>NZ_CP195116.1:0-970000 GCF_052692655.1 Nostoc sp. DSM 114167
CTAGAACTTGTCATCTCGGATTTGAAAATTAGACTGTTTGTTGAGGAAACCAGCTATTTGCTTAACCCAGTTAGCCAGTCGATCAAACTTGTGCTTGACCATGCTTTCAATACCGTTCAGACGATACTCAACAAAAAGCTTCTTTTCGCTGTATTCGGTTAGATGCACGTCTACTTTCCGCTCAACAGTATATAAGCGATCGACAAAGTTATCTTTAAGTTGATCGACGGCTGTCAAAACAGTAATTTCAACTTTGTTAATTTTGGCATTGATATTAGCTTCCACCTGTGCTAATCGGTAGATAGCTCCTATCAAAGTAAGCAAGCCAAGAATAATAGTTAAGGCATTGTTAATGTCAATTTTCATTTTATATACCAAGCGATGTTTTTATCGCCTGAACATCATCTTCTAGGCTTGTCGTATCGCTTCCTTCATATTGATAAATGGCAATATTGGCATTAATAAACCATTTAGGAACTTGAAGGGATAGAGAATAATTAATATTTAGATCGTCAAAAGTTATTAAATTAAACTTACCTAAAAATAAACTTTCAGCTCCGCCAACGAAAGTTGCGCCCAAGCCAGTTGTTAAACTGCGGCGTAAATATCCTGCATACTTCCAAATTGCTCCGACAGGAACAGTAGTGTTAACAGACACGGCAATAATAGGTTTATCAAACACTACAGGAATATTTATTTCAGTTATTCTTTGATAGATCGGTTTCCCTGCTGAATCATTCAAGTAACTTACAGCCGGGAAAGAATCACTGTATTGCAAATGCCAATTACTTTCTATCCCTAGCTGTAAATTGCGCGTCATACATCAAGCATGGGAGATTACAAAATCAACGTGTTCGGCAAATTCATCTAAAATTTCAAACGGATTAGGAATACCGTAATGCTCCAACTTATCGAGATATTCAACGATGTCAATTTTCCCAGTCAGCCAATCTCTACCCGCTTGATTGATGGCAAGCATTCCCTGAAATTCAGATTTGGAACAGTTGCCATCAACATCAACAGATAGCAGGTCTAACGGATCGTCTGGAGTCCAAATAATTCCAGTTCTCTCTGCTATCTTGCTCATTAGCCTTCAGGAGTGAATCTAGCCCGATTTTTACCGCCGTTTCCTTCAATGAAGGTCACGTACTCTGTTGTTTCTTCGATGGCCAAAACAGCTGCGTCGTAGGCTTCACCACCAGTCCCTTGACCAAAAGGCGAAGTGACCGAATCAACATCGGGCTTTTTATACTCAGCACCAGTAATTCGACTAGCTTTCTTGACAGTCCCAGGCACAACAGAAGTGAGTGTTAGCTTGGCAAACTTAAATTTTTTCGTGTCAATCTTAATTGGCGTGGTTAATGCGGCAAATTCGGTAGCTGTAGTAGTACGGCTAGCAAGCAGCCCCAAAAGCACTGTAGCCACACCAGCACCCTGTCCAGTTTGTCCACTCTTGATCAGTTGAGTGGGAAGATAAATCTTGGTAGTGCCAGCCGTGCCAAATGGAGAAACATAGCCATCTTCTCTTTCTGCCCTTGCCCGCTTGGTTTCGTCAGTAATAGCAGCAAACTTTGCTTGCCGTTGTGCTGGAGTGGATTCTAGCCATATTAGGTATTGGTCATATCGAGCTTTCTGTGCAGGATACCGATTCAGGTCTCTAAACCCCATAAATTTTATTGGTGAGAGTTACAGTTTTCACCAACTCTAGCCCTTTAAAATCCTTAGAATTGTGTACGGAAACCTAATAGGTTTTTACCTTTATTTTCTACCGCAGTTACCCCAAAGTACTCATCTAATCTCAGGGATAACGGACTAATCCCTGATTCCTGAATGTTGTATCAATTAGAAATACAGGTGGAACAAGATTACCTAGAGAGATGTAAGCACCTCTGAATCTCAGGAGTGACACAGGTCTATACCGTCGATTTTGTACCTGTTTGCCTAAAATTGTAGTTTTTCCGGCTGTAGCCGTTGTTGTGCTGGGTTTATCCGGATCGTTCAGTAATACCCTGTCTGCGTGAAATGGTACATCAATTACGTTGCAAATTTTCTCATAAATTTCTACTCCGTCAACTTTACTATTGACTAAGATGTAATTCCCTCTAGGAAATCCATTATCAGGATCGGTGTAACTTGCTGATTTATTTCCTGTGGTATAAGTTATTCCTCTACTACTTGATAAAAAAGTAGTTTTAATTTCGTTGGCTATTTCTGTCATATCTGCTTTGGTAATAGCTGGTTTAGCGTTTCCAGAAGCACAAGAGAATTTCATCAATCTGACAGATTTTTCATGCTGTATTGGTGATTCTTCAGGAGGTGAGGCCGACTCATCTTGTGAAAACACAAAAAATAATTGTGGATGCCCAGCAACTGGGGGAGCAGTATCAAATTTACTGCCATAAACTACAGCTAAATTTTTTCTGCTATAGCCGATTACATTAAAAAATAAATTATGACGCATATTCATAATTGCGTCGTTGTCGTCATCGGCAATTCTGCACGCTAATTTTAACGATGCCCGCGGCGATGATAAATCACCATTTCCTTCAACATCCCTAAAAAATCTATCTACCCGCCGATTGAATTCAGTTCTATAGGTTTGTTGGAGATGTTCAAACGGGTTAAAATCATCTGGGATATCTGCCATTATTAATCTTCTCCATCAAACAAATCGGAGAAGTCAAAGCTAAATGGCTGAGAGTTAGCAATTGATTGCTCAACCTCGTTTTTCTTATCCTTGTTCTCTTCAGTTGGAATACCACTTTCTTTTGGAGTGCCATCGGTATTCTTATCACCTTTGATGGCTGACTTGAATTCGGAGTTGGCACTATCGATTTGATTTTTAGCATCAACAATACTTACCGGAATTTGGACTACAGCCTGGATAGTATTAGCCCCAGCCTCAGCATTATTTAGGAAGGTAAAATACTTGTTGTGAAAATTGGGGTTAGGGTGAAACCATTCATAAGCTTTCTGACCCAATACGCCCCAGTATTTGAGAGCATTACCTATTTTTGCTGTATGACTACCGATAACTTCTAATGCGTTTATGGTTGTACTTACTGCGTTTGTTAGTGCGTTAAATACATTTGCTGATGCTTGATAAATTCTGTTAGCCATCGCCCATTCTTGGGTTAGCTTGGTGTAATTATCTGCACCAATAGCATCTTGAATAAGAGTTGTTGCGGTCTTACCAAGAACAGCGCCAACATCAATAGGTGTACCATCAAGACCTTTTGGTAATACTAAACCCAAGATTGTATTAATAATGCTTCCGAGTGTCTGACCTAAGTTATTTGTCAGCATCAGCGCATTGTGTAATGTGGTGGCGAATGTCAGAACCGCCAGTGCTTTCTCTATATAAGTGTTTTGAGCAACACTCGTTACCAGCCCGCTAATACCTCCCGTGACTTGTGCCCCAAGCTTGCTATTGATGATATTAAGTAAGGCCAATTGTGCAGCATTGCTTGCAGCACTTACTACAGCTAGTATTTGCTGACAGACAGCAAATATCGGTGCTAGGGCGGCCATGATTGGCGTGAGTATAGAAAATCTTGTTGTTGCGTGCTGTGCTGTACTGTTTGCACGAGTTTGAGTGTGTTGTGAAATAATCAGCGCTCTCAAGGAAGCTGCTTCTGCTGGATTCACGTCTCTTCCATTCCTTCCCGGTATGCCGGGTACACCTTGCCTTCCTGTTTGTCCTCTTGGCCCAGGCGTGCCGGGTAAAGTGACTAGGGTTGTAACACCGTCTCTCCCTGGAATGCCTGGTATTCCCTGGATACCTTGCAATCCCCTTTCTCCCTGCCTTCCAGGAATGCCAGGTATACCTTGCAATCCACGTAGCGACCTTACGCCCTGATAAAGTGCGATCGCAGTGAGTGCCGTAGTCAGCGCCACACCTGCTTTGCCCAGGGCATCACCAGCAATACGCTTTGCTTGTTCCCCTATTCCTTGCGCTTCATTCGCTTTCTTGTAGGCAGTGGTTGCGTTCTCATTCGCGATCGTGGCATTCCTCACCGCACCGTCAGCAGTTGTTTGCGCCGTTTTGGCGTTGTTGTTAGCAATCTGTGAAAAGTTTTCAGCACGTGTCGCCGTCACCTGCGCTGCCCCGGCTTGCAGTTTTGCTGCTTCACCAATGCCTTTGGCATCAAGAGCGATATTTTTTGCCTCAGCAGTGAGCGCTTCGTTGCGCCCTATGCGATTTTGCAAGCCAAGCAATTTACCTAAAATACCTGACACGCTATTACCAAGAGCTATAAGACCAGCCTCTACAGCATCAATGCGACCGCCTAGTACATTAAGGGTTGCTAATTGCTCAAACAATACTGCAAACGTGCCAAGGATATTGAAAATTTCAGCGATTCGCCCAGCTAATCTTCCTATACCGTTTAAGGCCTCAGTACTGATTCCTACTGCATTTGCTGCCTTAATTATTGCTTGATTGGCTATAGCCTCGGCACGGGCGATCGCTTCTCCTAAAGCTCCAACTTTTCCTTTCAACCCCTCAACGATACCCTTTAAACCTCCTACCGCTGAATTTGCCTCTAGTGCTGTATTCGTTGCGGTTACTGCTTTTGCTGTCGCACCTTGAGCTTCGGCAATAGCTTTTCCAGATTCCCCGATCGCTCGTGCAGCACTGCTCTCTGCTGTGACGGCTTTAACCTCTGCCCCTATCGCTTTATCGTAAGCAGCTACAGCCCTCCTCTCTGCCTCGGTTGCAACTCCGTTCGCTACGTTCGCTCTAAAAGTCGCTATTTCGGCATCCCTGACAGCTTGAGCCGCTTTCAGATCAGCTACCGTAGCTCTACTAATAGCGCTAGATGCTGAGTTTTCTGCTGATTTTGCTACACCTATAGCTTCAGATGCTTTGTCAACAGCATCTTGTATTTTTGGTCGTAAAGGTGCAATCAACCCTGATGCAATTGCAGTTGCAGCAACTTCAGCTATGCCAGGAATCTGAGGAATAATACTTGCCTCAGAAGCTTTCACCGAGCGGCGAACAATTGAATCTTCATCTACATTTTTTAGTCTGGCAAGTTGTGCTTTGATGTCATTGATTTGTGCTTGTAGTTTATCGCAACAATCGCATTTACCAGCACAATCAAGCGCTGATTGCATGGCTCCAATTACGCTTAATGTACTCATATTTAGCCGCAATTTCTATTTTTTAATTGATTGGATAAGCCCTCTATTTCCGCCCAATCGCTATTACTAATACACTTGCCACTACAGCCAGTGCCGCAAGCGATTTCGCATTCGCTCAATGATTTGTATATCCCTGGTGTGTTGTAGGTAGATTTTTTTATGCAAGCGCCATTAATGCAATCGTGAGGTAGTTGAGAATTATCCGGTTGGGATGGTGGACAAGAATTGGTGTAGTAAAGAAAAGCCACATCAGCGCAAGTATTTGTATTCGCTGCGCCTAGTATTTCACCAGTAGAGGGATCTCGTGCTTGAACCCAGAATTGAGCTACACCAGGGCAGGGACCAAAACCATTCCCTGCACTCACCATCTCACCAATCCAGTTGCCATCTGGAACATTAATTGAGTAACTCTGTGTAGGGTATATTTGTCCCGCAGAGGGAGTTCCTGGGATAGCCGTTGCCGAATAATACACCGTTACAGTACAAGACATTAGTAATCGCCGGGGTTGATAGTAGAGCCAGTATCAGGTTTGGCGAGTGATATTGTTTTCTGATCTTGTCTGTAAGGTGTATTGTCAGTCCCTCTAGTTGTAAAACTAGAAAATCCATCCGTCACAATTAATGATTGGTCGATATTTGAATCGAAATTTGATTGTGTCAAATAGCTCTCAGCATTTTTTACAATTGCTACTAAATGCCCTTCAGCGGTTGCCGTGGTAGGAGTTGCCAAGCCTACTGCGACAAAAGCACTATCAGGAATAAATAAGCCTGATGTAGTGGTGGTAGCCCCAGATGCTAAACGTGTTGTACCAGTTCCAAAAACTTGACCTAAATTTGGTTCCATTTCAAATAAAAGCGGATTTAGATGTTGTGAATAAATCCGTTGTATTCGTTAGCCAAAAATAAGTAAATGTTCCACTTTTATGTAGAAGTGGAACATTCACTGATGCCGTGTATCCTTTGCTAGGAATAGGATTGAGCCAATATTTGCTAATGGTAAATATTTAAGTAATTCCGCTTTCACCTCTGATTCAGGTAAAAGCGGAACACGCAATTTTAATTTCTATATGCCAAAGAGTAACAGAAAAGGAAAAGCTGCTGTAATCACAAACGCTGAATATTCCAAAGTCCGACAACAAATCCTAACAGAGAAGTACAAGTTGCTTTTAGACATTGGATGGTTCACCGGGGAACGCTGGGGGGCTTTGGTGCAGCTGAAGATTAGCGATGTTTACGATCGTCCAGGTATTGCTAAAACAGATATCATCTTTCCTGCAATCATCAGAAAGCATAGACCAGACGGGACAGCCGACACGACAGAAATTCCAGTACATCCAATATTGAAGGAGTCTTTGGAGCGATACAACCCACAAACAAGCAGTGAATGGTTATTTCCGTCAAGATGTGGAACTAAGCCGATTGTCTGGAAAAATGCCTACAACATTTTGATGGCTGCGGTGGAGAAAGCAGGGTATGAAGCGAAGGGAATATCCACTCACAGCATGAGACGGAGCTTTGTTAACCGACTCAGAAAAAATGGAATCCCGAAAGAAACTATTCGCACCTTCACTGGACACCGCGATAATAAAGGGCTTGACCCTTACTATGAAATTGAGACGGATGAGAGAAGAGGCGCGATCGCAACTCTATGAACCCCAACCTCCTATTCCTCCAAATCGAAATCTTCTTTGAGCGCTTGCAGAAGGGCGAGTACGATCACCCGGTGTACTTGGCTATGGCACTAGAAAATCTTACTAATCAGGCGTGGGATGAAGTTGACCAAATTTACCCAAACTTATGACAAACCGTCGCCGCGGGGAATAAGCTCAAACCAGTAGATGTTACTCACAGATGCAACACTGCGATCGCCTTGGTAAGGTAGGCGATCGCTTTTCATTAGGCATTGAAGGCTTAATGAAATTGACTCCCAATAAAAATTTTGCTTTTAAGCAAGATACTACGAAATATCAATACTTTCAACTCACTTTTAGAGGCCCTCAGCACAGCTTCAGCTTATTGAGAATGCTTGACACTATATGGTCATTGGTCATTGGGTGCTGAGGGAAGAGCGAGAGCGGACGACCAAGGCTTTTCTGCTTCGGCGATCGCAAACGCTAAAAACTCTTTAGCCTCATCAATTCTGCCAAGATTCAGATCGACTTGAATTATTTTGCAGGCTTCAATTAGCCCAACAAGCCTCATTTCATGGGTGTCGGGGATAATCTCTTCAAGGTGCTTGAGGGCATCGCCGCCCAGATGTGGATTTTTACTCATAACTCATAACTCCCAACTCCTGTAAAATATTGCCTTGTAACAGGCAATAGGGGAAGCGAAATGCCTAAAGGTGGGCGGAAATCTACAACTTGGAATGCTGGGTGGAATGGTGGGAAGACAAAATTGATCCGCGTGCCGATTGTACTGGAGCATGACATTTTGGATTACGCTAGAGCGGTAGATTCCAAACTGATAACTGATAAATCTCGACAGATCCCCATGCTGAAAGGGGATTTTTTACAGGAATTCACCCTTGGGCTGATAGACCGCTACATCGAACTTAAACGCCACAATTACCACCCTAACCAGAATTCTAGGAAGCTGGATACTAGCACCCGTGCATGGGATGAGCTACGGAAGTTTCAGAAGTTGATTCAGCAATCTCCTGAACTGCTGGGCTAAATGCTTTACGGCAGCGCTGACAAAACCAGCGCTGCACAATAGCCCCACTGGCTAACTTGTAGCTACCGTTTTTAAAAATTAGCGTTGTTTGGTCGCATCTTGGGCATGGTGGGCGATTCATTCTTCCAGCCTCGGATTAACTCCTCAATCTCAAATGGTAATTTACCATCTGCAATCCAAACTTCAATATCTGCTTTTTTACGTTTAGCAAGGATGCTGGTTACACTACCCAGGTAAAGGCGGTTTTTCTTCCTACCAACCATCCAGCAATACCGAAAATACCAATATTTATTACCAGACCGCTCGACCCAGTATTTCTCTATCCAGTGGGCATCGTGTTGGGGCGCAACTTTTTTGGTATCAGTTGAAACTTGCGCCCCAACACATGATTCTACGGTTGTGTTGGATGTAACTTGCGCCCCAACACGTAATTCCCACTCAGCCCAGGCTTGATGATAATCATCCAGGTTTTGATAATCGTCTGGGTCTGGTGGCTCGTCGCTATCATCAAAGAAAATTGTCAGTTGTCCGTTGTCACTTAACTTGCGGGGTACTTCCCCAAAGTGGGCAGGGTTCCACCTCTGTTCTGGCTCCTCATGTTGGGGCGCAAGTATTTCATCCCAGTAAGGATCGTGAATGGTAATCCTTTCCTCAGTTGGTGCAACAGTAAATAATGCTAATTGCCCAGGTACATCAGAATTATGTTTCATAATGTTTTTGAAGTAATAGAATTCGCGGCCGCTGTAACGGCCGTTTTTTTATACATAGAAACTAACCAGATGGGAATAATTCATCCCACTCTGTAGAGTTCCCAAACATCTCAAGTAAACGGTTATAATTGCGCGGAAACTCCCACCAACGCTCGCGTAAACATCGCCGTATAAATCCTTCTGGATTAAAAATTTTATCTAAACTACCACGGAGATTAAACATTAAAAGTGCCAACTTTATTTCATTAGTTGGACGTTCAAGCACTTCTTTCTCTGTGGAGTCAAAATGTATACCCGCTTCTTCTAGAGTTTCCAAGTTGATATCGGAATTAGAATGCTGCTGCTGTATAGAACCCGGAACGAGATACTTATGATTTGATGGGTCTGTTTTGTAACTTAAATTATGGTTTTGTAAGTTTTTTTCTCGCTTCTTTCTCGGTGGCTTCAACCACTCAAGGGGTCTTACAAGTAACTTAAATATCTTCCAACTGTACTGTTTAACGACTTGTATAACTCTGTGTTCTACTAGTTGGTCAAATATCTTTTTGAGATAATTATGTGAGTATCCTTTACCTCTTGCTTTGGCTACTGTGGCATTAAATTCTGATAAATCTGGTTCTATATCTTCAGCTATTGCACCCTGCCTCATTAGCCATTGCCAAAGTGATTTCGCAGCAGGGCAGATATGATGTTTGTAGCAGAATGCTTCATGTTCTTCCGTCCAAGGAAGTGAGTTTTTTTCTCTATTTTCTGGCATAATACTATTAGTTTGTTTTTCAGAAGGCCACCACGATCGCTAAATCTAACGGTGGCTTTTTGGTTTTTTTGATCAATTGCGAGTATTCTTTTGCTTGATATTCGCTGCTATCTCTTTTATGCGATCCACTAACTCAGGATTTTGCTTGAATAGGTTTGGCAGATCGGCTAAGACAAATGCTGTCAGCACGATCGCTTGATGCGGTTGCAGGTCTGAGTCAATGGTGCGGATGTAGCTGATGAGCTGGTCTAGCTCGTAGACGGCGAGGCTTCTAGCCCGAACTGCCTTTGATAAGAGTTTTGCTTTAGTCATTGGTCATTAGTCATTGGTCATTTGGCATTAGAAAACATTCCTCCCAGTGGTAAGTTGCCTCTGAGAGATTTCGCTCTACTAGCTGGTAAAGATGTCCTTTGCTGAAAATGAATTGGGGCAATTCAAGAACGCCGATTAATTCCCTTGTTTCAGCTATTTGTCCGGTACTGATTTTTAGAATCACTTTCATGCTTCGCACCCCGTAACATCTTCGTGGCGATCGCACTCCGAGTTGAAGTGAGGCGAGCGCTTTGGTCAATCAAGCACGCCGATCACGTTTTAAATCGCCAATAACTTTTTCTAAAATCCAGTTATCTAATTTGTCTGGGTTCAATTGCTGTTGACGTATAATCAACCGATTGGCGGTTTCTTCATTACCGTTGAGTAAATGAAGAAATTCTCTGTATAGTGGGCTATTCTTGGATACTGCTTTTGGTTTACTAGGTTGTCTCTTCATTGCTTTCAAGTTTGGCAATGGCATATCTTTGGGTGGAATTGGAGAAGGTTGGGTTTGTGGCGTTTTTGATTGTGATTGTTTGTGTGAACTGAATTGGGGCGGGGGCGGGGGGATTAGTTGTTGGGTAGGTTCAGCGTTGGGTTTATTTATGCCGTGTTCTTTGAGTAATAATTCATACTCTGTTATCTCTTGTGTGAAAAGCTCTATAGCTTGCTGGTATTCAGCTATAACTTCCTTGTAGCCTTCTACTGCTTCTTGGTATTGGTCTACAGCCCGTGTAAACAGTATTGTAGATTGTGCATATTTCCCCAAAGCCTTCTCTTGTTTAAACAGAAAGAAGAATGCAATAAATAAAGCAATCGTGAGTAGAATTTCCATAGTGAATTGAGTTGGTAGAGCAACTCATTCCACCATCTACGGGTTCTCTTGATGAAAGCATCAGAGGATACCCGTATTTGTATTTGAATTCTTCCTTGTAACTCTGAATATTGTTAGTCATCGCTTAACTTCAAGTTTTACTGGAGTTCATTACTAAAGCAGCAGTTCGTGGCGATCGCACTCCGGTTTGAAGTGAGGCGATAGCCACGAATAAAGCCGTCTACCCAAGCAGGTAAACGGCTTTATTCTTTGTGGTTTATGCTTACTTCTTTTAGCTCTTTGAGCCTATTTCTTAGGATCTCTGCTTGTTCTTCGTGGTAGGCCAGCTGCTTTTCAGTCTCGTCAACTAGCTGGCTGATTATTTTCCCAGGTATTGAGCTGTTTGTGAATGATCTTGAGGTATGGGAATCTCTTTTGTTGCTATCTTCTCCAGAAGTTCCGAGCGAGTAAGCCCCATGCTCTGCGCTAGTCTCTGAAAGAGTTCCCAAGCTTCGGGGTTGACTTTTAAACTGACTCCTTTGGTCTCTCTGCCTGACCTCGGACGACCTTTTCCTACCATTTTTTATTTCCATTGGTGAATACCTCGATTATTGCATATCCAGAAATCCATTATTGACTAGTATATCTAGATATGCAATATTATGGATTAATGGATATCCGTAAATCCATAAAACAAATCTCCCCAACGCCTAACCCTTTGCGTTGCAACCGGAGCAAGCACCCGCGCCTTGACCTTGCGCGGAATACCCTTTGACTGATGCCCAAATAAAAAGGCAATCACTGCTCGCAAGCGATCGCCTTGTTCAATGCAAATGGAAATTTATCAATTATCAATGAGGAGATTTTACCAAATGAGCAAGCCGTTAGGCTACTACACCGCTTACACCCCCGGCGACAATTCACTTTTAGAAAGACTGCAAGAGGAGTATGGCAGCACATTTGAAAAAATGACCAAACGAGAAAAACTGGTTATTCTCACCGTTTTGGCATCACACATTGGTTGCCAGCTAGAGGGAGATGTTCGGGGGCAAATTTTTGATGTTGCAAAACAGATGAGAGATGAGCTTTCACTCTCCGACCAGGGAGGAGTTATGGAAGCAATAATTTCCCAAGTCAGATGGGGGCAGAACTATGAGCAGCAGTAAAGGAGACTGTAAAGACTGCGGCATCTGCCGATTATTTGAGCTAGGTGTGTACAGCGTTCCATGCAGTCCACCTTGTTACGAGGAGACAGTACAAAAATCTACTCAGCAATGCGGCAGAAATGACACAGCAACTGCACACCACTCCTGAAGCCGCCAGATTGACTGGCATCCCAGAAAGTACCATTCGTTCGTGGTTAAGCCGACATCCTGGGGTATTTCAAATTGATGTTCACCTTGTGGTTGATGAACACAAGCAGAAACTCTGGACTGAAGCGGGAATTGAACTGTTGCACAGCCGCCGTGCAACGAAAAACGCAACTGAGGATGATGCAGAATTTGATGCAGAATCCGACGCACCCGATTTACTTGAGTCGCTATTAGAGGAGGACGCACAGCGACTAGCAAATGAATATTACCGACAGTTACCCGGTCGCACCTTGCAACGGATAAAACAGATGCGGTTTAATCCCACACCCGAACAACGCAAAATAGTCGAGTTGTCATTCCGCGCCGCCCTGAACGCGGGAACCGAGCATCTACTCTTACCCACATATCAGCCGATGTTGCTAGAGGGAGGAGATGAAACAGACTAAACAGCAACGCACCAGTAAAGTTGTACCATTCACCGGGGAATTTTACCCAGATATACCAGAACCCACGCCAGCCGGGAATAATCTCGCTGCTTTTTTAGTCATGCTTGCAGCTGCATTAGTCGCCGGCTTAAGCATGGGTGCAATCTCCACTTACCAAAGCGCGGATCAAGTGCAACTGCGCGAGATGAAGGCCCAAAGCCAACAGCTTGAGAAAGTCAAAAACCAAGTTTGTAGATAGGAGTAAACAATGGGAATCCTTGCACGAATTACCAGCGCTGCAAAGTCCAGCAACAAAAGTAATGAATCAACGCTTTCCGCGGGCGGCCACGGAATAGATAAAAATCGGGTACTGTCACCAACAGATCCAACCGTCATTAACCCAGTGAATGCGGGGAGTTGGGAGACTGTCAGGACAGCACCCGTCAATGATACACCACGTTACTTTAATAAGGCTGAGGCTGATGCACTCAAGCGAATTGCAACCCAAAAAACAGAAGAAGCGCGCCAGGCGAAACGCGCTTACAAATCGCTCAAAAAACTTGAACAATCTGATGCACAGGTACACACTGCCCATCGTACCTACATCAAGGGAGTCGCAGACAGCGAGCTCACCAAAAAACGCGCTGACGCTTCCACAGCTAGACATCTGCACGCCCTCAGACCAGAATACGCAAAGTTAGGTTTTGGTCTAGACCGCGCCGAAAACAAAGCACAGCAACGGATTGACGAACTCAAAGCCAAGGTCAAGGAAAAATACTAATGGCAAAGGCGGTACACCTGGGGGCTTGGTTCCTTTTGGGGTGTATCGCCTCTAGCTTTGTGGCTTGGCTAGGGGCGCTGCATCCTGCTTTGTTTCGTGTGATGTGGGTTGTCTATATTATGTCCGGCGCTGGGCTGGCTATCGCCTTGCTCACAGATGATGCTGTTAGGCCCTTTCTCAAACTGTCTGAGCCGGATTATTACGCCTTGCTGATTGCGATCGCAGTTTCGATTGTTCTGGGAGGAATGCTGTCATGGCTGATAGGTGGTTAAAAACCAACTGTTTGCTAGCTAGTGCAACAGCTTTTTGGCTGACTGCACTTTCTCCAGTTCCCGCGATCGCAAAGGGAATTAGCTACAGCTTGGCGCTTGTTGCATCAGTGCAACTTGTCCAGGAGTCGCGCCGGCTGATTGTGCAGGATGCCCGACGCGCAGCACTTGCAGCCATGAATCAAGAACTAGAACAAACTGAATTTGCACTGCATACCCAGCAGCAAGAGCAAGCGCTCTACGAAGTTTACGGCGACGCACCGACTTACCCTAAGGAAGTTAAGGAGGAGCTAACCACAAGTCTGGAACACTTGTACAAAGAGCCGAGCGCGGATCGGAGTCATGAACTTCAAACTTCAACTTCAGTTACCAAGGACTTCTATTTAGCTGTGAAGTCGCTACTTGAAGTCAAGGGCGAAACTCACGTTATAGAAGATGTGTTGCGGCTGGGGGGCGGGCAGTGGCAGAAAGGCAAACAGCGATTGCAGCAAATTTTAGAGGAGGGACAGAGGAATGGATGGTAACGAAGTGCTGGGTTTGGTGCTTACCAAAATGGCAACGTCTCCAGTCAAGGCGGATCGAGATGCGATCGCGCGAATTGAGCGCGAATGCCAAGCGGATATTCTCAAAATTACTACCTCATTGGAGAACTCGCGGATCATTGCCCAAGCCCTCAATAGCCATGAACAGGGTAAAGGATTGAAGATATTAGCAACCGGTCTGTTTTGGTCTGGTGTTATTGGTATCGCCACTCTCTTTGTTAGACCTTCTTACGTCTGGTGTGGCGTGTCGCTGGGCTTTGTGTCTGGGATTGCTAGCAGAGTTATGGAGCCGTTCAAAAGTTAAAAGCGATCGCGGTCAGAGGAGTGTGATCGCAATTGATTAATCGATTCAAACAAGTAAAAAATAGCACACACTTATGAAAATTAAAACAATCCACGCACACTTTCTAATTTCAATTGGCAGCTACAGCAACGAGCGAATTGGTTTTTCAGTTGAATTAAATGAAGGAGAATCTATTGAGTCAATTGTAGAAGAGTTGCGAGAAAGAGCTAAAAGAATTGTCGGAAAAAAAGCCGAAGACCTTTACGATGAGAGGAGTAAAATTTGGCGCGAATGTACTGAATTAGAAAAGAAGCTAAATACATTACGCAAAGAATGGGATGCAACAGCCGAATTCTTAAAAGCTCAAGGTCTAAATCCTGCTGCTCCTTCAATGCCTCAATTCAGAAATTTGCTTACTGCTGTGACTGTAGAAAGTGAAGTTGTCACCGAAACCGAAGATGAAGAAGACGACAATTATGACGAAGATGATGAGGATTATATGTAATGACTAATAATATTACCCAACCAGATCCATCTTGGGATTACTACATTGAATGGCACAAACTACTTAGGGCTAAAGCTCAGTTAGAAAACTTAATTGAGTTTATTTCAAAATGTGAAAATGCCACAGAAGACACTCAAGAAATACTGCAACAAGATGCAGCGATAATTATCACCACTCTCGAAAGCCTATAACCGCCTGATGAATCGTAATTGCGATCGCGCTAACAGCGTGGGCTACTTTGTCCGGTAGCCGAAACGTGAGTTAATCTCACGTCGCGGACGGACTCCAAATCCGACGTACAGCACATACACACAACAGCTTAGGGCTTTTTTGTTGAATCAAGCTTTAATGGCTTTCTGAACTTCATAAGCTCGGCTGCTGTAACTGTGCTGTTCCCTCCCTATGTCGCCGCAGTTCGCGCTGCGGCATTGCCTTGAGAGTGAATTAGGCTGTTGTGGCCTTCGGGTGATTCGCAGGCATGGCATCAGGGTTAACAGAACCACCCAGGAGGAACTGAATGATTAAAATTTTGGGACTTGATGTTAGCAAGTCCTCAGTTTCAGCTTGTCTGCTCACGGATAAGCCCGAAGATCCACGTCAATTTTATTATGAATGTCCGTTTTTTTGCTTAAGCGCTAACGCCAAGGGTATTCAAGATTTACTCGCGCTCAAGCCGGACATCGCACTGCTAGAGCCAACTGGCAACAACTACAGCAAGCTTTGGGGCACTCACTTGGCCCGCGCCGGTGTAGAAGTGCGGCTAGTTGGTCACAAGGAGTTGAGAAATTATCGAGCTAATCACCTAGCGCTCCCAGATAAAGACGATGATGCCGATGCGTTGGCACTGGCTTGTTACTACTTTGATTACCAGAAAGACCCGCGGCGATTTGTGCAAATTCGCGATCGCGCCATTGTCAAAATTCGAGAACTAGTTTTGCGGCTGGCACATCTCAACCGCGTTCAGTCCCCGATCGTAAATCGTGCGCGTCAAGATTTAGCTTGGCAGTTTCCAGAGGTGGCACTGGTGCGATCGAAACGGGGTGAAGCAGGTCTTGCGCCTTTACTCTGGGGTTGGCTTGCTGGAGTTCGGAAAAGCAGCCGCTACGACCGCCTCTACTCTCAATCTGTCGGTTTGGGAATCACCCAAACAGTTCGAGAACACGCAAAACGTATCTGTGACCTCCAGCTTGAGGAACACGTCATCGAGACAGAGTTACGCCAATTGCTTACTGACTCTCGATTTGACCGTTACCGCGCAGTTTTCAAAAAGTTTGGATTTGGCGATCGCCTAACTGCGGTGATTATTTCCCAGATTTACCCCATTGAAGGATTCCTGGGTGCAGATGGTAAACCAGAAGTAAGAATACGCCAGGGGCGAAATTCTAAAAAACCAACCAAACGCCACCTTTCATTAAGGAGATTTCAGAAAGCTTTGGGAGTTGCTCCAAACCTAGAGGCATCCGGTGATAAGCGAAAAACCAAAGTTGTTGGTGGGTCGGATCTGTGTAGAAAATCGCTTTGGCAATGGGTTTATACCAGGATTGAGCCGAAGCGATATCGCGGCTTAAAAATGAGATTGGTAAAACTTTAGGCGAACAGTTAGACGCTGAAAAAGCATCTGGTCGTCCGGTGAAGCTTGTCAGGAATCGAGTTGCAGCTAAAGGGGCGCGGCTATTGTTTCGAGAACTGGTAAAAGTAAATATTGGGAGCCAAGTTGATGTTTAAATTTCGTGTTACTCGAAATGGCGCACTATACATTACTATTTTTCTTTTTCACTTAGAAAGCTTTCCTCTAAGGGATGACTTGCGCTTGTTTCGTCCCTATGGCTGGTTTTCTCTTGCGTGGGGTGATTTTACTCTTCTTGATCTTTATTAGTGTCCCCATTCTCCATTCCCCATTCCCCACAAATTACTAGAGTGAAGTTCAGTTTCAATTAGACGCAAATTTTTATAGACGCTTCTTTGCCGAAATCTTTCTTTACTTGCGTCAAAACGAATCAGTCAATTTTTGGCGTGCAGTTGTTATCTATCCGCAACGAAATTTAGATCCAAACGATCGGCTACCATATCAATTGCTGCTAGACAGTTCACAAGTGCAACGCATTTATCTAGATGAATTAGATACGAGGGAGAACTCACTTCAAGTTGCGATCGTTAAATTAATTATCGAAAGAGAAGAGACAGCTGTTGACAAAGGTAGAGAATTGATCTTACAAGCGAGGCAACAACTGGCAGATGAATCTACCAGCAAGCAAATTGTAGAATTGATAGAGACTATTCTGTTGTACAAATTTACCCGGTTAAGCCGAGAGGAGTTAGCAGAAATGTTGGGTATAGACGACGAATTCAAAAAAACGCGGATGTATCAATCAATCAAGGCAGATGGCTTAGAAGAAGGTCGCCAGGAAGGTCGCCAGGAAGGTCGCCAGGAAGGTCGCCAGGAAGGTCGCCAGGAAGGTCGCCAGGAAGCTAAGTTAGAAGCTATTCCCAGATTGTTGGCATTGGGATTGAGTGTAGAACAAGTGGCGGTGGCTCTCGATTTAACGGTGGCGCAAGTAGAGCAAGCAGCCCAAAATTAGTTTATCTTATAGTGGGCAGTGCTTGCCTCTAATTTAATCAGCAAGTGTGACGCCGATAGCGTACTCCTTTCCTGCGGAACGCTACGCGAACAAAGAAGCAAGCTACGCTTTTAGTGTCTCGTAGAGAGCGTCATAGCCTGTTTTAAACATCGCCTCTTTTGGTTTTAGCTAAACTAAACTAGAAGCGATGTCTACGACAGGCTTACGCCTACAAACTCAAAATCTGGGTTACATCTTACCGTGTTGCAGCACTTGTTGTAGATGTTGGCGAATCTCTTGTGCGTGTTCAATATCAGATTGCCGCAATTTTTGGAACAACTCTACACAAGGTTGAGAACCTACTTGTTCTGCATCTTTGATGTATGTATCGTAAGCTTTAACAGCTTCAGCCTTGTTGTGCAAAACGGTGATAAAATCATACTCCAAGTCGCTAATCGCTGTTTGAGATTGTCCGTTACCTGTATTTGTAGCCATTGCTTGAACCTCTTTTAGAATTTCTAATTAACGTTATATTCACCCTTAAAGAGCGATTCATCTTCCAAAAAGAGTATATTTCAATACGTCGGAAGTACCTTGCAAAAGTAGGTTATACCCTTTTAGATTTCAGAGCCATCCAAGTTCCTGATATAGTCTCAAACAAAAGAGTGGAGAGTAGGAAAATACTTTTTCACCACTCTCCACTCTTTTGTCCACCAAGTGAACTTGGCGGGGTAAAGGGTTTAAATCCCTTACCATGAATTCCCTTTCCCGTTTCCCCAGTCCTCACAAGCGCATTTTTGGGTTGACAGACTACTAGAGACACGATGAATCGCGTCTCTCCCACTCCCCATTTTCATAACAATTTATCCAAGCGGTTGATTCTCGTCACATTGACGTGAATACTGCAATTCCAACTCGTTTTGGCGTTCTCTACCTCCCCTATACACAACCGGGCAAAACTTAGTATTAGCACTCATACAATCCATGTGTGGTGTCTTAGCACATACCACGAGTAGTCCACCCAAAACAAATAACAAACCACAAATTGCAAGCGTATTAACCCAAGAAATTTCCAGCGCTCCGTGAACTACTACCTCTCGCAGTAGAGATACAATTGTTACCTCAACTGCCACTCCTACAGAGATACTATGTTCTTGCAAATAGACCATTAATAGTCGAAATAACTCGACTAAAATCAACACAAATAGTATTTTTGCAGTCACATGTTTATAGTCTAGTGGCTGCATGAGGGCGATAGCTATCCCCCACAATTGGATTAGCATGACGGCGAACAAACCCAAACACAAAACAATCACAATTAAGTCTTGAAAGGCTTCCATGTTGCGAACAATTGATTGCCGATCGAGCCAGCGATCGCTAAATAAAAATCGACTTTTCTGGCGCTTTTGCATATACATTTTTCCAATCGGGACAAGTTCAGACAACACCAGCGAGTCAACCCAATAGTTTTATGTTATGCAATATTAAGTTTTTGTGCCTCAGCGAGGTTGGTAATTTAAATTTTGTGCTTGTTGTAACAATTGCTCGGCATTTTTCGCCCATTGGGGATTTTTTTGAGCATTGTATAAATCTCTAGCAAATTGCAATACTTGTACTGCATCGCCATATTGCTGTAACTGGATAAAAACTAACCCAGCACCATAATAAGCGTTGGGATAGTTAGAGTTAGCTACGGCTGATTTTCTAAAAGCCTCTAATGCCTCTTGTAATTTACGTTGTTGAAAAAAAATTGAACCGAGATTGTAGTAAGCTTCTGGATACTTGGAATTAATTTTTAATGCCTGATAGAATGCACTTCTGGCTTGATCTAGTTTACCTTGTTGAAGATAACACATCCCTATATGGTAAGGAGGTTCTGGTGCATTTTTGCTATATTCTACGGCTTTTTTAAAAGATGCGATCGCTCGTTCGCAATCTCCTTGCTGTTCTCGTACTAACCCCAAGTTATAGTGGGCAAATCCGAGTTTGGGATCGAGTTCTAAGGCGTGTTGCAAATAATCGTTAGCTAACTTTAAATTATTGCCTTCTAACAACGCTCCGCCTAAATTAGCAAAAGCTGGAGCAAATTTCGGATCGGCTTGTGTTGCTCGATAAAATGCATCCGCAGAGGGTTGTAATTGTCCCGTTTGTCGATACGCTAACCCCAGATTATAGTGCGCTGGTGCCAATGCCGGATCTAATTTAGCTGCTTGTTTAAAAGCTGCGATCGCATCTTGTACCTTTCCCGCCTGAATTGCTTGTAAGCCTTGGTTTAACCAGTCTACGGCAGTTTTAGGATTAGATTGTGCCAACTTTGAGGCGACAGGAGGAGATAGAGCAAGAGAGGGAGAGGAAATACTCATAATCAGCATCAAACTTACTAACCCTGCTATGCGATATTTAAAGAATGATAATCTCATTGATTTTCTGACTCGCAACACTTTTAGTTAAATTTACTTGATAAAAAGTTTTTTACAAAAGTTTTTGATTTGGGATAAAAATTTGCGATCCTTAATTTTTCTTAAGCTAAATCTTACGACAGGCTACAATTTTTTTAACTTTCGATTAAAGGGAGGATAATAACGAATTAAAGAAGGGATAATTTTGACTCCAGAGAACCATTTTGTTCAAATAGAATTCAGGAGTCAGGAGCCAGAATTCAGTTGGAATTCTGTACGACTGGCAAAGAAATAAATCGGTTTAAGACGCTTGCGGACTTGCTACTGTCAAGATTTATGAATCCTGAATTCAGAATAGCTGGATTCTTCTTTAACCCTTGATATATACAGAATCATGCGGTTATAAAAAACTTACCGCAAGGGAGGTTTTATGAACGAAAAAGTAAAATCGGGTTCGCGGAACGTTGCAATTGTCGGGCCTTATTTAAGTGGAAAAACCACTTTACTAGAAAGCTTGTTATTTGTCACAGGGGCAATTTCCCGCAAAGGCAGTGTTAAGGACAGCAATACAGTGGGAGATAGTGCAGCCGAGTCGCGCGATCGCCACATGAGTGTAGAAGTCAGCGCCGCTAGCACTGAGTATAACGGCATTCGCTTCACTTTTCTTGACTGTCCGGGGAGTATAGAATTTGCTCAAGAAACGTACAACGCTTTAATCGGAGTCGATGCAGCAATTGTAGTTTGCGAACCCATCCGCGAACGAGTCCTCACCCTTGCCCCTCTATTTAAATTCCTGGACGATTGGGAAATTCCCCACCTCGTCTTTGTCAACAAAATGGATCGGGCAAATATTCACGTCCTAGAAACGTTGCACGCCCTGAAAGCAGTATCTAGCCGTCCCCTGGTAGCGCATCAATATCCCATCATGAACGGGGAACAACTCACCGGTTTTATTGATATGGTGAGCGAACAGGCATATAAATATCATCCAGGCGCACCAGCTGACCCCATCCCCTTCCCCGAAAGTTTAAAAGAAGAAGAACATATCGCACGGGCAGAAATGCTCGAAGCTTTAACAAATTTTGACGACCATTTACTCGAAGAACTTTTAGAAGACATCGAACCACCCCAAGAGGAAATCCTCAAAGATTTAAAAATGGAATTAGGGGCAGATTTAGTAGTGCCCGTTTTCTTTGGTGTAGCAGAACAAGATTATGGTGTTAGACCTCTATTAGAAGCCTTGTTACGAGAAGCCCCCGAACCTGAAACTACAGCAGAACGTCGTTTAAAAAACATCAAAGGTGATACAGCTTTAGCGCAGGTATTAAAAACTTACTACACTCCCCAAGGTGGCAAACTCTCTCTGGTGCGTGTTTGGCGCGGCAAATTAACTGATGGCATCGTCCTCAATGGCATTCGCACTGGTGGAATTTACCGCCTCATGGGACAGCAACAGCAGTCAGTTAACCAAGTTAGTGCTGGTGAAATTGTTGCATTGAGCCGTTTAGAAGGAATCAAGACGGGCGATACAATCTCTATAGAACAGCAGTCGGTAATAAAATTACCCAAAGCTGTAGAGTTGGAACCAGTGTATGCCCTCGCCATTACACCAGAAAAGCGCAACGATGAAGTCAAACTCAGCAGTGCCATCACCAAGTTGTTAGAAGAAGACTGCTCACTTGCTTGGGAACAACACGGCGATACCCACGAAGTTATCTTGTGGGGTCAAGGCGAAATTCATTTACAAGTCGCCCTAGACAGACTGCGCCGCAAATATAATTTGCCAATGACAACCCACTTACCACAAGTGCCTTACAAAGAAACCATCCGCAAAACAGTGGCTTCAGTTCATGGGCGCTACAAACACCAAAGCGGTGGTCACGGACAGTTTGGTGACGTTTTTCTCGAAATCAAGCCCCTACCACGCGGAACAGGTTTTAACTTTAATGAAACTATTGTCGGTGGCGTGGTTCCTAAACAGTACATTCCTGGCGTAGAAATGGGCGTGCGGGAATTTTTGACACACGGGCCTTTAGGCTTCCCAATAGTGGATGTGGCGGTAACTCTGACTAATGGTTCGTATCACAACGTTGATAGTTCCGAACAAGCATTTAAGCAAGCTGCCCGATTGGCAATGCAAACGGGGATACCCCAAGCAGAACCTACCTTGTTAGAACCGATTTTGCGGGTAGATGTTACCACACCGAGCGAATTTACCTCCAAAGTGCTGCAACTGTTGAGTGGTAGACGGGGGCAAATTTTAGGCTATGAAGGCAGAAACGATTGGCAAGGCTGGGATAATGTCTCTGCATACTTACCACAAGCAGAGATGCAGAATTTTATTGTAGAGCTGCGATCGCTCACTCTCGGCGTTGGTTCCTTCCACTGGGAATACGACCATCTCCAGGAAGTACCAGAAAAGCTTGCTGAACGTGTCATTCACAGCAATGGCAATGGTAGTAACGGCAACGGCAAGTAATACCAATTTGAAAAAGTAATGCGACAAATAGACCATTTGTAGAGACGCGATGCATCGCAATTTGTAGAGACGCGATTCATCGCGTCTTTACCCAAGGATGTGTTGCAAATTGAATTGGTATAATTTTTGATTTTGAATTAATTGTAGAGTAGCGCAGGCAATGCCTGCCGCCGGCATCGCTCCAAAGCTAAGATTCCTGACTTCTGAGAAAAGTCGGGAATCTTTTTTAATCTGTAAAAAGATTTGTAAACCTCTAACTTGTCTGAAATGATATGAATTTCATAAAAGCGTTTGGGAATTATGTGATTAAGCAAATTCGTCTTAACTACACACAAAAAACTCATGGGTTTTATAGTCTCTCTTGTAACTAGCCTAATTGCAATTCTCGTTTATCTCAATACAGATAAGATATCTAGTGAAAGGTCGCGTTTAGCAATACGTGGAATTATGATATTGATTGGCAGTATTGCAGTACTGAATTCTTTGTCTAGGCTTTTGGTGATTGTCCCACCTGGTAATGTCGGTGTCGTCAATTTCTTTGGTGAGGTTTCCGAAACTACTCTTAATCCTGGTGTCCACTTGCTTAACCCCTTTAGCAAGGTGCTGAATTTTTCTACTCGCCTTAAGGATATAAAGGAAAATGTCGATGCAACATCCCAAGAAGGTTTGAGCCTAAATCTTGATGTCAGTCTTCAGTACAAGCTCGATCCGCAAAAGGCAGCTACAGTATATAAAACAATTGGAACTGATGAAACTCAACTGGTAATTTCCAGATTCCGCTCTACAGTCCGCGCCATCACGGCAAATTACCCAGCCAATGCTATTTACTCTACCAAACGCCAAGAAATCGCCCAAAAAATTGACCAACAACTTACCCAAGAGATACCAGCTTTGGGTTTCATCGTTGAGGAAGCTCTTTTACGAAACATCAAAATGCCTGATACTCTACAAGCTGCAATTCAAAATAAACTCAAGACAGAGCAAGAAAATCAGCAGATGAAATTTGTTTTAGAGAAAGAGCGTCAAGAGGCAGAACGAAAGCTGATTGAAGCGCGAGGTATAGCTGATTCCCAAAAAATTCTCTCAAATGGACTTAGCAACCAAGTGCTGCAATTACGAGCGATTGAAGCCACAGAAAAGCTAGCTCAATCTAATAATTCTAAGCTGGTAATTATTGGTTCTGAAAAAGGCGCAGTGCCTATTATGATCCAGCCAGAAACAGGAACCTCAAAGCCCTAAAATTTTCTGATCGGGTCAATGGCTTGACATAATTTTAATTGTATGAATTATACACTATACATTATTTGCAACGTTCACTCTTGGCGTTGGTTCTTTCCACCGAAAATATGACCATCTCTAGTGTGTCGGAAAAGGTTGCTGAACGAGTTATTCATAGAAGGGGCAGGTAATTTTAGATTGATTTCAAATCAAAGCCATGCACTTAAAGGTGCAAGGCTTTTTGTTAATTAATATTTAATAGGTTTTGAACGTGCTGTTGAAACGTTAATCCTTCTATATTCCACCGTTCTTGGAATCCTTGTATATTTTTCAACTTTATTGCTTTTCCATTGGGAGGGAAATTAATATCATAACCAAATACTGTATTCTTATCTGGAGGATGATCCCAATTATCCGTCATCCAAACTACTTGGACAATCCGATAAATATTAAATTCATCTCCAGCATTTTTGTCAGGATAAAGTTGATTGTTCAGCATTTGAACAATGTGGGTTACTTTGCTACGTTGTCTTAAAATTATCAGTTCACCTTCTTGTGGGGTTTTAGCATTTAGTTCGTCTCTCTTTTCTAAATTTCTCCAATGTAAAGCAAAAATATTTAAGTCTGGATATATAGTATCTATGTTTTTATAAGCCCAAATTTCACCATCTATAGGTGTTACGTTTTTAGTCCAAATTAACCCATTTAAATCTATAACTATTTCTCAACCTTGTTCTAATAGAGAAGCTACAGTTATAGCTTTCCCTAAAATATCACTAAAGTCACAAAACTTCGTTTTTGCACATATCAGAAATAAAAGATTTGATGTTTCAAGATTATTTTTTGCTAGGATAGTTACATCTTGGCTTTTACAATCTAAACCTGAAATTTGAATGGGAAGTAATGGTAACACTTCAATTGCGACAATTAAGTGTTCCGCCGGGACATAGAGTAATACTCCACGATGTTAGCTGGCAAGAATTTGAGGCAATTTTAGAAGAACTTGGCGACCATCGAGCCACTCGATTGGCTTACAGCCAGGGAACTTTGGAGATGAGAATGCCATTACCCAAGCATGAAAAAGCCAAAGTTATCATTGGGGATTTGGTGAAAATTCTGTTGGAAGAGTTAGAAATTGACTGTGAAACATTTGGCTCAACCACTTTCAAACGTGAAGATATGGCTTTTGTTGTAGAGCCTGATGATTCTTTCTACATTCAAAATCATGCTCAAATGATTGGTAAAGAGCGAATAGACTTGAGGGTTGACCCGCCACCTGACCTTGCAATTGAAGTTGATGTGACTTCCAAAACTCAACTGGATGCCTACGAAGCATTAGGAGTTCCTGAACTGTGGCGATATGAAAATGGCAAGCTACAAATTAATATTCTTCAGGATGGCAAATACATTGAGTCTGAAATTAGTTCTAATTTTCCCAACTTGCCCATTGTTAAAGAAATTCCCCAGTTTGTCGAACAGAGCCGAACTTTAGGTAGAAGTCCAACGCTTAAAGCATTTCGTCAATGGGTAAGAAAGCAAATCAACCCAACTTAATATAACCCTTATTCTTTTTACAACAAATGAGCGTTCTAATACTTAATAGTATTTTTATATGCCAATACAGTTCAGTTAAGCATCTCTTTCTTCTCTCTGCGTACTCTGCGCCTTGGCGGTTCGTTAAAAAATTGACTTTGGTAACAGACTTTTAGCCTTAACTGAACCGTATTGTTTTATATGCAACAGAAAACTTTGCGGTTCTAGAAAAAAAGGAGCCTAACTTAGGCTCCTTAATAAAAAAGTGGTAATAGAATTGTGACTACTTGATAGTTACCTTACCACCAGCTTCTTCGATGCGCTTCTTAGCATCTTCAGCAGCATCCTTAGCAACACCTTCTTTAACTGCCTTGGGCGCAGCTTCCACCAAGTCTTTAGCTTCTTTCAGACCCAAACCGGTCAATTCGCGGACAATCTTCAACACGGCAATCTTCTTATCAGCTGGGACTGATTCGAGAACCACTTCAAACTCAGTTTGCTCTTCTACGGCTTCAGGAGCCGCAGCAGCAGCAGCACCAGGGCCTGCGAACGATACACCAACAGGTGCAGCAGCACTTACACCAAAAGCTTCTTCAATTTGCTTGACTAACTCAGAAGCTTCCAGCAAAGAAAGACCTTTTAGTTGTTCTAAAATTTGATCGGTTGCAGCAGACATTGATATAACTCCTGTAATTTTGATTATTTATTTGTCATCGGTCATTGGTCTTTAACTATAGACTTTTGACTTTTGACTGATGAACCACAAAGTCTATTCAGCAGCAGTTTCAGTGCCACTATCTTGGACAGCAGCGGTTTCGGCGCTACCACCACTTTGCTCTTGGTCGGCCACAGCCTGCAAAGCACGAGCCAGCGAACCAGGAACTTCGTTGATACCCACAGCAATCTTGGTAGCCAAAGCGTTGATAGCCCCAGCAATTTGGGCGATGAGTTGTTCCTTAGATGGCAAGTCTCCTAATACCTTGACATCAGGTTCTTTGAGTAGGCGACCTTCCAGTACACCACCGCGAAGTTCTGTCTTCTTGGTGACTTTTTGGAATTCTTGGTATGCCTTAATTGCCGATGAAAAATCATCTTTTACCAGCAAAAAGGCGGAAGAACCATTAAGCAATTCTGACAAAGGCTGCCATTTTTCATCGTCTTTGATAGCAATGCCCATTAAGGTGTTCTTTGTCACCTTACAAACAGTGCCACTGGGACGTAACCGCCGCCGTAAGTCTGTGATTTCCGAAACTGTTAGCCCCTGATAATCAATTACCAGTGCCAGAGTTGACGCACTCAAAGTTTCTTTGAGGTCAGCTACTATTTCTTGTTTATTTTCTAGTGTTCTACCCATTCCAATCTCACCTCCTTAAAACAATCGGGGAAGTGCCCTAGTTGTGTGTTTTTTCTCAACCTGAACCCAAACAACAAACCCCAGCTAATATAGCCGGGGTTGGTAGTAAGACTCTTGACGCCATAGTTATCACACCTTTGTGGGTGGTAATTCTGACAATTAGAGTTTTAACCTCGGCAGGATATTAAGTTATTAGCACCTGCTGTCTCCGGCTTTGCCTATTTAATTTAGTCATTTGTCATTCGTCCTTTGTTCTTTGCCCTTTGCCTTTACAAATGACAAATGACTAAGAACTAATGACTAAAAATTAAGCTGCTTGGCTCAGTTTCAAATCTCGTAGGGCACTGATATCAACTTTAATTGATGGCCCCATTGTGGCTGACACATAAAATGTGCGCCAATAACGACCTTTAGCTCCTGAAGGACGATTGCGGTCAATCGTTTCCTGCAATGCCTTTAGGTTAACTAACAAATCTTCAGGCGAGAAGGTTGTCTTACCAAACATAACATGGACAATACCAGTTCGGTCAGCTCGGAATTCTAATTTACCTGCTTTGAATTCTGCGATCGCACTTGCTAAGTCAAATGTTACAGTTCCACCCTTGGGCGATGGCATCAAACCACGCGGTCCAAGCAACTTACCCAGCTTTGCCACCTGTGGCATCACATCGGGTGTGGCAATCAGCTTGTCAAAATCCAGTCTACCTTTCTGGATTTCGTCAATCAGTTCTTCTGAACCAACTAAATCAGCACCAGCACTGCTAGCTTCATTTACCTTTTCGCCTCTGGCTATCACCGCCACCCGAACGATTTGTCCTGTACCTTTGGGCAGTGCTACCGTTGTCCGCAACTGTTGGTCTGTATACTTGGGGTCAATTCCCAACCGGATATGCGCTTCCGCAGCTTCGGTAAATTTAGCTGTTGCTGTGTCTTTAAGAAGGGCTAAAGCCTCTAGGGGTTGATAGTCCTTATCTTCTACTTTTGCTTGCAGACCCTGCAAACGACGTGATATTTTTGCCATTTTTTTCTCCTGGGGTAATTCCGAAGCCTCGCCTCTCCCCCGATAATTTTTGGTTATTTGTCCTTTGTCATTTGTCCTTCGTCACTTACCAATGACTAATGACCAATGACTAATGACTAATCCGTAACTGTTACACCCATATTTTTAGCCGTTCCTGCTACAATCTTCATTGCCGCGTCTATGTCGTTGGCATTGAGGTCAGGGAGTTTGGTTTGGGCTATTTCTTGCAATTGTGCTTTGGTAATTGACCCAACTTTCTTTTTGTTGGGTTCATTTGAGCCTTTTTCAACTTTCGCCGCCTTCCGAATCAGTACTGATGCGGGTGGCGTTTTGAGTACGAATGTAAAACTCCGGTCTTCAAAAACCGAAATTTCTACAGGTATCACCATTCCAGCTTGGTCTGCTGTTTTGGCGTTGTACTCTTTACAAAACATCATGATGTTGACACCATGTTGACCCAAGGCGGGACCAACTGGCGGTGCTGGGTTGGCTTTTCCAGCATTCAGGGCCAGTTTAATGACCGCCACTACTTTCTTCGCCATTTGTATTTAACTCTGTTTCTCTACCTGATTAAATTCCAATTCTACTGGTGTATCCCTGCCGAAAATTGAGAGCAAGGCTTTAAGTTTACTCCGTTCTGGAGAGACTTCAATCACCTCACCTTCAAAGTCTTTAAATGGACCAGAAAGCACCATTATCTTATCACCAGTAGCCATGTCAATTTTGACAACAGCTTCTTGTTCGCTGGTTTGTTTGAATATACGTTCAACTTCTGAAGAACTCAGTGGTATGGGGTTGACATGACCGCGACCCTTGCTGCTACCACGTTTTTGTTCTGAACCGACAAAGTTAATTACATGAGAGGTGTTGCGTACCACCTGCCAAGTATCATCATCCATCATCATCCGCACCAGCACATAACCAGGGAAAACTTTTTCTTCTGTATGCTGGCGACTGCCATCTTTACGGATTTTCACCGCTGGCGTCTGCGGAATTTCTACCTGGATAATTTTGTCAGCTACATCAAAAGTTTGAATGCGTTGCTCTAAGTTAGTCTTTACACGCTTTTCACAGCCTGAAGCTACTTGTACTGCATACCAGCGTGCTTCTTTTGATGCTGCTTCTGCTGCTTCTGCTGTTTCTTCTGACTGCAACGTTGAGTTGCGTGGTTCATCTGTTGCAAAACTCATTAGAACACCTGTTTTGCTGCCCAATGAAACAATCCATCGACCAAGTATATCAAAGATGCGGAGAGTGCCACCATTAACAATACAGCGGCGGATTCGCTCACTATCTGTTTCCGACTGGGCCAAACTACTTTTTCAAGTTCTTCTTTGGTTCCCTGGATGAAGTTGCCAAAGCTAAACCCATTTGTGGTTTCTGGCAATTCTGCTTCACTTTTTTTGGCCACGACCGTTTATCCCCCGTTTCTTATACTAGATCCTGTTTAATTGTCATCTAGGTTTGCAGTTTCGACTCTATTTTACTTACTGGAAGCAAAACAACTGCAAATACAATAAGTTTACCCGAAATTATTAGCGCTAACTGCTATATTAGCAGCTGCGTAATTATTTCGGGCTTTGTTTTTTTGCTCTTGAGCGCGCCCTGGAGGACTTGAACCCCCGACATCAGGTTTTGGAGACCTGCGTTCTACCAACTGAACTAAGAGCGCACAAGCTGTTTTTGATTCAGTGATTGCGCTGAACTAAATTTCAGTTTAACGCAATATGCGATTTATATCATACCTTAATTTTGCCCTTAAAACAAGTCAGCGGCAGATGCCGCTTGCAGCTTGAGATTTCTCCCATACTTTTCAAGGACGAATCACAAAGGGCGGTCAAACCGTTGCTTGATTCGGGTTGCTTTACCTACGCGATCGCGGAGATAATACAGTTTAGCACGTCGGACTTTACCGCGACGTAACACTTTAATGCTGTCAATTCGGGGAGAATGCAACAGAAATACCCGCTCAACGCCCACGCCTTGAAAAACCTTACGAACTGTAATAGTTTCGTTGATGCCGCCATTGCGCTTGGCAATCACAACTCCCTCGTAGGGTTGCACGCGGTATTTTTCGCCTTCCTTGATTTTCACTCCCACTTTTACAGTGTCACCCACATAAATGTCGGGCACATTCGATTTTATCTGTTCCGCTTCAATGGAGCGGATAATCTCTTGAGCGTTCATAGTCTTTCTGTCTGCTTAAAAAAACTCACGATCATCAATGATAAATCGATAATCCTATTTCAGTCTACTTGTTAGGATTGATAATTGTACTGATACAACAGCTTAAAGATCGAAGCTATATTGCAGAATGCCGTACTACAAAGGAAAAATTTATGAGATTTAGTATCGTCATCAGTACCTATAATCGCTTGAATTTGCTGAAAAGAGCAATTAATTCGGCTCGTAACCAAACAATCGAGTGCGAGGTGGTTGTTGCTGACGATTGTTCTGATGATGACACCCAAACCTATCTCAAAAGCTTAGGGGATAAGGTTGTTTACCATCGTAACGAAGTAAACCTTGGTCATGCAGCAACGGTAAATGCTGGAGTTGCCAAAGCTAGCGGCGACTGGATTAAGTTTTTAGATGATGATGACTATTTAGCGCCTAACTGCATAGAAGAGATGGCAAAGGCGATCGCCCTTCGTCCCGATGCTGTAATCTGCTCTTGTGTGGCGGCTCAGGTGGATGGCAATGAAGTTGAACTCTCTCGCACCCCCCAAGTTGGCCCCGGTTTAGCTTTTTATATCCCCCAAGCCGATATTCATTACGGGATGCTTTTAGAGCTTGTACCCTTTGGCACACCTGTGCAAGTAGCTTGTCGACGTGATGCTTTCCTCCAAAGTGGCGGTTGGGACTCCACACTCGATGCTAACTGTGATGACATCGATTCCTGGATTCGGATTGCTCAGTTTGGCGATGCTATTTTCTTCAACCAGTGTCTTGCCTACCGCACTATTTGGCCGGGTGCGTATAATCAGAAGTTTTCTTTGTCTCGGCGGTTGGCGACAAATATTTTAATGAAGGAAAAAATTTACGCCCTGGTAAATGAGCAACATCGCTCAAAGATTCCTGTCTTTCAGGATATAAAAAATTACCTAAGACTCCATTGGATTTTAGTTGCACTGAAGCAAAAAAATCTCAAGAGTTTTCTTTCAATGATAGATCCATCTATACTTTCTCCTCGGTCTTGGAAGTTTTTGCTAACTGCTATTTCATCACGCCGCTCTCAGGGAAACAATTCTCAGGTTCGTAAACTTGTATTGATTGAGTTTTACTATGATGTCTGGCAAAATGCCCAGAATAAAAGCGCCAGTCTTCAGAATTTAGAATTAGATTCTATGCCACTGGTGGACTTGCCCATGAGCGCCCAGTCGAACTCTCAGTACTAGATGAGGACGTTACTAGCTTGAGTTGCTTCAATCTGGATGGAGTACTTGAAACTCAAAAATAAAAAGACTTTTATTCTCTGTTTTGACTGCTGTGTGAAATGGGATTTATATATCTGCTGTGATGTACTAGAGTTCGATACCAGGGTATTGAGAAATAGAAAATAAGGCTGTAGCGACTTGAAATAACATATTCAAAATTTTGAAGTTTTACCCCGATTTATCGAGCCGTTACTGAATAAGTCTTTAAGCTAAGTAACTGGTTAGAAGCGCTCTTCATCAGTAGAAAGTGGTCAATTTTACGCACTACTGACTACTTTTTAGTTGTCGCTGAAGACTTCAAAAATTATGTTGATTTCTATTCAGTTACTTATCCTTATTTTTTATACACATTTCACAGCTTATGCGAATCATACATATTTTGAACCACGTTCAAGAAATAGGTAACGGTATTGTGAATGTGGCTGTGGATATGGCTTGTCTACAGGCAAAATCTGGTTATGAGGTAGCGGTTGTTTCTGCTGGTGGAGAATACGAGGCTTTACTAGAGCTTTGTGGTGTCAAACATTACCACTTAGACCAAAGCAGAAAATTGCTAAATACGATTAAAGCAGCTATACGTTACCGAGCGATCGCAGCTGAATTTCAGCCGGATATTGTTCATGCTCACATGATGACGGGGGTAATATTAGCACGCATTTTTAAGGGACGCAAATATGCTTTAGTTTCTACAGTCCACAATGAATTTCAGCGTGCTAGCTTGCTGATGGGTTTAGCTGACAGAGTAATTGCTGTCAGTCAGGCTGTATGTGATTCTATGATTAGGCGTGGTATTCCAGAACATAAGTTGCGGGTGGTATGTAACGGAACTTTAGGCAGTCCTCGCACCCGACAAATCCAAGATTATCAACCTTTACCATTACAGCATCCAGCGATCGCCACTGTCGCCGGGATGTATCAACGCAAGGGAATTGCTGAGTTAATTGCTGCCTTTGAACAAATTGCCTCAGATTTTCCCCAAGCCCATCTTTATTTGGTAGGAAATGGCCCTGATAAACAGCTATTTGAAGCACAGGCACAAGCAACTTCTGTAAAAGAGCGCATTCATTTTGAAGGCTTCCAACCAGAACCTCAACGCTATCTGATATCTTGTGACATATTTGTGCTGGCTTCTCACCGCGATCCGTGCCCTTTGGTGCTTTCGGAAGCTAGAGAAACTGGAATTGCGATCGTTGGCACTCAGGTAGACGGGATTCCTGAAGCTTTAGACAACGGGCGAGCAGGCCTTTTAGTCCCAGCAAAAGATAGTCATGCTTTAGCTGGGGTTTTAGTGCAATTACTGAGTAATGCCGAGATGCTGCAAGAATGGAAACAGCGGGCAAAGAAAAATCTAGACAGGCTGAGTGTTGCCCGCGTTCATCAGGAAACAATGACAGTGTATCGTGAGTTAATTACAGAATGAGGGCAGGGGCACAAGAGGCAGAGGTGCGGAGGGGCAGAGGGGAAAAGGGGAAGAGGAGAAGAGACAAGGTAGACGAAGAAGAGGGGGGAGACTTGGGAGAAACTTGTTCAATAATTCCCCCTTGTCCTCCTTGTCCTCCTTGTCCCCAAGTCTCCCCTGCTCCCTTGCTCCCTTGCTTCTTCCCTACTCTCTTTAACAGAGCGATCGCTTTAATCTTAAAGCTACGCCTAAAGCGCCAAAAGCCAGTACGCCCAAAACGTTAGTTGATTCAGGAACAGCGGTGTAATAAGCAGCGACTCTGATCGGGCCATCTTTATCTTCTTGCTCTGCTGGAATTGGTGGAATGATTCCAGCACCTGGCGCTAGATTTGGCAGGGTAGCGAATGGATTGTAAAACAAGCTTCCGTTTGGGATGACGCCACCACTAAAAGTGACAGTACTACCAGCAATGGTAATGTCTTTAAAAATATCCTTGAGATCGGGATTAACAGAGTTACCAATCTTCCCATCTCCATTAACATCTCCCCATTCTACTTTTTCATTATCAAATGGTGGAGTAGAATTCGGATTACTATAAGACAAGGTTTTTAAATCAAAGACCAAGCTATTTATATCTTTCCCGGTGGCATTTAGAAAATTATTAGCTACATCTGGAACACCATATTCTATTACTTGCCCTGGTAGATAGTCTGTAAGGGTTCTTGGTTTTTTTATATCGAGTATGGCTTGATTTTTAGTCGTCACAATGGGTTCTACAAAAATGACGGCTCTTGCTGGTGTCCAAGACAAAAAACTAATTCCTGCTGTTCCTAGAACAGACAAGGCTATTTTTGTGGCAATTCTAGTCATATTTGTGTCCTTTTGATATTGATTCACAGAATGCTACACCGCATGGTTTAAATCAAACAGCAAAAACTCATCTTTCAACCGCTACCTATCAGCTAGATAAATAGTGGTTAATGTGTGCTTGCTTCCTGAGTTGATATTTACTCATAGGTTGATTTATAAAGCAATTCTTGTAATGCTTTATCATGAGAACTAGTAATTTCACGCAATCTTTATAAAAAATCCAAATTATAACTTATACATTGACAGATTAGACAATATGTGAATTATCAGTAATTATCCTCACTCTTAATGAACTATAGGAATCCGCTTTGATTCGGAGAAATTATTTGCGTAGGGAGGGAATAGGGAAGAAGGAATAAATGTGTACTGAGTTTTTTCACGCAATCAAATACGCGCTACATAGCAGGTTTGAGATGAAATGCAAGCTTTAATCTTGTTGATGAGCAAATTTATAACCACCCCAGAGAGAAAGAGCGATCGCGATCGCCAACAAAATCGGTATGCTGTACCAAGGAAACTGAGACAAGGGTAAATGGGCAGCTGCACGCAGTCCAATGCTGGCGTAGGTTAACGGTAACAGGTAAACTACGATTTTAAGGGCTGCTGGTAATGTACCAGGGTCAAAGAAGGTTGCCCCTAAGAATGACATGGGGATAATTATAAAGTTGTTGTAGAGTCCAACTGATTCGAGCGATCGCACACTCAACCCTACAATCACCCCTAATCCAGCAAATACGGCACAATTGAGCACCACTAGCAGTAAAAACAGTGGGTTGACAAAATTCCAGTTTCCACTTAAGAGCAACGCTACCAAAATCACGGAACCGGAAGTCATCAAACCCCGCACGACTCCCGCCAGCATTTTACCGATGTACAGCGCTAAGGGATTTATGGGAGTTAACAACAATTCCTCAAAGGTTTTGGTAAATAATCTGTCTCCACAAATTGAAAATGTCGTTCCTGCAAAGCTAACTGTCATCGACGACAGCGCCACCATCCCCGGTAATATAAATTCCAAATAGTTGTTATAGTTACCACTAATTCCCGAACCGGGTTTGATGGAACTACCTAAACCCAAGCCAAAAGCTAAAATATATATCAGTGGCGATATTAAACCTGATGCCGCAACTGGTAAAATTCTCACGCGTAAATCTAACCAATCTCCCCAAAAAATAGTCAGACTATCAGCCAGAAAGATTTGAAGTTGCGAATTGAACCTCTTGCCCGAAGGTAGCGCTCTTTGAGATGTCACTTGCTTTCAATTAGTTATTAAAATTTCATTAAATCTTAATTTACATTGTTTTACACATCAATTACTAGTAGTCTGCGAACCCAAAAATGCTAAGGAGGACTGGGGAAAGGGGAAAGGGAAAAGGGAAAGGGATTTAAACCCTTTCCCCCTTCCCCCTTAACCTTTACCCTACTTGCGTTCCCTTGGCGTACGACTAGGGTAAACAAAAATATCTCATCCGAAAAATTGAATAATTAACAACAAAAGTTAGATAGTTTAAGCATTCTGACTAGATTAATTGTGAAAGTAAATAGCTATATCTGATAACAATTAAAAGTATTAAAATTTTGTGCCAATATCTAGATAAACTAGTATTTTTCTCATTTAACAAGAATATCGCAGAGAAAATCGCAGGCAATTACAGTCAAGAATAGGCATACTGAAAGAGGGAGAAAAAACTTTAGACTACTCCCTCCCAAATTGGCGTGAAGGTGATTAAGCAACAATGAGACGTAAATCTACTGGTAGATCGGCTACTACTTCTAAACCCTCTATTTTCCAATCCCCTCTATTTAACTTCACCACCATCGCAATTATGGGAGGGGTGTTGATTTTGGGAATTGGGATTGGTATTGCTTTTAGTTCTACAACCACATTGGCACCAGCAAATGTAGCTTCCCGTGAATTCATAGACACCAAAGCACCGAACCCGGAAATTTGCGTGCAGTACGGAGCCAGCGCGATGGTGATGGACGCTAGACTGTTTGTCACTCTCAACCCCTTTAATGTTTATGTTTCCCAGCCGAGTATGCGTCCTGGATGCGTGCTGCGACAAAATAACTGGGCGCTGTTAGAGCAACGTAAGCTGGTGACATCCGAGCAGGTAAATGAGTGCAAAAATCGCCTGAACACCTTTGGTTTCACAGGTAACTTGGACAGTGACAAACCTGATATTAGATGTATATATCAGAATGAAGCTGCTCAAAACTTTTTCACCGCTCAACCGGGAGCAGTTGGAACACCCCAAGAAACGGATAGATTTTAGATTTGGGCATGGGGAATGGGGCATTGGAGAAGAGATAAGGGAGACAAGGAAGAGGGGGAAGACAAGGAGAGAAGTTTGAGCGTCGGCTTCCGGCGTTGGCGTAGCCCGCTGTAGGCATCAGAACTTCGGAGAGAGATTGATTCAATAATTCCCCCTTGTCTCCCTTGTCCTCCTTGTCTCCCTATTCCCCAATCCCCCGCGATCGCATCTTCCTTCATCAGATTATTCGTACTCGTCACGGATAATTGTCAAACCTAAAGCTTTGTAGGCACTCAGCATATTATTCGATACTGTTGGTGCTGTTACTAGGTAAGTCAGGGCATGAATAGACTCTACGAGATAAGGAGCAGCAGTGTCTAATTTTTCTGCTGTGACTAATCCGACTACCTCAGCCGATCCAGCAATCATCGCTCGTTTGACATGGGCTTCGTCTAAGTTAGGTACACTAATCCCAACTTCTGGATGCAAACTGCAAACTCCCAACATGCACAAATCTGCACGAATCATCCGTAATGTCTCAATTGTGACAGTACCGACGTTTACCAAGGCTTTTTTGTAGAGTTGTCCGCCTAACATTACAACTTCTATATGGGGATGTTCTGCTAAAGCAACGGCGATTGGCGGACTATTTGTGATCACTGTTGCGTGCAAATCTAGGGGCAAATGACGGGTTACTTGGAGAGTTGTTGTACCTCCATCTAAAATTACCACCTGTCCTGTACAAACTAATTTTGCTGCTGTCCGAGCGATCGCTTCCTTTTCTTTTGGCGCTTGCTTTTGGCGATCGGCATAACTTGCGGTGGCTGGAGATTTTAGGAGCGCTCCCCCATGAACGCGTTGCAATAGTCCGGTTTGTGCTAGTTCTCGCAAATCCCGGCGAATCGTATCCTCAGAAACTTTCAGAACAGCACTAAGTTCTGTCGAAAGTACCTTTTTATCACGACGCAGAATTTCTAAGATGAATTGTCGTCGTTCAGCAGTTAGCATAATTAATTTTCCTGAATTTGCGTTTTTGAACTTGAAATTGCACGTTTGTGAGTTTATACTTATTGATATGCAAGTCTCTGTACGGTAATCCGTAACTTCAATTGAATTCAAGCACATTCATGCACAATTGCATGTATTGATTTTGGCATTTGATCGAATCACACGGTTCCACAAAGGTTCCGAGTGGTTAACTTGAGTTTGGATAATTGTTGCTCAATGAGGGTTTTAACAATTTTTTTGTAGTGCGATCGCGCATTTCCTCTGTTCAAATTGTTTTTTATTCAATCAATAAACCACGACTATTATGAATTCCCAATTTCCAATCGATCTCGGTGCTTACAAACCTTTAGCGCTCAATCCCGCAAATTCCAGCCTCACCGCTGAACAACGAGATACTCTCAAAGCGAATATTCAACTTTGCCGAGATGCGATCGTTTTTTTTACGGCGACTGGCGCTGCTAGCGGAGTCGGCGGTCATACTGGCGGGCCATACGATACAGTGCCAGAGGTAATGATTCTCGATGCCTTTTTCCGGGGAGCATCGGAGCAATTTGTACCGATTTTCTTTGATGAAGCAGGACATCGAGTCGCCACTCAATATCTGATGGCAACATTGCATGGTGATTTACCTGCCGAGCAACTTTTACGTTATCGGCAAGCACATTCCAATTTACCCGGACACCCGGAACTAAAACTAACTCCTGGTGTGAAATTTAGTTCTGGGCGCTTGGGTCATATTTGGCCTTACATCAATGGTGTGGCAATGGCGAATCCAGGCAAGGCTGTTTTTTGTCTTGGTTCTGATGGTTCGCAGCAAGAAGGCAATGATGCTGAAGCTGCTCGTTTGGCTGTTGCTCAACATCTCAACGTCAAGCTGATTATTGATGACAACGATGTAACGATCGCTGGACATCCTTCTAAATATTTACCAGGTTTCAGTGTTGCCAAAACCTTAGAAGGGCACGGTTTGAAAGTACTTCAGGGAGACGGGGAAGACTTAGACGATTTATACCGTCGTCTGAGCGAAGCTGTGAATACTCCCGGAGCGATCGCTATTATCAATAAACGCCCGATGTGTCCTGGTATCGAAGGTTTAGAAGGCTCCATTCATGGCCATGATGTCATTTCTGTAGATTTAGCACTTAAGTATCTAGAATCTCGCGGACAAACTGCGGCTGTCGAATACCTTAAAAGTATTGAGAAACCCAAACAAACATATACATTTCTGGGCTCTGGCGATAAATGGGGCGCTAACCGTAGTGTGTTTGGTGAAGCCGTGGTGGGTGTCCTCAGTCGCATGAGTGAGGCAGAGCGTAAAGAAAAAATCAAGGTCATCGATAGCGACCTAGAAGGCTCCTGCGGTTTGAAGAAAATTCATGAAACATATCCAGAAATATTTATTTCCTCCGGCATCATGGAACGAAGCAACTTCTCTGCTGCGGCTGGATTCGGGATGGACGAGGGCAAGCAAGGTATTTTTGCGACCTTCAGCGCCTTCTTAGAAATGTGTATCTCAGAAATCACGATGGCACGGCTGAACTATTCCAATGTTCTGTGTCATTTTTCCCATGCGGGTATAGATGACATGGCAGATAACAGCTGCCATTTTGGTATAAACAATATGTTTGCCGACAATGGCTTGGATGATGGCTACCCAACACAATTGTACTTTCCGGCAGATAATAATCAAATGACAGCTTGTGTAGAAGCTGTATTCCATGAGCCGGGACTGCGGTTTATTTTCTCCACCCGTTCCAAAGTGCCCAATATTCAGGACAGCAACGGCAATGACTTATTTGGAAGTGGCTACAAGTTTGTTCCTGGTAAAGATGAAGTTATAAGAGAAGGGACGCAAGGCTACATTATCAGCTTTGGTGATGCTCTCTACCGTGCCGTTGATGCTGTAGAGCGTCTGAAGCAAGATGGGTTAGACGTTGGTTTAATTAACAAACCAACTTTAAACACCATTGATGAAGAAATAATTACCAAAGTTGGTAATGCTCCTTTTGTGCTTGTAGTAGAACCCTTTAACCGTCGCACTGGCTTAGGCAGTCGTTTTGGTTCCTGGCTACTAGAGCGGGGTTTGACTCCCAAATATGCCCATCTTGGAACTTATAAAGAAGGTTGCGGCGGTTTGTGGGAACAGTACCCATATCAAGGTATCGATCCAGTAGGCATCATCAACAAAGTAAAGGAGTTAGTTGGAAAAAGGTAATTCATTAGACCTCTTGCAAAAGTAATTTTTGCAAGAGGCGGGAAAAGGGGAAAGGTTAAAGGGACTCATGTTTTTTATTATTCCTTTCCCCTTTCCCCCTTACCCTTTTCCCTACAAATGCCAAGAAGTCTATTTATTAGGGCATAGCCGAATGGCACTAAGAAAAGCTCTAAGCTATGTGGAATAAAGACTACAGCTTTAAAAGCTATTTAAAAGTGTTGGGATGGCTTAGGCAATTGTCTTTGATACAGTTTCATAGAAGCGATCGCCGATAAAGTTGATCGCAAAGAGCGATCGCTGTACATAAACGGGGATGAGATGTAAGGATTATGTAAATTTTGTGCTAGGTAGATAAAGCTTACTCGTTCATGAAATACTTTCACAAGAGACGAGTAAGCAAATATAACTACTACTGTGACACTACGCGTACAAATCCTCAAGGATAAATTTAATCAAAGATAGATGAGTATAAGTGTTGAGGAGTTGTTGCAGCGATATGCTGCTAGGGAGAGAGATTTTGCTGGAGTCAGTCTGAGGAAAATTGTATTGGTTAATGCTAATTTGAGAGGAATCAACCTGTCCAATGCTGACTTGAGTTTTGCTAATTTGATTGCTATCAAGTTGACTGATGCCAATCTGAGCCAAGCCGATTTCACCGGAGCCAATCTTACTGGAGCCAGATTGGACAGAAGTAATTTGCAAGGGGTTTCCTTTGAATGTGATGCTGTAGGGGCTATTTTCGACCAAGCTGATTTGCGAAGAGCTGGAATGTACAGAGCCCGTTTGAATGGGGCTAGATTCGATAAAGCAAATCTTGAAGGAGCCATTTTGGGGTGTACTGATTTGCTCGGTACCAGTTTCCGAAATGCTAACCTGCGCTCTGTTGACTTGGAAGAAGCTGTTGGTGCTGCCGATTTTACTGATGCCAATCTCTTGGGAGCTAGTACTTATGATTTTGAGTTCAGATTGGGACGTTCTATTTTCTGTAGAACAGTCATGCAGGATGGTAGCATCCGTAATGATGGATGCTTGGGAATTGCCGATGACATTTAATTCTGTTGATGCCAGTAAAGGAGCTTAAATTCATAAAGGAACTATCATCAAAAAACTTGCTCTTCAAATTCAGATACCCCTGATTGGGAGTTAGTCGATACCGAAGTTTATAAGCAAGAAGATTCTCTTTACGAGGCTATCGTTGTTGCGTACTATAAACCCCTAGAAAACGTCTAATGAAGCGCACTGTTAGCATCCCAGTTGATCTGCCATCTACAAGATTTCTGACTATATTCTCTCTTCTACCCAGTTAAGGACGGAAGAGCAGGTGTCAGTCAATGCACCGTATGTTTCAGCCGAGTCTATCGGTTAGTTACAAGCCCCATCCCTTCGTGGGTGGGGCAATTGACTTAGTTTTGGGTAAAGGTTGACCAAACTCAATGATCGGGGGATCGGGAGCATTGGGGATTGTTGGAACTGGAAATTCTGATATTCCCAAAGGAGGAATGTTATTTAAATTATCGGGTTGATTTGGGAAAGAAGGAGGGGGAAGAATCGAAGCAGGCTGTTGAGAGGGAGAGGATGTATTTGAATTTAAAGCAGGTACGGTGACAAAAGGCTGTCCTGAGTTAGTAGTAATTGTTGAGGGCAGTTCATTGGATGGTGGTGTAACTGGGAGCGAGGGCGATTGTGGATAAGTAGTTACAGGTAGATTGGTAGGCGGCTTTTGCAGTGCTTGAGGTTGTTTCTTGGCTGAAGGTGCAGACTTTCCTGGTTTGACAGCAGTAGTTTTACCAGAAATAACCGGACGTAATACCCAGCGAGTGGAGTTTTTTCGAGAAATGGGTTGCAGTTGTACTTTTTTGGGATTAAAAATAGTCCCTGCTGCTAAATCTAGGACAATGCGTGTATCGTTTGCGTTGAGTTGAGAAACGCGAATACTTTTGATTGCTCCAGAATAATTTTGTTGCATGGTAACTTTGCCCAACTTAGTATTCGGTAAATCTACAACTAGCCGAGAGGGTTGTGCTAAGTAGAAATAACGAGGAGTTGTGCCTGCTGAGAGATTGATTTCGAGTTGCTGTGTCTTGGGAGAAAAACGCCAATTATTTAGCTTTGCCCCTGGTGTAGCAGCAGTAGTGAAAGTTTCGAGGGCGATCGCTGCATAAAAACTTAATATACTGATGCTAAATAACTGCTTGCCCCATTGGTAAAATTGCTTAGTCTTTAGTCTCCGATTCATTCTGTTATTTGCTCCATAAAACCCATACAATGCACTTACATTGCTGTTTACTTCGCGCTTCCAATCCCTTAGACGCGATGAATCTCGTAGACGCGATGAATCGCGTCTCTAACAATCCTCCAATTCAATTAGCTTTTTGAGGCACAGCAGTAAATTTCAGAGTTTGTGGAATACCATTTACGGTTAATTGACCTGTCATATTACCTTTATCCACAAGTTGCATTTGAATTGTGACTGAGGTTAGAGGATCGTTTTGGGGGCGAGGAATATTACAAAGGATTGATTTACCAACTTTTCCAGATAAATTTAATTGTTGATTTCTGAATATGCCTGCCAGAGAGTGCTTTTCGTCAGTGTCGGCGTTAGCGTTTGCCGGTAATACAGAGGCATTTAAGTAAATACCTGACTGCTCAATGTTTAACGTCAGAGTATCCGATTTTTCACAGTTAGGCAAATTCTCCGCTAGGGTTAGACGATAGCGACCGTTAACTGGCAAAGGAGCCTTGAGTTTGTTTTCTCCGTAAACAGTGACAGTTTTAAACAACAGTAGCACTGAAATTATTGCTACTCCGTAAAAACTTAAAGATTTGAAGTTGAAATGATTCATGTTGTCAACTCCTCAATGTTGGCTCTTGACTGCTAACATCAGGAAGCATGGAAGCCAGATGAGCGGTGACTTGACTGTAACGGCGAGTAATCAGCAGAGAGGAACGACATTGAATAGCTAGTTGATCTGTATATCTTCCCAAGGTTTGGCGCTCGATACCCCAAGCGCGGCTGGTGCCAGCAATAGTTAGGTCAATACCTTCTGAAGCTTGAATTACGCCTTGGATTGGATCTGGAGCTTCAAGAATTTTGATTTCAATGCGATCGCGTACACTACTCGGTAATTGCTCCATCATTGTATTTAACTCGTAACCCAATTCATCCTTAAGGTGATTTTCGGGTACAACCTGTAAAACCTGTAACATACAAGTTTCACGGTTAATGAGCAGTCTCAGAGCGATTATTAGCGCTAAATCATCATGAATATTTGCCGAATAAGGCACCAACAAGCTTTCTAATTGCTCGCTTCCCCTATCCACAAACACTGCAACATCAACTGGCGCAGTCGTGAGCATTTGACCAACTCTTCCACCTAAGCGGTTGCTACTAAAAGCTGGGCGATGCCATCCTACAAGAATTAAATCAACTTGTTTGAGTGCGGCAATCTGTGCAGTTTCCCGTGCTACATTACTAGATATGCGAATGATCGGATGCACATGAGAGCGTGTTTCTACTGGTTCGAGCGTATTAATCAATTCTTCTAGCTGCTGGCGGCGCTGGGCAATTAATCGATCTGCTTCAACTGGCGTACTTTCAAAGGCATAATCTTCTTCAAATTCAATCAAGCTCAGAGGGTTTACAACAGAGGGATATCGGGAGTTGAGGGCAATGTTTGCTGCCAACTGTAGCAAGCCTTTTTGGGTACTCGGATTAGCCACAGGCACCAAAATTCGGTAGGGACGAATGTAAGTTTCGGCATCAGCAGCGCTGGTAGCTGTTTGTGCTTCTAACTCCGGTTCCACCACATCTAACCTGATCAGCTTTTTAGGATATGTCCATTCCAGCAGTGGCGAGGTCATGAAGGTAGTTACCAATGCCATAATTACCAGCATGGTAAATATTAGGGGCGAAATTACCTTTAACTCTAAACCAATGTTTAGCACTATTAGTTCGGTTAAACCGCGAGTATTCATTAACCAACCGAGTGCCGAGGCTTCTCGTTTACTAATGCCACTGACACGCGCTGCTACATAAGTACCAACATATTTGCCTGCGATCGCTACAGCTAAAACCAACGCACACAAAAGCCACAATTCGGGACGGTTGAGCAAGCCTATCTGCGTTTTTAAGCCACTGTAAGCAAAAAATACTGGTAGCAAGAAAATTAGGACAAAATCTTCCGTTTTTATTGCCAATTCTCGCACTAAATCTTCATTTTTGGGCATGGCTGCTCCCAGCAAAAATGCTCCAAAAATTAAGTGAATCCCAATTAGTTCGGTGATTAGTGCCGACGCAACCACACCCATATAAATCCCAGCTAGCAGTAATTGGCTGAGTCGTCCCGCACGCAGGTAGTGTTTAGCAAGGCGTTGCAGGAACCAACGACCGGCTGTCAACATCAAGCCGATGTAAACTATACTGGCGATAATTGTGGGTACAGCACCACCAAAGTCACCAGTTCGCGCAACTGCGATCGCAACTGCCAACAAACACCAAGCTGTCACATCATCCACGGCTGCACAAGTTAACGCCAACGTTCCTAAACGCGTTCCTTGTAAATTGTTTTCAGTAATTATTCGCGCCAAAACCGGGAAGGCAGTAATCGACATCGCCGCCCCCAAAAATAAAGCAAAGGCGGTGAAGAATACACTTGCATCGGAAACTAGGGGATAAAGTATCACCGCTAGCAATGTTCCTAGAGAAAACGGCACTAAAATGCTGACATGAGAAGTTAAAACTGCTACTTCTAATTGTCCGCCGAGATATTTGGGATTTAGTTCTAGCCCAATCAGAAACATGAAAAATATTAGTCCCACCTGAGACAAAACATTCAGAAAAGGAAAAGTTTCTGGTGGAAACAAGCTAACTGCTAGATGAGGAGCAACTAAACCTAATAAAGATGGGCCAAGCATAATTCCGGCGACAATCTCACCAATTACTAGTGGTTGCTTAATAGAACGGAATGCTAGCCCTACTAGCCGTGAAAGCCCAATAACAATCAGCACCTCAACCAGAACGAGAATAACTATGTGCATGGTTTCCTCAAAATTAACTATCTGGTTTCCCTAAGATAATTCTTTAAAAGACTGCAAAATGTCAAGCTTGTGGATACAACAAAGAATAATTTGTACTTCGTTGTTATATTAATTATTGTTACAATTTAGTTGCAGCCGTTATGGGTAATCAAGTTCGTAGTAAGGACTTTAGTCCTTAATTTTCTCAGCACTAAAGCGCTTACTAAAAACTTTTCATTACTAGCTTGGTAAAGTACTAGATACTTAATTAATCTAATATTTAAATTTGCTTAAGTAGAAGATTTCTCATAGCTTGTACCGTGCAATAAAAAGGCAATTAGTGGTGATGCCATTAAGGTAGTAATAACTGCCATAATAACCATTATAGTGAATAAAGTTGGGGTAATTATACCTTGTTCTAGACCGATATTGAGGATGATTAACTCCATCAAACCACGAGCATTCATCAGAGCGCCGATAGTTGCAGATTCGCGCCAATTTTCCCCGGCTAATTTTGCGGCCAACATACAAGCAACACCTTTACCGAGAATTGCGATCGTAATAATTAATAGCGTCACTCCCCATAAAGTAGGTGTGTTTACCAATCCAATTTGAGTATTTAATCCAGAAAAAACAAAAAAGATCGGTAATAAAAAAGAAGTAGTTAAAAACTCCGTATATTGGCGAATTTGTTGGGCGAATTCTCCGCGTGGTGTCACTGCTCCCAACACAAAAGCCCCAAATATTGCATAGATACCTGTAACATCGGTAAACCATGCACAAAACATCAAAATTATCAACATTAAAGTCAGGGTTTGTCTGTTCACGCCTTCGCGTTTTGTCATGCGTGTGAACGCTTTCAGTAGAGGTTGACCGAGAAAAATCGCAAATAGCACATAGCAAATGCCACCACCAATTGCTAATATGGCAATGCTTAGAGAATTTTTCACGCTAGCAAGCACAATCGCCAACAAACACCAAGCAACTGCATCATCTACCGATGCTGCACCTAAAGCCAAAGTACCGAAGCGAGTTTGTGTCAGACCACGTTCGTAAAGAATACGAGCTAACATTGGAAAAGCCGTAATTGTCATCGATGCACCCAGATACAAAGCAGCTGACCAAGGCATGACTTTTGGTTGAAAGAAATCGCCATTGTGATAAAACCAAAAAGATGCGATCGCTCCTAAAATAAAAGGAGTGATAATCCCAGCCGCAGATAGCAAACTTGCACTTTTAATGTGATGTTTTAAGAGTTTGGTATTAAAATCTAAACCAATCAAAAACATATAAATTACCAACCCAATCTGACTGATAGCATATAAAATTGACATCGATGGATTGGGTATCTTGAGTCCGACAGCAGTGATGATGGGAAGCTTAGGAAATAGCCATTGCTGAAAATCTGGTGCAATCAATCCTAGAAGTGATGGCCCTAGCATTACACCTGCAATCATTTCGCAAACAACATCGGTTTGACCAAGATAGCGGCGTCCTATAATCGTGACAATGCGACAAGTTGCTAAAATAACTGTGAGTTGTAGAAATAGCCGAATAACCAAATCAAAATTTGACATTGCACTTCCTTAATTTGCGTCTCTGCATTGAAGAATCTCTCCAGACTCTAAAGTTTGTCCTGTTTTACTCATATATAATTACTACATCAGCACAAATGCCAATTTTGTAAACATAAGATAGCTGTTTGTAATTTGATGAGATACAACAAGCAATGCGTTGCTTTGGTTTCCAAAGTTATCTTGTTCTTAGAACGTACAAAACTGTACGTCAATACAAGATATTGCATCCAAACAAAAACCGCCATATATGATTTTTGATAATTTGTTAATTTGCGATTTATAGCCTTTTTTATCTATTTGAGGCACAATCGACTATAAAGACGTACATTTGTGCGTCCCTAACCTACGGTTGAATTACCTGAAAATTGCTATGATTTTTGATTAAACTAGTTTCTGATAATTTGAAATTTTACAACCACTCCCCGCCCCGAAAACGCCAACGAGGGAAAATAATTCGCATCAGACTTTGAGAACTAATAAAAACTGCTAGCCACACGATGCTATAGTGCAATAAAAAAGCTCCTGGCGAAAGTTCTTCTTTCGGTAAAGGTATTGGCAAGAAGCCAAATAGCTTAACTCCACAAAATATAAATATTAATTCCCATATACCAGCTAAAAGTTGATAAGCTGCGGGCCAATCTCTATCCCAACGGGATTTTTGGAGATAGTCATAAAGTACATCCCAACCTAAGCCAAAGATGGCGACATAACCAAGTATCCAAAAATAAACCGAGTTAGCACCAGGGCCAATCCAACCCATTGCAAATGGCAAAGATACAAGTACGCCGACAGTTGCTAGTAATAATAATCGAGTTTGCCAGCGACCAAATAAAGTTGGTGTCATAAGAGTGCTGAGTTAGGAGTTAGGAGTCAGGAGTAGAGACGCGATTAACCCTTGTCTGTACAAAAGTTAGGAGTTAGGAGTAATATAAAAAAATTAGAGTTTTTATAAATAGATTTTGACTCGCTTCATTAAAAAATTAGGAAGATTGTGGTGCTTTTTGAGAGGATGGCAAATATGAGAATATCTGCTACCCCCAAAGCACCAACACATCTATATTATTAGGATGGTTTTAGGTGATAATCAAATTTAGAATGGTAAGCTGCATTGGCAAAGTCCATTGTTCGCGTAGCATCTCGTAGAGAAGGTATGGCATCCCAATTGATTACATCTTCTAACAAAGCTTGATAACCTAGTGTATTGGGATGGAGTCCATCTTCACTCAAGCGTTTGAGTCGCCAACTTTCACCGCGTTCCATCCATTGCTCAAAAATATCCAAATAGGGAATCTGCCGTTTGCTGCAAGCAATTCGAGTTGCTTCTTTGTAGCGGTACTGGTCGGCATGATTGTAGTAAAAACAATCTAAAAATGGCATTTTGGCTTCATCCACTGGCACCATGCCCACAAATAACACAGGACAAAGTTGCTGTGCTAAATCTAGCAGAGACGCAATTTCCTTTTCAAACAATGTAAAATCTGTGTAACTTCGACCATCGGGACGCGCCAACCGGGCTGAGTCATTCACGCCTACGGATAAAATAATCAAATCGGGAACGCGATTTCGCAGTTCACCCCGATGGCGAAATTCAACTTCCAGTCTTTGGGCTACTTGTTGGGTGCGATCGCCTCTTACCCCTAAATTATAAAGAATGTGACCGGCACTATCCGGCAACATCCACCATCGCCGTAGCTGCTCAATCCAACCTCCTTTTTCCGGGTCGCCGAATCCATAAATTAAGCTGTCCCCCAGTGCGACAATCTTCATAGGCTGAAAGTGATTTGGTGGTAAAGACCGCTGCATTGAGGAAGAAGCGAGAAATGTGTGCATTTAACGACTATATTTTATATCTTTACAAGATTCTATACATTTCTATACCATAGATGGCTATCTTTCGTGTCCAAGCATCTATCTGACTTTTCACGGCATTTGGAAAACCTCTCTAAATCTCTCTCCCAAAAGGAGAGAGACTTTGAATTTTCCCCCTTCCCGTGTCGGGAAGGGGGTTAGGGGGTTAGGTTTTTGGTGGACTTTTCCACATAACCTGAATTGTCAGAAGCATCTATGCGGTTCCAAGGTTAATATTGCCGCAGTTGAGCCTCAGAAGGTCAAAGTTGAGCCTCAGAAGGTCAACGTCGAGCCTCAGAAGGTCAACGTCGAGCCTCAGAAGGTCAACGTTGAGCCTCGGAAGGTCAAAGTTGAGCTTTGGAACTCGAAATAGCTAGGCAATGACTACAAAGGCTACGTCTACGTGCTTTGGCAATGAGTGTGAGAATCGAACCGCAGAGGCGCAGTATTTCGACTTCGCTCAATAACCGGGCGCGGAGGAAGAGTTTGAGAGGGTGCGTTAGCACAACTTATTAAAGGTATCGTTATTATATGTGTGTATTTGCTTAATTTTGGCATCTGTCGTTAGGATAAGTTACAGGTGTAAAAATTATTTCTACTGCTAGCGAAGATGAATATTGACCCTGTAGTTAATGTACTTAAAAGTATTGCTAAACCTGCGGCTTCTCTAGTTATTAATCAAGCTCAACGCAATGAAACTGTAGTTAGAACTTTAAAACAATTCAATTTTGACCCAGTACAACCGCCTAAAGATGTTGATGGTGTTTATGTTTATTCTTTAATTGAGTATGGTGTAGATAAGCCCGAAGTACTGCTAAATCTTTTTCGAGAAAGAGAAATTAAAAATGCTTTTTGGAGTGCTTATACTTCAAACGATCCTTTGGGTTTCTACAAAGAAGTAGAAAAGTTTTTGCAGGGTCAGGATTCAGAATTTGATATCCGATTGATGAAAATTGAACTGCGATCGGAGTTGGAGGAGTTTGGAGAAATATTTATTAAGGTTGCTAAAAGAACTAAATCAATAGAGTTTCAGCCTTTTCCTAAATGGAATTTAGACGAGTATCCAACAGAATTTAAGTCGTTAATTAGAGAAAAAATTCGCTCGTTTTGTGGTCGTCAGTTTGTTTTTGACGCATTTAAGCAATTTTGCAATAAAAATCGCAGTGGTTATTTTACAGTAGTGGGTGATGCGGGGATGGGGAAGAGTACCATTGCTGCTAAATACGTCTGGGACAATAAATCGCCATGCTATTTTAATATTCGCCAAACTAGTAGCAATCGAGCGGAGCTATTTCTTGAAAGTATTCGCCAGCAATTAACTAAGCGTTACCAGTTGCAGAATGTCGAGAAAGCTAATTTAGCTGATTTACTAGAACAGGTTAGTAAAAAAATTCCTGTTAGCGAACGTCTGGTAATTGTAGTTGATGCTTTGGATGAAGTGGAGCAAGAAGCTGGGGGAAATCTTTTAGATTTACCAACGGCGCTACCAGAACGTGTCTATTTTCTGCTGACTAGACGACCATATACTATAGATAAAAAACGCTTGTCTGCACCAGATGTCCCGATGGAGGAGCTAGATTTAAGAGGAAATGACTATGTTAATTTGAGCCGTGAAGATATCAAAAAGTATATTTGGTTATTTTTGAATGTCGATGAAGACCATAAGAAGGCACTTAGACAATGGATTCAAGACCGCAAAATTGATGAGAATGATTTTGTTGAGCAGGTAGCAACTAAGAGTGAAAATAATTTCATGTACCTGCGCTATGTCTTGCCAGGAATTGCTAAAGGTGACTATCAAGACCTGAGTTTAAAGCAATTACCTCATGGACTGCAAGAATATTATCAAGTTCATTGGGAACGTATGGGGATGGATGCAAAGCCCCAAGAAATAAAAGTATTTATCCTGTTTATTTTAGTGGAGATTGGTACACCAATTCCTTGTGAGATGATAGCAGCTATTGCCAAACAGGATGAATATGATGTGCAATTAGTTTTAGAAGAGTGGGTTGAGTATTTGAAGCAGCAGGATATAAAAGGAGAAATCTGCCATAGCATTTATCACGCTAGTTTTTTAGACTTTTTGAAAGCAAAACGAGTTTTGGATTCCAAACGGAAGCTATTTCAAGAGGTTAATCAACGCATTGCAGATTACCTGATGGGGAAGATGGCGTGATAATGGGAGAATTTGCTGACAAATTAGCGGCACAAAGTCCTGCTTTTCAACGTGCTTACTTGGGTAGTTTAGCGCCAAGCTTGGTAAAGTCGGGAAAATTAGAAAAATATTACCAAACTCTGACTGATTTTGATTTCATTACTGCCAAGATTAACTATCCTGAGTTTGGGGTGCAGCCGCTAATTGATGATTATGATTTGATTGATGATGTAGAGATATTAAAGTACCCAGAATACAACTCTGAGAAAATCGAAAGTCTGAAATTGATTCAAGGTGCATTGAGACTATCAGCACATATTTTGGCAGTGGATAAAAAACAGTTACGCAGTCAGTTACAAGGACGGTTACTAGATAAAAAAATACCGGAAATTCAAGCACTATTAACACAAGCCAAGCAGCAAACTTCAGTGCCTTGGCTGTCTCCCTTGACCGCTAGCTTAACACCACCAGGAGGACGCTTACTCCGAACTCTCAAGGGCGAGAATCCTGTAGCAGTCACCCCTGATGGTAAGCTGTTGATTTCTGGTTCTGATGACAACATTCTCAAGGTTTGGAATCTGGAAACGGGAGAAGAAATTCTAGCTTTGACAGGTCATACTAAATTTATAATGGCTGTAGCAGTTACACCAAACGGTAAATATATAATTTCTAGTTCAGGTGACTGCACAATTAAAGTTTGGGAAATTAATACAGGTCAGCTAGTTTTTACTCTCACAGGACATACAAGTTCAGTAAACGCAGTGGCTGTAACATTTGATAGTCAATTGGTAATTTCTGGCTCTAGTGACACCACTATCAAAATTTGGGATTTAAATACTGGTAATGAATTTTGCACATTAGGAAATTCAGAAGAACAAAAAATTAGTTTCTTAAAAATGCTTCGCAGTAAAAATAATAAAGATTTTGATTTTATTGATGCAGTATATTCTGTAGTAGTCACACCAGATGCTAAACGAGTAATTGCTGGTTACGATTACAGTACTATTAGAGTATGGAATATAGAAAATAAAACACAAGTTTTTTCTTGGAAATGTGAAGCCCCCTTAGTCAGGAGTTTAGCATTAGCATTAGATGGAAAATTACTCATTGCGGCTTCAGGTGCAAATACTATTCAGGGTTGGAGCCTAGATACTGGAAAAGAAGTTTTACGTCTTGAAGGCCATAATGGGGGTGTAACAATCATAGCTATTACCTCAGACGGGAAAAGACTAATTTCTTATGCTTACGATAAAACCTTTAAATATTAGAATATCGAAACAGGCGAAGATATACTGACATTCAAAGCAGAGGCTGAAGACATAAAATCTATAGTGCTTACACCAGATAATAAAAATTTAATTTCTGGTTCCAATAGTATTAAAATCTGGAATTTAGAAATTGAGAATAAAACTCTTTATTCTTCAGAACATAACGATAGTATACAGGCTTTAGCAATAACACCAGATGGTAAAAAAGCTATTTCTAGTTCTGGCGATAAGACAATGAAAATTTGGAATTTAGAAACTCAAGAAGTAATTTCTACCTTTAACAATCATACTTATTCAGTAAATGCAATAGCAGTAACACCCGATAGTAAACAAGTTATTTCAGGTTCTGGTGATAAAACTCTCCGAGTAAGAGAGTTATCAACAGGAAAGGAAATTTTGAAACTTACTGGTCATAGTCAAGGCATAATTGCTCTAGCAGTAACATTAGATGGAAAGAAAGTGATTTCTAGTTCTAGTGACCACAGTCTTAAAGTATGGGATTTAAAATCAGGCAAAGAGATTTTTAATATATCTCGTGATGATTGGGTGCATTATGATTTAGCAATATCTCCTGATGGTAAATACGTGATTTCTGGTCTTTATAAAATTATTATAGTTGACAATATTTCAAATGGTCACGAATCTTTTCTGATCAATGGTCATACGACTTATATAAATGCCGTAGCAGTTACACCTGATGGAATGCAGATAATTTCAGCTTCTAGTGACAAGACTATTAAAGTATGGAATATGGAAACAAGAAAGGAAATTTTTACACTCATAGGTCATACTAATGATGTTAAGGATGTAGTAGTAACAGCAGACAGCAGAAAGTTGATTTCTGCTTCTTCTGATAACAACCTCAAAGTTTGGAATCTGGCAACTGGGGAGGTCATTGCCACTTTCACTGCCGATAGTGCCATTCGTTGCTGTGCTATTGCACCCAACGGCGTGACAATCGTAGCAGGAGATGCTTCAGGTAAGGTGCATTTTTTGCGTCTTGAGGAAATGGGGTGTGATTCGTAATTAAGAAACTATGCAGAATATTAGTGACCGAGAATTTGGTTGGTGCTAATATTCACATCGCTTAAGGCTTTAATTGATAAAGTTTGACTGCTAGCGAACTTTTGCATAAGCTGATATCCTGCGGCTGTTGGTTGTTGATAAACTTCCACAATTTCCTCGTTAATATCTACTAACCAAACTTCAATTATGTTTGCTTGTGCATATAAAGGGATTTTCTCTTCCCGGTCATACTCGATAGTTGAATCAGCTACTTCAATTAATAAAAAAATATCCTGGGGTTGGGGGTGTGCAGTGGCATAAAAATCATCACGGGGTTTGAGTAATGCTACATCTGGCTGAGGTTGTGAGTTATCGTTTAATGCAACTGGATTTTGAGCCGCAACTATGACGCGCTTACCTAACAACTGCACCAACAAATTAATCAGGCGATTTACACAAGCCGCGTGTTTTGTCCCAATAGGCGACATCTCTATAATTTCTCCCCGTATCAATTCCACTCGGTCATCTTCTGTGAGAATCCCCGACTCAATCATTTTCTGATATTGCTCAACCGTGAATTTTCGTCTTAATAACTGCACAGTCATGACTACCTCCACTGTCAATACTTGTCGGTTAAGGGGAAAAGGGGAAGGGGAAAAGGGAAAGAAAAAACCTTTAACCCTTACCCTTTAACCTTTTCCCCAAACCAAATTCTGAGTTCAAAATGCACAAACCGAGTAGTATTGCCTCATCTTATAATTATTCCTCACAATTATGAATTCACCACCCAAACCACCAACAAAAATCAATTCCAGAGGACATCCCACAGATTTTGAGCAAATTATTCAAGCCAAAAGCCTAAACTTTGTCGGTCGTGAATTTGTCTTCACGGCTATTAACAACTTTCTCCACCGCCATCGCCACGGTTACTTCACTATCATTGGCGCACCCGGTAGCGGTAAAAGTGCCATTCTCGCCAAATATGTGACAAACAATCCTCAAGTTATTTATTACAATGCCGAACTTGAGGGTAAAAATCGTGCTGACGAATTTCTCATAAATATCTGCACGCAACTCATTAATCAATACTCGCTTAATTACACCTCTCTCCCTAATAACGCCACAGAAGGAAGTTGGTTTTTCTCTAGTCTTCTCCAGCAAATCAGCGATGAGTTAGAACCTCATCAAAAACTGATAATTGCCATTGATGGGTTGAATTGCATTGACCGCAACAGCCAACCATCTGGTACAAATCTGTTTTATCTCCCCCGCTATCTCCCGGATAAGGTCTATTTCCTCCTCACTCGTAGACCTTTCTTGCGGGACAAGTCGGGTTTATTAATTGAAACACCCTCGCAAAGTCTTGATTTAGCAGATTATCCAGAAGAAAATCGGCGGGATATTCAAGCTTATATTCAAAATTACCTAACCCCCCTAACCCCCCTTCCCTACGAGGGAAGGGGGGGACAAGATTACTCCCCTCCCCTTGTAGGGGAGGGGTTGGGGGAGAGGTCAAGTCTTAAATCTTGGTTGAGTAATCACCAGGTTAATGAGGAGGAATTTAGCAATTTGCTCACCACTTTGAGCGAAAATAATTTTATGTATGTTAGCCAGATTGTAGGTGCGATAGCAGAAAATTTCTACCCGGAATCTTTCGAGTGCGATCAACTCCCGCCTGGTTTAGAAGCATATTATCAGCAGCATTTACACAAAATGTTTCCACCCGAACAAGACACGGAACATAGCACAGATGTGTTAAATGTCTTAATACAGCAGCAAAAAGCAATATCAGTGGAAGCTTTGGCGCAGACTGCCGCAGCGATCGCACAAATCATTGATACTGATGAGTATGAAGTTGAAGAAGTGTTAGAAAATTGGCTAGAGTTCTTACAGCAACAAAAAATCGCCTCAGAAACCCATTACAGTCTCTATCATTCCAGCTTTCGAGACTGGCTAGGTAAACAGCAAATAAAACCTTCTGAAAAATATCCACGGACATGATATATAGCAGAATTCAAGAGTCAGAATGAGCTACGCTGCGCTAACAGAAGTAAAACAAGCTTTATACGTTCAAACTAGCTTGTGTACTTCATCAACTAGAAATCTGCTGTAAGTCCTCATCTACAGATGGATAAGTAGTGTAGATAAATCAATCGCTAAAAGTAAACACTCACTTACCAATTGGTTTGTCAAAAAAGTTGACGCAAGTAGTTGTTGTGTAATACAGTATGCTACAATAGTAATGAGTTAAATTAAAAAGACTTCCTCGCTAGTACAGTAGAAATAAAATTACCATTTGCACGCAATTAGTTAAGATTGCGAGAAAAAATTTTCAAAACTTCCTACTTAACACAAAATAACTGAATTAACGCTGCATAACCGATAAATATGGATTTTGACTATTTTAGAAGCAATGAAGGCACTCCTACAAATAACACTCGGCAAAGTTTACTTGCTTGCGGTTGGCGACCGCTTAACCGAGAGTTAGACTGGGGATTTTTATGGCAACTATTGTACAGTGACTCCCGCGAATTAAGTCAAAAAAGTTTGAATTTGGCGAGTAATGTTGCTGATGTTTTAGGACGAAATAATTATGCTTGGTGGGCTAATTTATTAAGTGTTGTATCTGATAATACCCGTTACGAAGTTGAAAAGTTTTGGAATTACATCACGCCAGATCCGCAATCACCAGATCATCGCTACAAAGATGTTTTGAGTACGGAAACGCCTATTGTCCAATTTGTCAGTCGTAGTAGCATTCCTATTGATTATGTTCTGAATCGACTGCAAGAAATTACTGTACTGCGAGTTTTAGGTGTATTGGGTAATCCTGATATTATTACTCAGTATTACTCAGAAAGAGATTTTTACTTTCCGATAGATAAATTTGTTAGCTGGGAACGCTTAGACGTTATTAATACTGTTTACGCTTACTGGTCTAAGTATGACATTTGGTTGCAAATTGATGCCTACGATCGCGGGCGACGACAATATACTTTAATGGCGAAAAATCTCGCGCCACTAATTAACAAAGCAACTTACGACTTAGCAGTGATGTTGAGTGGATATCAAAGTCGTGTAGGCAAAGTTCATAGTCAATTTGCCATTCGGACATTTCCCGCAGATATCCAAAACTTTACTGATTCTGTACAGCAAGCGATTCTGAATCAAAACCAGTTAGCGGTTGTTGTACATGGACAACCGGGTACTGGTAAAACAGTCTGGACACAGGCAGTAGCAAAAGAAATTCTTGTACCTTTAGGGTATGTAATTTTTATTTTAGATCATGATGCGATCGCTAATTTTGTCCCACCGACTTACATAGAGCGTATTTGTATTGTTATTAACGAAGCTGATAATCTAGCGCAAAATCGTGCTTCGGAGGTAGCGCAATACAATAACAAAACCGAACACATTCTGAGTTTGCTAGATGGTACTTTGTATCAGAGTGTAATTGATGACTCTGGTATTCAGATGCAGCAACGGTTAGTTGTGTTGATGACTTGTAATACTACTGAAAGATTAGATCCAGCCATGTTACGTAAAGGTAGGGTGGATTTAATATATGAGTTTACACAACTATTTGTATAAAATCTACTTTCACCACAGTTTCACCTGTTTTTGCGATACAAGTTGATGCTCTTTGCGCCAAGCTTGGGGAGGTAAACCGTGATGTTGGCGAAACTGACGGGAGAAATGAGACACATCTTGATAGCCTAATGCTTTCGCTATCTTTTCAACTGTGTGATTATTATTTTGGAGTAAAAAACAAGCTTCCGCCATCCGGCGTTTGACAATCCAGCAGTTTACAGTCTCTCCACTTGTCTCTTTTACTCGGTTAGTTAAGTAAGCCGATGAGTAACCAACAGCAACAGCCACATCACATAAAGTAATTCCTTGATGATAATGGGCTTCGATAAAGTCGAAAACTTCTTTTAATTGCGGAATGTTGGGAAAAATTGACTTAGGAGGAATGTTGACTTCTTTATCAGAGGCTACGGCAACATCGGCAGCGATCGCTGTAGTACGATCTGCAAATACTGATTTTGCAGCTTTATGGAATTGAATATTGCACCAGTATTGGAGAGTAGCTTGCTTTTCCAAGCGAGTAGCGATCGCTCTGAGCAATTCATCTAGTGTCGAGGGTTTGGTAAGATAATCATCTGCTCCCAATTCCATAGCTTTGCGAACATCTGCTTTAGTACTACTACCAGTCAGAAAAATGAAAGGAATAATTGCTGTCAGAGGATCTTGGCGTAGGGTATTTAAAACGCTATAACCATCCATATCAGGCATCGTGATATCGCAAATAACTAAGTCGGGTATATCCTTTTGTGCTTGTTGGATACCAACACGACCGTTTTGAGCGCCTATCATATCAAAACCTTTAGCCTCAAGACCCTTTAAATAAAGATTGCGGGTAACGCTATCATCTTCAATGACGAGAATTTTCTTTGACGATTCGTACATAACTTTCTCTTCAATCAATTTTTGCAAAAGCTAATTCTAGACTCTTTGGTGAGTATCTAAATCGACTTGTTCCGAGAGTTATGCTTGTTAAGTTAGTTAATTAACAACTATTTCATTTCAACACTCATAACTCGGAACAGGTCAACTCTGATTTGATTAATGGCAGCACTACAGTAAACGTAGTGCCGACATCAACTTCACTTTCTACAGAAACTTGACCATGATGTAAATCCACAAGGGTTTTAAGAATCGATAGTCCTAGTCCAGTACCAGGTATATGATCGATATTACTACCACGGTAAAATGGCTCAAATATTCGTTGTCGATCTACTACTGAAATACCGATCCCCCTATCTTTTACTTGGAAAATTATTTTTTCATTTTGGCAAGATAGTTCTAAATTAATTGCCGGATTCGAGGGAGAATACTTAATGGCGTTATCAAGCAAGTTCTTCAAAATCGGCTCTAGCAATTTTTTATCTATATAAGCTGTTAGAGTTTTCTCTTGACTGACAAAATTGATTGTTTGTTGGCTAACAATCATCTGCATTTGTGCAACTAAATCCTGACAAAACTGAACTAACTCAAGCGGTTTTGGTTCAAAGTTTAATTTTGCTGATTCTGCTTTGGAGAAGAACAAAATATCATCCAACATCAGGCTCAATTGTTCGGTGGCTTTTTGAATGTGATCGAGTAATGGTTGGATTTTCTTCTGTGTACGTTTGTCTACTTCTTCTTTAAGTAAACTATTAGAAAATGAAACAATATTTAGTGGAGTTCGGAATTGATGGCAAACCATAGCAAGAAAACGCGCTCTAAGTTCGCTAAGTTGTTTGGCTTGTTCTAAAGCTTGATTAAGCCCTAATTCTGCATATTTGTAATCGGTAATATCGATACCTGCAATCAGTTCGACTGGTTTTCCTCCAAAATCTAGCCCTCCATCAAGCTTGGCAACTGCACAAGCTAGCCAGCGCTCCGTGCCGTTTTTTGTTAAGATATTCATCTCCTGGTATTCAAAGTTAGCGGCTTCATCCGGGTTACGTACTTGCCTGCGTTTTTTGCTCTTAATCAATTGCCGAAGATCGAAACCCGTTAGCAGTTCTTCTTTTGTATAGCCAGTGAGTTGTTCTACTGCCGGATTTACATAGCAAAGCCGCGTACCTTGAATCAAAAAAGTGCCGGCATCTGTCGTTTCGGCTAAAGTCCGAAATCTAGTTGCGTTCAGTCGTAATGCTTCTTCAGTCTGTTTTGATTCAGTAATATCCCAAATACTCCACACTCTCCCAATAATTTTACCCTCAAGTAATTGAGGTTTAGAATAGTGTGCAAAAACTCTTCCATCTTTTAACTCTAGAATGTCGTAGCTCTCGAAATCAGATTGGCTAGACACTTCCCAAATCAGCCGACTAAAGGCTTGTGGATCTTTAAGTTGGTTCTCAAAAAATGCTTTGCATCGAGGACATTTCTTAGATAATATTAGGGACTCGGGGATCTGCCACATCTCCACAAATTTCTCATTCAAGCTGAGAATATCTCCCTCAAAGTTAACTGCAACAATCCCAATGGCAGTAGACTCAAGAGTAGAACGAAGTAAAGAAAGAGATGTTTCTAGTTCTACTTCTTTGTCTTTGAGTTGAAAAAATTCTTGTTGCAAATTATCTTTAGCATCTCTTAATTCATCAGTCCACTTTTGCACGCTCAATTCTACTATTTCATCAGTTTTTTCACGAGCAAAGGCACAGCCAAATTCCATATCTTGGTGTTTTACATAGTTCATCGATATTTCTACCAGAAATATCCGACCTTTTTTTGTCCGATAGCGAGATTTAAAGGTAAGGGAACCCTGTGAGCTAATATCTGACCAATTGTGCAGAGCAAAATCTACATCTATATCATGCAGACTCATAGAAAGTAATTCCTCACGGGAATACTCAGTCATCAGACAAGTGGCATCGTTGACGTAAAGAAACTGCGCGTTTGCTCCTAAACAGAAGGCAGCATCTACAGCGTGATTTATTAGAAAGTGAGCAAACTTCATCTCTATTTCTGGTTGTAATGCCCATTGATTGTTCGATCTAGCTAATGTATATTCGCCAGAATTCATATTCTTACTTCCTCCTGGTAATCAATTAGCACTATGCCCATTAAGGAGTTAAAAGTCATAATTTCCTAAAATCTTTGGTATACTGTCCGTTCGGCTGTTAACAAATAAAATGAGTTAATCTATAAAAAATATTATTAACTAGCTTAACAAAACTTATTGTACCAGTAACCTCTGAATTATTAAACCAAATTTCCCTAAAAAAACTAAAGATTTTAGAAAATATTATTGATGGCAACAAATTGTTATAAAATCACAGAATTCAGATAATAAAATCTAGATTAGTCAATATATATTATTAGATAAGAGTTTTAAACTCTTAATCTATAAGTAGAAAAGATATTTTTTTAAATCTAAACTAGTCCTGCATCAGAATTAACTAATAGATATCTGGTAAATATCTGGTGAAATTAATTATGCTTAATTAATAACCCTTCTAGAGATGTAGCACTGCTACGCCTCTACAAGAGTTCACCAACCTAAAATTCCTGGGTTTCCACTGGGGAAAGGTTAAAGAATCAGAATTTTTCTCCTTTAAGCTTTTCCTTACCAAGAACTTTGGCGAACTACTCGTATAGAGTCGTTTGATTTTCAACATCAATGAATTTGCAGTAGTAGGTCTGGATTAAAAGAATAAACTTCAACCGCTTAACTTATTTTCTTAATTTATCTTAACTTACCTTCTCAGGAATTTAACTATAGAAGAATATGCTTAGTCATCTGTCGTAAGAAGTACATTTGTATTTACATAACCGTATAAATTACATACTATATTGTATATTTTTTGTCAAAAATAAAGTCTGTAACCGCATATTAAGTATATAGTGCTGATTTATGTATCATCAAAAACAATTTTCAAAAAATATTTATGTCCCGAATGCTTTGTCATCTCTCAAATGAAATATAAAAAATTAAAAAATAATGTCTTTATCGTTACAAATAATTGACTCAAAGAGTTTTTGGTGGCAATATAAAGACCGCTAAATCGCCTCATGCTTAAATTCAGAGAAAAAGTTGTGTAAGTAATAAGGCAAAAGAATTGACACATACATCAAAAGATTTCCTATTGCAAATTTGATAATGTGCCGCTTCTGTGATGCCTACGCAGAATATCAGTATTTGAAGTGACTAAGTTGCAAATGTTACAATCACAAAACAAGCGAAAGAATTGACACATACATCAAAAGATTTTTCATTGCAAACTGGGTTTTTATTGTAGCGGACAGAAATTTCACTAGGTGTTGATTAATTAGATCGGTGTTATTAAAGCTACTTATATAAAGTTTTGTAAAGATTATGAGACGTAGTTAAATTAAGGTTAGTTGCTACTTTATACGCATTTATATAACTTAGTTTTTCTTTGCCAATCTATTTTAAGCACTATAGTCATCATCATAGAAGCGAAAAATTTGACACCCCCATCAAAAGATTTTTGATTGCACCACAGTCTTCATCTCCTTTATTCTTACCGTAAGAAGCACAGCCTCAATTGTTGTATGCTTTTGGTCAAAATTTTTTGGTACTGCGCTCACAAGCATCAATCAGCAGCAATCAACCATTTCTACTATCTTCCAAGCTAGGTCATAGCTGTAGTAAACAACAGAGTTGTTTGTATTAAATATTTCTAGTGCTGTGATTGTAAACTAAAAAGCCTTTGTGTAACTTTCTAAAATTACCTGAAACCAATGAGTCAAAACTATACTGGTTCAAATCCTCTCATCACCACTGAGCCATACAAGGAACTTCCAGCAAACAGATATGTCGAATCTGTGCCTGACTCCCGTCAGCTTGATGAATCGGAGAATAATGGGGGAATTCAGCCTTTTTTAAACGATGAAATTGCTCCAACACTCTCAGTTGCCGATGCGATCGCTCAAATGTTGGAAAATTTGGGAGTAAGCTACGCTTTTGGTGTCGCAGGTGGTGCAATGGCCAGCCTTTGGGGTGCGCTATCCAATAGCAGCATAGAGGTGTTGAACTTCCGCCATGAAGCCGGAGCCGCATTTGCAGCTACCGAAGCTTACTTTGCGAATAATCGCCCCACGGTAGTTTTTACCACAGCCGGGCCGGGGATCACCAACGCCCTCACCGGATTATTTGCGGCTCGTGGTGAAGGTGCAAAGGTGATTTTGTTGTCGGCTTGCACCTCCGCACCGCAGCGTGGACGTTGGGCTATTCAAGAAACCAGCACTTATACATTGCCAAGTGGAGGGATTTTTACCCCAGGAGCGTTATTTAACTATGCGATTACGATTGAATCTGCGGCTCAATTACCGCAGATTTTTCGTAAACTTGCATTAGCGATGGCGCAACCAGGGGGATTTGTGGCCCATTTGAGCATTCCCACCAGTGTGCAGACAAGTTTAGTTGAGAATATAGCTTTACCCCTGCTAGATATTACTCCGTTTGAGATGACTGCTTCCAAAGAAGCGATCGCTAAATCTGTAGAGTTATTATTATCTGGCCCCTTTGCTATCTGGGTTGGTTTCGGTGCGCGTGACGCAGCAGAAGAAATCCTTGAACTCGCAGAAAAAACCGGAGCAGCCGTTATGTGTTCGCCCCGTGGTAAAGGTATTTTCCCTGAAGATCATCCCCAGTTTGTGGGTGTTACAGGTTTAGGCGGTCATGCTTCCGTCTTAACTTATATGGAACAGCAACCTCCACTACGCACACTCGTATTAGGAACCCGTCTTGGCGAACCGACTTCTTTCTGGAGTTCGGCGCTAGTTCCAAAAGGAGGTTTTGTCCATGTTGATATTGATCCAGAAGTTCCAGGTGTAGCCTATCCCCACGTTGAAACTTTCGGAGTTCGCTCTGAGATCAAAGCTTTTGTGAAAGAGTTGTTGCAGCAATTGCCGGATGCTTCTGATTCCACAATGTCGCTACCTCGTCCAGAACACAAAGCAATTGAACCTGCTACAGAGGTAGATTATCCAGTGCGGCCAGAAGTCTTGATGGCAGCAATTCAAAAGATCGTTGTTGAAGATAGCGATGCCGTAGTCATGGCGGAGTGTGGTAACTCGTTTACTTGGTCAACTCATCTACTGCAATTTGCCGAAGCCAATCGTTACCGAGTCAGCACCGGAGTCGGCGCAATGGGTCACGCCGTCACCGGAGTATTGGGTGCAGCACTGGCAAGCAAAAGCAAGGCTGTAGGAATTGTCGGCGATGGAGCAATGCTGATGAATAACGAAATCAGCACAGCAGTGAAATACAAAATTCCGGCAATCTGGATTGTACTCAACGATGCGCGTTACAACATGTGCCATCAAGGGATGAAAATCTTGGGATTAAAGGGCGCAGATGCAACAATGCCACCAACAAACTTTGCGATGATTGCTCGTGGGATGGGAGCAGAAGCGATCGTTGTGGTCAGAGAGTCGGATATTGAAGCCGCATTACAACAAGCGATCGCATCAAATGTTCCTTTTCTCATTGATGTAGTGATTGACGCCGATCGCCCAGCACCTTCTGGCGGACGTAATAAGAGTTTGGCAGCACAAGGAATTAAATCAAGTGCCGCGAAAAATCCAGCCAAGCAGGTTTCATTTCCAATGGTTTGATTTTAAAATGCAATCTCATTCAATTGTTATAGACACTAAAACACTGCATCAAGCAGAACTTACAACGCAGTTTGGATTAGTTCATTCAGGAAAAGAAAAAGAATGAGTTTAGAAGCGACAAAAACTTTATTTGAGTCAGAAACTACACTCAAAAAACTGGAATCTAAAACTTCTTTTTTTAAACCTTAAGTCTTTTCCTTTACTTCATCTAATCTTAATGTTCCGAGAGTAGTTTTGTGTCTATATATTTACATTTTGTAATGCTTATTACTTTCTCTAAACAATTCCAACCAATACTAAGAGGACAAGATGCTGCTATTTGAAACGGTTAGAGAAATGGGTCACGAACAAGTTCTCTTTTGTCATGGTAAAAATCCAGAAATTAAGGCAATTATTGCTATCCATGACACCAGCTTGGGCCCAGCGATGGGAGCTACAAGACTCATGCCTTATATTAACGAAGAAGCTGCTTTAAAAGATGCACTTCGGCTGAGTCGAGGAATGACTTATAAAGCTGCTTGTGCCAATATTCCTGCTGGTGGAGGAAAAGCAGTAATTATTGCTAATCCTGAAAATAAGACCGACGATCTGTTGAGAGCTTATGGACGTTTTGTTGATAGTTTGAATGGGCGTTTTATTACCGGACAAGATGTCAATATTACTCCTGACGATGTGCGAACAATTAATCAAGAAACAAAATATGTTGTTGGGGTATCAGAAAAATCTGGTGGGCCTGCTCCCATAACATCACTAGGAGTTTTTCTCGGAATTAAAGCCGCTGTAGAATCTCGTTGGCAGAGCAAAAGACTTGATGGGATGAAAGTTGCAGTTCAAGGCTTAGGAAATGTCGGTAAAAATCTCTGTCGTCACTTACATGAGCATGATGTCCAGCTTTTTGTTAGCGATGTAGATCCAGCAAAAGCAGAAGAAGTAAAACGGCTTTTTGGCGCAACTATTGTAGAGCCATCGGAAATTTACTCGCTTGATGTAGATATCTTTTCTCCTTGTGCTTTGGGAGGAATTCTTAATAGTCATACAATTCCTTTTCTGCAAGCTTCGATTATTGCTGGTGCAGCTAATAATCAATTGGATAATGAACAATTACATAGTCAAATGCTTGCCAAGAAAGGGATACTTTACAGCCCTGATTATGTAATCAATGCTGGAGGATTAATTAATGTTTACAACGAAATGATTGGTTATGACGAAGAAAAAGCTTTCAAGCAAGTGCATAACATTTATGACACGCTATTAGCAATTTTTGAGATTGCCAAAGAGCAAGGAGTTACTACTAACGATGCTGCCAGACGATTAGCAGAAGACCGAATAAACAATAGTAAGCAGAGCAAAACTACAGCGATCGCAGCTTAATTATTATTATTTTAAGGAGTGAACAATGGAAAAAAATACCTTTGCTACATCAGCATATATTGCTACTTCTCCAGAAAGCGCTTTTGAGTATCTTTGTAGTTTAAAAAACTTGGATGAATGGACGCTTTATAGCCGGATGAAAGAGCAAATTGACGAAGATACTTGGCTCGGATCTGCATCTGGTTATCATAAAAATCTCTATTATCACGTTAAAAAATTAGAAAATCCACTTTTCTACGGCATTGAGTGGCACTGTGGATTAGAGTATCAGAAATATTTTCAGGTTTATCCTGTCTTGCTATTTCCCACCGACTACATAGAGCCGGGAACAGATGAAAAAGGTGTGTATTTTCACTGGTTGAGCTTTGTCGATCCCAAACGGCAGACTCAGATGATTATGCAGGGAATCCACACAGTACACACTTCTGAATGTCGTTCTCTCAAAGGTAATTTGGAACGTAAAGCTGGTCTGACCTCGGCAGCTAAAGGAAGTCACTTTATCGATACAGACACCATCTATGTTGATGCCCCAATTGAAATCGGTATTGAATACTTAAAAGACCTAAACAATATAGATGAATGGGCACATTTACTACGCCCAAATGGTGAGATTGGTCTTGATTCAGGAGAATTTAAAGATGAATATGACCAAAAGGTAAAAGTGTCTGTACGAGTTCATTCTTTGAGTAAATACTACTTACTTGAACAAGAACATTTTTATCCAGACTACGAATATTATCAGCGTTCTGTAGCGTTACTGATTCCAACCGCTTACGCTTTTGCTGACCCCGAAGCTTCTGGTTTTATTCTGCATCGAATCACATTCTGGAAAACAGATGGAACTGTCACCCACGGCAAACTTCAAATTGAAGACTTTGGCGCTGAGAGCATGAACATCAAACGTTTACTCGAAGCCAAAGCTGGCAACCTCAAATCATTTGACCGAGGAATGAGCTATCTACCAAAAACTCAAGAGGAGCTAGTCATTAGTCATTAGTCATTGGTCATTGGTCAAATAACAAATGACGAATGACGAATGACAAAGAACAAAATATGAAACTAAACCCACTTACCATTACTATCTTCACCTTTTGTGTTGCCGCTTTTTCAGGAATGAAAGCTGCCTCAGCTGCATCCTTTTCAGTAATTGCTGACGGTCTATATAATGCCGGAGGACTAAGCTTTAGCCCTGATGGTAATCTCTATGTTACAGAAGCGGGAATCGGAGGAAGTGGCGCTTGTGTCCCACCGTCAAGCGGTCAAGGTGACTCTTTATGCTATGGCACAAGTGGGGCAGTTACCAAAATTGAGAATGGTAAGACTGAGCGGATACTTACAGGACTTCCTTCTATAGCATTACCAGATGGTACTGGAGCCGGTGGCCCTCGTGATATCCAATTCGATCCAAAAGGTAAACCTTATGTTCTGATTGGGTATGGGGCGAATCCAACCTTTCGCGATCGCAATTTAGGTGACACTGACCTCGGTAAAATCATTGCTCCCGACTTTAATACCAATTCCTGGACGAGTGTTGCAGATTTAGCTAACTATGAACTCGCCAATAATCCCGATGGTGGTGATGTCGGTAGCAATCCCTTGGGCTTTGTCATCGATGGCAATAAGTTAGTTGCAGTTGATGCAGGTGCAAATGACTTACTCAGTGTTAATACTAGTGGTAGTAACTTGCAAACTATTACTACCTTTCCTGAAGACATATTAACTAATCCCGTCTTTCCACCTTCTGATACCCCATCCAATGAACCTGCACAGGTTCCATCTCAAGGGGAAGTGGGGCGATCGCAGTTTGCAACTCAAGCAGTACCTTCAAGTGTAGCAAAAGGGCCTGATGGTGCTTATTACATCAGCCAATTTACTGGTTTCCCTTTCCCCGAAGGTGGCGCAAAAATCTATCGAGTCGGTGCTGATGGGAAATCATCAGTCTTCGCCGATGGTTTTACCCAACTTACAGACTTGCAATTCGATCCTGCGGGCAATTTGTATGCTTTGCAGTACGCCAATCAGTCAGCCTGGAAGGGTAATTTTGATGGTTCTGTAATCAAAATAGCTCCCGATGGCACACGCACAACTCTTCTGAGTGGCAATGGATTAGAGTCGCCTAGTGCCCTGACTATTGGTGCTGATGGTGCAGTATACGTCACCAACCGAGGCGATCGCCCAGGATTTGGACAAGTTCTCAGAATTGAGGATACCAAGTCTATTCCTGAACCTGATTCTGCTTTAGGTGTATTAGCGATCGCAGCCTTGGGCATTGCTTGGTTGCACAAGAAAAAAGAGCTACCAAACCTCCCATAAATAGAGTCGTGGCGCTCAAATAAAGAGTTTCAAACCAATCTTGCGTTCCTCAAAGACTGCAATTCGTTGTCTTTAAAACCATAAAAGTTTCCCCAAACAAATTATTTAACTCTCAATCTCCAAAGGTATGAAACTCAAGTCATTTGCTCTTACATCTCTTACATTTTGTTTTACTGCTATTTGTGGAACACTATCTGCACAAGCTGCAACGCTAACGACTGTTGTCGATGGAATCAGTAATGCACGGGGTGCTAGCTTTGGCCCTGACGGCAGTCTTTACGTAGCAGAGCCAGGTATCGGCGGCAACGGAAATTGTCAACCATCTCCGAGTACCCTGTTTCAGCCTATCTGTGCTGGTAATACTAGTTCACTGGTCAAAGTTTCACCAAACGGCACAAAACAGCGTTTATTTAATAACTTTCAGTCTTTAGCAGAGCAACCCACTGGCAATCAAGGCGCTGGTATTGAAGACATACAATTCGATTCTAAAGGGAATGCTTATCTGCTGACAGGGTTTGCCGGTTATCCAGGAAACCGCGATCTAGCAACACTTAACCTTGGTTCTAAATCCCCACTCCCACCACAGCAACTTGCAACTTTCCCGCCATCAACACCCGATAAAGTTTTGAATACGCCGCTTCTAGCACAACTCTATAAAGCTGACCTGACGACGGGATCTCTCAGCAGTATTTTTGACTTTGCCAAGAATGAAATCACCAAAAATCCAGACAAAGGGGATGTAGTTACCAATCCCTATGACCTGGCTGTTAATGGCGATAATGCTTATGTGGTTGATGGTGGCGGGAACACTGCTTACAAAATCAAGCTTGATGGAAGCAAGTCAGAGGCGATCGCAATTCCTAAAAATATTATTAGTAAGTCAGATTTGCCACCAGGATTACAATTACCTCCTGGGCTATTAGAGGAGCTTCCAGGAGGAAAAATCGCAATTCAATCAGTACCTACAGGTGGCGCAATTGGTCCCGATGGAGCTTTATACGTTGGCGAATATACGGGTTTTCCTTATCCACAAGGTAAATCACGGATTTTCCGCATTGGCGAAGATCAAAAACCAGAAGTTTTTCTCGATGGTTTTACGCACATCACCGACCTCACCTTCGATCAAAAAGGCGATTTGCTTGTCTTACAGTTCAGCGACAAGTCCCAGTTAGGGGGTGACATCACAAATCTACCTGGATCTCTGATCCAAGTTGCTCCTGACGGCACTCGCACAACGCTTGTTGCAGCAGGTCAAGGGCTAGATTCAGCTGATGGAATTGATATTGGCCCTGATGGCAAGATTTATATTACCAATCGCGGTGTCGGCCCAGGACGAGGGGAGGTTGTTCGGGTAGATGGTGTCGCTGTCGAAAAAGTCCCCGAACCTGGTTCAGTAGTCGGCTTACTCGCACTTGCTAGTGTAGGCGCAACTGCTGCTTACGCCAAGCGCAAACGCCAACGCCAAGAAAAGTTGGGTGAATTGCTAACCGAAGCAGAGACTGTCTAATCCCTCTTTACCTGACACCAGCTAAAGCTTACAGAATAGGCTGCTGCCCAAAAGAGAAAGTTGCATTTCCAATAAGAGGCAGCAGCCCAAATTTCAAGGTTCCCAAACTAGGACGGGGAACAAAATTAGTCTAGGAAAGAGTATACCTTATACAACCAGGACTTAAAACTCATGGGATTAGTCAAAAATTTGTCAATTGGCATTCTCGGTACTGGATTGATGGTCTTGGCAACAGCAGCCCAAGCCAAAGCTGTAACATTAACTTACGACAGAAGTATCGGCAGTCCTGGCTTCGGTCCAGGGCAGCTTTTTGTTCCCCAAGGGATAACGGTAGATGATTCGGGGAATACCTACATAGCTAACGGACGCGGTGTTAACCCGGATGGTACTCCTAACTACAACCTCGGCGACAAAATTGAAAAATTTAGTCCAAGCGGTCAGTATATTGGAGCAATTGGCTCCGGCGGCACAGGGCCGGGACAGTTTGACGAGCCAACAACTGTAGATTTTAATCCCGTAACAGGGGATTTGTATGCAGGTGATGTTTACAACAACCGCATCAATCAATTCGATTCTCAGGGTAACTTTATTAGATCCTTTGCAAATGGAGAATTTACCGATCTCATACCAGGTAGGCTTTTCTTTGGACCATCTGGTGTAACATTTGACAAGACTGGCAACGTTTACGTAGGTGATTTTAACGGCGAAAGAATCCTTAAATTTACACCTGACGGAAAGCAAATTGGTGTCATTGGCGGCACTCTGGGCACTGCACTAGGAGAAACTCAAGGTGTAGCAGGTATAAGAATTTCCCCAGTCAGTGGAAATATCTTTCTAGCTGACCAGTATAACAACCGCGTTCAAGTACTCGATCCAAATGGTAAACCTCTGTACGCATTTGGTTCAGCAGGTAGCGGCCCTGGACAGCTTCTTCAGCCAATTGGCATCGAAGTGGACGACCAAGAGAATGTTTATGTAGCTGATTCTATCAACAGCCGCGTTCAGGTATTTGATAAAAACGGTAAGTTCTTGACTTCCTACGGTGAAAATGCCCGCGATGCATCAGGTAATCCTGTACCGCCTCCAGCATTAACTGGCCCTCCTTTTGGCAACCCCCTCGACCTCACACCAGGCAGATTTAACTGGACGGGTGGCACAACCCTCAAAGATGGCAAGCTGTATGTGGGCGATTTCTTCCAAGGTCGCGTCCAAGTGCTAAACGTAGAAGGCAGAAGGCAAGTACCAGAACCTAGTTCAGCATTGGGTTTAGCATTGCTCGGACTTGGGGCTGCTACCGTCACATTGCGAAAACGCGCGCAACAAAAGCCAGTCTTCAGTTTAGAGAAGACGTTGCAAAAACAGTGCTGAATTCTCATGATTGAGTAGCAGTAAAGTGACCGAATTCGAGTTCAGAGGCTGAAGTGAATTAAATAAAATCTAAAACTTCTGTTTCGTGGGGTGCGTTATGCCCTTGGGTAACACACCTTACGAAAATTTCAGGTCATTAAATCTGGAATAAGGGAGATAAAAACTGTAAACACTAAATAAAGCCAAGATTATCAAGGTGCTTTTAGCACATTAACGGTTAATGCACATTCTGATTTATTCATACAACTATCATCCAGAACCAATTGGTATTGCACCTTTGATGACTGAACTAGCAGAAGGGCTGGTGAAGCGAGGGCATCAAGTGCGGGTAATCACAGGTATGCCTAACTATCCTCAGCGTCAGATTTACGATCGCTATCGGGGTAAGTTATACGTTACTGAAGAGAAAAATGGTGTCACTATTCAACGTAGTTATCTGCGGATTAAGTCTAAACCTAACCTGATAGATCGGCTACTGCTAGAGTTGAGCTTTATTTTTACAAGTTTGCCACAAGCTCTCAAGGGCGAACGACCTGATGTAATTATTTTAACAGTGCCGCCGTTACTCGTTTGCTTACCTGCAACTTTAATAGCTTGGTTATACAACTGTCCAGTAGTGCTGAATGTACAAGATATCCTCCCAGAAGCTGCTGTGCGTGTTGGGCTAATTAAGAATAAGTTGATGATTCAAGCTCTGGAAGCTTTAGAAAAATTTGCCTACCGAACTGCACATACCATTAGCGTGATTGCCGATGGTTTTGTAGATAATTTAATACATAAAGGTGTACCTGCTAATAAAATTGCCTGTATTCCCAATTGGGTAAATCTAAATTTTATCCGCCCTTTACCGAAGGAGAATAACTCCTGGAGAGCTTCCCATCAACTTGATGATAAATTTGTAGTGCTTTATTCAGGTAATATTGCTCTGACGCAAGGTTTAGAGACAGTAATAGAAGCAGCATCTCGGTTGCGTCATATTAATGATATTGTCTTTGTCGTAGCCGGTGAATCCCAAGCTCTCGAAAGGTTACAAAAACATTGTTTTGCTTGTGGAGCAGATAACGTTTTGCTGCTACCATTGCAACCGCGAGAAAAACTACCACAAATGTTAGCAGCTGCTGATGTTGGGTTGATTGTGCAAAAGAGCAATGTGATTTCTTTCAATATGCCTTCTAAAATACCACTGTTGTTAGCCAGTGGTCGCCCAATTGTCGGTTCAGTTCCCGCCACTGGTACTGCTGCCAAAGCTATCAAAGAAAGCGGCGGCGGCGTTATCGTTGAGCCTGAGTCAGCAGATGCTTTAGCTGCTGCGGTATTAGATTTATATAATCAGCCGGAACTAGCAGCAAAATTAGGGCGTGAAGGAAGAAAGTTTGCCGTAGAAAACTACTCCTTTGAGCAAGCGCTAGATCGGTATGAAGAGTTATTTGATGATGCGATCGCCAAAAGAACAACAACTTTGGATATATTGCCCGAATTAAGTTCTAAAGAATCACTTGTTGAGCAAGAGCTTTTGCTAGATACCTTGCCCCTTGTGCGCGTGGTATCTCAAAGACTAATAACAAATGACTAATACTTCTCTACGAGAGGCTGCACTTCGACTTCGCTCAGTGACCACGCCAACGGCTTCGCTCAGTACAAGTGACAAATGACAAATGACTAATGACAAATTCAGATCGACTGAAAAAAACTGACCAAAGGTTGATCGCCTTATTGAGCGATCGCATATCATTATTAGCAGCATCAGAACAGCCTTCTCTAGATGAACAACTGGCTGATGTTGCTCCTTTACTTGCCCAAGCTGGTATTCCTGAGTCTGTTTGGGCAGGTGTGCTGAAGAGTTGCCATGCTACTTTAATTCCTAAATATACAACAAATCATGTCACTCCCCGAAAAATTACCATCATCGGTGGACGCGGCAGGATGGGAAAATTATTTAAAGAGCAGCTTTCGCTTGTAGGTAATAATGTTAGCGTCCTCGAATCTGAGGATTGGGAATATGCAGATAAACTATTAAATCAGGCAGAATTAGTTTTAGTCAGCGTTCCCATTGAACATACAGTTGATGTTATCAAGCGTGCAGCTAAATACCTCGCCCCAACTACCGCTTTGTGTGACATCACGAGCATAAAAACTCAGCCAACTCAAGCAATGCTCGAACACCATTCTGGCCCAGTCATGGGTTTACACCCAATGTTTGGCCCAAATATCAAATCGTTTTTTGGACAAAAAGTAGTAGTGTGTCCGGGTCGAAACGATGATTCATTTCAATGGTTTTTAGACTTTATTAAAAGCCAAGGTGGAGAGTTAATTGTTTGCACACCTGAAGAACACGATCGCATGATGACGATCGTTCAAGCAACGCAACATTTCTGTAGATTTAGTCTTGGCATTTTCTTAGCACAAGTAAAAATCGATATACAGCAGAGTCTAACAATGTCAACTCCTAACTACCGTCAAGAAATTGACATTGTTAAACGTTTGTTTTCCCAAAACCCTCACTTATGTGTGGATATTATGCTCGCTACAGAAGAAAGGTGTGATGCAATTAGCTTTTTAGCTGATACTTATAGCCGTTTGGCGAAACTAGTAGCAAACAAAGACAGAGAGGCATTAATTCAAGAATTTGAAAAGGCTCAAAGTTTTTTTGAAGATAAAATCAACACTTTTATCCAGCCTTTAAATACAATGGCTATCCCACGAGATTTTCAACCACAAATACACACAAATATTAGCATTTAAATCAACAAAAATATGCTGATAGACATATTTCACGATACTGTTTGTCCTTGGTGCAGAATTGGGAAAAAACATCTGTTTGATGCACTGGCACAACAGCAAGAACAAGAAGTATATATTCGCTGGCATCCTTTTCTTTTGGACAATACTGTTCCTGCGGAGGGATACGAATTTCGCAGCTTTATGCAAAATAGAAAAGGGATGAAAGCGGCAGAAATACAACAGATATTTGATAGTACGCAACGCGCAGGTGAAGCGGCTGGAGTTAAGTTAGATTTTGATAAAATCCGTTTGGCTGTCAATACTAAGCTTTCTCATCAACTGATTGCACTTGCACCCACAAACGTAAAAAACGATGTCGTCGAAGCTATTTATCAAGCTTATTTTGAAGACGGTTTGAACATTGGAAATATTGACGTTATTGTTGCCATCGGTACAGCGTATCAGATGAATGCTAGCAAATTAAAGTTGCAATTAAACGATCGCGCGGTGAGTGATGCAGTGATTGCTGAATCAACATTTGCTCGGTTAAATGGCATCAACAGCGTGCCGTTCTTCGTTATCAATGACAAAGTTAAGGTAAATGGTTCTCACTCGGTAGAGGTGTTCCTAGAAACTTTGAATCGTGCTGCACTTTTAGATATACCTGCAAAAATATGATAGTTGACATCAAGCAAAAAAGTAGATTAATTCATCAACGTGTTTCGGTTACTTTTAACTACGAAGTTTACTTCACCCAAAATTTATTTGAGTTAAAAAATCCTACCTTAGCCCAAGTGATTGGTGCGGATGAGGAAACAAAGCCGAAGAAAATAGTTGCAGTGGTAGACGCAGGAATATTAAAGTCTCAACCTGAATTGGTGAAGCAATTAGTCACGTATACCAAGTTTTATGCAGAGGTACTAGCGATCGCAGCCGAACCGATGATAATTTCGGGGGGAGAAGCTGCTAAAAACGATCGCACTTTACTAGAGCAAATCCAGCAACAGATTGAAGCCGCCGGATTATGTCGCCACTCTTACGTATTAGCGATCGGCGGCGGGGCGGTATTGGATTTAGTAGGATATGCAGCCGCAACTGCTCACCGGGGAATTCGTCTAATTAGGGTTCCAACAACGGTGTTAGCGCAAAATGATTCTGGGGTTGGCGTCAAAAACGGCATTAATGCCTTTGGTAAAAAGAACTTTCTCGGCACATTTGCGCCACCTTATGCAGTTATCAATGACTCTGCCTTTTTGACAACTCTAGACGATCGCGATTGGCGTTCTGGAATCGCAGAAGCAGTCAAAGTGGCGCTGATTAAGGATGCTAGCTTTTTTGATTTTATCCACTCTCACACCGCAGCTTTGAGGCGGCGAGATATGGATACTATGCAACAAGTTATTTATCGTTGCGCTCAGTTGCATTTAGAACATATCGCCAATGGCGGCGATCCTTTTGAGATGGGTTCGTCTCGTCCCCTAGATTTTGGACATTGGGCGGCTCACAAACTGGAGCATTTGACAAATTATCGCTTGCGTCATGGCGAAGCCGTTGCGATCGGTATTGCTTTGGATAGCACTTATTCTTATTTAGCAGGATTGCTGGATTGTTCGGAGTGGCAAAGGATATTAAATACTTTATCGGCGTTGGGTTTCACGTTGTATGTGCCCGAATTGGCTGATAAATTATCACAATTGGAAGATCCTAATTGTTTGTTTCGGGGTTTGACTGAATTCCGCGAACATTTAGGAGGAGAGTTAACTTTGACGCTGTTAAAAGGGATTGGAAAAAGAATTGAGGTTCATGAGGTGAATTTGTTGTTGTATCGGCAAGCTATATCGCTGTTGCGGGAAGTGAGGGGGGAATTTTAAATGTAGAGGAATGCTGAGGGAAGCGCATAGGCGCTTCTCTACCAGACGCTACGCGTAGCTTGCGTCCCGAAGGGTACGCCTTCCCATAGGGTAAGAACGCAGAGGTTTTATGAGACGATTTACTACTTTTGGGGGAGGCGGATTTTTTTAATAGGGTTGTTGGTAAATGTACTAGAAAAGCAGTATAAAAAGCGAATAAATTGACACCCAATCGAAAAATTATTCAATGTCTTATCTGCTTGATATCTAGTATTCTTAAATCAGAAGCAAAAAGTTTTTGATTACATCTTTTAAAAAAAATATGTTGACTTAGATTGATAGAAAATTATCTAAGTCTGTTCTAGGTTTGAAAATAACTACTAATAATGATTAATGGTTTTCGCTTAATGATTGACTAACAAATATTCTAGAGAAATTACTCATGGTTTTTGATTCACGTTCTTATAAAACTCTTGGCGGTGTCAGTGTTTCTCGTTCCATCACTGAAGTTAAGATGGACACTGCCCTCGATGATATTCTGTTCCATTTAAATTCTCAGCGTGGAGGGTTGCTAAGGAGTAGCTATGAATATCCAGGCAGATATAAAAGATGGGCAATCGGATTTGTCAATCCACCATTAGAGTTGACTACACAGGATAATGCTTTCACTTTGATAGCGTTGAATGAACGCGGTCAAGTACTTTTGCCATTTCTTTTAGAGCGCCTATCCCAGTCAGAACAACTTGAGAACGTCACCCAAGAAGATAACTGTATCGTAGGTTTTATTAAACATTCCGAAAAATTATTTACTGAAGAAGAACGTAGTAAACAGCCTTCATCATTTACTGTTGTTAGGGAAATTCTATACACTTTCTCTAGTCAAGAAGACGAGCATTTAGGCTTGTATGGTGCGTTTGGTTATGACTTAGTTTTTCAGTTTGAACCAATTACCCAACATCTGGAACGTCCTACAGATCAGCGCGATTTGGTGCTTTATTTGCCAGATGAATTGATTGTTGTTGACTACTATCAGCAACGGGCATTTCGTCTACAATATGATTTTAAAACAGCGCACGGCAACACTAAGAATCTTCCTAGAACAGGTGAGTCTGTAGATTATCGCGGCAAACATCTTTTACCAAATCAAACTGCTGACCATAAAGTAGGCGAATATGCGAAAAAAGTTGAGGTTGCACTCGATTATTTCCGCAGAGGCGATTTATTTGAAGTTGTTCCTAGTCAAAACTTTTTTGAAGGCTATGAAGATGAACCCAGCAAACTATTTAATACCTTAAAGGAAATAAATCCTAGTCCTTATGGGTTTATTTTTAATTTAGGCGGCGAATATCTGATTGGTGCATCTCCAGAAATGTTTGTGCGGGTTGAAGGTAGGCGCGTAGAAACTTGTCCAATTAGTGGCACTATTAGCCGGGGACAAGATGCTCTTGACGATGCGGTGCAAATTCGTCAGTTACTCAACTCCCACAAAGATGAAGCTGAGTTGACCATGTGTACTGATGTCGATCGCAATGACAAATCCCGAATCTGCGAGCCTGGTTCAGTACGAGTCATTGGTCGTCGCCAGATTGAATTATACAGCCACCTGATACATACAGTAGATCATGTTGAAGGTACACTGCGATCGCAATTTGATGCTTTAGATGCTTTTCTTTCGCATACATGGGCAGTTACAGTCACAGGCGCACCCAAAAGGGCAGCAATCGATTTTATTGAACGGCACGAAAAGAGCGCCCGACGTTGGTATGGTGGAGCAGTCGGCTATTTAAATTTCAACGGGAATTTAAATACTGGCTTAATTCTGCGGACAATTCGATTAAAAGATTGCATCGCGGAAGTGCGAGTTGGGGCTACTGTCCTTTATGACTCCATACCCCAGTCAGAAGAACAAGAAACAATTACCAAAGCTGCTGCTTTATTTGAGACAATTCGCCGTGTAAAGCAAACGAGTCAGAAAATTGATGAGTCCGGTTCTCTAAAATTAAGTAAACAGATTTCAGGTGTAAAAGCTAGCAAACGCATCTTATTAATAGACTACGAAGACTCATTTGTTCATACCCTAGCCAATTACATTCGCCAAACTGGTGCAAGCGTCACCACACTGCGTCATGGTTTCTCGGAATCGTTATTCGATACAGAACGCCCTGACTTAGTTGTATTATCTCCTGGCCCTGGTAGACCAAGTGATTTTGGAGTTTCCGAAACTGTCGGCGCCCTTCTGCATCGCCAAATTCCTATTTTCGGAGTTTGTCTAGGACTGCAAGGCATCGTTGAAGCTTTTGATGGCGAATTGGGAGTTCTCAACTACCCTCAACATGGTAAATCTTCACGAATTTTCGTCACCGATGCCAATTCTGTCACCTTCAATAACTTACCGGAATCCTTTGCAGTGGGTAGATATCACTCATTGTTTGCCCTACCGCAACATTTGCCAAAAGAACTCAAAGTAACAGCAATTTCTGATGACGACGTAATTATGGGCATTGAACATCAGACACTTCCCATCGCCGCCGTTCAGTTTCATCCAGAATCAATCATGACTTTAGGTGGAGAAGTTGGCCTGAAAATAATTAAAAATGTGGTGCGTGCATATACGCAAGTCAAAGAGTCATTAGTCATTGGTCATTAGCCTCGTTCCCATGCTCTGCGTGGGAATGCCATCCTTGAGGCTCCGCCTCCCTCATACCGAGATTAAGAGTGTTTTTAATCGTATCAGGCAGGCAGAGCCTGCACAGAATTCATTCCCAGATGGAATCTGGGAACGAGAAACAAACGAGAATAACAACAATGCGAGAATAATTACTTATTTCCCTATCTCCACTCGCCCTAGCATTTTATGACTAACCAAGTTGCCCCTTCCCGCCATATTCTTGAAGAAATTGTGTCGCATAAAAGGCAAGAAGTTGCACAAATGCAGCAAGAATTGCCTTTAGCCACCTTGCGACAACAGTTAAATACAGCCCCGACTGTGCGAAATTTCTTGACTGCTTTACAAGATAATCCCAACCAACCTAGCTTAATTGCTGAAGTAAAAAAGGCATCACCTAGCCGTGGGGTTATCCGCGCAGATTTTGAGCCAGTTGCTATTGCTCAAGCTTATGAACGAGGTGGTGCAGCTTGTTTATCAGTCCTAACTGACGAAAAGTTCTTTCAGGGCGGTTTTGATAATCTGCGAAAAGTGCGTCAACAAGTTGCATTACCTTTACTGTGCAAGGAGTTCATCATTGATCGCTATCAAATTTATTTAGCACGGACAGCAGGCGCAGATGCAGTATTGTTGATTGCAGCTATTCTATCAGATCGAGAACTCCAAGACTTTTTGCGAGTAATTCACGATTTGGGCATGACTGCGCTAGTAGAAGTCCATACCTTAGCTGAACTGGATCGAGTACTAAAGCTTGATAACCTAAGTTTAGTAGGAATCAACAATCGCAATTTAGCAGACTTTACCCTTGATTTAGGAACCACACAGCAACTTTTAGCAGAGCGCCAACAACAATTACAAAGCTTAGATATCACCGTCGTCAGCGAGTCTGGACTGTATACACCTGCTGATTTATCTCTTGTCGCTGAGGCTGGCGCGCGTGCAGTTTTGATTGGCGAGTCTTTAGTTAAACAAAGCGATGTAGAACAAGCTGTGCGTGAGATTTTGAGTGCTGAGTGCTGAGTGCTGAGTGCTGAGTGCTGAGGTAAACCTAAAAAATGAAGCTTTAATACTCGACGACGGAGTTCAAAGACTCGTTAACGGAGATAAAAGCCTCGTTCACGAGTATAAAAGACTCGTTAACGGAGATAAAAGCCTCATTCACGAGTATAAAAGACTCGTTAACGGAGATAAAAGCCTCGTTCACGAGTATAAAAGACTCGTTAACGGAGATAAAAGCCTCGTTCACGAGTATAAAAGACTCGTTAACGGAGATAAAAGCCTCATTCACGAGTATAAAAGACTCGTTAACAAAAAATTTAGCATCGGCATCGCTAATTGCTAAGTGTAAATTATTCTAAAACTATTAAACAATCATTAACTATTTTTCAGCATGACCTCTATCTCCGATTCCTTTCAAACTTTACGCGATCGCCAACAGTGTGCTTTAATCCCCTTTATCACAGCAGGCGATCCTGACTTAGAAACCACTGCCGAAGCCTTACGCATCTTAGATCGTAACGGTGCTGACTTTATCGAGTTGGGCATTCCCTACTCCGATCCTCTCGCAGATGGGCCTGTGATTCAAGCAGCAGCAACCCGCGCTTTACAAAAAGGCACGAAATTAGAGCAAGTGCTAGAGATGTTACACGTAGTCATTCCTAGTCTAAAAGCGCCGATAATTTTATTTGCTTACTACAATCCCATTTTGTACCGGGGTATTAAGACGTTTTTGGCGCAAATTGCCGTTGCTGGGGTGCAGGGATTGGTAGTACCAGATTTACCCTTAGAAGAAGCAGAAGAATTAATCAAAACTGCTGCATCTTTCGGAATTGAGGTAATTTTACTCGTCGCTCCTACCAGTTCTCAAGATAGAATTGTGGCGATCGCTCGTCAATCTCAGGGTTTTATCTATCTCGTTAGTGTTACAGGAGTTACAGGTATCCGCGCTCAAATCCAAAACCGCGTAGAGCATTTAATTACCGAGTTGCAAAGCGTCACCAATAAACCTATCGGCGTTGGTTTTGGCATCTCCGCACCAGAACAAGCACATCAAGTCATGGAATGGGGTGCAGATGCAGTGATTGTTGGCAGCGCCTTTGTCAAACGGTTAGCTGAAGGTAGCCCAACAGAAGGATTGCAAGCCGTGGAAGAATTTTGTCGAGAACTTAAAGCAGCCATCACAGAAAGTCAGCACAAAAGTCCATCTCTTCAAGAGGTGCGATAAATCCACTTGCAGACTTAGGGAGTAGGGAATTATACAGCTTTGCAGTTGAGTTCAATAGAAACCTAACCCCCAACCCCTTCCCTACAAGGTAAGGGGAGTTAAGATTCAAAGCCTCTCTCCTCTTAGGAGAGAGGTTTGGAGAGAGGTCAAAACTAAACTGTACCCAAACAAGATATCAATTATTTCTCTTTTTGCCCTTGCCCCTCTGCTTCCATTAAGATAATGAAATCCCTGCTGAAATCCTTCAAAATATTAATTTATAGCATACTTATAGTTAGCACCTGTGCTATTACAGTCTTCGCCCACGATCGCCTTGAGAAGGGACAATACAAATACCATTGGCATTATAATTTTCCAGGACAATCCGCTCACCTAGCTGTCAGAAAGAACGTAACTCACTTAACACAAAGAGAGAAAACAGCTTTCATTAAGGCTATCAAAACCTTAAAAACTGTCATACCCCCAGGTAGCAAGGTCAGTATTTACGACCAATTTGTTGCCATACATTTAGGGGCAACACGCTTGATTCATAACCATACAGGACATACCGATGGTTCCGTCCAAGAACTTGCTCATGAAAATGCCGCATTTTTCCCTTGGCATCGAGAATATATCCGCAGATTTGAACAAGCACTGCAAGCAGTAGACCCAACTGTTACTCTGCCATACTGGGATTGGACAGACGCCAAAGCACTTGATGTAATTTTTAATGATGACTTTCTTGGCTCTAACGGTCAAGGAGTAACCATCAAAATTCCCAACCAGGGAAACTTTACAGGCGGCGCTGTGCCAGGGGCTTTCTCGGCTGCAAATGGCTGGGTGATGAATCCAGCATTAAATATTGACCCAGATACGGGCAAATCTTTAGGTACATCACTTGTCCGCTTTCTAAGACTACCTCCTGCCAGTGATTATCCAGTGCCCAAAAAAGATGTTGAGCGTGCCCTTCGTCTGAATAACTATTCTCTATTTCGCGCTGCTTTGGAAGGATTTATTTCTGTAGATGAGCAGGGTAAAGTCACCCCTGGAGGATTCATCCACAATTACATTCATGGCTTAGTCGGTGGGGTACAAATAGATGCGAGTACGACACCCATAAAATTTAAGGGTTTGGGGACTATGGGCAATATCCCAAGTTCGCCCTATGACCCAGTATTTTGGTTGCATCATGCCAACGTAGACCGCCTCTGGGCTGAATGGCAAGAAAACGGTCATCAAGGTAGCGATTTTTATCCTCCCGATGGTCATAGTCAGCCTTACGGTCACAATCTTAAAGACCTAATGTGGCCTTGGGATGGTGGGATGTCTACCCCCAAAGCGACGGCGTTAGGAAATTTACTATCCCTATTACCAAATTTTAAATCTGACGATTTGGTGCGCCCTATAGACGTTTTGAATCACCAAAAACTGGGCTATACCTACGAAACCTGGGAATGGAAAACCCAAAGATGATTCCAAGTTACAGCTGTAACCACATAGGTTCGGACATTTTCAAAGCTTGAATGCTGGGAATAGTGAGACTTTTCCTCCTGCCTCCTGCCTCCTGCCTTCTGCCTCCTGCTATAGACCCAGAGTAAAAAATACTTGAACATGAAAGGATTTTAACCAATGGTAAACATACTAAACATCAATACCGCAACTGCGCAACCAGATTCTTTGGGCAGGTTTGGAAAATTCGGCGGTAAATATGTCCCGGAAACCTTAATGCCTGCATTAAGTGAATTGGAAGCGGCGTATCAACAATATCGCAGTGAGCCGAGTTTCCAAGCAGAACTGCAAAACTTAATGCGTGATTATGTCGGACGACCCAGCCCATTATATTTTGCCGAACGCTTGACAGCAAATTACGCTAGACCAGATGGCACGGGAGTGCAAATTTATTTAAAGCGCGAAGATTTAAATCATACAGGCGCTCACAAAATTAATAATGCTTTGGCTCAGGTGTTACTCGCTAAACGCATGGGTAAGCAACGGATTATTGCCGAGACAGGTGCAGGTCAACATGGCGTAGCAACTGCAACTGTGTGTGCGCGATTTGGTTTGAAATGTGTGATTTACATGGGCGTCCAGGATATGGAACGCCAAGCCCTCAACGTGTTCCGCATGAAATTAATGGGTGCAGAAGTTCGTCCAGTGGAGGCAGGTACAGGAACTCTCAAGGATGCAACTTCCGAAGCAATTCGAGATTGGGTGACGAATGTGGAAACAACCCATTACATCCTCGGTTCGGTTGCTGGGCCTCATCCCTACCCGATGATTGTCCGTGACTTCCACGCGGTAATTGGTGTAGAAACTCGCGCTCAATGCCAAGAAAAATGGGGAGGACTACCAGATATTCTACTGGCTTGCGTGGGTGGAGGTTCCAACGCGATCGGCTTATTCAATGAATTTGTCCATGAACCTTCAGTGCGCCTAATCGGAGTCGAGGCGGCGGGTGAAGGTGTAAACACAGAAAAACACGCTGCCACCTTGACAAAAGGAAAAATAGGTGTATTGCACGGTGCAATGAGCTATTTACTGCAAGATGATGATGGTCAAGTCATCGAAGCTCATTCAATTAGCGCCGGATTGGATTATCCCGGTGTTGGGCCTGAGCATAGTTATTTAAAGGATTATGGTCGGGCTGAATATTACAGTGTTACCGATAAACAAGCTTTAGATGCATTTCAGAGGCTTTCGCAATTAGAAGGAATTATTCCAGCCTTAGAAACTGCTCATGCGATCGCATATCTCGAAACCCTTTGTCCCCAGTTAACAGGCAATCTCCGCATCGTCATCAATTGTTCCGGCAGAGGTGACAAAGATGTGCAAACCGTCGCCAAAGTCCTAATTCCTTAATTTTCTCTTCTTATCGTCATTTGTCAAATGACCAATATGATAGCTTTAACTCAAACTCCACCTGAAAACATCTCCATCTCTGCCGATCGCTACAACTGGCCAGCTTTATTACAACAGTTGTTAAATCTGCAATCGTTAACAGTTTCCCAAGCTGCGGATTTGATGCAAGGTTGGCTCACCGATGCCATTCCCCATGTTCTATCAGGAGCGATTTTAGCCGCAATTCAAGCCAAAGGCGTATCTGCCGAAGAATTAGTCGGCATGGCCACCGTCTTACAATCCCAATCTCCACCTCCTGTACAGACGCGATTAATCGCGTCTCCCTTAATAGATACCTGTGGAACTGGTGGAGATGGTGCTTCAACCTTTAATATTTCCACTGCTGTCGCCTTTGTCGCCGCTGCTGCTGGGGTCAAGGTTGCCAAACATGGCAATCGTTCGGCATCTAGCAAAACTGGTTCCGCTGATGTGCTGGAAGCTTTGGGTATAAATCTTAACGCCACTCCGGAAAAAGTACAAGCGGCAGTTGGCGAAGTTGGAATCACCTTTTTGTTTGCTCCTGGCTGGCATCCTGCACTCAAAGCGATCGCAACTTTGCGAAAAACTTTGAAGGTGCGGACTGTTTTTAATTTACTCGGCCCGCTAGTAAATCCGATGCGACCGACGGGGCAAATTATTGGTGTAAACGACCCGCTTTTACTGGAAGAGATTGCTCAAGCCTTATCCCAACTGGGATGTCAGCAAGCGATCGCCCTCTACGGACGGGAACGTTTAGATGAAGCTGGTTTGGCAGATGTCACTGATTTGGCTGTACTCCAAGATCAAAAAGTCCGCTCTCTAACGCTCAATCCTCAAGAACTGGGTTTGAGTTTTGCACCGACTGCGGCGTTGTGCGGTGGAGATGTCCAAGAAAATGCCCAAATTTTGAAGGCAGTTTTGCAAGGTAAAGGCACTCAAGCGCAGCAGGATGTAGTCGCTTTAAATACAGCCTTAGCCCTGCAAGTTGGTGAAGCCATTCATGGGGAAACTGATGTTTTAGCAGGTTGTGTTAAAGGTATTGCCCTTGCCAAGGAAATTCTCCAAAGCGGTGCAGCTTGGACAAAACTAGAACAACTTGCAGAATTTTTGCGCTAGACGAATTATCTCCTACAAAGAGCTACGGTGTACACGCAAGTTTTCTAATGCCCTATACCTTGACCTGCAATGCCAATGCATCGACTCGTAATGCCAATGCATCGACCTGCAATGCCAATGCATCGACTCGCAATATTAATACATCGACTTGCAATGCCAATGCATCGACTCGCAATGTTAATACATCGACTTGCAATGCCAATGCATCGACTCGCAATGTTAATGCATCGACCTGCAATGCCAATGCATCGACTCGCAATATTAATACATCGACTTGCAATGCCAATGCATCGACTCGCAATGTTAATGCATCGACCTGTAAAAATTAGCCCACCCAAACTATACACAAGGAAAAACAGATGATTATCATACTTAAGAGCGGTACGCCTGTTGAGGAAATTACTCGCATTAGCCAAGAACTGAGCGACACTTGGGGAGTGACGGTAGAAAAAAGTGTTGGCACTCATAAAATTGTGCTGGGACTAATTGGCGATACAACTAGCATCGATAAATTACAGGTTCAGGAATTTAGCCCTTGGATTGAGCAAGTATTACGGGTGCAACAACCTTTCAAGCGGGTAAGTCGAGAATTCCGTCATGGAGAAGCTAGTGAGGTTGTTGTTCCTACACCTAACGGTCGTGTCTATTTCGGCGAACATCATCCGATTGTAGTGATAGCCGGGCCTTGTTCTGTTGAAAATGAAGCAATGATTGTCGAAACAGCAAAGCGCGTGAAGGCAGCTGGGGCACAGTTTTTGCGTGGCGGAGCCTACAAACCCCGTACTTCACCCTATGCTTTTCAAGGTTATGGTGAAAGCGCTTTAGATTTATTAGCAGCAGCGCGGGAAGCTACTGGCTTGGGTATCGTCACAGAACTGATGGATGCTGCCGATTTATCAGCAGTGGCGAGAACAGCTGACATCATCCAAATTGGAGCGCGAAATATGCACAACTTCTCGCTGCTGAAAAAGGTAGGCGCTCAAGATAAACCAGTGCTACTGAAGCGGGGAATGTCTGCCACAATTGACGAGTGGCTGATGGCGGCAGAATATATTTTGGCATCTGGAAATCCCAATGTAATTCTTTGTGAACGAGGAATCAGAACCTTTGATGGTAAATATGCTCGCAATACTTTAGATTTATCAGTGCTGCCGGTGTTGCGATCGCTTACCCACTTACCAATTACGATCGATCCCAGTCATGGTACTGGTAGGTCTGAATATGTGCCATCGATGGCAATGGCTGCGATCGCCGCTGGTACAGATGCCTTAATGATTGAAGTTCACCCCAATCCTGCAAAAGCTTTATCTGATGGCCCCCAATCTCTCACCCCTGAGAAATTTGACCGCTTGGTTCAAGAAATGTCAGTCTTGGGCAAACTAGTCGATCGCTGGCCTACACCTGTATTAGATCGCATTGGTGGGCGTTAAATTCAGAATTCAGGAGCAAAGCTGGAGATTTGCCAAGGCGTCAGAATCAAGATGCTCTGGTGCGATCGCTGCGCAAACTCGCAATCAGTGAGATATCTCCCGCATTTCTCACAATAGACTTCTTGGCATTTGTAGGGAATTGGGTTTGGGGGAAAGGGAAAAGGAATAAAAAAACCTTTCCCCTTTGACCTTTCCCCTTTTCCCCACAATGCCAAGAAGTCTCTTGTTGTTCATTCGTTTTTTCGTACAAAATTCATTCTCAATTCTGACTCCTGAATTCTGTTTAGATAAAACTTATATCCATAAATTTGGCTGATTTTGGAAAGTTTTTATATAAATTTATTTTTTATTAACTAACCTAAATTAAATAAAGCATTACCCAAACTTAATCACAATCAAATATTTTTTCTTCAGCATTATCTGAAGTAACCAAATCATCCCCATGACACTTTCAAGACGTAAATTTTTTGCAGTAGCAGGTACTACTGCCGTCGGCACTTTGATGGTGTCTCCTTTAGAAGGTCTTCTTGCCAGAAAAGCCTTTGGTAAAAAACTTGGTAAAGGATATGGCCCACTTTTACCAGATTCTAATGGCTTGTTAGATTTACCAAGCGGATTTAAGTATCAAGTTATCTCTCGCACTGGAACCCTGATGAGCGATGGCAATCTAGAGCCTAGTAATCATGATGGTATGGCAGCCTTCCCTGGACCCAAAAACACAACCATTCTGGTTCGCAATCACGAACTTAGTATCAATTCTGATACGCGAGTACAAGTACCAAATCCCTACGATCCCATTTGCAGAGGTGGCACTACGACTCTGGTTGTTGGACGCGATCGCCAGTTGATTAAACAGTTCAGCTCTCTCGGCGGAACCATTCGTAACTGTGCTGGTGGTTTAACTCCTTGGGGTTCATGGATTAGCTGTGAAGAAGATACAACTATACCAAGTGCAACTAATGGAGTCACAAAGTTACACGGTTACAATTTTGAGGTTCCAGCCAGCGCCACCTCTTCTGTAACTCCAGTGCCTCTAGTTGCGATGGGACGGTTTAATCATGAGGCTATAGCTGTAGATCCCAAAACTGGATATGTCTATCAAACTGAAGATAGAGGAGATAGTCTCTTCTATCGTTTTATCCCAAAAGTTCCTGGTCGATTAAAAGAAGGAGGTATTCTTCAAGCTCTGAGGATTATAGGTAGACCAGGAGTCAACACCAAGACCGGTTTCGTAGTAGGACAGAAGTTAGCTGTAGATTGGGTGAATATTCCTGACCCCAACCCAACAACTACAGATAATGTCAGAGTGCAAGGTCGCAACTTAGGTGCAGCCCAGTTTAGCCGTGGGGAAGGCATCTATTATAAGAGCAACAAGGATAAGAAAGGCAAAAATGGCAAAAGAGAATTTTACTTCACTGCTACAGATGGTGGCCCTGTAGGCGGTGGCCAAGTCTGGCGCTATATTCCGGGTGAAGAGACAATTGAATTGTTTGTCGAGTCTCAATCTAAAGATGAACTCGATATGCCCGATAACATAGTCGTAGCACCTTGTGGCGATCTTATCCTTTGTGAGGACGGAGACGGTGACAATTTCTTAATTGGTATTACTCCCAGTGGTGAAATCTACAAATTCGCACGTAATGCCCTCCAAACAGGTGAGTTTGCTGGAGCTTGCTTTTCACCTGATGGTCGTACTTTGTTTGTTAACATTCAAAGCCCTGGTATTACTTTAGCTATCTGGGGACCTTGGAATAGTAATAGAGGTAATAGTTCGCTTTCGTAACGCAAGCGGGGTAAAGGGTAAGGGGTAAGGGGGAAAGGTTTTAAATCCCTTACCCTTTCCCCAGCTCTCACCTAACAATTTTGAGTTGGCAGACTACTAATATGAATGGCACTAAGGGACTTTCAAATAAAAAGTCTCTAACTGTACTTTTGCGGGGTGGTTAATTTATTAGTTGGAAGTTCTGAAAGCGAAATTTAGCTGATTTTTGCAAATGGTTAAACCCGAACAAGAAATTATTTCCTATAAAAAATCCATTGTTCGGGTCTTATTGAAAAGAGGATAAAATTTATAACTACCTCTTTTTTTGAAGTTCGTGCATACTTCTAACAACCTTTGTGACTAAATTTCTGGGCGTAAATCTGACGCTTTCAGTTAATATCTTATTTCTCATTCCAGGAACAACAACAGTTTTGTTTTTCATTAAGCCCCGATAACCAATTCTAGCGACAGTTTCCGTATCCATCATTCTATTAACACTAGCAATCTTTGAATCTTCCATTGCAGCATTTTGTTGGAAATTTGATGCTGTTGGCCCTGGACAAAGAACAGTCACGCTGACACCTGTACCCTCTAATTCATTAGCGATCGCTTCTGAAAATGATAATACATAGGCTTTAGTAGCAAAATAAACTGCCATTAGAGGCCCTGGTTGAAAAGCAGCCGCTGAGGCCACATTTAATATTTTTCCATAATTTTGCTCCACCATATCTTTGAGGAACAATTTAGTTAAATGAGTCAGGCTGACCATATTTACCTGTAGCATTTTCAGTTCAATGCTGAGGTCTGTTTCGTTAAATGCTCCATAAGTACCAAAGCCAGCATTGTTAACTAGCACATCAATCTTGATAGATGCTTGCTGTAGTTCTGTGAAAATTTCTTCTGGAGATGTGGGAATAGATAAATCCTTTACAAAAGTTTTGACAAAAATACCAAATTTTTCGGGAAATTCCTCTATAATTTTAGTAAGTTTTTGTTCATTTTTATCTACTAACACAAGATTATAACTATGACGAGCAAAAATCTGAGTTAATTGATAGCCTATGCCACTAGCCGCTCCTGTAATCAAAGCAGTTCTTTTTTGCCGACTTTCAGATGTTTTATTCATGCTAGAAAAATGGCGAATGTGAATGAATTAATTTAAGTTTTATAAATTTAGCTACAGCAATATATAATATTTGCTGTAGCTATTTCTATGCAGGCAATAAATGATGCTATCCACCTGAAAAAAGTATGCTTCAATCAAGGATATTAAACGCAAATATAAAAAACTGTATCTATATAAACAAGAGCAAGAAGATTTAATAGGATGAATGAACAAGTATTTTTGGTAACATCTAAGTCTCAGAAACCTAACCCCCCTAGCCTTTCTGGGGCAGGTTTTTTTGATTAGACAAATTTTTGGGATTTTAAAACCAAAACCATTGTCTGAGAACTTAAAACTACGTTCAATAATTGAGAACATTCTCAACTATTTATCGAAAGCCTAAAAGCCTGCCCTTGAAAGACCCCCCTAGCCCCCCTTCCCTACAAGGGAATGGGGGTTTCAAAGCCTCTCTCCGCTTGCCTAACGGCAGGCTGACGCCAACGGGGAGAGGAATGGAAGTGGGGTTTATAGGACTTTTCAAACAACCTCTAATAACCTCATCAATGCCACAACCTAATTCCGTTACTATAACTGACGTGCAAGCAGCACAAAAGCGAATTTTAGGGATTGCCCACCGCACACCTGTAATAACATCTAGAATCGTTAACGATCGCACCAAGAGTCAAGTATTCTTTAAGTGCGAAAACTTTCAACGCACAGGGGCATTTAAATTTAGAGGTGCGTACAATGCCTTAGCCCAACTATCGGTAGCACAAAAACAAACAGGCGTTATCACCTATTCATCGGGAAATCATGCCCAAGCGATCGCTTTAGCTGGGCAATTACTCAATATTCCCACCACTATTGTCATGCCTGATGATGCACCTGTTGTCAAACAAACTGCTACTCGTGGTTATGGTGCAGAGATAATTTTGTACAATCGCCAAGAAACAAACCGAGAAGAATTAGCTCAAAATTTAGCAAGCGATCGCTCTTTGACACTCATTCCCCCTTACGATCATCCCCATGTCGTTGCTGGACAGGGGACAACTGCTTTAGAACTGATCCAAGAAGTTGGTGAATTGGACTTACTATTAGTTTGTTGTGGCGGTGGTGGATTGCTTTCAGGATGTGCGATCGCAGCCAAAACACTTTTACCCAATTGTAAAGTCATCGGGGTAGAACCAGCCCTTGCCGATGATGCTACCCGCTCTTTTCACACCAAAACCTTACAAACAGTCAAAAATCCTGATACCATCGCCGATGGTGCGCGGACTCCTAGCCTTGGTCAAATTACTTTCCCCTTGGTGCTGCATTACGTCGATGATATGGTGACGGTATCGGAAGAAGCGATTCTTCGCACCATGTTTTTCTTATGGGAACGTCTGAAAATTGTCGTTGAACCCACCGGAGTACTCGCCGCCGCCGCTTTACTCGAAGGTGTAGTGAAAGCACCAGAGACGAGAGTTGGTGTCATCATTAGCGGTGGAAATGTAGATTTGGCGCAAGTTGGTAAATTGTTTTTTGTGGGATTGGATTGAAAAGTTAAATTCCCAAGTGACAAACTGCGATGTTTAAGGCGGTCACTGAGCCACTGGTGAGCAAAGTTGAAGTGCAGGCTGCGCCTACGCACCTTTGATGATGCGGTTGATGTTGGCTCGCCTTCGGTTAGTGTTTGCATAATCGCCCTACAAGCTCTATTCTGTCAGAGCGTCAAGTTTAGCCAGTATTCTTAAGCCTTCTTCTGGGTTGCCAGTCGCAGCCATTGCTTTAAATCTTGTATGGGCATCAAATTCTGCTAGAGCTATGGTAGAAAGTTCTTCAATCAATTTATTGACACTAATGCCTTTGGCTTGAGCAAGTTCTTTCAATCTATTATGCTTATCGTCTGGTAAACGAATAGTTAAAGTTGCCATTTTTGTTTAACTCCTAATAAGTTCTTCAGGTTTTAATATTGATAAGTTAGGAAATAACAATTCAGCATTTTGAAAATCTTTGGTATTGTGAGTAGCAATCGTTTGAGCATTTCCAGCAACCGCTAATTCAATTAAGTGATTGTCAGCTTCGTCTTTTAAATTAGGTCGCCATAAATAATAGATATAAACCCATTGACTTACGCTGATGAATGATGCAAGTAAAGCAAAAATTTCTTCAGTAGTTAAAGGGCATTTGGCGATAATTTCTGAGCGATGAATGACTGACTCATACTCCAAAAACAAAGCATTTCCCATCAAAGGCTGATATTCTCCTTTTAAACAGCGTCGGATTAGTTCTCTACTAGAACCTTTAGAGCTAATCAGCGCACTAATAAAAACGCTGGTATCAACTACAATTTTAATCGCCATGTAAATATGATAGCATATACGCTATCATAAACGTTCTAATCAAAAGACTTAAAAGCGATCGGTAGAGATAAATATCCTCAATATAGGGCGATGTTTGAGGACAAGCAGCTTTGCTTCTACGCACTTCTGGCGACTAACTACGTCAAATAAGCGATGTCTACGACGGGTGGTTCCTGAGCGCAGCCGTACCACTTCGTGGAAGCAAGCTAGCAAGAGCGTCTCCGATAGGAGAAGGGCTACGCCTACGCACTCTGAGCAACTGTGTCCAATGAGCGATCGCATTGCTGATGATAGGTTTGATGTGGGCGATCGCTCTTGTTTTTGACAATAACCTTAAGTTGAAATTAACTTGCTAAAGTAGCCTGGTGTAAGTAGGTGAAAGTCGCAAACTGGAACTAAGTGATGGAATAGACCCTAATTTGAAATCACAAACTCAATGGGTAAAATCTTTTATACAGAGGTTCATAAAATTTTTTCAAGGCAACAAAGAACTGTTATTAGCTTCAATAGCTATTCCTTTATTTGGCTCTTGGATAACATATCAGCAATTTGAAATAGAACAAAGAAACAATCGACATACTTTCGTTTATTTAAAATACATCTGTATACAGGGAAAATGTTTTTTCCTGCGTGGTCTATTTCATTAACAAAGTGCTACAAATGACATTTATAATCCAAAAATTGTGTTGATAATGAAGTGGCGATCGCTTATTTAGCAAAAAAATCTGCCTAAAAAACCAATAAAATTAGGGCTTTTACGAATAATATTTACATATGTTAATATTGTTTGGTTTAAGTACGGATATTCAGTATGGTTCCCATAAAGACCGTTCTAAAAAATTCAGAGACCGTCGCTCGGTTGTTTTCTCATCTCGAATTTGATGGAAACAAACTCAATCATCAACCAGGTAGTGTACTGGGGAGTACTGCATTGATTGCAGGAACCACCGTTGGGGCTGGGATTCTCGCTCTACCAGCCGTTACCCTACCATCTGGGATTGTACCATCCACATCTGGACTCATTGCAGTTTGGCTCTACGCTCTAGTTTCGGGGTTATTGGTTGCAGAAGTTACCTTAAACACGATGCGAACAGAAGGGCTTTCAAGTATAGGTTTTTTGGGAATTGTTGAGAAGATTCTTGGTAAGGTGGGAGCGCGAATTGCTGGCGGCGCGTATTTATTTATGCACTATGCTCTCTTGGTGGCATACATCACCCAAGGAGGAGAAATTTTAGGAGCTGCGGCAGCAAAAATCTGGGGTATGCAGATATTGCCTACGTGGGTAGGCACAATGGCTTTTACACTCTTATTTGGTGGCATTATGTATCTTGGGCGAGAAAAGTTTATCGAGAAATTAAACAGCGCCTTTGTCGGAATTGTCATCGTTTCCTTCTTAGGACTATTATTTCTGGGAGGAAGGCATATTCAGAGTGCCCAACTATTTTTTCAAAACTGGAGTGCCCTTGGTAGTGCCATTTCAGTGATGTCTGTGGCGCTGTTTTTCCAAAACGTTGTACCGCTGGTTGTGATGCAACTTGAAGGAGATGCCCGCAAAATTCGTCAATCCATCTTTATTGGTTCTGTAATTCCTCTAATTATGTTCTTGGCGTGGAATGCCGTAATTTTAGGAAGCGTCAGTCCTGATATGCTACATAACACATCTGATGGTAGAACTGTTTTTGATCCACTGCAAATTCTTCGAGCAGGTGGCGCTGGGCAATGGTTAGGAGTGCTAGTATCCATTTTTTCAGAGTTTGCGATCGTCACTTCATTTATTGGATTTGTGTACGGGTTGCTGGATTTGTTCAAAGATATTTTCCTACCTGCACAGTGGCAACTTTCTAGCCGCTTACCCCTCTATTCCCTAGTTCTTTTCCCGCCGATGACTCTCGGAACGCTTAACCCCAGCATCTTTTTTACTGCCCTAGATTACACTGGAACATTTAGTATTTCAGTTCTCGGTGGAATTATTCCGGCGTTAATGAGTTGGAAGCAACGTGAAAACTCAGATAGCACAAATCAACTACTCGTTCCTGGCGGCAAAGTAACACTCATTGCGATCGTTGGAGTAGCATTAGCTATGATCGGAAGACAAATTCTGTCAATTTACACCAAATAAAACCATCGACAAAAATTATGTACTACAGGCAACGATAATTGTAGTATAAATATATTAACCACAATCAAACTGCAACATGAGAATGAAATGACTAATGACCAATGACCAATGACCAATTACTACTTAATTAAATGAGTGATTCTCGCCTCGTTAAAATCAGCAAATATCTCAGCAAATATCTGCGACATACACCAGATGCAATTGGAATTAAACTTGCTCCTGGTGGTTGGGTTGCTGTTGATGACTTACTTACTGCTTGTGCTAAAAATAAGTTTCCGATTACCCGCCAGGAATTACAGATGGTAGTTGAATTGAACGAGAAGCAACGCTTTTCTTTTGATTCTACAGGTACTCTGATTCGTGCGAACCAAGGACATAGTATAAAAGTCGATTTACAATTAGAAGCTGTTGTTCCTCCAGATGAGCTTTATCACGGCACAGGACACAAATCTGTAGAGTCAATTCTGCAAACAGGACTTTGCAAAATGTCGCGGCATCATGTCCATTTATCAAAGGATATAGAAACAGCACAAACCGTTGGTGCAAGGCATGGAAAACCAGTGGTTTTTGCTGTAAATACTGCGGCAATGCATCAGGCAGGTTACATCTTCTATTGTTCTGCTAATGGTGTTTGGTTAGTCGATAGTGTGCCACCTGAATATCTACAAAAAATTTGAATTTTAATAAATAGAATTTTTAAATCGGGAATATTTACTTTATAAATGTCTATCATCTGAGTTAAAAAATTGATCTTCAAATCCACATTTCAGGAAGAGAAGCGGTGATAAAAACCGCTAATAATCCGCCAATTATTGACTTTACGCCCATAGGATTTAAGTCATAGTGACAATTAAATCTTCTTGCCGTAATGCCGCCAATGGTAATGTCAATTTAACCTATATTTGCAAAAGTATATAATGCGTAAGTCGTAATAATTAATAACTACATATTGGGATTGCCAACGCACCGCACTCCGATTAACTGAGAAGGCGTAGGATAGATAAAATTAAAATTTCCAATGCAATACAACTTTTTTATAACTTTGTCGTCATTGAAGATGATAAGGAGACAAGGGGATAGACCTTGAATAAATCTTTCCCCTCTGCTTTATTCTCTAGCGATCGATACTTAAAATAGCTCATTCAATTTATGAACTCAGATCGATGTACCCATAGCGCTTGCACTCCTAATACTGTATTCTCTGAGAGATTGGCGTCTGCGGAAACAGGGATTAGCAGTAATTCCATTCCGGTTTACACCTGAAAAAGTAACTTTGTAGATTTGTCTATAAAATTACAAACTCTCAACAGTAAAAATACTATCAATTTTTTTGCCTACTTACCCAATGTAGGTTAAAAATCTCACCGAATAAGCATTTTAGACCTATCCAAACTCCAAGATGTCTTCTAAGCAAATCTTGTTTATCAGTAACGGCCACGGAGAGGACAACCACACCTCTCATGTTATTCAGACCTTGCGCCAATTAAATCCTTCTATTAAGATGGCGGCAATGCCGATTGTGGGGGAAGGAAAAGCTTACCGCAGCTTGGACATTCCTATTATTGGGCCTACACAAATAATGCCCTCTGGCGGATTCTTTTACATGAAGCGCCTGTATTTGCTCAAAGATTTTCAATCGGGATTGATTGGGTTAACGTGGCAACAATTACAAGCGGTGTTGCAGTATGCTCCCAACTGCGATTTAATTATGTCTACTGGAGATTTTATCTCCCAGACATTTGCTTACTTAACAAAGCGTCCCTTCGTTTCGTTTATCTCTTGTCTTTCTGCCCTCTATGAAGGGCGATTGCGTATCAATCCACTGCTGTGGCACGACCTTAATTCTTCTCGATGTCTGACAGTTTTCACCAGAGATTCTTATACGGCTTTCGATCTCCAACGGCAAGGTATAGCTAAAGCTCAGTTTGGTGGGATTCCGGCTTTAGATCGCCTTGTTCCCACTGGCAAAGACTTGTACCTGAAACCAGACGTTCCGGCGATCGCACTTTTACCAGGATCGCGGATGCCGGAAGCCGCGCGAAATTTCTGTTTGCAGTTGCAACTGGCGATCGAAATTGCCAAGGTGATGCCTTCAGGATTGCAGTTTCGCGCCGCCTTAGTACCAAATTTGATGGAACAATTAGGCGAGATTGCTCAAAGTCAAGGTTGGCAACTGAATCAAGGCATCCTCACCTATTCTCCTCCAGGAAGTTCTGCTGAGGAATCACCCCTTGTAGAAGTGAGATGTTACTCAGATGCCTTCAGTGATATCGTATATTACTCTACTCTGGTTATAGGGATGGCAGGGTTGGCAGTGGATTTAGCAGTAGCGATCGGCAAACCGATTATCCAGATTCCCGGAGAAGGCCCTCAATTTACCTATCAATTTGCAGAAGCGCAAACGCGGCTGTTGGGCATTTCTGCCCAAACCATCGGCACGAAGCCAGCAACCCCTGAGATTCTCAAGCAAGCAGCGAAACGAGTAGTTGAAACTTTACAAGATTCAGACTACCTCGCTAAGTGCAAAGAAAATGGCCCTGAGCGATTTGGCCCACCCGGCGCATCTGAGAGAATTGCCCGCTTTCTACTAAACTCTCTAGGAGAAACTGAGTAGAAATTTCGTCAGAATTCAGGAGTCCACACGGTTCGGTAACATGATGTGATAGGCTAACGCCGTAATGCACCTCAATTCTGACTCCTGAAATTCTTACTTACCTATGAAAGTCCGCTCTAGTTACTGGCAACTGTTGCCTTATCTTTGGCCCCAATGGCCGCTGTTAATCCGGGGATTGGCTTGTATCTTAGGATTTGTGTTATTCACCCTAGCAGTACCCTATTTAGCAGGTCAGGTCGCTTTTTTTCTTGGTCAGGGAAATGTTAACCAGATTGCTTACTGGCTCGGACTAGCCACTTTGGTATTTTTGATTCGAGGGCTTTGTCAATACGGGCAGAATGTCTTTATGATTGCTGCTGCCCTGAACATGGTTTTAAACTTGCGTAAGCGAGTTTATGCTCACCTGCACAAACTTGGATTAGATTACTTTGAAACCACACAAACGGGAGACTTAACTTATCGCCTAACTGAAGATATCGATCGCGTCGGCGAAATTGTGGACAAGTTATCTCATCAGTTTCTTTCCAACTTGTTGCAGTTAATTGCGATTCCCATTTATATGCTCTACCTGAATTGGCCGCTCACTCTTGCGGGTTTGATTTTGGCTCCTTTAATGGCTTGGTTGATCGGGCAATTTGGTCAGCGATTACTCGTGCTATCTCGCCAGAGCCAAAATCAAGTTTCCAATTTGTCAGCGATGCTAACTGAGGTATTTAGCGGGATTCGCGTTGTTCAAGCTTTTGCAGCCCAAGAATATGAAGTGAAGCGATTCAATAAAGAAGCAGAAATCAATCGCCAAGCTAAGTATCGCGCTCTACAACTCAAATCGATTCAGTTTCCCGTTGTCGGTTTTTTGGAAGCAGTTAGTATTATGCTGCTGTTTTTATTGGGAGGATGGCAGATTTCTCAGAATCAGCTAACTGCTCAAGGGTTTATCAGTTTCTTAGCTGCTGTGGCTTTACTAATTCAGCCAATCGACTTGTTGATTAGCAATTACAACGAGTACAAACAGACCGAAGCTTCTGTTGAACGGATCTTTGAACTGATGGCGAAGGAACCTAGTATCAGCGAAAAACCGAATGCTCAGGAAATGCCACGAGTTATGGGCAAGGTTGAGTATCGTCATGTCGATTTCGCCTACAATCCCGACCAGCCAGTTCTTAAGGATCTTTGCTTGAATGCTTCTCCTGGTGATGTCATTGCCTTAGTTGGTTCTTCTGGAGCAGGCAAATCGACCTTAATTAACCTTTTACTTCGCTTTTATGACCCTCAAGCAGGTCAAATTCTGGTTGATAATATTGATATCCGTGATGTCACACTCACCAGTTTGCGCCATCAAATTGGCATTGTTCCCCAAGATATTACCCTTTTTTCAGGGACGATCGCAGAAAATATCGGTTACGGTCAAGAAGAATTAGATTTAGCAGCGATTCAGTCAGCAGCCAAGATTGCCAACGCTCACTCCTTTATCACCCAGTTTTCTCAGGGTTATCATACCTGGTTAGGAGAGCGTGGAGTTAACCTATCAGGAGGACAACGGCAAAGATTAGCGATCGCCAGAGCAGTTGCCAACGATCCTCGAATTCTCATCTTGGATGAGGCCACCTCTGCCCTAGATTCTGAATCAGAAGCGCTAGTTCAAGAAGCACTAGAGCGAGTCATGCAAAATCGTACCGTGTTTATTATCGCCCATCGCTTGAGCAGCGTTCGTCGGGCTGACTGCATTCTCGTAATCGAACAAGGACAGGTGGTTGAAGCTGGTACTCACACCTCTCTCCTGTCTCAAGAAGGACGGTATGCTCGTTTTTACGCCCAACAGTTATACTCTACAGATGATTAGGGATCTGCGCTGCGGGTTAATAGTGTCCCAACCAGCCGGGTTTCGACTGCGCTCAACCCTCAACCGTCGAGAGTTGAGCGCAGTCGAAACTCGGTTTACTGGTACTTTATTTTCACGCAAGTCCCTTAGTAGTCTGTCAGTAAATAATTGATGGATAAATTCCCTGTAAAGACGGCGATTTATCGCGTCTCTCTAACTATATGTATCGCGTCTCTCTAACTATATTTATCGCGTCTCTCTAACTATATTTAGAATATTTAGAAAATTCTTCTTCAAATCAACACCCCAGCAATGCAAGCGGTGATAAAACCCGCTAACAATCCGCCAATCATTGACCTGACACCCATACGAGCTAAGTCATGCTGGCGATTGGGTGCTATCCCCGCAATGCCGCCAATGGTAATGCCAATTGAACCGATATTTGCAAAATTACATAATGCGTAAGTTGTAATAATTACTGCACGTTGAGAGATTTTTCCACTCTCAATTAGTGCCTTCAAATCCAAAAAAGCAATAAACTCATTGAGAATTGTTTTTGTACCCAATAAAGCCCCAACTTGCCGACAATCAGCCCAAGGTACGCCCATCAGCCACGCCACGGGAGCCATAATAAAAGACAAAATCCACTGTAATGAAAATTGTTGTAAACCGATAAATCCCCCTAACCATCCCAGTAGGGCATTCAGGGCAGCCAATAATCCTAAAAAGGCGATAATCATCACCCCAACATTAACTGCTAGCTTCACGCCGTCAATTGCTCCGGTGGTAGCAGCATCAATTACATTTACATAATTGGTTTCTATATATGCTTTTGCTTTACCAACCGTCTCTGATACTTCTGTTTCAGGGTAAAGTAATTTTGATACCACCAACGAAGTGGGAGCAGTCATAAAGAAAGCAGCAATCAAGTGTTCTGCTGGGATGCCAAAGGAAAGATACGCCCCTAATACTCCAGCCGCAATTGTGGCAAAACCACCCGTCATCACGGCATGGAGTTCTGATTGCGTCATCTTCGCTATGTAAGGTTTAACCATCAGCGCCGCCTCTGTTGGCCCCAAAAAGATGTTACCTGCACAGGATAAAGATTCAGAACCCGATGTTTTCATCGTCTTCATCATTACCCACGCCACCACATTTACGACTCGCTGTAAAATGCCGTAGTAATACAAGACGCTAATAAAAGAAGAGAAAAAGATAATTGTCGGCAGCACTTGGAAAGCAAAGAAATGATCCTTAAAATTTTCTCCAAAGACAAATTTTGCACCAACATCAGAAAATGCTAAAAATTGACCGACAATATCTCCCAGAGATTTAAATACATTTAAACCCCAAGGAGTTTTAAGAATCACTAGCGCAAACACAAATTCCAATCCCAAACCCCAGGCCACTATTCGCCAACGCACCGCCCGACGATTAACAGAGAAGGCGTAGGATATAGCGATAAAAACTAAAATTCCCAACGCAGAGATGGCGCGTTCCATGATTGCTCCTGAAAAGGTGTTGTTAAGGCTCTTAGTCACAGAGCATACACAAAATCTGCCTTCTTTTGGGGTTTTGTAGTCAATTACTAGAGTTTTGCTGCTGTAAATAAGAATTTAGCGATGTCTACGACGGGCTACGCCTACGCATATTCATATCTTTTTACAAAACAGTCTTCCCAAACCTGAAGCACATTTGTATTAATAGGAACAACCAATGTAATCAGGAAAAATTAATCTTCTAGGAAAAGAAAACTATGGTGGCACTAACCGGTTATCAAATAAATGAACTAATTTATTCGGGATCTAAAACCCTAGTGCATCGCGGCATTAGAGAATCAGATAAAAAACCAGTAGTGATTAAACTGTTGCGGCGTGAGTATCCCACATTTTATGAACTCGTGCGGTTCCGCAATCAGTACACCATTGCCAAAAACCTAGATATTGATGGGATTATCAAAACCTATAGCTTGGAGAACTATCAAAACAGCTATGCCTTAGTTATGGAAGATTTGGGCGAGATATCTCTCCAAGAAGAGATGGCGAGGTGGGGAGATGGGGGAATGGGGAGAACTGCTGATGGATTGCAGACATTTTTTCACATTGCTTTGCAAATTGTCTCCATTCTTGATGGACTTTATCACAACCGAGTGATTCACAAAGACATCAAACCCGCCAACATTTTGATTAACCCCGCCACAAAAGATATAAGACTAATCGATTTTAGTATTGCCTCCCTACTTTCCAGAGAAACGCAAACCCTCACTAATCCAAATATTCTAGAAGGGACGTTAGCATACATCTCTCCCGAACAAACCGGACGAATGAACCGGGGAATTGACTACCGCAGCGACTTTTATTCCTTGGGTGTCACTTTTTTTGAACTCCTCACCGGACAGTTACCTTTCAAATCTGATGAACCAATGGAGTTGGTGTATTGTCATTTGGCAAAGCTTCCTCCACAGGTGCATAGCCTGAATCCTGAGATTCCCCCAATTCTGTCGGAAATTATCGGCAAACTGATGGCGAAAAATGCCGAAGACCGTTATCAGAGTACATTGGGGTTGAAGTATGACTTAGAAATTTGCTGGCGTCAGTGGCGAGAAACTGGCAGGATTGATGTCTTTGAGTTAGGAGTGCGGGATATTTGCGATCGCTTCATCATCCCAGAAAAACTCTATGGACGGCAAACAGAAGTAGAAAGCTTACTCGCAGCATTTGATAGAGTCGCACAGGGAAACACTGAAATGATTTTAGTAGCAGGTTTCTCTGGTATTGGGAAAACTGCCGTTGTTAACGAAGTCCATAAACCAATTGTGCGACAACGGGGTTATTTTATCAAAGGAAAATACGATCAATTTCAACGCAATATTCCTTTAAAAGCTTTCGTCCAAGCATTTCGAGATTTGATGGGGCAATTACTGAGTGAAACCGATGCCCAACTCGAACAATGGAAAGCTAAAATTTTGACAGCTTTGGGTGAGAATGCTCAAGTAATTATCGAAGTTATTCCCGAACTAGAAAAAATTATTGGACAACAAGCACCAGTACCCGAACTTTCAGGTAATGCTGGACAAAATCGCTTCAATTTACTGTTTAAAAAATTTCTCCAGGTTTTCACAACCAAAGAACATCCATTAGTCATATTTTTGGATGATTTACAATGGGCAGATTCAGCATCTCTAAAGTTTATGCAATTACTAATTAGTGAAACCGAAATTCACTATATGTTAGTTATTGGTGCTTATCGAGACAATGAAGTATATCCAGCACATCCCTTGATGTTAACCTTAGGAGAAATTCATAAAAATGGTGCGAATCTTCATACTATTACTTTAGCCTCTCTCAATCATACAGATTTAAATCATATAATTACTGATACTCTAAAATCTAACTTAGAGGTTGCTCTACCTCTCACAGACTTAGTATATCAAAAAACTCAAGGCAACCCTTTATTTACAAATCAGTTTCTCAAGTTTCTGCACGAAGATAAGTTAATTAACTATAACTTTGATATCGGTCATTGGCAATGCGATCTTGCTCGGGTTAGAGGATTAGCATTTACTGAGGATGTGGTAGAGTTTATGGTGCTTCAGTTACAGAAGTTACCAGAAGCAACTCAAAAAGTTTTGCAGCTTGCAGCTTCTATTGATAATCAGTTTGACCTAGCAACTCTCGCAATTGTCTATGAAAAATCTTTAGCAGAGACAGCAGCAGACTTATGGAAAGCTTTGCAAGAAGGTTTGGTCATACCCACAACTGAAGTTTACAAGTTTTATCAACAGGAATCAGAAGAATCTATAATTACTTCTGATTCTTCAATGCTCGATTCTACTTCCTGCTCCTACAAGTTTTTGCACGACCGCGTTCAACAAGCTGCTTATTCTCTAATTCCTGAAAATCAAAAGCAGACAGTACACCTCAAAATTGGGCGATTAATGTTGAGGAATATCTCGCTTGAAGAACGCGAAGAACATTTGTTTAAATTAGTCAATCAGTTAAACTTAGGAGTTGAATTAATTACTCAACCAGAGGAACGAGAAGAACTGGCAAAATTAAACCTAACTGCAAGTCATAAAGCCAAAATTTCGACTGCTTATGAAGCTGCTGTAGAATACACAAATTTTGGAATTAAGTTACTCACAGAAGATTGTTGGCAACATCAGTATGAGTTGGCTTTAACACTGTACTCAACCTCTGCCGAAGTCGCCCATCTTAACGGTGATTTTGAACAGACAGAACAATCTATACAAGTAATATTACAACATGGCAAAACACCGATCAATCGAGTCAAAGCCTACGAAGTCAGAATCTTATCTCAGGTAGCACAAAACAGAATGTGGGAAGCTATAAAAACGGGACTCCATATTCTCAAAATATTGGGAATAGAACTGCCAGAACAGCCAACAGCAGAAGATATTAACCGTGGACTACAGGAGACACAATTAGCTTTAGAGGGAAAAACTATTGAAAGCTTACTAGAGTTAAAATTAATGACTGAGCCAGATAAGTTAGCAGCCATGAATATTTTGACAAATATTGCTGCTGCTGCTTATCTAGTTATCCCAGAACTCTATCCTTTAATATTATTTGAACAGGTTAATTTATCCCTAAATTATGGAAATACTGCTAATTCGCTTTATGGATATTCATCTTATGGGCTGATTCTTGTCGGGATTGTAGGAGATATTGATTCAGGTTATCAATTCGGTCAACTCAGTCTAAAACTATTAGATAAATTAAATGCTAAAGAATTCATTGCTAAAACATATATGATTGTTTATGGCTGTTTGAATCATTGGAAGAAGCATCTTAATGAACTTTTACTTCCTATACAATCAGCTTATTATAGCGGAGTAGAAATAGGAGATTTAGAATTTGCAGGTTACTGTGTATGTAATTATTCCTTGAGTTCATATTTTGCTGGTAAAGAATTATCTTCTCTAGCACAGGAAATAGGAAATTATAGTCAAGGACTCGCACAAATTCGTCAAGAACCATCTTTACATAAAAATGAACTCTATCGGCAAGTAGTGCTTAACTTACTTTCAAAAAATCAAAACCCTTGCCGCTTAATCGGTGATGCTTACAATGAAGAAACCATGTTGCCGCTTCATCTCCAAAGCAACGACCAAACTATGATTTGTTCGTTGTATTTTAATAAATTGCTTCTCTGTTATTTATTTGCTGAGTATACTCAGGCTATTGAAAATGCTGATTTAGTACAGAATTATTTAGAAAGTCTTCTTGGAAGTATTATTTTCGCTATATTTCATTTCTATGATTCTCTGAGCCAATTAGCCGTATATTCTGATGCTTCTGAAGATAAGCAAGCATTCATCCTTAAAAGGGTTACAGCTAATCAGGAAAAAATGCAGAACTGGGCGCATCATGCGCCGATGAATCATTTACATAAGTTTCATTTAGTGGAGGCTGAACGCTATCGTATTCTTGGCGAATATATTCAAGCAATGGAAATGTATAATCGCGCCATTCAAGGAGCTAAAGAAAATGAATATATCCAAGAAGAAGCTCTAGCTAACGAACTCGCTGCCAAATTTTATTTAACATGGGGTAAAGAACAAATTGCCCAAACCTATTTGACAAATGCTTACTACTGCTATGTTCGTTGGGGCGCTAAAGCCAAAGTCTATGATTTAGAAAAACGTTATCCTCAATTACTCGCCCAGATTCTCCAATGGGAAAAAATTCGTTTCAATCCTACGGAACCAGCATCCAGTTTTTATAACATGTCCCTGTCTACTTTGGCTGCTGATACGACAATTTCATCTAGCAGTGCCAGCATTTCCGAAGCTTTAGATTTAGCAAGTGTTCTTAAAGCCTCTCAAGCACTATCTAGCGAAATTCATTTAGAGAAGTTGCTCTCTACACTAATGCAAGTGGTGATGGAGAATACCGGAGCGAAAAAATCTGCTTTAATTTTACTTAAAGATAATATTTGGACGATTGAAGCGATGTCTACGACGGGCTACGCCTACGCAACATTCCAGAAAGTGCCAATTATTTTGCAATCTGTTCCTATTGAGTTTAGCGAAGATATCCCTCTAACTGCAATTAACTATGTCAAACGCACCTTAGAAACATTGGTAATTGATGATGCAACTGCGAACAATTCCTTCACCTCTGACTCCTACATTATCAGACAACAACCCAAGAGTTTACTGTGTACCCCCATTCTCCATCAAGGGAAGTTAATTGGCATCCTTTACTTAGAAAATAATCTCATTGCTGGAGTATTTACCCATGATAGACTCCAAGTAATCAACCTATTGTGTTCGCAAGCTGCCATATCTTTAGAAAATGCTTCTTTTTATCAGCGATCGCAAGAAAATGCCCAACAATTAGAACACTCACTTACAGATTTAAAACAAATGCAACTACAACTGGTGCAAAGTGAGAAAATGTCAGCATTAGGTAATTTAGTTGCAGGTGTAGCCCACGAAATCAACAATCCTGTAGGCTTTATTGCAGGTAATATTCAACCTGCTGTTGATTTGGTTGAAGATTTATTTAACCTCATCGAGCTTTATCAAGAAAAGTTTCCAAATCCGGGTGTAGAAATTGAAGAAAAAATTGCCGAAATTGACCTAGAATATATCCGAGAAGATTTGCCAAAAATGATTTCTTCGATGAAATTAGGTATCGATAGAATTCGGAGTATTAGCAATAGTTTGCGAACCTTTTCTAGAGCAGATACAGAAAACAAAGTTGCTTTTAATATTCACGATGGGATCGACAGTGCAATTTTAATTCTGAAGCATCGCTTAAAAGCATCCGAACTACATCCAGATATTAAAGTAGTGAAAAAATACGGGGATATATCTTTAGTCAAATGTTTTCCTGGACAACTTAATCAAGTATTTATGAATTTATTGGCAAATGCCATTGATGCTTTGGAGGAGTCCAATATTGGACATGATTTTCACGAAATTAATAATAAAATTGAGATTAAAACTTGTTTGAGTGAAGACAAAGAGCGAGTTTTAATTTACATTCAAGATAATGGGATGGGAATGTCTGATGAAGTCAAACAAAAGATTTTTGACCATTTATTTACAACTAAATCTGTCGGTAAAGGTACAGGATTAGGATTAGCGATCGCCCGACAAATAATTGTAGAAAAACATGGCGGTACTCTGGAGGTTAATTCCGTACAGGGAGAGGGTACAGAATTTGTGATTCAAATTCCGATCTAAAATTACCCCTCTTGGCGTGGGTAGCCAACAACAACATAACGACCAAGATAACTGGTGATAGAAATATTAGACCTCTTGCAAAAATATATTTTTGCAAGAGAGGGAAGAGGGAAAAGGTTTTGAATTTCTTTACTCTTTTACCCTTTTCCCCTTCCCCTTTACCCCGACTTTTGCAAGAAGTCTATTTTGGAGTTTCCTGAGCATTTTTAATTTCTTGCTGGCTGTTAGACTGTAGCGCTTCACGGGTTAACAAAAACTGTTCGCCCAAATCTGTAACATGAAAATATTTAGTTAAATCGATTGAGTTTTTACCATAATTACTTGCTTTAACCACATCACTGATATAACCAGAGTTCGTTTTAATTAATTTAAAATCTCGTAACCGCCTTAACTCATCACCTACATTGTTTGATACATAAAAGTCATAACTCGTTTTTGCTTTAGAATGCTTATAAAGCTGATCGATTTTCTCATAATCCTTCTGGGCAAGCAAAAAACCAAACATAAAAGCTTGTGTTTGTTCTAAATTTTTCTGCTGTTTTCCTAGTTGTTCTAGCTGTTGTGCTTGAAGTTCATCAATTTGTTTTTTCTGTTCATTAACCTCTTGTTTTAATTCCTTGAACTTAGCTGTAAACCCACCATCTTTAGAAATGCCAAAATCCTCTAGTCGATTGAGCAAACCAGAGTTGAACAACAAAACAATGGCAATGAGTATAAGATCGGGAGCTTCTATCTTTCTTGGTTGTTTTCCTTGTTCGATAAATATTGGGCTAACTAGGCTGAATATCAGATAACATACTGCTGCTACTGAAACAATTTCAATCCACCAATTTTTACGATTTTTATCTTCTTTTTTGCTAGAATCGCTTCCTGGTGGTTGCTGGTTTATTTTATTCATAATTAGTCAACTTTGATTTAATTAGGTTTTACTCAGGACTATAAGATATTCGTCACAGAAGTCTATGCTGAGATGAGAATCCTCAAGTAGTGCCCTTCCAATGAGCGAACGACGATCCATCCCCAGTACTACAACTTCACGCTCTATACTGTTCCAGAAAAGAGTTACCAAATACACATTAACTGCAACATTATAATTATCAGCAAGATTTGCGTCGAGATGATATTGGGTTGATTCCCCAGATGCCATACCTGCGGTGAGAGATTCATCTTGAATTAAGGGGGTGATAAGGGGCTAACTCCCACCAATCTCCAATGAATTGGGAAGCCTACACTTACTTGTCAGGGAAGTGTAGGTAGTTCACCATATTTAACCTTGATTAAGTAATTGTATTTTGACTTGAATTTCAAGTTACAAAATAGAAAATGGTGTTGGGTACTGGAATTTTATGAATTTACCATTGCGGACATTGGGAGTTGCACCAAATGCGTGGACAGTGAATAATGCGATCGCAGATATCACTCGTCCTCAAAAGACCCCACAACCGATTATCTTATCAACAGAAACTAAAACCCTGCGCCTAGACTTGGCAAAAACTGCTATCCTCGTCATTGATATGCAAAACGACTTCTGTCACCCTGATGGCTGGTTAGCGCATATCGGTGTAGACGTAACTCCAGCGCGTCAGCCTATTGAACCTTTGAACAACTTACTTCCAGAACTGCGTGAGGTTGGCGTTCCAGTCATTTGGATAAATTGGGGTAATCGTCCCGACTTGCTCAATATTAGTGCTAGTTCGCGCCACGTCTATAATCCTACAGGGGAAGGTGTGGGATTGGGCGATCCACTACCAAGCAATGGTGCTAGAGTACTTATGGCAGGTAGTTGGGCTGCGGCAGTAGTAGACGAGCTAGAACAGATACCCGAAGATATTCGTGTGGATAAATACCGCATGAGTGGGTTTTGGGATACACCCTTAGATAGTATCTTGCGGAATTTGGGCAGAACAACATTATTTTTTGCTGGTGTTAATGCCGATCAATGTGTGCTGACTACCTTATGTGATGCCAACTTCTTAGGATATGACTGCATATTGGTTAAAGATTGCACCGCCACAACTTCTCCTGAATATTGTTGGCAGGCGACGTTGTACAATGTCAAACAATGCTTCGGTTTTGTCACTGACTCGCAAGAAATTTTAACAGCGCTGCAAAAGAGTGAGGAGTGAGGAGTTAGGAGTTAGGAGTTAGGAGTAATTAGCGGGTTTGTGATTTAGAGATACAACTAATGACTCAATATTCAGTACTCAGATTTTAGAAATTTTCATACCCATCGATAACTTCAGAGGGGATAAATAAATGTACGCTACTCGTTGTGTAATTCCGGTGATCAAATCTAGCAAAGATTACCAAGTATATCGCATCAGTCCCGACGCCTCTAATCGATTAGCAATTATTTTCGATTCGACAAATGCTAATACTTCTTTGACTTGCTGCATAGAAATTTTTGATGTTGGTGGGCAAACACCCCCAAATCGCCATCAGTGGGCGGTGGAAATGTTTTTTGTTCTCAAAGGAGAAGCGATCGCTATATGTGACGGCAAGAGTGCCACAATCAAAGCTGGAGATAGTTTATTAGTCCCTCCCACTGGTACTCATTTGATTAAAAATACTGGTTCTACTCGCTTGTACACGTTGACTGTGATGATTCCCAATGAAGACTTTTCGGAATTGATTCGCAGTGGAATTCCGGCGGAGTTAGATGAAGAAGATATGGCAGTAATAGGGAGGTTTGATGCTTTGATGCCCTGTTAAAGATATTTGAAACCTCTGTTCTATTTCTCTCTCCTACAAAGCTACGGTGTACGCACAAGTCAAATTACCCCCCTTAATCCCCCCTTATAAAGCAATACAGTTCAGTTAAGAAAAATTGTAGGTTGGGTTAAGCAAAGCGCAACCCAACAAAGTCCCGCAAATGTTGGGTTTCGTTCCTCAACCCAACCTACATAGTTTAAGGTTTCTGGGGTTAACTGAACCGTATTGCCTTATAAAGCAGGGGGTAAAACTGACGCGAAAAACCAAGTAATGCTATTTCAAACTTGTGTATACACCGTAGCCTTTGCCTTTCCTGCTCAAGAATAGCCTGCCTTAACAAATAGATTTCCACAAAGCCAACCGTATTGCACTATCTAGTTCTTAATAACTGCACGAAAGTATTACTCACCGTATTATCTTTAGTATCGGCGGCGTATTGAATCAATTCTTCTCGCAGTTTTTTAGCTGCATCTATCTCAAGTAAGGTTGCTAGCAAGAAATAAACGCCACGAAATCGGGGATCGCCCATTCTATCAACTAATAGTCCTTCGGCGGCATCAGTTTCGCCGAGAAAGTTTTGCACTAAGAAGAAATCCATGATTTTATCGTGGCGGAAATACCATTCTTTCTTGGCTTCGCCTTTTTCATCTTGCCACTGACGGCTGACTACCATTTTGTATTTCTCGTCTGACAAAGACATGGCGACTTGGTGAAATTCATCTGCGGGTAAGGCTTGTTTGTCTTGGAGTCGCATTTCGTAGACGGCGGCGGAGAATTTCTTTAAGGGAAATTCTTGATTCCATTCTTTGAGGTATTCTGCCGCCATTAAATTGTATTGCTGTTGTTGCAGGTGAAACAAGTTAGGGTGTTTGCCTTGTGATAACATCAGCGCTACCACTGTTAGATCCATTGGATTGGAAAGAATTCGGCGGATAGCATCTAACTCTTCTTTGGCTTGTTGTTGTTGGAAGACTTCTGTTAAATAATTGGTGCAGGCTTTGGCGTAATCAGCACCTTGAATTTTGGCATCTTGGGGTAGTCGCGGCTGACGGGAAATCAAAAACTCTTGAATTTGTTGTTGCTCAAGGGGCTGCAATTTATATATCTTGGCTGTTGAAGGTGGTGTCCACTCAAGGGGCTGGGTAGTCATAATAATGTTGCCCCGGAAATAGCTTTCGACAAACTGGCAGATTTTGGCGCGGGTTTCGGCGGTGACTTCGTTGAGTCCGTCGATGCAGATATCTATCGCACCACTGTAAATCAGGTTTTTCAGGAAGTCGGCATCTTGGGCTTGGCCGTGTAGCTTGTCTTGGATGGCTTCAATTACGCCTTTATGACATTTCTGGGCGGGGAGATAAACGACAATGCGCTCTTGATTTTTCAACAGATGGCGGAGAAACATCGACTTGCCTAAGCCGGAATCTCCTTCTAAGATAATTTGTCCTTGAATACTGGGTAATGCTGCGGTAATTGGCTGGATGTCTCCTGAAGTGGGAACTTTGACTTTAGATTCTGGGAAGTATGATTGGTCAGAAAAATTATCTAAGCCGGCATCGGCTAATAGGGAAGGTTTGAATGGTTCAAATAATTTGCGCCGGAAGGGGGGAAACCAGGTGAGGAGAAAGCCGACATAGCCGACGCCTAAGATTCGGCGTACCCAAGGGTTCCAGAAGAAGATGGCTTGGACTTGGGGAAATTTCGGGTAGGCAAAGATGAGGGCAAGCCAAAAGGCAGCATGAATCAGGATGGTGTTTTTGGCTTTGAAAAACCACTGCCAATATTCCAGATGATTAATTACTGACTGCACCGCATTCGCATCAGTGGGACTAGCTTTTTCAAGGTTGCTGTAATGGCTTTGCAGTAAATTAATATCTTGCCATTTCCAAGAAACATTTTTGTTGGCGGCGACTTCGGAAATTTGCTTGGCTAAGTCCTTGCGTAAGCGTTCTAGTCCTTGGCTGTTATTCCAAGTTTGCAGAAATACGTTGAGGATTTTGATGCCTTCATCGTGTGAGAGTTTGTCAGGAGTTGCTTGAGGAGAGCCGAGCCATTTCAATAGAGTTTTTACTTCCTCAGTGCCACCGCCCAGGAAATAAGTTAGAAAACGCCAATTTAAGTATTCTGAATTACCAGGCTCATAAACATTATTCAGAATTACAACAACCTCCTTTAACTCCAGTTTTCTGATATTCGCTAATGCCACTGCCGCACTGCCACGAACATCTGAAGCAACCTTTTCATCCTTGAGGAATTTGAGGATTTCCGGGATGTATTGAGCCGCCGCCTGCCCGAAGTTGCTCAATGCCACTGCCGCACTGCGACGAACTCCTGAGTCAACCTTTTCATCCTTGAGGATGTTGGTGATGTCAGGGATGTATTGAGCCGCCGCCTGCCCGAAGTTGCTCAATGCCACTGCCGCACTGCGACGAACATTTGAGTCAACCTTTTTATCCTTGAGGATTTTGAGGATTTCCGGGATGTATTGAGCCGCCGCTTGCCCGAAGTTGCTCAATGCCTCTGCCGCACTGCCACGAACATTTAAGTCAACCTTTTCATCCTTGAGGAATTTGAGGATTTCCGGGATGTATTGAGCCGCCGCTTGCCCGAAGTTGCTCAATGCCACTGCCGCACTGCCACGAACATTTAAGTCAACCTTTTCATCCTTGAGGATTTTGAGGATTTCCGGGATGTATTGTGCCGCCGCCTGCCCGAAGTTGCCCAATGCCACTGCCGCACTGCGACGAACATTTAAGTCAACCTTTTCATCCTTGAGGATGTTGGCGATTTCCGGGATGTATTGTGCCGCCGCCTGCTTGAAGTTGCTCAATGCCTCTGCCGCCCTGCCACGAACATATGAGTCAACCTTTTCATCCTTGAGGATGTTGGCGATTTCCGGGATGTATTGTGCCGCCGCCTGCTTGAAGTTGCTCAATGCCTCTGCCGCCCTGCCACGAACATATGAGTCAACCTTTTCATCTTTGAGGATGTTGGCGATTTCCGGGATGTATTGTGCCGCCGCCTGCTTGAAGTTGCTCAATGCCTCTGCCGCCCTGCCACGAACATATGAGTCAACCTTTTCATCCTTGAGGATGTTGGCGATTTCAGGGATGTATTGTGCCGCCGCCTGCTTGAAGTTGCTCAATGCCTCTGCCGCCCTGCCACGAACATATGAGTCAACCTTTTCATCCTTGAGGATGTTGGCGATTTCAGGGATGTATTGTGCCGCCGCCTGCTTGAAGTTGCTCAATGCCTCTGCCGCCCTGCCACGAACATATGAGTCAACCTTTTCATCCTTGAGGATTTTGACAACTGTCTGTGCTATGTCCTCCGGTTTCTTAACCACGGTTTTCAAGTCTTTTAGCTCATAAGCAGCTAATTTGTTCAAAGCATATCCCTTCACTTTGTCGTAGCTGTCGTCAAGGGCTGCTACTATACCGTTAATCTGCCAATCTTGGGGTTTGGGTTTGGGGGTTTCTTTGGCGCTAACCCAAGGTAGACAAAAAAGGAAAGAAAGGATAAAAGCTAAAGCATAAAGGATAAAGCGAGAAGGCTTGCTGTGGTGGCGGGGAGTTGTGACCATGTTTGGAGCAAGGTGGCAAATTACACGCGGTTATAAGTATAATAACAACCTTGCAATCTGTAATTCCTGATTGAGAATGCAACTTGGTATCAACAAGTAGTAGGCAATCTGCATTCACGAGTATAAAAGACTCGTCCACGAGTATAAAAGACTCATTCACGAGTATAAAAGACTCATTCACGAGTATAAAAGACTCATTCACGAGTATAAAAGACTCGCTCACGAGTATAAAAGACTCGCTCACGAGTATCAAACACTCATCCACGAGTATCAAACACTCGCTCACGAGTATCAAAGCCTCGTCCACGAGTATTAAAGACTCTCGCGCGAGTATCAAAGGCTCGCCGACGAGTATCAAAGACTTATTCATTTGCATATTGCACTACAAGATTAAAATTGCGTTTAAATGCCAGATCCCCGACTTTTCAAAAAAGTCGGGGATCTTATCTTGTGCGTTGAACTACAGCTTATGAATTAGAAGCAGTTTTAGCAGATTTGCTTTTAATAGCCTTAAAACGATCGCCTAACTGTTCGGCAAGACTTTTTAACCCTGGAGTTTTCTTTGCAGCAGTCTTGACATAATCATAAACTGTCAAACTGCTGCCCATTGCTTCGCTGCCGACTGCCATTAAAGTATCATCTACTTGTTCTGTCAGTTGTCGCAATCCAATCAAAAGCTCAGTAAGTGTGATTGCTAATTGATAATCCCGCACAAATTCATCGACATCAAAGCTGGCTGGGAGAATATCTCGGTTAGACTGGGCCGCAGTCAGGCTGGTATTGACGAAAGCTAGGCTTTTATCGCCCATCTTAAATAACTTGCGTCGTTCTTCCACACTCAGGGTTACGAGAAAAGGCATCTTCGCTTGGATAGTCGCAAACGCTGCTTTAATTTCTTGGATATCTGCTGGGGAAAGAGAGCCTGTAATATTTTGGTAAGCCATTGGTTATTTACTGTGGTAAATCTGTTTGTTATGATTCCCACTGGTAAATGCGATCGCACAGTCTTAAGGAATGAAGAGTAGGGAAAATAACCTCTCTGGTTGTACCACAAGTCGAATTACCCCCCTTAATCCCCCCTTGGAAAGCAGGGTGGTTTCATACGAAAAAAGAAAAATACATAAGTCTTGATTTCTCATATATAACCATAGATTTTGACCCCTCTCCAAACCTCTCCCCGAAGCGGAGAGAGGCTTTGAAACTCAGTTTTATTTTTTCTCTGCTTGTATGAAACCACCCTGCTTAATCCCCCCTTGTAAAGGGGGGAAACAAGAAAAATCCGGTTCCCTCCCCTTTGCAAGGGGAGGGTTAGGGAGGGGTAAAACTTACGCTTCAAGTCAGTTTACCGAATAATTTCTTTAACAACGCCAACAAAGCGTTCCATGTCAGCGTGGGTAATGGCTCCCATTGTTGATACTCTAAAAATAGATTGAGCTAAATTTCCCTGTCCAGAATAAATAATATAATTTTGTGCTTTCAGTTGGTCGTGAAATTCTTCATAGCTGAAACCGTCTGGCAAATAGTAGGCATTCAAGACAACGGATGAACTGCCAAGAGGAAGTAGGGGTTTAATTCCGATTGAGGCTAACCCGTCTCTAACTAAGCTGGCAAGTTGGTTGTAATATTTGTGTCTAGCACGCCAACCTCCTGCTTCTGCCATTTCTTGCAAAGCTTCTGTTAGAGCATAAAATGTCTGTATTGATTGCGTAAAAGGTGTGCCGCCTCGTTCTTGCTGCTGGTAATAGGTTGCTAAATCTAAATATAAAGTGCGGGGGATAGTGTCTACTGAAGGCAGTGCATCCCGTTGCAGGATGACAAAGGACGTTCCAGGGACACCATGCAGACATTTATTCGCTGTCGCAGCGCAAGCAGTGATTCCCCAATCTGCAAAATTTATTTCTTCAGCACCAAAGCTGCTGACTGCATCTACTAATAATTTGATACCGCGTTCTTGGCAAATTGGGGCAAGTTCCGCCAAATTATTTAAGCGGCCGGTAGTAGTTTCGTGATGGACGACAGCAAGGTGGGTGATGTCGGCGTTTTCATCTAGGAGTTTGATTAAAGCTTTGATATCGATTTCGCCATCCCAAGGATGAGAAAGTGTGATGTAATTAATGCCGTGGATTTTGGCGATTTTGGATAGTCGTTCGCCATATACACCGTTTTCAATTACTAGTAATTTTCCATTTGTGGGTACTAAACTACTAATCATCGCTTCCATCGCTGCGGTTCCAGAACCAGTCAGGAGAACTGCTGCCCAGCCGCTTCCAAGCCCATAAACTTGAAGTAGCTGTTCGCGGATTCTGGTTTGAAGTTGCGAAAATTCCACCTCACGATGACACAAATCAGGACGCAACAGGGCATTTCTGACGCGATCGCTCAAATTAACGGGGCCGGGATTTAGTAAAATCATTACCAAAGTTAGGAGTTAGGAGTTAGGAGTTGCCAGTTAGAACCAATATGGTTCATAAAGCGTTGTAAAACTGCTTCCGGGGTAAGGTTGGGTCTGGGTAGCTTTTCTAAAGTTCCGGGACGGATTTTTAAATGAGCGAATTTAGGTCTGGTGTTAGCATCTGCGGTAAATAAGGCATCTAAAAGGGCGGGGTCATCTCCAGCTAATGTCACGCCGTAACCGCACGCTTCGGCAATTTTGGCAAAGGAGATGCCCGCAGAAACAGTGGCTTGTGCGCCTGTGGAATCGTGGACTTCATTATCTAACAGAATATGGGTCAAGTTAGCACCGCCATAAGTGCCGATGGTAGCAAAATTACCCATTCGCATTAATGCTGCCCCATCGCCATCAATTACTACTACCTTGAGGTCTTTCCGCGCTAAGGATAATCCCAATCCCATTGAGGAAGCACAGCCCATCGATCCAACCATATAAAGATGATTGGCGCTGTCTTTACTAGCGAAGAGTTCCCGTCCCGTGTATCCGGTGGTGGCAATTATTACAGTGTTTTCTGGAGCGGTAAGTTCCACAATCCGAGCTAATGCTTCGTTGCGAGAAATGCGTTGTTCTTTGTTATCCCGAAAAAAGCTTTGCTGAATATGAGCGCTACTAGTATTTTCTCGTTCGGGGATAGAAGAACGAGTGAGGGCATGGGGGGCAATCGCTCCTTTACGCATAATTAAAGCATAAGGACAGCGTTCTTGTTGCATATAGGCTGTGGCTCTTTGCAGAACAGGTTCTATTTCTGCTGCATCTGTGGGAAAATATTCCCAAGGTATAGTCATTGTTTGCAACAATTTATCTGTGATTTGCCCCATTAATTGATGTTGCGGTTCATCTTGCAACACGCGATCGCCTCTTAAAGTACAAATCAGCAGCAGTGGAATCCGAAAGATGTAAGTGAGGGAGGTTAGGGGGTTAACTGCATTCCCCAAACCAGAGTTTTGCATCATTACTACAGCTGGTTTACCAGCAATTGCGGCTCCGGCTGCGATCGCTACAGCATCTCCCTCATTGGCTGCGGAGATATATTTAAGTTGAACGTCATTGATGACGTAATTAATAAAAGGCGTGAGAAAAGAACAGGGTACGCCAGTGTACCACCCAAAGCCAAGATTACGCGCAGCTTCTACAAATTCTTCTGCTTGGATCATATTAAGAGATGGGGGGTGGAAAGTAGGGAGCAGGGGAGACAAGGGGGACAAGGGGGACAAGGGGACAAGGTGATTAAAGTTAGAACTTGCAACAAGTCTTTTTTTGTGAAGTTCTGATACCTACGGCAAGCTGCACTAATGCCGGAAGCAGGCGCTCAGACTTCTCTCCTTGTCCCCAATTCTCCTTGTCCCCTTGTCCCCTTGTCCTCTTAGCCATGCCCAATGCCCCACTCCTATTGTTTTAATTGAAAAGCAAGGTCGAGATCGTCTAAAGAATTAACATCTAACCAGTTACCGCGAATATAAAGTACCTTGATCGGTTTGCCTTGCTCGATTAAATAATTGCATAATTCTGGCAAACCCAGACTGTTAAATTCCGGTCGCTTTTGCAACTCATTGAGTGCTTCACTAACCCATTGTCTACCTTGACTCCGCAAGCGCAGCATCCCAATCCAGCGTCCGCTAGACTTTCCTAATTGCGTTTGCGTGGTTTTAGAAACGTTCAACAAGTTGACATCCTGTCCAAATAGAGAAAGATCGTCTGGAATTGAACAATAGGCGTAATCAGGTGAACCGCTAACAGACTTGTTGTTGGCTACAGAATCAACCACAGCCACAATTTCTCCGGGACATTCTAATAAATCTCGTAGGATGTAGCTTCTAAATAGTAAATCGCCGTAAAGCACCAGCATTTCTTCGCCAAAGCTGGCTTGAGCTACGGCTAAGGATGCTAATTCTCCCGTTGTTTCATAATCTGGGTTGCGGATGACTTTAGTCCCTGGAACATTGATGGTTTCTGCTTTGTAACCGGCGACAACGGTAATATCATTGATGGCAAGTTTCTTGAATTTATCTACCAATAACCTGAGTAGAGGTTTACCTCCAAGGGGTAACATTACTTTTGGTTTATCTTGCGTCAATCCGGCTAATTCTTGGCCTCTGCTAGCAGCCAAAACGATCGCTTGGGTATTTTGTCGTCCGTTGTTAAAGTAGCGTTTTTCAGCTTCTTGGAGTTCATCCGCCCCTTGTAACCGAAAGATTTCTTTGACGGGAGCAATATCATCTTCAATGTTGATTAAAGTTTCGCTGGCTTTCACTTCACGGGCGATCGCTTGCATACTAGCAACAGCAGCTCGAATCAGATGGTTTGCCCAGATGACCAAATTAACTTCAGCTTTCCGAAAAACATCAGTAGGCGTGCTGTAATATTTAGTCGGTATAATCACTAACGGAGAACGACCTGCCCATTCTTTAGCAAAGGCTAGCACTTGATCGGGGCGCGATGATTTACTGTGAATTAAGATGGCGTTTGCTCCGGCGGCGTGGTAAGCTTCAGCTCGGCGCAAAGCCTCCGAAAGATCCCAGCCGGCGATCAAAGCTTCGAGTCGGGCGACGATGCAAAAATCTGCATCTGTTTGACTATCCTTACCCGCCTTAATTTTGCCGCAGAATTCATCAATATCAGCTAAAGCTTGGCGACTCCCGTTGATGAAGCTATTAGTTTTGGGAAAAAGCTTATCTTCAATACAGACTCCAGCAATACCTCGCTGTTCTAACTTTTTCACCAAGCGGCGCATATTATTAAAGTTGCCATAACCAGTATCCCCGTCTAATAAAATCGGGATGCTGGTGACATCAGACATGAACTCTAGCATTTCTACAACTTGAGTCCAACTGGCTTCATTATTATCTCGAACGCCATACTGAGCCGAAAGGGCTAATCCACTCGCCCAAATTCCTTTAAATCCAGCCTCTTCCACAATCCGGGCGCTAATCCCATTATGAGCTTCCATAATGAAGTCGAGTTGAGGCGATTCTAGTAATAACCTTAATTGGGCACATTTATTTAATTTTGCAGAGGTATGATTGGGTGCAAATATTTGATGCATTTATTCTGCTTTTTTCAACCTATATAATATTGCGATTCTCAATTGCATGGAATACAGACCTAACCCCCAGCCCCTTCCCTACAAGGGAAGGGGGGTAAGATTCAAAGCCTTTCTCCTTTTAGGAGAGAGGTTTGGAGAGAGGTCAAACTGTAATGCATCCAAACCAAAACCGCTATAAATGAAGATATTTTCAGACATGTTCTGCGACTTCTATCTGAGGTAAAATATCGTTTTGGGCACGTTGAATATCCTGGGGAAAATCGATTTCGAGCCAAGGTAATCCACTGATGTCTTCGTAGCCAAATGTTTCTGGAGTTTCTAAGAGCAGATCCCGAATTACTTCTTCATAAGGTTCATTATCCCGTCCATCTGCAACATATTGTTCTGTGCGAATCGCAAGACGGCGAACAACAGCACTTTCAAAACGAAAGAATCCCACTGACTCACCCGCAAAATCGTAAGCTAAACCAGGAGTTATTTGTTTACGAAACTCCACTAGATAATTATCTCTGACGCAAAGCTTCACGGGTTCATCTCCCGGTTCAAAATCCCGATCTAGTAAAAAGCTATTGGGAATATTTGTCTTTACCAGTCGTTCAATGATGCGGCGATCGCACAACACATCTGCATCCATTAATAATATGTCATCGCTAGCAAGTAAATGCTGACGTACAGTCCAAAGGCTGATTACGCTGCCTTTGGTGTAGTCAGGATTATAAATTGTACTGACCCAACTTTCGGCTCCTAATGCTTTGATTTCATCCTGAATTCTTTCTGCTTGATAACCCACAGCAATCACTACTTCATCAATTTGGTAATGACGGAGATTGTTAAAATGGCGCTCTAGTAGAGATTTGCCGTTAAACTTCAGTAAGCATTTGGGTTGGATTTGCCCGTCTTTACCTAAGCGTCGTCCAACGCCAGCAGCTAAGATAATTGCTTTCATCGTCAAATCACCAACAGTAGCTTAGACACCAGGAAATCTGGAAGTTTTCCCAGTATTTTATAATGACTGTATTTTGCTCAATTCAACGTTTATTAACTAATTCTTAACATGGAAGAAACAGTAACTCTGTATCGCCCTACTGGGCCAAAAGAGCTAGAACTGGTTAAACAAAGCGACTACACCAAATGGCCGCCGAGATTACCTGAACAGCCAATTTTTTACCCCGTTACAAACGAGCAGTATGCCCAGGAAATTGCGACCAAATGGAATATTAGGGACAGTGGTGTAGGTTATGTTACACAATTTGAGGTTAAGAAAGTTTTTATGGATAAGTATGAAGTTCATCAAGTTGGGGCTTCATATCATACAGAATGGTGGATTCCAGCCGAAGAACTGGAAGAGTTAAACAGCAACATTGTGGGTAAAATCGAGGTAATTGGAGAATATAGGTAGAGGCCGGGTGCTAGTTATTTTAAGTGCGAAATACTTGACGAAAGCCAAAATAAGCGATCGCATCTTTCATATTTGAGACAAAACGTTTTAGCATACCCATGCGGGTGTCGGTGACATACTCCAAAGTTAAGACAATGCGCCGTTCATTTTCACCCAAAGGAGTAACTCTGTGGTAAAGTTTGTCACCATTGAATAATACTAGAGTACCAGGGGTTATGGAGAGCGATCGCGTTTGAGTTTCCCGTTCTGGAATATCTTTGTAGAGTTGATATTCCAATTTACTAGATGAATTATCAACCAAACCAAGCAACACTGTATAGCGTTTCCCGTGATAGTAAGAAGTATCGTAATGATACTGGATATGATCTCCAGGCTCAGTGTAATAGTACAGCGCGTAAGTATGGGGATCGGAATCAGGACAGGGAAGGAGTTTTTCTGCCGTAATTTTATTCAGGAACTCGAAAAAGGCACTGAGTTGATAAAATTCTCCAAAAATCGGAGCAAGGCTATCTAAGCTATAGCGGCTGATACTACCCCCCTTTTTATGATTAGGAATATAGTTGCGGTTGATAGCAGGTTGCAAAGATGGCAACAGCGCCAAAAACTCCTCGATGATGCAGCTAGGGACAAAGTTTTCAACCACCAAAAATTCATTTTGAGCTTGAAACTCAGCTTGAAGTTTCTGGTAATCAACGGCTGCTATAGCTTTATCAATTTCAGTTTGAAGCTCCATTGATGTCCATTAATAATTATTTATTCTCTCACTGCTTCCTTATCTAGTTTGATTCCGGCTGCGGGAGTGTCCAAAATTGCCAAATTACCCATATAGCAAAGGTTGGCGCGCCAATTGTCGCTGCCATTAATAACGGCTCTAGTCCATTCAGTAAGGGAACTATGGGAAACAAATATAGCACGTCTTCAATGTCAAAGCCGGCGAAATTTGGTTGACGGCTGGCGTCTTTACCTAAACGTTGTTCCATTTGGTTTCGCAAATGAAAGATGCAAGCAACAGACACGCCAGATACTATCCCCATCACCAACGCCCACCAACCAAATTTTCCCTCCCTAAGACCATATCCCATACACACAAACAATAGAATATGGATGATAGCGTCACTAGCAAGGTCATATTGATGTCCCCATTTGCTACTTTTCCCACTCAAACGAGCTAATTCACCGTCTGTATGATCGAGAAAGTTAGATAAAGCAAATAGCCATCCCCCAATATTAACCCAAATGGTATCACCAACTGCGAGGGCGACTGTCGCCGCCAACCCTGTCAAAAGTCGCACTGTAGTAAGATGATTGGGATTTACCCAACTGTCTTTTAGAGGTTTAATTAGCCAGTAAGCAAGTTGAGCATCCCAAGGCTTTGCGATCATAGATAAACTTAAATTTGATCTAGTCTTGAAATATATATATAGCGGTTCTCATTTGGATGCAACATCCATTCGGGTAAGTAGGTGGGTGAGAAATAAAGATTTCCAACTTTTGAATACTTAATATCTGGAACATTTGTCATTAAAAACAGTCGTACAAAATTCAATTCTGAATTCTGACTCCTGAGTTCTGAATTCTTCTTATCTACATTAGGCATTCCCATGCTCTGCATGGGAACGAGAAAAAAGCACATCACACTGATTTAAAATTCACAATCCGAGCGAAACTCTCAGGTTCTAGACTTGCTCCTCCCACGAGGACACCATCAATTTCTGGTTGAGCCATAATCTCATCAATATTATTCGGCTTGACTGAGCCGCCATATTGAATTGATACATTCGGATTAGTCAACTGGCTACGAATTAAGCCAATTATTCGATTAGCTTCTTCGACTTCACAAGTGTCGCCAGTGCCAATCGCCCAAATCGGTTCGTAAGCAATCACCAAATTATCTTGATCAATATCTACCAAGCCTTTGTCGAGTTGGAGAGCAATCAGTGATTCAGTTTCTCCCGCATCTCGTTGTTGTTTACTTTCGCCAACACAGAGAATTGGAGTCAAACCAAACCTTTGAGCAGTTCGGAGGCGCAGATTAACGGTGGCGTCCGTTTCTCCAAAATATTGCCGTCGTTCGCTATGACCGACAATCACAAAGCGCACACCACTTTCTGCCAGCATTGGGCCAGAAATCTCACCCGTATAGGCTCCATATTCTTCCCAATGGATATTTTGTGCCCCCAGTTGGATGAGGCTACCGTGCAAAGTCTTGGACAAAACGTTTAAATCAGTGAAAGGAGGACACAATATCACTTCTCGCCCTTGGGGGGTTTCCTCTAAATGGGGCAGAAATCCTTGTAAAAACTCTTGGGTTTCTGCCTGGGTTTTGAACATTTTCCAGTTGCCGGCAATAACGATTTTCCGCACAGGTAATTTAGTCAAGATCCTAACGCGTTATATTAGATGCATTTTTCAGTTTATGACGTTTTGTTAGTCATTGGTCATTAGTCATTGGTCATTGGGCATTGGGCATTGGGCACTTGTACTGAGCGTAGTCGAAGTATTGGGCATATTTATTCCCCTAGCCCCTTGTCTCCTTTGTCTGCATCGTCTCGCCAAACCCCTCATAAAAATAACTAGGATAGTAAATGAACTGTATCTAAAATTTAAAATTTAAAATTTAAAATTTAAAATCTAAAATCTAAAATCTAAAATTAATATGACTTCGACATTGCCCGTGCCTGAACCTCATCAAAGCGATTCCGCTAACACTGACGCAAATTCTCTCAGCTGGGAGGAAGAATTGGATAGTGCTATTTTCAGTTTTGAAGACATTCAGACGGAACTGAACTATAAACAAGCACAAACAGCATTGCGAAACTTGGTAGCCAATCTCGATCTTACTCCCCAGGAAAAAACCGGATTGGAAGCAGAAATTGCTGATTTGGAAATTATGCTAGGGAAGTTAGACCGCATGGTGGTGCAGATTGCGGCTTTTGGCATGGTGGGACGTGGTAAGTCTTCGCTACTAAATGCTTTGGTTGGGCAAACGGTATTTGAAACTGGGCCGCTGCACGGTGTCACCCGTACTGCACAAACAGTTAATTGGAGTATTAGCGAGGAGATGATTGGGGAAACTGAACGTGCTTTGCGTGTGACTCTTCCTGGTGTAGGTCAATCCCAGGTGGAATTAATTGATACTCCTGGGTTAGATGAAGTAGATGGTGCAACTCGTGCCGCCTTAGCTGAACAGATTGCAAAACAAGCAGATTTGATTCTGTTTGTGATCTCTGGCGATATGACAAAACTGGAATACATAGCCCTTTCTCAGTTGCGGGAAGCAGGTAAACCGATTGTTCTAGTGTTTAACAAAGTAGACCAGTATCCAGAAGCAGACCGGATGGCAATTTATCACAAAATCCGGGATGAAAGGGTGCGGGAATTACTCACACCTTTGGAAATAGTTATGGCTGCGGCATCGCCATTGGTGAAGACGGCGATTCGCCGCCCTGATGGTACGAGGGGCATACAGTTGCGTACAGGGAATGCCCAAGTCGAGGAACTGAAGCTGAAAATATTGGAAATTCTGCATCGTGAAGGTAAAGCCTTGGTTGCCCTTAATACCATGCTTTATGCCGACATTGTAAATGAGCAATTGGTTGAGCGAAAACTGATGATTCGGGAACAGAATGCCAATCAGTTGATTTGGAAAGCTGTGATGACTAAGGCATTAGCGATCGCACTCAATCCTGTAACTGTGGTAGATATTCTCAGTAGTGTGGTAATTGATATTGCTCTGATTTTGGGTTTATCTAAACTCTACGGCTTCTCCATGACCGAAGCTGGGGCTGTACAGTTGCTACAAAAAATCGCCCTGAGTATGGGCGGTATCGGTGCTAGTGAATTGTTAGCAAATTTAGGCTTGAGTGGATTAAAAACTTTACTTGGAATTTCTGCAACAGCTACGGGTGGTATTGCGCTAGGTCCTTATGTATCGGTGGCGATTACCCAAGGAGGAGTCGCTGGTGTTTCTTCTTACGGTATTGGACAAGTTACTAAAGTTTATTTAGCCAATGGCGCAACTTGGGGGCCTGATGGGCCGAAAGCAGTGATTAATCGGATTTTGACCAATTTGGATGAGACTTCAATTCTTAACCGGATTAAAGATGAATTACTCCAGAAAGTAAAACTCAAAAAGTGATGTATAAATTAGGTTTGGTCAGCCATATTTATCCTTGCACTTACCTATTTTAGAAGGCAAAAATTATACTTTCGGGTACTTTTAAAACATCTTCTTAAAATCAGCCCTATATTGTTGCTTAGTTATTATTACTTTGTCAAGCTTTCTGGAAACTAAATTTTAAATATCCCCTCTCGCACTCAGTACTCTCTAGGATACTTGCAACAAATAGGTCATACAATGACCCATCAAAAAGTAAACTACTAACATGGCAGCAGCAGCAAGAGCAACCAAGGTACCAGCTAACATTAGAGAAAATTCTTTACTCTCGTAGGCTTTTTCCATTAAGTGCAGCGACCACGCTACCAGGGCGACATCAAAAAGTAAAATAGGAAGCAACATATTTCTTAATATTTGTTAATACTTGTAAAATAATATTAACACCCTTTTTAGGAAGTGTGTCTAACCTTAGATAGATGTCATTAAATGAATAATGGTGGATCAACAGAATGTTCTGACTGGCACGTTGCGATCGCGCAAGTAACTTTTAATTTCTGCTACGCTTAATTGTCCGTAATGTAACAGTGACGCGAGTAATGCGGCTTCAGCCTTGCCTTGAGTGAGGGCAGTGTAGATATGTTCGCAATTACCTGCACCACCAGAAGCAATAACTGGAATTTCTACAGCATTGGCAATCGCCCGTGTAATCTCAATGTCATACCCGGCTTGCGTTCCATCAGCATCCATACTTGTAACTAGTAGTTCTCCGGCCCCCCGTTTTTCAACTTCCTGTGCCCACAATAGGGCATCTAAGCCTGTATTTTCTCTGCCACCCCGCACATACACATCCCAACCTGGATTCTCCGGGTTATTTCTGCGTCTGGCATCAATAGCAACAACTATGCACTGATTACCAAAGCGATCGCTTGCCCGATTAATCAAGTCTGGTTCCCGCACTGCCGCAGAATTAATACTAACCTTATCTGCGCCCGCCCGTAACAAAGCTTTAACATTTTCTAAGGATTGAATGCCACCACCTACAGTCAATGGAATAAAGACCTGTTCAGCAGTGCGGTAGACCACATCTAAAATTGTAGCTCGGTCTTCATGAGTAGCTGTAATATCCAGAAATACTAATTCATCAGCACCGGCTTCGTTGTAAACCTTGGCCAGCTCTACCGGATCGCCTGCATCTTGGAGATTAACAAAGTTAACTCCTTTTACAACCCGTCCCGCCTTCACATCTAAGCACGGTAAGATTCTTTTAGATAACATAATAACTTTTGTACTTCTGGGTAATTGGCCGGAATTTAAATTTTAAATTGGCGCGGGTATTCTCAAACGAAAATTTTCATGGGAACTGGGATTAGGGGAGAGGTAACAGGTGACAGGTTATAGGAAATAATCTGTTCCCTGTAACCTGTACCCTGTACCCCATTCCCTGTAACCTGTACCCTGTACCCCATTCCCTGTAACCTGTACCCTGTACCCCATTCCCTGTAAGAATTATGGCGATAATCTCCTCGAAAAAACAGCCTCCAGAACCCAACGGCGAACCAAAGCAGCGTCGAGAGTCGGCGAAAGCACCATCCACAGAAAATATTTTGCAGCCTGAAGCTGCTTTTGATGAGCAAGAACAGCAAGAAGAAGGTATTCGGCCACACCGCTTTGCTGATTACATTGGGCAAAAAGATTTAAAGGATGTGCTAGATATTGCCATTAAAGCAGCTAAGTCTCGTAGTGAGGTACTGGATCACTTGCTTCTGTATGGGCCGCCGGGATTGGGCAAAACCACAATGGCAATGATTTTAGCATCGGAAATGGGGGTAAATTACAAAATTACCAGTGCGCCAGCTTTAGAACGTCCACGAGATATTGTTGGGCTACTAGTGAACCTCAAGCCAGGGGATATCTTATTTGTGGATGAAATTCATCGCCTCTCGCGGATGACGGAGGAAATTCTCTACCCAGCAATGGAAGATTATCGCTTAGATATTACCATTGGTAAGGGTTCTAGCGCTCGGATCAGAAGCTTGCCGCTGTCAAAATTTACCTTAGTAGGGGCTACAACCCGTGTGGGTGCTTTAACTTCACCACTACGCGATCGCTTTGGTTTAATTCAAAAACTGCGATTTTACGAAGTTGACGAACTGACTCAAATTGTACTGCGAACCGCTCAATTACTCAAAACCCCTATTACAGAAGATGGTGCTACAGAAATTGCCCGTCGTTCACGCGGAACACCACGGATTGCTAATAGGTTACTGAAGCGGGTACGTGATTATGCGGAAGTAAAAGAATCTGGTGAGATTAATGAAAACATTGCATCTGAGGCATTACAACTATTCCAAGTAGATCCTTGCGGTTTAGATTGGACAGACCGCCAAATGCTGAGTGTAATAATTGAACAATTTAATGGCGGGCCAGTGGGGTTAGAAACAATGGCAGCAGCCACGGGTGAAGATACTCAAACAATTGAAGAGGTATACGAACCTTACCTGATGCAAATTGGGTATTTAACTCGGACTCATCGCGGCAGAATGGCGACAAAGGCAGCATATAAGCATTTAGGATTCACGCCGCCTAATGAACAGTTGTCATTATTGTAATTATGGGAAATTGGGCAAAACAGTGCTGAGTTAGGAGTTAGGAGTTAGGAGTTAAGAGTTATTCTCCCCTCTGCCCCACTCAGCACTCTTGAGGGGCATTGGGCATTGGGCATTGATCTCGTAAATGAGTGTTTGAACTCCATTCCTCTGCTCCATACTTAATGACAAATGACAAATGACAAATGACAAATTCGGTAAACCTAGATGATTAAGTTGATTAGTATTTTTCTCAGTTTGTTACTTGTATTTGGCTGGGCTACTCCAGTCATGGCACAATCTCAACCGCCCATTACTCAAGAACAGTTAAAACAAGGTGATGAGTGGGCAAATCAAGCGTTTATAGCGACGAATCAAGGTGACTTTGCGACGGCTGAAACTTACTGGACAAAGATTATTGAGCAATTTCCGACAAATGCGGGGGCGTGGAGTAATCGGGGAAATTCGCGGGTGAGTCAGAATAAGTTACAAGAGGCGCTGGCAGATTATAACAAAGCCATAGAATTAGCACCAAATGTCACCGATCCTTACTTGAATCGGGGCGCGGCGTTGGAAGGGATGGGAAAATGGGATTTGGCGATCGCAGATTACAATCATGTCTTAGAACTCGATCCTAACGATGCAATGGCGTATAACAATCGCGGTAATGCCACAGCAGGTTTGGGAAAATGGGATTTGGCGATCGCAGATTACAAAAAATCTAATGAGATAGCCCCAAATTTTGCCTTCGCCCGTGCTAACTACGCTCTGGCTCTGTATGAAATCGGTCAAAAAGAGCAAGCAATCCGTGAAATGCGAAATATCGCCCGGAAATACTCCAAATTTGCTGATGTGCGTGCCGCCCTCACAGCTGCATATTGGGTAAATGGAGAACAAGGTGAAGCCGAAAGCAACTGGGTAGCAGCTTATGGACTTGATAGCCGCTATAAAGATATCGACTGGGTAAAAAATATCCGCCGTTGGCCCCCTAGCCTAGTTACAGCTTTGGATAAGTTCTTGAAAATCAAGTAGAGGCATTAATCGTGACTCATTTTGGTATCATCTGTCCTGGTGCAGCAACTGGTCCCCTCAATACAATGCTTCCCTTGGGGCAGGAACTTCAACGGCGTGGGCATCGCGTCACCTTCTTTGGCTCACTCGATACTCAATCTAAGGTACTGGCAGCAGGAATAGAATTCCAAGCAATTGGTGAAAAAGATTTTATTCCTGGCTCAACAGCAGAAAACTTTGCCAAATTAGGTCAACTGCGTGGATTGCCTGCATTTCGATACACTATCGATCTGCTGAAGCGGGTTTCATCTGTGACACTCCAAGAGGCTCCAGCAGCAATTAAAGCAGCAGGCGTAGAAGCTTTGCTAGTAAACCAAAGTTCAGTAGAGGGAGGGACAATTGCCGAGTTTCTCAAAATTCCTTTCATTACTGTGTGCAGCGCTGTGGTGCTGAATCGAGAACCTAGCGTTCCTCCTTTTTTCACAACTTGGAAGTATAGTCCAGCTCTGTGGGCACGCTTACGCAACGAAATAGGTTACACGTTACTTAATAGCGTCGTCAAACCACTTGAAGATTTGATTAATGAATATCGTCGAGAGTGGAAATTACCCCTGTACTCTAGTCTTAAAGATAGTTACTCTCCACTGGCTCAAATAAGTAATGCACCTGCTGAGTTTGAATTTCCCAGAGAAGAATTAGCTCCTTGGTTCCATTTCACCGGAAGCTATCATACTTCAGCCAGTCGAGCACCTGTTTCTTTCCCTTATGAAAAATTGACGGGGAAACCGTTAATTTATGCTTCGATGGGAACATTGCAAAATCGTCTGATTTGGGTTTTTCAGACTATTGCTTCAGCTTGTGAAGATTTGGATGCTCAGTTAGTGATTTCTCTGGGAGGTTCTGCTAAACCAGAATCATTACCAAACTTGGCAGGAAATCCTTTAGTAGTTGAGTATGCACCTCAATTAGAAGTGCTGGAAAAAGCTACCCTCATGATTACTCATGCGGGAATGAATACAACAATGGAATGTCTAAAAAAAGGAGTGCCAATGGTGGCGATTCCAGTTGCTAATGACCAGCCAGGAGTAGCAGCACGTATCGCTTGGACAGGGGCAGGTGAGCTTATTACCCTCAAAAAATTGAATGTTCCCAGATTGAAAAATGCTATTAAGCGGGTGTTGACAGAAGAATCTTATAAACAGAACGCCCTCAGATTACAAGCAGCTACTCTCCGTGCTGGGGGGGTAAGTCGAGCGGCTGAGATTATTGAGCAGGCTGTTTCTACAGGTAAGCCTGTTTTGGCTTAAACAAATTAATTGTGAACAAATGAAATAATATGAATTGGGACAATAACTCAATCGTAATCTATTCCAATTTTCCCTTTCATGTTGAAGATTGGGCACACCCTTCTGTGAAAAATGGTATTGGAGGCAGTCAAGAAGCAGTCATTTACTTAAGTCAAGAACTAGTTAAATTGGGTTATCAAGTCACAGTGTTTAATAGATGCGGTGACATGGAGGGGGAATATAATGGTGTAGTTTATCGGTCTGTTGATAAATTTAATCCTCAAGATAACTTTAATTTTTTAATCTTTCATCGCGCTTGGACGCAACCGATGATGATGAAACTAAAGTCAAAAAAAACTGCTGTTTGGATGCACGATAACCCTAAATTATTTCCTCCAGTAGAAGATTCTCAGCAATCTGAATTTTTAGCAAGTTTTGACAAGCTATTTATGCTGTCAAATTTCCATAAATCTATGCTACCAAAATGGATTCCTGAAGAAAAAATCTTTCTAACAACTAATGGTATTAATCTAGAAGATTTTAATTTAACAGGAATTTCTAGAAATCCCAAAAGATTGATTTCCATTAGTGACTATACAAGAGGCATTGAAAATTTACTGACTCAATGGGACAAGATTATCCAAGAAGTACCTGATGTTGAATTGCATATTTTCTATGGGTGGCAAGTAATTGATGCGCTGATTAATTCATCTAACATTACTAAATTTCCACAATTACCAGATAAAAAGAAGCAAATTTTGCAACTCTTTGCTCAAAAAAATGTCTATGAACATGGCAGAATTGGGCACAAGCAGTTAGTTGAAGAATTATTTAAATCTGGAATCTGGGTTTATCCTTGTCATAGTGCTGTTGAGACTTTCTGTATTAGTGCTTGGAAAGCTCAAGCAGCTGGTTGTGTTCCTGTAGTAACAACTTGCGCCAGTTTAAATGAGACTGTTAAATCTGGTGTCAGAATTAAGGGGCCTGCTGGAGATGAACAAACAAATAATGCTTTTATTGAAGCTGTAATTGACTTGTTGAAAAATCCTAGCAAACAAGAAAGTTTGAGAAAGGAAGCATTATCTCTTAAAGATTCCTTTGGTTGGGATAAAGTTGCCAAACAGTGGCATGAAGAATTTTTCTCAGTTGTAAATAAAATTTAGGATTGTTGGTGGGTGTAGCCCGTTGTAGACATTGTTCCCACCCTATCCCATCCCATTCTCCCACTCTTCACGCTGAACTAGAGCTAGTCTGAAGGATGGGCTGATTTTGAGGACGCTTCCCCTTCACCACCATCTTCACACCACCTGCTGGGCTAAACAACAAACCTTTACGCACTGCTTTCACAGGTTGGCTATCAGCTAGTTCCATTTGCCAGCTAGACAGCACAGTTGCCAACACCAGTTTCATTTCAAACAAGGCAAACGCCATACCAATACAGCGACGGTTCCCGCCACCAAAGGGTAAATACTCATAAGGAGAAAATTGCCGTTCTAAAAAACGCTCTGGCTTAAATTGCTTCGACTCAGGATATAAATCTTCTCGATGATGGGTCAAATAAATAGAGGGATTGAGCAAAGTACCAGGCTCAAAGTTGTATTCCCCAATTTGTAGCGGTGATTTGACCACTCGATTTAGTGCCGATACCGCTACTGGGTAAAGACGTAGGGTTTCAGAACAGACAGCATTCAAATAAGGCAATCGGAAAATAGCATTTGGATGTGGTTGTTCGCCCAACTTATCTAATTCTTGCAGCAGTTTTTCCCGCACCTGCGGCTGATAATGAATCCAGTACAGCGCCCATGATAAGGAAGTTGCTGTAGTTTCGTGACCCGCCACTAATAGAGTCATCAGTTCATCACGTAATTCCAAGTCTGTCATCGGCTCTCCCGCTTCATCACGAGCAGCCATCATTAAAGACAGAATATCAGTCCGAGATGAATCGGGTTGTGCTTTGCGTTCTCGAATCTGGGCGTAGATGAGTTCATCAATTTGCTGCCGTAAACGCAAGTATTTCCCCCAAGGACTCCACGCTCCTAAATCCCGTCGCATTGCTGGGAAAAGAAGCAGAATTGTTCTTAAGATAGGGAATTTAGGATTTAGGATTGCAATCAGCAGTTCATTGAGTTTCTCGTAACGTGGCCCATCTTCTAGACCAAATACAGCCTTTAAAATCACTTGGAAAGAGATTGCTTGCATTGATGGCAGAACTGCAAAGATTTCTCCAACCTGCCACTGATTAATCACTTGCTCAGTGATGTCGCGGATTAATTCACCATAAGCTAGCATTCGTTCCCCATGTAAGGGTGGTGTCAATAGCTTTCGTTGTCGCTGATGAGGCTTTCCTTCCAGCGCCAGTAGTGATTGGCGTCCTAATAAAGGCGATCTAATCCCTGCTGGCTCACCAGAGTCCAAGTGTTTTGGATCTGTAGTAAAAATCTGCTGAATTGCCTGGGGATTGCTAATGAAAACTTGAGGAGCAACATTTTGTCCGAGCTGAAGGGTAAAGATGTCACCATAGCGTTTAGCACAGTCTTCTATGTATTCTAAGGGATTAGTAAGCCACTGATACGTCTGTACCCAAGGGTGAGTTTGGGGACCGTTAGGCAGTTTAAGTGCAGACATTTTTATTTATCTCCCAATGATTAAAGCAAGATTGTTATCAGCCAGTCATTCATGCACCCCTAGCTTGATTAATCTTAGACCACAGATCAAGCAAATGAACTTACCAATTCTTGAATCTGCCTTGGAGTCAATTCCTGCACATTACGCAAAACTACTGCTGCTCCTGCTGCTATTAGTGTCTCAGTGTAAGCATCACTACGCGCTGTTGTTTCCTGGACGTGGGGCGGTAAAACCCCTACACCAAGCCAAGTGCGAGCAGAATCTAAATTTCGCGCTTTCTCGACGGTATACATATCTGCTACCGTATCTCCCACATAGACTACAGCTAATTTTTGGTCAATTCCATTTTCTAACTCATGAACTGTGGCGAAAAGTCCAGTGGGGTCTGGTTTCCCTGGTGCATCTTCCATCGCAATCAACACCGGAGATTGCAAACCCAGGCGTTTTTCTAATACATAGTTGGCGGAAGCACGAGTCGCACCGCTAAAAAATCCCCAAGCAATCCCGGCTTGGGTAAGTTGTTCTAAATAGCTGGGTTGTAATAATAAAGGTTCATTACAGATATAACCAGTAAAATTATTTGGATTTGAGCCTCGGTAACGCGATTGAAAAAAAGCAACGATCGCACTGTAATCTAGTTGCAGTTGCTCGCGCGTTTGTCCTTGGGTTTCAAAGTAGCGGTAAATTAATTCCTGCGATGCTTCCCAATCGTTATTCCACACGCCTTCAGACTTCAGTTGGTCAATATCTAGTGGGGTTGGACGATATGCTTGGGTAGTAAAATATTCTACGGTATCTGCGATCGCCCGGCGATAGGAACCGCTAACATCGCGTACAACGCCATCAATATCGAAAACAACGATCGCTTTTGCAGAAGTTGGTTGAGTCATGGGGTAAGGAAGCAAAAGAGTTTTACATCATCATAATCCGCTCATGACTCAGGTAAAAAATCGGGGTCAAGGGCTTGCTCTGGCGTAAAGAAAGATTTTTCTGGGAAAATAGCAATGTCTAATCCAGTTTCAATGACAGCCAGCCGTCTAGCAGTTTGATAGCTTTCGTCAAAAACTTGCTCAAAGTAAGGCTTCAAACTCGGACTTTCCTTGAGTGCCTTTTGGACTCGCCTGCGCTGTTCTAAAATTGTGTACTGCCAACTTTTTGAGCGCCTTTCAGTTTGAAGCTGGTATTTCAGCAGATGCATCAGCAACACTTCCAGATTGCTCTCCAATGCCCCCTTTTCACTTCTGCCCATCGTTTCAATTTCTTCAATTAAATTCTCTAAATCTAGTTCTGTGAGCCGACCTTGTTTGAGCAGTTCTGCTGTGGTTTGAATCCACAGGTAAAAGTCTTGCCCGTACAAATCTGAACCAGATGTTATTTGAGATTGAGGCAGGTGAGCAGTCACGTCGCTTCGCTCCGAATTCAAAGGTCAAAATTAACAGTAAAATATTTTAGATCGGGTTGAAATTATGACTCAGGTAAAAAATCGGGATTGAGGGCTTGCTCTGGTGTAAAGGGAGATTCTTCGGGGAAGATAGCCAAATGCAATTCAGTTTCATCGGCAGCCAAGAGTCTAGCATCGTCATAACACAGCCCAAAAACCTCATAAAAATATGGTTTGAGGCTAGGACTTTCTTCTAGAGCTTGTCTGAGGCGTTTGCGATGCTCCCGAATTGTTGCTCGCCAACTACCAGAGCGCTTCTCGGCTTGATATTTATACTTCAATAGATGCATTAGCACTACTTCCAAGTTGCTTCTGAGTGCTTTCTTTTCACTCCTGCCCATTGTTTCAATTTCATCAATCAAATTCTCTAAATCCAGTTCTGTGAGCCGACCTTGCTTGAGCAGTTCTGCCGTGGTTTGAATCCACAGGTAAAAGTCTTGCTCATACAAAGAAGAACCAGATGTTATTTGAGATTGGGGCAGTTGAGCAGTCATAAGCATCTTTATTTAGCGCCGACTAAACCTTATGCTAGCCCATTCTCAATCAGTGTTTGGTCATTTGATAGGGTATTGCGTTAAAATAAGCGATCGCTATCCTAAATGCCCGGAAATTCCCGGAGGTGTGATTGACCAAGTTTATTTTGAAAATTCTGTGGTTAGACGAGAACGTTGCTCTCGCAGTCGACCAAGTTGTAGGCAAAGGCACCAGTCCCTTGACTAAGTACTTTTTTTGGCCCAGAAATGATGCCTGGGAAGAGTTAAAAAAGGAATTAGAGTCCAAACATTGGATTACTGACGTGGATCGTGTCGAGTTGCTTAACAAAGCAACAGAAGTGATTAACTACTGGCAAGAGGAAGGTAGAAACCGTCCAATGGCAGAAGCTCAATTGAAATTTCCAGAAGTTGCCTTTACAGGTAGCGCTTGATATTACAAAATTAGCTATTGTCCTGTTCTACAAGCTGCCACAGTTTGATAGTCTTGTCCCGGCTGCCGCTTGCAATTAATTGTGTAACTTTGCTTACAGCAACAGCAGATACTGAGTCTACATGACCAGAGAGAGTAACAATCTCTTCTGCTGTGCTTACCCTCCAAAGTTTAACTGTTTTGTCGCAACTTGCACTTAGGAGTGTTTCGCCATCGGCAGTAAAAGCCACAGCCACCACAGACCAAGAATGGCCTACAAGCGTGCAAATTAGCTGACCAGTGTTTACCTCCCACAATTTAATAGTGTTATCATCACTACCGGTCGCCAAAATTTGACCATCAGGACTAAAAGCGACTGTCAAAACCGCCCATGCATGACCCGAAAGGGTGCCTAATAAGCTAGGGAAATCAGGCAAGGGGGCAGGCTTGCCCCCTGCTCCCCTGCCTCTTGTTGGTATCTGCCACAAGCGAATTGTTCTGTCATAACTAGCGCTGGCTAAAAGCTGTCCTTGGGGACTAAATGCCACTGAATTTACCTTTAATTGATGTCCGGCTATAGTGCAAATTTCTCTGCCAGTATTGACATCCCAGAGTTTGATTGTCTTATCCCAGCTACCACTAGCGAGAATCTGCCCATCTGGACTGAAAGCAACTGATTTTACAGCGTGTGCGTGTCCCCAGAGGGTGCAGATTTCTTTTAATGTCTCAACCTGCCACAATTTGATAGTTTTATCGTCGCTAGCAGTTGCCAGAATTTTCCCGTCAGGACTGAAGGCAACTGATTTTACAGCTTGGGAATGTCCTGATAGGCTAGCTAGGACTTTTTTAGTATTTAAATCCCACAATTTGATGTTTTTGTCATCACTAGCACTGGCTAAAGTTTGACCATCAGGACTAATGGCAAGGGCATTCAGACTACTTAATGTCCCAGAATGCTCAGTTAGGGTATGCAAGCATCGCCAAGGAGGATTTTGGACTTCGACTTCGCTCAGTCGAACGATTTTGCATTCCATACCCATTGCTTGCATAACTGCATCAGCTGATTGAAAGCGACGGTTCACCGCATTTTGCAGTAGTTTGTCGAGAATTTGCGCCAAGGGTAGACTTTTTGAGTCTTGTCGCCAGACATCGCTTACCTTAGTAGTAAGATATTGTTGCCAAACCCAGCAATTATTTGCAATATCAAATAAATCAAAGGGAGAAATCTGGGTAAGTAAGTAAATACAAGTTACACCCAAGCTATATAAATCACTAGCAAAAATGGCTTTTCCCTTTGTCTGCTCTGGTGCAGCGTATTCTGGACTACCGATACTGGTTTCAGATGTTAGCAGATCGATTTCTGTGACGATTTTCGCAGTGGAAAAATCGACTATGACGAAATCTGCCTTGTTGGTAATTGGGGATCTACGGATGATATTTTGGGGTTTAATATTGCGGTGGATGATGTGGCGATCGCTAATAAACTGAAAAACTGGCAACAAATCTTCTAACAGTTGCCAAATCTGAGTTTCATTAAAAGCGCCTTCTTCTTCAACCACCTGAGCTAAATTAGTGCCTGCAATAAACTCCTGCACTAAATAGAAATGCCCATCTTGCTGAAAATAATTTAATAATGCAGGAATTTGCGGATGCTTCCCTAATTTTTCTAGTTGTTGCGCCTTTTGCTCAAAAGTAATAGAAGTCTCGTATGCTTGCGATAATTCTTGAACGACGCAAGGAATTGGAGGAAACTCACCCTCATCTACAGCGAGGAAGGTTTTAGAGAATCCTCCTTTACCAATCCGTTTCATTAAACGATAGCGCTCTTGTAAAAGCAAAATTACTCCGCTAGAGTTACAGCCAGCCAGACCAAATAGAATTCGCGGCGACAGAAACTTAGTCCGCCTCTGCGGACTAAGGAAGAATTGAGGGTTTGAAACCCACGAGGATGGGTTTTGTCTGTATAAATGCGGTTTCTAACCGCCCTTTTAACGTTAAGTTAACTTATCCCCCGGAAAATTCACAACTATAGGTGGATAACCGTTTTCTGTAGTTGGTTGTCCATTGTTAACTACTGGTTGTGGATGCAAAGGTGTTGGTGTCAATTCACCTTTAGCAGTTTGATTCCATAAAATCATGGATAGTAGCCCATCCACTAAACCATTATTGCTACCGTTACTGCCAACTAAGACATCTGGTATCAAGCGGACATTGCGATCGCCGATAATCTGCATTAGTTGCATGGCTGTATAACCTTGTGGCCCCAATGCTTCCACACCAGCGCGGTAGGTTTCAGCTTTGGCGTTACCTGTGGCCCGGATACCTTCGGCCTCAGCAATTGCCCGGAGTTTTGTCCCCTCGGCTTCACCAGTCGCCTGTTTGATTTGGGCTTGGGCTTTCAGGTCAGCTATATGTACGCTTTGCTCTGATTTAACCATTTCTTGCTGAATATTAGCCAGTGCCGTTTCCCGAACAAGCTGCTGGCGTTGGGTTTGCGCCATCTGCTGGACTTCATAAGTCTTACGTTCTTCTTCGGCAATTTTCCGGTCTGTCTGTGTCTGCATTAACGACGCTGGTGGCTGAATATCACCAATCAGGGTGTCGATCGCTTGTACGTCATAAGCCCGCAATGCTGTTTTAATATACTCAGCAGCCTCAGATTGTCGTTCGCTCCGAGCGGTGAGAAAGTCTAATACAGTATAGTCTTGGGCTGAGTTGCGGAAATAATTACCGATGGTTGGTTCTAATACATGGTCTACCAGATTTTGCATGGCACCAACGCGAGAAATTACCTTGGGAGCATCTAAAGCACCCACATGAATAATTTGTGCTACTTCCAAATCAAAGGCAAACCCATCTCGCGATCGCACTGTTAAAGATGCCAGTTTAGCATCATAACTGTGGCGTTCAGTCCGACCTGACCAGTTTAAAACAATGTTGGTCGTTGGCACGAGTTCAATCTTCATAATCCGGGAATTAATCGGGTGCTTACCAGGATATAGCGGTTCGACCCACACACCCTTATGTCCCTGATTCACCAAGTTCCCGTGGGTGAAAGCTGCACCACTGACATCTTGATGTGCTTTACCCACGAAAGAAATTACTACACCTACATACCCAATGGGAATTTCCGTCATCGGCACTTGCTCAACCTGGACAAACCAAGGGTTCAAGTTCCAAGAACCAGAAAGCAATATCTGTTCTTGTAAACCTCGCCGTCCACCGCCATTAATAAATTTCTGACCATTTTGGAAGTTGTCGTGTCCCTCAATTATGGTGCCTGCAAGTTCACCCGCGGAGATTGGTAAACCATCTAAGGTAGTGACAATACCAACTTTGTCCGACGCCAGATTGTACACCCGCAACTGTTCTGGAGCCATGCCATGAGTGCTGGCATTTGCTGCCATGATGACTTTAAACAGGGCGGTATTAATCCGGTACGTACCTGCGGTGAGAAAACCCATCTGCCGCCCTTTTTCACCGCCTTCGGTGAGGAATTTTCGAGCATCTTGGAAGTTGTCGCAACTGACAATTTTCCCCAAAATCCGCTCTGGTGGGTTGGGTTGACCATCTGCTGCCACAATCAAAGCGATTTCGCCTTGAGGAACGACAACTACATACTCTTTTTTTACAGAATACTGCCAAGGCCAATAGCCCCAATGCCAACCAGGAGCTAAAGTATCGGCCTGCAAGCCAGCTTCGCCGTTGAGGGCAATCAAACTGCCGGCGGGGAGTCCGCGCCCGGAAAGGGTAAATTTTCTAACTACAATACCGACTTCACGTTCGCCAATTACTACAAGTCCGCCAAAGAATAAGGGTACAAATATAACTAAACCGCCAACAAGTAGAATTGGAACCACTACAACAGGATTAATTCCAGCCGCTTGATATTGAGTCCTGCTAATTTGTAACTGAGCAATATTTGGTTTGGTCTGATTTAGCTGGACTGATGCAGTAGTTGTTTTTACAGGCGTGGCATTGGCAGAGTGAATACTTCCAGCGATCGCCAGAGATGTTGGCGCAGCCATCGCTAAGGTTGCTACCATCGATGCTGCAAAACGAGCTACCTTATTTTGTTTACGAGTACCAAGTAAAGATGAAAGGCTTTTCATAATCTGTGCCCATCTGGGCAACTAATTAGCTAAGTTAACACTTCACCAAGGCTTGGCTCGATTTCTTAAACTTGACGTAATTTTTTTAAAATTTAATAAACAAGGAGTCAGAATTCAGGATTTAGAATACTCCATCCATTTACGGAGATTTAGCATTTATACAGCATGAATACTGATTTCTGACTCCTGAGTTCTTTTTAAGAAATATTTTGTAGGTTGGGCAAATGTCCAACCTACAAAGTTGAAATAGAAAGTAAAATTAGATCGAACCGCCAGCAGCTTGAAACCGAGCGCGGGCGCGTTTGAAGGCTTGAGTTGCCTGAATTTGAGCTTGGCGATCGTCTGCGGAAACTTGACTTAGACGTGTTTCTGCTTGGTTGTAAGCAGTACGAGCTTCATCAAGGTTAATTTTGTCGCCACGTTCAGCGCCGTTAACCAGAATTGTCACTTCATTCTCTTCGACTTCGGCAAAGCCACCCAAAAGGGCGATCGCTTCCCAATTCTGATTTTTAGCGCCGCGAACTCGCATTACACCAGTATCCAGGGCGGTCAAAAGTGGGGCGTGTCCAGTTAGGATACCTAATTGACCAGTAGTGCTAGGTAAAACTACTTCTTCAGCTGGGGCATCCCAGACTGTTTTATCTGGGGAAATTACACGAACGGTTAATGTCATTTGTCCTTTGTCCTTTGTCCTTTGTCCTTTGTCTTTTGTCCTTTGTCCTTTGTCACTTGTACTGAGCGAAGTCGAAGTATTTGTCATTTGTAATTGCCATTAGTCATTAGCCTTGAACTAATGACTAATGACTAATGATTAATGACCAGTGACCAATGACCAATGACCAATGACTAATGACTAACCTTTGATTTTTGCAGCTTTGGCGATCGCTTCGTTAATATCGCCAACTAAGTAGAAAGCCTGTTCTGGCAGATCGTCCAACTCACCAGACAGAATCTTTTGGAACCCTTTAATGGTATCTTCCAACTTCACGTACTTACCAGGAGAACCGGTGAATACTTCTGCCACAAAGAACGGCTGAGACAAGAAACGCTCAACTTTCCGGGCGCGCGCTACGATCAGACGGTCTTCTTCAGACAATTCATCTAGACCAAGAATGGCGATAATGTCTTGGAGTTCTTTATAACGTTGCAGAGTTGATTGCACCGCCCGCGCCGTATTGTAGTGTTCATCACCAACAATGTTGGGTTGAAGCATGGTGGAAGTCGAACCAAGGGGGTCAACCGCAGGATAAATTCCCTTAGCTGCCAAACCGCGAGACAGTACTGTTGTACCATCCAAGTGAGCGAAGGTGGTAGCAGGTGCGGGGTCGGTGAGGTCATCCGCTGGTACGTACACTGCTTGAATGGAGGTAATCGAACCCTCGGTAGTCGAGGTAATCCGCTCTTGCAGTTCACCTACGTCAGTTCCCAATGTGGGCTGATATCCCACTGCTGAAGGCATCCGACCGAGTAACGCCGATACTTCCGAACCTGCTTGTACAAACCGGAAAATGTTGTCAATAAACAACAGCACATCCTGCTTGTTCACATCGCGGAAGTATTCTGCTACTGTCAATCCTGAAAGACCAACCCGCATTCTAGCTCCGGGTGGTTCGTTCATTTGACCGTAAACTAGAGCAATTTTTGATTCGTTGAGGTTGTCTTTGTTGATAACCCCAGATTCAATCATTTCGTTGTAGAGGTCATTGCCTTCACGGGTGCGTTCGCCCACGCCAGCAAAAACGGATACTCCACCATGCTGAGTAGCGATGTTGTTGATCAACTCCATCATAATCACGGTTTTACCAACACCAGCACCGCCGAATAGACCAATCTTACCGCCGCGTCGATAGGGAGTCAGAAGGTCAACAACTTTAATCCCAGTCTCGAACACGGAAGGCTTTGTTTCCAGGTCGGTGAATTTGGGAGCAGAGCGGTGGATGGGTAAACTTGCCTCAGCATTTACAGGGCCCCTGTTATCCACAGGTTCGCCAAGGACGTTGAAAATCCGACCCAAAGTGGCTTTACCAACTGGCACGTTAATGGGAGCGCCTGTATCGGTGACTTCAAAACCGCGCACTAAGCCTTCGGTGGAACTCATCGCAACAGTCCGCACTTGGTTGTCGCCCAGCAGTTGCTGTACTTCAACGGTGAGATTGATTTCCTGTCCACCTTCGTTGGTGCCAACGATTTTCAAAGCGTTGTAGATTTGTGGCAATTTCCCGCCGGGAAATTTAACGTCTACAACTGGGCCAATGATTTGGGTAATGTAGCCAATGTTTGTTTTTTCTGCGGTTGTGACCATGCTGCGCCTAATGATTGAAGCTATTTTTCAGATAAGGTCGGAGAAGACATAAGAATAAGCAATGTCACCTTTCACTCTAGCATCGGACGGGGACATAACTCTCTTAGTAATTCCTTAAAAAGGAGTTTGGCAGTTGGGGTTGTAGTCCTCATCCTGACCAGATTGACAGAATACGCTCAAGTTTATCTTAATTTCATTTTTCAAATGCGATCGCCCTAGTTTTAACGCATTGTATCAAAAAATACTATTACCCCAAATTATTTAAATATTTCTACTTATAGGTAAAAAGCTAGATATTTGATATCTAACTTCTGCCTTGAAATAATGCATATTTTTATTACATCATATGCTTTATGTGGATACAGTCCATCAAAGACATCACCAACACAGCATTTACTTAAAGTTAGTTAGTAATAGATATATAAAGCTATCTATAAAATACATTTCCAAAACTTCTGAATATCCATAAGATGAAGATAGATATAAAAAACAGCTTTTAGCCAAGCCGCGATGCCAGAGTTAGGCGTACCTGCGGCTTCATCCTCATACCTCCACCGAGCAACAGCTTATGAATTTATCGTCAGCACGACAATATTTTTACCAGGAGATTCAGCAGTCTGACGAGCAAATTGATCTAGCAAAGGCAGCATTGTACATTGCACAAGAAGAATATCCCAAGCTAGACCCAGAGGAATATCTCAACGCCCTTGATACAATGGCATGGGAGCTTCAAGAACGTCTGCCTGATTCAAGATATCCTTTGCGGATAGTTCAAACTATTAATCAGTATCTCTACGAAGATTTAAAATTTTCTGGTAATAAAATTGACTATTACGATCCGCGCAACAGCTTTTTCAATGATGTAATCGATCGCCGATTGGGGATTCCCATTACCTTAGCGCTGGTTTACCTGGAAGTTGCTCGACGGATTGATTTTCCAATGGTCGGTATAGGTATGCCAGGACATTTCCTGATCCGCCCAGATATTCCTGATATAGAGATTTTTGTGGATGCCTTCAATGGCGGTGAAATAATATTTCCCCAAGATTGCGAGGAACGCCTATCTCAACTTTATCAGCAACCTGTGACGCTACAACCAGAATTTTTAGCTGTAGTTAGTAATCGGCAATTTTTGGCCCGGATGTTGACAAATTTAAAATTTATTTACCTCAAACAGCAAGAGTTAGAAAAAACACTGGCAGCAGTCGAACGAATTTTGTTGTTGTTTCCTGGTTTAACTTTAGAATTGCGCGATCGCGGTTTGATCTACTATCAACTCGGTTACTACCCTCAAGCCATAGACGACTTACAAAATTATTTAGCAAAAGTTCCCGATGCCGAGGATGCATCTGTGATTCGGCGGCTACTTACCGAATTGAGTAAAGACAAGTAGGGAATGGGGAGTGGGGACTGGAGACTGGGAAAATTTTAGTAAGCCAATGACAAATGACTAATACTTCGGCTCCCTTCGACTACGCTCAGGGCAAGTCGCTCAGTACAAGTGACTAATGACTAATGACTAATTTTGTTCTTCTGCAACTCGTTTGAGGCGGCGCAGCTGGGCTTGCATATCTTCTTTTGTCCAAGACGCAGCAAAAGTGTTAAAACCCCAACTAATTAAAGGGTTAGGGATATCGTACTCAAAGCGGTTGAGTAGGCGCGTTCCCTTTTCTGTTGGCTGACATTCCCAGCGATCGCGCCCTTGAAAAAACCCCTGAAATTCCCAGACTATCAAACCCGGTTGTCGTTCTACAACTACGCTATTCAGGGTGGGTTTTAGTAGAGGAATTTGAATAATAAAACGACTTTTACTGCCGACATCCGTACTCCAAGCTTCGCCCACAGGTTCGCAACGGAGAACGGGGTTGAGCCAACGGTGCATGAGAGCTAAATCGCTAATACAGCGCTCCACCACTGTAGCTGTAGCATTAATTTGAATCGATTGTTCCAAAACTTGGGACATTCCACATCTTTAGTGCTGTTGCTGCAATTAGAGTAACGCAAAATTCAGCAAAGTGGGAGCAGGGGAGTGAGGGAGTGAGGAGACAAGGGGACAAGGAGATAAACAAAACTCCTAACTCCTAACTCAGCACGGGCTAAACGCCCCGCTTCCGCTAACAGCACTCAGCACTGCCAATGCCCGTATTTAAATCAAATATGAGTAAATATGTATGTTTTTACTGGTAAATTGATAGGCAAAACACTGACTCAGTGTTTGCGGCGAATACTTAAGCATAATTCCCGAAAACCATGAACACAACTTGGCAAGAAATAACCCAGGTGATGTCTACGACGGGCTACGCCTATGGAGTTGGTTTATCCACAAGGGTGCAGCAATTTTTGGCACAATCATCGCCCAGCCTGCAACCAATACAACCAGCAGTGAATCAAGGAATCGCTGATGTGCAAGGTATTGTTCAACAATTGATTCTATTTACGCCTCGTCTTTTAGGGGCGGTAGCAATTTTATTGGTAGGTTTGCTAATTGCCTTCGGCGTAGCGGCACTGACACAAGGAATTCTCAAGCGCACAAACATAGATAATCGCATTGCTGCTGGCGTAACGGGTCGTCAAGATGTTCCCCAAGTGGAGAAATTAATCTCCGGCTTAGTCTTTTGGAGCATTATCTTGTTGACGGCGGTAGCTGTTTTACAGGCATTAGATTTAGAGGTAGCCTCTCGACCCCTGAATAGTTTTCTCGATCAACTTATTGGCTTTTTGCCAAAGTTGGTTGGTGCAGGAATCCTTTTGATAACTGCTTGGTTTTTAGCGACGATTGTGAAGATTATCACTGTGCGCTCATTACAGGCATTTAATCTGGATGAGCGTTTGAATCCAGAACCAGAAGACAGCGCACCCAGCCTCAATCAGCTATCTCTGAGTGAGACAATTGGCAATGCTCTGTATTGGTTTATATTTTTACTGTTTCTTGCCCCAGTTTTAGATACTCTCGGACTCAGGCAGGCTCTACAACCAGTACAAGCTCTAATTACACAAGTTCTGCTAATTCTGCCGAACATTTTAGCGGCGATCTTGATTGCTGTAGTTGGCTGGTTCATCGCTAATATAGTACGGCGGATTGTGACGAATTTGCTGGCGACAACTGGTCTTGACCATTTAGGTAGTCGGTTGGGATTATCTACAAGTGCGGGGGTACAACCTCTATCGAGTATTATCGGCACAATTGTCTATGTTTTGATTCTGATTCCTGTAGCGATCGCAGCGCTGAATGCCTTGCGAATTGATGCGATATCAATACCAGCGATCGCTATGCTGCAACAGATTCTCAACGCCTTACCTGCCATCTTTACAGCCGCAGCAATTTTGATTGTTGCTTATTTCATTGGGCGGTTTATCGCGGACTTGGTTACAAGTATCCTCACCAATTTAGGGTTTAATAACATTTTCACTATTTTGGGTCTGACTACAGCCAGCAGACGAATCGTCATCTCCACAGAATCAGCAACCCCACCGATTCCAACCCGCACTCCATCAGAAGTTGTAGGCATTGTTGCTTTAGTGGGGATCGTGCTGTTTGCGACAGTGGCGGCGGTGAATATCTTGAATATTCCAGCCCTGACAGCATTAGTGTCTGGGATTGTGATTATATTCGGGCGGATTTTGGCCGGATTGGTGATCTTTGCCATTGGCTTATTCTTGGCAAATTTGGCTTTTAACATCATTACCAGTTCAGGCGATCGCCAAGCCCAGATTTTGGGACAAGTGGCGCGGATTGCAATTATTGCCTTAGTCTCGGCAATGGCACTGCAACAGATTGGAGTTGCCAGTGATATTGTGAATTTAGCCTTTGGACTTTTACTAGGTGCGATCGCAGTTGCTATTGCCCTAGCTTTTGGTCTTGGAGGGCGCGATATTGCAAGAGAGCAAGTTCAAGAATGGCTAAACTCTTTCAAAGGTAGAAACTAAAAATTGATCGAGGCGCAATTTCATCTGTAAATCTGGAATGCAGCCGTAAGCATCAATAGTGCAAAAAATCTATCGGCAATTTTGCTTAAGAGGTTGAAAGTTACAGCTTAGAAACTCGGAGTTTGAGTAGAGAATTTGATGTTTTAAGTTCTAAAGCTCAAGTTCCGAGTTTTAAAGCTCAACGATCAAAATCGGCGATCGCTTTCAAGTTTAAAAAAAGAATGCAACAAATAGACCATTTGTAGAGACGCGATGAATCGCGTCTTCTTCACCCAAGGATGTGTTGCAATCATTAATTGAATTGGTATAACATACACAAACAATATAAAGTGATTACTATATATTTAAAATTTTTGTAAGTAAATTCGTCATGAATGCTGAGGTGCTTCTTAGTTTAAGAAAGAGAAACTGGAGCAAATACTCCACAGCAGAAAACATGGATTTTATCAACGAAGCACAAAAGTTGACAGATACGGTTAGAGATAAAGCTCAAGAAGCAGCTAACAATGTGGTAAACGGGATGAATGAGGTAGTTGATGGAATCAAGAACGCTACTAGCGAGATAACTACTTCAAGTGTCCATGCAGTCAATGATTTACAAAGTTTGTCAACCATCGCAACACAATCAGGTTTTCAAACTGTTCAAAATGTTAGTAAAACATTTCAACAAACTGCTGTTGGAGTTGCCGCATCTAGCATGGTTATGGCTGATGCTTTGCAAAATTTACCAAAAACAGCTGCCGAATTAGCCCAAGAGATGCCCAAGATTGCAAATAGGCTGAGATATCGTGCTGGCGTTCGGGTGGGAGACTTACCTCGCTCTGATGCAAATGTGATGAAGCTTTTTGAAAAAATTCCTGGCACATCAAAGCTAGGAGGTAAAGAATATACAATTCGTCAATTTCTTAGAGATAAGCATGGTAGCCACATCAAGCCACGTTCTCAAGGTGGATCGAATGCTGCTGATAATATCCTTTGGGAAGTAGGTGTTGATAATTTTCGCCGAGGTGCTAAAGTCATGACCGTTGGCGAACAGTTTTATATTCGAGTTTATAATGCAGTAGATTCTATTATCAGCAATTCTGGGACGATCGCGAAACTTGGGATTACTGCAACGGGAACAGCTATTCTCACTCAGGTTGTAGTCACGGCGATTTCTTACTCTTTGGATCTTTATCGAGGTGACATCACTGTTGAAGAGTATAAAAATCTAATTTTTGAAGCAGCAAAAGCAGCAGGTATTGCAACACCAATTGTTTTTTTTGTTTTGGTGGCTGTGTTAGCTTTATTTCCCGAATTTACAGTTATTTTGTCAGCACCAGTGGTTGTTGCAGGCTTCAATGCTTTATTTGGTATTAGTATTGCCACACCTATTATTCAATCGCTAGTTCGTCATATCGAAGCTGGAGGTTTTGGCATAGAAACTACATCGGCAGAGTAATAATAAATTTTGTCCCCTCACCAGGTATTGACAAGCATTTGACTTGTCCGTTGTGTTTGTCAACAATAATTTGGTAGCTGATCGCTAATCCCAGTCCGGTTCCTTTGCCTACAGCCTTGGTTGTGAAAGATTGCTCAAAAATTCGAGATTGCACCTCAGTCAGCATACCAGGGCCGTTATCTTGGATACAAATTGTGACGGCTTTTTGTTGGGTATCAACCGATGTGGTGATGGTGATGATGTTCGGGCAAGCAGCAATATCTCGATCGCAATTGTTTTGATGGAGTTCATCAAATGCATCAATGGCATTGGCGATGATATTCATGAACACCTGATTCAGTTGTCCGGGATAGCAACTGATTGGAGGTAACTCACCGTATTGTGTGACAACCTGGATTTTAGTGCGATCGCCATTGCCTTTGAGTCGATGTTTCAACAGCATTAAGGTGCTATCAATTCCTTCGTGAATCTGAAACTCCACCTGAGATGAAATATCTGCGCGAGTAAAAGTTCTCAAAGAGAGACTGATATCTTTCAGACGGGTAATTCCTTGGTGCATTGATGCCAGTAGTTTTGGCAGATCCTCTGTCAGATACTCCAAGTCAATTTCTGCAAGAAGCTCTTGAATTTCCGAGTCTGACTGCGTTAGCTTCTGCTGTTGCAGGCTGACCAGGCGAAGGAGATTATTTACATGTTCCTCAATATAAGATAAATTTCCGCCAACAAAACCAACCGGATTATTAATTTCATGACCAATACCTGCAACCAACTGCCCCAAAGTAGACATTTTCTCACTCTGGATCATTTGTAGTTGGGTTTGCTGTAACTGTTGGAGAGATTGAGTTAATTCTCTGGTGCGTTCTTGCACGCGTTCTTCTAGTGTGCGGGTGAGATGGGAAATTTTCAGGTGTAATTTTAAACGGGCAATGACTTCTTCGTATTGGAAGGGTTTGGTAATGTAGTCAACTGCACCTATTTCCAGTCCGGCCACCTTATCTGTAGAATCGGATAGGGCAGTCATGAAAATCACCGGAATCTTCTGGGTGATCGGATTGGTTTTCAGTCTGCGACAAGTTTCAAATCCATCAATACCTGTCATCATCACATCCAAAAGAATCAGATCGGGATGAGCGTATTCTGTTTGTTCGATGGCTGACTCTCCATCTGTTGCCATCAGGGCTTTCCAGCCACACTTCTGAATCGCTTCCGATAGCACTTTAAGATTGTTTGGATTGTCATCCACTAATAAAATATGTATGGGTTTCGAGATCGGAACAGCGATCATGGATGTAACTCCGTTGTGACAAATGATTTGAGTAACTTACGGATTTTTCCGGTTTGGAAATTGGCAGTGAGTTTGCTTAACTCTGCTGCGAAGGGAGCTAGTTGACTGTTTTCTTCAATTAGTTCTCTTAACATTCCCTCAATCGCCGAGATATCTCCCATCATTGCCAGATGATAGAGTTGTTGTAAAACATCTTGGGATGGTAGAACCCATTCACTACTAGTTATCTGCTCATTTTTGGAAGGCGAAGATTCGGCATATATCCATTCCACTCCCAAGAGCGATCGCAATCTATTGAGTAGTTCGTCAATCTGGAGGGGTTTGGGTAGAAATGCTGTTGCCCCTGCCTCTAAACTCCGCTGACGATTTGACTCAAAAACGCTGGCACTAGAAACGATGATCGGAATAGAACGGGTTTGTGGATTGGCTTGGAGGTGAACCATTAGCTCAAAACCATCCATATTGGGCATGGCTAAATCGAGTAAAATCACATCTGGATTGTGTTCAATTGCTATTTGTAGCCCATGTTTGCCATCGGTGGCTTCTAGGGTTCGACAGCCAATTTCTTGCAGCAGATTGGTCAACATAGAACAGTGGTTGCGATCGTCATCGACAATCAGAATTTGAGGCGCACTACCCTGAATCCCAGTAATTTTTTGGGGAGTTGGGATGTAATCCGTCTTAGACATCTCTCCTCCAAGCCAGTCATGAGCGAGTGGTACTGATACTGTCAAATCCAGCCAAAACAGACTTCCTTCACCCAGGTGACTCTGCACCTGAATTTGGCTTTCCATCAATGCCGCAATTCTTTGGCTAATGGCCAATCCCAAGCCAGTACCTTCAGATCGTTGCCCTGCTTCACCCACTTGCTCAAAGGGCAAAAAGATTTTCTCCAGTTGATCTGGTGACATCCCAATACCTGTATCTTCAATCTGAAAACGAATCTTTTGATGTGTCATTTGTCCTTTGTCCTTTGTCATTTGTTTAGACTCGTGACCAATGACCAATGACGAATCACTAATGACTTCCACTTTGAACGTTACACTACCGTTGTCTGTAAATTTGATCGCGTTGCCCAGCAAGTTAATTAACACTTGCCGCAGCCGCTTTTCATCAACTTCAACGGCCAGTGGTAGGCGATCGCTAATTAAGATATTAAATCCAATTCCTTTCTGTTCAGCCCGGATACCACAAATCTCTGTTACACCATGTAAGAAACTAGGCAAATGCACGCTAGTGACAACTAAATCCAATTTCCTTGCTTCTATCTTCGAGAGATCGAGAATGTCATCGATCAGCATCAAAAGATGCGAACCGCATTGGTAGATAATGCTGACTCCTTCTAGGTTTTTAGCTGTCATGTTTGGCGATCCTTCTAGTACCTGGGCAAAACCAAGGATGCCATTGAGAGGTGTACGTAGTTCGTGGCTCATGTTGGCGAGAAACTCACTCTTGGCCTGATTGGCAGCATCGGCAGCTTGCTTTGCCTCCACTAATTCATGAGTGCGTTCTTCGACTTTTGTCTCTAGGGTTTTGGAATAATCTAATAGTTGACTGTTGGCAATTTCTAGTTGGCGATTTGTTTCTTCTAACTTTCGCTGTTTATAGGCATTAGTTGTTGCAATCACACTACCGATAAACGCGGCTAAGGTGGGTGTTATCGGAATTAAAACGCCAGACAAAAACATCCCATAGCCACCCCCTATACAGGCTCCACTGATGCCTACAGTTGCCCAAAGAATTTTGCCGCCGGGAATCCGCAGTTTGCTACTGGATAACAACCAACTGCCTGTAGAACCAATGACAGACGACAAAACAATCCAGAGTGATAAAGAAATGCCAGAAACACCGTGCAGACTGGCATTTCCTGTTTTTGCTCCTCGTACTAGTTGATGAGCAATATTGGCATGAACAACCACACCTGGAGTCGGTTTTTGAGCAGAGATCCAGGAAGAGAAGGGTGTACTGAAGAAATCATTGGTACTGGAGGCAATCGATCCAATAAATACCATGCGATCGCGCATCAAATCTGCCGGAATTTTCCCTGCTAATACATCGCGCATCGCAACTGTCCGAAATGCGGCATCTGTTCCATGCCAATTCAGCAGAATTTGATAGCCTCCTAAATCGGCATCGGTATAACCTGCTTCTTGATTTTGCAGTGGTAAGTAAATTTCTTTACCCAACTGAAACTTTTGTTTTTTGGGGTCAATGCTTTCTAAACTAATTTTTTCAGCTTCGAGGTACTTTAGGGCTACAAGGGTTGCTAGTCCGGCTTTAATAGTGTTTTTCTCTTTGGCATCTTCAGCTGTCAAGAGGGCGCGACGTACAAAGCGATCGCCATCTAACACTAAATCTGCTAATCCTACCCGATCCTGTTTTTTCAATTCCGGCGGGGGATTGACGCGTTCGCCAGTAATTTTCTCAACTCCGATTAAATTGGGAGTGTTGCGAAAGACTTGAACAAGTTGCTCGTGTCCGCTTCCTTCCGGTAAATCTCGATAGAGATCCAAGCCAATGGCTCTTGGCTGCTGCGCCCGGATTTTTTCTAGTAATCGTGCCAGCGCCCAGTCGGGAACTGGCCATTTACGCACCGATTGGATATCGCGCTCATCGATTGTAACAATCACAATCTCATCTGCGTAGGCGTAGCCCGCCATAGGCATCGCCTGTGAAGATCGCTGACGAACCCATTCGTCACGAATTTCCCATTCCGGTAAATTGAAAAGTCCCAAAGATTGCCCAACTATAACCGTCAAGGCAACGCTAGGAGTAATAATCAAAACGCTGCGAGTACGTTGGATAAAAGTCTGGAATCTGCGCCACATATTTGTGTCATGCAATGGGGATTGGGGAAGGTAGGGTTCCCTCTGGGGATAAGAGGTAATGGGGACTGGGTGGAAGTAATACCAATTTGAAAAAAGAATCGGACAAATAAACCCTTTGTAGAGACGCGATTCATCGCGTCTTTACCCAAGGATGTGTCACTATCCCATACCCATGCCCAAATTGGTATTAGTTAGTAGATGCTAATAAGTTCGCTGTTACAATCTCCTTCAAACTCACTGAGGATAAAAGTTCTTCCCATTGTTTGCGGAGAGTTGCATTGTTAGGTTGAGTGGTGTATACCGATGCAAGTGTTGCCACACAGTCATACCAAACACCGTTTTTACCCAAAATAGTAGCCCGCTTCAAAGCATCTTGCTCTTGGATTGCTGTTGCCAACTCAGCGCTGGGCTGGATACGCTGAATCCAACCATCGACGTAGGGCGTACTCGGACTGAGTTGACCATCTACTTTCAGGGCTAGGAACCATTGATAGTTTTTACCAACGGCTAAAGCGGGTGCATTAGCTGGTAATTCGATCGCGATTACCCCAGTTTTTCCTGCAACTGAAATGTTCATCTGATGTTGCATATTGCCAGCTTCATCTTTGAGGCTGAACACTGCTTCTTCGGCATTGGAAGCTGGGAGATACACCAAGATTGTGGGACGTTCAGATACCGTTGTGCCATAGAAATTTTGAGGCAAGAGGGCGATTAGCGCTGCTGGTTGCGTTGTATTTGTAATCGATGGATTCAAGTAGTAAGTACCAACGCGAGAAGCACCCGCACTTGCTTGTTGGGGAGCGCCTTTGCCAGGGGCAGGTGTAAAAAGGTTGCCGCGAGAAGCTCCTCCAGTTGCCTGTCTGGGCGTACCTTTGCCAGAGGCAGGTGTAAAGAGGTTGCCACGAGAAGCTCCTCCAGTTGCCTGTCTGGGCGCACCTTTCCCGGCAGCAGGTGTAAAGAGGTTGCCACGAGAAGCTCCTCCAGTTGCTTGTCTGGGCGCACCTTTGCCGACAGCAGGGGTAAACATACTACCGCGAGAAGCTCCTCCCGTTGATTGTCTGGGAGAGCTACTGTTGGGGGGTGGGGTAAATGTAACAGCGTGGGCAGTAGTCCATGTACTGCTAGCGATCAGAGCGATGACGCTCAATGTACTAGCTATATACCGACGTTTCATGATTTTTTCCTTATGTCATTGAAATGTGATACAAACAAAATACGTTTCTTTCGACTATGTTCAGAAGCTCAGATAATAAGTCTAAGTAGGAGTAAAATCAGGGAACTTCTACTAGCAGTATAGGCGAGCTTCTGATGAAGTGCTGTAAAAAATAGCCTAAATTATTTGCAATTGACTCCGTTGTATTACTTAGCTAAATCCAGTTGCCGATCAAAACAAAGCCAGACCAAAAGAACGGTTCGTGGAAATCAGTTTGGCGAATTAGGCTAATTTGTGCTTGTCTTAGTGCTTCGGCTTTAGTGATTTTGGGTTGTCGGAGTTGGTCATAAAAGCGAGTCATGAGCATCGCGGCTGCCCGATCTTTGACGGGCCATAGGGTGGCGATAGTTGAGCGAGCGCCGGATTTGACAGCCAAGCCCGCTAGTCCCAGGACGGCGCGATCGTCGCCTGCGGCAGTATCGCAGGCACTTAGTACCAGCAACTCGATGGCTTTTGATGGATCGCTACCGCGATTTTTCAGGAGTTCAGATAATTCTTTAACATTGACTTGTCCATCCCAAGTGAGCAAGAAGGTGTCTTCGAGGCGGGAACTAAACTGTCCGTGGGTTGCTAGGTGGACAATACCTGCACTACTAGATTTCACACGTTCAGCAAGGGCTTGACTGGTAAATTCCTGATTCAGCAACATCCTAGAAGATACCGTCTTTGAGATTTGTTTCACTTCTGATTCCACGGCGGGCAAAGCACTAAAGCCAGCGCGAGATTGGCTAATGCCACCGACGATCGCACTGATGTGGTTTTGCGATCGCGTCGCCATTAGTTGCAATCCTGGTGAGAGTGCCACAGCATACTTCTCAATCAGATATTGCTTACCATCAAAAAGAGCTGCTATGGGAATGTTCCGCAATCGACCATCCAAAACAAACACCAATGTCTTGGTATCAATAAATGCTTGCTCTGCTGACTCTGGACGAATCAACCAACCATAAATTTGTTGAGATAATCGATCTCGGTCTTTAGAATCCGAGACAGGGTTAAGCGCAACCAAAAAATTGTCTAGAGTCTGCTCAATTTCAGCTTGCGATTTATGAGTGACATAGGAACGGAGTGGTTGCCCTGCTTTGGAGAGAATTACTGTTAAACGATCTGGCAGGATGATTGGATAAATGACGGTTGCAGTGGGATCAACCCGATCGATCTGTTGAGTTTTATCTAAACAGGCTTCCCGAAAAAAGTTATCGAGTTCCGCAATTTGGAGGGATTCAATCAATTCACGAGCTTGGATTAGTTCTGCTTGACTCGGTTCATTCTCTAGAAGTAAATCAACCAGTTCTCGGTAGACAGGCTCCACACTGGTGCGAAAAGAGAACTGGACATCAGGGTTGATAGCCACCAAATCTCCCCGCAGTGCCTTTAAAGCGTTGACTGCTTCTGTATAGGCACTAATCGCTTTTGAGCGATCGCCTTGTTGTTTATACAACTGTCCCACCTGCCAAGCAGATTGAGCAATGATATCGTTAGCTTGGAGTTGGCGAGCAATGTTGAGGGATTTCTGAGTTAACTCCTGTGCTTCAGATAACTGCTGTGTACGCTGATAGAGTTTTCCCCACTGATTTAGTGCATGAGCTTCGGCTTGAGTATCCTGGATTTGCTGTGCAGATTTCACTGTGACTGCCATCAGTTGCGCCAAATCTTTCAGCGGTAGGATTTGGTCAGAATTTGACTGGTGGTTGAGAGTGGCAACAAAATTGATCGCTGCGTAGAGTGAGGTGTGACTGGGGTTCAGTTCCCGAAGTTCTTGGAGTAGTTGAGGTGCGAGTGGGTTAGCAAACTCCAGTTTGTCGTAATTGAGGAAAAGTTTGAACTGAGCTAAACGCGCTTGTAATCGATCGCTTGGGTTAGTTGTTAAGAGTTGGGCCTGTTCAAAGTAATTTAATGCTGATTCTGGATCTTCCAAGTCAACGGCAGTTTGGCCGAGGCTTATCAGGATAGAACTTAACTGGGGTTGGGCTGAAATTTGGCGAGCGATCGCTAAACTTTGCTCTAAAATCTGTTGACTTTTTCCAGAGTCGCCAATTATTTGCAAAGCTAAACCAAGCGATCGCAGTCCACTGACTTTGATTTCTGAATCTGGCATTGCTCCCAGCTTTTGAGTCAGTACCTCTAACTGTTGTTTAGAACGGCGGTAAAATCCTAAAGTTTGTAAAGCTTGTGCCTGGTTGATTTGACTACCCAGACTTCCCATTGTGTCGCCTGCTTGCTCATAAAATTTTTGAGCTTTTTGCCAACTTTCGAGGGCGGTTTCGGCTTTGCCAGTATGCAATTGCAAATTTGCTTGCGTATTGAGTGCTTGTGCCCAGAGAATTGCATCAGCAGAGGGAATAGAGGTTTGTAACAGTTTCAAACTTTGCTCAATAGACTGTTGGGCTGCTTGCCATTGATTAAGCTCCTGTTGTGTCAGTGACAGGTAACTTAAACTTAGAGCTTCGTTCAGGCGATCGCCTTGGGTATGATACTGTTGTGCTGCCGTTTGCCAAATCGTTACTGCTTCTGCAAAGCGTCCTGAATGGTAAAGGTTTCGTCCCTGTTCTAGCCAATTGGTCGGTTGAGAAGTCGATGCTGACACATTCAGAGTAGAAGTTGTTGGTACTGGCAAAGACGCTCTAGTAGGTGTAATGGTTATTGCCAAACACAAGCTCAAAATACTCAGACTGATATATAGCCAACGAAGTTGTTTAACTTGGAAACCCATAAGTAATTATCACTACCATAGTTTAGTGGTCTGTATACTATATCACTTTGAAATTTAATCAACTTGGTTATAAGATTCCTGAGCAAATTAACTCTTGGGAACTGCATCACAAGTTAAGTGGGGCTGTATATTTGCGGTAGATTGGGTTGCAATTAATTCGATTTTGCCGTTAGCATTGCGCTGCCAAGAAGTGGCTTCAACGAGGACTTTTGGGGATACAGGTATCTGCGTAGTTACCCGATCTGTATCTGTTTTTCGGTAAGCAGACAAATCTCGCAAATCGTCCCAAGTGCGTAGGCTAGCTACTTGCTGATTGGGATTTTGCGGCACACCACCCCGACCCGTTGCAACAAATTTACTGCTTTCATTAGCAGAACAACCTGTAGCAATTTGCTGCGATGGATTGGTTACATTTGCTGGTAGTTCGACTAAGCCGGAATTTGGATCGACACCAATATTATTAACTTGAACAGTGCCACTCACTCCAAATTGGGAACTGGCGGTGATGTCGCTTTCTGGGGTGAGTTGGGGACGAAATTTCAGCCCAAAGATGCCTTGAGTGGTGATTTGAATATTTCCACCGCTTCCGAGTACTGCATTGGCAACGATATCGCTATCTTCGTCAGGAAGGGCAATAATAGCTCCAGCAGTAATATCAATGTTACCTCCGGTAGAAGTACCAGTGGCATTAGTTGTAATATTACTGCCACGACGTAACAGCAAAACATCATTTGCTTGGAGGTGAATGTTACCTTGACTACCTCCTTTGACTTCCGATCGCAGACTGGCTTTATTGTCGAGGAAAATATTATTGGCTGTAATATTCAAATTACCTGCATCTCCGCCTCCTATATTGCTCACGGTCACTTCCGCACTATTACGTATTTTGACTGTATCAGATGTAATTTTTATCGTTCCGGCGTTAAAATTAGTTGTTGAAGATGCTGCGATCGCACTGGGTACAATTTGACCGTTAGTTAAAGGTTGAGACATACCCTGGATATCAATGTTTTTAACCTGTAAGTTAATATTCCCCGCATTTGCCTGACCCTGGCTGGAAGAGGTGATCTGTCCTCCATTAAAGAGCCGTAGGTTGTCAGCAGTTAAGGCGATATTTCCACCTGAACCTACTGAATTATCACTCACGGAAACAGTAATGCCACCAGGTAATTTGCTGATAACATCAATTACTGGATCGCTAACTGCTACCTCTTGCGCCTGAATGGTGATATTTCCCGCTTTCCCTTTTCCTGATAAAGTACTGCGGATAGACCCGCCATTAAAGAGATGCAAACGTCCAACATCGATTGAGATATTTCCCGCGTCTCCTTCTGTTTGACCAATTCTCGTACCCACTCCAGACAGTAGTAGAGAGGGTGTGTATCCTGAGATATCAAGGCTCTCAGTTGCTCGGATTGAGATATTTCCAGCCTTGCCCGTGGGAGGAGAGATACCGTTAAAGGGTATCAAAGATGTACTGACGATTCCACCATCTTGCAGCCGCATTCGATTTGTTTCGATGGAAATATTTCCACTCTGATTGTTCTTGCCACCAAAGAGAGTGGTGGTAATCGAGGTGGGGATTTGAATAAATGGATTAGAACCTACCACCTCTACATCTGAAGCCCGAACAGTTACATCTCCCGATCGAGAATTGTTGCCATTAGAAGAGGACTGAAGCCAAGCTCCATTTGCTAACTTTAAGCGTCCTGTCTCTACTGTTACATCTCCAGCTCGTCCAGTTGCTGGAGGCCCAAAAAAGATACCTAAAGAAGTTCCAATGCCAGGATTAATTTGTCCTGGGAGAGAAACACCCAGCAGATCAACAAAGTCTGTGGTGTTGACAGTAATTCCCTTACCTTGCCCAGCAAAGGTAGTGGAACTAATATTCGACCCATCCTGCACCGTCAACCCACGTCCACGGATGTTGATTGCACCCCCGTTAATTCCACTTGCATCAACCAATGAAGCTTGTTGTAACGTAATTGTGCCCCAATTTGTCATAGCCACAGGACTCGTCAGTTGCCATTGAGCTTGATTTTCTATTTGAATCCCAGCATTTTGCAAAGCCCACAGTTCGATATGCCCATTTGGTGCCGTCAGTTTTGCCCCTGTCATGTCGATTTGACTACCAACTAATGCTAGTGTTTGCCCGGTTTTAACTCGCAAGTCTGCCCCTTGAACTTGTATCGCTCCAGCATTTGCCCCAAGTTGCAAACCCACAGGTACACTTATAGTCAGCAAAGGAGTACCCGAAGCATTTACAGCACTAAATTCCGTCCCATCGGCAAACTTAATACTATTCGCCGTCGTCCCCACAAAGGAGCCACCAATATTCAAGCGGGCATTTGCCCCAAACACAATCCCCGCAGGATTCATCAAAAACAAACTTACCGGGTTACTACTATTAAGCGTGCTAATTAACCCATCAATATTGGAAACATTTCCACCTGTAACCCGACTGAATATAGTTGTAATATTTGGTGTGTTAATTAAATCAAATCTAGCTGAACCACCTGTAGGTACAGAGAAATTACTGAAGCTATGAAATAAATTATTACCTTTTTCAATTCCGTTAATAATATTAAAATTATTACCACTTGGATTGACAATGGTGTTAGTTGTGCCATCGGATGTCACTTGAGCGATCGCACTGTTACACCCCAGGAAGATTACCCCCAATGGTAGCAGTATCTTACAAATTCGATTACTGACACCGAACCTAGTAGAAATTAATTTCATCACGGAATTTCCAATTGTACCTAATTAACTAGGGTTCCCAAAATGGTGTCATCATATATAAAATTTAGTCACTTTTGGAATTGAGCGGCGATCGCGTTTCACCAATTTAATTTGGCACAGCCATACAAGTGAGCGACGGCTGTATATTGCCAACAGAAGGAGCGGCAATTAATTCAATTTTGCCGTCAGCGCGGCGATGCCAAGTTATAGCTTGAACTAGAATATGTGGAGATGGGGGTATTTGAGCGGTGACATTGCTACTTTTGCGGTAAGCAGATAAATCTCGTATATCATCCCAGGTTCGTAGGCGTAGCCCGTCGTAGACATCACTTGCCATCTGATTAGGATTTTGTGGCACACCACCCCGTCCCGTTGCCACAAAGCGACTGCCTTCACTGTCCGCACAGCCTGTAGCAATTTGCTGGGATGGATCGGTCACATTTACTGGTAGTTCGACTAAACCCGAATTTGGATCGATACCAATAGTATTAACTTGAACCGTGCCACTTACCCCAAATTGGGAACTGGCAGTAATGTCACTATCAGGAGTGAGTTGGTTGCGGAACTTCAGCCCAAAGATGCCTTGAGTGGTGATTTGGATGTTACCACCTCTGCCTTGTACTGCATTGGCAATAATGTCGCTGTTTTTTAAGCCGATGATGATGGGTGCATTAATGTTTATATTACCTCCATCACCATTACCGCCTGCTGTTGCTGCGATCGCGCTCTTATCACGCAGTAGCAATAAGTTCCCAACTTGTAAAGCGATATTACCTCCATTACCTGATTCTGTTTGTGCCTGAATACTTCCTTGACGGTCTAATCGGATGGTATTGGCTGCGATCTTGAGACTGCCACCATTGCCGCTACCTTGACTAGTGACACCGACTGTCCCGCCATCTGTCAGCGTTAGGCTCGGCGTGTTAATGCTCACATTACCTGCATTTGCCGTGAGTTTATCCGGTAGATGGAATCTCTGCCGGAGTAGTAGAGGTAGTAGAATGCTAGATGAGTTGATACTGCTGTTATTGCTTCGACTGCGACCGCTAATCTCGATCGATTCCGTGGCGTTAATGCTTATATCTCCCCCATTACCGGCAAAAAATGTAGTTGTCCCAATTGCTCCCCCATCCAGAATTTGCAATTTGGCGGTATCTAGGGTCAAAGTTTTGGCGTTTCCGGTCGCAAAAGTGATTGAGCTAATGTTGCTATATATTCCATCGGGGCCTTCTCCCATGACAGTGGTGTGATTGGTGCGAATCGTCACTTTACCACTGGAGCCACTGCCAAATGTAGCTGAAATCAGCGATCCACCATTTGACACCAGTAAACTATTGGCATTGACGGAGATATCGCCAGCGTTCCCAGAACCATAGCCAGAAGTAGAAAGGCTACTAACCTTTGGATTGATTGGTGACAAGCCAGACAGTTTAATCGCTGTTGCATCAACGTGGATATTGCCACTGGAAGCCACTCCAACTGAAATGCTATTCAACCCCCCTCCCTGCTGGAGGGTAAACTGGGGAGTAATTACACTGATGTTCCCACTAGCTGCGATACCCACAACTTCAGTACGCACCCCACTGCGAATTGTGCTATCAGCTGTTGTGCCAATCAAATCAATCGCCTCTGTAGCCTGAAGGCGAATGTCGCCGCCGGGTATATTGCCTAAATTTCGCGCCAGCACCAGAGAGCCATCGGTGAATTGAATGTGTCGCCCCCGAATTTGAACGGAACCTGCATTCACCCCGCTTATATCTAATAGCGATCGCCCTGTAAGCTGAATATCACCAAACTTTTGCCCATCTTCATATCCCAAAGTATATCCCTGTGCAGTTGGAAGCAAACTAACCAATCCTGAACCACTCACACTGCCTAATTCTACTTGCCCTTGCTTGGCGGTCAGAGTTGCCCCATTCAGATTCAGATTACCACCTACCAAAGCTAGGGTTTTTCCCGGCTGTACCCGCAATTCTGTCGCACTCGGATTTTGAGTCACAAGAGGCAGCCCACCGATATTAGTCAAGCGGTGTCCTGTACCTTGAACAGTGATTGATGCGGGATTATTACCCATTTGCAGTCCAATAGGAACATTGATACTTAATAAGGGGTTAGCTTGGGGATTAATAGCGTTAAATTCAGCACCATCACTAAATTTAATGCTCTGGGCAGTTGTCCCAATAAAGGAGCCGCCAAGATTAAGTTGGGCATTTGCACCGAAAATTATCCCACTGGGATTAAGCAAAAATAAATTAGCGCTACCATTGGCTTTAATTAAACCATCAATATTGGAAACACTCCCACCAGTGACGCGACTGAAGATATTTTGCACATCTGCGGCGTTGTTGAAGATTGCTGTGTTACCTGTGGGTATAGAGAAATTACTGAAACTGTGAAATAAATTCTTACCTTTTTGTATACCGTTAAGAATATTAAAATTATTACCACTTTGGTTGACAACGGTATTGGTAGTACCATCGGATGTCACCTGAGCGATCGCCCTTAGCATCATCCCTGGAGTTAATAACCCACTTGTCAATATAAATACAAAGGGTACGGCTTTCATTATTAAAGACTTCTTTTACTGATTTAAAATTAGAGTTCCCTAAATGATATGATTGATAACATCATTAACTTCTCGGAATCGCAGCACAGGTTAATGCTGGTTGCACCTGAGTAGCAGATTTATCTGCAAATATCTCGATTTTGCCATTAGCATTACGTTCCCAACCTGTAGCCTGGACAAGAACTGCCTCTTTTGTGGGTATTTGGGCTATCACTTCGCTTGTTTTCCGGTATGCAGAGAGATCGCGAACATCATTCCAGGTTCGTAGGCGTAGGCCTTCGTAGCCATCACTCGTCACCTGATTGGGATTTTGCGGCACACCACCTCGTCCAGTTGCCACAAAGCGGCTGCCTTCACTGCCCGCGCAGCCTGTAGCAATTTGCTGGGATGGATCGGTGACATTTGCAGGCAGTTCGACTAAGCCAGAATTTGGATCGATACCGATAGTATTAACTTGAACCGTGCCACTTACCCCAAATTGGGAACTGGCAGTAATGTCACTATCAGGAGTGAGTTGGTTGCGGAACTTCAGCCCAAAGATGCCTTGAGTGGTGATTTGGATATTACCACCTCTGCCTTGTACTGCATTGGCAATAATGTCGCTGTTTTTCAAGCCGATGATGATGGGTGCATTGATGTTTATATTACCTCCATTCCCTGAACCGCCTGCTGTTGAGGTTATCTGGCTATTGTCTTGCAGAAGCAACAGGTTTTTAGCGGACAATTTAATATTGCCACCATTACCGGATTCTGTTTGTGCTTGAATAAACCCTTGATTCTTTAATTTGATGCTGGCTGCATTGATGTTAATATTGCCACTATTTCCACTGCCTTGACTGGTGACACTGACTGTCCCGCCATTCGTCAGCGTTAAGTTCGGTGTGGTAATGCTCAAAGTACCGGCATTCGCTGTTAATATATCTGGTAGACCAAATCGTTTCCGCAATGACGGATCGGGTCGGATGGTGGAGGCGTTAATGTTGCTATTAGTTGCCCGACCTTCACCACTGATGACGATCGCTTCAGTAGCATTGATCCTCAAATCTCCCCCATTACCTGCAAAAAATGAGGTAGTGGCAACTGCCCCCCCATCCAAAATTTGCAATTTCGCAGTATTCAGGGTCAACGTTTTGGCATTTCCGGTTGCAAATGTAGTTGAGCTAATGTTGCTGTAAAGTCCAGAAGGACTTTCTCCCATCACCGTGGTATTGTTGTTGCGAATCGTCACTTTACCGCTAGAACCACTGCCAAAGGTAGCCGAAGATAGTGAGGCACCGCTTGATACTAGTAGACTATTACCATTGACGAAAACATCACCAGCATTCCCAGTGCTTAGTGTAGTAGTGTTTAGCGTGGTGACGTTAGCAGGATTATTGGGTGAAAAGCCAGACAGTTCAATGGCGGTTGCATCAATGTAAATATTGCCACTGGGAGCTGCTCCAAGAGTTGTGCTATTCAACCCCGCTCCCGACTTGATAGTGAAGTTGGGAGTAATAACGCTGATATTCCCGCTAGCTCCCATACCCAAAGCATCACTACGCACTCCGCTCTGAATTGTGCCATCGGCTGTTTTGGCAATTAGATTAATGGACTCTGTAGCCTGAAGGCGAATGTCACCACCGGGGAGATTGCCAAAATTTTGCGCCAGTACCAGAGAGCCATCGGTGAATTGAATTTGCCTACCCTGAATTTGAACGGAACCTGCATTCACGCCGCTGATATCTAATAGCGATCGCTGTGCCAGTTGAATATCGCCAAAGCTTTGTACATTCCCATATCCCAGTGTATAGCCCTGTGCGGTTGGTATCAGGTTTACCAATGCTGTACCGCTTACACTACCCAATTCAACTCGTCCTCTTTCAGCGATTAGGTTTGCCCCATTTAGATGTATGTCGCCACCCACAAAGGCTAGGGTGTTTCCCGGCTGTACCCGCAGTTTTGTAGAACTGGGAATCTGAGTCGGGGGAAGCAGAGTTAGTCCACTGATATTCCTCAAAGTGTGTCCTGTACCTTGAATGTTGATGGGTGCGGGATTGTTACCCAGTTGCAAGCCAATGGGAACATTGATACTCAACAATGGGGCAGATTCAGAATTAATTGCGCTAAACTCAGCACCATCGGCAAATTTAATACTGCTGGCAGTGGTACCAATAAACGAACCCCCAATGTTTAGTTGGGCATTAGCTCCAAAGATGATCCCACTAGGGTTGATCAAGAACAGACTAACGGGGTTGTGGCTGTTAATCGTCTGAATTAAGCCATCAATGTTAGAGATATTACCGCCAGTAACACGGCTGAAGATGGTAGAAATGTTGGGCGTGTTTACTAAATCAAAAGTAGCCGAACCGCCAGTGGGAACCGAAAACTGCTGAAAACTGTGAAATAAGTTACTGTTGGCGGCACTACCATTAGTAATGGTGAAGTTATTACCGCTTTGGGAAACAGTAGTATTAAGGGTGCCATCAGGAGTTAGCTGGGCACTCACAGAGGTACACCAAAGGAGCATCCCACCTGTCAGCATTATATCGATCAAACCCCAGCAAACAGAGAGTGCTTTCATCGCTCACTTTCTATTAATAATATATAGAGTTCCCTAAACGGCATTGTGTTTGAACAACATCAACAGTTTTAGTTGTCATCTTGGTGTGGCTTTCTAAAAACGAAATTTGCCGCAGGCATTGCAATGGGTGGAACTTCAGTTTGTGCACCACAGGTTAAATATGGTTGTACATGGGTTGGTTGAGCCGCAATTAACTCAATTTTGCCCTGGGTGTTCCGATGCCAGGAAGTAGCTTGGACAAGAACCTTTGAAGATTCAGGCATTTGTGCTGTGACTTCCCCAGTTTTGCGATATTCAGAGATATCGCGGACATCAGACCAAGTGCTTAGGCGTAGCCCGTCGTAGACATCGCTCGTCACATCTTGATTGGGATTTTGCGGCACACCACCCCGTCCCGTTGCCACAAATCGACTGCCTTGGTTTGCAGAACAACCACTGGCTATTTGTTGCGATGGATCGGTTACATTGGTTGGTAGTTGAACTAACCCAGAGTTTGGATCGACACCAATATTATTGATTTGAACGGTACCGCTAACCCCAAATTGAGAACTAGCGGTAATGTCATTTTCGGGAGTGAGTTGGGGACGGAACTTGAGTCCGATAATCCCTTGAGTTGCGATTTGAATATTGCCACCCTTTCCTTTCACAGCATTGGCAATAATGTCACTATTTTCTAAACCCACAATGTTGGGAGCATTAATCGCAATATTGCCACCATTACCACTGCTACCTGCTTCTGCACTGATAAAGCTGCCATGACGCATCAGTAGTAGATCCCGCAGTTGTAAATTAGTGTTACCGCCACCGCCTGCTTTTGTGGATGCTGAAATACTGGCTCCATTGTCGAGTCGTAAGGTGTTCGCCTGAATGTTTAAAGTACCAGCTTTACCGGAGCCAAGGTTTTGGACAAAAACTGTTGCACCATTACTGATATTAAGAAGTGGGGTGTTAATCGTGGTGTTACCTGAAGTAGCGCTGGAAACTCCAAAAACAGGACGAACAGCAGTACCAATATAGCTGGGATTTGCTGCATCTTTGACACCATTCACATCAATCGATTCAGCCGCATTGATAGTCAGTGAACCCGCATTTCCTAAAACGATGCTAGAAGCTGACACTCTGCCGCCAGCTTGAACCGACAGCTTGCGGGTATCGATTTTCAAATCCCCTGCATTACCAAACCCGAATGTGGCAGTAGACAACAGACTAAAATAAAAACCCTTTGGCGCTCCCTCATTTGTCACCTGAATTGTATCTGCCTTGACGATCAGATCGCCGCCATTTCCTGAAGCGTAGGGTCTTGCTGCTATATTGCCGCCAGCTAAAATAGACAGGTTTTGAGTGGAGATGTTAACATTTCCACCTTTTCCAGCCCCATAGGAAGCAGCTAATATCTGGCTGACTGCTCGAAAAGGAGAAGGATCGCCAAATGCAAAACCATTCACCCGCATTTCATCAGTATTTATTGCAATATTGCCACCCGGTGCTGTGCTAAAGGTACGGTTTAAGATATACCCACCCCCGTCAATATTCAACTGTGGGGTGGTAATGATAATATTCCCTGCTGCACCTGGGGATATAGTTTCATTAATTAAACTGCTGGAACTTTTAAAATCAGGAGACTTGCCGATAATCTGGAGGGACTCTGTGGCATTGATTGCAATATCACCAGCAGTTTGATTGCTGCGATTTTGCACTAATATCAGCGAACCATCTCGGATGCTGACCTGTTTACCCTGAATTTGGATGGCTCCTCCCCTTTGCCCACTGAGGTCGCGTGTAGATGCTAAAGCTCGTTGAGTTATCTGAATATCGCCAAAACTCGCAGCATTTGGATAACTCAGTGCAAATCCTTCGGGGATGGAATTGAGGGCAACGCTTCCGTTAGTGATGCTACCTAATTCTATTTGCCCTCCTGGTGCGGAGAGCAATCCTCCATCTAAGGCAACATTCCCACCCAGCAATGCCAGTGTCTTTCCAGATTGCAACTGTAATCCTCTAGTACCGAGGTTTAATCCAGAAACCTGAAGTGAGTCGCCTAATTGGGCATTGTGTCCCGATCCTTGGACGGTAATGGCTCCTGGATTACTACCAAATTGTAAGCCAACTGGCGCATCGATCGTCAACAAAGGGGCTGGTGTCGTGTTGGTAGCACTAAACTCCACCCCGTCAGAGAACTTAATGCTGGTTGCAGTTGTACCAACAAACGATCCACCAATATTCAGTTGGGCATTGGCCCCAAACAAAATACCCGCAGGATTGAGCAGGAATAAATTGGCGCTACCGTTGGCACGGATTAATCCATCGATATTAGACGCACTACCACCTGTAACACGACTGAAGATATTTTGCACATCTGCGGCATTATTGAAGAAAGCCGAGCCGTTGGTAGGAATTGAGAATTGGCTGAAGCTGTGGAAGAGGTTGTTGCCAACTCGATTCCCGTTGTTGATGGTGAAGTTATTGCCACTTTGAGAGACAGTGGTGTTGAAGGTGCCATCAAGAGTTACTTGAGCGATCGCAAAGCCGCACTGAAGTGGCATTACTATTAATGGTACTATTCCACTACATAGAACTAACCAAAAAGGGGTCGTACTCATCACCAAGCCTTTATTGATACTTTGTATTTTAAAATACCCAAAAAAGCTCTACAAAGTACAATTAAAAACTTGATTAGCAGTCAGTTTTAAATCTGGAAAAGTAGGGGATATAATATGTTCCGAATTCCTAAATTGCGCTACTTGATATTCTTCATCAACGAGATGATAAATAGAAATGGTCGGCTGTTTAGGATTACCGATAAATTTTCTGGCTCCGAAAGCTGCATAATCAACAATCCAATATTCGGGAATCTTCATGACTTCATAATTCCCTAATTTGGTGTAATAATCGTCTTCCCAGTTTGTACTCACTACCTCGATAATTAAAGGAATTGATTGGCTTTGAGTCACGGTAGATTCTTTTTCCCACAATTCCTCGTTATGTAAATTAGTATCGTTGATTAAAACTACATCCGGTAAGTAACCAGATGATTTCCTTGGTGGTTTTACTAATGCTGTTTTGGGAATAAAATATGGTAATTGCAAGCGTTTATATTCAACGGTAATTTCTCCTGCTAAAAATCCCGTAACTTTCTCATGTTTTCCGCTTGGCTGAGACATTTCAACAATTATCCCATCGTGTAACTCATAACGCTTTCCAGCATTTTCTGGCAGCCATTCGATAAATTCTTCAAAGGTAAATAGTTGAGTTAAAGCTTGAGCCATATCAAAACCTCCGCTTTGACTTTAGCATTTTCAACATCGAGGCTGATTATTAGTTTGGCATTGCAGTGCAGGTTAAAGATGGTTGTACATGGGTTGGTTGAGCCGCAATTAATTCAATTTTGCCCTGGGCGTTGCGATACCAGACCAAGCCTTTATTTATACCTTGTATTTTAGGTTGCCCAAAACAGTATAGTTTTGAAACGCTCGCTTCAAAACGGGGAATAACGCAGTGAAAAGTACAAGCCATTTTCTTGGAGCGATCGCCTTTCCCCGTCCACTGAAATCAAAGGAATGCCCCAATCTATGCGGGCCAAGAAGTCATCACCCTGTTTCCATAACAGCCCCAACCCAGTACTAACAAGCGTACTCGGTGATGGATTTTCGCCTTTGGTATTCCAGCCTTTACCTACATCAATGAAGGGTGTCAGTTGCAGCACTCCGCCAATTTTGGCAGCGCGGACAATTGGGACTCGAAATTCCGCCGAAAATAACAAGCCATTATCTGTGAGTAATGCATCTTGGCGATAGCCCCGTACACTTAGCTGTCCACCTAGACCAAATTGCTCTAAAGGCACTAAGGAATCTGTTGCCAATTGGAAATCGCCCCTAGCTAAAAATAGAGTATCTGGTGCTAATTGCCGTACCCACTGCGCCTGTCCTCGCCAGGCGAAAAAGCGGCTATCTGGTTCATTCTCACTGATATTTGCATCGAACCAATCTACACCAAAACTCAATTGCGATCGCGCCGCAAAAACATACTGGTTGCTTCGCTGAGTATATTCTTGAAAAAAGCGCAGGGCAGAAATATTGGTTTTTCCGTTCGCATCTGCACCTGGGGAGAGGCGAAACGGCCCAATGTTATCAATACCCAACTCAGTTTGACTTTCCTGGCGCGAGAACGATAGCCCGACTGCCAACTCTTGGGTTGGTTTTTGGATCAGTGGTTGCCGATAGCCCAATTCGTAAGAGCGGGTATTTGACTGAATATCAAGGACACTGAATGGTTTTTCAATCACACGGTTCCATCCCTGGCTAAAACCGAAGGATACAGTGCCATTGTGGGCATTAATCGGCAGCGTGTAGTTGAGATCAATTGTATTACTGCCATCGGTATTGGCGTATCCCACACTCAGGGTATCGCCTAAGCCCAATAAATTGGCTTCTTGCAGATCCACTCCCCGGCGAAAACTGCCGACACTTGGCGATCGCCCATTATCCAGGCTTGCTGCCAGTTTAAAAGTTTCTGCTTCTTTAACCTCCACTTGCAACACATTGGTTCCCGGTTGCACGCCTGTCTGCAACTCGGCTGACAGGTTTTGAATCCGCGGATCGAGACGGAGTAGTTGCAGCTTTTCTATTAAGTGCGGTACATTTAAGGGTTTTCCCGCACCAAGTTTGATGCGATCGCGAATGTATTGAGTGTGTAATCGCCGATTACCGACAATCTTAATTTCTTGCAAACTACCCTCAATCACCTGAATTTTGATTGTTCCAGCTTCTATTGTCTGCGGTGCAATCAATGCGCCTGTGGTGACATAGCCGTTATCAGTGTAGAGTTTGGTGATGGCATCTTTAACTTGCAACAACTCTGAAAATGTCAGTTCCCGTCCCACAAAAGGATTTGTGACAGCGGCAAATTGTTCTGCTTTGAAAACTGTACTGCCCAAAACTTCAATGCGATCGACCCGAAATTTGGTATTAGGGTCATTCTGCTCCAGAATCGGCTGATTCGGTAGTTTTAGGGATGGAAGCAATTGATTTTCGTCTGGTGGCTTGGGTAGTACATCCGAGGGTAACGGAGTCTCAGGAAAATTATCTAACCGACCTGGGGGTAACGTCTGAGGTTCAGGAGTTTGGGCGATTGCATCCTGATAGTTACACAATATTGCGGCGATCGCAAAGCTGAGTGTTATAAATCCAGCAAAAATCCTCAGTTCGCCCACGAACTTGCTTACCTTTGGCTGATTTATAACCAAGGTTTTTTTAATCATTATTTGTAATTAAATAAATTAGGGATTAAATTCTTAATACTTTGGAAAGTATAAGTAAATAAGTGGTAAGTACTATATCTAACTTAAAAATTTTCCGAAAAGATCAGTAATATTACTAATTGTCAAAAAATAGTTCAGGAGGAAAGCCAGATACAATAAGGGTATTTTGCGCGAAAAAATGGATAAATTACTGCTTAAAAACAGCCACAAAATTTGAAATTTGGTGGTTTACAAAACACTTGCAGACTCACTACCGCTATAAGTAAGCAAGTTAGTAAGAACATCTTGATGCTGAATTCTACCTTTTATTCAATTAATTTGATATTTTTAATTATGCAAGTGTATCAAAATGATTGCACAATGTCCAAAGCAAAAGTCAGAGCGAAGATTTCCTCGGCTCTGAACTTTGTAAGAGAGTATTCTTATTTAAATTCCCTAACTTTACTTATAGGGATTCACTGTTAGCTGATAACTGTTAAGCATCATATTTCACTGACAAATTAAAATGTACTTATCCTGTTTCACTTTTGTGCAGTTTGATTCATGAGCTTTCAGAGGCTTTTTCATCTTTAGGATAAAGAGAGCGAATTAACTCCCGAATTACATCAGTTGCTGGTCTGCCAGTGGTTGAACAGTATTGTTCAAGCTTCTGTGCCTCGCCTGATGTGAGATTGATTGTAAGTCGTTTAACAGCCCATTTTTTATTCATGTACTAGACAAGGTATGTTTTTGAAACTACTTCTCTAATATCAATCATCTAAACTGCTCTTACAATGGTATAAGTAATGACATTTAGTTCAAGTAATCATGAAGTTAAATAGGATATTTTTCCCAGCAATAGCGAAAATATGAAGTATGTTCTAGATTATAAAGTTAAGCTAATTTCTAAGCAGTAATTATAAATAGGATGTAAAAATAATATTAAATAGATGAATACAAAATAAGTATTCTCACAGAACGTTGAAACGCAGAGGGACACAGAGTATAGCGCAAAGGAGCGCAAAGTAAGTTTTGAGTCTATTCGCTACGAAATCAGGGTTAGCTGTGCTTAGTTGGTTTTAATTGTTAACATTGATTCTGACTTTTGTTAGCGGATAGCTAAGGTTTAGCCCATTCTGACTTCTGAATTCTTCTTCAATAAGTCATGTGTTAATAATGTATCGGCAGCAGATTTAATTACATCAAATGACATTCCCGACTTTTCTGCAATATCTAATAGAGTATGCTGACCGTCAGATAAATTTAAAACCCACAGGATTGCCATTTCATTTAGCCCGCTATCTTTGTTACCACCAACTGCTCGATATATTCCTCTTTTACCTAACTGTGGCTCACATTTAGGATTTTTGTTGTAGTAGATTTCGTTATTGTTGAGGATATGCAACATCGAATGACATTGAAAGAATGACTCGGCTAGATATTGGGGTTGAACGAAATTTAAATCGTCTGCTGAGGTATGGTATTCAGGAAAACTACCATGAGGCGATCGCATGAAGCAACCTACAGCTAAATTAAATCCAGGCGAGCAATATTGTCGCTCATCATAACCATAGGGAAAGAAATCGATAATTTTATGATCTTGTTTGGAATTTTTGAGTACATAAGCAGCAACTTTATCGATTTCAGTGTCACCTCTACGGCTTTTTTTGTAAGTAAAGTTGCCTGCATCTCCTAAACAAGTTAATACCAAGCCATGTTTAATGTTATTGACTTGAGCTTCATTAAGAGCCAACCATGTAATTGAGCCAATGGTTCCGGGAATCCAGAGAAATCTATAGGAATATCTTGGTGTAGTTTGACTTAAGTATTTAGCGATAAAAGTAGCGATCGCAATTCCCGAAAGATTATCATTACACAATGAAGGATGACAAGCATGGCAAGAAATTAAAATTTCATCAGTACTGTCTCCTGAAATATAGTACTCCCCATAAGTCAGATAACCAGGTTGCAAAGAAGAATCAATACATACTTCATATTCTTCATCTTCTAGTTGCAAATACTGATTATGAGTCAGGCAAAAACCCCAACTTTCCTTGTAATATGAAGTTCGGTAAGGAATCCAATTAGGATAATCAGCAAGTGTAAATAGATGTGATTTAAGTTCTGGAAGAGATATTTTTTGATATATAGGAATACTATAGTTAACAACGTGCAAATTTGAATTAGTAAAATCTACAATCTTTTCCCCTTGAGAGTTTTTAATATAGGCATCTTTAATATTCCACTCATTCGGAACTGTCCAATCAAATACCTCTGTTCCGGTTGGCACTTCATGAACTGACAAAGGAATATACTGCTGAAGAATTTTTAAAGTTTCTCTAAAACCATTACCTGTAATACTACGGCAAATGGGATATAAATCAGAAATTAGTTGGTAAATTTCTAGACTGATATCCTTTAAGTTCAAAGAATTTTTTAGCTCGACTAAATTAATATTCTGAATATCTGTAACCATAAATAGAATCCTTATTAACTTGTGTATCTAATCTTTTATCCTGAAATCAAGGGGTATCTTTACGTCTACACGTAGTATCAATTGAGTTGGGGTTTAAATTCTCAACTCAAACTGTCTTTAATTTTGAATACTTCTCCTGGCGGAGAGGCTACGCCAACGACAAGCTCAGTACAAGTTTTGAATTTTGAATTTTGAATTTTTAATGATGTTTTGTATACCAATTTACAGTCAATTCCAAGCCCTTATTTAGAGGAATTGAAGGTTGCCAACCGAGTTTATCGTATGTATAAGCCGTATCAGCTACTCTTATTCTTTCCATCGGCCGCTCAGGTAAAGCACCAAATAGAGGCTGGATTTGAGGGTTAACCAGATTAACAAGCTGGGACACAACTGCATGAATGGGTACTAGTTCTCCCGAACCTAAGTCGAATGTACAACCCTCTATACTAGGAACTTGTGTTGCAGCCAGAAGTCCTGCAATCACGTCATCGATATAAATCCAATCAACTTGACGCTTTCCACTACTAAGTTTTGGAGCTTGCCCTTGCAACAAGGAAAGAATAACAGAAGGAATGATTTTATACACATTTTGTCCTGGCCCATAGGTCATAAAGGGTCTAACAAGAACTACAGGTGTCTGATAGAGTCGATGGAACATCCGACCATAAGTACTGCTAGCAAATTTCGCAATAGCGTAAGGAGAAGAAGGAACTACTTCAGGACGATCTTGTTCTGGTTCTTCTAAAGAAGCTATTAACACAATGCGACTACAACCAATTTCGGCAGCTACCGTCAATAAGTTAATAGTACTAGTCAGTAAACTGTGAAAGGTAGGCAATATAAACTCTAGATTCGGAACTGCTGTTACAAGACCGGATAAATGGAAGATGAGGTCAGGTTTAATGCTGTGGAAAAGATTGTGAACAAACTTAATGTCTTCCATGTCACCGTGCCACCATCGCAAGCAGCTGATATCAGAAGTATGAAAACTGCGAGAAACAGCATGTACTTCTGTACCATCGTGGCATAAATGACGGACTAAATGAGATCCTAGAAATCCGCTAGCACCTGTAATTAGTATTGTTTGTCCAGACAATTTTTCAACAGAGTTTACCATTTATTGCTTACACACTGGAGTTGGGAAAACAAAAGTTATTCTACAAGAGATTGTTTGTTGTAGACAACAACAATGTGTCAGTAATCGGGTAGAAGTCAGTGCCTCGTAAGAAGTCGCCTAAAGAAGTTCCTGTACAAGCTGAATCAATATTTGGCGCACCCTTTTGAGCTATGACATCATCAAAATGCACAGTTCTAAAGTCAATACTAAAACGGGTATAGCCTGATGTGTTGGGAATAGTGGAGTGCATCTGCGCTCCTGAAAAGAGAATCATGCCACCGACTTGTGTAATTAACTCCAATTGCGGCTCCATTTCTAAAGTTTCTTCCGCATGGGGTTGCTTGCGCGTATCTGTTTGAATGTGCTGTGCCGCATTTTTGCGACTTTCTTTAATCCATTGAGCGTAGTTATAATCTCTTGAGGTATTCTTAACTGGTTGACTCCAGTAGCGCGGATGGAATGCCATCGCATTCTCTGGGGTAATATCGTAGACAGGAATCCACCAGTTGATCTGGCACTGAGGAGCAGAATACCAGGTGTCACGATGAGGATGGAAAGCGTAAGCAAGGCCAGCAGTCAGATAGCGATCGCTGGTTGCTGTTCTCAGGCGAGGTACATCGAAATAGGTTTTGTTCAAGTCACATCCACTTTCTTTCAAGATGCCTTGAATAAGTTGTTTAGATTCAGGGTGATGGATAAAAGCTGGCTTGAGTTGTGCTAAAATATCAACGTATTTCTCTACAGGCAAGCTATGTTGTGCTTCTCTGGGATCTAAAGGGGCAAATGCTTCTTCAACCATGCCACGAGCAAAATCACATAGAGCGATCGCACTGGCGCAAGGAGAAAAGACAAACATTTGTCCATTATAAAGATGCTTGCGTCTGATTTCATCACTAAAAATCGAATCAAAATAAATTGTACTCACTTCGCCCTCATTTGCTGTAACAAAGTTTGAACACAGTGTTAAGTATGAAAATCAAAATTTAATTTTTCAAATTTTGATTTTCTGTGTCTGTGCCCTCGTGCGTTCCTAATCCTATATTTACTCAGCAACTATATATTTTTAAATTGCTCTTAAAAGTCTTACATTACCGTAGGCGTTACAATTTCTTTCGATTCAAATAAACTCCAAGCCCGATCTTTATCCGAAATTTCAGTCACAGATAGAGGCCATTCAATACCAAAAGCTGGGTCATCATAGCGATACCCGCCAGCATATTCTGGTGCATAAAAGTCACCCATTTGATACATCACCTCCGTCTCATCGCTGAGAGTTTGAAAACCGTGAGCACACCTATCTGGGATATAGAGAGCAAGACGATTTTCAGCAGTTAACTCTATACCAATATGAGATAAATAGCTAGGAGAATCTGGACGCAAATCGATAATTACATCATAAATAGCCCCCCTGATACAACGCACCAATTTTGTTTCCTGAGAAGGAGGCATTTGATAATGCATACCCCGCAATGTTCCTTTTTTATAGTTAAAAGATAAATTGCATTGGGCAATAGTAGGTTTTAAGCCACGATCTTGAAATTCCTGAGTACAGAAACTCCGAGCAAAAAAGCCCCGAATATCTTGGTGCAGTTCTAAATCAACAATAAATGCTTCTTTTATTTTAGTTTCAGTAAAGATCATAAATATTACAAATTATGAAAAGAAATTAAAATTATTTCTAATTTTTTAGAAAAACATTTTTCTACAGTAAAATGCTTCAGCATATTTACTCGGTGAATTTGATTCAATCCCACGAATTCTGAGAATTGCACGAAAAGTCTCTTCTGTAAACCACTGCTTATTATTCTGGGTAGCAAACGCATCCAAAATATATTGAATTTTTCGACAGCAGAGTGTTTCATTTAAATGAACAAAGAAATTAGGAATACCCAAATCCCCATCATATTTGGGTATTTCATATTCTAAAATTAAATGATTTCTAAAGGTATTCCAAGTCAAGTCAGAAATTAAGCGGTGATCTTGGTGGCGATCGTCTCGATGATGAGTAAAGATTATATCTGGTGAAAATTCTTGCTTCAACTGTTCAAAACATTCCTTTACCTCTATTCCTGCAAAAGGCAGAAAGCCATCTCGAAAATTTTTAATGATAATTTTCTTGATTGGGATTTCTTTTAAGAATAGATTAGCGCTTGCAGTTGCTTCTTCTGCTCTTTGTTCATTAGAACTAAAGACAACCCAATAGATAACAACATCTTGATAACTCTCTATCAGCTTTAAGATTGTGCCTCCACAACCAATCTCGATATCATCACAATGAGAACCGAGACAAAGAATTTTGTACTCAGATTCTTCTGTCTTATTCAACCTCAGTTGGATCATATATGGTCGACTTGTACTTGTTGATCTCCCCAAACTTCCCAAGGTCTTCTACCTTGAGCATACATATCATCCAACTGTTGTTTCTCTTTAAACGTATCCATTACTCCGAAAAAGCCAGTGTATTTATATGCAAAAAGTTCTTCTTTAGCAATCAATCTTTGAAAAGGCTCAAGGACAAGTTCTTCACCATAATTTATGTAGTTAAAAATCTCTTTTTTAAAGATAAAATATCCTCCATTAATCCAAATATCACATTGCTTTACATCTTGGATATTTTTTACCAAACCATCTTCTTGCATATCAACTAAGTGGAAAGTTTGGCTTGGTCTGACACACAAAAAACTACCGATTTTATCACGCTGATAAAAATTATTGATATACGTTGGTAAATGTAAGTCTGTCAAACCATCACTGTAGTTAGCTAAAAATACTTCTTCTCCTTCTAGATACTTTTCTACTGCTTTGAATCTTTGACCAATGTTGGCAGTTAACCCTGTATCTACAAATGTGATATTCCAATCTTGAATATCTCGATTAAACAACTCAATTTTGCTTCCATTGGAAAGGCTAAAGTTATTAGAAAGCCATTCATTGTAATTCAAAAAATAGCTTTTAATTAGGTCAGACTTGTAACCAAGACATAAAATAAAATCTTTGTGCCCATAGTGAGCATAATATTTCATGACATGCCATAATATTGGCCGATAACCAATATTCACCATTGGCTTAGGAATACTTTCTGAATATTCTCTCATTCTGGCTCCTAAACCACCGCAAAATAAAACTACTTTCATGTCACTTACCCCTTTTTGACGAGCAAAAATATTAAATACTTAAGAGTAGACATTAACTTCAGGAATTGGTACAACAAATTGACCTCCCCAATCCCGAATGTAAGCCATTTGTGTCATAATTTCATTTTTCAGATTCCAGGGCAAAATTAGTATATAGTCAGGCTTGGTTTCGGCAATTTTGTCTGGATGAAAAATCGGAATATGAGTGCCTGGTAAAAATTGACCCTGTTTATAAGGATTACGGTCTACTGTATAGTCAAGGAAATCTGTACGGATACCGCAATAGTTTAAGAGAGTATTTCCCTTACCTGGAGCACCGTAACCAACAATCGATTTTCCCTTTCGCTTAACTTCAATCAAAAAATCTAATAAGTTGCGTTTAGTTTCTTTAACTTGTTCTCCAAAGGAAAAATAGTATTCTAATTGCGTAAAACCAGCCGCTTCTTCTCGATTTTTCAGTTCTGATACTTGCTGAGTAACGGGTTTAGAAGAGTCTTCATTGTGGCGGGCATAAATTCTCAAAGAACCACCATGAGTAGTTAATTCTTCTACATCAAAAATTGTCAAACCGTGAGCAGCAAAAATCTTGTCTACGGTAAGAAAGGAAAAATAAGAGAAATGCTCGTGGTAAATAGTATCAAACTGATTTTCCTCGATTAACCGCATCAAGTGGGGAAATTCCATAGTAATTACACCATGCGGTTTGAGGATAATTTTCATCCCTTTGACAAAATCATTGAGATATGGTGTATGAGCAAGGACATTATTTCCGAGTAATAAATCTGCTTGTTTACCTTTAGCAACTTGTTCTTTTGCTGTCTCCTGACCAAAAAATTTGACAACTGTAGGAATACCTTTTTGAATTGCTACCTCAGCAACATTTGCTGCTGGTTCTATTCCCAGCGCCGGGATGCTTTTGGCAACAAAGTATTGCAGTAAGTAGCCATCATTGCTGGCAATTTCTATGACCTGACTTTCCTGGTTTAATTGGAAACGTTCTACAATTAAATCAACGTATTGTTTGGCGTGTTGTAACCAGCTATCAGAGTAGGAAGAGAAGTAAGCGTAGTCACTAAAAATATTTTCTGGACTAATGTATTCTTGGAGTTGAACTAAAAAACAATTTTCACAAACATAGACATGCAGAGGATAAAATGGCTCTACTTCATTGAGTTGTTTGAGACTGCGATAACTTTCGCAAGGAGGAGACATACCTAAATCTACGAAGGTATGGTGTAAGCCTGTCCCACAGAATAGACAGTTACCAGTTATTAATTGATTATTTGTTGGCTGTAGTAAATTCATAACTTATTATATGAAATTTTTAAACAGTCTGCCAAAAGAAATCTCGATCGATTTGCTGAGTGCGAATGAGGTATTCTAATTGTTTCAAGCGAGTAAAACCTCTAGACTCAAATGTTCCTCTATCCATATCAATTTGCTGGAAGACATTATATAGTTGTTGGGCACCGCGTTGGGCATCCCATTCACATTTGAATCCCGGTAAATTTTGGTTAATTTTATCAAATAAAACTCGATAGCTGCGGTTATCAGGATCGTGTTTACCAAAGCTCAATTGACAATCTGTAAAAACTTCTGCAACTATTTGAGCAATTTGTTTGACCTGATAGTTGCTATTTGTATCGCCGACATTGAAAATTTGGTTGTGAATTAGATCGCGCGGAGCTTCTAAGGTGCAGATAATTGCTTTGCAGATATCCAATAAATGCACTAAGGGACGCCAAGGCGTACCGTCGCTATTCATCTTAATTTCTTTAATTGTCCATGCCCAACCGGCGAGATTGTTTAAGACAATATCAAAGCGCATTCTGGGAGAAGCGCCATAGGCTGTGGCATTTCGGAGAAAGGTGGGAGAAAAGCCATCATCAGCAAGGAGTTTCACATCTTGTTCGACAAGTGCCTTGCATTTGGCATAAGCTGTTTGGGGATTGATAGCAGACTCTTCGCTAACGTAGTCTTCAGTGGCAAAACCATAGACACTGCATGATGAAGTATAGACAAAGCGTTGGATTTGGGCTGCTTTTGCCAGCTTCGCTATATGTACTGAGCCTTTGTGGTTGATATCGTAGGTGATATCAGGGGCTAACTGACCTAAAGGATCGTTAGAGAGTTCTGCCATGTGAACTATCGCTTCTACGCCTTGTAGGTCTTCTATTGTAATGTGGCGGATGTCTTTGTTAAGGGTTTTGGCAGTTAGTTTGGTGCCGTTATATAGCCAACCTACTTTATAAAAGCCAGTATCTAAACCAATAACTTCATGACCTTGTTGGATCAACAGAGGAGCTAATAATGAGCCGATATAACCTTCAGTTCCAGTTACAAGTATTTTCATATCCTATAGTGCGATCGCAGTTTGTGGGGGTTTTAATTCAGTAGGAATATTGTCTACAGGTGCTAATAGCAACTTAGCAATGATTGCTTCGCGTAGGGGAGCGGCTTCATCTTGAGTCAACAAAGCGAATAACTTTGCTACTGCTTGTGGGGAGCGATCTATTTTGAGGGACTCTTGCAGTATAGACAAAGCCCCGGCGATATTGCCTACCTGGAGAGGAATTGCTGCTCGTGTCAGACAATAGTTGAAATTTTGGCTGCGAGCTTCTCTGGTAATCTTGGCGCGCTGCTCAATGGGAAAATAGGTATCAGAAATTTCAATCGCATGGCGGATAGCTTTTGGCATCTTTCCAGAAAGCCAATTTGCAGATGTCAATTTTTGGGTATGTTCGCGATAACGTGCCAAAATGCCTGGTTCGTACCACCAATCGTAATTAGCAGCATAGCGTTTAAATATTTCCCAGTCAGAAATTTCGGTTAAGTGCGGGTAATGCCCTCCTAACTGTTCGTAAGCGGTTCGACGAATGACTATTGCAGGTATGGTTACTAGACCACAGACACCAATCTGGGACAGCCAATTTGTCATGATGCCCCTGTGTTCTCCATACACCGAAACTACTTCTCCAGTGTTGATCGTTTCTCCTTTTTCGTTCATATATTCAAAACCGGTACAACCAACCCCAACTGTATCTGGGCAAGTTGCCAGACTTTGCTGGAGGCGTTCATAAAAACCTGGAAGTACACAGTCATCATCATGGAGAACATGCACCCACTGACCGCGACTTAGGGCAATTCCGGCGTTATAATTTCTCGCTCCCCCAATATTTTCTTGATTGCGGTAGTAGCGGATTATTCCTCCCCCAATACTGTTTACTAGATCGAACAACGGTGTTGTACTGGCATTATCCATTACCAGAATTTCCATCTGCTCTGCCCCAGGCCATTGCACCAAGACGCTAGCTAGACATTCCAAGAGATAATCGGTGCGGTTATATACCGGAATCACTACAGTCCAAAATGGTCGAGGTTTCTCTGGGTCTGTTAAAGGTGGAATCGCTGGAAACTGATAGTTGCCAACAGTAACCTCACTTTGAGGAATCGGGGGAGTAACGAGCATTTCTGGAGTGATGGCAGCATCAAAGTAAGCAGATACGGCTTTGGCATAGTGAGGATTAAGTAAAGTTAATGCCTGACGATACACAGAAATCGCCTCTGCTCTCTTGTTTTGAGCTTGGTAAACCTGACTCAAACGGATGTAGATTTTCCAGTTTAAAGGATTGAGTTTTAGGGCTTGGCGATATGAGGCGATCGCTTCTGACCATTCAGCTTCTTCTTGCAGGATGTTGCCTAAGCTATAATATGTCTCTGGTGAATTTGGGTCAAGAGCGATCGCTTGACGATAATAATTAATTGCTTTCTTAAAATCCCCTGCGATCGTGCAAGAATGTGCAAATTTCTGATTCAAATCCGCGTAGTGTGCTTGTTGAGCTTTTGATAGTTTCCCTTGGGCGTTTAGGGCGTTGCCTAAGTTGACTTCTGCTTCGGCAAAGTTGGGTTGAAGTTCTAAGGCTTTTTGATAACAAGCAACTGCTTCATCAAACTTACCTTGTTGTTCCAAGGTATGACCAGAGTTATTATGCATTGCTACGAGCTTTGACTCTAGAGCTATGACATCAGGCAGAGAAGCAAAATCGAAATACAATAAAAACCTTTCGTAAGGGATATTTTGAAAGTTTTTATTTTCTTGCTTAAATTTTTGAGAGAATAAAACTAATTCTTTCTCTCTATTTCTTTTCTCCAGATCGTTCAGTTTTTCTAAAAGCTCGCCATCTAATTCTCTACCGCCATTTCTCGAAAATGCGTTCTTTTTTAACCAATGTGTATGCCAAAAAATAAAACCTAAATAATATAGTGTAATTTCTTCAAATTGAATTGCTTCACAGAATGGAATTTTGGCATTTTTATCGAAAATGTGTTGCGGTGAAACTGTCCAATATGCCACATCTCCATCACCAGAAGCAACACATTTTAAATTTGTGTAGTAGTTGGGATCGTTTGGACGTTGATATAAATTTATTCCTGAAAAAAATAAGGCTGTATTTTGCAGAGGATTTTGCTTCAAATAATTATAAATAATTTTTAATTTATCAGGAATACCTATGCAATCGCCGTCGATATAAACGCAAATTTTATACCGCGTCTGACTCAAACCAAAATTAGAATAAAAAACGAAAGAATGAATGTTGTTTACATCCAATTCAACTTGTTCTTTTGTACTAAACGAATAGACGTGAGGTAAGTAATGAAAAGCCCGTATTTTCTGAGGATATTTTTGTGTAAATGTCTCTATTATTTGAGGAGTTTTGTCTGTACACTGATGAAACACAATTACCAATTCATCAACATAATCAATCCAAGATTCGATTGTTGGTGCCAAAAATTCCTCTTCATTACGAACTCGCATCAGACCGCTGATCCCATCTTGTCGATTTTGTGGCTCAAAAGATGATGTATTTATAGTAGGATGCTCAACTTGACTAATTGACATAGTTTTTTAGTCCAAAACTAGAAAATTTTTACTTTTTCCTAAACAAGTCTTTATAAAGGAAGTGAGATCAATTTTGAGGCAATTTCTTCACGTAAAGGAGCTGCTTTTTCTTGTGTTAACCACCGGAATAACTTTGCCACTGCTTCCGAGCTACAATCTATTTTTAAAGCTTCTTCTAACCCTTGCCAAACTCCAGCCAGATTCCCAGCCTGTAGGGGGATTATCAGCGATTCTAGACAATAAAGAAAATAATGACTCCTGGATTGGGTGGTAATTTGTGCCGAGTATTCAATAGGAAAATAACTCTTTGAAATTTCAATTGCACGGCGGATGGATATCATCTGTTTCCCAGAGAGTAACAGTTGGCTAGTGACATTGTTAGCATGTTCGCGGTAACGAGCTAAAATTCCTGGTTCATACCACCAATCATAAACAGAGGCAATGCGTTTATAAACTTCCCAATCGCTTGTATAAGTCAGTTCAGGATGATATACGCCCAATTGTTCGTGTGCTTCTCGACGAATCACTACCGCAGGCATATTCAATGAGTTACTAACTCCGATAATTTGCAACCAATTTTGGGCAATTCCTCGCTGCTCTCCATAGACTTGTTGGCTGAAAATTACTTCCCCTTTCTCGTTAATATTTTCATAACCTGTAAAAGCGGCTCCTATAGAATCTGAAGACTTTTCTAGACTTTCTTGTAGCCGAGAATAAAAACCTGGGAGAATATAATCATCATCGTGCAGTAAATGAATCCAATGACCGCGAGTTAAAGCAACTCCGGCATTCCAATTTCCTGGCAAACCGAGATTTTGCGGATTGCGATAGTAGTTGATTATTCCTTGTCCGATACTATTCACCAGTTCAAATACTGGCGTTGTACTAGCATCGTCCATGACGATGATTTCCATCTGCTCTTTTCCTTGCCATTGGGTCAATACACTAACAAGGCATTCGAGTAGATAATCTATGCGGTTATATACAGTTACCACCACACTCCAGAAAGGACGCTTACCTGTATTTGCTACGGTTGGAATGGTCGGAAAGCTGTATTGTCCTACAATTACCTCTCTTTGGGGAATTGAGGGCGTGACTGGTGCTTGTTGAGGAATTTCAGCATCCTCATTAGATACTAACGCTTTGGCATAGTGAGGATTAATTAGCTTTAATCCTTGTCGATAGGCAGAAACAGCTTTCTGATATTGGTTGAGTTGTTGATAAATTTTGCCTAAATTGAGGTATACTTCTCCATCGTTGGGATTAAGTTCTAAAAGTTTTTGGTAGGATGCGATCGCCTCTGCTAATTCTCCTTGTTCTTGCAGCGCCAAAGCCAAGTTATAATGAGCTTCTAACAAATTTGGTTGTAGTGCGATCGCTTGCTTGTGACAAGTAACAGCATTTTTCAGATCCCCTGCTTTTTTCCGGGCAACACCCAATTGATTATTTAATTGTGCATAGTAGATTTCTCGATCGCTGGAGAGCTTACCTTGAGCGTGTAACGCATTGCCCAAATTAGTCTCTGCTTCGATAAAGTCTGGCTTTAACTCTAAAGCTTTTTGATAATAGTTAATTGCTTCTTCAAATAATCCTTGTTGTTGCAGAGTATAACCCAAGTTGTTGTAAATTGGTAATGAATTAGGTAATAAAACTAAAGCTTGCCGATAAGCTTTCTCTGCTTCGGAAAACTGTTCTTGAACTAAATGCAAATTACCTAAACTGAACCAAGTTTTCACAGAATTTGGTTGAATTTGTGAAGCCGCACTTAGCCACTGTTCAGCAGTTTTGAGTTGCCCCATCTGCTGCGCTAACATCCCTAATCCATATAAAGCTTCATGGTTATCGGGTTGTTTTTCCAGAACTTGACTATACAGCAGTTCTGCCTCCAATAAACTATTGTCTCGTTGCTGTTGAACAGCTAGTTCCAGGATTTCAGCTACTTCTGTTTGATTTAGCAATTCAGCTTCATCCTTGTCACCTGACTGATGCTTTTGCACCGCAATTTGAATAAGAGATTTAACTTTAGATTCTGAAATATTTGTAGTATTCATAACCCTGTAGTATCTATAACTATATTTGAATTTGATATTATATTGTTATAGATTACTATAATTTCAGAACATAAGTGATAACTATTAATAAAATATTTTCCCTATTTTTGCCTGTTAATCAAGCAAGGCTATTTAATTAAAATAAGGGAGAGATTTTGTCAACAGTATGGACGAGAAATAAGCTTGAAGCTAGCGATCGAACATTACCAAGTCAAGTAATTTCAGTGCGTACACCATAGGGTTTGCTGTTGGCAAAACCTCTCCCAGAAAAGGTATCGACATTTTCTTGTACAATCAGATTTTTTTTACTCACCCGATTGTTTTGACTGAGATGCTTGTCAATCAAAGTCTGTTAGGAATGAAACGAGCAATTAGCCTTAAGCAAATTATATTATCGAGCTGAGATCGCTTGCACTCACGTTTGAAAATAGTATGCTTTGTTGAGGATTATTACCGATAGACAAAATATTACCGATAGACAAAGTATTACCGATAGACAAAGTATTTAAGGTGAGAAGAGCGCCATCGCTGGTATCTGTAATGTTACCTCGACTTCCCCAGCCATCTAATACAAGCTTGTCAACACCAACCTGGAAATCTTGAATTACATCAAAGTCTTTTTTCGACAAGGTATCGGTACGTTTGAAAGTAAATGTGTCATTACCTTCGCCACCAATTAAGACATCATTACCACTACCACCATAGAGTGTATCATTGCCTTTACCGCCATAGAGTGTATCATCGCCTTCGCCACCATCTAGCGAATCATTACCTTGGCCGGCGTCGAGGTTATCATTACCTCTTTTTCCAGATAGCTTATCATCCCCTAAGCTAGCATAAAGTTTATCTGCCCCGTTGGTTCCCGTCAGATTATCCTTCCGAATCGTGCCGTAGATAACATCTTTACCCAGGTTGCCGATTAAAGTATCTCCTGCCAATTCAACAGAAGTAGTATTAATTTTGACTATAGTTAAGTTGGTATTGCGATTAAAATTCCGTTCATAACTACCAACAGCACTACCATTGAGGAAATCAGTACCATTGTCGCCATCAATATCATCATCTTTATCACGACTGTCAATTGTGACATTGCGACTACGACCAAATGTTAGATCCCCGATTTGATCGGACGAGACTAATTTACCCTGGATGCCAAAATAATCTAAAACTTTGGCTTTATTGGGATTTGTGGTATCTAATACTAAAAAAGTTGTTGTCGACTGACCCTTGTTATATTCAACGTCAGGATTTTCAATTTCTTTAGCTGCCAATTTTAAATCTGCTGAAAAATCAAAAGAGAAGCTTTCATTACGACCAACCGCAAAACTAGCAAGTACCTTTGCTTCGCTGTTGGAAGTACCTTCAAATTGACCACTTAATCCAACTACAGCAGCCTTAGTGAAAAGTGATGAAAAAGTTGGATCGAAACTTGCTTGAGCCTCAGCAATTGCAGCAGTTATACCACCTTTAACTAAGGTATCTGCCTGAGTAGCAGTTAAAATGCTTGCAGCACTTTCACTATAGTTAGAAAAAGTAGCATCACCTTCAGCGGTAACAAAATTAGGACTAGGATCGGGCTTGGGATCGGGTCTATTGTTGAGATTAGTTCTACCATTGAAAGAAAGTAACTTTGGAACTGTCAGTGTTAGACTTATTCTTGATGCCATAAAAAACCTGTGTTTATTTTGTTAGTTAACAAATTTGCACGTAAATATTTGGGGAGTAGTTCTCTCCGATATTTACGAGCTAAATCTCTTGATATCCCTAATGAACCTGTTAGCTTTTATCCAGGATTTGCTTCGCTTTTAACAGCACTTTGAAATAGGTTAATTGACTATTCCAAGCGGAACGTGGAAGTAGTGGAATTTTCTCTAATTCTTGAGATGATGATGACTCAAGGTCAGTTTTTTCCGCTGAAATTGTGTTAATTTCGGAATTTTCTGCCATAATTTATTATCTCACGATAGAGTAATAAAGATCGGGTTCTTTTTGCCAACTTTCCGACCACTGAATGCTATCAGCAGTAAAGTGTAATCGGTCGTTTGCTGGCAATAAAGTATCTGTAGGCTCGACAATTAGCTCAAATTCGCCATTATCAAATGGCAATCCTTGCGCCTTTACTTTGGGAAGTACACGCTCTCTCATACCTTGTTTGGCATGAACAAGAGCGCGATGATGACAGTAAGGATTATTACCTCTCTTATTAAAGAAAACATGGGCAGTCCAACTGCAACCCCCACGACAAAGTTCAGCGTATTCGCAGGTTTTACAGAAACCCCACAGGTGTTTTGTACCTTCAGGTGTTCCTGCTCCTAGATTGAAGCGTAGTTCTTCTGCACCTTCGATAATATCATGCAAGGTCTGTTCTCGAATGTTACCACCTGTATAGGCAGTAGTCGGCAGTGAGGGACAACCCTTTATCGCTCCGTCAGCTTCAATTCCCAAAGTGGAGAGTCCTGCACCACAACCTTGCCAAAATGAGAAGTCATCCTCCTTTCCCCGTCCCCGCAACAGTCGTTCATAAGGGCCGTAGTAACCAATGTTATTTCCCGCTTGAAGTTGCACGCCTTCTTGGTAAGCACGACGCGCCACGCGCGCAAGCATAGGGTAGATATCTAACAGTTCGTAGGGTTGGAGGAGGATATCTGCGTTATCGGCGGCATTTCCCATTGGTACAGTTAATTGAATTTGCCAAGCACGAGCACCGGCATCACGAATGCACTCATAAATGCACGGAAACTCTGGCGCTGAGAGGCGGTTAATTTGGGTGTTGCAACCAAAAGAAATACCGACTTCTCGCAGATGACTCATGGTCTTAAATGCATATTTCCAAGAGCCTTTCTTTCCCCGCAGACGGTCATGAGTTGCTTCCAAGCCATCAATAGAAACAGAGACGGTACGAATTCCCGCTTCCTTCATTTTTTGGGCGGTTTCTAAAGAAATGCCATAACCGCCTGTAGTCATACCACATAACATTCCCGCCTCGTTGATAGCTTTGGCAATTTCCAACCAGTCTGGACGCAGAAATGCTTCACCACCAATGAGAGTAACTTCTTTAATGCCAACTTCTGCCATCTGCTTGACGAGATCCAAAGCTTCTTCTGGGGAAAGTTCTTTGGCGCGCTCATGTCCTGCACGGGAACCACAGTGACTACAAGCTAGATTGCACTTTAAGGTAATTTCCCAAACTGCGTAGCTTTTGCGGTGATGTGTCATAGGTTAACTCTCAATCTCAACCCTCAAAATAACCCTCTTTTGTCAGAGTGGGAAACTCCAATTACTAAAACCCTTTTGCCGCTTCACTTTCCGCTATTTAATTAATAAATAGTTACTGTTAGAAAATAAACTCTCAAAGCTGGATTAATTCAAAGTCTCAGAATTTGGGTTCGATTATTGTTTTCCGAGAGTGGCAAAAGAGGGATAAACTAACGCATTCTATTTCTTCATCGTTTTATCGGGTTATTGTACTTCTGTTTGATTAAAAACTACTCCATATAACGGTTGTATAGGTGGAGTTATTGGCTTTGGATTTGGTTTAGGAATCCATTTACATTTTTTAAGTGGTGGTTTTCCACATTCTTCGGGAGGTGAGACTATAACACCATACAATGGTTGAGCGACTGAGTTTGAAAGCCCGCCAAAGGCTCCTACTAATTCCTCTTCACTGAGGTCGTCAAACTGTCCTAGTTCTTTTAATTCCAAGATTTTAATTGAGGCTGTTTCAAATTCTTCTTGAGAAAAATTATAGCCACCTTCTTCCATGACTTTTATCACTTCCTCAATCTTATCACTCATCAATTGAGTGTAAAAAGCCTCGTCTTTAACTAGTCTGATTATGAACTCTTTAACTTTCTCGAAAATTGTTAATGACATAAATTTTACCCCCTTAATTTGAAAGTTGAAGTTTGATTGATGGTAATTGACGATCGCGTGAAATAACCCGTTTAGCTAGAAACTTTTAGTGAGTCCACTTGTGTAACTTTTTGTTGCTCGTTTTGGTAAATCTCTCCTAATTTGATGTTGGCTTCCTGGTGTTGGGGATTGAACTCCAAAGCTTTTTGATAGCAAGCGATCGCTCCTTCTAGCTCCCCTTGTTCTTGCAGTACTACCCCCAAGTTATAATGGGCATCTACCAAATCAGGCTGTATTGCGATCGCACTTCGATAGTAAGCAATAGCAGTTTGCCATTCACCTCCTTCTTGCTGGGCAAAGCCCATCTGATAATTCAATTCTGCGTAATAAGCTTGTTTCTCTGGTGAAAGCTTCCCTTGAGCAAACAGCGCATTCGCTAAATTGATTTCTGCTTCTATGCAGTTGGGCTGAAATTCCAGAGCTTTTTGATATGATGCGATCGCATCCTCCCACTTCTCTTGTTGTTGCAAGGTGTAGCCCAAATTGTTGTATATTGTCCCTGCATCTGGTCGCAAAGCAATAGCTTTTCGGTAAGCTGCTTCAGCTTCTAGTAACTGTCCTTGGCCTTGCAGCAAATTGCCTAAACTAAACCAAATTTTCACGGAGTTAGGCTGAACTTGCGAAGCTGCACTTAAATGCTTCTGAGCTTCTTGCAACTCACCTTTCTGCTGTAGCAGCATCCCTAAATTGTATAATGCTTCTGAATAGTCTGGTTGTTTTTCTATTACCTGACGATATAGCTGTTCGGCTGTATCTAGGCGATTAGCTCGATGCTCTTGAAGTGCAAGTTGAAACAGTTCAGCAATATCTTTAGCATTAAATTGTCTTGGTTTATTAACCAGCTGCAAAATAAAATCTTCCAGCGCTCTGACTGGCTTTAAATCGCCATATAATTTATGTTTATTTTCTGCAACTTGCTGAGAAATATATTGCCGATATTTAGCATCTTTCCCCAGACGGATGGCGATTTGGACGTATTCTGATTTATTTGAAGCGATCGTCTCTTCAATACCCATCATCTGTAAAATTGCTAGAGAATGCCGCGATCGCATCAGTTCTCCTGGTAAAGTGACAACCGGAATATTATGAGCAATAGATTCGAGGGTGGAGTTACATCCAGACCAACCAATACTATCTAAGAAGACATCTGCTAAAGCTGTAGTACCAGCAAACTTCCTGTCATTGAGGAAAGACAAAAACAAACAGTGATTGTGATAATCTAATCCTAATTCTGCAAAAGCATGATTTAAGCGCTGGCGAAACTTTTCTGTAATTTCTTCACTTTTGCTTTTAATAAATACAAATTTAGAATTACCTAATTCTTTAGCAATAGAAGGGAAAACATCATCATGATTGGGCAAATATTTATATAATGACTGACAACACCAGAAGAAAATATCATCCTCTTTTAAACCTATATCTGGTTTCTTAATTTCTTCGGGTGGAATTGCTAAAGGCAGATAATGAATAGATAGATTGGGTAATCTAACTAATTTTTCTGTATAATGTTCTTGAGCATTTTCGGGTTCCATTAAGTCACTGCTCAAGTAATAGTCGATTGTCGGGAGTCCACTAGTCTCAGGGTGTCCCCAAGATGTCATTTGAATTGGCGCTAATCTCAGACAACCCAGTTTGATCGCCATTGGGTCCATCCCAAATTCTGGGAAAATCAGGATATGTAATCGATCTTTTGTAATCACCTCACACCATTGTTCAGTTGAGCGTACACCTTGAACAAATTTATCAAAAGTCTTGGTGGCACTCATTGTTGAGTAATCTTTTTTGTCTCCAGTATAATAACCAAATAATTCAAACTCACTTCGATCTATATTTTCTACCCAACCTTTAATCGGAATTTTCCAATTAGAATGACTAGATAAAAACCCAGAGACAATACCAATCCGAACCTTTTGATTTTTATCTAAATTTGGCAGAACCAGCGGCTGACAATCTTGGGGATAGCGACTCGACATAATCTGGAAAATCATTTCTCCATAAGTTCGCTGTAAATCTCGGTCATTTAAACCTTGATATGTCAAATAAAAAGGTTGAAATGCTCCCACAGCTTCAGATGCTTTTGCCCGTTCTTCCTGATTAGTTAATTCATAATGTTTAGCTAAATCTTGCAAATACTGTTGATACTGATTTCGTCTGAATGCAATTTCATCAACATTAGAATAGATAACTGGTAGTTGGCTCATACAAGCACCAAATTTAGCCATATTATAGTTTGGGTTCACTTTTACGGCTTGCTCAAATGCCTGGATTGCTGCTTCTATTTGATTATCGTCTCTCAATGCTGTTCCTAAGTTGGAATATATATAATCAACATCAGGTCGAATTTTAATCGCTTTTTGATAGGATTCTATGGCAGCATCAAATTTATTTTGTGCCCTGAAAATATTTCCTAAGTTGTTATAGGTGATTGCAAAATCAGGTTGAATACTTAAAGTTTTTTCGTAAACTTCTATTGCTTCTGCAAATTTCCCTTTTTCTTGGAAAAGATACCCTAAGTTGTGATAGGCGTAATGATAGTCTGGTTTAATTTTTAGTGCTTGTTGGTAAGAATCGATGGCATCATTGAATCGCCCTTGTTTTTGGAGTACTTCTCCTAAATTAGTATAAGATGATACCAAATCTGGCTGCAATGCAATAGCTTGGCGATAATATAATTCTGCTGTCTTGAAATCGCCTGCCTTTTGCTTACCTAAAGCAAACTGCTCGTTCAACTCTGCGTAGTGGGCTTGTTCTTCTGGTGACAGCTTACCTTGAATGTGAAGAATATTTTTGATATTAATTTGTACTTCTATGCTGTCAGGGAGAATTAAGAGTGCTTTTTCATAACAGGCGATCGCTTCTTCTAGCTTACCCTGTTGTTGCAGACTAAACCCCAAACTGTTATGTATTGACCCTGCTTCAGGTTGTAATTGCAGGGCTGCTTGAAAAAATTGTTCTGCATTCTGATATTGTTCCTGTTGCTGCGCCAGCAGACCTAATCCATAGAATGCCTCTGACTGCTGGGGATCTAAGTCTATAATTTGACGATAAATCTCTTCGGCTTGGGTGAAGCGCTTACTTTGATAATATTGACTTGCGAGTTGGAGAGCATCAGGAATTGTGGTCACGTCGCTTTGCTCCAAATTTAAAATTAACAATCCCCATAAATAAATTTAGGAGCTTATATCCTTTTATTTATGGGCTATAAATACAATCTTTTTTATTTAAAATGTTTTTTGTTCCAATATCTGCAAGGAACTCAGGCTTTTGAAACTTATAACTGATATCGATTGATATCATATCTGCTTGGTTACTTCTTAAACTTAATTAACAGGAATTTTCCTCTTCTCTACCTTTCGGGGGTCTTAGAGAAGCTTAAGGCTACGATAAAATCTTTGCTCTTATGACTATTAGCCCAGAGTTTTAATTCAGGGCGGGTAAATAACACAGAATGCAATTGGGTTGAGGATTAAATGTTCTAAGTTGTAAAACTTTATTGCAGAAACATTTTTTTAAGACCAAAGGGTGTATTTTTGGTAAAAGCCGAAGGCTCAAATGAGCAAAGAGCCTTCGGCATTTATCAATATACTAAGCTTTTGAGCCTAACTCTACTTGCAGAAGTTAATACTTTTTGTAAGTAGAGTTTAATTATTACTACTTGTTACTACTAGTTGCTAGTTTGAGCAAAGCTTGATGACGAAGCAGTAGCACTATTAGGAGTAACGGTGGCGTTAGTAAAGGTTACGGCTACATTGTTGAGGCCGCCGGTTGCTGAAGCATCTGCATCAGCTTGTGCAACGCTGTTGAATTTTACAGGGGGCTTGGGCTTAATTATGATGATAACTGGCTTCTTATAAGAAGTACCACCAATAATTTCTTCAGTGGTATTTTCCAAGTAGTTCAGATCAGAAATAATCATTTGAGTTCTCCTAAAATTTGTAACTGTTGTTGGGAATATTTGGTCTAGCCAACTTGTTTCATTTGGCTATACATCTAATATACTTTATTCCTCAAAAAAGTCAATGCTTTTTTGAGGAATTTTTCATTAAAAAAACTAATATATTTGTGTTGGAAAATAATCATATCTAGTCTTATTTGAAGTTAAAAAAACTGCATGACAAATTTAAGCAGAAATAAAAATAATTACTGCCTAGCAAGAGTTATAGCAATTAAATTTAATTTTGAAATAACGCAAATACAGCACTTTGTATATATATTCACAAAACACTAAAAAGGAGAAACTATTAAGTTTTGAAGTAGATAAAATCTGTATCTGCAATATTTTTGAAGCCTCAAGGAATCTCCCATAACTTAGGTAGATACTTAGCAACAAAAACATTTGAAAATTATTAAATTATTTAGTCTTGGTGTATAACATATCTATTAATTCCTCTTGTGAACCGTCTGAGTCTATTTGAGTAACTATTTTCATCGTGGTGATTTGTTGCTTTAACCAATCAGAAAAGGATTCTGTAATGATTTTTTGGCGCAACTGTTCATTTAATTGGGGTTGAATAACTTCTTCCACCCAAATTAAATACACTCCCTTGGGAGTCGTTATCGGTTTGAGAGCTTCTGGTGGTGCAGCAGCAAAGACAGCGGCTGCAATCTCTGGACGAAAATCTTTGCGGTATCGGAGTCCTTTGTATCCATAAGCACGACGAGCTTCTGGTTCTGAGATATATAGACGAGCAATATCTGGAAAATTGATTTCGCCTTCTTCTAGGGCATAAAAAAGCTCTAAAGCCAAGTCTCGATCCTCGAAGACCACTTCGTAGGTAACGGCGGCGATATAATCTAGCTGATGTTCGTAAAAGTGCTTTTCTAGTTGATCGGAAAATAGATGATTTGCTAACTTCCGCGAAAGGATGTTGTTGTAGGCTAATTCTTCAAACTGATCTACAGAGAGGTGGTGTTTTTCTAGCCATGACCAGGTGTCTTTAGCTTTGACAAGCTTCTTGGCGAACCTTAAGTTATCTCCTTCTTGCTGTAGTTCTTCTGGTGTGACTGTAATTCCTGCCGCTTGAGCTGCTTCGGCAATAATACTTTGCGATGCGATCGCTTCTACAACAGCAGGTATCTGACAGGAGAGCTTAAGATTGTGAATGATATCTGAGGTAGAAATGGTCAGATTGTCGGGCATAACACTATATCTCCAATAATTCAGGGGATTGGGCATCCCTTCTCTGCGAGACGCTAAACGAACGGCTTACCTCGCAACGCTTGGTACAAGTTGCTCAGAGCAAGTGAGCACGCGGCATTAATTATTCCTCCAATCTCCCTTGTCCTATTTCCTGATTTGGGTGCGATATCTTTCACTACATCTCCAAACCGCCCTTTTTCAGTTTTTTAAACGGATCTAGAACAAAGTCAATAACTCGGCGTTGACGAATGATCACTTCAGCATTTGCTGTCTGTCCCGCACCTAATGGAATACGTTTGTTGCCATTTTGGACATACTGCTGGTCTAAGGTGATTTCTAATTCATAGGTTTCGATGTTGCCTTGGGGTGTTTGGCTAACTTTCGAGTCAGGCGAGATCCAAGTAACTTTTCCTGGCACGATGCCATACTCTTGGAAGGGATAGGCATCAAACTTGACTTTTACTGGCATTCCTACCTTCAAGAAACCGCTATCCTGATTAGGCATATTGGCTCTGAGTACGAAGTCTGTTGTTGCGGGTGCAATTTGGGCAATCCTTTGACCGACTTGTACCACCGCTCCTGGTTTAGTGGTGGGTAATTCAAAAATCACCCCATTAATCGGCGATCGCACCATGCGCTGCTGAATTTGTACTTTTATAGATGTAAGCTGACTTTTAGTCTGAGCGATTTCTGATTGCGTTGCTGTTATTTGTCCCTGTAAATCTTTTAGCTGCTCCTGATTTTTCATTACAGCTAGTTGTCCGGCTTGCGTGGTACTTTTATAGCTACTTTGTTCTTCTTGCAGTCGGAGTTTTGCTTGTTTGATATCAGACTCCAACGTTTTGATGGTTACTTGATAATTATTTAGCTCTTGGGCTAAACGCAATTGAGCTTGTTTAATATCTGATACAGACTTTTTATAAAGTCGTTTGCTTTCTTCCTCTTGTTTTTTGATTTCATCAACTTGGGTTGGAGAAACTGCGCCATCTTGAACGAGTGTGCTAAAGCGTTCAGTTTGCTTAGAATTTATACTCAAAAGCTTTTTAGCCGATTCTTGATCGTCGCGACTGGTAGAAATTTGCTGCTCTGCTTGTTTAACTGATGATTGTTTTTCTAACTTTTGCAGGTTATAGCTACTCAGTTTGGCATCCAGGTTTTGCTGCACCTGGTTAACTTGAGCCATTTTTTCTAATTCTTGGGATTTATTTTGTTGTTCTAAAAGATTCGTTGACATTAAAAGTTGATTTTTCAGCATTTCCAGTTGGGATTGCCGATTTTGTAGCCCTTGCAATTTGCTCTGGACTTGTTGCAGTTCTGTTTGTAGCAACTCAGAATCCAGTTCTAGTAAAACCTGGCCGGCTCTAACTGTATCTCCTTCTTTGACTGTAACTGCTTTGACACTTCCACCAGCTTGAGCGTCTAATTTTTGAGTTGCGCCTTTAGGTTCTATACGCCCTCTGGCACTACCAGTTTCATCGACTTTTGAAAGAGTTGCCCAAGGCAAGAATAGACCAGCAAAGCCGATGAGCGTATATAACAAACCACGAGTCCAAATTCGAGGTAAGGCATCGAGTAGTTTTTCTGTACCGTAGTACAAATCTTGACTTTCATTTTCTGCCTCTGTTTGCTCGTCAAATACCAATTCCTCTTGCTGTTTGTAAGCTTGATATTGATCTTGCTCATCTGGGGGGAGTGGGGACGATCTGTTGGGATGTGGCATGGTTTTATTTCCAATAACAGTAGATGAGGAGTGCGGAAGAAATCAATTCAAAACTTGTACTGAGCTTGTCGTTGGCGTAGCCTCTTTGCTAGGAGAAGTATTCAAAATTGTTTACGCACAGTCTCGTCGAGAAGAAAAAGACTGCCCAATGCCCCATCAACTAACTTGAGACATCTGTTGTTGATTCAGGTAGTAATAATGACCTTTTTTAGCGATTAATTCGTCGTGGGTACCGCTTTCTACCAAAATACCTTGATCTAAAACCAGGATTAAGTCCGCGTTGCGGACTGTAGAGAGGCGGTGGGCAATAATTACACTTGTGCGTCCTTTAAGAATTGCTTTGAGGTTGTTTTGAATAATTCGTTCTGATTCTGAGTCTAGGTGACTAGTGGCTTCATCAAACAGTAATAACCGGGGATTTCCGAGCAAAGCACGAGCAATAGCTAGGCGTTGTCGCTGTCCACCAGAAAGCATTCCGCCGCTTTCACCAATTTCGGATTCGTAACCCATCGGTAATTTTTGAATAAATTCATCGGCTCCAGCATATTTTGCTGCTTGGCTAATTTCTTCTGAAGAAGCATTTGGATTAGCGATCGCAATGTTTTCGCGAACAGTTCCACCAAACAGAAAAGTATCTTGGTCTACAACGCCGATTTGGGAACGGAGCGATCGCATAGATACACTGGTGATATCGTGACCATCAATGAGTATTTTGCCATCTGTCGGTGGGTATAAACCTAAAATTAATTTACTGAGGGTTGTTTTTCCAGAACCGCTGCGCCCTACGACTGCAACCATCTGTTCCGGCTGAATTTCAAAGTTGAGATTTTCTAATACGTTAGTGTCGCTTTCTGAGTGATAACGAAAGGTAACATTTTGAAAACAAATGTTACCGCGGAGTTTACCCAACGACTTGCGGGGTTTAATTGCTAAGTCTTCTTCTGGCTCCGCCTCCAATACATCATTAATCCGTTCGGTAGAAATCACGATTTCTTGTAATTCATTCCACAGCAAAGCTAGCCGTTGGAAAGGACTCAAGACGTTACCCACCAACATGTTGAAAGCAACTAGTTGTCCAATAGTTAGTTCGTTATTAATTACCTGGGTTGCTCCGTACCACAGCAATGAAGTATTTACAAAGGTGTGGATGACGCCACTGATAATTTGCAAGCGATTGTCAATTATTTGAGCATTAAAGTCTTTTTTGATTAAATCATTTAGCAGTTCCTCCCAACGCCAACGCACTGTCTGCTCAATTGCTAATGAGCGGACAGTACGAATTCCGCTCAGGGATTCTATGAGATAGCTTTGTTCTTTGGTAGCTGCATTAAAAATATCTCTGGAGATGCGGCGCAAAATACTTGTGCTGGCCAGCGCCAAGATAAAAAATGGCGGTACAGTACACAGCACGAATAATGCCATCCGCCAGCTATAGGAGAACATCAAAGCCAGATAAACCACTAATGTCAGCATATCCAAGACAATGGAGAGTGTCTGACCAGTAAGGAAGTGCTGAATTTTCTGGTTTTCTTGGATGCGCGAGATTATATCCCCAACGAAACGCGACTCGAAATAAGCAAGGGGCAAACGGAAGGTATGTTTGATGAAGCCTACGAGTAAGGCGATACTAATGCGGTTAGCAGTGTGAAATAACAGATATTGCCGTACACCGTTGACAGCAACACCAAACAACCCAAAAACAATCATTCCCAAACCAATGGCGTTTAAGGTTGGAACACTGCGTTGCACAAGTACTCTGTCGAGCAACAACTGGGTAAATACTGGCGTTACTAACCCAAATAATTGAATGACTATCGAAGCTATGAAAATTTCAAGTAGTGTTCGATAGTGAGGTTTGACTAGCTCAAAAAATTTCCAGAAGCTTCTACTTTCGTCTTTAGCACTTTTTAGTAGAGCTGTCGGTTGTAGTAACAATGCATAACCAGTCCAACCTGCTTGAAATTCAGCTTTTGTCAGGCTGCGTTGACCGAGAGCCGGGTCACATACAATCACCCGCTTAGGAGTGATTTCATAGACAACAATAAAGTGTTTACCTTCCCAGTGAGCAATTGCAGGTAAAGGCTGTTCTGCTAATTTATCAAGAGTAGCTTTCACTGGACGGGTGGCAAAACCCAGGTATTCTGCTGTTGCTGCCATCGCTTTTAGGGATGCACCGTTGCGAGTGACATTGGTCATATCCCGTAGGCGATTGATACTAAAATGTTTGCCCCAATAGTTACCAATCATCACCAAGCAAGCAGAGCCACAATCAGCAGCACTTTGTTGGGCATAGAAGGGATAGCTTTTGGTAATCCGCTTCCACCAATGCCCCATTTGTACTTTCGGACTGGGAAAGTAAAAACGTGATTTTTTTGTTGGCTGTTGTTGTGACGGCTTCTCTCTTTGGGGAAAAGGAATAATTTTAGATTTTGGAGATTGGGAAGTTTTTTCTCTAGTACCTAATCTTCTGCGACGCACTGAGCCGGTCGTTGTGTCTTCAGTCTCCAATTCCGTTTCGCTGACATTCATGCCAAAAGCCCACTCCCCCAACTCCGGGAAGTATTCTAATGCTGTTTGCATCTGGTCATTTTTCAGAATGTAAGCAATCGTTGGTTGCGTTGTTTCCCAATCTCCTTGTTTTGGTTGAGCAAAGATTGTACCTGGTGTCAAAGAATCGCCTTCAGAATGCCGCAGTTGACCTTTGTACAATAACCACAACTGTGAATCTTGGGATATTTGTGGATTTAGTGAGCCAGTGTCTAACTGGTGTCGCTCAAACAAAGATAAGGCTTTGAGCATTCCTGAAACTTGTGATGTATGGCGTGGGAATTGCGATACTTGGCGACATAACAACAACAAATCCCAAAGTTCTGCACGGGCAAATAGGCGATCGCGAATGTTAGGATACTTGTCTATCAACCTTTGCAATGCTTCTTGCCTGAAATAGCCAAGTTTTAGGCTTGTCGAAGCTCTAACTACATAAGGACTAAAGTTAGCTTCGGGAAACAAGGTCAATTCACCAAAAACAGACCATGCACCAAAGGTAGTAATTAAATTCTCAGAGCTATCTAATAGTCGGACTTTACCTGTAAGAATAATATATATACCAGGATTCGCCTGTGCAGATTCCCAGAATTGCTTTGCTGATGGTGGCTCCACAATTTCCATTTCTGCCAAGAAGTTCTCTAATTCTTTTTCTGAGAGTTTTGTATCCAAAGTGTACAAAATTCTTTCACCCACATTTTGCTCAGAAAGCACTGGTGGCATTTTTTCATCTCCAAAAAAAAATTTACTTATCAGTCGGAATCCAATTCAAAACTTCATTAAAAATATTATTTAATCCCGTATTTTCACCGAGGAAACTCTCAGCTTTATTAAAGTAGAGTTGAGAAAGAAACAGTATGCTAGTAAAGCATCTATCTTTTACATACAAGGTATTTTTATTGAGCAGGCAATCTACAAGTTGTTGCAGCGAGTTATTGATGTGGCAATAACTAGTGTAAATGCTAGGATATCGAGCTAGAGCTTTGTTTAACGACATTTAGCTTCAAAAGCAACTAACTGCATTGACAGCCTCCGCACAAATATGGATTGCTCATTTTTGCAATCAGCAGTGGTTGTCAGCGCTCGTTAACAGGAATTATTTTCGCAATCTAATTTGCTGTATGTAGCAATAGCTATGCAAAGTATTTCATTCCTCAATCACAAACTGAAGTTTTTTCTAGTTCAGGACAATGTTATGGCTGAAAGTTATTTCATGCTCTTGAACAACACCTGAATCGGAAGAATTTTTAAAAGAATGTTTTCAAACATTCCTAACTTTTTAACAGCCTTGTCTTGACTTAAATGGTGTGACATAATTGTAGTTAGAAATTGCATTGAGTCCTAAATTATGTGAAAACGTAATTCATTAGCAGTTGTGTGAACAAAGCCTGACAGCAAAAAAAACACAACTACAAATCTGACTAACGTTGTAGTGTTAATCAGAAATTTAGACAATGTGCAATTAGCTCCCAGCATATTCCCTAGTACTTTGGCGAGTCTAGGGGATAGTCTCCGGGATAGCTTTATCCCGATCGTGCAACCTGCAACAAAAGAAGATTTTGAGTAGGCTACAGGAAACAGAAGACGATAAAACTATAAAGCTATAAAAGCACATCGTAATTTTGTTTAAGTAGTATTTTACCAATTCAGCAAAATTACACTTAAACAAATATTACTTAAGTTTGCTTGGAGATTCCAGAATGGATCTTTTTCCAGCACTGCTTAGTATCTTTTAGGGAGCATCTAGCAAGCTATTTAACGTTTGTATTATACCTCCTATAGTGTAACAAATGCAAGTAACCAAAAGAGACTTGCGAACATCATCATATTTACATACAAACATGATATTTACATAATTAGCTTACACTCTTTCTGTTCTTAAATTTAGATATTTTAGTAGTTTCTTAATGTAAATTTTCTGACAAGTCACCTAATAGATGATATTTAACAAAAAAAATATATTTAACAACCATTTATACATTAAATCTTTAAATAGCGAGGTGGCATAACATGATGCTAGCCATAACGGCGACTATTGTTTGCTTAAAGATAATATTTAAGTTGTTTAAATTAGCTGTGAGGTAAAACACATTAATGTTGTGATCGGGCGCACACACTAGTTAACTAAGGCAATCTTAGCATTTTTTCCATCAAAGGGATAGCAGCAATACATATTACAGCTTGATAGAAGTTGAGAAATAACCATCATGTTTAAATGAGCCTATAGTTCAAAAAATGACAATAAATCGCAAATTTGTCTTTTAAAACCTAAGATTGCGATTCGATCGAGTCAAGTAATAATAAATGGATAAATTCAATGGTGGTTATAGAGTCAGTGCCCTGACAAAGTGTAACACCATCGATTTGGTAAAATATAGATAAATCATCCATAGCGGTTCTTAATCAGATCGGGTACATCCTCAAAGTTAAAAAAAAATATATCCAGTCCAGTTATACCTCAGTTGCAGAGGAACCGCTATAAAAGCAACCAATATCACTTTAGTTGCGATCGCCAATCCTGTTGCTGTATATTTATCCATTGGAAAATCTACTTGATGAGAAAATTATCCCTGTGCGATCTAGGGATCTTTATATTACTCTCAACAGAGAATATTTAAATGCTTGTTTCTCCGTGCTTGGTTCCAAACGCAAAGATTTATTTAAATGGTGATTAGCTTAAAAGACCATAGGACTTACGCACAAGTTACAAAATAACGAACCGCAGAGGCACAGAAAACATTGAAAAATCAGAGTTTGAGAGATATTTTGCGTAAGTCCTAAACCGCTAGGGAATTCAGTTTCTAAGTTGTGGCGCGATCGCTGAATTTTCCGCTTGGCTTGCTCTATGAAAGGAGTTTGTGTCATACTTACATAAACTACTAATTACCAAATCTCGGTCGATTTTAAGTAGTATTTTCGGGGGCATTGGGAAGCATTAGAAGTAATACAGTTAGGGCAATGAGGATTGGGGGTGAGGGAAGACTGGCGTCGTGCGAAAAATTGATATTCCTACAAACTTGAGATGCTTCCATATTGAAAAACATCTCTGATTTAGTAGTACAGTGAATTACGAAGGAGTACTTATGTCACAGTTGGAGCAAGCAGTGCCAAACACCTTTGTAGCCCAAGGTCTAGAAACTCTCCCCAATATTTTCGATCGAGTTGAGGCTCTGGCCAAAGATTTTGCCACCCGCGCAGGGGCACACGATAGAGATGCTTCCTTTCCCTTCGAGAATTTTACAGCTTTGCATGAGGCAGGATTACTCAACCTCACCATTCCACGTGAATTCGGTGGTCAGGATTTGGGTTTGGCAACTATCTGTCGGGTGATTGAAGGGATAGCACGTGGCGATGCTTCGACCGCATTAGTACTGACAATGCACTATCTTCAACATGCTCATGCAGCCCATAGCCGTCGCTGGCATCCAGAAGTGTATAAGCGGCTGTGTCGTGAATCAATCGAAGGCATTGCCCTGCTTAATGCTGCCCGTGTTGAACCAGAGCTAGGAACGCCAGCGAGAGGCGGATTGCCAGCGACAATTGCCGAACGAACAACAGAAGGCTGGCGTTTAACAGGACATAAGCAATACACCACAGGCAGTCCTATCCTCAGCTATTTTGTTGTTTGGGCACGGACAACTGAAGATGAACCACAAGTTGGGAATTTTCTGGTTCCGCGCGATCTGCCAGGTTTGCGAATTGTCGAAACCTGGGATCACTTGGGAATGAGAGCTACGGGCAGCCATGACCTCATTTTAGAGAATGTATTAATTCCCTCAGAGTATGCTCTAAATATCAACCCAATATCTGCTGCGCCATCTTTCGATCCGCTAATTTCCACTTGGGGCAGTTTGACAGTGAGTGCTTTATATCTCGGTGTTGCTAGTAGTGCGCGAGACTGGCTTGTTAAATATCTTTGGGAGCGATCGCCTTCTAATCTCCAAGAGCCACTGGCAACTCTGCCACGCTTCCAAGCTGCCGTGGGTGAGATAGAAGCACTACTGTTTGCTAACAATAGATTGATTTATAGTTTGGCTCAAGATATTGACAACGGTAAGTATGAGCCTAACGTAGGATTACAGGCACAGGCTGTTAAATACCTCACCACAACTAACTCGATTCGTGCTGTAGAAATTGCCTTGGAACTAACTGGCAATCCTGGTTTATTAAAAAGAAATCCTTTAGAGCGTCACTACCGTGACGTTTTGTGCAGCCGTATACATACGCCGCAAAATGATGTTATTTGTCAATCTTTAGGAAAGTCGGTGCTGAAAGTTAAGTGATTGGGGAGCAGAGGAGCAGAGGAGCAGGTGGTCACTGAGCGACTTGCCTTGAGCGAAGTCGAAAGGAGCCGAAGTGGGAGTAGGGAGACAAGAGAGACAAGGGAGACAAGGAGGACAAAGAGGAATTATTCAACAAGTTTCTTCCTTGTCTACCCCCTCTTTCTTGCCTCCCTTGTCTCTTCTCCATACCCAATGCCCAATATTTAGTATCCTGCTTGTTTATCTACAACATTCCGCAAGGGCTGACCGTTTTGGTAGCGTTGAAGATTGTCGATAAATAGTTGTGCTATGCGCTCTCTGAGGCGTGGCGACAAGGCTGAACAATGGGGTGTGATAAAGGCATTCGGTAGCGACCATAAGGGACTTTCTGGCGGCAGAGGTTCGGTTGCAACAGTGTCTAATCCAGCACCCGCAATCCAGCCCTCACGTAGTGCGGTAAGTAATGCGGCTTCATCTACGATCGCACCACGAGCAATGTTAATTAGGTAAGCAGACTGACGCATAGAGCGCAATGCAGCTTCATCGATCGAGCCTTTAGTTTCTGGGGTTAATGGTGTCGCAATAACTACATAGTCTGCGGCTGGGAGGAGCGATCGCCACTCATCAGCGCCTACAACTTTATCAAAATTCGGTAGGGGTTCGGGATGGCGGCGACTACCCCAAACTGTGACTCCAAAGGCTTTAGCACGGGATGCGATCGCTTGACCGATATTTCCTGTGCCGAGAATTAATAAAGTCGCGTCTGCTAACTCTTCGAGAAACACTCCTCTTACCCAAGTGTGTTCATTCTGCAAAGTTTGCAATTTCCGCAGATTCTTGGCGTGATAGAGCATAAATGCCAGTACAAATTCCGAAATTGGAATTGCATGAACTCCTGCGCCATTGGTGAGGATGATGTCCTTTTGCAAAAAAGTTGGCGTGAGAATGTGATTCACGCCAGCACTCGGTGACTGTTGCCAACGCAGCGCGGGTGCTGCTGTCAATACTTTGTCAAGAGTAGAGGTTTTCAGGTAAAATCCATTGACATAAATCTCTGCATCACTGGCATCACCATCGAGATTACCTTCACTATCCACCTCTACTACATCGATATTAGATGGTAGGTGTGGCTCTATATCTGCAATCAGATGATCGGGTAAAATTAATTTCACCATTAGCTACTCCCTAATTCAATATTGGATTTGGATTTTGGATTGTGCAACCAATCGGCAGCACCTCTGCATTTTTAATTTTTAATTTTTAATTGTTTAGTATCCTGCTTCTTTATCTACTACATTTCTTAATGGCTGACCAGCTTGGTAACGCTTTAGATTGTCGATAAATAGCGCTATTGAACGCTGTTTACTCTTGGGTGAATGACCGGAAGTATGAGGGGTGATAAAGATGTTAGGAAGTGACCACAAAGGACTTTCTGGTGGTAACGGTTCTGAGTTAACTGTGTCTAATGCTGCACCTGCAATCCAACCTTCTGTGAGCGCTTTTATTAATGCTGATTCATCGACTACGCCGCCGCGAGCAATATTAATTAGGTAGGCATGATTTGGGAGCGACCGCAATACAGATTCATCAATCAATTCTTTGGTTTCGGGAGTTAGAGGTGTTGCAATAACTACATAATCCACCTCTGGCAGGAGCGATCGCCATTCATCAGCACCTACTACTTTATCAAAATTTGCTAGTTCCTGGGGATGACGACGACTGCCAATAATTCTTAAGCCGAAGGGTTTAGCACGGGCGGCAATTTCTTGACCAATACCACCAGCGCCAATAATTAGCAAGGTTGCATCTGTTAATTCTTGGATAGCAAAGCCTCTTTTCCAGTGACGTTCAGCCTGTAGAGCATATAATTCTGGCAGGTGCTTGGCATGAGCCAGTATGTAAGTAATGACAAATTCTGCGATCGGAATTCCATGTACTCCAGCCCCATTAGTGAGGATAATATCTCTTTGCAAATAAGTTGGTGTCAGGATGTGATTCACCCCTGCATTTGGTGCGTGATGCCAACGCAATGCTGGTGCTGATTCTAGTATTTTATGCAGTATAGGACTTCTCGATAAAAACCAACTGAAATAAACTTCAGCATCGCTAGCATCCCCATCTAGATTTCCTTCAACATCTACTCGTACAATCTGTGTATTGGGTGGTAGATGTGGCTCAATGTCAGCAACCAAATCGAGCGGCAAAATGAGCTTCATTGTAGATTACCTCTTCTTTATTTACAAGGCTATATCTGGAAATTGCCTATGCTTGACAAAAAACCGAGTATCATTTTTTAGGATAAATTATAATGAGATTTATTAATATCTCAAAGCTGATTATTTAATTTGCAAACACATAAATTCTATATCAAAATATTTGTTATTATATTTATACGCTCTTATCTCGGTTCCATATACTTGAAAGCCCAGCGATAAATAAAGTGGTTTGGCTAAAAAATTGCTTTTAACAATATCAAGTAATAATATTTCTACTTCGTTAATAGCTTTCGCTCTTTCAATTAATTTATTCAATAATAGTTTACCTATACCTTTCCTTCGATATTCTTGTTTAACATACATGCTACTAATATGTGCTTTATGCCGGAGTTTTATTCTGGATTCTTGGTTAAATGCGACTATTCCAATTAAATGTTTATCCTCAAAACATCCCAAAATGAAATTGTTGTTATCTACTGGAATTCTATCCCGAAATTGTTCTATCGTCTTAATTACTTCTTCTTGATATGTTGTGCCAAATGAATCTGGATTTTGCTCTAAAGCTTCTAATCTGATCTGTCTATAATCTTCTGCATCATCCTTTGTTAATTTTTTGACGATCATTAAATTAAATATCAATAATAAATATTTGTGTATTATTGATTTTCAATAAAGCGATATAGATTATATTTTAGTTTATCTAGCTCGTAAATATAGAAAAAATTACCCAGACCAGCACACAGGAGAGTTGGGAGGTATTTTGAGTGTTCATAAATAATTTTTTATTGCTATAGGTAAGTTTTAATCTCGAAGTAGCCTATTTACCGCAGCTACCTCAAGTTGAATATTGATTGACTACTAAAAGCTTAAATTTCAACTACTCAGCTGTAATAACTGGTTGTTTACTTGAGTATTTTCATTGCTCATTACTCGTTCTAAAACAGCTTCTCTGATATTGATAAACACTTCGCTACTTCGATCTCGCGGGCGTGAAAGTTTTACAGGTAAATCCATAGAAATCTTTCCTTGATCGATCACTATCACTCGGTCTGCCAACGCCACAGCCTCTTCCACATCGTGAGTAACCAAAAACGCAGTAAATCTTCGCTCTTGCCACAAGTTTTCAATCAAATGCTGCATTTCTTGGCGAGTTAGAGCATCCAATGCTCCCAAAGGTTCATCTAGTAACAACAAACGGGGCTGACTGGCTAACGCTCTGGCCAATGATACCCGTTGCCGTTGTCCACCAGACAAAACATAAGGCCACTCATCAGCTCTATCTTTGAGTCCGACTTTATTGAGTACCCACAAAGCTTTTTCACGCCAATTCCCTTCTAAGCCCAATCCTACGTTCTGAATAACGCGCTTCCACGGCAGCAAGCGGGGATCTTGAAACATCACTGTTACAGAGCGGCTGAGTCTATGTAGTGGTTCTCCATCAAGTAGTATTCCACCTGAAGTTGCTCTATCTAATCCTGACACAAGACGCAATAAGGTACTCTTACCACAACCACTTCGTCCGACAATAGCGACAAACTCACCTGCTTCAACTTCTAAATTCAGCGAGTTTAAAACAGTTTTCTTGCCAAAAGATTTCGTCAAATCCAAAATACTTAGTTGTGTACCCTGTACATTTGAACTCACTTGCAAAACCTCCTTTTGAGAACAATTGGAATTTAATTATTTGATGAAATGTTGAAGAAAGGAAATTACATTTAAAATCAAGATTTTTCAATCTGTGATTTTGGTGAATTTAGCATTTATGACTTTTGATAACTGGGGTTCCAAGACAAGAATTTTCTTTCTAAACCTCTTGCAACAGCATCTGCTAATTTCCCTAGTAGTGCATAGATTACAATACTCAAAACCACAACATCGGTTTGCATAAATTCACGGGCATTCATTGCCATATAACCAAGACCGGAATCTGCTGCGATCGTTTCTGCTACAATTAGTGTCAGCCACATAATCCCCAACGAAAAACGAACACCAACGAGAATCGAAGACAAAGCTCCTGGAAAAATAATTTGCCACAGAAGTTGTGGTGTTTTTAATCCATAGACTTTTCCCATTTCAATCAGTCCAGGGTCAACACTACGGATACCATGAAATGTATTGAGATATATTGGAAAAAATACCCCCATAGATACTAGAAATAATCTAGCTTGATCGCCAATACCAAACCAGAGAATCACTAGCGGAATTAATGCCAAATTAGGGATAGTCCGGAGCATTTGTAAGGAACTATCCAATAACTTTTCTGCGGTACGGGAAAAGCCATTGAGCAATCCTAAACTGAACCCAATACTGCCACCAACTATAAAACCAGATATCGCCCGCCCAGCACTAATTCCTATATGTTGGAACAGTTCTCCAGTTGAGCCAAGTTTAATTGCTGTAGCGATTACACCACTAGGGGCTGGTAAAATCCTGGTTGAAAGTAAGCCAGTTCTAGAAGCAAGTTCCCAAAGAATTAATATGGTAACAGGCACAATCCAAGGAACTATTTTCTCAACTTGCGGGTTGTCTAACACCTCGCTCAGGGATATCTTGTTTTTGCTTTTGGTGCTTTTAAAGGTAATAGTCATGGAATTTGGGATTTTAGATTGTTCCAAAGGATGAATCTAGAAGCATCACCAACGTAATTTGTAATTTGCTCTTTAATTACGAATTACGAATTACAAATTAGTCATGAAGCACTTGTGAGTTGTTTCGCAAATTGTTCATTGGCGAAATCGTCGCCAACAGAACTCAAGACTGGTGGTGTTAAAGGTGCAGGTTCACTTTGCAAAGGTAGACGGGGAAATAATAATTCAGCGGTGCGATACGCTTCTTCTAAATGGGGATATCCAGAGAAAACGAATGTTTCTATTCCCAAATTGCGATATTCCAGCATCCTAGCGGCAACGGTGTCAGGATCTCCGACTAAGGCCGTACCAGCACCACCCCGCACCAATCCAATTCCTGTCCAGAGGTTGGGGCTAATTTCTAAGGCTTCTCGACTACCACTATGTAGTTGACTCATGCGCCGCTGTCCTTCAGAATCAGATTGAGCTAAGTCTTTCTGAGCTTTAGCGATCGCATCCTCATCCACATACTTAATTAGCTCATTGGCTGCATCCCAAGCAGCTGACTCGGTTTCTCGCACAATTACATGCAAGCGAATCCCAAAACGAACTGTTCTGCCTTGTTCAGCCGCCAATTTCTTAACTTCGGCAATCTTTTGGGCCACTTGTTGTGGAGGTTCGCCCCAAGTCAGGTAAACATCTATATGTTTAGCAGCAACCCGCTTGGCGGCAGCAGATGAGCCACCAAACCACAAAGGTGGATAGGGTTTTTGAACTGGTGGAAATAAGAGTTTACCACCTTTGATATCCAGGTAGTTTCCTTTAAAATCGACTGTTTCCCCACTGACGATACCCCGCCAAACTCTGAGAAATTCATCGGTTAAATCATAGCGATCGTCATGACTAAGATGCAAGCCATCCCCAGCCAGCTGCACCGGATCTCCACCTGTCACTACATTAATTAACAATCTTCCTTTAGAAATTCGGTCAAATGTTGCTGCCATCCGTGCAGCAGCACCTGGGGAAGTAATTCCTGGACGAATTGCCACCAGAAACTTCATCTGCTTGGTGACAGATATAAAAGCGGCGGCGGTTATCCAAGCGTCCTCACAAGAACTCCCTGTAGGTAACAATGCGCCTGTGTAGCCTAAACTATCCACAGCTTGGGCAATTTGCTGCAAATAATCAGGTGTGGCAACACGAGAGCCAATATCTGTGCCTAAATAGCGTCCGTCATGAGATCCAGTAGGAATAAACCAGAGAATTTGCATTTGTGTCAGACAGGGTACAAGGGTTTTCCTACGATAGATCGATCGAATTACCGTAGTTTATAGTCAGCATTTTACAGGAAATTATTTAAAACACCAGTGATAGATTAACGATTCATAAAGAATAACTGCCCACAAGATTGACGTTTTTACGCACAATTCCAATAATCATGACACTTTTTTTGCAACAATAGCTGTCGTGAAGAATACAAGTTTTGTGTCAATTACCCACATTTATTGCGACTTGAAAGTGTTCATTTCTGGTTTCATCGACAGAAATCTTGCTAATTTGCACTTCTTAAGTCTGTGTTTGGATAAAGGTTACGATCTTTACGTTCTTGGGTTGGCTTTCAGCAAACAGCAATTCGGTTCGAGCGCAATTCCCGCTTTACTGCGGAAGTTAAATACACTTTTAGCAAATCCTTAGCCCTTGCTATCAATGGTCTATACGCCACGGCGTAAATAGAGCAACCATTTCAAATCCCTAAAAAGCTTATTCCCTGACACTTTGGACTTTTGACTTCCGCCTTGCCGTAGTAGTGTCCTTTTCAATAGTGCCACTGTAGTTATAGGACTAGTATTTAATTGCGTGAAAAAACTTAGCACAACTTCAAGAGGCTTCTTTCCTGCTCCCTGTTCTTTGTTCCTAGCGCTGCACTGAGCCGGTCGAAGTGTTACCTCCCTACACAAATAATTTTAGAAATCAAACCGGATTCCTATATCAACTTACTTAGGCTTAGTAAAGTGGCGGCCATCTTCATGGCTAAGAATTTTGATATATTTTCGCCTGATGAAAAAGTACTAGGTCTTGCATTGTACCAAGCTCTATGCAAAGATAATGCTACGAATGTACGGTAAGTCGATAGAACTATCGTACTTAGCTAACGATTGATGCTGTCAAAATATAGCTGATTAGAAAATAGTGTTTTCAATTAATGTTAATTGGCAAATAATCGAATCTAGATCAAGCTTGAGTCAATGTCAATAGCCATTGATGAACTTTATACAGCATAACTCAAAAAAAGGATTTTAGGATGTATTAGAAGGATCATTTCATATAGCGTGTGGTTGAGTTTCCCTTAAAAGTAGAGAAGTTCTTGCTAAGGCAGTCATTGTCTGATTCTAGATGTTTTTAGGATTATTTGAAACGTCAGAATTCTTAGTTTGCTGTGAATTTTGGATTGGACATTTAACTACTTAGTACTGGTTTCGATACTTATCAGAACTTTGCACTTTTTTTAACGACTAAAGCCTGGATGAGTCTATGTTCTAATCGTTTTGTAAAAACATTAGAGCAATGATTTGTCTTGTCTTTTATGTCAAATTAAGGGCGAATTTATTCATCTTTAAGGTTGAGGAGTTAAAGAGTCATGTCGAAATTTCGCTGGAATTATAGATCCATAGTGTTGCTGCTTTCGGTGCTAGATATTATAGCTATACTGGTTTTTCATCCAGCTAAAAGTCAGGCGGAATTACCTAAATCTGATGTATCTACTATTGAAGTAGAAAATAACAAAGCTCCAGAAGCAGTTGTCAATCAAACAGTAGACACTTCAATTGCACCAGTCACTCGTAAAAAAGCTCCAAACGAGCTTCAAGATCGAGTGACACCTGTCTCACAATTGTTGCAAGTTGCACCGCCAACTAAGCAAAAAGCTCCAAATAATGCAGCAGGGCAAGTTACATCTGTCTCGCAACTATCAGATATTAAGCCGACAGATTGGGCATTTCAAGCATTACAGTCTCTAGTTGAGCGCTACGGTGTAATTGCAGGATATACAGATGGTACATTTAAAGGCGATCGCTCCCTAACGCGCTATGAATTTGCTGCTGGGTTGAATGCAGCTTTAGATCGCCTCAATGAACTAATAGCGACTTCAACGACAGATTTAGTCAAACGGGAAGACTTGGATACCATCAAAAAACTACAAGAACAATTTTCTCCAGAACTCGCTCAACTTCGGGGACGCGTAGATAGCCTGGAAGCACGAAATGCGAAGTTAGAATCAACTCAGTTTACAACCACAACCAAACTTATAGGTCGAGCTCAGATTGTTGCTGGCGAACTTCTGGCGGGTAATAATGTCGTCACTAAGAGACCAGCACCTAACAATCTCACACTTCAAGGCTCAACGACTTTACGGTTAAACACCAGTTTTAATGGTAAAGATTCACTAGGTATAACAATAGGAGGTGGAAATATTGAATCACTTGGACAAACAAGAGCTGGATTATTGGGAACTTATGAGGGGAGAACTGCTGATAATTCCAGTATTACTTTTGCACGCAACACTCTTATTCTCAGTGGTGTTCGCTATCGGTTTTTACCTTTTCCAAATACCCAAGTCAACATTTATCCTTTGTCTGATGGAGCTAGTGAGATAGGTCTTTCTGGTCCGGTTAACCCATATTTTGAATCGTCTTCTGCGACTGGTGCTAATGGGATTTCGCGATTTTCACGGCGGTCTTTGGTCTATAACTATGGAGATAGCGGCCCTGGAATTGCCATACTCCAGGGATTAGGCAAACAGGTTCAATTCGGGATAGCGTATAGCGCACCAAACGGCGGTAATCCCACACTTAATAACGGTTTATTTACAGGCAGATATTTAGCTTTAGCACAGTTAATATACTACTCCGGTAATCGGAATTTTCGGGTAGCGGCAACTTACGTTAATACCTATAGCCCACCAAATACCATAGGTTTTAGCGGCACAAATTTCGGCCCAGCAGTCGGGAGTAACCTGGTAAACAGCACCGTGCCTGGAGTAGCAACTCTAGGCAACCTTTATGGCTTACAGGCGTTCTATCAAATTAATTCCAAGTTGGCAATCAATGGGTGGGTAAGTTATGGGGTACACACCTATTTGGGGCGCGGAAATGCTGAAGCTATGGATTGGGCGGTAGGACTGGCATTCCCGGATCTTTTTAGTGAAGGTGCTTTAGGGGGTATTTTAGTTGGTATGGAGCCAAAACTCATCAGTCTTAGTAATAATATAAATTTGGGAAAAGGTCTAGGACAAGCGGACAGAGATACTTCTCTGCACGTTGAGGCATTCTACCAATATAAAATCGGAGATAATATTGAGGTGACGCCAGGTTTGATCTGGATTACTGCGCCTGATTCGGATTCCAGCAATCCTGATAGTTTATTTGCTTGGGTTCGTACTGTCTTTAGGTTTTAACCGAATCGCACTCCCCGGACTGAATAAAAACAGGACTTACATTCGTTTAATCAAAAGTCCGGGGATTCTTGAGTCTTAAGGGAGCGAATGTTAGTGCCGCAAGACAAAGACAATTCAATTTCGCGTCTTTTCTATCTAGATAAAACCGTTTAAAAAAATTTATTAAACTATGGCAAACTTATCGAATTTAAGTATTTTATGAACTTAAATTCGACCACTACACAAAAGACGTTATAAAGCAAGTTCTTGAGAAAGATAACTCCGTTGATTTTACATAAATTTACGTTTGAAGTTGTTTGGTAAAATACTTGCTTTTTGTCGAAAACTGTGAAAGACTTTATTATGTCACAAACTACGGTTTACCGATCAAGATAAAGTATTTAATTAATGTCAAGCTAGTTAGAACCTGTATTAAGCGATCGCGATTTCTAGATTTTTAAATATTTATTTTGCAGCATGGATGGGGTGAAGACTCGAAGCTTAAGAGTTTATTGATGGAGGGAAATGGTAGATGCTGAAGACGTTAACAACCGATTTTGAACTCGACTTAGAAGCAGATGTACTTGTGATTGGAGGCGGGCCAGCTGGAACTTGGGCGGCATGGAGTGCTGCATCAAGTGGAGCTAAAGTTGTCCTGGTGGATAAAGGGTATTGCGGCACAACTGGATGCGCTGCTGCATCTGGGAATGGTGTGTGGTACGTGCCACCCGATCCCGAAGCAAGAGAAACAGCAAAAGCGAGCCGGGAATCGTTAGGTGGGTTTTTATCCGATCGCAACTGGATGGATCGGGTACTGAATCAGACTTATGTAAACGTCAATCAGTTAGCAGAGTGGGGTTATCCCTTCCCTACCGATGATGAAGGCAAACCCTACCGGCGATCGCTGCAAGGGCCGGAGTATATGCGGCTGATGCGGCGGCAAATTCAACGCGCCGGAGTCAAGATTTTAGACAACAGCCCCGCCCTAGAATTACTGGTTGATGACGATGGTGCTGTTGCTGGTGCAACAGGTGTAAACCGTCAAACTGGTGAGAAATGGATAGTGCGATCGCAGTCCACAATTATCGCCACAGGTGGCTGTGCGTTTCTCAGTAAAGCGTTAGGATGCAACGTCCTGACGGGGGATGGTTATCTGATGGCGGCAGAAGCAGGAGCCGAGATGTCGGGTATGGAATTTTCTAATGCTTATGGCATCTCTCCCGCCTTTTCTTCAGTTACCAAAACTCTGTTTTATAATTGGGCAACTTTCACCTACGAAGACGGTACTGTAATTCCGGGTGCGAGTTCTCATAGACGTTCAGTAATTGCCCAGACATTACTGCAACAGCCAGTTTACGCCATCATAGACAAAGCGGCGGAATCAATGCGGCCATCCATGCGTTTAGCACAGCCCAACTTCTTTTTACCCTTTGACCGTGCAGGTATCGATCCATTTACTCAACGTTTCCCTGTGACTCTGCGCCTAGAGGGAACTGTGCGCGGTACGGGAGGAATTCGGATTGTAGATGAGAGTTGTGCCAGTTCTGTACGGGGACTCTATGCGGCTGGAGATGCCGCTACACGGGAACTGATTTGTGGCGGATTTACTGGCGGTGGTAGTCATAACGCGGCTTGGGCAATATCTTCTGGCTATTGGTCAGGAAAATCGGCTGCTGAATATAGCCGCAGTTTGGGAGAACATAAAACTCAACGACAAGTTAAGGGAGTTGGAGAGGTAGGATTACAAAGTGGGAGGCATCGCTCCTTAGCAACTGATGAAATTATTCAAGCAGTCCAAGCTGAAGTATTCCCTTACGAAAAGAACTATTTCCGTACAGAACAAGGCTTAACCGAGTCTTTGAGTAAGCTAAATCATCTTTGGCAAGAACTTCGCAGTAGCCAGGTAACATCAGATAAAGAGCTAATCCGGGCGCGAGAAGCTACGGCAATGGTAGCTACAGCGCGGTGGATGTACAGCAGTGCCATTGAACGGAAAGAAACTCGTGGGATGCACAAACATCAAGATTATCCCGAACTTGATGCTAACCAGCAACATCACCTGATTAGTGGCGGATTAGATCGAGTTTGGGTGAAAACTCAGCCACTACTCAATACAGAACATATTTCCCAATCTAAAATCGTTCGACTGAGCGAAGTCGAAGTCCAAAATCCAAAATCTAAAATAGGGGTGGCAGTGTGATTGAGTTGGTCAGCGAGTCGCGGTGCATAGAATGTAATATCTGCGTGAATATTTGTCCAACTAACGTGTTTGACAGAGTACCGAATGCGCCGCCAACCATTGCCCGACAGAGTGACTGCCAAACCTGTTATATGTGCGAATTGTACTGTCCAGTTGATGCTCTTTATGTCGCACCAGAAAGTGATGTAACGACTTCAGTCAATGAGGCAGAATTGGCAGAAGTTGGGCTACTGGGTAGTTATCGGGAAAACATCGGTTGGGGACATAAACGTACTTCAACAGCAAAAGCCGATCAAACATTCCAAATTTTGAAGCAGATGAAATAGTGCGGCGGAGAAAATAGTCATGCTGTCGTTAACATTAGGAACAAGTTCTATCAGTAAAAATAAATTTTCTTCAAAATTATCAACTTCAGTGGCTTGTTTCCTACTGCTACTAACTACAGCGTGTAGCCAAGGCGAAACTAAATCTGCTCAATCTATTGAGGCTGTTAATGTCAATAATGCTGTTGCATCTAATAACATTTCTACCCTACGAATAGGTTATGTAGGTAATTCAGAACCTACAGGATCGCTGGGTTGGGCAAAGAAAAAAGGAATATTAGAACGGGAGTTGAAAAAAGCGGGATTTAAAAATATTACTTTTGCAAGGTTTCCTAACGGGCCGAATCTAAATGAGGCGCTTGTCGCTGGACAATTAGATGTTGGTTCTTTAGGGGATACACCAGCGATAGTTTTGAAAGCTAGGGGTCAGGAAACGCGACTGTTAAGGATTAGCCAATTTAATACAACTGCCTGGTTAGTAGCGAAAAAGAATGGCCCGCGATCGCTTGCTGAACTGAAAGGTCAAAAAATAGCTACCCAAAAAGGCTCTTATATGCATAGATACCTACTGGGTCTATTAGCTGAAGCTAAAATTGCCAAAGATGTAAAAATTGTCCATTTGATGACTACTGAGGCAAAAGCAGCTTTGGAACGTGGTGATGTAGCAGCTTATGCAACTTCCAGCGATCTTGGGCCTTTTCTGAAATCGCAAGGGTTTCCAGTGATTGATTCTTCGGCAAATCATCAGGGTTTGTCAGGAACATCATTAGTTGTGGCGACCGAAAGCTTTCTAGCAAAACAGCCTGATTTCCCACAGAAATTTAATGCAATTCTGACAGAAGCAGCCAAAGATTTAAAAGCTAATTCTGAAGAATATTATCAGTATCACGCTCAAACTACTAAATATCCCATTAACATCATTAAAGTATCATTCCCACTCAAACAGGTATCAGAAGAACCATTACCAGCCGAGGGTGTGAAACTTTTAGAGGGAACAAAGAAATTTTTAGTATCGCAGGGTTTAGCAAAGTCAGACTTTAAATTAACAGATTGGGTTGCTAAAGAACAGCCTCGTTAATTTTATCTGTTTTAGCTTTTTACACAATAATACTCCTCAGTTTTGAGGGAAGTCTTATGACTATTGCTGTTGCAGCTAATATATACAAGTTTGTGGAGAAGGACATAATTAGCTTTGCTGATTATCGAGATTTTATCTTTACTAATCTCGCCACATTATATGTAAAGAAAAATCCCAACTTCTTCAAAAAAATGCTGGTAAGAAGAAAGTAGATAACCTTCTTAATCAGTACTATCTACCCAATCCAATTGAAAAATCAGGTAGAACCTATGACTATTGCATTAGAACGTCCCAAAAAAACTAGATCCGCTCAAATTCGGGAAAAACTGGGTTATCCGATTATTGACACTGATGTGCATACCCAAGAGTTTCCCCCAGCATTCTTGGACTATTTAGAGCAAGTTGCTGGAACTGCGATCGCAGAACGTTTTCAAGAACACTTACCCGGTGCATCTCGCTCTAAATGGTTCAAGCAATCTTGGGATGAACGCCGCACTTACCGCACCGCCCGCCCTCCTTTCTGGACTCGTCCCACTAACGATCCCTTAAATTTAGCTACCGTTAGTTTGCCAAAGTTGCTGCACGAACGCTTACAAGAAGCTGGTACAGACTTTGCTGTTGTGTACCCCAACTTGGCAACGATGGCACCACACATCGGTCATGAGGAGATGCGGCGGGCTGTTTGTCGGGCAGCTAATACTTACCACGCTGATATTTTCCGTCCTTATAGCGATCGCTTAACACCAATTGCCGCTATCCCCATGCATACGCCGGAAGAGGCGATCGCAGAATTGGAATATGCGGTGAAAGTACTGGGACTCAAAGCAATTCAAATCCCCGGACATATCCGCCGTCCGATTCCCGCCTTCGAGAAGTATGGCGAAGAAGTAGCCAACGAAGCTATTTGGATTGATACCTTTGGCTTGGATAGTAAATATGATTACGATCCCTTCTGGGCGAAGTGCGTAGAACTAAAAGTTGTTCCTACCACCCACTCTTCCGGTATGGGCTGGATCAATCGGCGTTCGATTAGCAATTACCAATACAACCATATTGGTCACTTTGCATCGGCTGGAGAAGCACTGTGTAAATCTCTATTTTTTGGTGGTGTAACTCACCGCTTCCCCACACTCAAGTTTGCCTTTTTAGAAGGAGGTGCAGCTTGGGGTGCTAGTTTGTACACCGATTTAATTTGGCACTGGGATACTCGCAATAAAGACCATTTGGTGGAAAATAACAATCCTGCCAATATCGATCGCGAAGAACTGTTAGAACTATATACCCGTTACGGTGGTGAATTAGTACATGGTCGTTTGGATCGGCTAGGTAGTGGTTTAGGTTTCCACGCTGATTTATTATCTCCCCTAGAACCAGGTGATTTAGATGAATTCGCCGTTGCCGGAGTTACCAAGCCAGAGGATATTCGCGATCGCTTCTTGAATCACTTTTACTTCGGGACAGAATCGGATGATACCCGTGTAGCTCAAGCTTTTAACCGGAAAGCTAATCCTTATGGCGATCGCGTTAAAGCATTCTTGGGTTCCGATTCTGGTCATTGGGATGTACCTGATATTACTGCGATCGCTGCTAATACGTATTCAATGGTAGAACGCAAGATTATCACCGAAGAAGATTTGCAATACTTCCTGTCAATTCATCCCTTGGAGTTGTACACCAGCCTGAATCGTGATTTCTTCAAAGGTACGGCTGTTGAGAAAACCGCAGATGAATTTTTGGCTAGCAAAGTTTAAAAATCATTGTTCGTAGTAAGCACTTTAGTGCTGAAGAAAGCGCTGAAGCGCTTACCTGAGTTTTCACGTCATGTGGAAAAGCCAACGGAAAACCTAACCCCCCAGCCCCCTTCCCTACAAGGGAAGGGGGAGAAATCAAAGCCTCTCTCCTTGTAGGGGAGAGGTTGGGAGAGGGGTTTTCCATATCCCGTGAAAAGTCAGAAGCGCTTACTACATACCCAAATACCAATCTTTTGAATAATTTAGGGTAAACTATCATGACGATTGCTTTAGACCGTCCACAAAAAACCAGGTCTGCTCAGATTCGGGAAAAACTTGGTTATCCAATCATTGACACTGATGTACATACCCAAGAATTTGAACCAGCAGTCTTGGATTATTTAGAACAAGTTGGTGGAACTGCACTTGTCGAACGTTTCCAAGAAAATTTACCAGGATCTTCCCGTTTTAAGTGGTACAAGCAAAGTTGGGAAGAACGTTTTGCTTATCGCACTAATCGCCCTAACTGGTGGGGTCGTCCGACCAAAAATACTTTGAATTTGGCTACTATTAGCTTGCCCAAGTTGCTGCACGAACGCTTGCAAGAAGCAGGTACAGACTTTGCCGTTGTGTATCCCAATTTGGCAACAATGGCCCCGAATATCGGCAACGAAGAAATGCGGCGGGCTGTTTGTCGGGCAATTAACACTTACCATGCTGATATTTTCCGCCCTTATAGCGATCGCTTAACACCCATCGCCGCCATTCCCCTGCACACTCCCGAAGAAGGAATTGAAGAGTTAGAATATGCGGTGAATGTTCTGGGACTCAAAGCAATTCAAATTCCCGGTTATGTTCGTCGTCCAATTCCTGCCTTTGAAAAATACGGCAAAGAAGTCGCTAACGAAGTAGTTTGGATTGATAACTTTGGCTTAGATAGCCAGTATGATTACGATCCATTCTGGGCTAAGTGCCAAGAATTGAAAGTTGTACCCACAACTCACGCTTCTAGCCAAGGTTGGACAACTCAGCGTTCTGTCACCAACGCCCAATATAATCACATCAATCACTTTGCCTTTGCAGCAGAAGCATTATGCAAATCGCTGTTCTTTGGTGGAGTTACTCGCCGCTTCCCACAATTAAAGTTCGCTTTCTTAGAAGGTGGTTCAGCTTGGGGTGCTAGTTTATATGCTGATATTATTTGGCACTGGGAAACCCGCAACAAACAACATCTGTTGTCAAATAACAATCCTGCGATTATCGACAAGGAAGCATTAGTAGAGTTGTATACTCGCTACGGTGGCGAACTAGTAGATGGACGCTTAGATAAAATTGGTGATGGTTTAGGATTCCACCATCAACTATTAGCGCCAGAAGATCCAGGGGAACTCGACGAATTTGAACTAGCAGGAATAGAGAAGCCAGAAGATGTGCGCGATCGCTTCTTGAATCATTTCTACTTCGGTACAGAATCAGATGATACCCGTGTAGCTCAAGCTTTTAATCGTGCCGCTAATCCCTTTGGCGATCGCGTTAAAGCCTTCTTGGGTTCAGATTCCGGTCACTGGGATGTGCCTGATATCACCGCCGTTACTGCCAACGCCTACTCAATGGCAGAACGCGAAATCATTACCGAAGAAGACCTCCGCTACTTCCTCTCAATCCACCCCTTAGAGTTGTACACCAGTCTCAATCAAGACTTCTTCAAGGGTACAGGTGTTGAGAAAGCCGCAAACGAATATCTAGCGGCTAAGAAATAACTGTCATTGGTCATTAGTCATTGGTCATTTGCAAAGGACTAATGACAAAGGACTAATGACAAAAGACATTACAACGTTCCATGTTCCATTTCCTCTGTTCACTTGTAGCGTGGGCAAGGCCCACTCTACATTTCTCTAAATTCTGTGTCTGATTGCTGCCTACTGCCGAAACAATACCAAGGATGATTTGATTATGGTGCTAGATATTACAAAACCAAAGGATTACATTGACCTAGCAACTTCTCTATCCAAGGAACTTGCTCAATCCGCAGTTGAACGGGATGCTAAAGCTGGAGTTCCAGAAGAGGAAATTAATAAACTACGTGAAAGTGGACTGCTACCACTGATTGTACCTAAGCAATATGGTGGCATTGGTGCAACTTGGATTGATGCTTTAAAAATTGTCAGAAAACTGTCAAAAGCAGATGGTTCAATTGGTCAATTATATGGTAATCATCTCAATTTAACGGCTTTGGGTCACGTTTCCGGCACACCAGCCCAAAAAGAAAAATATTATAGAGAAACTGCTAAAAATAACTTATTTTGGGCAAATGCAATTAATACAAAAGATACTAGGCTGAAAATTAACCCAGAAGGCGAGAATTTTCGGGTTAATGGTGTTAAAAGCTTTGGTACAGGTATTTCCGTTGCAGATTATCGGGTATTCTCTGCTTTAGAAGATGGTGTAGAATTGCCTTTCATATTCATAATTCCCAAAGACAGAGAAGGGTTAGTTTCTAATCAAGATTGGGATAATATTGGGCAACGCCGCACTGATAGCGGTAGTTATACATTTAACAATGTCTTAGTAGAGAAAGATGAGATTTTGGGGCCGCCAAATCCCCATGATAGTGCCTTCTCAACTTTTCTTGGGATTATTGCCCAGCTAACAAAAACCAACGTTTATCTAGGAATTACTAAAGGAGCTTTTGCTGCTGCTCGTGAATATACTAAAACTACTACTCAACCGTGGATTACATCAGGAGTAGATAGTGCTACTCAAGACCCATATATTCTGCATCATTACGGAGACTTTTGGGTTGAAATTCAAGCTGCGATCGCTCTAGCTGACCAAGCCGCAGAGAAAGTACAAGCAGCGTGGGATAAGGATGTAGAACTGACTCATCAAGAGAGAGGAGAAGTTGCGATCGCAGTTTCCGCATCTAAGGCATTAGCGACTCGTGTAGGTATAGATATTACCAACCGCATCTTTGAAGTTACTGGAACTCGCGCCACAGCAACCAAATATGGATTTGACCGTTACTGGCGGGATTTGCGAACCTTTACTCTACACGATCCTGTGGATTACAAATTGAAAGCGATCGGTGATTGGGTACTCAACGATCGGCTACCAGTTATTACGCAATATTCTTAGGTGTCATTTGTTCTGTTATCTCCCACATTCACCAAAGACGCGATGAATCGCGTCTCTACAAAATCCAAAATCTAAAATCTAAAATCCAAAATTGATATGACTCAACTAAAAACACTTCCCACTTATGACCCAAGTTTATTTGAGGGAGCCGCAGAAGGTTATGCTCAATATAGAACCAAATACCCACCGATTGTATTCGATAAACTAACCGAAATATTTCATCTCAATGGTCAAGGACGACTCCTTGATTTAGGTACTGGCCCAGGGTTAATTTCAATTCCTCTGCGAACCAAATTTGAGGAAGTTGTAGCGATCGATCCCGATCCCGACATGATTGCAGAAGCTAAACGGCAAGCAGCAGCAGTCGGAGCAAATAATATTACTTGGTTAGAACAAGGCGCAGAGTTAATCGACTCTAGTTTAGGGAAATTTAAGTTAACCACTATTGGTAGAGCCTTCCACTGGATGGAACGCGAATTAGTGCTTGAACGCCTGTATGAATTGCTAACTGATGATGGTGGATTAGCATTGCTTCAGACTGGTGATAACCCTTGGGAAAGCAATTTACCTTGGAAACAAGCTGCTGTTGGAGTAGTAAAGAAATGGTTAGGTGAAGAACGCCGGACTGGACAACGAGGACAAGGCACTCGTAAGCCAGTCGATCCTCCTCATGAAGTTGTAATTGGCAATTCGGCTTTTGCTCGTCAAGAAAACTATGAAGTGCTATTTGAAAAATCTTGGACTCTCGATAGCTATCTAGGTTATTTATACACTACAGCCTTCTCTCTGAAAATTTTCTATGGCGATAACGCTCCAGCATTTGAAAAGGATCTTAGAGAAGCGCTACTAGCAGTTGAGCCGTCTGGACATTTTACAGAAGAACTCAAAGCTACAATTTTGATCGCTTGGAAGCACTAGCAAAATTGAACGCGAATAAGACAGAGTTTCACTCACAAGTTTCAATCTTCCACTAGCACCCTCTTGGAGTGGGTACTACTCACTCCACTTCCTAAATTTTTCCCTCCTAACTCTTAAATTCTCAGTTCCTCGAGTCGTTATAGGGTGGGTAATACCCACTCTCTTTTTTATTTTAGACATTCCCAAAAAATATTTTTATTTATTAAAAAAATATTCTCTATAATGCCTAAACATGATAAAAATAGTTTTATAAAATAGATCAAAATATCTATAAATCATACAGATCATATAATTTAAACACCCTTGTAGAGACGCGATTAATCGCGTCTTGAAAAACCAATCATTCACACCAATAAATCAGTCGGAAATTTATGCACAGCATTGGATTATTTCTTCGATGAATTTGAGAATTATTTTACAGACTGCTATAGTGTTTATAATCAATATTGTTGGGCAAAAATTTTATTTACTTATAATAGTTTTGCCTGATTTAAAATAAATGATAATAGCTTGATTTAAATTAATTTCATGATTGATTGATAGATATTTATAGTCAAAATATATTTAATTAGTTTCATTTTCAACTATATTAATAAACGAAAGTTTTTTTGGTTATTTAGACCACAATTAATCATAATTGTTCTGACTACCGATCGAGGAATAAATAAAACAACCTATGCCAGCTTCAAAAGGAAAGTTTGAATTCAGGAAAAACCAGAGAACAACGCGTCGTTCGTTGTTGTTTGCTTTGGGCTACTGCTTAATGCTATCGACAGTCTTATCGAGTTGTGGTGAAGCCAAAAATAACACTCAGCAGTCATCAGCTTCCCCTGAGTCTGTAGCTGCATCTAGCACTACACAGAAGTCAACTGAGAGGCAAGTAGTACGGATTGTACGTTCAAAACAACTTTCTGCTTTAGCAGTTTTAGAAAAACAGGGTTCCTTAGAAAAGCGATTAGAGCCTCTGGGTTTTAAAGTACAGTGGGCTGAGTTTGCGGCTGGACCACAACAGCTAGAAGCCCTAAATGCAAACGGACTGGATATCGCATCTACAGCCGAATCGCCTCCTGTATTTTCACAAGCAGCCGGAGCGCCTCTTGTTTATCTAGCTACTACACGCCCCAGTGGTAAAGCCATTTCACTTTTAGTTCCTGTAAACTCTCCTGTTAAAAGTGTTGCCGATTTGAAAGGTAAAAAAGTAGCTTTCCAGAAAGCTTCTATCGGTCACTACTTATTAGTTAAAGCCTTAGAAGATGCCGGACTAAAACTGAGCGATGTCCAATCAGTTTTTTTAGCGCCGCCTGATGCAAATGCAGCATTTAGTCAGAACAAGGTGGATGCTTGGTATATTTGGGAGCCATTTGCTACCAGAAATGTACAAAATAAAATAGCTCGTGTTTTAGCAGATGGTGGGAAGTTGCGGGATACTGGCAACTTTTATTCAACTTCACGCCAATTTTATCAGGCTCATCCTGATGTTATCAAAGTGTTTCTAGAGGAACTAGAAAAGGCAGAAATCTGGACTAAGGATCATCCCAAAGAAGTAGCACAACTGCTTGCTCCTGTAACTCAACTAGATCCACCAACTCTAGAAATAATGCATAAAAAATATGACTATGGGTTGCTACCAATCACTGATAAAACTATTACTAAGCAACAGGAAGTTGCAGATAAGTGGTATAGCTTAGGGCTTATCCCCAAGAAGGTAAATGTTAGAGACGGTTTTTTGACACCTGAAGAGTACGCCAAAATTACTCCTTCAGAGGTTCTAGCGAATAAGTAGTTATCCCCAAGAAGAAACTAAAATTCAGGAGAATATTATGTCTACCTCGACTTTGACAAAGGTTAAAATTAGGTCTATTGATGCTCCTTTGGGAGCGATAGTTACCGATCTTGATGCCAGTCAAGCGATCGCACCTGAAGTCATATTACAACTTAAAGCAGCTCTGCGCGATCGCCACATCTTGATCTTCAAAGACCAAAAGCTCTCCGATGAACAACTTTTGAACTTTTCTCTATACTTTGGCGCACTCTTTGTACCATCTGATGAAACTCCAGTATTGGCTTCTAAACCAGGAGAAACTCCGGTGGTGATTCCGATTTCCAATGTCGATGGTGGCTATACCGGTACTGGAGAACTTACTTTCCATTCCGATCACAAATGGACTCCTACCCCATCTAGTGGTTCGCTTCTTTATGCGTTGGAAATACCAACTCATGGTGGAGATACTTATTGGTTAAATACCAATTTAGCCTATGAGGCATTAGATGAAGCCACCAAAGAACGGATTGCAGATTTACAGTTAATTACCTACAACCCATTTTTGCGAGATCGGAATGCACCCCGGTCTTTGTATCGTTTAGACAAAACTATTCCTTTAATCAGTCCGATCTTTCCCCATCCTTTAGTTAGAACCCATCCAGAGAGTGGGAAAAAGCATCTTTACTTAGATGCTGCTACAGAAGTGGAAATTGTCGGGTTAGAGCCGGAAGAAGGATCTAAACTGATTGAAAAGTTGAGACAGCATCTAAATCAACCCAAATTCTACTACCAACACAAATGGTCTGTAGGCGATATTGTCTATTGGGATAATCAAGCTACCTTACATTACCGTCAAGCATTCGATCCGAATGAGCGACGAGTATTAAAGCGGGTTAGCCTTGCAGGTAGTCGTCCCTTTTAGGATTTATAGCTCAGAAGATTGAGTTGATGGGCGTTTAAATATACTTTTTATTGGTCAAAAGTCAAGAATAACTTTTGACCAATAAAACTTGTCTAAATATCATACTCTATGCTTGTAAATCAAAAATAGTAAAAAATATTTTTTGTTTAAAAACAAGTGTTCATGAATACTTTATTTTTAGACCAAACTTGATAAACTCTAGACTGAAAATGAGAGTTATTAGCACTCATTAAAAGCGCTAATCCGAAAATTATTAAATTTAACTAGAAAAATATTATGGGGCTTTTCAAATCTTTGCAAAGGCTAAATTTGTCTAGCAATAAACCTCTGCACTCAAAAGTCAAAAATACTAAGATAGTATGTGAATCTAGTCTAAATACTAAATTTATAGAAGCCAAATATCAAATTGAGCCTAAACATATATCTTTATTAATTGCTGCTTGCATCACTATACCAATGAGCATAGTTGGTTGTAATCAAGAAACTAAAAATACTCAAAACCAACTATCGCCAATTAATACACTATCTCAAAGTAAAACAGTTCCTAATACTCCACAAAAACAAGAGCTACGAGTTGTTTATTCTAAGCTTGGTTCTCTTGCAGTGATGAGAAAGCAAGGAACTCTAGAAAAAAGTTTGGCAGCAAAGAATTTTACTGTCAAGTGGCTAGAGTTTGCTGCTGGCCCACAAGCTTTAGAAGCGTTAAATGCTGGTTCCCTTGACATCGCAGCCACAGCTGAATCACCGCCTATATTTGCTCAAGCCGCAGATACACCTCTCGTGTATATTGCAACAACTCGATTTAATGGTAGAGGAGTTTCTTTTTTAGTACCAAAAAACTCTCCGATTAAAAGTGTTGCTGACTTTAAAGGCAAAAAAGTTTCTTTTCAAAAAGCCTCTATCGCTCACTATGTCTTACTAAAAGCGTTACAAAAAGAGGGACTCAAACTGAGTGATGTAAAATCTCTTTTTCTCCCACCTCCAGATGCAAATGTGGCTTTTAGTCAGGGAGGAATCGATGTTTGGGTAATTTGGGAACCTTACATTACCAGAAATGTTCAAAAAAATCTTGGCCGTGTATTAATAGATGGGCAAGGACTTCAGGATATTGGTAGCTTTTATACTACCTCACGTAAATTTGCTAAAGAGCATCCTGATATTCTCAAAGTTTTTCTAGAGGAGTTTATCAAAGCTGAAGATTGGTCACAAAAAAATATTGATAAGTTAGCAGAACTTGAAACGGGTGACGTTGGTATTGATGTACCTACTCTCAAAACAATTCATAGTAAAGCAGTATATGGTCTACTACCAATAACCGATGAAGTTGTTAAAAAACAACAACAAATAGCTGATTTATGGTATGCACAAGGACTTTTACCAAAAAAGGTTAATGTCAAAGATGGAGTACTTTCTCCAGAAGAATATGCAGCATTCACACCTGATTCAATTAAATCTAATAAGTAAATAACTCTAATCAATTTTAAAAAACTAACGTGAGTTCGACGGCTCTAAAAACCCCACTTCCATTCCTCTCACCCACTCTTCGAGAGGCTTTGAAACTCTAATTTTTTCGTTGTCAACTAAGAATATTTCTGCCCCTCTCCGCCTCCAAGAGGGGTTGGGGAGAGGTTCATCGAACTCACGTTAAACTAAAAAATTTACGTTATCAGCTAATGCTTTTAAATCGGTAGTTAATCAAAAATTGAGGTGCAAAAATGTTTAATAACTTCGTGAAAACTAAGACAACAGTAATCAATAAATTTGCCTTATTTATAATATCTGGTTTTGTGGTATCTACTACTTTAATAAGTTGTACGTCAACTGTATCTAACACAAATATAGGAAGCGCTCCGAAAGCAGAGCCAGCAGGGGCTAAGACTATAACTTTTAAAACAAAGGTACTGCGAATAGGGTATCAAAGCTCTGGTGATTTAGTTAGAGTCAGAGGAGTTTTAGAAAAACGTTTGGAGCCTTTGGGCTTGAAAGTCGAGTGGTCACAGTTTGCTCAAGGGCCACAACTTATGGAAGCAATGAATGTGGGCAAAATTGACATTGGCTCGGTTGGAGAAACGCCTCCAATCTTTGCCCAAGCTGCGGGTGCAAGAATCATTTATTTGGCTGGGAGAAGACTTGGGCCTAATTCAGGTAAAGGTAGTGCGATCGCAGTTCCGAAAAACTCTCCAATTAAAAAATTAGCTGATATTAAAGGTCAAAAAGTAGTCTTTCAAAAAGGTTCTGCTTCTCACTATTTTATCATTCAAGCCTTAAAAGAAGTAGGTTTAAAATATAGTGATATTCAAGTCTTAAGTATGCCCAATGTCGAAGCCCGTGGCGCATTTATTCAAGGCACTATTCCAGTTTGGGTAACTGGCGATCCTCATTTAGCTTTGGTAGAAAAACTCCACGGTGCGCGTGTGCTTAGAGATGCGACAAATATCGGGACTCCAGGCGGATATTATGTAGGAACACGAGAATTTGCTAAGGAAAATCCCGAATTAGTTCGGATCATTTTAGAAGAAATTGAGAAAAATGGTGAATGGGCAGAAGCGAATCGTAAAGAAGTAGCGAAACTTATAGCACCTGTACTCAAAATTGATTTACCTATTCAAGAAGTAATTTCTAGCCGTGCTAATTATCGCTTAAAAGGAATTACTCCAGAACTAATGCAAGCTCAACAAAATGTTGCTGATTTGTTCTATAACGAAAAAATCTTACCCAAAAAAATTGATGTTAAAGAAGCATTGCTCACGCCTCAAGAATATGCAACTATTACTCCACCAACACTGATAAGTGAAAAGTAGAGAATAATCAAATATGAAGTTTTTTTAACAAACTAGAATACCAATTTACTAAATCCAAAAGAGATTTGTTGAATTAGCAAAATCTCAATTTTTGCTCGTGGATTGGTATTCTAGGAGGTTTAAATAATAACTTCCTATAATCTTACTTCCTGAAAGAAAGTAAGACTGACAACGTAAAAGCTAAAACTTACAAGGAAAATCACAACTCATGATCAAGCCATTTCAACCACAACGCCGTACAGTCTTAAAGCGTGTTGTCCAATATTCACTACTCGGACTGTTTACTTTATCATCTTCCTTGGTGGGTAGCCTTATGCAAACCACCCAAGCGCAGACAGCCACAGTAATTAACCTGGGATATCAAAGTTCTGGCGATCCTGTCAAGTCTAAAAAAGTTGTCGAGCTACGTTTCAAAGCATTGTATCCAAATGTAAAGGTGAATTGGGTTGGGCCATTTGCAGCAGGGCCGCAATTGATCAAAGCGTTGAATGAAGGTAAGGTGGATATCGGTAGTGTCGGAGAGACACCTCCAATATTTGACCAAGCCGCACGCCCAGGCCTCATTCCTGAAGTTGTCTATCTTACTGGACGCACACCCAGCGATGGTACAAACCAAGGTATTGTGGTGAAAGCTAATTCTCCCATTAAGAAAGTAGCGGATCTTAAAGGGAAGAAAATTGCTTTTCAGGTAGGGTCGAATGCACAGTATTTACTAGCAAAAGCGTTGCAAGAGGTAGGGTTAAAAATTAGCGATATTCAAATCGTTCCTTCGACTCCAACTGAAGCCCGCGATGCCTTTCTTCAAGGCAAGGCTGACGCCTGGGTGGGTGGCGATCCCCTTTTAGCTGCTGTGGAAAATACTACCCCAATTCGGAATCTGAGAAATGGAAAAGGAATTAACATTATCAACGGGTTTTATATTGGCAGGCGTGCATTTGTTACCCAAAATCTGCAATTTGTGCGAGTGGTTTTAGAGGAAGTAGAGAAGGTAGGAGAAGCGCTTGAAAAAAACCCAAGCGATTATGCCAAAATTTTAGTTGATGAACAGAAATTAGATCCAGCAGTTGCACTAAAGGTGGCAAGCCGTCGTACTTATAAATTGAAAAAAATTACACCTGCGCTCATTGGCCTACAGCAGGGCGTTGCTGATTTCTATTTTGATCAAAAAGTCATCTCGCGTAAGATTGATATCAAACAAGGGATTCTTTCTGATCTACAATATAAAGCCAGCATACCTGATAATATCAAGTAACGGTAAATAGGTAGAGGCAGGTTTATTCAGCTATTAAGTTGGCTAGCTATTACACTGTAGCGGAAGTTTGCCTAACTTGAACAAGGGGCTTAACAAGTTGATCGACGAACTTGTTAAGCCTATTGTTTGGTTAAGTAAAAACCAAGAAAGGAATAAGCGATCGCAAATATTCTTACAGATATGATTTCAAACTGACAATTAGTTTTAACTGTATCAAGTAATGGCGAACAGATAGAGGCAGGTTTATTCAGCGATTAAGTTAGCGATCGCATCTACTAACTCGCTTGGCTCTACTGGTTTGGCTATATGCTTGTTAAATCCGGCTCTTAGTACCTGTTGAGCGTTCATTTCTCCAGCATAGGCGGTAAGTGCGATCGCGCGAATTTTTCCTCCCTGTTCTGGTGGCAGTGTTCTCAACTGTCGCATGAACATACATCCATCTACTTCTGGCATCCCAATATCGCTTAAAAGTATATCTGGCAAGGATTGGGCTAAAGTAGCTAGGGCTTCATTTGCTGATATTACTGCTGTTACATTTGCCCCATACTGCTCTAGTAAGAAGACAATAAATTCTCGCGTATCTGTATCATCATCCACTACTAAAATTTTCACACCATTCAAATTTGAGGATGGCTCAGAATTGCTACTGTCTTGTTTAATTTCTAATTGATTTTGGATTAACGGTAATCTGACAGTAAAAGTTGCCCCCCGATCTTCACCTCCACTTTCTACTTGGACTGTGCCGCCATGCAATTCGACTAAGTGACGGACGATCGCTAATCCTAACCCCAATCCACCAAATTTTCTGGTGGTGCTGCTATTCTCTTGACGAAAATATTCAAACACGTAAGGTAGAAAATTGGGGTCGATGCCTTTCCCTGTGTCGCTGACTTGAATCAGTGCTGAGTTGGAATTTGACTTAGAATATGATAATAGTCGAATATCAACCCGTCCACCTTCTGGTGTAAATTTAACCGCATTTGAGAGCAAGTTCCAAACGATTTGCTGCAATCGGCTGGAGTCTCCCAAAACTTGTCCCAAATTTGGTTCTAGGCTAATGTGCATCTCAATTGATTTAGCTTCTGCTGATAGCCGCACTGTCTCCATTGCTGCCAAAATCACAGATGTCAAATCGACTGGGTAGATATTCAAGCTGATTTTACCTTGTAAAATCCGGGAGATATCCAGTAAATCTTCAATCAGTTGAGCCTGTAATTTCGCATTTCGCTCAATAGTCTTCAGGGCTTGAGGAATTGTTTTTTCATCAAGCTTTTTAGTTTGGAGTAGCTTTGACCAACCTAAAATTGGGTTGAGTGGCGATCGCAATTCATGAGAAAGTACTGCCAGAAACTCATCTTTTATCCGGTTGGCGTTTTCTGCTACTTTCCGGGCGGTTTGTTCTGCCTCGTATAGACGGGCACGTTCCATCGCTTGAGCGCACTGCTGTGCTAGTGCCAGCATAAAGGCTTGATCGTCTTGATTAAACTTCTGAATTTCGGTAAAAGCTAAAGACATTCCACCAATAGCTTGTCCTTCGATCAGCAATGGAATCGAAATCCAAGCGTTGTAGTTGGACTGAGCATATTCTTTGGCAAGATTTGAGTAACGAGTAATCCTCGCTTCGCTTGGTTCTTCCCAAATAGGCTGCTTAGTTCTTACTGCTTCTGCCAGTGGCGCGGATGCATTAATCGAGAATCGACGCCATGAATCTACTATTTCTTGTTGCCCGCCAACAGTTCGGATCAGTTCTAATTCAGTGCCGCTTTGAGTCAGTAGTGCCACAAAAACAGAACTAGCTCCCAAAGCTGCTATACTTTGCTCCACAATTACTTCAGCGACTTGTGTTGGAGTTAAAGATTCAGAAAGGGCAGCGGTAATGGCTTGCAGACGGGTAGTGCGAGATGCTGCGCGTAAAGCCGCCTGTTGAGATTGCTGGGCTTCTCTGTAGAGTCGGGCATTATCAACGGCGATCGCCGCTCGACCAGCTAACTCTTCAGCTAACATCAGGCTTTTGCGATCATAGAAACGACCTGAAGAAGATACCAAAGTTATAGCACCCAGCACTCGTCCTCGAAGGATTAGCGGTACACTCATCCCAGATGTTGGATTTAGTTCTTGCAGGACTTTGAAGTGACTAGCGTTGTGGGTTAACCCTTGGAGCTGTTCCTCAGAAATAAAATGAGTAATTTGTGATTTGCCTGTCCGTATTACCTTCGCAATACCTGCTGTTTGTGTCAAATCAGGCGGATAATTTTGTAACTGTTCTACCAATTCTTGTTTCTCTGGATTGGCATGGGCTGTTGCAAGCCGGCGAACTAATTGATTGTCACCAATAATATCAACTAAGCACCAATCAGCGATTTCCGGCACTGCTAGACGCGCCAAACCTGCTAGGGTTGTTTCATAGTCCAATGATGCAGCCAAAATCCCACTAGCTTCAGCCAAGAAACGCTGCTCCTCTTCCACTTGTTTGCGCTTAGTGATATCTCGCGAAGACCCTTGCATCTCTAAAATTTCTTGAGTTTGGCGATCGCGAATAGCTCGAATAGTTGCTTCCAACCAGATATAATGCCCGTCTTTGTGACGAGCGCGGTGAGTAACGGTATAAATATCTGGTAAATCGGCATTGACTGGGTAATTCCTGGCAATCTCTGCCAAATCGTCGGGGTGAACTAACTCCTGGCTGGGATGACCGACTAGTTCCTCTGGTTGATACCCCAATACTGTATGGCAAGCTGGTGAAACATACAGAAGAATTCCATCTACTGTGTGGCGGGAAATAATATCAGTTGAATTCTCAGCCAGCAGCCGAAAACACGCCTCACTCTCGCGCAGTTTTGCCTCTGCCTGCTTGCGTAGATTAACGTTACGGAAATGAAGTGATAACCCTGTGGCTGAAGGATAGGCGCGAACTGCAAACCATGCATCAAAGGGTGGGTAATAATCTTCAAGCTCAAGCGGCATTCCTAGAGCAACTGCGCTTTGATAAAGTTGACCAAAGCTAGTATTAGCCAGTTCTGGAAACTCTGACCACAAATTTTTTCCGAGCAGATCCTCGCAGGAACGCCCCAAAGTTCTGCTTCCCTCATGATTGAGATAGGTAAAGCGCCACTCACTATCAAAGGCAAGAAACCCGTCAGTGATGCTCTCTAAAATCTTGGTAACTTGCTCTTTGGCAGTTTCAGCCTCAACACGAGCCGCTTGCTCTCGCTCAAACAGCTGTTCCCGCTCGACTTCTGCTTGCTTGCGCTCCGTGATTTCTTGGCAGATTGCACCCACCCAAGTAATATCACTTGGTAGTTTAATCGGATAATAATTTACCAACCAGTGCCGCTGCTTTCCAGGTGCGGCGGGTGTCTCTCCACTGGCCTCTTGGGTAATAGATTCTCCCGTCTCGATCGCATGGTGTAAAGCTTCCATCACCCCAGGATCTACCCCAGGTAGCACTTGAGCGACGGTCTTACCGATATGCGCTTCTTGAGGAAAACCGTTAATCTCAGCTAAAGCGTCATTCAAGCGAACGTATCTCAATTTCTCATCCCATAGACCAATACCTACAGGGGCGTTATTAAAGAGGGTATCAAGCAGAACGTTAGCTTCAACCAAACGAGTCTGTTCTGTTTTCAGTAGCGCCAGCAGCTGCTCGCGTTCTGCCTCAGCTTGCTTGCGTTCGCTGATATCCACACACATTCCCACCCATTCCTGGATTTCGCCTGATTCGTCAAGTATAGGCACACCGCGTATAGCCATGTCACGGTATTCGCCGTCATGCCGCAAAACGCGATACTCGGCAACTGCAACGCTGCGCCCAAAAAAGGCTTGTCTCCAAATAGCAGCTACAGATGTCCGGTCATCTGGGTGCAGAGCGTCAAACCAACCCCATCCTTTGTATTGTTCGGGACTTTGCCCAGTGAACGCCTCCCAAGTCGGAATCTCGTCAACAACGTTGCCCCAAGGCCCGGCGCTCCAAACGATGGATGCGCTTGCTTCTGCCAGTGAGCGGTAGCGTGCTTCACTATGACGCAGATTTTCTTCTATTTGCTGCTGTTCATCCAAATCTTGTCGCAAATCTGTAACCTCTCGAGCTTTCAGGTTATCAATTAAATCTTTAAGTAAGTCGGCACAATAAAACCATACTATATGAAGAAAAATTAACTAGGCTAAAACTCTCTTTCCTCCTGCCCGATCTCAACGATCAATTTTTCCACCCACCTACTTAACAATGGTAGAATTTTCCTCTCCAATCGAGACACCTGGAATTTCAAAAATCTGACGATATTTTTCCTCCCTTTCTCGCAGTAGTGACGAGCTTCGCTGCTGCTCAATGAACTGACCAATTTTAGTGGCGATCGCACTCATCATTTGGAGTAAATTAGCTAATTGAGCTAGCTTGTCATTAACGTAGGTGTAGCGCCATTCACGATCCAATATGACAAAAGCATCGCCGATCTTAGCTAATATCGTGTTCGGTTAAAGACTTATCATTAAGACCGCAGGGGGGCAGCACTTCGGCTACGCTCAGTGACCGAGGAGCAGAGGAGCAGAGGGGAGGGGTTTTTAGGCTTTCTGCATAGATTTGGGAATTATAACTAATTAGCCGAACTTGATATAAGACCTGTGCAAGGTCTGGGGTGATCAGCTGTTCCACAAATAAACTTGCATAAGCTAGGCGCTCATGTTGCCATTAGTGTCAAGTTAAAATGAAATCACTGGGGTCAACTAGTATAGCTAGGGACACAACGACCGGCTCAGTGCATCGCTCTTTACTGGATGAAAAGTCTTTTTTGTTTAGGTTTTATCCTCCTCAAATTAAAATTGAACAAAAATAATAAACGACCGCCCGAATTCAATAAACGACCGCCCGAATTCAATAAACGACTGCCCGAATTCAATAAACGACCGCCCGAATTCAATAAACGACCGCCCGAATTCAATAAACGACCGCCCGAATTCAATAAACGACTGCCCGAATTCAATAAACGACTGCCCGAATTCAATAAACGACTGCCCGAATTCAATAAACGACCGCCCGAATTCAATAAACGACCGCCCGAATTCAATAAACGACCGCCCGAATTCAATAAACGACCGCCCGAATTCAACGAACGTACCTTTGACATTTGGGCTTGTGCCTTAACTTGACACCAATGGCTTTTCGGCCCACCCCACAAGAGTTTGAGGCACTACCGAGTCTACGAACCAACTGTCAATCCTTGGCTGTTCGATTAGATATAGCAGATGCTATAACTTTGACTCCATCTGTCTACAGCTATAGACCTTAGACTTCTTGCATAAGTCGGGAAAAGGGAAAGGGGGAAGGGGAAAAGGTTCTGTATTATCCTCTTCCCCTTTAACCAAAACCTTTTCCCCAAGAGTGCAAAAAGCACAAATGCCAAGAGGTCTCTTGTAAGTTGGTGATTATGTATTACATCAATTATTATGCAAGCTATTTAAGCTAGTAATAGAATTGTTTCAATTCAGGGGATAAGAATATGAAGGTTTGGCTTGCTTGCTTTTTGGTGCTGTTTGCCTTAGCAGAACTGTTTGACTGGTTGCAAGAATTTAATCTGCCATTACCTATCTATATTTTGGGTGGCGCTTTTTTAGCTGTTGCTTCTAACTATGATAAAATTGTTGGCTCCTATTTTTCAGATTCCAGCATTGAAGCATCACTTGAACAACCTCAGTTAGATTCACTAACTCCATCTACTAATCCGATTTCTTTCCCAATTAGCAATCCTGTTGAAGATGTTCAAACATCTCAAACAGATGATTAGGGCTTGTCTGATTCTATGGTTGACGCTGGGCGTAAGCTTGCTTTAAAAGTAGGAATACGTCAAAGTCTCTAACTAACAAGTAAATTGTTACATTAATAGGAGCTTTAGGTTAATTAGCTTTTAACCTAGATTCCCAAAATTGACTTCTGCACTTACAACATCTATCCAATTCAGGCTACCGCCTCAACGCCGTGATTAGTGGACTATTAGAAAAACTCCGCGTACCTTTTGTCAAAGTTCAGGATTCCCGTGAAACTTCTAAGAGCAAAAGTTGGCTGCAAATTATTTTTGTTACCAGTATAGGAGTTACTGCCTTTATCTGGGGAGTTCGGGAACTCAAATGGTTACAGCCTTGGGAGTTAAGAGTTTACGATTGGATGTTGCGATCGCGTCCATCAGAAGCACCCGATCGGCGGATTTTACTAGTAAAAATTACTGATAAAGATATCAAACGCGAGAAATGGCCTCTATCAGATCGGACAATCAATCAGTTATTAAAGAAAATAGAGTCTTATCAACCGCGAATTGTTGGTTTATATCTTTTCCGACCAGAAGACAAGAATTTAGCGGCTAATTTCCAAAATCAAGATAACATTGTCACTACCTGTTTGTTCAGCAGTTTGGGTAGAGATGAAATTCCCCCGCCGCCAAATGTCCATATAGATAATGTTGGGTTTAGCGATGTGGTCGCTGACAATGAAAACGACCAAAGTCTCCGCCGCACTTTATTATTTGCCAACTCTACAGACAAGAAATGTACAACATCATTTGCATTTGGTGCATTAATTGCAATTAATTATCTAGAAAAACAAGGTATTGAATACGATTTCACTAAAAAAGGAGATTTTATCTTAGGTAAAACCTTGTTTGTGCGTTTACAACCTAATTCTGGTGGCTACCAACATTTGGATACACAGGGCTATCAAATATTATTAAATTACCGTCACCCCAATAGCCTCGCCGACCAAGTAAGCCTCACAGATGTTCTTAGCGATCGAGTCAACCCCAGTTTATTCAAAGACCGTCTGGTAATTATTGGCACTACAGCAGCTAATATCCCTCCAAGTGGCTTTTATACGCCCTACAGCGCGTTACCAGATCAACCAGCTAGAATGCCTGCTCTGTTTATTCATGCACAGATAGCAAGTCAACTCATCAGTACAGTTTTGGATGGGCGGCCCTTGATTTGGTATTGGCCCGACTGGGTAGAACTTATTTGGGTGTGGGGCTGGTCGCTATTAGGTGGTGTTTTAGTATTGCGGTGGCAAAATCCGCTGCTTTTGCTAGTGGTGGTAGGGATAACTCTATTTGGCTTAGTATTAATCTGCGTTGCTTTGTTTTTACAAGCTGGATGGGTGCCATTAATCCCTCCTGCCCTTGCTTTGGCGATTAGTAGTATCTGTGCGATCGCTTATACTAGCTACCAAAATCAACAGCAAACTCAGGTGATTGTTCTGCAAGTTGAAAAACAACAAGAAGCAATCGCCCAATTAAATATACTCTTAGAAGATAAAACAGCAATTCCCGACTCGTCTGTTGACTTTCTTCCTCCAGTTGATTCACCCGAAATAAAATCAGGTGATTTGCTTTTGAGTGGACGCTACAAAATCTCTCAAACTCTTGGTGCAGGTGGATTTGGTCGGACTTATTTAGCACAGGATACTCAACGACCCGGTAATCCTACTTGTGTAGTTAAAAAGTTAATGCCAGCCCGTCAAGATACACGATTTTTGCAAGTCGCCCGCAGATTGTTTCATAGTGAAGCTGAAATTTTAGAAATTTTGGGTAAACATCATCAGATTCCTGAACTACTTGCTTATTTTGAAGATAATCAAGAATTTTATTTAATTCAACAATATATTGAGGGGCATACCCTAAGCGAAGAATTACCACCCGTACAAAATGTGCAAAACGAATCATTTGTGATGGAAATGCTTAAACAAGTTTTAGAAGTTCTAGAATTTGTTCATCAACATCGAGTGATTCATCGGGATCTCAAACCGACTAATATTATTAGATGCGCTCAGAATAATCGACTGGTATTGATTGACTTTGGTGCTGTGAAATTGATGCAACCGCCGAGTAGCGAGCAAACAGAATTAGCCACAGTAGCCATTGGGACGCGGGGTTATGCACCTCCAGAACAATTTGCCGGTCATCCCCGCTTATGTAGTGACATTTATGCTTTAGGAATGATTGCTATTCAAGCTATAACTGGGATACCACCGCAAGAACTCCACCCAGATCCAGAAACGGGGAATGTGATGTGGCGACAAACCGTGCAAGTAAGTGAAGAATTAGCGGCAATTTTAGATAAAATGGTTTGCTATCATTTTAGCGATCGCTATCAATCAGCTACCGCAGTTTTACAAGATTTAAAACGTTTTTCAACTAAGTGAACTGGTTGGGGATTAGGGACTGGGATATATACAGCAGATTTCAACGAAAATGAGATACATAACCTGAGTTCGGGTTAAAGATAAGGAGGTAAAAGCCACTCCAGTTGAAGGCTAGGTTTCTTAGGTTGATGACAATAAGCGATTAATCCGCAAAGAACGTTAACGCAAAAATTAACGGGGCTTCGGTGTCGAGAATGTTCAATCTGAGAAATGTTTTTGAGTTGATCATTAATCGTTTCAATAATTGAGCGTTTACGGGACAAAAGTTTGTCATGAAGACGCATCAGCCTATTCTTCATATTGCGACGGGGTTTAGCGAAAAATTGGATTCCGAACTCTTCCAAAAGCTGAGAAGCAAGTTTTTCAGAAACATAGCCGCGATACCTTCGGTAAGCTTCGCTAACGCCAAATATTTTGCCAAAAAGCTTACACAGTAAATCTGGTACGGGTTTACGGTCATCAATATTACCAGGAGTAAGAGTCACATTTAAGAGTTGACCAAGCTCATTGACAACAATATGAAGCTTAAAACCAAAAAACCAATCCACGGAAGTCTTGCCACGAGAGGCTAAACCTTTAAATACCTTATGCCGAGAAATCCGACGATTATGACATACCTTCAAGCAGGTTGAATCGATAAAGCCGATACCCGTATATTGTCCGAAACAATGCTTCAGATAGACGCATAAAGGTATTAAAGTTGATGGTATCCATTCAATAAATCGTTGATAAGAAGGAAGACCTGGAAACGCAGAACTCCACTGCTGTTTCACCTGATTCAAATAAAAATGTTTGAAATTCCGGTAGTGATTTTGATGAAAAGCGATGATAATTGTCATTATTTCACTTAAACACAAGCTTTTCGCTCTTACACGTTTTATTCATCCATGATTTAACAGTTTTCTGTGCCATTGAGCTTCAAACGCTTTACAGAAATCATCTACATGACAGAACAAAGCATCTAAACTAAACATAGGACAGGTTGCTGGATTTGTTGTTATTTTCAGCTTACTACCTGTCCTTTTCCTTATCCCGAACTCAGGTTACATACTCCTGAATTATGAATTCTGAATTTTGCTGTATCAATTCACTTCCAGCGCTCCTAAAGTTTTTAAAGTTACTACCTGTCTCAACGTTTGTTGAAAATCTGGACTCACCGCAACTGCCCAAACACTGTTTGAGTCTACCTTGTTCCCGCGCTCTCTTATCTAGGCGAAGCCAGAATGGTATGGGATTGCTTCTGACTGTTTGAGCCTGCCTTGTTCCTGCGCTCTCTTATCTGCTTACCCCATTCCCTATGCCTAAAAACTTCGTCCTCTTGTGGATGGGGTTTTTCATTTTGGAGCTTTCTAACTAGTCTGTCAAGTTTATCCTCAAGCCGATCGGCAGAGCCAAGGGTTATTCGTAGTTGATTTAGGATAGGTCTTACAATCAGATGAATTTGACTATCGTGGATGTAGTCTTTTGCTTGGGCTTGCATCGAAGCATAAGTCAGCAGATATTGCGGTGATTCTGTGACGATTTCCTTGCAGACTTGCTCAATCAAGCACTTTGTCACATATTCCATCACCACAGGTTGCTGTGTGAATCCTCCAGCATTGCTTTCTATCAAGCTACGCCAGCGTAAAGATTCGAGGACTGACATTAACTTAGGCTTAGGCAATATTGGTGTAAGAGCTGTTTGCAATTCTGTCGAGGAAAGCTTGCCCCGATTAATTGCCAGCCAGTACATTACTAGCTGCTCAGATGTGGAGAGTCTTTTGAATTGTTGTTCTAGAAGATTGCCAATGCCTTGAAATACAGTTGTGCCTTCAGAAAAGAAGCAGGCGATGTTACCTTCATGCAAGTCCCGAATGGAAGTGGCGGCAATTTTCAAAGCTAGGGGATTACCACCGTAACACTCAACCAGTTGGCGGGTTTCGTCCTCGGAGCCTGATAGCCCTTTGAGTTTCAGAATTGTTTGCCCGGTTGTGACTTCTAATCCTGATAAAACAAGGGTACGGACTGGCAAACCATCACCTTCCAAGGCAGCGACTTCAGGAGGTTTTTCCCGGCTGGTGAGCAGGACAGAGCTTTGATGCCCAGTTTCTCCTGATCGCCACAGAAGTTCGCCGTAGGGTTCATAGCCCTCACGGTAACAGCCTGTCCCTTTACCTTGCTCCAATAATGTGTCGAAATTATCCAGAATCAGCAAGCATCGATATTTGCGGAGATAATCGATTAAACAAGTAATTTGCTCATAGGGGGAAGCAGGCAATGTGGTAACTTGTCGATCGGAAAGAATTTTGATGCATTCCATCACCTTGTCGTGAAAAAAAGGTGCGTGTCGGAGCGATCGCCAAATCACATATTCAAATTCTCCCTGCAATTGTTCTGCTAACTTTACAGAGAGCGCGGTTTTGCCCATACCACCCATACCTAATAGTGTGACTACACGAGCGCGATCTCTTACAATCCATTGGCTGAGGGTTTCTAATTCTGTAGTACGTCCATAGAACTGGGAAACGTCGATTGCTTCCCCCCAATTTGTATAGTTCGTAAAGGGTTGAAAATTCAAGGTTGAGGAGGTGTTTATGTCCTGTTGTCGCTGTACAGTTCGCTTCAGGACTCCTTGCAGGTTATTTTTGGTAACTTTTTCGCCCAAAGCTTGAGAGAGCGATCGCCATAATTCCGAGCCAACGTCTTTGATGTGACCAGGGTCATAAGTGACTGCTCGCGCCATTTCTAGATAAGTTTTCCCTTCCCAAGCGTAGCGAAATACAATCTCTTGCGCTCTCGTTAAGCATCCTCGTTGCAATAATTGCTCAACTATTGCGATCGCTTCTTCAACCGTCATTTCTCTCCGTAGTAATACAGGCTCACTACAATATTCACACTATAAACTTGATTTTTTGTCAAAAGTTTACGTAAATCTACGAAAAAGAACCCGACCTTTTCCCGACCTTTTCCGACCGACAAACCTGATACTAGTCCTTTAGTATCTATCTAAGATCAGAGCGATCAAGAATGTAACCATATTACTGAGGGCAAAGATATGGCTGATTACTATTTCGGCACAAGTGGAAATGATTATCAAAACTATACTACAAGACAGCTTTCCACCGCTAGATAGGATGAGTTAATTAATTAAAATTTGGTGAACTATGAAAAAACTTTTTTTTGCTTTTTCTATTCTTTCTACTCTTTCTACTATGGTCGTTGCTCCCGCCTTTTCAGAATCAATAGAAAGACCCTTTAGTGAAGAGGGAGGGTGTACTTCTGGCTCTACAAGTATTATAAGTGGGCGTAAATCATGCTCTGGTGAGTTTATATGGCCTGACCAGCCTTCAGAAACACCTAATGTACCTTGGGCTATTATCCCTGATTCAGTTAAAGTTGAAACACTAGACGAACGTGGAACTGGCTCAGGTTGCTCTATTTCTAGATTTGAGTACGAAGAGCGCTCCGTTTTTCTTGCTGATGTCGGAGCAAATGTTACAGTTGGCATACCTGTGAAAGTTGTAGTTGGTTACAATGCTCGTGGTGGAAATGGGCAAGGAGAGACTGGTCGGATTGAATGTAGAGTAACTGGAAATTACCGCTCTATGTAAACAATATGACGAATGATAGAAAAGCTAGCTCCTGTCATTAGCTTTTAAGGGATAGTTCTAAGACAGAGAATTTCAAATTCAAAGCCTTTTGACCTTTAAACTGATAAAAAATTCGCCTACGGGGAAGCAAGCACACATTTTTCTGGTTTTCTGCAAAAAAAATCGCCCCCTGAATTCAGGGGGCGCATTACCAAGGTGGTGTAGAGACGCAAAATGTTGCGTCTCTATTTTTAGCTAGCAACGTATTCTTTGACATTGGCACGACGGCGACGCAGATGAGCCAAAGCTTGATGCTCTAACTGACGAACGCGTTCGCGGCTGAGATTTAATCTCTCACCAACTTTTGCCAATGACATTTCATTACCATCTTCTAAACCAAAGCGCAGGGCTACAACTTCTCGCTGTTGCGGTGTTAGTTCTGCTAGCAGATTGTTCAAGTCTTGGCGTAAGAATTCCTGGTTGGTGTAATACTCTGGTGATGGGCCATCATCTTCGAGCATTTCTTGCAACTCAGTATCTTGGTTCTCACCAACTCGCACATCCAAAGAAACTGGTTGACGAGCCATGTTCAGGTACTCGCGAATCTGAGCAGGTTCTAGTTCTAATGCTTTGGCAATTTCGGCTGGAGTCGGCGATCGCCCCAAGCTTTGAGCCAACTCGCGCTGCACTTTTTTGATTTTGTTCAGTTTCTCGGTAATGTGGATCGGTAAGCGAATAGTACGTCCTTGTTGAGCGATCGCCCGAGTAATTGCTTGGCGAATCCACCAGTAAGCGTAAGTCGAGAACTTATAACCCCTCATCGGATCAAATTTCTCCACACCCCGCTCTAACCCTAGTGTTCCTTCTTGGATTAAATCCAGAAACTCCATATTTCGCTTTTGATACTTTTTAGCAATAGCTACGACCAAGCGCAAATTCGCTTCGATCATTTTTTGCTTTGCCCGCTTACCTTGTGCCACTGTTTGCTGCACCTCGGTTTCCGATTGTTGAACGTAGTCAGCCCACTCTGACATATCCGGTTCGCGTTGCAACTTCTTCGCCAAAGCTTCCTTAGCGTCGATCAGCGCCATCATTTGTTGCACTTGCTTCCCAAAGACAATTTCTTGTTCGCGGGTTAGCAGTGGTACACGACCAATTTCTCGCAGATAGGTTCGCACCATATCAGCCGTGAATTTGGTGTTGAGGTTTTCCGTTTGGGTATTGACAGTAGGCATTGGTGCGATGTCCTCTACTTCGTAAAGATAATGTATGTTTTATTACTAAAATGGATGGGGAGAAGTAGTACATCTATCACGAAATATCGGGAGCTATCAAAAGCAATCAGTTAATTAGATACAGCCGTTGTTAAGACGGTAAGCCCCCAATGATAGGTTCCCCTACCTTCCCTAAATTTTCAATCTTTTATAAGCACGCTGGTTATTTTTGAGAATTATTCTCTTGGACAGTTACTAACACCGAGCGGTAAATCCGAAGTCGGTATGAGTTTTACTTAACTTATAATACGACAAATCAGGCAAATAGTAAACTATCTTTAGATAAAACCTATTATTATAATTCAAAAGCAGCCGTTATAGAAAAAAATTTTAAATTTCCTTGAAATTATTGACTATATCTATAGTGACGCCAAAAACCCCTCTTCTGTTGCCAAAAACTAGCCGGATAACCGAACTTAATTTGCTGTGACAATGGAGGGATGTTACGAATTAGTCATTTGTCATTAGTCATTGGTCATTTGTACTGAGCGTAGTCGAAGTATTGGTCATTGGTCATTTGTACTGAGCGTAGTCGAAGTATTGGTCATTGGTCACTTGTACTGAGCGGCTCGTGCCGACTTGTGCCGAGCGAAGTCGAGGTAGCAAAGCCGAGGTAAGTCGTTGGCGTAATCTCTGTCTTTGACACGCTGTTAGCGTTCGTAGAGAAGTATTGGTCATTTACAAAGGACAAATACTTCTCTACGAGAGGCTGCGCCAACGACTTCGCTCAGTACAAGTGACAAAGGACAAAGGACAAAGGACAAAAGACAATCTAAAATCCCAGGTCAGCTTTGGCTAGTTCCGCAGCGGCGAATACTTCTGCGTCAGGTTTTTCTTCCCAAGCTGGCTCACCAATTTCGGCATAAAAAGTTGCGTCATAAGGACGGGTACGGACTACTACGGGCATAGGAACGGCGTGACCCAATATTAAAGCTTGTTGTTTCGAGTCTAGCTTTGCCAATACCGATCGCAGTCCGCTACCGCCAGATACACCTGTAAAAATCGCCTCAATGTCTTTTTCATCATTCAGCAAAGCGGTAATGCGAGTCCCAATTTGGGACATAACTTCATTATCTATGCCTGATGGACGTTGATCGACTACCAAAAGTGTGACAAAATACTTCCGCAGCTCGCGGGCAATAGTCCCAAAGATAGTACTTTGGACAATAGCTGGGTCAAGGAAGCGGTGCGCCTCTTCAATGGTAATCATCAGTGGCGTTGGGCGATCGCTAGGATTTTTGCTTTGCAGGAATTTATCTGCTTTCTTGACGTAATGCTCGTGAATACGGCGGGTGATCATATTCGTCACCAACATATAAGAGAGCATATTAGACTGGGAACCAAATTCTATCACAACATTCTTCCCAGATTCCAGGCATTGCACAATTTTACTAATGTAATTCTGCGGGCAAACTGCTCGCATATACTTCAAGCTGTCTAAGCGTAGGAGTTTGCGCTGTAAAGAGTTAATTGAACCTGGGTGTCCCGGCTTTTCCTCACAGAACATCTTAATGTCTTCACCAGTCATATTTAACAGCTGGACAATCCAAGACTTGCCAAACTCATTAAACAAAATATTGGCATTATCCAAGGCTGCGTCAGAAAGTCCTAAATCTCGACCACATAATTTAATATCTTCAACTTCAATTTGCTCGTAACTCAAATAAAGTTCTTGGGCATCACGCACACCCCGACGCTTTGTCGATTCCGGGTCGAGGGTATAAACTTCTACCTTACTAGGAAAAAGTTGCTTTAAGCCTTTAACAGTATTGACATTTTTACCTTCTGCAACGGCTTCCCAGCCATACTCAGAGTGCATATCAAAAATCAAGTTAACTGCCGCATTTTTTCGGATAACGCCAGCTAAAAGTAGCCGAGTTAGAAAAGATTTACCAGTACCAGATTTCCCAAAAACTCCATTACTCCGTTCCACGAAGCGATTCAAATCGATACAAACGGGCACATCCATATCCAAAGGTTTACCGATGGAAAAGTTGCGCCTTTGGGGGTCATCTTCCCAACCAAATACTCGGCGAAAATCGTCAACACTTGCATCGTAAACTTGGCTAAAGTGGCTAGGAATAGTTTTTACCGGCAACAATTCTATCGTCGTGCTGGTTTGTGGCACAAATGAAGCTAAACCAGTCACCGATGGGAGGAAAGGATTGGCCGATTTGCCATTTGTTGGGGAGAAAGATTCTTCAGTTTCGGGAGTAAACATCAACATCGGCGCGAGGTTGATAGTACCGTAAGTACCACTTCCAGCTAAAACATCTCGTAAAAAAGTGTCTTCCCAATTAGGGGGATTAGCAATAATTCGGGCATTAGCAGCTCCCAATGCTACATCTGTCAGCATACAAAAAAAACGCGATCGCATCCCTTGCACAACAAGAAATTTACCCACCCGCATATCTTCTACAGAAATGTCAGGATGCAATCGGACTTCTAAACCTTCAGTTAGAGAACCTTGAATGACCGAACCTAATGGTTGTGCCGAATTCATCTGATTAGTCATTTGTCACTTGTACTGAGCGTAGTCGAAGTATTTGTCATTTGTCACTTGTACTGAGCGTAGTCGTTGGCGCAGCCTCTCGTAGAGAAGTATTGGTCATTGGTCACTTGTACTGAGTTTCGACTGCGCTCAACTACCGCGTAGTCGAAGTATTGGTCATTTGTTTTTCTTTTCCATCCCCTATGCCCCATGCCCAATTCCCTATGCCCTATTATCTAATCAATCTGAATCGAGGTTGGCGCACTTCCTGTTGATGGAGTGGTACTAATTAACGGTTTGCGGAATTGGGCATAAAGGCGATCGCGCCAGGTAAAGAATGGTTCATAATCTATATTCTCGGCAAAGATTGGCAATCCTTTACCTCTGATAGAAGCTGGTAAATCCAGATAGGGACCAGAGGGGAACTTGAGCAATATCGATAAGCCAGCCACGGCTAAGTCAGCTAAAGTCGGCTCATCTCCTGTTAAATAAGGACTATCTGCCAATAATAACGTTAAGGCTTCTAAGTCTTGTTTTAAAGATGCGATCGCTGACTGTATCACATCTGGGCTGTAACCTACGCCAAAACCCAACACTGTCAGTAAGTCACTAGGTACTCCTTGAACCAGACTTTTAAATATATCTGGTGTTGACGTGGGTAATAAAGACTTACGGAAATTTTGATCTTGACTTACGGCTGCAAATAGTGCTTTGCGACCTTTGATGCCTATGGACTCATCCGCCCATTCTTCTATTAATAAAGTTAAACCCCGTTGTTTAGGATCTTGCGGTATTATGGGGCGATCGGGATACTCTAAGTCTAAATACTTAGCTATTTCCGTAGAATCCGCAATATATTTATGACGATCCTTTAATACAGGCACTTGTCTTTGACCAGTCAGCCGGAACAGTTCCACTTGTCCAATCCCAGGCGTAACCTCTATTTTGCGGTAATCTAGTCCTTTAAAATCTAGAATTAGGCGCACTTTCTCTGAGTATTGAGAGAGTTCCCATTGGTATAATTCCAGCATGTGTTCTATCTCTTGTAACTGGTCAACTTATTAACTTTACAATTGTATCTTTAGTTTTAGTAATTTTTATTGGTATTAGTTGGTTAACTGTCTATTTAATTGACATTAAGGTTTAACCGATGCCTGATTTTTGGCAAAATAAAATTATCGATTCAAAAAAATATTGTTTTCTGATTGATTAAAATATCAAATAACTAAGTAATTTAATTCAGCATATATATGACTCGTATTTGATTGCGTGAAAAAAACTTAGTACACTTTTATTCCTTCTCCCCTGTTCTTTATCCCCTCCCAACGCAACTAATTTCTCCAAATCAAAGCGGATTCCTATATATAAATAGACATAACCCCTCATTCGTCGGTCTTCAACAGTTACTGCAATCTTCGTCAGCGTTAGCCTACGTTAAAAGATTTCGGAAAGTAATTTCTGTGCTTTTGCTGAATAATCAATGGTTGATTCTGAAATATAGTTTTCTTCTCTATGTAATTCAGGATTTATGAATCAACTATTGATTTACGTACAGGTATGTATATAAATTGTCTTTTAAGTATAATCTTTCTCGAAGCTCATCGTAACTCATAACTTGTAGAGGTGAGATTTTCACACTTTCTGAGAATTTACTTTACACCGAGTGGGATTTTTAAATTTTGGTGTGATGGAGAAAATTTGCTCAATTTACATGAAATATATGGTAGATATATTTCATCCCGATCGGCGTGAATCGGGGTTAAATATTTAACCTCACTAGCACAAACTCTTCTAGAGAAAAACCTTACTTCCCTCTTGAGTTAGATTTTGTGCATAGCAAAATGTTATAAATCTTTATGTAATGTGTGGACAAAAAAAACAAAATTTATGAAGACAAATTACAGCAAATTTCTGACCGCGTTGGCAGGCATAGCAGGATTTACTAGTTTCAGCGTCCTCATTACTTTACCATCTGATGCGAAAGAGGTACTAAATCCTAACCCCAGTATTTTCAACGAAGCTCCTTATAACCAAGGTCAACGGCTTCAAGCAAACACTCAATACGCACCGACTGAAGCCGTTTCCCAAATCGAAAAGGGCAATACCAAACGCAAACCAGTAGCACAGAAAAGTGGTGGAACGGTAAATCCCAGACCAAGTATTTTCAACGAGCCTCCCTATAACCGTGGTGGTGGTAGTGTTACACCTAGTGTTACACCTAGTGAACCTACACCCGTCACTCCAGGTACTCCACCCACTGAGACACCGACCACAACTCCACCAAAACCAGGGGCAAGTAGCAATCAAGGCAAAAACTTGTTAGCCTTGGCAGAGTCAAACGCTTCCTTTACCACGTTGACCAAGGCTTTAAAAGCAGCAGGATTAAGCGCAACTCTGCAAGGCAAAGATAACTTAACTATTTTTGCACCCACAGATGCAGCTTTTGCTAAGTTACCAGCAGATGCTTTGCAAGAATTATTAAAGCCAGATAACAAAGAAGTATTGCTCAAGATTTTAACTTACCATGTGGTTGCTGGTAAGGTATTGTCTACTGATTTAAAGTCTGGTGAAGTTAAAAGCCTCGAAGGTGGCGCAATCAACGTTAAAGTCGATCCTGCTACCGGTGTAACTGTTAATGATGCTAAAGTAACACAGGCAGATATCACAGGTAGTAACGGTGTAATCCACGCAATCGATCAGGTGATTTTACCTCCTGACTTGTAGTTGTAAGGTATCAGCACAACTGGTAACATTACTAGATTGGCATAAAATATTAATACGTTAAAATTCCGTTCAGATGTTAGTTTTGGACGGTTTTTTTGTTTGCTGTCAGCTTTTGATCTCGATCTTGCATTTCTAAAAGTTCAGGAATAGTAACAAACCTATAGCCCTGTTTCCGAAAGTTGGCAATAATTTCTGGTAAAGCTTGCACAGTTTTAGAGCGATTACCACCACCATCATGCATTAGCACAATTCCACCTGGCTTGGCCCTCCTAAACACATTATTAATTAATTTTGGTACAGCAGGACGTGAGTAGTCTACAGAGTCAGACGACCAGCGAATGATGGCATATTTGCTATTTCTAGCGTAACTAGCCACCCCATTGTGCATGATTCCCCCTGGTGGTCGAAATAAATTTGTTTTAATCCCTGTCACTTGATAAATCAAGTCTGCTGTGTGGTCAATTTCATAGGCAGCTGCTTGTGGATTTAAGAATTGATACCAATGATGCCAAGTGTGATTACCAATTACGTGACCCTCAGCAATTTCCCGCTTTACTAAGCCTGGATAATTCTTCACGTTTTGCCCAATCAGAAAAAATGTCCCCTTAATCTGATTTTTTTTGAGAATATCTAGTACTTGCCCGGTACTTTGAGGCCATGGCCCATCATCAAAGGTGAGCGCAATTACTTTCTGTTCGGGAGTCAATTTTGCCGCATCAACTATTGCTCCTTGAAAACGCTGTGGCACAGTATATGAAAAACCTTTTGTTTGTACTTGTTGCTGCCAACTTCTAAGCATCGTCGCTTTTAGTTCTTCAATCTGCTGCTCAATTCCAACTTTGCTTGGTTGATTGTTTGCATTTATATTCTCTGTACTTTGAGCATTAGAGGAGCTTGACTTAATAAGCATCATCGTGCTGACACTCACACTCCCACTCAAGACAAGCAACGTAACTAATATTTTTTGCAGACCAAAAAATGACTTATTGTCGTCCACTTCATAGCTCCTTCAAGGTCGAACCATCTTTTTTTCACGATACTTATGGCAGCTTTTTCTACTCTGTAAGCCCTGCCATACGAGCTACAGTTATGACTGGTCTATTTTTTAAAGTTAGCTCCAACCCTGACTCTGAAAAAATAGCTTACCCGATGGATAATCTAATATCTATAAGCAAAACTCTCACCATAAAGGTGAGAACTTTCTTACGTATTAATTTTTGTAATCTATGGGGTATAAGGGAATTTCGAGAACTGTAAAAGGCAAGTAAAATAATTTGTAATTAAGTTAAGTTTTGCAACGGAGATTCAGACAAGAGCCACAAAACTTGACATTTCTTAGTTGCAAGGGACTGAACCCCCTATAATTTATTAATCCTGCCTCATTAACTATGAATCTTAATGTAGGCTAAATATTGCATATTCCATTGACGAAGCCATTGCGAAATGATGACGAAGATGTGACCTTTCTTGAGTAATGATGGTAGAGAGCAAATCTGTTAAAAAATTTCTTCGCTCCCCAGCAGCGTCAGAGGATTGAACACTATTAATTGCTGAAAATTCTGCAAATAATGCTTTTAAAGTGAGTCCGAAAACTCCGCACGCTTGTTTCTGTCTCAAAAAAAAAGGGACTTCCGATAAATCATCCATTTGTGGGGCAAGATGCCTACCCCACAAGAGTTAACAGAACACTTTTTTTGGAAATCCCTTATCCTTAAAAGGTTACAGACTAGACATTACATCCCGTGCAACAGTTAAAGTCTGCTCGATGTCTTCTTCTGTGTGAGCAAAAGATGTAAACCCAGCTTCAAATTGAGAGGGTGCTAAGTAAACACCACGCTCTAACATTCCACGATGGAAGCGTCCGAATTTGGTTGTATCAGACTTTTTCGCATCTTCATAGTTATGAACTGGGCCAGCGGTAAAGAATAAGCCGAACATGGCGCTGATTTGACCGCCGCAAGCTGCATGACCAGTTTCTTTAGCAATTTGCAGCAAACCATCTGCTAGTTTTTTAGTAATTCGCTCAAGAGACTCGTAAGTACCTGGCTTTTGCAGCAATTCTAAAGTTTTAATACCAGCAGTCATCGCCAAGGGATTACCAGATAGAGTTCCAGCTTGATATACGGGCCCAGCAGGCGCAACCATTGACATAATATCTCGGCGACCACCATAAGCCCCTACTGGCAAACCACCACCAATCACCTTACCCAAGGTTGTTAAATCGGGAGTGACGCCAAATTTTTCCTGAGCGCCACCGTAAGCAATGCGGAAGCCTGTCATCACTTCGTCAAATACCAACAACGCTCCATACTCGTGAGTTAGTTCCCGTAAACCTTCTAGGAAGCCAGCATCAGGTGCGATAAATCCAGCATTGCCGACGACTGGCTCAAGAATGACACCGGCAATCTCGTCGCGGTTTTCTTCAAATAAAGCTTTGACTGCTTCTAGGTCATTGAAAGGTGCAGTTAGAGTGCTGCTAGTTGCTGCTTTAGGAACTCCCGGTGAGTCTGGCAAGCCAAGTGTGGCGACACCAGAACCCGCTTTCACTAGAAACGTATCGGCGTGTCCGTGGTAGCAACCTTCAAATTTGATGATTTTGTCTCGGTTGGTGAAAGCCCGCATCAGCCGCAAAACTCCCATACAGGCTTCAGTTCCAGAATTAACAAATCTGACCATTTCGATGCTAGGAACGGCATCGATGACCATTTCTGCCAAAACATTTTCTAGGACTGAGGGAGCGCCGAAACTGGTGCCTTTTTCTAAAGCTTCATGCAACGCTGCAATGACTTCTGGATGAGCATGACCGCAAATAGCTGGGCCCCAAGTACCTACATAGTCTATGTATTTATTGCCATCTACATCCCAAATATACGCGCCTTTGACACGATCGAAAACGATGGGTTGTCCGCCCACAGATTTAAAAGCACGAACTGGAGAACTGACTCCTCCGGGCATGAGATTTTGAGCAGCGGCGAAGACTTCTTGTGATTTTGTTGTTTTAATTGTGGTATTTACCAAAGTTCTCTCCTAACAGTGGGCAATAAAACGCTCTATCTTAGGATAGGGTTAAACACTGCTTAGAATTTCTATCCTATAAAATTAGCGGAACCAAAAAAATAACATTATGTTATGCAAGTCCAATGAAGACTTGACTTTAGATATTTAATTCAAAAAAACATATCGGCTGTCCTATTTTGAATGGTATCGTGAATCCATAAATTATTCTCATGAGAGCAAACTAGCTGGTATGTCTTCTAACGATTCGCGATCGCTGCATTACACTATCCCGGTTGAGAAAATTCGCTACGATGAACGGGGTCTAGTGCCTGCAATTGTTCAAGACTATCTAGATGGTACTGTCCTGATGATGGCGTGGATGAATCAGGAGTCGTTACAAAAGACTTTAGAAACTGAAGAAACTTGGTTTTGGAGCCGTTCTCGGCAAGAATTGTGGCACAAGGGGGCGACTTCTGGGCATATCCAAAAAGTGCAGAGTATCCGTTATGACTGTGATAGTGATGCGCTCCTGATTGGGGTAGAACAATTAGGAGATGTTGCCTGCCATACTGGAGAACGTAGTTGTTTTCACCAAATAGAAGGGAAAATTGCTGCACCACCAGGAGATACACTGTCGCAATTGTTTCAAATAATATGCGATCGCCGCGATAATCCTACCGAAAGTTCTTACACTTGTAAACTATTTGCAGGTGGCGATAACAAAATTTTGAAAAAGATTGGTGAAGAAACTGCGGAGGTAGTAATGGCTTTTAAGGATGATGAAGCAGATGCGATCGCAGGTGAGGTGGCTGATTTGCTATATCATACTTTGGTTGCCTTAGCTCACCATCAAGTAGATTTAAAATCGGTATATCGCAAGCTCCAAGAACGTCGGCAATAGATCAAAAAAATAATTCATCCTACCGTGGATTTGTGAAAAATCTTTGCTGAATAGTTTTTATTCCTTATCCACTCCAACGGTTATCAGTAATAATACTGCCGTCTGGCATAGTGGTGTTATGGAGAATAACACAGTCAAAGGTGCAATGAGCGGCATCAGCATTCAACAGGTTGGCATTAGTAAAGTCAGCGTTCTCGAAATAAACGTTAGTCAAATCGGCACCAGTCAGGTTAGCATCCCTCAAGATAGTGTCTTCCAGGCAAGACCTATACAAATCAGCACCACTGAGGTCAGCCCCCGTCAGATTAACGCTTTCAAAAAGAACAGTCAGGGAGGCATCTCTAAAGTCAGTCCCAGCGAAGTTAGCACTTCCTCTTACGTAAACACTTTCCAACTTGGCTCTTCTCAAATCAGCCCCAGCGAAGTTAGCACTAACCAATTCCGCATTATCCAACCTGATTCTAAACAAGTTAGCACAACTCAAATTGGAACCGATGAGATTAGCATCACTCAAATTAGCAAAACTCAAGTTAACTCCACTAAGATTGATACTACTCAAGTCAGCCCCACTCAAATCAACCCCAGTAAAATCTCTTTCCCCAGCAGCATATTGTTGCAACAACTCCTCAGCAGTTATTCTCATCTATACACCTCGGCATTAAGTAGTCGGACAGAATTAATTACACAATGTCATTGCGAATGGAGCGAAGCGGAATGAAGCAATCCCAAGGGCTGAGATTGCTTCGCTTCGCTCGCAATGACTGTAAATATTTTTGTCTATCTATTTAATTAACACCTATTAAAGATAACTTACTAAACCTCTTCGACCCCCTCTAAGTTATTCGCAGGTGGTGATAACAAAATTTTGAAAAAGATTGCTGAGGAAACGGCTGAGGTGGTAATGGCTTTTAAGGATGATAAAGCAGATGCGATCGCAGGTGAAGTGGCTGATTTGCTATATCATACTTTGGTTGCCCTAGCTTACCATCAAGTGGATTTAAAATCGGTATATCGCAAGCTCCAAGAACGTCGGCAATAGAGCAAAAAACAGATCGCCTTAATCAGCCAAAATTCGATTGAGATACTGTAAAATTGCCGCAGCGATCGCTACACTCAAAATGAAGCCTAGCCAGTAAGTATTAGTAATAATTTGCGGTTGGTCTAATGCCCATCCACCCAAGGGATGACCAATAAAAGAACCAACAGCCCAGCACAAAGCGTTGATGGAGAAATAAACGCCGCGTTGATTTTCTGGGGCTAACTCAGTTACTAAAGAGGCAGCAGATGGCGTGTAAGAGACAATCGCCATAGCAAATACTCCCAATGCCAATATTACCCAAACCAGATGATGAGATGGGGCTGTACCGCTTACCCAAATCAGTCCGAAACCAATTGCCCAGAGAATGGCGGAAACAGTCAGCGCGAGTGTGTGAGAGCAGCGTTTTAAGATGCTGGTGACAGGCAACTGACAAATAATTGCGAACAACAGATGCCAAGCAAATAATCCGCTAATCGTAGTTTGAGCAAATCCTTCGGTAGTACTTTCTACAAAAACAAAATTTTTGAAGTAAAGCGGTAGGGTGCTGTGGATTTGAGAAATATAGATTGTAAAAAATATATTAACTACTATGTAGACCAGGAAACGCCAATCTCTTAATACTGCCATCCAAGCAGCAAAAAGTTCTGTCTTTTCAGGTTCCTCTATTTGCTGTTGTTCCGTTTGATTAATTCCTACATAGACAACTCCAAAAAATGCCATAAAAGAGATGGCATCAATCACAAATAGCCAGCGATAATTCCCAATTATCGCGATTAAAAACCCAGCCAGCACAATTCCGATCGCTAACCCCAGATTATCAGCTAGTCTGGCGATCGCAAAAGTTTCCCGTCGATTGTCAATTTGGCTAGCGTCAGCAACCACAGCTTCAGCCGATGGCCAATAGAAACCTATCCCTAAACCGCTAATCAAGCTACCGATTACCAAAGAAGTGAAATTATTGGTTGCAGCTAAAACTAAAGAAGCAATTGCTGAAATCGCCGTCGCTAGCAACAAAGTGCGGCGGCGTCCCCAATATTCAGAATCAGCCAAAGAACCACCCGCAATCCGCCCTACGATGCCGGAAATCGAGGCGCTACCCAAGGCTACCCCAACACTGGTTGCAGATAAACCAAGTTGATTGACAAAAAAGATGGGGGCGTAAAACAGGGTAAAGCCGGTACCAACTTCCGAGAGAAATCTCCCAATTGCGAAAATCCAAACCTGGGGATGTATCGAAGGCAACCACGATGATAACTGAGATTGAGAAGCTAATTTCATAATTTTAAATGTCATAATTTGATGACATTTTTGTAATTCTTATCATTGGTTACTATTTTCCTCATTCATTCCACAGGGTTTCCACAGGGATTTTAGCAGTTTTCCACAGGTGCTATACGAGCTAATAGGCTTCTTGCTGTCTTACTGGGGATTGTTGATTATAAGTAGCAAAGAAGTTTAAGGACTGAGTTTTTATGAAGTAAAGTAACAAAAAATTGCCTTAAACGCCTATTCTGTCGTTCGCATTTATTTTTTATACCATCGTTTTTAACATTTCGCAGCATTGACAAACCCACCCCCTTTTGGCGCACAATGATGCGGCTTGCTTTTATAATTCTGTTCAACCGCTGGCATCAAACGTGTAAAATATATTACTACTAGATGTAAGTGCAGATTGTCGGGATAACGAAAGAGCGTGTAAAGCCTTAAACCGCTTTACCGCAAGCAACTTGTCCCTCTTGATTATCCTCATAGGAGGAAAATCTCATGAAATCAACGGTTAGCATCTTTACAGAAATTCCTGAAACACTCCACGAATCCTTAAAAAATTACTTAGAAACCCATCCCGATTGGGATGAAAACAGAGTACTGACGGCGGCACTATCATTGTTTTTACTCCAAAATGGAGATAGCGATCGCCGTGCTGCTCGAGTTTATCTGGAAACTTTGTTCCATCACTCCACAGTAGAAATGCCCTGTACTGACTCACCAGCAACAGCTAATTTACTAGACACCCCATAGCTACTGGTATAAAGGGCGTTATTCCCCTATTTATTAATGAGGCACGGCATACCGTGCCCCATTCATGGGATTTTCAGCTGATAGCGATCGGCAATATTACAATAAAAAAGATCGGTAGATTCCGATCCATAAAAAAGTTCTAATAGTTTCTTTTATTGCCAAAAGTAGTTGGTAATAGAGTGGAATTTACCTTTGTTCTCAGTCTCCAACTGGAAATGTCTATTTTGAGGCTGCCGCTTCCCTGACTTACGGCAGCATTTCCAGACAGAGGCTAGAAACGGGTCTTTTAAGGGGACTTTAGCTTCATTTGACTACCAATGCACAGCTATGTACCCGATGAACTCCAATCTCAGCACCGTTATATATATCAAAACGGTTACATACCAAAAAATATTTTCCAGTGGACTCTCTCCCCTGTCTACTATTTGAAATAGATAAATAAATATCTCAAATAACTGTTTGGCGTGTATTTGAGGAATATCTACTTATTTTGATTGTCTAAATTTGTCTTTTACTAAAACTAAGAAAATTCCCTAATGGCTCTCCCAAGAGTCAACAGTCAAGAGTTAAAAAACTCTAGACTATAAACTCAGGACTTGCCTTCCAACTGCTGGGGGTGAACAGCAGATTCAAACTTATAGCCTACGCCACGTACAGTTTGAATTAATGCTGGCTGACTAGCATCAATTTCAATCTTCTTGCGAATTTGGCCGATATGAACATCTACAACCCGCTGGTCGCCGACATATTCATAATCCCACACCTCTTGGATTAGTTCTGCCCGCCGCCAAACTCGGCCTGGATGACTAGCTAAAAAATGCAACAAGTCAAATTCCAGAGCAGTTAAAGGTACTGGTTGGTTATTAAGTGCTACCTCCCGTCGCACTGGATCGATCATAAGTTTTTCAAATACCAAGCGTTTCTGCTCGGCTGTAGTTATCACTCGCTGACGCCTCAAAATAGCTCCGACTCTGACTTCTAGCTCTCCTAGTCCAAAAGGCTTGGTGAGATAGTCGTCAGCACCTTTAGCAAAGCCGCGAATTTTATCAGCTTCGTCAGCACGGCTAGTCAACATCAAAACAAAAACACCATTACGACTTTGCATCTCTTGGCAGAGGTTAAACCCTGTGACATCTGGTAGATTCACATCTAGAATCACCAAATCAGGGTTAAATTGCTCAAATAGAGTTAAGGCTGTCTTTCCATCTTCGGCAGCCTCCACCTGATAGTTCTGTTTAATCAAAAAGCGTTGGATTAAATTCCGAACCGCAGGGTCGTCGTCAACTACAAGAATCTTGGCAGGAGCCATGACCATTACTTTGCACAAAAATTCGTAAGATTAACAAGAGAGTTGCGTAAAAACGCAGTTGCCATTTTAGGACTAACTAAGAATCTACATGGCTACGGTATAACAATCCCGATTATTTGAAAATAAATACTCTAATCGGGATTGTGGGCAAGGAGAAGGCGAAACTTCTGTTAGCCAACAGTATATAAGCGCTCTGACTTGAACTGCAACCGTTCTTGATAGCAAGACACCTTCTCGATCCCAGTTAACTGGTAACTTAAAACGTTTCAATTTTAAATCGATATGTGGATATATACCACAAGCGATTATTCAGTATAATTAAAAAAAAACTCTTTTAGGGCACAGTAAGTTGCCAGATTTGAAACATTAAAGTTGATTTTTTCATAAAAACCATGAGTTTTAGGTACTCTCCGTTCAAATTCTAGATTAGAGCCAGAATTAGACAACGACATGAGGGTATACACGGAGTTATAGCGATATGTTAAAGTGACTATAGTTGAAATTACAAAGTCGATCAAACTAACCCGTGCTACTATCCTGGTAGGGCATATAAATAGGTCGAGACTTTAGTTTCGATCGAAATAAAACCTAAAATTGTTTTTTATTCGATAAAAGACTGCCGCTGATTGAGGCTGAAGTAACAAACTCCCATGAGCGATCAAAATCCCTACGAAAAACTTGGGGTATCAGAAGAGGCTAGCTTCGATGAAATTCAGGATGCTCGTAATCGCCTATTCGAGCAACATAATGGCGATGCCAAGCATTTAGAAGTGATTGAGGCGGCTTACGATGCGATTTTAATGGATCGCTTACGGATGCGCCAGGAAGGTAAAATCAAAGTCCCTGAGCGGATACGGTTTCCAGAGTTGCGAGTGCAATTGCCTCCTAAAGAAAGTCCAACCCCTCGCGAACAGTCACCCGCATGGCTGCAACGGATGCTGGATCAGCCAACGCCTGCGGATATACTCTTACCAGGAGCTTGGTTTCTCGGTTTGAGTTCTATTAGCCTGTTCTATCCAGAGGGAGGCGATCGGGTTTTGCAGTTAGCATTGGTGGTTGGTGTGGGCGCTAGTATTTACTTTCTTAATCGCAAGGAAGGTAAATTTGGCCGAGCAGTTTTGTTCACCCTGGTCAGTTTAATAATTGGCCTAATCGTTGGCGGACTAATTGCTAGCTGGCTCTTACCACAAATATCATTTATCAATCTGGAAACGAATCAGTTCTCTACTGTAGTGACGTTTATATTGTTGTGGTTAGTTAGTAGTTTTCTACGTTAAACCACTGCCTAAGCAGGTTTCTATAAAGAAGACATGGTTTATGTATGTTCTTCTAAAATAAAAAGTCAGGAGTCAGAATAGGTATTCTGACTCCTATTTTAATTTGCAACCCGAATGCTGATTAATTGAATTATATTGCAGGTACAGAGCCTTTTAGACAAGGTGTTTAGCTTTTAAAACTAAATCTACAGCAGCGCTAAAATCCTGAACAATTAAGTCGGGGTGGTAAAGTTCTAATTGGGTGCGATCGCGAATTCCAGATTCCACAGCCATCACCTTAACTCCATAATTTTTCGCAGCGGTGATGTCGGCTTCCGTATCGCCTACCATCCAAGTATCAGCAGCCGGGGGCAGTTCTTTTAATGCCCTAGCCATTAACAAGGGCTTATCTTCAATATCACGAGTCTTTACGTAGTCGTTACTCAGACAATAACAACGATTTTCCGGGAAAAATTTGCCTAAATCATGTTTTTTGAAAGCATAATCTAGTTCTCTAACTCGGCGCATGGTCATAACTGCCAAATCAATTCCAGCTTGTTGAATTTTTAACAGTGCATCCACAGCACCAGGCGCGAGAGTGTCATAGTGAAAGTAAGGTTCTGTATGCACAGTTTGCCGTCGCAACTGAGCGAATTCTTGAGCTTGAGCTTCGTCTAACCCAGAATTTAAGGCGATTTGTTTTTCAGGAACACGCGATCGCTTTAACTGCCAAAATTCCGCTTTCGGAAGTTCTTGCACTACTTGATCTGGGCGACGGGTTTTATCTAAGCAGAATTGATAAACACGGTAGTACCGTTCGGAAACATCAATAATTGGGCCGTCGAAGTCAGTAATAAGTCTTAGCATCGGCGGTAAAAGTTAATTTTTATTAAGTTTATCTCAGATGTATGGCTATTTTTTGAGGGTATTAAGTCTAGCTAAAGGTTTTTTTGTAAACTTTTTTAAGAAAGTATCAACAATGACCTCATTGCAGCGTACCGCGTTTGATTTGTTCGCTTTCAATGGCTTCAAATAAGGCGCGAAAGTTACCTTCGCCAAAACCTTGAGCTTGGTAACGACGTTCAATAAACTCAAAGAAAAATGTCGGCTGTTCAAATATTGGCTGGGTAAAAATTTGTAGTAATAAAGGCGCGGTATTTCCTCCCTCTAAAGGAGTATATTCTTGCCAGTCTACTAGAATTTCTTGTTGGGCGATCGCTTCTAGTTCTAGAGGTGATAGCGTGATTCCTGGTCGCTGTTTTAGCTGCGAGTAATAAGTTTGGGGAACCGAGAGTAAAGATAAACCACTGGCACGAAATTTAGCGATCGCACTCACAAGATTAGTCGTCCGCAAGGCAATATGTTGAATTCCTGGCCCCCGATTGACATCTAGAAATTCCTGAATTTGAGAATTGCTGGTAGCTGGCTCATTAATTGGCAATTGGACGCTACCGTTGCGCGAAACCATCACCTGGCTGTGTAAAGCAGAGCGATTGGTTTTAATTTTAAATGCCTGCTGGGGTTGAAAATCTAGAATTTTTTCGTACCAAGCCACAGCACGATCCAATTCACCAACTGCCACGTTTAACACTATGTGATCTATGGCGGTAAAAGTGTTGTCATTAGTCATTTGTCCTTTCTCAAAAACCGATGACCTTTCTATCAATGTATGAGTCAGTCCACCCCAGGCGGCAATTTTGCCACACTTGAGGGATGCCGTACCTATCTGGCGTTCCTGAATGGGTTGTAGGATTGTCGCACCGTGTTTTTGAGCTAGGGCGATCGCGCCTTCAACATCTTCGACAGCAAAAGCGACATCTGCCACACCAGGTGGATATTGACGCAGAAATTCAGCTACTGGACTTGTAGGCAACAGGGGTGAAGATAGAAAAAAGCAGACATCACCACTTTTCACCACTTGTGTACAAGTGTGAAATGAACTGATGCGATCGGTTACTGCTTGAAAACCAAGATGGCGTACAAACCAATCCCGCCACATTTTGGCGTCTTCTACATAGAAATGAACGCGATCAATTTTCATAGATATTGAAAATCCAGCATAACAGTTTATATATCTGTAAATTTTGCCTTTTCTGCTAGATTTTCACGTCTTTCCTAAGCAAGAATTATGTAAGCGTACTCCCACTCTAAAAGAACAAATGACTATCAGGTTGAATGTTAATTTCCATTGGCACAGCTTGCGGTTCGGCAGAAAGGGCAAAGAAAATCGCATTGGCAGCAGTTTCAGGACTAAGCATTTTTTTTCGGTCTACTTTTAGGTTGACATTATCCCAAAAAGGAGAATCTACCCCACCAAAGTAGAATAACGTGAACTTGACACCAAAACGCTTGAGTTCCTCTGCTATGCACTTGCTAAAACCGACAACACCAAACTTAGAAGCCGAATAAGCCGCTGCCATCCCCATCGAATGCTTACCCAGAATTCCTACTACATTACAGATGTGACCAGACTTGCGCTTTTGCATCTCTTCAGCAGCCGCCTGAGTGGTGTAAAAGCTACCTTTTAAGTTGACATCTAACATCTTGTCTAAATCAGCGGGTTCCAGGCTGTTGTAGGGCTTGAGTATACCAGCACCAGCTGCATTCACTAAAATATCAATTTGACCAAACTCGGCAATGGTCTTTTCTATCAAAGTATCTACCTGTTGGGGGTCAGTAATATCGGTGGGAACAGTCAAAACTTGTCCTGGTAAATCAGCAGCCAATGTGGTTAAACGAACTGTATCTCTCGCAGCCAGTACCAACCGGACTTTGGTAGGCGCAAGTTTTTGTGTTAAAGCTGAACCAATACCACCAGTAGCACCAACAATAACAACAACTTTATCCTGCATTGTATTCTTTACATTTATTTACATCTTTTTACATAATACAGAATTACAGGCTCAAGTTGTATGTAAACATCCAGAAAGTATCTATTCAAAGAGTAGCGGCATTACTTCATATTCCTTGCCACTAGCCTTTAATGTAAATGTAGGAGATGATTCTAAATATTTGGTAAAATTGGAACCTAACTTTAATTTTTTAATAATTGCATTAGGAGATTCTCCGGTTATTTTACGTAACTCTGAGCCTAATTTGGACACAGATAATTTAGTTTGGGGAGACTTTATTTGTATATCTTGAATAATTTTTAATAGTAATTTATCTAATGTTTTTTCATTAGGAATTTTTGCAGAATCTTCTTGAATAGATTGTACAGATGAATTATCTATAATAGGGGTAATTTCTTCAATTTCTGGTTGCTTATGATTAGATTTATTATTGATATTGGATCTTTCTTGAAATAAACTTGCAATAGTTGTTAAACTGTGTAATCGAGTATTGATTGATTCTTGTTCATTTTTAATTAAATCTTGAATTTGCTCAACCACTTTTTCCAAAGATGGAACTTCTGTTGCCATTGCTAAAGAATAATGAGTTACTTTGCCAGTATTGCGGTTTTCTATATATAAAGTTTGCCCTTGTCTACGTACCCAATAGACAATTAATCCTTGGTTTTGGAGTTCGTTGCAAAGGTGAATTAAAATTCCATCGTTAGAACAGACTAATATTTCTTTAACTGTTGGATAAGAGCGTACAATACAAGCCCCGAAAGCGATCATTTTTGCATCAGCACTATCCTTACCTTCTGGCACATGGACAAGTTGATAGCCACGGTTATATAGTTCAATATCTTGTTTTCCAATACTTGGATTTCTCCAGTTAGCAAATGCCATTTTAAATTGAAGAGGATAGTTGCAGACACTAGCTAAAAATAATTCTGAATTAACATCTAATTTTAAGTTCTCTGCATCCAAAAGTAGAAGTGATATTCCTGTTTCTAATTGATGTTTTATTTGAGCTATTTGTTGAATTTTTTGAATAAATTGGCTGAAAGCAACAGATTCTAACCAATCAGGCGATAATATCGTTTGCAGCAGTTGTTCAGCTAATGTCAAACTAAAAGAGCTAAGGCTTTTCTCTGTGATTTTTTCTTCGGGCAGGTTTTTTAATAAAGAAAGTTCCGTCGTTTCAGCCGTATATACTTTAGTATGTCCGTTGCTGTTAGCAAGCAAGTCAGTTTCTAAGGAACGAGAGAATGCAGGTTCTAGGAATTGTTTACCACAATTTTTGCAGAGGTAATTCTGCTTGTCATTCCGACGACCATTTTTACGATATGAAGTAGATTCGCACCGGGGACATTTCATTTTATGATTTAGGTGGTCTAGAGCAAATACTTGTCTTTAAATATATAGTATAAAAAAATACTGTCAATATGAGATTGCATTGCCTAACACCAGAAAAACTTAAAACAAGCGGAAATTCAATTTAACCCCTCATTTTTGCTTGCACTATGTATGAACCCTCTCAATAGCTAGAATTTAAAAAACACTTCAACCGATGCGAGCGAAAACATAGTCGCGGGTACGAGAATCCACAGGGTTAGTAAAGATTTTATTGGTAGTACCAAATTCAACCATTTGAGTAATCCGATTGTCATTACTATAAAAGAAAGCCGTAAAATCAGATAGGCGAGTAACTTGCTGCATATTGTGAGTAACAATCACAATTGTCAACTCAGAACGCAAGTTATGGATCAAATTCTCGATTTTCATACTACCCATAGGATCGAGACCTGAACAAGGCTCATCCATCAACAAAACTTTAGGTTTTACCGCTAAAGCACGGGCAATACATAATCTTTGCTGTTGACCACCAGAAAGCTCTAAAGCAGATTTGTGCAGCTTATTTTTCACTTCATCCCAAAGTTCGGCAGCTTTGATGGCAGATTCAACAATTCCATCTAATTCTACTTTCGGATGCCATCCAACTAACTTCACCCCATAAGCAACATTATCGTAAACGCTCATGGGAAAAAGATTTGGTTTGGGAAAAACCATACTAACTTGGCGACGTAAGCGATTGATGTTAACACGACGCTCATAAATACTCTGCCCAAAAAATTCTACTTTTCCTTCAACCTTTACTTCTGCTTCTAATTCACTCATGCGATTTAACGATTTAAGAAAAGTAGATTTCCCACAACCACTAGAACCAATAATTGCCGTGACTTGGTTTTGGTAAATATCCATTGACACGCCTTCAACTATCTTTTGAGTGTCGTAATAGAAGCTGAAGTTTTTGACTCTGATGGCTGGAATTAGTTTACTCATATTCCTAAAACGTGTGAAACAAAACCTGACTAGGTAAAGTAGTACAAATTAGCGCCGCTGTTTCACTATGTTACTCCCAAAAGGAGACATTCATGGAAATTACGTAGCCATGCAGTAGCTATACAGCAAATCAACTGTTAGAAAATACTTGTATTAAAGTAATGCTCCAAAATTTATCTTTTACAGACTTTTTATACCCACCTTTCATACCTTAACTATTGAAAAAGGATTAGGTCTGGTTCAATTTAAAATAGCTATGTAGAAATCAAAATATGAATATCATATACTTTTCATGGCTAGTGAGGAGTTAATTTATTTATAAAGATAAATTAGTAACTTTTTTAAACGACACTTTATGAATATTCTCTAGTGCAAGATAGCTCGACAAAAATCAATAAGTCACGAATCGAGCATACCTTAACCGAAACGCCCTGAAATGTAGTCGCGGGTGCGAGGATCTAGTGGGTTGTTAAAGATTTGCTCTGTAGCACCAAATTCAACCATTTGACCAATCCGACTTTCATCGGTGCTAAAGAAAGCCGTAAAATCAGAAACGCGAGCGGCTTGTTGCATATTATGAGTAACGATCGCAATTGTCAATTCAGACTGTAAACTGTGGAGTAGTTCCTCAACTTTCATGGTGGCGATGGGGTCCAGAGCCGAGCAAGGCTCATCCATCAGCAGAACTTTCGGCTTGACTGCTAAAGCACGGGCAATACATAATCTTTGTTGCTGACCACCAGAAAGCCCTAAAGCTGATTTATCGAGCTTATCTTTCACTTCATCCCAAAGCGCTGCGCTGTGAAGTGCAGATTCGACAATTTCATCTAATTCTAATTTTGAATGCCTACCTGCTATTCTCATCCCGTAGGCAACATTTTCGTAAATGCTTATCCCAAAAGGATTTGGTTTTTGAAACACCATACCAATTTGGCGGCGTAATCGATTGATGTTGACACGACGATCGTAAATATTCTGACCAAAAAATTCTACATCTCCTTCAACTTTTACAGGCCCTTCTAATTCGCTAATGCGATTAAGAATTTTGATGAAGGTAGATTTACCACAACCACTAGGACCAATAATTGCGGTTACTTGGTTTTGGTAAATATCTATTGACACCTTTTCAATAGCTTTTGTTGTCCCGTAGTAAAAGCTGATGTTTTTAACTTTGATAGCTGGAATTAGGTTACTCATGCTAATTCGTAATTCGTAATACTTCTCTACGAGAGGCTGCGCCAACGGCTACGCTCAGTACAAGTTCGTAACTCGTAATTAAGATATATCAAACAAGGCTTTACTCTGCCAGTTTGTCATTTTAATATCATACTTTGCCAGGATGCCAAACAATACAAAAACTTATTTATTTTACTTTAGTCTTCTTTGCCTAATAATTAAGCGAGAGAGAATACTGACAGATAAAATTAAGCTGAGTAGAACTATAGAAGTAGTCCAGACCAATTGACTTTTTTGTGGGTCGGGGTCGTTATAAAGATTAAAAATTAATACTGGTAAAGAAGCTGTAGGACTTAACAATCCTTCTGACCAATCTAAACTAAATAAAGCGGTAAAAATTAAGGGTGCTGTTTCACCAGCCGCACGAGCTATAGCTAATAAAATGCCTGTAGTGATTCCGGGGATTGCAGTAGTTACAACAATGCGAAAAGTAGTTTGGAAGCGAGTTCCACCTAAAGCAGCAGAGGCGAGGCGTTGAGATGTAGGAATCAGTTTTAAGGATTCTTCTGTTGTCAGTATAATTACAGGTAGCATAATCACGGCTAAAGCAAAACCACCTGCGATCGCACTAAATCCTTTAGTTACCAAAACTATCACACCATAAGCAAATACGCCGACAACAATTGAAGGTACGCCTGTAAGAATGCTGGTGACAAAGCGAACAATACTAGCAATTGGGTTAGTTTGACCAAATTCTGCTAAGAAAATTCCTGTTATTATCCCTGTGGGAATGCTGAAAATAGCACCAATTAACACCATGATTATGGTTCCCAAGATGGCATTGCCAAAGCCATTATCAATAACTGCTTTGACAAACATTTCTGATTTAAGTCCAGATATTCCCCGGATAAAAATTTCCCACAAAATTGATAATAAAGGAATGAGTACTAGACCTGTAAGACCAAAGGCGATCGCATTCATTGCATAGGTAAATATTACCCGCTTCCTTGGCAGAGGCCTGCACAATTCTGCCGCCAAAGATTCATTTTTTTCTGACTGAATATAACCACTCATAATTTTGACAAAGGTTGATTGATAAACTTGCTACACTGAATTATTTGTAGGAATTTAAAAATGAGATAGTGTCATTTATTTATCCTACCAACCCACTTAACCAAGATGACAGCGCCAATATTTACAGCTAAAGTCAACCCAAATAAAATCAATGCCAAATAGCTTAAAGCACCTATATGCAAACCCGGTTCAGCTTCAGCAAATTCATTAGCTAATACAGAGGGAATTGTATAAGCTGGATCGAGTAAAGAAGCGCTGATTTGAGCAGAGTTACCAATCACCATAGTAACGGCCATTGTTTCACCCAAAGCCCGTCCTAAAGCAAGCATTGCTGCACTTACTATTCCAGAAAATCCAGATGGTAGCAAAACTCGAAAAATTGTTTCCCAACGAGTGCCACCTAAAGCCATAGATGCAGAACGTAATTCTTTAGGGATAGCCATTAAGACATCACGACTAATTGCTGCCATTGTGGGTAAAATCATGATGGCGAGAATAATTCCAGCAGTCAACATATTAGTTCCAGAAGGATCTTCTGTATTAAACAGTGGTATCCATTTCAAAGTACTGGCTAACCACTTTTGTAGAGGTTCTAGAACTGGAATAAAGACAAAAATCGCCCACAAACCAATAATTACACTGGGAATTGCAGCAATTAATTCAACAACAAATGCTAGGGTGATTTGCAGCGATGAAGGTAAGAAATTTTCACTTGTAACTAAGGCTACTGCTATTCCCACAGGAACAGCGAATAAAATAGCGATCGCACTACTTACCAAAGTTCCATAAATATAGGGTAATGCACCAAAAATCTGATTACCTGTATCCCAATCTTGTCCCCATAAAAACCCCATTCCAAACTGCTTAATGGCTGGTAGAGCTTCGTGTAAAATTACCCAAGTCATCAACAATAGTACTGCAACGGTAATCACAGCAAAAAAGTATACTAGCCGTGTAAAACCTTGGTCAAACCAAAAATTTATACCGCTGCTAGTAGTTAGATTGAAATTTTCATCGCTGAGATTTGAATCATCTGATAAATTTGCCATTGCAAATCAATAAAATAGATTTTTTATTACTGGTAGAGCGAGTTATTAACTCAGTTTGTCATTAGTCATTAGTCATTTGTCCTTTGTTATTTGTAATTACAAAGGATAAATGACCAAGGACGAACATAACAAAAATTCTCACAATCTCATTTAGGATTGCTATATTCAAAGCACCCTTCCTTTTTTAAGGGGCGGAACTCTTGTGAATAAGTCCTAAAGATTACAAATTAAGGCTTGACAGAGCTATTCACTGTCTGAAGCACTCGATTTGCTACATCAGATGGAATTTTGGTGTAATTAAGCTCATCGTTATATTGTTGACCGTCTTTCAATACCCAATTAATCCATTTCTTAATTGCATCAGCTTTAGCAGCATTAGCATACTGTTTGTAAACCATCATCCAAGTAAGACCGACAATGGGATAACCTTGTCCTGGATCTCCTATAAAAACGCGGTAATTGTCTGGGAAAGTGACAGTTGATAAAGCTGCATTTGCAGATTCTAAAGAAGGAGCAACAAATTCTCCGTTCTTATTTTGTACCAATGCTGATTTCAGATTGTTTTTGACAGCGTAGCTATATTCTACATAACCAATAGAACCAGGAGTCCGAGCTACTATAGCAGCTACACCTGGATTTCCTTTGCCTTTGAGAACATTTGGCAGATTCCATTTTGGAGCAGTGTTAGTTCCAACTCTGCCTTTAAAATAACCGCTGATGGCACTCAAGTGATTCGTAAAAATGAAAGTTGTACCGCTACCATCGGCACGAACAGCAAATTTAATTGTTTGATTTGGTAGATTAGCGCCTGGATTATCAGCTTTAATTTTCGGGTCATTCCATTTGGTAATTTGACCTGAATAAATTGCTGGTAGTGTAGCGCGGGATAATTTGAGATCGTTAACGCCTGGAAGATTGTAAACAACAGAAACAGCACCGCCTGCTGTGGGTACTAAAATTGCACCATTCTTGACTTTAGCGATTTCATCATCTTTCATTGCAGCATCACTACCACCAAAGTCAACGGTTCCAGCGATAACTTGACGAATACCGCCACCACTACCAATTGCTTGGTAGTTAATTTTCAAGTCTGGATATTTCTTCTTCACTTCACGAGCATAGCGTTCGTAAAGCGGAGCCGGGAAAGTTGCTCCTGCACCATTAAGAGTTTCAGCTTGTGCGATCGCACCAAAAAATGGACTAAGTGCAACAGAAGTTGTCACCATTGAAGTAGCAACGACACGATTCAATATGGCGGTCGAAAAAATCATATTACCTCTGATTCAAGGAATATTTTACTGGTGTAATTCCAGTCTTAAACAGGCTACATTTTTTATGGTTAAAGCTTATTTAACAATTGATAAGCAGCACTTTAAGATATGCTTAAATCCAATAGAGTTGATGATAGAAACGGATGCGGGAGTTAAGGTATGGATGTTGAAGAATTTTTCAGTCGGTTGAATGCTGGAGAGACTAATTTTACCGGTATTGACTTGAGAGGTGCTTGCTTGATCAGATCCGACCTGAGAGATATCAACCTTAGTGGATCTGACCTCAGAAATGCCGACCTGACTGATGTAGATTTGGCTCGTGTCAACTTGATGGGTGCTAACCTCAGTGGTGCTATTTTGCTGAATGCCAACTTGGAATATGCTATTTTGGTAGGGACTGACCTGAGGGGTGCTGATTTGGAATGTGCCATTTTGGAGTGCGCCAACCTCACTAACGCCAATCTCAGAAATGCCATTAATGAAAGCGTTCTTGATGCCATTCTCTGCAACACCATTTTGCCAAATGGAAGAATTAGCAATGATGATTGTGGACGTGGATGAAGAATAATTTTGATTTGAGGTCAAAAGCTTAACGCTTTCTGAATCTAAATTATTTTATGTTTGCTTGCGGCTACAATACAGCACCAAAAGTATAAATAATCCTATTCCTGCTAGATATTTAATCGGCTCAGGTACGCTGGGATTAGGGGAGAAAAAGCCTTCGATCGCACCAGCAATAAGCAACATTGGTACAATCCCAAATACTAGCTGCACCGCTTGATATCCATAAAATTTCAGTGCATCTCCACGGCGATATTTACCAGGAAATAAAATTGCTCTTGCTAATAAAAATCCCGCACCCCCAGCAAAAAAAATTGCGGGTAATTCTAAGGAACCATGCGGAAATACAAAGGCCCAAAAAGGATATGCCAGATTATTTTGACCGACTAAAGTACTAACAGCACCAATTAATAAACCATTAAATATCATCAAATAGGCTGTGTATGCTCCACCTGTCATACCACCAGCGACGGCCCCAAAAGACACCGACAAATTATTGATTGCGATGCCGCTGGATGCCAGAGGTTCAACACCGACAATTGAACCCATCCATAATTTATGCTCATCTCGCACTTTGGTAATCAAACTTTCAGGTACAATCAAAGGCATAAAGCTGGGGTTTTGCCAGGAATACCACCAAGCCACAAGTGCGCCTAGTAAAAACAGCATCGTTGCCGCAGCAATATATACAAATGTTTTCTGGACTACAGATGGTAATCCCCAGCGATAAAATTCTAGGATTGCCTGCCATTCCTGCCGCCGCGAACCTTGGTAAATCTGCGTGTAAGCACGAGTTGTTAAAGATTGTAAACTTTGGATCGAGGTATTGCCGATTTGCTGAGTGCGGGCACGTGCCAAATCTGCTGCTACGGAACGATACAAACTCGCTAACTCTCTAATTTCTGCTGCCCGTAAGGATTTTAACCCTTTTTTTTCTATCTGCCTTAATAAAGCATCCAAACGCTGCCAATTAGGTTCTCGTCGCGCAATCCAACGTTGAATATTCATGAATTTTGGGAACACTGAGTTTAACTTAGCTTAAGATAGCCTCAAATTGATCTCCGTAATTTCAAGGGAAATTTAGCATTATGTCTGAAAACTTTGGATCTTCCGGCCAGATACAACCACTGAGTATCGGTAACGTTGTCAGTGCTGCGGTACGGTTGTATCGTTCTCATTTGAAGACTTATCTTAACCTAGCTGCGATCGCGCACTTGTGGGTTCTGGTTCCTGTGTATGGTTGGGCAAAATATGCAGCCATCTCTGGACTAATTTCACGCTTGGCTTTTGGAGAATTGATTTACCAGCCTGAAGGTGTTCAAACTGCCAGAAGCCATATTAATCCACGTCTTTGGTCATTTTTAAGAGTTGCTTTCCAAGTAGGTATATCTTTACTGATAATTTATATTGGATTAGCGATCGTAGGCGGTGTAGTAGCTAGCTTGATCGGAATAGCATTAGGAGGAATATTAGGTACTTCAGGCGTTATAGTCATAACCACATTGGTAATAATTGTAACGGCAGGCATTATATTGTTAGGACTAACCTGGTTCTACTCTCGTTGGATAGTAGCTGAAGTGCCCTTAGCAGTTGAGGAAAATATCAATGGTGGCGAAAGTGTTGCCAGAAGTTGGGAGCTAACTAAAGCCTCAGTCTTTCGCATTCAAGGCATTGTTTTAGTTGGTTTTATCGTTACAATGCCGTTGGTGTTTGTATTAAACTATATACCTAGCTTATTCCTAATTAAACTTGAGCCTGGTACTGCTATTTACTCGATTGTGTATATTATTTCTGTGATTGGCAGCTTGATCGGTGGAGTTTTAGTCATGCCATTCTGGCAAGCACTAAAAGCTGTTTTATACTTGGACTTGCGTAGTCGGCGTGAAGGTCTAGGTTTGCAATTACGAGAACCTCCCTCACAAGATTTTCGTTAACTCAACATTTTAATCCAACTCTATTAATTTTGAATTAGTTAAAATATGCGCTTTTTTAATCGCATCACATTCCAGACTCCAGAAAGTGTAGAGTTGGAATTCACTCTAGCGGGAATCGGTAATCGAGTTTTGGCACTCCTGATTGACTATACAGTGTTGGGTGTAACTTTGCTTCTGTTTGTCCTTACTTGGAGTGTCTTCTCGACACAGTTGTTAAATTTTGTTGAATATTATTTTAAAAATTTAACAAGTTTAGATATTTGGTTGTTAGCAATTTTCTTGATTATCGCTTTTGCAATTTACATCGGCTATTTTGTATTTTTTGAAACCTTATGGTTTGGGGAAACTCCTGGTAAACGCTTTGCTAAAATTCGTGTAGTTCGAGATGATGGTAGATTGATCGGGTTACAACAAGCAACGCTACGTGCTTTACTGCGACCCTTTGATGAAACTTTGTTTATTGGTGCTTTTTTAATTATGTTGGGTAGCCGTGAAAAGCGCTTAGGTGATTTGGCTGCTGGCACAATTGTAATTCAAACCCAAGCACCAACTGCATCTGCAAGATTGACAATTTCGGAACAGGCAAAAGGACTTCACGAACAGTTAATCGAAATTGTTGATTTATCGCAATTGATGCCAGATGATTTTGCTGTGATTCGCGAGTATTTACAGCGACGCGGTGCAATGTCGTTAAAGGCAAGAACCTCACTATCTCTAAAGCTAGCCGAGCAAGTTAAAGCTATTATTAATTTAGAAAAATTGCCAGAAGCTATTACGCCTGATGTATTTTTAGAAGCAATTTACCTCGGTTATCAACAACCGAAATTTTAAGCTAATTACTAATGAGTAGTCAGTAGTCAGTGAATGAAAACTACTGACTACTAATTAAAGGACTTTCAAATAAAAAAATATCCAACTATTTATTGTGGGGTGGGCGACACGAGCGCCCAGTAACCAAAGGCGGGCAAGATGTCCACCCTACAAGATTGGATAATTTATTTCTTGGAAGTCCCTAATTACTTAAAAATCCAAAATCGGCCAGTCTGATTCACGATAATAGCGTGTCATGTTGTCAAACTTTCGTAATTCAACACGATCGATCGAGAATTCTGGCAAATTCAACAGCCATTGTTCATTCAATTGAGAAAGCATAGTGCTGAAGTTTATTCGGTCTAGATCGGATGGAACCTCCCCAAAATAGGCTAATGTCACATGGGCTGTGAAGTGATAATGCTGCTCAATACCCAAGGCAATTAACTTGGGATTTTGATAAATTGTTCGGCGAAATTGAATAATTTCCTCGTAACAGCGTTCATCTTGGGGGACTAAACAAATGGCTATAGCTCTTGGCATCAGTATTAATCCCAGCATTTGCCATTTAATTGGATGACTTCTGTTTGTCATCAATTGTTGATATTTTTGAAATATTTCAGCTAAACAAGAGTGTAACTCCTCGTCAAATTTAGGATTTTTTTCGTAGGCATCAAGGTAAGCATTGTCCCAAATTAAATCCGCTAAAGTCAGGTGGAAGCTAGCAGGAGGTACAGGTACAATCAAATTACGGTTTACAGGCAACTGCAAAAGTTCCTGTTGATAAGTCTGTAATTTGGCATAGAAAGCAGAATTGTGTGATTCTTCTTCTGCCGGCGGGGTAATTAGCGTATAGCCAGGAAAGGATGCCGCTTGTCTCAACCCAGAATTTAGCTGAAATTTAGAAGATTCCTGAATATGCTGGGCTTGGGATCTGTAGGCTTCTGGCAGCGTTAGTCTTGCTAACCGATTTAAGTAAGTTTGATAGTTGTCGTCCAATCTTCATAGCCTCACGCTCTCACTTGATAGATTTTAGGGAAAATTATCTTAATTAACAGAATGATTTCAAAAGTATTTAATTTTTGAGAGGGGGACAAGGAGGACAAGGGGACAAGGGGACAAGGGTGAATTATTGAACAAGTTTCTCCCTTTTCTCCCCCTCTTCCTTGTCTACCTTGTCTCTTCTCAATGCCCAATGCCCATCTACTACGAGGTTTATCTATGCCAATCTATGTTTACTGGGGTGAAGATGATTTTGCGATGGAAAAGGCGATCGCACTTTTGCGCGATCGCGTCCTCGATCCCCAATGGACAAGTTTTAATTACACTGCATTCTCCCCAGATCGGGCTGATGCTGCTATAGAGGGGTTAAATCAGGTGATGACGCCTACTTTTGGCGCTGGTGGGCGTTTGGTATGGCTGATAAACACTACTTTGTGTCAGCACTGTCCAGAGAATGTATTGGCAGAATTGGGGCGATCGCTAAGAGTCATTCCCGAAAACTCATTTTTATTGCTCACCAGCCGCAATAAGCCAGATGAACGCCTCAAATCCACGAAATTGTTAAAACAGTTTGCTACCGAATTCCGAGAATTTCCTCTCATCCCACCTTGGAAAACAGAATTACTGGTGCAATCTGTTAATCAAGCAGCCCAGACTGTAGGGGTGAAACTGACTGCCAATACTTCCCATCTGTTGGCAGAAGCCGTAGGAAATGATACACGGCTCCTTTACAATGAGTTAGAGAAATTACGGCTATATGTCCAAGATAGCAATCGGCCTTTAGACACAGATACTGTTACAAAGTTAGTAAGAAATACTACTCAAAATAGCTTACAATTAGCAGCAGCAATTAGAACAGGAGATACAGCAAAAGCTTTGACTACACTGGCAGATTTGAGCAATGCTTCCGAGCCGGGATTACGGATAGTTGCGACACTGATTGGACAATTTCGCACCTGGCTGTGGGTGAAGATTATGATAGAAAGTGGGGAACGGAATCAACAAGCGATCGCTATTGCCGCTGACATCGGTAATCCCAAACGAATTTACTTCTTACAGCAAGAAATTAAGCTGCTTTCTGTGCAACAGTTAATCTCTTGCTTACTCCTACTGTTGGAATTAGAGGTTAGCCTTAAGCAAGGAGCATCAGAAATGTCAACACTCCAGACAAAAGTAATCGAACTTTGTCAAGTATGCCGAGGAAATTGACAATCAAATATAAAAGCTTGATGTATTGAGCAGTTCCTGGAACTTCCAACTCTGAAAATAATTCAAAGTTCTTATAATATCCCTGATGTAGTTTCGTGTCATACACTATATGAAGAAAATTTCTGATTCATGTTCTCGAACTAGCCGAAAGCGAACCCTTTCGCGATCGTTATTTTTCGGTGCGATCGCGACTGTGAGTTTGATTTCTAACGGTTTTTTATTGAGTTCTAAAGCTGACGCTCAAACTCCAGCACCAATAGTTAACAATACTGAAATCGACAGTTACGCTCAAGCCGTGCTAGCAATGGAGCCAGCCCGTCAAAATGCTTTTGAAGAAATTAAAAAACTTATTGGCAATGGAGAAATTCCCCAGATTGTTTGCAATGATTCTAATAGCATAAATGGTCTTCCAAAGAAGGCTCAAGATATCGCAGTCAACTACTGTAACCACGCTCAAAAAATTGTCGAAGATAATGGTTTAAAATTTGAACAGTTCAACAAAATTACTATAGAACTACAAAATAATACTATCTTAAAAAGACAGGTTTACAATACCCTATTACGCCTGCAACAACCTGCTGAGTCTCGGTAAGTAGAAGGGGCTACTTCAATTAAAGCACTTAGTAAAAAAGTGGCTAATTACTATGGAAATCAGGACTCAATTATTCGGACATTATCGCAGTCCGATTTGATTCATGAAAATATAGATAAGGCAACGAACCTCTTTCTCTAGGAGACATAGGGGTGAATTTAATTGAACGTGAGTTCGACGGTTATAAAAAGGTAAAAAGCTTGCGATGTATAGATTTGCAAAACAAGGTTATTCACGGCAGCGATCGCTAAGATTAATTGAGGATTAGCCAAAAAATCACAAAAAAATGCCGAGACTAAAAATATCTAAGAAAAATAAGGGTCTCGGCTATGTCCACCATTGTATCTCGCCTTGATATCACGCAAATCTTCTGGGATGTGGATGATTTCTGCAATCAGTGGCAAAGCTTATGGCAACAAGTACCACAGTTACCATCCACCAAAGGAGAACGTCGCAGTCAGTCCAGGATGCATTTATCGGAAGTGATGACAATAGTAATCGCGTTTCATGGCAGTGGTTATAAGACTTTTAAGGAATTTTATACGTTGCACGTACTACAAAGCTGGCGTGGAGTGTTTCCAAATTTGGTCAGTTACACAAGATTTGTGGAACTCATGCCTTGGTGTTTAATGTTGCTGTGTTGTTTTTTGCATACACGAACAGGAGAAATTACAGGGATTAGTTTTATCGATTCCACCCCAATAGATGTTTGTCACAACTGTCGAGCGCATTCTCACAAGGTATTTAAAGGGTTGGTGAAATGGGGCAAAAATTCTGTGGGCTGGCACTTTGGATTTAAACTGCATTTGATTATTAATGATTGTGGAGAATTACTCGCATTTTCACTAACTCCAGCAAATATCGATGACCGAAAACCAGTCCCAGATATGACTAAAGATTTAATTGGTAAACTCTTTGGTGACAGAGGTTACATCTCTCAAAAATTATTTGAGGAGTTATATGAACGAGGGTTGCAATTAATCACAAAATCTAAAAAGAAAATGAAAAATCGCTTGGTAAAACTGATTGATAAAATTCTGTTACGCAAACGTGCTGTGATTGAGTCCGTCAATGACCATCTGAAAAATATATGTCAAATCGAACACTCTCGCCATCGTAGTCCATTTAATTTTTTGGTGAATTTGATGGCTGGTTTAGCTGCTTATACCTATTTGCCTAAAAAACCTTCAATTGATATTTACCCAAAAGATTTGCCTGCGCTACCTCCTGCCATTTTTTAGTTCCGTCGAACTCACGTTAATTCATATTCCCCAATGCCCCATTTCTAAGTTCGTCCTAATACTGTTCGGTTAAGGCAAGAGACGCGATGAATCGCCGTCTCTACAATAATAATTGGTCTTTCGTAATGGCATCTGTCAAGGTTGCGGCTGGAATTCTTTTTTGTTCTCACATCATCGTGGGGCATACTAGACTTCTTGCAAAAATCGGGTAAAGGGTAAGGGTTAAAGGGGAAAGGGATAGAATTAACATTCCCCTTTAACCTTTCCCCCTTTCCCTACAAGAGTGCAAAAGGTACAAATGCCAAGAGGTCTACTGATGTCGCTGACTAAACTCCAGGAGGTGGGGGCAGAACATGGCTTAAGAGCCGAGGTGGGCATTCTTCAGAAGTGGTAGTTTGACGGTAAACGTCGCTCCTTGTTCTTTGCCTGGGCTATCTGCGCGGACAGTACCGCCATGTAATTCTACTAAATGACGGACGATCGCTAATCCTAGTCCTAATCCACCATAGATTCTAGTACTAGAACTATCAGCTTGACGAAAGCGATCGAAAACGTAAGGAAGAAAATCAGGACTGATACCAATGCCTGTATCAATCACCTGAATTTGGGCATATTTATCCGTTGTCTGTTGCTCTTGTCCACTAACCACTGACAATTGCAACTCTACCCTTCCGCCAACGGGTGTAAATTTGATGGCATTGGATAGCAGATTCCAGATAATTTGTTGCAAGCGCTCGAAATCCCCGGAAACTAAATATTGAGAATTTTCACTCGGCTTGCTGTTATTTGAATGTTGATTAGTTTGGGATTGTGCTGCTAGAAATTCGAGATTTTCGCGATTAACTCCTAATTCCCAATCTGAATTTGGCGTTTCTTTTGAAGGAACGAGGGAAAATCTCAAATCGATTTCCTTGGATTGGGCGGCTAAACTAACAGTCTTTAGGCTCGACTCAATTATGGGAACTAAATTACAAGTACGGACATTGAGGCGTAACTGGCCTCTACTCATCCGCGATATATCCAGCAGGTCTTCAATTAACTGGGTTTGCGCTTTGGCGTTGCGCTCAATTGTCTCTGTTGCTCTAGCCATTTGGGTATCACTAAGCTTGCTTCGTTGCAGTAATTGCGCCCAGCCAAGGATGGCATTGAGGGGCGATCGCAATTCGTGGGATAATATCCCTAAAAACTCATCCTTCATCCGGTTGGCTTGTTGTAACTGCTCAGTTTGTTGTTGTAAAGAAGCAATTAAACTAGCCCGTTCCATTGCGATCGCTATTTGGTCGCATACTGCTTGCATCATCCCTTTTTGATTGTCGGTGAAGCTTAACCGAGTGCGGCTACCAAAAGAAAGAGTACCCAATAGCCGTCCTTGGGCTATTAATGGGTATGAATAATAAGCTGTAATTCCTAAAGAACGAATCAATTCTGTTTTCGGGTCAATTGATTCCTGCACATTCTCTAGAGCAATTGCACAACGCTCTTGAGCGAAAGTCCCACAAACCGCTTCACCAAATCCTAAAGACTCGATTTGGTTTGCCAGTTCTGGAGAAATGCCACTGTAAGACTGTAGCCGCATTAGCTGAGAGTTATCCTCAACCAAATAGTTAAAGTAAACATCTAAACCAATTTGGTCTCTTAGTTTTTGGTAGACGGTATCGATTAGTACTACTGGTTGCTGACTCGATAGTAAATCGTTGGCTGTGTCAAATAGTAGCTTTAACCTTTTGTAACCTAATGAGAGTCCTTTTTGTGCATCCTTGAGGTTGCTGATTTCTTGGAACACCAAGATACAGGTAGCTGGATGACCGTGCATTGCTGGCAAGGTATCAGCAAATACTAGTAGAGAGCGCACACCAGTGGGAGTGTGCCAGTCCACCTCCAATCCATTCAAGCGTTCGCCACGGGCAACCCGTACTCCTGGCATCAGTTCATTGGGAATGCGATCGCCAGCGGCATCTGTATAGTAGTAAACTCTGTGATAATCTTCGGCGGGTATACCTTTGGGAAATTCGCCCCCAGCTAATTCGTCAGCAGAGCGATTGGCAAAAGTTACCCGCGCCGTTCCTGGTTCGATAAACAGCAACGGTCTTGGCATCATATTTAACACATCCTCTAGCCATTTTTGCTGATTTAAAAGTACTTCTTCTGCCTGTTTGCGCTCCGTAATATCTAAAAATGCACCAACGCTTCCTCTGGTTTTACCCTCTTCGTCAAACAGGGGTGCAACGTACTCTAACAGCTTGACGATTTTGCCATTTTCATGAACCACATCAAGTTCATAATCCAGAACTTCGACACCATGAGCAGCAGAGTACTGCATTGGGAGTTCTTCTGTTGACAGTTCCCTTCCCTCGCGGTACACTTTAAAGCTTGTCGGTTTTTCATCCAAGGGAGCGGTAAGGGAAGCATTTGTATTTGACGATATCCCCAACTGCTTGGCAAAAGCAGGGTTGACCTTAATATTTTGGCATTTTGGATCTTCGGCAATGCCTATTCCAATAGGAATTACCTCCAACAAAGTTTGTAATTCAGTAATGCGGCGCTGTAGATTCTTGTTTAGCTGTAATATTTGTTCCTCGGTCTGCTTTTGCTTGCTGATGTCACGAGTCACAGTTGCTAAAGCAATTGGCTGACCTGTTTTGTTATCTATAACAGTGAAGACGTTGTAATCAACTGGTATCGGTTGACCTGTTTGGAGATGCCGAAAGCAGAATTCTCCCTGCCAGCGCCCTTCTGATAGTACAGTCGGCAGTATATATTTTTGAAAATAGGCTTTGTCTTTGGGCATGAAGTAATCTAATACTGCTTTTTGCCTCACTTCATTAAGGTTGGCAAACCCTACCAACTTTTGACCTGCATCATTTATGTAGAGTAATTGACCCTCAAGGGTGGCAATGCCGATAAAGTCAGAGCTATTTTCTACCAGCAATGCTAATTTTTGTTGTTCTGCTTCTGCTTGTTTGCGTTCGCTCAAATCGAGAATAAAGGCTACTGACTCTTCGCGGTTTTCTCCTAGCAGTACGTAACCAACTAAAATCGGGATACGGCTACCATCCTTGCGAATAAATTCTTTCTCGTAGGGCGTACAAGCAGCGTTGGTGTTTCCTTGGGCTTCAGCGATACCTTGCTCGTCTAAATATAAATACTCTGGTGGTGTGAGATTGCGCCAACTTAACTTACCAGTTAACAAATCCTCGCGTGCGTAACCAATCATCCTCAAAAATTCGTCGTTTGCCTGCTGGATACCGCCATACACATCGCTAAACAGAATACCGATGACATTAGCATCTACAAAACTCCCCAGTTTAGCTTCGTAGGTTCTCAGTGCTTCTTGGGCAAGGTCGCGTTGATAGCTGAGGCGTTCAATAACCCTGGCACTTTGCCAAATCAAAATAGTAAAAATTACAATCAAAACGATCGCAAACACCGATACTGCAAATGCTGGATCGTATTGTCCTGCCCGTTGACCTTCAACAATTACCCATCCCAATATAAAAGGTACTGCGATCGCGGCGACTAGTAAACGACGTGCAAGTAAGCCGCCGTAACTATCACTTGTAACTACCCTCATTAAGCCATGTTCTGCCCGCGCCCACAGAATACCCATACTTAGTAAGAGGAACAACACCGCTGTGTGTAACGCCATTGATGTTGTATAAGGGGCGAGTCCATAAAGAACTTTCACTTGGTAGGCATAGCCCATCAGCGCCTGAAAGGAAATTAAAGTAGCAATCAGAGCAATAATTTGGGCATACCAATAACTGCGGTGGGTTTTTAGATGAATCAGAATCTGTAGGGCGACACTGACCAGGATAAAGTTCAGTCCTGTGTTCGCCCCCATTCGCCCCGGATGCAATGTGGCTATACTAGTTTGCGAATCACGGAACACCAGCTCATCAATGCCCAGATTCCAGCCAAACAGATATTCACAGAGGGTGAGCGCCGCAATTGTGGTGACAGCTATTGCACAGACCTGAGAGATGAGAAGAGTAAGTACGGGCAAGAAGGCTGTGGAACTGTGCGGGTAATTTTGAATTCTTCTTTCCCCCCTGCTCCCACTTCGGCTACGCTCAGTGACCACCTGCTCCCCTCTCCCCCCTATCCCCAGAGGGGGCCCCGAGTCCCCCCTGCTCCCACTTCGGCTACGCTCAGTGACCACCTGCTCCTCTTTTAAAAATAGCCACAGCGACACACCACACAACACAAAACAAAGCGCCGTGTTGACTTTCATCGTGGCAGGACTACCAGGAAAGCCGCGTTTGAGAACTTCAATTCCAAGACACCAGCCAACTAATACCAAGCTACCAACAAAAACAGCGATCGCACTTGCGACTCTTGCCACAAGTGCATTTGTAGAAATTTTAAATCTATCTTGCAGTCGCAAGCGGTTAATATTTAACATTGAGTGTTCTCTAACCGCATCTATCTAGCGTGGTAAATTTACGTATTTCTCACGAGCTAATCATTGAGGTTCTTTGTATTGTAGATTACACTTTAGCTGATTTTTCATCTACCTCTATGCATATTTTCGCTAGAGTAGGAAATAATGGTGGCTCAAAAACCACCTTTACAAGTATTTCAGAATTGCAGGCTATGTGGCTTACCGTCATCTTGAAAGCGTTGCTCTCCAACACCAACAAGCTCTACGATCGCTTCGCGTGTTGGAGGTGCCCACTTTCCAAGTCTTGCTGCAATTTCCACTACTGTTTGGCTGGCCTGGGTAAATACACGGATGTTAGTTATTGAGTGGTTATTATCTTGATACTTGCTTGTCTGTCCATCATCTTCAAATAACTGATATTCGTTGTTACCAGGCCAAACTCGTAACCGAATCTGGTTGAGTGGCGATTCATCAACGTATTGGCTGACAGGTTGCATCGGGACGATCGCACCGCTACGGACATACAGTGGCATTGTTTCTAATGGTGCATGAGCAAGAATGTGAATCGGGCCTTCATAGCGATCGCCACTCCACCAATCATACCAAGTGCCAGCGGGTAAGTAGACAGCTCGATGCTCAACTCCAGGGCGGTAAATTGGTGCAGCCATCAGCGATGCACCTAGCAATACTTGATCGTAGAGGCTATAGGTTTTCGGATCGTTGGGGAAATGATACAATAACGGTCTTAAAATCGGTGCGCCCGTCATTGCCGCTTCCCAGAAAAGACTGTAAATATAGGGAAGTAGTTGGTAACGTAGATTAATGTATTCTCGACAGATATTTTCAACGCGATCGCCAAATACCCAAGGTTCATGACGAGCAGTAGACATTGCCGAGTGACCGCGCATCAATGGGTAAAGCATTCCTACCTGCATCCAACGAGCGAATAATTCAGCAGTGGCGTTACCAGCAAACCCGCCAATATCGCAACCCACAAACCCCACACCCGAAAGTCCCATATTACAAAGCATCGGCAGAGACATTTCTAAATGCTCCCACAACGATTGGTTATCTCCCATCCACACAGAAGACCAGCGTTGCACACCAGCATAACCCGATCGCGTTAACACAAAAGATCGCTGTGAACCTCGATGCCGTTGCAACCCTTCATAAGAAGCTTTAGCCATCATCAACCCATATAAATTATGCACTTCCGTATGAGTCGAAGAAGATGCAGGGATATCTCCCTTGTCCCCTTGTCCCCTTGTCCCCTTGTCCCCTTCTCCCCCCTGCGGCGCATCTAGAGGAAACCAAATCTTTTCACCATCATCGCCGAAAGGGCGATCGTTTATGGCAGGTTCATTCATATCATTCCAAATTCCTGCCACACCAATATCAGTTAGGCTTTTGTGTAAATCAGCCCACCAGTTACTCACATCAGGACGTAAAAAATCAGGAAAAACAGCTTTTTCAGGCCAGACATAGCCGTGGAACAACGTACCATCAGCTTTACGCACAAAATAGTCGTTTTCTATGCCTTGGTCAAAAACATGATAATTACCTTCTGGTTCATACTTCACACCAGGATCGATAATTGTGACTGTTTTGAAACCATCCTTTGCTAAATCACTAATCAGTTTTGCCGCGTTGGCAAAGCGTTGAGGACTCCAAGTAAATACTCGATAGCCCCGCATATAGTCAATATCCAAGTGAATAACATCGCAGGGAATGCGGCGTTGACGAAATTCTCGCGCTAGTTCTCGCACAACGTTTTCTGATTCGTAACTCCAACGGCATTGATGATAACCTAGCGCCCATTTCGGCGGTAATGGCATTCTCCCAGTTAGCTGAGTGTAAGTCTCCAGGATTTGGGCTGGTTCAGGGCCGTAGATAATGTAATAATCCAATTCACCGCCACGAGTTTCCATCTTCCAAATACCTGGTTGTTCAGCACCGATATCGAACTGACTCCAAAAAGTGGTGTTGAAAAAGATGCCATAGCTTACCTGCGGACGCAAAGCCATAAAAAATGGAATTGCCTGGTACATTTCATCAGTGAGTGAATCATAATCTAAGGCATCCGTTGTCCAGTTAGTTTTCACTTCGCTGAGTTTATCCAGAAAGCCTGTACGTTCGCCAAAGCCATAGAAATGTTCATCGGCTGCAATTTCCTTCCATCCTGCAACTGCACCCATCCGCCAACCCATCCCCATATCCGCATCTTGGGCGAAGGGACGATTAGCTTTGTCAAAACAGGTGATGCGACATTTTTCTCGCTGAACGCACATACGAATCTGTGCTGTTTCAATTTCGATTGTTGCTTCAGTTTCCCGCACTGCAAAAGGTGTTATTGCCCATTCTGCATCATCTGGCGTCACTGCCCAAGAGCGGCGGGGCATAAATTCCCCATTTGGTGCGAAACGCACGCGGATTAAATTTGGAGTAAGTACGCTGATAGTCAGGCGTGAGTCGCCACAGTCAAAATTAACAATATTATTTTCCCAGGTTACAGCTTTTACATTGCTAACAGTTGTCCAAGCTTGGTTTGTGGTGGGTAATTTTCCGAAATATTGCGGCATATCAGTTATTTAGCAGGTAAACACTTGTCCGCATTCATGATTACAGAGATACTCACCCTCAAACTCTTTCTTTCGCTAGAAGTTGGTGAAAGATGAGCAGATATTTTTTACCAAAATTGTTTTTATAGTGTCCAAAATTGTGCATTGGTCTTTCAAGACGCGATCGATCGCGTCTCTACATCAAAGTTAAAATTGCATAATTTAAACGAATTTTCTGGAATAAGCTAATGTAATAATGTAGATTATTTACTGTAGTACATAAGGAGGACGAACTATGACACAGTTGCTAGCAGTCCGGGTTACTTTGACCATCCCAACTCAAAGAACGCAAGGCGCAGAGATTCTGTTCAGTCCTCTTTTCTACAGGAATGAAAACTAGAATTCACAGACATTCTGGTGCGGGGAGTTCTCCTGCATAGAAGTGTCTTCCTCTGTGGAACCTTGTGCAAAACAAGTAGCACACATCGAGGAAACATCAATGAATTTGGATTATTTAGGCTGGAGTGACTTTTTTGCTCGCAGCTTTGAACCCTATCGCTTACAAGGATTTAGCGTTGGTAGGGTTGCTATTGAATACAGAAATACTTACACCCTCTATAGCGAACAAGGGGAACTTTCAGCAGAAGTTTCAGGTAAATTGCGGCATCGTGCTTCTCAACCACAAGATTTTCCTGCCGTTGGAGATTGGGTTGCGATTAGTGTCAGAGAATCTGAAGGACGAGCCACTATCAACAAGATTTTACCCAGGAAAAGCAAATTTTCTCGCAAGACGGTGGGTAGTAAAACAGAAGAACAAATTGTTGCAGCAAATATTGATACAGTCTTCTTAGTCTCAGGGCTGGATGGCGATTTTAACCCAAGAAGAGTTGAGCGTTATCTCATTCTGGCTTGGGAAAGTGGTGCAAATCCGGTAATTGTGTTAAATAAAGCAGATTTGTGCAATTCTTTGGAAGAGTATTTAACCCAAATAGAAGCAGTTGCTTTGGGTGTACCAATTGCAGTTTTAAGTGCCACCAATTATCAAGGATTGGATGCCTTAAAACCTTACTTGCAACCAGGACAGACAGTTGCTTTGTTGGGGTCTTCTGGTGTTGGTAAATCCACCATCACCAACCAACTGCAAGGCGCATCAGTCCAAGTTGTGCAACCAGTACGGCAAGGTGATGACCGAGGTAGACACACAACAACTAATCGTGAGTTGATTTTGCTCTCTACTGGCGGATTAATTATCGATACTCCAGGAATGCGAGAAATCCAAATTTGGGCAGGTGATGAAGGTTTGCAAGAAACTTTTGCAGACATCGAAACTTTGGCGCAAGAATGCCATTTCCGCAATTGTCAGCATCATAACGAACCGGGTTGTGTTGTGCAGCAGGCTTTGGCTGAGGGAGAACTTGATTATTCTAGGTTTCTTAGCTACCAAAAGTTACAAAAAGAACTCGACTACCTTAACCGCAAACAAGACCAAAGGGCGCAATTAGCTGAGAAAGAACGATGGAAGAAGATTCATAAATCTATGCGAAATCATCACAAGCGCTAGTTGCGCAGGTATCAGTATCGAATCGCACTAACAAAACGTGAGTTCGACAAGTATTATTTGACCTCTCCCCCAACCCCTCTCCGACACGGAGAGGGGAGCAAAAGCTGAATTTTTCATTGCTCCTGCCTTTGGGTTTCAAAGAAGGAGGCTGTCCGGGAGAGGTTCGTCGAACTCCTAAGAAACAAGGCAGTTCTTGCTGGAGGCAGAAGGCAGAGGGGAAGAGGATTTGACTTGTTTCTTTCGCCCTTCCCGCAGGTGCGCCTCCGTTGGAGACTCACGTTAAGTTAGTGCCAGTTTAACGACCGGTCAATTGCTCCAGCTTTTCGGGATACCGAGCGCCTTGCACCTCGATCTTGGAGGCGGCATCATCGATGTCACGCAGATCGTCGGGTGTGAGTTCGACTGAGACTGCCCCGATGTTTTCGTCCAAGCGATGCAGCTTTGTAGTGCCTGGAATCGGAACAATCCACGGCTTCTGGGCAAGGAGCCAGGCGATCGCAATTTGAGCAGGCGTCGCTTGCTTTTGTTCGGCGATGCTGCCGAGCAGATCGATCAGGGCTTGATTCGCCTTGAGAGCTTCCTTAGTGAAGCGAGGCAGAGTGCTGCGGAAGTCGGAACTGTCGAAGGTGGTGCTTTCGTCGATCTTGCCCGTGAGAAAGCCCTTGCCCAAAGGGCTGTAGGGGACAAAGCCGATGCCAAGTTCTTCCAGGGTCGGTATCACTTCCGCTTCAGGCTTTCTCCACCACAGTGAGTACTCGCTCTGGAGAGCCGCTACGGGTTGAACCGCGTGGGCGCGACGAATTGTTTGCACTCCTGCTTCCGAGAGTCCAAAGTGCTTCACCTTACCTGACTGAATCAGTTCTTTCACTGCTCCTGCCACGTCTTCGATCGGCACGTTCGGGTCAACCCGGTGCTGATAGAGCAGGTCGATTGCTTCCACCTTGAGTCGCTTGAGCGAACCCTCAACGACTTCCTTAATATGCTCCGGTCGGCTATTCAGTCCGGGTGAACCCTTCATCCCACGGGGATCGGAATTCGGACTGATGTCAAATCCAAATTTGGTGGCGATAACCACTTGGTCGCGGAAGGGAGCTAGGGCTTCACCCACCAGTTCTTCGTTTAGGAATGGGCCGTAGACTTCGGCGGTGTCAAAGAATGTAATGCCGCGATCGACGGCAGCCCCCAGAAGGGCGGTCATCTCCTGTATGTCTTTGGGCGGACCATAAGAAAAACTCATTCCCATACAGCCCAGCCCGATCGCCGAGACTTCCAGATTACTATTTCCAAGTTGGCGCTTTTGCATTTTTTGCACTCCTGTCTTTGAATTAAAGGAATTAAAGAACATATTCTTCACGAGTCAATCGCCTTCTGCTGAAATTTGCGCTAATGCCTTGGTTATTCAGATTTCAGGGATGCCATATCAATCACAAAGCGATATTTCACATCAGACTTGAGCAGGCGATCGTAGGCTTGGTTGACCTTTTGGATAGGGATAACTTCGACATCTGCGGTGATGTTATGTTCGCCGCAAAAGTCGAGCATCTCTTGGGTTTCGGGAATGCCACCGATGTTTGAGCCAGAGAGATTGCGGCGGGCCATAATCAGGCTAAATGCTGAAACATCCAGGGGAATCGGGGAAGCGCCGACTAGGGTGAGATTGCCATCGAGGTGGAGCAAGTTGAGATAAGCGTTGATGTCATGCTTGGCGGAAACGGTGTCGAGGATGAAATCGAAGCTACCAGCGTGTTTCTGCATCTCTTCGGCATTGCGGGAGACGACCACTTCATCGGCACCCAGGCGGAGCGCGTCTTCCGTCTTGTCGGGTGAGGTGGTGAAGACGACAACGTGGGCACCAAACGCACGGGCAAACTTCACGCCCATGTGTCCCAGCCCCCCAAGACCGACCACGCCAACTTTCTTGCCCTCAGTGACGCCCCAGTGACGCATGGGTGAATAGGTTGTGATTCCAGCGCAAAGAAGCGGTGCAGCTCCGGCGAGATCGAGGTTGGAGGGAACGCGCAGCACGAAGCGTTCATCAACAACAATACTATCGGAGTAGCCGCCGTAGGTAACACCTCCAAGGTGCTTGTCTGGAGAGTTGAAGGTGAGGATCTGATTCGGGCAGAAATTCTCAAGTCCAGCTTTGCAATTAGGACAGGTACCATCCGAATCGACCAAGCAACCGACTGCCGCGAGGTCGCCGGGCTTATACTTGGTAACTGCCGAGCCGACTTGGGTAACACGACCGACAATCTCATGACCGGGGACAATCGGGTAGTTCGTGGGCATGAATTCGCTCCACTCGTTACGCACTGAATGGAGATCGGAGTGGCAGATGCCACAGAAGAGAATTTCGATCTGTACGTCACGATCGCTTGGATCGCGTCGCTCGATTGTGTCGGAAGCGAGCGGTGCAGTCGCACTGACTGCGGAGTAAGCTTTGGCGTTGTACATAAATTGATGCTCCAATTTAGAAGATATCTACTCGGTCTTGAATCTGTTTGTCGCTGACCTTTTCCATCCAGTCCATAGGCTTGTCGTCGAGTACCTCCTGAGTGGTGATATGAGTCATCACCGTTGGCGGTGAAGGTGGCGATAATACTTTGTTGTCGTGCGTTTAGGGTTTGAGCGGGTTGGCGACGAACATCACTGCACCGTTTGGCCGCCGTCGATGACCATAGCGTGCCCAACGATGAAGGCAGCTGCGTCCGAGCACAGCCAGAGGACGGCCGCAGCGATCTCCTCAGGTTTGCCCATCCGCCCGATCGGCTCTTGGGCAATCACCTTCGCGCGCCCTTCGTGCGTGCCGCCAGTGAAGCGACCCATCATCGGGGTGTCGATGTAGCCGGGACAAACGGCGTTGACGCGGATATTCTGCGCGGCGTAGTCGAGGGCCGCCGCCTTGGTCAGTCCGATTACGCCATGTTTCGCGGCGGTGTATGCGGGGCTGCCCTTGATGCCGATGATTCCCGCGCCCGAAGATGTGTTGACGATCGCGCCGCCTCCCTGCTTGAGGATCGGTGGGATCTCATGCTTCATGCACAGGAAAACGCCGCGGAGGTTGATGTCGATAATCCGGTTCCACTCCTCCTCTTCGTACTCCGCAGTCGGAGCTGCCTTCCTCGGTTCGATGCCCGCGTTGTTGAAGGCGAAGTCCAGCCGCCCGAAAGCCTTAACGGTCTTGTCCAGAGCCGCCTTCACGTCCTCAGCCCGCGTCACGTCGCACTTGACGGCGATCGCTTGTCCCCCCAGTTCTTCGATCGTGCGTGCCGTTTCTTGATTGCCCTGTTCTGAAACATCAGCAACCACCACGTTAGCGCCCTCACGGGCAAACGCCAGCGCCGTAGCTCGACCGATGCCGCTCGCTGCTCCGGTCACAAACGCAACCTTTCCTCTGTAGCTTTCATTCTCGTTTGTTGTCATTTTTACTCCTTTGCGTGTTGCCCATTAGGAAAGTCTTTATTGGAATTTCCATAATCGATTGTTATATCGTGGAACCAAGGACGTAGATATCGACTCTTAGAAATTTCGGAGATAGAGGTCAATTGGGATACTGCTCATCGCTGACCTGCTCTAGCCAATCCACAGGCTTACCGTCGAGCGCTTCCTGAATGGCAATGTGCGTCATCGCTGTGGTTGCCGTAGCGCCATGCCAATGCTTTTCACCTGGCTCAAACCAGACCACATCCCCCGGTCGAATTTGCTCGATCGCTCCGCCCCAACGTTGTACGAAACCGCAGCCAGCCGTGACGATTAAGGTTTGTCCTAACGGGTGAGTGTGCCATGCTGTCCTAGCACCTGGCTCAAACGTGACACTGGCTCCAGACGTGCGTGCTGGATCGTTTGCTTGGAACAGGGGGTCAATGCGGACAGTGCCGGTAAAATACTCAGCCGATCCTTTAGCGGATGGCTGTGAGCCACTTTTTTTGATGTCCATTTCTTAATTCCTTCATTTGATGCCATTTCGGTGGCTGTCCCAATCGTAGAAATTGAGCATTTATCGCTTCTCTATCAATAGGGATGGATTTTTTAAGAAGCAAGGTTAGCCTTGATGCCGTTTTGGTTGTCAGTAGGTGAGTCCCTTACCCAATTAAAACTGAGTTTTTTATTGAATAAAAATCCAGAGGCTTGCAAGAAGCCGGAATCGTTTTTGATTGCTTTAGCTTTATCTTAGGCATTTTGGAGGACAAGCAATAAAACGATCGTCTAAGATCGTTGTACAATCCTGCAAATTTAGAAATGAACGCTGCCAAAACGAGTGAAAAGTCCGATCGCGATTTAATGAACGACCCGCAGGCAAAGCGCGAGGCAAACAGAGCGCAAGCCAACAGAGACGAACTGACTGAACGGATTGCCCAGGCTATTCGTCATGATGGGACAATTGAGCCGCTCAAAGGTTTGCACTTCAACCGCTCCTCCTCACCTTCGGAATGCATTCATAGTGTTTCTATCCCTGCCTTTTGTGCGATCGCTCAGGGCAGCAAAGAAGTTCTTTTGGGTAGCGATCGCTATCAGTACGATCCGATGCATTATCTGCTTGCTACGGTCGAACTGCCAATTATCAGCCAAATTCTGGAAGCGTCCAAGGCGCAACCGTACCTTAGTCTTCGCCTCGATCTCGACCCCACCCTCGTTAGCTCAGTGATGGTCGAGGCAGGGTATCCCTCATCACGCAGCCGTGTTGATGTGAAAGCAATTGATGTAAGTCCATTGAATGCAAATCTGTTGGACGCTGTGGTGCGGCTCGTCAGGCTTTTAGATTCCCCAGCTGAAGCTCATGTTCTCGCACCACTGATTAAGCGGGAAATCATTTACCGACTCCTGATGGGAGAGCAAGGTAATCGGCTCCGCCATATTGCAGTTCTCGGTGGCTACACCTACCACATCGCCAGAGCCGTCGAGCGACTTCGTAAAGACTTTAACGAACCGATCAAGATTGAAAGCATCGCCCGAGAGATGGGAATGAGTGTGTCGGGCTTCCACCATCACTTCAAGTCTGTCACTGCCATGAGTCCCTTGCAGTTCCAGAAGCAACTGCGGCTCCAGGAAGCTCGCCGTCTGATGCTGGGGGAAAACCTTGATGCTAGCAGTGCTGCCTACCGCGTGGGTTATGACGATGCTTCCCACTTCAACCGAGAGTACAAGCGGCTCTTTGGTGCGCCACCGATGCGCGATGTGGAGCGACTGCGAGAAACTGCTAGGGAGACTGCTAGTTCAATTTGATGACCAAATTTTTGAATGCAAAAAAGCGATCGCTCGTACTCTGCAATCAGAAGCTACGCATTTATGTAGAAGAGATATTTCAATAGGGATGATTACAAATTAAAAGATACAAATATTTCTGGCGATCGCTTGATATCTCTAATCTTAATCATTTTTAACCAAAAGCTGGCGAAGGTTTGTTAACAAAAATGACATATACATCCCTACTCCCAAGTGGAAACATCTCGCAGCAAATTAGGAATTTCTCCTTGAGATAAGGGAAACTCTAATAAAGTTTCTCTAATACCCAAATATCCCGATTCAGCAAACGATAAAAGCATTCGTGAAAGCGCTAGCCAAACCTCCGGTTCGTATTCCCAATCACGATAACGTGAAGCTTGACCAGCTATTGAACGTAATGCCCAAAAATAAGAGTTTCTTACTACCGAACCACCCTTTTTAAACTCTGGCAAATCTTCGTGGTGGATAAAAAGTATTTTGTTTTCAATTTTGGCTCTCATGTCAGCTATTTGTATTGAAGGACAATAAAAAATTATTCTTCCAAAGAATTATAACCTGGGTAAATTTTCGTAATTTTTTGTGAAATTAATAGTAATTATTACGTTCTTGATGATATTTTATTTGCTACATAATATAAAACCCATTGTATAATTTTTCGTTGATAAATTATGAAGAATAATTTAAAAACATATACAGCTATTGCTGTCTGTTGTGGAACATTTTCATGGGTTAGTTCAGCTGATGCTGATGGCTGGCCGACAAGCGTGGCTGGCACTTGGTCTGTAGTAGGAAATCAAAGTTCTGGCTCTCTTGTTATCATCCAACCTGCAAGCGCTCTCAACTGCAAACCCATCTCTGGAAGCATCTTTGGGAATGCGATTGAAGGCTTTTATTGCCCTAGTTCGGGACGTATTGCTTTTGTCCGTAAGTCTTCTAGTAACTTTCCTTATCAGTACTATCAAGGTAATCTCTCACAAACCGGTTCTACCCTGCGAATCGGAGGATCTTTTTCAGCTTTCTTGAGCAATGGTATTGGTGGTAGTCTTGGAGAATATAATTTCTCTGCCAGCAAATAGTAATGCAATTTCAATGTAGAAAGGTTGCAGTTACAACCTTCTACATTGAATACCTAAAAATTGGCGTTTAAACCCAGACGAAAAGTAAATCCAGGGCTATATATGCGATTAACTCGTTCATATTGCTCACCCAGTAGATTTTCTAAGTAAACTGTTAGTCCGAAATTGCTAGTTAGAGGTATACGCCCGCTCAAATCTAAATTCACGAAAGACGGTGCAAAATCTGTAGGCTTGTCAGTAGGGTTAACGAAGATGGATCTGCGAGCGCCACTATTGTAGGTAACATATAAGTTAGCTTGCCAACCGGAATTTTGATAACCCACACCAGTTTGCAGTACAGAGTAGGGAATTAAACCTAATTGTAAACCTCTCTCTGCCCCTGTTTTTATTTGAGCATCTGTGTAAGTATAGTTGAGGAAAGTTGACCAGCCAGTGGCAATTTTTAATTGCAATGCTGCTTCTAAACCATTGGTATCTACTAATCCAATGTTTGCCCATTTTCCAGCGATGACTCCCAAGCGATCGCCTATACTACTACCAAAGTAAGTAAACTGTCCAATCAGATTTTGAGAAAAATTAACATCGACTCCCGCAGTCCAAGTTGAGCCAATTTCTGGTCTTAAATCAGGATTAGGTGCCCAACCATGAACTGTATCATAAACATACAACTGATCCAACCCAGGATTGCGTTGTCCTCCTGCCCAACTTCCACGCACTGCTACTATTGGCGTGACGGCATAACGTAACCCAACACTAGGATTGAGATAATTTCCAAATTGGCTATCAAAGCTTTGTCTTAGCCCTAAATCTATCAGAAAATTATTGCTAATATTCCAAGTATTGACAGCGAATAAAGCTGTATTGAACAAACTCCTATTTTCAGTTTCGTTATTGGCAATAGCAATAGGATTCGTACTCAAAACATCACCGGTTAAGTCGGTGTTTTTTAAATCTAATCCCCAACGCAATTTATTATTGGCAGTAATTTTCCACTCATGATCTACCCTGGCTGTAAGTTGTTGAGTATCTAAAGCTCCTGTACGGTAAAACGATCCTGTAGGGCCGTAAGTGCTAAAATAATCTTGGTTATAACCAATTGAGGTTGTTAGGTTAGAGCTTTCGCCATTACCTAGTCGAGTTTTCCAAGATAAGCCAACATTTAAACCATCGTGGTCTAATCTATCTCTTTGGAGAGGGAAACCGAAATAAATTAAACCGCGACGACTGCTGAGTGCAGTAACATCTAAATTCAAAGAATTTTTTTGATCTAAATCTACTCCAATGCTACCAAAATAGGTACTTGTAGCTGTGTCTGCATTTGATAAAAATCCCTGTTCGTCACGATTTGCTGCACCTACAGGGACGCGGTAACGGTTATCTGTAAAGAATCTTTCAAAGCTAAAGTTGTACTTGACATTATTGGATGAACCACCATAAGTCACTTGTTGATTATTTAAACTCAATGAGCCAAATTCTGCACTAGCATTGAATTTCGGTTTGCCATAACCTTCTTTGGTAATGATATTGACAACTCCTCCAAAGGCTGAGGAACCAAATAAAGCGGAGGCTGTGCCGCTATATAATTCCACTCGTTCAATCGCCTCTATAGGAATACTATTTAAATCAGTTCCACCATGATAAGTGTTGACATTAGTGTTAATTTGTCTACCATTAATCAAAAATACAGATTGATTAATTGAGGCTCCCCGGTAGTATGTACCTGTGTGAATATCTGCACCATGACCGACATCATTAATTGCAAAACCAGGCATTCTTTTCAAAATATCTGCTAAACTTGCAGCACCCTGCTTTTTAATTTCTTCTCGATCGATTACGTAAGTTGGAGTAGATTGGGGTAGGTTGTCTGGTTCTGCGATCGCTTCTATAGAAATGTCTGCATCATCGCTCGGAGTTTGCTCTGTTTCTGGTTGAGTTTCTTCTGGATTAACTTCAATCGGTACAGATTGTTGAGATAATAATTCGGCATTAGTGGCGGGTAGCTCAATTTCACTCAAACTCGGAATATCTGAAATAACTTCAGTTGATTTATTAGTATTTCTCTGCTCAATTTCACTCTCAACCGCATAACTAGGAGACGCTATCAGTAAACTCGGTAAAGCAACTGTTAGCAACAAAAAATCCTTTTTCACGTTCTCTTTCACACCAAGTAAAAACAGTCACTACGTAGCATTGTGGCTGTAATAGTAAAATCGTGTCAAAAGACACGCTGTCATATTTCTACAGAGTGGATGAGACTATTTGTCAATTTACTATGTGTTAAACTCTAAAGCGATCGCATTTAAATAAGGTAGAAGGGGATTTGACCTAGATGATTTGGAGCCATGTAAACAGCCACCTTGCAGGAAGCTGTGGCAACAGTGAGGGTTTAAAACCCTTATTTTTTAGCGTTAGCGCATCCTAACGCAAGCATCGCTTTACTGAAGCAGATTGCGCAGCGTGTCGCAAACAGCGCAGTTTTCCTTCAGTCTGTTACCCTCTACGTTAATTTTTCCAACTTAAGGAATAGAGATTTTATTACTAATGATAGAGTAAATAATATTATTTTTAAGTTAAATTTAAATGTTATTGATTCTAAAGAATTCTTAGTAACTCTTAGATTTTAACTAATTATTCAAAAAAGTTGAAATCAATAATATTTGTCGAAAAACTAATATTCAAGATTTACTTATGTATGTAGCTTTATGGCCGGGGAATGTATATCCTTTAGGTGCAACTTGGGATGGTAAAGGAACAAACTTTGCTTTATTTTCGGAAAATGCAACAGGGGTAGAGCTTTGTTTATTTGATAACGATGACGAAGAAATTCGTATACCTTTGACAGAAAAAAACAATTTTGTTTGGCATGGTTACTTACCAGGAGTTGGCCCAGGTCAAAAGTATGGGTTTAGAGTACATGGGATGTGGGCACCAGAAGTAGGTCATCGATTTAATTCAAATAAACTATTAATTGATCCTTATGCTAAGGCAATTGACGGTGAATTTAGTAACGATCCAGCTGTCTTTGGCTACTCTCTAGACGCTGAGGAAAAAGACTTAGTTTTTTCCGAACTAGATGATGCCAAAATAATGCCCAAGTGTGTTGTGGTCGATCAATCTTTTGATTGGGAAGGCGATAAACTGCTTACTACGCCTTGGTATAGAACTGTTATTTATGAAACTCACGTTAAAGGTTTTACTAAACTACATCCAGATATTCCAGAAGAATTACGCGGTACTTATGCCGGTTTGGCCCATCCGGCTGCAATTCAACACTTACTGCAATTAGGCATTACAGCAGTTGAGTTGATGCCAGTACATCATTTTCTATCTCATCCGGGACATTTAGAAGATAAAGGATTAAGCAATTACTGGGGCTACGATTCCATCAATTATTTTGCCCCTTATTCTAGTTACAGTGCTAGTGGAACTGGAGGAGAACAAGTCACTGAATTTAAGCAAATGGTCAAGGCACTACATTTTGCCGGAATTGAAGTGATCTTAGATGTAGTCTACAACCACACTGGCGAAGGAAATCATTTCGGGCCAACGCTATCTTTGCGAGGTATTGATAATTCTGTATATTACCGTTTGGTAAAGGACGATCCTCGCTACTACATGGACTTTACAGGCTGCGGTAACTCTCTGAATGTGCGTCATGCTCAAGTTCTGAAGTTAATCATGGATAGCTTGCGCTATTGGGTAACAGAAATGCATGTAGATGGCTTCCGCTTTGATTTAGCCTCAGCGCTGGCGCGGGAATTATATGAAGTAGATAACCTATCAGCTTTCTTTGATATTATTCATCAAGACCCAATTTTGGCAGATGTGAAGCTGATTGCTGAACCTTGGGACTTAGGAGAAGGAGGCTATCAAGTCGGGAACTTTCCACTGCGTTGGTCTGAGTGGAATGGTAGATATCGGGATACAGTCAGAGATTTTTGGCGTGGTGTAGATGATAGTTTAGGACAATTTGCTTACTGTTTTACCGGTAGCCCTGACCTATATCAAACCAACGGGCGCAACCCAAATGCAAGTATTAATTTCATAACTGCTCATGATGGTTTCACGTTAAATGATTTGGTCAGCTATAACGAAAAGCATAACCACGCAAACGGGGAAGATAATAGAGATGGTGAAAGCCATAATAGATCCTGGAATTGTGGAGTAGAAGGCGAAACCGACGATCCAGAAGTACTGCGTTTGCGCGAACGGCAACGACGAAACTTTTTAGCAACCCTAATGCTATCTCAAGGTGTCCCAATGCTATTAGAGGGGGATGAAATTGGCTGTAGTCAAAAGGGAAATAATAATGTTTACTGCCAAGACAATGAAATTTCTTGGCGACATTGGGATTTGCATAAAGCGAACTCGGATTTACTAGACTTTACACGCGAACTAATTAATTTTCGCCATCAGCATCCAGTATTTCGGCGGCGTAAATGGTTTCAAGGCCGCCCCATTCACGGTTTAGGTATTAATGATATTGCTTGGTTTAATTCTGATGGCAGTGAAATGACTGAGCAGCAGTGGCTAGTTAGTTATGCCAAAGTAATGGAGATTTTTTTGAATGGGCAGGGAATTGCTACTCCAGGCGATCGTGGTGAGCGGATTATTGATGAAAGTTTTCTAGTATTTTTTAACGCTCACTATGAGTTAATTGAGTTTGCTTTACCCGATGACTTTAAAGAAAAGGTATGGGAGATAGTAATTGACACTAATGAACCTCGGTTTTTAGAACGGGGAAAATTAGTTTCCGGCTCTCAAAGTCTACCAGTTTCAGATCGCTCTCTGATGGTGTTACGCCTGATCGGTTAGCAGTATGAGGAGAAAAAAATACTCAACTTTATAGAAAGAAAAATATATTTTTCTTTCTATAAAGTTGCTAAAATGCCTCAATAATTTTTACTCGTAACTCTAATTAAAAAACGCAGAGCTTCATTTACTGCTTCCGAATTAGGAAACAGTTCTGCAACATCAGGCTCTAAAAAAACTGTCAATTTTTCAAGATTATTAAAATTATATTCACCTTTGATCGTATTAGTGTCTGCCAAACCCTGATTTGATTGAGGTTTATTCTGAATTGTGGTTGTTTGGAAAGATGCAGCATTTAATTTATTAGCTAGTGATTCCCAACTAGTAACTTTCAGATTAAAGTGAGCCTTTGCATCCCGTAATGTTTTAAACTGTTGCTTCAGAAGATCAACAGTATAAATATGCTTCTGAGATACCTGTTTCTCTACATCTATATCTGACTCAACCATATCAACTACTTCATTAATAAGTTGGTCATGATTTTCGGCAATTTGAGCAGCAGCGCCTAAAATTCGAGAAGTTGCTGTTATCTGTACATCAGTCTCTTGTTTAAGGCGATCGGCAATACTGCGAATTTGATCTCCCAGCCTCGCTTTACTTTGTTTTTGCGTGGTTGGTAGTGATTTTTTGCTCATAAGTATGCTTGTTTATTCAGAAAGTATGTCTTTAATTGCCAACCAGATGCGTTTAAATTTTTGTACTACACCTATAGGATTATTAGTTGTTTCTTCTTCCACCGAATCAACTAAAGATTGAATTCTATCCATACGCTCTGCAACAACGTAAAGACTATTTATTGCTTCATCCTTACTTGCTAAAGAGTCACGCAGTAGCACAACCATCTGGGCAATTTCTCGTTTTAGTTTTTCATTCTCGGCTTTCCGGCGAGTTTCCCATCCCTTAATGCTAGCTTTGGAACGACGCTCATGCTTGAGTTCTGCTTTAGCCTCATTGTATAAGGTCAAATACATTTCTTGTTCTGAGTTTACTGACTCATATTTGGTAAGCAATTCAGTTGCTTTTGCTTTTTCTTCGTTGTAGATACAGAGCGTCTGTTGATGACTTTGTTGCTCATCAATATAGAAGCGATAATTTTGAGTGACTTGCTCTTTTAGTTCATTAGCTTCGAGTTGATAAGTTTGGATTTCTCGCTGGTGAACCTGAACTAGCTGGGATATTTTCGCTTTTTCTTCATTGTAGAGACAGAGCGTCTTTTGATGATTTTCTTGCTCATCAAGATAGAAGAGATAATTTTGAGTAAATCGCTCTTTTAGCTTATTAGCTTCGAGTTTTAGCTCATTAGCCTCGATTTGATAAGTTTGAATTTCTTGCTGAACATGAACCAGTTGTGATGCAGCTTCGTTTGCACGTTGTTCTGCTTCATTGCGTTGAGATACAGCATCCTCATTTTCTTTCGCACGTTGTTGCCATTCATCGCGTTGGGCACGAACAGTCATCAATAGCTGTTTAAGCTCATGAAGAGAAGGTGGTTCTTTCTGCTTTGAGTGAAGATGAATAGGAGGTTTGCGCCCTAGATTTTTCATTGCGATAATTTAAGTTACTATGTAAGTATTCGTGATATTTAACTATAAAAATTTAGTTTAGCCGAGATGAACTCATTGAAGTGTGATCTCGGTTCTATTAGTAATATGATCTGATTCTGAGTTGATATATTTTTTAGTCTGCTTCAAACGCTCAAATTCCCAGACGTGCGATCTCAAAGGGCTAGATAGATTGCACTTCCTAAGCAAGCTAGCCTTTAAAAGGCGAAGGGGAATAAGCCTCAAAGCTTCTGCGTTGTAGCAATTACGAATTACGTTAGCATTGAGAAAACTGGAAGCTTCGCAAATACAATAAAAAACAATAATTTATGATTCAAGCCTTACGCAAAGTAGTTACATTCGATGAATTTGTTGCTAAATATCCTGACAACACGGGAAAACGTTATGAATTGCATGATGGAGTAGTAGTTGAGATGCCGCAACCTACAGGCGACCATGAAGAGGTAGTCGGATTTTTAGCCTTTGAAATTACTAGAGAGTGTATTCGTTTAAATCTACCCTACTTCATACCCAAAACAGTATTAGTCAAACCGCCTGAAAATGAATCTGCTTACTCACCAGATGTGCTGATATTAAATCGCCCCAATTTAGTAAACGAACCTCTGTGGAAAAAAGAATCTACTGTAAGTCAAGCGGAATCAATACCTTTAGTAGTTGAGGTAGTGAGTAGCAATTGGCGTGATGATTATTTAAAAAAAGCTGCTGATTATGAGGCTGTAGGTATACCCGAATACTGGATTGTAGACTATGCTGCTTTAGGCGGTAGGCGATTTATTGGCAATCCTAAACAACCAACTGTATCTCTCTACACTTTAATTGAGGGAGAATACCAAGTCAGTCAGTTTCAAGGTAGCGATCGCATTATCTCACCTCTTTTCCCCGAATTAAACTTAACCGCCGAACAGATTTTTCAAGCTGGTGGATACCCTGTATAGCCCTAATAGTGTTAGAAAAGAGCGATTTCCGTTGCAAAGGAAATTTGTTCTCGCAAACTCTTCAGTAAATCTAGAGTTTTTTCGTAAGCAACTTTTTTTCCTTGGTTTTCAAAGTACTCAGATGCTTTTTGTAAATCAGATATCGCTCCTAAATGATATCCTAAGCGATACTGAGCTACCCCCCGATTAACGTAAGCCTGGGCATTACTGGGGTTAAGTTTGATAACTTGGGAAAAATCACGCACTGCACCAAAGTCATCTCCGTTTCGTCCGCAAGCACAACCTCGGTTAAAGTAAGCTCTATAATCGTTAGCATTGAGGCGAATTGCTAGATTAAAGTCGAGCATCGCAGCTTGGATATTTTGCAAGACAAAATGTGCTAAACCTCGGTCATTATAGATATCTGCAAGCAGTAAGCTACTGATTTGAGGAATTTGAGTTAGGGCTAAATTAAAGTCAAGAATTGCCTCCGAGTCTTTCCCATCCCCAGCACGGGCTAGCCCTCGGTTGTAATAGGCTCGAAAATCGGAGGGTTTAAGTGTAACGGCTCGGTTATGATCGACAATGGCAGCAGCATAATCTCCTTGTCTGTAGTGTGCTACTCCCCGGTTCAGATAAGCCTCAAAGTTATCCGGTGCAAAATTTATCGCTTGAGTACAATCTGCGATCGCTTGATGGTAATCTTGTAGTTGGAGATGAGCAAGACAGCGATCGCTATAAGCTACAGCCAAATCTTTCTCAAGTCCAATCGCCTGATTGAAATTCTCTATTGCTTCCTGATAATCACCGCGCCGCATATTATCTACACCCAACTTTAAGAAATCACCCGCTATTATTTGGGTAATTAAAATGGGTGAAGAATGTGCAGGTAAAGTCAAAAAAGTGAGAGGAAAAGCAATAATTATACTGAAAACTAATCGCCAGAAATTACTCATAATACCAAATGAGGATAGGTAGTATTATTTGATATTTTTGGAACAGTCTTTTTATAAAGACTATTAATCCAAAATCCTAAATTGGTATATCCATCCTGTTTGATAATTGCGGCAACTCTAAGATTAGCGGGACAGAAAGCCCCGCTAATTTCTAATTTTTGAAGTTAGATTTTAGTCTACTTCCAACCATTATCTGCTTGTGAAAGCACATAAGCCGCTACATCTTCAATTTGGTTAGACTTCAAACGTTTGCCGAAAGCGGGCATGGCATTTTTACCTTTTGTAACCTGGGAGATAATCGCCTCTGCTGAATACAAACCATTCTTTTGCAAAGCCTCCTTCTTCAGGTTTTTGTCAGCTTGAACCAAATTCTTTCCTCCTGCGTGACAAGAGGCACAATTGGCACTAAATACTTTAGCTCCACTAGCAGCATCTGCTGCCAATGCTGGATTACTGAAGGCAAATGTGAAGATTGCTATGCCTAACAGTATGACTGTAATCATTTTTTTCATTTCGTGTTCTCTCTGCAATAACGGCTTATTCGGTGCAATATCCTCCATAATTGTGAGTTGAGCGGCTGCCATAGTCAAATGACAAGCTGTCAAACTTCGCCCAAAAATTTTTTAACTTTTGCTTAATAAAAATTTTTAATTACGTCTGTAATTTCATCATGAAGAATTCTGTGTTGATTCCCCGCTCCATGATTAAGATATCCCTAATCAACTGCCACTTACAATAATTTGCAGGAAGTGTTTTTAAAATTCACCATGCGCTTGTAAAGATTATAAACCTGGAGTTCTTTAAGTATATTTTATAATAATTAAATGCTTAAAAAACTTATATTTTACGTATTGATATAGTAATCCACTTTGATTACTGAATTTACTTGCTTAGGCAGTGAATAGGGAATAAAGAAGAAGGCATAAATCCGTACTGAGTCTATCAAATAGGAGTCCTAGATCGCTAAATTATAATTATGAAAATTTAGTAAACTCTACTGATTAACATAAAACTACTGCAAGAACCCAAATTTATTTTTCGTGCAGATGCCTTTGAGGATGTTGAAAAAGTCGTAAAATATGCCATAAATCCTGCTTCTATTCCTTTCCCCATTGGCGTCAGCCTGTCGTCAGACAAGCAAAGAGACGCTTTTAAACCCCCATTTAATCCATATTTACTTGTAGAGAATAGAGTAGGGAGGTTAAGTTTCCGAGGCTTAGAAGTTACCAAAAATACTTTTCAAACATCTTCTAAGATTAATGGCATAGATTCAAATATAGTCGATTGATTTAGCTCGATCGAGTTTCTCAATTTTTACTAATGAATTGTGATAATTCGAGTTAATTAGGGAAAAATAAACTCAGGTTATCCAATAGCAACTTTTATGCTAGAGAATCGAGTCGATGTTCCCGGCTATCGAATTGGTGAGAGAATTTACACCAGCAGTCGCACTCTGGTTTACCGAGCTTTGCGAGAGAGCGATCAAACTGCTGTTGCGATAAAACTTCTTAAAAATTCTTATCCCAGTCTGATTGAGTTGGCTCAATTCAAGAATCAGTACACAATTACGAAAATCTTAAATGTTCCTGGGGTTGTTCGGATCTATAGCCTGGAAAATTGTCAGAATCGACCTGCCCTGATCTTAGAAGACTTTGGCGGAATTTCTTTGAAGGAGTATGCTGACACTTGGAGACAGGGATTCAGAAATGTAGCAAGTCAGGAAAAAATCTCACCCTTTTGTCCTGAGTTTTTGAGCGAGTTTTTACAGATTGCGATCGCACTTGCTGATATTCTGGCCGATCTTTACCATCACCAAGTTATCCACAAGGATATCAAACCCGCCAATATCCTGATAAATCCGACCACAAAGGAGGTCAAACTCATTGACTTTAGCATTGCTTCACTGCTACCAAGAGTTAACCAACTTTCAACCAGCCCGACTGTTTTAGAAGGAACCCTCGCCTATATCTCCCCCGAACAAACCGGACGAATGAATCGGGGAATTGATTATCGCACTGACTTCTATTCTCTGGGAGTCACTTTCTATGAACTATTAACTGGGCGATTACCATTTCAATCCGATGATTTGATGGAATTGGTGCATTGTCACATAGCGAAACAACCACCACTTTTAGGGAATAGAGAAGAGATTCCCCAAATTCTTTGTGATATCGTCATGAAACTGATGGCGAAAAATGCTGAAGACCGCTATCAGAATGCATTAGGGCTAAAGCACGATCTGCAAATTTGTTTGGATCAATTGCAGGAAAGTGGAAATATTATCCCGTTTCAGCTAGGGCACAGGGACGTTTGCGATCGCTTTACAATTCCCGAAAAACTCTATGGCCGGGAAGCAGAAGTGGCAATGCTACTAGCAACCTTTGAACGGGTGCGCCAGGGAACTTCTGAAATCATCCTGGTGGCAGGTTCCTCTGGTATTGGGAAAACGGCAATTGTCAACGAAGTTCACAAACCGATCGCCCGTCAGCGCGGATACTTTATCAAAGGCAAATTCGATCAATTTAATCGTAATATTCCCTTTTTTGCTTTGGTGCAAGCATTCCGGGACTTAATAGCACAACTGCTGACAGAGAGTGATGCTCAAATTGACCAGTGGAAGACCCAAATTTTATCTACATTGGGTGAAAGTGGTCAAGTGATTATTGAGGTGATTCCAGAACTCGAACGAATCATTGGCAAGCAGCCCTCTGTCCCAGAATTATCGGGTACTGCTGTCCAAAGCCGCTTCAATTTGCTATTTCAGAAATTCATTCAAGTATTTACAACCCAAGAACATCCCCTGGTCATTTTCCTCGATGATTTACAGTGGGCAGATTTGGCTTCTTTAAAACTGATGCATCTGTTGATGAGTGAAGCCAATAACTCTTATTTGCTAGTGATTGGAGCATATCGAGATAATGAGGTTTCTTCTGCACATCCCTTGATGTTGACCATTGAGGAGATGCGTCAAGAGGCGATTACAATTAGCAGTATTGTCCTTTCTGCCCTTACCGAAGCCGACCTAAATCAACTGATTGCAGATACGCTGAAATATACAGCAGAACAAGCAATTGCGATCGCCAATTTGGTGTATCAAAAGACCAAAGGTAATCCATTTTTCACTAACCAGTTTCTCAAATCGCTGCATGAAGATGGACTGATCGCCTTTGCCAGCAAAACAGGCGATTGGCAGTGCAATCTTGCTCAAATCCGGGCGCTTTCTTTTACAGAAGATATTGTGGAGTTTGTAGTGCTGCAACTCCAAAAATTGCGATCGCAGACTCAGGATGTTCTCAAACTGGCTGCCTGTATTGGCAATCAGTTTGATTTAGAAACCCTATCGGTTGTCTATGAAAAATCTCCAGCCCAAACCGCAGCAGATTTGTGGCCAGCTCTCAAGGATGGATTAATTTTGCCCAATGCTGAAGGATATACATTCTTTCAGGATGAGTCTGTTGTTATAGATGATTTGACAAACGATCGCGGATCGATAACTATTACCTACAAATTTCTCCACGATCGCGTTCAACAAGCTGCTTATTCACTAATTCCGGCCAATCAAAAACCAGCAACTCACCTGAAGATTGGTCAATTGCTGTTAAGTAATACCCCGGAAACTGAGCAAGAATTGCTGATTTTTGAAATTGTTAACCAATTGAATCTTGGCAGAGAACTGATTGGATCTCAGTCCGATCGCGATCGACTGACACAACTTAACCTATTGGCAGGAAAAAAAGCTAAATCTGCTACATCATATCAGGTAGCAATTGAGTATTTAACTACCGGGATTCGTTTATTAAGATCCGACTGTTGGCACACTCAGTATGAATTAGCTCTAGCACTGCACGAATCAGCTGCCGAAGCAGCTTACCTTTGTGGTGCTCATGAACAGATGGAGCAATTGGCTCAAACAGTAATGCAGCAAGCCAAAACTCCACTAGATCAAATCAGCATTTACGAAACCAAAATCCAGGCGTATACAACTCAAAATAATGTACTGGGCGCGATCGCGATCGCTCGCCAGGGAATGAGTCTGTTCGGCGTGGTTTTTCCCGAAACATCCACCCCCGAAGATATTCAGCAAGACCTTCAGGAAACTGCTGCCTTAATTAACGGGCGTGATATTGCTTCCTTGGTTGACTTACCCCTGATGACGGCAAAAGACAAGCTGGCTGTTAACCGAATTGTGGCAAACGTTGCTCCAGCCGTTTACACTGCCGAACCAAATCTGTTTCCTTTAGTCATCCTGTCACAAGTCAAAGCATCAATTCAGTATGGCAATGCTCCATTTTCTCCCTTATGTTATGCCGCCTATGGCATTCTGTTAAACGGAATTCTCCAAGATATTGAAAAAGCCTATCTTTTTGGCAACCTGGCTTTGGCACTAGCTGACAAATTTAATATTAGCGACATTAAACCTAATGTGTTTTATGTTACGGGTGCTTTTATCACCTATTTGAAGTCTCCACTACAAAAATCCTTACAGCTGATACTGGAAGGTTACAAAATTGCTCTGGAAACTAGAAATGTATATTACGTTGCCTTCACTACGAAAGACATCTGTCAGTATTCTTATTTTTTGGGACGAGAACTGAAATCGTTAGAAGAAGACATCCAGGCTTACTGTCATGCTTTAGAAAATTTTAGGCAAGATATGATTCTCAACTACTGCCGTGTCTTCTGGCAAACAGTTTTGAATTTGCTCGGCAAGGCTGAAAATCCCTGTATTTTAACAGGTGAGGTACTTGATGAAGCACAATTTTTGACTCAAATGCATAATGCCAATGACTTGATGGGGCCTCACTACTTCTGGCTGCACAAGTTAATTCTCTGTTATTTGTTTGAAAACATCTCGCAAGCAGTGGAGACAGCCACTCAAGCTAGAGTTTATCTAGTTGCAGGCACGGGCTATGCTACTGTGCCGATATTTTATTTTTATGATTCACTAACGGCTCTGGCAGAATATTCTACAGCTACGGCCGATCGCCGAGAAATCTTACTGGAGCGGGTGACAGAAAACCAGGAAAAAATGAAGACATGGGCGCACCACGCACCCATGAATTATTTGCACAAATTTGAACTAGTAAAAGCCGAAGAATGCCGAGTGTTGGGACTGATGGCGCAGGCTGTGGATCTTTACGATCGCGCGATCGCAGGGGCAAAAGTCAATGGATACATTCAAGAAGTTGCCCTCGCCAATGAATTGGCTGCCCGATTTTACTTGGAATGGCACAAAGAAGCATTGGCGTACCACTTTGTAGAAGCAAGCTACGCGTACCGTTCCCCAGGAAAGTCCACGGAAGGTATCGCTCAAATTTACTTGATGAATGCCTATTACAGTTACCTAAAATGGGGAGCTGTAGCCAAAGTTAAACAGTTGGAGAGCCAATATCCTCAATTCTTGGCTTCGACGAGTTTTCAGGAGGAGGAAAATGCTTCTACAGACTTTAGCCTCACCACTACAATCGGATTCACACACACTAGTACTAGTGGGACTGAAGCCTTAGATTTAGTAACGGCGATCAAAGCCTCTCATGCACTGGCTGGAGAAATTGAGTTAGAAAAGCTGTTGACAACCTTGATGCAGGTTGTAAGCGAAAACGCCGGAGCTGAAAAATCAGTACTCTTGCTGCTTCAAGAGGATAATTGGGTGGTTGCAGCTCAGAGAAACAGCAAAGCGATCGTCGAAGACAAGCGTATGGCTTTGTATGAAAGCCTTGGGGGAAATCTGCACTCATTGCCTCTTTCAGCCAGTCAGGATATTCCTAAAACGGTGGTGAACTATGTATCGCGTACTTCCGAAACCTTAGTGCTAGATGATGCCCGCAAAGAAACCACTTTTGCCAAAGATCCCTACATTATTCAATGGCAACCTAAAAGCTTGCTATGTACGCCTATTCACAATCGTGGCCAGATCGTTGGCATCCTATACCTAGAAAACAGTTTGACGACTGGAGCCTTTACCCAAAACCGTCTTGAAGTTTTGCGGCTGCTTACAGCACAAGCTGCCATCTCGCTGCAAAATGCCATGTTGTATAACAATCTCGCTGTAGCAAAAGCCCAACTAGAGGATTACAGCCATACCTTGGAGCAAAAGGTAGAGCAGAGAACTTTTGAGTTGAATGATAAAAATCAGCATCTCTCGGAAACTTTAGAACAACTGCAACACACCCAAAGCCAACTAATTCAAACTGAAAAAATGTCTTCATTGGGGCAAATGGTGGCAGGTATCGCTCACGAAATTAACAACCCGATTAACTTTATCTATGGCAACGTCACCTATACCAATGAATATTGTCAAAATTTGCTGCATTTAATCGATCTGTATCAACACTACTATCCTCAACCATTTGCTGAGATTCAAGAAGAACTAGAGGCCGTAGATTTAAGCTTCCTCAAATCTGACCTTCAAAAATTACTGCAATCAATGAAAATAGGAGCAGATCGCATCCGCCAGATTGTTCTTTCTCTCCGCAATTTCTCGCGCCTGGATGAGGCTGAAATGAAAACTGTCAATCTTCATGAAGGTATTGATAGCACCTTGTTAATTTTACAGCACCGTCTAGAAGAGAAAACATACCGCCCTGCAATTAATGTGATTAAGGAATATGCCCAACTGCCTGAAGTAAATTGCTACGCTAGTCAGATCAATCAAGTATTTATGAATATTCTTAGCAATGCTATTGATGCATTAGATTCATTATTCACAACTGAACATACACAAACAAAAATTCCCACCATCGAAATTCGTACCAAAATGACTGAGGCTGATACAATAACCATTCAAATTGCAGATAATGGGTCTGGTATGTCTGAAAAGGTGAAACAGCATTTATTTGACCCATTTTTCACAACAAAGCCTATTGGCACAGGAACAGGCTTAGGATTATCGATTAGCTACTCTATTGTAGAAAAACATGGAGGAAGACTAAGTGTAATCTCGGAGCTAGGAAAAGGAGCAGAGTTTTCCGTCTATATACCGTTAAATTCAATAAAGTGAAAAGTTCTATGATTAACGTGAGTTCGACAAGCCCTTTTTTGACCTCTCCCCCAACCCCTCTTTGACACAAAAAGCAGAGCCAAAACTCTAATTTCGTTTGTCTCGTTCTCATGCTCTGCATGGGAATGCTCCTCGTTGAGGCTCTGCCTCCAGTCATAATATTGAGTCAGAGACTCAATGAATGCATTCCCAGTCGAAGACTGGGAACGAGGAAAGTCTTATCAAGCTAGGTTTTTAGGAGTTGTGTATACACGGTAGCTTTGACACGGAGAGGGGAGCCAAAAACCTAATTTCTTGTTGCTCCTCCCTTGACCCGTGGGAGAGGGAGGTTGTCCGGGAGAGGTTCATCGAACTCACGTTATATATTATTAGTTTTTATTAGGAAATAAGGTGCGTTTTCCCTGATAAAAATTTAACAGACCCTAACTGAGTAAGCGCATCTTCTGTAACACGACAAATTCGCCAATCATCTAATATAGAGGCTCCCATACTACGGTAAAATGCTTGGGCTGACTCGTTCCAATCTAAGACACTCCACTCTAATCGCCCACAATCACGTTCTACGGCTATCTGAGCCACTTTAGTCAACAGAGCCTTACCAATACCTTGCCTACGATATTCTGGTAAAACAAATAAATCTTCCAGATAAATTCCCGGCTTAGTCAGAAATGTTGAATAATTATGAAAAAACAGCGCAAAACCAACAGCTTGACCCGCAGATTCCGCTAATATTGCCTCTATATACCTTTGCGAACCAAATAGATGCTCTTGAAGTGCTAGAGCATTGCCAGTAACAGCGTGAGATAATTTTTCATATTTTGCAAGTCCCTCAATTAATTTAAACAATACGCTGCAATCGGCTGCTTGGGCAAAACGCACAATCAAATTGCTATCCGAAGTCATTCGTCTATAGTCCATAGTTTATAGTCTATAGTCTATAGGCAACTGGGGAATTTTTTTTGAGTATTAACTAAATAAGAGCCGAAAAACGCTATAAAACGCCCGATTTTTGCGAATTGCAAAGCTAATTAAGTTCCAGATTGCATCTCTATCTTGAGCAATGAAATTAAATCAACCAACCTTTTAAGCGTTTAGCTATGTGAGGACGGCGCAATTTCCGCATGGCTTTGCTTTGAATTTGACGCACTCGCTCGCGAGAAAGATTGAACATATTGCCAACTTCTTCTAAAGTACATGGTTCGCTGGTTGTCAAACCATAACGCAGAGAAATCACATCTTTCTCTCGTGGAGTTAACACATCACCCAAAACATCCCAAATCTCCTGACGCATCATGTTTTCATTCATTTTTGCTTCAGGAGACAAGTTATCTTCATCTTCTAACAAATCCATCAATTCCGTGTCTTCTTCTTTACCGACGCGGTGGTTGAGAGAAAGTGCTTGTCGTCGTAGCTGTTGTAGCTGACGTAGTTGTTGCACGCTAATCTCCAAATATTCTGCCATTTCACCTTCGGTAGGATTACGACAGAGTTTTTGTTTGAGTTCTCGTTGAGCTTTTTTTAGCTTGTTAAGCTTTTCAACAATATGAATCGGTAGCCGAATTGTCCGCGCATCGTTAGCTATTGCTCTGGTAATTGCTTGTCTAATCCACCAATAGGCGTAAGTAGAAAACTTATATCCTTTATCGGGATCGAATTTTTCTGTAGCGCGATTTAAACCCATTGCTCCTTCTTGAATTAAATCTAGAAAAGGCACTCCCCGATTTAAATATCGCTTGGCGATAGACACTACCAATCTCAAGTTCGAGCGAATCATTTTGCGTTTGGCGACTCTCCCTTGATACAAGCGATTTTCTAGTTGCTTTTCTGTCATCCCTAACTCGGAAGCCACTTCTAATTTGCTAGCTTCATGTTCCAGTTTTAACTCTAAAGCCGCTTGTATTTCTCTAAATTCCTCTATAAACCTGACTCGCCGTGCTAACTCGACTTCTTCATCAGCTTTTAAGAGTGGATAACGCGCCATTTCTTTAAAAAATGCGCCAACAGCATCATCATGTTCGGTTTTGTTGTATCCTGAAGGACGAGCCGCCGCCATGTCATCTCCATCGCGTTCGTCCGATTCCAGATTTTCTACTACAATTGGAGATTCTTCTGCCACTGCATTTAAACTATCGAGTGATGGTTCTTCGATATCAGCAGCATTCTCCAGTATTTCCATTTTTCCCAATTCAACAATATTCATATTTTCCTTTAGGGATTGTTGCTTTGTTTGGTACATAATTCATTTACACCTACTCGTTTGAGGCTTGGTAGTTTTCCCTAATGGACGATGCACCCGTAAAAAATAGCGAAATATAGGCTGATGCGAATTTGTCTACAGAAATAAAAATCGGCATCTACCTAGTATCTTATAGGTTACAGTTAGATATAACCTATAACGAAACTGACCTTAGCACCCAATAAAGCTTTTTTTTAGATTCCCAACAGATATATTCTTCATTTTTTTCTGAATTATCAAATATGTCAAACCCCCTCAAACTTTCTCAACCTTAACAAATATAAAAATTCCAGCTAATCATCCAAATTCCTTAAACTTTCATATATTTTTCTAAATATTTATAATATTTTCGGCGCTGGAGTCCACTGCTGTATAAAAGGAAGACCTATTAATGGCTTTGCGCATTCTTGATTTAATTTGCAGTTACCTACACGATCGAAATTACAAGATTAAGAGCTTAATTTTGATCCGATATTACTTTGTATAAAAGCATCTCATATACAGAAAGGGTTGAATATCTACCGATAGGCGGAAAAAGGCTACTCCATATTTAGTAGATAGAGTAACTGTTGCAGCAATAGCCGACATGCTTTTATTTGTATAGTGGGCACCAAATATTTATTGCATATATAGTTGATACGAATTTGTCTAGTAGATTACATAAGAGGCAAATTATCAAGTATTATGAAGGATAACAGTATTGAGAAATACCATTTAAATTTAAGAAAGCGAAAAACTAAAGTTTAGTTAGCTAGGTTGATTTTGACCAGCTATGTGAAGAAAATATTTAATTATAAAATCAGCAACTATGTATATTAATGACATAAATTTATCTCCTTTAGTGGTGAGTGAACCAAGTGAATCATATAAGTCAGGTAAAACTGTTAATCGGTGGGTTGAAGTATTGGTAAACTGTCCAGGAAGTACAGGACTATTTACTTATCGATTGCCAGCCCAGTTAGAAATAAAACCAGGGGATATTTTGAGCGTGCCATTTGGGGCGCAACAATTAGGAGCGATCGCGATTCGATTACTGGCACAACCCAATATCGATTTACCACTAGAAAAAATCCGGGAAGTAGAAGATATAGTCAGCGTTGGATTTTTCCCAAGTGCTTACTGGGAATTACTCAACCGAGTTGCTGCATATTACTATACGCCCCTGATTCAAGTAATCCGGGTTGCTCTGCCGCCAGGATTACTGGGGCGATCGCAGCGTCGTATCCGCCTTGTAAGAGGCAGAGGGGCAGGGGGGCAGGGGGCAGGGGTCAGGGAGCAGGGAGCAGGGAGCAGGGGGCAGGGGGTAGGGGGGAGTAGTTATTTACTGGGATCTGCCGATCCTTTGGCTTTTTTGACTCCGACTGCGCGGCAAGTTTGGGAACTTTTGCAAGGGCAGCCGACGGGGGACTACAGTTTTATTTACCTGCAACAAAAAGTCAAATCTGCTTATCGGGGAATTCGGGAGTTGTTGCGATTTGGTTTAGTAGAAAGTTATTTAGAACCGCCGCGACTCACTCGACCCAAGTTGCAAAAAGCAGTTACGCTCACAGGTACAATTGACCAAGAGTTAACTACTCGCCAACGAGAGATTTTAGAAGTGCTGCGACGGCGTGGTGGTGAGTTATGGTTAAATGAGTTCTTACAGATTTGTAAAACAACTACTCCTACCCTGAAAGGGCTAGAGGAAAAAGGTTACATCGTCATCGAAGAACGGGAAGTATTGCGAACCGAACAAGGCCCAACTTTAGTAGGCGATGGTGCTAAATCTTTAACTACTGCTCAAGCTAGCGCCTTAGCGACAATCCAGACATTAAATGGATTTGCTCAAGTTTTATTGCATGGGGTGACAGGTTCGGGAAAAACCGAAGTATATTTGCAAGCGATCGCACCTCTCCTCAATCAAGGTAAATCTGCCCTGGTTTTAGTCCCAGAAATTGGACTCACACCCCAGCTAACCGATCGTTTTCGCGCTCGTTTTGGTAATAAAGTCAGCGTTTATCACAGCGCCCTTTCAGATGGTGAGCGTTACGACACTTGGCGACAAATGCTCGCAGGAGAACCCCAAGTTATCATTGGTACTCGTAGCGCTGTTTTCGCCCCTTTGCCCAACTTGGGTTTAATTATTTTAGATGAAGAACACGATAGCAGCTTTAAACAAGATTCCCCCATACCCACCTACCACGCCCGTACCGTTGCCCAGTGGCGAGCCGAATTAGAAAATTGCCCCTTGGTGTTGGGTTCCGCTACGCCTTCGCTGGAAACTTGGGTAAGCGTCAGGAGGCAGGGGGCAGGAGGCAGGGGGCAGGGGGCAGGGGGCAGGGGAGCAGGGGGAGAATTCATAACTCCTAACTCTTGTACAGACGCGATTAATCGCGTCTCTACTCTTAACTCAGACGCGATTAATCGCGTCTCTACTCTTAACTCAGCACTCAGCACTCATTACTTAAGTTTGCCTGAGCGCATCAACTCCCGCCCTTTACCGCCGGTGGAAATAGTCGATATGCGGCTAGAGTTGCAACAGGGAAATCGTTCTATATTTAGTAGATCGCTGCAAGCAGCTTTAGAAGAGTTGCAAGAAAGAAAACAACAGGGAATTTTATTTATCCATCGCCGGGGACACAGTACTTTTGTGTCTTGCCGCAGTTGTGGATATGTGTTGGAATGTCCGCACTGTGATGTGTCGCTGGCGTATCACCACACCGAAGAAAAAGCGCCAGAATTATTGCGGTGTCATTATTGTAACTATGCGCGATCGCACCCCAAATTTTGCCCTGATTGTAGTTCTCCTTATCTGAAATTTTTCGGTAGCGGTACTCAACGAGTCACGCAGGAACTAGCAAGGCAGTTTCCACAATTGCGCTTGATTCGTTTTGATAGCGATACCACCCGCAATAAAGGCTCCCATCGTACTTTACTTACTCGGTTTGCCAACGGCGAAGCAGATTTATTAGTCGGTACGCAAATGCTCACCAAAGGTTTGGATTTACCACAGGTGACACTTGTGGGTGTTGTCGCCGCCGATGGATTGCTAAATTTATCAGATTATCGCGCCAGCGAACGAGCATTTCAAACCTTGACTCAAGTCGCCGGACGTGCTGGTAGAGGTGAAGATCCCGGTAGAGTGATTGTGCAGACTTATACTACAGAGCATCAGGTAATTGCAGCAGTGCGATCGCACGATTATCAATCTTTCTCTCAAGCTGAATTGGAACAACGCCAAGCACTCAATTATCCTCCATACGGGCGGTTAATTTTATTGCGTTTAAGTAGTCTCGACCCGATTCAAGTGCAAAATACAGCGCAAGTTATTGCTACAGCCTTGAGTACAGAAGAAGAATTTGAGATATTGGGCCCTGCACCAGCGAGTATTTTACGAGTAGCTAATCGTTATCGCTGGCAGATATTAATTAAATTTGCCCCCGATGCCTTACCGCGATTACCAGATTGGGAAGAAGTGCGATCTCTTTGTCCTTCATCTGTAAGTTTAACTATTGATGTAGACCCGTTAAATATTATGTGATCGTTATGCGTAGGCGTAGCCCGTCGTAGACATCGTAAATTACTACCCCACCCAGTTGCGCACTGATAAATAAAGCTGATTTGCTTAGTAATTGAGTTAATCTCTGCATAATCCACCTTCAGATAGATGAGTGAATTAGAATATCATCTTATTACAAAGGTAAGTATAGATATTGAAAAATTTTTCCTGATTTACTGTCAAACTTATATCATGTTCGACTGATTACTTAATAATCAAATATCTCCATGTTCGTATTGGGTTTCACTATTGTTAAACACAACATAAATATGGATAAAATCTTGGGTTTTGTTTTTCAAACACCACTTGCTTGGTTGTCGGGAAACCCCCAGATGTTCGCGGCAGCATCTTTAAAAGTTGCTGTGCCATTGGCGTACCCTTACAGAGAAGCAAGCTACGCCTAGCGCCTCCTTTTGGGAGAAGAGAAGGCTTGACGCTGCACTATCGCCCTTGCTGGCTCCCCAAACTATAGATATTAAAAACATCAACTAGCCTGATATTAGTTTTGTATTAACAGCGCAGATAGAAATGAACTCTGCCAGCAGCAATTCATATCGTATCTGGTTAAAGACTTATCATTAAGACGGCAGGGGTAGGGGGAAAAAGGGTTTCCTGATTTTTGCATAAATGCGGGAATTGTAACTAATTAGGCGGACATGATATCAAGGTTGGTTTACGGTAATAATTTTGAAGATTTATTGCTTTTTACGTAATCATACTTTGCCAAGTTGAGGCATTAGAAAGTTCCCTTATAATTCTCTGAAAAACAAGTTCAGTATTGATGTATAAAAAGTATTTAGTAAATACTTTTTATACATTCGGGAGAAATGAGTTCCCTAAGACTTGCGGTCATTACGTTCGTTTATAGCCAGTGAAGGATTGCCAAGAATAATCATTGCAGATACTTGGCCAATATTAATGGACTACTCACCTATCAACTACGAACACAACGGCAAGGCATACTATGATTTACAAGATCAAACCCAAAATATTGGTATTAGCAATTGTTCAAGGGATTGCTTTTCAACCAAATAATGCTCCTGTACCATCTGGGTATATTAAAGATATCGGTCAAGCCTACAATGATACTAGAGGTTTTGGTTGGGTGCGTGAAGATAGCTTAGGCAATAGTACACCCACTCCCCTTGATATCCAACTCAATACACGCGATCGCAACCAAAGTGGCATCGATCGGCGGCTAAATAGACTGATTCATCTGCAATATCCTCCTAACAGTTCGGGGCCAGGAGTCACAATACCTGCTGCTTGGGAATATGCCCTATCTAATGGTTCGTACAATGTGACTGTTAGCGTCGGTGATGCTATTAATAGTGTAAATAGTAAGCACCAAATCAATATAGAAGGGACGGCTGCTATTTCTGGCTTTGTACCAACGGCAACCAAAAAGTTTGCCGCAATTACCCGGATAGTTAATGTTACCGATGGCAAGCTGACAATTGATGCTAAAGGTGGTAGGAATACCAAGCTCAATTATATTGCGATCGCACCAGGTAATCGTCCCTCGATCAGAACGACCAATCCCAATGATGGTCAAACAAACGTGTCGCCAGATATCTCGATTACAGCAGACCTAAATCTCCCTAACAGTGGGATTGCGGTTAATACTATTTCCGCCTCAACCATCAAGCTGATCGATAGCACTACTAATACACAAGTCAATGCCAATTACAACACTTCCGGTGGTGGAGATGTAATTGTAGTGTCTCCGATAAATCGTCTCAAGAACAATACCAAATATTTATTACAAATCACTGACGGGGTTAAAGATAGCAATGGTGCTGCATTCTTACCCTATAGCATCAGTTTCACAACAGGCTCCTTTGTGAAACCAGTCAGCAAGATTACTTTTGAGCAAATCTCACTAGCGAATGTACCTATCAAGCCTTACACCACAGTCTTGATTGGGCCTGACAATAAACTCTATGCTGCTACCTTATTAGGTGAGATTTTGCGTTTCCCGATCGATGCTGATGGCACTCTGGGTACGCCACAAACGATTTCTTCATTGCAGACTGCAAATGGTGGTAATCGAACGATCGTTGGGATGCACTTCGATCCCTCATCAACAAATGCTAACAACCTAATTCTCTGGGTAACAAATAACTACTACTGGAATGCAACTGTTGATGCGCCAGAGTGGAGTGGTAAAATTACTCGTTTAAGCGGCACCAATCTAGAGACAGTAAAAGACTATGTAGTTGATTTACCGCGATCGAGCCGGGATCATCTAACCAATAGCATTGAATTTAAGCCCAATGAGCCAAATGCGCTCTATGTGTTGCAGGGTAGTAATAGTAGTACCGGCGCACCAAACACTGCCTGGAGTAATCGTCCTGAGCAGTTGTTAACTGCTGCTGTATTACGAGTAGACCTGTCCAAAATTACCTCACCTCCTTTAAGCGTTAAGACGGAGGATGGAGGTACTTATAACCCCTTTAAAGCGGGAGCGCCTGTAACTATCTTTGCTAGTGGTATACGTAATGCCTACGATCTGGTTTGGCATAGCAATGGTCAGTTGTATGTGCCAACGAATGGTTCGGCGGCTGGTGGCAATACGCCAAATACACCTATCCCCCTACCTCTTGCCTGCCACAACCGGATTGATAAGGCTACTAATGGGGCATATACTAGTCCATCTGTGCCTGCTCTTAAGAGTCTAGGCACACAGCTAGACTTTTTGTTTCGGGTTGTTAAAAATGGTTATTACGGTCATCCCAATCCGAAGCGTTGTGAGTGGGTGTTGAATGGAGGAAATCCCACAGCTGGTACAGATCCAGTTCAGATCGATGAATATCCCGTTGGTACTCTACCTGACCGGAATTGGAAGGGTATTGCCTTCGATTTCGGAGAGCATATTTCACCTAATGGTATTATTGAATATCGTAGTCATGTTTTAGGTGGTCAGCTGCAAGGCAAACTGCTGGTGACACGCTTCAGTTCAGGGAAAGACATCATTGTGCTAACCCCAGGTGGCGCAAACTTGGATATTGTAAGTTCCCAAACGGGTATTACTGGTTTCACTGGTTTTAATCCAAGTCCATTGGATTTGATTGAGAATCCTACGAATGGAAATCTCTACGTGGCGCAACTCAGTCAAGAGACGGGCATGGGTAAAATTACACTTCTGCGTCCACTTAATTAATATCAGTATCGAGCGATCGCAATCAATTCATGCTTGTACCTAAGAAGGGTTTTTACTCAAACGCAAGCATTGATTTTTGCATTTACTCTCCAACAAGCATTTATCTCATCAGTTAATTTTTCTACTTTTATAGTTCACTCCCAATTACGGTTGCGTTAGAATGCAACCGTAAATTTTTTATGTGCATTTATCCAAATCACCGATTACGCAGCCTCCATAATTTTATAAGCCGCCACTTGGGTTATTATGTTAATACTTATATTCCAAACAATTCGGCCACACTAATTTTCTGCGAAATTTTCGCAGAATTCAATTGAGCCAAAAAACAGCCCCAAAACATTAATTTGCGAATTTACAAAAGCCAGCAGCGGGATTTGAACTCGCGACCTTCCGATTACAAGTCGGATGCACTACCACTGTGCTATGCTGGCAAGTCTGACGTAGGCGTAGCCCACCGTAGGTATCGCTCTTACATTAGCAACCACGATTTATTATTGTACCATAATCCATTTATTTGTCTAGCTGTAAATTCTAAAAAATATCTGCTTCATCCTAAATTAGGCTAAAAGACCAGAAATTTTAGCAATATCGATGCTTTTGTCGGTTGAAATGGTTGTTCTGGCGTTGCCATTCTGAATCACCGATCGAGTTGATAAATTAATATTTATAGCAAATTTATAGCAAAAGCTAACTCAAATCCTGGGCTGAACCCAAAAATACCCGATCGGTTCTAAAACTGTATTTTCTTGGCACGGCTGAATAAAGGAACAGAAATATATAATTATTTTTTACAGATTACAAGCATGGCAGCATTGCTCGGACGAGATTTATTAAGTTTAGCGGACATCAGTCCCACGGAACTTCAAGAACTCCTGCAATTGGCAACTCAACTTAAATCACAACAGTTGAAGTTGCAGTGTAATAAAGTTTTGGGGTTATTGTTCTCCAAAGCTTCAACTCGCACGCGCGTAAGTTTTACTGTGGCGATGTACCAACTTGGTGGACAGGTAATCGATCTCAATCCTAATGTCACTCAAGTTAGTCGCGGGGAACCTTTGCAGGATACAGCGCGCGTATTAGATCGATATCTGGATATTTTGGCAATTCGTACTTTTGCGCAGCAAGATTTAGAAACTTTTGCTCACTATGCCAAGATTCCGGTGATTAATGCGCTTACTGATACAGAACATCCTTGTCAGGTATTAGCGGATTTATTGACGATTCAGGAAACCTTTAACACCCTTGCTGGGTTAACTTTAACCTACGTGGGCGATGGGAATAATATGGCTAATTCTCTGATGTTGGGCTGTGCTTTGGTGGGGATGAATGTCAGAATTGCCACTCCTAGCGGATATGAGCCAGATTCTCAGATTGTAGAACAAGCAAGAGCGATCGCTAATAACAAAACGGAAGTCCTGGTCACTCACGATCCAGAATTAGCAGCTAAGGGTTCTGCTGTACTTTACACTGATGTTTGGGCGAGTATGGGGCAAGAATCTGAAGCCGATAACCGGATGCCAATTTTTCAGCCTTACCAAATTTCAGAGCAGCTATTAAGCCTTGCTGCTCCAGAGGCAATTGTTTTACACTGCTTACCAGCCCATCGTGGTGAAGAAATTACCGGATCTGTTATTGAAGGTTCTCAATCACGAGTTTGGGAACAAGCAGAAAATCGCCTGCACGCTCAAAAAGCTTTGCTTGCTAGTATTTTAGGAGCAGAGTAAAGAATAGGGCACAGGGTATAGGGTATAGTTTTCTTGCTTATAACCTGTACCCTCTAACCTGTAACCTGTAATATTATTATTTGTCAAAAGGCAAAAGAGAAAAAAATAATATTGCTTTTGCCTTTGATATTTTTACTTTTCTCTTGTTATGGGGAGTTTTTTGTAGTACTAATGTTCTAGAGACATTTATAATTACTTCCCGCAAATTTATGGAACGTCTAACGGAAGCTCAACAAGAACTTTACGAATGGTTAGCAGAATACATCAAAACGCACCAGCATTCGCCTTCAATTAGGCAAATGATGCAAGCGATGAACTTGAAGTCACCAGCACCAATTCAAAGTCGTTTAGAACATTTACGCACTAAAGGATATATTGAATGGACTGAAGGACAAGCGCGAACGATTCGGATTTTGCATCCTGTGAAGCAAGGTGTACCAATTTTGGGCACGATCGCTGCTGGTGGTTTAATAGAACCGTTTACTGATGCTGTAGATCATCTAGACTTTTCTAATATCTCATTACCTCCCCAAACCTATGCTTTGCGGGTAGCTGGCGATAGCATGATTGAAGATTTAATTGCTGATGGCGATGTGGTATTTCTGCGTCCAGTAGCAGAACCAAATCATTTAAAAAATGGCACCATCGTCGCCGCCAGAGTTGATGGCTTCGGTACAACTTTAAAGCGTTTTTATCGCCAAGGCGATCGCGTTACCCTAAAACCAGCAAATTCTAAGTACAATCCTATTGAAGTCATGGCTCAACAAGTGCAGGTACAAGGTTCTCTCATCGGTGTTTGGCGAGGTTACAACTGAGTAGTAAGAAAGTGATGAGTTATGAGTGATGAGTGATAAGTTTTAAATTACTAACTCCCAACTCCCAACTCCTAACTCCTAACTCTTAACTCCTAATTCTTAACTCCTAACTCCCACTATGTACCTGACGAAAAATTCAGTGCAGCAACTGCCCACTTTCCGGTTGAAATTACCGTTTGCAAGGGAAATTTTGGGCAGTTATTACACTCAGCAACCATTACCAGGATGCCCAAGAATGCCTGTGTCTCTGCAATTGCGGCAATATCAGCGACAAGCGATCGCTAGCTGGTTTACTAACAATGGCAGAGGGACGCTGAAAATGGCTACTGGTAGTGGTAAAACGATTACTGCACTAGCGATCGCTTGTGAATTATATCAACAGATTAATTTACAAGTTCTGTTGGTGGTGTGTCCCTATCGCCATCTCGTCACCCAATGGGCGCGAGAGTGTGAAAAATTTAATTTGCAACCGATTTTAGCTTTTGAGAATTTACGCACTTGGCAAAGTCAACTTTCTGGGCAAATTTATAATCTGCGTTCTGGTTCTCAACGGTTTGTCACCGTAATTACTACGAACTCTACTTTAATTGGAGATGGTTTTCAGTCTCAACTCAAATATTTTCCCGCCAAAACTTTAATTATTGGGGATGAGGCGCATAATTTAGGCGCACCCAAATTAGAAGAAAGTTTGCCGCGTAGTGTTGGGTTGAGACTGGCTTTATCCGCCACACCGGAAAGATATTTTGATGATTTTGGCACGCAATCTTTATTTGATTATTTTGGCCCAGTTCTCCAGCCAGAGTTTACTTTGAGGGATGCGATCGCTCAAGGTGCTTTGGTACATTATCTGTATTATCCGGTGCTGGTAGAGTTAACTGAAGCAGAAAGTATTGCTTATTTAAAGCTAACTAAAAAAATTGGGCGATCGCTTCTTTATCGAGATAAAGAAAATGGCGAAGCGGGATTTGAAGATAATGAAGATTTAAAGCCGTTGTTGATGCAAAGAGCAAGATTAATTGGGGCAGCGGAAAATAAATTAAATGCTTTGCGGGATTTAATGATTACTCGCCGCGAAACTAGCCACACACTTTTTTATTGTAGTGATGGTTCCCAAGAGGCGGGACAACGTTCATCTCTACGCCAACTCAAAGCTGTTGCTAAAATTCTGGGAGTGGATTTAGGGTACAAAGTAAGCACCTATACGGCTCAAACAACTTTACAAGAAAGGGAAATATTACGTCATCAATTTGAAAGCGGAGAGTTACAAGGTTTGGTGGCAATTCGTTGTTTAGATGAAGGTGTCGATATTCCAGCAATTCAAACTGCGGTGATTTTATCAAGTTCTGGTAATCCCCGCCAATTTATTCAGCGACGGGGGCGAGTTTTACGTCCTCATCCAGGTAAAGAACGCGCCACTATATTTGACATGACTATTGTCACCCACAGGACACGACCCCACAGCCGTAGTCTTTCAGCTTGCTTTTGTCGCAAAACCCCAAAAATTGCTACTAACTCGCTCCTAAAAAATGCCTTAAAACCTACGATTTTCAAGCATTTCAATGCAAGCGATCGCGCTACTGATTCTGGCTAATAGACTCTTAATCTATTGGTTGCGCTTTCTTATCCCTCGTCACCCACTACTTCCAGCCTTTCAAAATTTGCTTTGACTAATTCTTGACTAAATCAAGCAAACCCTCTCCTCTGAAAGTCTTGTCTATCAAGGATAAACAGTACTAAAGCTTTGACTAATTTAAATAAAAACGCCTACTGTCCAGTGGAATCTCTAATGTGTCCATTGGACAATAAACTTTATGTGACGGTTGTGTGACGAAAACGGAATTATGACCAATGCGATTTAGGAAATTTGATAATCCCTATCATGCTGCTATTGACCGGGTATCGCGAATCCTATCACCAAAAACAATTCATAGGATTTTATTAGAGCCATATTACTTAGGCTGGCAGAAATTACCGCCAGACGTTTTTATAGCAGCTTGTATTATTGTCTGCTTACATAGAATTTCTAAAAGTCCATTAGCATTATTCACTTTTGGGAGTTATGCCACAAGATAAAATAATTCATTATGTCCCTGGGCATTGGGGCGGACAAGCATTTTTAACTGCTGTATGTGGAGAAAGAGTGCTTTATTATGAATGCTCGTCGCTGATAACTAATTGCCCAAGATGCCAAGATAAAAGGGCTGAGGTCAAGCCATCAGTAAAGAGCGTTGACCTGCCTAAGTGACGAAATGGAGATTTTGACTAATGACTGTTGATTATGTAATAGTCATTGGAAATAGGTTCGTTTCTAAACCAAACAGCATTTAAAACCGAGGGGGATGGGTAGGGATACTCATCCCCCCAACTTTTGGGAATTTCCCCATTCCCCTTTCCCCAAATGTCTAGAGTGAATCCCCACAGAATTACTTTTGAGGTGCTGGAGATTGAGGTTGTTCGCCAGCCGCAGGTTGTTGTACTAGATACCCCAGTGCGGCTGTGGCAAACCCGCCAATAGTACCAGCAACAGTGTGATTAATCACCCCAATGCTACCAAGGAAGTTAGCAGCACCAGCAGCCAACCCAAGAATTGTAGTGAGAGTATTTAGAGTAGATTTAGACATTTGAATTACTCCTCGTTAGTGTGTTCGTAGTATTCCCGGATTTTGAAATCAGAATCACGTTGTAAAAAGCTCTGAATGTCACGGGTATAAAACAGAACTTTTTTAAATTTGTGGTCAACCTTCTCGTTAAGTTGACCAAAAAGCATTTGCACAACATCTTTTCGATTTATATATTCTTGAAGATGCAAATCCAGTTTTCGATCGAGTTGGTCAATTCTTTTACCATTGTCAGCGTGTTCTTTTAAATCTTTCTCGATTTGAGCAATTGAAGAAGAAATACGGCTGATGCTGCTAACAACTTTAAAGCACACTCCAGCTAAAACAGAAGCGCTAACAAGAATCCCTAAAAATATTCCAGTAGACTCAAGGGTAATGGTTATCCCTGGAGAACCATTAGAGTTGGTAATAGCTATTGTTGGCGAAGTAGACATTATTTAAATTGAAATTATATTTTTCTCGCCCAGATTTTTCGTCCAGAAAAGTAGTAATTGCTAGATGAAGGATTCTTACCGATTACAGTAAATTTAAACTCATGCATTCCATCCGAGGGAATGAAAATATTTTTTTCAAGCACCCTATTAAATATGGTTGAACTACTGTAGAGATCGAGATCGCTAAAAGATGTCACCCCATTGATTTCTAGCTTTAGGATTCCTAAATTTGTGTACCCCACAGTCAATATAGAAAGAATGTAATTGCCAGCTTTTAAGTTTTTGTTAAAACTAAAACTGTCGTTAAGCGCAGGTGGGTCTTGGTAGATTTCAGTTCCGTAAGCAACACTGGTGTTTGTGTCAATTCTTATGGCTCCACCTGTTTTTATGGTACTTTCATCATGCCAGTGGGTGAAGTTAATTGGAAGCAATAACTCAGGCAATTCTTCTTGATTGAATAAAGGCATTAAGTCAACTCTCTAACTAAAGCATTGCCATTAGCAGCAGACCAAATACCACTAATTACGCCAGTGTAATGAAATGGTACTTCATAGTAACCACTAGGATTTAATTTTGCAGTAAAAGCGCTTGTTGTAGCTGTTGCACCAAATTCTAGATACAAAGTAGCCGTGCTATCGTTCCAAATCGTTGCACCTTTGCGGTTGGAATTGGCAGCAAGAATTGTCTCACTAGTAGTGCTAGCATCAACTGTAGTCGGGGTTGAAGTGCTACTGGTTGATTCAACCAATATCGCTGTAGCTGGGTTATAAAGAGCCATTATTCAATACACTCCGTGAAAGTTAATTTACAGTTACTAGCAGAAATAGCCGAAACCTTTCCAATATAAAGATTGGATTGGTTGATTTCGTAGCTGCCTCTTGGCTTTAAAACAATTCCTCTACCAATAGCGCCTTTGGATTTATCACCCAAAATCAAAGTGATATCGGAAGAAGAATTGTTTATAAAAGCTGCGTACTGTCTGTTACTGTTGGCGTTGAGAACTGTATCACCAACAGTAGCTGTTAAATCCTTTACTCCATGAGTGCAATTGCTAAATTTAGCAATTTCAATCGTGTTAGAGGAATTATTAATCATAATTAATCAGTGGGGTCATCAAGATTATCAACAAATAATGCTGTGTCAACTTTGACTCGCACTGTAAATTCAAACTCTGGCGCTTCTGGTGTACCTGTTATTTGTTGCGATGCAAATTGAATAGGTGGGAGATTAGCATCAAGCCTTGATTCGTTTACTTGCTCAGTAAGTGAGGATAGTGCTTGCATTAACTTAACAATGCCTTTGACACAGGATGAACCTAACGTTAAATTTGCGCCTGATTCTGTTACCAAACTCAAATTAAGTTTGACTTGATTATTCCCAACAAATTCAATCGAACCATCTGGTAACTTTTCGGCTAATGCGGTGTAGCTTAATGTGGTCATAAATTATTAATTTTGAATTCAATTGTTTCTAACTTGGCTCTAACAGTCTGAATCAATTCCTCTGTTGAGTCAGTTTCAGTGCCTGTGTACTCCCAAACCCCAAGGGTAATTTCTTCAATCCAGGGGAGTGCTTCAAAACGCAAGCGAAAATTGTCTGAGATTTTGGGAAATTGGACAAGCTCAATCGCATTGAGCTTGATCGTTCGGCGAGTGTAGTCTACTTCTGTGCTAGGAACTGCCCCCAATCCCTCAAAAATGATGGTGTCGTTGATTTGGATGCCATCAATTTGTTGATAAAAGTACCCGGCTCTGAGCCAACTTGGTTTAGCTTTGCTCGACGTTGCCCCTACCAAGAATAAATGTTTATCTGTCAAGTAAGGCAATTCAATCGGCTCAAGAATTGGCGCTCGAATGCGGCGGTTATTCAGGTTGCCTGTGTGCTTTTGGTAGTAGGTGAGTTCCCACGCTCCGGCAGCTTTGAGGTCAACTTGTAATGTCATCGCCTAACCACTCTTGAGCTAAATCGAAAACGTCGTTTCCTGCCTCATCCAAGAAATCAAGGAAAGTATCAGCGTGAATCTCACCGTTGATAAAGGCTGCTGTATACTTTGCCCTGACCATCATCAAATCTATTTCTTCCTGGATGTCTTCATCAGTTTGCCCAGGATACCAAATAGCTGGAGTAGACAAGTTAAGCATTATTCGCCACTAGCTGCGTAAGGATAATCTTCTGGCTCAAACCAGATGCGACCGTATGCACCGCCAACAGAACCCTTTTTAGCTGCGATTACAGCTTCTACCTTAGTTTTTAAGTTGGCAGGAGTATCGGCTGTGATTGGTGCAGTGAAATTGTATTGAGTGCCACCGCCTCTACTGCCCGATCCGTAGCGGGTATAAGCCCGACCGCTATCTTTAGCCCTAACGACTGCGGGGCTGCTATCGCTAACCATTGCCAAAATCCTAGCGGGTTTAAAGCCTCTGGGTGCTTCGGGGTCTGTAGCAACTGCGGCCAGTCCTAGAGGTGTGATGCCACCGAAGAAATCAATTGATTTTTTTGAGGCTTGGATGGTAAATGCTGCGTCTGCTGCGGCTAAAGGCGAAAGAACAGCATATTTAACACCGATTTTTGGCTGTCTGCGAGTAGCTGCACCGTCTTCTCTTATTGGTGCTTGATATGCCTCACGCGCTTTAGCATATTTCAACTGCTCCTCTAATTGTTTTGCGCTTTTGCGTCTGCCCATGTCAGTAATTGGTTGTAGTTTGTACCTATCTATACTTCAGTCATAGCAGGCAATATCACTCACTATTTCCAACCGGATAACATGTGTTGTCCGTCAAATTTTTGTGATGATTCTCCCTAAACTCGTTCAATGACACTTCGCAGGCGAGAGCCAGACCTAGCAACCAAGTTAATCGGATTTTGTTTGCCCCAGACTAGTAGTTGAGCAAAGCTGAACTTTACCGGAGCCGTTCTTCTCTTCACAAATTTTTTGACTGTACGTCCGTAAACTCGATGAGTTCCGGGACTTGTGGAATAAGTACGATCGTTGTCGATGAATTGCAAAAAATCACGGTCAAATGGGTGTTCTTGAATTTCTAATACTGCTCTGATGATTCGTTCTCCCTCAGCTTTACTAGGAACTAAAAGTTTTAATTCATAACCGCGTTCTGTATCAAAATAGGTACATTTGAAGTGTCCTTTGTGCCAGAGAAAGGGAGGAGTAGCAAAGATGCTTTTAATCTGTCTAGCAAGTCTTTCAGCATCGCTTCTACTAATAGTTTCGCTAGATTCATGCATTAATCTAAAGGTGATTTCCCCTTCTAGCTGAGGTGTTGATTCACTGCCGTGAATTTCAAAATCGTATGGTTCTAAAAAATAAAGTTTTACTTGGGGTTTGAAAGTCCGCTCTGATTGCACTTCAAACCAAGGAATACCGTATACAGGACGTTGTACGCTCTGCAATCTTCCTGCTGTTACTTCAAACAACCACATTCTCATCATTGTCATCGTTGAAGTATCTGAATCTTTCATCGTGCAAGCCACTTTTAAGGACTGCTTGGGAGTATCTAAACTATCCGATTCAGTATTTTTAAAATATTGATTTACTGCTTTATTATGCCAGAGTCTTACAGTGTCTTGTAAATGTTCCCATTTGTCAAAGTTATCTGGTAATGGCATTATTCATCAGTCCCCTCATCTGCTTCAAAATCCGTATCATTAAGTTCTATTCCGGTAGCGCTCGCTAATTTAGAGGCATCGAATGCCGCTTTAACTTTTGCTGCTTCTGGTGGTTGTACGCCTTGTTTTGAGTTATCTTCTTCACCCAAGGTTTTTGTTAACTCATTTTTTAGTTCTCCAATTTGAGCAACGTTTTGCTCTACAGAAACGACTTCAGAAGCCACCTGATCCACTTGAGAAACAACGTTAGTAACACCTTCTACTGTGGTAAAAAATTTATTGTGAAAGTTTGGCTGTGGATTGAACCACTTGTAAGCGCTTTCCCCAACTTCGCCCCATTTACGCAAAGCATTGCCGATTAAAGCTACATAACTGCCAACAACTTCTAAAGCACTTAATATTGAATAACCAATAGACTGCAAAGCATTGAATATGTTTGCAGTGGCTTGATATATTCGATTAGCTTTTTTGTAATTAGCTACTAATTCTGTATAATTTTCTTCTCCAAATATGGCTTTGAAAAAGTCGGCAGTCCATTCAGACATGATGCTTGCAAAACCAGATTCCTCACCTTTCTCATTTTTCCATTTAAACCCAACAGCTTGAGAGATATTATCAATAGCTGCAAATAGAGTTTGAGCTAAATTATTAGAAAGCATCAGGGCATTGTGGAAAGTAGTAATTAGAATCAGAATGTTGAGGATTCTATCTACTTGCAATGTTTGCCATAATCTAGTGAAAGTCCCAGATAAACCGCCAGGAAGTAAATCGCCCAGTTTTGTATTGATTAATTCTAAAAGTGCCAATTGTGCAGCATTAGCACCAGCGTTAATTTTGTCTAGAAGATTAGCTGTATTTTGATTATTGTTTTGGTTGATGTTATTAGCAGAATCATCTATTGCATTCCTCAAACATCCCCCAGGTTGAGAAATTTCGCACACAGCCCCTTGAGTTGTTTCTTTGTTTGCGGCTTGTACAGTGGGAGATTTTGCGATCGCGTCTGGTATGCCCTGTATCGCTGGCGTTAATGCCGCCAATCCCGTGGCGATAACTGTCAGGCGTTTGATCTGTTCATCAAAATCTTTCTTTTGCTTTTCTATAGTTTCGTTGGTTCTATCGGTTGCTACCTGTTCGGGTGTTTTCGGTATTGGTTGAGCTTTTGCCTTTGGTACGGGACTATTGCCATCACTAATCGGTATTGGTTGCGCGGTTTGTGGAACGTAGGGGGGATATGCAAACGTGGATGGATTCGTCGCTGTCGTTGCAGCCGTCCCTTCTGATATCGGCGTGCGAGGCACTGGCATATCTTCTGCCTCGGCGAATGGTAACGGCTGTGGCGCGTTTTTGATCGCTGGCAACATCCCACCAAGGTTTGACGGTTGGTGTTCTGGATTGGGTAAGTAGCTTGGCGCAAGTCCACCGTGACCAACAAACCCACGTGCCCCATTAGGCGTATTGTTTGAAGGCATTGATGGAGCAACGGATCGGGTTTCTCCCTTGTTTTTTCCCGCTGATGGCTTGCCAGAGGGAATAGTATTGTCGTTCCCGATCGGGGAGGAATCGTACCTATATGGAGAGTTATCGCGTGGCGGCGATGGTGAGCCATTTTCTGGGTATGCATCAATTACACCGTCTTGGCGGTTTACCGATACAATTTTCCACCTACTAGTTGAGTCCCCTAAATCCAGTACGTTGCTACCACTTGAGCTTATGAACTTTGCATTATACCGATTGGTATCTACTTGAGTTTCTTGTATGCCGATCAGCTGCCCGCGTAGCTCGAATGTGCGTGAGTCAGTAATCTCTCCGTATGAATTGAAATTTTGAAGAACGACAATGTATAAAACTCCCGGCGATTGACCGTATACCGTTGTCGTGTAGTTTGGGGCATAAGCTTCAAGATGTGCAGCAGTAGATGGTAGATTTTGAGCGAATAGCCAATCAGAAAAGAGCGAAGCCGCAGTACCACCAATCATTCCGCCGACAACGCCACCGATCGGCCCGCCGATCGCAGTGCCCGCGATTGCACCAATCCCAGTACCAATTAATCCAGCACCAGTACTAGTTACAGCTTGGGTAACAGACTGACCGACAACTAACCGCGTACCAATCGACAGGGCAGCACCGACGCCAGGTATAACCAATCTCCCCGCCGCTTGTGGTAACGCCCTTGGCAAGGCGCTAATCGCATTTCCCGCAGTCGTGGCGATTGCTTCACGTAATATTGCTGGGCGTGGCGTAGCGGTTGGCTCTACCAAGGAGTCGGCGCGTGCTGCTGTGCCGTTTAGTGTTGGCGGTGGACTGCCTGTAGATGGCAAAGGTTGGCGTTCGGGAGTAGATCGCTGGATTTGTGCAAGCGGTGATTCGCGTCGTGTCTGTTGAACGAACTCCGCTTCTATAACTTCACTTCCACTAATGCGGCTTCGTAGTTCGCTGCGTTGAGCTTGGGCGCGTTCGAGTAGTAACCTGTTTTTTTCATTAGTTTCAGCAGTTTCATATCTGATCCTTTGTTCGGCGGCTGCTTGCCGCTCTAGCCGTAATGCAATCTCGGCGGGACTTTCCTTGTATTCGTAATTTGGCAGCGTGCGCTCGTATCGCACACGAGCACTTATTGCTTCAAAGTCAATCGGATCTCCAGCCGCGACAGCACTAGCTGGGCGATTTGTCAGTGAACCGTGTAACCCCGCATCGCTGGCATCAAGTGAAGCAAATTGGCGTGGGTTTTCCATATTGACCCTTAATTTGCTTTAAACGAAGCAGGCAACGCAGTATTACTTAATGGCTGAATATACGTCCAGTTCTTGTTACTGCCACTGGCTTGATCGGGCGATACTTCCAGAGAAAAACGAACAATCATGCGCGTCTTTGCATCTGCTGATACCCAAAAATTATTCGCTTGACAAGCCCGTTCCGTGTATCCAGCCCCTTCGACGACGGTCAGTGTGGGGTTGATAGTAAAAAGTGCAGATCCCAACCAAGCCGCAAGTTTTTCTAATGTGTCGATCTGAGATGGAATATCTGTTGCTGGATTAAATGCTGTCATTTGAAGAGATTTATAAATAGTTACTCTTCATTTTTATGAGCCAATCAAAAATAAGTAAATGTTCCACTTTTATGTAAAAGCAGAAGTGCTTTACTGAATCAACATACTGCAAAGACTGGATTCTAGAAAGACTACTGTTTTCATGAATTTAAAATATACCTGTTTAACCATTTGGCATGGTTAAACCGGAATGTATACCCCCAAAAAGATTTCCAACAGCCTGAGTAGCTGTACTGATTTTGATAGAAAAATAATTTATACAAATCTTTAAACTATGGCGAATTTGATGAAAAGTTTGCCAAGTTCTAAGTGTTTCCGCGATCGCAATCCCTCACACTCACTCATAAGGCGATCGCACTTGCCTTATCCCTTTAAGGCGAATACCTTGGGACTGGAAATATGAATTGCTGCGCGATCGCTCTCTAATGTAGAAGGGCGATCGCGTTTTTTGGGCTGCGGCAAGCATCAGGCTTTTGCCAATTGATGCGGGAAGTAGGCTTTTGCAAGTCGTTTTTTGCGATCGTCCGATTTGAGCCAGATGCCATCGGCTCTAATAGTGGTGATGGTTGCGAAGGTCTCCTTATTTTTACCAACCAAAATAACTACTCTGTCTCCGATCCTAAAGTCACTCCTGGGGGATTGTTCACAACATTGCAAGTCAGTGAAGGTTAAGCTGAACCTGCCTTTTTCGGCAACGTGGCAGCTAGCCTCTGAGAATTCATCAAAAATTTGGAATACTTTTACTTCTCGCTTGAAAGATGCACTCCAGTAAGTAGCCTTCTCCTCGATGAGAGGTAAGGGGAGAGGATCAGACCCAGTACCACCCTTCGGATCAGACTGGGGAGAACTGCCAGAATCGTTGTCTGGTAAGGGTTTAATGGTCGTTTGACTAGGGTGTGTATTTTGGCACAGGATCGGGGGAGGATCAGTACGAGGATCAGACCCATTATTGTTGTCTGGCAAGGCATTCGGACTCATGCGATCCTCTACCTCACTTTTCGGCTCTAAAAATTCTGTGCTAGGCATTTTTTCGAGATTTTCTGCACCTTGAGGATCACTAGAGGCTGTATTGCTTACTGTGTCTAAACATTGGATCTGATCCTGGGTCTGATCCTCGTACTGATCCTGTTTTTTTATACCAGATTTGAATATTGGCTGTAAGGCATTACTGTCAGTTGTTACAGGAGATGAGGGGGTCTGATCCGAGGGGTGATCCTCCCCCGATCCTTCGTAGGCTAAAAAGTAAACGTTCGGCTTGACCTTCTCACCTTTAGCTGCTGGGTGACGTTTGACGCTAATTAGCCCATCAGCTGATAATTCTCCGAGATAGCGACGAGCATAAGCTTTGGAAATGCCTAACCGATGGGCTATCTCTTCACCGGTGAATTTGATATTTCTGTTGTCAGATAAAAGTTGTAAGGTTGCTTCTTTGGCAGATTGACCAGGGCCACCAAGTTCGTCTCCCTCTTCACCCAGGAAAGTGAAGCTGAGGTCTTCGCTGTTGAAGTACATGCGATACTTCTTGCCGCTCGATCGCGATCGCGATTTGTCGATTTCTAATATCCGGTCGTAGGGGGTAGCTGTTTCTTTGTTGTCCTTGGTCAGTGTCCAGACTTCGCTAACCGCATTTCTAATTGCGGTTGTGCCACGCACGCCACCTTCTTTATTTGTGTGGTGAATGATTACAAAGGTGGTTTTGTATTGGGCAGCCAGCCCGGTCATCTCCAAAATGGGGCGAGCATACTCCATTTCTGATTCGCGGTAAATTGAGAAGCGATTGGCAGTCGATAGCGAGTCGATGAAAACAAGCTCTGGCTGGAATTCCCTTAAGTCTTGGATGAGCGTTGGTATGTTCTCGGCACTCCAGCCAAAACGGACGCGAACTGAGTTGCCAATATCTTGCTCTGAGTAACCGAGAGAATCCAAGGCTTGCAGCATATCACCTGGGCTTTCGTCTCCTTGGTAGTAAAGAATCTTCCTTTTACCTGTGGTTACAAATGGGCCGAATTGAGTGCCTTGAATCAAAATTTTACCAATGGCATAACTAAATTTGGTTTTACCAATTCCACCATCTGAGGCTAGCAAGATTGTTGTACTTTGGGGAATTAGACCATTTAATAGCCACTCTCTAACTGTAGAACCTGCTAATTCTTTTAACTCTTCGTATGTGAGTAATTTAGTACATTGGGCAATAAGAGTTTTGAGGTAGAAGTGTTCTAAAAACCCCATTGAGAGGCGATGGTCTTCTGCTAGTCTTTTAAGCTTCAAAAGTCTCAGGGATGGCAAAGCACAAGTTGTATAAATAGTTGTCAGTTCTGAGAGTAATCTATCGTGCAACCATTGCTCATGCTCATCCTTAGTTGCCGCAACGGGAAGTTCGATAACTGACCGAGTTTTCTGTGCAACCATTGAAAAAATTTCCGGGATATCTAACTCTGTTTCATATCCTAGATGGTTGATTTCATTAGCGACACGGATTAAGTCACGTCGAACAGATGCATTAATAACTAATTCAGCTAGACTATCGATATTAACGGCGCTTACAGTTCTATCTAGTACAGTTGCTAGCTTGTTTCTACCCCCAATTGCAGACAAAATATTATGGTCTGATAACCAGCTAGTAACACTCAACAAATCAGTAGGTTTCTCTTTGTTGCAAAGCCTTAAACAAGCTTGGTAAATGTCTCTATGGGCACTGATATAAAAATGTTCTGGTTTTAATCTATTCTTAATTCGATAAATGGCTTCTGGGTCTAATAATATACCACCTAATATTGCTTCTTCTGCTTCTATATTGGATGGTGGTAATCTATCTACGTTGGGCTGAAAAGTTCTCTGTTCTTGGGGAAATTGATAAATGCCTTGTGTCATTTCTCTACCCCCACACTCGCTAGCTTTAAATTATTTGATGTGGTAGAATATAGGAAAGCAACGGCTATTTTACCGCCTAACCTTTGTAAGTATTTTTTCATTTTTTATTAATCCTTTATTGTTTGAATTCACCAGTTCCTAAATTGGTGAGTTTTTTTTGCGTGTGACAAGTTGCCTAGTTGCTGTTTAAAACTACCTCCTCTGATTAAGGTCACTCTGGATTTTCTTTAAGGTATTAAGGGTGTTGAATTCGGCTAAAAGTTTGGTGCAGGTTGGGTCTGAAGACTGTTGTCGCCCTTTGGCTTCGGCTAGCTCTGCGGCTAGTGCATAAGTTAGCTCTAGGGTGGAGAGCAGATGCCAACGTAGAATATCCACTGTGCGCTCTAGTTTGACTAGTCGTTCTTGGGTTGAGTCTTTGTTGGTGGGTGGCTTTTGCGGGGTGTTATTCACGATCGGAAAGCTGTAAAAACAACAGAAAATTATCTAATTCCTCTTCGGTCAACTGGAGGCGCGATCGCTTGCCGTAAAATTTCTGCAAATGCTCTCGACCCTGTTCTGTTGTCCAGCCCAATCGCTGCATTTCGGTATCTGTCTCGTTCATTAGGTCACGGAATCGTTGGGTGTCTTGGATCATTTAGAAACCGTCTACTATTTCTGCCTGTTCTACTGACTCTTCATCAACCTTTACGGCTGCAAGTAGGTTGCTAAATTGCGGCATCGGAGGTGCGTCTGGCTTAATACCTTGAGTTCGTAAAAATTCGGCTGTAGCATCCCACTCACTACGAACTTCATTTATTTTTTTCTCAAGGGCATAGCATTGCTTTTGTAGGATTGACCGTGCCTCATAAAGCTCATCAGCTTTGGGCCCAACAGCTTTTCTGGCTTCGCTTCTTAATGCTGTAACCACTGATTCAATGGTTTCTCCTTCTTCTAGTTCAACAGTGAAGCCAATGCGTTCGTTGCTGTAATCTCCAATAGAAATTAAGAAGTGGGCGTGGACTAATTTGATTTTCATGTGTTTGTTAGGAGTTAGGAGTTCTGAGTATTGAGCGATCGCTTAAGGGAATTCGGTGCGAAGGTGTTCTGGCACTCGTTGCCACCAAAATTTGATTTCCCCGTTTTCGTCCAAAATGCCTATGTAAAAGTACTTGGGGAAATCAGGATGCTGGAAGTTGATCCACTCCGGCGGGGGTGGCAGATGTTTTTTTGCTAGCTCAAATAATTCACCAGCATCAATTAGTTGTTCAGGTTGTTGTTCGCTCATTAGTTATTGGTTGTTGGGGATTGGATCTTTTGCGCTTGATCTCTGCTGCTGCCTCTTGCAATTTGCTTTTTAGTGAGGGAATTTCTTTTAATAAGTCCTGCAAGCTATGCAATGTGATTGCTGTTAGTAAGGTGGCTTCACTAATATCTAAATCTGGGTCAAGAGTGCGGATGCAGTCGATTAATTCGTCTAAGGCGTAAACAGCTGCAAGTCTTGTGTCAACTGCCTTTGCTGAGATTCGGTGTTTTTTAGTCATTGGCTAAGAGCGATCGCACTATTTACCTAGCAGGGGTGAAGTCAACGTAAACGTCATACCCTACATAAAACTGAGAGGCTGCCTCTGGGTTGGTGATTTGGAGTTCAATCCGTCCGGCTGGTGTCGCTTTCCAGAACTTCAGGTTTTCTTCGCTGGGTGGGTTAGTGGTTACTGGGGTGAGAATAACCGTTGATGTCTGGGTTTCGTGGTTGAAGCTGTTCTGGTGGCAGGTGAATTTAGCTCTGATCATTGGTTTTATTCGTTGGTGGTTAGTGGTCAATAAAAATGGCGGTTGACCTTGGTGCTGGTCAGCCGCCGCTAAACTTTAAGTATTCAAAAACTACCAACGCTGATCGCGTTCTAAGTCGTAAATTACTTTTTCTAGATACCAGTTGTCTGACTTGCCGGGATTGCGTCGCCTCTGCTGTAATAAGAGGCGTTTTGCTGTGGCTACATCTCCCTTGAGCAAGATAAGCAAGTCGCTTTGCAATGCTCTGTTTTTGGGGTCGTTCCGGTATGACTGAGAAACTTTGCCGTGTGGAATACTGGCACGATGCGCCACAAAGTTTTTCCATCGGCAGTGAAGATATTCGATTAGCTGTATTACTGCGATTACAAGGTACAGAAGTATTATGAGATTGACTAAAATTTCCATAGTGAATTGAGTTGGTAGAGCAACTCATTCCACCATCTACGGGTGTCACTGGTGCGAGCATCAGAGGATACCCGTATTTTTGTCCAAAGCTTTCTCGACAATTATTCATAGGCTTTAATCCTTTATGCATTGGGAAAACTTACGACTGCACACAACGAAGCCTTCCTGCCAGAGTGGCAGGAAGTCTATTCGTTATTGGTTGTCAGTTTTTGGTTCCGTCATATTGTTTGTTGGACCGAAGTGATCGGGTAATTCATCGGGTGTAATTTCCAGTGTTTTGAGCAAGGTTTTGTACTGAGAAGGAGTAAGCTTTGGGACAGATCGACCCTTCTCCCAGTTAGCTACGGTGTTTACCGTCACTCCGAGAGCATCAGCTAATTCTCTTTGAGTAACAAATCGAAGAGTCCTGAGTCTCATAAGGGCTGACAAGGGCTTTTTCGCCATCTTAACCTAAATCAATTGATATAAACAGGTTGATATTTTTTCTAAATTGATTTAGGCTTAGAACGAGTCTTGCCTAAACCAATTTAGGAAAAGAAAGCAAAAAAATTGCAGGCACAACATAGGTTGAGCGCCTAAAAGTACCTGCATTTTTTCCTAGTTTCTCACCCAGAACGCAATCAAGTAGAGATAGCAGCCTACCGCCATTGAGGCAACGCAAAGACCTGCTAGCGCTGAGTGACTTACTAGAGAAACAAACCTCACCCCAAACCAGGCAGAGATAGCAGCCTGTCAGCACTGAGCAAATACCAAAGACCTGCTAGGGGAAAGTGACAACGGACAACTGACAACTGCATTCACCCATAAGTCGTAGCGTCGCGGGGTTAGCGGTTCCCATTAAAAATCCAGAGCAAAGCGCCCTGGATATCCTCGACTCGATTGGCAAATAAAAACATTGAAAGAGTGGACGAAATGAATGTAACAGAAATCATCAACTATGTAGAGCAGAATTTTAACCGCGCTCAAGCGACAGGCTTAAACAGCCTAATCTTCCTAGCGCTGCGGGAACAGACTACTGTGGTGCATCAAAGAAAGGAACAGGGCTTTGATGACATCCCCAGGCATATTGCCGCCTGGTGCGATGAACTTCCAGACCAATACCTTTTAGCGATCGCAACAGCGATCAACACCCACTTATTAGACGAACTGACAAACACATTAATGTTTGCGAAATGCTCAAAACCATGTTGTACAAGCAATTGAGCCACAAAAACCGCCCACATTACCCTGCGACTATTAACGTACTTGTGAGGCACACATCACCAACTAATGACGGACTATCGATTAACTAATGAAGCACACGTGACCCACTATGACCGACCAACAGATAACAGATCGAGCCATTACTAACGGTAAATCGACCACCAACAGGAGCGATCGCAAAGGCAGACCACGAGAGTGGAAAGAAATGGCAGACGATCCGCTTTCTGAGGGATTTGATTCTCACCAAGCTGAATACGTAGTAGGTAGAACTCAGGTAGGCTTTGGGACTTTAGAACCCGGTCAACTGTTTTCTCGCTCAAAAACCGGGAAAAGCCTTTACGTCAAGCTAAATGATGGTCGGGCAGTTTGTCTTGACACCCGGCAACCCATCGAAGTTAGCCCAACAAGGCGAAAGACTTGGCAGATATGGCTTGTAACCCTTTTTAACAGTACTACTGCCACCAAAGCCGATTTTTAAAGGCGATCGCAGTCCGCATCAGGTTAGCGATCGCCCATCGAAAAACGGTGTTTTGCAAAGAAAACAACACGTTAACAAAATTATGACAGAAGACATCAACAAATCCTACGTCCAGCGCTATGTAAATCAAGCAAGATCCACAGATGACGAGAAATTGCAGAATAATGCACTTTACCGAGTCGGTACACACATGGAGGTTATCGACTGCGACGGCAACGACGATCTAACCGCAGAGCAAAGGAAGTCCGTACTGGATGCGGCCGACAAATTGCTAGGAGGGCAGTAGTGTATCAAGGAATCATTCTTTTTTGCACCATAGCAGCTCTAGTAATCGCGATCGCTGCCCTGTGCAAGCAGGAGAGCAGCCGTCCTTTCTACCTCAAAATCGAGGTGCAGTATGGCAGATGAGCAAAAAATAGTTGTAGAGGTTCCGAGCAGTAGCGGTCACTATTCCCCATTCCCCATTCCCCAATCATCCAAACTGGAGGAATTCAAAAAGGGGTGGATAAACGCGATCGCCCTGCCCGATAATCTGCCAGACTTAGCTTATAGCCTTACTTCTACCGTAGCGATACCTGCTTTATTAAGTAGCTGTTGGGTAAGCTTACCCATGCCTGGATTTATCCGCCTGGGGGTGTTGGGAGTATTAGCGATCGCCGGAATTGTGATTCTCTACTTGCGGCAAGCCGTGCCAGAGGTCAAGGATATTCTGCTGTTGCGGGTTGGATTGGTTGCTGTGGGGGTACTGCTGGGAATATGAGCAGCGATCTACACCCATCCCAGTTACATCAACACTTGCAAATGTACGCCTGTGCCAAGTGGTCATTCTGGGGTAGTCTGGTTGTCAGCTGTGGCTTGCTGTTTTTGGGAGCGAGTCAAAAGCCAGAATCGAAGCCGTGGATATTAGCGGCATCCGTGGGGGCTTTAGAAGTCGGTCGCAGACATCGCCAAACAGCGAAACTCCTACAGGAATCACTTGGCGACATCGACCGAGCATCGCGGCTCAACTTCCAAGCCTGGGCAAAAGCCAACACTCAACCGACAGCACAGCTAGCGGTTACAGTTGGTGCTATTGATGCCAACTGGCAACCAGAGAACTTAATCACTGATCCGGTTGAATACATCCAGAAGAAACAAAAACACGTTGCTTTGGTTGGTGGCACGGGTGACGGTAAATCAACCTTTACCCAGTACCTATCCTCAAAAATCGGCGGTCGAGTTGTCGTTTACGACAGCGACGCGAAACCCGATGATTGGTCGTGGATTAATCAAGCGGATGTCATCGGCAGGAAAGGCAACTTCAAAGCCATCGACACCGCAATGGGTAATGACCTCAAAACCTTAGAGGAGCTTGTGGAGCTTCGCGGAGAGGGGGGAGATAACGCGATCGCCGGTCGGGAACGATTCATGATTGCCGAAGAATTCCCCATTTTGGTCGATGAATGCGACAATTCCACCTACTGGATCAAACGTCACGCCAAACGGGGCAGGCGATACAAGCAGTTCATTTGCGCGCTAGCCCAAAACGACACCGCCGAAAACTTCGGTTTACAAGGAGACAAAGACACGCTCTACAGCTGCTTTTGCCTCGTCCGATTGGGGCAGTTCGGGCGAGATTACGCCAGGACTAAACTTAAAGATCCTCAACTAGAACAGTGGTTAAAAGCAGGTGGTAAAAGGCGATTCATGGTCGATGACTGCCCTTGTGAACTAGACCTGAGCAACTGGGGAGCAGGGAACAGGGGGCAGCCGGAAAACTCCGGCGGGGGAAAAGAGGAGGTGCGATCACAACCGTCAGCCATGAATGAGTTTGAGCAATTTATTCTCAACTGGGGTCAACAGCACCCAGGAGAGGTTTTAAAGGCTGGAATGCTCAGTCGAGGTGCGCGGCTATTCGATGGTATGCAGCCAGACGAGATAAGAATTTTCTTCGTTTCTATGGCTGACAGGGGATTGGGGGAAGTGGAAGGAAATGGCGATCGCTTGGGCTGGAGGTGGTCAAAGTAATGTCTACAGTTTGCCTACAGTTCGTCTACTCTTTGCCTAAGCCGGGTTATAGGCGAGTTAGCTATCCTCTCTCAAATACTGTGAGAGCTTAGTTAACCCTCAATACCTGACCACCAATTAAACTTTAGACCGTCTACACTGCCTACAATTTTTGAAATTTAAAAATTCGGCTGTAGACGGCTAAAATCCTTGCTGGTAGCGGATTTTGGCAACTGTAGACAAAATTTTCTGGATTTAAAAAACTTAGAAATTCCAAATAATTTTTAACTCTGCGATGACTCAAAGAACTTGTCCTCGATGCGATTGCACGACGCTGCAATATCAAGAAAATTATGGTTATTGGGAGTGTTTAGACTGCGGTCATGTCTGGGGGTTGGATGCTGACGATCCAGATTATGACGAAATAGAACTCTGCTCGAAGTGCCACGGTAAAGGAGTGCTTACCTTTGATGGCGCAGATTTCTCCTGTACCATGTGCGATGGCAGAGGGAGCTTTTAGCTAATGGATGCTGAGGATAGGTGGATTAGCGTCGATAAACGCAGTAATAAGCTTGTCATCCGTTTTAGCGTGCGGGGTCTTGGACAACTTTTTGTTAGTTCTGGTTTAGAAGATACTCCCCAAAATCGTGCTTTGGTGCGGATTAAAAGGGATATGATTGTCAGCGACATCACCCTTGAGCGCTTTGATACCACACTCAAAAGCTACCAATTTCAGCCCAGACGTAACGCTATAGTTACATCAAATTTGAGTGCAACTTATGAATTTAATCTAAGTGAGTTGTGGGAGAAATTCAGCGAATTCAAAAAGTCACTCCTAGAACCCACCACAATTATTGCTAAGTACAAGGCGACTGGCAGATATATTGCTAAACTGCCGACAGCAGAATTGGTGCACGCCGCAATCATTCGGGACTGGTTGCTCAAAAACACCACGCACCTGATGTCTTGGGTGTTGCTGAATCATTTTAGTGAGTGTTGCGCCTGGGCTGTGACTTCTGGGCTAATTGCTACTAATCCCTTTGAAAAACTCAAAATCAAAAAACCCCGCCGCAAAAGCACCGAAGAGGAGCATGAAGCATTCACCCTCAAAGAGCGCGACTTAATTATTTATACCTTTGAGCATCATCCAGTCCATAACCACCACGCCAATTTAATCAAATTTCTCTTTTTCACAGGAGCGCGGCTGGGGGAAACGTTCGCCCTGACCTGGGGAGATATCCAAGCTAATTGCACCCGAATTTTATTTAATAAGTCTTGCAATCTCTATCGAGTGCGTAAAGGTACAAAAAACGGCAAGCGCCGCATATTCCCAACTAGCGAGGGGTCGAAATTACAGCAGATGCTTTTAGAGATGAAAGCCAACTCAGAGGACTTAAAACCAAGCGGGCTGGTGTTTGTCTCCAAGACGGGTAAGCCGTACAACAGCTGCATCATGCAGCAATTTTGGAATGTCAAGATTATGTTTCGGGGCAACAAGCGCACCGAATACCCAGGAGTAGTAGGTGCGCTTGCAGCGCAGGGACTTGTGCCTTACTTGAAGCCTTATGCCACGCGCCACACTTTCGCTACTTGGGCCATCGCGTCGGGGGCGACACCGGAAAAAGTCGCTTTGTGGATTGGGGACGAGGTGCAAACGGTTTTGAAATATTACTGTCACCCGAACGTGGTAGATTCTGAATGCCCTGATTTTTAATTTTGATGGCAGTAACGCTACTAATTGCTAATACAAAATCCCTTTAAAATAGGGGTTTTATTGTAATACTATATTTGACATGATTGTTTTACCACCAGATTTAGATAGAGAAACTATAGAAGTTGAGCGCAATCTTTTAAAAAAGGAATTACGGCGCTTTGTGGAGTTTGCTGATTTAGCTGATAATGCTGGAGAAGCAAGAATGAAGTTACTTGATTTACAAAAGCGATATGGTTTATTAGATATTTGATGATGAATTATATAGTTGTATTTTTTTGTAAAAATTTTCAATTTTTGAAAAAACAAGCATTAAGTATGAAATAATAAAATTATGAATTAGATCATAATGGAGTGTAAATAGCTTTAAAATTTTTACTTACATCCCATTATAATCTCGATTATTAATATTAATAATAACAGAATAGTATTCAATAATAAAGTCTTTTATCAAATAAAATTATAAATTTGAAAAAATAGTTTTGGCCAAATTAGAGATAACGCTAACAGTGGCTTTACGGAGGTAAAGACAGTACTAGAGAAAGTTAAAATATAGAAAATCTATATTTCCAAACCGAAGATGTCACAAGATGCGAATATCGATGATGTGCAAGAGCCAATAAACAGCGCTCCACCGGAGGTACGGCGAATTATTGAGCGGGTATGGAAGCTGGAAAAAGGCAGGCTAGATAAAAAGATTAACAGCCATATAAATGATAATATTTTGGACATTATTAAGGAAGAGGTGCGATGAAGCTGACTTCAATCAAGCTCTGCAACTTTCGCTCCTTTTATGGTACGACACCAGAGATGCTTCTGGCTGGCGGAGATGTTCAAAACACAACAATTATTCATGGGAATAATGGCTCTGGAAAAACCAGTTTACTAAATGCCTTTACTTGGGTATTATATGAAAAATTTAGTGCAGCGTTTGCATCAATAGAACAGTTAGTAAATAAGCGTGCGATCGCAGAAGCTCAAAAAGGTCAAGCTGTAGAATGTTGGGTAGAGATTGGCTGGGAACATGAAGGTAAACGCTATCGAGTTAAACGCGCCTGTCGGGGTTATAAAAACGAAGGTGATTTTGACGCTGGCAAAACTCAATTAACCATGTGGGTTGGTGCGGATGATGGCAAATGGAATATACCAACTCAGCAACCAGACGATATAATTAATCAAATTTTACCCGCTACTTTACATCAATATTTTTTCTTTGACGGCGAACGAATTGAAGAAATAGTCCGTTCTGACAAAAAAGCTGAAATTGCTGAAGCTACAAAAATCTTCTTGGGTGTAGAAGTAATCAACCGTTCTATCAGACACTTGGGAGATGCTAAAAAAGTTCTAGAAAATGAGTTAAAAGCTATTGGTGATTCTGAAATTAAACAACTATTACGACAGCAAGAAAAGATAGAACGCGAACGCGAACGTATTACCAAACGACAAACTGAAATTAAAGAAGAGTTAGAATATCAACAAACCTTTAAAAAAGAGACAAGTAACCGTTTGCGAGAACTGAGCGCTGCTAAGGAATTGCAAGAAAGATGGCAGAATTTAGAATCGCAGAAAGCGGCAAATCAAGAAGAATATAAAAAAACTAAAGAAGCACTGAAAAAAGTTATCTCTGCGCGGGGTTATACAGTTTTACTGTCAGAAACTACAGCACAGTTTCGAGGGATTATCAATGATTTGAAGCAGCGCGGCGAGTTAACATCAGGAATTTCGCGGGAATTTGTCAGTGATTTACTCAATTCTCAACGCTGTATATGTGGTGCAGAATTACATGAGGGGAATCATTCTCATACTCATGTGAGTACTTGGTTAAATAAAGCAGGTTCCTCAGCAGTAGAAGAAACTGCAATTCGGATGAGCGCTCAAGTAGATGAAATTGATAAGCAAGCAATAGGTTTTTGGGAAGAAGTTGACAGAGAACAAACTAGGATTAATCAGTTAAGGCAAAGCATATCTCAAATTGAAGGCGACTTAGATAATATTCAAGAACGGTTGCGAAAAGATGCTAATGAAGAAATTAGCAGTTTGCAAAAACGGTTAGATGAAATTGAAAGTAAAATTGATGAATTGAATCGAGAACAAGGTGCAAATCAGCAGCAAATTGCTCAACTCACAACTGAGATTGAAGGTTTAAACAAACAAATTGCCAAGCAAAAGCTGAATGAAGACAAGCAAACTTTAGCACAGCGACGAATTAACGCCGCTCAAGATGCAATTGAACGGTTAACGGAAGTTAGAAATCGTCAAGAACAACAATTTCGCCTGCAACTAGAAAAGCGAGTGCAAGAAATATTTACGGAAATTTCTGTGACTCCCTACATTCCTAAAATTAGTGAAAAATATGAACTGACATTAGTAGAAAATACCACAGGTGTAGAAGCACCAGTTGCAGCTTCTACTGGGGAAAATCAAATTCTCAGTTTATCTTTTATTGCCAGTATTATTGACAAAGTAAGGGAATGGAGTGAGAAGCGAAAAATGATGATGATTCCCGATAGTAGCACTTTCCCAATTGTGATGGATTCACCCTTCGGTAGTTTGGATGAAAATTCGCGGCGACACATTGCGAAGACAATTCCCCAATTAGCGAATCAGTTGATAGTTTTAGTAACTAAAACTCAATGGCGGGGTGAAGTTGAAGCAGAAATGACAAACAGAATTGGTAGAGAATATGTGCTTACGTATTATTCTTCTAAGCCGGATTGCGAACAAGATTATATTGAATTGGGTGGGGAAAGATATCCTTTGGTGAAACAAAGTCCGAATGAGTTTGAGTATACTGAAATTATCGCGGTTGAACGTAATCTTTAAAGGATAAAGTTATGCTTGCGAGTCCAGATGGAAATTATATGTCTCCCCAAGAATACCTGGAATGGGAAGAACGCCAAGAAATTAAATATGAATATATTGATGGTGAAGTTTTCGCCATGACTGGGGGTACTCTTCCTCATAATGATATTGCTTTAAACTTAGCTTCAGCGTTAAAAAGTCACCTGCGAGGAAGTGGGTGTCGTGTGAATATGGCGGATGGGAAAGTAGGTGTCTCTGAAAACGGGCCTTTTCATTATCCCGATGTTGTGGTGAGTTGCGATGAACGGGATAAACAAGCTATTCAATTTCTCCAATATCCTTGTTTAATTGTTGAAGTTCTTTCCCCAAGTACGGAAGCTTACGATAGAGGTACAAAATTTACGCGGTATCGTCGCATTCAGACTTTGCAAGAATACGTCCTCATCGATGCTGAAAAAATTGGTTTAGATTGCTTCCGGTTAAATGATAGAGGACTCTGGGAATTACATCCTTATGAAGCTGGGGATGAGGTTCATTTAACCAGTGTTGATTTTCACTTTCCGATATCCTTGGTGTATGAGGATGTTCAGTTTCCTATTTAAATTAGGATTATCCTCTATTCATGATTAGGGGTTTTATGAGTATTAAAACTGAAGCAACTATTGAAGATTTGTACCAATTACCAGACAATTGTAAGGCAGAAATTGTCAATGGAAAATTGGCGCTGATGTCTCCAACTGGATTTTTACCAGGACGTGCAGGTGGTGAAATTTATGCAAGTTTACGGGATTATGAACGTTTAACAAAAAGTGGTTACGCTTTGCCAGATAATGTCGGTTTTATTGTCAATCTCCCTAATCGTCGTTCTTTAAGTCCTGATGCGGCATTTTATACTGGCAAACCTACAGGCGGGAAGTTCCTTAATGGTGCGCCTGTGTTTGCTGCTGAGGTGAGAAGTGAAAATGATTATGGTGATAAGGCTGAGAAAGATATGGAAAGTAAACGCCGTGATTATTTTGCAGCTGGTACTTTGGTAGTTTGGGATGTGGATGTACTCAAAGAGGAAGTTATCAAAGTATATCGCGCTAGTAATCCTGAAGAACCCCAAATTTATCGCCGTGGTGAGGTAGCCGAAGCTGAACCCGCAGTGCCAGGATGGACTATGTTAGTGGATAATTTGTTTGTTTAATGTTTATTTAGCGATCGCCTACATACTATCATCAAATTATACCTTGCCAATTGCGTAAACGTAGCGATCGCCTACATACTATCATCAAATCATACCTTAGCAATTGCGAAACGTAGCGATCGCCCACATACTATCATCAAATCATACCTTGGCAATTGCATAACCGTAGGCATAGCTTTTCGCTGTCGGTTAAGATGGCAAAAATATAAATATTAATATCATGGCTGCAAATAGAATCAGGGTTGCTAAAGATAAGGCTGAGTTGATGAAATCTCTAGTAGCATCAAAAGACACAACTGGGCCTTTTCAAACTTATGTAGAAGTAATGGTGTTTGCAGCAGCTTTAGGCGTTAAATATAAAAAGCGCGTTCCTTTGGGAGAAACTACAAAAAGAGAACCATCTCCAATTCCACAAGAAAATTTTGCTTCATTAGGATATGACCTAATTATTAAATTATTAGGAATTACTGAAACTAAAGATATTAATATCCTCTCATCTAGAGAAGAACAAGATGAAGATAAACGCACTCAAATATTTGAAGAATATGCTAATGGAGGATTAGAAATTTTACAAAATGAGTTGCGAGGTTCTGTTGACTACTCAGAGCGACTCCTATTAGTTTTGATTTCTGAAAGAGGAACAAAAGAACTATTAGAAGAAGAATTTGACCTGAGTAAATTCTTAAATTGATTATTTATGCTTGGTTAATTAAGTTATTAAATATGAAAGATACAGCATATTATTGTCAACGTTTTGCTAAATTAAATGTGAGTAATAGCCGGAAACGTGGAAATGCTCAATATAAACCAATCTTACTTTTATCAGTAATTGATTTGATGGCACGGGGTATCATTACTACGAATGAAATTCCCGTTTCCGACGAATTAATTCAAACATTTGAGAGCTATTGGAATGTAATCGGTTCTTTATCTTATAAAGGTGGCTTACACTATCCTTTCTTCCATTTGCAAAATGAGGGCTTTTGGTACTTAAGATTTAAGCCTGAATTTAATGGTTTACAGCCAAAAACAATTAACAAACTAAAAGAGGCTGTTGAATACGCATATCTAGACAATGAATTATTTAACTTTTTGCAAGATGAATTTTCCCGGAAAGAATTAATTGACGCACTTGTGGCAGCTTTTTTTTCTGATAATGAAAATGATATAGAAGCTATTTTACAAATAAATCAAGCTTTTCAAGATGACCCAGTAGAGATAGAAAAATTAATTGAAACAGGAAATTTAGAGGGTAATCCCAGATGGAGGTGGAAACGAGCAGTTATTAGAAATGCTTTCTTCAGGACAGCAATTATACATATTTATGATTACAGATGTGCCTTTTGTGGACTCAAAGTAACTAAAAAAGTAAATCAAAATATTGTAGATGGCGCACACATCAAGCCATTTTCAAAGTTTTATGATAGCAAAATTAATAATGGAATTGCTCTTTGTAAAAACCATCATTGGGCATTTGATAGGGGTTGGTTTGCTGTAGATGAGCAATACAAAATCATAGTTAGTAATGATTTGGTAGAAATATCTCCCCATGCTAAACCTATGAAAGATTTTCATGGTGAAACAATACTTCTACCAAATACAGAGCAACACTTTCCAGAACTGGAAGCGTTGCAATGGCATCGCCAAAATATATTTCAAGCATAATTACAAAATAGGTGGAAGTCCTACCGCTTTCGGTTCAACAAGCTTGCCATCAAAACTTATAGTTTTATCTTCCACAGTCCTAGCATCTGCTAAAGCCTTACGAAGTTCTGCACGTTCCATCTGTTCCTGAATTCCACCCAGGATGTAAACCAATAACTTCGCCGCCAAATCTCGCCCAGCAACCTGCACGCGCTTTTTATTTGGGTCATATAAAACCCCATACCAAAGAGATTGGGGATATTCCATACCACTAAAGCCGCCTTGCTGGTCAAACTTCCGCAGCTTCTTAAAAATATCTGCTAGAGAAAAACCTTTTTTAAATACCAAAATTCCCAAAGCTTGTGCTAATGCAACTTGAGCAACCGGACGGAAAAGCATATTTCCTTCACCTCCATCCTTCTCAAAGCTGAACCGCCGTAAAGCTGGTGTATCTTCGTGTTCTAAAATTTTATAACTGGAAAGACTAGCCAAATTATCAAATAGCTTGCTAAATTCCTCAATCCCCTGCTCAAGTTCTTCATCCTCTGGACGCATCGGAATTAGACCTTTCTCCAAGGGTTTCCAGTGGGGGAACTTTTGAGCCAAATATCGCTCAGACATATCTTGCAGAGCTTGCAAAGTCGTCAAAACTGTAGAATTGGAAGCTACTGTTGCACTATTCCAATTAACACGAGGTTTGCGTTCTTGTTGCTGTTCTAATAGTGGATGTGTAACTGCAATTTTTCTAGCAACGATCGCAAAACCATCATCTTCATTCAACTGTGTTAGTTGCCCTTTTGTCAACGGTGCAGCCATCAGGTTGACATGAACAAAAATCGACCTTACCCTCCGCCTCGCCTGAGTGCGAGTTTCGCCAGCCGCTACCGCACAGATGAACTCAATACCAATTTTTTCCTTGGGTAAATTTTGCAAGTAAGCAAGGTCTACTTGGTACTTTTCTATCAAATCATTGACTGTAATAAAACTGTCATCAGCACCTTTATCTTTTTTATAGCGCTGGAGTTTACGAGTTTTGATTAACTCCATCAACCCCTGAACGCCCATCAGTCGATGTTGTCCATCTAATGCATAAATGGTGACATCATCCTCAGAAATATTTAGCAGACCTACTTTTCCGTCTTTATCTAGAGGTATAAAATCAGTCGTAGACTTTGTGGCGCGTCCTTTGCTATCCCACTCAGCAGCTTTGGGATTATCCACCCACGGTTGATTAATCACCACCAACACCGGCGGAAACTTATGATTGTCTCTAGCCGCTAAATACTGGACTAATGGTGCTTGACGTGACCAATCAAGGGGACGCTGCTGAATTTCATCAATACTATCTGCGTCAATTTCGACATTATCAGTTTCAGGATTATACTTTTTCTGAAACAGAGGTAAGCCAGAGGCGAAGTGAACCCGACCTGCAAACCATTCCAGTGTAACAGAACTAACATAAGCCTCAGTACCACCCATCTCGGTTTTTTGAACGAGAATCTGATCTTTTTTCCCTAAAAACTTCTCTAGGAGTAAAGCTAGTACCTGCTTTTCCTTGTTTTCTCGTTCCAGGTATTCTCTAGCGATGTCGGCAGTTGGGTCGGATGCACTGTCTTTCATGTTAAATTTTAAAAACAGAATAAGATTATGTCGTTTAATTATCCAAAAAATTGGATATTAGTAGTAAAGTTTTTAAAAACTTTTCTTCAACCCACGTAGGCGGTCACTGAGCTTGTCGAAGTGTGGGTTTTGTATTTCGACTCCGCTCAACACAAGTCTGTATAGCCGCGAATTCTATTCGCCGAGATATTACGCCAGGTTTCCAGAGAGAAGGATAAATGACTACAGCACAACAAGCAGAAAACACAGCGAAAAATGCGGTCTTGGGGTCTCCCCAAGAGGAGCAATTTTTCAAGACAGGTCAGCAAAAACGTACTGTAGCAGAGTTAGTGGACTACATCCAAGCTCTCACCATTGAAATTCAAGAATTGTATTGTTTAGATCAGATACCTTGGGTAGTAGGCTATTCCGGTGGTAAAGATAGTACTGCCACTTTACAGCTTATCTGGAATGCGATCGCAACACTACCAGTTGAAAAACGAAAAAAGACTATTCATGTTATTACAACTGACACATTAGTAGAAAATCCTGTAGTCTCTGTCTGGGTACGCAAATCTTTAGAAAGGATGAAGCTTGTTGCTCAAGAACAGAAAATGCCCATTGAACCCCATTTATTACACCCAGAAATCAAAGAGACATTCTGGGTAAGCTTGATTGGTAAAGGTTATCCAACACCACGAGGAAAATTTCGTTGGTGTACAGACCGTCTAAAAATTCATCCTTCTAACCACTTTATCCGTGATGTGATTAGAGTAAATGGGGAAGTTATTCTTGTTTTAGGTACGCGTAAGGCTGAAAGTATCAAGCGTGCTATCTCAATGGAAAAACATCAAGCAGGTAGCCTAAAAGACCGCCTCGTTTCTGATACAAGTTCACCGACATCTCTGCTTTACCATAGTGCAAGCTTGCCTAATTCTTTAATTTATAGCCCTATCGAAGATTGGCGTACTGATGAAGTTTGGATTTATCTAAATCAGTGGCAAAACCCTTGGGGGTATAGCAACAAAGACTTATTTACTATGTATAGAGGTGCTACAGCAGATAATGAATGTCCTTTAGTTGTTGATACTTCCACTGCTAGCTGTGGTGATTCTCGATTTGGCTGTTGGGTTTGCACAATTGTTAGTAAGGATAAATCAATGGAGGCAATGATTCAAAATGATGAAGAAAAAGAATGGATGCAGCCTCTATTGGATATTCGCAATGAATTAGATAATAGAGATGACCGCGATAAAAGAGACTTCCGTCGCATCTGGGGAGAAGTCCAACTTTTTGAACGTCATGTCGATGGTGAAACTTCTATTGAACCAATTCATGGCCCTTATACCAAATATTGGCGAGAACATTGGCTAAGACGATTATTAGAAGCGCAAACAAAAACCCGTCGTACAGCGCCAGAAAATATGCGCGATATCACCCTAATTACTCTAGAAGAAATGAGTGAAATTCGCCGTATTTGGCTAGAAGAAAAACACGAATTTGATGACAGCTTACCCCGGATTTATCAAGAAGTGACTGGCGAAAAATTTCAAGACCCCCGTCCTGGCGCTGACTATAGCCTACTAGGTCGTGATGAATGGATAGTATTAGAAGAAATCTGTGAAGGTGACGCGATGCATTTAGAACTCATGGCGAAATTGTTAGACACAGAACGCCAGTATCGCAAAAAAACTCGTCGCGTGGGAATATACGATACTTTAGAAAAATGCTTTAATACGAGTTCCCGTTCTCCAGAAGACGCGATTAAAAATGCTCGTTTGAAACGCGAATTAAGCGAAGCAGTTAGTCAAGGTGATGTTGCAAAAGTCAAGCAGATGACTTTGGGCGATGTTGCAGCAATCAATGAAGTAGATGAAGGTAAAAGTGAAAGTGATGAACAGGTAACTTGGGCAAGTATGAAATTTAAAAAGGAAAACTCAGAAGAATAGAATAAAAAAAGACGTGAGTCAACCAAACTACTTCAAGAACGCTTGACAAAATTTGATTATCTTAAAACAAGCTAGGTTCTATGATTCAAGCCATACACAAATTAGTAACTTTTGAAGATTTTGCAGCTTGGCGGCCTGAAGGTGGGAGATACGAATTACATGATGGCGTGATTGTTGAAATGGCTCAACCAGTGGGAGATCATGAGGATGTTGTTGGTTTTTTGGCACTAAATATATCTATCGAAATTGGGCGACAAAAACTTCCTTACTTCATTCCAAAAACTGTATTAGTCAAGCCATCTGAAAGTGACTCAGCTTATTCCCCAGACATCTTAATAATCAATCGACCAAATTTAGTAAATGAGCCTTTATGGAAAAAAGAATCAACTGTATCTCAAGCTACATCTATTCCATTAGTTATTGAAGTTGTTAGTACTAATTGGCGAGATGATTACTACAAAAAGTTAGCCGATTATGAAGCTATAGGCATTCCTGAATATTGGATTATCGATTACGCGGCTATAGGTGCTAGAAAGTTTATTGGCAATCCTAAACTGCCTACTGTATCCATTTATCAATTAATTGATGGTGAGTACCAAGTTACTCAATTTAAAGGCGATACCCATATTGTCTCGCCTACTTTCCCAGAATTAAATTTAACCGCCGAACAGATTTTTCAAGCTGGGGGTGTGCAAATCTAGGCACGCTTACCAACACCTAGACAGATGCGATCGCATTTCTTAATAGTTAGTGATAGTATTATCTATATTTAATAGACAATATTTTTTCTCAATGCGTCAGACAAAATCATCTAATTAATTTTATCTGATTCCTTTCATCACAAACTTTCTGCTTCTGCGATCGCTGTCGAACTCATGTTAATCTTAAATACTAATGATATTTCTTGAACTCGTATTACAAAACTTTGGCCCCTACAGTGGTAAACAAGTAATCAATCTTAACCCAAAAAGCGATGAAGAAAACTTGCGTCCAATTATCTTATTAGGTGGTATGAATGGCGGCGGAAAAACTACTCTTATGGATGCCATTCGTCTCGCCCTTTATGGCCCCCGCGCCCAATGTTCTACCCGTGGTAATTTAAGTTATAGCGATTTTCTTAACCAATGTGTTAACAATAAAATAGATCCAGTTGCAGACACCCGAATTGAATTACTTTTTGAACATATTGAAAACGATAAACCAATAAAATACCGGGTTGTGCGTAGTTGGACAAAAAATCCTAAAGACGGGAAAGATACATTAGGTATTTTAGGTGACAGTGATACTTGGCCTGATGCTTTAGTTAATATCTGGGATGAGTATATTGAAAATCTCCTACCATTAGGTATTTCTAACTTATTTCTCTTTGATGGTGAACAGGTTAAAGAACTCGCAGAACAGGAAACACCACCACCAGTTGTAGTAGATGCTATTCGCGGACTTTTAGGGTTAGAGTTAGCAGACCGTTTAGCAGTTGATTTAGATATTTTAGTTAACCGTAAACTTAAAGAAGTTGGTAATAGTAAGGATTTAGCAAACCTAGAGGAAATTGAAACTAGGTTAACCCAACAGCAAGAAGATTATCAAACTACAGAAGAAAAAGTAGAAATTCTCAAAAATCAGGTAGAAGAGTTAGAACAAAAGCAGCAAGAAGCCTTTGATAAATTTATTTCTGAAGGCGGGAAGATTGCAGCAGAACGCAATCAATTAGAACTACAGCAAAATACAAAAACTGCGGAAATTGAACAAGTACGTCAATTAATGTGTGAATTGGCGGCTGATGTTTTACCTCTGGCATTAATTCCCAATTTGCTTAATCAGGCGCAAACACAGGGAGAAAAAGAATTTCGCCATCAACAGGTACAAATTTCTAAGGATTTGTTACTTGAACGAGATCGGCGCTTACTCACTTGGCTAAATCAAGTAGAAATTTCTCCGATACAAGTTGAAAAAATTCAATCATTTTTAAGCCAAGATGTAGATAGTTTATATGCAAAGACTCTCCAGACGGAAGCACCTTGGCTATTAGCCGATGATGAAACTTTAAGTCAGCTTGATAATTTTATATATCATTTACAAAATTCTAAAATTTCTGCAAAAGAGAAATTAGCTATCCTCAAAAATAAAGAAGAAGAAATTCATACTTTAGAAAGACAAGTGCAAACAGCAGCAGCACCAGAAGAATATACAAAGCTGCGTCAAGCACTAGAAGCGGCACAAAATCAAGTTGTTGAAGCTAAAGCAAATTACGAAACAATCCGCCGTCGTTTAGCTGAATTAGAAACTATTATTGCCAAGTCCAAGAGAGAATTAAGTGATTACACTGTAGAAAATATTAAGCATAAAAATAGCGAACATATTATTACCTCAGCAGCGAAAGTTCAAAACACACTCAAGATTTTTCGGGAAAAATTAACCCTGCGAAAACTCAATAAATTAGAGGAAGAAGTTAAAAACTGCTTCCTTTATCTCCTCCATAAATCAGACTTAGTGCATCGAATAACTATTGATACTAAGACTTTTAGCCTTTTGCTTTATGATTTAAATGGTAAACCTGTCCCTAAACATCGTTTATCAGCAGGTGAAAAACAATTACTTGCGATCGCCTTCCTCTGGGGTTTAGCCAAAGTCTCTGGACTCCGCTTACCAGTAGCTATAGATACACCCTTAGGTAGGCTCGACTCCTCCCATCGCCAAAACTTAGTGGATAAATACTTCCCCGCCGCCAGCCATCAAGTAATTTTACTATCTACCGATACTGAGATTGGCAAGAAAGAAGTAGAAACACTGCGAGAAAACGAAGCGATCGCCCGCGAATATCTCCTCAAATATGACTCCTCTACCCGCCAAACAACCATACAATCAGGATATTTTTGGTAGTAGATATCGTCTAAAAAATTGGCGGAGCGCGATTTTTCTAACTCTAGATATTTACAATATATATAACGACCTTTGAAAAGTAGATTAGCAATTATGAACTCACCACATTTACTAAAAATAGAGCGTGACCTACGTGTTTTGTCATTAGAAGAACTAGAATGGGTTTTAGAACTTATCACAAGACAATTGGAAGAAAAGAAGCAAATATCAGATAGATTTACTGATGTGAAATATATGAATGAACAACTAGCTGCAATGGCTAGTGATTTAGATATACAGGCAGAAATTTCCTCTATAAATAATGAATTTAGTATTACAGAAATGGATGGTTTAGAAAATCTGTGAGCATCGAGAGGGGACAAATTTATTTTGTCAATCTTAATCCAGTGCTGGGTCGAGAACAGGCAGGAACAAGACCAGTTTTAGTTTTATCTATAAATGCTATCAATCAATTACCTTTGGTTGTAACTGTAGTTGTCGGTACGAAAGGAACAAATATTAAGCGTGATTATCCAACTAATATACGAGTCTCTCCAAGTGACAGTGGATTGCTTATAGAAACAGTGTTCTTATGTTTTCAAATTCGTTCTTTAGATCCAAATCGCTTTCCTGCCGATCCATCTGGCAAACTTTCTGATTCCAAGATGCTTGAAGTTGAAACTGCGGTTCGCTACTGTTTGGGTTTATGAGCGAAAATTATCTCAATTTTTAGGAAGATTATGGAATCCCCAATCGAAAGAATTAAACTTTCCCAAACAGCTAAAGACCAACTTACCAAACTTAAACGCAGCACCAAAATCGACCAGTGGAATATTCTATGCCGTTGGGCATTTTGTCGTTCCCTCGCAGAAGCAACCGCACCCTCCCCCGTTCCAATTCCCCAAGATAGCAACGTCGAAATGACTTGGCGCGTCTTTGGCGGCGAAATGTCCGATATTCTCCTCCTCGCACTCAAGCAACGCTGTCACAACGATGGTTATCCCACCGATAAAGAAACCCTCGCCACCCAATTCCGCTTACATTTGCATCGCGGTATTGGCTACTTAGCAGGCGATCCAAATATCAAGAAAATTGAAGATTTAATTGAACTGGCCATTAAACCTTGAAACAATGTTAGGTGCTGGGTGTTTTAATTACGAATTACGAATTACGAATTACGAATTATTATCATGCCTGAAGCGCTAGAAATTGAGCGTCATAGAGCTGCGATCGCTCGCACTGACATATCTCGCCCTGTACGATTGGCAATAGAATGGGCAATCCTAACTCAAGACACCACTTTTTTTGACTACGGTTGCGGCTACGGTGGTGATGTTCAGCGAGTAAAAAACTTAGGTTACACCAGCGCAGGCTGGGACCCTTACTACTATCCTGATGTCCCACGCACCCCCGCCGATGTGGTCAATTTGGGTTATGTCCTCAACGTCATTGAAGACTCAGAAGAACGCCGTCAAAGCTTGATCCAAGCCTGGGAACTCACCGGGAAAGTTTTAATTGTCGCGGCTCAAATCCTAATCGACGCTCCCAGCAAAAACCAACTTGCTTACAATGATGGCATTGTGACGCGCCGCAATACTTTTCAGAAATATTACGAACAAGAAGAACTCAAAACTTATATTGATGAAGTTTTAAATGTAGATGCAGTACCGATCGCACTAGGCGTTTACTTTGTTTTTCGAGATGAAGCTGAAAAAGAAAGTTACAAAGCTATCCGCTTCTTTTCTACCACCTCTACACCGCGAGTCCGCATTCCCACCAAGCGGTTTGAAGACTATCAAGAACAGCTGCAACCCTTAATGGCTTTTTTTACCAAGCGCGGTAGACTACCTGTGAAAGGTGAATTGGAAAATGAACAAGAATTACTGAGCGAATTTGGTAACTTTCGCCGCGCCTTCGGTGTAATTTTACAAGCTACCGATGAGGCTGAATGGGATGCGATCGCTTATCGTCGTTCTCTCGATATCCAAGTTTATCTCGCGCTGACCCACTTCGATCGACGCCCTGCATGGCAAAAGCTAGCCCCAGAAATGCGTCACGATATCAAAGCCTTTTTTAGTAGCTATGAGGAAGCGTGCCTTGTAGCCGATCAAAAGCTTTTCAGCTTGGGTAAACCTGGGGTGATTCAAACTGCTTGCGAAAAAAGCAAAATTGGTAAACATACGCGCGGTGCGCTTTACGTCCATATTTCGGCACTTGCAGCACTTGACCCAGTACTACGAATTTGTGAAGGTTGCGCTAGCCGTACCATTGGGCGTGTCGATGAAGCCACATTAATTAAATATCACACTGATAAGCCGCAAATATCCTATCTGTCTTACCCCCAATTCGACACCGATCCGCATCCGGCATTAAAAGCCAGCATTGGTATTGATTTAAAAACCCTCTCCATAACTCATCGAGACTATGAAACTAGGGCAAATCCGCCGATTTTGCACCGAAAGGAAACATTTGTGATCGGCAACTACCCACGTTACGAAGAATTTGCTAAACTCACCCAACAAGAACAGGAATTAGGATTGCTCAAGGACAAAAGCGACATCGGCACTCGTGAAGGTTGGAAAAAATGCCTAGCTGCCCACAGAGTCGAAATCAGAGGGCATCAGGTTTATTCGATTAAGGAAAATTAAGGAATAATCACTATGTTAGAGCATTGCTGATATGTATCTTAAATAAAGAAAATCTTAGCAGGTTTGTGTGCTTACACGAAATTAGACAGCAGCTATGGCAAGATAACTGCAATTCAATTAAATAAAAAGGAATCTTCAAGATTGTGCAAGTAAATAAATCGCTGCTACGAATTTTTGGCAGCCAGAAGATGGGAGCTTTGTTATTTCTTGGCTTCTCATCAGGGTTGCCGTTATATTTAACCAGTCAGACATTACAAGCCTGGTTGACCAAAGAAGGGATTAGCTTGGCAGCGATCGCCGCTTTTAGTTTAGTAAAGCTGCCCTATTCTTTAAAATTTCTCTGGTCGCCTTTACTAGATAGATTTGTACCGCCTTTTTTGGGGCGACGTAAAGGTTGGTTGGTAATTACACAAGTAGCATTACTGCTAGGTATAGCTGTAATGGGACTACAACACCCATCCCAAGGGCTACAACCTTTAATAATTGCTGCTGTGGCCGTTGCCTTTTTTAGCGCCAGCCAAGACATTTTAGTTGATGCTTACCGCACTGATGTAGTGGAAGTAGAAGAAAGAGGTGCTGGAGCATCTATTTACTTATTAGGTTATCGCATTGCCATTCTCGTAACCGGTTATGTCACTCTATTTTTGGCAGATAGGATGCCTTGGCAAGCTGTTTACTTGTTGATGTCGCTGTTGATGCTCGTGGGCTTAGTAAGTTCTATTTTTGCACCAGAACCAGTCCTACGCGATCGCCCACCTCAGACTTTATCCGCCGCCGTCAAATTACCTTTCATTGAATTTTTCCAGCGTCATGGCTGGCTACAAGCACTTTTAATCTTGGTATTCATTGTGATTTACAAGTTGGGGGATTCTTTGCTAAAGAATGTATCTACCCCATTTTTGTTAGATAAAGGTTTACATTTTACTCAAACCGACATTGCATTTCCTGGTGCGTTGGGAATTTTCGCCACCATTGTTGGCACCTTGGCAGCAGGAGCAATAATGACCAAAATTGGTGTTAATCGTTCGCTGTGGATATTCGCCATATTGCAAGCTGTCGGGAACTTGGCTTTCTTTGCGTTAGCAGTAGTAGGTAAAAACTTCTATCTAATGTTAGCTGCCGTTAATATAGAACAATTTTGTGCTGGTTTAGAAACTGCTGCTTTTGTAGCATTTTTGATGAGTCTTTGTAACCAAAGCTTTTCAGCTACACAGTACGCCTTACTTTCGAGTTTGCAGGCTTTTAGTAGAGATATTCTTACGGCTCCAGCAGGTACATGGGCACAAACCACCGGCTGGTCTACATTCTTTCTACTGACAGCAATAGCTGCTTTGCCGGGATTATTATTATTGCCATTCTTTGCCCCTTGGAATTCAAAGCCAGTGGTAGTATTATCCAGACCAGGACTTGACGACGAAGAAGAGGATATATGGGGAATCAAGTAGTTATTGCTGTCGGCACATTTATTCTCTTACTGACTGGTTTATTACTTGGCTATGTTCTCTCGCAGTTAGTTCTAGGATTTTTAGCATTTAACCTGTTAACTTTTTTTGGAACACTCAGCCTAATTTTAATTTTTGGTACGCTTTATTACGTTTTATTTTGGCAATTGCGAAGAGAACAATCCCGACCGTCAACTCCATCAACCATCAATCAAGGGATACCAACCCAGGTAGACGATGGTGGATCTGATAGCTATCTCAAAAACAGGCTAATTGCTAAATTATCTGGTGACACTGCAGCAGCCGAACGGTTAATTGCACAGGCAAAAGAGACTTATCCTGGGATGCCGGAGAATTGGTATTGCGAAAGAGTACTTGATGACTTGGAAAGCGATCGCCAGAGGGAGTAGGGGAGCAGCACTTCGACTACGCTCAGTGACCGGGGAGCAGAGGAGCAGGGGAGCAGGGGAGAAATCAATTCAAAATTCACGCATTCAAACATTTTAGAACTTCTGCCTCCTCTTTCCCAATGCCCAATTCCCATGCACAGAAAATTGCTAAAATAAATCAAGAATACTTCACAAATCTTCAGCTAGGTTCTCATAAAAGTTCCTAGCTTCTTGCAATTAAAATATGGCTATTTTTCGTCAATACATCGCTCCACTGCTTGTAGTACTAGTATTTGTTTTTGCTCTAGTGGCAGTCAGCGCCCGAATATTTTTACCGTCCGATATGGCAGCACCCGCACCAATTGAAGAGGTGGGAGTAAGTTCTCAACCTACTCCAACTGATTTACCTCCAGCAGCACATAACGCGAGCTAGCTAAGTCAATAAATATCAGTAAATATCAGTAGTGTCTGAGGAACTATTACCTGGATATATTATTCGCCGTGGCTCCCTTTTGGAGCGATCGCTGCTGCTCAAATTCATGCAGCGAACTTACCAGGATCTCTTTCCCAACGAGGATTTTTCCCACTTAGAGCAAACAGTTAAGCAATACTTTTCTAGCGATACGCCCTTGTGGTGGGTAGAAGACGAGGGGGAGCAGGGGAGCAATAAAGAATCTCTCTCCTCTGCCTCTCTGCCCCTCTGCCCCTCTGCCCCCCATCCCCCTATAGCCTGCCTCTGGGTTGGCAATGCCATAGATCAAGTACATGGGAACCGTCATGCTCACATCTTTATCCTCTACGTTGTGCCAGAACATCGGCGGCGGGGTATTGGTACAGCCTTGATGCGATATGTGGAAAATTGGGCTATTCAAAGAGGCGATCGCCAGATTGGACTGCAAGTATTTCAATCAAACAAACCCGCATTGAATCTTTACAATCAGTTAGGTTATCAAACCCAATCCCTATGGATGGTAAAATTCCTGAGTGCAGAAAAATAAACTCAAGGATAGCGATAATATACTGTAGCGTCTGAGTTATGGAGGTTCTCGTTTGGATAAAACTCAACGAGAAAGAAGGATAAATGTATAAAAACCCAACTAATATATATAAATATAAAGATAAAGCTTTAACTTCTTGGCGCGGGGGATTATGTGTCGATCCCTTTTCGGGATTGAAATCAAATTATGTATGACGAAGACGATCTAAGCCTACTCGATATTGAGGAGGAGCTAGAAAGCCCCTTAGATAAAATAGAGCCGCTAACTGCCGAATCAGTTGTGGCAAAGCCCGATCCAGAAGTGATGCTAGCCTTGCTGGAAAATCCCCAGCCCCAGCAAAGAATGTTAGCGGCACGCGCTTTTTGTGATATAGAAGATGCGCGTGCTACCCCCCATCTGATTCGCCTGTTAACAGATACCTGTCCCTTAGTCCGAGTAAGTGCAGCTTATGGCATCGGACGCAATCCCAGTTTAGAAGCAGTGAGTCCGTTAATTGCTCAACTAAACAGTGATTGGAATGGCTATGTACGTAAAGGTGTAGTTTGGGCTTTAGGAAACTGTCGCGATCGCCGTTCTTTAGCACCTTTAGCAAATGCCCTCAGAACCGACATTTCCGCAGTGCGTTTGTGGGCTGCTAGTGCCTTAGCACAGATGGCAGAAGTGGGTTATGAAGCAGTGATAGGGGCAATACCACCATTAATTGAAGCCTTAGTCCAAGATCCCGTGGCAGCAGTGCGGAGTAATAGTGCTTGGGCAATTGGTCAACTCTGCCGCGAATTGCCTTCTAATGTAGTTTATGCCACAGCGATCGATGCCCTAATTCAAGCCTTTGCCGAAGACGAAGATTTGGGAGTCCGAGAAGACGCTAAAGCCTCACTGTTAGGAGTAGGCGATCCCCGTGGCTTACAGCTAATTGAAACCTTAGAACAAGAAGGGTGGTTTTGATTTGAGAATGGGGAATGGGGCATTGGGCATGGGGCAGAGGGGGCAGAGGGGGCAGAGAGGAAAACTCTCCTCCCTTGCTCCCTGCCCCCTGCTCCCTGCTCCCTGCTCCCTGCTCCCTTGCTTCCCCTGCTCTCACCCCAGCCCTTACTGTCCTTCAGCTACAGGTTTGACCAAATTTAAGTCATAAGGGCGCTCAGTATCATCCTCACCCAAATATTCACCATTTTGAATTTCCAGAATAACTAGCGGAATATGCCCAGGATTATCTACTTTATGTAGTGTTGCAGCCGGGACATAAGTTGATTCGTTTCGATTCAGTAGTATTTCCTCATTCCCACAAGTCACCTTTGCCACGCCGGAAACTACAACCCAATGTTCATTACGGTGATAATGAATTTGTGGTTTAATTCCGTGCCTGGGCTTGATTTCTACACGACTAATTCTATAGGTTTCTCCCTCCTCGATTACCTCTACCTCACCCCAATATCGTGTACCTGAATGTGGAGACAATTCGTTGATATTTGATTGAGTATTATTTTCATTGGGAGTCATAATTAATTTTTCAACCAGATAAGTATTAGTATTTATCAGTAATTTACCGTAAACGAGATAAACCTGGATAGGGAGATGCAGTCACAACATCTCTATTGATGACAACTGCTCTAACTTTACTTTAGGCAACAGATTCTATCCGTGAATTTTTAAATGTTTGAAGGCGTGAATTGTTCACTCTCCCGTATACTGAATCCGATAAATTCGATTATTAGCTTCTTCTGTGAGTAGTAAACTGCCGTCTGGCAACACGAGTAAACCTACAGGTCGTCCCCAAGTGGTTGGTACAGAAGGATTTAGCAAAAATCCTGTGAGAAAGTCTTCGTAGTAGCCAAGCGATCGCCCTTTAGCATCGAAGGGAACAAATACAATTTTATAACCAGTGCCGCGATCGCGATTCCAAGAACCACGAAAAGCAGCAAAAGCACCGTTCTGGTATTTTTTGGGAAACGTTTTACCATCATAAAACTGCAAACCCAATGCTGCGGAGTGTGCCTGGAACAGTACATCTGGCGTTTGAGTCCGGGCTACTAAATCAGGACGTTTACTTTTGTTATCCGTCTTTTGCCGCGGATCGAGGTTGTTTGGTGTTAGATAAGCATAGGGCCAGCCGTAAAATGCCCCCTGTTTAACGCGTGTCAGATAGTCTGGCACCAAATCATCACCAATTCCATCCCGTTCGTTAACAGTGGTATAAAGTTCCTTAGTTACAGGATGAAAGTCTAAACCAACAGGGTTACGCAAGCCGGAAGCGAAAGTTTGCTGCTGGGAACCATCTAAATTCATCACTTGTATCGAAGCCCGTGGTAAGGGTTCCTCATCTACATTGGTTCCCGATCCAACTGAAATATATAATTTATTGCGATCGGGCGAGACAACGACATTGCGCGTCCAATGGTTGTTATAACCTTGAGCGGGCAAATCGGCAATTTTTTCCCCTTTACCTGTAATTTTGTTTTGATCTTGAGTGTAGGGAAAACGCACCACAGCATCTGTATTACCCAGAAAAAAGGAATTACCTGCAAAAGCCATCCCAAAGGGTCTATTGAGTCCGTTGTCCCGACTAGCAAAGGTTTCTCGAACGTCAGCGACACCATCGCCGTTGCTGTCACGCAATAGACGAATGCGATTTTGCCCGGTTTCAGTCACTAAAACATCACCCTTAGGGGTTAAAGCTAGCCAGCGTGGGGCATCTAAACCTTCGGCAAAGACGTTGACTGTGAAGCCTGGTGGTACGCGCAGCACCGGATTTTCTGGAATGGGCACAACCTCAGGCCGCTTCGAGGCGCTTTCGGTTGCAAAGGGTGCTGGTAAATTCTTCAGATTGATTCGGATGGGTGTAGGTGAAAGTGCTTCAGTACGGACAATATTTTTTGGCTGTGTAGGATTCTGTGTCAGTTGGGCAGAAGGTATAGATTTTTGAGGTGTAGGATTATCTGAGTTAGCGCGAGTCTGGTTACAGGCTGCTGCCAAAATCATTAAAAAAACAGGCAGCAAAAAACGCGCAGGAACTTTCATGGTGGTAGACACTATACACAATGTTCTTACTCTAGACTTGAGGCTTAATAATTGTCGCCAGTCAAAAGTTTGATTTTTTTTAGTTAATCAACCTATTAACAATTCAAAAATAAAGTACTAGCACCGCAAGGCAAAAGTCAAAAGTCAAAAGTATTATGGAATAGTCTTTTTAGAGATTTTAAATGATTGCTCTATTTAAGTTGTGGCGTACTAGTGACTAAATTCTATTCCCAATGCTCAATGCCCTTCAGGAGTGCTGTTAGCGATAGCTCGGCATTTAGCCCGTGCTGTTAGCGGATAGCTAAGGTTTAGCCTGTGCTGAGTTGTGAATCTCACTTATTTACTCGTAACTCATAACTTGGAACTCTGAACTGTTTCGCCCAATGTTCAATATTTACACATACAAACATTTGTTAGTGAACAAAAAATTTTCAAATTCTGCTGCTGGTAAGGGACGACTAAATAGAAAACCTTGCATAGAGTTACATTTGTGTTGGCGTAAAAAACCTAGTTCTGCTTCTGTTTCTACACCTTCAGCTACTACACCTAGATTGAGATTATGAGCCATCTGAATTAATGCCTTAGCGATGGCTGACTTTTGCGAATCATTAGCAACATTATGGATAAAATAACGATCTATTTTTAATGTATTAATTGGTAAGTTTTTCAGATAAATCAAAGAAGAGTAACCCGTACCAAAATCATCGATCGCAATTTTTATACCCAAGGATTGCAATTTGCTCATAGTAGCGATCGCACTATTGACATCTTGCATAATCATACTTTCAGTGAGTTCTAGTTCTAGGTCATGTGGTTCTAGATTATTCACGGATATAAAATTAACTACATTATGAATAAAATCTGGCTGATTAAATTCAATTGCTGACAGATTTACAGCAACAATCAATGAATCAATTCCAGCATCACGCCAGCTTTTAATTTGTTGGCATACCCTTTTTAATACCCATTTCCCAATCGGAACAATTAAACCTGTAGACTCTGCTAAAGGAATAAATTCTGTTGGGTAAATCATTCCTAACTCTGGACTTTGCCAGCGCAATAAACTTTCAGCTCCTACTATTTTTCCAGATGTAATATCGACTATTGGTTGATAATAAATTTCAAATTCTTGAAAATTATGTTGTTTTATAGCTCGGTGTAAGCTAATTTCTAACAACTGCATTTTTGGAGACAAGTTATTAATGACAGTCTGAGAAGATAAATACCTTTTTAAAGTAGCGTATTTTTCCAACCTGTTCATAATGGCACTTAATAACTCAGCTCGAGTGAATGGCTTAGTTATATAGTCATCTGCACCCATATCCATACCTTGACGGAAGTCAGATTTAGCAGATTTGGCAGTGAGAAAAATGAAGGGAATGGTTGCCGTAGATGGTTCTTGACGTAATGCTGTTAGCACGCCATAACCGTCAATTTCTGGCATCATCATATCACAAAGAATTAAATCGGGAACTTCGGAGATAGCCAAACTTACCCCGATTCTGCCATTAGCCGCAGCAATAGTTTCAAAATCCTCAGCTTCTAGCAAATCTAAAATGTTTTCACGGACTGCTTCTTCATCTTCTATTATTAAGATTTTGGGCATAAATTACCTCATCTTTCTATTTTATTATTTCCCGACATTATCCAGCAATACTTGTTACAAAAAATAAACTTTATAATTAAGTATTTTAAATTGGTAGATATCTCTACATTTTTTTAAAATTGCCATTTTTAATCTAGCATTTAGTATATTAACACCATTGCTAGCCTGATAAAATGATTTAAAAATATTTACTATGTCTTCTGGGAAAATACAAATTTGCCAATCTTGAATGTCAAACACGATTTGTCTATCTTGGCTAAGTAAATTCAACTTGAAAGTGCTATCATCAGAAAAAAATCTAATATAACTTGAAAAAAAGTTAGTCAAGATATGTGCCAAGAGTTTTTCATTGATGCAGCAGGTTACAAAATTATATTGACTGATGAAAAAAATCAAGCGCCGATAGCCCAGATTCATCTGCATTTGTTCTGGCAATTGTCGGCTATATTCAAACAAATTGAACGATGTTGTTCTATACTCTAATTTTCCCACTTCTAACTGACCGATAATCAAGACATCATTCGACATTTCAGTCATGATTATGTGATATTTGGGCATATTCGTGTGGATGACCCTATTAGACTTACGGTAAAAGTCCAAATCTTCTTCATAAACTTCAATGAAGTGAGTGTATTTGCCTGTCGTAGCTTTACGTACTATAACGCGTGCTGGTAACCATTGGGACTTGAGCAATTGTCTCTTAATGAAAATCTGATGTTCTACCTCAAAAGAACCAATACTAAACATTACCTCTAGTTTTCTCTGTTTCTTGTGCCAGTGTTTAATAGATACTTTCACGAGTAATATTATCTTGGTTATCCACAACTAGCAGTAGTTCCAACTGTTGCTGATGTACACGTGATAACACTGAGACTATCTTCACAAAATATGACACGTTCAATGTCATGACTAAGGTATGCATAACCTCAAGAGTATTGGTTGTTTTCAAGCTAGTTTCAGAAGCTACAAACAGTACCATATCATGCTTGGTGAAGTACCCTACTACTTGCGAAAATGAAAAAACAAGATACTTTTACCCCGTGCTACATCAGTGCGTAAGCGTAGCTCGTTGTAGAAATAGCATCTACTTTAATAGTGATGTTTTTAACACAAGCATCAGGAGCAAACAGTCAATTTTTAACTCTAAGCTTTGTAGGCTGATGAGCTGAGGTCAGGCTTGCATAGATTTTCACGATAGCTATCATCAAATAATAGTTATCTAAAACCGCTTATCTAAGTATTTTCCAATATTTTGACGCTAATCAACTAGTAATTTTTGGGATACAAACACTACAAAAAGTGTGTTAAGAATTACAAACTAGCTTGTATCCAGCTAGTTGGGCATTTGTCATTTGTCATTAATTATCCTCCCCTGCTCCTCTGCTCCCCGGTCACTGAGCGTTGGTCATTGAGTTTCGACTACGCTCAACTACCGCGTAGCCGAAATGAGTCGTACCACTTCGTGGAAGCAAGCTACGCGCAGCGTCTCGTAGAGAAGGGCTACTCCCCTGCTAGAAAGCCCCTCTACCTCTTCACAAAGGACGTAATTGCACCCGCCGTTCGCCATAACGTAATAGCCTTTCTATAGTTACGAGCCGATTTTCCCAAACTTTGACTTGATAGGAATTGGACTTAATTTCTTGGCTCATCAATACCCGAAATTGAGACTGGAACCGAGTTAGAGAGGCTTTCGCCACGAGTAACTTACTAGCAGAAGGGGAAGCGGCAAGCTGATTTAAAGCACTGCGTAAAACTTCTGCCTGGTTGTTAAAATCTGAAAGTTTCTGAGATGGTCTTGGTCGTTGGTCATTTTGGAAAACAACTTTCCATTCCCGTTGTAGCGCGGTGTAACGGATGGCGGCGGTTTGAAAAGGCTGATGGAGAGGAATCGGTTCACTTGTTGTAGATTGAATTCTACCTTGGGTGTTACTAAAGAGTTTTTGGAGATCGTTGCTAAAATTTTCTACTGCAAATAGTGCATAACCACTAACTGGCAAGTCCCTTACCAACTGGAGTTGATCGAATGCCCCGATGGTTGGCAAAGAAAGTAAGCGAATTCCCGGCACCAACAAGGTAGCTCCCAATTGTTTAGAGGCAATCCAGGGTTGCGCCAGTCGTTGAAACCGAGAAGTATCAAGAGCATAAGTCATGGGAACAATTAAATCTACATCCCCCTGTTTTGCCCAAGTTTCCCAATTTTGTTGAATTTTCTGAATCCGTTCTAGTTCTGGCAAAGGAAATACTGCAACCGACAAAATCAAATTCGGTTGCTTTTGTCGCAACTGCTGTGATAGTTGAGCGACAAAGCTATCAACTTGATCGGTGCGAAATTTTGTCCATTTTTGCCACAAATCTGTTTGGCTAGGAGAAATATTCACTGGATCTACACCAGTAAGTTTCTGAAATTGCGCTCTTGCAGCTTTCCCATAGCCATAAGTTCGACCTGCTGATGGATCTTGGAAAGGGTAGCGAATGTAGTCTAGCTGTAAACCATCCACCTTATATTTAGTGACAATTTCCTCATACAGCTTGAGCAAGTATTGCCGCACTTCGGGGTTGGCTGGATCGAAGAATGGCTTAGTCTGCCCAACGGGAATCATGTTGCCTAGATTATCGTAGTTTGCCCAATCGGGATGAGCCGCCAGTACTGGCCCTGGATAATTAGGATTAAGGTTGAGAATTTCATTATGGCGTTGATTGCCAGCAGCAAAAGTCCACACCCAAGCGTGTAATTCCATATCTCGCTCATGGGCTAGTTTCACTGCTTCTTCTAGTGGGTTCCACCCACGAATTAATGGGTTTTGCTCTTTTGCGATTTGGCTGGGATAAATTGGATAGCCAGCATTAACAGTTTCAAAAAAGACGGTATTAATCCCGGCTTGAGCGAGGCGATCAAAAATCTGTGCCAGTCCCGCCTTACTACCAGCGCGAACAATCGTCCCCCGATCTAACCAAACTGCGCGAATTTCTGGTTGAGCTAGTTTCCGATCGACAGGAAACTGTTGCCACAAAGTTGTTTTAGCGGCCAGCCATTGCTGACGAGCCAAAGCGTAGTTTTTTTGAGCAATCAATTGGGGTAAATTTTTGGCAATTAACCTTGCTTGTGCTAAGGCTTGGTCTTTACTTATGGCTAGCGCCCCCAGTTTGGTTGAGGCTAATTGTATTGGCTGTTCTTTGACAGACTGGGGGGTGTTCAAATGCCTAGAAAACTGTTTCCCCTCACTTTCAGATATTGTTTCGCCAACATTAGCCGCATCAGCTAACACCGCTAAATGAGCGCTTTCCACCCGACCAATCAGATTTTCTAGTTCTTGCTGGAGAGCGATCGCTTGCTTGTTATCAATCGGCTCATTGGAGTTGGGTGCAACATCCAAACGCACCGCTTGTTCTAATTGGTCAATAGCCTCCTGAGAACTTGGGGGTTTGACCATAGGCAGCGGTCTAGGTATAGGAGCAGTGGCAGTTTTAGGAGGAATGAATGAGGGAGATGAGGGAGATGAACTACCCCCTTGCCCCCCTGCCCCCCGGTCACTGAGCGTAGTCGTTCGCGGAGCGTCTCGCAGAGAAGTGCTGCCCCCCTGCCCCCCTGCCCCTCTGCTCTCCTGCACTAAGGGCGCAGCTGCAACAGTCGTAGAGCAGCTTTGGGAACCTCCTGCTATTTTTTTGTTACGATTTGATGGCGCTAGTGCTGTCAAATAGTGATTGATAGTAGTTTTTAACCAGGCATTATCCAACTCGGCTGCGGAGGCTGTATCTGTTCCCCAGCGCCAGCCCAAAAAGGTGGAACGCTCAGTTGTTACGACTGCGGCCGGACTATCTTTGGAATTCCAAACAGCAGGAGATTCAGCGCCCATATCATTAGGAATCACAACGCCGCCGCGCACTTTACCAAATAGTCCAGTTTGATTTGCCCATTCTGGTATCTTGGTTTTTGCAGCTTGAATCTGTTCTGTGTCACTAAGGCTGAATCCCCAATAACCTCCCAAGAGCGATCGCAATAATTGCCGCACTCCTGGCGATGACAAACTACCTACAGGCCCACTAGCAATCAAACGCCCTCCCTTACTCATCCAGTCTTCTAGAGCGATCGCTTGAGTTGGTGTTAATGTTTCGACGTTTGGCAAAAATAATACGCGGCGCTCGCCCCAATCTGCCCCACTCCTAACATCATTTAGGGAAATTACACAATATTTCACCCCTATTGTCTCTAAGCGATCGCTTATCCCTCTCCATTGATTTGCATTTTCTTGTCCATAAACTACGCTTAATACGGGTTCTTCAGTCGCCGCCGTTACTGGCAAAATACTCAAAAAATTTAAAACTACAATTTCACAACTTAAAATAAATAATTTTCTAGCTTCTTTAATTTTTAAACTTATATCTTTTTGGTTTTCCTGATAATTCACCAGTGACTCCTCACTTCATTTTTAATTTAGTTATTATTCATAATTCATTAGTACACAATATAGAATTTGAACTCGATCCTAGTAAGGTTACTGAGATTCTCACTTGGATTAAGTGAGCTAATCTTTTACTTTGCAAAAATAAAAAAATTCCTATAAGCTTTTCAAAGAGTACTTAGTGAATTACCTTCATCAATCTAGCCTATCAAAAGTAGTTAAAAATGCCAAGATGGATACTCAACTTGCCAAGACGATATATAGAAATTGTTAGTTATTACATTGTGAATTTAATTTCATTAGTAACTAGTTGTTTAGAAAATTTTGCATTTTCCAATTTCCACGCGCTTTTGTGTAATTGCAGATATTTTTCATTTCAACCTCAAATAATAAATACCACTTTCAATACTTGTCGGAGTTTAGGGGATAGAGGAAAAGGGAAATAAAAAACCCTATTCCAAAAATATTTACCATAGATAACCCCAAACTATTTTTTTGAAAAGAATAGGGATCGGGGGTGAAATTTTGATATGTACTTCATCCACCTGGGAACTGCTATAGACTAAAGAGCTAACAAAAACAGCTTAAATAATACAGGTCTTAATTAAATCTTCTACTCCTCCTACTGGTAAAATTTTTGTCTCAAGCTTGCAGGCTAATTCTTCAATACTCATATCATCTAAAAATACCAATTCACCATGTTTGAGCATTACATTTGGTAGTAAAATTCCGTCTCCCAAATCTTGCCCTTGTAAGTTCAACAGCAAATCATGACCCGTTAGTAATCCTGTGACAGTAATACTCTGTCCCCAATAATCACTACATAAAGCACGCATATTTACTTTTAATCCTTCAACAGAATTTAACCGTTTCAAGATAGGTTCAAAGGCGTTTTCTACTGCATTGCCTACTACCCAAGTTAATTTTCTCTGAGGATAAACTTTTGACGGTAGTAATTCTGTTGCCGCGGCTGCAAATTGCTTGATAAACAACTGAATTGAACCAACACCATTATCAATTTGGGGATACTCTTCATATTCAGATTCGGTCGGTAATTCCTTACCTGCAATCAAAAACCACTCATCAGCTAACCAAGCGACGTTAGAGGAAAACTTTTGGCGAAATTGTTGCGAAAGTATTTGCACTTGAGAAATCACTTCTTTCGCTTTTTCTCTGGTTACGGGTGTAAGTTCGTCTTCTGGAGGCCGAAACCTTGTCAATCCGACTGGCACAACTGCCACCGACGCCACCGTAGGCACTTCACCAGTATGAAAGGATGCTAAGTCTTTTAGGGTTTGCTCCAAATGTTCGCCATCATTTATACCAGGACAAACAACTACTTGAGCATGAACTTGTAGCCGTCTTTTTTGAAACCACTTGAGTTGTTGTAAGATTTGTCCCGCACGAGGATTTTTCAAGAGTCTAATTCTAACTTCCGGCTCCGTGGCATGAACAGAAACATACAATGGAGATAAGCGCATTTGTTCAATTCGCTGCCATTCTCTTTCTGGCAAATTGGTCAGGGTAAGATAAGAGCCGTACAAAAAGCTTAAGCGGTAATCGTCGTCTTTAAAGTACAAGCTGGTGCGCTTACCTGGTGGTTGTTGGTCGATAAAGCAAAAAGGACAGCGGTTATTACACTGAATTAAGCCATCAAATAGGGCAGTTTCAAATTCTAGCCCCAAGTCTTGGTCATAATCTTTTTCGATTTCCAGGCTGTGAGTTTTACCAGTAGCGTCTAAAACTTCTAATTCTAAGACTTCATCAGCACACAAAAACTGATAATCAATTAAATCGCGGGGACGTGTACCATTGATTGCAACAATCGCATCCCCAACTTCAAAACCAATCTCTGCGGCTATTGAGTCTGGAAGAACCTTGGTAATTCGAGCAGGATGAATGGTAGTCATGGTGCATAGGGCATTATAGCGTTTCTGAGTTGAGTCTAATACAAACCTAACAATAACAGCCCTTTCCCTATTAGCGTTAGGGAGTAAAATTCAAAGCCTCTCTCCTTCAAGGAGAGAGGTTAGATTGTATTACATACAACCGAGCAGTCGCTATAGTCATTTGCTTTGGACAAAGGACTAATGACTAATACTTCGGCTTCGCTCAGTACAAGTGACTAATGACTAATGAATATTATCCTTTCCAACCTGCTGCGATCGCTAGTAAGATTGCACTACCGAATGCTAATCTATACCATACGAAGATCAAAGTGTTTTTGGTTGCTAAGTATTTGATCAAAAATGCAATTGATAGGTAGGAAAAAATCAAGGTTGAAATAATTCCTACAATTAACAGTGCAACAATGTTATCTGGCAACTGGTGAGCTTGAAACAACTTGAATATTTTCAAGCTTTTATACAGCGTCGCAATTGTAAGAGTTGGAAACCCTAACAAAAATGAGAATTTTGCTGCTGTAGCGCGTTCTAATCCTAAAAATAAGGCAGTTGTCAACGTCGAACCAGAACGAGAAACGCCCGGAATCAAGGCAAGTGTTTGTCCCAATCCAACCAAAATACCATCCTGAATCTGCAATGACTCAAAACCGCGCTTACGAGTGCCAATTTTTTCTGCTAGAGCTAGTACAAGTGCCATAATAATTGACATAATGCCAATAATCAATGCACTTTCAGGTAAAATATCTTTCAAAAGAAAGCCGAAAATTAAAGCCGGCAGTGTTCCGACTACAATACCGACAAGAATCTTCCATTCTTCGCGTTGCCAGTCTTTGGCTTTTAGTGCTTCGATTCCACCTTTGGTAATACTATAAATCAGCGACCAAAAATACCCCACAATTGCGATAACACTGCCAAATTGAATTGCGTCAACAAAATCTTTAGAACCTAGTTCTTTCCAACCAAATATCTTGGTAAAAATCAGAAGATGTGCAGTACTGCTGATTGGCAAAAACTCTGTAATCCCTTGAACAATACCTAAAATAAAAGCTTGAATAAACTCCATATACAATTAATACCTTTTTCGTGTGATAGAGATCGTGATGAACATTGTTTAGCTGATGATGTTGCTTTATATACTCTCTATTGCACCTAATCTTGTAGAAAACTCAATTTTACCGATCGAAAACATCATCGAAGACGCTGACTATGTTCTTACACCCACCTCAATAAGTCAACGCAATTTGAAAAATTCATCAAATTTTAATATTTAACAGACTCATAGCAGCTGACTTTTCACCTCTCTGTAGTCCCTTATTTACAAGGAACTACAGAAGAGTTCTGTACATAGTGGAACTTGAATGGATTCGCCTGGCGCAGAATGTTTTGTTTGGTTTGCACCAGCGCTTGTGGAAATTCCAGTATAATTACAATGCCCCAGGGGGGGATTTGAAAATGTGATATCTTAAGTAAAATAAAGTTTAGTAACAAATATTAAAAACTTTGATTAATAATACATTGTCTTCCTACAGCGTTTCTACTCCTTCTATTGATACTGAGTTGGATTTAGCTGAGACCGCGCAAAATGGTATCAGACAATTGGAATCTACACTTTCCCTTTCTCCCTCTTTACCCTTATCTACTTCTACCCGACAAACTTGGTTAGTGTTTGCAGCAGCGGTGTTTTTGGTAACAGTGCCAGTATTTATAGAAGCGCCTATCGTGCGATCGCTACCAAGTCTGAGTTTAGCGCTGACAGGATTTTGGGTGTGGCTCAGTTTTGCCTTAATGTCACGTCCTGCAACTTACGTCTGGGGCGATTTGCTCTTGGGGTTTAGCTGGAGTTGGTTAGCAGGAGCGATTTACTGGGGTTGGTTACGTTGGGAACCTTTATGGCATCTGCCGGTGGAATTTATCGGTTTACCGTTTGCTTGCTGGTGTCTGGCGAAGAATTGGGGCAAGGTAGGTAACTGGTTTTATTTAGGTTCTTTACTCGGTACAGTTTTAACAGATGTATATTTTTATATAGTAGATTTGATGCCCTATTGGCGGCAAATCATGAGAGTAGATGCAGATGTAGTACCGCAAATCTTACAAAATGCTCTCATACAAGTACAAGCACCTTGGGGACAAACTTGGGCGATAATTCTCGCCGTAGTGCTATTAACGGTAGGAATTTCAGCTTTAGGTCGAAATCAAAGACACTGGTATGCCTTTAGTGGCGCAGTTTTAAGCACAATTTTGGTAGACAGCTTATTTTTGTTAGCTGCGATCGCAGCGTAAACAAGGCAAGTGACACTTATCTTCCAATAAGCGTGTGGGCTTCTCTGACTGAAACTTTTCCCAGCCCAATCTACGGCACATCAAAAATGATGCTGTAGATGATTAATTAGTTAAGAAATATTACATAAAAATCGCTCGGCATCAAGTCTTTTTTGGCAAGGTTTTCGATCTGAGAAATCGTGCAGTTTTGTGTCTGCTTTAGAGGTAGAATCAGCCACTCCGAAAAGATTTCGTCCAGCAGAGAATGCTGCTGGAATCGTGGATGTAAGGCTATTGCAGCCATCCAGGCACTCTTTCCACGATGAAAATTTGTGGCGAAAGTATAGTCAAACCCAGTAACGGTAAATATTGTGGATATTAATACGCTGTATATTAGTTTCTGATGACTGCTGTGTTGACTAAGCTATCAGCTTTTGTCCTTTGTCCTTTGTCAGTTGTCCTTTGTCCCTGACCAATGACCAATGACCAATGACTAATGACTAATAACTGTTGTTAGCTTAAAACTTTTATTTCTGTTTGATGGAAAGAGGTAGAAAAATCGTGAAAGGATTGGCGCGTTTATTAACAGTGTTTAGCTTGTTACTTAGTTGCTGGGGATGGTTGGGAACAACTCAGATAGCCCAAGCTGCTAATTTCAACAGCTTTGCTTTTCCCCAAGTCCCAGTTCTGGCAATTGAGCGGCAAAATAGCGCAGACAGGAAGCTAGCAACGGAATTTGGTAAAAAAATTGATTTAAATAATACCAACGTCCGAGCTTTTCAACAATATCCAGGCCTTTATCCCACCCTTGCAAAGCTGATCATCAAAAATGCTCCCTACCAGAGCGTAGATGATGTATTGAATATTGGAGGATTGAGCGATCGCCAAAAACAAACCCTGCAAGCTAACTTCGATCACTTCACCGTGACAGAACCAGAATCTGCCTTCATCGAGGGAGACGATCGGTTTAACAACGGCATCTACAGATAACTGTACATTGCAGTTAATGTAGCAAATAGCAGCCCACTCCTGATTCTAGGGAGTGGCAGATGATATGAGTTATGAGTTATGAGTTAGGAGTTATGAGTTATGAGTTATGAGTTATGAGTTAAAAATTCAAAACTCCTCACTTCTAACTCCTCACTTCTAACTCCTCACTCTTAACTTCTAACTCCTAACTTCTCCATTACCTTGTCTCAGATAGATATTCCTAGCCAATTTGATGTCTTAGTAGTCGGCGCTGGTGCCGCTGGATTATACACAGCCCTGTGTCTGCCAGAATCCTTGCGAGTCGGTTTGATTACCAAAGAAACCGTTGCATTATCCGCCAGTGATTGGGCACAAGGTGGCATTGCCGCAGCGATCGCCCCAGAAGATTCTCCCACGCTGCACATTGAAGATACGATCCAGGCGGGTGCAGGTTTATGCGATCGCACCGCTGTCGAATTTCTCGCCGAACATGCCCCTAGCTGTATTCAATCCTTAGTTAACTTGGGGGTAGCTTTTGACCGTCATGGTCAAGCCTTAGCTTTAACTTTGGAAGCCGCCCATTCTCGCCGCCGTGTTCTCCACGCTGCTGACACTACAGGCAGGGAAGTTACTACTACCCTCACCGCTCAAGTATTACGTCGCCAAAATATTCAAGTTATTCAGCAAGCTTTGGCTTTGAGTTTGTGGATTGAAACCGAAACTGGTTGCTGTCAGGGAATTAGCCTGTTTTATCAAGGTAAAATCACCTGGATAAGAGCTGGTGCTGTGGTATTAGCAACCGGTGGCGGCGGTCAGGTATTTGCCCAAACCACTAACCCGGCAGTGAGTACGGGTGATGGGGTAGCGATCGCAGCTAGGGCTGGAGCTATCCTCCGCGATTTAGAATTTGTCCAATTCCACCCGACTGCTCTCACTAAACCTGGTGCCGATCGTTTCTTGATCAGCGAAGCTGTACGCGGTGAAGGGGCACATCTCATCGATCGTGAAGGGCGACGTTTTGCCTTTGATTACCACCCTGCGGGTGAACTTGCGCCTAGAGATGTGGTCAGTAGAGCAATTTTCAGCCATTTACAACGTACTGCCCTTGATTTGGCTACTGCTCATGTGTGGTTGGATATGCGCCCCATCCCCGCTGACAAAATTCGTCAGCGCTTTCCCAATATCATCAAAGTTTGTCAGCATTGGGGAGTTGATGTCTTCCACGAACCTATTCCTGTAGCGCCAGCTGCCCATTACTGGATGGGTGGAATTGTTGCGGATCTGATGAATCGCACAAATATCTCTGGTTTATACGCAGTGGGTGAAACCGCTAGTACTGGTGTGCATGGAGCAAATCGCCTTGCCAGTAATTCCTTGTTGGAATGTATTGTGTTTGGGGCCCAGATGGCTAATATTAAGTTAGAAAATATTGGGCTGCTTTCAGAAATACCAGTGCTACCGTTACGGAAATTTAGTTCTGATGTTAGTGAGTGGCATATCCAACAAGCACAGCTAGAAACACTCAGACAGAAGTTACCGCGTCTAGTATGGGAAAGTGCTGGTATTTGTCGGGAGCAATCAAGGCTGGAAAGTGCGATCGCGACTATTAAATCTTGGCAGCAAGATTTCGCTGCTTTGCCTTTAACTCAATTCTTGCTTGCTTTACGTCCAGCAGAACCCGCTAGTTTTGACCTCCCAGATGTTGAACGGCAATTAGCACTTTGGGCAGAAACCCGCAATTTAATAGATGTAGCTGATTTAATTCTCAAAAGTGCTGCTTTTAGAACCGAAAGCCGAGGCGGACACTTCCGTTTAGATTATCCTCAACCAGACTCAAATTGGCAAGTCCACACACTTATACAAACAAATCATTGGTGGAAATCTCCATTATTGTCTTGAATCAACTACCTTAAACAGCCTGACGGTTTTCGCAACCCTAAGTACAACATCTTGCAATCAGCCGCCAAGTAAAAGATGTGGCGTACAAGATGGTGGCTAACTGAATTGCGCTCTTTTACCACAATCTAAAATCTAAAATTCAAAATTGCCATCAGCGGGTGCCGCTACCATTGTGACTGTCGGGACCACCATAATTTGGTGGAATATATATGTCTTGTAAATTTTGAGAATTGACCTTGCGGGCGATTAGGGCGTTACTGCTAGTAGGACCAAAAGAATTAGCACTTGCAGTACTGAATATACCTGTGCAATCGGCAATTTTTGGGATCAGTAGATAAGCACCTATGCAGAATATCATAAACTTTGCGATTTGGAAGTTACTCTTCATATATTTCGGTAAATTTACTAGCTTTTTTATTTCAAAACGTATTTTTTGGTTAATACCGTATATTTACTGTATTTTTCAGAAAAAGTATTTTAACTTTATGAAATTATTGCTAGTACTGTACAAATCATTGTGGTATTCCCTTGTCGATTAACCTTAATCTGCCGATATTAAATAGTTTTCATACTTAAGTGGTATTTCAAATAGGCGATTTTTACATCAGTCTCAAGTTAGATATGTCAATGATTTACTGCAAGCTTTTTGAGTAATTCATTATTTATTAATAATATCTTAATATTTTTAAGTATAAACACTATGTTCCATAAATCATGAGTTCAAAAAAACATGAAATAACACTTATCTTATTGTATAGTTTATAGATTTAATGAGTAAAGATATGTAAAGATAAAACAACATATCTATAGAAGTAAAAGGATTTTAAAATTTTACTTTGCGTAATAAGCGAATAAGCACTAGTATAAAAATATTTGTAAAATAAACTACATAAAATTTATTTTGAAAATTATTTTTGATCGCTAATTATTTTTGGACATAAATTATCAGGTTTAACGCTCAAGCCAAAAAGCCTTATCATGTCTAAATTTGACGAAAAATTTACCTCGCAAGATATACACTATATTTTTTCGAGACAGTGCCTTAGACGTGTCTCTGGTCTAAAGTCATAATTTGAATGTAAAAATTATTACTTTAGCAAACAAAACTGGAGGCTTGATTCTTAACTAATTAAGCAAACTCGTAGCGATTTTTACCCAGGCGCTTGGCACGGTACATTGCTGTATCAGCTTGTTTCATCAAAGTTTCGCTATCTTGACTGTTGTATGGATAAACACTAATGCCAATACTCGCAGAGACTCGGATTGTATAGCCATCCAAAACAATTGGCTTGGTAATACTGCTTAAAATTTTTTCAGCGACTTTAGCAGCTATTTGGACGTTAGGTATTGCCCGTAAAATCACAGTAAATTCATCGCCACCCAAACGAGAAACCGTATCACTAGCGCGTAAAGAGTTGCTGAGTCTTCCAGCAATAGTCATTAGCAAGCGATCGCCCCTCTCGTGTCCCAAAGTATCATTGACTTGCTTAAATCCATCTAGATCGATAAACAGCAGTCCCAGCAACAAGTTGTTGTGTTGTGCCCAATGTAAGGACTCGTAAAGTTGTTCGGCAAAAAATTTGCGATTAGATAAACCAGTGAGGGGGTCGTGATACGCTAAATAACGTAAGTGGTCTTCTTTGAGTTTTAATTCATTGTTAGAGCGGGATAGTTCAGCAGCAGTACGCTTGAGCTGTTCTTCCATCAACTTGCGCTGAGTAATATCTCGGATGACACCAACTAAAAAGAAATTGCCGGCTGAGTCTTTGTGAAGCGATCGCTTAGTGGCAATTTGATGAGTCTGGCCATCGGCATTTGTAAATTCTTCTTCATGTTCGTGGGGTTGTTGAGTCCGAAAAACAAGATCGTCTTGTTGTCGAAACACATCAGCTTCATGTTTTGGGAAAAAGTCATAGTCTGACTTTTCAATTAAAAACTTATTTGGATAACCGATAAATCGACAATACGCCTCATTTAAAACAATCCACTGATGTTGTTCATTTTTTACAAAAATTGGATCGGGGATCGTGTTGATCACGTGATGCAAAAATTCTTTGGAACGTTTCCACTCTTCCTGCATGTGAGCAATATGGCTAGTCATCCAAATAGCTGAAGTGCCAAAGCAAACCAGTGAGGGAATGAGTGGTATCCACCAACCGGACAAGAAAGCAAGGTATGCACTCACGGTCAATACAAAGCAACAAACTACGATCGAGAAGAGACTCCTAGTTGCGTGTCGTATCCGCCATATCGTCACGGCTCCCAGATAAGACCAAACAAAAACCCACAAGTATTCCACCAAGTCAGGCCAAACTTTCAGTAATGGTCTTCCATCAACAGCAGCAGAAATTAACTCACTAATAAAATAAGCCTGCAATTGAATACCAGGTACAGGCTTTGCCGTACCCATAACACTGCTAGAGTAGGGAATAAATACAAAATCTGGGAGACTGGGCGCAGTCGAACCAATAAGTATAATCCGATCTTTGATTAAGTTTGCTTTTACTTTATCTGCCAGTACATCTCTCATCGATACCTGGCGAAAACTACAAAATTCTCCAGACGAACTTTGACATTTAGGTTTGGGAAAATTGCTCAAAATTTGGTAGCCTCTATCATCAGCTCCCACATAAGCACCATCATTAGCCTCAAAACGAGTAAATGCTGCCTTACCCAATTGCAAATACTCAGGGTTACTTTTTGCTTTAGTGGGAGTAATTCCCTTTGACTTTAAATACAATAAAGCCAACTTCAGGGCAAAACTTTCGTGTACTTCGCTTTTAACGTGCCAATACAACAAACTGCGACGTACTTTACCATCAAGATCGTACAGCACGTTATTGAAGCCCACTTGATCCCGATTCAGTCCCAGTGGAGGCGAAACACTAAAGTTTTTGTTGTTGTCATTTGCTAGCAGTTCAATACCAATCAAGTTGGGTGTTGACTGATAAACATTACGTAGTTCTTGATTACCAGGCTCTACTGGTAAATTTCTGTAGATATCTAAGCCAATCGCACGGGGTTTGTGGACATTTAATTTCTGCAACAACTGGGCAATCTTCGCATCTGGAATTGGCCATGAGCCTACTTCGTTTAAATAAGCTTCATCAATCACTACGATCGTAATCCGGTTTTCTGGCGGTTCATTTGGACGTAAGCGAAAAAATTGATCCAAAGCCGCCAACTCCAAAGATTGCAATAATCCAATGGAGTGCAAAAGCAGGACGCAGACTGCAACGCTGGCCGCAGTAATCAATTCTCTGTGTCCTCGACTAAGCGATTGTTTCAGTCCAAAGGTTAACTTCACAAAACGCTTGCCTAGCTGCTGATTCATTGCCATTACCTAGTAGGCAGAAATATTCTCTATTTCTTATAGCTATTAACTATCGGACTAAGATAGCTCAAGTAAGAGCTAAATAGAATTTATAAAAATTTTTTCAACTATAAAAATCAATTAAAATATACATTTTTTAAAGTAAATGTACTTAGCCAATTTCCTTGAGCTTAAGTATTTGCAGAGCAAAGCCGCAATAAAATTAGTAATTGGGCATTAGACTTCATGCAGAAGTGGGAATTGGGTTTGGGGAAAAGGGGAAAGCGGCTCATAAAAACCCTTTTCCCAATAAAGATGAGTCCCTTTCCCCCAAGAGTGCAAAAGTAACTTTTGCAAGAGGTCTATTGGATAAGACCTATTATCTGTTACCAAAAACAAAAAAGCCAACTGGAAACAGATTTTACTGTATTCATCCAGCTGACTATGGGGTGTGAACTACTGAATATCAGTGTAGGTACTTTACTTAAAATACTTGAAGTTTTGAGGCCCTGTGTAACCAGAAACTTTCGCTAGTTCCTCTAAGTTTTGGACTCCGCTATAGCTTTTACCATTAACGATCCAAGTGGGGAAACCTTCAATTTTTGCAGCTTTACATACTTCTGGTTGAGCTTTGACTCCATCGGGAGCGCACTCTACCTTAATATCATTATTGATTATTTCCTCAGCTTCTTTACCAAAAAGCAGCTTTTGTTCGTGGCAGTGAGGACACCAGTAAGCAGTGTATTCCTTCGCGCCTACCTTCGCCAGATGGCGTGCTAAGGCTATTTCTGCCTCACCAGAAGTAGTGGTAACTTCCCAACCGAACGCTGGGTTAGGGTTTTCTTTGGGAGTAAAGGTAATTTTTGTGGGTTGTCCAGGAGTTCCAGGTGTAACATCTGATTGATTCACGCCAGCATAAACGCCTAAAGTAGCAATCAACGTTACCATCCCGACAATCAAGGCAGTAAAGAAAATTTGTCCAATATCCTCCCAAGTCCGACCGATAATCGTTAGTATCAAAAGACTCACAGAGAACAAAGCTGAACCGATACAGTAAGGACAAATAGCTTTGATTTGAGATGTCAGCACATACATTAAGTAGCCGCTAAAAACAGACATAGCGATCGCACCTACCAGCAGCAGCCACCACGTCCAATTTTCCAATTGTTTGCGGTTATTGTTTTCCCCGGAGTTGAATACCAAGGGAGCCAAAGCCAATATCACCATACTGGTGTATGCCAAAAACCCAAATAAAGCTAATGGCTGTCCAAAAACCGTTGCCCAAGGACTGGAAAGCACATCATTACAGCCTTTAGCACCAGCCTGTGCCACACAAGCGGCACTGCCTCCGCTTAACTTTTCTATGGTGAGATAACCTGTTGTCAGAGCACCACATCCAGCGATCGCGGCAATCAATGGACGTGACCATTTATGAATCCAAGGAGTAGAACGGCGGCGAATCATAAATATTGTGAAATGGGGATTAGTAAAAGTTAGGAGTTAGGAGCGAGGAGTGAGGAGTTAATAATGAAGAGTTAGGAACAATTAATTTAAAACTCATAACTCTTGTACAGACGCGATTAATCGCGTCTCTACTCCTAACTCTCTTTCCCCACTCCCTAAGAATGTAATTTCACTTGTTCTGCTGATTTGCCTTTACCTTTGGAGTTCCAATTGCGACGGGCAGCTTCCACAAATTGGCTGACGCGAATTGGGTCAATTGGTTGCTCTATGCGTCCATGACGTTTTAGGGAACTGGAAACTATTACACCATCTGCTGCTTGCATTAATGTATCAATATTTTCCCAGTTGGCCCCACTGCCGATGAACACTGGTGTGCCATTTGCTGCACCACAAGCTAGTTCCAAATCTTCTAAATTAGGAGGACTACCTGTAGCCCAACCAGATAAAATCACTCCGTCTGCTAAACCCCTTTCAATGGTGTCTTTCACAGCGACTGTGAGATTTGGAGAACTCAAAGGACGGGCGTGTTTCACCAACACATCGGCCAGGATTTTAACATCACAGCCCAACTCCCGTCGATAGCGGAGTAGTTGATGGGCTTCTCCCTCAATTAATCCCTGGTCGGTTGCCATCACCCCTGTGAGGACGTTGACGCGAATAAATTGCGCCTGTACACAACTAGCGATCGCTATTGCACTTTTGGCGTCATTTCGCAAAACATTTAAGCCTATAGGCAAAGTTACCAAATTCTGTATCCGCTGCACCACAATGGTCATGGCACTCACAACCACCGGATCGACTTGGTTTTTGGTAAACGGCGCGTCGAAAAAATTCTCGACAATCAGACCGTCAACTCCTCCACTTGCTAAAGCTGCGGCTTCTTGTTCGGCACGGTCAATCACCGCTTTTAAACTACCTCCCCAACGGGGTGAGGTAGGCAGTGGTAGCAGGTGAACCACGCCAATAATTGGTGAGCGAGTTTTAAATATCTGATATAAGTCCACGTCTTTAATCCGCCTCGCACAGTCCAGAGTCCAGATTTTTTTGATTATTGAACGCCTGTTCAACACCACTCCCCTTCAGGTCGGGAACCTTTATATAAGGGTGGCTTTTCAACGGGGAAAACCCCGCACCTGACTGGCTCCTCTTGACCCTTGACTCTTGACTTTTCATTAACTAGTCAAATGTGTTTTATGATAGTCGGTTTATTGCCTCTTTCCTCAGATGGAAATTGGCGTGTAACCTCCCATAAGATATGTTAAGATAAAACCTGGCTACAAGAGGAGTTTGCCACTCACTAGACGCAAGGCAGCTTTCCGTGGTTTAGGCGTCTTGTCCGCGCCCAGTCGTAGGACTTGCCAATCGCCAGGGTAGCATTACTGCTTTATAGGCGTAGTCGCTTTCGTCGATTTCCCTGAGGGTAGCGACTTCTCACAACAAGCCCTTTGGGCGGCTTCCCGATGGGTAGGTTAACAAGGCACACGCTGTGGTAATGTAAAATACCAATAGGCGAATTGTTAAAAAAGATTACAAGTGTCAAATGTACCCAAAGACACTTCAATTTACCCTGGGGAACAGATTGATAAAAATATCATAACATGACCTCTATTTTTATTATTGATAGGGTCATAAGTCCACGGACAGTTGCTAACAGTGGGAATTTGCCACTGTACTGTTATTAGAAGGATAGGGATCGGAGAAAAGCGAAATTAGCGCCAGAATGTTGACTACAAGAAAAAAAATGAAGATATTTTCAAAATATGGGTGACAAGCCAACGATTGCCATTTCTCACCTGGGCTGCGAGAAAAATCGAATTGATACAGAACACATGCTGGGAATGCTCGTAGAAGCAGGCTACGGTGTAGATACAAATGAAGAGTTAGCAGATTACGTTATTGTTAATACTTGTAGTTTTATTGAAGCGGCCCGGCAAGAATCTGTCAGAACTTTAGTAGAACTGGCAGAGGCAAATAAAAAGATCGTAATTACTGGCTGTATGGCGCAACACTTCCAAGAACAACTTTTGGAGGAGTTGCCTGAAGCAGTAGCCGTTGTAGGTACAGGCGATTATCAGAAAATTGTAAATGTAATTGAGCGTGTTGAACTTGGCGAGCGGGTCAAACAGGTTAGTATAGAGCCAACCTACATTGCCGACGAAACTACACCGCGCTATCGCACGACAACGGAGGGCGTTGCTTACCTCCGGGTTGCCGAAGGTTGTGATTATCGTTGTGCATTTTGTATAATTCCTCATCTTCGAGGGAACCAGCGATCGCGTACTATTGAATCTATCGTCGCCGAAGCGGAGCAATTAGTTAGTCAAGGGGTAAAGGAAATTATTTTAATTTCCCAAATCACTACTAACTACGGTCTAGATATTTACGGTCAGCCAAAATTAGCCGAATTACTTCGCGCTTTGGGGAAAGTAGATATACCGTGGATCAGAATGCACTACGCTTATCCCACGGGACTGACCCCAGATGTGATAGCGGCCATCCAAGAAACACCCAACGTCCTGCCTTATCTGGATTTGCCCTTGCAGCATTCTCATCCAGAGATTCTCCGCGCCATGAACCGCCCTTGGCAAGGGCGCGTAAATGATGGGATTATAGATCGCATCAAAACGGCGCTACCAACAGCCGTACTGCGGACAACATTTATTGTTGGTTTCCCAGGAGAAACAAGCGAGCATTTTGAGCATCTACTAGAGTTCGTCCAGCGGCATGAATTCGATCATGTTGGTGTCTTCACCTTTTCCTCTGAGGAAGGAACTCCAGCTTATAAGTTGCCAAATCAGTTGTCCCAAGAGGTGATGGACGATCGCCGATACCAACTGATGGAACTCCAGCAACCGATTTCTCAAAAGAAAAATCAACAGGAAGTAGGCAAAATAGTCGATGTCCTGATTGAGCAAGAAAATCCTGAAAGTGGTGAATTAATCGGTCGTTCAGGTAGATTTTCCCCAGAGGTTGATGGTCTGGTGTATGTCAAAGGCCAGGCAAAGTTAGGAACCATCGTGCCAATAGCGATTCACCACGCTGATACATACGACCTCTATGGTCAAGTAGTCAATAACTAAATTGTCTTTTGTCTTTTGTCCTTTGTCTTTTGTTAAATGACCCTTACAGATTCACCCTTATCCCAATATCGACGCTGCATTAATCGCAGTTTTCATGAGGGTTTACCTGAAATTCGGGGACTCACTCATGGGCATAGCTTCTCCAAAAGTTGAGGCTTTGCTATCGCCCAAGGCTTACTAACTAGCCAATAACTTAATGACTAATGACTAATGACTAATGACTAATAACTAATGACTAAATGACTAATCCAAAAATCCTTACATAAAATTTAGGACGAATTAATGACTCTTTCATTTCAAGAATTAGGCATTTCCCAAGAACGTGTCGAACAACTAGAAAAAATCGGTTTTACCGAACCAACCAACATTCAAGTGCAAGCAATTCCCCAATTGCTAGCCGGTCGTGATGTGGTAGGTCAATCTCAAACTGGAACAGGTAAAACGGCAGCATTTTCACTACCAATTTTAGAACGGCTAGATATTAATCAAAGAGCCGTGCAAGCCATAGTTTTAACACCAACTCGTGAATTAGCGATGCAAGTTCACGATGCGATCGCCCAATTCATCGGCAATGAAGGATTGCGGGTGTTAGCAATCTACGGTGGTCAATCAATTGACCGTCAAATGCTGCAACTCAAACGTGGCGTTCACATGGTCGTGGGTACTCCCGGACGGGTGATCGATTTGCTCGATCGCGGCTGTTTAAAGCTCGATCAAGTCAAGTGGTTTGTGTTGGATGAAGCCGATGAAATGTTGAGTATGGGCTTTATCGACGATGTAATCAAAATCCTCTCACAAGCACCCGTAGAACGCCAAACAGCTTTATTCTCGGCAACAATGCCACCATCAATTCGGATGTTGGTAAACAAATTCTTACGATCGCCGGCGACTGTCACCGTTGAGCAACCAAAAGCCGCTCCCAACAAAATTAATCAGGTAGCTTACCTGATCCCTCGCCACTGGACAAAAGCCAAAGCTTTACAGCCGATTCTGGAAATGGAAGATCCAGAAACAGCTTTAATCTTTGTCCGCACCAGACGCACAGCCGCAGAACTCACCAGTCAGTTACAAGCAGCTGGTCACAGTGTTGATGAATACCACGGTGACTTATCCCAACAAGCGCGGGAACGTTTATTAAGCCGATTCCGTAACCGTCAAGTTCGCTGGGTGGTAGCAACTGATATTGCAGCACGAGGGTTAGATGTCGATCAACTTTCCCATGTGATCAACTACGACTTACCCGATAGCGTAGAAACTTACGTTCACCGCATTGGTCGTACTGGTCGTGCTGGTAAAGAAGGAACAGCAATTTCTTTAGTACAACCATTTGAGCGGCGTAAACAGCAAACATTTGAACGTCATAATCGCCAAAGTTGGCAATTGCTGTCCATTCCTACACGCGCACAAATTGAAGCGCGGCACATTCTGAAATTGCAAGAACAGGTGCGGGAAGCTTTGATGGGTGAGCGTTTAGCTTCATTCTTGCCAATTGTCAGCGAACTGATTGAAGAATACGATGCTCAAGCGATCGCCGCAGCTGCACTGCAAATTGCTTACGATCAAACTCGTCCGGCTTGGTTGAGTTCAGACGTGGAAATTCCCCAAGAAGAAAGCTCAACTCCCAAACCAAGACTCAGTAAGCGTCGTGAATCTTCTAGCGATCGCCCCCGTGCTGCTTGGAAATCAGATAACAGTAATGGTGAAGAAAGACATTCTTCTCCCAAGCCCAAACTACGGACAAGTGGACAGGATTCTTCTGCATCTCCTAGTAAAAAGATAGGTTCACCTACAGCTAGGGAATCAGCTTCTTAGTCAAAAGTTAGAAGTTAATCAATTTTGGATTTTAGACTTTTCTTTTAATCCAAAATCCAAATCAATTTGCAAAGTTGAGAGTTGAGAGTTAAAAGTCAAGAGTTAAGATTTTGACTTTGCACTCTTGACTTTTTGGCTTTTTTAGATATAGCTGTTGCCAGTAGAGTTAGGACACAGCAGATTTGAGAACAGATTCCATAGCTGGTCGTAAATCAGAACAAGAGGATAAGATGTGGCGAATACGACATTTAAGCCAAGCCCAACACTTTTCAATGCGGTTGAGGTCTGGAGAATAAGGCGGCAAATATAATAACTGACAACCTGCCTGCTCAATCAATTGGGCAATACGTCCGCCATGATGAAAGGTGGCATTATCAAGAATAATCACTTGTCCTGGTTGGAGTACAGGAATTAAGCAAGTGGAAACCCAAGTTTCAAAAACTATTCGATTACAAGCTCCTTCCACAGTAAATGGTGCCATCAACTGTTGTTGGCAGTAGGCAGCAATCATATTGACCCGACCCGTTCTGCGTCCTGACTTGAGTGCTTCAAACCTTTGACCTCGTTGACACCAGCCATAACCGTAATCATCCCGTGCATCCATTCCTGATTCATCTATATACACTCGTTGTGACTCTGGAATTAAATCTAATTGCTGGATAAAAATGGCACGTTTAGCCTGATCTCGTTCTCGGTATCCATAAGACTTTTTTTTCGAGACCAACCTATTTTTTTCAACCCTCGTGAAATCGTCCTCGGACTGATCTGACCTGACCATAGCTGTGCCATTTGCACTTGTGTCTTGTCCCCGTGCATTTGAGCAAACTGACTAAACTCCTCCCAATCTATAATTTTGGCGTTTGTTTTCTGGGGACGAGTCGGCTTAGGCTGGTAGTCTCCAGTTTCCGCCTGCCTTTGTAGCCATAGATTTATGGTGTTGCGACTGATTTGGAATACTTGCGCCGCCTCAGTTTTGGTCATGCCATCTAATACGATCGCATTGATTACTTTTTGTCTTAAATCATAACTGTAGGGTTTTGGCATCGACTGTATTTAATTTTCTCTTTTACCTTCTCAGTTTACGTCCTAACAGTCTTGTCCGTTGCTATAGTTTAAAAATACTACAGCCAAGGACGACTAACTTGTTCTAACTCTCTAATTTCATCCTCGTTCAATCTCCAGCCTAAAGCACCAGCATTCTGCCGTACCTGTTCGGCTGTCTTTACCCCAGCAATGGGAATAACATTCCCCTGAGCAATTAACCAGTTGAGAGCAACTTGGGCAGGAGTGCGATCGTATTTTTCCCCAAAGTTACGTAGCAAAGATATAACTGGGGCAATTTTTTGCAGACCTTCTTTCTTAAATCGCGGGTCTATTTTTCTTGCACCAGTGGGGGTTTCAGTACTATCAATACTGTACTTGCCTGTAAGTAATCCCTGAGCTAAAGGACTATAAGCCAAAATAGTTACACCCAACTCACGCGCAGTTGCGATAATACCTTTGCTTTCAACTTGGCGACTGAGTAAAGAATAGCGTACTTGGTTCACAGCCAAAGGCACTCCACGAGCCGCCAATATTTGATGCACGTCTCGCATTTGCTCTGCTGAGTAATTACTCACGCCAACTGCGGCAATTCTGCCTCGCTTCACTTCATCCGCTAAGGCATTCATCAAAGTTTCTTGACTTAAAAAGAAGGCAAAAGGCCAATGCACTTGATACAAGGCGATTCGCTCAAGTTGTAGCCGTTTGAGGCTTTCTGTTAAAGCATCAGAGACGGATTGGGCTGTAAATCGCCACGGTAGGGGGCCAAATTTTGTGGCGATTTGTACAGGCTGTTGTGTCTGTTGCAGAAATTGTCCCAAAAATTTCTCACTCTTTCCCATTCCGTAGACTTCGGCAGTATCAAAGAAGGTGATACCAGCTTCTAAGGCTGCGGTAAAGGCTTCTTGTAACTGTTCTGGGCCATAGCGATCGCCATAATTCCAAAATAGTTTATCACCCCAAGCCCAAGTGCCGATGCACAAGGGTGTAACAACTGGGCCATTTTGCCCCAATGTGATGTTTTCCACGGTTGCAAAATTTAGTTTATTTACATTTCTTTACTTTTATAGTCTATCGTTACAGACAAAATTGGGTATGGGGCATTGAACACCATAGCTCAAGCTGAAAATGTTTCAACTGACCTGTGTAACTATCGTGGTGTCCACAATTCCAGATTCTTAAACCAACTCAAATCTCTATAATCCAACGTCCAAACACTAGCGCCATAAAGTTGAGCTACCGCTACAACAGAGGCATCCTCTAAACTTCCTTGCCAGTCTGGTATCTGGCGAACCACGTTGTAAATCTCCTGAAACATTTCCATGCTCACTGGTACAATCACTGTGTTCTCACTAATGACCCTTAGTGCAGTCATTGCAGCACGGCTCGATTGTTCTCGCAGTACAAACTTGTAAACTTCAAACAGCACGGGTAGAGGGGTTAGAACCTCACCAAACAATGCTGGTAACTTACTAAAACCCGCTTTGCATTCCTGATGGTAGCCATCTCGGACAGAAACTAAGGCAATCAGGGGGCCTGCATCCAAAACGAGACGCTTCATCCTTGTATCAAATAGTCTTCATTAACTAAAGCATCTGTAGGTTCTAAAGCTTGAGATTGCTCTTTAGCTTCATCCTTGTATCAAATAGTCTTCATTAACTGAAGCATCTGTAGGAGCATTTTCTACAATTCCTGCCAGCGATAGTAGCCTTGAACCATTTTTGGGGCGTAACTTTTCCGCCAGTGCTGCCTGTACAACACTAGATGGATTTTGGTCTGGATGATCTTTTAAGTATTGGTCAAGTTGTGTCCACAATTCATCAGGAATATAAAGTGTTCGTTTCATTTTATTAGCCTTTGGAGGTACAACTAGTGTTGTACCCTCATTGTACTTGCTGGGGTGCGATCGCCAACCTCTCAAAATTCTATTTCAGTAACAACAGTAAGCTGTTACGCTGCTAAATTTAACGAACAGCATCACCTTTCTTTTTAACTTTGTGCTCCCATTTAATAACTAGTTGCATAGCGACTTAAGAATTGAGGGAGGCAAATAACCCCCCTTTTATAATACTTAAGTGTATTTAATTTTATTTATGAATTAGATGATTTCTCCTGCTTGGCTTTTTTGATTAATTCCATGTAGACATTAATCTCGCTAATTTCCAAATCATGCTCAACTCTGGTTACTTTCCATCTCTCCTTTTTTAAGTAAACTTCCTCTCCTACTCTGGGAGTAAATTGGAGATCGTAGAACTTTTTAAGAAAATCTTTTTGATTTTCTTCCCATAATATTACTTTGACTACTTCTTTGCTCATTGCTTATGCCTTTTTGGTTACTAGATGAAGCTAAGTATTTTGAGGACATATACACGGCAAGTTTATCTTACTAATTCAATTGAATAGCGTAGTTAAAACCACAATTTTATATTGATATTTTATGTGGCTTGATTGCGTCAAATAAAGTTACAGAACAATAGCATAACTCTAGCCAGTATTACTATTGGGTTTATTTAAATACTGTTTCTCCGTGTATTGGAGTCTAATAAAACATAAGTATAATGCGTCAAACTAATAGTTGTTGCAGTTGATTAATACTGATTTATACAGTCATTTAGCAACGCCAAAATTTTTATACTCCCTAATATACTTAAAAGGGAAAGGGATTACGGTACTTTGTCCTGTACGAACAAAATCAACATCCATAGTGGGGAGAATTTGTCTAAATATCAGTTTTGAGTCATCCACCGCCACTATTTTACGGAGATGACAGGCATCCTTGAAATAAAATTTTACCTTTTCTCTTCGTTCTCCAACAAAGTAATAGGCCTCTTTTTCGGTTTCACCAAAATATTTTATGTTGAGAGAAGCGTCAAATAAATCTTCTTTGCTCTGGTTATCCTGGGGTAACTTTAATCGAATTTGATATTTATCTAGAAGGTAATCTCTAAAACGAGTAGCCTCACTTGTACTACCAACATCAATCTCCTTATCTTCTGTCTTCCTTTTTGTTCCCAAATACTGTGCGATTAAAGACTTAAAATCTACTTTTGATATAGTTTGGCTACCGATTTTTCTAAGTTCCGATGAGAATGATTTCAATTTTTCAACATCAAGGTCAGATGCAGATGGTTCTTGTAAAAATTCTTCAACTATATCAGCTAGCTCTTCTCCATTTTGCTTATTTTCGGGAAGTTTAGTTTCGACTTCCTTTAAAATATTTTCAATTTTAGATAATTCAGGAATACTAATTTCATCGGTTATAAATATCTGATTTATATCACCAGTATCAGAAATAACAAGACCTTCCAGTGTCTCGATTTTATCTCCTGAGCTACCATCTGTCATGAACTTTCTATATTGCTCAAACTTTTGCCAGTTAAATATATCTTGACCATCTATTTCGTAAAATTGAAAATTACCATTTGGTTTAATTTCCATAAAAATTACTTGATCTGTATCGTCATCCCAAGCAGCAAAAGTCCAAATTCCTTTTAGTTGAAGTTTAGCCCAATCAAACAAGTTTAATGTTCGAGAACTAATATCACGTTTTATCAACTGTTCCTTTACAATTGTTTTAACAATAGGTTTAGAGACATTTGTAGTGGATTCAACTGTTAGATGTTGTCTCTGAATTTTATCTGTTGAAGGGAGATATTCGTCCTTATGCCCTGTTTTTTCATAAAATTCAGCATCATGTATAATTCTAAAATTTAGTGCGTTTTCTTTATCTCGTTTACCAACAGTGATTAATTTTTCATCAGTGATATAAGGAAGAATATATTCCTTCAGTGTAATTATTAAGTCAGCAGCATTTTCATCATTAACTCTATCAACTATATGTATTGCCTGACCATCAAGTTTTGAGTGAAGTTGGTTTGGATTTTTAAGTATGGTGTTTTTGAGTTCAATGCTGTCGTCAATTTCAAGAGTGGAAAAATCAAAGCTCATGTACTCAGACAGATATTCTTGAATACTATTAAAAACTTGAAATAAAATACCTGCTCGGCTTTTCTCAAATTTTTCTATACTTCCAAATTCAAGAAAATTAGTATGAAGCTTTTTACCTTGTTTAGCGCATTGTATGTAAGACTTTGTAGGATCTGTCTCTTTACCGTCAGATGGAAGCGACCTTCTCAAGGTTCCTGTACCACTATGGAACACATATTCAGGTCTTTTAAGAATTTTTTTTAATTCTGCCGTACCTTTATATTCTTTTAATATAGAAACCTTTTTTCGATAAGAGACTACACTAACTTTCAATAAAAATTCGTTTGTTTGACTCTCATCACGATCAATAGTGATTTCAGCAACGCCAATCGCATCATAAAGTTTATCTTTTAATGGAGGGACTTTAAGTAATGCTCCCGTAAGATTGGAGAAATGTAGATGTTTAAATCTAGAGCGTGATGAGCCTAGAGAGTTAATTAATAAGCGGGCAAGTGTTACTTCACATATACATTCATCATTTCCAGTATAAACAGCCTGGGGTTTTACCTCAATTGCAGATACAGTAGCAAATTTAGGATCGGTTCTAAGTTTTTGAAGTAATGCGTAAGTATCATTTGATTTTTTATCAAACATAGCATAGGCATATTGAGCATAACCAACCGACATGGCCTTATAATCTTCGCCTATCATACGATCCAGTTCTTCTGCTCCCCACCATTTGCCCTTTTTGTCTCGTTTGAAACGGATAAAAACAAAATCTCTTTCAATAGCATCAATATGAAAATTTACCTTCAGTCTATTTGTAAGAATGCTCATTTCAAAAACTCATTCACAATAAATTTAAGTGCAAAATCATCAATCTTATCATTTTTACAGAGATAGGGAATCTCTATAATTTTTCCGTCAAATGATGGAATTGGAATAAAAGGAGTGTTAGAAGAACCAAGAATATTGATAACAAAAACTTTTTCTGCTTCAACAATTTTCATTTTTTCACAGATTTTTTCGATTATTTCATTAGCTTTGACTGCAACCCGATCATTCCATAGCTTGAAGTCTATATAGACATTTTGCTCGGTTTTAAAGTCAAAGAGTTCAAATTCATCTACATTCAGTTCTAGTAAGGGAATATTTAAGAGGTTTTGAAAAATATGTTTTCCACATACTTCACCTAATGCACCTTTATAAATATTGTTGAACATCGGAGGGGTGAGCATTAGTTTAGATTTAGGAAATGTTGTTGCCCAGCCAGAATCAGTGAACAATTTATAAAAACTATCGATTTTCATCAACTCTAAAAGACGCGCAGTTCGTTCGCTTACTTCTTTAATTTCTCTTTTTCCGTAGTCATCAGTAAAGAAAACTTCGATATCATCATAGTCATTTTCATGTGAGAAATAATATGAATTGTCTGGGTTGAGCAAATGCAGGTATATATTACTCCAATTAATATTGCATTCTGACTCTTTTGCAATACCTGGTTGATAGAGGACTTGTTCTCTTAATTCTTGCCACTTTTTAACACTCTGATTTGTCCACGGCGTATTCAGTTGGCGACGTATATAAGTAGCAGTTTGATTACTTTTATGAGATGCACGGTTCTGTGCTGCTATTAAATCTTCAGATTGGTTAGTCGATTTACCTGCCAATTCAAGGAGGGCAGTATATTCACGAATAGGAATTACATCTTCTGGGAGAGAAAATCCAATTAAATGTTTTCGGATTGAAGCGTCAGCAAGAATATGAATTTTAGGAGCTTTCATATTGGTACGACATATTCGACCTAATGCCTGAATAATGATTTTATTTAAGTAGCGTGAATAAGCGTTTGTATTGTATGGGTTGCTAAAGTCTTCAGCTTTTCGTCTAGGCTTATATCTTTCTATATATCTGTGAAAGGCTTCATCCAACTTGCTTTTAAACTGGTTTAGCGAAAAATCTCCATTCTCTCGAATAAATTCCAATTGAAAAATATATTTTATAAACTCATCTTCATTTATATTATTTCCAAATATATTAACAATAATATTTGTAGGGTTATCTAAATATATTCCGTTAATATCCATATTTGAATGTTTGGGAAAGCTATTAATATGTATTGGCTCTATCCCAAAAGGAATTGGAAATTGTAAATTTTGTCCAACGCCAATGGTTTGGTATGCAGAAATAATAAATCGGCGTTTATTATCTTTTAGCTCATCGATCAGTTTTTCCTTGTTTGCATCAAAGTTATTTCCACTAAGTACAAATAATGTATCAGCTACAGAACTATCAATATTATTTTGATAGCTTTCTAATAAAAGTTCCGCATATTTATGCAATATATGCAGGTCGAATTTTGGATCGGAAGCTTTGGTAATTTATTGAAAAGACAAAGGAACGCATGACAATCAGGATGAGCTAAAAAATATTGCCATGCAGTTAAAGCTCTGACATAACGGCAAAATGCAAACTTAATACTTTCCTCCTTCTCATCAGTAATGGTATGAAGAAGAGTATTCCATAAATCCTGGGCTGCTTCTCGATCATTCAAAAGCTCTTCAAGCTGTTTGATTGCTTGCTCTTGTGAATCTGCCCCAATAAATTGAGTTTTTATAGAGACTTTATCATAGCCTTGAGTTGCTTCGTTATATAAGTTTTTCAGTTTAACAAGCGCATCATCTTTAATACGTATAAATGAATCTCCTAAACGAGATTTCAAGTACTCTAGATCGTAATTGCCAATATTTGTATAAAGTCCGGCAGTAGCTGAAATACCGACTACAAAAGCCTTTGAGCAAACTCCAGCTAAAAAAGATTCGGGTGTACGGCTGAAGTTAAACATATATATTTTTGATAATGTATCATGCTCATCACTATCGACGATATCGTAGTAACGAAAGCCTGTATCATAAAAATTATGACTTTGTATTGATCCTTGATAGGGTTGCAAGCCATAAGGTAAATCATCTTCAAGAATTCTATTGGTTAAAAACTCGACTTCTTTAAGGTGGAAATTATTAAGAACTGTCTGAATAGCTAATTTCAGTGGAAAAGTTTCCTTACCGCCTTTATCTTCTTCTTTTAAACGGCGATAGTTATTTGCTAAATATTTAACTCCTGTCTGAAAATAGGATAAATATCCTGTAATACTACTCAGCAATTCCTGTATATCAATACCTGATTTTTGATGTTTAATATCAAAGGCTTTAATCCAATTTGTACGATTATCTATATCTCCAATAATCTCTACACGTTGATTACGAGCCAGAACATTATGAAATTTATAATCATAAAACAGAAAGTTTCTTTCCTTCGTTGGAAATTCCTCATGAGATTTACAGATGTGCTGTAATTCATATTTATTAAATATATAGTTAGCTTTTTCTCGCAATGATTCAATCTGCTCTCGTAGAGATAACCAATTTTTGCCTAAAGATTTTTTCTTTCGCCATTTTGATTCTTGCACAAGTACTTCAGGACATTCGGTTTGCATCAGATGATTATGAATGTTCAAAAATAAATCAATAAGATCCACCCGATGCCGTAATCCAGACTGAATAATATTTTTGAGTACAGCGTCTTTGGTAGTATCGAACTCATCAATAAAAATAACTGACTCATTAATCAACCGCTCGTAAAAGTAATATGATGGTTCCACAAGTGTTGAATTTTGAGCGACGAACTTATCTATACTAAGAAATAAGATAGTTTTCTCATCTGTAAATACGGCAGGATAAAGTTCTCCAATCCATTGGTAGTCTTGATTATTCTTTATAGCCAAAAACCGAGCTTTTTTTGTTTGAAAATTCTTGGTCAATGTTTTCTGAATAATATCTCGGAATGCAGGCTCAACATTTTTACGAATATCTATTTTAATCTTTTCTTTAAAGCTGCTAGGCACTTGTTCATTTTTTAGTAACTCTATATCTTTTTTTAGTTCTAAATATATTTCGTTTTTAAATTGCTCAGGAATTTGGTTATCAATTTCAAGTAACCTATTGATAACAGTATCTACATTAGAATTAATAAAAAGAAAATATTTCTCAAAATCTTCCTCATCTCCATTTTCGATAAAAAGTTTCTTGAGTTCGTCGGTAGGTAAGTTCTTCTTGAGGTTGGTAATAAACAGAATCTTTCTCTCTTGCTTGACAAACTCCTTGTAATTAGAATGTATAAACTTTAGAACGTTGTAGGTTTTACCAGAACCAGTTAGCATACTCAGGAGAAGTAGACCAGGATTATCTTGTTTACAGTATTGGTTTAATATATCTTCCATATCCCTGATAACCTTAAGAAATTTTAAAATAGTGAGATGTGAATGCTACATCTAGATAGCAATCGCCAACGAGAACATCAGTATTAACGGTAAAAGGCAGGGATAAGCAAGCAACTATCTGAGTTAGCCTCTATTAATACCCAACCGCATTTAATCTAGTTATGGTTGCACAACAAGCTCTGAATTAACAAAAAGTTTTATGTACCTTATGCTGCGGTGTCTCCCGCCAAACCCAAAAACTGATGTGCCAAAATTATCGGTTTTTTGGAATATCGAACAGTTTATTCTTAATTAAAGAAAGACTATATTTTATAAACCATACGAAAAAGTAGCTATGGCAAGCGGTGAAGTATTTGATACCAAAACAAAATCCCTATCTGTGCCAAGAGTAAACCTGCTAACTATGTTCCGGCTGGGTTTATTTCAAATGGGGTTGAGTATGATGTCTATTTTGACTCTGGGCGTACTCAACAGAGTCATGATTCAAGAAATAGCAATTCCGGCGACGCTGGTTTCAGTAGTTCTAGCACTACCTTTATTTGTTGCTCCTTCCCGTGTGTGGTTTGGCCAGATTTCCGATGCCAAGCCGTTATGGGGAAACCACCGCACAGCTTATGTTTGGGTGGGCGCGGCAATATTTGCGATCGCAGCATTTTTAGCTGTACAAGTAATGTGGCAGATGAATCTTGCTGGAAATAGTGCAGGTGCTTGGGTATGGACAACCCAAACAATCGGCTGGACAGCACTTTTGGCTTTAGTTTTCGCTGTATACGGTCTAGGAATTTGTGCTAGCGGTACTGCCTTTGCTGCTTTGTTGGTGGATATATCTGAAGAAGATAACCGTTCTAAAGTAGTCGGTGTGGTTTGGTCGATGCTAATGGTGGGGATTATTGTTGGCGCAATTATTAGTGCTAGTTTGCTCAAGCAGTTAACGCCAGAAGCAACTGTAGAAACCTTGCAGCCAGTAATCAACCGATTGTTTACTATTGTCCCAGCAATTGTATTTGGTTTAGCGATCGCCGCCACATTCGGCGTAGAAAAAAAATACTCTCAATACTCAACCCGTTCCACACTGGTGAACCGAGAAGATAGCATCACTCTAAACAACGCTTGGAAAATCTTGACAGCTAGCCCACAAACAGGTATATTCTTCACCTTTTTATTGGTGATGACTATCAGTTTGTTTATGCAAGACCCGATTTTGGAACCTTATGCGGGTCAAGTGTTTAAAATGCCCCTAGCGGAAAGTACCAAATTAAATATTTTTTATGGAACAGGTCTATTGATTGCTTACGGCGTTACGGGCTTTTATATTATCCCGCGTTTGGGTAAACGCAGAACTGCACGTTTTGGCTGTATGTTGGTAGCATTCTGTGCAATATTGCTAGGTATCTCAGGATTCACAGCTAATGCAGCAGTTCTTAAACTAAGTTTGGTCTTGTTCGGTTTAGCCACAGGTTTCTTAACTACAGCCGCAATTAGCTTGATGTTGGATCTGACAGCAGCAGAAGCCGCAGGTACGTTTATTGGGGCATGGGGATTAGCGCAGTCCATCTCTAGAGGAATCGCCGTGGTCATTGGAGGTACAGTTTTGGATATTGGACGCAAGCTGTTACCTAGCGCAGAGTTAGCTTATGGATTGGTATTCGTTCTAGAAGCCGTGGGAATGGTGCTATCGATTTGGTTTCTGAATCGGGTGAACATCACAGAATTTCAAACAAGTACAAAGCAAGCGATCGCTTCAGTTTTAGAAAGCGATTTAGACTAAACTGTATGAGGCATGGGGCATGGGGCATTGGGCATGGGACAAATGACCAATATTTCGGCTTCTCTACGAGACGCTATGCGTTAGCGGAGCTTTCCATGAGAGCGATACGCTCAGTACAAGTGACAAATGACCAATGACAAATGACAAATGACTAATAAGCAATGAATGATTTTTGGACAACAATTCTTGATTTTGCCCAAACTACCACTACCAGAGTGGGTAAGCAGCTAATGCAAGATTTTGGGCAAGTACAGGCTGACCAAAAAGCTGATGGTAGTCTGGTGACACAAGCCGATAAATGGGCAGATCGGGAAATTCGGGATGCGATCGCTTCTAGTTTCTTTGGCTACGGCATTTTGAGCGAAGAGAGCGAACGCTCATTTCCCGATACTGAGTGGTGCTGGGTAATTGACCCTCTAGACGGTACAACCAACTTTACACGCGGTATTCCCATCTGGACAATATCTTTGGGTTTACTGTATCGAGGTACACCCATTTTTGGTTATATTTACGCACCAACCTTGAATCAAGCTTTTCATGGTTTCTGGGCAGGTTCATCTGGTTTAGCAACACCAACAGGAGCATTTCTCAACCACCATCCCATCCACATTAGTATAGATAGTCCTAGCAACAATCACTTTTTTAACCTTTGTTCCCGCAGCACCGCAGTTATCAAAAACGGCTTTCCCTGCAAAATTCGGATGTTGGGTGTAGCTAGCTATAACTTTTTGACAGTTGCTACTGGGGCTACTCTCGGTGGGATTGAGGCGACACCAAAAGTTTGGGACTTAGCGGGAGCTTGGGTAATTGTCCAAGCTGCTGGTGGAGTTTGGGCTTCGCTGAAGTCAGAGCCGTTTCCATTGTTACCGGGAGAAGATTATAGCGATCGCTCTTTTCCCACCCTTGTGGTTAGTCGTCCCGAATTAATTCCGGTATTTCAACCTTTTCTCGAAGCCGTAAAAATTTAATTTGCATTAATTTGCAGCTCGTTAAACTGGAAACAGCGATCTTGTTAACCAGCCTAGTGGAAAATAGCATAACCGATATTAAACTTAACAAAACCCTAGTTAAACAAAGAATTGAGTATAAATAAAGCTAGTAATAATCCCGATTTCAGCGCCAGACCAGTGTAGTTATTAATTCAAGTAGTGTTGTGGCTGTCATCACACTGGTTAATTTAGTATAAAAATTTTATGTTGTCTAATCTAGATTTAATTCGAGAGTTTGTAGAAAACTCTATTCAGAAAAAAGACGTTTTGTTGTCAAATCCTGTTTTGACAGCGCAAACAGTGTTTAAAATCAACCAACTGACAGCAAAATCTGAAGGCGTAATTGCCACTGCTCAACTATCTAACACCCGATCTGAATTCTCGATTTCTCCAAAATCAACCCAGTGGGAATTAATAAATCAGGCATTAGCAGAATATAGTTATATCCTGAAAGGAGAAGTAGATAGTCGGGGTTTCTATCAGTATCAATACTGCGAAGTTCCCAAAGGCTATCAGATGAATTGTACTAAATGTGTAATTCTATGGCGAGCCTGGTGGAAATATTGCAAGCATAGTTCAAGACTAGGGATTCCGTTAGAACTTCTGATTAGAACACGAGATTCATGGTACCCAATTAGAGATTTAATTATCAGTGACGGACTTCTTTATATCAAAACCCTGGGAAGTGAAATTGCACTTGGCTCAGACGATTTAGTTACTTGGTTAAGCAAAGTTGATGTAACCAAAATTAAAGAAATACCTTCTACAGAGACATAGGTGTGGGTATGGGGTTACGGATGTATGCCCCTATATTGGCAAACATTTTTCAAAGTGATATTGACAATATAATTAGGCAAAGGATGTGAAGAGAAATGAAAGGACTTTGGCTCGAAAATAAGCAGTTGCAATTACGCACAGATATTCCGGTTCCTGAGCCGCCACAGGGAGAAGCCTTAGTACGCGTCTTGCGTGCAGGTATCTGTAACACCGATCTGGAACTACTTAGAGGCTACTATCCCTACACTGGGATTTTAGGGCATGAATTTGTCGGCATTGTCGAACAAGGGCCAGAGCACTTAGTTAACCAACGCGTAGTTGGAGAAATCAATGCTGTATGTGGGCATTGTCGGTTTTGTCGTAGCGGACAACCAACTCATTGCGAAAATCGTACTGTTTTGGGTATTGTCAATCGCAACGGTGCCTTTAGTGAATATCTTTGTTTGCCGGTGGAAAACCTGCATTTAGTACCCGATAATGTGCCGACAGAAGTAGCAACATTTACTGAACCTGTAGCAGCAGCTTTGGAAATTCAGCAGCAAGTGCCATTGCATCCAAACCATCGGGTGCTAGTAGTTGGAGATGGCAAACTAGGGCAATTAGTAGCTCAGACACTAGCTCTAACAGGCTGTGAACTCGTAGCTGTGGGGCGTCATCGAGAAAAACTGGCTAACTTAGAAGCACGGGGAATAAAAACGAGTCTAGCTGATAATGTTACAGATAGATATTTCGATATCTCAGTAGAATGCACAGGCAATCCAGAAGGATTTGCGATCGCCCGCCGCGCCCTTCGTCCCCGTGGTACGCTTGTACTCAAAAGTACTTATGCTGGCAACCTCAGCCTAGATGTTTCTTCCTTAGTAGTGGATGAAATCACCCTCATCGGCTCCCGTTGTGGCCCCTTTACTCCGGCTCTCCAGCTACTAGCCACAGGAAAAGTTGACGTACAACCCCTGATTCACGCCACCTATCCTCTTATTGAAGGGCTTGCAGCTTTTGAACGCGCTCAGAGTCGGGGTGTTTTAAAGATATTGTTAGAAATTGGGCAATAGTTAGGAGTTAGAAGTTAGGGGTTAGGAGTTAGGAGTTATTCTCTCTCATCGCCTTAATAGAGATAAGGATTTGTTTTCGGTTGATAGTCCAAACAATTGATTGCTTCTTCTGTATTGGCAATAGATGGGCGTACAGTACATTTAAGACGGTAATTGTCGGTAAAGAATTGGCAACCAGTACAGGGGATTTGATGCATTTGCTTGGCTGTAGCCACGCTATCTCGCGCCGCCGTCCACAGACTCAAAACAACGAGAACAGTTACAGTCCAAGCAACGACAAAACAAATCGGGACTAACAAAGGTTGAATCCCATGAATGAGAAAAGATATCAGTTCTAACACAGCATTTCCTGATATAAATTAGCAGCTAGAAGTATATTAACTCCTAACTCCTAATTCATAACTCTACTGAGAAGTATATTAAATACCAGCATGACCCAGCGCTAAACCTGTTACCAGCATTCCCAAAACAAGAAACGGTTGGGCGCTGGCTTGGTACTTAACATCGTTCTTCACAGGGTCGCGTAGAAAATACATATCCTGCAAGGTGATTTGCGGAATGATTAAGAGTACTAGTATTGCTGCATACAAATTTTCGTGGATGCTAACGAGATAAGCTGCAATCAATCCTTGAAATATATCAATTGTCGCTACACAAATCCATGCCGCAGTGGTGATGCCAAACATTACGGGTAGTGAATTTAATCCTAGCTGGCGATCGCCTTCTACACTCTTGAAGTCATTGACAATGGCAATACCCAATCCAGCCAAGCTGTAGAACATTGTCAAGATCACAATTGTGGAATTGAGTTCGCCAAATAAAGCGTGTCCTGTAGACCAAGGTAGAGTAATGTAGCTTGCACCCAAGGCGTAGCTACCTAACCAGCCGTTTTGCTTGAGTTTCAGGGGAGGCGCAGAATAAATATAAGCGATGAAAGAACCGATAATCGCGATCGCTGTAATTGTCGGGAATTCATGACCAGACCACACATCGAGCGCAAATGCCAAACCATAGCCAGCAATCAGTAATACCCAAATCTGAATAATTACCTGGGGTAAGGGAATTGCTCCAGAGGGAATCGGGCGATAAGGTTCATTGATGGCATCGATTTCGCGATCGTAGTAATCATTAAGGATTTGGGTGTAACCTGTCATCAATGGCCCAGCCAATAACATACAGGCTGCTACCTTTAACACATTTTCCAGCGTCCAAGTATAGTTACCAGAAGAAGCCGCACCACAGACTACACCCCAAATTAGGGGAATCCAGGTGATCGGCTTCATGAGCTGTAAACGAATTTTCCAAATCGAAGTTTCTCCAGACGCTGCACCTTTCATCCCCAACATCTGCCTAGTTTTCGCACTGCGATCGGCAGATGCGATCGCTTGCTCATTGAAATTATTTGCCACTGAGTCTATTACTTCAGATGGGTTAGGGTCTGGGGGAATGGGAGTTGATTCTGACATAAGGTTTATTAATGAGTTAGAAGTTAGAAGTTATGAATTGCTAGTTAGGAGTTAGAAGTTATAAATTATTATTCTTATTTCTAACTCCTCATTCTTAACTCCTAACTTTGTTCCTAACTTAAAACGAAATTATCAAATAATGATTCTGAAACTTTGCTCCAGCAACCGGTCTGCCACTCAGGGCTGGGGGTAAGGGAATATTGCGTCGTTGATCTCCTGCTTCTACAGTCACTTCTGGCCCATATTGGGTGAGCTTGACTTGCTTTTTGTCAAATCCTGGCAAGAATAAGCGTACTTGACGATTGTGGATGTCTATTTCAATAGGTTTGGGAGCCTGTAAAGCTTGTGCTTCAAAGTTGGGTAGAGCCTCTATCAGTGGTTGCCAGTCACCCGTGGGCGAGTCGGGAACAACGCTCACAGGTAAGGGTATAAATTCCTCTGACAGATTGACGTTTGTCTTAGGAGACACAAGCAGAACACCACCGACAGTTAAACCAATTTGTTGAGCGCTACCCCATAAATAACGAGCATTTGCTACGTCAATTTGATCTCCTGTGGTGACTAAGAAAGCAGCGAGACGCTTAGGATCGGCGAGAGCGGCTCTCCCCTTTTCTAAGAAATTATTGACTTGGTTAGTGGGTCCTGCAAAGTTATCTGCTGTCCAGTTAATATTGAAAAAACTGCTAATCAGCGGTTGAATCAAGGGCGATTCAGTAATCGTCTTCCCCAAATCGGAGTTGACAAATAATTGCCGAAATCGCCGGACATACCAACTCAGAGATTCTGGTAAACCCAACGTTCGCAGCGTTAAAGAGTCGCCTGTGCCATCGTAGACGATCGCATCATATTTGCCACTGGCATCATATTCGCGAATAGCGTTCAGCGCTAAGGCGTTGTCCATCCCCGGCAAGACTACCAGTTCTTGACCAAAAACGTCTTTGAAGATGGGCGTGCGGAGATATTGCGCCTCCAGTTTCTTCACTTCGTCCCAGTTGCGCTCAAGCAGTACAGATGCTTGAAACTGTACCGCCTGTAACTTGGGAGAAATTTCTTGAGGTTCGGCAGTAATGGGAGTACCCAACAGGATTGACAATGTTGGTTCTGCTTGTCCTGCTAGAAGTACGCGCTTGCCTTGACTTGCCAATAATTTGGCGGCGGCGATCGCAATTTTGGTACGAGCGGTGCCGCCTTTGCCCAAAAATGTCAATATTAGAGCCATTAGTTGATTCCTATTTTCACCGCCGATCTTTTCAACTCCAACTTAGCACTCAACATAGACTCTCAACCTGTGCTTTCAACTTCACAGCCAAAGAAAAACCCAAAGCTGAGTTTTTTACTACTACACAGGTTTGATTTCATCTTCAAAAAACCAAGTGGAAGTATTGTCTTCAAACTGAACCACTACACCGATTCCACGACCATCAGTAACTTTGTAGCCTTGGATGATACCCACTTGTCCGAGTTTTTTTACAACTGGGGGAGAAACGCGATCGCGTAAACGAAAGACTTTAACCTTTTGTCCGATTTCCATGCCTGATTACAATTCAGATAAACCAAGTCTCAGTTTAGCGGAATCCGTGACTCTGCTCTCACAAATTCAGGGGAGATGAGGGAGTGAGGGAGAGAATCGTAACTCCTAACTTCTGACCTAAGAATTTAAAATTAACAACAGATGCGATCGCAAGGATTAGTGGTAGTGGAACATTTGCGATCGTTAGAGGTTCATCCAGATAACTTGAGTTCAGCAATCAAGGTAGTAGTTATGTATCAAACAGATCCACCCCGTCCGCCACAAGAAACAATGCCTACGATGTATGATTTACCCAGTGAATTAGTGGGGGAATCAGGTTTGCCAGATGAATTTCACCGGATTCAGGCAGATTTGCTCAGTGAAACTTGTCAGCCTCTTGCTTATCCATCTGAGGAAATTTTACTTGTCAGCGACTTAAATCTTTACTACGATCCTCGCCATCCTTTGTGGTACAAGCGTCCTGATTGGTACATGGTTTTAGGATTACCTAGTGCTAGCCAACAGCAAGACCTGCGTTTAAGTTACGTTATTTGGCAAGAAGGAATCGATCCATTTTTAGTAGTTGAATTACTTTCACCTGGTACAGAACAAGAAGACTTAGGAAAAACACTGCGCGAAGTAAACCGACCCCCAACGAAGTGGGAAGTATATGAACAGATTTTACGGGTTCCCTACTACGTTATCTACGATCGCTATGAAAATAATTTACGTGCCTTTAAGCTCAATGGCACTCGTTACGAAGCAATATCTTTACCAGAGAACCGCTTATGGTTAGAAGAGTTAGAGCTAGGATTAGGTCTTTGGCAAGGTAGTTATCAGCAGACAACAGGTTTGTGGCTGCGTTGGTATAATTCTGCGGGTTGGATGCCGACTCGAAAAGAACAAGCTGAACAGGAACGCCAACGGGCTGAAAAGGAACGCCAACGGGCTGAACAGGAACGCCAACGGGCTGAACAGGAACATCAACGGGCTGAACAGGAACGCCAACGGGCTGAACAGGAACATCAACGGGCTGAACAGGAACATCAACGGGCTGAGCGATTAGCAGAGTATTTGCGATCGCAAGGAATCGATCCAGATACCTTGAGTTAAGCAAAAACTCGCATCTTTAACAAAGAATGAGCCTGACAAACAGACGTTATATTTGTGGTAAAAATACAATTGACAATATTTTATTTATTGTATAATCGCCAAGATAATTTGGATACAATTTTCTTGTGATGATATATTTTAAAAGCACTGAAGAGATTTCCAACAAATAAATTATCCAATATGAGGTGGGCATCCTGCCCACGGCTAGCTAAAGGTGGGTGAGACACCCATCTCACAAGAAGTTGTTGGATATTTTTTATGTGTCCCTGTAAAAGGAACTTTCATAAATATAATAGGCTTCAGTGAGAGTAATTAGGTGAGCGGATAGTGAATAGTAAGCGAGGAAGCAGAAATTGTTGCCGACAATGCGGGGAGTTGTACGTAAGGTAGGGAGATGGAGGCGCATCTTACCCATAGATGAACAGTTATGGGTAAAGTTCGACTTACTAAGAACTCTAGTACGCCGGGATTTAGAGGCGCGTTACAAAGGTTCTGTTTTGGGTAACTTGTGGCCTTTACTAAATCAGTTATCACAATTACTGATTTATACTTATGTGTTCTCTACCGTACTGAAGGTGAAGCTGACTACACTCAAAGGTTTACCAGCAAATGATTTCACCTTTGGTTTATGGTTATTTGCAGGGTTACTTCCTTGGATTGCTTTTACTGGTGGTTTAATGCAGTCCGCAAATTCGGTACTAGGACAACCGAATTTGGTCAAGAAGGTGGTATTTCCTTTAGCTTTATTACCCCTAGTGCCAATTTTGTCAACATTCATTGAGAGTTCCTTTGGTTTAATGGCATTGATTTTTTTTGTGGCGATCAATGCTCATACTTTACATACTAGCTTGGCGCTATTACCCTTGATCTGGTTAACACAGCTATTGCTAACAGCAGGGTTTGGCTATTTAACAGCCGGACTAACTGTATTTTTGCGAGATATCCCGCAGACTTTAGGAGTAATTTTAAATATTTGGTTTTATATAACACCGCTTGTCTATCCAGTATCAGCAATTCCAGAGGAATGGCGGAGTTTGATATTCTGGTTAAATCCAATGGCAGCGATCGCAGAAGTTTATCGCGACATTGTTTTAATTGGAGAGGTGAAGCATTGGGGTGAATGGGGAGTTGCTGGTGCGATCGCAACAATTATATTTTGTTGTGGTTTTACAGTGTACAAGCATTTGCGTCCAGCCTTTGCAGATGTTTTATAGGCAGCTTTCATTATTAAAGCGCTTTTAAAACACGCAAATGCTAATGTTACCTATATAGTGAATAGATAGCAACCTGATTCAATAAAAAGCCAAAATTTTAATTACGTAAATATTTTTTAATTGATAAAGTTGTAGCGTGTAAAATTCTTTAGTAGTTTAAGTATGCGGTATTATGGGTGAGGAGATTGCAATTTCCCTGAAGAATATCTCAAAGAGCTATAAGCGCTATGCTCGTCCGGTAGATAGACTCAAAGAAATTTTACTACCTGGTAAGAGCCACGCTCAAGAGTTTTGGGCATTAAATAATATTAACTTGGAAATTAATAAAGGAGAGACACTAGGAATTATTGGTCAAAATGGTTCTGGTAAAAGTACATTGCTACAAATTATTGCTGGAACCTTGACACCAACCATAGGAGAGGTATCCGTTCACGGCAGAGTTTCAGCTTTACTAGAACTAGGTAGCGGATTTAATCCTGAATTTACAGGCAGACAAAATGTATTTTTTAATGGACAGATTTTAGGATTAAACCGAGCAGAAATAGAAGCAAAGTTTGACAAAATTGCTTCCTTTGCTGAAATTGGCGATTTCATGGAACAACCAGTCAAAACATACTCTAGCGGTATGTTTGTTCGTTTAGCATTTTCAGTAGCAATTAACGTTAACCCAGAAATTTTAATTGTAGATGAATCTTTAGCAGTAGGTGATGGTATTTTTGTCCATCGTTGTATGGCAAAAATTATAGATTTTCAAGATTCCGGAGGAACAATCTTATTTGTCTCCCATGATGTAGGATCTGTATCACGTCTTTGCTCTAAAGCTATCTGGATTAATCAAGGAATTATTGTAGATACTGGACAACCTGCTGAAGTATGTAAACACTATCAAGCATGGGTGCATGAAGAAGTCAATAAAAGAACTAGCATAAATTTGGATTCAAATAAGAATGAGAATATTCGTGCTAATGAAGAAGAAATTGATTTGACTAAAATCACTATAAAAGAATCAAATCCTTTTACTAAAAAGCCATATATGGCTTTTTATGGATTTGAACGATTTGGTACAGGACGTGCAGAAATTGAGCATATTTCTGTGTTAGATAGTCAGGGTAAACCTATTGAGTTGGTTTATCCAGGAGATGTATTAAAAATTAGAATCACTACATTCAGACACGATAAAGTTAGAAAGCCAAATGTTGGTATAGCGCTACTGGATAGATTGAGAACTGTTTTATCAGGATGGAGTACAGAACTCTTAGATAAAAATTTTGCTAACTACTGGCTATCTAAATCAGAAATAGGAAGAGCAACAGTTGATTTTGAGTTTATTTGGCCTCACTTAGCTGGTGGTAATTATGCCTTAGATATAGCATTTGGAGATGGAACACACGAAAATTTAGAAATGCTGGACTGGATTCAGAATGCCATAGTTATACAAGCAGCAGTAAATGATTTGGTAGAAGGAGTCTTTCAAGTATCTGGCAGAAAGATCGGACTCTATGAGGAATCGCTATGTACACAATAGTTAAAAATTATTTTAAATCTAAGCTCGAAAGCTGGATTAAATTATATTTTGATATTTACCTCAAGCAATCTCTAACCCAAGGCTATTTTGATCGGCGCATCAAAGATGTAAGCTTAAAAGAATACTTGGTTTTTGGCGAACCTCAAAGACTAAAATTGTCAAATACATGCGTAGTAAATAATGCATTATTTAACTTATCTTCGGGAAATATAGTAATCGGAGAATATGTTTTTTTTGGGCACAATGTTAGTGTAATAACTGGAACTCACGACTATAAAAAGTTTGGACTAGAGAGGATGAACAATTTTCCAACAGAAGGAAATGATATTGTAGTTGAAGAAGGGGCTTGGATCGCAAGTAATGTCACTATAATTGGCCCCTGCAAAATTGGCAAGAATTCTGTAGTAGCGGCAGGTGCTGTTGTTAAATGCGATGTTCCTAGTTATCATATTGTAGCAGGGATTCCAGCAAAAATAGTCAAACAGATAATCCCGTAAAAGGGAAATTTATATATTACTTAAAAATATAAAAAATGATTGAATCTAACGATCCAGAAATCAAGATTGATGAATTAATACAAAAAATTGTTGAGCAGGTGAGAAAAAGCCAAGTTAACTCTCACTTAGCGGGTTTACAATCTAATCTAGACATATCGAAACTGAAATTAAGTATTAGTCATATTGAAAATTTTCTCAACAATGCAGAATCTCGCTCACTTGCCCGTACAAAGTGGCCAGATAAACTTAATCTTTTTCCTTTCAATTTAAATGGTAAGTTGCAAAAAATTATTCTAAAAATCATGAACTTTATCTTTAAAGATCAACGAGAAATCAATTTTAGTATAATTAATTCTCTAAAAGAGTCTGTAGCACTTAATCACCAGCTAGTGGAACACATTGCGACTTTAAAAACGCAAGTGGATAACAACATTCAAGGGCTAGATGAGCGCCTGATTGCTATGGATGATCGCTTTCCAGGATTGGATGAGCGCCTGGTTGCTATGAATAACAGCATCCAAGGGCTAGATGAGCGCCTGATTGCTATGGATAATCGTTTTCCAGGATTGGATGAGCGCCTGATTGCTATGGATAATCGTTTTCCAGGATTGGATGAGCGCTTAGTTACTCTAGATAACAGCATCCAACAACTAAATAGGCGCTTGATTGCTGTAGAGAATCGCTTTCAAGGGGTGGACGAGCGCTTAGTTACTCTGGATAACAGTATCCAAAGAATAGATGACAGCATAAATGCTATTCATACTTTAATTACCAACTGGCTAACTGGCATTCAAGAACGTTTGGATACCCTGAATCGTCTAGTACAAGAAATAGATGAGCATAAAAATATTGTAGATGCTCGTATTGAAAGAATGGGCAATCAATTAATTACAACAGATAATCGTATAAATACAGCAAATGCTCGTATTCAAGAAATCAATGAGCATTATATCAGAAACGATAGTTACCTCAAAAATGATTTAATGCAGCTAAAGCGTTTAATAACAGTGTTTTTGGAAGATGCAAAAAAACGTTTGCCAGAACCTTTTAGCCAAAAGGAATTAGAAACCTTTGTAAATGAAGATATGCACTTTTTAGATGCTTTTTATGCTGCATTTGAAGAGCAGTTTCGAGGTAGTCGGGAAGAAATATTAGACAGATTAAAAGTTTATTTGCCATTGATTGAGCAAGCAAAGATAGGCACACCTGAATCTCCAATTTTAGATGTAGGTTGTGGACGTGGTGAATGGCTGGAGTTACTACAAAAGTCTGGATATACAGCCAAAGGTCTGGATATCAACAAAGTAATGGTAGAACAATCCCGCTCAAGGGGATTTGAGGTGATAGAAGCAGATTTAATGGTTTATGTGCAATCTTTACCAGATACTAGCTTAGGAATGATAACTGGCTTTCATATTATTGAGCATCTAACTTTTCCAATATTAATGAAGTTTTTCAATGAAGTAGTCAGGATACTTAAGCCTGGAGGATTAGCGATTTTTGAAACACCAAATCCTCAAAATGTATTAGTTGGTAGCTGTAATTTTTATTTTGATCCAACTCATCATAATCCCTTGCCAAGCTCTATGATTAAATTTATTCTTGAAACCCAAGGTCTACACCAAGTAAAAGTCATGGATCTTCACCCTTATCCAGAAAGTTATAAAGTCAGTGGTTCTGAGGTAGCTGAACGATTTAATGACTACTTCTATGGAGCACAAGATTATGCAGTTGTAGGATACAAATTATAGGCTCAAAAGTTGAATATATTAATGACCATATGAGCGAATTAAAATCATCTCTAAAAATTGCTATAGATTTAACTCCTCTACGACCTGGTGGTGAAAATGGAGGTGCTAAAATTTTAGTATTGACACTACTCACACAATTTCAAAAGTTAGCTCCTCATCACTATTTCTTGCTCCTTACAGCTCCTTGGAATCATTTAGAATTAGCCCAATACGAGACTAAAAGGATGGAGCGACTATTAGTTCCTAATTTAATTAATGCACCTAAAAAACAGAAATGGGGGATTTTATCTAGACTGGGAGAAAAAGTATTTAATAAAATTAACTTGAAATTCAATAAGTTTATAGGCTCTAGCTCTCTACTGAAAAAAAATAATATTGATTTATTATTTTGCCCTTTTTCTGCACCAACATATGCCGAAAAAGATATTCCGCTAGTAGCTATTGCTTATGATTTACAGCATTTAGACTATCATTTTTTTTTTACTGCTCAAGAACAGCAACATCGAACAAAATTTATAGTTGAGCTTCTTAATAAGTCTCAAAAAATCATTTGCATTTCAGATTTTACACGCCAATCATTTATCAAGCATTTTAAAACGCCCCCCGATCAACTTGCTGTTGTACCGATTTCTATTCATGAACGCCTAGTTGAATTAAATGAAAGCACTGTTATAGAGCATCTCAGCAGTATAGGTTTAGCAGGACGAAAATATGCATTTTATCCTGCTAACTATTGGCCACACAAAAACCATCGTATACTCTTAACAGCCTATGGAATATATAAAAAACAGTTTCCAAATTCATTTTTAGATTTAGTTTTTACAGGTGCATTAGAACATGAAGAAAATAACTTAAAGGAAGCAGTAGACCTTATGGGTTTGAGCGAAAATATCATATTTTTAGGATTTTTAAATCAAGAGATATTAACAGCTGTTTGGCAAGGTTGTCAATGTTTAATTTTCCCTTCATTATATGAAGGATTTGGGATTCCAACTTTAGAGGCAATGAAATTTGGTAAGCCAGTATTATCTAGTAATGCTGCTAGCTTACCAGAAGTTGGAGGAGATGCCGTTATCTATTTCGATCCTCGAAAACCAGATGAGATAGCATCATGTTTGGCAAAGATTAGCGGTAATCAATTATTAGTTGAACAACTGGTCAAAAAAGGGTTTCAAAGATTAGAGCTATTTGATGGTAAGGAAATGGCTTGCCAATATTTAAGTATATTTGAAAAAGAGGCTTTAAATCAAAAGACATTAGTTCAAACCATGATTTCTGGCATTTATGATGATGGTTGGTCAGCACCTGAGTTTCATATTTCCATAGAGCCAGGTTTGTCAGGACGAACTCTAGAGATTTTGTTTGAAACTCCTGAATTTTATCCAACCTCTAAAGCCACGATAAAATTACGCACTAAAAAGAGAAAAGCTTCTTACAATTGCCTTCGGGGCGAATCACAGAAAGTTATTTGGCCACTTTTGCCTACAGGTGAAGTGGTAACAGTGCAAATATCGCCTAGCTTTCAACCTAGTCAACTAAATCTGAACTCGGATCAACGTCGGCTTGGGTTAATGGTGCGCCATTGTCAAGTAAACTTAGTTGATGGGTAATCTACTTCAATTTTAGCATTAGAGAGTGTGGTGTGAACTTGAAATTTAGCGTTATTACACCTTCTTTTGGTCAGGGTTGTTTTATAGAAAGAACTATACAGAGTGTGCTATCTCAACAATTGGCAGATACAGAAATGGAGTATGTAATCTGTGATGGTGCTAGTACCGATGGGACTGTAGAAATCTTAAGAAATTATGAGAAGTACATAAAGTGGGTTTCAGAACCTGATAAAGGACAAGCAGATGCCGTTAATAAAGGTATCGCTATGACCACAGGTGACATAATTGCTTGGATTAATTCTGATGATATTTACTATCCAGGAACTTTTAAAGTAATTAAAGAAATTTTTGAATCTTATCCCAATGTACAAGCTATATATGGTGATGCCGATCACATTGATGAACAAGACCGAGTTATTGAAGCTTATCCGACTGAGGATTGGAATTATCAACGTTTAATCGAAACTTGTTTTCTCTGCCAACCATCCGTATTTTTCCGCCGTAATCTAGTTAAAAAATATGGCAACTTGAATGATTCTCTCAAGTACTGTATGGACTATGAGTTGTGGCTTCGTTATGCGAAGAATACACCATTTCATTATATACCACGCAAGCTTTCTGGTTCTCGCCTATACAAGACTAATAAAACACTGGGTCAACGGATAGCTGTGCATTATGAAATAAATAATATGATGCATTCCAAATTTGGAAATGTACCAGATAAATGGATTTTTGCTTACGCACACGTAAAGATAGAAGAGACTTGGAAGTTAGACAGAACAAAACCTATTCAAAACATGATTTTTGTGAATGCACTAATTTTTAATAGCCTGTGGTCATTTTATCATTGGAAAAAATCGATTTCAATCAATGCATCAGTCAAGATGATTTGGTGGTTAATTGCTGCCAATATATTTTTGATTAAAAATTTAGTTTTACTATTGAAAAGGTTATGAAAATTGGTTTTGATATTAGTCAAACTGGAAAATCCAAGGCAGGATGTGGATATTTTGCTGATAGTCTTATAAAACATCTAGTAAATTGCAACAACAATAATGAGTATTTCCTTTACTCAGCATTTGGAAATACTTTTTGGGACCCAGAGCATAGAATTAGCACGTGCCGCTTTAATAAAAGTAATTGTACTCATTTACTAGATAATTTTTCACATCATGAGTCTCTAGCTTTTTGGAGTAGTTCAGCAGCAATTGATGAAGAGAAATTAGGGAATCCAGATGTTGTTCACGGGAATAACTTTTCATGTCCTCGTTTTAATTCTGCTCGGTTGGTTTATACTCTATACGATCTGAGTTTCCTCGATCATCCAGAATATACTTCTGAAGAAAACCGATGGAATTGTTTTAATGGTGTTTTCAGTGCATCAATGCAAGCCGACTTAATTATTGCTATTTCTGAATATTCTAGACAACGATTTCTGGAAATATTTCCCCACTTTCCAATAGAAAGAACTCGTGTAGTCTATTTAGGAAGTCGTTTTCAGGATGGTGATGAAGAAAAACCGGTTGCTAACCTTGAACCCGATCATTTTTGGCTTTCTGTAGGTACTTTAGAACCAAGGAAAAATTTACGCCGGACTTTGTTGGCATATAAGAAATATATCGATATTTATAACGATCCTAAACCTTTGGTTTTAGCAGGAGGGCAAGGATGGTTAGAAGACGATCTTGAAAGTTTCATTGTTAGTATAGGCTTGACTAAGCATATTCGTAGACTAGGGTATGTGGATGATGATACACTAAACTGGCTATATAAAAATTGTTGGGCATTTGTTTATCCATCAATTTATGAAGGATTTGGATTGCCAGTTTTAGAGGCAATGAATCTTGGCGCAGCTGTTATAACTTCTAATACTACGAGTTTACCTGAAGTTGGCAAAGATGCAGTTTTATATGTAGATCCTACAAATGAAGCTGATATCGTGGCAGGATTTGCAAAACTTCAAGATGACAAATTGCGTCAGGTGTTGAGGTTTAATAGTCCAAGACAAGCTAATAATTTTTCCTGGTCGAAAGCAGCAAAGCAAGTAACTCAAGCATATATAGATGTTTTAGAACTTCCTAAAAAAACTTCTGAAAAGGAGATTAAAAAACAATTTTTTATGAGCTAAATATAGGAATTTGACTCTAGCGTAAAAACGCTTAAACTAAATTTATTGTTTATAAAAGCTCATTCTCATTAGATATTTTTCACTATCGGCAGTAATACAACTTTGGCAACTGTTGTGGTCTTACTTGAAATTACAAAAATATCATAAATAGAGTATCTACTGCTTAATTGTAAAATAAAGTTCGTGATTTGAACTAAATAGTTTGCCATCACATATAGTGAATAACCTTTTAAATTTTATTTTTTTAACAATAGGATTATAACTGTGACTAGAAAAGCTCTCATTACCGGCTTAACTGGACAAGATGGCTCTTATCTTGCTGAACTATTACTAAGCAAAGGCTATCAAGTCTTCGGCTTAGTCCGCCGCTCAAGTTCCAGTAATCTTGAGCGCGTCAATCATCTTTCTGGCGATATCCAAATTCTTTCTGGCGATCTTTTAGATCAGTCATCATTAATGGATGTGATTACGGAAGCTCAACCTGACGAAATTTATAATCTCGCCTCTCAAAGCTACGTTCCTCTCTCTTGGACACAACCTGCTCTTACTGCTGAATATACAGCTCTAGGTGTCTCCCGCCTCTTAGAATCTATTCGTCGCTGCAAACCAGATGCTAGATTCTATCAAGCATCTAGTAGTGAAGTTTTTGGTCAACCTGATGAATCGCCTCAAACTGAACGCACCGCCTTTCGTCCGCGCAACCCTTACGGTGTTGCTAAAGCATACGCTCACTGGATGACTGTCAACTATCGACAGAAATACAACCTTTATAACTGTTGTGGTATTACTTATACTCACGAATCACCTCGACGTGGGACAGAATTTGTATTTCGCAAAATCACGCACGCAGCTGCTCAAATTAAATTAGGTTTAGCAAATGAACTAAAATTAGGTAACCTAGATGCTCGTCGTGATTGGTGCTACGCCAAAGATGCTGTTTACGCTATGTGGTTGATGTTGCAACAAGCACAACCTGATGACTATATCATTGCTAGTGGTGAAACTCACTCTGTCAGAGAACTCGTTGAGTGTGCTTTTAACAGCGTTGGTCTAAACTGGCAAGATTATGTCTCAGTTGACCCTGCTTTTTATCGCTCTGATGAACCTGTGCAGTTAGTTGGTTCGATTAATAAAATTAAGACAAAGTTAGATTGGCAGCCTCAGCATTCTTTTGAGCAATTGGTTGAGTTAATGGTTGATTACGATCTAAAAAAATTGAGCAACGGCGGAGCTTAAATATTCTGATGCTAAAAGTTGTAGTTGATGCCACTCCAGTGGATTCAAAACCCAGTGGTGTTGGTTTGTATATTGCTAATTTAATATGCGCTCTTGATGTATTACAAAAAGAGGAAAATTTTCAGTTAGGAGTAGTCTATCAACCAGGATTAAAAAATTGGCTTCGGGGTAACTTCATTTTTCCTGAATGCTTTAAAAATTCTTCTCAACAGTATCTCTTGCCTTTACCTGTAAGAATCTCAGATTTATTATTAGCTTTAGCTTTTAAACCTAGTTTATCTTACTTGGAAAAATATTTTGGTTTTCCAGATATATTACATGGGACAAATTACTCAGTTTATCCCTGTCAAAATAGTTTAAAGGTAATGAATATATACGATCTGACTTTTATTAAATATCCTAACTATACAGATTCAGTCGTAAAAACATATACAAAAAGAGTAAAGCGATGTTTACAGTGGACAGATTTAGTTTTAACTATTTCAGAAAGCTCTAAAAAAGATATTATTGAATATTTGCAAGTAGACCCAGAAAAAGTCTATGTTACACCTTTAGCTAGTCGCTACTATCCTAATTACTTATCTGAGGAAGTTGCCCAAATTCTAGAAAAACAAACTAATTATGATTTTTGCAAGCCATATCTACTTTTTGTTAGCACAATAGAGCCAAGAAAAAATATTAATAATATAATTACAGCCTTTAACTTTTTAAAAGAAAAATACAAAATTGAACATCAATTAATATTGATTGGTAGGAAAGGATGGAATTACGAACCGATATTTGCAGCTATTGAAAATTCGCCTTGGGCAAACCAAATTCATCATCTTAATTACCTATCTAATGAATTAGTTGCATTATTTTACTCTAAAGCTGATGTCTTCGTTTATCCATCTCATTACGAAGGGTTTGGTTTGCCCGTATTGGAAGCAATGACTTTAGGTGTTCCTGTGATTAGTTCTAATACTTCTTCAATTCCAGAAGTTACAGGAGATGCTGCTATATTAGTTGACCCTAATAACCCTATCGAACTAGGGGAAGCAATACTGAAAGTAATTAGTGATTCTCAGTTCCGCCAAGAATTAATTAATAAAGGGAAAGCCAGAGCAAAATTATTTTCCTGGGAAAGAACGGCAAAAGAAACATTAAACGCTTATAGAACCATTATTTAATGAAAATAGTAGATAATACCTCTGCCAAACAATTAATTATTAACTTATCTATTCTCTTATCTCAACCAACAGGTATAGGCAACTATGCTCAAAACCTTTTTCCTTATTTAAAATCTTTGCAACCCACTCTATTAGTAGCGCAAAAATATCCCGATTTTGACTGCTATCCAATCCCGTCAAATTTAACCCCAGACCACGGTACAAAAGGTCATTTAAACCGCCTTATCTGGACGCAATTTCAACTACCACAAATATATAAAAACCTTAAATCGAGTCTTTTATTCTCTCCGCTCCCAGAAGCACCCCTTTATAGCAATTGTCGTTTTGTTGTCACATCTTTTGACATGATACCGTTGCGTTTTGCCAAACCATTCTCACCACTCACACCCTACCACCGCTACTACACTCCTCAAGTTCTTAAGCAAGCGCAACACATTATTTCTATCTCTCAGACTACGGCTAAAGACATCACCGATTTTTACGAAATTCCCGCCAGCAAAATTACTGTGATTCCTTTAGCGCACGATCGCACTCACTTCCTTCCTCTCAATCTACCTACCCGCAACTACTTTCTCTATATCGGCCGCCAAGACCCTTACAAAAACATCCAGCGACTCATCAGTGCTTTTGCGGCCTTACCTAACTGCAAAGACTATGAACTATGGTTAGTAGGGCCAATTGATTCGCGTTACACCCCGACTTTAAAAGTGCAAGTTGCAGAATTGGGTGTAACTAATCAGGTAAAGTTCCTTGACTATGTTCCTTACAGCGAATTGCCAAAAATAATTAATCAAGCGATCGCTTTGGTTTTTCCTAGTCTTTGGGAGGGTTTTGGTTTACCTGTTCTCGAAGCAATGGCTTGTGGTACTCCCGTCATTACCTCCAATCTCTCCTCTTTACCAGAAGTGGCTGGCGATGCGGCGATTCTAGTCAATCCCTACAACACCGGAGAAATTACAGAGGCGATGCAGGCGATCGCTACTAATTCAGAATTGCGATCGCGCCTTTCTAGACAAGGTATTACTCACTCTCAACAATTCAGTTGGGAAAAAACAGCAAAAGCAACTGTCGAAGTGTTATCCCGTTACATATAAAAGATAAACTAACGTCAGAATTTAAATGCAATGATTTGGGATTTTGTCAAGTTTTCAGATTATCTTGACTAATGACTTGTAATTAATCCTAAATCCTGATGAAAGCAGTATGAAAGCACTAATTCTTTCTGGCGGTAAAGGCACACGGTTACGTCCCCTCACCTACAGCGGGGCAAAACAACTTGTACCAGTTGCTAACAAACCTGTTTTATGGTATGGCATTGAAGAAATGGTCGCGGCTGGTATTACTGATATTGGCATCATTATCAGTCCAGAAACCGGGGCAGAAGTCCAAGGGAAAACCGGAAATGGAGAATGCTTTGGAGCAAACATCACCTACATCATACAAAACCAACCACTGGGACTTGCTCACGCCGTCCAAGTCGCTCGTCCCTTTTTAGAAGATTCTCCCTTTGTCATGTACTTAGGCGATAACTTGATTCAACTAGGTGAGTTACGTTACTTTCTGCAACAATTTAGCCAACAACAGCCCGATGCTTTGATTCTCTTACGTTCAGTTGCTAACCCTAGCGCCTTTGGTGTGGCTCAGGTAGATGAAACCGGACGGGTATTACAATTAATTGAAAAACCCAAAGTTCCTCCTTCAAATCTGGCATTAGTAGGAGTTTATTTCTTTTCTCACCTAATTTATGATGCGATCGCCAATATCCAACCTTCCACCAGAGGCGAGTTGGAAATCACTGATGCTATTCAATACCTGATTAATCAGCAAAAGCAGGTTGTAGCCCACAATCTCCAAGGCTGGTGGTTAGATACTGGTAAAAAAGATGATTTATTAGAAGCTAATAGATTAATTCTCGATACTTATCTGACAGCATCAGTTGTGGGCGAAATCGATGCCCAAAGTCAGATTATTGGACGAGTCAAAATCGGGGTAAAATCTAAAGTAATTAACTGCACAATTCGGGGGCCAGTAGTCATTGGTAGCAATTGTCATTTAGAAAACTGCTTTATTGGCCCTTATAGTAGCATTGCTAACAATGTCACACTTATTGATACTGATTTAGAACACAGCGTTATTTTAGAAGGTGCTAAAATTGCCGGAATTCATCAGCGCATTATTGATAGTGTGATTGGACAAAGGGCACAATTGAATCTTGCACCCCGTCGCCCTAAAGCTTTGCGATTTATGATTGGCGATGATTGTCAAATTGAACTAACGTGATTTACTTATTCAAAACAAAAAACCACAGTCAAAATCTTAATTCTAATACCTGTAAAATACAAGTATTAAATTACTCTCACAATTAAGACTGTGGCACATTACTTGTAATATTAATGAGCATTGTACATACCAAAATTCCCGAAGTTATCCAACTCGAACCCCAAGTATTTGGAGACGATCGCGGTTTCTTTTTTGAAGCTTACAACCACCAAAGATTTGCTCAACAGATAGGGATTGTTACGAACTTCGTCCAAGATAACCACTCTTGCTCTAAACAAAACGTTCTCCGGGGATTGCACTATCAAATCCAACAACCCCAAGGTAAACTCATTCGGGTTGTTTCTGGCACTATTTTTGACGTAGCCGTAGACATTAGAAAAAGTTCGCCTACCTTCGGTAAGTGGGTAGGTTATGAACTCAGTGCCAAAAACAAACGCTTACTGTGGATACCACCAGGTTTTGCTCACGGCTTTCTGGCACTTTCAGAACTAGCCGAAGTTCTTTACAAAACTACAGATTATTACGTACCCCAAAGCGATCGCACAATTCTATGGAACGATCCAGATTTAGGCATAGATTGGCCCTTGAGTGGGCCACCGATTTTATCAGCTAAAGACCAAGCTGGTAAATCTTTCAGAACTGCTGAAGTATTTGATTAACGTAGTCATTGATCATTGGTCATTGGTCATTGGTCATTGGATTTTGTCAGATACCCAGCCTCTTGCTATACCCTAAGCTTACTTTTATAGTGTGCGGAAAAACTTTGTCTTTCATCGAACTAATTCAAACCAAGTTAAAAAGACGTGAGTTCGACGGCTCTAAAAACCCCATTTCCATTCCTCTCCCCCACTCTTCGAGAGGCTTTGAAACCCTAATTTTTTCGTTGTCAACTAAGAATATTTCTGCCCCTCTCCGCCTCGGAGAGGGGTTGGGGAGAGGTTTATCGAACTCACGTTAAAAAGTGGCGTGGCTTCTCTTGGACAAATGACAAATGACAAAATCAATTTTGCTGATTGGTAGCAATGGTCAAGTGGGTAAGGAACTACAACAAATACTCTCATCTAACAGCAATGTTATCTCAGTAGCACGCCCAACAGTAGACTTTACCCAACCTGATACCCTCCGCAACGTTATCACATCTAAGCAGCCGCAAATTATCATTAACGCTGCTGCTTATACTGCTGTAGACAAAGCTGAAAGTGAACCCGAACTTGCTATTGCTATTAATGCGATTGCACCCCTAATTCTTGCCCAAGAAAGCCAAAAATTAGGAGCTTTTCTAATTCATATTTCAACTGATTACGTTTTTGATGGCAATGGCTGTAGCCCTTACCAGGAAACTGATGCGACTAATCCCTTGAGTGTCTATGGTAAAACCAAACTCGCCGGAGAAGAAGCTATTCAAGAAACTTGCGCCCATCACCTCATTCTCCGCACAGCTTGGGTTTATGGAACCTTTGGCAAAAGTAACTTTGTTAAAACCATGCTGCGACTAGGTGCAGAACGCCAAGAACTCCGTGTTGTCGCCGATCAAATTGGTAGCCCAACTTGGGCGCAAGATATAGCCACTGTTATAGCCCAGACAATTCCTCAATTAACCCCAGAAATTAGTGGCATTTATCACTACACTAATAGCGGCGTTGCTAGCTGGTATGATTTTGCCGTTGCTATTTTTGAAGAAGCACAACAACTAGGCTTCCCTTTGAAAGTTGAACGTGTTGTCCCCATTACAACCGCCGAATATCCCACACCAGCCCGTCGCCCTGCTTATTCCGTCCTTGCTTGTGGAAAAATTTCCGCAATTCTAGAAACTTATCCTCCCCATTGGCGACAAAGACTCCGACAAATGCTTCAGAGTTTGAAAATTGGGCAATAGGGAATAAAGCATTGTTAAGTAAATTTCTTCCCTATTGCCTATTGCCTATCCTTTTTGACTTTTTAATACTCCCGTTTCATTTTGTATGGGCAAGACATCTAAAATATCAGTTTGGGAACAATATTTTAAATCTTCGTGACAGTCAAGACGCAACAATCGTTGGCCGTGACTAGCTTGGTGAAGTAATCCTAATAAGTTATCTTGCCATTGAGAGTAAAGAGCGATCGCACTAATTACTTCATCGTTACCAGCGAGTTCTTCAGGTGACAGCTTGGTTTGTTGCAAAATACTATGAGCGATCGCACCCGCACAAACTGTATCCTCTAAAGAAAAACTACCTTCCCAACCTGAACCGACAATCCACACTGTCTCTGGTTGCTTATCTAAAAGAAATTGCACCACCGCCGCCCGGTTAATCAAAGCTGCTGCTAAGACATTTGGGGAATCTTGTACCCGTTGTAAAGCACGAGTGCCATTTGTAGTGCTGATAAACAAACGCCGCCCTTGTACTAATTCTGGTGTGCAGTCGAGGGGAGAGTTACCCAACTCAAAACCAGCTACTTTCGCACCGCCGCGTTCTCCAGCCCGCAGACGTTTTTCAGGGGGCCATTTTTCGCTAACTTCAATTAACCGATCTAAATCGCTGAATACTTGTACAGCTTCGCCTCCAGATGCCAAGACAGTCGCTATTGTGCTAGTAGCTCGCAAGACATCGACTGCGATCGCACATTCTGGCGCTTTATCCGTTGGAGTCAATTCAGGAGTGTGGTATACGAATAACTTCACGGGCTGGATACACCTGTTTTAATACTACTGCCGAAAATAACATTCTACCTAGTTGGTGTCACTAACTATAGTCACAATTATTCGCAAATAATTTTTTAGCATCAAATATGCACGATGTAACCTATTCAATACAAAAATACTCAAAAAGTCTATTTTTATGCTTTTAGACTTTCATATTTGCGGCACTATCCTGTAATCTAAAACAAGAACAGATTTCTAAAGCTGTATTTGGCATTCCAAGTTAGCACCACTACGCATCCTGACTAAACTTGCCAAATAGAAACTAAAATTTTTCCCTCCACTTTGCTCATCCCAAATCAAAAATCGCTATGGCACCTTTACCCGACTACCGCCCTAAACAACTATCTTTAGGCCCGTTGGAAGCGGAAATTTTAAATATTATCTGGGAGCTTGGTTCAGCCACAGTCAAAGATGTACACGATCGCATCCTCGCCGATCCCAACCGCGAATTAGCGTATACTTCTGTCACCACAGTTTTACGCCGCCTCACTGATAAAGGTTGGCTAGCCTGCGATAAAAAGGAGCGAGCATTCTATTGGCGGCCAATGCTGAGTAAGCAACAATCAGAAGTCATCAAAGCTCACGAGCAGTTACAGCGATTTCTAGCAGTGGGGAATCCCGATGTTGTTGCTGCCTTTGCTGATAGCTTAGATGAAGCAGCTAGCGAACAAATAGCAGCGATCGCTAAACGTATTCAATCTGCACGCCAAGCCAGGGAGGAACAATGATGCATCTGATAATGATTTTGAATGCTTTGGCAGTTGCCTGGTGGTTAAGATCCGCTTGGAATCAACGCCAAGGTAATTGGAGTCTGCGGTGGCAGCGATCGCTATTTTTGTTTCTCTTCCCGCCTTTGCTAATTTTCATGACTGCGATCGCTGTGCTGTTCATGGGGCCTCAAGGACAAATGGGCGGAATGTATACAGGCTCAATTAGCTATTTACTATCATTAATTTATTTGGCATTTTTTGCCATTTCATGCATTAAACTTGCTTTCCAAGGTTGGCAGTCTGTAGAATCTGCCCGTAACTGCCCCTTAGTGAATGTTGGCGATAGACAAGCCAGACTGCTACAAACGGGGGCGCTGTTCGCAGGTCAAATTGGTTTTTGGCAACCAGAACTAGTGGTTAGCCAAGGATTAGTGCAAACTCTCTCACCCGCTCATTTAGAAAGCGTCTTAGCCCATGAGCAAGGGCATCACTATTACAGGGATACGTTCTGGTTTTTCTGGCTGGGTTGGGTGCGTTCTTGCACTGGATGGTTGCCGAATACAGAGCCTTTGTGGGAAGAATTGTTAGCTTTGCGCGAACTTCGTGCTGACGGTTATGCAGCATTGCAGGTAGACCCTCTGGTGTTAGCAGAATCACTTTTATTAGTAGTTAGTAGCGGCCCCATCTTATCGGAAATTTGCTGTGCTGCATTAGGTTCCTCTGGTGCAGATCGCTTAGAACAAAGAGTAGAAGCTCTCTTAGCACCACCAGAACCAACCCCAGAAGCTCAATTACAATCGTGGCATGGCTTTTTGTTGGCGTTTTTACCTCTACTGACTGTGATATTTCATAGTTAAGTTGAATTTAGCAAGCTATTACAACACCAAACTGCGACTATAGCGACATCCATCGTCCCGGTAGCGACATCCGTTGTCTCTGTAGTGACATCCGTCATTCCTGTAGCGATGTCGGTTGCCACATAACGATGAAAATTTTGAATATAGCGGTTCCCAGTTGTATGGAATATAGACCTAACCCTCATCCCCTTCCCTTCTAGCGTTGGGAGTTCATCTTTACGACCGACAAACAGCTTGGGATCTTCAATCTCCCCGCAGCCACAAAAGGATTAGAAGGCAGCGCTCCAGAAGTCATGTAAAGCGTTTATTCTAGTTTCAGCCATTTTAAGTGCAATCACCTAAAAGAAAAGACGCGATAAATCGCCGTCAAGACGAAAGACCGATTTGTAGAGACGGCGATTCATCGCGTCTCCTGCCTTAAACATGGTATTTGAGAAAAATATTTTGGCAAATGGACCAATGTTTACTGCTATAAGTGCAAAACAGACCGTTGATGCGATCGCAAGCAAACGTTGTTGAAACTCCAGCACTTGTTTAGGACAAGCACCAAAAGACCCATGATTCAGAAACGTCACAGCCGAGTCAAGCGACCATAACTCCCCAATGGATAACCTAGAATCCAAAAATTTAAAATCCCAAATTGCTAAACTCCCCAGGCTGGATTCGAACCAGCGACCAATCGATTAACAGTCGATCGCTCTACCACTGAGCTACTGAGGATCGTTCACGATTTATAATCTTAGGGCTAAAAATAGTATTTGGCAAGTACTTTCGCCAATATTTTTTTTAGATAGTTAATTTATAGAAATTTTGCAGCCAAAATCTATTCAAGAACTTAAGCAGAGACTCTTAGATACTAAATATCTACTACAATCCCATTCGTAATTCAGCCAGACGCTGCCGCGCCTTAGCATCAATGGCATTAGCTAAAAACCGACTCTTAGATTGCTTGCGCGTATGATACTTTTGTCGCATCCGGCAGACAGTGGCTTCCACTTCCCCACAGAGTTGTTGTGCTGACAACCATTCAGCCCCATAGCCTTGTATCATCAACTGCTGTGCCCGATCTGATGTAGCAACAATCACACGAGAAATCAAAGATTGGGCTATTTGGTGGCGAAAAGAAGCGCAGGATTTTTCAATATAAGTATCTGCGGTTTGCCCAAAATCAGTGTAATAAACAGATAAAAGCTCAGTAATAATTTCTTTATTACTAGAGGTGTTTTGATATTGGGCATCAAAAACTATCTGAGTTGTGTAACCTTGAAACGCACTATAACCAGTCATTGCTTCCACAAGTTCGCCCCGTGCTGCCTCTAATCCAACGCTATCACGCGTTTTTTTAAGGCAAGGCCAAGCGCCTATTATATTGTAGCCGTCCACTAACAAAACGGCTTGGAGTAAGGAACGGGGCATGGTTTTTAATCACAATTTTCTAGAGTTAACAAAATTCATTCATAAGTTTTATAATAATTGATGCGTAGTCTGTAACACTATGTTACACAGAATAAAAAATACGGCAGCCTCACAAAACTCAAACTTCAGATAGACGCACCAACTTAAAACGCGCCTTTTAAATTAAAGACGCGTTACAGTTCTTGTTAAGCTGTTACGCAAAAAGAAAAGCACATCAACTGGTGAAGGTTGTCCTAAGTCAATTGTCATTTGTCCTTGGTAAACACAAATGACTAATACTTCGGCTTCGCGGTAGTTGAGCGCAGTCGAAACTCAGTACAAGTGACTAATGACTAATGACGGTCTTAACGGAGTTTGTGCAATATGTAGGCGCATTAGCTTAGTATTATTCAGGAATGCTAAATGCAATGAATTTTACTCAGCACTTAGCACTCGGTACTCAGCACGGGCTAAACGCCCCGCTATCGCTAACAGTATTTAATTAAGAAGCTTCGCTGTGTACCTCCATCAGGCGTTGTTTGAGACGTTCGGCTTCACCACTATCTACCAGAGAGCCTTTTTCTAGCAAGAAAGCGCCGTCACAATAATTCAACTCATCTAATCGATGTGTTACCCATAGGGCTGTAATACCTCGACTTTTGACAAGGCGGCGGACACCAGCAACTAAATCCAACTGGCTATCTGGATCTAATAAGGCAGTGGGTTCATCTAATAATAAGACTTCACAGCGACGGGCGATCGCACCTGCGATCGCGACTCGCTGTTTTTGTCCCCCAGAAAGTGCATAAATAGGGCGTCGTTGCAACGTAAGCAAATTCACTGCCCCAAGCGCCTCCTCAACTCTTGCTCTGGTAGCAGCAGGTGGCAACTTTTCTTCCACCAATCCAAAAGCCACATCAGCACCAACAGTTGGCATCACCAGTTGATGATCTGGATTTTGGAAGACAAAGCCAACGGGTTGCAAAACCCGAATTTCGCCAGATTCAGGAGCTAACAACCCCGCTAGCAGTCTCAGTAAAGTAGATTTTCCGCTGCCATTTGTACCCAAGAGCATCCAAAACTCACCCTTGGGTACTTCTAAAGAGCAAGATTTGATAACTTTCTCTCCATTTGGCCAACTGAAATTTAAATCTTTGACCTCAATGCCCACTTGAGCCATTTGTCAACCTTGGTTACTCAGCAGCTACAGCGAAAAAGCCAGGTGGTCTGCCGCCACCAGGGGTTGTACCATCTTTCTGAACAATCTGCACCCCAGAAATTTCACTAGCGCGGACAGCAATTTTTTTCTCTGTCTTGCCTTCGCACTTGAGTTCTACAATGTCAGGGTTCCCAGAACGGATTGCTGCCAAAATTAGCTGATAGACAGCCTCAGCATCCTCTGCTGACTTACGTTGTACGGAGATCGGGAAAGCAGTGTTTCTGATGCTTAAATCGATGGTAAACATTTAGCAATAATCAAATTTAACTGTGGACTCATTTTAGCGTCAGCTGAGTGATTCTAGGGAAATGGAGATTGGGCATGGGGCATTGGGGAGGCAGTGCGGTCTTCTCCCAAGGGGAGACGCTTTAGCGCATAGCGTAGCGTTAGCGAGTCCGCGAGCGTCTGGGGTCTCCCCAAGTGGAGCAACTGCCGTCATTGGGTATGGGAAAGAGGCAGAGGGGGGCACAGGGTGCGGGGCGCAAAGGGGAAAACTCTCCTCCCTTGCTCCCTGCTCCCTGCTCCCCTGCTCCTCAGCCTCTCTGCTTCTGATTCCCTACTCCCCATTTATCACCTCATCTAAATCAAAAAATAAATTTTATGAGAAAACCCCTAGAAAAATTAGCAATTTACACCTAATATAATTAAAGGTGTGTAAAAAATTGTAAACTAGGTTAACAACCCGGTAAATTTTCTGCTTGTAGAAGGCTTTATTTATAGCCGTCTATAATACAGATACAACCTGTACTTATAAAATTTGGAGATTTGCTCTAATGACCATCGCAGTTGGACGCGCCCCCAGTAGAGGGTGGTTTGACGTTCTCGACGACTGGCTCAAGCGCGATCGCTTCGTATTCGTAGGTTGGTCAGGGATATTATTATTCCCCTGCGCCTTCCTAGCACTAGGCGGTTGGCTGACCGGCACCACCTTCGTCACCTCTTGGTACACCCACGGATTAGCCTCTTCCTACCTAGAAGGCTGTAACTTCCTGACAGTGGCAGTATCAACTCCCGCCGACAGCATGGGACATTCCCTATTGCTGTTGTGGGGACCAGAAGCCCAAGGCGACCTCACCCGTTGGTTCCAACTGGGTGGCTTGTGGCCGTTCGTTGCCCTACACGGAGCCTTCGGTTTGATTGGCTTCATGTTACGGCAATTTGAAATTGCTCGTCTAGTAGGTATCCGCCCTTACAACGCTCTCGCCTTCTCAGCTCCGATTGCGGTATTCGTCAGCGTATTCCTGATGTACCCCTTGGGACAATCAAGCTGGTTCTTTGCACCCAGCTTTGGCGTCGCGGCTATCTTCCGGTTCCTGTTATTCCTGCAAGGGTTCCACAACTGGACACTCAACCCCTTCCACATGATGGGTGTTGCGGGTGTATTGGGTGGTGCGCTACTGTGCGCGATTCACGGTGCCACAGTCGAAAATACCTTGTTTGAAGATGGTGATGGTGCTAACACCTTCCGCGCCTTCAATCCCACCCAGTCGGAAGAAACCTACTCAATGGTGACGGCAAACCGTTTCTGGTCACAGATTTTCGGGATTGCTTTCTCCAACAAACGCTGGTTGCACTTCTTTATGTTGTTCGTGCCAGTCACAGGCTTGTGGATGAGTGCCGTCGGCATTGTCGGTTTAGCACTCAACCTGCGGGCTTATGATTTCGTCTCCCAAGAATTGCGGGCGGCGGAAGACCCAGAGTTTGAAACCTTCTATACCAAAAACATTTTGCTCAACGAGGGTATCCGCGCTTGGATGGCTCCTCAAGATCAACCCCACGAACAATTTGTATTCCCTGAAGAAGTTCTACCTCGCGGTAACGCTCTCTAAGAATTCAAATTTGACCATGACTTGAATTAGGGTTGTGGTTGGCGAAAATTGACACACCCAGATAAAATAATCTCCCTGTAATCAGCCGATAAAGTGTCATTTTTCACTATCTGAAGTAATCTCCCATCTAAAAGGTGGGAGATTTTTTATATATTCGTTAATATCTCTAAATTTATGTGTTATGTTAGATGAAGGTTAAGAACCCAGAGTAAATCCTCTGCCCTTTTGAAACTAAGACCGCTTAGGCAACAAGGAGGTGATGCCCATGATAGAAAGTAGTAAATGCATGGGTCATCAGGTTGCAGTTAGCCGGCTGCGCGCCGGGGCTGTTCTCTAAAAGTTAGCCTTAGTTATCTTTGAGATACTAAGTTAGCTCAATTAGCTAGGCAAGCTCGGAGTTCCTTCCGGCAGTCTGGTTGCAACCTGAAGACCCGCTAGACCGCTCTGACTTAGATCATCCGATCTAAATCAGGGCGGATAGTTTTTTATAAATGATTTTTGTTTTATCAATGCTTACTTTTAAAAGAGAGATAGCGATGGCTGCCACGAACAAAGCCAACCTATCTAAGTTATCTTAAAAAGCATAATTATCTTGCGTTAAACCTTGGAGTTTGACCAAATATGAGAAATAGCGTCTATCTGCCAAGTCTGATTTAAATCTAGACATATACATTGTGGCTGAATTTATCCTCCCATGCTTTCTGTGTGGAGAATAAAAGGGGTTTGCCTTTGTCAGATGCAAAATGTAATAAATAAATATATTAACTATAGAAGTAGCAGTTTCTTGATATGGCACAACTACTCACCGAAGCGGAAATTCAAGAACAGGCAAAGGTTCTGTCAGATTGGACTATTCAAGATTCCAAGTTGCAAATTACCCGCACATTCAAAGATTTTATTGAAGCAATTGAGTTTGTCAATAAGCTGGTTGAACCGGCTGAGTCAGCCGGACATCATCCAGATATAGAGATTTCCTATAATAAAGTGAAGATTACACTTACAACATATGATGCAGGCGGATTGACGCAGCCAGATTTTGATGTAGCACGGGTGATTTCCCAGATTGAGTAAGTGATTTCTTTGAAAATCTCTTGCACCAAATTATAGGAACTCACTACGATATAGGGTTTATATCCCCGAGCCAATGTCTTCTAACTGGCGTGAGATTTATACTAGGGTTAAGTGAAAGAAGCGATTTTTGATGGCAAACCTAAGTGTCTAAAGCCTCAGTAATTTAGCCTGTGTAGAGAGCGAATGACCCAAACTCTACTCCCAGCTTAGATATTTAGATAAGTATGTGTGACAGTTATTAAGGCGATCGCTCCAATATTGCCATCTAGATCGGATGTTTTATAATGTTATGATATAAAGATATGTTTTTGCATAAGTTAATCACATCAGTTTTTAACCCAAAGTTAATCGTTTATTAGCTTTGCAAAAACTAGAATTGTAGTAGAGACAACTATGCCTCATCCATAGGTTTCAATGAGATGTCGCATTTTCGAGACTTAGGTGTAAGGAAACCAATATCTAAACAAGGTGTGAGGAGTAAAGGAAAAATGTCTAATCTCTTATGGAAATCCTTAGTGGTTAGCCCAGCAGTTTTGGGAGCAACATTGTTAGTTTCGGCAACAGCAATGGCGGCCCCAAGCACAACCACTGAAGTATCACCAGCCAAACAACTAGGTGTAACTCAAGTTGCCCAACAGCCAGAAATACTGGCTCAAACAACCATAGATCAAGTTAATCGCTACAGCAACGAAGGCAACCAAGGTAATTCTCAGTCTCAAGTAACATCGGTTTCTCAATTTTCCGATGTACAACCTACTGACTGGGCATTCCAAGCATTGCAGTCCTTGGTTGAGCGCTATGGTTGTATTGCAGGTTATCCGAATTCGACATATCGCGGTAATCGTGCTTTGACCCGTTATGAATTTGCCGCTGGTTTGAATGCCTGTTTGGATCGGGTTAACGAATTGATTGCCACAGCAACAGCGGACTTGGTAACTAAACAAGATTTAGCTACCTTACAACGGTTACAAGAAGAATTTTCCGCAGAATTGGCAACCCTACGCGGTCGCGTAGATTCCTTAGAAGCGCGGACTGCTGAATTAGAAGCTAATCAGTTCTCCACAACCACAAAACTGGTTGGTGAAGCTGTTTTTGCCGTCAGTGATGCATTTGGTGGTAACACTGGTGACGCTAACAATACCGTCTTCCAAGATAGAGTACGTTTAGACTTACAAACTAGCTTCACTGGTAGAGACGTTTTACACACACGCCTAGCAGCGGGTAATTCAAATCCCTTTTCAATAGTGGATAACGCTGGTGGTGTTATCAATACTGCTGAAGGTACACAAACATATCAAGTTGGTATAGGCAATGGTAACAACAGTGTTAGAATAGACCGCTTGACTTATGAAGCTCCCATAGGCCCAGCCCAAGTTTACCTCGCAGCTAGTGGCGGACGGCATAGCCAGTATGCTGCTGTCAACAATCCTTACTTTTTTGACAACACTGACGATGGTGGTAACGGCGCTTTATCTACCTTTGCTTCTGAAAGTCCCATCTATCGAATTGGTGGCGGTGCTGGTATAGCACTCAATGTACCCCTTGGTAAAGGTGGCGGTATCCTAGGAAATAGCTCAATCACTGCGGGTTACTTGGCATCCCAAGCTAATAATCCTGGTCTTAGTACAGGTCTGACCAACGGTGATTATGCAGCTCTTGGACAGTTGAACTTTAGTGTTGGCGATCGCTTGGCTTTAGCTGCTACCTACGTCCACGGATATAGTGCCAGTGGTGCTTTATTCGACTCTGGTACAGACGGAGTAACTGGAGCTTTTGATGTAGGTACTGGACAAGCTAACTTTTTAGGTAATGCAGCGGGTATAACCCGATCTAGCAGCAACTCCTACGGTGTGTCGGCTGCGTTTAGGCCTAGCGACAAACTGTCCGTTAGTGGATTCGTCTCTTACCATGATGTTACAGGTGCAGGTGCAGGTGATGATTATCAAGCTTGGAGCTACGGTTTAGGGGTAGCCTTACCTGATTTCGGTAAAAAAGGTAACGTTTTAGGTATTTTTGCTGGTGCAGAACCCTATTCCTTTAACCGCCCAGGTTTTGGTGGCAACAATGATGTACCCTACCACTTTGAAGGCTTCTACAAGTATCGTGTATCGGATAACATCTCTGTAACTCCTGGTGTAATCTGGTTGACCTCTCCTGGTCAAAACAGCGCTAACGATGATGCTATTATCGGTACGCTCAGAACTACTTTCACCTTCTAGAGTGTTGATTATCTGCTGACAAATTTGAACTCTATTTATCCCCGCCATTAGGCGGGGTTTTTTGTTTTCGGTAATAATAATGGATAAACCCCAGTAGTTAACCGGAGTATACTAGAAAAGTTAGGAGTTGTGAGTTAAAAGTTATGGCGGGTTTTATATGAATTTGACAGTTATCGTTTAGATGTAATACATGCTGTGCCCTTACGAGTAGTCTGTATTCCATACAATTGAGAATGCATAATATCTCAACACTGGCAATTTTAGATTTTGAATTTTGGATTTTAGATTTAAGGAAAAATCTAAAGTCCAAATTGAATGACTCCTAACTCCTAACTTCTAACTTCTAATTTTTACCCCTAACTTATTGCTGCTTGTGGAACTATCCTGTAAATCAGAATACGCAATTCTCGCCTTATTAGAGATGGCCGCTCATTACGAAAGCGGCGAACCGCTGCAAATTCGACAAATTGCAGCACAACAAAAGATACCCGATCGCTATTTGGAACAGCTACTAGCAACCTTGAGGCGTGGCGGTATAGTTAAAAGTCAACGTGGGTCAAAAGGAGGCTATCTGTTAACGCGAGAACCCCGAAAAATCATCCTTTTTGAAATTTTGGAATGTTTAGAAGGCTTGGAGGCGCGGGCTGGTGAAGAAAACGTTAATTCCAAAAGCATAGACAGTTCAGTTATAGAAGAAATTTGGCAAGAAGCAAGTCACGCGGCAAATTCCGTCTTCCAAAAATACACGCTCCAGGATCTTTGTGAAAAACGAGATTCGCGGCGGCAATTAGATATCATGTACTACATTTAGTCAAGAGTCATTTGTCATTAGTCACTTGTACTGAGTTTCGACTGCGCTCAACTACCGCGAAGTCGTTGGCGTGGTCACTGAGCGTAGTCGAAGTGCAGCCTCTCGTAGAGAAGTATTTGTCATTTGTTGATGATTAATGACCAATAACAAATAATTAATAATTAAGGATTAATTTATGCGAATAGCTCGTAACATTACAGAACTTGTCGGTCGTACACCCCTAGTCCAGTTGAACCACATTCCTCAAACAGAAGGATGTGTTGCAGAAATTGTGGTGAAACTGGAAAGTATGAACCCATCGGCATCAGTTAAAGACCGGATTGGGGTAAGCATGATTAACGCTGCCCAAGAGGAGGGGCTAATTACTCCTGGGAAGACAGTATTGGTAGAACCTACTTCTGGAAACACTGGTATTGCCCTAGCAATGGCAGCAGCAGCAAAGGGTTATCGATTAATTTTGACAATGCCAGAGACGATGAGTGGAGAGCGTCGGGCAATGTTGCGAGCTTATGGAGCAGAACTCGAACTAACACCAGGAATGGAAGGCATGAGTGGGGCAATTCAACGAGCGCAGCAAATAGTTAATACTACACCAAATACCTATATGTTGCAGCAGTTCCGCAATCCAGCCAATGCAAAAGTGCATCGGGAAACTACGGCGCTTGAAATCTGGGAAGATACCGATGGACAAGTTGATATCATTGTGGCGGGAGTGGGTACAGGTGGTACGATCACTGGTGTAGCAGAAGTGATTAAAGCACGCAAGCCTAATTCCAAGGCGATCGCAGTTGAACCAGCCAATAGCCCAGTTTTATCTGGAGGACGACCAGGCCCTCACAAAATTCAGGGAATAGGTGCTGGGTTTATTCCCCAAGTACTCAAGATAAAATTAATTGATGAAGTTATTACCGTCACCGATGAAGATGCGATCGCTTATAGTCGGCGTTTGGCAAAAGAAGAAGGGCTACTATCTGGTATTTCCAGTGGAGCAGCTTTATGTGCAGCAATTCGCGTTGCCCAACGTCAAGAAAATCAGGGACGTTTAATTGTGATGATTCAGCCTAGCTTTGGTGAGAGGTATTTGAGTACACCGTTGTTCCAAGACCTGGAGGCAAGGTTAGCCACTAGCGTCAGTTAACGATACATTGAATTAATGGTCAATTCTAAGCACGTTTCTAACCATTACGAAACTCTCAAAGTTAGTCCAAGTGCTAGCCTTGCGGAGATTAAGCAAGCTTATCGCCGCTTGGTTAAGTTGTTTCATCCTGACAGTAATCAGGAAACAGCCGATCGCGAGCAAATTATCCGCATCAATGCAGCTTATGAGGTCTTAGGCGACAACCAAAATCGCCGCAATTATGACCAAGAACTGCAAGATGACTCCCAAAAATTAAATAGCGATCGCCAACAGCGTACAGCATCAGCTCAACAGCATTACCAGACCACACGAAAAACCGGACGGGATGCTGACGAGCAAGTTGAAGAATGGCTACGCCAAGTTTACCAACCAGTAAATCGCTTGCTTTGTACCATTCTTTATTCCTTAGAAGAACAAATGGATCAATTAGCTGCCGATCCCTTTGATGATGAGCTGTTAGATGAATTCCAGGAATACTTAAAAACCTGTCGAGATGACCTCAAGCAGGCACAAACTACTTTTCGCTCCCTACCAAATCCCCCTAGTCTCGCAAGAACGGCGGCTCACCTTTACTACAGTCTGGATCAAGTAGCAGATGGACTCGATGAATTAGGTTATTTTCCTTTGAACTACGATGAGCGTTATTTACACACAGGTCACGAACTATTCCGTATAGCTTCGAGATTGCACTGTGAAGCACAAGCTTCTGTTACATAATCATTGGTCATTGGTCATTGGTCATTGGTCATTGGTACATACCCCGTCTCTTGTGATAACCTAAGCTTACTTTTATGGTGGGCGGAAAAGCTTTATCTTTCATCGGACTAATTCAAACCACTTTAAAGAGTGGGCGTGGCTTCTCTTGGACAAATGACAAATACAACTCTTAGAGAGGCTGCACTTCGACTACGCTCAGTGACCACGCCAACGACTTCGCGGTAGTTGAGCGCAGTCGAAACTCAGTACAAGTGACAAATGACAAATGACACATAACTTAGGAATTAGTTTATGCTGGAAGCAGAAAAAGATTAAGAAATTTTAAATTCTGCTTATAGTGTGCTCATGCAATGCATTGTTAATCGCCGCGCCCAGTTTTCTGCAAGTCATCGTTATTGGTTGCCAGAACTGAGTGAAGCCGAGAATATTGAGAAATTTGGTGTTGGTACTAGATTTCCGGGACACGGACATAACTATGTCTTATTCATCTCTCTAGCGGGGGAATTGGATGAATATGGCATGGTGCTGAACTTGTCTGATGTGAAACACGTAATTAAACGGGAAGTTACCAGTCAATTGGACTTCTCTTATCTCAATGATGTGTGGGCAGAATTTCAACAAACTCTGCCTACTACTGAGAATATTGCACGGATTATCTGGCAGCGACTAGCACCGCACTTACCTCTAGTCCGCGTGCAGTTATTTGAACATCCTGAACTTTGGGCAGATTATATGGGAAACGCAATGGAAGCCTACCTCACCATCAGTACTCACTTTAGCGCCGCCCATCGGCTAGCTCATCCTAAACTCAGTAATGAAGAAAACACTGAAATTTATGGGAAATGCGCTCGTCCGAACGGCCACGGACACAATTATCATCTAGAAGTTACCGTGAAAGGGGAAATTGACCCACGCACTGGCATGATTGTTGATTTAGGTGCCCTGAATAAAGTGGTAGAAGATTATGTGGTGGAGCCATTCGATCACACCTTTTTAAACAAAGATATTCCCTACTTTGCCGAAGTTGTGCCGACTGCTGAAAATATCGCGCTTTACATTAGTAATTTACTGCGATCGCCTATTCAAGAATTGGGAGCTAAACTTTACAAAGTAAAACTGATTGAAAGTCCGAATAACTCCTGTGAAATCTACTGCACTGAGTCTGAATCAGATTCAGTCAACGCATCCGTGAATCAACCAGTATTAGCACAAGTTTAGCTAATTGCAAATTAGGCATAGGACATAGGGAATTTAGATCGTCCCCATGCCCATGCCCACCTAAAAAAGTTTACTTACTAAGCAGTTAAAACCAGGTAGCAGAGGACTTGTCAATTCATCTTGACTAAATAAAGTAGCTGCTAACTTTAATACAGCCTGTTCGCGTCGATAAACCTCAACTTTCTTCTGTATAGAATCGCAAATCCAATATTCTTGAACTCCTTGCACCGAGTACAGTTTTAGCTTTGTTTCTTTGTCGCGTTTCTCGCTTTTTTCGTTGGGTGATAAAACTTCTACAATTAACTCCGGTGCGCCCGTGAGATGTCCAGCTTCATCTAGTAAATTTTTTAAACGTTCATGACTTGCCCATACCACATCAGGGATCACATTGTCAGAATCTGAGAAAATAATTCCAGGTGCGATGTCTACGACGGGCTACGCCTACGCAGCTTTACCCAGACCAGTTTCATCTGACCAATTGTTAAGAACTGTAACAATCCTGCCGCAGCTTGTCTGATGATCCCAGTTAGGCGCTTTAGTCACAAATAGTTCTCCATCAATAATCTCATAGCGATTTCTGCGATCGCCAGCAAATAGCTCTAGGTCAGCAGTCGTCCAACGCACTGGAGTTGTTTGCATGAGAAACCCCCTAGCCTTTTCCTAAATCATATTTTAAAAATACCGACGGCGGGCAGAATGTCGCAAATAGCGATAAATGCCCCACGCTAAAACTCCAAAAAAGAGATTTAGTAAAAAGCGACTAAATATAAACCACAAAATATAAATGTCAAAAAGCTTCGACGGACTCAAAGGACTAATTTTCCTGACTAAGAGAAACAGCCCAAAAATAGCATTTCCACCCAGTACGAGGGCAAACAGCACTAAACTCCTCTGCCAGTAACGGCGCTGGCGTATACGGTCTGAAATTAGGGTAATTACAGGTTTACCTTGTACTTTTCGCAGTAATTGTTCTAGTCGCCAAAACATCCACAACAGAAACGGAAATAAACCATAACTCAGCAAACGTAGGGGTAGTGAGTAACGCCAAGCACTAGATAGGACATTAATTAGAGCATGGCAGATTACAGAATTTAGCCAAGCCCTAAAAATAAACTTCTTGTCTCGATTTAACCGAGTATTGGAGGAAATATAAATTCCTAAAGCATATCCCCAAGGAGCAGAAAACATAGCGTGGACTGGTGTGCCAATAGTCCGGTCAAGAATTGATGCGGTATCGTGGAAAAGGTAAATCCAGTTTTCTTCGGCAGTAAATCCAAGGGCAACGGCGATGGTGAAGAGGAAAACCGTCGAGTGAAGTAATCGATATTTGCGTTGCAGATAGTAGGTTGGGATAAAAACCGCAGCTAACTTGCAGCCTTCTTCAATTGTGCCTACTTCCACAAGCTGCCGCAAGGCTATACCAGGAAGCCAACGTTTGAGTTGTTGCCAGTCTACAAAATAGTTCGCTACAGTTTCAAAAACCCATTCCAGGCTAAGGGCTAGGATACCAGATATTGCCCCAATGATAAAGAACATCAGTAACTTTAACAAAGGTGGGGCAAATGGCACTCGACAGTAGTAGTAGCCAAGCAGCAGCAAGGGTGGTATTACTGCCCACAACAGTAGAGATAAATCAACCACTCACCTGAGCAATTACTGTACGGTGACGGTGGGTATTGTTGGTAATAGTGGGAGTTTGGAAACCCGCCTCAACAATAGCCTGCTCAATGTCTAAAGCAAAATATTCATCTAAATACGGTTCAGTACTTTTGAGCAAAGTCAAAATGTAGGCTGGCATTTTCTTGTAAACTTCAGATTTGGGATTCATATCCATGATTGCCAAGTAGCCACCCGGACGCAACACGCGCCGCATTTCAGCTAAAATTTGTCGGGTTGCTGATTGGGGTAATTCGTGGCACATCAGGAAAATAGAAACTAAATCAAAAGAGGCATCAGGTAGCCCGGTAGATTCAGCTTGGGCATGAAGCCAGTTAATTTTAGCTTGGCGTTGCCCAGCGCGGTAATTAGCTACGGCTAAGAAGTAGGGAGATAAGTCTAAGCCTGTAATTTTGGTATGGGGATAAACAGCTTGTAGGGCAAAAGTACTCAAGCCCACACTACACCCTACATCTAAGATGTCTTGCAGCTCATTGGGGATTTGACTTTTCAGGATATTGTGGTAACTTTGGCGGAGCATAGCATCGCCTTGCGCTTCTTCAGCACTCTGCCAAATCTTAGCGTGGACAGCGTAAGCAGCAGGTTCTACCTCAAAAGCGGCTTGCCAACTCAGATTTCCGGTTTCGTAGGCATGGAATGAGGTGACGTAGTAATTAGGGTAGGAAAGCTGAGGATTTTGTACTTGAGCTAAATCATCCTTCCAATCAAGCGCTTGTAGTGTTTCGACTTCTTGCGTCCAAGGCACACCAATTCTCTCAGCACGTTTAATCATCATTTGTCTAGCTTGATGCTTGGCTAGGTTAGCTAAAGGCTGGATTGCCAGTATGCCATTTACCAAACGGGAAGCTAAACCAGGATTATTGTTTACAGCAGCGGTCATAAATCAGTTTGCATTTAACAGCCTTTTCTACTTATGACATACTTGCTGGACGGCAGTCTATAGCAATCCTATTTGATTTACAAACTACTCGTGGAGGCAAGGAATAGGGAATGGGGAATAGGGAATAGATGTGGAAAGCAACTCATTTAGGACTGCTATAGAAATGAAATGAATCGAATTGTATAACGGCAGTCTGCCTCCTTTGGCTTGCTCTAAGCAACAAATATTATAGAAGGTTGATATTTGGAGAACAGCAAAGTTCTGAGAAAATGTGAATTATGCTGGTTTCCAATTTATATTTCTTTATCAGAGAATTTTATTCAAGATTGGTAAAATTTTGATACTTAGCAATATCTATCTCAACAGGGATGGCAAAAAGCTGAGTGCCTTTTCTAAAGAAAATTACAGTAAGTTAAGCTTATTGAGAGTCAAGTATGGCCAGAGCAAGAAGAAGAGCAAGTGGCTTTTTAAAAGATTTTCAAGAGTTTGCCCTTAAAGGCAATGTAGTTGACTTGGCGATCGCTGTCATCATTGGTGGTGCTTTTGGTAAGATTGTCACTTCTCTTGTTGAAGATGCGATCATGCCATTGATTAATCCCTTGGTTAGTTTTGCTGGCAAAGACTGGAGAACAATCGCCATTGGCCCGGGAATTAAGATTGGTCACTTTCTTGGCGCAATAGTTGACTTTGTAATCATTGCCTTAGTTTTATTTGTGGCAATTCGAGCCTTACAAAAATTTAAGAGACAAGAAGAAGTAACCGATGAACCCTTGCCAGATCCTAACCTTGTAGCCCAAGAAAGATTGACTGGCGCGTTGGATAGACTCAACCAAACCTTGGAAACTCGGAATAATCAAGTTTTGTAAATGGAGAGTAAGGGGATGAAGGAGCAGGGGAGCAGAGGAGAAATCAATTCAAAATTCAAAACTTGTACTGAGCGTCTTGCCCTGAGCGAAGTCGAAGGGAGCCGAAGTATTCAAAATTCAAACATTTTAGAACTTCTGCCTTCTGCCAACTGAGCCTCCTGCCTCCTCTTTTCCAATGGCCAATACCCTACTTTGCAGTAGGCTTGAGAGCTAACAACATCTCTAATTCACTGGTCGATTTATCAGGGCTAATAGCGGTAAAACCAATACCACGAATGGAATTCAAAATGGTGATGGTATCGGCGTTAGATGATACAAAACTATTGATCAGCGGCACAGTTTTAGTTTTATCCATATCTAGGTAGAAATAGCCACCGTTGGGCTTTTGCAAAGAACCAGTCACGGCTTTGAAAGCATCGCTAGTGTCGAGAGATGGATTTTTGCGATCGCTAACAACCTCAGCAATTGGGCCACCAAGAGCTACAAATACAGTATCTTGGTCTAGCCAACCATGTGCCAATAAAGCTCCTTGTCGGGGAATTTGCCATTCAGTTACGTCTTTACCACCGATGTTTCTGTTGGCGACGTTGATTTGTTGAGTTTTGGCAAGGGTATCCAATTTTGTTAAGGTGGCTTCGGCAGTTTTGCGATCGCTAGTATCAAATACTAAAGCACCTCCAAAACCAACACTCGCCAATACTCCTTGATTTGATGGAATCGCACCAAAGGCAAATTCTCCATTCATCCAGCCAAAAATATCCTTATCTAGGTCTAGATTGGCAATTTTCAGTTGTCCTCGTGCTTGTTCTAAAGCTTGCTTCATTTCTGGATAATCTTTTGATTGCTCTACTAGCGCTTCCCAACCACGGCTGATACCATTTCCGCTAATCAGAGCAAAGGTATCGGCAGGAAATTGCCCGACTATATTCCCAGGACTTGATTGATACTGAAATTTATTTAATTGCGGATCTAAATTAGCGATCGCTTTTAACCGCACTCCCGCATCATCAACACCAACACCTGCTACCACAGATTTTATCTGCTTCAATTGCGTCAGGGTTTGTGGCGGTAACTGCTTTGCCTGCGGATTTCCAGCAGTTAATTGCTGTATCATCTCGGCATAGTCTGGGACATAAATTTGGGCGAGGCTGTTTTTAACATCCACTCCTTTAAGAATGCTGCTAGCACCTTCTTTACTGGCAAAAGAAGACTGCCCCTTAAACGTATCAATTGCTTTTTCTACAGCTTGCTTTTCAGGGGCTAATACCAACTGACTATCATTTAAAACTACGCTATACGTCGGCTTGCCATTTTGTGTAGTTTCGACAATTTTTTGACCTTGATAGTCAGATTCCTGTAATTTCACTCCTTTTTGTGACTTCAATTTGTTAGCAAAATTCAAGGCGCTGAGTTTGTCCTTGATTCCCACCACTATCAGGATATTTGATTCCTGCTGTAAATTTGTTGGTACATTAGGTGCCCCAGAGGGTACCTTTAACTGTGCTGGTTTGACGGGATTTGGTGGCAATACAGCAATCATCACACCACCAGCCCAAGGCTTTATGTCTTGTTCATAAGAAACGTTACTGTCACGGAATATTTGCTGATTGAAATCTTCCAGACTTTTTGCCACTAACTTTTGTGCTTCTGGAGTGCCAAACTGCTGTAATTTTGCCCAGGCTCCAGAGTCAGTAGTAATATAAGTTGCCATCAGTGCTGTTGAAGGTACTACTTTTGCACTGCCTAGAGCGTCTGATGTACCTACTGGTGAGCCTTTAAAGTACGTATAAGCCGCTATACTTCCGACGACAACGACGGCAGCACCAACAGCAGGAATGAGAAATTTTGATTTACTTTCAGGCATTTTGTTATCCTCTTTTGCTCAGATTGTCACCGAGATTTATACAAGTGTCACTGTAGAGTTTTCGGATTTATAATAATTTCCGCTAATCCATCGCTAGACTAACCCATGACAAAAGGATTCAGCAGCACGCTGATTGGCAAGCTGCACATCTACCTTCTACTTGCAGACAATTATTGCTTTTGACATCTATTATTAATCGGATATTAATCATAAAGATTCTCAATTAAACGTGACATCTCAATCAGCAAACATCCAACTTCAAAGTGATTTTTCACTACAAATGGGTTTTTGCAAATTAAATACATAGCAATCCTATCTGATTTGTAAAAATTGCAAGGGTTAGATTCCCGACAACTCTTATGAAGTTGAGAATCTCAATTGTTTACGAATGATTTCAGATTGCGATAGCACTTGGATCTTACAGTCCATCTTCTATCCAGCAAACAAGCTAGCGATGTTGACGATGGGCTACGCCTACGCCGATTTGCTAAAGAGGTTAAGAAGATTTGGGAAGCGCAAAATCAATCTACAAGCGTTCCCTCTGAGCGACTTTTACAGGTACTCGCCAGTATGGGAGTTTTTACGGAGACAGAAATCGATTATTTTACTCTTACACAACTAGTACCCTGCATTTAGTTTCAACTCCAGTTGGTATTTACTGATAAAATTAGTAATCCTATAAATTAGCGGTCTAAAATTACTCTCAAAAATACTTCAATCAGATGAGGAGCGAATTTGCAAATGATATGCTGTTCATTTTAAACAAAGTAGCGTGTTCAGCAGCAAGCTATCCTAAGTTATAAAAATAATTAGGAGTATTTGTACTTAATGAAAATCTATAGAGGCACAAAAGACTCTTGACTCAATGCCCAAAAAGTGCAAAACATCAGCAAAAGTAAATGCAGCAGGGACATGGAAAAAATCCCAGGATCGGTAGCCGATCTTTGGAAGTTTGGGTGAGATTAATTTCAATCTCCCAATCCCAAGGTGAGAAGTCACCTTCATAATGCTCTGTTGAGGGAAATACATCAGATACCGCTATTTTACTTAACTACATCCAACCAAGCCAGACTTTTCAGGATTACAAGGTCAGTAAGCATCAATGTCGCAGTCTTATTTTGATACAGATAATAACGGACACAAACCTTTTGAGTTACCGGGAGCAAGACCACACTACAACCCCGATCGCCCCGGACAGGTAGAGCATATTTTTCTCGATCTCAGCTTGGATATTCCAAAGCTTTGCTATCAGGGCAGTTGTAGCATTCGCCTCTTGCCAATCCGTAATGGGATCGATCGTTTGACTTTGGATGCTGTCAATCTAAATATCGAGTCTGTGCAAGTGGACGAAGTGCCACAAACTTTTGACTATGACGGGGAACAGCTTTCTATTCAACTTTCTCAGGTAACCCAGATTGGTAAACGCTTGCTGATTGCGATCGCTTACTCAGTGGCAAAACCGCAACGCGGTATTTATTTTATTCAACCAGATAAGCACTACCCAAACAAGCCTACTCAAGTCTGGACTCAAGGTGAAGACGAAGACTCTCGCTTTTGGTTCCCCTGCTTTGACTATCCAGGACAACTGTCTACTTCGGAAATTCGCGTTCGCGTTCCCAACCCTCTCGTGGCGATTTCCAATGGCGAATTAATTGACACCATAGAAGATGGTGATTACAAAGTCTATCATTGGTTACAGCAACAAGTTCATCCTACCTACTTGATGACTTTAGCAGTAGGTGATTTTGCTGAAATTCGAGATGAGTGGAACGGTAAAGCTGTCACCTACTATGTAGAAAAGGGACGGGAGGAAGATGCTAAACGCAGCATGGAAAAAACTCCCCGAATGATCGAATTTTTGAGCCAAAAGTATGGTTATCCATATCCTTTTCCAAAATACGCCCAAGTTTGCGTTGATGATTTTATCTTTGGCGGCATGGAAAACACTTCCACAACACTGTTAACAGACAGATGTTTGCTGGATGAACGCGCCGCCTTAGATAATCGCAACACTGAAAGTTTAGTCGTCCACGAACTCGCACACCAGTGGTTTGGTGATTTGGTAGTGATTAAGCATTGGTCTCATGCTTGGATTAAAGAAGGGATGGCTTCTTACTCTGAGGTGATGTGGACAGAACAAGAATATAGTTTAGAAGAAGCAGCTTACTATCGTTTATTGGAAGCTCGTCGTTACCTAAGCGAAGATAGCAGTCGTTATCGCCGTCCAATGGTAACGCACGTTTACCGAGAAGCTATTGAACTTTACGATCGCCACATCTACGAAAAAGGATCTTGTGTCTATCACATGATTCGGGCCCAATTGGGAGATGAGTTGTTTTGGCAGGCAATTCAAACATTTGTCCAAGATAATGCCCACAAAACCGTAGAAACAGTAGACTTACTCAGGGCGATTGAAAAGGCAACCGGACGTAATCTTTTGTTTCTGTTTGACCAATACGTTTATCGTGGTGGTCATCCCGATTTTAAAGTAGCTTACTCTTGGGATGGAGATGCTCATTTAGCAAAAATTACAGTCACTCAAACCCAAGCTGATGAAGGTAAAAATGGTAGTAAGGATTTGTTTGATTTAAAAATACCTATTGGTTTTGGCTATACGCAACAAGAAGAAGTGATGAGTAAAGAGTTAGGAGTTAAAAATAATTCCAAACTCATAACTCCTAACTCACAACTCAAAATTTTTACTGTCCGGGTGAATGAACACGAACAAAGCTTCTACTTTCCCCTAGAAAATAAGCCCCAATTTATTAGCTTTGATGTTGGAAATAATTACCTAAAAACAGTAGCTTTAGAATATCCAATCACAGAGTTAAAAGCACAGTTAGAATTCGATCCCGACCCGATTTCGCGTAGTTATGCAGCAGCAGCTTTGGCGAAAAAAGGTGGGTTAGAAGCGATCGTTGCACTGTCTGCATCGCTAAAAAATGACCCATTGTGGGGTGTGCGTGTGGAAGTGGCAAAACAACTAGCCCAAATCAATTTAGATCAAGCCTTTGATGGCTTAATTCCTGGGTTAAAAGATAAAAATGCTTATGTGCGACGGGCTGTAGTGGAAGCACTTACTCAATTCAAAACTGCTGAAAGCTATAAAGTTGTCAGAGGGCTGTTGCAAAAAGGCGATCCCAGCTACTACGTGGAAGCAGCAGCTTCTCGCGTAATCGGGGCGATCGGCTCATCAAACTTGGAAGAAAAACCCAAGGAAGACAAGGTATTAAAGCTGCTGAAATCCGTTTTAGAAGAAAAGGCAGGTTGGAATGAAGTCGTGCGAAGTGGTGCGATCGCCGGTTTAGCTGAATTCAAAACTTCGGAAGCAGCTTTAAATCTGCTGCTAGAATACACCAAACTCGGTGTGCCACAACCTTTACGTTTAGCTACAATTCGCGCTTTAGGAAAGATTTCTGTAGGTCAAAGTCCGGCTAATTTGGAACGGATTTTAGACAAATTAACAGAACTCGCTAAAGAAAGCTTCTTTTTAACACAAGTGTCGGTAGCAGCAGCATTAGGACAAATGGAAACACCTAAAGCCGTGGGGATTTTGCGATCGCTAGCCGAACAAACAGCTGACGGGCGTGTACGTCGCTCTGCTGAGGAAGAAATTTCCAAGGTGCAAAAGAACATTGGTTCAGAAAAAACCCTGCGTCAACTGCGTGAAGATTTCGACCAACTCAAACAACAAAATCAGGAATTGAGAAGCCGTTTAGAAAACTTGGAGGCTAAATCTAAATAACATTACATAATCATTAAAAGTAGCTAATTGGTAATTGGTAATTGTGGAAAAACCACTACCAATTACCAAGTATATAGTAGTCATAAATAATGATTATGTTATGAGTCACGGGTTAATTCTTCCACCTAACTATACAATTCGTCCTGCCAGAAACCGAACAGAAATATGGGCAGTTTATAGATTGCTGGTTTTGGAACGTGAGGAGGAACCTTTTCGCTCGAAATTAGTGACAGTAGTATTGAATCCTTATACCGTTACTCTGCTTACATTATTAGTTATCATTCTTTTATTTATAGGCTTTGTATTCCCATTAGACAATTGGTTCTACATACTTCTCATTTCGGTATTAAGTGTTTTTGTATCTTTTAGTTTCTATCAGCTTAGTTTTCTATATAATTTGTTTCTAGAAAACGAAAGACGACTTGTCATCGCATTACATCGAGAACAAGTAATTGGTTCGGCACTGATGGCTTTTCGAGGAAATTATTCAGTTCTGCTGGGATTGTACGTCGCACCTAGCCATCGTCGTAGAGGAGTGGGTAATCATCTAGTCGAGTATATTTTGCAGGGAGATGCACTACCAATATACCTGAATGCACCGCCTGACTTACGCTCGTTTTATGCGCGTTTTGGCTTCGTTGAAACTAATATACGGAAAGGATATAACATGTCTAAACTCCAGTAGTATGCTGCTTGAGCTTGCCCTGGTTAGTCAAGAAAAGTCTCTTTTTGTTAGGAATAACTTCAGAATGGTCTGTAATTCCAGTTACCGTACTCACCTGTGGTGATAAAGTCCAAGACAGTAATAGTACTACCGATCAATATAAATGTAAGTAAATAAAGCTACTTAACTATCAGACTTTATTTAAATTTGTATACATTAGACACAGGTAAATATTTATATTTTTATAAATAATGGTTAAGAAAAGATAAAATCATCTGAAATATGGATAAGTAGTTGTAGTTTTATAAAGTATAATTAAGAAAAAGATAAACAAATCTAGGCAGTAACAAACGCTAAAATCGCCTCGATCGCTACCCCAAAGGGTAGAGTTCTAGTTATTTTAGACAGAAGACTACCGCTATCCTGCAACTTACAACTAACTTGTAAGTCAGGAGAAAAAGAATAATTGTAAATTTTTCAGTTGAAGAGGCAAAAAAAGGCGTGGGTCAGTATCAACCTGCTCAACTAAAACTCTATAATCCAGATGCGATCGCTCGCTACTATAGTTACCGTCCCTGGTTAGCTTGGGGGCGACTGCTGAGAATTATCTCCTCTTTTGCAGGATTTATATTCGGTCTGAAGTGGGACGAGTGGCAAGATAAAGTTGAGCATAACAAGGGTAAACGAGCTATCCAGTTGCGACAACTGCTCACCCGCCTCGGTCCGACTTTTATTAAAGTTGGTCAAGCCCTCTCCACTAGACCTGACCTGATACGCAAAGATTTCTTAGAAGAACTGATCAAGTTACAAGACCAGTTACCACCTTTCGATAATGCGATCGCTTACCAGATTATCGAAACAGAACTAGGTCGTCCAATTCACGAAAGTTTTAGCGAACTGTCACCTAACCCAATAGCTGCTGCTAGCTTGGGTCAAGTATACCGAGGTCGTCTGGTTAGCGGCGAAGAAGTCGCCGTGAAGGTGCAACGCCCCAACTTACACCCGGTAATTACACGCGACTTATATCTAATGCGTTGGGCAGCAGGTTGGCTAGCTCCTTGGTTGCCTTTAAATCTCGGTCATGACCTAACTTTAATTGTGGATGAGTTTGGCACGAAATTATTTGAGGAAATTGACTATATTAATGAAGGCCGCAACGCCGAAAAATTTGCTAGCAACTTCCACAATGACCCACAAGTAAAAGTTCCAGGAATTTATTGGCGTTATACCAATACCCACGTTTTAACCTTGGAATGGATTAACGGCTTCAAGCTAACGGATACTCAACACATCCGCGAAGCAGGTTTAGACCCAGAAGCGATCATCCAAATTGGCGTGACATCAGGATTGCAACAGCTTTTAGAATATGGCTTCTTCCATGCTGACCCTCATCCTGGCAATTTATTTGCTGTACCCGATGGTCGTATGGCTTATATTGACTTCGGCATGATGGATCAGTTGGAAGAAAGCACCAAAGAAACGCTGGTCGATGCACTAGTGCATTTGGTGAATAAAGACTATACCGACTTAGCCGAAGACTTTGTAAAATTAGGGTTTCTGACTCCAGACACGAATATTTGCCCGATAGTGCCAGCATTAGAAGCGGTGCTAGGAAACGCTATTGGTAAAAATGTCAAGGATTTTAACTTCAAAACTATTACCGATGAATTTTCGGAACTGATGTATGAATATCCTTTCCGAGTTCCGGCAAAGTTTGCCTTGATTATTCGTTCTCTAGTTACTCAAGAAGGTATTGCCCTTAGCCTTAACCCCAATTTCAAAATTGTGGAAGTGGGTTATCCCTATATAGCGCGGCGGTTGCTGACAGGGGAATCGCCGGAATTAAGACGACGATTATTGAATGTGTTGTTCAAAGATGGTAAATTTCAGTGGCAGCGGTTAGAGAATTTGATTGCGATCGCTCGTACCGATAACAACTTTGATGTATTGCCCACAGCGCAAATGGGGTTCCAATACTTAATGTCGGCAGAAGGCAAGTTTCTAAGGCGACAGTTGGTGCTTGCTCTCACCGAAGATGACCGCTTGCACACCGAAGATGTCCAACGCCTGTGGAATCTGGTTAAAGATGACTTAAAACCGGATCGTTTATTAAATGTAGCGATCGGGATTTTAACAGAATTATCCAGAGAAGGGGCAGCCGCTATTCTGCCAAAAGCGACATTACTTGGGTCTTTTGCTGAGAACCAGTCAACAAATAATAAAAAGTAAAAAATTTTTAATAGAAATTAGGAGTTTTCATGTATTATTTTCCTGAGCAACCGCCTTACTTTCTCTTACTTGTTGGCTTTTTGATAGCATTAACATCTGGTTTGGCATTATCTGGCACTTTGAAAGTAATTGTGCAGAACTGGTCAAGCGAACGAGCAGAAAATACTCAGCCACGTTCCTCACTGAAACAATTACTTGTACCATTTATCGGCATAACAGGCGGTACTTGTCTATTTATGTCTTCAGGCTTAGAGATATTTGGCTTTCCCTCATCCTTGGCTTTAGGAGTCGGTCTACCAATTAGTCTATTTACTTGTTTGCTAGTTTGGTTGCAGTTAGGAAGTATGATGACCTTCATACAACGTGAAGGTATGCAATCTTTAGATTTAGATTCTTTTTCTTAGAAGCAGACCCACTGGCGGCGATCGCCACCCGCTATGAATGGAAGAAACAAGTCAAATCCTCTTCCCTTCTGCCTTCTGCCTTCTGCCTCCTGCCTTGTTTCTTGAAAGAGGGTTAAATAGTAAGAAGCCTCACAAATATCTAAATTACCGTAAATACTCACCGCCAACAATGATGCTCTATTAAAAATGAGATCGTTATTTAGTGGTGAATAATTATTTTTTGCTGAAATTTAATCATTCTAATATTTAATCGCGTTCAAATTACTTTTATTACTGATAAACGGGCAATAGATAAGCTATAAATTAAACAACATTTTAGTCTAATTTTACTTAATTACTTAGTCATTTTATCCTTGAAATTACGATAGTTAAGCTTAATATTGTTGACTTTTCGATTGAAAAAACTTGTAGTAGTCTTTTGCAGACGCATTAGCGGACTCTGACGCCTAAAACTTTTGGGTCTTTGTTCTGGTGAGTTTAAATATCTATAATGCAAAAATATATCTCGATATGGAATATCGATATCTTCACCAGCGCAAAGTTGAGTAAAGTGTGGTGAAGTTATACTCATATAGTGCAGATATGTCAGCCGCCGTCCTTGGTCGTAAAGGATGTTATCTACCACATCAAATTGAGAACGCCAATGGTTGCCAGTTGCGTGTTCGCAGTCATGAAAAGCAAAGTTATAATAGGAAATTCCACTTTTCAATACCATGTAGTTAAATAAAGATTGGTCAGGACCTCCAAGAGCCATGACATCAGCTTCACTAACCTGTAATTTGTCGAGTAGGTTTGCTAACGTAGCTTTAGAAAAAATATCTTTTTTAGTTGCAAACCAACCGGCACAAAATATATGAGAATGCAATTTTTCTTGGTCAAAAACTTGCTGTATAAGTTCTGGTGGACCATCAAAAATATATTTCAATTCAGATTTATATTGAAAATCATTTGTTACCCAATCATATTTATCTAATTTTTCATATATATAGTCTATAGGCCCCATAAGGAGCGTATCTGCATCAAAATAAATAAATTTATCAAAGGAACCATCTAAACCACAAAGCTTACGATGCATCGGTAGACGATAAAGTTCTGGAAGCCCCCATTTTCGCCAAGTTTTTTGTGCCCTTGAGTGATTTTGCCAGACCTGGGTTGCAAAGTTATCCCAGTAAGCTATAGAATCAGAATCTTCAAATAAAGTGACATTATCTCTAGATGCAATCTCTGCCTTTACTTTGTCTAACTGCTCATTATATGGAATTATACAAATAGGAATTTCTCTACCAGCATTAGCCTCTATACTGTTGAGCAACGCCACTAATTGGTCATAGACAACATCATTGGCTAGGATATAAATACCATCAATCATTGGATACTCCTAATATTAAGTACGCGCAGAAACAAAGGGAAATAAACGGCGAGTCAGTTTGGGAATAAAGGCAAATTTACCCTCATGCAGATAACGATAGTGTTCCCACAATTGCCAATAGGGACTACCAGTTTTCATCCGCGTACCAGCCCAGTGGAGATATTTGAGTCGTTGTCCTCGGTCATACAAGGCATAATCTTGCTGTTGGAAATTTCGCGAACCGGCCCAACTACCAGGTCCTCCCCCAGGAATTTTAACGAGATTTCCACGTTTAGAAATTAGTTTGAGAACAAGATAATTTAGAATTGGTTGGTCTGTAACTCCTTGAGAAAAATCGAAATATTCGCGATGTGCGGCACACTCGCGCAAAGCTTCATCCATTTGTTGTTCGGTAATAACTCCTTTTCTCGAAGCCCAAAAACCGCTGTTGAAAACATCTTGAAGTTGGGCATCGGAAAAAATTTGCTGCTCTTTCACAAATGGGGAAAAAATATTTCGCAGCTTTTCATTAGCATGATGGTAATCACAGCAGAAGAAATCGACTTCTGAAAGTTTGTCTAAATTGTCGGCAATTTTTTCAAAAACGACAATATCCGTATCAATATAAATAAATTCATCTAAAGGACCAAACCACGCCACCAATTTACGCATTTTGTTCGGTAAGGCAAGGAAATCTCGGTCAAAAATTTCGCCGATGCGTTTGGTAAAACTATCAATAAGTTCTAAGTCTGGAAAAATTTGGACGTTGTGTAAGGTAGCAAGCTGTTCTGCTACCTTGTGATAATTGTCATTAAAAGGTATGAGATAAATGGTAACTTCTGGATCATAGTAACGAATGCTATTAAGGAGAGCAATAGCATTATCGATAACGCGGTCATTAGCAACTATATAAATACCCCTACTCATAAATTATCCTTGTTTAATTAACTTAAATTTTTGCAAAGCTCTGGTAAGTAAATTTGGTGCTTGAGTGTCATTATAATTTTTAGGAGGACTGGTAAATACTGGACGCTTTTCTGGTTCGTGTAAGTAACGATAATAGAGAAATAACTCTCGATAGGGAAACTGAATATTTTCTCCCGCACAGACTGCTTGATTGATATTAGGAGGAATCCCAATGTAATGGAGATAAGTTAGTTGATTCCCGCGATCGTAAAGAATATGTTCTCGTTCTTCAAAGTGTTTGGAGCTAGCAGAACATCCTGTTTTTTCATTATCTGGCAATTGGCGAGCAAAGTTATAAATAGAAAGATTAGACCTCATTACCATGTAGTTGATTAATGGTTGTTCGCCAGCACCACCATACAAAATTTCTGACTCGCCATTTTGTAAATGTGATATTAGCCAATCTCTTTTTTCTGAGTCAAATAGCCCTTGTTTTGCGCCATAAAAGCCTGAGCAAAATATTTCGGAATCAATGCGTTTTTGCTCAAAAACTTTTAGTAATTTGGGAGAATTAACATTATATATTTTACTAACGTCTGTAAATTGAAAATCGTAGACTACAAAATCATAACTATCTAGCTTTTCAAACACTGCTGCAAGTGACTTCATTACCAAGGTGTCTGCATCTAAATAGATAAACTTCTCAAATGGGCCATCAAAAGCGCAGAAACGACGATGAGCGCCATAAAGACGGGATTTACTCCGATTCAATCGTTCTGGGGCTGCTGCGAGCATAAATTGATCCCAGCGATCGATCGATTCTTGGTCATCGTAAAGAAATACATTTGGGCGTTTCGCTATTTCATCAGCAATTCGTTGTGTCCGGTCGTCAAAAGGATAGATACAAACAGGAGTTTCGGGGCCTAAGATAACATCAATACTGTTGAGCAAAGCCACCAGTTGATCGAAAACATAATCATTGCCAAGGGTACAAATACCATTCATAATTTATGAGTGTTGATCGACAAAGTTTGATAACCAGTTAAGCAGGTTTAATTTGTGTAAAATGATTTGACGTGCTTCTGCGATCGCATCTTTGGCAGCATACCAAGCATCAGGTGTAGCTGTCACTTCTTGGATGTAGGCAATGCCTTTTTCATCTAAACTGGGCAACCGCAAAAAACTACCCGGCGGCAATAACTTATCAGCAGCCGGGCCACCATAGTAAATTGGTAAACACCAAGCAAGTAAACTATCCCAAAGTTTCTCACTCACATACCAATTATTATCAGCATAATTTTCAATTGCCAGATTGTAATAGTATGGTGCCATGCCATACCATTTGTTACCTAGTTCTCCCGAACTATTCGCCCATTCTGGTAAGTTACGCCCATATAAATCAAATTTCATGCCACTAGATTGCAAAGATTGTAAAAAATCTAAACGCTGGCGATGATTGGCTGTGCGGCTAATTCCCGAAGTAATCCAACTACATGGGGCAACTTTTGGAGGCGGTGGCATTTCATTTAAATCTTGAAATGAATTTGAGTGATACCAAATAGCAGGCATATAGTCAGGAATGGGAGCAAAATCATCGGGTCCAGAAACGTAGCCACAATACTTCTGGGCTTCTTGATAATTATGATTAGTTATTTTTAGAACTTCATCTAAAGGCGGTTCTCTAAGCAAATAAATAATTCGCTCTTTGTTAACGCCACGCAGTAGAGATTCAATATTTACTACTGGTTTTTGCTGCTGTTTGCGAAAACTATCTAACCAAGATTTTTGTGGCGGTGCTTGGGGAAAGTCAAATTGATATAGCAACATAAAGTCTGGCTTTTCTGCCATTTTCAACATTTGGATATTCTTCCAAACACCAAAGTAGTGCGGAGTTTGTTGCCATAACCAATCTTTATTTTTAGCAAGGCCTGAATAGCTGCTAATCATGCCAACAGTTTTTATAGTCATAAATCGTATTTATTCGGTTATTTTTCAGTTAATTTTTGTACCGTTACCTTAAAATTGGTGGACGCCGCTCTTCTTCTACGTAGCTTAATATTTTGGTAATTCTATTCTCCCAAGAAAATTGCTGGGCAAAATCTATACTAGCTGCATAACCCTCTAATTTTCTGGGATAAGTTTCTAAAGTATGTTGAATAGATTGGGCAAGTTTATGCGGGTTATCTGGTGTACACCAACTGGCAATCAAAGGTGATGTTTTGAATTCCATTAAAGGTGGAATCTCAGTTGCAACGATAGGAGTGCCAGCAGCCATGTACTGAAAAAACTTAACTGGATTCGTGAAATCTGCTGATTTTCCAGCGCAGTGAGGATGAACCAAAATATCAGCTGCTTGAAACAAGCTGACTAATCGTTCTCGTGGAAGTATCCAGCCTAAGAATTTAACGTTTTCGACATTTTTATCTCTGGCTATTTGTTGATATGCTTGTACTTGTGCTTCTGTTCCTCCGGTGATGATAAACTGAATTTCTGGTAATTCTTTGGCGGAATCAATTAAGAGATCGACTCCTTTAAAAGGATACAAAGCGCCTGAATAGACAACTAAATGTTTACGTCCATTTATAAGCAATTCTTGCCGCCACTTTTCGGCTGATTCGGGCTGTCTGATTGAAAATGATTGATTGAATCCGTTATGTAGCCAAACTACTTTTTCCGGTGGCATTCCATTTTCTATTAAGCTTTGCCGGATGGGTTCTGACTGAGTTATGGCTATTTGAAAATAGGGACTGTGGACAATTTCTTGCTCAAATTTTCGGTCTTGAAAGTAGTGACGTTCATAAATTGTCGGAACTTTACTTTTGACTGCGGCTTTGACAAAGTTCCAATCTCGCGTATGGACAACTTTTGTATAAGGTAGAATATGAACTGGTAAATAATATTTAGTTACGACTGTACTAGAGTTAGTAAATTTACCACCGATTTTATCGATAGGCCAAGGCATTGGCAATGCTGCAATTTTGAGCTTTTCTTGCACATCGTAAAATTCGATAAATTCTTTTCCGGGTCTTTTGGGCTTATAAGGATAAATTAACGATAGTAGATTAATAGAAGAATTTTTTTTATCTGGATAAATTAAAACTGAGGAGTAGCCTAAGTTAGCTGCGGCGTTGGCACAAAGAACATCATGAATTTCGTGTGCTGTGTCTGGCTTGAATGATAGCTCTCCGGTGTAAAAAATATATTGATTTTTCTTGGAAGAATTTACCATTTTTTTTAGGGATGATAAGTTTTTTAAGATTGTGGTGTAAGTACTTTTGTTCCTGACATTAACTAAAATTAAATTTGATTTTCAAAAAGTTTTAAGACATCTAATAGGTAAATAGCAGATTGATAAGATTCTGTAATTAATAGATTTTGTTTTTGGGGTTCGGATTCTAATTTATCGGCTAGCAAGCGTAGAGAGCTAATTATAGGATAGAGACACTTGCGAAACTCATCCGAGATATGACTAAAGTTTTGATATTGGTTATGTTCATCTTGATTTTGGTCTATATCTGACGATGACTGCCAGTTAATTTTCAGGTTAACTACATCGCTGAAGAGATCGATGGCGTTGAGAACTCTTAAAGCTGAGTTGTATGATTGGTCAATTAATTCCTGGCGTTCTTGAGAATTGTCTACTAGATCGTCAACTAATAGTCCGAGGAAACCAATCATTGAATTAAGCCTTGTACGCAGTTCGTGAGAAACGCGATTAAAGCTAGGATTAGTTTTGGTGGAAACTTCAGCCCGATCGGCAAATTGCATTGAATATAAGCGTGAGTAGTAACCCCCTTTTTGTAAAAGTGCTTCATGGGTTCCTACTTCTACCACCTGTCCTCGATCTAATACGGCAATTTGATCGGCTTTTTGGACTGTGGAAAGGCGGTGAGCAATTACCAGGGTTGTCCGATTCGCGACTTAAGTCGTCGAGTGCAGCTTGTACTAAACGTTCGGAAACGGTATCTAAAGCGCTGGTGGCTTCATCTAAAATCAAAATTTCTGGATTTTGCAGCAGGGCCCGAGCGATCGCTAATCTTTGCCTTTGTCCACCAGACAACATCACACCGCGATCGCCAATTTGACTGTCGAATCCTTGAGGTAATTTATTAATAAATTCATAAGCATTTGCTCGTTTGGCTGCTGAGATAATTTCATCTTCTGTAGCTTCCGGTCTTCCATAAGCAATGTTATTTCGCACCGAGTCATTAAATAGAAATGTATCTTGACTGACAATTCCCATGTGTGTTCTGAGAGATTTGATATCAAAATCACGCAGGTCTGTGCCATCGATAGAGATACTGCCAGATGTCGGATCGTAAAATCTGGGTAAGAGGTCAGCCAAGGTTGACTTACCTGCACCAGAACCACCTACCAAAGCGAGAGTTGTCGCACGGGGTAAAAATAAATTTACATCTTTGAGTACTAACTTTTCATGACTAGGGTAGGCAAAGGAAAGTGAATTAAAACCTATTCCTTTTTTTAATTCTGTGTAGATTACATTACCGTTTTTCATAAACGGCTTGCGATCGCGACTTAAAAACTCACTCACTATTTCTACGCTACTAGCACTATTGGCAAAGCTACTACGAAGACTATTTAACTGAGAGACTAAAGGTAGCAGTCGCAGTAATACTAATAAATATGTCAGTAGTACCGTTGAAATGAAAGAAACCTGGTTGGCAAAAAAAGTTTTACTTAAGAATACAATTAGAAGTAAAGCTACTACTCCCATTACCTCACTTATCGGCCCGATCGCTTGTGAGTTTACCTGAGATTGAAAATCTGCTTTTTCGCGATCGCGGATTAATTTGGTAATCTTTTGATATTCTCTGTCTTCATTAGCGGTTGACTTTACCAAACGAATTCCATTCAATGTTTCTAAAACACTGATGGAATAAGATGTAGACATTTCTGATAGTTGTTGACCAAATTTTTTCGCTCTACTAATTGTGTATTGATTGATTAATGTTATAAAACCCAACAAAACTGTGGCTGCAATTGTTAGCTGCCAAGAAATTGCTAATAATAAACCAACAAAAACTAAAATCGTAATTATTAAAATAATTAAATTGATAATACTCCCGATAGCGCTAGAAGTACGGGCAGTTTCCGAACCAAGGCGATTAATAATATCGCCTACTTTCGTTTTTGAATAATAGTCTATATCAATATCTAGCAATAACTCTAAGCTAGCTTCACGAATATCGGCATTTAATCTCCGAGTGAAAACACTCGATGTTAAAATACTAAAATAACTAGATAAGTTTTTTAATAAAATTATAAATATAATTGTTCCAGCCATTCCCAAATTCCGATAATTTTCGGGAAGATTATCAAATGGAAACATCACAGCTTTCAGAATCGGAGGAAAACCAGTTAAATCTACTGGTTGTCCGACAATTCTCAAAATTACTGGCACAATCAAAGTTACACCGACACCATTAAATAAAGCACCAGAAAATCCCAACAGCATTGTTAGGATAATTAAACCTGGATAGGGTTTGGCGAATCTTAGTATTAGTTTTCTGGTAGACATTGGGTATTTTTATGCCAATTTAACTTAATTATTAATATTATTCACAACTGAGCAATTACTGACTTGAGCGTAGAAGCCATAGCCTCTATGCTATAGTGTTCCACACATCTTTTTCTTGCCTCGATCCCTTTCTGGTTTGCTGACTCTAAATCCTGAAAAATCAATTGAATTTGTTCAGCAATTTGCTCAGGACAACCAGGCTCGACTAAATAACCAGTATCACCTAAAAGTTGGGGAATATCTCCAACACGCGTTGATAATACAGGTTTAGCCATTGCCATCCCATCTGTCAACTTCAAGGGAAATTGAGCGCGAGTTTCTGGAGTATCTCGCTGGGGAACAACTACAATGTGAGCAGCTGCTACCAAGTCAGGCATAACGTCGGCTGGATACTTGGGTAATTTGATAATCCAACGTCCCCACTTTTGTTGAAGTTGTTTATCATAATCATCATAAGGACTACCACCTACAATTACTAGTCTCAAGTCTGGTTGATTAAGTTTATCGAGCGCGATGAGAACATCTTCTAAACCTTTATAAGGTCTTGGCGCACCCGGAAACATTAAAATCCGATATTCAGATAAACCATAACGATCCCTACTGGATTCAGGATCGTATTGAGTGGGATCGAATAAGGAAATATCTTTACCATTCGGAACAAATGTACCACCAAAACGCTGCTGCAAAAATTTAGTATGCACTGTCACAGCGTCAGCGTGACTTACCAAACCTTCCATCCATTTCACATATAAAGTATGATGAGGATTTTTGAGTGCGCCTTGTGGTTTCAATAAGTCCCTAGCTAATTCTTTGGGTGTAGGATGATAATGCCAGTTATCACCGCCATGCCAACTGAGTTCCCAATCATCTATGTCTAAAATTAATGGCTTTCTAGTGAATATTTTCCTTAATAGTCCAACTCCAAAACTTGCTATTTGGGGTTTGATAGCATAAATTATATCGCCATTGATTTTTGGTAAAAATTTTTGGATTTCTCCAAAAAACTCTGGAAAGTCTTTGCCTGGTAAGTTATAAACGTTGAATTCTGATGGTAATTTTAAATAGAAGTTATTTCCAAATAAAAACCCCATAATTTCAACTTCGTATCCTAACTGATTGAGAGCTTTTCCTATCAAGTATGCACGCAGAATCGCTGCACTTGATAAATCTGAAACCAACAAGGATATTTTAGAAAATTTTCTCACTATTTTTATACTTTTTTTATTTAATTTTTCCAGTATTTGTCAGATGTTGCTAAATCTGCGAATATTAATTTAATTTGTTTTGTAGGAATCGGAGCAACTAAAGAAATTAGTTGTCAATCCATCAAGATACAAAATTTTTCTGAGGAATTTTTAATATTTCATGGTAAAGTTCTAACATCTCTAAGGCAACAGTATCCATTGTACGTACTGGCTGAATACCTTGACGTAATTTAGCTAGTAAATCGCCGTCTTTGGCTAAAGTTGCGATCGCTTCTGCCCATGCTTGGACATCTTTGGCTGGAACTAACCAACCATCGATGCCGTGACGGACTAACTCAGCAATCCCTCCTAAATTTGAGCCTAGTACGGGAACGCCCATAGCTTGGGCTTCTAAAGCAACTATGGGGCCAGTTTCTAACCATTGCGACGGTATTGCTAGTATATCGAAACCTGCTAATGCCTCTGGTACTGCTTCGCGTGAAAGTGGTTCCGCAATCCGAATTCGGCGATCGCGAGATGCGATCGCCATAACTTTTTCACGATTGGCAGCACCGTATTTTCCCGGATGAGTAGCATGAAGAATTAACTCTACAGGTACATCATTCGGTAGACTATGTACTGCTTCTACTAAAACTTGTACCCCTTTAGTTTCTTGCCAGCGACCCAAAAAGCCGATTTTTAATGTGGAGTTTTGTGGTTTGTTTGGTGTTACTTCACGTTTAAAAGTGCTAGCAACACCTTGCCGAGAGACAGTAAGTTTTTCGGGAGGAACGTTGTTTGCAACAAAAGCATTGTATTGCCAATTACTCGTTACAACAATGCGATCGGCTAGTTTTGCTAGTTGCATCAAATTGCGTCTATGTTGAGACACAAGAGTAGGAATACCAAGAGTTTTACCAAGCAGGCGTAGCTTGAAATTTTTAGAGGTAAGTAATTTTGTTTCTGCCGCTATGCCAACATCCAAGGGAACTTGACTAAAAGCCTTAAGCATCCAAGGTGGTGCTTGCTTTGCTACTCCCAAACATTGACTACAATTAACAGAGTCAATCACCCCATTGCAAGGTTCTTCACCCCAGCGCATCATCGTACCACGCAGACATATAGGCTCAGGTATGTGGACAGTAACTACAGTAGCCATCCCTAACTGGCGGGCGAGAGCAAGATGATGTAAACCACAGTCAAATCGCCATGAATGTTGATGGTAGACATCGGCTCGATTGTTTTCTAACCAATTAGCAAAATTTTTAAAGCCGCCGTGGGGTAGCTGCTTGTGTACCTCTATCTTGCTGGGGTTGGGAAAAACAGGATAACGATAAACTAAGATGCCATTGTATTCGTAGGTATCTTCTTCTGTACCTTGTTTAGGAGCAGCAACAATACTTTCTAGTCCATGTACTTGTAAGCCATGCAGTAGTGAATCTAAGTATACTTCAGCACCGGCTGATGTATCAGGAAAATACCAGCTAGTTGTATGGATTAGCTTCATTTATGAACCTGCAAAGAAAAAATTGGAAAGCTCATCTTTTTTTACCATGATTGATTGCTATATTTGTCGTTATTAACATCTATCTTTTATAAAGAATCCAAAGTGAATCTATAAGATTCCGTATTAATAATTAGTATGTACAAATAAAAAAAATTGATAGCTGATTTTGTGTTTTTGAGTAAAAAAGACAATTTAGGACAAAAAGAACAGAATAAATCTAACTTAGCTTTTACACTTCCTCCCAGAGAAATTTTACTGATATGGTCAGATCGTAATTTATAGTTACTTAGTGTATTTTAAGTATTATTACGGGTGTATACTATCATAGTATTCATGAGCTTTCTCAACCTTTTCTCACTGAGATATTTAAGATTGCTGATAAATTCCAAAGTATTTACTTCAAAGGGAGATATTAAGTAATGCAAGTAATCAGGCTTGAGGCACTCTCGGATAACTACATATTTTTGCTGGTGGATCGCCAGAAACAAATTGCTGCGGTTGTCGATCCAGCAGAGGCTGAACCAGTGCTAAAGCAACTTGCACAGTTAAAAGCTGAGTTGGTAGCGATTTTCAACACACACCACCACAATGACCATGTAGGTGGCAATCAGCAATTAATACAACACTTCCCGCAAGTAACAGTCTACGGTGGCGTCGAAGATCGCGGGCGAATTCCGGGACAGCAGGTATTTTTGCAACAAGGCGATCGCGTTCAGTTTGCAGATCGCACAGCTGAAGTTATTTTTGTTCCCGGACATACCCGCGCTCACATCGCTTACTACTTTCCCCCCGAAAAAGCTGGTGAGACAGGCGATTTATTTTGCGGCGATACCTTATTTTCTGGCGGTTGCGGTCGCTTGTTTGAAGGAACACCAACCCAAATGGTAGACTCTTTAAGCAAACTGCGCTCTTTACCAGATGATACGCGTATCTGGTGTGCCCACGAATACACTTTAGGAAATTTGCAATTTGCCCTAACTGTGGATGGCGACAATGCCGACTTGCAAAAACGCTTCAATGAAGTGAAAACTTACCGTAGTCGAGGAGAAGCTACCATACCCTCGCTGCTGGGAATGGAGAAGCGAACCAATCCCTTTTTACGTTGGGATCAACCATCATTACAATCAACCGTTAAAGGTAGTGATGGAGTGCAAACCTTTGCGCGGATAAGGGAAATGAAAAATAACTTTTAGATATTGGGCATTGGGCATTGGGCATTGGGCATTGGGCATTGGGCATTGGGAATGGGCTAATAATCAATAGTTTTTCTTCCCCTGCCCCCTGCTCCCTGCCCCCTGCTCCCTGCCTTCTGCTCCCCTGCTCCCCTGCTCCTCTGCTCCCCAACCCCCATTCCTCCAACTTTCTAGCGCTAATAGTTGCGATCGCACCCTTCCTTTCGCTAGGATCTGTAAGCTTTAGGGTATGGGCAAAGCTACTTGGGACAATATACTCATTTCAGGAGTTCTAAGTTCTGAAAAAACACTCGTTATTTAGGACTGTTTACTCAGCACTGGCTCAAGGCCCTGCTACAGCTAACAGCACTGTTTTAGTGAGCTATGCTGCTCAAACCCACCCAAATTAATCATATTTTACCGGAAAAACGAAAAACGATGGCGAAACGCGTGCAGTTAGTTTTAAATCAGGATATCAGCAAGCTGGGAAAATCTGGCGACTTAGTGGAAGTAGCTCCTGGCTACGCTCGTAACTATCTGATTCCCCAGAAATTGGCAACCAATGCCACTCCTGGTATTCTCAAGCAAGTAGAACGCCGTCGCGAGCAAGAGCGTCAACGGCAATTAGAACTCAGACAACAAGCTCTTGAACAAAAAGAATCTTTAGAAAAAATTGGCAGCTTGACAATTGCTAAACAAGTTGGTGAAAACGAAGCAATTTTCGGTACTATCACCACCCAAGATGTTGTAGATGCAATTAAGGCAGCCACCGGTCAAGAAATCGATCGGCGTGGCATTACTATTCCCGATATTAACCACCTTGGTACTTATCAAGCCGAAATCAAGCTGCATTCGGAAGTAGCGGCGCAAGTCGATATTCAAGTAGTCGCTAGCTAACTCAGGAGAGGGATAAAGGGACGCAAAGATGAGGAGGATGAAGATGAGGGAGCAAGGGAAGTAAAAGTGAATAATAACTCCTAACTCCTAACTCCCAACTCCTAACTCCCAACTCCCATACTCTCGACTAGCTTTTATCTCAAAACTAAAATCGTTTATGGCTGAAGAATTAAGTTTTCAAGGGCTAGGTAGCGATCGCATCCCACCACAAAATATTGAGGCGGAAGAAGCGATTTTAGGGGGTATTTTGCTAGATCCAGAAGCGATTAGTCGAGTTAGCGATCGCCTCCTTCCCGAAGCTTTTTACATTAGCGCCCATAAAGATATTTATCAAGCAGCTGTGAGGCTCCACACCCAAGGTAAACCCACAGATTTGCTCTCAGTCACAAGTTGGCTGACTGACCATGATTTGCTTACTCGCATAGGCGGCAGAAATAAACTTGCAACTCTGGTAGACCGTACAGTTTCAGCAGTTAACATCGATGCCCTCGCAGGGTTGGTGATGGAAAAATACCTGCGGCGACAGTTAATTAAAGCTGGCAATGAAATTGTACATCTTGGTTATGAAACAGAAACCGAGTTACCAATTGTTTTAGATCAGGCAGAACAGAAAGTATTCGGCGTTACTCAAGAACGTCCCCAATCGGGTTTAGTTCATATCTCTGATACTCTAATTAATAATTTCCAGGATATTGAGGATCGAAATCAAGGCATTGCTTTACCTGGGATTCCCTGCGGATTTTACGATTTAGATGCCATGACCAGTGGCTTTCAGCGCTCTGATTTGATTATTGTCGCGGGTCGCCCATCAATGGGGAAATGCTTGCATGAAAATGCGGAAATACTTTTGAGTGACGGAAGTATCTCAACTATTAAAGAAATATACTATCGTCGGCAAGCTGAGTTAATAACTTTAGGAAATGATTGGAAGTTTCATTTAACTCAAGCTTCAGCCTTTGTTAATGACGGCATTAAACCAGTTTTTAGTGTTACTACTCGCTTAGGACGATATATTGAAAGTACTATCACCCATCCTTATTTAACCCTCAATGGATGGCGACAACTTTCAGAATTAAGAGTAGGCGATAAAATTGCTGTAGCTCGTAAACTTAATGTATTTGGTACAGAAACTATCCGCGAGTGTGAAGTTAAATTATTGGCATATTTCATAGGTGATGGGTGCTTAACAGACTCAACACCAGAATTTACTAATATTAACTCTCGCATCCAAAATGATTTCACATACGCTGTTACCAGCTTTTCACCCAAGTTGAAAGTTAGGATAGAAATTAGGAGTGAACGCACCCCAATACTCTATGCAACTATGTCTCAAGGGCAAAAGAATCCTTTAACAACATGGTTGGAAAACATAGGGCTATGGGGCAAAAAAGCTGATGCCAAAATCATTCCGCAAGTTATTTTTAAATTGGAGCGATCGCAAGTTTCCTTATTCCTCAATCGTTTGTTTGCAACCGATGGATGGGCTACATTACTTACAAGCGGTCAATCGCAGTTAGGCTACTGTACTGTCAGCGAAAAATTAGCTAGACAAATACAACATTTGTTGTTGCGATTTGGAATTATTGCCAGTCTAAAAAAACGCTCTGTGAAATATAAAGACACTCGCAGACCAGCTTGGCAATTAGATATTACTGATGCCCAGAGCATCAAAAATTTTATCTCAGAAATTGGTATTTTTGGCAAAGAAGAGGCATTAACTAAGGTCGCAGATGCAATAGCTAAAAAGAGATATCAAACAAATCGTGACCTCATTCCAATAGAAATTTGGGAACAGATAACAACAGCTAAAGGTAATGAACCTTGGACTCTTTTAGCTCAACGTGCCGGAATTCAAGGGTATTCAAATATCCATGTTGGTAAACGTGCTTTAACACGAGAAAGGCTTTGGATATTAGCAAGTACTTTAGAAAATTTGCCACTTCAACAGTTAGCAACAAGTGATGTGTACTGGGATGAAATAGTTTCCATTGAATCGATGGGATGCAAACAAGTTTATGACTTAACAATCCCAGAAACACACAATTTTGTTGCTAATGATATCTGTGTACACAATACAGCATTTTGCTTAAACCTTGCTCATAATATCGCCGCTTCTTATAAATTACCAGTTGCTTTTTTCAGCTTGGAAATGTCTAAAGAGCAACTTACGCAACGTTTATTAGCTAGTGAAGCGCAAATTGAAAGTAGTTATCTGCGAACTGGTCGCCTGAGTCAAACACAGTGGGAACCTTTAAGCCGTGCTATTGGTATCCTTTCTGAGATGCCAATTTATATTGACGACACGCCGAATATTACAGTTACACAAATGCGTAGTCAATCAAGAAGACTGCAAGCAGAAGTTGGCACAGAATTAGGATTAATTGTAATAGATTACCTGCAATTGATGGAAGGAGCAGGTGATAATCGCGTACAAGAATTATCAAAAATTACGCGACAACTCAAAGGTTTAGCGCGGGAATTATCTGTACCAGTAATTGCTTTATCTCAGTTGAGTCGAGGGGTAGAAGCGCGTACTAACAAGCGTCCAATGTTATCTGATTTGAGAGAAAGTGGAAGTATTGAACAAGATGCGGATTTAGTAATCATGTTGTATCGCGATGAATATTACTCTCCAGATACTCCCGATCGCGGCATTGCAGAAGTAATTATAGCTAAACATCGCAACGGGCCTACAGGTACTGCGAAACTTTTGTTTAATCCACAATTTACCAAGTTTCAAAATTTAAAAATTTAGCTATTGAATTGGGGACTGGGAACTGGGGAGTAGAAGATTAAAAGTTAAATTCTTTACTTATCCCAATGCCCAATGCCCTACTTTCTACTTAACTCCCAGCAATTCCACTTCAAAAATTAGAGTTGCATTGGGTGGAATCACGCCACCAGCACCACGAGCGCCATAACCTAACTCAGAGGGGATGATTAACCGACGTTTACCGCCTACTTTCATAGTGCTAAGTCCTTCATCCCAACCTTTGATTACCTGTCCAGCACCAATTTTAAAGCTGAAGGGTTGGCCGCGATCGCGCGAACTATCAAACTGAGTACCATCTTCTAGAGTGCCGACATAGTGAACTTCAACCGTTTGTCCAGGTTTAGGAGTCGCCCCAGTCCCCTCTTTTAACTCCACATACTTTAATCCAGAGGGAGTGGTTACGGCATTAGCATCAGACATAGTATTACTCGCAATTAAGATATTGTTTTCAGTTACAGTTGTGGCAGCTGGCGGCGTTTGGGTTAACTCGGCAGCAATGGCAGTATTTTGTTTACTGCTTATTTGCCCCACAACCAAAAGCACAACACACACCAGCATGAACGCCACGCTGAGGAAAATTGGTTTCAAAATCAGTTCTCCTTACTTAGGTATCCTGGCTAAAAGATTACCAATAGGACACAATTAGTTTAAATCACAAAGGACATTCTAACGCCAAAGCTTATTTTCTAAATCGCGTAATTGACGCTCTAAACGGTCAATTCTACCCCTCAGCTCGTCCACTTCTGACTGGCGAGCCACCCCCAAATCCTGCATCATATTTCGCATTTGCCGTTGCATTTGGACATCGAAGTTTCCCTGCTCCGACTTTAACTGCTGGGCAATATCATCTATTACCGCCTTGGCTTGTTCGGGATTGAGCTTACCGTCTTTGACTAAATCATCGCTGACTTGCCGCAATTTTTCTGCGACTATAGACGTTGTGCCAAGACCGACCATCATTAGCTGTTGCAACCAGTTGTTGTTGTCCATACTCCCTTCCTCTTACTTATTAACCAACCGACCCTTGCTGCTGAGTGTAGGCAATCAAGCTTCTTAAAGCGTAGTTATTCTAGCCTACAGCTCTATTTTGGCAAATTGGCAAGCACAAAGATCAAAGGAGGTGATTATATAACTCCTCAAGTTTAAGATTGCTCAAATTTACCTATTTTTGCGATGTTAGAGGAGATTTACCTATAAATTACAATACTCACACTCATCGCAAAGAGTGAGTGTGAGTATTTCATGGGAAAATTTTATTTAGACAATGCTGAATATCTGAGATTGAAAGTTAAACTTGTGTACGCCATTTCTGAAAAGCGATCTCGTCATCCTCTGATTTACTCTGATAAACACTCCACCAATGAAAAAATAATCCTAACCCCCATCCTAATACTGGGAAAATAGCCCAAAAATAACTAGGACTAGTGATTAAATTTAAAAGAATGAGGAATAAATTCACCGCTAGGAAAGAAACAAAGTGTGTCCAAAAGGCTCTGCGTCGGAAAGTATTAAATGTGTGTCGCGAACGTTCCTCTTCTTGTTGAGCCAACCACTTTTGTTCTGTTGCTGCCAAAATATTAGAAGAAATACCTAACTCAGATGCCATTTCTAAAAGCTGTTCTCGTGAAAATTCACCTTCCTGTTTACGAGTGAGTGCTTTTTGCAGGATTTGTTCTACATCTTTGGAATCGTAAGTCATTTTAATTACCTTATAAGTTTGTGTGTAAATGCGCCTTTGATTTCACGAAATTATCGATTGGCTTCGTTCAATTCAATTAGCAAATGCATCCACATTTTGCACCCAATACTTAGTGATATTCACAACACTATTATTTTCTCACAATTGATTTAGGGCTACTGTATTTGTCAATACCTCTATAATTGCTTTGTGAAAGCAAGCTGTTACGGGATTAAGCCAAACTATTGTCATTATGGAGTAAAGTAGGCTGGTAGCTCGATTCCAGGTAAAGAGCCAACTACATGTTACTGCCTTTATGAGTAAAAATCGCTGAAATCACTCTTTTGAATTTCCGAAAATATTAAGTTTAATGGAGGATTTAAAATATCAGCAGAGGTGTACGCTACCTAGTAGTCTGTCCCATTAGTTACGAGGGGTGAATAAGTTCGTAGTAAGGACTTTAGTCCTAGATTTTTAAGCACGCTTTGTGCTTACTACAAACCCATAATATTTAATGGGACAGACCACTGTGGGAATGCGTCAATAGAGGATTCAATCAATGGGATATGTAATTGCTACTGCCAATATGAAAGGTGGTGTTGGTAAAACCACCCTCACCGTCAACTTAGCTACCTGTTTAGCTAAAAATCATGGCAAGCGGGTGCTGGTTCTTGATTTAGACAGCCAAATTAGTGCCACACTCAGTTTGATGTCGCCTTTAGATTTTGCCAAGCTTCGTAAACAAAGTAAGACATTTAGGTATCTGATAGACGAAGTTATCAATCCAGACCCCCAAGCAAAATTTAAAATTCAGGATATAATTCAATCCCAGGTTTGTAATCTTCCCGGACTAGATTTATTGCCGGGAGACATTGATTTATATGATGAATTTGTTGTTTCAGAAATGCTGCATCAGCAAGCAACTGCTTTGGGCGAACAGGACTTTGAAACGATTTGGAATCGCTTTGAAAGGGTCTTAATTAAGAATATCTTAAAACCAGTACATCAAGAATATGATTTTATTCTTCTCGATTGTGCCCCTGGCTATAATCTCTTGACTCGTAGTGCTTTAGCTGCCAGTGATTTCTACATACTTCCTGCAAAACCAGAACCATTATCTGTAGTGGGTATTCAACTCTTAGAAAGACGGATTGCCCAATTAAAAGATAGTCACGGACATGAAACCAAGATAGATATAAAAATGTTGGGAATTGTATTTAGTATGTCCAGTGCTAACCTGCTCACTGGCAGATACTATAAACAAGTAATGCATCGCGTTGTCGAAGATTTTGGTGTCGAAAAAATTTGTAAGGTACAAATACCTGTTGATGTCAATGTTGCCAAGGCTGTTGATAGTTTTATGCCAGCTGTTTTAATTGCTCCCCAATCAGCAGGTTCAAAAGCTTTCTTGCAATTAACCCAGGAATTGTTGCAAAAGCTATAGCTCTAGTTAATTATTGATGAACAACACGATTTCCGATTGATTAAATTAGAGATATCAATGTAAAGACGTAGCATTACTACGTCTTTACAAGGGTTTCAGGTAATGAATAATTTATTTTTGGAGATGTCTATGTCTATTAAGTAGGTCACAAATCTGAACCTTTCAATTTTTATAACAATCTAAAGAAAGAGAATTTATACTTACTCAGTGAGAAACAAGCTATATGGAATAAATCTCAAATAACCAATTTAAAATTCTCTATTCAAGAAAACTCTTTAGGCATGAGGTTAATCTAAAATCCAAAATCCCCAATTGAGTAACAAATAAGTTATCCTTTCTGAAAGTTCAGCAGTTATACGGAAGCTATAATTGGTGAGATTCAGCTATTGAGTGAAAAGGTCAGTAAATCTCACTAAGAAACAATGGTTAGTAACGATTCTGCACAGGCGGGGAACAATCAGCACTTGCTAATGCGCCTACCACGGACTCTAAGTTATCTCGAAACCTGGGGCTTTGGGTTAACTGGTCATGTTGGATGGATTGGTACTGCCCCTATTATTCATGCAGCGTTAGGGCCGAAAGCTATCTTAGTTTGGTTTTTTGGCACGATTATCTCCTTTTTGCTTAACTTGCAGGTACAAAGTCTAGGTAGGCATTGGTCAGATATTGCCGGAGGAACACCAAACTATACCACAAGGCTATTAAAGAAGTTTCCTGGCTTAGGCCGTTACGTAGCATTAGGATACTTTTTTAGCTGGGCAGCAGCACCTGCACTGTATGCAATTATTCTCACCAACCTAATTAAAGTCAATTTTGAAACATTAGGTATTTCTTGTCCAGAAACTTTGTTAAAAGTTTTATTTACAGCGATTCCATTTATTTTAGCGTTCAGTGGCACCCGTGCTTTGGCGCTTCTACATTTATTTTTTGTATTCCCAGCGATTTTATTACTGTTATTGTTTTGTGTTCAAGGCGTATTATGGTTAGCCTTCTCATCTGCTAATTTGAATTTTCTCCCAACTAGCACGCATAGCCTGAGCTTTCAAGAATGGGCAAAATGGTTTTTTCTAGCTAGCTATTCAATTTATGCTTGTGAAACCACTTCTTCTTTTGTTGCTGATAGCCGCCACCCATATAAAACTTTAAAGTTTTTAACTGTAGCTGCTTGGTTAATTCCTCCGGTGTTTCTAGGTGGTTCTTGGGTATTAATGTGTACTGCTCCAAATTCAACAATAGGTGAGGATGCATTCTTAAATCTGGTAGCGGCTTCTAAGCCTTTTTGGGGTGAATCTGCACCCTTTCTAGTAACACTTTTGATTACTATATCTTGCCTTCTAAGTTCTGCTACAGCAGTTTCTAACTCTCCTCGGATATTATACCAGCTTGCCTTAGACAGACAGCTTTCTCCTATATTTGCATTAGTTTCCCGTCAAGGTATCCTTGTTCCTGCTATTTTAGTTACCTTTCTACTCAGTTTGCTGTGTCTAAATTTGGGAAATATATCTCAACTTGTCACAGTAGCAGGCACTTGTTATCTCATGTCTATTATGGGTCTACATCTGGGGTTATGGATGTGTCGTGGCAAACCACACGTGTTATGGCCTTGGTGGTCACTTGGTTTTTTCTTGGTCGAAGCGATAGTTCTAATAGTGGGAGGTTTAGCTTGGAACTGGAGAGATTTCTTAGTGGGATTATTATTACCCATTATTTTGACAATTGGAGATTTAGTTCTAAGGCGATTAAGATTTGCGCCATTACACCCAAATTGGTGGACACAGCGTTACGATACTAAGCCTAGTAGAAATAATCCAGATTTTGTAGTATTACAAGTGATTGTTTTAGTATCATTGATTTGTATTACTGCCACAATCAGTTGGATTATTCGCGATTTTTTAGATAGATTTTCTAATCATCCTCAAAATTCATTTCTAGCGATTTTATTAGTGACGCTTTCTTTTACAGGGGTTGCGATCGCTTGTTGGACAACCTTACCACAAATCATTGCTATTGATGAAGCACGCAAACAAGCAAGAAACCTATTTATCACGACTCTCGATACGGTTCCAGATACTGTTTTAGTATTAGATGAAGACGGGACAATTTCTCAGACAAATGCCGCTGCTGAAGAATTATTTCAAACAAGTATTCAGCAGTTGCTTGGGCAAAACTTGAATCAACTTCTAATATGCTATCGCGGCAAACCGGAGCAATGGTCTACTAGAAGTGAGCAAAGCTTGAAAATTAACCAAGGTTTGCGAATTGTTGAATCAACGATTTCCCAGCCATTTAATTCTCTGCTACGTGAGTATATTGTTATTGTCCGTGACATCACTAAGCGGAAGCTAGCAGAAGAAGAATTAGTCCAGTATCGTTATCAACTTGAGCAGTTGGTGCTAGAACGCACCATTGAACTTATTAGGGTTAATCAACAACTTCAACAAGACATTGTTAAACGTCAAGAAGCACAAGAACAATTACTGCACAATAGTCTTCATGATGGGCTAACTGGATTACCTAATCAACGGTTATTTATGGAGCGGGTGCAGCAAGCAATAGAACAGTCTAAACAGCAAAATAATTATTTATTTGCCGTACTCTTCTTAGACTTAGATCGCTTTAAAGTTGTTAATGACAGCCTTGGACATCTACTAGGAAATCAACTTTTGATTGCAATTTCTCATCGGCTCAAGTCAGTTCTGCGAGGCGAAGACATAGTAGCTCGTTTTGGCGGAGATGAGTTCACAATCTTAATTGAGGAAATTGAGGATATCAACACAGCGATACAGGTCGCCGAGCGAATTAAAAAGGTGCTAGCTTTGCCATTTCAATTAAATGAGCATCGGGTGTTTACTAATGTTAGTATTGGCATTGCTTTGAACAGAGCAGATTATGAGCAAGCAGCGCAGATTTTACGCGATGCCGATGTGGCAATGTATTGTGCCAAATCGCTTGGTAAGGCACGTTATGAGGTTTTCGATCCAAAGATGCACGAGGGTGCAGCTTTACTCTTAGAGTTAGAAACTGCTCTGCGAAATGCGCTGCTCAAGCAAGAAGAATTTCGCCTTAATTACCAGCCAATTGTTTCACTGACAACTGGCAAAATTATTGGATTTGAGGCGCTAATACGTTGGTATCATCCAGAACGAGGACTTATTTCCCCTCAAGATTTTATTCCCTTGGCTGAGGAAACTGGAATGATTGTGAGTATCGGGCAATGGGTGCTTTATGAAGCCTGTCACCAAATGCACAAATGGCATAAACAATTTCCTACTTCACAATCTTTGACGATGAGCGTAAATTTTTCTGGTAAACAAATCACACAACCTGATGTGTTTAAACAAGTTAAACATATTTTGCAGCAAACTGGACTGGAGCCATGCTATTTAAAATTAGAAATTACTGAAAGCTTGTTGATGGATAATTTTGAATTAGCAACCACTGTGCTTTCTCAATTAACAGCACTGAATGTTGAAATGCACATGGATGATTTTGGAACTGGCTATTCATCCTTGAGTTATCTACATCGCCTACCAATCAAAACCATTAAGATTGACCGCTCTTTTGTCAGCAGTATAGGTAGTCGAGGAGAAAATTTAGAAATTATTCGAGCGATTGTGACATTAGCCCATAATTTAAATATGTCTGTAACAGCAGAAGGCATAGAAACTGTAGACCAATTAGCACAATTGAAGGCTTTAGAATGTGATTATGGGCAAGGGTATTTTTTCTTACCACCTATGGAACGGGCAGAAGTAGAAATACTCCTTGCTGCTAATTTGTGCGGAAAAAACTTTTTAAAAAGATGAAATCTTGAGAGCAAATTCTTTTTAGAAAACTATCTTCTCAAACTCGGCGTTCAATTTCACTTGACAATCTATTTTTAGTGTAGCGCTGATTGTCGTTGGAAATTCTCTATTTGATCGACTAACCCTTCTTCTAACAAAAGTTCGTTAACAAAAGTATCTATTTTGTGCCGATCGATATTTTGCATGACTATAATGTGTACCCAATTTTCATAAATCGCTAGCTGCCACTTTTTAATTAATTTTTGAGAAGGTTTTTGAAACACTACGGTGTTGGAAAATTTATTGAGCATACATGGATATTCTCTGATTTTAAGTTGTTGGAAAAGATATTGAGCATTATCTATACAAGTTTTTGCTTCTTTGGCTAATCCATCATAACCTCTTGTTTTCATTGCATACCAGAGAATGAGAGGGGTATGACCGTTCCTAGAACCTAGAATGGTTGTATCTGATGAACCAATATATTCAATTGCTGTTTCAACTTTTTCTACCCATTTTTTCTTGGTTAAAACTACACCGCAAGGCAAGGGCGAACCAATGAATTTAGCAGAAATAGCTATACTATCTATGGGTTTTTGAAAGTTAACTTGGGGAGCGCCATCTAAAAAGGGTAATATTAATCCTGAAAGGGCAGCATCACAATGAATGTAGTAATCTTTAATTTGATTGCGCTCTAAAATTTCGAGAACTTTGTCTAAGTTATCAATTGCGCCTTTGACAGTAGTCCCAATATTCAAATTTATGAGCGCTGGATAATTGCGATTTTCTTTAATAAGTTGTTCAAAATGCTCATAATTCATCTCTCCATTAATTTGTGAGTTAACAACATTGTGTTGAATGCGTAATAATTTTGCCGCTTTTGGTATGGAGTAATGAGAGTCTTGTGATGAGTAAAGAATGCCATTAGGATAGATTTCTCTTGCTAAGAACATTCCATAGAAATTACCTTCAGTTCCGCCAGCAGTAACATAACCCCAAAACTGATTTTCTGGAATTTTATAAAGTTGGGCAAAAAAAGATAATACTTCTTGCTCAAACTTACGAGAATGGAGACCAAAATCTGGTTCAATATATGGATCTCCAGCATTATTTAATAGAAAATTGAAAAATTTGCCGATCGCACTGTAATCACAACTTAAATTATATGGATAGCCTGCATGAAGCTGCGATCGCTGTTCTATTTGCAGCAGAAAATCAGCCAATTCTTTAGCAACTTTATTTGACATATCTCTCTATCTCTTAAATTTTGATTGAGTTAATGGATGTTTTAAACGAGATTTTACGTATTAATCCATACCTTTAGATTGTCTTAATAATCAATCTATTCGGCTCTTTAATAGAAAACAATACAGTGAAAATACTGATAAGTATTCAGTAATAATACTCAATTTTTTTCTAGAAAAATATAATACATTTATAACTTATGCATAATACGAAATAATCAGAATGCGTGTTACATAAAATATTTTTTAGTCGCTGACTGCAACCTGATTTAATCATATATTTAACTTTGTGCCAATTGCGTAATTTCTGGGAATGACTAAGCTATACAACAAAGTCCGCATAAGCGGACTTCATCATGTTAAAAAGAGATTTCCAGAAATTAAATATCTGTTATACACAACCCTAATAGAGACTTAGCAATGCTCGTCTCTATATTCTTGCAGCTTCCAGTAAATGAGGTACAAAATGCAGGACTAATGCATAAAACATCAAGAGTTTCTACTTCCTTGTTTCTGTCTTTTGCCTCAAATCTTGTAGTTTTGTACTTCATCTTAAAGAAAATTGCTGTCAGTGCATTTAGCCATTTGTAGTTTGCTAGTGCCGTAGAATTTTTGCTTTTAAAACTCTCCAGCTAAGGCTGCAACACACCGTTCGCAAATTAAAGGGTGTTCTGCTGATTCTCCGACATGAATAGAGTAGTTCCAACAGCGATCGCATTTTTGCCCGTCTGCATTCGTTACCCCAATTCCCCAATCTTCCGTCTGCGCTGTATATTTCAATCCTTGCAACCCTTGAGCAGAATCTAATAATTCCACTTGGGAAGTCAGTAATAAATATCGCAGTTCGTCAATCCCGTTACCCTTAACTGGGTTAAAGGCTTTGATAGCATCACCTAATTGTTTGTCAGGTATGTGAATCAAAGCTTTCGCCTCCAGAGAAGAACCAATGAGTTTTTCTATCCTGGCTTGTTCCAACACTTTATTTACATCGGTGCGGAGTTGTCGCAGTGTTTCCCAAAATTGTGCTAACTCTGGATTACGCCATTTTTCCTCAACCTGCACCCAACCGGCTTCAAACACCGATTTGTAAGGTGTTTTGTATGGGAGATATTGCCAGATATCTTCGGCAGTGTGAGATAACACTGGTGCGATCGCTCGTGCTAAATTATCTAAAGCTATTTTCAGCACCGTTTGACAACTGCGACGGCGTATAGCATCTTTTGCACTGATGTACAATCTATCTTTGGCCACATCTAAATAAAAGTTGGATAAATCCACCACGCAGAAATTCTGCACTGTTTGGAAAAAGCGGAAGAATTGGAAACTCTCAAAGGCTTCGGTAACTTCTTCAAATACTTCGGTGATGCGGTGCAGCATATAACGGTCAAGTTCTGGCAATTCCTCGAAGGGAACTGCATCTTTTTCCGGGTCAAAATCATCCAAGCTACCCAACAAAAACCGCGCCGTATTGCGAATTTTCCCCCTGACATCATTCATTTGCTTAATGATGTTTTTGCCAATGCGGACATCGCCGGAGTAGTCAACCGATGATACCCACAATCGCAATACATCTGCACCGTAAGGCGGTTCTACTTTTTGATTTTTTCCGCCTTCAATGATTGTATTTGGATCGATCGTATTTCCTTCTGACTTACTCATCTTTCGGCCTTGTTCGTCCAAAGTGAAGCCGTGAGTTAGTACAGTTTTGTAAGGCGCAATGTCATTTACCGCTACGCTGGTAAGCAAGCTGGATTGAAACCAACCGCGATGTTGGTCAGAACCTTCTAAATATATATCAGCAGGATAGTGTAACTCTGGACGCTGTTGGACGACAGCCGCCCAAGATGAGCCAGAATCAAACCATACATCCATTGTGTCTGTACCCCGGCGGTAAGACTTGCCATTTTGGCGATAGGATTCGGGTAATAACTCCTCAACTGAAAGTTCCCACCAAGCATCGGAACCTTTTTCTGCAATGATTCCCTGGACGTGGTTGATAATTTCCTCATTCAGCAGTGGTTCTCCCGTGGCTTCATCGTAGAAAACGGGAATGGGTACACCCCAAACGCGTTGACGAGAGATACACCAATCAGAACGTTCCGCTACCATTGGTGTGATGCGATTTTTACCTTGGGCTGGAATCCATTCTACCGTGGCGATCGCCTCTAACGCTTCTTCTCGAAATCCTTCCACGGAAGCAAACCATTGTTCAGTGGCGCGGAAAATTGTCGGCTTCTTCGTCCGCCAATCATAAGGATACTTGTGGGGATATGGTTCTTCTTTCAACAAAGAACCAGCCGCAGCCATTGCATCAATTACCGCTTGATTCCCATCACCCAGCACATTCAACCCTGCAAATTCTCCCGCTTCTTCGGTAAAGTTGCCATTGTCATCTACTGGTGCAAGGATGGGCAAACCGTAGCGTTGACCAACAATGTAGTCTTCTTGACCATGACCGGGAGCAGTATGTACCAACCCAGTACCCGATTCAGTAGTGATGTAATCACCGCCGACGATAATTGGACTTTCGCGGTCATATAGAGGATGACGATAAGTAGTATGTTCTAAATCATTCCCCTTGAAGGTGGCTTTTACAGTTAACTCAACTCCCAAGGTTGAAGATAAACGTTCGACTAAATCAGCAGCAACGATGAGGTATTTGAAATTATTTTGCGCTTCTTTCTCTGGGTGGGAAACTTCCACCACTGCATAATTTAAATCTGCATTCACCGCCACAGCCAAATTCCCCGGAATTGTCCAAGGTGTAGTCGTCCAGATAGCCACACCTAAATCTGACTGATATTGAGCCAACAGTGGTTTTACAGTTTCCGCCAAACTTATAACTGGAAAAGCTGCATAGATACTACGAGAAACGTGACCTTCAGGATATTCCAACTCAGCTTCAGCCAAAGCGGTATGAGAACTAGGACTCCAGTGAACCGGCTTTAAACCGCGATAGATATAGCCTTTTAAGAACATCTGACCAAACACGCCAATTTGAGCCGCTTCATAAGCCGGCTTGAGAGTTAGATAAGGGTGGTTCCAATCACCCCAAATACCGTAGCGTTGAAAATTTTGGCGCTGGTCGTTTACCGTAGTTAGAGCAAATTCTTTCGCTTTTTGCCGCAGTTGTAAAGATGTTAAGTTTTGCCGTTCTGCTGACTTCATATTCTGCAAAACTTTTAACTCAATCGGCAATCCGTGACAATCCCAACCAGGAACGTAGCGAACTTTACGCCCTCGTAACATTTGGTAGCGGTTAATAATATCTTTGAGAATTTTATTTAAGGCATGACCAATATGGAGTGAGCCATTAGCGTAGGGAGGCCCATCGTGCAGTATAAATAATTCGCCGGGGTTATTTTCAAAGAGGCGATCGTAAATCTTATTTTCTTCCCAAAATTTTTGGATTTCAGGCTCACGCTTGATGGCGTTTGCCCGCATATCAAAATTAGTCTTGGGTAGGTTTACAGTATCTTTGTAACTTCCTGATTCGGTCACAGTCTCATGCCTAAAATTAGGTGTGCAGGTTTTACTAATTATAGAAGATAGCCTGAAATCCAAAATTCGCTATTTTATTTACCAAAAAGGCAGGAGTTAGGAAGCAGTATTTGAAATGGTATGTTGATTTACGCCATTCTCTACCAAGGTTGGTTTTCATGTTCCCTTGTCCGATCCTAATAAAAGTCAACCAGGCAACTAATCAGGAATTTTGGGGAGATTAAGAGTTAACCAACAGAAAGTAGTATACTTTTCTGGGTTCGCCCAAAGCTATCTAAAGATTTCGTCTAAAAACTAAGAATTTTGGGGTTGCTCTAATGCTAAATCCTGTAGTTACAGTCAGTATATTTCAAAAACAACCCGACCCTAAAGTATTTTCAGCAGGTCAAGTCATCTTTGAAGAAGGACAATCTGGTGATGAAATGTATGGAATTATCGAAGGAGAGGTAGATATATTAGTCAATGGCAAAATTGTAGAAACCATTGAAACAGGCGAAGTTTTTGGTGCAGGGGTACTTGTAGGAGTAAAAAGTAGAACTTACGCAGCTATTGCCAAGGTGGATACCAAGCTGGGTTTCCTTGATGAGCAAGGGTTTCTCTTTGCCGTTCAAGAAACACCTGTGTTTGCTCTACAGGTAATGAAAAGTTACTCAGAGCGTCTGAGTCGCTTACAACGTATGGTGTGAGGCAGAGGCAGGAGGATGCAGTAAGTAGCAAGGTCTTTTGCCAAGTAGCTTCTCTAACTTCTGCCTTTTTTATTGTCAAGATGCAAGATTTATCGGAGTTAGCAATGGCGCGTAAACGCTTGATTATCGAAATGGGGATGGGAATCGATCAACACGGACAAGAACCAACAGTAGCAGCATCTAGGGCAGTACGGAATGCGATCGCTCACAATGCCTTACCTGGTGTTTGGGAAGTCGCAGGTTTAAGTCACCCCAATCAAATGATTATAGAGGTTCAGGTGGCAGTGCCATACCCCGAACAAGTTAGAGAAGAAGAAGTACTCGCTGTATTACCATTTGGGCGAAAAACCCTCACCGTAGAATCTGGAGGGATGATCGTTCAAGGGCGGGCGATTCCCGAACTCAACGATAAAAATGACGAAATGTTGATTGCGATCGCTGCTGTTACAGTTCTAATCGAAGATGAGTAGCTGAGGCAATCCTTCTAGAAAGAGAAACTTATAGAAAAGTTATTAAATTATTTGATTGCCGAATTCATTTGTGCAAACGCGATTTTTAATCGTTAAGTATATTTGCTGATTACTCGCTCAAAAAGCCTTATTTCTTTATAAAAAGACCTGTTTACTTGCTCAAAATACTTAAATGCTTTCTCAAAATGGCATTTGACTTACTCAAAATGCTTGAATGCTTTCTCATTTCGGTATTTTCAGCAAGCAAAATCACCTTTGACTTACTCAAAATGCTTAAATGCTTTCTCATTTCGGTATTTTCAGCAAGCAAAATCACCTTTGACTTACTCAAAATGCTTGAATGCTTTCTCATTTGGGTGTTTTCCGCAAGCAAAATCACCTTTGACTTACTCAAACCCCTGTTTGTTTCATGACTTGGGGAGTCAAGTTGAGGCCGCGCTGGCTCGCTCACTCGAATACGAATAAAATATTGGAGCAGGATTTGCCTCTGATTGCAAGACAACAAGCAGAAATTGCTCTTATGGCTCATACACTCAAAACTGACTTTGAGCATTCCTACACTCGTCACTAAAATAGGTACTAGGAACAGTTCGTAGTAAGGACTTTAGTCCTTATTTTCTAAGCACTAAGGGATTACCAAGAAATAAATTATTCAATCTTGTGGGGTGGACATCTTGTCCGCCCTAACCATTGGGCGGGCGAGACGCCAGTGGTGTCAACTTCAGCAAGCCCTAGCGTACTCGTTGGGTGTTGTGCGTCCGCCCACCGTTAAAACGGCGGTCTAATAACCCAAGTCCATTAAAATGGACTGTAATCTTCAGTCCTCTGAGTGAGGACTTTTGCTATCAGACAGGGATTTTAATCCCTGGCTGGCGGACGTTCGGTTTCAAGTTAAGTTGACACTAATGGCGAGACGCCCACCCCACAAGAAAAATTGAATGTTTTTTTCTTTGGAAGTCCCTAAAGTGCTTACTACAAACTTTTCATTACTAGCTGAGATATTGTACTGATAGATGTGTGGTAAATTTGCTCACCCGAAACGATTTGCTTAAACCCTTTGTGTGGTTAAGTCGCGATCGAGTTAGTGGCTCTGCGCTAAAGTAAAAATATTGGGATAAAAATCTCTGGCAGTAAATTCAACTGAATCACTAATCTTTACTACTGCGGCGATCATGTCTCAAGAGCATAACGAATCACTCCAAATTCAGGAGATCACCAAACTCAAACCGAAACACTTTGCTGATTTAATCAGATCGGCACAATTGGTTTTTGACCCCACAGCCGGAGTTTCGGGAAAACATATAATAGTTGACTGGGAACAATTTGGAATTCCCCGTGATGTAGCGGACAATCTCAAATCACTTGGTCAGCATTATCAGTATGCATCTCCTCACATCCCGATTGAAGACATTTGGAGTAAATTAACTCCAGAAACTCGTATTTGGTTCGTTGAAAATAAAGATCGGTTGTGGCAGCTTGAAGAAGCTTTCCCAGCCCTTGACGAAGATTAAACGCCTGAATCATTGAAAGCAATACAAATTATTTCTAGGAGTAACAGCATTGCTTAATATGTCAATTTAGGCAATAAACCATAAGATGTAATTTAAGAACAACTTGATTGATGTTCTTAGAGATACATCATTGTCAAAAACAGGGTGTAGGGGGTAGGGGTAGGGAAGACGGCATTGGTAGAGACTTGTACTACACCCCACACCCTACAACCCACCCCAACGGGGCTTAGTCAGTACTTGTTTCTATTTTCTACTTTTATTAATTTTTTACTACACCCAACACCTTGTCCTGGCAAAGGCTTCATATTTTCTTAGTGCCATTGGTGTATAGTTCCAAAATTTTATATCGCTCATCAGCTTGGTAAACCGTATCGATCCATAAAGTATTGTAGATATCGTTAGTCTGCAATCCCTGGCTCTGGATTTTAAAAAAATGTTACGACTTTATCATTTATTACTAGGTTCTATTTTGCTGGTGTCAATACCGGTGGGAGCCAAATTTTTTTTACCGCAATTTTCTTCACCCAAAGTAGTAAAACCTCCTACCGTTGCCAAACTTCCCAACTCTAATCAAGGAAATATTTGGCAGAAAATTCTGGGAAGTGCTGCTGCTCCAACTAACTGGCAAGTTGCTCCCTGTGAAGGAAATGCACCTTTGTTGTGTGTCTCCTCCAAAGGAAAACGTTTGGGTACAGTTGAGATTAACATTTACCCACTAGCAAACAATGAGGATTTCCGAAAGAAACTCTTAGCAGCTGGTATCCCAACTGCTTCTCTAGTAGACTACCAAAGTCCCAAGTACCAAACCCAGTTATTACCAGTACTTAAGACTTGGGTTGTAGAGCATTATGCTGCGTTTGCCAAAGATCGACAGGGTAAGTATGGAAAACAAATTACTTTCTCAGCCTACCCACCGCAACCAGTAACCATTGGTAAGCTTCAGGGAATTCGCTATGGGTTCGTCGGACTTAAGCAGCAAGGTGAAGTACAAGAGCAACATATCGGTCATGTTGCCTTTGATGGCACTAAACTTTACGTAATTACTACTGCATTTGACACAGGTACGCAAACAGGTAAGTTTGATAAACTAGAAAACTTGGCTATTTTTCAACCTTACTTGTATGCGATCGCCGCAGATTTGCATTTACCCCAATAGGAATTGGAGATTGGGAAATCTTCCCAGTCTCCACTTCCCATCAACCTAAATCTCAGCTACCGCGCGTTCAATCAAGCGATGTGCTAAAGTTTGCGTGCCAGTGTGCTCATAATAATTTGTTGCTACATCCAGGAATGCTGCAAGGTAGTCCAACTTGTCATCAGCAATATCGGTAAAACTTTGCAAGTTGTGGACAACCTTTTGCGGCGTTAAATTATTGGCGCTAACTAACCCACTCATCCAACCTTTAACTGAGTCAAAGCTTTCGCCGATAAAGTTGAGTTTACTGCCGGCATTGTTCCCAGGAATCACATCTTTGATATTTTGGAAAGTCGAGTTTTGTTCTAACTCCTGTGGATTTGTTTGATTCAGCCCAGATATCGCTTTGCTGATAAAATCTGGGCCTAAAGGTATCAAACCATCAACGCAAACTAATGCCACCATGCGGATCAGCGACTCACCACTGTACTCTCCTAAAGAGGCGACAAAATCCCCAATACTGTCTCCGGGAATGCCGTTAATTTGACAGAAGGCTACTAACTCAGCCACTAATTTTAACGTCAAATCAATGGTTTGGGCTTTATCAGGTTTGGGAGTGACAGAGTTTAAAAAACCCAACAAAGGAATTTTTTCGCCGACTTTGTTAGCTAAAGCTGCTGCACCAAGGGCTTTATCTGTATTATCAACAGTTTGATATAACCACAAGGCTGTTTGGTATCCTTGGGATTTATCATTAAATAGATAAATCGCTCTTTCGCCAATTTGCTGAATTAAATCTTCGTCGTCTTCGCCAGTGACTTTCTTAATAGTGTTGACAAAGCCAACGGTATTTTGCCACTCTCCAGGAGCAACAAAATCGAGGGACTTCAACATAGAAACAGTCAAGCCGCCAGTTGGCAATTGATCGACTAACTCAACAATCGATTTGCTCACAAAAATCTCCTTTTTTAGGTTTTACGATCTGAATGTTAGTAGTGCAAATCATTTCAGTCTAGCTAGACCATTAAGATTAAACTTTTCTAGCCAATCTTCGCGATCGCTAGCTGTAAATGACGGATCGCGAGAAAGTGCTTTTACTTGGTATTTGCCTACCAAAATTGCAGTTTGCGTTTTACCAACTTCTATTGCGGGATAACCGCCAATTTTTTTAGTGCTTTTCGAGAACTTTGCTGCTGCACTGGGTGTGCTGGTGGTATCAGAAATAGACAGCAACGCTATATCTTTACCGCCTTTTTTCAACTTAGCTTCCGCAAAGCCTTTTTTCTCTTGGGTATAGACGCGTTGGTAGCCATCACCAGCTTTTGGGAAAAGTTTATTAAATTCGCTACCCTGAGTTGCGGTTTTAGCTACCGATTGACCGCTTTTTTGTTGAGTGCTTTCTTTTTGTGCCTGGTCAAAACGTCCAGGTGTTTTTGGGCTACAGGCTGTTGTCAGTAGTACCACCGACAGCAACAAAGCGGCTACTACCCTACGCCCACGGTGTAAAATCATTCTTGGCTTCTCCTTGATATTTGAGCTTTAAGGCAATTATTTGCGCTGCTAGCAATTATTACCCGTTCTGAACCGTTATTGACTGTAAAATTTACTTTTTGATAATTATTTCCAAAGTTCTCACCGATAAAAGTCATTTTTGCACTTCAAAAAAGTTTTCATGTATTTGAACCATATATGTTGTAGGGGCGCAACGCCTTGCGCCCTTATCGCGTTGTCTATTTAACGTGAGTTCGATGAACCTCTCCCCAACCCCTCTCCGACGCGGAGAGGGGCAGAAATTCTTAGTTGACAACGAAAAAATTAGGGTTTCAAAGCCTCTCTCCCTGTGGGGGAGAGGTTTGGAGAGGGGTTTTTAGAGCCGTCGAACTCACGTCTATTTACCTGAAAATAGCTGTAACGCAGCAATGAACCCAATGCAAAAACGCCCCCCCTTTCGGGAGAGCGTCTTTTATTTATAGAGAATCGTGAAGAGCGTATCTCAGATTATAATTAACCGTTGATCGCAGGAGCAGTCAGAGCAACAGGAGCGGAATCACCAGCAGCCAAATCCAGAGGGAAGTTGTGAGCGTTACGCTCGTGCATAACTTCCATACCCAAGTTAGCGCGGTTGATTACATCAGCCCAAGTTGAAATCACACGACCTTCAGAGTCAATTACTGATTGGTTGAAGTTGAAACCGTTCAAGTTGAACGCCATTGTGCTTACACCCAAGGCGGTGAACCAGATTCCGATTACAGGCCATGCTGCTAAGAAGAAGTGCAGGGAACGGCTGTTGTTGAAGGAAGCGTATTGGAAGATTAACCGACCGAAGTAGCCGTGAGCTGCAACGATGTTGTAGGTTTCTTCTTCTTGACCGAATTTGTAACCGTAGTTTTGAGATTCGGTTTCGGTGGTTTCACGAACCAAGGAAGAAGTTACAAGAGAACCGTGCATCGCAGAGAACAAGCTGCCGCCGAATACACCTGCTACACCTAATTGGTGGAAGGGGTGCATCAAGATATTGTGTTCTGCTTGGAAGACGATCATGAAGTTGAAGGTTCCACTTATACCCAAGGGCATACCATCGCTAAAAGAACCTTGTCCGATCGGGTATACCAAGAATACTGCACTTGCTGCTGCAACAGGTGCTGAGTAGGCAATAGCAATCCAAGGACGCATTCCTAAGCGGTAGGATAGTTCCCATTCACGACCCATGTAGCAGAATACGCCAATCAGGAAGTGGAAAATTACCAATTGGTAAGGACCACCGTTGTACAACCACTCATCTAAGGAAGCTGCTTCCCAAATGGGGTAGAAGTGCAAACCGATGGCGTTGGAGGAAGGTACTACTGCACCAGAGATGATGTTGTTTCCGTAAATCAAGGAACCTGCTACTGGTTCGCGGATTCCATCGATGTCTACTGGAGGAGCAGCGATGAAGGCGATTACGAAGCAAGCGGTGGCGGCTAGCAAGGTCGGTATCATCAATACGCCGAACCAACCGATGTAGATCCGATTGTTGGTGCTGGTGATCCATTCGCAGAATCGATCCCATACATTGGCGCTTGAGCGCTGTTGTAAGGTTGTTGTCATTGTTTTATAAGTGCGGTTAGTTATTTATGAATCAGGCAACTTTGTCTTTGCCTGTGAAACTACTTTACACTGCTTTACAAAATTTAATCAAGTTTTATTACTTCAGGAAACCTGATAACTCATATCAGGTTTGCTTATTTAAGCTCGTTTCTAGTGTTTGTGGGTGTTCCAAATACAGCGAACGCAGAATTTAGATATATTTACTCTGGTGTTAACGCCCAAAAGATAAAATAGAAAGGAACATTGTTGTTATCGACTCTGAAATCCAGAGTTGATATGGATTATTACCAAAATTAGGAGGGAAGGTGTGACATGACAATTACTCTAAATCACACCATAGTGCCTGCACATGACAAAGAAGCATCCGCGAGGTTCTTTGCAAAAATTTTTGGTTTAAAGGTTGAGCTTCCCGTTGGTCACTTTGCTGCTGTGCATATAAATGATGCGCTGACACTCGACTTCGCCGACACTGAAGCGTTTGAGCCGCATCATTATGCGTTCCATGTCAGTGATGAAGAATTTGATGCAATTTTTGCACGCGTCAAAGAAGCAGGTATTGAATACAGTAGCGACCCCATGCATCACAATAAAGGACAAATTAACCACAGAAAGGAAGGTCGTGGCTTTTATTTCTATGACTCCGATGGTCACAACTTAGAATTGTTAACCCGTGCATAGATTTTTGACATCAGGTCAATGCATTACTTTTTGACTAAAAAATATGCTGTGGCATAGTCCGGTAATTGGCTGATATTCTGCCCAAATTCTGTTTTATTCTTAAAAATACCTGCCAAAAAATCGAGCTGATAAAGATTGGGTAAAAATGCTCCGCCTGTATCGGCGATGACTCCCATTTGCAGATGTTTGCGACCACCTTGAGTATGCTCAATCACAATCACCTTACCTAAACCGACATTCAAAACATCTCCAGCAAAAGTAACTCCCGGTTTGATAGAAATTTTGGCATCTATTTTGTATCCATAACCTTTAATAGCATCAACTTCTCTAAAATACCAATAACGCTTTTGTGCTGTTGCCTTTAATCCACGGATATAAGCCATTCCATTGTTTCTATCTACATTAAAAAATGCCTTATAACCATCTGTAAAATTAATCAGGATTGTTCCTTCCATAATTGCTTCTTCTAAGCCATTTCTGGTTAGATAAGCAAGAGTATTCACTTTTCCAAATTCTCTACCACCTGGTTCATAAATACCAGATAAAACATCTTGCTTTGTGTATCGAGTGTAGAACTTATCGTTATTAGAATTATCTTTTAAGCTATAAATTGGTATATTAAAAGTAGAGGTTTTCTTGCGGGAACCAGGGTGAGTAAATACAGCATATTTGGTGATTCGTAATTGTTTTTGCTGTTTACTTTTGGGGTTGTATGCAGACCATTTAATGACTCGAAAATTAGTATTAATAAATTGAGAGTCTTGTAAACGAGTAGCCCGATTATTAGCAATATCCTCCTTCAAAACAGCAATCATGAAATCTAAGGTTTTGAGAACATCTGGTACAGTAACTCCTTGAGTAGTAAGGACTCCTGGACGCATAATATCTGGGTCTTCTGAAGCATAATCTTGAAAATATTTTCTAGTATTAACGAGAACGGTTAATAAATCTCCTTGATTGAATTTAACCTTACTATTTGGTAGTTTTCCTGGAGTAGCAATCTGACTACCATTAATATTAAATTTATATTTTTTGAACTCATCAACAACTGGATAGGGTGTAGATGCTGCTAATAAATTGTGCGGAGATGAAAAAGCGTTTTGCTTGTCTAGAATTCTATCAGATATATGTTGAGTTGCAAAAGTATTTTGAAACCTTGAGGTAATTGGATCGGTAACTTTATTTGAAGTAAAAGAAATATGTGGTTTAATTTGAACAAAATTTTCTTGTTGAGTAAAAACACGATTTTGTGGTACTAGGTCTTTAGTTTTTGACTGAGGATATAGATGGTTATTTGCTAAACTTAAAAATAAAGAACCAGCACAACCAATCATCAAACAAAATTTTGGACTCAACTGGATATTCATAAATTGGAAAATAAATTGCTACTAATTAATAATAATTATACTTATTTATTAATGCTAAATCTACTAAAACACGAGGCTTGCACTCATATAACTTTTATGTTTTTGTAGAGCTTTTATAACTAAAGAGTTTGAATCATCCTAGCTGCCATACGAGATTTTATGGCTTCTAAAATTTCTGGAGTTTGAGTTTTTTGCCAAGCCGGACGTGCTGTTAAACGATCGCACCAAGCACAAAGCTTAGGATACTCACTCAAAGAAACACCGCCCTTCATCAACCAGGGTACTATAGAGCCAGCTACAGATTCAGCAAGAGTTATACTATCACTGCCAAAGAAAGGGCGATTGTCGAGTAAATTCTCGAAAAAATTCAGTACTATTGAGATTTTCTGTTTCGACTGCTCAATTTTGTCTGGCTCTCCTCCAGGTAAGCCTAATATTACGGGGGACAATATGATTGTGGGTGGCATTAATTCATTTACCGTTGCTAATTGCACCATTCGCACAATTGCTAGATCCTTTGCATCGATAGGCAACATAGTAGGTGTGGGATATTTTGCCTCTAAGTAATCTAATATTGCCAAAGATTCCACTATCTCAAAACTATCATCCACTAAAACAGGAATATGGTGGAAAGGATTAAGAGTTAAAAACTCTGGCTTTAAATGTTCGCTATCTAAAATGTTGACTTCTACTAATTCAAAGTCTATTCCTTTTTCGATTAGAGTAATCCAAATACGGCGAGAATTTGGTGAAATTGGATGATGATAAAGCTTTAACATCGGAAACCTTGAGAATTTTTATTAAAGTTCAGATCAGCTCATTGGGAATAGCTGTGTTATCTCTCCACTACCTCACGGACTAACTGCGCCAATTTTTCGGCACTATCAGGAACTGCGATCGCCTTTGCTTTTTCCCTCATATTTGCTAATTCTTGCGGTGACTGCAATAAATTCAACACATTATTTTGCAATACTTCAGTCGTCAACTCAGATTGCTTCAACGTTAACGCTGCACCAGCCTTTGTAAATACCTCTGCATTGTAAGATTGATGGTCTTCTGCGGCAAAGGGGTAAGGAATCAAAATCGCTGGCGTTCCACACACTGCTAATTCTGTTAAGCTACCTGCACCAGAACGACTAATCGCAAGAGTTGCTCGTTGCAACAATGCCGCCATATTGTTGTAAAAAGGTAAGGCTATGTACTGTGGATGTTTGAGACTGTCTGCTTCGGGATCGCGATCGCCAGTTAAGTGTACTACATAAAAACCAGCATCAAACCAAGCTTTTGCAGATTCGCGCACCAAGTTATTGATTGCAACTGCACCCTGGCTACCGCCAAAAACAACAATTAAAGGCACACCATCAGGAATAGCTAAATCCAGTGGCGCATTAATTGCTCCATCAAGAAATTGCTCTCTTACCGGAGTACCAACATAGACATTTTTGGCACGAGGCAAATACTTAGCAGCTACTTCAAATCCCAAGGCTACCGCACTACACCAAGGGCCAAAAAAGCGAGTTACTTTACCGGGTAAGGCGTTAGATTCGTGGAAAACCACGGGTAAACCAAGGGAACGCGCCGCAATTATGGCTGGCCCGGCAATGTAACCCCCTGTGGTAAACACTCCTTGAAAATTTCCTTGTTTGAGAATTCGTCTGACTTCTAGAATCGAAAGGGCAAGTTTACCCAAAATGCGAATCGAGGAAACTCCAAACCCTTGCTGAAACCCTTCAACTGCAATAGTATTCAAGGGATACTGTTTGGGGACAAGTTGAGTTTCTAGCCGATCGGGTACTCCCAGCCATTCTATTTGATAATCTGGAAGTTTTTGTGCCAGGGCGATCGCTGGAAACAAATGTCCACCAGTCCCACTGGCAGCTATTAATAATCGTATCGGTGCGTTTGCCATCAAACCTCTACCGTTTAGCGTCTAGCTTAACTAAGATAAAACAATTTGCTTACTTTCTCTAATCAAATCAGTAAACTCTTACCCATGACTAACATTATTACCGCCTTAGTGAGACGACAACTCAAATTTCCAGCAAATATTTGGCTAGTTTCGTTTCTGCTGACTATTGGTTTAACAACTGGTTGGCAACGTACTCAGGCAACGACACCACAGCAATTATCCCAAGCCACAACAGCCCAAAATGCACCAGCTGCTTTGACAAACCTGTTGACACAAGTTGATAGCGCTGCCAGCCGAGGCGATGTCAGAGGAGTGTTGCAATTTTACAGCCCCAATTTCACTCATGGCGATGGATTAAACCTCCAAACCTTGGAAAAGTCTTTGACTTCACTTTGGCAACGATATCCGAAATTGCAATACAGCACGAAACTGCTCTCTTCAAAACCTGAAGCTAATGGAATTATTGCTGAAACAGAAACAAAGATAACTGGCTTACCCTCTGGTAACGGTAATAAGTTAGCTCTCAATGCCACAATTAGATCGCGTCAGCGCATTGAAGGCGGAAAAATAGTCCGCCAAGACATTTTGTCAGAACGCACCCTGCTTACTTCTGGTAGTAATCCGCCCCAAATTGATATTAAATTACCCCAGCAAGTGCAAGTCGGTCAGAAATATAATTTTGATGCGATCGTTCAACAGCCACTTGGTGATGATTTTTTACTAGGAACGGCCTTAGAAGAATCTATCCAACCAGATAAATTTCTTAATCCTACACCCGTCGATTTAGAATTACTGACATCTGGCGGATTGTTTAAAGTAGGACAAGCACCATCTACCCCAGGTAGCCAATGGGTTTCTGCCGTCATCCTACGAGGTAATGGGATGACGATGATAACTCAGCGCTTGCAAGTGGTGAAGAAGTAGAGACGCGATTAATCGCGTCTGTACAGGAGGTAGGAGGTAGGAGTTATAGACCGATTGATGATAAATTATGAACGATGAAACTTGTGCTAATTCATAATTCATAACTGTTAACTCCTCACTCCTAACTATCCTTGTTAACTCCTCACTCCTAACTATCCTAATGACTTCCCTACAAAATCAAATCATTTTGATCACTGGTGCAAGTAGTGGTATTGGTACTGCTTGTGCAAAAATCTTTGCTGGTGCAGGTGCAAAACTGATTTTAGCAGCACGACGGTTAGAACGTTTGCAGCAGCTAGCAGATACTCTTAGTAAAGATTTTAGTACTGAAATTCATTTATTACAGCTAGATGTGCGCGATCGCCATGCTGTTGAATCTGCCATTGCGACTCTACCCTCTGCTTGGTCTGACATCGACATTCTCATTAATAATGCTGGCTTGAGTCGTGGTTTAGACAAGTTACACGAAGGCAGCTTTCAAGACTGGGAAGACATGATTGATACTAACGTTAAGGGTTTACTTTATGTCTCCCGCTATGTCGTTCCGGGAATGGTAAGTCGCGATCGCGGTCATGTGGTAAATTTAGGTTCCATCGCCGGACATCAAACCTATCCCGGTGGCAATGTCTACTGTGCTACCAAAGCTGCTGTGAGAGCCATTTCTGAAGGTTTAAAACAAGACCTGTTGGGTACGCGAGTCCGTGTAACTTCTGTCGATCCTGGTATGGTAGAAACGGAATTTAGCGAGGTACGCTTTCACGGAAATACTGAACGTGCTAACAAAGTCTACCAAGGAGTTACACCCCTAACAGCAGATGATGTGGCTGATGTGATATTTTTCTGTGTGACGCGATCGCCCCATGTCAATATTAATGAAGTTGTGCTAATGCCTGTTGACCAAGCTAGCGCTACCCTAGTTAATCGACGAACATAAAAGTAACCGATCTCATCCCATTCTAAAAAAGCTTACCCCTGCCACTCACTCTACTCAAGAGGCATTTGGTAGAAAAAATGTAGAGACGTAGTGCTACGTCTCTACTAAGGTTTTGGATAACGCATATTTTATTTCACTAAATATTTAAAGTCTTACAGTTTATGTTTCAGTTTACGTCTAGAGAGTTTGTTAAGGCTTTACCAACTCAGTTAGAGTGAAGAACTCTTAACCCAAGCGTATTGGATTTTAATTGGAAATTAACCTATTTAGTAACTTTTCTTAACTGTGTTTTACGAAGTATTTAGTTATTGTATTTAGGGATACGCAATTATTTTTTATAAATAAGCGCTAATCTAATCAAACATGGCCAGAATATACTATACCTTCCTGGCAGGGGGACTTGTTATATAGTCCCTGCTGGGTTTATTTTTTACAAGCTTTCAGTTTTTTCTAAATTTTTATGAGTTTGCGTTAGTGTAGATCGACTCAAACATCGCCAACACTATTTTCAAGGCAAGTATATTAGACCTATCGCAAAAATATATTTTTGCACTCTTAGGGAAAAGGTTAAAGGGAAAGGATTTTGAGTTTTTTTACCCTTTACCCTTTACCCCTTCCCCTTTTCCCCGACTTTTGCAAGAAGTATATTAACTATTGGTCAGCCGTGACGATCGCGATCGCAAAGCCGTCATATCCTTTGCTACCCACAGTCTGGATTGCCGTGGCGTTGACGCGTGGCTCAGAAGCAAGCAGTTCGTTGAAGCCGCGCACCCCCTGAACGCTAGGATCGTTGCTACTGGAATCAATCACTGCTCCGTTACGCACAACATTATCAGCGATAATCAGGCTGCCGCGCCGGGAAAGCTTGAGCGCCCACGCGAAGTAATCGGGATTACTTGGCTTATCAGCGTCGATAAAGATTAAGTCAAATGGGCTGTGACCTTCAGCGGCAATCTGTGGCAGTGTAGAGAGCGCTTGTCCGAGGCGGAGGTCAACAACGTTAGACAGACCAGCGCGATCGATATTGGCGCGGGCAATTTCGGCGTGCTTTGGGTCAGCTTCTAGTGTGATTAGGCGGCCATTGCTGGGTAACGCCCGCGCCAGCCAGATCGTACTGTAGCCGCCCAGTGTGCCAATCTCTAAGATGCTTCGCGCTCCTTGGATTTGCGCCAACAGTAGCAATAGTTTGCCTTGGGTTGGCGAAACGTTATGCGGCGGTAGTCCGGCGGCGGCACTAGTTTGGAGGGCTTTATCCAGCGCTGGGTCTGACGGTACAAGCAAATCGGTAAAGTAACGATCGACCGCAGTCCATTGCTCTTGAGTCATAGATTCTCAGTTTTTACGATTAGGTGTCACTTGCTTCATTAGAAAGGATTGTAATGATTTCATCCAAAGAGCGATCGCGATTAGACTCTTCTGGTGTTTCCTTACCCAAGGAGGTTTCTTTCACCAAACGGTAAACGTCAGCTGCTCCGTAAAAAATGCGCTCAGTTAAACCTAACTCTTTAAAGGTTTCTGCAATCTCTTCCATCTCTCCTATCCAACGATGCGCTTTCGGTGTCATCGCTGGAATGGAACGCGTCAAAATACTAGCAAGTTCTTGTTGACTATTAGATACTTCATCCCATAGTTCCTTATCTAAACCTAAACGATGGGCTGCAATTAGTAATTCTGTGCCAATTGCTGTAAGTCCCTTTGTCAATGCTGCGTAGGACATTTTCAACCCGGAAGCCTGACCAATTTCATCACCAATTACCCGTACATCCAAGCCGCGATCCCGCAGTTGTTGCAGTTGATTTGCCTGTTTTCCAGAAGTGTAAATGCGGGTGCGATTGGGAACTCGTGGTGGTGGGCCAATAATTGATGCATCTACAAATGTTCCCCCAACTGATTCAATGAGGTGGCCGATATTTATGACTTTTTGGGGTGCGATCGCATTACAATCAACGTAGAGAATGGGTTTACCAACACTGGCGATCGCCTCAGCTACTTGCTTCGCCGCTTGGGTAGCCGCTGCGGGGACTAGAACTGACAGCACCACATCAGATTCAATTACCAGTTGTGTGAGGGAACCTACATCTTGAATGTTGGCTGCGGCTGCTAATTGCCGAGTTCGTTCGCTGCGATCGTCTAGGGCTGCAATAGTTTTCAATCCATGTTGATTAAGAACAGCTGCGATCGCTTGTCCCATATCACCCGGACTTAAAATACCAATAGTTTGGATAGGCATGGAAAGTTTTATATTTATTTTATGGCTGACAAGTTAATTCAGGTAATTGAGTAGTTATCAACTACGATAAATTGATGTATATGCCGTACTTTATCAAACCACGGATAAGCTTAACAAGCAAGCTATCTGCTGAGAGATAGGTAAGAGGTAGGAGCAAAACAGTCTTTATATATAAGGATTTTGATGAATTGCAATAGGAAATGGCAATTTCTCAAAAGAAACTAGATTTCTTTCAATCCCTAATAGGGATTTAAATGAATTGCAATACAATAATATAGTGTAAAAATCCTACACTGAAAATGTGTGAGATATTCAAGTAATAATGTTGACTCTACCAGTATCAATATCGTAACAAGCACCAACAATTTTTAGTTTACCTTCACGAAGCAATTTAGCCAAAATAGTTGAGCTTTCTTGCAATTTTTCAGTTTGATACTGAATGTTAGCTATAACTGCATCTTGCATACGATCGCCAGTTCTGAGCTTTACCCTTTCTACAGATGGTTTGATACCCTCAATAATCAAACCAATTCTGCCTGGAAGTGGTTCGTTTTTGATTGCTTCTGCGACTGCACCACATCTTCTATGACCCAAAACCATAATCAACTGCGAACCCAATACTGCTGTAGAATATTCCAGACTACCTATAACTGTGTCACTGACAACATTACCAGCAACTCGCACGACAAATAAATCTCCAAGTCCTCGATCGAAAACAATTTCTGTCGGTACTCTAGAATCTGCACAGCCCAATATGGCGGCAAAGGGATACTGAGCTTTCGCAACTAATCGTAGGTGTTCTAGTGATTGATCGGGATATTGACGTTTTTGATGGATAAATCTTTGATTACCATCAAGCAATCGTTTGATGGCTTCATTTGGACTGATTGAATTAGGGTTAACTGGGTGAATATCAGCAACAGCAGTTTGCTCTATATTCCAAAAACTATCACCGAAAGTAGTAGCTGCAATACCTACAACACTGGCGAATTTCAAGAAATTACGTCGCCCGACAAATCCATTAATTCGACTCATCAATCTACCTGACAACAATAAAGCTGTTCTCAAGAAGATATCAGACTTAACTAAGATGTAAGAGTACTTGATTACACGGTTTAAGGGTCATTTAATATTCGCGTGATTTAGAGTGGTTAGAATCCAATCTGGGTTAGTGATGAAAGCAAATGAACAAGCGATACAAGAGAGTCATTAAAGCGGCTTTATCGCAATACGCTTGGGTTAAGCCAGAAAAATAAATTTGCGTAGGTTGGGTTGAGGAACGAAACCCAACATTTTCGTGTATTTTTTGGGTTTTACTTCGTTCAACCCAACCTACAATAGACTGTAAATATAGGGATATTATCTTTTAACTTATTAGTCAGCAGACTTCTTGGCATTTGTCGGGGTAAAGGGGCAGCAGAAAAGGGTAAAGAGATTCAAAATCCTTTCCCTTTAACCTTTTCCCTTTTCCCTTTTCCCTCTCTTGCAAAAATATATTTTTGCAAGAGGTCTAGTATTCAGACGATACCTCTAGCTATTTAAGAGGATGTTTGAAAAGTATTGGAATTAAACTTTTCAAACATCCTCTTAAAGCGTAAGTGTAGCTGCTTTGGTGTTTGCTTCCTGATTACCTCAGGCACAAAGCTCTGTTATGACGTTCATTTTCAAAAGTTTGTGGTTGACTGAAATTGGTTCTTTGGCTAATAATGTGTTTTTTCTAGTCAAATTTAAAGTACTTTTATCTAAACTCAGATTAGGCATTTCTTGCCAGCAGTGGCGGCAGAACCAGTAAGTTTCTTGTAAACGAATGTGACGAAGCATTTGGTTAGAACAGCAAGGGCAGTTTGTCATAGTATTGTTGTTTTATTAAAAAAGTTAAACAAAAATAAGTAGTTTGCTCTTGGCTTAACTACCAACAGCTTTAATTTATAAACAGAAAATAAAGAACTAATAAAGAAATGACAGGAGTTTAAAAACTTTAGAAAATATTAACAATTACTTGATTAGCGTAGGATCGCAAGAAGCGCAGCATCGCTCACTCTCTAAGAGAGTCTATTTATACAAGAACGATTACGCCCGTTTGCTTTGGCTTGATAGAGGGCTTGATCTGCTGCCTCAATCAAATCCAAAGGAGCCATATTGGGTGTCGGAATCACTGTAGCAATTCCGATACTTAAAGTGACGTGGTGCTTCACAGGCGATGCCGCGTGGGGAATATTTAGCTGTTGGATAGCTTTATGAATTTCTTGGGCAACGTGAAAAGCCCCATTACTAGGAGTATTAGGCAAGATGACAACAAATTCTTCTCCACCATAACGAGCAGCTAAATCTCTAGAACGTTTAACACTTTGTTTGAAAGCTTGGGCAATAAAGCGCAAACAATCATCCCCGGTCGCATGACCATAAGTATCGTTATATTGTTTAAAATAATCAATGTCGCATAAAAGTAGTGAGACAAAACCTTGTTCTCGTAAAAGATATTGCCAGACAGAATTAAGCTTAATATCAAAACATCGGCGATTGGCGATTTGAGTTAATTCATCCACCATTACCATATTTTCAAGCTGCTGGTTGGCACGCTGCAATTGTTGATAAAGTTCTGATTGCTGAATAGCGATCGCTACCTGTGTTGCCAATTGCTGAAGCAGTTCGCTTGCCCAAGGTTGCCACTGACGCGGGGCGCTGCAATGATGAGCAACCAAAAGACCCCAAAGGCGATCGCCTTGTAAAATTGGTACAACTAGCTTGGCTCTGACTTGCAACTGTTCCAATAACTCTACATGACAAGGGGTAAATCCGGCGGTGTAGATGTCTGGAGTAACTCTGAGCGTACTTTCTTGATAAGACTGTCCCTGTATTTTGACAAAATAGCTGTCTGTAATTTCCATATTCAAAATCGATTGCCAACCTGCTGCTATAGACTCCGTGACAATCACACCACTCCAATCACGGTTAAAGCGATAGATGATGACGCGATCGGTTTGCAGAAAATGTCGGACTTCAGCAACAGTTGTGTTTAAGATTTCATCCAAGTCCAAAGACCTACGGATATGTTGAGCAATCGCATAAACCATGCGTTCCCGTTCTGTTTGCTGTTGCAGGGCAATTTGTGCCTGTTTGCGGTCTGTGATATCTGTAAATGATGTCACCACCGCCGATGGTTTTGATTCATCGGATTCAAACAGTGGTTGAGAATTGATTGAAATCCAAGTCAAGCTGCCATCAGGTTTATGAACTCCCATAATCACATTAAATTGAGGCTTTCCAGTGCGTAAGGTGACAATGGCGGGGTGAGTTTCGCTTGGAAAAGAAGTACCATCTTCATGAATCGCTCGCCACTGCAAAGCGATGGAAGTTCGCCCCATCATTTGATCGGCTGTTAACCCTAAAATTCTTTCGGCACTGTCATTACAGGTGGTAATGCGTCCATCGGATTGCTGTAGGACAATACCTTCTGCCATCGCTGTAATTACCGAACGATAGCGTTGTTCGCTTTCTCGCAGCGCTTCTTCCATACGCTTGCGTTCAGTAATATCAGTATGAGTTCCTAGCATCCGTAGGGGAAAACCATTCTTGGCGCGACTCGAAACTTGACCCCGATCTAAAATCCACTTGTAGGTTCCATCCTTGCACTTAATCCGATATTCACTGACATATTGTTGGGTTTCACTGGATAAATGCTTGCTAACCTCCTCGTAAACCCTCGCTTTATCATCGGAGTGAACCCGCTGTTCCCATTCACTGAGGGTATTTCCAATTTCATGCTCTGCAAACCCTAACATTTCTTTCCATCGTCGGGAAAAAAAGACTTCGTTAGTTTCAGCATTCAAATCCCAAACTCCGTCGCCATTTCCTTCCAAAGCATACTGCCATCTTTCTTCACTGATTTTGAGTGCGGCTTCGATTTGTTTACGAGGGGTGATGTCTTCAAAAATGTATAACCGCCCAAAGTATCGATCCTGAGTATCCCGAATTTGACTGGAAAAGCGGCGAATCGTTCGCCCATCGACAAATAAAATTTCATCCTCAATCGTGCAACGATTTTCTTCAGACTGCAACGGTTTATAGGATTCGACAAATGCCGATGCATCGACAATTGAAGATATACAATCAGAAATGATGTCATTATTTTTTAAAGCACCCAAACGCATTTTGTCTTCTAGATGTTCGATGCCCCAAATTTTACAGAAGTGGTGATTGAAATAGAGAATTTCATCGGTACGATTGTCAACAACAAAAAATCCTAGCAAAGAACTTTCAGTCATAGAACGTAGCAAAGCTTCCCGCCAGCGCAATTCTGATTCTGTACGCTGGTGTTCTTGTAGTGCAGCTTGTTGCTTGGTAATATTGTTTTCGTTGACGAGGATGATGGAGTTACCTGTTACTGGATCGCGGGTGCATCGTATATCGATCCCATGCCATTGAATTCCCTCAGTAGTAAACACCTGAGCCTCTATGCTGAACGCCTCACCGAAATTAATCGCTTTCATAGCTTGTTGTCCAACACTCTTGTCAACAAAGTGACTCAGGAAAATATTTTCAGCTGACGAGTTAGGGTATAGGGTATCCCGATAACAGCGCAGGGCTGCCGGATTTTGCATCAAAGGTACACCATCCATCGTGTAAAGCGAGATCATGACTGTGGTGTGACGTAGGGCTTCAATCGCTCTGAGTGTTTCTCGATCGATCTGATTGATAATTTCTGTCGATCCTTCAACCAGCATCGCCATTCGCCCTTCCTCAATTTGAATTCCAGAAAAGATGCAGCGCAGAGAAACAGGTTTTCCTTCTGGGTAAAATGTCCAGTTTTCAGTGATGGTTTTCCCTTGCTGAAATTCTTGCAAATAGCTTTGCATTCGAGTGTGAGTAGACTGGGAAACATCACTGAAGTTGCGACTGAGCAATTCTTCTCGACTTTGAGCATTCCAAATATGCAGAGCGGATTGATTCGCCCACCACATCTGCAAGTTTTGAATATCATAAATCCAAACTGGAGTTTGTAATCGATCAAATGTAATCAAGTCTGCAACTGATATATTCTTTGGCAATGCTGTTCTTGTGATAATGGAACCTCTAAAATTCCGATCCAGAGTTCTTTTGATTGATTTCAACCTTGGCTGAACTGTCAAATTTTTCAGGTTTTGATTCAGTTGCAGCGTTAGTTTTTGGCAGGATGTAGCCTTTTGCCGATGGCGTTCTGCTTCCCCAAGAGCGATTCCTAGTTCTGCGGCTATCAGTTGGAAATACTCAATTTCTAAAGAACTCCATTGACGCGAGCCACTGCACTGGTGAGCAATTACTAAGCCCCATAAATGAGGATATGTACTAGAAACTCCATCAAGTTCTTGATTGTTTACTAAAATTGGTACTACTAAATTAGCTCGAATTTGCAAGTCTGTTAATAGTTTTTTGTAACAAGGGTCAAAGTTTGTAGTATGAATGTCTTCAATGACACTAACGCTTCCATCTCGATATCGCTCTACCCATATCGCATTGAAGCAACGATCGTAAATTAGTTGCCCTAGAATCGGTTTCCATCCATTACTTACAGACTCTTCTACGATGACTCCATCTCCATCCGGCAAAAAACGATAGATAATGGCGCGATCGCTTTCTAATGTTGTTCTAACTTCGCTGACAATAATCTTGAGAATTTCACTCATTTCAAGTGACTGATGAATTTGATCGGCCAGCATCCTAATTCGATCGAGGATTTGCTTTAAATCAATTTCAGAACCCGATAGACGATTGAACAGCATAGGAATAATCTATGTATATGCACTTAGATAGATGTAAAAATTATCTTTAGTATTTAATTCTATTCCAAATTACCTAAAACGTTAAGTTAAATTTAAGCTCTAGGAATTTTTTGTACTCCAAGTAATTGCAAATCCTGTTATAGATTGGATATTTTACTCATTCTTGTTTAATCTTTTAGTCAGGTAAAATCCCAACCCAGCAATTGAGCAACTTGAGACGGGAGGGTAACTGGATTAAAGGGTTTGAGAATTACACCTGCAACTTGATACTGTCGCAAAATTTGCGAATCCAACCATCGCGCTTTCGCACTGAGCAACAGTACAGGAATAGCTTGAGTTTCTGGATGATTTCTTAGTTTATTCATAAACTCAAAACTAGCCAGATCGTGAATTGAGATATCTAATACAATCGCATCAGGAGTATGGTGTACTGCATTCTGCAATCCTTCTAATGGAGAATCTGCTGTCACCACATTCCAACCAGCTAAATCTTGGAGGCAAAATTTTACTATCTCACGGACATGCAGTTCATCATCAATGAGCAATATCGTTTTGCCGATTATATTTACCTCCTTTAGCATATTCATTTGATTTCATATACCTTTTTTGATTACAGATAAAAGGTTTTTATCTGTAACCAAAAAAATACATTACAAAAATAAAAAACTAATAAAGATATAGATTTCGTTACCAAACTTAATTATTAATCGTTCCACCCCAGAATCTCACTAACTTCGTTGCAAATAGAGGTGGGTTCAAAAGGTTTGGTGATGATTCCAGCAATTCCCATCTGGGCGAAACGGGCGCGATATCGCTCCCTTGGACTTTCGCTGTTAACAAAATCACTGGTATAGCTTCGGTTCCTGAATTTGCCTGAAGTTTTTCGTAGACTGCAAAGCCGTCCATGTCAGGCATAGAGACATCAAGTAGAATGGCATCAATAGGTTCCATCTGGGCAATTTTTAATCCTTCTGACCCAGATGCAGCTGTCAGGGTGTCCCATCCTCCCAAGTCTTCTAAACAAGCTTGCACTAATTCGCGGATTCGTTCTTCATCATCCACAATTAACAATTTTTTTGTCATTTGTCATTTGTCATTTGTCATTAGTTATTTATTATTCTCCCCCTGCTCCCTGCCCCACTTCGACTACGCTCAGTGACCTCCTGCTCTCTGCTCCCTGCCCCCTGCTCCCTGCTCCCTGCCCCCCTGCTCCCTGCCCCCCTGCCCCCTGCCCCCTGCCCCCTGCCTAATTCCCCGGCAATGGTAGAGTGAAGAAAAACGTGCTGCCAACACCAAGAGTACTTTCAGCCCAGATTTGCCCACCGTGCCGATCAATAATACTACGACAGATTGCCAATCCCAAGCCTGTGCCGCCTTTGGTGCGAGAATCAGAGGCATCTACTTGCTGAAATCTTCCAAAGATTGCTTCTAACTTGTCTGCTGGAATACCTCGACCTCGATCCGTTATTTGGAATAGTACGCGGTCTGTTTGCTGTTGGACACTGAGGGTAATAGTAGAATCGACAGGCGAGAATTTAATCGCATTACCTAACAAATTAGTAAGTGTTTGCACAATAGCATCAGGAGCCGCCCAAACTTGAGCATTAGTCGGGTGGATATTAAAGGTGATATTTTGCTGATTGGCGATCGCTTGCAGTCCTGCTACTGCTTGTTGAATTAAATCAGCCGCATTGCAGATGGTTTTTTCTAAGACAGCTCGATCCGATTCTAAGCGTTCCAAATCGAGAATATCGTTGACAAGACGCACTAAGCGATCGCTGTCGATGGCTGCAATCTCAATCATCCGCTTGAATTTATCTGGTTTTTTATCGTAGATACCAGTTTGTAGTAAACCCAATGCGGCGCGAATTGCAGTTAAGGGAGTGCGGAGTTCGTGACTAACGATGCCAATAAACTCACTCTTGATCGAATTAATCTGCTCTAGTTCAGTGATATCTTCGGCAATCCCAGCAATCCGAACTACCTCGCCGAATTCATTTTTGATCGGAAATGCGCGATCGCGAATCCAACGGATTGAACCATCAGGGCGGATAATGCGATATTTTTTATCGTATTGCCCTGCTTTCATCTGTTCAATGAGTTCAATTTCGACGCGCTGGCGATCTTCTGGGTGAATTGCATCTAACCAATTTGAATAGTCGCGATACAAGTCCTCACAATTTTTTTGCCAGATGGTTTGGTATGCATTGCTCACATATAGAACTTGCTGATTTTGAATATCGGTCATCCAAAATACTGCTTGGATGTTTTCTGCCAGCTGACGAAATTTTTCTTCGCTGTGGCGTAAAGCATCTTCGATGCGTTTGCGCTCAGTGATATCTTGGTGAACCGCAACCAGAACGTCGCCGTAGTCGGGATGTCTGAATACCGAAGCGGTCACACTACACCAAAATGGTGTACCATCTTTTTTAAGATTCTGGACTTCGTAGGTGGCTTCAGTATTTTGTAAAACGGCAGACAAAGTGGCTTGATTTACATTTTGAGTAGTTACTGATTTGGTGACACAGTTCGCAATCGAAACGTGTTGACCGTTGAGTTCACCAGAGTCATAGCCAAACATCTGCTCAAATTTCGGATTGGCATAGACAATGATTGCATTATCAATTCTTACTAAGCAAATGCCTTCCCCCATATTTCGGGTGATTACAGCCTGAAGCTCCAGCATTTGCGCTTGTTCTAAAAGTGTGAGTTGGGTTTGTTGCTGCTCTATAACTGTTTTTCGCAGGCGATCGTTCGTCTCTGTCAGTTGGGCAGTGCGTTCTTGCACCCGTTGCTCAAGTTCGGTATTCAGTTGTTGTAGGTCAATTTCTGCCTGTTTGCGCTCTGTTAGTTCTGCCTGTAACTGTTTGAACAAAGCTGCTTGCTGGATAGCAATGCTTACCTGCGCTCCCAACTGCCGCAACAGAGAAATTTCTGAAGATTGCCACTCACGAGGAGCCTTACATTGATGAGCTGCTAATAATCCCCACAATTCATCTCCTACGGAAACAGGAACCACCAGATTTGCCCTCACTTGGAGACTTTCCAAAAATTCAACGTGACAGGGACTAATTCCAGCAGTATAAATATCAGTTTTCGCAGTGACTAAGCCTTGTTTAAAGGGTTCGACGTTTTCTTCACCAATGCAAGGGTCATAAATCTGGAGTGGTAAAAGAGCCATGCAGTCCGGTGCAACAGACTCAATCACAATCGTTCCTCCCCAACCTGGATAAAATTGGAAGATAGTGACGCGATCGCACTCCAGAAATTGCCGCACTTCATCAACAGTAGTTTGCAAGATATCTTGTAAATTGAGCGATCGCCGGATACGCTGGCTGATCTCCATCACTAAGCGCTGTTGCTCAAATTGCTGTTGCAGCGTTTCTTGTGCTTGTTTGCGCTCGTCAAGAGCTATCCGCAGTTGCTCGGCATTTTCTTGAGACAATTGTTGGTTGAGTTGTTGAATCTTCCGTCTGCTGTACTGAAGATTGCCTGTCACCAGGTTAATTATCAAGGCAACTAGGAGGAAAAGACCTAGCCGTAATATATCTCCTGGTTGATTAATCCTCAGTTGATATTGAGGGGGAATTAAGTAATAATCAATTGCCAGTGTGGAAAGGACAACTGTAACGATCCCTGGTCGAAAGCCACCATACCAAGTACTTACAATAATAGCTATATAGAAAAAAGCACCAATGGTTCGAGAAAGCAGCAGTTCTAGCCAGAGTGACAGCAGCAGGGCGATCGCAGCTGAACCAATAGCCACACCGTAAGCTAATAATTGCTGATAATTTCCGATCACGCTTTACTTCTCCCTGCCTGAGAGCGCCAACGAGTTCTTTGAATGCGGCTCAGTACGCGTGTCACAAGTTCTGGCCCTAGCACTGGCTTGCTGATAAAATCATCGGCTCCGGCAGCAAAAGCTTGTTGAAGAAATTCTGCTTCCGTATGGGCTGTAACTACTAAAATCGGTAAATCTCCCCACTGGGCATCCTGGCGCACGACTTTGCACAACTCTAATCCGTTCACTATCGGCATTTCTAAATCTAGCACCACCAAGTCTGGGGATGTTGCAATCAGCACTTTCCAAAATTGTTGTGATTGGGAAAGGGTGATTACTTCCAGTCCCCAAGGAGTTAACAACGCCGATAATCCAGCCAGCATTACAGGATCGTCGTCTACAATCAAAACTTTGGCTTCGGAAGTTTGAGGTTGAGGTAAGACACGAGCGATCGCTTGAAAAATCTCCTCGGTTGTCGCCGGTTTATGCAAAAATTGTCTAGCTCCTAAACGCGATACTTTCAGTCGTTCTGCTAGGCTATCTCGTCCGGTAAAAACAATAACTGGGATATTTGGCGATCGCTCTACTATCTCGCTCAATAATATTAATCCGTCTTCCTCTGCTGTTGTAAAACTCAAATCCAGTAAAACAGCATCAGGAGTTTTTAAGGAAAAAAGCGATCGGGCGGTTGCTAAGTTTGGTGCAACCTTCATCCTGATTCCCCATGAATCGGCTTGTGCTTGCAACTGCTTTGTCAGCATAGTATCATTATCGATTACTAACAGCCGATGAGTTTGCTTCATCGGGACGCTTGGAGCAGTGGAAGTGACAGCAGGCTTGGTTAACTCTTGCTGTAATGCTGTTACCAGTTGCGAGAAATTAGAGATTTGCTCTGGAGATAGCAAGGAATCTTCAAGCAGCAAATGCTCTATTTTCCGTGCAAGGCGAGAACCCTCTGGATAACCGAACGACCCCATTGAACCTGCTAGCTTATGAGCTTCACGCAATGCATTCTGCTGTAAATCTTCATTTAAATTTCCTGCCAAGAGTGCGGTTTTTGCTTGCTCTAGCACTGCAACCTGTCCAACAAAGGAATTACGAAATCGCTCCAGCACCCGATTTACAGAAGTCATATCTTTGGGGCTGGGTTTTTTCTTTCCATATTGATTCTTTTCTCCAACAGACATGGGGCGATTAGGTGCAGGCTTGATCCGATAGCCCATGCCATATACCGTTTCGAGAAATTCTTCTGCTATACCTGCTGTTTTCAGTTTCTTGCGCAAGTCTTTAATATGAGTCGTAACTGCATTTTCAGTCGGTGCATCCCCAAATCCCCAAAGCCGATCTAGAATCACTGCACGACTAAAGATCCGGTCTGGGTTTTGCAAAAACAACTCCAGCAGTTTGTATTCTGTGGCTGTGAGGAGAATTTCCTGCTCATTACAAGTTACTCTGCCGGCACTTGGATCTAAAGAGAGATTTCCCCAGGTTAAAATAGATGATGAGATCGCCCCATTGCGTCGTAATAAAGAGCGAATTCTGGCTAGTAATGCTTCTGGGTCGAAGGGTTTGATGACGTAATCATCTGCTCCGGCATCTAACCCCGCCACAATATCTGCATTAGAATTTTTCCCGGTTAACAACAGAATAGATTTACGGTAGCCTTGCTTTCGCAGTTGCCGACACAAGGTAATCCCATCCAGTTTTGGAATTAGCCAGTCTAGCAAAATCAACTCATATTCAGTCGATAATGCTAGTTCTAATCCAACTTGTCCATTGCTTGCAATGTCGATAGTATAATGATTTGCACTCAACAACTCGAAGAGTGCTGTACTCAGTAATACGTCATCCTCTACCAACAAAATTTTCATAAGTTGTATCAAAAGAAGATGCTGATGACACCTTCGCGATCGCAGGACGCACCCTCTGCGCGGTCAAACTTTTGTGTAATTTTAATATATTGTTACAAACAATACAACAAGTTAATTTAAATTTTGCAGTGTGAGATATTTGTTGACAAAAATTAATAAGTAAAGTAGTGTTTCTCCTTTATAAACTAAGACAACTACAGACTTAAACACTGTCACCCCCGACTTAAATCTGTGTCAGTGCATTCGTACTGTATATTTTCTGTTTGATTTCTAGCCAGTTGTGGTGATGAAGCGGTGACGCTTGTGCTGCATCCACCTTAAGGTGGTTGGGAGAGCGTGAACGTCAACAACTGGCCATTGGGTGGGATTTTGAGATGGGAATTAATCCCTTGTAGAATTTTCTCAATGTCCCTGTAACCCTGTTGATATATAAATTAAAACTACAACAGAAAAACTTTGGATGCCAAATTGCCAAAAGCACTCAACACAATAGACTTCTTACAAAAGTAACAAATGCCAAGATGTTGGGGAAAGGTTAGGGATTTCCAATTAAAAAATATTCCGTCGCTTAGAAGGCAGGGGGCAGGAGGTCACTGAGCGTTGGTCATTGAGTTTCGACTGCGCTCAACTACCGCGTAGCCGAAATGAGTCGAAGTGGGGCAGGGAGCAGGGGGAGAGCAAGTCGTATTGATAGGGGTGAAATGGGATAATTTATTTTCTGGAAGTCCCTTAAAAGGTAAAGGGGAAAAATTCCATACCTTTACCCTGGTTGGTGAGCTTGTCGAACCATACCCCTTACCCTTTTCCCCACAATGCCATAAACGCTATATATATTAGGAGGATCGGCTAGATTTGCAATCATACTTTGTATGGTAGTTCTGCACCCACTTTCAGATTTCATCGACTGCGATTTTGCGATCGCTGACTCATCTTGTAGCTATTGGTACGAAGGGTGTTGTCCGCAAACTGGCGATTGCCTAAAATTACCCCGCACTTCAATGTCCGAAGCGATCGCCCACGGACTAATGCAACATCTTGCCAAGAATGACTGTTATTCCCGTGAAGGCAAGATGTATGGAATCTTATTAGTTGAACTGTCTAATGGCGAACAACGGGTACTAAAAGCTTTTTCTGGTCTTTTGAATAGTTGCAGTGTCGTTGAGGGCTGGGTGCCGGCAATTCCGGGACGAGATGAAGTTGCTTTCGAGGAAAGCCGTACTTTGGCACAGTTGGACGCGATTAAGCAAGAAATTATTACCTTGAAGCAACTAACCGAACGCCAGCAATATGAAATCCTGTTTAATGACTTTGAGCAGCAGTTACAAGCAATGAGCGATCGCCATCGCTATTGCAAACATCAACGACAAGAAAAACGTCAGCAAATCTGCAATACACTCACTGCCGAAGCGCTTACTATTGCCCTTGAACAACTCGATGAAGAGAGTCGTCAACAGGGAATTGAGCGACGACAACTTAAACGCCAACAAAATGCTGTATTACAGCCCCTCCAGCAATTAATTGCAGCGACGGATGCGCGAATTAGCGAACTGAAACAACAGCGCAAAGCACTTTCTTGTCAATTGCAAGCTCAAATGCACGCTAGCTACAGCCTGACTAATTTTTCCGGGCGATCGCAATCATTGCAAGAATTGATGCCAGGAGGTTCTCCCACTGGCACAGGAGACTGTTGTGCCCCAAAGCTGCTTCATTATGCGGCAACACATAATCTCAAACCCTTAGCAATGGCAGAATTTTGGTGGGGTGAGTCTTCTGCAAATCAGAATAAAATTCCGGGAGAATTTTACGAAGCGTGTGCCGAGCGATGTCAGCCATTGATGGGGTTTTTGCTCTCAGGCTTGAAACCTCCCCTCCCTGCTAGGGAAAAGGGAGTAAGAAGCCCATCTGATAGGCTACGGTGTATATACAAGTCCTTCTCACCCCCTCTAACTCCCCCTTGGCAAGGGGGAGAACTGAGAACCGAATATTTCCCCCCTTTACAAGAGGGAGAACTAGGAACCGGATATTTCCCCCCTTTACAAGAGGGAGAACTAGGAACCGGATATTTCCCCCCTTTACAAGGGGGGATTAAGGGGGGTAAACCCACATTGCCAAGATGTGCGTACACAGAGGTCACTTTACCCATTATTTATGAAGATGAATGGCTGATTGCTGTCAACAAACCTGCTGGATTACTTTCAGTACCCGGTCGTTATCGCGATCGCCAAGATAGTGTTTTGAGTCGCTTACGTCATTTGTTACCTGATGGGATGGCGCTTATATCTGTGCATCGCTTAGATCGAGAAACTTCCGGGATTTTGTTGTTAGCACGCGATCGCCAAACCCATCGGCAACTCAGCCAGCAGTTTCAGCAACGCCAGGTTCACAAGGTTTATGAAGCCATACTTTCTGGTGTTTTGACAATTGAGCAAGGTAAAATTGAACTGCCATTGTGGGGAGATCCTGAAAATCGGCCATATCAAAAAGTTGATTGGCAGTACGGTAAACCCAGCTTGACACACTTCCAAATAATGGCGAGAGAAGGAGACTATACCCGCGTAGAATTTACGCCACTAACAGGACGCACTCATCAATTAAGGGTTCATGCAGCTGATGCGCGAGGACTTGGGATAACTATTTTAGGCGATCGCCTTTATGGATGCCGTGCAGTTACTAGTCGGTTACATCTGCACGCCAGAGAGCTTCGCTTCGAGCATCCACAGTTAGAAAAAACCCTGCATTTACAAGCAATTACGCCCTTTTGATAAAATATCTCATCGGCGATGACTAATTATTTTGCCAAACGTCTAAAAAAATACTTTAAGCTAAAATACATCTGAAGTTGTTTTTCCCCCTCGCCACCGATTGATAGCAGGTAATCTTGCGATCAGAGTCATCATGTCATACTTAGTCAGCAGCCTATCCAAAAACTCTTGCTGCTGCACTCCCATAAGGCTTTTCAAAGTATTCAATAACTGCCCCAGCGCCTCATGGTCATAAGTTAAACGCCCGTAATTAAATAGATAGCTAACAATCTCACTAACTGCCACAAATGAAGCACCCGAAAGATCGATCGTGGGTATTAACTGTTTCAGACCTGCTAGCTCCAAAATTTGCTGACGCGATCGCTCTGTAGCTAGTTCTGGTAAATCTTTGAGGAGAGTTATTAATTGTTTGCGATCTTCAGCTTCTAGGTTGACCATATTTGCTTTTTGGCATTGTGGACGAACGATACATATTTAGATGATATGGACAATCCCACCTTTTGACGTTGCTCCCATCCAGAATTATGACAATCGACTTGCTTTTTAAATTTGTATGTGATAATTTTCCCTTGTAGTTAATTCAACGGTTATTCGACCGACTTACCGTACTTGAGGCAGCTAACATCATAGTTAAGAAACTTCCCAATAAAAATATCTAACTACAAATGATTGCGAGACACCCCACAGAATTGGATAAGTTATTCCTTGGAATATTTCTAAATAAGCAGTAAAGACAAGAGTGCTGGAGTTGACATATAGACTCTCATTCTTATCTTTTCTTTAATAAAAGGAGTAATAAAACCGATATAGGCTGGTGTGGAGACATTCCTGGATTGTCAGCTATTGCTGCCGATCAGGAGCTTTGCATTGGGGCTGTCCAGCGTCCCAGACCGGAATCATTGGCGAGTGCGATCGTAGTCCGTGGTGATTCTCCTAACCGTAAGCCCGCTGACCTTGTAGGTAAAAAAGTTGCTGTAAATCAGGCTGGTGCAGGTAAGTACCTGTTATTAAAACCAGAAGACAGCAAACTGGATGCTAGAGCAAAAGATTCTACCGAAAAGGGTAGATGTTGCTGCAACTATTTGCCCCACCGCTAAGTAGGAGCACAGGGGCGGGGGGCAGGGAGCGGGAAGAATAATTTTCTTGTTCCCTAACTCAGTAAGGGAATTTTTCCAATTCCCAGTCCCCAATCTAAAATTCAAAATTCAAAATTGTATGACTAAAGTATTGATTCTCGATGCCAACAAACAACCGTTATATCCAGTACGCATCAGCCATGCTAGGCTGCTATTGTCACAAGGTAAAGCTACTGTATTTCAGCGATATCCTTTTACTATCATTCTGAAGGAGTCCCTTTCTCATCTAAAACTTGAGCAACTTGGCTTTAAGATTCATCCTGGTATTAAAATAAATCGTAATTGAATTCTTAATTACGATTTACAACTTAGTAATTAGTTAATCTTTACCGCCTCCTAAACAGAGGAATATAGATGACGAACCACACTATTTTAGAACCGTTACCAGAAGACCAATGGTTTATTGAGAGCCAAAAACTACGATCCTTTGTAGCAACAGTGCAAGAAATTAGCGCTAGCGCTGTTAACGATCGCACACAAACTCTCGCTAGATTAGAACCCTATTTTCAAGAACTCCTTGCCCAACAGCAATGGCTACCCCAAAAGTTTGCCCAAGTTAATCTCGAAAGCCGGATGGGTGGCGGTATTGGTCAATGGCTGCTTTATCGCGCTAAAGATCGTTCGCTGTCGGTATTCAGTTTGGTAATTCCCCCAGGTTCAACAACTCCTGTCCACGATCATTTAGCTTGGGGATTGATTGGTTTATACAAGGGCGATCAAGAAGAAACAGTCTATCGCCGTGTAGATAACAGTGATGTAGAAGGACACGCACAATTACAAGTAACTGAAGTGCGTAGCCTTCAACCAGGTGATATCTACCGCCTCTTACCACCAGATGGTGATATCCACGCTGTTAAAACCACATCCCAGAGCGCATCTGTATCCATCCATATTTTAGGTAATGATACTGGTTGTATTTTGCGTCACCAGTTCATCCCAGAATCTCACAGCGTCAAATCCTTTCGCTCTGGATATTCCAACGCTCCCTGTAAAGAAGAGGAGGAAAAAGAACATGGCCAATTATATTAGACCAAAACCCCCAGTTTTCGAGCGAGTTGAAGACGAACGCCTCCACCGCAAGCAACGTCTCGCCGCCGCCTTTCGCCTGTTTGGTAAGTTTGGCTTCAGTGAGGGAATCGCAGGCCATATTACGGCTCGCGATCCTGAGTTTACAGACCATTTTTGGGTCAATCCATTCGGGGCATACTTTGGTCATATCCGAGTTTCTGACCTGATTTTAGTTAACAAAGAAGGTGAAGTGGTTAAAGGCGATGCTGAGGTAAACCAAGCTGCTTTCGCCATCCATTCTCAGATTCATGAAGCTCGACCTGATGTCATCGCCGCGGCTCACGCTCATTCACTTTATGGTAAAGCCTGGTCTAGTTTGGGGCGTCTCCTTGACCCCTTGACTCAAGATTCTTGTGCTTTTTACGAAGACCATGCCCTGTTTGACGATTTTACAGGTGTTGTTTTAGAAACTTCTGAAGGTCAGCGATTAGCGCAAGCCTTGGGGCCAAAGAAAGCCATAATTTTACGTAACCATAGCATTTTAACTGTGGGACATACAGTCGATGAAGCTGCCTTTTGGTACATTAGCTTAGAGCGATCGTGCCAAGGCCAACTGTTGGCTGAAGCTGCGGGTAGACCCACTACTATCAAACACGAAACAGCCCGTTTAACACAAACTCAAGTGGGGTCACATGTAAGTGGGTGGTTCAGTTTCCAGCCGCTTTACGATCGCATTGTACGCGAAGAACCTGATTTACTAAATTAATGCTGTGTTTTTTGGCATTGGCATAATCGGCGGGGAAGTTTCCAGTTAACTTACTTCCCGCTATTTTGATGTCAATTAAAAATTTATTTATATACTCCGGTAAACCTATAAGTTTATAGTATTCATATATCTCAGAGAAATCATTTTGATGATTAACCAAATCTTTCGCCGCTTAATTCCCAAGTGGATATCGTTGATAAAATTCAGGAATATCCCGTTTAACAACCAGCATAAATTATTCTTTTCTTCCCCTTTACCAACAGTGGGAGCTTTTGTTACAGGTCTTTGTCTGAGCTTGCTATTTGCTGCTTGTTCATCGACACCGACTGTTAATGTCCCTAATCCCAGTGCCACATCTGTTGCTAATTCTGCTTCTAGTAAAGTAGTCAGATTTGGCTATCAAAAATCTACCATTTTGCTAAGGACTAAGGGTGTTTTAGAAAAGCGTCTGGCGCCAGAAGGTATTACTGTAAAGTGGACTGAATTTCAAGCAGGCCCACAACTACTAGAAGCCATGAATGTGGGTAGTATTGACATTGGCCCTGTGGGAGAATCACCGCCAATATTTGCCCAAGCAGCGGGAACATCGCTAACTTACGTTATTGGTACTGCGGCTACTCCGGCTAGTTCTGCAATTCTTGTTCCTCAAAATTCGCAAATTCAAAAAGTTACTGACTTGAAGGGCAAAAGAGTTGCCTTTCAAAAAGGTTCTAGTGCCCATTTATTGTTAGTCCAAGCTTTAGAAAAAGCAGGATTGAAATATACAGACATTGAACCTAAATATTTGGCTCCGGCTGATGCTCGTGCTGCATTTGTGAAAGGGAGTGTGGATGCTTGGGTAATTTGGGACCCTTTCTATGCTGCGGCTCAAGAGGCAACTAAAGCCAGAGTTCTGATTGATGGCACAGGAATTAATAAACAGGGAGGATATTATTTGATGACTCGCAAATTTGTCACTGAAAATACCCAAACTGTCAAGGCAATAGTGGAGGAAATTAAAAATCTCGAAGAATGGTCTAAACAGAATCGAGAAGAGGTAGCAAAAACTCTCGCACCTGTGTTAGGAATTGATTTAGAAACGATGAAAAAAGCAACTAACAGACGGACTTTTGGGATTGTACCAATTGACGATAATTTGATAAATCTACAACAAGGTGTTGCAGATACATATTATAAATTGAAGTTAATTCCCAAACAGATAAATGTGAAGGATGCAATGTTGACAAAAGAAGAATATGCTGCTTTCTCACCAAAAACTTAAACTAGTACAATGAATCGGCTGTAGGGGCATAGAAATGTATGCACCTACAGATGAAATTGATATTAGTAGCAAATTTGAAAATGTAAATCTTGGAATTGATTATGACTAATCCTACAGAACTACTGCGATCGCGCTACGGTGAAATTCCCTTCAATCCCGAAATTGCATGGAATGATTCGCTAACAGCACTACTATCTCACCGTTCAATTCGGTCTTATCTAGCCGATCCTTTACCACCGGGAACTCTGGAATTGCTAATTGCAGCCGCCCAATCTGCATCTACTTCCTCGAATTTGCAAACTTGGAGTGTGGTAGCAGTCGAAGATCGACAGCGCAAAGAGGAGTTATCCAAGCTAGCGGGAAACCAAGCACATATTAAGCAGGTTCCTTTATTCTTGGTTTGGTTAGCAGATTTGGCGCGTCTAAGTCACGTTGCTGATAGTCGCGGCATATCTCATGATGCGCTGGAATATTTGGAAATGTTTGTGATGGCAACAATTGATGCAACGTTGGCGGCGCAAAATGCCGCAGTTGCAGCTGAGTCACTCGGTTTAGGAACAGTATATATTGGCGGAATTCGCAACCGCCCGCAAGAGGTAGCACAGATATTGAATTTGCCCTCCTCTGTGTATGCTGTATTTGGGCTGTGTGTGGGCTATCCGAATCCTGAAGTAGAAGCGGCGATTAAGCCAAGGTTGCCCCAGTCAGCTGTGCTGCATCGTGAAACCTATAAATTGGCAGAACAAGAAGAAGCGATCGCTCACTACAACGACATCATCAAAGAATTCTATACTGAACAAAAGATGAATGTTCCTGGCGATTGGTCAGAACACTCAGCCCAACGCATCGCCACTGTAGAATCATTGAGAGGACGCGATCGCTTGCGTGAAGCTCTCAATAACCTTGGCTTTCAATTGTTGTAAACAAGAATAATCAAGATTATGGATTTGCAACTCCGTGGCAAAGTCGCCTTAGTGACAGCTGCTAGTAAAGGTTTGGGCAAAGCTACAGCGAGGCAATTTGCCCGTGAGGGTGCAAAAGTTGCCATCTGCGCCCGCAGTGAGTTAATTGACAAAACTGCTGCGGAGATTGCAAGCGAAACAGGTACAGAAGTGCTACCTCTGCGTGCCGACGTTACCATTCAAGAAGATATTGAACGGATAATTAATGCCACAGTGGAAAAATTCGGCGGGTTGGATATCCTCGTTACCAACGCCGGAGGCCCACCTGCTGGCACTTTTGATGATATTGATTTGGCAACTTGGGAAACTTCGCTCGACTTGACTTTGCTGAGTGCGGTACGTCTGGTAAAGTATGCTTTACCTCACTTACGCCAATCTAGCGCACCAGCAATTCTGACCATCACCTCAACCTCAACTAAACAACCAGTCCAAAATCTGGTTTTATCTAATTCCATTCGATTAGCAGTGATTGGTTTAACGAAAACTCTCAGCCAAGAACTGGGTAGCGATAAAATTCGCGTCAACAGTATTCTTCCAGGCTGGACATATACAGAACGGGTAGAAGAATTAATCGATGCCCGCATCACTAAAAGTGGTGAAACGAAAGAAGCAGAAATTGCTAGAATCAATGAGACAGTCCCTTTGGGTCGTATGGGGACACCTGAAGAGTTTGCCAATGTTGCGGTATTTCTGAGTTCACCAGCAGCCTCATTTGTGAACGGAGTCATGCTGCAAGTAGATGGCGGAATTATTCAAAGCACATTTTGAGCGGCTCGATCCATCGAACAGAATTCAGGAGTCAGGAGTCAGGAGTCAGAATTCAAAATGAATTCTCTACGACTGGCGGCTAGCGAGTCATCGTACCCTTACGCAGTTTTCTCCTGCCCCCGTTCGACTACGCTCACGGCAAGCCTTCCTCTGCCCGGTTGTTGAGTTTCGACTACGCTCAACTGCCGCGTAGTCGAAACACTACCTTCCTCGAAAAACTAACTTTGACTACTTTCATCATTTCTTCAATTGTTCTAAATAGACAGCAACCACTCTCATAATGCTGTTACATCTTTGTTAAGAATAGTTACAACTTCTTAACACAAGGAAATATTGATTATGGAAGTCTCACTTGAAAAGAATGCACCACATCGGGTTGTGATCGTTGGTGGCGGCTTTGGTGGACTGTATACAGCAAAAGCTTTGAAGAAAGCAAATGTAGATGTTACTCTCATTGATAAACGTAACTTTCATCTATTTCAGCCGCTTTTATATCAAGTTGCCACAGGTACGCTATCACCTGCTGATATTTCTGCACCATTACGATCTGTATTCAGCAAAAACAAGAATACAAAAGTGTTGTTGGGAGAGGTAAATGATATCGATCCAAAAGCGCAACAAGTTATTTTGGGTGATGAAGTAGTACCTTATGACACTTTGATTGTCGCCACAGGTGTTAACCATTCCTATTTTGGTAAAGATAATTGGAAAGAATTTGCTCCTGGCTTGAAAACTGTTGAAGATGCCATAGAAATGCGCCGCCAGATATTTTCGGCATTTGAAGCAGCAGAAAAACAAACCGATCCAGAAAAACGCCGTGCTTTGTTGACTTTTGTGATTGTCGGCGGTGGGCCTACCGGTGTAGAATTATCCGGCGCGATCGCAGAATTAGCATACCAAACTCTCACAGAAGATTTCCGCAGCATCAACACCTCAGAAGCGAGAATTTTACTATTGCAAGGTGGCGATCGCATCCTCCCACACATTTCACCAGAATTATCGAAAGTAGCAGCAGAATCTTTGCAAAAGTTGGGTGTGGCTGTCTATACCAACACCAGAGTGACAAATATTCAAGGTAACATCGTTACTTTCAGACAAGGCGATGAATTGACAGAAATTACCTCAAAAACTATCTTGTGGGCAGCAGGTGTTCAAGGTTCGCCTATGGGGAAAGCCCTAGCAAAAAGTACAGGTGTAGAGTGCGATCGCGACGGACGTGTGATTGTAGAACCAGACTTGTCTATCAAGGGTTATAACAACATTTTTGTGGTGGGAGATTTAGGCAACTTTTCCCATCAAAATGGTAAACCCTTACCTGGTGTTGCACCTGTAGCTAAACAACAAGGAGAGTATGTAGCTAAACTCATTAAACGTAGGTTGCAAGGTGAGACTTTGCCACAATTTCGTTACAATGACGTAGGTACTTTAGCGATGATTGGGCAAAATTTAGCTGTTGTAGATTTAGGCTTAGTCAAACTCAAAGGTTTTATTGCTTGGCTCTTTTGGCTAGTAGTTCACATCTACTTCTTAATTGAGTTTGACACTAAAGTAGTAGTAGCAATTCAGTGGGGATGGAATTATATCACTCGTAATCGTCGCTCTAGATTGATTACTGGTCGAGATGGTTTTGTAGAAGGAAAAACTCTTAACAAGAGGGTGCAACAGCCTTCTGGGACACTTCTGTAATATCATGTTCAGTAAAGACTTATTATTAAGACAGTAACGGTGCAGAGGAGAGGAGCTTTTGGGCTTTCTGCATAGATTCGGTGATTACAGCAGTTTTCATTATTTAGACCACAATTATGAGACCTAACCCCCAGCCCCTTCCCTACAAGGGAAGGGGAGAAAATCAAAACCTCTCTCCTCATAGGAGAGAGGTTTAGAGAGAGGTCTATTTGTGGTTCATTTACCTGAAAATCGCTGTAAAAGTAATTAGCCGGACTTGATATAGCAACGGACAAGACTGTTAGGACGTAAACTGAGAAGGTAAAAGAGAAAATTAAATACAGTCGATGCCAAAACCCTACAGTTATGATTTAAGACAAAAAGTAATCAATGCGATCGTATTAGATGGCATGACCAAAACTGAGGCGGCGCAAGTATTCCAAATCAGTCGCAACACCATAAATCTATGGCTACAAAGGCAGGCGGAAACTGGAGACTACCAGCCTAAGCCGACTCGTCCCCAGAAAACAAACGCCAAAATTATAGATTGGGAGGAGTTTAGTCAGTTTGCTCAAATGCACGGGGACAAGACACAAGTGCAAATGGCACAGCTATGGTCAGGTCAGATCAGTCCGAGGACGATTTCACGAGGGTTGAAAAAAATAGGTTGGTCTCGAAAAAAAAGTCTTATGGATACCGAGAACGAGATCAGGCTAAACGTGCCATTTTTATCCAGCAATTAGATTTAATTCCAGAGTCACAACGAGTGTATATAGATGAATCAGGAATGGATGCACGGGATGATTACGGTTATGGCTGGTGTCAACGAGGTCAAAGGTTTGAAGCACTCAAGTCAGGACGCAGAACGGGTCGGGTCAATATGATTGCTGCCTACTGCCAACAACAGTTGATGGCACCATTTACTGTGGAAGGAGCTTGTAATCGAATAGTTTTTGAAACTTGGGTTTCCACTTGCTTAATTCCTGTACTCCAACCAGGACAAGTGATTATTCTTGATAATGCCACCTTTCATCATGGCGGACGTATTGCCCAATTGATTGAGCAGGCAGGTTGTCAGTTATTATATTTGCCGCCTTATTCTCCAGACCTCAACCGCATTGAAAAGTGTTGGGCTTGGCTTAAATGTCGTATTCGCCACATCTTATCCTCTTGTTCTGATTTACGACCAGCTATGGAATCTGTTCTCAAATCTGCTGTGTCCTAACTCTACTGGCAACAGCTATATAACTTCCGGGATCGAATCCGATAGGACTTATTTGTTGTCGTAACTAGCGATCGCCACAATCGTAGATAAAGGAACTTCCGCAAAATACTGTTGCTGAAATTGTTCTTCTCGGACAGCAGCTAAAAATCGTGCAACTGCTTCGTCAGCTAGGTTTTCGGCACTATCGTTTGGATTCCAACTAATTTGTAAAGAACGGTCTTGTCGTTGAACTGTGAACCCTAAATATTTTAAAGCTTTGATGCCGACAAGTAAGGTTTGATCGCTGATGCCAATTTTCTCTAAAAGTTGTCTGCGGGTAACTACTTGGTTTGTGCGACTGAGATATTTAGCAATTCCGACAAGAGTCAGCCAAATTTGATTGGGTGGTTGATGGTTAGGTTTAGACCAAGCGATCGCTAATTGTTGCTGATTCTCAAGCCCAGACGTAGAGCGGCTGATCGCCAAACATCGCCGCAACCACATACGTAAATCATCCCAATTCGTGGGACAATCTTCAATAATTAGCCCTGTTAGCGGTAGCGGGGCGTTTAGCCCATGTTGAGTTGCTGAGTGTTCCTGATTCCGTAAGTCTAAGATGAGTGGTAAGTGCTGAGTGTTGAGTGCTGAGTTAGCAGAAGAACGCACGGCAATCAATCTGATTTCATAACGTTTTTTGAAGGTGTTGTAGTCTAATTCTGCTATGCAATCACACCTTCCTATAGGCAATTCATCTTTGTAGTGTCCCCACCATAAGCCAGGAAAAGCACTTCTGCTAGAATCATCCCGAATATCAAACTCAGCTTTAATGTACTGTACCTTTTTCCCTTGCCAATCCTGCTGATTGCGATGCCAAGAATTTTCAAACCAGCAGTTTTGAATTAGCAATTTCGGAACAGGATTACCCATTCCACAAGGTTCTAACAGTTTCAGTTCCAAAAATAACTCTTTCCCCAAGTCGGCTACCGTTACCGTCAAGTCTGCTTGTACAGTTGGCGTTAAAGTTGTACTACCTAAAGATTGGCGCAACTGCTGATTAATCGCCGCTGTAAATAAAGGAATGTTCTCCACTAACAAACTCAAACCAGCGGCAAAGGGATGTCCCCCAAAGCGATGTAATAAATGTGCTTGCTCTTTCACCAGCTGGTATAAATCGACAGAATTAACCGAACGAGCGGAACCACGAGCTAATACGAGTGCTGAGTTCTGAGTGCTGAGTTCTGAGTTAGAAGATAAAGAAGTAATTTCTCCCCCTGCTTCCCCTGCTCCCCCTGCTCCCTGCTCCCTGCTCCCTGCTCCCCTGCTCCCCTGCTCCCCTGCTTCCCCTGCTCCTTCCGTACTCAACAAAATTGTCGGGCGTCCTGTTTCTTGTGCTATCTGTCCCGCAACTAAACCCAATACACCCGCAGGCCATTGGGCATCTTCTAAGACAATGACGCTGGTGGTTGATAAATCTAATTGAGTAAGTTTTTGCGCCACTTGTGTTTGCACATCTTTTTGTAAAGATTTGCGGCGGGCGTTGGCGAGTTCTGTAACTTCGGCGAGTTCGTTACAACGTTTGACATCCCGACTAGTTAATAATTCCACGCAAAAACTGGCATCGCCTTGGATGCGACTAACGGCGTTAATTCTTGGCCCCAAACCAAAAGAAATATCTGTGGGGCGATCGCCACTTTTCTGGCACAATTCTAATAATCGCCCCACCCCTGGCCGCCGCCGTGCTACTGCTGGCTGTTTAAAATCTTCTTGTAGTCGTTGAATTCCCATCTGTGCCAAGTAACGGCAATCTCCACTTAACTGCACTAAATCGGCAATTAATCCAACTGCAACTAAATCTAATAAATCTTCTAAGGGATATTTGGCAACATTAGGCAAGCTTTGATATAGCGCTTCTACCAACTTATAAGCTACCGCCACCCCAGAAAGATTAAATAACTGATGTTCTTTTGGAAAATAACGGGGATTGATAATTGCTGCAACAGGTGGGCGTTCGGCTGGTAAAGTGTGATGGTCTGTAACTATTACATCTATACCTAACTGTTTAGCATAGATAATTTCTTCAACATTTGTGCTACCTGTATCGCAAGTAACTATTAATTTGCAACCTTGTTTTGCTAAGTTATCAATTCCTTGATTATTAAGTCCGTGGGATTCTTTCAGACGATTGGGAATGTAGTAAACTAACTGAGTATTTTGAGCAAAAAACTGTCCTAATCCATCCCAAAGTACCGATGTAGCGGTAATCCCATCGGCATCGAAGTCTCCCCAAATGGCGATTTTTTCTTTAGTATTATATGCTTGTTGCAAGCGTGCGATCGCCAAATGCATTTCTTGCCCAAACTCAAAGGGACTTGCTGGTTGATAAACTTTATAGTTGATAAAAGCTGTTAATTGTTGACGATCTTTAATACCCCGTTGCCACAACAACTGCGCTGCATACAGTCCACTTGATGCAGGTGTATACTGTTTCACTGCTTGGATAAACCACTCTGGTGGTTGTTCAGTTGCTGTTATAGTCCACTGCTGTTGTTCTGGCATACAAACAAAGTTAGGATTTAGAAGTTAAAACTCTTAAAATACAATGATAATTTGTAAATCTGTGGAGTTGACTTTTAGAGGATGTCTGAGAAGTATCAAATATTTGTTGATCCCCCCTAACCCCCTTATGCCTTAAAAAAGATGGGGAAGTAAGAGTCTTAAAGTCCCCCTTTTTAAGGGGAGCCACTGCGGTCTTGGGGTCTCTCCAAGTGGAGCATGTGGCGTGGATTTAGGGGTATCTCCAAAGGTTAGTGTATATAAAAAAACTTTTCAGACATCCTTTTAAAAGAGTGAATAAAGCTCCTAGTAATTGCTCAGATAATCTGGTCATCAAACTTAAATTAAAGTACAACAATATCATCGAAACCGTAAAAGACTGAAGTTAAGCAAGCATAATTTTATAGAATTATTTAACTTTACTTACAATGATACAACTTATTTTTATCTATTTAATTGTTGTATGAATTTAAATTTAGTTAAGTAAAATCTCATAATTTTGTTGTATATAAATAGCCGATGTCTCTAGTAGAATATTTAGATAATTTTTATCTGTAAATTGTGAGCTAAATCACACTAGTAACCTAAGCACCGAAATAAAATTCTATTTGTGCATAAAATATTACATATAAAATGATGGAATTACTTCAACTAATGTTGCTGCTAGGTACAGTAGTTGGTGTTACAGATGGGAACACAATTTTGGTTAAAGATAATGCAGGACAAACAACTATAGTCAAGTTAGCGTGTATTAACGCACCAGAAGCAACTGACAAACGCTATGGTTTAGCAGCAGCACAAAAACTAAAAAAGCTACTACCACCTCAAACTCCTGTCGTGATTAGAAGCACAGAACAAATCAAAAGTGGTCATCCAGCGGGTGAAGTGTTTGTAGATAATCGGTCAGTAAATCTCCTTTTGGTAGAATCAGGTAATGCCGTCGTTGACCAAGAATCTTTACAAAATTGCTACGAGAGCAAAACCCAATTTTTAATTGCAGAAGCTAATGCTAAAAATAAGCATTTGGGTTTGTGGCACCAATCAAAATTACAGTTGAAGTTACATACCAAGTAAGTGCTGACATTATCAGTTATAACAACCTGAAGGAATTTTAAAACAATACAGTTGAGAATGAACAACAAAACCCTCATGTAGAGACGCGATTTATCGCGTCTTCAAAGACCAATTATCTACACCAACAACCCTTAACTAAATCGGATTAAATTTTCAGATTGCTGCACTTATTTCATTGTTGCGCTTTTAATATCATCAATCAACTCATCAATCCTTGATTGAGTAGTGTTCCAAGAACACATAAAACGTACTCCTCCCACACCAATAAATGTATAAAACTGCCAGTTCTTGGCTTTTAAGCTGTGAATGACTTCTTCAGGTAATTTCGCAAATACGGCGTTGGCTTCTCTAGGAAACATCAAGTCAACACCTTCTATGTTTAATAGTTGATTTTCTAAGTATTCAGCACATTGATTAGCATGTCTGGCATTTTTTAGCCAAGCACCAGTTTCTAATAAACCCAACCAAGGAGCCGAAATAAACCGCATTTTTGAAGCTAGCTGGCCTGCTTGCTTGCATCGATAATCAAAATCTTCTGCTAGGGCTTTATTGAAGAAAAGAATGGCTTCACCTAATGCCATTCCATTCTTGGTACCACAAAAACACAATACATCCACTCCAGTTTTCCAAGTAATTTCAGCAGGGCTTTTATTCATAGCGGCAACTGCATTTGCAAAACGAGCGCCATCCATGTGAAGTTTTAAGTTATATTTGTTTGCAACTTCTTTAATACTTAAAAGTTCTTCAATAGAATATAAAGTTCCTAATTCAGTTGATTGTGTAATACTAATAACTTTAGGTTTGGGATAATGAATGTCAGTCCGTTTGGTGACAATTGACTCTATAGCCTGTGATGTTAATTTGCCATTCTTACCGTGAGCAAGTAGCAGTTTAGAGCCATTAGATGCAAATTCAGGTGCGCCACATTCATCTGTTTCTATGTGAGATGTTTCATGGCAAATGACGCTGTGATATGACTGGCAAAGAGCAGCTAAAGATAAAGAATTTGCGGCTGTCCCGTTAAAGGTAAAAAATACTTCACAATCAATTTCAAAGAGTTCCCGAAAATAATCTGTTGCTTTTTGAGTCCATTCATCATTTCCATAAGCTGGAACACTACCTTGATTTGCCCTAATCATATATTCTAATGCTTCAGGACAAATACCAGAAGAATTATCACTTGCAAACTGTTCTAATTGGCTACTCATAATTTCTATTTTGATTTTTAACAGTAATTGTTACAATTTTAGTAAATATTTTTTGAATTTGCCAAATCCCTTGGGGAGTAATGCTATTAATCTTTCCAGTTATTTAAGAATTATGCTAATACCAATTCTGCATGAAGATGCACATAATAAAATCCCCCTGTAGTCCCTCTAAGGCATCGGGGAGACGGCGTAGCCGGGGGGTAAATATATGCAGCTTTACAAAGAAACGGTATATAGTAATCCGGTTTGATTTCTGAAAAAAATCCGTACACTTATAATCCTCTTCTTCACTATTGCCTATTGCCTATTGCCTGTTCCCTGCCTCTACGAGTAATTTCAAAAATCAAATACTAGTCCTATAAGTACAATAACTTTGGATAGCAGGAAGCTATTTTTTATAACCATAGTTTATAATTAATGAAAAACAAGGTTTGTGACTGATATAAAAAATAGCGAGTCTGAACCTTTTTGTTTTCAAAACTTAAATTTGATTTTTCTATTTTGTATCAACCTGAATCGTTATAAAGTTAAGTAGGATATTAATAATATATAAATGACTTTGCTGATGTCTACAGAAAACTGAAATTTTATTTTCACATCACTGAGATGTTTAATTACTACGGTGTCTTCGTCAGCTTGGGGTTGAGGATATTTTGAGACGATAAACATCGCCAATAACTAAATATTATGCTAGAAAAATAAAGTTTGCTAATCAGAATGCTAATTATTTACTTATAATACAGTATACAATGTCCTACCAATCACCATCAAATCACTATTGGGCATATTTGTCCTTTGTTAGTTCTCAGTAGTCATTTGTTTATTTTCTACTGACTAATGACCAGCGATTGATGACCAATACTTCTCTACGAGAGGCTCCGCCAACGGCTACGCTCAGTACAAGTGACTAAATAACTAATGACTGAACCATTGATTGAACTGAAAGGTGTTTCTAAGTCCTTTGGTAGCCATAAAGTTCTAGATAATGTAGACTTGACTATTTATCGGGGAGAAGCACTGGGTATTATTGGGCCATCAGGGACTGGGAAATCAACTATCTTACGAGTAATAGCGGGGTTACTTAGTCCTGATGAAGGAGAAATTTATGTGCAAGGAGTGCGGCGAGAGGGTTTGATTGAGGATGGTGGCCAGCAGGTTGGCATTGGTATGGTGTTTCAGCAGGCGGCCCTATTTGATTCGCTGACAGTGGAGGAAAATGTGGGATTTTTACTTTATCAAAATTCAAAGCTGCCGCGATCGCGCATCCGAAATTTGGTAAACGAAAAATTGGAGATGGTAGGTTTGCCAGAAATAGGCGACCTCTACCCAGCCGAACTTTCCGGGGGAATGCGCAAACGGGTAAGTTTTGCCCGTGCGATTATGTCTAACCCTGATAATCCCAATGAAGGGCCAGAAGTTCTACTATACGACGAACCAACTGCCGGACTCGATCCCATTGCCTCGACAGTCATCGAAGATTTAATCCGCCACTTGCAATGCTTACATGGAGTTTGTAGTACTTATGCTGTTGTTACCCACCAAGACAGCACTATCCGCCGTACATCTGATAGACTTATATTTCTCTATGAAGGTAAAGTGCAGTGGCAAGGTACAGTTAGTGAAATATACAACACCGAACATCCCTTGATCAGACAATTTATCAGTGGAAGTGTTCAAGGCCCGATTAAAGTCGCCGGCTAGAAACTTAAAAGTGAGGAGTGAGGAGTGAGGAGTGAGGAGTTAAATTTAACTACTAATTCCTAATTCCTAACTCCTAACTCCTAATTGGTTATTGGTTGTTGGTGGAGGCAAAAAAATGCGAGGTCTTATGACAAGTCGCTTCGCGTCTGGGCGAACATTTAGAGAAGGTTCTGTGGGGTTATTACTCCTGCTAGGACTAGGGGTATTTGGCTTACTCTTTCTGTGGTTAAATAGATTCACTGCTGCTGGCCGTTCATACAAAATTATTGTAGAATTTGCCAACGCTGGCGGAATGCAAAAGGGAGCAGCAGTTCGCTACCGTGGCGTTAAGGTAGGAACTATTTCTCAGGTTCGACCAGGGGCAAATGCTATTGATGTAGTGATTGAAATTGCCCAAACTGACCTAATTATCCCCCGTAATGTAGTGGTGGAAGCTAATCAAAGCGGATTAATTAGCGAAAGTATTATTGACATCACACCAAGAACAAACTTACCTCCTGGGGTTGCACTTGCTAAACCTCTAGATAAAAGTTGTGATAGTACTCTGATAGTCTGTAATGGCTCTCGCTTACAAGGTCAGGTTGGCATCAGTGTTGATGCCTTAATTCGCAGTTCCACTGACCTAGCTGCTGCATACAATAATCCAAAATTTTATAGAAATATCAATAGGGTTCTAGAAACTACCACAGGCGCAGCATCCAGTTTTACTGAGTTAAGTCAGGATTTACAAGGTTTAACCAAAAGCTTACAAGTACAACTTGCTACCTTTTCCGCTACGGCTAATTCAGTACAACGGGCAACAAACCAACTTAATGCATCTGCAAATCAAACAGTAAATAAATTTGGTGCAACTGCAACTCAAGCAAATCGATTGCTGAACAACCTGGATAATTTGGTGACAACAAATCGTTCGACTCTGGTTGGTGCGTTAAACAATATCACCGAAACCAGCAACCAATTGCGTGTTACAGTCAGTAGCTTATCACCATCAATCAATCGATTGACTCAAGGACAATTACTCAACAATTTAGAAGCGCTTTCAGCAAATGCAGCCCAAGCTTCAGCTAATTTACGTGATGCTTCTAAAAGCTTAAACGATCCAAAAAATGCGGTGTTGCTGCAACAAACTTTAGATTCAGCACGAGTAACCTTTGAAAATACCCAAAAAATTACATCTGATTTAGATGAATTGACAGGCGATCCTAATTTCCGTAAAAATCTGCGGCAATTGGTGAATGGTTTAAGTGGTTTAGTATCTTCTACACAACAGATGCAGCAACAAGTGCAAGTTGCCACTACTCTAGATTCGGTAAAAGCTGCTGTCAGCAAACCAAAGAATCTAATTCCTACCCCAGCACCAACCCAACAGGCGATTAATGACAAGTCGCTACCAATCTACAAAAATAATCCCTCAGCGGCTAATTTTGCAAGTACCGACACCGACGTTCAGCCAACTCCTAGTCCGTCTATGCCGAACTCATCCCAAGAAAACCTTTTGAAGCAGCTGCGGGAGTACGGCAAGCAACGGGAGCAACTGGAGACACAGAAAGAGGCAATACAGCTTGACCCTTCGGCTACGCTCACTGCTGACCCTGAGCATAGCAGAAATGTTGAGAATTTTAAGTAAAATATTTTACTATCAGGTGAATGTATTGAAGCCAATCGACACCACTTGCTATAACGTTGAAAGGTGTCGATTATTTTCATAGTAGAGTTTTCAGCTTGCAAAACCTATTGCTTATTGATACAGCAGATTTCAAGGAAAGTGAGATACACAAGCTAAATTTGTTACCCAGATATAAAGCGTATTTTACTCCAATATGCTTGGGTTAAAGGTTATTGGTGTAGATAATTGGTCTTTCAAGACGCGATAAATCGCGTCTCTACATCTGGATGATAAATCGCGTCTCTACATCTGGGTTTTGTTGCTCATTCTGGACTGTATTGTGTTTTACTCCTGAATTCTAAATTCTGAGTTCTGCTTCTTCCAAAACTTAAATAAGTTTGCTTTCTTTCATGACAGCAGCCGCTTCTAAGAGCGAATTAACATTGGGTCATAAACTTGAGACTCTTGAACCCCATAATTGCCCAGAATAGACCTAGCTATATCTTGCTCGCGCTCTGTGCCACTAACGATAAGTATGTAATTGCCTTGTTCTATTTGCTCATTATAAAAGCGTGCCCACTCATCTGCTATTCCTAACCTCATAGCGTCAAAGCGTTCACTTAAATTAATGCCTGTTGGCACAACCAATTGAGAAAAGTCTTTGCAAATTAAGGAAATCTGGTTTACTGAAAAACCTGCGATACACATATCCTTAATTGCTGCTTCAGCATTATCTATGCTATTAAAGCAACTAACACTATACTTAGACATCATCCCACTTTTATTAGGAATTGCAGTAGTAGAAGTCGTTGTGGTCAGAGAATTTGTAGTTTCATATTCACTGTTGAGATGCTCGTAAATACCAAACTCTTCAATACCCCAACGCTGTAGTATTTCTTGTACTTTAGCAATTTCAAAAGATGTACAATCCACGATTATTAAATAGTGTCCCTCTTCTACTCGCTCGTTATATGCTCTAGCTTGCTCTGATGACATTCCCCAACCAACTAATGCACCAGCAAAAGTCCCAGTGGCAGCACCAATACTTGCACCAACAAGGGTTGTAACCAAAGCAGTTGCTGCCGCCCCAGCCAGCATTATTGGGCCAATTCCAGGGATTGCTAAAGTCCCAAGACCCACTAATAAACCAGTTAACCCACCAACAGCACCCCCTGAAAGTCCTCCTACTGTTGCACCTTCGTCAGCTTTATCACCAGTGTCCTCTTTCACTTCATTAGCGGCAATCTCATGATTGCGAGCTGAATTTTGTACAAGTATAGATACTTTCTCCATTGCCAAGCCAGAAGCTCTCAACTCATGTATCGCCCGCTCTGCATCTATCCGATGAGTAAATATGCCTACAGCACGTTGATATTGACTTAAAACCATAATTACTCCTTGGTCGCAGGGGAAAGATTAATCACTGACAAAGTTGATTCTTCAGTAGTTGTTATCTTAAATACGAGTTGGTTTAACTCAAAACTATCCTTAGTAATAAAATATATTCCTCGCTTATGAGGTAGGCAATAACACCCTCAACGGTGCAAGTCAAAAAATGAATACACCAAGATGGAAAACCTCTAACTGATGCGGAATTATTATTAGTGAGTGACACGGCATACGGTTCGGATAAGCATTTTTCACAATCGAGTGTGGTCTGGGGAATGGGTTTGAAGGTATTGGGGAAAAGATGTATTCAAAACCTTTCCCCTTTACCCTTTCACCTTTAACCGAACTGTATTGAGTGACACAGGATAGCCTCAACTACATATGTATGTCCAACGCAGACATAACTAGATTCCCTTGTGTTGATATTTTAAATTCTCACAGCTTGGTCGTGGAATGCAACTTACGTCTTTGAAATTTCGCTTCCATCCTGACTGTGGTGTTCTCTATAAGGAGTCCGGGAATTTTGTATGATTTGATGGGCAACCTATTTAACAAAACCTTCCTAAAGGCTGAGTGTCCTTTATTTAGAGTTTGTCCGTAGGCAGAAGAGATCGATATATACAAAAAGTAATATTTGTTTGTATAGCTAAAAGGCTTGTGTAGATTTCATCCTACCTAATTCAAGCTGTATTTTTTTATGAGTTTGGTAAGCAGTAATTATGCGTTGGCAAATAGGTCGTCGGAGTACAAATGTTGAAGATCGGCGTGGGATGAAGATTTCCGCTCCTGTTGTGGGTGGGGGCGTAGGAGTAGCACTCATATCGCTACTGGTTTTACTATTGGGTGGCGATCCTAGTGCCCTTTGGCAAGAAGATTCCCCACCAAGTGATAGCCCGATCGCTGAGTCACCTCAAACAACAGGATCTCAAACTCAAGATCGAATGGCGGATTTTGTATCTGTTGTACTGGCTGATACAGAAGATACATGGAGTGACTTGTTTCGGCAAGATGGAAAAAGTTATGTAGAACCAAAGTTAGTTCTTTACTCAGGAGCGGTAGAGTCTGCTTGTGGATTTGCACGTTCAGCAGTTGGGCCGTTTTATTGTCCGCGCGATCGAAAAGTGTATATTGACTTGAGTTTTTACCGCGATTTAAAGACTAAATATCAAGCACCTGGAGATTTTGCTCAAGCATACGTGATTGCTCATGAAATTGGGCATCATGTCCAAAATTTACTGGGGATTTCGCAGCAAGTTAGAGGATTGCAGAACCAAGCGAGTCAGACACAAGCAAATCAGCTTTCTGTGCGATTAGAATTACAAGCAGACTGTTTTGCAGGCGTTTGGGCAAATCATGCTCAACGCTCACGGCAAATTCTGGAAACAGGTGATATTGAAGAAGCATTGAATGCAGCTAGCAGTATTGGGGATGACCGCTTGCAAAAACAAGCTAAAGGTTATGCTGTGCCAGAATCTTTTACACATGGTAGTTCCGCCCAAAGGGTTCGTTGGTTTAAACAAGGTATCCAAACGGGCGATCCTCAGAAATGTAATACTTTTGCCAGGACAAATTCTTAGAGACTTCCAATTACAAAAATATTCCATCGCTTTGAAGGCAGGGGAGCAGGGGAGGCAAGGGAGACAAGGGGACAAGGAGCAGGGAGCAGGGAGCAGGGAGCAGGGAGCAGGGAGCAGGGAGCAGGGGGCAGGGGGCAGGGGGAGAATAACTCTAACTCATTACTCATTACTCATTACTCATTACTCATTACTCATTACTCATTACTCAGCACTCCTAACGCCCACTGCCCCATAACTAATTCCAATCCTGTTCCTCTTTCTTGCCACGGCTTTTGTAAATTCCACCCAAATCATGAATTTGACGAGTTTTCTCAAAAAGCTCGGCTTCGGTCAAACCCCACTGTTGCAAGACTTTATCTAGGTCTTTTTGAATGTCTCTCGCCCCTGGAAACCCTTGATAGCGCATTCGCAGCCTAGCCAATTCTGCTAAGTTATAGTCTGTTGCCTGTTGAGCGAGTAAAATATCAATAAGGGGGCGATCGCGGTTATAAAGTGGATGTTGTTGGTCTTTACCGGCTGTTGCTTCAGTCATTGTCAGTCCTGAGTTACAAGTTAGGAGTTAGGAGTTAAGAGTTATAAGTCAAGAGTGATGAGTCTTGGTTTTTAAGTTTAGCCGAGAGCAGAGGAGCAGAAAAGCCAAAAGAAAATAATCTTCTGCACGCAAAAGGGAATTGTAAAATTGATAACTCCTTACTTAATCATCACTCCTAACTCTTAACTCATTACTCCCAACTTACATTAGACGGCAAGTACACCTGATGTCTTACGGCTCTCACCACTGCCACTTAACTTTAAATAAAGTTACATTAGTCCTTAAGAAAATACAAAAAACTTTAGATGAGGGTGAATTTTATCTCACCCAAAGTCCAAGCAGCGAGGAAGCAAGAACCCATTATGTTTGAACACTTCACTTCCGAAGCCATTAGAGTAATTATGCTAGCTCAGGAGGAAGCACGTCGCCTGGGACACAATTTTGTAGGAACTGAACAAATTCTCCTGGGTTTAATGGGAGAAGGAACTGGGGTTGCTGCTAAAGTGCTGGCCGAATTAGGCGTTACCCTCAAAGATGCACGTCGCGAGGTAGAAAAAATTATTGGTAGGGGTTCTGGCTTTGTACCACCAGAAATTCCTTTTACTCCTAAAGTAAAAAGCCTCTTCGAGCAATCGTTTAAAGAAGCTCATAGTTTGGGACAGAATTACATTAACACTGAACACTTACTCTTAGGATTAACCGAGGCGGGTGAAGGTGTTGCCGCCAAAGTACTGCAAAATCTAGGGGTAGACTTTAAAAGTGTCCGCAGTGCGATAGTTCGCCGTTTGGGTGATAATGCACCAGCTTTTGCTGGTAGTGGTAGTCAAAAGCGCACCCAACCGCTAACAATGGAAGAGTTTGGCAGAAATTTGACCAAATTAGCCCAAGAAGGCAAACTCGACCCTGTAGTTGGTCGCCAGAAAGAAATTGAGCGGGCGATCCAAATTCTCGGTCGCCGCACCAAGAATAACCCGGTGTTGATTGGAGAACCAGGAGTTGGTAAAACTGCGATCGCCGAAGGTCTAGCTCACCGGATTATCAACCAAGATGTTCCCGAAAGTTTGCAAGACAAGCAAGTTATCAGCCTCGATATGGGGTCATTGGTAGCTGGAACTCGCTTCCGTGGCGATTTTGAAGAACGCATCAAAAAAGTTGTGGAAGAAGTCCGCACTGTCGGCAATATCATCTTGGTGATTGACGAAATTCACACCTTGGTTGGCGCTGGTGGTACAGAAGGTGGCTTGGATGCAGCCAACATCCTCAAACCTGCCTTAGCACGAGGTGAACTCCAGTGCATCGGCGCAACTACCCTCGATGAGTATCGGAAGCATATTGAGCGCGATGCCGCCCTAGAGCGTCGTTTCCAACCGATTCAGGTTGGAGAACCATCGGTAGAGGAAACCGTACAAATTCTCTACGGCTTGCGCGGTGCTTACGAACAGCACCACAAAGTCACAATTTTGGATTCAGCACTTGTAGCCGCCGCAGAATTATCAGACCGCTATATTAGCGATCGCTTCTTGCCAGATAAGGCAATAGACTTGATTGATGAAGCTGGTTCTCGCGTTCGTTTGCGGAACTCCCAAAGTTCTCCCAATAAAGAACTCAAGCGCGAACTCGCTGGTGTCACCAAAGAAAAAGAAGCAGCAGTCAGAGTCCAAGATTTTGACAAAGCTACACAACTGCGCGACCAAGAGTTAAAACTCGCAGAACAACTGCAAGCAACCTTTACACAAAACGAGCAACCTGTCAACTCAACTGTAGTTGACGAAGAAGACATCGCCCAAATCGTTGCCTCTTGGACTGGCGTACCAGTTAATAAACTCACTGAATCTGAGTCAGAGTTGCTTTTACATCTAGAAGACACTCTGCATCAGCGACTTATCGGACAAGAGCAAGCAGTCACGGCTGTAGCTCGCGGTATCCGTCGCGCCCGCGTTGGTTTGAAAAATCCCAATCGTCCGATTGCGAGCTTTATCTTCTCTGGCCCCACTGGCGTTGGTAAAACAGAGTTGGCGAAGGCACTAGCTGCCTACTTCTTCGGTGCGGAAGACTCGATGATTCGGCTAGATATGTCCGAATACATGGAAAGTCACACCGTCGCCAAGCTCATTGGTTCGCCTCCCGGTTATGTCGGATACGACGAAGGCGGACAACTTACAGAAGCCGTGCGGCGAAAACCATACACAGTGCTGCTATTCGACGAAATCGAAAAAGCACACCCCGATGTATTCAATATGCTCCTGCAACTATTGGATGACGGTCATCTTACCGATGCCAAAGGTCGGAAAGTGGACTTCAAGAATACGCTGATCATTTTGACTTCTAACATCGGTTCTAAGGTGATTGAAAAAGGCGGTAGTGGCTTAGGCTTTGACTTCGACACTCAAGCCGACGCTAGTTATAACCGGATTCGCACCTTGGTCAATGAAGAATTGAAAGCTTACTTCCGTCCTGAGTTCCTTAACCGTCTTGATGAGATTATCGTCTTCACCCAGCTTTCCAAAGATGAAGTTAAGCAAATCGCCGAAATTATGCTTCGCGATGTTGCTAGCCGCTTGACAGAAAAGGGAATTATCCTAGAAGTTAGCGATCGCTTCAAAGAGCTTGTGGTACAAGAAGGTTATAACCCCAGCTACGGTGCTAGGCCATTACGTCGGGCAATTATGCGCCTCTTAGAAGATTCTCTCGCCGAAGCAATGCTGTCTGGTGAAATTACAGATGGAGACACAGCCCTGATTGATGTTGATGATGACTCTCAAGTGAGAGTACGAAAATCAGAAAAACGAGAATTGCTCTTGGCAAATGTTGGCTAATTTTATACCCGATCGCTTTTTACTGTAATATTTGAGAAACAGTCCAGCCTCTTGCGTAGAGCAGAGGCATAAACAGGGTCATCTCAGACAAACATCAAGTGAAATGGTATTATTTCTCACCCCTAGTAGAAATGCTAGGGGTTTTTTTATGCGATTTATAAGGGACTTCCAACTAAAAAAATATCCGATCTTGGTGTAGGCAGGGGGGCAGGGAGCAGGGAGCAGGGGGCAGGGGGAGAAAGAAAAATACGATCTGAGTAAATTAGATAATTTATTTTCTGGAAGTCCCTAAGAAGAATTCAGAACTCAGGAGTCAGAATGAGCTAAACCTTAGCTATCCGCTAACAGAATTGAATTCTGTACGACTGGGTAATGAATATTGGTTTAAAACCTTGCCCCTTGTGGGCGAAAAAAATTAAAATATTCTCGCCTTAAAACTCTATCCCTTTATGGGTAGAGTATTCACCAATTCTGAATTCTGACACCAGCGTGAAAAATGATTGCGACAGATGGAAAACTGAAACATTTATCCAATGGATGTTTCACAATCCAAAATTGTTCGACTGAGCGACTTGCCTTGAGTTTCGACTGCGCGGTAATCGAGCGAAGTCGAGATTCAACTACCGCGAAGTCGAAAGGAGCCGAAGTCTAAAATCTAAAATCCAAAATGGTATTACGGTCTTTTTATAGTCTTCTCGGTTGACTTATGGCTCCTGACTCCTGCCCAAACAGTAAGTGGCTGCCCAACTTGCTTATACAGTAAGCTTTCCATAATTACACCATTATTGTTAGCGGTGAGAGTTTTATTCGGCTGACGCATAGACTCATAAAAGCCGTTGTACCAGCCTTCTTGAGACTTCAGATTGCCTTGAACGAAATCAAATAACTGACTAGTATAAGCAGTGTTATAAAGCACATGCCAGCCGAGCGCAGCTTTGGCACTGAGGAATCGCAAATTGTTGTGCTGTTCTCTGGTATCCGCGATGGTTGCCCAAGGTTGTCCGTTGACAAATAAGCTGCTGTAAACAAAGTATGGCGCGCGATCTAAGTTGTCTTCGGTGACGGCGGTTAATTGTTTTGTCGCTTCATAACGCGCGGCTTGGGCAGCTAAAATCCGATCGGCATAAGCTTTAGGCAAAGCTTGAAACCCAGTTTCAATACCATCTAAGATATAGGGTTCGCTAAGAACGTAATTATTGGCTCCAGAGTTTTTATAGTCCCGTTTGTCGTAAGGAATTCCTTGTCCATAAAGATCGACAAAGGCAGTATTGGACTGATAATCTAAAGCTTTATTAACATTCAAACCCCAAAGCTTCAAACCATAAGCAGCATAATTCTCATAGCCCAAGCGACCTTCTTGATTGTATTGTTCTTTGCCTTTGATGACAGCAGTACCAAACATTTGACCGTTTGCGGTCAGACGCTTGACTTGCCAGTGTTTCCAAACTGCTGCTGTTTCTAGTCGCATTTCTGGATACTTTGCCTCGACAATCTTCAGCCAGATTGCCATTCTTCCTAAATCGATGGCTGACCAGCCAATTTCTTCCTGTTTATCTAGTTGACCATAATTAACAGGTACGAGAGTTTTCGCATTGTAAACTTTGTTGGGTAGTTCTCCTTTATATAAAGGCATTGACGCCAGTGTATTCAACATTTTGCTCATTTTGGCTTCAAATTCAGCCGCAGGCACGATGTTGAGTTCTCTAGCACTGACTAAAGCGGCGATCGCTGCTGTCTGATCCCACATACTTATGGAGGCAAAGCCATCAACAGAATTGATCAAGCCGGTTTCATCGTTCCAGTTGCGTTGGAAGTATGACCAAGCAATACGTGCCGTTGTCATTTCTTCTGGGGTCAGTTTTCCAACTCCAGGAGCAACGTATGGAATTATGGCTACTGTTAATTGATTCTTAGGAATGGGTTGACCTGGCAAAACTACGGATTGAGCATCAAGGCTGGCAACTGTTTCAGCATCTTTGACACCAAAGACAGGGGGTTGGGGTTTCTCTGGTTGTAAAGCAATTGGGGATGTTGATATTTCAGCTTTTTTTATAGAAGTATTGGAAAGTTGCTTAGACCAACCATTTAAAAGTGCGATCGCGATCGCAGCGGTAACGACTCCTCCTACAGTAGCTAGTATGGATAAGCTCTTAGGTGGTGGTTGAAAGTCAGAACTCATACTGATTAAAGCCTTATGTTGTAAGTTAAAGTTATTTGCGTAGTTTCACCAAATACATTCTTCCCAACTTTCAAATCTAACTAACACCCAGAAGTCCACCAGACTACTACAATAAAATAGTCACGCACCCGATCTCTGGAGTTCTAGCAGTGGGCTTATTTGATGATTTGAGTCGGTTTCTAGAAAACCGTTTAGAAGAATTCTTGCGTAACAATCCACATTTGGAGTTAGAGGCGCTGCTAGAACAGCTGCGTGAGCAAGAAGAAGACACATTAAGGCTAATCGCAGATTTAAAATTACAAGAGAAGCGATCGCAAGAAGAAATTCTCTCCACCGCGCAAGAAATTCAGCGTTGGCATATCCGTATTCAAAAAGCCAAAAACGCCAATAGAGAGGATTTGGCGGCAGCAGCAGGTGAGCGAGAAGCAGCTCTGTTGCGCGAAGGAAATCAGCGCTGGGGACATATGCAAGGGCTGAAAGAACGCATTAACCAATCTCAGGAATTACTGAAAAAAATTCAGCAACGGCGACAGGAAGTGCAAGCTAAAGCCACCGAAGCACAAACAGCCCGTGCGAAAGCGCAAACTCAGCAGCGTTCGGAAACCATTGGCTGGTCAAATCAAACTAGCAGTTTTTCTAGTGGTTTTGATGACTTAGAAGAGAAGTTCCGTAGCTGGGAAACTCAGGATGAGTTAGAACAAATGAAGCGGAATATGAAGAAGTAGCGCCTATTGGCTAAAATACGCCGAAATAGCTTTTGCGTTCGCCGAAATAACAAATGAGTACGCCGAAATAGCAAATGAGTACGAGGACTAAACTAAATTTCTTGTTTAGTCCTCTTTTAGAGGACTTTAGCTATCAGCCCAGAACTTTAGTTCTGGGCGGGATATTTGCTCGGTGTGGGACTTTCACTTGAACAGAAATATTGGCTAGGCCTTGGTCTGCTACTTTGCATTAGCTTGGCAACATTTTACTAGAGGTTGTTTAGCGAAATTCTCTAAATCTATGGATTTAAGCAAATTCATCCACTCCACCGCTAGAGTTGGATCTTCAGGTTTGCTAAGACGTAATTCAGCCAAAGTAGTCAAAGCATCGTACCAAATACCATTCTCGGCATAAAGGTTTACCCGTTGCTGAGGAGTTGCTTGCTTCAAGCTATCTACTAATTGAGGATTTGGATTGACTCGTTGCACCCATCCTTCCACATACTCTCGTTCTGGAGGTTGTTGGGGATTGCAAATGATTTTTATCTTAAAAAACCAGTGATACATCTTGTCTACTTGCAATGGGGAAGCATTTGCATTTAAGGGAATGCTAACAATTCCTGGTACTTCTGGTATTGTTACCATTGTTCGGTAAAGAGTTTGACTTGATTTACCTGACTCATCTTTGACAACAAACTCAATGGAATCAATTAGAGATTTTTGATAGGGGACAAAAAACCAAAAACTTGGATATTCCTCATTCGTCAAACCCCAAACTTTAGTAACAGAAATAGCTTCTGTTTGCCCTTGATTTAATGTCTGTTTGTATATAGGTACAAGTGCAACTACAGACTGATTTCCAACACCACAACCGCGACTTGCAGCCCCGCCGCGATCGCCTGCTGCACCCCTGTCTGGAGGAGGCGGAGGAGGCGAAAATTTCTGAGGAGTGACCGCCGCAACTGGTGTCATCCAAATCATTGGAGAATAGCCGATAATTCCCCACAAAGTCATTCCCACTGCCGCGATTAATTGCATTTGCCAATAGCTTTTCATAAAACCTCCTAACACTTGCTTGCTAAACGGCGATTTTCATGCTTAGAGAATGTTTGAAAAGGGTTGTATAACATATTAAATTCTGATATTACCCCCCCAACCCCTCTTATAAAGCAGGGCTGTTTCATTCCCTAAAAGGCGCTGATTTACAAGCGTTTCAAGCAAAAAAACCAGGTGACTAAAGAATCTGATTGGGCAAGAAAATGGTGAATGCACTTAAATTTGCTGGTTGAGGTGGTAGTTTTTATTTTTCCCACTCAAGCAAATTTCTGACTCATACTCTTGACAAAATCCCTAAAATTTCGGATGAAACAGCCCTGGGGTTAGGGGGGGTATTAGATACTTTGGGTAACAAATATAGCTTTCCAAACATCCTCTTACAATTGGCGTTATTATTAATTTTTAAATTTCATGTTTAAGTAAGTTGTAGATATTAAACTATTTACTACTAAAGCCAACATAGCAGGAATTAGCGGAACCCAACAACTATATACAATTAAAAATATAAAACAGCTAACGTATAAACTAATAATGGCTATTCCTCCTGCCAAGCTTAAGTAAATGAATCGGTGCAGATAAGCAGTAAATAAACCGCCTAAAAAAGACCAACCCCAAACCCAAATTACCTCACCCCAAAGCGGCCAAGTCCACAACAGAGGTTGTCCGTCCAAAGCAGCCCTGAGCAGTTGACTGACCATCTGGGCTTGTAAAAATACTCCTGGTATTGCGTGTAATTTTCCTTGAGGAGTGATGTAGGGAGTTAACCAGTAATCACCAAAAGTTTCTGCTGTTGTGCCAATAATGACTATTTTGCCTTTGACTGCATTGGCATTTAGCTTACCCCTTAACACTTGTTGTAAGGTCATACTTGGTGCGATCGCTTCTGGTGAAGGAGAAGAACGATAATTTAAGAAAATTTGGTGTCCAAAAGCATCAACTCCTTGATAACCTCCGGTATGAGTTTCTATTGGTTTAAATGTCACCTTCCCTAATTGCCATGCGCCATCAGGGGTAAATTGCAACCGAATTCCTTTTGTATACAGGTAACGCAGCGCCAGTTGAACATTCAAGGCATAGGGCGCAGTACAAGGAGATGAGGGTGCAGGAGTTAACGCTAACAGCTGGCGACGCACAACATTATCTGAATCGATGGCAATATCGCTAAAACCGAGATTATGTGAAGAAACTTCTGGGGGTGGTTTTACACCTGGTTTTCCGGCTTGATAATCGCTGAGTTGACACACCCCGACAAAGCGATCGCTTTTTCGCATCCTTTTTGCCAATGCTGGATAATCCTTACCCACTGGATAATCTCGGTATATATCCAAACCAATAACTTGAGGTTGATATGCCTCTAATTTTTCTAACAGTAGGGCAAGTGATTTGTCTGACAGCGAACCTTGAGGTTTTTCCGGTTTTTGCGCTTGCACATCTTCTTCAGTTACAGTGATAACCAGTAGGCGTGAGTCTGGTTTTTCAGCAGGGCGCAAGCGTACCAGTTGGTCAAATGCACTTAACTCTAATGTTTGCAGCACGCCCAAATACCTTACCCCGATTAATATTCCAGTTACTACCATGCTCGTTAGTAATATTAATGAGAAGCCAAGCCGATTTGTGGTTCTTCTAACAGGCGTGGTTTGAGACAAAGATGCAGGAAGATTGGGTGGATTTCTAAACAATTCCCGCCAATTCAACGGCGTCTCAGCCGGATTTTGAAAGATGACAGGTAACCATGTCGCACAGGGAAATTGGTTTTCTAGTCCCTGTAACCTTTCTCGTGCTTCCCTGACGGCTAAATACAACGAGCCTCCCCGCGCAAAGGCTTCTAAAAAATACTTTAAAAACTGTTGCGCCACGCGATCGGGTACAGGCTCTCGCATCACGATAATTTGAGGAATATGTAAATCTGCAAACTCCCAGGCCAACCCCAAGCCATCACAGGAATTAAAAATCGCTAGTTTTAGACCTCGTTCTACTGCCTTTTTCAAGGCATACTTTAACTGGCTAATTGTGAGACTTTCTGTTTGATTGATATAGATTTTTCCGGTTTGATTCGTTTCCTGGGTAGAACTATGTCCGGCGAAAAATAGAATCTGCCAATTCTGCTCCCATAGCTGGTCGGTCAGGTCAAGGCATTGTGGTTCAACTAAAAAAGTTATATCTGTATTGGGTAACAAATTAAGCAGCGCTTGGTCTGCTTTGGTATCAATACCTTGACTGTTACCCAAAATCGCTAAGATTTTTACTTTGTCGGATGTAGTTGCTATGCGGTTAAGGTTGACTTGTTCGTAGGCAGGAGCGCTCAGGGCGATTTCCGCTTGGGGATAGCGTTCTAGCAAATCCCAAAGATGCCAGGGAAATTTCTGTAATCGCAGGTCTTTGGTTTGTAAAAGCATCCGAATATTATCCGCAAGCATGAGTTTTTCTAACAATTTCTCGCGGATGGAACGAAAGGAATCGGAAGCAAGCCAAGCATTAAAACTGACTTTAAATTCCTCACTCACCTGCTGACAGTATTCGAGGCTGGCAGCTTGGTTAAGTTCTTTAGCTAAACCAATTGGACGAGATGGCAGCCTTAAATTCCGATAAATAGATTGCCAACGGTGATAATCGCGAAGAATTTCCGGGTTGGGGGGTAGCTCACCTGTGATTTCCACAGTCGGGCGGACATTTTCATCGCCAATCTGTAGAGTTACGGTAAACCCTTGTTCAAAGTTTCCCTCCCCTAACTTTAAGATGATTAACTTGTCCACAGCTAGTTCTCCCTAGATGTTGAGTATGTCCGTAGGGATATGGCAGTGCCCATTGGTGTCAACTTGAGCTTAAACGCTTGTTGCAGATACGCTTTACCCCACCCTAGCCCTCCCCTTGTAAAGTGATATCTTATTTGATTGGGCATTGGGCATTGGGCATAGGCTTTACCCCACCCTAGCCCTCCCCTTGTAAAGGGGAGGGAACTGGATTTCCGGCTTCCCCCCTTTACAAGCGATGCCCTGAGCTTGTCGAAGGGGGGGGATTGAGGGGGGTAATTCGACTTGTGTGTACACCGAAGCCCCAAGGCATCGAGGAGGGGCAGTTTTGGCTTTAGACAAAACCGAGGTGGGGTGACGCTGTGAGTAACCATAAGCGAATGAACTCAATATCACGTCTTGACAAAGGTTTCAGGTTAAATTGACACCTATGGGCACTATCGTGCCCTTACACCCTGCTATATATCTTGGTTGCTAAATGAATTGCCTACTGTGTGTAGTTAAATTCAGTGTAAGAGCAAATAATACAAGCTAAACATGAATATTTTTGAAGGTAAAACTTAAAACCGCAAAATCTCTCGGTCATAATCTTCAGGAGTGGGTTCTATTTCCCAAACCAATCCTTCTCCTAGTTCCAAAATTACTTCCAAATACAACATATCTACAGCAGTTGTTGCCGTATCTTGATTATTTTCAAAAGCTTGTAAATCTTCCGTTAGTAATCGGAGTTTAAATCCAGCCGGAATTTGACTATCAACAGTTGTACTTCGCAATTCAAAACGCCAAACATAATCCTCAGAAGCGCTTTTAGGGAAAATGCGTAACTCGTATGTTTGCTCTGCAACTTTTATTTGCCGAGACAAGCCGAGAACTGGTTCTGCACTCCGCATTCCGGCAGGTACCACAAGGAATTCTCTTTTTTCCCATCCCCACTGTTGAGCTAAATTGGCTACTCCTGTCTGTAACCATTGCGGAATCGATCGCTGTATGAGTAAACCCTGACGCAGTTCATACAACTTTTTTCGCCAACCGCTATGTGCCAAGAGCGCACCCCAGAGTGAAAATGGAACTGCTAAACGTGGGAATTTCACATCGCGATCGCCCAATCTTTCTAAAAGGTTTTCCGCCTGGGTTTTGCCAATAGATTCTATTGGTGCAATCTCAGCACGTAAGGCTTCTGAGCGATCGAGTTGGCGTGTAACCCACAGCACATTAATATCTGGAATTAAATCTTCACTTTCCAAGCTGTAAGTGCGATCGCCAGCATCATAAATTCCTTTTGTTTTCAGAATTTGATGGGTTGTATAACCACAAATTTTTATCCAACCATCATCAGGATTAACTTGTACTGCTATGTAATAATCAGCAACCCACTCTGGTATATCTACCCATTCTTGGGGTACGCGTAACTCATCGTCATCTATTGCCAAAGTGGGAATTAATACCAGGCGATCGCGATCGAAAGTAATAGCTGTGCCATTGACTACTTCCCAAAAACTCGGCAATGTCGCACTGTTAGGATAAACCTTGGCGCCGGGAGCAATTTCCTCTTTGAACCAAGGCAAAAATGCTTGCAAGCATTTTTGATTTATCCACCCACGTTGACAAGCACCAGCTGTTGAGTATGGTTGTTCTTGCACTTCTGGAGATTGGGTAATTTCCAAGTATAAATGCTGTGAGTCAATGGTGAATGGGGCAGGTGGGTTCAACATAAATTATTTTAGAATGGCTTCATATAAAGACCATGTTAGGGAGAGGGGAGGCATTGTGGGGTAAAGGGAAAAGGGTAAAGGGTAAAGGTATAGAATTTTCCCTTACTCAGTAACCTTTAACATCCACCCCAACATCTTGGCAGGCATTGTGGGGACAAGGGTAAAGGGTAAAGGGTAAAGGTATAGAATTTTCCCTTACTCAGTAACCTTTAACATCCACCCCAACATCTTGGCAGGCATTGTGGGGTAAAGGGAAAAGGGTAAAGGGTAAAGGTATAGAATTTTTCCTTACTCAGTAACCTTTAACATGCACCCCAACATCTTGGCATTTGTTACTTTTGCAAGATGTCTACTGAATCTGGGTATGGCTATATTGGACTTTCAGCCATTCCTCTAAACTTGTGTTTATGGCATCTACTACGTCGGATTTAGGGGAAATATGCAAGGTGTTTTGACTCCATTGTGTGAGAGTCAGGAGCAATGACTTTTTAATGCTGCTCAGGCGACGAGAAACAGTATATTGCTTCATTTCTAGCTGGGCAGCAATTTCTTGTTGAGTCAGTTGTTGAACGTAGTAAGCTTGTAGTACTTTTTGGGACTCAGCATCGAGTGCAGCGATCGCTTTGTGCAAAACTTGGTTTAACTGAGCTTGCTGCGATCGCATATTCACAGCTTCTTCCTGCTCAATAATTTCCGTTAGTAAAGATGTTTGCAAATCTACAGGCAGTATATCTAATAAATTACCTTCATCTTCTTTGAGGGGAGCGTCTGCGGAAACAAATTTAGGATAGAGTAAATTACGGGCAGCTTTAGCAGCAGATAATACCCAGGTTTCTATGGTTTGTTGATTGACGACGGCAGAGGGCGAACTCAATCGGCCCAAACGTTCTGCATTATAAAGATGACTAATAGCCTCCCAAGTCTGAGCATCTGGTTTGGCAAGCTGACGAATTTTTGTATTGTCACCTGTGTAGAGTTCCTTAAAGCATTCCCAGGCTAAAACATAACTCTCGATGCTTTCGGCGTTAAATCCGGCATTTTCTAATGACTGCACTAGTCGTTTGTGGCTGAGTTTGTGCAATAATGCCCAGTCTGAGCAAATGTCTGCTTCCCGTTGTAAGCGCACTGCATCTTTGATAATCGATTCAAAAGTTAATTGTGCGTAAGCTTTTAAATGCGAACTGTATTGAGGGTTGAAAGTTTTGAGGATTTTGTTAATATGAGCGATCGCCATCTGAAAACAATCGGCTACAGACGATTGCGTGGGAAAGTTGAGGGCGAATTTTCTAGCAGTCCAATAGCACACCTCTTGTAAATAAGCAGAAATATGTGCAAGTGCCACAGCACTAGATTCAGTCTGCCAAACTCTATACCAGTAAAGCGCCCAAAAGGTATCTGATTTCTCAGTTGACGACTCCTCCAGGCAAAATTTCATACTACGTCGCAGTTTGGCATCTGTTGCCCAACCACTAAATTGATCTAGATCGAATTGCACAAACGTAGAAAAGATTTCAATAATGCCCTGTCGGGGTTGCATGGAATACTTGCCGTTGTTTGAAACATAGCTGATTACAATTATACAGCCATAGGTACAAAAGCTAATTCCTTGCTGCGTAAGGATTTTACAGATTTTTCAAAAAATTTTTCATCCAAGTGCATAAAAACTAAAAGTCATCGTAGAGAGTGATATGCAGAGAAATTCATTTAAAAAGATGCTTTCTTTGGGGACTAGCGGAATCATTGAATAAGTTCGTTAAAGACAGAACAAAATTTCGATAGTTACAGCCGCAAATTTATTCCCCAAATATGCAACTTCTTAAAAGTTACCTAATTATCTCTGCATCATCTAATTAACAAAGAGAGAAAAACCATGTTAACTAATCAAAGCTGCCTAGAATCTTTTGGTTTAATTGAAGAACTTGACGAACAAGCTGCTGAAACAATTAGTGGCGGTTACGAAGTTTTTGAAGTTAAAAACAAAACGGGATACAATATTCCCTACACCGTCGATGGTACAACAACAGGCGATCCATCACCTGGCTCCGATCGTATATGGACTGCTTACAGTGGAGGAATCATTGAATTTGACTCTGACGGTCGAAGTGGCTACGAGCAATACAAAAAATACAATTTGGCCGATGGAGGAGTGTATGAATTTCAAGACAACCTAAGTACTCCTGGCAATCCATATGATATCGAACTCTATCGGGTAGACTAATCTGCAATTCTCAAGTAGATTTACTGATTTGAATTTTCGAGGTTAGAGTTAAGGGACTGACAAATAATAAAATATCCCAATATTTCTTGTAGGATGGGCGTCTCGCCCGTCCTGCGAACTGGGCGCTCATGTTGCCATTGGTGTCAACTTAACATCAAACCGAACGTCCGCCAGGGATTAAAATCCCTGTCTGATAGCAAAAGTCCTCACTCAGAGGACTGAAGATTACAGTCCATTTTAATGGATTTGGGTTATTAGACCGCCGTTTTAACGTGGGCGGACGCACAACTCAAAAATCTGGGCTAAAAAGCTGAATACAATATAACGTCGGGGCAAGTGCCCCGATTTTTCCATGTATAAGGATTTGCCAGATTTTTCAAAATAGTTCTGCTGCAAGTGCATAAAAACTCAAAGTATTCGTAAAGAGTAATATGCAAAGAGATTGAGCTAATAAATACCACAAAAAAATGCTTTTTTTTGGTTAATTGCTAAATCATTGGATAATTTCGTCAAACACATACTGATTTGAATTTCTGAGGTTAGTTATTTATCAAGGAACACAAATTTATGACCTCAACTACAACTTATACTTACGATGCCAATGGCGATGTAATCTCTAACAATATAGATACCAACAGTGATGGAACAAAAATACCTTCGCCAAAAAAAGAGAAAGTTAAAAAACTCGGTTTTGGATTATCAACACTTGTAGCTCTGTCAGTGATTCCGATTTCAGTTGTAACCATGCCGTTAGTGCTAAACCAGCCAGCGCAAGCTCTATGTATTGCCTCTCCAGACTTCAATGGAATTTGGCATTCGGATGACGGAGGCACTTATTACGTTAGGCAAATTGGCAATGAAATTTGGTGGCTGGGAATGAGCGCTGATGACGGAAGAACCTGGACTAATGTATACAAAGGAACAAGAATTGGCGATACGGTTATCGGGCAATGGGCTGATGTCCCTAGAGGTGGAATCCGCTCTGGAGGAATTCTTAATTTGAGTGTTCCACCAGGCTGGAACGGAAGTGTCCCAGAATTTAGCAGAAACTATGTTACTGGGGGTTTTGGCGGCTCTAAGTGGTTCCAATCTTGCAATGACGTAATCCTCAACCCTATTTAGCCAATTTTCGATCGCAGTGCATAAAGACTAAAAGTAATCGTAGAGAGTGATATGCAGAGAAGTTCATTTAAAAAGATGCTTTCTTTGGAGACTAGCGGAATCATTGAATAAGTTTGTCAAAAACAGAACAAAATTTCGATGATTACAGCCGCAATTTGATCCCACAAATATGCAACTTTTTAAAAGCTACTTAATTATCTCTATACGATCTAATTAACAAGGTAGGCTAATCTGCAATTCTTAAGTGTATCTAGTAAATTACAATCAAGGATAAAAACCATGTCAAAAATCATTTCTACTAACGCTGCTATTGTTGCTCAAGAACAACTTTTCACTAACCTAACACCAGAAGAAGCGTCTGTCATTGAAGGAGGATATAACCTCTATGTAAGTAGTATAGTTTGTCTGAAAGATGGTGCAGATACTTTTAGCCAAGATGACGTTTATGCTAACGTCACTGTTGACGAGATAACCAGTAAACTCAATGTAGGTGGTATGAGTGCAGGAGATGGTAAAAATCTCGGTTGGGAATTTACCTTCTTTGAAAATGCAGAAATCAGCTTTTTCGATAGTGATTGGCCGGACTCTGACGACGCTCTAGGCGGTTTTTCCGTCTCCGGTCCAACAAACGGCATACAAAGAACTACTATAAGTGGGGGCGGTTCTAGGTACAGAGTATCTTACTCAGTCAGTTGAGGAGATTACAAACCGACCTGAGTAGTACCATTTTGGATTATTAGATTTTGGATTGTAAAAGAGTTAGTGAATAAGGGAACTCCAAGAAATAAATTATCCAATATTGTGGCGTGGGCAATATGAGCGCCCAATAAACAAAGGCGGGCGAGACGCCCACCCCACAATAAATAATTGAATATTTTTTATTTGGAAGTCCCTAAACTTTTGGACAATCCATATATCGCAATCATTTTTCAAATTGGTAGAACTTTCCAGAAATAGCTTAGTACTTAGATATTTAGGTTTCACAAACTAAATATCATCTTTAGTCGGGGTTTTCTCCCCGACTTCTCTTTTTCCATTACCATTTGTTTTGACAATGAAATACCAAATAGTCCTTCAACACAGTGAAGAAGACTGTGGCGCAGCAAGTCTTGCCACAATTGCCAAACACTACGGACGCACATTTACCCTCAACCGCGTCCGAGAAGCCGTAGGCACAGGTTCTAGAGGAACATCCTTGCTAGGATTGAAGCGGGGTGCAGAAGTACTAGGATTCAACGCCCGCCAAGTTAAAGCTAGTCCCCAACTAATCGACCAATTAGATCGAGCTCCCTTACCAGCAATTATCCACTGGAAAGGCTACCACTGGGTCGTATTATACGGGCAAAAAGCCAAAAAATACGTCATTGCCGACCCTGGTGTTGGTATTCGTCATCTTACCCGTAAAGAGTTAATGGCGGGTTGGAATAATGGCGTAATGCTGCTGCTGACTCCAGACGACAGTCGTTTTTATCAACAAGAATCAGATAAAATTGGCGGTTTGGGAAGATATCTGCAACGAGTTTGGCCTTATCGTTCTATTCTCGCTCAAGCGATCGCCATTAACATCGCTATTGGATTGCTTTCTTTGGCGTCTCCCTTCATGATGCAACTCCTCACCGATGATGTCTTAGTACGAGGTGATACCCAACTACTAACTACTGTCGCCATTGGCGTTATCGCCATGAACTTAATTAGAAGCGCCATTAGTTTAGTCCAATCTCACCTGATCGGTCACTTCGGTCAAAGATTGCAATTAGGATTAATTCTAGAATACGGACGCAAACTCTTACATTTACCCCTTTCCTACTTTGAAGGACGACGCAGTGGGGAAGTTGTCAGCCGCATTGCCGATGTCAAAGCCATTAATAATTTAGTTTCCCAAATTGTCCTCGGATTACCCAGTCAATTCTTTATTGCGGTAATTTCCTTGGGTTTTATGCTCTTTTACAGTTGGGAACTAACTCTCGCCTCCATAGTTGCATTTATAGTTGTCACGGGTGTTAACCTACTTTTCTTACCCGCGATGCGCCAGAAAACCCGAAATCTAATTGTTTCTGGTACAGAAAACCAAGGCTTTTTAGTAGAAACATTTCGCGGCATCCAAGTATTAAAAACTACCCAAGCCACTCCCCAAGCTTGGTCAGAATACCAAGGAAATTATGGTCGCCTTGCCAATTTGGGCTGGAGTATGATGAAATTGGGACTGTATAGCAGTACGGTTACTGGCATTCTTTCTACCTTCATTAGTATCGGCGTCCTTTGGATAGGTAGCTATTTAGTCATTAATCACACCTTAACAATTGGTCAATTAATGGCATATAACGGCATGAGTGGCAACTTTCTTGGCTTCTTAGGTGCTGCGATCGGCTTAGTAGATGAGTTTATCACAGCCCAGATAGTCCTGCAACGGATGACAGAAGTGATTGACGCTACCCCAGAATCCGAGAATGATTTTAAAAAGCCTTGGGCACAAATTCCTGGCAATGCAGATATAACTTGCAGTGAACTTAACTTTCATCACGCAGGTAGAGTTGACCTCCTCCAAGATTTTTCCTTAACTATTCCTGGCGGTAAAGTTATTGCTTTAATTGGCAAATCTGGCTGTGGTAAAAGTACCCTGGCAAAATTACTTACAGGCTTATATAAAGTCGAGTCTGGCAATATTCGTTATGGTTTTTATAATCAGCAAGATTTATCTTTAGAATGTTTGCGTCAACAAGTGGTATTAGTTCCTCAAGAACCCCACTTTTGGAGTCGTTCGATTATTGATAACTTCCAGTTTAGCTATCCGCATATTAGTTTTGAAGAAATTGTCAAAGCTTGTCAAATTGCAGGTGCAGATGAATTTATTAGCAAACTCCCTGATAAATATCAAACTGTTTTAGGAGAATTTGGGGCAAATCTTTCTGGTGGACAACGCCAAAGATTAGCCATAGCCAGAGCCATAGTTACTCAGCCACCAGTCTTAATTTTAGATGAATCCACAGGCGCACTCGACCCAGTAAGCGAAAGACAAGTATTAGATAGACTTTTATCCCATCGTCAAAATCAAACGACTATTTTAATTAGTCACCGTCCCAAGGTGATACAGAGAGCAGATTTAATTGTATTTTTAGAACAAGGACGCTTAAAAATCCAAGGTACACCAGAAGAATTGCGCTCTTTACCTGGCGAACATTTAGATTTCTTAGATGATATTTTTACTTACCATAATGGGTTGGCGCTGATATCTTCCCCGGCTCATCATAACGGTAAAACTGCCACCATTAATTAAGATAATTCGTAATTTGTAAAACGTCATGGTTAGCAACACAAATTTTCTCCCCCCAATTCAAACAAACGAATTTCTCCCACCAATTACCCGTTGGACAACATGGGGCGGTATGTTTATTCTCTGCGTTCTCGGATTAGCTGTACCACTTGCTGCAATTTGTAAGTATAAGGTTACAGTCCAAGCACAGGGGGTTGTGCGTCCGGCGGGTGAATTGCGAATTGTGCAAGCTGCAACTGAAGGTCAGATAATGCACATTTATGTCAAAGAAAATCAACTAATCAAAAAAGGAGATGCGATCGCAACTATTGATGACTCCCGCCTACAAACCAAAAAAAGCCAATTGCAAACTAGTATTCAACAATCTAAGCTACAACTAGTGCAAATTAATGCCCAGATTAGTTCCCTCAACAGCCAGATTCGAGCCGAAACTGACCGCCTTAACCGGATTATTACTGGCGCTCAAGCCGAATTGAGCGGTCGCCGTCGGGAATATCAAGATAAAAATCTGACCACTGTTTCCGAACTTCAAGAAGCTGATGCTAACGTCAAAATTGCTGAGAAAGAATTACTAGCTGGGGAAGCACAGTTAAAAACAACACAAGCAAATCTCCATGCGACTGAAGCTGCATTAGGTGCAGCTCAGTCAAAACAGAAACGATATGAGACTGTAGCTAACCAAGGGGCGCTATCTCAGGATCAATTTGAAGAAGCACAATTATCTGCCAGACAGCAAGAGCAAGCGGTAAAGGCCCAAGCAGCAGCAGTGGAAGCACAAAAACAGACAATTGAACGGTTACAACAAGCGGTATCTGCTGCCATTGCCAGAAGACAACGCGCCCAAGTTGCCGTAAATCCAAGTAATGCAGCTGTAACTGTTGCTACTGAGCGAATCGCTCAAGAAAAAGCCGGAGGGGAAAGCAATAAAGCAACATTAGAAAAAGAACGCCAAACCCTAGTTAACCAACGAATTGAAATTGAAAAGCAGTTAGAGCATGATACTAGCGAACTCAAACAAGCCGAAATAGATTTAGCTCAAACTGCGATCGCAGCTACCGCTGATGGTATCATTTCCCAACTCAATCTGCGAAACCCAGGTCAAACTGTGCGTGCTGGCGAGGAAATATTGCAAATTGTCCCCACTGATGCGCCTCAAATTTTGAAAGCAGCAGTAGGATCTGAAGATCAAAGTAAGTTAAAAATTGGTCAAAAAGTCCAAATGCGGGTCAGCGCTTGTCCCTACCCAGATTATGGTACTCTGAATGGTCAAGTGCAAACGATTTCTCCAGATGCAATGACTCCTCAAAAGAATGGCACAAATACATCAATGAATGGGACTACTAGCCCAAAAGCTACTGCGCCTGGTGCTTTTTATGAAGTCACAATTGAACCAGAAACTCTGGTTTTAGGTAAAGGGAAAAACCAGTGTCATATTCAATTGGGTATGGAGGGTAGGGTTGATATTATTTCCCGTGAAGAAACTGTGCTGCAATTCTTTCTCCGTAAGGCGAGGTTGATTAGTGATTTGTAACTTTTAAAATACAGCAACCTACTGGTAGCATCAGCGTGTAGGATTGATAAATATTAATTTTCCGGCTTTTGCTAATGAACAATGCATTTGGTAGCTGGCAAGAATGGCTAACAGTATTCATCTATTTAGGTTTTACCGTCTTCATTATCTGGCGCGTGTTTACCGCCGAGAAGAATTAAAAAAGCTGCATATCATCTCACCTGGATCTTTTTGCTCAAAAGGCAAAACAGTCCCAGTTTGTTGAACCTTGACTCGTTCGCGACAATTGTAAACCTCTGTAGGTCTTTTTATGCCATCTACGCTAACAATTGCCTTGTATTCCCAATAATTTTTGGCACTTCGGCTGATACTGAGAATGCAAATCTGGTGGTGTAGACCGTCGTAGACAGAGTAATTACGGCATACAGATGCAAAAGCCGGATATACCACAGAGAAAGGTAGTATTAATAGCAACATAAATATGATGTATTTAATCCGGCTCATAAAAATTGTTTAACATTATTTAGAAATATTATTAAATTTTTCAACCCTTTGAGTTGATTCAATTACTTTTCCTAGTTTGACAAACCAGAGATTGCAACTCCATCGCACACAAAGCATGAGAGCAGCTAAAAAGCTCATAATGCTTTATGTGCTATTTTCCGTTAAAGTTTACTAAGCTCAATTGAACCATGCCCAAACGCCTCCTTTACTTTGAGGGTCAACATCTAGTACAACACGGCTTACATCAACCACACATTCCAAATAAATGAAACAGTTATACTGTATACCTGTTTGAATACTTCGACAAGCTCAGTACAAGTTTTGAGTTTTAAATTTTGAATTCCGCCTTGCGGTAGTAGTGCGTCTGTTCATGTACCATACCCTAATACCAATTCGTAATATGCTGCGGTAAGCCGCGCTTAGTGCGTCTATTCAATTGAGAAAGTCAGATTACATCTGGCTGGGTTCCCACCATTTGTATCTGTAGTCTAATTTTGGAAAATTGATATCACAACAAATGTGCAAAAAAAGTCAGTCGTAAGGACGATAAAATTGCAACCAAAAACAAAATTTGAGCAATCTGGGATTACACGCTGTTTTGCAGCAATACTGCTCTTTGGTCAAGTGTGGTTACATTTACTCCAAGGGAAAACCTACTATCGCAAGATTTTGCAACATCTTGTTACCGCTGGGCCAGGTTCTATCTCTCCAGTTCTCCTTGTCAGCGGTTTTGCAGGAATGATTTTTACTATTCAAACAGCGAGAGAATTAGTACGATTTGGCGCTGTTGATGCAGTGGGAGGTGCTTTTGCCTTAGCTTTTTGTAGAGAATTAGCTCCAATTTTGACCGCTAGTATTATGGCAGGACAAGTAGGTTCTGCTTTTGCAGCGGAAATAGGTGCAATGCGAGTCACCGAACAAATTGATGCACTTTATATGCTCAAAACCGATCCAATTGATTATCTAGTACTTCCTAGAGTAATTGCTTGTTGTTTGATGGTGCCTTTGATGACGATTTTGGCTTTAGTTACAGGCATCATTGGCGGAGTTTTTGCCGCATCAAAGTTCTACCAAATTATTCCCGAAACATTTTTAGAATCAGTCAGAAATTTGTTAGAACCGTCAGATTTGTTTATTATTTTGCTAAAAGGGTTTATTTTTGGAGTGCTGGTTGCTGTCATTGGCTGTAGTTGGGGTTTAACTACGAGAGGGGGAGCAAAGGAAGTAGGAGAATCGGCAACAAAAGCAGTTGTTACGAGTTGGGTATCCATTTTTATTATGGATTTTTTCCTATCTCTACTGCTATTTGAACAGCCTGCATTTTGAACCCAAGTAAGTATAGAACAAAATTCTCGACTTTTTAAGAAATTGGGAATTTGAGCTACACAGGAAATAGTAGGTAAATAATGCTGCTTGTAAAGGATTGGTGCAACCCAATCCAGGCATGGCTTGTTTTTTTGGGTATACTTTATCACGTTAACAGAATATGGGAATATATAAACTTGTAGATTAGCGCACCCAAAGCTAAACCTCCCAATGAAAAGATAGAGGCAGTCGAAAAAGCTAATCCTTTTCTAAGACCCGCTCTTTGAAAGTCTATCCTGACTAATATAGTCGCTGAAATTATGAGTAAAGTATCAAGAAATACCCGAAACCAGGCAACCATAATAAAGAATAAGAAAGCTGCTAAGACGGCAACAGCAAAAGCCCTGGTATTTGATTGCAGAAAAATACTGTAGTAATATGTCATCTTTGGCCAAGGAGCGGTCAACGTTATGATTAAAAGCAAGATAGCAATTACAGTTGCCACCCACACAAATATAGGAGCACGTGTTTCTGATATTACCCAGCCCAAAGTACTGTAACTCAGCAGTACTAGTGCTAGGGACACCCAAGGAACTCTTTTCAAAATTGACATGGGTTTATATTTCTAGTACAGGGTTAAGGTCTTATCGCATAAATAAGTTTACTAACTCAAGACTTTATTTTGCTTGAGGATTTGCTTAGTTTACGATCGTTGTCCTTCCTTAAGCATATCCCAGTATCAAAGGAGTTGTTTGCGATACGGGTATTAGTGAGATCGGAAACCAGAAGTTCTTATAGATAAAATTATGGAGATTTTGAATTTATGGCTTAAACTAGGAAGTTTAGCATTATATTTTATAACTTCAATCAATAGACTTTTATGCTATTTACCAGAAAGCCAAACAAGTTTGTCGAGAATTGCGGTACAAAGTAGTTAAAGATTTGTAAACTGTTAGCAGCCGAGTCGCCGCGTGTCACATCTTGTTAAGGAATTATCATGAAACAACTTATTATTGCTGAACGCGTATGCCTCATTGGTCATATCGCGTCAAAAGCTTTTGGACTGGTAGGGATGCTACTGGTAGTACCTAATGCCGAAATAATTTTCAACTTATCGCAGGTAGGAGAAACTGCCGTACAGTTAAGTATGGCTGGCGGCGGTGTAGTTGATATCATCTTAGGGACAGTAGCTGTCTCTATTTATGCCTACCGGACGCTGGGATTCGGAACTTGGCTAGCATTTATGCTGCCGGCTATGTTTATTTCATTGGGGAGTGAACTACTGGGAACCAGTACAGGTTTTCCATTTGGTGATTATAGCTACTTGAGTGGCTTGGGTTATAAGATTGGGGGGCTAGTTCCTTTCACAATTCCTTTATCTTGGTTTTATGTTGGGCTGTCGTCTTACTTAATTGCGAGAACTGGTTTGAAAGTGGCTCAAAAACCCAGTTGGGGTCGCCATATTGCTGCGATCGCCGTTGGTGCTTTGCTCTTCACTTGCTGGGACTTTGCCCTTGAACCGGCTATGAGTCAAACTTCTCTGCCCTTTTGGTATTGGAAACAACCAGGAGCTTTCTTTGGAACACCTTACCAGAACTATATAGGTTGGTTTGGTACTAGCGCTCTGTTTATGAGTGTGACAGGATTATTGTGGAGAAATACCTCGATTCAATTAGAGCGATCGCAACTAAATCTGCCTTTAGTCGTTTATTTAACTAACTTTGCATTCGCCGCTGGACTCAGTTTGGCCGCTGGATTCTTTATCCCTGTGTTACTTGGCTTGTTGCTAGGTGTAATTCCGGCTATGGTGCTGTGGTCAAGGAGTTCAACCACATCGGCTCAAGTTACTGTTGAACCAGTAACCAAAGAAGTATCAGTAGCAAAGGTTGAAGTTGCCTTGAAATAAGTCTAGAAATTAGGGAGTGGGGAGGCAGAGGGAGCAGAGGAGCAGGGGACAAGGGGACAAGGGGGACAAGGGGACAAGGGGGAATTATTAAACAAGTCTCTCCCTTATCTCCCCCCTCTTCCTTGTCTACCTTGTCTCTTCTCAATGCCCAATGCCCAATGCCCAATGACTAATGACTAATGACTAATGACTAATGACAACGCTTTGATAGTAGAAAACGCCATCTCTCTTTTATTGCTACTTATCCAAGTACCAGCAACGGCGATTCTGTTTTCGCGCCTGTTAAAAGGGCCAAGACGCCATCCTCCAATAGAACCCCAACAACCGACACCTGAGCTTTTGGGTAGGGTTAGCATCGTTGTTCCCACACTGAACGAGGCGCTTCGTATTAGCCCTCTGTTGGCTGGTTTAAGTCAGCAAAGCTACGAAGTTCGGGAAATTATGGTTGTAGACAGTAAATCGAGTGATGGCACTCCCGATTTAGTCAAAGCCTCACAGCAGAAAGATCCGCGCTTTCGCCTGATGACAGATGATCCCTTACCCTCTGGTTGGGTGGGGCGTCCTTGGGCGTTGCATAATGGTTTTCTATATAGTTCCGAGGCTAGTCAGTGGTTCTTGGGGCTGGATGCTGATATCCAACCGCATCCTGGTTTAGTTGCTGGGTTGTTAAAGACGGCCGAAGCACAAGGCTATGATTTGGTTTCTCTATCACCTCAATTCATCCTCAAATATCCTGGGGAGTGCTGGCTACAACCGGCTTTGTTGATGACTTTGCTTTACCGATTTGACCCAGCGGGGATCAATACAGAGCAACCAGAACGGGTAATGGCAAATGGGCAGTGTTTTTTGTGTCGTCGCTCTGTTTTAGCTGCTGTGGGTGGTTATAGCAGTGCGAGTAATTCTTTTTGTGATGATGTCACGTTGGCACGCAACATTGCTATTCAAGGTTATAAGGTCGGCTTTTTAGATGGCGCAAAGGTATTAAAGGTAAGGATGTATGAAGGGGCGATGGAGACGTGGAAAGAATGGGGGCGGAGTCTCGATCTTAAAGATGCAACTTCTCGCTTTCAGTTGTGGGGAGATTTATGGCTACTCGCATCTGTTCAAGGTCTACCCTTTTTAATTGTCCTGACTTTTTTGTTGATTTCTCCCACTCTCTCATCTGCGCCCACTCCCGCACTCCTGCTGCTGGGACTGAATTTATTTTTGCTGGTGATTCGTTTTGCGATGCTAATAGCGATCGCACCTTCTTACGATCGCACAAACGCTAAAGGTAGCTGGTTATTTTGGCTTTCCCCTTTAGCCGATCCCTTAGCTGTGCTACGAATCTTTTTATCTGCATTCCGCACCCCGCGCGAGTGGCGAGGACGCAAGTATATATAGTGGGGCATTGGGCATTGGGCACAAGAGGCTGAGGGGCTGAGGGGCAGAGGCGAAAGACTTACTGCTACTTCTCCCCTGCTCCCCTGCTCCCCTGCTCCCTACTCCTCTTCACCTCCTACTCGATCCCCGCGTTCCAATTCCCAAAGAATTTGATTTCCTTCACGGCGTACCCGTGACACTATCCAATTTCGCCAGCGCCATTGATCTCCACGACTGGTGACAGCACTGGCGTGGACATCCATCAAGTCTGCTAACTCAGAACTGGTGATTAAGTAGCCTTTTTCAGAAATTTCGTCAGCTATACGCAGAGTTTCGACCAAGCTGCGGAGTTGCGAAACCCTCATTTCTAGCGGTTTTTCATCGGTCACGGCCGCAGTTGGCCCAGTTGATGGTTCCATAAAGGTTATTTCTGGTGCAAAAGTACTGATTTGTTGGGGACTTTGGTTAGTTATTCGAGAGTTTTTTTCATAATCAGCTACTTTTGCTACATTTAGGTCATTTTTGGTAGGTAAAGATTTATGAAAATCTGTGAAAGATAATTGTTGTAGCGAAGGGATTTTGCCACTGGCATAAGTGCGAGCGATCGCATCACAACGTTCGTTACCTATGTTACCAGAATGTCCCCGAACGTATTGCCATTTTACTTGTTGGGTATTGAGTTCATCTAAGGTTTCTAAAAGGTCTTGGTTTTGGACGGGTTTACCATCTGACTTTTTCCAGCCTTTGTTTTTCCAGCTTTTCACCCACTTGGTAACACAGTTAATCAGGTATTCGCTATCGGTATGAAGGGTGATGGATTGGGTTTGTTGAGATGTTTGCAGAAATTGAAGGGCGGCGATCGCAGCTTGCATCTCCATTTTATTATTAGTGGTATGAGGGGATGCATCGCCCATTTCGTGGATTGAGCCGTCGCTGAAGTAGACAACAACACCCCAACCGCCAGGGCCAGGATTACCGGTGCAAGCACCATCGGTGTATATGCTTTGAATTATGGGTTGGGTGGACATGTTTAGAGTATCAAACCGCGGAGGCAAGAGTTATTAGCGGCGAATTTTTTAACAATATCCAGGCTATTATACTGATAAAAACTCTTAATTCTGACTCCTGACTTCGGAATTCTTCTTTAATCCTCATCATCAGGCAAATTTTCCATTTCTTCAGTAATTAGCGTCTGAAAATCTTCGTCACAATGATTATACAGATGAACCGCAGCAGCTAGGAGTTCTGCTAGAATTTCAGCTTGTTGGTTCGCAGTCAAACTAGTTAACTGTAGCTGGTTAATTAGAGCTGATTCGTAAAGAAAATCTGAATGATACTCAACTCGTTACTAGGTCTGAGTTTCAGCGAATAAGTATTTTTTTGACTCAAATTCCTGAAATCCTTGCAAGACAAGTACTTTACTTGAGTTTACAAATTAGCTCTTAAGGCTTGTACTTTCAGGCATTCTATACCTAATTCAGCAATCAAGGTACTAAGGGTTGAATTGGTTATTGCAAGAGGGCGATCGCTAATCTGCATATTTTAGTTATTGTCCCAATCTTTTACGCGCTTGTTGGATTGCCTTGTCAAAAGCACGAATCTCTTTTTTCCAATGCTTAATTAGACCTTCGTCAGCAAAACTCTTTTCTGATTCCGGTCTAATCTTTTCTTGATGTTCGGTAATTCTTTGAGTTAAAGATTCAATCGCCTTTTGATGGTGCTTCTTACTCGTTACTCCGAACGATAGGCAACGCGGAGACTTTGGATTAAAATCACCAGAGATGCGATCGCCATTAACCCGCCCCAAAACCAGTAAGGTAAAAGCAAATATCGCTGCATTTGCGCTGTATCAGAAGCACCAAGGGGGCCAGCAGAACTACTAAATAGATAATCAAGTTGATGGTACGTACTTACACAAGCTTGTACGCCCAGAAATTGAATGACAAAACCTTGTGCCCAGCGAGGGGCTTTTAGGGCGATACCTAAGATTATTAAACCCAGTAAAGGAATTGCTACTAATCCAAACCAGGAACGCACCCAAATTAATGCCGACAACAGCAAAAAACTTCCTAAAATTTTCAAACAGAGGGTAGCAGCTGTAAAACTGCGGGAAGCCAGAATTAAAGCTGCACCGGCAAGAGGCGGCCCCATTGGCCCGGCTGCGGCGATTATTGCTGGGCCAATTGGCCCCAATGACGACCGGATACCATAAGTTGCGACACCAGAACCATTGCTAAAAATCTCCAACTTCTGAAATTGTCCCCCTAATAGCAGTGCCATTAAACCGTGACCCATTTCATGAAACCAAGTTGCCAGAATTGTAAATGGGTATAAGATATAATCTCCTCCTGGTACTTGCCACAACAAAGCAGTTGCGATCGCTGCTCCAACTAGCCAGGTTAGCCCCATACGCTCAACAACTAACGGGGCTTCTTTAGTCAGCAAGGGTTCAAAATTTTTGTTTGATTTCCTCATAAGTTACTCAATTTTAGATTTTAGATTTTAGATTTTGGAATTAAGATTATCCCCCGATTAATTCGTGGGGCATTCAATTTTGGATTTTAGATTATAGATTATTCCTTCAATTTAATCTTGACAGTATATTTTCATCTATCCTAATGTAATTATTGAGGTATTAGGGTTGCTGAGGAATGCAACAATTCGCACTTCAAAGCGACGGCTGTAAACTATGGCGCTATCAAAAACAACATAGCCATCCGTCGCTTGTATGATACGGTTCAAGTGTTTATCCTCCAAAATGGATGCCGGAGGATGGGCAGAAAATACTTAGACCAATGTCACAATTGAGTGATAATCAGTTAAGCAAGTTGAAACAGGAATGTCATTAAGTCTCCTTTACCCAAGCTGATGCGATCGCCTGGTCGCAAGCGATGACGGTTCCCTGGTAAAAGTGGCAAATTGTTAATGTAAGTGCCATTAGAACTTCCTACATCCTCTACATAATGAGCATCTCCCTCGACACGAATATCTGCATGAATCCGCGAGACAATTTCGGAATTGGGAAACCCTGAAACATCTATATCTGGAGGAATCCGGTCATTAGGCTTGCCGATATGAATCACAGAGAAATTTTGCGGCAATTCAATTAAGCGATCGCTTTGAACGTGGAGTAACCGCGCTGTAACCTGCTGCAATTGCGTTCTGGCAGCAGTTGGTGCTGGTGCTGCTGGCGGGGATACTTCGGCTTGGGAGGCTGGTGCTGGCTCCACAGGTGGTGGAGTCGGAATACTACTTTGTCCAGAGACTACAGGTTGAGCTACAACGGTTGACACAGGTTCTGGAGGACTGCTTTCTGCAACAGGTATCTGTGGCGCTGGTTCTGGGGGAACTGCCATCTCTGTTGGTGGTAAAGATGATTCCGGAGGATGAGAGTTAGTATATTTACTCACTCCCAAGGCATCTGGTTGTAAAAGTTCTAACAGTGGATCGGGTGGAACTAACGCTGGCACTTCCACGGGAATATCGGGAGTAACTGTTGTAGCTACTGCGGGATGAACGTGTGGAACACCTGCGGAGTGAAGGTTATAACCACATTGACCACAGAATGCAGCATCTGCCTGCACAGTTGCCCCACAACTGGGACAATTAGTAGTCGCAGGTAATGGTGTATAACAAGCTTCACATTGGACAGCGCCATCAGGGTTGGGATGATTGCAATTAGGGCAGACGATCATCGATATTTAGCCTTTGTTCAAGATCATCATAAATATAGTTAGGACTGGCAAGCAGAGGGCGGCCCTAGCTTTAGATTCTAGCAATTACTGCTAATGGAACAATAAATTGGACACTCTTACACGGGGAAGGGAAGCAGAGGGGCAGGGGAGCAGAGGGGCAGAGGAGCAGGGAGCAGGGGAGCAGCCCTTCTCTACGAGACGCTGCGCGAACGACTTCGCTCAGGGCAAGGGAGCAGGGAGCAGGGGAGCAGCCCTTCTTTACGAGACGCTGCGCGAACGACTTCGCTCAGGGCAAGGGAGCAGGGAGCAGGGGAGCAGCCCTTCTCTACGAGACGCTGCGCGAACGACTTCGCTCAGGGCAAGGGAGCAGGGGAGCAGCACTTCGGCTACGCTCAGTGACCGAGGGGCAGAGGGGCAGGGAGCAGGGGAGAAGTAGCAGTAAGTCTTTCCCCTGTGCCCCTCAGCCTCTTTTGCCCAATGCCCCATACCCAATGCCCCATTGTTCAATGTTGAAGTTCCAAACCTGCTGCCGCATCCAGCAGCCACCAAAGTTCTCCTTGGGGCTGAATTAAACGGGATGGGTAAGTGAAGTCATCGGCTACAGGTGCAAAAACTTGCGCTAAAGCTGGTCGTTTATTAGCACCAGCAACCAGAAAAATCACGCTACGAGCAGAGTTGATGAAGGGGTATGTGAAACTTATCCTGGGGTTTCCGTCTTTATTACCCACAGTCACAAGGCGATCGCGTACTTTCAAAGCCTCTGTATGGGGAAACAAAGATGCAGTATGTGCATCATCACCCATTCCTAGTAATACTACATCCAAGGGGGGAAACTCGACCCCAGAAGAATGGAAAAATTCTTTGAGATGTTGTTCATATTTGGCAGCAGCCAGTTCTGGATTGGCTTCTAAAGTTGGTACGGGGTGAATGTTAGCCGCTGGGATGTCAACACGATCTAGCCACGCACGACGTGCCATCAGTTCATTGCTATCGGGGCTATCTGGTGGTACGTAACGCTCATCTCCCCAGAATATATGAATTTTATCCCAAGGCAGTTTTTGAGTAGCGATCGCTTCGTATAACGGTTTAGGTGTACTGCCGCCAGATAAGGCGATAGTAAACTGCCCCCGCTGCTCAATGGCAGTTTCTAACTTGGACAGAATTAATTCTAGCGCTCGTGCAACCAGCGCCGGCTGATCCGGTAGAACTTCAACAGTTTTGTTCATGGCTTCATCATCATATTGCTGGCTTCTGGCAATACAATACCGAACTTATTACAATCCCCCTTTTTAACTTTTGAAACATTTAACATCGTGGATTAAGTAGACTGGAAAATATAGACCCTCCTTATCACCTTTTACCGTAAGTTGTCAGTAGTGAGTCGTACCAACTACTAACCACTGTGATGATTATTTTTATTTACATCCAGTTACTTGATACTTTGTTGATTCACGCCACAAAGCATACATTTATTAATTCTTATTAAAAATTAATAAAACTAATCGATCGCAAACAACTTTTCCCAGCCAGGGATGGCTTCACGTTGGGCGATTAACAATTCCTGAATTCCTTTTTGGGCGACATCTAGCAGTTGATCCAACTGAGTGCGGCTAAAGCTGCCTTCTTCGGCTGTTCCTTGGACTTCAATGATTCCCAGATGTTGATTCATCACCACATTAAAATCTACTGTTGCAGCCACATCTTCGATATAATTTAGATCCAAAAATGGCTCTTTATCCAGTAATCCTACGGAAACTGCCGCTACCTGTCCACACAAAGGCGATCGCTCCAACACGCCTTCTTGCAACAATTTGGAAATTGCATGAGCCAACGCCACAAACGAGCCTGTAATAGCTGTTGTCCGAGTTCCGGCATCTGCTTGCAACACATCAGCATCTACAGTCAGCGTGCGTTCTCCCAGTGCCTCAAAATCCACTGCGGCGCGTAAGCTACGTCCAATTAGACGTTGAATTTCTTGCGTCCGTCCAGATAATTTTAATAATTCCCTTTCTTGGCGTTTTTGGGTAGCAGATGGTAGCATTCGGTACTCAGCAGTTAACCAGCCTTTACCAGTTCCTTCGAGAAACTTCGGAACTCCCTTATTAACGCTAACAGTACAAAGTACCTGAGTATCACCGCATCTTGCGAGAACAGAACCGGGGGCAAAGCGGGTGAAACTGGGGTGAAAGCTAATCGGACGTAGTTCGTAGGGAATCCGACCATCAGGACGCTGCCAAGCCATTGGAATTGCCTCAAGTTTTACAATACTGCCTTAAGATTACCTTAGTGTTGTAAATCATCTTTTTTGCGGCATTGGGCGTTAGGAGTGCTGTTAGCGGAAAGCTAAGGTTTAGCCCGTGCTGAGTGCTGAGTTAAGAGTTAGGAGTTTTATTTATCTCCTTGTCTCCCTTGTCCCCCTTGCCTCCCTCATCTCCCTGCTCCCCTGCTCCCCGGCTCCCTGCTCCCTGCTCCCTACTTCTTTTCTAAGGAACTGAAAGCAGAGTCAAAATATTTTGCTGCACCATCTCTGGTGATTGATCGCCGTTGATAGTCAATAAACAGCGACGACGATCGTAATATTCTAGGATGGGAATGGTGCGATCGTAGAATAATTCTACACGGCGCTGGACGATTTCTGGTTGGTCATCTGGTAGCGATCGCCCCAAGGATCGACTAACCATAACTGCTTCCGGGACTTGGAGATAAATTGCCCAATCTAGCTTTTGCCCTAAATCATCCAATAAAAAATCTAATTCTTCAGCTTGGAAGGCAGTACGAGGATAGCCTTCTAACACCCAATCGCAATTAATATCTGGTTGTCTGAGGCGAATTCGGATCAATTCAACGATCGTTTCGTCTGGAACTAACTCCCCTTTTTGCATGTAGGGCCGTGCGTGGTAGCCAAGTTCACTCAAGCTAGCGTAAACCGAAAGAGAAGTCCGGGGATCGGTTTCCAACCATCGAAATTCCGGCAGGGGCTGATTGCCAGATATTGCTTCTCGTAAAATCTCACCTGTGGAAATCAGAGGAATATCAAAGTATCTGCAAAGCCTTTGTGCTTGAGTGCTTTTTCCCGATCCTGAACCTCCCAGAATCACCAATCTCACAACGATTTACTCCTCATCCTGTCAAATTCACTACTAGCTAAGTCTGTTTTGCCCAAACAACCGACAAATTTAACATTTAGCGATTTTTAGGCGTTGTGCCTAGCTTTTTTAAATAATTGGAACTAGAGATTTTATGTTTTCATTTTTACAACTCATTACAGAGAAAAGACGAAAACTTACAGCAGTTAGCGGTTTTACAAACTACATCTAGAGACGTTAGATGTAAAGTCTCTACAGGCTTTCGGGTTTTGTCTATGTACTTCATTTACCTGAAATCTGCTGTAAATCAAGCAGAACTCTTGACTTCAATACAAACCTAGTGTTGACTAAGAATGCAATTTGCCAAATCCACCACACCTGTGAAAAACAGATTGATTATACAGGCAAATTTGTCAGTTTTATCGCCAGTAATAACCCTTTACTTATTGTATTTTTTTGAACTTAACTTTATGGTTGCCCAGCTAGAAACTCAAAGTATCAATTCAACCCTAACTCTACCATATCCAGTTGAAGGTCTAGTGCAAGTTTTCACTAGCTCACATCGTAACTTTTTTACGAGTGTGATGGCTCAATCACTGAGAATAGCTGGACAAGGAACGCCAGTATTAATAGTACAGTTTCTGAAAGGAGGTATCCGCCAAGGACAAGATCGACCCATACAATTAGGACAAAATTTAGATTGGATTCGCTGTGATTTGCCTCGTTGTATCGATACACCACATTTAGACGATACAGAAAATCAAGCCTTACAAAAGCTGTGGCAGTATACACAACAAGTTGTGTGTCAGAGTAAGTATTCTCTCGTGGTCTTAGATGAGTTAAGTTTAGCGATTAACTTTGGTTTAATTCCGGAAACGGAAGTTTTAGCGTTTTTGGCAAAACGCCCTCCCCACGTCGATATTATTCTCACAGGGCCAGAGATGCCAAAATCCCTCTTAGATGTAGCAGATCAAATTACCGAAATCCGTCGGAGTTATCGACCTTAAACAAAATACTCAATTTGTGCTAACATTACAATTCTGTGTCAAATAGTCTGTGAACCTGTGATTAAAAACGATGCTTGGATTAAAGAAAAAGCTGGAAAGGGTATGATATTACCCTTTGAGCCAAATTTAATCCGTCATAGTGAGGAACTACCTGTCATTTCATTTGGTCTTGGTAGCTTTGGCTATGACATACGCCTATCACCAGTAGATTTCCGTATATTTAGGCATATTCCAGGAACTGTAGTTGATCCCAAGAACTTTAACCCTGAAAACTTGCTACCTACTAAACTTCACACAGATGTAAACGGTAGCTACTTTATTCTTCCAGCCCACTCCTATGGGCTTGGAGTTGCCCTTGAAAGGCTAGAAATACCAAATAATATTACAGTAATTTGTATAGGTAAGAGTACTTATGCTCGTTGTGGAATTATTGCAAATGTAACTCCAGCCGAAGCGGCTTGGCGTGGTTACTTGACACTAGAGTTATCCAATGCTTCTAGTGCTGATTGCCGCATTTACGCTAATGAAGGAATAGTTCAGCTGCTCTTTTTAGAAGGAGCACCTTGTAATGTAAATTATGAAGAACGTCAAGGAAAGTATCAAGATCAACCAGATGTAGTCACTATCGCTCGGGTTTGAATTTCAAAACTAGACATTTGAGTTTTAAAATTTTCAAATGGTTAATCTAGACTTTTGAACAAGCTCGTTTAAAAGCTATGGGTTACACTAAATTAATAGCAATAGATATATCTAGGTGAGAAAGAATCACTTAGTTCTATCTTTGTTTTCTGTGGGAGATGTTTGTACTGCTTGTTGATGTAAAATAGGCTGTAAAATTTGAACTAGTGTTAAAAATATAGTTGCAATAGTTAAAATAATAGTAAAATATGTCTGATTTGCCTCAATAAAATCTCTAAGTTCGCTGAATAAACCCTTTCTAGTGTTTCCAGCAATTCTTTTAGAAGGTTTCTTATATGGAATAGCTCCCTGTTGGACATCAAGTATATAGAGTGTACAAAATACTTGTCCTTTTTTAAGTTGAACGGTTCTTTTGCCTAAATTGAAAACTGTGATCGAAAGTTTTCCGTCGTATCCAGGATCTATTTTTGATGAGGTATTAGATAAACCATCTTGTAAAAGAGATACTTTTGGAACTATATGACCAAATCTAGATTTAGGCAATTTAAACGTTTCGGCTGTCTCAATAATTACAGCAGACCCTGGTTGTAGAGATATTCTGCCATTATCTAATAAATCAGTTTTACCTGATTCTCTATGATCTCTGTATTCATCACCAACTTTTAAATCGTAAGTTACATTACTAGAGTCTGTATTACGAATTTGTTTGGCATCAAGATTCTGTATAAATATTACATTTCCTTCAAGACCACCAGCTTTTTCATACTCTTCCGCAGTTTCCACTACAGTTCTGTTACTACCATCCAATATAAACGGGATAACACTCATCTTTTGGTTAAGTTTAAAAACCTGTCATCTATTATACCGTTATATTTAGTAACCTTACTCTATCAAACAAAATTAAGGCAGGAAAAATTGTGCTATAACCTACGTAATATAACAGCACAAATACTAGAGTCGCCTATAAATTGTTACGCTGGCTAAAGTTTAAGCGATTCAAAATAAAAGTTTGAGTTTTGAATTGTAATGTAGCTAGTAAGAATCTAATCTCGCTCTACCTAGACACTGCTTTTGATATCATTGTGCGATCGCTCTAAATCATACCCAAAATCAAAGTGCGATCGCTTGCTTTATCCCACTGCAAATTCTGTCAGCTTTCGCATATAAGGAGGCTGATAAGCCAGCACTATATCTTGCTTAGGAATACCATATTCTATTAATTCATTAGCCACGCCAATCTCAGTCCCATCATACTGAATCCAAATCTTACCATCTCGAATATCTAGATGAATTAAACAACCATAAACTCGACGACGATTTTCCCACCCCGTATTCACAACTTGATAATGATCCTGTTGCACATCAAAAATAGTTTGTCGTTCGATTTCACCATAGGCAGGTTTAATCTGAGCATGACTTGTCAAAACTTGCTGGATGATTTGTTTATACTTTGCTAGTTTATCCATTGTACAATTACCTCATTTTCCGGGTCAAATACTAGCAGTTTCAATTGATATTCATGAATACTCAGTTGTGGCAACTGCCGTGAGAAAAAATCTTCATAAGTTGCTAGCGGAACTGCTAAATAGAGAACTCGCTCTGGTTCTTTTAGTTTTAGTGCTACTCGATAATTTAAACATTGTCCTAAAGCTGTATGAAACTCAGAAATCGCAGAAGGAGCAACAAAACTCTTGATTTCTACAGCAATTTTTTCGTCTTATTTTTGGGCAGCAATTAACCGTTCTGCACCCAGATCAATTTGCAATTGTCCATCTGCTAAATCAATAGACAGTGGATCGTGTGTAATTGTCCAGCCATCTTTTTGCAAAGTCAATCTAACTAAATTATGGAAAATATCTCTTGCAGACATTCATTAAAATTTTAAGTGTAATAACTCAAAAATTTTATAGTCTAAACTTTTTTCATATTCTAACTTTCAGGCAGGAGTTGGAGCGATCGCTTTATCCTACAAAACATTCCGTAACTCTTGAATTGTATTTGCTACAACAATTCTGCGTAAAATCTCTTTCAATTGCCCTAAGTCAGAAATTTGCGAAATTTGTGACATCAACTCCAAACTATCGCTACCAAATTTCGCCTCTAAACTTGTTTCGATGCTAGAGATTATTCCACGTACTTCTCCTCTTGCTTCTCCTCTTGCTTCTCCTCTTGCTTCTCCTTCTGCTTGTCCTTGTGCTAGTCCCTCACGTAAAATTTCTTGATACCAAGGTGACTCTCTTAAGACTGTCATATCCCACCTCATGATTTCCTGAACTAAAGTACTTTCTAATACAAAGGTTGCAAAAAATGCCAGAACTGTCTCAAGTTGATTTAATTGCTCGTCAGCACGCAACATTCGCAATGCTTCCCTAATTGTAGACTCGTTTTCTCCGCCTTTGAGAATTGGTACAAAGGGAAGCAGTGAAGGTAACGGTGTCTCAAAAGCAATATTTACGTCAACTTCCCAGAGATTGATTACACGGTAATCTTGAATTGCTCTTAAGCCGATAAAATTGGATGCAAAGCTTGTAGATATTTCGCTGTTGCTGATTTTGAGAATGTTAATCAATACAGGGTAGGTTTGTAGTTTATATTTCTCTTCCGCAAGAGCCGCATAAGCACGCATCCGACGCGGCATTTCTGATGTGTAGCGTAATTGTAACTCATTGAGGATGAGGAATTTTCCGTATTGGGGACTTTCAGCCGGAATTACAACATCGCTTTGTCGGCTAATCCATTGGAATTCTGTATTTAAGATTTCGCCTGTAACAATGTCGGGAATTCCTGTCACCCATTTTGCCCAATTATTTGGTGCAAGGCTGATTAATTTTTTAGTACTAATATCGACAGCTTTGTTCATCAAAAAAATAGATGCGATCGCCCTAAATCAAACCCAGTAAATCTGAGGATAATCGCTTCGCCTTATCCTACCGTAAATTGTGTCAACTTTTAGGCATTATCTAAGGTGCTAACCTGGCTTTACCTAGACGCTGCTTTTCATACCATTGTGCGATCGCAGGTGCCCAATCTTCAAAATGAGGCCACATCAGTTCACACAACTTTTGAATTTCCAATTGAGCATCTTTCTTATTTCTCAGGTCACAAAAATGCAAGAAAGACCTTAAATTGAAACTAACTACAAAATGCTGGCGATAGTCAAAAGGTACTTTACCTCTGGCGTGTTCTTCAGACATTCCACCCTCAAAATCAGCTTTATATCGTTTAGCTGCTTCTAGACACCACTCTAAATCTGCTGTTCGTTGTTCTGGTGAATAGTAATACTTTTTGCCTTGTCTATCAGTGTAATAACCTACGGGACGTAGATAAAAAACATCTTCTATGTCTTTCTTTCCTTCTACTACATCAATAAATTGGTTGCCTGTGTACCTAAAAGATTGTACATCAAATGATACAGAAACGCGATGAGTCCGCGCCTGCTGCATCACACTGTGGGGAAAGTAGCCACAGTTGAAAACAATTTGGGGATGCTCTAAAGGCCCATAGTGTCCCCTCTCACCTGCTAAAAGCCGCTTAACAATAACTTCGCCGCTTTGTGACTCAGAAGGCCAGGAGTCGCGCTCATCAAACACAAACCCATCAGTATAATCCTGGTGCATCGCGGCATAAATCACCTGCTGCGGGTTTGGTGTTTTGGCAATAACCTCTACTCGAAATCGATGCATTAGCTGTTGGTGAATGGATTGGTGACTGGGATTGCTTAGACAGAGTACTTAGACATGGCTTTGAACTCGATTCATCATCATATCTCTTCTCTGGCTTGGACTTCTACTCGATTAGATGAAGATACTTTACAAATGTTAATAAATTTGTTACAGTTATTTACATAAACAGAAGACAGGTAAAAACCCATGCGTACAAGCACTGCTATTATTGATGACCAAGGAAAACTGAACAACTTTGCGATCGAGCCAAAAGTATATATAGATGAACAAGGCGATCGCACTGGTTTCACTCCTTATGCAGAAATGCTCAACGGTCGTTTAGCAATGATTGGTTTTGTCTCTCTGATAGCATTAGAAGTATTCACAGGACACGGTATTGTTGGTGTTTTGGCAAATCTGTAAAAACTAATTTATTTAACATAACTCTCAAAAAATGCAAGAGACGGTAAATTTACCGTCTCTTATTTTATGGAAAACTTAGTGCTAGAGTGAAAATATACTGATAACAAAAACCGTTAGTTATCAGCGTAAAAATATTGGGTGAACTATGGCTTTAGTTACTTCAACTATGTTGCCGCTAGGCACTAAAGCGCCAGATTTTAATCTACCGGAAGTAGTATCTGGAAAGGCAACTTCACTTTCTACCTTTGCAGATAAAAAAGCACTATTGGTAATGTTTATTTGTCGGCATTGCCCGTTTGTAAAACACGTCCAACAAGAATTAGTGCAGTTAGGAAGAGATTATTTTACAAGTGATTTAGCGATCGTTGCTATTAGTGCTAACGATGCAAAAAATTACCCAGATGATGCGCCAGAGTCGTTACAAGCATTTGCAACAGAACAAGGGTTTAATTTTACTTTATGCTACGACGAGAGCCAAGAAACGGCGAAGGCTTACACAGCAGCTTGCACACCAGATTTTTTTGTATTTGATGACCAACGCCAACTTGTTTATCGGGGACAATTAGATGATAGCCGCCCCAGTAACGGTAAACCTGTAACAGGTGCAGATTTACGCGCAGCCATTGAAGCAGTGCTAGCGGGTAAACCTGTTACGAGCGAGCAAAAACCGAGTGTTGGTTGCAATATTAAATGGAAACCAGGAAACCAACCCAGTTATTAGGGATTGGGCATTGGGCACTTGTACTGAGCGAAGTCGAAGTATTGGGCATTGGGCATTGGGCATTGGGCATTGTAAAAACTTTTCCCTACTCCCTACTCCCTACTGCCCACGATTATTAATGTTTAATTTCCAAATTCAGTATGTAGCATCCTAATTGGACTTTTTCTGCCCACAATTCATATTCCAGCCGCAAATTCTCTGGTAAAGGATGTCCGTTGAGAGTTAGGCTACGAGTAAAATTTCGTAAACGAATCGGATCGTTAGGTTGCAATGACTCAGTTGGCAACCAATAGCGACTAATGCCATAAACACCCTGTTCCCAAAAGTGACGATAACTCACTTGAGCGTTACCTTGCATAGTCATGATGACTCGGTAAGGTGAAATCTCCAGCCACAATATTCTGGGACTGTTAGGGGCGTAAGCTTTGCTCTTGCTTTGAGGAAGCGTGTCTTCTGGACTGATGACACTCTCTACTTCGCAGCTAATTAAAGGCGGTGCGGTCATCAGTAAATGAAATCGATCGGTATCTTTTTGATACAATGTCGCGGCAGTTTCGACAACAGACCAGATCGGTAGGTCAGTGGAAATAAGTGATAAGCACACGGGCTTGCGGTGATGGGTCAGCATGGGAGCGATAAGGGCTAAAAGCTATTGAACAAAGTGAAATGAACACTCTAGCTGTCTAATAGGTCGGGCTAAGAAACTAAATAGTAAAGCAGGCTTAATATTAATGAATCCGTTGATTTGTTAATAAGCTACACAAATCTGGATGAAACAGGTAGAATGTCAGCTTACACAGTAAAAATGGTACTTTTATCTAGACAGAGCTAATTCGTAAGTAAAGCTTGTAAATATTCTAAGGCTATAGCCTCAAAACAGTGGTAGTCGTTTTAGATGCTAAAAACCTTCTTCAGGGAGACTTACCGTAGATTGGAGTAAGTTTCATACAGCCAAAAGCAATAAGATACTAGGAAGGAAGTCACCAGAAGCGACAAACTAAGTCGCTGATGAACTTCCGGTGTATTCAAATGCCAGTGTATCCTAATGTCGGCTTCTGTTATATCCGTAAAAACTCACGAAAACCTTTCTCACCAAAATATTGCTGAGTAAAAAGTAAAATTTATTGACTCAGCAATATTTTGGTCTGCCCATTGCGCGTCTTGCAAAGAAGAAAGAGCAAAGATTTCCATTTCAAAGCAGCAAAATATGAGTAACTGTGTGAAGCGAAAGTTTCATGTACGGTTTCAGTTTAGGAAGCAAGAGGAACCCATCCCCCAGACCAAAAGAGAGATTGTTGGGTTTATCCAAAAAGTATTGATACCCGATTGAGTCGATTTTAATAAGCAAAAAGGCATATTGCTTTCTCATTTCGGTAGATTCAGCAAGCAAAAAGGCATATTGCTTTCTCAAAATGCTTGATTGCTTTCTCATTTCGGTATATCGCGCATTCATTTCAGTAGATTCAGCAAGCAAAAAGGCATATTGCTTTCTCAAAATGCTTGATTGCTTTCTCATTTCGGTAGATTTAGCAAGCAAAAAGACATATTGCTTTCTCAAAAGCTTGATTGCTTTCTCATTTCGGTATATCGCGCATTAATTACGACATTGCTATGTAACAAAAAGCATTAGAGAATTGCTGGAGTTTTCTCAAGCCGATCGATACGGAAGTTTTTTAAAGTAAAGAATATTAACCGTACTGTATTACAAGGTTCATATCATGGCTCGGAGAAAAAGAACCTCTCAGGTGTTAGAAAAAGCAGTGCGTCGTGCTGCTAGCATCAACTCAATCGATCCGAATTTAAATTTAGGCAATGGACTTACTCTACCGACCTTCTCATCCCTAATTGAGACGATGCGAACTAGAGAGAATTTATATAATACTGCTCTTTCCAACCTGGATAAGTTGTACCATGAAATGCTCCAAACAGAGCGCGAGTTGGCAGATATGGCAGAGCATATGCTCTTAGGAGTTGCTACTCAGTATGGGAAAAGTAGTGTGGAGTACGGTATGGCGGGAGGTGTTCCGAAAAATCAGCGCCGCAAGGGACTGCGAGGGGAGTCACCAGTTTCTAATTTAGAGCAACCGTCATTTATTGCCAGTGTGAACGGCAACGGCAGCAAAAATGGCAACCACAATGGAAACAAAGCAGCAACGGCAAGTTAACTTGTATTCGCTAGCAAGGACAAAAAAAGTGGCTCTGCAATAGCAGAACCACCAAAGCTTTCGCAAATCTGTTATGAGTTAACGAACTGCCCCTTGAGCAGAAACAGTATCAATCGGTTTCATCAGGTACAGCCGCAATAACTGCCAGCCGTTGGAGATGTAAAGCGGCAGTTTTTGGAAGAATTGCAGGAATTTGGGAGTGTTGGAGTTAGCGATCGCACCCAACTTCTGATTATTGCTTATACAAACATCCAACCGCTCATAAAACTCTGGATTCTCTACATCCAGCATCAGTGGGAATACCCGACCTGCGTTTTCGTTGGTCTTCTTAATTACATGGATATCGTATTCTCGTGCATCTAATCCAAGGGTGGCATAAAAGTCCTTGCGTTGGATGTCATTGAGATACATTGTCGCAAACACCGACAACAGGAAGAACCGACTCCACAGCCGTGCTTTCCAATCATTCAACATTTGTGGCTGAGATTTCATCACCGCATCAAAGAAATCACCGTGACGGTTTTCATCCTGACACCAGTTCTCAAAGAACCGGAAGATTGGATAAACCCGGTCTTCGGGATGTGCTTCTAAATGGCGATAAATGGTGATGTAGCGCCAATAACCGATCTTCTCAGAAAGATAAGTAGCGTAGAAGATGAATTTCGGTTTAAAGAAGGTATAACTGCGACTCTTAGTCAAAAACCCTAAATCTAGGGACAGATTAAAATCCGACAAAGCTTTGTTCAAAAAGCCAGCGTGACGCGCTTCATCCCGTGACATCAGGTTAAAACACTCTGCCAAAACAGGGCTTTTTCCTTTCAAGCGACGGCCAAGTTCCTTATACAGCAAAAAGCCGGAGAACTCTGCTGTACAAGAACGTTCTAGAAATTCAACGAACAATCGGCGAGTTTCCCCGTCAATATGATCCCAGGATTGTTCAAACTCGGCATCCCGAACAAAGTGGTGGCGGTTGTAGTCAGTGCGGAACTCTTCCAGAATGGCTTGTAACTCGTCTTCGTTGACGGAGATATCCATCCGTGCCATTTCATCAAAATCGGTAGTATAAAACCGAGGTGTTAACAGGGTTTCTTTTGCTGGGACTTTAATCCCTGGCCGGATTTCTTCAAAGCCTGGTTTTTTGAGGGAATCTACCATGTCTTGATTTCTCTTTCGTCTTTATTATCTTAAGTAGACCTTTCGGGTGACGTTCCTACGTCTCTACCGCCACGGTAACGGCAGTTCCTCATGGGGAGCCAGTGCGTTGGGCGGTTGTGCCGACTTGAAGCAACTGGCGTGGAAACCCCGTTGGCGCTAGTCTCTTCCTTTGGGATAAGACTGGACTGCCTCACCAGAAATTCTCTGGCAAACCGTAACAGCCCACAATAATCGAATTGTATAAAGTTCAGTCTACCAAGGTGCGGGTGAGAAATTTCTAAGCAAAACATTAAGAGTTGCAACAATCATTCCATATTTGCGGAATCAAAAATCGCGGATTGGTAGTCAAATAAATATAGTTCAGCAAGCAGCATTATCTCGTTTAAGTGGAGTAGCACTTACCTCTTGATTGTCAAAGCACTACTATCTCAGTAATTTTCTGTGGTTATTACTACAATAAATTCATGGGGTTTTATTAATACGTTGGGCAGCTAAAAATTAACAATCCATGAGTAGCATAATTACTGGAAAAATCTAAGTACTTTAGTTATTTTTTGCACCTTTCTCAATCATTCTAGATTAGACAATGCCGACAACTTCAAATCAGAACAGCAGTGTTTATTCCGAAAATTGTTAGAAAGCAACTGGTGCAAGATGTCAGTCTAGATATTAGCACTTAGTATAAAAAACCGTCCAAAAAACAATTTTAAACAATAAGAGTAAATCCAAAAGGTTGAAAACAAGATGAATCTTGAAAACAATCAGCAGCATAAAGACCGCCTTCTTGTCTCTTATATCTTATGTGCAGTCGGATTTGTCGGGGTAGGAGGATTGCAGCGTTTCTACAATGGCAAGATCGGAACTGGTTTGTTATGGCTGTTGACTGGTGGTGTATTTGGTGTAGGGCAGTTCGTGGATTTATTCTTTATCCCCAACATGGTAGACGAATACGAACATAACTTGAGATTAAAAGCGGGTGTATCTCCCTTTGGTGTACCGTTGAATCAAGCAGTAGTTGCTTCTCAAGTCCACCAACCAACAGGCAACCAACTGATGGTGAAACTGATTGAAGCGGCGGAAAACAAGGGTGGTATTTTAACTGTCACTCAAGGCGTAAAATTCACGGGAGCCAGCTTTGCTGAAGTGGAAGCTAGTCTCAAAGAGATGTACAAATCAGGTTATGTAAAAATTGATAACGACCCCGATACTGGAGCCGTTACCTACCATTTCCACGAGCTTTAATTGTTATTAGTCATTTGTCCTTTGTCCTTTGTTAAAAACCAATGACCAATGACCAATGACTAATGACTAATAACTAATAACTAATTTCTACCTAACCACTTTTGACCGTCCAAGCGCTGAACTAAGCCATATACCAACAAATCGAGGGTAATTTTGCGCTCATCGATTAAGAATGACTCAAGAGTGCTAGGTTTTTTGCCTTCATTACAAGAAAATCCCTTTTTTCCTTGAATATCTTCATCGGGGAAGTACAGGTTAAACTGACGCTTACCAATTTCTGACCAACTGCCAATAATTTGCCAGCATTCTTCGGCGGATTCAAAGCCAGTGATTGGCATCTTCTGCTTGGCAAAAGACACCTGTAAATCTTTCACACCTTTTTGAGCGATATCGCTTTTTGTAAAGCTGGCAAGTAGTCTTGCTCAATGAACTCTACAAATGGCTTATTTTCAACAGCTGGGGCTTTTTCCTTTTTAGGGGCTTTAGCGGCGGCGGGTTTTTCTTCTGCGTCGTCCTCGGCGGGTTTTTCTGCTTTTGCGGCTTTAGCTGCGGCGGCGGGTTTTTCTCGCTTGGGTGATGCAGCAGCTGGTTTGGCAGCATTGGGATTATCTTCGGGGTTTGCGGCTTTAGGATCTGGCGCGTTGGCAGTAGGAATATCTGTGGCTTCGGGTGAGTCTGTACTAGGAGCGTGTTCTTCAGCTACACTGGGAGCTTGCTGGTCAACAGTGCTGGGAGCTACTTCTCCCGCTTGATTGTGATTGGTTGGGTCTGCCATTGCTCAGGTCAATCCTTTAATCTAGCTTTGGGAGCGATCGCTCACCTTGATGTATCGGGTACTCTTATTTTGACATACTACTACCGCTGTGCAGAATGGTTAAGGTAAGAGACGCGATAAAAAATCACCGTCTCTACAATAATCAGTCTTTCGTCTTGACAGCGATTCATCGCGTCTTTGCGATCCTCGATCGCAGTCAAAGGCGTTGGCATTAATTGTGGAATCAAGTAACTCACGGTCAATGGTAAGAATATTTACATGATTGTCTGGATAGACGCCAGCATTATTAGACCTCTTGCAAAAGTAACTTTTGCACTCTTGGGGGAAAGGGACTCATCTTTATTGGGAAAAGGGTTTTTATGAGCCGCTTTCCCCTTTTCCCCAAACCCAATTCCCCACAAATGCCAAGAAGTCTATCGATCAAAACGTCTAACCGAGCAATCTTTTGGTACAGGGTTTTTACTGCTTCATTGATAGAGCGTGATTAATTTAAATTTCTATACAGTATCTGCTTAATGCCTTCAAGAATCTACAACAGAAATGATGCGTTTGTAGCGTTTACGCTCTGTTGACCACTTGTGACATGCTTGTGTAACTATTTGTCTGTCTTGTTGTGATAAGAGTTCATCTGGTTGACTGTAAGCTAAGATTTGTGCTGCTTTTCGAGCTTGTTCGTATTCCACACCGTATTTGACTAGTTCCGTATGAAATATTTTTTCTTTTTCCTCGACTGATATCAAAGAATTTTGCTGCATAAACTTAGGTTTAAAAGGTTGTTGTCAAATTACATCTAACCTCTTCTACAATCTCTGTTGTTCTCTCGCCGGAGTGATTCAACAACCAGAGCAAAATAATTTTTGATTTTAAATATTACAAATATTAAAGTTTTTTAACTCTAGCTTAAGAATTTGAGAAAAATACTGGCAATAACATATACAACTCGTATTTGATTGCATGAAAAAAACTCAGTACACATTTGTTCCTTGTTCCCTATTCCCTCACTATCGCGCTTGCGCTGCGCTTCTCTGCAAGACGCTTTGCGAACGCGCACCACGCAAATAATTTCTCCGAATCAAAGCGGATTCCTATATGTCTCCACAAAATACCCCATCCAGCCCACCCAATCAGGCGCAATCGCGATCGTCTGCTCAAATCTGTCTGGGCTGATCTCATCAAACTTTAATATCACAATCAAGCTCACCTAACTCGTGAGGTTTTTGTTATGTCCGATCGTAGGTACATACTGTCAACATTCTGATACCGTTGGCGCTTTTAAAATTCTTTTCTAGCCAAAGTTGGATGAATTGGGCAACTAAGAAACTTTCGGTTGATGCCACAGCGCTAGCTTCAACTCGGAGCAGTAGCAACCCCCAGCACTAATTTGTGGCTCGTGGTCAGCTAGCCAATCATAAATTTGTGCAGCTTGCGCTAATGCCACCTGCTCATTGCGATAAAGGCGAGGGCTAGGGCAGAAGACTTGGCCATTGATGTGTACAGCTGCAATCTGCCAGTAGTCGCTGCCTTCTCCCTCTGGCATCACTTCTAAAAACCCGCTATTTTTTGGCTCGATTATTCCAATGTTCATCATCATAAATAATTTTGAATTAAGTAAGTCGGCGCAAATAAAGTTAACTAGTGTTCGCGCAGCGTCTCCTTCAGGAGAGGGTTGTCCTTTGTCATTTGTCACTTGTACTGAGTTTCGACTGCGCTCAACTACCGCGAAGCCGTTGGCGCAGCCTCTCGTAGAGAAGTATTGGTCATTTGTAAGGGTTTTATCTGTATTTACATTTCATAACCTAGTTAGTTTTTTCTCGCCGACTTACTTAGTGATGTAGCAACAAACTAGCGATCGCGATCTGTGCCCAAAAAATCACGCCATCCACTCAGTCCACTGTGGGGCATCTGTCACCATTGAGCAAATTTGTCCGTGTCAACATCCTCAAACTCCAGTATCACGCTTCACCGCTCATCAATCGTCAGGGTACAGAGTAATTCTTTAACCGCATTAACCCCGTATTCAACCCGTTCCACTACTAACTGATGGCATTCGCCACCTTGCGATCGTGTTCTTCATCGATGGCAATACCAGCCGCCTTCATCCAGCGAGAAGCACTTTCATCACCACCGTTGCCCAAAGGAATAATCGTATTGCCTATTTCTTCAAGTAGCGATAACTTCGTTAAGCTTCGCTACCAAATATCATACAAATCCGAATAAAGAGATTGAAATGGGAAACCTAAGCGTATCGGCTCGAAAATCATGTAGTGATGAATCAAACGCTCGGCGATCGCCCCATTTTACTTGAATCCAATTCTCAACACAGTGATGACTTTAGTTTGTCACAGATGGTCGATCTGATTGCTGATATATTCGGCATTCATATCAAGCCACACTATCAAGATAGATTAAAGAAAAATCTTTTAACTCGCATCCGGGCGCTGGGATTATGCTCGCTCAATGATTATTATCAGTTCTTGGTGGCAAGAAATCAATTAGTTCCTGGTGCGACAGAGTGGCAAGAACTAATCTCTTTACTCACTGTCACTGAAACTTATTTTTTTCGGGATGAGGGGCAGATGTCGCTGCTCAAAAATCAGCTGCTCCCAGAGTTAATCGAGCGCAAACGAAAGCTTAGTTTAACTCAGTACAACGCTGCTAATGGAGAATTTTATCGGCCGACATTACGCCTTTGGAGTGCCGGGTGTTCGACTGGTGAAGAAGCTTACTCACTTGCCATTCTGGTGAAGGAACTAATCCCTGACAATCAGACATGGGACATTCTGATTTTAGGCACAGATATTAATCAACCCGCGATCGCCCTGGCTCAACAAGGAATTTACAGCGATTGGTCTTTTCGGACAACCACTGAAGAAATCAAAAATCGCTACTTTCAATCCCACAAAAAAGGTTGGAAAATCGATCCTGCTATTCAAGCAATGGTTACATTTCAACCTGGAAACCTGATGCAGGATAACTTTCTTGCTTACGCGTCTAGCATTCACGATTTCGATTTGATTGTTTGCCGCAATGTGTTTATTTATTTTGACTTCAGGGCGATCGCCCAAGTTATAGACAAGTTTTACTGCTCTCTGGCACCGGGAGGGTTTCTGCTCACAGGACACACGGAATTACACGGGCAAAAAACTGAACCGTTTCAAATCAAAAATTTTCCACAATCTGCGGTTTATCAAAGGCATAGCTTACTCAAGGAGCAGAGCAAAGTCTTGAATACCATAACACCTGCTGCCATTGAAAGCAGGGAAACCGAAATTTTTTACCCCTCTCTCCCCAGCTTGGAGACGGACTTGGACGCGAGCGCCAACACTCAAACTCTTTTAGATGCAGCCCAGGAATCGCTAATTCAAGAAGCTTATGCCGATGTCATTCAAATAGCCCAACAACTGATTGCTGTTGCCCCCCAACACTTTCAAGCATATTGTTTGATGGCAGAAGCTTACGCGAATTTTGGCGATTACTCCCAGGCGAATCAGGCGTGTCAGCAGGCACTCCAGATCAGCCCATTGGCGAGCGAACCTTATCATTTGTTGGCTCAAATCGCCGAAGAGCAGGGAGATCGCGACAGTGCCAAATTATTCTTAAAACGTATTATTTATCTCGCTCCTAATTCTGTTACTGCTCACCTGGAATTGGGTTCTATATACGAACGAGAGGGAAATGAAAAACAGGCTCAAAAAACCTGGCGATCGCTTCTAGAAATTTTGCAAAATCTACCTCAAGAAGCGGTCGATTCCCATAATCAGCAAACCACTGCTCAACTAAAAGCACACGTTCTTAAGCACTTAAATTCAACTAGTTATGAGCCATGAATCTTATTTAATGTTTAAACTCAATCATTCACGCTATGGCATTTCGGCTACAGCCGTGCAAGAACTCTTCTTTCTGCCAGAAGTGACTGCGATCGCCAAAACTTCCAGCACAATTTTAGGCGTGATTAATCTGCGAGGAAAGTTTCTCCCCGTGATGGATTTATATCGCCTTGTAGAACAAGCACGTCCCCCTTTTCAATTGACTGACAGCATGATTGTCGTGGAGTGGCAAACTCAACGACTCGGAATCATCGTCAATCAAGTGGATAGCGTGCAAGCGATCGCACTCGATCGGATCGCTGCCGATGTTTGCGATCGAGCAAAAGAGAGTTTGCCGGATAGATTGGTGACTGGTATTGCCAACCTTGAGGACGGCATCGTTACATTGCTCAATCCCGAACTGTTGATGCAGCACGCTTTTATAGAGTCTGATTTTAACAACGGCTCAGTCAATGACGCACTAAAACACCCCTCTGATTCAGCCCTAAATCAAGGCTTATACGCTCATTTCGATTCCCAGGAGCGACAGATTTTGCAAGAGCGAACTGAAACTCTGCGGTGTTCGATTGATGACGAGGATTCGGCATCGCTTTTGCCTCTAGCAGTTGTGGGGTTGGCGGGTGAGTACTTTGGGTTTGGCTTAGAAACGGTGCATGAGTTTACCGAGATTCACAAGATTACCCCAATTCCCTGCTGTCCGCCGCACATTGTTGGCAACATCAACTTGCGGGGCGAAATTGTCACCTTAATTAACATCAATAATGTAGTCGATCTGCCCATGAATGGGGTGCGATTGCATCAGCAAGCCGTTGTCGTGCGTCTGGATCGACGAGTGGCGGGCATTGCCGTCGATGACATTTTTGATGTGACGTATATTCATCCCTCCCAAATGACCGCACCTCCAATTGCCTTGAATTCTGCCAAAGACGACTATCTCCAAGGTGTCGCACCTTATCGCGATCGGATGATGAGCATTATCAATTTGTCTAAATTGCTTACTTCAGAGGTGTTGGTTGTCAATGAAGAAGTCTAACGCTTATAAATCTAGGGTTAGGTTTCGTTCCACAGATCATCAATGAGATTCGCAGCAAACTCGCAGAGATAACGCAGCCGATAAACTACGGAATGTTGTGCAATCTTCCCTTGATTCAAAAATCCGATCGCAAAGATTACAAATGATAGAAATATTGGCAAATCGAATGGCACTAAGAAAAGCCCAAAAGCTTGTCTAGTCTCGTTCCCAGTCTTAAGACTGGGAATGTATTCAGAGAGGCTCTGCCTCTGGTCAAGAAACAGGAGGCAGAGCCTCCCAGAATGGGTTCCCAGCCTCCAGGCTGGGAACCAGTCAGAGCAAGGGCTGTATTTTAACTTAGTGCCATTCATTGGCAAATCCTTGAACTCATTCATTCACAAGAAATAACAAGATGCAAAGTAAGCGAAATTGGAAACTGAGATACTGGATTATGGGCAGCTATGGAGTTCCCATTCTGGCGTTGGTAATTTCTGCGGGACTGATATTTATTAATATCAACCTGGTGAGTCAGCGATCGCAAGATTTAGTTTCTTCCTATAAAGTTAATTCAGCGATTAATGCCCTTGCCACGAATGTGCAGAGTGGTTCTAAGTCAGTTCGGGGCTATTTGCTAGAAAAAAATCAGACATCTTTTGACGAATATCAAAAATCTCAAAGAAGCTTCAACGAGCTTTTGTCCAAGCTCATGTCGCTTGCCAGAACAGAGCAAGAGCAACAGTCATTAACCAGGCTAGAGGGACTGCTGAATAATTTAATGGTTGTTGAGGATGATTTGATTGGCAAAGTGAATCAAGGTAAGCTTCAGGAAGCTGTTGAAACCTGGAGTCATGAAAATGCCCGCAGTATGGTCGATCGCCTGACAAGTGCGATCGATGAAGTTCAGCGCCGAGAAGACCAGAATGTAATTTTGGCTGCCAAGGAACAACAAGCAGCGCTCGATACGCTCAAGCTCACAATTCTGTCCGCGACTGGACTTTCCTTGCTGTTGTCGGTTTTGACTGGCATCTGGATAATTAGCCGCACTGCTCGACAGATAAATGAATCAGCCAGTGCGATCGCCACCTCAACAGCTGAAATTGCCGCCACAATCGAGCAACAAGAACGCACTGCTAACCAACAGGCAGCCTCGGTCAGCGAAACTACCACTACAATGGACGAACTCAGCGCCTCTGCTCAACAGTCTGCCCAGCAAGCATCTACTGCCTCAACCAGCGCTCAACAAGTCTTAAATTTGGCAGATCAAGGCAATCAATCACTGAACCGGACTTTGGAAGGAATGGCAGCTTTGAGCCACAGAGTTAGTGCAGTAGCAGACCAAATGCTACGCCTGAACGAACAAACTAAGCAAATTGGCAATATTTCCGGGTTGGTGAGCGACCTAGCAAATCAAACCAATATGCTAGCGCTAAATGCGGCAGTAGAAGCAGTCCGGGCGGGGGAACAGGGCAAGGGCTTTGCAATCGTCGCCGCCGAAATTCGCAAACTGGCAGATCGGAGTAAGCGATCGGCTGAAAAAATTAATGTGCTGGTGAATGACATTCAATCCGCCATCAACTCAACCGTTGTGATGACAGATGAAAGTACAAAAACCGCTCAACAGGGCGCGGCAATAACTAAGCAGACGGTGGAGGTCTTTATCAATGTCACCGATGCCGTCAACCGGATGGTGTTGAATATTCAGCAAATCTCGCTAAACGCTAGCCAGCAATCCATTGCGGTTCAGCAAATTTTACAAGCAATGAATGCACTCAATAGCTCTGCTAGAGAGACAGCCATCGGCATCAGTCAAACTCGCCTTAGCACTCACCAACTCAATGATGCAGCTTATAAGCTACAGAGTGTTGTGTAATCAGGGGAAAGGGCAGGGGGCAGGGGGCAGGGGGCAGGGGGAAGGGGGCAGCTTTCTGGGGCAGGTTTTTTTGATTAGACAAATTTTTGGGATTTTAAAACCAAAACCATTGTCTGAGAACTTAAAACTACGTTCAATAATTGAGAACATTCTCAACTATTTATCGAAAGCCTAAAAGCCTGCCCTTGAAAGGCAGGGGGCAGGGGGCAGGGGGCAGGGGGCAGGGGGCAGGGGGAAAGGGGAAGGGGGCAATGCAACAAAGGTGCAGGTCGATGTAACAAAGGTGCAGGTCAATGCAACAAAAGTGCAGGTCAATGCAACAAAGGTGCAAGTCAATGCAACAAAAGTGCAGGTCGATGTAACAAAGATGCAGGTCGATGTAACAAAGGTGCAGGTCGATGTAACAAAGATGCAGGTCAATGCAACAAAGGTGCAGGTCAATGCAACAAAGGTGCAGATTAAGAAATTTGTGTGTATACCGCAATACTGTTCAGTTAAGCATTTTTAACTTGAAATTGGGCTTTGGGAAAAGTTACTAGGTTTGGGTTAAAAGCTTTTCTTTCCCCTTTCCCCTTTCCCCTTTTCCCTTTCCCCTTTCCCCCTGCCCCCTGCCTCCTTCCCCTTAGCAATATCTGGAAATTCTCGAACTTATAGACTTACAGGAGATCGCAAGATGGAAAGCAAACGAAACTGGAGACTAAGATACTGGATTATTGGCGGGTATGCAGTTCCCGTGCTGGCATTGTTAATTTCTGCCGGAATGACGATCGTCAATATCAACACGGTGAACCAACGGTCAGAAAATTTATTGTCTTCTTATGACATTAACTCAATACTCGACGATCTTTCTGTTAGCGTGCAAGGTAATTCTAAGGCAAATCGAAGCTATTTGTTAGAAAAAAATCAGCAATCGCTTGAGAGTTACCAAAAGACTCAAAAGGATTCCAAGGAATTTCTAGCAAAACTGATAACACTTGCCCGATCGCAAGAGGAACGACAGTCTTTAAGCAAACTAGAGGAACTGCTGAATAAACAGATTGCTTTTGACGATAACCTGATTGAAAAGGTGGATCGGGGCAAAGTCAAAGAAGCCGTGGAAAGCTGGAGTCAAGGAAATTCCCGCAATCAAGGGCAGGATGTCGTAGACATGATTGAAGAAATGCAGCAGCAAGAAGATCAGACTTTTGCAATTGCCGCCAAAGAGCAACAAGAAGCACTCAATGCCCTTAAGTTCACGGTGATGTTAGCTAGTGGATTCTCTCTGGTGGTATCTGTTTTGATTGGCATCTGGGTCATTAGCCGCACTTCCCGCCAGATGAACGCCTCTGCCAGCGCGATCGCAACTTCTACAACCGAAATTGCCACGACGATCGAGCAGCAAGAACGCGCCACTATCCAACAAGCCACTTCTGTCAACCAAACCACCACGACAATGGATGAATTGGCGGCTTCCTCGCGCCAGTCTGCCGAACAAGCAGAAGCCTCAGCCGCAGGGGCGCGGCAGGTGTTGTTGCTGGTAGACGGTCGCACTCAAGAGGGACAGTTGAGCCAATCGAGTCTACGCGAGAAAGTAGGCGATATTGCCAGCCAAATTCTCCATCTAAGCGAACAAACCAATCAAATCGGCACGATCTCCACCCTGGTTAGTGACTTAGCAAGTCAAACTAATATGCTGGCGCTCAACGCGGCAGTAGAAGCCGTGCGAGCCGGGGAACATGGCAAAGGCTTTGCGGTTGTTGCTGCCGAAATTCGCAAACTGGCAGACCAGAGTAAGCGATCGGCTGAAAAAATTAATGTACTGGTTTTAGACATTCAAAAATCGACCAATTCCACCGTTATGGTGACAGATGAAGGCACGAAAACCGTAGAAAAAATTGTGGATGCCATCAAAACGATCGCGCTAAATGGTCAACAAATTTCTCTTACTTCCAATCAACAGGCGATCGCAGTGCAACAAGTGGTAGAAACTATGAACTCGCTTAATATTACTGCTAGGGAAACCGCCTCTGGTATTAGTCAAATTAAAGCTGGTACCCAACGACTGAATGATGCCGCTCAAGAACTAAAAGCCGTTGTCTAAAAATGTATTGGAGTTACAGCTATGTTAAAAAATATGTCTCTGCATGGACGATTGATGGGATCGTTTTTGCTGATGGGCGGTGTTGTTTTGGTGGTTGGGTTTTTCGGCTGGCGGGGTACTCATCAATTAAGCAGCCATATCGACACTCTCAGTAATAACAGCCTCCCCAGCATCGACGGATTGTGGAGAGTTAATGAAGGGCAGACCCAGATCCAGTCGGCAGAGCGAGCGATTATCAACCCCGAACTACCCACCGCAGCCAAACAAGCTGAGTTAAATCGAATGCAGGCAGCCTGGAAGCAGATTGACGCAGGTCTTGAGGAATATGAAACCACGCCCCGCGGCCCCGACGAGGACAAACTCTATCAGACGTTTAAGCAACAGTGGCAGGCGTGGAAGCAGGATCATGCTGCTTATCTTCAGGCTTACCAGGCTTTTACCCAGTTAGGTGTTGTAAATCCCACTGCCAGACAGCTGGAATTGACCAGCCAGAAGCGAGAAAATTCTCCAGAAATGAACGTGGCGATCGCTGCTGCCGAACGACTAACAAAACTCAGACAAAACGCTGTTGTCAAAAATGATGTTTCCTTTGCGGCTGCAACTAACTCATTATTGCAACTGATCAAAATTAATCAGGATACTGCTGAAGATGCAAACAAAGCCGCCAGTGACGATACCCGCTTGACCACAAGTTGGGTGCTTACTGGTATTATTGCTGGGCCTCTGGGGGCAATCTTACTAGGATTTTTTCTGAGCAACAAAATTGCTAAACCGTTGACAGGCAAAATTGCTCAAATTGTTCAAACAATGGCTGCCTCCACCAATGAAATCGCCGCTGCGGTTGAGCAGCAAGAACGGACTGCGACTCGGCAGGCAACTTCTGTCAATCAAACCACTATCACCATCGATGAATTGGGAGCCTCATCGCAGCAGTCAGCCGAACAGGCAGAATCGGCGGTAGCAGGCGCACGGCAAGCGTTGGCCCTTGCAGGTAACGGTGCTGATGCTGTAAAACGCACCCTCAAGGGCATGGAAACCCTACAGCAGAAAGTCGCGGCCATTGCAGAGCATATCACACGCTTAAATGAACAAACCAAGCAGATTGGCAGTATCTCTGGTTTGGTGGGCGAATTGGCAAGCCAGACTAATATGCTGGCGTTAAATGCGGCTGTAGAAGCAGTCCGGGCAGGAGAGCATGGTAAAGGTTTTGCCGTTGTCGCTGCTGAAATTCGCAAACTAGCAGACCAGAGCAAAAAATCAACCGAAAAGATTAGCACCTTGGTAGGGGACATTCAATCTGCCATCAGCATCACTGTCGTTGTCACCCATGAAGGCACTAAAACTGTGGAAGAAGGGACGCGAATTGCCCAGGAAACATCAGAATCCTTTGCAGGTGTAGAAGGTGCAGTGAATAACATTGTCATCAACAGTCAACAGATTTCACTCAATATCAACCAGCAAGCGATCGCCATTCAGCAAATTGTCTCTGCCATGAATGACCTAAATATTGCTGCGCGTGAAACTGCCAGTGGCATTAGCCAAATCCGCTCTGCTACTCAACAACTAAACGAGTCAGCGCAAGCACTCAAGGCAACCATTTAATGAAGAGGAAAAGGGGCAGGGAGCAGGGGGCAGGGGGGAATGAAGAAGCAAGGGAGAAGGGAGCAGGGGGAAAAGGGGAAACTTTTCCCCTGCAAAGCTCACCCTGCCCTAAGTCCTCTTTTCCATCCCCCTGCTCCCCTGCCCCCTGCTCCCTGCCCCCTGCCCCCTGTCCCCTAACCCCTGAGATAACACCATGATGATCGATGATGAAGAACTGAGAGACGTTTTCAAAGTAGCTAGCGAAGAACACCTGCAAAACCTGGATGATGGATTGCTGCATTTGGAAAACCATCCTGACGATCTGGCTGTCCTGGAAGCCTTGATGCGAGAGGCGCATTCTCTCAAAGGCGATGCCAATATGCTGGGAATCAAAGATATAGGCACTCTGGCACATCAAATTGAGCATGTTTTGACTCAACTCAAGCAACAAGAAAATCCTGCATCCTCATTGGGCAAGGGTACAACAGATTCACCTTATGAACGCCTCGCTCATGCGATCGCTGCTATCCGCAAACTCGTTCATGAAGCCGTCACCGGAGAACCTGCCAAGGTTGATACCTTTTCTGTTCTGGCCGAATTGATGGGAGCGCAACCAGGGAAAAGGGAAAATAATCCAAGTCAGGAACCAGAAGTCAACAGTATTGAATTCATAAATACAGTACAAAACAATACTTTCGATAAGGATCGAGAGCTAAAGGAAAACGGAGCAATCCAAAATCCAAAACTTGTACTGAGCGAAGTCGAAGTATCCAAAATCGTTCGACAGAACGAAGCCGAAGTCGAAAATCCAAAATCCCCCACCAATAGCTACCGCATCGAAACCATTCGCGTTGGTACTCGCCACCTGGATACATTAATGACGCAAGCAGGGGAGTTAACTGTAACCAAAATTCGGATTGCTCATCGGCTGGGAGAAATTGAGGCGATCGCCAATTTGTGGGAAGAATGGAATCGAGATTTATTCACTAATCGGTTTGCGTTCAGCCGAGAGCAACAAGGTGATGTCGCCCTGCAACGTCTAGAAACTTTTCATCATCACTCGGAAAAACGATTAGAGCAATTGGGTCATTTGGTGAAAACCTTGCAGAGTTCCCTTTCGGAAGACACAACCCGACTGGAACAACTAAGTAGCGATCTAGAAGAAGGTATTCGTACCCTGCGATTGCTGCCCTTTGCAACGATTTTCAACCTCTTTCCTCGGATGGTGCGCGATCTGGCGCAGCAGCAGGGAAAATTGGTGGAGTTGATCGCAGAAGGCAAAGACACCCTTGCCGATAAACGCCTGTTGGAAGAAATGAAAGATCCGCTAATGCACATTCTGCGGAATGCGATCGATCATGGGATTGAGCCACCACAGGAACGGGAACGGCTAGGAAAACCAACAACGGCAACGATTCGGCTCAGGGCTTACCAGACTCCCACTAACATTGTGCTGGAAATCAGTGATGATGGCCGGGGGCTTGACCTGGATAGAATCAAACAAATAGCGGTGAAACGGGGCATTTGCGGGGAGGAAGAATCGGCAGCAATGACTCCCAGCCAGATCCAAGCGTTGATCTTCGCACCGGGATTTTCAACAGCTCCCTTGCTTACAGAAGTATCAGGACGGGGTGTGGGGCTGGATGTAGTGCAAACTAATGTTGAGAAATTGAAAGGTACGATTCAGGTAGAATCGTTTCCCGGACAGGGATGTACGCTGCGCGTCAATCTCGGTATCACCTTGGCAACCGCCCATGTCTTGATTGTACAAGTGAACCAAATGCCTTATGCCATCCCAGTGGAGTTTGTGCAAACCGCTTGCTTAATCAAATCAGAAGAGATTTTTCCCTTGGAGGGACGGGACACAATAATTCGGGATAGCCAACCGATTTCGATTGTGCAGTTGGCCGATCTATTAGAACTGCCGCCGATGTCATCTGGGTTAACTCAAGAAACAGCACTTTCCTGTATTATTCTTCAGGTTGGGCAAGCACAACTGGGTGTAGTGGTAGATGCCTTAGTAGATGAGCAAGATGTAGTGATTAAACCCCAAAGTCAGTTACTTAAACGAGTCCGCAATGTTTCGGGAGCAACAATTTTAGGCACTGGAGATGTGTGTATGGTGCTGAATCCCCAGGATTTGGTGAAGTCAGCCCGATCGCGATCGCAGTCCATTTCTTCTACCCAAACACGTCAAGTTGCACCCACAAAACCAACCGTCTTATTAGTGGAAGATTCTATTGCCACACGCACGCAAGAAAAGCGGATTTTAGAAACCGCAGGTTATCAAGTAATTACTGCTGTGGATGGTTTGGATGGATTGAACAAGCTGCGATCGCACACCGTTGATGCCGTTGTTAGCGATGTGCAAATGCCAAATCTCGATGGTTTGGGGTTAACTGCCAAAATCCGCCAATATCAAGAATATAGCGAACTTCCAATTATCCTGGTTACTTCCCTTGCCAGCGATGAAGATAAACGTCGGGGTGCGGAAGCCGGAGCCAATGCTTACATTATCAAAGGCAGCTTTAATCAAGAAGCCTTGCTGTCAGCCCTCAAACGCTTAGTGTAGAGGTTTTTGGATGAATGAAGAAGAATTTTCTCGTATAGCTGTAGTCACATAGGTTAGGACATTTTGAAAACGTGAATGCTAGGAATAGTAATAGTTTTACCTCTTGCCTTCTGCCTGGTTGTTGAGCGTAGTCGAAACACTGCCTCCTGCCTCCTGCTATAAAATCTCAACTTACTGTCAATTCATGAAAAACTCTGCCCCGATTCGCGTCTTTCTGGTGGAGGATTCGCTCGTCGCCTTAACCATCCTCAAGCGAATTCTGGCGAGTTCCCTGGAAGTGGATGTAGTGGGAACTGCTCGCAATGGCGTGGAAGCATTGGAGCGAATTCCAGCCGCACAGCCCCAGGTAATCTGCACCGATTTACACATGCCCAAAATGGATGGACTGGAACTCACCCGCCGAATTATGACAGACTATCCCCGTCCCATTCTGGTAATCAGCACCTCCGTCAACACTCAAGAAGATTCCCGCAATGTTTTTAAACTGCTGCAAGCGGGTGCTTTGGATGTTTTTCCCAAACCCAACATTGACTCACTTTCAGACTACGAACAAGTCAAGCACGAATTAATCAACCGGATCAAAGTTCTGGCAGGGGTTACAGTCTTTACTCGCCACACTTCCCGTGCGACGGTAGAACCCAGAACGCATCCTGTTAGCCCCAAAAAGCCAGAACCATTCAGCCTAAAACCTGTCAGTAACTTGCAGTTCCCCATTCGTAATTTGCCATCCCTGCCCAAAGTCGTGGCGATCGGAGCTTCTACAGGCGGCCCCCAGGCATTGTACGCGATTCTCAAACAACTGCCTGCCAACTTTCCCGTACCCATTCTGTGCGTCCAACATATCAGCGAAGGATTTCTGCAAGGACTGGTAGATTGGCTAGCAGCAGAATGTTTCCTGCGCGTGACGATCGCCCAACCGGGAGAATTTCCCAAACCGGGTACTGTCTACTTCGCTCCCGAACGACAACACCTGCAACTCGATACTCAAGGGCGATTAACCACCGTCAGCACCCCTCCTGTTTCCGGGCATCGTCCCTCGGTGACAGCTTTGTTTCAAGCCGTTGCCATCTGCTACCCGCGATCGGCGGTTGGTATTTTGCTGACTGGTATGGGGCGGGATGGTGCAGATGGATTACAAGCGATCGCTCAAGCCGGAGGTACTACCATTGCCCAGGATGAACAAACCTGCGTTGTCTTCGGGATGCCCAAAGAAGCGATCGCTTTGGGAGCCGCCCAACATATTTTGGCGATCGGCGAAATTGCTCCCATGCTATTGAATCGAATTTCCAGTTATAGCAGGGGACAGGGAACAGGTGACAGAGGACAGGGTTGAAAGTCTCTTGGTGTCTTGGTTCTATATTCAGTTTATGTCCTAACCTACCTGGCGACCGCTATATCGGCGGGGTTAGGTGTCAATACGGTTCGGTTAAAGGGGAAAGGGGAATAAAAAACCTTTAACCGCAAACCCATTTCCCTTTTCCCCAAACCCTATTTTGAGTTCAAAATGCTTATCCGAACCGTATTGGGTTAGGCGTAGCTATAACGTGCAACGCATCTTAATCCAAGGAGCTAATTTTGTCCAAATGCCAGAATCTGAGCAGCACTCAACTTAAAACCAGGAACGATCGTCGATGCTAAGGGGGTGTTACCCGTATAAATCGTGTCTTCATATTGCCCATTCACCCATAAGCACAGCGTTATTTGTTGCTTTTCCGGGTCAATAATCCAGTATTCCGCAATCCCTCGCGCTGCATATTCTGTGCGTTTGTAACGATAGTCTCGGTCGCGGTTGTCTTGTCCAGGTGAAACCACCTCAACCACCAAGATTGGCGGTGGCATATCTTGGGTAATCGTGTTGCGGCGTTGTCCTACCAGCGTTGCGTATCCTTCTTCACTCAGTATGGTCAAATCGGGTAAGCGCACCTTTGCTCGTTTGCCACTCACCACAATTTCCATATCTTTGAGGTTGATCAGCACAATCGAAATGTATTTTGCTAATTCCAACATGAGGAGTTTGGCAAGCTTGCAGTTTTCTGGGGATTCAGTCGGCACTTCTACTAACTCTCCATCTACAAGCTCATAGCGCGTGTCAGTACCATCGTCATAGGCAAGGTATTGCTCCATTGTCATCAACTTGGGGACGTTGGGTGCAGTTTGAGTCATGGGTAGAAATCTTTGCGATCGCCGCCGCAAGGCTGTCAGGATAGAAAACTGGCTGTGCCAATCTTAGCAAATCCTCATTCTGCGCTAATGTTTTACCCATCGCATACTGTTAAGCTAAACCACATCTAATTTGCATATCTAAGTATTTATATAACTATTGTGGGGTGGGCAGCGTTCAACTGAGCGCTCACGCCCAAGTTTGATTAACAAGCACATCAGGAGCCAATAAATTTTTGTACAGCTTCTCGCAATTGTTCAGCATCAAAAGGTTTGATCAGATATTCTGTTGCACCCGCCAAATGACCCTTCACTCGATCGAAGGGGGAATCTTGAGAAGTCACCATAATCACGGGCAAATGCTGAAACTGGGGCAGACTCCGCACCGTGCGGCAAAACTCCAACCCGTTTACATCCGGCATTTGCACATCCAATAGCAAGACTGAAATCCGTTGATGATAAATGATCGACAGGGCATCAACCGCGTTAGCGACTGTTATTACTTGATAGCCCGGTTCTAGCGCTCGTTTAATCAATTGATGAATCACAGGGCTATCATCAAGCGCGAGAACAATCGGTGAGCTTGTCGTACCATTTGACATACTTTACAAGTCGATGAGTCAATCATCGTTGGCGTTTAGCCTAGCATTCCCAAAGTCAGACTTGAACAATTGATATTTTGATAATTTTATACATACTTCAAGTACTTTTAACCAGAGGCTCAACCGGAATTTGAATCAAGAACTCGCTGCCTTTCCCAAGTTCTGATGAACATTTCAAAATGCCGCCATGTTTTTCAACCACAATTTGATAGCTGATGGACAGCCCTAGCCCGGTTCCTTTACCGATGGGTTTGGTGGTGAAGAATGGATTGAACAGTTTTTGCTGGGTTGCTTCTGTCATCCCAGAACCGTTATCTCGAATCCGAATCACTACACTATCTGCGTGGGAGGGTTGGGAGAAATCGGAACTACCCGATTTTTCTTTACTAATAAGTTCTGTTTGAATGGTAATAATCGGATTAGGTGTTTCATCTAAGGCATCGATCGCGTTACCCAAAAGATTCATAAATACTTGATTCAATTGCCCCGCATAACAATCAACAGGCGGTAAATTGTCGTATGCTTTAATCACCTGAATCTCAAACTTGGCACTAGTTAATTTCAACCGACTCTTCAAAATTAACAACGTGTTGTCAATCCCTTCATGGATATCCACAGGTTTCATCTCGGCTTCATCCAAGCGCGAGAAGTTGCGCAGAGATAGGACAATTTGCCGAATTCGTTCTCCACCCATTTGCATCGACGACAATAGATTAGGCAAATCTTGCATCAAGAAATCAAGATCGATGAACTCTATCTTTTCCTGAATAGCATCAGTTCCATTGGGATAGGTTGCCTGATAAAGATGCAATAGTTCCAGCAAATTCCGAACATAGTCGCTTGCATAAGCAATATTACCGTTAATAAAGTTGACCGGGTTGTTGATTTCGTGGGCAACTCCGGCCACCAATTGTCCCAGGCTCGACATCTTCTCTTGCTGTACCAGTTGCATTTGGGTTTGCTGTAACTGGCTCAGGGCGTTCCCCAGATAGGTGGCTTGAGTTTGAGCTGCCAAGGCGGTTGCTCGTGTTTGGGCAAGCAGTTCTGCTTGATCGAGAGCGATCGCTACTTGATCGGTAACAGCTTTGAGTAACCGGACTTCACTATCAGTCCATTGGCGCGAACCGCGACAGTGATGGCAAACAATAGCACCCAATTGACCAGAATGGGTTCTCAGTGGCAGCAACAGCACCGAGGTTACTGCCAGTTGATGCAGCAGGGCGCGATCCTCTGGAGTGAGTGCTTCTGAGGTAGTAGAAACATCCTCAATCCTTAGCATATTTAGATTTAAGATAGTTTCTGCCAGAACGGAGCCTGGCCCTAAGGAAAGTTCACCCAACGCCATCTGAATCTCTGGGTTCGTCGCTTCGTGAGTCACCATAAACTTGAACCGATCTTTGTTAGGCAGACACCACACAAAGTCACAGCGATCGACTTGCAACAGAGCATGAATCTCATTCACTGCCGTTTGTAAAATCGTGTCCAGATCCAGAGAATTACGAATTTGATTTGCCAGGTTAAACAGAATTGAATCTTGTTGACCAACCAATTCCTGGGTAATCAATTGCTGTTTTAGTTGTTTGATTTCCGGGATCGTTTGACGCAGTTTCGTGGTGTTGCGCTTTAGCTCCAATTGCGCTATTACTTGGTGGCTGAGTGTCTGCAATCCTTTCCGTTGTTTCTGATTCAGATCGCGCGGTTCAATGTCCATGACGCAGAGTGTACCCAAGACACAACCGCCAGTGATTACCAGGGGGACTCCGGCATAAAACCGGATATTAGGAGCATTTATAACGAAGGGATTGGTGGCAAAGCGGGGATCGGCCAGGGTATCTGGAATCACAAATATATCTGACTGGCGAATGGTGTAGTTACAAAACGCGAGGTCTCGGCGAATTTCTGTTAATGTGATTCCTATTTTAGATTTAACCAACTGGCGATCGGCTCCGATAAAACTCACCAGTGCCATTGGAGTTTCGCACAGATCGGCTGCCAGTGCTGTTAAGTCATCTAATGCCCGATTGGGTAGAGCATCCAAACCCTGAAATTGATACACTGCTTTGAGTCGTGTCAGTTCGTTGGTGCAGGGGAGCATGGAATCAAGTAATAATTCAGGGATTTTCATAGTTTTATTTTAATTGAGGTGCGATCGCTATCATTTAAGTCTTAATTGAGGTCATGGAGAATAGAAAAAAACGTAAAAATTCTATAGCTTTAAGCTTCAAAACATAACAATTCCAAGCTGGACAGAATTTCTTCTGTTAGCGATCGCGGCATAACCCGCAGTCATATCATGTCCGGTTGAAGACTTATTATTTAGAGGGCAGTTCTTGCTGGGGGAAAGAGACTTTTGGGATTTTTGCACAGATCCGGTAATCATAAGTGATTACCCGGACATGATATCAATAATGCCCCCGCTTTTTTGACATGATGATTTCGATTGTCTAAATTTCGGTTGAGCGGCGATTGCTTTTCTCTTGGACTGCGATGCCGAAGGCGGGCTACGCCTACGCCTTTCTCACTTGCAGTACTAGGGATTTCTTACACCTCTGCATTCACATCTGTAGCAAGTAGGAAAATTTTCTCTTGACACTCATCTACTTGAAGTAAGAGGTTACTTGCTGTACTTTGTGTCATGATTGGTACTTCTTAAGCGATTAGATTTTGGAGGCGATTGCTTTTGTCTTGGGAAGTAATCGCCCTTTCTACCTTTAGCAACTAAGCCGCTACTGTCGCTCTAACTCCCAACAACGCAATCACTTGTTCGGCACTCAAAGCCACACGATTAAGTCCGTACTGTCTTGGTCTTGCATACCAGCCTTGTTGATTGCACCCGATGAATGACTTCATCGGCTTGCTTTTTTGTGATATTGATCTTTGCTGCTACAGATCGGGTCTCAATACTTGTCGGGTTTTGGGGAAAAGGGGAAGCGGAAAGGAAAAACCTTTAACCTAAACCCAGTAACCTTTTCCCTAAATCCAATTCCGAGTTAAAAATCCACAAAGCGTGCAGTATTGGATCGGGTCTAGGTATAGGTAGTGCCACAAATACTAATGGCGCTGGCTTTGCAACTGCCACCTTACTTGGTAACGTTAATTTACCAAATGCTGTAAGTGGAGTCGTTGATTATGAAGGCTTTACGATTGTTAATGAATAACAGTCGTCAATAGCATACTCTTTTTTCAACTTTTGTAAAAAGTACTTTTACAAGAGTTGAAGAACAAAGCTAAAGATAAAAAAGTTTTATTTGCTAAATTACCTGTACTTGTTGTAAAGATTAACTGGATTTTTATTTTGAAATTTATCAAAACAGAATACATACGTCAGTCGCCAAAATTCAGAATTAGGTGACGGAGTTTGTAGTAAGCACTCTAGTCCTTAAATAAGGGGTACCACCATTTAAAGTTCTATTTGATGAGCCATTAGAGCCTAAAGTTAACGTTTCTCTCAAAATTAATTTATTATTATCACTCGATAGACAAATATCTGTTCCTTCAATGACTTTTTTTAAAAATTTTGCCAATTTGTAACCATGCTGTTTTCTTTTTTGGTCAAAATTGGGAATATTATCTTTCAAGATGTGGTAAATCTGATTCAGATAAATACCACCTTCTTGAAGCTGATTTAATTGCTCGATATTCTGCTTTAAATCTTGCAAAACTTTATTAGTTACTATTAAAATATTATCATTTAATAAACTTTCGCTAGTTACTTCATTAGTTGGAATATCCTCTATTTTTACCTGGGGAGCAGGTATAGGTATAAAGCAATCGCAAACAGACTTGAGAATACGATTAATTTGTCCTTCGTAAGCACATCCAATTACAGTTTTTCCATACTCATGGAGCTTTTTAGCTAAAGCGGCAAATGCACCATCGCCTGATACAATAACGAAAACTTGCAACGTAGGACGACTCTGGGCTAATTCCATAACATCAATGGCTAGTTGCATATCTGCTGCATTCCGTTTATGGCTGTAATCAAAAATTTGAATTGCTTCGATGCCAAGTTCTTGAATTTCATTCTTGAGTAGCCTTAATCGAGAATCACTCCAGTCAGCATAAGCACATTGGATAGCAATTTTATTAACTAGGTTAGTATTTTCTAGATTTGTTTGAATTTGTTTCAGAGAAAAATTTAGGTTAGGGTTGCTTCTACCCATTGTGAGATTTTCAATATCATAAAAAATAGCTGTATTGAACTGCCCAATATTAGGTGAAGCATGAACCTTGGAAGTAAACTGCTCTACACGAATCTGACGCTGCTTTAACTCTTTTAACTCAGCGATTAAAGACGTTATTTCTGGCGCTGACTCTGAACTATTCGTTTCCTGTTTTAACTCCGTAATTGTTGTTGTTAAGTCATTAACTTGTAATTTTGCTTGTTGTAATTCTTCTTGTAACTGCTCAGTTAATGTATTAATCTGACTTTGAGTTTGGACAGTCTGCTCTCGCAGTTCACCAATGGTTCTGGAGAGAATATACTGGCGTTGTTGATAAGCTGTTATTAAAGCTTGCTGAACGATATCCCATTCTTTGGGAAAAGCTTCACGGGTACACACTTGTAAAACGGTTTCATAACCTGCAATCGCTATTTCTAAATTACTAGCAATGTTCCCTTGTTCAAACTCTTGAATAATGGTACTCAGTTTGATAATAACTCTAGCTAAATTAATAGCAATGGCAGGTTCTTTAGCAAAGCGATCGCTTACCCATTTTCGCAGCTTTAAAGCTAAATTATCGTTGAGTTTACTTAAGTTATGTTGCAGAATTGGATATAGTTCCTGATTTTGATAAGTCGCTCTTAATAAATCAATTAGGAAGTCTTGCTCCTGGTTAGCAGCTTCATTTGGCATAGCTAAATCCCTGACAATACACATTTAAGTTTAGTATTCCCAAGTTTTCATGCTCTTGAACAATCAAAGCGGCGTAATCCAATAAGTAATGCCTCTAATAGCTTGTTTTTTAAACCCAAACAAAGGTAAATTATCTTCAGATAAACCCACATAAGTCCAATGGGGAGTATCATTTTCTACAGTTTGAAACCAACCATTTTGATTAAGAGCTTTTCTCTGTTCTTTACTACCTACGCGTAAATCAATTGCTAATCCCCAGAGATGTTGTGAAGTTCCAGGGGGGGCAACTAAACCGAGAATTGTTGTTTCTTTACCTTGTTGAACTTTTGCTAAAACTCGATCGTTAGCATACTTGTGCCAAAATCTTAAATTCGTGTTGAAAGTGCGAGTACAATCACCAGAGCCATAACCAGATTTTAGCGGAATTTGTTGTTGGACTCGCGCTTTATTTAAAGCATCAGCCGCCGATTTTTGTAAATAACAGTCGTTAGTGCCATCAACATGACCCATTGTTAAAGTAGCTTGAAACTCTTGGGTTTCTTGTTCATTAGCAAAAATATCTTTTGGCGGTAGTTTAATCCCAACATCGGGATTTACGAATACTGCACCATAGCTTCGCAGCAAAGTATATTCATAAGTACCGAGCTGGGGAATTGTGGCTAATTTTCTAGCGATCGCAGATAAAAAACGCTGTTTAGCATCTAATTTGGGATCGGGAATAAATGGTTCCGATCTTGTATTTTTAGAGGTATCTATACAAGGTAATGAATTATTAATCAAGCATTCTTGTAATGGTTGAGCAGTTATAGCAACTTTGTGGTGGGTAATCTCATTGCTAGCTACTAATACAAAAATCATCAATATAACGATACTGATGAAACTTGTCTTTCTAATAAACCTATTAATATTTCTTTGATTTCTGAGGGTAAGTTTCATTCTAAATAATTACTTAGTGATTCAAGAATAGAATTGATATTTTTTAGGCGGCATTGATTATTGATAACTTAAAATCACAGATAGTTTATCGGCATTGAACTATCGTATAATCCAAATTCGAGAAAATATCTAATATATACCAGTGATAAATTAATTGGTGCTGGGTTAACGCTCTGAACAATAACTGCGATCGCCAAACCGGAATGTTGTCACAAATTTTAAAAAATGATATTTTTTACTTTCTCTAAAGTTAAAAAATGAAATCCTGCCTTTAAGTGAGTACTAGTAAGTTTGATAACTTTTTTATTAGAAAGTTACATCCATGAAACCACTGGAACAGTTAAAATTGAAAAGAACTCTAAGCTTGCCGATCCTGTAAGTATGACCATGCACAATTCCGTTGAATTCCAAGACGCTTTTGATGTCATAGTCGTCGGTGCAGGTCACTCCGGTTGCGAAGCAGCTCTTGCCTCTGCACGCCTCGGTTGTCGTACCCTGCTATTGACGCTCAACTTGGATAAAATCGCTTGGCAACCTTGTAACCCAGCAGTAGGTGGCCCAGCTAAATCTCAGTTGACTCATGAGGTAGATGCACTCGGCGGAGAAATTGGTAAACTAGCAGACCGCACCTACTTGCAAAAACGTATCCTCAACTCTTCACGGGGGCCTGCTGTTTGGGCATTACGCGCCCAGACGGACAAGCGCGAATATGCAGCCGTGATGAAAAATGTTGTTGAGAATCAAGAAAACTTGACAATCCGCGAAAGTATGGCAACAGATTTGGTGCTGGGCGCTAATGATGAAGTCATTGGGGTTGAAACATATTTTGGTGTCGGGTTCCAATGTAAAGCAGTCATCTTGACAACCGGCACCTTCCTGGGAGGCAAAATTTGGGTTGGAAACAAATCAATGCCAGCCGGACGCGCTGGGGAATTTGCGGCTGAAGGATTGACACAAACCCTAAATCGCCTGGGATTTGAAACCGGCAGACTTAAAACTGGAACTCCAGCGCGGGTAGATAAGCGATCGGTAGATTACAGTAAAATGCTGATCCAGCCAGGAGATGAAGATGTGCGCTGGTTTAGCTTTGACCCAGATGTGTGGGTAGAACGGGAACAGATGCCTTGTTACATCACCCGCACAACCCCCGAAACCCATCGCCTGATTCAAGAAAATTTGCACCTGTCGCCAGTTTATGGCGGTTGGGTGGAAGCCAAAGGGCCGCGCTATTGTCCCAGTATCGAAGATAAGATTGTCCGCTTTGCCGACAAAGAAAGCCACCAAATCTTTATTGAACCAGAAGGAAGGGATATACCCGAACTTTATATTCAAGGGTTTTCTACAGGGTTGCCAGAAAATTTGCAACTGCAAATGTTGCGGACTCTCCCTGGTTTGGAAAAATGTGTGATGCTGCGTCCCGCCTATGCAGTGGAATATGACTATTTACCAGCAACTCAGTGTTACCCCACACTGATGACTAAAAAGATTGCCGGACTGTTTTGTGCTGGGCAGATTAACGGCACCACAGGTTATGAAGAAGCTGCTGCTCAAGGGCTGGTGGCGGGAATTAATGCCGCTCGATTTGTTCGCTCTCAAGAAATGGTTGTCTTTGCCCGCGAGCAAAGTTACATTGGGACGCTAGTTGATGACCTGTGTACAAAAGACCTACGGGAACCTTACCGGATGCTTACAAGTAGGTCAGAGTACCGATTGCTATTGCGTTCTGACAATGCCGACCAACGTCTGACACCCTTGGGAAGGGAGATTGGTTTAATTGACGATCGCCGCTGGGATATATTTACTCAAAAACAGGGTAATATCACCACAGAAAAACAAAGATTGCAAGCCATACGAGTTAAAGAACATGATGAAATTGGAATAGCGATCGCATCTGATACGCAACAAGCAATTAAAGGTTCGATTACCCTCAATGACTTGTTGCGGCGTCCAGGATTACATTACGTTGACCTCGACAGGTTCGGACTGGGAAACCCTAACCTCAACCGGGCCGAGAAAGAAGGCGCAGAAATTGACATCAAATATTCTGGTTATCTCGCTAGGCAACAAAATCAAATTGACCAAATTGCCCGCCAAGCTCACCGCCAGTTACCTAGAGATTTAGACTACACAACAATTGATACTCTTTCTAAAGAGGCACGGGAAAAGCTGACTCACATAAAACCACTCACCCTTGGTCAAGCTGCACGTATAGGTGGTGTAAACCCAGCGGATATTAACGCCTTATTATTATATCTAGAATTGCGTAGAACCAAGAGCCAGTCAGAGTTTCCAGCGTTAGCTTAACACAAGCTTGATAAAGACTGAGTATAGTAGTAGGGAGAGAGATTGGTATGATAGATGACATCAAGATTAGTAGTGGCATCATCAACAATCCCCAGATGAAAGTTGAGTTTAATACCAACACTCAATCAACTTATCTGAATCAGATGGGGGATTGGATGTTTCATTATTCAGGAGGCAGTGTTTCGACTACGCTCAACAACCAGGCAGGAGTAACCCACGCACAACTGCATAGGATAGGCGCAAGATCGGAGGCAAAGCGGCTCCAAGCTTTGTATCTCGCTCAACACGTCTTAATACAATTCTGATTTTTAGACCGGGTAATTACCCAAAGCTGAAGTTTTTATTCATACTTATTTACTTCAGTAATAACTGCCCTCTACCTGCCTCCTCTGATAATCCTAATTTCCAGGCAGTCTCAATGAAACAAGTATCACCACCAAGTATGAAAGAGGAACTGGGGACTGGAAACTGGGAACTGGTATTTTTACTCAGCACTCAGCACTCAGCACTCAGCACTTTCAAGTCAGTAGGGGTGGCGTTTCCTCGTCCAAGCAACAACCCAGAACGTCTATGTTACAAGAAGCCAGCACCCGTCTCATAGTACCAGAACCATCAGAAGACTTAATCACCAACGAGCCTTGGTCGATAGAAAACTATGCTGATGGCCTAATGGATGAACTCTTTGCCGATATCGACTACATTCTGGATGCTAGTGGTAATCTGCCTTCTCAAACTGTTAGGCACAGTAGTCAGAACAGATCGAGCCACTTTGTTGCTGGAGTTTCCGCCCAAGCTCAACGCCAATCGCCTCCAGAATATGTGCCTCTGCAAACAGTTATGATACCACAGATTACTTGGAATCAAGGAGTACAGTCAGTTGCTCAAGATCGGCACAAGCAATTGAGTACCGTTGTATTTGACACCTCTACTGTTAAACCAGTTAGTAGAAAGCGTCAAAAAACTAGTTCGGTTTTGGGCAAACTGCTGATTATCGGAACAACTTTAGGCGTGGCGATCGCTAGCACGATTTACTTGGTGCAGTCTGGAGTCGTATATCTTTTAAATAATAAATTGCCTGAGTCGGCGCTTCTATTGCCGCAATCGCAGTCACGGTTGCCCGTAAAAACAGAAATTGAGGCAGAGTTAGTTGACTATATGCTCCAATCGCTGGCTGTTATAGATAAGCAAGGAGCAAAAAGCAATCAAAAATCTTTCAATCCAGGATTTTCCAGTCAGGCAAATACTAACCAAATAGCCCTTGGTCGTGAGCAAGCAACTGGTAATCTACCAGCACTTCCACTTCTAGCTAATAATACACCACCAGCCCCCAATCGTTCTGGAAGCGTTGTTGAGCGTATCTATGTCCCCGTTTATCAAGCGCCGTCACCAATGCGCTATGCCCTTCCAGCCATTCCGGGGACTCCCACACTTTTACCACAAGTTGCCAGTGCGTTACGGGTATCTCAACCTAATGTTGTGAAAACTGCCCTGAATACAGTGCGACAAGCTGCCAAGCCTGTAACTGTCAATATGTTAGCTGCGGCTGTACGAGCCGAACTCAAGCCGGTGGCAGCCAAAACTGCACCCATTACCGTGCGCCAAACACCCAAACCTCTGCCTGCATTACCAGTAGTTCCATTGCGTGCTGCACTCGCACCAGAGTCAGAACCAACTATTACTCAAGAACAAGTATATCCGGCAACTGCGATCGCAGTTGCTCCGAGTAATACCTTAGAGGGATTGCTAGAGTTGGGCAACAAATCTGCCGCTTTGTTTAAAATTGATGGCGTGACTCGCCGCATCAATATGGGTGAAAGTATCGGCTCAAGCGGTTGGACACTAGTAGATGTCAGTAATGGCGAAGCAGTCGTCCGACGTAATGGCGAAGTGCGATCGATTTATGCAGGACAGAAACTATAAATTTTTTAACTCACTATCTGGTTGAGGAGAGTTTAAAGATTAAACTCATCGATCGCCATTAACAATACTGTTACCAGAAATAATTGATTGAAATAACTCGATTGCGTCAAATAGTTCTCTATTTCTGTCGGCACTGTTAAGATTGCCTAGCCTAGCTCATGCGATCGCGCCTTAATAGTTTTAATATTATTAACCTTATTGATAGCAAGATCGCTTTTACCTTCAGCAGACTCTAGTAACTATTGAGCAACGATACTTTTTTGAGAATTTGCCGATTGATTTCGGTAATTTTGATACTTTCAATGCCAACTTGTGTAAATACTGTTGCTAAATCTTTATTAAAATAAGTTTCGACTAAATCATCTAGTAATGACATAGTTCTGTCCTTTTAAAAAGTATTTGCATAACCCTTATCTCAATAATGCTTTTTCTCAAAACGGACATCTAAAATTGGGTAACTCCTGGCTTAATATCAAATTTAATTGGGTTTATCTCCTTTTGTTGCTTGATAGTTACGCATTCACTACACTGTTATTAACCCAAATTTTTAGGCGTAGTCTGTTGTAGGCATCGGTTTGCTGATGAGAAAAAGTAAATACTTACTGTAAATAGCTGGAAATTTCGTCTAATTATCTCATAAATCAGTGAAATACCACAACTTTTAATCAATATAAGCAGAAAATCAGGTTTGTGGTGAAGAATTGGAAGACAATATTGAATTTCCCTATCTAAAGATGGTTCACAGAAATAAATTTCAATGTTACAACTATAATTTATGTTTATTATAGTTCCATTACGGTGACTATATGGAAACCTACATCTTGCTTAAACAAGATATATTGAGCTAAAAAAGTTAGTTTGCTAATTGATGTAATTCTGAAACCTTAACAACATGAAACAACCTAACTATTTTGAAAATAATTCTAAAAACTCTTTAAAAGAAAAGTATCATCTTTACAAAGGCGAAAAGCTGAACTGGCTTCAAGTAACTATTCGGCTTGAAAGGTCAATTATTTCTATCATTCTTCCTTGGGTAATTTTTTGTACTATATATGGTACTTTCATCTCATTTTTAGCTCATTTAGGATTACCAATAGCATTTTCAGATTCTAGCAATATTCTTACTAATGCTGTTTTAAGCTTTAATATTGGCTTTACATTACTATTAGTCTTTCGGACGAATACAGCCCATGATAGATTTTGGGAAGGTCGTCAACTATGGGGAGCTTTAGTTAATACATCGCGTAACTTAACTCGGGGAATTGCGATAATAGTTAAAGAGAAGACACCACAGGATAAATTAGAAAAAGAAGCAATGCTTCGGTTAGTAGCTGCTTTTGCAGTTGCAATGAAGTTACATCTAAGATCGGTGCCTTTAGATACTCAGTTGGCATCATTAATGTCTGAAAAACAATATTTACACCTCCAACATAGCGATCATCCTCCACTACAAATTGCTTATTGGATAGGAGATTACTTGCAGTACCAGCATGACCGGAATTGTCTAAATGTCTATCAATTAACGACTCTACATAATTGTGTAGATGATTTAGTCGATATTTTAGGTGGTTGCGAACGCATTTTAAAAACGCCGCTGCCTTTGATATATACTATTAAACTCAGACAACTGTTATTAATTTTTTGTCTTATATTGCCTTTGGAAATTGTGAGCTTTTTAAATTGGTGGACTGGTATAGTAATGGCTTTTGTAAGTTTTACATTATTAAGTATTGAACAAATTGGCTCAGAAATCGAAGAACCTTTTGGGTTCGATCCTAATGACTTGCCTTTAAATACTATTTGCAATACAATCTCCAACAATGTTGAAGAATTAATCAGGCTTACTTCTAACAATGTTCGTTCTTATTAAATCTGTAAATAAGTTTTATCAATCAACTTTTGATGATAACGGAGAGGTTTTTCCTTTATTAAACATAGAAAATACTTGGCTGAAAAATGCGATCGCTTAATAAATAATTCGCCAAGCTTTTACCGTCCCTTTACCAATTTCGCTATCAACAGTTTGACCTCCTTCCAAAACTAGTCTGATATCTAAGTTCTCATCTGGAGCATTTTTCAAAGCAGCGGCTAATTCTTTACTGACAGCAAATGTGCCGGTTGAACCGTCTAATTGAAAAATTTTTTCTCTAACCTTAAGCAAAAATTTATCGACTTTTTTAGTCGTGACAAATCTAAGATAGTCAGGTCTGGGATACACACGACCGGCGGTGTAAAAAGAAGACATTGCTTGACCCGAATTTACTGTTACGAGTACTCGAATGCTTGAAGGAGTCCACAAACTAATAACTTGCTTTGAACCTTCACGGTACAAATAGCCACCTAAAGAATTGCGGTCGAAAACCCCAAGAAACTCCCCTTCAAAAGGGTCAACAATTTTTACGGCTTTCGACCAAGGCACATCCATATCGGGGGACAGTCCAGCCGATTTGACCGTTGGCAAATCGCTTGATGCTTTAGCAAGAATAGCTATTTCTTGAACAGTGAAAGCAGCACAATGTTGAGGGGAAATTACAGCCAAGCTAGCCCCAAAAAGAAGAACTGGAATCGTTTGCGGTAACTTCATCATAAGTCAGGGGTATAATCTTTAAATGCTTCTTAGTGAAAAACAGTTTGCCTCACTTCAATTGGTTCACCCGTCAAACTAAAAGGACGAACTTCGGTAATTTTTACCTTCACCAACTGCCCTTTGAGTTCTTTGATGTCACCGCTAAAAAAGGTCAAACGATTACCGCCAGTACGTCCCATTACCTGGGTTGGATCTTTAGGATTTTGGTCTTCTACTAAAACTTCTTCAATGCGTCCAAAGTAACGTTGCGATCGCTCTGCTACTTTCAAGTTTCCCAGATGATTGAGCCGTTGCAGGCGATCGCTTTTAATTTCTTCACTTAGTTGATTGTCCCACAAAGCGGCTGGTGTCCCCGGACGTGGCGAATATGCTGCTGTATTCAACATATCAAAGCCAATATCTTCCACCAGTTTCAGGGTATTTTCAAACTGTGCTTCTGTTTCTCCAGGAAAACCGACAATTACATCAGCACTAATCGAGGCATCTGGCATATACCGCCGAATGGTATCGATAATCCGGCGATATTTCTCATGGGTATAACCCCGCGCCATCGCCTTTAAAAGTTCATTATCTCCAGATTGAAAAGGAATGTGGAAGTGTTCGCACACCTTGGGTAACTCAGCACAAGCCTGAATTAATCTCTCAGTAAAATAACGGGGATGGCTAGTAGCAAATCTTAGCCTTTCAATCCCCGGTACATCATGCACGTAATAAAGCAAATCTGTAAAGTTGTGCAGATGCCGACCTTCTGGTGTGACTCCAGGTAAATCTCTGCCGTAAGCATCAATATTTTGACCGAGTAGAGTAATTTCTTTGTAACCTTGCCGTCCTAATTCTGACATTTCAGCCCGGATAGCTGACGGCGTGCGAGATTGTTCGACACCGCGCACATTGGGAACTACGCAATAGGTGCAGCGTTCGTTACAGCCGTAAATTACGTTTACCCAAGCGGTCACTGTACTATCTCGTCGCGGCTGGGTGATATCTTCAATAATGTGAACTGCTTCGGTTGCGACAACTTGGTTGCCCTCAAATACTGACTCCAATAAATCTTTCAGACGGTTGGCGTGTTGTGGCCCCATTACCAAGTCTAATTCTGGCACTCGCCGCAACAGCGCTTCTCCTTCTTGCTGGGCAACACAACCAGCAACGATAAGAGTTAAATCAGGCTGCTCATGTTTACGCTTTGCTTGTCTGCCAAGATAGGAATATACCTTTTGTTCAGCATTATCCCGAATGGTGCAGGTATTGTAGAGAATCACATCTGCATGATTCGGATCTTCACACCACTCAAAGCCCATGTCTTCCAAAACGCCAGCCATGCGCTCTGAGTCAGCTTTATTCATCTGACAACCGAAAGTAGTAATGTGATATTGGCGTTTAGAAGTGGTCATGGGCAATTCTGCTGAATCAGCGTAATGTATGTCAGGTTTATTTCTATTCTATAACGCTCTTAACCGGCTTCAGGAGGGCTGAGTAACTCTTGAAAGAAACGGGCAGGTTGAAATAATTTCAATATACAAATCTAAAAAATTGACAAACTACAAGCATTAGCGGCGATTAAATTTGCCCTCTTTCTCCAGAATCTTGATGTCATCGTTGCCAAAGAAATCTCTTGCTGATAATTAGGGTATGCGAACCGAGAAAAGTAGACTGTCAAGATTGATTTGGGGGAGGGTTTGTAGAAATGCAACCACAAACCATTCCCATAATTTAATTGACGGTTACTTAATAGTAGTATTTAGTTGTCAAAAATGCTTTTTTTGGGTTTGTATGACTTACGTTTGATGTGAATTAGAAACGCTGCTGATTCCGTAGGGGTTTCTCGCTTTTGGGATTACCTATGAAATTACAAGGGTTTCAAAGCTTAATTTACATTAAACGTAACTTAGATACATGATTAATCGCGTTTGTGCAAGCCATCAAGATTTTTTTCACAATCAAGCTTAACTTAGGCGATCGCTAATTTGTCTCCAGGGGCAACAATGCCATTAGCTGTGAGACTGTTAGCTTGCTGATAAGCGATAACAGCCTTTTTAGTAGTTGGGCCAAAAATACCATCTGGCGCTCCTGGATCGAATTCTGGGTGAGTTGAGTCTTGGGCAACTTTTTTTAAAGCCTGCTGCAACTTCTTGACTTTCGGGCCGATGCGACCTTCCTGAAGTGAAACAGCAGGAACGGTTAAAGCCTGAAGACGATCCAAAGCACCATTGAATCTATTCCGATCTACATCACCTGCTATCCCAGGAAAACCTGTCTGGTCGCCTTTGTATTGGTGGAAAGTTTGAAATTCCCACCCACCTGGAATAGTAGGAGTGTTTGTATCAAAATGTGCAATCCATAGGTCATAGTCAGCAAAACGTGAGGTTTTGATCTTATCGTCCCAAAAGCTAGGCCCAGTATAGATGATCGGTTTATAACCTGTAGCAACTTCCACCGCAGTTAAGACGTTGGTAATTTTGTTAAGCTTTTCTGTGGAACTCAAGTCATCCCAATGATCGTTCTGTCCATGATTGTAATAGTCTTGTTCAATATCTACGACTGGGGGGAGATCGCCTGGTTCTATCTCTAGGGCTTGAGCAAACATTTTTACCTGCGGGTCAACCTCCTCGGAAGGACGAAAGAAGAGATATGCCCCACGAATAATACCAGCTTTCTTTATGGCAGGCCAGTAAGAAGCAAACTGAGTATCTTGCTTATAGGTTCCGTAGTTCACTTTGGCATAAGCAAAGTGAATACCCTGACTTTTCACTTTTTCCCAATCGATATTCTCGCTGTAATCAGAAACGTCAATACCTTCAACTGACATATGTTGTCTGTCCTTGTATGTAAAAATACTTGGCTAGCTACAATGTCATATCGGCTGTTTTCGCAAATCTTCTATGCAACAAGTAAAATCTTTACAAGTCGCAAATATCTGGATGGTGTTATAACTTAGCGGTGATGAAATTCAACTTCTGTTTCCAGAATCCTAATATCATAGTTGCCAAAGAAATCGTGACCTAGTAAGCCGATGCTTGCTTTTGGTGCGATCGCTACTTGAAGATTATTGGCTTTAACTCCACCTACTGCAATAGATTTTACCTTACTCGTTGAGAATTCTACTTCACTTCCATCGGCAATTTGGGCTTGCATAGTACCTGTAGCCTGTAGTTTAAGTGTATTTGCCATATCTTGAGTGATAATGGTTCCACTAGCACCTGTATCTACAATCATTTCAAAGGTTTTTTTGTCGTTGAAGGTGACATCAATCACAGGAGTTCCACCAAAACGGCGTTTGATTGAGACTCGAAAAACTTTGTTATCTGAAGGTGCGGCTATGATATTGCCACAAATCCTTTCTAATCCAACGGTTTTACCAGAAGAAGTTATCATGTAACACGCTCCTGGATCGTCTGCTGTTGCCCGATGAGAGAATGCTAAAAATATCAGCGTCGGCATTAGTGCAATTGCAGCTAGATTAACGGTTGTAATCCAACGCCTCCAAGCATTCTTCATGTTATACTGCGCTCCAATTTTTGTGATTACTCTTAATAGCTAAACTCATCATGGCGCCTGTAAAACATGGTGTTAAATAACAAGTTTTTCAGATAAAGATTCAAATTATATCTATTTAAAATAGACATTTATAACGACTTTTTTAGTTTTAAATTAGTTAATTTTTTATATATGTATAGGAATCCGGTTTGATTTCTGAAAAAAATCCGTACACTTATAATCCTCTTCTTCACTATTGCCTATTGCCTATTGCCTGTTCCCTGCCTCTACGAGTAATTTCAAAAATAAAATACTAGTCCTATATATCAAAAAGATGAAATTGCATCTTACTCAATACATCTTACATATAATTACTGATTGGTAAATTAAAGATTAGGTAAAGACATGATAAAAATATTTAGAGCAGATTAAATCTGACATACTAAGAAGTTGGATAAGATAAATTTGTTAACTTACTCAAAGGTTGCTACTGCATTTACAGCAGTTGCGATCGCATTTTTCACAGCAATATCTTTTTGTTCTAAGATGATATTTTCACTATCAGTACGCGAAGCAACTACACCGCAAACAGCAGCAGCCGCAAAATTATACACACCTGCCATTTTAAATAGCGTGCCGCATTCCATCTCATAATTCAAGATATTCAAGCGCTGATATTCTTCTGTAATGCCATACAGCGATCGCATTAAATTTGGATTCGCTGAATCAGTGCGTTCTTGTCCTTCGTAAAAAGTATCAACTGATGCCGTAATTCCGATGTAATGTTCAACTTTTAATTCTCGTGCAGCTTTAACTAAAGCGACCGTCAGAAAAGGATCGGCTGCGGCTGGATACTCCACAGGTGCAATGTCATTCGCTGCACCTTGGCGACATAATGCTGCACTGCTAATAACAACACTACCGGCTGGTATATAAGGTTGGATCGATCCGCAAGTTCCAATGCGAATAATTTGCCGGATTCCTACTTGTATCAACTCGTTGACAACAATACTTAATGAAGGCGCACCCATACCACTTGTAGCTGATAAAATGGTACGACCATTCGGTAAGTATCCTACATAGCTATTGAGTCCGCGATTTTCGGACAACACGCGTACATCTTGTAAATAAGTTTGGGCAATTAAGCGCGATCGCTCTGGATCGCCAGATAATAAGGCAATGTTGGGAGGCGATGAACCTAAATCGTCTTGTCCAAAGCCAATGTGATAGAAACGTTTATTTGGCATTCAATTTTGGATTTTAAATTTTAGATTATTTTACTTACGAACCGTCTTTACCTCTCCATGTAAGATGCCATTGGTCATAAAACTTAGACTCTGGAATAATTTTTTGGCGAATTTCTGCCATTTCTTCGGAGCGGTTAATACTTTGCATCAGATAACCACTTTCAAAGATAAGTTCATGAACTTCCTCATATTTATAAGCAGGTTGAAAGCCAAAAGGAAGCCACTTGCTCCATTTGGGGATACTGCAAGTGGAGCAGTTGGCGTAAATTAAGAGGGAATGTGCGAAGCACACTAGGTTTCAGATTTTAAATGCGTAAGTCCTGCTTTACCTAAAATCTCCTCCTTTCCATATCTGAAGTTGTCTTTCAGCCGCAACTATGCAATTGAGATGCTTGGGTGGATAGAGAAAATGATCGTAAGCTAATGCCATTTGTCTAGCAGCTTCAGTATATGGCACTCGTCCTATTCCTGTACCCAATCCAGGACAGGCAATGGTGTTGATTTTTTGGCTAGCGTGTTGGTTATGCTGGCGAACTGTCAGCAGCATCGCCCACATTGCAATATAAGGAATATCTGTCCCAGCAATAATCATGGGAACTCGCATCGTAGGGGTATGAGCCAAAAAAGGATGTTTCTGATGATCTGTTTCCACAATCATTGATGTTCCCACAGGCTGTTCGCCCAAGTAATCCTCAAGAATGCGCTGCTGGACTCTTGCCATTAAGGAAGGGCCGAAAAAACGGATAATTGCCGCATCTATTCCACCATCCATCATGCCGAAAGAGTTAGCAGGGCTGACCATACAATCAAAATCTGGCAACCACTCGAAATAGTCATTCACTATTTCTACATTGGGTAAGTAATTAAAATTCTGTTGAAAGGCTGCACACAACAAAGAGTCGGGAGCTACCAATATCAATTTCAAGCTTTCATTTCCTCCGCTTGAATACCTATTTTAAACGTCAGCTAGGGCAAATATCAACGGTTTTTCTGTATTATCAGCCTTGTCTTTTTTTGTAATACATATATAATACAAAATATATCACCACTCAGTTGGTGACTGTTTGTCGCTTGAACAAAAGGAAATTTTATGATTCCCCGAACACGCATCCGAAATATTGGTATCTCTGCCCACATCGACTCTGGTAAAACTACGCTGTCAGAGCGAATTCTCTTCTACACGGGCAGAATCCACGCTATTGAGGAAGTGCGGGGAGGCGGTAAGGGTGCAACGATGGATTTTATGCCAGAAGAAAAGCTGCATGGTATAACCATCACTTCCGCTGCTACAACCTGCCAGTGGCACGATACTCAAATTAACCTGATTGATACACCTGGACACGTAGATTTTACAATAGAAGTAGAACGCGCCCTGCGGGTGTTGGATGGGGCGGTGATGGTGCTGTGTGCTGTGGCGGGTGTACAGTCCCAGTCCATTACAGTAGATCGGCAAATGAAGCGCTACCGTGTGCCGCGTTTAGCATTCATCAACAAAATGGATCGGACGGGGGCAGATCCATTCCGTGTAGTACAGGGAATACGCGATCGCTTGCAACTCAATGCAATGTTGCTCCAGTATCCGATCGGCAGTGAAGACCAATTCCAGGGAGCGATTGACCTGGTAGAAATGACTGCTGACTACTTTGAAGGTGAAAACGGCGAAAACCACATCAAAAAGTCAATTCCCGAAGCTCTTAAAGATGAGGCACAACAGGCACGGGAGAAACTACTAGATGCTTTGTCGTTGTTCTCAGAACCGATGACAGAGATGTTACTGGCGGGTGAGGAGATTCCCAAAACATTAATTTGGGAAACCATTCGACAAGCAACCTTGAGTCTAGAATTCACACCTGTATTGCTGGGTTCGGCATTCAAAAATAAAGGAGTGCAAAACTTATTGGATGCAGTTGTACTCTATCTACCATCTCCCATAGATAGAGAAGTGGTCAAAACCACAAATTCGGTGAGTGTCTACCCTAACCCTGATGCTTCCTTGGTGGCATTGGCATTTAAACTTACCGTTGAGTCCTTTGGGCAGTTGACCTATACGCGGATTTACTCTGGGACGCTCAAACCAGGCGATACCGTCTACAATTCGCGGACTGAACAACGAGTGCAAATCGGTCGCTTGGTGAGAATGCACGCCAATAAGCGAGAAGAGGTAAAAGTTGCGGTAGCAGGGGATATTGTGGCTCTGTTGGGTGTGGATTGTGCTTCTGGTGATACATTCTGTTCTGAGGAACCACTGCTATCTCTAGAGAAGATGTTTGTGCCGGAACCAGTAATTACGCTGGCGATTACGCCCAAGAAACAGGAAGATAGCGATGGCTCCGCCAACGCCAAGGGCGAACGCCTTTCCAAGGCACTCAATCGCTTTCAAAGGGAAGATCCCACTTTCCGCTTAAGTATAGATCCTGAATCAGGCGCAACTCTGATTTCTGGGATGGGCGAACTCCACTTAGAAATCTATCTCGAACGCATTCAACGGGAATATAATGCCGAGGTTTACGTTGGTAATCCTGCCGTGGCGTACCGAGAAACCATTAGGCAACAAGCTACTTTTGACTACCGATTCAAGAAACAGTCAGGCGGCCCTGGTCAGTACGCCCATATTACTGGGTGGATTGAACCCACAGATCAGCCGTTTGTCTTCGAGAATCGGGTGGTTGGGGGTGCGATTCCTAAAGAATATATCCCTGCGTGCGAGAAAGGTTTCCGTGAGGCGATGCAATCAGGACAGCTGGAAGGCTATCCGGTAACTGGGGTGAAAGTCGTTTTGGATGGTGGTTCTTATCACCCAATTGACTCTTCAGAACTGGCTTTTCGGTCAGCGTCCCATCAAGCAATTGAAGGTGCGATCGCTAAAGCCAAACCCTACGTCCTCGAACCCATCATGCTGGTAGAGGTGGAAACACCCAACGAGTTTATGGGAAGGGTTCAAGGTGACTTATCCTCGCGTCGCGGTTTGTTATTGGGTTCTGAGACAATGCAGGGATACACGGTGATTCGGGCAGAAGTAGCGCTGGCGCGAATGTTTGGGTATTCTACAGAATTGCGATCGCTTACTTCTGGGATGGCTACTTTTTCAATGGAGTTTGCCTGCTATCGGCAGTCATGAAGCCACATTAGCAATTAATATCTCCAGCTTATCCGTATCAAAAGTTTTAGATCCCTCAAAATCTCCCTTAAAAAGGGAGATTTTGATTTTGGTTCCCCCCTTTTTAAGGCTAGGGGGGATCTAAAAGTGCCTAAAGTCACAGCTAAATACTTGTTCATTCAACCTCTAAGAGGGTGTTTGAAAAGTTGTGAAGAGACTTAAATTTCTGCCAATAGAGAGATGTTTTTTTAATACTAAATACTTATTTATTAAGTCTCCTTGCAATCAAAGCGATTTTTGCAATTGTATAGAAATTTTTACTCGCTAAGTCGTCAGTAGTTTATCATAATCTAAATAAGTATATCTAAGGGAAGAAATAATCTTAGTGTATGTTTTTAGTAATTAATTTTTATCATAATACTGTTAGCCTTATGATTTACAACTTATAACAATTTTGTCCAGATTAATTAGAAAATAATATCTGTGAGACAAAATTGATTTTTATCTTAAAAAATCTCTGGCGATCGCCTTAATTTTGTCATCAGAAATAATTAAAATGGTAAAATCAGAAATAGTCGATCGTATAGCAAAAGAAAGAATAATACCAAGAATTGAATGGATTGATTGTTGGAAAGGTCTTGCCATAATTACAGTTGTTGTAGGACATATAGTCAATCCAGTATCGAAATATATTTACTGGTTCCATATGCCGCTTTTTTTCTTTATCAGTGGATATCTTTATAGAGAAAAAACTGACTACTATGCTTTTTTGAAGAAAAAAACATTTCATCTTTTAGTACCCTATTTCTCATTTCTTTGTTTATTTACTTTGCTTCAGTATTTACCATTGATAATGGACAGTTTGCAGCAAAAAAAATTATTGGCGATAGATAAACTTATAATACCTATATTGATAATAATTTGGAAACAATTGTATGGTGGAGCGAATCTGGTGCTTTGGTTTGGTGTATTTTGGTTTGTAACTTGTTTATTTTTTACGCAGCAGTTATATAACCTGCTCTATATAAAGTTTGGATCTAATAATTGGCTGATGATAAAAATTATTCTTGGCTGTTATTGTTTAGCAATGATTAATTATTACTTCTTTAAAAATATTATTTTTCCTTGGAATATTAATGTAGTGGCAATGGCACTTCCATTTTACTGGTTAGGACACATGGCAGCTAAATCATTATTAATTAATTGGAGGATATTGATATTAGGAATAATAATATTTTTGGCTGCCTTTTTACTAGATACTGGGTCTATCATATATTTCAATTTTAATATGAAAAATACCACCTATGGTGTATTAATTTTTAATGTAGTCATAGCTTTGTCTGGTATTATTATTACACAGCAATTGGCGGTACTACTTCATAATAAATCTCATATAGGAAATGCCCTACGTGAACTTGGTAGTGCTTCTATGCTCATTATGTATTTGCATCAGCCAATACAAATAACTATGAAAAATTACCCAATATTGGCATCTGAAGGAATTAGAGTGATAGGTGCATTATTGATTTCATATATTATTTACAAAATTATCATCAATTATTCAATTATGCGTCAGCTGTTCTTGGGTGATTTTTCAATTTATGCAGTAGTGGAAACTCTGAAAAACTCCAAAGTATAAGTTTGCACCCAATATTTTTCAGTTAAGGATTAAAGTGTGATAGCAGGCTCGTTGTTAGCTCGACTTTATCCATTTTTTTCGCAACGCGATCGCTCTTAGTAAAATGTGCCATCCTATTTACAAATGATAATAACCAAGCAGCACAAGCCGTTTATCAACAAATTGGCTTTTTGCCTACTGACGAGAAGTATGGCTTAGTGCTATTTGAAGAGACTCAGGCTTGAGAAATATTGGGGTAAACGTTGGAGGCGCAACACTTACACCCTACTATCTATTTATATTTTCCTTCTTCTGGATTTGCTAGAATTTATTTTGTAGTAAATTGTGTAATTGATAGTAATACTTGACTATGAGCAAGTATCGTTTTAAACAGTCATTCTCTGACGATCCCAGCATAAGTGATAAACTTTTTGACTTAATGGAAGTCACATTTCCCGGAATCAGCAGTTTAGCAGAATGTGCCAGAAAACTTGGTGCATCCTGGGAAACAGCTTCAACTCCCTTTATTCGCTTTCATGATGATATCGCTATTACCCATGTGGGAGTGTTAGAAATTCCCATGCAAATTATGGGACAAAGGCTGACTGTCGGAGGAATTCATGGAGTAGCTACCCGTCTAAAATTTCGCAGGAGAGGGTATTACCGTGAAGTGATGGAGGAAGTGCTAGGGTATTGCGATCGCGATCGCCTTTACGAAACCCTGATACTGACGACACCACAACCAGAGTTTTACTTACCTTTTGGCTTTCGTGTTGTCGAAGAACACATCTTTAAAGTTAAGTGTAACTCCACAGGTGGCACTGATAGCTTCAGAATACTGGATTTTGCAAATATTAAAGATTACACATTGCTACACAGACTTTTGGAAACACGTATTCCTATCTCTAATATAGTTGGCGTAGTCAACGAAAAACCTGTGTTCTGTGTCAATGAAGGAAGTCGTCCCTTATATTATGCAGAAGATTTAGATTTAATCGTTTGTATGGAGATAGAAGATACCCGACTTCATCTTTTCGATTTAGTGACAACGCAGATATGCTCTTTGAAGAATATTCTTAGTAAGATACCTCAACCCATTGAAGAAGTAGTGATTTACTTTAGTCCAGAACTTCTGGATGTCAAAGATGTGCAAGCATTCACCCATACTTTTGATGAAACTGTGCTGATGGTTCGCGGCAAATTTGCAGCAGAAGGCGAGAAATTTATGCTGCCGCGTTCTGCAAGGTGTTGAGTTACTTAAAAACAATTAAATCATAATAGAACTGAGAGTTTCATCATCAGGATTGCTTTATGATGTATCAAACCGATCCGCCGCGATCGCCTAAAGATGTATTGCCAACCATGTACGATCTTCCTAGCGAAGACCTAGAGGAGCCTGGTTTGCCCGATCAGTTTCATTTATTGCAACCTCGTTTGTTAGACGAAACCTTTCGTCCACCAAATTATCCAAGCGACGAGATATTTGTTGCTAGCGATCTGAATCTTTATTATGACCCACGCTATCCACTGTGGTATAAGCGACCAGATTGGTTTGCCGTTTTAGGCGTTTCCCGACTCTACGAACAACGGGATTTACGCTTAAGTTATGTTGTTTGGCAAGAGGGAGTTCATCCTTTTATTGTGGTTGAATTACTGTCTCCCGGAACTGAAAAAGAAGACTTGGGGCAGACATTGCGAGATATCAAGCAACCACCAGGAAAATGGGAAGTGTATGAGCAAATTCTACGTGTTCCTTATTATGTAGTATTCGATCGGTACAAATATGAGTTCAGGGTGTTTAAGTTAGATGGTGGTCGTTATGCTGAGATCGCACTGTCAGAGTCGCGCTTTTGGATACCAGAACTAGAATTAGGCTTGGGTGTTTGGCAGGGACGCTATCAAGATGTAGAACAGCCCTGGTTACGGTGGTATGATTGGACAGGCTGCTGGGTATTGACTTCTACAGAACGAGAAAGTCAACGAGCTGAACAAGAAAGTCAACGGGCTGAACAGGAAAGACAACGAGCTGAACGGTTGATTGCACAATTGCGAGCGCTAGGCGTTGAACCCGATTTGGATTAGCTTTTTGCCTGCCTCATAACCCTGCAAACCACTCATAGCCTTGATCTTCCCAATAGCCTTTAGTAGGTAATAAATTACTGACGAATGTAATTTGAGTTACCCACTTGCTTTGCTTGTAGCCCAGTTTAATTGGGGATGCTAGGCGCATAGGCGCACCATTATCAACTGATAAGGGTTGTCCATTCTTTTGATAAGCCATGAGAGTTTGGGGATGTACAACAGAAGCAAGATCCCAGCTTTCATAGTAGCCATCAGCAGATTTGAAGTAGACATAACGGACGTTTGATTTCGGCTGTACCAGCGCTACTAAATCTCGTAATCGCACACCTCCCCATTGAACGATCGCAGCCCAGCCTTCAACACAAACATGGCGAATTACCATTGAAGTCAAGGGTAGTTTTTGAATATCTGCCATGCTCAATTGCATCGCATTATTCACCTCACCATTAATTATTAAGCGAAACTGCGCCGGATCGATTTGCGGGGTAAAATCAAAAGTATTAACCAGCAATTTATCTGCTTCTATAGCACTGACAGGAAATTCAGGTATAGGTTTTTGAGTTAGCAGAAGTGCTTCAAGACTTTGGTTTAGTGGCTCAGAGATTTGCCGCAAATTATCTGAGAACAAATCTGTTCCACAGCCACCAAGAAGAAAGCCTACTCCTGAAAGTCCAGATACTTGCAGTAACCGACGACGGGATAGGGTACGTTTGGGAAGAATCAGACTCATAAAACCTCTACAGAAACATAGATTTCACTAAACGGATGCTTCCTACCTTCAGGGCAAGTAAGGAATGAGCAATTGTAAACAGTATGACAGTACGAACTTCAAGGGTTAAAGCAAAGGTAAAAGTTAATATTTCGCATTTATCTGGCTTGCGATCGCCAACCTAAAGATTGTAAGTTAGTTACACACATAAAAATCTCTACGCATTTCTTTGCTACTGATATCAGTTTTTACTTTATTATGTAGGCTACGGATATTTAATTTATCTTAAGCGCTATTTTAAAAACATAAAAAACCTTAATTAGCTACAACTTTATATGTCAAATAACAAAGACTTTTCATCCGAAAAAAGCTCTTCCGTTAAAAATGTCTTGATTATAGGTGCAGCCGGGTATATTGGCGGAGCGCTGTGCCAAAAGTTTTCTCAGACACAAGATTTTGCAGTATTGGCACTTGTACGTCCGAATACTGATATTGAGGGTATAAAGCCTTTTTGCAAGGAAATAATCCGCTCTCAAGAGGTAGAAATTTCCAGCAATGATGTTGCACAAGCAATTCGCAAGCATGATATTACAACAGTAATTAATGTAGCGTGGCACATGCCTCCAGAATCAACCCAAGAAGCTCAATTCGCTTTAGACCGTATAGCATTAGAAGCCGCTTTATACGGTACTAGTGCAGTTTCGCCAGATATTCATGTAATTACAACCAGTGGGAATTTCTCTTTGATTACCGCCAATGGAGGACGAATAACAGAAATACCTCCGCCAAAAGATTATACACGGCCCGAATATTTAGTATGTTTTGACTTACTATCGGGTGTAAATGTGTTGAAAGATGTGCTAGTAGAAGAATATATCAGTAATGGAGGTAACGCCTCGATTGTCTATCCTTCATCAGTGTATGGTTCAGCACCAACTCGTGGCAGTTTCTGGGATTTTGCCATTCAGCAGTTCATTACAGGGAAACCACACCAAGGCTATCAACCATTTCCACCAGATTTTATGACGGCGTGGATTCATGTTGAAGATTTAGCATACTGCTACATTGCAGTAGCGCGATTTGGCTCCAAAGGAGGACACTACCTTGCTGCGCCTGAAAATTTTAGTATTAGCCAAGTGTCAAAAATGTTTGCCCAGGCTGCTCAGGTAGAATTTATTCCCCCAGTCTTTGAAAACAAAGACAAAGTTATATTTGATGATTCTCATACTAGAGAAGTACTTCAACTTCAATGGAAGTATAAAGTGGCTGATGAGATGAAAGGTTGGGTAGAGAGAATAAAAGAGTTAGGAACTTATTTTTTAGAGTAAATCAGGGGTAAAGAACTAGTAAATCGTTCGATCGGCTTGATTAAAGCCGTCCGTCAACGTCACCGACGAATGGCTGCTTGCTCTATTGACATCTTGATACCTTAACTAAGTGTCTGGGGAATTAAAACTGATTTAGATGGTGATGCTTGCCAATAACCGAACTATATTTTCTAACTCGTCTTGATGTTGTTCTTGCAAGTTTTGTAGGTGCTGATAAATCAAGGTTTTCTGAGTACCGCCTTCATGGGTATCTGGATTCATAAGTGTCCTACTGTGGTATGCGCTATTTTCATTATCGGAGGTTTTAAGACTTTATCAATAAGTATGTAATTACGAATTACGTAGCCAATACTTGTCGGTGAAAGGGAAAAGGGGAAGGGGAAAAGGGAAAGAAAAAACCTTTAACCCAACCCCAGTAACCTTTTCCCCAAACCAAATTCTGAGTTCAAAATGCACAAAGCGAGTAGTATTGATTACGTAGCTTGCTTCTCATGCCTTGATGAGTATTACGAATTACGAATTATATTGCAATCCTTCAGCACTGCTACCAATTTTTCAATATGTGCTGCTTCATGAGTTGCCATTAAAGATATTCTGATTCGACTTGTGGGTACTGTGGGAGGGCGAATTGCTGGGGCAAAAATGCCAGCATCTCTTAGCTGTTTTCCAGCTTTGAGTGCATCTGTTGCACTGGGCAATTGAAAACATAATATAGGTGATTCAGAAGGCAGCAATTTCAGGTTAGGTAACTGTTGCAGTAAATTTTTTAAGTGATGTATATTTTGCCACAATTTAGCACGGCGTTGCGGTTCTTGTTGCACTATTTTGATTGCTGCTAAGGCTGCGGCTGTATCAGCAGGTGAAAGCCCAGTGGTATAAATCCAACTGGGTGCGCGGTTCCGTAAGAAATCAATTAGGGCGTTACTTCCTGCTACATACCCGCCTAAACTACCTAAAGCTTTACTCAAAGTGCCAGCTTGAATTAACGGCTTTCCCGTACATCCAAAATGTTCGACACACCCAGCGCCAGTTTTTCCTAGTACCCCAGTGGCATGAGCTTCATCAACTAGCAGCATACAGCTAAATTCATCAGCGATCGCCAACAGTGCAGGCAACGGACACAAATCGCCATCCATGCTGAAAACGCTATCAGTAAGAATCAAACAGCGTCGGTAATTTTGCCGCTGTTGACTCAACTGAGTTTTTAATACTGCCAGATCGCAGTGTGGGTATTCCACCACTGCTGCACCGCTAAGAATCGCCCCATTTTTCAGACTGGAATGATTGTACTGGTCAGAAAATATTAGATCGCGTTTGCCCACAAGGGCGGTAATTGCACCCAAATTTGCTAAATACCCGGAACTAAATACCAAGGCATCTTCTGTTTGTTTGGTAGATGCGATCGCCGACTCTAACTCCCTGTGTAACTCCCGATGCCCACTGAGTAATCTCGAACCAGTACTACCTGTCCCAAATTCAGCGATCGCAGCAGTCGCCGCCGCCATCAACCGCTCATCTCCAGCCAATCCCAAATAGTCATTACTGGCAAAATTAATTACCTCTTGCTCAGCTAAAACCACCGTTGCACCCGAACGGCCACCGATCGGTTGTACCGAACGATACCAGTCCGCCCGATGAATTGTTGCTAAGGACTGTTCTAGCCAGGCATAAGGGTCGGTCATTGGGACAGGGGGCAGGGGGAGCAGGGGGGCAGGGGGCAGGGGGCAGGGGGCAGGGGGAGAATAACTAATGACAAATAACTAATGACTAATGACTAAGGACAAATACTTTGGCTTCGCTCAGTACAAGTGACTAAGGACTTAATGACTAAGGACTAATGACAAATGACAAATGACAATTAAACTTGTTCGCTACTGAGATGAGCGATCGCTTGTTTAATCCAGTCTTCGACATAGGCATCTTTGGGTAGTCCGATGTCTTCGCTGACCACGTGGAGGGCGTGACTGACCTCATGGGCAGTATATCCCAAGGCGAAGAGGGTCATTTGCACTTCTTCGAGAATTCCTGGTGCTGGCCCGCCTGTGGCGACGAAGAATCCGGCTGATTTGCGCCACTCGACTAATTTGCTTTTCAGTTCCAAACAGATGCGTTCGGCGATTTTTTTACCGACACCGGGAGCCTGAATTAAGATTTGTGTATTGCCAGCGATAATTGCTTGGACTAAATCTGGTAGTTCCAGAGTGTCCAAGAGGGCGATCGCTAAGGCCGCACCAATCCCTGTGACAGTCAACAAGTGGCGAAATAAATCGCGTTCGGCTGGGGAAGCAAAGCCATAAAGAAAGGGCACTTCTTCACGAATTTGTAAATGGGTAAAAATTTGCGTTACTCCTCCCGACTCTGGTAACTGGTTTGCTAGGCGTTGGGGAACTTGCAAATCATACCCCAAGCCATTCACTTCCAGAGTCAGAATCACGCGATTCGCGCCAATTGTTTGGATACCAGCGACTATACCTTTTAAATAACTAATCATTACAAGAGACCAAAATAATTTAAGCCTTCGATAATTCCACCTGCACAAAAAGATGAAGCCAGGTAGTGATAGTCTGCGGGATGCTCATTGTGCCATTGGAGTAACTCTTTTCGGGCATTCCCCACAATGATTCCCCGTTCGTTGCCTACAGCAAATAAAGCAATATCATTACCCGAATCACCACAGACAACTGTTTGTTCTGCTGCAAATTTCCACTTCTGGCGCAAAAACTGCATTGCTTGACCTTTATCGCTGGTCAGGGGTACAATGTCAAGGTCTATTCCGCTACTGTAGATTAACTTTACATTTAATTTAGATTTTTGTAACTCAGCTTCAAGTTGTGGTAGAACATTCGCAGATACTTCTTGTTCTAAAAAACAACTCACTTTGAAGGGGCGCTGTTCGGAATCTGGTTGCCGAACTAACTCCGGATATTTTTTCGTAATAGATAATACAGTTTCCCGTTCCCATCCTGGAGAGAGGATTTCTGACCAATCTGAGTCTGGAGTATCAGTACCATCTAGGTAAATTTCTGTACCCACAGATAGGACGAGGGCATCGGGTTGCAAAAGATTTTTTTGAGCTTGGAGTTCTTTGTAAAGTACAGGCGATCGCCCAGTAGAATAAACGATTTTAGTACCGTATTCTTGGCGATGTTGACTCAGCAGTTGATTTAGTTCTGGTAAAGCGGTGTCATCGCCTACAGTCCGGTATACGAGGGTGTCATCTAAATCGGTTACAAAAAGAAATGGTTTCATGATTAAGACCTCTTGCAAAATTTCGTTATTCTACCGCGTGAAGGGACTTTTGCAAGAGATTTCTTTGTTGAAAAGAAAATATCGTATCAGACACTAAATTCAAAGATCAATGCTTAACTGAACTGTATTCTATGTAAAGCTCAGGATATGTATAACAACACTACATCACCACACTTAGCTGCTTCTTGAAAGAACTCTACCACGTAGATATAGTAATAGGTTATGTACTCTAGTGCTTCCTTCCCTTCTTGCCATACATATGGATAAACATCTGCTGTCAAAAGTGCTGAAGGATCGAAGCGGGCTTCCAGATCGGTCTTGGAAATCTTGCTTAATTCTTTCGCTACTTCTTGTACTTCTTGAGGTGAGAGGAAGCGGGCTGGGCCAAAATCAAAATCTGGGTTTTCTGGATCGCCTAGTGGAGTACCGCCCATGACAACATTTGTTAAAGGCGGATCGTTTGGGAGTGCCGATCCAGTAAGTAAAAAATGAAGACCATGCCATGTCTTGTCAATATTGAGATAGCGCCCATCTGATTCAGATATCTCGTCCGCCTCGTCACCAGGAAATAAAAAAGTAACAATAGACTCTGGATTATTTTGTAATTCAGTAAGTCGATTGGGTGAGATACGTCTATAGTGTCCTATCATTCCCATATTAATTATTACAAGATTAAGCTACTGTTTTTGATCTCCTAAAATATAGCCTTTTGATTTCCGATTTATCTCGTTCCCATGCTCTGCATAGGAATGGCTTATTAGAGGCTCCACCTCCAGTCAAGATATTGAGTCTCAAGCTTTAAACCGATTTTTTCAGTAACAAATAGATTCATAAGTTCATTACAATGATTGCTGCAAATGCTTAAAGCTTTCTTATACATGGAAGAGCATTTGTTGCAAAGTATTAAGCCTTTGCAACAATTAATTATATATTTGCTGGAAATACTTAAACCTTTCTTATACATGGAAGAGCATGTGTTGCAAAGTATTAAGCCTTTGCAACAATTAATTATATATTTGCTGGAAATACTTAAACCTTTCTTATACATGGAAGAACATTAGCTGCAAACGCTCGAATTTTGGCAACTAATGTTTAAATTTGAGCGATGTCTACAAAGACGTAGCACCGAAAAACAATGTATAGAAGTAGCATTGCTACGACCCTTAGAATATATTTCTGTGGAAATGGTTTTCCGCAGTTTATATTTTTTCAATCGCGGAAAATAATTTTGCGTGATTTTAAAACCCTTAAGACTTACGCAAAAACTCTCTGAGCAGGACTTTGTTGAGTTAAGCAAAGCGCAACCCAACCTACAATTTTTCTTAACTGAACTGTATTGGAATATAATCCTTTCAAAGCTAGGTGAGCAAATTCTTTGGTTGCGTTAATGTTAAGACTGGCGGTATATGTGCTTTTGCTGCCCACTCTGCCATGTTAGTGAGATCGTTACATTAATGCTTAAACACAATATTATCGTCGTTGGAACATCAGCAGGTGGGGTTGAGGCGCTGACTTATCTAGTCAAACATTTGCCGCCCGATCTCAATGCTGCTGTAATTATAGTCCTTCATGTATCAAGTTACAGCAAGAGTTTTCTACCAGAAATATTAAGTCGTGCTGGCAAGTTACCAGTGTCTCACGCTCAGAACGGCGAAGCTATTGTTCCTGGTTCGATTTATGTTGCTTTGCCTGACTACCATTTACTGGTAGAAAAAGGATATTTGCGTTTGACGCGGGGTGCAAAAGAAAACCGTTGTCGTCCTGCTATCGATCCATTATTTCGCAGTGCAGCGCGAACTTATGGGCAGCAAGTGATTGCTGTGCTATTAACAGGTCTGCTTGACGACGGCACGGCAGGACTAATGGCTGTAAAAATGCGGCGTGGTGTAGCAATTGTCCAAAATCCTGACGATGCTTTGTATCCTGATATGCCACGTAATGCGATCAAGAACGTAGAGGATATTGACCATATTTTGCCACTTTCAGATATTCCTTCTACTTTAGTAGCTCTAGTTAATACGCCAATGGAAGTACAACCGGAAAACCCCATACCTAGCGAGATGGAGTTTGAATCTAAAATAGTACAATTGGATTTGGAAGCAGTAGAAAACGAAAGCGATCGACCTGGTAAACCATCAAACTTTGCCTGTCCTGACTGCGGCGGTATTCTCTGGGAACTCGAAGAGGGAAATTTGTTGCGCTTCCGTTGCCGCACGGGTCATGCTTATTCAGCAGAAACTTTGCTGGCTACGCAGTCTGAGAAGGTAGAGGATGCACTATGGATCGCTTTGAGGGCATTGGAAGAGAAAGCTTCTTTATCACATCGTATGGCTTCAAGGATGGAGGTTCGCAATCAAACCTTGGCGGCACGATTCAAAGAGGAGGAACACTCTGCCAAGGAGTCCTCCGCCATTATTCGAGAAGTACTTTTGAAGGTCAATCCAAACACAGATGTTGATTGAAGGTTAAACCGAATCATTTTCAGGAATGGGATGGTTTAGTTTACCGCGTGCAAGTGCCACCACAGCTTCAACTAACTCTTCTGGATCGAGGGGCTTGGTAACGTGCAGTTGGTAGCCATTGCCGATCGCTAGTTGGGAATCCTCAACTCTAGCATAAGCAGTCAAAGCGATCGCGGGAATCTTTCCCCCTTTTTCGGGAGTTAAAGCGCGAATCTGTTGAATCAGGGAATAACCATCGACTTCCGGCATCCCAATATCACTGACTAAGACATCGGGTTGAAAGGATTCTAGGTTTGCTAAAACTTCTGCCCCAGAAGCAACAGTCAGGACTTGCGCGCCGTATTCAGCAAGCAATACTGTTAATAGCTGACGGGCATCGGGGTCATCATCAACTGTGAGGACTCGAATCCCGGTGAGTTCGAGTGCTGGTTGTGGCAACTCATCTGTCTGCTTGATTTCCGGTTCCACATTCAGCAGTGGCAACTGGACTGTAAAGGTGGCTCCCAAGCCCTCACCTGGACTATCAGCCGTGATGGTGCCACCGTGCGCCTCAACCAACTGCCGGACGATCGCTAACCCCAATCCCAACCCGCCATACTTGCGAGTAATTGAGACATCTTCTTGACGGAATGACTCAAAAATATACGGGAGAAAATCTGGGTTAATGCCTTTACCTGTGTCACTGACAATAATCTTTACCCAATCGTCAACTCGCTCTAATCTGGTTTCTACCCGTCCGCCTTTGGGAGTAAACTTGATCGCGTTGGAAAGTAAATTCCAAACGATCTGTTGAAGGCGGTTGGAATCTCCAGAGACTTGCCCAACATTCGGCAGTACTGAATGCAACACGATTGATTTGGAAAGGGCTGCTGTATTTACTGTGTCGAGCGCAGATTCAATCACAAATGCCAAATTCACCGGAGCCGCTTCGATGCTGAGTTTGCCCCGGAGAATTTTGGCTACATCAAGCAAGTCATCAATCAGTTGAGTTTGTAGTTTGGCGTTGCGTTCGATGGTAGCTAAAGCTTCAGCCGTTTTCTTTTCACTAAATTTGCGAGTTTGCAGCAGTCTTGTCCAGCCGAGAATTGGATTGAGAGGCGATCGCAATTCATGGGAGAGAATAGCCAGAAACTCATCTTTGATCCGATTGGCGCGTTCGGCTTCGGCTCTGGCTGCTTGTTCTAGTTGAAATAGGCGATCGCGTTCGATTTCAGCTTGTTTGCGATCGGTGATATCCTGGACGTTGCCTACCATCCGGATTGCATTGCCCGCAGTATCATAGAAAACCTGACCTCTAGCCGCTAACCAGCGAATGCCATCAGGATGTATAATCCGGAAATCATCTTCATAATGCTCTTGTTGTTGCTGAATGGTGCGAGTCACCGTTTCATCAGCTGAGGCGCAATCGTCTGGGTGCAAAAGGCTTAACCACAGTTCATAGGTGATTTCCTTTGTGCTTGGGTCAAGCCCAAACAGATTGATATATTCTTCAGATACATGAGCTCTGTTGCGGGTAATGTCCCAGTCCCATAATCCCGATTGTGTAGCTTTGTACGCCAATTTCAACCGGGCTTCGCTCTCCTGCAACAGGAGTTCTATCTTTTTGCGATCGGTAATGTCTCGTGAAATCAACAAGATTCGTTCCAGTTGCCCAGAGCCATCCAAGATCGGGCTAACGACCACTTCCCACCATTTCGGAGTGCCTTTTGCAGTTGGGCAGTATCCGCGAAAAATGCTGACTTCGCCTGTTTTAGTGGCAGCAAGTGCCGACTCTACCTGTTGCCGATAACTGCCTTCCCAGAAACAGAGCCATTGAGTATTAAGATAGGAATTTAAGTCATCAATTTCCATCAAACACAGTCCACCTGTATTCATGTACAGCAGCCGCCCGTCGAGGCTTAATACCTTGATGCAATCAGAACTGCTGTCTAAAATGCGGTTTTTAAATTCTTCACTCTGGCGCAGGGCTTCTTCGGTTTGTTGGCGAGTGGTGATATCTCGCCAAGTGGCAACAAATCCATCTCCACATTTAGCCACGCGGATATCAAAGGCTCTAACTAAGCGTTGTTTTCCGTACACATCCTCATAAACTAAGCTGTCTTTAATGAGCGGCTGTCCTGTTTCTACTACCTGGCAGTATTCATTAAACAATCCACTTTCATGATGCCCTGGTAGTAATTCACACAATCCCCGTCCAATCTGCTGCTCATAAGTCATTTGATTGTTGAAACAAGCCGCACTATTGACATATTCAGTCACAAAATCGACAATCTGTCCCTGCTCATTCCGTACAGCACGGTATACTCCAAAGCAGTCCAGCATATTTTCAACTGAGGTGCGGAAGCGTTCTTCACTGTCTCGCAGGGCTTGCTCTACCTGTTTGCGATCGCTGATGTCTTCGGCAATCCCGGCAAACCGATAAATCTCTCCTGTTTCATCTCGCAGGGGAAAGCAGCGATCGTGAACCCAGCGAATATTACCATTGGGTAAAATAATCCGATATTCCTCATCAAATTTACCTGCGACAGCTTTTTCATGAAACGCTCTGTCTGTAGATTCTCGATCCTCTGGATGGATGCGATCGATCCATGCTTGTTGTTCTTGATACAATTCTTGCGGGTTCAATCCCCACAGTCGTTTATATGCAGGACTAACATAGCTGACTCGATTTTCCGACACTTCTTTGATCCAGAACACCGCATCAATATTTTCTGCAAGCTGCCGAAAACGTTCCTCACTCTCGCGCAGAATTTCGGCTGACTGTTTGCGTTCGGTGATATCTAGATCGATACCAGCCATCTGAATTGGTTGCCCCTGTTGGTCGTAAAATACCTTACCCTGGCTTAGTGCCCAGCGAATTGTACCGTTGGGATATACTACCCGAAATTCAATGTCATAGTCTTCTCCGGTGGCGATCGCCAGTTCGACGGCTGTCAGCACGCGATCGCGATCTTGAGGGTGGACTCGCGCGGCAAACATCTCGAATGAACCGTCAAATTCTCCTGACTCCAGTCCAAATAAGCCTTCTAGGTTATCCGACCAGGAAATTTTTCCGGTTTGGATGTTCCAGTTCCACGTTCCCATCCGAGAAGCTGACAGTGCCAATCGCAGCCATTCTTCGCTCTCCCGTAGTTCTGCTTCTACTCGTCTGCGATCGGTCAGTTCATTCTGCGCCTGCTGATAAAGTTCCGCCTGCCGAATTGCAATGCCAACTTGAATCGCCAGTTCTTTGAGCAAGTCGATCTCTAAGGGTTGCCACCTTCGAGGAGTTGCACAATTATGAGCAATTAGCAATCCCCAAAAGTGGTCATCGTAAATAATCGGCACGACCAGATTAGCTTTCACTTGAAACTGAGCCAACAATTCAACGTGGCAGGCATCAATACTGCTATCCTGAATATCAAATATTGCCGTTACGTAACCCTGACGATAGCGTTGGATATAATTCTCGACAATGGCGGTATCGTAGCTTATTCCTGGTCGATTCCATGCAAGGTAGTTCTCGGCGAGGCAGGGATCGTACATAGTAGAGTCAAGCAGCGATCGCCACTTTTCCCCAACCGATTCTGCTACTACTGTCCCATTCCCATCAGGTTTTAACTGAAAAACCAAGACGCGATCGGTGTGCAGAAATTCTCGCACTTCGGTTACAGTTGTCTGAAGAATTTCATCCAGATTTAGCGATTGGTGAATTTTTTGGGTAATAAGTGAGACTACGCGCTCTCGTTCAATACGCTGTTGTAGTTGGGTGCGTAGCTGCACTGTTTCAATTGCCCCATTTACTGCTATTTGCAGCCCTTCTGGGGTAATTTGCTCTTTGACAAGATAATCTTGTGCGCCCGCTTTAATTGCCTTAACTGCGATCGCCTCATTGCCTTGCCCAGTGACGACAATCACGGGTAGGCAAGGCTGTTGGGTCGAGGGTTGCAATTGTGCCAGAAATTCCAGTCCGTCTAGGTCGGGCAATCGATAATCAAGCAACACTACATCGGGCTGATGTTGCTGCCAAAGTTCTAACCCTTGTTGTCCCAGCGTTGCTTCTAGGATAGTGTACGAATATTCGCGATCGCGCAGTAAATACCGCCGATAGAGTTCTCGATCTTCTGGGGAATCATCGACAATTAAGAGAGCGCGCTGTTGCTGAGACATTGTGAATTAATTGATCGAGTAGATGTTAACCCACATTCTGTAGGTTGGCATAGAAAATTGACATTTTTAAAGAAATGCTAAAACCCTGATTATCCCAGGATTTTAGCATATTTGATAAATTTATTGGTTCGCTCTTTACATCTGCTTTGCGTTAACTTATTCGCTCGCTCTAATGTATAATTTAATTCTTAACTTACTTATAAAATTTATATCATTTTTGCCAGAGAATCATCTATAAATATTGATTCAATAATACAAATTTTCTATGAAGATCGTAATAGCAATCCTCAATCATTTGGCAGAAATAAAATCGCTGTAAAGCTGATAATTAGGGGATTTGAATCTTCTAATATTCTTGTGTTTAAATTCGGTTATAAACTGAATGCGATCGCCATTATTACAATTGCAAATATACTCAATAAGTAATATATATAGCAATCCGGTTTGATTCTTAAATTTACTTGCTTGGGCAGGGAATAGGAAAGAAGGGATACCGTACTGAGTCTTGTTCAAAAATCAAATATGATTCCTATATATAAGATATAATCCACATTCTGCAAGTGCGATCGCAAAATGCTCTATTTTTGAATGCAACTTTTATGGGACAGTAGTTTGACTTTTTAACTTCATCGATAATCTGTAATGTGGAAAAACTATTTGCTAAAAAGCTAGGGTTTTTGCCGGATACAGAAAACCGAGTTCTTAATCGTGGATAAAGTCGAGCTAAAATGCTATGGGAATACTCCTGGTCACGCAGTAAATACCGTAGATAGAGTTCTCAATCTTCTGGCAATCATCAACAATTAAGACAATGCACGATCTCTGACTCATGACTAATCCTTGGGATAATCAGGCAGTGTCGTCACTTCAAACCAATATTCCACAAGCATCTGAATATCTCGTTTCAGTTGAGCAAAATTGATTGGTTTAACGATATAGCTGTTGACACCATATTGATAGCATACTTCAATATCTTTGGGATTGTTAGAAGTAGTAAACACCACCACCGGAATCATTTTCAAGTTGTCATCCTGTTTAATCCGGCGTAACACTTCTCGTCCATCGGTTCCGGGTAGGTTCAAGTCAAGCACAATCAAGCCGGGACGGAGGGCACTTTTGCGCTCCACATAGCTACCAGTGCGATAAAGAAACGCCAAGGCTTCTTCTCCATTCACACACCTCTGAATAGCGATCGCAATGGCAGAGCGCCCTAGAAATCTTTGCAGTGCCTCAAAGTCTTCATTGCTATCCTCGACAATTAAAAGTAGTGGCTTTTCCAGGATCGGGGAGGCTGAAATTTGAGTCATGTATTTGCCTCCGCCGACAGGGTAAAGTAAAACATACTACCTTCAGTAGGTGTAGATTCCACCCAAATTCTACCACCATGACGTTCCACAATTTTCCGGGCAATGGTTAACCCTACGCCAGTCCCCCCGCCAAAGTCATCCCGTCCATGTAAGCGGCGGAAGATTTGAAAGATTTTGTCGAGATGTTCTTGGGGGATGCCAATACCATTATCACGAACGTAGAAAGTTACAGAATTAGAAGCAACTTTGCTTTCGCCATTGCCTTCAATAAAACCTATTTCGACCCATTTTTCCGGTTTATCATTGTACTTAATAGCGTTGCTAATCAGGTTGCTAAACAGTTCATTGATCTGAGCGCGATCGCCTTGAACGCTCTTAAGGGGTTGAGGAATGCGAAACTCAACTTCGCTCTGCGGTCGGGAAATGGTCAAAATGGTGATTACCTGGGGCACTAACTCATTCAGATTCACTGATTGCCTGATCAGTTCGGCGCGTCCCAACCGCGAGAAATGGAGGAGAGAATTAATCAGGTCTTCCATTCGCTGCGTCAGCCGCACCAAGGTTTGCAGTTTAGCAATTCCATCATTATCTAGTACATCTGCATAGTCTTCCATTAAGAAGTTAGCGTAGTTGTGAATGCCCCGCAGCGGTTCTTTGAGGTCATGGGAGGCAACGTAGGCAAAAGAATCAAGTTCTTCGTTACTCCGTTGTAATTCAAAATTCATCGATGCCAGTTTGTCTGCCTGCCGTAACACAACGCCCACAATCAGGCTTCGCAGTTCAGTAACCACCTCAATTTCACAGGGTTTCCAGGGTAGGGCAGCTCCTTGCACCGTTTCTTGCCATAATTCAAAGGATTTGCGAGGAGACATTCTCAAACTGCCATCTGAGAAAACTTCCACAGGCTTATTGGGGTTGCCGCCCCAATTCACCGTTTGAATCACCTCTGGACGAAACCAGAGAATATAATTGTGGTGAACTTTGGAAATTTCCAGAGCTAACACGCTACTAGCGATCGCTTTATATGACTCGGCAGCAGGGTAATTTTTCGTAAGCGATCGCGTCTCAAACAAGTTATGATGCAGTTGAGGTTTAATCCAATCAAGTAAGGCGCGAACCTCTGACTGTGATGGCGTTTTACCCACTTGAATATACTGGTCGCCATTACATATCACCGCTCCTGTGGCGCTGACCAGATTGAGTAATTGAGATTTCATTTGCACCATCCCATCCAGGAAATACTCAGCCTGAGACAAGCCTTCGACAAATTGAGTTTGTAATAACTTTAATTGACTTTTGTAATCAATATCTTCACTTGCTTCTTTATTTGCCAGTTCCACAGACATCACTTGTCCAATGAATTCGCAGATGGTGCGGATATTGTAAGAAATATATTTGGGTGACGAATGGTGACAGGCAATCAATCCCCAAAGTTTTTGCTCGTGCATCAGAGAAATAGACATAGAGGCAGTCACGCCCATATTTTGCAGGTACTCTAGATGAATTGGAGAAACACTCCGCAACATAGATAAACTCAAATCGAGCGGTTGATTTGTCAAAGGATTGTTCGCTGGAATTAAGGTGACAGGCTGGTAGCTAGCATCTGGAATTAGCCGCAGCCAGTTCAAGGTGTATAGGTGTCGGGCTTGCTTGGGAATGTCAGAGGGCGGATAGTGTAAATCCAAATAGGGCGTTTCCTGATTGGTATCTTCAGCGATGACCCTGCCTGCTCCTTCGCGATCGAATCGATAGACCATAACGCGATCGAAGCCAGTGATTCGCCGAACTTCTGTCACCACAATCTGGCACATTTCCAGCAATGTTGGTGCTTTCTGAATGCGGGTAATGGTTCCTCTTACCTGTTGATAAAAGTCAAAAAAACCTGTTTTTTCCTTCGCTTTTTTCGACTCCAATTCCAGAATAATAATAGTATTTAAACGATGGACAATGCCATCAAAATGAATTGATTTATTTTGATGTTTGATGATTATATTTAGGGGATTAACGCTCTCAAAATCCTCTGACAGACATTGTTGAATTAGTTTAATTTGTTTGACATTGAGTAAATCTGATAGCGACTTGCCCAGCAATTCATTAGGTTGACGACCAATAACTTGCTGAGTATTACTGCTCACCTGAACGATTTCCAGCGTGGGATCTTGCAAAACCAATAAAACCCCGTGAGGCTGGATCAAACTGGGAATGTGGATCGGTTCGCGATCGCAGTTTGTCAAATCAATGATCTCATCAGTCATTCTCTGTTTATGCAACTCCTAATTAGAACTCTGGTTTCAAGGAGGCAAAAACTCTTTATATCTCAATACGCTTGAGTTAAGGGCTACTGGCAACAATTTTGGGTTTTCGAGACGCGATAAATCGCCGTCTCTAAAAGACGCGATAAATCGCCGTTTCTAAAAGACGCGATAAATCGCCGTCTTTACAAGTGTTTTGTTGCTCATTCTGAACTGTTTTGCGTTATATTTGAGATTTTGAGTCCTGTATTTTGTACCTCACTTAAAAGCGAACTCCTATATTCACACTACTAGCCTAGACTCAAACTAGAGTCTCCGGCATCTACTCTTGGCTTAATGTTTCAATCAACAAATCTACCTGCTGTTGTCGCTGCTGCAAAAAACCTTCGCACTGACGCAAATACTCTACAGCAGTTGCAAATTGGTCAAACACAGCTTCCAATTCCAATTCACCCGCCTCAATGCGAGTAATAATTCCCTCGATTTCAGCAACCTTCGCCTCATAATTCCAACCTTCCTCAGAACTAGAAGCACCTTTACGTTTAACCATTAATCTCTCTGCGTCCTCTGCGTCTGTGCGGTTCGTTCACTTCCATAACCTTCACTTTAACCCCACCTTGCCCCAATTGAATGATTAACTCTTGCCCCACAGCCAACTCTGCTGCCGAACGAGCGATCGCCCCATCTTCCCTTCTCACCACCGCATAACCACGCTGTAACACCGCTTTCGGATCAAGACTAGCCAACTTCTGCCGCAATAATTCTAAATGCTGCGTTGCTTGCTGCGATCGACCCGTGGTAATTTGCACCAAATGCTGACGCTTCCAAGCAAGCTTTTCCACTTCCTGCTGCACTTGCCGATCTAACCGCAAACGTCGCAAACGATTACGTAATACTTGCAGTTTATTCTCAGCATTTTCCCTAAAGTCATGCACCGCCTCATGTAAAGCGACAACTCGCTGCCGATGTTCAGTATATAACTCTGAAAGTGCTGGTACAACCATTTCTGCTGCCGCAGTGGGTGTGTGCACGCAGACATCTGCAACTAAATCTGCTAAAGATTCATCTCGTTGATGGCCGATCCCAGTAATTACCGGAATCGAACAACTAGCAAGCGATCGCACTACTCGTTCATCATTAAAACAAGCCAACTCCTCAACCGCGCCACCACCACGCGATAAAATTAGCACTTCGGCGCGACCATCTCTTTCCACCCGCTCAATTGCTTTGACGATAGATTCTGGAGCTTGGTCGCCTTGTACGGTCGCGGGAGAAAATAAAACGTGTAAACCTGGATACCTTTGTTTGAGGGTTTTTTGAATATCGCCCCAAGCAGCAGCCGTTGGTGAAGTGACGACAGCGATCGTTTGGGGGTGAGTGGGGAGCGATCGCTTTCTTTGCGCGTCGAATAATCCTTCAGCCAGCAAGCGATTTTTGAGTTGTTGATAGCGTAGCGCCTGTAAACCAACACCAGCAGGTAGAGTTTGCCAAACTGATAACTGATACTCTCCCCGTTGCGGATAGACGCGAATGCTGCCCAAAATGATTATCTGTTCGCCAGGAACAGGCATTTGGGCGAGTTTTGGCAATTGGCTATTCCATACTACACACTTAATTCCGGCGGTGCGATCGGGATCTTGCAGCGTGAAAAACAACCCACTGCGATGGTTGTTAGCACTGGAAACTTCGCCAGTTACCCAAACTTGCCGCAATTGTTCATCTTGCTCTAACAGCAAACGGATATAGTCAGTTAATCCAGAAACCGAAAGCGCAGTATCGAGAATCAGAGAGTCGGGAAGGTCGAGAGTCATCAAAGATGCCTGAAAGCATTTGTGCTGGAGCGATTCTAGCATTTTTAATGAAACCCGAAGTTTAACCGAGTAAACGCTTCAATCTTTTGTAGACATCATCAGAAAAATGGGCTTGAAACCCCGTGCTTCACGTAATGCTTTCAAGTAATGATTTTGAAGTAATGAGTGGATGAAAAATGGGTATTTACTCATTACTTATTACTCCAGAATCACCGCGCCTCCCTTGTCTGTGAGGATGTCAACATCATTGCGCTTACCGACTAAAATGTAAATCTTGCTCAAGAAAACATGTATGACAGACTCTGCTTCTAACAAAAGTTCTGAATTAGTCTCTGTAGCTGAAACTGCCAAGTTACTTGGTATAACCCGTCAACGAGTACACGACTTAATTAAGAATGGTCAGATTATAGCCTGCAAACTAGGGCGTTATTATTACATAGAAGTTGCTGAAGTAGAGAGATACAAGAATCAGCCTACTGGAAAACCCTATCAACCCCGTAGTACAACCTCTCAGAAAAACTCTATTGACAATTGACAATATAGTTTGTAAACTCAAGCTACAATAAAATACTAAAGGTAAAATCAATGCTCCCTTTTCAACTGATTGCGACTGATGTTGCAACTCAACAAGGATTGCAACAGATTTATAAAAGTGAGTATGGAATTCTTTATCAGGGAGATTGTGTTAAACTCCTCTCAGCATTGCCTAATGAGTCTGTGGATCTGGTATTTGCTGACCCACCTTTTAACCTTGGTAAAGAATATGGTGAAGGTGTAAGCGATCAAATGGAGGCAGATAAATATTTAATATGGTCGCAACAGTGGCTTAGTGAGAGCATTCGAGTCCTTAAACCAGGTGGAAGTCTATTTATATTCAATTTACCCAAATGGTGCATAGAGTATGGTGCATACCTCAATAGGCAAGGGATGTGTTTTCGGCATTGGATTGCTTGTAGAATGCCAAAATCTTTTCCAAGAGGTAAGAAGATGTCTCCTGCTCACTACGGACTAATTTACTACACCAAAGGAGAACCAGCAGTCTTTAACAAAGTCTACACACCCATTCAAGTTTGCCGACATTGTGGTGGAGAAATTCGTGACTATGGTGGGCATCGCAAAAAACTTAATGAGAAAGGTATCAACTTAATGGATGTTTGGGATGCGCCAGAAGACGTTTGGAAAGATGCTTCTGAAACCGAATTTAATGAGGTTTTATGGACATTGACAGAGGAAATATGGACTGACATTCCACCAGTTCGGCATCGTCGGCACAAAAAACGAGTTCCCAACGAACTTGCCCCCATTATGCTAGAACGAATTATTGCAATGGCATCTAATCCGAGTCAAATTGTGGTTGATCCATTTGGAGGCTCTGGCACTACATTTTACGCAGCAGAAAAACTACAACGTTACTGGATTGGCTCAGAAATAGGGGATACACATCCAGCGCTAGAACGATTAACCGATCTAGCTAATGGCATCATAGAACAATGGGAATCGGCAAGAGGAAGCAAGAAATTAAAACAAAGCAACACAACTGCGTTACAACTTCCAATTCCTTATTCTACGTAGAATGTATGCAGGAAACTTTAGACCAAGGCACGACCATCAGTACCTTTAGTAAGTGTTGGTACATTGGTATCTAAGCGATCGTGTTCAATTACAAAGATTACAAGAAAACCCTCTTGGATTTGAACTGCCCGCCAAACATCAAAGTATGGCTCTAACTCTTCGTAGTTCCCAATTCGATCCGTCAGGTAAGGGTAAAGTTTTCTGCTAGGGAGTACTAAGGCAGCACCTAGAAAAATACCACGTAGTAATCCGAGAATCATTTTATTGACTGCTCGATGGCTTGAGGAAATATTACCAGTTTCCCACTCAAGAGCGAAAAGATAATTGTCAATGATCTTTGTTGCATCAACCTTTCCTGGTGATTTAGTTGCATATTTAATTCGAGTTTCAAGACTCCATCCAAACCGATCTCTTAACGCAATCATGCAAGCTTCTTTAATTGGCTTGACACCATTCCCATGTCTTGTTGGATTGATTGTAAAGCTGGATGTACCGGGAGGATAGACAATTAGAGAGATAGCATCACGAATTTCAGTGCGAATGATACACCAATCGTTTGATTCTTCAAAACTTCCAACACTAATTAAAGAAACTTCTTGAACAATCTTCATCACTAACTCTCACTTGACTTTGTTGCCACCACCCTAGAAGCCATTTATATCTTCTTTTTAGGGAATTCCAGAAATTAAATTATTCAATTTTTAAGAGCGAAGACGATCGTTAGAGCTGATTCGTAAAGAAAATCTGAAGGATACTCAACTCGTTACTAGGTCTGAGTTTCAGCGAATAAGTATTTTTTTGACTCAAATTCCTGAAATCCTTGCAAGACAAGTACTTTACTTGAGTTTACAAATTAGCTCTTAGATTTTTCCTCCTCTGCTTACCAAAGCGATGGGTATTTTTTTAGTTGGAAGTCCCTTACCCGATGATGCTTATATCCTATCGATGATATGCTGAATACCATTGCCTGTGTTGCTTAAATAATTTTTCTTTGAAAACCCTTGCTTACCCAGCCAAAAAGAAGCTATCTCTGAATGTAAGTTGGTATCATTGTGCAGAGCTACCCTAATTTGGTAGCGATCGAGTTACGATCTTGTCACACCCCTTTTTTGATTTGAGAAGTCCTATTCCAGAATTTTCTGGTTAAAATAGTATATCTGTTCTACTCAAACTCCGACACCAACACTCCTTAAAACCATATATTAAGAGGCATTAGAGGCAGGAATGGCTATCAACACCGATACTTCTGGCAAGCAAAAAGCACTGACTATGGTGCTAAACCAGATTGAGCGCAGCTTTGGTAAAGGAGCAATCATGCGCTTGGGCGATGCTACCCGGATGCGGGTGGAAACAATTTCCAGTGGAGCGCTTACCCTAGATTTAGCATTGGGTGGTGGTTTACCCAAGGGGCGGGTAATTGAAATTTATGGGCCGGAAAGTTCTGGTAAAACTACAGTAGCGCTACACGCGCTCGCCGAAGTGCAAAGAAATGGCGGTATTGCTGCCTTTGTTGATGCTGAACACGCCCTAGACCCTACTTATGCTGCTGCATTGGGTGTAGATATTGACAATTTGTTGATTTCCCAACCTGACACTGGCGAATCAGCTTTAGAAATTGTCGATCAACTTGTTCGCTCTGCTGCGGTTGATATTGTAGTCATAGACTCAGTAGCAGCGCTGGTTCCCCGTGCTGAAATTGAAGGCGATATGGGCGATGCTCACGTTGGTCTGCAAGCGCGGTTAATGAGCCAAGCCCTACGTAAAATTACTGGCAATATTGGTAAATCTGGTTGTACAGTAATTTTCATCAACCAGTTACGGCAAAAAATCGGTGTTACTTACGGTAGCCCAGAAACGACTACTGGCGGTAACGCATTGAAATTTTACGCTTCGGTGCGCTTGGATATTCGCCGAATTCAAACCTTGAAAAAAGGTACTGATGAATTTGGTAATCGCGTTAAAGTCAAAGTCGCCAAAAATAAAGTAGCGCCGCCTTTTAGAATAGCGGAATTTGACATTATTTTTGGTAAAGGCATTTCTACCTTGGGTTGTCTTGTTGACTTAGCAGAAGAAACTGGCATCATTGTTCGCAAAGGAGCTTGGTATAGTTACAACGGCGATAATATCTCTCAAGGACGAGACAACGCCATTAAGTATCTAGAAGAAAAGCCTGAATTTGCTGAAGAAATTAAGAAACTGGTGCGTGAAAAGCTAGATAAAGGCGCTGTTGTTTCTGCTAACTCCGTAGCTAAAGCCAGTGACGAAGATGAAGAGGAAGAAGTCGATTTAGAGCCAGAAGAATAAAGAATGCGGATTTATTAATCTGCAATTGCTAATAGATGGTGCGTTACAAAGAAAGCTAACGCACCTTATTTTTATCGAGATTTGGATAAGGAAAAAATACTAGATCGGGGTTTCAGCCTTAGATTGACATTAATGACCAGCTATATGGTAATATTTCATGGCATTATGCTCAAAAACTTTGTTTATAATCAAAGAGTAGCCAACCCATGAGTTTAGCTGTAATTAAGTTCTCTTCAGAAGAGTGCGGCATCTGCCACAAAATGTCTTTTTATGACAAAAAGGTGGCTGAAGAACTGGGTTTAGAATTTATCGATGTAAAAATGCAAGATACGACTGCTTACCGCAAGTATCGCAAGATTTTGTTGACTCAATATCCCGATAAATCAGAAATGGGATGGCCTACTTACATTATCTGCAATTCTCCCGAGGGGGAATTTCAGATTGTTGGTGAAGTGAAAGGAGGTCATCCCAAAGGGGAGTTTAGAAGTCGTCTGCAAGAAGTTCTAGATTCCACAGCTAATCAGAACTAATTACCTCAAAAGATTTGACCTCTAAGGCAGGGCCAATCATGGCAGTTGTCATGATATCTTCACGCACCTGTCCTTTAACTTTTGCTTTTTGTCCGGCTTTGAGTAGGTCTTTGTCAGCCCCTCTGAGGATTTCGTAAGTAACGCCCTCTTCTGTAACTAACGCCCATGCGCCTGTACCAATATCACGACGTTCGATTGTACCTGTAATTGTAATGCTCATAAAAGTTTCTGAGTGCTGAGTTAAGAGTAGAGACGCGATTAATCGCGTCTGTACAAGAGTTAGGAGTAGGGAGTTATTAAGAATTCTTTCCCACTCCCCACTCTTCGTTTACGCAATTTTCTCTTCGTTTTTTAATGCTAAACGAACGAGTCCATAACAGACTAGGGCATTAGCAATGAGGAAGAGACGTGCTAAGTTACCACTTCCCAATCCCCAAACTGTCGGCTCGAAAAACGCACTTGTAGTTAAGCACGCTGCTACACCTAAAGTTGAACCAATGGCAAACCATTTCCAACTAGGATGTCCCAGCAGCAATGCCATTAACGCAATGGGAATTAGTACGCTAGCAAATAAGGGATTTAATGCATCAGTTCCCTGGAGAGTATTGCCTAACTCAGGAATTGAACTGCCCAAAACCCGGAAAGGCCATTGGGGAAGATCAAAAATATAGATTCCTTTGAGGAAGAATAACCCAGAACTACCGGCAATTAGTCCACTGGATAAAGACCAGCTCCAAGTGAAGGGGAAGTAAACACGTAAAAACCAAGCCAGCAGATAGGAACCAACTACCATTAAAATCTTGGGTAACAGTGCAACCGCACCACCATCAATCCAAAAGCCGGGGTTAAGATAGCCGCTATCCCGTAACCACCGGAAGAAATCAGGGAAACTAATTTGTCCGCTAAAGGCTAGTTTGACTGCTGCTTCTGCATTGAGTTGTCCAGCGCCATAATAGTTCAAACCATCATCCTGAATCACTCGTGCTGACTGCTTGAGGACTTTTAAGACTTCATCTGGTTCTTTGATGCCAGCAGCTTTAATTAATGCCGCAACACCAGCAACGTGGGGAGCAGCCATGCTTGTACCCTGAAAACCGAGAAATACGCCTTCGCCCTTTTCATCGATGGTTTCTTGGAGAATTTTACCAGCTTCACTACCACCAGGAGCAGAGATATCTACCCCTGCACCAAAGTTAGAATAGGGCGCTCTTTCGCCATCTGGGCCAATTGCCGAAACACCGATGACGTAGGGATAGCGAGCTGGATAGCTTGCTCCATTGGCGTTTTCATTACCGGCTGCGGCAATAATAACAACACCTTTTCTATGAGCATACTCGATCGCTTGTTTCATCAACTGGCTTTCACCGCCACCACCCAAGCTCATATTAATCACATCTGCGCCTTTATCAGCAGCAAATTTAATCGCTTCGGCAATATCGGCAACGGTACCACCGCCATAAGAACTGAGTACCTTTAAGGGCATCAGACTGGCTTCATAGGCAATTCCAGCGACGCCATATTTGTTATTTGTGGCTTGAGCAATAGTTCCGGCAACATGAGTACCGTGACCATTATCGTCTGTGGCTTCTTCTCGGTCGTTAACAAAATCATAGCCCTTGACGAATTTTGTCTCATACAAGTCCCGAACCTTGGTAATCCCGGTGTCAATGACTGCGACTGTGATGCCACTGCCTTTGGTTTGACTCCATGCGCCTTCAATACCGATTTTGTGCAAGTTCCACTGCTTGCTGTAATATTGGTCATTAGGGCCAGTTAATGAAGGACTTGCTTCTTCATCTTCTTGGGGTGTTAAAAATTCACCTAGCCAAGCGGTTTTACCTGGTTGGGGAATCTTGTTGTAGATATAGTTTGGTTCAATGAATTCTGTCGCTTGGGCAAACTGAGATTTTTTCAGTTCTTGGAGCCGTTGGCGATCGCCTTTGATAATATACACATTATCTTTTTTGGAAAACTTGTTGTCTAATTGGGGTGTAACGTTGTATTGTTTGGCGATCGCTTGCAAATCCTGTTCCACTACAAGTGATGGAATATCTTCGCGGAAATCAAGCAAAATCGTCTCAAACTCTCCTTTAGCTGCCAATCCCTGGAAATTCAGGAAACCAAATATGGCAGCTCCCAGCCCAATGACAAACAAGCACCATAATATAAGTTTTCTCATATTAACTCATCACCGCTTTTTGCCAGTTTGCTCATACCATAACTTATCTGCACCCCTTGTTGGTAGATTTTGCACTTTTAGTTACAAGTTTCACTCAAAACTGAGGATTTTTTTAACGATGGAACGTGGTCTTTTGTGGTTGCCGCTGTTAGTAATGTTTTTCTGGTTGGCTTGGCAAGGCTCGAAGGAGTATCAAAAAGTCGAAGCCTATCGCACTTGGGCAGAGCAATTTGAACGAGCCAAGTATGATATTTATGCTGTATTAGGTCAAAAAGACAACAATATAACTTGGGGAAAACCCACGCCTCAAGGGCCTATTAAACTAGAAACATTCTCTTTGCTTGATATCAAACAAATCCAGGTTTTAGTAGATGAAAAACCAGTAGATGTAAACAATCCGCCGGAGAAAGGTCGTTCTATAGAATTAGAATTTCTATTTTCTGAATCTACTAACTCAGTGCGGGTTCCGTTTACAGAAATTCCTTTGGCAGCAGAATGGGGGAAATTTTTGCAGGGAGTATTACAAGACTTGCGATCGCAACCATAGCAGTAGTTATATTAAAACTATAAGTTCCAAATAATACGGCTATTTATGGTCAAAAAGTTAGATCGCTAGTGGTGATATTATTCATGGACAACGACATTTTTATTGGAAAGATGTTTTTTGGAATGGCTTTTACTTGACTACCATTTATTAAACATCTTCATAAATTCAATATACGTAATCCAAAATCCTTATAGAGACGTAGCCGTGCTACATCTCTACATTCTTTTTCACTCCTATGTTTATTGTGCCCCTATGGCTGTGGTCTATCTAATTGAAAGCCGCCTTAAAACTCGATTCATATTTGGATTACACTTTTACTCAGTTGACCCGACCTAGCTATGCTTGAATGATAAAGTCAGAGGCAGTAAGATTGGGCGCACCAGTAAGTTGTGCAAATTGACCACCACTGCCGAAACCAGCAGCGCTACCATTTTGATTGTAAAATAACTGTCCAGTCATAGGGTCGTAAACAATTACAGCATTGCTAAGTGCCCCTGAACTGGTGATTTGAAAATCACTGGCGTTACTAAAACCCGTTCCCACAACAGAAGTAATAGCAGTAAAGGTAGTCTTATCGAGGATAATCTTATCACCTTGAGAGCGATTGAAGTCAGCGATAGTATCAATACCCACAACCGCACTATTAAAAATGGAATTGGTATCGTAGAGGAAAGAGTCAGCACCGATACCACCTACAAGAGTATCGTTACCTTGTCCACCAATGAGAAGATCGTTGCCAGTACCACCCCGCAGTAGGTCGTCACCACCGCTGCCATTGATGGTATCATTACCCCCTTGACCATTAATCACATCGTTGGAAGCGTAAAAACCGCTGATGTTATTGTCCAAGTCATTGAGGAAAGTAACAGTGTTTGCTGTAGAAATATACGGTTGAGTGGAGTTGGCATTAATTACATCAAAGCTTTTGGTAACACTGTCTTCTCCGTCAAAGATAATATTGCCAATGGCAGGTTTTGTTGTCGATGCGGCTAAGTTGTCTAAGTTTTCTAACTTAAAGTTTTGCAGAGTGACTTTAGTATTAGCCACATTTCCAAAGCTGACTTCTAAATTGCTGCCATTTTGAGTTAATTGCAGATTCCTTGCAGTTAATTCAGTCCCAATAAATTGCAGGGTATCTACTTTGGCAATTACCGCAGCCGAAGGGTTTGAACTAGTACCTACACCGCCAAAGTCGGTGATGCTGTAATTGCCATCGCCTCGTCGGATAGTAAAGGTGTCATTGGAGTTAGTGCCATTGAGAACTTGAATTCCCTGGACAGGAGCGGGTCTGACTGTGCCACTAATGGCAAAGTCAAAGGAGCTTTCATCAATATCGTTGTTTTTTAAACTGAAGTTGCCACTATAGCTACCGGATGTAGTGGGATTGAGTGCCACCGATATGGTAGTAGAAGCATTAACTGCCACGCTTGTTGGAAGAGTTCCGACCAAACTAAATCCATCTGGAAGTTCAAGTTTACTCAGCTTGAGTGCGCCTGTACCGGTGTTCTTGATAGTAAAGGTTTTGGTTAAGGTGTCACCAACAGTCGTTTCACCAAAGTTAATGGCGGTGGTGTCACCATCTGTAATGTCAACAGTGCCATTGAGAACTTGAATTTCCGGGGTATAAACTGTGCCACTAATGGCAAAGTCAAAGGGGTTTTCATTAACGTCGTTGTTGTTTAAACTGAGGCTGCCACTATAGATGCCGGGTGCAGTGGGATTGAGTGCCACCGATATGGTGGTGGAAGCATTAACAGCCACACTCGTTGGCAGAGTTCCAACCAAACTAAATCCGTCGGGAAGTTTAAGATTGCTTAGGTTGAGTGCAGCTATACCGGTATTCTTGATAGTAAAGGTTTTAATCAAGGGTTCACCAACAAGAGTCTCGCCAAAGTTAATAGCGGTGTTGCCATCTATAATGTCAACATTGCCATTGAGAACTTGAATTTCTGGGGTTTTGGTGGAGCTGCGGGGAGCTTCGTATGCACCAATATCAATGACTGTACTGCCATTCCCATCACCATCTTGAGGAGTCCTCTTAGTGATACTATTGAAGGCATTAGAACCACCATCAATCGCAACACTTCCAGGTTTGAGTGCAAAATTCCCATTGTCTGCATCAACAAATTGAGGATCTTGACCCAAAAGATTCTGTAACCCTGTAGCGTTTAAATTATCTGAAGCTTGGAAGAGGTTCGAGTTATAAACAAGATTGCGATCAAAGGTGACATTTGTGTCATACTTAATTCTGTTAGCATATTGATTGTCGTTTGCATATAAAATGTTGTTGTAGACACGTACATTTTCCGAGTAAGTAACACCAATCTCTCCAGAATCTGGAAGGACTTGGGCATTTTTGTAAGCTGTGTTATTGATTACATCAACATTGTTAGCTTTGAAAACATTAATACCTGCACCTCCATTGTTGTAAGTGATGTTATTTGCAATTAATGCCTTACCTGTATAGGCCACATTATCTTTGCTGATATCGGTAGTATCAAGCATGATCCCATGTCCCTCAGTGATTTTGTCAGTGCCTCCATTTTTCCACGGAATTAAACTTTGGTTATCGTAGACAATGTTGTCTCGAAAAATCATTCTGTAGTCAGTGGTATTGTTATCAAAATTAAAACTGTTAAGAGAGGTTATTCCCTGATTGCCGTGAGGTGAATACCAAGCGTTTCCAGACACAATGTTTTTCTCAACAGTTATATAGTCTGAATTACTGAATGCTATGCCTCCACCTGGAAAGTTACGGATTGTGTTACCAGTGATGACAATATGATGGGGATTAGTACCACCTACACCATCAGCGTTTTTCCATGCATTAACAGCAATACCATTACTATTGGTCAAGGGGTTATTCAGGTTATCCTTCTCTTGCAAGGCATATTCGAGAGTGACGTTTTCCCGATTGCCTTTTATATTAAGTCCTTCAATCCGCACGTAGGATGAACTGAATATATTAATGCCACTTCCCGTTGTTGTTATGGTAGGTTTAGCCCCTGGATAAGGTTTTATTGTTGTCCAGTTATCTGGTGAGCCATTCAAGTTAAAAAGCGTAATCCCTTTCATTTGATAATTTCCATTCATGACGTAGAGAGTGTCGCCTGCTTTCATCTCATACACAGCTCTACCCAAGCTAAGAAATGCAGATTCTTTGTCTAAGCCATTATTTTTATCACTGCCTGTTGCAGAAACATAATATGTATTGCCAGCCATCTGTTTACTCCGAATATGTGTAAGGGAAATTGGTAGTACAATCTCAGCAACTTTCTTCAGTTGTTAAGTAGTGATTTGAATGAGTCATCTATCTGCACTGTTAAGGACAGTCGCAGTTATCCGATCGCGACTTCAAATCGCGTCGATTGTAGAAACGCTGTTATAAACCTGAAAAACTTTTCTCCTGTCAACCGTTAATGGTTAAATCAGGAATATCAATACCGTCAATCGTCAGAGTTTTGTTGAGATTAATTGGACGATTAGCGCGTAGATACTTCTACTCCAGACTTCATCTTTAGCAGCTGCGTAGGCGTAGCCCATTGTAGACATTGCTGCTCTTTGTAAACCAGCTTTAGCATCTGTTTTTTTTAATAAAACGATCGTATTTGGCATAGTAATTCCTCTGAACTTTATGCGTTGTTTTAGGTCAGAAGGTTGCCAAATCTGCATGGTAAAATTCACCCTTAGCTGATAACTGGGGACTTAAAAATCGATCGAAGTTAAATTGGTTGAAACTTTAGTGAGGTTGACCCTTTAACTTAAGGGGACTAATGTAACAACTTAGTTGAACCTGTTTTAAGCGGTGTAACTGAGCGTTGTGAACTTAATTAAAACTAACCTTTACAAATAGCACTTGATATCAGTGAAAGCCCGTAATATAGTAAATTTTTTTACAACAAGATTAAAAAAATTATGGATATGTCTGGTGGAGTTCGATTAATTTCTAGAGTGATATGAGCATAAAAAGTGCTTTGTGCAAGGATTTGATGAAGTTTCTCTAAATAATTCAGAACTCTCAAGTCAGGTTGTGGTGGCGATCGCACAGGAAGAAAGAGGATTTTAGCCTAGTTCATCAATCTTTGAGATAGTTTGTGATGACACCAACTTACTTAATCTTCATAATATGAACGCTGAAATAAACTCCAGAATACCTGTTGCTTTAACCATTGCTGGTTCAGATAGCGGTGGCGGTGCCGGAATTCAAGCTGATTTACGTACCTTTGCTTTTCACTGTGTCCACGGTACTAGTGCTATAACCTGCGTCACGGCACAAAACACTCTAGGAGTGAAGAGGGTTGATGCTATGCCAACAGAGGCTGTTGTGGCGCAAATTCAGGCAGTAGTTGAGGATATTGGCGTACAAGCTGCCAAAACTGGAATGTTGCTCAATCAGGAAATTATCTTTGCTGTTGCCCAGCAAGTGGAAGCTTTACAAATCAATAATTTAGTAGTCGATCCAGTAATGGTGTCACGCACGGGAGCACAATTGATTGATGATGATGCTGTAAAGACTTTATGCCATACCTTGATTCCCAAAGCGGTTATGATTACGCCCAATCGCTATGAAGCTCAGATTTTGAGCGGTTTACAAATTAATTCTTTAGAGGATATGCAAGCTGCTGCTGAAATTATTTACAAGACTTTAAAGACAAAGGTTGTTTTAGTCAAAGGCGGAGGTATGCAGGGGGATTTGCGTGGCGTTGATATCTGGTTTGATGGGGACAAGTTGGAAGTTTTGACTTGCCAGCAAGTAGAGACAAAAAATACCCACGGTACTGGTTGTACACTATCGGCTGCGATCGCTGCTAATCTAGCTAAAGGAAAAGATTTGTGGCAGGCAGTGCAACAGGCAAAAGAATATGTGACTACCGCACTCACTTACGCCCTAGATATTGGCGAAGGACAAGGCCCTGTGGGACACTTCTTCCCATTGTGCGGACTAGAGACTAGAGACTAGGGATTAGGGATTGAAGACTGGGCATTGGGGATGGGGACTAGAGAAAAGTTTTCTCAGTACCTCATCTCCAATGCCCAAATAAAAAATCTTTGCCCTTTCGGTATTTTTCTATTATTCTTGGGCATAGTTTCAGGGGTGACTATCTCTGTTAGCATCTCTGTACGATCTAATTACTTTAATTTTTAATACCAAGCCCCCGATGCGAACAACCATAGGTTCTGTTCACAGAAATTCGCCAACACCGACAACTCAAGCCTATTCTCCCTCTGTACCACTATCTGTATACAGGGAATTGTCAACAGAGTTGCAAGCAGCACAGGCGAGGCTAAACGCACTCACTACCCAAAACCAGCAACTAGTACAAGAAAATCAACTATTACGCCAAGAAATTACCAAAGTAGTTGAGTCATTTTCTCGTTTGCAAAATTTTGTCGCCCATACTACAGCTAATTATCCCCAAGCTAATCAAGCTTCTGGTGACGTTAAAAGTACCGCCAAACAGCCAGTAACACAAGCGCGTTCACCTCAGCAGGTTTCTCGTTCGCGTCCATCTGTTGTGTCCAAACAACCAGCTAAAAAAAGCCGCCAAGACTTTTCTGCACCTGTAATGGCAATGAATTTTCCGATATCAGAACCAGTTTTTATCGAAGAGCAACAAGTCAGTTATTATTCCACTACTGAGCCAGATGTCAAGGGACTCAATGGCTGGTGGTTAATTATTACCATCTTGTTAATCATGTTGACTGCTTTTAGTGCTGGATATTTCGTTGTGCGCCCCTTGTTTGAACACCAGAAACGTTAGTTGACATTCCCACAGTCAGCAGCAGTAGCAGGCTTTCGGGCTAGCGTATAATAATTTGGCTGCGATCGTTCTCTAAATATCCAAACAAATCTGCTAAATGGTGGAAACAATCTATTTTTAGGTTATAAAAGCTACATAAAATGCTAAATTGACAGCAACTTCTTGATGTTAGAACCTCAAAGATTATCCAATTAATAAATCCTTGCCGCTTGTTATGTCATAAACCCTCAAGTAAAGCACTTACACTTAAAAAAAGTTGTAATTATTACATATTTTTTAGGAAAAGCACTGCTAGTTACAGCTTCGGACAGCGGATCTGGTTAGATATATAAACGAAGCTAGTAGAAGTCAGGAGTCAAGAAGATGAAAAAAGTAGAAGCTATTATCCGCCCATTTAAGCTAGATGAGGTGAAAATTGCTTTAGTTAACGCTGGTATTGTTGGCATGACTGTTTCTGAAGTCCGGGGGTTCGGACGGCAAAAAGGTCAAACTGAACGGTATCGTGGTTCTGAGTACACCGTTGAGTTTCTCCAAAAACTCAAAGTGGAAATCGTAGTTGACGACAATCAGGTTGATATGGTGGTAGACAAAATTATTGCTGCTGCCCGAACTGGTGAAATCGGCGATGGTAAAATTTTCATCTCGCCTGTTGAGCAAGTGATTCGGATTCGCACTGGCGAAAAGAACACAGAAGCAGTTTAAAAAGTTATGAGTTAAGAGTTAAAAGTTATGAGTTGTGAGTCTGGACTAATGAATGAAGATTTAGCAGAATTCATAACTCCCAACTCTTGTACAGACGCGATTAATCGCGTCTCTACTCTTAACTTTTGTACAGACGCGATTAATCGCGTCTCTTAATTCTCTCCAGTTGCGGAAGTAAAGCTGTAAAAGCCTTGCCTCGATGGCTAATTGACCTCTTCAACTCCCGTGTCATTTCAGCAAAAGTTAGTTGCAACTCTTGCACATAAAAAATTGGATCGTAGCCGAAACCACTATCACCACGAGGTGCGTGGAGAATTTCGCCGCGACAAACACCTTCAGATTCTAATACGATCCCACCATCGGGACGAGCGATCGCTACTGCACAAACAAATTGAGCTTGTCGATTTACCTCATTGCCTAATTCTTTCAATAACCTAGCAATCCGTTCTGAGTCCGTTTTGGCGTAACGTGCAGAATACACCCCTGGTGCGCCATTTAAGGCATCTACTTGTAAGCCTGAATCATCAGCAATTGCCCAGTTTCCTGTAGCTTTAGCAATTTGTGACGCTTTTAGACAAGCGTTAGCGGCAAAAGTTTCGCCCGTCTCTTCAATTTCCAACTCTTCAGGTTTAAGGGTTAATTCCCAACCGGAATTTTCTAGGTAAGCTTGCATTTCCCGCAACTTACCAGGATTTCCTGTGGCTACTACAAGTAATGTCATAAAAAGTTATCAGTTAGGAGTTAGGAGTGATAAGTTATGAGTTATTAATTCTTAACTCCTAACTCTCAACTCCTCACTAATTTTACTCTGCCCACTGTTTCGCCCAAGCAAGAGTTTGATGCACTTGCTCAATTGTTGAGGCTTCGCAGTATAAGCGTAAAACTGGCTCAGTCCCGCTAAAACGAATCATTAACCAGCTTTTATCAGCTAAACGATACTTGTAGCCGTCAATTGTTTGGCAATCAATCACTGCTTTCCCTGCAATTTCCGTTAACGGTTGGGTTTGCAGTTGTTGCAAAAGACGCGATCGCACTTCCATACTTGCTAAGGGTAAATCAATGCGATCGTATGCTGAGGTAAACCCTGTTTGTTTCTGCAAGTAGCGATAATACTCACCTAAATCCAAACCAGATTCTACGATCGCCTCTAGGACGTATAAAGCTGACAGCAGCGCATCGCGTTCGGGAATATGGCTGCCATAGCCAATTCCTCCTGATTCTTCGCCACCCAGTAACACTTTTGCTACTAACATTCTGTCAGCGATATATTTATAACCAACTGCTGTCTCAAAGACTGACAGATTATGTAGTGCTGCTACAAGCGGCATCAAGTCTGAACCACTAACAGTTTTAACTATTTCACCCTTAAAGTCGCGCCGCAGGGTTAAATGGTCGATTAATATCGGGATTAATACTTGGGAACTTAGGAAGTTAGCTTCTCCATCTACTGCTGCAATGCGATCGCAGTCTCCATCAAATACCAACCCCACTGTTAAACCCGATTTATCGGTTTCTCGGTGAGTCTTGATGACTTCAAATAACTTTGAAAGGTATTTAGGCAAGGGTTCCGGCGCACCGCCACCAAATAGGGGATCGCGATCGCTATTGATTTCTTTGACTTGATTGCCTAGTAGTCTCGCCAATCCGCCAGCCGCAGCACCATGCATGACATCGGCAAATAATGTCAGTTTGCCAGATGCGATCGCTTCTCGAATTTTGGCGATATCAACTTTACCTTCTAGTGCTTGGGTATAACTAGGCCAAGCATCGAATTTCTCTTGCTTCCCTGGAGTTGCTGCTAGTGGTACTCCAACCGATAACTGTGCTTCTATCTCTTTTGTGACTTCTGGCGGTACCGATCCACCAAAATAGCCCTTGACTTTTAAACCCAAATATGAACCAGGGTTATGGCTGGCTGTAATTACCAGCGCCCCTAAAGCATTGAGTTCTTTTGCTGCCCAACTATAAGCTGGGGTTGGGGCATAAGTTTCGCTCAACAGCACATCAAAGCCGACAGCAGTGACAGTATCGGCGACAGCACGAGCAAAGTCTTCAGCCATGAATCGGCGATCGTAACCGACAATTATTGTCCGGCTACCCACTGTAGAAAAATATGTATCATATAATACTTTTGCGGCAACTGGCGCGACCAGGGCTAGACGTTCAAAGGTGAACTCGTCACCAATAACGCCCCGCCAGCCGTCTGTACCAAACTTGATTGAGTTAGCTACAACTGGCATCTAGGTATCCTAACTGTCTACTTGAGGATTTTAGCATTTATACAGTGTATAAAGTAAAAAAAGAATATAGTATTAACATGTACTAGTGATAAGCTATGGCACATACGCAGCACATCTTTTCGTATTGGTTGTTGACTGTTGACGGTTGACATTTAATATCAACAGTCAACAGCATAAGTAACTGTGCTATTTCAAAGCGAAATGGTAAATCTTAAGTAGTGGTGTGGCAAGACTAAAATGGTGTAACGAGAGAGGCGAGAGTATGAAGTTGTACATCGCGTTCAAATACTATTTCTAACATCACACGTAGGCTCTAGCTTCCCGTTCTAGATATTCAATTTCTCTTTTCCACCCCTCAAGCCTGTTTTCTCGCTGTTGCAATTTATTTGCTGTCGGATTTGTGTATGGTTCAGTACCTGGGTTTGGATTAACTCCTTTATTTGCAAGCCATTGGCGGCAAAAAAACTGCCAAATAAATACATGATCGTGTTTATCGCCACCCAAGCAGCGAATCCGTTTCACTGAAAGTGTGGATTCGCCAAAAAGGATTTGCTCATTTCTAGAATTTTTCGGAAACAAGCGCGTCTCACTACCCCTTCCACGAAAGAATTCGACTACAAACCACTCACCGAAATCAAATATACAAATCTCTGTGGAATCGCTACCATCATCCTCTAATAGATCGACATCATCTTGTACTTGATACCCGATAGCAATTTGTGATGTCTTGGGTAATAAGATGCGAAGGCGTTCAAAGCGGTTACTGTAATTAGCCCAAAAGTCCCTGCGACTACATAGCCGATTTGACTCAAAGTTTTGTAAATCGAGCCTGTTCAATATGAGATTTACTAACTTTTGGAAATCACCATAATTGATACCTCCAATCCAGTCTCGAAGTTTTTGCCTTGCTGGATCTGAAAGTTTATACCAATTTTCACCATTTCTATAATTTTTTCGCAACCAATCAACCAGTAACGAATGATTGGTTGCTATATTATTGGAAACATTAGTTAGCAAATAATTAACAGCCTTGATTTGCTGAATATCTGACATTTCATCTAAACAAACTAACAGCCAATTAACCTGCTGATAATTTGGAGAACTAATGGTAGTAAAATATGGCGTTATCTCTTCTATAAAATCAGTGAATAATGGAATCCAAACAGGTAAATACTCTCGGATGTTGTTTAGCAATCCAGTTCTATTAACACGCTTTTCACAAGAAATTTTCGCCAGTTCTCTACCTGCTTGTGTAGTGCGAAGCGCCCTAATAATTTTAACTGGTAAGAACTGACTAGTTAAGTCAGAATTAGCAAAGACATCAAAAGATTCAACTAGAGACTGTGCTAAGATATGTTCTTGCCGATCGCCATAATAAAGAGCTAAACGCCACAATAGCTGATGTTGCAACCATGAATTAGAAATTGCTACTTTCCAAATTGCTGCTGATGTTTTGTAAAATTGGTCAATATTTTGCCGATCCCATTGTGGTTTAGCATGGATACAGTAAATCCAGTCCAAGTTACTTACTAGATCGGCTTTACCCTGTTCAATAGCTTGCAATACTTTATCAACACTTGGTATTGATATTGTTGCATCTGGTAAGTTTTTTGCAAGCTGAATCAGTTGATTAGGGCTACACTGGGGAGTTTCAGGTAGGGAAGGAATAGAAAACTCAAAATTCAAGATTTATTGACCTTTAAAGAGAGGTTTTAGTGATATCTTTTTTTTAACTCATCACTGCGAAACTGAAAGCGGAAAACTACTTTGCGATCGCCTGGATTATCACGTTTTTTGTCAGCTTCTATTTCTCCCCGACCAGCTGCTAATATTTTTTGACTTAAAGGTGTTTGGGTAGGGAAATTCATGTCATAAAAAATGTATCGATAAACTGATGCTGACCGTAACAAGCTTAGTTCTAGGTTAGTTTTGTCGTCCCCTTCCGAGCTTGTATGGCCTTCTATAACTACGCGGCTAATTTCCTTCTCAAATTCTGGTTTGGAAAAAATTACACCACTGTAAACAGGAATAAACCTGCGTAGGAAGGCTTTACCTTCTGGTTTCAGTTCTCTACTTCCTTGAGCAAATAAAATTGATTCTTGGATACTAACATCTCCAGTTTCAGGGTTGACTTTGACATTGATATTATTGCTTTTCATTTGTCCCACAACATTACCAATTACTACTCGTTTTGGTACATCTTTTTGTGCAAGCTGGAGCAGTGTAGTGATAAATAGCAAAGCAAAAAACATTAATAAACTAGACATCATATCGGCAATAGACAGATAGATACTAGATTCATCATCCTCTATAATCTCTGCATCAATTTCACCTCTAACAAAATCATCCATGATTGCTTCCACCATTATTAAATTTGCGGTTATCATGTGCAGCAGCCAGCACTTCTGCTGTCTGTAGTAAACGTCCGCAAACTCTAGACATAGAAGTATCTGCTTGTTGAAAAAAGTTTACCTGTGAATCAACAGCCCTTTGCATGGAAACTTCAAGATGACCCTGCCAAGATTGAAGGCTATAGTCAAATTTTTGAGTCAAATCCCTGTATAAATTGTCTACTTTTTGTACTTCCTGTCCAATACCACGAGCAAGATTTTGTAGCTGCATTAGTCGTTGTGTATCGTTTAATCCAGCCGCACTAACTAATCTGTTAATTTGTTCGACAGAAACCTGAATTTTAGTCATACTTTCGTCTACTTCTTGAGTCAATTGACTACGCCTTTGAGATTCCTCTCGGAAGACTCTTTCGAGAGTTTTTACAACTTCAGATAATCCATCCCGTTGTTTACCTAACGTGCCCTCAAGTAAGTTGTTTTGTTGTTGAAAGAATGTCTGCAAATTTGTTTGATATTCTTCCCTAAATCTTGTCAAATCATCTTCTACTGTATGGCGAGTTGCTGTGAGTGTTCCATCAATATTTACTAAAGTAGCCAGAAGATTATCCTTCGCACCATTCATCAAATCAGAAGCTTGATTCCCCACTATTGTTAGAGTATTAGTTTGCTCATGAAAGGTTCTATTTGCTTGGGTGAGAATATGGATAATTCCAGTCCGAGTAGCTTGAAGTATCTCCTGTTCTACCGCTGCGCGTTCTTGTAGGGCTGTTTGCAGTTCCTCTCGAATTCCTCGGAAGGTAGCAGCAGCTTGCACTGCACTTGCTTCAAAAGCACTTCGTTGAGCTGTCATTCCTTCGATACTCTGAACTACCGCTCGATTAACTTCATGGGCTGTTTGTTGTATAACTCCTGTAGTTTCAGTTTGGAATTGACTCAAAGTTTGTCCCATATTGTTAGCAAATCCTTGAAGCATTTGCTGTTCTACTATTGCGCGTTCTTGTAAGGCTTTTTGCAGTTCTTCTCGAATACCTCGGAACGTAGCAGCAGCTTGTACTGCACTTGCTTCAAAAGCACTTCGCTGGGTTGTCATTCCCTGAATACTCTGGTCTATAGCTTGATTAATTTCCTGCGCTGTTTGTTCTAAAACACCTTTTGTATCTGTTTGAAATTGATTGAGAATTTGTCCCAAATTGTTAGCAAATCTCTGGAGTTCTATTAAAGTCTCTTCTTGAAAGTTTTGAATTGTGTGGATGGAACTTGCCAAACTTTGAGAGATACCACCGAGTTCTTTATGCAGTATTAGCACTGCTGTGGAAGCTTGCTCGGTTAATTTTGCACTTTTATCTAGTCGATCTGCAATAGGTTCGAGTACCTGAACTCGCATATCCTTGATGAGTTCTTCTAAAACTCTCTGTCCCTGATTTTCTTGAAGTTGTCGAAGTTGTTGCTGCTCTTTGAAAATTGCTCGCAACGCTGGTAAGATCCCGGTTTGCACTTGGTCTCCTACAGATTGACCAATAGCTTGGGCTGATAATTCATTTAACCCAGCGAACTGTTCTGCAATACTTTTACCTACAGCTTGGCCAATGCCTTCCGCATTTAGCTGCTTGAACCCCGTCAAGTTTTTTGCTACAAGACCAAGTGCTTCAGCTATTTCATGATTGCTATTATCTGCCGTTTTTAAAGTTGCGATCGCCTTCAATTTCCGACGCAAACTATCGCGCCGTTTCTGCCGTAGCGAATCACATCCAAACAAAACTAGAGTAAACAAGCTACCAGAACCAAGCCCAATCATGGAAGTGGAGAAAGCTGTTTTCATTCCAACCAGTAGCTCTTTACTGGCAGTCATCAGTTCTTGGGTATTTTCTGTAGATAAATTGATTCCTTGAAGTCCCTGCTGGATACCATAAAAGGTTCCTAAAAGACCAATGGCAGTACATAAGGTTGTCACGAAACGTAGCGAACTACGAGGTATTGGGTGGGTTAAGACAGATGGATACTTTACAAGTACAAAATTACCATCTTTTTGCGCTTGTTGACTAATTCTTATTCTGCTTATATCATCGGTTCCTAAATGCTCTGCTAACCATTTGCGGACTTTGTTTGAAAGCTTTACATTTTTATCCTTTTTCAAATTATTCAAAAATTTAATTGTGGCTTCAGTTGTGCCACATTCTAATAGCCAATACAACCATAATGTGTAAAGCTCGACAAGAATTGCGAATACTAACACAAAAGCAATTGCCCAATGAAAAGGCTCATTATGCCAAATAATGCCCCAAACTTTTGCTATTTCCACGCTGCACCCCTGTTGTTTATCTGAGTTATGTCTTTTTGAATTCCTCTAATTCTTGAACTGTAAGAACTTCTAGAGCTATCCGCATTGGAAGATGTTCTGCATAAAGGCGATTTCCTATAGGTTTTCGGAGACGTAAGCTGTAAAGCGGCTCACCCTCTGCTTCTTTGTCCTCAATTAAATAAACTTGTTTTGGTGCATAGCTTCGCAACAAACGTACTTGCAAACAAGTTTTTAAATCCCGCGAAGAAATAGATAAGTGCGAATCTTGTCCAAACAATTCACAAGCTACTTTCCAAGCGTGATTAACGACCACAATCTCTTGAACTAACTTTTCAACAGAGGGATACAACAGTTCCGTAGTTTCATCAGTCAATGCTTTTATCCTACTTACCTGCGCTTTAGTGAGTTTATTGTTCCCAAGTATGAAAACTTATTTAACTTTTTTACTAAAGCTATGGTAATAAAATAAATTTATGATGAAAAACCGTTTTCTGAGCATTGACAAATTAAGACTTACGCACGAAGCCTGAAATTTAAATTTCCCCAAGCAATCTTTAAAAACGGGATTCGGGTATCTGAGTGCGTAACTCTTGGGAGATTAGGCACTGGAGTTTCATTACCAACGCCAACATACACAAATCTCAATATTATTAATATTTATATATAAATATTAATAATCCTTAATAGTTAATACTATTAAGGATTGTTAACATGAGCAAAAACTGCTCACAAACTTGATTTTTCCTTAAAAATCATCGAGAAACTGACTAAGGCGACTGATTACGGGGTCAACCTCTTGAGGAGGGGTAGCAACAGTATAAGAAGTATTATTTACTACTTCTAATTGACTTGGAGACGGAATGAACGATCGATCGTTGACGATGAGCGCCAGTTGTGCAACTTGTTGAGAAAGTTGCAGTAGATGATGTTCCATCGCCTCCAAACGATTAGATCCCTTGGCAAAAAAACGTTCCTCAAGTCCAGCCACTTGACGTTGCAGTTCACCGATTTGTTGATCTATCGGTGTAGTTACTGCCGTTTGTGGAGCAGGTTGTACAGTTTCCGGTACACATAAAGATTGCCACAAGGCTTCTTTACAGAGATCGCTGAAAGTCTTGTCTGGTTGTTTTTCCAAATAACTTTCTACTTGCGCTAACAAGCTTTCATCAGCAAGCTCTGGGTTGAACGTGACGGATTTAACTACCTTTTTTGACCATTGGAACATCAGCTTTATGCCCTAGCAGCGCGATTGGAGGATAATTGTGCCTCTCCATAAATATACTGCCCCAAAGCATTCGCCTGACGGGAAGGTGCTGCTAAATGAGCATTAATCTTTGCTTCTTTGAGCAGACGTTGAACGTCGTCCCAGAAAAACTCACCACCCCCACCAGTAAGAATCACATCGGTGACGCGTTCTGGCAACCAGGCTAGCACACGGCTACAGATTTCGCGCGAAAACATCTCTGTGAGGTTGGGAAGAAAATCATCTAGGTTGGTGGGCTTGCTAGCGCCTTTAGGACGGTAAAAGCGTTCACCTCTGGGTTTGTTGACAGCGGAAATCAGTGCTAGAGATTGACTATCTGCTCCCTCGATTTCGGCAGACACCAATTCATAAAACTTATTCATTCCGAAGTCTTCGCTCTTAGAAGCACCTCTGGCAAAACGGAAGTTATCTACCATCAAAAGATCGACCGTTTGATGACCAATATCGACGATCGCCACCGATATTTTTGTAAAATCGGGACTACCAGGGTTTTTCTTGGGTTGAGCTTCAGACCATAACAGGCTACCGTAGCCTTCTGGCATGACCCATACCTTACTGACGTTCAGCGACACAGATTCGCCTCGGAAGTTCAACACGTGAGGCCCACCGACTTGGCTAATCAACTGTGCTTTTTCTTTTTCAAATTGCTCTAAGGAAAGAAAAGGCAGACCTAGTACAACAGAGATATCGTCTCTGAGTTTGAAGTAGCCAGCACTTGCTAAAACTTTTACCAGTGCAGCTTCTACCTTAGATTGTCCAACTCCTAGATTTGCCCCAAAATCGGCTGCTAGTTGACCAACAGCATATCCATTTCCTTGATACTCCAGCCACAAATCCATTAAGGGGTCAGTAGCCCTGGCTTCAAAAACACCACCGCGTACTTGTTCGATTGACATCTGCTTGACGTTGGCAGGTACGAACACCACACTGCCAGGTTCGCGACTCACACAAGTTTTTGTGGAAGTTCTACCTAAATCAACACTGAGAATGGTTTTCCCAGAACCACCGACTGGTTTGCTAGTGGAAGGAGGATTATTATTAACAGCGTTGAGAGGAGTCGATGCTAACGGCTGCCTATTCATAGGTATAGCAGCAGCATTGATCGGGGTAGCGGCGGAAGGTTGGTCTGTCATGAAAGCTCCTAGTTCAAACTTAACTGTAAAAAGTTGTCATGCTCATCTTACAAAAATGCGAGCAACCAGAAATTCTAGGTTGCGTCAAGTGTAGCTAGAAATACGCCAAAAATTAATTCCGGCGATACCTCTGGTAAGCTCTGCCAACGCACATCTAGTATTATTTGGCATAGTGTAGGCGAATTTTGGCCAGATGTAACCCCTGCTTTCACTGCTTTCAAACCAAAAGCGTCCGTGTTTCATCTTCTAGTGCGTCTAGTGCGTCTTAACTGGCGCTTGAATATCCAGAAAACAAATGCTAGAACCAAACCGCCAAGTACGATTTTAGATACAGGAGCAAGGTACTTGTCCACAAGTTCATACTGACTACCCAATATGTATCCTGAGTATGTTAACAAACCCACCCAAGCAGCGCTACCCAAGGTTGTATAAACCAAAAATGGTAGCAAAGGCATATTGCTAATACCTGCGGGAACAGAAATCAAGGTGCGGATTCCTGGCACAAGACGACCAATTAATACTGCTGTTCTACCTTGTCGGTCAAACCACTCTTTGGCCTTGGTAATATCTTTACTGGATATAGCTAGCCATTTCCCATACTTGTCAGCCCAAGCTTTCAAACGGATTTCACCCAAAAACTTACCTGGATAGTACCAAATAAGTGCGCCTAATACAGAACCCAAAAGTCCTGCGAAAAATACACCAATAATATTCAGCTTTGCCTCTCCTGGTTGATATGGACTTGCTGTAAATCCAGCCAGTGGCATAATCAATTCTGAAGGAATGGGGGGAAAAAGGTTCTCTAAAAACATTAGTAAGGCGATTCCCCAATAGCCAAAATAGTTGATAGTATTAGTTATCCATTCAAGCATTGAGTCAATTCCTAAAATTGCTGGACTAGTCTTGTTGCTAAATTCAGCTTTAGCTTTTTTAAAGGGTAATTATTCCCGCTTACTAGAGTCAATCCGATTTTGGATTTTGGATTTTAGATTTTAGATTGATTCCGCCCACAAGGGACAAGAAATTTTGGACTTCGCTTACCTCGGCTTTGCTACCTCGACTTCGCTCGGCACAAGTCGGCACAAGTCGCTCAGTCAAGCGATTTTGGATTAAAAAATCCTCAATCTTCAATCTAAAATTGAAGCGGGGCGGGGCTTGAACCAAAAACAATCCAAAATCCAAAATTTAAAATCTAAAATTCGCAGGGTCAAGGGAATTTGGCTGCACTAAAAATTGGCATCATAACTGAAAAACAGAGTCAGACAAGTGGAAGCTAGGTGTCTGTTTCATTAATGTTGAGAGTTATAAAAGTTCGTAAGTAGCTCTAGCCTTTGAAATTGAACGATTTATCGCTCACTACAAAGCTCACAAAATTAATCAAACGAACCACTAGATTTTGTTTTCTAATTTTTTAGATCCCCCTTAGCCTGCTTTTTTAAAGGGACTAGGAAGGATCTAAAGATTTGATGGCAAATTTAAAAACATATTCTAGGTTTTCTGCTGAAGTTGGGGCTGTGGGGTAGCACAAAGAGAGAAGGGAGAAAATTTCACCTTGTCCCCCTCATCCCCCTCATCCCCTGTTCTTCTAGACTGTGGGGGTCAAAGATTGTACCCTTGGTTCCGATTGCCAGTCTAAGGGATTCCAAACTCGATCTTCCAGCGCCATCTGCTCAATTAAACTTGCAAGTCTCAAGGCTTTGAGAGCTTGTTCGCCACCTACTGAAGGTTGATTGCCACCGTGTACGCAGTTGACAAAATGTTCTAATTCTGCACTTAGGGGTTGAATATTGCTGGTGTAGACTTTTTCAATTACACCATCTTGCCTGTAAAGTACTTGTCGGTGGTCGGTGAGAGAATTGGTAGCCGTTTGTCGGTGAATCAAAATTTCATTCTTGAGAAAATCTGCCTCAGTAAATGAGTTTTTGCAATGGGCGACAATTCGGCGAATTTTGCGGTGAGTAACTTTACTAGCAGTCAGAGTAGCAACAATACCATTGGCAAACCCCAAGGTGGCGGTTACGTAATCTAAATAACCAGAGTCTAGGGAGCGAGTACCACTAGCAGTCAATTTTGTGACTGGAGAAGCAGCTAATTCCAAAAGTAGGTCGATGTCATGGATCATTAAATCCAGCACAACTGAAACATCGTTTGCTCGATCTGAGTAAGGACTCATTCTGTGGGCTTCTAGCGCCAGTAATTCCTCTGTTTTTAGAACTTGGCTCAGTTCTTTAAAAGCTGGGTTAAAACGCTCAATATGACCTACTTGCAGGATACACCCAGACTCAGCTGCGGCATTTACTAAAGACTCTGCCTCAGAAATGCTGGCTGCAATCGGTTTTTCAATCAAAACATGAATTCCCGCTAACAGACAGTTAATGCCCACGGCATAGTGCAGACGGGTGGGAACAGCTACACAAACTGCTTCCACAAGGGGTAGCAGATCGCAGTAATCTTCAAAAAAACGCACCTTGTACTTGCTGGCAGTTTCTAATCCTCGCTCGACGTTAATATCTGCCACTCCGACTAGTTCAACATCTTTCATTGAACTCAGCACGCGAGCGTGGTGTTGTCCCATGTTACCCACTCCAATCACGCCTATGCGGATTGGTCGTGGCTGGTTGCGCTGTGTATATGGATTCGGTTCTGCCACTGACATGCTATTTTGCACTATTATTCTCTCCTCAACCACCAAATTTAGAGACGCTACGGCCGTTGGCGTTTATACTCGAAAGCCGGTTACGATCCGTCTAAAACCATCCAGATGGTAACATAGAGCCTATGTTTATGAAGAATTTCAAAGTTTGCGATCGGTTCCCGTAATCTAAATATCTTTTGTATAGATATTTCGAGTTTGCTTTGGATTTTGCACTTTCTCCAAAAATATATGTATTTTTATTAACTTTAAACGTTTCAGTAAGACTTAAGTATAAATTCTCCTTAGCATCGCTTTCTGGCGTCTTGTTAAGGTTTGATGGAGTGATTTGAAATCCAAAATTTACAACCGAGATGAAAGCTGTAATTTTGTTATCTGGGGGATTGGACTCTTCCACAATTCTGTACAAAGCTCAAGCTGATGGCTGTGAATGTCATGCTATTTCCTTTGATTACCAGCAGCGACATCGACGAGAGTTACAGTCAGCGTTCAGTGTGGCTCAAAAAGCTGCGATCGCAAAACATCAGGTAGTTAACTTTGACTTACGACAATGGGGCGGTTCGGCCCTTACCGATAATGCCATTGATTTACCCCAGGAGCGATCGCTGCATGAAATGTCTCAAAATATTCCTGTCACTTATGTTCCAGCTCGTAATACCATCTTTTTAAGCTTTGCTCTTAGTTACGCCGAAGCGATCGCCGCAGAGCGCGTCTATATCGGCGTTAATGCCCTAGATTACTCAGGATATCCTGATTGTCGCCCCGACTATATCCAAGCAATGCAAGAAGTTTTTCGCCTGGGAACCAAACAAGGGCGTGAGGGACAACCAATTAAGATTGTTGCACCCCTAATCAACCTGAAAAAAACCGAAATCATCCAACTGGGGAATCAATTGGGAGTTCCTTGGGAACTAACTTGGTCTTGCTATACAGGTGGAAATGTCGCCTGTGGTGTGTGTGATTCTTGTCGCTTACGGCTAGCAGCTTTTGCCGAATTGGGACTTGTCGATCCAGTAACGTATGCACAGTAGAGGCATTTGTCATTTATCATTTGTCATTTATCATTTGTCATTTGTCATTAGTTATTATCCCCTGCTCCCCTGCCCCTCTGCTCCCCTGCTCCCCTCTTCTTCTAACCGTCGTAGTTGAATTTGATGCAGGCGTGGGCCAACAATTGATATCACAGTGAATTCGAGATTTTGATAAGAAAAGATTTCGCCTTTGGCCGGAATTTTCTGTAACTCATACAGCAAAAAGCCCCCTAGTGTTTGGTATTCTCTGGTCAGGGGCAAATTGAGATGTAAAACTTCATTGAGGTCTTCAAGGTTGATTTGTGCTTGCACTAAAAATTTATGCTCATCTAACATCTGAATCAGCAAGTCGTCATTGCTCTCAGGTTCGCTGGGATCGCCAATAATTTCGGCAATCACATCTTTGATTGTCACTAGTCCCACAGTAGAGCCAAATTCATTCACTACCATCACCATAGCGGGTTTCTCTTGCTGCATCATGGGCAAAAGTTCACTCAAGGGCGTGTGTTCTGGAACAAACCGAGCGGGACGCATCCAAGGTTGGATCTGTGTCTCTAAACTGAGGTTTCCGACTGCCAAAGGTTGTGCCAAATCTTTAAAATAAACAATACCGCGAACATCGTCTAAAGATTCACCAATCACCGGATAGCGAGAGTAACCAGTAGAAGCCATTTCCCTGAGTAATGTCTGGAAGCTAGCATCTTTTGGCAGCGTGATAATACTGGTGCGCGGGATCATCACATCTTGTGCCATGACATCCCCAAACTCGAAGACATTATTGAGCAATTCTCGCTCTGCACGCTGTAAACCAGTAGACCCCCATTCTGTAGAGATGATCAGTTGCAATTCTTCGGGAGTTACAGGCGGTCGCCAGCCTTGACCTGTGTATTGGATGCCAAAAATCCGTAATAAAAAACGAGTTGATTGGTTAAGAATCCAGATGAAGGGGCCAAAAAAACGCACGATCGCTTTTACCAATGGCCCCAAAAATCTCGCTAGCTGTTCTGAGTACAGCATGGCTAAAGATTTGGGACATAATTCTCCGATCACAATTTGCAAATAGGCAATTAAGAAAAAGGCGATCGGAATTGATAGGGAATGGGCGAGGAAGTTAGTCATCCCACTGGGTAAAGGCCAGGATCTTAACCAGGCATTCACCAGCACAACAATCGTACTTTCGCCAATCCATCCCAGTGCCAAACTAGAGAGGGTAATGCCTAACTGGGTGGTAGATAGCAGTCGGTCAATACTGCGTTGTAACATTTCTACAGCGATCGCGGGAATATCCCCAGCTTTAACTAGCTGGTGAATACGCGATCGCCGCACGCTCACCATCGAAAACTCCGCCGTTACAAAAAAGGCATTTATGGCAATCAGTAGTAACACTGACAACAACCGCAGCGCCACTTCTATCAAACTTAAATTAGGAAAACCACTCACCACCAAAGCTCGTGTAAAACTCACGCCCTCCATTTAGGGATTTTGGATTTTGGATTTTGGATTTTGGATTAAGTTTTGGGTATTAGGGATTAGCTAAATTACTTAGTACCAAATCTCCAATCTAAAATCTAAAATCTAAAATCTAAAATTGCCTCTTCTACCTTTCTACAGGAATATTCGATGCCTCTAGCTTCAATTGTTGAGCGGGATAATCAGTCAGAGCAAGTGATATTTTCTTGACATCATCAAGTAAAGCTGTAGGAATGCTCACTGTACCTGAAAATGCTGGCCCATTTACAGGCAATTCTGTTGGTAAACCCTCTGTACTTGCACTCAAAGTTCGTCCTTTGTCATCGGTAACATCTAAAAAACTATACAAGAAGCGCACAGAATCCTTACCTTTGTTCTGCATTTTCACTTTCAGTAGTAAATCACCACCAGAGTAGCGAGCAGATTGTACAGTCATTGTTACACCCTGACTTTGGGCAGTAACCGGAAAACCTGGTAGGGGCTTTTCTTCAACTACTTCTGGGGGTTTTTCCTCTGGCTTCTGCTTGCTGCTATTGGTTTCTTCATCATCTTCTTCGGGCTTTTCCGATTTAGCAGCTTTGGTCTTACCCTCAATTCGCGCTTTGACTATTTTCAGAATTTCTTCCTCTTTTAATAGCACTAGCCCTCCCTGTTGAGAGCTATTTGCCTTATTGCTGGCAAATTTGGTTGTAGGACGCCCATCTGGTGTAGTCACGCCTTTAAGTGCTGAACTCCCCAGTTCAAAGCCCAAAAACGCGCTCACAGAACCTGCTCCCATCATCAGAATTAACAAAATCAAAGTAAGAAGTACAGTAGAATTTATTTTCATCGCTGACAAGCTATCACAATAAGAATGCTGGTCTATTTAAGAATAGTGAAGCTTTTGACCTCAATCCTTAAAGGAACTTAATCAATATTAGTTTGCACTATATCTATGATCAAATTATGTAGTATAAAAATCTAATAAACTATTGTCCAGTATTCACACGTGGTAAATTTGTGCTATATTCATAGAATTGGCTAAACTCAGTGCGTGAGGTATTTTGCTCGCTCTAAAATTAGCAAATAAGGTTGACCTAAGAGTTGAAGTAATTTTCTCGTAGCAACCCACAACCCAAAAACAAGCGCCTTTGGCCGATTGGGGAGGCAACGAACTCATAATTCGTCTTCAGGCTGGTTCGATTCCAGCAGGGCGCACTGAATCATCAAAAACTACTAGTAATAGAAGGGCATTAGGAGTGCTGAGTTAGGAGTTAGGAGTTAGGAGTTTTATTTATCTCCTTGTCTCCCTTGTCTCCTTGTCTCCCTCATCTCCCTGCCCCCCTGCACCCTGCTCCCCTGCCCCCTACTCCCCAATCCCCAATTTTACCGAGATGGTAATGTTTCAAACCTGAATTCAGTTCCTACTTTGAGTTTGTTGCTATAGCGAGGAGACACGAGCAGTGATGTGTCATAAGGATTTGGTAAATCAGGAGTACGAATATAAGGATCGTTGCCTACTTGCTGAGTCAGGGCATCATGATATAAAGTATTAACCAAATTAGCATCGCGGGCAATTTCATTTTCTGGGAAGGAACCACCGAAACTAGAACCAGATCCGAAAAATGAGTCTAGCTGACGCTTGAGGCTGCTACTATTTTCGTAGAAATTGCGATCGTGACGAAAATAAGCTCTTTCAAATACATCATTCATTGTTTCAGAATTGGGTGTTGCCGTTTGGGCAGATGCAATAGAGGGAAAAGCAATACCAGCAGCAAGCAGCATCAATAAACCACTAAAGGTTTTAAATTTTATACGCACGTTTTTGACTCCTCAACTTTTGCTTTAAGCGAATCTTAATTTATGCTGAAGTTCAGAACTCTGATGAGTTCAACCTTTGGTGTAGCACAACTTTTAATGTTTTGTAATGACGTATCCTACTGAAACTCTTACCCACTCAGATATTTGGGCAACCACTTCTGATTTGACCACTTTACGCCACAAGCTACTAGATTTATTTTGCCAACTTGCTTATCAAGAGGGTGATTTTCTCCTATCTTCTGGGCTACGTAGTTCTTATTACGTCAATAAGACACAGGTAACACTCCATCCTCAAGGCGCTTTAGCAGTCGGACGGTTACTATTTCCTTTATTACCTGTAGATACACAGGCTGTAGGTGGTTTAACAATGGGAGCCGATCCAATTGTGACAGCAGTGAGTATAGTTTCTGTTTATGAAAACCGCCCAATACCAGCGCTGATTATTCGCAAGGAAGCCAAGGGTTATGGAACAAGAGCTTATATAGAAGGCCCCAGTTTACCAGAAGGGGCAAAAGTAGTAGTTTTGGAAGATGTAGTCACAACTGGGCAATCTGCTCTCAAAGCGGTTGAGCGTCTTAAGGATGCAGGTTATACCGTAAATCAAGTAATTTCACTGGTAGATCGACAACAAGGGGGAGGTGAGTTGTACCAGTCAGCGGGGTTGAAGTTTGAAACTTTGTTTTCGATTCAGGAAGTTCAAGAACGCTACCGACAACTTGCAAATTCATGAACAAAAGGAGATAAATATGCAAGCAACAGTATCCACAGAACTTACACAAGAAAAAGTCGATAAAGCTGTGAGCGCAATTCTTGAAGTACTAGGAAAGCCAGAAAATGATTTACACCACAAAGCGTTAACAGCTTTTCAGAGTGGCGATCATCAAACTGTAAAGAGACTGGCATCTACCAACTTGAATGATTATTATTGCAAAGCTTTGGGATATCTGGGAGGAGCGCTGAAGCTGACTCCAAACACCGATACTATTTTGGCGGAATCGGCTCGTAGTGCAGCTGAATTTGTCAAAGAAAAAGCATTGCAGCACCTTGGAATTAAGATCGCTGATGCTTTGAATTAAGCAATAGACCTCTTGCAAAAGTGCTTTTTGCAAGAGGGGGGAAAGGGAAAAGGTTAAAGGGGAAGGGGACAATAGAGAACCTTTTCCCCTTCCCCTTTTCCCGACTTATGCAAGAAGTCTAATGCAATGAGCGATCGCGATCGCTCTAAATAAATTAAAAAAACCCTCTTGAAAAGTTTTTCAGGAGGGATTACTTCATTGGTAAGGTGAGGGTGAAGGCTGTTTGACCAGAAGATGTTAAGTCAAGGGTAAGGTCGCCACGATGTGCCCTGGCAATTTCTCGGGCTAGGCTCAGTCCTAGTCCGATTCCTTCTACCTTGCGGTTACGTGAGGGATCGCCGCGATAAAATCGATCAAAAATGCGATCGCGATCGCTTAGGGGAATATCTTTTGATGCATTGACAATGGTGACGTGAAGAGTTGTTGGAGTTTGATGAGCGCGAATCTGTATCCAGCCGTTGGCGAGATTATATTTAATTGCATTGCTAAATAGGTTTTGCAAAATTTGAATTAAAAGATCGCGATCGCCTTTTACCCGCAACCCATTAATAAAGTCAGTTTGCACTGTCAACTGGGGAGCTAGCATTTCCACATCTTCTAGCATCTCCATCAGCAACTCAGACATATCCACTTCAACTAGATACAAGCTCATTTTTCCGGCATCTGCCAGAGATAGCAACAAGAGTTTTCGCATAATTCCACTCAGGCGGCGCACCTCATCTAACAAATTACTTAAGCGCTGTTGTACTTCACTACCAGGATCGACCTGTTGGAGTGTTCGTTCTAGTTCGCCTTGCAAAATAGTTAGTGGGGTTTTTAGTTCGTGAGCCGCGTCACCACTAAAGCGGGAAGCTTGGGTAAAACTACGTTCTAAGCGTGACAACATCAGGTTGAACACTTGAATCAGCTCGACAAATTCAACATCAGTTGTCCCAATGGGAATTCGTTGATCTAGTCCTTTGACAGTTACCTGTTGAATTACGCTCGTTAATTGCTGGATGGGACGTAAAGCACCACCAGAAACTAACCATGCTCCCACCGCAACTAACAGCAGCGCTCCCGGAATTGAAACCAGGAAGATATTGCGAATGGTAGCCATATCTCGATCTACGGCTTGCAAGCTAACGGCAATGGCAATCTGAGCATTGGGTAATTTAGTTGCTCCAATCCGCCAGACTGTTGTTGTTGTCCGCTCTGTGACAAATTGAGGCGGGCGTGGACGAATCAGTGGTGGCCGCTCGAAGGATGGATTTGTATTAGAGGGTAAAGGTGGTGGTTCTCTGTTCGGGGGCGGTGGTAGAGGTGTCAACTCAAGACGCTTCAGCAACAGACGATTTACCTCAAGGTCGGCAGATAGGGAGTTGGATTGATAAAGTATATTATTGTTTGCGTCCAGCACCACCAGGGCGACAGGGGTTTTTGTATTGGTTCCGAAAGCATAAGATAAGGAATCTTCGTAAAACTGCCATCGGGAGGGACGATCGCGTGAGTTTTCTCTTTTAGGAAAGGCTGCGCCAGCGGGAGGTTCCTCTGGTGGAGGGAAGTTCGGAGTTGCCCGCATCAAGTGATTTAATAGTTCTGCATCCAGGCGGCTAATCTTAGCATTGTAAATCTGAAACCAGGAAACCGCGCCAAATCCGACTAATGTGCTGCCAGCTAGAGCCGCAGACAACAGAGCAATGCGGAGTCGAAACGAAGGAAGTTTCACGATCGAGAATCCGGCTTGCGAAATCGATATCCAACCCCTCGAATGCTTTCAATCCAGACTGCTTCATCAAGGGGATCAATTTTTTTACGAATTCGCTGGATACAAACATCCACAACATTGGTGTTGGGGTTAAAGTCGTAGCCCCAAACGTGTTCCAAAATTTGGGTACGAGTGAAAACCCGTCCGGGAGAGCGCATGAGATATTCCAGAAGATTAAATTCGCGGCTGGTGAGTTCTATGGCCTGTTGATTACAAGTGATTTCTCTAGTAATGCGATCGAGTTTGATCGGCCCAACGCAAAGTAGATTTTGGCGTAGGCGTAGCCCGTCGGAGACATCGCTTACACTCCGGCGCACAACTGCATGAATTCTAGCCGCTAACTCTTCCACAAAAAACGGTTTAGCGATATAGTCATCTGCTCCTAAATTTAGCCCTTGCAAGCGATCGTCTAGTTCATTCCGAGCCGTCAACAAAATCACCGGAGCATTCCGACCTTGCCGCCGTAATTGTTTTAGAATCGATAGTCCATCTTTTCCCGGCATCATAATATCGAGTATAATCACATCGTATTCGTTGTCTAATGCCCGCAGATATCCGTCATCACCGTTATCGCAGTAGTCTACAACAAATCCCTGCTCCTTTAATCCAGCCCGGACAAAGTTAGCAATTTTCGCTTCATCTTCAACAAACAGAACGTTCACAGCATTTATTAATTCATATATTCTTCTATTCTAAATTCATTATTTTTTATTCAAATTACAAAACTGTAATTTAGAAAATAGGAAAGCTGTAATTTTGAGGTGGCTCAATTAGAAATATGAACACCGCAGCTTTTGAAAGTTGATTTTTATGAATATTCGTCGAGTCTTAGCCGTAGCAGCGATTCCTTTTTTGATTGGTACATTCGGTCTTGTTGCACCCAATCAGGCAAATGCCGCTAATCCACCTCATCGGAACGCTGAGATTTCAGAACAGCCCAACAAACGGCAAATATCTGATAAAAAACCACAAATCAGACATTCTAAACCCCGTCCACATCAGAAAAAGCTTACTCCCCAACGTCCCCAAGCTCATAATCAAGAAGCAGTTCAAAACCGGGTAGAACGCAATAACCGTTAATTGATTCACCTTTGCATTTCGCTTTGCCCTCAGCGGCGATCTCGTCAGAGTATTGTTGTTTCTAAATTACAGTTTTGTAATTTAGAAACAGGGCAAACTGTTATTTTGAGAAGACTTAATTAGAAATATAAACCTTTGGAGATTTAATGATGAATATTCGTAGAGTACTAGTAGTAACAGCGATTCCTGTTCTGGTTGGCACATTTGGTTTTCTTTCACTCAATCAAGCAAATGCTGCTAATCAATTCGATCGAATTGCACAGGCGCAACAACCGCCCAACCAACCATCAAACGAACAGCCGCGTCCACCTCGACCAGATTTTGCAGCCGCAGCGACAAAATTAGGAGTTACAGAAGCCCAGTTAAAGGCAGCATTGGGAGTTCCAGCCAATCCGCCAAATCCAGGCGATCGCAATCAACGCCCACCCAGACCTGATTTTGCAGCCGCAGCGACCAAATTAGGAGTTACAGAAGCCCAGTTAAAGGCAGCGTTAGGAGTTCCAGCCAATCCACCAAATCCAGGCGATCGCAATCAACGCCCACCCAGACCTGATTTTGCAGCCGCAGCAACCAAATTAGGAGTTACAGAAGCCCAGTTAAAGGCAGCATTGGGAGTTCCAGCCAATCCACCAAATCCAGGCGATCGCAATCAACGCCCACCCAGACCTGATTTTCAAGCCGCAGCAACCAAATTAGGAGTTACAGAAGCCCAGTTAAAGGCGGCATTGGGAGTTCCACCTCATCCTCCTGGCGATGGCGGAGCCTCTCCCCAAGAAAATCGTCCTAATCAACCATAGACCACGCAGTAGGGGCGCAAGACCTTGCACCCCTACGACAGGTAAGGTTTTTTCCCCTTTACCCTTTTCCCTTTCCCCCAAAACCGGACAAGTATTGGGTGTGGTTCAAATACATGAAAGATGCTGTATATATAGTGTGAGATTATTTGATTTTTTCTTTCACCAGAACTACTACAATTACTATTGATGCTAGATAATGGGAAGGCTTTGACATTTTCTTGCCAATCTAGCCCGGAAACAATAACTAAGACTTATGCGAACTCACTATTGCGGCGAACTCCGAAAAGAACATATTGGAGAAACTGTTACCTTTTACGGATGGGTAGACCGTCGCCGCGATCATGGTGGTGTGATATTTTTAGATTTACGCGATCGCTCTGGAACTGTCCAAATCGTCAGCGATCCGCAACGCACCCCAGATTCTTATGAATATGCGAACGCCCTGCGAAATGAATATGTTGTCGAAATCACTGGTAGGGTAACACAACGTCCCGAAGAATCGTTGAATACCCGCATCCCCACAGGCGAGGTAGAAATCTACGCCGATAAAATTGAACTACTCAATGCTGTTCGCAAACAGTTACCTTTCCAAGTTTCTGTAGCTGACACTGAAACAGTACGAGAAGACTTACGGCTGAAATACCGTTATTTAGATTTGCGACGCGAACGTATGGCGCAAAATTTGCAACTGCGTCATCAAATTGTCAAAGCCATGCGTCGTTATTTAGAAGATTTGGAAGGTTTTATCGAAGTCGAAACCCCAATCCTTACCCGTTCTACCCCAGAAGGAGCGCGAGATTACATTCTACCCAGTCGCGTCAATCCTGGTGAATGGTATGCTTTGCCGCAATCACCCCAGCTATTTAAACAATTGCTGATGGTATCCGGTTTAGATAGATATTATCAGATTGCGCGTTGCTTTCGTGACGAAGACTTACGCGCCGATAGACAACCAGAATTCACCCAGTTGGATATGGAAATGAGCTTCATGTCCCAAGAAGAAATTATCGAACTGAATGAAAATTTAGTTTGCCATATCTACAAAACAGTTAAAGGCATTGAGTTACAGCGTCCTTTCCCGCGTCTCACTTATGCTGAGGGGATGGAACGCTATGGTAGTGATAAACCAGATACACGCTATGGTTTGGAATTAGTTGATGTCTCAGATATTGTGAAAGACTCTAGTTTCAAAGTCTTTCGGGACACTGTTACTAATGGTGGTATCGTCAAAATCCTGCCCATTCCCAACGGTAACGATGTAATTTCTAATGTCCGCATTAAACCAGGTGGCGATTTATTTAAAGAAGCCAGCGAAGCCGGCGCTAAAGGTTTAGCTTATATCCGCGTCAGGGATGATGGCGAAATTGACACCATTGGGGCGATTAAAGACAACTTAAGCGAAGAACAAAAACAAGAAATTTTGCGCCGTACAGGTGCTAAGGCTGGACATTTGCTATTGTTTGGGGCAGGGGAAGCTGCTACAGTTAATAAAACTTTAGATAGATTACGACAAGCGATCGCTAGAGAATTTAACTTAATCGATCCCGAAAAAATCAACTTGTTGTGGATCACAGATTTCCCGATGTTCGAGTGGAATGCTGACGAAAAACGTTTAGAAGCACTACACCACCCGTTCACAGCACCACATCCTGATGATTTGAGCGACTTAAAGACTGCACGCGCCCAAGCTTACGACATGATACTCAACGGCGTAGAAATTGGTGGTGGAAGTCTACGGATTTATCAGCGAGAAATTCAACAGCAAGTGTTTGAAGCGATTGGTTTATCTCCTGAAGAAGCACAAAGTAAATTTGGCTTTCTCTTAGAAGCATTTGAATATGGTACACCGCCGCATGGTGGCATCGCCTACGGTTTAGATCGTTTGGTAATGTTGCTAGCTGGAGAAGAATCCATTCGGGATGTCATTGCTTTTCCAAAGACACAACAAGCACGTTGTTTGTTAACAGATGCGCCTTCGAGTGTAGATGCTAAACAGTTGAAAGAATTACACGTTGCTTCGACTTATAAACCAAAGTCTTAACTCGACTTTATCCAATTAGGCGGCATAAACAGCAATATCGTTTGTTTCGTTGCCGATACCAAACAAGCCAACCCAAGGTGCGCTCTATCAACCGTTGTTTTGGAAACAAAACAAACCCTTTGCGCTCTTTGGGTTGGAGTACTAAACCTCATCTATGTTGAAACCTAGAGTTTTAAAAAAATATATTTTTGTAGGTTGGGTGGAGTGAAACGCAACCCAACATTACCACCAAATTTTATGTTGGGTTACGCTATCGCTGCACCCAACCTACAAAACTACTTTGGGTAGGAGTACTACTTGTATAATTCAACTGTAATTTTGATTATTTTAACGTGAGTTCGACAGACCTCTCCCGGACAGCCTCCCTCGCCTTTTAGGAAAGGGAGGAGTAACAAGATTAGAAGCTTTTTGCTCCCCTCTCCTGGTAGGCTACGGTGTACACACATCTCTAAAAATCCTACCCACCCAATATTTCTGTTCAAGTGAAAGTACCACACTGAGCAAATATCCCGCCCAGAACTAAAGTTCCGGGCTGATAGCGAAAGTCCTCTTTTAGAGGACTAAACAAGAAATTTAGTTTAGTCCTCTTTTAGAGGACTTTGCTTATGAGACTCGGAATTTATTCCGAGGCGGGATAGATACACTGCACCAACACTTGTGTGTACACCGTAGCTCCTGGTAGGAAAGGGACTGGGGGAGAGGTCAAAATAGCACTCGTCGAACTCACGTTATTTTAATATTCAAAACTCAGTGACAAAGTTAACAGAGCAACAATTAAGAAAACAGAATATTTAGCAATTGGTAAAGACTTTTGAAAAGCTTCACTATCAGGAAAAGCAAGTAGATCGCAAGCTACTAATCTTCCTGAAGTTAAAATTAATTCCCCAACATAATGGGTTGTAAATGTAATATCTCCAATTAAACTAGATAGTTTTTCACCTCTTAAAGCTTTATAAAAATTAATAGTATCCATTTTTGTATAACGATTGAAATAGATATTGTAGCATAAGAATAGTTACACTCCTTGCAATGCTTAGGTGCTTGATAAAACCCGTTATCTTTGATGAACTTCAGAGTGCTAATATTTTTTGCATTTAATCTGATTTATTCATTAGCTCTGAATGCAATTTGCTAGAATTAGTATAGTTTTTGTTTCTAAGATTTGGAAGAAATCTAGCATTTTATTATGATTATGCGCCTTCCCACAATTGCTGCAACCTTTCTGGTTGCTAGTCTTGGTATCGGTACACTTTTGAGTATTGCTACCCCAGCTTCAGCTCAAGAGATAATAACTTGTGCAAGCCAAAATAATCGAAGAAATACTTGTTCGGTAGATACAAGAGGCAGAGTCAGGCTTGTTAGGCAATTGTCTAACACCAGTTGTAGAGGAAATTGGGGCTATCGGAGAAATCGTATTTGGGTGAAAAATGGTTGCCGAGCTGAGTTTTCAGTAGGCGATCGCAGAAACGACAGATATGACAGATACGATCGAAACGATCGATATGACAGATACGATCGAAACGACAGATATGACAGATACGATCGAAACGATCGATATGACAGATATGACAGATAGGAGACTGGGTATTGCATCAATATAAATAGTTAAGCAGAAATTAAGAAACTTACTTCTGCTAACTTTTATAAGTAAAGCCCCGATTAACTCTAAGAGGGTATTGATTTCTATGTATGTGAATCAAACATTGCTTTCGATAGCGTGTCTAGTTGGCATTTATTCAGCGTTTTAAAACTTTGGATAGATGTTTCGGGTATATACAGCTAATTTCAAGTTAATGAAGTACACAAGCTGTCAAGTCTTCTTTGCGTATCTTGCTAATGCGATCGCTTCTTTTTTTGTAGAGAAGCGATCGCAGTGTTTATTTTATAGTCGCAGATAAGATAAGAGAGTAATATGCTCCTCACACACAAGTAGCAATGACCTCAACCCTGCGGAAATTTACTAGTCTCAATGCTCCGACGCTGCACCAGTTGCCCAATGGTTTGACAATCATTGCCGAGCAAATGCCAGTTGAAGCCGTAAATCTCAACTTATGGATAAAAGTTGGCTCTGCTGTCGAACCTGATGCTATTAACGGCATGGCTCACTTTTTAGAACACATGATTTTTAAAGGAACAGAACGACTGGCTAGCGGCGAGTTTGAACGTCGAATTGAAGAACGGGGTGCTGTCACTAATGCCGCTACTAGCCAAGACTATACTCATTACTATATAACTACTGCCCCCAAAGATTTTGCCGAGCTTGCGCCACTACAAATAGATGTAGTATCGAATGCGAGTATTCCTGATGATGCCTTTGAACGCGAGCGATTGGTAGTTTTAGAAGAAATTAGGCGTTCAGAAGATAATCCCCAACGGCGTACATATCGCCGGGCGATGGAGACAGCCTTTGATTATCTACCCTATCGCCGTGCGGTATTGGGGCCAGAATCGGTGATTGCCGGACTTAAACCCCAGCAGATGCGAGATTTTCATGCTAATTGGTATCAACCCCAGTCAATTACGGCTGTGGCTGTGGGCAATTTGCCCGTGGAAGAATTAATTGCAACTGTCGCTGAAGGATTTACAAAAGTTACTCGCAACTCTCCACTTCCCAATACAGACGCGATGAATGACGTGTCTGCCCACTCCTCACTAAATCCTGAATCACCATTTACAGAAATTGTTCGTCGAGAATTTATCGATGAAAGTCTCCAACAAGCAAGGCTAGTAATGGTTTGGCGAGTTCCAGGAATGACGCAGTTAGATCGCACCTATGGATTGGATGTTTTAGCCGGAATTTTGGGACACGGACGGACATCAAGACTGGTGAGGGATTTACGGGAGGAACGGGGATTGGTTACTTCAATTTCTGTGAGCAACATGAGCAACGAGCTACAAGGGGTATTTTATATTTCCGCTAAATGCGCAGTAGAAAATTTAGCAGTTGTAGAGAATGCGATCGCTCAACACATTGGCAAACTACAGACAGAATTAATAACAGAATCAGAAATTGTTCGTATACGGCAGCGAGTAGCTAACAGATTTATATTTGGCAACGAAACACCAAGCGATCGCTCTGGGTTGTATGGTTATTATCAATCTTTGGTGGGAGATTTGGAACCCGCCTTTAACTACCCAGCGATCGTTCAGAGCCAAGATGCAACAGACTTGATGCAAGCAGCCAAAGAGTATCTATCTCCATATGCTTATGGTGTAGTTTTTGTCAAGCCGTAAATTTGTCATTGGTCATCTGTCATTTGTCATTAGTTATTCTCTCCCTGCCCCCTGCCCCCTGCCCCCCTGCCCCTCGGTCACTGAGCGTAGCCGTTCGCGGAGCGTCTCGCAGAGAAGTGCTGCTCCTCTGCTCCCCATTCCCCACTCCCCAATTTAATCATGTGGACTCAAATCGACACCCATATTAGCCAGGTGACTGGCGAAAAATTTCAAAGTCAGCAAAGGCGATCGGTTGGTGGCGGGTGCATCAACCAAGGTTATGCTGTCTCTAATGGTGAGATAACTTACTTCGTCAAACAAAACCTTGCATCCCAAATTGCGATGTTTGAAGCTGAGGCGTTAGGTTTAGAGCAAATGCTAGCAACAGCTAGTATTCGCGTTCCCAAACCAATTTGCTGGGGTACTGCTGATAATTCTAGCTACATCATCCTGGAATGGTTGGAACTTGGTAGCGGTAACAGCAATTCATGGCAGGAAATGGGGCGCAAGTTAGCAGCGATGCATAAAGCTAGCAGTAGTCAAGTTTTTGGTTGGAAAATTAACAATACCATTGGTTCCACACCCCAAATTAATACTTGGACAGCAGACTGGACGGAATTTTATATTAAACATCGCTTGGGTTATCAATTTCAGTTGGCAAGGCGACGTGGAGGTAATTTTCCCCAACAAGACAAGTTACTAGCAGCTATCCCGGAACTATTGGCGGATCGTCAGGTGCAACCTTCTTTAGTACATGGCGATTTATGGGGCGGAAATGCAGGGTGTACTGCATCAGGGGAACCAGTGATATTCGATCCAGCAACTTATTTTGCGGATAGAGAAGTTGATATCGCCATGACCGAATTATTTGGTGGTTTCCCCGCAGCGTTTTATAAGGGTTACAACGAGGTGTTTCCGTTAGATGCAGGCTATGAGCAAAGAAAAACACTCTATAACCTATATCACATTTTGAATCACTTCAATTTATTTGGGGGTAGTTACGATTCCCAAGCCAATAGGATCATTGACCAGATTTTACGATAAAGGATGGGGATTAAATAAACGTGTAAGGGTACGCAGACCAATACTTGTCGGGTTTTGGAGAAAAGGGGAAGGTGGGGCCCCAAGAAGGGGATAAGGGGCGGGGGAAAAGGGAAAGAAAAAACTTTTAACCTTTACCCTTTAACCTTTTCCCCAAACCCAATTCCGATTTAAAAATGCACAAAGCGAGCAGTATTGGGTACGCGGACTCGCTTGCCGCCGGCGCTATCCTGCCTTCTGCCTTCTGAATTTGTCCTGGTGTCACAGACTCGATTGCGAGATGATGGTAGTTTATCTTTGCACAAACTCCTTTATCTCAATCGCGATACAAGTTATGACACTCAATTTATATTTACTGCGACATGGAGAAACTACCTTTAGTCAAAGTGGTAATTTCTGCGGTGAAACTGATGCGGAGTTGACAACAGAGGGGATGGAGATGGCATCCGCTTTTGCCGATGTTTATCAACAATTGAAGTGGGAAGGGGTTTATGTTAGCCCAATGAAACGTACAATTGCAACTGCCAAGCCATTTTGTGATGCTATCGGTATGGATATGCAGTTGCGTGACGGACTTAGAGAAGGTAGTTACGGCGAATGGGAAACTAAGAGTAAATCGTTTGCCCAAGAGAATTACGCAGAGAACTATCTAAAATGGGTGACAGAACCAGCTTGGAATGCACCACTAGGTGGAGAAACTGCGGTAGATATTGCTAACCGTTCTATGCCTGTAATTGCTGAAATTCAAGAAAAACATCCCCAAGGTAATGTTTTAGTAGTTTCCCATAAAGCCACGATTCGGATTATGCTTTGCAGTTTACTAGGAATTGATTTGGGACGCTATCGCTATCGGGTGAATATTTTGGTCGCCTCGGTAAGTATGGTTAAATTTGATGTTAATGGCCCCTTATTAGAAATATTAGGCGATCGCCATCATATACCCGATCGTATTCGCTCTCGTCCGGGAACATAATAGTCTCTTAGGGACTTGCAAAAAATAAATTATCCTAAATTATTTCTAGATTTGTAGGGGCACAAGGCCTTGCACCCCTACAATTATTTTTTAACTGCAAGGCACTGCTTCGCCCGCCTTAAAAGCGATGGCGTAACCGCCCGCGTGGGTTGACAAAGCCCTCAGAGGATGAATGAACAAGTATTTTTCATCACATCAAAGCCTCAAAAACCTAACCCCCCTAGCCCCCTAAGGCTCACGAGGAAATGGCAGAGTGGTTTCATACAACAAAAAGAAAAAACTTTGTGCAGTTGGTTCAAGAGGGCACGTTGTGCTTGAGGAATAGTTCGGAAACTCTGTTTGCGGGCGTTCGTAATAAAAAAGTTGCGTAATAGTGCAATTAGTACTTCGACAAAACTTGATGGAAGTGAGAAATTCCATATTCAATATCTGCAAACTGAAGTACACCATATGCTTTGGAATGAACGCTTGCTTGTAGCGATCGCACCGCCCCAAAGTCTTCATTTAACACCCGCTCAAATTCAGGTCGAAATTCATCCTGCTTATAAGGAAATGCTTCAATTTGGGCTTTGGTTTGATAAATAAAAACCTCAAACTTAGTTCTTATGGGAGATAAAGGAGTCAGCCGAAAAACTGAAACTTTGTCTCTTGCAGTATTCACCATCATATTAGGAAAGATGAAACCCTGATACGATTGTCCCCTTGGTTCTCCTGCAAAAGCAGGGTGATCTTTGACAAATTCATCATCTGTAAAAGGAACAAATATCTGATAGTGTCGCCCAGTTGGAGTGTAAATAATATTCTTCGGATCGAAACACTTTAAACTTTGGGCATGAACAACTGACAAGTGATAACACTCTAGATAATTTTCAATCGGAAATTTCCAATTGGCTGGCTCTTCATAAACTCACATCTTGCACCGAGAAATATGAATGTCAAAACCACAACTACGTGTAAGAGGAGTTAGCCGTTTAATATTAAGTAAAAGAAAATACACAACTATTTGAGGAAAAATAGATTCTAAAGCAGTTTGTGCAGCTTGTCCCCAATCAGGTGAAGAAGCTGGCTGAGTATGCAGATAACTCCAATGAGCGATGAGATAAGCAGTCAGAGAAAGAATCAGCCAGCGATACATACCCTTAAGAGTACCTTGACCAAAACGATGTAAACCAAAGCGATGTTTGGCAGTTTTAAACCAACCTTCAATCTGCCAACGACGCTTACCCCACCACCGTAGAGTAGAAGCTTTAATTGGGCGGGTAGACAGAACAAAACGCTTTTCTAACTTGCCATTATCCCGCTTTAAGTAATACCAAGATACTGTAACAGGAAACTTTAAACCTACTAAACGAACCTGTTGACCCTGTTTGTGCAAATGTCGTAAAACTCTACCATCGGTCAATTTACGGCTAATCGCTACACCTGTAACAGCATGATATTTAAGCTGACGTATACCCTGCAAGAATTCGACACTACCAAAAGCTGTATCCGCTAAAATAATTGTTTCAAAGTGTTGAGTTAAAGATTGAGGTAAACGTTTCACTAGAGATAGTCCAAGTTTAGCTGGTGATGGAGTACCCTTACCTCTCCAAACACGGAAATTCCAGGGAATACGCCATTTTCCGATTACCAAATAAACTACTACCAAATGGAGACCACGCTTACCGTTATAGACTTTGATTAACTCACTAAAATCTTTAAATTTGCCACGTTTTTCTAAAGTCGTCAGGTCAATGATTACTTGTAAAAATGGTCTGCGCCCTCTGCCAGATGACGATAATGACTTGACCACTGTTTGTAATACTTGGTGGCGAACTATGCGAATCATTTCCCTTGTTGACCAAGGATTGATATTTAAAAATCGGCTGATTGCGCTGGGGGATTTTGCCTGACTATGTTCAGGTAATGGGTGTCCTTGTGCCTCTAAGAATAACCCCAGCATAGCTTCTAGGTTATCTTTTTGGTACTGCGTCGGCATCAACTTTTTGAGGTTGTAAACTAATTCTTGGGCGTGGGCAAGCATTTTTCTTGCTTTAAAACATTTCGATATTTCACGCCTTTTCTCTCATATTTCGAGATTCAGATGCAATCATCTCTCTATCTCAGGTCAAAAAGTCTCTGCATTCCAGCATCTATTTCTCTCTGTATTAATTGCACTATTTAAGTTATATTTAGCACTTAATCTCCCTGATTGATGATATTTACTTGTTGTATAGTTTTGCACTAGGTTATTTGAACTGTACGGGTGACTACGGTTGATGCAAGATGTGAGTAAAACCAACGATCGACCTGCTGAAGTTCCTGCCAGGAGTGCTGATATTGCTCTAAATAGGTTGAGAATCCGGCTAAATAACTGACTAACGATTCGCCTTCTGCTGCTGAGCAAACAAAGATAAAGCCGCCCCATGTCTCTACTCGTCCCTTCGCTAGATAGACAGCCGACTTATCTAAATTGGGAAAACACTCAGCGCGAGGTAAACCTTTAAGATTACCTTCATAATTGAAGTTCCAACCATGATACGGACAACGCACTCGTTGACAATGACCCTGCCCTTGTAACATCTGCGCTCCGCGATGCGGACAAACATTGTGCATTGCTTGCAATTCACCATTACGATCGCGAATCACGAACATGGGCTGATCGCCAACTTGGCAAGTTAAATAATCCCCAGGATTAGGTAGATCGGATTCACGTCCTACAAATTGCCAGGTGTTACGCCAGATAGTTTGCTGCTCGTAAGCAAAAATTCGCTCGCTAAAGTAGTAATCACCGGGTAGTCCAAATTTTGGTTGATTGGTACTAGAAGTGCGATCGAGAAATGAAGGATGGATCGAGATCATATTGTTAAATTCTATTTAATCAGTGCTATTGAGCGATCGCTGTAGTCAGAACAACCCCAGATGAGATTGCCTCTTGTGCTAATTCCTGCCACCAAGCTTCCATCGCATCGATCGTTGCCCGAAATCCTGCTGCAAACTCTCCAAATTGTTCGGGTTGTATGTACGCTGCCAGAGATGTTCTCAAACCCGCTTCATGTTCAATTTCCCACTCATCTAAATGCTTGCTAAAGAAATATTCCAAATCTTTGGGCATTGCTCCTTCCAGCAACCAATTTACAAGTTGCACGATTAGAGTTAATTCTGGAATTGAGGTTGCCTCGATCGCATAGGTTGCCCCCAGCACATAGGGTATTTGTTGCTCAAATATCGATTGCATAGTTCTTAACAATTTGGATGTAGCGATCAATGGCGTTGCGTTCTTCACAGGAACACTCAGTCCTTGTTCTAACCCTTCAGCTAAAAGCGTGTAATGAGAAATTCCTTGTGTACTTTTGCCCATCTCTTCAGCAATGTTTTCTTTGAGTTCTTGGGCTACAATGTCCCATTTTGCTACCAGCGCTTTCTGTCTTGCTAATTCTGTGAAACCCACCAACTCCTTTGGAAAAATCGAATATTGCTGCATGATATAAGCAATCTGAGCAAAGCTTGCTTTGTTCAGCATTTGTGCAACCGGATTTTTTGTAATACTAAATGCCAGGTAATCCTGAGCGAGCAGTTGATTTAGCTGCTGAGTTAGGCGATCGAATGTGTTCACAATTTTAGTCATTTCAAGAGTTGAAGTAGTGTCGGTCGATTTGTCTCAAAAGTTGCTGTGAATATCGAAAAGGTGATACTAGCGGCAATATCAAAACCAAGCAAAATTGATACGTAAAATTAATACGCATTTCACTGGGCTGATTACCAAGTATTTCTGAATACAGGCAAGGCAAATTTGATACTCAGTTAGCTTGGTTGATTACCAAAGATTGCTGAATACCGATATCAGGCCTGAACTTGCAAACAGTTAATTTATGAAGTTTTTGGCATTCTTGATTGCCAAATTTGGTTTTTGGAATCCAAGAAGCTTGAATTTTATTTCTTTAGATATTAAATCATTATAAATATTTATATTTCATTAAGATTATTAAAGTAATGTTTCAACAAAGAAACATTTTTCAATTGGCATTAGTTAAGTAAATTTAATTACTAAATATTAATACTTAGTAAATCACATTAAATATCCCAAATAGCGGCACACACAGGTATTTATCTTGTTCGCAGAAGCAAGGAACGAGCTTGATTGAGGATAAACTTCGGGAAGATGAAGCACAAATTAGCTGAAAAAAGTATAAAATCAACTAAGTGATTTTTCTTGTATTTGATAGTATGAAGTTTGTGATGGGTAATCTAGGTTAAGCCAAGACCTGAGCGAACCAAGATTTACCACTCATGAAGATACATTCATCTAGCAAAGTCCGTGCATTTTCATTACACCTTGTTCTGATCGTTCCTTTCGTATTGCAAGTTTTTGCCATCGTGGGACTGGTTGGGTATTTGTCGTTTAAAAATGGCGAGAAAGCGGTGAACAATCTGGCGGATCAGTTGATGGAGCGAACCAGTGGTGAAGTAAATCAACATTTGGATGCTTACCTGTCGATTCCCCATAAAGTTATCCAGTTAAATGCGGATGCAATTAGTATGGGATTGCTGAATGTGCGCGATCGCCTCAAGGTTGGCAAGTATTTCTGGCACGAAATGCAAGCCTATGACTTAACCTTTATCAGCTTAAACCTAGCAACTGGAGAAGGGACTGGAGCCGGTCGTTACGATGGCAAAACGGTGACCATTGATGATAATGCAATCAAAACTCCAAGTCTGCCGAAAAATACGAAAACTTACTTAACAGATAATGATGGCAACCCAACCAAAGTGATGACGACCAGTACTTGGGATACCGTCAATGAACTTGCCTATACTGAACCTGTGAAAGCCGGAAAACCTATTTGGGTTCGCATTTATACTTATTACGATCCTGCTTATCCCCCCTATATTGTGGCATCGGCAGGTCGTCCGATTTATGATGCCAGCAAAAAACTGATTGGTGTTGTGGGGGCTGAAATTCACCTGTTGAAACTCAGTGAATTTTTACAAAAATTAAATGTCAGCCACTTTGGACAAGTTTTTATTATGGAGCGTGATGGTATGTTGGTTGCCAATTCTGCTCAAGAAAAGCCTTTTACTGTAGTCAATAACGAAATTAAACGCCTGAAAGCGATCGACAGCCCCAATCCGGCGGTACAAAACATTGCCAAGCAGCTTCAGCAGCGCATTCCAAATTTCCAGTCGATTACCAATACCCAAAAACTGAAAGTTAATGTTCAAGGAGAAAATTTCTACGTGCATATTGTACCTTGGCGAGACCAACATGGTTTGGACTGGTTAGTGGTAGTTGGTATTCCGGAAAAAACTTACATGGCGCAAATCCATGCCAACACCCAAATTAGTATCCTGCTGTGTTTTGGGGCGCTGATAGTAGCAACAACGATTGGCGTATTTACCTCACGCTGGATTGCCCATCCTATCTTGCGCTTGAATCAGACTACCCAGGCAATAGCATTTGGTGATTTACAACAGACACTCGAAGAGGGGAATATCGATGAACTCAACACTCTTGCTCACTCTTTTAATCACATGGCAGGACAATTGCGCGAATCCTTTGTGGCTTTAGAAAATAGTAATGCAGAACTAGAAGCGCGAGTCGAACAACGGACTGTTGAACTGAAAACAGCCTTGAATGAATTGCAACGTACCCAAGCACAAGTAGTTCAAAGTGAAAAAATGTCTAGTCTGGGTCAACTGGTAGCAGGTATTGCCCATGAAATCAATAACCCAGTCAACTTTATTCACGGTAATCTTACTTACTTAGATGAATATACTGAAAACTTGTTACAGATGATTTATCTCTACCAAGAACGCCATTCTAGTCATGACCCAGAAATTCAAGCATTAGCAGAGAAAATAGATCTAGAATTTCTCATTGAAGATTTACAAAAGATACTGCCTTCAATGAAAATGGGGACTGAAAGAATTCGTAACATTGTGCTATCGCTGCGGAATTTTTCGCGTATGGATGAAGCGGAATTTAAGACAGTTGATATTCATGAAGGCATCGAAAGTACGCTCTTGATTCTGCAACACCGCCTTAAAGATAAACCAGACCATCCAGCAATTGAAGTTATTAAAGATTATGGCAACTTGCCGCAAGTGGAATGCTATCCTGGTCAACTCAACCAAGTATTGATGAATATTTTGGTAAATGCAATCGATGCCCTAGATGAAGCAGACATCAAGCGCACCTCTCAACAGATAGAGGAAAATCCTAGTCAAATTACTATCCGCACTTCAGTAGTTGATTCACAATCAATAGAAATTGCGATCGCTGATAATGCACAAGGAATGCCAGAATCGGTTCAAAACCGAATCTTCGATCCATTTTTTACTACCAAACCTGTAGGCAAAGGAACAGGTATGGGTATGGCAATCAGCTACCAAATCATTACGAAAAAGCATGGTGGGAAATTGCTATGTTTTTCTAGCCTTGGGCAAGGCACTAATTTCATAATTCAAGTGCCTATCCGGCAACAAGCTCCTGAAAGCGTCGTCAAAGTATAGACTGTTATATATCTCCCTGCTCCCTGCCCCTCTGCCTACACAGCGATGGGATCTTTTTTGAGTTGGAAGTCCCTGACGCGTAGGTATAGCCCAAAGTAGGCATCACCTGCTCAAAAATTATGTTTCCAACGCCAATTTTCAGCAATATTTTAAATTTCATTGCTTGTTGATAAATTGTCTTTGACCTTAAAATCTTACGAATAGGTTCAAATAAATAAGCATAGAGGAAAAAGTTATGTCTTTGAGTGTCACACTAGAAATCAGCAATGATGTTGCTAAAATCACTTTGTCTGGAGAATTAGATGCAATGACTGCACCGATTTTCAAGACAGAGGTAGAGAAAGCAGCAGTTGAGCATCCAAAACACCTCGTGTTGTTGATGCAAGACTTAGAATATATGGCCAGTGCGGGTCTACGAGTACTCATTTTTGCTAAACAAACAATAGATGCTAATGCAAATATTTACATAGTTGCTCCGCAAGAAATGGTCTTGGAAACACTCAAAAAAACTGGACTTGACCAAAGCTTGCTTGTAGTTGATGAATATGATACTGAATCCTTACAGAAACTCAACTAGTTACTACCAAAAAAAATTTACGCTGGCAGAAACTCTAATCTGCACAAGCATCAACTAGGTAGACAATAGCATCGCCTGCAAGTGCCGCGATCGTTTCCTGACTGAGTGAAGGCTCAGAAAATATAAAATTCAAAAACATATTTTTCTGAAACCTTAATGCCTCAACCACAAAAACACCTGGAAACACTGATGCTGAAGCTACAGCATTAATTTCTTCGAGTTGAAATACCCCGTAGCGCTGGAAAATGTTAACTAAACCAAGCTTAGTGACTCCAACACTTGCCAGTACTTGATTTCAGAGCATTCCCTTTGTTGCCACTGCCAGTCCAGACGCTAGCATCATACTAAATAGATCGTTGCGCTGGATATTCGTAGCGATTTGTTGTTTCACATCGCGTGCTAAATTCCCAAAGGACATACTTGGTTTTAAGGTATGAAATGCAACAGTGGATGAAGCTAATGACACCATCTGCCGATCGCTAATTATTGGTTACGTTAATTAAGAGACACTTGATAAAGTAAATTTTTAGACTACAAGACAACGCAGTATGTATTCGTGAGAAGTTAAGGTCGAGCCTTTTAAAATAATTTGTTCTTTAATAGATAGTTTTGGTTTACGACCTCCTCGGATAACAATAATTTTCACTTTTTTAAATTCTAATAAAGTTTGTTTTCCATGATACAATCATTGGGTATTTAAAATTAATTGTTGTAATTGTTCATACTCGAAACTAATCAAAAACTTTGTTTTTTAGGATTGTCTTCAATATAATTCAGTATGTCGCTCATAGTTTTGTGTAAAAATATTATCTAATGTTCTTATATATGAGAATGATACTATTTTAAAGATATCTACTGTTTGGACTTTGGACAAAAAGAAGATAGTTCGCAAGTGTTCTTTCCCCTCTGCTGGCTACGAGGAAAAGTTTGTGTAGCCCACCACTAGAATTATGGCGATCGCACATAGCAATAATGCTCATAGATGATGGCTTTGATTCCAAGTGAATTATCAACTTTAAGCTTGGGGAATTGGCAGTGAACAGAAAAAATCAAAAGTCAAAAGGAAATAGTCCGTTGGTAAGGCAGTACGTTAGCGTTAGCGCAGCGTTAGCGAGTCATCTCCCAAGGGGAGACGCTAAGAGCGAACGAGCGTCGGTAATTGCGCATTTGTACCCCTTTGGGGAAGCAAGCTACTTACAGCGTCTTTGTCAGCAAAAGCCACTGGTGTTTAGAAGTCAGAATGCTGCATTGCCAATCGTGCTTACCCTATGCTTCTGGTTAGGGAGCATTGCTGCTAAACCCGTATTTGGACAATCCATTGTTCCAGCTAATGATGGGACAGGGACAGTTGTAACTCAAGAGGGTAATCGCATCGATATCCAAGGGGGTAAGCTTTCTGGCGATCGGGCGAACCTATTTCACAGCTTGGAGAAATTTGGACTCAATCAACAGCAGATTGCCAATTTTCTCTCGAATCCCGATATTCACAATATTCTCACACGAGTTATCGGTGGAGATCCTTCAACCATCAATGGATTGATTCAGGTAACTGGAGGAAATTCCAACTTATTCATTATGAATCCAGCAGGAGTCATCTTTGGGCCGAATGCCCAAATTAACCTTCCGGCTGATTTTACGGTAACGACTGCTACAGCAATTGGTTTTGACAATCGCTTTTGGTTTAATGCAGTTGGTAAAAATGATTACTCAAGTTTAAATGGTAATCCCTCTGGGTTTGCCTTTGATTTCGCCAATCCTGGGACTATTATCAATGCTGGTAGTTTGTCAGTTTTAGAAAAACACAATCTGGCTTTAATCGGTGGGAATATTATTAATACCGCGACATTGAGCGCACCCGGCGGCAATATCACTCTTGCAGCAGTGCCGGGGACAAACCTGATTCGGATCTCTCAAGCAGGAAACCTGCTGAGTTTAGAGCTAGAACTGCCAAGAAATACAACAGGCCAACACCTAGCAATTAACCCTCTGGATTTGCCAACGCTGTTAACCCAAGGAGCTAAGGGACTAAATCTTGGTGCGATCGCTTCTTTAGATGCTGGCACAGTGCAGTTAACACGAGCTGGTACAACTATCCCAACTGCCGCAGGAACTACGATCGCTTCTGGAACCCTAGATGTTTCCAATACAAAAGTTATGCAGACAGGTGGTACAGTAAACGTCTTGGGCGATCGCGTCGGATTGATTGGTGCTAACATTAATGCCTCTGGCACATCTGGTGGCGGCATCGTTCGGATTGGGGGAGACTACAAAGGTCAAGGTACTTTGCCCAATGCCTCACAGACGTTTGTTAGCAGTGATTCGGTAATTAATGCTAACGCCCTGCGAAACGGTGATGGCGGTCGGGCGATCGTTTGGTCGGATAATAACACTCAGTTCTTTGGTAAGATCGACGCCATCGGGGGGCTTAATACTGGGAATGGCGGATTAGTCGAAGTATCTAGCAAAGGATTGCTCTTATTTCAAGGCTTAGTTGATTTGCTCTCGCCTGCGGGGGAAGTCGGCACGCTCCTGCTAGATCCGACTGATATCACCATCAGCAGCGCGATGGATACCGACAGTATGACCTTAGGTAAGGGTATATTTGCTGACACCACCACAACCTCTTCTAATCTCAACTCGACTACGCTAGAAAATCAACTAGCTTTGAGTAATGTTACCGTTTCGACAACATCGGGTTTGGCAGGTAAAGGAGATATTACAGTCAGCAATCCGATCTCATGGAGTAGCGGTTCTGACTTGAAATTAGCTGCCGATCGCAATATCAACATCAATGCCAACATCGGTACAACGGGTACTAACAATGCAAATCTAACGCTAGAAGCTAATAACAGTATTTTTCTCAACTCAAATGCCAAGCTAACAACCAGTGGTGTGGGGAAGTTGGATGTCACCCTCAATGCAAATCGAGACGGGATCGAAGCAGGAGCGATCGCCCTCAAAAGCGGTGCTGCGATCGATTCTAATGGAGGTAATATAATTCTGGGCGGTAGTAGTAACCCCTTAAACGAACCGGCACAAGGAACAGCAGCAAATCCCATTGGAGTCAGCCTTAATGGAGCTACTCTCAACTCTGGTACTGGCAATATTTCGATTAAAGGTCAGGGAAACAACGCTGATGCGAGCGAGCAGAAAGGCGTTTGGCTGAATAATAGCAGCATCATAGCTGAAAATGGAGATATCAGCTTAACTGGCATAGGCTACGGAAATGGAAACAACAACAACGGGATTCAGCTTAACAATAGCCTGGTGAGTTCCACTGGCACTGGGAAGATTACACTCCAAGGTACTAGTAACGCTAGAGGAGGTAGGGACAACGACGGCATTGAAGTAAACAGTAGCATCATCAGCGCGACTAAAACGGGGACAATTAATCTAGAGGGGATTGCCGGAGTCGGGACTGATATTAGTGAGGGGATATATATCGGTCGCAATTCCAGAGTCAGTTCAGCCAATGGAAATATCAACCTTATGGGTACTGGCGGTAATGGAGAGGGAAATCGGAACTTCGGCATTTCACTGGAAGACGGCGCAGAGGTGGAATCGACGGCAATAGGAAATATAAGCTTAGATGGCGCTAGTAGTGGTAACACTACAGAAGGAATTAGCATTAAAAACAGTTCCATTAACCCCACTGGAACAGGCAGTGGTACGATCGCCCTCACTGCTGATGAAATGAACTTCCTTGGCTCCACCCAAATCAAAGGTACTGGTATCCTTCAGTTGCAGCCTCGGACTCCGAGCTTAGGCATTACCTTGGGTGGCAACATTAACGATGCCCGTTTAAATCTAAATGCCAGTAAATTAAACACCTGGCAAAATGGCTTTTCTCAAATATCGATCGGGCGAGATAACAGCAGCGGTACTATTACCTTGGCAGGTGATGTGACTTTCAATGACCCGGTTACTTTGCGATCGCCCTTTGGCTCAGGTTCCATCAACACTAGTGGATTTCAACTCACAGGAGCCGACAATGCCACCCTTAACCTGCAAGCCAACCAAAACATTACCACTGGCGATGTGGTAAATCAAGGTCGAGATATTAAAATAACCAGTACCAGTGGCAATATCAATACCAGTACGGGAACTCTCAATACTAGTTCTACAACTGGAAATGGGGGAGCGATCGCTCTAGAGGGCGGCAGTGACATTTCCACGGGCAATCTGAACAGTTCAGGAGTTAACGGTGGTGCCATCATCGCCAAAGCTGCCACCAATATTACCACTGGCGCGATTGATTCCAGCAGTAGTTTCGGCAACGGTGGCAATGTCACTCTTGACTCCAGCCGTGACATTCAAGCTACCCAGATTAACGCCCAAGGTGGGAAAAACGGTAGAGGTGGTGACATAGATATCACCGCTAGACAATTTTTCCGCGTCACAGACACCTTCACCGACAGCAACAACAGTCTGGCTAGCATTTCCAGCCTTGGCGGTAACAGTGGGGGAGACATCACGATCCGGCATGGGGGAGGCAGCTTAAATCCGTTTCAGATTGGCAATGCCTCGGTAAATGGTACAGCAGGTGCGATCGTGGGCGGGAAAATTGCTATTATCCCCCCTCCACCTGCAACAGAGACTCCACTTGTTAATTTTAATCCCGTCGATCTCAGCAATCCCTTCCCTGTTACCCAGCCACTACAAGTAACCTTTGCCGCCTCCACACCAGCAACTGACATTAACCTACCAGAACTGGAGGAAGCCTTCACCAAGACCTTTGAGAACCATTTGGGCATCAGCAATGTCCGCATCAAAACCTTAAAAGAAGCCCAAGCTATATTGCGCCGAATTGAACAAGCCACTGGCATTAAATCTGCCCTGATTTATGTCTTATTTCAACCCAAAACCGAGGAAGACTCAAAATCTCAACCAGAGGAGACAGCCAAGCAACCGCAACCTATCTGGGAGTTCAATTCTCAAAGTTTGGAGCAGCGCCGACAGCCAGTACAACCCACTACACAAGCTCTAGATAACTACCAGCTCGAACTAGTGATGGTCACTTCCTCTGGAACACCAATCAGACGGCAGATTAAGGGAGCGACGCGAGAGCTAGTCCTCAAAAACGCTCAAGAATTCCAAGCAGCTATCACTAACATTCAACGCTCTCCCCCATATTTAGCTTTGGCTCAAAAGCTTTATAAGTGGCTGCTTGAGCCTTTGGAAAAAGATTTACAAGCTCAAAAAATCACGAATCTTAGCTTTTTGATGGACGCGGGTTTACGCTCTCTGCCCATCGCCGCCCTGCATGACGGACAAGGGTTTATTGTGGAAAGATACAGCGTTGGTCTGATGCCCAGCTTATCACTTACTGACACTCGCTATGCAAATGTAAGAAATCAGCAAGTCTTAGCGATGGGAGCCGATCGCTTCCCCGATCAAAAGCCCTTACCAGCAGCTTCAGTAGAATTGTCTTTAATCGTCAGTCAATTGTGGCCTGGCAAGTCTTTCCTTAACGAAAACTTCACAGTGGAAAAGCTCAAACAAGCCCGCGCTTTACAAACTTTTGGTATTGTCCATTTCTCTACCCATGCCAACTTTCAGCCTGGTAATATCAATAAATCCTATATTGAGTTTTGGTATAGCAAATTACTAATTAGCCAATTGCAGCAGTTGAAATTAAGTCAGCCGCCAGTGGAACTATTGGTTTTGAGTGCCTGTCGTACAGCATTAGGGAACCCAGAAGCGGAGTTGGGATTTGCAGGCTTGGCGGTGTTAGCAGGAGTGAAATCAGCGATGGGCAGTCTATGGTCTGTCAACGATGAAAGCACAATGGGACTGATGACAAGTTTCTACGAGAAATTGAAAGAAACTCCCATCAAAGCCGAGGCTCTGCGGCAAGCACAAGTAGCAATGCTCAAGGGTCAGGTGCGACTAGAGAAGGGTCGGTTGGTAACACCGAGTAAAAGTTTTCCTTTACCGCCGGAGTTAAGACAGATAGGAGACAAAGAATTTGCTCATCCTTATTATTGGAGCGGTTTCACGCTCGTCGGCAATCCTTGGTAAGGGACTTCCAGAAAATAAATTATCCAATTAACTGGGATCGGAATGGCACTAAGAAAAGCCCAAAGACTTATTGTATCCTCGTTCGCAGCCTCCAGGCTCTTAACGAGTTCCGAGAGGCTCTGCCTCTTGTCAAGCTATGGAGGCAAAGGGCTGTATCTTAACAAGCGTGCCATTAAACTGAAATCCTATTTTTCTGTTTCCCCCCTGTCATTCTGCCTATACAGCGACGAAATATTTTTTAATTGGAAGTCCCTCAGAGAGTGCATTTTTCAGATATAGCCGCAGTCACACAGATTAAGACAGTATTGATTGCTCAAAGTTTTGAAAAAACTGGGTTTTGACTCAGCACTGGCTCAACCTTAGCTATCCGCTAACAGCACTCAACTATACTTCTGAAAAGACTGATTTACTGCTTCAAAGATTTACGTTCAATAGAAGTCCTTACGCGGATCATGAATTTACCAAAATCTTTTCTGTTTTTAGCGATCCTTGTTAGCGCACTTTCTCCCACCATTGTCACTTTTGCTAGCTTGCCATTACGGCGATCGGCATCCAACTTGGAGTGGAAAGTTAGTCTCAAATTCCCACCTGTAGATGACCGAGGAGCGCCCTCTCAAACATTGGGTGGAGGAACGCGTGGCTCTTCTTGTATCGATGGGAGCAAAATACCGATAACGCCTTTGATGCCGTCAAAAAAGAATTTTGGGAAAACGGTTGCAGCCAATCCAACACTATATTGGTACATTCCTCAAAATACTGCCCAATCTGGAGAATTGGCTTTGACAGATGAAGCCGGAAATCAGGTTTATCTGACAACTTTTAAACTACCTAGTACTCCTGGCATTATTAAACTGGAATTACCAGCAAATGTTTCTCTCCAAATTGGCAAGTATTATCGATGGTACTTCACGATGATTTGCGATTTTCAAGACCGCGCTCAGGATGAATCTGTCAAGGGATTACTCCAGCGTACCGAAGTAAGTTCATCCCTGAAAAGTCAGCTAGCTGGGGCAGGACTTCTAGAACAGGCAAAAATTTATGCAGAGTCTCAAATTTGGCAGGAAGCACTGAATACCGTTGCTCAATTGCGCCGCGAGAAGCCAACTGAATGGGAAGAACTTTTACAATCAGTCGGTCTAGGGGCGATCGCCAAAGAACCTTTCCTTGACTGCTGCACGAGCGATCGCTAACCTTAGTACAACTATATGGCAAAGTGAAAACGGCTACTTTGCTACCCGGAAAAATTAATTTTGGTACAAACAAGATGATCTGGAGAAAGTGGAAAAAGCTACTGTGGCAATGGCGCGGTGTTTTGATTACTACTCCTAGTGTGGCTGGTGTAGTCATCTTATTACGCTTTGCTGGTTTAATGCAGCCTTGGGAGTTGGAGGCTTTCGATGGATATATGCGTCTGCGACCCCAAGAAGCACCCGATAACCGGATTGTGATTGTGGGAGTAAATCTTGCAGACATGAAAAAAATTCGTCAGCCAATCGTTCCAGATGGTCTGTATGCTCAATTGTTGCAAAAATTAAAAGCCAGGAAACCACGAGCTATTGGTTTAGATATCTACCGCGATTTACCTGTAGAACCAGGACATCAAGAATTAACCAAAGTATTTACATCTACCCCGAATTTAGTCGGGATTCAAAGAGTGGTAGGAGATAACCAACGCGAACCAATTGACCCGCCACCAGCACTCAAAGATAAAGGGCAAGTAGGTGCAAATGATTTGGTTTTAGATCCAGATAAAAAGGTAAGACGCAGTTTGCTCTACTTAACAGATAAAAATGGAGAGACTATTTACAGTTTTGCATTATATTTAGCTTTACTTTATCTTGATGCCGAAGGTATTGCACCCCAAACTTCTGGACAGGCAAAAAATTGGCAGTTAGGAAAGACAAGATTTATTCCTTTTGCCGCTAATGATGGTGGCTATGTGCGAGCTGATGACCGTGGCTACCAAATTTTAATTAATTACAGGGGGCCAGCCAGACGCTTTTCTACAGTCACGATGACAGATATTTTAGAAGACAAGGTACCACCAGAATGGGGACGCGATCGCATTATCTTAATTGGTAACGTCAGCGAAAGTTTTGAGGATTTATTCTTCACTCCCTATAGTAGTGGTTTGTTGACTTCCCCAGAACCTATGCCTGGGGTAGAAATTCATGCGAATATGGCTAGTCAAATTATCAGTGCAGCTAAAGCAGGTCGCCCACTAATTAAGAGTTGGTCGCAACCAATAGAAATAGGATGGATTTTTCTCTGGTCTTTTGTGGGTGCAAGTCTAACTTGGCAATGGCGATATGCAGGCGGGATAAAATTTTTCTCCCTCCAGAAAATAACTAGCCCAATTTTGGCAGCAGGTGTGCTATTGGTTAGTACATATACAGCCTTTATCGCCAGTTGGTGGATACCTGTAGTACCACCATTATTAGCTTTGTTGGGATCTGCGATCGCTATTACAGTCTATATCGCCCGTACTGCTGGAGAAATTCGTTATACATTTGGGCGTTACTTAAGCAAAGAAGTAGTCACTACCTTATTAGAAAGCCCAAAAGGTTTACAGCTTGGGGGCGAACGGCGCAAAATCACCATACTCGTCTCCGATTTAAGAGGATTTACCAGTATTTCAGAACAATTACCCCCGGAAAAGGTTGTTCAAATTCTCAATTTTTATTTAGCATCAATGGCAGATATCATTACCCAGTATCAAGGAACCATTGATGAGTTTACAGGTGATGGTATTTTAGTGTTGTTTGGTGCGCCTACTGCCAAAGAAGACGATACTACAAGGGCTATTGCTTGTGCGATCGCTATGCAGTTAGCAATGATGAGTATAAATGAAAAGATGCAGCAGTGGAATCTGCCATCATTAGAAATGGGAATAGCTGTCAACACCGGCGAAGTTGTTGTTGGAAATATTGGTTCTTATATCCGAACCAAATATGGTGTAGTTGGTAGCCAGGTGAATCTCACCTATCGTATTGAATCCTATACAATTGGAGGACAGATTGTTATTTCAGAATCGACATTTAGAGAAGTAGAGTCAATTGTTAAAATCTCTGGGCAAAAGCAAGTACAAGTAAAAGGAATTAAACTACCGATAAATATTTACGAAGTTAGGGGAATTATTGGAAAATACAATCTCTTTTTAACTCAAGAAGAAGAAAAATTACTACCTTTAACTGAAGTAATCCCAATAGAATATACAATTTTAGATGAAAAGCACATTGAAAAAAACTTTTTTCAAGGCAATTTAGTTAAACTTTCTACTAAGGGAGCCGAGGTACGTCCCAAGGATATAGAAAAAGATGTCATCCCTTCTTTATTCAGTAATATTAAATTAGTTTTATCACCAAATTCTCCAAAAGAATTAAGCGCTGATATTTATGCTAAAGTTTTAGAAAAACCAATAGAAGATGGAGTATTTTATATCTACTTTACTACTAAAAGTTCTGAGATAAAAGTAATTCTTAGTAAGATTTAAGTAGTTAGGATCGGGCAGGAGACAGCAAGAAAAAGGATTTTAGCCTCGTTCATTGTTGGGAAAGGGCTAAAGGATAAGGGTTGAGGGTTTTTTACCTTTTCTGCTTCCCCCAACACCCGACAAGTATTGTCTGCCGCCCTACTTAACACTACTCTTAATGGAGCAGACATTCAGTGATAGCGATAAATCTACCAAACTGTAAGCGTTTCGCGTCAGCAATATCGCATCCATCAGTTCAAAAGCTGCATCATACGCTCTACCTAAATAGTTATACGCTGCTTAACGAAATTCTTCTAATTTGGCACGTTTAATATTGGCAGATGAGAGTTGATGGTTCAACTCTGGTGATTCTGCTAAAATTAAAGTATACTCCATTGTCCTACGTAAAAAATAATTTATGCATACAATAATCTCTCTTTTGTTAGGTATATAATCATACAAAAGATAGAGATGTTAACTGATTTAATTGAATTATTCTTAACAATATATAAAGAAATATTACAGAAAGGAGTCGGCTATTAGCATCCAATTATTAAAGAATGTCGTCATCCCAAAATGGCATAGTTCCAACATTGCTCTGGATCTGAAACGTGCCGCAGAAATTGCGGATTATTGTTTAAACAATGCCACTGCAATCGATTGCAATACTGCTTTTCCCAAGCAAGAGTTTGAGCTAATTGCTAAGGCTGGGTTATTGGCTGCACCATTAGCGAAAGAATTAGGCGGATGGGGTGCAGGAATTGATGCTAATGTTACCTACGAGCTTCTAATGCTATTAAAGCAGATAGGGCATGGCAATCTGGCAGTTGGGCGAATTTATGAAGGACATATCAACGCCCTACAACTGATTCAGACTTTTGGTTCCATAGAACAGATCGCAAGCTGCGCTCATGATGCCCGCGATCGCCAGAAAATATTTGGCGTTTGGAATGCTGAAGCCTCTGATGGTGTGAAGATCATTCCTTGGGAGAATGGGCGTTATCGGCTGGAAGGTTCTAAAACGTTTTGTTCTGGTACTGGCTATGTTGAACGTCCTTTCGTGAATGGAGTATTGCCAGAAGGCGGTTGGCAAATGTGCATTGTGCCAATGGACGAAGTGACAACAGTTAGCGATCCCGCCTGGTGGCAACCTTCTGGAATGCGAGCTACTGCTAGTTACAAAGTGGATTTTAGCGATGTCGAGTTGGATCAAAGCTATTTAATCGGCCAGCCAGGAGATTACTATCGACAGCCTTGGTTATCTGTTGGGGTAATTCGGTTTGCTGCTGTGCAACTAGGTGGGGCAGAAGCACTGTTTAACCTAACTCGTCAGTATCTACAAAAGTTGGAATATACAAACGATCCATATCAACAGGAACGGCTTGGCAGAATGGCGATCGCCATTGAAAGCGGTAATCTCTGGCTGCGGGGGGCTGCGGATCGAGTAGCAGCCTATGCACCAGTGTTTGGTGGCGATCCCACTGTTGTTCACCCGCAAGCAAACCAACTCGTCGCCTATGCCAACATGGTCAGGACAGCAATTGAACAAATTTGTATTGATGTGATGCATTTGTGTCAACGTTCTGTGGGAACTCGCGGCTTACTACCACCAAATCCGATGGAACGAATTATCCGAGATTTGACTCTATATCTGCGTCAACCTGCTTTTGATGCAGCCTTGGCAAATGTTGGGCAATATGTCTTGCATGAAAGTAATCCGGCTTCAATACTTTGGAATGATGAATGAATTCGGCTTGATTGCATTACCACTAGACAATCCTAATGTTTTGCCCTGGCGTTCAGTTAACGAGATCGCTTGTAGCCCGGTACTGATTGTTGCACCCCATCCTGATGATGAGACATTAGGTTGTGGAGGTGCGATCGCTCTGTTACGGTCTTTAAATTGTCATGTGCAAGTTTTAGTCATCAGTGATGGTACTCTTTCACACCCTAATTCTCAGAAATATCCCGCAGATAAACTGCGAAATCTGCGGGAAGCGGAAACGCTATTAGCATTAAAATTACTGGGTGTAGAGGTTAATGATGTCACCTTCTGGAGAATACAGGATGGGTCAATTTCAACACAGTATCAAAGTGCAGTAGCTAGTTGTCGTGCTTACATTACAGAAATCGCCCCACAAATTATCTTTTTACCCTGGCGATATGACCCTCATGCAGACCACCGAGCGACGTGGAAGTTAATTCACACAGTGCTGAATGACCTGCCCTTATCCCCCCGATTGATTGAGTATCCGATTTGGGATTGGGACTTTGACCAACGAGAGAGTCTGCCAGTACCTCTTGAGGTGACAACTTGGCGATTGAATATTAGCGCAGTGGTGGAGTTGAAACAGCAAGCGATCGCTGCTTATCGTTCCCAAACTACAGACTTAATTGATGATGATCCAGAAGGCTTTCGCCTAACTCCCGAAATATTAGCAAACTTCAGTCATCCTTGGGAAGTTTATATAGAGGAAAACCGATGAACCCGTTACAATCTAATTCCCTACCACCTAGCTACTTTGATAAACTTTACAGCGAAAATCCTGACCCGTGGAAGTTTGAGACAAGTGTTTACGAAGCTAACAAATATGCTGCCACAATTGCAGCTTTACCCAAAGACCGCTATCGGTCTGCCTTTGAAATCGGTGGTTCCATTGGCGTTTTAACTGAAAAACTGCAAGAACGTTGTGACTCACTGCTCTCAGTTGATGTCTCAAAACTGGCGCAGGATAGAGCAAAAGAGCGCTGTCAGCATCTCTCCAATGTCAAGTTCCAGATTATGCGTGTCCCAGAGCAATATCCTAATGAAATGTTTGATTTGACCCTAGTCTCAGAAGTCGGCTATTACTGGTGCTGGGAAGACCTGAAAAAATCCCAACAGTACATTCTGGAACACCTGGAACCTGGAGGACATCTACTTTTAGTTCATTGGATACTTTATGCCCGTGATTATCCATTGAGTGGGGATGAAGTTCATGACTCGTTTTTTGAGTTGACCCCAAATAAACTGCGGCATTTAAAAGGTCAACGGGATGAAGAATATCGACTTGATTTATTCGAGCGAGTCTGAGAATTGAAGAAACAGACAAGGGGAATTATCCCCCAATCTTCTTGTTCTTTTCTATAAAATGAGCCTTATTTTTTGAGATTTAGTTTTACCAAAAAAGGCAGTTATTGCGGAGAGTAGTTTGAGCTTACGGAAAACTGCCCTCTGCTGAGGTAAAACGATCGGTGGGATGGGATGTTCTGTGACGCGCTTAGATCGAGGGTTTAAGACCCCCATTTTCTGGGCTTTTCGTAGGGTAAAGCTCTTTAGGTGGTTCCAAATTATCCGGGGTCGAATTTCTTTGGAATTTGCTCCGAGTGAGCCGTAAACTCTCAAGACGCAAGCGCAAGTCTCCAATTGCTTGTCCAATTTCCACAAATTTCCAGCGCGAAGCCCAAATTTGTTCTGACTGCTGGCGTTCTTCGACTTGTTCAAACAACTGACCAAAGGTATAAGGTTGGGTCAATTTTTGTAGAAGCCATTGGACTGAAACTCCCAGCATCTCTGCCAAGCATACGACGCTCTTACGATCTGGCTGATAGCCATTAAGAACGCACCACCACATCACTCGTAATTGGCGGCGGGCAACAAAACGAGTTTCGATAGCCCCTGCTGACTCGACTAGAAATGGTTGTTGTTGCCGTCCCATTTCTATCCATTCATTCAGCTGATTTGCTAAACCAACATTGGTACGTCCAATTTGTCTGGCCGAAGTTACTACTCGCACTAAAGAACTATGGCGAAAACGGGCATTTACCCGTACCAAAGCACGGTAAAAAGCTACATCTTCAGGAGTCCGCACTGGTGGTAAGCCTCCCGCCAGTGCATACATTTCTGCTGTTACTGCCAAACTTGCTCCATAGTGTTGATAATGTCTAGGAAATCTATCATCAGGGTCGGGATCGAGATAAGTTTCTAATTCAGTAATTAAATAGCGGTAGCCCACTTCACGCAGATAGCAAGCTCTGGCGTAAGGGTGTAGATCCGCACGACCAGTGCGTTCAACAAGAATTCGCCCACCTACAGCATCAGCACCACAGTTAATTTCATACAGATTGGCAGCAATCCAAGTTGGGCTTACCTGCGAGTCTCCATCAGTTGAAGCTATTACCCCCCTTGTGCGTCCTAAGCTACACAAACGGCGGTATGCTTCATCCATTAAAATCTGACGCACTCGACCAATATAGGCTTGTGCAGGAGGCAGAGTTTTTTCCACTACATGCAGTGCTATATCTGGATGTTCTTGGGCGAAACTCCGGGCTATAGCTGCTGACTCATCGCTACAATTATTTGCAAACAAAATTATCTCGTAGCGTCTGGGATCTAAAAGCTGTCCTTGTAGATCAACTTGATGTATCAGGGCAGTAAGGGTTGCTGCCAACATCTGAGCTTCATTGCGAACTGGAACAATTACACAAACTTCGCAATGCGGTGACGGTGGTATTTGGACTAAAGCTTGAGAAAAGTCTTTACCCTGCTGTACAGATGGAAAGTCAGCAACGAAGAGCAAGCGTTTACTTTCCATAAAAACCATTTTTCCATCTCCAGGAGCAGCTACACAAAATTTCATCCACGATCGGAAATTATTAAGATTTGTAACTCTATTTTGGATATTCTCTCATTTGTTTTGGCTCTACCTACAGTATGATTAGTGTTGATTAAAACTCTCTAAACATCAGCTATCAAAAACTAAAGTCTGTCTGCTCTCACTAAAAGCTTTGCTAATCAAGGCATATTTTTTATACTTTTTGCTAACGTCAAATTTCAGACTAGCAAATCATACTTAAACGATCTATCTATTTTAGTTAATTGTTTTACTAATAATCCATCTTAAGAATGAGATGACTAATATAACATATTATTACGATTTATATTTTAATATAAACTAAATCAAACCGAAGCAGATTTTTGCAAAAACTTAAACGCATGATTAATAACCTGCTTTTTGGTCGTTATAAACATTGCTTGGGTAATTCTAAAAGCACATCTGTTCTCAATAGACTTCTTGGCATTTGTCGGGAAAAGGGAAAGAAAAAACCTTTAACCCAACCCCAGTAACCTTTTCCCCAAACCAAATTCTAAGTTCAAAATGCAAAACCCGAGTAGTATTGGAATCTACTTAACATTGCCAACTTTCATGCCTGAAGCCTGCTTGTTTTCAACTCAGCATTCCTGCGTGGTTTTTTGCTGCTTAGTCTAAACCCGGATTTCTCACCACACCTCTTAAAGCCTGTGCAAGTGCCGGGGAGAAGTAACTCGTCAAGAAGTAACTCGTCAAGAAGTAAGAAGTTTTTACTCATTACTCATTACTCATTACTCATTACTTCTTTTCTGCTCCATCAAACGCCTTGAGAAGAGTGAGAAATGCGGGTAAACTCCAGTTGCTAAACTCCGCTGAAAAATCCACTTTCCTTGAAGTAGGCAAAGTAGATATTGAGTAATTCGGTGTTTATTGTTGGATAAATAATATTGGTGTCAGCAAGTCCAGTCAATGTATTTTGGCAATCAAATGCAGGTAGCTGTACGTTTTTTAATAATTGTTCGTCTAACAATGGCAGAAAAGCATGTAAAGCATTTGGAATATTGTGTTTCGCATTGTGTAGCAATTTAGCGTACCATTCATGGTAAGAAACTTGCTCTAGCGAATAACCTAAAGACCGAACTAACTCACACCAATTATGCCAAGACAGACAATCAGGAGAAACAAGGTGAAATGCCTTGCCGAAGGAGTCAGGGTTTTGAGAGAGGTGGACGATCGCTCTGCTACCATAATCAACTGGAGTCAAATCGAGGGGGAATTCCAAATCCGGCACCATACCTAGTTCGATACAGCCTTTAGTCAGACTGCAAAAGAAGTCATCCACATTGGCGATTCCCGTTTGGCTGTGTCCTGAGATTGCACCTGGTCTGTAGATACATACAGGAAGTCCGCGATCGCGTGCTTGCATAACTAGCTTTTCTGCTACCCATTTACTTTGTAAATAACCTCCTTGCAACCCTTGAAATTCTGCTAATCCATCGGATTCTGGAATGGAGTTAGCGTTTGCATAAGCAGGAGCCGAAAAGATGCCCAGCGTCGAAACAAAATGCACGGGTTTGACTTTCGTTTGAGCGCCTAGACGCAAAATCGCCTGAGTTCCCAGGACATTGGCTGCTTTGAGTTTGGCGTAGGGATAAAGAAAATTGACGACAGCACCATTGTGATAGATGACATCAATTTCATGGCTAAGTTGATGGAATTGTGACTCGTTCAGACCTAAGTTGGGTAACGCCAAATCGCCAATGACTGGAATGATGCGAGAGCGAAACTGTTCTTGCCAAAGTCCGTATGCTTGTAAATGGCTTTGGATACGTTGGATGCCCTGTTCTACATCCTGCGCTCGCACTAAGCAATAAATATTAGCTGTGGTCTGTTGCAGGAGTTCTTCTACTAAATACGCACCGAGAAAACCGGTTGCTCCAGTTAAGAAAATCGCCTGGGGTTGGGCGATAAACTTAAATGGTGTAGTTGGACGAATTGCCGGATCTAAGACAGCTTCTGCTGCCAAATCGATCGCTAAATTGGCAGCCATTCCTGTCTGAGCGATCGCTTCAATTACTTGAGCCACTCCCGCAATTGTTGGGACTTCTAATAATTGATGGATGGGTATAGTCACTTGCAAGGTTTCTCGCAACCGAGACAGCAGTTGCACTGCCAACAAAGAATTGCCTCCCAAATCGAAGAAGTTATCGTAGATGCTGAGTGGGGATCTATGAAGTAAGTTTTGCCACAGTTCAGCTAAGTGTTTCTCAGTTTCGGTGCGGGGTGCAACAAATGTCTGATGCTGTTGTTGGTATTGAACTTGAGAATCTTCCATGTGCTGGAGAATCTGCTCTGGTGTATGCCAATCTGAAGCAATTTTTTGGAATAAGGCGGTGTAGGCAGATTGCTGGGGTATTGCCCGATTGCTTGGCGTTAAATTCCCTTCAGATGCCGAATGTTTTGCTTCATTGTCTAGTCGTTCAGAAGCAATAGCGAGCGATCGACAATCATCTGCTGATAACTTATAGCAATAGCTTTCTGCTAAAGGTTCCTTGGCAATGGCTGTCAACTGTTCGAGAAAATCGCCAACAGGCTGGTTTTTAGAACTGGGTTTGTAAATAATATCGATTTGCTTTAGTCCGCGTGCCAAGGCAATTTTACCCAGGAAGTTGAGCATTTGATATTCAACTCCTCTGCCTAACACTCGACAACTGAGTAATAGGGTATCTACCACCAGGGCTGACGCTGTGGCCTGTACCATCATCATGCCCACCAAACCATAATTACCAAAGCGGTCTTTTACATCCACAACATAGCAAGTATGAGTATCTAACAGGCAAAAGGTTTTGATTTCAGCCGACGTTCTGCGTAAGGTGGTGGTATTAAATTGATTTGTTCGCTGCGTTAGTTGAGCAACACGATCTACCTGGGAGGGCTGCATTTCCATAATATCCACTTGCAGATTGAGGCTATTGAGGAAATCTCGCAACGTGAGAGATTCGTTTGCCGCTTGCTGACGTTGGCGATTTTGCTGGTAAACAATCGTTCGCTGTCGATCCTCTACAGTGATCTTGAGACGATCGAATGCCCAAATATGAGCCAGGAATTGGGGAATTTCAGTGGCATTTGTGGGCAATTGCAGGGTTAAAACTTCTGGACAGTGATAGCGGACTTCAGCGCATTCGATGGGATTGTCATCAATAAAGATGAAGCTATCTAAACTCAGCCCTAGTTCTTGAGACAGCAATTTTAAATTTTCTGATTTAGTCTGCCAATTAATTTGCCAAGCCGCCAAATGGTGACGCTTCAGCCGCATATCGGCGCGTTGGTCTAATACAGCAAAGACATCTGCTTGATTATTTTTGCTGCACAAACATAGTAACATCCCGCGATCGCACTGCTGAATCATAAATTCTTGTAATGCTTGATAGGATGAATCTATGACAATACCCTCAACTCCATCCTCACCACAAACACCTTGCCATAAGGTTCGATCGCAGTCTAAGACAATTACTTTATAAGGCGGTCTATGTATGCAGTGAATTTTTCTCGCCAACATTGTTCCTAACGCTGTAAAAAATGCTGGCGTAAATGGAATATGCCCGATTTCATCGCTATAAGCATCATAGAAGTTAGTTACTGGGTAGCTTGTTGCTAACTCCTGATAATTAATAATATGCAGCCCACTAATATCGGCAAGTTCCGTTAATAAATTTGCTTCTATTTGTTGCAAAAAAATTGCCATTTCTGCATCAGCAATTATTGAATTACTTGGCAACAAACAAACCAAATGGGGAATTTTATTCCGTTCGCCGGATTGACGTAATGCTATAACTAAATCCTTAGTATTGCGCTCAATGGCATTCTTTTTTTCGTTACTAGATAACTCTTGTGAATCCTGTAACCTAACCCAATCTTCTAACCGCACTAGAACAATATTGACTCCCGTTTCATTTTGCGATAACAGACTATTAGGAGTCAGCAGTTGTTGGAAAACCTGATTATAGGGAGCAAAGGTAATTTCTGAGGGTAAATTGAGTTGCTGCATCCAGAATTTTAGAGAATCTGCCACCGAATCGGCGGTAAAAGTAGCTGCGATCGCCAATTTTTGTTTTTGATATCGACTTCTGGCTAATCTTGCTTTTCTCTCAAGGTCTGTTGGTAATCTAAATTCATTCAGGCGAATATCTTTTGACTCAACCCATTGTGCTAAAATTTGAAATAAAGCATTACCAAAAGCATCGATTGTTTCACTTTCAAATATATCGGTGTTATATGCAATTCCTATTTGTAAATCTGCTCCGACTTCGTAAATATAAGTATACAAATCTAAATCAGTCGGCCCCCAAATTCCCTCATCAACTAATGAAAACGTCAGATTTGGTAAATTTGTTAGGTCGCTCGGTAGTTGGCTGTTGACATAGCTTAATCCGGTGCGGAATGTTTGAAAAAAGGGAGTATCTTGTGCAACCCGACTCGACCCCATGACTTCAACGACTTTACCAAAGGGGACATTTTGGTGAGCATAAGCAGATAACAACACTGATCGCACTCGGCTAAGTACTTCGGTAAAAGTCGGATTGCCAGACAAATCTGTACGCAACAACAAAGGATAGCCAAAAAAACCAATCAGCGATTCCACTTGCGGATGAACTCGACCAGAAGCGGTAAAGCCAATTAAAATGTCTTCTTGCTGAGAACACAAATAAATCAAAGCCTTAAACGCCGCTACGAAAGTCATAAAGGAAGTAATTCCCATTTGTTCGTGACTTCGTTGTTTGATTGCAGCCCACATCACAGGATCGAGTTTAAAAAACTTTCGCCGACCCTGGAAATTCTGGAGTGGCGGTCGGGGATGGTCGATGGGCAATTTTAATTCAAATGATGCCCCCTCTAGTTGCTGTTTCCAGTAAGCTAGTTCGCTTTTGAGGGCATCATTGTTGAGCCACTGGCGCTGCCATACGGCAAAATCTCGATATTGGATGGAAGGTTCTGGCAGTGGAGAAGGCTGTCCCTTGTAGAAATGACTGTAGACTGTCGCCAGTTCTCGAATCCATAAACCCATCGAGATCATATCGCTGATAATGTGGTGAATGACGAGCAAGAGAATATGCTCGCCTGCATTTAAGCGAATGAGTTTGATTCGCCATAAAGGAGCGATCGCCAAATCAAAGGGAGCTTCGGCTGCTTCATCAGCAATTTGCCAGAAAGTTTTTAATTGTTCGGTTGCATCTAAATGTTCGAGATTTAAAACAGATAATTTAAACGGTTCTGGTGCAGCAATATTTTGCACGGGATTACCTTCCCATACCCCAAATGTTGTCCCAAAGACATCGTGGCGACGGAAAATTTCATTAAGACTTTTTTGGAGGCAGTTTAAATCTAAATCGCCATTTAACCGCAAGGCTTGAGCAATATTATGAGCAGATTCTACAGCAGCTAACTGGGCCAAAATCCACAGGCGTTCTTGCTGGAAGGATACAGGCACGTTTTGCGTTTGTGAAACCGGAACCAAAGGAATAGAAGCAGCCCCGATTTTGTTCTGATGTAATAACCGGATTAGCTCTACTTTATTGTTCGCTAAAGCATTCCGTAAATCGGGAGTGATAACTCCTTTAGGTGCTTGAATGCGGAGTTGTTCTCCATCAACTAATAATTTCACTCCCCGGTCTGAAAGCTCGGCTAAAAGGGCATTTAGGTTCATAGTATTATTTCTTCCACATCCTCAGTGATTTCAGTTGCCGAATTTTCGTTGAGTCCCTGTAAAGCTAGCTGTTTTAATAACAGGTCTGCTAGTTGGTTGATGCTGGAACCTTCAACAAACTTTTCTAAAGAAAGGTCAATTCCCAGTTCTGTGATGATCCGATTGCGGATTTCGATCGCCATCAAAGAATCAAGTCCTGCTTTGCTCAGTGCTTGACTGGCATCGACTCGATCCACAGAACAACCCAACACTTTGGCAATCTTTTCTTTCAGGTAAATGGTTAAAATTTGCAAGCGATCGCCGAAGTCATGAGTTTGCAATTGCTGCTGAATTTCCATCGGCGGTGGTGATGTTGATTGAGTAATCCCCACCTGAGAAAATTCTGTCAAATATGTCGGACAAGTCCCTGGTGAGAATTGCTGCATAAATGTCAGCCAATTGAGCGGCATCACACCTACTTGAGCAACCTCCCAAAAAAAGCTCTGCTCTAAAGCCTGTAAACCTTGGGATGGCGATATCATTTCCATTCCCTGATGTTGGAGTTGCTTACCGAACTGACGCTCGGCGGCTGCACCAATTTCAGCCCAAGCTCCCCAGTTAATACTCAATCCCGATAACCCCAATTGATGACGATAATGTGCTAGAGCATCTAAAAAGGCATTGGCAGCGCAGTGATTAGCTTGACCGGCAGAACCTAAAACAGAAGCAGCCGAAGAAAACAAGATGAAGAAATCGAGCGGTAAGGTTTGGGTTAATGCGTGCAGATTCCAAGCACCTTGTACTTTCGCTGCCATGACTCGATGAAAGCGCTCCCAAGTTTGTTGGAGTAAAACCCCGTCATCCAAAACTCCGGCTGCATGGATAATGCCGTGTAGAGGCGGGTGGCTGCGGCTAATTTCTGCCAATACCTTTGCCACTTGTGACTGCACAGACACGTCAGCTTGCATTACCATCACCGATACACCTTGTGCCTGAAGCTGCTGAATCTGGCGATCGCTCTGTTCGCTTGTCCCCCTGCGTCCCATGAGAACTAAGTGCTTTGCCCCACGTTCTACTAACCAATGGGCAATTAGCAGTCCCAGTCCCCCTAATCCACCAGTAATTAAGTAGGTACTATCTGGGTGGATGGGGATATCTGCTTGATTGGGATTTTGTTTTCCCCGGTAAGGAACCAGTCTTGCCACTTGACGTATCCCATTACGGAATGCAATTTGGTTCTCTCGATCTGGTGATGTCAACTCTGCAAATAGTGCATCAAGGGGGTTTTGACTTAGCCGATAATTTTCTTGGAGGTCTAAATCTATCAACCGAAGCTGTAATTCTGGGTGTTCTTTGACGATCGCTTTCCCCATTCCCCATAGGGGCGATTGAACTAATCCAGCTTTATCGGCAACTGCTCCTCTAGTTATTACCCATAACTGGGGAGGTTTTGTACCCATCTTTTTAACTAGGGCTTGCACCAAATACAGAGTACTGCCACAGCCAATACGGGTTGCTGCTTGCAAATCTTCGACGGTTAAGGTTGGTGCAGTTTCTTGACTCTCCAGGCTCCACAAATGTACCACTCCTGAGAGACGCGATCGCTTGCTAAGTATGTGCGAAACCAACTGCTGAAAATCTTCCGGTTTCTGAGGATTAATCCTGAACTCGAACTCGCTCAACGATTCGTATTCCTGTCCGGGAAAAACTAGAGTACAGGTATCTCCTCGTTCTTGAAACCGTCGAGCAAGTTTCTGACTGATACCTTGACTATCTGCTAAAATTAGCCAGTTTTGTGGTATATGGCTCTCGGTTCCTTTTTGGGCAACGATCGCAGCCTGAGCCAGGGAACCGATGATTTTGTTTTTAGGTGCGATCGCCACCGCCGATGTAAATCCATTCGCTTGCAACACATCTTGCCACTCGGCACTACTTAAGAGCGGGTAATTCGGTCGCAACCAGCGATCGGCAAACAACCACCAACCTGGGGTCAAACCGAAGCTCAGATCCAGCCAACAATGGCGATCGGTGACTTCTAACATCACCAGAATTCCGCCTGGTGCTAATAAGCTGTGGACGTGGGCCAATGTTTGTTGTAAATCTGGTGTCGCGTGTAACACATTGGCTGCCAGAATCAGATCGTATTGTTGCCCTTCCAAGCCTTGAATCGCTGGATCTCGGCTGATATCTAAAGACTGATAGCGGACAAATGGGTAATCCCGAAACTTCTCCCGTGCTTTGGCTGCAAACAGCGGTGAAATGTCTGTGAAGGTGTATTCAGCTTGATAATTATTCAATTGCGGCAGAATGTAAGCGGTTGTGCTGCCAGTTCCCGCCCCAATTTCTAGCAAGCGGATCTTGCTTCCCTGTGGTACTCGCAGCAGTGCTGCGGAAACTGCCTTTTGCACCAATGTATTCATCACTCTAGCAGCTGGAGCATCTTGATACAGTTGCGTCAGCAGGGTGAAATCACCATTGGGAAATAGTAATTGTAACGGGTCAAGTTTTCCCTGAAGTACCTCTGGTAAGCTGGCACCACAGCGTTCTACTAGGGCGATCTCGGTATCTCCGGTAGGGAATTGGACTAACAGTCGGTCTGGTTGCGGCGTTTGGCGATCTAGGGCGCTAATTACTTCCCAGTGATGTCTGCCGTTGGCACAATCAAGAGGTCTGAGCCACCCTGCTTCAGTCAAAATATCTAGAAACCGATGTAGCAGTTGATGATACTGGCTAATCACCCCCAACTGTTCAGCTATTTCTGTAAAAGAAAACTGCAATCCGAGTTGAAAGTCCCATCCTAGTTGTTGTAAGGCACTGATTACATAAGACACACTGAGGGCTTCAAGTTGGGGTAAAAATTCCTCGTTTGATGAGGTTGTTGTTAGGAGTTCGGCTAATTGAGGAATCAGGTTTTGGCTGATGTCCTTGGGATTGAGCAGGTAATCCGGTGAGAGCGATCGCCCCATTCGAGCTTGAGGTCGCCATTCGATTTGATACAACCAATCTGGCGGCACTTGAGGAGAGACTGTCAATGTAGCCGCAGCGACCCTTTGAAGTTGCAGACCTTCAACAACCGCTAGAATCTCACCATCATCTGCAACTAATTGTAAATCGCTAATCAGTGTTTTGTTACTGTTCTGGCTAGGATGTACTTTGGCAAAACTCCATAGTCGGTTGCTGGGGCGATCGCAAACTTGCAATCGCTGGATGGCGATCGGCACATAAGCCTCTTTGCTATTATCTTCTGGGAATTTAGCTTGTAAAACCTGAAAACAAGCATCCAAGAATGCTGGATGAAACTGATAGGTATCTGTTTCTACGCATGTTTGGGGTAACTCAATCTCTCCTGTGACTACTTCTGAATTCAACCACAACTGTTTAACTCCCCGAAAACTCGCACCATAATCAACTCCTCGTTGAAGAAACTGTTGGTAATGTTCGGCTTGGTTGTGGGAGGCTACTTCCTTGGGGAAACAGTGCGTTGCAGAAAGTTCCAGCGATGGTTTGAGATTGGATGCGGTGACATTTCCAGAAACATGCAGCATCCAAGATGGTGAATCTTCTTCATCTAATTCACAACTAAAAATTTCAAAGGAATATCCTTGTTGTTCCGTTGGTTGAAGAATTAGCTGGAGCGTCTTAACTTCATTTTTTGATAAAATTAACGCCCGTTTATATAAGACATTTTCTAAAATTAAATTTTTGGATTTCAAAACCTTAGCTGCTGCCCCCAAAACCATCTCTAGATAGGCGGTTCCCGGCATAATTACTTTGCCGTAAACGCGATGGTCAGCTAAAAAAGCGGGGAAATTAGAACTGATTTGCGTCTGGAAACAAATCTCTTTCGATGCCAAGTGCAATCTAGAACCAAGCAGAGGATGAGAAGATTTGAGATTTGCAGAGGAGAGTTGAAAATTTTTGTAGCTGCTGTCTTTATTTGGTTCAATCCAAAAACGCGATCGCTCAAAGGGATAATTCGGCAACACCACGCGCCGATGCTCAGATCCCCGATGAAACTCCGACCAATTCACCGATATTCCTTGCTCATACAACGCCGCTAAACTGCTCAACATCTGCTGCCAATCTGATTCTTGCGATTTGAGGCTCCCTAGCCACAGATGTCTTGATTCTGGGATACATTGACGACCCATGCTTACTAAAATTGGGTGCGGCCCCACTTCCAAACAAGCCAAATTTCCTAACGCTGACAGGCTGACGATACTGTTAGCAAATTGCACTGGCTGCAAAATATGCTGCACCCAATATTCAGGCGTGCTAATCTCCACTCCTGCCAATTGCCCTGTGATGTTGGAAATGAAGCGAATATTCGGGTTTGGTGTACGGTAGCTCACTTGCTGGGCAATCTCCCCAAACTCTGCCACCATTGGTTGCATCAACGGCGAATGAAAGGCATGGGAAACTTTCAGTGACTTTGTTTGCACTCCTCTGGCTTCTAAGATAGCCACAGCCGATGCGATCGCCCCAGCTGCACCAGAGATCGTGATTTGTCTTGGTGCGTTGATTGCTGCAATCGCCACCTCCGGCAATGAATCAATAACCGCAGATACTTGTGCCAAATCAGTAAATACTGCTACCATTGCCCCTGTCTGCGGTAATGCTTGCATCAATTTACCCCGTGCGGCGATGAGTTTCAATCCATCTTCCAGACTGAATACACCTGCAACAGTTGCAGCAACATATTCGCCCACACTATGACCCATCACAACACTAGGCTTGATACCCCAAGATTGCCATAGCTCAGACAATGCATATTCCAAGACAAATAAGACAGGTTGGGTATAGCCCGTCTCATCCAGAATATGACCCCCTAAGTTCTTTTCCCTTTCCCCTTTCCCCTTTTCCCTTTCCCCTTCTTTCCCCTTTCCCCTTTCCCCTTTCCCCTTTCCCCTCTCCTCTAATGGATACAGGACTTCTAGCAATGGTTGCTCTAATAATGAGTCCAGGATTTGGGCACAGCGTTCTATGGCTTGCCGAAAAACAGGTTGGGTTTCGTAAAGTTCTCGTCCCATGCCGATATACTGCGAACCTTGTCCAGTGAACAGGAAAGCTACCCCTGAAGCCTGAAAGCGAGTGCGCGAATTTTCGGCAATAAATGTTGTGAGTTGATTTCTCAATTGTGCGGGTGAATCGGCAACCAAGGCCAGCCGATAATCAAAATGCGATCGCCCCACATTACTCGTATAACAAATATCTCTCAAAGATACTTCTGAATGAGACTCCAGAAACCCCACATACCGCCGAGCTAATTCCCGTAACGCTGTCTCAGTTTTTGCCGAAAGCGTCAACAACGATTTGACATGCTCCCCTACTCCCACTTCGGCTACGCTCAGTGACCACCTGCTCCCCCGGTTACTGAGCGCAGTCGAAGTATGCTCCCCTGCTCCCTGCCCCCTGCCCCCTGCTCCCCTGCCCCCTGTTGGTGCTTCCTCCAAAATCACATGAACATTCGTACCGCCAACACCCAAAGAAGTTACGCCAGCCCGCCGAGGTGTTTGGTCTGTTTGCCAGTCTGATAAAGTTGTATTTACATAAAATGGACTGTTAGCAAAATCAATCTTGGGATTGGGATGTTTAAAATTTAGGCTAGGCGGTAGCAATCGGTGCTTGAGTGCCAAAACTGTTTTAATCAATCCTGCTATGCCTGAAGCTGTATCTAAATGTCCGATGTTAGTCTTTACAGAACCGATGGCGCAAAATTGTTGCTTCTGTGTTTTGGCACGAAATGTTTGGGTTAATGCTGCAATTTCAATCGGATCGCCGAGAGTCGTTCCGGTTCCGTGGGTTTCGATGTAAGTAATAGTTTCTGGATTGATATCTGCGATCGCTTGGGCTTGGGCAATCATTGCTGCCTGTCTCTGAACGCTGGGAGCCGTATAGCTAATTTTTTGGGAGCCATCGTTATTAATCGCAGAACCCTTAATGACGGCGTAAATATTATCTCCATCGGCGATCGCATCTGCTAGTCGTTTCAACATCACAATGCCTACGCCATTGCCGCCAACGGTTCCTTGTGAATTGGCATCAAATGCTCGACAGTGACCGTCGGGTGAAAGAATCATCCCTGGCTGATAGCGATAACCAGATTTTTGGGGTACGGCGATCGCCGCAGCACCAGCCAGAGCCATATCGCATTCTCCTTGAATCAAACTCCGACACGCTTGATGGACGGCAACTAAGGAAGTCGAGCAAGCGGTTTGCACGTTGACACTGGGCCCTTGCAAGTTGAATTTGTATGAAACCCGTGTGGGGAGAAAATCTGTACCATTGGCGATCGCTAGTTGCGAGTCATCAACGTATTCTAATCGCTCCCGATTTGGGTAAAGATTGTGATTCCAGTAGGTTCGACCTGCATAAAGATTCATCCCCATGCCTGCATAAACCCCGATTAATCCTGTATAAGTTGCAGGGTCGTAACCAGCATTTTCCAGTGTTTCCCAAGCACACTCTAAAAACAGGCGATGCTGCGGGTCCATGATTTGGGCTTCTTTGGGAGAGATATCGAAAAACGCGGCATCAAATAAATCAATGTCAGATAAGATACCACTAGCTTTCACATAATTGGCATCATTAAAGGATGAGGAATCGATTCCGGCTAACTCCAGTTCTTCATCACTGAAAAATGAAATCGATTCCACGCCATTACAGCAGTTTTCCCAGAATTCATCGAGTGTTTTGGCTCCTGGAAAACGCCCGGACATACCGATGATGGCAATTTCTAATTGCTGGGTATCTTTCATTTTACCCACGCGCTCGGATGGCGATAATTGCGATCGCTCCGGCAATGGCATTTGAGCTTGATTCAGGAATTCTGCTAGCGTCTGAATCGTTGGATATTGGAACAAGTCAATCAGTGACAGATGTTGCCCAAATTGTTTTTGTAAGCGATCGTGAACCCGAACCAAGGTGAGCGAATTGCCACCTAGTTCAAAAAAGTTGCGATCGATACTCACTGAAGAAATGCCCAGCACGTCTTGCCATATTTGAGCTATCTGGCGTTGAATGTCAGTTTGGGGCAAAACGACTTGCCAAGGTTGGTTGTGCTTTTGATTGCTGCCAATAATTTTGGCAATGTCTATCGTACCCGTTTGTGTTACGGGCATTTCTGGAAGCTGTACAATTTCACAATGGCTCGGAGTTCCAAAGCGATCGCTAACTCTCATTTGCTCCCAACCATACAACCCTGCACCATCCACAGTGGTGACATAAGCAGTTAATTTCTGGATGTTATCGGCTTCTGTCTTCAGATATCGGCGAATATGAGGATTACTGCCATCTAAACCGACAATCAGCTGCGGTTGATGACGCGATAAACCTGCCACTAAGGAACGCCAACCTTGTTCCTGAGTAATACTCTGATACCCCAAGCGATGAGCTGCTTCCCGGCTGTGGATGGGGTTTCCCTCGCTCATACCAACATCATCCCACTGGCTCCAGTTAAAGCAGTAAGCATGAGGATGGTAATGGTATTGCTGATACTGACAACAACCATCTAAAAAACTGTTGGCAGCAGCATAGGCACTAAAGGTTGCTCCCCCAAACACACTATTTACGGAAGAAAAGCCGATGAAAAGGGCATCTGGCCGATTCTGAATCAGTTGAAAAAGCGTCCAAGTGCCCTGAACTTTCGGACGTAGCATGGTACGAAAGCTTTCTAATGTAGCTACAGCTATCCAGTGATTTTCCATCACCGTCCAGTGGTGTTTGAGGTCGCCTTCACCTGCGAGATGAATAATTCCTGCCAGAGGTTGATTCCATCTCGACTCTGCCTCAGTGACAGCCTGTTGTAAGCAAGTTAGATCGCAGATATCAATTGACTTGTATAATAAATCGCCACTTATCGCCAAGAGAGATTGATAATTTTTCAATCGCTTGGCGATCGCTGTATTCTGTTCGAGATGCTGCGACCATTCTGTTGCTGGTGGCAAATTTGTTCTGCCAATAATCAGCAATCGCACACCAAATTGCTTAAGTAAATATTGGCAAACTGAAGTCCCAATTCCACCCAATCCGCCTGTTACCAGATAAGTCTGGCCTGGTTTAATTGGTATTTCTTGGCTTGGACTAGCAAGCATATCTACTTTGGCGAGTGATGAAACTAGCCGTTGACCTTGACGATAAGCAATTTCACTATCACCTTTGGTAACATTTAGTTCTTTGAAAACATAATTAGCATTTGTTTCCAGTGACCCAATTTCTAAGTCAAGGTGGCGACAGTGCAGCCAAGATAATTCTAAAGGAATTGTTTTTAGCAATCCGATAAGTGTGGATTTTTCATAAGCGATCGCATCATCGCTGCTAGTTAACTGGACGTTGTTAGAAATGACTTGTAACTGAATGCCTATATCTAGTAGTTGGTGTTTTTCCTTGGCATTTGCTAAGGCTTGCACTAAAAATAGAATGCTATATAGTCCTAAGTATTGGGCGCGTTCTAGTTCCTCTAGGCTAGAAGTCGGGTGAGGGCTGGGGAAAGGGGAAGGGGTAAAGGCTAAGGGATTTAAAACCTTTCCCCCTTCCCCTTTACCCTTTCCCCCGCCAAGTTCACTTGGCGAACTACTAGACACTTGACCCGCAGACTCGTTATAAGTCCATAAATGCAAAATTTGAGTGGGAATATCCGATGCCAAAGACTCTAGCAACCGCCGATAGTGATCGGGATTTTCGGGATTGATGGTAAAGCGATCGCCTTGCTCAGATTTGATAAAATCCGTACCTGCTTCAACGCAGATATAAGATTGATTATTGCGTTTGAGTTCTGTACACAGGTAATTTCCTAAACCTAAATTATCGAGAAACACGAGGAATTTCTGAGTCGGAAGTTTAACTGGCTGCCGATTGTGATTTAACTGCTTAACACACCAAATTCGGCGATAAAACCAGTCAGGGATTGTGTTAGCATTGCCAGTCAAGATATCAAACTGACGGAGGATAGGTTTAAATTCACCTGATTCAAAGCGTTTAACCAATTGCGATCGCTGGATCTTGCCAATGGCCGTTTTTGGAATCGCAGCTTTTTCAACTGGAATCACATAGCTGGGATTGATGCCACAACGTTGGACAATTTTTTGGCGAATGGTTTGCATCAAGGTTGAAATTTGCATTTCATTCGCGCCACCTGCATGGAAAAAGATAGCTAGCTGTTCTGAAGTTTCTCCATCACGCACAGCCACCGCAGCAGTGTAGGAAACAACTACGCCTGCAATTTCTTCAACAACTGCTTCGATTTCATGACTATAGTAATTCAGTCCATTGACAATAATAACGTCTTTCTCTCTGCCTGTAATTGTTAAACGTCCTTGTCGTAAGAAAGCTAAATCTCCCGTCTTCAACCAGCCATCTTCTGTAAACACCTCCGAATTCAGTTCTGGTTGACCAAAATAACCTGATGTTACTGTCAGTCCTTTGACTTCCAGCCTTCCGATGGCTTCTTCTTCAACGAGCTGGTCTTGAGCATCAACTATCCGCAGAGAAAATCCGGGAATCGGCGCGCCAACTTCTACGAATGCATCTTCATCCGTGGTTGATTCCCAACAAAAGTTGTCAGAGTAAGTCACTCCCGAACAAGTTTCAGCCATTCCCCAAACGGGATGTATTGCCGTAGTCGGGAGTCCGTGCGCTGTCAGCAATTCAAGAAATTTTCTGGCAGTTTTGCCGACAATGGCTTCTGCTCCGTTGAAAATGTATCGCACTGATGATAAATCCCAATGCCCTTGAGAAAGTTCTGCTTCGGCGGCATTGATTAGCCCATAGGCAAAATTCGGTGCAAAGGTTACACTCACGCGATAATCAGACATCCAATCAAGCCATTTCAGGGGTTGTTGCAACACCCAATCGGTGACGGCATGAATTTGTTGACAACCCACATACACATCCCGAATATGAAAATATACTAATCCAGCAACGTGATCGAGTGGCATCCAGTTTAAGGAAACATCTTCTTGGGTAAACCCGTTCATCTGGACACTCGCAGCCGACCGACAGATGAGACTGCGATGGCTTTGCATAACTGCTTTCGGCGTACCTGTACTACCAGAAGTGAGAAACAGTACCGCCAAATCATCTAAACCAGCAACATACCAGTTAGGATCGGGATGATGAGATTGCAACTCATTGAGGGTAGCGATCGCCAAATTGTCAAGTGGCAAATCTGTCAGGGAACGTCTCAGTTCAGGTGCTAATCGATCGCTAGTCAGTATTAAGCTTGGTTCTAGTCTTTGCCAGATTTGAGCTAATTTATTAACGAAACCATCAGAGCGATCGTAACTCTGAGGAACGGATAAAGGAATTGGGATGAATCCGCCCAAAATACAGCCCCAGAAGGCAGGAATGAAATTTTCAGGTTGGTTAAATTGAAAGAGAATTCTATCTTGAGGCACAAGCCCTAACTTTCTCAAACCTGCCAAAATCCGTTGAGCTGCGTCTAATAAATCTTTGTAGGATTGGTTTTGGTAAGTATCATCCGGTTGGATGTAAGTAATTCCTTTTGAGCTTTGTAACGCTGCCCTTTGGAGTAGTTCCGTTAAGTTAGCGATCGCGTCTATTTCCAGTTGTAAAGCTTCGCCATGACTAATTGCTTTGGCTTTTATCTGAGATTGTGAAAGCTCAAATTGTTGATTTACGCCATCGGATTTTAGTTTTTCTCCAGAATCCTCTAATTGAAAATTAAGCTTTGTTGCTTGAGGATTCCCTAGCAAATCCGAAACGTGTAATGGTGGTAGTTGTTTCGTCTGGTTTTCCACAATAACTGCGACTTGGTTAATCGAGGGGAGCGATCGCAAAGACGATTCCCATCGCTCGACCAAATCTATGTCAATCACGGCTAAATCAGTTAGACGGCGATCGTCAATCAGTCCTTCGCTGGTGAGCGGCAATCTGGATAACCAAACGTAGGCTTGAGGCGGGATAGTATTTGGCAAATGACCCTGCAAATATGCATTTAGTTGTGCCAACGAAGATTTTCCTGATGCAACTACGTAGGCAACGAACCACATATCTGCGGTTTCTGTTTCTCGGATTAATACCCGACACTCTTCAATTTCTGGATGGGTCAGGAGCGTAGTTTCGAGTGCTTCTTGGTCTGCTAAGTTTGCCTGAAAACCATTGAGGGTATTAATTTTCTCTAACATTCATAAGCTCCAAACTAACTTAGACACGTTTGCTGTTGCGGGATGTCTTTGCTTCTACAAGCAACCCTATTAGTTGGTGGTTTGATATAACAGGCAACAGCTAATAGGCAACAGGCTTAAAAATCCTTGGTGTCGGGGTTTGACAATTGGTTCATGTCCTAACCTATCTGGTAACTGCTATATATGCTTTTTTTGGCCGTTTTTAACATATTTGCTGTTTCAGGTCGCTACCTTGTGAATATTGAGAATACATGAAATTTTTTTGTAGTTACTAACTTCGTGACCATTTGTAACAAGTGACGTGAAAAGATAATCTGGAAGGATTGGACTTAAAACTTTGTAAATATTTGCTAGTAAGTTTTAGGAAGATTTTTGTCCAACAATCACTCAGTTGTAAGTGCAACGGTGTCGAAAAACAAAACTATGTAAATAAAAATAAATTAACTTGTAACTCTTGTTGTATCTTGTTAAAGTCATTGTTATTTTTTTATAATTAATATTCCTGCAAACTTACTTAACTGATTCCCAATCCGTCGTCACGATTTACAATTAAAATATTACAATTTTGGTTTCCGTCTTGTTGGTAAATAAACCGATCTACGCTGTTAAGAGCTAGATAAACTCCCAAACCGCCAATCTGTCGTTGCTGTAGCGACTTGTTCAAATCATTTGGGGTTAACTTCTGGGTAGGATTGAAGGGAACACCAGTATCTTTAATCGTAATGTTCAAGGAGCGATCGTCAAAATCGGCTTTTAAAATCAATATGCCTTCGCGATTTGCTGCCTTATAGCCGTAATTAATGATGTTTGTAACGATTTCATCGACCGCCAAACGCAGTCTATAGGAGGTTTTTTTATTCAAACCTGCTACCATTGTTGCTGCCATCACATATTCTGCGATCGCCTTTAAAGAGTCCAGTGTTCCAGGCACAGTTAAAGGTTCCATATTTTACAGATTGGGGGTGAGTGAAAGGATGAAACTTTAGTCTGATGCCTTTCTCTGCACAATCAGCATTGTGATGTCATCAAACTGAGGTGCGTTGCTGATGTGAGCGAACAAATCAGTTGTAATCCGCTCTAGCAGAGGAGACGGCAAAAGCGCAGATCGATCTAGGAGCGATCGCAGTCGCTTTTCAGTAAAAAATTGACCGCTGGGACTGCGTGCCTCAGTTACCCCATCGGTATAGCCAATTAAGATATCGCCTGGTTCCAACTGTACTTGTTGAATTTTAAATTTCATATTAGGCATCATCCCTACTGCTGGCCCGGTTGAGTTGAGACTGGCTTTGATACCAGTCTCACCAACAACAAACAGAGTTTCGTGTCCACCATTGATGTAGGTGAGAATGCCAGTTGCCGGATCTAGCACGCCAAAAAACAGCGTCGCAAACATACTCATCTGGGCGTGCTGCTGGGCGATGTAATTATTCGTGAGCGCTACTGCTTTCAGGGGGTTAATTTGGTATAAATTAGTTGCCATCTCTGACTCAAGCAAAATCGATAATTCCGCCTCATTGGCAATAATAGAGAGTCCGCCCAAACTAATTTGTCCAGAGAAAATACGGATTAAGCTTCGGAACAAAGCCATAAATAACGCAGCGCCTACACCTTTGTCGGCGACATCAGCAATAACTAGCCCCAAGTAATCGCCAGGTAGCATGAAAACGTCGTAGAAGTCGCCAGCAACTTGACGCGCAGGAGAGAAAAACGTGGCGATCTCTAAATTAGGTAGCTGTGGGATTTCGTTGGGTAGAAAATCTCTTTGGATTTGCCGACCTTTTTCTAATTCGTAGTTGAGTGCTTTGGAATAAGTTTCAATTTTCCCATATAGCTGGGCATTTTCTAACACTATAGCGATTTGGTCAGCAGTGAGCTGCATCAGATGGGCAATTTCTGGGCTAAAGTGCCCCGGTTCTTGGTGTAGCAAGGTAAGAATGCCTAAGACCTCTTCATTCCTGAGAATGGGAACAGCTAATGCTGAACGTACAGTGTAAGGCTGATTGGGCAACTGCAACCAACGATCGTCGGTTTCAGTGTCTACAATCAACCCGATCTGGCGCTGTCTGTATACCCAACCAGCAAGCCCCTGTGCTAAAACACAACCAATCAGGCGATCGCGTTCCTTCAGTGCTGTTGTTTCCCTTTGCGTGAGGATACTATCGGTGACAGCACCCTGGCGATCGAGTAAAAACAGACTGCCTTTTTGGGCACCAGTAAGCTGACTACAAACATCTAACGTGTCTTGTAAAGTAGCTTTCAACATCTCTTCTTCGGGTGAAGCGCGGATGATTGTTGCTACTGAATGCTCCAGCAGCTTTTTTTGAGCCTGGAAAGCAGCTTTTTCTGTTTTTAATTCAGCTACCTCTCGCCGCAGGGCTTTCAGTTCCTCAATTAGCTGTTGATTCTCTGCTATGCCATTCTCTTCATAAGATCGTTGGACCATACAATATACCTGTCGCTTTAGGTACTTCCAGAAAATAAATTATCCCATTTCACGTTCATCAAAACGACTTTCTCTCCCCCTGCTCCCTGCTCCCCTGCTCCCTGCTCCCCTGCTCCCTGCTCCCCTGCTCCCTGCTCCCCTGCTCCCTGCTCCCCTGCTCCCTGCTCCCTGCTCCCCTGCCCCCCTGCTCCCTGCTCCCCTGCTCCCTGCTCCCTGCTCCCCTGCCCCCCTGCTCCCCTGCCCCCTGCTCCCCTGCCCCCCTGCCCCCTGCTCCCTGCCTTAGCCCAACAATAATTATTTACGCCGACCTCCTTATATGGGGGTAAGATTCAGGACGGCAATCGCTTCACTAAATTGAATGCATCTGCTAATTTAAATAGAAATTCTACAAGTCTCCTGCGATAACTATTAAGTTATTTTGATATAAAAGTCATCCCTTAAATAGTTGAGAATTTATAAAATTTATGCATGAAGAGTGAAATATTGGTATTCTAAACAATACCAAGATTTTCTCGGAGAACACTAAGATTTTTTGGATAACACCAAACCAAGATTTTCTCGGAGAACACCAAGATCGATCAAACTGATGGCTTCATCAGTCCGATAAATCTTCAATACCTTCATTTACTCGCAGATGTTGGCTTTGCTTGTCAATGTGCTAGAGATTAGCGGTCTGAACAATTTCCAGGTTTTAGGAGTAGCCGTGCATGGAAAAACAACATACTAGTCAGACGCTAGTAGACGTATTGCGCTACAGAGCTATTGAGCAACCTCAGACGCTAGGCTATACCTTTTTGGTAGATGGTGAATCTGAGGGAAGTAGACTCACGTATAGAGCATTGGATAAACAGGCAAGAGCGATCGCTACCTACTTGCAAACATTTGCAAAGCCAGGCGATCGCGTACTCCTGCTCTACCCACCTGGTTTAGAATTTATTACTGCTTTTTTCGGCTGCTTATATGCTGGTACGATCGCGATTCCTGCCTATCCCCCTCGGCAAAATCAGTCGATTGCTAGGTTGGGTGCGATCGTTTCCGACGCCCAAGCAACTGCCATCCTGACAACAACAGCACTATTGCCAATCGTTAAGAACTACTTTGCAGACAATCCAGGACTAGCATCTCTAAAAGTGTTGGCCAGCGATGGGATTTCTGAGGCAATCGCACAGGAATGGCAAGCACCTAATATCAATGGAAATACTTTAGCATTCCTGCAATACACCTCCGGTTCTACGGGAATGCCTAAAGGGGTGATGGTTAGCCACAGCAATCTGCTGCACAATTTAGCCTACATTGACCAAGGTTGGAATCACACAGCTAATAGTGTGATGGTGACGTGGATTCCGTTCTTTCACGACATGGGGCTAATTTATGGAGTACTCCAACCTTTGTACTACAACTTTCCTAGCTATATCATGGCGCCGGTGTCCTTTATTGGGCGTCCGATTCGCTGGTTGCAAGCTATTTCCCGCTATCAGGCAACCCATAGCAGCGCACCCAACTTTGCCTATGAACTATGCCTTCGGAAAATTACCGCAGAACAACGTGCTAGCCTAAATCTCAGTTCTTGGCAAGTTGCTTCCAATGGTGCCGAGCCAGTCAAAGCAGAAACACTCCAACGGTTTGCCAAAGCATTTGCCTCCTGTGGATTTCAAGAAACAGCTTTTTGTCCAGCATACGGGCTAGCTGAGGCGACGCTGAAAGTGACTACCGTAGAGGCACAAACTCAGCCAATAATTATCAAGGTAGAGGCAACCGCACTGGCAGAAAATCGGGTAATGCTGGCAACAGCAGAGGATTCCAAGACGCGGCTTTTAGTTGGATGTGGCAATAGCCAGCAGGGCGATACCCAAATTGCGATCGCTCATCCGGAATTATTGAGACGATGTTTACCAGATGAAGTGGGCGAGATTTGGGTAGCGGGAGCGAGTATCACCCAAGGCTATTGGCAGCGATATGAAGAAACAAAACATACATTTGCAGCTTATTTAGCAGATACAGGGGAAGGCCCGTTTCTGCGTACAGGAGATTTAGGCTTTTTACAAGACGGCGAGCTATTTATCACCGGACGACTCAAGGATTTAATTATTATTCGAGGACACAATCATTATCCTCAAGACATTGAACTCACAGTTACAAATAGTCATTCGGCTTTGGGATTGCAGGGAGTAGCCGCATTTACTATCGAGGTAGACGGTGAAGAACAACTCGTTGTGGCCTGTGAAGTCGAGCGAACTGCTATGCGGAAGCTTGATGCAAGTGAGGTAATTGGCTGCATCCGACAAGCAGTTACAACACAGCACGAGTTAGAAGTTTATGCCGTCTTGCTGTTGAAGCCAGTCAGTATCCCCAAAACTTCTAGTGGGAAGATTCAACGCTATGCCACCCGCGCCAGATTTTTGGCGGGGACTTTGGAAGTGGTGGGACAGTGGAGGAAGGCAGGGGAGCAGGTGGTCACTGAGCGTAGCCGAAGTGGGAGCAGCACTTCGACTACGCTCAGTGACCGAGGAGTAGGGGAGCGGGGAGAATTGAGAAGCCGCAAGTCAAAGGACAAGGGAGCGGCGGAAATTCAACACTGGTTGGTAAATAAGATTGCTCAACGACAAAACGTTGCACCCCAATCTATAGATCCGCATGAATCGTTTGCTTACTACGGGTTAGATTCTATTGCCGCAGTCAGCCTGTCGGCAGATTTAGAAGATTGGTTAGGTTGTCAGTTGTTGCCTACTTTGGCTTACGATTACCCAACGATCGCAACTCTATCAGCCTATCTCACAGAAAATTTATCCCAACGGCGAGAATCTCCACAACCCAGACAAAACCTCAAATCCGTCGAGGCGATCGCGATTATTGGTCTTGATTGTCGCTTTCCCGGAGCTAATAACCCAGAAGCCTTTTGGCAATTACTACGAAATGGTGAAAGTGCCATTGACCAAATTCCTGCTAATCGTTGGGATTCTCATCTTTTCTATAACCCCATCCCCGCCCAACCAGGGAAAATGAGTACTCGTTGGGGTGGATTTATCGAGCAAGTTGACCAATTCGACCCCCAGTTTTTTGGCATTTCTCCTCGTGAAGCCGAGCGGATGGACCCGCAGCAAAGGCTGTTACTAGAAGTGAGTTGGCAGGCTTTAGAAAATGCTGGATTAGCAAGCGATCGCTTGACAGGCAGCAACAGTGGTGTATTTATCGGCATCAGTACCAATGACTATGCTCGCTTCCAGTTCGATAGCTTGTCTGATATTGATGTCTATGCCAGCACGGGCAACGCTCTGAGCATTGCTGCTAACCGCCTATCCTATCAGTTCGATTGGCACGGGCCCAGTTGGGCAGTCGATACTGCCTGTTCTTCATCTTTGGTTGCAGTTCACCAAGCTTGTCAGAGTTTGCGGTTAGGGGAATGTGACTTGGCTTTGGCAGGTGGTGTTAATTTAATTCTCACCCCCCAAATGACAATCGCCCTCTCCCAAGCAAGATTCATGTCGGGGGATGGTCGCTGTAAAACCTTTGATGCGGATGCAGATGGTTATGTCCGGGGAGAAGGTTGTGGGATTGTAATGCTGAAACGTTTGACTGATGCGATCGAAGATGGGGATAATATCCTGGCGCTGATTCGCGGCTCGGCAGTCAATCAGGATGGTCGCAGCAATGGGCTGACTGCTCCTAGAGGAATTGCCCAACAAAGCGTTATCCATCAAGCACTTGTGAATGCTGGAGTCGCACCCGCAGCCATTAGCTATGTGGAAGCTCACGGGACGGGTACAGCCTTGGGCGACCCGATTGAAGTTAATTCCTTGCAATCAGTGCTGATGTCAGGTCGTTCTCCAAACCAACCTTGTGCGATCGGTTCGGTGAAGACTAATATCGGTCATTTAGAATCAGCAGCCGGAATTGCAGGGTTAATTAAAGTTGTACTAGCTTTGCAACATCAAGAAATTCCCGGTACACTTCATCTCCAGCAGTTAAATCCGAAGATTACCATCCAAGACACGCCTTTTTCAATTCCCTGCGAGACTCAGAAATGGTCTGGTTTTGGCGAGCAACGTTTTGCAGGAGTAAGTTCCTTTGGCTTCGGCGGTACGAATGCCCATGTTGTTCTAGAGGAAGCACCAACAGGGGGCAGGGGAGCAGGGGGCAGGGGGCAGGGAGCAGGGAGCAGAGGAGCAGCCCTTCTCTACGAGACGCTGCACGAACGACTACGCTCAGTGACCGAGGAGCAGGGGAGCATACTTCGACTCATTTCGGCTACGCTCAATGACCAACGCTCAGTAACCGGGGGAGTAGGGGAGCATGTCAAATCGTTGTTGACGCTTTCGGCAAAAAGTGAAATAGCGTTACGGGAATTAGCTCGGCGGTATGTGGCGTTTTTGGAGTTTCATTCAGAAGTATCTTTGAGGGATATTTGTTATACAAGCAATGTGGGGCGATCGCATTTTCACCATCGACTAGCTCTGGTTGCAGAATCCTCTGAGGAATTTTGCGAGGAACTCGCAGCGTTCATTTATAATTCACCACCTTCTAGAACAGGCGATCGTTGTCAAGGAGTTGCTTTCCTGTTCACTGGCCAAGGTTCGCAATATATCGGTATGGGGCAGGAACTTTACAACACGCAACTTGTTTTCCGGCAAGCCATAGAACGCTGCGCTGAAATCTTACAGCCATACTTAAATCAACCTCTGTTAGAGGTTCTATATCCAAGTAGTGAGTTAGAAAACCCAACTCAAGCCTCTATTAACGAAACCGCTTATACCCAACCTGCTTTATTTGCTCTGGAATATGCATTGTCCCAGCTATGGCAATCCTGGGGAATCAAACCGAGTGTGGTGATGGGACACAGTATCGGCGAGTATGTTGCCGCAACTGTTGCAGGAGTGTTCAGTCTGGAAGATGGACTAAAGTTGATTGCCGCACGGGGGAGACTGATGCAAGCGTTACCGTCTGTGGGAGCAATGGTAGCGGTATTTGCCCAGTTGCAAGAAGTATCGAGCATCATTGATGAGTATTCAGATTTGGCGATCGCCGCAATGAACGGCGCACATCTGATCGTCTCAGGTGGATCTGAATCTATGACATCGGCTGTGGCTAGGTTAGAAGCAAAGGGAGTGAAGACAAAAGCACTTGAGGTTTCCCATGCTTTTCATTCGCCGTTGATGCAACCCATGCTGGCGGAGTTTGAGCAAATTGTCCGGCAAGTAAACTACTGTCTGCCAAATCCCGATATTCGCTTTATTTCTAATCTCACTGGTCAACTGGCTGCATCAGAGATCGCCACGCCTGAATATTGGGTGCAACATGTGATGCAGCCAGTCCGGTTTGCTGATGGAATGGTAACTCTCGCAGAACTAGGAACCTTAGCGTATTTGGAAGTTGGGCCGCAACCGATTTTATTGGGAATGGGTCGCCAGTGCTTACCGAGTAACGAGTATGTGTGGCTTCCCAGCCTCAAAAAGGAAGCGAATTCTCAGCAGATGTTGTGTAGTTTGGCAACTTTGTACGAGTCTGGAATATCAGTTGATTGGGTAGGCTTCCATCATGGCTCTCAAAATCGTCGGGTAGTGTTGCCCAATTATCCCTTTGAGCGATCGCGTTTCTGGATGGAAACTGCATCTAATGACGTGACTGCTAAAGAATCGCTCTGTTCGCCAGCAGAAATCAAGCGTTTGCTTGTGCCCCAGTTGGCTGAATTGACAGCCCAACTTAATCTAAAAAACTATGGGGAAGCCCTAAGTACTTTAGAATCCCTAAGTATCCTTTATGTGGTGGCGGCATTCCGGCAGATGGGATGGAATTTGCAGCTAGGCGATCGCTATTCCATCCCCCAACTTACCAAACTAGGAGTCATTGAGCAACATCAGAAACTCGCTTTGCGCCTGTTGGAAATGCTGGTTGAAGAAGGAATTCTTCAGCGAATTGGCAATCAGTGGGAAGTAACTCGAATACTAGAGTTACCCACACCACAAGCGCAACTGGATAATTTGCGATCGCAATATCCCCAAGCAAATGCAGAACTGACACTGCTAGAGCGTTGCGGTTCGCACCTGGCTCAAGTACTCCAAGGTGAAACTCGTCCATTGGAGTTGCTATTTCCCCAAGGCGATTTGACAGCATTAACCCAGCTTTACCAGGATTCTCCCGGCGCAAAGGTAATGAACGCACTAGTCCAAAAGGCAATCTCAACCGCGATTTCCACCGCTACAGTCAGCATTTTGGAAATTGGAGCCGGAACCGGCGGAACAACTGCTTACCTTCTACCCCATCTCCCAGCAGAGCGAACTGAATATGTGTTCACAGACTTAGGAACGTGGTTTACTGCCAAGGCTCAAGAGAAATTTCGGGATTACCCATTTATCCGCTATCAGTCCTTAGACATCGAACAAGACCCCCAATCTCAGGGATTTACTAACCATCAATACGACATCATTGTGGCAGCAAATGTCCTGCACGCAACTGAGGATTTACAGCAAACCTTACGTCATGTTCGCAGCCTGTTAGCACCAGGAGGATTGTTAGTGTTGCTTGAAGGAACAAGTCCCCGACGCTGGTTAGATTTGGTTTTTGGATTAACGCCAGGGTGGTGGAAATTCTCAGACTACGAATTGCGACCATTCTACCCTTTGTTAGCGGTGAGTGACTGGCTGGAATTGTTGTCTGATTGTGGGTTTCAAGAAGCTGTGCATTTGGCGCCTGATTGCGAGGCGATCGGCGATTCATTCCAACAGGTTGTTATTCTGGCTCAGAGCATCAGCACCGATAACCCAGTCAACCACAATCATCTTCCATCGCCCGTTGCTACCACCATCAACACGCCACAATCAACATTTCTCCAATCGCTACTAACCAAGCCTCCACGAGTGCGACAGGAGGAATTAATTACTCATGTCCGCTCATTGGTAGCTAAAGTTTTAGGCTTAAAGCAACCCCAGTCCATCGGTTTGCAGCAAGGATTCTTTGAATTAGGGATGGATTCATTAACTGCTACGGAGTTGAAAGATCAATTGCAAAATAGTTTAGGCTGTTCCCTTTCCCCAACTACACTATTTGATTATCCGACGGTGGCAGCGTTGGCGAATTATCTGGAAACGCAAGTGTTGTCGTTAGATCCACAAGCATCAGCCCAGGAGGCTAACTCTAACTCAGAGAGTGTCCAGCAACAAGTTTTACTGAAAGAATCATCATTAGAAAAAAGAGCGAGATTGTCATCGTCGGAGCAATCCCTTGACGAAATTGCAGATTTGCTAGCTGCAAAACTAGCATCAATCAGAGAGGGAAAACTGCTATGAGTCGTCCTTCCGAAACCAGAGATTATGGACAATTGATGCAGAACGCATTGCTGGAGCTATCAGCTCTACAAGCAAAGCTCAATACCCTCGAACATGCTGCAACTGAACCGATTGCAATCATCGGTATTGGTTGCCGCTTTCCTGGAGGAGTTAACTCTCCAGAGCAGTTATGGCTGTTATGCAAAAATGGTGGTGATGCGATCGCCGAAGTCCCTAGCGATCGCTGGGATGTAGATGCTTACTACGATCCCGATTTAAGTAGTTATGACAAAACTAACACTCGTTGGGGTGGCTTTTTAGCAAATATCGATCTATTCGATCCTGGCTTTTTCGGAATTTCCACGAGCGAAGCAGCTACCATTGACCCCCAACAACGCTTGCTATTAGAAGTAAGTTGGGAGGCATTAGAAAACGCTGGATACGACCCCTTACAACTGGCTGGTTCTCAGACTGGTGTCTTTGTGGGAATTGCCACTTGTGATTATTACAAAGCCATGACCGCAATTCCCACGAGAGCCGGTACCGGGATTGCCAATAGTATGGCGGCAAATCGCCTGTCTTACTTTTTGGATGCGCGAGGCCCTAGTGTGACAATTGACACTGCTTGTTCGTCATCTCTGGTTGCCATTCATACCGCTTGCCAAAGTCTGCGGCATCAAGAGTCAAATCTGGCATTGGTGGGCGGCGTGAATATTATGTTGTTACCGGAGGTGAATATTACCTTTTCCCAGGCTGGCATGATGTCATCTGATGGACGTTGCAAAAGCTTTGATGCTACAGCCGATGGCTACGTCCGAGGAGAAGGGTGTGGGGTAGTTATCCTGAAGCGTCTTTCAGATGCAGTTAAAGATGGCGATCGCATTTTAGCGTTACTGCGGGGAACTGCGGTGAATCATAACGGCCGCAGTGTTGGTCTAACTGCACCAAATGGGTTGGCTCAACAAGCAGTGATTCGGCAAGCATTGGCAAATGCCAGAGTAGCACCCGATGAAATTGACTATGTTGAGGCACATGGTACGGGTACTCCAATGGGGGATGCCATCGAGCTACAAGCAATTTTCGGGGTACTAGGACAGGGGCGAAACCTCGAACAACCCTGCGGACTCGGTTCTGTGAAAACTAATATTGGCAACCTAGAAGCTGCTGGTGGGATTGCCGCATTCATCAAAACTGTCCTCTGTTTGCAACACGGAGAAATTCCCCCTCATCCCCATTTCAAAACCATCAATCCCCATATTGACATCAAGCCAACACCATTCTTGATTCCTACAATCGATCGTCCGATAGATATCAAGCCTCGGTTTGCTGGCGTTAACTCTTTTGGCTTTGGCGGCACCAATGCTCATGTAGTACTGGAAGCAGCCTCCGATTTTAGATTGCCGATTTTGGATTTTAGATTGGATGATGCTGATGACAATCCAAAATTGCTGTTGACGCTTTCGGCAAAAACTGAGACAGCGTTACGGGAACTAGCAAGTTGCTATGCAGATAGTTTAGAAAATTATGCTGCTCAATCGATTCCCGATATCTGTTTCACAACTAATATCGGTCGATCGCATTTTAATCATCGTCATGCCATCATTTCATCAGGCGATTTACCTGATTTAATCTCCGAACTGAGGACATTCGCCACTAGCAAACAGACAACAGGACGGCTAGAGTCGGATAATCGGCCGAAGATTGCATTTTTGTTTGCTGGGCAGGGTTCGCAATACGTTGGTATGGGATGGGAACTTTACAACAGCCAGCCTATTTTCCGTGCTGCCTTAGACGATTGCGATCGCATCTTACGCTCTTATTTGGATCGGCCACTGTTGGAAGTACTGTATCCATTAGGGGAAGGGGAAAAGGGGAAAGGGGAAGGGGAAAGAAATTTAGGGCCTCATCTTTTAGATGAAACTGCCTATGCCCAACCTGCTTTATTTGCTGTAGAGTATGCCTTAGTGAAATTGTGGCAGTCATGGGGCATTGAACCCGATGCGGTGATGGGTCACAGCGTCGGAGAGTATGTAGCTGCTTGTGTGACAGGTGTATTTAGCTTGGAGGAAGGGCTGTACTTGAGCGCGGAACCGGGACGATTGATGGCAACGCAAGCTAGAGAAGGGCAAATGGTGGCGGTGTTTGCAGCCAAGGAGATTGTAGAGGAAGCGATCGCATCTTACCAGGATGCTGTTGCCATTGCTGCCTTTAACGGCCCTACCCAAACGGTGATTGCGGGCGATAGACAAGCGGTTTCAGCAGCGATCGCCCGTCTGGAATCGGATTTCATTATGACTCGCGAGTTGAATGTTGCCCACGCGTTTCACTCACCCTTAGTAGACCCCATCCAAAATGCCTTTGAGCAAACTTTGAGGCAAATGCAGTTTCATCCCCCAAGTCTGCCGTTTATCTCTCATCTTTCGGGAGAATTCGAGGCAGGGGTACTAGATGCTAACTACTGGCGCTCCCAACTGCGATCGCCTGTGCGTTTCGATCGAGGTATCCAGACTTTAGCAGAGACAGGGTATAATATTTTCTTGGAAATTGGGCCAACAGATACTTTGGCAAGTATGGGTAAACGCTGTCTACCTAAAAACACTGCTAATTGGTTGTCTTCTTTAAGACAAGGGCATAACGACTGGCGATCGCTGCTCGACACCTTAGCTACTTTATACGAGAAGGGTATAAACATTAATTGGTCAGAATTTCATCGAGATTCTCCCAGACAACGAGTTGCTCTGCCCACTTATCCTTTTCAGCGCCAACGCTGTTGGATTGACAACGAATTTTAGATTTTAGATTTTAAATTTTAGATTTTAGATTTTTTGGTTCATGCCCCACCCCGCTTCAATTTTAGATTTTAGATTGCCGATTTTAGATTAAAAATTCCTCAATCCAAAATCCCAAATCCCAAATCCAAAATTGATTGACTCCCAAATAAAAAATACCCCACTGTTCCCAGTCAGCAATTAGCCAACATTCTATGCCTATAGGAATCGAGAAACTCAATCTGTACTCAGGGCAGTTCTATCTAGATATTGCCGATCTTGCCGAAGCGCGTGGTAAAAACTTCCAGCACATTGCCGATAGTTTAATGTGCAAAACGCGATCGGTTTATCCGGTCTATGAAGATGCGATTACTCTGGCGGTGAATGCAGCCAAACAACTCTTATCACCTCAAGACCTCCAAGATATTGAACTACTAATTGTGGGTACCGAATCTGCGGTTGATTGTGGCAAATCCCTGTCCACCTGGGTACATCGGTTTTGTAACTTGTCTCCAAATTGCCGTAACTTTGAGGTGAAGCACGCTTGTTACGGTGGCACTGCGGCATTCAAAATGGCCGCTTCCTGGGTAGCTTCAGGGGCGAGACCTGGGAAAAAGGCATTGGTAATTAACACGGACTTCAGCAGTGTGACGCTCAATACTGACCAGGAGTTTATCTGTGGAGGTGGTGCAGTGGCGATGCTCGTTAGTACTAATCCTCAAATTCTCGAAATTGAACTGGATAAGGCGGGTTACTGGACAAAGGAGATTTCTGACTATCTACGCCCCACTTTCAACACCGAAGTGATCAAAAGTGAAACGAGTCTTTACTCTTATTTAGATGCTTTAGAAGGAGCATTCAGTCACTACGAGCAAATTGTGGGTTCTGTAGACTATGATGCTGATTTCAAAAAACATATTTATCATGCACCCTTTCCAGCAATGACGTTTCAGGCACATCGCACCATACTCAACCGATTTGAGGCGGTAGGGAAAGCGGCTGCTAAGTTAAGTTTTCAATCAAAAGTTGCAGAGAGTATACATTTTGCTCAACAAATTGGTAGTTCGTATGGGGGTTCTAATTTTATTTGTTTGTTAAGTCTTTTAAATTCTGCTAAGGATCTTAATCCGGGCGATCGCATTTCCCTGTTTGCCTATGGTGGTGGCTGCCAAGCAGAATTCTACAGCGCCACCATTGGAAAGGCTGCAACTGAAATTGTCCGATCGCTCAATATTGACGAACATCTTAATCAGCGACTTCGTTTATCCGTTGCAGATTATGAAGCTAGTGAATTGACGCGTGAAAAATATAGCGATCGCCGAGACTTTAACTTAGAAAACTATTTAGATGAACGCTATGAAAAACGCTATCGAGGCCGAGGTTTACTTGTGTTAAGCAATGTTGAAAATTACTATAGGCAATATAAATGGAGTTAGTTGTAGAGGCCGTTCGCTATAAAATCGATTCAGGAGTTGCCCAGATTGCCTTGGTGCAACCCCAAACAGGTAATGCGCTCAATCCATCCCTAATTAATCAACTCACTCAAGCATTACAAGCTGCGATCGCTGATTCATCTTGTCGGGCGATCGTGCTTCGGGCTGAGGAAACTGACTTCTGCAAAGGACTTGATTTGGAATGGATATTACAGCAGGGAGGAAGACCTCAAATAGAACTGTTTCAAGCCTTTATAAATTGTCTGCAATTGATTTGCCATTCTCACTTACCCGTAATCGCCTGTGTTGAAGGTAATGTTACAGGTGGAGGACTAGGTTTAGTTGCGGCTTGCGATCTCGTCATTGCCAACGAGAACGTAATATTTATGTTGCCAGAAGTCATCATTGGCATGATTCCAGCTCTGATTGCACCCTTCTTACTGCGTCGTCTGACCATAGCACAGCTCAATTATTTAACCCTCAGCAGTCGGGGTATTGACAGCCTAGAAGCCAAGGCATTTGGGTTAGTGGATGAAGTGGCGACTGAAGGCATGGCTACCACCTTGAACCGACAATTACAACGGCTATTTCGTTCTTCTCCAGAAGCGATCGCTGCCAGTAAACAATATTTTGAACAACTCTATGGGTCAGATTTACAGCGACAAACCAATATTGCCCTGAATCAACTTGTTTCATGGTTAGCACAACCGGAGGTCTTAGAAGGAATTCAAAGTTTCACCGAGGGATTCTCGCCACCTTGGTTTCAAAAGTACAGGGGAAAAACCCATGTCTAAAATTTTGCTCGCCAACCTAGAAGACGGTATCTTCCAACTGCAAATCGATGACCCTGAAAACGAAAATCGTTTGAGCGAAGAACTGTGTGATGAATTAATGACAGCCCTGACTCATCTAGCGACAGAACCGAGCCTGAAAGTCTTGATTTTGAGTGGGCGATCGGATATCTTTTGCGCAGGAGCCAGCTTGGACACCATCAAACAAGTTGTGAGTGGCAATGCAGATGTCAAAGATTTATCACTTCCCAACCAACTACTCAGCTTTCCCGTACCAATTATTGCAGCTTTGCAAGGTCATGCTGTGGGAGGTGGCATAGCGTTAGCACTCTACTGCGATATGGCGATCGCATCCGAAAACAGTCGGTACGGAGTTAATTTTACAGATTTGGGATTTACCCCCGGAATGGGTATCTTATCTGTCTTACCTGCAATGGTTGGCCATCACTTTGCTAGCGAGATGCTCCTCACCGCCAAGCTCTACAAAGGCAAAGAACTCAAGGGACGAGGTTTATTTAACTACATAGTTCCAACTGAGGAAGTTATGACTTTAGCCTTGGATATGGCAAGAAGAATTGCCGAAAAACCCAGACATGTTTTGGAGATGGTAAAAGACACCTTGTCATTACCCCGGCGTCAAGCTCTCCAAGCAGCATTGTCCCGCGAACACCTAATGCACAAAATCTGTTTTGGCGTTCCAGGGACATTAGCACACATCGAAGCGGCTTATTTAGCCTAGATTTTGTTTTTTGATTTTCAATATAGGAGACAAGACATCATGGATCGAGAACAAGTATTAAATGTCGTAATTAAACATATTAAGCTCAACATAGATGGACTGGAAAATGTTGAAATAGATCCACATAAAACCATCGGAGAATATGGAGCCAGTAGTCTTGACGGCGTAGAAATTGTTTCTGCTTGTATGCGAGAACTCAAAATAAAAATTCCCAGAACAGAAGTTTCTAGCTTTAAGACAATCGATGACTTGGTGGAATTGTTCGCCAAGTTTAAAGACGAAGCTTCTCAAGAAGTTAAAGTTACGCCATAAAAATTCCTCAGTCAATATTGTTCTAAGGTACAAGAAGCGATAAATCGCTGTCTCTACAACAACGATCGATCCTTCGTATAGACGGCGATAAATCGCGTCTTTGTAATCTATAACTTTCATCAAAAAACCTTAACCAGTGAGTTCGACGAGTGCTATTTTGACCTCTCCCCCAGCCCCTCTCCTACCAGGAGAGGGGAGCAAAAACTTTTCTTTTCTCGTTTCCCTCTCCTAAAAGGCGAGAGAGGCTGTCCGGGAGAGGTCTGTCGAACTCACGTTAACCAAACGGTATTGCAGTCCCCGTTCTTTTTCCAAAAGCAGGTGAAAATGGTTACTCAAACTGTCGAGTCCGATGTCCAAGATTCATTAATGGAATACTTGGAAGATCCGTTTTTAAATCACCTTTTTAAACAAATCAGAAAAGCTGAACAAATTAGAGGAATATCAGTTGATTTAACTCATGCGTGCAATCTTCGGTGTCAGGGATGCTATTTCTTTTTAGATGAATTGGATCAATTCAAAGCACCCAAAGATGAAGCCGAATTTGATACATTTATTGTTCGCGAAAAGGGCAGAGGAACAAATTTTATTACAGTGGTTGGGGGAGAACCCAGCCTGATGCTAGAGCGATTGCAGAAGCTTTACCAGAATTTTCGGTTAATGGTTGTTACCAACGCCCTGATCAAAATCCCCTATGAGGGATTTGAAACAATGCCGATCGCGATCTCTCTTTGGGGCGATCGTGAAACTGACAAGACACTCCGAGGAGGTGGTAAACTTGATGTTTTCAGCAAAGCTTTAAAAAATTACAAAGACGATCCGCGTGCTATTTGGCATTACACTACCACACCGGGTAACGCCCATGAAATCGCTAGCGTTGTCGAGCAGTGCGTAGCCAACGGTAATCGTGTCTTGTTTAACTTTTACAGCGATCGCATGGACTTAGGAGGAGTTTACGATCATAACCAGGGGTTTGCAGATGTGCGACGTGAAATCGATAAAGCGATCGCCCGCTACCCTGACAAAATTTTAATGACTTCGTACATGAGCAGCGTGTTTACCACACAGCAACTTTACGATGAAACTTGGGGTTATGAAGTTTGCACCAGTCTCACTGTAGATCATGAAATTAATCGAAACCGGATTAAAAATGGTAAACGTTATAACCCCCATTATCGCGCTTACAATCCCGATCTGAAATCAACTCGGCGTTGTTGCACAGGTGATAATCAAGATTGCTCAACCTGTTACCAAACTTGGGCGCAGGTTGGTTGGATCATGATTAATCTAGAACGACATCTCGCCTCCAAACAAGAATTTACTAACTGGCTGACTACGACATACCTGTTTTACCTGATGTGCCGCATGGTTGACTTTGAATCCGGCGTGCAACTTTTGCCAGAAATTCATCGACGAGTAAATTGTTAATCACCCAGGATCAATTTCTTTCTATAGGAATCCCGTTTGATTCGGAGAATTTTCTTGCGTGGAGAGGGAACTCTTAACAGGGTATAGGGTACAGAAAAAAGGGATAGATACGTACTGAGTCTTGTTCAAAAATCAAATAGGAATCCTATATATTAGTCAGTTTGATGCAAAGGAAATAAATTGCTATGGCTACTCAAGTAATAGAAACCGAGGTACAAGATCCTTTAATGGAGTATTTAGAAGACCCCTTTCTGTATCACCTGTTCGCACAGATTAGAAAAGCGGGCGCTATTAAAGGAATCTCTGTAGACTTAACTCATCTATGTAATTTGCGGTGTGAGGGTTGTTGTTTTTTTACCGATGACCTGGATCAAAATGCAGCACCCAAAGACGATGCTGAATTTGAGGCTTTAATTGCACGAGAAAAAGCTAGAGGCACTAACTACATTACGGCAGTTGGGGGTGAGCCTACCTTAATGCTGGATCGATTGCGAAAGCTGGCGCAAAATTTTTGGATGATTGTTGTCACAAACGGGGCGATCAAAATTCCTTATGAGGGATTTGAAAATACAGCTATTAGTGTTTCGCTTTGGGGAGATAGCGAAACCGATAAAAAGCTGCGGGGAGGAGGTAAGTTAGATGTTTTCAGCAAGGCTCTCAAAAATTACAAAGACGATCGTCGAGCCTTTTGGTACTACACAACGACCGCTGGTAACGCCCATGAAATTGAACGGGTTGTTGAAAAATGTGTCCAAAACGGTAATTACGTAATGTTTAACTTTTACGGGGATAAGGCAGGGTTAGGAGGTGTTTATGATAATCAACAAGGGTTTGCAGATGTGCGTCATGAAATCGACCGGATGATTGCCCGCTATCCCGATCGCATCTTGATGACCTCGTACATGAATCAAGTATTTACTACAGGGCAAATGTACGATGAAACCTGGGGCTATGATGTCTGTCCTTGCATTAGTGAAAATCGCCCAGAGAATGCAGTCCGATTCCAAAATGGTAAACCCTATAATCTTCACTTTCGCGCTTACAATCCTGATGGCAAATCAACCAGGACATGCTGCACCAGCGAACATCCCGATTGCTCAACCTGTTACCAAACTTGGTCGCAGATGGGCTGGATTATGCTGAATATGGAGCGGCACTTAGGTTCTAAGCAGGAATTTACCAACTGGCTGACGACAATGTACGTGTTTTACTTGGGTGCTAGAGCGATTGATTTTGAATCTGGCGTTCAGCTTTTGCCTGAAATTCATCGGCGAGTGAGTAGGATATGAATCAAGAACCGATCGCGATCGTTGGTATTGGTTGTCGCTTTCCTGGAGGTGTCCAAAGCCCAGGTAGCTTCTGGAACCTGTTGCAAAATGGCAGGGATGCAATTACCGAAATACCTGGCGATCGCTGGAACGTTAACAAATTTTATCATCCCGATCCGGTAGAACCAGGTAAAATGTATAGCCGCTGGGGTGGGTTTCTCGACCAGATAGACCAGTTCGATGCCAAATTCTTTGGGATTTCTGGTGCGGAAGCGGCTCGGATTGACCCCCAACAACGACTCTTGTTAGAAACAACGTGGGAAGCGCTAGAGGATGCAGGACAAGTGATGGAACATCTAGCTGGCAGCGATACCGGGGTTTTTATTGGGGTACTTAACCGGGATTACAATTACATTCAATTGGGGGAGCGCGATCGCGATGCAATTAATGCCCACACCATAGTTAGCTCAAACCTCAACTTGGTACCAAATCGCATTTCCTACTGCTTTGACTTCACAGGCCCCAGTCTGCCGATTGACGCTGGCTGTGCCTCATCATTAGTCGCCGTTCACTTTGCTTGCTCTAGTCTCTGGAATGGGGAATGTAGCCTTGCCCTAGCAGGTGGGGTCAATGTCATCTTCAAACCAGAAGTCAGCATCGCCATGAGTAAGGCATTTTTACTGTCTGCGGATGGTCGTTGCAAGAGTTTTGATGCCGCAGCAGATGGTTTTGTGCGGGCTGAAGGGGTGGGGGTTGTTGTCCTCAAGCCACTGTCCCATGCTCTAGCTGACGGCGATCCTATTTATGCAACGATCCGCAGCAGTGCTGTCAATCAAAACGGTCGCGGCAGCAGTTTTACAGCCCCCGAAGTTTTGGCGCAGCAGGCAGTGATGCAAAAAGCCTATCAGCGGGCAGGAATTCTCCCTCAGCAGGTGCAGTATGTAGAAACTCAAGGCTCCAGTTCGCCGATGGGGGATGAGATTGAAGCCAAAGCGATCGGGGCTGCGATCGGCAGCGATCGCGCTTTGGGCAATGAATGCGCTATCGGATCTGTGAAAACAAATATTGGACACATGGAAGCGGCTGCTGGCATTGGCGGACTGATTAAAGCAGCGCTAGCAGTTAGCCATCGTCAGATTCCACCCAATCTGCATTTTCAAACCCCCAATCCCAAAATTCCTTGGCAAGAACTACGGTTGCGCGTGGCACAATCCTTAGAACCACTAACGAATAAGGATAATCAACCACCAATCGTCAGTGTGAATGGGTTTGGTCTGGGAGGCACGAATGTTCATGTGATTCTGCAAGGTGTAGAGATTGGTCAGCCAAAATCCTTGCCAATTGATACTGCGATCGCTAACCAACCACAAATTTTTTTAATGTCAGCTCGTAGCCCAGAGGCTCTCAAAGCCTTTGCTAAAGCTTATATTGAGTTTTTAACCGAGCATTCTAACGCCGGAATTTCCTTGGCAGACATTTGCTACACAGCTAGTTTGCGCCGTAGCCATCACTCCCACCGTTTGGCAATGGTGGTTGATTCCAAAAAACAACTTGCCGAGCATTTAATGGCTTTTCTTGCACAAGAAAACCGCCCCTCGATGTTTTCCGGCTATGTAGAACAACATAAAAACAGTAGAGTAGAGGAAAATCCTGGTACTGAATGCGCTCAAATGTTGAATTCCTTAGCAGAGCGCTATACCCTAGAAGATTCCATTGATTGGAATGCTCTTTATCCTCATGGTGGTTCTTTTGTGCGTTTGCCGTCCTATCCGTGGCAACGACAGCGTTACTGGCAGGAATCAGAAGCCTCACGGCAAGATAGATTAGGATCTAATACTGTTGAAGCCTCTAGTGCGGTTGGCTCTCAGATTGCCGAACAGATTGATATTGTAGAGCAATGGTCAGTAGCGGTAAATAGCCAACGCACCGATTTATTAAGCACTTACATTCAAGCACAAATTGTCCAAGCCTTAGAGTGTGAAGCTGTTCAAGTTGATGTCCAAAAGCCACTTAATAGTATGGGCATCGATTCTCTGATGGCTGTGAGTTTGAGAAATCGCATTGTCACCAATTTAAAGATTGAACTGCCAATCGAACAGTTTATTGCTAGTCCTAGCATTGCAGAATTAGCTCAAGCTTGCCACGAACAATTAATTTTGAAAAATTTGATCCCAACTATTCAGATTGCTAATTTTGTTGAGGAAATAGAGGAGTTAACACTTTAGCCTCAGTTCGGTATTGAGACGAGTACAAGCAAAAGCAGATCGGGTTTTGAAGAGGGCTGAATATGGTATTCAATGAATTGTTAACATCCAGTTTGTCAGTCAAAAATTTAGTAGAACTGACGCGTTGTCGCGCCGAACAACAGCCCGATCGCCTCGCCTATAGTTTTGTGCTGGATGGAGAACAGGAAGTAATTAGTCTCACATATCGAGAACTGGATCTATCGGCACGAGCGATCGCGGTTCAGCTGCAAACTGTCAGTGCCAAGCATGAGCGTGTCCTGCTTCTCTACCCGCCTGGTCTTGATTTCATTACCGCCTTCTTTGGCTGCTTATATGCTGGTACGATCGCCGTTCCTGCTTATCCGCCTCGACAAAATCAGTCCATCTCCAGACTGATGGCAATTATAGCAGATGCCCAGGCTAGGGTTGCCCTGACTACAACCTCCTTACTGACCACGATCGCTACTCAATTTAACCACCATCCAGACCTGGCTACAAAACAGATTTTAACTACCGACACCATCAATAATCAGCAAGCAGAGTTATGGCGCGAACCCGTAATCGATGCAAACGCGATCGCATTTCTGCAATACACCTCTGGCTCAACCGGGACACCCAAGGGGGTTATGGTCAGTCATGGCAACTTACTGCACAATTTAGAACTGATTCATCAGTTTTTCCAAACCACTGCCAACGAATTAGGCGTATCCTGGCTGCCCCCTTATCATGATATGGGCTTAATCGGCGGCATCCTCCAACCCCTTTACGTCGGTTCCTCAATAATTTTGATGTCGCCTGTTGCGTTTTTGCAAAAGCCATACCGTTGGTTAGAAGCGATTTCCCGCTATCAAGCGACGATTAGCGGCGGCCCGAATTTTGCCTATGATTTGTGCGTGCAGAAGATTCAGCCAGAACAATTAGTGGATCTTGACCTGAGCAGTTGGAAAGTTGCTTTCAATGGTGCCGAACCAGTTCGTGCCCAGACCTTAGAGCGATTTGTTGCCAAGTTTGAGCCTTACGGCTTTCGCCCTGAAGCTTTTTATCCTTGCTATGGGATGGCTGAAGGCACATTGTTGATTTCCGGGGGAATAAAAGAGTGCTACCCAACGGTGTGTAATGTAGAAAGTGCTGCTCTCAAACAAAACCAAGTTGTGCTGTGTGCAGAGCAACAGCAGCATAGTATCAAGATTGTTGGGCAAGGTAGGACGGGGTTAGGTCAAACAATTGCGATCGTCAATCCGCAATCTTTCCAGAGATGTCCAGATGGTGCAGTTGGAGAAATTTGGGTTACAGGAGCGAGTATTGCTCAAGGGTACTGGCAGAAACCCCAAGAAACGCAAGAAACATTCTATGCCTGTTTAGACGATACAGATGAGGGTTCGTTTCTGCGAACGGGCGACCTGGGATTTCTGCATAATGGTGAATTATTTGTTACCGGGCGACTCAAGGATTTAATTGTGATTCGAGGTCGAAACTACTATCCTCAAGACATTGAACTGACGGTGCAGGAAAGCCATTCGGCTCTCCGACAAGGCTGTGGAGCAGTGTTTGCCATTGAGGTAGAAGGAGAAGAAAGAATCGTCGTTGCTCAAGAAATCGAGCGCACCTACTTAAGAAAGCTCAATGCAGATGAAGCGATCGCGGCAATTCGGCAAGCGGTGTCACAGGTTCATGAGTTATCAGTTTATGCAGTGTTGCTGCTCAAGACTGCCAGCATTCCCAAAACTTCAAGTGGTAAGATTTCCCGCACTGCTTGCCGCAATGGATTTCAAACAGGTAGTTTAGATATCATTGCTGCTGACATCTTGCCCGAATGGGATGGCACAGATAGCGAATATAAACTCACAGCAGCAGAACTGTTAGCGATCGCTCCCACCCAAAGACAGCAGCACTTAGAGTCTTACATTCAAGCAAAACTAGCCAGGGGACTGAAAGTTGACTTGGCAAAACTCCATCCCCAACAACCCTTGCATCAGCTAGGCCTCGATTCCTTGACTGCGATCGAGATTAAACATCAAATCGAAGTCGATCTAGAAGTCAATGTTCCTGTGGTCAAGTTTCTCGAAGGTGTGACCATTGCAAATCTCGCTGCTCAAATTCTCAGACAATTGACTGGAGTAAATTCTCAGCAGCAAGGCGAAAAGCTACCCTTTTTCTGCATTCATCCGGTGATGGGTGTCGCTTCTGTTTATTCCGATCTGGCAGAGTTATTGGGTCAAGAACAACCTTTCTATGGGCTACAATCTGCCGGGATTACTGGCGAAGGCAAATCAAAAGATTGTATAGAAGACATTGCTGCTGAGTATATCCACGGTATCCAACAGGTGCAGCCAGAAGGCCCCTATTGTCTAGGAGGTTGGTCTTTTGGGGCGCTGGTGGCATTTGAAATGGCCCAACAGTTACAGCAAGCAGGACAGACCATTGTCTTACTGGCACTGATTGATACTCCCGCCTTTTGCGACAATCGCACTCAGAATTTCTTCCAGATGGCTAAATTTCTGGTGAATTCCGTGCTTCGCAATCTTGGCCCTTATCTGGATGAGACAGTAGACCATTTTCTGACTGCTGTCGAAGAACGACAACTCACCCAACAGATTGGAACTAAGACCTCGAAGCCATTGCATTTTTTGGTTGAGCCAGGAAGTATAGCTAAGGTTGTCGCCCACCAGTCTAGGCTGAGTAAGCTTTTCCAACCAGCTGCGCGACGGCTATTCCAAGTCATGCAAGCTAATAACTCAGCCCTCCTCAAATACAAGCCGCAGCCTTATCCAGGTAAAGTTACTCTCTTTCGGACAAGCAAACAAACTGGAAAAAATCCCCAAGACGCAACCCTTGGCTGGGGCGATCTAGCGATCGGCGGAGTTGAGATTCATCAAATTCCGGGAAACCATCTGAATTTAGTTCTCCCGCCCCATGTAGAAGTACTTGCCGAAAAGCTAAAAGCTTGTCTCGATCGCGTCCAGGTTCAAAAGGTGGAGGTATTAGACTTCTTGCAGAAGTAGGGAATTGGGTTTGGGGGAAAGGAAAAAGGAATAAAAAAACCTTTCCCCTTTAACCTTTCCCCTTTTCCCACAAGAGTGCAAGAGGTCTATTGTAGATTTGTTCTTTCCTGGCAGGATTATATTAGCTTGATAATACTATCAGTAAATTTATAAAAAGAAATAATAACAAAAATATCCAATTTTATTACTGATAGTTATAAAACAGTACTAACTGATATTATCCTAATCAAGTCTCTATCTATATTCAGAGGATAAAAAATCAAGCAAATAACTAGAACGGCTTCAAAAAACCAAACTATGTAAAAAAAATAAAATAGGCTTAAACCCTTTTACCTTCTGCCCAATTCCAATAATCAATATTCACACCGACCTACTTCTTATGAGTATACCTTTAAAGCTTCGCAGTGGTTTTAGCTTTGATGAAGCGATTTTAATGGCTAAGTTCTCCAAACGAAGTTATGAAATATTTCAAGTTGGGGGAGGCTCTGTTGAAGATGCCGAAGTCCAAGATATTTATAACTCTCTGTATAAGAATGAGGGCTGGAAATTAGTTCATAGCTTGCATAATAATGAAACTAATATCCGAGGTTTCATTTTTAAACGGGAAGGAAGTAATCAATTTGCGGTGATTTTTCGAGGCTCTATTGTTACCGATCGCGGTCAAATTGAATTAACGGATATTTTGACCGATCTCAATTGGTCATTAATTAACTATGGTTCTTTACCAGATACGCGAGTCAAAGTAGCACGGGGATTTTTTGAAGGATTTGAAGCCGTAAAAGACGAACTTGCTGCCTTTTTTCAGGTTCTCTTAGGTCAAATTAATGCTCAAGATTTTGAGATATTTCAAACTTTGAATTCTGGCAAACAAATTGCTATTGCCCATGCCATTGCTGCGGCTGGAGGAATCCGATTCGGACTGGCCTTTGAGCGGCGATTAAAAAAACTAATTTCGGAAGTTTTCTCTTATGATGCGATCGGCAACCTGAATCGAGCCTGGAGTTTTGCCCGCGATGAACTGTTGAACTTTGAAGATATCTCTAGAGAAATGAGTGAGTTATCGAATAGTCGCAGGGCTGGCGCTAGCTTGAATTCTATATCTAAAATACCTAAAAATACCAGCCGCCTTGAGGTTTGCGTAGGGGGTCATAGTTTGGGCGGTGGTTTAGCTCAACTCGGCGCTCTGTTCTTAAAACGCCGTTTTAGTTCTTTGGGAGAGTCAGCTTTACGAGTCAAAGTATACACCTTTGGATCTGTGAAAGTTGGCAATCGGCATTTTGCCAATTACTACAACGAACAATTAGGAGAAGGATTTAGTTACCGCGTCGAAAATCAACTGGATCTGTTTACTCTAGTACCTTTTAGCCTTCCTTTCCCTTTAAGTATGGTGGCTGGCAATGGCTTGAGATTGGGGGAACTTTACTTAGGCAATTACGAACATGTGGGAGAAGTTCACCACGTAATCGGACTGGGAAATCACGGTGTCTCTCTGAATTTTGGGGGAGCGGCAGAATTTATGGGAGGTGTTCCTTTCCCTCACAGCTTCGATACCTACATTCAACTGCTAGAAGAAGACAAAAAACGGTGGCATCAGTTGTGGCAACCGATTAGAGGAATTCTCAGCATCTTTTTACAAGAAATGCTCCAGGAACAAGAAACTGGGATTGTAATGACCACCGAAGAACAAATACGGGGAGTTCAAGAACAGACATCTGAAGAAATTCGGAATCTCAAGCAATCTCTAGACGAACTTAAAAGCGAAATTCAGCGATCGGGGCTGAACTTGAAGAACGAATAAGAACTGGTAACTTTCACTACTTATGACCCCTACTGTTACTGCTCGCAATCTTAGTATCTTTGCTGGTCTACTTGCCTTAAGTATCGGGGCTGGATACGTTTTCCTGTCTAAAGTATCTAGCCAGTCAGCCGCCAACAACGCCTCGTCATCTTCGTTATCGTTGCCCCCTGAAAAAACAAAAGTCTTGGCATTGGGGCGGTTGGAACCAGAAGGGGAGATTACCAAAGTTGCAGTTCCAGTGGGGGCGCAGATTGATAAATTAAAAGTTTCTGAGGGTGATTGGGTTAAAGCCGGACAAGTTTTGGCTTATCTCAAAAGTCACCAAGAAATGCTGGCTAAACGAAATTTGGTTGCTAGCCAGTTAGACGAGGTGCAAAAACAGATACAAACAGATAGCTCCCTGAATAAAATTGAGATTGGTCAGGCACAAGCACAGATTGGTCAGATTTCTACTCCTCGTTTGCAAGAAATTAGCTCTCAACAGGCTGCTGTTCGCCGATCGCAAGCAGAGTTGGATCAAGCAATTATCATACGCGATCGCTATGCAAAACTTTATGCTGAAGGTGCAGTTCCTAAAGAAGATTATGAGATTAGAAAGTTACTGGTTGTACAAACCCAGGAGAATTTAAGTCAAGCCAGAGCCAAGTTAGATCAATTAACCACGACCCGCACAGAAGATATCAAAGTAGCTCAAGAGAACCTCAAACGCTCAGAGATGAATTTAAAGCGAGTCGCTAGCCATAGTGGGTTGACTTCAGCCATCCAAAATTTAAAACTGGCCCAAGCACAGTTAGAGCAAACTATTATCCGTGCGCCCAAAAACGGCCAAGTCCTGAAGATTTACACCCAGGCTGGAGAAGTGATTTCCGATCGCGGGCTTCTGGCTCTAGGCAACACACGTAATATGTATGTAGTGGCAGAGGTTTTTGAAACAGACGTTAAGTTGATTAAAGTCGGACAGCGAGCAACGATTACCAGTCCGGTTTTTGAAGAAAAAATGACTGGCACTGTCGCCAAAATTGGTCAACTAGTGTTCAAAAACGACATTATTGGGGACGATCCGACAGCAAAATCAGATGTCCGAGTAGTAGAAGTGAAAATCCGCTTAGATCGAAGCAAACTTGTCTCCGATCTCAGTAATCTGCAAGTAGATACCGAGATTGATTTAAATTAATTCGCTAAAGGTTTTTCAAAAGGGAATAGGGAATAGGGAATGGGGAATGGGGAATGGGGAATAGGGAATAGGGAACTTAGACTTTAACAATTTTTGCAGATGTCTAAATCATCAGGAGTCAGAGAATGTGACTAAACGTCAGCACCGCAAACACTGGAAAGGACCCCCGTTGGCATGGCGCAACTTAATGCAGAGTAAAGCTCGCTTAAGCGTGGGAGTTTCAGCCATCAGCTTTGCGGTTTCCTTAATATTTATGCAACTTGGACTCTTTGGCGGAGTGATGAAGGGAGCGACGCTCCTCTATGACAGCCTCGATTTTGACATTGTATTGATTTCATCCAAGTCACCAGAGTCTACCAATGTTCCACCCTTTCCCCGACGTTATTTGTATCAGGCGGGAGGGATGAATGGCGTTGCTGCTGCTAAACCGCTATACCTGTCATTTGGCTCGTGGCGCAATGTAGAAACGACGCGAATACGAGCGCTTTTGGTTTTGGGGTTTAATTATCGAGATCGTGTGTTGCGCGTGCCAGAAGTTTATCCGTATTTACAAGACCTGCAACGCCAAGATACCTTGCTAATGAATCGCTTTTCACGCTCCGAATTTGGTCCGAGAGAAGTAGGTCTGAAAACTGAACTGAGCAGGCGACAAGTTGAGATTGTGGGGTTGTTTAGCTTAAATAACACTATCCGTGCTGATGGCACTGTGATTGTTAGCGATGGAAATTTTATTCGTCTCAATCCGGGGCGATCGCTAAATGATGTGAGTCTGGGGCTGCTGAAAGTTGAGCCGGGTGTAAACGTTGATGAAGTCGTACAACGCTTACGCCAAATCATGCCGGCAACGATTAAGGTGTTCGATCGCCAGGAAGCCATGGCCAGAGAGCAGGAATTTTGGGTTAAATCTTCTTCGCTCGGTTATATCATTGGTGTTGCCGTTGTCATGGCTTTTTTAGTTGGGACTGTCATTGTCTATCAAGTCCTGAGTTCTGATGTCACTGAACGCTTGCACGAATACGCAACTTTAAAAGCCATTGGATATACTAATCTGCGTTTGTTGACAGTCGTTGTCCAAGAAGCGGTTGTGCTGGCGGCGCTGGGGTTTATTCCTGGCTGTCTTCTGGCTTTGGGCATGTACCAAGCCATTTTTATTTCTACAAGACTACCAGTCGCCATGACTGTTAGCCGGATGTTATTAGTATTTGGCTTGACGATTCTGACATGTAGTGCATCTGGACTTATTGTTGCTCGCAAAGTATTAGTTGCAGATCCCGCTGATGTTTTCTAGGAAAAAGGTTCGAGTTGTCCTTTTTAAGTTTTCCCTTGCTTGGCGCAACCTGCTCCAGCGCCGATCGCAGTTTGTCACAGCATTAGCTGCGATCGCCTTTGCAGTTTTTCTGATGTTTTCCCAACTCGGATTTCAGAATGCAATGTTGAATAGTAACGTTGCGTTTATTCAGGTATTAAATGCTGATTTAATCATGCTCAGTCAGCGACGCTATGTTACCGTTATTGACGAAACTTTTAATCGAACTCGATTATATCAAGCTAGACAATTTGAGGGCGTTGCCGCCGCTTATCCTCTTTATATCACTCTCGGTAGTTGGAGACGTTCTGGAACTGCTGAGGAAAGGTCTATCCGAGTACTGGGATTTAACTTAGACGATCCTGTTTTTCTTTTGCCTGAGATTCAAGCCGCTGAATCCGTTCTCAAAATGCCCAACACTGTATTGACCGATAGCAGGTCTCGCAAAGATTATGGTTCTATGCAACCGGGTGTGACGACTGAGCTTTCTGGTGTCAACATCAAAATAATTGGCACGTTTAAACTGGGTGCTGACTTTGTAACTGATGGTAATTTAATTATCAGCGATCTTAATTTTCTGAGAATCTTTGCAACTAGACCTTCTGGCATTGATTCCAAGCTTCGTTCATCGCTCAACGACGTTGATATTGGTCTAATCAAAGTGACGCCAGGAACGAATAGCGATCGCCTAGAAAAGTTTTTAAATCAAGCTTTACCATCTGATATAGTTGTTTACACCAAACAACATTTTATTGCCAAAGAACTAAATTATTGGATGCAAGCATCTGGCATTGGGGCTATTTTTGGACTAGGAACAATCATCGGTTTTGTGGTTGGTATTGTCGTTGTTTACAACATTATCTATAGTAATGTTGCAGATAATCTACCTCAATATGGCACTTTAAAAGCTATTGGTTATTCTAATTTTTATCTTGTCAGTATTATTTTTCTGCAATCGATAATTCTTTCATTTTTTGGTTTTTTTCCGGGCTTGTGCTTAAGTTCTATTTTTTATCAATTAATTTCTACGGCTACAGGGCTGCAATTAGAAATGGATTTTAACGTTATCAGCCTCGTGCTATTTTTAACGGTTTTAATGTGTGTTATTTCCGGACTAATTGCCAGCAGAAAACTTAAAAAAATAGATCCTGCCGATATTTATTAACAAAAATTTTGAATAGATGTTGATATAAACTGATGTCTACCGAACCAATTATTGTCATTGAAAACCTCAATCATTATTATGGCAAGGGTCAATTACGCAAACAAATATTATTTGATATTTCCCTGAAAATTTATCCTGGAGAAATTGTGATTATGTCTGGTCCCTCCGGGTCTGGAAAGACAACACTGCTGACTTTAATTGGGGGATTGCGTTCTGTTCAAGAAGGTAGCCTTCAGATACTAGGACACGAGTTAAGCAAAGCCAGCAATCGGTTGCTGGAAAATGTCCGCAAGCAGATAGGGTTCATTTTCCAAGCTCATAATTTGTTAGGTTCTTTAACCGCAAACCAAAACGTCCAAATGTCTTTGGTGCTGAATGATGCGATCGCAATGGAAGAAGCACAAGAGCGATCGCAAGCAATATTAGAGCAAGTGGGACTGCAAAAGCGGATTCATTCTTATCCACACCAGTTATCGGGCGGACAAAAACAACGAGTAGCGATCGCGCGGGCTTTGGTAAACCGACCTCAACTGATTTTGGCTGATGAACCAACAGCAGCACTAGACAAAGCCAGCGGTCGAGATGTGGTGGAACTAATGCAAAAACTGGCAAAGCAGCAAAATTGTACCATTTTGCTAGTAACCCATGACAACCGAATTTTAGATATTGCCGATCGCATCGTTCATTTAGAAGATGGTCGTTTAGCCTCGCCAACAGAGCAAGCAATTCTAGACATTGAGAGTACAACCACCTCATTAGTGAAAGCGAAAAAAGAGGAATTGAGCCGCACGCTCGAAGAATTAACAATCCCTCAGTTTTTGAGTTTGCTTCAGAAGCTCAAAGAAGAATTTGAACAAGTTTTGCAAGCAATGAATATTCTCAGCGAGCAAATGCTAAAAGCAAATATTGAGGAAGTGATTAGGGCGTTAGCTTGGAAAATTGCCCAAATTATGGGTGCGGATCGAGCAACTATCTTTGTGGTCGATCGGGAAAAAAACCAGCTTTGGTCTAAGGTTTCTCGGAGTGAAAATGAAGAAGCAGTAGAAATTTTCCTGCCGATGAATGCTAGTATTAGCGGTTATGTTGCCACAACTGGTGAGAGTGTAAATATAACTGATGTTCAGCAAAATCCTCAGTTCTATAAAGAAATCGATCGAGCAACTGGATATCATACTTGTAATATTCTTTGCTTACCCATGTTTAATAGTAGAAACCAAGTGTTTGCAGTGGTTGTGTTGACCAACAAACTAGGAGGTAGCCCCTTTGATGCCAATGATGAACGTCTACTTCGCGAACTAACTGCACCGCTGGGTGTGATTCTAGAAGGTACTCTCTCGGTGTTACAACAATAGAGTTGTCAGGAAATAAGAGGAAGCTATGTGTACGATTTTGTCCCATAAATCTCCGTAGTCCCTATCGTTTTGACAACCGTGACCCTCTACCGTATGCTGTTTATGCTACAGAAATTAATTGTCCAGAAGGTGAAACTCCTATAGAATGAATGTTGCTAATATTAATTTAATATGAAGCAGAGCAGGAGTTGATAAGTTGACCATTTGTTTACATCTAATTGTCTAATTAGACATATATAATTTATTTGCTAAACTCATCCCAAAGTTCAAAGAATCTATGGAATGCTTCTACCTCAGATTCAGTTTCATTGATGATGAATAAATACCAACCTATAGCGTTACCCATGTGATAATTTTTGCGTAACCACTCATCAAACTTGTCTTCTAGATCGCAATTGAGTTGTTCTACTTCAGGAATATTGTGTTCAACAACTGCTTGTTTATAACCAAGTAGCAAAGCCTGTAGTGCGGTTAAGGATTTCCTGCCTAGATAAAGACCAGGACGCGAACGCACTTTCTTAAGAAAATCTTCAAATGTTGAATCCTTAAATAATGTAAACATCAATATAATATTTACCCTAAATAAGCTTTTTTAACCCGCTCATCACTAATCAATTCTGATGCTGCCCCTGTTAAGGTAATAGAACCAGCTTCTAAAACATAACCGCGATCGGCAATTTGCAGCGCCAAATTTGCGTTTTGTTCAACTAACAAAATAGTCACGCCTGTAGCCCGGAGATTTTCAATAATAGAAAAGATTTCCCGGACGATCGCAGGTGCTAAACCTAAGCTAGGCTCGTCTAAAAGCAACAGTTGTGGTTTACTCATGACAGCGCGAGCGATCGCTAACATTTGTTGTTCGCCACCACTGAGTGTTCCTGCTAGTTGATTGCGTCTTTGTGACAAGCGGGGAAATAGCTCAAATTGGCGCCCAATATCTGCTTTGATCTCGGCTTGATTGGAACGAATATAAGCACCCAAAAGTAAATTATCAAATACAGTTTGCCGCGCTAATACTCTGCGTCCTTCAGGACAATGGGCAATACCAAGTTGTACAACTTCGTGAGTTTGGCGACGAGTAATATTATGTCCATTATAGATAATTACGCCACTCTTAGGATTAACTACTTTAGATATGGCACGGAGTGTAGTTGTTTTTCCAGCACCATTAGCACCAATTAGAGTAACTACCTCGCCTTTTTGAATAATTAAATTAATCTTTTTTAAAGCTTGGATACCGCCATAATTAACATCAAGTTCTTGAACTTCTAAAATTGTATAGTTTGGTTTACTATCGGCTTTCATGGGCGGTTTACATCCAGAAATGTTGATTCAAAATCTAAGATACATCAATCATACATTTCTTAAAACAGTGCCAAGACATTGCTTCAACTTCAAACTAACGCCATAATACCGCAATCTTTATGATGTACCATTAATTACTGATAAATATATCAAGCGTCCAGTGGCAAAAGTAGCAGATATTGGTAGCAAAGGACTAATTAATTTAGCTCCCGATGCATGGGTAAAGTGGGTAACACAACGTCCTGAAGTTGTGGCGAGAGAAATTCTCGGCTCTGAGTTTCACTGGATTAGCCGCGAAACAGATGTGTTAGTGAAAGCATACAGTGCCACTCACGGAGATTTTCTCGTACTCAATGAACTACAACTACGGTACACAACACAGATGCCTCTACGGATGAGAGCTTATGCCGCCTTGGCACAAGAACGCTATCGATTGCCAACTTACCCAGTACTAATCAACATTTTACCGCCTTCATCCAGCTTAACTATTGTCAGTAGTTACGAGCAGGAATTTTTGGGATTACGTGCTATCCAAGATTATCGCACGATCAATTTGTGGGAAATCGATGCTGAAATAGTCTTTGAGCAACCATTACCATCGTTGTTACCCTTTGTGCCAATCTTGCGAGGAGGGGGAGAGGTATCAGTTGTGCAACGCGCATTACAGGCGCTACGAGCAGATGAACAGTTGAACCAATTAGAATCATTGCTGGCATTTTTTGCTAGCTTTGTGTTAGACACGCCTTTAGTGCAACAAATCATGAGGTGGGATATGGCAGTATTGCGAGAATCGCCTTGGTATCAGGAAATTGAGCAAAGAGGTATTCAGCTAGGTCTTCAGCAGGGTGTACAACGGCAGTTAATCCGAGTATTGCGACGACGTTTTGATGAAATTCCTCATGAAGTGGAAGCAAGGCTTGAAGGCGAGAGTGTGGAAAGATTAGAAAGCTTAATGGATAGCGCGATCGCAGTGAATTCTTTAGACGAATTCGTGCAAATTTTGTTTACCTGAATTTGTAGGTGCGATCGCCTTTAGTGCAACAAATCATGAGGTGGAATATTACAGGTGCGATCGCACTAACCGATCGCCAGTAGCAACATTGCTGAGGGATAAGTTAGATAAAGTTTTACCTGATAAATATGTCACACTTCAAGTTATGATAAATCTCACTTTCTGAGTGCATCTACACCCCGATGGCAAAATCTGCTGATGTCAGCACCAAAAAATTAATTAGCCTTGCACCTGACAATTGGGTAAGATGGGTGACGCAGATTTCTGATATCGTTGCCGGGGAAATTCTAACTAGCGAATTTCAGTGGATTAGCCGGGAAAGTGATGTTTTAATCCGTGTCAACAGTCCCCAACACGGAGAATTTCTGCTTCTTAATGAATTGCAATTACGCTATCAATCCAAAATGCCACGTCGGATGCGTGCATACGCTGCACTTGCGGAAGAAAAATATAACTTGCCAACATACCCCGTTCTCATTAACATTCTTAAAACTGGCAACAACGAAATACCCACAAGCTTTACATCAAATATTGCTGGATTACGGGCAATACAAGATTATCGAGTAATTAACCTGTGGGAAGTTGATGTCAATATTGCTTTTCAACAACCCTTACCATCCTTACTGCCGTTTGTACCCATTCTCAAAGGTGGTGAAAATGAATCTACTATTAGAGAAGCATTGCAAATTCTTCGTGCTAATGAACAACTAAACCAACTGGAAACGGTCTTAGCTTTTTTTGCTACATTTGTTTTAGAAACTGGACTCGTTCAAGAAATCATGAGGTGGGATATGGTTGTGTTACGTGAGTCGCCTTGGTATCAAGAAATTTTACGTGAAGGAGAAGCACGCGGAGAAGCACGAGGAGAAGCACGCGGAGAAGCACGCGGAGAAGCACGCGGAGAAGCACGCGGAGAAGCACGCGGAGAAGCACGCGGAGAAGCACGCGGAGAGCTGCGAGGAATACTTTCTAGTATTGAAATTAATTTGGAGTTAAAATTTGGCAACAACGGGTTACAGTTAATGCCACAAATCACGGAAATTAATGATATAGAGCGTTTGAAGATAATTTTACGGAACGTTGTAACAGCAAATAATATTGAGGAATTACAACAGGTTTTGTCATTGTAAGATAGATAATCAGATATTATTCATTGCCCAAATAAGCTTCAATTACAGCCGGATCGTTTCTGACTACAGATGGTTCACCCAAGGCAATTAATTGACCAAAATCTAGCACAGCAATGCGATCGCACAAACCCATAACCAATGGTACATGGTGTTCAATCAAAACGATCGTCAAATTGAAGTCATTGCGCAGGCTACGGATAAATTCACTCAATTGCTGCTTTTCATTGGGGTTCATTCCCGCCGCCGGTTCATCAAGAAGTAAAATTTGCGGTTGTAATGCTAAAGCACGGGCAATTTCTAGCCGACGCTGATCGCCGTAGGCAAAGTTTTTGGCTTTTTCGTCAGCGCGATCGCTTAATCCTACCAAATTTAATAAATCGAAAGCTTTTTGCTTAGTCTTCAATTCTTCATGAGGCGCTGGTGGTAATCCCAAAACACCCGTAATCATATTACTTTTGGTATGTAAATGTCGGGCAATTATCACATTTTCTAATGCCGATAATTCTCCGAACAAGCGGATATTTTGGAAGGTACGCGCGATACCTAAAGCCGCAATTTGATGAGGACGCAGTTGAGAAACTTCTGCACCTTGATAAATTAATTTACCGCTAGAAGGTGGTATGAAGGCAGTAATTAAATTAAACAGTGTTGTTTTCCCAGCACCATTAGGGCCAATCAGTCCAAAAATTTCATGTTTTTTGACACTAAAAGATACATTATTTACAGCCACTAAACCACCAAAGCGGCGAGTTAATGCTCTTGCTTCTAAAACAATACTGTTATTGGTTCCTGAAATACTATGTGACATTTTTGCATACTATTATGAATATAAAACTTACGCAATAACTCTCTAAAACTCTTATTCCTTTGCGTGCTTATCTTCTCTACGAGAGGCTGCGCCAACGAGACGCTTCGCGTTCGCCTAGCGTTCCGGAGGAAAGGCGGTTCGTTTTTTTCTTTGAAAAACATCTGGAGTAATTAGCCCTTGAGGGAAAAATATTGTACCTATTACTATTAAAAAGCCAAAAATAATTAATCTACCATCTCGCAAAAACTGTGCTAACCAATTAGGTAAACCACCAGTATCAGCGAGGCTTCGCAGAATCTCTGGTAAAGCTGTAAATACCATACCTCCAACTACAGGGCCTAAAAAAGTTCTCGAACCACCAATTAAAACAAAAGTTAAATATATAATGCTGGCATCAAAAGTACCTTGACGAGCATTCCAGGTATTGAGGAAGTGAGCGCTAATTGCACCTACAACCCCTGCAAGCATAGCCCCTAATGTAAACGCCAAAACTTTGTAATAAGTGGGAGCAATTCCCATTGCACCCGCAGCTAATTCATCTTCGCGGATAGCGATAAAAGCCCTGCCGACGCGGATGCGTTCTAAACGATAAAGTAGCACCATACTAATTAATAGTAATGGCAGAGCAATCCATAAATATTCAAGTTGTGTTTGGAAAGGTTGAGGAATACCAAAAATTCCGACAGCACCACCTGTAATATCTAGATTCAAGGAGATGACACGTAGAACTTCCACAAAAGCGATAGTTGCGATCGCTAAATAAATTCCTCGCAAGCGTAACGCCGGAATTCCCACCATTACACCCAATAATCCAGAAATTACACCCGCAATCAACATCTCTAATAACAATAATGGAATGGGAAATAAACTACTGCTAGATGTAAAAACTTTTGTGGATAAAATTGCGGCAATATATCCACCTAAAGCATAAAATCCGGGACTAGCTAAAGACAATTGTCCTGTCATTAGCGGTAAGTAAAGCGATAATCCTAGTAATGCCCCTAATACCATAGAGACAATTAAAGATGCGTAAGTAGCGAAAAAATCAGCCATTTTTTTAATATTTTTATATAATTTATAGAAGTTCAATCAAACTATTGGTTTGATCAACTGTTAAGCTGTTAATATTTGCTTTGCTGTCAGCGCCAATTTAGGAAAAGTTCGTGACACAATTCGTTCTGAACGTCTAAAATGTGTGCATTGGTATTTTCCCTCAGCATCTAAGAGAAAAACAAACACAGCCGGAACTTTTGGATTTCCCAAATACTCTCTTAGCCCAATTGCCAAATAATCTACAATCCAATATTCTGTAATACCTAAGCGTTGATATTCATCTAATTTATCAATGTAGTCATCTTCCCAATTAGTTGATGTCACCTCTACAGCTAATTGGATGGGTTCTTCAAGTGCAGCATAAGCAGAACGATTTGAGCGCCATTTATCTTTATCTATGACACTTACATCAGGCTTGCGCCCTTGCTCTATGCCATTAACAGTTATAGTTTTAAATACTGCTGTGTTCTTAACTACATAATTCAGATTTAGTCGCCTAATTTCATCATTGAAAGCAACCAATATAAAGTCAGCGACATCATTATGGTTTCTGGTTGCACGCACTTCTATAATTTCTCCATTCACAAGTTCATATAATCCCTCCTCTGGACACTGTTCTAAAAATTGGTCAAAAGTTAATTTTTGTTTAGTATATGTTTTCATAGCGCTACTCTCTTTAAACTTTCTGAATAAACCGCCGCCCTAACAAACCTTGAGGTCTAACTAATAGCATGATAAACAAAATTGCAAAGGCTACTGCATCTTTATATCCAGAATAATCAACAGGGACAAATGCCTCAACTAATCCAATTAACAAACCTCCTACCACCGCACCAGGAATACTACCTAAACCACCTAAAACAATTACTGCTAAACCGCGCAAACCAAAAGCAATGCCGAAATATGGCCCTGCAATACTAACACTAGAAGCAACTAAAGTTCCTGCTAATCCTGCTAAAAAACTGCTGATGAAGAATGTTAGGATGATAAAGCGATCGCTATTAATTCCTAATAAACTAGCTGTAGTTGGATCTTCTGCGATCGCTTGCATTGCCTTACCATATTTAGTTCGATTGATAAAATAGGTAAGAATTACCACGATTGCTACTGACACAGTAAAAATTACCACTTGAACGCTACGAATCGGAATTGGGTTTTCTGAACTACCAAAGTTAATCGCGGGTGGCAAATTACCATAAGTATTTGCGGGGTATGTATAACTTTCCGCACCTACTAAATATTGAATTAAATTCACAATTACCACTGCTACCCCTAAGCTGGAAACAACAGTTAGTAAAGGATCGGAGCCTTGACGACGCAAAGGTTGAAAAGCAACGCGTTCCATTACTACTCCTACCAATCCTGCCAAGGTGCTTCCTAAAATCAAGGATATAGCAAATGGTAATTTTATCGGCAAGGCTGCATTAGCCAGCAAACCATTAAATCCAAAGTTCCCACCCATCAGCGCATAAGTGAAATATGCACCCAAGGTAAAAATCGCGCCATGAGCTAAATTAATAATGCCCAAAATCGAATAAACCAAGGTATATCCCAAGGCAAAAATTGCATAGACGCTGCCAATGGATAACCCATTTAATAATTGTTGCAAAAAGATATTAATATTCATTTAGCAACTATTTTAAAAATGTAAATTTACCTTGACTTCCATCTTTCTCCATTTTGATTTGGGCAACATAGAAATCTTTTTGCACAACTTCACCTGTAGGAGTAAAACCAATTTCACCCAATGGTGTATTGTATGTTCCTTCAAGTATTTGTTTGTTTAGCTGCGTCCGTAATTCTGGTAGCTGTAGTTTGTTGACTTTGCTCTTTTTATCTAAAGATTGGAGTGCTTCGACATAAACCTGCACTGCTGCAAAAGCTTGGGCGCTAAATTGAGGTGGTTCTTTTTTATATTCTTCAATATAAGCTTTACGAAATGCCGCGTTAATTTCACCTGGATGTTCTGGACTGTAGGCTTGAGCAATCAATACCCCATCACAAAGCGCTTTACAAACTGGCAATAAATTCGATGTATTTAGACCATTTCCACCGACAATTAAACCTTTATAACCCAGTTCCCGCAATTGCCTAACTAAATTACCACCATCAGCAGCCAAGCCAGAAATAATTATCAAATCTGGTTTGAGATTAATCGCATTGGTTGCTTGACTTTGAAAATCTGTGTCACTAGTTTGGAATTTTTGCACTGTTACCAATTCTAGCCCTTGATCCTTAACTGTTTGCTGAAAAATTTCCGTTTCTGACTTGCTAAATGCATCATTTTGGGCGTAGAAAACTGCGACTCTTTTTAGTTGGGGATTTTGCTTAAGTGCCGCTTTCACCGAATTAGGTGCAACAATGGAAACTGGTGCAGAAACACGAGCAACGTAATCACCAATTTCGGGAATATTTTTAGCAGTATTTGATGGGCCAATAATTGGTACTTTTGCCCGTTCGCCAATGGGATCGGCACTAAAAGCTTGCTGTGACAAAGTAGGGCCCACAATTCCAATAACTTTATCTTTATTAATTAGAGTTTGAAAAGCGTTAATTGCTCCTGCTTCATCACCGCTAGTATCTTGAAAAACTAATTTAATTGGTGTACCATTAACACCACCTTTACTATTAAAATACTTCTGGGCAAGTTTAGCTCCAGCGACTTGCTCTTGACCTAGTAATGCCACATTGCTAGTTTGGGCAACACCAATACCAATAGGAATAGCACTTGATAATGTATCCGTTGTTGCTGGGGTATTGGTTGCAGTATTATTAGGGGTACTATTTGGAATACTATTTGGACTATTAGTGGGAGAATTTGTCACTGTGCTAGTGCCACCACCACAGCCTGTTAGTAGCAAAGCGCAAGTTGATAATAATGCTGTTGTCCGAGCGATCGCGTTGTTCATCGTTGGATAATCATCTAGTTATGAGATATTCGGCAAAAGCTAATAGTATTTTTCATAATCTGCAAACAAAATGATGCAGATTTACACTTTTGCACGAATTCTATTAAATCATTCTTATTTGACCATGCAAAGAGAAATATTCAAAGTGCTTGTAAATACAAATTATTAGACTTCTTGGCATTTGTCGGGAAAAGGGAAAGGGTAAAGGTTTTGTATTTTTCCTTCCCCTTTAACCAAAACCTTTTCCCACAAGAGTGGATTGAGTATTGAGTAAGGAATCTTAAGTGCTTTTTTCATTACCAGTTAATTCTCTAGGTTCGTAGTGACGGCAACCGTTACACGGGCCTTCGGGATTAATAGCACAGCGGATATAGCCAGATCGGGCATTAAACTTACAGCTGATATCGCCAATCAGATAACCTACCCCTTCTAAATAATAGCGATCGCCTTCCACAGGTCTAAGGTTTTGCCGTCCCTGTACCACTGGAAAATTCATGGCTGCTTGCCTCATTCGCAACCGCGATCGCTGGGTTCTACGGATCATCCACAGGGAAAATAGGGACGGTAAAAAACCAATGGCAATCACTAAAAGTGTCTTTAACACCTTCTTTTTACCTCTTCTGGGCGCTGATTGATTGTCCCTGATGTTACACTCTGGTTTTACGGAAGTGCAAATATCAGGGCGGCTTTGTTTCTTTGTCACCAACTATGGTTGCAAAGAAATAATGGCAGTGTAGTAGACCTCTTGCAAAAGTAATTTTTGCACTCTTGTGGGAAAAGGGACTCATGTAAAAGGGAAAAGGTTTTTTATTATTCCTTTCCCCCTGCCCCTTATCCCCAGAGGGGGCCCCACCTTCCCCCTTACCCTTTTCCCTACAAATGCCAAGAAGTGTGGTATCTAGCAATTTTGAGGAATAAGTTCCTTCTGCCACTTCAATCAGCATAACTGTTACAACCTCAGGGATGAGATGCCGTTGAATGTTGATAATTTTAAGATTTGTTGACTAATACCCTTTTGAAGAAGCGTTTTGTGTCTGCTTCAGCCCCATTCTTATTTTTTCTGTGTCGCTGCGATGCTAATCTTTTTTTGGTTTGCTGACGAAGTTGCTGTGCTAGCAGTGCAGCTTCCCTTTCGGCTCGGAATAAATCAACTTTTCGCGTTGTCAAAATAAATGATTCGTCAGACTTTCGTTTCACCCAAGGGATGCTAACTGCGAAATACTGACAAATATTTTTACATATCTCCTTTATCAAGAATGGGCAACGTTTTTGAGTATTCATTTTATTAGCGATCGCTTTCAACTCTAATATCGCTGCTTCTAACTCTTCCGCCATCTGATTGATGCGTTCGACTTGTGTTATAAAACGCTCCTGTTCACTGATGATTTTTTTTTCTTGGGGTTGCAGTGGCACTATAGCAGTAGTTACAAATGTAGGCTGGAACAGCAAAATGGGCTTTTTGTCTGTATCTGAGATTTTTTTCATACTACCTCAAGCAAGGCTAGCTGACTTTTAAAGCATTTTAGCAGCTAATTAGTATATTTGTACTGTATAATAATGATGCCTGCGTCTGTAGGGTAGCACAGCTGTGCTACCCTACAGACGGACAATTAATTTGGGATAATTTATTTTTTGGAAGCCTCTTAATATGGAGTGCTATTGCCTTCAATGAACTCAGGGGGCAATATATCACTAAACAGTAATTGCTGTAACTCCACGCCTTCGGGACGGCTCCAATCCTTAACTAACTCGGCAATCAAAGTGATTGTAGCAGTTAGCACAACCCCAGCATCACGCATCCGTTGCCGTGCTAAATCTTCCGAGAGATAGAATGGTGAACCGGAAGCATCCATAACTGCTTGAACACTGTAGCCTTCACGCACTGCGCTGATAGCCGGATAAACTAAACAAACGTCAGTAGTTATGCCAGCCATAATTAAATTAGTACGATTTGTATCTTTGACTGCTTGAACAAAGTTCTTATCGTCCCAAGCATTTACAATACCTGCACGCTTGATTCTTACCTCGTAAGCTTTAGGTAGACTTTGTGCTAAAGCAGTCATCAGCAAACCTTGAAACCGCTCCTCTTGGCTACTTGTCAAAACCACAGGTATTTTAAGTACCTTTGCCACTTTTGCAAGTGCAAGAGTATTCTTTTCTACCTCGGTCAGAGGCAAGTTTTTGATCAGCTTCATAGTGCCAACTTGATGATCGATCAGAAGCATAGCCGAGTTTTCTTGAGTGAAGTCAGAAAATTTCATTGTGCTATTTTTTTAGTTGACTGTTGATACGATCTTAGAAATCTCTAGACTTATTCTGAAACGAACATCAAGCATTGCACAAGTAGGAACACAAGTGTACGTAGGGATCTATCTTAAATATGGCTCAATCACCTCAAATCCTCAACGATCATCCTTATTTACGGCAGACACTTGAACTGGTTTCTGACAAATGGGTTACAGCAATCATCTACGTTCTATCCCAAGGTAAGAAACGCTATGGTGAGTTGCATAGAGAAATTGGAGGTGTTTCACAACGAATGCTAACTCGTACTCTGCGTGATTTAGAAAGAGATGGTCTTGTGAAGCGTAAAGTTTATCCTACTAATCCTCCTACTGTAGAGTATTCCTTGACAGCGTTGGGAGAAACGTTAGTTGAGCCACTTCGGCTACTATGCCACTGGTCAATAAATCATTTTCATGAAGTAGAAACTGCTAGAGAAAGTAAAGGTTTTACTACTATTTGCAGTAAAAAGTAGTTTGCCCATTACTCATGCAGAATATGGGATGTAGGGGTGCCCTTTGCACCCCAGTATAAATTATTGCGTCAAAATCTGACGGGTTAAAATACTCATCATTTCATTGGGATTAGCTGTTGGTAGTAGTGGACTCCAATCACCTACATTTGCATAGCCCAAAACATGCAACAAGTGAATGGTGGCGGTAACAGCTTTGGGTGAACCAATTAATAAATGTTTAATCCGTTCTCTTCTGGGTGATGAGTCTTGGAAAGATGAATGGAAAGGAGGTACGTCACCGCCTTTTGTGCCGAGAAACTGGGCTAGTTGTGATTTGGCGAACTTGTTTGATTGTGCCATGATAATATTTGACTCCGATTTTGGGGTTAAAAGAAGGCGATCGCAGACTCTTGCGCGAGGGCGATCGCCTTTCTTATGCTTTTATAGTAGAGTATATTTTTATACTTGTAAAGATATTTTCTAAATATTTTTACATAGATTAAGCATGAGGAATCAGGGCGATCGTTTATTGAATTCGGGCAGTCGTTTATTGAATTTGGGTAGTCGTTTATTGAATTCGGGCAGTCGTTTATTGAATTCGGGCAGTCGTTTATTGAATTTGGGTAGTCGTTTATTGAATTCGGGCAGTCGTTTATTGAATTCGGGCAGTCGTTTATTGAATTTGGGTAGTCGTTTATTGAATTTGGGCAGTCGTTTATTGAATTTGGGTAGTCGTTTATTGAATTCGGGCAGTCGTTTATTGAATTCAGATAAATCTCAATAAATTTACGTAAAAAATATACTTTTTTGTATTAAAAATTTTAAACAATACTGAATATTGCGGGTGTCGATAGCCACAATTTTGTTTATCTTAATGTTGTAGAGACAAGGATAGAACTCAGTTTTTATCCTAGTGCACGATCGATAAAAGGAAAGTTATTTATGTCACGTCCAAAACGTGGGTCTAAAGTACTTGATAGGGCACAGCGTCGGATTGCGGCTTTGAAATCGATTAGTCCCACCTTAGATTTAGGTAATGGAATCACTATTGACACCTTTGCCGACGCCATCAAAAAAACACAGGACAAGTTGGAAGCTTATAACTCCACCCTCTCCACCGTGGATCTAACTCAGGGAACCTTTGAATTAGCCGAAAAGTCGCTGATGGAATTAACAGAACATGTGTTAGTTAGCGTAGCTGCAAAGTATGGCAAGAATAGCGATGAATACAAAATGGCAGGGGGCGTTCGCCGCAGCGATCGCAAGCGTCCAGCGCGGAAGCCTAAGCAAGAAGTTGTTGCTTGATAGAGACAATACATTTGGGTTTTTTGACACTCTCCCGAATTCCAATCGGGAGATTTTTGGTTAGGTAGTGAACCAATAAAAAAAAGATAACATTTAAATAGCGATCGCTTGAGTTTTAGAGAAGTATGGCGTAGATGCATAGCAGGTTGTCCTCAGACATCGCTCGGCGTTGAACCGGAAGCTATAAATGGAAAAATGACCCGTACTTTTAATTCAGAATCTTATGGTAAATTGCTAGCTGAGTATCAGCCCAAAATCATTACCACGGATGCAGAAAACGAACAAGCGATGTCACAGACAAGCCGCTTTGCGTCTACGCACTCGCATTAACCTTAGAACATCGTCCCAATCGTACACCAGAAGAAGAGATGCTGTTGCAACTGTTGGTGACTTTAATTGAGCTGTTTGAAGATACCCATTACCCAATTCTCCAAGGTACACCCAATTCGATGTTAGTACATCTAATGGACGCACGCGATACTACAACGGAAGCATTAGCTGAGGTAATTGGTTCATGGGAAATTGCCTTGCAAATTGTTAATGGCGGCACCATTAGTAAAACTCAAGCAAAAGCGTTGGCGGACTATTTTAATGTAGATATCAGTTTATTTACTTAGCTTGTCTTCCATAACAACGCTCTTAAAATCACCGCTTAGTATTGAGCCAGAAATTTAATATTTTGGTATGAGGTTAAAGGTGCGTAGATGCGTAGCGGCTTGTTGTTAGACATCGCTTTTCTACTTGATACAACAGCTACAAAATCTTTTGTCATTTAGCTTCTAGGATTTGAGCAAGCTATGAACTTGTATTAAAAATCTTATGTCCTAACCATCCCAAGACCAACCCTATACTAGAAGTGCTAGCTAAAATTAGAAAAGTATGAAATTTGCTAAAAGATTCTAGTAATTTATTTCCAGCCACAGCCACAGCCCCAGCCCAAGCCCCAGCCCCAGCCACAGCCCAAGCCCCAGCCCAAGCCCAAGCCACAGCCACAGCCCAAGCCCCAGTCCAAGCCCAAGCCCAAGCCCCAGTCCCAGCCACAGCCCAAGCCCAAGCCCAAGCCCAAGCCACAGCCCCAGCCCAAGCCCAAGCCACAGCCACAGCCCAAGCCCAAATTATGTACGAAACGTTAGACGTGGCTAACAAGTAGCCTACCAGTAGGTAACTTAACAATACACCAATCAACCAGCCCCAGGGAATAATTCTAGGTGATTTAGTAGCTGGTTTATCTGAAGTTGCCTTTGATTTGAGCTTGACTTGGGGACGAACAACTTCTTTTTTGTGAACTGGAGCAACAGATGGTGGAGGCGTTGCTTTTGGTGCTTCTAGCATATTCAACCATACCTGCATCGACTGAGGGCGGTCTTTTGCCTCCAGCCCCATGCCCTTAAGAATTGCTTGATTTAATAGATCGCTGATGCTTGGATTAATTTGTTTAGGAGGAGTCAGAGACATATCATCAAGCTTGCGAGCTAGAGAAGTTGTGGGACGTTGACCTGTCACTGCATAATATAGTGTGGCAGCTAGACAATAAACATCAACCGTTGGCTCTCGACTGCCTCTGCTCATCTGCTCGTAAGGCGCAAACCCTTCATTACCCGCAATACCGTTTGAACTCAAAGTTTTAGGTAAAAGTTCTTTGGCGATTCCAAAGTCAATTAAAACCGCTTTGCTATTTCTCCGCACCATGATGTTTCCAGGATGGGCATCTCTATGTACTAAACCTGCTTGATGCACTACGCTCAAAGCTTCCCCAATCTGGCGGATGCAGGGTAGAATCTCTGCTTCTGGTAAAGCTCCCCTACGCCTCACCGCCTCAAACAAATTTTCTCCCTCAACAAAGTCCATTACTAAACAGTGGGTAACACCTTCCCGAAACAAATCAATCACTCCCACAATATGAGGATGGGGGTCTTTTGATAAGCGTGCGAGTATCCGCCCTTCTTGGATAAATCTCTCTATGTACTTTTCATATTCCGGATCGTGGCTGAGATATTCATTAGGTGTCTTAATTACAACTATCTGATTTAGTTCAACGTGCAAAGCCTTATAAGTAATCCCGAATCCTCCCTGTCCCAGGACTGTCTCAATTACATATTTGCCACTTTGCAATTGTTGTCCTGCTATCCAGGGCATGAATACCTCTAAGTAAAAAATTACTTTAATGTCAGCATCTTGATGAGAGTTTAGCTAATTCTACGGTATTTTTGTAGGTGATGGACTGGAAGACTGTGATGGTTGATTGGAAGATGAAGATGGATTGAGAATAGGACTCAAAGCAGCAATGCCTGAGAGTAAGGCTCCAATAGCTGCGATCGCAGCTATCACCACTCCCCAAAACTGGATGTTTCGCTCCCAATTTGAGTTAGTTTTAGATGGTTCAATTACTGAAGGCTGCAAGTTTTCTCTTGTCAAACCCAAAGAATCGAGCCATTCCCGCATCGATTGCGATCGCTGTTTCTGGTCTAGCTTCATACCTGTTAAAATTGCTCGGTTTGTGCGATCGCTAATTTGAGGATTATGTTTTTTCGGTTCCACTAAAGGAGCGTTATCCACCTTACGTTTGAGCGCACTAACTGGTGTTTTTCCAGTCAGAAGTACATAAAGAGTTGCTGCTAAAGAATAGATATCGCTATATGCTCCAGTTGGTTTAGTATGTTGGGCATAAAGCTCAGGCGGTGTAAATCCCTCAGAAGTTTCCTTTGTTCTACTTGTGGTTAAAATATGATCGAAATCGAGAGCTAAACCAAAATCAATTAGCACCGCTTCCGGCTGTCCTTCTCGCACTCGCAAAAAGATATTTCCTGGATGTACATCTCGATGAATCAACCGATTTTTATGTACTTCAATTAGTGCTTCTCCAATTTGTTGAATGTAGCGTAAAGCCTCTGATTCAGAAAGTATTTGTTGGCGACGGTCAGCTAAACTGACACCATCCACATATTCCATTACCAGACACCAGTGTTCTCCTTCTTTGAAAGGTTCTGCAACCTGCACAATATGTTTGTGTTGACATTGAGTAAGTTTTACCGCTTCCTGCCAAAACATTGTTTCCAGTCGTCCGCGTTCCAACTGGTTCAGGGAATTTAGTAAATCGTCATTTAAGGTTTTAATGACTTGGCGATCGCCATTCTGATTTTTGACCAAATAAGTAATGCCAAAGCGTCCTCTTCCCAATTCTCTTTCAATGGTGTATTTTCCACCTTGCAAGCGATCGCCAGCTACCCAAGCCATCTTTGCAACTCCCAAAATGCTTAGATTAATTCTCACACAAGAGAGCTTTAATAACTTGAGCCTAGCTTAACAGAACTGGTGCGATGTCTACGATGGTCACTGAGCTTTGCCGAAGTGCGGGCTACGCCTAAGCTTTTTTCTCCCTCTATTGCTAAACTAAAAACAACCTTTAGCTAGTGCAAAGGTAACTTTATGACCTCTGCAACCAACCTCGATACCGATCTCACCCCATTTCCTGACCACACGCAGCTACCAAAATCTAATGCTACTTGGCAAGAGCATCCCCAAAGTATTTTACTAACTGACTCAATTACACCCATTCTTCAGCAATTACATCCAGAAGGTCAATATTGTATAGGTCAGGACTTAGGTATTTACTGGCGGTTAACAGATCCTCCAGAGAAAGGAGCAGCAGTACCAGATTGGTTTTATGTAGGAAATGTCCCGCCTTTACTCGATGGATTGACGCGCCGTTCTTATGTATTTTGGCGAGAACACATCGCTCCATTAATTGTCTTAGAATTCGTCTCTGGAGATGGGGGTGAGGAAAGAGATACAACCCCTTGGAAGGGCAAATTTTGGATTTATGAGCAAGTAATTCGGACTCCGTTTTATGGCATTTATGAAGTGAATAAAGCCAGTATAGAAGTGTATAAATTCATTGGTGGACAATACCAGTTATTAGCAGCAAATGAACGAGGACATTATCCTATACCTCCTTTAGGAGTCGAATTAGGCATAAGGCTTGGAGTTTATCAAAACGTGGAATTGCCCTGGTTACGTTGGTGGGATTTGCAAGGGAATTTGTTGTTGACTGGCTCAGAAAGAGCAGAACTTGAACGCCAACGAAATGAGATTCTGACTGCTCAATTGCGATCGCTCGGCATTGAGCCAGAAGCATAATATCGATAAAAAATCAACTACTTATTTACATCCATAACGGAATGGATGGAAGAAACAAGTCAAATCCTCTTCCCTTCTGCCTTCTGCCTCTCTTCGACTCATTTCGGCTACGCGGTAGTTGAATCTCGACTTCGCTCGATTACCGCGAAGTCGAGATTCAATGACCAACGCTCAGTGACCACCTGCCTCCTGCCTTGTTTCTGGAAAGAGGGATTATTTATGATTAATTACTTTCTTTATGAAATTAAGAATATACGAAATAGCTGATACCGAAGAAATTATGAAGTTGTTCTACGACACTATTCATGAAGTGAATATTCACGATTACACACAAGAACAAGTAGATGCTTGGGCACCAGCAAATATGGATACTGAAGTTTGGATTAAAAGTTTAGGAAGTAAGTTTACTTATGTAGCAGAAGAAGACAAAATTATTGGTTTTGGAGAATTAGAGGCTAATGGTCATATCGACCGTTTCTATTGCCATAAAGATTTTCAAAGGAAAGGTGTTGGTAAGAAAATCTTAGAACAGATTGAATTAAAAGCAAACTCTTTAGGGTTAGAAAAGTTATTTGCAGAAGCTAGTATTACAGCTAAACCTTTTTTTGAGAGTCAGGGATTTATTGTTATCAAAAAGCAAGAAGTAGAGCGTAGAGGGCAAAAGCTGATAAATTTTGTCATGGAAAAATACTTAAAAAATTACTAAATTCAAAGGTTGTTCTAGCTTATGGTTTGTAACCGAGAGTCAGCATCACAGAAGCGGGAATTTCCACACCATTTTCTGTGATATACTTTGAGGCTCCCTCGATAATTGCGTTTTCAATATTACGCCGTTGCTCATCGGTTTGCATTGCCAATATCGACCCCAGACGCACCGAACTTACAGTAATCTTTGGCATCACATCTTCAGGTGTAGAGAAAGTCCATGTGATGGGCAGTTCGGTGACAGATACTTGAGTAAATCCCTCGGCGCTTAAAACCATTTCGCATTCAGTGCGATCGCTAAAGCGAAACAGGGGTGGCCCAGAAGGTAAATTCACATCCATGCTGCCATAAGTCTGCACCGAACCCAATATCAGAGCCATAAATGGATTGCGTGTTGGCGGTGTCCAGCAGGTGAAAGCGTAGCGGCCTCCCGGTTTGAGTACGCGAAAGGATTCAGCGATCGCTTTTTCTGGGTTTGGGAAATGGAGGATACCCAAGTTACAAACCACCGCCTCAAACTGACCCGACTTGAAAGTTAAGTTTTCAGCGTCCCCTTGATAGAATGACCCTTGAGGACATCGCCCTCTGGCAATGGCCACCATATTCTCTGCAAAGTCTAATCCTGTGACTATAGCCTGCCGCTTTAGTGCTGCGGCACTAAGCCAGCCAGTTCCGCAAGCCACATCTAGCAATCGAGTACCAGACTTAGCTCCGACGGCATCCAAGATGGCTTCATCAACCTGAGAAGTCACAACAGCGATCGCGCGATCGTATTCTTGAGCTACAAGAGAAAATTTGTCGCGCTCAAATTGCTTGAATGCCTCGTGAGTAATGGTGGAATCATCTGTCATTTATTCACATCCAGCAACCGCGAAGTTTGGAACCGACTCATCCACTTCTCTAAATAAACTAGATTACCTTTTTGCTCATTTGGATCTTTAGTATCTAAAGGATGAGGCATCAGTCCCAAAATCGTTGCTGTGGTCACGCAAAACATCGATTTTTGGAAACTCATGCAAATTTGAACTCGCAAATCATCTTCACCCCGAAGACTGCGACGATAAATCTCGTGCAAATATTCTGGAAGATAATGACGCATATCTTGCATCAACAAGGTAGGAGGAATACCCGCGCCACCGATGGGTAAAGGATCGGCATACAATGCACCATATTGAAATCGACTTTGATCTGGGGAGATTTGATAAGCTTGGGCGTTGTATGAAACAGTACCTTGGAAAGGAGTTCCCCGGAAGAATACTGCCTCTACATAAGGTATTGCTGTATCTGCTAAGAAAGTCAAACCAACGCTTTTAGGAATTATTTCATAGACCTTATCTCGAATTTTGACAGCATAGGTAATTGGGTTTGATGCATTTGCCACTAACCCGGCTTTAATGTGGTCTACAACTTGGGGAATCGATTTGATTTCGCCTCGGTCATAGCGGTCTGATAAGTTGAGGAACATATCGGCCATGACTCGCCAGAATTGACCTAAACCGCTGTAGTAAGCAGAGACGCGCAACTGTTCTGTTAAGAAATCTGGAAACAGTTGGTTAATACCCAAAATCAAGGGATTATTTTTAAATTTTGCGTTGATAACGGCTTGCGCTCTTTCTTGAAATTCTTGTGTATCTAAATACGTATCTAGTCCGCCGCCACCATGCCACATCATGCCTTTCATGCAATATTCGGCATATTCAAAATTTATTCGGTCGTGCCACCAGTGACGGAGTAATTTCTGAAAAGAAACGTCTCCATTAAAGTATTTAAAAAATGGGAAAAATACTAAAAACTGATGCTCGGCAATATAGTTAAGATTTATTGAGTAAGCATCTAAAACTACTCCATAGCTTTTCAGAATCCCAACAACTTCCAATACATTCTCTGGACTATCAAAGAGTAATGCATCTCCATTTTGTAGGCGTTCAATATACTCAGCTAAAGGATTGTGAGTAGCTTTCTTTTTAATAGTTACCATTGCCATCTCTCCAAAAAGTTTAGGAATTGGGGCATTGGGCATTAGGAGTGCTGAGTTAAGAGTTAGGAGTTAGGAGTTAGGAGTTAGGAGTTTTGTTTACCCCCTTGTCCCCTTGTCCCCCTATCTTCCTCATCTCTCCATTCCCTACTCCCCATTCCCCATTGCTTTATCTAAGGACACTGTTGCTACTACGTTTTGGGTATTTATCATTGCTGTAATTGTTGGTTCAGTCCAACGCACTAACCAACTAGGTTGAATGCCAAAAATCACAATCAGCACAGCTAAAATTGCAGCTGGGATGCGATCGCTCCAATACACACGTGGTAAATTAACAACAGGTGAAGATAAACGTCCAAAAAAGGCGCGGTTGACGAGTATTAGGAAATAAACTGCTGTTAAACCAGTACCAAGCATACATAACAAAGTTTGCACTGGAAAAACTGCAAAACTTCCCCGATAAATTACGAATTCGGAAATAAACCCTAGCATTCCCGGTATACCAGCGCTGGCCATAACTCCGACAATCATCAAGCTACCGATTACTGGCATACCTCGTTCTGGGTTCAGCAATCCTTGAATGATTGCTAAATCACGGCTTCCGGCTTTTTTATACACAACCCCTACCAGCAAAAACAGCATTGCCGAAATCAAGCCGTGGCTAATCATTTGCATCACAGCACCTAACACACTTAAAGGTGTAGCTGCCGCCGCCGCTAGAAGCACGTAACCCATGTGTCCAATGGAGCTGTATGCTACCATTTTTTTCATATCGCTTTGGGCGATCGCACAGGATGAACCATAGAGTACGCTCACTACTGCCCAAATCGCCAACCAAGGAGCCACATAAGCCCAAGCTTCTGGTAACAAGTTCATGCCAAAGCGCAGTAAGCCGTAGGTTCCCAACTTCAACAGTACCCCAGCCAATAGCACGGAAATCGGTGTCGAAGCTTCAACGTGAGCATCTGGCAACCAAGTATGGAAGGGAACCAAGGGAATTTTAATTCCAAAACCGATCAAAATTCCCGCTAGCAATAAAAGCTGTGTGGCTAGAGGTAGAGTTGTCGCGTTCAAGGTTGCTAGTGCAAAATTAGAGGAACCACTCAGCCAAACCATACCCAGGAAACTTGCTAAAAGCAGGATTCCCGAAACGGCTGTATAAATCAGAAATTTAGTCGCAGCATAACCCCGTTTGGCGCCACCCCAAATGGCGATCAACAAATACAGTGGAATTAGTTCCAATTCGTAAAACAGGAAAAATAACAGTAAATCCTGTGCTAGAAAGGCTCCTGTCACCCCAGCGCTTAATAATAGTATCAAAGAGTAATAAAATTTAGGACGCTGTAGCGATTCTTCGCTGCTGTAGATGGCAATGGCAGTTAACAATCCATTTAAAACCAGCAACGGCAAAGATAAACCATCTATTCCAAGGTTATAGTTCAGCCCTATAGCATCTACCCAAGGGATAGACTCAGCAAACTGTTGAGTAATTTCTCCTGGATGGAACTGACTTACTAATACGATTGTCCACAAGAAAGCGATAATGGCAAAGACCAAAGCCACCCTACGGGCAAATTTCCCACTGATACTAGAGGGCGAGAAACCAATTAAAGCCGCGCCAATCAACGGCACTAGAATTAAAACACTAAGCATAGACTTCGGGTAAGGGGAGATGAGGCATGAATAACAGCCGCGATAAATCGCGTCTCTACGTTTTGTACAGACGCGATTTATCGCGTCTCTCTAAAAAGGCAATTTATCTAGTAAACCCAATGACCAACTTATGAAAAAACCTAGTACGCTGACAACTGCTAGGATGGTCAACATATAGCCCTGAGATTGCCCAGAAATGCTGTACTTTAAGGTTTGTCCGCCGAGAATGGTCGCAAACCCAACCAAGTTTACTAAACCGTCAACCAAGTAGCGATCGCTCCAAGCAGAGATTTTAGATAGCAGTGCTACTACACTTACCACGGTTACAAGATAAACTCGGTCAATATAAAAATCATAACCTAACAAATCTTGCAGAAATCTCCACGTTAAGATTCTGGATCTTGACCAAGCTTTGTGCAGGTAAACTGTACACCCTACACCTACCCCCACTACGGTAGACCCAAACAAGGCTAACACCACATACCAATTAATACTTTCCCAATCTGGTAGTAAGTACCATTGCTGTAGCATCAAAGGTAGAAGCAGAGTCAGCACTGTCAGAAACACCATTGGGAAGGCCATCTGCCAACCAACTTCTGGGGTACGACGGGTCTTTTGTTGCGGTTTACCCCAGAAGACTAATCTAAATACTCTCGTCAAATTCAATGCTGTCAAACCATTGACTAATATTAAAACCCCAATTACCCAAGGGCTAATACTCACGAAACCGTCAGCCCATGCTAACATTGCCCAGAAACTTCCCAAGGGGAGCAGTGTTACCATCCCGGCTGAACCAACTACAAAGGCTGTGGTGGTGGCTGGCATCCGCGACCACAAACCGCCCATTTCTGTTAAATCTTGGCTTTGGGTAGTTAAGATGACTGAACCAGAACTCATAAATAATAACGCTTTAGCGATCGCATGAGCTAACAGCAACATCAAGGCTACACCCCCTTGCTGTAACCCCACTGCTAGAAACACTAACCCCATGTATGCACTGGTAGAATGAGATAGCGATCGCTTAATGTCAATTTGAGCTATGGATACTAATGTCGCTCCAATCGCCGTTACTGTACCCATGATTACCAAGGCATTCAAGGCAACTGGCGACAGGGCTAATAATGGTTGAAGTTTATACAGTAAATAAGCACCACCAGCTACTACCAGAGAGTTCCGCATTACCGAGGCAGGATTGGGCCCTTCCATTGCCTCATCTAACCACAGATGCAGTGGAAATTGGGCACATTTACCAGCAGGCCCAGCAATTAGTGCCAACCCTAGCAGTGTCGATGTCATTGGACTTAAATTAGCTGTTTGCGCCCACTCATATAAATCCGAAATGTTCAAACTCCCAGCTAAGGTAGAAAGTGTCACTACAGCCATCAGCAACAACAAGTCTCCTACCCGTTTAGTCCAAAATGCATCCCGCGCCGCTGTCACTACTAGTGGTTGAGCGTACCAGAAACCCACCAGCAAGTAAGTTGAAAGCGTCAGTACTTCCAAAAGCGCATAGCTGAGAAACAAAGAATCACTGATTGCTAGACCACATAGCGCTGCTTCAAAAAATCCCAGCAGCCCAAAAAAACGCGCTAACGACCAGTCCTTTTCCATATAACCCAGAGCGTAAACTTGTGCCAGTAAGCTTAACCCTGTAATTAAAACTGTTGCCCCAATGCTGACTGGGGATAGTTCTAAGGAAAAAGATAAGTCTAAATCTGCTGCTTTGAACCAATTGATTAGTAAGGTTTCTGGTTCTCTATCCCAGACATTTTTAAATACAAACAGGCTATGAACAAAAGCTAAAACGGTCGTCAACAAGTTGAAGTATGCCGCAGGTCTTGGCCCTGTTCGCCTGATTATTCCTATTCCCCACGGCAAGGTCAAAATTGCGCCTGATAAGCTATACAAAGGCACAAACCAACTTGTTGAAAATAGAAATTGCTCCATTTAAATTTCCCTTAATGACTCAGCCTTGATTTTAAAAAAATTCCAACCAATTTTTTATTTAATAAAATTAATTTACCAAAATTACCAATGTTTCTTTACTATTATTCTAACTGAACTTCCAGAAGTACTTTTACTTAACGCTACCCTATTAAATATTAAGTAAAATATAACTTTACATAAGCAAAAGCATTTACTTGCCTTAATATCACTGACCTTTTTACATTTGTATTTCTACTTTCACCAAAGTAATTTATACAATATATTTAAAAAACTTATATATGTTTCACCTAGTCATTGTACACTTAGAAATATTTGAGAAAAGATAGATACAGCAAAACATACAGCCGCTGCTTACCTTCGATCGGATAGGATTAGCCCTGGTTATGAATGTCGTTTTATAAATGTGATAAAGAAATTATAAAGCATAAGTGCTTGCTCAAGGAATCTGTAAACTTTAATTGCTCAGAAGCCTAGATAACTTTTTGTTAAGTTTTTTAAAACTTTCTTATCATAAACTATTATAGTAATTTATATTGCCAGGAACGCCAAGCTTTCCTATGCTTAATTTGGAAGTGTTTTCTTAGCTATAAGATCAGGCTCTCCCCGTCAAAAAATTCAAACGACAGTACAGATTGCATTAATTTTGTAGGAGTTCTGCGATGCCAATTGCAGTTGGAATGATTGAAACGAAGGGCTTTCCAGCAGTGGTGGAAGCTGCTGATGCGATGGTGAAAGCCGCCCGTGTCACCTTAGTAGGGTATGAAAAAATTGGTAGCGCTCGCGTCACCGTAATAGTTCGGGGAGATGTATCGGAAGTGCAAGCATCCGTAGCTGCTGGGGTTGAAGCGGCAAAAAGAGTCTTTGGTGGTGAAGTGTTATCCACTCACATCATTGCTCGTCCTCACGAAAACCTGGAATACGTCTTGCCGATACGTTACACAGAAGCGGTGGAACAATTCCGTACTTAAAAGCTGTTTAAACAAAGTAATTAACGCTTTTTGCCTGAAAAGAGTATCACTTTTGTCCAAGACTAAAAACTTTGAAATAGGGATTAAAACTAATGTCAATTGCAGTGGGAATGGTTGAAACGCTGGGCTTTCCAGCAGTGGTGGAAGCTGCTGATGCAATGGTGAAAGCTGCCCGCGTCACTTTAGTAGGTTATGAAAAAATCGGTAGTGGTCGGGTGACGGTAATTGTTCGGGGTGACGTTTCGGAAGTGCAAGCTTCTGTGGCCGCAGGAGTTGAATCTGTAAAGCGGGTCAACGGCGGACAAGTATTGTCTACTCATATCATTGCTCGTCCTCACGAAAACTTGGAATACGTCCTCCCAATTCGTTATACCGAAGACGTAGAGCAGTTCCGGGAAAATGTGAATGCAATTCGTCCTTTTGGTAGAAGACCGTAATTTGTAATGCAAGTTGCCAAAGTTCGCGGCACAGTAGTTAGCACCCAAAAAGATCCGAGTCTTAGAGGTGTAAAACTACTGTTGTTACAATTAGTGGATGAAAACGGAAACATCCTGCCACAATATGAAGTAGCAGCAGATAGTGTAGGAGCAGGAGTAGATGAGTGGGTACTTGTCAGTCGTGGCAGTGTTGCTCGTCAAGTGCTTGGAAATGAACAACGTCCATTAGATGCAGTAGTAGTGGCGATCGTAGACACCATTCACGTTGAAGATCGCCTAATTTACAGCAAAAAAGATCAATATCGATAGTCATTAGTCATTAGTCATTGGTCATTAGTCACTTGTGCTGCCCTTCGACTACGCTCAGGAACCTTGTTCGGTTAGCGTCTCTAAGAGAAGCTGTTAGCGCAGCCTCTCCAAGAGTTGTATTAGTTATTAGCTGTCGACAAATGACAAAAGACAAATGACAAATGACAACTGACAATGACAATACAGGAGGAATCTCGCGATGGCAGTCCGCAGCACGGCGGCACCCCCAACCCCGTGGTCAAGGAATTTAGCTGAACCCAAAATCCATGAAACTGCTTTTGTGCATTCATTCTCCAATCTGATTGGGGATGTACGAATAGGTGCAAATGTAATCGTTGCTCCGGGGACTACGATTAGAGCGGATGAAGGCACACCTTTTTATCTGGGTGAAAACACCAACATTCAAGATGGTGTTGTCATTCATGGGTTGGAGCAAGGCCGAGTAATTGGCGATGACCAAAATAAATACTCAGTATGGATTGGTAAAAACGCTTGCATTACCCACATGGCTCTAATTCACGGGCCAGCTTATGTAGGTGATAATTCCTTCATTGGCTTTCGCTCTACGATATTTAATGCCAGGGTGGGTGCAGGTTGCATCGTAATGATGCACGCTTTGATTCAAGACGTAGAGATTCCCTCTGGGAAGTATGTACCTTCGGGAGCGATAATTACCAGCCAGCAGCAAGCCGATCGCTTGCCAGATGTGCAAGATCAAGATAAAGAATTTGCTCATCATGTGGTTGGAATTAATCAGGCATTACGAGCTGGTTATCTCTGTGCTGCGGATACTAAATGTATAGCACCCATTCGGGATGAGAACGCTAAATCTTATACAGGTAATGGTATTACTGTTTTAGAGTTGGAAAGGAGTAGTGAAGTGTCGAGCAATAGCTTGGGTGGAGAAACAATAGATCAGTTGCGGTATCTATTGGGGCAAGGGTATAAAATTGGTACGGAACATGTAGACCAAAGACGTTTCCGCACGGGTTCTTGGACTAGTTGCCAACCAATCGAACCGAGATCGCTTGGTGAAGCGATCGCAGCATTAGAAGGCTGTCTACAAGAGCATAGCGGCGAGTATGTCCGACTGTTTGGCATTGACAAAGGTAGACGGCGCGTGCTAGAAGCCATCATCCAACGTCCCGATGATGATGCAAAACCAGCTAGCAGCTTTAAAGCGCCGGCTAGTCATGGCAATAACAGTTACAGCAGCTACAGCAGCAGTAATGGTAACGGTAACGGTTCTAGCAGTGGCACAATCAGTGGCGAAACTCTAGAGCAAATCCGCCAACTCTTGGCAGGTGGTTACAAAATTGGTATGGAACACGTAGATGAGCGTCGTTTCCGTACTGGTTCCTGGACTAGTTGCACGCCAATTGATGCAACTTCCACAAATCAAGTCATCTCCGCTTTGGAAGAATGTATAGCAAGCCATCAAGGTGAGTATGTACGTTTAATCGGTATTGACACCAAAGCAAAACGGCGGGTTTTAGAGACCATTATTCAACGTCCAAATGGTCAAGTAGCCTCCTCTGGTGGTCAGAAATCATATACTAGTACTAGTAGTAGTACAGCATCCTATGATAGGGGAACACCTAGCACTAACCGTTTGAGTTCTGAAGTAGTAGACCAACTTCGGCATTTATTGGCTAGCGGCTCAAAAATTAGCCTTGAACACGTGGATGAGCGCCGTTTCCGTATAAATTCCTGGACTAGTATCGGTCAAATTCAAGCCTCCTCAGAAAGAGAAGCGATCGCCGCCATAGAAGCACACCTCGGCGAATACGAAGGGGAATATGTACGCTTAATTGGTATTGACCCGAAAGCCAAACGGCGGGTATTAGAAACCATTATCCAACGTCCAAATGGTCAAGTAGCCTCCTCTGGTAGTCAGAAATCATATACTAGCAGTGCGCCCTCTGCAACAGCAACAGCAACAGCTACTAGTACCCGCTTAAGTAGTGAAGTAGTAGACCAACTCCGGCAATTATTGGCTAGCGGCTCAAAAATTAGCATTGAACACGTAGATCAACGACGATTCCGTACAGGTTCTTGGACTAGCACTGGTCAAATTCAAGCCTCCTCAGAAAGAGAAGCGATCGCCGCCATAGAAAGACAACTCGGCGAATACCAAGGGGAATATGTGCGCTTAATTGGTGTTGACCCCAAAGCCAAGCGTCGTGTATTAGAAACGATTATTCAACGACCTTAAGGAGTTAGGAGTAGAGACGCGATTAATCGCGTCTGTACAAGAGTTGGGAGTTAGAAGTTAGGAGTTAAAAAAGATTGTTAATTGATAACTCCAAACTGAAAATTTATAACTCCCCCACTTTTAACTAACTCCTAACTCCTCACTTTTAACTCCTATCTTCTTAGGGCTTGCGAGGTTAAAATTTCCATGTCTGTGCCGCTACTGCGCCTCAGCAATAACTTTGATACTTACATTAGTGGTGAGGTGACTATTCATCCAAGCGCGGTACTTGCACCTGGGGTAATCCTCCAAGCGGCTGTAAACAGCAAGATCGTCATTGGGCCAGGGGTCTGTATTGGTATGGGAGCAATTCTCCAAGTCCATGAAGGCACCCTAGAGATAGAAGCAGGTGCAAACCTGGGAGCCGGTTTTTTGATGATTGGCAAAGGCAAAATTGGCGCAAATGCTTGTATTGGTTCAGCGACTACAGTTTTTAACTATTCGGTTGAACCTGAACAAGTAGTACCGCCTGGTTCAATTTTAGGAGACACCAGTCGGCAGATTGAGCCAAAAAAACAGCTAGAAGCATCTACAAATAACCCAACTTCTACTACAAATAGACCACCTAAGGAAGAAGAAAATAGCTCAGGTGGAGTTGAGGAAAAGGTAGTTTCCTCAACTAACTTCTCAGCTTCGGCTTTTGTAGATTTCAAACAAAACAAGTCGATTTCTTATTTTAAATCTCCCGTCACTCCCGAAAGTCAGTCTCCTCCTGTGGAGGAACCGACCAATGATACTGACTCGGCCTTGGAGGAATCCCAAGAGTCAACAGAACATCATTTAGATCCCAGTCAGTCTGCCTTAGAATCCCCTAATGGTTTTGGTACTCAAATTTATGGACAAGGGAGCATAAGCAGACTGTTGACTACATTGTTTCCTCATAGACAATCCTTGAACGACCCAAACCCTGACGATTAGTCAGAGTAAGTGTTAATTGTAAGTTGTCGGCTTTTTCCGTATTTTGGAGAATTCATCATGGAAACATATAATCAACGGTCGATTCGTACTATCCAGGGAGCGAGTAGTCAAGAAACCTTTCAGGATACTGCTTTGGGTTTGGTTTCTTGCCGTAGCTTTCCGGCAATCGTTGGGACGGCTGATATGATGCTGAAATCAGCGGGAGTTCACCTAGTTGGGTATGAAAAAATTGGTAGTGGTCATTGTACTGCGATCGTTCGGGGTGGAATTGCTGACGTGCGTCTGGCGGTAGAATCAGGTGTGCAAACGGCTGAACAGTTTGGTCAGTTGGTTTCTAGTTTGGTGATTCCCCGACCTTATCCCAACCTAGATATAGTACTTCCCATTACAACTCGTTTCACTAAATTGATGGAAGAGGGCAATTCTAGCCGTCTGAGTAACCAAGCAATTGGTTTGGTAGAAACGCGAGGATTTCCCGCGATGGTCGGAGCGTGTGATGCGATGCTCAAAGCTGCTGATGTTCATTTAGCAGCTTATGAAAAAATTGGTGCGGGTTTGTGTACGGCTATTATTCGTGGTTCCGTAGCAAATGTGGCGGTAGCAGTGGAAGCGGGAATGTTTGAAGCAGAACGCATTGGGGAATTGAATGCAGTGATGGTAATTCCTCGACCTCTGGATGAAATGGAGTTAACTTTGCCATTGGCAAGCTGCTGGATAGAAGAACGCGAACCGTTAAACTTGCCAGTGAATGTTAAAGAAAAAGAACAAGTTGCGGAGATCGAGGTACTAAGATTACCAGACTTAACCAAGCTACCGACAAAAGTTCAAGAAGAATTATGGAATGATGAATGATGATAGATGAATTTTGTCAAATCATCGTTCAGCATTCATCGTTTAGATAGAAGGCATCTTACGCTTTAGCTATTCTGAATAATAGCTCTTTCAATCCATAAATAAATACTTTTGTTTTAATATAAGTAATAGAGTTTTGTCTATGATAAAACTCGTAACTTTCTGTGAGCATCACTATATCATTTGCCAGTGTTCAGCAATACTAGTTTTATATCTATTAATCGCTATATATAGGAGAATCACTCTTGAACCAAGCGACGCTGCACCAGTTAAAGGTGTTCGAGGCAGCGGCACGGCACAGTAGCTTTACTCGTGCTGCTGAGGAATTGTTTCTTACCCAACCTACCGTTTCTATGCAGATCAAGCAACTTACAAAATCAGTAGGTTTGCCATTATTTGAGCAAGTGGGGAAGCGATTGTATCTGACAGAGGCAGGACGGGAGTTGTTTGCTACTTGTCGGCAGATTTTTCACAATATAGCCCAGTATGAAATGAAGGTGGCAGATTTAAAAGGGCTAAAACAGGGACAATTACGTTTGGCAGTGATTACAACAGCAAAATATTTTATCCCACGTTTGTTAGGGCCATTTTGCGAACTTTATCCAGGGATTGATATCTCGCTGCAAGTAACAAATCACGAACAAATTTTAGAGCGGATGAGTCAAAATTTGGATGACTTATATATTATGAGTCAAATTCCAGACAATATAGATGTGACTTGTGAACCATTTCTAGAAAATCCTTTGATAGTCTTTGCACCGACTAATCATCCTTTATCCAAAGAAAAAAATATTCCTATACAACGTCTGTCTAACGAACCTTTTATTATGCGGGAACCAGGTTCAGGAACTCGTCGCGCCGTCCAAAAGCTCTTTGAAGAACAAGGGGTAGTAGTAAAAGTCAAGCTAGAATTGGGAAGTAACGAAGCGATTAAACAAGCGATCGCAGGTGGTTTAGGAATTTCTGTTTTATCACGTCATACCTTACTATCAGACGCTTCAGAGTTTAGCATTTTAGATGTGCAACACTTCCCCATTCAGCGGGATTGGTACATGGTTTATCCATCTGGCAAGCAGCTATCTATCGTCGCTCGTGCCTATTATGAGTATCTACTAGCAGCGGCAAAAAATATTGTTAAACAAAAAGCTGATACTACTTATAGTACGTTTGAACCAATTCATGGATAAAAGAATTCGTAATTTGTAATTACGAATTACGAATTACGAATTCTCTAAAAGGGTTGACTGTTAGACCGATAAACATTGACAATTAACCAGCAGAATCATTAAAAATGGGGGAAAACTGGCAGTGGTTAACCCGGAAATACCATCTTGGCGCAAAACAGTACAAAGCGAGATTGTAGCTGTTACAGTGTATTCTGACAGAGCATTGGTTACACGGCGAGGTGTAGTTGATTTAACAGGAATTGAACAGGAATTAGTAATTACCCCAGTGCCAATGACTCTAGAAACTGAGTCTGTTCGGGTTAGCGGTACAGGTACGGTGGGGGTGCGCTTGATGGGAGTTAGTAGCGATCGCATCTACACTACTGAACCTATAGCAGAGCGAGTAGCACATTTGACAAGGCAAATTCAGCAATTAGAAGCAGAAAAACGCCACCTGCAAGCCCAAGTAGACGCTTTGGCATTGCAATCTAGTTTTATCGCTGGCTTACGTGAAAAAACAGAAGAACCCTTTGCACAAAGTTTGTCTCGGAAAAATCTCAGCCTCAGCGAAACTTTGGATTTTTTGAACTTTCTCGGCAGCCAGTATAGTGAATATGCGATCGCATCTGGAGAGTGCAAAACTCAACAGCAGGAATTAGACAAACAACTCCAAGCACTCCACACCTCATTGCAAATAATCCAAACGCCCCATCCTAAAGAGAGTTTTAGCTTAGTTGTAGCCGTTGAAGTCGCGGGTGAAGGCGAATTTGAATTAGAAATATCCTACATAGTAAATCGCGCTAGTTGGAATCCGCTTTATGACTTGCGCTTTAGCACTACCAGCGATATTGTACATCTGAGTTACCTTGCAGAAATCACTCAAAGCACTGGCGAAGATTGGATTGGTGCAAATCTCACTCTTTCTACCGCTAAACCGGGATTAGGTACACTTCCACCCAAACTTGAACCCTGGTATATTGATACGCCACTTCCTCAAAGAATGCGACGAGCTCGATTTGCTGCCCAGCCACCACTACTCCCTAGCATACCAGAGCCACCTGCTTCTGCTGCCAGAGTGGATTGGCAAGAAGAACAAGACGAAGTTGCAGAAGATAGTCTGATTCCAGCAGAAACCATTACAGCAGAAGTATCCAAAGAAGGGAGTGTAGTCACCTTTAAATTGAATGGCGGTGGTAACATTCCCAGCGATGGCGCACCTCATAAAACTACGATTTTCAACGATGATTATCCTTGTAGCTTCGATTATGTAGCAATGCCGCGCTTGGTAAGTTTTGCTTATCTGCAAGCGAATATGAAAAATAGTCTCAACGGTGCGACTTTGTTACCAGGCAAAGCGAATATTTTCCGCGATAACGTTTTTATTGGGACAACTCAGTTAGAAAATATTGCACCAGGGCAAGAATTCAAACTGAACTTAGGAATTGACGAAGGTTTAAAAATTGAGCGCGACTTAGTTGAACGCCTGGTAGATAAAAGATTAATTAGCAACCAGCGCCGGATTACTTATAGTTATCGGTTGATTGTTACTAACTTACTAGAGAAAGAAGTAAATCTAAAATTAACTGAACAATTGCCAGTTAGCCGCAACGAGCAAATTAAAGTACGCCTCAGTCGCAGCAATCCACAAATTCAACTCGGTGAAATGGGGATTTTAGAATGGCTGTTAACTTTTCCAGCCCAAGAGCGACGAGAGATATATTACCAGTTTAATGTTGAACATCCGCCCGACTTAATGGTAGTTGGATTAGATATTTAAATTATAGATATTTTAAATCGGAGAGATGGCTGAATGCGATGTCTGACGAGAATCTGCTGCGCATTCAAGAACCTTTGGAAGCTATATTATAAGCAATTAAACTTGTGCGATGCCTCTGCATGAACAGCGATCATCCAATTAAAATATTGTTTTTAGCATCCGATCCTAGTGATGCTTCTCGGCTACGTTTGGGGCAAGAGTTGCGAGATATTCAGGAAAGACTACAACTTGGGAAATACCGAGAGAAGTTTGTACTAGAGCAACGAATGTCAGTGCGTCCAGGCGATATCAGTCAGGCACTACTAGATTTTGAGCCTCATATTGTACATTTTTCTGGTCATGGTACAAATACTGGCGAGCTTTGTTTTGAAGATGAATTAGGAAAAATTCAGTCTGTCACACCCGATGCTTTAGCGGCATTGTTTGCACTTGTAGATGAACAAGTCAATTGTGTAATCTTGAATGCTTGTTATTCAGAAACTCAGGCAAAAGCAATTTCTCAGCACATCAATTTCATTATTGGTATGAATCAAGCAATTGGGGATAAGGCTGCGATCGCATTTGCTGTTGGATTTTACAAAGCACTTGCTGCAAACCGCTCAATTGATAAAGCTTACAAGTTTGGCTGTGTAGAGATTCAAATAGAAGGTATTCCAGAACATTTAACCCCAGTTCTTTACGAAAAAAAAAACAGGTAAAGAATAACCCAGAACCTGTTAAATATATATTTGTATTGAGCGCCACTATTGATGAAGTTAACAAGCCACTAGCAGAAGCTATTATTGCTCATTTGCGTCAAATTTCCGGAGATGCATCTTTGACACTACAGAGAATTGAGACAGGCAGTGTAAAGTTAGTTTTGGAAGGCTCCCAAGAGGGGATGGAGAAGATTTTGGCTCTGTTCAGAGAAGGAAAGCTGACTGAAATATTGGGTATTCCTGTCCAGAATGTACAGGTTGTAGCTTCTTCAATACAGGAAACCGCTACCCCACAACTTAGAGTATTCACCACAAACTCGGAGCAAAAGGAAACTATTGTCGAGTATATAGAGTATGGAGGTTCTAGGAGGCAGGGAATCGCCACCCTCAGACTGGGTTTTGAGGAAGGCAATCTCACTATGACAACGGATGTGGAAAAACTGGCTCTAGATTGGCAAAAGCGCTTGGCTGTGGAATGTCCAGACCAAAATGAAGCCGCAAGGCAAAGCATTATTCTCTGGCTGTTGGGATCTGACTCAAAACGGTTCGATCTGTATAATCCTAAAGAACTAGATATCGCCAAGCAAGCGATGGAATATCGCTGGAGGATTTTACGTCAACGCTACTTGGGGTTGGGGCGAGAACGTGCTTATCGCAACTTGATAACCCGATTGGGGAGTTTAGTAACATTACGGAATAAAATTCAGACTTGGGTTTCCCTCAGCCGCGATCGCCAGCGTAGTGTAATGGATGTGTTACAAGAAGTACTCCAAGAGTTACTCCAAAACGACAGCCAGATGCAACAGCAAATGGCTGATATTGCCAAATATACAACCGATAGACGATTGGGAGATGTTCTGCTATTTGCCAGTTTAGAAGAATATTGTCTGCGACCAGTAAGGAATCAACCCCTATTAGCTTATCGATTTGTGAATTATTTGCGTCGCACTCAGCGCGGTGGTTTAACCCAAGTGCCAGGACGTGATTTGGTTCGCCTAGTCTCAGAAGAAGTTCTCACAGACGACAGTGACAATCGAGTTAACTTAGTCGATAATCAGGCGATCGCAGAATATATTGAAGCACAACAACTAGAAGAACAACAAGGGCTGCGCCAGTCAGTACAAAAAGAATTTGAAAATTATTTACAAGAAAATCTCGGCACAGAAGCAGTGGAATGGCTGCGGCTGTATCTGCAAGGGAAGTCCCAAGAAGAGATCGCCAAAAAACTGAATAAGCCAACTAAAGAAGTCTACCGTCTGCGAGAAAAAATTAGTTACCATGCTGTACGTGTTTTTGCCCTCAAAGGCAATCCAGAACTCGTAGACAACTGGCTCTCAATTTCCTTGCAAGAACATAACTTGGGATTAACCCAAAACCAATGGCAGCAACTTGATGAAAAATTGACTTCTCTAGGGCGACAAATCTTAGATTTGCGCAGAGCAGGTAATTCAATAGAAGTTATAGCCGAACAGTTAAAACTCAAAACCCATCAAGTGCTAGGTGAATGGACGAAAGTCTATCTTGCAGCCCAAGCTTTAAGAACCCAAGAGTAAGCCGAGGGCTTATTGATATTTTTTCTCAAATTATTATATACAAGGTTGGCTAAAGGTTTTTTCTTTCCTTTTCTCCTTAACCTAATACAGCCGAGTTAAGCATTTTTTCTTCTCTCAGTGTTCTCTGCGCCTCTGTGGTAGTCTGCGGCAATCAGCTTCTCTACGTTCGCGCAGCGTGTCGCAGACAGACGCTGCACGAAATCTACGTTAAAAAAATTGACTTTAAAAGATTTTAGCCTTAACCCAAGCGTATTGCCCCTTAACCGACAAATCTTGAGAGGTATCTAACTTTGGCAGGCTCGAACTGCTTCGCCAGAATTTGCGATCGCAGATAAGTTAGCTTTATATCAACCATGAGTCTTTTTTTTGTCAAGTCTTATTGACCAATTGTAACAAAACTGTTATATTTATTTACATAAGATAACAAAATAAAGAAAAAACCATGTATACCACCACTAACGAAGACGGCATTCTCAACAACTACGCAGCAGAACCCAAGATGTACTACGCTGAGTACCCAGCAATTTGGGAACAACGTAAATACGTTTTACAGGGTCTTTTTGCAACTTTAATCGTCACCGCTTTAGTTTTGGTTGGTTTGAGTGTTAGCTAAGATTTTTTGATTTCAGTATCGCTGTATCTCATCGTCATTCAGACTTCTCTCTATAACCCCGGTTAGTTTCGCGGGGTTTTTTGTGTTTTACGTATCCCAAACGGTGGTAGTGTGCTGATAAGTCATTTTTATATTTACTATCAGTCTTTTTTTGTCAAGCCATGTTGACCATTTGTAACGAAATTGTTATATTTATTTACATAAGATAACAAAAGAAAAAAAGAAAAAACTATGTACACCACCACCAACGAAGACGGCATTCTCAACAACTACGCAGCAGAACCCAAAATGTACTATGCTGAGTACCCAGCAATTTGGGAACAACGTAAATACGTTTTACAAGGTCTTTTTGCAACTTTAATCGTCACCGCTTTAGTTTTGGTTGGTTTTAGTGTTAGCTAAGATTTTTTGATTTCAGTATCGTTGTATCTCATCGTCAATCTCACTTCTCGACTTTACCTCGGCTAAATTAGCCGGGGTTTTTTGTGTTTGTTGAGAATCAGTGCGATTTTATCTGCATCCTAGCTTTTTTTATCGCCCCGTCAGCAACAAACCACTGGTCAGCCATAAAATAAGGAACAAAAGAAGCCAGAACTGGTTACTGGTTGCGCTGGTGGGATGAGGCAGGTAATTTGTTACTTTGGGCAGTGGAACAAATTGAACAGGAACGCCAGCAAAAAGAACGGCTAATTGCCTATCTACAATCTCAAGGTATCGATCCAAATAATTTGCCTTAGCATATACAAATAAAATTTTCAAGTATTTGAGCGACTCAGTTTAAGCAAATAAGTGCTACAACCGTTACGCCTATCAAGGAGTGGGGCATCATACAGAAATTCAAGTACGGGTAAAAAGCTACTTTTACAGAAAAAAGCAAGAGAGGAAAAAAATAGGTTTTTGCTGAATCAAAAGCCAGAATTATTCGTCACTTAAACTATCAATTCCCTACTTATTTCTCCTGGAGGATGATTTATGTCATCACAAATGCTGCGGTTGATATCTTTGGGCAGTCTTGGCTTATCTTTGTGTCTGGGCAATTCGGCAGCAATGGCGCAATATGATTCTAATGGCGATGGTGTAGTAGTACCAACAGTACCATCAGGTGGCACATCAGCACCAGTCCCAATAGACACATCCACAGGTGTACCACCTTCACCCTCTGCTGATGGTACAACTCGGTTTACCTGTCAGACTTATAATGGACAGTATACTGTTATGTACCAGCCACAAAGTCAACCAGGACAATTCTTTCCTTGGGCAGCACCTGCGGCTTTAGGTGGTGGTTGGGACGCACAAAGGCGTTGTACAGCAATTGCCAGTCGTTTGGAACTTTATCGCCCAGATGGTTTACAAGAACTCCAGACAGCCGTAGAAAATAACGAAAATATTGTCTGCGTCACAACAGAAGCTAACCCAACCTGTAGAATTGTGTTGACAGTCCCTCGTGGCAAAGATCCCTACGTTATCCGCAATAGCATTTTCCAAAACTTGACTACTGCTGACAGTGGACAACAAACTATTGCCGTTAACACTTATGGCGATCGCAGTAGTGGAGGCAACGAATTATATAATTTAGGACGCACACTTCTAGGCGGTGGCAATAATCGGATTAGCTCATCTAGAAGTGGGATTAATCTGAAACCTTTCCTTGATCGTCAAGATGGTGGTACTGGAAACAATTTGCGGAGTGGAGTTGCAATTCGTCGTCAGTCTCAACCTAACGGTGTTCGTCTCAACCCTGGTAAATTCCGGTAAGCAAGAGTGGCTTTTAATACAAAATGACTTTCAAATAAAAAATATCCAACTACTTATTGTGGGGCGGACAAGATGTCTGCCTTTTTTTATGGACATAAAATTGCTGTCCCTCGGACTTATTCAAAATGTCGGGGATCTAAATCCAACTGTATATTATTTATTCTTTTAACCTTTTGCTAGCAGTTTCTTAACGTTGCTGAGATAACTTGAGGTTGCTGAATAGGGATTAATACTAGTAAAAACCGTAGCTTTTTTGACTAAAAAATAGTTTTTTTAATAGCGATCTTGCGATTGCTAATGTGACTTGATTATGTTGGCAAATTATTACTGAACATCAGCTTTTCAGGCAATTTTCAAACAATACAAAATAAATTGAAGGAGACGTTATTCATGGCTTTGACACAAGGCGATATTGCTTTTATCTCTTTCAATGCTAATGAAAATGGCTGGTCTATTGTCACATTTGTAAATATAGATCCGAATACAACTATTTATTTCAGTGACGGCACAGTTTCGAGTCCAACCACCATTGGTAGTACTGAATCTTCGTTTGTATGGAATACGGAATGTTGGAATGCTAGCAGCAATCAGATATTCGACAGTGGCTGTTACTCGTTTCGTCTTTATTTAACGCAGATTTAATCAAACTCCGATTTCTCTGTGTACTCTGCGCCTCTGCGGTTCCTTATTCCCAATTTTCAAAGCAGTCTCATATCTAGAATCTATCTCAGAATTAAACATGGTAACTACTAATACAATTCGCTTTTCTCAATTCAACGCTTCTTTGAATCGTAATGCCGAAGGTCAGTTAGTCAGCGATTTGTCTACCCCTGACAACGCTCAAGCAAAGGCAGTTGCAGAAATTATCCAGCGTAATAACCCGGATGTGTTGCTAATTAACGAGTTTGACTACTCCCCGGAGGCAGTTCAATTATTCCGGCAAAATTACCTAGCCGTTAGCCAGAATGGTACAACACCCGTTGACTACCCCTACTTCTACATCGCTCCTTCCAATACAGGTATTGCCTCTGGTTTTGACCTGAACAACAATGGCACAGCAGTTACAACCCCAGGCGAATTGGGATATGGCGATGATGCTTTCGGATTCGGGAATTTCCCTGGTCAATATGGGATGTTGCTGTTGTCCAAATATCCTATTGATACTGCCAACATCCGCACCTTTCAAAATTTTCTATGGAAGGATATGCCCAATGCTTTACTTCCTGACGATCCGACAACACCACAGCCAAATGACTGGTATTCTCAGGAGGAATTGGCAGTTCTACGCCTTTCTTCTAAAAGTCACTGGGATGTACCCATCCAGGTAAACGGTGAGACAATTCATATCCTCGCCAGCCACCCCACACCCCCAACCTTTGATGGTGTGGAAGACCGCAACGGTAAGCGCAACCACGACGAGATCCGCTTTTGGGCAGACTATATTACCCCTGGTAATGGTAATTACATTTACGATGATGAGGGTAAAACTGGCGGTATTGCTACTGGGTCGAGCTTTGTGATTGTGGGCGATCAAAATGCAGATCCGTTGGATGGTGATAGTTTTGACAACTCTATTCGTCAACTGTTGCAAAATCCCAATATCAATACTAATGTCATCCCTACCAGTCTGGGTGCGCGCCAACAAGCAGACTTACAAGCTGGTGCAAACGCTAGCCAAAAGGGTAATCCTAGCTTTGACACCGCAGACTTTGCCGATACGACTCCCGGAAACCTGCGGACTGACTATGTGCTACCTTCCGCTAACCTGACAATTGCCAACTCAGGAGTATTTTGGCCTCTAAATACTGATTCAACATTTCCTTTGGTAGGTACTTTTCCCTTCCCCAGTTCTGACCATCGCTTGGTGTTCGCAGATGTGCAAACCGGAGCAACCGAACCAGGTAAAACCATTCCCAATGTTGGATTTGTAGGGCAGAATACTTTTGCCACAGGCTTTATTCCTGCTGGCGCGGCGGGAACGGTGAATGGGGTACAAACTCCACTAGGCGGACTATCTGGTGTGACTTACGATGCAGTTAACAACCGCTACTATGCAATCTCAGACGATCGCTCCCAAGTTGCCCCTGCCCGTTTTTATACCTTCACTGCCACTGATTCCGGGGTGAATTTTACTAATGTCACGCCCCTGAAAGATACCAGTGGCAAATTCTTTGCACTCAATAGCCTTGACCCAGAAGGCATTGCTTTAACCAACAATGGTACAGTTTTTATCTCTTCCGAGGGCGAAGTAAACCCTGCTGCTGGTCGCGTTACTAATCCCTTTATTAAAGAATTTTCTTTGACAACAGGTCAAGAAGTGCGAACTCTATTTGTCCTCAAAAAGTTCTTGCCAATGGTAGAAGATACCAATAACAACGGTATTGTCGATGCCGGGGATACGCAGACATCAGGTGTTTACAATAACTTAGCTTTTGAAAGCCTCACCATTACACCCGACCAGAAAACCTTATTTACCGCCACCGAAAACGCCCTGTCCCAAGATGGATTAAAGGCTTCACTCACTAGTGGTAGCCCTTCCCGAATTCTGCAATACAATCTGGTTACTGGACAACCAGAAAAAGAATACCTTTACATTACTGATGCGATTTCCCAAGCACCCAACCCTAGCACAGGCTCGGCTGACAATGGTTTGACAGATTTATTAGCAATAGATAATCGTGGCACACTACTGGCACTAGAACGTTCCTTTATCCAAGGTGTAGGCAACACCATTAAAATCTACGAAGTTTCTTTACAAGGTGCAACTGACATTAGTTTCTACGATTCTCTCAAGAATTTGAGTACTGAACAACTAGCGGCTATCAAACCCGCTCAAAAACGTCTGCTGTTGAATTTAAATGACTTAAACCTGCCTAACGGTACAGATAATATCGAAGGTATTACCTTTGGCCCCAAATTAGCAGATGGTAGTCAGTCGATTGTGCTGGTAAGTGATAACAACTTCAACCAAAGCCAATTTACCCAAATCCTCACTTTGAATGCAGACTTAGTTCCCACTGCTGCACCCATATTAGAAACTCGTCCCGATTTATTGGACGATGAAACCCTACCAGTAGATCGACGTGCTGATGCTGACGATCCTGCTATCTATGTGAACGCCACAAATGCTTCCGAGAGCCTAATATTAACCTCAGTCAAAAATGCCGGACTGCGGGTTTATGACTTGTCTGGTAATTTGTTACAAACAGTTAATCCTGGTGGCATTCGTTACAATAACATTGACCTGCAATACGGTTTTAAATTAGGCAATCAATCTATTGATATTGCCGTAGCTAGCGATCGCAACAATGATAAACTAGCAATCTTCAAAATCAACCCCAACCCCACTACCCCCGGACAATATTTGGAAGATATCACTTATAGCAATATTGGTACTATCTTCCAAGCAGCACCTTTTGAACCTCCCTATTCTGCATCAACTCGCAGTTCTTACGGAGTTACCTTATACCGTAGCCCCATAACTAATGATTACTATGTCTTTACCAGTCGGCGAGAAACTGGAGATATAGCTCAGTTCAAATTGATTGACAAAGGGAATGGCAAAATTGGCGCTGAACTGGTGCGGGAGTTTACCATCCCCTCACCTACCACAGAAGGGCGTTCTCCTCAAACAGAAGGTATGGTAGTTGACCAAGAAACCGGCTTTCTCTACATAGCCCAAGAAGATGTGGGCATCTGGAAATTCCAGGCAGAACCGGACGGTGGCACAACGGGCAAGTTGATCGATCGCGTCCGTTTTGAGGGTGGTTCTCACCTTACCGATGATGCCGAAGGGTTGACTATTTATTACGGCAAAAATGGCACAGGCTACTTGTTAGCATCCAGCCAAGGCGATAGCACCTTTGTTGCCTACACACGTGAAGGTAACAACGAATACGTGGGTAACTTTGCCATTGGTAACAATGGGTCAATTGACAGCGTGCAAGAGTCAGATGGGGCTGATGTAATTAATGTGCCACTGGGGCCTAACTTCCCATTTGGTTTATTTGTCACCCAAGATGGTTCTAATGAACCTGCCAAGACAATCGATGGCGAAAACGTCAGTTCTAACTTTAAACTGGTGCCTTGGGAGAATATAGCCAATGCCTTCCCCAATTCTCTAAATATCGATACCACTAGTTACGATCCTCGCAATCCTGTTGCCCAACCCAAGTTGACTATCTATGAATTTGAAAATCTACCGAAGTTAGGCACGACCTCTAAAAATCAAGATATTTTCTTGGGTGGTTTTTCTGGCTTGTATTTCCAAGGGTTTGCAGCCAATGGCAACCTGAAATTTGTCACCAACACAGATCGTGGCCCCAATGGAGAACCTGATGGTGTCAAAAGACCATTTTTATTACCCGACTTCCAACCAGAAATAGTCAGTTTTGAACTCAACCGCACCACAGGTGAAATCAGCATTACCAACAGAACAGAACTATTCCGTCAAGATGGAACGACCCCATTAACGGGATTGCCTAACTTGCAAGCTGTAGGAAACGGTTTAGCCTACACAGATGAAATTGCCGTTGACTTAGACAACAATGTTCTACCTAACGATCCTTTGGGTGCTGACTTAGAAGGCATTGTAGTTGCGGAAAATGGAGATTACTGGTTGGTGGATGAGTACCGTCCGGCAATTTACCACTTTAACACTAATGGAAAGCTGATTGACCGCTTTATTCCTCAAGGAACTGCCACAGCACCCAACCCAGATCGATCGGCTGGAACTTTTGGCACTGAGGTATTGCCAGCAGTTTATGCCCAACGCCGCAATAACCGAGGATTTGAAGCTGTCGCCCTAGAAGGTAATAAATTATATGCCTTTATTCAGAGTGCGATCGATAATCCAGATGTCGCCAATGATGCGACTTCCAAAGCTTCTCTCAACCTGCGAATTCTAGAGTTTGATATTGCCACCAAGCAGGTAACAGGAGAGTATTTATATCGCCTAGAAGGTCTACCAGGAACCGATAAGATTGGCGATGCAGTTTCTTTGGGTAACGGCAAACTTGCAGTAGTTGAACGAGATGATAATGCTACATCTGCTGGCAATAAACTAATTTACCAAATTGATTTAGCTGGGGCGACCAACATCAACAACTCTGCTAACTTTACCTTGCCAGTTGGTAAAACTATTGAACAACTTACCTCTACAGAGTTAGCTGCTGCCAATATTACCCCTGTCAGCAAGAGTTTGATTGCTAATGCTGCTCAGTTGGGTTACACCGGGGTGGAAAAATTAGAAGGTCTAGCATTGGTAGCACCCAATACTCTAGCCTTAATTAACGACAACGATTTCAATATTACAGGTAATACGGCTGCTGAAAAACTGGGTATTCTCGAATTACCCAATAACCTAACAGGTGTAGAGCCTACTTTCCCGAACGGTTTTGGTTCTAGCAACAGCGATACTGTCAATCTTGAGCCAGAACAATTCTTTAATGCAGGTGATGGAGCAGACTTTGTAGAAGGTGCTGAAGGTAACACAATCCTAGCTGGAAACGGAGATGACACAGTGCTTGCAGGAAATAACTCTTCAGTTTTCGGGGAAGATGGTAGCGATCGCATATTTATCGGTCAAAATGGCTCGGCTCAAAATACCAGTGTCGATGGTGGCAGTGGTGATGATGTTATTACTGTGGTGGAAGCAAATGGTAGTAATAATTTGTTTGGGGCGGCAGGTGATGATAATCTCACAGTAATTGAAGGTTCTCGTCAATCATTATTCGGTGGCTCAGGTAACGACACCCTCACAAGTCACGGTAGCAATAACCGTCTCTACGGTGGTTCTGGCGATGACAAACTCTTCTCTAATGTCAATGATTCTCTGTTTGGTGGCGATGGTGACGATCTGCTATTTGCTGGTCAAGGGGGTAGTGATCGCTTGAGTGGTGGTGCTGGTACTGACCAATTCTGGATTGCTAACGCCAGTCTGCCAACTAGCAAGAACATTGTGACTGATTTTACAGTTGGCATTGATAAAATCGGGCTGGGCGGTATTGGTGTTACTCAGTTTAATACCCTGACACTATTGCAACAGGGTAGTGATACTATCGTGAAAATCGGAAATACCGAGTTAGTTTCATTGCTAGGAATTACATCAACTAGGCTCACAGCAAATGACTTTGTTTTCTCTAGCAGTGTTGTAGGTTAATTTGTTCGCCTAGTAGTACGCCAAGGCAACTTGGCGGGGTAAAGGGCAAGGGGAAAAGGGAAAAGGTTTTTATCCCTTACCCTTTTCCCTTTACCCTTTACCCAACCTCTACCCATCAAAGTTGGCTTGCCAGACTACTAGTAGTACGCCAAGGCAACTTGGCGGGGTAAAGGGCAAGGGGAAAAGGGAAAAGGTTTTTTATCCCTTACCCTTTTCCCTTTACCCTTTACCCAACCTCTACCCATCAAAGTTTGCTTGATAGACTACTAGTATGATTGTTACAGCTTCATTACACAGCAAAAGTTAATGAAGCTGTACTCAATGATTGCAAAAACCCTTATTTATAAAGTTCTCCCGCAGCCTACAAATGCCAAGACGCGTTCGCCTTTGGCGTAATTACTCAATTTTTTTTAGTCTACCATCCCATATTTCTGCTCAATCAAACTCAACAGTCTGTTCTCAAATCAGGTCAAATGCGATCGCTTCAACTTCCCAAAGATTTCAATAATGCTTCGATTGGTGCTTTTAAATTTCCATTATGCTTTTGTTATTCGGCACGCAAAACATTTAAAAGCTTGCTGTCCTGAAAGATTGTCATAGTACTTTTGGTCAATCAAGACATTAGCTGCTTCATAGTATGGTGTGCCTAAATCTTGAGCCATTTGTTGTTGGGAACCAAACCAATTAGGTACAAAAATAGTATCTTCTCGAATTCCCTGCCAAAGCAATGCTGTGCCTTTGATCGATCCTCTGGGACTTTCAACAATAATCTCGTCACCATTTTCAATACCAGCAGTTTGCGCGGTTTTTGGGTGAATTTGTACTAAGCGAACACCATTTTTTTGCTTGCCTGTGTAAGTCCAGTGAGTAACAGAATGAAAATGAACTATACTAGACCTGCCAGTAGTCCCCATTAGTGGGTACTTTTTATGTATTTCATTAGTCGAAAGTTTTCCCAACTTCACATTGTGAGTCAGTGCGTGGGGATTCACCGGATTTTTTACTAGTTCTGCTAGATACTCGATTGTCGGATTTCTACCTGTAACCTCTGGGTGGGTATAGAAAATAGGTAATGCAGAGTGTCCTGCTTTTGTCAACTGCTTTTGTAACTCTGAAGTGTAGATTTCCACTTTTCCACTAGGAGTTAGAAATCGCTTACCAATATTATCAATATTCAGGCTTTCTGCGGCCTGATACCAAGACGAACAATCCAGATAAAGAGTGCTGACACCAGGATGATCTACAGTTGGGCAAGGCCAACGTAAGGGTTCGGTGCGTTCACTCAGCCTTTGTTGAGTCATACCAGCCATGCCTGGAGTGTTCGCCACAAAAGTTGCCCACAGATGGCGGTAGTCTTTCCAAGAAGAAGGAAAGTTGTCCTGCCAGTATTGCGGTGGATTACGTTTGTCTAATTTAGCTGTGGCGTGTGCTAATTCAATCCAAATGTGCCAATCTGGTTTTGATTCACCTACAGGCGCAACTACTTGTTGTTGCCAACGAATTGCCCGATCGTCTCGTCGCATATAAACAGTTTCCATCTCAAAACCACTGGTAACGGGCAAGATGATGTCGGCATAATAAGCCGATTCCTCCATAAATAATCCCGTGTAAACATAAAATTCTAATTGGCGGTAAGCTTGTTGTACTTTAGTTGTGTTGGAACAAGCTAGCAGAGGATTGCCTTGAGTTATGAGTGCTTTGAGTTGATAAGGTTGACCGGAGATGATAGCTTCGCTAAGATAATCCGGCCCAACTGGTAAAGCTATATCTTTTTTAGGTATCTTGCCTTGAATCGGTGGTAGATTTAATCCCCCTGGCCAAGTGTTGTGCATGAAATTGCAGCCACCACCAGGAATACCAATATTGCCCGTAATCGCCGCCAAGAATGCCAGACAGCGGTAAGTATCAAAAGCATTCAGTTGATGAGAAATGCCTGCATTGCAGAAAATGGCAGCAGGCTTGGTTTTAGCATAAGTTTCAGCTATAAATTTGATTTTTGATACTGGAACATCCGTAATTTCTGCCGCCCATTCTGGTGTGTAATTATTGCTCTTGAGGTGTTTTTTGAGTTCTTCAAAACCCAGCACCCACTTTTGTACAAAAGCAGCATCATATAAGTTATGAGTAACTATGTGGTAAAGCATTGCTAAGACTAAAGCCAAGTCTGTGTGTGGTTTGGGTGCAATCCACTCATCAGCTTGCGCTCCTGTGGGAGTTAAGCGTGGGTCGATGACTACTAATTTGGCTTTGGTTTTCGCTCGGCTTCTCAAAAGGTAAGTAAAGGTAACAGGATGAGTTTCTGCTTGATTCGTACCCAAAAACAGGAAAAATTTAGCCGAGCCTAAGTCTTCTTTTTTAGTCGCGCCATCAATCCCATAACCATTGGTAAAATTGTCTAATCCAAATGTCCAAGCCAAGGCATTGCCACCAGCATCATTACATACAGGCCCGACATCAGTATCGTTGGGACTGCCCAACAAATTGAAATAGCGTCCGACCAAAGAACCTGTTCCCCGTGGTAATCTACCAGAAGTTTTATTCGCGATCGCTCTAGCTTCTCCAGCATCTCTAAGTGCCAAGAACTTGCTGGCGATGATTGAAAGAGCTTCATCCCAAGAAATCTGCTCAAATTGTGAATCTGGTGAACCTTTCTCTCCTGCAACCCGCTTCATCGGATATTTTAGCCGAAAGCGATTGTAGACTAGCTCAGTCATCATTGGCCCCTTGATGCAAAAACCACCAGCCTGTACTGGATCGTCCGGCTCACCTAAGACATCTACGATCCGTCCGTCTTTGACATGAACTTTCAGACGACACAGAGAATTACAAAATTGGCAAGCACTATTAACAATCTTGTCTGGCTGTAAGGCTGCTGATTTCTCGGTAAAGTCAAATTCAGTGTTTTGAGAAGGAATCTCCCCGCACTGCCCTTCACTTGTAGCATCTGCTGCATCTGCCACATCTTTTTTTAGTAACTCAACTCCAGTAACCGCAGCTGTGCTAATGGCTACTCCTTGGAGGAAACTACGTCGTGAAGTCTTTTTCCTGCCCTTTGATGTCATGGAAATAGTCTCCTTATTATTTCGCACTGACTAAAGCTTTTCACAAAAACATCGCAAAGTCGGCTTTTTATTAAAAACTAAATACTTGGGCAATTTCATCACTAACACAAAAATGCAAAAAAAATTATACGAGCAGAAATATACACAAAATTTTTGACAACATATTAAGCAAAAGATTGCAATACAACATTTCTTAACCAGTCCACAATTTTTTCACAACTTTTGCTATGTATGTTAATTAATATGCAATTAAATTTGTTAATTTTGATACCTTAACCCTCTAGTGAGATGTCAATTATAGCGGTTGATATTTAATAGTTCAGAATCAACAAGTTTACAACTCAACTACATCTCTAGATGTCTAGAACTACACATTTTGCCCTAATAACACAGCAGATTTCAAGTTTTTGAAGTACACAAGTAAAGTCTGTTACTCAGGTATAAAGCGTGTTTTACTCCTGAATTCTGAATTCTGCTGTACTACTTTTTTGATTCCACTAGAGCGAAGACCATCTCAACAATTAAACACAGGGAGATTCTCTTTCATGGCTAAGAACGTCATCATTATGATTGGGGATGGTATGGGCTGGGAAATGGCTCGTGCTGCGTCCATCTACAAAGAGATTCAAAATGGTAAGACAGGTGCTAATCTGAGCGATTTTTATACACAAGGTAAGGGTCAAGGACTCAACTTTCAAACACTCCAAGGCTACGGTTTGGCAACCACTTATGGGACAACGATCGCCGATAGTAATGGAGTTTTTAATACTGGTAATTCCGCCCTTGACGGGACTAATCCGATCACAGGAGAAAGCCCGGTTCGCCCTGGTTTCACCTTCGATCCAACTTTTAACCAAGGTAATACCCCAACAGGTGGTGCAAAAGTCAGTGATGGTGCTGTTGGAAACCTAGTAGGTTATGACCCTACCAGAGGCGGCGTTAATCCTTGGACTCCTGGTAACGATCCTGAATATATTAAGTACAGCTATCCTGACTCTGCAAACACTGCAACAACTCTGTACACTGGCGTCAAGAGCTACAACAACGCTGTTGGCGTTGATATTTTCGAGAATCCTCTAGAAACAATTCTCAAAACTGCAAACGAAGTTGGTAAATCTACTGGTTTGGTAACTTCAGTTCCCATTGACCATGCAACACCTGCTGCTGCTGCTGCCAACGTTAATCGTCGCAGCAAGTATGATGCTGACTATCCGGCATTAGACAACATCTTGCAACAGCAACTCCGTGTCTATCAACCAACAGTATTACTTGGTGGTGGACACCCACTCTCTGCTCCTGGAGATTTACTACCAAACGGGGTTGAGCCAAATAGGAGCAATGAATACATTAGTCAATCAACTTACACAGAACTTAGCACTAAACCAACTAATAACATCTACGATTACACCTTTTTAGAGCGGGGCGAGAATGCCGCCCAGAAACTAGCCCAAACTGCGGCGACAATCGATCCAGAAAAAGGCGATCGCCTCTTCGGTCTATACGGTGCGCGTGGTCAAAATGGTAACTTGCCTGTCAGTTCTGCCAACGGCGACTACAGCACCACTGGTTTAGATATGTTCAGCGTTTTCACTAACCAAGGTGATAACACCAAAGTGGACACCACACGTCCACTGCTTCCGGGAGAGACAGATGCATCTTTCATCGCCAAAGAGGTTAACGAAAACCCAACCCTCAAAGACTTGACAAGTGCTGCATTAGATGTATTGGGTAAAGATCCCGATGGTTTCTGGTTAATGGTTGAAGGTGGCGATATCGATTGGTCTGCCCATGATAACAATATAGACAACTTGATCGGCACCACCTTGGACTTCGATAAGGCAGTTGGATCTACGATTGACTGGATCGAAAAAAATGGTGGTTGGGATGAAAATCTACTAATCGTTACTGCTGACCACGATCACTACCTGACTCTCGACGGTAATTTTCCGACTTTAGTAAAAAATCAAGGTGCTGAAGCATTAACCAATTTGGATACTCCAGCAGAAGTTGGACATTACTGGGGGTCCGATCCGAATGTCAAGTATGGTTGGGGAACTCACACCAACCGTCCCGTACCTGTTTACTACCAAGGTGCTGGTTCTGAAGTGTTAAATAGCTTGGTAGGTAAAGGTTATAACGCCTACGGTTCTGATATTCCAGGGATTGCGGGTTTAAACGATCAAACCCACATCTACCAAACAATGTTTGCTTCAATAGTGCCAAAAGTTGAGTTAGTCGGTTTTGCCTCTTTACCTGCTGATACCTTTAGTGATGGGCCAGCTTCTGGTGCAGACATTTCAGCCAATGGCAGAACCGGGCCTTTCCCAGGACAGCCAATTCAAGGCTTTAGCGGTGTTCAATTTGCTAACAGCAACTCTTTCTACTTCCTGTCAGACAATGGTTACGGTAGCAAAGACAATAGTGCAGATTTCCTACTGCGGATTAATCGTTTAGACCCGAATTTTAAGGGAACAGAGAATGGCGACGGTAGCGTTAAAGTTTTAGACTACATTCAATTGTCTGACCCTAACAATAAAGTTCCTTTTGAAATTGTGAATGAGAGAACTACTCAAAGATTGCTGACTGGTGCAGACTTTGATGTAGAGTCATTCGTCTTTGATAAAGACGGGACAATCTGGGTGGGAGACGAGTTTGGCCCTTACCTACTGCATTTTGATGCCACTGGTAAGTTATTAGAGGCTCCCATTGCTACACCCGACCAATTCAAAACATTAAATGGAGAAGCACCTAAAGTTATTGGTCACAGAGGTGCAAGTGGCTATCGTCCAGAACACACCTTAGAGTCTTATAAGCAAGCGATTGAGCGCGGTGCTGACTTCATTGAGCCTGATTTGGTTGTGACAAAAGATGGTGTGCTAATTGCTCGCCATGAGCCAGCTTTAGCAGTTTTGAACGCTGATGGTACTGTCAATTTCAACAATACAACCACAGATGTTTACAAACATCCAGAGTTTGCCGATCGCAAAAAAACAGTAAGCTTAGATGGAAACACAATTACAGGTTGGTTTGCTGAAGACTTCACCTTAGCTGAAATCAAGACTCTAAGAGCAGAAGAACGTTTACCTTTCCGCGATCGTTCCTTTGACGATAAATTTGAGATTCCTACCTTCACGGAAATCATCAATTTGGTCAAGGATGTGGAAGCCAAGACAGGTAAAAAGATTGGCATTTACCCGGAAACTAAGCATCCGACCTATTTTGCTGATGAAGCCACCTATGTAGGCACTACGGACAAAATACACAGAAACATCAGTCAGTTACTCATTGATACGCTCAAAGCAAATAACTTTACTGACCCCAGTCGGATTTTCATCCAGTCCTTTGAAGTGAGTAACCTTAAAGAACTGCACGATCGCATTATGCCTGCGGCAGGCGTAGATATTCCACTCATCCAACTTCTAGATGCCAGTGATATTGACATCAACGGTAAAATTATTGAAAGTCAGCCTTATGATTTGAAAGTCAGTGGTGACACTCGCACCTATGGCGACTTACGAACTCCAGAAGGTTTGGCTGAAGTTGCTACTTATGCTGATGGCATTGGCCCTTGGAAACGGATGATTGTTAGCGTCAAAGGTACTGATGCTAATGGTGATGGCAAAGCTGATGATGTGAATGGGGATGGAGCAGTCAATGATGCTGATAAAACAACATTACCTCCTTCTACCTTAATTCAAGATGCTCACAATGCCGGATTGCAGGTTCATCCTTACACTTTCCGGGCAGAAGATCAATTCTTAGCAGCAGATTACAAAGGCAAGCTAGAGTCAGAAATTCAGCAGTTCTATCAATTAGGGGTAGATGCACTCTTTTCAGATTTCCCAGATATTGCCGATAAAGTACGGGATAAACTTAGAGACGATCCTCAGTATAATGTTGTGCGATCGCCACAAAATCCTGATGTGCTTTCAGGAGATGCTTTTGCTAACTTGGCTGGTTCCAAAGGTTTTGAAGGTGGAGCAATAAACGCCAGCAAAACCAAGCTTTATTTCCTCCTAGAAGGTACGGTTCAAGGTGATACTCCTGGTGCTTTGCGGATTAACGAATTTGATTTAGCTAGTCACAAGTATAGTGATAGAAAACTTTACTACAGACTGGACAATCCCTCAAATTCGATTGGGGATTTAGCAGTTATCAATGATAATGAATACTTAGTCATTGAACGGGATAACAATCAAGGAGCTGCGGCTAAATTTAAGAGAATCTACAAAGTAGACTTGTCTAAAACAGATTCTAATGGCTATGTAGCGAAAGAAGAAGTTGCAGACTTGTTAAATATTCAAGACCCCAATGACCTCAATGGAGATGGCAAAACTAACTTTGACTTCCCCTTTCAAACAATTGAAAATGTTTTAGTTGTTGACAAAAACACCATTTTGGTCGCTAATGACAACAATTATCCCTTCTCTACAGGTCGTCCTGGAAACGATCCTCAAAATCCAGTCATAGATAACAATGAAATTCTACTGCTGAAGTTAGAGAAGCCCCTTAACCTTGCTCCTGGTTTAGGTCAACCTCAAGCTGAAGAAATTAAATTTGGCTCTAATAGCAGTGATGATATTACCGTTGAGCCAAATCAAACCTTACTCACAGGTGACGCAGCAGACTTTGTACAGGGTACTAAAGGCAACACAATCCAGACTGGAAACGGTGAAGACACTGTGGTAGTCGGTAGTGACTCCTTGGTGTCCACTGGGGATGGTAACGATCGAGTCTTAATTGGCGCAAATGGTCCTGCTAACAACACTAATGCTGATGGTGGCGTTGGTGATGACGAAGTTACCGTAGTAGAAGCCAATGGTACTAATAATTTACTTGGAGCAGCAGGTAATGATACTTTGACAGTAGTTGAAGGTTCGCGTCAATTATCCTTCGGTGGCTCAGGTAACGACACCCTCACCAGTAATGGTAGCAATAACCGTCTCTATGGTGGTTCTGGAGATGACAAACTCTTCTCTAATGTCAATGATTCTCTGTTTGGTGGTGATGGTGATGATGTGCTATTTGCTGGTAAACAGGGTGGTAATAGCCTTGCTGGTGGTACTGGTGCTGACCAGTTCTGGATTGCTAACGCCGGTCTGCCATCTAGTAAGAATATCGTGGCTGATTTTGCGATCGGCACTGATAAAATCGGGCTTGGTGGCACTGGCATTAGTCAATTTAGTGCTTTAACACTGTTGCAACAAGGTAGTGATACTTTGGTAAAAACTGGAAATACAGAGTTGGCTTCATTGCTGGGAATTACATCAACTAGCCTCACAGCAAATGATTTCGTTTTTTCTGCCAGTATAGTTTAGCCAAAAGATAATTACAGCTTAGATTCAATATTCATTCATTAGTTAAGCTGTAGCGATTTTGCTAATGCGGGGGAATGATATTCCCTCGCTTTTTATATCTTCTATAGTAATTTTGCCTTTAAGAATCTTTCTGCTTCTTGTCCCAAATCTTAACTTGTTTATAACTTTCCTTAAACATTAAACAACTATCTTTTGAAACAGTAACCAGATTTAAGTTCATTAATTTATCTCCACTAATTTTTGTAGACTTTAAGCATTTTGTCGCCAAATACTACTTGGGTTTCTGTAGCCAAAAATTTTTTGCTTGGGTTGAGTGTAATTAATCGCTCATATAAACACACAATTGCTGCGTAGAGGTAGCCAGTCGTAGGCATCGCTCGTAGCTCATAATACTTAAGGAGTAGTCGGCATGACTGATACAAATGGCAACGGTAGAAATGTCATTATTTTTGTTGCAGATGGATTGCGTAACGGTTCTGTAAACCCAATTGATACCCCGACTTTATATAGCATTCGTCAGCAGGGAGTTACTTTCGCCAATAGTCATTCGATCTTTCCGACATTCACCACCCCAAATGCTTCTGCGATCGCCACCGGGCATTATCTTGGTGATACAGGTGATTTTAGCAACACTATCTACACTGGTTTTCCTAGTCCTAATGCCAATGGTAGTGTGACGCCATTCATCGAAAATGATGCAGTTTTGGGGGATATTGATGAAAAATTCCCCGGTAACAACTTTTTAGATGAAGAGTCGCTCTTAGCTTACGCGCGATCGCAGGGTTTCAACACAGCAGCAGTTGGTAAATTAGGGCCTGTTGCGATTCAAGATGTTACCCAAGTTAACCGAGAAGGTGGTACTACAGGTACTATTCCTACTCCCGATACAATTATTATTGATGACACTACAAATGGTGCAACCCCGCCGCCTACAGCCGCAGGTTCGCCTTCTGCTGTTCCACTCGATCCAGATATTGTTAGTCGCTTACAAGCTGCTGGTTTAGATGTAAAACCGACACCGCGAGTCCAACCAGCTGGTACCAACACAACTCCAGGTACTCTCAATGCCAATGTGGCTCAACAACAATACTTTGCAGATGCCACTACCAAAGTAATTTTACCTAAGTTTCAAGAAGATGGTAAACCATTCGCATTGGTTTACTGGTCAAGAGATCCTGATGGTAGTCAACACAATCAGGGTGATAGTTTAAACACCTTGACACCAGGTATCAATGGCCCGACTTCAAAAGCTGGGGTCAAAAATGCTGATGATAATTTAAAGCAGCTTCTTGACTATCTTAAAAGCACAGGCTTGGACAAGACTACTGATGTCTTTATTACTTCCGACCACGGTTTTTCTACCATCAGCAAACAAGCTATTGATAGCCAAGGGACAAAAACTACAAGTTATGCTGCCACCCAAACTTATGAAGGCGTAAATCCGGGATTTCTACCAGCAGGTTTTGTGGCAATTGATTTAGCTCACGATCTAGGTCTACCCTTATACGATCCTAACCCTACAACCCTTCCCCCAGACCTCAACCACATCCAGTATGCAACTGTTGATGCCACAAAAGGTCAACGTCCTATTTCTGGGAATGGTGTAATTGGTGGCACAGGTGAGGTAATTAATGGCCAGCTTGACCCAGGTACAAAGATAGTTGTAGCTGCCAATGGTGGTTCTGACTTGATTTATCTACCTAATGGCAATGCTGACTTAGCCAAACAGGTAGTGAATTTGCTTTCACAAAAAGACTACATCAGTGGTATTTTTGTAGACGATGCCTACGGAACTATTCCAGGTGCTTTACCACTGAGTGCGATCGGGCTAAAAGGTGATGCTAAAACACCAGTTCCATCTATAGTTATCAACTTCAAAACCTTTAGCAGCGACCCAAATAACCCAAACAATCCTCAAGCTCAAGTAGAAATTGCTGACACAACTTTGCAGCAAGGGCAGGGGATGCATGGCAGCTTTGGTCGAGGTGATACCTTCAATAATATGGAGGCTATTGGTCCCGACTTTAAACAAGGCTATGTGGACTATGCGCCCGTCAGTAATGCTGATGTAACGCCTACACTTGCTCGGATTTTAGGGTTAGATATTCCCAGTAATGGCGATTTGAAAGGTCGTGCTATTACAGAAGCCTTGGTGGGAGGCCCGGATACAGTTTTCTCCACTAAAGAAGTCTTGACTTCAGAAGAAACTGCTAATGGTCAAGCTACAATTCTCGATTCTCAAAGTGTAGGCAATACTCATTACTTTACAGCCGCAGGGTTTGATGGTGGTACTGTTGGACTAACAACACTAGACCTTCAATTTGGTTCTACCAGTAGTGATGATGTCACCCTCAAGCCAAATCAAACCTTATTTACAGGTGACGGAGCAGACTTTGTACAAGGTAATAAAGGTAATACAATCTTGACTGGAAGCGGTGATGACACGGTGGTAGTTGGTAGTAACTCCTCTGTATCCACTGGGGATGGTAACGATCGAGTCTTGATTGGCGCAAATGGCCCTGCTAACAACACTAATGCTGATGGTGGCAATGGTAATGATGAAGTTACCGTAGTCGAAGCTAGTGGTAATAATAATTTGTTTGGAGGCGCAGGTGCTGACACGATCGCAGTAGTTGAAGGTACTCGTCAATTATCCTTCGGTGGCTCAGGTAACGACACCCTCACCAGTAATGGTAGCAATAACCGTCTCTATGGTGGCTCTGGAGATGACAAATTATTCTCCAATTTCAATGATTCACTATTTGGTGGTGATGGTGATGATGTGCTATTTGCTGGACAAAAGGGTGGTAATAGCCTTGCTGGTGGTGCTGGTGCTGACCAGTTCTGGATTGTTAACGCCAGTCTGCCATCTAGTAAGAACATTGTGACTGATTTTGCGATCGGTATTGATAAAATCGGGCTGGGCGGGATTGGCGTCACTCAATTTAGTGCTTTAACCCTATTGCAACAGGGTGCTGACACTATCGTAAAACTCGGAAATACCGAGTTGGCTTCATTACTACAAATTACCTCAACTAACCTGACAGCAAATGACTTCGTTTTCTCTGCTAGTGTTGTGGCTTAGTCTGTTGGCCTAGTGCAGCACGGCAGAAATAACTATCAGTTGAAACAGCGGTTTTCAATTACATAGACTACAGCAAATAGTTGGTTATTGTGGGGTGGGCATTGTAATGCTCACCCTATTCTCGTTTTGCTGGAGTTCAACCTACCTCGAAGAGTTTACATTACTTATCAGTTGCTAAAATCGCAGTATTCCTTGTTCCTCAAGGTATTAATTCTTCTTGTTATCTCGAAATCAGCCTGCGTACAGTTAATATTCCCATTGCAAACATCTCTAAAGTTTTAATTTTCAGTGAAGATGTACTGAAACTAACTACGATTTTGAGGAAATAGGTCAGAATGAGAGAACTAAATCTTAGAGTCAATGCCCTTTCACACAAATATTGTAGGATTGCGGCATAATTTTTTGTGAAATTAATCTTTTAATCTAATTTTAAAGCTAACAATGTAACCATATATTCTACGTGTAAACACTAATAAAAAAATATAAAAACGCTTTTCCACTTTTGATTTTATCTGTTTATCTAAATACGAAAAATAAACATCTCTTCTTAAATTTAAATATACCCAATTTTTTGTTATTCATTGACACAAATATTTCTGCTTCAAGTTAAAAATGAAACCAATAACTAATTCATTGGCTCAAAATAAAAATGAATTACTGATGACTAATGGTCAACCTTCATCATCAGAAAGCAACTTAGAACGAGATAATTTAAGATTACCTATTTTGAAATCTGAAAATAACCTACTAATAGAGTTGAATCATCCTCAAACTGATTATCCTCAACAAGCGTCTATTCATCAGTTGTTTGAAACACAAGTCGAGAAAACACCTGATGCTGTAGCACTAATTTTTAATAATCAGCATCTTACTTATAGAGATTTGAATAATCGTGCTAATCAACTAGCAAAACATCTACAATCGCTAGGGGTAGGAACAGAAATTCTTGTAGGAATCTGCATAGAGCGCTCCTTTGAAATGGTTGTAGCACTCTTAGCTATCCTTAAAGCAGGTGGAGCTTATGTACCATTAGATCCAGGCTACCCACAAGAACGTTTAGCTTTCATGCTATCAGATACCCAGGTATCTGTACTATTAACTCAAAAAGAACTAGTTGCCAAATTACCTACTCACACAGCATTTGTAATTTGCCTAGATGCAGATTGGAACACAATCGCCCAAAATAGCAAAGATAACTTAAGCACTAGTGTCACTGCTGAGAACTTGGCTTATGTTATGTATACATCAGGTTCTACAGGTACACCCAAAGGTGTTAGCGTTATCCATCGTGGTGTAGTTAGGTTAGTCAAAGAAACTAATTATGCTCACCTCACATCTGAAGAAGTAATCCTGCAACTTGCTCCTATTTCCTTTGATGCTTCCACTTTTGAAATTTGGGGTTGTTTACTTAATGGCGGGCGACTAGTAATTTACCCTCCTAATACACCATCTTTAGAGGAATTAGGGCAGATTATTCAGCAATACCAAGTTACTACTCTTTGGCTGACAGCCGGTTTATTTCACCTGATAGTAGATGAAAAAATTGATGCTTTAAAATCCTTACGTCAACTTTTAGCGGGTGGTGATGTCTTATCTGTTCCCCATGTACAGAAGTTTCTCCAAACAGTAGAGAACTGTCAACTAATTAATGGTTATGGACCTACTGAGAATACAACTTTTACCTGCTGCCATCCGATAACAGCACCACTACAACTAGATGTTTCGATTCCTATTGGTCGTCCAATTGCTAACACCCAAGTTTATATATTAAATAAAAACCTCCAATCAGTATCAATTGGAGAAGCTGGTGAATTGTACATTGGTGGTGATGGATTAGCTAGAGGCTATTTAAACCGCCCAGACCTAACTGCCGAAAAATTCATTTCTCACTCATTTGATTGCAATTTGGCAACACGCCTTTACAAAACTGGAGATTTAGCTCGTTATCTTCCAGATGGCAATATCGAGTTCTTAGGTCGGATTGACAATCAGGTAAAAATTCGCGGTTTCCGAATTGAACTAGGGGAAATTGAGCGAGAAATTGCCCAACATCCAGACGTTCGGGAAATTGTCGTCTTAGCTCGTCAAGATGAAGCAGGTGAAAAACAGTTAACGGCTTATATTGTTCCTCACTATAACAGTGAATATAGGCACAATAAATTACGTAGTTTCTTACAACAGCGACTACCTAATTACATGATGCCATCAGCATTTGTGATGTTAGAGTCACTGCCTTTGACTGCAAATGGCAAAGTAGATAGACATAAATTGCCAGCACCAAGTAGAGAACGTCCGCAACTGGAACAAGCGTACATTGCTGCGCAAACCGATTTAGAACGTCTGCTTGCAGGTATTTTATCGGAACTGCTCAAAATCGATCGCGTTGGGATTGATGATAATTTCTTTGATTTGGGAGCAACTTCAATCTCAATTCTCCAAGTTGCTGCGCGAATAAAACAAGAACTTGGTATTGAGCTACCTGCTGTGAAGCTATTTCAGTATTCAACAATTGGCTCTTTAGCAAACTATTTAAATTCAAACCAGAACAGCCAACCGTCTTCTGACAAGCTGCAAAATCGCGCCCAACGCCAACAAGCAGCTCGTGCTCGTCGCCGTAATCATCAACAAGGTGTTTAAGCAATGGTAAATATGCAAGCATCCGATAACCAAGATCCTAGTGATGGTGTTGCCATTATTGGCATGGTAGGAAGATTTCCTGGCGCTGGAAATGTCGATGAATTTTGGCGCAATCTGTGCGAGGGATTAGAATCAACGACTTTCTTTCAAGATGAAGAACTAGATCCTAGTATCGATCCGAACCTTTGCAAAGATCCTAGCTATGTAAAAGCTAGAGGGATAATTCCTGGGGGAGAAACCTTTGATGCCGCTTTCTTTGGCATTAATCCACTTGAAGCTGTGGTTATGGACCCACAGGCTAGAGTTTTCCTAGAGTTGGTTTATGAAGCCCTAGAAAATGCTGGTTATGAATCAGAGTCTTTTGAGGGTTTGATTGGTTTATACGCTGGTTGTGGTCAAAATACTTATTTTGCTAACCATATTGCTGGTCGTATGGAAATTGTCGATCGCATCGGTGAATTTCAAACGATGTTAGCCAATGAAAAAGACTTTTTAACCACCCGTGCGGCTTACAAACTCAACCTCAAAGGCCCAGCTGTTAGCGTCAATACAGCCTGTTCCACTTCTTTAGTAGCAGTCATTCAGGCTTGTCAAGCCTTAACCAGCTATCAGTGCGATTTGGCTTTGTCTGGTGGTGTATCTATGACTACACCCCAAAATAGTGGTTACATAGCTCAAGAAGGCAGTATGTTGTCTGGGGATGGGCATTGTCGTCCCTTTGATGCCAGCGCTCAGGGTACGATGTTCAATAATGGCGCAGGAGTAGTTGTCCTCAAGCGTTTAGAAGATGCACTCAATGATGGCGATCGCATCTATGCCGTAATTCGAGGTTCTGGTATCAATAATGACGGCGCTGATAAGGTGAGCTTTACCGCTCCCAGCGTAGACGGACAAGCAGAAGCCATTGCAATGGCGCAAGCTTATGCTAACTTCCACCCAGAAACCATCTCTTATATTGAAGCTCACGGCACAGCTACACCCTTAGGCGACCCGATTGAAATTGAAGCGCTGACGCAAGCATTCCGGGTGCATACAGATGCTAAACAATTTTGTGCGATCGGCTCTCTTAAAAGCAATGTCGGACATTTAGTTGCAGCGGCTGGAGTAGCAGGGTTAATTAAAACTGCTCTGGCTCTGCATTATAAAAAGATTCCGCCTAGTTTAAATTTTGAGGCTCCCAATCCCAAAATTGACTTTGCCAACAGCCCCTTCTATGTAAATACCAAACTAGCTGAATGGTCAGAAGGTGAAACTTTGCGACGAGCAGGTGTGAGTTCTTTTGGTGTCGGCGGGACTAATGCTCATATTGTGCTAGAAGAAGCGCCACAAATTCAAAGTTCCGGATCTTCTCGCCCGCAGCAGCTATTGTTGCTTTCGGCAAAAACTAGTCAAGCTTTAGAGGCTGCAACAGCGAATTTGCAGCAACATTTACAATATAATGCCGAAATTAACTTAGCTGATGTAGCTTATACCCTACAGCGAGGGCGCAAAGCTTTTAACTACCGACGCAGTATAGTTTGTCACGATATTACAGATGCGATCGCAGCCCTGCAATCTTTAGATTCAAATCAAGTAAATACCCGTCACATAGAAATCCGCAATCCAGCCGTTGTCTTCATGTTCCCCGGACAAGGATCGCAATATGTGAACATGGGATTGAATCTCTACAACTACGAACCTGTGTTTCAGGAAGCAGTAGATGAATGTGCTGAAATCCTTAAGCCTTTACTGGGCAGGGATTTACGAGAAATCATCTATCCAGCACCGAGCGAGCGCGAAACTGCGGCTATCTTATTGCGACAAACCTGCTTTACCCAACCAGCACTATTCGTCATTGAATACGCTTTAGCACAACTATGGCAAAGTTGGGGAGTCAAGCCCCAAGCCATGATTGGTCACAGCATTGGCGAATTTGTCGCCGCCTGTATTGCAGGTGTATTCACCTTAGAAGATGCGCTGATGTTGGTTGCAACTCGCGGCCGCTTCATGTGGGAATTACCGGCAGGGGCTATGCTTTCAGTGCGCTTACCAGCCAAAGAGATAGAGCCGCGATTGAGTGCAGAACTAGCGATCGCTGCAATTAATGGCCCTTCTCTGTGTGTAGTTTCTGGTCCCATAGAGGCGATCGCATCTCTGCAAAAACAACTAGAAAACGAAGAAGTTATCTGTCGCCATTTACACACTTCCCACGCTTTCCACTCCCCAATGATGGATAGCATCATAGCCCCCTTTGCTGAGGTAGTTGGGACAGTTAAATTATCGCCACCCCAAATTCCCTTTGTATCCACAGTTACCGCCGACTGGATTACAGCCCAACAAGCAACCGATCCGATGTATTGGGCTACACATCTGCGTCAGACTGTGCGATTTGCAGAGGGCGTACAAACCTTATGGCAGCAGCCAGAACGCCTACTGTTAGAGGTAGGGCCGCGAATCACAACTACAACCCTAGCCCGCCAACAAGCAAAAGACATTAAACAACAGATTGCGATTCCTTCTTTGGGTGATAACGCCGAAAACGAAGCCGAATGGACGGCATTACTCAAGGCAGTAGGACAACTGTGGTTAGCAGGAGTATCAATTGACTGGAGCAACTTCTATCAAAGGGAAACGCGACAACGAATTCCTCTACCGACTTATCCCTTTGAACGCCAACGCTTCTGGATCGATCCTCCACCTCATCCCAATCGGGCAGCAACTTCCAAACTTCCAAATCCCCAATTATTAGAAAAGACCCAAACTATGACAACATCCCCTCAGCAAAAACTTATTCCTCTGCTCAAACAAATTATCGAAGAAACATCAGGATTGGAAATTGCTAGTGTTGACGACTCGATAACATTTTTAGAAATGGGATTAGATTCCTTATCTCTGACACAAGTCGGGCTAGCGTTAAAGAAAAAATTTCAAGTCAAAGTCACACTTAGGCAGTTACTAGAAATTTACCCCAATTTAGGAACACTGGCTGACTTTATCAATTCAGCCTTGTCTCCCGAAACTTTATCCGCATTAGGATTAACAGAAACCGTTGCAGATATCGTTCCCGAAGCCCCATTGCCAGAACCTGCACCTGTAACCACATCACCTACCTTGGTAGTTCATGAACTTCATACAAATGGATCGAATGGATCTGCACCTAAGATTTCCCTCCAACCTGCTGCATCTAGTAGCATCCTAGAAGGTGTGATTAATCAGCAGCTACAAATTATGAGCCAGCAATTGGCGCTATTGGGGAATAGCAGTCAATCTGTAACAGTCCCAGTTGTACCTGCGGCAACATCTCAAAATAATGGTGTCAAGCCACAAAATGCTGTATCTGTCCCCCCAACCCAAACCAGCAAAGAATCAGCATCAGTAGAAACAGAGTCAAATGGTGCTAAAAAGGCATTTGGTGCGGCTGCTCGAATTGAAAAGACCCAGACTAAAACTTTGACAGCCCAACAACGCACTCATCTAGATAAAATTATCCAAAGATATACAAAACGGACTCAAAAATCCAAAGAATATACTCAAACTCATCGCCCTTATTTGGCAGACCCAAGAACTGTTTCTGGGTTTAATCCGACGATGAAAGAGATGGTTTACCCCATCGTGGCGTCTCGTTCTTCAGGTTCTAAACTTTGGGATGTTGATGGCAATGAATATGTCGATTTAAGCAATGGCTTTGGCTTGAATTTGTTTGGTTGGTCGCCAGCTTTCATTACTGAAGCTATTGAAGCACAACTCAAACTCGGCATGGAAATTGGGCCGCAAACTCCCCTCGTTGGAGAAGTGGCAAAGCTAATGTGTGAGTTGACCAACTTTGACCGAGCAGCTTTTTGCAACACAGGTTCGGAAGCGGTGCTGGGAGCGATGCGGATGGCACGTACTATCACAGGGCGTAACTTAATTGCCATCTTTTCTGGAGCTTATCACGGAATTTTGGATGAAGTAATTGTTCGAGGTACAAAGAAACTCCGGTCAATTCCTGCTGCTCCTGGTATCCCACCGGAAATGGTAGAGAACATTTTGGTGGTGGACTATGATTCGCCTGAGTCTCTAGAAATCCTCAGAAGTCGGGCTGATGAGTTAGCAGCAGTGATGGTGGAATCTGTGCAAAGCCGTCGCCCTGAATACCAACCTAAAGAATTCCTCCAGCAATTGCGTGATTTCACACAAGAAGCTGGTATTGCCCTAATTTTTGATGAAATCGTTACCGGATTTAGAATTCATCCAGGTGGCGCTCAAGCGCATTTCGGTATCAAGGCGGACATAGCAACCTACGGTAAGATTGTGGGCGGTGGGCTACCAATTGGAGTCATTGCTGGCAAATCACAATATATGGATGCTTTGGATGGTGGGTTTTGGCAGTTTGGCGATGACTCCGTTCCAGAAGTAGGTGTGACTTACTTCGCCGGCACTTTCGTCCGCCATCCTTTAGCACTAGCCGCAGCCAAAGCAGTACTTCAACATTTAAAACAGAGTGGCCCCAGCTTGCAGCAAAATCTCAATGCCAGAACCGATAAGTTTGTAGCGGAACTCATGGGCTATTTCCAGCAAGTTCAGGCTCCGTTTACAGCTTATAATTTCGGCTCCTTGTTTATGGTGAAGTCTTTACCAGAGTTTCCCTACGGAGATTTACTGTTTTACTTGCTGCGGGATAAGGGAGTGCATACTTGGGATCACCGTCCTTGCTTTTTGACAACAGCCCATTCCGAAGCCGATCTGGCTTTAGTAATGGCAGCCTTTAAAGAAAGTATTGCCGAAATGCAGTCTGCTGGCTTCTTGTCTGCACCGCCTATAGAAGTAACAAACCGCCAAACCAATAACAGTTTACGTAATCGTCCTCCGCAACCTGATGCCAAATTAGGACGAGATCCCCAAGGAAACCCCGCTTGGTATATCCCCGATACCGAGCGTCCTGGGAAATATTTACAAGTCGCAAGTGTTTTCTGAAGTGCTTTAAAAAATCAAGTGTATAGAAAGTGTAGCGAGCGTCAGTAATTTTTGCAAATAGTAAATACTCATCCATCCAGGTTTTGTATGTCAGTTGATAATCTACTTGAACCGAGTTCTATTAAGTCCGATCTAAAAATTCCCGAACAAATCATTGAAACCGATTTTTCAAACTTTCGGGAAAACTTCAACTCTTCTCACTTCATGTTTTCGCACAACCTTGCAGGACATCCTTTATTTGAGATCCCTCGCTTAGTTGAGCTTGCAAATACCATGCTAAGTCAGGGTAGAACAAATAAAATCCAGTCTTATATCAGCAAAGTTCCTGTTGAGCAAAAGTGGAATCAGCGACCTGGAATCAAGCAAATTAACGAAGCGATCGCACATATTGGGGAATCGGATTCTTGGGTCATGCTTGAAGATGTTCAAGTAGATCCAGAATATGCTGCCTTGGTCAACCAGATTATAACTGAACTCGAAACTCTTACAGGTAAACCCCTTCGGCAGCAGATGACCTGGCTAGGTGCTTACATCTTTATTGGTTCCCCAAATTCTATTACACCTTACCATATCGATAGTGAGTTGAATTTTCTGTTTCAAATTCAGGGCGAGAAAGATATGAGCCTCTTCAATCAAAGCGATCGTTCTGTACTGAGCGAAGAGGAAATTGAAAAATTTTATGTAGGCGACCTGAACGTAGCAAATTATAAAGAGGAAAATCAGAGTAAAGCAAGAGTTTACCACTTGCAACCAGGCAAAGGACTCCATCATCCGATATTGGCACCCCATTGGGCTAAAAATGGTAATAATGTCTCTGTAGCTTTGAGTATCCTCTTTTATCTGCGACCTTACGATCTCAAAGCCAGAATATATCAAGTCAACAGCTACTTACGCAGACTGGGATTAAAACCCACTCCACCAGATAAATCTGCTTTGAAAGATCGGCTCAAAATTTTTGCTCTGGGTCTTCTATCCGATCGCCAACCGAAAAGTAAATTTATGATCCTGCGCTCTGGTGTATTAAAACTAAAATCTATTGAGGGAAAGTTAAAGGAATTTATCAACAAGATTGTGAAAAAAATCTAATTTTTCTCAAATGACTAATTATTAATTAGCCTGAATACTGAATCGGTGTTCTATAGCAATTCTAAATCGTTTGTGAAATCTTCTCTTCTAGATACTTTGCGTAGCTTCTTTTATACTTAAATAAGTGTTTTTGTACATCCTCTTTTAGCCAAAATAAATCAACTACGCATCTAATTTAAAAAAAGAATTTACAATTTAAATAGGATTGCTATAGATAGAAATTAAAACCCAAAATCTCAATGTATAAACACATCAAATCGCTCACTTCTTTACGCGGTATTGCAGCCTTGGTTGTTGTTGTACACCATTTTTCTTACTACGGTTTACCGAAAACAGGTTCAACTTTGTCAGCCTATACTAATTTTTTTCAAAATGGATATTTATGGGTTGATTTTTTCTTTATTCTAAGTGGTTTTATCATGACCCACGTTTATGCCGATACTTTTGGTTTAAAAGTTAGTTTAAAGAACTATCGTTCATATTTATTCTCACGTTTTGCGAGAATTTATCCTTTGCATATATTTATTATTTTTCTATTTTTTGGATTAGAGGTTGTAAAATTACTTTTCTTAAACACTTCTGCTTTTACTGGTAAATTTAACTTAACGGCTCTTTTTTCCAATATTTTTCTTCTCCAAGCATTTGACCTAAAGTGCCTACCTTTATTATGGTGTAATACCTATTGGAATGAGCCAGCTTGGTCAATAAGTGTAGAGTTTTTAATTTACTGTATATTTCCATTTTTATTATTACTTTTATTAAAAAATAAATTCAAAAATGATTTGATAATTTATAGTTCTACTCTTTTTTGTATATTACTACTAATCACCTTTACCCGTGGAAATTTAGATACGATTATTGGTATACCTTCGATAGCTAGATGTGGGCTAGAATGCATCCTTGGTATTATAACTTACAAAATTTATCATATAGGTAATTATCAAAAGTATTTTAATCTTAATTTTCTGGCAGTTATAGCTATAACTTGGATAATTTTGATTATGCATTACTACTGGCATCATTTCCGTAACATTCATGATTGGCTAGTTTTACCAGCTTTTTCTCTACTAATTTTATCTGTATCTATCAACAACAAAATTTTAATATCAAAGTTCCTCAATTCACAGTTAATGCTATACATCGGAACTATCTCTTACTCAATTTATATGGTTCATTGGTTTGTTCAAGAATTGTTAAAATCATTCTGGCTTTATAAATTTCATGATGTTTTTGGTAAAGAGTTCACAGAATATCAATCGTTGACATCTTTAGGGGTATTTCTTATGATTGTCTTATTGGCTGCATCATTGACATATAAATATGTAGAAGTCCCGGCACGTAATTATTTAAAGTCTACAATTTTGGCTAAACAAGGTATTTAAAGTCAGTAATCTAAAAAAGATTGAGATTTATCCACATTCAATAAACTGAGAAAATAATAGAGTTTTATGACCTTATCACCTGTAGATTACCAATCGACATTAACTGCGGTTGATTTTGATCCATTTGCAGATGGAGAATTACTTCTAACCGCCCCCGCTACAGAATCACAAAAAGAAATTTGGGCTTCTGTGCAAATGGGCGATGCTGCTAATTGTGCTTATAATGAGTCTCAATCTCTGCGACTAAAAGGCGAACTTGATGTTAAACTTTTCCAATCTGCGGTAGAAAAGTTAGTACAACGTCATGAAGCACTACGGACAACTTTTAGTACCGATGGCAATACACTCTGCATTGTTGCTTCTCGGCAAATTGAAATTCCTATTATTGAATTGTCTAACCTAGAACCACAGGAAAAACAGGAAAAATTAGCTAGTATCTTGCGACAAGAGGTAGAGCAACCTTTTGATTTAGAACATGGTCCTCTATTTCGGGCAAAAATTGTCAAATTGCAGCCGCAGGAGCATCTAGCTATTTTGACAGCCCATCATATTATTTGTGATGGTTGGTCTTGGGCTGTGCTGATACCAGATTTGGGTAAATTTTATTCTGGCTTGCAACAGGGTATTGTTCCTGAATTAGAAGAACCAGACTACTTAAGTGAATATGCGATTTTGCAGGAAGAAGAGGCGGATAGTCCAGAAGCGATCGCCACAGAACAATACTGGTTACAACAATTCGCTGACTCTGTACCTGTACTCGATTTCCCCTGCGATCGCCCCCGTCCTCCACTCAGAACCTTTAACGCCGCCCGCGAAGATTGGCATTTAAATTCCGAATTAGTTACTAACCTGAAACAACTAGGAACAAAACTCGGTTGTAGCTTTATGACTACGATTCTGGGAGGATTCGAGGTCTGGCTGCACCGTCTGACAGGACAAAACGACTTAGTTGTAGGTATTCCAGCCGCCGGACAAGCTGCTTTAGGGCAATATAATCTTGTAGGTCACTGTGTAAATTTACTACCATTGCGTAGCCAGATTAATGGGGAAAAATCGTTCAGTGACTACTTGCAAACGCGGCGATCGGCTGTCTTAGATGCTTATGACCATCAACAATTTACCTTTGGTAGTCTGGTCAAAAAATTAGTATTGCCACGGGATTCTAGCCGCATTCCCTTAGTACCAATTATATTTAATGTCGATCAAGCCTTAGACAGCGATCGGCTTCCGTTTATTGATTTAGAGGTAGAATTTTTCTCCAATCCTCGCGCATTCGAGAATTTTGAACTGTTTATCAATGCTACAGAATCGCATGGTGAACTTATTCTGGAATGCCAGTACAACACTAACTTATTTGACGCTGATACTATCCGCCGCCGGATGGCAGAGTTTGAAACTTTGTTATTTGGTATAGTTGCTAACCCTAATCAAATTATTGCTAAATTGCCAATTTTGCCAGCAGTTGAGCAACAGTTATTAGCAAGATGGAACAATACTCAAACAGCTTATCCCCAAGATATCTGCATTCACCAACTGTTTGAAACTCAAGTGGAGAAGACTCCAGATGCGATCGCTGTAGTTTTTGAAAATGAACAAATTAGCTACCGCGAACTGAATCAGCAAGCCAATCAGCTAGCCCATTACCTCCAAAGCTTAGGAGTCGGGCCAGAAGTTCTGGTTGGTCTGTGTGTCGAGCGCAGCTTGGAAATGGTTATAGGAGTTTTAGGCATTCTCAAAGCCGGGGGAGCTTATGTACCGTTAGATTATGCTTATCCTCAAGAACGTTTAGCTTTCATGCTGCAAGATGCTCAGGTGTCAGTGCTACTAACGCAGGAGAAGCTAAAATCGGGACTACCCAACCATCAGGCAAAGATTGTTTGCCTTGATAGCAATTGGCAATCCATAAATAATTCCGGGTTAGATAACCCAACACATAACGTCACTGCCAATAACTTAGCCTACGTCATCTATACATCTGGCTCCACAGGTCAACCGAAAGGCGTTCAAATTCAACATCAGAGTGCTGTTAATCTCTTGAATGCGATCGCAAAAGAACCCGGTTTAACTGCTGAAGATACTCTCCTCTCTGTTACTAGCCTATCTTTTGATATTGCCGTTTCAGAAATTTTTCTACCTCTGTCTGTAGGTGCGAAGTTAGTATTGGTGAGTCGTGAAGTTGCGGCTGATGGTACTCAACTGTTAAAAACCCTAACCACCTCCGGCGCAACCTTTATGCAACCGACGCCAGTTACTTGGCGGCTATTACTGGCAGCCGGATGGCAAGGTAGTCCTCAATTGAAGATGATTTCCACAGGTGAAGCCTTACCTAGAGACCTCGCAAATCAATTATTACCAAAAGGAGCTTGTCTGTGGAACCTCTACGGGCCCACAGAAACAACGATTTGGTCAACAGGCTATAAGGTGACAACGGCAAATAAAGCAATAAACATTGGTTGCCCTCTAGCTAATACGCAAATCTACATTTTAGACTCCCATTTACAACCCGTTCCCATTGGTATATCAGGTGAGTTGTATATTGGTGGCGAAGGACTAGCAAGGGGATATCTGAATCGTCCCGAACTGACTGCTGAAAGATTTATTTCTAATCCCTTCAGCCCAAACCCGGAATCGCGTTTATACAAAACTGGAGATTTGGCTCGCTATTTACTAGATGGGCATATTGAATACTTGGGTCGTATCGACTATCAGGTAAAATTACGTGGTTTCCGCATAGAATTGGGTGAAATTGAAACCGCACTCTTGCAACATCCAGAAGTAAAAGAAGCCGTTGTCATTGTTCGAGAAGACACTCCTAATGAGACTAGTCTAGTCGGTTATATTGTTGCCGAAACTGGTCAAGATAGCTTGCAAGTGATTTCACAGTTGCGTCGATTCTTGAAACAACAGCTTCCTGACTTTATGGTGCCAACGATCTTTATGGCACTAGAAGCTATGCCGTTAACCCCCAATGGCAAAGTCGATCGCAAGGCATTGCCAAAACCAGATGCTTCCCGCCCAGAACTGGAGGCAAATTATGTAGCGCCTCGCACTTCCATTGAGCAGCAGATTGCAGATATCTGGACGCAGGTTTTAAATGTCAAGCGAGTCGGGATTTACGACAACTTTTTTGAATTGGGTGGATATTCTCTACTAGGAATTCAAGTGATTTCTCGAATGCGCCAAGCTTTGCAAGCAGAAATTCTGATGTCGAATTTATTTGAATTACCAACAGTAGCAGATTTGGCTGAACGAGTGGAAACTCTGCGTTGGGCAACCCAAGGTGTTCAAGCTGCTGAGAGTGAAACGGCTGATGATTACGAGGAAGGTGAGCTATGAAAACATTAGATGAACTACTATCTGAGCTACGTCAGCGCGATGTTAAACTTTGGCTAGAAGGCGATCGCTTACGTTATCGGGCGGCAAAAGATAGTCTCACACCAGAATTGCTGACGGAGTTAAAAACTCAAAAAGCCGAAATCATCAACTTTCTCCGACAAATTACTACAGCCGCCAGTTCACAGATTCCCCCAATTGTCGCTTGTGAACGGAATGGCAACTTGCCGCTTTCCTTTGGTCAGCAACGGATATGGTTCCTGCATCAGTTTGAGCCTGATAGTTCCTCAAATAATATGCCGGTTGTGGTGCGTTTTACGGGGAATCTCAATGTTGCTGTCTTAGAGGAAAGTTTAAGAGAAGTCGTCCGTCGCCATGAAGTTCTGCGGACAACTTTTCCAGCAGTGAATGGAAAACCCACTCAAGTCATTGCCACCGATGTTTCCTTGACATTGCCAATAATTGACTTGCGGCAAGTACCTGATGAACAACGAGAGGCAGAAGCTCACCTACTGGCAACAAAAGAAGCTCATCAACCCTTTGATTTAGCTAATGGGCCGATTTTGCGGGTGTTATTGCTGCGATTGAGCGATCGCGAACATCTGCTAATCTGGAATATGCACTGCATAGTTTGTGATGGTGCTTCGTCCGATCTGTTCTATCAAGACCTCACTACCATCTATAAAGCATTATCAGCAGGTCAAGTTTCTCCTTTAACTCCCTTACCAGTACAGTATGCTGATTTTACCAATTGGCAATATCAATGGCTCCAAGGAGAAGTTTTAGAGTCACAGGTAAACTACTGGAAGCAAAAGCTAGAAGGCAATTTACCGATCATTGAGTTACCTTACGATCGCCCCCGTCCTCAAGGAGTGCAAACCTATCGAGGCGATCGCGGGGCCCTGCTGCTATCAAAGACGCTGAACCATGCCCTAACAGACTTGAGTCAAAAATGGGGTGTCACCCTGTTCATGACTCTACTGGCAGCATTTGAGCTATTGCTCTACCGTTATTCTGGACAAGAAGACTTACTAATTAGCTTTGCAAGTGCAGGTCGAGGACAAGTTGAAACCGAGGGGCTGATTGGATTTTTTTCTAATACTCTTGTACTGCGGAGTAATTTTGCAGGAAACCCAACTTTCCGAGAATTATTAGACCGCGTGCGTAAGGATTGCTTAGAAGCTTACACCCATCAAGACCTACCCTTTGAGAAGCTAATTGAAGAACTTAGACCAGAACAGCGAAGTCGCAATAGCTCGCCCCTGTTGCAGGTAAAATTCTCCCTCAATCCTCCTTGGTCGAATGGTCGTGGTATGGCATCAGTGCAACTACCTGATTTGACTATCACTTCTTTATTTGGCTACATCTATCATGGCAAGACCAAATACGATCTGACATTGGTCTTGCGGGAACAGGATAATGGTCTAGGTATGGTATTTGATTACAATGCCGAGATGTTTGATGCCAGTACCATAGAGCGGATGTTGGGACACTTCAAAACTTTACTTGAAGGTATTGTTGCTAATCCCGATCGCCCGATCGCTGAATTACCCCTGTTGACAGCACCGGAACAACATCAATTGTTAGTTGAGTGGAATAGCAAACAAGCTGATTATCCCCAGGATACTTGTATCCATCAGTGGTTTGAAACTCAAACTAAAGCAACTCCAAATAAGATTGCAGTCAGGTTTGAAAATCAGCAACTAACTTATCAAGAACTTAACCAACGGGCAAATCAACTAGCCTACTATTTGCAAACTTTAGGGGTAGAATCGGGGGTACTCATCGGTCTTTATCTAGAGCCTTCCCTAGAGATGATTGTCGGGCTGTTGGGTATTTTAAAAGTCGGTGGAACTTACGTACCGATCGCTCCGACATCTGGGCAAGATAGTCTGGCTGTGATTTTAGAAGATGCCCAAATATCTTTGGTGTTAACCCAAAGCTCATTAGTTGACAAACTCTCTGAGCATCAAGCACAAGCTATCTGTTTGGATAGTGAGTGGGAAGTTATTGCCGTACACGTGACTGAAAATCCAGAAAGTTATGGCACATATCGGACTCTCGCCTGTGTAATGTATGTGTCCGGCTCCAATGGAAAACCAAACGGTATAGCTATTACCCACCATAATCTTGTCAGCCACAGCTTGGCAATAAGTGAAACTTGGGAGTTGACCCAGAGCGATCGCCTATTACTTATACCTAGTATCAGCTGCGATACTTTTATTGAATCACTTTTCCCCTGTTGGATTACTGGTGCTACCGCAATTCTCCAGCCTCAAAAGCTACAAAACTCGACAGCACAATTTTTCCTATTCATTGCTCAACAACAGATTACTGTTGTCAATTTACCTACTTCTTTTTGGTATGAGTTAGTTAAAGAGCCATCTCTATCTCCCCAAACCTTGCCAGCTAGCTTGCGCTTAGTGATGGTTGGTGGTGAAAAAGTTTCACGCCATGCTTATCTAACTTGGGTAGAAAAAGTTGGCAAGCAAGTACGCTGGCTGAATGCTTATGGCTCGCTAGAAACAACCTTAACCGCCACAGTTTACGATCCTAAGACTGCCACTGAAGCCAGTAACACTCGGTCAGAAATTCCCATAGGAAAAGCGATCGCCAATACCCAAGTCTACATTCTTGATGGGCGATCGCAACTCCTCCCTATTGGTGTAACTGGTGAAATTTACATCAGCGGTATCGGTGTTACCCAAGGCCACTTTAATCGTCCCGAATTAACATCTGCGAAATTTATCCCCAATCCCTTTAGCAGCGAATCTGGGGCATACCTTTACAGAACTGGTGATTTAGGACGCTACTTAAATGACGGCAACATTGAGCTTTTAGACCGCTTAGACAATCAGGTAAAAATTCGCGGCTTTCGCATTGAGTTGGCTGAAATTGAAACAATTTTAGAGCAATATCCAGGCGTACAAAAAACTGTGGTGATTGCCAAAGAAGATGTTCCTGGGGATAAAAGTTTAGTTGCTTATATTGTTCCCAAACAAGGAGAAACTTTTGGGAGTGAGCAACTGCTGAGTTTTCTCCAGCAAAAGCTGCCTAAATATTTGTTGCCTTCTGCCTTTTTCATAGTCGATTCTCTGCCATTGAATGCTAATGGTCAAGTCGATCGCAAAGCTTTATCTGCACTGAATCCAACTAATTCTAAAACAGAAAAAATATTTGCCACAGCAGAAGATCCATTACAACTTCAGTTAACTAAAATTTGGGAAGACCTTTTAGGTATGCATCCCATTGGCATAAAAGACAACTTTTTTGATTTAGGTGGAAACTCACTACTTGCAGTACACTTGTTTTCTCAGATTGAAAAAACATTTGAACTAAACCTGCCCTTAGCTATTCTCTTGCAATATTCAACTATTGAGCAATTAACTAATTTTATTCGCCAGCAAGGGTTTTTCCCAGAAAGCCATAATAAAGTTAAAAGTAGTACTACTCCCAACTCAGGAAAATCGATACCTTGGTCATCACTAGTACCAATGCAGCCCAACGGTTCTAAGCCACCTCTATTTTGTATCCATGCAATTGGTTTAAGTGTCCTCTACTATCGAGATTTATCACTTCATTTAGGTGAAAATCAGCCATTTTATGCACTACAAGCACGAGGATTAAGTGGAAAAGAAGCTCCCTTTACCAAGCTTGCAGAAATGGCGGCTCATTACATCAAAGAGATACAAACTATTCAACCTGAAGGCCCTTATTTTTTGGGTGGCTCTTCTTTTGGCGGATTAGTAGCTTGGGAAATGGCTCAACAACTAGTCAAACAAGGTCAAAAAGTAGCTCTGTTAGCTTTATTTGATACTACTGGCCCAAATTACATTAAACAAGCGCCATTAGAAAAGCGAGTTTCTCAGCATTGGGACAACCTGACAAAACTTGGAACTAATTACGTGCTTGAGCAAATCAGGAACAAAAGTTCTTGGCTGAAGTATAAATTTCAAGAAAAGTTCCGAAAATTGATCTTTAAGTTTTCCTTAAGAATCTGGCGGACTGTACCTTATAACTACCGTAAATTAACAATCGAAGAGGCCAATAAACAGGCAGCCAGAGAATACGTTCTAAAAGCTTATCCAGGTCGAGTTACTGTATTCCGAGCAGAAGAGCGCAATGCATTAGAAAAACGGGAGGTTGACCCCAAAATGGGTTGGAGTGAAATGGTATTAGGAGATTTGGATATTCAAAATGTCCCAGGAAACCACGACTCTATTTTTAGAGAACCCCATGCTCGAACTCTAGCTGAAAAAATGAGGGCTTGTATAGATCGAGCTATTGTAGACATCTAAATTTACAGAAATAGTTATAGCTTTCAACCTCATCTCGCTTGCGGGATGGGGTTGTTTTATTTGTGGGTAATAACTTTAACTATACATGTATAAATTTGATGCCATTAAAGCCCTTGTATCAGTTAGAAGCTGGAAAATACGTAGTATATATACTGAGGCTTGAATAAAAATCAGACAATAAGCTATATAGTACATTCTTCACTTTGCTAGAAAAGAAGATTACTTTTACAAACTATTTTGCAATCTCAAGGAAAATATGACACAGAAAATCCTGAATTTTGTAGAAGTTCAAAAAGATAATACAAATGGTGTCGATGGACTTGCTGGTGCTAAATCCCTCACAGTCAGCCCCGATGGCAAATTCCTCTATGCATCTGGATATGATGACTCGGCTGTAGCGGTATTTAAGCGAGATACAACCACAGGCGCGCTGAGTTTTGTAGAATTTCAAAAAGATGATACAAATGGTGTCGATGGGCTTGCTGGTGCTGAATCCCTCACTGTCAGCCCTGATGGAAAATTCCTCTATGCATCTGGATATAGTGACTCGGCTGTAGCGGTATTTAAGCGAGATACAACCACAGGCGCACTGAGTTTTGTAGAATTTCAAAAAGATGATACAAATGGTGTCGATGGGCTTGCTGGTGCTAAATCCCTCATCGTCAGCCCCGATGGCAAATTCCTCTATGCTGCTGGATATGATGACTCGGCTGTAGCTGTGTTTGAGCGGGATACAACCACAGGCGCACTGAGTTTTGTAGAAGTTCAACAAGATGATACAAATGGTGTTGATGGGCTTGCTGGTGCTGAATCTCTCACAGTCAGCCCCGATGGAAAATACCTCTATGCTGCTGGATATGATGACTCGGCTGTAGCTGTGTTTGAGCGGGATACAACCACAGGCGCACTGAGTTTTGTGGAAGTTCAAAAAGATGATACAAATGGTGTCGATGGACTTGCTGGTGCTAAATCCCTCATAGTCAGCCCCGATGGCAAATTCCTCTATGCTGCTGGATATGATGACTCGGCTGTAGCTGTGTTTGAGCGGGATACAACCACAGGCAAACTAAGTTTTGTGGAAGTTCAAAAAGATGGTATCAGTAGTGTCGATGGGCTTGGTGGTGTCTCTTCCATTACTGTCAGTTCCGATGGAAAATACCTCTATGCTGCTGGATATGATGACTCAGCTGTAGCTGTGTTTGAGCGGGATACAACCACAGGCAAACTAAGTTTTGTAGAAGTTCAAAAAGATGATACAGATGGTGTTGATGGACTTGGTGGTGCGGTTTCTGTAACTCTCAGCTCCGATGGCAAATACCTTTATACTGCTGGATCTGATGACTCTGCTGTGGCGGTGTTTAGTGCCTCTTTGAATCATGCGCCAGAGGTGACAAATGAAATTCTTGACCAAGAAACCACCGAAGATAGTGTCTTCAACTTCACCCTTCCAGTTGAAACCTTTAGCGATGCAGATGTTGAAGATACCCTGACTTACACTGCAACTCTAGAAAATGATGACCTACTGCCTACTTGGTTGAAGTTCGATCCTGCTACCCTTACCTTCAGTGGGACTCCCACAAAAAAGGATGTAGGTAATCTAAACATCAAAGTCACTGCTACAGATATTGCTGGAGAGCAAGCTAGTGATACATTTACGCTTGGGGTTGCCGATAAAAATACTCCTACTACTCTTTTCACATTAATTACAGGCGATATCTTTAGTGTCAAGACTAAGCTGAAGACTAAAGGCAATAAAGCAAAAATCTCCATCAAAATTAAAACCAGCACTGTTAAAGAGGTGAATGAGCTGTGTGTATTTAATGTTGATGATGATGAAGGTAAGATTGATGGCATAGCTCCTGGTGCAGAAGGCTATACACAAGCTGCTCTTCTACGCTCCAAGGTGATTTTCTTCTCCCTTGCTAATATGCCCAAGGGTTTCAAGCATGACGATGTGAATAACGTCTTAGAATTTGACTCTGATACCAAACTCCGATTCTATAGCGTATCCAACAGTACTACTCAGGCTGTACTGTCTGGAAAAGCATCTTTTTCAAGTGTGGTTTTTTCCTCAGCCACAAATACCAACACAGCAGAGGAAGGCTTTTCTCTTAACTTCCAAGATTTCGCTGTAACGGTTCAGGCAACAAATCAAGAAATATCTTTGGGTACAAATTTGCAAGGCAAAAAGGAAGGCGAACTGATTGATTTACGGGGTGTAGGAAAACCGGTAAAGGCTGACTTTAAAGTTTATAGAGAAGCTGCATTGAACAACTTTGTCGGTTTTTATCGGGTGGCTGATGAAAATGGTGGCATTGACACCAATAGCGATGGTAAAGCAGATATTCTCGTTGGACAAGCAGGTTATGCCGAAGCCGCTGTGCGTGGGCGTGTTACAGGCGTTGACTTGACGGTGAGCAATCAAGGTTCGGCAACATCTACCAGCACTTTCGGAACTGATTCGTTATTTGCACCCTTTATTATTATCAATGGTAAAGCGGATAAGTTTCTCGATAATAATGCCAATAACGATCCAAAGATTTACTTCACATTTTTGGGTGCTAACTCAGATAAGCTAGATCACATTCGACTGTTGGGAAATAACACCTTTGGTTTTGAGGATTTAGCCAATGGTGGTGATAAAGATTACAACGATATGATTGTGCAGATCAATTTGAATGTCAATCTTGCCTAGATCGAAGGCGAGTAATTACTTATAAAAATAATACAACCTCATCCCGGTTGCGGGGTGAGGTTGTTTTCTGCATGGCGATTATATGGACTCATATATGTATAAATGCGATCGCCAATAAAACCTTTGCATCAGTCTTGAACCTGTGCATCAGCGTGTTACAGGTATTTTTTGACGGTGAATAACCAAGGGACAGTTAATTACACCGCGACTTTCAAAGCTGATTCTCTGTTTGCGCCATTTATTATTATTGATGGTATGGTAATACCGGTCCGAAGGTTTAGCCAGTATATTTACTGAAGTTTACTATTAGCTTTTTATATTTATATTAGAATTCCGATTTAACTTTTGAAAACATCCTGAGACTGAAAAGCCCATTCGATCGGGATTTTATCTAAAATCTTGTCCATAAATCAAATATGATTCTTATATCAGTTTAATAATTGACTCCTTGGCTATGCCAAAAAAATCCTGCTTCTACGTGATTTCCAGGATATAGCACGCAACGGCTGCAACGAAAAAACTATTAATTAATAAGAGTAATTATGTCAGACACCATCCCGATCGCGATCGCTACCCAATCAACTCAAGACTTGTATGAGCAAATACCTGCTACTCACCTAGTTTTCATAGACCCACAGGTTGAGAACTACCAAAGTCTAGTAGCAGGTGTATTGCCGAATACCTCTGTTGTAGTCTTAGATCCTGACCAGAATGGCATTGAACAAATTAGCCAAGTGCTGGCAACTCATCGGGAAATCAATACTCTACACATTGTTTCTCACGGCGCACCAGGGCAAGTCTACCTGGGAAACAGTCAACTCAGCTACGAAACCCTCAACCATTATGCTTGGCAACTCATGGACTGGGCAAATGTTTTGAGTACAGATGCACAACTACTATTGTATGGTTGCGAAGTTGGGCAAACAGAGCAAGGTAAAGCATTTGTACAACGTCTGAGTGAATTCACAGGTGCAGTAGTAGCGGCGTCTGATAACTTAACGGGGAGTACTGCATTAGGTGGTGACTGGGAACTGGAAGTTTCTACGGGCGCAATTGTTCCTACTCTGGCATTTCAGCCAGAAGTAATGGCAGTTTACGCTTCAGTACTAACTGCTCCAGTCTTGTCCAAAGCGATCGTAGACCAAAAAGCCACCCCAGGTATTCTCTTCAGCTTCACTGTACCAGATGACATTTTCACCGATCCAGATGTCGGAGATAGCCTCACCTACACTGCAACTCTGGACAACGATACGCCTTTGCCGACAGGGTTGAAGTTCAATGCTACTACCAAGACTTTCAGTGGTACTCCTGAGAATACGGACGTAGGTAGTCTAAACATCAAAGTTACCGCTAAGGATGTTGGTGGAGAAACAACTAGTGATGTGTTTAAACTTACTGTTGATACTCCTCCAGTCTTGTCCAAGGCGATCGCAGACCAACAAGCCACTCAAGGTGTTCTCTTCAGCTTCACTGTACCAGATGACACTTTCACTGACCCAGATGTCGGAAATACCCTTACCTACACTGCAACTCTGCCCGACGATACGCCTTTACCGACAGGGTTGAAGTTCGATGCTGCTACCAGGACTTTCAGTGGCACTCCTGAAAATGAAGACGTAGGTAGTATAAACATCAAAGTTACCGCTCAAGATTTTGCAGGAGAGCAAGCCAGTGATGTGTTTAAAATCACGATTAATAATGTCAACGATCCTCCTGTCTTGGTAAAAGAAATTGCAGACCAAGAAGTCACCGAAGACACACTCTTTAACTTCACCGTCCCAGATGACACCTTTAGCGATGTGGATGTTGGAGACATCCTCACCTACACTGCAACCCTGGAAAATGATGAGCTACTACCCACTTGGTTGAACTTCAATCCTACTACCTTTACCTTCAGTGGTACTCCTGAGAATGAGGATGTAGGTAGTTTGAATATCAAAGTCACAGCTAAGGATATTGCTGGAGAGGAAACCAGTGATGTGTTTCAACTTACGGTTGCTGACAATACTCCTCTAGTCACAATTACAGGCGATATCTTTAGTGTCAAGACTAAGCTGAACAATGAAGGTGATAAAGCAAAACTCTCAGTCAAGATTAAAAACAACACCTCTAAAGAGGTGAATGAACTAAATGTATTTACTGTTGACGATGAAGAAGGTAGGATTAACGGCATAGCCCCTGGTGCAGAAGGCTATACACAAGCGGCTCTTTTGCGTTCAAAGGTGGTTTTCTCCACTCTTGCCAATTTGCCTAATGGTTTTAATCCCGCCGACCTGAAAAACATATTAGAATTCAACTCTGATACCAGACTCAGATTTTATCTGGTATCCAACAGTACTACTCAAGCTGTACTGTCTGGAAAAACCCCCTCCTCAAGTGTGCTTTTTTCTTCAGGTACAAATAACAACATAGAAAATCAAGGGTTTTCTCTTAATTTTCAGAATTTGGTTGTGGATATTCAGCCAACCAATCAAGAGGTATCTTTAGGTACTGGTGTGCAAGGTGAATATCAAGGCGAACTGATTGATTTACGGAGTGTGACACAATCGGTAACAGCTGAGTTTCAAGTCAACAGAGAGGCATCTTACAATAACTTTGTCGGCTTTTATCGGGTGGCTGATGAAAATGGTGGTATTGACACCAATGGCGATGGCACGGCAGATATTCTCGTTGGTCAGGCTGGCTACGCCGAAGCTGCTGTGCGTGGGCGTGTTGCAGGCATTGACTTGACGGTAAGCAACCAAGGCACTACAAATTCCACTGGCACTTTTGATCCGAATTCTTTGTTTGCACCATTTATTATTGTGGATGGCAGACCTGATGCGATTCTTAATGGCAATGGCAATAAGAATGTTTACTTCACATTTTTGGGTGCTAATTCAGATAAGGTAGATCACATTCGACTATTGGGAAATAACACCTTTGGTTTTGAGGATTTACCAAATGGTGGTGATAAAGATTACAACGATGTAATTGTGCAGGTCAATTTGAGTGCCAATCTTGGCTAGTATCAAAGGCGAGTAAGCTGTTACGCGAAAAGAAAAGCACATCAACTGGTGAAGGTTGTCCTAAGTCAATTGTCCAAAGTCCAGTTGGTAAACACAAATGACTAATACTTCGGCTTACCTCGGCTCCGCTACCTCGACTTCGCTCGGCACAAGTCGGTACGAGTCGCTCAGTACAAGTGACTAATGACTAATGACGGTCTTAACGGAGTTTGTGCAATATGTAGGCGCATTAGCTTAATTACTTAGGAAAATTCAACAACCTCATCCCGGTTACAGTATGAGGTTGTTTTATGCATGGTGATTAAATGGACTTGCTATTAATTAAACTAGTAAATTTACTGAAGGCAGTTATTGTCTTTCCTTCATAAATTTAATAGTTGACTCCTTTAAGGGGACAAAAAATCTTTATTTTACCAGTTAATTTTTATTAAATTAAGCTAGCAAAAAAGTGATGGAGAATTCTTTCATAATTAAGTATAGGCGATGTTTAACGAGGAAAGCTCCTGTTTTTCGCTATTAATGATATTGTCAATCCCTGTATTCAAGAATTTGTCAAAAATAATTTAGAAATTTAAAGTTTTTTTTATTACATAATTCTTAATTAGGGTATTTACTTAGAAAAGCATCTGTGATATTTTCATGTTGACTATCATAAACTAAAATATGCAGCGCTAAATTTAACAACCACGTTTATGTGTTTTGGTTTGATGATAAGTATCCATCTTGCATAATTGCAATACTAAATATTGATTTTAATTTTGTATAAATTATGTAGCGTTAACCAAGTGATAACTTGTCTTCGATCTATTTATAGTATGCTTCCTTTTGAAAAACACATAACAATCGTCACCGTGTGATATAAATACAGGTCTGCAATTAGACGAACTTATCCTCTGTGCTTTTACACATTTAAACACCTGAATCCCACAGAAGTATTGTTACTGCTGGCATAAAACCAAACACTGCTACTGTTAGTACAAGAGATACCCCCTAATATTTTCAACTTAACTCCTCACTTTAACTTGTTTTATATGACTTATATTAAGAACACTTTTCCCGAATTTCTCACCGCCCTAGAGGGGTTTGAGCAGTTGCCAGATGGAGCGATCGCTAATCTATCAGAACAACTGCAAGCCTGGCGCTATCGCATAGGCCAGAAAATCATCGGTAAAGAAAGTCTCCCGGAACGCATCACGATCATTTATGAGGGACAAGTGCGCTTGTTGGGATACGACCCTCAGACGCAATTGCCAATTACCCTAAAATTACTACAACCTGGGGAAATTATTGGTGAAATTGGTTTGTTGCGCGATCTCCCCTGTGAAACAGCGATCGCTTCCACCGAAGTAGTATGTTTAACCTTGAGTGCATCAGCATATTTTAGCTTTCTGGCTTCATACCCAGCTTTTGCCGAAGCTCGCAAGAACCGCAGTTATTTGGTAGAAGTTTTCGATATTCTCGCTTCCTATTGGCAAAAGCAAGCGATCGCTACTTTAAATCTCAGAGAACTGACAGAAAAAGCCTTACCACAGGCGAAAATACATTATCTCCCTTCCGGCAAAACTCCCTTCCACCAACTGGATAGCAAAAGCGTTTGGTTTGTGAGTGGCGGTGGTACAGTCACGAATTTTTCACCTGGCGATCGCCTAGAACCAGACGATGACAGAGACAAAATTCAGGTCATCGGTCAAAACCCCGCACGCTTGCTTGGTATACATCCGTCAGATTTGATCTTAGAAACTAGTCATGAGATAGAACTTGCGGTAACTGAAACCAAAGTAGATAGAGATAGCGCTGACGACTTAGATATTATTCCCTACGCATCAGACGAAATAGTTCCACAGCCAGTCCCCCAAAACTCGAAGAATCCGTCAAAACAAAAATATCCATTTTTTGGCGGTAAAGGAGAACTAAATTCAGCCTTCGCCTGCTTCCAAATGATCGCGAAGCATTTAGAAATGCCGTTTCGTCGCGAGGTGGTTCGCCGGATCTTAACTGAGCAAATCAAACGTCAGGGGACTATATCGTTTCAAGTTACTGCTTACCTAGCAGAGTTAATTGGACTGAAGGCGCAGTTGATAGAGTTACCAGTCGCTTCAGTAACGCGCATTCCGACACCTGCGCTTATTCACTACGGTGATAATTTTGCCGTTTTATATGAAGTAAATGCAAATATTGCGGTTGTAGGTGTTCCATCCAAAGGAATTGTGCGCTGCAAAGTAGCTCAATTGGTTGAACAATTAGATGTCGATCCAACTGACTTTCCGCCCAAAGTTAGGGTATTACTGCTGACTACGACCAACCAAACACCTCAAGAACGCTTTAGTTTACGGTGGTTTCTGCCCTATTTGTCAAAGCACCGTCGAGTTCTGATAGAGGTCTTTATCGCTTCCTTTTTCGTGCAGTTGGCAGCTTTGGCAAATCCTCTAGTCGTTCAATTAATTATCGACAAAGTTATCACTCAAAATAGTATTGGCACACTACATATTTTGGGGATTTTGTTATTAGTAGTCGGACTATTTGAAGCAGTGTTGACTACTTTACGAACCTACTTATTTGTCGATACCACGAACCGGATCGATATGGGTTTAGGGTCGCAAATCATTGACCACTTACTACGCCTACCACTGCGCTATTTTGAACGCCGCCCGGTGGGTGAACTTTCCACTCGCATAAACGAACTAGAAAATATCCGCCAATTCTTGACTGGTACTGCTTTAACAGTCGGATTAGACGCTTTGTTTTCGCTGGTCTATATCGGTGTGATGCTGATTTACAGTTGGCAACTCACGTTAGTCGGCTTAAGCACAATTCCAATATTTGTGATTATCACCTTAGTTGCTTCTCCCACCATTAGCAGACAGTTACGTGCCAAAGCCGAACGCAACGCCGAAACTCAATCTTATTTAGTGGAGGTAATGTCAGGCATTCAAACAGTAAAAGCGCAAAATATCGAATTGCGATCGCGCTTTTCCTGGCAAGAGCGTTACGCCCGATTTGTCGCCGCTGGTTTTAAAACAGTTGTGACTTCTACCCTCGCTAACTCTACTAGCAACTTTCTCAACAAACTCAGCAGTTTACTAGTTTTGTGGGTAGGAGCTTATTTAGTACTGCAACAACAATTAACTTTAGGCGAATTAATTGCTTTTAGGATTATATCGGGTTATGTCACCAGCCCAATATTACGTTTAGCTCAACTTTGGCAAAGCTTCCAAGAAACTGCCTTGTCTTTAGAGCGTTTGAGCGATATTGTCGATACTCCACAAGAAGCAGAAACAGACCGCTACAATATACCTTTACCTTCAATCAAGGGAGCAGTGAAATATGAAAATGTTTCCTTCCGGTTTGGTACAAGTGGCCCTTTACAACTTTCTAATGTCAACCTGGAATTTGCGCCAGGTAAATTTATCGGCATTGTCGGGCAAAGTGGGTCTGGTAAAAGTACGATGATGAAATTACTGCTGAGACTTTACGAAACTGAGTCCGGCAGAATTTTGATTGATGGTTATGATATTGCCAAAGTAGAACTTTATTCGTTGCGACGACAAATTGGTGTAGTTCCCCAAGAGACATTATTGTTTGACGGCAGCGTTCAAGAAAATATTGCCCTAACCAATCCCGATGCCACAACCGAAGAAATTATCGAAGCGGCTCAGGTTGCGTGCGCCCACGAGTTTATTATGAACTTACCAAACGGTTACAACACGCGGGTGGGAGAACGGGGTTCTGCACTTTCCGGTGGACAACGACAAAGAATTGCGATCGCTCGTTCAGTTTTACAACGACCAAAATTATTAGTTTTAGACGAAGCAACTAGCGCATTAGACTATCCCACAGAACGGCAAATATGTCTCAATTTAGCCAAAGCATTCAAGGGCGATACAGTATTTTTTATTACCCACCGATTGAATACCGTCAGTAATGCAGATATGATTGTTGTGATGGATAACAGCAGGGTTATAGAACAAGGTAGCCATCAAGAATTAATGGCTACTAAGGGTCATTATTATTACCTGTATCAGCAACAAGACGTAAACTTGTAATTAGTCATTCTTGAGGGCAAAGGTTTTTGGCATCGGCAAACATTGCCCAACCCACAAAAAATTCAAAATCGTTCGACTGAACGCTCACGACAAGTCCAAAACCCAAAATCGTTATGACTCAACTTAATGGGAATCACCTCAACGGCAATCACAAAAACGGCAATCACAAAAATGGAGTGAAGCACGATTCACAGGTACTGACAAAACAACAAAAAGCTGCTCAAGAGTCTTTAACTAACTTAAACAATCTGGAATTTGAGCAGTCTATTGTCTTGCGCCAATCTCCAATTTGGTCGCGTACAATCATGATTACACTAGTGGGGCTAGCCTGCTTTGGTATTGGTTGGACTTATTTTGCCAAAATTGAACAAGTAGTGCCAGCAACCGGGCAATTAAAACCCCAAGGAACAGTCAAAGAAGTTCAAGCTCCTGTGAGTGGAGTAGTGAAAACAGTTAATGTAAAAGATGGACAAGAAGTGAAGCCAGGTGATTTACTGCTAACTTTTGATTCCATAGCCTCTGTTGCCGAATTAAATTCTTTGAATAAAATTCGCCTTGCATTAATGAAAGAAAACCAGATTTATCGCCGATTGATGAATGCAAGTACTGCCAATGGATCTGAACTGTTATATTTGCGTAGTAACTTGCCACAAGAAACTGCTTTTCTGTTGAAAAGTCGGGCAGCATTAGTAGCAGAAAATGAATTATTCCGCACTCAATTAAAAAATTCTGGTCAAGATTCTGGAGTCGGAATTGATGAACAACAACTTCTACGAGTTGCCAAACAAGAATTAGACTCTCGGTCTTCCGCAGCCCGATTAGAAGTCGAAAAAACCAAAAAACAACTGGTTCAAAATCAAATTAAGCTGGAAGATAGTAAATCAAGTTTAGCTATTCAAGAGGGGATTTTAAATAAGCTGAAGATATTAGCAGAAGAAGGTGGTATTTCTCAACTTCAGTATCTCAACCAGCAACAAGAAGTTCAAAACCGCACGGCAGAAGTAGCGCAACTAGGTGAAGAACTGAAACGTCTCCAATTTGATATAGAAAAAGGACAACAAGAGTTAAGCAATACGGTCGCTGTTTCTGATAAAAACATTTTGGATAAGATAGCTGATAACAAACAGCGAATTGCCGAAATCGATAGCCAATTCATGAAAGTTGTGCTGGAAAATGAGCAGCGTTTGGCAGATGTCAATAGTAAAATATCTCAATCACAGTTAAACGTTAAATATCAAGAACTCCGCGCACCTGTAGCTGGAACAGTTTTCGATTTGCAAGCAAAAAATCCTGGATTTGTCGCAACTCCAACTACAAAATTGTTGCAAATTGTCCCCAAAGAAAACTATATTGCTGAAGTTTTCATCACTAACAAAGATATTGGATTTGTGCGAAAAGGTATGAAAGTAGATGTCAGAATTGACTCCTTTCCTTACAGCGAGTTTGGCGATATTAAAGGAAAAGTGAATGAGATAGGTTCAGACGCATTACCGCCAGACCAAACCCATCAGTTTTACAGATTTCCGGCAAAAGTCTCATTAGATAGACAATCCCTAGTGATTAAGGGCAAAAAAGTTAACTTGCAATCAGGTATGTCCATCAGTGCCAATATAAAAGTGCGCGAAGAACGAACTGTGCTGAGTTTATTCACGGAGTTGTTTACCAAGCAAGTTGATGCTCTTAAACAGGTACGATGAAAAGAATTGAGTTAAAAAACCGCAGTGACTTCACAAGAAGAGTTGCTGCTTCACTAAGTACATTAGTACTGAGTACTTTTTTCTCTCTCAGCACTCAACACTCTTGATGATGGTTAATTTTCAACGCATCGAACCTGCTTCTGGACAAGAATCAGTTTGGGATTACCCTCGTCCTCCTCTTTTGGAGGACACAACCAAACATATCCAAATAGTCTTTAACGGAGTAGTAATTGTAGATACTCACAGCGCCAAACGTGTTTTAGAAACTAGTCATCCTCCTTCTTACTACATTCCCCCAGGGGATATCAAAATGGAATATCTACAGATGACTCCGCAATCTAGCTTTTGTGAGTGGAAAGGAAGTGCTGGTTACTACACAATCCAAGTTGGTGATAAACAAGTCCATAATGCTGCCTGGTTCTACCCAAAACCCACATCAGCCTTTGAATCTATCAAGGACTATGTAGCTTTTTATGCTCATTTAATGGATAAATGCTACGTTAATGGCGAAGAAGTGCAACCACAACCAGGTAACTTCTACGGCGGTTGGATAACCAGTGATATTGTTGGGCCATTTAAAGGCGCTCCTGGTACTTGGGGGTGGTGAGTCAAACCCTGCGGTGAATTCAAAATTCAAAACTTGTACTGAGCGTAGCAGAAGTATTCAAAATTCAAAATTGAAGACCCCACGGATAAATCTAAGGGCTTGAATTAATGTTGTTGCTTTGCATTTTTTATTTTCCATAAATAAATTCAGGAGCTTGTATCCTTTTTTCTTTGGTCAATGTAGTAGCGCGATATGCTTAAAATGTTGGGTTTCAAAAACTTACGAAAACCAAAATTCAATAATTAACAGAATTACTCAACCCAATAAATTAAGCTTGCTGTGCTACTACTACTAAATAAACCAAGTTTTATGAAATATAAAAAATCCGGTTTCTGGGATTACTGAATTGAGGTTATGGCTATCTAGCAGGTTTTCTTTCAAACATCAAATACGTACCTCCTAGCCCTTCTACAATTGTGCGTGTATTGGCAATCATCATTTTCTGATAAGTGTCCGCTTCGCTTCCTGGTTCACCAAGTCCCTCAGCATATAGCTTTCTGTCAGAAACGTTCACTTCAGCTTCTTTGGCTACAGATTGAATCAAATTAGGATTAATTTCCGCCTCAGCAAAAATTGTTGAGACTTTAGCCCGTTTAATGTTTGTAGCCAAATTTTTGACTCGTTCGGTTGTCAGATTTTCATTAGTACTAATACTTTGCAATCCTCCTGTCAATGAAATACGGTATGCTTTGGCGTAATAACTCAGTGCGTCAGAGGTTGTAACTAACTTACGTTCTTTGGTAGGAATACTGGCAATTCTTGACTTAATCCAGCTATCTAATTGAGTGAGTTCATTGGTAATTTTTTTAGTATTACTGCTATAAGCCTCTGCATCACTAGATTGTAATTTTCTCAAATTACTATTAATTACCTCCACCATTCTGATAGCATTTTTGGTATTGTGCCAAACATGAGGATCGGTTATATTCTTACCATCTACCTGAAATTTTTGTGGCTTAGGTACTGCCAGTTGAGCAACGGCTATTTTTGGTGTAGGGTTTTTAGTTGCTTTAATTAACTTAATCAGATTTGGTTCAAAATTGTAACCATTATAAAGAATAAGATTAGCTTGCTCAATGGCTTTACGATCTTCCGGTTTTGGTTTATAAAATTGGGGGTCGGCAGAAGGGGAAATTAAGCAGGTGAGGTTAACTGTATTGCCAGCAACCTGCCTGGTTAAGTCACACAGTACGCTTGTAGTCGCTACAACTTGGGGAAGATTCTCATTTACCTGGGTGTTAGTCTGAGTGAATGTAGTGCTTACAGCTTGATTTCTACATCCAACAAATCCAATTGTCAAGCCAGCAAGAATAACTGAGAAGAAATTATTCAATGGTGATTTTTTTGACATCCTTAACTCCTACTGGATGTATAAAAAAAGATAATCATTGTTGGTAAAGTATTAGAAAAATACCAGGGAAAAGTCTTCAGCAAAGAAGAGATTAAGGGCTGAGGGAGAAGGCTTCGGTAAAGAAAGGGGTAAAGGTTAAGGGAAGAGGAATTAAGAGACTTTCTCCTCTATCACTTATCTGTTTCCCAAGTCCACACCCAGCAATTTTGGGGAAAGCGAACTACTAGTGAGGTTTTTACAGGCAAAATATTAGTTAACTGCACACGACAGACTGGAAAACTGGTAGAGGTAGAAGCACAATAATAAAAGCAATGCTGGGGAGTCTCCAAGGAGTATAGTGTAGTTCTCTCACCATCTGTTGAAGGGTCTATACGATTGTGCTTACATCCCACAAAGCTCGCAAATTGACTAGGATTAGCAGGTTAAGGAGTGGGAGGTAGCAATGATGGGGCTTATGGAGCATACGGGTTGATTTCGCAAACCGAGTCGTGAATCTAAAGAAATTGTAGCTGTGGTTTTGCAAGGTGTGGATATATCATTGTTACAAAATTGGCAAATTGGCGATTTTTTAGCCATCAGCCTTTGTTACACTAATTTTTACCTAGTAAAGCCTTTCAATATCGCTTAGAGCATTATCTAACTACTTTTTATTGCCAGAATCCAGGATGTACTTTGTGCCATAAATTTTATCCTTTAGTTTCTTCATCATTAAATAAGAGCCAAATCAAGTATATAGAACAATTCCTCAAAGCTAATATTGGTCAAGATAAATAATGGTAATTTTAGTTGTCATAATTAACACCCTGATTTCACTGATACTAATTTATGTGGCTTGGCGGGTGTGGCAACTTAAGCAGCAGCTAGCATATATAGCAGATAGGTTAACCGTCTATGAAAGTTGTACCAATGCAGCCCTGAATAAAGCACCCGAAAATATTTATCTCAGCCAACAGAATATTTATAACTTACGGCAGAGAAATCAAGCGCTACAAATGCAAATTCAACAAGTGCGGCAAATTATCAATTTACTTTTGCTAGGGCGGCAAATCTGGCAGCGTTATTTTCTGAAGCTAGAGTTAATATCTCGGAAAAGAACAGTTGCAAAATGAGTTATGTCAGGTTCACATGAACATTAGACTTCTTGGCATTTGTCGGGTAAAGGGTAAGGGTTAAAGGGAAAAGGGATAAAATTAACATTCCCCTTTAACATGCACCCATTTCCCAACCTCTTGCAAAAGGCACAAATGCCAAGAGGTCTATATTAAGGCTGACGGGGAACACACAGAAAGATCCGTAGTAAGATCCCATAAGGTGCATTGGCTTCTAGCGTAGGCATAGCCCGCACTTCTACAAAGCTCAGTGACCGCCGCAGGCATCACTTCCTCTTTCCATACCCTCAAAGCTTGTTATTAAGAGCGTTCCTTCAGTAGAAGGGTACGGAATACCCAAGACATAACACAAAAAGATGCCCATCAGAGGTATCAAAACTTTGAGAAATACGGGGAGTTTTGAATTACAAGTAATTAATGCTTTTAGTATTAATGAATAAAAGCAACATTTCTGGCTGATATTTTGTCACCATAGATTAACTGAATAAAATCGGTTGAGTCTTACAAGGAGAGAAAACCCACCTAAAATGGGTGTAAGGAGAGAAACAATAATATGTCTAATAACCGTTCTGGAGTATTTTTTGGCGGTTTGATGCTGGGAGCTACAATCGGTGCTTTGACCGGTTTACTCGTGGCTCCACGCACAGGGCGCGAAACGCGTAAAATTTTGAAAAAATCTGCTAATGCTATCCCAGAATTGGCAGAAGATTTATCAATGAGTGTGCAAATTCAGGCAGATCGTCTCTCTGCTAGCGCACTACGAAATTGGGATGAGACTTTAGATCGATTACGGGAAGCGATCGCAGCAGGTGTAGATGCCAGCCAGCGAGAAAGCCAAGTCTTGAAGCGACAAACATCTGTTAAAGACTCAGATTCGCTTCCACAGCAATTAGAACGCTCATAAATGACATAACCGTGATTGAACCCCTGTTTTGGTTGGGACTTTCCTTACTTTTAGTCGCCACAAGCTTGACTGCGGTTTTAGTGGCGGCGATACCGGCTTTGCAGGAGTTAGCACGCGCGGCTCGCAGTGCAGAAAAGCTATTTGATACTCTCTCGCGGGAGTTACCACCGACTTTAGAAGCTATCCGTGTGACTGGTTTGGAAATCACTGACTTAACTGATGATGTCAGTGAGGGCGTAAAAAGTGCTAGTCAGGTTGTGAAACAAGTCGATCAAAGCCTTGATAGTGCAAGAATTCAGGCTCAAAATCTGCAAGTAAGTACGCGCAGCATCTTTGTGGGCGCGAAAGCTGCTTGGAGAAACTTCACGCGCCAAAAACCCGCAAGGCGGACGAGCGATCGCACCCCAAGCAATGAAAAACCACCACTAACGTTGCGAGAACGAGAAGTGTTGAGGCAAGAAAATCGTCGAATCAAAGCAGAAGTGTACCGCGTTAATGACGGTTATAACGATGCCACTAGCTGGGAAACCAATTTCGATGATGAAGATTGAATTAGGGCATTGGGGAGGCAGTGCGGTCTTCTCCCAAGGGGAGACGCCAAGGGCGATAGCGTAGCGTTAGCGAGTCCGCGAGCGTCTGGGGTCTCCCCAAGTGGAGCAACTGCCGTCATTGGGCATACCCAATACTCAAAAACCTTTTGCTTTGATCCCCTAGATTAGAGTAAAGTAAACAAGTGTAAAGAACATATCATTTTTCTAGTACTCTTTTAAAACAACTTGTTCGCTTTTACCGTTAATATTTGTATAAAAACGTCCATGCAATCTTGTTTTTGGCGACGAATTCTAGTATCTATTGCAATATTTTTCCTGGCTGGGTCAATTTGGGTGATGCATTCTCCCCCAGCACTGGCTTATGACAATCCTGAGTTACTTCCTGACACCTTTACCCCAGTTGTAGATTTAGCTAAATCTCTGCCTGTACTGCAAGAAGAAAAGCTTGTTAAAGATTTAGAGCAGTTTGAAGCCGACACAGGCTGGAAATTGCGAGTCTTAACCCAGTATGACCGCACCCCAGGTCGCGCAGTTATCAAATATTGGGGTTTGGATGACAAAAGCATTCTACTCGTTGCCGATTCTCGTGGCGGTAACATCCTCAGTTTTAGCGTCGGCGATGCTGTTTATAAACTTTTACCCCGGACTTTTTGGATAGAACTGCAAACTCGCTTCGGTAATTTGTATTTTGTCCGCGAACAAGGTGAAGATCAAGCGATTCTACAAGCTTTAGAATCGGTTAAAGGCTGTTTGCTCAAAGGGGGTTGTAATGTTGTCCCCGGACTACCACGAGAGCAGTGGATTCTCACCTTGATTACCTCAGTTATTGGTGGGGTGATTTGTGGATTTGCAGCTCAACCCCGCCAAAAAGGACAAGTTTTTGCTTGGCAATGGGCTTTAATTTTCTCACCTTTGTGGGGAATCTTGTTTATTGCCTTCGGCATTGGGCCAGTTGTGACACGTACAAGCGACTGGTTGCCTTTAGTTCGCAATATCTCTGGGTTTCTCATTGGCGTCTTGGTTGCCTACCTATCTCCTATTTTCAATCGGTCTTCTAGTAATGAGTTATGAGTGAGTAGTTAGGAGTGAATAGTTTAATTAACTTATAACTCCTAACTCTTAACTCTTAACTCTCTGAAGCTGATAAGCTGAAAGCTAATATTTGAGAAGCTCAACAAAAATGGAATGGCACGTAACTGATGCTCAAAGTTTAGCAATCATTGATAGTGAAATTGGCGATCATGTCTTTTCACCCGCAGAGTATGAGATTGTGCGTCGGGTAATCTACGCCACGGCTGACTTTGAGTATAAGTCTTTGATTCGCTTTTCTGAGCGTGCCTTGCAAGCTGGAGCAGCAGCGCTAGCCGCACGTACCACGATTGTGGTAGATGTCCCGATGGTACAAGTAGGTATTGCCTACGATATTCAAAATACCTTTGCGAATCCAGTGTATTGCAGCATGGAAGCTCTCACACGCCCTCAAAAAGAAAAGACTCGCGCAGCATGGGGAATAGAAACTTTAGCAAAGCGTTATCCAGAGGGAATTTTTGTGGTGGGTCAAGCCCAAACGGCTTTGACTGCACTGGTGGATTTAATTGAAGTTGAGGAAATTAGACCTGCTTTAATAATCGCAACTCCAGTGGGATTTGTAAATGTTGATGAAGCTAAAGAACGTTTACAAGACTCTCTAGTCCCTCACATTATAATTGACGGCCGCAAAGGTAATGCAGTTGTAGCAGCTGCGATCGTTGATGGGTTGGTAGACTTAGCTTGGCAAGCCTATGGACAAGATGGAAATCGGGGGAGCTAGGAAAGTCGACTCGATGATTATATTTTGTATCCAAAAGAGTATTCATCAATCATTGAATATCCTCATATTTTTCTGAAGTCGTGCCGTTCAAGGAGCCTTTTCTTGTGGTAATTCAAGCTTTCAATTTAAGTGCATATCTTACAATTCCTGTGGTATTAAGTCTTTTGGTTGATGGAGAAGGAATAAAAGTATCTTTAGTTAAAAACGTTCGTCAGGTATCTACTAACAAGGAAATTATCCTATCCAACCGTCAGCTAATTAGCACTACGGTAACTCCAAAAACATACTATGTTAGTGGTGCTGGAAATGACACAAATAGCGGACTCTCTATTTCATCCGCCTTTAGAACAATTCAAAAGGCAGCAAATCTGACTAACCCTGGCGATACAGTATTGATTATGAACGGAGTGTACACAAATTTAGGCAAAGCTGGTAGTGCAGTAAGTATTAGACGTTCTGGAACTGCAAATGCATGGATTAAGTATAAAGCATATCCCGGTCATTTCCCAAAAATTCAGCACAATACATGGAACGGTATCTCGATTTCAAATGGAGCTTCATACATCGAGATAAATGGGCTGGAGGTGATAGGAAATAATCGCAATATAACCCTTGATTATGCAATGAGTCAGAAGACTAACAAACAAAACCCGCTTACAAATGGAAACTGCATCAGTGTGGATGGACGAACAAATGGTCATAGTCGCCATATACGGATTGTCAACAACAAGGTACATAAGTGTGGAGGAGCAGGTATTTCAGCGATTGAATCGGATTATGTGACAATAGATAATAACGAAGTGTTCGATAATGCCTGGTATAGTGTTTATGGTAACAGTGGCATTTCAATTTTGAATAGTTGGAACTCTGACAATAAGCGGGGATACAAGATGTTTGTTACTAACAACAAAACCTACAACAATCGCATGTACATCCCTTGGATTGCAGTCGGAAAGATCACAGACGGTAATGGTATTATTATCGATAGTTCTAGAAACGATCAAAATAACTCCAAATTGGATGCATATAAAGGATACACTTTAGTTCAAAATAATCTTGCATTTAATAATGGTGGGTCAGGTATTCATGCATTTTTAAGCGAGCATGTTGATATTGTAAATAACACAGCTGTTTTAAATAATCAAAGTCCAGAACTTAATGGCGGGCAAATATTTGCTCATACATCATCTGATGTCAGAATTCTCAGGAACATTCTCTATGCTTATCCTGGAAAAAATATTAATAATAAGACTAAAAATAAAAACGTTATTTATGATTATAATATCTACATGAATAGTTCTAAGATAAATGTTAAAGGGCCTCACGATATTGTTGCAGGCTCACAATTTTTAAGCAAGTATCCCACTCTAAAAAAAATATCTGGCAATTGGAAATCGCGGTTAGATAAACAAAATCCGCCGACACAGCCTTATGTAGAATCTAAGTCGGCGGGTTTTGCCTGTGGGACAGTGACTTATCGCTTGCAAGGAAAACTCATCAAAGTGGGATGCTCTCGTTAGCAATCAGGCAGGAAATTCAGGATATGTGAAATAGAAGTCTATACTGCAATACGCTTGGGTGAAGGATTATTGGTGTAGACATTGGTCTTTCAAAACGCGATAAATCGCGTCTCTACATCTGGATTTTGTTGCTCATTCTGAACTGTATTGTCCTATAGCTAATTACCTTTTCAATCCTCTACTCTACGACGCCGCCGACGCGGCTTTTGTTGTTGGTCTTCACGCAAGCGACGACCGACTTCGTTAAAGAAATCTCGGCGCAGATAAGGATAATCGCTAACCCACAGGTCACGATTAGGAAAGTATATATCGCTAAATTCATCAATACTGCTCAAATCTGGGCGATTGGACATCACTACCATTTCTGCAATTTGACCGCGAGTAATAACTTTGTGGGCAGGACGTAATGGCGCTACAAACTCAATGCTAAATCCTGTATCATCACCTATCTCTAAATTTATCTGTTTTTCTCGGTTTTCTACAATCACCAATTCGCCTTTGTTGTTGACTGTTTCGGTTTTACCTATCAACTGGTCTGTAATCCACCAATCTAGGACTCGACCACGGAAAAAGCCGCCGTATTTATAACGGCGGCATTGTAAATTCCGCATACTTGCTTGAAACACTGGATACCACAGCCAAAAAAAAGCGCTAATTATCCCGAACACAAATACTATTGAAGCAAACTCAAGCTTGAAAATAACTGTTACAAGCAAAATAACAACTACCGCAACTACAGAAATTAACAGCCGTTGCAAAAAATTTGAGAACTTCCCCCAGTAATATTTGTACTGCAAACCAGTAGCAATTAGGGGGACAACTTGTTCAAATTTCTGGCGAGTCAGTGGTACTAACATGAGTGCTAAGTAATGAATGCCCAATAGTGAGTTTAAAGTATCTTTTCTAATCCATATACTAACGACTTTAACCCTAAGACTTTGCGAATTGCTAGTAGCACTCCTGGCATATAACAAGCGCGATCGCTCGTATCATGTCGTAAAGTATATATCTGTCCTGCTGCGCCAAAAATAACTTCCTGGTGGGCAATTAATCCCGGCAAGCGGACGCTATGAATTCTAATCCCTTCATCTGCGATACTGCCCCTTGCTCCTGGTAATTTTTCTGTTTCTTCTACCAGAGCAGGGTTAAAAGTTTTACCCAATTCTCCTAGCAACTGCGCTGTTTGAATGGCAGTACCACTGGGAGCATCAGCTTTTTGGTTGTGATGCAGTTCGATAATTTCCACATGGTCAAAATATTTAGAAGCTGCGATCGCAGCTTGTTGCAACAGTACCATGCCAATGGAAAAATTAGGAATAATTAGGCAACCAGTGCTAGCTTTGTCGGCAAAGTCTGCCAAATCTTGAATTTGTTCTGGACTTAACCCAGTAGTGCCGACTACAGGACGAATACCGTAAGCGATCGCACTGCGAATATTGTCATAAACTGAATCGGGATGAGTAAAGTCTACAATCACCCCTGGAGGAGACTGTCTGTCACCAGCCACATACCCCAACATCGGTTCTAATTGATTGGTAATTGGCACTTCCAAAGGTTCGCTTAAACCCGCCAACTCCCCGGCATCTTTATCTTGATGTTCTAAACTGTAGTCAATTGCACCCACTAGGTTTAAGTCAGGCGCTTGTGCCACCGCCTTAACCACCTCACGGCCCATTTTGCCAGCAGCACCGTTGACAATAACCGGTATAGGAGCTTGATTCGTCATAGGTCGAGAAATACTTTTTGAGTCAACAAGGGAATTGTAAAGACTTTCGCGATCTAGTAGCTAGCTTCTCAAATCTCTGGCTTAATTCCACCTACCTGAATTGTGCAGCTAATCGTTTAGTTTTTCTACTCCCCAAAACATCGGTTCTCGTTTTCATTGACTATCTCACCCAGTAACCCGTTTTATTTGCGGCTCGTACTGTTTTGATAAGTGTTCCTTATAAAATATATCAGCCTTTGTTTGTCAAGTCTAGTTGACTATTTGTAATATTATTGTTATATTTATTTACATAGCTTAGTAAAGCCCTAGAGTAAGCTGCATAGCTAAAATTGCACCTTGTCTATTTCCTATATAGTTTTGGTTGCATTGGGTGTTAACTAAGAAAAACAGACTTCGGTTTTGCAATATCCCATCGACATTTGGACTTCTCCCATCTACCTCGGCATTAAGTCGAGGTTTTTTATGTTCTCGATTAGCCCTTTATTTAACTTTTATTTAGTAGTTATTGTTGATTTAATTATTTAGGTTGCGGTACTACATTAAAAAAAGATTTAAAAATACTTCAGCAGTAGAACTCAGGGCAATTTCTCCCAAAGTGAAATCCAAATATTGAGTTCCTCGTTTGGAACAAAATCTTTACTCTTAGATAAATATTTAATGATTGATAACCGATTCTTAATCAACCTTAGTTTTCTGAAATCTTCAAGTTCGCTATCAAACTTTTTTTGAGTTTCTTCTTGATTCTTGGCTGCTAAAGCTTCTCTCCAATCTGCTGCTTTAGTTAATGCTTCTTGGTAGGAAATGTGTAAATTATCGAAAAACCAAGTAACAATCTGCTGTATATCGAGAACTGGATTTTCTGGAAAGGCACCAAATTTTACAATCATGTAAGCTCGTAATCCCATTAAAGAATTTAGATATAGCTCAGAAAAACTAGGATTATTTTCAGCTAAAAATTCGTAAACTGAAGTTGCTATCTCTGCCCAAGCAAGGCTTTCTGAATGAGATTCATTAAATTCTTCATTGGCTAGTTCTTGCGCTCTGAAAGTAGAGACTTCAGCTAAACCAAGCCAATTAAATTTTTCTGGTACTTGCTGTGGCTCTGCCCAAACCATTCTCAACCAAGCTTGTACTTGCTCTGGCTCTTTTTGAAGTAGAACTATTAAGAAATTTGTTGCTTCAGTTTCAGCCATAGTTAATGATGAAGTCAAGGAAACTTCCGGTCTCGCACTTCTGCGGCATAATCTTGGACGGCTTTGGTAATTGTCTCGCGTAGATTTGTGTAAACTTTGGCGAATGGTGGATGCTTCTGGGCCAGTCCAAGGACATCTGAAGTAACTAAAACTTGTCCATCGCAGTGAACTCCCGCACCAATACCAATTGTGGGAATAGTCAATTTTTGTGAAATCTGCATTGCTAAATCTGCGGGGATATGCTCTAAAACTAGAGAAAATACACCAGCTTGTTCGAGAGCGATCGCTTCTTGTAAAATCCTCTCACTGGCTTCTTGCGTCTTTCCTTGTTGTCGCAAACCCAGTTGATGTATTGATTGCGGTGTCAAACCCACATGACCCATGACCGGAATTCCGGCTTCTACCAAACGAGTCACAGTTTCAGCGATCGCAGGATAGCCACCTTCTAACTTTACCGCTTGAGCGCCCGTTTCCTTTAGTACCCGCCCAGCTGAGTGCATCGCTTGTTGGAGACTTTCTTGATACGTCAAGAATGGTAAATCTACTACTACTAATGCCCGTTTCACCCCACGGCGCACAGCTTTAGCATGATATATAATTTCATCTAAAGTAATTGGCAGTGTTGTTTCATACCCTAAAACTACTGCCATAGAGTCACCCACGAGGATTAAGTCTACACCAGCTGCGTCGAGGAGTTGAGCGATCGCATAATCCCAGGCAGTCAACGCCACAATTGAACGTCCCTGTTGTTTCCATTGAATTAATTGCTGGGTAGTGATTGCCATTGCCAATTTTAGATTTTAGATTTTAGATTTTGGATTTTTTGTCCTTTGTCTTCTGTCCTTAGCAAATGACTAATGACAAAGGACAAAGGACAAACGACTAATCATTTAACGGCGCGACTGAATGCAATATGGGGTTTTGCACTGTCTGTTTTGGGCATTAACCACGCTAGACCTTCACTAGTACCAATCCATAATTTATTGGCGATGTCAGGTGCAAGGGTAAGAACCCGACTAGAAGGAAGTCCAGCAACTTCTGGGTCTAATACGGCTCCTGTATTTGGATCTAATCGTAACAAACCATTATTAGTCCCGACCCAGACACTACCATCTTTAGCAAAACGTATCGCCGTTACATCACGCCCACGCAGACGAGTTACAGACCGCAACACTGCACCAGTTTTTGGGTTAATAACTAGCAAATTATTCGGCATTCCCGCCCAAATTAACCCTTCTGGACTAATAGCTAAAGCTTGTACAGTCGTCCCTGGTAAATCGGCTATTCGCTTCATAATCGCAGCACTAGCAGTATTTACCCGCACCAACCCATCCAGAGTACCAACCCACAATTGACCTTCAGCATCTAAAGTCAGGGCATTAGCACTGACACCAGGCAGATTTTTTAATGTTGTCATAATCAAGCCTTGGTCGGGACTAATGAGAGCTAAACCGCTATCAGTTCCAGTCCACAAATAACCCCGTTTGTCAAGTAACAGTGACAACACGCGTTTAGAAGGCAAAAATAAATTTTGGGCGGTGATTTCGTTAGTGCGGGGGTCAACTCGAACTAGTCCCTCATAACTTCCTACCCACAAACGTCCTACTTTGTCTTGGGCTAAAGCCCCAATGGCAACATTCGGTAAGCTAACACGAGAAATAATCTTGCCGGTTTTCGGATCGATCCGCGAGAGTCCCCGCCAAGAACCTACCCAAAGATTACCTGTAACATCTCCCAATAAATTACCGACACGATAATCAGTTTTTGGCGAATTTTCTTCAACTCCCCGCTCATCGGGCAAAGATTCTACTCGCGGTGGCGGTGCGGAAGCTGGGTAAGCAGGGGTTACATCAGATGAATTAATGTCAGGGGTTTTTTGCGCCCATCCCATATTTGGCAAAGCTATCAACCCCAGCAAGATAGAAGTAATTAATAAACTAGTACGCTTGTAAAACAATACCACGGTGACATTTCCTTTAAAGACAGTACCCATAGCATTTACCTCAACTGGCTTTGGGTTAATTTCAGTGTTCCCCTAGCTGGGATTTTTCAAACATTGGGGATTGGGAACACAACTCTTGGAGAGGCTATGCCAACGACAAGCAGTAGTTGAATCTCGACTTCGCTCGATTACCGCGCAGTCGAAACTCAGTGTATTGGTGGGAACTGGGGATTTTGCGATCGCCCTCATCTTTTCAGTTCTTTACAGTTATTAATGACATTTTGTAAAGTATTTGTAACAAAAAGTTTAAATCTTTATGTAATAACAAAATTAAATAGATAAGTTAAAAACTTTCAAAGAATAACTTATCGAATTCTTGATATATTGTGAAACAAGTTACAAATTACGTGGTGTGCAATTCTTTTATCTTTTGCTCACCACTCTGCTAAATCTCTGTCAAGTAAATTCTTTTCTGGTGTCTTTTCCGTCAAAGGGAAAGATATAAGGAGTGTAAAGGCGGGAATGTGTGCCAGCCAGCCCAATCCCCTGAATACCCGAATTTATGGGGGAATTATCTAAATCAAGCCGCAAAGTGCGGAAGTTTTGGTGAAATTGAGAAGAGAAGGTTTAGTTGGGTGCGAAGAAGAGGTAAAAAAGAATTTTGATTTTTAGCAAGAGGGAATAGTAGAAGCGCTAGGTCGTGTACCCCTAGAAGGGGAAAACACTGGTGAGGAGGGCTACCACCGCTATCCATTGTGTCCGCCGCAAAAAAACTGCTAACCTTTGCCAAAGGCAACTCCTAACAAAAAATTTTTCCGATCTTCCCCTCGCTCAGGGGGGCAAGAGCGGGGTGAGGGGAAGTTGCACAAAACGTGATTTGATAATTAACAAGAGTGATTTCAGGGAAGGATAAAATTATGTCTTACGCTCAAACGAAGACTCAGAGCAAATCTGGGTATCAAGCCGGGGTTAAAGATTACAGACTAACTTATTACACACCAGATTACACACCAAAAGATACCGATCTTCTAGCTGCGTTCCGTATGACACCTCAGCCTGGTGTTCCTCCCGAAGAAGCAGGTGCGGCTGTTGCGGCTGAATCCTCCACAGGTACTTGGACAACTGTGTGGACAGATTTGCTCACCGACCTCGATCGCTACAAAGGTCGTTGCTATGACATCGAACCAGTTCGGGGCGAAGACAACCAGTACATTTGTTACGTTGCCTATCCTTTGGACTTATTTGAAGAAGGCTCTGTAACCAACGTATTGACCTCAATTGTCGGTAACGTATTTGGTTTCAAAGCTCTACGGGCACTGCGTCTAGAAGACATCCGTTTTCCAGTAGCTTACATCAAGACCTTCCAAGGGCCTCCTCACGGTATCCAAGTTGAGCGCGATAAGTTAAACAAATACGGTCGTCCTTTGTTGGGTTGTACCATTAAGCCCAAATTGGGTCTTTCCGCTAAGAACTACGGACGCGCTGTATACGAGTGCTTACGCGGTGGTTTGGACTTCACCAAAGACGACGAAAACATTAACTCCGCACCATTCCAAAGATGGCGCGATCGCTTCTTGTTCGTCGCTGAAGCTATCAACAAATCTCAAGCAGAAACCGGTGAAATCAAAGGTCACTACCTAAACGTCACCGCTCCTACCTGTGAAGAAATGCTGAAGCGGGCTGAGTACGCTAAAGAACTCAAAATGCCCATCATCATGCATGACTACCTCACCGCAGGTTTCACCGCCAACACTACATTGGCTCGTTGGTGCCGCGATAACGGTCTATTGCTGCACATTCACCGTGCGATGCACGCTGTAATTGACCGTCAAAAGAACCACGGTATTCACTTCCGTGTATTGGCTAAAGCTCTACGTTTGTCTGGTGGCGACCACATCCACACTGGTACAGTAGTTGGTAAGTTGGAAGGTGAGCGCGGCATCACAATGGGCTTCGTTGACCTGTTGCGTGAAAACTACATTGAGCAAGACAAGTCTCGTGGTATCTACTTTACCCAAGACTGGGCTTCTCTACCTGGTGTAATGGCAGTTGCTTCTGGTGGTATCCACGTATGGCACATGCCCGCGCTAGTAGAAATCTTTGGTGATGACTCCGTACTACAGTTCGGTGGTGGTACTCTGGGACACCCTTGGGGTAACGCTCCTGGTGCAACTGCTAACCGCGTTGCCTTAGAAGCCGTTGTTCAAGCTCGTAACGAAGGCCGCAACTTGGCTCGTGAAGGTAACGATATCATCCGTGAAGCTGCCAAGTGGTCTCCTGAACTGGCTGCTGCTTGCGAACTGTGGAAAGAAATCAAGTTCGAGTTTGAAGCAATGGATACCGTCTGATCTGGGTTAACAGTTAAGAGTTAAGAGTTAGAAGTAGAGACGCGATTCATCGCGTCTGTACTAGAGTTAGGATTTGCAGTAATTCATAACTCATAACTCATAACTCATAACTCTTCACGGCTGGGGTCAAGCATGAATCTTAAGCAAATTGCGAAGGACACAGCCAAAACTCTCCAAAGCTATCTGACTTATCAGGCTCTAAGGACAGTATTGGCACAGCTAGGCGAAACTAATCCGCCATTAGAACTTTGGTTGCATAACTTTTCGTCTGGCAAAATTCAAAATGGTGAGTCATTCATTGAGCAACTGTTGCGAGAAAAACCAGATTTGGCTTTGCGAATCATGACTGTCAGAGAACACATTGCGGAAGAAATTGCAGAATTTTTACCGGAAATGGTTCGCACTGGCATTCAGCAAGCCAACATGGAGCAGCGTCGCCAGCATTTAGAACGCATCACACAAATAGACACATCTAACCCCAGTCTGCAACCAGAACATCAAACACCTTCAGATCGAGATTTGGATAACTTATCCAATTAGTTCGGTCAATCTACTAGTAAAAATCGCAACCCATTATCAAAAGCTATGCAAACTTTACCAAAAGAGCGTCGTTACGAAACCCTTTCTTATCTTCCCCCTCTGTCTGATGCTCAAATCTCTAAACAAGTCCAGTACATCTTGAATCAAGGTTACATTCCTGCGATCGAATTTAACGAAACTTCTGAGCCAACAGAATTATATTGGACAATGTGGAAGCTGCCTTTGTTTGGTGCTAAATCTACTCAAGAAGTATTGAGCGAAGTTCAAGGATGCCGCTCTCAATTTAACAACAGCTATATCCGTGTTGTGGGTTTTGACAACGTCAAGCAGTGCCAAGTTCTCAGCTTTCTGGTTCACAAACCCAACAGATACTAAGTCTAGTTAGTTGGAATTAATTATGGGATAGTTGAAGTAACTTGTCTATCCCTGTATAGGAGAGGTAGAATTATCTGCCTCTCTTTTTTATGGAACAGAATTCAGGAGCCAGAATTTAGTTGGGAATTCTGTACGCTGACGGATAGTGTAAAGCCTTCTCTTCTCCTGTCGGAGACGCTTCTCTACCAGAAACGTCTTGATTCTGATACCAATTCAATTAATGATTACAACACATCCTTGGGTAAAGACGCGATGAATCGCGTCTCTACAAATGGTCTATTTGTCACATTCTTTTTTCAAATTGGTATGACAATTCTGACTCCTGAATTCTTCTTCAAAATTAGGCGTTAGGGAACATAAGCATTTATACTTACCATCTAATACATTATCCGAAGCGTCCCGGTTGGTGGGAGAATAAAGACGAGAAATGATGCAAGCCTTGTGTTATCTCCAGCCCAAAGGAATCTGTAGAAATGTGGAAACGAATTGTATTAATTTTGCTATTGGTGTTGAGCTTCAGTCTGAGTAATTCGGATGTAGCGGTTGCGGCTGGACTTAAAAGCTTTGTAGACAGTGGTGATGGCTATCAGTTTTTATATCCTAACGGCTGGCTGCCAGTTAAAGTTGCCAATGGCCCAGATGTGGTTTTCCACGATTTGATTGAGGTGTCTGAAAACGTTTCGGTTGTGATTAGCCCAGTTCCTGAAGGCAAAACTTTGTCAGAATTGGGAACCCCAACAGAAGTAGGATACAAATTAGGAAAAGCAGCTCTTGCGCCTCCCGATTCTGGTCGTTCGGCTGAATTAGTCAATGCTGCCCAGCGAGAAGTAGATGGTAAAACATATTACCTTTTAGAGTATGAGGTTAAACTCCCCAATCAACAACAACGACACAACATCGCCAGCGTTGCTGTGAGTCGTGGTAAACTTTTTACCTTCAACGCCTCAATTCCTGAAAAACGCTGGCAGAAAGTTAAACGAATGATTGATGAGGTCGTTAATTCTTTTTCTGTTTATTAATTAGGGAGTAGGGAATGGGGAATGGGGAATTGGGAATGGGGAATAAGAAAGAAACTTAATTACAATGCCCAATGCCCAATGCCCAATTAACAATTTTTCTAAAATCTCATGAAAATTCCACCTTTTGTACTAGCTTCAGCTTCTCCAGCCCGACGCCGCTTGCTGCAAACTGTTGGTATTGAACCAATAGTTCAACCTAGTGACTTTGATGAGTCGCAAATTGAACTAAGTGAACCAGCAGAATTGGTCAAAACTCTTGCCCAGTATAAAGCAGAAACTGTAGCCCCACAGTTTCAATCAGCTTTGATTATGGGTTGTGATTCAGTTTTGTCCATCAATGGTGAAATTTATGGCAAACCAGCAGACTTCTCGGAAGCGATCGCTCGTTGGCAGATAATGCAAGATAACTTTGGCGACTTGTACACAGGTCACGCCTTAATTGACCATCAGCAAAACCGTACTTTAGTCAAGTCAAGAGTTACAAGAGTTTACTTTGCTCAAATGAACGAGAAAGCAATTAAAGCTTATGTTGCCACAGGTGAACCGCTCAAGTGTGCTGGTGCTTTTGCCATTGAGGGTTTTGGAAGTTTCTTTGTAGAAAAAATTGAAGGCTGCCACAGCAATGTAATTGGACTCAGTTTACCTCTGCTGCGGCAGATGTTAAGTGAATTGGGATACGATGTCACTGATTTCTGGCAGGAATAGTCATCTGTCTAAAGTCAATAACCAATGACTAATGACTAATGACTAATAACTAAATTGCCTGATATTGAGTATTGCCTCTCCATGATCTGGAATCCAGGCTAGCCACTCATCTGCTGAAACCGGACACAATAAAAGTGCTTCGTCAAAACTAAAGGGGTTGGGAAGTTGCAAAAGGTTTACCCAAGTAGAAGCTTTGAACCTCTGTAAGCCTTCGAGATTATTGTGCTTTCTTGTATATACAGCAAAATCCGGTTTATAAGAATCTAGTTTCATAGCTTTCTATTAGCCTTCACAAATGGGCTAATCTAAAATTATTTCTGTAACCTAGACTACAAAATAAATAATCCTTGTGAAAAGTATCTGTCTTATAAATTTACGTTGGCTGAGTGTAAGTGTTTGCTTATATTGCAGACCACAACAGGTATGGCACGACAGGTTGTAGACTGGCCATTAGATCGCATTCCCAACTAGAATATGTCATTTACTTCTATGCCCTCGCTGCGCGAGCAACAACATCCCCTAATTCGTCAGCTAGCTGATTGTATTGAGGCAGCTTGGCATCAGCACCTAGATTTATCCCCTTACTATTTGCCTAATGAGTTGGGGTATGTGGAAGGTAGATTAGAAGGCGAAAAACTGACGATTGAAAACCGTTGCTATCAAACGCCCCAGTTTCGGAAAATGCACTTGGAACTGGCAAAAATCGGCAATATGCTGGATATTTTGCACTGCGTCATGTTTCCCCGTCCAGAATACAACCTGCCGATGTTTGGTTGTGATTTAGTTGGGGGTAGAGGTCAAATTAGTGCAGCGATCGCAGACCTTTCTCCTATTCAAGTAGAACGCACCTTACCAGAATCTTATACTTCGGCACTGACACAGCTAACAGTGCTTAACTTTTCCCAACCCCGTGAATTACCAGAATGGGGAAATATTTTTTCGGATTTCTGCATCTTTGTCCGCCCCAGTTCCCCTGAAGAAGAAACAATGTTTCTCTCGCGGGTGCGAGAATTTTTAGACATTCATTGCATCCAAGCGATCGCCTCACATCCTGTTTCAGTTGAACAAGTCACCCAAAATCTCGCCGGACAACACAACTACTGCACCAAACAGCAGCAAAACGATAAAACCCGCCGCGTACTTGAAAAAGCCTTTGGCCCAGCTTGGGCAGAAAATTATATGACCACAGTTTTATTTGACCTCCCAACTTAATCATCTCCTCCATCACCCTCATCTCCCCCATCTGTAGGTTCTGCTACGTTTTCAGCTAACGGATAAATGTAGAATTCATTCAACGAGAGTTTTATGGAGTTCCAAAACAGCAACAGGGAGAATAGCAAGGTCTTTGAAGCGAATATCACAAAATGGTTTGTTGTCTTGGTAAGTGCAAACAACTAGAGACAGCTAACTCATCGACCAGAAAGTTAAGGAAACTCTGATGTTAGGAATGTTCAAGTTGATAGACATTTTTTAGTTAGTTAATCGTTGATTCACTTAAGGAAGACTAACTTTTGTAGCAAGATTGTGTCTAACAAAGGCAACAGTCTATTTTTGATGTTTCTTTTCAATTTTGTGACTAACTATAGCTGTAGTGAATGTAGCAGTAAAGTACCGCATCATACCAATTGAGAATTTTTTATAAAGATGCGATATATCGCATCTCTATATCTAGATTCATACTGCTTGTGAATTCTGCTAACTCCGATTGTACTCATGTCTCAATAATACTCAGAGTTATTGAATAACCAGCTACTATAGCATTTCTCAGTTTCAATACAGACCTAACCCCGCCCCTTAGTAAGCCTCAAAGCCGTTTGGAGAAAGGTCAAAGTGTATTGCATACATAATGAGCGGTTATAGAAAACACCATTTTGTTAAGCCATAGTGTTGAACGTTCATCACACAATCGATTTTTAAGCCATACCCAGCTTGAAACCACGTTGTTTGTCCTAACAGCTGGCTGTTGATTAAAAACCTTTTTATTTATTACTTCCATTAGCACAATTCAGGTAAATGGGCAACATATTATGTCAAGGGTGACTGAAAAGCCGAAACCAAGTGAACAAACACTAAATCATGAACAACCTAAGATTTGGTGGGGTATCGCTGTAGCCGTGCCAGTAGTAATCGCCGCTGGCATACTAGGTACGGCTAAAATCGAGCAGTTAAGAAAACTAACTACATCCGCACCCGTAATGCCATCTACCAATAGCATTAGTGCTGTAGGGCGTTTGGAACCGCGAGGCGAAGTTGTTAAATTGTCCGCCCCATCATCAGGATTAGCACCATCATCACGAATTCAGCAACTTCTGGTGAAAGAGGGCGAACAGGTAAAGCAAGGTCAAATTGTGGCAATTTTAGACAACCGCGATACCCAAGTAGCCGGACTACAAGAAGCAAAAGCGAAAGTCCAAGAAGCCCGTGCGAATTTAGCGCAAGTCAGGGCTGGCTCTCCAAGGGATATTCAAGCTCAAAGAGCAGTTATTGCTCGCCTACAAGCGCAGTTAATTGGCGAAAGGAATGCAGCGCAAGCAACGATCGCAAGGGTTGCAGCTCAGTTAAGCGGTGATAAACTTGTCCAACAAGCAACCGTGAATCGCCTAGAAGCTGAACTTAGTGGGCAAAGAGATGCTCTAAGAGCAACGGTTGTACGTATTCAAGCCGAACAGCGCAATGCTCAAGTCGATGCCGGACGCTATGATTATTTATACAAAGAAGGTGCTATTTCTCAGCAAGAACGAGACAGAAGACGCTTGAGTGCAATAACTGCTAATCAGCAGGTGGCTGAAAGCCAAGCTACCTTAAAGCAGACATTAGCAACTTTGCGACAGCAACTTGCTGAGGCTAGAGCCAACCAAATACAAAATTTAGCAACTTTGCAACAGCAGTTAATCGAAGCTAAAGTTAACCGCGATAAAACTGTCGCAACTTTGCAAAGACAAATCGATGAAGAAAAGGCCAAACTAAGCAGAATTTTAGATGTTAGTCCTACCGATGTGCAAGTAGCGCAAGCCCAAGTTAGTAATGCGATCGCAAATGTCAGAAAAGCCGAAGCAGAACTGAGATTGAGCTACGTTCAAGCACCAATCGCTGGAGAGATTTTAAAGATTTACACCAAATCGGGTGAAGCGATCGGCGCAAATGGCATTGCTGAACTTGGCCAAACCAAGCAAATGTTTGTAATTGCTGAAGTTGCTGAAGACAGCATTGCTAAAGTGCGTCTTGGTCAAAATGCTACTATCACCAGTGATAACGGCGCATTTAGCGGCGAATTAAAGGGAACTGTCACTGAAATTGGCAGAAAAATTGGTAAAAAAGATGTACTGAATACAGATCCAGCCGCAGATGTAGATGCCAGAGTTGTAGAAGTTAAAATTGCTCTGTCTCCAGAAGATAGCCAGAAAGTTTCTGGTTTAACTTACGCCAAAGTTCTTGTGGATATTAATAACTAATTAAGTTATAGGTGAGCAGTAATTCCAATCCATAATTTGATATTTTGGATTAAAAATATGATTCAATAGTCTGTTTAATCAATTTTAAACATTCTATCAATCCGGTACGGGTGTCACCATAATGGGTTGAAAATCTAAAATCGCTACACTTGTTGAGACGCCTATAAAATGAATCAAAAAATACCTCTGTCGTGGCTACAACTGACAAGGGAAAAAACTCGCCTAGCTGTGGCATTAGCAGGAATTGCTTTTGCCGATATTTTAATGTTTATGCAACTCGGCTTTCGAGATGCTCTGTATTATAGTAACGTTAGATTTCATAACAGCTTACAAGGCGATATTGTTTTAATTAATAGTCAATCTAACGCTATATTGGCGATGAGAAGCTTTTCTCAGCGACGATTATATAAAGCCTTAGAATTACCCGCAGTTCAATCTGTACATCCGATCTATTTGGACTTTACAATCTGGAAAAATCCTGTAACCGGGCGTCCTCGGAGTATCCTAGTTTTTGGAATGAACCCAGAAACTAACTTAGTTAACTTACCTGGAGTTCAGGAAAATTTAGATAAACTTAAACTACCTGATGTAGTTCTATTTGACCGTTCTTCTAGGGTAGAGTATGGGCCGATCGCTGCTAATTATGACCAAGGAAAGCCTGTAACGGCAGAAGTCCGAAGGCGGCGAGTTAAAGTAGAAGGACTCTTTACATTAGGTGCATCATTTGGTGCAGATGGTAATTTAATTACGAGCGATATCAACTTTCTGCGAATATTTAGCAATCGCCAAAAAGGATTAATTGATATTGGGCTAATTAGATTAAAGCCGGGAGCAGATGCTAATGTTGTGGCCCAACAATTACGAAAGTATTTACCTAATGAAGTAAATGTTTTAACTAAACAAGAATTTATTGATTTTGAGCGGAGTTACTGGGCGAATAGTACAGCTATTGGCTTTATTTTCACATTAGGGACTGTTATGGGTTTCATTGTGGGGACTGTAATTGTTTATCAAATTCTTTATACAGAAGTTGCAGACCACTTAGCCGAGTACGCTACCCTTAAGGCGATAGGTTATACACAAAACTATTTATTGACAGTTATTCTTCAAGAAGCTTTATTATTAGCAGTTTTAGGATATTTTCCTGGAATAGTTTTTGCCTTATTTATGTATAACAGTGCCAGAAATGCCACACTTTTACCAGTTTTTATGAGTTTTGAGCGGGCTGTAATGGTATTGATTTTGACTATGCTGATGTGCATTATTTCTGGTGCGATTGCAGTTAGAAAATTACGCTCTGCCGATCCAGCAGATATTTTTTAACTAATCTAATTTTAATTAAAAAATATTAATAATAAATTGGGCTTATGCTCATAACTAGCAAATTTAATTTCTGACAGTCACTAAAGTTAAAATTTGAAATACTAATTTACAACTAACAAAAGCATGATGGAAAAAGAACCTGTAATCGCCATTAAAAATCTCAATCACTTCTATGGCAAAGGCGCACTGAGAAAACAGATATTATTTAATATAAACCTAAACATTTATCCAGGTGAGATTGTGATTATGACCGGGCCATCAGGTTCAGGTAAAACAACATTACTGAGCTTAATTGGTGGTTTGCGGTCTGTACAAGAGGGAAGTTTAAAATTTTTAGGTGAAGAACTTATTGGCGTCAGTCAAAACAAATTAGTGCAGATGCGACGCAACATTGGTTATATTTTCCAAGCTCACAATTTGCTAGGGTTCTTGACAGCCAAGCAAAATGTGCAAATGGCGGTAGAATTGAACGATAATATTTCTCAAGCAGAAGCAATGGCTAAATCTAAAGCTATGCTGGGGTCTGTTGGTCTAGAAGAACGAGTTGATTACTACCCAGATAATCTTTCTGGTGGACAAAAGCAAAGAATTGCGATCGCCCGCGCCTTGGTGAATCGTCCCCCCTTGGTACTAGCAGACGAACCAACAGCAGCATTAGATAAACAATCAGGACGCGATGTCGTGGAAATAATGCAGAGTCTAGCCAAAAATCAAGGAACTACTATCTTATTGGTGACACACGACAACCGTATTTTAGACATAGCCGATCGCATCGTCGAAATGGAAGATGGTCTTTTAACCCGTAATTCCCCCAATACAGTTATTCAGTCATGATTTTTAGTCATTTGTCCTTTGTTCTTTGTCATTTTGCTCATTTAGCTAGTAACTCTTGACTAATGACCATTGACCAATACTTTTCTACGAGAGGCTGCGTCAACGATAAAGCTTAGTACAAGTGTCCGATAATGACCAATGACCAATGACCAATGACTAATGACCAATGACCAATGACAACCATAATTTATTGTCTAGCCGAGCCTGATTTTTTAATTCCGGGTGACTTTGGTGGAGTTGGAGTATTTGGTTGGCGACTAGTACGAAAAGTTACATTCACGCCTTCATTCGATTGTTCTAGCACTAGTAAAGGCGTAGGTTTAGCCTTTTGATCCCAATGCATGGTAGCAATCCGACCTTGAATTATTGGTTGCCAACTATCTTCGTCTTCTATCGGGCTTAAATAAGTTTCTATACAATCAATAATTTGACTAATAGTTGCAGAAGTTGCTTGCGTCGGTAATTTCATTAACTTGATTTGAATCCGAAACAGCACCCGTTTAGCAGAATTTCCTGGACTACCAGTTTCATACTCGACATCAAAAATTTCATCTACTTGTCGTCCAGCACTATTAGCAATTCCAACCGATCCCTGTTGGGCTTGACTTGGACGCAGGGCTTGAGAAATTTTTTCTTTGATCTGAATCTTTATTTGATTAAGAATTGCAAAGTGAAACACCTCCTCTGACATCCGCATCCGCAGATAATCCAGGTTAAAGTCCCGTGAGTTCACCAAATCGGGATTAGTTTCCATTTTGCGAATTGTTTCCAGCGCCAACTTAAACTTTTTCTCTAATTCTCGTGCGCGGAATTGTTCAAACTTAAGTTTTTTCTCCAGCTTATCCTTCTGGAGTTTAATATACACAATCAAAGCAATCACCACTAAAGCCAGTCCTCCAGAAGTTACCAACAATAATGGTGGCATTTGAGGATTACTTGCTGGCACTTCCTGGGATGCCTTTTTAGTAGCCTTTTTCCCAGAGGATTGGGCAAGAAACATTGAAGTGGACATGGTGGGAAACTGAAAAACTTGACTCCTGATGTTTAGGATGCCCAAATCTTTAAGGTCATCTTGCTGTATGATTAATATTTTTTACAGCCTTTTACAAACCGTATATGTCCAGAGATTTGAGCCTCGCTCCCCTATCTGAGGTTTCATCTACAAACTTGAGCAAGATTCGTCTGATAGCCACAGATATGGATGGCACCTTGACTAGACGAGGAAAATTTACTCCCGCACTGCTACAAGCTTTAGAGGATTTAGCAGCAGCTGCCATTAAAGTTCTAATTGTCACTGGACGTTCGGCTGGATGGGTAAGTGGATTGAGTAGTTTGATGCCAGTGGCAGGTGGGATGGCAGAAAATGGCGGTTTGTTCTTTCCACCTGGAAATCAGAAACCAATAGTCTTAACACCCATTCCTGATTTAGTTCAACATCGCCAGCACTTGGCTACGACTTTTGAGAATTTACAAACTAAATTTCCCCAAATCCAAGAATCTGCTGATAATCGCTTTCGCGTCACCGACTGGACTTTTGATGTAGCTGGTTTGCGTGAAGACGAACTACAAACCCTAGATAATCTCTGTCAACAAATGGGTTGGGGATTTACCTATAGCAACGTGCAGTGTCACATTAAACCTCAAGGACAAGATAAAGCAGTGGGATTATTGCAAGTATTGCGCGAATATTTGCCCCAGTACTCACCAGAACAAATTGTGACTGTTGGCGATAGTCCCAATGATGAAAGTTTATTCGATCGGCGTTATTTTCCTGTTTCTGTAGGCGTGGCTAACGTGCTGGAATATGTGAATCAATTGAAATATCAGCCTGCTTACATTACCACTGCTGCCGAAGGGGAAGGATTTTGTGAGTTATCTAGTTATATTTTGAAAAGCTTGCACATCTCAACTTAGAGAGAAGTAGAGTTGTTCTACAATAATCTCGTAGCACTGAAATTACAACCATGACGGCTACTTTACCTGTTAGTGTCGAATCAGAAATCTTCTACCCCAGTGCTGATGGTCAACCAGTGGCAGAAACCTACGACCACCTTTATGCTTTACTAACTACCTTAGAAGTCCTGAAACAGTATTTGGCAAATCGTCAGGCAACAGTATTAGGAAATCAATTTCTTTACTATGCACAGGGTTTTCCGAAGTTGCGGGTAGCCCCAGATGTAATGGTAATTTTTGATGTTACACCTGGCGGTCGAGACAACTATAAAATCTGGGAAGAAGGTCAAGTACCCACAGTTATTTTTGAAATGACATCTTTTGGAACTAAGGGACAAGACGAAATCTTCAAAAAGACCCTCTATGAGCAGCTAGGTGTCAAAGAATACTGGCTATTTGACCCTAAAAGCGAGTGGGTGGAACAACAGTTACGTGGCTATCGCCTGCGGGGAGAAATCTACGAACCTATACAGGATGGACGCAGTGAACCCTTACAACTGCGCTTGGTAGTTGAGGGAAGGCTAATTGGGTTTTATCGAGAAGATACCGGGGAAAAATTACTGATCCCTGACGAACTGGCACAGGCTTTAAGGCAGGAAGTTTTAGCAAGACAGCAGCAGAAGAACTGGTAGAACAAGAACGCCAACGAGCTGAACAAGAACGCCAACGAGCTGAACAAGCAGAATTGCAAATAGAACAGTTAAAGGTAAGGTTGCGTTCGCCCTTGGCGTTGGCGCAGCCATCGCTCAATGTAGACACCGATACTATTGAGTAACACGCACCAGAAGTTGCTATAGCTACGTGCATCGTAGACGTACTAGGTGTTATAAACAAGTAGACAATTTGTTACCTGTGTGTTTGCCACATTTATTACTTGAGACAGAATACAATAGATGAATCTCTAGCGCGTTTCAATCTAGCAAGTCTCAACAATACTGATTTTATAGAGAAGACTGTTTTATACAGTCATTCGCAAGCAAAACTGAATCAAAGGATAAATAAACCGCCAGCCTTTTAAGAACCCTGAGACGCTAAGAGACTAATAGATACTTGAAGCAGAGATTGGTGTTTTATTTCTAACTTCCACTAAAAAGTCCAAGACCAATGTCAAGTCAAGAATTTACCTTTAAATATTGAGGTATAAAATTATGCAAGAAATTGAAAGATTCTTTGGCAACTTGTTCAGTGGCATAATCAACCGCTTTAAGTATTCTGCGATGGACGCTGCCGATCGCAAAATGAGAGAAACCATCGACGATCAGATCGAACAACGGCGACAAAAACCTAAACCCGAAGATTGAGAAGACCGCTAGTAGACCTTTAAAACAGCAAGATTTTCATTAATAGTGCTGCCCAATTGTTGAGTAGGCAGCGCTATTTTCTTGGACTCACTCGATCCAGCAACTACAACTCTTCAGAATATGTTAACCTAGTATGGTTAACTAATCTCGCACATCTAAGAATTCGGGTGTTTCCCGATTGGGAAATACACTTGGATGGAGGTTTAACCCGAATCGGAGTTGAAAAATATATGCCAGTAGTTTCATTGGCTCAAATGATGGAGTCAGGGGTTCACTTTGGGCATCAGACCCGGCGTTGGAACCCAAAAATGTCTCCTTACATTTATACTTCCCGCAATGGTGTACATATTATCGACTTGGTGCAAACTGCCCAGTTGATGGATAATGCTTACAACTACATGCGATCGCACGCAGAACAAGGGAAGAAATTTCTTTTTGTCGGTACTAAGCGCCAAGCAGCTGGAATTATTGCCCAAGAAGCTAGCCGTTGTGGTTCCCACTACATTAACCAACGCTGGTTGGGCGGAATGTTGACCAACTGGGCAACCATCAAAACACGGGTTGACCGTCTGAAAGATTTAGAACGCCGTGAGGAAACTGGCGCACTAGATTTATTACCGAAAAAAGAAGCATCAATGCTACGTCGGGAAATGACGAAGCTTCAGAAATACTTGGGCGGTATTAAGACAATGCGAAAAGTGCCCGATATCGTGGTAATCGTAGACCAACGCCGGGAATATAACGCAGTTCAAGAATGCCAAAAGCTGAATATTCCCATTGTGTCCATGTTGGATACAAACTGTGACCCCGATGTAGTAGATATCCCCATCCCCGCAAACGACGATGCTATCAGGTCAATTAAGCTGATAGTCGGAAAATTGGCAGATGCCATTTATGAAGGTCGTCATGGTCAGCTGGATGTTGAGGATGATTACGAAGATTACGACGGTAGTGAGTATGACGATGACTACGAAGAAAGCGAATATACTGATGCCGTAATTCCCGACGAGGAAACAGAAGAATAGTGCTGAGTCTTGAGTGCTAAGTCCTGAGTAAGATAGAAAGACTCAGCAAATTGAATAGTGCTGAGTCTTGATTTTTGAAGTTGTAAGTTGTGATTTGTCAATGAAGAATAAAATTGATAACTGAACGCTCAAAACTCAGCACGGGCTAAACGCCCCGCTAACGCTAACAAAACTCAGTACTCAGTACTAAATTAAGTGATTACAACTCGAGGTCAAGTTAGGAATTGAGGCAACATGGCGGAAATATCTGCAAAACTCGTCCAAGAGCTACGCCAAAAAACTGGTGCTGGCATGATGGACTGCAAAAAAGCGCTGATAGAGACTAATGGCAATATAGAAGAAGCCATAGACTGGCTACGGAAAAAGGGCATCTCTAAGGCGGGGGGAAAAAGCGATCGCATTGCGGCAGAAGGTTTAGTAGACACTTACATTCAGCCTGAAGGTCGAGTGGGTGTACTCATAGAGGTCAACTGCCAAACCGACTTTGTTGCTCGTAACGAGGCTTTTAAAGCTTTAGTTAAGAATCTAGCAAAGCAAGCAGCGACAGCTAATAGTGTTGAGTCTTTGCTGGCTCAACCCTATATTGATAATGAAAGTGCGACTGTAGAAGAATTTATCAAGCAAACCATTGCCACCCTTGGTGAAAACATCCAAGTGCGCCGCTTTGTTAATTTTGCAATAGCAGAAGGGACACAAGGTGTAGTAGACAGCTACATTCACACTGGCGGTCGAGTTGGTGTATTAGTAGAACTGGGTTCCCAAACTGAGTCAGTGGCTGCTAATTCAGAGTTCCAAACCTTGGCACGGAACACTGCAATGCAAGTTGCGGCTTGTCCCAATGTCGAGTATGTGAGCGTAGACCAAATCCCCGCCGAAATTGCCCAAAAGGAAAAAGACATTGAAATGGGCAAGGATGATTTGGCGAACAAGCCTGAAAACATCAAAGAAAAGATTGTTCAGGGACGGATTGAAAAACGCCTGAAAGAATTAACTTTGCTCGATCAGCCCTACATTCGCGATCAGAGTATTTCCGTAGAAGACCTGATCAAACAAGTCAAGGCTCAATTAGGTGAAGAGATTCAAGTGACTCGCTTTGTCCGTTATATACTGGGCGAAGGCATTGAAAAGCAAGAAATCAGCTTTGCCGATGAAGTCGCTGCACAAATGGGTACTAAGTAATATTAGTCGTTGGTCATTGGTCATTAGTCATTAGTCTTTACCAAGGACAAATGACGAATGACTAATGACTCTTTAAAAAACAGGTCAGGTTATTTGCTTGACCTGTCTTTTATTTAGTAAAAGACGTGAAATATCGCATTTAATTTAAAATCTAAAATTCTCTGAAAAGTTATCTTAAAATAAATTTGTACATTTGTACTATGTAATGGTTCAGATGGGCAAGAGCGAAAAAATATGGCAAGAGCAATCGAGCGAATTGAGCAGGATATTGCAGCACTCCAAGAAGCGATCCGGGCGATCGCAATCGAACTACAAAGCGCTTATGCTAGTTATCTAAACACCTTGGGGCTAGCTGTACGCAAACAATTGATTCTCGCGAGTTACCACCTCTGCACTCAAGGATATCCCGAAAACTTTTTGCATTTATCATTGAATCAGCGCCAACAATTGCAACAAGCCATCCGCAAGTTGGGTGAACTCGCAGCTGAACAATTGCTCATTTATCTTACAAGTGAAGAATCAGGGGAAAATGAGGTAGATGAGATGGATGAAGGAGATGAAATGCATGAAGTGGATGAGGAAGTAACACCCTCTTCATCTTCACTATTTCTTGACACTTCCAATTCTCAGTATCTCACTGCCAACACCTCCGATCCTATAGAACTGGCAAAATGGCAACAAAAATTAGAAGAGGTTGCGCAAGATATCCTGAAAAAACTTTCGCACGATGCTAATCTTTTGTTACAAAAAGCTGGAGTATTGCCGAAAAAATTACCAGAGCCGATTTTAGCAGCAGCGGCGGCAGCATCAGAAGCATCTGCTGAGGTCATGCCAGGGCCACCCAATTTATTAAACTTAGTAATTGAAATTGAAAATGAGCAACAGTCAGAAGATTCGGGACTGACTCAAATCATGGCTATTAACCTGCGGCTAGGAGAAATTGAATTTGCTGATGTTACCCTTTCCTCCGATCGCAAGCGAATCCGCAGTATTTTAGTTCAGCTAAACAAACTAGGACGAGAGTATAAAAAAAGATATAAAGAAAAGGCGATCGCTGAAGCTGAAGCTGCATGGCGCGCTAGTTGGTTTGAGGATTAGTCATTTGTCGAGAGTCAAATGACCAATGACTAATGACCAATGACCCTTCGGGTGACGCTCCTGCGTCGCTAACGCTGCGCTAACGCCAGTTGCTCATGGGGGAAACCCCCTTGGCGCTAGCCTCTCCCTTTGGGAGAAGACCGCACTGGCTCACCAATGACTAATGACCAATGACCAATGACCAATGACTAATGAAAAACCAGATTGGATACGATTGCACAAAGCCTTGGCAATAGAAGCTGAACGTGGCTTTACAGACTTGATGGGCAGAGAATACCGTTTCAGTGAATTTCTGAGCCTAACTTTGGGCAAATTCCCAACAGGCTTACCCCATACTGAACGCCGCCGTTGGCAAGGATTAGCGGTGCAATTTGCTAGTTATCCACATCTAGCACTGGAAGAAAGGCAGCATTTAGTAGCAGAGACTCGTAGGTATCTTTCCCAATTACAGCAAGAGGAGCAGCGGAAGGACGAGCAGGGGAGCAGCACTTCGGCTCCTTTCGACTTCGCTCAAGGCAAGTCGCTCAGTGACCGAGGAGCAGAGGAGCAAGGGAGAATTTATAAATCCAAAATTAAAAATCCCAAATCTCCAATTGTTACTGAGGTAAGTCGGAGACTTGCACCAAAAATTGAACAAAAACTTAGTGATTTACCAGAAATAGGTTTTAAAAAAGCTGATAATTTGGCACGGCTTGGTTTATATACCGTCCGTGACTTGCTTTTCTACTATCCTCGCGACCATATTGATTATGCGCGTCAGGTGAATATCCGCGAGTTACAAGCGGGTGAGACGGTGACAATAGTGGCAACGGTAAAGCGTTGCAACTGCTTTACTAGCCCTAAAAATCAGAAATTATCAATTTTAGAATTGGTAGTAAAAGATAACAGCGGTCAAATCAAAATTGGCCGTTTTTACGCAGGTACGCGCTTTAGCAGTCGCGCTTGGCAAGAAAGTTTAAAACGCCGTTATCCAGTAGGTAGCATTCTGGCAGCCTGTGGATTGGTGAAAGAAAGTAAATACGGCTTGACATTGGATAATCCAGAATTAGAGGTTTTGGCAAGTCCAGGAGATACGATTGAGTCGCTAAATATTGGGCGGGTAGTGCCAATTTATGGACTAACTGAGGGTGTGGTGGCGAATACAGTGCGACAGGCGGTAATTGCTGCTTTGCCTGCTGCGGCTAACCTGAAAGACCCTTTGCCAAGTGGTTTGCGGCAGAAGTATGGTTTGATGGAATTGAAAGATGCGATCGCTAATATCCATTTTCCTAGTGATAGCGCCGTCTTACAAGTTGCCCGTCGTCGCCTAGTTTTTGACGAATTTTTCTACCTGCAACTTGGGTTACTGCAACGTCAACAGCAAGCAAGAGCGATTCAAACCAGCGCCATCCTTGTCCCACGCGGTCAACTTGTAGAGAAATTTCACGAAATACTGCCTTTTCAACTCACTGGCGCACAGCAACGAGTTCTCAACGATATTCTCAACGATTTACAAAAACCTGTACCAATGAATCGTTTGGTGCAAGGTGATGTCGGTTCTGGTAAAACAGTCGTCGCCGTGCTGGCTATCCTTGCAGCAATTCAATCTGGCTACCAAGCGGCGCTGATGGCTCCCACAGAAGTTTTGGCAGAACAACATTATCGCAAGTTAGTTAGTTGGTTTAACTTGCTGCATTTACCAGTGGAATTACTTACAGGTTCGACTAAAGCTGCTAAACGAAGACAAATACATTCTCAGTTGGGAACTGGTGAATTACCTTTGTTAGTAGGAACCCATGCGTTGATTCAAGACCCTGTAAACTTTCAGCAATTAGGGTTAGTAGTCATAGATGAACAGCATCGCTTTGGGGTAGAACAACGGGCACGTTTGCAGCAAAAAGGCAATCAACCTCATGTGTTAACTATGACAGCTACCCCGATTCCCCGAACGTTGGCACTAACAATACACGGGGATTTGGATGTCAGCCAAATTGATGAGTTACCGCCGGGACGGCAAAAAATTCAGACAACAGTGCTATCGGGTCAGCAACGCAACCATGCTTACGACCTCATTCGCCGAGAAATTGTCCAAGGTAGACAAGTTTATGTGGTTTTGCCATTGGTGGAAGAGTCAGAAAAATTAGATTTGCGATCGGCTGTTGACGAGCATCAAAAGCTACAAGAAAGCGTTTTTCCCGACTTTCAGGTGGGGCTGCTGCACGGTCGTATGAGTTCAGCCGAAAAGGATGAATCTATTACCAAATTCCGTGATAACCAAACGCAAATTTTGGTTTCTACTACTGTTGTTGAGGTTGGTGTAGACGTACCTAACGCTACAGTAATGCTCATTGAAAATGCAGAGCGATTTGGTTTATCACAACTGCACCAACTGCGGGGGCGTGTTGGTCGTGGCGCGGCTCAGTCTTACTGTTTATTGATGAGCAGTTCTAGGAGTCCTGATGCTCAACAACGATTAAAGGTGTTGGAACAATCTCAGGATGGTTTTTTTATTTCCGAGATGGATATGCGTTTTCGTGGGCCAGGGCAAGTACTGGGAACTCGTCAATCAGGAGTGCCAGATTTTACCTTAGCGAGTTTGGTTGATGATGAGGAAGTCTTACTTTTAGCACGGCAAGCAGCCGAGAAAATAATAGAGATGGATGTTACTTTAGAGCGTTGGTATTTAATGAAAGAAGAGTTGAAGTATCGATATGAGCGGTTGATGGGTGGGGCGATTTTGACGTAATATATCTCATACCAATTCAATTAATGATTGCAACATATCTTTGGGTAAAGACGCGATTCATCGCGTCTCTACAAATAGCGATCGCCCTTACGGAGACTAATAGAAGAGAGATAAAAGCTGTTGAAAATATTAAAAAATACAATAATGGAGTTGCTAATTTCTCTTCAAGTTGAGGTGGAGCTTGTTATTCACCATTCTCGTCGGTTGCGGAATATTGTAGTCAAGCGCCTTGAGTTACCAGGCTTGAGTTTTAGGGTAACTCCAGATTCCACAATTGGCGGTTGTCCAATCGAAGCACTCGATATTCCACCAAGGGCTAGTCATCCAGATGGTGAACCTCGCTATGACTTGTTGAACTTCCGGTTGAAGACTAAATTAGACTGTTCTCATTTTCACCGTGGGCAGAAAGTTTTGGTTGAGAAGCTTCTGCTGCTTGAGTAGTTTGAGATGGTTGGAAGCGATCGCTACGCCGCCGCAGGCATCGCACCTTTTTTGTCTGACCTCACAAAATCGCGTTGCTCCCTCTAAAGGTTACTGATTTTGTCATACATTCGTCATACAAACTCTCCTTGAAGTCTGACAGAGCAGTGGACTTATTTTTTAGTTATATTAGACGTTTGACGGGCGAATAAACCTTGCTCGCCTAATACTTTTGCTAGTTTTACCGCAAATTCTCAAACCTTTTAGTACCATCTTCTTCCATGTATAGGACACGATTTAATATATCGCGTCCATTTTCTAATTCAGCATTTATTGCATTCACAGCTTCTTTGACAATAGTAATTTGCTCATTTCGAGATAAATCTCCCTGGCAAATGAATACAATACCAGCGTGGATTTCTGTAGTACGAGCAAACTTTTCAAAATCCCGAACATTTGCTGTTACAAGAATACGCTCTTGATTAAAAGCGTATTCTAAAACTTGATAATCTTTTGCACCAAGTAACCCCCGATCTCTAACAGCAATTGCATCAATAAAAAGCTCGTTACACAAGTAACGTGCAACGGCTGGTGAAATATCCTCATCAATTAGGAATTTAATTCTTTTTAGGTCGTCCAACACTTGGGTAAGCTTTCACGTAGACTTGAGCAAATTTTATATCTTCTTCAGTCAAATAAGGATAGTCTTCGTGTATAACCTCTAGTGACTCGCCTCTATCAAGCATTGACCCAATATGACGAACCGTAAGCCGAGAATTAGGAAACACTGTTTCTCCGCCCATTATGTTCGGATCGGAAACTAAATTTTCTTTCCACGCCTGAAAACGTTTGATAAATTCTAATACTTCCTTGGCAATAGACTCAACTTCTATTTTTACAAATCTTGCTATTTCAATAGTTGGTAACTTTTGCTCCAAAGCTCTAACTAAGCTTTGATAAAGAGATGAGCGAAAATCAACAGTAATAAAGTCTATCTCTTTAATTAAACGTAGATAAACTAATGCGGCGAAATTAAGTCTTGGAGGATTATATTCAGGAAGAATTCTATATTCTACTTCCTTATAAATCTTCTTTGTTGGTAATTCAACAAATGCAGCAGCTTCAGTAGGGGTAAAAGTTTCTATATACATACGCATTAACTCCAAGGTTTCAACTCTACATTAACCTAGAAAAAATATAGACAGGTTGTTACTTTTTAAACTTTTTTTGACATATATTTTAATTAAATAAGTAAGAATTCAGCACTTATAATAATTTAGAAATAATTTAATATGATTGGTATATTGATTAATCAAATTTTCTCCAGATCGTTTAACTATTCTGACTCCTGAATTCTTACAAAAATAAATTATTCCCTGTATAGGGAAGATTTTAGCACTTGTTCAAAAGTGTTGACAACAGTTTATTGCCTTATCTTTGGATACTAAGTAAAAATTTCTCAGTTCTTTATGTCTAGACAAGTGTATGGAGAAAGGGGTAGGGTTTGAATAAAACACTAGCAGTATTTTGATGTATGACAAATTAATCGATTCATGACTAAGCCCTTCAAAGGAGAAACCCGCCCCCGTCAGAATTGGTCAGGCTCCCCGGTGTAACGAGTCGTCTGTTAATATTAGGAGTTACGCAAAAACCCTCTCAAACTCTCATTTCTCCGTGACCTTTGCGGCCTCTGTGGTTCGTTTTCCGTTACCTGTGCGTAAGTCCTAAATATGTTTCCCGAAAATTACCTGACTCTATCGCTTGTAACTTAATCTAGCGCTAAATACCTTAAAGTAGAAGTTTTTTACCCTATGTCGCATAACCCTCTATTTCCCGACATCCTGCATCTATTCATTATCAGAGAATCAGGTATTGAGTTGAAATGCGCGACATAACCAACAAAGTTTTAACAGGTTGATTACACGGTGCTACTTCTCAAAGTGTTTAAATTACGATCTTTACTGAATTTGAGCATAGGCTTCATAGACACCCTTCACGTTGTACCAGTTGAGAAAAATTCGGGCAATTTCTAAAGCCAATTGTGGTTTACCTAAATTAATTAGCCATTGCAATAACGGAGCCATTGTCCGTTCATTCAGTGTGCCGTTAAGTGACAAAATCCCCCAAAGTAAGCGATGCAGCCAAGTCATTTGAATCATCATTCGTACCTCCCATGTGGGATGCTTCTGATAAAACAAAACTCCCATACGTCCGCGTTGAATTTCTTGGTCAATTAATCGGGGAATTTGCTCTAAGTTAAATGCTGGATGCCAGTGATATCCTACGGCTTCTGGACATTTAATTAGTGTCAAACCTAGTTTTTTTAGTCGCACACCTAACTCTAAATCTTCCCAGCCATAGAGTTGAAAACTGGTGTCAAAAAGTCCGGCTTTATCTAACCAATGTTTAGGAATTGCTACATTTCCGGTAGCAAAAAAAGCTGCGGAAAAATCTGTGACTTTGTAGGGTTCAGCAGTTGGATTGTCGAAATTGCAAGTATTAATAACTGCGCCGTAAGTAAACAAGCGATCGCTCCCCAATTTCTCTTTTCCCTGCAATAATGCAGTAGCATGAGCTTGCAGGAAATTCTTCAGCACTACTAAATCGCTGTCAATAAAGATAATTGTGTCTCCCAGCGCCTCTTTTACCCCCAAATTCCGCGCTGCAGCTGGGCCAGCATGATCTTGCTCAAACCAGCGCACATGGGGAAACTCTTCTTTGTGTGCTGCTAACCACTCCAATGTGCCATCAGTAGAACCATCATCTACCAAGACAATCTCGTAATCAGTAACCACACTTGGCTGACTTAACTCCTGCAACTCCAAAGCGCGGAGGCACTTTTCTAAAATCGGTTGGCGATTATAAGTCGGTATCACAACGCTGAAAAACACAGTCTCACCCACAACACTATTGATTTATCCATCTCCAGGATAGGACAGATAGGGCGCTGACACTGTTCCTTACTTGATTTGAGCTAAGGAAATAGTCAGAGGTGATAATTTTTAGTTAATTAACTTATAACCTCAGCTTAATCATTATCAACTAAAGTAAATTATAAAATAATATCCTTTTATTATTAATAACTTATTAAGTATTTCAAATACAGTAATTTTTCAGAAATTAGAGTTTATTTTTACTAATTTTTTCTGCCACACAGAGGAAAGTTGAATGTCTAAATTAAGTCGTAGAGAAATTTTAATATTTCTTGCTGGCAGTGCTGGTGCTGCTATTTTGGGAGACAAACTTCTAAATAGTTTTGCTAGTGGGGCAGATGCAAAAACGTCTAGTATCAGCTTTACACCTGTACGCTTACCACATCCCCTACCAATTTATCAACAGCATAAAAATTTCTTGCCAAAAAGAATCGATCAGGGAGAAGTTGTTTATCCATCTGCTGATATTAAGTTAAGTAACTATAACGTTATTGATGATGTGATAGTACCGCCAGAGTACGAACGTTATGTAATTGTCAGTTGGGGCGATCGCGTATTTCCTAACAAAGATGATTATTTCGGTTACAACAACGATTTCACTGGATTTATTCCCCTTGGTAAAACTAATGATGTCGGGTATTTATGGGTGAATCATGAATACATTAGTTTTCCATTTTCTAGTTTAGTCGTAGAAGATTCATCCGATCTAAAAGGACTGCCCGACGCATTTGAAAACGTAATTGGTTGGGCTTTACCCTCCAGCAGAAATATTGAAGTTGAAGGTGAATTTTTATATAATCAAGGCGGCTCAATCGTTCGTATCTCTCGCCAAAATGCAAGTAAACGTTTTGCTGTAGTCAAAGATGCTAAAAATCGCCGGCTTCATGGTCTTTCTGGGTTGGGTATCAATAGCCAACGCAATGATGACTACAAAAGTATCACAGCTTGGGGAAGTCGCAATCATCAAAAAGGTGACAAAAATTATTTAATTGGAACTGGGCCAGCTGCAACCCAAGTTTTTAATCTATCCTCTGATGAATTGGGCAACAAAATTATTGGTACTGCTTTCAATTGTTCTGGCGGTAAAACTCCTTGGGGAACGATTTTATCTGCGGAAGAGAACTTCCAAAATAGCTTCACAGAAGGAGTCAAAGCTAATGGTACTCAGATAGATTATACAGACAAAACGATTGGCAAGACTTTTGGATTAGTTGGCGAAAAATACGGCTGGATTGTAGAGATTGACCCCAAAAATCCGAAATTTCGCCCCCGCAAACACACTTCGTTAGGTCGTTTTCGCCATGAAAATGTTGCCCTGCGCGTTGAAAAAGGTAAGAAATTGGTTGCTTACTTGGGTGATGACAGACGTGGGGGACACACTTGGAAATTTGTCAGCGCAAACACGATTTCTTCACCCACCAGTAAAACTAACAGCAGTTTATGGGAAAAGGGAACTTTGTATGTTGCCCGTTACAATCCAGATGGTACAGGTAAATGGATACCGTTACTTTTAACTACTGCTACCAATCCAATTACGCCGACAGTTCTATCTTCTGTAGAATTTGCTGCATTGCAGAAAGTTCAAAAAGAAGGTCTTTTACCATTACCGAGACGTAGTGGCATTGCAGGTGAAACCAAAAATGGTGGTACATTTAAATGCGATCGCACTAACGAAGCAAAAGCACTACCTGATTATCAAAATAAGAAACTCTCTGACTTCTACTCTAGCCAAGGTGCTGTACTCACTGACGCCTTTTTAGCTGCAAATTTAGTCGGGGGAACTCCCACAGCGCGTCCCGAAGATATAGAAGTGCATCCAACCACCAAAGAAGTATTCATTGCCTATACTGATGGTGCGCCCGGAAGTGATGGTTATCCTGATTCGCGGATTTTTCAAGTTGCTAAGTTAAGCACAGATGCCAATGCGACTCAGCAATCAGGAGGACTGTACAAAATTATTGAAGATAGTGCCGATGCTACAGGTTTAACCTTCCGGTGGCAGAGATTTGTCCAAGGTGGCGAAGCCGGTTCAGTTAATGGTGCTGGTTTTGCCAACGTTGATAATCTAGTTTTTGACAACCAAGGAAATGTTTGGGGTGTCACGGATATGTCTACCGACACTCACAACGGTTTTAATGTAGGTGCTGAAGGTAAGCAAACCAAAATCGATCATACAGTTAGTGGTAATGTTTCTGATTTTACCGGAGTATTCGGTAATAACTGGCTGTTTTATATCCCTACCAGTGGTGCAAATGCTGGACAGGTAATACCGTTTGCTCATGGCCCAGTGCGTTGCGAAATGACCGGGCCAAGTTTTGTCGGAAATACACTGATTATTTCAGTACAGCATCCTGGTGAAGATTGTCCAATTAACGATGGCACAATGCTGAGTCGCAGCATTGAATTACTAGATTTGAATGGTACTACATTCAATCAAACTCGAAGTTTACCTCGTGGCAGTAGTTGGCCGAGTAATATATCGAAAACTGATGGTGGTAAGGAGCAAGCAACAGGTGTTCCCCGACCATCTGTAATTGGTATCTGCCCGAAAAATTCTCGCACTAAGTTTATTTAACAAGACAGAATTCCGAGTTAAATTTTGAACGAAAAAGCTAGGCGTTGCATCTCTTAGAGATGCAACGTGACTTATTATTGTGAAATTTCATAGACAATAAAGGCTTTAGTTAATTACAGAATAAATCTCAATTAATCAAGATATAATCTGGGGTTAATTTAGGACTGCTATGGTTGCGAAAATCAGGCGTGGAGATTTGCTTGTTCCTGCAACCAAGGATCTACAGGTTGTCCATCTTTGCGGCGTAATTCAATTTCCACAACCATCACTTCTTTGGAACCAGGAGGTGCAGGTTTTTTATGGAAAATAATATCATAATCTTCTGGATTGTGTTTATGTTCTTTCAACCATTCCTGTACCTTGGTTGTGGCAAAAAATGATTGCCCTTGCTCAAACATTCGGGTAATCTGCAATTGTAGTGTGTAAGGATTTATGCGACCCATTTTCTACCGCCTTTGTTAAGTTAATTTGAGAACAAGTAATTTACTTACTGGAGATAATCTAATGTTAATCTGAACTAACCACACATGGCACTTCCCATACAGGTAGAACTTCCAGTTTCAACGCCCTGTTATCTGTAAAAACAAAGTCTGAACCTTGTTTGGTGGATGGTCTAACAAAGCCTCAATGCTTTCGCATTTTGTCTTCTACTGGTTGATAAATTATTATTTGTACTGCTTGACTTTCAACATATTTAGCAGTAATCACAACGTAGTAATATTATAGTACGTATCTCATCAAAAAGCGTCACAAACTTGACTGCGCTCTCTAACTAAAGTTGTACGTACACTCAGGACGGGAAAACGGATTAGTTAAGGATTGCTCAGAATTTTACACTGCCTTTACAACATTTAACTACTTAATTCTGTTATAGATTGGAGAGAGGCAAGCCGCTTCAAAAACTGACCAACAGACTGAGATGGTTGTTATGCAGAGCAAAAATCAAGCTGTTTTCGCTTTAATTGTAAAAAGCACGATTGTATTTTTACCCTTATTGTTATCCGTTGGAATCGCCAGTGGACAATCTGCACCATCATCCAACCCAGCACTAACTCCGACTCCGGTGTTATCGAATTCAGAACGGGAAGAATTAACACGACTACGAGCAGAAAAACGAATTCAACAGCAAGTCCAATCTGATTTTAAGAATACTTTTAGTCGCACAACCATATTACTCGATGTTTGGCTAGTTATACTAAGTCTTTTTCCAGTCGCAGTCATTGCTTTGTTGTGGCTGTTGCGACGGGTGATAATTAGGGAAATTGTTGATAGGGCAATGCAACAAGTCCAGGGAATGGAAAAATTACAAAATCAGCTAACCACTGTTAAACAAGAAGCTGAAAATGTTATTCAAGATGCGAAAAAAATAAATTATGAATTAGAACAGCAAACGACTGCTTTGCAACAAAAAATTAAAAACGAACAAGAAAATGTATCTATTCTGATATCCGATCTAGATTTAGCGAAGGCGCAGGTATTAACTAGATTGGAAGCGGAACTAAAAAAATCTCAAGAAAATATAAAAAATTTAGAGTTGAAATTTGCTTCGGGGTTATCTAAATTAGAGTTTGATGCCCAACAACAAAAAGATATAGCACTGGAAAATTTAGGAAAATTAGCATCTGCGATCGCAGAAGAACTGTCTAAGTTCAAGTTAGGTGTGCAACAACAGCAAGAACTGGCCGTTGCTGATTTAGAAATATCAAAGTCTGAGTTCACATCTCAACTTTTTGGATGGCAGTCTGATGCTCAACAAGAAAAAGATATAATTTTTGAAAGTTTAACAAAATTACAGTCAGAATTTGTAGAAAAGTTATCCGAATTACAGGTTGATGCTCAAAGGCAAAAAGAGATTGCCGTTGACGGTTTAGGTATATTTGAGCAGGAACTTAAATCCCAATTATCTGAATTGCAGCTAGATGCTCAAGAACAAAAAAAGAAAATTATTGCCAGTTTAGAAGTATTACAGTCAGAATTTAAATTTCAATTATCTCAATTACAGTCAGATGCTCAAAAATCCAAAGAGCTAATCATTGAGAATTTAGAAAAATCTGGCTCTGAGTTTAGTTCGCAATTCTCAGAATTCCAATGGAATGCTCAACAACAAAAGATTCTCATTTTAGAAAAGTTAGAAAGATTAGAAACTGAGTTTGCCTCTCAACTCTCTGAGTTACAATTGGATGCCGAAGAAAGAAAGGATCTAATTCTTCAAGAACTAACTGAAATTACGCCGGAATCGATTATAGAGATGGTAAATTCTGAAGTTCAAGAAGAAATACAGGAACAGCCGCAACAACCGGAATTCACTGCTGATGAGTATGTAAAACAGGGAGACGATCTGTTTTCTCAAAGGCGCTATGAAGATGCGATCGCAGCTTACAACCAAGCAGTTAAAATCCAACCTGATGAACCTGTAACTTGGTTAAAACGTGGTCTAACTCTGGGAAGATTGAAACGTTACCAAGATGCGATCGCATCTTACGATCGAGCAATTGCGATTCAGCCAGATTATCATCAAGCTTGGTGCGATCGCGGCGTTGCTTTTGGTAACTTACAACAACATCAGCAAGCCTTTGCCTCATTTGATAAAGCTACACAAATCAAACCTGATGATCCCATTGCCTGGTTAAATCGCGGCCTTTCCCTAGTAGCATTAGAACAATACGAAGAGGCAATAGTCTCCTTTGAGAAAGCGTTGGAATTCCAACCCAATTCTCCCAAAATCTGGGATAAACATGGTTATACATTAGTAAGATTAGGACGCGATGATGAAGCGATCGCTAGTTTTAACAAAGCCTTAGAAATTAAGCCAGATTATGCCAGTGCCTATTACAACAAAGCAGCCTGTTACGCACTGCAAAGACAAGTTGACCGATCTCTGTTAACTCTACAACAAGCGATTGAACTTAATCCCAGGTATAAAGAAGACGCAGCAACCGACCTCGATTTTGATGATATTGCCGACGATGAACGCTTCAAGCTATTAGTTGCAGAATAAAATGTCATTTGTCATTTGTCGTTTGTCGTTTGTCATTAGTATTCTCTCCCTGCTCCCACTTCGGCTACGCTCAGTGACCACCTGCTCCCTGCTCCCACTTCGGCTACGCTCAGTGACCACCTGCTCCCTGCTCCCTGCTCCTCTGCTCCTCTGCTCCCCTGCTCCCTGCTCCCTGCTCCCCTGCTCCTCTGCTCTCCTGCTCCCTGCTCCCCTGGTTACTGAGCGTAGTCGTTGGCGTAGCCTCTCCAAGAGTTGTATGCTCCCCTGCTCCCCTGCTCCCCACACCTGGGTTATGTTCGCTAGACATGGCTTTGAGTTTAGATGTAAAAGAATCAGGGCGATCGCTTGTTTCGGGGGTAAATTGCCCAATTGGGGCATGAATAGGAGCAGGCGGGAGCAGTTTTGGCTGTCGTTGATGATGGTTTGGTGACGCGAAAGGCACTGGACTTTCTTGTGAAGTTTGCTTTTGGCTGACAGCAGATAATCGCTCAAGGGTTGCTGAAGAGGTAAATTTCGCAGGAAGGGGAGATTTTAAGACGGTTTTATTGTCTCTATCTTCCTGCTTTCCTTCTTCTTCACTCAAAGATGTCTTTGGTTGATAACTTTTCAGTTGGAGAATTGCAGTATTGCTGTGTTGATAGCCGTTGCGAATCTTAGCTGGTGGTAATTGAGGACTCGTAACTTGCTCTACAGTGGGTTTTTTCTTGGCTGGCGGTAGAGCTGGCGCAGTCGATGACGTTAAGTTTTGAGGAAACTTGCTACAAATCATCCGTTCAAATTCCATGTTGAAATGATATGTAGCCTGATCCCGGCGTTGCCAAAATACTAAAATTTGCTGCACAGAAACCGCTTTATAACGACCTTGATATAGTGCCTCAATCACTGCCAGGTGTAGCCAATTAAGGGGGTATTGCGTTTGCCAACGCTCAACTAGCTCATTGGCACTATACCCACCAAGATCGAAACTATAGTTAATTAATAAGGCGATCGCCAAGTTGGCAGAGGTGTCTGGAAGTGTTGTTAACATGGGGCTATTAGCTTTAGGCAATAGGTCTAAGATTTGTCACCCATCGCATATTAGCCTAGCGTGCTTTTAACTACATGGTTTATTTTTCCAAGAGTTGCCGAGCCGATAGGCAGTGTTCCTTATTTTACTTGTCAACTTCTAGAATGCAACCCCACATAGACTGATTTAACAAATTCTAAGGGTTTAAGTTGCATAGCAACTGACAAGACGTTCGGCGAATGTTCAGTCGAGCCGTCGAGTCGCAGCAAGTTTTGTGGCTCTTGTCTTTATCCTCCTTGCAAAACTTAATTACGAATTACGAACTTGTACTGAGCGTAGCCGTTGGCGCAGCCTCTCCAAGAGTTGTATTACGAATTATTTTTATCGCAGATGTTCGCCCAATGGCAACTAATGCCTGATAAACCATCGCTGCAACTTCGGCGCGTGTTGCAAAACGTAAAGGTGCAAGTACTTTCGGATCTGGATAGTTGACAACTATTCCCCTTTGTGTAGCAGTAGCAACGGCTGTTCGGGCATAGTCGGGAATGGTATGACGATCGCTATATACTTCTACAACACCGCTATCAACAGCTGGTAATCCCAGTCCGTTTACTAAGGAGACAATCACCTGTAGCCGCTGCACACTTCGATCGGGGCGGAAAGTGCGATCGCTAAATCCGCCAACAAAGCCACCGCTAGCCGCGATTTGGATAGCGCTATAAGCCCAAAAATCCTTGGGTACATCCGTAAAATCAGGAGATGGGATTTTGGGAAATGGGTTAAAAGCGATCGCAACCATTGCTGCATACTGGGCGCGAGTCATGGGTTTATCTGGCTGATAGCTACCATCGGCAAAAGCATGAGTTAAATCCATCCTCGCTAATGCCTGAATAAATGGTTCTGCCCAATGTCCCTTTAGTTCGGGAGATGGGGATTGTGTCAAAGCCTCTGGTCGATTGGTTGGGAGTAATTCTACCAAACCCTTGACTAGAGACGGATTTAATTGATTACCTACGGAAATCAGCTTTTGTGTAGTGGCATTATATAAATCAAATTCACTATGATCGCGAAAAATATTATCGCCTGGATCTTCGGTATTACCTAAATCTGGGACTGCATTGCCATTGACTAATAAACCACCTTGGGTATTTTTAGTAAGCAGATTTTGACGCAGCACAGGTTGGGCGTTGCGAGAAAGTGCGATCGCCGTGCGATTTTCTAATAATTTGTTATTGGCGATCGTTGGAACGGCAAAGTCACTAATTGCTATACCTAAAGGGTTTCTTTGAAATACATTCCGCCGTACTTCTCCCTGGCTATGACCTGCCATTACTAACCCGCTAGCAGTATTTTGTACAAATATGTTATCTAAAATTGCGGGTTTGGCAGTACCAGTGGTAAACACACCTTCCCGCCCACAGTTGCTCAAAGTATTGTTACTTAAAGTAGGTGCAGCCGATTCAATCCAGATACCAGTACCTTTAGCTGAGGGATTGGTGACAGTTACACCTAAAAGACTGGCATTATCTACCAAGAGCAGCGTAATATTTTGTATACCAAAACTGGGACTTTGATACTCACCACTCCCGGAAATTACAATCCCTACACCTTTGTTAGCTTCATTACCCACCACTGTCACCCCTCCAAGAATGATTAGTGGAAACACCTCACCACTAGCGGCATTGTAAGTCCCCGACTCCAGATGAATTATCGTCGGGATTTTGGTTACTTTTAAAGCACGGGTGAGGCTTTTAAAAGGACTCAACCGTGAACCAGTATTGGTATCATTCCCTGTCATAGGGTTGACATAAAGTGTGACGACGAGGGTAGAGTTCACCATTGATAGTTGAGGTCAATTGTTTTAATTATGACAATCGTAAATAACACTACTTGTAGCAAACTTTTTCACAGTAATATCCTTGTGTATAGAAAATATATCCACCTGACTTTTTCGGGCAAGCAGATCGTGTGTACACAAAAGTCATAAACTCTTGTGCAATATACTAAGTTCTCATCTCAATAGCATTGTTAGCCAGAACAATCGCATTGTCAGTCGAAACAATTGCATTGTCAGCCAGAACAATCGCATTGTCAGTCGAAACAATCGCATTGTCAGTCGAAACAATCGTATTGCAACTCTAAAAAACTTGTGTGTAAGCTGTCGCGTCTGCAAAGAGGAGATTAAGGGAACCAGTGAGGTCTTCTCTCTTCTCTACGAGACGCTTTGCGTTCGCGGAGCGTTCCGAAGGAAAGGCGCTAGCATCTCCCTTTGGGAGAAGAGAAGACTCCAAAAGCGATAGCGCTGACGGCAAGCGAGTCCGCGAGCGTCTGGAGTTTCCCCAAGTAGAGGAGCATCTGGCGTGTGAGGTTCTCCGGGCTTAATTCAGTAATCAAACAAACATAAAATCAAGCTCAAGTTTCGAGTTTTAATCTCGGTGTTCCGAGGTACTGTTTTGGTTAATGTATTGAGTCAGCAACCTAGAACCCTTGCTCTGTATGGAAACGAGATTAAACATTCTCATCTAGAATAGTTCCTTCTATATTGGCTCCATCCAAATTTGCTCCACTCAAATTTGTCTGGCTCAAATCTGCTTGAGTGAGATTTGCCTGGGATAAGTCAGCTACAGTTAAATCTGCACCACTTAAATCTGCTCCATCTAGATTCGCCGCTATCAAGTTTGCTTCCTGCAAATCCGCCTCACTCAATTTAGTTTCAATCAATTTAGCAACCGTCAGATCGGCCTGACTCAAATTAGCTCCATCCAAAGCTGCTCCATCCAAAATTGCTCCATCCAAAATTGCTCCGCTTAAGTTGCTATTACTGAGATCCGCATTGCTCAAATCTGCTCCATTTAAGTCTGCTTCAATTAAACTGGCGTGCGCTAAATTAGCGTGACTTAGATTAGCTCCATCTAAAATTGCTCGATCTAAAATTACGCCACTGAGATCGGCTTCCCTTAAGTTGGCCTCGCTCAAGTTGACACCAGTAAAGTCTCTGACACCTGCGGCATAGTTTTTCAGGAGTTGATCTGCTTTCATATCTGTCGCTGTGCTAAGGAACGTTTAACTAATTCGTAATTCGTAATTCGTAATTATTGAATGTAATTGCCATTTATATATACGTGGCTTTGTTTCAGTTTGGGTGTTTAAATAAGAGTCTGAAATAGTCTTTAATTACGAATTACGTTAGCGCAGTAGTAGCGAGTCTGCAAGCAAACTATTATAAATAATTTTGAACTATTTAGACTAATTGTAAATCTTCAGCAAGCGCCACGGAGGATTAGTATGATGAATCAACTTTGTCTAGACTAGCTATTTTTAACTACTAGCGCTACTACCTAGAGTTGTGAGTTAATTTCATACTTGGGAGGGATGTTGCTCAACTTAAAAGTTTAAGCATTAACGTGAGTCTGCAATGGAGGCTCACGTTAAGCATTAACGTGAGTTCGACGAGTGCTATTTTGACCTCTCCCCCAGCCCCTCTCCTACCAGAAGAGGGGAGCAAAAACCCTCCTTACTCGTTACTTTTCCCTCTCCTTACCTAGACGCACTCGCGTTCGTCTGGGTAAGGAGAGGGAGGCTGTCCGAGAGAGGTCTGTCGAACTCACGTTAAGCATTAGTGCAAAGCGATCGCTATACTCAATTGTGGTGTTCATCTGCTAAAGGTTATGGCAAAACCAATTCCTATTCTTTTACAGATTATGATTCTTACGACTGAAGTAGATAGTTCATGTTTCCCCACCAACCACTACGTCTCGAATTCGGAGGCTAGGGCCACCACAACCCACTGACAAGCCATTTTGCCCTCCTTTACCACAACCGCCAGATTCATCCCAATAAAAATCATCACCAAGTGCCTCAATATCCGCTAAAGTTTGGAATACATTTCCCGAAAGCGTCACATCCCGGACAGGTTCAGCAATTTTGCCGTTCCTAATCATCCACGCTTCCCCAGCGCTAAAGGTGAACATTTCTCCATTGGTCATCCCACCCAACCAATTACGGGCATAAACTCCTTCTTTGATATCGGTAAATAAGTCTGCAACTGGTGTTTTACCCCGTTCAATCCAGGTATTTGTCATCCGCACAATGGGAGTAAAGTGATAGTTGAGACAGCGGGCGTTACCCGTAGGCGCTTCCTCCAATTTGCCAGCAGTTTCACGAGAATGTAAACGTCCTACTAAAACTCCATCTTTAATTAGTTGAGTCGTAGTAGCTGGTGTGCCTTCATCGTCGTAAAAATAGCTACCGCGATGTCCCTCTGGAGCTGCACCATCAAAAATTTGCAGTTCTTCTGGCCCAAACCGCCGTCCGATGGTCATAACTTCCAGCAGATCGGGGTTTTCGTAAGCCATATCAGCCTCAGAAAGATGTCCGAAGGCTTCGTGGACGAATAAACCCGTGAGAATTGGGTCAATGACTACAGTGTAAGTATTGCCTTTGACCGGTGGTAGAGATAAAGCGGCGATCGCTCTTTGAGCAGCATCTTTTACCTGTTCATCCAAACTAGTTAAATCTTCGTAAGCTTTGCGAGAGCCAGTAGTTTCCCGTCCAGTTTGTACGGTTTCGCCATTTCTGGCGGTGGCGGCAAAGCGCATTTCCATATCTACCCAAGATTGCTCGATTAAAGTACCTTCAGAAGTAGCAATGATTACTTTTTGGGCGCTATCACCGTAACGCACCGAGGTAGTGGTAATTCGGCGATCGACGCTTTTAAGCAATTGGGCATAGCGATCGCACAATTGTTTTTTCTGCGAGAGTGGGATATTTCGGGGATCGGTACCTTTTAGGGGTAGAATGCATACTGCTTGCACTGGGTCAATGGGTGCAAGTAAAGTTTCTTCATTACCAACCATCCGCGCAGCTGCGATCGCTTCTTCTATGCGCTCTTCGATTGTTGCCAGTTGGTTAAAGCAGCTCAACCCCCATCCGCCTTTATAACAAGCGCGAATATGTCCACCAATGGAGATGCCTTCACTGAGAGTTTCCACCTTGTCGCCACGCAACAAGATATCAGTCCCTTCTGCTTCTTCCAGGCGAATCATCAGATAATCTACACGCTTAGAATAGCGAGCGATCAGGTCAGAAAGTAAATTTTGTGCCTCAGCAAGTGTAGTCGGCATTTCCAATTAGTAACAATGACGAACTGCATTTATTTTGCAATTATTTGGGGAATTTCTGCTACTTAATGTATCGGAGTTCGCCCATGAGCGGTAGGGGGAGCAGGGGAGCATACAACTCTTGGAGAGGCTACGCCAACGACTACGCTCAGTAACCGGGGGAGCAGGGGAGCAGGGGAGAAGTTGCAGTAAGTTTTTCCCCTCTGCCCCATGCCCAATCTTGGTTACAGTGGGTAAGAACTCAATGATATGCTAAGATAATCAAGTGAGAAGAAAATTCGGTTACATTCTTTGTTTTTAGTATTGACAGGCTTTTTCCTTTTGGTCTTAACAAGCTTGCCTCCGAAATCTAAATCTCTACACACCTATGATTTTGGAGATAATGGATGTCAATTTATGTAGGTAATTTATCCTACCAAGTCACACAAGATGACCTCAATTCTGTGTTTGCCGAACACGGTACTGTAAAGCGGGTTCAGTTACCTACTGACCGTGAAACAGGACGGCCACGCGGCTTTGCCTTTGTAGAGATGAGCACAGAAGCTGAAGAAACAGCTGCCATTGATGCTCTTGATGGAGCTGAATGGATGGGACGCGATCTCAAAGTGAATAAAGCCAAACCAAAGGAAGATAGAGGTGGTTCTTTTGGTGGTGGCGATCGTCGCGGCGGCGGTGGCGGTGGATACAATAGATCGCGCTACTAAGCTTTAAGATCAAAAATTAAGTTTTAACGTCTAAAGGGCAGAATCATTATCTGCCCTTTTTGCGCTTCGGTCTACTGGATAATTTTAATTGCCCAGTACCAATTAAGTAACCTGAGTTCGGGATAAGCTGAAACCCTCATTACAAGAAAGGCAGAGGGCAGAGGGCAGCTATGCTGAAGTTCAGGAGTATCAATTAAAACTAAAGTTGCAGGGTATAAAGCCCAGTTAAAACTGATAATTATACCGAGACTGCTTGCAGCGAGGTATAAAACGTCCTTGTTTCAATCCCGCTCTTTTAAGGGTGGGTTGCCTTCTGCCTTCTGCCTCCTGCCTTCTGCCTTCTGAAACCGTTGCTTTATTTTGGGATATATTAACGTGCTTGTGTCGTTTCAGCTAGCTAGAGGTGAATAAACCCGACTTTTCCCGAACTGACTAAGCACGAGCACGCGTAATCTGAGCAGTATCAAAGTCTTGTAACCGAGTCATATTTCCGCTGTTCTTATCAACAATAAATACAGCATTAGGTGTCTCATATCTCATAGCCCCAAAGGCGAGGAGTTGACCTGTTGCAGAGCAAACTAAGCTCTGTAAGCCATTATTCCATGCTTGACCATTAACTTTCAATTGTCCTAGTCTGATGGGCTTTTTTTGATTTGGATCTAGCTGCACCAGAGTTGTCTCACCATACGCACCAACTACAGAGCTATAAAGTACTCCATCTGGGGACTCAGCTAGATTGCTGATCCGCTCATCGTCCAGGAATTTAACCTTACTAATAGAACTTATCTCTCCTGTTTGAAGGTTAATATCTACCAATCTGATTGGTGGTGTACCGTTCTTCTTACCTACTAAACCAAGAAGTCGCCCATCATTAGTACCTAGCAAGCTCCCAAGCTGTTGATTTGGTTTAAGTCCTGAGACGATCAAAGTTTTTACAGGCGTACCCAAAAATGTAATGCGAGTAGGTGTCGCCTGTCTCCGACTAAGCGCAACCGGAGTAATGGCTACAACAAGTGTGCCATCGCTTAAAGAGGTAAAACCACTCAATATCTCATTAGGCTCTAATAGAGGTGTAGTTTTATCCGTAAGTACCTGAGCCTTGCCTGTCATTAAGGATTGCAAAACTAGTCCTACAGGCTTAATATCTGTGCTTACATTATTTAGGGCAGTGTTCTCTACTAATTCAGTGGTGTTTACCTCTGTAATAGCCGTTTGGTCAATAGTAACGATCGGGCTAGAACCTATACCGACAATATTTACAGTTGGTGTTTCTGCCAAGGCTTTCTTGGTTAGATAACTAAGTCCAGATACTACAGTTCCAGCAAGTGCCAATTGTCCAAACCGTCGACGTGATAGCTTGTAATTCATATTTTCCTTCCTAGAATTAATGACTTTTATTAGGTAGCAGTGCGAACATAAGTAGGTCGGCCTAAATAATTATTGTTGGGCTAAGGCAGTTCTTGCTGGGAGCAGGGAGCAGGGGAGAAAGAGTTTGAGCCTTATTTATTTTTCTTGACACAGTTTGGTTTTATTGCACCGACTTACTTAAACAGATAAGGCTAATATATTTGCGTCCAGGTTGCTACTGAGGGTGTTCCATTGTTGTCACTAATAAAAAGCATGTACCAGCCTGGGGGTGCGATATTTCGATTGTTTATGACCGTGACCTTAAGAGAAGTAGCGTTTCTAGAAATAATCGGTGCATCGACTAACCTTTGTTCCGTATCGCAAGAATGGGTAGTTGCCATTGGTCTAATAAAACTAACCCATTTAATATTCGCAGCTTGGCGTGTCTGAATCGTAAATTGCTGCCCGTAGGTCACTGTTTGAGGAGCGCTCTGAATAACTGGACGCGATCGCGACATATACGCAGGACTATAGATTTCTAATCGCAGTTCATTGACCGTCCGTTGAGGGTTCCCTCCAGCTGCTGCAACCCTACCATCTGGTAGCAGCAAAGCCACCGAGTGATATACGCGGGGGACAGTTTGTTTAGCTACTACTGTCCAGGTATTTGTCGCTGGATTGTAGATTTCTGCTGGCAGCATTGCTTGTGTTGTGTCCTCATTCATTTTGCTACCATTGCAAACAAACACTGTGCGATCGGGCAACAAAACTGCACTGTGATGCATCCGAGCATAGTTTAAAGGCTTTGCTGCTACGTAAGTTGGATTACTAGCTTTTAAATCGACAATATTTACTCTCTTTGTTGCTGTCTTACCACTACCCCCACCGAGAATCATCACCTTTTGATCTTGTGCAGGTGGTAAAAGCACACTGGCAGCTTGATCGCCAAAAGCTATATCTTGCAGCCCTGTAACCACTGTTTCTGTAATGGATTGTGTAAATTTCTCTGGCAGGGTTAATATCCTTGGTGTCACTCCAGTAACACCCATCTGAGCACCTGAATAAAAAATTTTACCACTACTTAGTAGAAACAGATGTGCGTATGCCGGTAAAGCACTAGTTGTTGGAAAAGCGTTCCAACCATTTGGAAAGAAAGCAGAATAAATTTCTGGTTGTCTATTGAGCTTGCCATCTTTATCTGGCCCGGACACTGCTAAGACTCGACCGCTGCCTAGTGTTAACACAGTAGGATACCAGCGACCATTATTCATTGATAGGATCTTGATCCATTTTTCAGCAATGGGATCAAACATCAGAGCATAGGGGGAACCATAAAATGGGTCATAGCGCAAAGTTCCACCTGCAACCAATAACAGACCATCAGGCCGGAAGGAGTGACCAGCACAGAAAAGATCCATAGGTTGATTGTTACTATCCAATGGAGGCGCTTGACGCGAAAAGGTTCCCTTGTTTATATCCCAAACCACACTGTCATAGGGAGTATTTAACCGATTGGGATCGTTACCTGAGCCACAGAAAAAGAATATCTTACCAGTACGAAGTAGAGCGGCATGTATAGGTAGGATTGGAGCCTTGTATGACAGTACTTGCCATTTATCTGTAGTAGTAGCTAGAGCAATGGAAGTCCCTAAATCTGTTACTTCTTGAAGGTTAGTGTTGTTATTAGGTTGAGTCACTTTATTTACAATTATTCCTACGTGAACTTCATTTTTTGTACTTTATTTTATTAATTGATTTCTCAATTTATATCTATACTTCTTTAGGCTTATTTAAGGTTAAAATATGATGCTTTTCATAATAAGGAAATATAAAATTAGATGCGATCAATAGTAATTGGGCTATTAATTATACATCCTGTAGAGTATCTAAATTAAGCCTTAACTACATTGCTACTATACAATAAAACTACATCTGATTCACGAAGTTTTCTTATAAAATATTTCCTCACAGAAGAAAATAAACATTTTTGGTTTTGCTGCCTCAATTTGTGAAATCATCAAAAATGTTTAGTAACTTTTGGATAATCAGATAAATTAATAAAAAGCTTGTATAGCAGTGGTTTTGTTGGTTCCAACTAGCAACGTTAATTTGTGAATGTATATTAATCAAGAATAATTATCCAAGACCATCTATATCGGTACAACTATTTAATGTAGCGGATTACTTCGGCAACTGACCAAGCCTGAGCGATCGCTCCTCTGGGTGTGTGAGGTGAATCGCCATCAAAAATCTCAGAAATAGAACCAAGACAAGCATCAAAGAAAAAGTGATCTAGCAAGGGTTGCCAATCAAAAGGCAACGATTGTTGTGGATAAAAACGTTGCCAAGCCCGAATATACGGCCCAATTAGCCAAGTCCAAACAGTGCCTTGATGATAAGCGCGATCGCGTTGCTGTTGATCGCCCTCATATTTTCCTTGATATTCTGGATCTCCTGGATCGAGACTGCGAAGACCATAAGGTGTGAGCAAGCTGGTAGTTGCCAAATCTAATATCTGACACCCTTGCTGTTCAAAAAACCCACAATGGTGTAACGACAGCGCCAAAACGGCATTCGGACGAATTTGAAAATTCCGGCGATCGTCTGGCTCAATAGTATCGTACAGATAACCTAGCTGAGGATTCCAGAATTTTTGCAGTGAGGTTTTCACGTGTTGTGCTTGGTTAGCATAACGCTGTGCTTGCTTAGTAAGACGCACTGGTGAGCCATATTCCATTTGGCTCAAGCGCTCTGCCCACTGACTCAGCCAACATAAAGCAGAATACCACAGTGCATTGATTTCCACCGGCTTCCCATAACGGGGTGTGACGGGGTGTGTCCCAATTATCACATCCATCCAAGTGAGAGCTACACCACGAGCATCCCAACTAACTAGCCCATCGGTAGCATCCACCTGGATATTGAAATGTGTACCACCGACAAACGCTTTATAGATTTGTTGTACTACAGGAAATTGCTCTGCCAAAAAATCCCAGTCTTGGGTAGCTTCTAAATAAAGTCCTAAAGTTTCAATCCACCACAATGCCGCATCAATACTGTTATAAATTGGTTCGCTATTGAGATCGGGAAATGCATTCGCAATCAAACCGTGGCGACAATAATGCCCAAAAGTTCGCAATACTCCTTTTGCGAGGTCAAAACGCTGTGGAACTAGTGCCAACCCCGGTAAAGCGATTAATGTATCGCGTCCCCAGTCATTAAACCAGTGATAACCAGCAATAACCGTAGGGCCGGCAATTGAGGCTCGATAGACGATAAAGCGATCGCTTGCTTTGAGTAGTTGTTGCCAGATTGAGAATTGGGCATAAGAGGCAGAGGTGCTAAGGGGAAAAGGGGCAGAGGGGAAAAACTTACTGCAACTTCTCCCCTGCTCCCCTGCTCCTCTGCCCCCCTGTCCCCCTGCCCCTCTATCTCCCTCTCTCCATCCAAAAATTTGGGAGAGCCTTTCTTGCTCTGCCTCCACAGCTTCTGTGAAGGTTTTGACGGTGAGAACACCTGGCACTGAGTCGGGAAAACCTACTCGTGCTTCTAAAGTTACCGTATCTCCTGGTTGAAGTGTGACTATCAAGTAACCAGGACTGTGGAGGTCTTCCTTGTCGCCTAATCCGCGTTTTGTCTCCTCAGACAATCTATAATCCCAATACCAAACTGCATCTGGTTGATAATTTCCTTGTGTCCAACGCAAGTGCCAAGGTATGCCGAAGCGCCCAGAATTGATTGCTTGTAAACAGACTTGCTGTTCCCCTAGCAATTGTGAAAACTGTAATTCTTGACTAGCAATCTGCTGGTGATGAAAGTCACGTTCTGCTATCAACAGTCGCAACCGTAAAATCGCTGTTTCAGTTCCTTCATAGCGATACTGGATTAAAATTCGATGGCAAAATTGGGCATTGGGCATAAGAGGCAGAGGGGAAAAACTTTCTGCAACTTCTCCTCGGTTACTGAGCGTAGTCGTTGGCGTAGCCTCTCCAAGAGTTGTATGCTCCCCTGCTCCCCATCCTCCAGTCCCCACCAAACCATAAGGCATCACCAATTGTCTGGTTAATTGCCAGTTATCTTGACCCCAAGTCCATTTAGGAACTGGGTTAATATCAAAACAGCGTAGCTGTTCGTAGCCTGTTCGCTCAATCTGACCGTTACCCCAAACATTTGTCCCCAGTGCCACAACGCGCCCTAATATTTCCAAGCTAGCTTCTAAGTGCGAAAGCAGCAGAGTCCTTCCAGAAGGTGGGTTTGTCGCGGCAAACAGCCAACCATGATATGTGCGCGTGCGGACATCAGAAATTGTACCGCTGGCAAAACTTCCTAAGCCGTTGGTAAGTAACCATTCTCTTGTATCTAAATCAGACATTTGCTACTCAAAATCGTTATGAGTATGATATAGTCGTAACAGATCGTAATTAAACTGTGAGAGCGTGGATGGGTAAATTTTACTTGACCCAAATTCCAACGCTACTAAACCGATAAAGGAGAATTAGGTTAATGTCCCTTACTTACGGAACCGAAGGAAGCCTCCGCGTTGGTCAACAAGCTCCCGATTTCACAGCAACAGCTGTGGTAGATCAGGAATTTAAGACAATCAAACTTTCCGATTATCGCGGTAAGTATGTCATCCTGTTTTTCTACCCACTAGACTTTACCTTTGTTTGTCCTACTGAAATTACAGCATTTAGCGATCGCTACGAAGAATTCAAGAAAATCAATACTGAAGTCCTTGGGGCTTCCGTTGACAGTGAATTTTCTCACCTCGCTTGGATTCAAACAGATCGTAAATCTGGTGGGGTCGGCGACCTGAATTATCCTCTAGTCTCCGACATCAAGAAAGAGATCAGCGCCGCTTACAACGTTCTTGACCCAGCAGCAGGCATAGCCTTGCGTGGTCTATTCATCATCGATAAAGATGGTATCATACAGCACGCCACCATTAACAATCTAGCTTTTGGTCGTAGCGTTGATGAAACCTTGCGAACATTACAAGCAATTCAGTATGTTCAGTCTCACCCTGACGAAGTTTGCCCAGCTGGTTGGCAACCTGGTGACAAGACCATGAATCCGGACCCAGTGAAGTCTAAAGTCTACTTCTCTGCTGTCTAAATTTCGCTAGCTAAAAAACTCTAATCCAGCCTTTTAGAGTTGAAAGCAAAATCAATGAAAACCACAGATAAACAGAGATACACATTAAACAATGTCAACCTCAGTCAATATCTGTGGTTTTTTATAAAATAGTATTTAAATAATCAAGGCTAAAAATATGTTGACTTCAACTGACTTTAGTGGCTTATTAAATGAGCGATTCTTCCGTAATTTTTTACCAGTTCCAGCTAGCAATCAACTCAGATTGGGAGTAGGAACACCTGATTTTCAATTGCCAGATATTACCAACGGAACTTTAGTAAAGTTGTCTGATTATAAAGGCAAACAACCAGTGTTACTCGCCTTTACTCGCATCTTTACCGAAAAGCAATATTGCCCTCTTTGTTTTCCTCACATCAAAGCTTTGAATAAAAACTACGAGCAATTCAAAAATCGCGGAATAGAAGTTTTGATGATTACTAGTACTGATGAAAAGCAAAGTCAAATAGTTGTCAAAGATTTAAGCTTAAAAATGCCACTCTTGAGCGATCCTAGTTGTCGAGTATTTCGTACATATCAAGTAGGACAAGCACTGGGAGCGCCTTTGCCAGCGCAGTTTGTATTAGATAAAGAAGGAAAATTGCGTTACTGGCATTTATTTTCTTTTTTGGATCGTAATGCTAGTGTTGAGACATTGTTAGAACAATTTAATTGACTATAAATATTCAAAATAAATTGCGTTTGGTGTGGAAAACTAGCTATTAGGAATAGGAACTCTTAAGATTTGAATGGTAATTTAGACCTTAATCATATCATCAAATCTTAATAGTTTCACTTGTTTGAAAAGTATTACGAATTACAAATTATCTTTGAGGATAATATTGAGGATTCGCAACTTGGGGCTGATAAACGTTTGTGGGTATTGTACTTCCCATGCCGTTAGGTACAGGAGTGGCAACAGGAGGCTGATAAATGCTCATGGGCGCAGTGCCTATTGTACTGTTAGGTAAAGCAGGATTCGCAACCTGGGGCTGATAACCATTTGCGGGTATGTTTGTAGTCGTGTTGGGTGTGACAGGATTTTGGCTAAACTCTTGGTAGGCTGCACGAGAAATTGAGCTAATCAATTTTTCGGCGCGGGGATCGTTTGCTGGACGTTGTACCATTACAGAGGCTATGTAGCGCTTGCCAGTTGGAACCACAATTAAACCTGTATCTGCCAACATTGTGCCGATATCACCCGTTTTGTGGTATGCTCTGGCACCTGTTCCCAAACCTGCTGGCAGCAGAGTGTCTTTTTGGGTGCGACGCAAGATATCAAGCATGAGATCGCGTGATGGCATACTGACTAAATTTCCTTGACTTACAATCGCCATCAAATTTCCTAGTTCTTTGGGACTAGTGGTATTTGTCCCTTGCAAATCTGGGAGTTGATTACGAATTGTTGTGGTTGTCAATCCCCAACTACGGAAACGCTGGTTTAAAGCGTCTATTCCTCCTAGTCGGGCAATCAGCATATTTGTCGCCGTGTTATCGCTGATTGTAATCATTTTAGTGACTACTTCCAAAGCGGCGTACTGAGTTCCTGGTGGTTTGTATTGCAGATTTCCTGAACCGCCAGCGACCATATCTTGTTGCATGGTCAGCATATCATCTAGGCGAATCTTTCCCGCGTCCACATCCTGGAAAAAGGCAATCAAAATCGGTAATTTAATCGTGCTAGCCGCCGGAAAACTGGTAGAGGCATTGATATCTACATAATTACCAGTATCTAAATCTACTAAGAAAATTCCAGGTGTGAGATTTGGGTTGGTCGCCGCCAAATTTTGCACGGCATTTTTCAAAGAGGTAATTTCCTGAGATAGGTATAGACTCGAAGCTGCGGCTGGGGGAGTTGGGGTAGGTTGTGGCTGCGATCGCGCCACATTACTAACATTACTATTAGATTGCGACGCCGAATTCGTGCTAATGCGATTGGCTGGGTCTAATACTGACAATACAGTGCCCACAATTGCACCCATGCCAATACCCACAATCAATAACCGCAAAACATACAATACGGTTTTGGCCATTGGCTTTAACTGGGTTTTTCGCGATGAGCGTCTGCCTGTTTTTGGCTTTTCCATCCGCACTGTTTTAACCATCACAGCACCCGGCCGGAAGGGAGGATTTCCCTTGACACTAGGTATTGGTTTTACTGCCGTTGGCATAACTAACCCCGATTTTACCCTACGTGTAGCGCCAGAGATTGGGGAGGAAGGACTAATTTGATTTTTTGGGCGTGTTAGTGCCCCTTCTTGTCCATTTGTAGTTTGCTGCTGACTGTTAGCTTTAACTTTCTTCTTTACCACTTTTTGAACTTTTTGTGGCTGCTGGCGGCGATTTAAGGGTTGACGCCGCGAGAAAGCTGTTAGTTCGCCACTTGATTCTGACACCGTTACTCCTTGTGACCCACTTGAGTGTTTTCTTGCAGACTCTTGACCCCAAACTTAATCTTTAAGCAATATTAATACTCAAATTCCACTTTGCCACTAAGTAGCATTTTTGTGTTTAGTTTAAGCCATATTAATTATTTTGGGGAGATGATTGCGTATATATTAAACGAATAATTACAAGTTTTCACTATTCTTCTGGTTTTTCAGGGCCCATTCTACCTGCTGCAAAATTCCTCGTAGCATGGCCACCTCCCCAGTTTTCAAGTGAGCGCGATTATACAATTGGCGAAATTTTCTCATCCGACTAGCTGCCGTATGGGGATATACATAACCAATTTTCAGTAATAGTGATTCTAATTGCTGGTAGTATCCTTCCACAACATCTAAGGGTGCGAGTTCAGTTTGAGGTAAAGTTTGAGTGTCAAGTTTTTGGGCAGATTGTGACAATTCATAACAACAAATTGCGACAGCAGTAGCCAAATTGAGGGCGACATAATCTTGACTTGTGGGAATGCCAACAAACCGCTGTGCATAATTTAATTCTTCATTACTTAATCCCCGGTCTTCTCTGCCAAAAATCAGGGCTGTGGGTTTTTCTGGTTCCTCCACTAACCAGGGTAGTGCAGTGCGAGGATTTTCTAAAGGTGTTTCTAAACTACGAACGCGACCAGTAGTAGCGATCGCCCTGACACATCCATGTAATGCTTCTGGTAAGGTCGCCACGAATACCGCAGATTCTAAAATTTCCTGAGCGTGAACAGCCATCATCAAAGCTTCCGTCGATAGAGGATCGCATTGGGGGTTCACTAATACTAAATTATACAGCCCGAAATTTTTCATTACTCTGGCGATCGCGCCGATATTGATCGGCCCAGCTGGTTCTACCAACACAATTCTTAATCCAGCCAAGCCCATTTTTTGCCTCCTGCGATCGCACCAGATAATCCTTACAGGCTAATTTTCAGCGTTATGCTTCTGCTGAAGAGTTTCCTTGAAATTATTTTAGCGGTGTAAGTGAATGCCTGCGTCAGTTCTGAAGAGTTCAGCGCAATCTTTGCCGTTCAGCTAGTCGTTCGTCACTATTTATTTGTAGTAATCTAATCGTTGTACGTCCCATAGGTGTTAATCCCACTAGATTCAGTTCTGAAAATGTGAAGTGTTCAGCCCATTTCTGGGTGCGTGGGTTAAAGAGAAAGCTAAAAGCCCCTGTTTCTGGATCAAAAGATCCTAAGTCAGTGCCTTTATGACGGTTACATCGCCAGCAGGTGAGGGCTAAATTATCAGCATTTGTTGCGCCACCGTGCTTTTGAGTAATAACATGATCGATCTCATGGGCAAAAAAAGCAACTCCTGCGGGTAACTGGCAATATTCGCATCTGTAGTTTGCGCGTTCTTCTACAAGTCGGCGAAGAACAATCGGAATATAGGTTACACTCACGGTCAGCTGGTCAAATAAGATAAGTTACCAGCTTTAATTATCACAACTAAGTGTTCAATACGTTCGTATTCATCTAGTTCTTTCAACTCCGTGGGTGTGAGTTCACCTGCGTTACTGCGTGTTAACAAGGTACGCAACCGTTCTTGCATTTGGGGAGTAGGTTTAAATTCAGCAATTTGTTCAGGAGTAGGGTTGCTAGCCAAAAAATCTAGGATATATCGATAAACTTGTGCTGGTACAGCTGGTTGTTGGAGACTCAAAGCAAGTAGTTCAGGTAAGCGATCGCCTACTTGTGCTAGTTGTTGAGATAATTCCTCTGATACTTCTAAGGTGATTCTTGGCATGGGGATTGCATTGGCAATTTACTTATTATTAAATGATATATCTCGAAATTTTTCATCCCCTAGCGATCGCTCCGACATTGATTGCCCCAGCTACCTCTAGCAAGACAATTCTTACTCCAGCCAAGCTCATTTTTTGCCTCCTGCCCAAATATGTCTCACATTCTGGTCGAAAATCTCAGGAAGACTTTCTTTGTGTCTGAACGTTCCTCTGGGCTTTTCGGTTCAATACGAGGACTTGTGCAGCGAAAAACTAAAGAAGTTTATGCCCTCAAAGGAGTTTCGTTCTCCCTAGAACGTGGAGAACTTGTAGGATACATTGGTCCAAATGGAGCCGGGAAATCGACTACGATTAAAATTTTAAGCGGTATTCTCGTACCTTCTAGTGGAAAATGCCTAATTGGCGGACGAACTCCTTGGAAAGATCGAATTAAGCACGTTAATCGTATCGGTGTAGTGTTTGGTCAAAGAACACAACTCTGGTGGGATTTACCAGTGATTGAGTCTTTCGATTTGCTGCGGGATATTTATCGCGTTCCCCAATCAGAATATCGCCAGACACGCGAAGAAATGATTGATTTGCTTGGTCTTGAAAGCTTACTCTCGACTCCGGTGAGACAGTTAAGCCTTGGTCAAAGGATGCGATGTGATTTTGCAGCCGCCATGCTTCACAGACCGGAAATTCTTTTTCTTGATGAACCTACTATTGGGCTTGATGCAGTTTCCAAGCTTGCAGTCAGAAAATTTATCAAAGTGCTAAATAAAACTCATCAAGTAACCACCATCCTGACTACTCATGATATGGATGATATCGAGGCATTGTGCGATCGCATAATTATTATTGGTGGAGGTGAAATCCTTTGTGATGGAACTCTAGCAGCACTGCGTTCTCAAGTTTCCTCGCGTCGATACTTAAGAATCGACCTAGCAAACGATGATTTCTTTTTTGAACTAGAAGGAGTCAGTATTATCTCTAAAGAAGGTCGCACCGTAACTCTCGCCTTCGATCCCACAAAGCTTTCTGCTGCGTCTTTAATTAGCCAAGTTACCTCACAACACGAAGTAGAGGATCTTTTTGTAGAAAATCCACCTATTGAAGAGATAATTGCGGAACTTTATGCAATTTCAGCAGGAATTATCCCATGAAAGCATATTGGTCACTGTTTGTTGCTAGATTTACACTGCTGTTGCAATACCGTGCTGCTGCTTTGGCTGGCATTGGAACTCAGCTTTTCTGGGGGTTAGTAAAAGTAATGGTTTTACAGGCATTCTTTACTCATACAACCTCTGCTCAACCTATGACTTTTCAACAAGCTGTAGGATATGTGTGGCTGGGACAGGCGTTTTTGATGGCAATTGTCCCTTGGGGAGGTGATAGAGATATTCAAGAACTCATCCGAACTGGTGCTGTAGGATACGATCTTCTTCGACCCACAGACCTTTATAATTTTTGGTTTACTCGCGCTTTGGCACTTCGCACAACGCCCCTGATACTTCGTAGCATTCCGCTTCTTGGAGTCACAATTTTTCTTTTTCCCTTTTTGGGGCTTGATGAATGGTCGCTTTCTTTTTCACCCTCCTTTGCTTCTTTTGTTGCCTTTTTTCTCTCTTTTATTGGTGCAATTTTACTTTCGTCTGCATTAACTATGCTTCTGACTGTATCAATGATGTGGACAATTTCGGGGGAGGGAATTAATAGTATTCTACCTACTCTTGTTAGTATCTTCTCTGGCATGATTGTTCCGTTGCCACTTTTCCCTGAGTGGAGCAAGCCTTTTTTGAATGCACTTCCTTTTTCAGGACTAATCGACAAACCTTTTCGTCTTTTTACTGGAAATCTTCAACCAAATTCCCTGTTTAATATATTACTGCATCAAGCTTTTTGGATAGTTGTCATTATTATCATTGGGCGTGTTCTTGTGAAATATGGCATCAGAAAGCTTGTCATTCAGGGAGGATAAGTCAGACAATTTTGGATTTGAGATTTTGGATTTTGGATTGACCCCATAGATAAATCTAGGGCTTGGGAATTTTAGATTTTAGATTTTAGATTAACTCCATAGATGAATCTAGGGACTTGTACCATCAAGGAATGTCGGTCAGACAATTTTGGATTTGAGATTTTGGATTTTGGATTGACCCCCATAGATAAATCTAGGGGCTTGTACCATCAAGGAATGTCGGTCAATAATTCGTAATTCGTAATGACGCTCTCTACGACACGCTAAAAGCGTAGCTTGCTTCCCCGTAGGGGTACGTGGACTCGCTACTGCTACGCTAACGTAATTCGTAATTTTTTAAGTAGGAGATAAGTTAAGTAATTTATTTTATAGGAAAATTACAACGCGATTATGAATGATTTTTTGCTTTACCTTCGATATATTTCTGTATCTTTCAAGTCGCAAATGCAGTACAAAATTTCTTTCTGGCTGCAAGTCATAGGGCAGCTTGTAGGAACTGCTGTTGAATTTTTTGGAATCTGGGCACTTTTTAGTCGTTTTAATAGTATTGGTACGTGGACTTTAAATGAAGTTGCTCTCTTTTATGGAATAGTTAATATTTCTTTCGCTTGTGCTGATGCCCTTGGAAAAGGATTTGACTCATTTACAACAATAATTAAAAGTGGAGACTTTGACCGTTTACTTGTTCGTCCACGCACCACAGCACTTCAACTGTTAGGTAAAGAGTTTACTTTAAAACGAATCGGAAGACTTTTTCAAGGAATTGTTGTTACGTGGTGGTCACTTTCATCTCTCCACATCCCTTTAACTTTTAAAAGTTTATGGCTTTTAGGCACTTCATTTATTGGTGGGGTTGCGCTCTTTGTTGGCATTGTTATTATACAAGCAACCATCACCTTCTGGACTATTGAATCTCTCGAAATTATGAATATCCTCACTTATGGAGGAGTCGAAACGGCTCAGTACCCTCTTGCAATTTATAGCAAGTGGTTTCAGCGATTCTTTACTTTCTTGATACCACTTGCTTGCGTTAGTTATTTTCCTTTGCTTGCAGTACTTGAAAAAGAAGATGCTTTTTTAGTGCCTTTGTGGTTTTGCTATGTATCGCCAATCGCAGGGATTATCTTTCTAATAGTTGCGCTCCAGCTTTGGAAAATAGGAGAGCGATACTATTGTTCTACTGGGAGCTAAACAAAATTTTAGCTGTGTACTCAAGCATATTTTAAATGGACAGATTTACTTTTGTTGACACAGTTTGGTTTTACTGCACCGACTTACTTAAATGGGGAATTCCCCATATTTATGTTGATTTACGTATAATTACATACGCATTATCGAAAAAATGAAGTATAAAGTAACAGGGCAGCAAGAAAGTTAAAAATAAAAATAAAGATTCTTTTTAGAAAAAGTATTTTCGCTATCCTTCATTTCTACTGCCCAACTTTCACGAAACATAGTTGGAGATCATAGAACCTATGCAGCACGTATTTAAGCAAAGTTTTATACTTTCAGCCACTACTGCGATCGCTTTATTATTTGCAGGTTGTGGCGAAAGTAAAGTTGCTCAATGTAACAAAATCATAAAGGTTGCCAATCAGACATCTACTCTCGGTCAGGAATTCGCTAAAAATCCCAATCCTGCAAAAGGTTCCAAAGCTCTAACTGAACTTTCGGCTAAGATAGATCCACTTGCGAAAGAGATGAAAACACTAGAAATTAAAGATGAAAAATTGCAAGGTTTCCAAGGACGCTTTATCACACTCTATCAGAACATTAGCAAAGAATTGAATAATGCAGCAACAGCCATAGATAAAAAGAATCTACCAGCAGCAAAGGGCTTTCTGGTATCTCTGCAAAAGAGTAGTAACGAAGAAAGTTCAATAGTCAATGAAATTAATAGCTATTGCTCTGGTAAATAACCAACTCTTGCTCCTACCTCTGCAATTATCAGTGCTGGATTGGGTAATTGTGTAGGATTACAATACTGCACGCTTTGTGGATTTTTAACTTGGAATTGGGTTTTGGGAAAAGGTTACTGGGTTTAGGTTAAAGGTTTTGTCTTTCCCCTTTTCCCCGCCCCTTATCCCCAGAGGGGGCCCCACCTTCCCCTTTTCCCCAAAACCCGACAAGTATTGTGTGGGATTAATTACCACTCCAGGCCAATAGGCGCGAATGGCTTGACTTTAACGCAGATTTTTGATTTTGGAGAAAATCCGATCTAATTGTGGTAATAGTATTTGGGCTAGGGATAGAGGGTGAGTTACTGAGGTTAGATATTGGTCGATGAGTTACTCTGCATCACGATAGTTCCGGTTGGATAACGACTAGTTTCAGACAATTCCAACGTCACGAATAATCCAGAGATACCTGTGTCATAAAAGTCGGCAGGCATCCAGAATTTATCTAGCACCTTTCCTTGAGCATTAATTTTCAGAGTGCCACAGGGAATTTTTTCGCCATCAGCGATCGCCCAAAGTCGATATACTTTTCCTGTGGGGGGAGCTGGCAGATTTTGCACGGCTAGAATCCCCTGTCTTTGTCCTAGATTCACCACAAAGCTACCCGTAGCGGTATCCGACGCATTCACAGCCTTGAGAGAGAAAAGTTGTGTCTGTGACTGTTGCAGTAGGGTATTGATGTCACTAGCCATACGGAAATCCTGTCGCAAGCGATAGTTATCCATTCCTAAATACAGAATTAGGAGTGCCGCGACACTACCCATGATGTTGTACCAGAAAAGCCGAGACGGTTTGGGCTGGGAGGATTGGAAAGTCGTGGTAGCGGCAGCCAGAATGGCAGATTGGAGATGGGGAGGCGGTTCAACGCTATTTAAGCTGTAAACAACCCGATCTAAGGTTGCCTGAAGCCGCTTCACTTCTGCCACTAATGCTGGATTTTCTGCCAGCAGTTGCTCGAAAACTTCTAGTTCGGCGCGATCGAGGTCGCCCACAACATAGCCTGCTGCCAAGGTTTCGATTGCTTGAGGAGTAAGGGGTTCAGTCATAACCTTAGTCAATGGAGTGTTGTAAAAGTTGCTTCAGTTTCAAGAGTCCCTGGCGAGTCCAGCTTTTGACGCTTCCCAGGGGTTTATGCAGTTGTTGGGCAATTTCTGATTGGCTCAGTCCGGCATCATACGCCAGTTCGATCACCTGTCGTTGCCGATCTGAAAGCTGGGCCAAAGCCTGCCGCACTTGCTGCGATCGCTCATTGAAAACAGCCTGCTCAACCGGAGTAGGCGCAGGGGGTGCAGCAGTAACGTTCTGCCCCCAACGTTGCACCAAATTAAGGGTGCGACTGCGCGATCGTAGTTTGTCGATCGCCCGCGATCGAGTCATGACAATCAGGTAGCGCATCAAATGATCGTGGTGAGCCGGGTCAACCGGACGCTGCCATAATGACAGAAAAATTTCCTGGGTTAGGTCTTCGGCTTCCGGCTGGCTTTGCAAAACTTTCAGCGCCACTCCATACACCACGCTGCCGTAGCGCTCGTAGAGACACCTTAACGCCGTTGGCAGATGTGCCTTCAGGTCATCCAAAAGTGCAGCATCGCTCTTCGATGAAGGTTCTGATGAATGGCGATCGCGAGAACTTAGATCCATAGATTCAGGTGAATAGACCGAGGCTAATTTCTCTGCAAAAATGCCTAATGTATCTTGCAGCGTGAGTGCCAATCCTGATTTCACAACTTTTGAGTATAGAGCAAACTTACTTTCATTTCTAAAACGATTGGTGAAGCTAATTGGATGAGTCTAGTGTCGAAATTTTGTAGAAGTCGGTTATTTTGTTCTGATTAACTCGCACCCCAAACCGAACGCACCGCGAACATCAGTCTAGCAAAGGCATTTGAAAAGTTTAAATCCAAAATTGCTTCTCAGTCGTCTTAAAGGTAGAGACAAGTAAGTAACCCAGTTAGCATTCTTTGCAGGCATAAGTTGTAACTAAATTCCTGAAATCACGCTAATTGCTTACCTACCCACTCCTACAGCTTTTAATACTGGCCATTGCACTGCAATGTCCCGACGAAATTTATATCGTCAATTTGTAACGCTCTTTTTTGGCAGTTTGGATTCAACCAAATTGTCTGAAAGTTTGTGCTGCATCCATGCATTAAAGGTCAGTAAAACCGCTGTAGCCAAACAACCAATCTTAGAGGTAATTCTATGCGACGCTCTATTTCTGTGCTGTTAACAACATTGCTGCTGTCTGCCACCATTTTGCCTGCTGCGGCGCAGGCTCAAACCGCACCAATCAGCCTTAATCCATACGTGGGAAATCAACACAGGGCAAACCAGATCGGTTCTTTTAATCTGGCAACTCTTGCATATCAAGGCTACTTAAAAGACCAAGGTATTCCCAGCAATGGTGCATTGATCGATGCGATCGCGTCTGGAACAATCACGGCTCAAGACATTATTCAAGCTGCTGTCAAAGCGAATCGACTATCTGAGCAAACGTTAAGCGATCGAGGCTATCGCCATAACCTTGAAGATCAACTGCAAGGATTTACAGCAGACTAAAAAACTGGCGTTGCTGAATCAATCATGACCAAGGTATGAAACAACGCCGCGATTCAACTGGCATGGCAAAGCATTCGGGAATTCATCGGGAGCATCCTTTCAGGCACTTGATTAGCCAATGCTTTGCTTCTACCAATCAAATATATATTGATGCCTTCCAGTAATATCCTTACAAGAATACTCAAACGATGAAAAACACATTTCGCAAGTACCATCGGCTAATTGCCACACTCTTTTGTTTGCCGTTGCTCTTTACGGCTCTGACTGGCATTAGCGTTGCGATCGCCGACACATGGTTGCATCAAGAAGAGTTGGCTGGATTTTTGATCGCTGTTCACACTATGCAAATCTTCAAACTCGATGCCATTGTGCCAGTTTTAAATGGGCTAGGTCTAATTGGCTTAGTGGCTACCGGAGTGAGCATGACTGGACTGTTTGCTAAACGTCATCAACCAAAGCGGATAAAAGAACGCTCATGAAATACATTTCTTATTTTTTCATCGCGATCGCCAGTGCCTTCTTGGTAATCCTATTGTCGTTGTCATCCTGTAGTCCAAACCATAAGGCAACGACTATGCAACCAATGATGATGAAACAACCCAAGGAACAGCCCCAAATTAGCCAACAGCCTGCCGATGTTACTGTCAAAATTCGTAATTTCAAATTTGAGCCAGCAAATTTAGCTCTTGCTGTTGGTAAAACTGTGCAATTTATCAATGTCGATGAAGAACCCCATACGGCTACGGCTACGGATGGTACTTTCAACTCTAAAGCACTGGATACCAATCAAACCTGGAACTACACCGCCACTAAACCGGGAACCTATCCCTATATTTGCTCAGTTCATCCCTTTATGAAAGGGACGCTGACAGTAACAAATAAGAAAAACTAACCAGAGGAATACCAATGCAACGCAGAAAATTTCTTGAACACGTGGGCTGGACAGGACTCGGCATTGTATGGACTGTTGGTGCAAATGGTTTATTAACTGCCTGTAAGGTGGGAGAACCAAATGCTCAAAAATCATCCACGACTTCACCGTTTTCCTTCGTTCAAATTAGCGATACGCACATCGGTTTCAAAAAACCTGCAAATGAACATGTCACCGATACGCTTCAGAAAACCATCGATGCAATCAATGCCTTACCCACTCCACCCGCCTTTGTCATTCACACGGGAGACATCTCCCATTTATCTAAACCAGAAGAATTCGATCTGGCCAAACAACTGCTTTCTCAATTGAAAGTCCCACTGTTTACTTTACCAGGGGAACACGATACGATTGGCGATCGCGGCAAAGCCTACGAGGAAGCCTTTAACCGCAAGGATGCCAAAGAAGGCTTACAGGTTTGGGATTGGGCGGGAATCCACTTTGTCTCCTTAACCAATGTGCTGGACTTTGGGGCAACCGGCACAGGCAAACTAGGTGAGGCGCAACTGGACTTGCTCTCCAAAGATTTGGCAGCGCAGAAACAGGATACGCCTCTGGTTGTTTTCAGCCATATTCCTCTATATGACCTTTATCCCAAATGGGGATGGGCAACTGCTGATTCTGCTAAGTTGCTCTCACTGCTATCTCGCTTTGCATCGGTAACAGTGTTAACGGGGCACATCCATCAAGTGATCGAGCACAGCGAAGGCAATATTCGCTTCCATAGTGCTACGACGACCGCTTATCCCCTCCCCGCTCCAGGTCACGGCGATCAACCTGCTCCCGTCAAGCTCCCTGAAAATAATCTGTTGGCGGTGCTTGGATTCCGCACAGTTGAGGTAATTTCTGGGAAGGATACTAGAGTTGACCAACATACTCTCTTGTAGAAATATAGTTCAACAAATACTAAGAGCGATCGCGTTCTGGACGCTTTCGGATATAGTCCAATACGATTCAGTTAAGAATTATTGGTCTTTGAAGACGCGATAATCGCGTCTCTACATCTGGATCTTGGGCTTAACTGAACCGTATTGTTATATGAGCGAGGACTGGCAGTTTATTCTGGCTTTTGATGCTGGGTTTGGGGCTTCTTAGCTGTGTCATTCTCCCCTCCTGGCTTTGAGTCCTTCTTTCTGATTTTACTGTTCCCGGAGTGACAAAAGAAAGTTTTACAGACCTTAAATCAATCCTTATTAACCAACAACGCAAGCGAAGAAGCTCTTTTACGCTTGCGTATCGAGACAGCACCAAACATAGTGCAAGTAAACAGCGAACCTAGAATTGTTGAGGGTTCTGGGACAGTATAGACGCTCACCTGATTACTTTTAGATTCTATTAAGGTTAAACGAGTTAACTTATCGAAAGTACGGGAATATTTACCCTTAAAGCTAGTCAAAGCATATTCCTGTGTTCCGCCAAAAGATTTATCAATAGTAGTCTGATTTGAATCAAGAGTTATGTTACTACTCGGTTCAAATACAAAAGCATCATTGTTACCTATAGTTGATAAATTTCCAGAAATCTTGAAAGAGTCTAAAAGATTACCAGTATCGCTGTCGTATAACTCATATAAGAACTCTCCACGAGCATTTGCACGTTCAGTCACGGCATCATCAATGGATGTTTTCAGGTTAAATAAGCCACTGAAATCAAAAGAAAACTCTTTGTCAACGATGAAATCATAACCGATAATCCCAGCAAAGCTTTCCGCCGACCCTGTATAGCCATCACCCTGACCTTGAGCTTGGCTGAAGGAAAAATTGGAGGCAGAGTTGTTTGCATCGATATTAAACTTAGCCTCAGCGTTAGCATCAGCAGTTACTTGACCACCTGTGCTAATTGTGTTGGTCAAAGTATCAGTCAAAGTCCTAACATCTAAAGGGCTGCTACTAAAGTTGTTGATGTTGAATTTTGACTCAGAATATGCAATGGTAGCAGCTTGGCTTGGTAAGGTTGCCAATATCGAAGTAGCGATCGCTGGAGTAGCCAATGCAAAAAAACGCTTTACAATTTTGGTGTAGTTTTTCATACAATTAATTGTTTTCATTCAGAATGTTAAGATTGCAAATTTGTCATGCTTGTCTACTGCCTTACTGATAAGTAAGAACAAGTTATAGGCAAGCAGGATGGTCAGCTTGGGAACTTTTCAAGCCATGTTTGTCTTATTTAGAAGGAATCTTCTATTTCAGGACTAATTTTTATTTACCATTTGCGCAGTTTTATATAAGTAATAACCGTATAAGTAAATTAGTTATTAAACCCAGTGCGCGTTCAATTGGTTACATATTTATACTAGTCGTGCATCCACTAGTTTCTTGTAAAGCTTGAGTAAAAAAGAGCATTTTTTAATTGGGATTTACGTAAGGATTCAGTAGAGAAAAGTTCACAAATTCAGTAGAGAAAAGTTCACATAAGTTAATACAGTTCAGATAAGCCCAAGATCCAGATGTAGAGACGCGATTTATCGCGTCTTCAAAGACCAATTATCTACACCAACAACCCTTAACCCAAGCGTGTTGTCATATAAGTGATGTTGCTGCCAAAGCATCCTTTGATGAGCAAGCAACTCACTGTATAGCAGGAGACAGTGTTTCGACTACGCTCAACAACCAGGCAGGAGACAGTGTTTCGACTACGCTCAACAACCAGGCAGGAGGCAGGTGGTCACTGAGCGTAGTCGAAGTGAGGCAGGAGTTCTAATACCAATTCTCTAAAATGAGGCAACACATTCAAACCCCGAAAGCCAGACCATATCTGACTTTCTTAATTACGATTACGAATTGGTATTAAGAATCATGAATAGCTAAGGGCAACAACAAGCGACTGACTACCCGATTATCTGGTAACTCATAGAAATTCAACTCTCCTCCTAGTTCTTGCATGAGGTTTTGGCAGATCGCCAGATGTAAAGCTGGTGGTTGGTCGAGGTAGGAAGGAGCAAGCACATCTTTGGGTGTATTATTATGTAGTTCCGTGAGTAGCTGTGGTTCGATCGCACCGTTATATGTGATCGATAATTCTAGCGATGTCTGATGTTCAGCCGCTCCAGTTGTAGAAGAAGAATATTTTATATCTAAGGGTTTTGACGCATCTAAACGGCGGCACCAAATATCAATTCTGCTACCGATTTGAGAACGGTTACAGGCAGTAACCAATAATTCATGGATAACTAATTCAATTTTGACAATATCACCAGCGATCGCCATTGCAGATTGAGCGCTGGAGGGAGGAACGCCTCTAACTAATGAAGAATTCTTGGGTGCTTCTTGCTCGTCAATTGGTTGTCCCAAACCATGTACACCAATCCACAGCTTTTGTTGTTTGAGTAAATTTTCGATCCGTTCGAGCGATCGCTTCAGTAAACTGGCTATGGGCATAGTTTCCCAACTAATATGTAGCTGCCAGTTCTCAAGTTTTAGCATTCCACTCATGGAGTTGGCTGTATGATCTAACTGGCGTAGCAATAGCTGGTAGCGCATCTGAGTCAATTCATTAGCAGGAATGCCCAAATCGTGTATTTGTTTCAGGGAATGGGCCGTTATTCTTTGAATTTCCTCTAGACGACGATGTTTGTACCAGTTGAGTTGTCGTAATTCTTCGGTTGTGGATTCTAAAAGTCGGGTAATTTGCTTTTCACGACGCCACCAGGCTAATTGAGAAATCAGAGTTGCTGTTGCACTAAGGTTTGGTTCTGACCAGCGACGCTCTTGATAGTCTACAAGCAACACGACACCAGTGGTTTCATAATCAGCGGTTGTACGTAATGCCATTACCATAATTTGACTTTTGTCTGGAACATTCAACCATTTCCGAGTTTCTGGAGGTAAATTATCCACCTTCAAAGTCAGATAATTCTCTGTAGCAAGTGCCCACTGAATTAAGGCTTCAGCTCGGATAGAAATAGATACATCAGAAAAAATCCCAAATTGGCTATTGTCAATCACTCCAGGAATAATTTCTGCGCGACTTTCACCAGGTGCCCAAGATAGCATTAGCGCTAGGGGACAGCCCAAAATTGAGGCTATTTGTTCGAGTGCTGTAGGTTCTAAATGCTTTTTTTCCACCTCAATGCTGTTCTGGGATTGTGTCAGGATGCGTAAGCATTGCTCAAAAGCCTGGGAAGTTTTTTGCTGCTGGGTAGTGCGGTTATGTAATTGCCATTGACGAACAATTACACCAATCTGTTGACTGACAGCCCACAGCAATTCTTTTTCTAGAGTTGTCCAAGAACGATGGCTTTCATGAGTAATCACCAAAAGTGCTGCTGGTATATGCTCGTGAGTGCATTTACAAACAAGCAGCGATCGCACATTATTCTCTAATAACAAGGGTCGCCAGTTAAAAAAGCGTAAATCTTCATCTAAGTTCTCAATTTCCACCGCCTGTGTTGAACCTTGCAAAAGCTGCCCATCTAATTCTTTGAGAGTATGAAGAGTAAATGTCAACGGCCGACGATTTTGGGGCTGACTTTGGTAAGTAAATTGATAATTCTTCTGCTCGGCGTCGTACTGCAACAGCAAAAAGCGGGTAGCACCTAATCGAGCTAAAACTCTTTTAGCACAATTATGTAAAGTTACCTGAAGGTCATGTTCGCTATAGATACCTTGAGCAACTTGGCTAGTCAATTGAGCATCCTCTTGAATCTGTTTGATAGTGCTTTCCATGCTTTCGGTAGGTGTAATTAGAGAGATTAAACCAGCAACACCCTGGACAAAATTTTTGTCTGTGTCTGTCCAGATGCGAGGTTCATTGCTTTCCACCGCCAGAAAACCGACTAAGTTCTTTTGCCAGAAAATCGGAGCTGCCAGAAGCGATCGCACCTGCAAGCGTTGCAGCAATTTAGCCGTAAAATGGCTTTTTAAAGAACTGCGGGCATCACCAATGGAGACTATTTGGTTAACTGCCAAAGCATAATAAAAATCGCTTAAGTCCTGTACAGTCATTCCCGCTGCTTGCTGAGTGCTAGAATTGCGATCCATTTTGACCAGCTGATTGCTCATTCGACACCAAAAGTAGCGCCCTTCTCGCTCAAACCAGTAAACATTTGTCCGGCTGGGGGAGACAAATTTATGAGTTGCTTGCACTGCTGCTTCAAGTCTTTGATTCAGGTTACTGAGGCTGCGTAAATTTTCTAGCAATTCTAATAATGGCTCGTCAGTTCGCCTGGTTTGCTTTTGGTGCTTATGCATTTCATTTTGATAAAGCACTGCCCCTAGTTCACCTAAAACCATCATCAAACGTGCTTTTGTTTCTCCTGTCAGTAGGTAGCCCCAGCGTTCTGAACCCAGTAATACCAAGCCCAAGAAACGGTCTTTGTAGCGAATCGGTAAAATAATCGTTCCTTGGATGTGGAATTTTTCGGCAACTTTTCGCCATTCGGCGGCGCGGATTTCAGTTTGCAAATCAGCTACGCCTAAAGGATGCTGTTCAATTACTACTTGCTCTAATAAATCTCCAGGGCTGAGAACAACTCTTTGGCGTAAAAAGCTCATATCGCGATCGGGTGTGATGCCCCCTTTTCCGAATAATATGTGATTCAGGCGATCGTAAAGAGCAATCCAAATCAGTTTGTAGTCAAACTCTTCTTTGAGATAAGAAATAGTAGTTTCAATCAGAACGTCAACATCATCTTCTTCTCTGAGGCTCTGGAGGACGCGCCCTAAAGAGAGGATCTGTTGTTCGGCGGCTATAGGTTTTTGCGGCTGCCCCATCTGATTTATTGGTTAACATAACTTGTAATATATAAGATGCCCAGAAAAGCACCCTGAGTAATATTGCCACAGGTGTTTGCTAAAAGTTGTAGGTAACAGGTTCGTTAAATTTAGATTATGGAGTGCCAGGGAAATGGGCGAAACTACGTCTGATGCTCAAGAGCAACAGAGACAAGTCTCAGAGGAAAAGCGAGAGTCTGCTGAAGATACCAGGCTCTCACAAGAGAACGAGCGAGAGTCTGCTGAAAATAAAAGGCTCTCACAAGAGGAGCAGCGACAGTTTAGTGAAGAAATCAGAAATTCTGCCGAAGAAACCCGGCAGCTTGCTGAAGAAATCAGAAATTCTGCCGAAGAAACCCGGCTGTTTGCTGAACAAGTGCGGGTAGTCAAAGAAGAACTCCGAGAAGCTAAAGAGGAAGCACGGCAATCTAAAGACGAACTCCGTCAAGCTAAAGAAGAACTCCGACGAGCTAAAGAGGAAGCGCGGCAGTCTACCGAATTCGCGTAGTGTTAAGGATTGAAATGGACATTTATCAACTTGCTATTCGTCCGCTTTTGTTCAATGTAGTAAAAACTGATTCAGAGTGGTTACATCAGCAGACGATTCGCAGTTTTAGTTGGCTATCGCAAAGAAATATTAGCCCTCCTGCTAGTTGGGTAAACCAACGCCTAAAGCAGTCCTTATGTCTGTACGATTCCCGCCTAGAACAAAATTTGTTTGGGCTAAACTTTCCAAATCCTGTAGGGTTAGCAGCTGGGTTCGACAAGGATGGAGTAGCTGCTGGCATTTGGTCTAACCTGGGTTTCGGCTTTGCAGAACTAGGAACTGTAACTTTTCACGCACAGCCCGGAAATCCGCGTCCCCGTTTGTTTCGCCTCCCGTTGGATAAAGCTGCTCTCAATCGCATGGGCTTTAATAACAGTGGTGCAGTAGCAATGGCGGCACGATTAACACAAGAAAAACAGGAGTCAACCCACTTAATACCCATAGGAATAAATTTGGGCAAATCTAAGATAACTCCCCTAGAAGCAGCCGCACAGGATTATCTCGATAGTTTTCGTTTACTCAAGGATTTGGGAGACTATTTTGTTGTTAATGTCTCTTCTCCCAATACACCAGGGTTACGATCGCTCCAAGATGCTTCTATGCTCAGTGCCATCTTAGATTTATTACAACAAGAAAATACTACATATAAACCTATTTTTGTCAAGATAGCCCCAGATTTAGATTGGGTTGCGATCGCTGAGATCGTAACTCTTGCTAAAACCTACCAACTAGCGGGAATTATCGCCACTAACACAACCATCAGCCGTGATGGACTCAAAACCCAGGCGATTGACCAAACAGGCAAATCACCCCAGGATGAAGCAGGCGGAATTAGCGGTAAACCATTGCGCGATCGCTCCACTGAGGTAATTCGTTTTATTTGGCAGCAAACTCAAGGACAAATCCCAATTATTGGTGTTGGCGGTATTTTTTCCCCAGAAGATGCTTGGGAAAAAATTACTGCTGGTGCTAGCTTGATTCAGGTTTATACAGGCTGGATTTACGAAGGGCCAATGATGGTACGCCGAATTCTAGCTGGTTTACTTGTCCTACTAGAACAAAGCGGATTAAATTCCATCAACGAAGCTGTGGGTTTACAAACAAAAATTCCAAAATTCTAATTTTGAATTTTGAATTTTGAATTTTGAATTGTTATCCTTCCTCCACTGGGAAAAACTCTTTAGTTTTTTCCGAGAATGACCAGGCAATACCATCAGGGTCTCTGCTGCGGCTCCATTCAGGAAACTCTGGATCGTTTCGCCGTTTATAAACCGTGCTGGAATAGACATTGAGCCGTTTGGCAAGTTCAGATTGAATCAGAGAGCCAAAAATTAACTGTTTTTCCAGCGATCGTTTAACTTCCTCATCTGTTTGCTGTGGTGGTGATTCGGCTTCTGGTTCTTCCTCCTGCGGGGTTGGTGGTGGTGCTAAAAGCGATCGCGCTGTTTTAGTAACTGGTTGAGCCGGAAGTTCTTTAACAGGCTCACTACTATCAAGAATATTGCCGAGAATGCTAGCAGTTATAAAGTAATAAGACTGCCCTGCATCTTCAGAGTTGACTATACTGGCACCAAATTCCGAGGCTTTACTATCCAAGTAGCGCTTTGCCGTTGTTCCAGGAAAATTGCCCCTGATTGCCAAGTCCATTGGCGTCAGTCTGCCCTGATTTTCACGAACCAATTGATGAAAAATTGGGTTAACTCGCACAGTCCACTGTTGCCATTGATATTCCTGCCAAAGCTTGAAGGCAATTACTAGCACAATTACCGCCAGTAAAATTCTCCAGGTAGTAACTAGGAAAATAATCAAAAACGAGATGGGCAAAAGTAGAACGAGAAAAGCCTTACCGTTACCTTCTATGGGTTTCTCACTCATGCCGATTTTTGCCAAGTGAATTTTGGGAAATAATATTATTATATTGGCAAAAATTGAGACACTTTTTTGTATCGTTTGGCAAAGTTGCGGCAAAATTTTCGGCAAAAGCTTTATTCAGTAAGTGTTATAGGCTTATTAACTTTTTGCTCATATAAGATTGGTCTGCGATGCCTACGGCGGTAAACTACGCGCAAAAGTTTTTACCAGAAAAAATAAGGGGGTTGAGATGTATGGCGATCGCAACACATCTCAGCTTTTCTTTCCAAAGCAATAATTCTAAATTGGCTTACCAGACCCTTGACAACAGATAATACGTATACTACATTAATAATACAAGTAAACTTTCATGAGGGAGTTAGCTTTCAGCAGTAGCGAATAGCTCAAATGGCAGAGCGCCCACCTTGCCCGAAAGGGCCGACGTATCGAGGGTTATCGCATATAACTAAAACACCCCCGATCAAACTTCTGGAGGTGTAGGTAAAAATCCTACTTCGTTACAGCAAATTTAATGCTGAGTTTTGAATTTATATGTGGTGGGTAGCTCAGTGGATAGAGCGCCTAAATATCCTTATTCACCCCTTGCCTGAAAAGGCCGACGAATTGAGGGTTATCGCCTGCCAAGCGGGAGGTCGCGGGTTCAAATCCCGCTCCACTACACCAATTAATTTTAGATTTTAAATTCAATCCAAAATCTAAAATCCAAAATCCAAAATTTTTATGTGGCGGGTAGCTCAGAGGTAGAGCGCTAAACATCCTTGTTCACCCCTTGCCTGCAAAGGCCGACGAATTAGGGTTATCGATTAGGGTTCGAGAGGTCGCGGGTTCGATTCCTGCTCCGCCACCTTTCATTTTTGCCCGCAAGGGCCGGGAGATGAAACGATGAATTACAATTTTTTCACTAAAAAGAAGGCAACTACACCCCAAAATCAACCTATCCCCGGACGAGAAGCAGAAATGGTTCAGGGACGTTCCGGCGGCTGGATGTTTGATGCTGGTATTTGGAAAATGCTGCGCCGTTGTTTATTGGTTGGCACAGCAAAAAGCACTTACTACGCTGGTAAACAGGAATTAACTGAAGATTTTGTGACAGTTGTAAGACTTGCTGTTGCCGAAAATCCCGGCCGTGTAGCGGAAGAAATTTTGTATGCTAGCGATGGACGCGCCATCAATAACAGTGCGCCTATCTTAGCTTTAGTGTTGCTATCAATGGGTGAAGCACCAGAAGCAAAACAGGCATTTGGTGAAATATTTCCACAAGTTGTCCGCACTGGCAGCCACTTCTACGAATGGCTGAACTACACCAAATCTCTGCGGGGATTTGGCAAAGTAGTGCGGGAAGCTGGTAAAACTTGGCTCTCAAGGGAAGATGTCAAGGGTTTAGCTTATCAACTGTTGAAATATCAACAGCGTCAAGGCTTCTCGCACCGGGATGCGTTGCGGTTGTTCCATGTCAAACCGCCTACAGAAAATCACCGCCAACTATTTGAGTGGGTAGTTAGAGGCTGGGAAGAATTGCCAGCAGATATCCCCTCAGAAGCGTTGGCGCAGATTTGGTGGTATGAGTGGCTCAAACGCAATCCAACTCAAACCCATGAAGCTATTTCTCAAGGACGTTTAACCCACGAAATGGCTGCACCTGTGGGCAAAATGGATAAGCTTGCTTGGCAGCTGCTATTTCAGGAAATGCCAATAGGTGCAATGCTGCGTAACTTGGGTTCTTTGACTGAACTGGGTGTGTTACGAGCCGATGAAAGCGCCAACTTACTGCAAGTGGAAGCAGTTCTTAATCGCAGAGAACATCTGCGTAAAGGTCGCATCCATCCGATTGATGTTTTGAAAGCACTCAAAACATATCAATCTGGTGGAACATTAGGACGCAGTAAGAAAACTTGGAATCCAGTTCCTCGGATTGTAGACATATTAGAAAAGGCGGTTGAACTGTCTTTTGATGTTGTGCAACCCACAGGTAAAGTTTTCATGCACGCCGTAGACGTTTCTGGTTCTATGGGTAGCATGGTTGCAGATATGGGACTAACTTGCTGTGAAATTGCCACAACAATGGCACTAGTGACAGCAAAAGCAGAGAAAAACTATGTGATTCGCGGCTTTGCTACGGAATTCCGCGAATTAGATATCACTGCCAAAGATAGTTTTAGTTCTGCGGTTCGCAAAGCTAGCAATCAAAACTTCGGTGGAACGGATGCATCGGTAGCTTACGATTGGATGATTAAGAATAAGTTTAAAGCTGATGTAGTCTGCTTTTGGACTGACTCAGAAAGCTGGGCTGGGTATAAGCATCCAAGTCAAGCGCTGAAGGAGTACCGCAAAAAGGTGAATCCCAACGTCAAGGCGGTGTATGTCACCTTGACACCTTACCGAATTACTTTAGTAGATCCTGAAGATCCGCTGTCTTGGGATTTGGCAGGGTTTGACCCAGGTACACCTCGGATCGTTCAGATGCTAGCTACGGGTGAATTGTAAATATTGCTGAAGGATAAAGAATGAAAAACTTTATCCTTCATACTTCATGGCGGGTTATCCTTGTTCGCAACTTGCCTTTCGGGGCCGAGGAATTTAGGGTTATCGGTTACGTCTCCACCATTGTGGGGATTAGCGGGTTCAATCCCCGCACCCGCCTTTGTTTTTGATTTTTACCTCACGCAAAGAAGAAAGCGATTTAATTTTTGATGATCGTTTTTCTATTTCAGCGATGGGTAAGAGTAGGGTGTCTGTAATCATCGTTGCTCAACTGCTTAAGATTTATTTTATAAACACTCTCTTAGAAGAAGTGGTAGATTAGCCGAAGCGATTCCAATATTTTATAGACAATCAACAATAGCACGCAATAATTAAAATACTGCTTCTAATCTACTTTTATTCAATATGACTCAATTATCAAAAACAAGCCGAAGTTGGGGATGGACAAAATCTAACGTCACGCCTGAAGAAACAAATCTCCGTCAAGCACAACGTCAGGAACTGGGTGCGCGGTGTCGTACTATTTTTGAGTCTCTTCGTCCCCAACTCATCGACAACCATTACAACTGGTTTATCGCTATAGATGCAGAAAGCGAAAAGGTTAGATATTATGCAGTTGGTTGTAAATAAACCAAAAGGGATTTTGACATTAGAAGTAGTGTAAGCAGATTAATAGTAATTCGTAGCTACTAACTCAATTATCAACCTTCTTCCTCCCAATCCTCAATTTGTAACCCATTCACGCGATTAAATTCACTCTTATTGTGGGTAACTAAGATTAAATTGGTATCTAATAAATAAATCACTCTAACGGCTCCCGCATTTCATATATTTATATGCTTTGGCTTAAAAGTGCGATCGCCTACGCTTGGACGGAAGCGATCGCACTTTTTAAAGACATAACGCAAAAGTTTGATTGCTCATCAATTATTCCACTCCCAAATGACTAATTAAACAATTGCCCCAAAAAATTGATAATTGGTTTCCAAAAGATACCAGTTAATACATAAGGAGCATATTGCAAGAGAGATAAGCTCGGCTTAATTGAAGGCTTTAGCGGTAGACTTTCTAACAAAAAAGGCACTACACAGGTGAGTCCATAAGCAGTTGCTAAAGCAGTAGTGAATTTAGGAGTCTGACCTGGTATCGGACTACAATAAATACCCAATAGGATGCAACAAATCATCAAAAATTGCTCCCATAAAAACCATGATTGCGGCGACAAAAAATAAATTAACCTCGGAAAGCTTTTATCAATTTTTTGTCGCATTCCCAGCAGTACTGCCCAAGTCGCTGCCCCAACAATGCCATCATTCTTCAATCCATAAATTCTTTGGAAGCGTTTCACTGCTCTTTCTGTCGCACTGTCAAAATAGCTAGTAGGTTCTTTTTTCAAAAAGCCTTCATCATAAAGGATAATTTGCAGTTCCTTGACCGCATTCCTTAATTCCGGGGACTTAATTTTTTGACTTCGAGAAAGTTTTGGGTACAAAAGGCAAGCCCATGTCAGTGGGCCAACCACTCCATCTGCTAAAAGATTATTTCTTTTTTGAAATTCTTTTACTGCCTCGTCTGTCTCTAAGTCAAATTTACCAGTAATCTCTGCAATTAAACCTTGAGTTTTTAATCGCTCTTGCAATTCATTGATTGATTCTTGGACAGACTTTGGTGTAAACTCACGGTAAAGTGTCGGAAGTTTATTAAAGACACAGACTTGTTTTTCTTCAGGAAAATAAAGTCGAGCTTGTTTTAGACCAACCAAGATACTTACAGTTTGAATTAGTTTATTCATTCAGTACTCCTTTGTTGTCAGAAGTGAAAACGATAATTCAGCCAGAGTTTTTGATTGGTTATCAGGATAGATTTTGCATTTGCACGCAGCCTGTTACCAACAATTATGAACTTAGTAATTAGCCTACTAAATTGACCCTAAATAGTGTAATTAACAATGTTAAAAATTTGTTAGTTAAAAATTACTAATACAACATACTGAAAGTTTTGTTAGTTAAAATGTTGCTAACCAACATTTAACAACAAAACTAATAAGTAAGTCGGTGAAATAAAATCAAACTGTGTCAAGAAAAGTAAATAAGGCTTAAACTCTTTCTCCCCCTGCTCCCTGCCCCCTGCTCCCTGCCTTAGCCCAACAATAATTATTTACGCCGACCTACTTAGGATGATATTTATGTCAGATCAGTCAGAGCGGGGGAATCTGTCTAAAGCTTGGTATCAAAAGGTTTTACAGGACTGGGATATAGATCGTTTGCTGACTGATTTAGAGTCTAAAATTCAACAGCGATACAGGCAAAACACTAAGAAAGACCTGTTACTTGGGTTGCTATGTGGGTATAGCTTGACAAAGATAAGTAAGGACTTATGCAGGGAAAACGCTAGTGTGAGAGTGGGATTGAGCTATATCTATCGAGATATTGAAACTTTGACAGGAGAACCTGATAACAGCGTCAGATCGAGCAACCTGATTTACATTCTAGAGAGACATGGATATCGCAGAGGTGTTGTTGCATCTAGTACCGAAAGCGCCTCTATTCCTCACAATCTGCCATCACCAACCTACACAGAATTTATTGGGCGCGAAGCAGATATGAAAAAGCTACTGGAAAGGCTTTTGCCGATGCATGGCGCTCATATGATTACAGTACATGGCATTGGTGGCGTAGGAAAAACAGCGCTGGTGTTAGCAGCTGCTTACCTGTGCTTAAAAGCTAGTAACGAAAACAATTCTGATGCACCTAAATTTGATGCGATTATTTTCACTTCGGCCAAACAACAAGAACTGATTCCCGATATGATTTTGCAGCGACAGCAAGGACAGCGTAACCTGCGCGAGATTTTTCGGGTGATTGCTAATGCCTTAAACGACTCTACAATTATTCAATCTCCTCCCAATGACCAATTCGATCGCGTACGCCAATGTCTTTCTAAACAGCGAACGCTTCTGATTGTGGACAATATGGAGACTATAGAGGACAGGGATGAGGTTATAGAATTTCTATACAATTTACCCATTTGCGTCAAAGTAGTGATTACTACCCGCGAACGAATTGCCCTGCTGCCAATCAGTCTGCGAAACTTGCCTCTGAATGATGGTTTACTGTTGATTCAGCAACAAGCTGAAGAGAAAGGTATAAATATCCAAGATGAAGACTCTAGCTTGCTCTACGATCGCACTGGAGGAATCCCTCTCGCTATTGTCTACGCACTCGGTCAAGTTTCTAGTGGCTACCCTTTGAACTTTGTATTGGAGCAGTTAGCCTCCGCTACAGGCGATGTGGCTCGTTTCTGCTTTGAGCAATCGGTGCAAGGTACAAAGGGACAACCACCACACAAGTTACTCATGTCACTGGCGATTTTTCCTGACGCTCCCATCCAAGCTGCTGTGGCTGAAGTTGCTGGACTGACATCTGCTCCTGATTCTGTCAGTAATGGCTTGGTACGGTTGCAGCAACTTTCGTTAGTGAATTTTAACCCAGAAACTAAGCGATACGAGATGCTCTCTCTGACTCGTGAGTATGCCTTAGCACAATTAGCCGCTTACCCAGATTTTGAGAGGGAAGCACGGATGCGTTGGGTGAGATGGTATCTAAATTTTGCTTACAGTTACGGCGGAGAAGATTGGGAGAACTGGATACATTACGACAGGTTAAAGGAAGAGGAAGGAAATCTACGGGCAGTACTTTATTGGTGTAAAAACCAAGACCACTATGCAGAAGTTAGGGATTTGTGGTTGCTCTTGAACCACTACGCCAATCTCTATGCTTATTGGGACGATCGCCTCGATTGGTTGCAATGGCTGATAGAACAATCAGAACGACGTGGTGAATGGTCATCTTTGGTGAAATTCATGATCCGCAAAACCTGGCTGCTAATTCGGGAGTGTTCGCCCCAAAGTCTCACACAAGCAGACGAAATATTGCAGCGAGCATGGGTTTTACGCGACCATGCAGATTCATACGTTCAAGCTGACTTAGCCGAAAGTATGGCTAGACTGCGAATCAGACAGAATAATTATATAGATGCGCGCCACTGGCTAATGGTAGAAGAAAAATTAGCGATTGAGGCGAATCTAGACGAGCGACAGCATATCCGCTATTTTATTCCCGTGCTTTATCATCGGGCTGAAATCTTTTATTCAGAAGGGGAATATCTTTTAACCAAAAAGCTATTTCAAGATGTGATGAAAAGTGCAGAAAAAATTAATTGGCATCGGGTGATTAATTCTGCTCAAAATTGGCTTGCTGATATTGCCATCGAACAAGGCGATCGCGATGAAGCTCAAAAGCTATTAATTAAAGGCTTAACTGTCGCCGAAAGCAGCAATAATAAACGCCGTCTAGCTCGTTATCAACGTTCTCTTGCGCGCTGGGAGAAAAAGTGGGGAAGTGTCCAAAAAGCCTGCCAACTATCCATTCAGGCTATTAATAGTTTTAAGGACTTGGGTATGACAAGGGATGCACAGGAGATGCAAACTTTACTTGATTGTCCATAATTATCTGCAAATATCGCATTTCCAGTTGTTTTTTAGCATGGCTGCTGCCCAAATTAGCCAATGGGTTACACTTTGTCACCAGCGATCGCACTTCTAATTTTTTACACAACAAGATGCTTTATTTGTCAATAAAGTGTAATATAACTTAGTAATTATTGGGCGATCGCTATTCTTTTCGAGCTAATACTATTAATGCGGCAATCTGCTAAATATTAGCCTGCTTTCATTCCAAATTGTCCACCCAAAGACAGTAGATGAAGTTTTGTGTGAATAACTATAAGGTATGAAATAGCTCTGCATTCCAAAAAGTGAAAAAGGAACAGATTTTTATGACATTTGATTACGATTTGTTTGTCATTGGTGCTGGGCCTGGGGGATTGGCAGCAGCTAAAAAAGCAGCTAGTTATGGTGTACGTGTCGCCATTGCTGAACAAGAAGCTATTGGTGGCACCTGTGTAAATCGCGGCTGCGTTCCCAAAAAGCTGATTGTCTACGCTGCTGACTTCGCCCTCAAAAATCAAATCGCACAAAGTTATGGGTGGAGTGACTGTCAAACATACTTTGACTGGACATTATTTATTAAGTCAGTACATCAGCATATTGACAGCGTTAACCAATCCTATTTTCAGCAATTGCAAAAAGCTGGAATTGAATTAATTTCTCAACATGCTACTTTCATCGATACCCATACGATCGATATTGATGGACGCAAAGTTACAGCCGACAAAATTTTAATTGCTGTGGGAGGACAACCCCTTAAGCCCAAAATCCCAGGTATAGAATACGCCATCACATCCCGCGAGATGTTCCAGTTACCCTATCTGCCAAAACGTTTAGCCATTATTGGCGGCGGCTACATTGGTGTGGAATTTTGCAGTATGATGCACGCTTTCGGTTGTGAGGTGACGGTGATTGAAAAAGACGAGATGATTTTATCGGGGTTTGACGATCGCATTTGCTCTGCTGTACAACAGGGGTTGATTAAACGCGGAATTAAGTTTTTCACCAATAGCAGTGTTCAAGAAATCAAATACTCAGAAGAGGGTTTGTTGTTAACTATTACTGGTGAGAGCCAAGAAATAATTACAGCAGATACCATCTTAGTTGCCACAGGTTACGCTCCAAATACCAAGAATCTTGGTTTGGAAAATGCCCATGTTGAACTTGGCGAACATGGTGCAATCAAAGTAGATGAATACAGCCGCACCAGCCAAGAAAACATTTTTGCTGTGGGTGACTGCACCAGCCGCGTGCAATTGACTCCAGTGGCTAAGGCAGAAGGTATTGTCTTTGCCGATACAGTTTTTGGGAACAAGGCGCAAAAACTAAATTATGATTATGTGCCCACTGCTGTTTTTTGCCGTCCAGAAGCGGCTAGTGTGGGGATGACGGAGGCGAAAGCACGGGAAAAATTTGGTGAATCTGTAGAATGCTACTGCACCGAATTCCAACCACTGTTGTATCAGATGATCGAACAGGATGAGCCAACCACTATAAAGTTAGTGCTAAATAGTGATTCTGGGCAAGTTTTGGGCGCTCACATGGTGGGCGAACATGCAGCAGATATCATTCAAAGTTTAGGTGTGGCAATTCGCAAGGGCATTACCAAGGAAGATTTGGATGAAACAATAGGCATTCATCCCACGACAGGAGAAGAATTTTTGTCGTTATAGCAAAGTGCTGTTAGCGGATAGCTAATGTTTAGCCTGTGCTGAGTAGAAACCCAGTTAAATCAATGTGTAGGTTGGGTTTCGTTCCTCAACCCAACATTTTCCTGGGTTTGTTGGGTTTGGCATAGCCTCAACCCAACCTACGAATATTCTTAGCTACAATTAGTGGCGGGTCTGAATCGCCCACTTTCTTGTTCTGACTCCTGAATTCAGAATAGCTGGATTCTTCTTCAATTAGAAGTTTCTTGTCCTTCTGAGTAAGATTTTGTGGGAATGCCTAAATCGTCTAAAGTATTCATTAATAAGTCATCTTCTGGGATATAGTCTCTCTGTTGGGAATTTACCAAATCGTCAAGAACTTTAAGAGCTTCAAGATCGTTAAGAGCTTCTGATGCAGACTGATATCGCTCTTTGAAGTCATTTAGCACCATTTTACTGAGAATCTTAGCTAGGGAGTGGCTGACCTGAGTGCGTAGTTTACCGCCGTAGGCATCGCTCCATTTGATTTCCCCATTTGCGTCTCTATTTAGTTCGCGGGGTGCTACACCAGTCAAGGCTTTAATCCCAACCATGCCAACTGCATAGATATCACTACTGTACTGTGGACGCCCAAAACATTGTTCGCTTGGTGCGTAACCCTGAGTACCAATACCAATGGTGAAAGGTGTGGACTCTTGACGATCGAGCTGTTTGATGCCGACTTCCTTAACGGCTCCAAAGTCAATCAACACCAGTTTTCCGTCTGAGTGTCGCCGGATGATATTGCTGGGTTTAATATCCCGATGAATCACGTGGTTTTCATGGACAAATGTTAATGTTTGCAATAAGTCCCTGAGAATTTTGATCGCGGCAATTTCATCAATTGCTCTACCTGCTGGAAGTTCTTGATTTAAAGGATGACCAATTATCTGTTCTTGGACTAAATAAAATTCTTCATCTTCTTCAAAATACGCCAAAAGTTGAGGAATTTGAGCGTGCCTTCCCAATTTTTCTAGTGTTTGTGCTTCTGAGTGAAATAAACGTCTGGCAAGTTGCAATCCTTCTGGTTTGGTATTGGCTGGTTTTAATTGTTTGACAACACATCGCGGATTACCAGGACGTTGGGTATCTTCGGCAATGTAGGTTTCACTAAATCCACCGGAACCGAGAACTTTGACAATTTTGTAGCGTCTAGCTAAGACTTTCCCTGATAAGGCTAAATCTCGTTGCTGGATTAGGTGTTGGAAATCATCTTGTTGGCTGATAATTTCTTGGACAACGGGTGAAGTTTTATACTTCTGAAAAATGTCTACTAATTGGCGTTTTCTGATGCTTTCTCTGATGACTGAGGTTGCCAAATAGGAAATTCCAGTCATGGCGATCGCGATCGCTGGTACGCTAGTGGGAAAAATTAACTCACATCTTGCACCGAGAAATATGAATGTCAAAACCACAACTACGTGTAAGAGGAGTTAGCCGTTTAATATTAAGTAAAAGAAAATACACAACTATTTGAGGAAAAATAGATTCTAAAGCAGTTTGTGCAGCTTGTCCCCAATCAGGTGAAGAAGCTGGCTGAGTATGCAGATAACTCCAATGAGCGATGAGATAAGCAGTCAGAGAAAGAATCAGCCAGCGATACATACCCTTAAGAGTACCTTGACCAAAACGATGTAAACCAAAGCGATGTTTGGCAGTTTTAAACCAACCTTCAATCTGCCAACGACGCTTACCCCACCACCGTAGAGTAGAAGCTTTAATTGGGCGGGTAGACAGAACAAAACGCTTTTCTAACTTGCCATTATCCCGCTTTAAGTAATACCAAGATACTGTAACAGGAAACTTTAAACCTACTAAACGAACCTGTTGACCCTGTTTGTGCAAATGTCGTAAAACTCTACCATCGGTCAATTTACGGCTAATCGCTACACCTGTAACAGCATGATATTTAAGCTGACGTATACCCTGCAAGAATTCGACACTACCAAAAGCTGTATCCGCTAAAATAATTGTTTCAAAGTGTTGAGTTAAAGATTGAGGTAAACGTTTCACTAGAGATAGTCCAAGTTTAGCTGGTGATGGAGTACCCTTACCTCTCCAAACACGGAAATTCCAGGGAATACGCCATTTTCCGATTACCAAATAAACTACTACCAAATGGAGACCACGCTTACCGTTATAGACTTTGATTAACTCACTAAAATCTTTAAATTTGCCACGTTTTTCTAAAGTCGTCAGGTCAATGATTACTTGTAAAAATGGTCTGCGCCCTCTGCCAGATGACGATAATGACTTGACCACTGTTTGTAATACTTGGTGGCGAACTATGCGAATCATTTCCCTTGTTGACCAAGGATTGATATTTAAAAATCGGCTGATTGCGCTGGGGGATTTTGCCTGACTATGTTCAGGTAATGGGTGTCCTTGTGCCTCTAAGAATAACCCCAGCATAGCTTCTAGGTTATCTTTTTGGTACTGCGTCGGCATCAACTTTTTGAGGTTGTAAACTAATTCTTGGGCGTGGGCAAGCATTTTTCTTGCTTTAAAACATTTCGATATTTCACGCCTTTTCTCTCATATTTCGAGATTCAGATGCAATCATCTCTCTATCTCAGGTCAAAAAGTCTCTGCATTCCAGCATCTATTTCTCTCTGTATTAATTGCACTATTTAAGTTATATTTAGCACTTAATCTCCCTGATTGATGATATTTACTTGTTGTATAGTTTTGCACTAGGTTATTTGAACTGTACGGGTGACTACGGTTGATGCAAGATGTGAGTTAACTGACCATAGACAAATAACCCATAGCTAATTCCTCCCCAAGCGCCAGATAGGGCGAGGCTATAGAAAAATCTATGGATGCTACGCTTGCGTCTGCTAATCATCAAGGCTGCACTGCCAACTAGCATTAGCACAAACAAACCTTGCAATGGTGGACTCTTAATTCCTGGGGCGATCGCTTTTCCTGTCATCAAAGTTGCGATCGCATTGGCGTGAATTTCCACGCCCGACATCGGTTCAGTGCTATTACTACCAGCAACTGGATAATAATCATTGTGTAACCGATCTGTTGCACCAATCAGCACGATCTTGTCTTTGAACACCTTTCCTTGCTGCAAATAGCTGTTCCAGTTTTGCGGGTCGAGTACGTGCCAAAAAGGTTTTTGTTCAAATGTACCCGCAGGCCCCCAAAAATAAATGCGATCGCCTTTTGGCCGGGGATAATTTACTTGTGCTGCCTTCAGCGCGGCTTCATCAAAAGAGAGTCGCTTTTTGGTAAATAAATTATCTTCACCTAATAATTTGGGATACTCACTTGCTAATCGATGAACTTTTCCATCTACTTCTAAAGGAAAATTAACTGAACCAATGGATACTGACTTTGTACGAAACATTTGTTGTGGGTCTGTTAGTTGCGTAAAAGACCCTTGGTGCGTCTGGGAGTTTTCGTAAACGGCTGCTAAGGTAACTTTATTGCCATATTTTTGCAGTACTGCCTGAAATTGGCGATCGTCTGCAACTCCATAGCTGCTTGCCGTATCAAAAACTACATCTACTGCTACAGCGCGGGCACCTGCTTTGATTAATTTTGTAATTACCTGGGAGTATGCAGCCCGTTTATAAGGATAAGATTTTAGTGTTTCTAAATAAGCATACTGTTTTGGATCTGTTTTATAGTACTGTTCGGGAACCGATATTGACTGGTCGTCTATTGCTAAAATTACGATGTCTTCTGGAGGCGCGATCGACCCACGCATTTGAAAAAAGCCAGAAAGCACCTGATTTTCCATCAATTGAACCGATTCCCCACCAGAAGCGCTCAATAGTGCGCCCCCAATTGCCCAAGTACCTGCCAGTAGATGACCTAAGCGAACCATCCAGCGAGAGTGGCGAGCAGATGCTGTTGAAGTCACTTTTGTTGGTTTACTTGACAGTCTATTGGCAGTAGAGACATAGTTTTTAGTTAAGGTAGATGTAGGTTCTTCTGCCATATCGTGTTACTGATTGATTTTAGTCCAACACTTTTATTTATTCAGACCGCGTTTTAGTGTAAGCACATTGAAATAAGACTTAAATGATAATCTTATACATTTGTAAAGTATCTTCTATTCATCAACAAAATTTTATTGGCAGAGCCAGCCCCCAAAAAATTCTTATTCAACCACTACTTAATTTATTCTTTTTCTGTTGAATGAGTTACAAGTAGTGATTGTCTCATAGATCGGAGCCGGATATACTCTACCAGCGCATTTGGTTCTGGCAAGATTTTACCCTAACCTAACCAACAAGTACGTTTCTAACTGGGTGTCATACCATAAACGTCCAAGGCTGTCTTCTGTCTCTGGCGCAATGTTGGTAATCTCCAGAAAGCGTGTCCTAATACTGACAGCTTTAGCAAAATATAGGGTTTAATTTATATCTTACCTTAAGCCTATGTTATACCTCTTTAGGAGTAAACTTTAGTGTTATGCAGCGATGAATGCTGTTACTGGGTCAATTTTATGGGTAGATTTTGATCGCCGGGTGGCTCTTGCTGTGCTGAGTGAATCAGGTTAACACTCAGGATCTCAACTCCAATATTGCAAGCGTTTTTATGTCTTGAAAGAGGTAGGATAAAAGCTATAGATAAAAAACTACGTTATAGATATTAGCAAACAAGGCATTTGAAAATTGCTATAATCTATTGTTCCATCTAAATTCATATATATTATTAGGTGTAAATTTGTATGGGTTCTCCAATGAATCGTCTATCTATTTTTGTAGATGGAAACAATATGTTCTATGCTCAACAAAAAAATGGCTGGTTTTTTGACCCGCGACGAGTCTTAGAATACTTCAAACATGAGCAATCAGAAACAACATTAATTAATGCCTTCTGGTACACTGGCTTAAAAGATCCACAAGACCAGCGAGGTTTCAGAGACGCTCTAATTAGTCTAGGATATACAGTACGAACTAAAATTCTCAAAGAATATTATGATGATACGTCAGGTCGTTACTCGCAAAAAGCGAATTTAGATATTGAAATTGTTGTAGATATGTTTAATACAGTAGACCAGTATGACCGAGTAGTATTATTCAGTGGTGATGGAGATTTTGAAAGAGCAATCGAACTATTACGCTCAAAAAATACACATATTACAGTAGTATCAACAGAAGGAATGATTGCTAGAGAGCTACGCAATGCTACTGATAGATATATAGATTTAAATGATATCAGAGATCAAATAGAGAAAACTGAAGGTTAGTAACTTTAACAATTATTTACAAAAATCAGAGTAAAAGAAAAACTAGAGTTGAAGATATATTAAGCCACAAGTAAACACTAAACACTAAACAATAAACGGCAAATGACAAACAAAACAGATCGAATCATCATTTTTGATACAACATTGCGAGATGGAGAGCAGTGTCCGGGAGCCACTTTGAATATAGACGAAAAGCTAGTTATTGCGAAGCAATTAGCGCGTCTAGGTGTAGATGTAATCGAAGCAGGCTTTGCCTTTGCGAGTCCCGGAGATTTTGAAGCAGTCAAGAAAATTGCTCAAATTGTCGGGACAGAAAATGGCCCGGTAATTTGTAGTTTGGCAAGAGCGATTAAAGCAGATATTGAAGCGGCTGCGGAAGCATTAAAACCAGCAGTTAATGCCAGAATTCACACATTCATTTCGACTTCTGATATTCATTTAGAGTATCAATTGCGAAAGTCACGGGCAGAAGTGTTAGCGATCGCTGAAGAAATGGTAGCTTATGCCAAATCTTTCATGACAGATGTGGAATTTTCGCCGATGGATGCGGCTCGTTCCGATCCAGAATTTCTGTATCAAGTGTTAGAGCGAACGATCGCAGCTGGTGCAACAACAGTTAACATTCCCGATACTGTAGGTTACACAACCCCTAGCGAATTTGGGGCCATAATTAAAGGCATTATCGAAAATGTCCCGAACATCGACCAAGCGATTATTTCCGTTCACGGTCATAATGATTTAGGCTTGGCAGTTGCTAACTTCTTAGAAGCCGTCAAAAATGGCGCACGGCAACTAGAATGTACGATCAATGGCATTGGCGAACGCGCCGGTAATGCATCACTCGAAGAATTGGTAATGGCGTTGCACGTGCGGCGGCAATATTTTAACCCTTATCTCGGCAGACCAGAAAATTCTCAAGAACCCCTGACAAATATCGACACCCGACAAATTTATAAAACCTCACGCTTAGTTTCTAATTTGACGGGAATGTTGGTACAACCAAATAAAGCGATTGTCGGGGCGAATGCCTTTGCCCATGAGTCTGGAATTCACCAAGATGGTGTTCTAAAAAACAAACTCACCTATGAAATTATGGATGCCCAATTGATTGGCTTAACAGACAATCAAATCGTTTTGGGCAAACATTCAGGTAGAAATGCTTTTCGGACTCGGTTGAAAGAATTGGGCTTTGAACTGTCGGATACTGAATTAAATAAAGCATTCGTCAGATTCAAAGAAGTAGCAGATAAAAAGAAAGAAATATCCGATTGGGATTTGGAAGCGATCGTTAACGATGAAATCCAACAAGCGCCCGATTTGTTCCGGGTAGAGTTGGTGCAAGTTTCCTGCGGTAGCAACGCCCGTCCTACTGCTACAGTTACTCTGCGTACCCCAGAAGGTGAAGAATTAACCGATGCTGCGATCGGTACTGGGCCAGTGGATGCAGTTTACAAAGCCATCAACCGGGTGGTGAATGTACCCAACCAGTTGATTGAGTTTTCTGTGCAGTCAGTAACAGCCGGTATTGATGCCATTGGTGAAGTGACGATTCGTTTACGTTATGAGTCTAAAGTGTTTTCTGGTCATGCAGCCAACACAGATATCATCGTGGCATCCGCGCAAGCTTATGTAAATGCGTTGAATAGGTTGTATGCATCTTTGCAAACTCAAGAAAAGCCAGAGGAAGTAACTGCACAGAAAGTCTGAGATCGGAATCTGTGAAACTGCTAGTTTTTAGCTGATGCTGACAAACTCCTCTCCAACTTTGGGGAGGAGTTATATCAATTCAAAATTCAAAACTTATACTGAGTTTCGGCTGCGCGGTAATCGAGCGACTTGTACTGAGCGTAGTCGTTGGCGCAGCCTCTCCGACAGGAGAAGTAAGTCGAGATTCAACTACCGCGTAGCCGAAGTATTCAAAATTCAAAAATTAAGAAAGCCAGACATAACAAAGATATGTCCGTATGTATCTGTCGCATTCTTTTTCCAAATTGGCGTTATATCATGTCCGCCTAATTAGTTATAATTCCCGCATCTATGCAAAAACCAGGAAACCCTCTTTCCCCCAGCAAGAACTGCCATCTTAACGATCAGTCTTTAACCGGACACGATATTATTTGTGAGTTCTAAAAATTTGTTGGGAATTATGCTGACAGAAAAACATATCATTATTAGAGAAGCCATCTCCAAAGAAGACTTACTGATTGCAAAACACTTTTACCAAATGTGGCTGGATATTGGTGTTGATGAAAGTAATATACTTCTGGAATGGGAGAATATTACTCTCCAATTTATAGAAGAGGCGCGTCGAGATTTATTTTATAAAGCTTTTATTGCAGAGATTGATAATACAGTTGTAGGTTCTATTAGTTGTCAACTTTTTGCAGGTTTATACCCGAATGTTTTCAAAGATGAATATCGCAAGTTTGGATATATTTGGGGCGTTTATGTCGAACAACCTTACCGCAGACAAGGAATTGCCAAATCCTTAACTAATAGAGCAATTGAATATTTAAAAGCGATCGGTTGCACGCGAGTGCTTCTTAATGCCTCCCCATCGGGTAAACCAGTTTATTCCAGTCTCGGTTTCTCTGAAGGAAATTTAATGCAATTAGATTTGATTTAAGTACAGCAATTTGTTGCCTTGTAGTGATGTCCGATCGACCTAAATTTATGTAAGAAGATATTTGTCAAACTCACATTAAATAGGATAACTAGAAGTATTCAGATGTATGTAGTTACTATTATTCTGATTTGTACTATAAGTCAAATTTATTGAGTTAATTATGAATATTTTTTACTTTTTTAGATTTTTCGATTTACTTGTATCCAGAAAATTTTATTCTAAAAAACGATGTTTATAGTCAGTCAGCTTGTATGAGTAGCGAAAAAACTACAGAATTACCGCTCTGGGTACAAGATAGAGATATAGTCATTGCTCATGATGAAGAAGTACAGTGGCGAGAAGGAAAACGCCCAGATTATTCTTACACCAATGAATTTCTTCATCAAGAGAGTAAATTTCAGCATCCTGAAGGGTCTTTAGAAGCGATCGCTCAAAATTTAGTCCGCACTTTTGAGATGGAAGCTTCTAATAAATCTAATCCTCAACAGTGGCTTTCGATTGTTACCGATAAGTTTAAGATGAGTACCAATGGGGGACAACAATTCACTGCTCAAGATGTTGCAACCGAAGGTACTTATAATCTGTTTTTGGGTAAAACTGAGCAATATAACTCTGAAACAGAAATCTTTGAATCTTCATTTCAAGTTTTTCATACAGCCTTCCCCAATGGCTTCCTTTGGGAATTAACAGAAGTCCTTGCAGGGCCGCCTAATGTTACCTTTAAGTGGCGACATTGGGGAACATTTAATGGTTCCTATAAAGACTATGCACCCACAGGTGAAACAATAGAAATCGTCGGAATTAGTATTGCTCGCGTGACTGAAGACTTAAAGATTGAATCTTTAGAGCATTATTTTGATAATAATGTCTTTCTTCAGAAATTAACAGCAGGGGGTTGTCCCTTCCATTCCCAAAATCAAAATAATCACTAATTTTGATTTTGTTGTATTCATCGAATAGTACACTCGCTTGGCACTCTTAAAAAACAGCAGCGATCGCCGAGTGAGTGAGTATAATCATCGAAAATATGCATTGGATATCATTCATGGTATTAGTGTTTGCACAGTAGTAGCTGGTGTATTGGCTGGAAGTGTAAAGCCAGCCAGTTTACCCAACTTCTGGGGTACAAAGTCAGTTTCTTTGCTACCTTGAACTTCAGATAAGTAGCAATCTCGCACTGCTAACAACAAGCCTTTGATGGTATCTTGTCTGCCCGTTTTAACTAAATCATCTGCCTTTTTGAAAAAAGCCGATCGCCATTTGCCATCGTTATTGCCATACAATTCGATTAAATACCAACCTGCAAGATACTCAGCTAAAGGATCGAGACAAAAACGGATTCTATCTTTAGCAGAACCGATAGTTTGAATCAGATGCAGACGCTTTTCCAGATAATTGAGGTGTGCTTCCGGATCGTCAATACCCAAAGCTGCTAATGCAGCAATAGCATCTGCACGCTTGGCGGTTGCTGGTTGATAACTTTGCTGCAAACATTCCCAGGCGATCGCTTTGGCATCTTGATGAACGGTGCGATCGTCAAATCGATCGTCTGTGACATCACGATTGAGTTCATTGATATAACCCAGCATCAAATTAGGAATATTCTCTGGTAACGCAGAAATATTAGATGTAACGTCTTTACTGGCGATTAACTGTTCAGCATAAAGTTTAGCCAGCAAGACAGTGATATTATTTTGACCAACCATTAGAGAAAGGCGGTTACAAGCGTCAAAAAATTCTTGATCGGTAAAGCGATCGCGTTTACCTCGCTGCATGAGATAAGCTTCCATAAAGGACGATAGTTTATTAGCCTCAATCCGCAAGGGTTTAATTATCGTCTTATTAACCCGCCCCAGCTTTTCCTCAATTCGGGAAGTAATCACCAACGCATTCACCGGAAACTCTGGCGACTCCGGCTCAATTGCTTCTCGTGTAGTGGCATTCATTTCTGAGAATCGGTCTACAATTACTAAAATGCGTTTCTTTCTTAATAAACGTGACAGTAATTCTTGACAAATCGGCTCTGGTTCATCAATTAAAGCTTGCAACTGTCCTCTGATGGCTTCTAAAAGCGGCGACTTACCTTCAGTTACCCGAAATTCTTCTTCTAACAGCACAGGTAACATCAAATGTTTGCAGAGTTGTTGGTCTTCATCCTCAGCCATTGCCCACCCAGCGATTCGACACGCTAAACTGGTTTTACCTACACCCCCTTCCCCACCAATTACTAAGCAGCTACGTTGTTTCTCGAAAGTTGAGCGCAAATTCTCATTCATCAATTGGGGAACTGTTGTACCATCCAAAACAACGGGAATGGGAATATAACAGGCGCGACTGCTAACTGTATCCTTTTTGGGAAATTGTTCGCGGGCTGCTTTGATATATTTAGCTACCCACGCATCTAATACTCTGGGATGGTAATGAAACCAGCCAACAAATAGCACATATCGCAGAGGTACATTAACGCTGATAAATGGGAGAGAAAAATCTGTGTAGGGTTTGAGGGCGTTATTAATTTTCAACAACCATAAAGGGGCAACCCGCAAGAGAATTAACCAAATAGAAGGCAATAAGATAAGGTAAGCGGCAATTCCCAAGAGTAATTTATGCTTAAATAGCGATTCCAGAACTCTATCAAAAAGGCGAGTTTCTTTTTCTGCTTTCAAGGCATTGAGAGGGCGACGTATCAGCCTAATGTCCGTCTCTGTGAATTTATCTTTGTATTTTTGTATAGTTGCCAATACCTCTTCAAAGTCTGAGATGACTTTCTGCAACTTGGAGGTAGGTAAAGCATTTGCTTTATCTTGAAAGCCTGCCGCTATTCCTCCTAAACCTTTGATAGCACCTAAACGCACGTAAAACTGGCTATCATTCAACAGGGCAATTAAATTCGGGACAGAAGATACTGCTTCTGTACCCATTGCACCCAAAGCGTAGGCAGAATTATAACGTACAGTGGGGTTCTTATCTTTTAAGGCAGCAGTTAATACTGGGACAGCTACTTTCGCTTCTACACCAATTTTTCTGAGTGCAGAAGGAACATAAATGCGAACGAATTGCTCCTTGTCTTGTAATGCCGCCATCAACGATGGAACTGCTGCTTTGGCTGCTGTACCAATATTTCCTAAAGCTAAGGTGGCGTACAGGCGGACTTGTCCATCCTCATCCTGCAATGCCGCACTTAAGGCTGGGACGGCTGGTGCTGCTTCTGCACCCAAATCTCCTAAAACCGAAGCGGCGTGCCAGCGAAGATTAATATCTTGATTTTTCAAAGCTTCAATCAGAGACGGTACTGCTGGCGAACCGATATTAACTAATGCATCTGCTGCAAGGCTTCTGATGTGGGCATCGTTATCTATCAGCTTCTCAATCAGGGGAGCAATTTTGCTGTCAGTAGTGATTTGCGCCCAACTATTGCTTGTGCATAGTAGGAACAGTGTCAGGCATAAGACAACTACCTTGAGCGCACTAAGTAATACTTGTCTGGTATGCTTTGTCATTGAATCGGATTGAATCACCCGATGAACAACTCCAGTCAGAGAAACTATACCTAAGATTGTAATCTAACTGTCAATGTGGGTTAGCGATGTCTACGATGGTCACTGAGCGCAGCCGTTCGCGGAGCGTCTCGTAGAGAAGTGCGGGCTACGTCTACGCACTGGTTTGTCTCCGCTTTGCTCAAGCTTGGTTAGCATGATTTTCTCTCGTTCTGTCAATGCTGTTAGAATCTAGATAAAAATATTAATTCTATAAAGCTAGAAAATATGTACATCCAAATTAAACCAGAACTAGAGCAATTTATTCAGGCACAGCTTGCAAGTGGTAGATTTTCTAATGCAGATGATGTCATCAATGAAGCCTTTAAACTGTTACAAGAAAGAGAGCAACGACTTGAAGAATTACGGCAAAAAATTGCTGTAGGAACTGAACAAATTGCTAAGGGACAAGTAACTGACGGCGAAGTTGTATTTGCCAGATTACAAGAAAAAATTCGTCTAATTGCCGAGGAGTCCTCTGAATGAGTAATTATTCATTTTCAGATGCAGCAATTCGAGATTTAGATGAAATTTGTGAATATATTGCTCGGAGTAACCCAAAAGCAGCCAGTAAACTTTTTGATGAGATTCGCTCCAAATGTAAATTAGTAGCGAGTTTCCCTAATATGGGAAAAAGCTATGAAAGGTTTGTACCAAATCTGCGCGGTTTTGTTGTGGATGATTACATTATATTTTACTATCCAAGGGAAGACGGAATCAGTATTACTCGTGTTGCCAGTGGTTATCGAGATTTAGAATCTTTGTTCGGAGATTAATAATTAAATTGTAACTATGTTTTTGCTCTAGTACTTATCGCTCTATTCAGGGGCATAAAACTAACTTATTACAATACAAATACGATACAAGAAAATTGTAGGTTGGGTGGAGGCTTTGCGTAACCCAACATCCTGATATATGTTGGGTTACGCTCCGCTTCACCCAACCTACGTCTACGTCTAATAAACTATTTTGCGTAGATAGTCCACTACGTGCATTTCAAAAATCAAATACTAGTCCTATAGTATTTCAAAATGCTTCAATTATGGAATTAGCATGAAAATTCACATATTAAGTGATTTGCATCTTGAATTTAAACCCTTTAATACTCCTGATATAAATGCGGATATTGTTGTTTTAGCTGGAGATATTGATTTAAGAGAAAGAGGAATTAAATGGGCAATTCAAAACATTCCCAAGAAACCAGTGATATATGTATTAGGTAATCATGAATACTATGGGAGTGCTTATCCAAGGCTTGTTGAGAAGCTGAAAGATTATTCATTAGGAACTAATGTTCATGTTCTAGAGAATGATTTAGTTACCATTGAGGGTGTAAATTTTTTAGGTTGTACCTTATGGACTGATTTTAAACTATTTGGTGAGCCACGTATGGCAGGTGTAGAAGCTAGTCAAGTCATGAACGATTACAAGAAAATTAGATTAAGTCCTCAATACTCAAAATTAAGAACTCTTGACACAGCCCTAATTTGTAAAAAGTCAGTTAATTGGTTAAAAAATACATTATCTGGCTTGTCTGGTAAAAATGTAATTATCAGTCATCATGCTCCTAGTGCAAAGTCTATACCTTTTCAATATCAAGAAGATATTTTAAGTGCTGCTTATGCTTCAAATCTTGATAATTTAGTTGAGGACTCTGGAGCATTATTATGGATTCATGGCCACATTCACAATCAATTAGATTATCAAATCGGTTTGACTCGCGTTATTTGTAATCCGCGTGGTTATCCAGATGAACCAAATAATTACTTTAATCCAGGATTATCAGTGGAAATTTAATAAATAGTTCAGAAGGCAGGAGGAACCTGCTTTCTAACTCAATACAGTTCAGTTAAGATGATGAAATTACTGAACCATTAACTGGATAACAAAGGCTATATTCAGCATTCAATAGACATCTTGCAAGATGTTGGGGAAAGGTTAAAGGTTAAAGGGTAAGGGAAAATTCCATACCTTTACCCTTTACCCCTTACCCTTTTCCCCTCTTCTGCAAGAAGTCTAATGATATGGGTGCATATAGTTATTGATTATGAATCAGCCTAAAACAAAATCTTGGCAAGAAGTCCGTGCTGCTTTCAAACAAATTTGGGGTTATGAAGATTTCCGTCCACCACAGGGAGAAATTGTCAGCAGTTTATTGTCACAAAAAGATGCGCTGATTATTATGCCTACAGGTGGCGGAAAATCGATTTGTTTTCAACTTCCCGCACTGCTACAAACAGGATTAACTTTGGTAGTTTCGCCTTTGGTGGCGTTGATGGAAAACCAAGTACAGGAACTACGAGAAAGCCACCAAAAAGCAGCACTTTTGCATAGTGAATTATCTTCATCTCAACGCCGTGCAACTCTGCAAGCTTTGGAACGCCAACAGCTAAGATTACTGTATTTATCACCCGAAACTTTGCTCAGTGCGCCAGTTTGGGAAAGATTATCTCACCCGCAATTGCAAATTAATGGCTTAATTTTAGATGAGGCTCATTGTTTAGTGCAGTGGGGTGATACTTTTCGTCCAGCTTATCGCAGATTAGGGGCAGTGCGTCCGGCATTGCTCAAATCAAAACCACCAGGAACAAAAATTAGCATCGCTGCTTTTACTGCTACTGCTGACCCCTCAGCCCAAAAAATTATTCAAACAGTTTTACAATTACAGCAACCAGAGATTTTTCGCTTGAATCCCTACCGTCCGAACTTGCATCCCAGCGTTCGCATCGCTTGGACACCACGAGGTAGGAAACAACAATTATTAAAGTTTATTCAAAATAGACCGCAACAATCGGGATTAGTTTATGTTCGCACTCGGAGAGATAGCGAAGATTTAGCCCAATGGTTCGCAGACATGGGTTATGCCACAGCTAGCTATCATGCGGGATTGGGTGCAATCGAACGCCGTGAAGTAGAAGCAAGCTGGTTAAGTGGGAAAATACCTTTTGTGGTTTGTACCTGTGCGTTTGGCATGGGGATAAATAAAAGTGATGTTCGCTGGGTTGCCCACTTTCACGCGCCACATCTGCTATCTGAATATGTGCAAGAAATCGGCCGCGCTGGAAGGGATGGGAAACCAGCAGAGGCGTTGACATTGGTAAGTGAACCTACAGGATGGTTAGATTCAGGGGATAAGCAAAGACAGGAGTTTTTTCAAGAACAAATGCGATCGCAGCAACAAATAGCGCAGCAACTTGTGAAAAAATTACCAAAACAGGGAGAAGTGAATGCAGTAACGCGACAATTTCCCGAAGGTGCTACAGCATTAGCTTTACTCCATAGCAACGGCCAGCTAAACTGGCTCGATCCTTTCCATTACACCATTGCTCAAAAAGCCGAAAATCAGTCACCGACGCAATTACACGCTGTTAAACAGATGCAGCAATACCTAACAACTAAGCAGTGTCGTTGGCAGTTTTTGTTAAATGCCTTTGGTTTTGATAAAGAAGCAGCTAACCTGCGTTGCGGACATTGCGACAATTGCCGCTAAGTTAAAAGGGCGGTTAGAAACCGCAACTACACAGGTAAAACCCACGGAGGTGGGTTTCAAACTCTCAATTTTTCAGAAATATTTACTGCTGGTGTGGATATTGTCGGGCCAAGTAACTTGATTACTCTGTTAGAAACTATACCGCTTTATTGGGAACGACTCAAGGCAATGCTTTATCATCGCGTTGGTAATTTAGAGACAGAAGAGGAGTTTCTGAAATCGCGATCGCCTTTATTTTTCGCTGATCGAATTCAAAAACCTTAATATTTTTAATTTAGTAAACGTATACACCAAGAAGCCAGTGTAGCAAAACACAAAAATATTACACCTTGTTTTTTGGCTTATTCATACTCAACTTTCGCTTTAAGTGCTATATCGAAGGCTTCTAAATGTGACAAATCTTCAGCCCCCCATAGCTCACCGTTATTAATACCCTCTGGCTGTAATACGTCACAAATAGGCGGATTTAAAAAGATAGGTTTTTGTAGGGCAATACCCCAGACATCAGATCCTTCATAACCACAACTATTTTTGTAGTCAACAAGACTTTCTCCTAACAAATGCAAATCTTTATCGTCAGCAAAGCTTCTTTCATCATATTTAAAAATTTTTTCAACAGCCATCCATCCTACAATTGCATAAGAAGGAAATGTTTGATCGTTAAGTTCATAAGAGTCTAGATATTTTTTACCTTCTTCTGAATTATAAAAGTCTAATGTGTGAACTAATAATGTACTATCTTTGTAGTTAAACTCATGATTAATTGGGTCAAATATTACTAATGTGGTGTACTCACACATTAACAAGCCTAGAGCCTCTTCAATGGATAGAGAAACAGCTAAATGCCTATAAAAACCTCGTTGGTGATAAGCAGAATATTCATGAGGATTGACCCTAGTGACTTGGGTATAAAAATCTTTTATATACTGTGAAAAATTTAACTTTGAATTTTTCGGCTTATAGCTTTCTGTTATATCTTTTAACGTAGTTAAATAAGTACAGGCTTCAGAGGGTTCTTTGATACGCATAAAGCCAAAACCAAAATTTCCACAAAATCTTTTGAATTCATTAAACTGTTTTGAATTCAATAGTTGAGGCGGATCTATTAAATAACCAGTACCAAAAGCATCATAAAAATGACTATTTTCATAATCATTTGTAACTGTTTCTTCACAAATAAATTTAGACCAAAGATAATATTGTTTTGGTTTGTTACCTATTCCTACTATCAAAAAAATTGTATCGCCTACTGTATTTAAAACGGCTCTTTTATTAGTTGATATACCAGGCACAACTTCGTCATAATCATATTTTTCAATTAGTGATTCATCAAGAATTATTTCAACAGGTACGTAACCTAGAACATTATAATTATGGTATTGAGCCCAAAATTTAGGTTCAGAATCAATTTCCTTTTTCTTTCGGGCAGGTGTCCAAGTATTGCAGTTATATTCTGGGTTAATTGTATTTATCCAGAATCGCTCTCTTTCCAGCAGTTTATCTTCTGTGCATTGTTCAATAACTTTAAAATCAAATACACCTGTTTTTCCTGGTGTAGTCACTATCTCTTTTAGATCATATTTTAAAAAGGCATATCTAAGTGGATAACTTCCAATTTCTAATGCATTTAGCTTATTCAACCCTCTTGTATGTTGTTTCCATCTCCTGTATATGTTCCGTGATTGTCCAATGTAAGATTTACCATTAACAGTATTTGAAATCTGATAAATACCACAAACCATGTTTGTTCTCCTTTCTGAAAAGACTAAATTGCTGCCTCAGCTTCAGGCAGTCAAATTTTCCACTATCAGAGTTTAGTATTCCCATAGTCTTTAGATATTTATCACCAACAGCAACCTTACAATCTAATCCTGTAAATCAGGCTATATCCACGCTGAGTTAGCTAGAGGTAGTATGATAAGAATCACTGTGCAGTAATGTTGTACGCGCTTGAAAATTTACAAGCCACTACTAGGCAAAAAAACTGTACGATCGCACCTCTAAAATAATTTCGTCTGTCTGCCTTTTAACCGCATTGCTTTCTCCAGCTTTGAGTACTTGCTCTGCCGTTAGCTGTAATTCTGGGAAAATAGTAGAAGCGATCGCACTATTTCCTACAAATCTGGTTTCTTCATAAAACCCATCAACTAATATCAGTACGGTAACTGTATTTATTTGTGGATCGACAATCCAATATTCAGCAATTCCCCTTGCGGCATACTCGGAACGTTTGTAGCGATAGTCCCGATCCTCGTTAGCTTTGCCAGCGATCGCGGTCATATCGCATAAAGCAGAGTTGCGTACTGATAGTTTACTTCGATCTGGTAAAATTTTGCAAAGCATCCTGAAGATTTGTTCAGGATGCTTACCACTATCTTTGACCTTGTTTTACCCTCCTTTCCAATTCAGCTTCAGCCTCTTCTATCGACATTAGCTGTGGATTTGGATTGGCGGCGTGCAAGCGATCGACGTATGCGTGAAAAGCTTCAGTGTTGTTAGGATTTTGCAACACGTAAGCTCGTAACTCGGCATCAGTCATATCCACAAAGTTTGGTTGTGTCATTTGGTAAATACCTCTCCATTGGGATAAATTTCTATTTCTATTGTCTCTCCCACCAACATGACTATACGTTTTGTCCGTTCGTCCATTCGCACTAAATTAATTGGTCGAAGTAAATTGCTTATCCTCACCGACATTTGGTAAAAGCTTCGCAATTGTTCTATTGTTGGTTGCAATTTTACCTCATATTCAGTTTTCAATCTTTTATCAAATCATCAAAGCTTACTTAAAATAAAAGCCCGAATGAGATAATTTCAATCGTTTTTGGATTTAATGTTGGCTAATTATTTAAAGCGATCGCTTCCCTAAAATTGCTGCAAAAATCTCAAATCACTAGCATACAACCGACGAATGTCATCGATTTGATGTAACACCATTGCAAAGCGTTCTACACCAAAACCCGCAGCAAACCCTGTATAAACTTCTGGGTCGTAACCCACAGACTTAAGTACATTTGGATCGACCATACCGCAGCCCATAACCTCTAGCCAGCGCCCATTCCACTGCAAATCCACCTCAGCCGAAGGTTCGGTAAAGGGGAAATAACTGGCGCGGAAGCGAATTGGTAAATCACCAAATATTGCTTGTAAAAATACTTTAATTGTGCCTTTGAGGTCTGTAAAAGTTAGTCCCTCATCAATGGCTAAAAGTTCTATTTGATGGAAAACAGCCGAGTGAGTCGCGTCTACATTATCTCGCCGATAAACTCGCCCTGGAGCCACAACCCGAATCGGCGGTTCTTCTCTTTCCATGTAACGAATTTGCACTGATGAGGTATGAGTGCGTAAAAGATTGCCATCTGGCAGATAGAAGGTATCCTGCATATCACGGGCGGGGTGATCTGGCGGGGTGTTGAGAGCCTCGAAATTATAATAATCTGTTTCCATCTCTGGCCCTTGAGCCACGGTATAGCCCATACCGACAAAGATATCCAGCGCCCGGTCGATAATACCGTTGAGAGGATGAATCCGACCTTGGGGGCTGTAAATTCCCGGCATAGTTACATCCAGAGTTTCAGCCTCTAGCAAAGCTTGAATTTGCGCGGCTTCCAGGGCGGCACGTTGCTGGTCTAGACTAGTTTGCAGGGATTCTTTGACTGTATTGGCGATCGCTCCAATTTTTGGTCGTTCCTCTGCACTCATCTGCCCCATACTTCGCAACAGCGCCCCCAGTTCCCCTTTTTTACCCAGATAGTTAACTCTGAGTTCCTCCAGACGTTCTAAGGTGTCGGCGGCTGCGATCGCTTTTTCTCCTTCTTGCCGCAGTGCTAAAAGTTGAGCTTCTAAATTGCTAGTCATTAGTTATTAGTCATTGGTCATTAGTCATTAGTCTATAGTCAAAAGCTGTGAACTGGTCGATAAATAAACTTACAGTCATACCATTAACATCAGCTAAAGGTGAGAGTTTCAACCAAACCTCTGTTTATCAGTGATAGACGATTGGGCTAGTACAGCAGGCACGAAAATCCAGCTAACATCTCACTTAACCGGACTTGGAGATTGAGCAACTTGTCTTAAAGGTAAGCAAAATCCCGCCACACACTCTAGTAGTCTGCCAACCCAAAATTGTTAGGTGAGGGCTGGGAAAAGGAGTAAACATCTTTCCCTTTCCCCCTTGCCCTTAAAAGAGCCAAGTTACGAAAGCGAACTACTAGTGAGTATAAATGTTTTTTGCTGTTTGTGACCTCAGACATTGACAAATGGCTAATAACAAATAACTAATAACTAATGACCAATGACTAATGACTAATGACCATGAAATTACTAATTAGCAACGACGACGGCGTTTCTGCTTTGGGGATTCGTACCCTAGCCAACTATTTGGCAGAGGCTGGTCATGATGTGAGTGTAGTGTGCCCAGATCGAGAGCGATCGGCAACTGGACACGGGTTAACTTTACACCAACCGATTCGCGCCGAAATTGTTGAAGAGATTTTTCATCCTGCTGTCAAAGCTTGGGCTTGTGATGGTACACCTTCAGATTGTGTCAAATTGGCGCTGTGGGCTTTGCTGGAAACTCCGCCGGATTTGGTTCTCTCTGGTATTAATCAAGGTGCGAATTTGGGAACAGAAATTCTGTATTCTGGCACTGTTTCTGCGGCAATGGAAGGTCTAATTGAAGGTATTCCCAGCATAGCGCTGAGTCTGATGAGTCATACATCTAAAGACTTTCAAGTTGCTGCTAAGTTTGCCACAGTTCTCGTAGATCAGTTAGCCCAAAAACCGCTGCCAGATTTAATGTTACTCAATGTCAATATTCCTGCGGTCAAATGGGAAGAAATTGCCGGAGTTACTCTCACCCGTCAAGGATTACGGCATTACATTGATGTGTTTAACAAACGAGTCGATCCTCGTGGAAAAACGTACTACTGGTTAACTGGAGAGGTAATTGAGGATGTAGAACCCCCAAGCGGATTAAATCTGCCTCAAAATGTACCTACAGATGTGGAAGTTGTACGTAAAAATTACATCAGTATTACTCCGTTACAATACAATCTTACTTACGCAACCGGATTAGAGAAATTATCGGAGTGGGAATTCAATTTTCCTTAAATCATTTGATCGATCGGGACAAAAATGGAGTTATTCAAATGCATCACGGAAAAATGTAGGCTATAACGTAGGGGCACTCTTGAAATAACCGATACACATTCACCCCAAAACCTGGGAAATTCTAACAGACGTATTTCATTCACATTTACACAATCAGCCAGAAACAGGATATGCTGTTTTACCAAGAAATCCTCCCTCTAGCAAAATTGGAGAGACAGCATAAACTTAGACAAAATAAGTAACAATTCTTTCATTTATCGCCCGCTCAGTCCAGCAAGCAACACCCATGTCTAGGATAGAGAATCAATTTACCGTACAATTTTGGGGCGTTCGTGGCAGCATCCCCAGCCCAGGGCCACACACTGTTCGTTACGGCGGTAATACCCCTTGCATATCAATGCAAACGGGCGATAAACGCTTAGTTTTCGATGCTGGCACGGGACTACATGTTTTGGGGCAATCTCTGTTGCGCCAAATGCCGTTAGAAGCTCACATATTTTTTACCCACTCTCACTGGGATCATATGCAAGGTTTTCCCTTCTTTACGCCAGGGTTTGTAAAGGGGAATGACTTTCATATTTACGGCGCGATCGCACCTGATGGTTCTACCATAGAACAGCGCCTCAACGATCAAATGTTGCACCCGAACTTTCCTGTACCCTTGCAGATTATGCAAGCCAATTTAAATTTCTACGACATTCGACCGGGGCAACCAATCCACATTGATGAAGTTACTGTAGAAACAGCACCTTTAAATCATCCAGGTGAAGCTGTAGGATATCGCGTCAACTGGCGTGGTGGTGCTGCTACTTACATCACTGATACCGAACATTTTCCCGATCGACTCGATGACAATGTGTTGTGGTTAGCTCGTAATGCTGACATTCTGGTTTACGATTCTACCTACACAGACGAGGAATACCACTCGCCAAAATCCCCGAAAATTGGCTGGGGACATTCTACTTGGCAAGAAGCTGTAAAAGTAGCACAAGCCGCTAACGTCAAAACTCTGGTGATTTACCACCACGACCCGGCACACGATGACGACTTTTTGGATAATGTCGGCAAACAAGCCGCTGAAAAATTTCCTGGTGCAATTATGGCACGGGAAGGATTGGTACTTCAGGTTCCAACCTCAGTTGTCTTATCAGAATCTTTTCCTGTTAGCAAGTTTTCTACCTAAAGATTGCGATCGGAGGAATTAGAGATTTTAGATTAGATTGGTGATCAGAGGCTTTCAGCGCCAGAGCGTCCCTGTTGGCTGTACGGTGAGACAGCGCTGCCCAGAATTGTCACGCCGACCACAGCATTAGGGCGACAACAGGAGGACACACTGGTCATTGGTCATTGGTCATTGGTCATTGGTTATTTACAAATGACAAATAACAAAGGACAAAGGACAAAGGATAAATGACAAATTGGTACTACAAAAGCTGTCCTCCTTAAGGCGGTTTACTATAGGGTAGCTTCCTGCTGAGAGCTAAAATAAACCTAAAATCTCAGAATCCACGTGCTAAATTTGTCTAAAAATGGGTGTTCTGTGCGGGTTGCTTTTTCTAGCGTTGGGCTACTAACGCCGACTGCTGTTGCCCTTGGCAAGTTTGATGGCGTTCATCTTGGTCATCAAAGGGTAATTCAACCAGTCTTGCACACTGGTGGTCACTTGTCAGGAGCTAGTAATCCGCACTCAAAGGGAAATCAACTGACACAAGAATATACCTATTCAACTGTTGTCACCTTTGACCCCCATCCACAGGAGTTCTTTACAGGGCAACCCCGGACATTGTTAACGCCACTGGATGAAAAAGTCCAACAATTGCGATCGCTTGGGGTAGAACAACTGGTATTACTACCCTTTGACAAAGAATTGTCTGCGTTAACCCCCGAAGAATTTGTCGAAAAAATTCTCGTGCAACAACTGCGATGCCAACGAATTAGCATCGGGCAGGATTTTTGTTTTGGCGAAAAGCGCAGTGGTACTGCTCAAGATTTGCAATTACTCGCCGCCAAGCACAATATTCCCGTTACCATCGTTCCCTTACAAACTTATACAGGTGATTCGTCCACCCAAACCAGTTGCGTCAGTACTACTCCGACTCAAGATGCCCGTATTAGCACTTCATTGATCCGCCAAAACCTTGAGCAGGGAGACATCAAAAACGCAAATCTGTTATTAGGACGCCCTTACACCCTCCTTGGTGATGTCGTTCAAGGTCAACAATTGGGCAGAACAATTGGCTTTCCCACCGCTAACCTCCAACTACCAAAAGAAAAGTTTTTGCCCCGCCAAGGAGTCTACGCTGTCCGTGTTTTCACTCTTGGTGAAACATCTGATACTGTTCCTAGTGAGAACTTGGGCGTCATGAATATCGGTAATCGTCCAACTGTAAACGGTACTTATTCATCTGCGGAAGTACATTTATTCGATTGGTCTGGTGATTTGTATGGCAAAAAACTAGTTGTGCAACTAGTTAAATTTTTGCGCCCCGAACAAAAATTTCCTTCTCTCGAAGCCCTGAAAACACAAATTCAACTTGATTGCGTTGTTGCTAGAGAAGTTTTGAGTGCTTAGTGGGAACAATAGATAGGGCATTGTAAGGGGCAGAGAAGGCAGAGAGGAAAAACTTACTCCTACTTCTCTTCGGTCACTGAGCGTAGCCGTACCCCTCCTCTTAAGCAAGCTAGCAAGAGCGTCTCGTAGAGAAGTACTGCCCCCCTGCTCCCCTGCTCCCCTGCTTCCTCACTCCCCACTCCCCACAACGCATGAGAGAAAAAATCGACGCTTTAACACAAAATCTGGCTCTTACCATCGTTGGCAAAGCTGAAGCAATACGCTTAGTGCTAGTAGCATTGCTAGGTGGTGGTCATGCTCTTTTAGAAGATGTCCCTGGTGTTGGTAAAACCCTGCTTGCTAAATCCTTAGCTCGTTCGCTGGATGGCAAGTTTCAACGGCTACAATGCACTCCTGATTTATTGCCAACTGATATTACCGGCACCAACATCTGGAACCCAAAAAGCGGCGAATTTACTTTTTTGCCTGGGCCAGTCTTTACTAATGTGCTATTGGCTGATGAAATTAACCGCGCCACACCCCGCACTCAGTCAGCTTTATTGGAAGTTATGGAGGAACATCAGGTAACAGTTGATGGTGTATCTCGTGCAGTTCCTCAGCCCTTCTTTGTAATTGCTACTCAAAACCCTATCGAGTATCAAGGTACTTTTCCCCTGCCGGAAGCACAAATGGATCGGTTTATGTTGTCGCTGAGTTTGGGCTATCCTTCTGAAGCAGAAGAACTCCTGATGCTACAAAATCTCCAAAATGGTGTCAAAGTTGCTGATTTGCAGCCTTGTATTACCTTGGCAGAAGTACAAGAATTGCGTTATCTCTGCTCTCAAGTAAAAGTAGCAACTTCCTTGCAACAATACATTCTCGAATTGGTACGGGCAACACGTCAAGATGAGGAAATCGCCCTTGGTGTCAGTCCCCGTGGCACATTAGCATTACAACGGGCTGCCCAAGCGTTAGCTTTTCTATTAGGGCGTGATTATGCCATTCCCGATGATGTGAAATTTCTTGTCCCTTATGTTCTGTGCCATCGACTTATTCCTAGAGGAGGGCGCAATTCAAGAACTGTTGTTGAGCGATTATTGCGATCGGTTTCTATTCCTTAATGTAAAATGATTTTGACGATCTAAAAAACAGCTATCCCAGGTGGCGGTAACTGCATTTTTTGCTGGGTAAAATATTTTTTTGCGCTTTTATGGTTCATTTTGCGTCAGTAGAGTCAGACATGACTCGCACGCGCACATTGGTGAGGTGTGTATTGTTTACAAACTGAGAGTTCGTAACAGTAGTATCCAAAAACGTAAGAGTGCTGGATACCGATTGATTTATCAACTTGAGTCACCTACAAGTATTTTGCTACTAACGATTTATTCCAATTCTGACCGAGAAGATATTGGTGCAAATGAAATCCGAGATATTGTGGCTAATTTTTCTAGTGAGTCAGGTTATAACTACTAAAATATTTTTCCTTGCATAGTCAGTGGTGCCCTAAATAGATATTTATATTACTGTTGTCAATATAAAAGATGTGTTGCTTGACAAAACCACTTACACAAAATTTGAAACACTGCCGATACTGCGTAAGTCTTATGATTAGCACAAGCGCCACTTTTAAATATTTGGGAATGTGAGGAATGTCAATTTTTGTTAAGCGCAAAATCCGCGATACCTACGGTGGGCTACGTCAACGCCAAGCGCTACAGCCAAGCGCCGAACGTGAATTCAAACGCCAATTTTTCGGTTTACTTCTGGTAATTATAACGTGGAGTTTAGCTATGGGCTGGCTTCTAGCTTTGGCAACTAACGCCCAAAGTGCGACTCCTCCCGCTGAAATTGGCACTGTTGACGTAGTACCTGCACAATACCAATTGGGGCAAGAACTTTATTTAGAAAACTGCTCCAGATGTCACATTGCCATACCGCCAGCCGTTTTACCTACCCAAACTTGGAAAAATATCCTGCAAGACTCGCAGCACTACGGTGCACAACTCCAGCCTTTAGTCGATCCGCAACGCATCTTAGTGTGGAAATATCTTTCGACTTTCTCCCGCGTGCAGCTAGACGATGAAGAAACACCATATCGCCTCAACAACTCGCGTTATTTCAAAGCTTTGCATCCAGGAGTTGAGTTACCACGTCCCATCCAGGTTGGCAGCTGTGTCAGCTGTCATCCCAGTGCTAATGATTACAATTTCCGCCGCCTGACAGCAGAGTGGAAGTGAGGCGTGAGGAGTTAGAAATGAGGAGTTTAAAAATTCATAACTCATAACTCTTAACTCCTAACTCTATTCCCCCACACCCTCTCTGGCCCCATCTGGAGGCAAAATGATACTATGAAGAAAGAGTAAATATAAGATAAGAGTTCAAACCAATCAGTTTATTAAATGATTGGCTAGTTTTTATCCTGCTTTTGAGGTAATTCTCATTTCACACCCATCCACGACCAAGACGTTTGGACTGGGTTAAATGTTTATAATCAATGCCGATCCTTTAATTCCCATCCCCCTTGATTCAGTTCTATAACCTGCCATGCTAAAACTTTTGTTGGGCGACCCCAACGCTCGTAAGCTTAAAAAATACCAACCTTCTGTTACTGAAATTAACCTTTTAGAGGAAGAAATTAAGATTCTTTCCGATGATGAGTTAAAAGGTAAAACCGTCGAATTTAAACAACGGCTCGCTAAAGGCGAAACCCTAGATGACATATTGCCAGAAGCTTACGCCGTTGTTCGGGAAGCAGCACGGCGAGTATTAGGCTTGCGGCATTTTGATGTCCAACTCCTTGGTGGTATTATTTTGCACGTGGGGCAAATTGCCGAGATGAAAACTGGTGAAGGTAAAACACTAGTCGCCACCTTGCCAAGTTACTTAAATGCCCTTACTGGTAAAGGTGTACACGTCATCACCGTAAACGATTACCTAGCTCGTCGGGACGCTGAATGGATGGGACAGGTGCATCGGTTTTTGGGGCTGAGTGTGGGGCTAATTCAGTCAAGCATGACTCCTAGTGAACGCCAGAAAAACTACGACTGCGATATCACTTATGTTACCAACAGCGAGGTCGGCTTCGACTATCTGCGGGATAACATGGCGACATCAATGGCAGATGTGGTACAACGCCCGTTTAATTATTGCGTAATTGACGAGGTGGACTCGATTTTAGTTGATGAGGCGCGGACACCACTGATTATTTCTGGGCAGGTGGAAAGACCTACAGAAAAATATCTGCAAGCTGCTGAAATAGCATTCACACTCAAAAAAGACGAGCATTACGAAGTGGATGAAAAAGCTCGCAACGTGCTATTGACAGATGAAGGGTTTGCGGAATCGGAAAATCTTTTAGGAGTCACAGATTTATTTGACCCAGAAGATCCTTGGGCGCACTTCATTTTCAATGCAATTAAAGCCAAGGAACTTTTCCTCAAAGATGTAAATTACATCGTCCGCAACGGTGAAGTAGTAATTGTGGATGAATTTACTGGTCGAGTATTAGCTGGGCGGCGTTGGAGTGATGGATTACACCAGGCCATTGAAGCGAAAGAACGCGTAGAGATTCAGCCAGAAACTCAAACTCTCGCGACAATTACTTACCAAAATATGTTTTTGCTGTATCCAAAACTCGGTGGAATGACAGGAACAGCAAAAACCGAAGAACCAGAATTTGAAAAAATTTACAAACTTGAAGTTGCGGTAATTCCCACCAACCGCGATCGCAGACGCGAAGATTTGTCTGATATGGTGTTCAAGACAGAAGCAGGCAAGTGGGGGGCGATCGCCAGAGAATGTGCCGAAATGCACCAACTCGGCAGACCTGTCTTAGTGGGAACCACTAGTGTAGAAAAATCCGAACTTCTCAGTCGGCTATTGAAGGAATTGGCAATTCCTCACGAATTACTTAACGCCCGACCGGAAAACGTTGAACGTGAAGCGGAAATCGTCGCCCAAGCTGGACGAAAAGGTGCTGTTACTATTGCTACCAATATGGCTGGTAGAGGTACAGACATAATTTTGGGTGGTAACTCCGAATATATGGCGCGTCTGAAGCTGCGAGAATACTTTATGCCCCGGATCGTCATGCCAGAAGATGAAGATGCCTTTGGCGTGCAAAGAGCAGCCGGATTGCCTACAGGACATGGTGGTGGTCAAGGCTTTGTCCCTGGTAAAAAAGTCAAAACTTGGCGAGCTTCGCCAGAAATTTTCCCGACTCAGTTGACAAAAGAAACAGAAAAACTACTCAAAGATGCAGTAGAAATTGCCGTGCGTGAGTATGGTGAACGCAGTTTACCGGAACTGGAAGCTGAAGACAAGGTAGCTGTAGCCGCAGAAAAAGCTCCCATTGATGACCCTGTGATTCAGAAATTGCGGGAAGCTTATAAGCAAATTAAGCAGGAATACGAACAATTTACCGACCGAGAGCATAATGAAGTAGTAGGACTCGGTGGTTTGCACGTCATTGGTACAGAACGCCACGAATCACGCCGGATTGATAACCAGTTGCGCGGACGTGCCGGACGACAAGGCGACCCTGGTTCCACAAGATTCTTCCTGAGTTTAGAAGATAACTTACTGCGGATTTTTGGTGGCGATCGCGTCGCTGGGTTAATGAATGCTTTCCAAGTGGAAGAAGATATGCCCATCGAATCTGGAATGCTTACCCGGAGTTTGGAAGGCGCACAGAAAAAAGTTGAAACCTACTACTATGACATTCGGAAGCAGGTATTTGAGTATGACGAGGTGATGAATAATCAACGTCGTGCTATTTATGCTGAACGTCGCCGAGTTTTAGAAGGTCAAGATTTGAAAGAACAGGTGATTAAATACGCTGAAAAAACGATGGATGACATCGTTGACTACTATATCAACGTAGACTTACCCTCGGAAGAGTGGGAGTTAGAAAAGTTGGTTGAGAAAGTCAAAGAATTCGTCTATCTGCTAGCGGATTTACAAGCTAGTCAATTAGAAGATATTACAGTCAACGAGATTAAAGCCTTCCTCCACGAACAGGTACGAATTGCTTACGATCTCAAAGAAGCGCAGATTGACCAAGTTCAACCCGGACTGATGCGCCAAGCGGAACGTTTCTTTATCTTGCAACGCATTGATACTCTGTGGCGGGAACACCTGCAACAAATGGATGCCTTGCGCGAATCGGTGGGATTACGTGGTTATGGGCAAAAAGACCCGCTCATTGAGTATAAGAGCGAGGGGTATGAATTGTTCTTGGATATGATGGTTAACATCCGCCGAGACGTTGTTTACTCGTTATTCATGTTCCAGCCACAGCCGCAACCGGTAGTGCAGGCTTCGTCTGAGATGGTGTAGTAAGGAATATATTACGCAGAGACGCAAAGGCGCAGGGAGTGCTTTTGCGTCTTTGTGTTTAAGCCATCTCTCAAAAATATTTTGTTTTCAGGAGTTTGCTCAAACGGGTAAGCTGATACTACCAAGTCTTCAGGGTAAGCAAATGGGGCAAGTAATACCAATTTGAAAAAATAATGCGACAAATAGACTATTTGTAGAGACGCGATTCATCGCGTCTTTACCCAAGGATGTGTTGCAATCATTAATTGAACTGGTATAAGTAAGTCGGTGCAATAAAATCAACCAATGTAAAGAAAAGTAAATAAGACTCAAACTCTTTCTCCCCCTGCTCCCTGCTCCCTGCCCCCTGCCTTAGCCCAACAATAATTATTTACGCCGACCTACTTATATAGTTACCCTTACTATCACAAATCGAATCGATCGAGTTCTAGTAAAACGAGGTTTTATTTCTTCGGGTTTCTCGGCTACCTACTTAGCATTCCATTCAGATCGGTACAAAATTGATTTATGGGAACCCTAAGTCATTAGGTATGCAAATGATTTTGTGATTTTGCACCCTGACAGATAAGCATTAAATAAATACAAATAAATAGCTATAAAAATGAATGGTTTTAAACTCAGAGTACCCTTTTTACAGTTGTCATAAAACCAAGAGATAGAAGACCATGCTTGTTCTCCACTGGTAAGTCTTACCATTGAGTTAAGTTCATTAGTAAAAGGAAAGTTACCTGCAAATACAGCACAATCAATTCAATAATTTATGCAAATCTTTTTTAACTGTATTTTTAACATTCATCTATAGCCAAATACAGCTATTTTTAATGAGTTTTTACAGGCAGAATTGCATTATCTATTGCTGTTATCTGGGCTGACTTTTCAGAAGCTTTGAACTCAAAAACAAGCATGGTCAGTGAGCAACGTTGAAGTGTCACTTTTACCTACTGTCTTATACTACTATGTGGTATAAGATAGAGGTATAGAAATATTTATAAGAAGCTTTTATGGACATTGCCCATAAAAGTTACCTACAATCTGGTTATGCAAGCTTTAGGAAGCTGTTGCAGATGTATTGGCAGATGCAATAGCTTTATCACCATCAGTAATAGCGCCAGCAAGAGCGGCACTAAGAGCACCTGAAATCTCAGCGGAAATACCGGATTTGTCTACTTTATAACTGCTCTTCTTAGCAGTGGAATAACTACGTGCGTAAGCAGATGCAACTCCCCCTTGTACTTGACTAAGATCGGAAGCTTCATCTTCACAAAAACTGAGATCGAAAATTCTTAATCGTTCCATAAAAAAGCTCTCTTTGAAAAACGAACGTATTGCTGAAAGTTTTTGAGAACTTTCAGCAATTTTTCTATCTAAAATGCACTGTAGTACACTGTAGGACTAAGGCATATTTAGCCAGCAGAAGAACTAGATGAACCGACACTAGCAGATAGGCTGTATTTCTTGGAGACAGCAACGGTGCTAGTAGAAATGCTGGTGATAGCGATGTTTTTACCAAAAGCGAATGCTTTTGAATTAGCATCTGCAAAAGCTATTCCACCTTGAACATTCTCATTTTCAAGAACGGTTTCTACATGAGAAAGATCGTTGATAATCATGATTTTACTTTCCTAAGAATTAGTAAGGTCAACTTGTTTGTGGTCGTACCACTACAACTTGTTTTTTAGTGGCATACAAAGAATAGCACTATTAGAATTCGATGAATAGTAGTTTTACGTAAATTTTCTTTTGCAAAGTAAAAAACATTCTACTATCAAGTTACTGACACTATATAGGATGAAAAACTTTTTTGGAAAGTACTTTGCTATGTACTATCAAGCTATTTACAACGTCTAGTATTTAGAGGTCGTTTTAAAAGTGTTTCGATATGAGTTTAAGGACTTTTAATCCCCCTAATCCCAAGCCTATTTCATTCGAGCTATTAAGGATATTGTCAACAACATGTAGGAATCCACTTTGATTTGGAGAAGAATAGGGAATAGGGAAGAAGGAATAAATGTGTACTGAGTTTTTTCAGGCAATCAAATACGAGTCCTATAGGCAGTAAATGCGGGGAAGTTAGTAATCGAAAAATTACTATCTCAAAGAGTCAATTTCAATGCGTTAGCGTTGGCGTAGCCTCTCGTAGAGAAGCCTTGCCGTTTGCGTTCGCGTTAGCGTCTCTGGAAGAGAAGCGTCTCTGACAGGAGAAGGCATCACTATTTTCTTGTGCAATCAGATTTTTGATTCACCTGATTTTTTGCTTAAAACGTTTCTAAATCAGCACCTTTTAGGACATGAAACAGCCTTCCTTGCCCTAACCCATCAGGGGTGTTTCATGTCCTTTATTGGTATCAGTAAACTTCAGCTAAAACTCCTTTAATATCTCGTTTCCAGTCAGAGGCTAGAAATGCTGCCTCTCATTAAACATTCCCACTCTCCGACAGCCAATGAGATAAACTGCTAAAAGCTTTAACCTTAAGTTGACACCAATGTAAGTCCTTGCACCTCTACAAATCTAGAAATAGTTTGGAATAATTTATTTTTTGCAAGTCCCTAAAAGAGAAGGATAGTAAGATTTAAACCCTCTCTGTTTTTAAAATAGATATTGCAAATAACTCTAAGGATAGATTGACAATATATTTGTTCGTCGAATTGATCCTGCCTTCGTAGCAAACTGGTTATAATTATCTTCCATCTCCCTCAGAAATGAAATTCTCATTTACACAGTATTTATATGGGACGTGTTCGTTCTAAATCTGACCTACCTACAAAAATCTGTCCGGTATGTCAACGTCCTTTCACATGGCGTAAAAAGTGGCAAGATTGTTGGGACGATGTGAAATACTGCTCAGAACGTTGTCGTCGTCGCCGTTCTGAAGCTCAAAATGAAACCAACCGCGATACAGACGCAAATAGCGCAAGAGATTAATGGAGTTACAGGTGCAACCTAAATTAATTATTCATGGCGGGGCTGGTAGTTCTCTCCACGGTAAAGGAGGATTAGAGGCGGTGCGCCGATCGCTCCATACAGTAATAGAAGAAGTTTATTCTCTGCTATTGTCAGGAGCAACTGCCTCAGAGGCAGTGGTGCAGGGTTGTTTAATGCTCGAAGACAACCCCCGTTTTAATGCTGGTACTGGTTCAGTATTGCAATCCGATGGACAAATCCGTATGAGTGCTTCTCTGATGGATGGTGCATCAGGGCGGTTTAGTGGTGTGATTAATATCTCGCGGGTGAAAAATCCGATTGATTTAGCGCAATTTTTACAAAGCTCCCCAGACCGAGTGCTATCAGATTTCGGTTCGGCTGAGTTGGCGCGAGAAATGCAAATTCCCAGCTATAACGCTTTAACTGATTTGCGGTTACAAGAGTGGATACAAGAGCGCCAGGATAATTTTAAAAGCGCAATGGCTGGCGTAGTAGCAGAACCCGAACTGCTAGAAACCAGCAATGCCGGACGCGGTACCATCGGTGTAGTAGCTTTAGATGCATCTGGTAAGCTAGCTGCTGGCACTTCTACTGGTGGTAAAGGATTTGAGCGGATTGGTAGGGTAAGTGATTCGGCGATGCCAGCAGGTAATTATGCTACTAGTAATGCTGGTGTTAGCTGTACTGGTATTGGTGAAGATATCATCGATGAGTGTTTAGCCGCACGGATTGTAGTGCGTGTTACTGATGGGATGTCACTGAAGGAAGCGATGCAGCGCTCCTTTGGGGAAGCCCACGAGAACAAACGCGATTTGGGAGCGATCGCCTTAGATGCTAGTGGAGCGATCGCTTGGGGAAAAACTAGCGAAATCTTACTCGCTGCCTACCATGACGGCGAAAAAATTGGTGATACTTTGGAATGGACTGGCAACGAACTGATCGGCTATTGTTGAATCAGTTTCAGGGCTTCGGCTAAAATTTCTTGCTGGTCAACCATTGCAGCCAATTCTTGGGCTTCATAACGCCCCTCAAAAGCTTCTAGCGCCGCTCTTTTCAGTGCCACTTGATATCCTTGTTCCAGAATATCGATTAATTCTGCTTGATTCAAGTAAAAGCCACCAGATTTGCGGCGCTTGTTTATTTTGTTGATTTCTCGCACTGTATTTTCTATTGAAACATCCCAAGAGCGAGTCGAACGTTTTTCGGCCTTTTGTTTAATTAAATGGATGAGCAGAATCACACCATAACTATCAATTTTATTGATTTTGTCACTGAGGCTCATTTCTTCTAACTCATCCACCAACAGTAGCGCCTCATGGATTTTGCCTTGTTCTAGAAATTGCCTAAGTTCTAGCAGTTCTTCCATGTATGTTATGTGTTGAGATTTTGGCTATACTACTAATCTAGCTAGATTAGACATCTAGCAAAAATCGTGGTTTCTAGTCTAAAACCACAGATCGAGCGCAATTAACACCGATGAATTATTTATGTCGATCTGTGGTTTCATTTTCAACATTTTTCCTTCGCCAAGCGGGTTTCACCACCTGACGACTACGGGCAATTACCAGAGAATCATCAGGCACATCTTCTGTCACAGTAGAACCAGCTGCAATGTAGACATCATCTCCCAAAGTGAGCGGAGCCACTAAAACGCTATTGGCGCCAGTTTTTGTCCGATCGCCTATTTTGGTACGATGTTTCTTTACGCCGTCATAGTTGGCAGTAATTGTACCAGCACCAATATTCACCCGACTGCCGACAACAGTATCACCTATATATGACAAATGGGCTGCATTGGTGCGATCGCCTAATTGCGTATTTTTCAGTTCCACAAAATTCCCCACACGGCAACCAGCACCCACCTGTACCTGACCGCGCAAATGAGTATAAGGGCCAATTCGGCTTCCGGCCTGCACGGTGCTATTTATGACTACTGAATATTGCACTGTGACATTTTCACTTAACTGACTATTTTCAATTAAACTCCCCGGCCCGATGTGACTTCCTGTTTGAATTACCGTATTTCCCCGCAGGTGAGTTTGGGGTTCAATAATTACATCCGGCTGCAATTCCACTGTTTCATCAATGGTGATACTTGTGGGGTCGATGAGGGTGACACCCGCCAGCATCCATTTTTCCTTGACTCGTTTTTGCAAAATTTCGGATGCTGCTGCCAGTTGCAAGCGATCGTTGATACCAAGAATTTCTTGGTAATCTTCCACATCCACTGCCATCACTTGTCCTACCTGAGTCACAGCATCGGTAAGATAGTATTCTTTTTGGGCATTGTTTGCCTCTAGGTGGGGAAGCACCTTTGCTAAATCTGGCCAGCGAAAGCAGTAAACTCCAGCGTTAATCCGCTGATTTTCTCGTTGAGCAGCCGTACAATCCTTGTGTTCGACCATTTGCTGCACAATATTTTCATCGTTACAAAAAACGCGCCCGTAGCCTGTGGGGTCGGGTAGATGCGAGGTGAGAATAGTGGCAGCGTTTTGATTTTGGACGTGAGTTTGTAACATCTGAAGAAGAGTTTCGCTGCGTATTAACGGTAAATCGCCGTTAAGTACCAGCAAATCTCCTGTGTAATTTTCCAAGTGAGGAAGTAATTGCTGGATAGCATGACCTGTCCCTAATTGCACAGTTTGTTCGACAAACTCCAAACTGGGAATCGAATGCATGGCGGCTTGCACTTCCTCAGATTGATATCCCACAATCACGATTCGCCGTGAGGGCGAAAGTGATTCTACACTTTCGAGAACTCTTTCTACTAGCGATCGCCCACCCAAAGAATGTAAAACCTTGGGTAAGCGTGATTTCATCCGTGTGCCGCGTCCCGCCGCTAAAATTGCTACAACTACCATAATTAGCTATCAGCTATCAGTGAAATGTGATTAATGCTGTTAGTACTTTAAAATCTCGGCTCAAATCATACCAGCTAATTATAGAAGACTGAAAATATTAAAGGAGCCGGAATTCTGGAGTCGGTATAATTTCACTCCTCAAAAGCAGAGATTATGATAATGCAAATTAGCGTTCATTACAGCAGCTACAAATCATTACTCCCTATTCCCCACTCTTCCCATTTTCCTGACAAGAGCAAATAAACTCTGCAAACTGCTGCATTAGTTTGGGGTTACGCCAACCAGAATCAGCTTCTTGTTGCATCACTAAAAGGGCTTCTGTTGAAGTAAAAGCTCTTTTGTAAGGTCGTTCGCTGGTTAGGGCATCATAAATATCAATTAACTGAAATACTTGCGCTAGATAAGGAATATCATCTCCCTTGAGTCGATCCGGGTAGCCTGAACCATCCCAACGTTCGTGGTGATGACGAATAATCGGAATTACACCGCGCATACTGCGTAGTGGTTGGCAGATTTTTTCTCCAATCAAAACGTGCTGCTGCATAATTTGCCAATCTTCGGGGGTGAGTTTGCCTTTTTTTAGCAGCACAGCATCGGGAATACCCACCTTACCAATATCGTGGAGATAACCACCCCACCTCAAATCTCGAATTTGATAGCGTGAGAGGTTGAGGTATTCACCAAAAAATTGTCCCAGTTTTACTAGACGTTCGCAATGGTTGCCTGTATTGGGATCGCGACTTTCGATAGACATGGCAATGGAAAACAGTACTTGTTCGGCATGGTCTAAATCTTCGTTCATACGCTTCTGCCGCACCAAGGACTTTACACGCGCTGCGAGTTCCACTCGATCGAAGGGTTTGGTGAGAAAATCATCTGCCCCAACTTCAATTCCCCGAATGCGCGATCGCCTGTCATTTAACGCTGTAATAAAAATTACTGGGATTAGTCTAGTCTGCTCATCCTGTTTAAGCAATTGGCACACTTCAAATCCATCCATTCCTGGCATCATCACATCCAGCAAAATCAAATCTGGTTGTTTTTGAGTTACCAATCCCACAACAATAGACCCAGTGTCCGCCTCAATCACCTCATATCCTTCCATCCCCAAAAGGGCAACAGCAGTCATCCGGCTGGCGGCATGATCGTCAACTACTAAAACCTTCGGCGGATCTAAATCAAACCCATTCACTTTAGAACCTTTGGCTTGTAGTGTTCTAGAGACCAATGAATCATCATAATTAACATCAGATTTTATCCAAGAAGACATTGCTTGCCTATCTTCAAGCATCAGGTCTCCTTGAGATAAGCCTAAAGAATAACCTTCCGCATTTTGCGATTCCACGGCATGATTTGAACCGATACTCTTCACTGTGCTAATAGAGTTTGATCCATTAACAATTTTTTCTGTAAAGCCTGTATGGTTGGATTTCCATTGAATCACAAAGACACTCCAAGTTTTTGCACAAGTTAGTTAACAGTGTCAGATTTTAAAAACAAATTTAAGATTCGACTGTATCTGAGTCAGAATTTCGATATGGATTATGCACGATCTCAACCTGGCGATGGGATTTTTCGCAGCATGTATCTTTTATGTTACGAACAAGATGTATCTTGTTGTCAAATTTTTTGCTTTTAATTTCAGTATGATAAATTCTCGCAAATGTTAAATCAGGTTTTTTACGGAGGTTTTTTCGCTTTCTGACGCCAAAAAGCGTTATATTTGGCTTCTTTATATCGAAATATCGGATTTGGACTTTCAAGTTTTTATAGTAATCATTGTAATCATTAGATACAAATGTTTTTACTTACTTAGTTATAGCAATATTCCATTACTGTTATAGACTATGTGATATTGAATACTAACATATTGATAAGCTATTTGACTCGTAAAAACTCGTTGAATTAGGCTTGCAGTCCATAGACGTAGCATATTGTATGATATTGTAATCAAACTACAAACTAGTTCCCATAAAATCCCTATCTTGTGTTCCCAATAACCACCTTTTTCGCCAATGAGAGCAAGGTTCTAGGCAAGAGGTTTCTTGCTCCTGTTGTCGCCGCCTAACTATGACTTCAGTTGGATCGCTCAATTGAGGATCGCGATAGGGAATAGCAGCACGAGTTAGCAAGTGTTCTTTTTCAACTTCTGAAAGGGTAGTGAGTAGGGAGTCGTCTTTAGACTCAGCATTTTGAGAATGTGTTGCCACGGTACCAGGCGATCGCCTTCCTACAGGTGGGGTAGAAGATATCACCAAACCAGCAGACAAAAGTGCTGTACGTACAGCAGCAGCACAAGAATAGGTGGCTAATAAACCATCTGGATGTAAACACAATGAGAGTTGTTTAATAAATTCAACAGTCCATAATTGAGGACACTGTGGTGGTGAAAAGGGATCGAGGAAAATTGCATCTGCCCAGAAACCCGACTGACGTACTAGCGCGATCGTAGTTCTAGCATCGCCAATCAGTAGCTTCGCTTTCAGGCAAGGTGTTTGTACTTGATGCTCAAAAGCTAGCTTTTTCAAAATTTCATCAATATAATTACAGTTCCAATTCTCGAACAACTGATGAGCGATCGCCGCTTGTGGCACTGCTGGATTCAGTTCTAAACCAATTACTTCAACACAACAACTAGGATTCACGTCCCAAATCGTCTGCAAAGCAGCAGCCGTGTTATATCCTAGACCATAACAAACATCTAATAGTCGCAAGATCGGTTTTTGCGCTGCTGTAGCCAGTTGAGTAGGTTCCACAAACTTGCAAAAACTCTCCTGTGTAGCTCCAGAATGGCTGTGAAAGGATTCACCAAACTCTTGAGAGACAAAGGTGAAAGAACCATCTGCTGTTAACTTAGGTGTAAAATTCTCTAAGTCTGACATCTTACAAAAAAACTAAATAATGACTAATGCCCAATACTTCTCTACAAGAGGCTGCGCCAACGGCTTCGCTCAGTACAAGTCCCCAATTTGTTGTTTCGCCAGCTTGGCTGTTTGAACATCTAGAAGATCCGCAAGTCGTTATTGTGGATTGTCGCTTTTCTTTAGCCGATCCACAACTAGGACAACAACAGTATCAAAAAAGTCATATAAAGGGGTCATATTACTTAGATTTGAATCAGGATCTTTCCAGTCCAGTGGGTAAGCATGGCGGAAGACATCCTTTACCTAACCCTAATGATATAGCTAACAAATTGGCAGCGATTGGGGTAAATTACCAAAAAAGTTTAGTTGTAGCTTATGATGATTCGCGCTTTGCCTTTGCGGCTCGTCTATGGTGGCTGTTGCGCTATCTAGGACATGAGCAAGTAGCAGTACTGGATGGCGGCTTGGCTGGATGGCAAAAAGCTGGGTATTCTGTTACAAATGTTATTCCTCCTCCCCGAATGGGTAGGTTTGTCCCTCAAGTACAAACAGAAAAGGTGGTAGATATTACAGCGGTGAAAAGCCGCAAAGATAGCCATGAGGTAGTATTAGTTGATTCAAGAGAGAGCGATCGCTACCAAGGCGAACGAGAGCCAATCGATCGAATTGCTGGACATATTCCCGGTGCAGTCAACTATCCCTGGCAAGAAGTTACAGACTCTTCTGGCTACCTACTCCCTCCAGAAGAACAATGCCGTCGGTGGGAAAAGCTAAAAACAGCCGAAGAAATATTGGTATATTGCGGTTCTGGCGTTACTGCTTGTGTGAATTTACTTTCTTTAGAATTAGCTGATATTAGCAAGGGTAAACTTTATGCTGGTAGCTGGAGTGATTGGATTTCTTATTTATAGTCATTAGTTATTGGTCATTGGTCATTAGTTTTTAATAAAAGATAAATCACAAAGGACAAACGACAAATGACTAATGACAAAGGACAAATTTCAAAACCGACCTAATTGCAAACCATAATTAATACTGAAGAACCAACCATCAAAATCAATGTTTTCGGCGGTTGAACTACCTAAACTTACTCCAGCTTGGACATTCATATAAATGGTATCGGATATTTGGTAATTTAAGTGTCCGAATAGCCGATAAAATTCGTCTTCTCGATCGCGCTCTGTAAAGTCTGATAAACTCATTTGGTAGTCAATACCAACCTGGAGAGGCTTTTGCAAGTAGTAGTTCAGAGATACCCAAAAGGAATTGATTATCCGATTACGACTTTGGGGATCGGCAAAATTTACATTCAACTGGTAGAAGCTATCTAGGGTTAATCTTGAAGTTAAGGGATCTCGGCGTCCCAAAGATAGCTGTAGGGAATTTTCATTTAAAAAGCGATCGCCTGCTTTGAAGCTATCGGGGCGATCGCTGCTGTTGGCATAAAATAACTGTTGATTGCTCCAACTGATTTCTCCAAACATCCGTTGAGATAGCTGCTGGTAAATACTGAGATTGAATCTCACCTGGTTGTAATGATATTGTGACTGATTTATATAACGAATCAGATTGCCATCAATTGAGCCATTTACAAAAGTCTTAGATCCCAAAGGAAAATATGTAGAGGCTAGTGTCAGTCCAGAAATAATTAAACCATCTTCTATGGGATTATCATTTGAGGAAAAAATGTTATTCGTTTGGAAGTAGCCGACACGTCCTTGTAGATAGCCGATAGGTTTAAACTGAGGTACAGGTTGTTCTGTCGGTGGTGGTAGCTGTTGTTCTAAGGGTTGTTGTTCTAGGGGTCGTAACCGCACCCGCAATCCCAATTCGGGATCGCTATTAGATTCAAACGGTTGTTTTGGCGATCGTAGCAGTTCTATCAACCTCTCTCGCCTTTGAGGATACTCTCTCTCAGGTAAATTTAATAGTTGCTCCTTTGAGTCTGAAGGAGATATGGGCAAATTATTTGGCGGAGATTCTAGCTGTGGCGGTTCATTTTGCTTTTGAGTATTTATAGGTTCTTCGGTTTGATCTGGGATTTGAGTCGTTTCTGGTGTTTGCTGTGCTAGATTTAACGGCATCCGAGAGTCTAAAGTATGTGACTCACTCGACAGCTTGCACAAAGAGTTAATTGCTTTTTGCTCCAACTTATGACATAACTGCTCATGAGTTAACTGTGTAGTTGCTAAATGATTAGGATGTAAAACATGTGTAATTGCAGATTCTGCCGCATCTACTCTAATGCAACACCAGCTTCCACCACTGGACGTTAACAAAATACAAAAAAACAAATTTTTCCAGTTCTTGAGTCGCATCTGGTTAGATCGCATTGATTGCATTTGGCAAATGTAGACCCACAAGCTGTATCGGAAGTTCCGACTACAAAGATACAGTTGATTGTATCTATATTTAGCTTTGTAGGTATATACTGAAACTACAAACTAAAATTACTGCTTTTCGGATTTTTACCCAGATTTTTTCTCAAACTGAGATGCTCCGATAAATTGTTGTTTAAATTTTAGTGAAATACAGCTAGTGGGTAATTTAACAATAAATCCTTAGCAAGTTATTGTCCCTCATAATTAATGAGCCTCTAACTGAACTGATTATAAAGGATTATGTGTAAGGTACTTCTGATTTAATTATTTATATCAAATACTAACTTTTAAATATGCTACAAACTTTATTGAATACAATTTCATTTTCACCAGCAAAAGTTAAATTAACTAAATACATATAGTTATTAGTAATCCAATTTGATTCATCAACTTGCTTACGTAGATAAGGAACAGGTAAATAGGAAAAAAACAATAGATGTGTACTGAATGTTTTAAAGAATCATCAAATCTGAGTCAGTTATTTCACTTGTTATCTATTTTAGGCATTAAATCTAAATTAAAATTTAAATTAATTTACCTAAAAAACTATTACAACAATTAGTATTAGCTTAAAATTTAATTTTTATGATATTAGTTGAAGGTCAAAATTTCTCAAACTATGTTTTATAAATCGTTTCCATTATTAGTGATTGGTTTATGGGGACTTATAGTACTGCCTTTGCCAAATCGGGTAAGTGCTATAACTCCTCTAACGCGAGCAGAGATTCAAAATCTCCGCAACATCGTACAACTGATACCCAAAGATAAATTGAAGAAACGTCCTGCACGCAAATTAGATGCAATGACCCCTGGAGACGGGCTGTCAACTGGTCGAGCTTCTCTCGCAGATTTGCGTTTTAATGATGGCTCTTTGGCACGAGTTGGAGAACAGGCGTTATTTCAATTTTTACCGAAGACTCGTGACTTTAAACTGACAAATGGGACTGTGTTGTTGCTCATCCCACCAGGAAAGGGGCAAACACGTATACAAACACCAAATGCAGCAGCAGCAATTCGTGGATCGGCATTATTTGTACGCTACGACCAACAAACAGACACCACGATTGTGGGTGCGCTGACAAATAGCGGCATTGAAGTTTCTAACAAGAAAGCTTCTCAAACTCAGGTGTTGGAAGCAGGACAAATGGTGATTATAATTAAAGGCGAATTTCAGAGATTATATGATTTTGATCTAAGAAATTTTTATGAAACGAGCCAGATGGTTCGGGAACTTGATTTGAACAGGCAGAGTCCTGTGCCTACGCCCGATCCTGCAATTACTAGTGTTCAAGCCGAAACTGCTGCGGCTTTGAAAGCACAGTCACCTATAAAAGGCGAGGGAGTAATTGAAAACCCCTCTTTTGTGCAGCTAACTCCACCAGTTGGCCAAACTGAGAAATCACCCAATACCTCAACTGCAACTGAGAAATCACCCAACACCTCAACTGCAACTGAGAAATCACCCAACACCTCAACTGCAACTGAGAAATCACCCAACACCTCAACTGCAACTGAGAAATTACCCAACACCTCAACAAATCCAACACCCGTCACTCCAACAGATCCAACACCCGTCACTCCAACAGATCCAACACCTGTCACTCCAACACCTGTAACCTCAACAGATCCAACACCCATCACTCCAACACCTGTAACACCAGTAACACCCGTAACACCTGTCACTCCAACACCTGTAACCTCAACAGATCCAACACCCATCACTCCAACACCTGTAATACCCGTAACACCCGTAACCCCAACACCAGTAACACCCGTAACACCCGTAACTCCAACACCTGTAACACCAGTAACTCCAACACCCGTAACCTCAACAGATCCAACACCCGTCACTCCAACACCCGTAACTCCCGTAACTCCAGTAACACCAGTAACTCCAACACCTGTAACACCCGTAACACCAGTAACTCCAACACCCGTAACCTCAACAGATCCAACACCCGTCACTCCAACACCAGTAACACCCGTAACACCAGTAACTCCAACACCTGTAACACCCGTAACACCAGTAACTCCAACACCTGTAACACCCGTAACACCAGTAACTCCAACACCAGTAACACCAGTAACACCCGTAACACCAGTAACTCCAACACCCGTAACACCAGTAACACCAGTAACACCTGTAACTCCAACACCTGTAACTCCAACACCTGTAACTCCAACACCAGTAACACCAGTAACACCAGTAACACCCGTAACTCCAACACCAGTAACACCAGTAACACCCGTAACTCCAACACCTGTCACTCCAACACCCGTAACACCCGTAACTCCAACACCAGTAACACCAGTAACTCCAACACCCGTAACTCCAACACCTGTAACACCCGTAACACCCGTAACTCCAACTGACTCTCCAAGTACATAAAAATTGCTAATTGGGGTAAAAAATGCTATGCGAAAGCCGAAGACAGTACGTCTTGTCATAATTTTGTCTAATTCCTGTGGAACTTAGTTGCTCTAATGCGGTAGCACAAACTTATGCTCGATTAGGGGCAGAACTATACAACTGTTAACTACTGCCTTTACTGCCGCCAAAGCAAAAAGTGATATTCCCTACGACCAGATAGCATCTGCTAACGCTAGATTAAATCAAGGACAGGACTTACACAGCGTTCACCGGATATCCTTATATAGTTCAATCACGTTCTGTGTGTAAGTTACCAGGAACTCACTTGTTGCTAAAGAGAACATAAACTTATGACTTTTGATTACGACCTGTTTGTAATTGGTGCGGGTTCTGGAGGTTTGGCGGCTTCCAAACGAGCGGCTAGCTACGGCGCAAAAGTGGCGATCGCTGAATATGATTTAGTTGGTGGCACTTGTGTGATTCGCGGTTGCGTTCCCAAAAAACTCATGGTCTATGGCTCTCACTTTCCCGAACTGTTCAGCGACGCTTCCGGCTATGGCTGGAAAGTGGGTAATGCTGAGTTTGACTGGGAATATTTCATTACATCTATAGATAAGGAAGTTCGGCGATTATCGCAACTACATATAAGCTTCTTGGAAAAAGCCGGAGTAGAACTATTTTCTGGTCGCGCTACATTGGTAGACCCCCACACCATAGAAGTTGATGGACGTAAAGTTACAGCAGACAAAATTTTAATTGCTGTTGGTGGGCGTCCTGTCAAACCAGATTTACCAGGGATGGAACATGGGATTACCTCCGACGAAATCTTTCATTTAAAAGAACAACCAAAACACATCGTCATTATTGGCGCTGGTTATATCGGCACGGAATTTGCTTGTATTATGCGCGGTTTGGGTTCTGAGGTGACACAAATTACCAGAGGTGAAAAGATTTTGAATGGTTTTGATGAAGATGTCCGCATAGAAATTGAAGAGGGTATGACGAACCACGGAATTCGCTTGATTAAGAATAATGTGGTGAAAGCAATTGAACGTGTCCCAGAAGGGTTGAAACTGACTTTATCAGGGGATGACCAAGAACCACTAATTGCCGATGTGTTTTTAGTAGCGACCGGTCGAACTCCCAATATAGATGGATTAGGTTTAGAAAACGCTGGGGTTGATATTGTCGCTAGTTCTATCGAAGGACCTGGATACCCTACCACAAGTGCGATCGCAGTCAATGAATATAGTCAAACTAGTCAAGCGAATATTTTTGCTGTTGGCGATGTCACCGACCGAATCAATTTAACTCCCGTGGCCATTGGGGAAGGTCGCGCCTTTGCCGATAGCGAATTTGGGAATAATCGCCGCGAATTCAGTCACGAAACTGTACCCACAGCCATATTTTCTAGCCCAGAAGCTGCGACAGTCGGCTGGACAGAAGCCGAAGCACGGGAAAAACTCGGTGATGCAGTCAAAATTTTTCGTACTCGCTTCCGCCCCATGTATCACAGTTTGACTGGTAAGCAAGAGAAGACAATGATGAAGTTAGTGGTTGATGGTAACACCGACAAAGTTCTAGGCGCTCACATGGTAGGTGAAAGTGCGGCTGAGATTATCCAAGGTGTGGCGATCGCAGTCAAGATGGGCGCAACTAAAAAAGACTTTGATGCCACTGTGGGTATCCATCCCTCATCCGCAGAGGAATTTGTCACATTGCGGTAATAATAGTTATGAGTTACGAGTTGTGAGTTGAAAAAATAAACTGATAACTTAAAACTTAAAATTTATAACTTCTCACTCCTAACTCCTAACTATTAACAATCTTGGACTACATATATCTTCACGGATTTGCTTCTAGTCCTAAATCTGCCAAAGCGCGGGATATAGGCGATCGCTTTACCCAAATTCAGACAAGGCTGAAAATTCCCGATCTCAATGCTGGCGATTTTTCCCAATTAACAATCACTCGTCAGCTCGCGCAAGTTGCCGCAGAATTCAGCAATGATTCTACACCAGTAACACTCATTGGCTCAAGTTTGGGTGGTTTGACCGCTGCCCACTTGGGACAAAAAAATTTGCAAGTGCAACGCTTAGTTTTGCTAGCACCAGCTTTTGGGTTTTTATCTCATTGGTTGCCCAAGCTAGGAGATGAAGAAGTACAGCGTTGGCAGCAAGAAAAATATATTATGGTCTACCACTATGGAGAGCAGCGATCGCTTTCCTTAAATTACGATTTCGTCATAGATGCTGCCCAATACCAAGAAAAACTTTTGCAACATCCTATCCCCACGCTAATTTTGCACGGCAAAAAGGATGAAGTCATTCCTGTCGAAGCTAGTCGTGACTTTGCGCGTTCCCGTCCTTGGGTGCAGTTAATCGAACTAGACAGTGACCACGCCTTGGGTAATGTTATGGAAGAAATTTGGCAGGCAATTCGCCTCTTTTGCCAATTACCTTGAAGTTGTAAAATATTAGACTCACACATAAATAATGTCCTTAGTCATTTGTCCTTTGTTAGTTACTAATGACCAATGACTAATGACCAATGACTAATGACTAAAACTATGCTTCCCTTCATTCGGTCAGATTTAGCCCAATTCAGTGCCTATAAACCTCATCCTAGCAGCGATACAGCCAATTCTGTCGCCACACAGTTCGATCGGTTAGATACAAATGAAAGCCCCTACGATTTACCACCTGAGTTAAAAGAAAAGCTAGCGTGGACTTATCAGCAAGTAATTGAAACAAATCGTTATCCTGATGGCGGACATGAAACACTTAAGAATGCGATCGCACAGTACGTTAATCAGTCAGCCGACCTCTCATCATCGTTATTTACTGCTGCCAATATTTCTGTTGGTAATGGTTCAGATGAACTAATCCGCTCTTTATTAATCGCCACTTGTCTAAGAGGAGAAGGGTCAATTCTTGTCGCCAATCCTACTTTCTCAATGTACGGAATTTTGGCGCAAACTTTGGGCATTCCTGTGGTGGCGGTGGGGAGAAATGAAACAAATTTTGAAATTGACATCAGCGCTGCACAGTCGGCGATCGAACAAACTCAAAATCCTCCCATTCGCGTAGTTTTCGTAGTCCATCCCAATTCGCCGACTGCTAACAGCTTAACTGAGGCAGAGTTAGCGTGGTTAAGAAGCTTGCCACACCATATTTTAGTAGTAATTGATGAAGCTTACTTTGAATTCAGTCAAACTACCCTAGTAGGTGAATTAGCACAGCATCCTAATTGGGTAATATTACGCACTTTTTCTAAAGCTTTCCGATTGGCATCTCTCCGTATTGGTTATTGCGTTGCCCATCCCGAAGCGATCGCCATTTTAGAAAAAGTTCGCTTACCCTACAATCTCCCCAGTTTTTCCATAGCAGCTGCCTTAGTTGGTTTACAAAATCGTACACTCTTGCTGGAATCAATTCCCCAGACCTTGAGTGAACGAGCTAAACTCATCGAAATTTTATCCCAGCAACCAAAACTACAAATTACTCCAAGTGCTGCCAACTTTATTTACCTGCGTCTTAAACCAAATGGCTTTAATTCACAAGAAGCTGCTTTAAAAACTTTCCACCAGAAACTTAGAACACTCGGCACTCTTGTACGGCACATTAGCGGAGGATTACGAATTACTGTCGGAACGATAGAAGAAAACGCCCGCACCGTCAATCGAGTAAAAGCTGCTTTGGCAAATTTGTCATCTTAGCAATTTACTCAGTAATTAAACCTGCTATTTACCTCACTGCCCAAACGGCGTACTACTCCAACTGTTTGTGGCAGCACACCTACTAAAAGAGCAAAAGCAACATCCGGCAAAAGAGCCACTATTTCTGGTGGAAAGTATTGTTCAAATTGATCGAGAATCTTCTGGACTCGCTGCCCAGGCAGTGGATTTTCTGTAATTTGTTTGATCAATCGAATCCACTGTCGTCTAATCAAGTAAGCCTTCTGGCGTTCTTCGTTAGATTCAGGAGTTAATAAAGAAAGATTACCTATGGGCAGTGCCCTTTGGCAATCACAATCGTAATCCCCACCCACAGCAGCCCCAGGCCCAGCAAACTCTGCATGGTAGCGTTTAAAGAGTATTAATCCATTTCGCCTACGACTATTGACGATGAAAACTTCTCCACTGTGCAAACGTGTAAGGATATCCGAGCCTTGCGATTGCTCAGTTCCGTCTGACATGACAACAGAGTCAAGGAAAGTAGTTTCAGGGTAATAAGTTGATACCATAGAGGTCTGATAGCGTCGATGCTGTTCGCTATCCATGTTTTTTAAACTTTTAATGAATGTTGTTGTAGTATGCACTTCAAAACAGAACTAGCTGTTATATCAAATCAAGTTTTTGAATTTTTTTATTATCAAGACCTTTCTGTCAATCTAACTAAAAATAGCAATATATAGGCGTTGTTTCAGTAATTGAGTGATTATATTTTATGAGATATAACTAGATTTGTCTGTAAACCATACTAATGTTTTCTTAAAGTTTTTATAAAGATGAATATATGAATTACAAAGTTATTATGAGGAAGCAATGATTTCTTTCAACGCGATTTTGCGTTATGTTCCCATTATAGTCCATTTTCATCTATATCGAATGCTTGAAAAAATTTGTTAAGCATAAATCCCAAACGTGAAAGTTAACATTTTTTAATATTAAAAATATTTACCAAAAAGATAATTTGTTTATAGCGACGAGGGCATTTTTCGTAATCAAGTTAAAATCAAATATTCTTTTGATAAAAAATTATCAAAAGCTTTTTACTCGCTTTGTAAATTAACAAACATCTTTGAGTTTTGATTTAATAAGACTCCTATTTGATTGCGTGAAAAAACTTAGTATAACTCAAAGAGCCTTCTTTATCGTTAGCTCTTGCCTGCTAAATCAAGTAAATCTTGGAAATCAAAGCGGATTTATCTGGATATTTAGATAATATTGGCTAAATTTCTAATTAAACCCCGTTCATTTGAAAACCTAGAGTTCTTAAAAAGAGTATATTATCTACTCCTGGCTTGAGTTTTGAGCTTTCTCTGAGTCAAAATAATTATAGTTCTAAAGGTAGACGTGGTTTAGCTTAGTTTGTGTTTGATTACCGCTATGAGTTACAGATTTATTGAATTAATTGGAATGGAATACAAAACTTGACAATTGCCAAAATAAAACTCAGAGAATGGAATCAGCACTCAGGTGCTTGTGCAATAACATCTGGCTTGAGCGTCTTAGAAGAAATGTATTCCAATTAGATTCGACTTTATGCACTCGATATCCCAGCTTGAAATAAAGCTGTCGTGCTTGATGGTTATTTTCTAAAACATGGAGATATAAGTCTTGAAATCCCCACTCGCGAGAGACTTTTTCACAGCTAGTAAGTAATCCTGAAGCCACACCATGTCTACGGTATTTTGGGTGAACCGCTAAATTAGATAAGTAAGGAAAACCTACACCAACCTCGCTCCATGAATCACTACTGTAGCGTACACCCATTTCCACACTCCCTACTAAGTTATTAGCCTCACCAGTAGTAGCTTCAAGGGCAACTAAGCACAGATGACGGGGTGCAGGTGATGCCATCCGATGCCTTAAGTCTTCGTAAATACCCAGACGTAGCAACGGAAAAGCCCATCCCCATATACCGTTGTGGGAATGAAAGCTTTCAGTAATAATTTGGGCAACACCAATCAAATCAGCAGGTGTAGCTGTACGAATTTGGAATTGGCAGGAAGCTGGATTGATTGGCTGTTGGTGGTATGGGTGAAAAAACCGATATTTCAAGGCTAGTTTAGTATTGATTTTATTCAACAAAAATTTTCTCAAATATCCTAAAACAAGATTTAAACTAAATCAGAACTTATAGAGTTGCCGAGGAGATTTAACTGAACCAATATTGCTAATTCGCTTTTTCTTGTAGATTAAATAAATTTTACATTTTAGTTTGGAGTTTTATAATCCGCATTTTTGAAAGAGTATTAGCTCGACTTTATCCATTTTTTTTCAACGCGATCGCAATCGCTAAAACCTTTGTGGGACGGTAGTTTTACTTTTTTAACTTCATTGATAATCTGTGACGTGGAAAAGTATTTGCCAAAAAGCCAGGATTTTTGCCGGATAAAGAAAACCGAGTTCTTAATTTTGGATGAAGTCGAGCTTAGGAGTTACAACTTCATAAATCTATTTAAACTCAGTATATTCATTGCATACCTTCTTTTAGGTAAGCAGAATCTCAAACTGATTACCACAAAAACATCTCTAAAGTGATAGAGCTTTCAGCGAGTGGGCAGAGGAATAGCATAACTTATCTGTAAGCAGCATCTCCAAAATTGTTAAGTAAGTACACTATTGGCAAACTCTGGTTTCAAACTACCCTTGGTTACAGTACTGAACTTGTTTTTTGCAGTTACCGCACACTGATACTACTTTACTACTAAGTCCTAGAAGTAAGCTGTACAGTTACTGTGACAAGAATCTGTAAGGTTCCCTAATCCCTAATCTCTAACTCCCCAACCACTACCACTTGTCTTAATGATAGTTCTGATTGCTAAATTAGAAAGAGGTATTTGTCTAATAGTATACTTTGGCTTTAAATCTTATTGTTTTAATTTTGCTGACTCTACCATGACTACCATAAATAAAATTTACCTGCAAGTGTTATTACAACAACTGTGGAGGGAAAACTTAATATGCAGCTTTATCTGGATTTTTCTGCTGGCTATGAGCGCTGTATGTATTATCAGACATTGCTCACAGGAGGTGAAAAAAGATTTGGCAAGCAAGCGTCGACTCTATAACACTAAAACTGACAATGAAAGCAATTACCCTGCACCAACCCAAACGGTAATCGGCACAAGCAATTGAGACGAATTACTGTGAGTAAACGCTCCCACACTCAGCAGTCATGTAGCCAAACAGCCCTATTGGTCGAAATGCTCTGCTCTTACCTGACTCAGAAAAATCCTTACCTGATCAGATTATTCTTTATCCGACTGCCGTTGCAGCAGGAAAGCGGTGCATGAAATCCCAAGCAAACAGTAAGCCTAAAATTTTGGTTGTCGATGATGAACCAGACAACCTTGACTTGCTTTACCGCACTTTTTATCGTGATTATAAGGTGCTAAGGGCAACCTCTGGCCCTGCGGCCCTCGATCTGCTGGCTCAAGAAGGAGAGATCGCGGTGATCATCTCCGATCAGCGGATGCCAATGATGAGCGGTACAGAATTTTTGAGCCTGACAGCAACTCAATATCCAGATATTATTCGGATAATTTTAACTGGCTACACCGATGTCGAAGACTTGGTGGAAGCAATCAACGCTGGTAAGGTATTTAAGTATGTCACTAAACCGTGGGAGGCGGAGGAACTCAAAGCAGTGGTACGCCAAGCTTTGGATACCCACAATGTCCTCAAAGCTAGAACCCGCGAACTTACCCGCACACTTCGTCAAGAATCGCTGCTGAATACTGTTACCAATACGATTCGCAGTGCTTTAGACTACAGACAAATTTTGCAAGCAATTGTAGACACAGTGGGTCACATGTTGGAGGTGGATGTTTGTCTGCTACGTCCCTTCCAAGATGAGCAGTTGGCGGATAAAGGGTTTATTTATCAGAAGCCTCTTTCTGAAGAGACAGAGGTGCAGGAGAGCAAAAAAGAAGTGGCAGTAAGTCTTTCCCCTCTACCCGCTATATCCTCTGCAACTCCTCTCCCTCTTTTAGCTCAGACAGTGTGGGAAACCCGCGAAGTTCAAGTGATTCACGATGTGATTGATGATGAGCGCATTCACGGTAACACTCCCGAACTGCGTCTGCGGGCGCAAGCTTTTGCTGCTGCTAACATTTGTTCTAGTTTAGTTGTGCCATTGATCTGCCAACAAGAACTGATGGCAGTACTAGCACTGCACCAGTGTTCTGTTCCTCGCTTCTGGAGCGATGATGAGGTGCAGTTAGTTTTGATGGTAGCAGATCAGGCAGCCTTGGCTTTGTCTCAAGCTTATGCTTACGAACAAGTACGTGCCCTTGCCAAGCGAGAGAGCTTGATTAATACAATTACTAGCGCGATTCGCTCTAGCTTAGATCCTCAAGATATTTTTGCGGCTATTACCCAACAATTGGGACAAGCTTTACAAGTTGATGGGTGCGTCTTGTCTTTGTGGACAGAGGAAGATAAGTTTGTTGAATGTGTGGGTTTGTATGATAGTTTTCAATATCTAGAAAATTTAAGAGCGTCAGCCCCAGATAATAATTCAAGTAGCAATCATCACTTATCAAACCAGCGATTACCCTATTCTCAAGCATCGATTCAGGAAAATCCCATCCTCCAACAAATGCTACAGACACATGAACCTGTGGTAATTGGTAATGTAAGCCATTCTCCTTTAGATATGCGGGGTTTTGATTTACCTTTAAAAATGCCAGCGCGATCGCTAATGTTTGTGCCATTATTGGCTGATGGTAAATGTATCGGTAGTATTACTTTGCACGAAGGTAAAAAAGTACGCCAATGGTTGCCATCTGATATCGATTTGGCGAAAGCAGTGGCAGCACAAGCCGCGATCGCTGTGCAGCAGTCACATTTGTATCAAAAAACTCGCCAACAAGCTGAACGCTTACTGGAATTAGACAAACAAAAAACTGAATTTTTTCAAAATATTTCCCATGAGTTCCGCACACCGATTACCTTGATTCAAGGGCCTTTAGAGTCGGCAGTAGCGGCTGGTGAGGGATTATCTTACTCTCAAAGTGCGATCGCCCTGCGTAACTCCCGCCGCCTCCTGCGACTGGTAAATCAACTCTTGGATTTACAACGCCTGAATGCGGGGAGAATGCAGCCTAGCTTCCATCCCTGCGATTTAGTCGAATTTGTCAGCCAAATAGTGGAATCTTTTCGTCCCTACTGTGAGAAAAAGAGACTGCATCTCGTCACCCAGTTAGATGAATGTTCGACAGTGTACTTGGACATGGAAAAATTTGACAAGGTGGTTTACAATCTCTTGTCAAATGCCATGAAGTTTACTCCCGAAGGTGGCACGATCGGTGTCAGGCTAAAATCTGAGCGCGATCGCTGCATATTACAAGTGCAGGATACTGGAATTGGTATTGTTAAAGAACAAATTCCCCACCTATTTGAGCGCTTTCGCCAAGCTGAAGGTTCAGCAAACCGCTCCTATGAAGGCAGTGGTTTGGGTTTAGCTTTAGTTAAAGAATTAGTAGAATTACATGGCGGTCAAGTCACTGTAGAATCAGTTTATGGTGAAGGTACTACTTTTAGTTTATGGCTGGTGACTGGAAATGCTCATTTACCTGCACAGCAAGTACTAGAAACGCCTACCGAACTGAATACAAACCGCGCTAGCGTAGAATTAGCTGATTTAGAACTAGTAGAGTCAACAACAGACAATATTGAAGATATTACAATAAACCTCTCTCCCAGTGTTGATACTCAAGACTCAGCACATGAGACTCAGCACTCAATTTTAGTTGTAGATGACAACCCCGATTTGCGAACCTATGTATCTGAAATTTTCCGCCGTAATGGCTATCATGTACAGACAGCTCGTAACGGTCATGAAGGGCACAGTAGAGCGAAGGAAATTCTACCCAGCTTGATTGTGACTGACTTAATGATGCCGTTAGTGAGCGGACTTGAGATGATTCAGATGATCCGCAATGAGGAGACGTTGAAAGGAACACCAATCATTCTGCTGACAGCAAAAGTAGATGAAGAAACCCGCATTGAAGGTACAGAACATGGCGCGGACGCTTATTTAGCAAAACCATTCAACGATCGGGAACTTTTGGCGGAAGTTCGCAATCTTTTAGCGTTGAAAGAAAATGAACGGCGAATTGTGGAGTTAAATACTTATCTAACAGAATCAGTGCTAAAGCGCTTTTTGCCTGCTGTATTGGTGCAAAAAGCCGCAACCGGAGATTTAACGTTAGATTTGCGCCCAGAACCACGCTTAATTACAGTTTTGTTTAGCGACATTGTGGGTTTTACACAGCTAGCAAATACTCTCAGATCCCGACGAGTTGCAGAGCTGCTAAATGAATATTTAGAAGCAATGACCAAAGTTGTCTTTAGCAATGGCGGCACTGTAGATAAATTTATGGGAGATGCTATTTTAGCTTTATATGGAGCGCCGGAAGAACTAACCCCTAACGAACAAGTGCGTCGTGCCATTAATACAGCAAGAGCAATGCACCACTCACTGGCTGACTTGAACCAGCGCTGGCGAGAGCAAGGTGTATTCGATAGCGACAAACTTAATAGCGTACAGTTCCGGTGTGGTATTCACCAAGGTACTGCTGTTGTGGGGATGTTTGGTAGCGCTGAACGCGCCGATTATACTGCTATTGGCCCAAGTGTCAATATTGCCGCAAGGTTGCAAGCTGCCGCTATTCCCGGTACGATTCTAGTTTCTGCTGCCGTAGCAGATTATTTGCAGGAAGGAGAAATTACTAAAGGGAGTCCGCTAGAACTTAAAGGAGTAGATGAAACAGTTTTGACTTTTGCTGTTTCACCAGAGGTAATGGTTAATCGCTAAAATTTAGACTGGTATTTTAAAGCATTACCAATGAGTAAAAGTGCATAATCATATCCAGTTTATATAATATGACACCATCGGTTGCAGACAAAACTCCAATTCCAGCCAAGGTCTGGAGACGACACACCGATCCACCAGGTTTGTGGATTTTTGTCGTTGTCAGTTCAGTCTCTCTGCACTTGCTGGTGTTCTGGCTGATGCGCTCATCTAATGCATTTAGTCTGTGGTTTCCCCAGCAAAATCAATCTGCTGTTCCCATCGAATTGATAGAAATTGCTCCTAAAACAAAATCAATAATCAAATCAAAATCAACAGCCAAAATAGTTTCGTCAAAGCCACTATCCTCTACTCAAAAGTCTGTACCAGCACGTTCATCACAAACAGCACGAACTACGCCTAAAAATGAAGAGATTGGCGCAATAAATCCTCCTGAAAATTTCCAGAAAAAGAGCCGAATTTACGCCTCTCAACCTAATAGCGAACCTTCTAGACAGCAGATAGTCCCCACGCCAACACCGAAACCTATAGCTAAAGCCACATCGACACCGAAACCTACACCTAAAGCCACACCGAAACCTATAGCTAAGGCCACACCAACACCGACACCAAAACCTACACCTAAAGCCACACCGAAACCTATAGCTAAAGCCACGCCGACACCTACAGTTCCAATCGGTAATTTACCTTGGAAGCGTCGTCAAGAAATTAAACTGGGAAAGGGAACGCAACTACCAACAGGTATTCCATCAAATCGACCAGTTTTAGAACCTGAAAATAGAGAAACTCCAGCAACTTCGACTAGAGAAACTCCAGCGACTTCGACTAGAGAAACTCCAGCAACTTCGACTAGAGAAACTCCAGCGACTTCAACTAGAGAAACTCCCGCAACTTCGACTGGAGGAGCATCGGTAGCAATAGTAGCTCCCTTATCTAGAGATGAAGTGATTAGCTTGATACAATCAAAAGGATTCCGACAAGATGCTTTACCCGATGTTATCGCTTTATACAAGGGAAGCAACACAAAACAATTAGACCCAAGTTTTCTTATCCAGAATTCAAAACTCGAACCAGCACAACTTTTGGCTAGCTTGATAATCGATCAGAATGGCAACTTTCAACAGGCTGTAGTTCTAGAAATAGAACCAGCAAAACTGCAAAGTGAAAAAAGTACATACGAGCAAGTATTGAGGGAAGTTTTCAAAACAGAAAACTTTCTTGCTGCCCACAATAACGATGGCACAAAACCAGAATTGAGCAATTTGTATGTCAGGATCAAAATGCAACCCGCCAATTCCAACTAAATACTTGAATTTTGGCAAAAGCTGTGTTAAGTTTATAGAGTTGGAAAATTGCGGGCGTAGTTTAGTGGTAAAACTATAGCCTTCCAAGCTATTAATGCGGGTTCGATTCCCGCCGCCCGCTTAGAAAACCTAAGTCTAAATCTTAGTAAAATAATTAGTTAAACAGCAATTCACAATTTTTTGCAGCGTACAGAAATAGCTTGAAACTGAGAGTAGCCAAATTCTAGGATGAGGAATAAGCAACACTTTCTTGAACAACATCCGCACTCTGGCTATTTCTTTGTTGTTTTATAGTTGGCAGGATTTTGGAAAACGCCCAATAAGTTTTGATTTTTTGAATTTTATAATTGCTGCTAATTAAACGTGAGTTCGATGTACCTCTCCCTCCCAACCTCCCTCTCCCACGGGGAAAGGGAGGAGCAAAGAGAAATTAGGGTTTTGGCTTCCCTCTCCGTGTCCAAGAGGGGTTGGTAGAGGTCAAAAAAGGGCTTGTCGAACTCACGTTAATTAAGATTTTCTAGGCGAATGCGTGGATCGGCTGCTTTGAGCATCAAGTCGGCGATTAAATTGCCAACAATCAGAAGTACTGCGCCCATAACCAAGCTTGCCATTAATAAATATAAATCTTGAGCTTGTAAAGCCTGTAAAGCCAATCTCCCTAAACCAGGCCAGTTGAAGAAAAATTCGGCGATGAAGGCACCATTTAATAAACCAGCTAATTCAAAACCTAATAAAGTAATTAAGGGATTTATAGCGTTGCGGAGTGCATGAACATAGATGACGCGGTTTTCTGGTAAACCTTTGGCACGAGCCGTTTGGATGTAATCTTGACGCAGGACATCTAATAATTCGCCGCGAGTGATGCGTTGCAAACCCGCAAAACTCGTAATTGAGAGTGCGATGGTGGGTAAAATCATGTGCCAGCCGATATCTAAGATTCTGCCAAACCACGATAGTTCTGAGTGATTGATGCTAGTCATGCTACCCACTGGAAAAAATGGTGAGGTGATTTGGGCTAAAACCAGCAGCGCTAAGGCAGTGATGAAACTAGGAAAGCCTTGTCCTGCGTAACTAATCACTTGTAAAATCCGGTCTGCTGGTCTATTTTGTTTGACAGCGGCAAAGATCCCTAAAGGGATGGCGATCGCCCATGTGACAATTAGAGATGCGATCGCTAATAGCAAAGTCGCTGGTACTCGTTCCCACAACAGCGATGCCACTGAACGTTGATAAATAAAACTCGTGCCAAAATCTCCTTTGGTTAAGATTCGCCATAGCCACAGCCCAAATTGCTCTGGCCAAGACTTATCTAGACCAAACTGCCGTTTGATTTCTTCAATTCTTTCAGGAGATATCTTCGGATTTTGCCGCAGCGTATCTACATAATCACCGGGAGCGAGTTGAATGATGAAAAACGACAACGCTGACGCCAACAACAAGGTTAGCAGTGCCTGCAATAGTCGCTTTGCCACATAAACAAAAGTTTCGCTCGTGACTAGCCTGATTAGCCAATCCCGACCGGTCTCCAAGGAAATTTTCGTAGATGTCATTTATATTTTGTCCTTTGTCTTTTGTCATTTGTCATTTGTCCTTTGTCATCTGTCCTTTGTCTGTTGTTTTTCTACTGACTAATGACTAATGACCAATGATTAATGACTAATATTCAATTAAAGAGATAATCGGCACGTCCGGTAAATGTGTACGCCCTTGTAAATCCCGTAGCTCGATAATAAACCCAAATCCTACTAGTTCGCAGCCAATTTTCTGCACCAATTTAGCTGTGGCACTCGCTGTCCCACCTGTGGCAATCAAGTCGTCGACAATCAAAACTCGGCTACCTTGGTGTAAAGCGTCTTGATGCACTTCTAGGCAATCTGTACCATACTCTAGTTGATATTCAATTGAGTGAACGGCTGCTGGTAACTTCCCTTTTTTGCGGATGGGAATAAAACCAGCTCCTAATTTATAAGCCAGAGGCGAACCAAAAATGAATCCTCTCGACTCCATACCAATGACATAATCAACTGTTATTCCAGCTTCATCGCATTTTTGTGCTAAAAAGTCAATAGTGTAGCGCAGTCCCTCTGGATCGCGCAGTAACGTAGTAATATCCCGAAATAAAATTCCGGGTTTCGGGAAATCTGGAATGTTACGAACGAGAGACTTTAAATCCATAAAATGGGGAATAAAGGAGTAGGGAATGGGGAATGGGGCATGGGAAATGAGGTAGAAAAATTAATCAGCAATACCCAATGCCCAATACTTCGACTTACCTCGGCTTTGCTCGGCACGAGTCGCTCAGTACAAGTGCTTAATGCCCAATTTCAGATACCTGAAAAATCGTACACTATAATGTCATACGCTGGGGGTCAAGTAGGGATAAAGGCTGAAGCTTCGCTCTTCATTGACGATAATTAGAATCTAAACCAAGCTATAAAAGGTATTTCACTAAGAAATGAGGTGAATTTAGTTATGTTTTAAAATTTTGATTTCAATATAGGGAAAACTTTGAGTAGAAAGAGTTAAGTAATGTATATATCAGGTAGTCATGCTACTGCCACAAGTCTAAGGCTCAAGTCTTGGCTACCGATCTTAAATTTGTTTTATCTAGTCTGTTGGAACCGCACAAGGTATTTATAGAATGAATGTTTCAGCAAGTTTAACGCCGTTCAACAGTCCAACCCAAGATTCACTGCCGATGATTCTGGACACTTTACCAGATCCTGCGATCGCTTCCAAAACGTGTCCTCGGAGAACCAGGCTGCAAATTGACCTGATTTTACTGGCAATTGAAGCTTTAGAACTTGGTGGTTCGGAAGCAATCCTGGCTTTTGCTCAAGAGTTGGATCTTAAAGGAATTGTTAAAGACAGGGTGAATTTATGGCGGATGCGTAGCTCTAACCCGCTACGAAGAGCGCACATACGCCGTCCTTTAACTATTATGGAAGCAAAAGCTTTGGTGGTCATTGCTTGCTATATAGCACGGCGTTTAACTGTTGTCATCCGTCAGTTATTAATGATATGTCAACAAATGGAAGAAAAACAGATTCCATTAGAACAGAATTTGCGGCTATCTAATTATTTAGAGCGGTTTAGAGCGCATTTTAAAAGCCGGATGAATGCTCGACGCTCTGGTGTACTAGCATTAACTTCTGATGAAAAATTAGATGCGCTAGCAATAAATTTGTTAGGACAATTACTATTTTGTACTGGTACTGCTGGAATGCAGCGGTTCTGGATTAGTCTTTTTGACGGTGAAGTGGAATGAATATTCAACGTAAGTACAGTCTACCTAATTGTACTCTTCTTTTAGAAGGGTTAAGTGATGTCACTAGGGCTGCACAGTTTCAGGAAATGCGCCCAGAATTATCAATATTGGTAAATGCAGAATGCTATTTATCTGGTTACAATCAACCCCTAACCGGAGGGCGAGAATTTTTTGAAAGTTTGGTGAGGGCTGTTAGTGGTTACGCCCAAGAATTTCTGAGTACTGTACCCAATCCACAAGCACACAACCAGGAATCGGAGCTAGTAGAGTTTCAAAAAATTGACGGCAACCGCCACAGGTTAATCATACATTCAGAGAATGCTCCAGAGGGGTTCGATCGCTCTAATAATTCTAAACGTCCGCCGATTGAAATAGATTTGAATACGGTACAGTTGTTTGATTTGGTAGAAGCAGTGGATCAGTTTTTTGCTGATACTCAGACTTTACCAGAATTATCCTTAGAACTACAACCAGTTACTAGACGCTATGGCGGTGCCAGTCAGGCTGTAATCAAGCAGGCTGTTCCTGCGGCTATAGGAGTATCAAGTTTAGCAGTAGCAGCGATCGCATTTAACTTGATTCCACCTCCCCAAATTCGTCCACCGCAGCCTAAGCCAGATGAGCAAACTAGCTCTACAACAAAGAACCTTAATCCTCCAGCATCAGCGGCTGCAACACCCATCGAGGCTGCAACACCGACGACACCACCCACAGCCAATGAAAAGCCAGTAGTTAAAGATTTAGAAGCACTTTTAAATACAGTTCCAGAAATTACCGATCCATCCCAGTTGCGTGCATTGAATCGTCAAGTGTATAACCAAGTTCATCCAGCTTGGACTAAGCGTTCAGGATTGCAACAGGATTTGATCTATCGTTTGGGTGTAGCTGCGGATGGAGCGATCGTTGGTTATAAAGCGGTGAATAAAGAGGCCAATCAAGAAGTCGGGCAAACTCCTCTGCCTAACCTACTTTATAATCCTGCTAACCGCGCTCCCATTTCTAATGAACCAATCGCTCAATTCCGAATAGTGTTTACTACAAATGGTGTGCTGCAAGTTAGCCCTTGGCGAGGATATGCTAAGACACCAGAGGTAGTCGGTGCAAAAATTACTGACTCTAATATCACTAAAGGTTTAAATCAAAAGCTTTATAATACAGTTCGTCAAAACTGGAGTGGCACTCCCACCTTTACGCGAGATTTGAAATATCGGGTAGCGGTCAACAAAGATGGTGTAATTGCTGACTATGAACCACTTAATCAAGTCGCCTTTGATTATTTCCGAGAAACACCTCTTCCTAAGATGTTTAACGACATTTATGGTTCTAATGTAGCTGCTCCCAATAACAAAGAACCTCTAGCCCATTTCCAAGTGATATTCAAGCCTAACGGTAAGCTTGAAGTCACTCCTTGGAAGGGATATCAGTAATTGGGCATGGGGCATGGGGCAAGAGAATTAAGTTGCTATTCCCTATTTCCTTTGGTTTTTAGGTAAGCATGTGAGCTTGGGTAATAGTTCATCAAGAATTGGTTTTACTCTTTACCTGTTCATTTGTCAATAACTGTCTGGCGTAGGCTAACTCAACCAACTGATAGTTTCATACAATAGACCCTCTCGCAATCTTGACAAAACGCCGATTATCTTGATCGTTGTACCTGCCTCTACCTTCTGCGATGTTCGCACAAATACTATCAGCAGACCGAACAATTTGTTTGCCCAGTGTATTTTTAGTAAACTTTTCCCATCCTTTAGCAATACGCCAAATTTCATTAGCTAGCTTTTGGGCAAGTTGATAAACTTCTAAGTCCTCAAAATCAGGTCTTCTCACAAAAGTCCATCGATCATTTATCGATCGATAGTTCCCAATTCTTAATGCCCCATACCCAATGCCCAATTACCGTGTAATTCTCCGCATATAATTTCCCCATAATTGAGCTGCTTGAGCACTGCTGCCAGATGTCGGGGAATTATTGTCGTTTCCCAGCCAAACGCCAGTTACAAGTCGCTGACTGGGGATAAAACCAATAAACCATAAGTCAACGTTTTTATCAGTCGTGCCAGTTTTACCAGCTTCCCCTAATCCAATGGCAGCACTACGACCAGTACCTCTGGCGATTACACCACGCATCAAACTAGTCATTTCATCGGCGACATTAGTTGTCAACACTCGTTTGTTGGCACCTGGATCTTGGTCGAAGGAGTAGATTACGCGACAGGTTTTGATATCATTGCGATCGCTGCAATCACCACTGTCTAAAATTCGGTTAATGGCATGGGGAGGATTTGACACACCGCGATTGCCAATAGCGCCAAAAGCACCAGTCATTTCCAAAACATTGACTACGCTTTGACCCAGTACCAAACCGGGAACCGGATCGAGGTTTGATTTTATCCCCAAACGCTGTGCCATTGCCACGACTTTATCCAGCCCGATTTCTCTGGCAACTCGCAAGGCGATGGGATTCTCTGAAAGCGCCAGTCCGGTGGCAATATCTAAACTAGTGTCAGCACCAGCACGACAGGGTTTATAAGTAAAGCCTTGCCAAGTTAAAGGGGCGCAAGAATAACTTTTTGATTCTGGAATTCCCTGTTGAATCGCGGCGGTGTAAGCAAAAATTTTAAAGGTGGAACCTGGCTGTCTTTTAGCTTGAACAGCACGATTGAACTGACTTTTTTTGTAATCAGTCCCGCCTACCATTGCCAGGATACTGCCTGTACTAGAGTCAAGAGTGACTAATGCTCCTTGAGAAAAATTAAAAGTTCTACCAGAGTTGTTCACCGAATTATTCAACGCTGCTTCTGCTTGTCTCTGTATGGTTGGGTCGAGCTTGGTTTCAATGATATAGTTTCCCTCTCTTGCAGCTCCCTCCCCCAAAATTGATTCGAGTTCAGAGAAGACGTAACTGTAAAAATAAGGTGCGATCGTTTTCGCTTGCTGTTCGCAGACTTTAGGACTAATTTGAACAGTGGAACGTCTAGCTCGGTTCGCATCCTCTGCTTTAATTTTGCCCATCTCCAGCAACCGCTTAATTACGCGATTTCGGTATTCAGCTGCTTCTAGCTTATTTGGCCCATCCCCACAAAAATCGAAGGCGTTGGGTGCTGGTAAAATTCCTACCAATGTTGCTGCTTCTGCCAAAGTTAATTCTTTAGCCGGCTTTTCAAAGTAATATCGGGCTGCATCCTCAAAGCCAGAGGTATCTCCTCCCAAAAAAACCCGATTTAAATACATCAGCAAAATATCATCTTTGCTGTAAAATGTTTCGAGTTTTAGGGCGACAACTGCCTCCCGCAATTTTCGGCCAAGGGTATCTTGTCTACCTACATACTCGCGGAACAAACTGCGGGCAACTTGCTGGGTAACAGTGCTGGCTCCTTGTTGCACATCCCCGGTGCGACTATTAATCAACACAGCTCGTAAAATCCCCAGAGGATCAACCCCAAAGTGCCAGTAATAACGACTATCTTCTGAAGCCACTACCGCAGCAGGCAAATAAGGGCCAAATTCCTCTAATCGCTTCATGTCCACATGAGAGATTGTCCGAGGTTCTCTCAGGGGAGTGGCTCCATCACGGGCGTAAACAACTACTGGGGCGCGTGTCGCTGTCGGTAGAGGTCTGACTGAAAATTTCAGCCATTCGACGCCAATCACCAGCGTTAACAGGGCACTGACACCACCAACACCATAAGCTGTCCAACTTGCAGCTTTGACATACCATGCTGGTGGATCGACATATTGCAACCGTACAGAAGCCGCTAGTTCTGGGGGTCCCAGAGTCAGAATATCGCCGTGACGCAGTTCTAGAGAACTAACACGACGTTTCCCACGATAAATGCCATTGGTGGAGTTTTCGTCTTTGATCGTGAAAACTGGTGTGCGCTGAGTAGAATTCCGCGATAATGAGAGGTGAATTTGGCTGACAACAGGGTTACGGATAACGATATCGCTGGATTTCGAGCTACGACCGAGAATATAGCGATCGCCCAACAGTGGATATACCTCTGCTTTATCCGCCCCCGCATCCTGCACCCAAAGTTCCGGTACTTTGGCATTAGGCTTGAGCGCCAATTTTGAAAAATCGACCCTAGCTTGAATCGTATGTACTGCTTGAGTCAGTTGACCTAGTAACGTTTGTGGCTTGTGAGGGGGTTGGGGAGAACTCATCGGCTATTCACATCACAGTTTTTAATGAAGAATCGGGCGAATTACAATCAATTTTAGATGTTAGTCTTTCATCATTTTACTCATAAGCCAAAGCATAAATTAGCTCTACGGGACTTTTTGATTTAATTTATACTTAAATTTATATTCAAACTATTAAATTACTTATAATTTTAATCACTTCTTCATAGAAGTAAATACTGTTTATGTATTTTCATAAGCTTAATCTAGGCTAGTATTAAACCTTCAATAACTATAAGTATAATTTTTTATTTTGTATTTTTAAACACCAGCTAGTAATAAACAACTGAATTTAATTGTTACCAATTTTACATATCCACATATTTTGAAACAAACCTAAATATCTTCATTTAGGAGGATTTTCTAAATCTTGGTTATCTGCTTTAATGGGGCGAGTGTTCTGTTGAGGTTAATTTCAGAAATGATGGGAAAATCTCTGAGCTTGATTGGTACAGCTTTATCTTTGGCACTTACCACTAATATTGCTGTAGCCGAATCCAGTAAATCCCCCATAGCCCAATCTAGTACCGACTCCACTAGTGCACCAGCGGAAATCAAGCTGTCACCAGAAGGTAAGAAAATTCTGTGCCAGAATTTTCCACTTAATTCACGTTGTCCCGGCGGTACAGCACTCACCCCTAGCGCTCCTGGTAGCACTACAGTACCAGCAGAAACAACACCAGCAGAAACAACAACGCCTGATAGCACCACCACTCCTGACAGCACAACTGCACCAGGAAGCACTCCTTCTGGATCTGGTACTCCCGAAACCACTCCAGCACCAGGAAGCACAACCCCATCGGCACCTGGCGCACCTAGCAACTTAACTCCACCACCAGGAAGCGTTACTCCAACCACTCCTGAAGGCGCACCTAGCAACTTAACTCCACCAGGAAGCTCAACCACTCCTGAAGGCGCACCTAGCAACTTAACTCCACCATCAGGAACCCCAACCACTCCTGAAAGCGCACCTACTACTCCTGGCAGCACTACCGAACCAGGTAGCTCAACTACACCAGAACAACCTGGCACTCCTGGCACTCCTGGTAGCAGCCTCGAACCCGGTAGCTCTCCCAGTACTCCCGGCTCTAGTTCACCAAAAACTCCTACGACAGGTAACTAAATTTAAAGCTGGGGCATAATCTAAATAATGGTTTGCCATCAGCGATCGTCGGTGCATCTTTCGTGAACTCTTGCACCAGTTTGCATAACTGGTGTTAGGTGACAAATAAAAATTGATAAAAACCTTATAAGTAAAGTCTTCGCATATAAGACTGAGCAAAGGTTTCACTAAGTCAATAGCCTGGGATTAATCATCCCAGGCTTAATAGTTTAATGGGATCTGCCAGTTGAAGTCGGTGTTTTTTGCAAGGAAGCAATTAACAGGCAAACAATACCGATACTAATAAATGAATCTGCCACATTAAATACAGCAAAGTTAATCAAGCGAAAATCAAGAAAATCAACGACATAGCCTAAAACAAAACGGTCGATACCGTTGCCCATAGCTCCACCTAAAATCAAGCCATAGCCTAACTGATCCCACAAATTTAATGTTGGGCCAAGTAACGCCAATGCTATCAATACTAAACTCACTCCTAAAGATAGCCAGCGCAACCACTCTACTTTCCCACTCAACAGACTAAAAGCTGCACCAGTGTTAGTGACATACGTAAAGTGAAAGATACCAGGTAAGAGTGGTAGTGTCTGTCCCAAGCTAAAGCTTTGTACTACCCAGTACTTTGTTATTTGGTCTAAGAAAAAAGCAATGAAGGCAGCGATCCAGAAAAGACGATTTTTTAAATGCATGGCGAATTAGTCATTGGTCGTTGGTCGTTGGTCATTAGTCATTGGTCATTGGTCATGAGCTTTTGACAAATGACAAAGGACGAAAGGCAATGAACTAATAAAACATTAAGTGACGCAATATATATGCTATTACAGTAACTGCACAGACCACGGTTAGTTGACCTGGTAGTGCAAACCAGGAATATCTAAGGATTGCTTGTATCAAAGTTAGATTTTCTGTGCCTTTCCACTGAAAAAAATAGCTAATAATTAAATAAGTAATACCGCATAGGTGGAGAGTTAATAAGCCACAGACACAACTAAAGGCAAGAGTTTCTAGTCGAGGTCTCGCTTTAAAAGCAACTAAGCCACAAATCCAAGCTCCAGGAATAAAGCCTAGTAGATAGCCAAACTGAGACAGCTTGACATAACCAATACCGCCGCCATCGGCAAATACTGGTAATAAGGTTAACCCCATGACTAAATAGGCAATTTGCGAGAGGGCACCTGCATTTTTGCCTCCTAAACAACCCACCAACAATACTGCGCCAATTTGAAAAGTGACACCTAAAGAAAAAGTCTGAATTCCGTGCTGACTCCAAGTCCAAGGTAAGGTGATGCCATAAACTTCTAAGAAGGTACCACCCATTGTCAGGAGTAAGCCAATCATAGACCATAGTAATTGATTGGAAGCAGCAAACATTTATCAGACAACCAAGGAAAAGCAAAAGGGAAAACCAACAGCAACTAGTATATTCATTAATATTGAAATGAAATTTGTGCTGATATCTTAAGAACTAGCATATTTTCTTTTGCCTTTTTGGTATGTAATTTTTCAGTTTTACGAATTTCAGCTTAGGTGTCTATTGTCTAATTTTATTGACTGAGGCGTGTTCTGAATTCTGGTGTTTGACCGTAAATATAGTAAAATCTATATTATTCAGCTTGGTATTTATACTATTTTTTCAGATAATTGCCTAAATTGAGCTACAAAGTGCTTAATATTTATAGTGCTTATCAGTTGAGTCTAATACAGACCTAACAAGAACAGCCACTTCCCAAGGAAGTGAAATAAGATTCACAGCCTTTATCCTTTTAGGAGAGGTAGAAGTGTATTGGATACAAAGCAAAAGCGCTATTCCATACTAGAATTTTTTCACAACTGAGCCAAAGAATTTACTCTAATAATCAATTTTTGTAAATGCGTATGAGCTACTTAAACCAGTGCCATATGTAACTAACGACTTCAGTAAAAGTATAAAAATTATCAAGCAGAACTAAAAATAAGGGTTTGTTCTTCATCAAAAAAAAACAAGCATTTTTTGTTCTATTAACCTATTGTTAATCTTTATTGCTGTCCTTTAGGAGTATCTTAGAAACGCTCACCTGAAAAGTTACTAAAAAATTGATAGCGATGCTCTCACGTCTTAGTGCAATAAAAACTCATCGCCTCACAGGTTCAATTTCAGTGTTAGCACTGACAATCAGCCTAGCAGCTTGTGGCGGACAGCAAACACCAGATGGTACAGCCACCAAAGATACGCCTTCTGGCACTGCTACAGATACTACTGCTTCTAGCCCAGCTAAATTAGACCTTGGCGGAACCGTAAAGTTAAGCGGGGCTGGTGCGTCTTTTCCGGCACCACTGTACGATACCTGGTTCACAGATTTAAACAAAAAATATCCCAATCTGCAAGTTGACTATGCATCAGTTGGTAGCGGTTCTGGAGTTGAACAATTTATCAAAGGTACTGTAGACTTTGGTGCCAGTGATGTTGCGATGAAGGATGAAGAAATTCAGAAAGTACCAGCAGATAGGGGTGTTATTTTACTGCCTGTAACTGCTGGTAGCATCGTGCTGGCTTATAACTTGCCTGATGTTCCAGAACTTAAACTGCCACGAGCTGTTTACGCTGATATTCTACTAGGCAAAATCACATCCTGGGATGATGCCCAAATTGCCAAGGCTAACCCAGGTGCAAAGCTTCCGAAAGAGGCAATCACAGTCGTTTATCGTTCCGATGGTAGCGGAACTACGGGTGTGTTTACAAAACACCTCAGCGCTATTAGCCCTGAGTGGAAGAGTAAAGTTGGTGAAGGCAAAACCGTCAACTGGCCTAAGGGAGTAGGTGCTAAAGGTAACGAGGGTGTTACTGCCCAAATCCAACAAACTCAAGGTTCCATTGGTTATGTTGAGTATGGCTATGCCAAACAAAATAGTCTCAAGTTCGCTGCTTTGGAAAATAAAGGCGGTAAGTTTGTTGTAGCTAGTGAGGAGTCAGCTTCTAAAACTCTTGAATCAGTACCTTTACCCGCAAATCTTCGCTCCTTCATTTCCGATCCCGAAGGGGCTGATTCCTATCCCATCGTTACTTACACCTGGATTTTGGCTTACAAGAAATACCCCAATGCGGCAAAAGCCAAGGCGATTGAAGCTGCAATCGAATACGCTTTAACTGATGGACAGAAGCAGGCTAGTGCATTAGGATATGTTCCTCTACCCTCAAATGTGATTACAAAGGTAGCTGCTGCTGCTGACCAAATCAGCCCAGAATATAAAATTTCTGTTGCCAGTGGTAATAGCGCTAGCAAGTAAGTAATAAAACACCCCTATCCAGTAGTAACTTTGTACACAGAGTTACTATTGTATAAGTCAGCTTAAATAGATGATGAGGCGACAATTTTACTAATCTGGTTGCCTCCATATTTTTCTCTGATTTAATTCTGAAAGTCGGTATTCATGACTACAAATTCTCAAAATCTGTCATCAGCGATGAAAAATCGCTCTGACGCCGAAAAATCCCTAGATTTGGGTTTTATCTGGCTGACTAAAATTTTCGCTTTTGGGGTTGCTGGTACTTTATTATGGATTGGGTGGCAGGTTGCAATTAGTGCTTGGCCTGCCATTCAACAGTTTGGTGTCAGCTTTTTAGCCAATACCACTTGGAATCCGGTTAATGATAGCTATGGAGTGCTACCCCAAATTTATGGAACTCTCTTGAGTTCTTTTATTGGTCTGCTGATTGCAGTACCAATTGGAATTGGTACTGCTGTTGTACTGAGCGAGGATTTTTTGCCCGCTAAAGTGAGACTGGTACTGGTTTTCGCAGTAGAACTGCTCGCAGCTATTCCCAGTGTTGTCTACGGGGTGTGGGGTATTTTCGTTTTAGTGCCAATCTTAACCAACTTGGGAAAATGGCTCAATGGTTACTTTGGCTGGCTGCCATTTTTTAGCACTTCTCCTACAGGTCCAGGAATGTTACCGGCGGGAGTCATCTTAGCAATTATGATTTTGCCCATCATCACAGCCTTATCCCGCGATGCCTTGATTTCTGTACCTCCAAGTTTGCGCCAAGCCTCTATAGGGCTGGGAGCAACCCGCTGGGAAACAATTTTGCAAGTTCTCATTCCAGCAGCTTTTTCGGGCATAGTTAGTGCTGTGATGCTGGGACTTGGCCGGGCAATGGGAGAAACAATGGCTGTAACGATGTTAATAGGAAACTCCAACAACATCAGTCTTTCTCTTTTAGCACCAGCCAATACAATTTCTTCTCTACTGGCAAATCAATTCTCAGAAGCGAGTGGTTTGCAAGTTGCGGCTTTAATGTACGCGGCTTTAATTTTATTTTTTTTAACACTGGTAGTCAATATTCTGGCAGAGTTGATCGTTCTGAGAGTCAAGCGAATATAGCTTAGTTTTGAGTTAAATTATGACTTCTAATTTTCCAGAGCGCAGTTTAACTCGCTCTCCCACGTCTCAAAGGACACTGTTTAATACAGTAATGACCGTAATCGCTTTTACTTGCGGAGTATTGGCACTTTTACCTTTGCTAGCAGTGCTTTCTTACGTGATTATTAAAGGCTTTAGCAGTCTGAATCTGGCCGTGTTTGTTGAATTGCCACCTAAAGCTCTCCAAAAAGGAGGAGGCTTTGGTAATGCAATTTTAGGCACGCTACTGATGGTAGGAATTGCTGCCTTGATAAGTATCCCCTTTGGAGTTTTAGGGGCAATTTACATCACAGAATTTAGTTCGGCGAAAGTAGCTAGATGGGTGCGTTTTGCGGCTAACGTCCTTAGCGGAGTCCCCTCCATTATTGCTGGGGTATTTGCCTATGGGATTGTAGTTTTGACAATGGTAAAGTTGAACTTAGGATCGTATTCAGCTCTAGCTGGAGGGTTTGCACTGGCAATTTTGATGTTGCCAATTATTCTGCGAACTACTGATGAAGCGTTACAGTTAGTATCGCAAGATTTGCGACAAGCTTCTGTAGGGTTGGGAGCGACTAACTTTCAAACTGTAAGTCAAGTAGTCTTACCAGCAGCTTTACCAGCTATTGTAACTGGGGCAACGCTAGCGATCGCCAGAGCATCTGGAGAAACCGCACCTTTGCTATTTACTGCTTTATTTTCTAACTTTTGGCCAGATAGCTTATTTCAACCGACAGCTTCTCTGGCTGTCTTGGTTTATAAATATGCCATTTCCCCGTTTAAAAATTGGCAATCTCTAGCTTGGGCAGCATCTTTGATTTTGGTATTGATGGTTCTAATCACAAGTATCATTGCTCGCTGGGCAACTCGCAAAAAAGTTTAGTAAACAACCAATCACAGTGCAAATCCCCATCGCTTAAACAAACACTCTTCTTTAATTTATGGCTACCAATACTAGGACAGTGAATGACACTGATACCGTTTTACGCACTGAAAATCTCAACGTTTACTACGGCAAGTTTTTAGCCTTACAGAATATTTGGCTAGATATACCGAAAAATCAGGTGACTGCTTTTATCGGCCCTTCTGGTTGTGGTAAAAGTACGTTGTTGCGCTGCTATAACCGTCTCAATGACCTGATTGAGTCATTTCGGGCAGAAGGTAAAATACTTTTTTATGATAAAAATTTGTATGCATCCGACATCGATCCTGTAGAAGTGCGTCGGAGAATTGGGATGGTATTTCAAAGACCAAACCCATTTCCCAAATCAATTTATGACAATATTACTTTTGGAGCCAAAATCAACGGCTATAAAGGTAATTTTGATGAATTGGTAGAAAGCAGTCTCAGAAAAGCAGCTTTGTGGGATGAAGTCAAAGATAAACTACAGCAAAGTGGCTCGTCTTTATCTGGTGGACAACAACAACGGTTATGTATTGCGCGGGCGATCGCAGTACAACCTGAAATTATCCTGATGGATGAACCTTGCTCCGCTCTTGACCCCATTTCTACCTTGCGTGTTGAAGAACTGATTCACGAACTTAAAGAGCAATATACTATTGTCATTGTCACCCATAACATGCAGCAAGCAGCGCGTGTTTCTGATAAGACAGCATTTTTTAATGTTCGCACTTCCGAAACAGGAACCCGTAATGGCTATATGGTAGAGTATGATGCAACAGAAGTAATTTTCAACAATCCTCAGCAGGAAGATACCAGAGATTACGTCAGCGGCAAATTTGGATAAATATTTATTTTACATTGTTGATATTAAAGCAATGAGGGATACTCGAAAATTAAAGTTGTGCGATATTCCTCTATGTTTTTTATTTGAAGGACTTTTTTCTCCCCAACAAACTTCATCTCCATGCTGTCCGATGTCTATTACCTAGTGCGCTCAAAAACTGACGGGAATTATCTTATAGCTCGTCCTGATGCTGAAACATCGGGTTATTTATTGCTTTTTCAAGAAAACTTTGACGCCCTTAGCTATCTCAACACCCACGCAGCAGAAGTGGCAAATCGCTTTGCAGTGGAATCTATTGCGCGTACACAGTTGGGAAACTTGCTCAAACGCTGGGGTTTTAGCGGTGTGGGTATTGTGACTGACCCGTTGTTGCCCAAAGTTGAATTTTTACAGCACAGTTAAGCTTTACTTCCTCATTTGTTAATTGGATATTCTTCATCAATTTTGGGTTTCGTTCTTTAGCTAACGACGGCAGCGATCGCACTAATTTCTTATTTATACTTATGGTCTATTGTTCACAATGCTTCCATCGGGCATGATGGTGTGGAAAAGGATAGCATTATTGACATCAGCATCAGTACTACCTGTCAAGTTAGCATAGCTAAGGTTAGCCCCCTCAAAAATAGCAGCCTCCAGCTTAGTATAAGAGAGATCAGTATCAATCAACAGAGCGTTCTCCAGAGAGGCGCTATACAGGTCAGCCCTATTTAGGTCAGCACTACTGAGATTAGCCCCACTCAGATCCGCACTCAGATGACTACCACTGAGATTAGCCTGTCTGAGATCAGTATTAATCATTTCAGTACACTCGAAGTGAGTACCTGCCAAACAAGCCCCACAGAGGTTGGCATCCATTAGGTTTGCACCATCCAAGTAAGCTCTACTCAGATTAATACTACGCAAGTCGGTTCTACTTAAGTTAGCGTTAATCAAATCAACTCCAGTAAAATCTCTATCTCCAGCAGCATAACGCCTGAGCAATTCCTCGGCATCCATATCTCAATTCCCGCATTAATTAACATATTCAAAATATATGGTGTTAAGTAAATAGTTGTGCGATCGCACAAGTAAAATTAGGCAATATGGGTGAATTCAATTCGTCACCATTGAATAAGGTAGCAACTAATTTTAAACTCGCTTGTTCGCGTCGATACACCTCCACCTGTTGCTTGCGCCAATCTACAATCCAATTTTCTCTGACACCTCGTGATGAGTAAAGCTTAAGTTTTAGTTCTCTGTCCCGCTTTTCATTTTCACTACCAGCAGATAGTACTTCTACAACCAGTTCTGGCGCACCAGTCAAATGCCCCGCCTCGTCTAAAAGTAAAGGCAATCTCTCGTTGCTAGCCCAGACAACATCGGGAATAACATTATCATTGTCGCCAAAAATTATTCCTGGGGCAGTCACAACTTCTCCCAGACTAGTAGTTTGTGACCAGTTATCCAAGGAAGTGCTAATTCTGACACAAGTTTTTTGATGCTTCCAGTGGGGCGCTTTAGTCACAAACAATTCTCCGTCAATGATTTCATAGCGATTCCCGTTATTTGGAAACAACTCTAAATCGGCGGTAGTCCAGCGCACTCTTTCAGATATCGGCTGGTTCATAAATCATATCTGTTAAAGGATTTACCTATTTTAGCCTGGGTGCAAATGGAACTTTATAGCGTTTTTTGTTTGTATGCAATACAGTTTGACCTCTCTCCTTTTAGGCTTTGAATCTTACTCCTCAACGCTAGTAGGGAAGGGTTGGGGGTGAACTCAACTCAGAAGCGCTATATAGGCTTTGTCTAACGCACCATTTTTATTACTCAATGTTTTATTATCTTAATTGCACTCTCGTAATCTATATGATATTCCTTTAAAAGAATAATACAATTGACATTCTTTGTAAGGAATATTATACTGTGAGGTAGCAAGTGAATTGGACTTGGGAACTTTATCAAGATGTCAATGGGGAAATCCCCAAAGATTTGCTTGCTTTTTTCATTAGGATGATTCCTGAAGAGGAGCAACCAGAAAATCCACCAAAGCCATTACTGAGTCTTTCCGAAACCAGGCGTTTGCAAGTTAACCTTGGCTACCTGTGTAACAAAGGACTCGCATCACTCACCAGTGGCATTTTTGAAAAACTCGAAGATGACCTGTATGAGTTACGTATGACCAAGAGCGAACATAATCCAAGGTTTATTTTAACGGCTGCAACTCCTCAGCGGTTTTTAGTGCTGCACGCCTTTATAAAGAAATACGACAATGCTATTAAAGATAGAGACAAAGAGCCTGCAAGAGTAAGATTACGTGAATTGCAGCAGAGGGAAAATTGATGAAAAAACCTAATTTTCAAGCTTGGTTGCAGCAGAAGGTAAGCGACGATCCAGAAGTGATTTTGGTGGGAAAGTTAGAGTATCTGCGCTTATATCTTACCGATGCTATGCGGGAAATACGTAATAAAGCAGGATTGACTCAGGCAGAGCTAGCCCAAAAACTGGGAGTGAAGCAAGCGGCTGTGTCCAAGTTGGAGTCAGCCTTAAAGGAACATGAGTTGGAATCAGTGTTGCACTATTTACATACTTTGGGTGCAGATTTGCTGGTAGCCGTCAAACAAGGGGATGACTTATATCAAGCTAGTGATAACGAAGGTGTGTTACTGGTAGATGTACCAGATGTAGTTTTCCAAAAAGCATTGGCGGCAAACATGAGCGTCCGGGAATATGTGCGTGTCGCCGTTGAGAAGTTTTCTGGCGAGGATGATGGACTGAGAACAGCTTTGATAAAACTACTTGAAAGTGACGATTTGGTGGCGGTGAAAGTAAGAGCGCGTTTAGGTTCAAGGACAATCCAAGAAATTGCTGTAGAGTTGGAAAAATGTTTGAGTCTATCTGAAGAAGATAAGATTTTTGCTGTCAAAAATGTTTTGGCTGCTAATGTGGCGTGTGGAGAAAGTAATCGTGGAAGTAGTGATGAAGTTGATGAAATTGAGTTGTTGGATTTAGCTGAAGAATTGCTAGAGAAGTTAAAAAAATTTTTGAGCGGTATAAATAAATTCATAAACTAAACTCATAAGCAGGAATTTATTGGTGATAGAAGAAAAACGCCTTAATGCTTATTTAAAGCTAATACATGAACTTCTCCAATCTTCTAAGGGACAAGAACCGGGAATTTTAGAGGTTCATAAAAACCTGATAGATGATGATTTGGTTGACACTATGAAGCAGATAGCTGCAATATTAGCGGATCAGGGAGACGAAGAAAATGCCATTTTTATCCGTAATGTTGCTGTTACAATTTTGGCTACTATAGGTAAGCCATCATCAGCAGAAACTTATGTAGAACTTATTCTAATGCTGTTACAAGCAGTCAGTAGTAGTCATGCTGATTCACAAGTGGTTTACCCATTTCTGCAAGCTAATCTAGACAAAATTGATGATAAATTTTCTTGCTGGTTGAAGGCTTGGGCTATAGATATGTTAATAGAAGAAAACCTAATCTCAGCAGAAATATTAGCAACTGACATTTTTAATTTCAGTAACCTGCTCGCTGAGTTTCCTTTAGGAAGTAAAGCATCAAATATAGAAATTGCCATTGCTGGCTATGAGGTAGCTCAAACTGTCTTTACTTCAGAAGCTTTTCCTCAAGAATGGGCTATGACTCGAAATAGTTTAGCCGCTGCCTATATACAGCGTATCCGAGGATATAAAGCCGAAAATATAGAAATTGCTATTACTGCTTTGCAAGAAGCTTTGCAAGTCTTTAACAAACAAGACTTCCCTACAGAATGGGCTATGACCCAAAATAGTTTAGCTGGTGCCTATATCAAGCGTATCCAAGGAGATAAAGCTGAGAATCTGGAAATGGCTATAACTGTTTTGCAAGCAGCTTTAGAAATCATTACCCAAAAAGCATTTGTTCAAAAAAGGGCTACTATTCAAAACAATCTAGCAGTTGCTTACCGTGACCGAATCCGAGGAAACAAAGTAGAGAATCTAGAATTAGCTATAGCCACCTGCAAATCTGCTTTACAAGTTTTTACTAAAGAAGCTTTTCCACAGGAGTGGGCTGAAGCCCAGAATATTTTAGGAAATAGCTATCGCTATCGTATTAAAGGAGACAAAGCAGAAAATATAGAGTTAGCGATTGCCTGTTATCAAGCAGCATTGGAAGTTTTTAGCCAGACAGATTATCCTCAAGGATGGGCTGATTTAAAAAACAATTTAGGGCTTGCTTACTTAGAACGTATTCAAAAAGACAAAGAGCAAGATATAGAATTGGCTATATTTTCTTTTGAAGAAGCTTGCCAAATTTTTACTAAAGAAGCCTTTCCTAACGAATGGGCAATAACTCAAAACAACTTAGGTATTGCTTATTTGGATAGAATTTGGGGTACTAGATCAGAAAATTTGGATTTAGCTATTATTCATCTACAAAAAAGCTTACAAATTTGTACCAAAGAATTTCATCCTATAGCCTGGGCTATGACACAAATGAATTTAGGAATTTGCTATGGTGAGCATTTTAAAGAAGATCACACAAATGACTTAAAACTGGCTCTCACTGCTTTTCAATTTGCTTTACAAATTCGTACTCAAGAAGCTTTCCCAGAAGACTGGGCATTAACTCATATTAATATTGGTCATATTTATAACTTGCATGGAGATTTTACAAAAGCAATTGAATCTTTCCAGTTAGCCTTAACCGTCTATCAACACAACATATTTCCGCTTGATTGTTTTATAACAGGACGTAACTTGGGTAACACAGCTTTCTCCAATGATAATTGGGATAAAGCTATCCAAGGCTATGAAGCAGCTATTGACGCAGTAGAAACTAGCCGTAATTGGGTAACTTCTGAATCCCGTCGCCAAGAAATTCTAAAAGAATCCATTGATGTTTATCAAAATATGGTGCAAGCTTGCATCAAAGCTGGACAAATAGAAAAAGCTTTTGAATATTCAGAGCGATCGCGCTCCAAACGCCTGGTAGACTTAATGGCAAGTAACAATCTCTACCAAAGTGGCGAAATTCCCCCAGCAGTTGAGGAGTTATTGCAACAGTATGAAGAACTACAACAAATAATTGACAAAGAACGCCAAAGCCATAAATCTGAAAATAATCGTAGCGATACACGCGCTGTTTGGAAAGCTTACAATGAAGCGATCGCATCTTTAGAAACCCAAAAACAACAAGTTTGGGAAAATCTCAGACGCGAAGATCCCGTATTAGCTGGCGAAATTCAAGTTAACCCTCTCAGCTTGTCAGAAATTCAAAAGCTAATTGACCAACCCCATACAGCTATCCTCAGTTTCTACACTACCAACAGTGACACCCATATTTTTATCGTCCAGCAAAACCAAATTACTTCCCACACCTGCACAGGACAAGGGTTATATACGTTACAAGGCTGGATTAACCAGAATTGGTTATTGCCTTATATGAATGATTCCCAAAAATGGGAAACTCAAATTAATAGTATTCTCCGCGAATTAGCTGAACGCCTGCAAATATCTGAACTCATTTACCAACATCTTCAAAGAATAGAAGAGTTAATCTTAGTACCTCATCTGTTACTACATCAGATTCCCTTCGCTGCTTTGCCTACAGGAGAATATCAGGAATATTTAGGAGATAAATTTCTTATTCGTTATACCCCAAGTTGCCAAATTTTAGAATTTTGTCAACAACGCGACAATGTAGGGAAATTTAATGAAATATCTCTACAATATGGATCTGTGGAAGATGCTGAAGATAACCTTCCCTGTGCCAGATTTGAAGGCGAAAAACTTGCCCTAATGTACAATATTCCACCAGAAAATAGATTAATTGGCAGCAGTCAAGCCACTTATGAAAACTATCGACACTTAGCACAACAAGTTCAAGTACTCCATTCATGTCACCATGCCCAATCTCGTCTCGATAATCCTTTAGAATCACAGTTAAAATTAGCGCACGACAGCAGCATCACGTTGGGGCAATTAATGACACCAAGCTGGCGTTTACCTCAACTTGTAGAAGTGTTTCTCTCTTGCTGTGAAACTAATTTGGGTACTCCATCTCTAACTGATGATATTCTTACTCTCTCCACAGGCTTTTTGTGTGCTGGTGCTAGAAGTGTAGTTAGTACTCTATGGTCAGTCAATGATTTAGCTACAGCATTATTTAGCATTTTTTACTACCAGCAGCGACAAGAAGGAAAAAACCGTCCTGAAGCATTACAGCAAGCCCAAATTAAGCTACGAGAATTGAAAAAAGTAGACCTAAATAAAATATTCCAGGAAATAGAAGCAAAGGAAAAACAACTGATAGGAAATAGAAAAAAATATCCTTCAGGTTCTATCGAATATGAACAATGGAAGGATGAATATAATATGTATGCCAAATTGAATAGACGAATTCAATAAATAGAAAATTCTACTCAGCAATTTCCCTTTTCAGATCCTCATTACTGGGCTGCTTTTATTTGTCACGGTTTACGGTAACAAAATAATAGTATTGGGGCAATTACTCGCCTTGTTCATCAACCTGATTAAAATTTGGTAAGAATTTAGGATTCAAAGTTTGGTCTAAAGCGTAGGGACAGATTTCTAGAAAAACATTTTCACCCAACTCAGTTTCTCGAATCGCTAAAGCCAAACCTAGTTCATAAACACTGAAGAAAACTTCATCGAGATAGGGTTTTAAGCTAGGGCTATCTTGCAGAAGCAGCTTAATTTGAACACGTTGCTCTCGAATTGTACCCAACCAGCTATTACTACGTTTTTCAGGTTGAAATTGCCATTTCAGCAAATGTCCTAGCAATATTCCTAGCCGATTTCGCAATTCTTGCCGTTCTCTTCTGCCCAAAGTTTCAATTTCTTCAATCAGGTTAACTGTATCTAATTGTTCCCACTGTTGAGTTTTGAGCAAGCTAACCTGCTTTTGCGTCCAATCATAGAAATCTGTTTCATATAGGTGAGATGTGTACATTTTTTCCACTTTATTTACACCTATTTACTTACCTACCCCTGCGGTAACGCTTGCACCAAAATCCAAAACTTGTACTGAGCTACTTGTGCCGAGCGAAGTCGAGGTAAGTCGAAGTATCTAAAATCCAAAATCTAAAAATAAATATTGGGTTTAGCGATGCCTACGGTAGCAAGCTCTGCCAAACCCAACCTCAAATAATCTAAAATCTCAGAACTAATTCGCTACTTCAGCCACTTCGATAACTCGCCCTTCATAGTCTTTGACTAAAAAGTTCAGGGGTTTGTGGTTACGAATTTTCAATTTCAAACCGCGCATTTCGACTCGCATTAAAATCATTTCCAAGCAGTCGTGGTCAAAACAAACGTGGCGCTGCTGATTTTTGCTACCTAAACTTGCACCAGTAATCACGTGTAACTGGGTGTTTTTCTTCAATTGATACCACAGCCCATCGTTGGCATTATTCATCATTTTGCTAGACAAGCTCGGCCCAGTAGACATATATAACGGATCGATGCCAGTTGCGCCTATAGTTTGTTCGTAGTTGTAGTAGTAGTGCAATGGCACCTCAGCTGCTGGCAAATCTAGCAGTCCTTCATACAACTGTCGGGCAATCTCCAAATCTGACACCATTACAGTGTGTACTTTTGGGGCACTGGTGAGAAACATCCACATAGCACCAGCGTAAGCTGCTAGCAGCATTACCATAATGCCTTGGGTGGAGAATAGGCTATCTAAGGGCAGGGAAGGCAGAAAGGAGCCTAAAGTAAGGGGACTGAGCAGGAACGAGATCGCACTAACTACTATAACCATGAACAAATAAGGATTCTTTAAGAGAGTTGATTTTATGATTGTCGATTAAGACTAAAATTAAGTCCTTGTTTTTAGTTTATCAATACTCAACTAGTCTGAGTCTTGTCTACAAACTGAGCAACACCAAGATATTATGCGATTAACTAGGGGAGTGCAATTCCCAAAACTATTTTAACAATTATCAACTCCAAGACTTGTGCAAATTCCTCATTTTCCCGAAGCTAATCACCCACTGGTGAAGTCGCTGTTCCATCACAGCGACCATGAACTACTGACTCTGTTTCAGCGCTATCCAGATGCCGGAAAGTACTTTACGGTGATTTTTTGCCGTTATAGCCCCATAGTCTACACCTTAATTCGGCATTCGGCGCGATCGCCTGTGCAGGCAGATTATCTGTTTGCCCTTACGTGGCGACATATTTATTACGAACTCGGTGGACTCAAGTTAACTGACTCTGAATCAGGTGAGGAAGCCTTGACTATGCAGAATTGGTTAATTAATATGACAGCTTTCTGTATAAATGAGATTAAACTACCACCCACAGAAGCAATTCATTATTCTCTGCAAACGACTTCACCGCCGCTATGGTGCTACGTACAACAGGCATTAGACCAACTACCGCCAGTTTTACGATTAATTGTGTTAATGGCTCAAACTTTCCACTGGAGTGAAACTAGAATCGCTGCTTATCTACAAGCTGAAGGAGAAGCGATCGCTTCTAACGAAGTAGCCAATTTTCTCCAGGAAGGCTATCGTATGCTAGAGGATAAATTGCCCACAGATATCCGCGCTATATACTTTGGAGAAGATTTGGCTCAATCAGAACTTAAGTAGAAATGCGTATATTACTTGTCTTCAATTTTAAAACTTAAAACTTTTTCTTAGACCTTCTACTTAAACCCGCAACTTTACGGGTAATTTTTATGAAACAACGGCTTGTATTTCCCTGCCAAAAGGTAGGCTTAATTTGTGTAGGTGCGATTTCTTGTCCCCAGGTACTTTTACACAGCTTTTTACTGTTTGCTTTTTTGCTGAGTCCTGTCGCGGGTGCGGTTGATATTTCCGAACAACTCCATCGCCCTTTAAATAATTCCGTTGGGCGACAATCAAGAGATGAAGCAGACGGTTTGCTGCGTATTGGTCAACAAGAATACGCTTCAGGACATGCCGACAAAACAATTGCGTCTTGTTTGCGAGCATTAGAACTATATCATTCCATTGGCGACCTAAAAGCACAAGGTTTGACATACAATTTGCTTGCTAAGGCTTATGTGCAGCTTGGTAGTTCAAAAGAGGCAGAAGATGCTTTCAGAAGAGGATTAGCGATCGCTCGTGATATTAAAGACTTTCAATCTCAGATTTTTGTGCTGAATAATATCGGTACATTTCTGCTGCAAAAAGGCGAATCTGCTGCTGCTGGTGAAACAATTGAAGATGCACTCGCAATTGCTCACGGGGTGAAAAATATTGAAGGTGAAGGATTGTCTTTGAGTAATTTGGGTTTGGTAAGTGCCAGGTTGGGAGATTATAACAAGGCGATTAAACTGTATGAAAATGCTTTAATTTTCCGCCGTCAGACTGGCGATGCCATCGGTGAAGCAAATACCTTGAATAACTTAGGAGATGCTTATTTAGCATCTGGAAATTATCAAGATACCATTGCTACTTATGGTGAAGCAATGCGGACAGCTAAAACCAATCGCGATCGCACTAATCAATTACGGGCAATTGACGGTTTAGTTACGGCTCACACTGCTGTAGGACGTTACGAACGCGCTTTTGACTTACTAGAGGAGCGTTTAGCACTCGCTAAAGAATTGCAAAATTTACGCGAAGAATTAAAATCTTTTGAATCTTATGCCCAGTTATATAAGCAACAAGGTAATTACCTAACTGCCCGCAATTTTTACGAAAGGGCAATTATACTGGCGCGGACATTGCAAGATAGCAGACAAGAAGTGCAATTGCGGGATCAATTAACTCAAATGCTTCAGCGAAAGTAGCAATAAGACACCGAAAATCTTTTGCATTATTGAAAGTAGGGGCAATTCATGAATTGCCCCTATTTTGTATAAGTTAATTCACGCCTTAGCCCGACTAATTCAAGAACACTGAACCGTTTCGTTCAATTCTCATCGCACTTCTGCCCTGTGTTGCATTAGTGGCTTCCTTAAATGTGACTTCCAAACTTCCTGGTTCTGAAGAACCTTGCGGAGTCACTATTAACTGTCCGCCATCTTGTCGTTCAAATGTTACTGTTACTGGTGCTTTTAAAGCTTGCAGCGTTACATCTGACTTACCTTCTAGCGATCGCGGTGCGGTATCGCCAATCACTTGGAAAGTTATCCTAGCCGCAGTATTATTCACTAACTTGATATTCACCATCCCGTTAGTGAGTGCGATCGTCGCATTGGGGGCTTGCCGTGGTTCTACCTGTGGTTGTTGGTCATTGGAAACGGTAGGTGGTGAAGGCTGTTGAGTTCGATCGCCAGGAATTGGGCGTGATGGTCTAGCACCTGGTTGTGGTGGCACAGGAGACACTTGCCCCTCAGCCGGAGGAACTGGGCGTGGTGGTACGGGAGATACTTGCCCCTCAGTTGGAGGAACTGGGCGTGGTGGTGTGACACCTGATTCTGGCGAACCGGGAGCCTGAGAGCGGTTGTAGGGTGGTTCGCTAAAAATGCTGGGACTTGGGTTAACCTTGACAGGAGAATTTTGTGCTAATACTTGAGGAATTGCTGGCAGACTAATTAGCAATCCCCCACAAAGAGCGCCAAATAACTTGCTAGACTGGCGAAAATTTTGAGACTTCATATTCATTCTTGACTCCTAGAAAACTTCGATTTGTTTGTTAAAAAAATTTCTCTAGCCGAAAATTAAATTAGGTTTTAATCGGTCTTTGAGTACATCTAAATATTCAACCAACCACTTGATTTATCGCATCTAGCTAAAGATACGAAAATCATCTCAAAAATTTTGAAATATTTCATTCTCAAGATTTGAAATGTTAATCATTGTCATTAAATACATTTCGATCGCAGTCAAATTCAGCGTACTACGAGAGGATTTATTTTCTCGATCGTAATTAAAGTCAAATTGAATCGAATAAAATTTTACATCTATCACAAGAAATAAAAATTTATTAATAAATTAATACTCAAGAGTTATTGGCAAAGTGATAGTAAAGGTAGTACCAATGCCTTGGGCACTTTCAACTTGAATATGACCGTGATGATGTTCGACAATAGCTTGAGCGATCGCTAATCCCAATCCTGAACCTGTAGCGCTAGCTGTGGCTGTATTGCCTGTTCTATGAGTACGTGCTGGGTCTACTCGATAAAAGCGGTCAAACAAACGTGGTAGTGCTTCGGCTGGAATTCCAACTCCGGTATCGCTTACTTTAACTTGTAACTGGGCATTGGTGTTACGTAGTCCAGAAACACGATTTATTCCTTCTATCCGCGCCAATTCCACTTTCACTCGTCCACCTGCTGGAGTGTAATGCAAAGCGTTAGCAATTAAATTTGTGAACAGCCGCACCAATTGATCCCAATTACCTACAAGAGTGAACCAATTCTCCAGTAATTCGGGGCTAGTTTCAGAGATAGGAGAATCAACTAAGTCTAGAGAAAGGGCAATTTCTTTTTCAGGGATTAACAATTGTTGTTCTTCAACCACCTCTATTAGCAAAGCGTCCAACGGACAAGGTGAAAAAGTATCTTTGCTAATACCGCTATCTTGTCTTGCTAAAAAGAGTAAGTCATTGACTAACTTACCTAAACGCTGCGTTAACCGTTCCACCACCTTTAACTGTTGTCGATATTGTAAAGAAGTAGTCGTTTCTGTTTCTGCTAAATCCAAGTCAGCAAGCGCAACTTGCACGTTAGTTTGAATCAAAGTGATCGGACTTCTCAGTTCGTGGGAAGCATCAGCAGTGAATTGTTTAAGACGTTGATAAGATTCACCCACCGGTTCCATCGCTTTACCGGAAAGAAACCAACCACTTGCGCCTACAGAAAGCACCATTAACCCAATACCTAATGCCAAATCAAAAATTAACTGGCGACTAGGTTTAGTAACTTCAAACCAGGGATGACTAACGCGCAGATATCCTAATACTTGTCGTTTCACTTCTACGCGTTGGGTGACTTGGCGTAATAAGAGTGGGGAGTTAGAAATTTTGAATTTTGAATTTTCACTTTCTGCTTTGACTACGCGTACAGTTTCACCAGTGCGATTGACACGAATGGGAATATTTAGGGGTTCAGATAGCGTTGACCAAAGTAATTTACCTGTTGGACTAAACCATTCTAAATCAATGTGGTCATCTTCTCCAGTGTCGGTATTATTACCAAAACTAGCTTCTACGTTAATGCGAAATTTATCTGCATCAGTATTAATTGGTTCAAATATTAGTGTAGATGCACAACCGCTGGTTGTGAGACAACGCTCCACTATTTCCACTACATGGTTAAGGGTGTCATCAATCCGCTCAATCAGTGTAGTACGAACGTATAAATAAACGCCACTGGCAAACAGCAGTAGTAATACAGCAGTGACCGCAGTGTACCAAATTGCAAGACGGCGGCGAGTAGCTTGAAACATCTTTTCACCTACTTCGTGTTAAGAATAATTGGAAAGTGCTTTTTATTATTAACAACTTTGCTCAAAACAATACTAGTTTTATTTTTTGCGATCGCATCAAATTTTAAAGCTCAAAAACATCTTACTTTGTCTGCAAAAATAATTATAGATATCACTCAATACCGTTCAGTTAAGAAAATCGTCGGTTGGGTAGAACTTTAGTGTTACCCAACAAAGTCAAGGAAGTGTTGGGTTGCGCTTTGCTTAACCCAACCGACAATTTTTATTAACTAGTTTTTCAGCAGAAGTTAGTTATACCAATTTGAAAAAAGAATGCAACAAATAGACCATTTGTAGAGACGCGATTCATCGCGTCTTTATCCAAGGATATGTTGCAATCATTAATTGAATTGGTATAACAGTTGAGTATTTTTTATGTTGCAAGTCACTTGAATACGAGACGCTGTACAAAAAATAGTACAGCGTTAGTTAGGAACGAGCATCTAAAAAAGCGTTATTACGAATTACATGAATTTATTAAACCTTTACCAAAACGGCCTCCCGCAGCTTGCCAATCACATCACTCAGATTACCCGTATTCAAGCGGTAACTCAGAGGATGAGCAATCAATCGCGCCGTGCTTTCATACAGACTAGCAATTTCAATCAAACCATTTTCGCGCAAAGTCCGCCCTGTAGAAACCAAATCTACGATCGCTTCTGACATACCAGTAATTGGCCCTAACTCTACTGAACCATACAATGGCACTATTTCTACAGGTAAATCCAGGCTATGGAAATATTCACGAGCGCAATTTACATATTTTGAAGCAACTCTACCATGCGGTGGTAAATCTAAAGGCGATCGGTAAGAACTTGATTCTTTTACCGCCACTGACATCCGACAATGACCAAACTGCAAATCTACCAAGTGGGCAACTTGCGGCTGCTTCTCTCGCAGCACATCGTAACCAACAACCCCTAGTTGTGCTTGACCGTATTCCACATAAACAGGTACATCCTGCGCCCGCACCAGTAAAGCTTTTGCAACTCCCTTAGTGTCAGGAATTTGAAGTTGGCGAGTTCCTGAATCTAAAAAAGCACTAAAATCTAATCCGACAGCTTGTAGCAAGCGGATGCTATTTTTAAGTAGTTCCCCTTTTGGCAATGCAACAGTCAGCATTTTTTTGATTGGTATCCTTAGCGTCTTGGCAGTTGAATAATATTGAGAATATCTCTATATGCTTACCACAAGCAGCATGAGAATTTTATTAGTTGATGATGAAGTTGAACTAACTCAACCTTTGAGCCGCTTGTTAACTCGTGAGGGTTATGCCGTAGATGCCGTTTATGATGGGACATCTGGCAGCGAACTTGCACAGACTGGCAGTTATGACCTACTTATTTTAGATTGGATGCTGCCAGGAAAAACGGGGTTAGAGATTTGTCAGGAATTGCGCCGCCAAAGCAAAACCACTCCCGTATTGTTTCTTACAGCTAAAGATACTCTTGATGACCGCGTACAAGGTTTAGATGCTGGTGCGGACGATTACTTGGTTAAACCTTTTGAACTACGAGAGTTATTAGCAAGAGTCCGTGCTTTATTGCGTCGTTCTGGTACTCAAATTTATGAAACCACCACCGGACGTTTAACCGTTGCTGATTTAGAACTCGATTGTGAAAATCAAGTAGCCTATCGCCAAGGACGAATAATTGAGCTATCGCAAAAAGAAAGTCAGTTGTTGCAATATTTTATGGAACACACTGGACAACTTCTGACTCATGCCCAGATTATGCAAAATTTGTGGCAAGAGTCAGAACAACCCAGTAGCAATGTGATAGCGGCATTAATTCGCTTGCTGCGGCGTAAGATTGAGGTAGGTAAAGAAACTACGCTGATTCACACAGTCTACGGCAAAGGCTATCGTTTCGGCGCTTCCTCAGTGGAGTCGGTTTAGCGGTCTGTTTCGACTCTCAAAGATTTGGTTAATTGTTTAGGAGAATCACTGATATTTCTCAGTCTTTGCGGCTTTAATTCCTGTCGAAGTTTGTAGTCGAGGGATAAATCCACAGGCATCATAATTTGTGAAATTCCCTTTCAGAGACGAAGCTGATTATTCGCACCCATATCTTCTTTACTAAATCCAAGAAAAATCTCGGAATTTTCCATAAGGGTTGACGGCAAACGATGGCATTAGCATTTGCCACAAATAGATAAGCATTGGTAACAAAACAGGTTGTGTTGCTAACAAACGGATAAGTGTCGTTACTAACGGATAAGCATTGGTAACAAAATAGGTTGTATTGGTAATGAACGCATAAGTGTCGTTACTAACGGATAAGCATTGGTAACAAAATAAGTTGTGTTGCTAACAAACGGACAAGCTGTGGTAGGAACAATAACTTTATTCTTAACAACACCTCCAGACAGCATTACCAATGTTTTCAACGATTTTCTCTATTATTGGCTTGTCAATAGTATAGTGGCGATCGCACTCACAACAGCCATCAGCGTCCCAGGTTGCATAAATGCACTACAAACTTACAGCAGCTTTCATTTAATTTAACCACATCGTAAACTTGTTGTAATTAACAAAATTTAGCTTGTAGTATTAGAGGTTGTTTTAAAAGTGTTTGGCTGTGATTTTAATCACATTTTCACCCCCCTTAATCCCCCCTTGTAAAGGGGGGAAACCGGAAAATATGGATATAGTCGAGCTTAATATTTACCCAAAAAATGATTAATTTGGAGTTGCAGTTTTTCTTGTAATTGTTGCGCCTGTTGATAAGCTACTGCACGCCCTTTCTTTGAGTAGTTGTCCAATTCTACTGGTTGCAAAGGTTGAATAAAGTAACGCAAACGAGTTCTCATTGCCCAAACTCCCATTGAGGGAAACAGAAGTAAGGCAAACATCAAAGGCGACAAAGGTAAGAATGGTAGTTTGACTAATCGTTGTAACTTGGTGAAATTAACAGCCCAAGGATGCAGAGATTCACTGCCGATGCAAACGACTGGCAGAATGGGAATATGATAGCGATCGCTCAACTGAATAAAACTCACATGAAACTTTTCTAGTTGATAGCGTCTTCTCCAACCTTTACCAGGCCCGCGAGTACCTTCGGGTGCATATAAAAGAATTTTACCTTGGGCAATAGCAGACTCAAAATCATCTAATTCGGCTCGCACTCCACCTAAAACCTGCGACCATTGAGGTGGTAGCCACCAAATCACCCAAGGATGCTCGAATAATACTGGATTTGCTATCGGTTGGACTACCCATCCTTTGGCTTCACTTAATAAATAAGCCAAGGTTAAAAAGTCCCAAGGAAAACACATCCCGGCATGATTCATTGCCACAATCAATGGCCCTGTTGGCGGCAAGTTTTCAACTTGTTGTAACTCTCCCCGAAAATAGTATTTAACGATAGGGGCCAGAATTTCTTTGCCAAAAGCTTGTTGATATTTAGGATCGAATTCACCAACTTCTTTTCGAGGTGAACGAAAACCCAGACGCAACCAACGACTCAGCAACGCTAGATAAAATCCACCAGGAATTAAAAATAATCCATATTCTAGCCAATTCCAACCATCTGGATCTGGGTGGTAGTGCTGCCAATGGCGATTGAATAAAATTAGCCACCCTGGAGGATACCAAAGACAAAACCAATCAAACCAGTTAAATATATAGCCTTCACCTGGTACATTTTCCTGTTGACTGTTTAATAAGTTTTCCGAGCGTTGATTAATCAAAACAGTTAAAAATTAGGATTAGGCAAAATAATTTTATTAGAAGTGCATTATAGCTTCTTAGTTTTGTAACTGCCATCTTACCAGAGAAGTACACGGATAAAGGCATAACATATTGTGCCCATACGATTATCTGTAACTCACCATTTGGCAATCTGCCGTAGTTGCTAAACTAGCGAGATAAAAGCTTTTATCAAATCCAAAATGAGCTTGTATATAGATACTTGTTATATAAAAAATATGAAAAATTAATCTCAATACAATTCATGAAAATATCACGCGCCACCATTTTTTTAGCTGTGCGCGATCGCGGATCGGAATTTAATTAAACCGCCTTAAATAATACTATTGCGAATCTTATATCAAGCAAAATTTAATGTTTATTTTAGATATACCTTCTACAGCCAACAGTAAGCCACGAATACTAATAACTGAATATTGATGTTCCGCCAAAAGATGAGATTGATAACGACTGATGATTATTAAAACTCATCCTCAAGCTGGAGACGAATGGCGAGACATCTGTCCTACTCTTCCTACTATGGAACTAAGAAAACCAATCAAAATTTCAGATTTGATCCGCGAACTTCGGCAGCAACTCCATCTTTCTCAAGAAAAGTTTGCAGCCAAGTTAGGAGTTTCCTTACGAACAATCAATCGTTGGGAGAACGGATCTACAGTGCCTTCACAGATGGCACTAAAGCTGATTGAAGAAATGTTAGAAAGGATAGACAAAGCAGATAAAAGATTAGTGAATGAGTATCTCCCAAAATCGGAGCAACGGGAGGACTTTTAGGATGGCGGTGAAAGTACCTGAAAAAATTTGGATAATGCGTTATCGCTTCATAGCATTTAGTGTGATGATTTTGGCAGTCATAACGGCACTGCTGTTGACAAAAGTATTACTGCCAGTTTTCGATCCGAGCGTGTTGACATTATTTTATGCTGCTGTGGCAGTCAGCGCCTGGTATGGTGGTATGAAACTGGGAGTACTAGCGATCGCTTTATCTGTGACAACTGCGCTCTATTTCTCGATCGATCCAGTCTACTCCTTCGATTTCCTCAGCTTCAAAGTTCTGGTACGATTAACCACATTCTCACTAGTATCCTTCTTAATTACTGCGCTTTCTTCAGAGTTGCGAACTGCTAGACGCAAAGCAGAGACAAGCCTCAAGTTGTTGCAAAATAGCGAAATGCGGTTTAGCCGACTGGCAAAATCCAACATCATTGGGGTAATCGTAACAGATATCAACAACGGCTTCATCATCGAAGCCAATGATGCTTTTCTGAAGATGATCGGCTATACGCGAGAAGATTTCTCGGCTAACCAAATAAACTGGCGCGAGATTACCCCACCGGAGTATCTTCTTTTGAGCGAACGTTTAGTGGAAGAAGTGAAAACTACAGGAATATGTAAGCCTTTTGAGAAAGAATACATTCGTAAAGATGGCGATCGCATTCCGGTTCTGCTCGGTTCTGTAATGCTGGGAGATAATCAAGAAACGGTCATTGCCTTTGTTATTGATTTGAGGGAACAGCAAGCTGCGCTACGCGAACGCAAACAAGCAGAAGCAGCATTGCAGCAAGCCAATCAGCGGAACACACGCACTCTAGAAAACATGAGTGATGCATTTATTACTCTAGACCGGGACTGGCGCATCATCTACCAAAATGCCGAAGCAGAGCGAATTAACGGTAAACCCCGGACAGAGGTCATTGGTAAGTCGCACTGGGAGGAATGGCCTATATTATTGGGCACGAATTTAGAGCGTCAATACCGACGGGCGATGGCAGAGCAAATTCCCGTCCATTTCGAGTATCACTACTACTTACCACCCAAGTATGACTTGTGGGTGGAAATTCACGCCTATCCCAGTGAAGATGGTCTTGACATTTTCTTTTGCGACATCACTAAACGCAAACAAGTAGAACGAACTTTGCGCGAAAAAGAGGAGCGTCTGAAGTTAGCTAACGAACGGTTTGAGTTAGCAGCATCTGCGGTCAACTGTCTGATTTATGACTGGAATATAGAACAAGATAGCGTAGAAAGAACCGAGGGGTTAACCCGAATTTTGGGCTATTCCCTCGCAGAAGCTCAAGCAACTGGTAATTGGTGGTGTGAGCTTATCCATCCAGAAGATTTGCCAAGCGTACAAGAGGCGATACTTGCATTGGTAAATAGCGATCGCTATGCTGCCGAATACCGAATTCGCAACAAAAACAATCAGTATATCTATGTATCAGATCGAGGGATAGTGGTGCAACGGGATGCTGATGGAAAGCCAGTACGTTTAGTTGGTAGCGCTACAGATATCAGCAAACGCAAACAGGCAGAAGCAGCAATCCAAGCAAGTGAGGAACGGCTCAGGAGTTTTGTGAAAGCGAATATAGTTGGCATTCTCTTTGGTGATGTGAATGGTAGCATCACTGAAGCCAACGACGAGTTTTTGCGAATTGTCGGCTATACCCAAGAGGATATCCAAGCAGGTAGACTAAGCTGGGCTGATATCACGCCATCTGAGTATCAATATTTAGACGAACTAGCTATTGCCGAAGCAATAGCGAAGGGAACCTGTACTCCTTATGAAAAGGAATTTATTCGCAAAGATGGTTCCAGCGTCCCAGTTGTAGTTGGCTACTCCCTTTTAGGAGAATCTCGGCATAAATCAGTCGCATTCATTCTAGATATTAGCGATCTCAAACAAGTTAAAAAAGCACTGAGTCAGAGCCAAGAGCAATTTCAAGCTTTTATGGACAATATTCCCGCCGCCGCATGGATTACAAATGCAGACGGACGCGTAGTTTACCTCAGTCCAACTTATTTCAGCACATTCAATGTGCCAACAAATAAGGCGATTAATAAAAACATTTTTGATTTATACCCAGTCCAAATTGCTCAATCCCTCCTCGATAACATTAGAATAGTTGCCGAAAGGAATCAGGTTGTTCAAACAATTGAGTCTGTCCCACGCACAGATGGCACCTTTGGCGAATTTTTTGTTTATAAGTTTCCCATTCCCGATGCCTCTAACCAACGCCTGGTAGGAGGGGTTGCAATTGACATTACCGAACGCGAACGCGCCCTTCGCGAACGTCAGCTTGCAGAACAAGCCTTACAAGAGCGCAGTGAAAGACTGAAACTGCTTTCGGAAACGACCAGTGATTTGCTTTCAACCGAGCGCCCCTTGGATCTAATGAACAGCTTGTTTAGCAAACTCTCGGCGCAAATGGATTTGCATTGTTACTTTCACTATTTAATCGAGACACACGAAAATAAGCAGAAACTCCGGTTAGTAGCTTGGAACGGCATTACTGATGAAGTATTTCAAGCAATTGAATATATGGAATTTAATCAAGGGATATGCGGACTAGTGGTGCAAGAACGCCGTCAAATCGTCGTCAATAATGTGCCGCGCTCTACCCATCCTCATGCCAACATCCTGAATGCTTTAGGAATTACAGCCTATGCAGGTCAACCGTTAATTGCTCAAGGAAAGCTGCTTGGTGTCCTCTGCTTTGCCAGTCGCACCCGTACCAATTTCACTTCTGGAGAAATAACTCTATTACAAGCAACCTCCGATCAGGTGGCGGTTGCTCTGGAACGCGCTCAGTTAATGGCTTCGTTACAGCGACGCAAAGAAGAATTAATCCAAGCTAATCGAATCAAAGATGAGTTTTTGGCGGTGCTTTCCCACGAACTTCGCACGCCGCTAAACCCGATTTTGGGATGGTCGAAATTACTACAAACGAAAAAGTATGATGAAGCAACCACTACTCGCGCTCTCGAAACCATTGAGCGCAATGCCAAGCTGCAAACCCAATTAATCGAAGATTTACTGGATGTCTCTCGCATTCTCCAAGGTAAGCTGAGTTTGAATATTGCTTCTGTAAATTTAGAAACTGCGATCGCCGCAGCAATAGAAACTGTACGTCTAGCTGCTGAAGCCAAATCGATCGATTTACGATTTACGATTTTAGACTTCAACGCGGATACTCAGTCTTTCCCTGTGGGACGCTACGCGAACGACAAGGCACACGAACCATCGAACGGTTCTGAATTAGACAATTCTCAAATAAATTTAGACTCTATCGATTTTAATCAGCAACTTAACAATTTAAAATGCCAAACTTCAAATTCTAAATTTTTAGTCAGAGGTGATTCCAGTCGCTTGCAGCAAGTTATCTGGAATCTAGTTTCCAATGCTATTAAGTTTACACCCCAAGGTGGAGAGATAGAAATCAGTTTAGAGTCTGTTGGTTCTCAGGTTAAATTGCGAGTCAGCGATACAGGTAAGGGAATTAGCCCTGATTTTTTACCATTCGTCTTTGACTACTTTCGACAAGCTGATGGTGCAACCACTAGAAAATTTGGCGGACTGGGCTTAGGATTAGCTATTGTTCGTCACATTGTCGAGCTACACGGCGGCACAGTTAAGGCAGAAAGTTTGGGTGAAGAACAGGGATCGATCTTTACAGTCATGCTACCGTTAATCGAGGTCGATCTAAATAGCCATCAGATTGCTTCTCAAGCTGATGATTTGCCCGGTTTTAAGGGGTTGAAAGTTCTGCTTGTGGATGATGAGCGGGATACACGAGAGTTAATTGCTTTCATTTTGGAGCAATCTGGCGCGGTAGTAATCCAGGCGGCATCTGCGATGGAAGCACTACAAATTATGCCTCAGTTCCAGCCAAATTTGCTGTTAAGCGACATTGGAATGCCAGAAGTAGACGGCTATATGCTAATTCGTCAAATTAGAGCTATGTCACCAGAACTTGGAGGACAAATTCCTGCGATCGCCCTTACAGCTTATGCTGGTGAGGTTGATTATCAACAGGCAATTGCCGCCGGATTTGGGCAGCATATCACCAAACCAGTGGAGCCAGCTAAATTACTTCGGGCGATCGCTAACCTAATTTATAGTTGTAGCAATTGTTAATAGATAGACTCCATAATTTTGTATTTATAAGCTTTCAAACCAGAAAGCAACATTACTACACTTGCCTCATCGGTGAGAATCCAAACTAAACTTACTATTTGTCAATTAGAAATTATGCTGGAAATGGAGACGAAACGAAGTAACTAAATTAACTATCGTACTGGACTTAGTGGGCAAGAATGAATCATGTGTATCGCTAGAGTTTAGTCTAGTTCTCGGTGCGAAACTCAGAAGGCTCATTCTATAAAGCCTAAAAGCCTTGGTTTTAGTTCCTAGAAACATCTTAAATTCGTATGCTTATTTTTTTTTGGAAATTTACTTTTGCACCGGCTTTATCGTCGAACTAGTCTAAACCCAGGTATTAAGATGAGGCGATCAACTGCTCAAAAATTATCTTTCCGACCCGATTTTTAGCAATATTTTAAGTACTATTCTCTATTGACAAATGATATTTGACCTTGACCTCTCACGAATGCACCTGCTCAATTTCTCATGTTTTATATCTAGCAAGCTTTTTGCTGTTTTTCATCCATCGAACTTGCGTTAAATTAACGTGAGTTCGACGGTTATAAAAAGGTAAAAAGCTTGCGATGTATAGATTTGCAAAACAAGGTTATTCACGGCAGCGATCGCTAAGATTAATTGAGGATTAGCCAAAAAATCACAAAAAAATGCCGAGACTAAAAATATCTAAGAAAAATAAGGGTCTCGGCTATGTCCACCATTGTATCTCGCCTTGATATCACGCAAATCTTCTGGGATGTGGATGATTTCTGCAATCAGTGGCAAAGCTTATG
>NZ_CP195116.1:975000-1937500 GCF_052692655.1 Nostoc sp. DSM 114167
GTAGCCCAAGGCGTAAGGGGCATGCTGACTTGACGTCATCCCCACCTTCCTCCGGTTTGTCACCGGCAGTCTCTCTAGAGTGCCCAACTTAATGCTGGCAACTAAAAACGAGGGTTGCGCTCGTTGCGGGACTTAACCCAACATCTCACGACACGAGCTGACGACAGCCATGCACCACCTGTGTTCGCGCTCCCGAAGGCACTCTCAACTTTCATCAAGATTCGCGACATGTCAAGCCTTGGTAAGGTTCTTCGCGTTGCATCGAATTAAACCACATACTCCACCGCTTGTGCGGGCCCCCGTCAATTCCTTTGAGTTTCACCGTTGCCGGCGTACTCCCCAGGCGGGATACTTAACGCGTTAGCTACGGCACGGCTCGGGTCGATACAAGCCACGCCTAGTATCCATCGTTTACGGCTAGGACTACTGGGGTATCTAATCCCATTCGCTCCCCTAGCTTTCGTCCCTCAGTGTCAGTTACGGCCTAGCAGAGCGCCTTCGCCACTGGTGTTCTTCCTGATCTCTACGCATTTCACCGCTACACCAGGAATTCCCTCTGCCCCGAACGTACTCTAGCTATGTAGTTTCCACTGCTTCTATCTAGTTGAGCTAGACTCTTTAACAGCAGACTTTCATTGCCACCTGCGGACGCTTTACGCCCAATCATTCCGGATAACGCTTGCATCCTCCGTATTACCGCGGCTGCTGGCACGGAGTTAGCCGATGCTTATTCCTCAGGTACCGTCATTGTGTTCTTCCCTAAGAAAAGAGGTTTACGACCCAAGAGCCTTCCTCCCTCACGCGGTATTGCTCCGTCAGGCTTTCGCCCATTGCGGAAAATTCCCCACTGCTGCCTCCCGTAGGAGTCTGGGCCGTGTCTCAGTCCCAGTGTGGCTGATCGTCCTCTCAGACCAGCTACTGATCGTCGCCTTGGGAGTCCATTACACTTCCAACTAGCTAATCAGACGCGAGCTCATCTCTAGGCAGCAAGCCTTTCACCCAAGGGCACATCCGGTATTAGCCACCGTTTCCAGTGGTTGTCCCAGACCTAGAGCCAGATTCTCACGCGTTACTCACCCGTCCGCCACTGTGTCCGAAGACACCGTTCGACTTGCATGTGTTAAGCATACCGCCAGCGTTCATCCTGAGCCAGGATCAAACTCTCCGTTTTGAATTGGAAAGCTCTTTAGCTCAATAGCTGCTCTTTTTTAACTTCAGCTTAGTTATTTTTATTTGCTTGACGCAATACACTTGCTGTATAATCGCTTTCAAACTATAATATTTTCAAGGTTCGGTGTCCTTTAAGCGTTGCTCTTTCTCGCTCCGCTTCAAGCACTTATTCAATATAGCGAACCTAATTCCTCGTGTCAACTATTTTTCCCAAATTGATTTTAGATAATTTTTGATTCTCCTGAAACTGCCCACAGTGCCGGGTTGTAGGCAACAATGGTTTATGCACTGTGTTGACTAAGGATAGAACAAGAGTGAATTTTCAATCGGTAATAAGTTTATTGCATCATTTCTGGGGCACGCGCGGTTGTCTTATTGCCCAGCCCTACGATATTGAAAAAGGGGCTGGAACTAAGAATCCCCAGACTTTTTTAAGAGCATTGGGACCGGAACCTTGGGCTGTTGCTTATGTTGAGCCTTGTCGTCGCCCTACAGATGGACGGTACGGTGAAAACCCTAACCGTTTTCAACACTATTATCAGTACCAAGTTCTAATTAAGCCTTCGCCAGATAATATTCAGGAGATTTATCTTGATTCTTTAAGGGCTTTAGGTATCTGTCCTGAAGACCACGATATTCGGTTTGTAGAAGATAACTGGGAAGATGCAACTGTGGGAGCTTGGGGCACTGGGTGGGAAGTATGGTTAGATGGTATGGAAGTTACTCAATTTACTTACTTTCAACAGTGTGGAGGAATTGATTGCCGTCCGGTGTCGATTGAGATAACTTATGGGTTAGAGCGATTAACAATGTATCTCCAGCAAGTAGAAGCATTTACTAAGATACAATGGACAGACAACATTACTTATGGAGATGTTTTCCTGCAAAGTGAGATTGAGCAGTGTACATACAACTTTGAAGCATCAAATCCTGAGTTGCTATTGACATTATTTAATTTGTATGAGCAAGAAGCCACACAATTGACGGAGCGAGCATTGGTATTGCCTAGCTTAGATTATGTAATGAAGTGTTCGCACACATTCAATCTGCTGGATGCTAGAGGTGTGATTTCGGTGACGGAGAGAACTCGCTATATTGCTAGGATTCGGCATTTGGCTAGGAAGGTAGCTCATTTATATGTTGAGCAAAGGGAGAAGTTAGGTTTTCCTTTGCTCAAAGATACTGTAGGTTCAACAGGAAGTTTAATATCCTAAAAGGTGCGGCTACACACGAACTAAGTACTAGTTTTGTGTAAAATGATAGCGTTTTTAAAGCCAGTAACGGAAAATAAAGGCAAAGTACGCAGAGTTATGGCAAATTTAATTCACTACAATTTTGTGTTTTGTTTATATTTGTGCCGCTGAGGTTTAAGCTAGGTATATTTTTTTGATGTGGCTTTTGCTAAAGGACACAAAGACGGTTAAATATTGAATCTAAAACATTAAAGCTACAAGGATAAGGCCCGCCTGTGCGGGCTTTGTTTGTATAAACTTGATGGACTATACTCACTACAAGTATAAAAACTTTTCGCTGTTGCTGATTTAAAGAAATAAAAAGCTCACGTAGAGGTGCTGCAAGCACTGATAATAAGAGTTTGGAATATTTGATTTTTGAATTTCATAACCAAATTCAGCAACGCCGATTTTTCTTGATTGCTGCCCTATCTATATTTAAACTATCTGCAAATTCGGATTGCCAGGTGCTTTTACAAAAATCTTATGATTCAAACCAGTGGTGTAATTATTTGTCTTAGCTACATTTTTGGCTTGCTGCTTACAGCAGTTCCTTGGGGTGGTATAGGGATTTTGGTTCTGGGGATAGTGGGAGCAATTATTTTTAGAAGACGCACCAGATTACAGCAATTTACTCAGAAACCAGAAAATGCTGGAAGCAAAAATAAGACAGTGCCTAATACTTGGCAAACGATTCCCCATCCTCGAATATGGTTAGCTGCTGGCTTGGTGGGATTATTGGCAACTCTATATTTTCAATGGCGAATACCACAACCGGGTGCAAAAGATATTAGTCAGTTTGTCCCGCCTGGAAATAACAGCAATCAAGAACAACTTGTGATTGTACGCGGCGAAGTGGCGAGTAATCCTCGCTTAACTCGCAGTCAACGAGGACAATTTTGGCTGGAAACGACTCAGTTAGATGAAGTTAAAAATGATAAAGGTGCAGCAGGTGTCCCACAAGGCGTTACAGGCAAATTGTATGTGACAGTTCCTATACTTCAGGCTACTGGGTTATACCCTAGTCAACAAATTGCGGTTACTGGGATTTTGTACAAACCAAAGGCGGCTTCCAATCCTGGTGGTTTCGATTTTCAGAAGTTTCTCAAGCAGGAAGGAACGTTTGCTGGTTTGATTGGGCGACAAATAAATGTTTTGGAGCCGGAACGTAAATGGGGATGGTGGCAAATTCGAGAGCGAATTGTGCGATCGCAAGTTCGTTGGTTGGGTATTCCTGAAGGGCCTCTTGTCAGCGCAATGGTTTTAGGTAGCAAAGCTGTTGATTTACCCTACGATATCCGCGACTTATTTGTACAAGCTGGATTAGCTCATGCTTTAGCAGCTTCTGGCTTCCAAACTTCTTTGATCTTGAGTGTGATCTTACAGTTAACGAAGCGGGCAAAAAAAGCAACACAATTTACCCTTGGGTTTTTGGCTTTAATTATTTTTCTGAGTTTAACAGGTTTTCAACCTGCGGTTCTCAGAGCCGTAATTATGGGTTTTGCGGCATTAGTTGGTCTGCTATTAAAAAGGAAGGTAAAACAGTTCGGGTCATTGCTATTAGCAGCAACTCTGTTATTAGTGTTTAATCCTCTATGGATTTGGGATTTAGGTTTTCAATTGAGTTTTTTAGCAACGTTGGGCTTAATCGTAACAGTACCGGCATTAATCAATCGCCTAGCATGGCTACCACCTGCGATCGCTGCTTTGATTGCTGTTCCCCTCGCTGCCACTATTTGGACTTTACCTGTGCAACTTTTTGTTTTTGGAGTTGTACCATCTTATAGTCTGTTGCTGAATGCGATCAGTACTCCATTAATTTCGATCATTAGTATAGGTGGAATCATCAGTGCGTTAGTAGGTTTAATTTGGATTGACGCAGGAAGCTTCCTGGCAGGGATATTACATTACCCTACTGATTGGTTAATTAAACTAGTAGATTTTTTTAACAATTTGCCTGGAAATTCTGTGGCGGTGGGCAGTATATCTACTTGGCAGCTTTTGGCGATTTATATACTAATTATATTGGTCTGGCTAGTGCGGTGGTGGCAAAAGCGGTGGTGGTTTGCTAATATGATTGCGATTGGTTTGGTATTCATTCCACTTTGGCATTCTAAAAATACATTGTTTAGGATAACAGTCTTAGAATCGGGGACAGAACCAATTATAGTCGTTCAAGACCGAGGTACTGTAACTGTCATTAACAGTGGCGATGAAGGTACAGGACGTTTTACAATTTTACCGTTTTTACAACAGCAGGGTGTAAATCAAATAAATTGGGCGATCGCAACTGATTTTCAAGGTAACGAAAGTAATGCTTGGTTTGAATTAATGCAACGTTTACCAATTAATAATTTTTATGAATATTCACCTCAAACAGATAATTCTATTACAACTGAGGCGATTCAACAGGAACTACAAAAACATCAAGGAATTTATCAACCTTTGGGAGTTGGTCAATCTGTGAAAGCTGGTTCGATAGTAGCACAATTAATCAACGACCAATTACCAATTTTACAATTGCAAATTTTAGATCAAAATTGGCTATTAGTAGGTAATGTTAAATCTAAAGAGGTACAGCAACTAGTTAAAAATGGAAGTTTGCCTCGCCCGCAAGTGCTTTGGTGTGCCCCTGAGTCATTAAAAGATTTAGTGATTGCTTTGCAACCACAAGTAGCGATCGCTTCTTCTGCCAACTTTGATACAAAAGCTTTATCTGAACTGAATCAAACCAAAACTAAACTGTTCTTTACAGGACGAGATGGGGCTATTCAGTGGACTCCTAATGGTCAGTTTGAGGCATTTATTGAATCAACAGAAAATAAATCATCTGTTTTATAAAAAACTTACAAATTCAGTAAATTAAAAAAAATTGGATCAAAATTTATGACAATTTATTTTTATAGTACTCGTGAAAAGTATGGCTGTTTCTCTAACTTTTCGTCTCACGGCTTTGAATTAGATGGATTGTATTGGTCAACTAGCGAACACTACTTTCAGGCGCAAAAGTTTGTGGGTACACCTCATGTAGAACAAATCCGCCTAGTTAAAACACCTAAAGATGCAGCAAGAATGGGGCGTGAGAGAACGCGCCCCTTACGCCAAGATTGGGAACAGGTTAAAGATGACATCATGCGGCAAGCTGTGCTGCGTAAATTTCAAACTCATACAGATATTAGAGATATTTTACTTTCTACAAACGATGTAGAAATTGTTGAAAACTCGCCTATCGATTTCTACTGGGGTTGCGGAGCCGATGGAAGTGGTAAAAATATGCTAGGAAAAATTTTAATGGAGGTGCGGGATATTCTACACCATACATACAGTAAAGATATTGAGAATAAAACTCTTAAATAAACTTGTCAAAAATAGTTTTTTCATCAAACTACTCCAGACGTAGAGAACACGAATAGATAACAAATAGAGACGATCGCAAACGCTCTAAGATTGCTATAGAGTTATTACTCTTCATGAGCAGAAACCTGAAAGCCTCAATTAACGATCGCTATACATAACTCTTACCTGTCCTAAACTTATGCTGTGGTAAAGCGAACTGATGAAAGATGCGCCCTGGTTTTGGGAATACTAAATTTAGCACCAGACTTCATAGGAAGAAGTTGATGTCTAAAAGCGAATGGAATAACCAGATCGAAAAATACAGTTCCCTTGCAATTACCCATAACATACCTAAAACCAGTGAAGCGTAATACAATTACTCATGAATTTGACTCTGGTTCACAAGCAGAAATAATACCTCTACAAGAAAGTGATGACCATTTGTCAGAAGCGTCCAAGCTACTAAGGCAAGGAATTCAACAGCAGCAAGGTGGCGAATTAATAACGGCTATGAAGTCTTTACAACAATCCTTGGGGCTGTTTCAGGCTGTTGGCGATTTAGAAAAACAGGCACAGGTACTTTCTTTTTTAGGATTGGTAACTTACAGTGCTGGAGACTACAAAGGTGCTATCTCTTACTCCCAACAGTGTCTGTCTTTGCTTAATAACACCTCAGATTTAGCATTGCAGATGCAAGCACTTTCCCATTTAGGCAATGCATACCGTCATTTGAACGATCATAAAAAGGCTATTGAGTTTCTAGAAAAATGTTTGAAAATAACGCAACAGTTGCAAGACAAACGCAGTCAAGTCGCGGCACTCAATAATTTGGGATTGGTGTATAAAGCTTTAAGTAATTTTACACAGGCTATTGAGTATCAACAGCAAAGTCTAGAGATTGTGCGGGAACTCAAAGATCATTGGGGCGAAGAACAGGTACTTAAGAATTTGGGTAATGCTTGGTATGCATTGAACAATTACCCAAAAGCGATCGCCTATTATGAGCAATGTGTAGTACTATCACGCTCCTTAAAAAATGTTCGCAGTGCTTCTCAGGTGCTAAAGAATCTGGGCAATGCTTGTTATGCTTTAGGTGATTATACCAAAGCGATTAAGTATTATGAAGATCGGTTGCAATTAGCCAAAGAAATTCAAGACAAGCGTAGTGAGGAACAGTCTTTAAGTAGTTTAGGAGTTGCTTGTGAAGCTTTGGGTGACTATAACAAAGCAATTACGTATTATGAAGAACGTTTGCTGTTAGCTAGAAATATCAAAGATCGTCGCAGTGAAGAACAAGCTCTTGCCAGTCTGAAAGTTGCTTGTTACGCTTTGGGTGATTATGCCAAAGCTATGCAATATCAGCAGGGAACATCTTCAAATAGTTAAAAAGTAAGACTGGAAAGCAATTCAAAATTACTCGCACAGATCAATTCCCCCAATTGTTTTTTGTTGTTGGAGATATACGAGAACTTCTAATGTATCTACTTGGGGAAATTCTGCATAAAAATTACTCACACTCCAGAAAGGTTCGGGTGTTTCCAAAATTATTGTGCGATCGCCCCACTGTTCTAACCAAGGTAGCAATTTTTGTGGCGCTACTGGAGTACATAGCCAAACTGCTGCTGGAGAAAGCGCTCTCATCGCAGTTGCTGCTACCGCTATTGTCATACCTGTAGCAATACCATCATCAATTAAGATCAACGTTGCATTTTCTGCATTTACTTGCGGACAAGCAGGAATTAATTGAGCCTCAAGAGATTTAGCAAGGTTTATCGCTTTATTTAAAGCTATTTCTCGCCATCGCACATCATGTTTAGAGCGAAATAGCTTTTGATCGGCCCAAAGAACATTTCCAGAAGTAGTGACTGCACCAATTGCTAACTCTGGGTTTTCTGGATGGCTAATCTTTTTTGCCACAACAATTGTCAACGGACAATCTAAAAGACGTGCTATTGGTGCTGCTACTGGTACACCTCCTCTTGGCAAAGCATAAACAATTGGTACAGGCTTTACCCCAGAATCAATAGTTTGCTGAGTCAAAACATCATGAATTACTCGCGCTAATAACTCACCTGCATGGATACGATCGGCGAAAAGTGGGGTATGTGACATGGTTTCCCCCAGCATCTGAAGACGGCACTGCTTTTATCATGACTGAATTTTGTCTCAAATTAACTGATACAATAAGATTTGTATAATTAATTAAGTATTCAGCAAAAGTTTATTGTTCTGATAAATATGCAACCAAAAGGCTATTTAACTCAGATATAACAGCTGGCGCTGATGCCAAAATCCTGATTTTCATGAGCAGCGAAACCCAACTCAGCCTCTTCGACGACTCAACTTTTAATCAACGAGAACTGATTCCTACGGACGCGAAAATTCCGATCGCTCCCGGAACTTATTCTGATATGACGGAGTTGACACAGCATTGCGATCGCTGCCACCGTTGTGCTTTGGGAGACACTCGCACTCATGCTGTTGTCGGACGTGGCAATCTCAAAGCACCAATTATGGTTGTGGGAGAAGCGCCAGGTCAAAATGAAGATGAAACGGGTTTACCATTTGTAGGCAGATCGGGACAATTGCTGGAGAAAATTTTGGCATCGGTGAATCTGACTACCGAGCATGATGTATATATTGCCAATATCAATAAATGTCGCCCACCAGATAATAGAGTTCCCACTCCTGTAGAAGTGGCGGCTTGTCTACCCTACTTACTAGAACAAATTCGCTTAGTTGACCCCAAAATAATTCTGTTAACGGGTGCAACTGCTGTCAAAGGAATCACTGGTGATAAGCGGGGGATTACGAAAATTCGCGGTCAGTGGTTGGAGTGGGAAGGGCGTTTATGTATGCCAATTTTTCATCCTTCTTACTTGCTGCGTAATCCTTCTAAAGAAAGAGGTGCGCCAAAATGGTTGATGTGGCAGGATATCCAGGCAGTACGTGCCAAGTTAGATGAAATTCAAAATAACAGCTAATGCTTAATCCCCTCTTTTTCTAGGGTTATGATTCCCAAAATCTTTTCAATTATTCACTTCGTTGCTATCCCGATTGGAAAGAAATTCTCAAGCTAATAGCTAAAGTCTGCTCAAGAGGACTAAATACAAGATTTTAAGCAATGACTAGACTCTGTGAAAGAGAAAATTTTAGTCTATTGATTGCGATCGCTTATTTTAACGTGAGTCTCCAACGAAGGCGCGCCTACGGGAAGGGCGAAAGAAAACTGCGTTTTCTTAGGAGTTCGATGAACCTCTCCTTCCCAACCTCCCTCTTCCACGGCTCAAGGGAGGAGCAACGAGAAATTAAGGTTTTGGCTCCCCTCTCCGTGTCCAAGAGGGGTTGGGGGAGAGGTGAAAAAAGGGCTTGTCGAACTCACGTTATTTTAATTGAATATGACGACTTGCTCCTTAGGGGTAAAACTGGAACTAGCGCGCCCCTTGGCAAGGGGTGCGCTAGCATAGGTGAGGTATGGTTATTGGTAATTGGGCAGACTCGATATTACCTTTTACCTTTTAGACGCGAAATTTCAAGTCTCTATTCATCGTCGAAATCATCTTCGTCGTCTTCCTCTTCTTCCTCGTAATCGTCGTCGTCTACTACTTCGTCAGCAATTAATTCATCTTCTTCATCTAGAATTGACCTTTCTGCACGTCTGCTGCCAAAGCCAGATTCTCCAAGAGTAGGAGAATCTAAATTATAGGTGCGAGCTGTGCGATCGTCTAAGACCATATCTAGGGGATCGTCAACTTCATCTAACACACTACTGGTAATTTCAGCAGCATAGTCATCGATCGCTCCTGGTTCTTCATAGGTATTGTATCCAGTACCAGCCGGAATCAATCGCCCGATAATCACGTTTTCCTTTAATCCGCGCAGCCAGTCAGATTTACCTTCGATAGCTGCTTCGGTGAGTACCCGTGTTGTCTCTTGGAAGGACGCGGCGGAAATAAAGCTGTCGGTGTTCAACGATGCTTTGGTGATCCCCAATAATACTGGAGTGTACTGTGCTCTAGCACCGCCTGTAATTGCCATAGCTTCGTTCACCTGCTCGACTTGGCGCAGTTCCACCAATTCGCCGGGAAGCATTGTGGTGTCACCACCATCATCAATCCTGACTTTGTTGGTCATCTGGCGAACAATTACTTCAATATGCTTATCGGAAATATCAATCCCTTGAGATTGGTACACCATTTGCACTTCATTCACTAAGAAGGTTTGTACCTTCTGTAAAGCAAGGCTAGCACAAGCATAGATTCCATCTTCAGAACCCAAGCTAAAGAAGATTTCCAAAATTTCATGGGGATTGGATGGGCCATCAGTCAAGGGTTGTCCTGCTAATACTGTCGAGCCATCTGGCACAATCAAATTTTGTCCGGGTCCCAGAGGATAATCTGTCACCACGCCATTTGATTCTACAACCTTGATGGCGATCGCTTCATCACCATCACCGTAAACTACCTTAACTTCTCCGCCCCGCCGACATAAGATGCACGCTTCTTTCGGTTTACGAGCTTCAAGTAGTTCCTCAATCCGAGGCAAACCTTGAATGATATCTCCGGTTTTGGCTCGTTCAAACACCAGCAATACTAAGTTATCACCCCGTTGTACCAAATCGCCGTCTTCTATCTGCAACACAGCGCCAGGGCTGACTCGATAAGGGCGACCGATACGGGTAGTAATAACGTAGTTTTTAGTACTTAAAGCTGATTCCCCACCAGATGCAGCAGCGACACTTTTAACGTCGACGACTTGCCCTGATTCTGGGGCAAAAACTCCAGGAGCAACTTCTGTACCTTCTACTAGCAAATCACCCACTTTTACCTTTGGCTGAGTACTAGTATTAATGGGAAGCCTGTCAGCGTCGCGCAACACCAAGCAGCGACGCACGTTTTCGGTTCCTTTTTGAACACCTCGTACTTCTCCGCCTTCTTTACACAAAATTTGGGTACGTGCGACTACAGAACCTGGGGCGATGGTTAACCCATCGTGTACCTCAAGTGTCGTCTGGGTACTACCTTGGGTGGCATCGGCAGTAATGTCTCGACGAATTACCAAGGATTCCAAAATCACTAGTTGTAAACGTTGAACTTCTGGATCTTCAGTATCCTCTACTAATTCAATATCTGCTGCTAGGGGTGAAGCATTATGGTCTTGTTCCCCTTCTTGCTCAATTTCTAAAACTAGCTGGGTTCGCAGCAGTTCTACACCTTCAACAGATTTGACACGTTCTGAATCTTTGTAAGGTAGTCGCTGCACCGCTCTTAATTGAATCGATCGCCCGGTTTGTTGACTTACCGATGTCGTTGATGGCACATCTGGATTATCAGGGACGGCAAACTCGACTACTGGACGACTCAACAGGGCGGGTCCTTCTGGTGTCTCTACATACTGGATGTAACGCAATTCCGTAGCGACATTGCCTTGGAATTCCTCACCTGGTTGGATGAAGGTGTTATCTCGCCCGATAACTGATTCGGGATCGTCCACCATCAGTAGTTCCCCTGGTTTCACCACGACTTCTCGCAGGATGTCGTTTTTCTGGGTCACTTCTATCACACCACTGTTTTGGCAGAAGATATCCTTCACCACTTCGGTGCCAGCTTCGACAAACTGACCATCTTCCACCAACAGTAAAGAGATGTCTTTATTAACTTCGTGGCTTTCTTCGGGAATCCACAACAGTGTACCGCCCTGCACGACTTCATAACCCAGCTTGGCTTTGCCTTTTTTCTGGACTTCGACACCTGCAAATTTCAGGAATCCACCAGTGGTTGTGCGATAGCGATCGTCGATTAACTCAGCTACCACTTGACCATTTTGCACTTTTGTGCCTGGCGTAGCACGGAGGTTAAATACTTGGTTGTTGCCAGTAGAAACTAAGTAGTTATTGCGACCTTGGGAACTTTGGACTGTCACCGTTGCTTGGTCTAAGACCACAGAAGCGGTGATAATTTCAATTTCCCTAGTACTCTTACCTGGGGTAGCTTCTGGCAAGCGCACGACACCGCCATGCAAACTGGTTAACTTGGTTTCTGCTAAAACTCCATTAGAAGCGATCGCATCACCATTTTTCACTACCAATTCTGCACCAGGCGGCAAGTTGTAAACTTCCCCAGACAAAATCCAAATCAAGCCACCGCGTGCGGCTGTGGTTGTAGTATTACCTTGACGGTCAGTTTTTTGTTCTGGAACAACTTCAGCAAATTGCACTTCCCCCGCTAAGTCAGAGGCTACATCTTTAACTGCTTTTTCTGTATTAGTCCGAGTTGTGCGTCCACCAAGGGCAACCTCTGCCAACAACTGACCTTGTTTTACCTTATTTCCATCAAATACATACAGTGTTGAACCTTGGGTAAGGTGAACCTCTTGGTTCTCTGGGGTAACATCACCTACTTTTGTTGGCTCCAAAAGCATGATGCCATTAGCTTCAATATAAAGGGCATCTTCCCCGTGGCGGGTACGATATGTTCTGGTCTTCAGTTTGCGGGGAAGCTTAACAGTCCCATCGATTTTAGAACGAACTTGTTGCGCTACTTCTCCAGTAAACACCCCACCAGTGTGAAATGTCCGCATGGTTAACTGAGTACCAGGTTCGCCAATACTTTGAGCGGCAATAATTCCCACAGCTTCGCCCAAATCTACCATCTTGGCGTGTGCCAAACTCCAGCCGTAGCAGTGTTGACAGACGGAACGTGCGGCTTCACAAGTTAGGGGCGATCGCACCACAACTTCTCTCACCCCAGATTTTTCAATTTTCTTCGCCAAATCCTCAGAAATTGGGGTATTACGTGCTGCAATCACTTCTTTTGTTACCGGATGCACCACATCTTCACCAATTACCCGTCCCATCAAGCGGGTTGCTAGAGGAATCAAAGTTTTGGCCCCTTCTGTCATTGGTTGAATCGCAAGACCTCTAGTGGTGCCGCAGTCAAATTCCCGAATAATTACATCCTGGGATACGTCCACCAATCGGCGCGTTAAATAACCAGAGTCAGCCGTCCGCAAGGCTGTATCCACCAGTCCTTTTCTGGCACCGTAAGACGAAATAATGTATTCCGTCACAGTGAGTCCTTCACGGAAGTTGGTTTTAATCGGCAAATCGATAATTTCCCCTTGGGGATCTGCCATCAATCCCCGCATTCCCACCAACTGCCGCACTTGAGAGATGTTACCCCGTGCCCCGGAGAATGCCATCATGTATACGGAGTTTAAGGGATTAGTCTTCTTGAAGTGAACTACTACTTCATCTTTCAAAGCTTCACTAGTACCATTCCAAGTATCGATTACCTTTTGGAAACGTTCTACTTCCGTGATTTCTCCCCGTTGGTAACGGGTTTCAGTGGCGCGAATTTCTTCTTCGGCTGCTTCTAACAGTAATCGCTTAGTTGGTGGCACCATCAAGTCATCTACACTGATGGAAACCCCTGCTTTGGTAGCGTAGCGAAATCCTAAATCTTTTAGTTTGTCCGCCATTACTGCGGTTCGCGCCGTACCATAATATGTAAAGGCCCAAGAAATTAAATTTCTCAGTTGACCTTTATCAACCACCCGATTGCGAAAAATCATTTTTTCGTTAGTCATTAGTCATTAGTCCTGAGTCATTAGTCATTAGTCATTGGGCATTGGGCATTGGGCATTGGGCATTGGGCATTGGTAATTTTCCCTATGCGCTATGCCCCATGCCCTATTCCCTAACTTGCTAGTGCTTCCTGAATAGCATTATTGTAAATAACGCGACCGGGAGTGGTATATATATACTGAGAAATTACATTGCCTTTAGCGTCTTGTCTGACTCGACGGAACTTATAGAGTAATGTGCGGGTACCATCTTCGTTTTCCGTCACTTTCACGGGTTCTGTATCCGGTTGGTCTGATTCTATTTCACCGTCAAACCGCACATATATATAGGCGTGCAAGTCAACTTGCTCCTGCTGGAAAGCCATAATTACATCCTCTAGTGAAGAAAAGTACTTTCCTGCGCCTTTTGTTGCACCGGGATTTTCTGCTGTTAAGTAATACGCCCCTAACACCATGTCTTGGCTAGGCGTGATGATCGGTTTACCTGTGGCTGGTGACAAAATATTATTAGAAGCCAACATCAACAACCGCGCTTCAGCCTGACTTTCTAACGATAGTGGGACGTGTACCGCCATTTGGTCGCCGTCAAAGTCGGCGTTAAAGGCTGGACATACGAGAGGATGCAGTTGAATCGCTCTACCTTCTACTAAAATTGGTTCAAAAGACTGAATACCCAAGCGGTGCAACGTTGGTGCCCGATTTAGCATTACAGGGTGTCCTTCAATCACCTCTTCCAACACATCCCAAACACTAGGATCGTTGCGGGATATCAGCTTTTTCGCAGCTTTGATGTTATTTACCATCCCGCTACGAATCAGGCGGTTAATCACAAATGGTTGAAATAGCTCAATTGCCATTTCTCTAGGCAAACCGCACTGGTGAATTTTCAGCTTTGGTCCGACCACAATAACCGAACGTCCAGAGTAGTCAACTCGTTTACCTAACAAGTTTTGTCGGAAACGTCCTTGCTTACCCTCAATAATGTCAGACAAAGATTTTAGAGGTCGGTTATTTGCCCCTACCACAGTGCGTCCCCGACGACCATTGTCAATCAAAGCATCCACCGCTTCTTGCAGCATCCGCTTTTCGTTCCGCACAATAATCTCAGGTGCTAAAATTTCTTGCAAGCGTGCCAAACGATTATTACGGTTAATTACCCGCCGATATAAATCATTTAAATCACTGGTGGCAAACCGTCCGCCATCTAGTTGCACCATTGGGCGCAAGTCGGGGGGAATCACGGGAATAACTGCCATTACCATCCACTCTGGTTTTGAACCAGTAGCGATGAAGTTGTCAATTACCCGGAGTCGCTTAATTAACTTGGCTCTTTTTTGTCCTTTGGCGTTGCCAATTTCTTCGCGTAGGCTTTCAGCTTCTTGTTCCAAATTGATATCGGCAAGCAAACGCAACAGCGCTTCAGCACCAATACCTACCTCTACGCCTTGCAGTACAGAATCTTCGCTATAAATTTGGTCTTCTATTTCCAACCACTGGTCTTCACTCAGTAGCTGTTTGTAAGTTAAAGTTTCGGCATTACCTGGACTCAGGACAACATAAGAGTTGAAATAAACAATCTGCTCGACATCCCGTAAGGGCATATCTAACAGGATGGAAATATAGCTAGGAATGCCTTTGAGATACCACACGTGAGCTACTGGGGCCGCGAGTTTAATATAGCCCATACGGTGGCGACGCACCCGTGACTCGGTGACTTCTACCCCACAGCGCTCACAGACAATACCTCTATGACGGACTCTTTTATACTTGCCACAATGGCATTCCCAATCTTTTGCAGGACCAAATATCCGTTCACAAAATAAGCCATCCATCTCTGGCTTGAGAGTTCGGTAGTTAATCGTCTCTGGTTTGGTAACTTCACCGACTACCTGACCATTAGGCAATGTTCTCTCGCCCCACTGACGAATGCGTTCAGGGGAAGCCAAGCCGATTTTTACGTAGTCAAACTGATTAGTTTGGGCAGGTCTCATATTTAGTCATTAGTCATTAGTCATTGGTCATTGGTCATTAGTCCTTAGTCTTTTGCTAATGACAAAGAACTAAGGACTAATGACTATTGATTATTCGTCGTCTTCCAGCGATTCGCGAGAAAGAGATTCATAAGTTGGTCGAGGAGGTGTGCGACGGGCTGATTGGTCTGCCATCAAATCGACTTCCACATCTAGGGAACTGCCGTCTGCTTGGGTTTCTACCTTGTGTACGGCAATATCTAACCCCAATGATTGCAACTCTCGCATTAGCACCTTAAAGGATTCTGGAGTTCCAGGTCGAGGAATTGCCTTACCTTTAACGATCGCATTTAACGCTTCATTCCGTCCTTGCATATCGTCAGATTTTACTGTGAGCAATTCCTGTAAAGTGTAAGCTGCCCCAAAGGCTTCCAATGCCCACACTTCCATTTCTCCAAACCTCTGACCACCTTGTTGTGCTTTACCACCCAAGGGTTGCTGAGTCACCAGTGAGTATGGACCTGTGGAACGGGCGTGGATCTTATCATCCACTAAATGCACCAGTTTCAGCATATAAGCCACACCGATGGTAATTGCTCGGTCAAAAGGTTCGCCTGTACGACCGTCATACACCATGATTTTGCCTGGATTATCTGGGTTATATACCCAGTCTTTGCCTGTTTCGTCTCGTGCTTCTTGTAATTTGCCATGCACGATTCGGCGAGATGACTCTTCACCGTACATTTCGTCAAAGGGAGTAATCTTAAATCGCACTCCCAAGGTTTGACCAGCCCAACCCAAGAGGCATTCAAACACTTGTCCGACGTTCATCCGACTCGGTACGCCCAAGGGGTTAAGTACAATGTCCACAGGTGTTCCATCGGGCAAATAAGGCATATCTTCCGCCGGTAATATCCGAGAAATAATCCCTTTATTACCGTGGCGTCCTGCCATTTTGTCGCCAACTTGGATTTTGCGTTTTTGAGCAACATACACCCGAACTACCATATTGGCTCCTGGTGGCAGTTCATCACCTTGTTCGCGAGTAAACAACCGCACATCAACTACGCGGCCTTTTTCACCGTTTGGTACTCGCAGAGAATTGTCTCGCACATCCCGCGCTTTCTCACCAAAGATGGCACGTAAGAGTTTTTCTTCTGGCGGTTGGTCAGATTCACCTTTTGGTGTTACCTTACCCACCAAGATATCACCAGCTTCTACCCACGCCCCAATGCGAATGATTCCCTGTTCATCTAACTGACGCAAGGCATCTTCCCCGACGTTGGGAATTTCTCTAGTGATTTCTTCTGGCCCTAGTTTGGTTTGTCTAGCTTCAATTTCATATTTTTCAATGTGAATTGAGGTGTAGACATCATCCTGCACTAATCTTTCTGAAATTAAAATTGCATCTTCGTAGTTGTACCCTTCCCAAGGCATATAGGCAACGACGATATTTTGTCCTAGCGCCAATTCACCACCTTCAGTGGAGGAGCCATCAGCCAATACCTGACCAGCAACAACCTTTTCACCAATGCGGACCAGAGGTTTTTGATTTAAACAGGTGTCTTGGTTGGAACGTTGGTACTTGGAAAGGATGTATTTAATTTCGGGGGTGTTAGGTTTAGGACGGACGCGAATTTCTGTAGCATCTACGTAAGTGACATCGCCATCGGTGCGCGATACAATCACCATCCCAGAGTCTCTTGCTCCTTGGGCTTCCAAACCAGTACCCACCAAAGGACGCTCTGGTTTGAGTAGGGGGACTGCTTGCCGTTGCATGTTCGATCCCATCAGCGCTCGGTTAGCGTCATCATGCTCCAAGAAAGGAATCATGCTGGTTGCTACCGACACAATCTGTACGGGAGAGACTGCTACGTAATCCACCTGTTCTGGTGTTGTGGTGGAAAATTCTTGGCGATACCGGACTGGCACTTGTGGACCAATAATGTGCCCAGTTTCGTCTACAGGAATGTCTCCAGGAGCAACCCGTAGGTCGTCTTCTTCATCGGCTGTCATGTAGACTGGAGGTAGATCGAATCTAACTCGCCCATTTTCTACTGGTCTAAATGGTGTTTCGAGGAAGCCGTACAGGTTAACCCGCGCATGGGTTGCCAAGGAGCCAATCAATCCGGCGTTTGGACCTTCTGGTGTCTCAATGGGGCAAATGCGTCCGTAGTGACTAGGGTGAATATCCCGCACTGCAAATCCAGCGCGTTCGCGGGTTAAACCACCAGGACCAAGGGCACTTAAACGGCGTTTGTGGGTCAGCTCCGCCAGAGGATTGGTTTGATCCATGAACTGACTTAACTGACTCGAACCAAAGAATTCTTTAATTGCTGCTACCAATGGTTTGGGGTTCACCAAGGAAGCGGGAGTTAGCACTTCAGCATCGGATACAGTCATCCGCTCCCGAATGATTCTCTCTAGGCGATTTAAGCCAACTCTTACTTGGTTTTGCAGCAATTCACCGACGCTTCTCACCCGCCGATTCCCTAAGTGATCGATGTCGTCAATGTTACCAATATCATATTCCAAGTTGATCAGGTAATCTACAGCCGCCAAAATATCGCCAGGAGTCAGCACACGCATGGTATCTGGGACAGAAAGGCGCAATTTTTTGTTCAGCTTATATCGTCCAACGCGACCAAGGTCATAACGTTTCGGGTCAAAGAAACGGGAGTCTAAAAGTTGTTGTCCACCTAAGACTGTGGGTGGTTCGCCAGGACGGAGTTTGCGATATAACTCCATTAGGGCTTCTTCTTCAGAAAATTGCCCTTCTTTTTCAATGGTCTTTTGGAAATATTCGGGGTGACGTAAGGCATCAAAGATTTCGTTGTCTGATAAACCTAAAGCTTTTAGGAGTACCTGCGCGCTCAATTTGCGGGTTTTATCAATGCGTACCCATACCAAATCGTTACGGTCTGTTTCAAATTTCAGCCATGCTCCTCGGTTGGGAATTAAGCTAGCTGAATAAGTGCGTCGACCGTTTTTGTCTATTTCTGATTTGTAATAGACACCTGGCGATCGCACTATTTGGTTGACAATTACCCGCTCGGCTCCGTTAATAATAAACGTGCCGCGATCGGTCATTAAAGGCAAATCACCAATGAATACCTCTTGCTCTTTGATTTCCCCGGTTTCTTTATTAATTAGACGTGTGGGAACATACATTTGGACAGCATAAGTGCTATCCCGCCGTTTGGCTTCTTCGACGCTGTACTTTGGCTCCTTGAGTTTGTAGTTATGACCCAAAAAGTGCAGTTCTAATTTACCCGTATAATCTGTAATAGGACTAAAGGAGTTCAGTTCTTCTATCAGCCCTTCTTCTAAAAACCAGCGAAAGCTTGACCGCTGGATTTCAATCAAGTCGGGCAACAGAAAGGCGGGTTCCATATATGTTTCTTTAGTCATGCCTCTTCCTTTGTCAACCTGGTACAATTTTCCCTTGGACACTGCTTTTTGACGCTTCCCACTGCTAGCTAGTGTCCTTAGCTGTTTGGGAACTCTTTCTTAGACACTTGTAATTTATGGGTGTAGACTCCAGCGATTATATCTAGCTGCAATGAGCAATTTTGACAAGGAAGCAATCACCCCTAATAGGGACTAAGTAATGGGTACTTGATGCTATGGGATCGGGGGAAAACTTGCTGAAAGTTTTTTCTCCTTGCATTTCATGCCCAATAACGCTAGTTGCTTCTCTTGTCGCAGACGCTATGCGTAGCTTACTTCCTCGAAGCGGTACAAGTCGGCAAAGCTGCTCAACGGACTGGCCCCCCAATGCCCATTTCAAAAAGAATATCCAGTTAAAATATTCCTGAATTTGATTTACTTTTTTCACTTCCCCTCCAAAAAGCGCGTTAATTCGCTGACGCAGCTCTACACAGTGTGTTTTAAATCCACCCCGCTGTTGATACTCTTAGTGATATCTTACATATCCTAAGATTGAGGCAACGATCCGCACCTTGTCGATTTGGAATCAGAATCACTTTATTTTGCTGGATTATACTCACAAGGCAATTTTTGTTTAACGATTTTGAATAGGTTCAATAGACACTAAACCGATGTTGTGCAAAAGTCTAGCTCAATTTAGGTTGGTACGGTTAGTCATGCGTGGAGAGCATCCGCTTGTAGAGATTTTGAGGATGGGCAAGCCATAACAGTATGGAAAATTAAGATGAGAAGTTTTGTGCTTCTTCCTTTATTATTATGGCGCAAGCAAAATGTTTTTGAGGGAATAATATTAGCATATTTTTGTCCCCCTATAGTTTTATTTTTTTTAACACAACTTAACAAAAGATACTAGGACACACTTTATATTGACAGACCAAATAATTTACAAGCATTTTGGGTGGTTTGATGGGCGATCGCCTTTACGGTTTCCTGACGCAGTTTAGCTACTTGCTCGGCTACATAAAGTACGTAGGCAGGCTCGTTGCGCCTCTCGCCCCGTTTCGGAACTGGAGCGAGAAATGGGCAGTCTGTTTCAATCAGGAGGCGATCGCTACTTACCATTGCAGCAGAGGATTGGATTGCTTTGGCATTTTTAAACGTTACCGTACCGCTAAAGCTGATATAAAAGCCTAAATCGAGAAACCATTGAGTTTCTTCAGGTGTTCCTCCCCAGCAATGCATTACACCCCGCACTCTTTCTCCTTTGAGTTGCCGCCATTTTTGTAACACTTCTTTGGTTGCCACGGCAGCATCACGGCAGTGGATAATCACTGGTAAGTTTAGTTCAGATGCGATCGCCAACTGGGACTCAAACACCAGATACTGTTGCTCATAGTTATCAGCTTTGTAAAAATCCAGCCCCATTTCTCCAATTGCTACCACATTTGAGTCAGAACTCGCTAAAGTTTTGATTTTCTCAGTTGTCTCGCTATTCCATTTATCAGCATCTAAAGGATGTAATCCCACAGCAAAACTAATTTCGGGAAACTCTTGGGCTATGGATTGAATACTGGAAAACTCCTCCGGGTGAACACAGGAATGCACTAAACGCACCACACCTGCTTCTTGCCACCGCGATCGCACTATTGCTAAATCTGACTGAAAACTATCAAAGTTAAGATGTACGTGCGTGTCTATCAGTTGCATCTTTTGTCTTACCCTGTGGGAAGCCCTTCGGGTTCAGCAGTCGCTCATGGGGGAAACCCCCATCGCCCTTGGCGTCTCCCCTTGGGAGAAGACCGCGCTACTTCACCGCTGGCGCGTCGTCTATGTTGTTTGTCCTTCGTCATTTGTCGTTTGTTTTGTTATCAATGACTAATGACTAAGGACAAATTACCAATGACTACTCAGCTGTTTGTGTGATGGGTTTTAGTTTGTGAGCCAATCTTGATTTTTTCCTTGCCCCATTGTTTGGGTGAAGAACACCTCGTTTGATCGCCTTATCAATTTTCCCATAAGCCTCGGATAACCTAGCCTGCGCTTCTTGTTTTAATTCTGGGGTAGGATTAGCTGTATAAGCAGCTACAGCATTGAGGTATTTCTTCATCAGCGTCTTCACTGCTGATTTGTAAGATTTATTACGCAGTCGGTTGCGTTCTGCGATTTGGGCACGCTTGAGAGCAGACTTTGTATTCGCCACAGTCAATTCCAAAAATATGATTATTAATTATGTACACACACTACTAGACTTACTAATATAGCATCCAAATTGCCAATGTTATAATTTCCTAAAAAAATTATGGAATTAGGTATTGAGCATGAATGAAGATCGTCAATATTATTAGTTCTATAGTCTCTACTCGCCAATTCAGTATTTCCTCAATTGAGGAAATGCGTTAAACTAAAATACATCTAAATAAATTTCACCCTAACTCATCACAACCTGACTAAGCAATGTGATTGCCAATAAATATAATTTGTCTGTAAACCAAATGTATTATTTAGAAGCAGGAACTGTAAAGAGCTAAATCTCAGGGTTTGTCAAGTATAGAATCGATATATCGTGCCTGTACACACATTAAACTAGTAAAAGTTAGGGAAATAAGTAAAAATTATACTCAAACCAGAACCCCTATAAATTCAAGGGGATTGGATGTAACATACCATATACATCCCCCAAGGATTGAGGGAAAGGGTGTAAGGGGAGTGGGAAATGGCACACCTGCTTCCTACCGCTAGCCAGTCAAGGCTTGTCGGATTGAGCAATTAAGTCGCCTTCTCAAGCAAACTATACGCTGGTAGCCTTGAGAGTATCAAAAAAATCCAGGTTAAGCTAGAGAAGAGAATTAGAGTCAGCTTGCACACCCCAGTGGGTCAAGAGCAATACTAAATCTCAGGTGGCAATATTATAATTTTGGCATTGTCCTTACTCCATGCTGCGAATTATTACTCAGCAGGCAGACGTTAGAGCAGAACTACAACGGATCTGCGATCGCACCCATGACGAACAGGTACTTCACAAAGAAGCAACGGTGCGGGAAATTTTGCAAGCAGTGAAGCGCCAAGGCGATAAAGCTGTATTGCATTACACGGACGAATTTGACAAACAAACCCTCAAAGCAGAAGAACTCCGAGTTACAGGTTCGGAATTGGATGCAGCCTATCAACAGGTATCAAAAGAGTTGTTGAGTGCAGTTCGGCTAGCTTGCCGCCAAATTGAAGCGTTTCATCGTCAGCGAGTACCAAAAAGCTGGGTACACTTTGGTGACGATGAAGTAGTACTGGGCAAACGCTACACCCCTGTAGACCGAGCTGGGTTGTATGTGCCTGGTGGCCGTGCCGCCTATCCCAGTACAGTGCTAATGAATGCAATTCCGGCTCATGTTGCTGCTGTACCGCACGTGGTGATGGTAACACCACCAGGCCCAGGGGGTGCTATTAACCCAGCAGTCTTGGTAGCTGCCCAAGAAGCAGGGGTGCAAGAAATTTATCGTATTGGGGGCGCACAAGCGATCGCCGCTTTAGCTTATGGTACAGAAACAATTCCGAAAGTGAATGTGATTACTGGACCTGGTAACATTTATGTCACCCTAGCGAAAAAACTAGTCTATGGCACCGTCGGTATTGATTCTTTGGCGGGTCCTAGTGAAGTGCTGGTAATTGCTGATGAAACCGCAAATCCAGTACATGTAGCTGCTGACTTGCTAGCCCAAGCCGAACACGATCCAATGGCAGCAGCAATTTTGCTGACGACAGATGCGGCTTTGGCGAAAAATGTGCAATTAGCTTTGGAAAGACAGTTAGTCGATCATCCACGGCGAATAGACACAGAAAAAGCGATCGCTCACTACGGCTTGATTATCGTTGTGGAATCGCTCCAAGCCGCAGCAGAACTCTCAAATGAATTTGCCCCCGAACACCTGGAATTAGAAGTCAAAGACCCTTGGGCACTTTTACCACAGATTCGCCACGCTGGGGCGATCTTTTTGGGTTACTCAACGCCAGAAGCTGTAGGAGACTATTTGGCAGGTCCTAATCATACCTTGCCAACTTCTGGTGCTGCCCGCTTTGCTTCGGCATTGGGTGTTGAAACTTTCCTTAAACACTCTAGTATTATTCAATACTCTCAAACCGCACTGCAAAATGTGGCTGGTGCCATAGATGTGCTAGCAACAGCAGAAGGTTTACCTTCCCATGCTGATTCAGTACGACGCCGAATTCAGCAAGAATAGTGATTTGGAATGCTTAATTTTTTTTAATAACTGGAAGTTTGGATAACGATACCGACGGTAAGCTACGCTAAAGCACACCATTTGCTATCCTACCTTCAGCTATCTTTTAAGCACGAGTCGGGCATTGCTGACAGTAGTTTCTGGGAGAGGGTTTTCCTCTCTCAAAAACTCGTGAAAAGCTTCTCCAGAAAAGTTGCTACAACCTGTTCGCATGAAAGTGGCGTAAAACTAGCTGACCTATGGCGTAGCCTCAAATATCTAAACTTAAGTTGTCAGATAAAAAATTAGTTTAGTGTCACTGCCGACTAATTTTGCTAGATACTTATGTATGTAAGGGGTCTACTCTTTAGGAGACGAGAGCAGTGCTAAATAGTGTTTTGGTAGCTCTGGATGGTTCGGATATTTCAGAACGAGTAATTCAAGCTTTAGATAGTTTGGTGTTTTCAAAAGACGCCAAGGTTATTCTCTGTCATGTGTTTCTCACACCAGAGTCAGAAATGGAACTACCTGCCGATCGCCCTCAGCCAGAATCCCCAACGTTTTCTTATTTTCATATTGAAAAGCAACTGCAATTATATCAGGAAAAGTTATCAGCCAGAAGTGAGTTAGAGTTAGTAACTGGCGATCCCGCTGAAGAAATTATTCGTCTTGCCAATATTTATAAAACTGACTTGATCGTAATTGGCAGTCGGGGCTTGATGGGGATGAAACGAATTGTTCAGGGTTCAGTTAGCAGTCAAGTTGTAGAAGAGGCTAATTGTTCAGTGTTTGTCGTCAAACCGAGGTAACAATTTAAAAGGGAAAGCGATTGCGATAACTACCCAAAAACTAGCCTTTGAAGAATACCTGATATCTGATAATCGCACTGATAGTCGGTATAAATTGGTCAAGGAAAAACTAATTACCATGAGTTTAGAAAGTGGACAACATGGTGCACAAGGAGTTTAAGAATTTTAATCTATGCAATTCTGTGTTCTCTGGGTCTAGAGTCCTTAAATAAATTAGTTTTAAACAACAGAGCCACAGAAGAGGACACTTGCATGAGCGGGTTTCCCTACTTGAGCAACGTGTCCGTGGCACAGAAAGAAAAAAGAGATTTTTGGAGTCACCTTGAAAAGGCTAGCCATAGAGACAAAGAAAATCCCTTTTCTACGTTCAGTCAGTTAAATGTTCTTGAGTTGCTAAAAACTGACGCAAGCTCAACAAGCTGAGTGTTTGACCCAAATTCAAGGGCAAAATTGAAACTCCTTCCAAGCGGGACTGTACCCAACCTTCTCCCCAGTACCATTCGTGGAACCCGTCAATGCCTCCGCTGAGTAGTAAGCGAAGGCAGTTGGATTTGACAACCTTTACTTGATGATGAATCGCGATTGGCCCAGTCCAGGTTGTAAACTGGAATCCGGGAAGCAGTTCTTCTGGCATTCCTGGCGCAAAACGTTGCCCTAAAAGCCATTTTTTTAGTTGCACGGGATGCAGCAGACTGTCACGAATTGCATCTGTTGATGCTTCGATTTCAATCCGTAGTTGGCTTTGTTGAAAATTACCCAGCATTTTTCTCGGATTACCTAAAGATAAGACATCGCTATTTCTAATATTGCAAATAGTTTTTGTCATTAGTCATCAGTCCTACCCTGCGGGAAGCCCTTCGGGTGACGCTCCTGCGTCGCTAGCGCTGCGCTAACAGCAGTCGCTCATGGGGGAAACCACGCCAGATGCTCCACTTGGGGAAACCCCTGCGTACCCGTCACTGGCTCCCCAAGACCGCGCTACTTCACCGCTGGCGCGTCTATGTCCTTTGCAAATAACTAATAACTAATGACCAATGACCAATGACAGCCGTTTATTTACGTAACACCCGACTACGTTACTTTTCTTGCAGCAGAGAACTTAGAATAGAAAAAGTGAACTTGTTAAGAAATGTAAGGTTATTCATGGCGGATCAGTTAATTCGTGCAACAGCAGCCGAAGGTGGAATTCGTGCCGTAGGTGCGATCGCCACACGTTTAACAGAAGAAGCACGGCAGCGCCACAAGCTTTCTTATGTGGCAACGGCAGCACTGGGTCGGACTATGACGGCGGGCTTGTTAATGGCCTCTAGTATGAAGCGGACTGGATCGAGGGTGAATGTCCGCGTTAAGGGCGATGGCCCTTTGGGTGGCATATTAGTAGACGCAGGCTTAGATGGTACAGTACGCGGATATGTCGGCAATCCATCTGTAGAATTGCCTCCTAATGCCAAAGGTAAATTAGATGTTGGTGGTGCTGTGGGTAGCGGCTACCTCTACGTTGTGCGAGATATCGGTCGTGGTTATCCTTACTCTAGTACGGTAGAACTAGTTTCTGGCGAAATTGGCGATGATGTAGCTCATTATCTGGTGAATTCCGAACAAACACCTTCGGCTTTAGTTTTAGGTGTGTTTGTGGGAGCCGCCGGAGTAACTGCTGCTGGAGGATTACTGATACAAGTATTGCCCAAAGCCGCTAGAGACGAAGCCTTAGTAGAAAGGTTGGAATCACGGGTTGCTGGTCTAGCAGGATTTACGCCATTGTTGCAAGCTGGCAAGACGTTACCTGAAATCTTTGATGACTTATTGGGAGACATGGGGTTGGAAATCTTTTCCGAACGCCAAATGTTGCGCTTCCACTGTGGTTGCTCTTTCGATCGCGTTTTGGGGGCACTAAAGATTTTGGGAGAAGCTGAACTGCAAGATATGATTATCAAGGATGATGGTGCCGAAGCAACTTGCGACTTTTGCGGCAACGTCTACCAGGCAAGTAGCGATCAGTTAGCTCAACTAATTTCCGATTTGCAAGCCGAATCTGCTGTTTGAAGATAAAGTATAAAATAGCACTGATTTTAGAGATTGATAATGGTACTCTGTGGAGAGAGATAATCAAAAAAGTAGCTTTTTAATGACGAGAAAGTTACTATGTCAACAATGGAATTATCAATCTAAAACAGAGCGCTATTCAATTATTTTGGTGTGAGAGATGACAGAGCGGGATATTCCAGACAGTTGGTCAAGAGCCAGTGGAAGAGAGCCAGATCAAAGCAAAAGATTATCCCGAACAGAACAATTCGGTGAAACTCAGCCATTTGATGTCCCAGCTACTGGTTCTACCTCCAAGTCAGTGAAGCGGCGAAAAAAAAACCATACGAATAGTAATTCAGAAGAAACTGCCCAACTCAGTAGTACTTCTGGGAAATGGCCACGCTGGCTGAAAAGCTGGACATTGTGGCTAGTACTACTAATGTTGATTCCCAGCAGTGTCGGATTCTTGGCAATGGCAATGCTGCTAAAGTTACCAGCTGCCCCTAATTGTCCCTCGATTTTCTGGCCGCTAGCTAGTGCTTCTGTGCGGCTACATTGCGCTCAGTTAGCGGCTTCTAAGCAAACAGTGAACGACCTATTACAAGCGATCGCTCTAGTGAAGCAACTACCACAAAATCACCCATTGCATGGAGAAATCGATCGTTTCATCGAAGAATGGTCGCGGGATATTTTGAAGCTAGCCGATCAAAGTTTCCAAACTGGGAATTTAGAGGAAGCGATCGCGACTGCTCGTAAAATACCCGAAGATGTAGCAGCTTATAAACTAGTCGATGAACAAGTTGACAAATGGCAGTCAATTTGGTCAAAGGCTGAAGCCACATACAATGGTGCGATCGCCGAAGTAAAGGAACGGCGCTGGCAATCAGCATTCATGTTATCCGCTAAAATGCTGCGTGTAGACAATCAGTACTGGGCGGGTACTAAATACGACCAATTGAATCGTCTGATTGCTACAGCGCGGGAAGATGGCGATAAGTTAGGAAAAGCCGAAAGTTTAGCAAACAGCAAAGTAGTTGATAACATCCTAGAAGCGATCAAGTTAGCCGAGTCTATTGGTCAGGAAAGTTACCTTTACCAAAAAGCTCAGGAAGCGGTTCCGACATTTGGACGCAAAATGCTGGAATTAGCACAGGCGAAACTAGATAAAAAAGATGCGGATGAAGCGCTAAATATTGCTAGGCAAATACCGGAAAGTACGAAACTACAAGGCGAAACTGATGATTTTATTGCTATAGCTGACGCAAAAAGAAGTGCTTGGCTCGGTAATGTTTCTGGTTTAGAGGCAGCGATCGCTCAAGCACAACAAATCGATCCTTCCAGACCAGTGTATAACGAAGCACAGCAACTAATTGCTCGTTGGCAGTTGGAAATTGAAGATGTTGCCCATTTGGAAAAAGCAAGAATATTGGCTAGCCAGGGAACAGTCCCGAATTTAAACGCAGCAATCGCCCAAGTACAGCTTATTCCTGCTAGTAACCCTAGAGGCGCAGAAGCTAGACAAGAGATAGGTCGCTGGAATGCTCAAGTGGAGACAATTGAAGACCAACCTTACTTAGATCGCGCCGATCAGATCGCAATATTCGAGGATATTAACTCCTTGCAAGCTGCGATCGCCCAGGCCAGCGAAATTCGTAGAGGTCGTGCACTATATCCAGAAGCACGGAAAAAAATTCGTACTTGGGTAGGAAAAATTCAGCGAATTCAAGACCAACCTTACTTGGATCAAGCACAAGAACTGGCCCAGAGTGGAAATCTCACCGCCGCCATTAGCGCAGCTCAACAAATCGCCTCATCGGGAAGGGCGCTTTCACAAGAAGCACAAGCTGCGATCGATGACTGGGAAGGGCAAATTCGCACTAGAGAAAACTGGAAAAAAGCCCAGGAAGTGGGGGCCGCTGGTACTCCAGAAGCCTTGGTTGAGGCAATACGACTGGCGGATCGAATTTCAAACAATAGCATCTTACGTATGGATGCAAACCAGGCTATTGACCAATGGAGTCAGCAATTATTAGAAATAGCACGCACTCAAGGTCAGTCTGATATTGCTAGAGGCATTGACATTGCCAAATCAATTCCACGCGGTAGTGCTGCTTACAGTGCAGCGCAAGAGCAAATTAAGACTTGGCAGGATTTTCTCAATCCTCAACCTGAACCTCAGCCTTCGTCTGCGCCTGAATCTCTACCATTTCCTCGATCAACTACTATTAATGGTCAGTGATCGTCTATTAACTCAAGTTGCGGGTTATCCAATTCTAGGTTTTTTGCATCCGTCGATTCATGGGATGCCTACGCGCACCACAAGTTGGGGTTGCACTACGCACAACCCTAACTTCGACAAAATCAAAAAGACAATTACTGAATCAGTTTAGAGTATCAGAATTTGCTCATTCAAGAAATGCTTATCGAATAGTCAATGCAAAAATGAATGCTTCAAGCTTCAGTAAAAACCTTTTATACGTGGCTGTTAACGCTTAGTTTACCCTGCCTTCAGGCGTGAGATAATATCATGTCCGGGTAATCACTTATGATTACCGTATCTGTGGAAAAATCCCAAAAGTCTCTTTCCCCCAGCAAGAACTGCCCTCTAAATAATAAGTCTTCAACCGGACATGATATGAAGCTTAAATTCTTTATTCCCCGATCGCTTCTCCCCATTCCTTAATGACTGAAAATAGTGATGAGTAATCATCATCAGCAAATGACATTTTTACGGCCGTTTGCAAGATTTGCCGCACTCCTTTAATACTGCTGAGATCCAAACTCCGAGATTTCGCTTCCGAGATAAATAACTCCGTATCTTTAAGCAAGTGTTTTGTGGGGAAATTGGGATCGGCATAATTGCCATCTAACATCCGTTGTAGCTTTTTGTCAAAGGTAGGCGCATAGAGGGGACTGTCGCGCAAGATTTGCATAAACACATCTACATCGACACCTTGACGCTGGACAAAAGCTAGACTCAAACCAAAGCTAGTTGTTAGAGAAGCTATTAGTTGATTTAGTGCCAATTTAAGCGCCGCCGCAGATCCTACTGGCCCGATAAGTAAAGGTTCTGTCCCAAAATTTTGGAGTAACTTTAAGTGGCGTTCGTATTGTTCTGGCTCGGCCCCTACCATAACACTCAACTTGCCAGCTTTTGCTTCTGGGATACTCCCTAATACGGGCGCTTCTAAGTACTCACCACCACCCCCAACAACTGCATCTCTAATTTCCTGGCTTTCTGTGGGCGTAATTGTTCCCATTTGGATAATCGTGCGCCCTTCCAGAGTTTGCCAAGCAGTATCTGAAAGCAACACATTGTAAATAGCTGGGGCATTAGTCAGCATAAGAATTACGCACTCAGCAGCACGAATGGCGTGGCGGGGATGTGTAGCAATTTCAGCCCCAGCTGCTTGTAGTGATGCTAATTTTTCTGGGGTACGATTGTAGGCAACTAGCTGTATATCTGCGGCTAATAACCTTTGAGCCATTGGTAGTCCCATCAGTCCAGTTCCCAGAAATGCCACCTTCATTTTTTACGTTCCTTTAGTACAGCGTCACCATAAGCGTTGCGTAAAGCTTTTGGCATAGCAACTCTTAGAGAGGCTACGCCAACGCTCAGAGCGAGTCATTGAGCGTTATAGCCCATCATGAACATCGCATTGTTTGATTCAAATTTAGTTAGGAAATAGTTATTTGAAATTTGAAATATAATCCTAAATCCCAGTTTTCTTACTTCCTAACTCTGGCAATCAACCACCGGCAGCAAAAGTTAACATAATTATCACTGACAGTAATATACCAGGGGTAAGTAGTGTTACTAGCATTAACAGGTCATGAGTGGACATAATTATTACTTTGGTAGTGTGTTTAACTTTACTGTAATCACTGTTATGCTAGTCCAAATAAGACTGATACTGCATTCTTAAATAGAGTTTTAACTTTTCAACTTTACGCTTACTCTGGCAGGATCAATCCTTTTAATGGTTGAGAGATTTCTGTTTTGTCCAGACCTTTGCTCTGAATTAAGACTCCAAAGCCGCCGAGTCCTGTGGGGTCTAGAAGTTGGTGTAGTGCGTCCCGATGCTGTAGTAACTGCGAGAGAGGTTGCTTTTGCTGGGAAAGGGCTGCAATACGATCGCCTAATCCCAATGCCATCAAAAATAATCCCTGCTGAATAAAACCAACATTCTTTAAATTACATTTCTCACCCCAGCGTTCCAAAGCTGTAAAGTCAATATGGGCAGTTATATCTTGTCGCCCAATATTAATATAAGGGTTGTCATGGAAGCGGTGGTGATAATAGCACTGTAACGTTCCTTGCGATCGCCTGGGATTGTAGTAACGGCTGGCGGGGTAGCCATAATCAATTGTTAACACATAGCCGCGCTGCAAGCGGTCTGCTACTATACTCAACCAGTCTAAAGCAGCTAAATTAATTTCACTACGGTAGCCATCTGGATATGCACTTTGGGTAAAGTTCATTTCCACCAAGTCTAAATATTCAGCTAGTTGGGGCGTTGAAGGTTCCCCTGTGACTTCCACAAATGATGAACAGGTTTCTTTCTGATTACTATCTGTAGTTACATAAATTTCTCGGAGTTCTCCCGTTTCTAGGATGAATTGATGCACGGGAAACGCATCTACTAACTCGTTAGAGAAAAAGCAACCTGCGATCGCATTTGGTGGTATCTCCTCTAAATTACACCAACGCACCGGAAAATCTTGCAAGCGTTGCTGCTGTTCTTGTCTTAAAGTTGGAGACTTTTCAACAATTATGTACTCTAGGGCGCTAAAAAAATCTGGGTAGTGTAGCTGATGATATTTAAGGATATGCAAAGCTAGCAGTCCTTGACCTGCTCCCATTTCTACCAGAGAAAAGGGTACAGGTTTTCCTAAAATCTCCCACATTTGCAAAAATTGTTCTGCGAGTAACTCGCCAAAGTCAGAACAGAGATTGGGAGAGGTAAAAAAATCACTATCTTTAAAGCCTATTTTGACTGCATCGCTGGAATAGTAGCCGTATTCAGGGTGGTATAATGCCATGTCCATGAATTGGGCAAAAGTAATTCGTTGCTGGGGACTAGTGGTAATGTAATTGGCGATCGCAGCACACAATGCTGGATTTGAATCCATAAAATTTGAGATTGGGGAGTATAGAAATAAATGAATTATGAATGATGCAAAATAAAACTCATAATTCATTATTTTCCTAATGGTCTACAAACCCCATGATATCGACCATTGTGGGATAAGTGCTGGCATTGATTGACAGACAAAACTGGGGAAGTTTGCAGTTCGATGCGATCGCCATCAAATTGTTCTGTCCCTAATGACCTAAAATCTTTATTTTCTACTTAAGATTTATTTTATAAATAGTCTTTTAGGTATTGATTTTTTCTCTTGCGATCGCAATCTACAGCCCAATTAATCGCGTCCAAGGCAATTTGCTATTTAGCCATTCACCAACGACACCAGCACACCGTTGGGATCGCGGACACGAGCAATAGTGTGTCCCCCAGGCTGGGTTTTCGGGGCATCTAGTGTTTTTGCACCAGCCCCGATCGCTCTCATGTAAGCGCTGCCAACATCAGGAGTGATAAATGATATCTGAATTAATGGCGGTGGTTGTGTGGGATCGTTGGCATGAAAGCCACCAGGAAATAATTTCTGTGCTTCGTTACTAGAAGAGAAAGCTAGTGTGGTGTTTCCGGTTTCGATTTCCGCCCAGATAGATTGCCCTTTTTCCAGGAGAGTGCGACGAACTAAACCAAAAGCTTTTTCGTAAAACTCAACTGTTTTAACTACATCGTCTACCCAGATTACCGTGTAACCAAATTTCACAGTTTTTTCTCCTTTTCTAGAAAGATCGGTGCTGGCGAGGATTTCTGCTACTTAACTGTATGCGATTTGAATACACAGTAACTTAGCTTTCCAGAATGTTACGATCTGTTGCTAGGGTTTGTGCCCCTGTTTGGATCGTTTCTATATCTGATGGCGACCAATAATGAGGCCCTTGACACTGATGTGCTACTAGTAATCCCCATAATCCTTTAGGGATGACAATTGGTACAACCAAGTTGGCGCGAACCTGCATACTGCGGAGAAAATCTCGGTGACAAGGCTGGATTGGCTCTAATTCAATATCAGCGATCGCCCTTACGCGTCCTGCTAAGTATAAAGCAGCATACTCATTGTTAAAACAATCATCTGGCCCAGTGGAACCAAGTATTGAGAATTCTTGAGAACTCAAAGATTCAAAAGTCACCTGCCCTTCCCACTGACTGTAAAAATAATACAACACCACCCGATCGACCTGAAGCGATTCTCTGAGTTGATTGGTTGTTTGCTGGACTAACTCATCGCGCTGTATTGATTTAACAAGGCGGTCGAGCAATTTCTGTAAACCCTGTTCAGAGCGATCGCAGCTGTGGTTAAATTCGGAGTGAGGATGAATTTTCACGGTTCTAATATGACGACTAAGTAAATGCTGCCGTATTTATATAGTAATTTATTACACTTTCTTTAAATACATTTTTGTATTGAGAGCAGCAATTCAATTTTAACGAAACACAATACTAGTAAACCTCTTCGTCAATTTAAAATAAATTACTAAGAAGTAGCGTTTTTTCATCTACACTAAGGATGATTCTAAATTTTAAATTTAAAGTTAAGAATATTAAAATTTTACAGATAATATGTATCTTGAGTTTTTCTAGCATAAATTATTGATTGCGATTTAATCTGCGAGTTTTCACCAAATCACAAGTCAGTTTGTATTCACAGTTACAAAAAATTATCAGTCAATATAGTCCAGATAAGAACAAAACACTTGTAAAGACGGCGATTTATCGCGTCTCAAAAACCCAAGCGTATTGCCAGCTATGTTTGCTTTAATGAGTTAATGCAACTCTTTGTGATTCTCCAAACATTGGGGCGAAGTTACGGTAAGCTTCTAATGCTGCTTCTTTAACAGTTGTATTCACAATCGGAAATGTTGTGAGGATGTAGCTAAATTCATCTTCGGTTAAGCCGTAAAGGTATGCTACCATTCCATCGAGTTCGGCGCGGAGTTTAGCGCGTTCTGTTTCGTCAGTAACGCCTTGTTGATGGAAACCTAAACGGACTTCTTGCGCGAGTTCGTCAAATTATGGTGTGGTGTTTAACCATGCTTTTGATACTTTATAAATCCTTTACCTTTGTTTACGGTTCAGAAATATTACTGAAATCGATTTCTTTGAGTCTTGGCTTTCTTTGTTTGTATAGCCATGATTTTTTAATCATCAGGTATATTTGCTGATTACTTTATCAAAATGCCTAATTGCTTTATAAAAATGCCCGTTTACTTTCTCAAAATACTGAAATGCTTAATCAAAATAAGCTTTGACTTACTCAAAAGGTCATTTGACTTACTCATTTTGGTGTTTTCCGCAAGCAAAAGCAGCTTTTACTTACTCAAAAGGAGCTTTTGCTTACTCATTTTGGTGTTTTCCGCAAGCAAAAGCAGCTTTGACTTACTCATTTTGGTGTTTTCCGCAAGCAAAAGGAACTTTTACTTACTCAAACCCCAGTTTACTTTCTAATTTCGGTGTTTTCCACAATATAACAAAGACGCGATAAATCGCCGTCTCTACAAAGGGGTAATTATTGTAGAGACGGCGATTTATCGCGTCTATTGCCTTAATTCAAAATTACGAATTAGAAAATAATCCCAAAGAACAAATAATCTGAGGTTCTTGCTTTTCTAGTTATTCTGTAGGTAGATGTAGTAAGGTGAGACTAAATCTTGCCTAGCCCAACTCCGATCGATAATTGCTGCTAATTCTTGAGGAATCTCTACACAACCGTAATCTTGCTAGCGATCGCTAATCTTCTCATAAAAATAACCCCTTTTATAGGGGTTATTTTTAGATAATACTGTTGATAAGTAAACTAAACCACAGCAGATAGTTGTCGTTTAAAGAAAGCTTGTAATACTCTCTCTGCTATTTGATGACTAGTTAAACCTAGTTCTGTCTTAGATTCATTGGGTTCAGCATGATCTACCAACACATCTGGTACACCAAATCGCTTGACAGGAACGAGAATATCTGCATCTAGTAAAGCCTCGGCGATCGCAGAACCAAAGCCACCCATGACACAGCCTTCTTCTAAGGTGACGACACGGCCGATTTTCTTCGCTAAAGGCAAAATCAACTCGGTATCCAAAGGCTTAACGAAACGGGCATTAATTACAGTTGCTTCAATGCCATGCTCGCTGAGAATTTCAGCAGCTTGCATTCCTGGATAGACCATTGTGCCATAAGCAACAATTAACACATCATCGCCTGTACGCAGAATCTCGCCTTTGCCGATTTCCAAAGGTTCCCAACCTTCCTCCATCAAGGGAACGCCGTAGCCATTGCCACGAGGGTAGCGCATTGCGATCGGGCCACTGGTATGCTCAACACCAGTTACTACCATGCTTTGCAGTTCTGCCTCGTCTTTGGGGGCCATGATTACCATGTTGGGAATGCAACGCAGATAGGCAATGTCATACATACCTTGGTGGGTGGGGCCATCAGATCCGACGATTCCCGCCCGATCCAAGCAGAAGAATACTGGCAGGTTTTGGATGCAGACATCATGAATTATCTGATCGTAGGCGCGTTGCAAGAAAGTAGAATAAATAGCTGCAACGGGGCGCATTCCTTCGCTTGCAAGTCCTGCTGCTAAGGTAATTGCGTGTTGTTCCGCAATGCCGACATCTATATATTGATTCGGCAGTTTTGCTTGAAGTTTATCTAAACCTGTCCCTGTTGCCATAGCCGCAGTAATGCCGACGATTTTCGGGTTTTGTTCGGCAAGTTTTACCAGAGTGTGAGAAAAGACTTTGGCATAAGCTGGGGGTTTGGGTTTATTAGAAGGAATAGCTTTGCCAGTTGCGACGTTGAAGGGGCTTTGAGCGTGGTAGCCAACTTGATCTAGTTCGGCAATTTCATAACCTTTGCCTTTTACTGTTGCTACATGTACCAAAACTGGGCCTGGTATCTGATGTGCTTGTTGGAAAGTAGCAATCAATTCTTCAAGATTATGCCCATCCACTGGCCCAATGTAGGTAAAGCCGAGTTCTTCAAAAACTGCACCTACCTTCGGAACAGCCAAGCGCTTCATACCTTCTTTGATGCGTCCGAGTTCGGGTGAGAGGGATTCACCAACGAAGGGAATTTGCTTAAACTGTTCTTCAAGATTATCTTTAATAAATTGCACCGGTTGGCTAAGGCGCATTTTGTTGAGATAGCGAGGAATCGCGCCGACGTTGCGAGATATGGACATGTCGTTGTCATTGAGAACAACCAACAGGTTCGTTTTTGGCATGTGTCCGGCATGGTTAATCGCTTCTAAAGCCATGCCTCCAGTCAGTGCGCCATCGCCAATCACAGCAACGGCTTTAAATTTTTCTCCTTTCAAGTCTCGCGCTAAAGCCATGCCCAAAGCTGCTGAAATACTTGTAGAAGCGTGTCCAGCCCCAAAGTGGTCAAACTTGTTTTCACCCCGTTTCAGATAGCCCGCAACTCCGTCCTTTTGTCTGAGGGTGTGGAAGCGATCGTAACGTCCTGTAAGCAGTTTGTGGGGATAAGCCTGGTGTCCTACATCCCAAATAACTTTATCCCGATCTAAGTCCAGTGTTTGGTAAAGTCCTAGTGTTAATTCGACAACACCCAACCCTGGCCCCAAGTGTCCACCATTAACTGCTACTGTTTGAAGATGCTTATCTCGAATCTGACGGGCAATCTGTTGCAGTTGGCGAACAGATAAACCGTGCAACTGATTAGGATGGGTGATTTCGCTCAGATGCATATTATAAGGTTTTCCTCTCTAACTTCGAGTCTCGGTATTTTGATTTTCCCACGGTCGGGTTGTCCACAGAATCAAACTCTTACATTGTTACTAAGTTGTAGTGGAAAGTATAACTTCTTAATTGACGATGGTGAAAAATTTGTTAACCATTAACAATTCGTCAAATAAGATTGCAATCAGTTAAAGTTATAACACATTTTCCCGTGGGTAATGCTACCTAAAAAATGCCTCTAATGCGTATATAAAAACAAGTTTTTTAAGAGTAATTTGCGGAAGTTCCCTAAGCAGATTACTCAATTTTGCCATCTTTAAGTTAGTACAAACGAAAGTCAAATATTTTATTTACAGCTATATATCTAGCATAATTACTAGTAAATATTTAACTATGGTTTCTACTCTGGTTCGCTGACAGCAGCTAATTTTATCAACGAGCGCTAGTTCTTATAACTATGACAAATATGTATCTAAAGCTACTTGATTACTTGATTACTTTATTGAACTTCATTTATTAATATATATCTCGTTAAGAGTCTCCAACTGGAAACGAAGCATTAATTACAATTCCTTATAGGGATGCACAGCTATCTGTGTTACCCTACCATAATGTTTAACTACCTGTAAATTGCTGTAATGTAATAATATTGATGTAACCTTAGATTTTCCGAAATTACTCGCAAACAACAATATTTCCGACCTCTTTAAGAAGTCGGAAATTTGAAGCTTTCGATTTTTACAAATCCAATAGGATTGCTATATCTATATCTCTATTTACCAAAAGCATCTTTAATGTTTTCAACAGTACGTTCAACAACATTCTTTGTGTTGTCTACTGCTTCTTTAGTCCGAGATGCATCTTCATTTGCTCTCTTCTGAATTGTAGTGGCATCCTTCTTGGCTTTACGTCCAATAGGGCTATCATTGTCTGTTGCTTGGTCAACTTTACTGGAATTGCTCTTGGCAGCGTCCTTAACTTTATCTGCCGTATCATCAATGAAATTTTTGGTTCGTCCAGCATCTCTAGCAGCTTTGTCTTGGGCGCGATCTGCATCATCATATGCAATCAAGGTTCCAGCAGGATCGGCCATTGCTGAGGTGTTGGAGAAAAATGCACCTTGCCAAACGAAAGCGATCGTTAACATACAAAACAGCGCTGTGACCATCCAGCGTTTTACGGTGGAAAACTGTTTTGCAACATTATTGGATTTCATACAATACAATCTCATGTGATTTTGTATACTATTTTTACTTCATTTAGCTTGTTAGCGATATCGATCCCTAGATAGAATTTCTGGCATCAATAGTTATGAAATGAATTCACTATTTTGATAGATTGAATTTTGAGTAAAGATTATTTCTTGGGAATTAAACGTATTTTGAACATCCGCGATCGCCTTTGAGTTAATTAACTTGCGATCGCTTCCAGGGGACGGTTACGCGAGCGCAACTGAATTTTTACGATTGGGGCGTTTGCATTCTGATTTTTTCTTTATTCCAATCCAACATCTGAGAAGCTGCTGGTAATACAACTCAATAGCAGACTTAATCACTTTGTTACAGCCTGATTAATCTGCTGTTAAATAAAGGCTAGTTTATCGGCATATTCGTCATTTAATCGTGCATTAATTCGCATCGTTAGGTTCGTTTGTCATACAATCTGTATGACAAACATAATATACCTGCTACCTCGTCAACAACTTCCGGCGCAGATTATCCAACGCTGCATTTGCACTGACATGACGAATTAAAGCTCGACCTCGCACAGTACCAAACTGATACTCAAAACTTGTCACTTCATCCTTTGGTCCGGCTAAACCAATGTAAACTAAACCCACTGGCTTTGTATCTGTCCCTCCGGTTGGGCCAGCAATTCCAGTAATACTCAGTCCCCAAGTTGTTGCAAGGCGGGTTTTGACTCCAACAGCCATTTGCTCTGCAACAGTAGCACTTACCGCCCCAAATTTATTTAAATCTTCCTGGTTAACCCCCAACAGCCTAACCTTTACGGAATTGTCATAAGAAATTACTCCACCCCAAAAGTAATCAGAACTCCCAGAAATCTCAGTCAACATTTGCCCTAAACCGCCACCAGTACAAGATTCTGCCACTGAAAGCGTTTCTTTTGATGCCCGCAACAACTGACCAACTACGGAAGCGAGAGTATCATTATTAACGCCATAAAAATCCAGTCCAGCAATTTCTTTAAGTTGTTTTTCAATGGGCGCAATTAGGGCTTCTGAGGCTGCTTCTGAATTTGCTTTTGCAGAAACTCGCAATCTAACTTCCCCTTTACCTGCATAAGGGGCGACTGTGGGATTTGGCAACTTTAAATACGAAGCAACCTTTTCCGCTAAAGCAGATTCACCAATACCCCAAAACTTTAAACTCCGACTGTAAATAATTTCTTTACCCCAACCTTGACTTTTGAGAAATGGTACAGCTGTTTCTTCCCACATCACGTGCATTTCACTGGGAACACCGGGAAAGGTAAAAATCGTGATTTCAGGACGAGGTTGCCAAATGATGCCGGGTGCTGTTCCAGTGGGGTTAGGGAGAATTTCTGCACCTTGGGGAATCAAAGCCTGCTTGCGGTTACTTGGTGACATAACCCGACCACGTTGGGCAAATTTCTGCGTTATGTCTTCGATGATGTCAGAACGTTCTACCAAAGGGACTTTAAAAAAATCGGCGATGGTTTCGCAGGTGAGATCGTCTGGTGTGGGGCCGAGTCCACCAGTGAAAATGAGAATTTGCGCTCTGGAAATAGCAATTTCTATAACTTGCTTCAACCGTTCTGGATTATCCCCAACCACTGTTTGATAGTAGTGGGGAATACCTAGTTGCGCTAATTGTTGCGCCAAAAATTGAGCATTGCCGTTGAGGATATCTCCTAGCAATAATTCAGTACCAACACAAATAATTTCTGCACTCATTGGAAGGAATAGTTAGGAATTAGGAGTTAGGAGTTAGGAGTTAGGAGTTAGAGTTAGGAGTTCAAAACTTAAAACTCATCACTCTTAACTCTTAACTCCTAACTATCATCTCAGGCTAATGCTGGTACAGGAATTTCCAGGTGAGGATATAAGGGGAAGCGATCGCACAATGCCGCTACCCGTTGACGACAATCTTGGGTTACTACGTCGGAATCTGGAGAAAGTAAGCGATCGCTAATAATATTGGCAATCTCGGTAAATTCTGCTACTCCTAAGCCGCGCGTGGTCATTGCTGGCGAACCTAACCTCAGACCGCTGGTAACAAATGGCGACTGCGGATCGAAGGGAATAGTATTCTTATTAGCAGTAATATTCACCTTACTAACTAGCTGATCTGCCTGCTTACCAGTTAGACTTACAGAGCGTAAATCTACCAAGATTAAATGGTTGTCAGTGCCGTTAGATACTAACTTTAAACCACGGTTTTGCAGTTGTTCGGCCAAAGCACGAGCATTTTCAATCACTTGAGCAGAATAGGTTTTAAACTCAGGCTTGAGGGCTTCTCCAAAAGCTACTGCCTTGGCAGCAATAACGTGTTCCAATGGTCCGCCTTGGCTGCCAGGAAAAACAGACTTATCTAGCTTTTTACCTAGTTCTGCGTCGCCAGTCAAGATTAAACCACCTCTAGGGCCGCGTAGAGTTTTATGGGTAGTTGTTGTGACTACGTGACAGTGAGGAATCGGGTCGGGATGAAGACCAGTGGCAACTAAACCAGCAATGTGAGCAATATCGGCAAGTAAGTAAGCGCCGATTTCATCAGCAATACTACGGAATTTTTCAAAGTCAATTACACGTGGATAAGCCGAATAACCACAAATCAAGAGCTTAGGACGCTCCCTCAGCGCCAGCTCGCGAATTTGATCGTAGTCAAGTTGTTCTGTTTGTTGACTGACACCATAGTGGCTAACTTGGAACCATTTACCTGAAAAATTTACAGGGGAACCGTGGGTAAGATGTCCCCCATGAGACAAATCCATCCCCATAATTTTGTCCCCTGGTTCTAGGAGTGACAGGAACACTGCAAAATTGGCTTGTGCGCCAGAATGGGGTTGCACATTCGCATGAGCAGCTCCAAATATCTGTTTAGCACGGTCGATCGCTAGTTGCTCGATTTTGTCGATAAACTCACAACCGCCATAGTAGCGTTTACCAGGTAATCCCTCAGCATATTTATTTGTCAGTACCGAACCTTGAGCTGCCAATACAGCAGCAGAGGTAAAGTTTTCACTAGCAATCAACTCCAAATGGTCTTGTTGGCGCTGTAGTTCGTCATTGATTAACCCAGCGATCGCCGGATCGCTGGAAGAAAGAAAGTCTGAATTAGTCCTAGTCACTTGAATTATCCTTATGGAAATTTGTACAACGGCTGATTTTACTTGGATGCAGCACCTAAATATACAGTCAAAAACCATTGGTCTTGACTGCTGTACAGAGGCAATTACTCGTCTGCGTACTCTGGAGGTTTATTTGTGCCAACTTATTTATTATTAGACCCAAGCTCGATTAATGCATTAATTATCATAACGTTGCTTTTTGAAATCCTCACCTTGCTGCGTGTTGTGAGGTCGTTAGACAGTATTCTTTATGAACCTATGTTAAATAATGCTTACTGCGTAGGCGTAGCCCGTCGGAGACATCGCTGCTAATGATTCGTGAACAACAAGAACCCCGACTTCTTTAATAAGTCGGGGTTATGCGGGTTGCAATTCTCACAAATCAAAAAATCAAATAGGATTCATATAGCGATTTTGATAGTAAGCCAAAATCTGGTTAACTCGTTGCCGATTTTCTAAGCTAGAGTTTGCTGTCCACGAGAGGCTCAAGCCAGCAATTTGACTTTGATTGTAATCAAACTGTTGGGATGACTGGGGAATTAAATCCACTTTCACCCCTTCGACTTGACGTAAATGAGCTGCTATTTCTCTATAAACAGCTAAAGGCAAACCAGCGAATTCAACTTTTTCCTTAGTCTCCATCTTTATGAAGCTCCCACATTAGACGTATTTTGGGGGGGTGTTGTCACTGAAATTGCATTGCCGGTAGCAGATGCAGCTGACGACGTTGATTTGACAGTCCCTTCCCCTACCATTTTGGCAACTTCAATACCATATTGTTCCAAAATTACGATGGGGTTGTAGCCCTGATTCATTTCAATACGTTTAATCAGTACGCCATTTGCTAATCGCTGTCCCGCTTGTACATACCGACTTGTTGGCTCATCCGGTACTTTGATAATTGCTTGTGGTTCTTTACTAATTAGAACTACACCAGTCACAACTACTGCCCTTGCTAACTCAGGCTGTGCTGGTGGTGGCAATACAGAGACTAAAGTGGGGTTGGGAACAACTTGAGGCAAAACTTTAGGTAACACTTTAGGCAACACTGAAGTCAAAGTAGGATTGACTTTTTTTGGTACAGAAGAAACGTTGTTTTTCTTTGGATTTAAAGCGATTCTGCGTGTTGGAAGTTTTCGTACTGCTAGTGATGCAGTAGGTAGCTTAGGCACCACGGGAACTGGTCTTCCAGATGTTTGAGCCATTCCGGGAATAGTCTGCCCGAAAAGTTGTGCAAAAGGATCGCTTCGAGTTTTTGATACCACAAGTTCCCGTGTCCGCTCTGTGGCATTCGTGGATTGAATCAAGCTAACAGATGCAAGATTAACTTGTGAGACTTGTTTGGCCGGTATCACTGGATTCTGAAAGGATTGAGCCGCTGGTGGCGACTTTTTTGCTATTTTGGGAACTGGCACAGGATTGATGGCTTGTGGTGTATCTTCAGAAGCACATCCAGCGAGCGCCAAAGTTAGAATAGCTGCAATTGTAATTTTTGAAGTTATGCCCATGAGCCTTTCTCAAAAGCCATTGGAAAATTGAAAAGTGGAAATCAACATGCCTAAAATTTGGATCAAAGGCAAAGTATGTTCCCTTTATAACCTAATTTTTTACATTTCAAGGGTTATTTTTAGCACTGCATCCCCAGTATAACTGCGGTTGGTTTTTTGCAGTCAATCTTCTGCCACACCCATAAGCTCTTTCATCAAATCCAGTCCTTTCTTGACTCGACGGGAAACCGTTACTACACTGATGCCCAGATGTTCTGCAACTTGTTTTTGGGTCAAATCTTGCAAAAACACACATTCCAACACATCGCGGGTGCGTTTTTCTAGCTGAACCAAAGCTTGTTGTAAGCGAAGTTGGTCTTCTTGTGCCAGTTGAAAGCTGCGATAGTGAGGATCTGGAACCAATTCTCCCAAGCAGGTAGAACCTTCTTCTCCATCTTGGATTGGCACATCAAGACTCAAGGGAGCGCGATTAACCCATGCTAATTTAATTTCTTGCCATTCGTTTGGAGAAATTTCCAGTGCTGCCGCTAATTCCGAGTCGGTTGGTTGACGATTGTGTTTTTCACGCCAAGAACGTGATACTCCTATTGCTTGCTGTTGGAGCGCTAACCATTTCCGAGGAATTCGCACGGTGACACCTTTATCTCGGAGATAGTGTTGAATTTCACCCCGAATATAGGGAAGAGCGTAGGAACTGAAGGCATGTCCCTTAGAAATTTCAAATCTTTCAATAGCTCTGATTAAACCCAAACATCCAACCTGGAGCAAATCATCGTAGGTTTCATGACATTGATTTGTCCAATAGTGAGCTTCTTTTCTCACAAGTCCAAAATTGAGTTTTACCAGTTGATTGCGAATGTTTTCTGACGGAGATTGTTGATATTCTCGCAACAACTGCCAAATTTCGTGCTTTAGTTCATTGGTGACTGTGGTAGGCATAGCACCGGGTTTATTGAGCAAATAAAGAATCAATTATTATTCGCTTTTTAAATTCAGCTGCGATCGCACGATATCAAATGAAATATTGCGCAATATTTCATACAAATACTATGGTAGATAATAAAGACTTTCTATTAAAATTCCATAGGTTACTTGACAATCGAGCAAAATTTAGATGGGCGAAATTATTATTTAGTTGGTTATTTATCTTTGGTATGACTTGTAGCTTTTTTAGAACCACATAGAAATAAAATATAAAATTAATCACTAAATATCAAACCGAGATTGTACTTAACTTCAGTTAATTAATGATGAAATTAATTTAGAGAAACTAAACAGCAGTAGTCGAGCTTTGTTTCACAAGTAAAAGTTCGATTTACAGTAAAATTACGTGCTCATTCCACTGAAATTTATTCAATCGTTAAAAATTACTAATAATTTAAAAAAATCTTATGTATATTTACGCAAGGCAATAAAAAAAGGGCGTCTCACCCTTTTTTGTACTTAAGTCTATAGTGTTTTAATGAAAGGGAAAAGGTGAAAGGGATGAATCAAGTCACCCATAAGACTGAGGGATAAGAATTTTCACAATTGCCAAGGTTATTTTGCCCCCAATTTTACTCAGATTTAACTTTTCCCCATTTTTGTAAAAAATCTATTCACCCTCTTTTTGAAAGAGGGTGGATAGTTTAACTTTTGCGATCAAGTCTGGTACTTACAGAATTGTCGTTTTGAGTGCCAGTCAGTTGCCTTAACTTTTGAAGATTTAGCCACGAGTCGATTCAACCCGTCCATAAAATAGACCACGAATCTTGACTTCTTTAGGTTCGCCAGCACCTAAATCTGTATCAGATGGCTGTTCGCTCTCAAAAGTGCCAGCAATTTCACCGCTAGAACTGTCTATTTTGGCGATTTGCAGAGAAATCTTGCCATTAAGATTTTCAGCGCGCTTGACGTTAGTGCGGGTCAGTTCTTCATCATCTGCTTGAGCGGGGAGAGCTACAGCATTATCGTAGCCACTGACGACACCACGACCTTTAGGATCTAGGAAGGCAGCACCACGATAGGAGGGAACTTTAAAGCTGCCTTCAAAGTCCGTGGAGGTGTTAATACTGGTCAAGCTGGGTTGGCTTTGAGCAACCAAATTTTTGATGGTGAAGAGGAAAGGTACTCGCTCACCACCAGGAAGTTGCACAGTGATGGCTTGGAAGTCAAGACCATCAGTTTCCTTAAAAGTCAGGCTATTATCTGTGTTAACTTTTAGATTACCTTGCACCTGGTCAATGGTGGAAGTGTATCTGGTCAACAATTTGCCAGCAACAAATTCTGCTTCTTGGCGTTTATTAGCAGGTTCTTCTTTGATGAAGAAGCTAGTTGGTTCCAAGCAAAGTTCTTTGATGGTATAAGACTGGCTAGAATCAATGGGAATGGAACCACGGCTTGTTTCTGCTAGTTGGGGGCATTTGTTCGCCAAGCCAGTGCCACGAATTTGATCGTAAGTGAGTACATCTCTACCACTACTGGTAGTAGGAGCATCACTACAAGCAGTTATTAGCCCCAGGCACAAAGCCAAGAATGCAACAATTAAAGCGCGATACCTCATGGTCAACCTCAATCTCAAAAATTAATATCTAAGTTGTAAAACTGCATCGAAGCTTTGATCTCTGATGAGAAGCTGCTACTCTGCGAAAAGCTACCTTTGTTCGGACACGGCTTTGCTCTGATTAAGAGAGTTGAAGCAAGTGTTCGGGTGTCTAGTTGTCAGACGCTGCTCAAACTTTTCTCTGCTAAACGTAGTTAAACGTGTCGCTCTCTTGAGCTTGGAGTGTAAACCCCAGACTAAGTAGAACACTGCATCCATTTTGGATGTGTGTCACTAGGGGAGCAAAAAACCAGCAGTTTTACTGTTGGTGGCATTTGTTTGAAGTTGGGCGAGTGTATGAGTAAGCCTCACACAGAGAAGCATAAATGCTTGTGCCTTGAAAAGTGCAAACAGGGGTATCTGCTTCGCACTTTGCTCTTGCTTATCGCAAAAGCATCGTCGCCCAAGTCTTTTTGTATCATGTATGTGACGCCACTACATACAGCCCATTGTTGGATGGGTAAATCAGCCAGATCATACGATTTTTTTTAACTCAAAATCAAAGTTCTCAAAATCCAAGAAAGTCTCGTCCCGATCGCATCTAGCTTCTGTAAAGCCTATGCTAAAGGTTACTACGCTCTTTTTGGAGCGATCGCAATTGCTTTTGATAAAGATACAAATCTAGTTACATTCACCCCTAACTAGGGCAAATCAGGAGATGCAGTAACAGGGAGACAACTGACAAACTAGGGAAAATTAAAAATCTCCGGTAAATTTGAGTTGACCTCATTTATACGGAAAAGGTGGCATGAACGATCGCAAAAATATTAAATCAGAGAAGTTGTCTGGTAAACTGCAAGCAATCGCAACTGTAGTGTATGATGCCGCTACAACCTGTGAAGGCGATACTGTAGCTCTTTTAGCTTTGCTGCGGCAATTAGAGCAGTTACACCGAGAAATCCGGGATGGAGTTTTTCAAGAAAGTTTGCCTGTTAACCGTCGCCAACTTTACTCACTGCTGAAAGATATTGAGTCTGAGGGGGGCTGGCCTTATATTGAGCGCATGAGGCTACAAGCCTTTTTAGCGAATTTGCCACAAGAGGCTCCCGAAGAAAATAGCCATGAAGTTTTGGAGAGCGATCGCTCTATTGGCTGATTAGCTCGAAATTTATTTCTAGTTTTGAATTAATAACTTTGCTCGCCTCATCAACCGCTAAACTAAGAGCGGTTGCTCATTGAGGCTTTAACCTAATTCGTAATTTGTAATTAAAAAGGGTTTGTACGGATTATCCCATCACAAAGAAGGCGATCGCGCTCTTCAAGATTGTGGTTGTGCTTAAGGTAATCACCCACCCAATTGCAACCACGAACAAGCAGCTCGTCAAGATTTAAATTCCACAGAATTATTGTGTTGTCAGTACTTGCTGATGCTAGTGTTTGACCATCTGGGCTAAAACTGACACTTAATACCCCAGCGCGATGTCCATTAAGACTTTTAATTAACTTGCCTTCAGGACTCCAGAGTTTCACTGTACTGTCCCAATTGGCAGCGGCGAGTAATTCACCATTGGGGCTGAAAGTCACGGCATTGACGCTATCGCTGTACCCTTTTAATAAGGTTTTTAATAACGTCCCATCCCGTTGCCACAGTTTTACGGTGTTATCCCAGCTGGCAGAAGCCAGTAACTCGTCAGTGGGACTAAAGCTGACACCTGTGACCCAGCTGTCATGGGGTGAGAAAGTTTTTAACAATGTACCATCCCGTTGCCAAAGTTTAACAGTTTGGTCATCACTGGCAGAGGCTAAAACTTGACTATTATGGCTGAAGTTTACACTATTTACAGCATCCTGATGCCCCACTAAGGTTTTGAGCAACTTGCCCTCACGGTTCCAAAGTTTCACTGTTTTATCTTTGCTAGCTGAAGCCAAAAACTGACCATCAGGGCTGAAATTTACGCTCATGACACTATCGCTATGTCCGTGGAGAGTCATGATTAAAGTACCGTCTAACCGCCAAAGTTTCACTGTTTTGTCAAAACTTCCTGAAGCCAGCATTTCACCTTTGGGGTCAAAACTGACACTAGTAACTTCATTTTTGTGCCCCACCAAAGTTTTGTAAAGTCGAGTTTTGACCTCGCCACTGCTGGTGTATCGTTGCCAAAGTTTGACAGTGCGATCGCGACTACCAGAAGCTAGCATCCGGCCATCGGGACTCCAAGCAACGCTCAAAACTCGCTTCCGATGCCCTTGAAGAATAGACGGTCTGGGAGCATCTAAACTCCATAGTTTTATACTTTTGTCGAAACTTCCTGAAGCTAGCAATTTGTTTTTTGGACTGAAAGCTAAGCTGACAACATCATCGCTGTGTCCTTTGAAGGTTTTGAGTAAAGTACCAGTAATACTCCAAAGGTTTATGGTTTTATCTTCACCAGCGGAAGCTAACTTTTTACTATCGGAACTAAAGCTCAAACTCCACACTGTACTGCGATGCTGCCGTAAAGTTTTATAAGGACGAAAGTCAAAACTGTCTTTAGTGCTGTTACTTTCCCTGAGCCAAAGTTTCACTGTTTTATCTCGACCTGTTGAGGCCAAGAATTTACCGTCTGGGCTGAAAACAGCTATCATTACAGCTTGTTGATGTCCCTGCAAAGTTGTAATAAGGCTACCGTCCCGTCGCCAGATTTTTACTGTTTTGTCGTCGCTGGCAGAGGCGATGAATTGACCATCGGGACTGAAGTTTACCCAGTTAACCCACCCTCGATGTCCTCTCAGTATTTTTACTAGGCTACCGTCTTTGTGCCAAAGTTTTACAGTTGTATCCTTACCGCCAGTAGCTAACAACTCACCATCAGGACTGAAATTAACGCTGTCAACCGAATCTCCGTATCCTTTCAGGGTTTTATATGGTTTAGGGTCAAATTCATCTGTAACCGGGTTTTTGTGCCAGATTTGCACTGTTTTGTCAATGCTGGCGGACGCTAGGGTTTGACCATCAGGGCTAAAACTTACACAGGTAACAGCACCAGTGTGACCTTTGAGGGTTTGGAGTAAGGTACCGTCAGGACGCCAAAGTTTCACTGTTTTATCTTTACTGCCTGATGCTAGCAACTGACCATCTGGGCTAAAAGTTACTCCCCAGACAACATCAGTGTGCCCTTCCAGGCGGTTAACCTCAGTTACCCCGTAAACTGCTTGTTGCAGTGCTGTTACTACCCGCATTCGGGTATCTGGCTGAACTCCATCAGCTTGTTTAAGTCCTTTCCAAGCCCGTAGACTTTCTAGGAGGGCATCAAATTCTTTATTAGATGCAAACAGAGCTTCGCTAGCAGCAGCGATCGCACTAATTTGTAAGTTGGTTTCACTACGTTCAGCTCGTAGAGTTTGACGGACTGCTGCTCTTTTTTGTAAGTCGGCTTGCCACCATAATGCTGCTATTGTTCCTCCCATAATTGCTAGAATTGCACCTGCTATCCGTGCTTCCCGCAGTCGTCGTTGCAATACCAAATTTAGTTGCTTTTGACTAAGTTGTTGGGCCGCTTCAGCTCTAGTTTTTTCAAGTTTGATTTTTTCTAATTCGGCGAGCATACCATAGTTGTTCTTTTGGCGAATTGGTTCAACTAAATAATCGTGAACCAACTGGTAGCGATCGCCTAACTCTTCTCTGACTCGCAATACCAAGCCTGAACCCACCAATATTTCTAAAATCAGTTCTCCAACTTTGTCAAAGCTTGATATCGTATCTATATTATAATTATTAACTAATGCAACTGCTAAATCAGCTTTAGTTTTTAAAGGTCGCGTCCCCTTTTCATCTGTTAATTCAAATAATAATTTCCAACTTAAATCTTCGTTCTCTTGACCGCAATCTTTGATAACTTCCCCTAACCAGCGTTCCACTAATTTTGCCGAGCCACCACAAAGCTTATATTCTGCAAGTGTCGTAATGTTTTCTATTTGTAGTTGAGCACCGACTATTTGTAATTCAATTGGATGTACTTCGTCTAGTTCTCCTGTCAAATCCTGGACTAATCGGTTAATCAATTCCTCACTTAGTTCATAATGTGAACGTTGAGTAAGACTGTGAATTATGGCTTTGGCATCTCGGCTAGAGAATTTTCCTAAATAGTAGCGAATATCCTTATCAAGAATATTTTTATTAATTACTCCTAAATCATATAAACCAGTACTATTTTTCTGACTCAAACGTTCAAACTCTAACAAATGATGTAAGTAATCTTCTCGTAATGAAAGAATAATTTTTACATAAGAAATATTTAAACATTCACTAAAAAATTTATAGAATTCTATTCTTTGTGTAGGAGGATTACTAACAAAGAAAAATTCTTCAAACTGGTCTAATATGATAACTATTGTATAATTGCGCTCAGATGCTAGCCGAATTCTTTCTAGTATTATGGTGGGTGTAGAGTCAATATTAACCGATATTCCTGTGTATGCTAATGCTTGATTGATACTGCTACTCAAGATTGTTATCCAATCAGTATAAACAGACAAAACAATCGGTATAGGAATGCGTTCACCGATAACTTTTCCCTTGAGTGCTGGGACTAAACCAGCTTTGAGAATTGAACTTTTCCCTACACCAGATGGCCCATAAATAACTGTGAGTTTGTAGTCTGCGCGGGCAATTCTTTCAATGAAGCGATTGACATCTTGTTGCCGTCCAGAAGCAGATATTTCTTGAGCAATTTCTTCAGGAATAAACGGTATTTTGTGAGATTCTAGTACTGGATTAATTCTAGGGCGTTGTGGCTGTAATTGACTTGCTCCGATAAAGGCACGAAAGCCATACTGATGTTCTATTTTAATTTTTTCTTGCTTCAGCTTAAAGGCTTCTGTATAGTTATGACACTCAAAAAAGTAAAGCGATCGCAGTTCCTCTAAAATTTCTAAGTACAGTAATGGCTGATGTTGTAGCTCACAAACTACCCTCGCCCATTCTAAGTTATTGATAGCTTCCTCGCACTCACCCAAATGCCGTTGTGTGCGTGCTAGCAACAGAAGATACCAACTTTCTTGTCGTCGTCTTCGCAAAGCGTCTCGCAAAGAAACTTGTGTTACTTCTTCAGAGATAGAAAGCGCTGTATTGGCTAATTCATGAGCCAGTACCCAATTCGATTCTGAAGCCGCCACATTTGCCAAAAAACCATAATTTTGAGCAACTTGTGCGGGAGTTCCATAAATTTTATGTAGGTGTAATGACTTTTGAGCTAATTCTTTTAAGTCATTCCAGGCTTGTAAACGTTGTAGCATTTCACAAGCAGGCAAAATGAATTTAGCAACTAAGTCTTCTCTTTGTACCTCCTCCAATAGCTCCAAGCATTGTTTAAACCACGACAGGGCATGTTCGCAATAGCTACTAGTATTCTGGTATAAGTCTGCCATTCGGTGATAACAAAGCCCCAAGTGGAATAGTACTATTGCTTGCTTAAGTAAAGATGAGGAGGGCATAGGTTGAGGACATGAGAGGGGCAAAGAAGAATTACTCTCCCACTCTGCTATTCTCCTCGCTTCCTGCTGCCACAATGCTAGGCTTCTTTGATAATTGGCTAAAGCACCATTAATTTGATCGTTAGCGTATTTATCTCGCCCCAACACAAATTCTAAACTAGCTTCTAATCCTGGTGTTAATTTAACGCCATACAGGCGTAGTAAATCATTACGCGCTGATTCTATTTCGTGGCGGTGTTGGGATTTTGGATCTAAATCTAGGAAGGCGTTAGATAAAAACGTTTCAGCACCTGCTTCTAAAACTTTGGCAAATAGAGATTCTTCCTCTTGAGAGATCAAAGTAATTAAATCTGCTTTGGCCATTTCAAATTTAATAGTGGTTGCAGCCCAGCTTTTGAAATCAGGCGCTAATCTTGAAAGCAATGATGCTACTTCATCCTGTAGCCACAAGACCACTGGAAATGGAAAAGTAGCAGCATAGATATCTCGTGCTTGGTTGATACCTGTAAGTAAGTTTTCGAGGTCGGTAATTGACTCAATACCGAAAATCATGACAGCAGACGGTAAAGAGTCTGTAAGGACGGCAGGATTATCTAAAGATAGTTCTGAGATGATTGTGCTGTGTAAAGAAGTAGTTGATGGATTGAGAACGATTTCTCTGATATTAATTTCTTTGGTGTTCGAGCGAATATTCTCTAACATTTGCTCGCGTAATCGCTCATAGTTGCATCGAACTAAAATCAGAGCAAATTGACCTTCGGAAAGTGCGATCGCTCTAATCAATCTTTGTAAAGTATGCTGATTTTCTTTGGTGTAGACACGTAGCTGTTTGTCATTACTCATTGGATATGGGGCTGGGCATTGGATATGGGGTATTAGGCATTGGATATGCAGCATTAATCATTAGTTCACTAACAAATGACAATTGACTGTTACTTGTTTTGTTGCCAAGCCAAAACTTTTTCTGTTTCTGCCAAGGCTGGACTGATGCCAAACCAGCGCCCCACAGGATCGCGATATTCAAACAGATACATGCTTCTTAGTAAGCTCTGATAGTCAGACTCACCTTTAACTCTCTGCTGCTGTACTACTTCAAACAATAATTCCCACTGGGACTCATCAATAGCTAATAGCAGATCGTCGCGGTAATCCTTAATCACAGCTTCTAAGCAGTCCCTAGAAAAAGGCGGATCTTGTCGTTGCAGGCAGCTATAAAGTAAGCCTAATAAGTTACGAATGTGACCACCACTAACGCGACATAGACGATCCAAGGTTTCGGAGCGATCGAATAATTCTGTAATTAATAAAAGTCTGTTATTCAAAGGAACTTCTGGAAAAGCTCTAGCTAGAACTAACTGGCGCACTAGCGACATTCCTGGTTCGTAGTCACTGCCATCTCTTTGGCGCACCAATACCATCGGTAGTACTTTTGGTGCAATCCCTCCCCCCAGACGATTTTTCAGTGTCTCATACTCATTGGAAAAAATTAACGTTAGGGGAATTGTGTAAACTAGGTGGCATTTAAGTCGGCGTAACTGTTCGCCTCGGTCAATGAAGAGATATTCTGGTTGCGATCGCCCGGATGCTAAGGGACGCATATCCACTCGATCCAAATTATCTACAATCACTACCAGTCCTTTTTGACCCCTTAGCTTTAGCTGTTCAACAGCCTTTTCTAAAATCTCTTCGTTAATCGCCTGCAAAATACTATTGGTACGTGGTTCCAGATATTGCCTCAGTTGATTCCGCATCTGGGTGCTATCTTTGGTTTTGGCAGTAATTTTGGCAATACCCAAGGACAACTCTGCTTGTCCAGAAAGTTCTATGGGGCTTTGCAAAAAATCGCCTACTTCTTTAAACAAATTGCTAAAGTAACCAGGTTTGAGTTTGATGCTAATCCCTTCTAAACTGGCACTGACTTGACGGGCTACACTCAGCAAAATATCGCTGATATCAATATCTGCCATGTCTAAGTCTTGACTGGACTCAAAATAAACCACATGAAATCCTGCCAACTCTAGTTCTGTCTTAAGGCGCTGCAATTCCGTTGACTTACCGCAGCCGATATGACCCGTAAATAACTGACAGGTTGGCTCGTCAGGAGAAATACGAACGATCGTTCGTTGCAATTCTTCGACAATCTTGCAACCACGTACATCAGCAAAATCTATGTAATACTGCCGATCTAGTTCGTTACTTATATTTAGCGTGTAGCTAGGGTTACATGCTTTATAAAAACGTGACAAATTTAATGTCGTTTTCATGTATGTAGAGGTTTATGTAGATGCAGCTTAGTTTGGATTTTTTATACAATAAATCCCTATCTAGGATGTAAATAGAGGATTGATTCGCAAGGAAGTAGTAGTGTCTCGCAAAAGACAGTGCTTGTTGCCAGATTACTGTCAGTAGTATGGCAGAGATTTAATTGATCCTAATAGCAAATGGCACTAAGATAATGCAAACCCATTATCTACAAAGCTTTGGGGTGTGGGGTGTAGGGTGTGGGGTATAGTGACGTTCGCGCCAGCGTTGCTTGCAAAGAAATTTGTTTATGTTCGCACTTATTTTTACTTTTCTTGATTTTTTCTGAACTTCCCCTATACCCTTACCTGGCAAGGATTTCATCTTTTATTGGTGCCGCTCGACCTGTCGGGTCTTAAGCATATCTGTCCTTTTTACACCTGCTATTGAGGTTTTGACAATCTCTCCCTTCTGTTCGACCTGCCACAAAATTATATGGCTGAGGAATTAAGTAAAAAAAGCTACAAATTTTCATGGTTCTCAGTTTGGATAGCTGATGAGTGTGACTGGTATGAATTATAGCAAGGTATACAGAGATCCAGGAATACCTATTTATCATTTCACATTCTATTTGTCAAGAAAGCAAAATCCCACACATGTCAATTAATATTTTGTAATCTTTAAGGAAAAATCTTCAAAAATAACTTGTCAAAAAGACTACAGTCAGTTAAAAATGGACACCGGAAACTTTAATAGGACTAATTACTAGCGCCATAATCATTGTGTAGTTACTGTAAAGTGTTATTAAAAATAAAAAAAGTCTTGAGGAGAGCGGCTCAAAAATGCCAACAGTGTTTACTGAAATTAATAATGATACGAGCTTGTCAAAGAATTTAGATTGCAACCAAAAAGGGGTGTGAATGGCTGGCATAATATCAGTTTCCCGCACGCATCTAGCCCAGCGTCGTCAGAAATTGCGTCGGCAGCGGCAGATGAGAATTATTCAAGCTATTTGGCGAACCTTTGCCATTACTGGTTTGGCGGCTGGATTGTTGTGGATGGCAGTCCAACCGATGTGGATGCTAAAGGCTCCCAAACAAATAGCGATCAAATCAGGTAATAAATTGCTGTCGGATCAAACAGCTCAGTCATTGTTGGTGCTATCTTATCCTCAGTCTTTGTGGCGGATTGAACCGTCAGCGATCGCTAACTCTTTGAAAAAACAGCCAACTATTGCCCAAGCGATCGTCAGACGCCGGCTATTTCCTCCTGGATTAATCATTGAAATCCAAGAACGAGTACCTGTAGCAGTAACTCAAACACGTGGCAACAAAAAAGTAACAATCGGCTTACTAGATGCAAGTGGGGCCTGGATGCCTTTAGAAAAATATACATCACTGAATCCTACTAGAAAATTACCCAATCTCAGAGTAATTGGCTTGCCAAATCAATACTGTCTTTACTGGACTCAACTCCATGAAGCTGTGAGCCAAAGTCCCGTGAAAGTGATGGAAATTGATTGCCAAAATCCAACAAATTTAATTTTGAAAACAGAATTAGGAAATGTGCATCTTGGTGTTCCAGGTCCCCAATTGTCTGAACAAATTAAGGTACTCGCCCAAATGCGTCATTTAGCAACAAAATTTAATTCTGGTCAAATAGAGTATATCGATCTGAAAAATCCTGAACTTCCATTAGTACAAATGAACCAAAAAGATCAAAAATTAACTCCCAAAATTCCTAAAAACATCTAGCGTGTTTATTATTTTGATAGTTCCTAGTAAATTAAGAAGCTTTATGCTGATAAATATATTTATTATTTTCAGTTTTCCAGCAAATCGCCCGAAAATCGGCATTAACTTCTAATTAAAATGAGAAAATCAATCATAAAATCTCTATTGCGAGTAACAGAACCTCAATTGTTACCCTAACATCTAATAGTAGGGTGCAAAATGTCAGACAGTCTAATGATGGTCTATAGCGTACAAAACGCCTTCTGCCCATACATTCCTTGACTAAACCCAGTGCAAAAAAGAGAACATTGCTTGAGCTTTTCATTCAGATTCAGACTCGTGAGCAGAGGTCACTGAAGGAACGGTTTATGCCGCCATCCAAGTGCAGAAGCAAAAAGGCTCTGGCTTTGGTCTGTTGAGGACACTTCCAAAGACAGTTTACCGAAGTTTCAATCTGTAACGAAAAATGCCAGCTAAAACTGCGTAAGCATTGCTTCTGGGCAATAAGTTTGGACTGTTCTGTGCTGTAATTCCTATTAGGTGACGAAATCTCTTAGGAAATCTTGATTTGTTGGCCGCACTAGTGAGAGTTCTTGTAGGATAGACTATTGCTTCAACAAAGTGTCCATTGAGACCACCCAAACAACAAATTAATCAGGTATAGTCTGACAAGTAAATTCTTGCTTAGTTTAACTTAAGCATAAGTAAATAGAAGGTAAATTTTGTGTCTAAAGCTGCAATTATGCCCAATGGTAAAACTTATTAACAATATTATTATTGGGGCAGAGAAGATACGCTGTAGTATGTCTTTACAAGTTATGCCCGCCGCTGAGAATAATCAAGAGATTAATGTCTGGTTGAAGTTATACAGGTCAGTTTTAGATGAATATAGGTATACTTCTCTAGAATTGGCTGTGCGATCGGCTGTGTTAAAAGCTCATCCCATAGCAAATTTTCGCACAGCCAATTCTGTTAGGCTTGGCAGTAGTGAAAACAATAAAGAACAACGCCATATTATTGTGGCATTGTCAAACTAAAGTTGACTCTTAGGTGAATAACACCTGAAAAAGTCGTTTATCTACCCTTTTACAAATCCAATGACACTTGATAATAACCAAGGACTTAACTATAAAAATTCCCAATCTACGGGACAGCCAGGGTTCTCTTTGGCAGTGAACTCGACCAATCCCTTTAATAACTCTGGGCTGAACTTCGGGCAAAATCACGATAATAAAAAAATTTCTCCGGAAAATAGCCGAATTGGTGAGATTGTTCCTGGTCGGGTCGCCAACATTAAAGTGATTGGTGTCGGTGGTGGTGGTGGCAATGCTGTTAACCGCATGATCGAGTCTGATGTCTCTGGCGTAGAGTTTTGGTCAATTAATACTGATGCCCAAGCTCTTACCTTAGCTGGCGCTCCAAGTCGATTGCAAATTGGGCAGAAGCTAACGAGGGGTTTAGGAGCAGGTGGTAATCCTGCGATCGGTCAAAAGGCAGCTGAGGAATCACGGGACGAAATTGCTACGGCTTTAGAGGGTGCAGATTTAGTATTTATCACTGCTGGTATGGGGGGTGGTACTGGGACGGGTGCAGCACCAATCGTGGCAGAAGTGGCCAAAGAAATGGGTGCCCTCACTGTTGGTGTAGTCACACGTCCATTTGTTTTTGAGGGACGCCGCCGCACCAGTCAAGCGGAACAAGGTATTGAAGGACTAAAAAGTAGAGTAGATACACTGATCATTATCCCCAACAACAAACTGCTGGAAGTGATCCCCGAACAAACGCCTGTGCAAGAGGCTTTTCGTTATGCAGATGATGTACTGCGACAAGGGGTGCAAGGTATTTCTGATATCATCACGATCCCCGGTTTGGTAAACGTTGACTTTGCTGATGTCCGAGCAGTTATGGCAGATGCGGGATCGGCATTGATGGGAATTGGCGTTAGTTCTGGAAAATCTAGAGCCAGAGAAGCTGCGATCGCAGCTATTTCTTCACCATTACTAGAGTGTTCTATTGAAGGTGCTAGAGGAGTTGTATTTAATATTACAGGTGGTACTGACCTGACTTTGCATGAAGTTAATGCAGCGGCAGAAGCAATTTATGAGGTAGTCGATCCCAACGCCAATATTATTTTTGGGGCTGTAATTGATGACAGGCTCCAAGGTGAGGTAAGAATTACTGTAATTGCCACTGGATTTACAGGTGAAGTGCAAGCTGCGGTACAACAAAGCGTAGCTAACGTTCGAGTAACACCTAATACTTCAAAGCGTCCAACAACACAGCAACCTACAGTTAATCCCCCAACCTCAGCTCCAAGTTCAACTCCAACCCCAACTCCAATTCCAGAACCAAAGGAAAAACCTGGATTAGATATCCCTGATTTTCTGAGAAACCGACGTACACCAAGGAATTAAAAGATTTGGAATTTGAGATTTTAGATTAACTTAGCAGTCTCCGGTCAGGCTGAACGCTGTATAAAATCTGCTACTTCCACCAGGGTTTTACCAAGGGCAGGGATAAGCAATCTTTTGCCATACCCAATTTTGCCAATTGGTAAAAAAACTTGTCAAGGCTACTTTATAGAATGAATTTGGGCAGGAGTTTACTGGCTTGCATGTCCAGCTATGCTTTCAGAACAAAACAATAGCAATACCTGCCCAACTATGGATGCATCACTGATAGCGCAGTGTTAGCAAGTCTTCTCCCAAGGAAAAGCGCCAAGGGCAATAGCACAGCGTAAAGCCTTCTCTTCGAGAGGCTTCTCTTTCAGAGACGCTAACGCGAACGCCAACGGCATGGCTTTGCTTAGAGCGAGTCATTGAGCGTCACGAGCATTACAGGCGATCGTATACATGAATGCATCTACCCTTTGCGATCCACTAAACTCATCTTCTGTATAAGTAAATATATTTACTTAAAAAGTAGCTTAGGAAACAAGCCCACGCAAGTGTCCAAAAGAAGTCTGTTTGCTGGAGAGTTAGGACATCAAACAAAAAAAAATAAATGTAAATTATTTTTGGATTTTTAGTCTCTGTTCAATCCATTGAATAACCTGATGAGCAAGGCGAGTGCCATCTAGACGGTCAATCTCACGAATTCCGGTAGGACTAGTGACGTTAACTTCAGTTAGGTAGCCACCGATAACGTCAATACCCACAAAAATTAAGCCGTCTTCGCGTAAGCGTTCGGCTACTTGGGTACAAATTTCATACTCTCTTGGCGTAATTTGGGTTTGAGCGACTGTACCACCAGTTGCCATATTATTGCGAAAATCAGTTCCACTAGAGAGGCGATTGAGCGCACCAATTGGTTCACCATTGAGCAAGATAATTCGCTTATCTCCTTCTTTTGCCTCTGGTAAATAGGTTTGTACCATTACTGGTACTTTACCTTGGAGGGTACTGAGTTCAACAATGGAGTTAAAATTGCGATCGCCTGATTGCAAAAACAAAATTCCTTCGCCAGCTTTGTTACCCAACGGTTTGAGAACTGCTGCCCCCTTTGCTTCCATGAATTGCCGAATAAATTGCTTATCAGCACTGACAATCGTTTCAGGAATCGCCTTGGTAAACTGGAGGGCGTACATTTTTTCATTTGCCCCTCGGATGCCACTGGGACTGTTAATCACCAGGGTTTTATTTTGGTCAATGTAATCCAGAATGTAGGTGGCATAGAGGTAAGAATCATTGACAGGTGGATCTGTCCGCATAAATACGGCGTCCATTGTCTCTAAAGAAGTTAAGAAGGAATCGCTTAACTTATACCAAAGATTCGCCGCTACCCAGCGTCCCTCTACCAACTGTACTGGTACAACTTCAACTCGCTGTAGAACAGCCAAAGCTTTGCCCTCCGCCACACTCAGCAGATTTGCTTGAGTCACCCAAACTTCGTGTCCCAGGATTTGCGCTGCTTCAATTAGGGCAACACTGGTATCATGACACGGGTCAAGTAGATGGATGGGATCAATGATAAAAGCCAGTTTCACCCTTTATACCTCAATCACCAAGAAATTAAATGGTTATTCAATTATTATCTCTTGATGCTCTCACCAATTGACGTACATATGTACTGCTGAGTAGAATCTGGAGGGTAAAGTCTTGTGGGCAGATTGGTTTTGTGAGCAAACCCGTAGACAAGGCAGCGTGTTATTTTTCTAGAATTGTAGTGACTACCGTGTAATTGCAGTGGTTTGTCGCTATCGCAATACCTTCTGAACCTATACGCTATTGCTAGAAGTTAGTAGCTCATCCAGCTTGCCTTGACTGTCTAAAGCGTGGATATCATCACAACCACCAATATGATCGTCATTGATGAAAATCTGCGGTAAAGAACGGCGTCCATTTGCTCTTTGAGCCATTTTATTTCTGGCTGCTTCATCCCCATCAATGCTGTATTCGATAAATTCAACACCCTTGTTTTTCAGCAAACTTTTAGCACGAATGCAAAACGGGCAAGTCCTCCAAGTGTAAATTTCTACTTTTGCAGCCATGATGTCCTCAACTTGATTTAATACTTTTTAATTTTAGAGCTTTGCCACTGACTGTGGCTGCTTTATTCTTTCATAACCTAATCTACAGAAGGCGCTGATGTAATTAGGCAAAAAGAAAAGTAGTAATGTTAAGTAATGTAAAAATATTGATATTAGTTTGTAGTGTACCCCTTTGGGAAAGCAAGCTATGCATAGCGTCTACAAACCTTTAATTATTTACGCAGCTTTATTTAGACTCCAAGGTTAAGCTAGCCAAATATTATGTAGATTATTTTTATTTTGCATCTGACCTAACAATCTAATAATATTTCAGTTGAAATGCTAGCAATAGCAGTAATTATATTTAGATTGTTTCTGTCGCTCAAATTTTTTCGCTACTAAGTGCTAGTTAAAAAGCAGGAATTATTGAGGTGAGTTTTAGTTTAGCGTTTCTTACCTCTAACAAAAATGGGTTTAGAAGAGCATAAGCATTTCTAAACCCATATTTAAGCTTTCTTTTACTAAAACTCAGCAGTGTGGTTTAATTTTGGGAAATATTTTTTTTGTTTTTCTTCTTGAGTCTGAAAACACCCAAGGCAAATAATCCTAATGCTGCGGTTGTGCTGGGTTCAGGTACTTTTTTCGGTTGAGGTGCAGGGGGTTGATAGTAAGGCGGTACTGATGGTACAGGTTCAGGAGCAGGAGCAGGTGCTGGCGCTGGTGCTGGTGTAGGCGCGGGTGCAGGTACTGGCACGGGTGCTGGTGCTGGTGCTGGTGTAGGCGCGGGTGCAGGTGCTGGCGCGGGTGCTGGCGCTGGAGCTGGTGCGGGTGCTGGTGTAGGTGCTGGCGCGGGTGCTGGCGCTGGAGCTGGTGCGGGTGCTGGTGTAGGCGCGGGTGCAGGTGCTGGAGCTGGCGCTGGAGCAGGTGCAGGTGCTGGAGCTGGCGCTGGAGCAGGTGCAGGTGCTGGAGCTGGCGCTGGAGCAGGTGCTGGCGCGGGTGCTGGCGCTGGCGCGGGTGCTGGCGCTGGTGCTGGTGTAGGCGCGGGTGCAGGTGCTGGAGCAGGTGCTGGAGCAGGTGCTGGCGCTGGAGCAGGTGCTGGAGCAGGTGCTGGAGCAGGTGCTGGAGCAGGTGCTGGAGCAGGTGCTGGCGCTGTGGCAGGTTTTATACTAGTTTCGCTTAGTGATGTACCGTACTGAAAACGGATGTTACCAATCTTAGTGATGTCAAAGTCCGAAGTTAGCCCTGATAGTAGGAAAGTAGCTGAACTTTGAACAAAAGTCCCCGAACTCACGGCTGGATTTGCATCATTAGCGTAACCACTGATGATGCCGTAATTGAATTGCTGTCCACCGCCACCTTGGAAAATGCCTAAGCCAGCTGTACCCAGACCGTAGTGTTGGTCAATGCCAGGAAGCCCTCCAGTATTACTAGTGTTTGGCAATTTCCATTCATTTAGAGCGAGAAGATCAACATTTTTTGTAGTGGTAGAGCCTGCGCTTGAGGTTACTGTCGGGGCTAGAGCCGAAACCAGCGATAAATTGTTTAGGGGAGAACCAGCATAGTCCCAGAAGACTGAGGTCAGAACATCAGAAGGATTTGAAATTCCTACAGAAGAATTGTTAGTCAGGGTCAGTGACAATAAACCATTGTCTAGATAATTAAAGAGGACTGACGCTGCCAGAGGATCATTAGATTTGTCGTAGGTATTGGTTCCTTTAGCTGAAAAACTTATAGAACCCAAACTCTTGGGTGCAGGCGCTGGCGCAGGTGCTGGTGCTGGTGCTGGCGCAGGTGCTGGTGCAGGTACTGGCGCTGGTGCTGGAACTGGTGCAGGTGCTGGTGCAGGTACTGGCGCTGGTGCAGGTGCTGGCGCTGGAACTGGTGCAGGTGCTGGCGCTGGTGCAGGTGCTGGTGCAGGTACTGGCGCTGGTGCAGGTACTGGCGCTGGTGCAGGTGCTGGTGTATTTTTGTTGCCGTTGCCGTTACCATTACCGTTACCGTTGCCGGCCTGTGCTTGGGGTAGTTGTGACCCTAAAGCTAAGGTGAATGATAATAGACCACAACTTATATAACCAATTACTTTTTTTGAATAAGCTTGAGACATGTAAATCAAACCTCTTTGTCTTAAACAAGATATGAAAAAGCTTCCTAATAATGATGTTTATACGAGCATCATGGACATCATTTTCTAATCTAAATTGACACACAAAAAAGAGATTTAGTACTGTGTTTTTTAAGCTTTATCAAAAATTTAATACACGAACAATAAATGGTTTATATTTAATCAAATATACTGATTAAGTATTTATACTACAAAAAAATCTATTAAAATTACGTAATAATTCTAGTTCTAATTGGGAAATTAAATCTTTATTTAAAAATAATAAATAAATTACTTAATCAATATTGATAAACTCTTTATAAGTCAATGAAAGATATTACTTAGAAAGTCGATTAGCTATGAGTTTGTAAGAAATTAGGGAAGGCGATCGCCTTCCCTAAAGTTAAATATTCATTGTGGTAGTGTACAGTGATTATACTGAATTTGCTTATCTACGCACCCAGCCATTGATAGTAAATCGACTATCTCCAAAAGCTTGAGAGGGACAACTCACAGGCAATACTTCGTGCATATAACGGCTGAGGAAGAATACAATGCTGTTATTGCGAGGTTCAACTGTTTTGAATATCTCAGCATTTACATATACGTTATTATCAATTTTGCTGTCGTAGATCAGTAACTCTCCACCAGAAAATGATTTTGGTTCTTGATAAAAGTAATAAACATATGTTAATTCTCTAGTAGCAGTATCTGGACTGCCATTATCATTATGAAGTTTATAATAGTTACCATCATTATGTGCAGTTAGTTGGCTTTCAATTTGTGATATAGAAAATAATGGTAAGTTTAACTTGCTCATAATATCAGGAATCATTGCTTGAATTCTCTTTAATATTAGTTCAGAAAATTCAGGAAATGAATAGACAACCATTGATTGGCGATAGTTAACATCGTTGGTAGAAGTATTGCTTGGCAAAAAATCAGACTCTTTTTTAAGGACGTATTTGAGTAAATTTTTGTGCTCTTCTGGTTTAAGAAAATTATCTATTTGTATATAATCAGAAGCCAAAATATAATCATTTTGCAATTCTACTTTCTCTGATTGCTGTACAAAGATTGGGGGTTCTGTAACCACACCTATAAGATGTTCGCTAGGAAAACATAAAACCGAGCGACCTTCATTGATGGGAATTTGGAATAAATTCTGTAACTCAGATTCTTGTTTGTAGGCGCGAGCCACAACTGTTGTTAAAAGGCTATGCAGTACAGTTGCATCTGATTTTAAATAAACGGTGTATTGATGTCCTCCAGTTAAAAGAAGCTGTACTTTCACATCTTTTGACTCAAATTGCTGTGAAGCTAATTGCATATACCTTTCTTTCTATAATGTTGATAAATGAGATAACTCTAAAAGTCATATTGAAAGATTAATACAGTACTTACAGCAGATTTAAAGTTGTGAGGTACACAAGCTAAATCTGTTACCCAGATATAAAGTGTGTTTTACTCCTAAATTCTAAATTCTGCTGTATAAAATTAATTAAGAACAAGTTCAATACTTAAATCTTTATATGTAATTGAATTTATTTAGTGATAAATCGATTACTGTATTAGCTACGAACCAGAAAAATACCATTAATTAATTGTTTTAGCACGTCTTTTATAATATTGTCATTCAGCAAATTCCACATAAACCGATAAAGCTTTAGTAAAGTAGAAGTATCTATTATTTTTAATAGAAAATGCCATAGTTCCTATTAACTACGGCATTTTCAACTAGAAAATTAAAAATTTATTTCAGTATTTACAGGGAATCAACAGCATATTCAATCAGCTTGGCAAGGCGCTGACGTAGGGTTTCTAATCCCAAGCGCTGACTCGCGGAAATAAATACTGCCAAGGGGAATTCTTCTCTAGCTAGAGCTAGTGTCTCACTATTGGCTTGATCGATCTTGTTAAAAATCACTAGCGCCGGACCAGGAGTTATTGGCATTTGCGCCAAAATTTCTCTGACTGAGCGAATATGACGCAACCAAGCAGGGTGAGATAAGTCCACCAAATGTAGTAGGGCATCGGCTTCTGTGACTTCCTCTAAGGTGGCACGGAAGGCATCCATTAACGATGCAGGCAGTTCGTGTATGAACCCTACCGTATCTGTAATCAGAATTTCCTGATGTTCATTGGTTTCGCCATAAGGAATCGCCAAACGGCGGGTAGTCGGATCGAGAGTGGCAAATAACTGGTCGGCTGTATAAACTTCTGCATTAGTGAGAGCATTCAGCAAAGTGGACTTGCCAGCGTTGGTATATCCAACTAAAGCAACTGAAGGAACTTCTCGATGCTGTCTTCGTTGCCGTAACCGCGAACGATGGGCTTGCAACTGAGTTACTTCTTTTTGCAGTCGGGAAATACGCTGTCCAATTGCACGGCGCTCAGTTTCCAGTTTGGTTTCACCAGGACCACGAGTCCCGATACCACCACCCAATCGGGACATGGTGCGACCTCTACCAGCCAGTCGCGGTTGCATGTATTCTAACTGTGCTAGTTCTACTTGCAACTTCCCAGCACGAGATTGAGCGCGTTGGGCAAAGATATCCAAAATTACTTCGGTGCGGTCAACCACCCGAATACCAATTTGCATTTCTAAATTGCGGACTTGGGAGGGTGAGAGATCGCGGTCGAAGACAACGAGGTTGACTCCTAGTGTTTGGGCAGTTAGGGCAATTTCTTGCACCTTACCTTCGCCAACTACTGTCTGAGGATGAACGCGCGATCGCTTTTGTTGTATTGTCTGTAATACATCTCCCCCAGCGGTATCAACTAACCGTGCCAATTCTACTAGGGTGTCTTGAAATTGTAGCGGAGTCATCTCACTGGTCATCAGCCCCACAATCAGCACGCGATCGTGGTCAGCATCTACTTCCTGGGCGACATATTCGCGCTGGAATTCTGCTTCCAGATTTTCCACTAAGTCTACTAAATCCTGCTCTGCTAGCTCGTCCAAGTCTAGAGGTGGCGATATATTCCAACTTGGAGATTGGATTTGGCTTTCCTCTACCTTGGGAGCAGCAGGACTAGTAATCAGGGTGCGAGACTCTTGGGGTGTCAGATGAGCTAGATAAGCTTCTTTGACATACCCAGTTGCCCCGCCGCCCCGCCGTGTAAATCCGGTTCCGGTAATATTTAGGACAACTAGGGCATCTAAACGTTGTAGTGCCATAGCCGTGAGTGCCGCTTCATTGGGCGGTTCTGGCTTGAGATGGGTGGCAATACAACGAATACCACTGAGTCGTTCTGCACCGTAACGCGGCAATTCCATCGGTGGTATTTGCGTTTGACGCGGTGTGCCTACGCCGACGCGAATCACTTGTCCGCGACGGTTGATGTAGGCGCACACAGGCTGATTTACTTCTGTGCTAATTGCTGCCAGACGCTGGGAAAACTCAGGCGTAGTGATGCGATCGCCTGGTATGCGCTGGTGATACAGCCGCTGTAGTTGCTTCAGCTGGCTGGACTTCAGACCTTGGAGATTTCCAAAAATAGTTTCTATAGGCGTTTATGACCAGTGAAATGGCCCCCCGAATTCTTATATGTCTATTTTACAACAGGGTTTAGGCTGCTATCTCTCTCCTTTGAGGGATGCATTGTGAATTTGTTCGCGATGGGTATTTATTTAATAAAGCGATTTTGGTGGTAATAATTCACAAATCGAGCAATGGTAACAACACGCGCCGCCTCACAACAAAATTTAACAATTATATTACTTTCAAGCATTCGCTAAATCAGATATAAGTTCCTCTTCTGTTTAACTATGAAGGCGATCGCAAGATGAGCTAAAATTCTCAAAACCATAAACTCTAATATCAAGGTTGCTAAATCAGCACCTAAATCCAATCCTTGTTAAGAAATTTGTCCAAATTTGAGCTAATTTTTTCAATCCTAATTTTCGCAGCAAACTAGTGACAATTTGTTTATTCTGGATATGAAACATTTCTCTGGCAAAATCTGGATTAATTTCAATTAACTTGCTAATACTGCTATTTCCTTCTCTCCAGCGGCCTAATTTAATTAATGCAGCCGCCTGATAATACCAAGCTTCGTAATCATCTTGTTTAATTTTCAGTGCTTGCTCATAGGATGCGATCGCTTCTTCAAAGCATCCTAAATTAAATAAGGCATTACCTTTACCGTTCCAAGCTTCGTAGTCATCAGATTTAATTTTCAGTGCATGGTTATAGGATGCGATCGCTTCTTCATAGCGTCTCAAATTGCCTAGTGCAATGCCTCGATTATACCAAGCATGAGGATGTTTGGGATTGAGGGCAAGGGCTTGGTCATAACAGATTATTGCTTCTTCAGATTGACCTAGTATATCTAAAGCATTTCCTTGCCAGTCCAAGCTTGAGTGGTCGTTTGGTTCTATTTCTATCGCTTTTTCCCAACTAGCGAGAGCTTCCTTCCATTTACCTAAGTCTTTAAGCGCGATACCTCGGTGATACCAAGCTTCCTGATAATCTGGTTTAATTTCTATCGCTTTGTCGTAAGATACTACTTCTTCCTCGTAGCGTTTTAGATAGCCCAGTATAATGCCCCGATTGTTCCAAGCTTCGTGAGCATCAGCTTTAATTTTCAGTACTTGGTCATAGGATGCGATCGCTTCTTCATTACGTCCTAATTTATGTAGTGCATCACCTTTTCTGTCCCAAGCATAGTGATAATCAGGTTTTATTTTCAGTGCTTGGTCATAGGATGCGATCGCTGCTTTGTATTCCTTAGCAGCATATAATAAACTTCCCAGTTCAAATAGTAAAGGTGGCTTCTGATTATCTGGCTGATGTTTTTCCGTCAGCAAGTCTTGAATTTCTATAACTTTCTCAATTTTTTTTTTCGGGGCTAAGTTTCAAATATTCCTCATAGTCTCCTTCCAACAGCAGGCGATTTGATTCTTGTTCTATTACTTCTGGCGTTGTAGGTAATTCAAACACCCCTGAACGCCAATCAAAAAAATCTGGGGCGCGATGAATAAAATAATTTATCGAAAATGAACGCAAAAGGAAAACAAAGCTAAATGAAAAATCATCTCTAAAGCGTTCTCGCTGTTGGTTTAAGTGATTTAAAATATGTGGAATACTAGTTAAATTGCTAAATTGTCCCTCTGTAATTTCGCCAAAACTTCTTTTTTCATATTTATATAAAGAATATTCCAAGCCTTTAATCAATAAAATATCAACTTGCTTGTCTTTAACAAACTCTGCTACTGGCTGATATAAATTATCAATCGCCTCAACCAAGCGCAAAACTTCAATCTTCTTCTGCGGAATCTCTTGAGGTAGTTTGACAATCAAATTGTCGGCTTCCACAGGTGTACATTGGACAAAAAACAAACCAAATCCTGATTTTCGCTTCAGTGCGCGAAGCAAATCTTGATAAGCTTCTTCTGGTTCTGGGGGTAAATCATCATCCCAATCAGTTAAATTTGGGTTCATGAAAGTTTCGCTACGGCTTCTTTAAATTCTGGAATTCCTTGAATCAATGGATGAATATCATACCAACGCTGCATCTCTCCATCATCATCCAAATAGCGGTATTCTAAAAGACAGCGATTATACATCAAACTCCGATACAAGTCATCATTAATAATGCGCTTAGAACAAGACACTTCTGCTAACAGACACCATTGATGATTTTCGACAGCGCGGCGATAAGTATCTCTGGCTTGAGTAATTGCTCGTCGCACCGCCTTTTCTGAAATAGGTAACTCTTCAGTGCGTCCAATGGCATCTTGAGTTAACAATAGCAAATTCCTCACATGACCTCCACTCATTAAACAAAGTCTGTCTAAGGTTTCGGGACTGTCGAAAATTTCTTTTTCTAGTGATAGTTCGGGTGCAATTTGCCGGACTCGCTTGTTAATTACTTCTTTAACTTTCTTGAGTCCCGGTTGGTAAACTTCTCCCTTGAGAGTGTTTACCATAATCATCGGCAAAATTTGGGGATCGCCGTATATATCTCTGAGGTCTGTTGCCCTTGTAGAATAGACCATTGAAATAGGGACAGTATAAATCAAATGGCAATCTAAAGCTTGAAGTTGTTCGCTACGGTCTAAAAAGACTTCTTCATAGTTGGTGCGTTCTCCGTCTTTGACTAACACCATCCGGTCTAAGTTATCGACAATTACTGCCAGTTTATTGTAGCCATTAGGTAAGTGCTGTTTTGCATCCACCAGGAACTCATTTAACACCTGAATTAAAGTGACGGTGTAAGGATCAACTTTTTGGCGAATCTTCTGGCGTAATTCAGGAACAGCTCTTAAATTTGCCGTCAACTTGGCAAACTGAGCAAGTTGGGTTTCTACTTCCAGACTCTCAAACTCTATGGGAGTCTGCGCCAAATCTTTTAAATCTTCCCAACGACTTTTTAACCAGTTAAGTATTGGACGAGGACTAGCAATTTCTTTTAAATCTTTGAGCAAACGGCGGGTACAGGCGAGGAGTATATCTGTATATTGGGCATCTTCAGAATCGATATCCTCTTCATCAGCCGCAAAATACACAACATAAAATTGCCGATTTTCTAAATATTTCTTTAACCTGAGTAATTCTGTAGACTTCCCCGCACCCCGATGACCAGAATACAATTGGCAAGTATTTGTATTTGCCAATCGCATTCGATTTCCCAACTCTTGCTCAATATCCGCATCTCCCCGCACATCCTGACAATCTACATATTTTGGATCGCCTGCGGGTAAGGGTTCAAAGGGGTTAAACGCGTTGTAGAGGTTTGCGAGTAAGTCAGTACTATTAACCATAGGTAAAAAATATAGCAATGATGCTCATAATAATCGAGATCATACAGAATTGAGGTAGATGAATCCAATTCCAACACTCGTTAACGGAGTTCAGAGGTGGATTCATCCAATTCAAACACTCGTTAACGGAGATAAAAGGTGGATTCATCCAGTTCAAATACTCGTCAACGGAGATAAAAGGTAGATTCATCCAGTTCAAATACTCGTCAACGGAGATAAAAGGTGGATTCATCCAGTTCAAATACTCGTCAGCAAAAAACTACTACGAGATGGGAAAATCTCTACTTCCCTATTCTTACAAAAGAGAAACTGGGGTTAAAGTCTTTCGCCAATGTCTCACCGCTGTTTGTAATTCTCCCGGCAACCAGCTATCAAACTGCGGATAAACTGGCAAACGGGGCATCAATTCCCACCCCGCAGGTTGTAAAATTCCTCTTAATGCCTGTTCCTGAACATGAGGATAATCGGGATTCACCTCATCTTTTGGCCCTATTCCACCCAAATCTCGCGCACCAGCTGCGATACAAGCAAGTAACCATTGGTCATCCTTAACTAAATTCGGCGGAATTTGAATCGTAATATCTGGCGGTAAAATCTGACGTGCTTTAGCAATTACTTCTGGTAACTTATGAGGGTCAAAAGGTGGTGCATCAAAGGTTTGCTGATATCCTGGACTATGAGGTTGCAAGATAACTTCTTGAATGTGGTGATAACGTTGATGCACTTGAGATATAGCTGTTAATGTTTCCCACCAATCATCAACGGTTTCCCCAATTCCCAACAGTAACCCAGTTGTAAAGGGAATCTGCAACTCTCCCGCCCATTGCAATTGCTGTAAACGGACTTCTGGTAATTTACTCGGTGCGTGCCGATGTACACTATTTAACAATGTTGGCGTTAACTGTTCCAACATCAGCCCCATCGAAACATTCACACGCTTGAGCTTTTGCATTTCTTCAAAACTCAGTGGCCCCGCGTTTGTATGAGGTAAAAACCCCATTGAAAGCGCTAATTCACACAAATCATAAATCCGCTCAAACCACGCCTGACGCTTTGGCGAATGGGGATGCACTTCACCACTGAGTATAAGAATTTCACAGACTTTTTCGTTTTGAAGTGGTTTTAAAATACTGTCTGCATCTGAAATACTCATCCAGGGACTTTTACCCAGTTCGCTGCGAAAGTTGCAGTAGCTACACCGATTAAAGCACTCGTAAGTGGGAACGATTGTATAAGCAGGGCTATAGGTGACAAGACGAGAATTATTAATTGGCATAAGCAGAATAAATTTGCTCTTAGTAGGCAGCCCCAGACTTATTTTAATAGTTATAGACACTGACTACAAACCTTTAATTATTCACGTCCACTTATTTACTAGATGAATAAGAACTATTTTGCTTTGTAAATTTCTGGTAACTGCCACCAAGCAACATGAGGATACTCATGGTGTTCTTGATGATAGCCGAAATGATAGCACGTGAGAAATGACCACCAAGTTGGACGGTTAATCGTTTGGGCACAATGAGGCTGAATATACCCTGAGATTGGTTCGCTATGTGGAAGGAAAGTACCAAAATAAAATAATTGGAATGAACTAAAAAGCGAAGGAAGCACCCAAAAAGTTATTAGATTAGTATGGGGTATATGAAGCATGTGATTAGCAAACTGATATATAAGAGTTACAGCAATCATTTGTCCCCAACTCCAGTAACCTTTCATAAAATGAAAATACCAAGCAAAGAAGTTTTTGTCTTTACCATTATGAAAGTCTGGGTCTGTTTGAGTTGCTGGATTTTGGTGGTGTAACCAATGCTTTTTTAATAATTTTTTATATGGTAAAAGACCATAAAGAGATAGAGTTAATGTCCCAATAAAATGATTAATCTTGGTGTTCTGGGGAAACACTACCCCATGCATGGCATCATGAGATGTAATAAATAATCCCGTATATAAAAATGTTTGCCATAGTATAACGGGCAATAACATCCAAAATTTTAATTTGGAGATGTCAAGGGAAAGCAATAAACTCAGGCTAATGATCCATACGCTAACAATGACAATAGCAATGAAAAGTCCTTTAAAGTGAGATTTACTTTTCACTAATGAAGTCAATTTTGTTTGATCGCTGGGTGGTTGTTCTAACTCGATCACACTTTTACTCCGCCTAGCATTCAGGTGAAAATTCCAAAAATAAAATATAGTCATTACAAAAACAACTAACTACTAGCCAGAAAACTGTGTTAGTGGTAAATGTATTACACTGGACAATGCCAACAAACAAAAATATGTATAAATATTGAGATACTTTAACTATTATTACACAATCTGATGCTATTCTAAAAACCGTTTTTGGTTAAAAGGTTGGGTGATATAAGTGAAAACACTGGTAAAATAAGTATTTATTATAATCAATACCTTATATTTGATACTTTGGATAGAATCTAAGCCTGCAACAAAGACGCTCAATAATTAACGGGGAGTTTAAGAAATCAGGTGAAGTACGTCCTGCACGACGCTATAACCATTGAGATTTCAAAGTAGGTAAGCTAGAAAACCGATCGTAGCCAAGCGACCGTTCCAAAGTTCAGACTGAGGAGTTAACCCAAGGTCACTAGCATTGCGGTCTTTACCATTGTATGCAGTTTCAGTTTTATCACTAGGATAAAGTGCCATTGTGAAGTTTTCTTAAGAAGCTAATTACATTGTTCATATTACTTAAATTACTTATTTGGCGCTATCTGTCTCTAGTCCTAAAGTAGAAACAACTCTAAAGAATGAGATTTTGAAGATATTTAGGAAATACTTATCTAACAAAAGTTCAGTAATAGTTTTTATTACTCTATAGAGTAGAGGTATTTTTACCAAACAGATGCGAATGAAAACTTATAATATCGTTAAATCACTATTTTGGATATCATCAAAATCTAACGAAAGTTAGAAGGTTTCTGGAATGTTATTGCTCAAAATAATAATAAAGAAAGAGCAAATAATATTTTTAAATTCACTACTTATATATAATAGTATGGCTCCTACGGTATTGATTACAGGTGCTTCTGAAGGTATTGGTAAAGCAACAGCTCTTTTATTTTCTCGGCAAGGATATGACCTTGTAATTGCAGCTCGTTCTGCTGACCATTTGGAAGCTGTAGCGCAGGAGTTACAAAGGCTTGGTCGTGCAGCACCATTGACTGTCACTTGTGATGTCACTGACGCATCTCAAGTAGACACATTGGTACAAAAGGCATTGGAGCATTATGGTTATATCGATGTGTTGATAAATAATGCAGGCATTTTCGCATCAGGGCCAGTAGAGCAGTTTTCTCTCAGTGATTGGCATCAAATTATAGACACTAATTTATGGGGATATATCCACACAATTAATGCCCTTCTACCTCATTTCCTCCAGCGGGGTAGTGGAACTATAGTTAATTTAAGTTCCATTGGCGGTAAGGTACCAACTGCTTACTTAGTGCCCTATTGCGCTAGCAAGTTTGGGGTGACAGGGTTGACGGAAGCGTTACAAGCAGAACTACAGCCAAAGGGGATTCATGTTTGTGGGATTTATCCGAATTTAATTAAGAGTACTTTAATGGAACGGGCAGTTTTTCGGGGCAAGGATAAGCAAGATGCTCAAACTCGCCGTGGACAGCTTGAGGTTGTGCTGAAAAATCCGGTAGTGGAGAAGCCTGAAGATGTGGCAAATGCTATCTGGGATGCAGTCAAGAATAAGAAATCGGAAGTGATGGTTGGTTCGGCGAATTTCTCGCAAGCTTTGTATCGCTTGTTTCCTGGTTTGATAAAGTGGGTTTCGCGGCAAGGGTTGAAAAATCAGGATAATTAATTTTTGCTGCCAGCACATTCTGCTATTGTTACTCACATTCTCGTTTCGTTACATAGTGGCGATAGCGAAACATAGCTTCTAGTTGCACTTGCACTAACCAACCACTGACAAATTCAACTGTTCCTCCGCCAGGCATAGAAAAAGAAATAGCATCAGTCAGCCTAGTTTTACCATTTTCCAGTTCAAATTCATGTCGATGTACCCAATATTCAAAGGGGCCAGATATCTGTTCGTCGGTAAACAAGCGATTTTTTTCACATTCAGTATGACGCGCTAACCAAGTTAATGGTAATGGGCCGAGAAACAGGCGAAATTCTGTGATAGCGCCTACATTCAGTCCACCCTCACGACGAACCACTTGGACTGGCTGCCAAGGTGGATTCAACAGTTGTAAAATATCTGGCCTTTCGTGAAATTTCCAAACTACTTCTGGTGAGGCATTAATTACTGAGGAATGTTTAAAGTGCAGCATGGAAAGAAAAACCTAAAATTCAGCTTTCAGATTCGGTATCTATCTCGATATCTAGGGTATCTTCATCAACCCGCACATACAAAATATTTGGGTTACAGCAAACTTGACAATCTTCTACATAAGATTGCTGTCCTCCAGCACTCAAATCAATAAAAGTTAAGTTCGGTTCGCCGCAATAGGCGCAGTAATACTCAGCTGTGTTTTGCATCAAGTTTTCAGCTATGAATTCAATGGCTGTAGTTCTTTGAGAGATGGATTGATATAACTCTGAGCATCAGCCAAATGCTTTAGTAGTGTAGACTGTGGCAAAGGCCCTTGCAAGTGGCTCCAGGGTAATACTTGTTCTGTTGACCATTCGGCGTGGACGTAGAAATCTAAGTCGGGGATTTGTCCTTTGAGTTGCTTGAAAGCACGTTTGTAGCTACCCAAGGAATCGCCAAAGTCACGAGTAAGTTCAAGAAGTTGGGAGAGTCTGCGATCGCCTCTCGATAATAAAGCCTGTATAATCGACCAATTATAGCTTTCTGGGCGAAATTCTATCCCCTGTGGTTTAAGCTGTTTTTGCAAAAACTGCAACCGCTTTTCTGCTTGCCGATTCACTCCAAACCATTGAAACGGTGTGTGTGCTTTGGGTACAAAGGTGCTACAACCGTATGTTAAGCGCAATCCTGGTGCAGCTTTTTTGATATTACGCATCATCGCTACAGTTTGCTCTAAATCTTCTGCTTCTTCACCAGGAATTCCTGCCATTCCGTAGAGTTTCAAGCTTTTTAATCCGCCAGCTTTAGCATTTATCGCTGCTTGGATGATTTCGTGGTTATCCAGCTTTTTGTTGACGATTTGCCGGATTTTCTCAGAACCACTTTCTACAGCAATGGTAAGCGATCGCGTGTCTCGTTTCGCCAAAGTTTCTGCTAACTGGACTGTTACAGTATTGGTTCTTACTGAAGCAATACTGAGACGGACATCATCATACTTTGGCTGACTAATATAATCTAGCAACGCTTCAAATTCTGGATGTTGAGTAACAGAAGCTCCTAATAATCCTAACCGATCTGTGACTTCTAAACCTTTGGCGATCGCTGGAATTAATGAATCTTCCAGACTGGCTGTTCTAAAAGGCAGTGTGAGATAACTCGCCAAACAAAACCGGCACATTTCTGGACAACTTCTCACCACTTCCACCATGTAGATATTTTCCCATGCCGCTTTTTCGGTGACTACAGTAGAAGCCGATAGTGTATTTCCCCGATAAGTTTGCTTCTGTACCACGGCGGGAACTTCGGGAGAAATTGGTTTAATTGACTTTACTTCACCATCTCTTGTGTGATATTCCACCTCATACAAACTAGGGACATAAATTCCTGGTATTTGTGCAAGTCTTTTTAGTTGAGTTTGTCGTGAGGCATTTCTTACCTCTTTGTAAGCCTCAATAAAATTCCCTAACAGGGTTTCGCCATCCCCCAGCAAAATTACATCAAAAAAATCTGCAAAAGGTTCGGGGTTAGCCGTAAGAACGGGGCCACCACCAAAAATTATCGGATGGGAATCATCACGAGAGGTTCCTCGAATCGGAATTTCTAAAGATTCCAGCAAATTTAAAATATTCACATAGTCCAGTTCCCACGAAATAGAAAATCCCAAAATTTCCGGCCTTCTAGGGAGTTGTTCGTGAGTATCGGTAAACAGGCGACTCACCTGCACATCATCACGCATTGCCAAGGTTGCCCAAACTACCTGATAGCCAAGGCTAGTGATACCTACGCTGTACTCGTTAGGAAAGGCGAAGATTATAGGGATAGCGTTGGTATCTGGGGTGGTGGGTGTAAATAAAAGGCGTTCAGAGTCAAATACAGATGATGTCACAGGGGTTTGTTAGAAGCGAGTTTATCTATATTTAATTTTAAGCCATAGAATAATTAAGTTAAAAACCAATGTTACGGCGTTAGCAAGAATAATTGGCAAGGATTGTAAATAAATTCCATAGATTAGCCACAGAAAAACACCACTTATGAATGCAATTAGCGTAACCAAAGAAACATCTTTTGCTGATTTTGTTTGCCAGGTTTTAAACATCTGTGGCAAAAACGAGATTGTGGTTATTGTGGCAGCCGCTAACCCTAAAATTGTTATAAAATCCATGTTTAATTATTTATATTAAGTTGCAATGCCATAATATATAGCAATTCTACCTGAGTTTTGCAAATTACTTGTTTAAATGAATAAATCACCAAAATATCAAGATAATCGAATTTTATAGATAAACAAATATTTAAGTCGGGTGAATAGTGGCTGGTAGAAACTTTAATTCTCTAGTAATTAAAAATTTTACTTTTCTTCTTCTTTCTTCATCACATTATTTAACTGAGTTCAAATACTAACATATTACTAATATACGTAATATAATATTAATTACCTATTTGCTTAAGGCTTATGAAACATAAACGAGAAATTATAGAAGCATTGTTGTCTGGTTTATCTAGCATGGAAGAGTTTTATGACTCTCCAGATGTTATTTTTCGGCACTTTTCAAACTGGATAGATAGTGTTAGACAAATACTTGCTGGTGCTGACATGAATGATGAATTAAATAGTTGGAATAAAGCACTAAACGGTACAATTTATTCAGATGATGGCTCTCTATGGGTAGCCATGTCAATCGCAAAAGCTACACTTATAGGAATTCTTAATAAACTAGAAACTACTGAAATATTTAATACGCCCTATCTTAATCATGAAGATGTTTTAAGTGCCGATAGAATGTCTAGTTTATATGTAATTCTCCACTGTTACGAAAATTCGGTTCGTTGTTTTATTGAAAAAATATTCTCAAAGGAACTTGGAGATAATTGGTGGGAACAAGTTGCAAATACAGATATGTTAAAGAAAGTAGAAAGAGTTAAAAATAAAGAAATAAAAAACAAGTGGGTTTCCCCAAGAGGAGGTAGTTCACCTCTTTATTGTATTGATTGGGGTGATTTAGCAAAATTGATTAAAAAGAAGGAAGAACTATTCCTACCTTACATTGGAGACATTAATTTTATTGACAATAGATTTGCTCAACTAGAGGATTTGCGAAATATTGTTGCTCATCATGGAATTTTACCATCTGAAGATGATTTCCAAAGAGTGTTCATTTCTTATAGAGATTGGTGCCGTCAAATAGGACAGCATAAAAATTTGTAATAGAATGCCTGAAAAATCAAATTTTCAATTTTAAGCTAAGAAGCTTGGATCAAGAATCTGCTCAATTATAAATGGACATTCAGCAGGAAAATTTTCAACAGATTTCTGAGTTTCTTTAGCTGCATCACGACAAGCGGGTCGATAATATTTTTGTATCCACACTGAATCTTGAAGAAAACGCTGCAAACTGGGAGTATCTTCCAAACAATCTTGAATTTGATTTCGGCAGTTTGACAGAGTATTATCCCAGCTTTTGGTTCTTCGCTCAGGCTGATACTGGCATTTGAGCAAGCAAGTGCATTAACAGCAACTGCAAGTAGCTACCGAGTTCTTTCTGTTCACTGCGACCCAAAGCCTCTAGTTCCTCTACCAAGTGTTCAACGTCCAACTCAGCCCAATATCCTTTCTTCAAGTACTCGGCTTGTTGTTGTGTCCACAACAGAAAATCTTGGTCGTAGCTCGTTGCCTTAGTCATCAACGATCGCCCTTCTCTGCTTAATGCAACGCTGTACTAAACATCTTACACCGTTCGGCGATTGTTGTGCGGTCGCTACAGCTAGTAACAATAATATTCCCGACTTATTTAATAAGTCAGGAATGTGAGACTATCTTTTAAAAGCGATCGCTCTATTAATTACAACACCTTACACTGCCCATGATATCGTAACAAATGGTCACACAACACTAGCGCCACCATAGCCTCCACCATTGGAACTGCACGCGGTAGCACACAAGGATCGTGTCGTCCTTTCGCAGCCAATAATGTTTCTTCACCTTCACGAGTTACTGTCTTTTGCTCTTTTCTAATTGTCGCCGTCGGCTTGAATGCAACTCGTAAAATGATATTTTCCCCGTTGGAAATTCCCCCCTGAATACCACCAGAACGGTTAGTTACAGTGCGAATTTCGCCATTTTCATCTATATAATATTCGTCGTTATGCTCAATTCCTGTTAACAGCGTTCCGCCAAAACCGGAACCGATTTCAAAGCCTTTGCTAGCAGGGAGAGACATAACACCTTTAGCGATATCAGCTTCCAATTTATCAAATACTGGCTCGCCTAAACCTTTCGGCACATTACGCGCTACACATTCTACGACACCGCCAATAGAATCACCAAGTCTACCAACTTGTTCAATTAATTCAATCATGCGATCGCTACATTCAGCATCGGGACAGCGCACGATGTTGCTTTCTACTTGTTCTAAGGTAACGGTATTTGGATCGACTACACCTTCCAAGTCTTTGATGCGCTTGACATAACCGATAACTTCGACATTGGCAACTTGACGGAGAATTTTTTTAGCGATCGCACCAGCTGCTACTCTGCCAATTGTCTCACGCGCTGACGATCTACCCCCACCTTGCCAATTGCGAATGCCATATTTTGCATCATAAGTTGCATCCGCATGAGAAGGACGATACTTCTCGGCCATCTCGTCGTAGTCTTGCGAACGAGCATCTTTGTTCCGTACCAAAATTGATATAGGCGTTCCCAAGGTTTTGCCTTCAAATACACCTGATAAAATCTCGCAGGTATCGGCTTCTTTGCGAGGAGTCGTAATTTTACTTTGTCCTGGACGCCTTCTATCTAATTCCACTTGAATTTCTTCTGCCGAAATTTCTAGTTGTGGAGGACAACCATCAATCACAACCCCCACACCGCCGCCGTGAGATTCACCAAAAGTAGTTATACGAAATAGATGACCAAAAGTGTTGCCCATGATCTTAAAGAAAAAGGATGAGGCTTATGTATTTTACCTAGAGTTTGTGCGAAAGTTAATTGTTATGCTTTGGCACTTGGAATGTTTGACGTATAGCCTATTTTTTATCTATACAAATGAGAAAGCGCCCTCCGTTACCAGAGGGCGCTTTCTTAATTCAGCTAAACTTCAGAATTAACCGTTGATAGCAGGAGCAGTCAGAGCAACAGGAGCAACTTCACCAGCAGCCAAATCCAGAGGGAAGTTGTGAGCATTACGCTCGTGCATAACTTCCATACCCAGGTTAGCGCGGTTGATCACATCTGCCCAGGTTGAAATCACACGACCTTCAGAATCAATGATTGACTGGTTGAAGTTGAAACCGTTCAAGTTGAACGCCATTGTGCTTACACCCAAGGCGGTGAACCAGATGCCGATTACAGGCCATGCTGCTAAGAAGAAGTGCAGCGAACGGCTGTTGTTGAAGGAAGCATATTGGAAGATTAACCGACCGAAGTAGCCGTGAGCCGCAACGATGTTGTAGGTTTCTTCTTCTTGACCGAATTTGTAACCGTAGTTTTGAGATTCGGTTTCGGTTGTTTCACGAACCAAGGAAGAAGTTACTAGTGAACCGTGCATTGCGCTGAACAAGCTTCCGCCGAATACACCTGCTACACCTAACTGGTGGAAGGGGTGCATCAAGATGTTGTGTTCTGCTTGGAACACGATCATGAAGTTGAAGGTTCCACTTATACCCAAGGGCATACCATCAGAGAAAGAACCTTGTCCGATCGGGTATACCAAGAATACTGCACTTGCTGCTGCAACAGGTGCTGAGTAGGCAATAGCAATCCAAGGACGCATTCCTAAGCGGTAGGATAGTTCCCATTCACGACCCATGTAGCAGAATACGCCAATCAAAAAGTGGAATATTACCAACTGGTAGGGACCACCGTTGTACAACCACTCATCTAAGGAAGCTGCTTCCCAAATGGGGTAGAAGTGCAAACCGATGGCGTTGGAGGAAGGTACTACTGCACCAGAGATGATGTTGTTTCCGTAAATCAAGGAACCTGCTACTGGTTCGCGGATTCCATCGATGTCTACTGGAGGAGCAGCGATGAAGGCGATTACGAAGCAAGCGGTGGCGGCTAGCAAGGTGGGTATCATCAATACGCCGAACCAACCGATGTAGATCCGGTTATTGGTGCTGGTGATCCATTCGCAGAATCGATCCCATACATTGGCGCTTGAGCGCTGTTGTAAGGTTGTTGTCATTGTTTTATAAATGCGATTATTTGCAGATGAATTTAGGTAGGTTTGACTACCTGTTACACATCTTAAAGAATTTATTGCGTTTTGTAAAGTACTTTCAGAAAAAATTTTCTCTTGGGATTTACGCACCCACAGAAAATCCCCAAACCTTTGAAAAAGCGGGGACTTGGGGTGATATCACTTTGGATTTTAGACTTTCCTGCGGAACGCTACGGTTAATCGAACGATTTTAGATTGTGAAAAATGCACTTTATTCTTCAATTCGTTGCTGGCTGCTTGGATATGGACTCTATACCCACTTCTTGTAAAGGTGGACGCACAGATAAATAAACCAATGCCCCAAATAGCGGTATCAAGGCTATTAACCAGAACAACTGCGGATTCTTCCAACCGCGACGCGCCATATCATCCCCCAGCAATGTGGGAAATAATAGGCAAAGTAAGCAAAAATCTAAACTCATCACATGAATGAAGCGGTTAGTTTGCCACTCTTGCACAAAATTGCTCCAATCTCCACCTCTTATACCGTAGGTAACTAGAATAATCGTGGCTATTGTCAATACAAAACCAGTCACACGAGAATCTAGTAATTTGAGCAAGATATTCTTTTTACCGACAAACTGATTATTTGGTTCTCTAAAGGCTAAGTACGGCAACAAAGCGAAAGCACCAACTCCGAAAGAGACAGTAGCAAACAGCCAAGCAGGTATTTTTTGCCCTCTACCATCAATAAAGACTACTGCACTGTAAATAAGAGGCCAGATGCCCATGAGGTTGAATAGTGCTATGACTAAGGGGTTAATGCCTTGCCACTGTCCAATAGAAAGGTTTTTAATTAATTCGAATGTACCAGGTTGCTCAGGAGGCGCGAGGAAAAAAGCATAGACAACAAATCCCAGCCACAGTAGACTAAAGGCAATTTTTCTAAGCATGAAAGATTTAAGTAGTATTAATTATTGATTTTGCCGTTACAAATCCGGCTATCTGCTTGCTATGGTATTGTTTGCTCGCCTAGAGGCGTAGCGGCTTGTTCCTAAAGATTAATCGCTAATTAAGGATTGAAATAACTGAAAGCTTCTGAGAGATAATCAGCAGCAGATGCTACTACTGCGATCGCACTTTCATAATCTAGGCGCGTTGGCCCCAAAACTCCCACACTTCCTACAGGTATCGAACCTCGGCAATAGTTAGAAGAAATCAAGGTGCAGGTGCGTATCGGTTCTAATGGATTTTCTGCGCCAATGCGAACCGTTACCTTTGGTTTACCACCATCCTCCGGTTCTGGCTCTTCAAATATTAATCGCCATAGTTGGTCTTGTTCTTCCTCCAACAGGTGGATAATTGTTTGTACCTGCTGTAACTGGGAAAATTCTGGCTGGCGTAAAACTTCTGACACACCCCGAACCATAATTTGGGTTGCAGTCGGCGCAAGAGTGCGACGAGTCAATTCGGCAACTGAGTTTTTCAAAAATTCCCCGTAGCGTTGGAACTCTTGATCTAGTTCGCTCCAGTTGAGGTTGGCTAATTCCAACAGACTTCGCCCCCGCAAGTGGGTATTCAAAAAGTTAGAAACAATCTGCAATTCGCGATCGATTACCTCTGAATCTCGTTGTGTTTCTTCTGGTGTTGGCGACAAATCCATCAATTTAGAATGTGTCTCATAACCATCTGTTACGACAATCAACATGATCCGTCCGGCTTCAATTTGCACTAATTGCAGATGTCGCAATAGTGCTGTAGTCGTTTGCGGCATCGCGATCAAGCTAATGCAACCACTCAAGGTTGCTAAAATCTGCGCGGCTCCTTGCAGCAAGGTTTCTAAACTCCGATCTTCCCACTGAAGATGCTTTTGCAGTGCTATCTCTACTTCTCGCCCTAAAGTTTCAGCACCACTTCCTTGTGGAACGCTGCGCGAACGTGGAAGCAAGCTAGCAAGAGCGTCTGTCTGCGACACGCTGCGCGAACGCAGAGAAGGTGTAATTAGCTGGTCAACATAAATGCGATAACCTGAATCTGAAGGTACACGTCCAGCAGAAGCGTGTGGTTGGTAGAGCAATCCAGATTTTTCTAAAACACCCATGACATTGCGAATTGTCGCCGAGCTTACACCCAGATCGTACTCCTCAACCAAAGCCTTTGAACCAACTGGCTCTGCCGTAGCAATGTAGTGACGTACCGTTGCCCAAAGTATATGCTGTTGTCGATTTGTTAACTGAACTTCCATTATGGTATGTTTTGCTGAAGGCAAATTTTAATCAAACTCTCAAGAAATTTGTGGATTTAATCGAAAACAGGAAATATTAATAATTTATTAAGGTATCAAATTATCTAATTATATTATGATAAGTATTTTTAAAGTTTATGTACAAAGCATTTTTTCAGATTAAGGTTGAAATAGTAGCTCAATTTTTATGCAAAAGCTGCTAGTTATAATGTACCCTTACGATGCTTTTTTCTAACCGTACTTTTGCATAAATCTTTGCTTGCAACAGTATTATTAGATACGTATTTTCTTCAGAGGCTACTACCGAACTGTAATTTAGAGCAATCTAACATTTTTGTGCAGATGTAGCTGATGCCCAAATTTCAAACTTTTCAGCAAGCGTCTAAATCGATCTACTTCTATCTTTAGCATAGCAAAAGTTAGATGGAAGAGTAAGTTCCATCTGAATGATGTATCCGAGCAGAAGTTAATACTGGGGAATTGAAGGGTCTACTAACTGGGAATAGGCATCAATACCACCCGAAATATTTTGCACATTTGTAAAACCTTGAGCAATCAACCACTGGCACATTTGGGCAGAGCGGATGCCGTGGTGGCATAACACCAAGGTTTCGGCTTCGGGATTGAAGAGGGTAGGTACTCGATCTCCCCATTCGGCAAATTGACTTAAAGGTAGGTTTACAAAGCCCTCAATGCTAGCGATCGCCAATTCTTCTGGTTCACGCACATCTACTAGCTGAATACTTACATCACTAGAAGAAAGACGTTGCGCCAGTTCTTCTACACTAATTTGGTTCATGGGTTGACTAAAAGAATTCCCGATAAACAGTCCTAATCCTATTTATGGTGACAGAAAATCTCTGCCTTTGCATGAGTATCCATTCTCAAGAAGGTTGATTAATTCTGCTAGGCTTTCTGCTTAAATGGCTGTAAACCGTCTTTTTTAATAGGTTTAATGTGAATAGGCAACGTTCATTTATCGGTTTTATCGTCGCTGGGGCGATCGCCCTGCTAGTAATTGCGATCGCAGGCTTTTACTGGTTTTTCGCCAAAAGTCCAGCTAGCCTCATTGCTTCTAGCTCTGGGCCTGGTGCAGCCATATTCGTGTCAAAACTTTCCCCTGCAATGGTTTCATTATTGACCAATCCTGACCGTTTGCAGGCGTTGGAGCGTGAAGAAGAACTATCTAAACTCAAAACCAGTTTATTCGGCAAGAGTGGCATAGATTACAAACAAGACATTCAACCCTGGTTAGGGGACGAAATTACATTAGCGGTTACTACCTTAGATATCGATCGCGATCCAGAAAACGGACAGCAGCCAGGGTATCTGTTAGCACTAACAACCAAGCAACCAGAGAAAAGCCGCGAGTTTGTCGAATTGTTATTTTCCAAACGGGCCTTAGCTGGTGCAAACTTAGCTGTTGAACAATATAAAGGTGTAAAGCTGATTTCTGACAATTCTCAACCAGAACAAGATTTGCTTGCTGGTGCTGTTGTCGGTGAAAGCTTCGTCTTATTTGCCAACGACCCAAAAGTATTACGAGATGCGATCAATAACGTCCAAGCGCCCGATCTGAATTTAACTAGCTCACCCGAATACCAAAAAGCTACCAAAGAACAGCTCAAAGGGAAATTGGCTGTAGCTTTCTTGAATCTTCCCATCGTCGCAAAATGGCAAGGGTTAGAGTTACCAGAACAACTTTATAACAGTCAAATTATATCCTTAGTGTTGAATCCCCAAGGATTGCTGGCAGAAACCAGCATTTTGACTTCATCGGAAATTGTCCCTCCATCTGCACCGTTATCTAAACCTGTGGGAGCATTGCAGTATGTTCCAGCATCCGCAGGTTTAGCAATTTCCGGCTCGAATTTAAGTAATTTGGCTGATAGTGACTTAGCCAAACTCTGGAAACAAGCAACAGCAACTATATATGGTTCTGGGGAAGATATAGTTTCCCGATTAGCAAAACCTTTGGTGGATGTTCAAAAACGCTGGGGTATAAACTTCCCAGAGGATATTTTCAGTTGGGTACAAGGAGAATATGCCCTAGCATTGTTACCTGATAAAGAGCAAATAACCCCCCATTGGATTTTTGTAGTAGAAAAATCCGAGGATGTAGAAAAAGGTGTTGCTCGATTAGATGCGATCGCCTCATCCAACGGACTCAGCATTAATCCCTTAACTATAGATAAGCAAAAAATCTCAGCTTGGACAGAGTTAACCACAGCTACAAAAAAAAGCGATGTCAAAGAAGGAGCATCTTTCAGCATTGAAACAAAAGTGCGGGGATTGCACACAACTTTAGGAAATTACGAAATTTTTGCGTCTGACTTGGAGACGATCAATGAAATTCTCACAACCAAGGATAATTCCATAATTAACAATCCTAATTTCAAAGATAGTATCGCTGCAATTCCCCTACCAAACCAAGGTTATGTATATCTCGACTGGACAAAGAGCCAGAATTTGTTAGAGCGTCAAGTACCGATTCTCAAACTAGTGGAAGTCTTAGGTAAACCATTTTTTAACAACCTGCGATCGCTCACAGTCAGTAGTTATGGAACTGACACGCGATCGCTCAAAGGTGGCGTTTTCTTCAAACTCCATAATTCGTGAGATTTTCATAAAAGCTCAAAGTAGAGAAGGGAAAAAATTCTTTTCACTTCTCTACTTTCTTGCCTCATAATATTTACGTAGATATTCTGTAATATTTGGTAACTAATGTCTTGATTGCAAAAATTCCCCACTATCAACGGGTGGGATTTAATGTTGCTGTCTAGATCCAGAAATAACCAAGCAATTAACAGTCCACTTTCAAAAACATTAACTGTGGCACATTTGATTGTGGCACAACCAACTGAAATTTCACTGGAATTTTTTTACTAGAATATGTATATATCACTACTTATTTAAAAGCCTGTTGGAGGGCTACTATGAAATACTGTCGCCCCCGACTTCAGTTTTGCGGCGGTTGGCTGTTGGCTATACTTACCGCCATCACAGCTACCCCTGCAATCGCACAGACAGCAAACTTTGCCACTTTGAATTTATCAACAAACTTTGATTCATCACAAGGAACAGTGCAGGGATTTACAGGTGGTTCTTACTCATTGTCTGCCATAAGTAACCGCGATCGCGATCAAAAAGCCTGTATTGGCTTTGCCGATCCCAAACCAGATCACATTATGGTTTTGGAAAAGGACTTTCCTCAGCTAACAATCCAAGTTGATAGCAACAACAACGACACTACTTTAATCATCCAAGGCCCAGATAAAACAACAATTCGTTGCGGCGATGATACTGGCAAAAGTAAAGATGCTAGTGTTAGCGATCGCAACTGGAAAAAGGGCACTTATCGGATTTGGGTAGGTACATTTAATCCTGGAGTCAAGCGGGATTATACTCTGAAAGTGGAGCAGCAGTGAAGTGGGGAGTATGGGAGCAGGTGGTCACTGAGCGTAGCCGAAGTGGGAGCAGAGGAGCAGAGGAGAATAATTAATCCCCAATTTCCAATGCCCAATGCCCAATTCCCCATACCCAATGCCTAATGCCCAATTTTTAGGTGTAACACCTGAGAGGATAATATGGGAGAGTAGCTTGTTGTGCTTTCCGAGGGTGCTATCTCGTGCTATCTATACTGCGTGCTGACTTTCGTATCATATTTGAACGTGACCCAGCTGCCCGTAACTGGTTGGAAGTTTTATTTTGTTACCCTGGTTTGCAAGCCTTGTTATTCCATAGGCTGGCTCACTGGTTGTATAGTGTTGGTCTTCCCTTTATTCCGCGCCTGATTTCTCACTTGGCTCGGTTTTTTACTGGAATTGAAATCCACCCTGGTGCAACAATTGGGCAAAGTGTGTTCATTGACCACGGCATGGGTGTCGTAATTGGTGAAACTGCGATCGTCGGAGACTATGCTCTAATTTATCAAGGTGTCACCCTTGGGGGTACTGGTAAAGAATGTGGCAAGCGCCATCCTACTGTGGGCGAAAACGTCGTAGTTGGAGCTGGAGCGAAGGTACTGGGCAATATCCAAATTGGCAATAATGTCCGTATTGGTGCTGGTTCTGTTGTTCTCAGAGATGTGCCTTCAGACTGTACTGTGGTAGGTGTGCCTGGGCGCATTATGTATCGTTCTGGAGTTCGGGTTTCACCTCTTGAACACAATAACTTACCAGATTCAGAAGCTCAAGTAATTCGTGCTTTAGTAGACCGGATTGAAGCGTTGGAAGAACAAATACAAACCCTTCAGCGCAACAATTCTTCAGACAAAACTCCTGTTTTATTGGGTGGTTTAGCAACGAAAGAGGATGAACCAACCCACGATACTCGCTGGTGCAACCTCAAGGATAAGACCATTCAGGAATTTCTAGATGGTGCTGGCATTTAAAAAGTGAGAAGTTAAAAGTGAGGAGTGAGGAATAAAAATCATAAATGCAGGTTTGCAATTTCCAACTCCTAACATTTTGTAGAGACGCAATTAATCGCCTCTCTACTCCAATATTTAAGGATTAATCGCTTGGCTAGACCACTCTTGCTGGTCATCACGGTGGTAAAGCCATCGATTTTGTGGTTCGCCGCGTAATTCTAAATGGTCTACTTGCACCGGATCTAGTAGCAGTAGACAAAAATTAGCCATTGGCTCAACCGGATCGGGTGCTGGTGGCTCAAAGGCTCCTGCTTCTTGGTTTCTGGGTTTACCAGGATGCGGCCAAGCAAACTGTAAACGCGCCGCATCACTCAATTCTTGCCACATAGCGATCCGCGCTGACTGTAGATGTCGATCGGGATCGTCACCGCTTACTAGGGTTAAACAGCCAGTGATGCGGAATTGTTCTCGTGTATTGGGGAAGTACCAGCAAATTTCTGCCCAAGGTTGCTGCTGTATCCGATCGGTTTTGGCGCTACGGTTATCGGTGATAAATTTTAGCTGGTTTGTATCTTCTAGAAAGCCGCGAAATACTAAGGTGCGATTAGTGGGGCGACCATTAGCTTGTAGCGTTGCTAGTTGCAGGTAACGGGCATAAACAAGGCTGCGGTTGCGATGGAGTGCATGAGCGATCGCACCTCGCCAAGGAGCAAGAGACATTATACAATTCTGTTGGTAATCTAACGCCAGGTATTGCTGAACATCCTACCACTTCAATACTCCTGGTTGAGCGCTAGTGATTCCTAAAAGTTCTCTAACGCCAAGAAGCTTTAAGATTTTGCTGCTGTAATATATATAAATTCTTAATATAAATAATACCTAATGAATTCCTTACCCGCTAATCGTGCTAATACTCTTAAAGCTGCTTTTCGTGTTTGTGATGTAGCTCCTTTAGTAACGAATAGAGATATTGAACGTTATTATGTTAATTTATCAAAAGTTCGCAAGACAGAAGCAATTAATACTATTAAAACTCGCTTAAGTTTTCTTGAACCCGCAGAATTTTGCAGCCTTCTATTTACTGGACATCGAGGATGCGGTAAAAGTACAGAATTAAGGAAGATTCAACGAGAATGGGAATCTCAATATAAGGTTATTTATATAGAAGCTGACGCTGAACTAGATATATTAGACGCAGAATACACAGATTTATATTTAGTAATTATTAAAAAAGTTGCTGATGTACTATACGCATCGGAATTAAATTTTGATGCACAACTTTTAAATAATTTTGAGTCTTGGTTTAAAGAAATTACTCAAGAAACTGAACAAACAGTTGAAAGGTCAGTAAGTGTTGGTGTTCAAGCAGAAGCAGGAATAAAGATTCCCTTTATTTCAAAGCTCTTGAGTAAAATACAAGCTCAAATTAAAGGTGCTGACAAACAAAGAAAGACGGTTCGGCAGAATTTACAAAAAGATATTGGTCGTTTACAAGCGGATATAAATTTGTTGCTAGGGGATGCTTTTGTCAAGCTTAAATCAAAATATCCTGAATACGAAAAGGGATTTTTAATTATTTTTGATAACTTAGACAGGGTTCCTCCAAATGTAGCTAAACATTTATTTTGTGATTACGCATTTCAATTACAAAGTCTACATTGTACGATTATCTATACAGCGCCAATTTCTATAGTCTATTCGGAAAATAATTTGAGTAATTCCTTCGATACACCCAATATTGTGCCGATGTTTCTAAAGATGAAATCGGCAGGTTAATGCTGTTCAATCTTTGGGTTTTTGAGTACAACGGCAAAAATCGCTGGAATTATGTTAATCCAGTTGTGAGGCAAATCCATGCTTTCCAAGAAGCAGTCAAATCAGTCACAAGTAACCCCTGAGTTAAATTTAGAAAAAGAAACTTTTGTGCAAATAAATCAGCAGTCATTAGCGGAACTGTTAACCTTTATTGACTTTGCTGACACTCAGTTAACGATTGGGTTCGTTGCTGTTAACTTTGCAGAAGATAGAAATACTTTAATTGAAATCCTCAACAATCATCCTCAATGTCATGAGATTCAGTTTGAACTTCTCAATTTTGCCGATCCTAATCTGCGTTTTTTAAGGGATGAGATTATTCGTGATTTAAAATAAATTCATTTAGAACCAGATAAAAAATTAGTTTTAATTGTTATCGGCTTAGAAAAGTCTATTGGTTTATCTGGAGAATATCCGCCTGTACTGCAAGACTTGAACTTTGTGCGAGACGCTTTTACTAATAGTGTTCCTCACCCTATACTGATATTTCTGCCAGATCATGCCCTAACACGTTTGGCAAAATATGCCCCAGATTTTTGGGCATGGAGAAAAGGAGTATTTTATTTTCAAACAGTCCAGTCTACTCAAGAGTTGGCTATTGAAAAAACTATTCAGTCTGAGAGAATATTAGGAAGTTTAGATTTACCAGAAAGGCAAGAGCGGATTGATTTACTTGAACGCTTGCTAATGGAAGAATCAACAGATGTACGTACTCGCATTAGTATTTTGAAGGAGTTAGGGGTAGCTTATAGGAGTATTGGTGAGGTACAAAAAGCAAAAGATTTTTTGCTAAAAGCTTTAAAGTTAACTGAAGAAGATGAAAATTTAGCAGGAATCAAAGCTAGCGTTCTCCACGCACTAGGAATTCTTTACGCCGACAAAGGGGAAGTGGATGAAGCGATCGCACTCTACAATCAGTCTTTGGAAATAACAGAACGCATTGGTGATGTCAAAACCAAAGCGTTAACTTTGCACGAACTGGCAGGTATCTACGCCAACAAAGGGGAAGTGGATCAAGCGATCGCACTCTACAATCAGTCTTTGGAAATAAAAGAACGCATTGATAATGTCCAAGGCAAAGCGGCGACGTTGCACGAACTGGCAGGTATCTACGCTAGCAAAGGGGAAGTGGATGAAGCAATCGCACTCTACAATCAGTCTTTGGAAATAAGTCAACGCATTAGTGATGTCAAAAACAAAGCGGCGACGTTGCACGAACTGGGACGTATCTACGCCAACAAAGGGGAAGTGGATGAAGCGATCGCACTCTACAATCAGTCTTTGGAAATAACAGAACGCATTGGTGATGTCAAAACCAAAGCAGCGACATTGCACCAACTGGGAATGATCTACGCCAACAAAGGGGAAGTAGATCAAGCGATCGCACTCTACAATCAGTCTTTGGAAATAAGTCAACGCATTGGTTATGTCCAAACCAAAGCGGCAACGTTGCACGAACTGGGACGTATCTACGCCAACAAAGGGGAAGTAGATCAAGCGATCGCACTCTACAATCAGTCTTTGGAAATTGATGAACGCATTGGTGATGTTCAAGGCAAAGCGGCGACGTTGCACGAACTGGGATATATCTACACCGACAAAGGGGAAGTGGATAAAGCGATCGCACTCTACAATCAGTCTTTGGAAATAAGAGAACGCATTGGAGATGTCCAAGGCAAAGCGGCGACGTTGAACAATCTGGGATATATCTACGCCAACAAAGGGGAAGTGAATAAAGCGATCGCACTCTATAATCAGTCTTTGGAAATAACTCAACGCATTGGTGATGTCCAAGGCAAAGCGGCGACGTTGAACTGTCTGGGAAATATCTACGCTAACAAAGGGGAAGTGGATAAAGCGATTGCACTCTATAATCAGTCTTTGGAAATAACTCAACGCATTGGAGATGTCCGAACTCAAGCAATGACTCTGTGGAGGTTAGGAGATTTGGCAGAACAGCAGGGTGAATACACTAAAGCGATATCCTATTTGCAACCAGCTTTAGAGATTTTGCAACGATTGCAGTCACCGTATGCTGAAAGTGTGAGTGCAAGTCTTGATAGGGTAATGCGTAATTCGTAATTCGTAATTACAGCACCTAAAGTTTTTTGTCTCACGCAGAGAGAAGTTTGAAGCGCGGCTTTTGCCGATCAAAACTTCTCCTATCGAAGACGCTACGCGAACTGTGGGCGCAAAAGCGCAGAGAAGAAAGCGAGAGTGTTTTTTAAATATATGAAAATTGCTGTAATGAGTCTTTGATACTCGTGAACGAGTCTTTGATACTCGGCGACGAGTCTTTTTTACTCGCGGATGAGTCTTTGATACTCGGCGACGAGTCTTTTTTACTCGCGGATGAGTCTTTGATACTCGGCGACGAGTCTTTTTTACTCGCGGACGAGTCTTTTTTACTCGCGGACGAGTCTTTGATACTCGCAGACGAGTCTTTGAACCCCATTAATGAACCTCGGAGCTTCGTTGATGAACGTCAGAGCTTCATTCGTGAACCTCAGAGCTTCGTTGATGAACCTTTGAGCTTCATTCGCGAACCTTGGAGCTTCGTTGATGAACCTTTGAGCTTTATTCGTGAACCTCAGAGCTTTGCTGATGAACCTCGGAGCTTCATTCGTGAACCTCAAAGCTTCGTTAATGAACCTTTGAGCTTCGTTAATGAGTTTTTACAGCAATTCAGGAAAGAGAATCAGGATCTATGCCAAGCGATCGCAACTGTTCTGCTAATAATTGGGTGCGTTGCTGTGCTTGTTGAGCTTTTTGTTCTGCTTGTTGAGCTTTTTGCTGTGCTTGCAGAACCTGCTGGGCTTCTTGTTGAGCTTGTTTCATTTGTTCTTCTGGTGTTAAAAACCGTTCACCTTGCTCGTCATACCAATACAACCACTCGCGGGAAATGCCTAGATAAGTTCCTCGTTCTATGCCAATCGCTAAACCTATCTCTGGCAACCAAATGCGATCGCTATTAAGTAATTCATAAGCATTATTAACTAATTTGTAAACTTCTAAACGTGGCTTGTCGCAACGAAATGGGTTGTAAACTACATAATACAAAAACCCCAATCTTGCATACTCTGCTTTCTTAGTCGAGTACTCACCACGATCTATCTGAGATACCACCTCAAATACTAATATCGGTAGTTTATTTTCTTCCCAAAGCACATAACTGGGACGGAGGTTTTCATCATAAAATCGCTTTACACCCAAACTCAAAAACGCATCTGGGACTATCGCTGGTAAATTTTGGTCATAATAAATACCCATGCGAATACCAAAAAACCAATCCATGCGTTCTGCCCAAGCCATTGCTAATACGCTTCTGAGTAAATCAGGAATTGATTTTTGTAATTGATTATCTACTGGAGTATCGTCAGAGTCAGGTAGTTCTTTTGAAGAGGGCAAACGAGCTGATGGATCGTAATTTACCATGATGGATTTACCGTTTCTCAGTTATTTATTTTATAAATGAATCTTGATGGTAATTTAGGTGAGAGAATCTGGATCTATGCCGAGCGATGTCTACGATGGTCACTGAAGCTCACTCGAAGTGCGGGCCACGCCTACGCACTTTTCAATCAGTCTTTGAAAATAACAGAACGCATTGGAGATGTGGAAGGCAAAGCAAATATCCCTACTCACTTTTTCCCTCGACTCAAGAAAAAACTGCTAGATTTACCACCCAAGATACTAGAATTTAGTTGCCAATGAAGAGATAATGTCTTATGGCCGACGTTTTCGTGGGATGTGGCAAACCCTAGTTAGATTCTGATTCATCTTTGAATATGACTGTTTCCGAAAATCGAGAAGCGTTTATTCCCTACACTCGCAGTGATATTATCAAACTTTGCCTGCAAGACGGTCAGCTAGATGAAGCTGATGTCAAAAAATTTCAAGATTTCTGCCAAATCCTCATTGCTTACTATCACTTTCGCTTCCACAAAACCTTAGAAGTTATCAAAGATAACTACGTACCCTTTAACCCTAATGCAGAGATTCAACCAGTAACTCCACCAACATTCGAGCAATATGATGACATGGAGTTGAAAGTAGTTGAAGCCTTTGGGCATATTGTTGAAAGAGCTAATTATATTCTTTTACCTGAATCGATTCTCAAACGAGCGCTGGCAACAAAATCTCTTATTGAATTGAAAACTAAAGTAAATTTTGAGGATTTTGATCGCTTGATTTGTTATTACCGGGGTGATAGTTCTAAAAAAATTTCGGTAAAAAAATTCTTCTTTTGGCAAGAAGAAAAGACGATTGATATTTTTGAACGGATTGTTTTATTAGTCAAGTTCAAAGAAGCAGCTTACTTTCGGGCCAAGAAAGACAAGATCCAAGAATTAAAATTCATTCCCGGTAAGATGTATGTTTACTTCTACAAAAATATTCCCAAACTAGATGTTGACTTAATCTTTCCCAATGTCAAAACAAGTATGACCTGGAAAGATCGGTTACTATTTGGAATTCCGGCGATTGGCGCGGCAATTCCTTTGATATTAAGAACGTTGCCGAATTTATTATTAATAGTTGCTGCAATTTTACTAGTACTAAACGTTACTTTTTGGGTTGAATCATTAAATATAGAGTTGGATAAAGTCAGAAATTTTATGCCCGTCTTGGTGGCAGCTTTATCATTAGCGATCGCTTTGGGTGGATTTGCCTTTACGCAATACACTAATTACAAAAATAAAAAAATTAAATTTCAAAAAATTGTAACTGATACGCTATTTTTCAAGAATTTAGGGAACAATCATAGTGTTTTTCAAATGTTTCTGGAATTAGCAGAAGAAGAAGAATGTAAAGAAATTATTCTGGCATATTATCACTTACTGACTAGCCCCACACCATTAACTCCTCAACAATTAGATTCTCGCATTGAAACTTGGATGGACAATAAATTAGGCACAAAGATTAACTTTGATATTCAAGGGCCTCTAAGCAATCTAGAAGATATTCGCGGCCAAGTAATTCAAAATAGCAAAACAACAGACAAAGTACCAGAAGTCCCTTTACTAGCCTACGATCGCCAAGGAGCATGTCACGTTTTACCTTTGGATGAAGCTAAAGCAGTAATTGATTATGTTTGGGATAATGCTTTTCGATATAACGGGATAATTTTGTAGTTTAGTCTCTCGGTTATTTGTAAACATCAAGAGGCGCATATCCCCCAATTCTTGAAGAAGTTGGGGATATTTTGCTTATTGAGTATTAATTTTCCACTTGTTTGAGTTTTTGAAAAATTTCATCAAGTGGTGACTCAGATTCATCAGGACAAAACTCTAAAGCAAGTCTCACTTTTCCTTTTTTCCATCCCAAATTACTAAATTGTAAAACTTCACAATTTAATCCTTGAGTATACAAATTTACTTCATCGGTTTCTTCTGCTCCAATATATTCCTTAATTGCTGTAATCAAATCGCGGACTTTAAAAGTTTTAGCAATATTTAACTTATTAAAAGTGTCCGGTTTTATAGACACAACTTCATCATGGTTTAGTATCTCGAATCCATCTTCCATAAAAATCTCCTGTTAATCAATTTATATTTTCCAGAGATATAACAGTTCATCCGAAATAAAATGATAATTTAGTCATTGGTCATTAGTCATTAGTCCTTGGTTATTATCGTAATAATTTGTGTGTTGCACAAAGGGGCAAAGAAAAACTCTTCACCCCTCTGTGTTTCAACTTAAATACTTAACTCACCATAGTTTTACGCAAGACTTTACTGAGTCCTGAGTTATTAGTAAAAGTAAAATACTCAACACTCAGTACTGTCTTAGTGAGGTTCTTAGAAAAACCAACCGTAAGAATGCAAACCTTTACCCAAAAGATTCACACCGAGATAGCAAATCCAAACTACAAGCAAACCAGCAGAGGCTAAAATTGCCGGACGGCGCCCTTGCCAACCGCGAGTAATTCTGGCGTGAAGGTAAGCAGCGAAGACTAACCAGGTGATTAATGCCCAAGTTTCTTTCGGGTCCCAACTCCAGTAGGAACCCCAGGCTTCGTTAGCCCAAACGCCACCGGCAATAATGCCAATTGTCAGCAGGGGAAAACCTAGTCCAATGATGCGATAGCTGATGTTGTCGAGAGTTTCGGCAAGGCTAAGGCGCTGGGGTGAAAGAGGTTCAGCAGATGCAACGGCTGGCGATTCAGGGGTAGTTACTAAATTCAAAACAGCGGTGTTTCCGTTACCGTTGCCGTTGCTACTAGTTTCAAAACGAGCAAAGCCGTTATTTTCGACAGCAGGGGTTGGTGGTTGAGAAATTAGTTCAGATGCTTTGTGCAAGCGGTAGCCGTTGCTGCGATAGCCACCAGTACCAACAGAACTGCCTTGTAGTTGGATGTTTTGACCGCGAGTGACAATTAAAAAAGCGATCGCTAATAACGAACCCACCATCAAAGCAGAATAACTCAGCATCATAACGCTGACATGCATCATCAGCCAATTTGACTTCAAAGCAGGTACTAAGGGTTCTGACGCTTGCATCTGAGATGGTAGTGTCATAGTAGCAAAAGCAGTAATAGCCATTGCCACCGGAGATGTCGCAACTCCTACTAAGCGACTACGGCTACTATTTTCGGCAATCAGATGAACAGCGGTAATTCCCCAAGCTAAGAAAAACAGAGATTCATAGAGATTACTTAAGGGAAAGTAACCAGCTTCGATCCATCGTGCCCCTAGTAGAGTAGCTATACACAAATTTGCGATCGCCATCCCAGCTGTCCCCAAAGCGGCTAGATAAGGCAGATTTGGAAAAGCCGCTCCTCCCCAATACACCAGCATTGTCAGGAATAATATGGCAAAGGACGCATTGTCCAGCCAGTTCTGGAGTACAACCAAATTCATAAAGTCTTCTCTCCGTGGATGATTTAAAATATCGATTCTGACTGTTTTGATCCTATATGTTTAGAGGGGAATCGGGAATGGGGGATTGGGAATGGGGAATGGGGATTGGGCATTGAACATGAAGAAGAGACAAGGGAGATAAGGAAGAGGGGGGAGACAAGAGAGAGACTTGTTCAATAATTCCCCCTTGTCTCCCTTGTCTCCCTGCTCCCCTGCACCCCTGCTCCCCTCCTCCCACTGCCTATCTAACAGAGTTACTCTTACTCTTTTCTGGACTAGGCAATGTAGTTGCGTTAGTAACTTTTTTAAGTTCGATAAAAATATCGTAACGGTTACTACGATTGTCGCTGACAGCAGATGTCATCCCAATTGTGCGCGTTGCATCTAGCAAAGTTTCTTGATTGGGAATTAGAGTTGGTAAAGGGAAATTTTTCACAGTTCGTTCCACATCCAGAAAAAATTGACCGTTTGTCGGATTGGGTTCTGTAGGAACTGTTTGTTGGAAGGGAAGAGTGCCAGCTAGTGTGTAGTTAGGTTTGGGAACAATTTTATCGGTGATGGGAGCGCCCACTACCAAGAAAGCGACATCTCCATCTAACCAACCGTGGGTAGCAGTTAACGTACCATAAGGTGATACCCAGTTAACAACGGGTTGACCTGCGACTTTCCCCGGTTGCACTTGGAACTGGTATTGATTTTTCATCACTTCATCCAGCTTGCTGATGGATGCTTCAGCTAATTTGCGTTGGCTTTGCCCGCCGTAGTCATCGTTTGTCTGTACCATGAACAGCAAACCTGCACGAAAATCATTTGGTGAACCTTCTTTTGGAGTAGCAGGAATTACTGATAAAGAAAACTCCCCTTTCATCCAACTAAGCAAATCCTTCTCCAAATCGAGATCGGTAAGAGATTTTATCCCACCTCTAATCTGTTCTGGTGCGATCGGTGATAAAGGATTTCCCTGAGATGTTAAAACATAGTCTCTCCACAACCTCTGTAAATTACCACCAGTAAGCATCATTAAGGTTTCGGCTGGTATGCGGCTTTGCATTTTCCCAGCTTTGTTTTCCACTGTCAGCACGCGTTGACTATTAGGGTTTAACCAAGAAACGCCCTTGAAGCGGATTCCTTCTGACTCTAAAGTTATTGTCCCTGCTAAACCTTGGTTATTTTGCAGTTGAGCCAAAACTTGAGCAGGCAAAGGGCGGTTTGGAGAAGCCGCGGCTATTTTCGCTGCTGTTGGCACATTTACATAAAACTGTCCAAAGGGTTGGTAATTGGCAATTTTTGGGAAATTCTCAGCAAAGCCGCCCGTTGTCGCTAGGGATGTTTTATTTTTGTAAGCATCGATCGCTCGCTCTGTGGCTTTGGGACTATCAGTTATGACTAAAAAATGCCCATCTAGTAATGCAGCCGAGAAGTTTTGCCCTGCTTGTCCCTCACTTTGTTTAATGGCGATCCCTTGATAAGTGCGATCGCTCCATTTGCCTTGTTTAAGAATTTTGGGTTGTGCCAAAATACTTTTGGCGATTTCTGAATTTTTTACTGGCAATACCATTACCATCGACTGCTGATCGCTAGCAGCATCTTCATTGGTGGTAACTGGTTTGGGTGCAGGTTTATTCCCTATTGTTGGGGCAAGAATTGCGATCGTCACGTCATCGCCTACCCAAGGAGCGATATCTTTCTGGAAGTCGTAACCATTATTCGTCAGAAAGCGATCGCGTAACTGGACTAAATTTTTGTCCAGTTCTGTTTGGGTTTCTCTTGTCCCAAACTGCCGCAATTTCTGCCACTGCTGGGGATCTGTTGTTAAGGAAACCGCAAACAGGGCATCACCAGGAATAATATTTGCACCTACTAGCAAATCGCTAGAAGATATTTGTCTCTGGGCTAACAACCAGTAGGCCACACTCCCCGCACCAATCAATAACCCAGCAGCCGAGAGCGTCAGCACCAAAGACGGTTTCTTATTTTTCTTCATCTGAACAGACACAAGAGGCGGTGCCATTGAAACCTGTACCTCATATTTCCAAACTCATTACTTGCTAAATTGGTTAAGTCAACCAAAAAGTTTCTTGCGATCTAAGGTAGTTAATTTCATAAATTTTTCCACCATAGACATTGATGATATTTCGGTAATTAACCGTTCTTTACTGTTTCAAAGCGGTGTTTTAATGGTTAGTTACCTTTTTTAACACGCTTTCTTGAATTTCGCTGGACATTTCTAAAAACTGCTGTCTTTTTTAGAAAGTCTCCGAAAGTTAACATAGTTCATTTCAAGCACTTTGAGGATATAACTAACTTGAAAAAGCTGCAAGTCATCTGTAACCCAGACTACCTTCTATTTATAGAGCTTCTATCTGTGGTACTGACTTGATTTAAGTAAGATCAACTTAGCGTCCGGGATTTTACATAGATTACCCATCTTCAAAGTCATTAATGTAAAATTCCTATACTCTGGGGCGCACTGTAAAAGATACAAAAATACTATGCCTCAGCATTAGCAGCACTCAACTGCATAGGCCCCAAATATTTGGTTAAATAAGGTGAAAAAACTTCATAAATTAATGTCAGTGGCTGCCCATGATGCCAAAACAAGTAGTGACGACCCCAAAAAGGCCCAGTGACACCAAAACCGGACTCTAGTGCCAATGAGTCACCGTAGTAAATTCCTCGAACATCCCGATACAATTCTGTGCGAAGACGAGCTAAACTTGCCCAAATTGGTAATGAACGGTTTTGTAAATACTCATCGACATGACTGGCTTCCCACCACGAAGTAGCATAAGCTAATCGTTGACCAGAAGCGGTACGCAGCCATACTTGTCGCCGTAATCGCGGTTCTGGGACAGCTTGGATTAACTCAGGAGCAGCATCCAAGTCGATACCAATCAATGACATATCAATGATATCTACTTCTACAGGCTCACCTGTGAGCAATTCTAAGTGACGTGTTGGAGAGCCGTCACCCAAGAGCATTAGCTGCCATGCAGGTGCTAGCTGAGTGTGGGGTAAACTTTGTTGAATTATTTCCTCCCCTCCTTGCCAAATCGGAGTGAGGCGATGCCAAGGTGGTGGCGATGTTAGGTTGTTTGTCGGCGTAAAAGAAATAGTCAATGCTTTTTACAAAACTTCACCTATTTCTATAAAAGCATAAAGGACTAGTACTTTGACAAGGCAACTTTACTTAATATCTAGTAAGCACTGAAGTGCTTCAAAAGCAAACTTAATATTTAAGGGTCAACAGTCTAAGGTTTTTTAACCTATAACTATTGACCCTATACTTAAACAAGCAAAAATGCGGATGGGGAGACTCGAACTCCCAAGGCAAAGCCACACGCACCTCAAGCGTGCGCGTATACCAATTCCGCCACATCCGCATGGTTTCTCTAAAGATAGACTATAGCATAAGAAAATAATTATAGTAAGGTGATATCTAAATTCAGTTGCTTCAAAAATATAAATTTTCTCAAGGCGGTATCAGACTGACAGAAATTTAGCAGCTGTACAAGTGATATTGAAAAGGGTAGAGCTACTGTGTTCGGCGGGGTGCGATCGCGTATCCGTCTGCTGTAGGTGGTGTCGACGACAGGCTATGACGCTCGATAGCGACGTAGGAGCGTCTGACTCGCTATCGGCTTCGCAAAAGCCCAGCTTGGTAGTCTAGCCAAGACTTACAGCAGCAATGTTGTTAGTGTAGTAAGACTCGTAGACGCAGCAAGCCTGCAATATGCGAGTTTGCTTAGGATCAGGGTGGCGAATCTCCTGCAATAATTTGAAATAATGCGGAAGCGTTGTTTCAAGTTGGATCAGAGAAAATGTCAATCTACTGGTAATGATATCGAAACTAAAAAATGAAGTTTGACAAAATATTAATTGCCAATCGGGGAGAAATCGCCCTTCGCATTCTCCGCGCCTGTGAAGAAATGGGAATTGCCACAGTTGCGGTTCACTCCACCGTTGACCGTAATGCTCTCCACGTCCAACTTGCTGATGAAGCTGTTTGCATTGGCGAACCTGCTAGCGGTAAAAGTTATTTGAATATTCCCAATATTATTGCTGCTGCACTGACGCGCAATGCTACTGCCATTCATCCAGGTTATGGTTTTTTGGCAGAAAATGCCCGGTTTGCGGAAATCTGTGCCGACCATCATATTGCTTTTATCGGCCCAACTCCAGAAGCTATGAGACAGATGGGCGATAAATCCACTGCCAAAGAAACCATGCAAAAAGCTGGAGTCCCGACGGTACCAGGTAGTGAGGGATTGGTAGAATCCGAGCAAGAAGGATTAGGATTCGCCAAGGATATCGGCTATCCAGTGATGATCAAAGCTACAGCAGGTGGCGGTGGACGGGGTATGCGCCTAGTTCGTTCTGAAGACGAATTTGTGAAACTTTTTCTCGCAGCCCAAGGCGAAGCAGGAGCAGCTTTTGGGAATTCTGGCGTTTACATAGAAAAATTTATTGAACGTCCCCGCCACATCGAATTTCAAATTTTGGCGGATAACTACGGTAATGTCATCCACTTAGGCGAACGGGATTGCTCAATTCAGCGCCGGAATCAAAAGCTGTTAGAAGAAGCTCCAAGTCCAGCTCTCGACCAAGACCTACGTGAAAAAATGGGACAAGCTGCTGTCAAAGCTGCCCAATTCATTAACTACAGTGGGGCGGGTACTATTGAGTTTCTCTTGGATAGATCCGGTAAATTCTACTTTATGGAAATGAATACCCGGATTCAAGTAGAACATCCTGTAACAGAAATGATTACTGGGATAGACTTAGTTGCCGAACAAATCCGCATTGCTCAAGGTGAAAGACTCAAGCTTACCCAAGACCAAGTAGTATTACGAGGTCATGCGATCGAATGCCGAATCAACGCCGAAGATCCCGACCATGATTTTCGCCCTTCTCCCGGACGGATCAGTAGCTATCTGCCCCCCGGAGGGCCTGGTGTACGGATTGATTCCCACGTTTACACAGATTACCAAATTCCACCTTACTACGATTCCTTAATCGGCAAGTTAATCGTTTGGGCACCAGACCGATCCACTGCTATTAACCGGATGAAACGCGCGCTGCGGGAATGTGCCATTACTGGATTACCTACCACCATTGGGTTTCATCAAAAAATTATGGAAACTCCACAGTTTTTACAGGGTAATGTCTATACAAATTTTGTGCAGGAAATGAACGGGTAGGAGAGTAGGAAAGGAAAAAGGTTATAGGTTACAGGGGACAGGGTTATAACCTGTAACCTGTCCCCTGTAACCTGTACCCTAATTAACACGAGATAGCATAGTCAACAATCCTTGTTGACCTAACAGGATTTCTCGCAGCAGGCTGAAGATACCAACCCAAATAATAGGTGTAATATCTACCCCACCTATAGGTTGCACCAGCTTTCGCAAAGGTATTAAAAATGGCTCAGTTGGCCAAGCTATTAAATTAAAGGGCAAACGATTCAAATCCACTTGCGGATACCAAGTGAGAATGATACGAAATATAAATAAGAATGTCATAACCCCTAACACAGGGCCAAGAATCCAAGCAGTCAGGTTAACACCAGTCATCGGTTTTAGGTACTATCTATCTGTAAAAAAAGAAAAAACTTAGGCACAGGCAAGTTGCGCTTTGCGTAGACATAGCTACAAAATTTTAAGCTTTGTAAAGCACTCCGATCATCATTTTAACTAAATGCTGTCACTTCTTTCTGAAATAGAAAAGCGAACTCGCCCATGTAGTTAACTCAATAACTGGTGAAAGAAGTTACCAAGTTTGGCAGTTCAGAGTTAGAGGCTTCTCAAGAAAGTAATACACTATTAAAATTAGGATGAAGTGTGTAAAAAAAGGTTGAGAAGTATGACGCCTTCTTTAGCAAATTTTCTTTGGAGTCTGGTATGGGGTACAGCAATTGTTGTAATACCCGCTACTGTTGGTCTAATTTTCATTAGCCAAAAAGATAAAATACAGCGTTCATAATGCTTATGAGAGTTAAATTAGCTCTCGTAATCGATTGTCTGTCAAGTATCTACTTAAATTGCACTAAAAGCAGCATAAACTGCGACTGGTGGCAGTTGTAGCTGACAGACATAGACGTTTTTACTTTTCGGTGAATAGCTTCAGAGCTTCTTTGCCAGAGGCTTTGAAGCTTCAATATATCGTGCCTAATTACAGTAGTGATTTTAATTGTGACTCGCTAACATAGATTTGATATTGGGAAAACAGCAATGATAAATTTTGGGCTGAACTCAGCCAGTTTTCTGGCTCAGGTAAATTTTGGGGCAAACTCAGCCAGTATTCTAGGAATTTTCCTGGCTGTGGCTGGGGCAGCACTGTATTTTCTCCGCACTGTGCGTCCGGAATTGTCACGGGATCAAGATATCTTTTTTGCGGCAGTCGGCTTACTTTGCGGCTTTATTCTCGTCTTTCAAGGATGGCGGCTAGACCCGATTTTACAATTTGGTCAACTGCTTTTAGTTGGCACAACTGTGTTTTTTGCAGTTGAAAGTATTCGTCTGCGAAGTATAGCTACTCAGCAAGCAAAGCGCAACACTCCGATTGTGGACGAAGACCGACCAGTTAGCGATCGCTATTCGTACAATAATCGCAGAAACTATCAGGCTGAGATGGAGGCAGACTTAGATCCACTGCCTTATGAAGACGAGGAAGAACGCCCAGTGCGTCCCCGGATTCGCGGTAGCAGGGATGAGATTTCAACTCGTGATGACTACTATCAGGAACAACCTCCCCGTCGTACAGAACGCCGCAACAGCAGCACTAGTGAAAGACAGACTCCATCTGATAGAACCCGCCGGCGGACTTCTGGGCGTCCTGTAAATCGCCCTTCTGAAAGCTTTGAAGAAGAGAACTGGGGTTCTTCTTCTAGGCAAGTTGATGATTGGGAAAATTCAGGTGGGGAAGTTAGAAAACCTTCTCGCCGTAGTAATAACGGGTCACAGCGTCCCGAAAGTCGTGAAGATGATGTTTCTCCCAGACCGAGAAGGCGTCGTCCCCCCACTGACTCAACTTCTCGAAGACCGCGCGAAGATGATGATGCGATCCCAACCGATTATGTACCATACAACCCAATTGAAAAACCAAATGAGGGGCCAGATAATTTGACCGATTTTGATGACGATGTTTAAAACAGTTGGCGTGCAAATAGGTTTAAAGGCGACGGAAAACAGTTGAGGTGGAAAAATTTACGCCTGCATTTTGGCTCCAAAGACCAATTCATTGGAGCCTGGTTTTTGGTTTAACAAGTTTGCTTGTATCTTGTGGTTCTAACGATATTCCTATAGGGCCTACTTCTCTTAACAGTCGCTACACCGAGGAGCAACCTGCTTTGAGTGGAAATGGGCGCTTTTTAGCGTTTGTATCTAATCGGAATGGTAATCAGCAGCTACTAATGTACGATTTGGAGAGGCAACTGTTTATTAGTACACCGGGGATAAACCGACAGGAGACAATTGCCGAAAGTCCTAGTTTGAGCTACACCGGACGTTATATTTCTTATCTTACTAGTGACCAGGGAAGACCAGTGGTAGCGCTTTACGATCGCGCCACGCAACAGTCACAAATTGTCACGCCAATTTATCGCGGCTGGATCAGAAAACCAAATATTAGTCCAGATGGACGTTATGTTGTCTTTGAAACCGCCACTCGTGGTCAGTGGGATATTGAAGTTCTAGACCGAGGGCCAAATATTGAGTTAGATATTCCCAACGGTGCAACTGTGGGTTCACCTCCGTAGGGGAGAAAGTTAGGAGTTAGGAGTTAGGAGTTGTGAGATTATTGACTAATTACTAATGACTAATGACTAAATTATATGAAACGTGTTTTTTTTATACCTATATTTTTCTGTTTAAGTTTATTGACTGGGTGTTTTGGCTACCCTCGGATTTTGAGTTATCCCTTTGATCCAGGGGGTCGGAGTCTTAATAGTTTAGCATCGGAATTAAACCCCCAAATTTCTGGGAGATACATTGTTTTTATTACTGACCGACGCGGTAGCCAAGATGTTTATATGTTTGATACGGTAACTCGTGATTTGGTTGATTTGCCAGGTTTAAATTCCTTTGATGCGATCGCAAATCATCCTAGCGTTTCACAAGATGGTCGTTATATTGTGTTTGCTGCTAGCCGTCAGGGGCGATCGGCTATTTTTCTCTACGACCGAGAAACACGCCAATCACGGAATTTGACCAATAACCTGCAAGCGGAAGTCCGCAACCCTACAATTAGCGCTGATGGTAGCAGGATTGCTTTTGAATCCAGTAACAACGGGCAGTGGGATATTTTAGTATATGACCGTTATGGACAGCCGTTAAATATACCTCAAGAGCCACGTTGAACAACAGTTAGAAGTTAAGAGTTAAGAGTGAAGAATTTTAACTCCTAACTCTTAACTCCTCACTACTCCCTCCTCACTTTTAACTTTTGTTTTCTACTTGTTGCACAGATTCAATAAGCGATCGCACTTGTTCCGTACCCTCAGAAGCTTCAAATGATAAAGGAAACTTACCCCGGAGGATCATCCGCAAACCGAGGGGTGCAAGACTGAGTAATCCTTTTAAATCCCGAAAATAATTACCAACTACTTGTAAACCAAATTGACGTTCATCAATCCAACCACCTTCTTTAACTAAATCTATCAATACTTTCCGGTGACGAATTGAACGACTATCACTATTTTTTTTCTGGGTGAGAATTTCTTGTTTAACTTTGGTGATTTGTTCTAATGGTGCAACTTCCATTGGACAAACAGAATCACAGTACAAACAACGAGTGCAACCCCATACGCCTTTAGTACCTTCGTTATAGCTTGCTAAACGATTTTCGGTATCGCTATCGCGGGAGTCTGCTACCATTCGGTAAGCTTTGGCAAGGGCATGGGGACCTACAAAGTCTGGATTAACTTCACGAGCGTTGCATTCAGAGTAACAAGCACCGCACATAATACAGTTACCAGTTTGATCGAGGCGCGATCGCTCTTGTGGTGTTTGCAAAAACTCTCTTTCTGGTACTTGTCGTGCTGCCGTACTCACATAAGGGGCAACTGCCTCTAGATTATTCCAAAAGCTGCTCATATCTACAACCAAATCTTTAATCACGGGCATATTGCCAAGAGGTGCGATCGTGATTTCATCAATAGCATTTACTTTACTTTGAGATGATGGTATTTGTTGTAATCTGGCAAGTTCGCTCCCAACATTTTCTTTACAAGCTAAAGCCGAACGCCCATTAATTCGCATAGCACAGCTACCACAAATAGTATTGCGGCAATTTTTGCGAAATGCCAAAGTTCCATCTTGCTCCCACTTAATCTGATTGAGGCAATCCAAGATTGTATTACCTGGTTCGGCCTCTACAATGTAGGTTTGCACAACAGGGGAGGAATTTTGTTGCTGTCGAATGACCTTAAAAATAACTTCCATAACTACTAACCAAAATTTTAAAATTACTTCACCAGCCTCAACAATCATGAGTCAAAGCAGCTAGTTGCGAAAAGTGAGTTATACTTTTTGCCCCTAATTCAAACCCTGGTGTTAATAGGCTGACGATTAAAGGGCGACTGATTCTAGTTTAAGGATAACCATTAAAATTTTACTTGTAGTAGCGCTGTAAGCAAGATTTTTGTCAAATTCTCAGTTAAAACGCCAAAAATGCGATCGCAGCTTTGCATTGAATTTACCTGTTTGGCAATCTAAAGGAAAGAGAGTTTCCTTCAAAAGTAACTTCAGTTGATCTTTGATCTAGCGATCCTATCCAAATGAAATGCATGGGAAGTTAGCAATATGTCTTGATGTCAACTTGAGTCAAGCAGTCCTGACAGTAAAATTCCACCTTCGCTACCACTTGACAGAATTTTTTGATTATATAGAAGTTTGAAAGCCCATGTTTAATATATAGTAGTGGCAATCAAGCACTAGGCAGATGTTAAGAGATTTGTTCATCCCATAGACAGACGTGCAAAATCCTCTGGCCGCTTTTGACCTGAAGATAATAAACCGAGGAAAAATCCTCACCACTTTCAAAAAAGTTAGAGTACCGCGAAACCCACAGGTGCCAGACTTTTCGCTTTTTGGTTTGCTCTCAATCAACAAAATATGGGATTGAACTCATTGGTCAAAACTGCTCGTCTCAATATATAAATTTTTCTCAAAGCCAGATAGCAATGCTCGCGCTTGTAATCATAAAGGGTTAAGAAAATCGTCACTGCTTTTTTCAACTTTCAAGTCCAGGAATTTAAATAAAAATTTACCAGCAACTTTAATTCAAAATTAAACAACTATTTTGCTATTATTAGTCCATGCTAGTATTTAATATAAAATTACGAAGTAGCAAAACCAGAATCAATAGCCGTATCAGCGCGGTTACTACTGCTTTGTTGATTCGTAATGTAGAGACAAGAAAATTCGCGTCTCTACTGGTAGAACAAAAGGGTGTATACCCGTAGGACTCTATTGAAATACTATGCTGTCCTAAGCTTGAAAGGACGAGTGGAGAAAACTCTACTTGCTCATTGGCAAGAAAGGCAAGCACTGAAAGTGAAAAACCTGCAATTTTTTGGGTCTACGACTTATTTGCAGTAGAACCTAACCTCATTTGTAATGGTGGCTGAAAGTTACACCGCTACAGTAGCGCTAAAGAAGAAAATAGTTTTCTTTCTGATGGCTAATAATGGTTAAAAGTGCCGTAACATCACCAAAATTAATGTCTGTGGCAACTATGGCCTCTAGTTGGTTGTAGACAACCATATATAGAAGTGCTTTTGGCTCCTATCGGCAGGAATTCACCCGTTACATTAGGGTCTTCAGTAGCTCTATGCAAATGCTAAAAAATTAAATGCTGGCATGAGACTACATAGTTTATCAGTTTGGAGAGAGTAAGGAAAATTTGAGCATAATGACTGAAACTGCAACCGCGCCATTAACTGGAAAAGCACTACTTGCTAAAGTAAAAGAACTTTCCACATTACCACGCCGAGAAAGAGCTAAACAGTGCGGCTATTACACTGTTACTAAGAATAATCAAGTTCGTGTCAATCTCACCGATTTTTATGACGCTTTGCTATCTGCTAGGGGAATTCCTCTAAGTCCAGAAGCGCCTAAAGATGGTCGTGGTCGTGAACCGACATATCGGGTTAGTGTCCATCAAAATGGTCAGATTGTAATTGGTGCTACATATACCAAAGCAATGGGCTTGAAGGCTGGAGATGAGTTTGAAATTAGGCTGGGATACAAACATATTCACCTGATTCAACTAGGTGAAAGCGATAAAAAACTAACCTCACAAGATATAGATTCTGACGAATCAGACGAAGATTTAGAAGACGAAGAGTAAATTTGCTAATGGTAGGGATAAGTTTCAGGTTATGATAACTTGTCCTTACCCCGACAGCAAATTGGTAGCCAGGTAAAAAATACGATTAGACCCCTTGCAGAATTTACCAAAATTAGTAGAGTCTTGATTAATCAGCAAGAAATCTATAATGCAAGAAGTCTATCGTGTTTTTTTGTTTATTTTGATAACTTTCTTTGAGTCTTCGAGCAATGCCTTACTGGCGTTTAGAGAAAATGCACCGCCACTAGTTATAGTGACGGCATTTTTTGTTTGCTGGATAGTTTGCTGGTTGCCAGTAGCAACAGTATCAGCAATATTGCTTAATTGGCAACCTCCTAAACCTTTACAGCCAGAGCAAAAAATGCCGTTATTGGTGTCACTTTATCTATTAGCTCCCCCGATCCTCTGGGGAGTTGTTTGGTTGACTAATAAATCTTTTTCAGATTACGGCTTTGTTGTCAATTTTTCAACTCTTGGTTTTTTAGCAATAGGTTTTAGTTTGGGAGTGCTGAGTCTAACTATTGTCTTTAGTGGGCAATTCGGGTTAGGTTGGTGTTCTTTTGAGAAGTCGAATTTCAAGTTAGTATTACCCATCTTGCTACCGATTTTCTTGATAGCGTTGTTAGTCGCTGGGATAGAAGAGTTAATTTTTCGCGGTTTCCTGTTCACAGAATTAGCACAGGATTACCCAGCTTGGGTAGCAGCAGCAATTTCTAGCTTGATTTTTGCCTTGTTACACTTGGTTTGGGAGCAACGTGAAACTGTACCCCAACTTCCTGGATTATGGCTGATGGGAATGGTGCTAGTGTTAGCACGCTTTGCCTCTAGCGGTAATTTGGGTTTAGCTTGGGGATTGCACGCAGGATGGGTATGGGCGATCGCTACCATAGATACAGCAGAACTAATTACTTACACTGGTATTGTCTCTGACTGGTTCACAGGTAAAAATAAAAAACCCTTAGCTGGCTTGGCGGGAATTATTTGTGTATTGGGAACTGGAGTAATTATCTGGTTCAACTCTCAAATATTTTAATTTCCCATAGATGATGTCTGTTAACGCAAATCCCCGACTTCTTCAAGAAGTCGGGAATTTAAATCCAACGATTTAGAAGGTACTATTCCACCCCTATACTCTCGGATTTTGAAGAAAAGGGGAAAGGAAAAACCTTTAACCCAAACCCGATTCCGAGTTAGAAATGCACAAAGCGAGAAGTATTGTATTCCACCCTACTAATCTTTATTTAGTACTCAAAACTACTCAGACCTTCGGATTCTGTCGATTTCTCGTTGTAATTCTTCAATTTGGCGGCGCAAACTTTCTGTTTGATTTTCGGAAGATTCTGCTGAAACATTTACCGATCCGGAAGCAGGCGATCGCTGATAATTTCCTCGGCGAATTTGCTGATATTCTTCAGATACTGCCCACGACCGTAAGTAATGCAAACGTTCAACAGGGAAAGGATGACTCAACATCATACCCTGAGCGCCATTGTAGATCAAGAATTTATATATCTGATTCAGTCCATCTTCATCCAATGCCTGATAATTTTCTGACTGCTTGATAAACTCTTGTAAACTACATTCATTGGCATATTTGTTACTACCACCAGAAAGTTTCATCATCGTTGACATCACAGGATTTAAGTCATCCATCACTAGTAGTGCAGCGCGATCTGACGATAACTCCGCTTTGCGCCGCCACTCAAAAAAGGCGTAAATCAAGCCTTGTGTGAGAATATTACCGATGCCGAAGGTCAATTCTCCAAAGGCCGAAGCAGCACTCATCGCCCACATCGCCATTTGAATTAAAATAGTATGACCACATTTAATATGCCCTAGTTCATGAGCTAGCACCGTCCTCATCTCGGCTTCGTCTAGTAAGTCTAGTATCCCTGTATTTATGACTATGTAAGGATTCTCTTGCCCCAGCGCATAGCTATTTGCTTGGGGATTTTGCGAGACAAACAGTGTTGGTTCTGGGTAAATGTCCAAATCTCGGACGCATTCCCGAAACATCTGGTAAATAGTGGAATATTGACGCGGCCCGACTTGGATGCTGTTACCCATTAGATAGACTAATTGAGGGCGTTCGTAGATAAATTCCACAAATTTACGAGCGATTAAATCAAATCCTGGCAAATTTCGTAAAGCTTGCTCCGCTTGGCGATCTAGTGGATGCCTGAAGGCTTCGCTGGAAATTCCTGTGTAAGTTGGCATAATTTAGGATATTGGGTGATTGGTCATTGGTCATTGGTCATTAGCAAAGGACAAAGGACAAATGACAAATGACAAGATAATAGAAATGGGGCAATTGGAAGTAAAAATCACTTTGTATGGAATTGAAAGCGTGTGATTGAGGCAGAAGTTCATTTGTCACTACATAACTTTTTGCGATCGCAAGCGGGGTTCCCTTCCTGGCCCCATCATTTGACGATGGCACGGTTGGTAGCACGCGCCTTGCGCCTGGGACGTAGCGCCCTAATTCAAGTAGGGGCAGTTAGTGGCTATCAAGGGCGGTATCGTACTAGTTTTGTAGCATCAGCCCTGATGTGGCATGGTCCTGTAATTATTGTTGCTCAAGAAACAGTGCAGCAACTTCTGCTGCGGGTGGAAATTCCCCGTCTACAGCAGTGGCTACCAACCAATAAATCGATTAGGACAGGTGATGCTTGGCCTGATGCCCAGTTCCAAGGGCTACTGTTGACCTCCCCAGAAGCTTGGTTAAAAGGACAGTTAGCTGGTGACTCACGCTTTCCCCAAGGCATTCCCACAATTATTGATGGGGTAGACGATCTTGAAGATTGGGTGCGTCATCAACTTACTCAAGATATTCAACCCGATGATTGGGAGCAACTCATGCTGGCTTGTCCAAACCAAGCTGAGGCAATTCGCGAAGCACGGATACAACTAACACACGAACTTTTTCAGCATCCTGCAAATCCATATCAGTGTTATTTAATTTCCCAGCCAGAAATAGAAATTTTAGGCCGTTTGTATTTGGCTTTAGAGTCAGTACAAGCACTGCCAGAACCTTGGAAAAAATTCTGGCAACAATTTCAAACCCTTGATGAAAATCTTTCCCCCCCTGCTCTCTTTTGGGCGACTATTGCCCATCGACAAGGTTTATTTTCTTTGCACTACGCCCCAATGGAATTAGGGGAAATACTCTCGCCGATTTGGCAGCGACAACCAGTAGTTTTAATTGGCAGCGCTATCGAACCGGAAACTGAGGCTCCCCTTTTCCGCCAGCGCTTGGGTTTGGACGATTTAACTTGCCTGAAGTTCTCTTCGGAAAATCAAGCGGAAGCAATTCAACTGTATGTACCCTATAAGTTGCCTCTACCCAACACGCCAGAATTTCAAGCGGCATTTATTCACAAAGTCCGCACACTGGTTTGTCTAAGTGCGACAGCGCCAGGATTAACGGTTGTCTTGGTGGGGGATGTACCACTAAAGGCTCAAGTTGCGGCAATTCTGGCTTCAGAGTTTGGTTCGCGGGTGCAAGTAGAAAAAACTTGTTTAGATGAGAATGGTATTTTGATTAGCGGTTGGGAATTTTGGCGAGAACATCAACGAGTTTTGCCAGCACCTCATCTGTTAATCATTGCGACTTTGCCCCTACCATCTTTAGAAAATCCTCTGGTAGCTGGTAGGGTAGCTCTTTATAAGCGATCGCATCAAGATTGGTTCCGTTTATACTTGTTGCCAGCAGCCTTGAATGAATTACAACGGGCGATCGCTCCAGTACGAGAAAGTCAAGGAATTGTAGCTTTACTTGATAGTCGTGTAGTTAACCGTAGCTACGGCGCTCAAATTCTCGCAGCTTTAAGTCCTCTAGCACGCATTAACTATCTCGATCCCAGCCTGTTTTCCAATACCGATGAGGAAAACTCTGCTTAAAATTCAGTTACCAGTGACGCCACTTGACGGCAGTTGACGGCAGTTGACGGCAGTTGCTCCACTTGGGGAGACCCCAAGACCGCACTGCCTCCTCCACTTGGGGAGACCCCAGACGCTCGCGGACTCGCTTGCCGCCTACGCTATGCGCTAAAGCGTCTCCCCTTCTCCCATTCGTGAGAGGCTAGCGCCAAGGGAGAAGACCGCAGTGGCTCCCCAATGCCTAATTTAAATTTTGACGAAGCAAAGCGCGATCGCAAAGAAGCAAGATATTATTATCAGCTTATGGAAGGTGATGCGATTCATCGCCTTTGGAGTAGGCATGATTCCTGGCAAAATAAATTTAGAACCTAAGTAAAATTTGAGTTGCTGATTATGGGTGAAGCAAAACGTCGTAAAACCGCACTAGGGGAAACATACGGTAAAGATACTCGGATCTTATCTTGGGTTCCGATCACAAAAACTCAAGGCGAACAATTTGTCACTTGGACTACTCGTGGTGCTTGGATAGGCATTGGTCTGATGATTGTTGGATGGTTAACAATCCGTTTTATCGGTCCAGCTTTCGGTTGGTGGCAAGTAGTCTATTAATTCTTAATTCATAATTGAATTAGTTGGATATCTAGGCTCCAACTAATTCAAGGCTGCTAAAAAAGACAATAACGCCCAAGTGTCTTGCCAATAATTACAAATTACATTAGCGCAACGGTGGGGAGTTTGCGTACCCTATGGAAAGCAAGCTATGCGTAGCCTCTTGTAAAAAGCATTATGAGGAATTACGAATTAGTTAACTGAGTTATTAATAAAAAATAATTACTCATTTTGGATAGATAATCGAAATATATTATATATGCATTAAATTTGGCAAAACCAAATTAAGATAAGAATCCTTCTAAATTATCGTGCTTTGGTTTGTGCAAGTTTTTGAAAATAATCTCAAAATAACTAGAAATATTGCCTAAATGGCAACAATACTTTGCTGAGTTTAGATATTGTCAGTGTTAAGTTTTCCCATTGTGGATTCTACACTCACAGTTGTCTCCTATGTACGTAACCTGAGTATAAACTATTTAGTTTATGCTTGTGCAACTACTTAGGCTAGAATTCGCACTGTTATCTGCTTAACTTTATATATATAGGAGGAAGGAATTTAGTATAAGTAATCATTTGTCTATACCAAAATCTACGTTATAAACAGAACAGATTAAACATCTAAGCATGAGACAGTATAACGATGGAAAACTACATTATAGCGTTTAATAACAGTGTATTTGACTGCACATAGCCAATAAAAACCAAATATGTAGCTTTTCTGTAGTTGACTAGTGCTAAATTTAAGTTACTCTTAAAGCGGATCTCTTGCTCTAAGAATCTACCCTGACAGAAGTGTATAAAGATATAGTTAAATTTAGCAATTCTGTCCGAGATTTTGAATTTGCAAACTGAATAGTTTGATACGGCCCTCAAAATCCCGATCCACTACCCTAAACAAAGTAGTCAATTCATGACTCAATATCATGTGTCTGGTAATTGTAATGAATAGTTTACAATACCAATGGGTGAGAAAATCTAAAGAAAATATAAAAGAAACTCAAATTACTGTGGTGTCTGGAGGACAAAAGTGTTTCTGAGACTAGCACATCAACATCGACAATTCGTCCAAGACTTAGTAATGAACCTGCAAGCCTTGGCGATTGTATTAGAGCGGCGTGGGTATCCTGCATCTTGCTATACCTGTGGCGATCAAATGAATAGTGCATCATTTATGGTTAGCTTGGGCGATAACCATCTGATTCGGTTTTTAGTGTCCGATTACGGCATTACTTGGACGGAAATGCGGGATGACCGCGAATTAATGAAGCTAGAGGGTGCAGAGGCAATTAGCCAACTAGATGAATTGGCCGATCTTGTCAAGCAATCTATGCAAAGTGATACAGGCTCTAAAACTCTTGCCAAGAAGTATTAAGATTTCAGAGGTCGATAGCAAATTAGAAATTGATTAGGTAACTGTTAATCGGTAAAAGTGGCTTAGTTAGCGATCGCTCATTACTGATTCTCCGTTACCATTAAGTGATTGGCACTTTATTAGCCTATCGCATCCTTTTTTGTATCTACCAAAATTTCACAAGCCAAATTGTTAACCTTGAGTTATCAGGTGTTAAAACGCACCACACTCAACCCCTTCTCCTGTAAAGACGCTACGCGAACGGGGAATTCAAAATTCTCTCATTCACCTCATAAAATCCCCATAAATAATGGGGCTTGAAACAAGGACTCTTTGTGCTTTGTACTTACGCATCGCAGCACAATTATTTCTAATTTTTCCATAAATCATCGGACTTATATCCTTTTATTCTTCCGCCAGAGGTGGCGTATATAGCTGCTCAATTCTGCAACATGAAAAGCGATCGCTCCTCATGTGGGAAAATCTTATCAAAACGCGATCGCAGTTTTCGTTAGGGCATTATCTAAAAGTATACGAGTGTCTAACGCTCTTTTATTACTCTAAAAAAATAAAAATATTTGTAGCGACTGTCTTGAAAATCAAGACAGTCGCTACATTTAGATTCTTCAAAACCTATAAAAATAAAAGGTTATAATTTTTCTTTAATGAGAGTAATAAAAAAGGGCTAATAAGTCAATTTTTATGTTAAGAATTGCTGAGATTTGGCGAATCGTGGTTTAATTACTGAAAAAATTTAACTATAAAAATCCGAATTTGATTTTTGAATAAAATTAAGTATTTGTAAAGTGCGTTACGACTTCAGTCTAACGCATCGAACCCTGAATTTGGTGCGGCGCTTGGACACTTAGGGCATGATTTCTAATTCTAAAACTCAAGCTAAAAATTCGATTCTAATCAGATGAAGAAGGACTGGAAGCTGATGAAAACAAATTGGAAAATAGGATTTGGTGTTCTTGCTACTTTTGCAACTCTTACACCTATGTCATCAGTTCTAGCTGATGAGCTTTTCTACAACACTAGCAATGGTGCGGGTGCTGTTGGTGTTTTCGATCGCTTTGGCAATTTCACACAATTAAAGGGCTATGCTGCGGGAACTTTTTCTACTGGTTGGTCACAAATAGTCAATACACCGCAGGGCGTCTTCTTCTACAACGCTAGCAATGGTGCGGGTGCTGTTGGTGTTTTCGATCGCTTTGGCAATTTCACACAATTAAAGGGCTATGCTGCGGGAACTTTTTCTACTGGTTGGTCACAAATAGTTAATACACCAAGGGGCGTCTTCTTCTACAACGCTAGCAATGGTGTAACTGCTTTTGGTGTTTTCGATCGCTTTGGTAATTTCACACAATTAAACAGCTCTACGGGAACTTTTTCTACTGGTTGGACAAAGATTGTAGAGCAGCCGTAGCTACTGGGCATTGAATTGTTATTTCTAACTAAAGACATGCTGAATGTGTCGATTCTAAATAATTTGTAAAATATTATCATATAAACTTTGTTGACTGTTGACTGTCAAAGGTTAACAGTCAATACCGATAACGGATATTTTTCACAACTGAAATAGGATTGCCATAACCCAAAATTTCAAATCCAAAATTAAAGTCCATTGCCAATCAAAATAAACGGTGCCCAGTAGTAGGGATGACTAAAATTACTAATTGGCGTTGCAGATGTATTCTCATTTCTCGCCTTCCAGTTTCCAGTAATTAATGAGATTTGAGCTTGTCGTAGAGCTTCAGTTTTAGTCAACTTCTCAGAAGAGAGAATATGATAAAAAGCACTCATGATTGCTTGTGTACCACCATCATCTACAGACCACAAAGAGGCGATCGCGGCTCTAGCGCCAGTTTGTTGCATCTGATAGCCAAAGCCCAAAATTTCTTCACCATTACCTAACTTGCCTCCCAAGCCGGTTTCACAGGCGCTCAACACTACCAAATCTACATTCGGGAGTGACCAAGTGGCGACATTTCTAAAATTAACGCGATCGCCATTCCCGAATAAAATAAACGAATCTTCTGGTTTACCAACCACAAAGGCTGCATGAGTCGCTAAATGGACAATTGTATAATCATCCATTTGGGGTACAGCGACTTTAGGAGTAAAGGCATCGTCTAAAAGCTTCGTAGTTTCAGGAACCGCTGCTGCTAGACTTTCCACCTCCCGCACTGCAAAGGGTAAGCCAGCGAAAGCAACCTGTCGATTCCCAACTTTGATTTGATAATTACCTTTAGTAAAAGCACCCGCTAAAACCCGCAAAGTAGATTGTTTTGGGGTGTTTAAGTTAGTCAGGCTAGCGGATGTAATATGATTCACATTGAAGCGCTGCACTAACCATTGTTTACCATCATATAAAGCAGTTAAAGGAATGTAGCGTAAGCGATCGTCTGGAGCGTAAATCAGAGTTTGCGTACCTGATACCTTCAAGTCTTTCTCTATCGGTTTAATTAGCCAGTCATATAATTGGCGTGCAGGTGCTTTGATATTTCGACTGGGATTGATTAAAGCTTGACGGAAAGCATCAATTGTTTGATAGAAGTTTTCGCGCTTTACAGCAACGGTGCGATGGATTGGTGGGGATTCAGGAGTTACCAATACCAATTCCAAACTATCTTTTAAAATCAGTGGGTAGAGTAATGCCGATTTTTGCGGTAATCGCGCCAAATTATCTCGAAGTTCGTTAAGACTTTCCAAATCCAAATTTTGCCGCCTAGCTGTACGGCTAATTTGCTCTACCTGTGCTTTCACTGAAGGACTATTGATAAATTCGTTAAATCCATCTAGAAGTTGCTGTTGATTTAAGACTAGTTGCTCGATACGTTGTTTCTGTTTGAGCGATCGCTGTTCGGGGGCAATTTTGCGTAGTATTGTTAATTCTTTACCCAGTACAACAGCATTATCCACACTTTGATCCAGCTTTTGTTTAATTGGTTTTTCTGTTGCCGCTATATTAATACCTTTGACAGTACGTTGATTACCTGGCACATTCTGGAGATATTCCTCTAGTTCTTCAACTTTGAGTAAATCCATTGTCCTTTGTGCTTCAGCAACACGTTCTTGTTTGAGCAATCGTTCGCCCAAAATGCGATATGTCTGGCTAACAGTTATGTTGTAAGCATCTGGTTGCGGCGCACTCAATGCTGATGGATTCAAGCGAGCTTTCTCACGATTAATCAAACAATGCTTGTAGAAAAAAATTGCTAACTCTGGTTGGTTTTGGATATCGAATAAGTAACCTATGTTACTGTAGGTTTTGCCAAGTCGAACCAGATCCCCAAGTTCTTTGTTAATCAATAAGGCTTGCTGATAGGATTGAAGTGCTTCAGGATACTTTTTTTGACTTTGGTAGATTCTGCCAATATTGTTAAATGTTACCGCTTCCCAAGAGCGCTCTCCAAGGTCTCTACTGATGGTTAATGCTTTCTGTAATTTCTGCAACGCTTCTTTTGATTGACCTTGACGAGATTCTTTGATAGCTTCTTCATTGAGCCTTGCAATTTCTGAGAGTTGATTATTCTTGGGTAAAGCTTGAGCTTTTTCTCCAGATTCGTACCTCAACCTTGCATTTGTATTTACCTGGTTATGGTCTGGATATACCATCCCAAAACCTAGTAAGCTAAGTAGAGATAAAGTAACAACACTCACATGCCGGAGATTAGGCTGCATCACAAAACACTCCCTATGCTCGGAAGGTAAATATTAAATCAATAAGTCCGGCAACGCAATTAATTTTTATGCTATTCAATAATTTGGAAAATTTATAAACACTGAGAAATTTGAAGATGTCAGAAGAAAAACCCAGCCGACCAAAACTACCACCAACCAGCGCTCTTGACAATCCATCCAGTCATGAGTTTGGGAATTGGTTTGAATATCCTGTCAGAGTCCAACCCCACCACACTGACTATGCCGGTCTTGTCTGGCACGGTTCCTATATAGCTTGGATGGAAGAAGCGCGGATTGAATGCTTGCGATCTATAGGGATTGAATTTGCTGATTTAGTTGCTATAGGCTGCGATTTACCAGTTGTAGAACTGTCGGTGCGCTATCACCGTTCAATTCAATTGGGTATGGCAGTGCTGGTAAAAACCCGCATGGCTGAGGTGACTGGTGTGCGAATCAATTGGGATTACGCCATTATCTCAACTGATGGACAACAATTGTACGTCACAGCTAAGGTGACTTTAGTCGCTTTAGATCGCGAAAGAGGGAAGATTATGCGTCAGTTACCGCCGAGTTTTAAAGATGCATTAGCCAAGATTTCAGCATTAAATAACAATTGACCAAAAAATTAATTCTAAATTTTGCATTCATAATTCATTTTTTACTTGCCGATTTGGATCTGTGACAGATTTTGAGCAAAGTGTGTTGCGTAATGCCAAATATCTTGGGGTGTAATGCCAAAACTAATATTTAATAAAACAAGGATTGCCGCAAGAGTTAATGCAGTGTTCACGGTTGCTTTCAGCAATTTCCATAATATTATGAAAACTATCCAAGCTATAATCAACGTAATAATCATATATATTCATTCCTAAATAATTGCCCTAGTCTGAGAATATCTTTATTTAGAAAGGCTAAATTTTTATCTGAAGTCAAAATTACTATTGCTAAAGCTATTAAACCTAATTTGGAATAGATACTAAAGCTAAGATTTTTGTCTAGCTGTGCCAATGCCATATTAGCTGAAAATGATCCAATTATTCGGGTAAAAGGCAACTTATTTGGCAATTTGGCAAAATTACTGGAAAGACTTTTTAAAATTTTTGTATCAATAATCACAAGATACAATAGTTAGATTAGGACTCCGATTTGATTTTTGAAAACATCCTGAGACTGAAAAGGCTGTTGTATACTAACGCGAGGTTGCAACCATTTAAAAGAATACCTCGCTTCCCGTCCCGATTGGTGAAAAGAAATTTGCCCTGAAAGTAAATAGCCACGCTACGCATTTGTGATGTTGTGAAAGTGCGATCGCATTTTAGTACTTTGGGAGGGACTGCGATCGCATTTATTGTTGATGAGATGAAGTGCGATGTTTGACGACAAGCCACTATGCGTCTATGCATTTATTGTTGATGGGATGAAGGGCAAATAAAGCAATGTCACTGAATGTTGACCCCTTACCCGCAGATTATAAAGAATTAACTGGTTATCCAGGATACTATCGCGTAGAATAAGAGAGAATATCGTATTGTTTACCGCTTTGATATAGATGCAGATTTGGTTGAAGTGATTTTAGTAGGTAAACGTAACGACGATAAAGTTTATAAGCAACTCAAACGTTTGCTGGGTTAGAGATTTATAGGGGCGATGTCAGACGACAAGCCGCTGTGTGTCTACGCATTTATTGAGGTTTATGGTATTGAAGGGCGATCGCCATGCTAGTATCAATCCAAAGCTTAAGGAATTTATATGACAGAACTTAACCTTGACGAAGAAAAAATTAAGCAACTATTTAAAACCGCACTCACCGAAGTTATCCAAGAACAGAAAGAAGTATTTGCTGATTTGTTAGCAGAAATTATTGAAGATATAGCTTTAGAAAAAGCTATTAAAGAAAGTGAGGATACAGAAACAGTCAGCAGGGAGGCGATTTTTAAGATTTTGGGAAATAAAGGATGAATGTGTGAGTTCAAAAAGAGCTTTGAAAAAGATGTGAGTAAAATCAGAGATGAAACTTTGCTGCAAAGAATACAAGCCGTAATTGAAGAAGTGGAAAAGGCAGAAAATCTAGGAGAAGTTAACAATATCAAAAAACTTAAAGCTGATGGAGATTATTATCGTATTAGAATTGGAGACTACAGAATTGGATTAACAATCTCTGATGATGCTATTGTTTTTGTTCGAGCATTGCAAAGAAAGGATATTTACAGATATTTTCCTTAATGACAGTTTAGAGCTTTAAAGGCTAATTATTTTTTTGTACTAATATCAGCGGATTTTGACATTCAATAGTAGATGCATACTGGATGCTGTAATTTGTAGGAATAACCGTTAGCCTTCAGTATTAAGCTGAAGGCTAAACAAGAATTGGTCAAGAACCAACCAGAAAATCTGCCTTTTAGGTATTTGATTAAAGGCTTTTATCGCAGAGAGATGATCCGCGACTGAGTTTCTAACGTTTCACTTGCTATTAAAACTTCTTGTCTTGCCCATTGATCTGCTGCCAAAATGTCATCTAAAGAGGGATTAACACGGTTATTATTTTGATGGCGATCGCACACCCATTCGATACACCGAGGAATATCTAAAAACCGAATTTTTTCTTCTAAAAATAAAGCTACAGCTTGTTCGTTAGCGGCATTTAACACTGCTGGCATGGAACCGCCAGCTTTACCCACAGCATAAGCCAACTGCATACAAGGATACTTTTGATGATCTGGTTCGCGGAAGGTTAAATTTCCAGCTTTCACCAAATCTAGTCGTTCCCAGTTGGTGTAAATGCGATCGGGCCAAGATAAAGCATACAGCAAGGGTAAGCGCATATCTGGCCAGCCGAGTTGGGCTAAAACTGAAGTATCTTGCAATTCAATCAGTGAGTGAATAATGCTCTGGGGATGAATGACAATTTCGATATTGTCATAATCCAAGCCAAACAGGAAGTGAGCCTCAATTACTTCCAGTCCTTTATTCATTAAAGTAGCAGAGTCTACTGTGATTTTCCGTCCCATCGACCAATTAGGATGCTTCAAGGCATCAGCAACGGTTACATCTGCTAACTTTTCTACATCCCAGTCGCGGAAAGCCCCACCAGATGCAGTCAGCAAAATTTTCCGTAAGCCATCTTTGGGAACACCTTGGAGGCATTGAAAGATTGCGGAATGTTCGGAATCAGCAGGGAGTAATTTTACACCATGTTTTTCGACTAGGGGTAGAACCACAGGACCGCCAGCAATCAGAGTTTCTTTGTTTGCTAAGGCAATATCTTTACCAGCTTCAATCGCTGCGACCGTCGGTAGCAAACCAGCACAACCAACGATCCCAGTGACAACGGTTTGGGCATCGCCGTAACGGGCAACTTCTATCACTCCGGCCTCACCAGCCAGTAGAATCGGTTGGGGATTGAGGTCAATGATTGCTTCTTTGAGCGCTGGTAATTTATCTTCTGAGCAAATGGCTGCTATTTCCGGCTGAAACTGCCGAATTTGAGCAGCCAACATCTCTACATTGTTCCCAGCTGCCAATCCCACAATCCGAAATCGATCTGGGTACTGAGTGACAATATCTAAAGTCTGAGTACCAATAGAACCAGTGGAACCAACGAGAGTAATCGCTTTCACAATTGCTTAAGGATTTACAGACAACTCTCACTATAAATTGCTGGGGACTCTTTAATCACAGCGATCGCCATAATCGATACACTAACGAGGAGGAGAGACGCAAAGAAAGAAAATATCCCCGTGTCTTCTTGTTCGCGTACCTGTTTGTGCCAATCCCAATCCGTTAATTTCAACTCGATAGACTGCTAGCACGGCGGAAATCCTGCTACGATCTCAAAGCAGACAAGGTTTAATTTTCATATAACTAGACAAAATTTGTATTTATAAATACTATATTTTAAAAGATAAATTCCGAGAGAATTGGCAAAAGTAACCAAATAGGAAGTAATTTCAATTAATTACTCATCTGTCTAGTTTCTTAATTATGTTGGTGGAGGATTTAATATGCAAAATCTTACTGATAAATTGCTGGATTGCAGCCATAGGTAGAAAGATGCATAAAGGAGTTTGTTGAAGCACTCAACCCTATGGTCAAAGCTCAGATAGTTATAAAAAAAATTTTATGGAAAAATGATTTCCTGTTTCCAGCAGCAATATGGCTTGCCAGTCGAATATTTATCTGGACAGCTATGTTGCTGGTTGCGCCAAAACTATCATTACCAGCAGAGGAATTTTTGCCCCGTTTTGGCTGGGGGGTTTTTGATGCTTGGGATAGTATCCATTATCGAGCGATCGCAACTTCTGGTTATGAATTTGTGAATGACGGTAAGCAACATAATCTGGCCTTCTTTCCCCTGTTTCCCTTAAGCATCTGGATTTTGATGGAGTTGGGCTTACCGTTTGAATTGGCAGGCACATTAATCAACAACTTGGCATTTTGTGCAGCACTTTACTGTTTGTACTTTTGGGTCAAGGATTGTTATGGCATCAATGCAGCACACTGGGTAACTGCTGTGCTTTCTTTGTATCCAGCTTCGATGTTTACGGGAGTGATTTACACAGAGGGGCTGTATTTGTTTTTGAGTACGGCGACATTGCAGGCGTTCGATCGAAAGCAGTATGCCTGGACTGCTTTTTGGGGCGCGATGGCGACAGCAACACGTCCTACAGGTATGGCACTAATTCCAGCATTGGCGATCGCAGCCTGGAAAGAACGCCGACCACCTATTGCCTATATAGCCGCTTTGACTACAGCTATTGGCATACTTCTATTCAGTTTGTATTGTGCGATTTATTTTGGCGACCCTTTAGCTTTTATCGAAGCACAGCGAGGATGGCGACCAACTCTCGGATTTGATTGGCAGGGTTGGTTAAATATGTTCATGCAAATTGCCGTCGGTAGTAAAAATTGGCAATTTGGCTGGGTGCAAAACTCCTCTGGCGGGATTCAAGACCCCTGGTATCTCCTGTTATTGGGGGCGATTGTTGTCAGTGGCTATCTTTTATGGCATTTCCGTCAACGTTTTGGTTCTGTAAAATTATTTTATAGCTTTTATGCTTTAGTCTTATTTTTGTTGATTCTGGCAAGCGAACAGTGGATCGATAACTTCCTCAACTTGTTCATGGTCTTGGGTGGTGGCTATGTGTTGTGGCGCTTCCACACGCAACTGACCCCAGTTACAGTTATTTATGGCTTTTGTGGTATTGGTTTGCTGCTAGCCTCTGGAGGTACTATCTCTTTGAGCCGTCTCGCCTACGGTATTGTGCCTCTGAATATAGCCATTGGTGTGCTGCTATCTCACTATCCTCGTCAAGGATATTTAATATTAGGCGCTTTTGTGACATTACTAGCCAAAATAGCTGTAGGATTTGCCCAAGAGCATTGGGTTGGTTAAAGGGTTCGATCCATTATTGCGAAGAAATTGAATTGAAATTTCCTAATGAATGTATTCAATCAAACGAAGATAGCGATCGCTTCATTATTTCTAGGTGTAGGTGCCATATCTTTTGGCTCTATTTTTATGAAATTGAGCGAAATTGAACTCAGCCCTAGTGCAACTGTATTTAATCGTTTTTGGCTTGCTAGTGTGGCCTTCTCGATCTGGCATGGATACAAAGCAATACGGCAACGATTTTCCGCAGACAAACCTGTAGAACAGCAGTCTTACACCAGTCAGGATATGTTGCTATTACTAGGTGCTGGTATTCTTTGGGCTGCCACTTTAGTTTTGTTAGCTTGGTCGCTGACTCAAACTAGTGTTGCGATTTCTAGTGTGTTGCATAATCTCGCTCCCATATTTACTAGTTTAGGGGTGTGGCTGCTATTTCGTAAGGATTTTGAGAAGCAATTCCTGATTGGCATGTTCATCGCCCTTGGGGGAGCGATCGCTATTGAATTTGAGGAGTTGCAAATTGCTACAGATGAGGTTCAAGGCAGCTTGGCTGCGATCGTTTCGGCGGTTTTATTGAGTGCATACCTGCTGATCGTAGAAAAATTACGAACTAAATTTTCTCCAGCTACAATTCAATTGTGGATCTGTGCGATCGCCGCTCTAGCTATTTTCCCCATACTTTTGTTCACTCAAGATCGGCTTTTCCCCTCTACAGTCAGTGGGTGGGTGTGGATAATTTGCTTGGCGCTGGTTTGCCAAGTTTTAGGTCATGGGCTTTTAACCTATAGCCTTGCCAAGTTTTCCTCTGTGGTTGTCTCCTTGGTGCATCTGTTAGAGCCAGTATTTAGCGGCATTTTCGCTCTGGTAATTTTTTCAGAAAAATTAACTTTCTCGAATTGGATAGGTTTCGCTGTAGTTTTAATGGGTTTATACTTAGCCATATCTAGCCAAGCTGCTATTAATTACCCGTTCCAGGAATCAGTCAACAATATAGTTAACATTTTCGTTAAAAGTATGACGATTAAACTGTCATTACTAAAGCAACAATTCTCCGAAACACCGGCTTTATTGGGAACTGTCTCATTATTGTTTGCCTTAATTCCCATATCCTTAGCACCATCTTTGACTAAATTGTGTCAACAAGAAATTGGTGCAAATGCTGTAGTATTTCATCGCAGTTGGATTGCAACAGTTGTCTTTGGTTTGTGGAATGGACTTGAGGCTTTCCGCTACCAGCAGTCTATTGAAGGAGGCAGGAGGCAGGGGGCAGAGGGCAGCATTACTCCTGTCTTACTTGATAACCAATCTATAGAACAGAAGCCTTTTACAACTCAAGAAGTGTGGCTATTGTTGGCAATGGGAACCTCTGCTGGAACCTATCTTCTATTATGGGCTTGGTCGCTGAGTCAAACTAGTGTTGCCAACGTGGCTTTACTGTCTAATTTGAACTCTTTATTTGTTGCTTTGGCTGGGTATTTATTATTCGGTCGGCGTTTCGACAATAGATTCGTGATTGGTCTGGTCGTCGCTTTGGGTGGAGCGATCGCATTTGAACTCAATAAGGTACAATTTGCAACCGATCAAATATTAGGTGATGCATTAGCATTGCTAACTGCGGTTTTCATGGCTACGTGTATGCTGCTGATAGAAAGACTCCGAACCAGATTTAGCACTGCAACTATCATGCTGTGGCGATGTGGAGTGACAACAATGTTTCTATTACCAGTCCTCCCATTCCTCGAAGATAGACTATTGCCTTATTCCTGGATGGGTTGGTTTTTCATAATTTTTCAAGCTCTCTTCTGCCAAGTGTTGGGTCAGGGACTTTTAGCTTATAGCCTTAGCAGAATCTCTTCAGGCGTTGTCGCCGTCACGCTTCTTTTAGAACCAGTTCTAGCTTCCATTTTTGCTTGGTTTATTTTTGCAGAACAAGTAGGTTTGTTTGACTGGGCGACTTTTGCCGTAGTTTTAATGGGTATCTATCTAGCTCAATCTAGTCAATCCATCGTTCAAGTAACAAACGAAGGATCGTAGCAGCGCTGTTTATCCAAAGTTCAATTTTAGAGAATATGTCTCTAAAGGATAAATTCATTCATAAATTATGGTGAAATCAGTGTAAATCCTTGAGCCGAACCGATAATTTTACTACCAGTTAAATTGATTTGCTGCAAAGCTCCATTGTCTAACAGCAAATAAGATTTATTAGATAACATTTGTTGTAAAGTTGGAACAGTTGCAGGAGTTACCTTACAATCGCAGTAAAAGTCTAAACTGGGACGCCCATAAGCAAAAGAAGTATAAATTTGTGTTCCTGTTGAAACATTTGCCCGAATTAATTCTGCTACTGGTTTAACCGGAAAAGCTTCCTTTAATTCCCAGATCCATGATTGCGAACTCATTAACAGTGCTAAAACTAAGTACATCCCAGAAAATAGCACTGGAATAAAGTTGCGATCGCGTTGTCTAATTAGCCATGCTGCAATGCTCATAGTTATTGCCAAAACAATGCTCATAACTATTAAACTAGGCTCTTTCTTTGCAACAATAAAGTAAACAAAACCTCCTAAACCAGCAATAGCAATAATAGCTATAAATATTGTCAAACTTCGCACCTTAAAATGACCGTACTGCCAAATTTCGCTAAGTTTAGCACCAATTGCCAAAGCTAAAAATGGATACACAGGCATAACATACCAAGGCAGCTTAGTTCTCATTAAAGAGATGGCTCCTAAGTAAATAATTATGCCAATAAGAATTAAGCGACCCCAGGTAGTATGACGTTTTTTCCAAGCTAGATAAAAACCTCCTGGTAAAAATAGTAGCCAAGGAAAACTATACTTAATTAACTCAATTAAATAATACCAAAGTGGCCCGCTATGACCTTCAACAGATTGTGTCAGGCGATCAAAAGTTTGTGTTTGAAAGTTCACTTGAAAGAAAGTTTCGCCATAATGTTGCCATTGAGCGACAAACCAAGCGATCGCAGGTGCATTTCCAAAAAATATTCCCACTAATAAATAGGGACTTGTTAACAAAGCAAACTGCCGATCTGCAATCAGGAATAAAAAAGCGATCGCTCCTAGCGGTAAAACTATCATCCCTTTGGTGAGAGCGATTAACCCCAGACAAAATCCCACACCGAGAGCATATCGGCGATTCTGTCGTGCTTTTAGCAAACAAAACAACAGCAGCAAGAAAAAGGTGATAATTGTACCATCTAGCATTGCTAGCCTTCCGTGACGCACTACAGGCAACATCGTCAGGTAAACTAAAGCGCTAAACAGAGCTGGTATTTGATTAAAAAGCAAACATCCCACCAAGTAAAGCAAAGGCACGCCCAAGGCAGTTAACACTGCACCCGGTAGACGCGTTGTCCACTCATTCACGCCTGCGATCGAGTAAGTCCAAGCAATTAACAAGTGCATCAGGGGTGGCTTATTATGATAAGGTTGTCCTCCCAGTGTGGGGTAAAGCCAATGCATTGAACCAAGCGGGGCACGCCAAATTTCACGGGCAACCTGTGCCACAGTACCTTCATCCCAATCTCTTAAAGCGGAGTTTCCCAAAAATATCAGCCATAGAAATAGAGATATTATCAGTAAGCTAAATAACCATTCTTTTTCTCGGAATAGACGCATATTTAAAATCGGGATAATCATCTCAAACCTCACTAATCGTTAGATGATTTCCATCAGAAATCATTGCTAAATTTTGTAAGTATCTTGGATGAAGATTTGAGATTTTCTTCTCCTAAAATAGATACTCAGGCTGATAATACTCGGAATCCAATCGTAAATCTAATGGAAGTTGTGAGTAATTAACAATGCTCCAAACTGCCAAAGTTCAACCCTCCTTTTGCTGAAACTGGCTCAATAACCAAGCGCAAACTTTAGATTGACTTATTTCACGACTTCGGCGTAAGGCTTCTTCTAAAATTGCAATTACCAATCCAGGCAATACTTGTGATTCTTGAATACGTTTACTGCCTCGATCTGCGATCGCATAAGCTATAATTTCGGCATTTTGGACATCCACTACCCAGTATTCAGCAATACCCAATTCTTCGTAGAGCGATCGCTTTGTACCCAAGTCATCCAGCAGAGATGTTTTCGCAATTTCAATCACTAAATCTGGTGCAGGATAGCGATCTAGGTTGACGATTCCTGTACCTGCTGGGATAGTTTGGGTATGTTCTCTAAGGTAATACGCCACATCAGGCTGACAATCCTGAATACCAGTTTTACGAAAGGTGGTTGTGTCTAAACCTGTCGCCAATATTCCTTTAAGTGCGGTAAATAGAGTTACAGCAAAAATAATTATCACATGGTCTTTACCATGAGCAAAACTAACTGGTGGCATCTCCAGCCTCATGTGTCCTTTGTAGTAGTAACTCTTTGCCTTCTCGTTGAGCAAGTTAGCGACTATCTGCTCATACTCCTGCCAAGAAGCACAAATCCATGTATCTGTCGGTAACTGGGTCTGAGTTTCACTCATTGTCTAACCCTTCTGCCAGTAAGCTATATCTCTTGTAACTTAAATTCTAAACTCCTAGCTCGACTCTTTAACCTCTGAAGTGCAACCTTCGAGTTCTGAGGTTGGATGATGGGGGTTAGAAGGCGATCGCTTTATTTACTCAACTTAGTTTATTCTCCTTTCACCGCAGCCTCAATTGCTTTCACAAATGGAGCAACCCACTACCGATCTAAAACTTTTTAAAGTGCCTCAAATATAAATGCACTTTGATTTTTTGGCTTATTGCTCACAATCTGGAGAATCTGCTCTGGTTGAAGCGGTTGCCAAGTTTGGCGACGAGTCTAGCTTTTGAGATATTATGCGTCTGCGATCGCTCTCAAAATCTCAACTTTCAACCTTTAAACTCAATACAGTTCAGTTAAGAAAAATTGTAGGTTGGGTTAAGCAAAGCGCAACCCAACAAAGCTATGAAAATGTTGGGTTTCGTTCCTCAACCCAACCTACACAACTCGGAAGTTCGACCTTTTTACTCGAACGTTGAGCCTCTGAACTCGGAAGTTGCACCTTTTTGCTTGAACGTTGCACCTTTGAACTTGGAAGTTGCACCTTTTTACTCGAACGTTGCACCTTTTTGCTTGAACGTTGCACCTTTGAACTCGAAAGTTGCACCTTTTTGCTTGAACGTTGAGCCTTTGAACTCAAAAGTTGCACCTTTTTGCTTGAAAGTTGCACCTTTGAACTCGGAAGTTGCACCTTTTTGCTTGAAAGTTGCACCTTTGAACTCGAAAGTTGCACCTTTTTGCTCGAACGTTGCACCTTTTTGCTTGAACGTTGAGCCTTTGAACTCAAAAAATAAAGCTCAGAACTCGAAATGTCGTGCTTTTAACTCCAACATTTAAATTCTGAAGCTCACACGTGGCATCTTTTAAGTGCAAGTACTGAGCTATTTTCTACAACGCTGCTTTTTGAGACTTGGATTTTCCAGGTTTACGAGCAAATCGTTGTCCCATTTCTGCAACCACTGTATCTAAACCCGCCCCTTGTCCACTGGCTTTAGCGTAGTTATACACCTGCAACGCGGCTGCATAAGCTTCACTACCGACTGCAAGAGATGTATCATCTACCAACTCTTGTAACTGCGTCAACGACAACAACACCGGATACAACGCTTCAAATAATTGCACATCCTTTCGCATTTCATCCAAGTCAAACGATCGCGGTAAAAACTCTGGATTCTGCGCCGCCACCTCTAATGCTTTGCTGACAAACGCCCGACTCTTATCGCCCATCTTGGGTAAAGTCTTGCGATCGTCGGCACTCAAATCAACCAAAAATGGTAGCTTTTCTTTAATGGTGCTAATCGCTTGCAACACAGCATCTCTGTCTGTTTGTGCCAATGTTGCACTAATTGGGGTTGTAGACATAGAAATCACTCTCCAGTATGTTTCTGAAGTCTAGAGTGCCCACATATACAACTAAACTTTCCATTCACATAGCAAAACCGCTCATCGTAATAAAGACTGATTGGGCGTTAACTGGCTCTCAAAACGGCTGTAAACAATTTGGGTTGGATACCAACAAGAAAACCAGTATAAATCTTGCATAACTTTACAATAATTACTTTCATCTGCTAACTCAAAGTGAACCAGAGCTAAATTATTCAATCCAACTACTTCTCGTCCCTCTTGAAACCAACGAGATTTCCAAAAAATCAGGGGTTGTAACCATTTCCATTTGGTATTTTCGGCTCGTTTCCAAGGAGCTATCAATGATAATATATCTGCTGTGTAGGTAGAAGTCTGAACGCTGTTTCTAGGTATCCACTCCAGTACACAATGCCAGTCAGGGTCATTCAGCAGCTGAGGATTATGGTGTAATTGTTTCTCGGAAATTTCTACCATATTGGGTGGCTTTATCCAGCCGATCCAATGTCGTACCTGTTCTGGTAGCAGCCAATCTTTCAATCGTGTATGAATCAACCGCGTCAACATTTCTTCATTCTTCAATGCACTAGCGGTTAGCTGTACTAAGACAGATTGTAATTTGGAATGGGTGCGTGCATAAGATAAGTGAGCAACAGAACTGTAGTGAATATCCCCAGATAGAATCACGACTTGTTGACGTTCCTCAAACAAAGTAGTTAGAAATTTCGCCAGTGCTTCAACATTAATATTCCAAGCATCTCCAACATCTGTTGAAAAAACTTTCTCCTGGTTTAAGTGCCAATGATGAATCCAATCAATCACTTGTAATCCAAAAACGTTTGTGGGCGCAATCACAAATGTAGTTTTAATTTCAGTTTGTTCAGTTACTTGTTGTAAAGGCAAAAGTAGTTGTTGCTCAAATGCTTTGGGACACAACAGCATCGGCGGCGCAATTGGTTTTTGATCGGCTGGATAACCCCGCCATGTACGTGTATCCAGCACAATTACTTCATGGCAATCGCTGCGGACTATATAATGCCAAGTCAGCGCTTTTGGATCTCGATCCAGAATAAATACCGCGCCGTCTCGGACTAAAATAGGTAAGTCTGTGTGAGGATCGTTGGCTGGCATACCTAGATAACGAGCGATCGCCTCATTAGCCTTTGCATCTCTTCCTTCGGAAGCTGACCAAGCTTGTGCAGCCGCCAACAGCTTTTCACCTGATTTTCCTTCTGCAAATTGCTCTGGTGTATTGCCCCAACCTTGAAATACTGTATAGGCTAACAATGCATTTTGGACTATTCTTCGCCCTAATGGTCGCCCCAGCACGCGCAAACACCAAGCTTGATTCAAATTCCAGTCATCAGTAACATCATGGTCATCAAAGATGGTGTACATGGGGATATTGGCAAGGGCGCGGCGCACTTTCCAAAGGGTATAGATGAATTGTCGCAAATGCTTGACTGCGCGATTCCAGTCTTTGATAGCATGGCGATCGCGCATTACTTGCTGTCCTTTAGGAAATGTTGTCGGCCAGCACACTGGCGACCAAGCGAGTAAATAAGTAGCGTAATATTCACCCAGACTGAAAAGATGACTGTTGACTTTCTCTGCTTTGTTATGTAATCCTGCCGTCAAACCAGCTTGATTTGTCGCAGCATCAGCCCGTTCTCTAGGGGGTAGCTGCTGGGGAGTGCAATACACTCCATTTACCGGAAGTCGTTCTTCCCAACCCAAGAGGGCATCACCAAGAGTAGTTGCAACCCACAGAGATGGTTCTGCTACATCATCTCCATAAATTTGATCTCCCGTGAGAAACAGCTGGTGAGGTCGGTGCTGGGGTTGATTTGCTGACGCCTGAATCATACTATCGAGAATTGGCAGTGCATCAAACCCATGCCCATGAGGTTTACGGCAGGAAGCATGGACAATTTGCAAATCTTGAAAATGGTTTGGCGGTAGAACAAAGGTTGGTTTTCGATGATCGAAGTAGCTGATGCTGACTGGAGGAGAGGAGTTTGAACATAATGCTTGTTGCATTTGCAGGGTTTGGTCAGCAACAGTAAACTGGAGGTCGTATGCATAGATGTGACCTCCAGTTAAGCGATGTCCAATTGTAGACCGAGCTGTGATGGCAACTACATGAAGATACTTACCCAGAGCAAAGGTAGAGCGTTCTCCCTCCAATAAGCAATTTCCGATTACTTCACCATCATTTGTTGTGTCATAAACCTTAAGTTTTACCTGAGAAGACTGTTTGAGTGCGACCCATACTGTCACAGACTTTGGCTCAGTATATTTGAGGATTGGCCCCGCTAAAATCAGTGGTAGTTCTTGTAAAAACTCGTCCCCAATTTGATACTTCATTGCAAACAGTTGACATGATGGTGTTTTAGATGTGTTACTTTGCTCCTAAATTGGTAGCCCCAACTCATCTAATCACCAATCATGCATCAATTCTCATCTGTTTAACATCAGTTGATAGCGCAAATTGATTGCAGCCTAAAAGTTCAGGGACGAACGAGACGCGCATCTCATAAAAGTGATTATTTTAGGAAACTCCCAGAAATAAACTATCCAATATTGTGGGGTGGGCAACATGAGCGCCATATAAACTGGGCGCTCATGTTGCCCACCCTACAATCAATAATTGAATATTTTTTATTTGGAAGTCCCTTAGTTAATTAATTCCGCGCGATGCCTTCTTCCCGTGCGGCACGTTGCACAGCCGCAGCAACAGCAGTGACAACGCGCTCATCAAAGACTGAAGGAATAATGTGTTCCCGATTCAAGTCTGAAGGCTTAACTAAAGAGGCGATCGCACTTGCAGCTTCTAGGTACATTTTGATGGTAATTGTCTGTGCCCGACAATCTAAAGCACCACGAAATACCCCAGGAAAAGCAAGGACGTTATTGATTTGATTTGGGTAGTCACTGCGACCGGTCGCAATCACAGCAACATCTTTACTGATTAATTCTGGCTGAATCTCTGGAATCGGATTTGCCATTGCAAAGATAATTGGATCTTTCGCCATTGATTGCACCATTTCTGGTGTCAAAACTCCTGGTGCGCTGACACCAATAAACACATCAGCCCCTTGCATTGCACCCGCTAATGTACCCTGACCTTTCACAGCAAATTCGAGTTTTTCTTCTGTCAAATCGCTGCGACTGGTAGAGAGAATCCCTTTAGAGTCGCACATCCAGATTTTTTCTGCCCCAGCTTTACGGAGTAACCGAGCGATCGCCACTCCCGCCGCCCCAGCACCGTTAATCACGATCTTGATTTCTGCTAAGGATTTATGTACCAGTTTCAAAGAATTAAATAACGCAGCCAAGGTGACAATTGCTGTACCGTGCTGATCGTCGTGAAAAACGGGGATATCTAACTCTTGGCGTAATCTCTTTTCGATTTCAAAGCAGCGAGGTGCAGCGATATCTTCTAAATTCACGCCTCCAAACACCGGAGCAATATTTTTAACTGCCTGGATAATTTCTTCTGTATCTTGGGTGGCGAGACAAATGGGAAAAGCATCCAGCCCTGCAAATTCTTTGAATAGCATTGCTTTGCCTTCCATAACTGGTAAGGCGGCAGCTGGGCCGAGATTTCCCAAACCTAAAACGGCACTACCATCGGTAACAATGGCAACAGTGTTTTGTTTGATGGTTAAGTTGTAAACTTCCTCTGGGTCTTGAGCGATCGCTGTACAAATTCGACCGACTCCGGGCGTGTAAGCCATTGCCAAATCGGAAACACTCTTCAGGGGAATTCTACTGCTAATGCTGATTTTGCCACCGCGATGCAAATTAAAGGTGCGATCGTAAACACTGAGTAACTTGATATCTGGCAAGGCTTTGATTGCTTGCACAATGGTTTCAGCGTGTTCAGTACTAGCAGCATCTACAGTCAGATCGCGGGTGGACTCTTTGCGGGTTTGCTCGATTAAATCGATTTGACCGAGATTACCGCCACAGGTTGCGATCGCATGTGTTACTGACGCCAACATCCCTACACGATTGGGAATCTGCAAGCGCAGTGTCAAACTAAAACTAGAATTAGGAGTTAGGTCTGCCATGTTGATTTTAGATTTTAAGTTTTAGATTTTATATTGAATTGAGACAAAAACTAAAATTTGAGATTTGTAGTCTGTGAAAACACAATGTATGTATCCAGGGATAATCATCAGTAGTTAGTTTATCTACTGCTCACAGTTTTGATAATTATTTTTATTTATACCAATGCATTCACTAATATAAATGAGTAACAATTTAGTAATTGTACCCAAATACACCAGATATTTTTTTTATATTTTATCTGTGTAAATATTTGTATAACTATAGCTTCATGCACGAAAAAAGCGCCCTCCATACAGAGAGCGCAGTGAATTTTAACTTACAATTAACCGTGAATTACAGGTGCCGCAGCTACGCCTGTCGTAGACATCGTTGCCACTGGTACTGCCTCACCCGCCGCTAAATCCAGAGGGAAGTTGTGAGCATTGCGTTCGTGCATCACTTCTATACCCAAATTGGCCCGGTTTAGTACATCAGCCCATGTATTAACTACATGACCTTTAGAGTCAAGAATTGATTGGTTAAAGTTAAACCCGTTGAGGTTGAACGCCATCGTACTGATGCCCAATGCCGTCAACCAGATCCCAACTACAGGCCAAGCAGCCAAGAAAAAGTGCAAGGAACGCGAGTTGTTAAAGCTGGCATATTGCCAAATTAACCGCCCAAAGTAACCGTGAGCTGCTACGATGCTATAGGTTTCTTGTTCTTGTCCAAACCTGTAACCATAGTTTATAGATTCAGCTTCTGTTGTCTCTCTGACTAGAGAGGAAGACACCAAAGAACCGTGCATTGCTGCGAAAAAAGCACCACCGAACACCGCAGCTACACCTAATTCATGGAATGGGTGCATGAGAATATTATGCTCGGCTTGGAATACCAACATGAAATTAAAAGTGCCGCTAATGCCCAGAGGCATCCCATCAGAAAAGCTACCTTGACCAATTGGATAAATTAAGAAAACCGAAGTTGCAGCAGCTACAGGCGCAGAGTAAGCAACGCAAATCCAGGGACGCATCCCCAAACGATAGCTTAACTCCCATTGCCGACCGAGCCAGCAGAAGATCCCAAGCAGGAAGTGCAAGACAATGAGCTGATAAGGGCCGCCGTTGTAGAGCCATTCATCCATTGAAGCAGCTTCCCAAATTGGGTAGAAGTGCAAACCAATTGCATTAGAAGTAGGTACAACAGCACCAGTGATGATGTTATTGCCGTATAATAAAGAACCAGAAACTGGCTCCCGAATGCCGTCAATATCAACGGGTGGTGCAGCAATAAAGGCAATAATGAAACAGATGGTAGCGGTTAATAGGGTAGGAATCATTAAAACGCCGAACCAGCCGATATAAAGCCGATTGTCGGTGCTAGTAATCCATTGACAGAAACGATCCCACAGGTTGCCGCTTTCGCTTCTTCCTAGAGTTGTGGACATAACTGTGTTATTTATAAATCGGTGACAACAAACTTTCTCAATTCTTAAAAATTGAGAATTAAGCTGTTTTCAAAGACTTTTGCCAAATACCTTCTCCCTAATAGCCGGGACTCTCTGGAATTACCTCACACCAAAAATGCTGTTAACTCACTTCCCCAGGGAGACTGTGTAGAAAAAAGGGAAAACTTTCCCGGCTCCTAATATCACGTTTTACATTAGTAATTTGTATTTTTCAAGACATTTTTTTTAAGTTTTGCTAAGTTAGCCTAGCTTTTAAGTTAATTACAACAAAAAAGCGCCCCCCATTTCTGGAGGGCGCTTTTTATTTAGCTAAATCTTCAGAATTAACCGTTGATCGCAGGAGCAGTCAGAGCAACAGGAGTAACTTCACCAGCAGCTAAATCTAGGGGGAAGTTGTGAGCGTTACGCTCGTGCATTACTTCCATACCCAAGTTAGCGCGGTTGATTACATCTGCCCAAGTGCTGATGACGCGACCTTGGGAATCAATTACTGATTGGTTGAAGTTGAAACCGTTCAGGTTGAATGCCATCGTGCTGATACCCAAAGCGGTGAACCAGATACCGACGACAGGCCAAGCTGCTAAGAAGAAGTGCAGTGAACGGCTGTTGTTGAAGGAAGCGTATTGGAAGATTAACCGACCGAAGTAGCCGTGGGCTGCAACGATGTTGTAGGTTTCTTCTTCTTGACCGAATTTGTAACCGTAGTTTTGAGACTCGGTTTCGGTGGTTTCGCGAACCAAGGAAGAAGTTACTAGAGAACCGTGCATTGCTGAGAACAATGAACCGCCGAATACACCAGCCACACCTAACATGTGGAAGGGGTGCATCAAGATGTTGTGTTCTGCTTGGAACACAATCATGAAGTTGAAGGTTCCAGAGATACCCAAAGGCATACCATCAGAGAAAGAACCTTGACCAATTGGGTAGATCAAGAATACTGCGGTAGCGGAAGCCAGAGGTGCGCTGTAAGCTACGCAGATCCAAGGACGCATACCTAAGCGGTAAGAAAGTTCCCACTGACGACCAAGGTAGGCAGCGCAACCGAGCAAGAAGTGTAAAATTACTAACTGGTAAGGACCGCCGTTATACAACCACTCATCTAAGGAAGCAGCTTCCCAGATTGGGTAGAAGTGCAAGCCGATTGCGTTTGAAGAAGGAACAACTGCACCAGAGATGATGTTGTTTCCGTAAATCAAAGAACCTGCAACTGGTTCGCGGATGCCGTCGATGTCCACGGGAGGAGCAGCGATGAAAGCAATTACGAAGCAGGTTGTAGCAGCTAGTAGGGTTGGGATCATGAGGACACCAAACCAACCGATGTAAATACGGTTGTCGGTGCTGGTGATCCACTCGCAAAAGCGATCCCATACGTTAGCGCCGGAGCGCCGTTGTAAGGTTGTGGTCATGGTTTTATAAGTGCTATGGGTTGTTAAATATGCAACAAGCGATTTTATTTTCGCCTGTTGAAATACAGTCTACATGAATTTACTTTGACGCGAACTGTGACTTAATATTCTGTAACATAATTCTTTAACAAGCTCATCGAACTGTAAAGTTTTCCTTCTATAAATAATCAAGATAAAAGTAATGGATTCAGGCTTTTTCAGCCATTTCAACAATAAACTAGCGATCGTTTTTAATGAAGCGATCGCCTCGTTATTTAACTTTACCTTTCTTTACAATTAGCTGGTGGGAAAGATTTTAATTCTTGCTAATTTGTAACGAAATATTAAGTTTTACATTGTCTGATGGTTCAGTTAAAAATCAAAGTAGATGTAGGGCAAACTGCCTTCAGGAGCTAATAACCAAACAGCGTAAAAACATAGGGGAACGAAGACAAGCTTAAGGGGCCAGTTAAACTCCAACTTCAGCATTCGATTGAATGCATAGACTACAGCCATAAGGGCAGCTAAAGCTAGAAGTACCCAAGCGAGTTGGGATTGGCTCATATTTAAGGCTTCGACATAAACCTTTTCAGCAAACTGGGCGTCAGCCGGATAACCCCAAAGATGCCGAATTACCAAAGAAGAGTCTTGGAGATTAGGTAGACGGAACCAAATCCAAGAGGTAAAAACCATGAATTGAGTTAAGAACCAAGCAACAAATATACCTAGAGGATTTTGCCAGAATTGTTCTAGATTTTCAGAGCGATCGCTTATAGAATCTGTAAGTCGATGAACCACTAAAGCTAATCCGTGGAATATACCCCAAACGACATAACCCAAAGCAGCACCGTGCCAGATACCAGCAATTAGCATCACAATAAATAAATTCCAGCAGGTACGGACTAAACCGCGACGGGAACCACCCAACGGAAAGTAGACATAGTTACGTAACCAATCTCCCAGAGTCATGTGCCAGCGCCGCCAAAATTCAGAAATATTGGTGCTGAAATAAGGAAAGTCGAAATTTTCAGGTAGAACTAAACCGAAAAGCATCGCACTACCACGGGCAATGTCTACGTAACCGTTGAAATCTAGATATAACTGCAAGCCATAAGCGAATGTAGCTAACCAAAGATCCGTACTACCGGCCCGTTGCAAATTACCGAAACATAAATCGACGAAAATTCCCAAGTGGTCTGCAAAAATACCTTTTTTGACTGCGCCTCTAGCAATCAACCACAGCGCTTGGGCTACTCTATTAGTATTGGGTAATTCTAGTGTATTAAATTGATTTGCTAAGTTGTGGTAGCGCGTAATCGGCCCTGAAATCAGTTTGGCGAAGAATAATTTGTACGTAGCAAATTTGAGAAAATTATCAGTAGCAGGGGCACCGCGATAGACATCTATTAAATAAGCAATACATTCAAAAGTGAAAAATGAAATTCCCAAGGGTGCAATTAATTTAAAAGAGCTATCTGGCGAGTTTGTTTGGACATGAAAAACAAACTTGAATAAAGGGGTAAAATACTTAAAAGCTAATAGCAGTAAAACATTTAGAATTATACCCACCCACAAAATCTTTAAACGGCGACGATTCCAATCAACTTGAGCAAATTGCCACTCTTCATTAGAAATTTGCCAGTCAAGAGAATGTTTCCCTGGTGATGTGTTGTTACCAATTCCCAGCCCTATACGGAAATTGATAAACGTCAATGCTAATAGTAATGGTATGTATTGGATGTGCAAAGATGAATAAAAAACCAGACTGGCAATTAGCAGCGTCCACAATCGCAATTTATGTTGTGCTAAAGACCAGTAAATTCCTAACACACTCAATAAGAACAGCCCATAGAAAATTGATATAAAGTTCATTTTTTAGTCATTTGTCATTTGTCATTTGTAAAAATAGTTCTTCTTCCCCTACTGTTCTACTCCTCTGCTCCTCGGTCACTGAGCGTTGGTCATTGAGCGTAGCCGAAATGAGTCGAAGTGCTGCTCCTCTGCTCCCCTGCCCCCTGCCCTCTGCTCTCTCATCCCCACTCCCACTCCCTACTTCACTGGCCAAGGAATCATCGGATCGTTAGCTAGCTTTTTCGATACTTCGTATGCACCAAACCGATTGAGGTGGCTAGGATCGGAAAAGAAATCATTTACTTTTGGCCACTGTTGACTCAAATCACGATAAATAAAGTTAGGATTAGTAGCCAAACGCAACATATATTGCTGAAATTGTTGCTCATATTGTTTACGCACTGGATCTAAATAATCTGCTGTCAGAGGCATATTGACAAATACTAAAGAGATTTTCTGAGACTGGGTAAACTGAAGCACTTCTTGAAAAGCAGTATCTTGCTGTCCTTCTACTTGGAAAGATTTATAGTCGTTGTCATAATTTCCGGGAACTCTAGAATGTTTTTGATAGTATCTCGCGGGATTAAAGCGAATCGACAAGGGTAGAAAGCCATCAAAGTCAACGGCTTGCTGGGAAATACTTTCATCTGAAGTACCGTCTGTCAACTGTTTTTGTGATACAACTGTTTGATTTTTACCAAATAAGAGCAGTTGTTTTTGCAGTAAACTTTTAATTTGGTCGCGGTTTTGATAGCTAGTAGAAACAGAGGCGAGAGCCTGATTTAATGACTGATTGACGGCTTCATAAGTACTAATTTCCTGTTTTTCTTCGTTTGTCTTTTGTTCTTCCGAATTGACTGTATTCTCTGGTAAATTATTGCTATTTGCAGTAGTTGCTGTTTTTTGGAATGCTTGCTTATAACCAACGGATGCCGCAAGCGATTTAAAGGTAATATCCTCGCGTCCACCGTTGAAAGCACGCGCCCCATCTGCCCAGATAATTATTTTGGGTAGTTCTGATGGTTCTAGTACGTGACGAATCACAAAGTCTACAACTTGTGCCGTAGCACCGTTGATCCCAAAGTTAAACACGTCAAGATTTGGATAGCCTTGAGTCGCTAAAGCTTTAGAAAGTGCTGCGGGATCTACTCCTCTGAGGGCGCGGGAGGAGCCAATAATCAATACATCTGGGGGACTACCAGTTCTAGCTAAACGCTGTTTATACAGTGCTAGTTGCTCGTCTAACTGCCTAACATTAAAACTTGGCATCTGCGATCGCGCTGCTAAAAGAATAGCTGTTGCGGTGGCTTTTCCCTTCAGTGGTGCGGCTGCCAAATTATTTTTTGGGGTATCATCGCTTTGAGTAAATTCCGAAGCATTAAATACAGAACTCTGATTTGGAGGAGATTTTGTCTTGGAAGTGCTGCTAAAAAATGTCGTTTTCTCACTCTGATTTTTTCCAGATGTCAAAGCTGCCTTTTGCTCAGAAGATGAAGATGGGAGGGTGGCACTAGCTACTTTTGACGAACTGGGCGTATTAAGTGCAATAATTCGACCCAATATCCAATCAGTTTGGAGGGTGAGCAATAATCCCAGTGTTCCCCAAACCAGAGCAATTTTAATTCCTTGAACATCATGGTTACGTTCCGCTGACTCGTTGCTTTCGGTAAATAGCTGGCTTTTCAACAAGAATTTTCTCGCAGTTGAACTCGCCGTTGCTATCCAATCTCGCGCTACTTCGGTTACAAAATTTTGAACTTCTTCTGTCGTTAAGTCTGGGCGCAAAATTGGTTCACTAGTCTCAGATGTTACTAAATCGTCAATGTATATAGAAGTAGCAGCAAATTCTGGGGTTGCTTCTGGTACTAAACGTTGGCGATGTTCAAGATCGACGCCATAATGCCAAAAAGGTTCTTTATTCCCAGCACGCCGACCGTAGATACGTACTCCCATGATACCGGAAATTTTTAACTGGCGGATAAACTGCGTAATTTTACTTGTTACTTGTTGTCGCTGTGGACAAACAGGTGCATCACACATAATGTGCAATAAACCATTTTTGTTCAGTAGAAGTACGCGAATTCCCCCTGTCAATAGTCGCCAATCCAAATCAGGATTGAGTAAGCGCTCTAGTAAAAATACGATCGCTGATTCATCGCCAGTATTTGCCAAATCAAGTGGTGATATGGCAAAAGCGGGATGGTTTGCTGCGGGTAAACTCAGCCAATCAACCCAAGTGGGTTCCTTGTCGCCTGCTTTTTGTCCGTATACGGTGGCGGCGAGAATGCCTTGAGGAGCGATCGCTTCTAGCTGCGGTAAAATCGCCTCTAAGCACGCTACCTTGTCTGGGATCGGGGCAGTTCCTAAAGGATCGAAAGCTGGGATACAAAAAATATGTAGCGTTGATTCTTTCAAAGAAACTTGGACGCCAACTTTTAATCCTGATAGAACTTCAGCTAATAATCGAGCGATATCGCTTGGACATCTCCCCAACGCGCCCACTCCTTCAGCATCACCTCTGGTGGCGTCAAATCCACCCGCAGCAGCCAATCAGGGGCAGTTTCGCCGCTCACTTGAGAAACAATTACGGCATCTTGGTAGCCGGAAAGCTTGAGATAACGCAACTTTTGTGCTATGGGTTCAGCAAGCAACGATGCATCAGGGCTATAGCTTGACTGGCAAAATACCCACAGGCGATTTTCTTCTGGCTGAGAATTCTTGGGTTTATATAGCTTAATTTTTACCTGTACTGATACACCTAGCGTACTCAGAGTTTCACTCAGATATCGAGCGATCGCCTCTGGATTGCCTTGGCGTGCCAAACTTTCGTTAGAGACAATTAGCGCCCCACCCGATTGTTTTGATTTTTCCGAGTCTGCTAGCAGCGCTTGTTGCACCTGATCGAGATGCTTATCTATTTGATTGAGATGAACCCGATGGCACCATGAGGGGCGGTGTTCCCCTTTTCTGCGGCCATAGACAAATACTTGATATATTGAGGTTTGTTCGCTGTTTGTGAGGATATCTAAGTTTGTTTGCTGTAGTGCTTGCAGCAAATCAGACAAAGTACGCCAACGCTGCGGACATTCTGTACCTTCACAAAGAATATGAAGGTCATTTCCCCGCAACCGGACTTTCACTCCGAAAGTGTTGATCCCTGTTGCTTGGCTTACCCATTGCACTAAGGATTGCTGGCGATCTGGTACTACTGTTTTCATGCTCAGTTAACTTTACAGGAAGCGATGGTTGGGGGATAGTGCCTGCACTTGTAAACTAGAACCATAGGTCTATCACACTCTGACGTTTTTTTTTAACAATTTTGTTACCTTCGTAGCTCACAAAATCGGACAAGATAGTCTTGTATAGGTTGCAAGTCTGACTAATGTTGAGTTTTGCGTTTATTTTACTAATAGGGAGTCAGAAATCAGAAGTTAGGAGTTAGTTAGGAGTTAAAAGTTAGGAGCCAGGAGTCAGAATAATTCTATATGACTGGCTGATGACTTGTCCTTTAAAGCGGGACTTGTGTTCCACTACGCTAATGCGCTTGATGGGCGAAACAAATAATAAGCTTATCTCATTAAACTCCCTCCCTTTATCGTTGGAGTCATCCTAACTCCTAACTCCTGTACAGACGCGATGAATCGCGTCTCTCCTAAAAGACGCGATAAATCGCGTCTCTACTCATAATTCCCATAACCAAAAATTAGCAATGCCTCCTACCAATCAACAGTCTTCACCTAAACCCACATCCAATCTGGATTTGTTTCCCATTCCTCAATCGCTCCTTTTACAAATAAGTACAGCGTCTATATTACTGCTACTGATTACTGGAAAAACCACAGTCAGAGCACTAAAAGCCATAGGAGAAGCTAGTGAAGAATTATTTCGAGGCGATCGCCTACCCAATCTAGATTTCCCCGATGAACGCGAAATCAATCAAGATGAGAAGATATACACCAAATAATTATTTGCTCAGGAACAACCCAGTGAGCATTAAGTGCAAAACCTAGAACCGTAAACAATAATTAGCTTTACAAGAATAGAGAATATGGGTTCCCTTTTATACTCTTCGTCTCAAACTGCTGATATATACCCGGTGTCGGAATTATTTTTGCGTCATCGTCTCCAGGTAGTGGAAGAATTGTGGGAGTCAGTTCTCCGGCAAGAATGCGGTCAAAATATGGTAGACTTGTTACGTGAGTTGCGCGATCTATGTTCGCCAGAGGGGCAAGCAACAAATGACCAAGCATCCTCAGCCGTCAAATTAATTGAACAATTAAATATCAATGAAGCAATTCGCGCGGCTCGTGCTTTCGCTCTGTATTTTCAGCTGATTAACATCATAGAGCAGGAATACGAACAACGGCAGCAATTGAGCCGTTATGAAGCAGAAACAGAGGCTATGGAGCCGGAAACACCGTCTAATGTTAACTATTCCTCCAATCAAAGAGAAGATGATGCGCCCGTTAGCAAGGGAATAGCAGCAGCCTTCCTCAAAAAGAATTATCTCGAAAAGGCGCAAGTCAAACCAAAAGGTACTTTTGCTGCCTTGTTTCCCTATTTATTCAAACTGAATGTACCACCCCAGCAAATTCAACGTCTAATTGCACATCTGGATGTGCGGTTAGTTTTTACAGCGCATCCGACGGAAATTGTTCGCCATACCATCCGAGATAAGCAGCGACAGGTGGTACAACTTTTGCAAAAACTGGATACCTTGGAAAATCACTCTGGGAGTACACCAGGAGCATATCCTTGGGAAGCAGTAGATGTCCGCGAACAATTGCTCGAAGAGATTCGCCTGTGGTGGCGTACAGATGAACTTCACCAGTTCAAACCCACAGTGCTAGATGAAGTAGATTATGCCCTGCACTACTTCCAAGAAGTTTTATTTGATGGCATTCCCCAACTGTATAAACGTTTCAAACACGCTCTATCCAATACCTTTCCTTGGCTTGAACCACCGAGTAAAAACTTTTGCTCTTTTGGCTCATGGGTAGGTTCAGACAGAGATGGAAACCCATCAGTCACACCTGAAATCACCTGGAAAACAGCTTGCTATCAGCGCAAAATGGTGATCGGGAGATATATTCAGTCAGTGAAAAATCTGATTGAATTGTTGAGTGTGTCGATGCACTGGAGTGATGTTTTACCAGACTTACTTGAATCTCTAGAATTGGATCAGTCGCAATTGAGTGAAGTCTACGATGCACTGGCACTGCGTTATCGACAAGAACCTTATCGGCTGAAACTGGCTTACGTACTGAAACGGCTGGAAAATACTCGCGATCGCAATCTCGCTTTGTACAATCGGGAAACGCCAACAAATCAAGACAGCCCTCTGTATCGTTCGGGTGCCGATTTTTTAGCAGAACTGCGAATGATTCAGCGCAACTTGACAGAAACAGGTTTAAGTTGTCGAGAATTAGAAAATCTGATTTGTCAGGTAGAAATTTTTGGCTTTAACTTGACACAGTTAGATATCCGCCAAGAATCATCTCGCCATGCCGATGCGCTCAATGAGATTCTGGAATACCTGCAAATATTACCTCAACCTTACAACGAACTATCCGAGGAGCAAAGAGTTACTTGGCTTACAGGCGAACTGCAAACCCGCAGACCATTAATTCCGGCAGAATTGCCATTTTCCGAAAAAACCAACGATGTAATTGAAACCTTTCGCGTCGTGCGATCGCTCCAACAAGAATTTGGTCTGAACATCTGCCAAACTTACATTATCAGTATGTGCCGCGACGTGAGCGACGTGCTGGAAGTATTGCTTTTAGCCAAAGAAGCCAGACTTTTTGACCCCGCCATTGCCGTCGGAACTATTCAAGTTATTCCCCTATTTGAGACAGTAGAAGATTTACAACGCTCCAGAAGCGTCATGCGAAAACTGTTTGAACTGCCGTTATATCGCGCTTTATTAGCCGGCGGCTACGAACAGACAAAAACAGAAGGTGCAGATGAAAATTCACCCTCCCCTGCCCCCCCTGCCTCCCCTGCTCCCACTTCGGCTACGCTCAGTGACCACCTGCTCCCTTGCTCCCCTGCCTCATCCATCACCCCCAACTTGCAAGAAGTAATGCTGGGGTATTCTGACAGCAACAAAGACTCTGGTTTTTTAAGCAGTAATTGGGAAATTCATAAAGCTCAAAAATCACTGCAACAAATAGCAGAAAACTACGATCTAAATTTGCGAATTTTCCACGGACGCGGCGGTTCTGTGGGACGGGGTGGGGGCCCTGCTTATGAAGCGATTTTGGCTCAACCAGGTCATAGTATCAATGGGCGAATCAAGATTACTGAACAAGGAGAAGTTTTAGCTTCCAAATATTCCTTGTTGGACTTGGCTTTGTACCATATGGAAACCATCACCACAGCTGTGATTCAAGCCAGCCTGTTACGGACAGGGTTTGATGATATTGAACCCTGGAATGAGATTATGGAAGAATTAGCAGTGCGATCGCGTCAACATTATCGAGCTTTAATCTACGAACAGCCTGATTTTGTTGATTTCTTCCACGAAGTAACCCCCATTGAAGAAATTAGTCAACTGCAAATTAGTTCCCGTCCCGCCCGTCGTCCATCTGGTAAAAAAGATTTAAGCAGTCTGCGAGCTATTCCTTGGGTATTTAGCTGGACGCAAACCCGCTTTTTACTTCCTTCCTGGTATGGCGTTGGCACAGCCTTACAAGAATTCCTGAACGCAGAACCAGAAGAACACTTGAAATTACTGCGCTACTTTTACGTTAAGTGGCCCTTTTTCAAGATGGTGATTTCTAAAGCCGAGATGACTTTGGCAAAAGTAGATATACAAATGGCACACCACTACGTCCAAGAACTCTCAAAACCAGAAGATCGACTTCGTTTTGCCAAGGTTTTTGACCAAATTGCTAGCGAGTTCTATCTGACAAGGGATTTGGTGTTAAAAATCACCGATCATAATCGACTGTTAGATGGCGATCCGATATTGCAACGATCTGTGCAGTTACGGAATGGGACAATTGTCCCCTTGGGATTTATCCAAGTTTCACTACTCAAGCGTCTACGGCAGTCCCAAAATACTACTGCTACTTCTGGAGTAATTCATTCTCGTTACAGCAAAGGCGAGTTACTGCGAGGAGCATTGTTAACTATTAATGGGATTGCTGCTGGGATGAGAAATACAGGTTGATTGAGAATAGGGCATTGGGTATGGGGAATAATGACCAATGACTAATAGACTTCTTGACATTGTGGGAAAAGGGTAAGGGGTAAAGGGTAAAGGTATAGAATTTTCCCAAACCCAGTAACCTTTAACCTTTGCCCAACATCTTGGCATTTGTTACTTTTGCAAGATGTCTAATGACTAATGACAAATGATAAAAAATAAAATTTTAATTTGCACTTTCTTGGCGCTGTCATCAGGTTTTTTTGGCGCTTACACTAGTGGGCAAATTACCATGATGCTCCATAGTCAAAAGTGTCAAAACCAACCTTGGGGTTTAAAGGAGATGTGCAACGCTTGGATAACACCAGGAGCAATATGGCAAGGTAGCACAACAGGGCTATGGACAGGCACTATCTTAGGGGCGTTTGTTGGTGGTGTGGTGACGCGACAAGCTCGTGATTAGTAGGGACGCAAAGCCTTGCGCCCCTACAACAGATGTGGTTCAAATACATGAAAACTTCTGTAAACGTGAGTTCGGGCAACTTTGGTGTCAGTAAGGCTGGTAAAATCTACCCATAGCGAAGAAGAGTAAATCACTATGCCTACCGAAACTAACCCAGGGAATCAAACTACTACAGGAGCTGATGCGATTGATGAAGCGATCGCACAGGGAATTGATTTTGATGGTTCTCCCATTCCCCCTGCCAAGCTAGAACTTTATAGTAAAGTTATGGCGCTAGAAAGCAATAGACAGCGCAGTGGTGTATCTAATACCATGCGATCGCGCATTGTACGAATTGGCGCAAAACACATTCCCCAAGCAGAACTCGACCAATTACTTCTAGATGCTGGTTTCGCACCCCTAAAAGAAAAAGAAATTGCCTTTTTTTATAGTGGTAAGTAATTGTCGATATTGTACAACAGTTTTCATTTATTTGAACCAAATATGTTGTAGGGGTGCAGCAATGCTGTACCCTTAATTCTTTACCTCAAACATAGCAAATTGCCATCGATATTTTGGCTTCTTCAGTCATTTCCCGATCGGCTTGAAAAGTGTATCTTCAGCAAGATATTACCAACTTTCTCTTGTGTTTGAATTGGCAGATGGCTATATGTATTTAAGTAATAGCTGAAAGACTTGGAAAACTCATGTCAGAAACTACGTCAAATTCACAAATGCAATACCGAGTTATCGGTAGTACAGGAGAGAAAGTTTCCGCCATCGGATTGGGTGGTTGGCACATCGCCTTGAAGTATGTTGATGAGGAACTAGGTATCCGAATTGTTAGAACCGCGATCGATCGCGGCATAAACTTTATGGATAACAGTTGGGATTACAATGGTGGACTTAGCGAGATTCGTATGGGAAAAGCGCTAGGCGATGGCTATCGAGACAAAGTGTTCCTGATGACGAAAATCGATGGTCGCTCTAAAAAAGCAGCCGCAAAACAGCTAGACGAATCACTCCAACGCCTGCAAGTTGATTGCATCGATCTCGTTCAGCACCACGAAATCCTGCGGCACGAAGACCCGCATCGAGTTTTTCACGAAGAAGGGGCGAATGCTGCCTTGATTGAGGCACGGGAAGCTGGCAAACTCCGATATATAGGTTTTACTGGGCATAAAGACCCCTATGTTCATCTGCATATGCTGGAAGTTGCAGCCACTAATGGGTTTAAATTTGATACAGTGCAGATGCCTCTCAATGTGATGGATGCCCACTACCGAAGCTTTGAAAAGCTGGTTGTGCCAGAGCTAGTTAAACAAAACATCGGCGTTCTGGGAATGAAAAGCTTGGCAAACGGTATTCTTTTACAGTCAAATACTGTAACGCCAATTGAATGTTTACACTATGCTTTGAATCTGCCCACATCGGTTGTAATTACCGGAATTGACAGCATGGAGATTCTAGAGCAAGCTTTTGAAGCAGTGCGGACGTTCCAGCCAATGAATAACGAGCAAGTGCGATCGCTCTTAGCAAAAACGGCAGAAGCGGCATCACGCGGCGAGTTTGAGCCTTTCAAAACCTCATCAATCTTCGATAGCACTGCCCAAAATCTAGATTGGCTGGGAGAAGAACCACAGTACCTCCAGCAATTGATGTCAGCAGCAAGAAAATAAACTCAATACCAATATATCTGAATTCTAGAAACTCGATTAATGAATTTCAAATTACAAAAACTATGGAGCGATCGCCACACAAACCATAACGAAAATTGCCAAAGGGCGTGAATATCTTGATCTGATTCTGGTTTTATGGTTTAAATAAATCCAGAATCATATCAAAATTAGCACGATTAATATTGCTAATGCGGTATTTAAGCGTATTCTAAGACCTCGCGCTCCGTGTGGAAACCATGAGGTTGAAGCTGACTCAGGAAGACTCAGGCTAACTTTATGTATTACTACAGTAGCAAAAATGTATTATAGTTTTATAAATGATACATTTTAACCATCTATAAAATACTACGCCACAGTAATCTCATTCTCTTAGGATTACTATTGTCATCAATGCTGCAACTTTCTCCCAACTAAGTCACACTAGTAATATTTAATACATATTTTATCAGTTATCAGCTATTCTATGCCTATCCATCAGCACAATTAATCACGGGATCGCTTGCTGTATTCTTCATGATTTGTTACAAAAGTACAAAGAACTTCTAGAGACCCAAAACCACATGTTCGGCGGACTTACTGGTTTACAAGATCCTAAAGGCACAGATTGGGGAGAGCGGATGCTCAACACAGTCGCCAGCCAAACGATTCGCCACCTGTTTAGCACGAGCGAGTCAGTAGAAGTCTTTGTGCGCTGCTATCCTTCCAGCAAGCTCTTACAAGGCAGCATTGATAGCTTCAAAATGAGCGGTCGTGGGTTGGTGATTCGGAGAGATTTCGCGGTTGAGGAGATGTCGTTTGAAACTGATGCGGTGGCCATTGACTTCGGTTCGGTTTTAAAGGGCAAACTTAGCCTTAAGCAACCTACTCAAGCGATCGCTCAAGTAATCTTATCAGAAGCAGGCATAAACCAAGCCTTTAATGCGGAACTGGTGAAAAAGCGCCTGCTTAACCTCACCGTACCATCACTGACAGAATTATCTGGCGGTGAACCAGTCTCCTTTACAGATGTCCAGATACAGCTATTGCCAGAAAATCGCTTACAGCTTCTAGCAAAAGCAGATTTAAATAATGGCGAACTTGTACCCCTGAGCATGATTTTAACTGTAGGTATTGAAAGACGGCGGCGAGTTTCTTTCAAAGATCCGAAAATTCAACTTGACCAAGTACCAGAAGCACAACGGGAAATCTCGCAAACCTTGAGCGTAGCGTTGGTAGAAATTTTAGATAATATGGTCGATTTGGATCGTTTTGACCTTGATGGAGTGAAAATGCGCCTCAACCGATTAGAAACTGAAGGTCAAAAAATTATTTTCAGTGGATATGCTGAAATTGAACGTATTCCAAATAGTCCTTAATCCCAAATTATAGGCAAAAAATTAAAGTAGAGTAATTTAAACAAATTAAATACCGCCTAGAATCATCTAGGCGGTAATTTAAATCTTTAGGTTTTGAAGAAAGTTAGGAGTTGTTAATTATAAATTGTAATTAATTTTTATTTATCACTCCTAACTCCTGTACAGACGCGATTAATCGCGTCTCTACTTTCTATCTTCCCACGCCTACATATTGGAATCCAGCGCGGATCATTGCTTCGGGGTCGAGGAAGTTACGACCATCAATGATAACGGGGTGGGCCATCAGTTTCGCCATCTTCACATAGTCCAGAGTGCTGAATTGCTGCCATTCGGTGACAAGTACTAAGGCATCACAGCCGTCAGCGAGTCTTTCGGCATCGGTTTCTACTAGCACACCAGAAAGTCCATGACGTAGACCTGTTTGGGAAACAATGGGGTCATAGGCTTTAACTTTAGCTCCCAGTCGGTTTAGCTGTTCAATTAGGTTGAGTGCTGGAGCGTCGCGCAAGTCGTCGGTATCGGGCTTAAAGGTCAGTCCGAGTAGTCCGACTGTTTTGCCTTTGAGAATTTTTAGAACTTGTTGGAGTTTTTCCAAAGCAATCAACCGCTGACGTTCGTTGACACTGACAGCAGATTTCAGTAGCTGGGCTTCATAACCATAGTCATCAGCAGTGTGAATCAGAGCGGAGACATCTTTGGGAAAACAAGAGCCACCCCAACCAATACCAGCTTGTAAAAACTTGTTACCAATACGGGAATCTAGACCGATACCTTTAGCTACTTGAGTAACATCAGCACCGACGCGATCGCAAATATTAGCAACTTCGTTAATAAAACTAATCTTAGTAGCTAAGAAGGCATTAGCGGCATATTTAATCATCTCTGCCGAACTCAGGTCTGTTGCCAAAATTGGCACAGGGGGTAAAGATTGATCGTCAGCGTACTTGCGTTCCACAATTGGAGCATACAGCTGTTCCATTAAGGCTACTGCTCTTTGGCTATTGCCTCCTAATACAATGCGATCGGGGTTGAAGGTGTCGTGAACTGCCGAACCTTCGCGCAAAAACTCTGGATTGCTGACTACATCAAACTCGGCTACAAATTCAGGTAATTTCTCATCACTCGGCACTCCACCTGCGGGTATCAGTGTTTTCTGCCGCTCTGCAACACCATCTAGAACAAGCATCCGCACCCAGTCACCTGAACCAATGGGTACTGTAGATTTATTCACTATGACTTTATAACCACCGTTGAGATTTTCCCCAATCCCACGAGCTACAGCTTCGACGTAACGAGTATCACTTTCACCAGTGGGTAAAGGTGGCGTTCCTACAGCAATAAACAAAATTTCTCCATGGGAAACTCCAGCAGCAAGATCGCTAGTAAAATGAATCTTCTCTGTTTGAATGGCAGACTGCATAATTTCTGAGAGTCCTGGCTCAAAAATTGGAGATTGCCCAGACTTCATTAACTTAACTTTTTCTTCGTTGTTGTCTACGCAAATTACATCATGCCCAATATGAGCCAAGCAAGCGCCTGTAACTAAACCAACGTAACCAGTACCAATAACGCAAACACGCATTTATTTAACTCCTCACTTTTTTGGGCTTAATTTTCAAAAAAAATTCTCAATTTTACACTTAGACACTTGGGAAAACTCAGCAACTAAATATACTAGCTACCGATGGGGTTAGCCTGGATGAAAATTTAGAGCGACGCTAGACGTAACTCAGGTGGTTGAATTATTGACATCGCTTTGAATGCGATCGCGAAAATCTTCTATTGTTAGTTTTAAACCTTCTTGTAGAGGAATGGTAGGTTCCCAATTTAACCAAGTTTTTGCCTTTGTGATATCAGGCTGGCGACGTCGGGGATCGTCCGAAGGTAGTGCCTCGAATTTAATCTGCGCGTCTGGATTAATCATATTTTGCACAGTTTGTGCCAATTGTAAAATCGTGTATTCACCAGGATTACCCAGGTTGACTGGGCCAATGTAGTCGCTATTCATTAGGCGGATGAATCCTTCTACCAAATCAGAAACGTAGCAGAAACTACGAGTTTGCGAACCATCACCGTACACGGTTAAAGGATTACCCTGCAAGGCTTGAACTATAAAGTTGCTCACCACCCGACCATCATTTTCTAACATTCTCGGCCCGTAGGTGTTGAAGATCCGCACAACTCGAATATCAACTTTATTTTGCCTGTAGTAATCAAATGCTAGAGTCTCAGCAATTCTTTTACCTTCGTCATAACATGAACGTATTCCAATGGGATTAACGCTACCTCTGTACTCTTCAGTTTGGGGATGAATTTCTGGATCTCCGTATACTTCACTAGTAGAAGCTAAGAAAAACCTTGCTTTCACACGTTTAGCTAGCCCCAACATATTTAGTGTTCCCATCACGTTAGTTTTAACAGTTTTAACTGGGTTGTACTGGTAATGTACTGGTGAAGCAGGACAAGCTAAATGATAAATTTGATCGACTTCTAACCGAATTGGTTCGGTAATATCGTGACGGATCAATTCAAAGTACGGATGGTCTAACCATTTCAAAATGTTGCGTTTATGACCAGTGTAAAAATTATCCAGGCATATTATTTCATGCCCAGCAGCCATTAGTCGGTCGATGAGATGGGAACCAATAAACCCAGCACCGCCCGTCACCAAAATTCTCATAGTTTCCCAGTTACTTACAAATATTTTCAGTAGCTATTGCGCTTACTTTTAGATTACCCACCTTGGGTACAAAAATACAAAACAAAAAAAAATAACAAGGCTCTATCAAAAATTGTTGTTGAACTTACCTATTTTTTCACAGTTGTAGTTTTGTTATATTTTTACCTGTTTTCTTAAGAATTCAATTAGCAAAATAACAAAAATTGTTTAAAAATTGTTTGTTATTCAACCGATCTTTATCAAATCTTCAAAAATATAAAGTATTTTTACGGTTATTAAATTTTTATTTGGAGACCAAAAATTAGTCGAGATCGGGTTGACACTCGCGCTGCAAATATATGCAAATAATATAGATATAAATTCTTACAGCTGATTCATTTATTACTAATATTTTTAGAAATTTGATGCCTCCGGCGGTCACTGAAGCTCACTCGAAGTGCGGACTACGCTAACGCAGCCCAAGTCTACTTACCTGAACTGTATTCTGCCTTACATCATACAGCAGATGTAATGCTGCTAACCGTGGTAGGCAAAATTAAATTTGTGCTTTGAGTGCGTTGCGGTTCTCCAAGCATAATAATTGAGCAGGTGAGTTGTCTGGCTAACTGGGTTGTGACATCGCTAATGGCTAACCCTCCAGGACTGGTACGATTACGTATAAAAGGTAAAACTACTAAATCATATAATCTTGCTGCCTGTAAAATCGCTTGGGCAACATTTTCGTGAGCGATGATTTGAATTTCTGGGGCATTGGCTAAAGCCAATTTAGATACCAATAAGGAGAGATGCGATCGCCTCCAAGCAATTTTACTAGAACTAGTGCGGCGATCGCACACATTCAGCACAGTAATGTGGCTCTGATTTGCCTCTGCTAGCATCTGGGCAAATTGTACAGGTTGTAATGTTGGTGCTGTTAAGTTTTCTATTGGTACTAAGATCCGCTGAATTTTTTTCGGTGATTCTACTAGACGTGTCACTGCTACTGGACAATGAGATGCCCAAAGCACACCATCAATCACATTTCCAAATAAACGCGCTCGTAACCCAGTCCGTTTACCCCAACCCATAACAATTAAATTAGCCTTTTGTTCGCGAGCTGCTCTGCTAATTCCTTGAGCAAAGGCATCATCAATTCGCAGCACTGGTTCTGCGGCTACGCCCAAAGCTCGACTTTGTGTCGTGGCTTTATTCAATAACCATTCACTCCGTTGTAGAGATGCTTCTAACTGGGGCGCATCCATGTGAGCAGCAGCAGTAGCGATCGCCAGGGGTATAATTTTGCCATGAGACTGACGTGCTAATAACGCTGCCATTTCGATCAAATACTGCTGGGTCTGAGGATTATATATAGGTACGACTATAGTAAAAGCATTGTCTGTTTCTAATGCCTTCTCCTCAGCTAGGGATGGTGCTGGATCTTCATCTGGTGGGGAATTCAAACCAACAGCTATTCGACTGGTTATCAACGGCCCCAAGGTTGATGTGACGAGCATTAAAACAATCACACTATGTAATACTTCTACTGGCAACAACCCAGACTGATATCCTACTAAAGTTGCTGCTAACGTTGTACCAACCTGGGGTAGTGACAGCGACCACATCGTTAGCATTTCTTGCCATTTATAGCGGTAAACCAGTTTTGTCAACAAAGCTGCGATCAATTTACTGATAATCAAACCAACTACGATTAACAGCGTTAACTTGAGCGTGTTCAGATTGTTCGCAAAGGTAGGTAGATCGATCAATAAGCCAAGGTCTACAAAGAAAATGGGAATGAACAGCACACTGCCAATAAATACCACCTTTTCTTTGACTGGGCCTTCACCCACAGCTTCATTCACTGCCAAACCTGCTAAAAAAGCACCAACAATTTTTTCTACCCCAATCAATTGAGCGCCCACAGCTGCCAGAAACACAGAAAGCAACACAAATAAAAACTTGTTTCCTTCATCGTCTCCAGACCGTTTGAAAAATTCTTTGCCTGCCCAATCAAAGCCTGTGACAACGGCCACAGAGTAAATCATTAACCAACCAGACAAAGTGAGTAGTTTCGCAAAGCTAAATGCTTGAGTATGAGAGACAGCTACACAAATGGCTAATATTAGTACTACACCAATGTTTGTAAAAATCGTAGCTCCAATGGTGACAGTAACAGCTTCATTGCTTACCACTCCCAAACGGCTGATTATGGGGTATGCCAAAAGGGTATAGGAAGCGAATAAAGAGCCAACTAAGATTGAAGTATTCCAGCCATAGCCTAGAATCAGCCCTACTAAGGTTCCCATGAGTAGGGGTACACTGAAAGTAAAGCTAGCAAACCCAAAAGCACGACTTTTTTTCCGGCGAAACTGTTCTAAATCAATTTCTAGCCCAGCGACAAACAGCAAATAAATTAACCCAATGTCTGATAGTAGGTTAATCATGGGAGAGTCAGACTGAAAAAGATTCCAACCTGAAGGCCCAAGTACTAGCCCTGAAAAAACCAAACCCACTAATCCTGGTAATCTTAATCGCTCAAACATGATGGGTATAACTAAGATGACCACCAGCAAAATAGCAAAGGGAACAATTGGTTCTTTGCCAAGAACTTGGGAAGTTGGTTCCAGAACAAGAACTTGTGATACTAGTTCCATATATAGGAATTGAAGGGGCTATGGTAAAACAGCGATTACCTTGGGGGCGATCGCCCGATCAATAAGAATAAATAGGGAAGCCACCTGACAAAAAATCAAAAATCTTCTTAATTTACACTAACTAGGCAATTATTTAAGAATTAACTACCTACGGGTGGATTTGACTCAAAATGAACCGTAAGCGATCGTAGTCGTCTTTAAGTAGCACACTTAAGCTACGTCCAGCTTTAATTAGCCATTGTCGGTCAGCTTTGCGTAACTGGTATACATCTCGAATGGCAGCTGCGGTTAAAGACTCGATTGGCGCACCATTTATACACAGCAGTGTCCGTAAAAAATCTAATTCTTCAGTAAATTTAATGATAGCTTCTGGTTCACATCGATAAACAGCTTGATGAATTTGCGGGGGACGGGGTGGAAGATACTGATATACTCTTTGGTTATAACTTTGATTTTGCGAAGATAGTTCAAATCCCACGATCGCAGCCCGGAATTCTGTGCGGAGCATGGCAAATATTTGGGGTTGTTCTTCCCGTAAGTCTTGCAAGGACAACCCTAATGCTCTCGCTCTGTGTACGGAATCTATGGGCATGGTTGTGGCATAATACACTACAGCATAAATTTGATTGCCAGATTCTTCATCTATAGAACAGACCCAACTACCAAAGGGTGGCATCGAGGGAAAGCTTAAATCTTCTGGCTCTAAACACTGAGCTAAAAATTCAGTACTAGTAGTTTCAATCACCTCCGCAATGTGGTTCGGATGGCGATCGCCAGTGGCAAACTGTGGTAGGGGAAGGCGCATAGTAATTTAGTCATTAGTCATTCGTCATTAGTCATTAGTTTTTGCCAAATAACAAAGAACAAATGACTAATGACTAATCTTATTTGGCTTTTTTACGTCCGGCGGTGGTTTCTACGAGTTCCAATTCGCTCAGACGAAAGGTAACTAATTTATCCCAGTTACCACCTTCAAATAATATGGCTACTTTGCCATCACTCACCCGTTGCACGAGTCCTTCGTAGCGATAATAAGTATCTGCGGGATTCTTGACGCGAACAGTTGCTCCAGGCAGAATCATTTTTTTAGCCTCATTTGTTTCCTTTTAATAGCTTAATACTTGTTAATAGTCATTTGTCATTAGTCATTGGTCATTAGCAAAGGACATAGACGCGCCAGCGGTGAAGTAGCGCGGTCTTGGGGGTTTCCCCCATGAGCGACTGCTGAACCCGAAGGGCTTCCTGCAGGGTAGGACAAATGATCAATGACCAACAAGAAATGACGAATTAATAATACTTCTGTCTTTGTCGAAAATTTGCTACCGATTCTACTATTCCCAAGGAAATGAAGTTGGTGAGCATCGCAGAACGCCCATAACTCATCCAAGGTAGGGGAATTCCTGCCACAGGTGCTAAACCAACAGTCATGCCAATGTTGACAATCAGCTGAAACACAATCATGGACAAAACGCCAATAGCCAACAAAGAACCAAAGTTATCTTTGGCGGTTTGGGCAATATGCAGTAGACGGAAGCAAATTAAGCAGAAGACAAACAGTACTAACAAACAACCGACAAAACCAAATTCTTCCCCGACTGCGGAGAAAATAAAGTCTGTATGCTGTTCTGGTACAAAATTCAATTGCGTCATGGGCCCCTTGAACAGACCCCATCCCCAGATTTCACCAGCACCAATAGCAATGCGAGATTGGATTAAGTGATATCCAGCACCGAGTGGATCGTGATCGGGATTCATGAATACAGTTAATCGGTCTTTTTGATACTCTTTCAAAACATGGTTCCAGGCGAAGACTCCTAATTCGCCACCCAGTATATTCAGAGTCCACGCACCGATAGCACCTAAACCAAATTGACGCCAGGGAAGAGTTTGCCAGCCCACAATAGCCATTGCAACTGACCAAATTAATCCTAATGGGCCAAAAGATAGTTCTTTGAATAAAACTATTGGCTCTGTTAAAGGCCAAGAGATACTAAACAAAATGGCGGCAACCACCGGGGAAATCATCAGAATTAACCAGCCGGGGTTAGCATTTGCCCAGTAAAGCATTCCTAAGACGATCGCACCAAATACCAGTGATGTTGCTAAATCTGGCTGTAAAAATACTAGTCCCCAAGGTATAGCGGTGATTGCCAGAACGCGGAAAACACCTTCGAGGCTAGAAGCAGTCCGCCTGTGTAGCAAGGCTGCTAATGTGATAATCATGCCGACTTTGGCAAATTCTGAGGGTTGCACGTTAAAGCCGGCGACACTAATCCACCGTTGTGCCCCTTTGGCGCTAGTACCAGCAATCATCACGGCAATTAAACTGAAGTTCGTCAGTGTGTATGTTACCCAGTGCCACTGCATCAAGAGTTCGTAACGAATGCGAGATAAAAATAGGGCTATAAGCACGCCGATACCCGCCACCATCCAGTGCCACCACCAGTCAGTTACTGGCTGCTTCAGTTCCGTACTGAGAATCATCAGGCCACCAAAAATACTAACAGCAATCGGCAAACAAAAAAGTAGCCAATCTACATGCTGCCAGGGCTTAACCCAAGACTTCCAGCGAATTTTGGGGAGCGATCGTTTTAACAACATTGTGCCAGTTTAGACTTTAGCTTTAATTGTTGGGAATTGGTCAATAATCAATATTTATTCTTCCCCAATTTCTCTAATTCCTAACACCCAATTTCTAGTATTCCCAAGCTATAGCCCAGGAAGTAGATAGAAATATAAAATTTATAATTATGTCAAGGCAGCAACTGATACTTTACCAGCAATGGTAAGAGCGATCGCTGTTAATGCTTTTGCGGAAGCTGAATCTGGGTCGCCAACAACTATCGGTACACCGCTATCACCACCAACTCGCGTAGAAATCTCTAGCGGCACGCACCCCAACAGTGGTACTCCCAATTCAGCAGCTGTTTTGGAGCCACCACCGGAACCAAAGATGTCATATTGCTTATCTGGTCGATCGGGGGGGATAAAATAGCTCATATTTTCCACGATCCCCAATACTGGAACATTCATTTGCTGGAACATCCGCAATCCCTTGCGAGAATCTAACAGAGCTACGTTTTGCGGTGTGGTGACAATTACTGCTCCTGCCATCGGCACTGCTTGGGTTAAAGTTAACTGAGCATCTCCCGTACCTGGTGGCATATCTACAATCAAATAATCCAGTTCTCCCCATTGCACTTGATAGAGAAACTGGCGAATTACACCATTGAGCATAGGACCCCGCCAAATTACTGGTTGATCTCGGTCAATCAAAAAGCCCATTGAAACTAATTTGACGCCGTGATTAAAAGCAGGTTCCAGGATTTCACCTGTTTCAGTAGAACGCACAGTAATTTGAGCATCAGACAAACCCAGCATGGTTGGGTCATTGGGCCCGTAAATATCAGCATCTAGCAAACCGACTTTCGCCCCAGTTTGGGCTAGAGCCACTGCTACATTCACTGCAACTGTACTTTTACCAACGCCACCTTTACCGCTGGAAACAGCAATGATATTTTTGACTCCAGAAATACCAGTGCGGTCAGGTAAACTTTTTTGTTGTGGTGTTTCTGCCGTCACTTCTATGCTGACATCTGTTACGCCTGGAAGTTTTTTGACAGCTTTCTGACAGTCTTCGACAATAAATTCACGTAAAGGACAGGCAGGGGTGGTTAACACTAAAGTGAAACTAACCTTACCACCGTCAATTTTTACGTTGCGAATCATATTCAGTTCTACCAGACTTTTACGAAGTTCTGGGTCTTCCACTGGTCGCAAAATTTCTAAGACAGAGCGGGAATCGAGGACATCGTACATAAAAATTCAAAATTCAAAATGAATAAATACACTTGTGGGGAACATCTTAGCTATTAACTGGATGCCTTTTTAAGTAAGGTCAGCTTAGTGTTATCACTGTTACTGCCGTGATAAAACTTAGCAAATTGCATTATTACCTAATAGAATCTTAACTTTCTTTGGGCATTGGGCATGAAGAAGAGACAAGCTAGACAAGGAAGAGGGGGAGACTTGGGAGAGATTTGTCCCTCTTATCCCCTGCTCCCCGGTCACTGAGCGTTGGTCATTGAGCGTAGCCGAAATGAGTCGTTCGCGGAGCGTCTCGCAGAGAAGTGCTGCTCCCCTGCTCCCTTGCTTCTTCCCCAATCCCACTACCTAAAAATCAAAACAACTGTCATTAAGGGATTTTTTATTCCCAGATACCGCTGGTAATGCCGTCTTTTCTACTGCCTCGACTAAAGATCGTGCAACTCTGTCTGCATAAGGACGGGATAAAGACCAAATCAGGGGTGATAACCAACCCCGTAACGTTACTGAATAAGATAAACAAGTACCACAAACCGTTGACTCTACTTGGTAAGTTACTCGTTCCTCTATTCCAGGAATCGCCATCACTCGGATACTCAGCATCTCTCTGGGATTGACGCGTTCCACAAAAATTCTGATGGGAATCGGCGAAAAGCGTGTTACAGCTTGAAAAATTAATCCTGGTTTGGGTACTAATCCGTGGGGAACATTAGTACTCTTAAGTTGTGGATGCCAAGAAACATCTGTTAAGTCAACCACTTTTTGCCACAGTTCATCTACAGAAGCAGAACTAATCTCTCGATATGTCCACACCAGAGAAGCGCAAAACCGACGACGTTTGCGGTGGATGAATTTGGATAACCAACCTTGCATTTTCCTAATCCTCCTCCCTAGATACTTTCTGGTAACTCTGGTATGGTGTGCAACTACGAGCAATTGCTAAATTAAAACTTTCTCAAAAATGCCCTAAACATAGCAAGCCTCGATTCGATACAGACCCAAATAGCCGACATCAGCAATATGGCAAGAAAGTTCTGATTAGACCAGTCAAATCCTTGATACCTCAAGCTTAAGACTAAAATTTAGTCTTTATACCAGAATATTCCAATTAAGAATTTCAAAAAAAACTAATTCAATATACAAGCCTATACGCATTTGAGGGAAAATAACTCTAGTGATGCCCATCAATCGGATAAATGCTTAACCCAAAAAGAAAAAAGCGGGTTGGGCAAATAGAGCTAGATTGTTGGCGCGTGTTTCCCCCAAATTTTCATTTGAAAATTTGTGGCTTTCTGGAAATTGTAATTTAGGTTCGGGAATCTATGTTGACCAACTCGCAAACACCAACTGTAGAAGCAGAATCATCAAAGTCTTTGCCAGCAACTGACGCTCAGACTAGGGTCAGTCAGTTTATGAAACAACTGCAAGACGAAATTACCGAATCATTGGCAAAACTAGATGGTGTGGCTAAGTTTCATGAAGATAGTTGGGAACGCCCAGAAGGAGGAGGAGGGCGATCGCGCGTACTGCGAGAAGGTGCAATATTTGAACAAGCAGGTGTAAATTTTTCTGAAGTTTGGGGTTCCCATTTGCCAGCCTCAATTTTAGCTCAACGCCCGGAAGCAGCAGGGCATGGCTTTTATGCCACAGGCACTTCAATGGTATTACATCCTCACAATCCTTATGTGCCCACAGTTCATCTCAATTATCGCTACTTTGAAGCAGGGCCTGTGTGGTGGTTTGGTGGCGGTCTTGACTTGACACCTTATTATCCCTTTGCTGAAGATGCCGCACATTTACACAAAACATTAAAGCAAGCTTGCGACCAACACCACCCAGAGTATTATCCAGTGTTTAAACGCTGGTGTGATGAATATTTCTATCTCAAGCATCGTGATGAGACACGGGGTGTCGGTGGTCTATTTTTTGATTACCAAGATGGCCAGGGTGCTTTATACCGCGGTCCAAATCCCAATGGGGAAGCGGCCATTTACAGCAACCAGGTGGGAACACCAGCAACCCGCAATTGGGAAGATTTGTTTGCCTTTGTACAAGGCTGTGGCAGAGCATTTTTACCAGCTTACGTACCAATTGTAGAACGGCGACATGGGATAGAGTATGGCGATCGCCAACGGAATTTTCAACTCTACCGCCGGGGACGTTATGTAGAATTTAACTTAGTTTATGACCGAGGCACTATTTTTGGTCTCCAAACCAACGGACGCACCGAATCAATCCTCATGTCCCTACCTCCGCTAGTGCGCTGGGAATACGGCTATCAACCCGAACCCAATTCCCCTGAAGCCGAGTTGTATGAAACCTTCCTTAAACCTCAAGATTGGATCAATTGGACACCACATTAATTGGGCATTGGTTATTAATTCTTTATCCCTCACTTCCTCATCTCCCCCACTTCTCTCATCTCCCTATGACGCCACTTGCTCCACTTGGGGAGACCCCAAGACCGCAGTGGCTCCCCCATGCCCCATGCCCTATTCCCCATACCCTATACTCTACTATTTTGGTGAGTTATAACTACTAAAGTTAAGCACTTAGCTGAAACAGGTGACAAATTTAGCTATAGCTTGTTAATCTCAAGTGACAGCATTAGAAAATTCTGTCACTAGTTAATCTTAAAAGGAATGCCACGGGGAGGGCTTTAGTGATTCATATAGACCAAAAAACTTATACAACCCAAGACGGAAACACCGTTATCGTCTTGACACCATCAGGCCGTCTGGATATCACCACGGCTTGGCAATTTCGCCTGAAGTTACAAGAGTGTATTTCCAAACTCAGTCGCCATGTAGTTGTAAATTTGGCTCAGGTAAATTTTATTGATAGTTCTGGTCTTACATCTTTGGTAGCTGGAATGCGTGATGCTGATAAAGTCAAAGGCAGTTTCCGCATCTGCAATGTACATCCAGAAGCCAAACTCGTGTTTGAAGTGACAATGATGGATACTGTTTTTGAAATCTTTGAAACAGAAGAGGAAGCTTTAGAAGGTGTACCTCGTAGCATTGCTAGCTAAAAAAGAGTTAGGAGTAGAGACGCGATTAATCGCGTCTGTACAGGAGTTCATTCATAACTCAAGTACTCATAACTCATAACTTTATCTTATTGAATACTGATTTCGCTTGGTGTAGCGATAAGGCCCCATAATCGCTCCCCAGGTTGCTTTTCCTGTTGCGGGATCAATTCCTTTGTCGTAGCTGTGAAATTCTGTCGCTGTAGCTGCAAAACCTAAAGAAACATGGATGCTATTGCCAAGATAAGTAAAGCTACAACGAGTGTCTGGTAGTGGGGTAGCGGTAAACTTATAGCGATCGCCAGCTAGTTTCTCCTGAGTAACTCTTAGGATACAAGCTGGTAGTAAATCTAATTGTTCGGATGTCAGTGTGTTTAGTAGAGCCGGGTTATTACCTGCGCCTTTTAATGCACCTGGATCTTGAGGCATATAATATTGAACTTCTACAGTTGCGTCAGAGTCACTGCTTTGACGCAACCGGATAATTCGCTGGCGATAAGGTTGATCTAAGGTAAGAACGTTAGCCTGTTCGGCAAATAAGGTGATGCTATCTTCTGCGAACAGATTAACTGGTCTTTGCCACAGGCACAGGTGGACATACCAAACTGGTTCTGCTATGGCTTGTTCTTGATTATCAAATTCACCAGCTAGGTACTCACCTAAAGCAATTAACTGTGGCGAGAAGTTCATAAGTACAATAAATAAATCATTAAGGATAATAATTTTTGGCTAGTTTTTGAGGAGAAAAGGTCCGATCTCCTGTAGCTATCAGTTTATAAAATACTTCTAATGTGTATATATTGTAAATGAAACCATCACCCGCTAAAAGCTCAACTTGGCAAAGTAGCCTTTAAGCGAGAAAATAAAGATACGTCGCCCTTAACATTTCTTTTTTATTTGTGAATAACGTCCGTACAGTCTCTGATACAAAGCGAACTTTCTACAATCTTCACACCCGTCCGATCAATACTATTTATCGTCGGGTAGTAGAAGAATTGATGGTGGAAATGCATCTGCTGTCAGTAAATATCGATTTTAGCTACAATCCAATTTATGCCTTGGGTGTCGTCACTACTTTCGATCGCTTCATGGAAGGCTATCAACCAGAACGGGATCGAGAATCAATTTTTAACGCCTTATGTCAGGCTATAGAACAAGATCCGCAACAATATCGACAAGATGCCCAGAGATTGCAAGCTGTAGCTAAAGGTTTGCCAGTTAAAGATTTAATTGGATGGCTGGGTCAAACTACTTACTTAGATAGAGATGCTGACTTGCAAGCAACCCTACAAGCGATCGCCAATAATCCTAACTTTAAATACAACCGTTTGTTCGCAATTGGTGTATTTTCGCTATTAGAACAGTCAGATCCCGAATTAGTCAAAGACGAAAAGCAACTCACTGAGGCGCTAAAAGCGATCGCTGCTGGCTTGCATCTCTCTGATGACAAACTCAACAAGGATTTGGAGTTATACCGTTCTAACCTAGATAAAATGGCGCAAGCGCTAGTAGTGATGGCAGATATCCTCTCAGCCGATCGCAAAAAGCGCGAGCAACGTAAACAACAATCAACTACCCCAGTTGCTCCCCCAAGTTCCAATGAATAGTTAGAATTTGGCAGTGATGAGTTAGGAGTTATGAGTGAACTCCTGTACAGACGCGATTAATCGCGTCTCTACTCCTAACTCCTAACTATTAGCTTTATACGCCCAATATTTTGTAGATTAAGCTGTTAATTATAGTCAGCGTAAATGCCCCAATAACAGCGCTCCAAATTCCGTAGCGCAAGCGAAAGCCCTCTACTAACCAAGCAGCAATACTAAAACAAACCACGGCAATCATAAATGTGAAAATGCCGGATAATAAGTCCAATGTGAGTAGATTTGGTACTGCAAAAATGAGGCTTAAAATCGGTCTGACTATTGCCGTTACGATACCAAGCACTGCGGCAGAAAGAAACGCTTTACCAGGAGTATCAATTTCAACTCCCAAAGGTAGCTTACTAATTATCAACAAGCTGATAGCTGTTACGACCCAAACAATTAAAAGCGTCACGATATTCATGCCACAACCCCTGATACTAATTAGTAATTTGTAATTCGTAATTAGGACACACTGAAAGACGCTTGATATAAGCGCTTTTCAAGCTATTAACCTATTTGGACATCCTTCCCCAATTTGGTATGAAATGTGGATGGTAATTGGTGATGAATTGCTCAGTCTATAGGTGGAAAATTCTTTAAAGCTCAACCAATATATTTGTAAATTAGCAGTTTTTTTTATCTAGCCGAAATTTATTATAGATATCTTTAGGTTTGGGAAAAGGCTTGCAGGGGAAATGGAAAGTGATGAATGGGGGACAAGGGGACAAGGGAGATAAGGAGAATAACCTATGCCCAATGCCCCTTACCCCTTATCCCCAATTCCCCTTCTCTTATTTCACCTTTTAAGAGGAGGTTGGGTTTGTTTGGGTGCTACAGGCGCTTGAGGCGCTGGTGAGTTAGGAACTACGGGAGAAATGCCAGGATTGATCGGACTGATACCTTGCCCCGCTGGAGGCTGAGTGATGCTAGGAAAGGGTACAGAATTAGGTGCTAAGGGGAATTTTGGGGTAATATTCCCTTCGGGATTGATTCCTGGAAGTGGTGTAGCACCAGGATTGATTGGGAAAGAGGGGACAGTAGGCTGGTTAGGTGAGTTTATGGATGGTTGAGATGGGCCAGGAATAATTCCCAAAGAAACGCGATCGCCCCCTACTTGTCGTAGCAAATCTAATGTCTCAATCACATCGTTGTAAGTTGCTGTGCGCGAAGCATTCAGCACGACAACGGCATTAGGGTTTGCTTGGAGATACTGTTTTAAACTCTGTCTCAAATCTTCCTGTTTTACAGGCTGTTTTTCTATGTAAGTATTGCCTACAGCATCGATGGTCACAATCACACTCCCACTCTGTGACGTTATTCCAGAGACTGTACTAGGGCTGGCTTTAGGCAAATCAACATTTATTGCCTGTTGCCGTGTAAATTGTAAAGCCGCTAATAAAAAAAATGTCAGGATACAAAAAACGACATCAATTAAAGGGATGATTTGAATTTGGACTTCTTCAATTGGAGTATGTAGATTAACTTTCATGTCTTACTCACAAACCTGGTTTGGGGATTGAATTATTGACTATTAATTAGGTGTATTCGGGGGTTCAGGAGGTTCAGAAACTCTAGTCTTTCCTGGCTTGCGGGGTGGAGTGAAATTTTCTGCCACAATTGCTGATGTCCTATTGCTAAAGTCAGGAGGAGACTGGCGATAGAGCAATTCCATCTCATTCCCTGCCTTCCGAAAAACTTTGACTTGGTTGACTACAAAACTTTGAAATAGACGGTAAAATACCAAACTAATGATGGCAACTATTAGCCCACTTGCCGTACTAATTAAGGATTCACCAATACCAGTAGTCACCCCAGCGGTAGATTCAGTTCCCAAATCGCCAATCCGAATTGAGCGCAGAGAGTGGATTAAACCCAAAACTGTACCCAACAATCCTAGCAACGGCGCTAGAGCAATCACGGCTTCTAAAAGTTTTTCGCCCCGCCGCATCCCAGCTAATTCGTCTTCTGCCGTAGCCTCCAGTGCTAGTCGAAAAGTTTCCGCATCACTTTTGGCAAAACGTAGAGGGGCGTAGAGAAAACGCCCGACAGGCTGATGGCTTGCTTCTCTTGCTATGTCCGCAGCTACTTCCCAATTATCCTGGGCAGCATCCAAGACGCGATCAACTATTTGCTTTTCCTGAGTCAAAATTCGCAACCAGAACCATATACGCTCGAAAATCACACTCAAAGCTAGAATCGACAGAATAAGTAAAGGCCACATCGCTGGCCCACCCTTGTAAAACAAATCTAAAATATCCACCGTTTAAATTTCCTCCCTCCACGACTAAAGCAAATGTGTTAAGGCATTTTAATTCTAGAGATTAATGCAAAATGAGGGACTTCCAAAATATAAATTTCTCGAAAACCTAAAAAAACAGTGCAAGGATGATGTATTTGACTGAGACTGCTGTACTAACTTGCTGCTGGGTAGGCAATCGAATAATAGACCGGTAATTGTTGGCATACTTTTGCTAGACTTCCTTGTAATACCAATTTAAAAAAAGAATGCAATACATAGATAAGACCTTACCCAACCCTCTACTAGGCTTTGGGGAGAGTGTGCGTCAGTAAGCGTGGGCATCTGGTCGCAAACATTTTTTGAATTGATATAACCTAAATCACAGAGGATATTTTCACGTAAAGGAGAAAAATTTTGGCAGCAGTCCGAGTCCGCCAGCATGTTAATCCACTTGGTAAAAAGTATCAAACACCAGCAAGTCACCAAGACTGGGAAAAAATTTATGCCAAGCCAAATCAACAATTACATTTAGATATTGGCTGCGCTAAGGGACTGTTTTTGTTGAATATGGCCAAGATAGAACCTAACTGGAATTTTCTCGGCTTGGAAATTCGAGAACCGCTGGTGGTGGAGGCAAATAAGTTACGTTCTGAGTTAGGTTTAACAAACCTGCACTATTTATTTTGCAATGTGAATAACTCACTGCGATCGCTTTTATCTTCCTTCCCTCCAGGAAGTTTACAACGCGTTACAATTCAATTCCCCGATCCTTGGTTTAAAACCCGCCACGCTAAACGTCGTGTAGTCCAACCAGAACTAGTGGCAGACTTAGCTAAGTATCTTGCGGTTGGGGGGTTGATATTTTTACAATCAGATATGGAATTTGTGGCTGTAGAAATGCGCGATCGCTTTGCAGCTAATTCAGCTTTTCAGAAAGTTGGTACAGAAGAATGGTTGGCTGAAAACCCCTTACCAGTCTCCACAGAAAGGGAAATAGGCACGCAAAAAAAAGGTGAACCTATTTATCGGGCTTTGTTTGAAAGAGTGAAAACTACAGAATAGAGATATTTGTAATATCAACTCTGTTCCCAAATTTTGAATTTGAAGTTTTATTGAGCAGACTTATAAATATTTGTTAATATTACTTAAGTCTTGCTTATTATCTTTTCATTAAATATTGCCCAAGCTTGGAAAATTGTTTGGGACATAAATGTTTTATTAAAGGTCAAAAGTTTAATTAAATATTCTTTGATAATTAGTAACAAACTCTGCTGCTGAAGTGATTAAGAGAGATATAAATTTTATTAATAAATAGTTATTCACAAAAAACTTCAAATTATTATTTAGTGACATAAAAGGTTTATTTATGTCTAATTATAATTTTCAAAATATAGTTAAATATATTATTACCATGCTTAAAATATATACAATACAGGCTATGGTAATTACAGTACTTAATTATTAAGCCTATATCTAGTTATATCTTCAGAGGAAAAGCACAATGGAAAGGAATAAAAAAAATTCAGATTTTCAATTAGACATTAGTAATCTGATTGATAATGCTGTTAACAGTGCAATAGCACGACGGAACCCCAATCAGGATTTAGAAGATGCTTTGCTAACTCTGTCTGATGAAGAAATGGCAAACGTTGCAGGTGGTTTTGTAACGGTTGCAAAATTCGATCCAATTATTGCAGGTGGTATTACAGGTGGTACTGGTGCGATCAAACCAATTAATGATACTCCAGTGATAAAACCAATTATTTGTGGACTAATTGCAGAGCAGAACTTGAGTTGAAAGTACAAGTCTTTGAAGTTACCAGTCAGTATTAAACTCTTGGACATTTAATTTGCTTATTTAGGTTGATGGAGAGCAGTCCAATTCAAAACTATCTGTCAATCTCCATCAGCTTAAAAATACAATTCATTATAGGTTCAATTTATGGAAGACATCGCTACTGAAAAGACTACACTTTGCCCTAGTGCAAGACCAGAATGGCAAGACAGTGTTGTTTTCGGCGTCGTTGGTGGTACAGTCACAGAACCCCGCGTAGCTTATCTTAAGCACCCCCAACCTGTCACAGATGAACTGATAGCAAAAGCTAGTCCAGTAACACCCACTGAAATTTTTCGGACGGCTGCACCCTGTGCAACTAAGGGTTGTCAACATTTTGATGGTAAAGATTGTCGTCTAGCAATGCGAGTTGTAGAAAACTTGCCAAAGGTAGTAGAGGAACTACCACCTTGTTCTATACGCCGAGATTGCCGATGGTGGCAGCAGGAAGGTAAGGCAGCTTGTATGCGTTGTCCACAAGTTATAACAGATAACTACAATCGCTCTGAATTACTACTTAAAGTGGCGACACCGACTGTTGGCTAAACGAAGCTACAAAGTTGATTTAAGTAATTCAAGGAGAATATTATATCAATGAACATTCATCACAAACATCTCATAAGTCAAATTGAAATTACGAACTTAATTGAAGAAGCTGTTGTGAATGCATCTGCGAGATGAAAACAAGGTTTAGATGCACAAGAGCTGCTATTAGAATTGTCTGAAGAAGAGAAAAATATTACGGGTGGGGTACTAAGAGATGTGATAATTCTCATCGGTGGCTATTTACTAGGTTAATACTGCTGGGCGTAATTTTTAATTTATATACCGCAGACATTTGATTAATTTGTAATAGATGCTTTATTGATGCCGTGTGGTACAAGTTTTAATAATCCTTGGAAAAATAGCCTGTGGTAGTTGAGTTACTACCACAGTTTTCTTGACATCAAAATTGGTTGATACTTTTAAAATTTATGATATTTATCTTAAACTCTTATAATGTTGTCGATTATTTAGTTGAACAGGGGTTATGTAATCAGTCCAAGCAATTACCTATTAAAATAGAACCAGTTGCAGCTAAAAATTTTAATTTATTAATTACTTTACCAAATGAGAGAAAGCTTCTTGTTAAACAAGAACGACACAATCAACAAGAGAAACGCTACGATTCAGGAGTGCTTTACTTTAACAAGAGAAACTATGAAGTTGTTAGACAACTCTTAAAAATTGTTTATCAAAAACACCAATTGCATTTGAAGTCAGAAATTCCTTTATTTACCAAACAACTAGCACTAGGGTTAGGGTTGGCAGAAGAACCAGACCAAAAATTTGCTGTTCAAGAAAGTTTTGGTATGAATCGCTGTCAGATTGTAGCAAATGGGTTGCTGACAGCTTGGTATCAAGAAGATAACTCAATTGAAGGGCGAATGCAGGCTATCCGTGAACAATTTTCTTCTGTGGGAATCGAATTACATCGTTCATATCTTAATGCCAACTCTGAAGATATTTATTAGTAGTTCCATTGGTTAAGGGAAATAAACTGATTGGCTAGGCTATAGTCCGATGCTTCGATGTTAGCGATGGACTTAAGGGACTTCCAAAGAATAAATTATTCCAAGAAAAACAAGAGACAGGTTTTATCAAGAATGATAATCATTTTAAGAGGGAGAAAAGGGGTTGCCTATGTCTTTCCCTTTTCTCCCCCTCATCTATGCATGAAGAATCTATACACTTGTCGTCTGCTTTGAAGTTAAACAGTGTAAATAAGGGATGTTTTGTAGCTAAATAAATGCTGTTATTAAAATCAAACAACTTTTGTTTTACTACAACAAATATCAATAAACCAATTACCTAAATTTGGGAAAACTTCATGAGTAGAATCGGTTAGCCGCTCAATCTGTTTTTCAATTTTTAACATAGCTTTTTTTGTAAGCTTTACCCCATTCTCATAAGTTTTGTGTACTAGCTTAACTACTGGATGAGAACCTTTCCATTTCATAGTGCTAGCAAACTTTAAAGCCGTCTCCACTTCATCTAAAATGCTGCCATTCCAATGATTCTCTAGTATTGCCCATGTCCTTTCTATCGGATTATATTTACTATGATAGGGCGGATAGTAAGCTAAACGTATATTTACTTGATGTTTTTGGGCAAATTCTACTATACGCTTCATAAATAGGGTACGTCGTGAACTGTTCTGTGGCCCATTATCTTGATTTAGAAGTAGGGTTTGAATATCGGAAAAACGATGCTTTTGTTCTAATCAAAAATCCTCTAAAATATCAACAATAAAATTACTTGTAACTTTCGATTCTGTCAAGTACAAAAATAGTTCATCTTCCTTTAAAAGGATTATCATTATTATTAATGGAATAGTTTATTTTCTGGAAGTCCCTTATTTTCCTTCCACTGTGTTCTATCCATCGCAATGGTTAACTGCGACCCTACTTTAAAGTGTTGGTTAATTATTGCTTCAATGATGGGAAACCACAACAAGACTACACTCAAGGCATTTAGTGTTAAAAACCTTTGTATATGCCGTCTACGACTGTTTTGTTGAATTGGTAGAGGCAAGGTTGCAGCCAATCTTTCTATCTTCACTTGTTTCTGATTTTGTAGCAACCACACCAACATCTTTAGGGTGATTAACTGTGCTTTATTTAGGTATTTTTCTAAGAAGTTTTGATAGAATGATGCCAGCATTATTTCGACGGTCTTGGTCAAATTACGAGACCATTCTTTTTTACCACAAAACCGCTCCCCACAGAAAAGCCTACTACCCTCATACAGTTCATTCTCAATAAGCACCCAATTTTTTTCAAGGGTCTGTGCCTCCAAAACCTTTATCTGCCTCGGTTTAGAGGCGATTGTCGCCCCTTGAGCCTGTCCAGTTGACTTTAAATTCGGCATGGCTGAGGGTGCGTTGACCAATAGCGGGGTCGGCGACAATAACGTATTTGGGTGTAATTTCGTAGACAACAATGTAATGTTTGCCTTCCCAGTGAGCGATCGCAGGTAATTTTTGCTTCGCTAATTGGTCAAGACTCGCTTTTCCAGGCCGCGTGGCAAAACCAATACTTTCCGCTGCCGCCGATAACCCCCGCAGTGACGAGCCATTGCGGTCAACATTGGCAATATCCCGCAGCCGATTTACACTAAAGTTTTTCCCCCAATAGCGAGACACCATCACTAAACAAGCTGCACCGCAATCCGCTCCACTCTGTTGGGCAAAAAACGGATAGCGCCGAATCACACGCTGTAATAAATGCCCTACTCGCTGCGTGGAGTTGGGAAAATAGGCTTTACTTATTTTTTTATCGCGTGGCTTTACTGCTGGCGTTGACAAAACCTTCGTTTCATGCAGCCGTTTTGAATCAGATGGCAGTATTAGAGAATTCTCTGAGTCTACCTGTGGAGGATTACGGGATAGAACTTTAGCCCACAAATGCTCTCGAATTTGGGGATATTTAGCCATCAATGGCCATAAAACTTCACCCAGAACAAAGCACAGTTGCAAGTTGATTGAAGCCCTGGCAGCGTAAGGTTTAAAGTCTCCCTCCTTAAACAAGGTAAATTCCCCAAATGAGTCACCTGCCTTTAAAGTTGCGATTAACTCATCGGCGCTATCTAGCAACCTGACTTTACCAGCGATCGCAATATAGATTCCTGGCTGAACATCAGTTCCTTGCCAGAATTTGCCGACTTTCGGGTTGATAAATTTAACTTGTTGAAGATAGTGTTTAAATTCCTCTGTCGAAAGAGAATGCCCCAGAATTTTGTTGAACTGTTGTAGAGTTACTAACTGAGTTAATATATTTTGCGCCATGAATGTCTACATCTTTTGCTAATTTGGCAAAGTTAATAGGTAAAAATTCGTGATTATCAGGAATAACTGCCGATTTCAGGTCATTAATCAAAATTTTGGAACCTTGAGTCTGTTCAGTGCTGTTTTGTTCAGAATTGCTGGGTTTTGGTACTGTGGATAATCCCATCTGTTTGAGCAGGCGCTTGATATGGCGATCGCTTACCTCAATCCCAAATTCTTTCGCTAGATGTTTTCCCAGCCAGTTAGCTGTCCATCGCCTAAAAGAATACCCATGATCGCGGGGACTACCTTTAATCAGTTCTTTCAAACGTTCTAAATACTCGTTATTTATTGCCTTCGGGCGACCAATGGGGCAATCTTGCCATTGGTGCGCCATCCCTGTTCGGGCTATGTGCATCCAATGCCTTGCTGTTGCTGGACAACATCCCAAAATTTGACAAATTTCAGTTTGGGTTTTTCCCTCATCTGCCAACAACATGATTTCAATACGTTGTTGGTAAGATTCGGGTAAAGTTTTTTCCAAACTTGCTAACAGTAATTTTCGTTGAAATGATGTTAAATACTTACTGTTAGTTAAATTTATGTATCTTGTTTCAATTTTACTTTGGCAGTCCGACATACACGTATAATTAACTAGATTTGTGGACACACAAATGTTTTCTGAACGATGCAGAATTTTGCAATATCCTACTTATAGAGATATTGCAAAAGCTAATTTTTTTGTAACTGTAATACTTATTACGATTTGTTTTTTATTTTATGCAAGAAATAATTGAGTTAAATAATATGTTTGACAACGGTTTTTAAATATTCCTTTTGTAAGCCTATATTAGGCTACAAATCCAATTTGTAAATTCCGAAAATAGTTGTTAAATTTTAGTAAATTTTTTGTAAACATAAATTTCTTCTGAACAGAGAAAAAATTGATAACGGAGTTGCCATTACCACGGATGAAAATTCGTTTGAAAAATCACATACGTAAAGGCACAATATATTTATTGTGCCCCAATAATAGACTTCTTGGCATTTGTCGGGAAAAGGAGAAGGGGGAAGGGGAAAAGGCTCTGCAAAAATCCCCTTCCCCTTTAACCTTTACCCTTTTCCCCAAGAGTGCAAAAAGCACAAATGCCAAGAGGTCTAATGAACTGTATTCCCCATATATGAAAATTGCTGTAACCGCTTAAACTTCTAGTAAAGGAAGGGTGACGGTAAAGGTTGTACCTACTCCAACTTGGCTATTAACTACAATTTCGCCTCCATGTGCATCGACACATTTTTTGGCGATCGCTAGTCCCAAGCCAGTACCAGGAATGTTTCCCACATTGTCCGCCCGTCGGAAAGGCTGAAACAATCGTTTTTGGTTCTCTTGAGGAATGCCAATTCCCCAATCTTGAACTCGGAAAATTACTGCTTTTTCTTGACCAATTAGTTCAAAGCGCACCATGCCGCCCGGTAGTGAATACTTAATAGCATTGCTAAGTAAATTGCCCAAAATGTGCCGCAGTAAGCTTTCATCCCATAAAGCTTCATCTAATTGCCCAAAACTGGCGAACACTAAAGTCAGATGCTTATCATTTGCAATCAATCGAACTTCATCGACCATTTGGCGACAAAAAGCTTCTAAATCTAAGCAGATGACTTCAAAACCGAGTCTACCAGAATCAGCTTTGCCGATGAATGTAACTTCATCCAATAGCTGCGCCATGTTTTTAATTGCCGAGCGAATCATTTGCAAATGATTTTGTTTTTTCTCTTTAGTTAATCTTTCATCCTGATTTTGTAGCAATCCAGCAGCCAAGAGAATAGTATTTAGCGGATTGCGAATGTCATGGGAGAGCATTGAGACAAATTCAGATTTGAACTGGTTGAGTTCATTCGCTTTTACGAGTTCCGCAGTTCGTTCTTCAACCCTAGTTTGTAACGTTTCATTGACAGTGCGTAATGATTCTAAAACCTGCTTGCGCTCGATCGCATAACGCAAAGAGCGAACCAACACATCAACATTTACCTGTCGCTTGACTAGATAATCTTGCGCCCCTTGCCGCACTGCTTCAATTGCTAGTTCTTCGTCATTAGTATTTGTTAAAACAACAATCGGTATACTTGGCGCTTGACTAATTAGAAGAGGTAAAGATGACAATCCTTGGCTATCAGGTAAAGTTAAATCTAATAAAATAACATCATAATTACATTGACTTAGTTCCTGAAGTGCTTCGCCCAATCGGGTCACATGAACCAGAGTAAACTCTTGGGACTGGGCTTGCATCAGAAACTCTTGTAGCAACCTAGCAGAAGCTAGGTTATCCTCAATTAACAAGATTTTTACTGAGTAGCTCACAACCATAATCTTCAGGTTTCACCCCCTATTGCTGCTCTATCTTGTCATTTGTCATTTGTCATTTGTCATTAGTTATTAGTTATTCTCCCCCTGCTCCCTGCCCCCTGCCCCCTACCCCCTGCCTACTCCGATGGTAGCGTCACGGTAGAGAGCCAAAAATCTTCAATACTCTTGACGATTTGAAATAATTGGTTGAGGTTGCGAGATTTAGTGATATAGCAATTCACATGTAAATCGTAGCTGTGAAAAATGTCATCCTCATTTTTTGAGGTTGTTAAAACAACAACTGGAATACGCTTTAGTAATGGGTCGGCTTTTATTTCCGCCAGCACTTCTCGACCGTCTTTTTTAGGTAAGTTCAAATCCAGCAGAATGAGGTCAGGGCGTAGTGCATCAGCATATTCACCTTCTTGGCGTAAATAAGCCATAGCATCTATACCATCCCTGACCGTTACCACTTGGTAGGGCACTGAACTATTTTTCAACGCTTCTTGGATTAAGCGAATGTCAGCTTTATTGTCCTCGACCAAAAAGATGGTTTTGTGTTTTTCTCCCGTTTCTACGCTCAAGTTCGCGTCCTCCAACTGGAATCGTAAAGTAGAAGGTTGCGCCTTCACCCAGTTCTGACTCTACCCAGATCCGCCCCCGGTGACATTCGACAATCTTCTTACAGATGGCTAAACCCATACCTGTACCAGTATATTCATCCCGCGTGTGTAAGCGCTGAAAAATTACAAAAATGCGATCGCTAAATTTTGGATCGATACCAATTCCATTATCCCGAACTGAGAATAGCCATGCATCTTCTATTCTTTCTGCTCCCACATGGATTTGTGGCGGCTGGTCACTATGAAACTTGATGGCGTTACCAATGAGGTTTTGAAATAGCTGCATCAGTTGGGTGCTGTCAGCCATGACTACGGGTAAGGGATCGTGAGTGATAGTAGCCCCAGTTTCATTAATGCGTTGACGCAAATTGCCCAATCCCCGATTTAAGGCTGTCTCTACCTCGTTCATTTGAAATGCGATCGCTTGCATATCCACTTTTGAGTATGCTAGTACGTCATCAATCAACGTCTGCATCAGGCTAACTCCCTGCACAGCGTAGCTGATAAACTCCTGAGCATCTTCGTCAAGTTCTTCGCTATAGCGCATCTCTAACAGCTGGACGTAATTCACCACTTGATTGAGTGGTTCTTGCAAGTCATGGGAGGCGACGTAGGCAAACTTTTTCAGTTCGGCGTTAGAACGTTCTAAATCCTGGGCTAACTGGGCTAGTTCATCGGCTTGACGCAGCACAATATTAACAATTGCTTTCCGCAATTCTAATGCTGCTTTAACTTCTACATCTTTCCAAGGTAAAGATGTTAAGCGAACTGTCTCTTTCCACAATTCAAATGATTTGCGCGGACACAGACGAACACTTCCTTCTGACTGGTTAACTTCAAACGCCTTATTAGGATCGCCACCCCAATTTACAGTTTGAATTACTTCCGGTCGGAACCACAAAACATAATTGCGCTTGGCGATGGGAATCGCTAATAAACCACTGGCGACATTTTTAAAACTTTCGGCATCTGGATAAATCTGTGGCAAAGAATCTGTATAGAAAACTTCTTCTTCAACATTATTTTTTAGCCATTGGACTAAAAAATTCAGGTCTTCTTCTCTAGGGGTTTCACCAACTACCGTGCAATTTCCGCCAAAACACACGGCTGCACCTTGAGCGCTGGCCAAATCTAAAAGATGTTGAGGGTTTTTAACTAAACCATCAATGAAGTTTTCTTCTTGAGACATGTATTCAATCAAGATTGATTGAAGGTGTGTCAGATTTATCCGGTGATAGTAGTCTTCTGTCTCTTCTCTAGCCGAGATTTCTGCAAATATGACTCGTCCCAAAAATTCGCAGGCTTTACGCAATTCGTAGGAAACATATTTCGGGGATTGATGGTGACAAGCAATTAGTCCCCAGAGTTTTTGGTCTTTAATTAAAGAGATAGTCAGCGAAGCACCTACACCCATATTATGCAAGTACTCTGTATGACAGGAAGCAGCACTTCTGAGAATAGAGTTGGTTAAATTAATCGGGCGATCGCTAATTGGATTATTGACAGGAAAAAGCTTGACTGGCTGAGAATAAGCATCGGGGATGATTCTGATCGAATTAGCAGCAAATAACTTTCTCGCTGGTTTGGGAATATCTGACTCTGGATAATGCAGCCCTAAATATGGTTCTAAGCTTTCTAGCTTTTCTTCAGCGACAACGGAACCATGCCCATCATCATCGAATTTATATAACATTACCCTGTCAAATTCCGTTATTTTCCGAACTTCTTGAACGATAACTTGACAAAAGTCTCGGAGATTTGCTGTTTTTTCTAGTTGGTTGATAGATGCTCTAGCTAGATGATAAAAGCTTAAAAATGGGATATTTTCTTGAGTAAGAGCAGGTTCTAACTCCAAGATTAAAAATCCTTCTGTATTGCGGTGAAATACTGCATCAAATACTACGTATTCATCACCTTTTTTTCGCACCCAAACTTTCGTGGGATTAATAAAATCAAGATTTTCTCCGGATAGCCCTGTTTTAATTCTCTCTATTTGAAAGGGATCGAGTAAATCTTCTAGTTTTTTATGTAACATATTTTCGGGAGCAATTCCGAAAATCTTTAGCGTATTAGTGCTAACTTGTAATATTTTTAGCTCAGGCTCCTCCAAGACTAACAGGACACCATGAGGCTGAATTTGGCTAGAAATATGAATCGGTGCCTCTTTCAAGCTAATTAAATTAATACCTGGCAATTGTAAGTTCATTTCCATGACGATCCTCCTGTGTTGTCCGGGAGCATCAAAACTAGAGTATCTATAATAATGCAGAATGATGAATGTAAAAATTTTATAATTTTCCATTCATCATTTTTACTTAGTATCTAATTTCCCATGCCCTGGTGTTGCGTTTTGCAGCCTTAGTTTTATCTGCTTGTGCTTTGAAAAGTCTAACAGTGACTAAAGTTACATAGCGATAAGAAATGTGAAAACCATGTGATTGAACAATTCTATATATGTGTAGCTATGTTAAGTTGAGAAATAAGTTAGGAGTTAGGAGTTATTATTTCAATACCCCATGCCCCATGCCCTTCAATCAAATCCAAGAGTTGAACCACATTCGCAGCTTGTAACCGTTAGGAGAAAGGGGTAAACCCAAATAAATGGGCATCCAGAAAATAAAAGCAGCCAGAATGATAAAAGTAATGGTGACACCTAGCGCCCGGAGTTGTTGATAATAACTGCAAAGACACCGATCGACAAACCAGGCGATCGCTAAAAATACAAACACCACTGCACACATATAATGGTAGATAAAAACACACCTTGTCACTTTCACCCAAGGTAATAAGTTTGCAGCATAATTTATAACTAAATACAAAGCAATCCAAGTATCAACACTCAGGGTTGCAGGCATAGAAAAACGCTTTTCTTTCACCCAAGGAATTACCGCTTGTGATACCAGCATTCCTACTAAAAACAACATGGCAGCAACACCAAACCACCACAAAAATGGATTGCCCATTGCATGGACATCATAAATAACTTGTCCAGCGCCGGCAGGTAAAGGCGGGCCCATCACAGGTAACGGTTCGGTGATACTTTCAGCTGTTTGATAATAATATGCCATTGGTCGAGTCATCAAAGGCCATTTATACCAAGCAGCACAGTAAGGATGTACGTTAGGACTATTACCACCTAGATGTAAATGAAACTTCAAAATTTGCTGATGTACTGCAATAAATCCATACGTTTTATCTAGTTGAAGGTGAGGAATCCAGATGATGCTATAGATAAAAGCTGGGATAATTCCTAGATAAAACAGCATTTGAAAAATATTTAGCTGAGTTAAATTTTGTAGTGGTGTCGGAGATGAGGGGTATGAGGGGAATGAGGGAGAATAAGTACTAACTCCTGCCTCCTGCCTCCTGACTTCTGCCGACGCTCGCGGACTCGCTAACGCTGCGCTATCGTGACTTCTGCCTCCTGCCTCCTGCTCTAATGAGGGGGATTTAAAAAAGAGTTTGGAGTTAGGAAAAGAATGTATCAAATGAATTACCCAAGCTACTATCCAGATGAGATAAGCACCTGATAAGAACCATAAACCATTCCACTTAGTACCGACTGAGGCACCAAAACCAATGCCAGCAAAAACTAACCAAAAAGAACGTCGGCGATTTTGGTTATCTAATGCCAATAATAAAAACCAGTGCCCTAATAAACCAAAGATGACGATATAAATATTACTTAAAGCATACCGAGACTCAACTAAAAAAATACCATCACAAGCTGTGAATAATCCTGCAAGTATTGCAAAGGTACGACGATAACTTAACTGATAAGCGATCGCAGCTACAACTACAGGGATAAATGAGCCTGTAAGGGCATTTAACCACCGATAAGTCCAAGGCGATCGCAATGAACCTGTCAGCCCATTCACCGTATCGTGCCAAAAAGGAATGTGACTGCCAATCCAAATGCCGATGCCAATCATATATTGACTTAGCGGCGGATGAGCATTAAAAAATGGCGTATGCGTGAGATAATTATTACCAAATTTGGCAAAGTAAACTTCATCAAATACCAGAGTGTTGAATCGCTCCAGCCCCCAAAACCTTAAGGCAAGTGAAAGAAGAAATACACTCACCATCCCAATTCGGAACCACTTTTTTGTCATTTGTCACTTGTACTGAGCGTTCGCGTAGCGTCTCGAAGAGAAGCCGAAGTATTTGTCATTTGTCATTGGGCATTGGGCACTTGTACTGAGCGTAGTCGAAGTATTGGGCACTTGTACTGAGCGTAGTCGAAGTATTGGGCATGGGGAATAGGGAATGAGTCTTTGATACTCGCTGATGAGTCTTTAATACTCGTGAATGAGTCTTTGATACTCGCCGATGAGTCTTTGATACTCGCCGATGAGTCTTTGATACTCGCTGACGAGTCTTTGATACTCGCCGATGAGTCTTTGATACTCGCCGACGAGTCTTTGATACTCGCTGATGAGTCTTTGATACTCGCTGACGAGTCTTTGATACTCGCTGACGAGTCTTTAATACTCGTGAATGAGTCTTTGAACTCCACTTCTTTGCCCCCCTACCCTCTGCTCAAGAACTGCTCCCCTGTTCTCTCTCCACTCTTCAGGTGCATCTAGTTGAAACAGGAGTAGTTCAATGCCGTAATACTTGTTTGTCCGCCCTATTGGTTTCATACCCAATCGTTCTGTTACACGGATTGAAGCATGATTTTCTGGCTTCACTACGGCATAAATCACTGGCAAGTTCAAAACACTAAATCCGTAGTTGAGCATAGCTCGTCCTGCTTCTGTTGCATACCCTTTACCCCAAGAAGCTCGCCTCAAGTGCCAGCCTACCTCATAATCTTGAGTAGGTAAACCATCTTTGTCGGGCAATTGTTTGAGAAGGATAGTTCCCACAATTGTTGTATTTTCCTTTTCAACAATTGCCCAAGATCCAGTACCATTGTTGCGTTGGTGCATTCGCTCGATACCTTCAATCAAACGCTGACGCTGTGACTCAACACTTGCGGGACGAGAAGCTTTACCAAGAAAGCGCGTAACTTCAGGGTCATTATAAATTGCAAACGCTTGTTCGGCATCGCTTTCGGGTATCCAACTGCGAACGATCGAGCGTTCGGTTTCCAAAAGATTTGTCATCTTGCTTTTGGCTAAACTAAATTGCCATTCTGCAAAATACTAAGATACTTATGGTTGAGTAGTCAAAAGTTTTGTAGACAATTACACAAACAAAATATGGCGATCGCTATGCTATAGGCAATTATCCAGAAGTTTAATTACCGTTGGCTATGCGATGCCTGCGGCGGTAAACTACGCAAATTCTGAATCTTTCCGCAGTTCTTCAGACCGAAATCCCAATACAATCCGATCCTTCGGCACCCAGCTTTAACTAGTTCTGTTGCTACCCCTTCTTCAGTGCCATCACGTTGAATCCAAATTTTGCCATCAATAATATCTATGTGAATCATACAGCCGTGAACGCGACGAGTCACAGTAGGAGACAAGTCATAGGCTGGTTCTCTTCCCAAAATCATCAAGAGGTAGCGGTCTTGTTCGCCGTCGAAAACTGTTTCAAATTGAATATCGCCAGTGCTGAAGGGGATTTTTGTATGTTCAATCAGAATATTCCGAATCAACTGCCTGTATTGCTCCAAGGTATCCATTTAAAAATAACCTCTTGCTCTAGCTGAAATAGAACAATATTAACTTTGTAATCTTCTACCAAAAGTTTAGCAATTGGTTCATCAAAGATATCGGCATATACTTCGTCCCGAACGGCGAGATAGAGGACGCGATCGGGATTGGTTATACTCATCACAGATCGGTATGCAAGATACTGTCCCAGTGCGTGTTCAAGATCAGCCATATCCGATACGCTGCGAAACGTTTTAATCTCAACGGCTATCTGCTGTCCTTCCTTTTCAGCAGCAATCAATTTCTCTGCACCCAGGTCAACATACATATCCCTTTTTCCCCACTTCAAATGAAATGGATCGTCGGTAATCGTCCAGCCATCTTTGATTAGGGCATTTTTGACGTTCTAGTGGTAACGGCCTCTAACTGGCATAAATTACGAATTACTACCCTCGACTTTTGCCACTTCCAGCATTGTCTTTAAAACCGAATCTGGATTTAGACTAATCGAGTCAATTCCCTGTTCAACCAAAAACTGGGCAAATTCTGGATAGTCGCTGGGTGCTTGTCCACAAATGCCGATTTTGCGATCGCATTTTTTCGCTGTTTCTATGACCATTTTTACCATTCGCTTGACAGCTGGACTGCGTTCATCAAACAATCGCGCTACTAACGCCGAATCTCTATCTATCCCTAGTGTCAATTGAGTTAAATCATTAGAACCAATTGAGAACCCATCAAATACCTCAGCAAATTCCTCAGCCAGAATCACATTACTGGGCAACTCACACATCACATAAACCTGCAAGCCGTTAACACCTTGCTCTAAACCATTTTTTGCCATTTCTGCTAAAACCAAACGCCCCTCGTCAGGAGTGCGGCAAAAGGGAATCATGGGGATGACATTTGTCAAACCCATTTCTTCCCGTACCCGTTTGATATCGCATGACATTCTAAGGCAAAAGCTTCTCTGTAACCTTCATCGTAGTAACGCGCCGCCCCTCGCCAACCTAACATTGGGTTTTCTTCATGAGGTTCAAACTGTCGTCCACCTAATAAATTGGCATATTCATTACTTTTGAAATCTGAGGTTCGGACTATCACTGATTTGGGATAAAATGCTGCGGCAATTCTACCAATGCCTTGAGCTAATTTATCTACAAAATATTGGGGTTTATCGTCGTAAAGTGTGGTGATATCAGCAATTTTAGCTTTGACAAATTCATCTTTTAACGAGTCATAGTGAATCAAGGCCATTGGATGAATTTGAATTTGGTTCGCAATGATAAATTCTGTCCGCGCTAAACCTACGCCATCGTTGGGAATTGCCGATAAACTCAATGCTTCTTGGGGATTACCCACATTCATTAAAATTTTAGTGCGGGTGCGGGGTAAGTTTTCTAAAGGGACTTCTTTAACTTCAAAAGGTAATAAGCCTGGATAAACTTTTCCTTCTTCCCCTTCAGCACAAGAAATTGTTACCTCTTGACCAGGTTTCAAGATGTCCGTAGCATTGCCGCATCCTACGATCGCAGGTACACCCAATTCTCGCGCAATTATTGCTGCATGACACGTGCGGCCTCCAGAATTGGTGATAATTGCACTAGCGCGTTTCATAATTGGTTCCCAATCGGGATCGGTTCTCTCTGTCACCAAGACTTCCCCAACTTGGAACTGTTCTAGTTTCTGAACATCCAAAATTAGGCGTGCTTTTCCCTGACTAATTGCTTCCCCAATCGCACGTCCCGTAACCAGAGGGATTGGGGATTGAGAATCAGAGAGTGAGGAGTGGGAATTTTCTCCATTCCCGATTCCCCATTCCCGATTCCCCAATAACAAACGATAACTCCGCAACACATTTCCCGTCTTCTGTGACTGGACAGTTTCGGGACGCGCTTGCACAATAAAAAGTTGGTTCGTAATCCCATCTTTTGCCCACTCGATATCCATTGGAGTAAAAATGCCGTGGACTTGGGAATAATGGTCTTCAATTAAACACGCCCAACTTGCTAGTTGTAAAATCTCTTCATCACTCAGAGCGAATTTACCTCTTTCGCTGGGTGAAACCGAAACATTTTTCGTAAATTTGGAGCCGTCATCATAAATCATTTTCAGTTCTTTACTGCCCAATCTTTTATCAATAATTGGACGGAAACCAGCTTTTAAAGTTGGTTTAAAAACATAATATTCATCGGGATTGACAGATCCTTGGACAACATTTTCACCTAAACCGTAGGCGGCTGTAATTAGTGCCGCATCCTTAAAACCTGTTTCTGTATCAATGGAGAACATCACCCCAGAGGTTGCCAAGTCAGAGCGCACCATTTTTTGCACACCCACAGCCAGAGCAATGCTAAAGTGGTCAAATCCCTTGGCGTGGCGATAAGAAATAGCGCGATCGGTAAATAGAGAAGCAAAGCATTTATGACAAGCTGCTAAAACTCCTTCAACACCGACAACGTTGAGGTAAGTTTCCTGCTGTCCAGCAAAACTAGCATCGGGAAGGTCTTCAGCAGTAGCGCTGGAACGGACTGCTACATCTGTGTCTGCATGGTATCGTTCGCAGAGACTATGGTATGCTGTGGCGATCGCCTCGCGCAATTCTACAGGAAATGGTGTGTGGATTAAGAGCGATCGCGCTTTTTTTCCCCGTTCTCGTAAATTTTTGACATCTTCAACATTCAAGTCAGCAAAAAGCTTGCGTAGCTTTGCTTCTAACCCAGCTGATTGAATGAAATGACGATAAGCGTAAGCAGTAGTGGCGAATCCTGTGGGAACGTTAATGCCTTTGGGCGTTAACTGTTGAATCATTTCCCCTAGTGAGGCATTTTTACCACCAACTACAGGGATATCAGCAATCCCAATTTCATCAAACCACAAGATGAGCGATCGCTCTTGGGCAGATATAGACAAAGTGCTTTTAGATACTGTAGTCATAAATATTACCTTTTCAGTTTATACTCAATTTGTAAATGCATAACTGCTACTATATTTATTTTTCCCATATTCAACTTGAGATTTTTAGTTCTGTCGAGAAGTTTGATATTTGGCGATGAAATCCAAAACTATAAGTAATAAAAATTCACAATTATTCAGTTTAATAACTCGATTAAAATACCGGATGTAATACATGATGGTGCAGCTAGAACGACTCCTGAAAATGGCAGAAGATGAACTAACTGAATACAGTACTGATGCCCGTAAAATAGAAAAACTACGCCGTAAAATAGGTTTAACAGTATCCGCAACAGAACAGCAGCAAGTGAAAGAGGCATTACTCGCTAAGATGAAATCTAATATAATTACCCAAGTCGTGGAAGAACAAAGACAAGCAGTAGCCTTACCATTTTGGGGAATTGCTGGATTGGGTTTGCTATTAGGAATTTCTTTAAATCAACCCATAGGCTTGTTAGCGTCCATAGTTGGAACTGTCTTAGCTTATAGAATTCAGAAATGGGGTTGGAAATTACAGGCAAATCGTTTATTATTACAAACCTTAGAAAATATTGAAACGCGTATTTCCCAACCCACTAAGTAACAAGAAAGATGTATTTTACAGACAAATTATCTACACTTTTTGTATTATATAATACTTAACGAGTAGTTAATCACTTAATTTACATCTCGTAAGCACTTAACAATTCCTTTGGGATCACCATAGCAAAAAAATTAGATATTGGATTTAAGATTAGGTATTTATTAAGAAAGACAGCAAGCAGAAGGCAGTCTTATAGGAAAATTCCATACTTTTGTCCCTTTCCCCCACTTTCAATACGGTTCGGTTAAAGGTTAAAGGTTAAAGGTTAAAGGTTAAAGGTGAAAGGTTTTTAATACATACATCCTTTACCCTTTCCCCCTTACCCTTTCCCCAGACCACAAGGAAAGTGAAAAATGCTTATCCGAACCGTATTGCCCCCACTTCTGCAAGAAGTCTATTGAATATAGCTACGGGTTGTCTCAACTTGGAAGTCTACGTTAGAGAGTTCACTTGCAATAGCTGTCGCTTCGTATAATCTTATGTGGTGTTCCCCCACCATGCGGAAGCTGGCAATTTGGCAAGTCAAAGTTATTGGCTCTCGACCTCTTGAGTAAATCGTCTAGTTGTAGTATCTTGTGCAAGTAGAATAGCAAATTTGCCCAAAATTTTTTTGAATACTTTCCCTAAAAAGAGAAAAAGCTAGTTCTTCAACAGATATTTCTTTTAAAGCAGCAGTCAATACGCTTGGCTTTGTGAAAAATTGTAGGTTGGATGAAGCAAAGCGCAACCCAACAAACCTATGAAAATGTTGGGTTACTCTTCTCTTCTCTACGAGAGGCTGCGCCAACGAGACGCTACGCGAACGGAATCTTGCTACGTTCCTCAAACGCCACTTGCTTCTCCCAAAAGAACAAGTCGGGAAACTGCAAGGGCGTAATATTGGTTTTCTTTTTTCTCATCAACTAACGAGATCGGCGATCGCTTCTGAAGCAGGGACTACAGCTTCAGGTTGATAGCGGATGCCAGCTTGCTTGAAGCGATGTAAAGCTTCACCCAAGCGATCGCAGTCTGCAATCAAACTGATCCTGACATAACCCTCACCTGCAACCCCAAAGGCATTACCGGGAGTAACCACAACGCCTGTTTGTTGCAACACGTTTAGAGCAAAATCTGTGGAACCAACACCAACGGGACACTTCACCCAAAGATACATCGTCGCCTTGGTTTTGGGGATATCCCAACCCAACTCTCCTAATCCTTGAATCAGGAAATCGCGGCGGGTACGGTAACGTTGTTGTACCTCGTGTAAATACACATCTGGCAGTTGCAAGGCTGTTTCGGCTGCTGTTTGTAATGCTGCAAAAATGCCATAATCCAAGTTAGTTTTCAGCGTCCGCAAACCTTGAATTACATGGCGGTTGCCCACGACAAAGCCGACGCGCCAACCAGCCATATTGTAGGTTTTAGATAAGGTGTGAAATTCCACACCAATATCTTTCGCACCGGGAATTTCTAATAAGCTAGTGGGTTGATAACCATCAAAAGCTAACTCGGCATAACACAAATCATGCACCAGCAAAATTTCATATTTGCGGGCGAAGGCGACGATTTCTTCAAAAAATTCGCGGGGGGCGGTGGCGGCGGTGGGATTGCTGGGATAGTTGAAATAGAGTATCTTTGCTTGTCTTGCAACTTCGTTAGGAATGGCAGCTAAATCAATTAACCAGTCATTTTCGGGTTTCAGAATCAAACTATGGATTTTCCCACCAGCGATCGCCGGGCCGCGAAAATGTGCTGGATAAGCTGGGGAAGGAACAAGAACTAGATCGCCAGGGTTAATGTAGGCGATCGCTAAATGGGTTAATCCTTCTTTAGAACCCAGCAGTGGCAAAGCTTCACTATCAGGATCGAGAATCACATCATAACGGCGACGATACCAGTTGGTAATAGCACGGCGGAAACTAGCCGTCCCCTCAAAGGGCGGATAACCGTGATTGGCAGAATCTTTTAAAGCTGCGATCGCCGCTTCAACAACTGGTGCTGGCGTTGCACCATCGGGGTTTCCCATACCCAAGTCAATTAAATCTAACCCTTGTTCCCGTGCTTTAGCTTTCAGTTCATCTAAACGGGCAAATACATAAGGTGGTAGTTTTTGTATGCGTTCTGCTGGGACAATCCAATTTAAACTCATAAAACCTCGTCACTCATTCCCTTGGGCGAAACTCGATTTGTAGTATCTCTACTATCTATAGGTGCAGTGGTAGAAACCATTGCCGCCATCAACTGTTCTGGCGCGACTTTAAACGGTAGTCGATGGATGTCAGAATTAGGAACTAGAGCCATTTCGGCGGCTGTTTGCAATTCACCTAATGTAATATTGCCCAATCCTAAATCACTTAATTTCTGGGGTAGTCCAATTTCTGTGTAGAACTTTAACAACTGTTGCCGTGCTGATGCTGCTAGTTGATTGCCTTGTAGCATTTCTTCTAAACGTAGTTGCACCAAAATCCCAAAAGCAACTTTTTCGCCATGAATACTGCCATGTCCAGAAATATGAGTTAAACCGTTATGCACGGCATGGGCGGCAACTGTGCGACACTGCGCTCCTCCAAGTCCCCCAACTACCCCAGCGAGTAAAACAGTGGCATCTACCACTTCTCGCCAAACCTCATTACCTGGTTCTTCCAGGGCGGCGGCTGACTTTTGCAACAAGATATCTCGCAAAACTCGTGCTTGTTGCACCGCAGCAATAATTAAAGTGTCTTGCAAGTGTCCACTGCTAACCGAGGCTTCGTACCATTTAGCGATCGCATCACCAATTCCAGCTACTAAGGTACGTTGCGGTGCAGTTTTAATCAAGTCATAATCGAGTATCAGTAAATCGGGACAACGAGATAGCCCCACGTCGTAGAGAAAAGCCCCATCTTCCGAATAAACATTTGACAAGGCACTCCAAGCTGCACAAGTAGCCCCGGAAGTCGGAATTGTCACCACTGGTAAATGTAACTGCTGTGCAACTAATTTCGCTGTATCTAGGGCTTTGCCGCCACCAACACCGATAATTACATCAGCTTTATGTTCTTTTGCCTTTTTCTGTAAAGATTTTAGGCTAGCTTCGCAGCAATCTGCACCATAAGAAGCTTGGACAGTATGTAACTGCTGCGCTTCTAAAACTGGTTGTAAATTTTGTTGGCTGATAGCGAGAGTAGACTTACCTGCCACAATTAAGGGACGAATTCCCAAACAGGCAATCTCTGCTGCGGCTGTTTGCAACACCCCAGAACCACGGATTACTTTTGCGGGGGAAACTGTGAGCGTAAAGAATGAACTAGAGGTTTGAGTAGACAAAGAAGGTTGAGTAGAAAAATTATTGGGCATATAATCTCGTTTACCAAAACCTTGATATTTCTTAATAAATATAGACTAGCGATCGAGGATACTTGTTGCCAAACTGGTTTTTGGATGGCTCCAACCTGACACGCGGCCGATTTGGATTTGAACCAAGCAATTAAATAGACAAGTCTTGTTGCCGACTGATTGAGTAGTTTGACGACATTGCTTGAATCTATAAATACCCATTGGTCTGAAATTCCGAACTATCAAAGTTTTGAATAACCGTATAATTAATTAACATTAACATTGTCAGATTCTCAAGAAAAGCAATAGAGAATTGATAATGTGTAGGCGATCGTATTATTTGATGCAATTTTTAGCTACAGATATATATGTAAAGGTATGCAAATATATTTCCCTACAACACCTTGATTTGCTGCAAAGAATTTTGAAAATGGCAGCAGGGGCAATTAGGACAACAACTGACAAATTACAACTGTCAGTACCCATTACCCCACGCTGATTAACTTTTTCCCACAGTATAACCACTAAAGTGTGAATATCTTAATCTAAAAATAACCATTAATGTATCAGTAAATACAAAATAATGTTTGTCATCCTGATAACAGGTAAATTACTTTTGTTCTCTGGGCATGGGGCATGGGGCATGGGGCTTTGGGCATGGGGCATTGGGCATTGGGCATTGGGCATGGGGCATGGGGCATGGGGCATGGGGCATAGAGAAGAGACAAAACAGACAAGAAAGAAGGGGAGACTTGGGTAGAGATTTTCAATAATTCCTCCTTGTCCCCCTTGTCCCCCTTGTCCCCCTTGTCCCCTGCTCCCTTTGCTCCCCTACTTCCCTGCTTCCCCGCTCTCTGCCTACTAAGCAGTAGGTTTTGGCAATTTGGCGAAATTCTCTGTGTAAATTTTGACTGTTACCGGGGAATTTTGATGAGAAGCGAGCGAGCGCTTGACCTCACCCAAATAAATTGGGACAGAAATCCCTGTTTCCGGGTGGATAATAGTACGGGCGCGAACTGTCAAATTTCCGTCTTCTCGTGTACCTGAACGACCATAAGAAAAAAGATTGCTAGCTGCTTGACGTAAAGTTGCTTCTAATTGTGTGGGTGTAATTTGGGGTGATGTGGCAATCACCGCTTGTGTTGAGCCATTGTCATAAACTAGAGTGTACCGGGTTGCTCCAGGAATCACAGTCCGACTCAAGGGAACTATTGAGAGTCCAAATAAACCAGCAGTCACCACCAGCATAAAGCCAGTCGTACCCACCAACCGAAAGCGGATGCCCCATTTGAGAATAAAAGCCAAAAATGTCAAGGCAGCAAATACCAAGGTAGCTATACCTGACCATTGGGTGTACTGAAGAAAGTTAGCTGTTGTGAGCATAAGGTTGCTTATGGAGGCGTCTTTTTTTCGTTACCGACACACCCATTTTACCGAGAGCTTACACCATAAGAGTTATCGTAGTCTTTAATGCCAATCAGAATATTAGACTTCTTGCAAAAGTCGGGGTAAAGGGTAAAGAAACTCAAGATCCTTTCCCTTTAACCTGAACACTATCAATAATTGCCGTTCAATCAGCATCTCTGTTTCATTCAGAGCGAATCCTAATTTTAGTCGCCGCGTCGTCAAGTCGGCAAAAAACCACATTTTCTTTGGCAGCAATTGCAGCGATAATCAGGGGATGGAAAAAGTCCTAAACTAGTAAATTAGCCCAAATAAAAGTTTTATCAAATTTTGATATATCCCAGGTTTAATAATATAAAATTGTCTGCTTTAACAACAACAATATCTAATTTAATATTATTTTTTATTTAAATTATTTTGCATTAAATTAAGTTCTGATATTTAACCGATAAATCGTGTTTTTTAATCGTGTTTAACTGGATAAAAATAATAAATATACAAAAGGGCATCTACAAGAGATGCCCGTCATGCAGGAAAACCCCAAAGGGATGTCCCTACACCTTCCCAACAATCAGCAACAGTGACTAATTAGGTATTAGTCACACTCACAGACGTGAATATAACAATCTTATTAACTTAAAACTCTTAAGTCCCCAGTGCATACACTGAAAAAACTAATACCTAATTTTGACGAGATGTAAGCCTGTCTTTTTCCTGATAACGATGTATTACTCCAGCAATAGCAGCCAAAATTAGCCATGAAAGCGCATTCAAACGAAAATCAAAGAGGGTTACATCTACTGTATTCAATAAAAGCCACCCAACAAAGGACAGAAGATAACTGAAAAATATCAATTTGTCTCCTGTATCTATATCTTTTGACTTTTGCAGTAATTGGACACTTATAATCAAAATCCAAGCTAGTAAGCCACAAAATAAACAAGTACTGGGAAAACCAGTTTCAGCAGATAACATCAAAAACAAGTTATGGGGATGACCCAAGGGAATCTGCATCTTTGCTTTGTAAAGTGTACTAAAACTGCGTAATCCCCAACCAGTCCAAGGATGTTGTTGAGCTAAAGACCAGGCAAACTCCCACTGAGTTTTTCGCATTAAAGCGACTGGTCTATCTGGATACATATCGTCATTTAACCTTGCCCAAAAGAAGGCAGGAACTACGAAGCGGAAAATGTGAGCGACTGATGAGGGAGCAAAAGCCGCCAAAAGAATACTAGAGACGATCGCAGCAACGCTACCTACAAGAATGCGCCAACCTTGGTAGAGTGCATAAGCTAAACAGGCAAAAATAGCGATCGCCCACCCATTACGTGAGTTGGTGAAAATTAAGGCAATGAAATTTGTAATTACCGCCAACGTTAGGAAGAGAAAGGGAACAGGAGACTGGGGCACAGTAAGTCTTTCCCCTCTGCCCCTCTGCCCCTCGGTCACTGAGCGTAGCCGTTGGCGCAGCCTCTCTAAGAGTTGTGCTGCCCCTGTGCCTCTTATGCTCAATTTCCAATACCTCATCCCTAATCGCCATTGTTCGATCCACAACCCTAGACTAAGGATGAAAACTATTACTAGATAAGCTGCGAAGGTATTAGCGTGCAAGAAAAGGGAAGCGATACGACCTGGTGGGTTTCCGCCTGGTCTAATTGTCCAACTAAATACAACCCAGACAAACTGGAACTTGAAACTCCAGCCTAAAAATAATTGTCCCAAGCCCATAATCGCTACTGGTATGGAACCGATCGCTAAAGCCCAAGCCATTTGCCGCAATTGAGCAAATGTTTGAATCAGAGCGCTATGGGCAGCGAAAAGTAAAAAGAATGGTAATAAATTAAATAAACCGAGGAAAGCTGCTGTTTTGTCTTGGGCAAACCCAGCACTCACGATCAGTAATACACTCAACAGGGCAAATCCCCAATTGAGGGGGCGGCGATTAATTTTGCGGGATTGTTTCAGCCAAGTTATTAATGAGACAAAACCTACAGTTACAGCCCCCACAAAAGGACTCAATGGGAAGATTAACAGTGCCCATAGAGAGTAGTTCCAAGAAGATTGCCAACGAGACTTGAAATATTCAAAAACCTTGTTCAAGCTGGCTCCCAACATTCCTCACGAGTGAGGCGAATTTGAGCTAAGGCGAAGATGGTGGGGATGATTCGACCATAGTTAGTAGCGATCGCTCTCCAGCCCAAATCTGCAATAAACCAAGTCCACATCATTGGTCCAATCACGGCAAACATCGTGCGGGCTGCCCCATAACGAGCTGCACTCACTGTCATACCCCGTTGTGCCATTTGCATTGCTACATAGCTTTGAAATTGCGTTGCAGCTGCTTCCGAGCCTGTAATTGCCGCTTGTTTGGCTACTTCATAAGTAGCAAAGTGGATGGCGAATTGACGGGCAATTTGCTTAAGTACAAGTGGCTGGAGAACAGAAGTAACCGCGATCGCACTACCGCCTTTGAAAAGCAACCCCAAGGGATCGGGCTGCAATAAAAGTGGTAGCGGTTCTTTTAGTTCTGATTTGATCAGGTGACGCTGCACTCGGAGAGTCAATTTTTGTTTTTCCTGTTCCGGCAACTTTTTCCACACCTGTCCTAACAGATGTAAAAATACTTCTGCTTCTAAATCAATGGTTGCCAGCTGATTAGAATAGGGAATTTTGAGGTACTTACATACTTGAACTAACGCTTGTCGGTAAGTTACCTGTCCTGTGCGTCCTCGTAATACTGTCATCCCATCTGCCGCCAAAAAACGAAAGCGGCCCTCTAGTGCATCTAACCAAGCTTTGCGGTCTTGGCTTTGCACTTCGATGGGTTCGGGTGTGTGTACATAGTCTAAGGGATTGAACTTACGACTAAATAGAATTGCCGTTAAATCTTGCAATTCTTCTTCGGTCGCTAATTCTAGCGCCGCCCTCATTTCATCCAATTTCCCTTCCTCCCTTCCGTGCAGCTTTCTGTACCTTATTCTACTATTAGCTTTCAGCAGTCATTAGTAGTAATTTTGTCCTTTGATAATAACTAATGACCAATAACTAACTAAAGACTATTGACTCATGACTGATATTGCAGTGATTGGTGCCGGAATTGCCGGTTTAGTCTGTGCCCAGCAGTTAAGTCAAGCTGGATATTCGGTGGTAGTGGTGGAAAAGTCCCGTGGTTTGGGAGGAAGACTAGCTACACGCCGCTTGCATGGAACTTTGGCAGATCATGGGGCTTGTTACCTGAAACCAAAGGGTGAATTATTGGAACGTTTTGTGGAAATATTGCGCGATCGCCATATCCTCGAAGTTTGGACAGATGAGGTTTACGAACTTACAACAGGCGCTCCTTTATCTGAACCGAAAAACCGCAGCCCGCGTTATGTTGCGCCTGGGGGGATGAGTGCGATCGCTAAATCCCTCGCCCCAGGTTTAGAAATATTACTGAATCAGCGTGTCATAGCTATTACCCCAACTGCCGAAGATAGCTGGCGTTTGACTCTGGAATCTAGTAATGAAGAATTAACCGCAAAAGCTATAGTTGTCGCTATTCCTGCACCCCAAGCTGTGATGTTATTGGAATCTTTGGGTGAGAGTGTATTGGATGCAGCCTTTTTTGATAACTTGCGTTCTGTAGAATTTTATCCTTCAATTAGTGCGATCGCGGGATATCCTTCTACATCCCAACCCCTCCCTCAGTGGAAAGCTTTAACTTTTGTGGATAATGCTGATTTAGCATGGATTGGTTTGGATAGTAGCAAGCGTCCTAACCCTCAACAACCACATTTTGTGGTGCAAAGTAGCGCTGATTTTGCCCAACGTCATCTAGAATCACAGGATTTACTACCTGCGGGACAATATATGTTGCAACGAGCAGCTGAATCTCTGTCCCTTCCTTGGCTGAATACTCCCGAATGGATGCAAGTACATCGTTGGCGTTATGCCTTTCCTAGCCATCCTTGGCACGAAGCTTTTTTATCTGCCGAAACTCCCTTACCTTTAGTTTGCTGTGGTGATTGGTGTGGCGGCAATCTTGTCGAAGGTGCGATGCTTTCTGGATTAGCTGCGGCTGATGAAATTAATCATCAGTTACGTCATCTATCTTTTGATAATGTGAACTTTTTAAACGTTTTTGCCCAATCATTTCATCTGTCGCTAGACTGATCCTGCACTATTGTGAGTCGCTATTTTTCTGACTGACTAAATCAAAGTGCAACAAATAAGTTTTTTAGATGAAATAGCAAATTTTGCTGCGAACCTAAAAAGTGATGCCAATTACCCAAAAAGCTTAACTTCAGGAAAAACTTGTTCCTAATTCAAGTGGTTTTGTTGGTGTTAATCTTGATCCCCTCGCCTTTATGCTGCGTTTTATGTAGATTTCTGCCAAAAAGGCAGAAATTTGAAATAATTAGGATTATAAATATAAAATGTCGGTAACTTACCAGCTTATTGGACGCTGTTTTAATAAGTCATGCTGTGAAACAGTATAAACTTTAACTAAAATAAGCAAAGCCAAATGTCTGAGATTGTACCAAGATAAAAGGCTAGTTTCGGGGTTGATTGCATCTATAAGTTAAATTACTTTTAACTGATTGTCATCACGAAGTTGCCATCTAAAAAAGTCATTCTCTCCACCAAGCATTGACTTGATTAAAAAAGGAGTTTAAAAACCATGAAAACGGTAGTCAATTTAACACAACAATCAATAGTGAGAGAAATTGAAAGTATTTTGAATACATATCCATCCCATCCATATCAACAAGCCTTTGCGATTCCTGATTTACGCCAAGAGCTAATTACTTTCGTCCTCAACCGCATTCCCTCCTTTTACAGCGTCGTGTCTGATGAACAGATTCCAGCGGAGGCTGAACAAGGAAGCTTGGCTTATTACAAATTGCCTCGTAAACCTTTAGAGCAGCAACTACATTTACAGAATTTGATTCACCAAGGCATTTGTCTAATCGTTCAAGAAAAGTCAGATTGGATTAGCCATCGTGTTTGTGAAACAGTTCAACCAGCTTGTGAACCCTCTCACTGGTTTGGTTAATAGTTCTAACAAGATTTGGCTCGTTGCTGAGATATCATAACGTCCGTAGTGAATTTTGAATTTTTGAGCTAATCCCACAGACTTTAGCCGTGGGATTAGCTCAAAATTTTTTTAAGTATATTCCTCTTGAGGTGTAAACTTTGACAATTACTAAGTTCAAAGGATATCCCAGGATATGAGAAAAATAACTGCTCTAATGCTAAGTATTTCCGTGAGTATCGGGATGGAAGCATTAACACCCAAAGTCACTAATGCCCAATTGTTTTATCCACCAGCAAGCGATCGCCATTCATTAATGGTAATTGGTCAAGGGGTAGTGAGAGTGCCAGCAGATACAGCGGATATTGAATTGGTATTCAGTAGCGGAGGTAGCAATGATGAGTTACAAACGCAACCATCATCTCTACCCGAAACCCGCCCCATATCCTCACAAATTCTACTTTTAAATTACAAAACAGCAGTAGAATCTTTACCAAGCAAAAAATCCCTAACTAAAGCAACTCTTCAGCCTGTAGTTAATAGCCTAGTTGCTAAAGGCATTAGTGTTGATCAAATTCAAGTGCAGATTAATCCTAATTCCAACGAAAATAACGCCAAGATATTGGTAAAACTAGAAAAACCAACGCGCGATCGCGTTCAGGAAATTGTGGCTACAGCGAACAAAACAACGAGTGAACTCGAAAACCTTTCTGTCAAGAGTGTGGGTGTTGAGTACGCGGTAAATGACTGTCAGGCTTTGCAAAGTTCAGTTTATCAATCAGCGATGAAAGATGCTCAAAGCCGCGCTCAGGCTTTAGCAACTGCAATGGAAGTTAAGCTTAGTACTCCTTCTGTCGCGGAGCCATTTTACACATTATTTTATCCCTCATGTAGTTCTAAAACTGGAGTTCCTTTGCCATCGTTTGCTAGTTTTTTATTATCACCAGCTTACGATCCAGAAGCACCGGCAGAAGTTGAAATGAAAAAGGATATTTTTGTAACATATACAACGAAATAAACATTTATATTTAGGGCGATCGCACTTTGATTTAGTCAAAATTGAAAGTGCGATCGCTTAACTTTTTTCTTCTGAGTCGAATCAAGAAGGATAGGTGCGATCGCACTTATTGTTGACTTCATATTTATGACTAATTTATATTTATTTTACTGCACAGCTATAATATGCGTGTTCATAATCAAAATCAAATATTCACTTGAATCTAGATTAGATTGCTGATATCAAACTTCAATAGTGAAAAAACTCCAGAAATGTTTATGACAAATCTGGAGCCAGGAAAGATACGCATTTACCTATACCAAATTTTCACCTTGAGAAAAACCTACGTCATCAGGGTATACACTCAAATACAGATAAAAGTGTTTGAGGATTCTCGTTACACTCGTTCTTTATCGGAAGTAACGCAAAACAGCCCCAGATAAACTGAGGCTGTTTTGCGAGAGTTGTTTGGTAGGAGGGGTACATCAATAAGTGATGCCCATGTTAAATATAGATAATTCAGTATGCATCCTTATTCAGCTATGTTTTGCCATATCAGGATGATTGGGAAAATTTTTATAGCTTTTTTCAAAAAAAAACTCCAGATGCACTTAAGGCATTCTGGAGCAGTAACAGGTTTCTAACATCAATCAATTTTTACATCTGCGATCGCCCGATGTCGTTAGGGTATATACTCAAATGTGTTTTATGTCTACTCATCCGCAAATCGACCAACAAGTTACCTTCTTTTCTACCCATAACCTCAATGTATCTACAGAATTCTACGAACAAAAGCTAGGTTTGGAGTTATGGCTTGACCAAGGAACCTGCCGAATTTATACTGTTAGTGGTTCTGGATACTTAGGATTGTGTCAAGCAAGCGAAACGTTGGCTCCTGCAAGCGATAAGCAATCAAGTGTTATTTTTACCCTAGTAACACAGCAGGTGGATGAATGGTTTGAATATCTCAAAAAACGTGGCGTCGAATTTGAAAAGCCACCGACACTAAATGAAAAGTACAACATTTACCATTGTTTTTTCCGCGATCCTGATGGTTATTTGATTGAAATTCAACGTTTCGAGACTAAGGACAACAAAAAAGACATAACCCAATAAGTTATGTCTAGATGTTTAATGTACAGGGCAGGATTTTGACAGGCTAGAACTTTTTGATTTACTAAGGTACATAATACCGACTAATGCTGTATAAACATTATCGATAGGAATATACCTTTTCTTTCATAGATTTATCGGGATAAAATGTGGAGCTTATGCAGCCACAGAAAAATTTTTACATTTGTTTACAATTGCTGCTTATGTATCGCTTTTGACCTTTATATAATGTCCATCTAATTGACGATCAAAAAACTCTCTGTGGAAATCCTGATTTAACCAGAGTTAATATTGTATCCCAAAAGCTAGAATACATTGTTGCCAGTCTATTATGTTCTTAGCAAAAATATCTTTTTAAATATTTATTAATTATGTTAATTTGATAATCATGATTTTTAAGTAATAAATATTAAGTGTATCGGGTCAATAAATATTTTGTTAGGGTGACTACATGATAACCGGAAAAATCAAATGGTTACGCACAGCACTACAGCCTAAAGGTTCAGTGACGAAAGCAATTTTCAAACATATTTTATGGTGTGGAGCTTTCGGATTTTTAATTTCTTTGCTTCACCATTTTGACAAGCCTGTATCTCAACCTATTTTAGGAAGTGTTATTCCTAGTATTGTTTTAGGTTTGTTACTTGTCTTTCGGACAAATACTGCTTATGAACGATTTTGGGAAGGGAGAAAATGCTGGGGATCTATAGTAAATAACGTCCGAAATCTAGCGCGGCAAATTTGGGTATCAGTTGATGAAATTTCACCAGAAGATAAAGATAAGAAAATTACAGCATTAAACTTATTGGCAGCTTTTGCGGTAACAACTAAATTACATTTGCGAGGAGAAGCTGTCAATAGCGAGTTAGAAGACTTAATGCCATCTACTAAGTATATAAAACTGAAGATTATGAATAATCCCCCTATAGAAGTTGCCTTTTGGATAGGAGATTATTTACAGGAACAGTATAATCGTAATTGCCTTAATAGCTACCAACTAACATCTATGCAAGAATTATTGAATAATCTTGTGGATAATTTAGGTGCTTGCGAACGGATTTTAAAAACGCCTATGCCGCTTGCTTATGCTATTCATTTGAAGCAATTGCTGATACTATATTGCTTTCTGCTACCATTTCAAATAGTAGATAGTCTCGGTTGGTGGACAGGTTTAATTTCTGCTTTGGTTGGGTTCACTGTGTTTGGCATTGAAGCCATTGGCTTAGAGATAGAAAACCCCTTTGGTTATGACGCTAATGATTTACCATTAGATGCAATTTGCGAGACAATGAAGCGTAATATTGACGATTTAATTACTTTGACTCCTAATGCGCGAGCGCACACAGAAAATATATGATAAAAGTAGACATTATAAATTATTGTAATATTGAAAATACTTCTTTAACAAAATGGTCATATATTCTTGAGTCTTCGCTCAGTACTTCTGTCAAGTTGAAATATATGGATATTATTGGATCATTCTGAATACGGGTGCGTACTTCAGCCGTGATACAACTGGCGATTAAAATAGATTTAACCTTTGGGTTCCTCCGAAAAACTTCTTCAAAGGATTTTTTAGCAGCACCGTAACGTTCTAGTGCTCCTGCAGGATCAGTTCCTCCTTTTATCTCAATTATACCGACTGTTGTACCTTGATTGTTTAAAAGTGAAATATCTGGTTCACTAGAAAAAAGTATAGAGGTTTGATTAGCCAACATTACGCCCCGATAATCCTCAATATTTCCTAGTTGTTCTTCAAGTCTGCTAGGATTATATACTTCAACTCTTGTACCCTGACGGGAAATAAAAGCAGCAAGAAGATTGCGTTCTTTAACCTCTTTGATAAGAAGTCGCTGTACAACTTTTTCTGCTTCTTCCCCAATAGCATTACGCCAAGAACCGTCTATTTGTGTTCCTGTTGAAGCTAGTAGTATTCCATATAGTTCTTCCTCAGTCAAACTTTCTATAGAACTATCAATTATCAGCGATATATGTTCATTAAAAAGTCGGGAAAGCGCTAAGGCTCTATCTTCTCCTAGAGGATATTTATTTTCTTGATCGAGTTCAATTTTCTTTACATCAATTGCTGCTAAATACTTAACAGCTTTCTGAGAAAGTGCTGCAATATTACGATAGTAAGCTAACAATGAAGAGTGTTCTCGAATTAACCTGGGATGGCAAAATACCTGAATTAGTTGCAACTTTGGATGTTCATTAATATAGGTAAATGCTTCTTCTCCAATACCCCATTCTACCCAATTTTCCCACTTGTATAAATTATTAACAGGTAATAATGCATTAATTTTGGTTCGCAAAGATAGCGTTTTGTATTCCTTAAGCTTGCGATAAAAGAAGGTTGAACGCAACCGATAATTTATACGATGCGCCTCAGTTAAGAGATTTGTTTCATCTAATGGCACAGTACTTACTTTTCCCAAATATAAACGCATTTACGTAGTTCTGTGCGCCCATGATTTCCCATTTGCTGGCTACTATTTCCTTTGCCTCTTCCTAATGTCCAAATATATCGCGTTTTCAGTCCAAAAGACTCTGCTATATCTGATAAAATTAGGTCTACAGGAACTTCTTCTCCAGCATATCTAACGTTATCATTTACCATTGCGACTATACCACCTGGTTTGAGAATACGAGCTAATTCATAAATTACAAAGCACATTTCGTAAAAATAATTATCTACCATTCTGACAATGTTATCATTATTTAATTTACCTTGTTTTTTATAATTTTCTAATATTATTAATAATTCTTGTAAAGCAGTCTGATTTTTAAAGGTAAAATCTATTTTTAAGAAATCCTGATATCGTTTTTTAGCAGTATAATATTTTTCTAAGTAATTACGCTTGTCACGGTTTTCTACAGTGCATGATAGCATTTGCTGACGTAAATACTTTACTTTTTCTTCACTACATCCCAAAAATGCAAGTTCAAGAGCATACGTGCGAGTGTAATCATATCTATTAACATAGGGTGGAGACGTAATCACAAAATCAATACTATTCTTTTGAATAGTTGGGAGAATTTCTAAACAAGAACCTTCATAAAGCTTAGGTTCTACGTTTTCGATAATACTAGATTTAGTGGTTGCCAATTCTAATAGTAAATTATCGCTAAATAAATTTAGTTGGACAGGACTGATATTTAAATCTGATATAATTTGCTTTAGTTTTCGATTTATTGCATATTCAAAAGATAAAATTTCTCCTTTATTAAATTTACTATTTACCTTTGAGCGACCTGAACGACTATCCCACCGAAGATATTGTCCATCTTTTCTAGTATAGCTAATATCCTCCAAAATACAAAATGCAGCATATATAAATAAAGTATTGATATCTTTATTTGGAATAACATTCTTACAATAAGATATGTAACCAGCTAGTTGTTCTTCATTTATGGAAGAAAATGCTCCACGGGTTATTGCTAAATGATTAAATGTAAATAATTGATCGTAATAGTCATGAAAATTGATTTGTTTTAACTTTGTAATTTCTAAATTTAATGAATCTACATCTATTTTCTGAGCGATGATTCGAGCTTGTGTCGCAAAAAGCCCAACAGGTAACAGTTCAATTCCCGTAGTTTGCCACCCTAACGCACTTGCAGCAAACAAAGATGAGCCAACTCCTGAAAATGGATCTATCAGTACGCCTGGTTCTGGTTTAAATTCTTGAAGAAGATAGGTAACTAGACGTTCCGAAAATCCTTCTCTATATTTGAACCAGGAAGAAAATGGAGTTTGTTTATTACCCTGGTAACTAACTAAGGTTCTATCTAAACAAGAATTATGAAGAATCTTTAATTTAAATTTTTCGTAAAGCTTGTTTCTTTGATTTGAAAATGATTGAAGTTGCATTCAACTACTGAATAAAATCTACATAATTGATAATTATATTAATATTTATTACTTATTTATTATTGTTTTCACTAATCATTCTTAACTACTAACTTTTTATAGACTCCGAATCGCAATTTCCAACCCTTCACATACACGAGTCAGAAAATCTAAATCCAAAGTAGCGATCGCATCACTAACTTTGTGATAATGTGGATTTCGCAAGAATGCCGTATCTGTCACCATCATTGCCGAATAACCCAAATCCCAAAATGGAGCATGATCGCTAAGTCTGGTTTGGGGAACTATTAAACCTCGATTTGGCACGGGTAGCCATTGACTAGATACGCCAGCTTTGCGAATATTACGGCTCATCCCAATTAAGTCAGGCAATGTCCGCAAGTTACCAATTAAAGCAATAAAATCACCCGTATCTGGGTAGAAGCGTTCCAGAGGAGGGGGGTAACTTTGGGAACCAGGTGTAGAATCCTTATAGCCCAGCATTTCTAAGGAGATCATTAAGCGTAGCTGTTGCTTTTGTTGATGCAACAAAGCTGCATAATCAGCACTACCCAGTAAGCCGTATTCTTCCATATCGAAAGCAACCAGTCTTAAGGGATATCTCGCAGGTTCGGCAGCAAACTTTCTCGCTAATTCCAGCAACACCGCTACACCTGTAGCATTATCATCAGCCGCAACTGTTCCCGGAACCCCATCATAATGAGCGCCAATTAAAATAGGTGGCAAATCCTTTTTTTGCCTTTTAGCTTGAGATGGTAAATTTAATATCAAGTTATTACAAGTTTTACCTCTGACTTCAAAGGTGTGGATTTCCACACTCCCCCATTGGGAAAATTGCTGGCGGATATATTCTTGGACAAAAAAATGTCCAGCCGTTGCCATATAAGGATCGCGTTCTCGCGCGATCTCACTCAGGGAAGTCTGTAATCGCTCTGTTAAATTCAAATCTTTTAAGTAGTAGCAATAATATGAGAATTTTCAGGTACTCAAAAAAGCAGAGCCAGCGTTGTTAAGTTTAACTTACCAATTTGCAGATAACTTAAACAGAAATAGGCGGATATCAAGAATTGAGGCTGCTTGGGCACACCAACCGTCTCAATGCTATCCTAGTCTTGCAACTATCTCCTCTAGCTGCACTTCTTAGCTTACTGCCTTAATGATGAGTATTTGAGTATTATACATTGAGGTGTTTTTATCTTGTAGCACAAAGCTAGAGGTAGTTCCGCCCAATCATAATAAATATATAAGACACTTTAGGAGAAGAGTAACGCATGGGCAAGGTAGTCGGCATCGACTTGGGTACAACCAACTCAGTAGTCGCCGTTATGGAGGGTGGCAAGCCGGTGGTGATTGCCAATGCAGAAGGAATGCGAACAACCCCCTCCGTAGTTGGCTTCAGCAAAGAAGGTGAAAGGGTGGTTGGGCAAATGGCACGGCGACAAACCGTCCTCAATCCTCAAAATACCTTTTTTGCAGTTAAACGTTTCATTGGGCGGAAGTATGGCGAACTAAATGCAGATTCCAAGCGTGTACCCTACACCATCCGCAAAGACGAAGTAGGTAATATTAAGATTGCCTGTCCTCGTCTGAATAAAGATTTTGCGCCAGAAGAAATTTCGGCAATGGTGCTGAAAAAATTGGCAGACGATGCTAGTCGCTATTTGGGTGAACCAGTCACAGGGGCAGTGATTACAGTACCCGCCTATTTTAACGATTCTCAGCGGCAGGCAACCCGCGATGCTGGCAGAATTGCCGGTTTAGAAGTGTTGCGGATTCTCAATGAACCGACTGCGGCATCTTTGGCTTATGGATTGGATCGGGGTGACACGGAAACTATTTTAGTATTTGACTTGGGTGGTGGCACCTTTGACGTGTCGATATTAGAAGTAGGTGATGGGATCTTTGAAGTCAAAGCTACCAGTGGTGATACGCAACTTGGTGGGAATGACTTTGACAAAATAATCGTAGATTGGTTAGCAGAGCAATTTCTGGAAACAGAAGAGGTAGACTTAAGACGCGATCGCCAAGCTTTACAACGTCTGATGGAAGCGGCGGAAAAAGCCAAAATTGAGCTTTCTGCTGTCAGTGTCACCGAGATTAATTTACCCTTCATCACTGCCACGGCAGATGGCCCTAAACATCTCGAAACTCGTTTAACTCGTTCTCAGTTTGAAGGTTTGTGTGGTGATTTAGTGGGAAGATTGCGGACACCAGTAAAACGCGCCCTCAAAGATGCCGGACTTTCACCTAGAGACATTGAAGAAGTGGTGTTAGTTGGCGGTTCTACACGAATACCAATGGTAAAGCAGCTTGTACGGGACTTGATTGGTACAGAACCGAACGAAAACGTTAACCCCGATGAAGTCGTGGGAGTAGGTGCAGCAATTCAAGCAGGTATTCTTGCAGGCGAACTCAAAGATGTGTTGCTTTTGGATGTCACACCCTTATCTTTGGGATTGGAAACCATCGGCGGCGTGATGAAAAAACTTATTCCCCGCAACACCACTATCCCAGTACGTCGTTCTGATATTTTTTCCACGTCTGAAAATAACCAAAATACTGTGGAAATTCACGTAGTCCAGGGCGAACGGGAAATGGCAGCAAGCAACAAGTCTTTAGGACGGTTCAAGCTCTACGGCATCCCACCCGCACCACGAGGAATTCCCCAAGTTCAGGTGTCATTTGATATTGATGCTAATGGGATTTTACAGGTAACAGCCCTAGATAGAACCACTGGACGAGAGCAGAGTATCACCATTCAAGGCGCTTCCACCTTGAACGAGTCGGAAGTGAATCGGATGATTCAAGACGCTCAAAAATACGCCGATGTTGATCGCGAACGTAAAGAAAGAATAGAAAAGCGGACTCGTTCTGAGGCGTTGATTTTCCAAGCAGAACGACAACTAAGGGAAGTTGCGCTGGAATTTGGTATGCAGTTTGCCCGCAGCCGCCGCCAGAGAATTGATAATATTTGCCGACAACTGAAGGAGAGTCTTCAAGAAAATAGCGATCGCGGTATCGATCAAGCCTACGCCGACTTACAAGATGCTCTCTACGAGCTAAATCGGGAAGTCCGCCAGACTTATGCTGAAGATGAAGACGATGACTTGTTTGGAACTATCCGTGATATCTTTACTGGCGGTGATAAGGAACGAGAACGCGAATTTCCCAGAGATACATATCGAGAACGCGACTCATACAGTAAAGATTATGGCAGAGACTATGGCAGAGATTATAACCGCGATAATCGTTCTTCCTCTTATGAAAGCCGTCCTCCACGCAAATCCCGCCCCAGCTACCAAGATAACTGGGATGATGAAGAAGACAATGATTGGTTATAAGAAAAGTTAGGAGTAGAGACGCGATTAACCCAAGTCTTTCCAGGAGTTAAAAATAAATCTTTCAACTCATAACTCCTAACTCCTAACTCATAACTCCTCACTTTTAATTCATCTCAAATCTAAAATTTAAATAATTGAACTATGCAAAATTTGCCGAACTTTCGCGATTACTATGAAATTTTAGGAGTATCTAAAGATGCCTCTGCTGAGGAAATTAAAAAGGTTTATCGACGGTTAGCAAGGCAATATCACCCCGATTTGAATCCGGGTAACAAAGAATCTGAGGAAAAATTTAAGGATATCGGCGAGGCTTATGAAGTTCTTTCCGATCCAGCCAAGCGATCGCAGTACGATCAGTTTAGCCGCTACTGGAAGCAAAAAGGCTTTGCAGGCAACAAACAGACACCAAAGACTAAAACTTGGCAGAGTGGCGCTAGCGATCGCAACGGGAATCAAGATGTAGATCCTAGCCAATTCTCCGACTTTGAAAGCTTTATTAATCAAGTTATTGGTGTTAAAAATAAAAGTGCGGCAAATAACTCCAGTAATGGCAATAATAGCGATCCGTTCCGTTCTCCCAGAACAAAAGTTGCCTACACAGTTAATCCCCCGCCTCGCAACACCCGCCGAGATATAGAAGCCAGATTAACGCTTCCACTAGAAAAAGCTTATCAAGGCGGTAATGAACGCATTCGTTTGGAAGATGGGCGATCGCTAGAAGTTAATATGCCTCCAGGGATGGTAACAGGTCAAACCATCCGTTTGCGGAACCAAGGCGTTGGTGGTGGGGATCTCTACTTAAAAATTACCGTTGAACCTCATCGATTATTTAAGCTAGAAGGTTTAAATATCGTCTGCCAAGTACCTGTTACTCCCAGCGAGGCAGTTTTAGGAGGACAGGTAGAAGCACCTACTCTTGATGGGCCTGTAAAAATGACCACCCCTCCTGGAGTTAGGTCTGGTCAAAAATTTCGACTAGGCAATAAAGGTTATCCTAACGATGCCGGCAAACGTGGCGATCAATTAGTAGAAATTCAAATAGTTACACCGAAAAATATTAGTCAAGAAGAACGGGAGCTTTACGAAAAGTTACGGCAAATTGAAACCTTTAAACCCCGTGCTGATTTAATACGTTAGTGACTCGTCGTTATATTCAGTATACTGTCCACTGTCGAGTTGCTTAATACCAACGTCAATCTGACTGCGTAATCCTTCTAACTTGAGTTTTTGCAGTTCTTCTTCAAGGCGCTGAAGTTCATCTATCATCTGTTGAAACGCTTGCGCTTCATGCACCACAACCTCAGCTTTCCCATTCACCGTTAGTACAAGCGGAGACTTTGTTGCCTTGATCTTCTCTACGTAATCTTTGGCATTGCGCTTAAAATCGGTAAGAGTTTGAATATTTTCGAGATTAATTTTGATCTGCATCGCATCTAATTAAATGCTTGATTAAGATATTTTATCAGATGCTAGACCTGCTGTGTCTTCTGAAATTCACAAAGGATTTAAAATATAAAAAATATCTTTGAGCAAAGTGACTCAAACAGATGTGAATCAAAACGGGGCAATGCCACAAAGCAGCGAACCAACTTATTACTCCCTGCTAGGACTGCATCCCTGGGCATCGGTAATTGACATTCGTCGCGCTTATCGGCAACTGAGCAAACGCTATCATCCTGATACTACAGACTTGCCGACTGCGATCGCCACTCCCAAATTTCAGCAAATCAACGAAGCTTACGCGACCCTTAGCCATCCAGAACGCCGATTAAGCTACGATTTGAAAATTGGCTATTCCCGCTTTGGAGTGATTCAACCACCCCCTGATTTGAATCATCCCGTCTCGCATTCTCATGACTGGTCAAAATCAGCTTACCTCGATGCGAGCGATCGCCCCTTATCATCTGGCGAAATATTTGCTTTATTTATGCTGGTGTTAACATTTGTAGGTTGTCTGTTATTAGCAGTTGCCATTGGCTTAACTCGTGGCGAGGCTGCTTTCCCAACCCATGAGCTGCAACCAAATACATCTGTACAACAGCAAATTAGCTATATATCGCAACTAATTGCTCATCCGATAATTAAAAATTAAACAATTCCCTAATCCAAAATCAAAAATTCCTATGGCTCTTCTTCCCTCTGATACTCCTTTATATAATCATCCCCTGCCACAAATTGAGCAGTGGCTAAAAGACCAAGGCTGTCAACAAGACGAAACACAAAGGCATTGCTGGCGTGTACAGCGACCCAATTGGCAAGCTGAATTATGGCTTGATGTTGAGCAAATCGTAGTGCGATATATCCAATCTGGGGAAAATGGACAAGATATCCAACGCTCATTCAAGTATTCTCTTAGTCGGAATGATGTAGAAGAAGCTGTGTTTTCTGGGCCATAAGGAAGTGCTTATGTATTATGGGATTTTAATTGTATCAAACCGCCCGATCTGTAATCTGTTTGCACCAACGCATAGCGTTTCGTAGAGAAGAATCGTAGAGTGTGCGTAAGTCCTATATTAACGTGAGTTCGACAAGACCTTTTTTGACCTCTCCCCCAACCCCTCTCCGACACGGAGAGGGGAGCCAAAACCGTAATTTCTCGTTGCTCCTCCCTTTCCGTTTCGGAGAGGGAGGCTGGGAGGGAGAGGTTCATCGAACTGACGCTATATTAGATTAAACCTAAAAGTAGGGATTCTAACTGGTAGAGCTTCTAATAACTCAGTTACAAGGTTGCTGCTCTATAACAAAAATTATGTATCAGCTTTTGTTACCAATGCTTTAGTAGTAAGTTGGCTACAAATTTCCAGTAATCTATTAACTGCACGCGCTGCTGAAAACTTTTCTGCAACGTATTGGCTGGACTGAAAACCCCGATTAATTGCTTCATCTGGATTATCTAGGCAATATCGCATACATTTGGCCAATTCTTCTGCATCTTCATTTTCAAAAAATAGGCTGTGCGGCCCTGCTACTTCTGACAATCCTCCCATTTTTGAGACAATCGAGCAGGTTTGAACGCTAGAAGCTTCTTGCACTACGTAAGGTGCTGGATCTTGCCAACGAGATGGAGCAATTAAAGCTAAAGCATCTTGAACTTTTAGAAGTACTTCTTTTTGAGGAACTTTACCTAAAAAATTAACTTTGTTGGCAATTCCTAAATCAGACGTTAGCTGTTTTAATTGCTGAGATTGTTCGCCATCGCCAATAATAGTAATTTTAAATTCTTGCTTTTCATCTTGTAAAATCCGCGCTGCTTTTAATAAAATATCTACACCTTTGTCTGTAGCTAATCTCCCGACAAAAATAAAATTATATGGTTGAGATAAATTTTCTAAAGTTTTAAGCTGGTTTTCCGACTTGATTTCAATCGGATTATATAACGTATCAACTGGCCAAGGAAAAGCAGAAGATTCTCCTAAAAAGTTACTACAAGCTGTATGATAATCGGCTAAGAAGGCAGTAGAAAGCCGGGTGGTTAGCCGTGCCCATTTGATCGAAGTGTGTAATTTCCACTTTAATGGATAATTAGCTTTTGGCAATGTGTGTTTCAATTCAGCTTTTAAACGTTGCGTCAAGTTCATCTGCTCATAACTAGTATGAGTAGATTGATAAAGAGAATAATGATATTTAATAATTATCTTTTTTTGCAAGAGTTTACATAACAAAGTAAACAATAAGTCATTAGAATTCATGTGTACTATATCTGCCCAAGCAATATAACTAAACCATTTTGCGATATTATCTTGTCTGGTCGAAATAGTTTTAACTTCAATTAATCTAGTTTCCAATTCAGGAATAATAGAATAAATATAAGTTAAAACTCCACTAATTTCATTATCATAATGACGGTGTTGAATTAATATTTTCATACATCAAGTATAGGTAATTTTGTATTTATGGGAATTGTGGTTGAGCATAACTATGAAACAAGTATTTCACTTTGCTCAGAATCAACTTGGTGTCTAAGTTAGGTAAGCAGAAATAAATCTAACTATCCAACGAGATATAAAAAGCTTGAAACCCCTGCGATCGCTTCTCTACGAGACGCTACGCAAACACTTCGTTGAGTCCCAACGAGACACGCTTTGCAATCGCAATCCTCGCTACAGCCATAGTTATAAATTTTCTCACCCATCTACTTATATGCAGTTATATGCAGAAAGTTGGAAACAGGATTTTTCCCGATAGTTATAGTTATATAATTCCCGTAGATGCTGCTAAAGTACCATTCTCTTCGCTACAGGCTAAAAGTTTGGTCTGACAGTAGTTGGGTAAAATTATCATCAATTTGAAATACCTACCGATCAGCCTGAGATGTTACTCAAACAGGAACCAAAAGCCATTCTTCTCGGTTTGACTTCGTAGCATCTACTTATGAGAGAGAAGTAACAAGCCGCACTACCACTTCGACTATCCTAGCTTCTTAGAAAAACTTCTTTGGAGACACAAGTGCTGATATACGTCTTTACATACCCAATGACCAATGACCAATGACTAATAATTAATTTCTTTCCACCCATGCATGGATGCTACGCCTTTTGTAACCCATTCGATCGCAATTGGGGGAGCTTCTGATATCAAAATACTAGGATAAACTGCTGCACCCCAATCGGGATGAACTAACACACGGCATTGATTTTTAATTACCGGATAGTTTAGCAAAGCTTTGACAACTGCTGTGTCGTCGTGAGGAATTGCTCCGGGATGGGAGAGTAAGGGATAGCCTGTACGAGGGTCAATCAGATCGGTTAAATAGCCGCGATATCGCGCAGATTAAATGCTAAATCACAGCCAAATCTCATAAACTTTTCTCGTAAGCGTTCTTTCTCTGACTCTACTTCTAGTGTCTTTTCGACTAATTGATAACGCGATTGTTGTAAGACAATCACTACTCGTAAAAATGGCTGCCGTTTCCAATCTGGTAATATCCGTTCGCAGTTGGCACAGATATATTGACTGGGAGCATGAATTGAAATTTGAACCGCTTGTCCTGTTTCGCCAACTAAATTAATGGGACAGGCTTGCTCCGAAGTGTAAACTTTGGGATAGTTCACTAAATTGATTCGGCTTATACAAATTTTTTAATTTAATCTCCGGTATAGATGATACCTCTTAAAAGTTAAGAAAAATCATCATTTTTCTATAATATGTTACTTTTTTTGGAAGCAGTTAATAATAATTTGAGAAATTTAATCCGAATTTTATCCTTTATTAACCTGTTCTCATAGAATTTGCTGCGATCGCTGTAGGTATTGGCAGAAATGCAGCGTGTGTTAGACAAGCGATGCCGATGGCGGGCTACGCCTACGTGGATGAAATATGTTAGATCGAAATCCCAAAAAAGCAAAGCAGGTTGAAGTAAGCAGAAAATAACAAAAGTAATTATGTCTGCCAGGAAATACTTCAGCTATGCAGCCTAATTTCTATAACACCCAATTAATTGAGTTTTAAAGAATTCACCGGCACTTCATCCCAAGAATCGACTGTCCGCAATCGTGCCACCCAACCTGCTGCTTTTTGCCTCTCAGTCAAATTATTCTGAAATGAATCATGGCAATCTTTGGCTTGAGATTCATTACGAGTGGCAATACAGGCATGAATCATCCCAGACGGATCGATTTGCTCATTTACCCAAATAGTCATGGAATATTTCCTCAATAACTGTAGCGAACAAAGCTATTCGTCATTTTAGAATACTATTAGAGTCAAAAGTTTTAGAGCAAAATTCAGTAACAAATAGTGAACTAATCCCAATTACTGATTGCTAATTTACAATTACCCAGTTTTGCTTCATTTATTTGGCGGATATGATTTATCTCCTCTTTCGTAGCGACGACGGTAGAGTAATTCTAACTGTCCGCCATATTCTTGAATCCAAGCAATCTGGCGCTGGTAGAGTCCGCGGAAGGTATTGGCAAATAATAGTGTAAAGATTGCCACTACCAACCCTGATGCTGTGGATACTAAAGCTTCACTAATTCCAGCTGTCACACCTGTTGTTTTACTACCTCCCACATCTCCGATATTCAGAGAAGCAAAAGAGTTAATTAATCCTAATACAGTGCCGAGAAGTCCTAACAAAGGCGCAAGACCAATAATTGTCTCAAAAATATTTTGCGAGCGCTTGAGTAAAGGGATTTCGGCTTGTGCTTCACTTTCTAATGCCAAACGAAATTCGTCTGGTGTCGCCTCTTGCAATTCTAAAGCTGCTAAAAAAATTCGAGCTAGGGGTAAATCAGCATTTTTGTGCAATTTATCTAAAGCACTAACTACATTATCAAGGCGATAAAGGTGTAGCACCTCTTGCACCACCTTGTTTTGCCGATTATTTATCTTTACCCAAAAGATGATCCGTTCGATAATCAGCGCCACTCCTAACAAAGAAAATGCCAGCAGAGGCCACATGACCACGCCACCTGCTGCAAACAGATTACTAATTTCCATTTATTATTTTTCAACTCTTCAACAACGCTAGATTAACAGATCGTTGTTTGAGCGAAGTTGATATCATTTCTCAAAAGGAATTGCTCTGAAACTTTTAAAGCGTTAGCAGCAAGTATGGCTTGCCCAAGCTGCATAGATGTTTGAATACCCAGGTTGACGAGTTTCGACTTCGCTCAACTCTCGATCCCTTAGTTGGTTGAGCGAAGTCGAAACCAACGGCGGCGGTAGATTTATTAACGGAAATTGCCTTAAGGAGTTTAGATTATTCCTACACCAGAACAAAAAACACAGTGTTACATATTGTGCTGTTGGTTTACTAAGCTTTACTTGCCTATTTATATTGTTCGTATGGATGAACGGACAAAAAATCTATTTTTCTTGGCAGGTGAGGAAAATATTATAGAAATATACCCTAACGGTAAATCGAGATACATAGGATGAGCAAGCCTAATTTTCATACAATGAGCCAGAAAGAGTTACATGATTACGTTCTTGCTCATCGGGAAGATCGGGAAGCCTTCTATGCTTATGTGGATAAGCTGCATATCGAAGGTAATTGGATTGAAATGCCACCGTTAGAGTCAGAACAAGATTTAGAAAATTATCCTCAGTTCATAGAGCGTATTCGCAGCAGTTCTGAACCACGAGATGGAGCAGTTTAAGGCTTACAGCAGTTTTTCTGCTATCCTCAGTTTGGCCGATCGCGATCGCGGATTTTTCTCAATTTCCTCTTCTTGAGCAATAATCGGCTTTTTTGTCAAGACCTTTAATAACGGTGAATTTCTTAAACCATGCTTCACCGGGCGGTCTTCCAAACTGTGGAAACTGATAATCGCAATTCTACCGCTAGGGACAAGGGCATTTGGGGCTTTATCCAAAAAGGTTTCTAGGGATTTTAACTCATCGTTGACGACAATTCGCAGAGCTTGAAAAACACGAGTAGCAGGGTGAATTCTGCCATAACGGTATTTTGGAGGAACTGAAGAAGCGATCGCATCAGCTAATTCTGTAGTCGTGTGCAACGGTCGGCGTTCTATAATGCGTCTAGCAATGCGCCGCGATAATCTCTCCTCACCGTATTTAAAGAAAATATCAGCTAATTCCGCTTCATCCCAATTATTAATCACATCAGCAGCAGTTAGCGATCGCCCCCGATCCATTCGCATATCCAAATTTGCAGCTTGGCGAAAGCTAAAACCCCTTTCTGCACGATCTAAATGGTAAGAACTTACCCCCAAATCGGCTAAAATACCATCGAAAGTGTTGGGGGGAAATTCGTAATCCGCAAAATTGCGATGAATAAATTGTACGCGATCGCCAAACTCAGCTAATTCTTTCCTCGCTGCTGCTAAAGCCTCCTCATCTTGGTCAATCGCCGTTACCCGCACATTTGGCGCAGCTGCTAAAATCAAACGGCTGTGACCTCCACCGCCTACCGTTGCATCAAGATAATGACCTCCTGGAGATACCGCTAAACCTGCGATCGTTTCCTGCGGTAACACTGGTAGATGAGAAAATATCGGTTCTTCAATAGCTAGCTGAGGATTCATGAGACTTAGGGCAAAAAACCACAGATGAACTTTAATTATGTATTCTTTTGTTTGTGTGTTTGTGGTTCCTAGCTAAAAAATAGTTTTTAAACCACTAAGACACAAAAGAAAATATCATAAACTCAACACTCAGCGTCAGCTTTGAATGTTGAGCTTTAAGCATCAGTAGTACTATTTTTTACCTTTTTTCTGGTAAATCATCGAATTTGGTATCCGTTTTAATTTTTTCTCCATATTTAAATATCTATTTAAAATAAAAATGAATACATTATCGGGCAATTCATTTTCCTTTAATAAGCCCTGAACAATTTTAGAGTTATCGTTTTCATAAATACGACTACCTTCCCAAAAACTAAATCCACGCTTCACAGCTATAACATAAAGTGGTTTTTCAGGAAAATATTGCAGATTCTTTTTAACTAAATAAGCAGTTATTATCTGCGGGTAATGAGATAACTGCTGACGAAGCTTATTTACCTCTATCTCAGAGATATCATGATAGTCAAATTTATCATTGTTTTTCAAACTAGAGCGCTCTTTCTGTGCTTTTAAAATTAATTTATGATGATTTTCTGCACGTTCTTGATAAAACTTCGCCTCCTTGTTTTTACCTTGGTTTTTCAGAAAATCGCAAATTATCTGACAACCTACTATAACTATATTTGAGTCTTGCTCTATTGCCTTCTCAATGTATTCTATTCCAGTCGCATCTTGTTTTTTTAATAATATTTCACCTAGTAAATAATTAGCTGATGCATGATAAGCATCACGATGAATAATTTCTTGTAATAGAGGGATAACAGCTTCTTCGCCCTCAAGTTCTAATGTCAAAAATGCTCGCTGAATAGCTTCTTTTAAAGTTAGCTGTTGTTTTTGCGATTTGTGATTTAAATCTTTTAATGTAGCTATCGATTTTTGAACCTGAGCATATTTTTGTCGCCAAGGTGTTGCTATCTTTTCTCGCCAATTTTGACTAAAATAATCAATAAAACTTTCTAATTTATCTCCTAAAAATTCTTGGGCAGCACTAATTTCAATTGATGAAAAAATAGCTAATTCCTGCTGAGTATCGGCGATATATCCCAAGGCTTTTAATCTATCTGTCAGGCAAGGGTGAGTATCAGCATTGTTGGTTTTTTCCGATAAAGCTTCACTTAAATAAGTACTTGTGATTTCCTGATGAAGTCTCTGGCTTAAAGCCTGCCTCATATCCATATAAGTCATTTTTGGTGGTTCAATCTCTGTCTGGATTTGTTTATAAATACTAGACCAAAAATATCTTTCTAAAAATCTAGATTTGACATGAAAACTTATCAAAGCTTTAGCAATATTTTGTTCTCCCGTTAAATCAACAGCACATCTATCTGCTTCATATTCATCCATTCGTGCTAATACAAAAGAATAGGCATTAAAAAATGGAATGTACCATATCAAAAACAGTTGAAAAATTAACAATGATAGATCGTGTCCACTTTGTTGGAGTCCCTTAAGAATGCGATACCAAGTTTCGCGTTGGCGATAAATCCAACCACTAAAGTGGCTGTGATTTCCTGATAAATGTCCCAGTTCATGGGCTAAGATAGCACGAAATTGTTCGGGCGGCAGTGCTAGCATCAGTGGTAGACCCACAATTAAGTAATTCTGCTGCCATCCCAGCAAACCTAAGCGTGGTATTTGGACAACCCCTGCATTAAAATCGTTGGTCAGCAGGATGTGGTGAAACTGTGGAGCTTTTAGCTTCGATGAGATTTCGTTAATTAAAGAATAGAGATTGGGTACATCTTTGGATTGTAATGGTAAACCTGTTGGTGGAGGGAAAGAAACCCAAAGCGATCGCACTAATACGAATGCTAACGTCAGGCAAAACAGAAGACCTGTCAAAGATAAGTTAGAAATTGACTGAGTATTAAGTATCCCAAAAATAATACCTACCAGCAGAGTTAATGTTATAGCTAGAACCAAAAATATATATGCATACCCTAAAGTAGCCAAAAAAGCAACGTGCAATTTATAAAGACGTGGTTGTTTGTGAGCAAAAACTTCTAACTTTTGAATTAACCGATCGAAACACTCTTGATTGAAAGCCATAAATATGTATCAGCCTCATAAAACTGTAATATAGCTGACACAATATCTCTATAGCTTACGTAGAAACTCAGAAGTCAATAGTTATCATTAAAAAAACGCATCTTCTTTCACCCCGTTCTCCCAGCACCATGAGATAAAAAAATTCGATGCCTTAATTAAGTGCATATCGAGCTTCCATATAATAGTTGAAGAAGTGCAACAAAATTAAACATCAAATCAAATCTCTCTTCCCACAACCCTCACTTTGGCTTGACAAACAAGATAAATTGGGTCTAGTTGGCATCTGCGCGGTTGAATTCAATATTTTCACGAACGGAGAACACGAAATCTATGACCAGACTAGAAACCCGCACTGAACCAATGGTGCTAAACATGGGGCCACACCACCCCTCAATGCACGGGGTTCTGCGGCTAATCATGACTCTGGATGGCGAGGATGTTGTTGACTGTGAACCAGTCATCGGCTATTTGCACCGAGGAATGGAAAAAATTGCTGAGAACCGCACTAATGTAATGTACGTCCCCTACGTTAGTCGGTGGGACTACGCTGCGGGAATGTTCAACGAAGCGGTTACTGTTAACGCCCCAGAAAAGCTTGCAGGTGTCGCTGTTCCCAAACGTGCTAGCTACATCCGCGTCATCATGCTGGAGTTGAACCGCATTGCTAACCATTTGCTTTGGTTTGGCCCCTTCCTAGCTGACGTAGGCGCACAAACTCCCTTTTTCTACCAGTTCCGGGAACGGGAGATGATTTATGATTTGTGGGAAGCAGCCACAGGTTATCGAATGGTAAATAACAACTACTTCCGCGTTGGTGGAGTAGCGGCTGATTTACCTTACGGTTGGGTAGATAAGTGTCTGGAATTTTGCGACTACTTTATACCCAAAGTTGATGAGTACGAACGTTTAGTAACTGATAACCCCATCTTCCGGCGGCGTATTGAGGGTATTGGTACTATCACGCGAGAAGAAGCAATTAACTGGGGACTTTCTGGCCCAATGTTACGCGCTTCTGGCGTGCAATGGGATTTGCGGAAAGTTGACCATTACGAATGCTATGACGATTTCGACTGGGATGTGCAGTGGGAAACTGCCGGTGATTGCTTTGCCCGTTACATAGTGCGGATGCGGGAAATGCGCGAATCTGTAAAAATTATTCGCCAAGCAATTAAAGGACTTCCTGGCGGCCCTTACGAAAATCTGGAAGCCAAGCGTTTAGCCGCAGGTAAAAAATCTGAGTGGGACGCATTTGATTACCAATTCATCGGCAAAAAAGTTTCCCCCACTTTCAAGATGCCCAAGGGTGAAATCTACGCCCGTGTAGAAAGTGGCAAAGGTGAATTGGGAATTTATTTGGTTGGCGATGATAACGTCTTCCCTGCACGTTGGAAGATTCGCGCCGCAGATTTCAACAATCTCCAAATTGTTCCACATTTACTGCGCGGGATGAAGGTTGCAGATATTGTGGTGATTCTCGGTAGTGTTGACGTAATTATGGGGTCTGTGGATAGGTAGAGTAAATATCTATCTCAGTAATTTTTAGAGCAGTTGTATTACAGTGCAACTGCTCTATTTTTTTGATTCTTCAGGATTTGACTATAGCAATTCCTAGTTACGTGAGGTACAGAAATAATGTTTTTAAACGCAGAGGAGCGCAGAGTCAAACGCAAAGGTACGCAGAGGTTTACCTAATTTTATTAGTGATTTACTCAGTACCTCAGCAGGTCGGGAAACGCTATATACCAAACTAATAAATAAAATACCAATTTCATCAGAGCATCTAACTCTAAAATTTTCAAAGCTTTTAAATCCATACTCAGAACGTTTAATCAGTTTAAGAATGAAATCATCAGTGTGCATTAAAGTAAAAAATATTGACCCTTTACTAACGACCTTTTTCTATGACACCTTCCACAAACCAGGTTTATCCCGTTATTTGGCACAACGACTCAGTGTCACTAATTGACCAAACTCGCTTACCCAACGAATATACATTTGTAGAAATTCACCGCAGTGAAGATATGGCGCGGGCAATTAAAACAATGATTGTGCGAGGTGCGCCTGCAATTGGTGTGGCTGCGGCTTATGGAATGTATTTGGGGGCAAGGGAAATTGAGACAAGCGATCGCACCGAATTTTTGCAACACTTAGATAAAGTAGCCCAGTTGTTGCGTTCTACTCGTCCGACGGCGGTAAATTTATTTTGGGCAATTAGCCGGATGCTAAAAGCCGCCTACGAAACTCTGGGAACAGTAGAAGAAATTAAGCAAATTCTTTTCCAAACAGCCCAAGCTATCAACGCTGAAGATTTGCAAACCTGTCAAGCGATTGGCGACAATGGTTTGGCAGTGTTGCCTAATACTCCAGAAAAGCTAAGGTTACTGACTCACTGCAACGCTGGGGCATTAGCTACAGCCGGATATGGCACTGCTTTAGGTGTTGTGCGTTCTGCTTGGAGAGAAGGACGTTTAGAACGTTTATTTGCCGACGAAACCCGTCCTCGTTTGCAAGGTGCAAAACTTACCACTTGGGAATGTGTGCAAGAAGGTATTCCAGTTACTTTAATTACTGATAATATGGCAGCCCATTGCATGAAACAGGGTTTGATTCATGCTGTAGTTGTGGGTGCCGATCGCATTGCTGCTAATGGTGACACTGCCAATAAAATTGGTACATACAGTGTAGCGATCGCAGCTAAAGCTCATAATATACCCTTTTTTGTGGCTGCACCCCTTTCTACCGTTGATTTTGAATTAGCTGATGGCAGCCAAATTCCCATTGAAGAACGCGAACCAACAGAAATCTATCAAGTTGGCGATACCATTCTCACACCTGCGGGTGTAGATTTTTACAACCCAGCTTTTGATGTCACCCCGGCTGAGTTGATTACAGCCATCATTACAGAGAATGGAGCGATCGCACCTGATAAATTAGCAAAATCACAGGTAAAGCAAGTACCGATTGGGTTAAATCCGAATTAATGGAGAACTTGCACCGAGTCTTCGATAACTCTAAATCCGAATAACGGAAACTTTATACAAGATTACCCCAAAAAAATCTCCGACTTTTCAGAAAAGCCGGGGACTTTGTTTTTTGACTACTTTAAAATCTAACGGCTCAAAATTTATCAGTAATTTTTTCAATAATTTTATCTAAACTTTATATTATGACTAAATTCAATAAGCAAAATCCGCAATTACTTTCTCAAAAGAAGCTTTGACTTTCTCAAACTCCGGTTTGCTTACTCATTTTGGTGTTTTCCGCAAGCAAAAGAAGCTTTGACTTTCTCAAAAGAAGCTTTTGCTTACTCATTTTGGTGTTTTCCGCAAGCAAAAGAAGCTTTGACTTACTCATTTTGGTGTTTTCCGCAAGCAAAAGAAGCTTTTGCTTACTCATTTTGGTGTTTTCCGCAAGTAAAAGAAGCTTTGACTTACTCAAACTCCAGTTTGCTTTTTGATTTTGGTGTTTTTGCAAATCAAATGCCATTTCGTTTTTTTAAAATGGTTGATTTATTCAGAGGATGTCTGAGGAGTATTAAATATTTGTTCATCCTCCTAATCCCCCTTAAAAAAGCTAGGGTTGTATACACAAGTTAAATTACCCCCCTTAATCCCCCCTTGTAAAGCAGGGTGGTTTCATACAAGCAGAGAAAAAATAAAACTGAGTTTCAAAGCCTCTCTCCGCTTCGGGGAGAGGTTTGGAGAGGGGTCAAAATCTATGGTTATACATGAGAAATCAAGACTTATGTATTTTTCTTTTTTCGTATGAAACCACCCCCCTTAATCCCCCCTTGTAAAGGGGGGAAATAAGAAATAAATCCAGTTCCCTCACGCCACACGCTTCAAGTCGGCGAAGCCGCCCAACGCAGTGGCTCCCCTTTATAAGCGATGCCCTGAGCTTGTCGAAGGGGGCAGGGTTAGGGTGGGGTAATTTGACTTAACCCTAATAGAATTAACCAAAATGTTGAATAATTGCCTCAGCAAATTCAGAACATTTTAAGGGTTCAACAGGCGGTTCCAGCAACCGGGCTAAATCGTAAGTCACCTGACTACTGGCGATCGCATCGCTTAAACCTTTCTTAATTAGGTCTGCGGCTTCTTGCCAACCCAAAAATTCTAGCATCATCACACCAGACAAAATTACTGAACCAGGATTAATCCGATCTAAGCCGGCGTGTTTGGGTGCTGTACCGTGGGTAGCTTCAAATATGGCGCTAGAATCGCCAATATTTGCCCCTGGCCCCATTCCCAAACCCCCAACAATAGCAGCAGCAGCATCAGACAAGTAATCGCCGTTTAAGTTCATCGTCGCCAAAATCGAATACTCATCCGGTCTGGTTTGGATTTGTTGGAAAATACTGTCAGCAATCCGGTCATTCACCAAAACTTTCTCTTTCCATTTGCCATCGCCGTGGGTTGACCAAATTGAGTTAAGAACAGTTTCAACTTCCTTGACAATTTGCGCTTTTTTCTCATCCGTGAGACTATCAAACCCAGGATCGATCTCGCGGGCGTTTTCTTCCAAGGAAATATTCGGATTTTTTTCCTTGTTACTCAAAATCCAAGATTCTCGTTCGGTGACAGTTTCTTGGCGAAATTCGCTGGTTGCTAGTTCATAACCCCAATCGCGGAAAGCGCCTTCGGTGTACTTCATGATGTTGCCTTTATGCACCAAAGTCACTTGTTGCTTGTGTTTGGGCAATAGCAAGGCGTGTTTGATGGCACGTCTGACTAGACGCTGGGAACCAGTTTTGCTGATGGGTTTGATGCCAATCCCAGAATCAAGAGGAATGCGTTTTTTTCCGTGTTCTGGGGTAGCGGGGATTAGTTCTTCATTGAGAATTTTAATTAAGCGATCGCCGATTTCGCTACCTTGTCGCCACTCAATGCCTAAATAAATATCTTCCGTATTCTCCCGATAAACAATTACATCCAGCTTTTCGGGGTTTTTGTGGGGAGAGGGCGTACCCGCATAGTAACGGCAAGGACGCACGCAGGCATACAAGTCAAAAATTTGCCGCAGCGCCACATTTAAAGAACGAATTCCCCCGCCAACAGGAGTAGTCAAAGGCCCTTTAATAGCTACACCATACTCTTCAATTGCCGTCAAAGTGTCTTGAGGTAAATACTGATAAGTTCCGTATAAATCGCAAGCTTCGTCTCCAGCGTAAACCTTGAACCAGCTAATTTGACGCTGACCCTTATATGCTTTGGCTACCGCCGCATCTAGCACCTTTTGGGTAGCAGGCCAGATGTCTATACCTGTACCATCGCCACGAATAAAGGGGATAATTGGATTGTCTGGTACGATTGGTTCACCATTTTTGAAGGTGATTTTTGCTCCGGTTGCGGGGGGGGTAATCTTTTCGTACATCGTTCACACACTCCTAATCGATACGCTGCTATTCAAAAAACCTTATGTGGCAGGCTTGTATATTTTGCTATGTCTTCTGTTCACCAAGCCATAAGGCAAAGATTTTCCCCCTATTCCCCTTGTACATTATTTGGGGATTAACTGTGGGATTCAGTGAAGCGATCGCAATTTTGTACGATCAAAAATAGTAAACTACTTTTCGCTATCAATGCTTCACTTTAGAGAATGCCCGATAGCTTACCGCTCTTTCACTGACCGTTAACACAAGAATGGCATGACAGACCCAATGATTTTATCAGGCCCTGCAAATGACATCGACTCCCTCCGACAACCGTTAATGGCTGGGTCTGAAAAAGTCCAACAGCAGATAATCCCACAGTTAGCCGAGTTAGGTAATGAGGGATTAGACGTGTTGATGGAATTTTTACTGAAACGACGTGAGAACCCAGCTACTTGGATTGATGGCAAAGCTTACCAAGTCCTTTACAGTTCTGATGCACCTCAAGCCCAAGAATTTTTGCGCTCCTGTTTTCCTGAAGGAATTGTACCTCTAAAATCAGAGTTGGGGATTAACTACAATTCTTTGCAACAGCTACTAGCTGTTCAAGACTTCCAAGCAGCCGATCGCCTCACCATCGAAAAAATGTGCGAACTGTCAGGGCCTACGGCTGTACAACGAAAATGGTTGTACTTTACTGAGGTAGAAAATATTTCTGCTGTTGACTTGCAAACCATTAACAACCTCTGGTTAGTCTACTCGGAAGGTAAATTTGGCTTTTCAGTGCAGCGAGAAATTTGGTTAAGTTTGGGTAAAAATTGGGAAAATTTCTGGCCGAAAATTGGCTGGAAAGCAGGTAATAACTGGACGCGATATCCTAACGGGTTTACCTGGGATTTGAGTGCGCCTAAAGGTCACTTACCCCTCTCTAATCAACTCCGGGGAGTACGAGTATTTGCTTCTTTACTTTCTCATCCAGCTTGGTTGAAGAATCCAGAAAAATGATTTTGAGCCTACGGACAAACAGATTATGATCGATCCCACCAACCGAGAATTCTACGTCATCATTGAACGAGATGAAGATGGTTACTATGTTGGAGAAGTTCCTCAGCTAAAAGCCTGTTACAGTCAGGGAGAAACAATTGATGAGTTGATGGCTAATATGAAAGAAGTAATTGAACTTTGCTTAGAAACAAAAAGTGATGAAGAAATACCAGAATTTATAGGTATTCAAAAGGTAGTAATTTAATGCCAAAATTACCAGTTTTAACAGGTAAAACAGTTATTAACGCCCTTGAAAAAATAGGTTTTCAGGCGGTACGTCAAAAAGGATCTCATGTAAAATGCAACATGAGGATGGGCGGTTAGTAACTATTCCTATTCATGCTGGTAAAACAATAGGTAAAAGATTACTACGCAAAATACTACGCGATATTGAACTTACAAGGGAAGAGTTTATAGGTTTGCTGGAATAATAGAGTTGGGAAGTTTTCCACTAATTCCAAATCCACAATCTTAAATTAGATAATGGCAAATGTTCGTCTAGAAGATATTAAACGTAGATTCAATAATGTCACTGCGATTGAGGACATTACTTTTGAAATTCCTGATGGCGAGTTTTGGGTTTTAGTTGGGCCATCTGGTTGTGGTAAGTCTACAATTTTGCGAACGATCGCCGGTTTAGAAACCGCTACATCTGGCAAACTCTACATTGGCGATCGCTTGGTAAATAATATTCCAGCCAGACAACGGGATGTGGCGATGGTGTTCCAAAACTACGCTCTCTATCCTCACATGACTGTGGCCCAAAACATCGCTTTTGGCTTGCAAATGCGGAAAGTTGACCGAAAAATTATTCAAGAACGAGTAATGAATGTGGCGCGCTCGCTTTCTCTAGATCATTTGCTGGATCGTAAGCCGAAACAACTTTCTGGGGGGCAGCAACAAAGGGTAGCATTAGGGAGAGCGATCGCTCGCGAACCCCAAGTCTTTTTACTTGATGAACCTTTATCTAATTTAGATGCCCAACTGCGCGATGATACCAGGGCAGAATTGAAACAGCTACATCAAGAGTTAGGCATTACAACAATTTACGTCACTCACGATCAAGTTGAAGCCATGACTTTGGCCGATCGAATTGTCGTGCTAAATCGCGGACGGATTCAACAAATTGGCGATCCTCAAACTATTTATGCAAATCCTGCTAATCAGATGGTGGCAAGTTTTTTGGGCAGTCCGCCAATGAATATTTTACCTGCAATCTATGAAAATAATGGTTTCGATGTGAGCGGACAGTTATTAGCAATCCCAGCAGTTGTGAAAGGAAAATTACAGTTGCGTCAAGGACATAGTTATGATTTGGGGATTCGTCCAGAGCATATAAAAATAAACACTAATTCAGAACGGCCTGAACGCCCAGTTACCGCTAACAGTACTCAAAACTCAGGATTATTATCGGTTGAAGTTAAAGTTGTAGAACCTTTGGGAAGAGAAACTTTGATTCGTGCTGGTTTACCCGGTTCGGCGGTGATGCTGAATATTCAAGTAGGCTCTGATGTGCGTTTTCGTCGAAGCGATCGCCTTTCTCTACAGCTGGATTTAAATCAGTTATTTGTATTCGATCCCAAAACTGGGGACAGAATCTTATAAAGAGTTTCTTAAACTGCCAGAAATAATCGCTAAATTCTAATTTTTTGTAGCCAGAATCTAAGAAAATAAAAACTGCAATAGATACTTCATGGATTAGCTGCAAAAACTTATATGACTATTAATCGACGCCATTTCTTGTTTTTACTGACATCAGGTGCCGGTGTTTTTGCATTAGACGCTTGTGCATTGGCAGAGAAATCTCCTGATGGAAATACTGCAACACCAAATACAACCGCAAATACAACACCCAATATAACAGCAAATACAACAGGGGCTATCCAATTACCGCCTTTACCTTATGCCTACGAAGCACTGGAACCACACATCGATACCAAAACGATGCAATTTCACCACGATAAACATCACGCAACTTATGTGAAAAACCTGAATGCAGCCTTAGAAAAACATCCAGAACTCAAAGGTAAAACAGTTGAAGAACTGTTGCAAAAACTTGACAATGTACCACAAGATATTCGCAAAACAGTACGTAATAATGGCGGTGGTCATGTGAACCACTCAATGTTCTGGCAAATTATGAAGCCAAAAGGTGGGGGAGAACCAACAGGAAATATCGCCTCCGCAATTAATCAAAATTTTGGCTCTTTTGCAGCTTTCAAAAAACAGTTTAATGAAGCTGGCGCTGGTCGTTTTGGTAGTGGTTGGGTTTGGCTAGTACGTAACAAGGGTGGCAAGTTGGAAGTGACAACTACAGCTAACCAAGATACTCCCTTAAGTGCAGGTAAATATCCCATCCTGGGTAATGATGTATGGGAACATGCATATTATCTCAATTACCAGAATCGCCGCGCTGATTATTTAGATGCTTGGTGGAACGTGGTTAATTGGGATGAGATTAACAAGCGGTTTGCAGCAGCAAGTAAATTTGCCTGAAACCAGACAAAAATTTAGAGTTATAGGCGCTTAAAAATTGGCGACAGAAACAATATTCTGTTGCCAGTTTTATGATGTAATAATCTAATTATTATTCATCTTTTGAAAATAATTTGCTTTAATAATTATTCTTCAATTATTGCAGGTATTTTTTTTCTTTTTTGAGATTTAATATAGCTTGATTTTCCGTTAAAAATAAGAATATATCTCAATAAATCTTGTAACTAATCTTACTTTTATAGTGCTAAACTACTGATGTTGACAAAATTTATATAAGATTGCAATTTCAAATTTCATCATCACAGTACATGAAATTTAGAACCTTTCTTTAAATGTCGAATTTGAATTTGAATTTGATTATAAGGAGGATGTTCTTATGAAGATTGGTTGCAAATTATTTACGGTTGCTTTAACTGTTCCATTACTTCTTGGAATTTTAAATTTTAAAGCACAAGCTGAAGTGACTAGACAATGGGGTGTAGGTGGCGATATTCCCGTTCCTGGCGATTATGATAATGATGGTAGAACTGATTATGCAGTCTGGCGACCGAGTAATGGAACTTGGTATGTGATTAACAGTTCAACAGGTGTAGCAGTTACTAGACAATGGGGCGTCGGTGGCGATATTCCTGTTCCCGGCGATTATGATAGCGATCGCAAAACTGATTATGCAGTCTGGCGACCAAGTGATGGAACTTGGTATGTGATTAACAGTTCAACAGGTGTAGCAGTTACTAGACAATGGGGCGTCGCTGGTGATGTTCCTGCACCTGGGAGATACGATAATGATGGTAAAACTGATTATGCAGTCTGGCGACCAAGTAATGGCACTTGGTATGTGATTAACAGTTCAACAGGTGTAGCAGTTACTAGACAATGGGGCGTCGGTGGCGATATTCCTGTTCCCGGCGATTATGATAATGATGGTAAAACTGATTATGCAGTCTGGCGACCGAGTAATGGCACTTGGTATGTGATTAACAGTTCAACAGGTGTAGCAGTTACTAGACAATGGGGCGTCGGCGGCGATGTTCCCGCCCCTGGCAAATACGATAATGATGGTAGAACTGATTTTGCAGTCTGGCGACCAAGTGATGGAACTTGGTATGTGATTAACAGTTCAACAGGTGTAGCAGTTACTAGACAATGGGGCGTCGGTGGTGATATTCCTACCCCTGGCAATTATGATTTCTCTATTAGGAATGACTTCGCAGTTTGGCGACCGAGTAATGGCACTTGGTATATTTTTGGGAATTAGGGCTAATACTTTGTCCTTTTTCCCACACTTACCCCTCAAAGAGGCTTTTGAGTCGGTACACCTACAGCACGAGGAAAATTAGCTGGAGTGGTAGCTACCTTACGCAAATACACACAGTGGCGGATGCTGTGACTCAGAGGTGTCGTAAATTGTTCGATTGATTCAATCACGCCACCCAACTGGTTCACAGCATTCTTTAAAGCAGCTGTTTCATCCTCAGTCCAATTACCGCGATAAATTATAGCTAAACCTCCCTGTTTGAGCAGTGGTAGGGTATATTCTGCACAGACAGAGGCTGCCCCTACAGCACGGATCAATGCAATATCATAAGCTAGTCGATGCTGGCGGTGCTGACCGATTTCTTCAGCCCTACCAACAAGAGTTTTGGCATTGATAAGGGCAAGTTCAGTTAATATATTGTCGAGAAAAGTAATTTTTTTCCGAGTGGAATCGAGAAGAGTAATTGTGCAATTAGGTACTGTAATTGTCACTGGAATACCTGGAAAACCTGCACCTGTACCAATATCGATGATAGTAGGGGAAGCAGGGGAGAAATTTGCTGATAACAGAGGTGCAATTCCTCGCAGAGAATCCCAGAGATGTTTTTCCCAAAACTCTTGAGGTTCAACGATCCGAGTTAAATTTTGTTGGCGATTACCTTCTAGGATTAACTCATAAAGCTTTTGAAATTGCGCTTGTTGTTGAAGAGTTGGTTGCCAATTGAGAGTTTTCTGCCAGATTTCTGCCATCTCAGGCAATAAGTTTGTCATTTGTCATTTGTCATTAGTTATTCTCCCCTGCTCCCTGCCTCCCCTGCTCCCCTGCTCCCCATGCTCTCACACCGTTGGTAGAGGTTCTTTAACTTTGGATTCTAGTGACTTTGGGTCTACTGATTCTAGTTCACCGTGGTTGAGTGTCCAGCAACGGTCTGCGATCGCTAACAGATCCCCAGCATCGTGTGTCACAATTAACAATGTCCAATCTTGTTTGAGTTTTGCTAATAAATTTATCAATTGCCGACGCATTGACCAATCTAAACCAGCTGTTGGTTCATCCAATAACAGTAAATTTGGCTGGCGAATTAATTGGACTGCCAAAGCTAAACGTCGTTGCTGACCACCACTCAAAGCATAAGGGGCAGCAGAAAGCGATAAATGCTCTAATCCCACTTCACTTAGCGCCTGTCTGACTCTTTCTGACCCTAACTCAGGATGTCCTAAACGCAATTCTTCTAAAATCGAACCACCGCAAAAGTGCCGCTCTGGAAACTGAAATACTAACCCGGCTAATTGTTGTAGCTGTTCGGCTAGAAGTTCTTGTTCCCGCCAGAAGAGAGCGCCAGTAGTGGGTTCGGCTAGTCCCGACAAAATTTCTAGTAAGGTACTTTTACCGGAACCACTCGGGCCAATAATCAGACCTAGCTGCTGGGGTGCTAATTCTAAATTGATCGATTTGAGAATCGCTGTTGGGCACGCTGTGGGATGATAATTTACATTTCGGAGATAAAGCATTTGTTAAGATTACCAAAAAGTCAGCAAATTACTGATTAGCTACACTGAGAGTGTCTGGAAAATTCTAGAAAAATTTACAGCGTATTACCTGAATTAACAGCTTAATTTAGCAGCAAGAATTATCCACTTTTTCTCCATTGTGGCAGACTAAGCCTGAAATAATGGCTAGAGCAAGCCTGGAAACATGGAAAGATTACCAATATATAAGAAAATTTTGGTTGAAGCAAAGGCAAGTTGAAATTAACCATTTTTGCATTCTAAGTAACACATACAACTATTTCAACCGCAATTATTCTGAGGGTAAAAATGATTAAAAGGTTTTTTTCGCCTCAATTCGTAGTGTCTGCTCAACTCACTACCCTTGCTCAGACTGCTTTTGCAGGTGCGTTCGCCTTTGGCGTTGCCCCTTGGGCAATCGCACTTAATGTCTGGGTAAATCCTTCTCTGGCTGGCGATCCGTTTCGCAATAGCGAACCTCATCAAATTGGCGACCAAACAGAAGCAGCTTTTAAAGCAATTTTCCAACAGGGCAACTATCCAGCAGCACAGCGTTATCTGGAACAAGCACTATCCAAAGAGCCAAATGAACCTCTAGCTTATGCCATGAGCGCATCTTTAGCATACGGAAATAAGGATTGGGCTAAACTAGATACCTACAGCCAAAAAACTCTAGAAACTGGACAAAAACTGATTTCTAGCGATCCATTGCGTGGTAATTTATACACTGCTGTTGGTCATTTTTTAGAGGGAGCAGTAGTTATCACCCGTGAGGGTACTGTCAATGGTGTGCCACAAGCCTTTAGTCGGTTGCGGCAAGTTTATGAATATTTAGACAAAGCCGAAGCAATTTCTGCCAACGATCCAGAACTGAATTTAATCAAGGGTTATATGGATTTATTGTTAGCGGTTAATTTGCCTTTTGCTAGTCCAGATCAGGCAATTGGACGCTTAGAAAAAAATGCTGCTCCTCAATATCTAGTGGATCGGGGTATTGCTCTTGCTTACCGGGATTTAAAACGGTATCCACAGGCGCTAGAGTATGTCAACCGGGCGATCAAAACGACATCCGATAATCCAGAAATTTATTATCTTAAAGCCCAAATACTAAAGCGACTGGGGCAAAGAGAAAAAAGCCAGCAGATGATCCAGGAAGCGATCGCTAATTTTGACAAAGCATTGACTAAAAAATCTCAACTCCCAGGCGATTTAGTCAAACAAATTGAGCGTGAACGCAGAAGTGCTGTTAGCCTGAAGAATCCTTAGTCCCCATTCTCCACTCCCGTTCGGCTACGCTCACGGCAAGCCCACTCCCTACTTTGATATGCTTATTCGCAGAAGAGTACTTGAGATATTAGACCAAAATGGAGATTCAGTTCCGCGAAATTAATCCTTTTGATGTGTGGATTTGGCTGAAATTCAGCACAAATCCTTCTGCGCGTGAAAAGCAGTATGTAGAAGAAGTCTTCAATTCCTGGTTTTATTTAGGTAAATTGGGTGCATTTAATGCAGAAAACCTCCAAGTGCAGGATACTGGACTCGATATCAGCTACATGAATTATGATGCACAAGGGTATGACAAAAGCTTGCTAGCACTGATGCACAACATGGGTGAGTTTGAATATGAGGGTCAGTGGGGGCGTTGTTGGTTTGACTTAGGAACCAGTGATGCGATCGCATTGGATATTTTAATCAACGCTCTCACCCAGCTAAGTCAGGAATATGTCACCATTGAAGAATTGTACATCGGTGGTGAAAATCCAGATTGGCCTATTGAGGATAGCGAAAGTCGTCCTCAGTCTATTTATGATAATTAGTTATAAAAATGAATAAAGCTGGCGAAATTCGGGTAATAGCCTTGGGATTAATTCGGAATGGCGATCGCATATTTCTTTCTGAAGGTTACGATCCCGCAAAACAAGAAAGATTTTATCGTGCTTTAGGCGGTGGTGTTGAATTTGGCGAAACCAGCCACGCCGCCTTAAAACGGGAATTTCAAGAGGAAATTCAGGCAGAATTAACGAATATTAAATATTTAGGTTGTATAGAGAACCTATTTATATTTAATGGTAGGCAAGGTCATGAAATTATTCAGCTTTATCAGTGTGACTTTGCTGATTCCAAATTTTATCAACTAGAAAATTTAGTTTTTTCTGAATCACCACATCATAAACATAGAGCCTTATGGATAGACATCTCTCGCTTGAAATCTGGAGAATTAAGATTAGTACCTGAAGTATTTTTTGAATATTTATAAATAATATGGAACTTTACTAAGAGTGCTTTGCTGTTAATTATGTTACCGAACTCAGCAAAGACACAATATACTGGTTGAGACTAACGCTTTCCCGTTCAGAAGTCTCAGCTAAACGTCGATGTAAAGATTTCGGCATCCGTACTAGTAGTTTACCGCTATAGCTATCATTACTACTTGGTAAGGGAATATTATCATCGGCTTCATAAGCTGTCTCAATCCACAATTCCCGCGCCTCATTGAGATTTGCCATTGTTTCTTCAAGAGTTTCGCCTTAGGTAAGACATCCAGGTAAATCTTTAATTTGAGCTACATATCCATTCTCTGGGCCAGGGTAAAGTGTTACAGGATACTGAATATTTAAATAATATTCTAAAGACGGCTTCTCAATCTGCTGGTTTTTCTGGTTCAGTGTCTTCATCAATCCACTCTTCTAAATTCAATAGTTCAACTATTTGCTGTACACGATCGCACTGTGTCGCTACAACTGAGAAAGCAACTTGTTATACTCTGCGTGTGAACCAAGCCAAAACCAAATAACAGTATCTCCATCTAACTGGCCAACCGCTCGATAATTTTTGCTAATCCGTGCTGAATAAATTGGTAGTTCTGGATGTACTTTTTTGAAGCGCAAGCTGGGATGGCTCGGATCTTGTTTGAAGAGGCGGTATGCCTCACGCGTTTGCTCTTGAACTTGCTCAGGTAGATCGGCAAACCCTTGACGAAATTGAGCGGTTATACGTGACTTCACAATGTATCTGGATCTAACTCTTGAGTTTTTCCTGCACGGTATTCAGCCATTGCTTCGGTTGCAAGTTTGGCAAGCATATCTGGAGAACGAGCAAAAGCTTCATCCCAACAGCGTTCATCTTCTAGTTCTGCCAAAATTATCGCCGCGATCGCATCTTGTTCATTGGCAGGCAAGTTTTTTAGTTTAGCGATCGCTTGTTCAAGTAGCTCAGTCATAGCTGTTAATCATTACGAAAGTCATACTATAAATTATCTCTGCTTGCACTCTGTTGGGGTTGTTAGGGTGCGATACTTGGGGTGAGAGCAAAGCGCGATCGCTCTCAATAGCAGAATTAGTAGAGTTTGAGACAGTTCTACAATAAAAGCAAAGACGTTGAGATTGAACTAACCTAATGGGTGTACCTGAAACAAACCCAAAGATACCAATGCCTTCACCAAGCTTATACGAAACTGATTTGGTTAATGGGGGTCACACTTTCTTTGCAATTCGTGAGGTAGCTCAAGACGACGAACGTCCCAATCCTTGGGATGCGTATGTTCGCCTTCACATTCTAGTAATGGAAGATAATGATATTGACTCATATCTCATTGCTGATATTGCCGAAGGATTGAACCGCTCATTGCAAGTAGACAATACCTCTATTGAGAATCTGCAAGGCTCGTTTAATGAAATTAAGGATTATCTAGAAGGAAAACAAGGATCTGACCAAATCGCCTATAAGATGGGTGATTCCGGAGAAGTGGATATTGAGCAAGTTCTGACTTATATGGATCTCCTTAATTTAGAACAGTTTCCTGACCGAAAGAAGCATCCTCATACAATTTTCGGTAAGCCCAAAGCTGTTCTTGACACCTTTACCAAGGATTTGGATGAAAACAGGGGCGTGTTTAAGCGACTTGTACCTCACATACATGAAATTCTGGTTCTAACAGATCGGATACAGCAATTAGCATCTCCAAAATTTCCTGGCAAGCTCAAAGTCAGCAACACAAAGAAAAATAATCGCGTTCGCTCGCGCAATAATAAAGAGCGACAAGCTCACTTTGCTGGTGGGGTAATTAATGGGCATTTACACCTTGGGTGGCTCTACCCTATGGTGGCAGCATTCAGAGCAAATATTTCTCGTGAGGCTTGGCAGCAAGGCAAGCTAGAATGGCGAGTCGAACCTGAAGAACTACTAAAAGTTACGATCAACGAAATGGTTGAAATCGTACTTAAGGAAAATGAAGACAACAAGGGTAAACCTGCTGAAGTAGGTCGTAAAGAAGCAGCCTATCGTGGTTGCTATAGCGTCATAGTTATGGAGTTGGCTCAACGGGGTATCCTGACCTCATAGTAGTAATTTGATGCTTTTAGTTCAAGGGGCGACAAGCGAACTAAAGTGCTTGCTGTATAAGCTTCATAGCCCTTAAACCTCGCTGATAATATGCTTGCTTATTGCGAATGAAACCGACCAGTTCCTCGACCCATGCTTGACACTCATGCAAAGCTTCTATCCAATTTTGACCATATAAACCTATCCAGAAATTACTGTGACGTTTTTGAGTTCGATTTTTTTCTTGCCTACGACAAATATAAGATTCTTGAGATTGAAATTTAGTTCTTTGTCCATGCAACCAAGCACTGGTCATAGCTAAAGCAATTAACAATATTATTCGTACAAGTCTATCAGGATTAGCTTGCGAAGCTTCTAGATTGTAACCACCAGTTTTACAATCTTTGAACATTGCTTCAATGCCAAAACGTTGAGCATATATTTTAAGAGCAGTATTTAAATCAGGCAAATTAGTTAATAAATACCAAGCTTCTTTATCCTGTTTACCTCGGTACTTTCGTTTCCAGTAAACTGCTAAATTAAACCGACCAAACCCTTTTTTCTGAGTAAACTTAATATTGGGATAAAACTGACGAATACCTGGGTAAATTTCAATACTACTTAAAGGCTGAAATTTCTGTCTTTTTTCTTGAAAAGTAGTATCCTTTTTTTGACGAAATACAAAACTCTGGTTCTGCTTGTGGAGCCACTGAGCCAGTTCAACGCTATGAAATTCTCTATCCCCGATAATTACTAATTTGAACTTTTTTAATAAACGGATTACTGGACGTAATACTTTTTGCTGTTCTTCTAGATTACTACTACCATCTTTCTCTAACAAACACCAATATATTGGCCAAGCTCTTTTTTGATAAATCACGCTCACCATCAACACATTATTTTCTTTCCACTGTGTTCTATCCATCGCTATAGTTAATTGTGACCCCAGTTTAAAATGTTGGTTAATTATTGATTCAATAATCGGAAACCACAACAATACTACACTCAAGGCATTTAGTGTTAGAAATCTTTGTAAATGTCGCCTCCGACTGTTTTGCTGTATTGGTAATGGTAACGTTGCTGCCAGTCTTTCTATCCTGACTTGCTTCTGATTTTGTAATAACCACACCAACATCTTTAGCGTGATTAACTGCGCTTTATTTAGATATTTTTCTAAGAAGTTTTGATAGAATGATGCCAGCATTATTATGACGGTCTTGGTCAAATTACGAGACCGTTCTTTTTTACCATTAAACTGTACCCTATAGTTAGCTGCTTAATAACTGTACAGTTCATTCTCAATAAGTACCCTAATTGTTCTAGGGGTCTGTGCCTCCTAAACCTTTATCTGGCTGGGTTTAGAGGCGATTGTCGCCCCTTGAAATGCTTTTAGTTTAGACATCTGATGAAATTAATTCTGCGTTACCCGAAACCTTTGTAGAGACGTAGCATTGCTACGTCTCTACATTGATTTTTACCAGATATCTTTTGATTCAAATCATCAAACACCAACCGCCTCTGGAATCGCACCCTGCATTCTCCCAAAAGCATCAATCAAATTTTGCAATTGTTGATCTGCTTTAAAAACTCCTAATCCGCGTACTGTCACTTTCCCTGGAGAATACACAAAGCGCGTTTTGAGATTGTCTGGTAAATTCGCCGCTAATAAATTCCAAGCGGGTTCTTCCATCGGTGTTTCTAAAACGACGTGCTGCTTGTTTTCTGGTTTAATTCGGCTAAATCCGAGTTTTTTCGCTAGCTGTTTGAGTTCCATGACTCGCAAAAGTTGATTTGCAGGGACTGGTAAACTACCATAGCGATCGCTCCACTCGGCTGCAATCTGCTTTAATTCTGATTTAGATTTAGCTGTGGCCACCGCTCGGTATGCACTCATCTTTTGATCCAAATCGGTGATATAATCTGCCGGAATAAATGCTGTCAAGTTGAGGTCAATCTGGGTATCCTCCACTTTCGGAATTTCTTGTCCTCGGATTTCCCGAATTGCTTCTTCAAGCATTTCCATGTATAAATCAAAACCGATGGCATCCATTTGACCGGATTGTTCTGCACCTAGCAAGTTACCCACGCCTCTGATTTCCATATCGCGCATCGCTAGCTGATATCCAGAACCTAGCTGAGTAAATTCCTGAATCGCTCGTAATCGTTGCCGTGCTGCGTCAGATAATGCTCGTTGCTTCGGATAAAATAACCAAGCATGAGCTTGGATACCCGCACGTCCTACACGACCGCGTAATTGATACAACTGTGCTAATCCAAAGCGGTGAGCATCTTCAATCAAAATCGTGTTGACTCGCGGAATATCTAAGCCAGATTCAATAATTGTCGTACAAACGAGGATATCTGCATCGCCATTACTGAAAGTGAGCATGGTTGATTCTAACTCGCTTTCATCCATTTGACCGTGAGCGATCGCAAACCTAGCTCCCGGTATCACTTCTCGTAAATTGGCTGTTGTCTCTTCAATACCATCTACTCGTGGAACTACGTAAAATACTTGTCCACCTCTGTCTAATTCTTGACGAATCGCAGTGCGGATACTTTCGGAATTTATTGGCGATAGATGAGTTTTAATCGGTCGTCTGGTTGGGGGCGGTGTGGTAATCAAACTCATTTCCCGAATTCCCGACAAGGACATATACAAAGTTCGGGGAATAGGTGTGGCTGAGAGGGTAAGCACGTCCACCTGAGTTTTCAAGCTTTTAATTTTCTCTTTCTGGTTTACCCCAAAGCGCTGTTCTTCATCTACTACCAACAGTCCTAAATCCCGGAATGTCACGCCTTTACCTAAAAGTTGGTGTGTACCAACCACTACATCTAATTCCCCCGTTGCCAATCGCTTTTGAATATCGCGGCGTTCTTCGGCGGAACGGAAACGGTTGAGCAAACCGACATTCACGGGATAGGGTGCAAAACGTTCTTTGAGTGTATGGTAATGCTGCTGTGTTAAAATAGTTGTTGGCGCAAGGAGTGCCACTTGTTTACCGGCGGTGACTGCTTTAAAAACAGCACGAATCGCCACTTCCGTCTTCCCGAAACCGACATCGCCACAAACTAAGCGATCCATTGGGCGATCGCTTTCCATGTCGCGTTTTACATCTTGTACAGCTTTGAGTTGATCTGTCGTCGGTTGGTAGGGGAAAGAATCTTCCAATTCCTCCTGCCAAGGCATATCGCTTGGAAAGCTAAAACCTTGTTGTTGCGATCGCGCTGCATACAGTTTCAACAAGTCCACTGCCAATTTTTTAATCGCTTTGCGGACTTTGTTCTTGGTGTTTTCCCAAGCTTTACCGGTCATTCGGTTGAGTTCCGGTGCTTTATCACCTCCGGCGCGGAACCGGGATAAAGCACCTACTTGATCGGCTGCGACTCTGAGTAACCCATCAGCATACTGCACCACTAAATAATCACGGGTTTCGTTATTAATCGTCAAACTTTCCAGCTTGACAAATTTACCAACACCATGATTTCTGTGAACCACATAATCGCCTGGACGCAGCTTATTGGGATCGACTTGCTTAGAAGTAGCTTTGTGGCGCTTGCGGATATAGCCGGGAGTCGCCAAAGAATGCTGCCCAAAAAATTCCCGATCTGTGACGATTACGATTCGGTATGTAGGCAGGATAAAACCTTCTAATTCCGCCAAACCAGAATATTTTAAGGCTATAGGAGTATGGTTGATTTGCAGCTTATCTATTGCTTGGTAGTCGCGGGGATTGGGGATAAACTGAGCCGGACAATCATGTTCTTGTAACAGCGAGACAGAACGGGAAGGTTGAGCAGAAAGCAGCCAGATCGAGAAATTGCGATCGCGTTCTTGGCGGATAGTTTCAGCTAATTTAGCAAATTGGTGTGGCGTAGCTGGAACAGGACGGCTGGCAAGATTGATCCCATCATTTTCCTCTGACAGTTCCGACAAATATAATGTTTTAAATCTGGCAACATCAGCCAAACACTCATCAAACGAACGGTGAATTTTCGGCAATGTTAGGGGAGTTGATTCTTCCCCATACGGCATTCCCCATTGTTCCTGGGCATTTTCTACCCAGCGATCGCTATGAGCATGACACTGTTCTGGCTCATCAATGGCAATCAAGGTATTTTCTGCTAAGTAGTTTAGCAGAGATGCTGGTTGCTCGAATGCTAACCCCAAAAAACGACGGCTACCTTCAATCAGCGATGAGTGCTGAGTGCTGGGTGCTGAGTTAAATTCTGACTCAGCACTCAGCACTTGGAACTGGGCACTATTTTTCAGTGCAGCCATCACGATGGGAGTAAAGCTAGTGGGGGTAAGAATTAACTGCTCAACTTTGTCAAGGGCGGAACGTTGGGTTGCTGGGTCAAATTCCCGCATTTGCTCGATTTCATCACCAAACCATTCCAACCTGACTGGAAATTCTGAGGAAACCGGGAACACATCAACAATATCGCCCCGCCGACTCCATTGCCCTTCCATTTCCACCAAAGGAACTCTTTCATACCCCAAAATAGTTATTTTCTCACTGAAGCTATTCAGGTCTAATTCCATACCTTTTTTTAGGGTAAGACAGAATTGTCCAAAAGCTTCTGGCGGAGGTAAATGAGGTTGCAGCGCCCCTTGAGTAGCCACAATCGCTAAATTTGTTTTTTGTCCTACCCTGCGGGAAGCCGCTAGCGCGTCTATGTCCTTTGTCATTTGTTCTTGGTTTGTTTCTAATGACAACTGACTAATACTTCGACTACGCTCAGTACAAGTGACTAATGACTCTTGATTTTTGAGTAAATCTGCCAATACCTGCATTTGCCCCCAACTCATTTCAGTTTCCGGGTCAAAAGGTTCGTAGGGAGAAGCCTCGGAGGTGGGGTAAAAATGTACTGTTTGCCATCCCATTGCTTCCAGTTGTGCGTAAACGCGTCCAGCTTCTTCTAGGGTGGCGCAAACCACAAACAAATCTTTACCCTGAGACTGCGCTAATGCCGAAGCCACTAGAGTCTTGGGCAGCCTGGGAATGCCATTTAACCGCAATTCTTGTTGTCGATTCAGCTTAGAAATAAATTCAGTGGTGAGCGGCGATCGGCCTAAGGCACGCACAATAGAAGAAAATGACATAAGTACTACTAGCGATGAGAGTCTTTGTGGATCAGCAAATCTTGAGGCAGTTTATGTCAACTATTTTAAAAGTGTTAACAGCTTTCTTATTCTTGCGGTAGAAGAATAATGCACAGTGACTAATAAACTTAAGAACTATAACTACTACTTTGTGTATAGTCAAAGTATTTATCGAAGCACCTTTAATACTAGATACTAGGTATTGAGCTACATTCGCTCTGATAAGCGGCAATTTTAAACATGTCCCCCATCACTTTTGAAATTTCAATCATTTTGGTGCTAATTATTGCCAACGGCGTGTTTTCTATGTCTGAGATGGCGATTGTCTCGGCACGGAAAGTAAGGTTACAACAGCTTGCCAATCAAGGAGATGCCAAGGCAATGGCAGCATTGAAATTAGCAGAGTCTCCCAATCATTTCCTGTCAACTGTTCAAGTGGGTATTTCCTTAATCGGTATCTTAACTGGTGCTTTTGGAGGAGCAACAATTGCCAACCGACTGGCAGTCTATGTGCGACTTGTACCTTTGTTAGCACCTTATAGCGAACCGATATCTTTTGGAATAGTGGTTTTGATCATTACCTATTTGTCACTCATTGTTGGCGAATTGGTACCAAAGCGTCTGGCATTAAATAATCCAGAAAGGATTGCCTCGATTGTAGCGATTCCGATGCAAGCCTTAGCTGCGATCGCTTCTCCAGTAGTCTTTCTTTTAAGTGCTTCTACAGATTTGATCTTGCGAGTGCTGGGAATTACAGCTTCTACTGAGCCGCAAGTCACCGAAGAAGAAATTAAAATCTTAATTGAGCAAGGCACTGAGGCGGGAACCTTTGAGGAAGCTGAACAGGATATGGTAGAGCGAGTCTTTCGTTTAGGCGATCGCCCTGTTAGTTACTTAATGACACCCCGTCCTGATATTGTTTGGCTAGACTTAGACGACTCTGCCGAAGAAAATCGCCTTAAAATGGTTGATAGTGCTTATTCTCGGTATCCAGTTTGTCAGGGGGGACTTGACAATGTGCTGGGTGTTATTCCTGTCACTGACTTATTAGCCAGGAGTTTCCGAGGGGAACCACTAGACTTGACCATCGGATTGCGACAGCCTGTATTTGTGCCAGAAAGCACCCGTGGCTTGAAAGTTTTGGAATTGTTCAAGCAAACTATCACTCACATGGCGCTGGTAGTGGATGAATACGGCGTAATTCAAGGATTAGTTACTCTCAACGACATCATGAGTGAAATCGTGGGTGATGTTCCTTCAACGGATGGACAAGATCAACCACAAGCTGTACAACGCGAAGATGGTTCCTGGCTTTTGGATGGGATGTTGCCTGTAGAGGAGTTTTTGGAACTTTTTGGTATGGAAGAATGGGAATCTGAAGAACGCGGCAGTTATCAAACATTAGGCGGTTTTGTGATTACCCATTTAGGTCGTATTCCTGCCGCAGCAGATCATTTTGAATGGCAAAGTATGCGAATTGAAGTGATGGATATGGATGGTAATCGCGTTGATAAGGTGCTAGTCGTACCGAAGGCAGTTAAATCAGCAGATACGAAAAAATCTGATTAGCATTGGGCATTGGGCATTGGGTATTGGGCATTGGGCATTGGGCATTAATAATTATTGTCTCCTATTTCTCATACGCCATAACCAATGCCCGATTTATGCATATCAAGTGCGAGATAGACGTTTGACAGCTTCACCCGCCAACAAATGATGAGCTTGTTCCAGAAGTTGGGGGATTTTTTCAGCGTAGGGATTATGGACGAGACATTGCCGCAAGTCTAATTCATCTAGCCGATCGGCTTTGTTGCCGGGGAACCAGTGGCCGCCATTACCAAGCAGATTGTAGCGCATTTTAGCGTAGTCTACTAAATCGTAGGCGATCGCTAAATTCCGCAGCCACAAAATCACCCGAATATTTACCTCACCAGGGGTTTCGTCAAAATTTGGTAGATTTGTTTCCCAAGATTTTACCCAATCTTCTCCCAAAGTAGCGATCGCTTCTTGTTCCAATCTTGCTAAAATTGGCGGCAAAATTTCTGATGCTCGATCTAGTAATTCTAAAGTCTTCAGATGTTCATCAAAATCTTGTGGTTTTGCTGCTCCCAAGCTCAGAGTATGTACCTCTTGATGACTCAAACAAAACAAATCATTAAACACCATTGGACTCAATGGGGCGCAAAGATTGACTAATTTTTGGGGAGGCTCATACAACAAACCTCCTTTATTAGAAGGGCTAATAATAAACACCCCCATATCGTGGCGTTTAGCTGCTTCGATTGCCGCCCAATTCCATTGATTAATGTAGTACCAGTGCAGGTTCACGTAATCAAATTGATTGGTATTAATTGTCTGCACAATTATATCTGTCGAGCCGTGTGTGGAAAAGCCGATAAATCTAACTTTTCCTTCTGCTCGCAACTGCTGCGCTACTTCCAAACAGCCGCCGGGACGGATGCTGTCCTCTAACGACTCAGGATGATTAATGCCGTGCAACCCTAAAAGGTCAACATAATCTAGTTGGAGATTTTTCAAAGATTGTTCAAACGTCTCTCGGAATTCTTTCGCATCTGCCTTTGGATTGATTTTTGTCTGAACAATCAACTTTTCGCGGGGAAACTTGGGCAATATTCTCCCCAATTGCATTTCAGAAGTGCCATAGCCACGGGCAGTTTCAATATGATTAATCCCAACCTCGACTGCCCTTCTAATAGTCGCTTCCAGATTTGCCTGGTTATCAGCAGGAATTTCATCATTGGGAACATCCTCCCATTTGAACTGATATCTCATGCCACCGCAGGAAAACACTGGCATCTGTAATTCTGTGCGCCCAAATCTTCTATATAGCATCAGTGGATTGTGGATTGCTTACCAACTTAAAATCTAACAACGATAGTCATTTCAGCTTTTAGTGCCACAATCATTTCCTCTGTTCAATCTGTGACACTAGCAATATTCATCGCATTCTTAAATCGGTCAGGTCTTTTGGTTATTGGATTTTTACCTACCAATATTCTAGTTCCACAGAATAATTATCTCATACTGTTAGTCTGTCAGGGTTGAAACGAGGGACAGAGTTGTTTAAGCTTAATGCGTGCATCAATAGTTGTAAAACGCCAGTTTGCTAGAGCATTAGTTTCTCAAGAGTTGCTAAGTAAGCTTCAGGATTTCGACGGAATCGTAGTTGTTCAATTTATTGCCTAAACGTGTTTATCGAACCAATCCTAGAGTTATCAAAAAACCTGTATCAAAGTTCGCTCAAAAAAGCTTAAACACCGAAGTATTAGTACTAAAACGAATCCTCCTGTTTTCCTTGTTATTAGCACTGCGTAGTCCTAACTGAACCGTATTGGGCTATAGTTAGGCGATTTTTATGGGCTAGCACTTTTTCAACTTCTCCTGAAACCACTCAAATGATAAAAGTCCCTCGTCTTTTATTTGAGCGTTTAAGAGATATTGCTGTTTACTCTGCTTGATTGAATCAAAAATGGATAAATTCAAGCTTAGGCCGTTAGAGAGATAAAAATCGACAGCAAATCTATTACCAATAAATAAACAGTAGCAAAACTGGCATTTTACTATTTTGGTGGGTATGGATACAATAGTGGGACTGTGCAGCACGCAGGGTTGGACAGCACAGCTTGTCATCGCTCAAGAATTTACGGCTTCAGAAGATGCTGCGCTTTTCTTCTCAGGCACTCAAGGTTTTTTAGTCTTGATAGCTGGACTGTTGCTGGCCTTTGCCTTTCAGCTGCTGCTAGCTAACTTTTTCATTGCCTTGGGAATTTCATACTCCACTCCAGAGCATGAATCAGATACTAACAGCCAAGCATTGATGGACGATAAGATTAATCAAGTTGGGATAATAGTTGGGTTGCGAACCTTAGGAACTGTAAGCATTACATTATTTCTTGCTTGTTTTCTAGCGGTGAAACTTTGCCCATTACATGACCCGCTATTGGCAGCAATTATTGGTCTGCTCATTTGGGCAGCCTACTTCTTTTTACTGGTATGGGTCAGTGCTACTACGGTAGGCTCGGTACTCAGTTCTGTTTTAGATCGGGCAACTTCTGGCTTGCAAGGCATTATTGGTACAGCAACTATAGCCTTTGGTGCGAAGACGATCGGCGATCGCGTTGTTTCCACAGCAGATGCAGCGGCAACCGCAGTTCGTAACGAACTGGGTTCAGCGGTAGATCGAACCAGTATCCGCAAGGCAATAGACAATTATTTAAACCAGCTACAACTATCTCAGGAAGAGCGACTAGAAATTGAAGATGAGTTTGAAAAATTAGTCGCCCAACCAGAAATGCAATCTCTCAGTAAGGAGAATTACTTACGCAATATCGGTCGTAAAACCTTTGTGGATATAGTCGATAGTCGTACAGATTTGTCAAAACAAGACATTAATTGGTTTGTAGACTCTTTTGAAGGCTTTTGGCAGCAGATTTGGGGTCAGCAACCCCAAAAAGTGCAAACTAATGGATTGCCGATCGCTCTAAAGTCTGGCGAACCAGAAGAGCTACAGCCCGAGCGACTGAGTGCCAAGCTAGAGCAATTCATTAACCAAATTAGCCAGCAGCAAGCTAGACAGCAAGCGGAAGCTACCCAAAAGGTGGCAGAAACTGCTGCTTGGTGGCTGTTTAGCACGGCTTTTTTCTCTGCTGCTGCTGCTGCAAGTGCTGCTGCGATTAGTGTAGCTGTTTAATTTTCTCCAACCAAGCTAATTAAAACGTATACACCAGCCCAGAGCGCTTTTGCCATTCGTGGTAAACGGTTTCTAGTAGCACCACAGCAACAATAGAATCCGTTGCCATTTAAATTTTTGACTATTTTGCATTGTGGTTTTTCATTTTAATTCTTTGTAGACTGAGACTGCGCCTGAGTTAAGCAATTTCTCAATTTTTCAGCTAACACTTGTACATGAGGTTCTTTAAGTATGTCAAGGTGAGATCCGGGAATGTAATCGATATCTAATCCTCCAACTACTATGTCACGCCAGCCAAATTGAGGATCGTATTCTATGCCTATAGCTTCGTCCCGATTTTTATCCTCTGTCCGCAAAAGAATAGCTCGACCAAGATAAGGTGAAAAAATATAGTCACTAAGAGCTTGAGTGTTAGTATCTATAATCTTTAAATGCTTGTCAGTTTCAGGTACATGAAGTACGTCTTCCAAGTAACGGTTATATGTATTTTGCAGTTCTCGCTTACGCCAATAACTCCATCTCACAACTTTTTGCCAAAGGTAGTTAGGCCCTTGTTGAACAATATTATTTAAATGCAAAAACACTCGCTTGAATAATGATACCTGCCAGCTATAACCTATACGACAACTATCAAGTAGAACTAAAATGCCGACTTGTTCGCCTTGCTCATAGAGTTGCCGAGCCATCTCAAAGGCAACTGTACCCCCAAAGGAATAACCTCCGAGAAAATAAGGGCCATGAGGTTGAAGGGTTTGAATTTCTTGAATGTAGTGCGCTGCCATATCTTCAATACGGGTATGGAGAGGGTATTTTTCGTCTAGCCCTCGTGGTTGTAATCCGTAAAATGGTTGTTCTGTCCCCAAATGCAATGCTAATTCACGGAAACATAAGACTTCTCCACCCAGCCCGTGAATACAGAAGAAAGGTGGCTTAAAACCGTTGGGTTGAATTTCTACTAGGGATGACCAGCTAGATTTTGATTGGTCTAAGGTATTTACTAAAGCCGAGTTTCTTGTTAAATCTTCTTCTTGGCAGATTATTTTGGCTAGAGCCTCTATAGTACCTGACTGGAAAAGAATGGCAAGCGGCAGGTTTTTACTAAATGTCTTTTCAATTTGCCAAAACAGTTTTACTGCTAGGATAGAATGTCCTCCTAGCTCGAAGAAGTTATCCCTAACACCAATCGGTCGGACACCTAAAATTTGTTCCCAAATCTGTGTTAACTGGTTTTCCACTTCATTGCGGGGAGCAATAAAGCTGGCTTCTGGCTCTTGCCTCGATAAGTCTGGTGCTGGTAGGGCGCGGCGGTCTACCTTGCCGTTGGGGGTTAAGGGCATGGTGTCCAGCACGACAAAAGCTGAAGGTAGCATATACTGTGGCAATTTTGTCGAGAGGAAGCCTCGGATCTCAGCAATTGCAATTACTGAGTCTTGATTCGGTATAATATAAGCTACCAAACGGCGATCGCCAGCAACATCTTCACGGGCAATAACTACAGTCTGGAGTACATTTGGATGTTGGGCTAACACCGTTTCAATTTCCCCCGGCTCAATGCGTATCCCCCGGATCTTGACTTGATGATCTCGGCGACCGAGAATTTCTAGAGAGCCATCTGGACGATAGCATCCGCGATCGCCTGTATAATAAAGCCAATCCTGGCGATCGTTCCCAAAAGGGTTTTTGACAAACCGAGAATGGTTTTCTTGCTGGGCATTGATATAGCCCAAACTACGGAATGGAGTGCGGATTACAATTTCGCCTGGTTCGCCGATACCACACGGTTGTTGATTTGGTGTGAAAACCAGTGCTTGGGTTTGCGGCAGCGGTAATCCAACTGGCTGTACACCAGGGCTACAGTCAACAGGTACTCGGTAATAACATTTCGCCAAGGTTGTCTCTGTCGGGCCATAGAGATTAACAATTTCACCTGATTCAGGAAAAGCATCCCGCCAGCGAACTACAAGGGTTTCTTTCAAAGGTTCTCCAGCCAAGAATAACCAGCGTAAGTTACGTAAAGAAATTCCTGACGGCACATTCGCTAACCATAATTGCGCCAGCGAAGGAACTGTATGCAGTACAGAAATTTGCTCATTTTCCAAATAACGCAGAATTCTCGTCGGTTCTAGGTTATCCTCTTCTTCTGGCAAACATAGGGTTGCACCACTAGTTAAAGGTAAAAAGATATCTCTAAGAACGACATCAAAAGAAAGACCAGTTAATTGGGCAATGCGGTCTTGCTGATTAATTTCAAAAGTCTGTCGCTGCCAGTTCAGAAAATGCGCCAACCCTTTATGACACCCCAGCACACCTTTAGGTACACCAGTTGTGCCGGAAGTAAAGAAAATATAAGCTGCATCGTCGGCAGCGATTTCAGGTAGATTTACGGCTTCAATAATCGTCTTTTGGGAATTTATAGCTTCTCCTGTGTCTGGGTTAACACAGATGCTAGTTAAAGACTCCCATATCTTTTCGTCTTCTGAACGCTGACCATCAATATATAATATGTATTTAGCTTTAGCTTCCTGTAGCATCAAGCGTTGGCGATCGCTAGGAAGTTTTGGATCGAGGGTGAGCAACACACCGCCACTCAAGAGTACGCCCAACATACTGGCAATTAGCCCGAAGCTGCGTGTACCATATACGGCTACGACATCTCCCCGCTCTACTTTGTGAGATAACAAAACCTGTGCTAAAGTTTGAGCTATTTTGCCCAATTCCCCATAATTCCAAGTACGAATTCCTTGACGAAGTGATGAATGTTCTGGGGTACGATTTACCCAAGAGGTAAACATTGTGGTTGTCAATTCATACTCTGGTTCTGGCAAAACTGCCCTTGGCTCTGGCAGCAAAAGTTGCGCTTTTGGTGTCACCAGAGAATACAAACTAATCTGTCTCTCTGGAGCAGCAACAATTTGATTTAGCAAGTGATGGAATTGATGAAGCATTTCCATCATCCGTTCTGAAGTAAACAGATCGGTGTTGTAAACTAAATCAAGTTGGATTCCTTGATTTTGTTCTGTAACGTAAAGGGTTAAGTCGAACTTAGAAGCTGTTTCTAGGATCGAGACTGGTTCGATAGCCACTCCAGGTAGTTCCAGGTGGATATCCCTTAAGTTGAGCATATTAAACCACACTTGAAACAGTGGGTTGCGACTGGTATCTCGCTCTGGTTGCAGTTCTTCTACCAGTTTCTCAAAGGGCATATCTTGATGGGCATAAGCAGCTAATGCCATCTGGCGAACTCGATTTAGCACTGAACGAAAGCTGGGGTTCTCGGTAAAATCAGTCCGTAAAACAACGGTGTTAATAAAAAATCCAATTAACTCTTCAATCTCAGAACGGTTACGTCCGGCAATGGGAGAACCAATAAGAATGTCTTCTTGCCCTGTGTAGCGGTGCAGTATTGTCCCAAAAGCTGCCAGCAATGTCATGAATAGAGTGACACCCTCTTGATGCGAGAGTTCTGTGAGTGATGCACTCAAAGTCTGCGGTAGCATCAGAGATTGAGCTGCTCCTTGGTAAGTTTGCACTGGCGGCCGTGGTCGGTCGGTGGGCAATTCCAGTACAGTGTTAGCACCTGCTAATTGGGTTTTCCAATAGTCAATTTGCTTGGAAAGTACCTCACCTGATAGCCACTGGTGCTGCCACACAGCAAAATCTGCATACTGAATGGGCAATTTTGCTAATGGGGAAGGCTTACTACTCAAAAATGCTTTATAAAGGGCTATTAACTGCTGCCAAAGAATACCAATTGACCAACCATCTGAAGCGATGTGGTGCATCATTAACAAGAGTATATGCTCCTGCTCGTCTACTTGGAGCAAAGTAGCACGCAGCATCAGGTCAGATTCTAAGTTGAAGGGGCATTGCACCTCTTGATTGAGAAGAAATTCTACTTGCTCTTTTGTTACCTGAATGATTTTAAGTTCTACTGCCCGAGGCGTGCCAATTACTTGTATGGGGCTACCATCAGGTGATGTAATAAAGTTGGTTCGCAATGCTTCATGATGGACAACGATCGCATCTAGTGACTGTTGCAATATACCCAGGTTTAACTTGCCCGTTAAGCGTTGTGCATTGGAGACAATATACGCTCGGCTGTTGGGTTCCAACTGCTCCAAAAACCAGACTCGCTGTTGGGCAAAGGATAGAGGTGCTGATTGCCGATTGGCTATTTGAGAAATAGTCTGATTTTGGGGATCATTTTCTGGAGTTTGGTTTTGGGCGTTCCCGCTTCGGGTTGCCGTAGGCATTGCTTGAGCTAAAGTAGCGATCGTGGGATTCTCAAATAAGAGTTGCAACGGTATTTCTATTTGAAAAGCTTGACGAACTCTAGACATCACTTGAGTGGCCAGCAGTGAATGCCCTCCCAATTCAAAAAAATTGTCGTGGATGCCTACTTGTTCCAGACGCAAAACTTTCGCCCAAATGCCAGCCAAGACTTCTTCTGTCGAATTCTGAGGTGGAACAAAGTTAGTTGACAGCTTAATATCAGATGTATCCGGTGCAGGTAAGGCGCGGCGGTCTATTTTACCGTTGGGATTTAATGGTAGGGTGTCCAAAAAGACAAAGAAACTAGGCACCATGTATTCAGGCAACTGAGTTTCCAAAAAGCGACGCAATTCAGCCTGGCTAGGAATTTGCTCTGGACGGGTAACAATATATGCTACTAGTCGCTTGTCCCCAGGAACATCCTCTCTGGCTATGACTAAAGTCTGTGTCAGTGCCGGATGTTGAGCTAATATAGCTGCAATTTCTCCTAATTCAATTCGGAAGCCACGTATTTTAACTTGATCGTCAATGCGACCAAGAAATTCGATATTACCATCGCTCAAATAACGTGCTAAGTCCCCAGTTTTGTAAAGGCGCGCCCCAAGTTCAGAGCTAAAGGGGTTAAAAATAAACTTCTCTGTGGTCAATTCTGGACGGTTAAGATAGCCTCGCGCTAGACCAATACCGCCAATATGCAGTTCACCTGATTCACCAATAGGTACTGGCTGCAAATTGTCATCAAGGATGTGAATCTCTGCATTGGTAATCGGACGGCCAATAGGTGCAATAGCATAATTACTGTCTCGTTGGCAACTCCAGAAAGTAGTATCAATAGAAGCTTCTGTCGGGCCGTAACAATTATGTAAAACATTGTCCAAGTTCAGTTGGGCAAAGAAGCGTTCTATAAGTTCGCCAGGTAAAGCTTCACCACCGCAGGTAATGTGTCTGATGAATCGGCAATTTTCAATTCCCTTCTCTTCTAATAAGACACGCAGTATGGAAGGTACTAAAGCCAGAACTGTGATTTGCTGCTCAGTAATTACCTTCACAAGATAGGCTGTGTCTTGATGTCCACCAGGGCGAGCCATAAATAATTGCCCCCCAAAGCACAATGGCCAGAATATCTGCCACACTGAGGGATCAAAGCTAAAAGAAATAGTCAGTAGAACTTTGTCTGCGTGAGTTAATCCAAAAGTTGTTTGCTTCCAGTGGAGTTGATTGCAGATACCACGGTGAGGGATCATTACACCCTTGGGCTGTCCTGTAGAACCAGATGTGTAGATTACGTAGATGAGGTTATCAGTTGTAGTTTGATTTACAGGATTTTCTTGACTGTTTTGAATATTCCCTTGCCAGTTTGAGTCCAGACAAACCACTTGTGCCTGATGCGGTGGTAAGTTCTTGACCCATTTTTCTTGGGTTAACAATACTGGTGTCTGGGTGTCTTCCAAGATAAAAGCTAAACGTTCTGAGGGATATGCCGGATCTAAAGGCACATAAGCGCCTCCAGCTTTCAGAATGCCGAGTAGTCCTATAATCATCTCTAAGGAGCGCTCCAGACATATACCCACAAGCACTTCCGGTCCAACGCCTAAAGAACGTAGGTAGTGCGCTAGTTGATTCGCCCGCTGATTTAACTGTTGATAAGTAAGTTGTTTATTTTCACATACTACTGCAATGGCTTGGGGCGATCGCTCTACTTGCATCTCAAACATTTGATGAATGCACAGATCCTGACTATCAACTACTTGGGTATCATTTAATTCTTGTAAAACTTGGGTGTCGATGATATTAGTTAAGGTATTTAAGGTAACATTTTGCTTATATTCTGATGTCTTACTATTTATCTGCATTTTCTATATTAAGTTCCAGTGGGCATAAATAATTAAAGGTTTATGACTAAAAAAGATATGAGCAAATACAGCTCTCTATCTCTAGAAAATGAGCAGAATCTACTAATATCACATAACCAACATATAGCAATCTTGAATGATACAAACACTAGGAGCACACAGATATGTTGTGCGCCCCTACTAATTATTTTTACTCCAAATAATTGCAAATAGCTATAAAACTTATCAAACTAAAAAGTTGCTCTTTAGTTTTTGACTATTACCAGTGCCTTCATTTGAGCATTGAGCAGAGGTTGATGATAATTTTTTTGCAGGTCTGGCACAGGTTTCCCATCTACAATAACCTTGTAGATTTTTGCGTAGCAGTTGCTAGGTAAGTTATCAATAATTCTTGTTTTAAATGCAGCAGGACTATAAGTTCTAGCAAAGCCTTCATATGCACCCCATCCAGCAAAGCTTGCAGTATTGTCAAAAATTGTGATTGCTTTGTCAACATTGGGCTTCTGAATTCGTTTATTGTTCCAGATTTCCGCATATTCGTTAGTTAAAAATAGCGGTGCAATGACAAGTTTTCTGCCCGCTTTCAATAAACGTACTGCCTCTTTAATAAACTTAATATCCAAATCATCTCGAAAATGTTCAAAAGAGTGATGACAGCTAATTCCATCTAAAGATTCATCTGGGAGAGGGATTGCATCAATAGATCCACCAATGTACTTAATTCCATCTGTGACTTTTCCATCCAATAAGGAGTCTTGACAGTAAGCATTCAATTTGAACTTTGAAACTGCCATTAAAGCCTTTATATATTCAGCTTTTTCACCACCAGCAGCATCTAGTATTTCATCACCTTCTTTCAAATCTAATAGAGTCATTGTCGTTAGATATTCAAGTGGCTTGGAATGGATGTAATCAAGTTGATTATATTTAGTTAATACATCCGAATTTATAAAATCCCTATAATCTTTTTCAGAAAAATATAAATTGCTTATTTCTATTTTTACTTCGCCTATCTCCGAATCATTTGTTGCTCGTAAAATTTTATTAACTTTTAAATTGTTTAGACGCAAATTTGTCAACAAACGCCACTTTTTATTGTTTAAAAACCTGCCCAATCGATCTACTATATCTAATTTACTAGTCACCATACTTTCACCCTGTGTTTTATTGATTGAAATGAAACTCGAAATTCTTACAGTTGAATCCCAAAAATTAAATTTCTGTTTTACCGAATAAATACAAACACTTACACGTAATTATAAAGGTACATTATCCTATCTCAGTAAAATCTACTTGATGAAAGATAGTTTTTACAAAATCTTCATTTTGCCTTGAATTATATAAATTTAATGTAAAGTCATAATCTTATTTTTTTGGATAATTCACGCAACCCTATAAAACCCAACTATGTTTGTAACATCAGTCTTCTAATCTAAACTACAGCCTCATCGTTAAGGTTGCTGCCCTTTTAAGACTTCATTTAGAAATGTTTTTGAAACTGACTTAAGTCAACAATGTAAAGTTTTGTTGCAAAATTCAAATTTTTAATGCATTTTGTTATAGGTTATGTAATATAATTTCTAATCAGTAATTATGCGTAAAAACAACAGATATAATAAGACAACTTTATATTCAAAGCTGAATTAGTCTAAATAAATATGCTAGAGTAATTTCTGAGGTTATATAAATAATTGTATACCTCGAAGAAAGAAGTGAAACTCTCCAAGATATCTGCGATATCCATAATTAAGCTGATGTATTAGCGATCTGAAAAATCATCATACTTTATTTTTATTTTGCCTACTTGCTTGATTTTTAACATCAGCAGTTTTGTTTAACTACTAATAATCTAAATTGACCAACAAATCTTTTTTTCATTAATTTTTACAGACTAAAATGTGATTATATACTGCAACTAAACCAAGGTATCTCGGTAGTAAAACAGTACTAAAACCGACCTAGAGAATATTTTTAATCGAGAACTTAAAGTTACTCCCAAAAAAATGGTTAAGACCAAGACTAAAAAGTCAAGTTTTCTTTGCAAATAAAAATAGTGAGATAGCCAAATTGTCTTGTATATTTAAGCTCCTATCAGATTTTACCTACACCAAGTGTTCCTACTTATGAGTCATCAAAGCATTACAACAAATAAATTCAGTGAAGTACCTTTGGATTTACGTGCATCGACATTTGTCACGGTACGTAAGGGTTCGTGGTGGTTGAGATTAACAACATTATTCTTAGTAGACTGTACTCTTTTATTTCTAGCTTGGGTTTTAGCAGCATATCAATCTACTTACGGACACTTTAGTTGGTATACAACGAGTCATTATCTACCGATTTTAACAGCTATTGGGATTCAAATAGGATCGCTAGCTGTCGAAGGTATTTATCGAGAAGGTCAAAAACGTTATGACTATTTCAATATTATCAAATCGCTAACTTTTGCTCATGGATTAATACTATTAGTTAGCTTTTTGTATAAACCAGTTATTGATATAACACGTCCAAACTTAATATTATTACCTTGGTTGCTAAGTATATTTTTTGTTTGTACTGGTAGATATGCTGTAAATATTACTCTAGAATATCTACGCAAGCAAAAAAAAATAGTTCGTTCTTCTGTTTTCATTATTTGCGATCCTCAAGATCGCGAGCAAATTGAGAGTTTTATAAAAAAAGAAAAGCATTACATTATATCTGGAACTGCGAATGCCAATTCACTAGACAGATATCAGCGTCAGCAAACATTGACTCAGCTTAATCAACTAGGGGTGACAGAAGTTTTTATATCTTGGGATGCGCTAAAAAATAGAATGTTTTTGTGCTGGTTATTTCAAGCATCTGGAATACAAGTACATATTTTACCGATGGAATTAAAACCAATTTATAAAAACGTACAATTCAACAAAATAGGGGGAATGCCTTGTCTAAGTTTGGATTGTCCGATAATTACAGGTAAGGATTTTTGGATAAAGCGTAGCTGTGATTTCTGTTTTGCGACTTTATTTGTAATGTTATTCTTCCCCATTTATATAGCTATAGCTATAGCTATAAAACTTGACTCTCCAGGTACAGTATTCTACAAACAAACGCGTATAGGTTTACATGGTCAACAGTTTAAAGTATGGAAATTCAGAACAATGAGGTCTGACGCAGAAAAGTTACAAAAAGAATTAGAAGCATTAAATGAAACAAAAGATGGGATTATCTTTAAAATTAAAGATGATCCTCGCATTACCCGTGTTGGAAAATTTCTCCGTCGTTACAGTTTAGACGAATTACCTCAACTTTTTAACGTTATCCTTGGAGAAATGAGTATAGTAGGACCTCGCCCTTTACCTACTAGAGATGTTGAAAAGTTTTCTGAACATCATTTTATTCGACATGAAATATTACCTGGTATTACCGGTCTTTGGCAAGTTTCAGGTCGCTCAAATATTTTAGATTTTGAACAAGTGATTCATCTCGATATGAACTATATCGAAAATTGGTCACTTAAGTTAGACTTTGAAATTCTCCTTAAAACAGTTATGGTGGTTTTGCGAAAAGATGGTGCTTACTAACGAGGAAAAATCTATAGCTGGGCAGCTATGATTAAAGAATTTCCTTTTCGGATAAATCAATAAATTTATTGCAGTTTCAGTTTAATTTGTGGCGGATTCAATTGAGATTTTTTTACATTACACTGAGTAATTAGTTACTTGTTTTGCTTGAAAACACTCTAGAAAAATCTATAAGGATGTATCCGAAAAAATCATGGTGACTCCAAATAAAAGAATTAAGCTGAATTAAGAATTATAAGAATGGTAGAAAAGTACAAATTCATAAGTAATTCCTTCTCAATGATACTCAATCGGTTAGTACAAAGTGTTACAGCCTTTGTGTTAACCGCTTCTATTGCTCGTACTCTAGGAGCCGAGGCTTTAGGACAGTATCTACTAGCATATAGCTACTATTTTATTTTTGTAGGCATTGCTTCACAAGGGCTAAAAACATTGTTTACTAGAGAACTAGCTCGTGAACCACAAAAAACATCAGTCTATTTAATGAGTGGTACTTGCTTACAGCTAATATTTAGTTTTTTCAGTTATGGAGCATTGGTGATTGTAGTATTTTTACTTCCCTATAGTACCAAAACCTCAATTGTTTGTTACATAATGGGTTTAACGATCATCCCCTTTGCGCTTTCTAATATCACAGAGGCAATTTTTCAAGCGAAAGAAAAGATGCATCTGATTGCGATCGCTACAGTGCCAGTTTATATTTTACGCCTAATAATCATGATTTGGGCGATGCAACTAAAATATGGAATTGAATATTTGGGAGCGATCCTAGTTTTTTCTGAAACATTAATTTTGGTAATTGAATGGATTTTTATCGCTCGCTTAGTAAAAATTAAATGGCAAATTGATAGGGATTTTGTCTTAAATACAATCAAAAATGCGCGCACATTTTTTGCTATTGAAGCAATAGCTGTAGTAATTGGCAGAATTCAAATACTGATCCTTTCATTATTAGGAAATGAGTTTTTAGTAGGTTTATTTGGCGGAATAACACAATTATTACAACCCTTTATGATTATTGCTAACAGTATGAGTTTAGCAATATTTCCAAGGCTTTCAAAAGCAGTAGAACTAGGAAGAGAAAAGCAGAAGCAGATAGCTGAAAATATTATCGAAATCTTACTCATCATCGCACTGCCCTTGTTTCTTGGGATATTATTATTTGGCAAAGATTTATTAGTTTTTCTCTATAATGCTAGCTTTGCTGAAGCAAATATAGCTCTTACGATCAGCGCCGCGTCACTGATTTTTTTGCCGTTTACACGCTCACTGACTTATTTACTGGTAGCCAATGGTTTCGAGATAGTGAACTTACGTGAAGTAGTTATTACTAGTACATTAGGGAGCTTAGGAGGTGTGGTATTAGTTTCGCGCTATCAGTTACTAGGTGCAGCTTTAATGGCATTATTGATGACTATTTCTGGTTTTAGCCAGTATATTTATTTCACCTATACTCGCCTATTTTCATTAAATTTATGGCGAATTGTACGCCGACCATTAATAATAACTATTGTGATGCTACCTATATTAATATTTTTACAAAAACTTAGTTTAAACTTTATATTAACTCTAATTATTGCAACTTGTGTTTATACTTTATTTGTGATTTATTTAGGTATTCGTGCATTTGGAGGGTTTCGGTTTTTATGGTTTAAATTGTTAAGGTCTCAGTAATTAGTTTCAAATAAATTATTATTAACTCATAAAATAAACTTATAAAAACTGATGAAATAAATAATCTAAGAGGAAGGATGTAATTTTAATTATGATTAAAGTTGCTTTATTACATTTTAGCTTTGAAGATTACACCATTGAATTAGCAAACAGTCTGGTTAAATATGTTGATTTAACGCTAATTCACCCGGAAAAAGTTTCAAATGTTTGTAGCAATGTTCTCGATCCTAACATCCGCGTAATTAGCTTTAAAAAACCACGGATTCGCGACCCACGCAACCTATTGTCGATGTACGAGATGATGCGTATTATCAAAGACATACAGCCGGATATCTTGCATGTGCAAGAAACTAACGATCCTTGGTATGATTGGACTTTGTTACTCAACAAAATGCCGCCATTGGTGACAACTATCCACGACATATTCCGTCACCCAGGAGATAGCATGGCTGTATTCGGTTCAGAGTATACTAGGCGTATTGCCTTCTATCGTTCCCAACAATTGATTGTCCATACTCATCAACTAAAAAAGATTCTAATTGAACAATTTCATATACCTCAAGAGCGAGTCAATGTTTTACCACATGGGGAACTTGGTAGTTTGTATCAGCGTCGGGGTACGAAGTATAGTCAGACTCGCGAGCCAAATACGTTACTATTTTTTGGCCGCATCTGGCCATACAAAGGATTGAAATATTTACTTCAGGCTATGCCTTTAATTGCTGAACGTATACCTGAAGTCAAACTGATTATCGCTGGACGGGGAGAAAATATCAAACAATATTTCCCTAATGGTTATGATGAGAAACGTTACGAAATTATCAATGACTTTATCCCCCTTGAAGAAGTCAGTAATTTATTTCAACGCAGTACGATAACAGTTCTACCATACATAGAAGCCTCTCAAAGTGGAGTGGCAGCCTTATCTTATGGCATGGGAACCTTGGTTGTAGCCTCTGAAGTAGGGGGATTAAGTGAGATAATTCAGCATAAAAAAGATGGGTTGTTAGTTCCACCTCGTGATGTTCAATCTTTAGCTGATGCTATTATTTATTTGTTAAGCGATCGCGATTTGCAACAACGTATGCAAACTGCAGCATTAGCTCGCTGTCAGGAAGATTTAAATTGGTCAAATATTGCCGCTCAAACAGTCCAAGTTTATTATAAAGAACTGAATATGCAAAATAAATAAATATTAGTTAATTTATTATGAAAAAAATACTAATTTTTGAACAGGTATTCACAATTATGAGCTTGCTGATGTATTCAGGGGCAGTTTTTGTTGTTGTACTGTCAGGAGGAGCAGGACAGGGTGATTTAGTAGAATATGATAGCTCTGTGATTCGGATTATTTATTCTTTCATCTACCTAGTTACCTTAGTACTACTAGTTTTACGTTGGAAGAAAACTCTTTATTTCCTTAGGAAAGACTTTTGGCTTTATTCTTTAATTTTATTGTCAGCTGTTTCTATTATTTGGTCTTTTGAACCCTCAACAACATTAAAAAATAGTTTTTCCCTGATTAATTCCAGTTTATTTGGACTATATTTTGCTTCGCGATATAGCTTAAAACAGCAGTTACATTTACTCGCTTGGAACTTTGCAATTATTATAATACTCAGTTTTGTTTTTGCCATAGCTTTGCCTAAATACGGAATACAGAGCGATTTGGATGGTTCAAAGTGGCGTGGAGTATTCACACACAAAAACGGTCTGGGAGCAAGAATGGTAACAAGTAGTATGACTTTTTTTATACTTGGTTATCAAATTCAAAGACGTAGTTGGCTTTTCTGGGCAGGGTTTGGCTTGTCACTACTACTCTTACGGCTTTCTGCTTCCGGTTCATCTTTAGTTAACCTATTAATCATAATATTGACATTTTTTGCTTTTCAAATTTGGCGTTGGTCTTACCAATTCATGGTACCAACCCTAATAATGATAGCTACTATCAGCCAAAGCTTATATTTTTGGTTGTCTAGTAATGCGAATGTCCTGTTCAATGCAATTGGTAAAGATGCGACGCTAACGGGTAGAACAGAGTTGTGGCCATTAGTAATTGATAAGATTTGGAAACATCCTTGGCTTGGTTACGGTTATGGTGGATTCTGGCAAGGATGGAATGGCGAATCTGCCGATATTTGGCTTGCAGCTGCATGGACGCCAAGCCACCCCCACAATGGATATCTGGCTCTTTGCCTAGATTTGGGTCTTTTGGGCTTAGCAATCTTCTTTTTTGGATTTTGGCGCAATTATCTGCAAGGATTTGCTTGGGTACGTAGTAGCAAAACAGCATTTGATATTTGGCCACTTATACACATGACATATATACTTTTATCTAGCCTCACTGAGTCTAACTTAATGGAATCAAATAGTTTGACTTGGATACTGTATGTGGCGGCATCTCTCTCAGTCAAAATGTAAAAAGTCAGATGATTAATCAATATACTTGTAACCAGCTAATAACAGCAAAACTGATAGCTGTCATCATGTGTATATGCATATTTATTACTTAAGCCAGTTTCGCCAAGTTATGAATATAAGTTCCAGAAATAAGGTATATTTTAGACTTGACAACTGAGTGTTTTACTAAAGTAGCGTTTCACATTTACCCTGCCTATACTCATAAATTCAGGGTTTCAACCATTTTTCCGAGTAAGTGAATAATTACTTACTAAACTAATTAAAAATTGAAATTATTATGGCATCACCGAAAAAAGTACTAATTATTGTTGAAAATCTCCCAGTCCCCTTTGATAGACGGGTATGGATGGAAGCAACTACTTTACAAAAAGCTGGGTATGAAGTTAGTGTAATTTCGCCTACGGGTAATGGCTTTGAAAAAGATTACGAAATTATTGAGCAGATTCACATTTACCGTCATCCCCTACCACCGGAAGAAAGTTCTGTCATTGGCTATCTTCGAGAATACAGTTGGGCAATTAACTGGCAATTCCGTCTAGCTCAAAGGGTATGGCGAGAGCGTGGTTTTGATGTCATACATATTTGTAATCCGCCCGATTTACTTTTCTTGGTAGCAGTATGGTTTAAATTATTTCATGGTATATCTATTATCTTCGATCATCATGACCTCAGTCCAGAAATGTATGAAGCTAAATATCGTCGGCGCGATATTTTTTATTATGGATTACGGTGGGCTGAACGCTTAACCTATGCCACAGCAGACATGGTAATTTCAACGAACGAGTCACACCGAGAGGTAGCTCTTAAGCGTGGGCACAAGAAACCAGAGAACGTATTTGTAGTTCGTAGTGCGCCGGATCTTTCGCGCTTTCGCCGAATGCCTCCAAACCCCAATTACCGCAGAGGTAGAAACTACTTGATAGGTTACATGGGTGTCATGGGAGAACCAGAGGGTATTGATTATCTATTAAGAATGGTATATTACATTGTCCACAAAAAAAATCGCTCTGATATTCACTTTATGCTAATTGGTAGTGGCCCTATGGCAGAAAAGCTCAAGGACTTATCCAAAGAGTTAAAAGTGAATGAGTTTGTAGAATTTACAGGGTTTAAGCAAGGTGAAGAACTTTTAGAGCGGCTTTCCAGCTGCGACGTGTGTGTAGAACCTTCTCCAACATCTGCTTATAACGAAAACTGCACTATGAATAAAATCCTTGAATATATGGCAATGGGAAAAGCAATTGTCCAGTTTGATTTGCGAGAGGGAAGACGTTCTGCACAAGAAGCGTCTCTTTATGCAAAGCCTAATGACGAAGTAGAATTTGCCGAGAAAATTTTGGAACTTCTAGATTCTCCTGAACGTAGACAAAAGATCGGAGCCGAGGGCCGACGCAGAATGGAGGAAATTCTTGAATGGCAATATCAAGCTCCAAAACTGTTAGATGCTTACGATAAAGTTTGGCAAAGTAGGTAGCTACTTCAACTTTCAGAATTACTATATTAAGTAGTAAGTAAGTTGAGTAATAAGTAGATGTTTGCGATCAAAAATTACAAAATGACAAAATAAAGAATTTTTTACTTGACTTTGAAATTTTTGCTTTAGCTAAGATATTTCATATGACAAGGAATCTAGCCGTATAATATTCAAGGAAAAAATCAAGTCTTTGATAATCCAGAAATAAATTTGAATGAATATTAGTGGTTGATGGCTAATGCAGAAAAAATTTTTAATTGAACCTCCTGTTACTAAAGGGTTGATTTATGGTAAGGCAGTTATAGTTAGAACGTAGTTAACTCACCTGAAATCCCAAAAGTAACAAAAGTTTTGCTCAATAAAGGTACCAGCACCGTTACACATTTGCACTCAATGGAGACTAAATTTTTACTTAAAAATATACTATAATACATTTCATTTAAACACTTCTTGCGTCTTTGGCGGTTTCGTTAAAAAAAGGATTTCGATAAAGAGTAAAGCTTTAACTGAACCGTATTCGTCTATAGTATATTTTATATTGTAAAATTATACATAATCGGTATTGTCAATTGCACTGGTTTGTGACTGTTATAAGTCAATTTTGAGTTTCTTGCTTAAGACCTGTACTTTGGAAGATTTATGTCAGAAAAATCTATGGAATCTAGAGAATCTATTGATTTAGACCTTAATCGTTACTTATTGATATTGAAACGCTGGTGGTTGCCTGCTTTCAGTATATTTGTGGCGACAGTTATTCTGAGTGCTATATCTACACAATTTCTGAAGCCAGACTATGAAGCAGAAGGAAAACTGTTATTCAGAGTTCCCAGTTTTAAAGTAGCAGGCAATAATCTTTCCCCTACTGCCTCTGAAGGAGGAGACTCAGGAGATTTGAAACCATTGGTAGCAACTCAAAATCCCATAAGCAGTCAGATAGAAGTTATTTCTTCCCCAGCTTTATTACAACGGACAATAGACAAACTACAACTCAAAGACAACGAAGGTAAACCTTTGGAGGTGAAAGCACTACTAAAAGCCCTGAACCTAAAAATTATTGGTGGGACAGATGTATTGCGTATTACTTATAAAAGTCACGATCCTGAAGAAGCAGCGGCAGTAGTCAACACAATTATGAGGTTTTATTTAGAAAATGATATTCTGACAAATCGCTCTGAGGCAGGAGCAACTCGTCAGTTTATGGCCAAGCAACTTCCTACAACTCAAGCTGCTGTTAATAATGCAGAAGTAGCGCTACGTATATTTAAACAAAAGCATCAGATTGCAGATTTATCAGAGGAGACAAGGTCAGCTGTTGCGACTATTGGAAATCTAGACAATGAGATGAATACTGTCAAGGCTCAACTGGATGAGGTAAATGCCCAAACCAATCAACTACGGCAGAAAGTAGAGCTAAATTCTCAGGAAGCGATCGCTGTGAGTGCCCTTAGTCAGTCACCAGCAGTACAGGGAATTCTTACACAACTTCAAGAGACCGATCGGCAGTTGGCAGTTGAGCGCAGCCGTTTTCTAGATGACAACCCTATAATTATTAACCTAGAAGCAAAAAAAGCGAATTTAAAATCTCTCTTGCAACAGCAAGTTGGTCAGACTATTGGCAATCAAACACAAGTTCCCCAGAACCTATTGCAGATTGGAGAACTCAGACAAAGCCTGATACAAAACTTTCTGCAATCAGAAATACAACGTTTTGGCTTAACTCAAAGACTCTCGTCCTTATATAATTCTCGTGCCAGCTATGAACAGCGGGTGAAACTCATACCCCAGTTGGCACAAAACCAGCGGGAGTTAGAACGGAAAGTTGAAGTTGCAGAATCGACCTATCAAACTCTATTGAAAAAGGTTCAAGAATTACAGTTAGTTGAAAATACAAATACCCCTAGTTCCCGAATTATTGCTCAGGCTTTAGTGCCTGAAGATCCTACATTAACCAAAAAAATAATTGTTTTGGTGCTAGGAGTCATGTTCGGTTTGTTTTTTGCTACCACAACTGTACTTTTTCTCGCGATGAGAGATAGATCTCTAAAAACACTTAAAGAAATTAGAGATGTATTTGGATATACTTTACTAGGAATTGTTCCTTTGTCTGTTAAAAAGCTTCGTTCCCGTGATTCAAATGCAGAATCAACGTCTCAAACAGTTGCCGTCAGAGATACTCCCCACTCTTTAACGAGTGAAATGTATCGGATGATTCAAGCAAATCTGAAATTCTTAAGTTCAGATAAATTGCTTAAAACCATTGTGATAACTAGTGCAATTCCTAAAGAAGGCAAGTCTACAGTTTCAGCTAATTTGGCAGCAGCGATCGCTCAACTAGGACGTCAAGTTTTATTAATAGATGCAGATATGCGAGTTCCTTCTCAACATCATCTTTGGCAATTAACCAATGAGGTTGGTTTGAGTGAGGTTCTCGTAGGTCAGGCTGAATTTAACATTGCTGTATCTAAGGTAATGGACAACCTTGATGTTTTAACTGCTGGAGTTAGGCCTCCCAACCCACTTGCTTTGCTTGACTCAAAACGGATGGCATCACTCATTGAGAGTTTCTCATCCCAGTATAAGTATGACTTTGTAATTATTGACGCTCCTCCACTGCTTTTGGCAGCCGATGCTTTGACTTTAAGCCAAATGACTGATGGTATTTTGTTAGTAGCTCGACCCGGAGTAATTGATTCCAATAGTGCTAATGCTGCTCAAGAGATATTAGAGAGATCCAATTACAACGTTCTAGGTTTAGTAGTCAATGGAGTCATTGATAAAAATGAATCTAGTAGTTATCGATATCATTCTCACGAATACTTTAACCCAAGAGAGTTGAAAAAAGAGCTTAAGGGACTAGCGAAGAAATAAAGCTTCTAAAAAATTATTTTAGGAGTTACATCAAGTCCGGATAAATATTTATTAATAAAGACTGAGGTAAAGACGCTATAAGTTTTAAATAATAAGTAATTAACCGGACTAAGAATTATTGATATAGCGCTCCTAGATCGGATAAGAGATATCTTCACTGTTTTGCTTTGTGGCTCTTGCTGGCCTTCTCCAATTGGGTTGTAGACAAAACCTATATATCAATAAGAACTTTATCCTACAACCCAATGCCATACTTTTAACTGCTACCGATTTTCGTATGCTCCTCTATCAGGTGCATAACCGGACACACGAGAATTGCCTAGAAAATCGGTTTTCAAACTACTCCATTTTAAACCACTATTAATAGCCGGACTTGTTGATTTCAATCTAAAGTCACGAGCCGAGGCATTAACAAACTGTGGATCTGCAATCATATCGTTAGGTCCTGTAATCTTGATCGTCGAATTATTGCGATAAACATTGTAGTCATAACTGACGTTGACATTTTTCATATTGCTATTCACAGCATTACCAGGGGAAGCATACATAATGTTATTGAAAATTTTGACATCAGACGAATAACCCGCATAAATTTCGCCTTTTCCCTTTTTTTGAACTTCTGGACTTTGCTGATTCAAATATGCCGTATTGTTGATAATATCGATATGCTGACTCTCATGGGAATGAATACCTGAACCGCCATTATTGTAGGTGAGATTGTTCGCAATTAAAATCCGTCCTCTATATCCTTTTGAAACATCAACAATAATACCATTACCGTCTGAAATCGTTCCGGAACCAATCCAAGGAACGTACATTCGATTGTTGTAGCTTCTGTTATTGGTCACAAATATCTTGTATCCCTTGTTATTGTCAGAACTCCAATTATTAAGCATGGAAATGCCACTGCAACCATGAACTGTGTACCAAGCGTTATTGTATACAGTGTTATTATCCACTTTCACATAATCAGCTTGGATTGCTGAGATACCTGCTCCTCCACAATCATGCACTTTGTTGTTTAGAATATTTATGTGATGGGAACGGCCTTTATTTCCTCCCTCAATGCTTATGCAATTTCCGCTAGTAAGCGGATTTGATGTGTTATATTTCTGACTTAACGCATAATCACGGGTGATATTAGCATTGTTCCCTATAACCTCCAGCCCGTTAATCTCGATGTATGAAGCTCCATTTGAAATCGAGATCCCATTCCATGTATTGTGCTGAATTTTTGGAGAATGCCCAGGATATGCTTCAAATTTAATCCATGCATTTGCAGTTCCAGAACGTTTAATACTTAGTACAGCACCGTTTTTGGGCCCATTCTTGTATTGCCCGTTCATAATAAGTACCGTGTCGCCAGGATTAGTCAGGTTTGCTGCCCTTTGAAGTGTCCTAAAAGCAGATGAGGTAGAGAGTCCGCTATTTCTATCGTTTCCGTTACCACTAACATAGTATGTTGTCTCAGTTGAAATACCACTGATCAGCTTGCGGTTAGGTAGTGGTGTTTCCTGAATAGTGGATGGCTGAGGAACATCTTTAAAAAAAGACTCTGTTATTCTCTGTCCTTGAACCAGACCTGTTAATGCCCAGGGAAGTACAAGAGATGCGCTCAAACTGAGAAAACCGAAACCATGAATCATCATAGGGAAAAAATAGGGTATGTTGCAAAAACTCAATCGTTAACGGTTAGTAACTCTAGCCTTAGTTAATAACCCAGTATTGGATACGGTCGTATCACTGCCACTTGTAAGTTTATACACGGTTTTATAGGTTTAAACCTGCGCATTTTCGCGTAAATATGGCTGAACCACCTTTTGAGCTTGTGTTCCAAAAAATCGCAAACATCTGATAAAATCACTGAATAAAAAATATCAGTATCCAGAGTTACCCTATTCATGAACACCAAGCAACCGTACAAATGGCGTCATTTCCAATTCGACATCATTCTACTGTGTATACGCGGTATCTGTGGTTAAAATAGTATATCTGTCATCAATTAGTTGATTTACTTAAATAATTCTTATGATAATAAGAATCACTGAATAACTAAAAATCAGTGATTAACTAGTATTTACGAAATCTGCTTTCTAAAAGATTCTCATTATCATAAGAAATCCGAGTACCTACAATAAAGATTTCAAAAATCTATCAATGCACATTATGAATTTACAGTCAGAGTTTTAAAGTTTACAGTATTTCTTTATGAGTAATATTACTTAAAATTATTATAATGACGGATATATAAAAGTGGTCAGATAGCTTAAAACATTGGCAAATCAGAAAAGAGCGGCTGTCAAAGTATTTATAGCAGACTTGTCCTAACCAGGATCGCAGCATTTAGAAAACGCAATTTGGAAGGAGCGATGTCTTGTGAAGCGTTTGTTATGTGTAACTTGTTTTTGATCAAAGGATAGTGCAATTTTAGGGACGAAGAGGGTTGACCAACGCCCCCAATTTACATCTATCTCTTAAATTAGAGTCCGAATAAGTTCAGAAGATTAAGGATAATACCTAGAGGTCCAGTTACAGTGTTGACGGTATCGCCAGTCTTAGCTGCACCAGATCGGTTTACTACTACAACGTCATTATTGCGGAGTATGGGATTAGTTTGCTCATTAATCCCAGCGGAGAAATCCACTTTTACTATACGTTTAGTGACAGAACCATTAGGATTGAGGCGAATTAAATCAACAGCACTACTACTAGCTCTGGCATCATTAAATCCGCCAGCAGCAAGTATAGCTTGATTTAAAGAGCTATTTGGTTGAACGTCTGTTAGACCTGGTTTTTTAACTTCGCCAACCACACCAACCTGAATTCGTGTAGGAGACAAAGTAGTGGTAGCTAATTGAGTAGCTTCTGCGGGGTTAATTTCAGTTGCCGTCGGAATAACAATTGTATCTCCGTCTTGTACAATGATGTCTTGATTGGCATCACCACTCTGTAACAGTTGCCAAAGATTAATATCTATAGATTGTTCTGAGCCAGTTCTTGTAGGTCGGCGTAGCTTGAGATTACGCACATCAGCTTGTGCTGTAATCCCGCCAGCTAATTGAATTACCCGTGTCACATTTGGTAAACCAGTGGGACTGGCAGTGCCACTGTTAGGGGTTGCGCCCACTTGGCTATCTGTATTACCTGGGGTGACAAGATACGAACCAGGACGGTTAACTTCACCAATAATTGTTACTGTGCGGGGTGTGGTTTGACTGGCAGCAAAGTTGGATGCAAATATATTGCGAGATTCTGCAACGTTGAAGTTGGTTGCTGTTGGCACAACTATAGTGTCTCCATCCCGCAAGGTAATATCCTGCGATAACTTGCCTGTTTGAATGAGTTCTTTCAAATTGAGGGTGACAGATTGCTCTGAAGAACGTCCGATTCTACGCCGTAATTGAACTTGAGTCACATCCGCAGCTAAAGTTACCCCCTGCGCTGTTGTTAATGCGGCTAATACAGTGGGGTATTGTACGCCTGGATTGTTCCCGGCGCCTCCGCTCAAGTTTAGAGTGTAAGCTCCAGGACGTGTTACCTCTCCAGCAACAAAAATATTTATAGGACGAGGAGACAAGAGATTGACTGAGATCAAGGGACGTTTGAGGAAGCGAGCATATCTTCTAGCTATTTCGTCAGAAGCTTGTTCAGTTGTTAGCCCTAATACCGATACACTACCAATTAAAGGTAGGTTGATTGCTCCACCGGGGGGAATTTGGTATTCACCTGTATATTCAGGTACTTCAAATACATTTACACGGATGAGATCGCCGCCTCCTAATGAATAATTAGTATCTAATTGTGTTTGTGTAATTGGTGGTTGTGTTGTTGGTGGTAACGGTTGTCCCTGAGCTAGACTGGCAGATGACACAGCGGCATTGACAGCAGTTAACAAAGCCATACCTACAGTTGGCTGAATTAGGAATTTAGACAAACTTTTGTTAAGCATATTTACCTGAGACTCTGAAACTACAATCAATAAAGTACTGTCTAAACATTTTTATTTTGACTATACCTAAATATTCAAGTTCCCCGACACTCTTATTTTCCTAGAAAAGTGTTATTTTCCGGAGGAAATTTGTTTATTGAACTTAAATTTTTAGTGAAGTTAGCTTAAAGTTAATGTTGCTTGAATAGAGTGATATCAAAAAATGTACGATTTACGCAACTAAATCCAGTTTCTACAAGAAATTGTCTGTTAGCCAACAATCAAGTAGTCGCGAATAAAGTTTTCTTGTCAAAGTTAATTTGATGACATTTAAAATCTGCAATGAGTAGTAAGGGACTACTAAAATTAGGAACAAGTTCATTAAATAAATACAAATAAGCTTGAAAAGATGTCGGAATTTTATTTTTTGTGGATTGTGTTGGGCAAAGGAACTTAAAAAGGCAGAATTTTGGGTTTTGTTCTTCAAGCCAGTCGACTATTTACTATTTGGCAACAAGACTAATTCAAGGGGTTGTTTTTTCTTTGGATCTGTTGAATAAAAAATTCTTCTAAGGATTGACGTGACAAGTTAATGGCGATAATTTTACCTTCCATAAGACGAAGACTGGCAAGAAAATCATAATAACCATCTTGTAGTGTACCGTGCCAGGAACCATCAGGCTCAAATATGAGAGTGGGTATCCATTTTTTAAGAATTTCCCAGTCACCACCTTGACCTTTTACTTGATATGTGTCATTTACGCCTAAAAGTTCATTGAGGGAACCAGAGCAAATTAGTTCACCTTGAGCGAGAATGGCAATGCGATCGCAAATCTGTTCTACTTCACTAAGAACGTGGCTGTTGAAAAAAATCGTTTTACCAGCAGCTTTGAGCGCCAGAATAATTTCTCGCATTTGGTAGCGCCCCACCGGATCGAGACCAGACATAGGTTCATCCAGAAAAACTAAATCTGGCTCGTTAATTAGTGCCTGTGCCATCCCAACACGCTGTAGCATTCCTTTGGAATAGCGGCGCAGCAGTTTTTTACGGGCATCGGCTTGGGATAAACCGACCAATTCCAGTAGTTGGGGAATGCGCTGGCGTTGGACACTTTGGGGAATTTGGAATAACCCAGCAGCAAGCTGTAAAAATTCCCAACCAGTGAGATAGTCATACAAATAGGGATTTTCCGGCAGATAGCCAATATGTTGCTTAACACTGCGATCGCCTATTGGTTTACCTAACAACGATCCGCGTCCGGAAGTGGGATGAATAATTCCCAGCAACAATTTTAAAAGGGTAGTTTTCCCAGCACCATTAGGCCCCAACAAACCAAAGGTTTCGCCTTTGTAAACCGTTAAAGAACAGTTTTTGAGAGATACGACTTTTTGATTTAGCCAAAAACCAGTGCGATAGACTTTTCGCAACTCAGAAGTTAGGACTACTGGTGGAATGTCTGCCGTATTAAGTTGAGAATTAGAGTCATCTGCAACAGATTTCATCTCGGTTAAATCACTATTTATCAGCTTGGCATCAATTAAAAATTACCCGGTAGGCTGATAATAACCATCAACAACTCGTGTGTCAATTATCCGAAATGGGGGACTGGGGAAGAAGCAGGGGAGCAGGGGAGCAGGAGAGCAGAGGAGAAGAGAAGTTGTAGTAAGTTTTCTCCCCTCTGCCTCTTTTCAATGCCCAATTTGACTCTTTTCATAGAACTCCCTTAGAACTGGGAATTAAGCCAGCACGTCGAGGGTCAATTTCCACTGCCTGCCGTGTTGCTCTTGCAAAGGCTTTAAATGTTGCTTCAATGATGTGGTGAGAATTAATGCCATCCAATTGTCGAATGTGCAGTGTCATTTGGCTATGGTTAACCAAAGCCACAAAAAATTCTCGCACCAGTTGGGTGTCATAGGTTCCTACCCTGTGAGTAGGAATTTGCAAGCCGTAGCTGAGGTGAGGCCGTCCAGAAAAGTCTAGCGCTACCTGAACTAAGGCTTCATCCAGTGGTGCAAGAAAATTACCAAAGCGGACAATACCTTTTCTGTCGCCTAGTGCTTGGTTAAAAGCTTGCCCTAAAGTAATGCCTACATCTTCGTTGGTGTGATGATCGTCAATTTCCCAGTCTCCCTTGGCTTGAACATCTATATCAATCAGCCCGTGGGAGGCAATTTGATGCAACATGTGATCCAAAAACGGAATACCTGTTGCTGCTGTGCAAGTTCCTCTACCATCCAGATTGATGGTAACTTGCACATTAGTTTCACCAGTGGTGCGGTGAACAGTGGCAATGCGAGGGGTTTGGGTTAAGCGATCGTAGTTTGAATTAACTTGGCGATTGGTTGTTTGCATGGGGAGTGGAAAGAGTTAAAAGTTAAGAGTTATCAGTTAGGAATTAAGAACTATGAGTTATGAGTTATAAATTTTTAACTCTTAACTCCTCACTTCTAACTCCTAACTTTCTTACTCCTAACTTTATCGCGTCACATTCCCATAATTTCATATCCTGCATCTACATAGAGAATTTGTCCGGTAATGCCGCTGGACAAATCACTACACAAGAAAGCCGCAGCGTTGCCTACTTCTAACTGAGTGACGGTGCGTCGTAGAGGAGCTACTTCTTCTACATGATGAATCATATCCAAAATCCCACCCACTGCTGAAGATGCCAAAGTACGGATGGGACCTGCGGAGATGGCATTCACACGAATATTTTGCGGCCCTAGTTCAGCAGCTAGGTAACGCACACTCATTTCTAAACCCGCCTTGGCAATTCCCATAACGTTGTAGTTGGGGATTGCCCTAACACCACCTAAATATGTCAGAGTGACGATGCTACCTCCCTCTGTCATCAAAGGTTTGGCTGCACCACTTAACTGCACCAATGAGTAGGTACTAATTTCTAAGGCGGTGTTGAAGCCAGAACGAGAGGTTTGGCTAAAATCTCCACTTAAATCGTCTTTGCTGGCAAAGGCCAGACAATGGATCAGGATATCTAGCTTTCCCCACTGTTCGCGGATTGTCTCAAAAGTAGATTTAATTTGGTCTTCATCTTGGACATTACAGGGAAGAAATAAGCTGGGGTTGAGAGGTTCTACCAATTCCGCAACTTTTTTCTCCATCTTGCCACGTTCATCCGGCAGGTAGGTAATACCCAGGTTTGCTCCGGCTTTGTGCAGTTGTTGGGCGATGCCCCAAGCGATCGAGCGGTTATTGGCAATACCTGTAACAAGGGCATTTTTTCCAGTCAGATTTAGCATATAAATTGTTAATGCGATCGATCATTAGGAGCATACTAGAATCTGAGGCACGTTTAGTCTTTGTTTTATACAGGATTGACAAAAATGAATATTGCTAAGGGTGTTTGCCGTGACAAAAATCTGGATTTTTTATAAAGATATTCTCAAGATATCTTTATTTGTTCTTCAAAAAACCTTTTAAATATAGTTATTGGAACTACTTATCAACAATTAGTAGCTGAAAGGATCAACAATTATGTATCATTATAAACAAAGAGTTATGAAGAGATTAGTTTGAGTATAGGAAAGTACAGAAAGGTTGACGGTGCTTTATTCATTTTTCGGGTGTATTCTTAGGTAATCAGTTTTTGTTTTTCCGGCATTGGGTAGGGGAAGGGAGATGATCGTGACACAAGATAAAGCCCTAGCAAATGTTTTTCGTCAGATGGCGACCGGGGCGTTTCCGCCAGTTGTGGAAACGTTTGAACGCAATAAAACGATCTTTTTTCCTGGCGATCCTGCCGAACGAGTTTATTTTCTTTTGAAAGGTGCTGTTAAACTTTCCAGGGTGTACGAGGCAGGAGAGGAAATAACGGTAGCGTTGCTGCGGGAAAATAGTGTTTTTGGTGTATTGTCATTGCTGACAGGAAATAAATCGGATCGGTTTTACCATGCGGTTGCATTTACTCCTGTAGAATTACTGTCGGCACCAATTGAACAGGTGGAGGTAGCACTTAAGGAAAATCCAGAATTATCAATGTTAATGCTGCGAGGTCTGTCTTCGCGCATTTTACAGACAGAGATGATGATTGAAACTCTTGCTCACCGAGATATGGGTTCTAGATTGGTGAGTTTTTTGTTAATTCTTTGTCGGGATTTTGGCGTTCCTTGTGCGGATGGGATCACAATTGATCTGAAGTTATCTCATCAAGCGATCGCAGAGGCAATTGGTTCAACTCGTGTTACCGTTACTAGGCTCCTGGGAGATTTGCGTGAGAAAAAAATGATTTCTATCCACAAAAAGAAGATTACTGTGCATAAACCTGTTACCTTAAGTAGGCAGTTCACATAAAAACAATTGGAGAAAGGGGAATCGGCGCGTGTTCTATTTTGAAAAATGACACTAATAGCTAGAGGTAAATCTAAAATTGAATAATTTCAGCTATTGCCAATTCCCACTTCTTTCCAGACAATGCTTAAAAGTAGTAGGCTGTATCTGGAAGGATTTCGGTAGCTAAAGATGACCACCGGATACATCCTCATCGCAGCAATTCTGATTCTGGGAGGCGTAATTGCCACCGTGGGCGATCGCATCGGCACACGAGTTGGCAAAGCCCGCCTCTCACTTTTTAAGCTTCGTCCGAAAAACACTGCTGTACTAGTAACAATTTTTACTGGTGGTTTGATTTCAGCATCAACTCTAGGGATTTTATTCGCTGCCGACGAAGGTTTGCGCAAAGGAGTCTTTGAGTTAGAAGATATTCAAACAGACCTCAGACAGAAGCGGGAACAGCTAAAAACCGCAGAAACGCAGAAAAGTCAGGTAGAGGGTGAGTTAAATCAAGCAAGAATTGCCCAAGCAAAGGCACAACAAGACTTGCAGGCAATTAATCAATCCTTGCAGGCGGCAAACGCCAAACAGAGGGAAACGCAAGCCCAGCTGAACCGCACCATTAGTCAACAAGCCCAAACCCAAACTCAACTCCAACGCACTCAAGGTCAGCTAGATCGAGTTGTAACTCAATATCAAAAAGCCATAGCTGAATTGCAAAGCGTTTACGACCAGAGAAAGGAACTACAGGCGGCAGTTGAACTGTTGAAGACAGAACGTCAAAGACTTTATGCAGAAGCGAAAAAAGCCATTGACGAAGCCAAAACAGCAATTGAAAAACGCGATCGCGAACTTGCTAACCGTCAAGAAGCCATAGAAGCGCGCGATCAAAAAATTGCTCAACTGGATCAACTAATTCAAAAACGTAATCTAGAAGTTGTAGCACGAGAGCAAGTGATTGCCAAACGGGAATCGCGCCTCAAAGAATTGGAAGCACAACAGGAGGAACTAGAACAGGAAGTTGCCAGACTGGAAAAATATTATCAGTCCTACCGCGACTTGCGTTTGGGTAAGCTGGCCTTAGTTCGCGGTCAAGTTCTGTCCGCTGCTGTAATTCGTGTTACTCAACCTGCCGCCGCTCGTCAAGCAGTGGTACAACTTTTACAAGAAGCCAATCGCAACGCCAACCTCGAACTAAGCGAACCTGGTGCAAATTCGGCAAATTTAGAGCTGTTGCGCGTGACCCAGGATAGAGTCGATCAATTAAGCAAGCAGATTGAGGATGGTAAAGAATACGTCGTGCGAATTTTCTCTGCTGGTAATTACGTCAGGGGAGAAAAGCAGATAGAATTTTTCGCGGATACAGCCCAGAATCAACTGGTTTTTTCGGGAGGCGCGGTGTTAGCCACGACTACTGCTGATTCCAAAACCATGACATCTTATCAGTTACAGCAGCGGCTAGAAATACTGATTTCTGCTTCCCAATTTCGTGCCCGTAATGCCGGAATTGTCGAAAATGTGCAAGTAGAGGGGACTTTTCTGCGCTTTGTCAGCCTACTAAGACAGTATAATCAACCCTTGGAGATCAAAGCGATCGCAGCAGAGGATACTTATACAGCCGGACCATTGAGAGTAAAATTGGTGGCGATAGTTGACGGAAAAATTATTTTTAGTACTTAAAAAATTATTTGCACACTGTTATTAGTAAGATTTAAACACATTGAACAGCAGTCAAAATAGTTGCTGTAGCTGCATTTTTTATCTAGCAGATACTATACGTAGCAAGATCCTTGTAAGGGTACATTTCTAATTTTTAATTAATTATGAATCTCCGTGAATTTTCACCAACGCAACCAGTCATCTTGGGGTTTGATCCAGGTCGAGATAAGTGTGGTTTAGCGGTGATGGGACTCGATCGGCAACTGTACGCTCATCAAGTTGTGTTAGCAAAAGAGGCGATCGCTAGCATTGAGACACTGCGCCAAAGGTTTCCGATTTCTTTGATGGTCATGGGCGACCAAACTACAGCCAAACAGTGGAGACAGAGATTATATCAAGAATTGACAGAACCGTTGAGTATTATTTTAGTGGATGAGCGCTACACAACCTTAGAAGCACGCGATCGCTATTGGCAAATGTTCCCGCCCAAAGGGCTAATCAAGCTAATGCCACAGGGTCTACGACAGCCTCCAAGACCCATAGATGACATTGTTGCCATCCTCTTAATCGAAAGATACTTAAATCGCCTTACTGAATGAGCAGCCAGCCAATTTTAGATTTTTTCTTCAATCCAAAATCTAAAATCCAAAATCCAAAATTGAATAACTTTTAACTTTTAAAGTTCCGCCCGAATCGTAAAAGCATAGTCTCCTCCAGGCTCTAGCTGGTAATCTTGTTGCTCTAAGAATCGACCGAGAGGTTCTTTGATTAAGGCGCGACCTTGGGAAGGCTTGACGGCAAGTTCTCCCCGACGAAAATGCCACTGGAAATGCCACTCAAACTCACCCGCACTCACTTCACCCTCAAGGAAGCCGTGTTGCCAGGATTGACGGGTAATTCTGACATGGGCAATGGTTTCTGGCAGACGTTTTGCACTCACAATGCTTTATGTCAAGTGTGGAATAACAGCCGATAATGTAGGCTACTTATTTTATTTACCAAACATATCTCAATTAGACAAACTGACAAAGTGGGTATTTGTAGTTAACTGTCTGGCAAGTCAACAATGCTTGGTGAGGGCTGGGGAAAGGGGAAAGGGAAAAGGGTAAGGGATTTAAATCCTTTCCCCCTTTACCCCGCTTGCGTCACGAAAGCGAACTACTAGTACAGTACGGCGTCAATAAACCACCCCTGACGCTCGGTCGCTCTTAGCGTCTCCTAGAGAAGCGTTAGCGAGTTTTATTTCGAGGGTCATAGTTCGTCATAGATATTGGAAAATAAATCAAACGAGAAATGCTAATTTTTTCGTTGCTTCTAGCGATCGCATTTCAACTACTGATACATTTCAGAAATCGTTTCCACTCGCAATGTGAAGCAGTCTCTAGCGTAAATACCCAAATAGCAGTGTCTAACACTCCTATGATAATTGTGTTGCTGAAAGTCTTTGTTGGGAATCCACAGTATATTTCTGCCGCAAGATAGCTGTTTTTTGAATCTATATGTACTCTAAATGTTGGGCAAAAGTATCTAAAGTGTACAATAAATTAAAAACTACAGATAAAAAGATTTCGTGAATTACGCATAGACGCTTGTACAATCGAGCAGTCTTACTAAAATAACTATGTCTAACATCAATGCCTAAAAAAGCAGCGTAAATGTCTTGTGGAGTCCTCATCACAAACTTAAAAATGCTTTTTAAAAGTTAGTAGTTTCTCAGTGGATTTTCATAAAAAGCTTTATATGTTTTGGCATTTTATTTAGTTTTACGTCCTTAATAATTTGTCAATAATGATTTAGATATAACTATTAGTTATTACTATTTATGTAATGCTCAATTCCCTAACTCAAGTAAGATGTGCGCTCACTCTCAAAATCGATATTATATTTCTTAAAGGTAAATTTCAGTTTGCGTAACGAGGTAAATAATGGCAATTAAATTGAAAGTTCCCAATATTAAAGGTAATGAGTGCGCCCAGAAAATAACTAAATCTATTCAGACTATGGAATCTGATGCCAAAGTAGATGTGAACGTTGAGACTAAAACTGTCACTGTAGATGCTGCCGCTTCTGAAGAGTCAATTAAACAGATAGTTCAATCTGCTGGTTACACTATAGAGGGCTATTAACTAAATCTCTAAGTTTTCTAAGAAATTTAGAGGAAATACTTTAGCCAGCACAATTGTCTAATGATATTTACGTCCGTCAAACGGACGTAAATATTAATATATTACTCTACTCGCTCGCAATTATTCGTTCTCTGACAGCAGGGCAAAAAATCTAAATATTGGTAAGCATCAATAAGAATTAAGTTTGCCAAGACCACAATCAAATATAACTTTCAGAGAATTAAATCTTAAATCTCATATTAAAAATTCTTAGGTCGAAATTAAAGGATGTTTTAAAATGTATTTAGTCGGTAACAAAACGTTTTAGTTCTCCATAAATCCCCCTTATTCAGGGAGGTTAGGGGGCATATAGAAGTGCCTAAAATTACAGTTGAACGACATTCCTGGATGGTACAAGCCCCTAGATTCATCTATGGAGTTAATCTAAAATCTAAAATTCGCAAGCCCCTAGATTTATCTATGGGGTCAACTGTCAATCCCAAATCCCAAATCCCAAATCTAAAATCCAAAATTGTCTGACCGACATTCCTGGATGGTACAAGCCCCTAGATTCATCTATGGAGTTAATCTAAAATCTAAAATTCGCAAGCCCCTAGATTTATCTATGGGGTCACTGTCAATCCAAAATCCCAAATCCCAAATCTAAAATCCAAAATTGTCTGACCACTTTTAAAATATCCTCAGTCTATGAGGATTGTCTGTTAAATAATGTGGTATTTTCACATATAGCAGAAAGAAGAATTACATTCACTTATCCTCAAGTCTAAGTACTAGGGAGGATTTCTGATGAATAACTAACTGATAGATAATTGAGGCAGAAAGCTATAGCTAGAATCATGGAAACCAAACAGCTAGGAAAAACTGGTATCTTTGTGAGTGCAATTGGTTTGGGTGGTATGCCGATGTCAATTGCTAATCGTCCTCCTGAATCGGAATCAATCCAAGTTATTCATCGTGCCTTGGATTTGGGTATTACATTTATTGACACTGCCGATGCTTACTGTAAAGATGAGTCAGATAAGCACCACAATGAGCAGCTAATTCACAAGGCAGTTAGTAGTTACAAAGGCGATGTTAGTCAAGTAATTGTAGCAACTAAGGGCGGGTTGATGCGTCCCAATGGCAGCTGGACAAGCAACGGCAACCCAGAACATTTGCGCCAAACAATTCGAGCCAGTTTTGAGGCTTTGGGCGGTGCTAAACCCATCGATGTTTGGCAATATCATTCTCCCGATCCTAATTACACCATTGAAGAATCTCTTGCGCCAGTTAAAGAAGCAGTGGAGGCTGGTTTGATTCGGTTTGTAGGAGTTTCTAACTTTTCCGTTGAACAAATTAAGCGGGCGCAGGATATTGTCGATATTGTTTCGGTGCAGAATCAATACAGCCCTTGGCAGCGACAGCCAGAAAATGACGGCGTATTAGAATATTGCGAACAGCAGGGATTGACCTTTTTACCTTGGAGTCCCTTTGGTGGTAGGCGTCGCCATCAGGATTTGCAAGATATTTCTGCGATCGCTAAATTAGCTAAAGAAAAAGGCGTATCGGTGTACAATATCGTTTTGGCATGGTTGCGTTCCAAGTCGCCTATTATTTTGCCTATTCCTGGTGCTAGCAAGGTTTCCAGCATTGAAGACTCAACACATGCTATCAACGTGAAATTATCTGACGAAGAAGTGCAAAAAATCGATCGGGCAACTTAATTATTCGGCGTTACTAATTCAATTTATGAATCTGAGTGTAAAGACGTTGCCATGTAACGTTTTTACAGAGATTTTTAAATCATGCAAAAGCATTTTCATACCTGAATTCAGCAACGTCAATTATTCCACTGGCTAATGAAAATATGGTAGAACTTGCCTATAAAAAAAGACATGATATTAGAAACACACCGCTTGCTAATGCGTGACTTTATAGAGACAGATTTGCAGGCGGTTTTTGCCTATCAATCCGATCCTTTGTATTTGCGTTATAACTACTGGACACAACGCACACAGAACGATGTTTGTGAGTTTATCCAGATGTTTATCGATCAGCAAAAAGAGCAACCCCGGACTAAGTTTCAGTTAGCTGTTGTCCTCAAAGAAGAAAATCGGCTGATTGGCAATTGTGGTATCCGTGTAAACGATCCAGAAATGCGGGAAGCAAATATCGGCTATGAACTAAATACTCAATATTGGGGACAAGGTTATGCAACAGAAGCGGCACAGGCAATTTTAAAGTTTGGCTTTGAAGAATTGAGAATGCATCGTATCTGGTCTTGGTGTATTTCAGAGAATGTTGCTTCTGTAAAGGTATTAGAAAAAATTGGTATGCGTCGTGAGGGTCATTTGCGAGAAAAAGAGTTAATCAAAGGCAAATGGTACGACAACTTTCTTTACGCTATCCTTGACCACGAATGGAAAGCAAAGTAATACTGCTTCTATGAGCTACCTCAGAGACAATATCATAAATTACTGAGAAATTGAGGGTAAGACAAGTTCAGAGGGCCGCACAGATGACCAACCCTATCCTCAATTTCCAAACAGCTACGGAACACGAAGTATTAGCAGCAGCGGGTAAAAAGTATCTGCGTTCTGGTAGACGAATAGCTACAAATAAATTATCTTAGGGGGCAAATCAGCCTGGAAGATTATCAACTTTTATTTACAGTTCATAATCCTAAAGTACTATGAATTGGTGTTTTTGTCTTGATATCTAACCTGAGTTCGGGTTAAAGATAAGGAGGTAAAAGCCACTCCAGTTGAAGGCTAGGTTTCTTAGGTTGATGACAATAAGCGATTAATCCGCAAAGAACGTTAACGCAAAAATTAACGGGGCTTCGGTGTCGAGAATGTTCAATCTGAGAAATGTTTTTGAGTTGATCATTAATCGTTTCAATAATTGAGCGTTTACGGGACAAAAGTTTGTCATGAAGACGCATCAGCCTATTCTTCATATTGCGACGGGGTTTAGCGAAAAATTGGATTCCGAACTCTTCCAAAAGCTGAGAAGCAAGTTTTTCAGAAACATAGCCGCGATACCTTCGGTAAGCTTCGCTAACGCCAAATATTTTGCCAAAAAGCTTACACAGTAAATCTGGTACGGGTTTACGGTCATCAATATTACCAGGAGTAAGAGTCACATTTAAGAGTTGACCAAGCTCATTGACAACAATATGAAGCTTAAAACCAAAAAACCAATCCACGGAAGTCTTGCCACGAGCGGCTAAACCTTTAAATACCTTATGCCGAGAAATCCGACGATTATGACATACCTTCAAGCAGGTTGAATCGATAAAGCCGATACCCGTACATTGTCCGAAACAATGCTTCAGATAGACGCATAAAGGTATTAAAGTTGATGGTATCCATTCAATAAATCGTTGATAAGAAGGAAGACCTGGAAACGCAGAACTCCACTGCTGTTTCACCTGATTCAAATAAAAATGTTTGAAATTCCGGTAGTGATTTTGATGAAAAGCGATGATAATTGTCATTATTTCACTTAAACACAAGCTTTTCGCTCTTACACGTTTTATTCCTCCATGATTTAACAGTTTTCTCTGCCATTGAGCTTCAAACGCTTTACAGAAATCATCTACATGACAGAACAAAGCATCTAAACTAAACATAGGACAGGTTGCTGGATTTGTTGTTATTTTCAGCTTACTACCTGTCCTTTTCCTTATCCCGAACTCAGGTTATCTACTAATGCACCTGATGCTTGAAAGATTGAAGAAAACCTGACATTTTTGCTCCCCATCTCAGAGAAAGTCTCAGATAAAAATTAGTTAATTTTGGATTCTAAAAAAATGCGATCGCTACTTTTAACTTTTGCTGAAAATTTAAATTTTTCTGAAACTCAGTTGGAGGAAATACTCTCACAGCCTCTAACTAAAGTTCTCAATTCACCTGAATTGCAACAAGAATTAAACAGCTTAGATACCAATTTGCTTAAGGAAACTTTACCCACCGCTGGAGGAGTTTTAGCTAAGGAATTACCACCTTTTTACAACTGGCTAAAAAATGAGTTGGGAGTCAAACGGGTTCCTGATAGTCCCGATCACACTACAAGATGGGTAATTGGTTTTGTCCATAATCAAGAAAGTTTAACTCATTTGGTTGAGTTACACCGTCCAGTACCTCGTCTGGCTTTAGAAGCTTCTATTCCCCGCTTGGTAGGGTTGTTTGAAGGTGTCGAAGACGCGCAAGTTCGGCAAGAATGGCAAAAAGCGATCGCAGCTCTATGTCTAGTTTTAGTTGTGGCTGCACGCGAGCAAGATAGAGCAGCTGTAGCAGTCTGAATTGCTGTCCCCCGCGTGTAGTGGCGCACAGATGTGCGCCACTACTAATCTATATCTCCAGATGCGATGCCTGCGGCGGTAAACTACGCATTCAATTTTTCAGCATCAAGGATCGTAATCTCCAGATGCGATCGCATCCAATTTTTCAGCATCAAGGATCGTAATCGTCCCACCCCGACGATAAGCAATTACTAACTTGAGACTTTTAATTAATCGCACGCATTCTTCGTAAGTAATGCCGCTACTTCGAGCCATCCGATAATAAGATAATTTAACTTTTAAACACTCGCCTTGTGGACTAGATTCAGTTCCAGATTCAACAACAAAATATTGAATTAATCTCGCAAGGCGAACAATCGCTCTTTCAGAAACTAATCCGTGGACTGTTTCATGTAATTGCTGAATCCGACTGTTAAAAACCATCAGCATTCGTAAGGCGATTTCAGGATTTTCGTCAATAGCTTTTAACAAAGCATCTCGCTCTACAGTAAGAATTTCACAATCAGATTCAGCAGTGACAGTTGCCGGAGAAATCCCATTTCCCAACAAAGCAGGAGCCGCAAAAATTTCCCCAGCAGCTAAGGCACGGAGAATTGTTTCTTTCCCGGTTGTTGCTGTTTTGGTAACTTGAATCGATCCACTGACAACAGCATAGAGTTTTGCTGGTAAGCGATCGCCTTCATGGAGAATAATCTCTCCTTGACGATAGCCTTGCACCTGAGTGTAAGGTTGCAAACCTATCTTCTCTGCCGTTTTTAAACCTGCAAGCACAATAATTTGCGAAAGTTGTTCCAAGGATGCCTGCACGATCAGCCTGATATTGCCCAGGCTGGACGATGATGAATCCAAGGATTAGCCGCTTCTAATTGTGCTGCTAGACTGATGATTGTGGCTTCAGCGGCAGGTTTACCAATTAGCTGCACACTGATAGGTAAACCCTTACTATCAAAGCCAACAGGAATGGCGATCGCAGGTTGTCCAGTTGCATTCGCAGGCGGACAAGGGGCAACCCACTCAATAATATTTTGGAATGTCTCTTCTGGACTGAGCGAAGCCCATTCCCCAACACGGATAGGTGAATGTAGATAAACTGGCAATACCAGCACATCCACGGTATCGAAAAACGCCACAATCTGACGTGCCACTACCTGCATTTGGGAAACTGCTTGCAGGTATTCTCCAACAGAACCTGTGCGTGCAAATAGCCAGCGATTCAATGGCTGCAAAGCTTCAACAGGAAGTCCCGATGCAGCTACCCCAGCTTGCCAAACGATTTGAAATGGTTCAACTAAACCACTAAAATCTGGGGATTTTTGTTCAACGTGGTGGCCGAGTTTTTCTAATAACTGGACTGTTTGGCGGACACCTTGCTGACAGTTGGCATCAGCTTCTCCCAAAGGAGAAATACTAGTGTCAAAGGCAATTCGCAAAGCACCGAGTTTTGTCTTAGTTGCGGCGAGAAATGATGGTTCGGGATCTGGCAACCAGTAAGGATCGCCTGTCATGTAACCAGATATGGCATCCAAAAGGGCAGCAGCATCAGCGACAGTCCGGGCGATCGGCCCGTTGACGGCAATTCCAGCGAGGCGTTCGCCTACGGGTGCTTTACTCACTCTGCCCCTAGATGGTTTAATTCCCACCAAACCACAACAAGCCGCAGGCCCCCGAATTGAACCACCACCATCAGAACCTTGAGCGATCGCACACAATCCCGCTGCTACCGCCGCCGCCGCACCACCACTGGAACCGCCAGGGGTGTATTCTAAATTCCACGGATTTCTGGCTGGGGGAAAACCCATAGGTTCGCTGTAGGGAAAAGAACCTAATTCGGAAGTGGCTGTTTTACCAAGAATAGTAAATCCAGCCTGCTTAATCCGCGTTACAACCCCATCATCATAATTAGGGATATTGTTCAGTAATGCTGGATTTCCATAAGTACAGGTAACACCTGCTACAGCATTGAGGTCTTTAATGGAAATCGGCACGCCAAAAAATGGCGGTAGTTCTGAGGTAGTTGTTAATAATTCTGTTTTGGCTTTGGCATCTGCGATCGCTAATTCTGCCGTCACCGTAAAATAACTTCCTAATTGAGGATTTAATTGCTCAATCCGTTCTAAATATATTTCTACCAACTCTAGCGGTGATATTTCCCGGCGACGAATTAATTGCGCCAACTCTAGTGCTGGGGTAAATGCTAAATCAACTTCATTCATAGGTTAGTGAATGGGTAATTTTGTCTTTACTCTGGGATTTTTAAACTGAAATTGTTACTTTAGCAGGATTTCGGGGAACTATACATTTTATAGCTCCTGAGATTTGCCACTCATTTAGGATACTCAGATGCAATAGGCGTGGTTACGTTCTTACTCAAGCCATTTTAATTGTTCTGCATAAACTTTCGACAAATCCCTAAAGGGTATTTATGGCTAACCTAGAAATACTTGTTAGTGAATTGCCAACATTGATTCAGAGTCTAAAACTTACTATTGGCGATTCTAATCAAATCATGGAACAAATTATCCCGATTAATAATGCTCAAGAACAGCTACGGAATATTAAAAAATTAATCGTTCAAGAATTGAGACTTGAGAACGTCAAAAATTCTGCGATCGCTACACTTCCTCGAATAAGTACTGTAGGTGTTTTATTTATACCTGGTGTAGGATTAGTAGATCCAGCGATCGCAGAGAAATTTGGAAATTCAGAAACTAAAATTTCATTGACTGATTTACATTCAAAAATTGATGATTGGCTTGAATGGGGTTATTTTTTGCAAGCGATAGCCGCTGATATTCTTAGTGATGTTCAATTAGTAAATCAACTAAATTCTGATATTCTTAATTTAAGTATATCCAATCAATTTCAAACCTTGAATGACAGCTTAAAAATTGACTTATACTTGGCTAAATCTAATATTTTAAAACATCAAATTGAAACAATTAGCGATTCTCAAAAACAATTATTACAGTTACAACAAAAACTAAATTATATTTTTGATACTATTAAAAATAGTCGCAACTTATTAAATATTTTATTAGGCGTATCAGCTTTTTATGGTAAATCTGGTTTTGCTCTAGAGTGGTTAGATGATGACCATGAATTAATCATATCAAGTGATGGAAAATTTCAAGAATTGACAGATATTCTCAATGATTGTGATTATTTCCAACAACAAATTGCTGCTTTAATTCTTCAGGGTGATACTTTCAGTCTACACGCAGAACAAGCCTTGAAAAAGATTGAACAGGAAAGTAATAAAGAAGCAATCAGTAGCCAGAAATTAGGAATAGTACCAAAGTTTTCAACACCAAAGATAGTACGTTCAGTTTTGATTATCGCTTCAAGTTTATTAATCTTAACTTTTGCTGGTTGGAAAATTAGAGAGCAAAATCTAAGTTTAACTCAAGAAACAAGTGCGTTCGTCGCAGACGATGGCGGAGCCATCGCCAACTTTAAATCTGCTCAAAAACTCGGTATGGAGGCTGCTTCTCTCGTTCAAAAGCCACCGCATCCTCTAAAAGTCTGGCAACAAGCACAAAACAAATGGTATCAGGCAATAATTTTATTAGATAAAATTCCTGCTAAAACATCAATTTATGACCAGGCAAAGGAGAAATTAGCTTACTATCAAATTAACTATAAATCTATCAGTAAAAGAGTGCTAATTGAAAAGAAAGCTGTAGCAAACTTAGAATTAGCCCACAAGCTAGCAACAGAAGCTAATTTATTTGTTAAAAATTCACCTCATTCACAACTAAGTCGAAAGCAAGCACAAAATAAATGGCGGCAAGCAATTAATTTGTTAGAAGCTATTCCAAAGAGTACGTCTGTCTTTGTGCAAGCTAAAGAGATGCTTTCTATTTACAAAACTAATTATGCAGGGACTAATCAACAGTCCTAAATCATTTGTGAAAAATTAAATAGGATTGCTATATAGCAGTTATTGAATGTTTGACAAATTGTGTTAAAAAAGTAAAGAGGTAAATCGCCCTCTTTCAACGCTTTACCTCTCTCAACAACAAATAATTACAACTGACAATTACAGCTTAGAACGGTCAGTCAAAATCTCATAACCAGTCTCTGTCACCAAAACTGTATGCTCAAACTGAGCAGACAAAGAATTATCCATAGTGACTGCTGTCCAACGGTCAGATAATGTCCGCGTGTGTCTAGAACCCGCATTTAAAATTGGCTCAATTGCCAGCGTCATCCCTGCCCGGAGTTTAACATTTGGCATCTCACGAGTACGGTAGTTGAATACTGAAGGTTCTTCATGCAGGTTACGACCGACACCGTGTCCAGTAAACTCTTCAACTATACTAAAGCCGTTAGCTTTCACATGATCTTCAATTGCTCCAGCTAAGTCAAGCAGGTATACACCAGCCTTTACTTGCTCAATGCCTTTATATAAAGCTTCTTCTGCTACGCGAATTAATTTAGCCGCTTCTTGCGTCACTTCACCCACAGCAATTGAAATGCAAGAATCACCGTGAAAGCCTTGGTAATAAGCGCCCGTATCTACTTTTAATACGTCCCCGACACGAATCACTTTTTTGGGACTAGGAATGCCATGCACTGCTTCATTATTAATACTGGAGCAAATAGAACCTGGAAAACCGTGATATCCTTTAAAACTTGGTGTTGCACCCATTTCGCGGATGCGTTTTTCTGCATAAGCATCCAAATCAGCTGTTGTCATTCCTGGCTTTACTAGCTCGGAAATTTCTTTGAGGACAGTTGCTACAATTGTCGATGATTGCCGCATGATTTCAATTTCACGCGGCGATTTAATTTCAATTCCTCGGCGTTGTTTTTTTGTAGGTGCAGGTTGAGTCGCTTGAGAAAGTAAGTTACTGAAAATGTTCATGGGAGATTAATAATTACTGGTGCTTTAACGCTGAAGTATGAATGCTTTCTCTAGATTAATTGAGAAATAATATCTTTAATTTAACACTATGGGAGTTAGTACAGTTTAGTCTAAAATTGTGATGAATTGAGGTTTCAAATTTAAACGCAAAGGGGCGCAAATTTAAGGGCAAAGGTACGCAGAGAATTTAATCACCTGAATTCAATGTTGTATTTAGCTCAATTATTTTTAATTTTTAATGGCAATCTCTCCAGTCATACCTGCTTCTCTATGTCCTGGTATTGTACAACGTAAGCCATAAGTACCAGATTTCAAGGGCACAAACACCCATTCGGCTTCAGCACTGGGTTTGAGTTCCAGTTCGTGAATGGCTCCTTTGATCTCTACTTTGCCTGCTTCAACTTTTTGTGTCCAGATGCCATCGGCAAAATCTTTAGCAGTAAAATAGTGCTTCAGTTGACTGGGATTAGTAAGCCGTAGTTGATAGCGTTTGCCAACCTCAAATTCCAAATGATTTGGCTCAAATTTGAGTTCGTTAGCCGCATTACCCAAGCTAACTGTAATTTCTGTAGCTGGTTGCTTGAGCAAATCAAAAGACTTATTCGCCGCCATTGCTGGAGTAGCAGCGATGAAATTTAGAGCTAGGAGTAACGTTAAGATCGCGTAGCTCGGTCGTAATATTTGCACCCAAGTATGAATTGTGAAAGTAAGGGATTTGATTACAATTTCGTAAACATAGTTATAAATTTTCATTACTAATTCTCAAAAGGCAATACTGATGAGCAATAACAATTAATAGGTAGCGGGCAAAACCACTTTACCTATTCTTTATATTATCCATGCCCAGTGCCTATCTCTACCTAATACTTTTCTCTGCTAACACAGATGGCCCAGCAGTAACGACTACGATTCGATCTGGGTGGAGTAACTCACGAGCCGCTTGATTAACTTGAGTAAGGGTGACTTTCTGGATTTTATCAGTGAAGGAGTGCAATTCTACTTTATCTAGTCCGTACACCTCATTCATCAGAATTCTATCTGTTAATTCCTCTGGGTTTGCCAGGGAAACGTTGTAGTTGCTCATCAGGGTGCGTTTAGCTGTTTCTACTTCTAGTGCAGTTACGCCTTGTTGATGAATTTGCTGTAGCATCTGGCGAGTACTAGCGATCGCTTTACTGCTATCTTCAGGACTAGTCTGCATCTCAATCAAAAATGTCCCTACATTCTTCCCAGCTTGGAAGGAGCTATAAATTCCATAGCTTAAACCTTGGCGATCGCGCACTTCTGCACCCAGTCTACTAGATAAGGTATCGCCTCCCAATATTTGGTTCAATACTAAAGCTGCATGAAATCGAGGATCGTAACGGTTAATACCTGTGTAACCCATATAAGTTACAGCTTGGGCTTTATCCGGTAAAACTGGGTTGACACTCACCATTTTCTTTGGCATTGCCACCGGGGGATATTTTAATGTGGGTGCTTGGCCGCTAACTTCCCAATCTCCAAACTTATTTTTTATCAGCGATCGCACTTTGTCTAGATCGAAATCTCCCACCAGCGCTAGCACTGTTGTATCTGGGCGATAATGTTTAGTTTTGAAATCAATCACATCCTGGCGCTGAATCTGCTGTAAACTCTCCTCTGTGGGGAAGGTATGTAAGGGGTGTTTTTTCGGATAAATTGACTGAACAAATACTCTTCTAGCTACTTCTGATGGCTCATCTAATTCCTGTTGCAAATCAGTTAAAGTTTGTTGGCGATGCAGTTCTAACTCTTTGCTGGGAAAGGTACTATTTTTCACAACATCTGCTAATATCTCTAGGAGTATCGGCAAATCATCTGCTAAACTATCACCTTCAATATGCACACCTTCGCGGTAGGTTTGAAAGTCTAGACTTGCCCCTCGTTCTCCTAAGACTTTAGCAATAGTTAAAACATCCTTGCTCTTAGTACCATTTAGCAAATTATCTGCCACAAAAGCAGCCAATCCAGCTTTATTCTCTGGATCGAATTCTGTCCCAGCTTGAATATAACCGCTCAAGGTAACGGTGGGAGTACTGCGATCGGGTAACAGTAATATCCGCAATCCGTTAGTCAATTTAAATTCCTGGGGTAAGACTTGGGCAATCGCATCTGTAGCCAAATCCACGGGTGGTAAGTATTTCATCACCTCAGAAGGAAGCACAGGTGCGCCAGGAGAGAAATTTTCTGTAGTTTGGGCTGAGTGTGGTTTGTCAGCAACTTCTGTTATCCGCTTCTGGGTTGGTTCAAAAAATCCTACTGTCCGCGCTTCTTTTGTCAAGTATTTGTTAATCACAGCAACAACATCCGTCGGCTTCACCAGACGAACAGCTGCCAAATAGCGATCTGTGTAGCGATAATCACCAACAGTTGTCTCATCAGTGCCCAATCGCATTGCTTGAGAGGTGATATCACGGTTACTCAAAATTACATCCGCTGTTAATTGAGTTTTGGCTTGTTCTACTTCCTCAGATGTCACACCTTTTTCTGCTACATTAGCGATCGCACTACTCAACATTGAGTCAATTTTTTTCAAATCTTGTTTAGCTCCAGCCGTTACCAACAACTCATACCAGCCAGATTCTCGCAAACTGGTGACGGATGCCGTAAGTTCACTAGCTAAACCTGATTCCACCAATGCCTGATAAAGTCTAGAATTCCGTCCCTCTGTCAAGATGTAATCCATCACATCCAGCGTCGGCACATCTGGTTGATTTGCATCCGGTAGCGGATACACAACTTGTAACAGCCGTCCTGCTCCCGGTTCTCGTAATACGATGGGAGATGAGGAAGAAAGACTTTCTCCTCTGCTCCTCTGCTCCTCTGCCCCTCTGCTCCCCTGCCCTCTGCCCCCTGCCTCCTGCCTGGGTAATTTACCAAACACTTCTTTAATTGTTTCGAGAGTATTTGCTGTTTGAAAATCTCCCACAATCACTAAGACAGCATTATCGGGACTGTAAAAATTGCGGTAATATTTTTCTACCTGCTCAACTTCAAATTTCTCGACATCAGCTTTGGTGCCGCCTACAGGCAACCCATAAGCATGATTGGGAAACACCGCTTGCATAACGGCGCGGTTGAGGCGATATTCTGGACTATTTTCGTAACCCTGCAACTCGGAAATTACTACCCGCTTTTCACTGGCTAATTGCTCCGGCTCAATCTGGGAATTTCGCATTCTGTCTGCTTCCAGCACCAAGAGCGCTTTCAGCTTGTTTCGTTCCACAGTACCGTAATATGCAGTTTGGTCATAGCTGGTAAAAGCATTGGAATCACTACCTAAAGCACTAAACAAACGTCCAAATTGAATTGGACGGTTTCGAGTGCCTTTAAACATCATGTGTTCCAATTGGTGGGCAATGCCATTCACGCCTGGTTCTTCGTTACGCGAGCCAACCTTGTACCACACCTGCACCGTCACCACTGGCGCAGTATGCACTTCCTTTGTCAGGACAGTTAGACCATTCTCCAGCACTGTCTTGCGGACATTTTCTGTCAGTGTTGAGGGCATTATTCTTTTTGCTAGCAAGGTTAACTGATATTTTTCTTTGTTAGTAAATATAACTGGATGTTGGCTATGAGCAGGTCGATCGCTCAACAAAAAAACAGCTATTAGCCATAAACTTAAAAGTAATAACGGCAAGGGATATTTATAAAATTTCGAGTAAAATTTGGAACATCCATACATGTATTTAGCAGATATATCTGTAAATTAAGTTACATAGTTAGGCGTTGCATATTTGTCGGATGATTTTGCTAGTTTTGTGGGATGGGTATCTTGCCTGTCCCTTGTATCTCAGGGCGGGCGAGACGCCCACGCTACAAGAATCATCCCTTGATTCAGCAACGCCCATACTTATTTTTGTGAGTGACCACACTTTAATCTGACGAAAAAATCTGTGACTTCAGTAACAATACAGAAAAACAATATATTAGCAACAAAGCTAATAAAAAAGCTAAATTACGGGAGTTTTGCTAAAATCCGAATGAATTCCAGAGGTAAGCCATCAGTATCGGCGATGAAAGCCACTTCGTAAATGCGATCGCCTATTTGCTGTTGTGTCGGTTCTAAAAGCACCTTCAATGGTTCTAATCCTTCGGGTTGACTCTCAGCAGCTACTAATGCACGTTCTTGCAAATTTGTCAACCAGCTAGGTAAATCTGGTGTAATCTCAGTTAAATCGAACGAGAGATGATAATATCCCACATAATGTTCGTCAGCAAAGGCATCTGGGGCTGGTTTTGGTTCGGGAATTTGGATCAGTTCAATTCTGCCGCCCAATCCTTCCATCCAGCAAGCTAGGGTATAGCCTGTGGTAAAGCGTTCTGAGATTGTAAACCCTAAAAGTTCGTAGAAAGCGATCGCTCGATGAATATTGGCAGTCCGAATAGAAGCGTGATGCATAAGACAGTAGTGCTGAGTGCTGAGTAACGAGTGCTGAGTAAGACCTTAAACTTAAATTCTAAGGATGAAAAACTTTTTAATTGAGTGCAATTAAAACTTCTTCTCCATTAGAACTCAGCACTCAGCACTCAGCACTCAGCACTAATTATTGACCATTACTCAAACAACCTGAAATAAGGGTAGCGTACAGGGACACCAGGCTCTTTTTCCAAGTCAAAATTAATCACTTCCCAACAGGCATCATCTGAGTTATCGGGGCTAAACTCCACGGGTAAACCGTATAAACGCGCCGCAGTAGCTTCTGGTTGTCCAGAACGCCAAGGCGTGCTGCGTTCTAAGTAGCCACTCATCAATTCCTGATAGCGTCGAGCAATAATTACTCGTGTTGCTCGAAAACCTTGGGTATAGAGCTTGTCTAATGCTTCGTGAATTTCAAAGCGAATACCATCAGGATGAGTATGTTGTCTATACCATTCATTATTCCACCTCCGCCAATGACGCCCCGATTGCAAATGGATTAACTCTCCATTTTTCGGATTAGCTTCAAATGCGCCATGACGCGGACACAGATAGGTATCTGTGAGTGTCAACGCCGGAATAGTCTGGCGACAATGGGGACACTGTATTTCCGGCCCAAACATTGGGTACTGCAAACCTGGATTCATCATGAAGTGCGTACAAACATAGTTTTGTCTTCACCAGCACTAGTGGGTTGGATTATACACTTCGGCTCAACCACTTTGGGTTATTTGCTCGCTGCTGCATAGACACGGTGTTGCGGCAGGAACATTGTTCACTAGTGTTTTCCTCAGCGTAGAGGCTTGACGCTGTGATATCCTGGTTGTGCAACCAGCCTCAAAGGTTGGAGTTTCTCCAGTGTTCCTGGGTACCATATTCATATTCTATCGTGTCTACCGCTTCTTACTGGACATCTCCTGATTTTTCTCAAGCTGCCTTCATTGCGGGCAATGCTGTTGTTATGGGTTCGGTAAATATAGCAACAGGAGTGAGCATTTGGTATGGAGCAGTGGTGAGGGGAGATGTAGAACAAATTGAAATTGGCGAATGCACAAATATTCAGGATGGTGCAATTTTACATGGCGATCCTGGTTTTCCAACAATCTTAGAAGATCATGTTACCGTAGGGCATCGCGCTGTAGTACATTCTGCTTACATTGAACGTGGAAGTTTGATTGGCATTGGCGCAGTGATTTTAGATGGGGTACGAGTGGGCGCTGGTAGCATTATTGGTGCTGGCGCAGTGGTAACTAAAAATGTACCGCCTTTGTCCTTAGTTGTCGGTATTCCAGGTAAAGTATTACGGCAAGTAACAGATGTTGAAGCCGCAGAACTGATTGAACACGCTAAACGCTACCAAAAGTTAGCTTTAGTTCATGCTGGTAAGGGTACTGATATTGGTTTTAGCAAGGCTTAGAGAATGGGGAGCAGGAGAGCAGGGGGAGATAAGGGAGAAGAATTAATAACCAATGACAAATGACTGATGACTAATAACAAATATCCAATGCCCCATAATTTAAACATTCTTTACATTTGGATTTGGAAAAATTGCCCACTTCAGCTAAAAATAAAAATGAGAGCTGTTGACAAAACTTTAATTTCTACTTAAAAGAGGGGTTCTTAGATATGGATATCGATTTTCGTATAGCGATCGTTTTAGCACCAGTAGTCATTGCTGCTAGTTGGGCAGTGTTTAATATTGGCGCTGCGGCTTTAAGACAATTTCAAGGCTTTTTCGATAGAGAAGCTTAAATTCATTAATGGGGTATGGGGCACGGGGCACTTGTACTGAGTTTCGACTGCGCGGTAATCGAGCGACTTGTACTGAGTTTCGACTGCGCGGTAATCGAGCGAAGTCGAGATTCAACTACCGCGTAGTCGAAGTAAGTCGAGATTCAACTACCGCGAAGCCGAAGTATTAGGCATTGATTATTCCTCTTGTCCCCTTTGCCCCCTTGTCCCCTTGTCCCCTTGTCTCCACTCCCTACTCCCATTCCTTGGATATCGATTCTGTAATACAACCCCTGCAACGCTTTGGTGTCCATTTGGGACTCGATCGCATTGTCAACCTATTGGCAAATCTCGGCAATCCCCATCACCAAGTCCCGGTAATTCATGTTGCTGGCACTAATGGCAAAGGTTCAGTCTGTGCCTATATTTCCTCAGTACTCACAGAAGCTGGTTATCGTACAGGACGCTACACTTCACCCCATCTAGTTGATTGGACGGAACGTATTTGTCTGAACGAACAGCAAATTTCCTCTGAGGAATTGAGTCAATTATTAGAAAAAGTCCAAGCGGTTATTCGTCATCAGGACGAATCGGCAACTCAGTTTGAAGTAATTACAGCGGCTGCTTGGTTATATTTTGCGCAGCAGCAAGTTGATGTGGCTGTAGTAGAAGTCGGACTGGGAGGGCGCTTAGATGCTACCAATGTCTGCTTGGAACCTTTGGTTACACTCATTACTTCCATTAGCCGGGAACACTGGCAACAACTTGGCCCTACCGTCGCTGACATTGCTAGAGAAAAAGCAGGTATTCTAAAACCTGGATGTCCCGTTGTGGTTGGGCCATTACCACCAGAGGCAGACAAAGTGGTGCGATCGCGTGCCTTAGAATTACAATGCCCGATTTTTACGCCTCAACCTGCCCGTGAAATCGCTACAGGATGGGCAGAATATCAAACTATTCAAAATTCAAACTTAATTAAATACCCTTTGCCATTAGCCGGACAAATTCAATTAGCAAATTCCGCTTTGGCAATAGCTGCTTTAGAAATTCTCCAACAACAGGGTTGGCAGATTTCAGAAGAAGCCATAATTAACGGTATGGCCAAAACTAAATGGCCGGGGCGGATGCAATGGATTACTTGGAGTAACCATAAATTATTACTTGATGGCGCTCATAATACCGCCGCCGCCGAAGTTCTTCGCCAATATGTTGATAGCTTAGACGCAGTTAACCATAAGCCCGTCAATTGGGTTGTGGGAATGTTTGCTGATAAGGATCATGCTGATATTTTTACCGCCTTACTGCGACCAGGCGATCGCCTTTATTTGGTGCCAATACCAGTAGAACCCTGGCCCGGTAGAACTTCTGCGGATCTAGACTACTTATCAAATCTAGCTTACAGCCTCTGTCCCGAATTAAGCGATCGCCAAATCCATCCAGATTTATTCACAGCACTAACAGCCGCCACTACAACCGCTACCACAGAAGATTTAATCGTTTTGTGTGGTTCTCTTTATTTAGTCGGCGACTTTTTAGCAACCACCAATATATTTCATAAATCATAATTACGAATTATGAATTACGAATTACGTTAGCGTAGCGGTAGCGACGCAGGAGCGTCATTACGAATTTACCTCTGATTCCATTCTTGCGCCGCATCTTCAACAGCTTTATCTACAGTTTTCTGCCCTAACATTGCTGCTTGCAAGTTTTCGTAAACTGCCTTTTGCAGTTTATTAAAATCCTTCAATGTCGGGGTCAATATTTCTGCCTTTGGCAGTTCTTGAGCACTCATTACTCGTGCTTTTTCTATTGTTGAAGCATTAGCTGGAACATCTTTAAAGTAACTATCAGACAATGCTTTGATTGTAGAAGGCAGAACATTTGCAGCTTTAGCAAAGGCTAACTGATTTTCGTTATTGGTGACAAATAAAGCAAACTTCACAGCGCCATCTGGTTGTTTGCTATCGCGGGGAATAACTATGTTCATCACCGCGACATTTTTCTTACCTGTGTCACCAGTGAGTTGAGGTGCTATTTCCGAAGCTTGAGCAATTTTCGGGGCATTATTAGCGATCGTTTTTAGGAACTCTGGCCCAGAAGCTAGAAACGCAGTCTCTCCAGATTGGTATAAATCGATCGCGTGGCGATGTCCTTGGGTTAAAGCCTCTTTAGGAAGCAAACCTTTTTTATACAAATCTACCCAATACTGAAACGCGGCTTTTCCTGGCGCTGAATTAAACGCCGCTTTCCCCTCAGCATCTATTAAGGTGACTCCCATTTGCACGAAAGATTCCAGCACTTCACCAGAATCTTGCGGTACGAAAGTTACAAAAAAGGCATATTTTCCCGTCTTGTCTTTAATTTGTTGCGCTGCTTGTGCTAATTCTGCGTAGGTTACGGGGACTTTATTGATACCTGCCTGTTTTAATAAATCAGTGTTATAAATGGTTAACCGTGTGGTGAGATACCAGGGAATCCCAAAACTCTTGCCATTAAGCGTGCTTGCTTTCCAGATATTTGGCAGATAGGAGGAACGTACATCATTCGGGACTTTAGCATCCAAATCTAACCAGGCATTTCGTCCGGCAAGTTGGGAAGCAAAACCCGGATTCAAGTTAACTACATCAGGTGGCGTTTTTGCGGAGACAGCTGTTAATATTTTGTTCTCCATTGCTGCCCAAGGTACATCAACCCAGTTAATCTTTATACCTGGATTTTGCGATTCAAAATTCGCAATTAGGCTTTTGAAGTAGTCGGTAAATTGAGGTTGGAGTTGCATTGTCCAAAACTCAACAGTTCCCACTCCTGAAGTAGCTTGTTTTGTACTTGTATTAACATTACCTGTGCTGCAACTGATAACCCAACTGGTTATTAAGCCAAGCAGTACAAAAGCAACAAGTTGTTTAAATTTTCGCAATTGAATCATTTTCCCAGTATTTTTACGCTTGATCGGTGTGAAAAGCTTAGACAGAATTGTTGAGATTATAGGCTAAATAAATTACCCGTAAAGACGTAATATATAACGCCTTTACTGCAACAAATTTAAATTTTCAATTTAGCAGTCCAGCGGGCACAACTGTGGTAAAAAGCTTCAATAGTCTGTTTGGCAAATCGAAAAAAGGAGTAGGCATTGAGCTTGCTCCCGAACGAGTGAATGTAGTTCAGCTACGCAAGCAGGGTCAAGGCTTGAAATTAGAAACCTATACATCGGTAGCAGTTCCAGAAGGGATAGTTATCGATGGTCAAATCAATGACCCTCCAGCAATGGCGCAATTAATCCAGCAAGCGCTAGCTGAGAGCAAAATCAAAACTTCTCACGTTGCTACTGGTGTACCAGGACGAGATTCTATCGTTCGGATTATACCAGTGCCAGCAGAGTTAGATGATAAAGAACTGCGAGAAATGGTGCTGAACCATGAAGCAGGTTTGTACTTACCCTATCCTCGTGAAGAGGCTGATGTAGATTATCAGAAACTTGGGTATTTTGTAGATGAAGATGGCATTGAAAAGGTACACGTACTCCTAGTTGCCACCCGCAAGGAGATCACGGATACCTATATAAGTACCTTCGAGCAGGCAGGATTACAAATTGATGTTTTAGAAATTAACAGTTTTGCTCTAATTCGGACTATTCGCGAACAACTGCGACAATTTGGGCCGCAAGAAGCAGCAGTACTAGTTGATATCGAGTTCGATAGTACAGAAATAGCCATCATCGTTAACGGAGTGCCGCAATTTTCGCGCACAGTCCCCATCGGGACTTATCAAATGCAAACTGCCTTAGCAAGGGCAATGAGCTTACCTACATCACGAGACATGGAATTGTTACACGGAATGGTTATTCCTGCAACTCCCATAGACGGAGGTAAAACTGGCGTTACCGAACTCGATCCTGGCATGGCTGCCATCTTGAGAGTCTTGGGAGAACTAACGGATGAGCTGCGCCGTTCCATCGATTTTTACCTGAATCAAAGTGAAAATTTGGAGGTAGCGCAGATTTTATTAGCCGGACCAGGAGGTGGACTTCAACAGCTAGATGAATTTTTTACCCAACGATTGAGTTTGCCAACTACCCAAATAGATCCAATCGGATCTTTATCTTTGGAAGTTGACACTGATAAATATCCACAGGTACAACGCTCTGGCTTGGCGATTGTACTAGGTCTAGGAATGCGGGAGGTGTAATAAAATGTACAGCCTAGATGTTAACTTTCTTAAAGACCGCCCAGCATACCAGAAAAAGCCAGAGAAACAAGGAGGAATAGCCCTAAAACTTCCTACGGGGGATTTGACACTACTGTATGTAGGAGTTGCAGTAGGTATAGGTCTTCCGGTTTTATTTGGAGTTGGTTGGTGGTTGCTGCAAGGGAAGATTGTTGAATTAGATGGTCAGATTGCACAACTAGATCAAGAAAGCAAGAGGTTAGATACAGAAATAGGAAATATTAACAAAATCAAAGACGAGACGAAGGCAATTAAAGGGGAAACCCAAGCTTTAGTAACTGTATTTGACCAGATTCGTCCTTGGTCAGCAATGCTGCAAGATTTGCGCGATCGCATCCCAACGGCAGTGCAAATCGAAAATATCAAGCAAATCCCACCCATTGCAGTAGCAGCAGGTCAGCCGCCAAATAATCCCGCGGGGGGATTAGAAATTAACGGATTGGCTCGTTCCTTTAATGATGTCAATGATTTCTTATTGAGTTTACAACAATCTCAGTTTTTAAAGCCTACAGAAACCAGAATTCTGACAGCAGCGTTAGTAGATGCTCCCTTAACATCAAGTGCGAGTCAATCTTCTAATAATGTCGTAATTAAGCCACCTCAAGTAGTTAAATACACTATTCAATCGAGCATGAACGACGTTCCAGCGTCGGAATTAATTCGAGAGTTGGAAAAAAAAGGCACAGTGGGGTTAGTAACTCGAATTCGTAATATGCAACAAACAGGAGTCATTTCAAAATGACGCTGAGTGATGATTTAAATTTTGCCGAACAAGGTGGGGAATTCGATCCGGCAACGCCAGCCGCACCTGTGGTATTTGGTATTGCTTTCACACCAAAAATTATTGGGATCTTGGTAGGGGTAGTTGGTTTAGCGGGAGCAGCTTATATATTTTTAAATCTGCTGATGCCAGCTTGGGAAAGCTATCAGCAACAGCAAGCCAAAAGCTCTGAACTGCAAGCGCAAATTGAGCAAAAAAAAGCCAATATCAAACAGATTGACAAAGTTAAAGACGAACTAGCACAGGCAAAGCAGCAAAAAGTTCAGGTTTTAAGTTTATTTGCTAACGAAAAAACCTTAGATACATTACTGTTGGATTTGAACCGCTTAATTGAGTCTGGCAATAGTGCAACTTCTATTAATGCAGTCAGAGCCAAACTGAAGAGATATGTGCCGATTTCCCAAAAACCAGAACCGATTACCGATGGAAGTCTAGGACTAGGGGTTGACGGCAAGCTGCAACGCAGTACGATCAGCGCTGAGATTACAGCAACTTATGAACAAACACAATCGATAATTCGTAACATTGAGCGGTTACAGCCTTTGTTAATAGTTAAAGATTATCAAGCAACTTTGGCTCCAACAGAGACAAGATCCCCATTAGATAAAACGCCGATGCAGGTAGGCCCAGCAGCGATTAATACATCATTCCAGTTACAGGTATTGATGCCACTTAGCCCAGAAGAAATAGCGGCAGCAGCGAAAGCTGCCCCGAAAAAGTAGTCAAATTAGAGCTAGGACGAATAGAATTCGCGGCTACACAAGCGTAGACAAACCCTTCCCACAGACTAAGGAAATAATTGAGGGTTTTGAAACTCACGTTCGCCCTTGGCCTTCCCGTAGGGTAGGTGGGCAAAGTCTCGTGTAGTTAAGCCAACATGGTCTTTTCCAAAAAGGAGAGGCTAGCGCCAATGGGGAAACCCCATAAGCAATTGGCGTGTGGTTTCTAAGTGCCTACTCAAAATTGTTTGTAAACAAGGTTTTATAAGGTGAGGAATGAACTGTGAAACAGCTTCACGGTAATAGTTTTATTTTAGCTACTGCTGCTTTTGTATTTTTGGCAGCTCAACCAGTTTGGGCACAAATTAGTCAAGTTACTGATGTCAAGTTAAATCCCGTTAATGGTGGAATTAACGTCGCTTTGAAAACTTCTTCCGGATCGCGCGCCCAAGTTTTCACTACAAAAAGAGGCAAGGCTTTAGTCGCTGATGTTATCAACACTCAATTACGATTACCACAAGGTAATAGCTTTCGTCAAGATAACCCAGCACCAGGAATTGCCTCTGTTGAGGTTAGTCAGCTTGATGCTAATAGTGTTCGGGTGACGGTAACTGGGAGCAACGATGCACCTGGCACTCAACCTGTGATGCGATCGCCAAATGGAATTACACTCAGCTTTAGCCCTTCAACAGGCACTACAGCATCAGCACCAACGCCAACAGCGCCAACAGCCCCAATATCCACATCCACAGCACCACCTGTTACAACTCCAGCCCAACCTGGTCAAAATCCAGGTGTTCTCGTTCCTAACCCGCAAGTCACCATTGACGGACAACCTGCACAAGCTGCTGGGCCAGGTCAACCTCTGAGTCAGGCTCCACCGTTCTTACCTCGAGCCGTCGCCCCCCCAGTGGGAGATATTGCTATTTCGGCTACCGATGCTTCTCCTAGCACTGTTGACTTAGCAACTCAGGAACGTGTACCTCGTTTAGTACTGCGAGATGCCCCAGTACGTGAGGTTTTGTCATTACTTGCCCGTGCTGCCGGTTTGAACTTGGCTTACGTAGGAGGTGAGCAAGCTGGTGGAGGTCAGGCAGGTGGCGGTGCTAATGCACCAGCAGTTTCTCAAACTATTTCTTTAGATATAGAAAATGAGCCAGTGCAAGATGTGTTTAACTACGTTTTGCGCTTGAGTGGTTTAGAAGCTAATCGCAGTGGTCGTACAGTTTTTGTCGGAGCCAAACTACCTAATGCGACCCGTGATATGGTTATGCGTAGTATGCGGCTCAATCAGGTTACGGTAGGAGTCGCCCTGAATTTTTTGGTTGGCTTAGGAGCAGAAAGTGCCGTCAGCCGCGAACGACAAATTACCAGTGTTAGTGCTGTAGCCGTGGGTAATGCGGCTGCTCCCATCACTCAAACTCAGACGACAACGGAAACTCAAATTCAACCTCTACGCGTTGATTTTAAAGACTCTAGTCCATTATTAAGAGGTTTACAGGCATTAGGAGACGAGCGCACCAATTCCCTGACCTTAATTGGCCCTCCTAGACTGATTGAGATTGCGATGGCTCAACTAACTCAGCTTGATATCCGCCGTCGTCAAGTGGTAGTCAACGTCAAGATTATTGATGTTAACCTCTCGAACATTCAGGACTACAACAGTAGCTTTTCTTTTGGGGTTGGTAACAACTACTTTAGCAATGATGGTGGTATTGCAACTCTAAATTTTGGCGGTGCTAGACCACCTACTAGTAGTGAAGTAAGAAGTAGCGTTACTAGTACACCAACAATTCTAGATCCAAGAGCTGCTTTGACTCCTGCATACAGGTTTACCAAATCTCTTCTCACTAGCTTGCAGGCTCAGGTTACAAATGGCAATGCCAAGATTTTGACCGACCCAACCTTAATTGTCCAAGAAGGTCAACAGGCTCTGGTCAATCTTACCCAAGAAGTAGTAGGAAATATAACCCTCCAAACAACAGATACTTCTGGTGGTTCTAGGACAGAAAGAACAATTGAGAAACAAAAAGTGGGCTTAACCTTGAACGTCAAAATTGAGCGGATTGACGATAATGGGTTCGTTTCTCTATCGGTTGCTCCTACTGTCAGTGCTCCTTCCGCCCCAGCAGATACAGGAAATGGACAAATTGTTTTAGTGTCTGAGCGCTCCCTTACTTCTGGTTTAATTCGCTTACGAGATGGTCAGACACTAGTCCTGAGTGGTATTATTCAAGACCAAGACCGGACAGCTGTCTCCAAAATTCCTATCTTAGGCGATCTTCCACTGATTGGTTCGCTATTTAGAAGTACAAACCGACAAAACCAGCGTCAAGAGGTGATTGTGTTACTTACACCTCAGATTATGGATGACTCTGAGAACTCCTCCTACGGCTATAACTACACTCCCAGCCCAGAAGTACGGCAAATCCTTGAGCGTCGTGGGTTGAAGGTTCCTGGCAGGTAATAAAGATGATGAGTAGGTGAATCACCTTTGCTAAAGGCTCAGATACCCGGCTTCTTAAAGAAGCCAGGTATCTTCTTTTTTACGAGTAGGTTTAAGTTTAAATGTCATTCTAGAATAAAACTATCCAATTACAATAGAAGTAACAGTAGTGGGTGAATACTAATCATTTCAGAATAACAGTTATTAAGAAATTGGCGTTTTTTTTATACAATAAAAACAAGAGGAAGTTTGAGATTTTATTGAATTTTTTGGATTGAAAACCTCTGTCAATAAAATCCCTTTGGAAAAATGTTATTTATAATTTTCATTAAAATAAATTGAGTAACTTGGTATTCATCATCGATTAATTGATAAATAGATTTATTACGTTCAGCCTTAACAGTAATATTAAGGGATACAGTAGTGGAAAAGGGAGCATCTCACTTTTGCAAATATAAGCGTAAGTGAAGGAAGATAATTACACTCTTTGACACGATTAGCAAGTACAACTACTATGACCCCTGAAGACTCCCAACGTCTGGAAGCCTGTTTGCTGGAAGCAGCAGAGATTCTTTATCGGAATACTAGGACTGAAGAGCTAACAAGCTTTGAGAGTTTAGAAAAAGCAGTAAGAACCAGAGTTCTAGAGCAAGTAAGTCCAAAAATTGCTTTTTTTTATTAAACAAGTCACAGGTACACAAAAAGGTAGAGCAAGAATAGTCAAGAGCGTTGTGGGAAAGATAACACTGACAGATAAACAAGCAAAAATATTAGGGTTAAAGCCTTATAGCCAATTGAGTCCACTATTTGAAAAAAACTGCTTGCTATTGAGTGGGAATGAATCATTCCAAGATTCTGAAAAAGATATTGAAGCATTAACAGGGATAAAAGTCTCTCATAGCACTTTACAACGACTGGTTCATCGGCAGGAGTTTGATCAGCCGGAGGCTTTGCAAGGTGTATCAGAGGTAAGCATAGATGGAGGAAAAGTCCGACTGCGTTCTCAAATTAAGGGTGTGGAAAGTTATAGGCGGGATTATAAAGCAGTCCGTTTACAAGGTATTTATTATGGTACATTCTTCCAAGACAACTTATCCTTGATAGATTGGGTCAATAGTCAACGTCTTGTTTTTCCTCTTATTTGCTTAGGGGATGGTCATGATGGAGTGTGGAATCTGTTTAAAGAGATTGGCACTATTGCTATTAGACAGGAAATTTTAGACTGGTACCACCTCAAAGAGAATCTGTACAAGGTTGGTGGAGCGGTCAAACGTCTTAAAGCCGCAGAGAAATTTCTTTGACAAGGTATCTCGATTTAGCGATCGCACTATTTGTCGATTTGAAAAAAAAGCCTGCACAAAATTTCATCACCTATCTTAAAAAGCATTCACAACGAATCGTTAACTATGAGTATTTTTCTACTGAAGGTTTATGTTCTATTGGTTCTGGGGCTGTGGAATCGGCTGTGAAACAGATCGGTAAACGTTTAAAAATTTCTGGCGCACAGTGGAAATTGGAAAACGTACCTCGAATGCTACAACTGCGAACTGCCTATCTCAATGGTCAGCTTAGTACCTGATATTTTTGCAAAAGTGAGATGCTCCCACTGGAAAAAGATTTGTTGCAAAGAACTGAACTATGGTGGCAATAACAACATCTGCAGAAAATAGGGTTTTACTCCAAAACATTAGGTGGCAGACATTTAAAACTATGCTGGCTGAAATGGGTTCAGATCGTAATTCCCGATTTGCTTATGATAATGGAACGATAGAAATTATGACCCCACAAATGCCGCACGAGAACTCAAACCGTGTAATTGAAGGTTTTGTTGGTGTATTCTGCGAAGAGTCGGGCTGGGAAATTAGACGCGCTGGTTCGCTAACTTTAACGCGAGATGATTTGCAGCGGGGAGCCGAGCCAGATAGTAGCTACTACATTCAAAATGAAGCCCTAGTTCGAGATAAAGAAAATATTGACCTCGCCACCGATCCACCCCCTGACCTGGTGCTGGAAGTGGAATATTCCAGGTCTGCAATAGACAAGCTGAGGTTTTATGCTGCAATGGGAGTCCCAGAATTTTGGCGTTATAACGGCAGTGTGTTGCGAGTTTACACACTACTTGCAAGTGGGTAATACTCAGAAGTCAAAACCAGCCCTACTTTTACGCCTGTGTCAGTGAAGGAGATTCCTCAATTTATCCAAGAAGCGAAGAAGAATGGAGAAATTGCTACTACTCGTGCTTTTCGAGCTTGGGTACAACAAAAAATTTCTGCTAAGGATTGACTCACTCCGGCATTTTTTTATGATGGGCTTGCAAAAAATAAATAATCTCAAAGTATATGGAGACAGTTAAAGGCGTAACGGATGCACCAGAAGAAGTTGTTGCAGCGTAGTTTACCACCGTAGGCATCGCCCCACAAATGTTAAGAAACATGTGACTAATGGATAGCCTTCTAGGGGAAAAGCTTTAATTTTTCCTCTTCGCTACAAAAGAAGCTTGCTATGGGGTTAAATTTCGTATTGGATTTTCCATATCAGATAAAAAGTGAGCAAAATCTGCGATTTTTTAAAGAAATCGGGAATCTGAGCCTTCAATTTCCATAAAAATTGCTTAATCTCAGCAATAACTCTTCAACATCGGTAATGAATGCCAACAAACATTGACCATCTCTTCCCTGTTTTCTTGGCAATTGCGGGATTTACTAGGTATTTTTTCCTACTTTTGGGTTGATTTTTAGTGAAACAAGTACCCTAAAATTACAAAAAATCCTGAAATCTATATAAATTAATGGTTTCATCTATCCACATCAGGCTACTACACCTTAGAATGATTCATTGAAAAGTCGAGCCGATGGGATGTACAGCCGTTTTGAGAAAAAATACTCCCAAAGGATGATTTTTGTATTTCCACGAACAAAGATTTCAGTACGGATGTATTAATCTGCATCCGTACTGAAATCTCAAGTAAACCTTCAGGAGTTTGACATGAACAAAGGTGAATTAGTTGATGCCGTAGCTGAAAAGGCTAGTGTTACCAAAAAACAAGCGGATGCAGTTTTAACTGCTGCTTTGGAAACGATTATTGAAGCGGTTTCCTCTGGTGATAAGGTAACGTTGGTGGGATTTGGCTCATTTGAATCACGGGAACGTAAAGCCCGTGAAGGTCGCAACCCGAAAACAAATGAAAAAATGGAAATTCCAGCGACGAGAGTTCCTGCCTTCTCCGCAGGAAAACTGTTTAGAGAAAAGGTAGCACCCCCAAAAGCATAGGTTCTGTCTTCGGGAACCCTTTTTTAATGCGGCAACCTGCACACGGGGGAAATTTAGCCTGGGCAGCAGCACTGGCTGGCTGTCCCCCTGATGCTATTCTGGATTTTTCTGCTAGCATCAGCCCGTTGGGGCCTCCAAACAGCGCGATCGCTGCTATTAAGTCCCAAATTGGTAATATTAAGCACTATCCAGACCCAAACTATAGTGAACTGAGACTAGCTCTCAGTCACTTCCATAAATTGCCGTCAGAGTGGATTCTGCCGGGTAACGGCTCCGCAGAATTACTTACTTTAATCGGTAGGGAATTAGCTCAATTAGCCGCGACAATTTTAATCACTCCAGCCTTTGGCGATTACTACCGAACCTTGGCAGGGTACAACGCTAATGTGCTGGAGTGTCCTTTGTCATTGGTGAGCCAGTGCGGTCTTGGGGGTTTCCCTGGTCATTGGTCATTGGTTATTGACAAAGGACAAAGGACAAAGGACAAAGGACTATTGCTGAATAATCCGCACAACCCAACCGGAAAACTATTTTCACGGGACTCTATTTTGCCCTACCTGGAGCAATTTACTTTGGTTGTGGTGGATGAAGCATTTATGGATTTTGTGCCGCCCAATGAGGAACAAAGCCTGATTCCGGTGGTGCAGGAATATCCGAATTTAGTAGTATTGCGATCGCTGACCAAATTTTACAGTCTCCCAGGACTACGATTGGGATATGCGATCGCACATCCTGACTGTTTAGCTAAATGGCAGCTATGGCGAGATCCTTGGCCTGTAAACACGCTAGCGGCAGCAGCGGCAATTGCGGCACTCCAGGATACGGAGTTTCAGCAGCAAACCTGGGCATGGCTACCACCTGCACGAAACCAACTGTTTCAGGGTTTAGCTGAAATCCCAGGATTGCAACCCCAAGCAAGTGCTGCTAACTTTTTACTGGTTGAGTCCCAAGAATCTACTTCCCAGTTACAGCAACAATTACTCAAGTATCACCAGATTTTAATCCGCGATTGCCTTAGTTTTAAAGAACTAGGCGATCGCTTTTTCCGGGTTGCTGTACGTCAAGAGTCCGATAACCAACGCTTACTAACAGCGCTAAACTCAGTGCTGAGTGGGGAGTGGAGAGTAGGGAAATAGGGGAAATGAGGTAATTTTCATTTTCACCCATACCCAATGCCCAATACCCAATGACAAATGACAAATGACAAATGACAAATGACTACGATGTTGTAATTATTGGTGGCAGTCTTGCTGGATACTATGCTGCACTTGCTGCAACCCAACTACGTGCTACAGTTGCCCTGGTACAAACCAAAGTAGACTACGGGTTTACTCATCACCATGCTCTGACCGAAATTGGTAAACTAGCGCAGAAGTTGAAGGATGCGGCTGGTTTTGGTATTCATGCCACACACACTGATACCTCAGAAGAATGCCAGATATCTATGGCATGGCAAGAAGCGATGCTGTATGCTCAATGCGTCGCTTCAAATCTCCAAGAACAGTATTCCCCAGCCATTCTAGCTGCACAGGGAGTCGATGCGATCGTTGGCAGTGGTCAGTTTCAATCTTCACCTCAATTGGCTTTTGCCGTTAACAATCGCCTACTACGTGCCCGTACTTATTTGCTAGCCAGTGGTTCGCGTCCAGAAATTCCAGAGATTGAAGGATTACAAGCCACTGGCTATCTAACCCTTTCTAATATTTGGCAATCCTTCCAGGGAGCGACATTGCCTAAAAATTGGGTAATTATCGGTGGAATTCCCCAAAGTATTGAAATTGCTCAAACTTTAGCAAGGTTTGGTTGCAGTGTGACGCTGGTAGTCAAGCATCCTTATGTTCTTCCATATCTAGACCCTGAGATAGCCACATTGCTTCAGGCGCAGCTAGAAGTCGAAGGTGTGCGCGTACTCACCGAAAAACCAGTAACTCAGGTGAGGGTAATTGAAAATAAAAAGTGGATTCAAGCAGGAGATAAGGCCATTGAAACTGATGAAATTTTAGTGGCGACTGGCCAACAGCCGAATCTTGAATTTCTCAATTTGGCAACAGTAGGTGTGAAATGGCATCGGCGTAGCTTAGTAGTAAATGATAAACTGCAAACCACTAACCACCGCATTTATGCTTGTGGAGATGTAATTGGTGGTTACGACTTTGCCAATATTGCTAATTATGAAGCAAAAATTGCCCTGAACAATGCACTATTTTTCCCTAGATTACGAGTAAATTATTCCTCACTTCCTTGGGCAATATTTTCTGCGCCAATGCTGGCGCAAGTGGGTTTGACAGAGGCACAGGCAAAACGCCAATTTCGTCGAGATGAAGTTTTAGTTTTGCGACAGTATTTTAAAACAGTGGCCGCAGCCCAACTTCGGGATGAAACCACTGGTATGTGTAAATTAATTGTGCTACGCAATGGGGAAATTTTGGGAGCTTCGATATTAGGGCCAGAAGCTGGAGAATTAATTAATTTGATTGCCTTAGGAATATCACAAAAAATAAAAGTTAAACATATAGCAAATTTATCTCCTGCCTACCCCAGTTTCTCAGAAATTCTGGAACGAACTGCAAGAGAGTGGAGTAAGCAAAAGTTAAATACCAACATTCCTTTGCAAGAGTTTTTAGAAGGCTTCTTCCATTTCCGCCGCAATTGGAATTAGCACTTACGCACGCAGTTGTCACTATAATAACTTAAACAAGGTACTGATATAGGACTCCAATTTGATTTCTGAAAACATCTTGAGACTGAAAAGCCCATTTTATAATAAGGGTTTTATCTAAGGGACTTCCAACACAAAAAATATCCGATCTTGGTGTAGGTAGGGGCTTTCTGGGGCAGGTTTTTTTGATTAGACAAATTTTTGGGATTTTAAAACCAAAACCATTGTCTGAGAACTTAAAACTACGTTCAATAATTGAGAACATTCTCAACTATTTATCGAAAGCCTAAAAGCCTGCCCTTGAAAGGTAGGTAGGGGAGCAGGGAGCAGGGGGCAGGGGGAGAAAGAAAAATACGATCTGAGTCAATTGGATAATTTATTTTCTGGAAGTCCCTAAAATTTCGTTTAAAAATCAGATATGAGTCCTATATCATTACTGACTTCCACAAGGATACTGACTTTACAGTTCTCGCTGCCTTTGCCAATCTTGACAGCACCTCGATCGCAAACGCAACGTCATCAGAATTGAGGAGCATCCCTCAAAATTGAGCTTATTATTTTTGTTGAAGTGCAAATTTGAAATCTGTCAACTCTAATTCTCCTCCGGTTGTTGTTAATACTAAATTAATGCCTAAAACACTTTTTCCTGTAGTTGTATAGTTAGTTGGAAGTATTTGCTTGGTCAAATCAAAATTTATAGTACTTTCATATCTTATTTGATATGGAGTTGGTTTATCGCCAAGTAAAAATGATGTAATAGCTACTTGTGCTGGTGCTTTCTTGACTACACCTTTTACAGCTAAAGGCACGAGCCTAAATTGTTTTTGACTATTAGAGGTATCAATTCTAATGATACATCTAGCCCTTGACGATTGTGCCTTTACAGTTATAGGAGCGCGAAGCGTAAACTGATTTATTTGGGGATTGAAGCTTATATTACATCCTCTGTTAACCGAAAATCGCGGCTGGGTGTTTACTGGAGTAGCAGTGCTAGATGAATTGGCATCATAACAGAAAAAAAACAAGCACATTAATATGAAAAAATTACGTGCATCACTCAATCTCAACATAACTTCCTCTCCATCAACATAAATTTGTAATTTTAAAGAAGAATACATTCGGTAGATTCAATGAGTGGGGGATTTAGACTCACTACTCATTGAATTTACCGAATTTGGAATTTGGTGCGGTGTATCACCATCTATCCGCAGAATCGCTAAAAGCAACTACTAGCAACGCTTTAGGTCAAAAAAAAGTATCACATCCCCAGCATTGATATCGGCTGTATCAACGAAAATAGAACTTCCTGGTGAGGATTGTGCAGTCAGATTAATACCTAATAATCCTTGTCCACCACCACTACATAAACCTGTAGCAGCTAGAACAGTAATCTCATCTTGCTCCGCAAATGCTTTACTAGATGTAAACTTGCTAGTTTTAGGGGGAGCTACAGCTTGACCAAGAGCACCACCACTAAAGCTATAAGTTCTGTTTAAACTGGTACCTTTACTCTTGCTATTAATATCAGTAGTTCCTTGGTACAGTACTTGTACATTTTGGACGATGAAACCACTTGGAATAAAACTTTGAACGCGTAAAATACACTTTTGACGCTGACCATTGAATGCACTAAAGTTATCCAAGATGAGCGATAAGGTTCTACCATCCTCTCCAACAAGCTGATCGGCAACCTTACATCCACCAGATCCAATTGCATCTCCAAAAGTAATACTAGGCTCGTCAGCCAAAACCTTGGTCGCGATCGCGTTGAGTCCAAGAATTGTAGATATAGACAGTAATACACCAAATTGTTTAAAGTTCATATTGATTGTACCTATGTTGCTAGAGTTGTTTTTTGATGAAAAATGCATTTAGAAGCTAGAAGGTACGAGGTATGAAGGCATTTTTGCTTTAATCCCACGCTTAAAAGCATGAGATTGAAGCAAGAATGCTTTATGTCTGGTGTTACATATCTCGACACAATTTTGTTTTAGTAATGGACAATCACCTACTACTAAAGTTTTAATTGATACTTACAGGCTTCTGCCTTTTTCAATTGTGGGAAATCCTTTCAAGTATGCTTTGACAATTTCTGCTCAATCAGAAAATGAAGCATAACTGTGTATCGCTGGAGTTAATAGGAATAAGATGGAAGTCAGGTTACAAGATGTATTCTTGCTGTATGTCCATGTGGCCAAGATCATATAGTTGTCTCGATCAGAAAATATGTGTTCTCAATCACAAACATATTGTGTTTCTGAACACTGCCAACTTCAAAATAGTAGTATTGTAGTATGAAGTAGCAGTACTCCAAAGTTAGGTGCTCAAAATAAGGGGTATAAATCGCCGAATTAATAGTGCGATACCGATAGCGCAGCCTTAGTGAGGCGTCGAGCGTCACAGCCTGCCGCAGATATCGCAGTGAAATAGCTATTTTTATTGAGAATCTATATTATAAGTGGCTGAAATTCTAGTTTTAGACTGAGAACGAGGTAATTGGAAGTGCCTTAAAAACACTGCATAAAAATCCAAACTACTCCCGCTGCTGTTAGAGGTACGCTGAGGTTATCTGTGCCGTGGGGCGAGACTGCCTCTGCGAGGGTTGCAAAAGTAGCAGTTACCACTGCCGTCAACAATGGCCATCCGAAACTTAAAGGCTTTGCTAGGGGACTTAGCAAAGAACCAGGTAGCAATAACAGCACCAAGAAAATCACTACTGTACTCGTTATAAACATTGCTGCTGAACCTTCCCAGGAACGCACAGAACTTCCAACTTGGTATTTATGCTGCCCAAAACGTTTACCGATTAATGCTGCTAGTGCGTCACCCCAGGTCATCGCCATTATCCCAGCGACAGCGATCGCAACGCTATCTACTGGCCCATCTGGTCGCCACAGTAACCCGAACAGCAGTGTCACTGAGATAGCGAAATAAACCGTACCGGGTGAGCTATCCTGGGTATCCATTGCGCCGATGATTCGGTAGCGGTAAAATAAGTAGTTCAGTCCGATAAAGGTAGCAAAAGGTATAATTCCGATTTCCCAATTCTTAAACAGTAGCAGGACTCCGAAAGTCCACATCCCTGCACCAATATGGATTACTTTGCGGGTCAAATCCGGCTTTACACCTAATAGCCTACGTAGTCCCTCGCCAATCACGAGCAGACTGATAGCGTAAACATACGAAATTGCTAGTCCGATAAAGTGATTTGTCATTTGTCACTTGTACTGAGCGAAGTCGAAGTATTTGTCATTTGTCATTGGGCATTGAGTATTTATCTATTGTTATTCCCCTTCATCTCCCGGTTGGTGAGCGTAGTCGAACCACATCCCCCTGCTCGCTGCGCCCTTTGCCCCCCTGCTTCTTCATTTGGGTCGATCGCTATTTCGTCTAAAGTTCTTTTCTACTGACGAAACGCTACCAATACCTTGAAGAATACCACGACCGATTAAACCTAAACCCCGACCAACTATTTGGGTAAGGATAAAAACTATACCGCTACCGAAAATAGCTAATAGCGATTTTAAACGCGGTGCGATCGCATCACTAAATTCTAGGAGCAATGTCACTACTAAGGGAATATTAGAAAGTTTTACTAACTCCTGATTTCGAGGGGCATAAACTGAAGTATTGGCAATGCCACGAGGCGCAATTACAAATAGCTCATAGCGACTTTCAAAAACTGCTTTTGGCTCGTTTATATAATTTTTTAATCTATATTTCCACGACAAATCATTTCTAAATCGTTCAATTTCTCTTGTAGAAATCAATTGGCGTCCATAAAAATTTTGCTTAATCTCTTCTACATCTGCTAAATAATTTAACAGTGGTTGCACTACTCCATTCGCTACCTGAATCAATAGGTTCTCTAAAATCATTAATGCTTGAGATTTAGCTTCGGCGCTCACTACTGGATAGGAGGTATTATCAATGTTCAATTCTGTTTGAAATAAAAGATAAGAATAAAGTTCACAAACTAGCGGAATTTGATTGAGAATCTCTCTCTGTACAACCTCTGTATTTTTCAGCAATAAATTAACAATTTCTATATTTTTATTAACTATTTTAATCCGAGAAAATTTTCCAAAAAAATCTGTAATTGCTGCTTGCCATAAATCACACAATAAAGTATTTTTTAGTTCATATAATTGATTTATCTCTATTTGAGAAGTACGCAGTTCATCTAACTGTTCAGCTAATTTTTGTAGGATTAGATAAAGTAATTCCCGTTTTTTATCTTCACGAAAGATATCAATTTCTAAAGGTACATCTGTGACATTTCGTAAAGAAAATTGAAGTTTAGTAGTACAAGATGTAAACAAGGCAGATTGTAGGGTTCCCGGACTCAGTAAGGGTGATACAGTTTGCCTTTGCTGAATGGCAGCACTTAATAAAGGAGTCAAAGGTGGCTCATCAGCAAGCGGAATCTGTTTTTCTTGCCTTTCTTGTGATGAAACCAACAACCGATTTAGCAACCAACGAGCCGCTAGCAGTTCTCGCCGCTGTCCAGCTAGAATGGCTCGATCTAGTACTGGTAGTCCAGGAGTTTGTAATTGTGCTGTTACTGCGGCTAGGGTAGCATTAATGTTAGCGATTCCTGACAAACGTAAATTATTTCGCAGTTTAAAAAAGGGCAGTGAAGAGTGGGCAGTAGAGACGCGATTAATCGCGTCTCTATAGGAGTTAGGAATTATTACTGCTTCTGTATCCTGGAACCAGTAAGAACCACCATCAGCAACTTTTTGGATGGCGGCGACTAACTCAGGAAGTGGTGTACCTTTTGGGGAGTAGCCATTTACACCAACAGATTTCGCAGCTAATAGCAGTCCTTGTTCTTGAATAGAACTGAGGAGCAGGATTGGTAGGTTGGGATATAAGGCTTTGAGTTGCCGACAGAATTGTAAACCTAGCTGTTGACTGGTGGTAGAGCGACCATTGCCAAATTCTAAAACTACCAGATTTACCTGGTTAGGGTCTTTTTCGGCAATTTCTGCTAGAATCTGCAAGGCAATGGTATCAGTTTCTACAACTGCGATCGCTTCTAAGTTAGGAATTGCTTCTAAGGCTATCCGTAATCCCAGACGAAAAATTGGGTCTTGGTCGATTAACAATAATTTTAAAGGGCGATCGCTCATAGTCCACTCAATTAGATCGGCACTGTTTTTTACCAATCAGAAAACAACTTTGATACAAAACTTTGTCTTCCCCATTGTCACCTGTTTTCGCAAACTGATAAATCGATCGTAATTGCCATAAACAGCTTTCACTGTGTGATTAAATGAACCTGAGTATTCGGCACTGGTTGGCAGAACGCCATATCGCAATCAATCAAATCAGAGGGTTTTCTGAGGGGCAATTGGCAGGTATTGCCTACCAGATTGTTCAGGATATGGAACTCAAAAGCCTGATGCCTTTTGATATATGTACCTTGGTAGAGGTTTTAGAACTGCCCTTAAGTATTGTTTGGGAAGAAATCAGTGTCATTTCCCAGCTGACAGAAAAACTGTTGCGTAGCCTCAGCCAAAAAAAACCGTTAAAACGTAACGAAGGGACGTGGTTAGCGTTTCAAATTGCCTATCTTCAAGCTTTACAAGCAATTCTAGAGCAGGAAGCAAGCTTACAAAAACCGTGGTTAGACCGGGCAATTATACCCATACAAGCACACATACTTAAAGAGGATGTGGGTAAATTCATCCTCCAAGATCCGCAACTACAAGGATTGCTAAAAACTCTTAGCCCAGGTAAATTAACTGATACTCAAGCTGAACAAGCACTGTCTTCGGTTGCAGATTCATTGCTGGTGCAACAAATAAATAACGCTGCTATCGCTTGGTTAGTTGCCAATGGTGCAGAGGAACCGGAAGCTAAACTTCTAACACAGCGTTTAATCAACTCACTTCCTGGTGACATATTAGTAGTTGTCACCGAGAATGCTGCACCTTTAGCCCAACTGCAAAAATTTTTCCGTTTGGGGATTTCATTATCTCCCAGTTTCATTACCCCAGAAGTTGGTTCTACAGTCAGTGAAAAAATTGATTTGCACCGAGAACATTACCGTGCAAGTTTGATTAAAAACCTCAGTATCCCTTTGCTAATGGAATCCTTTGCGCTTAAGGATATCTATGTGCCACAAAAAGGCTTACCAATAGAGGAAAATATTTCTGAGCAGGATAAAAAAGCTGTTAAACCAGTTGATTTAAAAACATGGGCACAGCAACAGTTAACTGATTTAGAAACGATCGCTGTTATTGAGTCAGAACCGGGTTATGGAAAAACTAGTTTTTGCCAACTTTGGGCAGCACAGGTAGCACAGGAATTGTACCCTACTTGGATACCTATAGTAATTAGGTTGCGAGATGTAAAATATGGTAAAACTTTAATCGAAACTCTAAATTCTGCCTTTGCTGTTAATCTTTCAACTTGGTTAGAGCAAGAAAATCTCCCTTGTCTGTTGCTGCTGGATGGTTTGGATGAATTGCCCCATTCTGCTCAGGGTATCAGGGCACAAGCAATTTTTATTCAACAATTACTGAACCTTCAATCTCAGCACCGCCACAAAATTGTGTTGACAAGTCGCTCAACGACTTTACCAGAAATCGTCTCGGAACTACCGCTATTGTTGAAGCGAATTATTATTCAGCCATTGGATGTAGACGAATTTAAGCAATGGTTTCAACAGTGGGCAAAAGTGCAATCATTACCGATTGCTCAAAATTTCTTTACATTATTAAAACAGGCAGGGTTATTTGCTAACCAATCAAAGTTAAGCGAATTATCTCCCCTTATCCGTCAACCCTTAATGCTGCATTTGTTGGGCCTCTTGCACCGCGAGGGATTGCTAGATGATGAACTATTGCAGTTAGCAGCTAATACCCAAAAGTCTTTTCTATTATGGGAAATTCATCATCGTCTGAGTCGATGGTTGTTGGGTTATCCGCTAATTGGTGGGATCAAGACGATGTTACTGCGTTCGGGTACGGCTCATATTCATCGGACTCCAGAAGCGATCGCTAATTTACTCGCTAATCGTCATCCCCAAGATTTACTCGAGCAGATGCAAGCGATCGCTCTCAAAATTTTACACTCGCAACGTCATCAAATTAATCTAGCTGGTGAATTTAATACTTTACCAGGGTTTTATTTTAAAATTTGGGATGTAGAAAGCTCAGGCGAAAGCGCAGCAAAAAGTAGTTTAATTGAGTTTTCGCATCTCAAGTTAGGAGAATCTCTTTGTGCAGATGCTGTTGCTGCCCAACTTAAACTTCTGACTCAGTACCAAGATGAGGCTTATGGCACGCCCACTTTTGTACTCGATCCCAGTAGCGTAGCCCAGAATATTTATAATTTACTAGGTTACGGGATACTTAGCCAAGAAATTGAAGAACTAGCGATCGCCGGATTGCGTCGCCAGCAAAAACACAAATTTTCGTTTGAAGTTTTGTTTCAACGTCTTTTATCTTTCTGGCGTGCTTACTGTCAAGGACGTTGGTTAGATGAGGGGATAGCCCACAACGCTTTGACTAATTTTCATGCACTGCAAAACCCTGTGAATGTTGAACAGGTGAATGCTGCGGTGGGACTGAATGTATTTTTATTGCTTTGTGCTTGCTACCGAGAAACAAAAGTTCCATTTTGGCCTTGTGGAAATCCAGTCAATTTGACAGAATTCAATCCAGAGGTGCTAAGTGTGCTAATTGCTAGGACAATGGTTTTGCATAAAAGCGCTTTTGCAACCCGAATTAAGTCTCTGTCTGGACTCAATTTATCGGCAGCCTCCTTATCGCAAGTGATGTTAACTGGGGTAAATCTTGAGCAAACAAATTTATCTAATGCGGAGTTAACAGGTGCGAATTTGGCTGGAGCCAATTTGCAACAGGCAAACCTTGCAGGCGCGAACTTACAATATGCCAACCTCGCAGGCGCAAACCTACAACAGGCAAATCTCACAGGCGCAAACCTGCAACAGGCAAACCTGATGGGGACAAATCTTAATTCTGCCGATCTCACCAACGCCTGCTTATGTGACACCATCCTTGCTGCGACTGATAAAAAATTGGCCGCTGAAAATGGTGCTTTGTTCTCTAAAGAAATGTTCCAAAAACTAAAACATTTGGGATCGCAGCAACCCTTCTTAAACACCGTAAAAATCACGCCAAACACAAACCTTAATTGGAGTAAAACTCCTGCGGTTGGACTAATTGAAAGCTGTGAAGGCGCAATTTTGTCAGTAGATTTAGATGATGATGTCGATGATGAGACAGTTTTTGGTAATTAATTTGATTGGGCATTGGGTATGGGGCATTAGGCATGGGGCACTTGTACTGAGCGGAGCCGAAGTATTGGGCATGGATAAGAGACAAGGTAGACAATGAAGAGGGGGGAGACTTGTTCAATAATTCCCCCCTGTCTCCCTTGCCTTCCTTGTCTCCCTTGTCTCCCTTGTCTCCCCTGCTTCCCTGCTCCCCTGCTCCCTTGCTCCCTTGCTCCCCAACCCCTACCCCTACCCCTCCTGCGGATTACGGTAGCCAAAAAAGTTAATACTGTAGTCAGTAATCCGCACTCCTGTTTCTTCTTCAATTTTGCGGATCAAATCTTCTGGTAGTTCCACATGAACATCAAGAATTTGATTTGTATCTACACAGTTTATATGACTGTGAGAGTCACTGATATTGCCGTACAAACGCCCATCACAGCGTTCAATACACTCAATAATGCCTTGACTCGATAGTGCTTCTAGATTTTGATAAACAGAAGTATGACCGATCTCTTTGCCTTGTTGGTTCAAGCGATCGTAAATCTCTCTTGCAGCAAGATGTTCATTTGCTTGCCAAAGTAATTCCAGAATAAAGCGACGTTGACGACTAACGCGCATACCCAGGATTTGACAGCGCTCAAGTGCATCTTCTAAGGAACGAATTGGTCTTGTAGTAATTGTTTGTTTTTGCATATTACAGCTTGTTAACTGTTGGGAGAATTTTCCCATCTAAATGTTTATTGGTTATTTAATATAGGACTCGTATTTGATTGCGTGAAAAAAACTCAGTACACATTTATTCCTTCTTCCTATTCCCTATTCCCTATTCCGTGTTCCCTCCCTACGCAAATAATTTCTCCAAATCAAAGCGGATTCCTATATATGCAATGATATTGCGCACCGCTGTCTCACCTGTACTTATGTTTTGGCTTTTGATGCTGTGAAAGTGACAGGTGGCGATTATGATTTTTTTTGCTTGTTGACGGCTACTTTGTCAGACCTTCATCTAAAACAAACTCATTACAACTTTAACTTAAAATTACTGTAAATGTCCACCTTGGGGCAGGGCTTACCCAAGTAGACTAATTCTAATGGCATACCATATTAATAGTGTAGTAATTCTTTAGTTATATATTAAGTAATTATCTCAATGACAAAAGTAATATTTGATTTTAGTAAACATCGGTGAAGTGAGTCGCGTAGGCGAGCATTTACCGCAGCCATCGCTAGTGGCTCATATCAAGGCTATTAATGGATGTATATTTGTGATAATCAACGAAAATTAAGCAAAAGTATCAAATAAATTTGAGCAAGGTCAGACTTGTGTTTAAACCTTATATGAGTTGACGAAATTATTAGCAAAAAGTATCAGTAAATACTAATTGATTTATGAAAAAGACTTTGTGCGATCCAAAGTCAATGTAGCGTCAATCCCTGAAAGCTGCTACTGTATATTCTCGATCCTACAGTTGAGCATCAAGAAGGTGGCTGCTAAATCAATGACAATTGCGATCGCACTCAATAATGACTTTATTAACAATCTGGATCTGTCCCCTGCATCAGGGGTGATTGAAAAAATGCTGCAAGATGGGGTTGCATCCCACGAACAGCAGCTACGCTTTGATGTAAATTACGACCTCCAGCTTGGCGACCCACGGGAACTCTCAGAAATTCCAGAGGTGCGTCTGTGGTTTGTGCGTCTAGATGCCAAATATCCCTGGTTGCCATTTTTACTAGATTGGAAAGCTGGGGAATTTGCCCGTTATGCCGCCATGCTTGTACCACACCAGTTCAGTTCTCAAGAAGGTATTCAGTATAATCCTGAAGCCTTAGAGATATTTTTGATGCACAAAATCTTTATTTTAGGTGATTGGCTCAAACAACAAAACATACCCAGCCTCTCGCGCCTAAAGTCTATGGCGCAAATTCTAGGCTATGAATTAGATGATGCTTTTTTTGAAATATTTTAAATAGCTAATAGGTGATGGAAAAATTTTGAAAAAATTTCCTGTGTTTTAGTGGACTGTGTGAAGTTATTCTGATATTGCAATATCGTTCCGTTAAGAGCTAATTTGTAAACTCAAGTAAAGTACTTGTCTTGCAAGGATTTCAGGAATTTGAGTCAAAAAAATACTTATTCGCTGAAACTCAGACCTAGTAACGAGTTGAGTATCCTTCAGATTTTCTTTACGAATCAGCTCTAAGCCCTAAATCGTTTGTAGAGAAGCGTTAGCGCATTGACCGATACGAAGTAGAATTTCGCGCCTCTATTTGCCGAAATCAATACCAAAAACTTCACTGAATCGTATTGATCCATAGTATACTTTGCAATATTTCAAATATTCTCTAAGGATGAAATTTTTATCTATCTAAAAAGATATTTTTTAAATTAACCATAGCAAATATGCTGAGAATAGAAACCTGTTTCTTATACAGTAAAATACAGGTCTTATTTTATACTGTTTCGTGAAAGCACTTTCAGTAGTTCACAAGATCCTGAAAGAGCAATTTTGTAATCAAACAAGCTTGATAAAATGAGGGTTTTAGAATGACAAATTTAGTACCTGAGCGTGCAACATCTGAAGAAGAACGTTTCCAAGATGACTATTATTCTTACTTTGAATCCCCGGAGAATGTCACTCGATACACACCGACAGGTGGTTTTTTAAGTAACGCTTTTCCTGAAAAATCATTCTCTTTATTAGATTTAGGATGCGGTAATGGGGCTTTAAGCAAATATCTTCCGGCTCGATGTGACTATCTAGGAGTCGATCACAGTGAATTAGCTATTGAAAAATGTATAAAAACTTACCCGAATAGAAATTTTATTACCAAAGATTTATCGCTTTTCCTGTCTGAACTTGTTGAAGATAATCAAAAATTTGATGCAGTCGTGCTAGCGGGTTTGTTATTTCACAGCATTAACAAAGATACCCAAGAAAAAAAAGACGATCAAGAAATTATTCAATTTTGCCTGAATAAAATACTAAATGACAAAGGATATCTTGTTCTGATAGTACCTTTTTGCTACGGCGATCATCCATCTCACACTTTGTTTGTTCGAGCAGAGTGGCTACAAAAATCAATAGAGAAAATGCTAGAAATTGCTAATGCAAAAATTGTTCACGAGAATATATCTCTACAAATTGGTTTGGAAAAGAGGGTTCGAGAGCAGAAAGCGACTCCTGATTGGTTTGTTTCCGATAGTAATGCTGATTATCCCAGTATATTTGTGGGAACATATATGGCAAGCTGGACATTTATTGCTTGCCTCTAATTAATACCATTTTGGATTTTAGATGAGGAATTTGACCTGTAGAGATGCGAAATTGTACTTTATCTTGCTGAGTTAACGCATCTCTAAAGATTTTGGATTTAACTGTTAGAAAGACGCGAGAAATCGCCGTCTCTACAGGAAATTTATCGGTCAATTAGTTCTTGACATACTACTAAAATAGATAAATTTATCTAAATAAAAACTGAAAGCCGTTCCCAACTTGTGACAACGGCTGAGTGATAAATTATAGAGCTTTTCATTTGTATGCAATATACATTCACCTCTCTCCTGTAAAGAGAGAGGTTTTGAGGCTTACTGTCTGTTCTAGGTATCTAAGTTTGGGAAAACTACTGGTTTAGCCACCCCAAATTTTCTCTAAAACTGTGTTTGGTGAAATATCCGCCGTTTTTCCCGTAAGGGATTCAATAGCTAGGAATTTATCGTTTTTCGGCAACAACTTAGCTGGATTGCTGGGTCCAAAGATGGCAATGGTATAAGTTTGGACTGCAACACTTAGCTGTAGTGCCGCGCTATCAGTAGATAACATCAAATTTGCCCCAGCAATTATGGCAGTTAACTTACCAATATCATCTGGGGCAGTCACCTTAATATCTGGAGAAGACTCCAGAAGCGATCGCACAAACAGCTCATCATCAAGTCCCTTAATAACCACCACAGGCAGATCGGGCTGCTTTTGTTGGAAGGCTTGAATAATTTGCTGCCAATTCTCGACAGGGTAGATTTTATCTAGTTCTTTAGCCTGTAATAACTGGCCAGAACCGCCATAAATCAAGATATAGCCTGTTTCATGAACCCCTAAACGTTTTTGTTCGTTTTGTGCCCACTCAATATCTGGTTTTGGTACATTTACTGCTAACTCTGGGACAGGGCTATTTATTTCCAACGGTTGCAGCAAGTCGTGATATACTGCTGCCACATATTGGGATGGTTTAAACGGCACAGTATGGGTAAGAAAACCCGATCCTTTGCCTTGGTAGCCAATACGTATAGGAATTCCCGTCAACCAGAGTAAAAGACCTACCAACCAATTTTGCTCAACAATAATAGCAACATCGTATTCGCGATCGCGAATTGTCCCCACTAAATTACCCCAATCTGCCAGACTGTTACGGTCATTAAAATCAAAGTTCAGCACCTCGTGAACTGATTTGCTCACTCGGTAGGCAGCCTTTGACCGGGGTTCAACAACGACATCTATCTGAGCGTCAGGGTAATGGCGCTTCAGGTCATCTAGAGTCGGAAAGAAGAGAATTTGGTCGCCAATTCCGCCAGGTACAAGGGCTACTACTCGCATAATATTTATTGACGCTTACTCGCTCCCTATTTTAGGGGAAAATATATAGCTTAAAGATTGAGGAATTCTGTGTATTTACTAATTCCAGCTGCGGGAATCGGAAAAAGAATGGGGAGTAACCGCAATAAACTCCTTCTAGAAGTGCGATCGCAACCAATTATTGCTTGGACTTTATTAGCCGCAGAAGCCGCCAGTACAATCAGTTGGATCGGGATTATTTCTCAGTCTAGCGATTGGCCAGAGTTCAAAGCAATTATTGCCGATCTAAAGCTGACTAAACCAGTAGAATTAATTCAAGGCGGCTCCACCCGCCAAGAATCTGTTTACAATGGCTTGCAATCTCTGCCAATAGCCGCAGAACAAGTGTTGATTCACGATGGTGCTAGATGCCTGGTAACACCAGATTTATTTAACTCTTGTGCCGAGGCCATTCGCCACTGTCCCGGTTTAATTGCTGGTGTACCCGTCAAAGACACCATCAAAATTGTTGATGAACAAGGCATAATTCAAGAGACACCCGACAGACGACAACTATGGGCGGCACAAACTCCCCAAGGATTTGATGTCAAGTTGTTGAAACAGTGCCATGCTGAAGGAGTCCGTCAAGGTTGGGAAGTAACCGACGACGCCGCCTTATTTGAAAAGTGTGGCATCGAAGTCCGAATTGTCGAGGGAGAAGAGACAAATTTAAAAGTGACCACTCCACAAGATTTAGCGATCGCAGAATTTATTCTCACCAGTAGAGGCTTATGAAGAGGCAGAGGGGCAGGGGGCAGGGGGCAGGGGGCAGGGGAGACAAGGAAGACAAGGGGGACAAGGGGCAATTTATTGAACAAGTCTCTCCCAAGTCTCCCCCCTCTTTCTTGTCCACCTTGTCTCTTCTCCATGCCCAATGCCCAATTTGAAATAGTCAAAAAATATTTTGACAATTTAGGATATAATGCCACACACTTGTTGATTGTTAGTTGTCATGTACTAATGACCAATACTTCGACTACGCTCAGTACAAGTGACTAATGACTAATGACTAACGACTAATGACTAAATGATTACAGCCACAGCGACGAAGATAGAAGCAATTCTCTATTTAAAGGGTAAACCCTTGTCGCTCGGCGAAATCGCCGAGTATGCCGCGTGCGATCGCGCCACTGTCAAAGAAGGCATAATTGAACTAATGGACAACTATGCCCACCGAGATAGTGCCCTAGAGGTAGTAGAAACTCCAGATGGTTACAGTTTGCAACTCCGGTCTGACTTTCATGATTTAGTGCAAACGATGATACCAGTAGAATTGGGTGTAGGTGCATTGCGAACTTTGGCAGCGATCGCCCTTAATAGTCCCATACTCCAAAGCGACTTGATTAACCTACGCGGTTCAGGAGTATATCAGCACGTCCCAGAACTCGTTGAACTTGGTTTCATCCGCAAACGCCGAGACAGCGATTCTCGCTCCTACTCACTCCAAGTAACCCCAAAATTTCATCAGTATTTCCAAATCGAACAACTTCCACAAATACTTTCTACAAGTCAGAAGGAAGAACAATTAGAACTAGAACTAGAACTAAAGGCAGTGGCAAGTAGAGAATAGGGAATAGGGAATAGGGAATAGGGAACACGGGGAAGAATAAAAATTACCTCTTTCTCCTCTACTCCCTGCCCCCTGCCCCCTGCCCCCTGCCCCCTGCCCCCTGCCCCCTGCCTCTTCTGCCCCACTCCCCTCCTCTAGACTTATACCCGTGGTGAATGCGCTACTCTTGTACTATGGTTTAGAGTAGAGTTAGCAATTAAGCTAAATAAAACTGCCAATGGTGTTTAATCCTGACTTTTTGAATGACAACTCCGAGGAACACCCTAATCAACTTCTTTCCGACCACTCTGAGGAATACCCTAATCAGTTACTCAAATATCTACAGCATCAGTCTCCTGATGTTTTAGCTAGGGTTGCTCAGTCCGCCAGCCCCGAAATTAAACAAATCATCTCGCAAAATGTCCAAGGGCTAGTGGGAATGCTCCCGGCAGAAAATTTCAACGTGCAAATCACAACAGATCGGGAGAATTTAGCTGGACTTCTAGCGTCGGCAATGATGACGGGGTATTTTCTGCGCCAGATGGAACAAAGAATGCAGTTAGAGCATTTGTCTAATGGTCAATAATTAATAGTCAGTAGTCAAAGATTTTGGGATTATTGACCAAATAATGACTAATTCGTAATTCAAAATGACGCTCTCTATGAATTACGAATTATTTTGACTACTTCTTTTCAGGATAAGCTCCTGATTGTACTTTGAAGGTTTGAACTTTACCGCTGCGATTGACTTCGATCGCTATTATGTCTCCAACTTTGCTCGACTCTACCAGCCTCTGAACTTGGGCTGAAGTTTTGACAGGTTTCCCGTTAATTTTTTGAATCACGTCTCCAGGAAGCAGTCCTCCACGCTTTGCTGGGGAATCATCTGTGACTCCTTTAATCACAATTCCAGCATCCTGTTGAATATTTAGCTGATTTTCTTGATTAATCTGCTGTTTTCTGATGGGAGAAAGGTCTGCCATTTCAACACCCAAGAAGGGATGTTCTACGCGTCCTTTAGTAAAAAGTTCATTAGCGATGCGGGCGGCGGTTTCAATGGGGATGGCAAAACCAAGTCCTTGAGCATCAGCGCGAATGGCAGTGTTAATGCCAATCACTTCGCCTTGGGCGTTTAATAAGGGGCCACCAGAATTACCAGGATTAATTGCGGCATCAGTTTGGATAAAGCTGACTCGCTTATCGGGAACACCAACTTGAGTGCTAGTGCGATCGGTAGCGCTGATGATACCGATAGTGACAGTATTATCTAAACCCAGAGGATTGCCAATAGCGATCGCCCATTGCCCTGGGATCAGGTTTTGCGAATTGCCCAGTTTTACCGTCGGCAAATCATTCGCTTTTATTTTCACTACCGCCACATCTGTCACAGAATCAACTCCTACCACCTTCCCCTCTAAACTGCGACCATCTTTGAGGGTAACTTGCACTGTATCTGTATCTGCTACTACATGAGCGTTGGTGAGTAATTCTCCATCATCGCTCACAATAAATCCCGATCCTGTACCGCGCTCAATGCGTTCTTGAGGAATTGGTTGGTCATCCTCTCCAAAGAATCGCCGCAAGATGGGATTTTTCAAAGCGTCAGAGATAGGATTGGCTACTTTGCGAGTCGCATTAATTCGGACTACAGCCGGGCCAACTTTTTGCACTGCCGTCGCAATAAAATTCACGTTGTCGCCACCAGTAAGCCCAATAGCTCCGTTAGGAGAATTCGGAACTACGGATTCTGGAGGCGAAGCCATTGTTACATTTTTTAGCTGTTGGAACGAGCGATTTTGGGGAATGAAATAGCGACTGCCAAACAAACCTGCACCACCGCCAATTACCAGTAAAAACACATAAACCGCCAGTTGCTTTAAGGATAACTTCATAATTGTTTTGCTCAAGAACAGCAATGCAGTTGCTAATTTCTAAGTGTAGTCAAGCGAACGGCAAGTGGACAGATCAATTTACGAGAAATTAGGGATTGGGAATTTGTCATTGGGGATTGGGGATTGGGAGTACTAAGTAATGAGTAATGAGTAATGAGTTAGAGTTATTCTCCCCCTGCTCCCTGCTCCCTGCTCCCCTGCTCCTCTGCCCCTCTGCTCCCCTGCTCCTCTGCTCCTCTGCTCCTCTGCCCCTCTGCTCCCCTGCTCCCCAATTCCCATTCTTCCCATCTAAAATCTAAAGTTAATGCGCTCTTGACCTTTATACATGACTTTACCCTTTCGTCAACTATTTCTCTGTAGCTTAAGCGCCTTGGGCCTAGTAAGCATACTGCCATACTCAAACAGTGCTAACGCTGCTGTAAGTGGTTGCTCAACTCCAGCCCTATCTCGCTTCCAACGTCATAAAGTTGTTCGTGGCGAAACTTTGGAGAGTATAGCGCAGCGCTACAATCTCATTCCGACAACTATTATTGGCATGAATCCAGCTTTGCAGAACGGTGCACCTGCCGCTGTTGGTAGTGTGCTTCAGATTCCTCCCTACAATGGGATTGTAGTCGAAGTGCCTCGCGGTCAAACTTGGCGACAAGTGGCTGCACAATACAAAGTTCGTGCTGATAGCCTGTTTGAGGTGAATGGCTGCCAACAAAACCCCAGAATCGTGTTTGTTCCGGGGGTAAATTGGTCGCCTAATGGTGTTGTAACTAAGTCCCCTTTACCTACCGATCCAGGTACACCAAACCGTGCATCTTTGTCTGGATATCCCTTAGCACAAGTAGCAACTTTAGGATTAGCTTACGGCTGGCAAATAAATCCTGGGACAGGTGAAGTTTTCTTCCATAGTGGTGTTGATTTATTGGCACCAGTTGGTAGTAATGTACTAGCGATCGCCCCTGGAACTGTAGCCTTTGCCAGCGATCAAGGTTCTTACGGCAAATTGGTCATTATTAACCACAGTGGTGGACTTCAAAGCCGCTACGCCCAGCTTGACAGCATCAAAGTTACTGTCGGCCAGCAAGTCAAAAAAGGAGACTTACTGGGAACAGTAGGAACTAGTGGAAAACCAAGTTCCATTCAACCGCACCTGCATTTTGAAGTGCGTTCTAGTTCATCTCTGGGTTGGGTAGCAGAAGATCCAAAGGGCTATTTGAAAAAATAAAGTTCGTTTTGAAACGCAGAGGAAATCTCTGTGTTACTCTGCGAAACCTTCGCGATCCTTTGCGTTAAAAAAAAGATGCTATGTTTTCGCTAGATTTGACGATGTGCATTCCTGCCTCTGTAAACCTTTTAAATGCTGCATCTGCCTGTTCTGTGTAGTCCACAACACCGGGGACAACAACGGGGGAAGTGGAATCTTCTAACAGATAGATTTTTTTAGCAAGGGTAGCATCTACCTGTTTAATTTCTGTTAATAAATCGTCAATTGTCCAAGCGACACAGTGACTTTTAGCTTGACCACCAATAATTACTGCATCATATTCTAAAAGTTGTTTAATCAGGCGCGTGTTCTTTTGAGCGAGTGGACGTTGTTCAAAATCTTCCAACACTTCTGGACGTAAAATGGAATAGTTTTCTGTTAAAGGATTTTCACCTTTAATTTCAAATTGCGTTTGACTCTGACGCGCCATGCCGTGGAAAAATATCGCTTCTTCTACTGATGAAACTAAAGCATGACCAATACCACCCAACATAGAATGATAAGGCCAAACTGTGAGGGGATATTTCCCATCTTGACTAAGTTTTTTAAGGTAATGGTAAGCGTGTTTTTCTAATAATTCATAATCTCCATTAGTAACACTGTTAGCAACTGCTGGGTTTACTTTCCAAATACCTTTTTCAATATCTGCTGGTGTAATGCTAGTCGCTGCTGGAGTTGGATGTTCTCCCGTAGCGTTCACCCAAAAGATCGGATGGAAAATTTGCGTTGCTGTGTGGGTATCTAGAGTAGGTACAATTTTTGTAATTACTCCCAAGTTTCGATAGATAAACTCAGATAATCTGACGTTATCATCCACCGCCGCATGACCGGATTTTCCACCTACAAATAATTCAAATCCAGGGATGCAGAAGGTGTTTTGGACATCAATTAACAGTAGGCAAATACGAGTTTTATCTAAAGATGCAGGTTTGATATTGTGTTGTTTTGCCCAGATTTCACCTTCGGCGGCACGTTCTTGGTAAGGTACGCGCCAGACTTCGCCGACTTTATCGGGGTTAAAGTGTGGAGGAATTGGTAGTTGGGGTGTTATTTGGGTGTTCATAATTACAGCCGCTTTTATTCTGTAATAACATCTATGATTTCAATTCCCAAATTTTCTTAAGTCTAGTGTTACCTCAGTAAACATCATCATGAGAACCTAAAGTCAACAAAGAAATTACTAATTCCCCAGAATCGGGATGAGGAACAAACTCAAATAGAATCCGATTGTTGTAGTCTATGGAACAAGCCCATGTACCCAATAAATCCCCTTTAAGTTTATGAGTACGCAAGCTAGGGTAAAACGGCTCTTCAGCAAGCTGTTGTAATGTTTGCTCAACCAAAGAGCGTAATTGCGGGTTTCGACGGGCTAAACGCTTAAAATCTCGAATAAATCTTGCACTCCAAAGCAGTTGCATCAATCATCTAACTCCGCCATTAAATCAGCAACAGTTCCACTACGTACTTCACCTTTAGCATAGGCTTCACGAGCTTCTGCAACCGCCTTTAATAAGTCATGCCGTCGCTGTTGTTTAAGGCGCTTTTGGATAATATCTACAAGAATAGCCTGAGCTTCTGGATCTAATGCTTCTACCGCTTCTATGGCTTTCTGGAATGTAGATGTTTTTTCTAGCATTGGCGTCAAAGAATTTGATGATAAGTCTAATTTAGCTGGTAGTAGGAGCGATCGCTCCTCATCTTCCTGACTTCATAGTATATTTGTATTATTAAATAAATTTAGCGTTAGCAAAGCTTAACGAAGTTATCGCTCTTATGAACCGTGATGAATTACTCAAACGCTATACCGCAGGTGAGAGAGACTTTTCAGGAGTTGACCTAAGTAGTGTCAAACTAAAAGGTGTTGAGTTGTATGGTGTCAACCTCAGCAAGGCGAATTTAAGTAATGTCAAGTTAGGCTATGCTGACATCACTTGTAGCAACTTGCAAGAAGCTAACCTCAGTGGAGTAAACCTAGATCATACTCGAATTGATGGATGCAATTTAACAGGTGCTAACTTGAGAGGTATCGATGCATTTCAGTCATCTTTTGAAGGTTCTAATTTAACTGGTGCTGATTTGAGTCAAGCTCTATTAAGAGGAATCGGGTTGCAGGGTGTAAATCTCAGTGATACTAATTGGGAAAAAGCAAATATTGATAGTTGGTTTGTAGTCAAATTTAAGCATTATCTGAAAAAAGTTTATCTTAAGCGTACTGTTTTATATGTTGACGATACCAATGAAATAAATAACTGTGGAGCAAATTTAACTGACGCTATTTACTATAATTCTGATGGTTTTAAAGACACAGCAGCAAATGATCCACCAGGTGTAATTCGCATATATCCCGGTGCTGACTTAAGTGGACTAGATTTTAGCGGTTGTAATCTCAGGAATCTTGACTTGCAAGGTGTAAATCTGAGTGGCAGTAATTTAAGAGGTGCTAACTTAATACACACAGACTTAAGGAATGCTAACCTCACAAATACAGACTTGCGAGATACTTATTTGAGATATACAGACTTGCAGGGCGCTATCTTATGCAACACTATTATGCCAGAAAAAAGAATTGAAGAAAATCAACTACATAAGGTTGAAGATGCTGAAGAGATTGATTATATATTAGATTTAGATAATGACGAATTAACTTTTGATGATGACGATCAATAATTTATTCACCATTTGTATTAATTTCCATCACTTACACCTATGAGGCTTAGGAATTGGATACTCACAGAGTATAGTTGTAATGAAAGCTGCACTATCAGGAATTGAGTGAATTACAAGTATTGCAGATTGGGTCATGGCGTTCCTGGATTATAAGTAATATTGATAACTCAGTAATAAGGCGATCGCACTCAAGCTACTCACTTAAAATCTTTTAAGTAATATATCTTTACAAATGAGCAAAACTCCTCAATTGCTCTTTTTTTCTTTGCTTGTGTTGTTTTCCATTTTTTTCTATATTAATCGTCCAAAAAGGCGCTAGCTGTGGCAATCTGGGAAACAGAGATTTATCAAATCTGATATTTTAACGACAGCAAATTTACCTAATCAGGTTATGCAAACTCTGCCCATAGTAGATACTTCAAATACTACATCAAGCCAACCTACCTTTGATACAACTATCAAGCGGCGTAAAACCCGCCCTGTAAAGGTGGGAAATGTCACTATTGGCGGCGGCTACCCCGTTGTAGTACAGTCAATGATTAACGAAGACACTCTTGATATTGATGGTTCCGTAGCTGCTATTCGTCGTCTGCACGAAATAGGCTGCGAAATTGTCCGCGTCACAGTGCCGAGTATGGCTCATGCTAAAGCTTTAGGGGAAATTAAACAAAAATTAATAAAAACTTACCAAGACGTACCCATTGTGGCTGATGTTCATCACAACGGGCTAAAAATCGCCGTGGAAGTTGCCAAGCACATAGAGAAAGTACGAATTAATCCAGGCTTGTATGTGTTTGAAAAGCCAAACATTAATCGCACTGAGTATACTAAAAGCGAATTTGACGAAATTGGCGATAAAATCCGCGAAACCTTAGAACCTCTAGTAGTTTCTTTGCGCGATCAAGGAAAATCGATGCGAATTGGGGTAAATCACGGTTCCCTGGCTGAGAGAATGCTATTTACTTACGGTGACACCCCCGAAGGAATGGTGGAATCTGCTATAGAATTCATCCGCATTTGTGAATCTTTGGATTTCCGCAACTTGGTAGTTTCCATGAAAGCCTCACGAGTCCCGGTGATGGTGGCCGCCTATCGCCTCATCGCCAAGCGTATGGATGAACTGGGTATGGATTACCCGTTACATTTAGGCGTTACCGAAGCTGGTGATGGCGAATACGGGCGAATTAAATCCACGGCTGGTATTGCTACCTTACTTGCTGATGGCATTGGCGATACAATTCGCGTTTCTCTTACAGAAGCACCAGAAAAAGAAATTCCCGTCTGCTACAGCATTCTCCAAGCTTTGGGATTGCGAAAAACGATGGTGGAATACGTCGCTTGTCCTTCTTGTGGACGCACTTTGTTTAATCTAGAGGAAGTACTGCACAAAGTCCGGGAAGCCACTAAACACTTAACGGGACTAGATATTGCAGTGATGGGTTGTATTGTCAATGGCCCCGGAGAAATGGCAGATGCCGACTATGGGTATGTTGGTAAAACACCTGGTTATATTTCTTTGTATCGTGGTCGAGAAGAAATTAAAAAAGTCCCAGAAGATAAAGGTGTAGAGGAATTAATTAACCTGATTAAGGCAGATGAACGCTGGGTAGATCCATAAAGGGAGCAGAGGAGGAAGGGGACAAGGGGGACAAGGGGGACAAGGGTGAATAATTAAATAAGTCTCTTCCTTATCTCCCCCCTCTTCCTTGTCTACCTTGTCTCTTCTCAATGCCCCATACCCAAAAACTTTGTATCTTTTAACCATCAAGGTCGCCGGATTGTCAAGTATTTTGTTTAAATTAAGGATACATACTCGGTCTGTACAGTGGTAGCCTGTGTTAGATTGAGCATACTGACTATATTATTTTCCCTCTGACGCAGCTGTCATTATGGTGATTACAAAAAATAGGCTTGTTTTGGGTGCTACGGCAGTTACACTCTCCACGATCGCTGTTACTAGCCTTGGCATTCATTCGCGAGGTCAGGCTTTATTTAAAGCAAGTCCTAAAGAATTAGTAGATGAAGTTTGGCAAATTGTTCAGCGCCAATATGTCGACGGTACTTTTAATCAGGTAGATTGGCAGGCTGTTCGTAAGGAATACTTGAGCAAGTCCTACAGTAATCCCCAGGATGCGTATAAGTCCATTCGGGAAATGCTGAAAAAGCTAGATGACCCATACACCCGGTTTATGAGTCCAGAGGAATTCAAGAATATGCAGGTGGATACCTCTGGAGAATTAACAGGGATTGGGATCACCATTAGTCAAGATGAAAAAACCAAGCAATTGGTTGTAATTGCGCCAATCGAAGATACACCAGCCTTTAAAGCTGGTGTTTTAGCAAAAGATATCATCCTCAAAATTGACGGCAAAGATACTAAGGGGATGGATACTAACCAGGCAGTATCCTTGATTAGAGGTGAAGCAGGATCGAAAGTCAGCTTGACTATTCAACGCGACAAACAGATAAAACAATTTGATATTACACGGGCGCGAATTGAAATCCATCCAGTTAAGTTTTCTGAAAAGAAAACTCCAGCAGGCAATCTTGGTTACATTCGCTTGAACCAGTTCAGTGCCAATGCTGGTAAAGAAATGCAAACCGCTATCAAAAATTTAGAAAGCAAAAAGGTAGCTGGATATATTCTCGATTTGCGTGGTAATCCAGGCGGCTTACTTTTCTCCAGCGTAGATATCGCCCGGATGTGGATAGATAAAGGTAAGATTGTCTCCACTGTTGAACGCCAAGGAGAGGCAGAAAAGGAAGAGGCAAACGGAAAAGCCTTAACAAATAAACCGTTGGTGGTGCTGGTAGATAAAGGTTCCGCTAGTGCCAGTGAAATCCTCTCAGGAGCTTTGCAGGATAATAAGCGTGCTACTTTGGTCGGTACTCAAACCTTTGGTAAGGGACTAGTGCAATCGGTGCGTCCCCTAGAAGATGGTTCAGGATTAGCGGTGACAATTGCTCATTACTATACCCCCAATGGTACAGATATCAATCACAAAGGCATTTCGCCAGATGTGAAAGTGGATTTGAGCAAAAAGCAGATGGAGGATTTGTGGCTGCATGAACGTGACAAACTCGCGACTCTTGCAGACCCTCAATTCGCTAAAGCGGTGGAAGTGATAGGTAAAAAAATTGCTGAAAAGGGCACACCTACGGCAGAAAAATGAAGAGTTAGGAATAAAGTTAGGAGTGAATAGTGAGGAGTTAGAAATAAAGACCGTCACTATCAACTTCTAACTACTAACTTAAACTGGTTGGCACTTTCCAGCCCTAATGAGTCCGACACGTCGAGCGATCGCTTCTTCTTGCGAACTAAAAGGCCCCCACTGTTCTATAATCTCTAGATTATCGTTGCCAACTTGGTCGCTAGGGATAATTTCACAATTTCCAGCAGAACGCTTGACAATATACCAAGTTTGTGAATCGCTCATATTTTAAATATATTGTTTTTTATAGTAAGAATTTTACGACATACAGAAAATATCTTCGCACTTACTGCTAAATCTCACATTATGTAGGTGCGATCGTAAAATCTTGTAGTATGAAACCATGAATAATGTAAACTATGCAGCAATGAGCGACCAAGAGCTAAAGAGTTACTTTATCAACCATAAGGATGATAAAGAAGCCTTTTATGCTTACATGGATAGACGAAAATCTCGTCATAGCGATGCTGCAATACAATTAAATGATCCGGCTTGGGAAGAAAAGATAACAGCTGTAATTCAGAAACAATTAGGTTCTGATTGATAACTTAATCATTTCATATTCTGAATCGAGGTGGACACAATTTTTGTAGTCCCCTCGATTTCTCACATAAATTTATCTTTGGCTAATACTTCCGCTCTTTTGGCTCAAACATAGTAATCGCCACCGGTCTATATTGAATATCAATTCCGGCTGGTGAATAGTAAGCCATTGTATGTTTGAGAAAGTTAGCATCATCTCGTTCGGAATAATCTTCGCGGAAATGAGCGCCACGGCTTTCTTGGCGATTTAGGGCTGATGCCAAAATAGTTTGTCCTACTACCATTAAACTTCGCAATTCCAAGGCTTCTACGAGTTCTGTATTCCAGCAACTACCTTTGTCATCTAAATAAATTTGCGGATATTTTTGTTGTATTTCTTCTAGTTTCTGCAAACCTTCAGTCATTAATGCCTCAGTGCGGAAAACACCGCAGTACTCAGTCATACAATCCTGAAAAGCTTCACGAACTTGGTTAATGCGGTACTGTCCTGGTTGTTCTAGCAAAGCTTGAATTTGTTGCTGGGCTTCTGTTACATACCTTTGTTCATCAACAGAGGGTAACTTCCGTTTTTGCACAAATTTGGCGATCGCAGCTCCAGTTCTTTTACCATAAACTACACACTCCAGCAGTGAATTACTCCCCAAGCGATTCGCCCCATGTACAGAAACACAAGATGTTTCGCCAGCGGCAAAGAAAGCATCAACTAAACCATCACCACTGCTACGGACTTGTCCATCAGTATTAACTGGGATACCACCCATACAATAGTGAATTGTTGGGCGGACTGGCATCGGTTGAGTTACTGCATCAACACCTACCAAACGATGGGCTTCTTCCCAGCAGAAGGGAACGCGACTCATAATTTTTTCTTTGCCCAGATGGCGCAGATCCAAATAGACAAAGGGGCCACCAGCACTGCCATTGAGATGAATACCACGTCCAGCGCGAATTTCGTAAGCGATCGCTCGTGAGGTAATATCACGAGGAGCTAGTTCCATGCGACTGGGGGCATAGTTCGCCATAAAGCGATCGCCTTCACTGTTAATTAGATACGCGCCTTCTCCCCGTACCGCTTCTGAAATCAGCACCCCTACCGGATATAAGCCAGTAGGATGAAACTGCACAAATTCCATATCTTCCAGGGGCAAACCTGCGATCGCAGTCATTGCCAAACCATCACCCGAAGAAGCGTAATCATTGGAGGTAGTGTTATAAACGCGACCATAGCCCCCTGTGGCAAACATCACCGCCTTAGCCCGCACCACCTCGATATGTCCATCCAAAAGATGGAACATGACCACACCCTTCGCCTCATTTTCTTCCAAAATGAGACGCATCACGTACCACTCTTCATAAACTTGCACGCCATAACGCCGCAAGTTGTTAACCAATTCGTGCAAAATCGCGTGACCGGTTTTGTCAGCAGCGTAACAAGTGCGGTTGTGTGAATGTCCGCCAAAAGCTCTTTGGGCAATGCGCCCATCGGGTAAGCGAGAGAACAAAACGCCGAGATGTTCCAAGTCAATTACCACATCTGGCGCTTCTTGAGCGAGAATTGCCACAGCATCTTGGTCTGCCAAGTAATCAGAACCCTTGACAGTATCAAAAGCGTGTGCTTCCCAACTATCTTCGGAATCAACATTTTTCAGCGATGCAGCCATACCCCCTTGAGCTGCCACCGAGTGAGAACGAATTGGGTGGGTTTTGGCAACGACAGCAATATTTAAACTAGGGTCAGTGCGGGCAATTTCTACAGCAGCGCGACATCCCGCCAATCCGCCCCCGACAATAATCACATCGTGTTCCAGCATAATTAGCCCTCTGATAGCAAACCACTGCTGTTCTATTGTAGAGATGTGATTAATCAGCTAGTGCGTTGTAACAATAACATCTGTACAAAAAATCCCTGCTTCTATACAGGGAGGTTGTAACAAATTTTGAAATTAGGAGTGAAAAGTTAAAAACAAAGAGTTATGGCACAGGTAGAGTGACTCATAACTCTTGTACAGACGCGATTAATCGCGTCTCTACTCATAACTCCTAACTCTTTAGCTAGTTGCTTGTACAGGTTGTTGCTGAGAGACATTACCTGGTATGGGTTCCATTTTGGTTCCTGGCCCTACAGGACTGACTTCAATATGATTTAACAAGGTAGTGACAAACGCGAACAACAAGAAAGGTAGCGATAGCAGAACAACGAGACCCGCTGTTGCTAATGCGTACACGGGACGCTTGGCACCCATCAACGCCAAGGCTGATGCCAAACTTAGGGTAATTGTAATCAACCAAACAATTATTTGACCGTAGATATCACCGAAAGTCAGGGTACAGACAAACCGGTACTTTTGAATATTATTTTCGCTCATCACATTTGCCTCAAGTCTCTCCTAATAGGTTCTACGTTAGAACTATGTTTGCCTTGTAGGCAATTTCTAAATATTTTTGAAAGCTTTGTAATATCACTTCACAATCTAACTACCTTTGGCAACAAAGCAGTTATACTAATAAACTTCTTTCGTTCATGGAATAGATGGCAATCGCGTTGGCGCAGCCCGCCGTAGGCATCGCCTCCTTAACAAACACTATCTTAATTTTAAGCAAAGAGACTATTTGTCATCTACCAAATTCAGGATATTTCAAATAAATATATCAATTCTATTTAATTTGTGAAAATTGCCACCCACAAATCCACGATTTTGTAAAAGTCGTTGGATATCTTGTTTTTCGCGAGTGATTCAGGATTACTATAAAATTTAATTTTTTGCTAATAAATATTAACTAGAGAAATCAAGTAAGGTCAGAATGCAAAAACCGATTTTTTGATGTTAAATTTTGAATATTGCCCGAATTTGTTGACTAAAATCAACAAAATCTTTGTTTTTCGCGGCAACATTGTTTTAGGAGTGAACGTGAATACTATTTTTCTTCGTAAAGGTGTTTTTTGGTTGCCAAGTTTAGCTACTCTTGCATTCGTGAGTAGCGGTTTATCTGTAAGCGCCCAGACAGTAAACAAGTTGAGCGATCGGGCATTAACTGAACCTTCCGCAACCATAGCGTCTCCCAAAGAGTTTAGCCAAAACCTCTCTACAGAAACAACTGAAACTTTTGCAGTCACAAATTTAACTCAGGTAGAGCAATCGCCTAACGCTGCCATACAAGAAAACGCCAGTGTAACACCCATACCTGTTCCAGGCACAGTGGCAACCTCATCTGCAACGCTAACCTCTGAACCTGTACAACCGACTTCTCAAACTCCTGCTCAACCATCTGCTACCAAAGTGGCGCAATCAGATATTGATTTAGGTAGAACTACCAATGGTGGTAGTAGCTATCTGGGCGTCGCTGCTAACATTGGTTTGAGTGGTGGTGACACGTCTTTGGGCGACGGTAACTTTGCGGTAGTTAGCAAAATCGGACTGACAAATTCTATATCAATACGACCCTCAGCCGTATTTGGAGATAACACCACAGTTCTACTTCCGATCACCTACGATTTTACCTTTAAACCAGCAGATGCTTTTAGCGAACCATTAGCGATCGCACCTTACGTCGGAGTGGGTGCAGCTTACAAAACTGGTGATGATTCGCAATTTGCCTTTTTGGTGTCTGGTGGGATAGATGTGCCTCTAACTTCTCAATTTACGGCAACAGCTGCTATCAATGCCGGATTCTTCGATCAAACTGATGTGGGCTTGTTATTAGGAGTTGGTTACAACTTCAGTGGGCTTTAAAAGTTAAGAGTTAGGAGTTATGAGTTAGAAGTTAAGAGTTCGTAATGTTTCACTTATAACTCATAACTCTTCACTCCTAACTCCTAATTCTTAATTCATAATTCATAACTCTTCACTCTTCACTCCTAATTTCTACTTAGGGGTAACTTTGTCAATCACCTTGATTGTGCCATCGTCTCCTACTGTCCAAACATCGTATACACCGACGACATCGCCGTTAGCATCAACATCTACGTTGCCGCTAGCTCCTTGGTAGTTAATCTTTTTACCATCTTTAAGTAACTTCAATCCCTCGCAGACATCAGTAACTTCTGTGCCAGGGCCATCAGCAACTTCCCGGATTTTGCTGGCTATACCAACGCCTGTATTTTCCTTAGCAGCTTGCGCCGCTAATGTTAATAAAGCAGCTGCATCCCAAGCTTGAGGAGCGTATTCCCCTGGCGCACCACCTTTTTTATCCTTCCACAGCTTGTTGAAAGCTTCTAATGCTTTACCATCGGAACCCGGTACTGTACCGATCGCTCCTGTTAAAATATATTTACCATCACCGCCTTTGCCAACTTGTTCGGGAAAAGTAGGTGATTTTACCCCATCTGTCAGCAGAATCTGTACTCCCTTGGCCACACCTTGTTGATAAGCGGCTTTCAGGAACAGACTACCAGTTTCCGCATACATTACAGCCAAGACTGCATCTGGCTTCCCAGCAAAAGCAGCAGACGCTTCTGTATCAAATGTCTGGGCTTTCGGGTCGTAGCGGACAGGCTTATCTTTATTAACTATAGTTCCACCCAATTTTTCAAAAGTTTGCACAAATGCTTTTTCAAAGCCTACGCCATAATCGTTATTAATCACGACTGTAGAAACTCGCTTGAAACCTTTTTTGTTAGCAAGTTGGGCTAAGGCTAGTGCTTGATAGGTATCGGGGGGAGCAGTACGCGCCCAAAAGCCTTTAAAGTCGCCTTTTTGTGCCTTTTCGGTAAACACGGTACTGGTACTACCAGGGGAAACCAGCATGACTTTATTCGGTGTGGCAATGGAGACTGCTGCACTAGAAACGCTACTGGCAAAGGAACCAACTACACCTGCTACTTTATCTAAAGTTGCTAGTTTGGTCATACCGGCAGCTCCAGCTTTCGGGTCGGTTTGGTCATCTACTTGCACCAAAGTAACAGGTTCGCCATTTACCCCACCGCAAGCGTTGACCGTATCGACCAGTAAAGGGATGGAACCTAGCATTTGCTGTCCTACAGAAGCCAAGTCGCCTGTCGTCGGTAACAGAGAACCAATTTTTAGCCCTTTAGCACTGCTTGTAGTAGTTGAGTTTGCTGCTGTGGTAGCGGTAGTTGCGTTGTTAGCTGTGCCATTGGGCGTACTGCTATCACCACAAGCTCCAACTAGAAACCCAGTTGCTAGGGTAGCTATACTTAAAGTTAAGGCGGCACTAAATTTTTTCATAAATTGCTTATACTCCTCAGATATCTAGGAAGCCTAAAACTTAAGAGTCAAACTAGGTTTCTAACTAGCTGGATCTTAGCAAGACTCCAAAGCATAAATCATATCATCCATCTTTGGGAGTAGAAGTGTTTACGTCTGGATTGGTATTTATTTTTAAACACGGAGTTTATTCCGTGTATCAAAACTTGAAAAACGGAGAGGGAGGGATTCGAACCCTCGGTACGGAGTTGCCTGCCGTACAACAGATTAGCAATCTGCCGCTTTCGACCACTCAGCCACCTCTCCATGACTCACGAATATCAATGTTACCAGACTTGCCATTAAGAGTCAATAGTCATTTGTCATTGGTGAGCCAGTGCGGTCTTGGGGGTTTCCCCCATGAGCAACTGGCGTTAGCGCAGCGCTAGCGACGCAGGAGCGTCACCCGAAGGGTCATTAGTCATTTATAAAACTCTAAGGACTAAGGACTAGGGACAAATGACTAATTTTTTAAAGGACTTGCGATCGCATCCAAGCTATGGGCAAGGTGCGTAACTTTTTCCACTGGGGAACGAAAGCCCGCTGACTGAATACATCGTAATCGTTGCGTTCAATCGCCTCCAAAATTTGACCGTACAGCATTGATGCTGCCCATACAGGCCAACGGGCATCGGATGCTAAATAAGTAATTCCCTGGTCGGATGTGGTGTAAAATTGGCGGGCGCGGTCAATTTGAAAGCGCATCAATGCCCGCCAACGATCGTCTACCACACCTTTGAAGAAGTCTTGCTCGGTATAGTTAAATTTTGCCAAGTCTTCCAGGGGAATGTAGATCCGTCCCCGTTTGGCATCTTCTCCCACATCCCGCAAGATGTTGGTGAGTTGATTGGCAATTCCGAGAGCGATCGCTTCTTCTATGGGAACATAAGGTTGTTTGTTCTGTTGCCACGGTGCTGCATATATGGTGTTATCCACACCCATAACGGATGTTGACATTAAGCCAACAGTGCCAGCAACGCGGTAACAGTAGAGGTATAAATCCTCAAAGGTTTCATAACGACTACGATATAAGTCCATGCGCTGACCGGCAATCATATCCCGAAATGGTTGAATGTCCATCGGAAAGCGCTGGAGGGTATCAACTAAAGCTACATCGTAATTTTCTAATGGACGCCCCGCAAAAATCGATTCCAGCTGCTGTTCCCATAGGTCTAGGGTTTCTGGCGTGGTAATAGCAGATGCGGGACCATCCACCAATTCATCTGTACGGCGACACCAAGCGTATATTGACCAAATAGATTGACGTTTTACCGGACTCATCAGCAAAGTACCCAGGTAAAAGGTCTTGGCATACTTTGCTGTGAGATGCCGACAAAGTTTGTATGACTCGTCTACAGAGACCAGCGTTTTCATGCGCGGCGGGGAATCAGGCAGTTGCAGCATTCGTTGCGGGCGGTCGGGTGAGCGTTTGCAGGTTTGAGGAATTTGCTACCGGGAGGGCCTCAGAAATCGCCTGCGCTGTCAGCTTACCAGAAAGTACGGCACCTTCCATACTGGCTAAGTAGCGTTGCATGGTGTAATCCCCGCTAAGATAGAAATTACTAATGGGAGTTGTTTGCGAGGGACGGTACTGTTGACGACCAGGGGTCGCTTTGTAAACTGAACGGGGCGTTTTCACCACATGAGATTTCAGCAATGTTGCTGGATTGTCTCCCCCAAAGTGGTCGGGGAAGAGTTTTTCTAACTCGGCAATAGTTGCAGCCACAATCTCCTCATCGGATTTGGCAATCCAATCTTTTGCCGGGGCTAGAACTAATTCCAGCATCGAGCGATCGGGGTTGGCGTATTCACGGCAGGTATTGCTCATATCAGCATAAACGCTTAGGAGGGGCGATCGCGAGAATAGCAAGTGATCAATTTGCGTAAGTTTACGATCGAACCACAAATGCACGTTAATTACAGGTACGCCCTCCAACCCATCTAGCTTTTGGAAAAACTCCATTTCTTTCCAAGGTGCTGGCAAAATCACCTTCAGAGGATCAACTGGTATAGCCGATACATACAAATCCGCCGTGAAAACTTCATCTTCATTTCCATTCAACCCCCGCATCAAGTAACCTTTGACGCTACCATCGGCGTTTAGCAAAATCTCTTTTAAAGGGGCATTCAAGCGGACTTCTCCACCGCGTTCGGTGATGTAATCTACTATCGGCTGACACAATCGTTCTGTTGGCGAACCATCCAGAAAGGCCATTTTCGAGCCTTTTTTTTCTTGGAGGAAACGATTGAGGGCAGTTAAAAGAATGGTTGCTGAAATTTCATCTGGCCCAATGAAATTCAGCGACTTGGCCATGGCAATAAAAACTTCTTTATTGACCCGTTCTGGAATTTTGTGTTTACGCAGCCAATCTGTCCAGGAATATTTGTCCATTTCTTCAACGTACTTTTGCCCCTGAATCATGGCCGGCAATAATCCGATCCCAAAGCGGATTTTTTCTGGCCATGTCAGCATGTCGTTGTTTCGCAGAATTGCCACTATACCATTAATTGGTGCCGGCAAATCTGGGAAATCAAAGCGACTGTAAGTACCTGGTGCATCCGGCTGGTTGAAGATCATTGTGTGTTCTTTCCACTGCAATCGATCTTCAATGTCTAGTTCTTTGAATAACTGCAACATATTGGGATATGCGCCAAAAAAGATGTGCAGACCTGTTTCGTACCAGTCTCCGTCAGCATCTTTCCACGCGGCCACTTTACCGCCTAGAACGTCTCGACGTTCCAAGACAATGGGTGTGTGACCTGCGTCTGTAAGATATTTCGCGCAGGAAAGTCCTGCTAGTCCCGCTCCCGCGATCGCTACTCGCATGTAACCCTACTGCTCTTCAATATTTCTTAACCGTTTTATCGTTTTCATTATACGTTGCAATCCGTTACATTTGGCAGTTGTTGTGCGATCGCTTCCCCAAAAAACTTTTGCCAAAGGGAATTTTACCTACGCGCACCTGCCCAAACAAATTGCCAATACCATTGTTGGCAATAGCTTTGCGGCACGCACTTTATCTATATTTACATGCAAGTGATTTAGGGAAACAAAAGTATTTCCTTTGACTGAAAATAGCTAATTTTAAAAGTTGTCTTAAAGTAGTTGATTTCTTGGCTAATTTGTGTATTTGCTATCAGGAAATATCTGGGGCATTACTTAAAAGAAAACTTTCCTCTCCCTATAAGGGTGTAGGATAAATGTTTATGTCCTCTAGGTTGAACAACCAAGTTGTTTACCGCACAACTTATAGGTAAAAGATTATGGGTGTATCGCAGGAGCTAAGGCGTTTTGGACATCACTTAATTTTAGGTATTTCCGGCACGACATTAAGCGATGACGATAAACGCGCACTCAATGAATTAAAACCGATTGGGGCGATCTTTTTTGCTAAAAACTTTTTGGATGGCACCCCGTATCAGCTTTGGCTGGAAAGCTTCAAGGATTTAAACAGGCAGATACGAGAATATACTGAACGTGATTCCATGTTCCTCACTCTCGATCATGAAGGAGGGCGTGTAATTCGTACACCACTGCCAATTACCCGCTTTCCTCACGCTTATTTGCTGCGATCGCACGCTTACGAAGTAGCAAAAGCCACAGCAGTAGAACTAAAATCATTGGGAATCAATTTATCTTGGGCACCTGTAGCAGATATTTTTTCTCATCCCGACAACCCCGTGATTGGGCCGCGCGCCTTTGGTAACACTCCCGAAACTGCCACTCAAGGTGCTCGTGACTATTATCTTGGACTTCGAGATTCAGGAATTTTGGGATGCGCTAAACACTTTCCTGGGCATGGAGACACCAGCAAGGACTCTCACATTGAGCTACCAATACTGAATTTAACTCTAGAAGACCTGCGACTTCGAGAACTTATACCCTTCAGAGCTTTAATCGAAGTACAGATTCCTTTGATTATGACTGTCCATATCTTATTTCCCAAAATAGATCCTGATGTGCCAGGAACGCTTTCTCAGACTATCCTCAAAACCATACTTAGAGACGAACTTGGCTTTGAGGGAGTAGTTGTATCTGATGATTTGGATATGAAAGCGATTTCAGATATGTTTATGAAGGCTGGTACTGTAGCGCGGTCATTTAATGCAGGCTGCGACTTGTTTATTGTGTCTCGTAATATTAATTCATCATCTATTGAAAGAACTTATCGGATTGCTGAAGATTTTGCTGATTCGCTCAGTAACGGTAGCTTAGATGAAGCAGTCGTAGAAGCAGCTAGAGAAAGAATAGAGAAACTACTGGCAGTAACACCGCAATATCCTATACATGCTTTGGATAAAGATGTATTATTGCAACATGCTCAACTAGCGATCGCTGGTTGCTATTCATAACCCAACGCGCATTCAAGTTGCATATTAGCTAATAGCTAGAATGGCATTCCGTAATTTTGAATTTTGAGTCGCACCTTTGGTGCGCTAGAAGCGCAACTTGAATTTTGAATTGTTTAGTGGGTGGTATAGGGGTCGAACCTATTTCTGCGGGTTAAAAGCCCGCTGCACAGCCGGTATGCCAACCACCCTAGTTAATTTAAATAAGAAATGAGTTGGTGCGATTTGTAATACCAACATTTAGATATAAATCCACCAGGGAGGTACTGCCCCTCCTATTTCTGTGTTATCAGCACAGCGCCTCGCTTTTCGGCTCCAGGTGGATAGGTGGAAGATGGAGGAATCGAACCCCTACAGTTGCCCATACCCTGGTTTTCAAGACCAGTTGCCGTCCATTCAGCGGCATCTTCCATTCAGGGGTGCCTGACGGGGCTTGAACCCGCTATGACTGGTTCCACAAACCAGCGCATCGACCACTTTGGCTTCAGACACCATCATCAGTGGAATCAATGGGAATTGAACCCATAACCTCCTGCTTGCAAGGCAGGCGCTCTAGCCATTTGAGCTATGACCCCATCAAATAAGTAAAAAGAGCAAAGTAAAAACTAAAAAGAAAGAAAAATATTAAATTCATTCTTTTGACTTTTGACTTGTTAAGGCGGGAGTGGTAGGACTCGAACCCACAACTTTCGAGGTAGAAGCTCGAAGCTCTATTCCATTGAGCTACACTCCCAACATTTGGTAGTCCTGGCAGGATTTGAACCTGCAACCTCTTGCTTGTAAGGCACTTGCTCTACCGTTGAAGCTACAGGACTACGCAAGCGAGTGGAGGGACTTGAACCCACGCACTGAGTATGGCGTACTCAGATGCTACCGATTACATCACACCCGCAAATTTTTAAAGCGGATAACGAGACTTGAACTCGTGCCTAGAGTTTGGAAGACTCAGATGCTACCGTTACACCATATCCGCATTCTGGAGCTGGTAACAGGAATTGAACCTGCAAAATCTGGACTCTGATTCCAGCACGTATACCAGTTCCGTCACAGGGGTATATCGGGATGGCAGGATTTGAACCTGCGACTCCATGCTCCCAAAGCATGGCTTCTGGCCACTGAATTACATCCCGTTGGTACTCCTGGTGGGAGTCGAACCCACAACTAAACAGATTTTAAGTCTGCCACCTCTTCCAATTGGGCTACAGGAGCAAGTTTTGGTACTCTTGGTGGGAATTGAACCCACAACATACCGTTTTTGAGACGGCAGCCTCTTCCAGTTGGGCTACAAGAGCAAAGTTTGGCAGCCCCACCAGGGGTCGAACCTGGAATCTTCGCCTTCAAAGGGCGCTATGTTGCCAATTACACCACAGGGCTTTATTGCCAGGGCAGGGTTTGAACCTGCAACCTCATCGTTCAGAGCGATGCGACTTACCAATTCGTCCACCCGGCAATGAATGGCTGCCTCAGTAGGACTCGAACCTACAACCGCGCGGTTAACAGCCGCTTGCTCTACCATTGAGCTATGAGGCAACGAAGCCCCCCAGGTCGGAATCGAACCGACGACCTCCTGTTCTTCAGACAGGCGCTAACTACCAACTGAGCTACCGGGGGATAAGGAGGAGAGATGGGTTTTACCCAGTGGACTGGTTTAATTCAACTCGAATCAGCCACTCCATCATCTCTCCCATGTAACGAGAGTGGAGGGATTTGAACCCTCACGTCTTCAGTTTCGTAGACTGAGATGTTATCCAGTTACACCACACTCTCAAAACGGAGAGAACAGGATTTGAACCTGCGACGGATATTAACTACCCGTTTCCTCTTAGCAGGAGGACGCTTTCAGCCACTCAGCCACCTCTCCACAGTGGGTCGAGCAGGATTTGAACCTGCGTGCAAAAAAGAACAGTTTTACAGACTGTCGCCTTCAACCAGACTCGGCCACCGACCCAAAATGATTCCCCTGACGGGACTTGAACCCGCAATTTCTGCTTTGAAAGAACAGCGACTTAACCATTCGTCCACAGGGGCATGATTGACGCAGGGACTAGGATTTGAACCCAGAACATCGGATTTGGAGTCACGAGGTGTTGCCGTTACACCATCCCTGCATTTGGTGGCAGCAGCGGGATTTGCACCCGCATATACCAGGGTATGAACCTGGGGCTTTGCTGATTAAGCTACGCTGCGACAGAGGTCAAGGCGGGATTTGAACCCGCGCTAATTGGTTTTGCAGACCAACGCCTTACCAACTTGGCTACCTGACCATTTGGGAGTCCCGACGAGATTCGCACTCGCAATCTTCAGCTTGAGAAACTGACGGCTTAAACTATTCGCCTACAGGACTGCAACCAGGGTGACGGGACTTGAACCCGCAACATTTCCGCAGACAACGGAACGCTCTAGCCAGTTGAGCTACACCCCGATTTTTGAGAATCTGTGCCTAAAATTTTAGGTTTTTAAACACAAATTTTGTTGGTGAACTTGCCCATTTATTATTTAGTTTTCAAGGTTCAGAAAAATTACTTTTTACTGTTAGAAACTGTTAAGAAAACAACCGAAACTCTAGGTAGCAAGCCTGTTGTGTATTACGGATGTATTCAGTGGTTTTGATGAGTGCAAACTTAGAACTTTTTTCGTTTATTGCCTCTACTACCGATGGTTTGCAAGTAGGAGCAGTTTTGTTGACTGGGGACTCTGGTTTATTCCAACGCCTGTCCTTTAGTTGGATGTAGAACATAAATTTGACTCTTGAGAAGCTTTGTCTTTCGCCTCACTACAAATATACTACAAAATACTACAAAAGGTGTCAAGGGGTTTTAGAAAGTTTTTTTGAAATTGTCTATACAAGCTGCTGCACTTATATTTGAGCTTGCTAAACTCTCTGAAAAATCAAACTACAGCTTATGATTGTGTGAATCTTTAAAAGCCTGACGTGACAGATAACTCCTTTAAGCGACAACAGATAATTAGTATCGTCGCGATCGCCTCTAGTGTTACAGCTTGTAGTATTGCTCCAGGTATCTCCCCACAATCGGGATTGAACCAGCCAATAAGCAAAATCCATACTGCACTTCAAGATCCAGCAAAGGGCCAAATTAATGCCCATCTACCGCCATCAGTCAAAGTAGAAAACCCTACCTTTACAGTCCCAGATAAATTTCAGGGAAAAACAGTTTATAAGGTACAACCCAATAACAACGAAAAGGTTATTGCTCTCAGCATTGATGATGGGCCCTGGCCAAAAACAACCCTAGAAATGCTGGATATCTTGAAGCAAAATGATGTTAAAGCAACATTCTTTTGGGTAGGACAAGCTTTAGAAGCAAATCCAGACTTAGCCAAGCGTGAAGTAGCCGAGGGACACGCCATTGGCAACCATACTTGGCATCATTGGTATCGGCGAATGGATGAAGCCACAGCCAAGAGTGAAATCGATCGCACAGCCGATCTGATATACAAAATTACAGGAGTCAAAACTTCTCTGTTTCGTCCTCCTGGAGGCTTTTTAAATAACGGACTAGCCGCTTACGCCAAAAGCCGGAAAGATGCTGTAATTATGTGGTCGCTAACTTCAGCTGATACCGATCCTCACGCCAAACCGCAGGCATTTGTAAATAATGTCCTGAAAGGCGCGAAACCTGGTTTCATTGTTTTAATGCATGATGGTGGTGGCGATCGCCACAGAACTGTAGAAGCTTTGCCACAAATCATCAACGGACTCAAACAGCAAGGCTACCGATTTGTGACAATCCCTGAACTACTCAAAATGGCGCAATAAAGGGTGAGATATTCTCCTCACCTGATTTTAGATTTTAAATTTGGGATTTTGGATTGAGTAATCCAAAATCCCAAAATGTTTGTTCTCGCAGCGTCTCCAAGAGTTACCCCCGAATTTCAACGTGAGAACAAATCTAAAATCCAAAATTCAAAATTGAGTCACCCGACTATTTCGTTTATTCACTCATGACAGAGGCACAAGATTGAGCTTCTTGCCAAAGTTTGTGCAAAAAGAACTCAGCGCGATCGCTCATCGTGGTAACAAACACACCAACAGAATCCTTAGAACTAACTGATAGCCAAGAACCCCGCAGGGTGACTTCCATATATTCGGCATCGCACGCACACAGAGCAATGATTTCTCTGTCATCTCTTTTTACCTCAGACCTCAGTACTTCTACTCCTGGCAAATCAACAGGAAGCAAAAAGGAAGCGGTACTCGGTTCAATGCACAAACTTTGCCCAACTCGCAGGGCTAAAATCACTCGTTGCGCTACCCATTCTTCTAGCGACAGAGTGATACATTCTAAATCAAAACTGCTTTCAGTGTAAGTTAATTTCAGCATTCCTTATGCTCTCCTGTTATTCCAGGTTTGCTTGCATATCTATCCAAAACTGTTCAGCAAAAGAAATCGCGGGGTGGATTGGCGCTTTTGGTTTGGTACGCAGTTGCATACCAGCTTCAAACAGAGTGCGATCGCCTTTACGGGAGTTACATCTTTCACAAGCTGTGACTACGTTATCCCAAGTGTGAGAACCGCCTTTAGAACGCGGCATCACATGATCTAGCGTTAGATGTTTGCCACTACCGCAATATTGGCAACTGTGATGGTCTCGCCGCAACACTTCCCGCCGATTAACTGGCGGAATTTTCCACATCCGCTCATTAGAAGTGATTGTCAAGCGAATGTGTTTTGGTACATCAATTACCAAATTGGGTGAGTGAACTTGCCAGCCGCCTTCTGTGGTAAAACCCAGCGGTTGCGCCTTGTTCGTTACTAACAGCACAATCGCCCGCTTGATATTGACCCGACATAGTGGCAAGTAATTTTGAGAAAACACCACCACAGATTGCTCTAACACTTGCATTGCGTTCGCGCCGCGCATGGAAGATATCGTCACAGCTTAACTCCTTATAAAAAAACCCCCGCTTCAAGTTTTCGGTGAAGCGGGGGTTAGAATTGACCGGAAAATTTTCTGGTCTCATATCGGTACAGGATTGGTTTGCCTGTACCCCCCGCTTTTTTGATTTAGTTGTGGTTTTGCAATTAGTGCACTAATGGCTACATACTTATAATCATCATTACCTTCTGTGATTTGCCTATGATTTTGGCTACCATCGCCCATAAATAAATACTCCACTTCCATAGCAGCTGATTCCCAATTGGTTCGGCAATTGGTAGGGCACAAAATTGAAGTAGAGATGGGGTAAATAGATTTCACAGAAAATTTCACCTATTGAACATTCCTTTAAACATACTACACTTGTATTACTATCCTGTCTATACCTTCAAGGAGAAAAACTGATGCATACGATCGCTCGCACTCCAACCACCGATATGGAAGTTACCAGCATTCGTCTAGAGCGGGAGCTCAAAGATAAGCTCAAAGAAATAGCTGGAAATCAGGGATATCAAGCTCTAATCCGAGATATCCTTTGGAATTATGTCCAGCAAAAATCAGGTGAGTGGAAACCTCGATTTTCGCGATCCGACATTCGAGCTAGCATAGCTGCCACAGCTCAACAAGAAGAACGCTGTGTGCTTACAGGTCAACTAATTCAACCCCAAGAACCGATGTTGTTAGGACTAACGAGGAATGGCGATATGGTTCCTCTGAGTGTCGAGAGCTTGGCTGGATAAACTTCGTCTATTTTGAAACCTGGTGTAGGGAGGGCATCTAGCTCGCCCTACCAGCAGGGAGTACAAAATGCTCTTACTACTTTAAAAAATATACTTCTGAAAATAGATGTGGTTTTTTTTTATATTCAAACGAATGCAGCCTAGTTATTTTTACTAATAACTGGGCTGCATTCACAATTTAGCTAGAACTGCCGCAAGCCCTAGTGAACAAGAATTTATTTAAATTTAAGCTCTACTCCCAATACTTGTCGGGTTTTGGAAAAGGGGAAAGAAAAAACCTTTAACCTAAACCCAGTAACCTTTTCCCCCAAATCCAATTCCGAGTTAAAAATCCAAAACCCGAGCAGTATTGGCTCTACTCCAAATTTCTGCCATAGGTTGGAAACAAGACGTTTACGAACTCGCTACCATAGTTACGCTATCAATGTAGATCGGGTCTGAACACAAGTGCGTCTCGTTGATGCAGCCTCTCCTAGACAAGAGAAGCCTACACTGCAAGAACAACCTCCTCGTGTTTCCTTTACTTTTGTTGATATTTTACTGAGAGTTACGGAGATCGAGGAGTAGCTTGTTAAACCTACTAGTTTTTTCAATAAATGTAATAAAGCTTTATAAAGCAAGTTACGTAATTTTACGCGCTCAAAAGGGGAATTTTGCTGTGATTCCAGAGAAATTACGGTTTATGTATACTTACAGACAGGATAAAGTTAATAAATTATTTCAAGACAGTGCAGTTAAAAATAAGCTAACTTAAGCATTTATAGGATATTTTGAGTATTTTATTACTTATGTCCCAATGTAGCAATTTGCTTGATGTAGTGGAAATTTGGCCATCTGATATAGAAAAGGGCTATAACAGGTGAGAGAAAGTATTCACACAAAATTTGTCAATTATCAGGGTGTAGCAACACAACTAACGGTGAAGAATATGCCAAGAGGTTGGGTGCAAGAACAATGGGGTTACTATCCGAGGGCGTGCCAAAAATGAAAAAGCCTTTATCATCGCCGCCACATTACGTAGATGACATAGATCGACTACAACCTTACCAAGTCAAGCTGATGCAGCATCAGGAAGAACCTGCCCGCGAATTGGTACAAAAGATTAACCAAATCATTGCTAATGGCTCTGCTACGGCTTTGATGCTGCAAGAGATTGCCCAATTGCTAGGAGTTGCGTTTCAAGTAGATTGCTGCTGCTTAGTTTCAGTGGCAGATGAGACATCAGACGAAGCAACTACTACTAATTGGTGTGCTGATGAGTTTCTAGGGTTGCCACACCCAGAAGAAATGTTTTCGATGGAACAGTTGCTTATGCACTCGCCAGTGTTACAATGTGCTGCCCAACCATTGACTATTGAAGACATTTCCATCATTCAGAATAGTCTGGTAATTGGGTGTCAATATTTACCACTACCGATAAAAGCGGTTTTGGCAATTCCCACTCGCTTTGGTGGCAATAATAATGGAGTGATTAATCTGATTAAATTCCAACCTTATGAATGGAGTGAATCAGAAAAACAATTGCTCAAAGAAGTGGAGTCGGCTTGCGCGATCGCTTTTTCTGGAGTGGCACAAGCTCAACAAATTACTCATCAAGAGCAGTCCCTGCAAAAAAGTAAGCACCATCAAAGCTTGATCAAACAATTAACCATATTGAGTCGTAGCAACTTGGAGCTGAATCAAATGCTTCAGTTAGTTATCGCCTCGACAGCCGAATCTCTACAGGCAGATCGGGGTTTGCTCATCTTACTAAAATATACAGATCCGCTATTTAAGACTCAAGCTAAAAAACAAATCCCCAAAGCGAAAGCTAGTGTAATCGCCCAATGGGCTAGAGAAACACAAAATTCTGGCACTAGTAAACTAGACACCTTAGCTGAGTCTTTCTTGATTTCAGACTGTGGTTTATGCCAACGTGCCTTCATGGATTCTGGAAAACCAGTAATCTTTGATGACTATACAGATCAAAACGATACCTTGACCTCTGCTCCATTATTTGCGATAGAGAAATTGCCTGCGGTACTTTTAGTGCCATTGGAAAGTCAAGGTAAAATTTTAGGATTCGTGGTGCTACAGCAAGCTGTGATTCGCAATTGGCAACCAGAAGAATTAAATCTTGTGGAAATGGTTTGCGCTCAAGTGAGTAACGCCATAATTCAGTCACAGACATTGCGCCAAGTGCAAATGTTGGTAGATGAACGGACGGCGAAACTCCAAAGTAGTCTAGAACTCCAAGCGAAATTGCATGAAAGAACCCGGCAGTATGTCGAACAGCTGCGGAAACTTAATGAACTCAAAGATGAATTTTTGAGTAACATGAGCGATCGCCTACGCTATCCTTTGACAAATATGCTGATGTCAATCAAAAACTTGCGGTTGCCAGGAATAGCACCAGAACGTCAGGGTAGATATCTAGATATTCTTGAGCAAGAATGTTCAAAAGAAATCAACTTGATTAATGACTTGTTGACACTCCAAAAGCTAGAGTCGCCTCACGAAGCCCCGCAATTAGAATCTATAGATTTAAATACTAGAATTCAGGATATAGCAGCATCTTTCGAGAAAAAACTTGGCGAAAAAGGATTAAAAATTTCTATAGATTTGCCAGAAGAATCGCTGAAACTGCAAACTGAACTGGAGAGCTTTGACCGCATCCTGCAAGAATTATTAACCAATGCCTGTAAATACTCAGAGCCTGATACAATAGTGCGCCTTGAAGCGGCTCACCGAGTCGAGCAGCAAATCGATCGAGTTATCATAAAGGTGACGAATACAGGACGTGCCATCTCTGAAGAAGAAGCGACCTACATCTTTGATAAGTTCCGTCGTGGAAAAGGGCGCTGGACTCCAGGGACTGGCTTGGGACTTGCTTTAGTCAAGTCTTTAGTGCAGCATCTGAATGGAGCGATCGCTGTTGAAAGTCTGCCAATTTCGGATTCTGAACAGAGTGAAATTTGCTTCACCTTGACTCTGCCCCAATTTTCTGACGAAAGCAAACCATAATTCTCAAAGTGACTAAAAAACAGAACACAACAGAGAACCCTGACTTGCAATCTTCCACTGACATCACCAACCTAGAAGAAGATTTGCTTGCTCAGGTAGAAGTTCAAATTGAGAAAATAGCAGAGCGACAGCGGCAAATCAGTGCTAAAGTCCAAATTCCCCATCCAGTGGAGCAAATCTGGAAGGTTCTGACAAATTATGAAGCCTTACCAGACTTCCTCCCCAACCTTGCTAAGAGTTGTCTAATCGAGCATCCCGATGGTGGAATTCGACTGGAGCAAATAGGCTCCCAACGCTTACTGAATTTCAACTTTTGTGCGCGGGTAGTTCTAGATTTGGAAGAATGCTTCCCTAAAGCTATTAATTTCCGCATGGTAGAGGGAGATTTTAAAGGCTTTTCTGGTAGCTGGTGCTTAGAGCCTTATGCTTTCGGTGAGTCTTTCGGAACAAATCTGTCCTACACAATTCAAGTTTGGCCTAAACTCACTATGCCAGTGGGAATTATTGAAAATCGTCTGAGCAAAGATTTGCGGTTAAATCTTCTGGCTATTCACCAACGTGTAGAAGAACTAGCCAGCAAAGAACCGTATACATAACAACAACCAACCATCATTCAGATGTATTTCTGAATGATGGTTTTTATTGCTACATTTCAAATAAAAAAGCTTTTGCTTTTTATTGTTTTTAAGTACCCCCAGGGGAATTCGAATCCCCGTTACCTCCGTGAAAGGGAGGTGTCCTAGGCCTCTAGACGATGGGGGCATCGGACTCAGACCTTTTATAAGTTAACCAATTTCCTTGCCGTTGTCAACAGGTTTTGCCAAAAAAAGTTTGTGGCAGCTAAACTGGGTGGAAGCAAAAGCTTGAAGAAGATACAAAGATATGGAGACACATAAAAAAGTCTGTAGATGCTTTTGTAGTCAGCCGCAAGGTGCGTCAGCCTTGGGCGCTGGGAATTTTGAAGTATACACATATCTAAAAAACGCTGAAGACAGCAAGGAACAAAGGGTATGATGTTGTACCCTGTAGAGTTGATATCTACGGTTTTTTACAAAAGATTTTGAAATAAATCGCTCAAAATCTACAATATGGAAGCATCTTTTGAAATCACCATACAGATGGCGATCGCCGTCTTTGCAGGCATTAGCGCCCAAGTGCTGGCTGCATACCTTCGTGTACCCAGCATCGTCTTGTTATTGCTGTTGGGCATTTTGTTTGGCTCCGATGGTATAGGGCTATTGCATCCCCATTCGCTAGGCACTGGACTGGAAGTTATAGTCGCCCTCGCAACGGCAATTATTTTGTTTGAAGGTGGACTTAACTTGGATCTGCGTGAGTTAGGTAGAGTTTCTGTCAGCTTACAATTGCTCGTCACTCAAGGAACGCTAATTACCCTACTTGGCGGGAGTATGGCTGCTCACTGGCTGGGTGAATTTCCCTGGAACATAGCCTTTCTCTATGCTTCCATAGTCGTGGTGACAGGCCCAACCGTCGTTGGCCCATTGCTCAAACAAATCAATGTAGATCGACAAGTGGCAACACTTTTGGAAGGAGAAGGAGTTTTAATTGACCCTGTAGGGGCTATCCTCGCCTTCGTTGTCCTTGATACGATTTTGAACGGCGATGCTGACCCGCTCAATGCGATCGTCGGCTTACTGATGCGCCTGGGTGTGGGAGCAGCAATTGGTGGTGCTGGCGGTTATCTGATGAGTTTGATTTTTAAACGCGCCACCTTTCTGTCATTTGAGCTAAAAAACTTAGTGGTGTTAGCGATACTTTGGAGCTTGTTTACCTTATCGCAGATGATCCGCAGTGAATCGGGAGTCATGACAACAGTAGTTGCAGGGGCAGTCTTTGCTAACTCCTCAGTCCCGGAAGAACGTCTGTTACGCAGCTTTAAGGGTCAGCTGACAATTCTCAGCGTCTCGGTGCTATTTATCTTATTAGCTGCTGACCTATCCATTGCCAGTGTGTTTGCTTTGGGTTGGGGTAGTTTATTCACCGTTTTGGTACTAATGTTTGTCGTTCGCCCGATCAATATCCTCTTGTGTACCTGGAACAGTGACCTCAACTGGCGACAAAAACTGTTTTTAAGCTGGGTTGCTCCGAGAGGAATTGTTGCTGCCTCTGTAGCTTCTTTTTTTGCGATTTCGTTGACACAGCGAGGCATTAACGGCGGTGATTCCATCAAAGCTTTAGTTTTCCTAACAATTATCATGACTGTTGTCTGCCAGGGGCTAACAGCTGGCTGGGTTGCTAAATGGCTGCAAATCACCTCTAAGGACGTAACTGGGGCAGTGATTGTGGGTTGTAATCCCTTGAGTCTTGTGATTGCTCGTTTCTTTCAAGAACGGGGAGAAAACGTGGTGATGATTGATACCGATCCCGATTGTCTTGTGCAAGCCGAGGCGCAAAATCTCCGGGTAATTGCCAGCAGTGCGCTAGATGCTGCGGTTTTAGAAGAGGCCGGACTTGCCTCTATAGGTACTTTTTTGGCGATGACAAGTAATGGCGAGGTGAATTTTGTTTTGGCTCAAAGAGCAGCTGAGGAGTTTAAACCTCCGCGCGTCTTAGCTGTTTTTCCCCGCGATCCGCAAGCGAGTACCTCGACTAGTAATAAAGTTAATCAAGCTTTTATTCCAGACTTAGCAATTAAAACTTGGAATGAATATTTGAACGATGGGCGAGTGAAGTTGGGGACAACTACGCTAGATGAGTTGGAATTCTCGACTCAATGCGATCGCATCCAAGAAAAGATTCGGACTGGATTTTTGATACCCTTATTGCTAGAACGAGCAGAACGCTTACAGGTAATGCCAGCGAACCAAGATTGGGAAATTGGCGATCGCATTATTTATCTGTTACATGACCCCAGACCTAGCCTTTTAAAACGCTTATCTGGTGCCACCCAATCCACTCCCCTCTCTTTAGAAAAGTTACCAGAGGTTGAAGACCTATCCCTGGCCCAATTATCTCAACTTTCTACTAGTGAGGCTTCTGGAGGATGAGGGGATTGGGGAAGAGAGGCAGGGGAGCAGAGGAGCAGGGGGAAGAGGGGCAGAGGAGCAGGGAGAAGATGCTGTAGTTTCCCAGCAATAGAGGGTTCCAGAACAAATAAATTTATTTCTGCTTAATGTTAAATATTTATTTCGAGATGCATCGCACAAGAAATAATGCGTCTTAAATCAAGCGCCTAAATTTATTTATGGGCTTTTCTTCCTGCCCCCTCTACCGTGTATACACAAGTCGGATGTAAAGTAGGTGCAGAGGATTTTTGAGAAGCAAAAACATGGATAATCCAATCTTAATTCACGCTGCGATGATACCAGCAAAGGCATTTGGAGACGCTCGGTTGATAAAAAGGGGGCAGCATTATATGAAGCGATACAAAAACACCAATCGATAAAGATCCGGCAAATAAGTCGAAATTGGGCAGAACAGATGGGTTATTATCGGTTTTTGGAGAATGAAAATATCACAGTATCAGAACTAGTACGTAGGATTGCGGTTGATTGCCAGCTTCGTGTAGCAGAAAAGCACGTATTAGCGATAAGTGATAGTAGCGAAATCAACTTGCAGTCTCATTTAGGTAGGCTGTCACCAGCAGGATTAGGAGTAGTAGGAAACAACACAGATGTAGGGTTTTATATTCATCCAACACTGGTATTGGATGGTGAGAGTGGATTTACTTTGGGATTAAGCACCATACAATTGTGCAGCCGAGATATTGACCATGCAGATAAATATGAACGGGGCTATAAAAATTTACCAATTGAGGAGAAAGAATCCTACAAATGGTTAGCATCGGCATCGGAGAGCCAGAAATGCTTTGAAGCGGGTAGGGCAAAGATGGGAACTCACATTGGCGATCGCGAATCCGATCTATTTGAGGAATTTGCCACTGTACCCAACAAAAACAATCATTTACTGATCCGCGCTTGCCAAGACCGTCGATTGTTAGGGCGATCTCAATCACTGTTCGATTACTTAAGGGGAGCAACCATGTGAAGGTACTTATATCATTAACATACCTACAGACTCACGTCGAAAGCGAATGCCAAGAGAAGCAATGCTTATTGTTCGTTGTGGACAAGTTGAGATTCAACGCCCAGATAAATTAAGCGTTTTTGGCTATCCCACTAGCGTAACCCAAGTTGGCTGTTGAAGCTTTGGAAGTCCAACCACCCGCAGGACAAGAACCGATTCATTGGCGGTTACTAACCACACACGAAGTTGTTTGCTTAGAACAGGCACTGCGAGTGATTCAATGGTACGGGTGGCGATGGAAGATTGAACAACTCTTTGCCACCCTCAAAACAGCAGGATTAAATTTAGAAGCTACTCAGTTAGAGTCTGCGATCGCTATTCGACGCCTGACAATCTTGGCTTTGTCCGTAGCTGTCCGAACCTTACAAATGGTTGAAGGGCGCGACAATACTCAGCTTTCGGCTGCGCTTACCTTTTGTGAAAAGCAGCAACAATGCTTAGGAGTAATTCAATCTTCTGTTGAAGGTGATAGCGAAAAACTGCAAAATCCTTATCCCCTGGGTTGTTTACCCTGGGCTACTTGATTAGGACTTACGCATTGACAGAAAAGCCAAAATGACAAGTATACTTTTCAAGGCTTATAGCTAGATTTTTCAATAAAATTTTAGCGATCGCACCCAATCAAGGGTGATTGACAAAAGCCTGAAACAACGTATTTACGTTGATACATAAGATAGTTATTTTGTACAGTGCGTAAGTCCTAACTTGATCCAAAAGCTCGCCTGGGTGGATGGTCTGGTTACTTCTCTCAAAGACCTCCGGGGATGCATACCCTCGTTCGAGGTTTGAGGCAATTTGAATCCATCTTTTTAGGCTGGAAACTTGCTCAGGGTGGACTTGTGTATACACGGTAGCCTAGTAGGAGAGGGGAGCAAAAACTCTCCTCCCTCGCCTTTTAGGAGAGGGAGGCTGTCCGGGAGAGGTCTGTCGAACTCACGTAATTTTAGAAGGTGAAAGTAGTACGTAGAGTACCTACGTATTCAGTGTCGTTAGCGTCGTTGTGCTCTGGATTGAAAATTACCAACAAGCCAGGTGTTACCTGAATATTATCGGAAACCTTGTACTTGTAAAGACCCTCTAAGTGATAAGAAGTACTGTCGTCAAAGGTAGTATTGCCGGCAACATTTTTGATGCTACCACCAGTAACTCTGGGTGGTTGACCAAAGATCACGCCTAAAACACTGCCTTCTCCACCAAAGTCTTTCAAAGCAAGCGATCCAGCCCAGTACCAAACATCTGCGTCTGTACCCGCATTTGCACCAGTCAAAGCATCAGCAGTTGTATAACCCCCCCAACCACTAATAGTCAAGGTAGAGCCAAGTTGCAAGGAAGCTTCTATACCGTAGTTATTGGATTCAGTGCGAGTACCAACTCCAAAGGGGTTATTGGCAAAAGCGCTACCTGTTCCTTGGAAGAGACTGTTAGCTGCATTGCCAGCGAAGTAACTACGGGCGTAGGTTAGACCAATATTGAAGGCTTTGCTGGGTTTGAAAGTTAATTGACCGAAGATGGTGTTATCACCATCGAACAGCCCATTATTAATACCGGGATTATTAGCACCAAAGATATTACCAGTACCACTTGAAGGTGCTAAATAAGCACCAGTCAAACTGATAGCTTTGTTAGGATTTAAAGTAACAGTCAAAGCAGCAGAATTTTGACCTTGACGGTAAATCGGGCTAAAACGTCCATAGCGAGAGAGCGCGCCTCTAGCAGAGCTTGTAAAGTCAGGGTTGAAGGTGTTTACGTTTTCGTATAATTCACCACCACTAGCATCAACTTTGACACGCACCGCGTCAGAAAAGTTGAAAGCATAGTTGATTTTATCAATCGCAACACCATTGCCGGTATCTCCATCAAAAGCCAAGCGGGTCATGTTAGTACCAGTACCGGTTGCAACACCACCAACAACGCTACCAACATTAGAAATGGTATTGTTAGCATTCAAACGGATTTGCAACTGGTCTGTACCAGTGAAACTGCTGAGTAAGTTCAAACGAACGCGATCGCTAAAAGTGGTGTTATAATTCAAGTCTTGAGTAGGAGCACCACCAGGAACTGCTCTACTGTCACCAAAAACATCAGACACGGCGAAAATTGCTTCTCCAACCAACTTGGTGGTAGTGGAGAACTGATTAGCTTCCAACTCAGAAGTGCGGGCTTCTAATCCATCTACACGACCGCGCAGAGTTGCTAGTTCCGCAGAATATTCTTCTTGCAAGCGCTGTAAAGTAGCTAAATCTTGTTTGCTGACCAAATCGGCAGTAGCTGTAGCAATCAGTTCGTTAACCCGATCTAAACAGGCGTTCAAACCTGCGGCAAATTCATAACGGGTTAAAGCACGGTTTCCACGATAGGTACTGTTAGGATAACCTGCAATACAGCCATAGCGCTCAACTAGAGATTGTAAAGCTTGGAATGCCCAATCTGTAGGCTGCACATCCGAAAACTGAGAAACTGATGTTACCTGACTCATTTCGTTAGACTCTTGAGTTTCAGATAACTCGCCAACATTTGTTACCTGTTCGTTAACTTCAGCAGCTAAGGCACTATTAGCAACGAAAAATGTAGCTGCTAATACAAGTGGACTAACCTTAAAAAGATTCCAGAATCGTTTTGTCATGTTTTTTGTTTCACTCACACCTACAATAATCCAGCCATGAGAAAATGCTTTTAACACTTCTTTTTTGTGGATTTCACACACAATCACAGCAACGATTATACCTTTCCCCTGTGATTATTACAAGCAATTCATTTAACATGCTGCTGAACTATAGTTTTTAATTAATTGATTAGGTAATCGCAAGATAATGCGGCGTTTGTGACGTAAAACTGTTCCTTCTTCTTCTAACTGCTGTAAGAGTCGGGTAACAGTTACTCGCGTAGTATTTAAAACTTCAGCAATATCCTGATGGGTAATATTTAAATCAATTAGCTTGCCCTTATCTATGTCACGTCCAAATTTTTCACTTAACCAGACTAAAAACTGCCATAAGCGTAGCGAAGTTGGTTTTTGATGCACAATGCTTAGTAGATCCTCTGCTTGTTGAATATGAGACAACAAAGCATTAATATCTTGATGCCACAAATGAGGTGGCACAATGCTTACTTCTACGCCCGTGAGACATTCAATCTGGTAGGGTTTCACTTTAGACAAAGGATAGCCAATCAGATCCCCTAGTCCCCAATAACCAAGAGTGATGAATGTGCCATCTTCACTCCACGTTAAGGTACGAACTGCACCATATTCAATTCGCCAAATTACGTCATTGTATGGTGGAATTACTTCCCGACGGGTAAATATCTGTTGGGGTAATTGTCCGCCCAAAGCAGAACCATTTGACACGGTAGAAGAGTTTGAAGTAGGAATTGGGGAATACATCATTAACCGTAACTACATAATTATTAGGGAATCTCGCTATTTACAATGATTAAGAATCTCTAATAATTTGTATCAAAATTTGCCTATTTTAACTGAAAGTCTATTCTTCTCAATTCAGAGCTAGGAACTAACTCAAAATCTTCTGATGGTAACAACTTTTACTTAAGGGATTTATCAGTGAGATATAGCCAAAATTTTTAGTTGTTTATCCGCTACTTTAATTGTGTAAGTTTAAGAATAGGTAAGCTTTTAGTAAAATATTCGGTTAACTTATTTTTTATTATTTGGTATTTTCTGAAGACTAAGTAAGTATGTAGGCGCAAAAATTATGAAGATATTAGGGTGGAATGGCACTTATAGCAAAGTACTGAGTGCTGTTAGCGAAGCTCGGCGTTTAGCCCGTGCTGAGTAGAAACCCAGTTAGATCGTGGCTTTTAGCAATCAACATTGTCCTAACCCATGTGGCTACGGCTATACTAACCTGAGTTCGGGATAAGGAAAAGGACAGGTAGTAAGCTGAAAATAACAACAAATCCAGCAACCTGTCCTATGTTTAGTTTAGATGCTTTGTTCTGTCATGTAGATGATTTCTGTAAAGCGTTTGAAGCTCAATGGCACAGAAAACTGTTAAATCATGGATGAATAAAACGTGTAAGAGCGAAAAGCTTGTGTTTAAGTGAAATAATGACAATTATCATCGCTTTTCATCAAAATCACTACCGGAATTTCAAACATTTTTATTTGAATCAGGTGAAACAGCAGTGGAGTTCTGCGTTTCCAGGTCTTCCTTCTTATCAACGATTTATTGAATGGATACCATCAACTTTAATACCTTTATGCGTCTATCTGAAGCATTGTTTCGGACAATGTACGGGTATCGGCTTTATCGATTCAACCTGCTTGAAGGTATGTCATAATCGTCGGATTTCTCGGCATAAGGTATTTAAAGGTTTAGCCGCTCGTGGCAAGACTTCCGTGGATTGGTTTTTTGGTTTTAAGCTTCATATTGTTGTCAATGAGCTTGGTCAACTCTTAAATGTGACTCTTACTCCTGGTAATATTGATGACCGTAAACCCGTACCAGATTTACTGTGTAAGCTTTTTGGCAAAATATTTGGCGTTAGCGAAGCTTACCGAAGGTATCGCGGCTATGTTTCTGAAAAACTTGCTTCTCAGCTTTTGGAAGAGTTCGGAATCCAATTTTTCGCTAAACCCCGTCGCAATATGAAGAATAGGCTGATGCGTCTTCATGACAAACTTTTGTCCCGTAAACGCTCAATTATTGAAACGATTAATGATCAACTCAAAAATATTTCTCAGATTGAACATTCTCGACACCGAAGCCCCGTTAATTTTTGCGTTAACGTTCTTTGCGGATTAATCGCTTATTGTCATCAACCTAAGAAACCTAGCCTTCAACTGGAGTGGCTTTTACCTCCTTATCTTTAACCCGAACTCAGGTTATACTAAATCGCTGGATTTAGATCCCCAACTTCTTACAGACATCTGGAGGGTAGAAGTCGGGGATCTTTGCAGCATATCAATTAGGAGCGTTGACCGGTGACAATATATGCTACCCTTTGACCGATATTCGTAGCGTGATCTGCCATACGTTCCAAACAACGAATTGCCAGTGCTAGCAGTATAATTGGCTCGACTACACCAGGCACATCTCGTTGTTGGGCTAAAGTCTGATAAACGCGATCGTAAGCATCGTCTACAGTATCATCCAGATGCTTTAAACGGCGTCCACCGGCTTCATCGAAATCTCCTAAAGCCTTTAAGCTAGTTGCCAGCATCGCCTGCGCGTGAAGGGACATAGCTTCAATGTCGGGTAAAGACGTATGAGGCGCATAAGGAAAAATTTTAATCGCAATTTCAGCTAAATCCTCAGCATAATCGCCAATCCGCTCTAAGTCTCGCACCAACTGCATAAAGGCACTTAAACAGCGCAAATCTGAAGCTGTAGGCGCTTGTAGCGTCATAATCGCCGTACAGTCTGATTCGATTTGACGATAAAAGCGATCGATCTTTTTATCTAATCGGGGAAGTTCTTCAGCTGCTGTTAAGTTACGAGCAAATAACGCTTGGTGGCTGAGGCGAAATGATTGTTCTACCAAAGCACCCATGCGTAATACATCCCGTTCTAAGCGCCTAATAGCGCGTGCGAGTTGTGGTCTTTGAGGATTGGGAGTATTATCGACGGCTTTCACACTTGTTGTCTCAAAGGTGAAGATATTACTAACTATAGTCTTGGCTTAGGGAGTTTGCCATAACTTCAGGAAATTGGAGTTGCATCCACGCACCACCAGTTTCTGGATGGTTCATCGCTTTGATTGAACCACCGTGAGCGATTAGAATTTGCTCAACGATCGCTAATCCTAATCCATTGCCGACAATCGCTCTTATGGAGTTACTATCTTGGGGGGAATGGGTTCGCGCTTTATCTCCTCGATAAAATCGTTCAAAAACGTGGGGTAAATCTACCTCAGAAAAGCCGACTCCAGAATCAATAAGATTTATTTCCAAGATTGAGGAAGCAGGATCGTTATCCTTTGTTGATAATATTTTCGCTTCAACATGAATACTTGTGCAAGGAGGACTGTACTTAATGCTATTGTCTAGCAAATTCAGAAAAACCTGGTAAATCCGGGGTTTATCTGCCTTAATCCACAGATTTTCGGGGCCAGAATAAGAAAAAGACAGATGTTGGCGTTGTGCCAAGGGTTCTAGTGTTTCCCAAACAGATGCAATCAGCGATCGCAATTCTACAGCTTTGGCTTGCAATTGCATATTTGGGTTTGCTTCCATTTGGGTAAGGTCTAACCAGCTTTGCACTAAGTTAATTAGTCGGTCAACTTCTTGCATCAGGCGGTTAACCCAGCGATTTAAAGGCGGTTCTAAGCGGTTTTGTAAAGTTTCTACAACTAAGCGAATCGAAGTTAACGGCGTTCTAAGTTCGTGTGCTAGATCGGAAAAAGAGCGATCGCGTACTTGATTTATATCTAATAGGGGTTGACGATTTTCTAAAAATACTCCCACTTGTCCATTGGGTAAAGGCAAGCTAGAAGCCCGCAAAGCCAGAGATTTGATTGTTGCCATCTCTGCTGCATCATCACAAGATGGATGAAATACCCATTCTCCCGTCTGGGGTTTTTGGCGATCGCGAGTTTGCTCAATTAAATGGTCAAGTTCATAAGACCTGACCAACTCCAATAACAAGCGCACCTGTTCTGGTTGCCACCTTTGCAGATACAAAATTTCCTGTGCCTGTTGATTACACCACAGCAGTTGATTTTCCTCATCCACCTGCAAATATCCCACTGGAGCAAAATCTAGCAGGTCTTGGTAAGTTTGCAATGACTGCTGCAAATCTTGTCGCTGCTGCTTCACCATTGCTATTTTCTGCTGCAATCCAGGAATCAGCAGCAGTCCCATCTTGTCAGAATGCGAGGTTAACGGTCGCAGTAAGCGCCCCAGGTAGCGGTTAAGTTGAATCTGTTGCCAAATCCAAAACCCAATGCCTACCGCTAAACCCAAAAAAAATCCCAATAAAAGCATTTGAGTTGTTAGTTTCTTGGTGACTACTAAAAACTAACAACTATCCCAACTAATTATCCAAACCTATAGCCAAAACCTCTTACAGTCACAATATATTCAGGATGACTGGGGTCTTGCTCTAATTTTTCGCGCAACCACCGAATGTGAACGTCTACAGTTTTACTATCGCCGACAAAATCCGGCCCCCAAACCTGATCGAGTAATTGCTCTCGTGACCATACCCGGCGGGCGTAACTCATAAACAATTCCAGCAAACGGAACTCTTTGGGAGAAAGACTCACTTCTTGACCGCGAACTAGCACGCGACATTCTTGGGGATTTAAAGAGACATCCTTAAATTTTAATACTGGTATTGGTGGTAAATTACTTAAGCGTTGGCGGCGGAGTAAAGCGCGACAACGAGCCACTAACTCGCGCATACTAAAGGGTTTGGTCAGGTAGTCATCTGCACCCACCTCTAACCCCAAAACACGGTCAGTTTCACTACCCTTGGCACTGAGCATTAAAATAGGTACTGGGTTGCCTTGATGACGCAGCAAACGGCAAATATCTAGCCCATTGATTTGCGGTAGCATCAAATCAAGAATAACCAGATCGAAGGGAAGTTCCCCTGAATTGGTTTCAAAACTTTTAAGATACTCTATAGCAGACCGCCCATCGGGGGCAGTTATCACCCCATAACCTTCTTCTTCCAGAGCTACAGCTAGCATTTCCTGGATTAATTCTTCATCTTCTACTACTAGAATACGGCTGGTTTGTCCAATGTCCGTTCTGGCAGAGTATTTGGTCGATTCACTGGTATACATTGATATCACAAAAGTCTAGGACTGTGCTTGTATCAATTAGGATGATTAACTCTATTATCTCGCTTTACTGCAACTGCGCTTCTACTAGGGTTAATTTTTTTAGATTTTATTTACATAAAGTAACATACACCACAGCAGTCTCCTAAATCATAAATCACTGTGGCTGCAAGCTTCTAATAGTTTTTTTTAATTAAGACTTTGAATTTTCGATTCTGTCTTCAAAAGATCCAAAGACATTATTGCATGAAGATTATCTTGACAGAGGAGATTAGGTTAAGTATATTTATCTTAGTACAAAAATACTACTAAACCTCAAAGCAAAAACTATACCTGAAAAACAGAAAGACATATATGTGGAAAATTCGTACCCACTAAGTGTCAGATGTGGATCATTTCAGTATTTCCACTGCGTTAAAAATGTTGATTAAAAGGCTACTCTGATGTCTGCATAGGGTAGTCATTGGTATGGCTTGCTACCCAATAAATCATTTGCCTATTGAAGGGAGTTGGAAGATGACTACAGTTGGAGTCAAAGACAGCAAACAACAACTAATGCAAGCATTTCAACAAATTATTATCCAAAGAAAAAAACTTGAATCTAAAATAGCAACCAAACAAGAGGAAGCAGAAAAGGCAAAAAGTCAAGAAATTCTGCAAGCAGCTTCTGCATATACAGTTGATAGTATTGTCAAAGGTTTAGCTGATTTACAATTAGAGTTTGGGAGTATTCTCAATGGATTATCTGAAAAACTAGCTCAGGAAAATTCCAAGTTAGATGAATTGAACCGAGCTATAGAAATTGAAACTCAACGTCTGCAAGAACTGCAACAAATTAGAGTTGTAGCAGATACTCTAGACGTTTTAAGTCAAGAACACCAAGAAAAATTAAAAATTCTCGAACAAGATACTATTAGCAAAAGGGAAACACTAGAGAAAGAAATTACAATCAGGCGGAAAGAATGGCAAAAAGAGCAAGCAGAGTATGAAGAAAAACTTCAAGCATATAACAATTTATTAGCCAAAGATCGCCAGCAAGAACAAGAAGAATTTCAGTATAAGTTAGAAACTACTCGTAAACTCAATACCGACAGCTACGAAGGGATAAAGCGCCAACAACAAAGGGAAATACTAGAAAATTCTCAAAAGAAAGAGAAAGATTGGGCAGAACGAGAAAAAATCTTTGCTGAACGCCAACCACTCTTTGCAGATTATGAACAAAAGGTAACTACATTTCCTAGCGAACTGGAAGAAGCCGTTAAGAAGGCTAGAGAAGAAGCAATTAAAGAAACCAGTCAAAAAGCTAAAATTGAGGCTGATTTATTTGAAAGAGAATGGGAATCTAACAAACAGAGCTATGAACAAAAAATTCAATCTCTGGAAGAAACAATTAAGAAACAATCTGAGCAAATAGAAGGAATTTCTGCTCAATTGCAAACTGCATTAAAACAAGCACAAGACTTAGCTATGAGGGCTTTTGGTAGTTCTAACCCTAAATAGTTGTGAGTTCATAGCATCTTAATCATTTTGAATTCCTGAAGAGGAGATTTGTTGTGGTGGGGAAAAAACCGACTGATAAGAATACTAAAGTAGAAATTCTTCAGGCGTATGAGGAGTTGGCAAAAGAAAAAGCAGCACTGAAATCAGAACTCGATAAAGTTACCAAATATAACGAGTCTGGAACAAAAGAACAGCCTCAATTAGAACAAAAAACAGCTATGAATCAGCTTTCTAGCGTCCAACAGAAGATGAATAATACAATTGAAAGCTTGGCAAAAATTCAATTAGGTTTTGGCAGTGCTGCTAATGAATTATCAGAACAGCTAACCACGAAAGCTTCTAAATTGGAAGAAATTAGGCGAACTTTAGAAGAAGAAATCCAACAATTAACACAACTGCATAATTTAGAAATTTCTGATGATATCTTGGATACTCTCATCCAAGCCTATGAAGATAATACTAAAGCTTATCAGGAAGAATATAGCCAACGTTCTGAAGTGTTATTCCAAGAAATACTAGAGCAAAGAAATACTTGGGGAAAAGAACAAGAGGAACACCAACGGGCGATAAAAGAACGGAATGAAAACTTGAATAAAACTCGGCAACGCGATGCAGCAGAGTACAAGTATAATTTAGAACTTCAGCGGCAACTGCAAAATGACGAATACGAACAAGAGCAGAAATCGCTATATAAGCAACTGGAAGAATTACTCCAAGAAACAGAAAAGCAGTGGGCTGAACGGGAGAAAGCAATTTCTGAAAGAGAAAAACAATTTGAAGAGTTAAAAGCCAAGGTAGAGGCTTTTCCGAAAGATAAAGAAGCAGCCATCAAAAAAGCTACAGAAGAAGGTAAAGGCATCGCCCACTACCAAGCTAAAGTCAAATCAGATTTATATTCTAAGGAAGTAGAAGGGCAAAAGCGTTTCTATGAACAAAGACTGCAATCTCTAGAACAAACTATTACCAATCAAGAGACGCGTATTCAAAATCTTTCTAAACAACTGGAATCTGCTCTCAAACAAGTTCAGGATTTGGCAGTTAAAGCTATTGAAGGTACTTCAAATGTTAATTCATATCAGGCAATTAAAGAAATAGCTTTAGAACAGGCAAAGACTCAAGCGAAAAATAAATAAGCTGATTTATTTTTGATGTAAATTGCAGAGATTTAATTTAATTAAGTCTCTGCAAGTAACTTTAATAATTTTTATTCGGTTTTCTTTGGTTTTTTGAGGTCTGGGGGAGGTTGTACTTTTTTCTTTGCTGCGCTAACCTGCGTTTGCTTCAATGCTTTGTTGGAATTTTGTTCTTGACTAGACATAGTACCAAGTTTTAATATTTACATTACGGGTATTCTTGATTACATAAATATATCACAGAGAATTTAAGTTTAACTAAAACAAGTTAGTAAATAATATTACCCCTGTAGGAACCTTCACTTTTAGCAGGATAAATACAAATCTTAATAGACATCTGGTGAAAAAGAGATGTAGCAGTGCTATGTCTCTACAAGGAACTGTATTTGGGAACTTTAATTTTTTATTACTATCTCCTTTTCACTGCTGCATCAAACATCTCTATTTGCTCTGGTGTTAAATCATTTAATGTTCCAGAAACTGCCTCTATTACTAAAATACTGTCAATTCTGTCCATTAATTCACCATCAGAGATAGCATTTAGAAATTCTGGTGAAAACTTATCTAATAAATTAACTAAATGTTGAATAATTTCTTGTTTATCTAATCTTTCTTGATAAAGACTATTATCTTGAATTAACTTATCGACGATTTTTGATAACCGTGCGATCGCTATATCTCTTTTCCCTGAAACTTACTGAATAACTTCCTCCTAATTCGTAACTGATTTATTCAATTATAGTTAATCTTCCTCAACCCTTATCTATGTAAAAAAAAGGCGGGCCTTTTAGCCCACCCCACAATATTTTGAGAATATTCTATTGCTATTAACCCAACAATTGTTTAGCCTTAGCTAATACATTATCAACGCTAAAACCAAACTTCTCTAAACAAACACCGCCTGGAGCCGAAGCACCAAAGCGATCGATACTAACAGTATCGCCTTCAGTACCCACGTATTTGTGCCAACCGAAACTAGCGGCAGCTTCTACAGATAAACGCTTGGTGACAGCTTTCGGCAGAATCGACTCTTTATAAGCCGTATCCTGTGCTTCAAACAGTTCCCATGAAGGTAGGGAGACAACACGGACTTTCTTACCTTCAGCCTTAAGTTTTTCGGCTGCGCCGACGGCGAGGCTCAGTTCTGAACCAGTAGCAATCAAGATGAGATCGGGTGTACCTTCGCTATCAACAACGGTATATCCACCCTTCGCCACACCCTCAATCGATGTACCTGCCAAGTTGGGAACGTTTTGACGGGTGAACGCCAACAGAGACGGAGCATTTTGCTTGGCTTTTTCAATCGCTATTTTATAAGCGCCAGAGGTTTCGTTACCGTCTGCGGGACGAAACACTAATAAATTAGGAATAGCTCGCAAGGAAGCGAGAGTTTCGATGGGTTGGTGTGTCGGGCCATCTTCACCTTGTCCAATGGAATCGTGAGTCATCACCCAAATCACGCCAGCTTGGGAAAGCGCGGATAAGCGGATGGCAGCACGCATATAATCAGTGAAGATTAAGAAGGTAGCACCGTAGGGAATTAATCCCGAACTGTGCAGCGCTATCCCATTACAGATTGCGCCCATACCATGTTCCCGCACCCCAAAGTGGATGTTAGGATTTTCGTAGTGCCCTTTTTGGAAGTCGCCTTTACCCTTGATTTCGGTCAGGTTGGAGTGAGTCAAGTCAGCCGAACCACCAATCAATTCAGGTAAAACCCCCGCCAGTTTGTTGAGGCAAGTTTCTGAGTGTTTGCGGGTGGGCGCTGCTTTGTCTTCGGGGGTGTAGGTGGGTAGTACCTTATCCCAACCGTCGGGTAGCTTGCCGTTTAGGTAACGTTCAAATTCAGCCGCTTCTTGGCCATACTTAGCTTTGTAGTCAGCAAAGGTCTTGTTCCATTCTTCTTCGTAGCCTGCACCGCGCTCAACTGCTTTGCGGGTGTGGTTGAGGGCTTCTTCTGGGACTACGAAAGGTTCGTATTCCCAACCCAAATTTTTCCGAGTCAAGGCTATTTCGTCTGCGCCCAAGGCAGCACCGTGAACGCCAGCAGTGTTTGCTTTATTCGGGGAACCGTAACCAATAATCGTTGTTACTTTGATGAAAGAAGGCTTATCGGTAACAGCTTTAGCCGCTTCAATTGCTTTAGCGATCGCTTCTAAATCCGTGTTACCATCTTCGACGTGTTGGACGTGCCAACCGTAAGCTTCAAAGCGCTTGGAAACATCTTCGGTGAATGCCACATCTGTGGAACCGTCGATCGAAATGTGGTTGTCGTCGTACAGAGCGATGAGTTTGCCTAATCCCAAGTGTCCTGCGAAAGAACAAGCTTCACCGGAAATTCCTTCCATGTTGCAACCGTCACCCAAGATTACGTAGGTGTAATGGTCAACAATCTTGCTATCGGGTTTGTTAAATTTAGCGGCAAGGTGCGCTTCGGCGATCGCTAAACCGACTCCATTAGCAATTCCTTGACCTAGTGGGCCAGTGGTGACTTCCACACCTGGGGTCATGAAGTTTTCGGGGTGTCCAGGGGTTTTAGACTCCCATTGACGGAATTGCTTGATATCTTCAATGCTTACACTGTCGTAGCCTGTCAAGTAAAGCAGGGCGTACTGCAACATTGAGCCATGACCGGCAGATAAGACAAAGCGATCGCGATTAAACCATTTGGGATTTTTGGGATTAAACTTCAAAAAGCGATCCCAGAGGACAAAAGCCATTGGAGCCGCGCCCATTGGTAGTCCTGGGTGTCCCGATTTTGCTTTTTCTACGGCATCAATAGCCAAGAAGCGGATCGAGTTAATAGCCAGTTCTTCGACGGACAATTCTTTGGCGGATTGGGTTGCAACAGTCATAATCTCTTGTTTTTAACGACGGGTTAGCACTCTTGGTAGCTTCTCTTGCTGGGGTTATTTTAGATTCCCCACAGTATCCTCATCATCCCACTCCCGCTTATCGATGGACAAGCGGGATCTCCTGAGTTTCTGGTGATAAATCAAGCTGATAATTGGGTCATGCTGAACGCTTAAGTTATATCGGAATGATATTTCTGATACTTTGGGCATTGGGCGTTAGCAGTGCTGAGTGGTGTTAGCGGTAGCGGGGCGTTTAGCCCGTGCTGAGTTAAGAGTTAAGAGTTTTGTTTATCCCCTTGTCTCCCTTGTCTCCCTCATCTCCCCTGCTCCCTGCTCTCCTGCCTCTTTTAAACGTATTTCTTAAAGGCCAGTGTGACATTATGACCGCCAAACCCAAAAGAATTGGATATTGCTATCTCGACTTTTTGAGCGCGGCTAGAGTGAGGCACGTAATCTAAGTCACACTCTGGATCGGGATTTTCCAGATTAATTGTCGGCGGAATTTGGTCATTTGCGATCGCTAGTACTGTTGCAACTGCTTCAATACCTCCAGAACCGCCCAATAAATGACCTGTCATCGATTTGGTGGAGCTAATTGCCACCTTATAAGCATGTTCTCCCAAGGCTTTTTTGATTGCTGAGGTTTCAGTTGAATCATTAGCTGGGGTACTAGTGCCGTGGGCATTAATATAGCTAATTTGTTCGGGAGTTATGCCAGCATCTTTAAGCGCAAGTTCCATCGCTCTAGCGGCTCCAAGCCCACCAGGTACGGGGGAGGTGATATGGTAGGCATCACAGGTCATACCATAGCCGATCATTTCGGCATAAATGTGAGCGCCGCGACTGATGGCGTGTTGCAGTTCTTCTAGAATTAAAATTCCTGAACCTTCACCCAAAACAAATCCGTTGCGATCGCGGTCAAAAGGACGGCTAGCATGAGCCGGGTCATCATTGTTAAAAGACAGTGCCTTGCAGGCGGCGAACCCAGCTATCGACAATGGTGTGACAGCTGACTCCGTTCCCCCACAAATCATCGCCTGGGCATATCCCCCTTGAATTAAGCGAAAAGCATCTCCTATGGCATTAGAACCAGCAGCACAGGCAGTTACAGGACAAGAGTTTGGCCCTTTAGCACCCGTGTGAATTGCCGTTAATCCTGCGGCCATATTGGCGATCATCATTGGGATCATGAATGGACTACAGCGATCGGGTCCACGGTTGAGGTAGATAGTTTGCTGGTCTTCTAATACCTTAATCCCACCAACGCCAGAACCGATGATCGCACCTACCTGTTCTGCATTCAGGTCATTGATCGTTAACTCCGCGTTAGCTAGAGCCTGTTTTGCTGCCGCAACCCCAAATTGGGAAAACCGATCCATACGCTTGGCCTCTTTGCGCTCCAAGTAATCATGCGGATCGAAGTTTTTCACCTCACCAGCAATTCGGCAATCATGGCTAGACGCATCAAATAATGTGATGTAGTCAATGCCATTACGTCCACTCAATAATCCATCCCAATATTCTGTTGCTGTGTTACCTATAGGTGTAATCGCGCCAACACCAGTTACAACAACGCGTTTACGTGTATGATCTGTCATGATTCAGTTAAAAATGGCGAAAAAGCAGCAGGCAAAAAATTTGAGGTTAGCGACTAGGTACTGGTGAGCCAGCGCGGTCTTAAAGGTTTCCTTTACGAGCGACTGGCATCGGATTTGCTGACTTCAAGTGACTGTCGTTAACGTCAGCATTAGTGACATTAGCAGCGTCAGGCGAAGAGTGGCTAGATATTAGAGAAAAATCTCCCCAATCCCAATCCCCAATTCCAATCCTCAGTTAAGCTGAGGCGGTAACTTTGTCATTGATGTAATCTACTGCGTCTTGAACGGATCTAATCTTCTCGGCAGCTTCGTCGGGAATTTCGATATCAAATTCTTCTTCCAAAGCCATCACCAACTCAACGGTATCGAGGGAATCTGCTCCCAGGTCTTCCATAAACTGGGCTTGTGGTGTGACTTTATCTGGGGGATCAACACTCAGTTGTTCGATAACGATTTTCTTGACCTTTTCAAAAATGTCCGTTTGGCTCATAAATAAAAGTCCTTAACCACTTGCTACGATCTGCTCTTTAGAGGAGACATTGTTTTGAGCATATACATCTTATCGTCAAGCGCGATCGCCCGCATACTTCCAAGGGTTTTTCTGCTAGAAAACCTCTGCCATTTTTAAAATAAATGGGGTAAGTTTTCTCTTAACACTTGAACTGTGGAGCGCGCTACGCCATCGCCGATTCCGTGTAAATGCTTTGGTTTTCCAATTATTACTAAAATTTTTGACAATGTCTCATCGGTATTTACAGCCTTGCTAGCAATTAAGAATATGTAGATGCTGCGGCCTTTTAACCTAGACGCTTAAAAGGTAGCTAAACGTCAAACATCAGAATGATGCTAACAAGGAATAATAAAACAGTTATTGTTTAGAGCGATCGCTCTAACCCAAACATACTTCTATGCTACCTCAGACACTGAAATACGCTTACTTCCCTGGTTGTGTTGCTCAAGGGGCCTGTCGGGAACTTTACCAATCAACTCAAGCGCTCACCCAAGCACTGGGCATTGAACTAGTTGAACTTAAAAAAGCTGCTTGTTGCGGTTCTGGCACATTTAAAGAAGATTCGCAACTGCTAGAAGATACAGTCAACGCCAGAAATATTGCCCTAGCAGAAGAATTAAATTTGCCTTTACTTACCCATTGCAGCACTTGTCAAGGTGTTATCGGTCACGTCAACGAACACTTGAAAGAATGTAAGACTTCTAACCCTGTTTACATTGAACAGGTTAATGGCTTGCTAAATAAAGAAGGCTGTTCGCCTTATCGCGGCAGTACTGACGTTAAACATCTTCTTTATGCCTTGGTGACAGATTACGGTTTAGAGGAAATTACCAAACGTGTCACCCGAAAGTTAACTGGATTAAAATGTGCGGCTTTTTATGGCTGTTATCTCCTGCGCGCCCAAAAATCTGTGCCTTATGACGACCCTTTCCAACCGGAAGCGATGGAAAATATGTTTCGGGCGGTGGGTGCAACACCAATTTATTACCGAGGACGGACACAATGTTGTGGTTGGCCTCTTGCTAGTTATGCCACTACCCAATCTTTCAAGATGGCAGGGATGCATATTCAGGACGCTTTAGCATCTGGTGCTGACTGTATGGTTACACCTTGCCCTCTGTGCCACTTAAATTTAGATTCGCGCCAGCCAGAGGTAGAAAAGGTGATTGAACAAAAGCTAGGTTTACCAGTGTTGCATTTACCCCAGTTGATTGCTTTGGCACTTGGCGTTAGTCCAAAAGAACTGGGTTTAGACCGTCACGTTGTTTCCACAAAGCCAGTGTTGGAAAAATTAGGATTTTAGTTTTAGGACTAGCCCTTTTTATCTGATTGGTAAAATCTCTTTTTTCTCTCTGCGCCCTTTGCGTCTGTGCGGTTCAAAAGTATTTTATTTAACCACGGAGGCGCAGAGAACACAGAGTTAAGAGGTTAAAGAGAGTTTATTGAGCAAAATTTAATCCACCTTGAAAGGCTAGTTCTAATACCAATTTGAAAAAAGAATGCAACAAATAGACCATTTGTAGAGACGCGATGAATCGCGTCTTTACCCAAGAATGTGTTGCAATCAATTTTACAAAGAAAAAATTAGAACTGATTTTGAATATAATATTTGCGAGACTTTTCAAGAAAAATTTGAAATAGGATGTGTTATTTTTACTCCTGAAGATACATTTAATGATGAAGCTATTGACATTCAAGAATTTGCTATTAAAGCTTTAAAAGAAGAAGTACCAGCAGGTATTTTGAATGCTTTTAAACGACATATTTGGTACGCAAAACGCGCTGCAAGTGAAATCTGTGTTTTTAAAATCTCTATCAATAAAGTTATAAGTTTCGCTATTTGTATCCATGGTTATGTAGATGATGGGTGGGATAATAGCGGTGACTTTATTGAAATTTACGATGAGCAAGGTGAACTAATGGAATCAAAGATATTGTATGCAGATGAAGAAGATTGGAAAAAATGGAGATGGATGGATCGCCCAATTCTATCTAATGATTTTAACTCATTTGCACCTCCTTGGTTAGAGGAAGGAATATTGTAGAAGATATTAGATACGGTCATCTTCTTCGGAGCGCCCGCATTCGGTGACGTAATTGCTGTAGCTGAGGATATCAGTTTGAGTGTGCTCACTCCTGGAATTACATTTACTATCTAAGGCTTTTAATAGAGACTTTCAAAAATTGCCGAAGAATTCAGGAGCAAAGCAAGAACAGCCGCGCCTTGGCGTTAGTCGTATAGAATAATAACCTTGTTGTATTCTGACAACTGACGCCTTAATTCTGTTTTGATAAAAAAATTTCCAAAATTAACCAACTTACAATATATAAGACTGGTAATTTTGGATAACTTTAATTAAACTTTAATTTTGAGATTCGCTTTGGTATTAGCTTCGTAAAGTCAACGCTTCTTTTTCAATGTTTTCATCCATCCAAGAAAACATATCGCCAATTGATTTAACCATATCTTCAACTCCTTCACGGAAGAGTTCAACATCTTTCTCAGACTTGGTATAAATTTGCGCCACTTGAATCAATTCGTCTGTATGTTCTGGGTCTAAGTGGCAGTGGAGATGAAAATATTCGATGGTATGGTCATCAATACCTTTAAATATCTTACGAAGCCCTTCGATGTATTTGATGAAAATTCCAGGTAAAACTTGCTCAATTGCTGCAAATCTTCCTAAAGAACGTACTATAGGTTCATCATCACAAAATTCAAATTTCTTAAAACGTAATGCCGGAATGAGAAACGCTCCATCATCGGCATTGATATCAATTTGAGGGCAATCAATACCTTTCATAAAACGCATAAATAATGCTACATGAGCAAGGTCTGAGTTGAGTTCTCCATGCTCAGTAAATGCATTTTCTAGCATAATCGTTCTAGCATGGTAACTATCCATTTTAGACGCGACTTTCAGAAAAGCCATATTGAATCTGTTTGAGCCAGGTAGCATTTTCATTGCAAACTGGCGGATTGCATCTTGTGAAAATTCTCCTTTGGCAAAGCGTTGAACAAAGGGATGTAGAGACAAATCCTGTGCTGTTGTGAGTTCTAACAAAACTTGCTGTAATTGGTTGGATATCTTAGCATCCAAAGAAAGAGTTGCAGTCATTATTCTAGCAGATAAGTGGGTTGTTGTTGATGCTTGATTGTCTAATGGGGCGTGAATATCTAGACAATTATTCACGCAGCTTGCATAGCAAAAAATGCATACTCTTTGCAACTATGTTTGAGAGTATGTTTGCAAATGCTGATTAACAAATACTTGATTGATTTGATGTGAATAATAAACAATTACTCAGGCAGTTCACATAGTAAAATGTACAAACCTTTTGTAACTATATTTCACAAGTTTGCAAATCCTTATTTAGGTTAGTATCAGCTTGAAAATTGACATTATCTTCAAGAATTGAAGCTAAACTTTAACTATAATGCGTTCCAAAAATTTTTGTTTTTGGTTAACTGAATGTACGTACATTCATCATGAATGATTTGTTACCTCTTTTGCAGAAATCCCGTACAAGTTCGTACTTTGTCCTAATAAAAATTCTAGTGTGTTATTTTTTTGTAAGCAAATAAAAAAACATCATTAACTAAATCTTTATTTTTTTGTACAAATTTCTAAAGTTGGTATAAGATAATCAGAAAATTTTCGTGTCATCTGTCAATAGGAATAAAAATAAAATCCTCTTGAAGAAGAATACAGAATGGGACGTGCAAGATTCACGCCCCACAAGAATTATTTTGAATTTGGTTATGTAATTTAGATAACTTTCAGCTTATTCATTGCTATTTTGGAATTTACGTTGCAATTGTTTTAGCGATTGATACATATCTGGCAGGCGACCATAGACAGCACATACCTTGAGATACAGTTTGTAAGGAAGGGCTGGAGTTCCACAAACAACTTCTCCTGGTGCAACATCGCTGTGAATTCCAGTTTGAGCAGATGTCATCGCCCCATCTCCAATTTTCACTTGATTGGCTATTCCTGTTTGTCCAGCTAAAATAACGCGATTTCCCAGTTTCACCCCTCCTGCCATACCAACCTGACCTGCGATCGCACAACCAGAACCGATTTGGCAACCGTGACCGATTTGCACTAAGCTATCAATTACTGTATTGCGACCTATCCGTGTTTCTCCGACTGCTGGGCGGTCAATGCCAGTGTTACAGCCAACTTCTACACCATCTTCTAAGACTGTATAGCCTGATTGTTCCATTTTGAACCAACCAGTCCGGGTGGGAACAAAACCAAAGCCTTCTGCACCAATCACAGCACCACTGTGAATCACGCAATCTGCACCGATGCGGGTGCGTTCGTGAATGGTACAGTTGGCGTGTAAGGTGGTGCGATCGCCTATTTTGGCATCTGGATAAATCACCACGTTGGGATGAATGATTGCCCCATTACCAATTTCTACCCCTTGTTGAATCACAGCATGGGGGCCAATATAAACATCACTACCAACTTTTGCGGTGGAGTGAATTACTGCGGTGGGATGAATTTCTGGGGTAGGGCGATATGGTTGATAAAAAAGTGCGATCGCTTTGGCAAACAATAATCGCGGATCTGGGGTTGCTAGCCAAACAATATCCCTTTCTTGTGCAAGCGCTTGTAATTTTTCGTCCTGGGGCAAAATTAAAGCACTAGCATTGGTATTACCGACAAAAGACCCAAATTTTGCACTTTCTACGTAACCGATCGTACCATTGGTAGCTTCATCAATGGCTGCTACCCCTGTAATTTCTGGGTCTTGGTCTGGGTTGCTAGTCAGGCTATGATTGGTAGCCGCGTCACCAAATTGACGGAGGATTTCGCTGAATTTCATTGTTGGGTGTGTTTAAAATCGATCTACAATTGCAAGATAATTTTCCCTCTTTATGCTCCAATACAATAATTTTGTAGACGCGTAGCGGTGAGGCAATCAGACTGTTTCTAGTTTCGCTTCAAGTTGGATTACTTCACTGACATTCTTCTGTTGATGGCTCTCGTGAGCTTACTTTCACTGCATCTTGTCTCAATAGCGTCTTGAGGCGTTGATTATCTTCGGTAGCGATCGTTTCACCATAGTGATGAAGTTGAAAAAGCTGGCAATACCGGTTTTGTTTAGCGCAAATCAAGCAGCCATAGGCATTATTACCGTTAGTACCGCATAGCCGATGTCCCATCACCGGGCCGAGAGAAATATTTTGCTCGCTAGCAACAATGCTGAGAATTGAGCGCAGTTTTGACTCGAATTCTAACGACAAGTATTGCTTACGTCCTGGTTGTGTGCGATCCCATTCTGGAACGATTAATCCCTGTTTTAACAGACTTGCTTCAATTTCTTCAGACATCACAAGCCCAGACAGAATAACGTGACGGGAAACATGAGGCAATAGTGTCCGTGCTAATTGCCACATTAAAGCTTCATCAAACCACTCTTCAACCAGTGGACGCAGATACCAACAACAGGGAATGCCAAGGTTTACTAAATCTTGCAACAACTGTACCCGACTCTGAATTGAGGCTTGCTCATAGCCTGGTTTCAAGGGTGGTAGACTAACAAAGACAGTGACTCGAAGTGAATGAGGTCGCTCTAGAGTTGTTTTGAGGCGCTCTAGAAAAGATTGACCGGGATGGACTTTGGTGGTGATGTAGACGATATTGGCGGCTTTGCGGTCAATCAGTGCATCCAGAATTGATAGTACGCGTTCTCGATGGGCTGGAATAAAAGGGTCAGAGTAATCGCATAGTGAAATCGGAAAACCCTTTTGTCCCTCTGGGGTAGCAAAAATGTAGTCTAGCAAAAGATCGAGCAGGTCAACTGGAGATGAGACATCCTGAAAGTTTTGTGGATAATGATGCCAGTCACGGTCTTGATGGCAGACACAATAGGCACATTCAATCGGGCAGCGATTTTGGACATTTGGTAGAAATGGATTGAGGCTGAAGTATTTTACAGCACGCTTCTCATCAGGAATACCAAGCACTGGAAAGCCATGCAGCATATACTGGCTTCCCTGCAACGTAATTGCAGACGCAGCATTTTTATCAGTATTCATATATTTTTTATGCGAAAATTAATACACCCTGAAAAATTTGTCTTCTCTAGGGTGGCTGGTGTGAATATAGAGTGGCAAGGTGGGAAATGCTGGAGGATTAGTAAGAATTTTGATAAGTAAATATAGTTAAGTAGGGCTTGCTTGTTCCTAAAGAACTGGTAAATGGGCTCGGGTTAACACGGAGATGCTCTTGGTAACAAGTTTTAAAAGTAGACTTTTGCCATTTTGTACTAGTCAGATAATTAATAATTAAGATAGAGATTATTTATCCTCTAAACAGTTCAAGTTTTAAAATGATTAATAATATACAAGAATTAAGAGAGCGCTTGTTTACTAGTGGAATAGTAACAAATGAGCAAGAGTTACAAGGATGTACCTCAGAAGAAATTGCATACATTGAAAGTAAATATGGAGTTTTACCAAGGACTTACAGAGAAATCTTAGGCTTACTTGGGCATAGCGCCGGAAAGCTTATTAGAGGATCGGAATTGGAGTTTTATTTCGACCAACTTATTAAAATGAATGAGTGGCAGCAAGAGATTATCCTTGAGTCTATTGCTGAGGGAGAAGAATGTACACCCTTACCTGAAAATGCTTTCTGTATCTGTGCTTTACATGGAGATCCGTGGTTTATTATTGCCAATGGACAAGATGACTGTTCTGTTTATTTTCTACATGACGATGGCATTAGAATCAAAGAGTCCAGTAAATCTGTAATGGATTGGATAGAGGAAATTGTAGAACAAGTTGAATATTTGATCAGGAGAGGACTAAGATAGATATTCAACTTGGTAAAAAGAGTTAGTATTAAGCCTTCATCTAAGCACTTTAAGGCTTACTACTAACTCTTTTAAACTGTCATAATCTCTGTAGTAGCATTAATCGCTAGTCGCCATTGCTACGCCTGCTAAATAACCGGTTGTCCAAGCACTTTGGAAGTTAAACCCACCGGTAACGCCATCAATATCTAAGATTTCTCCAGCAAAATAAAGACCAGGAACTAACCGACTTTCCATCGTCTTGAAGTTGACTTCTTTGAGCTTGACACCGCCACAGGTAACAAATTCTTCTTTGAAGGCTCCTTTACCGTTGATTAAGTATTGTCCCTGAGTAAGTTCTTGCACCAGTTGATTTAAGGTTTTACTAGATATTTCTGCCCAACGGTCTTCTGTGGTAATACCTATACGAGCAATGATATATTGCCAGAGACGATGGGGTAGCTCGACGCCGCGATGCAATGCGATCGCTTTTTTTCCCCATTCATCCTTAACTGCTAAAACTTTTTCTCGCACTTGTTCATGATGCAAATTAGGCAGCCAATTAATCAATAATCTGGCTTGATAGTGGCTTTCGTGCAGAACTCTCGCACCCCAAGCAGAAAGCTTCAAAACAGCCGGGCCACTCAAACCCCAGTGGGTAATTAGCAATGGCCCAGTTTGTTGTAATTGGGATTTTCCGCCCGCAGATAACCGCAATTGAGCAGGATTAACGCTAACTCCAGCCAATTCCCGCAATTTTTGATCGACAATGTTGAAGGTAAATAACGAGGGTACTGGCGGTTCAATTTGATGACCTAACTCTCGGACAATTTTATAACCTGCAAGGCTGCTACCGGTCGCTAAAAGTAGGCGATCGCATTTAATTGTCTCTCCCGACTTCAGAAAAATATCAAACCCCCCATCTACTGAGGTTCTTACTGAAGTTACATGCGTACCGATACGGAGTTTCACCCCAGCTTTCGCCACCGCTTTAATCAGACATTCCACAATCGTTTCTGAAGTATTGGTGACAGGAAACATCCGGCCATCAGCTTCCGTTTTGAGATAGACTCCACCAGCAGCAAACCAAGCTACTGTATCTTGAGGCCCAAACCGAGTCAAAGCGCCCCGCAAAGCTTTTGCACCTCTGGGGTAATTTTGCACTAACTCCTCCGGCTCAAAGCAAGCATGAGTGACGTTACAGCGTCCGCCACCAGAAATTAGCACTTTCGCTAGGGGTTGACGACTGGCTTCGAGTAAAGTAACTTGGGCATCAGGATTGGCTTTAGCACAAGCGATCGCGCCAAAAAATCCTGCTGCCCCACCCCCAATAACTACAATTTGTAACGGTAACAATTTCAAAAATGTCTCTTTTACAGCACCTACTTTCTAGGCTAGCTGTTATTTTCACTCTTCATCAGGTTCAAAGTCGTCTTTTGTTGCACCACAAGTTGGACACGACCAATCTTCTGGTATATCTTCAAAAGCTGTTCCCGGTGCTATATCGCTATCTGGATCGCCTTCTGCTGGGTCATATATATAGCCACAAACAGTACATTTATACTTTGCCATGCTCCTTTTTCCTCGTAAATTATTGGCATTGCTTCCCTATTAAATACTTTTGGGAATGAGTCAAAATAAGCAAGCCACAATTCTTAAACGAGACTACGGTATGAAAATCAAACCGCTTCGCAAAGTCATTAGTCATTAATGTCCAAGAGAAACCACGTCCCTTGTGGACGTGACTTGAATTAGCCCGTAGTCATTAGTTTTTTTCGCCCAAAAGGGCAGAGGTATATACCAAAAACTCTTGTATCTTAAACAAATGACCAATGACCAATGACAAATGACCAATGACTAAAAACGCCACCATGTCCTTTGGGCGTAACTGATAATTCCGATCGCGATCGCCCCAAGTAGCAGTAGCCAAATAATTCCACCTGGGATAAAAGTGAGAATACCAATACCTCTCAGTACCCAAACGGCAACGCTAATGCCGAGAAGTATACCAAAAATCTGGATTAATCTACGATTTAAAGAAGATTGATTCACCTAATTTTCCTCTCAATTCAACAGACATTACACTTGATATTGATAATTAAAATATGAAGTTACGATGAAGTTATAGTTTCATCAGAAATAACACGTAAAAACCGAGAGATCCTGTCCAAACGTTAGGGTAAGGGACTTGATGTTAAATCGTGTTTGTGCCATTCTAGCTGTTAACAACGCAGTTTTTCATCTACAAATATTACTTTGACAAAACTTACTGGAGTATTAATTATGTTAATTGTGATAAGAAACACAGTTTTTACAGTAAAGTAACTGAAATGATCGGCAAAAAATTATCCTTTCCGGAAAAGATAAGTATTAAACTGGAACTAATTTAATAATGGGTTGGATCTAAATCAAGTTTTATGGCTTGTAATTTCAACTCTATTTAGGTGGATGAGTTGAGGAGTAACTTAATCATTATGTCTGCGTCTTATATATCAGATTCAATTATTGCAGGTTCAGATATGGCTTGGAGTCAAGACAAGCAAAAGTTGCTGGTACAAGGTGAAATTTTGGTAGAAACGCGATCGCACAAGCTATCGGGTGGCGCGGTGACAGCCTGGATGTATTTGCCGATGGTGCGATCGCACGTTTGGCAGCAATTAACTGATTATCCTCGCTGGGTGCACTATTTTCCCGATATCACCAAGAGTGAGGTAGTACATAAAGGTGAAGTCAAACGTCTGTATCAAGCAGCACAAAAAGCCTTCTTATTTTTTACGGCTCAAGTAGAAATTTACCTCAATGTTGTAGAAGTGCTGGGGCAGCAAATCCAATTTCGGATGGTAAATGGGACTTTTGAGGACTTTAACGCCAATTTAGAACTACAAGATTGTGGTAATGGCACAATACTTGCTTATACTGTGCAAGCAACACCTCTAATTCCGATTCCATCTATTTTTATTCAACAAGCGATGAATTTAGAGTTGCCTGCAAATATGCGTAAAATGCGACAAGTTATGTGTAAGACTCAATAAAAAATTCAGACGTTGCCGATCGGATTTTCACTTTACCTATATAGATAATTCAAAAACCCGCTTTCTGTCAGAAAACGGGTTTTTGTGTGTGATTTATCAGGTGTAATTATCCGGTGAAGACTTCAACTGGTAAACGGCTAAACGACAACCTTTCATTTTGCACATCTACAAAGATGGTGTTACCGTCGTTGAATTCGCCGCGCAAGATGGATTTAGCAATTTGAGTTTCTAACTCTCGCTGAATCGCCCGCTTCAGTGGACGCGCCCCATACACTGGGTCGTACCCTACTTCTGCTAAAAAGTCAAGGGCAGCATCGGAGAGTTTGAGAGAGATTTTGCGATCGCTCAATCTTTGCCGCAATCTTTCCACTTGCAACAGCACAATTTGCCGCAATTCCTTCTTATCTAAACCGTGGAAGATGATGATTTCATCAATCCGGTTCAGGAACTCTGGACGGAAGCTATTTCGCATTGCTTCCATGACTCGACGGCGCATTTCGTCGTAGTGGGTGTTATCCCCAGCGATATCAAGAATGTACTGCGAACCGATGTTGCTAGTCATGATGATAATAGCGTTCTTGAAGTCCACCTTATGACCTTGGGCATCAGTGACGCGACCATCATCAAGAATTTGCAAGAAGATATTGAAGACATCGGGGTGTGCTTTCTCGATTTCGTCGAAAAGAATCACTGAGTAAGGACGGCGACGAATCGCTTCTGTAAGTTGTCCGCCTTCTTCGTAACCCACGTATCCTGGAGGCGCACCGATTAAACGAGAGACGGCGTGTTTCTCCATATACTCAGACATATCGATTCGCACCAGCGCATCTTCGCTATCGAACATATACGCCGCCAGCGCTTTCGCCAATTCGGTTTTACCCACACCCGTAGGCCCAAGGAAAATAAAGCTAGCAATAGGACGATTAGGATCGGCTAATCCAGCGCGCGATCGCTGAATTGAATCCGCTACAGCTGTGACTGCTTCTTCTTGTCCAACCACGCGGCGGTGGAGTTCATCTTCTAAATGCAGCAGTTTTTCTTTTTCAGATTCCACCAACTTACTGATCGGAATTCCTGTCCATTTAGAAATAATTTCAGCAATATCACCTTCTGTGACTTCTTCTCTTAATAGTGATTTACCACTTCTTTGAGTGTTTGCCAATTCAGCTTCTATTGCTTCCAATTGACGATGCAAACTGGTTAAAGTGCCGTATTTCAACTCCGCAGCGCGGTTAAGGTCATAGTCGCGTTCTGCTTGCTGAATCTCTAGATTGACCTGTTCAATCTCTTTTTTCACAGACTGAATTTTGTCAATGATATCTTTTTCAGACTGCCATTGAGTATTTAGAGTTTTTTGTTCTTCTTTGAGATCGGCAATTTCTTTTTCCAATCTTCCTAAACGTTCGCGAGAAGCGGCATCGCTTTCTTTTTGCAGCGATAGCTTCTCCATTTCCAATTGCAGAATCTTGCGATCGATTTCGTCGAGTTCTTCTGGTTTGGAGGTAATCTCCATTTTCAGCCTAGCGGCGGCTTCGTCTACCAAGTCAATGGCTTTATCTGGTAGGAAGCGATCGCTAATATATCGACTTGACAATACGGCGGCTGCAACTAAAGCACTATCAGAAATCTTCACCCCGTGGTGGTTTTCATAACGTTCTCTCAACCCGCGCAAAATCGAAATACTATCTTCTACACTAGGTTGATCGACATAAACCTGTTGGAACCGTCTTTCTAGTGCAGCATCTTTTTCGATATATTTGCGGTATTCATCCAAAGTTGTCGCCCCAATACAGCGCAATTCGCCCCGCGCCAACATCGGTTTTAACAAGTTACCCGCATCCATCGCGCCTTGGGTTGCACCAGCGCCGACAACGGTGTGAATTTCATCAATAAATAAAACAATATTGCCGCCAGATTCAGTAACTTCTTTTAATACTGCTTTCAGGCGTTCTTCAAATTCACCCCGGAATTTTGCCCCTGCAATCAAAGCACCCATATCTAAAGCGATTAGCTTGCGGTCTTTGAGGGATTGGGGTACATCACCTGCGATAATGCGCTGTGCTAATCCTTCGGCGATCGCAGTTTTACCAACACCCGGTTCACCAATTAGCACAGGATTATTTTTGGTACGGCGAGAAAGAATTTGCACAGTCCGACGAATCTCATCATCTCGCCCAATTACTGGGTCAAGTTGACCTTTACGCGCGGCTTCTGTAAGGTCACGCCCGTATTTTTCCAGTGCTTCGTATTTGCCTTCTGGATTTTGGTCGGTCACTTTTTGGCTCCCCCGAACTTGTTTAATAATATTTTTGAGCTTGCCTTCGTCTAAAGCAAACTCTTGGAATAAAGCTTTGCCAAAACGGTCATCTTTGGCATAACCCAGCAATAAGTGTTCAATTGAAATATATTCGTCTTGAAACTCTTTGCGATATCCGTCTGCTCGATCTAGAAGTGTATCCAAGCTGCGTCCCAAGTAAACAGAACTGCTGCTACCGGATACTTTTGGCTGACGTTGGAAAAATTGTTCAGTGCGATATCGCGCAGTTTTTGCAGGTCAACACCCGCTTTTGTGAGAATCCCTGTTGCTAGACCATCTTGTTCTAGCAGCGCTTTCATTAGGTGTTCGCTTTCAATTTGTTGTTGTTGATATTGTTTAACAATATCTGGGGTATGGGCGATCGCTTCCCAAGCTTTTTCTGTAAATTGGTTAGGATTAGTAGGTTGCATAGGCTTTTTCAGGAACGTAGAGGTGCTGTAGCTTGTCAGAGGCTACCACCAGAACACCAAGTAAAGATAATTTTTGCTCTCAATAGATATTGTATGAACAGGGGAGCGATCGCCTAGATCGGTGTTCACATCTTGAAAAAGTGGTATTTTCCCCTAGTTCCGATTTTCCTATGTGGATTTCAATTACTGGCCTGCGGAATGTCAGCAGATGCCCTCTTGTGTGCGATGGCGCAAGCGCCCATGATATAGGCGATCGCATTAGTTGGGTTTATTCCAGTGAGCGCTTAGGAGTCGGTACAGAGGTTTTTGGAGTCGCCCTGGAAGCCGAATCGTGTTTACTTGACAGCGCTGGAGGAGAAAGTGTTGCGTGTGCTGAGTTGGAGACTAGCAGTTAATCTAACAAGGGAATAATGCAACAATGCTGGAAATCTATGTTCGTGCCAGTAATCCGAAAACTTTTGCGGTGCTTTGGCGATGTCTACACCCGCAAAAAAATCTAATTTTCAAAATCAAATTGCATATTTGCATATTTAATCAAAAAACTACTGAATATTCCTTTAGCTAGAGGTTTTTTCAACATCTACTTACTTAAGGAGGAAAAATAATGAATCGATTCAAATATTCCAAGAAGATTTTTGGAGTTCTTGCTGTTTTACTCGTAATTTGTGCAACTTTCTTTCCGAGAATGGCAATTGCAGATTCACAGACTGCGCCTATCAAGTCAGATTGTACCGTCATCGGTGAAGTAAAAATAATACCAGATCCAAAAGATCCCAATGAAATCGATGTTCTACCACCGACTGTGATAGTTAACAATGCCGATGGATGTAGCTTCAGTGCTAACGCGATGAAGTTATCACAAGCTCTAAGGGTTGAAAGAGCTATTATAAATTTGCCTGCGGATGTAACTGGGGTTGTTAAAAGCCTTCAGATCAGCAAAGTCGATAATGAAGGCAATAAAGCAGTCATTTATGGCTGTTCTAATTTAAAAGTTCAGGATGGTACGGATTTAAATGTATCTTGCGGGGGGCCATCTTACTTACCAGCGAACCAGTCCTTGGAATATAATGCAACTATTGCAGACTTTAAGCCAGGGACTAAGTTTGCCATTACGCTGGTAGCATCACAGTCTAAACAACTAGGTTTGCAGTAAGTATACGCCTGTTATACCAAAAAGCCTATTTGGTGTAACAGGTAAAACTGCTTAGTACAAAAAGCTTAGTACAAAAATGTTTGCTCCTTCCTAGCCGTAACTAAAAAAGACGGGCGTACCCCCTTAATTTTAAGCAAAGCCAACTGTATGGCATACACTGCCCGTAATTAGCTCTAATATCCCTTGGTTGAACAACTGAAACATTTTAGTCGTGGGTAGAAAACAATTTAGTTCTATGTTTTATCAAGAATCGTATACTTAAATTTTGTATACGATTCCTTTATTAAGCGATTAAATGACTAGCTCGCTTACTTAATTTTGATACAACTCCTATTTATTTCTGGCTAAGACTGTAGCTTTCCCCGGAACTCAGTTCTCATAAATTTAGTATAGCAATAAAACCAAAGTAAATGGCGATCGCAGCAGTAATACCATGAAGCCAAATCTTATTGAATTCACAAGCAGCCATCAAAGAAACGCTCAAAGCTTTTTCGATTAATATTCATAACATTCTAGAGATGCTTATTAAACAAAATTATTTCCAATAAAAAGATTTGGAGCACGTTAAATTATATTTAAAAGATGTGAAATGGTCAAGTAGATATTTCATCAGGTCAATTACACTTAATCGCATTGAAAACAGCTTATCCCTGAAAGTTAAAGCTGACTATTTTTTTCTTAGAATGTATGGTAACTGTCTTAACAATATCTATAGAGACATGGTGATAAACAAAATTACTCCTTCATAAGTAGGAATCGAAATGCGTACACCAAGTATGACGTATTAAATCTACCTTGCCCCCATACAGAGTTACCATGATTTCAGGTCGCCTAGTGGATGCTGAAAATGATTGACCCCTACGACTTTGAAGATGATAACTTTGACTTAGAGGATGAGGATTTCTTGAAAATAAAACCCATCAGCCAAATGACTGAAGGGGAAAAGCTACAGCGATTTAAGCGGTTCTTCGACAGCAGCAGCCGTGCGATGTTGCAAGACTGTCTATTTCGCATCGTCAATGACGAAGATGGTACGGGTACGTTAGAAATTCTTTGTCCTAATGAAGTCGTAAGACTACGCCTTTCTAAGAAAAAGCGCAAAATTACCAACAACATCAACACCTGCTGGAGCCATATCAGATGGTTTTCGCTATGCGTTCAGCAAGATAATGAGTTGGATTGCCAGAAGTTTACCCGTAACGGTGATTTGGTGACATCTTAAGGTGGGGAATTAGAAATTGAGAATTGGGAATGGGGAATGGGAAATAAAGAAAGTGTTTTCCCAATGACAAATGACAAATGACAAATGACAAATGACTAAAAAACAAAAATTTCCTTACCTAGTTGGTTCTAAGTGGACAGCACAGCAAAAAGTTGATGGCTGGCGGCATTTCCAAGTTGTCAATCGGAAAAATCAGGGTAAATGGGTTTACGCCGAAATGGTTGCTGCTTGCGATCCTAAAGTCCGTTTTTGGATAAATGCCAAATTATTACAAGATAACTCCCAGTGGCAAGCTGGTTGGCAAACATTACAGGAAATCCAGGAAATTAAAACTGAGGTGTCCTAATTGCCTTAAGCCGCACAGCCAAAAGATTTTAACCTCAGTTCCATTGCTCTCTCTTTTAGGAAAGAGGCTTTGAATCTTACTCCCCAACGCTAGTAGGGAAGGGATTGGGGGTTAAGTCTGTCATATGACTCAACCCAGAAACCCTATATCTTGCAAATTAATAATATTTTACAAAATCACACTAACTCACTCTCAAGCAGCAATTAAATGGTTTGCTCTACCGACTGAAAACTGGCGATTTATCTGCGATACCTTCTCTACAAGAGGCTTCTCTTTCAGAGACGCTAACGAGAACGCCAACGGTGAGCTACGCTAACACAAATTTCAGTAGTATTTCCAGCATCAGGCTGCATATACCTCTCTTTTGCCTTAACTCTGCGCCCCAATGCCTTGAAAACAGGTTGTAAAAACATTAGCTAATTCTATGAAAAGCATTCAAAAAGGCAGATTTAAATTTTTTGTATTTTGTAACTATTTTTATAAAAATAAGTAATAAAAAGTTTTTATTATGTATTTTTAAATCTTTTAAGGTCTTTAGGGTTCATAAAAACCTAAATTAATCTAATTGAGCTTTAATTCATCCTCTAAAACCGTTTTACAGATTAGGAGCCACTTTCTTTTCTAGGTAATTTGCCCAATAATGACATCAACAGACCTCACGCATCGCCATCTCAGGAAAGGTGAAGGCAAATGTTTGAGCCACAAGTTTGACCAAAAGCTATAAGAGGGAAACAACAGTGAAACTAGCAGTCTACGGAAAAGGTGGTATCGGTAAATCCACAACTAGCTGTAATATATCCGTCGCCCTAGCTAAACGTGGCAAGAAAGTGCTGCAAATTGGCTGCGACCCCAAACATGACAGCACCTTCACCCTGACTGGGTTTTTGATTCCGACAATTATCGACACCCTCCAAGAAAAGGACTATCACTACGAAGATGTCTGGCCGGAAGATGTAATTTATAAAGGCTACGGCGGTGTTGATTGCGTAGAAGCTGGTGGTCCACCTGCGGGTGCTGGATGTGGCGGCTACGTAGTCGGTGAAACCGTAAAATTACTTAAAGAACTCAACGCCTTTGATGAGTACGATGTAATTCTCTTTGACGTTCTGGGTGACGTAGTTTGTGGTGGTTTTGCAGCACCACTCAACTATGCAGATTACTGCCTGATTGTTACAGACAATGGCTTTGATGCTTTATTTGCTGCCAATCGGATTGCTGCTTCAGTCCGCGAAAAAGCAAGAACTCACCCACTGCGTTTAGCTGGGTTAATTGGCAATCGCACATCCAAGCGTGACTTGATTGAAAAATATGTAGAAGCAGTGCCCATGCCAGTTTTGGAAGTTTTACCTTTAATTGAAGATATTCGTGTTTCCCGTGTGAAAGGTAAGACTTTGTTTGAGATGGCAGAGCAAGATCCTTCTCTAGACTACGTTTGCGACTACTATCTCAACATCGCCGACCAAATTCTAGCGCGTCCCGAAGGTGTTGTACCTAATGATTCACCAGATCGGGAGTTGTTCTCTTTGTTGTCCGATTTTTATCTAAATCCGGGTAAACCCCAGGTTCCTAATTCAGAAGAGGAACTAGACTTGATGATTGTATAAATCACCAAGTTCTCAGGATGGGGGACAATAACATGGCATTCTTTCACAGCTTTACAGATTCAATAAAGCAAAAGTGGTTACAATTTTTCCAGAATAATCGAGACTGGATTATCCTCCACATGGAAGTGGAATCGGTGTACACCCCTGATGGCGGGAAGCGACCACCTTCTTACCTCATCCTGGGAGTTCTTAACGCCCTAGAGCCAAAACTAGCGCAGTTAATGCTGCCATTTGCCAAACTCAATCCTGACGCCGATACCCTGATTGAAGTCCTGGATTTGCATTTTGACCCAGATTTAGCTCTCGGTAATCGCTTCGTCGTCAACCAAGATGTAGAAAAATACGTAGAAGAAGCAGTATCTGTCATTGATGAAAAGCCTGAAGATGAAACATTGACACACGATCATACAAATGGCTTTGCGGCGGTGGCGGTAGTTGAAGAGTTCGCAATCGTGGATTCTGAGGATGAAAGCCTGGGAATCAGCCAGTTGGAAGAAACGGAAAATGGCTTTGGCGATATTTCCTTAACCAACGGACACAACTCAAAAGATGAGTCTCTCCAAAACTCTAGTTTAGAAGCAGATGAGTTTGGGGAAATTGCCTTCGATACAACAGCTGCAACGGAAGTAAAGCTGGATGAAGAAGAGGCACTTGGAGATAGTCCACTAGATGAGAATGCGTTTAAAGACGTGTTATCAGATGTCTGGGGTGATGAAACAGCTTTACAAAAGGCTGAAGAAAATAACGATTTTTTAGGGGAAGAACTGCCAGCAGGCGTTTTTGATGAATCAGAAATTGCCCGCCTCTTCCCCAATGCTTAATTACTAAGTTAGGAGTTAGGAGTTAAGAGTTAGGAGTTAAAAAAGTTGGAGTAAAAAAGTTAGGAAAAAACTTAGGAGTTAAAAAATTTTATAGTTATTAATCAGAACTCCTAACTCCTGTACAGACGCGATTAATCGCGTCTCTACTACTAACTCCTAACTCCTAACTTCTAACTTTAAATATCAAGGGGAGAAAAAACCAAAATGACTGTCGCTCAACAACCAGAAGCTTTAAACTTTGAATGTGAAACAGGAAATTACCATACCTTTTGCCCAATTAGCTGCGTGGCGTGGTTATACCAAAAAATTGAAGATAGCTTCTTTTTGGTGATTGGGACAAAAACTTGTGGCTACTTCCTGCAAAACGCGATGGGGGTAATGATTTTTGCTGAACCCCGCTATGCAATGGCAGAGTTGGAAGAGGGCGATATTTCGGCACAGCTGAATGATTATGAAGAGTTAAAGCGGTTGTGCTTGCAAATTAAACGCGATCGCAATCCTAGTGTAATTGTCTGGATTGGCACTTGCACTACAGAAATTATCAAAACAGATTTGGAAGGTTTGGCACCGAAACTAGAATCTGAAATCGGGATTCCCATCGTTGTAGCGCGGGCAAATGGTCTAGATTACGCCTTCACCCAAGGAGAAGACACCGTATTAGCAGCAATGGCTAACCGTTGTCCTGATAAGGCTCCGGTGGCGGAAACAGAGAAAAATGAACGTAATGCGATCGCTAAATTGCTCAACTTTGGTAAGAAGAAAGAAGATGTCGCCCAAGATGAATCTGAGTACGTAGATCATCCACCCTTAGTTCTCTTTGGCTCCCTTCCCGACCCCGTGGTTACTCAGTTAACCTTGGAACTGAAGAAACAAGGCATCAAAGTTTCTGGCTGGCTACCTGCGAAGCGCTTCACTGAATTGCCAGTACTAGAAGAAGGGTATTATGTCGCTGGTGTCAACCCCTTCCTCAGCCGCACAGCTACTACCTTAATGCGCCGCCGCAAGTGTAAACTCATTGGTGCACCCTTCCCCATTGGCCCCGATGGCACTCGCGCTTGGATTGAGAAAATCTGCTCGGTGTTTGGTATTACTCCTAAGGGTTTGGATGAACGGGAAGCCCAAATTTGGGCAGGCTTGGAAGATTACGTCAAACTAATTCGCGGTAAGTCTGTATTCTTCATGGGTGATAACTTGCTGGAAATCTCCCAGGCAAGATTCTTAATCCGTTGTGGGATGACAGTTCACGAAATCGGCATTCCCTATATGGATAAGCGCTATCAAGCTGCTGAGTTGGCACTGCTGGAGAAAACTTGCCAGGAAATGGGTTCACCTCTGCCAAGGATTGTAGAGAAGCCGGATAATTACAATCAACTCCAGCGAATTTATGAGTTGAAACCAGATTTGGTAATTACTGGTATGGCGCACGCTAATCCGTTAGAAGCACGCGGTATTAATACTAAGTGGTCTGTAGAGTTTACTTTTGCTCAAATTCACGGCTTTACGAATGCGCGTGACATATTAGAGTTGGTGACTCGTCCGTTGCGTCGAAATAATAATTTGAAAGATTTGGGTTGGGATAAGTTGGTGAGAGAAGAAGCGAAGATTTAGATTTTGGTTTGGATTGAGCAACAGCATATAATTAAGGCGAACCCAAAAAGTTCGCCTTTTTTGTCTCACAAAGGCGCAAAGTAAGAGCGCCTAAAAATAGTTACAATCAGGTGGATATCGCCAAATCATAACTTAGAGAAAATTTAACCATTAGAGTTAATTATGCTTAAGCTCAATCCACAAAAGCTACCATTTCTAGAGTCTATTGGTTGGCAGCTAAAAAATGTATATCAAATGAGTGAGAAAGAAATTGTTCAATTGTATCAACGCAATTGGCATCATCAAACTACCTTCAAAAATTTAAAACAAGAAGAAAAGGATTTTGTTCATTATTTAGCAAAAAAATATAACTCCTGGATATTACCGGATTTTGAAATGTTTCATCTCGATCATCATAATAATATACTTAAAATCCTTAATGCTTTCAATCCAGAAGTTTTCAAAAAAGCTTCTGCATACTTTGGCGGTGGTACACTCTTGGCATTAGAATATGATGAATACAGGCTTAGTAAAGATATTGATTTCCTCTTTCCTTATGGAACTGAAAATTACAGATATTTAAGAAATTTGATTTGCGATGAAGGAATTGTAGCATTATTTCAAAGTACAACAGATATCGAATTAGGTGACAGTACAATAAATCAATATGGTATTCGTTTTCCTATTGTAGTCAATGAAACAACTATTAAAGTAGAAATTGTAGCCAATGGGATTTTTACTTTAGACTCTCCTGTTTATCCGAAATGGACAAAAATACCTTGTCTGAGTATAAGCGATAGATTTACATCAAAACTAATGGCTAATGCTGACCGATGGAACGATTCAAGTACACAATCTAGAGATTTGATTGACTTAGCAATATTGCGTGTAAATAACGAAATTCCCGCACGTGCAATTGCTAAAGCTGAAGAAAGCTACGAAGTAAAAAAGCCATTAGTTAAAGCCATCACTAATTTTACTGAAAAAGAAAGATATAGAGATAAATGTTTTCATGAGTTAAATATACCCGAAGAGAAATTTCCAATAATAATGGATGGAATAAATTGGCTTCTTGTTGACTTTGAATCTATGAATTAAAGGAATTTAAAATGCAATTATCACTAGCAAACGAGCAAGAATTTATTATTATTGATATGAGTGATGTAGCTATTTTAAATCATAATAAACCTTTTCCAGAAACTAAATTAGATGATGTAGCAGGCTGTTTAAAATATCAAGGAGAACCTAAAACTCTTGAGGATATAGATAATGCAATTCTAGAGGTTTGGATGGAATGATGTACATTAATTCTGCACCGTCTGGTTTAATCTCTGTAGACGGAGTTAATTTAAGCCAGTCATGAAAGCTGATTCCTAATTGGGATATTGCTTGTACTTCTGTTTGGTAAGATTCAAAGCGGCGATTAGTTTCAATCATAGATTCCATTACCTCAAATACTTGGGGAAGACGTTTGTAAGCTTCTTGTTCAAATCTTCCTGTGAATGGAGTAGGATTTCCTCCGAATATGCCCCATTGAATTTCACTACGATCTACAATTGCCGATGGAAGGGAAGATAGCCATTCATCATGACTTTGAGTCAGTTAAACATATTCTCACGTTGTATCTCGAAAACTGTATTTTCATTAAAATTCGGGTCAATCCATTGGTAAATTTGGGTTAGTTTATGCAAATCAATCTGACCTTTAAATTGAGGATGTAAGTATGCTGCTGGATTAGAAGTAAGCATAAGTTCAATATATTTTTTAAGTAGCAACCTAATAAATTTTGCCCCTTCTTGAAAACGACGAAGTGCTGTTTCATGTTCTTCTAGCTCTAAATGACAACGTGCTTCTGCAATATAGGCTAGAGATAATGTCAGTATATATTTGTCAATAATTGGGCTTTTCTGCGAAAGTTCATTCACTGTGTAATCTTTGTAAATATGTTCTGCTTCTAAGAAGCGATTGATAGCTTGTAAAGCGCTGCTTCTACGGTTTTCAACTCTAGTCATCGTAAAGGCATTAAGTGCTAATTCGATTCCAGCATGGAAGTTAGCATAGAAACTGAGGTCAATTTTGCGATTAATTTTATTTAACAATTCTCCTGCTTGTTTTAATTGGTTTTCTATTTCATTGATACGCTGCGATATAACAGCAAAACCCATCATAGATACCCCAAGATTAAGTACACTAGCAGCACTGCTTATCTGCAAAAGTTCTGAACTTATTTGTAAAGGTTTTCCAATTGCTCGGATTTGATTTTCAATATTACCTAATTGTTGGTTAACATCACCAAATCCTTTATCTAATCGCTGGTTAACATTGCTAAATCCCTTAGCTGACACGCCTATATTTGCTCCTGAAGTTAGCAAGTTTGCACCAGAAATAATCAGGTTTAGTATGTTATTAGGGGAACTTGTAGGCGTTGGAGTTGTCCCTCTTAAAAATCCAAGGACATTATTTGTTACAGTATCTCGGATTACACTCCCACATAGTACATATATTCCTTTAACTAACCCATTGGCAATATGAGGTGCAAGTGTAAAGGAAGCTTTAAGAAGTAAACTCACAATTATCTCCTAGTTGATAAATCTTTAGTAGCAGGTATGGCAAAAAGATACTTTGTCTCTATGCAGTAAATAGCTGCGCTTTACTCAGTATTCCCAATTTGAGTTCTATTCTGTCTAATAGCGATCGCTCTTTTTTAACCCAATGATGTGCAGCAAAATAAGAGAGCGATCGCAGATACAATCATAAGTAAAAGGCAAACTGGTAGAAAATGACTGAAATTAATCACGCTATTACCGAACTACATCTGGAGTCATTACCGGATGTTCAGGTTTTGGCTGTGTGCGATATGCAGATGGAAAGTCAGCAACAAGAAGTTTTCAGTGAATTGTTAGCTCGTCACCGAGAGGGACAGCTTAATGATGCAGAAGTTCGTCAACTAGATGAACTTATGCAGGTCTACCGACGTGGCTTAGTAAGTAAAGCAAGAGCTTTAAAAGTGGCTGTTGAACGCGGCTTGAAATCTAACTTAAATTAATAAATTACAGATGAAAGAGCGATCGCCCCATCCCCCAATAACTTCGATAAAATCACTATGGTGCTAGTTAACCCTCTCTAAATCTAATGAAAAGCGATATCTCCGATGGGCTACGCCTACGCTCCCCTTCCCAACCTTCCCTTCAACGTCCTGAACTACTCGCGCCAGCAGGTAATTGGGAATGTGCTAAAGCTGCTGTGGAAAATGGGGCAGATGCGATTTACTTCGGTTTGGATCGGTTTAACGCCAGAATGCGGGCACAAAACTTTACTGAGGCAGACTTACCCCAATTGATGACATTCCTGCACCGTCGGGGCGTAAAGGGTTATGTCACTATCAACACACTTATATTTCCTAAAGAACTAGCACAAGCGCAGCAATATCTCCGCACAATTATTGCAGCTGGTGTGGATGCGGCGATCGTTCAAGATATTGGTATATGCCGTCTCATCCGTCAACTTTCCCCCGATTTTCCCATCCATGCTTCCACGCAAATGACAATTACCAGTGCGGCTGGAGTGGAATTTGCCAAATCTCTTGGCTGTCAGTTGGTGGTGCTGGCGCGTGAATGTTCTCTCAAAGAAATCAATAAAATACAGCAGCAGATTGCCCAACAGGAAACCTCGCTGCCTTTGGAAGTTTTTGTTCACGGTGCTTTGTGCGTAGCGTATTCCGGCCAGTGTTTGACTAGTGAGGCTTTAGGCGGACGTTCTGCTAACCGAGGTGAATGTGCCCAAGCTTGCCGAATGCCTTACGATTTAATCGCCGATGGCGAAGTTGTAAATTTAAAAGAGCGCAAATATTTACTCAGTCCTCAAGACCTAGCAGGGTTAGACGTTTTGCCCGATTTGGTGAAATCAGGAGTAACCTCTCTCAAGATTGAAGGTCGCCTGAAAGCTCCAGAGTATGTTGCTAATGTCACCCGTGTTTATCGGCAAGCTTTGGATAGTGTAATGACGGAATTGGAAAGACCTAACCCCCTAACCCCCTTTTCTACTAGCGTTGAGGGAATAAAAGCTCCCCTCTCCGAAACGGAGAGGGGTTGGGGGAGAGGTCAATCAGATCGAGAACATTACAACCTAGAAATGGCATTTTCTCGCGGACTCTACACTGGCTGGTTTGGCGGAATTAATAATCAGGAACTAGTTCACGCCCGTTTTGGTAAAAAACGTGGAGTTTATCTGGGTGAAGTTACCCGCATTCACAATGAACAGGTAACAGTCAAATTGCAAGCACCCGTAAAACTAGGAGATGGAATAGTATTTGACTGCGGTCATCCAGAGGCGAAGGAAGAAGGCGGTCGGGTTTATGCTGTGGTGTCCAAGGGTAAAGAAACCATCTTGTCCTTTGGGCGAAATGACTTGAACCTGCGCCGAGTGCATATAGGCGATCGCATTTGGAAAACCAGCGATCCAGAACTCGATAAGCAACTGCGGCAGAGTTTTGCTGGCGAGAATCCCCAATTTCAGCGTCCGATTGACTTAGAGATTTATGGAGAAGTTGGTCAGGCATTGATTGCGATCGCCCGCGATCGACTCGGTAATATTGTACAGGTAGAGTCTGCAACTTCTTTAGTTGAAGCGCACACCAAACCACTAGATACAGACCGTTTAAAAGAACAATTCGGTCGTCTTGGTAATACACCTTTCTGTTTAGGAACACTAACCAACCACCTCAGCGGTGCTATTATGCTACCCATCAGTGAATTGAACCGGATGCGGCGGGAAATGGTAGTACAGTTTGAAGAATTGCGAAGTCAACCCAAACGCTGGCAATTACATTCTGATGTCTCTTTCCAAAATTTACTCCCTTCGTCTCCCACTCTGCAAGAAGCTAAAGCTACATCTCCTTCACTCATCATCCTAGTACGAAATCTCAAGCAACTCCAAGCAGCACTCGAAGTCGGTATTGAAACACTGTATTGTGAATTTGAAGACCCCCGTGCTTACCAAGAAGCCGTGCAAATGGTGCGCCAACAACAGCAAAAAAACAAAGCAGAAAATTCTTCACTTTTAACTCATAACTTAGCACTCCCCACAATTTGGGTTGCACCACCCCGAATTACTAAACCGGGGGAAAATTGGATTTTGCAACAAGTACGTGCTTGTAAAGCAGATGGCTATCTGATACGGAACTATGACCAATTGCAATTCTTTGCAGCAGACCGTTGTATCGGAGATTTTTCGCTCAACGTTGCTAATCCTTTAACAGCAGACTACTTTCAGCAACACTTTGGTTTAGAAAGGCTGACAGCATCATACGACTTGAATATTACCCAACTGCAAGACCTGCTTACCAGTTGTCCGCCCCAGTGGTTTGAGGTGACAATCTATCAGCATATACCGATGTTTCACATGGAGCATTGTGTTTTTTGCGCTTTTCTATCAACAGGTACAGACTATACTAACTGTGGACGACCTTGTGAAAAACAGGAAGTGAAATTAAAAGACCGTGTAGGCAGCGAACACGTCCTCAAAGCAGATATAGGTTGCCGCAATACTGTATTTAACGGCACTGCTCAAACGGGAGCCGAGTACGTACAGCGCCTCATAGAACTGGGATTACGTCACTTCCGTATCGAGTTTGTGAATGAGACACCAGAGCAAGTGAGTAAAACAATACATTTTTATAGTCAATTATTGCGAGGTGAGATTACAGGTTCCCAACTCTGGCGCGAGTTGAAGTTGCAAAATCAATTAGGTGTGACTCGTGGCCCTATGGGAGTGTCTGCACTGCGCTCATAATTGATTTTCTGAACGCCAGCTTGAAAAATCTGTTCGGCGGTCAAGTTTAATTCTGGAAATGTAGGGGATATGATGCGATCGTTTCCCCTAAAAAGGTTAACTTGATACTCACCATCTAGCAAATAGTAAATGGCAGATGGAGAGGAAATTCAAGTAAAAACTCTCAATTACCTGGGGATTATTGCAGGTATTATTGATGAAATTGGGAAGTAAACTATATCGAATTTCTTAACGAGACACTCTCTGTTCATAATTGGTTTGCAACTTGTCTAACTATTTCCACAAGCTTCTGCACGGTTGGGGATGTTTCGTTTTTTCGCCAAATCATCGCAATGCCAACTTTTGAAGTAGATTCTTGTACGCTTTTATAAACTATTCCAGTCCGTTGCATATTTTGCAAAGATGCTGGCACGATCGCCACACCCATCTCGGCTGCTACTAAGCTCACAATCGTTTGCATCTGGATAGCTTCCTGGGCAACATTGGGACTAAAGCCTGCTTGTTGGCAAAGACTGATTATTAAATCGTAAAGTCCAGGCGCTAATATTCTGGGAAATAAAATAAATGGTTCATTGGCAAGCGATGTCAAACAGACATCAGACTCATTGGCTAGCAAATGTGCTTCAGGTAATGCCACCATCAGCGATTCTTGAAAAATAATCTCCCAACTAAATCTATTTTCATCAACAGGTGGACGTACAAATCCTACATCCATTCGACCTTCTCGCAACCACTCTAATTGTTGATCTGTAGTTAGTTCGTGTAACTCTAAACTCACACCAGGAACACAACTACGAAAGCTTCGCAGAATAGTTGGCAAAATATTATATGTGGCAGAACTGACAAAGCCAACCACTAACTGTCCAATTTCGCCCCGACTGGTTTGCCGCCCAACTTGAATTGCCTGTTGTAATTGCCTGAAAATTTGCTGAACTTCACATAGAAACACTTGTCCGGCTTCTGTTAACTGCACATTTCGTTTCGTGCGGTGAAACAGTTCAAAACCTAATTCCCCTTCTAGCTGCCGAATTTGTTGACTCAAGGGGGGTTGGGCAATATGCAAGCGTTCTGCTGCCCGTCCAAAGTGCAGTTCCTCTGCCAAGATGACAAAGTAGCGCAAATGCCGTAGTTCCATCTGTTACCCAAACTCATATCTTTTAAATATTAGTTAAGGTCAAAATATATATTGGACATAGTTAAAAATCTTTTTTACTGTAGTGATTAGGCATTCATGAACCTCAAGCAGATGGTTGAGGATTGGCGAATCAACACATTGTAATTTCACAATTTATGAATAATATTTCAACAAGCAATAATTGGGATACTTCGCTTTACGAAGATAAACACGCCTTTGTTTGGCAATATGGCGAAGACTTACTAAAATTACTCAACCCTCAGCCAGGAGAATTCATTTTGGATCTTGGCTGTGGAACTGGACAACTCACAGAAAAAATTGCCCAAGCTGGGGCTGAAGTCATGGGAGTTGATTATGCATCTGAGATGATTGAGAAGGCAAGAGAAAACTATCCCCATATCCGCTTTGATGTTGCTGATGCTAGAAGTTTTCAAGTAGATAAGCCATTGGATGCTGTATTTTCCAACGCTGTACTACATTGGGTAAAAGAAGCCGATCGCGCGATCGCCTCCATATACCAATCTCTAAAACCCGGAGGCCGTTTTGTTGCAGAATTTGGAGGTAAAGGGAATATAAAGGCGATCGCCACAGCTTTATACAGTGCTTTAGAGTCCATTGGTATCCCTCAAGCACAAGTAGAGAATCCTTGGTATTACCCCAGCATTGGCGAATACAGTAGCCTCCTAGAACAGCAAGGCTTTGATGTCATTTATGCTATGCTGTTTCCTCGCCCAACTCCCCTAGCAGAAGGAGAAGCAGGCATCGCAAACTGGATTAAAATGTTCGCCAATCCATTTTTAACCGGACTTTCACCTGAGCAACAAATACAAATAATTCCCGTCGTTGAGGAATATCTAAAGCCAACACTATATCAACAAGGAACTTGGACAGCAGATTATCGAAGAATTCGTATAGTTGCCATTAAACTATAAAATGTACGATTTTTTACTAGTGCTTTAATTACGAATTACGAATTAGTATCAGCTATGCATATACCTAAATTCTGCGATCGCCCTTGGCGTAGCCATCGCCAAACATCATTTTTATTACTACTAACTATTACCCTTACAGCTTTACTAATCCCGCCCTCACTAGCGCAAACCCCCTCAATCCCGTCGCCTTCTAATGCGCCTTTAGAACTAGACTTATTGACCAAGCCAAAAGACTATATAATCACAGCTACCACCATTCATCCAGAACGATTAACCGTTCCCAGTTTATGGTGGGCACAACAAAACTCTGAAAAAAAGCTATTGGATAATTGGATCGCATATCCAGCTTCCAATAAAGAACCTGCACGAGTAGACTTGATCGTAAATCAGCAAATTTGGAGCTTACTAGAGTATATAGAGCGCTACGACTTCGTAAATCGCTTGGGTAGCGCTGCACGGAACTTTGGTTACAACGTCAGGGTATTTAATTATCAAAAAGAACCCTTGGCGACCTACACTTGCAACTTTAGTACAAGTCCAGCTTTATGTAGTATCCAAACCACTATTAAAAATAAGATAGGGTTACAGCGTTTACTCTAGTAAATATAGCTGTTGCCAGTAGAGTTAGGACACAGCAGATTTGAGAACAGATTCCATAGCTGGTCGTAAATCAGAACAAGAGGATAAGATGTGGCGAATACGACATTTAAGCCAAGCCCAACACTTTTCAATGCGGTTGAGGTCTGGAGAATAAGGCGGCAAATATAATAACTGACAACCTGCCTGCTCAATCAATTGGGCAATACGTCCGCCATGATGAAAGGTGGCATTATCAAGAATAATCACTTGTCCTGGTTGGAGTACAGGAATTAAGCAAGTGGAAACCCAAGTTTCAAAAACTATTCGATTACAAGCTCCTTCCACAGTAAATGGTGCCATCAACTGTTGTTGGCAGTAGGCAGCAATCATATTGACCCGACCCGTTCTGCGTCCTGACTTGAGTGCTTCAAACCTTTGACCTCGTTGACACCAGCCATAACCGTAATCATCCCGTGCATCCATTCCTGATTCATCTATATACACTCGTTGTGACTCTGGAATTAAATCTAATTGCTGGATAAAAATGGCACGTTTAGCCTGATCTCGTTCTCGGTATCCATAAGACTTTTTTTTCGAGACCAACCTATTTTTTTCAACCCTCGTGAAATCGTCCTCGGACTGATCTGACCTGACCATAGCTGTGCCATTTGCACTTGTGTCTTGTCCCCGTGCATTTGAGCAAACTGACTAAACTCCTCCCAATCTATAATTTTGGCGTTTGTTTTCTGGGGACGAGTCGGCTTAGGCTGGTAGTCTCCAGTTTCCGCCTGCCTTTGTAGCCATAGATTTATGGTGTTGCGACTGATTTGGAATACTTGCGCCGCCTCAGTTTTGGTCATGCCATCTAATACGATCGCATTGATTACTTTTTGTCTTAAATCATAACTGTAGGGTTTTGGCATCGACTGTATTTAATTTTCTCTTTTACCTTCTCAGTTTACGTCCTAACAGTCTTGTCCGTTGCTATAATTAGGAGTTAGGAGTTAGGAGTTAGAAATTGGGGAACATGAGGGAGAAATCAATTCAAAATTCAAACATTTTAGAACTTCTATCTCCTGCCTCCTCTTTCCCAATGCCCAATTCCCAATGCCCCATGCCTAATTTCCAATTAAACTTTCATTTTGGCGAATAAAGACTCGTATTGTTTTATTACTGATGGAGGTAAAGGAAGTAAAAATTCACTTTTATCGAAAACTTTGCGATCGCTCTCTAACAAACTCCATAATGGTTCTTGAATATCGGAAGCGGCAATATTTGTAGGAATTGGTGAATTAGTTTTAGTCAACACTGAAATTTCTTTAGCTGTGCTTGGTTGCCAACAAAAATCAATCCATTGATCTGATAAACTATCCTTAGTAATCCCTGCGGGACGTACCCATAAGTCCGCCCAGATTGCTGTTCCTGACTGGGGGATAACTGCGGCAAGCTGCGGATAACGTCCCAAAATAGGCAATACATCGCTTGACCAACCAACCGCTAGCCAAGTATCTTCCATAATTAGAGGTTCCAAATAGTTATTGGAACTGTAAAACTTCACTTGTTGGTTTAATATCTGTAATTCCTTTTCCAAGTCTGGTACTTGGTCAAGATTCTCTGTATTATAAGATTTTCCTAACTTTTTTAAGACCAAACCAATAACTTCTCGTGGTTGATTGAGTAGAGAAATACGCTGCTGCATTCCATCTCGCCACAAATCACTCCAATCTTTAGGTGTCCATCCCAATTTTTGCAACTTGTCACGGTTATAAACAATTACCGTGCTACCCCACCTGTAAGGCGCACCCCACACCTTCCCTTGAGTATCCAAAATACCCTGGTCGTTGCGCGTTACTAGTTGTTTCCACCTTTCATTTAAAGTAGACCACTGCTTTAATTGGTTTCCCTGCACTTCTTGGAGTGGTTGAATCAATTTCTGTTCAATAGCCGCTTGTAGCCAGTAATCTCCCAATGTCACTAGGTTTGTGTCAGCGGCTTTTTGACCTTGCCTAAAGGGTATAAAACGACGCCATCCCTTCTCATCGCTGGTCTTTGGCTTCTGCTGCCAATTTTGTAATTGTTGAAATAAATCCTGTATATGCTCAACTGGAGCAAATTTTAACTGCACCCGTTGCTGCAAACCTTTGTGGAATTGATTCACCACCTGACCAGGTATAGAACCTTTTAATAACTGTACTTTTAGTTGCGTTTGCTTGTTTCCACCACAGCCAAAAAGCAGTTGTGAAAGCGCCAGTGTGCTTGTACCCAGCAAAAAAGACCGTCGATCCATTGATTTTGGATTTTGAGATTTTTGATTATACCTAATATTAAGCAGAGATTCACCAGTGGCTGACTAGCTGAAAAAGTGAATCTGGAGAATTATCAGTATTTTTTCTTGATATTACGGATAATTTGGAATATTTGACTCAAATTAGCAATCTTTTGGCAAATTTCTACCTCAAGATTAATTTTTATCCATAAATTTACTTGGTGGTACTTATAGTGAAACCTTACTTGTATTTAGAAGTAATGATTTAAATGTCACATTTCCAGCAAAAATTATCAATACTTAAATAATCCATAAGTATCGTTAAGGTTGAGAGTAAATTGAATACCATAGAGGAAATGTACGAATAAAGGTATTAAATGGAGCTATTACAGCAGCAGATCCTGATTCTAAGCCAAAAGCTGGATGACCTGTGCCAAGTAATTGAGCAGCTTGATGGTAAAGTCACTCAAACTTACTCAGAGTGTTCTTTAGCCAATACACAAGCAAAGGATAATTCCCAACAAAATGACGCGGCTGGAGGCTACCAGTTTAAAGGACGTAACAATTTAAATCCAGAAATGGAACACAAAGATGTATTGACAGATGGCATTTATCTAGACATACATCGTCAAAGTGGAGATAACATAACACCAGAAATTCAAATACAACGACTGACAGCGCAATTAACAGCAGCGTACAATCGCATTGCTGCTTTAGAAGAACAATTACTTAGAGAGAGAATTCATTAAATTTAACCTGAAGTTCAACAAATTAAAAAAATGGATTGAGGTAGGTAAGACAAGCCTTTAGGTTCAATATTGAGTGATGGTTTTATGAGCATATACTTAGATATAAGTAAGTAATCCAGCCATCAAATTGATAAAAAAGTTAAACACACTATTACATATCTTTACGTAATAGTGTGACATATCTACCTATAGGTTTTTAGTCAATACCTCACTATGAAACAAAAAAACAACCCTAAGACTGATGTCATTAGGGTATTAGTTTGGTTCAAAAACCAAGATTTTTTTATTAATCTGCGTTTTTCTCATAAGTGTTTTTGGCATCTTGTTATCAAATTAGTTGATGACAAGCCAGACAGCTTTCGCTAAAATTGACCTTTTGCAACCTGCTCCTACTCAACCGCTATTGTAAATAAGGGACTCAATGCCAATTGATGAAATGGCAGAAATTTACGGAGATTTCAAGTCGGAAATTCTTAAAAGATTTGCAGCCAAAGAAAAGAGTAAATGTAAAACAAAAAAGATTGTCATAAATCTGTTGTAATATATAAATCTCAAAATGAAATAATTAAATTACAGAGGGTACAAATTTTATTAAAAAGCTTATGTGAGACATAGCTGGTTTCCAAATTCATATCTTTCTGAGTCTACCAATCTCACGCTTTTATCTAGCACTATCTTTATGTTTGAGTTCCAGAAAATCTTTAGTTACTCTAACTATAGAATCTCCATTTATATAATTTGAAGTATAATTGGGCGTTAATGGTAGATTATCACCCGATTCTAGTACTAAAATAACCCGAAAAAAGTATTCATCTATACTAGTAGGAATCCGTTCAAGTTTAACATCAGTAATTTCGTTCAAAGAATATTGAAAAACTGTTTTTCCTAACGTTCCAAACCACCTGTAACGACTAAGTTTTACAGTATTTGTTTCTTTATCAAAATTACACGTGATAAATAAACCTGGTGACGCTACTAGCAACGCTAATATTCCACAGAATACAGTAAACCTGACAACAATGTAACCCATAAAAGTGTCATCAAGTATAACCGCTAAATTGTTCTCTGTAGGGGATTTCAAAAATTTGTTAATTCTTAATACTATTGATTGTAATTCTTCAAGTTTAAATTTTGGGTATGTTCTATCTGTAAAAGGAAAGCTATCTTTATCAGTTAATAGTAAAATTTTATATGAGTATCTAGGCTTAACTTGACTATCGGTTTGCATCTCTGTTTTCAATTTAGCCTCTAGTAACTCAGAAACTAGCACTTCACTTTTTTCTTGACCAAACCAATAGTTTTCTGTTAACTTACACATTCCTGTTAGAGTATTTTGTCCCGCACTCAAATCAATATTTGAAGTAGATATATTATTTGGATAACGATGACATACAAGTTGTGTAATAGGTGTAAATACAATAGTCGCAAATAAAAATAGAACAAATAATTGACTAAAAAATATTCCCACACCTAAAAATACTTTTGGTCGAATCATAAAAACAAGTTTAGTTGATGTTTGCTCTAAACCTTTTAGAGGATTAGCTAGAGTCAAATAACATCCAGCACCTAAGTTAATTGCCAACAGGATGGCAAGTAATAAAACAGTCATTTTATTTGTAGCTCCAGACCGCTTTAGCAGATAGAAATATTACACGTTTACCAATTAGATAATAAACCAAGAAAGAATAACCTCAACTACTCTTCTGTGCCTAGCGCCATCGAATATGCCAGCATCAATGGAATTCAAGTACTGTGATTCCTGTCAAGGCTCGGACTTTGCCACTGCTAATTTTAGCTTGCTGATAAAACAAGATGGCAATTTCTAATTTCAGTTCATCCTTAGTCATGTTTGATGCTTATACCAATTCTGTATGAAGCTGCGCTAAATTGTGGAAAAGGGTGTATTTGGTAAAAGTGTAATGGGTCGGAGATTGATAATTGAAATTAAAGAGAGCCAAGAAGAATTACAAAAAGCAGTGAAATATGCGCTAGAAGCTAGTAGCAAAGAGAGATTACAAATGCTCAACTGGCTAAAAACAGGACAGGTTACAAGTAGGCGATCGCTGGCAGCGTTGTTAGGGAGAGATGAGGCAACAGTAACTCGTTGGCTAAAAAAATACAAGGAATTAGGATACAAAGGCTTACTAGAGGTGAAACAGGCACCAGGAAAACAGCCAATTGTCAGTGGCGAGAATTTAGAACGTTTAAAAAAAAGATTATCCGAACCACAAGGATTTCAAAGTTACAGTCAGATTCAACAATGGTTAATGGCGGAATTAGGACTAAATGTTGCTTATAAAACGGTATACCAATTAGTGAGATATCAACTTGGTGCCAAGCTGAAAGTTCCGCGTCCTCAAAGCACCAAACAACATCCAGACAGTCTATCTCACTTTAAAAAAAACTGCCTCTAGCACTCAAATTCTTGCAGGAGGAATTTGGCGAAGGGAAAAGATTGAGGTATTTATGTCAGGATGAAACACGTTTAGGATTAAAGACAATTACCGGACGTTTAATTACAGCTAAGGGAGTTAAACCTGTAGGTTTAAGTCAATGGCAACGCGAAAATTTTTATTTATATGGAGTTGTAGAACCTCTAAGCGGATACAGCTTTTTCTACGAATTCCCTTACCTTAATGGGGAAGCAGTTTTCAAAACTTCTTAGAGTTGTTGTCTGCTGATCTTGGTGATGATAGTGCCGTAATTCAGTTCGACCGAGGTTCTTTTCACAAAGCGAAAACTCTCGATTTTCCAGATAACATTATCCCGCTCTTTCAGCCTCCTCACTCTCCTGAACTCAACCCGATTGAGCGGTTTTGGGAATTTCTCAAATCTCAACTCCAATGGGAAAACTGTAAAACACTCTCACAACTACAGCAAAAGTTAACTGATGCCCTCAAAGAAATTACACCTTCCATGATTGCCTCTCTTACTTCTTACAATTTTATCCTTGAAGCCTTATTTAGCGCAGCTTCATAAAGAATTGGTATTAGAGGATGTCATCGGGAATTATGACGCTCATAAATAAGGGAAAACTCCAATTCACAGTTTATTCTAACGTGAGTTCGACGGTTATAAAAAGGTAAAAAGCTTGCGATGTATAGATTTGCAAAACAAGGTTATTCACGGCAGCGATCGCTAAGATTAATTGAGGATTAGCCAAAAAATCACAAAAAAATGCCGAGACTAAAAATATCTAAGAAAAATAAGGGTCTCGGCTATGTCCACCATTGTATCTCGCCTTGATATCACGCAAATCTTCTGGGATGTGGATGATTTCTGCAATCAGTGGCAAAGCTTATGGCAACAAGTACCACAGTTACCATCCACCAAAGGAGAACGTCGCAGTCAGTCCAGGATGCATTTATCGGAAGTGATGACAATAGTAATCGCGTTTCATGGCAGTGGTTATAAGACTTTTAAGGAATTTTATACGTTGCACGTACTACAAAGCTGGCGTGGAGTGTTTCCAAATTTGGTCAGTTACACAAGATTTGTGGAACTCATGCCTTGGTGTTTAATGTTGCTGTGTTGTTTTTTGCATACACGAACAGGAGAAATTACAGGGATTAGTTTTATCGATTCCACCCCAATAGATGTTTGTCACAACTGTCGAGCGCATTCTCACAAGGTATTTAAAGGGTTGGTGAAATGGGGCAAAAATTCTGTGGGCTGGCACTTTGGATTTAAACTGCATTTGATTATTAATGATTGTGGAGAATTACTCGCATTTTCACTAACTCCAGCAAATATCGATGACCGAAAACCAGTCCCAGATATGACTAAAGATTTAATTGGTAAACTCTTTGGTGACAGAGGTTACATCTCTCAAAAATTATTTGAGGAGTTATATGAACGAGGGTTGCAATTAATCACAAAATCTAAAAAGAAAATGAAAAATCGCTTGGTAAAACTGATTGATAAAATTCTGTTACGCAAACGTGCTGTGATTGAGTCCGTCAATGACCATCTGAAAAATATATGTCAAATCGAACACTCTCGCCATCGTAGTCCATTTAATTTTTTGGTGAATTTGATGGCTGGTTTAGCTGCTTATACCTATTTGCCTAAAAAACCTTCAATTGATATTTACCCAAAAGATTTGCCTGCGCTACCTCCTGCCATTTTTTAGTTCCGTCGAACTCACGTTATTCTAATTCTTCTGTCATGCTGGGCAAGATTTTTAAACGCACAGAGAAGTAGCATCGGAGGAAACCTCCGTTTATAACTTTGGTGGGGCGGAGAGTCTTGCCGAATTTAATTCGCTAAGAATTAATGAGATGCTGTACTTAGCCGTTCAAGTTGGGCTTCAATGGCTGCCAAAAGTTGGTGTTGCTGCCAATCTTGGCTAAGATGGGCGGCTATGCAAGCGGCTCCAGCACCCATACCTTCTTTGACAAAGCCCTGCTCATAAGCTCTCAGTTGAGGATAACGAGAATCAGCAAAACTCAGATGAGTTGCTAATAGAGGAGGGGTTTTTCCACTCGCAGTTAAGCTGTTTTTTCCTAAGTTAAGGGCTAAGTCAACTGTACCGCCAGTAGGATCTTCAGCTACCCAGCGGGTTGTGCCTACAACCACTGCTTCTGGTTGCCATGATAAGGCGTAAGCTTGAGCGATCGCACCAATCAGCGCATAAACCGCCAGCATTTGCGTCCCTCCAGCCAGCATTACACCACAACTACGGCTAGCAGCGATCGCCATCCCAGCTACCACTACTTGCATCGGATCGCCCACGGCAGCAACAAGTTGTAAGGGATCTACAGAATTTTGGATTTTAGATACTTCGACTACTTCGACTTCGCTCAGTACAAGTTTTGGATTTTGGATTTGAGATTGGAAGTTTATCTCCCCCTGCTCCCCTCGCCTCCCCTGCTCCCTGCTCCCCTTCATCTTCTCCAGCCCAGCTTGCACTAGTGCCCACTTTTGCGCGTGGTTACAAACAGGGTGGCTACTGTTAACTTTTCCAGCAGCATCTATACCTAAACCAGTTAAGATTGCCAGGGCAGTTGTAGTACCTCCGACGACGCACTCACCGACAATCAAATACCCCTGTTGAATATTGGCGGCTAGGCGTTCTCCCCAAAGTAGTCCTTGTTTAAATAAGTGATGTACTGTTGTAATTTCCATAGCAGCCCCTTGACTTAAACACTTAGCAGGAGCGCCACCTAAATCAATTACTGGCACAGCAGGAGCTTGGGGTAAACCAGCATTAAATAAATGAATTGGTATCTTTAGTGACTCAAATACAGCGCGAGAAATCAGCACAGGTGAAGCCCCAGCCGCCAATGGTGGTAGGGGATATTGGGCTTTATGTTCTGGGCCGTGATACAAAAACTCAGCATCGGCACAAGCTGTATATTTCCGATCCTCCGGAGTGCGGCCAGCTGCTGAAATCCCTGGAATTAAACCAGTTTCAGTAAATCCTAAAACACAAGCAAATACTGGTAGACAACCACGATACCTTCGCAGCCATTGTTCACCCTGTTCTTTTTGAGTATAAATACTAATTTGGGAATTGGGCATGGAACATTGGTTATTAGTTAGAACCGATCATTTAACCAATGACAAATGACAAATACTTCGACTACGCTCAGTACAAGTGACAAATGACAAATAATTATCCTTCATAATCCATGAGAACTTGTACCCAGTGTGGTGGGCGGGGAATCGGGTTGCCCAGGCGGTCAAAAAGCAACCATGCTGCCAGGTGTACCACAAAAAGGTAGATAAAGTTGTTGAGTATTATTAAAGCGATCGCTCCTACTTGAATCAAAAATACACTGGGACTGGTCAACAAACTCAAGTTAAAAAATACCCACTCAATGAACTCAGTCACCTGGGTAATCACATAAATCCACAGGTCTTCACCTGACAAAACAGACAGCAACCACAGCCGAAAAAAGACTCCTAAAGTACCTAATAGCGTACCCAAAGTGATAGAAACAATCCAGGGAAGACGACGACGACACCATGTAGCGCCCAAAAGCACGCCCATGAACCCGTAGGGCATGACAAACAGTAAACTGCGGGCTGGCCCCATCAGTACCGTCAGCAATAACCCAGAGGTGAGTGCTGCCATCCATGCCGCACGTTTGCCCCAACGCAGATAAACTAGAGCGATCGGCACTGGAAAAAATATCCGCAAAACTGGGCCCAAAGGAAAGTAAAAATTTATAAACCAAATTAAGCTAGCGGTACTGGCTAAAAATGCTGTTTCCACCATCCTCAAGGGCGCATCAGCCTTGATTTGAGGAGGCATTAACTGCTGTTCTTTATCTAACCAGTGATTTTGAGGAGTTGAAGATTCAGAAGATGGATCTTCCTCCGGTTCATCTGGGAGAGAATCTAAAATACTCATATCTGACAAGTTTTTAAACGATCATTCTTTCCAAGGCTGACAAATCGGGAATACAAATAGTGTCTTGATCCCGTTTAATCAAGCCTTTTTTTTCTAGTCTTGTCAATACTCGTGTCACCGTTTCCCGCGCCAGTCCGCTCAAACTACTCAATTCCCGATGAGGTAAATTGGGGATTTCGGTTCCAGTTTGCCCTTTTTTTCCCTGTCCTTCTGCCAAAAATAACAACGTATCTGCTACCCTTGACTGGCTATCAGATTCCCGCAACCGCAATCGGCGATTTACTTGCCGCAAACGTCGTGCCATGAGTTGCGCCAATCGAACTCCTGCCAAAGGTTCTATCTGAAGTAATTTGACAAAATCCTGAGCAGGCATACTACCAATTACCGTTGGGGCCAAGGTAATCACATCCGTGGATCGAGGTGCTTCATCTAGCGCCGCCATTTCACCAAACAATTCACCTTTGCCAATAATATTCAGCGTTACCTCTTTTCCTTCCAGATTGTAGGTGCGAATTTTTACCCATCCGTCCATAATAAAATACACAGAACCACCCCAGTCATTTTCCAGCAGAATCACCTGATTGGCTGGGTGAGTGCGGGTAACTAGATGGGTGAGGGCTGATTCCACAGCAGTTTCTGGCAACCCTTGAAAAAAGGGAGCGGAGGCGATCATCCAGGAATTAGCCTGTGCTTGCAAGCTATATCGATCTTCCATTACGACATCTTTAACTCAAGCTGCTATGTACACACAAAAAACAGGAGCGCCATTTGTAGCCTAAGCTATCATTGCACAGCTCCCTTTCAAAGAAAAAACTAAACTATGCTACACAAGAAAGCGACAAGAAGTTTTTCTAAATAATCTTTACCTATAAGTTTAAACGGGATAAAAGTTTTGCAAAAAGTAGTTTATAGCCTGCGGTTGGATTGCTTAGGGGCTAGCTGCACTGCAAACTTGATTAGTTATGAATATAGGCAAACAACATTAATGATACTAAAGGGAGTAAATTATTGCTCAGGTATTTTAGCGATTTTCAAAAATAGGCAACCAATGACCTGGAAAATTAAGCTTTTCGAGCAAAGGCTGTCTGAAGAGGACTAAGGAGAGGGAAAGACAAGGAGATGGGGGGACAAAGAGAAACTTTTTTCCTTGTTTTCTTCGATGATTGAAGATTGCCACGACTCCCAGTAATCCATAACATAATGACTAGTCACAATTCCAAGTAGCGGCTTTGGCCACTCAAAATGTCTTCTATGGTCGACGCTGCGCGTAGCAAGATCCCCATAGAGATACAGTGATTGTAAATTAATTGTCATATTCGTTGACATACATTTCTAAGTAAGGTAATCAAAGTGACTTTTAGTACAGATGAAATTCAAAAGCTGATCGCAGACATTGACAACTTACTTGCCAACGGTGGCAAGCGTCTGTCTAGATTTCTGTCTGGTCAGGCGCAAGAGCCTAAAGAAGTTTTAGAGCGAATTCGCGACTTCTTGGTGAGGTTACAACAAAAAGAAGCATTAGAGAGCAGCATCCCAAATCAGTCTTCTGAAGAACCGCCAACGCCAAGGGCGATCGCAAAGCCATCGCCTTTGTTAACAAAATTTATCGATCGCGATAATAACCAGTATCCACTACCGCAGCCCGTACTCACTCAGGAACCGAGTACTGTTGGCGCGGGACAATTAAATAATGAATTTTCGAGATTGATTCAGCCGTTGCGATCGGAATTAGAATTACTTTTGCAAGAACGAGCCACTCTCATACAAGAAATTCGGCAACTAGAGCAAAAGCGTTTGCAAAACTACTCGTTAGCGCAGCAGTTGACAAACCAGGAGCAAATGATTACCGAGTTTTTACAGGTACTCATGAGTCGCCTTGTGCCAACTTTAACGCCACTGATGGGACAGACAAGGGAAAATTCTGCCAGTTCTTCAGAAGGAATTAATTACGCAACCTCTGCAACTCAATCTTTATTAGAATCCTCTGACGATGTGGAGCGCTTAACCCAGCTAGCTAGGGAGTTAGATCGACGCCTATTATCACTAGATGGGACGGTGAATGTAGTCTTTGAAGCACTACAGCGCAACATTAATACTTATTACGAATCCCTGTCGCAAGCACTGGCAAGAATGCATAGCAAGGGGATGCAAGGCGAACAGCTGATGGCCAGCTTTGTCAACAATTTGACCCAGCATTTGCAACCAGAATTCTCTAGTTCGCAGTCATCTTTCTTGGCAGGAGAATCTGAGACACTATCATCATTGACTGAACCAGCCGAGATTGCAGCTGGAGTTGCGCCCCAATCCTTGGAGCTTATCCAGCCAGAAACTTCATCTCCACTCACAATTGAGCAACAGGAAACTACCCTAACGGAGGATTTAGATGCAGTGCTGTTGCAGCTTGGTGTAGACTCATCTGAATATTCTCAAACCCCGACCGAATTACCGGAAGATATTTCTGCGGCAATTGGTGATGAAGTAGACCAACTTTATGCCAGTTTGTTTGATGCTGGTGATGTTAATAATCCCAGCCTCAATGTTCCCACAAATGACTTATCTGCTCCCACAGCCTCTCCATCACCGTTGAACATCGCCCAGACCCCGCCTGTCTCTCCAAGCGTGGATTCTGCGGCTGTAACTCCAGATACGGGTCTTTCAACTCAAGAGACTTTAGGCGAAACCACAGATTCATCAGAGCCACAGGAAGAACTATTTTTTGAAGAAGAGACTGACCTAGATTCACCTCTTAGCTTCTCTACTCCACAAATAGACAGTTTGTCACAAATCGGCACTCAGCCAGCTAGCGTTGATACAATTAATACTCTAACTGAGTTATTACCTGATGCCGATAGTGAACTGCAATTGCAGGAAGTTTCATCTTCTGTAGATAATGCCACAACTACAGCAACTGACTTATTGCCCGATCCAGATAGCGAACTGCAACTTCTGGAAGTCTCATCTTTTGTGGATGATGCCACAATCACAGCACCAGTGACTCCAGAAGCACCAGAAATTGAGTTGGTACCTAGCGAAAGTATCGTTACATCGGAAGTATTAATTAACAGCGATCGCTCCCAACTGTCTTCAGATAACTACATTGCTGCTTCACCCCAAGAAAACTTACTTTTTATTGAGTCAAACCAGTCTCCAGCCATACCAGATATTTCTTTAGATGAAGAACAGTTGCAGCAATTAGATCGGGATTTGGCTAATTTCGATCGGCAGCTAAATTCTGAGTCGCAGCCAGCTACCAACTTGGGTGTTTTCTCGGAACCACTTGATAACATTCAAGACACAATCCCCACAACTTCCCCTGAAAATCTCCAAATAGCAGAGAATACATCAACTGCTGCTTTCTCCAGTTTGGCAGTTCCCCAGGTAGAAACTGAAAAAAAAAAGGAAGTCACAATTCCTGTTCCAGAAAGTTCTTCACCTCCAATTGCTCACTCCATAAATAATCCAGAAGTTTCGTCCAATATTTTAGAATCAGTCTGGTATTTAGGAATTGATTTAGGTACAACAGGAATTTCCGCTACATTATTAAATCGCTCGACTTTTGTTGTACATCCTATCTACTGGTCAGCAGAAAATCCGCCAGGAACAAGTTCCTTTCAGCAATCATTTCGTTTACCAACAGAGGTTTATCTGCCTACAGCTTCTGTACCCCACGGTGAAAACGAAACTATCGAAGCACATGAGCAGACAGCACCTGCGGCTGTTGCTCAAGATAAAGCACCCGATCGCTCGGCTACTACTTCTGCAACACCAAAATCGACAGCAGATCCGACGCAAAACAATCTCTACTCGGCGCAGTTGAAACCCTATCTACAAGTAGCCATTCCCTACAAGAGCGAACGACAGAAATGGGAACCTGTTTTGCAATTAAATGAATTTTCGGCAGGGCCTTTGATTTGGGTTGTGCGATCGCTCTCTAAGTTACTATTAACCCTCAAATCCGAAAAAACAAGTACCACCCCTAGTTTAGTGGCTGCCGCTGTTGGAATCGGCGAACAAGATTTTCCTCAGATTATCAATAATATTGCTGGTGTAATTTGCACCTGTCCATCTAGCTGGTCGGAACAATACCGCTTTAACGTGCGGGAAGCTTTACTCACTAGCAAACTCATTCAACATCCGCAGCAAGTCTTTTTTGTTGAAGAAGCGATCGCTAGTCTACTCCCGGAACTCGATGCTGTTAATGGTGAGCAAGTAAAACTAAGCGATGCTCAAGGTAATCATCCAGCAAAAACTAGCGAACATCCGATTGTTGGCAACACCCTTGTGATTAACATTGGGACAACTGCCACAGAAATGTTGCTGGTGAATCTACCAGAAACCTTGCAGCAATTGACATACAATGATTTCATGCTCCATAGTTTTGCTTATGCTGGCAAGGGTATTGAACAAGATATAATTTGCCAACTGCTATTGCCACCGAAATCTCGGCAATCACGCAGAGAAACACCAAGCAATAGCAAAACTACCACGAGTAATTCTTGGCAATGGCAACCGTCAATTCCCGGTTTAGACCAAATGCATTGGCAGACTTTAGGGTTGGAAGAATTAGAACTACCTAGAGTTGGAGAACCAGATATCGCTGCTCGCATTCGTCTCCAACAGCGTCTAGAAAGTTCTCTACTGGGACAGGCGGTATTAGATGCGGCATTAGCCCTAAAGCTGATTTTGCAACACCAAGACTCTTTTACCCTAGAATTAGCCGATCAGCGGTGGGTTTTGCAGCGACGAGACTTAGAAAGCCAGGTATTTATTCCCTTTGTGCGCCGCCTGAACCGAGAACTCAACAAGTTATTGGTAGCTCGTGGTATCCCCACAGAAGCGATTAATCAAGCTATCCTGACTGGTGGAGTGGCTTGTATTGGGATAGTGAACCGCTGGTTACGGCAAAAACTTCCCAGCACTAAGATTATTCAAGATTTATATCTCGGCGAAAACGGTGCTCCCAATTGCAGCCGGGTTGCTTATGGTTTGGCGATGCTGCCTCTGCATCCCCAGATTTTAGATATACCCAGGCAACAATACACTGATTATTTCTTGTTTACAGAATTGTTGCGATTGCTACCAGACCGTCCTTTATCTTTCGGTGAAGTTATTCAGTTATTTGAGGGTCGTGGGATCAATACTCGCATTTGTCAGCAACGGCTGCTGGCTTTTTTGGAAGGTGAACTGCCTTCCGGTTTGATACCTTCAGTCACAGAATTAACCTGGCTGACCCAGAGTTCGCAAGAAAATCCTGACTATCAGGCGATCGCCACAGCACCACTATTTGAAAAACAAGGAAGTCTCACTTATCGTCCCAATTCTCAACAATTGTTGTCTTTACGTCGCTATCTAGATGCAATTAAGGCTAGTAATCAGCAATCACTGGAGGAACCATATACGGTGAATTTTGCCTTAGAGGTCGATTGTTGAGACTACTACCGCAAGGCGGAATTAAAAATTAAAAATGAATACAGCATCAGGGTTTCGTTGATTTGAAGTGATTGGTTTATTTCCGTCGTGTTGTACTAGTAGATCGCGCTAGAAATAAGAATACTACTCAAAATTCCAAATGCTCATAACATCAGCATTTGGAATTTTGCGAATTACTACTAGTACTTCAGCACAGTAATTTTTGGGATATGTGGGATATATACGATAGTATTATCTTTTTATTAGTTTTTATTAGATGCATAAAATACCGTAATTTTACAATCTATCACTTGAATTGAAAGATTCTGTAAATTTTGAGTTTTTGATTTTTATATTGGTTAAAATTTATGTATATTAACACTCGGTAGTAGACAACAGCAGTAAAAATCGCCTAAAAATCACGTCTATGTCTACCCTACTAATGTAAAAATTCTTGTTATAAAACTAAGTTAGTTCTTGTGAATAATCTTTATCTTTATTCAGTTAATTGTTTGCAACAGCCTTCACACCCGTCAACGTTAAGCGTGAGAAAACGATTAATTGACATTGTTGGAGCCATTGTGGGGCTGATTGTTACATTTATAATAGCAATTCCTGTAGCAATTGCTACCTTTATTCATGAGCCAAGTCCAATATTTTATTCTCAAATTCGCTGTGGTTTAAACGGAAAAACTTTTCGCATCTGGAAATTCCGCTCCATGATAGTCGATGCTGATAAACTCAAGCATTTGGTTGAGAACCAAGCCAAAGGTCACATTTTTAAATCTGTTGACGATCCTCGCATTACTCCTGTTGGGAAATTTTTGCGGCGTACTAGCTTGGATGAATTCCCTCAATTTTGGAATGTTCTGATCGGGGACATGAGTTTAGTTGGTACTCGTCCACCTACTCCTGATGAAGTCAACAATTACGATCCACACCACTGGGATAGATTGCGAGTCAAACCAGGCATTACCGGAGAATGGCAAGCTAATGGGCGTTCCAGCATTACAGACTTTGAAACCATTGTGAAAATGGATATGGATTATCAACGCAAGTGGTCTGTAACTTACGATCTGAGTCTGATTATTAAAACTATCTGGGTAGTCTTGAAAAAGACTGGGGCTTATTAAATTGGGGCATTGGGTATGGGAAAAATATTTTTATCCCTTAACACCGCTACCTGTTTCTGTAGGTACAATGTAACGTTGTAAAAACAGGAATAGTAATAATACTGGGGCGATCGCAATTACTGAGCCAGCAGCTACCAAGCGCCAGTCAAGAGAAAATGTACCTGCTAGCTTGGCGACTCCCAAAGGAAGAGTGTATAAATTTTCGTCTTGGATGACAATTAAAGGCCACAAAAAGTCACTCCAAGCACCAATGAATACGAAAATAGCTAAAGTTACCAGTGCTGGGCGAACTGCTGGTAACATAATATGCCACCATAATCCTAACTCTGAGCTGCCATCCATCCTGGCGGCTTCTTCTATTTCTTTCGGGACACTCATGAAAGCTTGGCGCAACAGAAAAATGCCAAAGGCAGAAGCTAAACTCGGAAAAATCATCCCTAAATAAGTATTTCTCAAACCCATCTGGACTGTCAAAATATAAAGGGGAATCATCACAATTTGGAAGGGAATCATAATCGTAGAGACGATCGCTACAAAAATCCAGTCTCGCCCGACAAATGATAATCTTGCCAACGGATAGGCAGCTAAAGCGCAAAACAGCAGATTTAAGCCCACAGTCAGTACTGATACTAAGGTACTGTTATACAGGTATTGTCCAAAAGGTAGAGAGTTCCACACACTAGAGAAGTTATTTAGTGTCGGTTGACTAGGTAGCAACTGTGGCGGCGACTGAAAAATATTTTCCGTTGGCGATTTCAAGGATGTACTGATTAGCCATAGTAAAGGAAAGAGCATCAACAGTGCGATCGCTCCCAATAGCGCATACATTAGTAGAATCTGCGATCGTGATTTTTTCCAGTTCAGCATTTGATTACGAATTTTCTATTCTAATTCTAGAATTTGGTTAAAGCAATTCTATATCGTTCGTTATAAACAAGTTCGCCAAGTTTTTTTGAGAAGTCGAGAATCTGTGACTTTTAGAATGCAAGAGTGTCAATCACAATTAATAATAAAGTAAATATTGACTCTTCTGCACTACTACCTTGATAGGCATAACACTATAAATAAGATGAATATTAAACTTTACGAATTTGATGTTTTGGAAGCGGAGTTAACAAAATTATCATTTGTTCATAGACTTGTATTTGCTGCTAGCTGTTGCGAAAGGCTTTTACCTAACTATAGTCTTGTGAAGCAAGAAGATGGTTGGGGCGATCCTTCTATCCTTAGAAATGCACTCAACGAAGTATGGTTATTTATTGAAGGACAACCAGTAAATGCCAAACAAATTCGTCAACTATTGAAAGTATGTCAGGAAGCAGTTCCCAATGCTGATTGTGTTTCAGGATCTCAGTATGATGTTGAAGCACAGGAAGCTGCTTCTGCAATTTGCTTCACTTTAGAAGCTTGTCTTGATCCAACACCAAAAAATATTATTAAAGTACCAAAATGTGTAACAAACACGATTGATGGATATCTCTCTGCTATGAAAGATATTGAAGATCCTAATTGGTGGGAGGAAAAATCACTTGAAGAACAAAAAGAAGAATTTAGTAACCACATGTTTGCCATACGAGAAATTGCAAAACAAAGCGAAGATTTACAAAAGTTAAAAACCGTTGATAAATTAGATATTAATTTTCTACAATGCCTTCGTACTTCATTTATTAATCAGCGAAAAAGTCTGATTGATTTACCTTGAGTTATATAATAATACGCCTTGATTTTTGAAGTTATTTGCGTAGGTAGCGAGTAGGGAATAAGCTTTTTCCAGATGTACGGAATTTTTTCAAAAGTCAAACAAATTCTGCTATATCTATAGCATTGCTAAAAAGATTCGTTAAAAACCAATATGCTTGGGTTAAGTCTAATTGTAAATTAGCTTTAACTTAGGGATTTTGGCACTAACCCAAGCGTATTGCCTCAAAGACAATATCACTGACTTATTTTAAAAGTAGGTAATTGAGGCATTTCAATTTTCGCTAATCAGATAATATTGTCATGATTCAAGTTTCTGTACAACCTTTTCACAGCTTTTTTTTGAAGTGAATTGAGAGTGGTTAATCTTCAACCGCTACATAAGGTTGTGGTTCCCGCGAACGTTGGGCAATTTGTTCTCGTCGATACTTTGCAAGTTCGCTGTAAAGCCTCTTGCGAGAGAGATTTACACTTCCAACAGGTTCATGCTCTAGGAGTGTATGCCAAGGGGAAAACAATATACCCTCATCTAAGCGTTTGCGTTCTTCAAAGTCAAATTTCTGACTAGGAATGCGGACAGTTGCAACTTTAATAAATGGTGAATCTGCTTCTTGCCATTCTTGAATGTGGTCTTCAATCGGTGTTTTGTCGTCATCTACATAAAACTGAATTAGGAAGTCAAAAGACGCTTCTTGACCTTCTTCAGTCAAATATTTGACCAGCGTTTCTCGGAGGTAATTTTCTGATTCTGGAAGTGTTTCTGGTGGTTTTTCAAGCTGTTGAGATTTGACAGACAATTTTACAATGCGATCGCCAAATTTAAACGGAGCCATACTCCAATATTGAATCAAAAGTGGATTTCCTACCTTTTTGCTACCAATTTTTTGCAAGATAGCAAAGGCGTAACCAAGTTCTTCCAGCCGTTCTGGGGAAAGTTTTCCACTACCTGCTTGGGAAAGATCGGCGTAATCACGAACATCTTTAGTCAAGAAAATAGGATAATTGTTAAGTATAAAATCTTGAGTTTTTTCTTCATCATCCAAGACTTTTTGCCCGTCCACATTCATCACCTTGATGGCGATACCCCGAACATCAGGCTGGCTGTCGGAGTGGAATTTACCACGTTTTTCAGGCGAACCACCACTAGAGAAACGAATCCACGCCGGATACGTTTGAGGCGTTTTGAACAAACCTACTCTTAGGTCTTCAGGAAGATTGGGTTCAATAATAAACTCTCCCCAAACGAGTCCATGACTTTTGCTATGAATTTGGCGGAGGTCTGGGCCTGTTTTTTGTTGAGCTTGGAGACTACTTGCTATAATTTCGTCAATTATTGCTTCCTGCTCAGTGGTAGATGACGTTGGATTAGTCATAAAACATTTGATAATGTGTCCTCATTATCCTGAATCCTGGAACCTTTATGAGTCAATCCGGTTTCCGTACAAATAACTTGTAGTGGTTTATCCCAAGGTTCAATAGGTATATGAGACAAATAGGCAAAATCAAAGACAATTCCGATAGTCGGCTTTGTCTGCCACTGCGGTAAACTGAGCAAGCGATCGTAATATCCGCCACCATAACCTAAACGATATCCTTGATAGTCGCAAGCTACACTGGGTACAAGAATCAAATCGACTTCCGCAGCATCTAATAGGGGAGCGTCAGGGTGTGGTTCAATAATGCCATAAGCACCGCTTTGGACAAAATCATTCGGTGTCCAAATATGCCAAGACAGGGATTTATTAACGCAGCGAGGAAATCCCCAACGGTATTGGCTGTCTGTAAATAATGGACTAAGGTCAGGTTCTTGGCGAAAGCTGAAATAAGCGAGTATTGTTTTTGCTTGGGTAAAAAAAGTAGAGTTTTGTAAATGAGAGCATAAGCGATCGCTTTTTTCTCTCCATTCTCCAACGGACATTGATTGACGGGTTTTGAGTAGAGTGCGGCGCAGTTCTACTTTATTTAGTTGATAATTAACTTTATCCATAAAAATAGTCAAAAAAATAAGCTGGGCATTACCCAGCTTGGATCGCTTTACATTCACCAGAACATAGTTATGCAGCGTGTTGACGATACCACTCAATGGTATTCTTTAGCCCTTCTTCAAAGCTCACCTGAGCCGTGAAATTAAAGGCTTGTTTTGCTCGTTCAGTATCTAAACAGCGGCGGGGTTGACCATTAGGCTTATCAGTTTGCCACACAATTTCCCCCTTAAACTCCATTAATTCGCAGATTAGAGTTACTAAATCAAGAATGGAGATTTCATAACCGGTTCCCAAGTTAACTGGTTCCGATTCGTTATAGAATTGAGTCCCCATCACAATCCCCCGTGCTGCATCTTCTGAATAGAGAAACTCACGGGTAGGACTGCCATCACCCCAAACTTGAAGTTCCTTTTCTGCATTAATTTGGGCTTCGTGAACTTTGCGAACTAACGCTGGAATGACGTGGGAACTTCCGGGGTCAAAGTTATCTTCTGGGCCATATAAATTGACTGGCAGTAGGTAAATGCCATTAAAACCGTACTGCTGACGGTAAGATTGCAATTGAACTAAAAGTGCTTTTTTTGCAATTCCGTAAGGGGCGTTGGTTTCCTCTGGGTAGCCATTCCACAGATCGTCTTCTTTGAATGGCACTGGAGTGAATTTAGGATAGGCGCAGATTGTGCCAACACAAACAAATTTTTCTACTCCCGCTTGGTAAGCAGCGTGAATTAGCTGGGTTCCCATAATCAAGTTATCGTAGAATAGCTCTGCGGGTTTTTCACGGTTTAAACCGATACCACCCACATGAGCTGCTAGATGGATGATTATGTCTTGCTGGTCAACTGCACGTTGGCTATTTTCCCAGACACGCAAATCGGAATCGCGCGATCGCGGTATTGTAATTTTCTCGCGATCGGCTCCTGCTTTACACAGTTGATCTATCACCTGACGGCCTAGAAACCCCGATCCACCAGTGACTAGAATCCGTTTATTTTTTAGTTCTAAGGCGGTCATATTTTATCCTCTGTGATGCCAAATCAAAAGTGCAAAGCGCCCAGTGTTTGACGAATAGTCGCAATGTCATCTGGAAATTGTGAACCTTTTCCATTGGGTGAAGTATGACCCAATGCTTGTAAGTCTGCTTCTACCATTAGGGAAACTAGTTCTTCAAAGGTTACTGATGGTGTCCAGCCCAAGTTCTGCCGTGCTTTGGTAGAATCGCCAATCAACAACTCTACCTCAGATGGACGCAGGTAACGCTCATCAAACTCTACATAATCTTGCCAATTAAGATTCACATAACTAAATGCCAGTTCCAAAAACTCTCGTACCGAGTGGGTTTCACCAGTAGCAATTACGTAATCGTCTGGCTGGTCTTTCTGCAACATCAACCACATTGCTTTGACGTAATCCTTCGCATAGCCCCAATCTCGCTTGGCATCTAGATTACCCATATAAATCTTTTTCTGCTTCCCAGCAACGATACCAGCTACCGCTCTAGTAATTTTGCGGGTTACAAAGGTTTCACCCCGCCGTGGTGACTCGTGGTTAAAAAGTATGCCATTACAAGCAAACAAATTATAAGATTCACGATAATTTACAGTTTGCCAGTGAGCGTAAACTTTCGCACAGGCATAGGGACTGCGGGGATAAAAGGGCGTTGTCTCAGTTTGAGGTACTGCTTGTACTAAACCGTACATTTCTGAAGAACCTGCCTGGTAAAATCGCACCTGAATTCCGGTACGATGCTGGTAGTCTCGAATTGCTTCCAACAGACGCAATGTCCCCATTCCTACTGCATCTACTGTGTATTCTGGTGAATCAAAGCTGACTCTGACGTGGGATTGAGCGCCGAGGTTGTAAATTTCTACTGGCTTTACTTCTTCTAAAATACGCCGTAACGTTGTACCGTCTGTCAAGTCACCGTAGTGAAGAAACAAGCGTACTCCCTCTTTGTGGGGGTCTTCGTAAATGTGATCGATGCGGTCTGTGTTGAAGGTAGAAGTCCGGCGAATTACCCCATGAACCTCATAACCTTGTTCCAACAAAAACTCACTTAGATATGAACCATCTTGTCCAGTAATACCAGTAATCAACGCTCGCTTCTGTTGCGTCATGCTCAATTATCCCTTATTGTCTTTGATTAAAAAGTTACAGCCAATCATTATACAACCTAGCAACTAATTGCTGAATTGCCTAATGGGAAACCTACGAGTTCTTGTTGTTATGAGACTTTTTCCGTAAATAAATATACTGAAGAAAAAGCAATCTAGCACGTAAGTCCAACATTTAGATAACTCAAAATTATTTAACTATGTATATTTTCTTTTACCAGATACGAGATTATTTTTATGTATATTTTTTTTTCAAAACTTCATATATCTCTAGTTATGTGAAGACTTAATAAAATAGCCATTTGAAATTAGACTTCTGACAAAAGTGCCAAATATCTACACTCACAGAAGTCTGAATTAAGTAGAAAAGCACAAATGATAGAGATAAAAATGAGCAATCCTTGAGCGTGAGGGGAGAATTAGTACTTAGGGGCATTAACTGCCCCACAGAATTCACCCTAAGTATTTACTCAGTAAGCACCGTTATTTTTAGTTAGAATTACTACATCAACAGTTTTCAAGATGATCCATAAATCGAGCCAGAAATTCCTAAATTTGACATAATGCAGGTCTATTTGGACTCTCCGAGGATAAGGAATGTCATTACGTCCAGATACCTGCCACAAACCAGTAATTCCTGGACGGATTGTTAAAATCTCATCAATATGATAACCGTATTTTGGCAATTCTTCTGCTACCAAGGGTCGGGGGCCGACTACACTCATATCCCCTTTTAAAACATTCCAGAACTGGGGAAATTCGTCTAAGCTAGTAATTCGTAAAAATCGACCAATTTTGGTAATCCGGGGGTCTTGTTTTAGTTTAAAACTGCTCTCAAATTCTTGTCGCAACTCGGGCGATGTTTCCATCATTTGCATGAGGATTTCGTCCGCATTGCTTACCATTGTTCGGAATTTAATACAATTAAACGCTTTGTAATTTTTCCCTACCCGTTCCTGGATATAAAATATTGGCCCTTCTGAGCTCAAGGCAATCAGCAAGGCCAAAATTAAGTAGACGGGGAAGAACAAAATCAATACCGACAGCGAAAACACTATATCGAAGAGTCGCTTGGCAAACTCTCCGTTTAAACCCTGAAAAGATAAACCTTTGGGCTTAACTTTTGGCGTCTTCGTTTTTTGACCGCGTTTTAAGAAACGCACAGACGCTCTAGTGTCTTGCCTTACGCCTCGCTTGCCGGAGAGGAGTGAGCTCTGGGCAGTCATCATACTCCTTAATAATCCACACCACACATAGTCCCAATATTAAAGCCAAAATGAGATGCTTCTGGGGGAAATTGCCAAAAGCCTAAAAAAATAAGATGTTAATCAAGACCATCATTGCAAAAATGGTCTTTTTTCGTTGCACTTGTTTACAAAATCTAGATAACGATCTGCAAAGATTTGCGGTGAAAACTGCGCAGCGTGCGATCGCATATACTCGGAACTGAACGAACCCTCATACATTTCAAATTTTTCTACTGCCTCCACCAAAGCCGCCTCTGTTTGCGTCTTGAAAAATATACCTGTCCCTGTATCCGCACCAGAGCGAATATCTCGCACTGTTTCTAGAGCACCCCCTGCACCATAAGCAATTACTGGCGTGCCGCAGGCTTGTGCTTCCACTAGGGCAATACCAAAATCTTCACAAGCTGCATACACAAATGCTTTAGCCCTAGACATATATTTTTTTACCACATTATCGGGTTGCCAACCGAGTATTTGGATATTTGAGTTTGCCATCTTGCGAATCTTATTCATTTCATCTCCTGTACCAATGACTACTAATGGTCGTTTTAGTTGATTAAAAGCCTTGACAATCAACGATATTTGCTTGTAACTCACTAACCGGGAAACTGTCAGGTAAAAGTCCTCTTTCTCAGATAGAAACGGAAATTGAGCAATATTCACTGGTGGATAAATGACTGTTGCTTCTCGCCGATAGCAACGCCAAATCCGCCGAGCTGTATGTTGCGAGTTAGCAATGAAATAATCAACGCGATTGGCACTCAATACATCCCACTGGCGCAAACGATGTAATAAATATCGCGTCACCCATCCAGGTAAGCCACTACCCAGTTTACTGTGGCGCAGATAATCAAAGGTCAAGTCCCAGGCATAGCGCATAGGGCTGTGACAGTAGCAAATATGCATCTGTTCGGGAGTGGTAAGGATTCCTTTGGCAACAGCATGGGATGAAGACAGAATGACATCATAATGCCGCAAATCCAGTTGTTCAATTGCCAAGGGCCACAAAGGCAAGTATTTTTGTATACCGTTGCGGGCATAGGGAAAGTTCTGGAGAAACGTCTTGCCAATTTGACGCTTATATAAATAACTTTCTCTGTTGCTGGATTCAAAATCTATGAGAGCATACAAATCAGCATCAATGTGATTCAAAATTTCTCGGACAACGAGTTCTGAACCACCTGTGGCTTTGGGTGTCAGCCACTCATGAACTAGGGCATATTTCAAGGGCACAGCTAAACAATTCAAAATTCACGCATTCAAAATTGAAGATAGTTTTTTTAGACTCCGACTGAAAAGTTTCCTATTGTAATTAATTAACGGGAAGTGCTTCAGATTAGCAAATGGGACGGAATCTTTCCCTCAGAGGTTCCAGATGGATACTACAACCTGATAACCTCAGATTGGGAATGGGGTATTGGGTATTGGGGATGGGTTATTCTCCTTGTCTTCTTAGTCCCCAGTCCACAATACCTACTCTCTTAATGACAACTGATATAGAAAGGGTGAATTTATGCGAATTCTGATTATGGGTGGTACTCGGTTCATTGGTGTCTATTTGACTCAACTACTAGTGGAAAAAGGACACGAGGTAGTGCTGTTCAATCGTGGAAATCGGCCAGCACCTCCTTTACAGGGAGTAGGACAAATTATAGGCGATCGCACAGATGCTACTCAATTAAAAGCAAAATTATCACAAGAAAACTTCGATGTCATTTTTGACAATAACGGTCGAGAACTTACTGATACTCAACCACTAGCAGAAATTTTTCAAGACCGAGTGCAACATTTTGTGTATATGAGTTCTGCGGGAGTGTATCTCAAATCCGATCAATTGCCCCATGTAGAAGGCGATGCAGTAGATCCCAAAAGTCGCCATCAGGGTAAACATGAAACAGAAGCTTACCTGACTCAATTGGGATTACCATTCACTTCTATTCGTCCTACTTATATTTACGGCCCTCGTAATTATAATGAGTTAGAAGGCTGGTTTTTTGACAGAATTGTGCGCGATCGCCCCATTCCCATCCCCGGAAATGGCTTGCATATCACCCAGCTAGGTCATGTAAAAGACTTGGCAAAAGCTTTGATTCAGGTTTTGGGCAATGAAAAAGCCATAGGACAGATTTATAATATCTCTGGCGATCGCTTTGTCACTTTTGATGGTTTAGCCCGTGCTAGCGCTGTTGCGGCTGGCAAATCACCCGATGCTGTCAAAATCGTCCATTACGACCCGAAAAAGTTTGATTTCGGCAAACGCAAAGCTTTTCCGATGCGGGTGCAGCATTTCTTTGCTTCGGTAAATAAAGCGCAAACAGAATTAAACTGGCATCCTGAATATGATTTGATTTCTGGGCTGACTGATTCTTTTGAAAATGATTATTTAATATCTAAAAGCGATCGAGCCAAGGTTGATTTTTCTCTAGATGAAGAAATTTTGCAAGCTTTATAAGACTAATTTAAGGCTTGTACTTTTGGTTGGGTTTAAGCGACGGTTGCCCGTAGGGCAATCGTCAATTTCACATGAATTGACCATTAATAATTACGCAAAATATGGTAATTCATAATTTGGATTAATACTTTTAGACCGATTCTGCTTGATTAATACAAAAGTTTAAAATTCGATGACACATCATTCAAACATAATTATAAATCTGTATAATATTTTCAGGAATCAAACCATACTGAATTGTAATTACCTGTAGAAAGTTACAGGGTTGTAATAATGAATACACTAACTTTACAGTGGGCAATTACTTTCCAATGGAATGATGCTGGTAACAGAAGAATTAAGATAGCACATAGAGAAAAAGTTCGTGCCTTGAGAGAAAAAAAACCTGCATATAACAAGCTTTTATTAAAAAATGAATGTTCAGAACCTGTGTATGTTGCTGCTAGCTTCATCGCTTTAGATGATGTATTACAAACTAAAGGTTGGTTTGTTCTGCAACCTAATGGTGGAGAATCATCACCTGGTTATTTGACAATATCTGATGGAATATTTTTACACGCAACAATTAACAAAGGCGATCGAGAACCTCCGATAAAAGGGGAAGGGGATAAAACAAGCACTATAAAAAGAGTTGTTACAACAAAAGAATTTGACTATATTGAAGAACCTTTTCTCGATCCAAATGAAGAAAGCAAATCAGTTGAGGTTTTTTACAAAGTTAAATTTGATTTTCCCCCAACTATTGGAGATGAGTACACAACTAAAACTTTTAAGTGTAAGGGAAATACTTTACAGTTAAATTAAGATTAATGGGCATAGGGCAATTCTAGTTTTCCAAAAGTAATACAAGACGTTAAGTAACATCCTATAAAATTACATGGATGGTAATGAATACAGTTCTTCGGAAACGTTACAAAATCTTAGGCAGCTTGGGAAGTGGTGCATTTGGCGACACCTATTTAGCTGAAGATTTAGATTTGCCTAGCAAACCTAAATGTGTCGTCAAACACCTTAGACCTAAAAATGTCAAACCAGAAGTTTTGATGCTCGCTAGACGCTTATTTGAGAGTGAAGCAGAAGCTTTATATCGCTTAAGTAATCTTAGTAAGCAAATCCCTAAACTATTTGCTCATTTTGAAGAAAATGGCGAATTCTATCTGGTGCAAGAATTTGTGGATGGGCATGATTTAGCAGCAGAAATCATTCCTGGTAATCCCTGGAGTGAAGATAAAATTGTTCAACTATTGCAACAGATTCTAAAAGTTTTAGTTGTCGTTCATCAGCAGAACATCATCCACCGTGATATAAAACCCCAAAATTTGATGCGTTGCCGTGAGGATGGCAAGATTGTACTGATTGACTTTGGAGCAGTTAAAGAAATTAAAGGTTTGGCGGCGAATTCTGAAGGTCAAGTTACTTCAACTATTATTATTGGCTCTAGTGGCTATATGCCAGATGAACAAGCTAATTCTAAGCCAAAACTATCTAGTGATATCTATGCAGTAGGAGTGATTGGTATTCAAGCTTTGACAGGCAAATTACCTAAAGACTTTCAAGAAGACCGCAACAATGGAGAAATAATTTGGCGAAACGAAGCAAATGTTAGCAATAAATTAGCTAATGTTTTAACTAAAATGGTGCGTAAAAGATTTAGTGAGCGATACCAAACAGCAAGCGAGGCTTTGCAAGCACTGAATTCTGTATCTCCAAGACTATCAAAATCAACAACGTCGTGGAAATTACCATTTCGCCAAAAAGTTTTAGTTACAACTGGAGTAGGAGCAGGAATACTTGCAATACTTGTGTTAGCTCCTTTAATTCTATTGTCTACCAAAACGACCGAAAACTTTACTCAACTACCGTGTGATGCTAAACTATCTTCATTAGAATTAAATTTACCAAAATTACCAGATAAACCAGATAGAAAGTTTAAGAATAATATCAGCTATTATGGCTCTTCTGATGAGAATAATAACTTCAGCGGTAAGGGAATCTTAGTCTTTAAAAATGGTGATAGATATGATGGAGATTTCAAAAATCATAAGCGTGATGGTTGTGGAAGATTTTCATTTATAGGTGGAAATGTATATGAATATTATATAGGTCAGTACGTAGACGATCGGCCTAACGGTCTAGGAAAATTAAGATGGAAAAATGGTGATGAGTATAGAGGGAATTTCAAAGATTATGAATGTGAGGGGGAAGGAGTATTTAAACCGGCAAATGGATCTTCTAAAAGTGGAATTTGGCATAAAGGTAATTTGTTAGGAGACAACATATCCATATCATGTAATCAAAAGTAAATATAAATATTATATTGGGTAGATTTTAATATTTGAAATTAGTAAAGATTAGTTTAATGATAAACTAACCGTAAAACAGCAGACATCAAGGAATAAGGAAAAATGAATCAAAAGCAATGTGAAAAATCAAAATTCATCTCTAGTGCAGTTTCTTTACTCTTTTTAACTTCTTGTTTCAGCTTTGCGATTCTCCCACAAATAGGATTGGGACAATCTACAAAGCAAGAAACACCCACTAATAACACCACAGAACCAAATAGCACAGGGCAAGCAACACCACCTGCTTCTGACGAAATCAAAAACCCGATAACACCTACTAATAACACCACACAACCAAATAATTCACAGCCAGCAACACCACCTGCTTCTGACGAAATCAATCCAAATACTGGCAATACCACAACGCCGACTAATTCAAATACTGGCAATACCACAACGCCGACTAATCCAAATACTGGCAATACCACAACGCCGACTAATTCAAATACTGGCAATACCACAACGCCGACTAATCCAAATACTGGCAATACCATAACGCCGACTAATCCAAATACTGGCAATACCACAACGCCGACTAATTCAAATACTGGCAATACCACAACGCCGACTAATCCAAATACTGGCAATACTAAAAAGCCGACTAATCCAAATACTGGCAATACCACAACGCCGACTAATCCAAATACTGGCAATACTAAAAAGCCGACTAATTCAAATACTGGCAATACTAAAAAGCCGACTAATTCAAACACTGGCAATACTAAAAAGCCGACTAATTCAAATAATGGCAATACCACAGAGCCAACATATCCCATTCCAGGACGAGGATAAAACTTATTTGATTAGTGAGATTTTGCAAAATAGTTGAGTAAAAATTCAGAATTCAGACTTCAAACTAGTTGAAATTTGAGTTCTGAATTACTATTAATAAATAAAAGCAAAATTAAAAATTAAATATTTTATAATAAACTTATAAATTTAATGCAATAGATTATGAACAATAGTGTGTATTATCGTAATGTTCTCAAGTTTGGATTAATCTCAATTGCTTTGCTTTTCTGGCTTCAATTACGTGCTATTGCCAAAACTACAATTGAGCAAAGAGTAACGGAGAAGACAATAATTAGTCAACTGAACTCTCCTCCCGCGCAGCCAAATCTTCCTAGCACTTCTGAGCGAATGATGCGTTTACTGCTGAGGCTAAAGCTTCCAGTGCAGACAACCCCTCCTAATACTTCTGAGCAAAATATCCATTTACTACTCTTTCTCAAACAACGAAAACTTTATGTTTATCGGGGGGATGTTTTACAAGCCAGCTATCCCGTAGCTATTGGTAAACCAAAGTGGGAAACGCCTACAGGCAAATTTAAAGTGCTTAATATGGTTAAAAACCCAACTTGGCGAAATCCATTTGTTAATTACACAGAAATTATTCCTCCAGGTTTAGAGAATCCTCTAGGAGAACGTTGGATTGGATTTTGGACTGATGGAAAAGACCAAATCGGATTTCATGGTACTTACAAGCGAGACTCTGTAGGGAAGGCAATTTCTCATGGTTGCGTTCGTATGTATAATGAGGACGTGCGAAAATTGTATGAAATGGTGACAATAGGTACTCCTGTAATTGTAGTTCCTTAAATACAGATAAATGTACATAAATAACGATGATTTATTCGTTATTACCGTTGTTCATCTATAATTTCGGTTTCGTAAAATTTTGGTGATAAAAAATAAATTTATCGAGAGATGTTTTCAATCAGCAGTGTTAGCTTTTTGTGGCAAAAGATAAATATCCTGAATATGATTTTATTTCTGGTTTACAAGATTCTCTGAAAAATGACTATTTAGCTGTGGACAGAAGGTTTCGCGCAGAAGTTGGGGTTGAAAAAGGTGAAATTCGTCAGGCAAACCAGAGTCCTCTGGGTATTCACTGGGAAGATCGTACATTGTTGGTAGGGTTTCTTTTGAAGGACGAGGGGGGTCTGTTTGGTACATAACGGGAATCCTGACCGACTAATTTTAAGTTAACAGATCGCGATAAAGGTTTGGCAAAAATCAAAAGACAAATTTTTGAAAATGAATGAACGCGAAAATATTCAACAATATTTCAGAAATCTTCTAGAAATTATTGAAAATCAAAGACCTGGATACATTGCTGTTTTAAAAGATGGTTTACTCGATGATGAAATTCAGAATAGCATTACAACTCATCCAATTCCTGAAGGTTTAATCGCTATATATTCATGTGTTAAAGGATGTTGTTTTGAACTTCCTAATAATTTTAATTTTCCTACATACTTACTTCCTGGATACAATTTAATCGAAATTGATAAAGTAGATAGCGTTATAAATCGTTTGCATAGCGTACATAAAGATCCAGACTATTGGGGATGGCAACCAGATATGATTCCTTTTTTATATGGTAGCGGAGGTGATTACTATTGCGTCAGAACTTTGCCAGACAATCAATCAGTTGTATGGACTCCTAAAGATGATGTTCTATATATAATTTGTCAAGGTATTAAAGATTTTCTTTTAATAATTACGGAATGCTATAAACAAAATGCTTATTTTTTGGATGAAGATAGAGATTTAGAATGTAATTCTGATTTAGAAGAAAAAATTATAGTAAAATTCAACTCAAATTATTATTATCAAAATGGGTTAAAATAAAAATAACGATCAAACGCATAAAATCCATTTGTTATAAGTTAAACCAAGAACTTAAGAGTAGAGATTGAGTTGACATTGGGTAAAGATGTATACTTCATTTAATATTTAAATTAACTGCTTATGGGACAATATCCACTCCACAATGTTCTACAAGCCCGTGCCCGTTTAGGTGAAAGCCCCATCTGGGACTGTACCAGAAGCTTACTGTACTGGGTTGATATTTATAACCATCAAGTGCATCAGTTCAATCCTATTACGGGGGAAAACTGCTTTTTTGATGTAGGAGATGTAGTAGGTGCGATCGCAACAGCAGGTGCAGATAGATTAATTATGACATTACGTCATCACTTGGCATTCCTCAATACCCAGACAGGCGAAGTTACTCCCATTTTGGAGATTGAAGGAAATCTGCCAGATAACCGTTTTAATGATGGTAAATGTGACCCCCAAGGCCGCTTTTGGTTCGGCTCAATGTGTTCTTTAGAAAAACCCCAAGCTAGTCTTTATCGTTATGATGCTGATGGTTCATTGCATATCATGGAAACGGGATTGACTATCTCTAATGGTCTGGGGTGGAGTCCGGATCAAAAGACGTTTTACTTAACAGATTCTCCTGAGCAAAAGATATATGCTTACGATTTTGATTCAGTTACAGGTAGCATTACTAATCGCCGGATTTTTGTTGATTTAACTCATGAATCTTTCTATCCAGATGGGTTGACAATAGATAGTGAAGGACATATTTGGTCCGCTATGTGGGATGGATGGTGTGTGATTCGTTTTAGCTCTAAGGGCGAAGAGATATTGCGGCTAAAGCTACCTGTGCAAGTGCCAAGTAGCTGTACTTTTGGGGGCGAGAATTTGCAAACACTCTACATCACCACTGCTTCAGTTGGACTCAGCCAAGCGGAAATTGAAAAAAGTTTCTACTCAGGTGATTTGTTTGCTCTCCAAACTGATGTTACCGGATTACCTAGCTATGATTTTGAGAAATAAAGTATTAGCTGTGTAAAAGTGAAGCGCTAAATTGCCTCTCGCATTCGTTCAACTCGACTCTTTACTTGTTTGCAAATTCTAAAAATTCCGAGTTGCGAGTTCCGATCTCGAAGTTTCCAGTTGCGATCGTGAAGTTCCGAGTTTTGAATCTCAAGTTTCGAGTTTTGATCTCGAAGTTTCCAGTTCAGATCCTGAAGTTCTGAGTTTTGATTTCAAAGTTCCGAGTTTTGATCTCGAAATTCCGAGTTTTGAGGTTGTTGCCAATATTCCTGTGTAGCTTATTCCTGGTTCATTTTACATCTAATAGAGTATTTTCCTTAATTGGATTTTGCGGCAAAAGATAAATACCACCAGAAATTAAAGTTAGGGCAACAGAAATCCAAAAGGCAATTATAGAGGGAGTTTGCCACACTTCAGGTAGGGGTGCAATTAGAAGTGCGATCGCAACTATTTGACTAATAGTTTTGAGTTTACCCCAAATATTCGCTCCGGTAATTGTTGTTTGATTTACTCGCCAACCAGCGATCGCTAATTCTCGCGCTAAAATCAAAAACACTCCCCAAGCAGGTATTTTTTCTAGTTCAATCAAAACCATCAATGGCGCTAGTACCAGAAATTTATCCACTAAGGGGTCAAGAAATTTACCCAACTCACTAATTTGGTTGAGTTTCCGCGCCAAATAGCCATCTAACCAATCAGTTAACGCCGCAACGATAAAAATCGCCAAACATATCCACCTAGCTTGTGGTGTGGGGTTGTACAAGCCATAAAGCAAAAATGGTACACCCAGAAGGCGAGAGAAGGTAATCCAGTTGGGTAGAGTCATAGGATATTGGGCATTGGGCATTGGGCATTAGGAGTGCTGTTAGCGTCAACGGGGCGTTTAGCCCGTGCTGAGTTAAGAGTTAACAGTAGAGACGCGATTAATCGCGTCTGTACAAGAGTTAGGAGTTTTGTTTACCCCCTTGTCACCTTGTCTCTAATTCTCCCCACTTTCTCCCTAAGCGTGGGAAAATCTGTTTTCTGAAGCTCTCTTAAAACAATACTATGACTGAATACACAGACTCTCAATTCCGCATCGAACGCGATTCGATGGGCGATCGCCAAATTGCTAGTAGCTTTTATTACGGCATTCAAACACTACGGGCGATTGAAAACTTCCCCATTAGTGGCATAAAGCCTTTAGCTACTTACGTAGATGCTGGATTGATAATTAAAAAAGCTACAGCAATTGTGAATGGAGAACTAAATTGTATTCCCCAAGATATTAGTCAGGCGATTGTGCAAGCAACTGATGAAATCTTAGCTGGGAAGTTCCGCGATCAATTTGTTGTGGATGTTTATCAGGCGGGTGCTGGAACATCCCACCACATGAATGTTAACGAAGTTCTCGCAAATCGCGCCTTAGAAATACTTGGTGAAGAAAAGGGCAATTACAAACGTGTTAGTCCCAATGACCATGTTAATTATGGACAGTCTACCAATGATGTGATTCCGACTGCAATTCGCATCGGTGGTTTATTGGCATTATCTAAAACATTACACCCAGCAATAGATGGAGCGATCGCATCCTTAGAAAACAAAGCTGTAGAATTTCAAGATATCGTCAAATCTGGCAGAACCCACTTACAAGATGCTGTACCCGTGCGTTTGGGTGAGAATTTTCGAGCTTGGGCGCAAATTCTTACAGAACACCAAAACCGAATTTATACCGCCTCTGGAGATTTGATGGTGCTGGGTTTGGGAGGTAGCGCAGCCGGAACGGGATTAAATACTCATCCTTTGTATCGCGCCCGCGTGGTAGAAGTTATTTCAGAATTGATTGATACTCCTTTAGAACCTGCACCCCATCTCATGGCAGCTATGCAAAGTATGGCGCCATTTGTAAATGTTTCCGGTGCTTTGCGGAATTTAGCCCAGGATTTAGCCAAAATATCTCATGATTTACGGTTGATGGATTCGGGGCCAAAAACAGGCTTGAAAGAAATTCAACTGCCTCCAGTGCAACCCGGTTCCTCGATTATGCCAGGGAAATATAACCCAGTCATGGCAGAGATGACATCAATGGTGTGCTTTCAGGTGATGGGTTACGATAGTGCGATCGCTTTAGCCGCACAAGCCGGACAATTAGAATTAAATGTGATGATGCCGCTAATTGCCTATAACCTAATTCACAGTATCGAAATTCTCGGCAATACCATCGCTGCACTCACCGAACGCTGCATTGAGGGAATTACTGCCAATCGAGAACGTTGTTTAGCTTATGCCGAAGGCAGTTTAGCTTTAGTAACCGCACTAAATACCCATATCGGTTATTTAAATGCCGCAGCTGTCGCCAAAGAATCTTTAGAAACTGGTAAATCTCTGCGGCAAATTGTTTTAGAACGAGGATTAATGAATGAAACAGATTTAGCCACAGTGTTAAATCTAGAACAAATGAGTGGTATCTTACCGCTCAAAACAGAATAATAGTTTATGGGGCATGGAGCATTGGGTAGGGCATGGTATTCTCCTTGTCCCCTCATTCTTGACCCTGCGTGAAGCTTTAGCTACTTTTTATTTAGTCTTTTCTTCAATTTTGAATTTTGAATTTTGAATTTTGAATTGATTTCTCCCTCTATCCCCTACCTATACTATGCAGACTCAAAAACCAGCTGTTAGTCTCATTCGAGCTACATCTTACGAACGAGAGGCTTTACGAGAATCCTTAGTCACACTGCTGGAACCTTTTGGAGGAATAGCAGCGTTTGTCAAAAAAGGCGATCGCGTTTTACTCAAACCGAATCTACTTACCGGATCGCGTCCTAGTAAAGAGTGTATCACCCGTGCCGAACTAGTTTATGAAGTTGCCCAAATGGTAATTGATGTTGGCGGTAAGCCATTTTTGGGCGATAGTCCTGCTTTTGGTAGTGCCAAGGGCGTAGCAATAGCAAATGGCTATCTGCCTATTTTAGAAGAACTCAATCTTCCCATCATCGATTTTCACGGTCAGCGTTACCAAACCGTTAGTGATAATTTTAACCATTTGCGCCTGTCTAAAGAAGCAATGGAAGCAGACGTAGTGATTAACCTACCGAAAGTTAAATCACATGCTCAGTTGACATTAACACTGGGCGTAAAAAACCTGTTTGGTTGTGTCCCCGGCAAAATGAAAGCTTGGTGGCACATGGAAGCGGGAAAAGACGCGAATAGATTTGGTGAAATGTTAGTAGAAACTGCCAGAGCGATTAACCCTGACTTAACCATATTAGATGGCATCATCGGTCACGAAGGTAATGGCCCCAGCAACGGGGAACCTCGCCAACTGGGCATTTTAGCAGCCGCATCAGATATATTTGCCTTAGATCGGGCAATGGTAGAAATCCTCAATGTTTCTCCTGAACAAGTGCCCACAGTTGCAGCTTCTCAAAGGCTAGGAGTTTGTCCAGAACTTGCTGCCATAGAGTTTCCACATTTAAATCCTGACTTATTAAAAATAGAAGATTGGCGGCTACCAGACAAGTTAATGCCCATTGATTTTGGTATGCCCCGCGTCATTAAGTCTACCTTTAAGCATCTTTACACCCGATTTATCAAGGAACCAATCAGTGTTTATGGAAGGCAGTAGGGGGCGGGGAGATGAAGAAGCAGGGAGGCAGGTGGTCACTGAGCGTAGCCGAAGTGGGAGCAGGGGGAGAATAACTCTTAACTCCTAACTCATCTACGGATAAGGGTTAATCGCGTCTCTACTCCTAACTCAGCACGGGCTAAACCCTAGCTATCCGCTAACAGTACTTAGCACTCAGCACTGTTTTGCTCAATGCCCAATTTAGTGCAAACGTCGTTACAGCAATTTCATTTATTAGCAGAATAATCTGTAATTACCCTCCGATCGCTTAACTAAACCGCCCTATTATATTTAGTGGCGGTTTTTTTCGCTGATTAATTTGTTATACAATTTTTCGTCTGAGATTTTGATTTATTCAAAAAGTTATACGGATTTAGGATCTGGAAATTGGCATTAGGTATTTTGTTCAGATATGGGGATTTGGTAATAACTTACTATACCTCTAGGCCACTTTCTCAAACTTATTTACTCTATCTTTATGTAGATTGACAAAATGGCTGTGATATTACATAGATTGCAAAATTGAAATTCTTAAATATTTGTTTAGTGATATCACTGAATCCATTCTTCCTTATACAGTTAATGTATCTGTGTTTATTCGGTAGTTATCATTGGTTACAAAAATCGTTACTACTATTTCTTCTCTGGTGTCAAATATTTTATGTATAACTACTATATAACAATCAATTGCACTGAATATCTATCAGTGCAATTGCGGTTTTGTGTCCTGTATCACAAATTAGCAATTCCAGTAAAATGACCTTATCAAAAGCTTTATAGAATGTTATAATCATGAAGTATCGGATAAATATGTTTTGCTAATTAATCTTTAATCAGCGAAAAAATGTAACTTATGATGCTGTCAAAGTTTGCTTTGCGTATGCAACCCGTTACACCATACAAAGAAACACCTGAAAATATTAATTACAAAATAAAACATAATTTGTTTAATTGTAACTTTGTCTTAAGAATTCTATGTATAAAAAGCCTACTATGACAGTTGTATAACTGGTTTAAATTGTAGAATGCTACACATTTTACAGTTTAAAAATAGCTAAAATAGCATTAATACTCTCACTGAGAGAGTAAACCTACACAGTGTTGCGAAGAACTTCAATTTTGTATGAATTCAAATAGCCAGTCTGCCAATGCCGATACATATTCCCAACGTTTGGCAGACATTGTGGGAACTGCGATCGCTCTATTGACTCTTACCCTACCCGTATTTGTCATCGCCCACTATTCTTCAACCAATGTTCAAAATAACCAGCAACCTCTGATCCAAAATATACAAAGAAATCAAGATTGATCGAGCTTCATAGTCGCATTTTCTCATGAGGATATCTACAAAAAAGCAGAACACTGATTTTGTAGACAATCTCTGAAGATGTGGGTGTAGTTAGTCAAAAATAAGCTAAATCTGGATTGTGTGACTCCAGATTTCAGTTGTCTTAACAAAGTTAGGACAGAAATCCCCCTAACAGCAATTAAGGGCGGAGAATATCCATAATACCCTCTTGGAAAAAGCGTTGCGAGCAAACTTCGTAACGCTTTTTCTATTTTTTCCCCTCCGCACCTCTGCTTCTTGTACCCAACGGCCCCATGCCCTGGAATAAATACCTTGGGAAGAGATCCATATTGCCCTAAAATTCTACACGGGGAGCGAAGCTGACAGAGTGCCCCCATGATTCACAGTTATCAGAGGAGTTTTTTGTGGACTTATCTCGTATTCCTGCCCAACCAAAACCGGGTCTAATCAACGTTCTGATTGAAATTACTGGCAAAAGTAAAAATAAATACGAATACGACAAGGAACTACAAGCTTTTGCTCTAGACCGAGTACTTTATTCCTCAGTACAATATCCTTATGACTACGGCTTTGTACCTAATACTTTGGCTGATGATGGCGATCCCCTAGATGGTATGGTCATAATTGATGAGCCGACCTTTCCCGGCTGTATTATTGCTGCGCGACCAATTGGCTTTTTGGAGATGATTGACGGTGGCGATCGCGATGAAAAAATCCTTTGTGTTCCTGACAAAGATCCGCGCTACACTCAGGTAAAATCCCTGAATGACGTAGCACCACACCGCTTAGAGGAAATTGCTGAATTTTTCCGTAGTTATAAAAATTTAGAAAAAAAGGTGACTGAAATTCTCGGTTGGCAAGATGTAGACAAGGTTGCAGCTTTAGTTGAAAAATCCGTCAGAGCTTATAGAGGATAATAGAAAAGTTAGGAGTAGAGACGCGATTAATCGCGTCTGTACATGAGTTAAGAGTTAAGAGTTATGAATTTTTATTCCTCACTCCTAACTCCTCACTTCACTTTGCTAACTTTCCCTTGTTACGGATTTTATAATCTGCCACCAAACCCAAACCAGAATGCAGCGTACTCTCCTTTTGGCAAAAATTCATAACTGCACCCTTACAGGGGCAAATATCAACTACGTGGGTAGTATCAGCATTGATGAAATCCTTTTGGAAAAAGCTGGTATCTTACCTTATGAGCAGGTGCAAGTAGTTAATAGTGCCAACGGCCAGCGCTTTATTACTTATGCGATCCCTGCTCTAGCTCATTCAGGAATCATTGAGCTAAATGGAGGTGCGGCACGTCTAGGCATTATTGGCGATCGCTTGATTATAATGACTTACGGGCAGTTTACTCCAGAAGAGTTAAAAAGTTACTCTCCTACGGTAGTCATTGTGGACGAAAAAAACAGGTTGTTGGAAGTGCGGCGCTACGATGACCTGCTCAGTAAGGTCTAATTTCAAGGAAAATGTCAAATTTTGAGTTGTCGGATTCCCAGAGCTACATAACAGAAAAGTCATCTACCCTGCCCAGTAGCCCAGCAGGTGAATTTATCGTGCAATTTTGGGGTGTCAGAGGTTTAATTCCTACTCCCAGTAGCAACACCAATCGTTATGGTGGTAATACTGCTTGTGTAGAAATATATGTGGCTGGGAAACGCTTGATTTTTGATGGCGGTACTGGCTTACGCATATTGGGTAAAACTTGGCAAGAACTGCAACAGCCACTAGAAGCCCATTTATTTTTTACCAACTGCCAATCAAACCGAATTCAAGGATTTCCCTTTTTTGCTCCTGCATTTATTGGGGAAAATTGCTTCCATATTTACGGCACAGCTGCCTCCAATGGAGCCTCAATCAAACAATGTCTGTACGATCAGATGCTCCAGCCGCACTTTCCTTACCCTTTACAGGTAATGCAGTCAGAATTGCAATTTTACAATCTGACCCCAGAAAGTGACGTAAAGTTAGATGATGTCACCATTACCACTGCATTAATTAATCAAACTCAGCGGTCAGTTGGCTATCGAGTTAGTTGGCAAGAGTATAGTGTTGCTTATATCACAGATTTGCACCAAAATGCCGATCAAGTGGAGCGAGAGCGGATTTTAGAGTTTATTCAAGGCGTTGACTTGCTGATTGCCAATGCCACTTACACTCCGCCGACATCTCACAACCATGATTCTGCTGATTTACTCTGGCAAGCTGCGGTGAATGCAGCTCTGAGTGCTGGCGTCAAACAGCTAGCTATTTCTCATCATCACCCAGATGACCATGATGACTTTCTCGATCGGGTGCAAGTCGATATTAAATCTGCTTTTCCTCAAGCGATACTAGCCCATGAAGGTCTGATATTAGTTGTTGGGAAGTGATTTAGAGTCGTTGTAGCGATCGCCTAAGTTATGTTTAGGGTCATAGCCCTCACTGGGGAAGGAAGTTTCGCAGCACTGGTAGCCCTAAACTTACTACAAGTAATTGGCTGTCTTTAGAAAAGAGCCGTTTTACCTGTTTTTCTAAGATCGGGGAGGCTTTTTTTCAGAGTATATGCTCTACTCTGTACCATCTAAACCCAAATTACACGATTGTCGGCTCAACGCCACATCAATATATATAGCCATTAATTACACGTATTGGCTCTAACGTGGAATGAGTCAGATCGTGCCAAAGCTGAAGTTAAATTTACTCTTCTTGCTGGCTTGGTAAAGATTTTAATGATGTTTTTAGAAAGACCCAATTCAGGTAAAAAATTAATATCTGTATTTTGAAAAAAATTACTAACCGTTTCAGGTTTTGCCCACTGAGCAGCTTATCTAGCAGCTTACTCAGGACAACCTCGCCAGACTTCTGAATTAACCATAGACCAAAAATTAGGAGAGTATCCATACGTGTTAACTGTATGTTTGCTCCTACAGGCTCACCTGGATGACGTAAAGACAAGGCTTGCAGAGTGTATAACTTATGTATGTGTGATTGATGACTTCTATATGATGTGGCTAAAATAGGTAAAAGTTTACCGTGAGGATATGACTGAGCGATCACTCCAAGCATCTTCAAAAGGTATTCAAGCTGCTAAGGTAGCCTTAATCGAAAAGTTTTCAACTCAGCAACGGTTAGCAAATGCTTTAGAGGTCAGCCGTCAACCTGTCAGCAAGTTCTTCAATGGCAAACCAGTTGATAGCGGTCTATTTGTTCAAATCTGCGAAAGGTTAGGGCTAGACTGGAAAATGATTGCTATAAACTTAGAATCTGACGTTAAATTAAATCCTCAGCAAGAAGTTGACATTGATACTTTATTAGTAGAGGTACGTAAGAAAATAAAACCTAAGATACAAGAGCAATGTGGCTTAATGCGGGTTTTAGATATGACTCATCCCATTGGGCTGTGTGATATTTATACAGATGTCAATATTTTAGAAACAGTTACAGGACGGCGGTGGGTAGAAATTGATGAGCTGTTGAAAAGTTTTGACCCAGATTCTGATAGCTTTGATCGACGTGGCTTGGGTAAAGTAACTGAAAAACGAGTACCGGGACTAAATGTAGTAGGACGTTATCCTAAGCTAATGGTTTTAGGTAAACCTGGTGCAGGAAAGACTACCTTCCTGAAGTATCTAGCTATCCAATGCATTTGGGAAAACTTCCAAGCCAAACGAATACCTATCTTTATTACGCTTAAAGACTTTGCGGAAGCCAAAAACCAACCAGATTTTCTATGCTTTATTAGTGAGATATTTTCTGCCTACGACGTAGACCATGCTCAAGTAAGCACTTTACTTGAGCATGGAAGAATTTTAATTTTATTAGATGGGTTGGATGAAGTGCGAGAAGAAGACAGTGACCATGTTATTAAACAAATTAATCTCTTTTCTGAGCAGTACTTCTTTTCCAAAGATTTCAAAATCGAGCAATCTTCTCTACTTAATAAACGCGCTAGAAAACTTGAAGAAATAACAACTAATAAGGATAGAAAAATTGAAGAAGCAAAAGAATTGCGTAATAAAAATAATATAAAATTAGAAAAATATCAAGAAATATATGATGAAGCGACAAAGGAATTTGAAGACCGAGAAAAAGAGCTATCCAGACAATATCCCGAATTGCTAAAAAATTTGGATCAGGGTCTTACTTTTCTCTCTAATAAATTTCCTCAAAAAGTTTATATAATCATTTTGTAATTACTTGTCGAATTGCAGCAATAGAATATATTTTTCAAAACTTTGTAGAAGTTGAAGTTGCAGACTTTGATGAACAACAAATTCACACCTTTGTAAAAAACTGGTTTAACCTCAAGGATTCGGTTAAGGGTAGCAAGTTTTTAGCTAGATTATTAGAAAATCAACCAATTAGAGAATTGGCAAGTAGTCCACTTTTATTAACACTACTCTGCTTAGTTTTTGAGGAATCAGCAGATTTTCCTATAAACCGTTCGGAACTCTACAAGGAAGGAGTTTCAATTCTTTTAAAAAAATGGGATGCCCAACGTAATATAGAACGAGATCAAGTTTATAGAAATCTTTCCATTCCACGTAAAGAGGATCTGCTTAGTTCAGTTGCTTTTACTACTTTTGAACGGAAAGATTACTTCTTTAAACAAAGAGAGGTTGAGCGTTGTATTGCTGAGTATATACGAAATCTGCCAGATGCTAGAACAGATCCAAAAGCTTTGCAGCTAGATAGCGAAGTAGTATTGAAATCCATAGAAGCACAACATGGACTATTAGTAGAAAGAGCAAGAGGAATTTATTCCTTTTCTCATCTTACTTTTCAAGAATATTTAACTGCTAGAAAGATAATAATTACATCTGAGCCTCAAGAATTAGAAAAAGTATTACGTGACCTATCTACTCATATTACAGAAAAACGCTGGCGTGAAGTTTTGTTACTAGCATTGGGAATGCTTCCGAATGCAGAACGGCTGTTGAAGCTACTTAAGCAACAGGTAGATAATATTTTGGCTAATGATCTAAATTTGCAAAAATTTTTAATTTGGGTGCATGAGAAGTCAATTGACTATATCTCTTATAAACCAGAAGCAATTCGATGTATCTACTTTGGCATCGGTTGTGACCTAACTAGAGATATTCCAAAAACTAGGTCAAAAACACTCTCTTCTGAACCTGATCTTGATAGAGTACTTGAGTTAGTGCAACTTCTAGATAATCAACTTGTTAATGATATTTCCTCTCAATTTTCTATCACGTCTCCTATTATTCGTGACTTTATTGTTACACGAGACTTGGCACGTAACTTAGCAATTGACTTAGCCTGCAACTTAACTACTATACCAGGTTTAAGAGATAAAAAGATGTTGCAAACAGTTATGCTAAAGTTGCCTGACTTTAGTAAAGACAAAAGTTTTTTTAAAGAGTGGTGGCAAGTTAATGGAGATGACTGGACTAAAAAATTCAGGAAGATACTGATTGAGTTTTACAACATTGGTCATGATTGGCAGTTCAGTGTTCAACAGAAATTTTTGCTGAAACAGTATTACAATGCAAACAAAATGTTGCTTGAGTGCTTAAACAGTGATTGCTATGTTAAGCGGGAAGTACGGCAAGAAATCAGAGATTCTTTATTTTTACCAGTAACTCAAAATAGTGTTTAAATCTGAAACTGTCGGTGGAAGGATAATATTGCTGTTTTTACGTGCTTATGCTTCCAATTAACTTCAGCAATATTATGGTTCAAACGCCTCTAAATCCTTGCAGAATGTCACTGGAACGATAACTTGGCTCTCTACTATCGCCGCCATTTAAATGCTGAACAAGTTCGACTCATCCGGCATAGAAGCTAACTTGTAGTTGGGAGGTTTTTGAGCCACATACCTTCGCCCCAATTCCAAACCCAGAGGGAGATAACCTAACCATTCACATAATTGTTTTGCTACAACTTGTTCTTTTTATACCCGTAATATACCCACTAGTGCTGTCAACAATTGTAAAGCCTCGCAGAGTGACAAGCGTGATCGCACCAGCAGTAAGTGGTTCCATGTACTAACTCCAGAAGGTGGCATTTTATTTACTTACATACCACATGGTTGTTCTGTATTTCGTAATCGAGATAAAAACTTATAGCTGAAATTTCGGCTTATGAGTCATAAACCACTGCACGAAAGGGCTATTACGTGTAATAAGTGACCGAAAGTGTTAGCTCCCCCAATGCTTAGGTGTAGCCCGCCGTAGGCATCGCAACCCATCAATTCCAACTTATCAAAACTGTCTGAGGAAGCGATCGCATTCCCAATGGATGTAAAGAAACATTTCTGTTTCTTAGAAGAGGAAACCAGTAGCACCGGAAACTGCGATGTGCGATCGCAGTTTCTATTCAAAGAGGATGTTTGAAAAGTCTAAATTGTTACTCGTCTTGGCTACTGGAAGTTGCGGCTACAGGAGACTTTACCCACCTTTGTAGGTTAAAAACCTTTATAGACTATACGCATTTTGGGCACAGCAATGCTGTGCCCTTACTATTCCACACAATTAAAATAGGCTATATTGCCCCTACGAAGCATTTTGCAACTCGGCTGTGCGGACTGAAAGCTGCTCTGTCTTATTACCTCGTTGCACTTTTACCTGTAATACTTGACCAAGACGACTATCTTCCACAACATTCTGCAATTGTTCAGCACTGGTAATAGCTTTACCATCAATTTGCAGAATTACATCTCCGCGTCGGATACCCGCAGATGCAGCTGGAGAATTGGGAACAACTCGCATAACAAAAACACCATTGATTTCTGGTATCTGAATTGGAGAGTTGGGATCGGTGTTATTTTGCTTGGCGAGATCGGGTGTCAAAGTTAGCATTTGCACACCTAGATAGGGATGAGCAACTTTGCCATCGCGTTGTAGTTGCGCAGCGATCGCTTTAGCTTTATCAATAGGAATGGCAAAGCCAATACCCATTGCATCAGGGCGAATGGCTGTATTGATACCAATTACTTCACCTTGACCATTCAGTAGTGGCCCGCCAGAGTTACCAGGGTTAATAGCAGCGTCTGTTTGAATGAAATCCAAACGTTTGTCACTAATACCGACTTGGGCGCTGGAACGTTTGAGGGTACTAACAATTCCCAAGGTAACAGTATTATCAAATCCCAAAGGATTACCGACTGCGATCGCCCAGTCTCCTACTTGGACATTAGTGGAAGAACCCAAAGGCGCGACTGGTAAATCGTTACCAGCGTTAATCTTGACTACTGCCAAATCTGTGACTTCATCAATACCTTGAACTTTCCCTTCAAAGGTGCGGCCATCTTTGAGTCGGACTGTTACTTTATCGGCCTTATCGACCACATGAGCATTAGTCATAACTAACCCGCTCTTGTCAATAATGAAACCTGAGCCTAAACCGCGTAACTGCTCAGACGGCGGCATCTGTTGGGAGAAACCGTCACCAAAAAACCGACGGAAAAAGGGGTCTTCCATAAATGGATCGACGCGGCGAGTAATTGTCCGTTCAGTATCAATGCGGACAACTGCTGAACCGACACGATTCACTGCTGCTGTAACAAAGCTACTGCTACCGATCGCAGCACTAGCTGGTGATTGTCGTTGAGCAATTAGATTTGAAGTATCAACAGCAGTTATTGTGGGTGCTGGTTCGGCTTGGGAGGGTAACACCTGCAATGTGCTAATCGCTAGCACAACTCCTAGCGCGATCGCTAAAACATGAGTAGTGAGTTGACGTAGAGACCGAGATATTTTGGGAAATCGCATAATCACAACCTAATTTATAAGCTTAATTGTTGCTTAGTCGTGACAAATCTATTTACAGTTATTTTTATTTCAGGTTTCGCCTGCTCTTTCCCCTATTGGGGTTAGGGTATTTTGCGAACTACCTGTAATCAACTTAATAGAAAATTTAACCCAAAAGCTATTATGGACATTTACCCTTTACAAGTTCGGTTTTTACCCATCAATAAAACTTTTGGATTGCGAATAAGATTAGTCCGCTCTCTGTTCTAACTGTAGACTATGGAAGTCCCTAACTTTTGTATAAAATTTCATTGCGATTAGCTGCACCTAGCTGGGGTAAAGAGTTAATGGCTGAGTGGGGAGTGAGGTTAACAGGAACAGTTAGAGGTAATTGTAATTGTTTGACAACACTTTGCAAGAGTTGGTCTTGTCCAGTCCGCAAACCCCAGACATTTGTGCCACGGTTGATAATAGCAAACCAAACCAAACCGCGATCGCGTGTGGGCATCACTCCCGCTAAAGCGCTCACATCCCGGAGAGTACCAGTTTTGATCACAGTCGCCAGGGGAATGTGTCTGGTGTGTAGTGTCCCCCGATGATCGAATCCAGACATCGGGAACAAGTCAGCTAGATTCAGTTGATGGGCAGATGCCTCAGCTTGAATAGCCATAAACATGGCACACACAGCCCTGGGGGAAATGCGATTTTCCGGCCCCAATCCAGAACCATTGATTAACTGGATTTCCGCTTGTGGCACTCTCGCCAGATTAGCAGCAGTTGATTGGACTACAGTTGCTCCCCCCACAGAGTCTGCCAGCATCTCTGCCATATCGTTGTTACTATAAACGTTCATTTCCTTGAGCAGTTGCCTCAAGGGCAATGAGCGGTGACGCAGTAACAAAGTTTGTTGGGGGTTTGGTTGCGCCTCAACTTTCACCGCGCCAGCAATGACAACTTGAGGCTTGGGTGTTCCCTTGGGCATGATTGAGTGGGTGTAAATCGCAGGGCGTCCCCAAGTGGCACGATTTAGCGTTTGCTTGAGCATCAGACCAGCTAGCATTGGCTGACGTTGAAAATTCATGGCAAAACTGCCAGTAATAATCAAATTCCCCTTTACTTGCTTGATGCCCATTTGATTGAGAGTATTACCAAGAGCGATCGCTTCTTCCCAAACAAACAAAGGATCGCCACGGCCTGTAACCACCAAATCGCCCTGCACAACTCCATTTACCACTGGGCTAGTCACACTCACCAAAGTATCAAATTGGTAATCTGGTCCCCAAGTTTTCAAAGCAACTAGTGAAGTGGCAATTTTAGTTAAAGAAGCAGCCGGCAGAGGTGTCGTACCTTGGTGATTTGCCATCAGCATTGGTCCTGACTGCATCCAAATTCCCTGACTCTCAGCCAGATTTTGCGCCACCACTTTTGATGTAATCAGCTTTTTCAAATATTCCTGCACCGTAGTCGCCCCAGTTGGATTTGGATCGGGGGCAAGAACAAAGCCAGGGCTACTTTGCCAAGTTAGTGCATCTAAGGCATCTAGAGGTTTGATTTGTACTCCAGCCATTTCCAGCCAAAGCGACACCAAACCTGAACCCAATAATTCCAGCATTTTTTATTCCTCTGTTAGGATCTCAAGCGTTGTTTACTGTGCTAATATACAAGCTTTTTTACAAAAATCAGTATTGAGTCATAATAACTGGTGTTTTTCTCATCTGTAAGTAGGGTGATTATATTGTTTTCGTGGCTTGCTTGGACAATGCCAAAATCCTCACTGCTCATGAAGATAGCCCCATGAATATATAAAATATTTTTGATTTGTGGAGAGACTACGCCGTTGGCGATGTCGACGACGGACTGTATTGTACCCCTACAGGGAAGCAAGGGAAGCTTGCGGTAGCGTCTCCAACAGAAGAAGACTCGCTCTCAGCTGCCTACTCCTACAAAGAAGCAAGCTACGCCCAGGGTGTCGCAGCCTGATAATAAAAGGCTTTATGCTGTGCGATCGCTCTTGGTAATTTCATAACCTTGAAACAAGGAAAGGGAGAGTATTCAAAATTCTCTCCCTTTTTTCCCTTAATACAAGGTGAGTTCGATGAACCTCTCCCGGACAACCTCCCTCTCCCACGGGTCAAGGGAGGAGCAACGAGAAATTAGGGTTTTGGCTTTCCTCTCCGTGTCCAAGAGGGGTTGCGGGAGAGGTCAAAAAAGGGCTTGTCGAACTCCTAAGAAACAAGGCAGGAGGCAGGAGGCAGAAGGCAGAGGGGAAGAGGATTTGACTTGTTTCTTTCGCCCTTCCCGCAGGTGCGCCTCCGTTGGAGACTCACGTTAATACATTAATCAGCATTCAAGTTGCATAATCAGGGCGGATAAGATGTCCGCCCCATAAGATAGTGAGAAAATTTTAATATGCAAATTAGATGTGTTTTATTACCTACTTTCTTTCTGGATGCGCTACATCCTCTAATGAAGGAGTACCCATCCGGTTAATTGTGGCAATCATCTGATACAAACGTCCCAAATCGCGTTGATTGAAGTACAAAATGAGGCGAGGTAGTCCAACAGTTTCATCTTGTGCTTCTTGAGGTAATGCCTGACTTTTTTCAATTCTTCCTTGAATAATAATGTCGCTAAAATCAGCATTAAGTTTTTCTAACAGAGCGTCTGATATATCTGTCTTCAGACGGATGACTAACTTATTGCTGACATAACGACTGGAATGATAAACCTGGTAAAAACGGGTGATAGCATCACAAGCCACATCCAGGTTATCTGTCACCGTGTAAAGGCTGGGGTCTTCAGGATTGACCAGACCGTTTTGCACTAGTTGCTTATCAATATATTCGCTCCAAGAGCGCCAGTAATCACCACCAGGGCGATCGATTAAAACTAAAGGTACTGGCCCAAATTTACCAGTTTGGCTTAATGTCATACATTCAAAAGCTTCATCTTGAGTACCAAAGCCTCCCGGAAACAAGGCTACAGCATCACTTTCTTTGAGAAGAAACAACTTGCGGGTAAAGAAATATTTGAAGTTAATTAGCTTGGGATCGCCCTCGATAAAAGGGTTTGCTTGCTGTTCAAAGGGTAACTGAATGTTTAATCCAAAGGAATTTTCTCGCCCAGCACCTTCATGACCCGCCTGCATGATTCCACCACCGCCACCAGTCATCACCATAAATCCTAATTGAGAAACAGCGCGAGCAAACTCAAGGGCCATTTGGTATTCTGGTCTATCTGGCGCTAGACGAGCAGAACCGAAGATGGTGACTTTGCGAACGTGGCGGTAATCATAAAAAAGCTGGAAACCGCGCTCCATATCTGCTAATGCAGCGGATAATATTTTCCAATCGAGACGCTCAATTTCGGTATCAGCTAGACGAACAATAGTAGTAAGTGCTTGCTGAATAAATTGCCGATTTTTTAATGTCGGTAAACGAACGATCAACTCAGCGATATCCGCCTGTAAAGACTCTAATGTGTCAAACGACGCAGATGAGGTCATGAGAACTGCCGCAACAATGGCACTATATTTTACGTGAACTACTTACACTCTAGCAAGCGGGAATAGCTCTCTGATGTGCAGTTAGCAAATTCAGAACTAGTTTTGAAGCTGGAAATTCTAAAAATCTTTTTGATAAAGCTTGTTGCGATACTTAAACTTTTGAACACCATCGCAAGTTCTCTCGGTCGACCAATTGACATAACTCCCTCACTTAGGTTAATTATCGTCACAATATACAGCATTCAAGTTGGTGAGGTACACAAGCTCACGTCTGTTGCCCAAATATAAAACGTGTTTTACCCCTGAATTCCGAATTCTGCTGTATATCAGAGTTTGTGTCAAATGCTATGAATTACATCTATAGCGTATATCAAAAGAAAATTTTGTATCTTATTGCCAGATTTTTTAGGAATTAATGCTCATAATAAAAGCACTCTAACCTTAATCTAAGAAAGTAAAAAAGCTCTTAGACCACAATACCGTTCAGTGAAACCTAAAATCCTTGCTAGAGACGCGAAATTGAACCGAGCAACTCTTGGAGATGCTGCGCGATCGCCCCGCTATGCTAACATCTTGCTGCGCTAACGCGTCTTTATAGGTCAAAAATCAGTATAAAAAATCCTTAACTGAAGGGTATTGGTCTAAAGGATCTTTTGTCGAAAACTGTCTCAATTACACTTCGGCACATTAATGCATAATGTGACCTGTTTGTTTAGTGCCTAAATCCTAGTAGAATAATTTCGCAAATCTAAGTAGGAAGATAGATGGAAGTTTCTGGACGCAACATCAATTACCCACTGAATCCTCCTTCCCCTCTTGAAGATTTTCCCGTCCTTCAAACTGAAAAATATACCCTACGACTGGCTTCAACTGAAGAAGAATTAGAATCCATTTTTCGGTTGCGTTTTGAGGTGTTTAATCTGGAACTAGACTTAGGATTTACTGCTTCTAACTTTAACCAGATGGATATAGATAAGTTTGATGCGGTTTGCCATCATTTAATCTTAATCTCCAAACAAACGGGTAAAACGATTGGAACTTATCGGATGCAAACTTATACAATGGCTTCTCAAAAATTGGGTTTTGATGCTACCGATATATTTAATCTTAATGGAATTCCCAATTCTGTACTTCAGGTAGCAGTGGAAGTTGGGCGTGCATGTATAGCGAAAGAATATCGCAATATTCAAGCACTTTTACTGCTCTGGGAAGGGCTGGCAAATTATCTCATCTGGAGTAAAAACCAATATTTCTTTGGTTGTGCATCATTACTGACACAATGTCCTTGGCAAGCAACTTGCGCTTATAATTATTTTCAGCATAATGACTTCATGCATCCGAGTATTTTGGTTTATCCAAACCCACAATTTTGTCTAGAAATGCCTCAAAGTTGTCCAAATAAATATAATAATTTTGAAATTCCTAAAATTTTGCAGGCATACTTGAATATTGGAGCTAAAATATGCAGTGTTCCAGCTATCGATCGGCAGTTTAAAACCATTGATTTTTTAACTATATCTAATGGCAAAGACTTTGCTAGATGGCGCTATCAAATTTGATAACACTCAATCAAATTACCTAAGCTGTATCTGATGAAGAAACTCAGATATAATTCCTACCGAACGTATCTCATTTAGTCCACCTAACTGAATTATATTAGACAAATTATTGGGAAAACTACTTATGCACCATCTCAAATTGGCTCCGAGTTGGTTGCGATTTTTAATTATTTTATTATTGACAATGGGTATATTGTTTCGTTTTTCTAATCTTGATGGGAAAGTTTTTTGGCACGATGAGACTTTCACTTTATTACGGATTTCTGGTTATACGGCAAATGAAGCTAAACAACAACTTTTTAATAATCGGATCGTTAGTGGAGAAAGTTTTGCCCAGTTTCAAGGTGCAAATCCAGAAAAAAGCTTAAATGATACAATTATGTCTTTAGCAAAACAAGATTCTCAACATCCACCGTTATATTACATAATAGCCAGATTGTGGGTGGAAATCTTTGGTAATTCGGTGACGGCAATTAGAAGTTTATCAGCCTGCATTAGTTTGCTGGTTTTCCCTTGTGTTTATTGGCTATGTCGAGAATTATTTAATGTGCCATTATCGGTTCCTGGTGTTGCGATCGCACTCATGGCTATCTCTCCAATTCACCTAGTGTACGCCCAAGAAGCACAAGAATATATTCTTTGGTTAGTCACCATTTTACTATCCAGTGCGTTTCTGCTACGAGCCATACGGCTAGAAGATGAGCTAGCAGAAGAACGACAAAAACCAGATTTATTCGCTATCTGGAGCCTTTATGCAGTCACCTTAGCCATTAGTCTTTATACATTTATTTTGAGTGCATTTGTAGCAGTTGCTCACGGAATTTATGTGATGATAATTGCTAAATTTAAGTTTACTGAAACTGTGAGAACTTATTTGCTAGCATCACTAGTTGGTTTTTTAGCTTTCATGCCTTGGATAACAATTGTAATTGGTGATTTTTTTCAATTTTTAATTTCAGCAGACAAAACAACACAGTCCGATATAATACCTATATTTCCATTTTTATCAATGCAGTTAAGCCGGATTTTTTTTGATATAGACCTTAGTTCAGAAAATCCTTTAAGCAAATTAATTGCACTAACCCTTTTAATTTTGGTAGGATATTCTATTTATTTTATTTGCCGAGCAACTAACTATAAAGTCTGGTCTTTTATCATCACATTAATTGTAGTACCAGCATTACCCATAATACTGCCAGATTTAATTACTGGGAGTATACGATCGTCTACCGAAGCATATTTAATCCCATCTTATTTAGGAATCCAGTTAGCTGTTGCTTACCTACTAGCTACGCAACTATATAATGGCAGGCGATCGCGTCGGAGCTTTTGGCACATAATCATGGCATTAGTGATTATTTGTGGTTTGATTTCTTCTAAGGTGAGTTTCCAGGCAGAAACTTGGTGGAATAAGGGTATGAATTATGGCAATCCTCAAGTTGCCCAAATCATTAATCAGAGTAATCGTCCACTTTTGATTAGTGATGCTTTGGGTAATAATTATGGTGATGTCTTTTCTTTAAGCTATCTTTTAGAACCAAAAGTGCGATTTCTGTTAGTGAACAATCAAAAAATTCCTAAAATTCCTGATGGGTTTACTGATGTGTTTTTACTTAATCCTTCAAAGGCTTGGGGTAAAATCATAGAAAAAAAATATAAATTCAAAACAGATATTGTTTATAGCGATAACTATTATTCAATTTGGAAATTTGCTAAGACTCGTAATTTGCGCCGACGTAATATCTCACCTAATAATCAATTACCTGCCGAGCTATCAACTAAGCCAACAATTCTTCCATAGCTCCAACTCTTGAAAAGTTCTTTGTTGCCCAAATAAGCCTGCTTGGAGTACATAAACCCACTTCTCCCACTTCACTAAAAAAAAGTTTTTGTAGCTAAATATACAATTATTATCATGTACAAAAAACTACTGAGTTTAATTACTACCTCCGCTACTTGACTAACTGACTATTTATAATTGCAACCCACCACTATTTGGTTAGATATTTTTAATAACTAGTTTGGAGAGTTATAAAGTTGTTTCGTTAAAGTAGATAATTGTTGTACAAGTTATTGTGAAATTTAGTTATGCGGCTCCAACTTGCTCCCAATAGGTTGCGGTTTCTCATTGTAGTTTTGTTAATGGTGGGTATATTTTTTCGTTTTTTTAACCTCGATCGCAAAGTTTACTGGCACGATGAGACTTTTACTTCATTGCGAATTTCTGGTTATACGTCAAATGAAGCCAAGCAGCAAATATTTAATGGTCGCATAATTAATAAGGAAAGTTTTGCCAAATTCCAAAATCCCAATATGGAGAAAGGCTTACGTGACACAATTATATCTTTGGAAGTAGACGATCCACAGCATCCACCACTGTATTATATACTCGCTCGGCTTTGGGTGGGAATCTTTGGCAATTCGGTAACGGTAATTAGAAGTTTATCTGCCTTTATCAGTTTGCTGATTTTTCCGAGTATTTATTGGCTGTGTAGAGAATTATTTAAATCATCGGTATGGGTATCGGAGGTTGCGATCGCACTCATGGCAATCTCCCCTATTCACTTAGTATATGCCCAAGAAGCACGAGAATATATTCTCTGGATAGTGACTGTATTACTATGCAGCGCTTCATTACTACGAGCATTACGATTGGAATCACAAGGTGGAGTACTACGTATACTAAATTGGGGAATGTATGCAATCACCTTGGTGCTTAGTCTCTATACATTTTTATTCAGTGGATTTGTTATAGTCGCTCATGGGATTTATGTAATTGCCACTGCAAAATTTAGGTTTACTAGAACAGTAAAAGCTTATCTATTAGCATCTTTAGCAGGGTTTTTAGCTTTTACACCTTGGATACAGGTTGTGATAGTTAACTTGTTGCAATTAAAAAGTTCAACAGCTTGGACAAAAAGACATTTACCCTTAGATGATTTAATTAAATCTTGGCTTTTACAGTTAAATCGGATTTTTATTGATTTAGACTTAGGCTTTGAAAATCCGTTTACCTATGTAATTACGCCATTTTTTTTAGTTCTTTTTGGATATTCTATTTATTTTATTTGTCGAAAAACTAACTATAAAATTTGGTTGTTTATTATCACGCTAATTATGGTTCCTGCATTACCTTTAATGCTACCAGACTTACTTTTTGGGGGTATACGCTCACTTGCCGAACGTTATTTATTGATTTCTTATTTAGGAATTCAATTGTCTGTTACTTACCTACTCGCTACGCAGCTACATAATAAGAGTTTAGTACGCCGGCGAATCTGGCAAATAATCATGGGACTAGTGATTATTGGTGGACTAGTTTCTTATGGAGTGAGTTCTCAGGCTGATACTTGGTGGAGTAAGGTTATTAGCTCTGGTAATCCACAAGTTGCAAAAATTATTAATCAGACTAATCATCCACTTTTGATTAGTAATGATTCTGGTATTAATTATGGTAATGTCTTTTCTCTCAGTTATCTTTTACAACCAAAAGTGCAGTACCAATTAGTAAAAGGCCGCTCTATCCCCAATATTCCTGATGGTTTTACTGATATTTTTTTACTAAATCCTTCAGATACCTGGCGTCAGCAAATAGAAACAAATTATAATTATAAAACTTTTGTAGTGTACGGTGACAAAAATTATTTGGTCTGGAAAATAGAAAATCCACGTAGCGATGTATTTTTTGAAAAAATTAGGACTTAAGCAAAACTAGACGCTGTAGTTATGGGCAATTCATATAAATGAATTCGCGTCAGATAAAGAAGGAACTTAATTGTGTTTCAACTATTATTTGCATAACTTTATCTTCCAAAATATTTCCATATATTTTTGATGGCAAATACGCCAACGCAGGTTGCAAATTTTAGCAGGTAATAAAACTTGTCCAACACCAAATTCCCAAGCACCAAAATAAGCAGAGGAGCAGAGGGGCAGGGGGCAGGGGAGCAGGAGAGCAGGGCTTTCTGGGGCAGGTTTTTTTGATTAGACAAATTTTTGGGATTTTAAAACCAAAACCATTGTCTGAGAACTTAAAACTACGTTCAATAATTGAGAACATTCTCAACTATTTATCGAAAGCCTAAAAGCCTGCCCTTGAAAGGGAGAGCAGGGGGAGATCAGGGAGATCGGGGGACAAGAGGGACAAGGGGGACAAGGGGGACAAGGAGACAAGGGGAATTATTGAACAAATTTCTCCCAAGTCTCCCCCCTCCTCCTTGTCTCCCTTGTCTCTTCTTCATACCCAATCCCCAATACCCAATGCCCAACTATGATAATTTACTTGCCTAATTATTGTAGTGGCAGAGTGACAATTACTGTTGTGCCGACACCCTGCTCACTTTCTAATTGAATATGACCACCATGTAACTCCACACATTTTTTAACTATAGTGAGTCCCAGTCCTGTTCCTTGAATTACACCCACATTGCTGGCGCGATAGAAGGTTTGAAATAGATGAGTTTGATCTTTGAGAGGAATCCCCATTCCCCGATCTTTGATTTGGAAAATTGCGAGGCGATCTTTGCAAATCAAATCAAACCAAATAGTGTCACTTTCAGGAGAATATTTAATGGCATTGGAAATTAAATTAGTTAAGATACAATTTAGTAGGTCTTCATCAATTTGGGCTTGGGTTGATTCACCTTGACAAGTAAAGATAATGCTGTGCTTACTACCTGCATTGAGTTGAAGAATATCTGTGAGTTCGCTACAGAAATTTTCTAAATTTAAAAGTGTAGGTTTGTATTCGAGTTTAGCTGCTTCCGTTTTACTCAAGAACAATATCTCATCTAAGAGATTAATCATCTGGTTGATAGCATTTTGTATTCGATCGAAATATTTAATTCTCCGGATATCAGTTAGTTTATTGCTGTTGTATTCCAGGATATCTACAGCCGTCCGAATCGTAGTCATAGGGGTGCGGAACTCGTGAGAAACCATTGCTACAAAGTTTGACTTTAACTCGTTAAGTTCCTGTTCTTTTGCCAGTGCTTGACGGGTGCGTTCTTCACTCTCGCGTAGTTGGTTGAGAATTTCGCTTCTTTCAATGGCATAGCGAATGGCACGCACTAACCATTGGATAGTGATTTTATCTTTAACTAGATAGTCTTGCGCTCCTTCTGCTAATGCTTGCAGTGCTAAATCTTCATCATCAACACCTGTTAATATTACAACTGGGATATCAGGTACTGCTGCCCTAAATTCTTTCAACGTGTCCAGTCCAATAGAGTCTGGAAGGCTGAGGTCTAACAAAACTAGGTCGAATCTGCGTTGCTTTCGACTCTCTATCTGAGAATTATCAAGGTTAGACGTAGAATTTTCCCTGCTAGCTTCTATCGCCTCAGATAACCGTTCAACATGTAACATCTGCCATTGTTCTTGATCTGAATTTAAAAATATCCGGCGTAGGAGATAAGCATCACTTGCACTATCTTCTACTAATAGAATGTGAATTGTGAGCTTTTCCATAGTACAGGGTTATATCAATTTGTTAGATAATCACCTGATTTCCTATTTTGTAGATAGGGCTAGAATTCATTCGCTTATTAGAGGGTTAATAAGCGGTTATTAAATATATATTTAAAGATACCTTAATTTGCGTTGAAGGTAAAATAAAATACTGTTCCTACGTCCGGCCTAGTTTCGACTCAGCCCAGATGCGATCGCCATATCGCTCAACGATTTTTTTGTAGATAGCTAGACTAATGCCAGTACCAGAAACTCGACGAGTATGAAGACGGCGGAAAACCTCAAAGATTTGCTCAAGATATTGAGACCATTATCCTGAGCGATCGCTATATGTAAATTACTAAGAGCTAGACTGGGAGCAGTATTACAGTCAACGAGAACAAATTGATGATTGCGAGTACCCACACGAGAATAAACATAGCTGCGGTAAGCTACGCTAACGCCCCAACGTAGAGACAATGCAATTTTTGACATAAAAACAAGTGGAGATGTAGTGTAACACCACATTTCCACTCTAAATTTAGTGTATTAGGGTTACAACAAAAGACCCCACGAGCTGATTAAAACTTGAGAAAGTTCAAATTAATTAACGTGACTCAGTTCCTTGATTGGGGCTACCTGCTACACCATCGTTTTCTGGAGCTTCTGGAGTAGCAGTGGATTTAGCATCACTGCCTTGCGCATCACCAGTTTTGCGGATACTTTCGTCAGTAGGGGTTTCGCCGTCAGCAGAAGCAGTAGACGCAGGTTGTTCATTATTAGATTTTTGTTGTTCAGCCATGATTACATCCCTAATTATTTATCGTTGAGATGATCTTAAAAAATTAGGAGTATGAATGCATCTATCCAGATATAGTTATGGCTGATTTCTACCTCTATCGGAAGTATTGCTTAGTATTACTCATGTATGCTGAAAAAATCCAGAAATGTAGAGTTATTTAACCTTACAACCCTTCCTATCGCTAAGGGAAAACCTGGAACGGGTTTTATGTCTAAGATGCTTTTAAAATTGCTTTATTGATAGTTGCCAGGAAATAGCAAGCGATCTGAGTCTGGCTAGGCGAATAATATGGTTTGATGATGGTGATACAAACTATCAAAGTCTAATTAATGAACCAGAACAATCTATCGTTACCATCTGGATGTATCCTTCGCAAGGCAACCTCTGGGGATCAGTGGTCGATTCGATTGCTGGTATTTTCAGCGAAACTCGATCCAACCCAATTAAATTGGCAGCAATTTTGGGTAATTGAATACAATCAGAATCTGATAGCTTGTGGACAGCTACGTAATTTCTCAGGGGCACAAGAACTTGGTAGCTTGGTCGTTGCATCAGCTTGGAGAGGTCGCGGTTTGGGTAGTTTGCTAACGCAGCATTTGATTAATACAGCAACGCAACCACTTTATCTGGAATGCTTAGGTCAACGGCTGGTGCAGTTTTACAGTCACTTTGACTTTGTGCCAATATCTTTTGAAGATTTGCCACAATTTCCCAAGACAATAGGCTTATCTACGCTTAAAGAGAAATTTAGATTCTCGCAGTTAGCTAAAAGGCTGCTCAAAGTTCCTGTGGTATTTATGGAATATCGAGGTCAGGCTAATTCGTAATTCGTAATTTCAGATATGCAGAACAAGGCTTGATACAAGATGTTTCCAACTTTTTATTGCCTCCATTTTCAAATCGGAGGTTTAGCAAAAATTGTTAGTAAGACAGGCCCTAGTAAATAATGGTGATTCAAACACAATAGCCCAGCAGAGGAGCCAAGAAGTTGACGTTGATTAGGGCTGTAGAGTCTAATTCCACGGGGAGAGACTGGCAATAATTGAGGTTCTGTCTCTTTTTTGGAAGTCATGTCAACTAAATAAAAGCGTCCACCCGGAGAAAGTACCCGTGCTATCTCACTAACCACCTGTTTTGGTTCCAAATAGTGCAAGAAGCTGATAGTATTGAAAACGGCATCAAATTGACCATCAGCAAAGGGAAGAGACTCAGCTTTGCCCTCAATATAAATTAAGCGTGGACGGTGGCGGTTGTTCTGTCTTGCTACCCGCAACATATTAGCAGACAAATCCAATCCGGTAGCTTGGAGATTGGGAAACTGAGTAGCAAGGCGCTCAAGCAAGCGTCCAGTACCACAGCCGATATCAAGTACATTTGCTGGCTCTGGTAAATCGACGTACTCCAGCAACCGTTGGTGAATGGCTCGATAAAACACTGAAGGAAAGAACCAATCGTAACTTGATGCCCATAGGTCAAAAAATAGCTTTTTGTTTTTGAAAAAGTCATCAGTCATTAGTTTTCGCAGCTTTCTTAAAGCTTGATGCTTTTTGAGGGTAAGTTTAGCTGCGCCTCCAAGAATTTGGTTAACAACACAAATTAACTATAGCGGTTCTGAATTAGTTGTAATATGTTGCTCTTGTCAGGTTATTTAAACTAACCTAACTAGGTTCAATGCCAGATAAAATCAATGTTTCTACCGACTTGTTATCGAGGGGTTGGGAGAAAAAATATCCCTGTGCATATTTGCATTTCATCACTTGAAGTTGCGCCAGTTGTTCTAGTGTTTCTACGCCCTCTGCGATTACATCTATATTTAGACTCTGTGCTAGAGCGACGATCGCTTGAACAATCTCTAAGTTTTCTCCATTAGCACCAATCTTAGCAATAAAGGAACGATCGATCTTCAAGGCATTACTGGGAAAGCGATGCAGATAACTCAAGGATGAATAGCCGATGCCAAAATCATCTAAGTGTAATTGAATATTCATCTGTTGCAGTTGCGATAGCATAAAAGTTGCTAATTGCATATTCTCCATAAGTACGCTTTCAGTAATCTCCAGCTTTAAACTGCCAACTTCTAAACCAGTCTCTTGGATAATTTGGTTAATTTGCTCAATCAGCCCAGGTTGGGAAAACTGCTTAGTAGAAAGATTTACACTAATCGTTAAAGGTGGGTCAGTAGGAAATTGTACTTGCCAAGCCCGCATCTGCCGACAAGCCTCGCCTAGTACCCAATAACCAATAGGGATAATCAACCCAGTTTCTTCTGCCAGGGGAATAAAGCTGTCTGGAGATATTAATCCGTGTTGCGGGTGCTGCCAACGAACCAGAGCCTCGAAGCCAATAATTTTGTAAGTTTCTAATAAAACAATTGGCTGGTAGTAAACTTGAAACTCCTGGCGTTCAACTGCCCGTCGTAGATCCATCTCTAACTCTAATAGCTGGGTTACTTGGGCGTACATGGTTGAGTCAAATATTTCATGGCGTGCTTTACCCAATGCTTTAGCGCGATACATTGCAATGTCAGCATCGCGCAAGAGTTCCTCCGGTCGGTTATAACTACCCTTGCTCAGGGCGATGCCAATACTAACGGTGGTGAATACCTCGTACCCACTGAGTTGGAACGCAAATGTCAGAGCTTCGTGTATCCGCTCCACTACGGTGATTACGTCATTGGCATTTTGGAGATCGTCAAGCAAAATTGTAAACTCATCTCCCCCTAGACGGGCAACTGTGTCTCCAGTACGCAGGCAATTTTCCAATCTCCGAGCAAGGGCAGTTAGTAGTCGATCGCCAATCATGTGACCGAGACTGTCGTTGACAACTTTGAAGCGATCTAGGTCTAGAAACAGAACAGCGAATGTATAGTTCGCGCGTCGTTTTACCTGCATGAGCGCACGTTCTAGCCGTTCCATAAATAAGGCACGGTTTGGCAGGCCGGTTAAGACATCGTGAAAGGCATCATGAATTAATTGTGCCTCCGCAAGTTTGAGAGCGGTAATGTTGCGAGAAATACTTAAAACAAAATATACTGAACCATCACTAGTTAATTCAGGCACAAGGCGGGTATGGTAATGTTTTGTTTGCTGGCCGATCGCTAAACTGCATTCAAACTCCGTTTCTTCTTTGGTTTGAAAAACTCGCCGAAGCTTGCGATCGCATATCCAGCAAAATTCTTCTGGTAGACTTAACTCTGCATTTGTTTTGCCGATAAATGTCTCGGCTGATATTCCTGTAACTTTTTCAATAGCTGGATTAACGTAAACGTAGCGCAATTGAGGGTTAAATCTGGAAATAATATCAGGTGCATTTTCAACTAGTGCTTTGAATTCTTGCTGGCGACGCGCTAGTGCCTCTAGAATTTGGTTGCGTTCGGTGATATCCTGAAAGACCAAAACTGCACCTGTGATATTACCGTTGTCATCTTTAATCGGTGCAATACTATCATCAATTGGTATTTCTGTACCGTTTTTAGCAATAAGTATCGTCTGTTCTGGTAGACCGACAGTAACGCCCGACTGAAGGACTTGCTCTACAGGATTTTCAATTATTATACGAGTTTTTTCATGAGCAATATTAAATACTTCTGTTGCTTCTTTCCCAAATGCATCTGCGTAATTCCAACCCGTCAGTACCTCCGCAATTGGATTCATAAAATTCACAGTTCCAGATTCGTCGCTAGTAATCACAGCATCTCCAATACTTTTAAGTACAGTAGTCAGCCATTGTTCATTCTGTTTTAATTTTTTTTCCGTCCGATGTTTAGAAAGAGTAATTTCAATCGTGAACTTTAATTCTTTTTCTTTGAAGGGCTTGAGAATGTAGCCAAACGGCTCTGTTACCTTTGCTCGATTCAATGTTGATTCATCTGCATTAGCAGTCAGATATATGATTGGAATATTAAAAAGATTATGAATTATCTGAGCAGCCTCCACACCATCCATTTTTCCTTTGAGGTGAATATCCATTAGAACTAAATCAAGAGAATCATTTGCTGCTTTCCTAATTGCTTCTTCTCCCGAATCGGCAAGCGCCATAACACTGTATCCAAATTTCCTCAGCCGACTTTGTATATCCATTGCCACGATGATTTCATCTTCAACAACTAATATATTTACTGGGTTCATGATTTTATTTAACTTCTAAATTTAGAAAATTTTATTCGTAAATATAATTTTATACTCTATTCCCTTGTTGTTGGTAAAATCGATATTGCCTTGTAACTGATGTATTAGACCTTTGACTAATCGTAAACCTAATGATTCTGTAGCTTGAAAGTCAAAATCTTGGGCAAAACCAACACCATTATCACCTATAGTAAGTGTAAACAAATTTCCTTCTGTGGAGCAAAAGTCAATATAAATTTCTCCTGGTTCTCTTTGGGGAAAGGCATATTTTAGGGAATTTGAAATAAGTTCGTTGATAATCAAACCGCAAGGAATAGCTGCATCAATGGCTAGAAAAACCTCCTCAACATTCATTTTCAAGGTAATATCGCTGGAATTAACGTTGTATGAATAAAATAAATTAGTTACTAAATCTTGGATATAGTCGGCAAAATTAATCCTTGCCAAGTCTTGAGATTGATATAGTTTCTCGTGGATCAGAGCCATTGATTCAATCCGGTTCTGGCTATCTTTGAATACCTCAAGAGCTTGATTGTCCTTGAGATACTCTGCTTGCAGGTTGAGCAGACTAGAAATAATCTGCAAATTATTTTTTACCCGGTGATGAATTTCTTTCAATAGCACTTCTTTTTCTTGAAGCGATGCTTTAATCTGCTCCTCTGCTTGTTTACGCTCCCGCCTTACCAGTGCCTCACGCAACTCGCGGGTAACAGCAGGGGTAAGCCGTGCTAGATTGCCTTTGATGATGTAGTCATGGGCACCAGCTTTCATAGCGGCTACTGCCGTATCTTCACCAATCGTGCCTGAGACGATAATAAATGGCAAGTCAAGTCCACTTTCCTTAACCTGCTTCAGTGCAGCCGGGGCGCTAAAGGTGGGCATGGAATAATCGCAGATCGCGATATCCCATGTTTGCTCTGCGATCGCAGCTTTCATAGCTGTGGGTGTATCAATTCGTTCAGAGGTTACTTCATAGCCTCCACGTTGCAGTTCGCGCAGTATCAACAAAGCGTCGTCTTCTGAATCCTCAACAAGTAATACACGCAGTGGTATACCCATGTAATTCGTAATTCGTAATTCGTAATTGAGAAAGTCAGCTTTGCATCTATAACCTGATTTTGGAGGATTGGTAAGCTATATTCTTGGTGGTGATTCATTTAAGACAAACCAGTACAATCCTAGTTGTCGCACTGCTTCACTGAATTGGGAAAAGTCTACTGGTTTGCGAACATAGCTGTTGGCTCCCAAGCTGTAACCATTGATTAAGTCTTGCTCCTCTTTGGAGGAGGTGAGAATGACGACGGGAAGAATTTTTGTCCTGTCATCGGTTCGTAGGTGTCGCAAAACTTCTAGACCATCCATTTTAGGCAACTTCAAATCTAGAAGGATGAGATTCGGCATAACGCTCATGTCGCGATCGGCGTATACACCTTTACCAAAGAGATAATCTAGGGCTTCTACCCCATCGCGTGCTACTACTACCTCGTTCAGAATATTGTTTTTCTTAAGTGCGCGTAGAGTGAGCGCTTCATCGTCAGGATTGTCTTCTACAAGTAAAATCATGTTCTATTCCTCTAGTTAAAGGGTGAAGTAAAATGTTGCACCTTGCTCCACTACGCTTTCTGCCCAGACACGGCCACCATGACGGTGAACAATGCGCTGTACAGTAGCTAGTCCGATGCCAGTACCTTCAAACTCAGTCATAGCGTGTAGGCGCTGAAAAGCACCAAAGAGTTTGTCAACATAAGCCATATCAAAGCCTGTGCCATCATCACGGACAAAATATACATGGCTGTCATTTTGCTGTAAAAGCCCAAATTCTATCCGTGCTTTTTGATGTTTACCTGTAAACTTCCAGGCATTACCCAGTAGGTTTTCTAGCACGATCCGTAACAGATGAGCATCACCATTAGCAACCAATCCCGACGTAATGATAAACTCTACTTGGCGTTCTGGTTGGGTTTTGTGCAACTCTGTAGCGATCGCTTCTACTAGTGCGCTCAGATCGACCTTTTCGTAACGCATCTCACTACGCGTTAATCGTGACAGATTTAGTAAATCGTCAATCAGTTGTGCCATTCGCTGGGTGGCTGCACGCACTCGCTGGAGGTAGTTTTGACCTAGTGCGTCCAGCTTGTCAGCATAATCTTCTAGGAGTGCTTGACTAAAGCCGTCGATACTCCGCAAGGGGGCGCGCAGGTCGTGAGATACAGAATAACTAAATGCTTCCATCTCTTTGTTAGTGGCTTCGAGTTGTGCTGTGCGTTCTGCAACTCGCCCCTCAAGCTGGACGTTTAGACGCAGAATCTCTGACTCCGCTTTTTTGCGCTCATTAATTTCAGTTTGCAATTCTTCGTTAGTGTTTCTCAGTTCGGCAGTCCGTTTGTTAACCTCTATTTCTAATTCATCACGAGCCTTTTGCAGAGAATTTTCCATTCGCTCGCGTTTGACAAGTTCCTGATTGGTGATTGTGGCTGCGAAACCGACGATCGCAGAAGCGATAATGCTACCAAAAATAGTCAGCAAAGTTGTTTGATGAGCGCTGGCGTTCGCTTTCATCGATCGCTGTTTCAACAACTCATTTTCTTCGTTCTCCATAGCTGTGGTCAGCATTCGGATGTCTTCCATAATCTGCTGACCCCGATCTGTCTGAACTATTTGCAACGCGGACTCTAAGTTTTTGCTCCTAGCGTTAATCGTCTGTTCAATCAAAACCAGTTTTTTAGTTATCAGAGGTTCAAGGCGATCGAGCCGCCGCTGTTGATTCGGGTTATCCGCAGTCAATTGGCGTAGAATTTTAAGTTTCTGAGCAATCTCGCCAGTTGCAGTGCGATAGGGTTCCAGATACCGTTCTTTGCCTGTGAGAAGATAGCCTCGTTGTCCAGTCTCTGCATCTTTGATCTGTGACATGACTTCTTTTGTCTTTTCAAGCACTTCGCGTGTATGTGTTACCCATTGAGCGTTTTCTTTATACTGAAGCAAACTAAGGTATGAGATGATGCCAACACCAGTCATAATTGCGACTGCTATTACAAAACTGCCTGTATTCTTTTTGTAAATAGCCCATTCCATTTTTTACCTTCCTAGTTGAAAAAGTAGCTGCTGGCTAAATTGGTAAAAACGGTGAGCCAGTGCTGTAGAACGGTAACAGTTGCTCTCTACTGGCTATCTTCTTTTCTTTAGGAGAGGCTGCGTTAGTGTCGTTAGGATCGTCACGCGTTCCCGTCTCTGAAACAGAAGGGTGACTAGCAGCCCAACTACTCGTCATAGTTTTAGTAACTGATACCAAGTTTCTTAACTTTGAGAGCGAATTAGCCCTAATAAAGGATATCTATAATTAGTTAATGATTGTGACCGTATATTTTCTGAGACATGAGAAAGCAAATAATAAATTTTGTTAAATGATTCAGTATATTTCCGCAGCCATATTCACGATATTTTCGCTTGCATAAATTATATCAATGTGCTAAGTCACATCAGCAATTGCACTTAAAAATCTTTACTTATATTAGCTTGATATTAAATTGATTGGCAAATACGTAGACTAAATAGAAACATAAATTACTATCAGTAACCTGAAAAATTCTGCATCGTCCAGGGATTGAGGCGAAATGTTTGTCAAATAGTGCCAATTTGCCCAAAAGCGTTGTCCTGTAACCTTTTTGCCCTGAAAATCGAGCTTCTTTACGAGAGAAAGGTTAGGAGGTTAGGTTTTGGATAGATTTTTCAATATGAAGTGAAAAGTCAGGACAAATTATCGGGAACTGTAGTACTTGAATGTGTAGTTAACACTACAATTTCTACCTCTGTAGAGAACCAAAGAAAAAGTAATAAGTGCATAAAACTATAAAACCGATCTGTATCTATTTATAGAGGTTCAAATACAAAAAACTCAATCTAGTTTGAAATTATCAAGGTGAAAAATTATGACAAGCTTTATTCAAGTTCGCTCACACAATGACCTACTGCACCCAGTCCGCGAGTGGTTGGAAACGATAGAAATTCATAACTCCAAATTGGCTCATTTTCTATGCAAAGCTATTCCTGCTCAATGTCCCTTTGAGCGAGACATCATGCTGCTTGGCCGGAAGCTATTTCATATTCCACCTATGTGTAAATTAAATCCTCTATACGAGGAAGTGGTTGGTTTGCGTTTTAGAGCGCTCTGTTATCTCGCCGATGAATGTGGTGAAGATATCACAGCTTATTGCTGATCGCCAGTTGGATTGTTCTTCGATCGAGCAGCGATCGGTAATTGCAGATTTACGGTTGTTACTTACTTAGGTTTATACTAAGCTAACGTACACCTAATTAGATGTTTGGCTATTAAGTAGCTGGCACTATTGTTGCTTCCCGTATCCTGCTGAAATTATTAAGATCATCATGACGCACATCTTACTGATTGAAGATGAGGTCAAACTGGCACGATTTATCGAATTGGAATTGAATTATGAAGGCTATCAAGTCAGTATTGCCTACGATGGATTAACTGCACTCACCGCAGCCAGGGAGTTGCATCTGGATTTAGTAATCTTAGACTGGATGTTGCCTGGTTTGTCGGGGTGGGAAATTTGCAGCCGCCTGCGGAGTATCGCCCAGAAAGTGCCGATAATTTTATTAACCATTAAAGATGAAGTAAGCGATCGCATTGCAGGTTTAGACGCTGGTGCTGATGATTACCTGGTTAAACCCTTCAGCGTTGATGAATTATTAGCCAGAGTCAGCGTTCGCCTACGAAGAAGCAATCAAGTAGAGTACGCAGATGTTTTAGAATTTGAAGACCTAAGTTTAAATCGTCGCACGCGGCAAGTGTACCGAGATCGGCGGTTAATTGAGTTAACTGCGAAGGAATTTGATTTACTAGAATATTTGTTGGCCCATCCGCGACAGATAATTAGCTGCGATCGCATTTTAGAGGAAGTCTGGGGTTATGACTTCATGGGCGATGCCAACATCATTGAACCCTACATTAACTACCTGCGTCTGAAACTTGAAGCCAATAACGAAAAATGTCTCATTCAAACTGTGATTGGTGTTGGCTACACATTACATGATTGAATTGGGGATTGGGTATTAGACCTCTTGGCAAAAGTGCTTTTTGCACTCTTGGGGAAAAGGGTAAAGGGGAAGGGGACTTTTGCAGAACCTTTTACCCTTCCCCCTTCCCCACAAATGCCAAGAAGTCTAATAATTCTTCCTTATTCCCTCAGTGCCTATTGCCCAAAAGCAAAAGATTTTACCATAGCAAACTTTGGCGTTTTTGGCAATCTCTACAAAAACTCATCCAACTTAGAGTTAATTATATTAGGATGCACAAAGCTATCATCATCCAAAATCCAAAACTCAAAGTGGCATGACCTATCTAGAAACAGCAGCGCAATTCTACCGCGAAGTTGCCCAAACCCCGCAAGTTGGACTTTGTTGTGTACAAAGTACGCCCCTGCAACTACCAGGATTGAAAATTCCTTTGCCAATGCAGGAAATGAATTATGGTTGTGGCACCACTGTTCACCCCACCGAATTAGGAAACCAACCTACTGTGTTGTATGTCGGTGTTGGTGGCGGCTTAGAAGCGTTGCAATTCGCTTATTTTTCCCGTTATGCAAGTGCTGTAATTGCCGTTGAACCGATTGAGGCCATGCAAGAAGCAGCTGCACGTAATTTGGAAATTGCTGCTCAAGAAAACCCCTGGTTTAACACCAGCTTTGTCGAAATCCGCGAAGGTGATGCTTTCAACTTACCTGTTGCTGATGGTAGCGTCGATATCGTGGCACAAAATTGTCTTTTCAACATCTTTGAACCAGAAGATTTAACTCGTGCTTTAAAAGAAGCATATCGGGTGTTAAAACCAGGTGGACGCTTGCAGATGAGCGATCCAATTGCGACTCGTCCCATTCCAACACATCTTCAAGATGATGAGCGGCTAAGAGCCATGTGTTTATCAGGCGCACTCACATATCAAGAGTATACTGAAAAGATTATAAATGCTGGTTTTGGTCAAGTTGAAATTCGTGCCCGTCGTCCTTATCGCCTACTAGATTCCCAGACTTATAATTTAGAAGAAAACCTACTTTTAGAAAGTCTGGATTCAGTCTCATTTAAAGTTGTCATTCCAGAAGATGGTGCTTGCATTTTCACTGGAAAAACAGCAATTTATGCTGGTTCTGAACCCTTCTTTGACGATTTGGCAGGTCATATACTTCAGCTAGGTATTCCGACTGCGGTGTGTGATAAAACGGCTGCTAAACTTGCTGCTAGTAACCCAACAGAAATAATTGTTACCAATTCAACTTGGCATTATAACGGTGGTGGCTGCTGTTAATTTATTCAGAAAGAATTCAGGTGTTGGAATTCAGAATGGTTCGGTGCAACTGGATGATGAATGCACAATTTAAATATTTCACTAATTACATTCTGAATTCTAGATTCTGAACTATGACTTCTTTTTTATAAACTCAAAAATGTTGTTAATAAATCTATTTTTAGCCACGCTTTTTTTAGCATATTCAAATGGAGCGAATGATAATTTTAAAGGTGTAGCAACGCTGTTTGGTAGCCGAACTAGCAGCTATCAAACAGCAGTTTTATGGGCAACTTTCACAACTTTTGCTGGTGCAATAACTGGGATTTTTTTAGCAGGAGCATTAATTAAAAACTTCTCTGGAAAAGGACTATTACCTGATGCGATCGCTAATTCTCCAGAGTTTCATCTTGCAATCACGATCGCCACTGGATTGACTGTAATCATTGCTAGCCTGATGGGGTTTCCCATTTCCACAACTCATAGTTTAACAGGTGCGCTGGTTGGCGCTGGATTAGTTGCGATCGGACTACAAGTTAATTTTGCAGCTTTAGGAACTTCCTTTATTTTGCCTTTATTACTCAGTCCAATCATTGCTATTCCCTTGTCCGCAGGAATTTACAGCTTATCTGGCTATATTAATTCCAAATGGCATCTACCAGTCAACCAAAAAATGATTGATGCTTGTCATTTTTTCAGCGCGGGAATTGTCAGTTTTGCTAGAGGATTCAATGATACTCCTAAAATTGTTTCACTCATCCTAATTATTGAGTATTTCTCGATTCAGGGAGGAGCGATTTTGATAGCGATCGCAATGGCACTTGGCGGTTTACTCAACTCCCAAAAAGTTGCAATAACTATGAGTGAAAAGATTACTTCAATGAATCATACTCAAGGCTTATCAGCAAATATAGTAACTGGAGTTCTCGTCATTGCAGCTACTCGGTTTGGGCTTCCAGTTTCTACGACTCACGTTTCAGTTAGTTCTATTTTTGGTGTTGGATTAATTAACAAAAAATCTAAATCTAATACTCGTGTTTTTTATCAGATTCTACTATCATGGGTTTTAACTTTACCAACTGCTGCAATTATTAGTGCGATCGCCTACAGATTACTGCAAGGTTAGAAAAATTGAATATTGTTGTGCAATTTTTTAGGAGTAGTAACTAATGCAAACTCAAGCAAAAATTATCCGAAATCCAGCAGTCACAGCCTTTCAAAATAAACTCAGTTCACCTTTGACAAAGAAAGGAATCACTGTTTTACAAGTTAATCTAGGCAAACGTTGTAATCTTGCTTGTACACACTGTCATGTCGAAGCCGGGCCAAAACGTACAGAAGAACTTTCTCCTGAAATTTGCGAACAATTGACTTCACTAATCCATAAATTTCCCGAAATTAAAATTGTGGATTTGACTGGTGGCGCACCTGAAATGAATTATGGATTTAAGCCACTGGTAGAAGCAGCAAAAGCAACTGGGAAACAAGTAATTGTCCGGTCTAATTTGGCGATTTATTTTGAAGATGGATTTGGTGATTTACCAGAATACTTTGCTAAACATCAAGTAAGAATTGTAGCTTCTCTACCCTGTTACCTAGCAGCTAATGTTGATAAAATGCGCGGTACTGGTGTTTTTGATAGTTCAGTCAAAGCTTTGCAGTGGCTTAACCAACTCGGCTATGGTAAAGACCAACATTTAATTCTGGACTTAGTTTTTAATCCCCAGTTACCCACCAATGAAAAATTTTCTTTAGCTCCCGAACAGAGCAACCTAGAACGAGATTACAAAATGTTCTTACAAGAACATTTTAATATTGTGTTTAACAACCTCTTCACCTTTACCAACCTACCAGTTGGTAGAACCAAAATGCATTTAGAACGGAGAAAACTGTACGCTAGCTATTTGCAGTTTTTAGAGTCGCATTTTAATCCCAGCACAGTTGAACATTTAATGTGTCGCGATGAACTTTCAATTGACTATCTGGGCAATGTATATGATTGTGACTTTAACCAAATGATGAATCTGCCTGCAAAAACTCGTAATGGTGAAACTTTGACAGTTGGCAAATTGTTAGAAGCTGGCAATTTAGACCTGATTAATGAGGTACAAACTGCTGCTTATTGCTATGGTTGTACTGCTGGGTGTGGTTCTAGTTGTGGTGGCGCTTTGCTCTAATGTCTTTTATCAATGAAATTAATCCTGTCAATGCTTTGATTGTGGGAGCCAGCCAAGGTATTGGTTTAGGTTTTGTGAAAAAATTGCTACAAAATCGCCCAATAGCTAAAATTTATGCAACTTCTCGTCAACCGAAATCGGCCTCAGAGTTAATAGCTCTTGCAAACGAATATCCTGAGCGATTAATTTGTTTGGAGATGGATATTACTGACGAGTTACAGATTATTAAAGCTGTTCAAAAAATACATACTCAAGTTGACAAATTGCATTTGGTAGTCAACTGTGTAGGACTGTTACACGAAGATACTTTGCAACCTGAAAAAAGCTTAAGACAGATCGATTCAGAAAATTTGCTGCGCTACTTTCAGATAAATAGTATTGGTGCTGTCTTACTGGCTAAACATTTATTGCCTCTGTTTCGTCATGGAGAACGCAGCGTGTTCGCCACTATTTCTGCTAAATTGGGCAGTATTGGCGATAACCAACTTGGTGGATGGTATGGCTATCGGGCTTCTAAAGCAGCACTCAATATGTTGATGCGAACTGCGGCAATTGAGTATAAAAGAAGTTGTCCGAAAGCATTAATAGTAACATTGCATCCTGGTACAACTGATACCCGCCTTTCTCGTCCTTTCCAGAGAAATGTCCCTGCGGAAAAATTATTTTCAGTGGAACGTACTGTTACCCAATTATTGGCTGTCATCGAACAGCTTCAAGAAGGCGATAGTGGACACTTTTTCTCGTGGGATGGGAGCAGATTGCCTTGGTAACTGCGTTACGCTGGTGCTAATGAAACCTACGTTATTTGTAGCCTCAGCCTATGAAGTTTTTTGTGCCAGCAGCCAAGGATGATATCAAAGCAGAGCAGGTGTATAGTGCTCTTGCTCAGTCTCTTAAAGCACCAATAACCGAAAAGCGCATTTGGAAGTTACAGTGGCGTGATAACGAAATTGATATGGAATGCGAGGTAGGTAAACCTTTGCCATCCTCTTACCAAACTGGGAAAGAGCTAGTTCTAGCAATCTTTGAGTGTGAAAACTTTTATAAAATTCGTACTCTTAGTCGTGGAGGAGTAAATGGAAAACCTATCTTAGCTACAAAAAACTCTCAATCCTCAGCAACGTATTTTTCAGATAATGTAAATAACTAACTCTACATTTTAATATACGATTACTGAGACAGTATTATACTCTTTTCCACTCTTAACTTTTGTTTAAGTCCCGTTAACACCAACAGATGCAGATCGGCTTTTAAAATTTAGGTTCTAAAAACTAGGAAACTCTAACTCAGTATTTTCCCGTGCTAACTGCGCTATCTCAGATGGTAGGTGTCGCTCTAACCAATCTTCCAAATCAGCCATTACCTCTCGATAATTGAGGTCACTCTGAATCTCATGATAGGCTCCCAGATACTCAATTCTCAGCTTATCTTTGCAGTTTATTTGTTGGCAAAAAATGTCGCTTCCTGCTGGCAAAGCTACTCGGTCTGCACCACCGTGGAGAATTAATAATGGTAATTGCCAATCACCTGCATGAGCATTAATCCAATCAACTGTTGCAAAGAATTCTGTAGCCAGACGGGCAGTAGCAAGGGTATGTCGCAGTGTATCCTGAGCGATATCGCAGCTAAAACCTGCGGATCTCGTGAAGCAGTGCTGATGTCAATGCCTGTATTCAGGGTGAAACGCGGCCACACCCGTGAGAGCATTTTTCCTAAAAGTACCCGAATCGGTGAAACCCCAACTTTCCCTAAGGTTGGCGCGAGAGCGATCGCACCCTGCAATAATGATGCTTGTTGGGGATAGCGCAGAATGTAATCTAAGACAATCACCGCACCTAAGCTGTGACCCAAGAGAAAAACTGGACATCCAGGATTCTGAGTCTGAATTAACTGTAAAAAAGCTCCCAAGTCTTCACGAAACTCATTCCAAGCCTTGATATAGCCTTGCTGACCTGGTGAGCGTCCATGACCGCGCAAATCTAAGGCGTAGATAGCGTATTGCTTGGGTATCAAATGTTCAATGATATTACTGTAGCGATCGCCGTGCCCTCCAAGTCCATGCACAATGGTTAATATTGCCCGGACTTTACCCTCTGGATGCCAGCTTTGGTAATACAGTTCAAGTCCTCCAACACCTGTAAATCTGCCTTCTTTACGAGAAGCTAGGCGATCGCTATGGTCAATCATAGGGTTAATTTTTTACGTATTCTCCCAACGAGCTACTAAAAAGTCAACTGGAACGGGTGTGGAAAGAAGAAATTGCTGTCATAGAAGCGGCTAAAGCAGGAAGGCAAGATTTAGTTGAGCTAGCCGCAGCAATTAAACAGACAGTACCCACAGGGGAAGACATGCATACACTGCGACAAATAGAAATCATATATTGTGGTAAGAGATTATTTTTCTAAAAAGTTTGTAACTTTGAAATTTGATGTTCCCTCCCAACAGTGGTTCAAAAATGCACTTACCTGGGCATCTACTGAATCAGCTGATTCCCTAGATGCATTAAATTGTACTGCTGTCACAATGTATTCAAAGATAATTACAAACTGCTTTTGCGGTGAAATTCTTTCGACTACAATTGTTTCACCTATCTTCGGGATTTGAGGCAGATTTACCACAAACGTCTCAATTTTCGGTTTATCTAATGGATTTTTGAAATTGAAGTATTTACAGTAAACAATAATTTTCACTTAGACAACCACCAATAACAATTCAAAATTCCAAATTCACGCATTCAAGAATATGTAGGGTATCTGTGAACAGCTTTTGCTTAAGTAAGTACCATTCGTCCTATAATTTCTTAAAAAATATATACCAGTTTATACCAACTCTCCCAAATCAGGCTACAGATGTAAATCTAGAAACCCAAATGCAATCTGACAAGTCTTAATTACGAATTACGTAGCTTGCTTCTCGCCTTTGGCGAGTATTACGAATTACGAATTAGTCTTATTTCCCTTGCCAAAGCTGCCGCAACGACTGAAAAACCTTTACAAATCTTTCTTCTAGCCAGACCATAATATAATCAAGCCATTCTAAAAGTTGCTCTAAGGGGTGCTTTTCATAGCCAGTTGAAGTTGCTTTTGTTTCTATCCAGTCTGGCTGTGCCTCAACTTGACTACTTTGGTGAAATTGCTGTTGCAAAATTTCCCCTTTACGACTCTCGCTTTTAGTTTGGGAAATACGGGTTTGAGTTTGTTTTACAGAGGCGACTTTTCCAGATATTTTTTGACTTGAGGCGAGATTACTACTTGGTTGTTTTCTTTGTACCAAACCAGATCCGAATTTAGGTTGTTTTACACTCAAATTCTTTTGTGGAAAATGCCTTATTGATAAACTTGGGGCTAAAGCAGGATTTTTCCCCTCAGAAAGTGTAACTGACTTGTCAGCAACGGTTTTGGTGTCACCAAATAAATCATTCCACGTTAGCCAAGGATCGTTTGTGAAATCCTGGTTCTCTTCCACAGGGCTTTTGGATAAGGCTTTTTTAAGGCGTGACGAAAAGAGTTTACCTGGCATCTCATTACTAATTGTTGTCTCAAGTGTTTTTCTATTACCAACACCAAAAAAGTAATTAAGCGCCGCCTCAATCAAAGCCTGAAAATTCTGTGAATGAGTCTCTAAACCATCAGCATTAGGAGCAATGTCTCCCTTTGCAGCTAATTGCTCTTTGCCATAAAGAAATATGTTTAACTGTGTTTGGGCAACTTGGATAACTTCCTGACTGCGTTCTTGCACTGGGACTAAAGCATTCGATTCCAACTTAGCAATGGCTATATCTATAAATGCTAATAATCTATTTGTATTAAGTAAATTTTTTGGTATACCCTCAGCTACAACTGGAATTTTAGCTGGATTTGCGTCAGTGAGTTTTGCTAATAATCGGTCAATTTGTGGTAGTAGCTGCGTTTCTTTTTTAGCTACAATCAAACGCCAACACTGCCAGTAATTAGCAACTTCGTTAATAATTCGGTCTTCTAATTTTGCCTGTTGTTTGGGTGTTAAGATATCTAGAATTTCATTGTCGGCAGTAACAAGTACTAAATTTCGATTCATCAAATTTGTGGCAATTCCTTGCACTATTGGAAGACGTTGTTGAAGGGCATTGTCTAATTGTGAAGGGTTGAGACTGAGAGCTTGATTAGCGGTAATATTTGATGATTGAGTAAGATTAGAGTTCTTTTCAACGAATTTCAGCCGAAAAACTCCCAATAACGCCAAGGGATTGAAATGTTCAGATGCTTTCGTAGGAGTGGAAGCGGGTTCATCTGGTGACAGGTGATTGACTGCCTCTAGTACATTTTGAATGGGACTATCAGCATCGGGTAGAGTTTCAGGCTGGAAATCGGTATCATTTGGTTGTAACTTTAATCTAGTTTGTGGTTCTCTAGTATGTAGCGTTTTCCCAGATGATTCAGATGACTGAAACAGTAGATACACTGGGTAAAGTAGTACCTCGACACCCCACTTAGTGGCGACTTGCAAATGCCGAAAGGTATGTTCCCACTGTTGTGTCACCCGCCGAGATTGCTGGTGGACAAAGTTAAATAGTCTGCTTTGATAACGACCAGAGGAACCAGAAGACATAGTAGTAATTTTTTAGTTCAAGTCTTGTTAAGTTGTGAGACTCGTGCCAAACAATAAAAACGACCAACACCTCATCTTAGCGAATATATGACCCCGACTGTCTCTCAATCCCAGACCAAATTTATCTCCCAAGCAATTGAGCAACTACGCTCTTTTTGTCAAGTTAATATCCAGTCTACGTGGCTGTATCAGGAATCTGACTTAGTTATTACTGATGTTGTAGCTGCTGATTTGTCTCATTGGCAACCTGTCCAGTTGAATGCTAAAGAACATATTGCTTGGACGGGTGGGAAAAAAGTGCTATGGCTAGTGCAAAGATTGGTAGTTCCCCAAGATTTACACGGTTATCCCTTAGCGGGGTTATCTTTGCGGCTGGCGCTGGTTTGGTGGGCGGATTCTGCTGAGATTTATGTAAATGGCGAGTTAGTGCTGGAGGGTGATTTATTTGATTGTTCGCCGAGAGTGCTTCTCAGTCAAGGGGTGACGCCAGGGGAAGAATTCACTGTGGCTTTGCGGTTAGTCAGTCCGGGACATTGTGATGGTGCTTTAGTGCGATCGCTCCTAGTTTATGAGTCTTATGTTGATAATAATCCCGATCCGGGTTTTGTGGCTGATGAATTAGCTGTGGTGCAACTTTATTTGGAAAAATTTGCGCCGGAGAAGTTGGATGTTTTGGCGGCGATGGTGGGGGAGGTTACGAACCGCCAAGACGCCAAAGACGCCAAGGAAGAGTTAGTAAGATCGTTTTTATCTCTACGCCAAAATTTAATTCAATCCGATATCTTAGCCCCCCTTTTGAAGGGGAGCCACTGCGGTCTTGGGGTCTCCCCAAGTGGAGCAAGTGGCGTGGGTTGGGGGGATCAAAAATCTAAAATTTTCTTGTTGGGTCATGCTCACTTAGATTTAGCATGGTTATGGCCTGTAAGTGAAACTTGGAATGCGGCGCAAAATACTTTTGAGTCGGTTCTGAAGTTGCAAGCAGATTTTCCTGAGTTAATTTTCTGTCATTCAAGTCCCGCACTTTATGCTTGGATTGAAGAACATCGCCCGGATTTATTTAGGGCAATTCAAGCACAGGTAGCCGCCGGACGTTGGGAAGTTGTCGGCGGAATGTGGGTGGAACCGGAACTCAACTTAATTGCTGGTGAATCAATAGTCCGTCAGCTACTATATGGTCAGCGCTACATTCAGGAGAAATTTGGCAAGCTTTCAACTGTGGAATGGGTTCCAGATTCTTTTGGTTTCTGTGCAACTTTACCGCAGTTTTTCGCTAATGCCGGAATTGAGTATTTTGTGACGCAGAAGTTGCGGTGGAATGATACTACTAAATTTGATTATGGGGCTTTTTGGTGGCGATCGCCTGACGGTAGCGAAGTCTTTAGTTTGATGTCTGCACCCATCGGTGAAGCTATAGACCCAGTTAAAATGGCATCCTACGCTCTTGAATGGCAAACTCAAACTGGTTTACCAGAATCCCTCTGGCTTCCCGGTGTCGGCGACCACGGCGGCGGCCCCACCCGTGATATGTTAGAAACCGCCCAACGCTGGCAAAAGTCACCTTTGTTCCCAGACTTAGAATTTACGACGGCTGAAAAGTATTTACAGCAACTTGTAGAGACGCGATTCATCGCGTCTGTTAATAATCATGATTCTTCCCCTGCCTCCCCATCCTCCTCATTCCCTACTTGGAATGACGAACTATACTTAGAATTCCATCGTGGTTGCTACACTACCCACGGAGATCAAAAACGCTGGAATCGTCGTTGTGAAAATTTATTATATCAAGCTGAACTATTTGCTACCTTGGCGACTGTAAGCTGTGGTGTGGCATATCCGAAAGCAGAAATTGAAGCAGCTTGGAAACAAATGTTATTTCAACAGTTTCACGATATTTTACCTGGTTCTTCAATTACCCAAGTTTACACAGATGCCTTGCCCCAATGGCAGCAAGTGGAACAAGTAGGAACGAAAATATTACAGGAATCACTTTTAGCGATCGCATCTCACATTACCCTATCAGAGCCACCAAAACCCGATAGTCTGCCTATTTTTGTTTTCAATTCTCTCAATTGGCAACGTTCTGAGGTAGTCTCTGTAGCCTTACCTACAGCAGAAGATTGGCAGATTTACGACACTTCTGGAAACCAGCTTGTCTCCCAACTCTCTGAACCATCAACTATACTATTTCTCGCCACCGAAATTCCACCCGTAGGCTACCGCATATTTTGGCTTTCCCCTTCACTCACTAGTACAGACGAGATGAATCGCGTTTCTCCCTCATCTCCCGCACTCTTCCCAGACTGGATTTTAGAAAATGAATTCTTGCGAGTTGTTATAGATCCCGACACCGGAGATTTATCAAGTGTTTTTGACAAAACTTATCAGCGAGAAGTTTTAAGTGGGGCGGGGAATCAACTGCAAGCTTTTAAAGACAGTGGGCAATATTGGGATGCTTGGAATATAGACCCCAATTATGCTCAACATCCCTTACCCTCAACAAATCTTCAATTTATTCAGTGGTTAGAACAAGGCCCAGTGCAAAGTCGTGTGCGCGTGGTGCGTCAGTTGGGTGAATCAGAATTTTGTCAAGACTATATTCTGCAAGCTGGTTCACCTCTGCTGAACATTGCTACAACTGTCAATTGGCAAGAAAATCATGTATTAGTGAAAGCTGCTTTTCCTCTAAATATTGAAGCCGACTTTGCTACTTATGAAATTCCCTGTGGCGCGATTCGCCGCCCAACTAAACCGCAAACTCCCGCAGAACAAGCAAAATGGGAAGTTCCTGCTTTGCGTTGGGCTGATTTAACAGCAGAAAACACACAGACAGAAGATACCGCAATCCCAAATCGTTATGGTGTCAGTTTGCTCAATGATTGTAAATACGGTTATGACAGCAAACCAAACCAACTCCGTCTAACACTGCTACGCAGTTCTAATTGGCCAGACTCAAAAGCCGATCGAGGTTTTCACGAGTTTAAATATACCTTGTATCCTCATGCTGATAGTTGGGAATCAGCCCATACAGTACGGCGTGGCTATGAATTGAATATACCATTGCAAGTGATATTCAATTGGCCACTGGCAAAACCCTCCACTGCTGCTATCGGCACTATTGAAGGAGTAAGTTTCCTAGATTTATCAGCTGAAAATTTAATCTTGATGGCCTTAAAGCCATCTGAAGACGATCCACAGCAATTAATTCTGCGATGTTATGAACCTCACGGAGAAACAGCCGAGTTATCTTTGCAAAGTGATTTAGGGTTAAATCTTGGAAATACAGTAGATTTATTAGAGCGTTCCGCCAGTACTGAATTTTCATCTTTGCAACAAAAACAAATATTGATTATACAACCTTGGAAAATCGCCAATTTTAAGGTGATACCAGCGATTAATCCCAGGCTGAAGTGAGCCACCATATTTAATGTTTAGTAATTAATAGAACAACTACTGGCGTGGCAAGGCTAAATTTGTGCATTAGCAAACTCTTGTGGGATAAGCTCTCTAGCCCGTCTTTTTTGGCGGGCAAGATGCCCGCCCCACAATAAAATTTATTGCAACATTTTTGTCTTGTCACGCCACTACTAACCATTAGACATCTGGTGAACTAAATATGTGTTATCCGAAATATTTAGTAGGCAAAATTCATGTAGCTGGAGGCTTCCCATAGCATTTTCTGGAAGCAAGCTACGCGTAGCCTTTCCATTAAGAGAAGGGTATTATGCCTACGTCATTTTTACTCCTATCTCTAATAGCGTCGGCGGATAATCTGGTATCGTCCGTAGGGCTGCCGTCGTTCGATAATCTGGCGTTGTCTAAAACGCTGCCGTTGTTGGATTCTCTGATATCGTCCGTAAGGCTGCCGTCGTTGGATTCTCTGGTATCGTCCGTAGGGCTGCTCTCGTCGGATTATCTGCCGTCTCTCGTAGGGTTGCCCTCGTCTATAGTATCGTCTTGACCACCGTTGAGCAATTAAAAGCTCTCCGGTTTTATTTCCAACCAGGTTAGCATCTGGTGCAACGCTCTGTTCATTCAGAGTATTACTTAGAGAAATATCTTTGGCTTCAGCTAATGAGGGCGGAGACACAAAGGCAAATAGCAATACTGCTATTGAAGATAACTTCCTGAAACCTTTCATGTTTTTGCTTCTCTAAACTTTCGGTAATAACTTTATTAAAACACTTTAAAGTCTGAAAGTTAGCAATCGCGCACTTTTTTAAACTTAATTTAGTATGAAATTCAATCTTGCAATTTCACTCTTTTGTATAATTGCAATTTTTATAAGCTTGTGTATATAAAGAGTTAGTATATTAACAGGATGTATTTTTTTTACCACATAGACAAAGTATACAGTTATTAATTAAACAAGCTAAATTTTTTATTGTAATATGAGTTTAAAAGCCTTGCTGGGCAAGGAAAATATCCTCCCAAATTTTAATTTATAAAAACTTTAGCTCGGACTTATCTCCATTCCCCAAGATGTATCAAGGCTGTATCAAATACAAACTATAACTGCTAAATTTTCTTAGCGGCAGCTGTAAATAATAATCTGTCATTGGATTTGTAGTTTCAGACAACTATCTTGTTAAGTGCTGCATTTTTCCTATTTTCTGCCTCACTTCTCTACAAGAGGCTGCGGCAACGACTACGCTCAGTAACCACTTGCTTTCTGCCTCCTGTCTGATTATTGAGCGTAGTCGAAACACTGCCTTACTCATCCTTTAAGGATATCTTCTGCTACCTCCACCCACTACACCAATTTTGTGGCGATAGGAGAGTTCAGCGCCGAACCAACCAGAAGCACTGGTTAGCGTACCGACAACAAGCGAGATTAACAGTCCCCAAGGTAAGATTCGAGATTCAGCGTCACCCAAGCGTAGGAGAAAGTTAACGAGTGATAAAACTAGTATAGAAACGTTAAGTATCAAATGCGTCCAACCGGCGGTGCGCTTGCGGACTCGTTCAATTTTTACAAAGTCGCTCAGACCGATCGCAGATGCAAGGATGCCTCCAGCTAATCCAAGTCCGATTAACCATAGCGAAGCCCTAGCCCAAAAGAAATCGCCAGTTAACCAATAACCAATGTCACTTCCCAAGGCAGCAGCTAAAAATGCTATGGGAAAGATCACACTCAAGGGGTGTAGGGGATGTCCGGCGATCGCTACTGTACTGGGTACACCAGTATCACGATACTCACTGTCGTTACTTTCAATAACTGGTGGAATATTTGGAAAAGGTGTTGAACCTGTTTGTGTTGTTTCTGTAGTTTCCATTATTAGTATCCTGAATTTATGAACGTTACATTTTTAAGCTGAAGGAATTTTTTCCACATAAGCTTCAGCCTGTAAGATTAGTTTACCTAGTTCTACTTTTAGTTGGTTGACTTGCAAACTCATACCATCTAAATCAAAGTTACTTAGATTCAAAATTTCGCTAGTTTGATCGATCAAAGCTTTTGTCAACTCTGGCGATATTTCCTCACTTTCGCCATACTCGACATTTTCCAAAGCAACACTTTTTCCATTACTGCTAATCCTGGGGACTGCGGAAAACGCAACTTGCTGATTTTCACCAGTTTCTACTAATTTTATACTGGCATTTAGTGCTACTTTTTCATCGCCCGGTAATCGAAAATCTACATTTTGAGGTTCAATAGCCCTCAGCTGTCCGTTAATATGTATTTTTTGACTTTGCAGTTGCGATCGCACATATTCGGAGTTGAAAGCACGATTAATATCAGCTTCGGTTAACACAACCTCTGCATTAGCTTCAGTCGGTTTAGTTAGTTCAATTTTACCAAAAGCCACGCTTAGAGGATTAATAGCAACATTAGTCATTTGCATTTCCAATTCCTCCATACGGAGGTCTTTCTGCATAACTAAACCATCACCTTCAATCGTGACTTCATCCACTTCTCCCTGAACCAGTTTCAGCGGGTCTGTTTTGATGTCTACATCTAAATTTTCGACTTCATCTAATTGACTAGATAATCCTATTTCTGCCGCTTTATTGAGAGCTTGCTCTCCTAATCCAGGATTGTCTGGCATTATGTAAATTAACTCCTAGTTGAAAACACATCCTTGAGTAAATTTAATAAACTAACAGCAGAGTTTTATCTATCTGTCGATGGAATATAGATTTAAATGTTATCTATCTAATTTAAAATTCAAATTTTACTTGTATACTCATTTCATCCTTTATTACCTCTGCACTTGGAGCGATTTGTTATAAAATTGACACAAACCCAATATTTCGGTTGAGTTATTCTGACTGCTGGAATTTTTTTATACAATGCTCTCAGAACGTTTTACCGCAGCCCTGATCTACGCCACCCAACTACACGCCAACCAAGTTCGTAAAGGTTCAGGTGTCCCTTATATTGCCCATTTATTAGGTGTCACTAGTATTGCTTTAGAATACGGCGCAAATGAAGATGAAGCGATCGCAGCTCTTTTACACTATGCGATCGAAGATCAAGGTGGCGCTGCAACACGAGAAGAAATTCGCCGTCGCTTTGGTGACAATGTAACGGCAATTGTAGATGGTTGTACTGATGCTGATACAACTCCAAAACCCCCTTGGCGACAGCGCAAGGAGGCATACATTGCTCATATTCCTACAGCTTCCCCATCAGTACTGCTGGTGTCATCAGCTGATAAACTTTACAATGCCCAGTCTATTCTCAAAGATTATCGCATTTTGGGCGAATCACTTTGGGAACGTTTTCATGGACGTAAAGAAGGTACTCTTTGGTATTATCGGGCGCTTGTAGATGCCTTTAAAAAGACTGAAAGCACTGTAATAATTGAGGAATTAGAACGGGTGATTTCGGAAATTGAAGTCTTAGCATCTACATAAAAAATTTATTTACCCAGAAGTAGATAAAAGATTTATTAGAACTAGACAAACGGATTTTTTACAAACACGATATAGTCATGTTTCTCACGAATAAATTTTGGCTTTTAGGTTCTCTCTCTAGATAAAAAACCTTTCTCTCGGTAGATAGGTGTACTGACATGATTGTGACTGGTATGTTACCAATATGACGATAGTAAGACAAAACACCCTAAATCCAACTGTAAATCCTTCAGTAAATCCTCCAGAAAACTTGGCAGAAAAATATGCAGAAGCAGAGCGGATGCGTGATGTTCTGCTTTTACTGCAAAACTTGATTAACAGTGAAGAAGCCACTGTAAAACTAATTCTGGATTGTCTTTATGATGTTGGTTCAGTCAATTTGATTAATCAAAAGCTTCGCCTAAAACCCTTAAACAGGGTGATGAAATTAATTGCCCGAATGTCTAAACCAGTTTTTAGAATCTTAGCTTTAAAATGGTTTAAAAAGAACTGTCCGCAACTGATTACTAATTGGCTACACACGCAAGTCTCCTTTGAAAATCTCCAAAAGACACCTGAACAAGTAGCGATTGAAGTTGTACAACTAGAACCATATTCCATCCCACAGAGAGAAAGCCTGAGCCAAGAGATAAAAAATCTGCGCTATCAGGTTAGATGGCTAGCTGGAATTTCAATAATTGCGATCGCTGTTTTAGTAGTAAAAGCCATTCGGTTAAACTGAAACCGATGAATTATGAATATTATGCCTCTGCCCAAACCGATCTTGGAGGACATAGAAATACACCTACTCTTAGAAGGTGTATATCAGTACTACGGTTATGACTTTCGCAATTATGCTCTTTCATCACTCAAGCGCCGTATTCAGGGCTTCATGCAATTAGAAGGGGTAGCAAATATTTCTGCATTGCAAGAGCGGTTACTACATAATCGCGCCTATTTAGAAAGATTTTTGCTGGCTCTGACGGTGAATGTAACATCAATGTTTCGCGATCCCAGCTTTTATAATACCTTCAGAAATCAGGTTATTCCCTTCTTACAAACCTATCCGTTTATTCGGATCTGGCACGCTGGATGTTCAACTGGTGAAGAGGTCTATTCAATGGCAATTTTACTGCAAGAAGAAGGACTTTATCACCGTTGCCGCATATATGCCACTGATACGAATGAGAAGGTATTACAAAATGCTAAAAGTGGGATTTTCTCGTTGAAAATGATGCAGGAATATACTCACCTGTATCTAAAAGCAGGCGGCAAGAAATCTTTCTCAGAGTATTATACAGCAGCTTATGACAACGCTATTTTTCGAGCGTCTCTAAGAGAAAATGTGGTTTTTGCCCAGCATAATTTAGCCACTGATAGTTCTTTTAATGAGTTTAATGTGATTCTTTGTCGTAATGTCCTCATATATTTTAATCAGGTACTTCAAAAGCGAGTACACGAACTGTTTTATAATAGCCTTTGTACTTTTGGCATCTTGGGTTTAGGAAGACAAGAATCTATCAGATTCACCTCTTATGAGCCTTACTATGAAGAGTTAGTAAAGGGTGAGAAAATATATAGGAAAATAGCAGGTATGTGAAAAGAATGCTTTGAACGGGTAATTGAATTATGAATTATGAATTATCTGAAAATAACTAATACTCAATATCCCAAAAATTATGAATAAAATTGCGCTCGTTGTCAAAAGACAGTCTGTCAAACATTTATTATTGTGTTCAGAAGATAGATTTAGCGAGCGTTTAAGGTAAATTACACATTAAAGTATTAAAGGAGATTGTCGATGCAACTTCTCGAATGTCCTCCTGTTGCAGTCATTGCTGGAGAAAATGCGGTTCATGTTTCTCAACTACCTTCTATATGGCAAGACATTGCTAGAGGAACCACGAGTGTCGGACTTTCCCAACCCCAAAGCTATGTTGAGATGGCACAGCTATTTTTGTATAAATTAGAACGTGGTGATGTTGATTTATTTAGCGATCGCCCCCAACTAGCTCACCTAATACCCTCATTTTCTCAGCTATTTGCACAACTAGCATGGGAAACCTTAGAGTTTTTTGGACAAGACTTTCTCAAACACAGCTATCCGAACTTTGCAGAAATTCTTTGCGATGTGGAGTCAAAAGGAATTGATTACGCTGATGAAGTAAAAGTGGCTCGCATCGGCATAGATTTATTTAATGAATTTGGTTATGAACTACCTGCTAGCTTTTATCACGTGCATTTAGCACCAATTTACCGCGATCATGTTTTTGAAGAACGTGCTTTGCGATTCGATCGGCGCGATATTGAGCATAAACGTGCTTGGGATGCCATACTCCATGCAGGTAAGGTATTTGCTATTCAAATGAAGGTGCAAAGTATTGCCTCCAAATACGGTTTTACTTATCAGCATGGCTGCGGTTGCAACTCTCATCTATCTTCCATTGATGTATCTCGTGGCGCGTTTGAATATGAATTGAGTTTCGACAAGCGTCAGCGATGGATTCGCAGTTTCATCTGGACTGCTTGGTATGAGTATGCTTTCTTTGCGATCGTACCTAATACGAGTTATTTGGTTTAATAAGAAAGGAGTCAGGAGTCAGAAATGAATTGTGTGCGACTAGTGGATAGCGCAAGGGTAGCGAGTCCGCTTACCCTTACAGCGAGGTACACGCAGCGTCTCGTAGAGAATATCTTGATTCTTACCGGAGGTGGAGTGTCTTCGGTTCCACTCCTAAATTCTGACTTCTGAATTCTGACTCCTGAATTCTTCTTCAAGAAATCGCCTCAAAAACCATTTGCGGAATTAACACTTCATCTTGTAATTGCCCAACACCTAAAAAGCGAGTCTCTTCTTGATAAACTCGCACTATCCCAGTAATATCAGAATCTAGAGAAACTCGCTGACCTTGACACCATTTTTGAGCAGGTATTGCTGGTAAAGTCACAGACAACAAATGTTGTAACGCCGCATCAGGGGCGAGAGGTTGAAATGTCCCGCCTTGCAATTTAGCTTCTAAGTCGGTGAAAGTGAGACTATCTGTTAAATCGAAACCACTGCTTTGGGTACGGAGCAAAGCCGCAAGTGTGCCACCAGTTTCTAAGATTGCACCTAAGTCACGAGCGATCGCTCTAATATATGTACCAGATCCACAGGCGATCGCCACATCCAATTCGGGAAAATCTCCTTCTCTCCAATCCAAAATATCTATCTGAAAAATTTTTACTGTCCGCACTGGAACTTCCACTATTTCACCTTTACGTGCTAAGTCGTAGAGACGTTTCCCATCCACTTGAATTGCACTATAACTCGGTGGGATTTGCTCAATCTTGCCTTCAAATTGTGCCAGTGCAGTTTTCACCTCTGCCAAACTCAATCCAGCACAAGCTTGAGAACTAATGATTTCACCTTCTAAATCATCGGTTGTAGTCTGCACGCCCAAACGAATGGTAGCCTTGTAAGCTTTGTTTTCTGGCAGATATTGCAATAATCTTGTGGCTTTACCAAGTGCGATCGGTAAAACCCCTGTTGCTGCTGGATCTAAGGTTCCCGCATGTCCTACACGTTTGAGGCGCAACAATTTTCGTACCCGCGCTACGCAGTCGTGGGAAGTCCAGCCAAATGGTTTGTTTAAGTTGAGAAAACCTTGAAATAACACAAAATCAATACTTACAGCTTCTAAACTCTATTAAATACTTATTTAATCCTCAAAGCATTAATATTTAGCAATTAAAGTTTATCGAAACAGAATTCAGAAGTCAGGAGTCAGAATTCATTCTGACCGAAAAAGCGGATAGCGAGTCGTAGAGAGCGTCTTGATTCAGAATTTTGAATTCTGAATTCTGCATTTTTTTTCAATTAAGCATTATTTTATCAGTATCAAGACATTCTTTAAGCACTTTACCGAATAATATCCAAAAAGTGCAGATAATGCCGAGTATTTTCCGCAAATATCACGATGTCATTTATAACTTCCAAGACATAAAACTGTAATATTCAAGAAATCTCATAGAAAACTTAATGAAAGTTTTGATTGTCATTCAAAGATTTTATCTGTAGGGCTTTTAGCCAAACAAGTATCAATAGGTTTTACGAACATAAATCAAATGAAAAAATCAATCTTCACTACTACATTGTTTTTTTGCTCTATGTTGATTATGAGTTGTAGTAACTCAGACAATATTGCTTCTCAACAGAATAAAGTTAATTTAGCAAATACTGCAACCGCTAGGCAAGTTAATTCTGAATCTATTTCTGTAAATCAAGTAAAACTAGATAACAGCAAAAAAACTATTAAGTCAGCATCAACTGAAAAAACATCTCCTAAAAACAATCAATCCAAAGAAATTAAAAACGATAATCCAAGTTCTGGTACTATCAAAGATATGCAAAACGGAGACTTGAAATGCTACGTTACTGTTGTCGATGAAAATGGCAAAGTATATGAAGGTGTCGGTGCAGTCTTTGAGGTTTGCGAACCAGAGAAATACGTCAACAAAAAAGTAAAAATGTCTTATTCTCTAGAGAACGTCAGTGATTGCCAAAGTTCTGAGCCTTGCGGGAAAACAATCAAAGAATGGTTAATTAGCAAGATTGAAATTCAAGATCGATAATTACAATATGCTTTTTAAAATTATCTAAATCAACGTGAGTTCGATGAACCTCTCCCGGACAACCTCCCTCTCCCACAGGGAAAGGGAGGAGCAACCAGAAATAGGGTTTTGGCTCCCCTCTCCGTGTCGGAGAGGGGTTGGGGGAGAGGTCAAAAAAGGGCTTGTCGAACTCACGTTTTATCAAGTGGATGATGGGGATAATTGACCAGTTGGGCATATTTTCGGTAAGCTAACTGTAACTTTAGTTCCTTGCCCCACTTCACTTGACAAAGTAATATTGCCACTATGTAACTCGACACAAGCTTTAGCGATCGCGAGTCCTAAGCCAGTACCAGGAATTGTGTCAACGTTACTTCCACGACTGAAGGATTGAAACAAATTTTCTCGATCTGCCATTGGGATACCAATTCCCCAATCTTTGATGTAAAAAATCGCTTCTGATTCTTTGCCGATCAGGTGAAATTCTACACTACCTCCATCTGGAGAATACTTAATTGCATTGGACATTAAGTTAATAAAAATTTGTTGCAAAAGTCCGCGATCGCCCCAAAATCCATGATGATTACCAGTAATTTTAAAAATCAATTCGTGGCGATCGCTTACTGTTTCTCGCTCTTGTTCTAAAAGGTCAGAAAAAAATTGTAGTAAATCGACTAAGATTGGTTGAAACTTGGGTTTTTCCAGTTCAAGTTGGTTAACCAGAAGCATATTATCCACGAGTTTGGACATATACCTTGCTTTCTGTTCAATGATTCCCAAGAACCTCTGTTGTTTGGACTCATCTAGTTGCTGGCTATGTTTTACCAAAGTTGATGCCGCAGCCAGAATTGAAGTTAGCGGCGTTCGATACTCATGGGAAACTGTTGTAATTATTTGGGATTTAAATACATTGAGTTGCTTTTCTTTGACAAGGGCTGCTTGAGTTTGGGCTAACAATTCCGCCTGTTGAATAGCGATCGCTAACTGTACTGATACTTCATTGAGCATTTCTGCATCATCAGTTTGCCACTGTCGCTCTCCGGAATTATGGTGAGCAATCAATAAACCCCAAAGCTTAGGGGTTGGGTTTCCATTGTTGCTCAGATTAATCGGAACTACCAGATTTGCCTTAGTATTAAATTGCTCTTTTAGGCTGACACAATTACACAAGCCAAGCTCATAGATATAAGGCATTGGCGATTGGGAATTAGGCACAAAAGGCAGAGGGGCGGAGGGGCAGAGGGGCAGAGGGGAAAGACCTACTGCAACTTCTCCTCGATCGCTGAGCGACTTGCCTTGAGCGAAGTCGAAAGGAGCCGAAGTGCTGCTTTCCTGCTCCCCAGTCCCAGCGCCAACCCGATCGCACAATGCCACAGTGCTGTATGACTCAACTGATGAGGCGACTATTTTACCATCTGTATCTGGGGCAAACTGATAAACCATGACGCGATCGCACTTTAGAAGTTGCTGTACCTCAGCTACAGCCGTATTCAAAATTTGCTCTAGATTAAGAGACTGGCGAATTCGTAAAGCAGTTGTGGCAATTAGGCGTTGTCTCTCCTGAGTTTTGAGCAGTTGGGCTTGCAAGCACGACTGCTTAATGGCGTTGCGGACTGCTAGTTGCAGCACATCCTGTGTCAGATTTTGCTTGACTAAGTAATCCAAAGCACCCCGTTTCATTACCTGCACAGCGATTTCTTCATCACCGCGCCCTGTCAACATAATCACGGGGACAGAAGTCTTAAATATCTTCTGCTGGATGCGATCAAAAAATTCTAACCCACTCATATCAGGTAGGCAAAAATCCAGCAAAATGACATCGCAGCGTACTTTTTGGCACAAAGCAAGTCCTTCTTCTGCACAGTCTGCCTCTAAAATCTGGTAGGACTGGTGCGGATCTTTCAAAAGATATCGACGATAGATTTTCCGATCTGCGGCACAATCATCGATGATAAGTAGCGTCCATGTGTCCAACATAAGGTTATGAGGATCAGGGAGCTATATAGATCCCTTTTATCCAGATTGTGTTTTCTTGCATAATTCTAAAAATAATATAAAATAAGTGTAAATAAAATCTAAATTCTTTAGTAATCTCTAAAGAAACACCAAATAGTCAAAAACAGGAAATAGGGAAAAGGAATCTAACACAGACAAACAGACACAGTGACTCAAAGAGGAAGATGTCTCTGTGTCCTCTGAGCCGTCTCCTTTATTATCGGTTTTTCCCTACTGCTAAATCAACAAAAAATAAATAAATTAATCCAACACAGGCGGCGTATTAGCTTCAAGCCAGTAGTCTACAAATGCCTGGATCGTCTTTTTTAGTTCCTGAGCATCCATCGGTTTTACCAGATATCCATTTGCGCCTCTTTGGTAGCACAATTCAATATCCTTGGGGTTAGATGATGTGGTAAAAACAACGATGGGGATTCCCTTGAAACTCTTATCTTGCTTGAGCCGATCTAAAATGTCACGCCCATCAATACCTGGCAAATTGAGATCCAGCAAGATTACAGAGGGTCGTAATGCTACTTTTGAGTTAGGTAAGTCTTCGTCCTTAGCGTAGGCATCGTTTCCCTGTTGATAAAGGAACTCTAAAACCTCATCCCCATTCGTACAACGATGTATGGGGTTCTGGACGGACATACGCCGCATCAGACGTTGCAGCATCCGAAAATCTTCATTGCTGTCCTCAACAACGAGCAGCGGTTCATGAAGTTTTTTTGTCATTCGTGGTCTTAAAAGAGCTTAACAAAAATATATATTTAGTCATTATCTTAAACTATTCCAGCGTAAAATAAAAAATTGAGCCAACGCCTACGGTAGATTCAACCCAAATGTGACCGTTATGAAGCTCAACAATCTTCTTGACAATAGCTAGTCCCGCACCTGCTCCTCCACCGTATTTTTGCTGGGAATGGAGCCGCTTAAATAATCTAAAGATAGTTTCTAAATGATGCTGTGGAATTCCAATGCCGTTATCTCGGATATAAAATATTGGGCATGGGGCATGGGAAAGAGGCAGAGGGGCAGGGTGCGGCGGGGGGCAGAGGGGAAAACTCTCCTCCCTTGCTCCCTGCTCCCTGCTTTCTTGCTTCTTCCCTTGCTCCTTTGTCTCTTCTTGAGAAAAGTAGCCAATCTCAACCCATTGCTCTGTCTTATCGTTATATTTGAACGCATTACCAAGCAGATTACTGAAGACTTCATTAACCAGGACTCGATCGCACAAAACTGTTGGTAAAGGCCGAGGAATGCGAATATCCACAAGCCCAGAGTCTTGGCGACTAGCACGAAAAATGTCAATTACTTGGTTGAGTAATTCGTTGAGGTCAGTTGCTTGCAAGCGCAGTTGGGCTTGTCCTAACTGCGATAACCGCAGCAAAGCATTAATCAGAGTTTCCATGCGTACAGACAAGGATACTACTGTTTGCAAGCATTCAATTCCATCATCATCTAATACTTGGGCATAGTCTTCTAACAGCACTGTTGAAAAGTTATAAATGCCCCGCAAAGGTTCCTTGAGGTCATGAGAAGCGGCGTAGGCAAAGGATGCTAGCTCTTGGTTGCTGCGTTCTAACTCCAGGTTGATTTTAGCTAATTCATCTGCTTTTGAGAGTACAATACCAACGATCGCATTATTCAAAGCGATCGCACTGTCAAGTTCGCAAGGTTTCCAAGGTAGAGAAGTTAATCTAACCGTTTCTTGCCATTGTTCAAAGGATTTACGGGGAGACAGGGTATAGCTACCGTCTGCCTGTGCTTGCATGGATTCTTGTGGATTTCCTGCCCAGTGTACCGTTTGAAGAACTTCAGGGCGAAACCAAAGGATATAATAGCGCCGAATTTTAGAAATCCGCAGTAGCAACAAGCCACTAGCAGTATCTTTAAATACTAGTGCCTCTTGGTAAAGCTTCGGCAGAGAATCAGTAGCAAACAGATTGTCACTAACTTGGGTATTCGCCCATTCAATCAGTGCCCGAACTTCATCAATATTTGGTGTTGTCCCCACAAGGGTAATTTCATTATCCAGACAAACCGCAGCTCCAGAAGCACTAACAAGATCGAGCAAGCGAATTTCCGGTTTAATTAAGGCATCGATAAAATTGTCTGCTTGGGAAATAGACTCAAGGAACTCAGACTGTAGCGATTTGAGTTTTACTTTATAATCCCATTCCGAGTTACTAATTTTGTGTGCTAATTCTGAAGATGCAATCTGTCCCAAAAATTCGCACATCTTGCGGACTTCGTAAGAAATATACTTTGGTGTTTGATGGTGACAGGATATTAATCCCCAAAGCTTTTGCTCTTGAATAATTGAAATCACCAAAAGAGCCTTCACCCCCATATTTTGATGATATTCAGTACAACACCAATCAAAACTCCGCAGCAGACAGTAGCTTAAATCAAGATGCTGATGTGTTGTCGGATTTTCCGTTGGAACTAGTTTGACAGGTTCGGCAGTCAAATCGGGGAGAAATCTCAGAAAACAGCGCGTGTATAACTCCCTAGCCTGCGCTGGAATATCTGTAGCGGGATAGTGGAGTCCTAAATAAGGTGATAAATCTTCCCGTTTAACTTCTGCAACCACAGAACCCGCTTCTGACTCGTCAAATTGATAAACCATCACTCGATCGAAACCGATGATTTTTTGGACTTCTTGTGCTACTAAATGCAAAAATTCTCCCAAATTGGATGTCCTTTGCATTTTAGCGATCGCTTCACTCGCAAAACTATGAAAGTTTAAGAAACTCATCTCAAATTCCGAGTCAGTTGGTTCTAGCTCCAGAATCACAGCTTCTTCTGTACGATGAGCAATAGCATCAAAGTATATTTCACCATATAAAGTATTTATTGATACTTTAAAAACATTAGCGCTGCCAACCTTTTTGACTAAGCACTGCTTGACAATTTCCACTGGTTGAGGTTCAAGTAAATAGCTCAAAGGTTTACCGAGCAAATCTTCTGGAGCTTTGTACAAATAAACTTGGGTATTGTTGCTAACTTGCAGTATCTCTAATTGAGTACTGAGTGCCAGGAGAATGCCATGAGGTTGAATAGAGCCAGGTATGTGAATAGGTTTGCGATCGTGGTTAGTCAGGGCAGTAGCTTGGGCTGTAGTATATTCCGGCTGGCTCATAACTTAACTTATGTAAAGCTAGTTTTAAAATAGCGCAATTAAATGTCATATTTCTTTAAAGTATATGTCCTAAAGTATGAATGCGATCGCATATATCTGTACTGCTTATGGTTTTTACACGAATTAAGGTAAGTGCAAATAACTAGAAGATGGTGTAGTGGCGTGGCAAGGCTTCCATAACATAGCGAAAATACAAATTAATTATGGTATATTCAAAGTAGATACATAAAAGAGTCCAAAATAGATGCGTCAAGCTCCGAAAGTTTTATGTTTGGGTGTGAAATTTTTTAAGAAAGCATTTATTTGGAGGTAGTTATGACTACAGTTGTTACGAAGTGGGGAAACAGTCTAGCTATTCGACTTCCGAAAGCTTTGGCTGAACAAGTTAATGTCAAAGAGGGGACAGATGTAACTTTCAGCATTTCAGGCAATAGTATTGTCATCACGCCGCAGCAGCGAAAAAAATATACCCTTGATGAATTATTGGAAGGTATGACTCCAGATAATTTGCATTCTGAAATTGATACTGGATCTGCTGTGGGGAATGAAGTTTGGTAGTTAAACTATACATTCCAGATAGAGGTGATATTGTCAAGTTAGATTGCGGAACTACAAAGCAAATTACGGCTGATTCGATCCGACGTGTATTAGCCCTGAGAACATCAGGAATGTCATTTGAAGATATTGCTGAAACCCTTAATGCTGAATTAAAACCTCAAGGGCGTGAGCAGATGGGCTATCGTTCTTTTTTAGTTATGTCGCCGTTAAAATACAATCGAATGGCTTCTATAGTTCTAATTTGTCCAATTACTAATCAAAAAAAAGGTCTTAACTTTGAGGTTCCGCTTCCTGACGGAATGATAACCAGTGGCGTGGTGCTAGCCGATCGGCTCAAATCACTAGACTGGAAAGCTAGAAAGGTTTTGTTTGTAGAGAAAGTTGAACAAAAGTTAATTGAAGAAGTGCAAGCAAGAATTGAACCTCTAATTTTATAAAGGTGCAAATAAATTTTACAGACGTAATTAATTACGTCTGTACAAATCAAATAAAAATCATTACATGCAGTAATGCAACACCAATATCCAACATCCAAAATCCGAAGCTGACTATGGTGTTGGGAACTTTTTTGTTAACGAGTTTGGCTCCTTTGATATCTAATAATTGTGCTAATTCAGTTGTATTCAATGACTTAACGAGACTCAAGCCAAGAGGCTTACTAGAAATGCTTTGAGTGTAAGCGGCGTTTAGGTAGGGTGTGTATTGCGGCTTGCCTGCAATGTATGTTTGGAAGAAAGGTAAACTCAAAACATTTATGTAACGACGCGCTTGAGAAGCATCACCAATCATATCGGCAGGTAATGCTACTTGTTGATTTGCAGGGTTTGCATTGCCAATGGTGGAAAAGTGTGTGCCACCTATAAGCATGACGAGATACTTTTGGGAATTTGTCAACCAGGAGAAAGGTAAAATTTGCTCGGATAAAGCTGGTGCAACTGTATCATCACTACTGCTGACAATCATCACTGGAGTTTTAATTTGACTTAAGCCAGCTTTGCCGAAAATCGAACTCGTAATGGGATTAACTGCGATCGCAGCTTTGACTCTCTCATCCCGCAGGTTATAATCTTTGCCAAACTTGCTAATGCTCAATTCTAAAGCGCGACACTGGAGCAGTAAAGACATATTCCAGGTATTTTGGAGTGCTGCTGGTTGACAGTCTTGTTTTAGCTGCTCAAAGTTAATTTTAGCGCCTGCCAGGGCTAAGGCTGTATAGCCTCCCAAAGATTGACCAAATACTCCGACTTGTTGCAGATTTAAGCGACCTTTAAACCGTGAATCAGATTGATTATCTTTTTGCAATTGATTCAGTATATATGTTATGTCCATTGGTCGGTCTTGAAATTCGCTTGGTTCTGCTACTTCAATAGCGCGTCCTTTTAACAGAGAACGCAATTGTTTCGCATCACTACCAGGGTGATTGGGAACAACGACGGCAAATCCGTAAGAAGCTAGATGAGTGGCTAAATATTGAAAATTACTGCTGTCTAAACCCAAGCCGTGAGAAATGACAATTACTGGTGCAGGATTCTGGACATTGGGAATGTAAACATCAGTCAATAAAAGCCGATTGCGGGTTGAGTCGAAAAAATTCAAGGTGTATTTTTGCGACTTAAATTTTCCCGGAACCTTTAAATCGGGCAATTGCGAGAAATTTGGTGGAGAAATGCTCTCAGCTTCTATTTTAGACCTTTGGGAAACAGCTGCGATCGCTTGATGAGTTTGGTTAACAAGTTTCTCCAATTGTGTAGCTATTTCAAAAGTCTCGGCGACATCAAGGCGAATGCTGCTGCTGGGATATTTACGCAACACATTTAAAAGTGTCAAGCCTCCCGATTCTCCAGAGGCTAAAATTAGCGCTGAACGCAAAGTACCAAATCCTGGTTCTGGCTGATTGGTTTTAATCACTTGCGCCAATCGATGCAGTAAAAATTCTCCTTGGGGTGTGTAGAGAAGTTGCGAAACTACTACTGGACTAACTTTCACACGATTAAGTAAAATCCGCCGCAATTCTTGAAGCTGTTCTAAAGGCAGATATCGCTGATAAGCTGCTAAGTCTTCGTTAATTACACCTGTTTTGGCGTAGTTCTCTAAAGTCCTGACTGAAATGGAAAGCTCTAAAGCTGAATAAGATGCATAAATCCGCTCTGCTGCCAAGACAGAATTACTAATTCCAAACGTTGGCAACACCATTGAAAGAACCAGCAATAAAGAATTTTTTCTGAGGGTGCTGGCCCAATTACCAAACAAACTATTCATCGCTCAACTGTTTCGGTGGTCTGGTTTTATCAGGTGTTGGCTTTGGTAGTTATTCGGGCGCCCTGCTTGGTTTACTTAAAGTTATTAGCCTCAATTTTATCAAAACAGAATTTAGGAGTCAGTAGTTATAATTGACGATGAATTATGTATGACTTGCGAATGTAGCTGGCTGAAAATAATGGGTATAAATGGGTTTAAATTTTCCACCAAATCTGAGATTTAGTAGTCAAAAAAAGTAGTGATTCCCAATGCCCTAGTAATTTCTTCTGACTCCTGAATTATGATTTCTGAATTCTTTTGCAAGGATATTTCGGCTATAAAGTCAACAATCAAATCCTACAAAGTCACGCAGATGGGTAAAGTATCCGACTGACTTCAGTAGCTTGCCTTCACTATTAAATCATAACAAATAAAAAATAGTTTGCCTCAGTATTTATGTTGTAGCTTTGAATATTGCACAAATTTACTAGATGAAAAAGCCAGTAAAAATCCTGAAAAACATGGCATTTAATCAGCTTTTCCCAAGGCGATCGCTACTGAACCTGTAACTACTAAACCCGCTCCAAATATTGCTATGAGGGTGAAGTGTTCTGGTGGTGTCCAATCAGGTGCAATAACTGATACAATCGCTACTGCTATTAATGTCACAATGGGAGCTAAAGCTAATACTGCACTTACTCGTGATGCTTCCCAATGTTGTAATGATTCAGAAAAAGCACTGTAGGCGATTAAGGTATTCAAGGCACAAAAAATCAACATTCCTAAATGGAAAGGATCGAGTATAAAAAGTGATTTAACTTTTGCTAGAGGAGTGAATAATAAAGTACAACCTCCATAAATAACCAACATGATGCTAGTGGAAGATAAAGATTGTAATAACTGCTTTTGCGCCAAAGCATAAATAGCCCAAGCTGTCGATCCTAGCGCAATTAAAACACTACCTAGTATATATGTGCCATGTGCTGTAATTAAATTCGTTAGTTGTTCGCGAAAAAATAAAAGATAACCACAAATCATGACACTAACGCCAATCCATTGAGACAGCCGATAACGTTCTTTAAAAATTACTAACCCTCCAAAACCTAATAAAAGGCTAGATAATTGAATGAGAACTTCAGCGTTAGCAGGCGATGTTAATGCTAAACCTTGGATAAACGAAAAGTAATTAATCCCTAAAAATATTGTCGCGATCGCTAATAATTTTCCAGAAGCAGAGCGCCATTGTTCTAATTTTGGTAATTTGCCGCGTATCCCTAAATACACAGCAAGCAGTACAAATGATACCAAAAAGCGAAACCAAATTACGGTATAGACATCAAGTACTTGTAGAATTACTGCAAGAGCAATAGGTAAAATTCCCCACAAGAAGACTGTCAATAGCGATAACATTAGTCCTAAGCGCCACCGACCAGAACTTTGATGTATTAACATTAAAATATCCCAAAAATAAGACTGATAAGTAAGTTATATCTAATTTAAATATCTAAACATTTTATCAAACTCTTATCGATAAAATATATTAATAGTTTAGTTAATCCAAATTCAATATAGAATAACCAATTTTTTCAACTCAATTTATAATTCGTAGCTTGAAGAGGGTGTTTTTTTTGTGTTTACGTAAAATTCGTAATTTGCGTGTTCATTTTACATGAATATTAAATTTTAAACTTCTTCGTAAATGTATACTTTATCTTGGTGTTACTTTAGAAAAAACTATGGGGATTATACCCATAATCAGCTTAGTAATCTTCACCACCGCTTTATCATGTTACTTATTGTTGACCTCAAGAGGTCGATTTTTGCTCAAATTTTTGGTGACAAAAATAAAGCGGCAAGAGTGGAAATTCAGATATGGCAAAGCTAATTACTTAAGATCGAGATTTTCAAGGACTGTAACAATTGCTGCCATTATTCTGGTAGCAGTAGTAGCCGGAAATACTGTATCAGCAGTTACAGGCCCGTCTCCAGTTTCTCTCAAGAGTGTATCGGTTCCAGAACCTGACAATCTTGGAGACTTCGTAAAAGACAAAACGGCTGCAATCAAATTAGGAAAGACTCTTTTTTGGGATATGCAGATTGGGAGTGATGGAAAGACCTCCTGTGCTAGTTGTCACTTCCATGCTGGAGCGGACAATAGATCCAAAAATCAGATTGCTCCTGGGCTTTTGCGGGTCAACGCCGATGGTACAGAGAATCCAGATTCAGTTTTTAATGTCGGCGGACTACCAAACTATCAGCTTAAACCAGAAGATTTCCCCTTCCACAAGCTGTCAAACCCAAACGATCCTAAGACTGTTGTATCTGACCGTAACGATGTCAGTTCTTCTCAGGGGATCTTCAATACGAAGTTTGTGGATGTCACACCTGGGAATGCAGAAGACAAAGTTACCACTGAGCCAGATCCGGTGTTTAACGTAAAAGGTATCAATGTGCGGCGCGTCGAGCCGCGTAACACGCCAAGCGTGATTAATGCCGCATTCAACTTTCGCAACTTTTGGGATGGAAGGGCACAAGATATCTTTAATGGGGTGAACCCCTTCGGTTTAAGAGATCCTAACGCCGCTGTCGTCAAGGCTATAAACCCAATTAGGGCAGAATTTGTGAAAGTCAGCCTCAATAACTCGTCTTTGGCATCTCAAGCTGTCGGGCCGCCACTCAGTTCTTTTGAGTCATCCGCAGATGGTCGCACTTTTCAAGAAATTGGTGATAAGTTCGGGAGTGATAAGTTGGGGCTAATTGACAGAATATCTTTCACCGCTGGTAAGGGTAAAAAGCTCCCCCGAAAACTTGCGAAAAAGTTATTACCTCTTAGACCGCTAGCTAAACAGATTGTGCATCCACAAGACAGCGTTTTAGGTAAAGATAGTAGATCGCCTAAGCCTGGACTTAAAGATAAAACATACGAGCAGATGATTCAAGATGCCTTTAAGCCGGAGTGGTGGAATTCTACTCGCCTCATCCAAGTTGACTCTGACGGTAAACGGACTATTGTCAAGAGGCCCGATCGCTCTTTGACGACTAATGAGTATACATTGCTAGAGTACAACTTCTCGCTATTCTTTGGGCTGGCAATTCAGTTGTACGAGTCTACGCTCATTTCCTATGATACGCCCTACGATCGCTACTTGGAAGGAAACACCAGCGCCCTAACCGCGCAGCAGCAACGAGGGAAAGGACTGTTTGAGGGCAAAGCTTTGTGTATTGCTTGCCACAGTGGAGTAGAATTAACAGCTGCTTCAGTCAGCAACGTGGCTAAAGAAGGACGAATCAAACGTGCGCCGTTCGCGCCAAACTCCCCAGAAGACACTGGTTTCTTCAATATCGGTGTCAGACCAGCCACAGACGACCCCGGTTTGGGTGGTTATGACGGTTTACAGAGTAAAGGTCAACGTAATCCGCTTTCAGAGGCACGATTGGCTCAGTTGGGTAAATTTAAGGATCTCCTTGGCGAAAACCCCCCAACCCTTAATCCACCGTTGAATTCCACTGAGCCTGTGTTTGCAAATGGAGCTTTCAAAGCACCTGGACTTCGCAATGTGGAACTAACTGCTCCCTACTTCCACAATGGAGGTCAGGCGACTCTAGAGCAAGTGATTGATTTTTACAATCGTGGTGGTGATTATGGAGTACTTCCACCGCTAAATCTGTCACCAGTAGAAAAACAAGAATTAGTCGCCTTTTTAAAAGCGCTGACTGATGACCGAGTTCGGTTTGATAAAGCGCCCTTTGACCATCCACAATTGTTTATCCCTAATGGACATGTGGGTAACACTAATTACGTTGTCAATGACGGCACTGGTAAAGCTACAGATGACACAGTGGAAATTCCTGCTGTTGGTAGGAGTGGTAATGGTGGTACACCAAATTTCCTAAGTTAATCTCATTTCACGACGAAATACCTGAATACAGATAAATATCTAGGGACGTACAGATGCACGTCCCTATTTTTACGATTTAGTGCAATTGCGAAGTTCGTAGTGAGGGCTAAAGCCCTCAAACCAAGGACTAAAGTCTTTACTACAAACTTATTCACCCTACTCAATACTCAGCACTCAGCACTCAATACTCAGCACTCAGCACTCAGCACTCAGCACTCAGCACTCTTCATTGATGTGGTGGACTAGTAATTACGATCGCTTGACTAACGAGTGGGCTCGCCAAGTATTGGTTGTATATTGCTAACTTTGGTATTGTCTAGGTAATTATAGACTCTTCTGGAAACTTCACGGACAAAATCGCCGGCTCTTGAATCGTAGTTTGGTCTTTGTACCAAAACACCTGCTAAATAGCTTTTGCCGTTGGGCATTTGAATAATACCCGCATCACCAATGATAAATCTCAATGTACCAGTTTTGTGGGCAATGGTAGCTCCTTGGCCGATACCAGCTGGTAGTAAACTATTGGTTTTCACATGGCGCATAATGCCTAAAACTCGATCGCGGCTACTTGGGGATAACAAACGATTATTAGAAACTAACGCCGCCAATCTGACCAAATCTTTGGAACTAGTTGTATTTGTGCCACCGATGTCTGGAAGTAGATTCCGAAGTGCTGTATTTTGCAATCCCCAGCTACGAAAACGTTGACTAACTTTTGCGGCACCACCCAAGCGATCGAGAACTAAATTTGTGGCAGTATTATCGCTGATTGTCATCATCAAGGTAGCAGTTTCCAGGACACTAAATTTAGTGCCAATGGGTTTGTATTGCATAATTCCAGATTCGCCCACCTTTAAATCGCGCCGCATCACTAATTTATCGGTAAGTTTAATTCTACCTGCATCTATTTCTTGGAAAAGAGCCACTAATAAGGGAAATTTGATTGTACTGGCAGCAGCAAATCTTTTTTCGCCATTAATATCTATATAGTTTCCTGTATCTAAATCCAAGAAAAATATTCCCGGATTTAATGTTTTATAACTTGCTAACAAACTGCGAATCTGAGAAGTAATACCAACCATTTCTTGACCAAGATTCACAACTCCAGCAAATGTCGATGCATCTGTGGATTTGATGGCAATATCTTCTCGATTTTCCCCAACAATGGGATTACTTTGGCGGTTAAATGAATTGAATTTGAAAATCCAATGAGAACGGGAATCTCCTTTAACTGATATATTTTGGGGAGTAACATCATAACCAGGAGCTAACTCGACGACAAAACGAGTAGTTTGAGAGTCTGGTTTGCCGAGGCGAATTTCTTTCACCGCCTTCCCAAAACTTTGTTTGACAGTATCGGAATTAAAATTAGTTCCGGGTAAGTCAATCACTAATCGATTCGGATTATCTAATAAAAAGGCTTTTGGTTCTATTCCCGAAGTGGTAGTTAAGTCTAATTGGTTTTGGCTAGAATCATAGTACCAAGACTGTAATTGTGAAGCTTTAGCTTGTCCTGCAACTAGAACCAAACTGCTTAAACCAATCGCCAGTAGATGTGATTTCATGTTGTGAATGTGGGTGTGCAAGTTAGGAGAAACTAATCAGGTTTACTTAGATTGTTTTCTGATGACTGTGCTGAACTTCCGGAGAAAAAGTCATAAATCCCGTTGAGTTATTTTTACCAGATGATATTTGGGATTAGATAAGCACGATAAATCATCATTACTTATTAAAAGTAAATCGCTGATAGTTTTATTTGTGTGTGAGTTGATAACAACAGAAATTGTTAATCTAGCGCAAGGACGAGCAAAGGATTAATTATGTTTCCAGCTTATGTTTTGTAGAGAGAGAAAGTAAAACTTATTCACTAAAACCCTAATACATATAGATTTCGCGTAGAGGCACGCATTGCCTATTAGTGTCAACTTAACGTAAAACTCTTGTCAAGACGTGATATTGAGTTCATTCACTTACGGTTACTTACTGCGTCACCCCACCCTAACCCTCCCCTTATAAAGGGGAGCCACTGCGTTGGACGGGTTTCCCGGCTTGAAGCAAGTGGCGTGAGGGAACTAGATTTCTTTTTTCCCCCCTTTCTAAGGGGGGATTAAGGGGGGTAATTCGACTTGTGTACACCGTAGCCTTTATAAGGAAAGGGAATTAGAAGTTCTAGTTTTCCTTTTCTGATGTTATTTTGGCGATGCCTGCGGCGGGGTACGCCAACGCATTTGTTGATTTGGCGAACGCATTTGCTATTTCGGCGAACGCATTTGCTATTTCGGCGAACGCATTTGCTATTTCAGCGAACTCATTTGCTATTTCGGCGAACGCATTTGTTGATTTGGCGAACGCATTTGTTGATTTGGCGAACTCATTTGCTATTTCGGCGTGTCCAGAACGCACTCTACTGGCGTGTCATTACTCAAATGTTGCAAAAAAATGTTGCAAAAAAAATTGTAGGTTGGGTGGAGGCTTTGCGTAACCCAACATCCTGATATGTGTTGGGTTGCGCTCCGCTCCACTAGAGATACTCACTTCTTTGCAGAAGCGAGGTTATTGACTGCATACCTAATCTATCTCACTTGTCTGGATACTTCTAGGGTTCATACAAAACATCCTACTTTTCCCACTCTATTTACGAAGCGTTACAAAATTAAGATGGGATAAATTCTTTGGGAGACTTTAATCCAAGAGGCTGGTTTGACTGCACAAAACTGTCCCTCTCCGACTCTCAAGAGGAGCAGACTTGAACTAAGGCAGAGAAAGATTTGTTGACAGATGACGTTAAAAAAAATCAGCCACCCAAGGAGAACTACCCGCAAAGATTTGCGTAGCTGTTGAAATAGCTGTTTCTGTCCCATGCAGTTTTCCGGCTATTTGCAAATGGTAGGGAGCGAACAAACTTGTATATATTGGTGCTAGTTCTCGGACATCTAGCTGCAACTCACCTTTTCCACCTTTGGTAACTTCACCGCGTCCATTGGCAACAGAAAGAATGAATTTACCATTGTTTGCATCTAGCAAATTATCTTGAATATCTAAGTGCAATTCAGTTTCAATTCCCGAAGGATAACCCCGCATGGACAGCGCCTTGACTACATCTACTACTCGGAGCATCCAACGCATCGTATTCTTAAGCTTGGCAGTTTGCTCTGGTAGCAGCAATGTCAAGGAATCAATTGCAGAACTCCTCCATCGCACGCGTTCAATTTGGGAGCGATGACTGGCAAGAAAAGACCAGAATGTTTGTGCAGCCGCAGTTGTGAGAATTACCCAATCTTTGATTCGCAAAATTGCGCCATCTTCTTTTGGATGTTGACTAAAAAGGATGTAACCTTCGGGTTTCTCTTTGGTACCGATAAAATACGCGTAAAATGTTTCCTTCTCATCTGGTTGAATTAAGCGCTCCCAGATTGCTCGATGTCGGTCTAAATATCCATGCGTTAGTTTCGCCTGCTGCTGATATAGTTCGTGAAAGACTTGATGATTAATTGGCACTATTGGTTGTAAAGGTAGAGGTTGCTCCCGCAGTTGGATACTTTTAGTTGCAATTTCCCAATTACACCAGCTACCCCCCTGCTCATACCCGACTTTTCGATACAAGCCTTGAACTGCTGGATAAAGAGCAGAGAGCGGTATACCTCTAGCATAAAGTTCCTTGAGCGTCTGCTGCATGAGAGCGATCGCAGCTCCCGAACCGCGATACTCTGGAGCAATACCCACAACGGCAATTCCTGTCATTGGTACGCGCACACCACCCCACCACTGACCCATATCCAGAGTTGCCAATCCACCAACTAATTGCCCAAATCCCCGAATAATACGGAAATTTTCTACACCAATGAGATTGATATAAGCTTCTTCACCACCAACTCCGCTGATGAAACACTGCTCAAGGATATATATCAGCTGCTGAATATCCTGTGGATCGGCAAGAGTGCTGTATTCAAATTGAGCCGTCATTTCTTCTACCATTAGTAGGACAAAAACACAATCACACTACAGCAGATGTTGCTCGAATGCTTGAGCAATTTATCGCCATAAAGCCCCGGAATCAGCCTCAATTATACTACTGCACGTTTGGTTTTAAATGTTGGACTACTTGTCAATATGCTGGATTCAGGGTTATTGGTCTAGATAATTAGTCTTTCAAAACGCGAACAATCGCGTCTCTATATAAGGGTTTTGTTGCTCTATCTGAACTGTATTTACTTAAATCGTTTCTTTGTGAAGCTGCATATATTTGCCTTCGCAACACTCTTCCTCCAAAGCATCTTCATTGAGAATTGATATTACACTTGTAAAAATTTTTAATGAGTTACTTCAGGAGTGTTTATTCTATTTTTAGGGCGAGTTGCTCTTAACTAACCACTTACAAAAAATATGTCAACAAGTTGGATTTACCTTATATTAGCAATCCTCTTTGAGGTTTCAGGCACAACTTGCATGAAATTATCACAGGGATTTACTAAAATAGTTCCTTCAGTATTAATATTTGTCTTCTATGGACTTTGTTTTACTTTTTTGACCTTTGCTCTCAAGAAACTTGAAGTAAGTATCGCCTATTCTGTCTGGGCTGGATTAGGAACTATTCTAGTAGCTCTTATTGGGATTATTTGGTTTCGGGAATCTGCCACATTCATCAAACTTGTGTCGATCGCCTTAATCATCATCGGGGTAATTGGGATCAACGCAAGTCAGTGAAGGGGGCAGGGAAGCAGGGGGGCAGGGGGCAGGGGAGCAGGGGAGAGGGTTTGTAGATTTTATACAGCTTATACCATTTGAGATTTTGGATTGGGAATTGCCTTGGTGCATCTGGCTTGGTGTGAATCGATCTGTCGCAATCATTTTTCCAAATGGTATTAGTATTGGCTGCTTTAGCTAAACATTACTTAGGTAGCGGTGAACGAATTGAATGGCGATCGAACCTTCTCCGACACCGGATGCCACCCGTTTAATTGAGCCATAGCGGACATCTCCGGCTGCGAAGATTCCGGGAATGTTGGTTTCTAATAAGAAAGGAGAGCGTTCCAAAGACCAACCACGAGGAGATTTGCCATTATGCGCTAAGTCCGGCCCTGTGATGATAAACCCCTGAGCATCGCGTTGAATAACGCCATCGAGCCAATCAGTTTTGGGGCTAGCACCGATAAAGATAAACAGCGATCGCACAGACACGGTTTCGATTTGTCCAGTGTTAGCATGGGCGATCGCAATTGCTTCTAAATGTTCCTCTCCCTTCACTTCCACGACGGTGCAACCCGTGCAAACTTTGATATTTTCAGTTGCAGCAATTTGGTCAATCAAATATTGAGACATACTTGATGCTAGTGACTGACCCCGTACTAACATAATCACTTTGCTGGCATACTTAGAAAAATGCATTGCTGCCTGTCCGGCAGAGTTTGCCCCGCCTACCAAGTAAACCTCTTCGTTGGTGCAGGCGATCGCCTCAGTCATGGCAGCACCGTAATAAATTCCTGCTCCTGTGAGCTTGTCTGCTCCTGGAACCTTTAGCAAACGGTAGGAAACGCCTGTTGCAACTAAAAGCGCATGGCAACTAATCTCGCTACCATCTGCTAATTGCAGAATCCGATAAGGATCTTCTAGTCGAACCCTAGTTACTACTTGAGGAGTGAGAATTTCTACTCCAAATCGCCGCGCCTGGGTGACTCCCCGCCTTGCCAAATCACTACCACTCAAACCAACAGGAAACCCCAAATAGTTCTCAATCCGCGAACTCGTACCTGCTTGTCCTCCTGGCGCTTCCCGCTCAATTAAGACAGTACTCAATCCCTCAGAAGCGCCATAGACGGCAGCTGCCAGTCCGGCGGGGCCAGCACCCACGATCGCTAAGTCATAAAAGGGACGCTCTGCCTGAGTTTGCAGTCCAATTTTGGCGGCAATCTCTAAATTAGATGGTTGAATTAATCGGGAACCATCGGGAAACATCACTAAGGGTAATTGTTGTCTACAATCAGCTTGGGCGAATTCCACCAATTTTTCTGCATCCGGCTCCAGTTCAATATCTAACCACTTAAATGGAATCTGGTTACGTGCTAGGAAGTCTTTCACCTGATGTGAAAAAGGCGACCAGCGATTACCAATGACTCGAATGCCTTCAAAGGGTGGGCGAAATCTTGCTAGCCAGTCATCTAGCAAATCATCTAAAACCGGGTATAGTCTCTCTTCTGGTGGATTCCAAGGCTTGAGTAAGTAATAATCAAGTCTGGCACTATTAATCGATTTAATCGCAGCATCCGTATCTGCATAGGCCGTCAACAAGGCACGTTTCGCATCGGGAAAGATGCTTTTTGCTTGTTCCAGAAACTCCACGCCTCCCATTTGGGGCATACGTTGATCCACTAGAAATAGAGCAACTGATTCATTGCGCAATTTTAGTTGCTGCACCACATCCAGAGCCGCGATCCCGGAATCTGCCCGAACAATGCGGAAGCGATCGCCATACTGATGACGCAAGTCTCGTGACACCGCTTGCAATACTTCTGGATCGTCATCGACGGTTAAAATTGCTGGTTTCGCCATAACTACTGTTACTTAACAATTGCAGTGTCTAGCCGTTATCTTCAAAAATCTGCTGTCAAAATATCTACTGTTTAACCAGTTGCTTTAAACGAAAGTATGCTTCTTCTGGTGTCAGCGGTTCCGATTGAGTTTCATTGGGTATATAAAATACCCAGGTATCAGGAAAGTAATGCACCACAAAGCTAGGAATCAAACCTAAGCTTACTGCTTGCTTGCCGAGTTTTTCAGTTTGTTCCTCTAAACTCAGTTGGTCATGAAATGAGTGTTCAGCCATACTTTTACATCTCCCTGTACTTTATTTGACCCTGGAAGAAGGTTCAAAACCAGCATTGCACGAATTTAGCTAAAGGTGATTTACACCATGTTTTAGAATGAGCTTGAGAATATTTTGGTAGTAAACCTAAATAATTTCAAATATGCTTTCGTAGAGAATCATAAAACTATTTGGGTCATTCAGGGTAACTGAAATTGGATTGAATCAGGCAACAGGGCATTTTTGGCGTTGAGGTCTGAGGAAATCATCTGTTTCCCTCTATACTCGTAATCGGCACTACAAGTAAGTATGCGATCGCTCCTGCTTGGCTGTGTACAGTGATGGACAGAGTACAAGGGAGCCATAAAATGAATGATGATTGCGTCACCGATGACTCGCTAATACCAATTTAAAAAAAGAATGCGACAAATAGACCACTTGTAGAGACGCGATTCATCGCGTCTTTAGCCAAAAATGTGTTGCAATCATTAATTGAATTGGTATAACGCATCTCTACAAGACGCACTCGCGTTCGCTATCGGTGACACTAGCTAGCTCCCAGAGGAGTTGAAAGACGGATAATTTATGTTGTCTCTCTCATTTGCTTCCAACTGTTGCCTTTTGGCACAAGCAATAACAATGCTTGTCTACCATCACACCAACTTTAGGGACTTCCAAAGAAAAAAACATTCAATTTTTATTGTGGGGTGGGCGTCTTGCCCGCCCAATGGTTAGGGCGGACAAGATGTCCACCCCACAAGATTGAATAATTTATTTCTTGGTAATCCCTTAGAGGGAAAAGCTCAATTTCCACAAAATCGCAATCCTTTTTTAAACCCCAATGGGAACAAATCTCTCCAATAGGCTAATTGTTGGCTGTAATGATTGGGCTTCAACAAATAGCGCACTTTGCTCATCAAAAGCAGTCCAATTTTGGTGATTGGATAAAGGCTCAGAAGCAACAATAACTTGGTTTGGCTGCTTGAGTTCATCATAAGACCAATAAAGAGTAGGTGCTTGTGTGCGATAAGCATAGCGAATTGCTGCAACTGCTTGACCATCACTGACAATTACATTGGCACTAAAGCTGGTGTCGTGTTCTGATGCCAACTTAGTCAATTTTTGAACTGTAGCATTTAATGCTGACAACAGAGTGCTGTTTGGAGACGACTGCCACATTTCCACTAGTAGGGCGAAGATGTGTTCAGAGTCAGTCGTACCTTTAATCAGGCGGTAAGTGGAATCAGAAAGGCTCTTACGTATTGGTCTACAAAGAGTTTGTTGAAAGTTTGATATCTCACCATTATGCACAAACAAAAGTTTCCCACTACGAAATGGCTGACAATTGCTAATGTCGAGGGATTCACCTGTTCCAGCTAATCGGACATAGCCTAAAGTACAACTGGATTGTACATAGTTGCTCAACTCTTCCAGATTCGGCTCGTTCCACAGCGGGATAGTATTTCGGTAAATGAATGGTTTACCCACTTCATCGTACCAGCCTACACCTACTCCGTCTCCACAAACTACTCCTGATTTTAATTCCAAAGGACTGTAACTTTGTTTGTAGAGCGAATGCTCTTGTTTATACAGCAACTCATCTAAGAGGATGGCGTTACCAAGATAGCCAATTAATCTACACATAAAAAAACGATGTTGCTGAAAGAGTAAGAAAAATCAGTCACAAGCCCCGATAGAAATCGAACCTTTTAACTGGACAATTATTGCAAATCATTACTAATTTAACAATTATTGTTGATCTTGTGTATGTTTGATCTGTGACTTTAGTCATGGTTTTGTTGTCTTGCTAAAGATATAGAACAGAAGCTAAAGTAATATTTATTCCTTACCTTTGTTTGAGCTTGATTTGTGAATTATCCGTTCACATTCAAAGGATTTTAGAGAACTATGCCAATTAACAAACACATTAATCTTAATCAAGGATGTTTCCTTAATCCGGCAAATAAACAGATAGTTGTTAATTTAGCTAGTGAAGATATTTTAAATTTAATCACGCAAGAATTAAAAAATCGTTACTCTCCAGAAAGTCAAAAAAACCTACTTGAGGAGAGTTCAAAATTATTACCTAATTTTGTATTTCAAGAATTATTACAACGCCAACAGCAGGTAGTAGATATTAACCCAGATAGTTTAATTGTGGTTAGCTGTCAGATAGCAGAGGCAGAAGTCGATGATTTGGGATTTGATTTAAATGTCGAAGTATATTTTGTAGTTGGAGATATAAAAGGTCAAAACCATTTTCGGGCTAATCAAATAGTCCTTTGGTCGAATATATGGGGTGATGAAGAACAGCCTTTTGATTTAGAAGATGAACTAGGCGAACAATTCTGGACAAGTTATCAAATTCAGTTGCTTTTTGATGAAAAAGAGCAGCAAACAATTGAACTGGAACTATCACAAATAGATGATTATGCCGCGAGGTTAGAATTTTTTCCATTACTAAAAATATTTTCACCATCCATAGTTCCCTTTACGGATAATGAATTCTAAAAATTATTATCCGCAGATACAGTGAATGTAAACCTCGTCTAACTTGAAAACCGTAGTTTTATAAGTTGGGTACAGCGATAGCGTAACCCAACAGAAAATTTGGTGGTAATGTTGGGTTGCGTTTCACTCCACCCAACCTACAAAAATATATTTTTTAAAAAAACTCTATATTTTAACATAGATCGGGTTTAAATTAATCATTTATATTCACTGAAAATTTTATTTTTTGGAAGTTCTCTTTTAAAAAGATGAAGTCTTCACTTCAATCCCTCTTACCTCCTCATTGCGGTTCGATAATTGAACCCACAAACAAAATGTTTCCCGTCTGATTATCCCTGATGGCACAGAAGAAGGGGCGATCGACAATCATTCGGAATGGTTCTGGTTCTTGTCTTGCAGATGTTGCTACTATTCCCACTGAAGTAGCCGCAGCCGCTTCAGTGCCTTCTTCATTCACTTCAACAAAAGTTTTATGCTTAACTTGGCTAATGGCAAAATTTTTACCCATGCCAGAAAAATTGGCTTTGTTGCTGAAAGCCTCCCCCATACCTAAAGTTTTTAAAGCATCATTGAGTGTAATCTCGTAATCTGTTTTGAAGCGGGGTAGGCGAATAAACCCTTTTTGATTGTTGAACTGAGTCATCCATTTTTCCCAGTTCTCAACATTCAAGTCTTGATAAAATGCTTTGAGGTTGGAATTCTTTTTGGGTAAGAATATATAAAAACTTATCTTACCATCTTTCCCATAAGGTAAACTAACTGCCTGAAACTTTTCGCTTTCATAGTATCTATAATCACCTTCTTGTGACATCATTGGGTGTTGTTTTTGCCTGCCAGATGTGATGTAAAAAGGGTATGAAGCAGTTTCTTTCTTGTCAAATTCGTTACTCCAACTACCTTTAAAATATATGGCATTAATCAGAAATAATACCTGATTTGGTTCAATTGTTTCAACTATTTTAGTGATTTTACCGTTAGTATTTTCTTTGACCCAGTTATTGATAATGCTAGATGCGGCGGCATCTTGAAAGTTTAAATTGCTGATTTTAGCTTGATAGAAGTCCTGGGTTCTCTTGAGAAAGTCTGGCGAAAAGCTAACATTTTGATTTGCCCAAAGGGAGTTAGCAATTTTCAATTGCACTTTCGTATCCGAATTGTCTAAAAGCTGTTTTAATACCGCCGCATAAGAAGAGTTGATTTCTGGTAGATTCATCCCCTGTAATTCTAGGGTTTTTGCCATTGCTTGTTGAGTCGAGCCGCTAGCGCCGTTATAAGTCATTGCAAGAGCGATCGCAACACTCGAAGGTGAGATAAAAATATTCTTCTCACCCCGATCGTTTTTCAGAACTTCTGAAAATAGTTTGAAGCCAAACTTGTTGCTAGACTCAACAATTTTTGTATCAGTGTTGGCTGTTTTTTTTTGCAATGGAGTTTCTGGCTGAGGTAAACTAGATTGGGCAAGGGCACTTTTATTACTATCGACTTGAGAACACCCTAATACACTGAATAGAACAACGCTTGCAGCTGCCAAAGCATAACGTCTGCCTAGACTAACACCGTAACGTCTTTGCAGGAAATTTTCTTTTGCATCACTCAATTTATGGCGATTCATTCTGCTACCTCACTTGCCAAAGATTCCCGATTTGTGCTCAGAGTTGACGCAGATACTGTGTCAATGATTAACTATTGCATTTACTCCAATAGAAAAATGGGACTGTTACAGTTTTCGTAACAGCAAATTAGTAGCTCAAAGTAATTAAACAGAACTTGTGGAGTTGCTAATTCTTGATTGAGACGGCTATACAGACGACTTATAAAAAATTTTGATTTCTAAAAATTTTTATCTTTACGTATAAACGTATTGTAAGCTACGCGCTCGAAAAATCAGCACTTCTGTGAGGTTTTTATAGATCGAATCAAATTTATCAGAGGCTGAAAATCTCGTTCCCATACGCAGCATGGGAACGAGAAAAACGCTGTAATTTTACACAGATATTTGTTAACCTATTTCAATAGACCTCTTGGCATTTGTGCTTTTTGCACTCTTGGGGAAAAGGTTTTGGTTAAAGGGTAAAGGGACTTTTGCAGAACCTTTTACCCTTCCCCTTTACCCTTTTCCCGACTTATGCAATAAGTCTAATTAATCGGTACACTCCACCAAGCTAAACTGTAGGGTTGAGTAGCATCATTGAGCTTTTGACGAAACTGGACGCGGATTTTGTAATTGCCAGTAGCAGTAACGGGGCAGAAAATATGTTCTACACTATCAATTTGGCTGATTGAGGAGCAAACAGCACCAGCATCTGAATTTTGAGCATCAGCTTTTACTAAGTATAGGTCGAGATTATTTAAGCCACGATCGCGAAAATTTTCGCCTACATCATATTGCTGGTTTTTATTTTTATCGTTGAGTTCTACTAATCGATCCCAAGTCAGGGTGACAGCAACAAAACTTCCCTGCTTTAACGGTTTTGCTAATATATAGTCAACAGATGCTCCAACATCAACTGTGCGATAATCCCAACCAATAGCCGGTACCGCAGCTGATGCTTGCCATTGACCAGCACTAAATTGCTGATAAGCGCGAAACGCGTTCAAATGACCCGCTCCCATTTGGGCATCCAAAGGAATTTTTGGATCTTTATAAGCATCAGAATCTAGCCAGTTTTGATTTTGTTTATCAATTAGCGTCCGAGTCATTCCCAACTTTAAGCCATCGCCGCTATCTAGAAGTTTATCTGCTGAATTCAGCAATATAGCTTTCATCACTTGATGCCGCCGAGAATCAATGCTCCAGTGGGGTTGTTTTGTTCGCATCTGTCGGTCTGCCAGTTCCTGCAACAGAGCAACGGTAGCTGTAACTTGAGGCGCCGCAAAACTTGTACCTGTAACCTTGTTCAATTTGCCATCTGGATTGAGCAAAGAAATATTATTACCAGGAGCAACTAAACTGATAGCGCGACGCCCATCAAGGTCAAATTCCTTTCCAGCTAGTCTTTGATTCACCCCTTGGTTAACACCCGCCAGATTAGCCACGTCTACTTTGTTAAAAACTCCCCCTCGGCGGGATGAAAAAGCCACATTTATTCCGTTAAAATTATCTGTAGGAATAGGAATGCCGCCTTTGCCCTGGTTGCCTGCGATCGCATACAAAACATCATGAACGCGACTAGACCAGTCAACACATAAAGTTAGTAAAGCATTGCCGTCTAAAGTAGCTTCCGGTCGAGGATCGCGGCTCAGAGGTTCCCCAAAGCTAAAGTTGATCGCACGCACATCGCCACCATTTTGGAGCGCTATGTGCTGTGCCGATAAGCACTCTTCTGGCTGACCCATGTTTTTAGTCGAACCCACTGCTGATGAATACAATCGCGCTCCCGGCGCAACTCCTGGCAAAGCTTTGTCTTGACTCACCATCACACCAGCGACATTGTAGGCGTGAGGGTCAACACCGCTATTAGACTTAGCTGGGCCATTGCGTAAGAAAACCGCTGCTAAAGATATGGCACGATTTTTAGACACCGCCTTATCCCACCCAAACATTCCCGGCCGACCAATTTCCACTTGACCAATAGCAATCTTGCGACCGATTAAATTATAAGGAGGTTTGTGTAGCTTCAAAGCATCAATACCGTTAGTTCCCAAAGCAGACTCTAAAGCCGAAGCAATTACCGGCGCACTCAGACAAGAAGTAGTTAATCCCCAAATTACCCAGGTTAGTTTTTTAGTCATTTGTTATTTGTCATTAGTCATTTGTCATTAGTCATTTGTCATTGGTCATTGGTCATTTGTCATTTGTCATTGGTCATTGGTCATTAATTATCCCTCCTCTGCTCCCCTGCTCCCCTGCTCCTCTGCTCCCCTGCTCCCCACTCCCCAAAAAGACCGGGATCAAACTTATGAGTCTTGTTCAATGTTTTGTTACAATGCGTACAGACGAGGACGCTTAAAAACCCACTAGCCATGACCCAAAACCTATCTCAAAAGCCCATTGTAATTTCTCCATCTATCCTATCAGCCGATTTTAGTCGCTTGGGTGACGAAATTCGTGCCGTAGACGCAGCTGGAGCGGATTGGATTCATGTTGATGTCATGGACGGTCGTTTTGTACCTAATATTACGATAGGCCCTCTGATTGTGGAGGCGATTCGTCCGGTTACGACCAAGCCCTTGGATGTCCATTTGATGATTGTGGAGCCAGAAAAGTATGTAGAGGGATTTGCTAAGGCGGGTGCTGATATTATCTCCGTACACTGCGAGCATAATGCTTCTCCACACCTGCACCGCACCTTGGGGCAAATTAAAGAGCTTGGTAAGAAAGCTGGTGTTGTACTTAATCCTGGTAGCCCTCTAGAGCTAATTGAATACGTTCTAGATTTGTGCGATTTAGTACTAATTATGAGCGTCAACCCTGGTTTTGGTGGTCAAAGCTTTATCCCTGGTGTGTTACCCAAAATCCGCAAGCTACGCCAAATGTGTGATGAACGTGGTCTCGATCCCTGGATTGAAGTGGATGGGGGGCTGAAGGCAAATAATACCTGGCAAGTTTTGGAAGCGGGAGCCAATGCGATCGTCGCCGGTTCAGCTGTGTTTAATGCTAAAGATTATGCTGAGGCTATTACAGCAATTCGCAACAGCAAGAGTCCTACTCCAGAATTAGCTAAGGTTTAATTCTTTTTTGAATTAACCAATCATTAAATATGGAAGTGAAAAAGAATGTAGAGACATAGCGGTACTACGTCTCTACAAGACTTCTAGATTAATTTCACCAGATATCTATTATCCACAAAAAATAAGGTGGGCAATTTGCCTACCTTATTTCTTTTTATATACAGATAAAAAACTGGAAGCTATTTAAGTTTTGAACTTCCAGTAGTGTTATATAAATTGAAAGTTTATAAACCAAAGATAATCCCGGTTGGGAGGACTAGGATTACAATAGTCGAAAGAGAAGCGTATGAGCTACTAGTTCTACCAGCCAAGGACAACAATTTCACCGTAACTTTTCTATTTCCGTTCCTGAAATTGATGTTAAGCGTTTGCAATATTTAACTAAAGCAACACCAACCACAGGATAGAAAGTTTGATCGGCATTACTCGCACCGTCTGCAGTCAGTGAAAGCTGTGTAAAATTTGGCTTGGGGGAATCTACCTCCTCAAATTCTTTTTGCTCAAACTTCCTCAGAAAAAGAACCACCAGTAGCAACGGTTGGATTATTGGTCTTGGTCTAAGAGTTATTTACTCCATCAAATTCTGATTACTTTTGTAATCAGTTTGATTGATTTCATAGTTAGAACTAATCGTTGATTTTATTTTTTAAATTAACTTGCTTGGCAAATCACCTCTATTTTGGTTGAAGTTGTATTTGTTATTAGTTTACCAATATCATTAGTATATATTTGCCATTTTGGCAGATTTTTGCCAAATTTATGAAATTAATGACTGCGATAGAAAACCTGCTATGCTATAAATTTTAAATTAGCATCGCAGGCTTTCAGATAATCAATCAACTTTAGAGCAGAATCTATTGATTCCAAATACTTTTTAATTGAATCCACAGGATTTCAAGGAAACGTCTTGAACATTTTCTGGTTTTAATGGCGATTTGCTTGATTGATGTTCGTTAATTTGCTGTGTCAATCTCTGGTCTAAACTCCCACCAAGGATTTATCAAAAAAGTTCGGTTTAAAACCTCGCCCTCGTAGGCGAAAAAATCCTTGTCTCACTCGGTAGGTGGAAACCCCACTCATATTGTGGGTGGCTGTATTTAATGCGTGAATTTTGTTAGCGCCGGCGGGAAGCAAGCGAGTCCGCGTACCCTAACAGGGAAGCAAGCTACGCGCAGCATTTCGTAGAAAGCGTCATTTTGAATTGATTCATGCTTTTTGTTTTCTAACTACTTCTAGATAAGCTAAGTCTTTAATTTTGCTTAAGCAGCTTGATGACGCATGATTCTCAGACTGAGAATCATGAGCGTGTTTCAGCATTTTTAGATTTTCAGTTTGCTGTTGTTTTGTCCTATCAGCTTGAGAATTTTCTTTGAGCAATCGATTGTAGGTGCGATATGGAATGTAATGGAGAGGATTATAACCACCAAATCGCAGCATTAAAACACATGCCCAGGAATACTTTCCAGCAAGAATTGCCTCAACTACTTTGTCAAATTGTTGAGCTTTTACTGTCTTATCTAAGTTACTACTAATACCAGCAATGTCTTGATTCATCATAGTTTTAGTTATCCTGGATGAAGTAAAGTATTTTCTTTTTTTGCGATTGTTGGTGTTTCAATTGAGGCGTACAGACTGCACTAGCCTTGTTGAAAAGGTTGAATTGCTTGTGGCCAATTATTAGCACTAGAGCGGTGTGAGATGTTTACAAGAGATAAAAATCCATAAGTAAATGATTTTTCTTGGTTCACACGCTTATATTTCTTACTACTGTTTAATTAGGCAATTTCCGGGAAGTTTGCATATTTTTTTAGACTAACAAAAAAAATATATTATCTTTGAGCGGTATTAGCACCATTCGTATTTATACTATTTTTTGTCGTTCATGTCATCTGCTAATTTAGTCTATTGTTAGGTTAAATTTACTGAATGTATTTAGATACTTACTTGTGGATTGTGCAGCTTTTAGTTTTGTCCCCTTTGGCTAATTTTTGAGGGGTGTTACCCCTCACCCGATATCATTTTAAAACCTTTATTATTATCGAGTAACTAAAAAATAGTACCATTAACTAGAATGTAAAACAACTAGATAAAAATATTAGTAAATCGGTGATAAAACTATTGCTAGCCATAGTATTGAACCTATTTTTCAATAAGTTCATTTGGACAATAAGACTTATTAACCTTGTCTTTATTGGTTGGCAAAAGCTACAGCTTTAGCGTATCTAAATAAAATTGTTGTCAATCGATCGGGAATATTTCATAATGCTTGGATAAGAATCATAAACTAGCCCATACTTCAAAGATAAGTTTTGGCTAATAATATATATAGATAATTCTAATGCTCGTTAGCGGAGTTAATAAAAACATCCGCAGGTGGATACCTTTATAAAAAAATATTATTCTAAGTTTGTACAATATTAGCGAATTTGAGAATAGAGATAAAGCTAATTAACAAAGAATATTATGAACTTGATTTAGCAGTGATTTCTCTAATGTCTAAATATCTATAAAAATCTGCTTTGATTCGGAGAAATTATTTGCGTAGAGAGAGACCAGGGAACGGGGAACAGGGAAGAAAGAATAAAAGTATACTGAGTTTCTTTCAAAAATCAAATGCGAGTCTTGTAGCAGATTTAAAAAATTGAGATTACAAATGTAGTAACAATTGGGCTAAATGGCGTACAAGATCAAAAATCAATATGCGATCGCCTTTATCTCTCCAGACAACTACACAATGAATTACTTGACAACGAGCTATCCAAGGGTTATAGTATGAGTCCAGCTTACTTAAAACTAGTCCTTACTGATAACGCTTCACATCCTGCAAGTTTGGGCTGCTTCTAGTAAAGGCTGGTGAAATGCACCTGTAAGATTTACTGGCGTTAAGTTACGCAAGCTGTAGGGATTTAAGCGTATGCACCAGTGCTGGCTAATCATTGCCAAACACGAAGCGCTACAATCCGATCAACTTTGCTGTTGAGTAAAGTAATAGGCACGTCATAACCTAGCTTTTGATTGCGAACGTAATCTAGGAACTATCAGCAATATTTATAGCTAAAGCTAGTAATATTTGCATTTTTTGAAACATTAGGCTTATAATTCTCAATGCTTCAACTCTTACCATTACTGAAATTTTCCTTCGCTTCCGGAAACACTCGGAAAATAAAATCGCAAATCTAAATTTTACTTTTCCAAATGAAGGCAAGTTAAATTCTGTAGGGACGCACATCTGTCATAGGTGTCAACTTAAGGTAGAAGTTATTTAAGAGTAAGGGTTCTATGCCCTCATCCCCTAACCCCTTCTCCCAATATGGGAGAAGGGGAACTGGAGAATTTGCTTCCTTTTGCTAATTTTGGGAGAGGGACTGGGGACAAAACTTATACAGTCAGAAGATTTCAGCTTAAGTTGACACCAATGACATCTACGTGTGTTGTATCAAAACGAGAACCGCTTTGATAGTCAATCAATTAATCACTAAGTAAATCCCCCAAATCGCCATTGGCCGCAGGTAAGTGCTAGCGCGGAAAGTACCAGTTGCGGTGATAGCTTCTGGCGTGCGAAATTGTAGACCATTTTCATAAATTTGCTGCACCACAGCTTGCGTCAACCTCAACGCTTCATCTTTCATTCCCATTTGCACGAGAAAAGCCGCCAGCCCAAAGTTTATCCCCGTCCAAACTTCTAAAGGATGAGTAGCTTGGGGATTTTCTGGCGAGCCATCACGACGAACACCATTAGCAGCACCAAATTCACCATTACAGAATTTCAAAAAGCAAGCGTCATAAACGGTTTTCAGCGCCGAAAGGGCGCGATCGCTTGGTACAATATCAGGTAAGTCCAGCAGACGTGCATAAAACTGTCCGCACAATTGATCTGCCATCACTACATCGGAACCACTTTTACTATCAAGTCGGTAATATTCCCCATTCCAGAGTTTTTCTTGGTAAATAGGCAGAGATTGTTGTAACCAACTTTCATAAGTGGATTTTTGCGCTGCCAACTCCGTTGTGTTACTTGTCTGGTAAGTTAATAAAATATCGCTGATGGCGATCGCAGCTTCTAGTGCCGCTAACCACAACCCACCACAATAAGCGCTAACACCTTGTAATCGCCAATCATCAAAAGTTTGATCGGGTGCGCCAGAATTTTCCGGAATCCCATCGCCGTCGAGGTCAAAAGTTTTCAGGTAGTCGAGGGTTTGAACGATCGCATCCCAGCAATCTGCTAAGAATTCTACATCATCAGCACCCGTGAGCAGAAAATCACGGTATACTTGCAAGACAAAATCACTACCCAAATCTTTCCATAAATTACAGTCTTGATAGCTGGTGTAGTTGGTTTTCTCCCATACGTGTTCGTTCGGTGCGCCTAAATCGTGGGGTGTTGCACCTGCAACTTTGCGAACTGCAATCGGGCTTTCGGCCTTAATTGTCATGTAATAGCCAATGATTCGGGGAGTATCATCACCTTGAGGAATCGCCCGTGCAAATGCCCGAATCACCGACTTTTCTAATTCTGGAAACAGCATCAGCAGGGCAAAAGAGCCATACAACCGCACATCTAGACTTTCATACCAACGGTAATCTAGGCACTCCAGCACCGCAAACTGACCGATGGGGTCAAGTTCTGATGCTGCACTCCAGAGAGTTCCGCCGCTGGTGAGGTCATAAAGCTCATTAAATAGAGCCATTTTAAACCACTTGGGTAAATCTTCCCGGTCGAGAATGGGTTTTTGCCAACTTTGAATTTGCGATCGCCAGGTTTGGTATTCTTGTAAGGCAGTGGATGCGATCGCCCAGGCATTGTTGCCATTTTTACCAAAAAAATCTGTATATCTGCGGTAATAGTTGACTCCAGCCGCAAATTCTGTTATCGGCAAATCCCAAGCGACGACAAAAGGAATTTCCAGAGTTTCACCTGGTTGGAGAGTGAAACGGATTGCGATGCCTGCGGCCGGCGTAGCCATCGCAGCCCCGATTTGTGTATTCTCTGTTGCTGGAGTAGTATCAACATAATTGGGCAAAGAGCCATCTTGGGCAAAGCTTTGCCATACCTCATCACCCGTACCTTCAGGATTCCAGCGGCTATGATGAAATATTTCCACTTGGGGATGTTTCAGCGTCGCAATACACCAAGTTCCGTCACCTTCTTGCAAAGGTTCATTACTACCAACCCGACCTAAAACACAGCCAAACTGTTGTTTATTTTCAACTATCTGGTTGTAGTTTCCTTGACTTTCGCCCCAGCGTGGTTGGTATTCGTAAACCGGACTCCCATCATCGCGCACGCGCACTTCGGGAGATTTGAGAGCGTTTGTAAACCAGCCCACCATATTTTGCCAAGTGAGCATAATGCTGAGAGTAATCGGTGTATCTGTAGGGTTTTGGGCATTCCAGACAAATATTGCCACAGGGTAGCTAGTTTCTTGGTAATTACCTGCCCACACTGGGGAAAATTGCTCACAAGTCAACTGTGTTTGAAATACATTTTTGTATACAAACCAGCTACGTGGATATAGCGCGTGATAATCGCCCGTTCCCTCTGTGTCGGGAGGTGTCGGATACCATTGCCATGCTTTGAGAGTGCCATCATCGGGCGCCTGGGTAGACAAAGCGTAGGCTTGGGAAGATGTGCTATTGGATTCAAACACACTGAACTGACAAGCGGGAACGTTTTTGAAGGTATGCTCGCCGCCGTCGATGTGCCACAAGTTAAAGTCTCCTCGTGAAGAACGACCGATGCAACCTGCACCAAAGCCGCCTAAAGGCATACCATGCCAAGGGCCATCATCAATATTACTTGCATAGCGGACTGTATAAGGTTTATCCCAGTCTAAGCCGATGGGACGGCTCCAAGTGCAAGAGGGAATTTTCAAAGAGAGTTGATTTGTCATCGCCTAATGTTACAGCGTGCAGTTACGTCAATAGACCTCTTGCAAAAGTTACTTTTGCACTCTTGCGGGAAAAGGGGAAAGGTCAAAGGGGAAAGGTTTTTTTATTCCTTTTCCCTTTCCCCCTTACCCTTTTCCCTACTTCTGCAAGAAGTCTAATGAAGACTAGCGCGATGTGAGATTTTTCTCAAGGTAGTAGCACGGTAATGCCCATTGGTATCCAAAACTTCTCGCTTTGTGCATTTTTTATTCAGAATCGGGTTTTGGGAAAAGGTTAAGGGGTAAGGGTTAAAGGTTTTTTCTTTTCCTTTTCCCTTTAACCGAGAAGTATTACATTGGTGTCAACTTCAGCTGAAATTTTCTAACTAGTCGTAGCCCGCCCTTAGACATCGCTCCCGTAATTACTACTGAACTACAACGTATAGAGCTTATCCCAGTCACTAAGACTTTAATATTGTGCTTTTACTGCCTGTTACTCAACTGCTACTTGAACTTGAAATCTAGAGTTTTTAACTCTAGTGGGTAAATAACTCGTTAATTTGGGTATTTTAAAGCACAGAGGTAATTTTCTCAATAGTTTTAACAAAACAAGATGACACAATACGCCCTTGTAGTTGAAATTGCTCACAATGACAACAGTTTCGGCAGCCTGACTAAACCTATTGATGATGCAGAGGCTGTGGTTAACACAGAAAAATTTTTGCTGGTGGTAGATGAGTTTGAGAAAGTATTTACAGTTTGTATAGATAAGGAAGAACGGCAGAGATTTATTGAACTACTGACTGCGGTAGTAGAAATTCATGATTCGCGGTTAGCTGTTGTAATTACTATGCGAGGTGATTTTCTTCAATCCTGTTTAGATAATCCTTCTCTGACTCACCTGATTCAAACCCCAGTAGTTGTTATACCGCCTTTAACTGGAGTTGATTTCAAGGAGACAATCGCCAAACCTGCCCAGCTTCAGGTTCATAGTGTTGAAGAAGCAGGAGCATTAAAAATTCTCCAAAATCTTCAACAAGAACCAGGGAGTTTGCCATTGTTAGAGTTTGCCTTAACTAAACTCTGGGAGAAACGCAAGCAAAAGAAATATCAACTTACCCAAGAAGAGTATGAGAACTTGGGAGGATTAACTGCGGTGTTAAATCTCCATGCAGAAAATGTTTATCACTACCAAGATTATCAGAAAGAATATCCAACTCAAGAACGCACTCAGCAAGAAAAGGAATGGATGAAGCAGATTTTTCTGCGGTTAGTGGGAACAGGAGAGGGAGAAAAGGATACCCGACAGCGCCAACCAAAAGCCACATTATTAAATATTGCAGGTGATGATGCTAATCAACGGCAACAACTTAGTGAGTTGCTAGATGGTGAAACAGGATTGGTTAAGGGACGCTTATTAGTTTCTAAGAAAGATGAAAAAGGAGAAATCTGGATTAATTTAGCTCATGAAGCTTTAATTGAAAGTTGGCAGCAGTTTGTGCAGTGGCGACAACAAGACCGAGACTTGCGACCGTTGAGCGAGTCATTAGAAAATACCCGACGGGAATGGTTGAACGAAAGGCCGGATGACAAGTATTTAATCCAAAAGGGATTGCTGGCCCAAGTGAGAGATAGCTGGCAACAATTACAGGCCGATTTGCAATCACCCCAACAAGATGAGGATTTTTACCAGCGTAGCGATGCTGACGACAAAGACCGGATTGCCGAGATGGAAAGGGCGCTTACTGAATCCAAGTTGCGAGAAAAAGCGGCTAGAGTAGACGATTTATTGCCCTTACAACCCCTAGATAGTCTAGTTTTGGCAATTCAAGCTATGGGGGAAAATCAAGAGAAACTACCCCAGCAGATTCTTGCATCAGTTCAGAACAGTTTGAATCGGGTAGTAAATAAAGCAAGAGTCTTGATTCCCTTCTGTGGTCATGAAGGTAATGTCTTTTCTGTCGCTATCAGCGCTGATGGGCAGACGATTGTCAGTGGTGGTGCTGACGGCACTGTACGGTTGTGGAACCACCAAGGTCTTTCCTTAGCTGAACCTTTGCGTGGTCATCAGGGTAATGTCAATTCTGTCGCTATTAGCGCCGATGGGCAGACGATTGTCAGTGGCGGTGCTGACGGTACTGTACGGTTGTGGAATTACCAAGGTCTTGCCTTAGCTGAACCTTTGCGTGGTCATCGGGGTAATGTCAATTCTGTCGCTATTAGCGCCGATGGGCAGACGATTATCAGTGGCGGTGCCGATGGTATGGTACGGTTGTGGAATTACCAAGGTATTGCCTTAGCTGAACCTTTGCGTGGTCATCGGGGTAATGTCTCTTCTGTCGCCATCAGTGCCGATGGACAGACGATTGTCACTGGCGGTGCTGACGGCACTGTGCGAGTGTGTAACCGCCAAGGCCTTCCCTTAGCTAAACCATTGTGTGGGGATAAAAATGATGTCTCTTCTGTCGCCATCAGTGCCGATGGGCAGACGATTGCCAGTGGTGGTGCTGATGGTATGGTGCGGTTGTGGAATTACCAAGGTCTTCTCTTGGCTGAACCTTTGTATGGTCATGAGGGGAATGTGAGGTCTGTAGCCATCAGCGCCAATGGACAGACGATTGTCAGTGGCGGCGCTGATGGTACGGTAAGGTTGTGGAATCGCCAAGGTCTTTCCTTAGCTGAACCTTTGCGTGGTCATGAGGGGAATGTGAGGTCTGTGGCCATCAGCACCGATGGGCAGACGATTGTCAGTGGCAGTGATGGCGGCACTGTGCGGTTATGGAATCGCCAAGGTATTGCCTTAGCTGAACCTTTGCGCGGTCATGAAGGCAATGTTAGGTCTGTCGCTATCAGCACTCATCGTCAAACCATTGTTAGTGGTAGTACTGACGGCACGGTGCGGTTTTGGAACCACCAAGGTCTTCCCTTGGCGAAACCTTTGCGCGGTCATAAGGGTTGGGTTTATTCTGTTGCCATTAGCATCGATGGTCAGACGATTGTCAGTGGCGGTACTGACGGTACGGTGCAGTTGTGGAATCACCAAGGTCTTGCCTTAACTGAACCTTTGCACGGTCATCAGGGTTGGGTCTATTCTGTCGCCATTAGCACCGATGGTCAGACGATTGTTAGCGGTGGTAGTGACGGTACGGTGCGTTTGTGGAACCTGCAAGGTCTTGCCTTAGCTGAACCTTTGTATGGTCATCAGGGTTATGTCAATTCTGTCGCCATCAGTGCCGATGGGCAGACGATTGTTAGTGGCGGTGATGACGGCACTGTGCGGTTGTGGAATCGTCAGGGTCTTGCCTTAGCTGAACCTTGGCACGGTCATCAGGGTTTTGTCAATTCTGTTGCCATTAGCGCTGATGGGCAAACGATTGTTAGTGGTGGTACTGATGGCGCTGTGCGGTTGTGGAATCTGCAAGGTCTTCCCTTGGCTGAACCTTTGCGCGGTCATAAAGGCTGGGTTTATTCTGTCGCCATTAGCGCCGATGGGCAAACGATTATTAGTGGCGGTGATGACGGCACTGTGCGGTTGTGGAACCTGCAAGGTCTTCCCTTGGCTGAACCTTTACGCGGTCATGAAGGTTGGGTTTATTCTGTCGCCATTAGCACCGATGGGCAAACGATTGTTAGCGGCGGTGAAGATGGCACTGTGCGGTTGTGGCGCGGTGACTGGCGTGCATGGTTGCAAGTTTGTTGTGACAGGTTACGTTACCATCCCGTCTTCACCAATCCGCAAACAGAGGAGGCAAAAGCCGCTTGTGAAACCTGCCAAAAATATGTTTGGAGTAAAGTCAGTGGGTAACAACACAGTATTACTGTGCCTCTAAGAAGGTTTGTATTAAACTCAATTGCAAACGGCTATCAAGCAACACATCCTTGGGTAAAGACGCGATAAATCGCGTCTCTACAAGTGGTCTATTTGTCGCATTCTTTTTTCAAATTGGTATAAATTATGGTGAGCTAAAGGCTTAGGCGTAACCCGCACTTTGACAAAGCTCACCTTTTGTCTTTGGAATTTTTATTGGTGTTATTGAAATTATGATATATTTAAGCACTTTAAAACTAAACAAAATACTGTAGACTAATTTCTATGTCCACAGCCCCAATTAGTGCAACACTAGCGCAATCAGATAGAGATGCTGTGTTGCAAGCGATCGCTACAATTAAAGAAAAGCTACCATTTTTGATTGATTTAAGTAACGAGGAGCGGAAAGCTTTACCCAAGATGGGAGATAAAAGCCGCGCTTTTGTAAGCATTGCATTAGAAGTGGCGACACAGAACCCAGAGTTTTTACCGCGATCGTTTGACCTTAATGAGATACGAAAGACGTACAATTATTTGAAGCTTTGTATCCAGTAGTGCTGTCTTTGTCACAATTACAAGAGTTGCTGGACGATACATCTATAGCAGTGGGTAGTGAAGCTTATGCAGCCGCGTTGCAGGTATATAACTATGCCAAAGCTAGTGGACAAGGCGCTGGTTTAAATGGAGTAGTTGAGGAAATGGGGCAAAGGTTCGCCCGTAAATCTCGGAAATCCAAGCCTCAAGCCGCAGCGTTGTAGAAAATAGCTCGGCGATATCGCACTTCTAAGGTGCAATGTTGAGGCTAAGAACTCGGATGTTGGAGTAAAGTGCTCGGTGTTCCGAGTTCTGAACTCGAAGTTTCAACCTCAGAACATGGAAGTTCGAGATAAGAACACGAAACTTGAAGCTATGAACAGCAATGTCCGAGATCCAAAGGTGAATCAAAAGCGTAGACGTAGCCCATCAAAAACATCGCTTTCATAAATTCATAGCAGAGTTGAAGGTACAAAGCTTATCCTTGGCAAAGCAAAACCTTAAGTGCTGGAATTTTGCTTATTTTCAGGAAACTTACACTTCACCTCAATTTCAAAATTACTCTCCGCCGAACCTTCAGTTACGAAGGGGATACCAGTTTTTCCGCCTATCTTCAAGCCAAACTTCAGAGTTACCTCTTCGACTTCAGCAGCACCTAAATTTTTAAAAGCGCCAATGGCATATTTGGTATAAGCTCGAATTTGATGGTGAACTTCCTCAATCTTGACAAATGCCTCTTCCCGAAAACCGTAGGATTCTTTCTCCTCATCAACTTCCGGTGTGACAACTTCTGGTATATTTGGCGTTTCCTTTGACTCGAACAAAATGGTATAGATTTCCCCGTCTTCTTCAAAGACTAAACGTTCTATGTTCGACATCAAGCCCTCAGATTTTAGGTGTATTTAAGTTATCTTATTCTGTAACAGACAACTTAAATACGTATAGATGGCTCGTTACGCGCTTGTAGTTGGCATTACAGATTATACAAATCAGCTTTCTAATCTCACAAAACCAGTTACGGATGCCGAAGCAGTCGCGCAGGTACTAAAAGCGCATGGTGATTTTGAGGATATCGTTGTTCTCAAAGGGAAAGTTAGTACAACTAAGTTGGCTGAAGCTTTAAAAACACTTTTGCAACAACAAGCAGTTAAAAACGAAGCGCTAATTTACTTTACAGGGCATGGCATCACTGTATCTGACAGCTTAGGAACACTACAAGCATATCTAGCAACCTCTGACTTGACAATTGTCACTCAAGGCAATCAGATTATTGAGCAAACAGGTGGGATTAGTCTTTTAAGTCTCAACAATTTAATTAGAGACTCCGACTTGAGTAGTCTAGTAGTGCTGTTAGATTGCTGTCATAGCGGTGAATTTTTAGAACGCAATCTCATCGAGAAAACTCTGACTGCCTTTATTTCACAGCGCGATTACTACTTTATTGCTGCTTGCAGAGGTTTTCAACAAGCTTATGCCAAAAAAAGCGAACAACACAGTATTTTTACAACAGCTTTGTTGGCTGGTTTGTCACCAGACAACACTAACGATCGCGGACAGGTGACAGGCGATCGCCTCTTCGATATACTTGCTACAGAACTCAAAGGTAGTGGACAAGAACCAATCCGCATGGGTTGGGGGCGTTCCATTACTCTAATTAACCACAACATTCAAACCCAAGCTCAAACCTTTGAGGTAAAAGAAGAATGTCCTTACCAAGGTTTAAAAGCCTTTGAAGCGGAACAAAAACAGTTTTTCTTTGGGCGCAAGCAGGTTGTAAGAAAGATTCTGGGGAAACTGGCACAAAATCCCTTTGTTCCAATTATTGGCGCTTCCGGGAGTGGTAAATCTTCTGTGGTTCAGGCGGGTTTGATTCCAGAATTAGATCGTAGAATCTGGCAAATTTTACCGCCAATCAAGCCAGGATTTCAGCCTTTGCAGGAATTGAGAGGAGTTCTGAAAGTATTTTTTCCAGGAGCGAGAAAAGAAAAATTGCTTTGGGAGTTGATTACTAATGAAACGAATCCTTTACCTGTAATTCTGGAGCATCTCACAGGTGCAGAAAAATTTTTATTGGTAGTAGACCAGTTTGAGGAATTATTTACTGTCTCTGTTGCTGAAGAAAAGCAGAGATTTATTGAATTGCTGACTCAGGTAGTAGAGATGACCGATTCGCGGTTGTCAGTTGTGATTACCATGCGATCGGATTTTCTCGAATCATGTTCAGATTATCCGTCTTTAAATAAATTAATTGAAAATCAGCTTGTTTTGATGCCGCGGATCACTGGAGTTGATTTAAAAGAGACAATAACCGAACCTGCTAAACTTCAAGGTCATAGTGTTGAAGAAGGACTATTACTGAAAATTTTAGAAGATGTTGGTAAAGAACCGGGATACTTGCCGTTGATGGAGTTTGCTTTAACTAGACTCTGGGAAAAACGCGACCAACAAAAGCATCAACTCACCCTAGAACAGTATGAAAACTTCCAAGGATTGACAGGGGCGCTGAATTTTCATGCAGAAAATGTTTATCTTTACGAAGATTATCAACAAGATTGCCCAACTCAAGAACGAAATGAACAGGAGAAGGACTGGATTAAGCAAATTTTTCTGCGATTATTGCGAACTGGAGAGGCAGAAAAGGATACGCGACAGCGCCAACCAAAAACTGAACTGTTAGCCATTGTAGGTAATAACCAAAAACAGCAACAAGCATTAAGTGAATTGCTAGATGAAGGATTAGTGAAAGGACGTTTGCTAGTAGCTGGGAAAGATGAACAAGGAAAAGCTTGGATTGATTTAGCCCATGAAGCCTTAATTGAGGGTTGGCAGAGGTTTCAAGAGTGGCGACAACAAGACCGAGATTTGCGGCGGTTGAGCGATAGGTTAGCAGATGTATTACGCGAGTGGGTGAACAAAGGGGAGAATGAAAAATACTTAATGCAGGGGGGATTGTTAGCAGAGGTGCGCGAAAATTGGGAACAGCTAGAGTTTTTATCATCACCTCAAGCGAAGAATTTTTATCAGCGCAGTGATGCGTATGAAAAAGACCGAATTAATATTTTAGAGCGGGCACTCACCCAAGCTACTTTGCGAGAAAAAGCTACAAGGGTATTGAATTTACTACCTTTCAAACCATTAGATGGTCTAGTTTTGGCGATTCAGGCAATAGGTGAGAATCTTGACAAGATGCCAGATCAGATTCTCACCCCAGTTCAGAACAGCTTGCATAGAGTGATGGAAACAGTTAGAGTGTCCATTCCCTTCCTGGGACATGAAGGTACTGTCAATTCAGTTGCTATTAGCCCGGATAGTCAAATGATTGTCAGTGGCGGTCTTGACGGAACAGTACGCTTATGGGATGTACTAGGCAATCCTATCGGTCAACCATTTCAGGGGCATGAAGACTCCGTATATTCAGTTGCTATTAGCCCGGATGGTCAAATAATTGTCAGTGGCAGTCGGGACAAGACGGTGCGTTTGTGGGACATTCAGGGCAATCCTATCGGTCAACCCTTTTACGGGCATGAAGCTTATGTTACTGCCGTCTCTTTTAGTGCCGATAGTCAAATGATAGTCAGTGGCAGTTGGGACAAGACAGTGCGGCTATGGAATCTAATAGGCCAACCTATCGGTCAACCCTTTTACGGTCATGAAGATGTTATCTTTTCAGTTGTTTTTAGCACCAATGGTCAAATGATAGCCAGTGGCAGTTGGGACAAGACGGTGCGTTTGTGGGATATCCAAGGTCACCCTATAGGTAAACCATTTTGGGGACACGAGCATGAAGTCTATTCAGTTGCCTTTAATCACGATGGACAGAAAATTGTTAGTGGCAGTCGTGACCGAACGCTGCGGTTATGGGATTTAGCGGGTAGCCTCATCGGTCAACCGCTTAGTGGACATGAAAATTCTGTCTTATCAGTGGCCTTTAGTCCTGATGGGCAAAAGATAGTTAGTGGCAGTAGCGACAACACAGTTCGGTTGTGGGATTTAATGGGCAACCCCATCGGTCAACCGTTTAGGGAGCATAAAAATGTTGTCTGGTCAGTGGCCTTTAGTCCTGATGGGCAAAAGATAGTTAGTGGCAGTCGTGACCAAACAGTGCGGTTGTGGGATTTAACGAGCAATCCGCTTACTTACCCCTTCAAGGGGCATGAAAGTTCAGTCAATTCAGTCGCCTTTAGTCCTGATGGGCAAAAGATAGTCAGCGGCAGCAGTGACGGGATAGTGCGTTTGTGGGATATCCAGGGCAAACCTATTGGTGAACCTTTTCAGGGGCATGAATATTCTGTGCGGTCAGTCGCTATTAGCCCCGATGGGCAAAAGATAGTCACTGGGAGTGATGACGGGACAGTAAGGTTATGGGATATACAGGGTCACTCCATCGCTCAACCCTTGCGTGGTCATGAGAATGTTATCTTTTCAGTTGCTCTTAGCTGCAATGGGCAAAAGATAGTTACTGGCAGTGATGACGGGACAGTAAGGTTATGGGATATACAGGGTCACTCCATCGCTCAACTTTTACGGGTAGATGAAGGTGAACTGACCGCCATTGCCTTTAGTCCCGATGGGCAAAAGATAGGTACTGGCAGTCGTGAAGGGAAAGTGGAGTTATGGGATATCAAGGGTAACCTGCTCAGTCACTCCTTACAGGATCACGAAGGTTCTGTCACCGCCATTGCTTTTAGTCCCGATGGACAAAAGATAGTTAGTGGCAGTATTGACAACACAGTGCGGTTATGGGACTTAGCAGGTAACCCCATCAGTCAACCATTTTGGGGGCACGAGAATTATGTTTGGTCAGTCGCCTTTAGTCCTGATGGGCAGATAATTGTTAGTGGTAGCGACGATAACACATTGCAGTTATGGGATTTAGCAGGTAACCCCATTGGTCAACCGTTTAGGGGACATGAAGATTCTGTCTGGTCAGTAGCTTTTAGCCCCAATGGGCAAAAGATAGTTAGTGGCAGCGATGATGGAACAATAAGGTTGTGGCGGGGTGGTTGGCGTGCATGGTTGCAAGTCTGTTGCGACAGGTTGCGTTACCATCCCATCTTCACCAATCCGCAAACCGAGGAAGCAAAAGCCGCCTGCGAAGTCTGCCAAAAATATGTTTGGAGTAAAGTAAGCGGGTAAAAACACGGCATTGCCGTACCTCTAAGAAGGTCTGTACTCGATTCAATTGCAAACGGCTATCAAAGCAGTAAGTGTCGATTTACGCTAGCAGAAACTTGCTGTTTACCTGCACCTACGAATACACTAATACACCCTGACCTTCCTGGATTTGCAATATATCTATGCATTGGTACGAGGGGTAAAGATGACTGAGCGGCAGAGATGTTAGAGAGTATGCAAACTTATGGAGAAAACGTCTTATATCATGTCTGGCTAATTAGTTATAATGCTTTTTTAGGCAGTATTCAAGATTTTTATTCACACTTGTTATTTCTAACGGTACAAGACAAAGAACTAAAAATGGTGCAATTTAAAAGTAGTGTAAATATGGTCAATTATGGACGCTGCCAAACGCCTTGCTACTCTAAATCGCATCCGCAAACTCAGCCGTCTGATGGATACATCAATACGTATCCCTTTGACAGGTTTTCGCATTGGCATAGACCCAATCATTGGTCTAGTTCCAGGTGCTGGTGATTTAATCAGTACAGCGTTTTCAGCTTACATTATATTTTTAGCTACTCAGTTTGGCATCCCGCGTCAAGACTTAGCCAAAATGATTTTTAATGTAGGTTTGGAAACAGTCGTTGGTACTGTGCCTTTAGTAGGTGATTTGTTTGATGCTTTCTATAAGTCCAACATTCGGAATTTGGCAATTTTAGAGCAACATTTGACAGTAGTTGAACCAGAACTAAAAAAAGTGTCTGATGAACTTTACTCTCAAAAATTCAGCAAAATTTAAGTAGGAAAAGAGCGCAATTTATGGCCATAGGCATCGCCATTGCACATTTACGATGTATTTTCTAGTACATTACTAGCCAGTTGTGGTGAAGCGATGACCGAGCGCTGTGGGTGGGCTGCTGAGTTCTTCTACAGCGTTGGGTCAACAACTGGCGATTTGCGTCTGTTCTGTTGATATCTCATTTAAAGGGCAATTCAAAGACAAGTTATGCCAAATTGCCAAAACCTTTGAAGGCGGTATCGTCACTTCAACTTTTTCTTAAAGAAGAGTGGAAAGAATTGATGGGCGAACCTATCGGTTAAATTCAGCCTTGGTGTAATTGAAAATATTGTAGAGTATAGAATTGTCCTAAGTATTGCTCTACGAAACTCCCCCTATGACTACCGCACCCTTAAGCTGGGAAGAACTAGAAACCCTCACGGACTATCAAATAGATACCGTTAATGGTCCCACCAACGCTAGAGCTAGGTTGCGCTTGTTTGGTCAGCCGGAATCTGATGTGCGGGTAACGCTGTACCGCGATAACCATGCTTGGTGTCCTTACTGTCAAAAAGTTTGGTTATGGCTAGAGGAAAAACAGATCCCCTACCGCATCGAAAAAGTGACAATGTTCTGCTATGGGGAGAAAGAAAGTTGGTACAAACGTAAGGTACCATCAGGAATGCTCCCCGCGATCGAGCTAGATGGACGGGTTATTAAGGAAAGCGATGACATTTTGATCGCTTTGGAAAAGATATTTGCTCCATTGAACCAAGGGATGGAAGACCGCACGGTGCTTCCTCTACGTCAATTAGAACGACTTTTATTTAGAGCCTGGTGCGTTTGGCTATGCTCTAGAACCGATTCCTCTCAACAAGAACAACGCAACCGAGAACAATTTATCGGAGTGGTGGCTAGGGTCGAGGAGGCTCTGAGTAGCGCCCCAAGCCCTTACTTTTTAGATAGCTTCGGCATCGTCGATGTCATTTTTACGCCATATCTCGAACGGATGAATGCGAGCCTTTACTACTACAAGGGCTACTCACTGCGGGAGGAAAACCCTCGTTTAAGCGCATGGTTTGCGGCAATGGAAAGCCGACCAACCTACTGCGGTACCCAGAGCGACTTTCACACCCACGCACATGATTTGCCGCCCCAGATGGGGGGCTGTTGGGAAAACGGCGAAACCCAGATGCTTCTCAATAAAGCGCGGGTGGATAACGGCCCCTGGTTTGGACTACCAGATGTTACTTATCCAGAGCCGAAAAACTCCCGTATGGAAGCTCTTAAACGAACTATCGACCACCGGATCAATATTATCCGAGTCAACCCCTTAGATGATAAATTGTTCGATCTAGCGCTACGTTGTGCTTTAACACACATGATGACAGGGGAAGACTGTGTACCCCCATCGGGATCTGATGTCGCTCTCCGATATTTGCGCGATCGCATTAATGTACCACGAGACATGTCTATCTACGCAGCCAAGCGATTGAGGGAATCCCTAGAAAAAACCGCAGCCCTTGCAGGTGATGGGCAGCCAGCCCCCATTGCCACTAAGCATCGACGAGATCAAGACCCCTCTAACTTTGCCATCAAGTAGAATTTCAGATATTTATGCCTAAGCGAATGGCAGCAACCATGTAGCGAAAGATGTAGTCTAATAACTCAATATAATTACGAGCAGCTTCAAGAGAACAAGCCCAAACTGTCAAACCATGATCTCGAATTAGTAATGCGGATATTTGCGGTGGAGTGACGGCAAAGCGTTGTTCAATATCACCAGCAATCTGGGCAACTTGGAAATGATTAGCAAAAATTGGCACTATACAACAGGAATTTTCTTGCCAAATTCCCAAACCTTTGAGCATTTCTAGGGGTGGTAAAAGTAAACTATCATCTTCAACCAAACGAGAAACCAAATTGCTCTCAACAGAATGTATATGATAACAAGCAAGTGATTCTGGAAACAGGCGGTAAACTAATTGATGAATAGCTGTTTCAGCTGAAGGTATCACCTGGGTGGCTGATGCTTCTATTTTGCCATCTGGAGCAATCAGAACAAAATCGTTGAGTAATAACTTACCCTTAGATTTACCACTAGCTGTAATCCAAAAACTACCATCAGCTAATCGAGCCGAGAGGTTGCCGGCAGTTCCTACCATCCAACCTTGTTGGTAAAAATACCGAGCAGTGCCAATTAGTTGCAAACGAGGATCTGCTATTGTTGGGTTTAACTCCATGATTTTGCTAAATAATCGCGGATTTGAAAAAAATCATCCCAAGAAATATAGGGTTTTTGGTGTTCATCTAAATATTTTGCTAAGGGAGAGCGTGCAAAGACAACAGAAGCTTGCAATCCCATATTTAAGTCGGTGATGGAGTCACCAATCGCGATCTTTTCATCGGCTGGGTACCGATCCATAACTTGCACTTTAGCGATCAGTTCTGTATCTCCTTCGTATTCAGAATTTACTTTTAAATAAGTACTGCTAATATCGACATCTACAGCATAAATTCTCTCTATTCTATGCACTATCCCATCCAAAACGACCTCTACCATTCCCCGTAGTCCCCCAGAAATTACTATTAATGAAACTCCCTGAAACTCCAAAAAATCCAACAATTCTATAAACCCAGGACGTATTAATTGAGGTTTAGTAAATTCCAGAATTTCTGGATAACTTGCAGATGGAATTGATTGCAGAATTTCCTTGACTCCCTCTCGCAGTGTCAGCCTTTTGGCATACATTTCAGGCAGTAGTTTTGCAGAAATTACTGGTGCAAACTTTTTTAGAACCGCGACAAAAGTTTCGTCAACTGTAATAGTGCCATCAAAGTCACAAAAAACAATCCGCTTCATACTAATTTGTAATTTGTAATGTTTGATAATTTAGAATTGAGCGAAGAAAGATAGAAGGCAGAAAATATATTTTTGTCCTCTGCGGAATGGGTTTAAAGTCCCTAAATTTATTTATGGGGATTACTTTCTGCCTTCTGCCTTTTCAACTCAGCAGGGGTTGGCGGGTGCGAATTTCTTTGCCTGTATATTGGGGTATCCAACCTTCTGTGGTGATGAAATAGCGTACTGCTTTCACTCGCTTTGCTGGGGTAAGATAAAACCAATGTTCGGTTCCGGCTGGAATGTTGATATATTCTTCTGGTTGTACTGTCAGTTCTACTTGACTACCATCAGAACGTACAAAGCCAAAAATCGCTTCTCCATCAATGATGTAGCGGACTTCATCATCTGCATGGGTATGAATTTGGTCAAACTTTGCCATTGACTCATCAAGGTTAGGAATCCCTTGATGAAGGACAATCAAATCACGAGATTTATAACCGGCTGTCTGTTGTAGTTGCTCAAAGTAACTATCTATTGCTTTGAGTACTTGTTCTTTTTCATCTTCGTTGAGACTATCCTGTGCCAACAAATGTTGAAGTTGAGGGTTATCTCCTCCCGTCTGACGATTAATTTGAATATTCAGAGGGGCTAATTCCTGAGCAATGTGAATTAAATCGGTGTAGAGAGTTCCATTTTCTAGTTTGAGAATTGCCATTTTTGACCTCCAGTAAAATAGTTAGAATAAGCTTGTTGAGGCATAAGGGACTTCCAACTAAAAAAATATCCTATCGCTGTGTAAGTAGAGGAGAAGGCTTGCCGTGAGCGACTCGTGCCGACTTGTGCCGAGCAAAGTCGAGGTAGCAAAACTGAGGTAAGCCAACGGAAGCAGGGGAAGAAATGGTATTAGGTAATTTCTATTGTGAGCGTGGTGAAACTTCTGCATTCAACCAATTGACAAAACCCTGATTAATTGCTGTCGGAGAAATTTCGGCGATAAAATTAGTATAAGTAATATGCTCATGAATAAGTTTTTCGATTTCTAAAGCATAACCATCTTGAGTTTTGATAATTAAAATAACTTCTGGTTCTTCAGTAATGTCTCCTTGCCAACTATAAGCACAAGTAATCGGGAACCAATTGACACAAACTGCTAACTTACATTCTAGTAATGCCCGACCAATTTGACGCGCTTCATCTGTATTATTTAAAGTTACATAGTAGATTTTCATAAAAGTTTCCGACTTAGAATTAGAGTGAAAAAACACACCTTAATCCCTTCAATTGATAAAGCTGCTATTTTAGCGAGAATTAAGCGAGAAAATTTCCATTGAATTGAGATTGATGCTGATTATAGAATGTGTCCATAATTACTACAACAGCAAATTGTTACAGATATTAAATCTGGGTTAATTCCTTTTTATATTACTGCTACTGTGGGGACAACCTCATCTCATGCCATAGATCCATTTACAGAAATAAATGCGATCGCTTGAGCGTAATAGTATCCCACACCACTATTACCCCTTGTGGCGATCGCCGTTTTACTCGCTTTAATTGGTCTTTGCATCATCTTCAGCCTGTAAACTGAAAACCTATGTCAATACAAGCGCAGCAGTAACAAGTTCGCGATGGTGGGGTACTTTGACCGCGATCGTCACCAAATCAACACCTGAATATGCTTACCCTGACTGAACAAGACGGAAAAACGACGCAGCACATCGCAATCCAAGGGTCGATCGAGTACTTAGTTGCTCTATGGGCGATTTCCAGAAGGGTACTCATGCCCTAAAATGGGATGGGGTGTGTAAGGTTCTTCTAGGAATTCGCGCTCTCGATCGGAGAGTTCTAAATCCACCGCCTCGACAGCCTCTTTGAGATGTTCGATCTTGCTAGCGCCTATTATGGGAGATGTTACACCTGGTTGATGTAATAGCCAAGCTAGGGCAATTTGTGTGGGTTTAACTTCTCGTTTTGTAGCTAATTCAACTACGCGCTCAACTATTTGAAAATCTGAATCTTGATAATAGAGTTTGTGAGCGAATTCGTCAGTTTTTGCACGTAGTGTTTGCCCATAGTCTGACTTACTGCGATTCCCTGACAAAAAGCCCCGCGCCAAGGGACTCCAAGGAATAATACCAATCCCTTGATCTTGGGCTAGAGGTATGACTTCTCGTTCTTCTTCTCGATAGACTAAGTTGTAGTGATTTTGAATTGATACAAAGCGAGTCCAGCCGTGAATGTCTGCTGTATAAAGGGCTTTAGCAAACTGCCATGCGTAAACACTAGAAATCCCCAGGTAACGGACTTTACCTGCTTTCACAAGATCGTGAAGTGCTTCTAGGGTTTCTTCGATTGGTGTCTCATAGTCCCAACGGTGAATTTGGTATAAGTCTACATAATCAGTCTGTAGTCGCCGCAAAGAAGCATCAATGCTATCAAAAATATGTTTGCGAGATAGTCCTCGATCGTTTGGGCCATCGCCGACTTTACCATGTACTTTGGTAGCAATAACAACCTGATCTCTGTTTGCAAAGTCTTTGAGCGCTCGCCCGACAATTTCTTCACTGGCGCCCAAGGAATACACATCGGCGGTATCAAAGAAGTTAATCCCCAATTCCAAAGCCAGTTTTATAAATGGGCGACTTTCTTCTTCTTCTAATACCCATTGGCGCAATTTACGGGAGCCATAAGTCATCGTGCCGAGGGTGACACGCGATACTTTGAGTCCAGTTTTGCCAAGATTTACATATTTGATCATACTGTCTGCTCTACTTTTGTTGGGATACTTAATAACGTTGTGACATTTCTACAGGCAGCTGGGAGGTGCAATTAACTTCATCGGTGCGTCCTCAAGCTAATTTTTAATGAATTACTAGAATGTTGTTACCAAAGGCTTTGCACTTTTCTCGTACACTCGATCTGCCTAAAGGATTGCAAAGCTATGAGCATTACTTTACAACAGCTAGGACTTAAATACTATATACCAATCGAGTTACCGGAGTTAATGATTATAAAATTTAAGAATCAATCCAACGGCTCACTGCTGGCAATTGTGCACAGAACCATAGCGCACCTAAGATATTTAGACTGCCACAGACGATCAAGGCATTAGTCGCACCAAAATTCTGTGCCAAAGTTCCAGCTAACAGATTCCCAAAGGGCATCATACCCACCATTGCTAGGGCATAAAAACTCATCACCCGTCCCCGCTTATCCTCGGCAACTAGGGTTTGGATAATCATATTACTACTGGTAATCAGAAGGATAGAAAAGCAGCCTGTAAACACCAGTATGATTATGGATAATCCAACTTGACGCGATAGTGAGAAGGAAATCAAACTTATCCCAATCAAGACTTGAGCGGCTACAATCAAACGCTCTAAGCCTGCAATCCCTCGCCTAACACTCAGATATAAACAAGCAAACAACGAGCCAATGGGCGCTGAGGTGCTGAGGTGAGCCATTGTAGTTGCATCCCCATTTAAAATCTTAGCTGCGAAGATGGGCATGAGCGCGACATGAGACATCCCGACTAAACCTTGTAACGCCAGTATTAATAAAATTGCTCTAATCGGCTGGAACTTGGAGACATATTCAAAGCCCTCCCGCAATTTCTGTAAAGTATCGCTAAGGCTCGTTAGGATCTGCGTAGGTCGGACTTTCAGCCGCATTGCTAGCAGGGTAAAGATAGCAGGAATATAGCTGAGGGTATCGTAGAGAAAACAATATTTCACCCCTAGCGTCGCAATCAAAATCCCGCCCATAGCTGGCCCCAATACCAGCGAGGAACTTAACATCACTGAATTCAAAGCGATCGCATTACTCCAATCGGCGCGATCGTCTACGGTTTCGGTGACGATTGTATGGCGCACGGGCATATCTAATCCCTTGAGCAAACCATTGAGAACACTCAATACCAATAGGATGGGAAACGTAATCCAATTCCTAAAGGTAAGAATTGTCAAAGCTAGAGAAACGCTAATTCCCAATATCTGCACCACCATTAATAAGTCACGACGGCTCCAGCGATCGGACAATACGCCAGAAAAGGGAATCACTAATAACGTCGGTAAAAATTGTACAAAGCCTGCAACTCCCAACAACCAAGCCGATTGAGTCAAATCGTATACCAGCCAAGGAATAGTTAACTGCTGGGTCATAAATGTCCCAGACATTGATAGTAACTGTCCTCCAAAAAACAGGCGAAAATTACGCCAGCGAAAGGCGGGTAAATATTGGTAAATGATATTACTTACGCGATCGCCTAGTTGTCTATTCCAAATTTTCATTAGCGGAATTATACGATGTTATCCTAAATCTTAGAGTACCTAATATTTAGTTTCGCAAATAATTATAGGATAATGCGTAGTTTCCCGCCGTAGGTCTTACCCTGAGCCTGTCGTACCCCTCCGGGGAAGCAAGCTACGCGGAGCGTCTCGTAGAGAAGGGCATCGCGTCTGGTTTTGTAACAAGCTTGCTGATTCAAAGATTAAGCCTTATTCCTAACGGCATCCGGTGTAATTGCTGCATACTGTTGGGCAGTTAGAGTTGCTCCTCGAATATCGACTAGTTTAGGCACAACTTTCAGTTGATATAGAAGATCCGCAATCTTTTGTTGAGCGCTAATTACTTCCTCAGTAATTGGTCTCATGTCATATTTTTTTCTTGTCAGCGTCAACTCCATAGTATCGACATCAGTCTTGACCTTCGGTGCGAGGATTTCAGCAGCAGCCCGCCTATTTTTATTTGCCCACAGCCCAATCTCATAGTACTCTGACAAAATTGCTTTCAAGAGGTCAGCGTTATTAGTGGCAAAATCTCGTGAAGCTAGGTAATAACCTCCTGGCGTCTTAATTCCTTGGGCGTTTCGTAAGACTCGAATAGTGCCTTCCCGTTGCAGCTTGATCAGACTAGGATCGCTTTCTACAAAAGCATCAACCGTCTTGTTCAAAAACGCTGCTCTTCCATCTGCAATTGCTAGATTCACTGATTCAATATCACTGATTTTTAGCCCTACCTCTTCAAACGCTTTCACCACAAAAAAGGTCTGAGCCGTCCCTCTAGAATAAGCAACTTTTTTACCTTTAAGACCTGCCAATGTTTGGATTGGAGAATCCTTTAGCACAACAATTGCTGAACCTTCTCCAGTACCTGGCGGCGTATTAACTATATAAATCAGATTAGTACCAGCTGCCTGAGCAAAAATAGGTGGTGTTTCACCTGTTGGCCCCATGTCGATACTACCCACATTTAAGGCTTCTAATAGCGGTGGCCCGGATACAAATTGAGACCAAGTAACACCTATTCCTTGAGGAGCTAAACGTTTTTCAATTACGCCTTTTTCGTGTGTTAGATCCCCAGAAACTTGGTAGCCAAGTCGAACCAGCTTGGTATTGCTACTACTCTTAATACTAGTGTTACTGGCAATGCTATTGCCGATACTGGTCTTGTTTGTACCACAACTGGCTAAAGTCGTAAAAGAAACTAATCCATAGAAAGCGTAGAGTAAATCACGTCTGGATATTGAATATTTGCCAATTTGCACTTTTCTCATAACTTTGATGTTGATACCTTTAGGTAAAAATTTAGGCACTGTTGTACTATGTTTTCTCCCTTTTCTCTCTAAGAGAAAAAGAAGAAAATGCTTTGTCTTTGTATCTGAAATAATCTACAAATGTTAGCTAGCTGAACTTTAGAACGGACGGCTAGCCCGAAGGCTGACCCGTTTCAGAACACGGGTTGCATTGGCATTAAATTCAGGACGGTAGTGAGATGTTGCCTGATTATCCCAATAAAGCAGGTCGCCCTTGCTCCACTGGTGCCGATAGGCAAACCGGGGTTGCTTAATATGCTCCTGCAACCTTGCAATTAGTTTTGCTCCTTCTACATGGTCATAATCGAGAATATTCACATCGCTGAATGTATTTAAAAAAGGCTCTGCCTCTTGTCAAGAAGATCGGAGGCAGAGCCTCCCAGAATGGGTTAAGAGCCTCTAATACCATTTTGGATTTTAGATTTTAGACTTCGGCTCCTTTCGACTTCGCTCAAGGCAAGTCGCTCAGTCGAACGATTTTGGATTGTGAAACATCCATTGGATAAATGTTTCAGTTTTCCATCTGTCGCAATCATTTTTCACGCTTGGTATAAGCTCTTAATCAGTCAGAGCAAGGCTGTATCTTAACAAGCGTGCCATTCGGTTCAGAGTACTTTTAAATTTACTCAGCACTGCTTTGAAAAAAGCTAACAGGACTCAGGTTTACGAAAGCACTGGTTGTGGTTCCTTAGACTCAGCTTTCTGCTTGAAGACAGTTGGTACTTCTGCGTTGAACACCTCACCTTGAACCACTTGGGAGCGGAAACCATCAACTCCAACTGGAACATCACCAGTAATAGTGGTGCGATATAACAGACGCTCCACATCCAAATGATCTAAATCTTGAGGAGCTAAATGCACAGTGGCGCGGTTATCCCAGAACGCGATATCACCATTGTTCCAACGGAAACGGGTGGTGTAGGCAGGCTTGGTGATTTGGTTGAAGAACAACTCAAGTAACAGTTTGCTCTCTTGTGGTGACACGTCAATAATGTGCGAGGTGAAGCCAGGGTTCACGAACAACGCACGTTCGCCAGTCTCAGGATGAACCCTGACTACTGGGTGGATTGAGACTAGTGGATTGACAGCAATGCGCTCGTCGAATTTGCCGTTGCGGGGCTGATACCCGCCCCCATTAAAGCGATGTTCAGCTTTCAATGTGTCTGCTAGTGCCCTAAGGGGTGCTGACAGTCCCTCATAAGCCGCAACTAGATTACTCCACTGAGTGTCACCACCGAAGCTGGGGACATTAACCGCGCGTAAAATTGACCCTGCTGGTGGATTAATAGCTGCCGTTACGTCTGTGTGCCAAGGACCACCAGTGCGAAAACCGTACTGCTTCTCATAGAGCTTACGATCTACGGGTTTGATCTGTGGGAATCCTGGTACTGGTTCAGGCTCTCCGAGTGGATGTGCGAAAGTTACTTCACCGAAACGAGATGTAAACTCAACCTGGGCAGCATGATCTATGTTCTGACCACGAAAGAACACAACTTTCCATTTCAATAATGCTTTACGGATTTCTTGAACTTGCTCGTCAGAAAGAGGATGGGAAAGGTCTACGCTACCGATTTCGGCACCGATGAAACCAGCAACTTGTTTAACTTCTATATGTTTGTAGCCCATGTAGATTCTCCAGAGTTTGATCTGTAGGGTGGTGTTCACACTCGCCTGTTTCTTTTGGAATTTTGCTAATATGCGATCGCAACATTCCTGTGCTGGCAGTAGAACTGAAATTATCATACATTATTCCGATAGATTTACCGTAGTATGCAATGCTATTTAACAATTTCCTGTGTTTTTGCAGCTAGATTCGGAATTGAGACACTGATACCCTTCTTTACGAGAGGCTCTTGCTAGCTTGCTTAAGAGGAGGGGTACGGCAAAGCTACTTCGGCTGCGCGGTAGTTGAATCTCGACTTACTTCGACTACGCGGTAGTTGAATCTCGACTTCGCTCGATTACCGCGCAGTCGAAACTCAGTACAAGTCGCTCGATTACCGCGCAGTCGAAACTCAGTACAAGTCAGTGACCATCGTATACATCGCTGGTATTCTCACGAGCAATTACTTCTATTTATCGTTTTGAAAAAAAAGAATATTTGCTTCTATCGACAGTAAACCTTAATTTTAAAGTATCAAGCCAAACAGATACTGAATTAACTAAACAGGTGTAGCATGAGTATAAGCAAAAAAATATTGTCAAATAGCGTTGATGTACAAGCACTTCAAAACACTCAAGTTGCACAGAAAGCTCCAGACGCATCGATAGAGCAATTAACGCCCGGACAACAGCTTGCTGATAAATTAGCAAACCATGTAGGCTCTTGGAAATTCCTGATTTGCCAAAGTACCATTTTGGCGGGATGGGTGGGAATGAACTTGACACCAGGAGTTCCCCACTGGGATAATTCACCGTTCATTATGCTCAACTTAGTGTTTTCATTTGCTTCTGCCTACACAGCGCCAATTGTATTGATGAGTCAAAATCGCCAGTCTGACACTGACCGCAGAAGTGCCGAAATCGACCACGAAGTGAATCTAAAAGCCAGTCAAAATATTGAACTACTACATCATAAATTGGATGAATTACACTCTCAAAGGCTTAACGAACTAACTCAAATTATCAAAGACCAGCAACAAATTATTAATGAGATGAAAGAAACTTTAGTATATAGTCCGATAGAGAATAAAGAAGCTAAAGTGGCTCTATTACCAGGCTTGCATATTCAAATTAATAGCAAATTTCCTAAACAACCTTCTAGCAATAAATCTTTTACAGTTGCTCAAGCAGTTGGAGATAATAACAAAGTTGTTGAAAAACTGATTTCTCACTAAAAATCAGCCATAATATCATGTCCGGTTAAAGACTTATCATTTAGAGGGCAGTTATTGCTGGGAGCAGGGAGCAGGGGGAAAGAGGGTTTTCTGGTTTTTGCACAGATGCGCGAATTATAACTAATTAGGCGCACATGATATAGCTTTTTTTATTAGCAGATAAGAGACTGCATTTTACTTAACTCTTTCTCTTCATGATAGTCAATTTAGTTAAACTCAAGCTCTTTAAATAGTAATTTTTGTTTGGATATTTATCTAAAATTGTAGACCATAAGCTTTTCTCTAATATTGCTTATGGTCTACATTCCTAATCATGTAGGTTTTAAAAATTTTGAGAATCTCAAGCTATTTATTTTGAAGATTTCTGAGCTTGAATTTGATCGAAAATAGCACCTTCATTAAAAAATTTCTGTTGAATCTTGTTCCATCCTCCTAAATCTTCTGCTTTGAACAGAGTTTTAACTTTAGGAAAATTGCTACCCAATTCTTTTGCAATCGTATTATTTACAGGACGAAATCCTATTTTGGAAAATTCCCGTTGTACCTCTGGGGTATAGAGATATTGAACAAATGCTTCTGCAACTTTCCGAGTCCCGTGTTGCTCGACGTTCTTATCTACCACAGCAATTGGATTATCAATAGATATATTCACATTAGGGACAACATAAGAGAACTTTTCGCCTTTTTGTTTTGATAAAATCATTTCATTTTCATAGTTTAGTAAAGCATCTCCTTGACCTTGTTTAAAGAACAATTCGCTGGCATTACGAGCAGTCTTGGGCAGCACAGGTACATTTTTATAAACTTTGGAAGTAAAATCTAATGCTTGCTTCTCATTCTGACCAGTTTTTGTCATGTAACCCCATAAACTTAAGAAGTTCCATCGCGCACCACCAGATGTTTTCGGGTTAGCTGTCAGTACGCTCACTCCCGATCTTGTCAAATCTGTCCATGTTTTAATATTTTTGGGATTCCCCTCACGAGTAGCGATCGCACCTACAGATTGGGTGACAATTGCATTATTTGGTGCTTCTTTTTCCCAACCCGGTTGAATAAAACCTGTCTGAACCAGTTTGTCAACATCAAGGGCTAGTGACAGGTGTATCACATCTGCCTCTAAACCATCAATCACATTTAGGGTTTGAGAACCAGACCCATCATAACTTTCAGTAAACTTCAGATTTTGGTTATGCTCTTTTTTCCATTTTTCTACAAATTGTGGAATAATTTGCTCGTATGCAGCCTTTGTCACTGAGTAAGAAACAAACGTTAGGTTGACATCGCGCTCTGAAGTGGCGATTCTATTACCAGTGTTATCAACATTAGCTCCAGAGCAAGCACTCATTACTATACTTAAGCTTACTCCCGCCAAAAATAGGGATATAAACCCCCAGTTTCTTATAGCTTGCCAAGCTTTAACAGTACGAGTGTGAACTTGTTTCCTGATATAGTTTAACTTCCAACTATGCTGCCGCTTGTTTCTCAAAATTTCCCTCCTCTATTAAATTCGGTAAGCCGAGAGATTTACTGTAGTTTAGAGGTATTATAAGATAGTTGCGATTCATTGCATAACCTTTGGTTAACCTAAATTTAAACAAGTTGTATATGTAAAAGACCGAAAGCACTTCACCTACCGCATCGTTGAGGCTCAAATGGTGTCAAGTTAAGCTCAAACAAGCAACTAGAGGAAATTCCTACACGGGGCAGCAGTCCTGGAGCTAATGCAATTCGCTACTATTGCCAAAGTATTGGCGCGAGTGGATGGGAAATTTTTGAGTTTTCAAAATTCTGTAGATGCAATCGCTCCTCTCCCCTCCCACAATTGCAAAAAGCCAGCCTTTCACCTCTAAGGTCATCTCTTTTGGGCTAGTGAATTACCAATGACCATGAAAATTGCAAATCCCTCAAAGCGTCGGCTAGAGAGGGATTTTTGGTTATTGGGTATTGGGTGTTAGGGATTGGGTTGCTAGTTTAAATTATTTGCTTTCTCAACTGCTTCTTTTAACTCTTCATAGGTAATACTGCCGTCTTTATCTGAATCATAATTTACTAGCAATTCCTGCGGACTAGTAGTATTTGTTTCTGATGAAATGATTGCACTTAAGCCAGGACTTAAAAAAAGATCGTTAATGGATACTTTGCCATCTCCATCGGTATCTAAGTTATTAAAAAGGGATTGAAGCTCTTGCTCGGTCATGATAAGTTTCTATCTGAACTAGTTTTTCAACTTAATATCTCATTAATCTTTGATTAATATCTCAAAATTAAAAAAACTTGTATCTTTAGACGTAGAAACGGCGATCGCTGGGGCTGAGATCGGGTGTACACTGTGGGTTACAGGGTTTACAGTCTGACGACGAAAATAAATCGACTAGGCGTAGCCCGCACAATTCTTGGAGACGCTCTTGCTAGCTTGCTTAAGAGGAGGGGTACGACAAAGCTACTTCGGCTGCGCGGTAGTTGAATCTCGACTTACTTCGACTACGCGGTAGTTGAATCTCGACTTCGCTCGATTACCGCGTAGTCGAAACTCAGTACAAGTCGCTCGATTACCGCGCAGCGATGCACTGAGCCTGTCCTGAGCGTAGCCGAAGGGCGCAGTCGAAGTATCGAAACTCAGTACAAGTCTGTTACCACCGCAGGTCTTACCCTGAGCCTGTCGTACCACTTCGTGGAAGCAAGCTACGCGGAGCGTCTCGTAGAGAAGGGCATCGCTTCTTGGTTGAGTACAATTTCAAAGCCTTGCAACAATTCATCAAATGCCTTACGGTTTAGTCCAGTCAATGCCCTCAGCAGGCGGTCTTCTTTCAAAACCCGATTGATGTCTAGCATTTTTCTGTCTGATTCCAGTTGCTAATCGTTACTCTACCTTATTAAGGGACAAGTCTAAAGAAGACTAGTCAAAAATTCTTAGCTAATTTTCCGGAATGGGTAACAATAGCGTGGTAGTAAATATCAGAGCATCGATATTATACTGAACCTCTATAACTAACCTTCGGGGAATATATCCCCATTGTTTTCCCTCAAGAACCCGGTCATTAAAACCGGGTTTTTGGTGTTTATACCAAGTTACAGTCGAGCAAGTCAGGAACAGAGCGATGCCCTTCTCTACGAGACGCTCCGCGTAGCTTGCTTCCACGTTCGCGGAGCGTGCCGTAGGCAAGTGGTACGACAGGCTCAGGGTAAGACCTACGATGGTCACAGAGGTAGCTACACCAACACAGCACTTATCTCAATTGTCTGGGTATCAAATAAAACTATTGTCCAGAAACTTTTAAGAGATTTTATTGGTCTGGTTCTTCAAATTCTGCAAAAATCAACCAATGTCATCTTCTGCTCAAGGTATTCCCGGATTACCCGATTTGACGCATCCAGTTGAACTGGTTCAATTTGGAACCCAGGCGCTCAAAGCTTCATTGTTATTAGTATTTTTGGTCGTAGCTTTAGGAGTTGCGATCGCACTCATCAGTTTTTCTTTGCGTCGCAGCCAGCCGGAACAGTTTATATTCATTGGCGAATGGGCTGTTCGTTATTCCCAACTCTTGCGGGGATTACAGCATTTAACTCTAGTATTAGTCTTGTTAGTTCCGGGATTTTTTCTGTGTTCGACTTTGAGCAATCGCTATCACTACTGGGAACAAACAAAGGTAGCTCAAGTAGCTGAAAGTGTCGCAGGTGAAAAGCTCGAACAATCTGCCCCGCAAGTCCGCTACACTATCCAGGAGCCATACTCTTATACCACGCAAGCCAATGGCAAGATAGTCAAAGTCAATGATACGCGAGAGATTAACCGGTTCTTAACGCTGGGTGGTTCGCAAATTCAAGTCAAGCTAGACCAAAGCGTAGATGTTCCAGGTCGCAGTTCAATTTATCGCGTGGAATACACTGCTGATTATAAAGTAGTTAACCAACTCAAGGATATTAATAATTTCTTTTTTGAAGCATCGCCACCTAACGGCTACACACTTCTTGCTGGCTACAAAGTAGAGCGTAACGGCACTAGGCTACAACAAACTAATCCGGGAGACTATGGCTTTCCCTTCCAGCTGCAACCAGGAGAAGAAACCACCTTTCGAGTCACCTATCAGGCTCAAGGCGGGCCTCGCTGGGTTTACAGCGCCGCAGGACAGTTGCTTTCTAATTTTCGCCTCACAGCAATTGCCAACTTTGCTCCGGCTGATTTTGCTAGTGGTGTTGTACCGAATGAAATTAAAGTTACTGGACGTAGTACTCAGTTTACTTGGAAATTTGACGATAATGTTTCAGTCAAAAATCCATTTGGAGTGTTTACTAACACTGACCCCATTCGTCATACTGGCATCATTCCCCGGCTTTTATTACTAGCACCAGCAATATTTTTGTGGTGGATATTGTTGTTATATTTGTCACTGCCAATGAGTTTTAGAAATATTGCGATCGCTGCTAGTATTTTCTTTGCTTGTCTGTTGACTTTGACCTATCTAGCCCGTGTTATCAATGCTCAGTTGGCTTGGACTTTAATTTCGATCGTTTTACTAATTTTAACATGGGGATTGGGAGCTAGCCGCAGTGTTTCGTTGGCTGCGATCGTGGCTACTATTGCTGGAGCAGTACTACCTATTTTTGGATTATTAGTACCGTTTAGCGGACTAACCCTTAGTTTAGCGGGATTGCTTTCAGCGATTTGGCTAGCAGTTCGTCACTGGTATGGCTGGTACAGTTTGCACCCAGAAGATCAAAGATTGCAGACTCAGAAAAATGCTAAAGATTAGACGATTCCGCTATGATTAGCTAAGTTTTAGCGTGGAGCATTTATGGATAACGATTTACTCACTTTCTTTGCGGCTGCTGGGTTACTCATTCTCTATCTTATCTTCTCAGCTTTAACTGAAATGGGGACTAAATTGCCTTGGAAGAAATAAGCTGATGGGCTAAAAAGTTTACACTTCTAAACCTCATTGGGGTTGGAAAAAAAAGTAAACATCCTTTAGGCTTGGTTAATATATTTATTGTTCGAGATAGTACCAAATGCGCGATCCACAAAATAACCACATTAAAGTTGAGCCGGCAACCCTGGTTTTGATTGTATCTGTCTTAATACTTTTGCCTCTGCTGGTTGTTGGCTTTTTCTCGCAGTGAAGTTAGCGCGATGCTCTTTTTCTCAGGTGCGTTAAGCTACTTTTAACGCACCATATATCAAAACTACTTAGGCAAAACCTGCCGCAGTGCTGCTAAAAGTTGGTCAACACTTTCCTTTCGACTATTAAAGCCCATCAATCCCACGCGCCAAACTTTACCTGCAAGTTCGCCAAGACCACCGCCAATTTCAATATTATGTTCATTGAGTAACTGCTGTGCGATCGCTTTCCCATCTACCCCGGCTGGAATGCGGACAGTGGTAAGTGTTGGCAATCTATACTCTTGCTCAACGTGCATACTCAGTCCTAAATTCTCTAAACCTTCCCAGAGATATTCTACGTTCTTTTGATGCCGCTGCCAGGAATTTGCTAATCCCTCTTCTGCAAGCAAACGTAGTGCTTCCCGCAATGCATAGTATAAATTAATGGGTGCTGTGTGGTGATAGGTGCGTTCAGCGCCCCAATACTTGCCCAGCAACAACATATCTAAATACCAGTTTGCAACTTTCGTTTGTCGCTGTTGCAATTTTTCAACTGCACGCGCACTCATTGTAAAAGGAGAAGCACCAGGCGGGCAACCTAACCCTTTTTGGCTACAACTATAGGCTAAGTCAACTCCCCAAGTATCCAAAAACAAGGGGACGCCGCCCAAACTTGTCACCGTATCCACTAATAACAAAGTGCCAAATTCACGACACAAATCAGCGACCCCTTCCAAGGGTTGACGTGCGCCTGTGGAAGTTTCGGCATGAACTAGAGCTAAAATAGTTGGACGATGAGTTTTTAAGGCAGTTTGAATTTCCTCCAAGTTGAAGACTTGTCCCCAAGGTTTGGTAATGGTTCGCACATCAGCGCCATAACGTCCAGCCATATCCACAAGGCGATTACCAAAGTAACCAGCTACACCTATTAAAACTACATCACCGGGTTCTACAGCATTGGCAATGGTTGCTTCCATTGCAGCTGTTCCCGTACCGCTGACTGCAATAGTAAGTGAGTTTTCTGTTTGCCATACGTACCGTAGCAACGACTGAATTTCATCCATGAGTGCGAGAAAAGTTGGGTCAAGATGCCCAACGGGTGAAGTATTCATCGCTTGGAGAACTGTGGGATGGGCATTAGATGGCCCTGGTCCCAACAGCAGACGGGATGGGATTTCTAGCGGCGTGAGTTGCAAGCGCCCGGAGTCGTTAATTGAAATTGTTTGCGTCATAAATCTTTCTTCATTTAGACGATACTTACCGGATCATATAGGAATCCGATTTGATTCGGAGAACTTACTTGTCTAGGGAGGAAACAGGAAATCTAGCAATAGGGCATTGCAGAACAGTGCTATGAATTGAGGCAAGCAGAGGAAACTGAGGAAATTTTTGGACGTTGCTAAATCATTCCGCAAATATGCAACGTCAGGATATAGATGTGTACTCAACACGGTTCGGATAAGTCTTTTTAACTCAGAATTCCCTTTAGGAAAAGGTTACTGGGTTTGGGTTAGAGGTTTTTTCTCTCCCTTTCCCCTTTCCCCTTTCCCCAAACCGTATTGGATGTTTACTGAGTTTTTTATCAAAAATTTCAGCTACTTTCTATGCCCAAAATTTCTAAATCTTCATTAATTAAACTGGTGGATTTACCGAGGGAAAGGATTTATTTTATTCCTACATTGAAAGTGAAAGCAACTACAAGAAACGATCTGCAAAAAGTTTCATTTTTGCTGAATATCAGGGATTTACCATTGGAAATTTATGATAAAGCATAATAGCAATAAAAACTTTACTATAAACAAAATATCTAACAGCATTAATATTAAATCAACTTTAGACTTGTATCCTACTCGCCTAGTTTTTATTGACCCACAGATTGATGACTACCAAAGTCTGGTAATGGGTGTATTACCAGATACCTCAATTGTAGTCTTAGATGCCAACCAAGATGGTATTGAGCAAATTAGTCGAGTGCTGGAGTCTCATCAGGGAGTCAATAGTCTGCACATTGTTTCCCACGGCGCACCTGGGTGCATCTATTTGGGCAACAGTCAACTCAACAACGAAACGCTCAATCGTTACGCAGCCCAACTTATGGGTTGGGCAAATGCTTTGGGTGAAGACGCACAACTACTGCTATATGGTTGCAAAGTCGCTCAAACCGAGCCAGGTGTATTGTTTATACGCTGTCTGAGCGAATTGACAGGTGCAGTAGTAGCGGCCTCTGATGACTTGACAGGGAGTGCTGCATTAGGTGGTGATTGGGAACTGGAGGTTTCTACAGGATCTATTGTTCCTCGTTTAGCGTTTGGGCAAGAAGTAATAACAGCCTACGCTTCAATTCTATCTGTAGTTCTCGATGCCAGCTTTGATAGTGATGGCAAAGTCACTACTGATATTGGTACTAATACCACTGACATTGCTAGAAGCATTGTCATACAAGACGATGGCAAAATTCTGGTAGCGGGAGTGAGTAATAATAACTTTGCTGTAGTACGTTACAACAGCAATGGTAGTCTCGACACTAGCTTTAATAGTACTGGCAAAGTCACTACTGACTTCGGCAATACTGACATAGCATACAGCATTGCCCTGCAAGACGATGGCAAGATTCTGGTAGCGGGAGCGAGTAGTAGTAACTTTGCTGTGGTACGTTACAACAGCAATGGAGGTCTTGATACCAGCTTTGGTACTGCTGGCAAGGTTACTACTAACTTGGGCAGTACTGACATAGCCTACAGCATTGCCCTACAAGACGATGGCAAGATTTTGCTGGCAGGAAAGCGCGGTAATGACTTTGCTGTGGTACGTTACAACAGCAATGGAGGTCTTGATACCAGCTTTGGTACTGCTGGCAAGGTCATTACTAACTTGGGCAGTACTGATATAGCCTACAGCATTGCCCTGCAAGACGATGGCAAGATTCTGTTAGCGGGAGTGAGTAATAATAACTTTGCTGTGGTACGTTACGACAGCAATGGTAGTCTCGACACCAGCTTTGGTACTGCTGGCAAGGTCATTACTGATATTGGTACTAATACCACGGACACCGCCTACAGCATTGCCCTGCAAGACGATGGCAAGATTCTGTTAGCGGGAGTGAGTAGTAATAACTTTGCTGTGGTACGTTACGACAGCAATGGAAGTCTCGACACCAGCTTTGGTACTGCTGGCAAGGTCATTACTAACTTGGGCAGTACTGACATAGCCTACAGCGTTAGCGTGCAAGCTAATGGCAAAATTATTGTGGCGGGTTCGAGTAACAATAACTTTGCTTTAGTACGTTACAACAGCAATGGTACTCTTGACACTGATTTCAACACTACTGGCATTATCACTACTGATATCGGCACAAAGACTACTGATAATGCCTATGCTCTCACCCAACACGATGGTACGGTAATAGTCGCGGGAATAAGCGCCAATAACTTTGCTGTGGCACGTTACAGGGTTAACCAAAATCCAGTACTAGTGAAGGAAATCGCAGACAAAGAGACTCCAGAAGACATAAATTTCAACTTCACAATCTCAGATAGCTTCCAAGATCAAGATCCTGAAGACATTCTCACTTACACTGCCACTCTCGAAAACGGTGACTCTCTACCGAGTTGGTTAACCTTGAATGCTGCAACCAAAACCTTCAGTGGCACTCCCTTGAATGAGAATGTGGGTAGCTTGAACATTAAAGTTACTGCTACGGATACTTATCTTGCTCAAGTCAGTGATGTGTTTACGCTCACCGTTAAGAACGTCAACGATCCGCCAGAGGTATTTCAGGCGATCGCTCCTCAACAAGCAACAGAAGATGCAGTTTTCACCTTCACTATCCCAGACAACACCTTTAAGGATGTTGATGCTGGTGACATTCTGACTTACACTGCCACTCTCGAAAACGGTGACTCTCTACCGAGTTGGTTGAGTTTTAATACTGCTACCAAAACCTTCAGTGGCACTCCCTTAAATGAGAATGTGGGTAGCTTGAACATTAAAGTTACTGCTACGGATACTGCTCTTGCCCAAGCGAATGATATTTTTGTACTCACCGTTAACAACGTCAACGATCCGCCAGAGGTATTTCAGGCGATCGCTCCTCAACAAGCAACAGAAGATGCAGTTTTCACCTTCACTATCCCAGACAACACCTTTAAGGATGTTGATGCTGGTGACATTCTGACTTACACTGCCACTCTCGAAAACGGTGACTCTCTACCGAGTTGGTTGAGTTTTAATACTGCTACCAAAACCTTCAGTGGCACTCCCTTAAATGAGAATGTGGGTAGCTTGAACATTAAAGTTACTGCTACGGATACTGCTCTTGCCCAAGCGAATGATATTTTTGTACTCACCGTTAACAACGTCAACGATCCGCCAGAGGTATTTCAGGCGATCGCTCCTCAACAAGCAACAGAAGATACAGTTTTCACCTTCACTATCCCAGACAACACCTTTAAGGATGTCGATGCTGGCGACATTCTCACTTACACTGCCACTCTCGAAAACGGCGACTCTCTACCGAGTTGGTTGAATTTTAATACTGCAACCAAAACCTTCAGTGGCACTCCCTTAAATGAGAATGTGGGTAGCTTGAACATTAAAGTTACTGCTACGGATTTAGCTCTTGCCCAAGCGAATGATATTTTTGTACTCACCGTTAACAACACCAACGATCCGCCAGAGGTGGCGAATGAAATTGCTAACCAACAAGCAACAGAAGATACAGTTTTCACCTTCATTATCCCAGACAACACCTTTAATGATGTCGATGCTGGCGACACTCTCACCTACACTGCCACTCTCGAAAATGGTGAGTCTTTACCGAGTTGGTTAAGCTTTAATGCTGCAACCAAAACCTTCAGTGGCACTCCCTTAAATGCAAACGTGGGTAGCCTGAACATCAAAGTTACTGCCACGGATTTAGCTCTTGCTCAAATCAGTGATGTGTTTACACTCACTGTTAACAACACCAACGATCCGCCAGAGGTGGCGAATGAAATTGCTAACCAACAAGCAACAGAAGATACAGTTTTCACCTTCATTATCCCAGACAACACCTTTAAGGATGTTGATGCTGGCGACATTCTCACTTACACTGCCACTCTCGAAAACGGCGACTCTCTACCGAGTTGGTTGAATTTTAATGCTGCTACCAAAACCTTTAGTGGCACTCCCTTAAATGAAAACGTGGGTAGCCTCAACATTAAAGTTACTGCTACGGATTTAGCTCTTGCCCAAGCGAATGATATTTTTGTACTCACCGTTAACAACACCAACGATCCGCCAGAGGTGGCGAATGAAATTGCAAACCAACAAGCAACAGAAGATGCAGTTTTCACCTTCATTATCCCAGACAACACCTTTAAGGATGTTGATGCTGGCGACACTCTTACTTACACTGCCACTCTCGAAAATGGTGAGTCTTTACCGAGTTGGTTGAGTTTTAATGCTGCAACCAAAACCTTCAGTGGCACTCCTTTAAATGCAAACGTAGGTAGCCTCAACATTAAAGTTACTGCTACGGATTTAGCTCTTGCCCAAGCGAATGATATTTTTGTACTCACTGTTAACAACGTCAACGATGCGCCAGAGGTATTTCAGGCGATCGCTCCTCAACAAGCAACAGAAGACACACTTTTCACCTTCATTATCCCAGACAACACCTTTAAGGATGTTGATGCTGGCGACACTCTCACCTACACTGCCACTCTCGAAAACGGCGACTCTCTACCGAGTTGGCTGAGTTTTAATGCTGCGACCAAAACCTTCAGTGGCACTCCCTTAAATGCAAACGTGGGTAGCTTAAACATTAAAGTTACTGCCACGGATTTAGCTGTTGCTCAAATCAGTGATGTGTTTACGCTCACTGTTAACAACACCAACGATGCGCCAGAGGTGATGAACGAAATTGCAAACCAAGAAGCAATAGAAGACACGGTTTTCAATTTCACTTTCTCAGAAGACACCTTTAAGGATGTCGATGCTGGCGATAGCCTCACTTACACCGCCACTCTCGAAAATGGGGATTTTCTACCTAGTTGGCTAACCTTCAATGCTGCTACCAAAACCTTTAATGGCACTCCCTTAAATGCAGATGTGAGTAACTTCAACATTAAAGTTACTGCTAGGGATATTTTTGGGGTTGAAGTCAGTGATGATTTTGCACTTACTGTTAAGAACGTTAACGATGCACCAGAGTTAGTTGAGGCGATCGCTAATCGAAAGGTACTTATAAATACGCAGTTCAATTTCACGATCCCAGAAAATACCTTCATTGATATTGATGCCGGCGATAGCCTCACCTACACTGCTACTCTCGAAAACGGCGAACCACTGCCCAGTTGGCTAACTTTTAATTCTGCTACCCGGAATTTTAGTGGTACTCCGACGATGGAGAATTTGGGTAATCAAAATATCAAAGTCACTGTCAAGGATATTTCTGGGGATGAAGCCAGTGATGTGTTTGTATTGACAGTTGCTAAGTTCAATAGTGCGCCAATTGTAGATCGGGCGATCGCTGACCAAAAGGCCACAGCAAAAACTACCTTCAACTTCACCATTCCTGAAAACACTTTTAGCGATGTGGATCTTGAAGATACCCTGACCTACACTGCTACCTTAGACAATGGCGATCCACTACCTAGTTGGTTAAGCTTCAATGCTAACGAGCTTACCTTCAGCGGCACTCCTACGAATGATGATGTGGGTAGCTTGAACATTAAAGTCACCGCCACAGATCCGGCTCTTGCTGAAATTAGTGATGTATTTGCACTCACAATTGCTAAAGCTAACAATCCACCAATTGTAGAGCAGGCGATCGCTGACCAAAAAGTTACGGCAGAAACTACCTTTAACTTCACTATCCCTGAAAACACCTTTAGCGATGTAGATATTGAAGATACCCTAACCTACACTGCTACCTTAGACAACGGCGACCCACTACCCAGTTGGTTAAGCTTCAATCCTAATAAGCGTACTTTCAGCGGCACTCCTACGAATAATAACTTGGGTAGCTTGAACATCAAAGTTACTGCCAAAGATTTGGTTGGGGCTGAAGTCAGTGATGTGTTTGCACTCACCATTGCTCAAGAAATTACTGCTGAGACTAAATCAACTAGCCTACTGACAAGAATTACAGGTGATATCTTTACGATCAAAAATCAAGTTGACGGTGAAAAAGCCAAACTCTCAGTCAAGATTAAAAGCAACACTTCTGAAGAAGTCAATGAACTGGGTGTATTTGTCGTTGACGATGCAGAAGGTAGGATTAATGGCGTAGCCCCTGGTGCTGCAAATTACACCGAACTAGCTCTCCAACGAGCAACAGTGCTTCTTTCATCTCTTGCCAAACTACCCAATGGTTTTAATCCCACTGACCTCAGCAGGTTACTGGAGTTCAACTCTGAGAGCAACCTAAGATTTTATTTAATCCGTAGCAGCACTACTCAGGCGGTGCTATCTGGACAAACCCCTTTTTCTCAGGTGCTTTTTGCCTCGGATACGAATGTGGACGATACAGGGTTCTCTCTCAACTTCCAGAATTTGGTTGTCAAGATTGCAGCAACAGAGCAAGATCCACCTTTAGGTACTGGTCTTCAAGGAAAGTATGAACCCGAACTAATTGATTTACGGGATGTGAAACAATTGGTGAAAGCCGAATTTGTAGTTCATAGAGAAGCAGCTTTTAACAACTTTGTTGGCTTTTATCAGATAACTGATGAGAATGGTGGCATCGATACCAATGGCGATGGTAAACCAGATGTGCTGGTTGGACAGGCGGGTTATACTCAAGCAGCTATTAGTCACCGTGTCGCTGGTATTGATTTGAGTGTAGCTAACGAAGGTACAGCAACTTTCACAGGTAATTTCCAACCTGGTGCTATTTTCGTCCCATTTATCATCGTTAATGCCGGGACTGATGCAATTCTTGATAGCAATACCAATAACGATCCGGCAGTTTACTTCTCCTTCTTGGGTGCTAACACTGACAAAGCAGATCATATTCGCCTATTAGGAAATAACGCTTTTGGCTTTGAGGATTTAGCTAATGGCGGCGATCGAGATTACAACGATTTGATTGTCCGAGTTAATTTGAGTATCGCCTAGTCTGAAATGACTCGGTATAGATGTAATATAGCCTGTAAGCTTTATTGAGCAAAGAATACAGGCTTTTTTTTATGAAAAATTGTAGGTTGGGTGAAGCAAGGCGCAACCCAACAAAGTTATGAAAATGTTGGGTTTTTGGCGCTAACCCAAGCGTATTGAATCATAAACAGCGATCGCATCACCGATGTTTTAGTGAATCTGTCATTTGCCAGAAGATGCGATTACAGCAAAATATTACAGTGATTCAAACAAATGTGTGAGAGTATATTTATCGTAAGTTCAAGGGGTTAAGACCCCTACATCTATATGTAGCAGCAGTTTCAGTCGGGGTTTAAATCCCCATTTGAAATGTCTTTAATTTTGAATTTTGAATTTTGAATTTTGAATTGTTAATCACTCACCCGGAGACATAATTATGGTTTTTGCTGGCAAACGACCAAATAATTTAGGTATTAGCAACGGTAAATTAGCATCTTGCCCTAATTCTCCCAATTGCGTTTCTAGTCAGAGTACAGATGCATCTCATCAAATTGCACCACTGACTTTTACATCTACTCCAGAACAAGCGATTACTAATCTTAAACAGATTATTGAGTCTTTACCAAGAACCAAAATCATTACTTTCAGTAATGATTATTTATATGCAGAATTTAAAAGTGCTTTACTGGGATTTGTGGATGATGTAGAATTCTATCTAGACCGGACTACCAATGTTATCCATGTACGTTCAGCTTCACGTTTAGGTCAAAGCGATTTGGGTGTTAATCGTAAACGCATAGAGACGATTAGAGCCAAGTTCCAATAATTTTTAATTGAACTAAAAGCTGGAGATTAAAGACTAGGAAGATAAAGAAGTAGTTGGACAAAATTAATTACACCATGTCATTGCGAGTGAGACATTCCCAGAGTATTGGGTGATTCACAGAGTTTGCAATGGTTGTAAATATTTTTGTCCATCTACTTATGTGGATTTAGACTATTGTAAAATCTGGAATGAAGATTGTGGAATGTGGTGTAGTGTTTCACCAAAAATTATGAATTACGAATTAGTTAAACTCTGCGATCGCTAAATTTGTGAAATTTAATTTATTTAAAAACTTTGACTCTCGACCCCGACTAATTGTTGCTGTCGGATTTGCTGTATTAGTTTCAGTCATCCTGCCGCCTTCTCTGCACTTACCTACTCGCATTCTCTGCGCTTGGAACTCCGGTATTGACTTTTTCTTAGCGATAACGTGGTGGAAAATGACCAAGGCTAACCCAGAAAAAATTCGCCGTTATGCCGAGAGTGAATACGAAGGACATTTGGCTATATTTATGCTGGTAATTGCTGCGGCTTGTGCCAGTGTTTTAGCTATTGGGTTTTTACTTGATAAAAAAGGATTGTCAATAATTCAGCTTACCCTACACGTTGTACTTTCAATTATGACCATTGTCGGTTCCTGGTTATTAGTGCATACGATGTTTGCAGTGCAATATGCGCACAGTTATTATAAATATATTAATCGTAATCATAGTGAAGAAATCACTAGAGGTTTAGATTTTCCTCATAACGACTATCCAGACTACTGGGAATTTTTATATTATTCATTTGTTGTCGGCATGACCAGTCAAGTTTCAGATGTGCAGACAACATCACCCTATATGAGACGCTTGACTCTGTTACATGGCATATTATCATTTTTTTTCAATACCACCATTTTAGCTATGAGTATTAATATCATTGCATCGCTGATTTAAAAATTGTTTGACTCAGCCAAAAGTATGATTATTTAGTCTCTACTTAGAGAAGGAGGAAATTAGATTACCAGTTCTTTAGCATGGACTCAAGTTAAGATAATTCGGAGTGAGTTCATGCCTTATAACAAAATAGATGAATTAGCGGAAGACATCAAGGGACAACTGCCTGAACACGCACAACAGATTTTTCTTGCGGCATTTAATGCTGCTGAAAGTGATGGTTCGAGTGAAGAGGGTGCGCGCGATATTGCTTGGAATAGTGTAAAAAATGAATACGAACCAGGCAATGATGGTAAATGGCAGAGAAAGCCTGAAGACACTGCGATACATAATAAAGCTGTTGTATCTGGTGGGAACTAAGTAAATCTCACCTGTGGATAACTATCTAATCTCAAGGGTCTTATAAGGGTTTAAGGGGAATTTTATTCTTAAAAAATAGAGATAAAATTCCTCTTTTTTCCACAAATTATGTCAGAATATAGATATTTTTAACAACTTATATTAATAGCTGCTATAAAAAATATTCTATCTATACAAGATATGCTGATTATAAAAGACGAAATATCTATTCGTCTCATGCAAGATGAAATGTATGATTATGAGTTGATGGCAAAATGGTTAACTAATGCAAAAGTTTTAGAATTTTATGAAGGAAGAGATAATCCTTTCCCTTTAGAAAGAATTATAGAAACTTACAAACCGATGGTTAGAGGAGATGAGCCGATTATTCCTTGCCTCCTCTACTATCAAAATATTCCCATTGGTTATTTGCAGTATTGTACGCTCAATGACTTATCGGAAACAGATAGACAATTGTATCATCTCGACCAAACCGATCGCGTCTATGCGATTGACTTATTCATCGGCGAAACCGGCTATTGGAACAAGGGAATTGGTACAAAAATGCTGTCAGTATTTATCAACTATCTTTTTGAACAGTGTCAAGCTCAGAAAATTGTTATAGATCCGCACGTTAACAATTACCGTGCTATTCGCTGTTATGAAAAATGTGGTTTTGTGAAAGTAAAGCTATTGCCGGCACATGAATTGCATGAAAGAGAATACTCAGATTGTTGGCTCATGGCAATAGAGCCAAAGAAATCATGAGGAAATGCATTCTACCTATTATGCCTTCTTACCTGCTACTGGTTCAGCTATATTTTCCATATCCACCAGATTCCACTTTAAACCTTTGCTCCTATATATACGCTTGTGCAAATTTGGATAATCACCGATATCATGCTCTAGCCTTTGACCAACTACTATACATTTGAATATAGAATTGCCCGTGTTTTTCAGGTTGTGCGGCTTACCACCAGCGCGATATCCAATAAAATCTCCTGCTTTAACTGGATAAACGCTTTCTCCAATTGTTGCTTCGGCTTCTCCCTCAAGAATGTATACGCACTCTTCTTCGTGATAGTGCATGTGAAGCTCCGTTGATTCACGTCCAGGCTCTACCTCAATGATGTGGAAACCAATATTTTTTAAACCTGTCAAATCCCCTAAAGACTTATTTAGTCTGCGAGCATTAGAGTTGAGAAAATGTGTTTTTTCTAGTCCTTCATAAGATTCAATCTCTTCTTTGGTGACTAAATACTTTTCCATTTCTTGATACCAAGGTGTTAAGAAAATTTGATGGTGAGTAAACGAGGGGCCTAAAGATGAATTAAGACGGAAGTTAAAACAGGTTCAAGGGTTCCATCTCAGCAGAAGCGATGCCCTTCTCTACGAGACGCTCCGCGTAGCTTGCTTCTCCGAAGGAGTACGACAGGCTCAGGGTAAGACCTACGGCGGTAAACTACGCTTCTATTTGTGGATGGGATTATATCATCACTTCGTTATTAAGTGCAACTTCAGAGAAAATTGGTATCAGTTAATGTCTGACTGGATACCGAGAGTAGTAAGTAAAGCGGCGTGAATAATTCAAGGTTTGTAGTGTTCGCGAAGCATCTCGCAGAGAGGCTTTCAGCCCTCAAAAGAGGACTAAAGTCCTCACTACAAACTAATCTCAATATTTTTTACATTACTTAATCTAGTTTGATTTCTTCTTACCGACTTACTTACATCAGTTTAGATCGTAGCCATAGTAGGTTACTAAATTAACTTGCGTGTTCCCAGTCACTAAGTAACTCATGTTGTTGGACTATTTTATGGGATTTACGAAATGGTACTTTGGGAGTACCAATACTCTTACCAGGAAAAGACTGTTTTTTCGTCTTGGGAGGTCTATTTTCTAGGGTTGTTGAACTGAACTGTTGGGTTTTCATTGGTAAATAAATCTCTGATTAAAACCTGAGCATTAATTTAACGTGAGTTTGACAAGTCTTATTTGACCTCTCCCCCAGCCCCTCTCCGATGCGGAGAGGGGAGCAAAAAGCTTAATTTTTCTTTCTCCTCCCTTTCCGTTTCGGAAAGGGAGGCTGGGAGGGAGAGGTTCATCGAACTCACGCTAATTTATAACATCAATTTGCAAACGGCAAATTTCTAAATAAAAATAAAAAATATATATTTAATTTGATTTGTAAAAGAAAGAAGAGAAATTAAAGAGTTTATTTACTCAGAAGGTGAAGTGTGCCCAATGAGACTAACGATCGCTGCGGCTAAATCCGCTGGATCGACGGGTTTAGGTAGATGTTTTTGAAATCCTGCTGCCATTGCTTGGTTGTAGTTAATTTCTCCTGCATAAGCAGTCAAAGCGATCGCCGGAATTTGTCCGCCTTGCTCTGGTGGTAATTTTCTCACTTCACGTAGCAACATATACCCATCCATGAAGGGCATGCCAATATCGCTTAAGAGGATATCTGGGTTTGATTGCATTAATGTTTGTAGCGCTTCATCTGCTGATTCAACTGCCGTTACCGTCGCGCCATATTGTTCCAGCGCAAAGCTAAAAAACTCTCGCACATCGGCTTGATCGTCCACAAGCAGGATTTGGACTCCAGCCAGTAATGTCTCTTCAGTACTGAGTTCTGCTTGAGAAGCCTCACCACTGCTAACTCGCAACTCAGAATTTTTCAGCAAAGGTAGTTTAACTGTGAAGGTAGCACCTTGTCCTTCTCCCGGACTCTCTGCCTGAACTGTGCCACCGTGAAGTTCTACCAAATGACGCACAATTGCCAGCCCCAATCCCAATCCGCCAAATACTCTGGTTGTCTTAGCATCTGCTTGCCGGAAGTAATCAAAGACGTAGGGCAAAAATTCTGGGTTAATTCCTTTACCTGTATCAATTACCTGGATTTGGGCATCTAAACCAACTTGCTCGAGACGCACTTGTACAAGTCCATTCGTGGGTGTGAATTTAACAGCATTGGAGAGGAGATTCCACATCACTTGTTGCAAGCGATCGCCATCGCCAAGAACTTTGCCGATATCATTACTTAACACCGTTTGAATTTGAATCGATTTAGCTTCTGCTGCTAAACGCACTGTTTCTAATGCAGCTGCGATCGCTATTTTCAAATCCACTGCATGGAGATTTAACCTAACCTTACCTTGCAAAATCCGCGAAACATCAAGTAAATCTCCAATCAATTCGGTTTGTAACCTGGCATTCCGCTCGATTGTTTCCAATGCTCGGATTTTAGTAGCTTCGTCGAACTTGCGGGTTCTGAGTAACTTTGCCCATCCTAAAATTGGATTCAAGGGAGTTCGGAGTTCGTGGGAAAGGACAGCGAGAAATTCATCTTTAATTCGGTTGGCTGTCTCGGCTTGGGCCCTAGCAGTCTTTTCAGCTTCGTAAAGTTGAGCGCGGGCGATCGCCTGAGCACACTGCTGTCCCAGTGTCAACATAAATCCCCGGTCTTCTTCATTAAATATTTGTCCAGTCGTAAAGCTTAATCCCAGTGCGCCAATTACTTTACCTTCTACTACCAAGGGAATGGAAGCCCAGGCATTATTCCCCATAACAGTCACAACATCTGCTAACTCAGGATATCTAGCAATCATGGCTGCTAAATTTTCTAAAAAAATCGGCTGCCCAGTTCTGACTGTTTCTGCTATTTGGTTAGGTGCTGCGATCGGAAAAGTTGTCAAAGTATTGATGAGCGTTTGCGGATAGCCAATTGCTTGCACAACATTTAGGGTAGTATTTCCCTCAGTCAGTAAGACAACGGAACCACCAGTAGCTTCCAAGGCGGCAATGCCTTGGTTCACCACTACATTAGCTACTTGTTGGGGAGTTAAGGCTTCCGAGAAGGCAGCAGTTATTCTTTGTAAAAGTACTGTGCGATTGACAGACCGTTCAGTTTCCTGGTAGAGTCTGGCGTTGTCGATGGCTGTCGCTGCCCGCCGAGCAATATCTTCTGCTAAAGCCAAGTCTGTTTGTTGATAGTACCGACCAGATTCGGCGGTAAAAAAAGAGATTGCTCCAAATAATTGCCCGCGAGAACGAACTGGAATCACCATTAGAGAACGAATATCCAAACTTTGCAGCAATTGCAGATGTTCGTCGTCTTCAGACATCTGTAAAAGATGTGAGTCAGATAATTCGGGATAAAAGACAGATATTCCTAAGCGTAGCTGCCGTACCAGCTCTTTGGCTTTGGTTTTAGGTCGATAACGCCGTCGGATTTCGTCTAAAATATTCAGTTTTGTGGAATCGGCAATTGCGATCGCAATTTGTTTACTTGACCAATCTTCCTGGAAGACATCTACAATGCACAAATCGGCTAAAGTTGGAACTGCTAGATTAGCTACATTTTCTAAAGTTATTTCATAATCCAATGAGGCAGCTAGTAAGGTACTGGCTTCGACTAAAAAGTTTTGTGTGGCTTCAACTCGTTTGCGATGGCTAATATCTTCAATAATCCCTAATGCATACATTGGTTGTCCCTTCGCATTCCAAACCGCTGATGAAGTTAGATTTACCCAAACAATAGAACCATCTTTGCGGATGTAGCGCTTCTCTAAGGAATATCCACTAATTTCTTTTGCTAAAACTCGCCGAGCATTTTCCAAATCAACTTCTAAATCGTCAGGGTGGGTAATTTCCTGGAAGTTCATTTGCATTAACTCTTCATGGCTATATCCAGTAATTTCGCATAGGGCAGGATTAATTTGCAGAAATCGTCCATCCAACGCTACTAGAGTAATACCGACAGTTGCCTGATTGAACATTGCCCGAAACCTTTCTTCACTTTCTCGCAAAGCAACTTCTGTTTGCTTTGCTGCGGTCACATCTGCCAAAATAATCCCAATTCCTATTGTTTCACCCATTGCGTTATTAACTGGGTAATAGTTGCCCAGCCAGTAACCGTAACGTCTTGGTTGTTTTCTTGTCTCACCGCTGATTTCCATATTCAGCAGGGGTTCTCCAGTATCTAACACCTGCTGTAATTGTGGCTCTAACTCAGCCGCCATTGCTGGCAAGACTTCTTTAAATTTGCGTCCTAGATGTTCTTCTATATCTAAACCGTTAATGTCAGCGAAAACTTGATTAATGCGGATATATCGCAGTTCTCGATCCAAAAAGCATACAGCAATAGGAGCTGCTTCTAGCAGCGCATCTAGAAGAGATAGAGATTCAGCATAATGGACTAAAGCTTGGTGGATGTCTCGATAAAGTTGGGCATTTTCCACTGCTAAGGCAGCACGATGAGTAATATCTGTTGCTAAAGTTAGGTCAGTGCGATCGTAGCGACGGTCTGATTGAGTGCTGACAAAGGTAATACAGCCGAGTATGCGCCCTTTTGCGATTAATGGCACAATCATTACAGACTTCATCCCCAATTGCCGAACAAGTTCTAAGTGTTCCTGATTCTGAGTAGTTGCGACTAATAGCGAGTCAGATACCTCTGAGATCAATTCACTTTGTCCAGTTTGCAGTACTCTTGTAATTGCACTTGCACTCTTGTAATCTGTCACATACTCTTGAAGTTTACGCGCCAACTCCGCTTTCGATGGGTCTGCATGGGCAATGGGTAGGCGGCGAATGGAACCATCTTCATTTAAAATATCGACGCTACACCAATCAGCTAGCTGGGGAACTGAAATTTTGGCGATCTGTTGTAAGGTTTGTTCATAATCTAACGAAGTAGAGAGTACACTACTAATTTGGGCAATATAGCGTAGTCTTTCCTCAGCCTGGTTGCGCTCTGTAATATCGAGGACAAAAAAAGCTCCTCGATCTACAGTCCCTTCAAAGTGGCTACCACCGATCAAAATCGGGAAGCGTGAGCCGTCTTTACGGATATATTCTTTTTGATATGGTGTACAAAAGAAACTGTCTTGTAATTGAGTTATTGCTTCTCGATCGAGTGGCACGTACTCTGTAGGAGTTAGGTCTTGCCAGCGAAGTGTTCCAGAAAGTAATTCTTCACGGGTATAACCGACCATATTCAGCAAGGCATCGTTAGCATCTGTAATCCTGCCGTCTCGATCCCAGAAGCCGATACCAATCATGTTTGAATCAACCACACTGCGAAACTTAGCTTCGCTTTCTCGTAATGCTTGTTCAGTTTGTTTGAGTTGAGTAATATCAATTGAGCTAATGCCCACTCCCAACAACTGTCCATTCGGCAAACACACCGGATAATAGCTAACAAGACCATAACGATATACCCCAGGCGGATAGGTTTCACCGCTCACTTCTTGGTTGAGTAAGGGCTGCCTAGTTTTCATCACTTGCTGAAAAACAGGCTCAATTTGCGCCGCCCATTCTGGTAGTACTTCTTTAAAGGTGCGACCAATATGTTGAGTTTGCGGTACACCGTTAATCGCAGCTAGCGTTTCATTCGCATAAATATAGCGCAGTTCAGGATCGAGAAAAGCCAGGGCTACTGGTGAACTAGTAAGCCAAGCATTGAGTAAAGCCAGAGATTCATCTTTTTGCCCAATAGCTTGTTGAAGTTCCTGGTGCAACCTGGCTTTTTCTAGTTCTGCCTGCTTGCGCTCAGTAATATTCACACCTGCACAGGTGATACCTAAAATGTTATTGTCTGCATCCCTTAGCGGTTCAACTAGCAAATCGTAGTAACGATTTTCTTGACCAATTGTCAAATAAACCTCTTGGCGGGTTGCAACACCAGTTTTTATTACCTTTAGCTTAATTGCCTGCAATTGCGCTGCTACTGAGGCGGTAAATAATTCATCATCAGACTTACCTAACATTTCCTCAACAGTTTCTGGACTTTGAGGATTATGAATCCACTGATATCGCAAATCGCGGTCTTGCTGAAAGACCACGATATCTGAACTGCTTAACGCTAATCGAAATCTTTCTTCACTAACTCTCAGCTTTTGGAGATTTTCATCTGCCCTTGTTTTAGCAGTTTTTAATGCTTCACATAAAATACTAAAGAGCAATCCTTGCAATGCAAATAACCCAATTTGCACAGAATTAGATAAATCAAAACTCAGTTCATAAGCTGGAGGGAGAAAGAAATAATTGCTCAGTAATGCAGATAATGAAGTTGCTAACAACCCTGACTTCAAACCACCATACCAAGCACTCAACATTACAGCGCTAAAAAATAGTAGAAAAAAAGTTCCACTCATACTTAACCAAGGGTCTAGCATTAACATTAGCACTAATGCTAGTGCGACAATTAATACAACAAGGACATAACGCAGTAACTGAGGATAATCAATATGGGGCATGAAAAGTTTTGGGAAAAACTAATACTCATTGCTGAGACTGTACATACCCTAAGCTAGTTTTTGATTTTTAGTAAGTTATCTACAGATAGATTTTTGCTGAGTTATAAAAGTCTCTTTTGCCAGAGGTCAATGTTTTAGTTATCTGATATGTGGAGTAAACAATTAGCTCGACCCATCAAGATAAATAACATTATTTAGCTAATTTAAAATAATAAATACAAATACTAGCTAACTTATAACAAAAATTATCGAATAATATCTGGTTCAAGATAGAGAGAAACAGAAAATCTTGATTGTAGTTGTGAGATAACCTATTTAGATCGTCCAACTACTTTTTTAATTAGCCGATCGTTTGCCGAATTCACCAGAAGATAAATACATAGTTTGAGTTGCTAGAAGTATTTGTGCTGTCTCATATTTTAGAGGTTTAGAGAACAGATAACCTTGACCAAATTCGCATCTAAGTTCCTGTAACCATAAAATTTGTTGTGGTGTTTCAATATCTTCGGCAATAACGGCTAATCCGAGTTATTGTTCAAAAGAGAAATGAGAAATAGTTTCTTTCAAGATACTCTTGCTTAATTAACTTGACACTGCTCCTAGTACAGATTGGCTATGGTGTACACACAAATCTAAAAAAGCTCGATTTTCCATTATTCTCTTGTTTATCTCGTTTCTATGCAGAGTATGAGAATGGCTTATTAGGGGCTGATGGCTTAATTTGACACCAATGGCATCTTATAGGGGACGGGTGAGGACCTTTCAAGGGCAGGTTTTTTGTTTAAGCAGATGAGAAAGCTGTGGGACTTCTCCACGATTCAGGGAAGAAGCAACCAATAGGCAAAGGTTGACCGAGTAACAAGGCAACAATAATCTGAATAAAACCGCGTCGAAAACAACTTAAAAAACGTGTTGGTTTTTTAGCTGGTGGTTGAGTACGTGCTATGTGATCTGGTGGCAAGTCATCATAATTACTATTAGGAGGTGTAGCATCAGCCTCACTGCCAACACTGACCAGCCAGAAAGTAGCGAGAGCGATGGCTGCGCCAACGCCAAGGGCGAACGCTAACCAATGTCGCTCGGCACGTTTGGGGTCAGTGATTTTGGTAAAATGCCAGTGTAGGCCACCACGTTTAGTATCCTTGAAACCGCATTCAATCCAAGAGCGCATTCCATACCAGGTGGTAGATGCTGTCTGTGGTAGAAAATCAGTCAAAATCAGCCAGGGGTCGGTGTAACCTTTGTCCCAACGAGCTAAAAGAGTACAAGTTAGAGGATTGGTTTTAAAGCATTGAACAACACCACACCAATGGCTACCCACAAATGGAACAGTATCAGTCAAAGTAATCCAATCATGAGAATCTAACAGGCGAAATTGCCCACCAAGATTTATACGTAAAAAAGGATGCCAACCCAATTCAACTATTTTGTGATACAGCCATTCAGCGTATAATCCCCTGTCAGCGGTAACAATTACTGTCATATCTGGTGGAACGCTATGTTTTAAGCGATCAAAAAGTTCTAACCAATAAGGTTTCCAAGCTCCTGGTTTGTTAGCTGTAACTACTTTCCATGCCACTGGCACAGCGCAGCCACGAATCAGTACACTAATTGCTAAGACCGTGAATCTACTACCTAACGTAGTTGCATCCATCCCCAAGGCTAGTTGTGACTCTTGTGAATACCACTTATCAACTACCCAGCCTAGTAATGGTGCAAAGCACTTGCTCACATCTATTTCTTGTCGTTGAGTACCTTTTTTATCGTCCGCATCTCGATACCATTCTCGCAATCTCTGCCGGACTGTATTTTCTTTTTCACTTAGTAGTTGTGCTAAAAACACTGCTACTGTTGTTAGACCCGTTGATTGCATCATTCCTATACCAAAACTCCACATTGCCAAAACTTTCGCTTGTGGCCGACTTAGGTGTGGTAGCTTTTGGTTAACGATCGCTATCCAACTGTTCAAACCTGAATACTCGTTCATGACCCGCTTTGTGCCACGATGTTTTATCCTATCATCTACCCTTTTCTAAAAACCTACCCTTGAAAGCGGGTGAGGACACCCATACCACAAGAAAATTTGGGATGTTTTTTATTTGGAAGTACCTAAAGACGTTTTTCAGGAACTTTACCCATTGTCAGCTAATCTTTGTGTCAGTCCCCCATACTCAATATTGCGATCTAAGATTATTGGGTATTCTATAAATTTGCGATCGCCACTATACGGATGATTGAAGTTGAACATCTGAGTAAAATATACGGCTCTACCCCAGCAATTACTGATGTCACCTTTAGCGTCGAACCTGGGGAGATTTTAGGGTTGTTGGGCCCCAATGGCGCTGGAAAAACCACAACCATGCGGATTCTGGCTGGTTATTTACCGGCAACCAATGGAAATGCTCGAATTGCTGGTTATGATGTCCATGAGAATTCTTTGGCTGTGCGCCAACGCATTGGTTATTTACCGGAAACACCGCCATTATATCCAGACATGACGGTGGAGGGATTTTTGCATTTTGTCGCCCGAATTAAGGGAGTTCCAGCAGGCGATCGCCCCAACAAGGTGACAGCCGCCATCGAACGCTGCAACTTGGAAGATAAGCGGCGAGTAATTATTCGCAAACTCTCTAAAGGATACCGCCAACGGGTCGGAATTGCTCAAGCGATCGTTCACGATCCCCCAGCAATCATTTTGGATGAACCCACCGTTGGACTCGATCCCCGACAAATAATTGAGGTGCGGAACTTAATCAAAAGCCTCGCTGGTACTCACACAATTATTCTTTCCACGCATATTTTGCCAGAAGTGAGTATGACTTGTAGCCGCGTCGCCATCATCAATCGCGGTAAAGTGGTGGCAACTAATACACCAGAAAACCTGATGACTCAGTTGACAGGTGGTTCTGGGTATGAGTTGGAAATAGAAGGAGAAGCCGCCTTAGCGAAACAGGTATTGCAAAAAGTTGCGGGTGTGAGTTTGGTTGAATCAATTCCTATAGCCGGAGGTTATCAACCGCAGGCAAATCGCGCTTACTTGCGGGTGATATCGCAACCAGGAAAAGAACCAGGACGCGATATTGCCACAACATTAGTGCGTGCGGGATTTGGTTTACATGAACTGCGGCGGGTTAACGCCACCTTAGAAGACGTATTCTTGCAACTAACCACAGAAGAAAAAAATTTCGATCCTGAGGTAGACTTAGCAGCAGACAAAGAAGGAGCAGCGTAAATGGGTATAGTGCTGAGTAATATTATTGCCATTTATCGCCGAGAGTTACAGAGTTATTTTGTATCACCTTTGGCTTATGCGATCGCAGGCATATTTTGGTTCATCGCCGGGTTATTCTTCGTGATGATTTTGCTAGGGCCAGATGGCATTTTAGTAGGAGTCGCGGCAATAGATGCACAAGGGCAACAGCTGGGAGTGCCAACACCACCAATAGATGTCCCCTACGAATTTGTCCGAGCATTTTTAGATCGCATGGGATGGCTATTGTTATTTATCCTGCCCATACTTTCAATGGGACTTTATGCCGAAGAACGGAAGCGGGGCACTTTAGAACTATTAGCCACCTCACCAATCACTAATTGGGCGGTAGCTGTAGGTAAATTATTAGGTGTAATCACATTTTTTATCACAATGGTTGTACCCATGCTAGTGTTGGAAGCGATCGCCATCAGCGGCTCAAATCCACCAATGACGCCCTCAATTCCCTTACTGGGTCATATTGGATTAATCTTATTAGCAGCAGCAATTTTATCTGTAGGAATGTTTATTTCCTCATTAACAGACAGCACAATTTTATCTGCTGTTCTTACCTTTGCAGTCATCTTATTATTGTTATTGATTGATTTAATCGCCAAAATTGTCCCTGGCCCCGTCGGTGAAGCTTTAGGTTATCTATCGTTGCTGAAACATTACAACACATTAATCCAAGGCATTTTTGATACTAGCGCTTTAATTTTATTCGCCAGTTACATTTTTTTTGGCATCTTTCTTACAGCTCAATCAATTGATGCACTGCGTTTTCAAAGGCAGTAGTTATATAAGTTATGAGTTAGGAGTTAAAAGTGAGGAGTTAAAAGTCATCAGGACTTAAGCAAAGTAATGAAAAAACCAACTGAAAAGGAGGTATCCGCACAGCGTCTCTTAGAGAAGGTAACAAAGGAATAATAGTATCAGAGAGTCAATAACTCCTAACTCCTAACTCCTAACTCCTAACTCCTAACTTTTAATTCCTAATTTCAGTCTAATAATATGAAGATACTTGCAAAAAAGAAACTGTGGAAATATCTGTTTTGGTTAGGCCCATTCCTAATTACTGTCGGTTTAACAGCTGGGTTAGTCTCTGACCAGTGGGGACTAATTCCATTAGTATTTCTGATTACAGGAATTGTTATTAGTGGGTTAGGGATAATATGGCAAAGCTACCAGAGTAACTGGTGGAATCGTCGTTCTACCCAAGCTGGGACTAATGCCCTAGTGGCAACTCTGGCAATATTAGCAATTTTGGGATTGATTAACTTTTTGGGAACTCGCTATCACTTACGAGCAGACTTAACAGAGGCTCAATTATTTACCCTCGCACCCCAATCACGTGAATTAGTAAGGGTTTTACCACAGCCAGTGAAAGTATGGGTATTTGATATTAACCAAAATCCCCAAGATAGAGAACTACTAGAAAATTATCAACGCCAAAGCTCAAAATTTAAATACGAGTATATCGACCCCCAAGCTAGACCAGGACTTGCAGAAAAGTTTGGCGTCAAAGATTATGGAGAAGTTTATTTAGAATCTGGCGATAAACGGCAATTAGTACAAACAATAAATGAAAATGAGCGATTGTCAGAAATTAGATTAACTAGTCGCCTGCAACAACTAACAAATTCAACCACAGCTAAAGTTTACTTCCTCCAAGGTCATGGCGAACGCCAACTTTCGCCTGGTAAAGATGCAATATCACAAGCAGTTCAAGGATTAGGCGACAAAAATTTCACAACATCACCCCTGAATTTAGGAGAAACTTCCAAAGTTCCTCAAGATGCGGCTGTAGTGATAGTAGCTGGCCCCAAACGAGGGCTGTTTGAGGGTGAAGTCAAAGCTTTGCAAGACTACCTTAATCGCGGCGGTAACTTACTGCTGATGATCGATCCGAATACCGATCCCAAACTTAATAGCTTGCTACAAGAGTGGGGTGTTCGTCTGGATAATCGTTTAGCAGTCGATGTCTCTGGCGAAAGCGTTGTGGGACTTGGCCCTGCTGCGCCCTTAGTCACAGAATATGGACAACATCCGATTACCAAAGATTTCGGTAACGGCAATTCTTTTTATCCGATTGCGCGACCACTGGAAATTACCTCTGTGCCTGGTGTTCAGGCTACTCCACTGTTACGAACCAAACCCTACCCTAGCAGTTGGGCAGAAAGCGACCTCCAAAGCGAAAAATTAGAGTTTAATGCAGATAAAGACCTCAAAGGCCCTTTAACCTTGGGCGTTGCTTTAACAAGAAAACAAACACCCAAATCTACTTCCACTCCCCAAGCTGCACCCACACCTTCACCTCTACCATCGCCAACAACTCAAAGCAAGACTAGCCCGACTCCTTCCCCTTCTTCCAAGACTCCGCAAGCCTTACCCTTACCATCACCAACTACTCAAAGCAAGACTTCTCCCACTCCCCCTACCTCCCCTGCCTCCCCTGCCCCCTCTGCCTCCCCTGCCCCTCCTTCCCCTGCTGCCTCATCTCAAACAGCTACCGAGTCCCGGTTAGTAGTTTTAGGAAATTCCGATTTTGCCACTGATGGTTTGTTTCAACAGCAATTAAATGGAGATGTATTCCTCAACTCAGTTACTTGGCTGAGTCAACAAGATCAGCAACCCCTTTCCATTCGTCCCAAAGAACCGAAAAATCGGCGAATAACCCTGACAACCACACAAGCTAATCTTTTAATATTGTCATCTCTGTTAGTTTTACCCTTAATTGGGTTTGCGATCGCAGTTATTATTTGGTGGAAACGACGGTAAGAAGAGACGCGATTAATCGCGTCTGTACAAGAGTTAGGAGTTATAAATATTAACTCTTTACCAATGACAAATACTTCTCTACGAGAGGCTGCGCCAACGGCTTCGCTCAGTACAAGTGACAAATGACTAAAAAATGAAATTGCCACGAACGACTTTAATTTTGATATTGCTAGCGCTGGGTTTAGGTGGTTTTGTTTACTTCCATGAAATTCGAGGTGCAACTGTGCGCGAAGAAATCAAGGAGCAAAAGCAGAAAATTTTCTCTTTTGGAGAAGATGATGTGCAGTCTTTGACAGTCAAGACAAAAAAACTCACCCTGAATCTGGAACGTAACCCTGAATCTTCTAGTAAACCCAAGTGGTTAATCAAATCTCCAATATCGGGGCCAGCAAATGATGCTATTGTTTCTTATTTAATGGATTTGTTGGTCAAGGGTAATAGCGAGCGTACTTTATCAACTTCAGCAAAAGAGCTTGGAGAATTTGCCTTAGATCCACCCCAAGCAACTATTAATATTACCCTGAAAAACCGACAAAGCCATCAGTTGATTTTGGGTAAATCTAACTTTAACGGTCGTTTATTGTATGCTCAAGCTGACCCTACTGCTAAACCCGATGGAAATATAAATGTGCTGTTAGTATCTACAGATTTTGCAAATGCCGTAAATCGAGAACTATCAGAGTGGAAACAACCTGTAGATAATAGTCAGAAGCTACCTGGACTCAGCACCCCTTTACCAACTCCGACAAATAGTAAATAAGCAATTACGGTTTCTGTGGTATGTTTCGGTAACGCACAATGGGTTAGCACATCTGTGCTACTCTACTTCAAATCTGACTAGTTTTTCTAAGTTACTATGACAAATCCCACAGCAACATTGCTGATTTCCTGCCCCGATCGAAGGGGACTGGTGGCGAAATTTGCCAATTTCATCTATTCTAACGGTGGTAATATTATTCATGCAGATCAGCACACAGATTTTGCTGCTGGGTTATTCCTTACCCGCATTGAATGGCAATTAGATGGGTTCAATTTACCGCGAGAATTTATTGCCCCGGCATTTAATGCGATCGCCCAACCTTTAGGTGCTAAATGGGAATTACGTTTTTCTGATACAGTACCACGCATTGCTATTTGGGTAAGTCGGCAAGACCATTGTCTATTTGATTTAATTTGGCGACAACGTGCTAAAGAATTTGTTGCTGAAATTCCTTTGATTATTAGTAATCATTCTAATTTAAAGGTAGTGGCAGAACAATTTAATATTGACTTTCAGCACATTCCCATTACTAAAGATAATAAATCAGAACAAGAAGCCCAACAACTAGAATTACTCCGCCAGTACAAAATAGATTTAGTTGTATTGGCGAAATATATGCAGATTGTTAGTGCAGATTTTATTAATCAATTCCCACAAATTATTAATATACATCACTCATTTTTACCAGCTTTTATCGGAGCAAATCCCTATCACCGAGCTTTTGAACGTGGGGTAAAAATTATTGGTGCAACTGCTCATTATGCTACTGCTGATTTAGATGCAGGCCCAATTATTGAACAAGATGTAGTGCGAGTAAGTCACCGTGATGAAGTTGATGATTTGGTGAGAAAAGGTAAAGATTTGGAGAGAATTGTATTAGCAAGAGCAGTGCGATCGCATTTACAAAATCGTGTATTAGTATATGGGAATAGAACAGTAGTATTTGAGTGATTTCATCTCCGAAGGAATGCAAGAGAGCGATTCCGGGAAGTTGTGAGATGATGTTTTCTAGACAGTCTTTGTCAATTATCTAACTCAAAAATCAATGCTCATAACCATAAATAAATTTTATGACTAACGAGATTACGGAAAAACTTAAACAAGCCTTTGATGGTTTGTTAATGATAAGTGAATCAGAGTATCCTTTTGAAGCTTTTTTGTGGTCTAATCAAGCGCAAGAACCTTTGACAAATCAAAAACTTCTCCAGTTAACAGGACATCCTCAAGAAACATCAGTTGAAGAAGTAGAACTAGATTATTTTTTTCGGAACTGTGCCCAAGAAAAAGAATGGCACGATGAAATACAACGACAAAATGTGCCAAAGTTTAAATCACTTGTCAAAAAACTAAGAGATTGCCTCACTAATATCAAGGTTTATTGCATAGGTACGATCAGTATTGATGTCTATATTGTTGGTAAAACTTCAGATAAAGATTTAGGCGGAATTTCGACAAAAGTTGTAGAAACCTAACGAATCAAACATCAGCCTATCTATAATTTGCAGATAGGCTTTAAGTTTTAAGTGAAGTAAGTATCCTTACAAATTGTCAACTCTAGACTCAATTACACTTTGAACAGACGAAGAAACATGAGAGAGCAAATTGTAACCAGTGTTTGTTTCAATGGAATCAACACTAACTCTGTAGTTTGTCCAGTTATTATTTCTAATTCCCTGTGAATTAGGCATATTCACTGCAATTACTCTTGTGTTATTAGTAACGCTGCTAGCATCAGAATGTGATGAATTTAATACTACAATAACCTTCCACGTTCTAGTTGGAACTGTAACGTTACCATTAGCAATTGTGTTTTTTGTTCCATTCGACCCAGTTCCACCAGTGCCATAGGAGCCTGAAATAATATAGAGTTCTTTCCCCTGGTTTACTAAGTCTCTAGAATAATTTTCTAGTGCAGCCCAAGGCCCCTGATTATTATCAGGTGACTGAGGAATTATATTCGTCATTAAAAAAGTAGCAGAGTTATTGGTAACTGTATTTGTCCTATCTGCTGAAGCAGTCATGTGTCCCCTATCAAAACCGCTACCAGTGTAATCGGAAGAAGTGACTCGGTAGCAGCTTGAAGGTAATGTAGTATCTGCACGAAAATCATCTTGGCGAGGTGCGCTTCCTAGCCATGATGTGTTTAGCTGCCAACTTACCCAATTTGGTGTCCCTCTATAGCAATTGTAAGAAACTGCGTATTGAGATTTGCTCAACAAAAGATTACTGTAACTACTGCCAGCATTACTAGGATTGCCCATTCTTAGATGAACGCTTGAGGGTTGTGCTGTTAGTGGCTTTTGTAGATAATTAAGCAGAGTGAAAGATATTGCTGTTGGTACAGCAATAGGTAGAATAGCCCTGAGAAAATCAGACTTCTTCATTTGTTACTATTTATTTGTTTAAACAAACTACAATTGTCTCTGTTAAAGTTACAGAAATTCAGTAAAACTTACCAATCGCAATATAGCTATGGTTGTATAAAGAGAGGTTAAAAAACTGTAAATAGTGCGTTAACATCTAGTAATTATTGAGGTGACGCTCTGAAATTAGATAATCACCTAAATAAGATGAAAAACTTATATATTATTTGCTTTAATAATTGAGTGATGGCGCGGAATGCCCGCGCCCAAGCGGTCGCTATTTTCGCTCTACTGAGGCCTAGAGAGTATTTTGACTGATTGACAAAATACGCTCGATCTTAACTCTTACGAGAGCTTAGAAAGAGGAAGGAATATTAAAAAATAGTCCTTGGTCGAATTGATCTTTCAAAAAGTCTTCCAGTTCAATTTCGTCGTCATTTGGAATTTGAAACCAAGTCTTGAAGTTGTGCTTCAAGAAGTAGCCGAAAGATTTCCAGCCGAAAAGTTGCTGTCCAATGCTTGTGATTGCGACGTTCATTGTATTTTCCTCAGGTTGTTTGAAGTATGTGATTAAGAATTGGTTAAACAAATTGGCGTTCTACAACAAATGGATAAATTCTGGCAAGCAGTTTTTGTACAGGGGAAGCAGGCAAAGAGATTTTATACTAAATCATCCCGCTTTCTCTGCAACGCCAACAAATTAATCATTGTTTAGCGATATTTGCATTAGCAAATGTATTCAGGAATAGAATTATTCTTACTACAAGCGTCTAATTTGAACTGATTCAATATCTGCTGTAATTCCACTTCTGGTATATACTTCTCCTTAAGCGAGTTGAAGTACAACAGTGCAGTTTCATAGCAAGCGACAGTTATGTTAGTGCGCTCCTCTGAAGTTAGTGCTGCCACTATTTGAACTGTCTCCTCCACATGCTTTACGTCACTACCTAAACAACTGTGCATTCGCAGGCAGCGAGTAGCATAGGTATTAGGTGGTAGTATCGCTTCCACCAGTTGGATATGCTCTGCTTTAATATTCATTGCTAGACGTTCCATCGTATAGCAATACCCAACGCAACTAATTGGATCTGCTGCTTGTACGCTCTGAGTGAAGAAACTCAGCAAAGCCATAGCACTCGGAGAGACAAGTGTTTTTACTACAGCTTCCGCATCATATCCCATCGACTGAATATCAAGCAAGGCGAGGCGATCGTGACCTTGTTCTTCACGAGCTTTTTCTGCTGCCCACTGTGCTAAACTCCAGCGTCCCAATCTAGCAAAGCGCCGAGCTGCTTCTTCCATTAATAGCCCAGTAGAGTGAGTTAAATGGTAGGAAGCGGCAAGTTGCCAGATCCAATGAGAGGGAGTTAAGGCAGGTGGCTTGCAGTTTGGTAATGTATCTTTGGCAGCAGATACTATAGCTCTATCTAGAAGCTTGCGAGTCTCAGATATAGTGTCCCTGTTAAATATCAGTTGGATAAAGGGATTACTGCTCTTTAGACTTAATTCCTTACTTTTGTTAGGTTTGTCGATGTTAGTTGAACGAAATAATAGATTCATGGCAAATTTCTTTCATGGGTTGTTTCTACCCATTCACGAATAAGGTTGTAGAGGATAAAGCGTTGCATAACCTCTCTTTGGGCACAAAGAACTTTAAATTGTATCTTCAGAGACGAGGGAATGTATGCCTTGATATGCGTGATATTGTCTCGGTCTTCATCTAAGGTGTCAGTCGTGAAAGAAGAAGTTGGCCCATCAGCCTTTACCCATTCGCTAATTAATACTTCCAAGACTTCACTCATCTTTAATCCATATTGTGCACAGAGCGCTTTAAACCGAAACTTAAGCGCTTTCGGCATACTACCTTTAATCACCGTATATGCCTCTTGCTCCTCCTTATACATCCAGGTTACAAAAACGAAAGTTCAAAAGTCCTTTGTGATCTAGGGTAAGTTTTCTGAAAAATTTCACCAGTAAAGACTAGTGAAGTTAAGAAAAAAGTTATTTAGTAGTAACAACACTACAAGTATTTTTCTAGAAATTCCAGAAAATAAAATATACAAATATAATAATCATTCTGAAAAAACAGGGAGAGACTGGCGATCGCTAATCTCTCCCTCCCTTTTTGTAGTAAATTCAATGATGATTGGATTTTTGGGTGAACAGAGATGCCTATACAATTAACGGATTCACTGAAAAAGTTATTGAAGGAAACCGCACGGCAATTAAAAGGTGCAGACAAACGTAAATTTATAGCACAAACAGTAGTGGCATTAGGACACGGAGGACAATCTCTAGCGGAGCGAGAGTTAGGATGGAATCGCGTAACTATTAGTAAAGGAATTAAAGAATTAACTACTAGTATTACTTGCGTGGATAACTATCGAAATAGAGGACGTAGTAAAGCAGAAGCAAAACTACCAAATCTTTTAGAAGATATCAAAAAAATTGCCGATTCACAAAGGCAACTAGACCCAGATTTTAAAGGCGAACGAGTGTATACAAGCCTTTCTGCTGGTGAAGTGAGACATCAGTTAATTGAAAAGTTTGGTTATAGCGATCGAGAATTGCCAACTTCAGAAACAATTCGTGTCAAGTTAAATGATTTAGGATATTGCCTCAAGAAAACTGCTAAAATGCAACCTCAAAAAAGTACCCGAAAGAAAGTGACGTAGTTTTTGAGCAATTAGCTATAGGACATCAAGAAAATAAGCTTTAGATAAATCAGGTATTTTACATTTAAGTTAATATTGGCTCATTTACTCGTGGTGGTATAAATCAAGTGCTAACGGTAAATGATGACCATGATTTTACCCAAAAACAAGCATGACTCCTTACGGTATGTTTGTTTTAGAGCTATTTTTATATTGAATAATTTTCACTAATTACTTTCCTAGTCTCCAGTCCCTATTTTCAAGGCAGGTCTATTTACCAAAAATACAGTGTATCTCGCCTGTTTAAATGATTATTATTCTAGCAAATTGTATATTTTATTTTCTGGAATTTCCTAAATATTGAAAAAGCGAAAAAATTAGTACAAGCGTAAATCATCGGTAACAATGTTTTGTCTTCTATCTAAAGAATGACATATTGATTATGTTTAAGTTAAAAATTAGCTAAAAATAACTTATTGTTTAGTTAAGTTAAAATTTTACCAAACAATTGATTTTAAGTGTGACTAGTTACGGTTATTGAAGTTATCCTGTTTTTCTTCTGCCAACTAGGCAATTACTTCTTAATAATTTCTTTATAATTTTCCTAAAATTCTAAATCTTCACTAGTAAAAATTTGGCTAACGGAAAAAAATAGATTACGAAAAGATTTAGGTAATGCGAAACCTAAAAGTAATTAACGCGAAAGGCTAGCTCTTTTCTTTCCAGATTTTGCTACAAAGCAAACATACTTAATCAATGAAACTCCAAGCTGACAACTTGAGAAGTAACTGCCAATTTTTATAGATTCCAAAATTTCTTCGGAAATAATTATTTAGTCACAACGAGGTCATCGTCATGGTTCAAATTCTTGAAAATCCAGCAGTCAAGCAACCACCAATTAGTAATAGAGTTGAAAGTTTTTTGTTAGATATGTTCGATAATGTTTGCGAAGCTATTGAGGAAATAGATGGAAGTAAACTTCACGAACAACGCTGGACAAGAGATGAAATAGGGCAATGGGTACAAGGTGAAAACAGTAACGGTGCTATCTATATCGACAAGTCGCTGCGGAACGGTAATGTATTTGAAAAAGTAGGTATCAACTACGTATCAATGCAGGGTGAGTTACCTCCTGGTGTCACCTTTCGAGGATCGGATGTTGTGATGGCTGACCCAACAACTATAACCCCAGATGAAAAAGGTACTTCTTTCTTCGCTACGAGTACCAGTGTTGTGATTAATGCATATAATCCAATGGTGCCGACAGCACACGTTAACTATCGGTACTTTCAATTGGGTGATGGTACTGAACTTGGTTCTTGGTGGTTTGGCGGTGGAGGTGATTTAACACCAATTTACTTATTTGAAGAAGACGCAGTTCATTTTCATCAAGTACATAAAGCAGCTTGCGACCAGCACGATGCAGAACTCTATCCACGCTTGAAAAAGTGGTGTGATGAATACTTTTATCTTCCTCATCGCAGTGAGTGTAGAGGTGTAGGTGGAATTTTCTTTGACAATTTACAACATTCCGATGCCGAAACTCTACTTTCCTTTGTAAAAACTTGTTCTGAAGCTTTCATTCCTGCCTATTTTCCGATTGTCAAACAACGTAAGGATATGGAGTTTACGGAAGAGCAAAAATATTGGCAGCGCATCAGACGCGGACGTTATGCCGAATTTATTCTCCTGCATGATAGAGGTGTTCGATTTGGACTAACAAGTGGGATTGTAAGTACGCAAAGCGTCCTCAATTGTATGCCTGGAGAAGCGTTTTGGAACTATAACGACCAACCCGCTGCTGATAGCGAAGAGGCAAAACTTCTGGAGGTACTGAGAAATCCCCAAGAGTGGGTATGAAGAAAGGGAAAGGGGTAAAGGGGAAAGGGGAAAGGAAACTCCTGCCCTTTTAAAAGCAGGGGTTTCAAATATAGACACTGATTTTTCTCTCTGCGAGACGCCAAGGGCGAACGCACTACGTGTCTGCTCAATCTTCTTTTTTGTTCGACCTATTTAAAAACACTTGCTCTATACCTTGTGGAGAAAAGTTCTTTATTTGTGCCCTTTCCCCCTTTTCCCCTTCTTGGTAAAGGCGTTAACAGCAGATTTGAAAACATGGCTACCCAAATCCTAATGCCGTTTCACCTGAAGATTGATACAGATTGCAGGGAAATAAGAAAAGTAATTTGGATCGAAAATTGAGTGAAATGGTATAAGAAGCGCCTAAATTTTACTCTTCACATTTATTTAGAGATAGCCTCTAAACAGGAAGTAACAAGGTGTTTATGGAAAAATTGCCGACAAGTATTTGGCTAAAAATTAACAAATCATTTCGTAGGTATAACTCAACTGAAGTCGTCAATTTCAAAACTGAAATTACCAAATTTTTACCAGTTCAATGGTTGAGTTATTTCTCCATTGAACAGCTGCGGGAAGTTGACATTGTATTCCTGTGTATGTTTTTTAGCAGATATCTAGCGTTGACGCTCGTTTTACTATACTTATGGAGTTCTATTCATGCTAGTCCTGAATCACCAAGGACATGCTAGCCCTGAATTAGTCAGGATAATAAACTCCATCTTTGAGCAGGATACCAAAGATTTGATTGACAAGTTTATGTAGTCAATCGGAATAATTTATGAGCAAAAGAGTTGATGGCGATCGCTATCTCCAATATAGCAGCGATCGCCCATTGATTACCTCGTTTTTCCAAGTCATTCAAATTAGTAAAAAAATACGGAGAAGTGCCAATGGACAACGTTATAGGTATTGGCGACATTACCATGAATGATGTGATGCAAATGGATTCTTCCAAAGCAGTGAGTATGTTTAGGAATCGATTTGCAGCCTACAAAAAGCTGGCAGATGAAATTGGAGAAGATGGAGCTTTTGAACAAATGATGTTAGCCTACCCCGCTCATCAAAAGGCGTTCATGGGTGCTTTCATTGACAATACCACCATAGCCAAAGGCTTTACCGATGCAATTCCGATCTTTCGGATCATGGGCTTCAAAATGCAAGTTGTAGATATTTCCCAACCAGGAAAAGATGCTGCACTAGAAATTCAACGAGTTTGTCCGGTTCTGACAATTGCCAAAGAATATGGGCTTGAAAGTCCTTGCCGAGTTATTTGTGAGATGGAACAAGAAGCAACCAGGAGAGCATTTCCTGGGATGAAAGCCGCAATTATTAGTAAACAGGCAGATGGTGACTGCGTTTGTATGTTCAAGTATGAAAGACCTGTCAAAGGGTTAGAAGTAAAGCCACAAAAATCACCCAACTTATTCTCTCATATTCTCGATTTGATTCGCTTGACTCCTAAAATCTTGCAGATTGGGATAAATCTTTTAAAAACGTCTCTTTCTAAAGGATCGTAATTTTTATGAATGGCATCATTCAAGACCTCAAGCATTTGATTGCAGGTGAAGTCAGCAACGCTTCAGAAATTTTGACAGAAGTTTCTCAAGATTTTGGTGGTATATTCCAAAAGTCTCCTCAAGTTGTTGTCACTCCTCAAAACGCTAACGATATTGCCCAAACTGTTAAATATGCCGCTCAAAAAGGATTAGTAATTTCTTCACGTGCTGCGGGACATTCCTTAGGCGGTCAGTCTTTAAACCAAGATGGAATCGTTTTAAATCTGAGAAATCTCGATAAAATTCGAGATATCCAAAAAGAGCAACTTTGGTTTAAAGCTGATGCGGGGACTTTTTGGAATCAAGTAATCGATGCTTGTATTCCTGATGGTTTAGTTCCTCCTGTATTAACCAATTATTTTGGTGTTTCTGTAGGAGGAACTCATTCTGCGGGTGGTATAGGTGCAGCCTCTTTTCTTTATGGAAATCAAGCTGATAATTGTCTTGGTGTAGAAGTTGTAACCGCAGAAGGCGAGATTCTCTGGTGTTCGCCTGAAGAAAACAGCGAACTTTTTAATCACGTACTTTGCGGTTACGGTCAGTTTGGAATTATTACCCAAATTCAGCACAAACTTAGAATTTTCCCCTCTCAAACTCGCACTTATTTACTGTTCTATGACAACCTAGATGCTCTTTTGCATGACAAACGGATTTTAGTAACCGAACAAAGAGTAGATCATCTCGTATCTTTCCCAGTTCCCTGTTTGCAAGGAGTATCCAGAGCAACAGGAATAATGCAACCTTTGATTCAATGGTTTTACACGTTACGAATTACCGTTGAAGCAAATTCTCCTGATGCTATTGATGATAAAGAAATCTTTGCTGGCTTAAATTTTTACCGTCATATCCATACTGAAGACTTGGGATTTGAAAAATTCATCGAACCGATGATTCAAGTAGATAGCAAGGATATCGCTCACCCTTGGATGGATGTTTTTCTTCCGGCCTCATCTGCTAAAAATTACATCGAAACGGCTCTCAAACAGTTGCCTTCTTTTCTCGATATTAGTAAAGCGCAGATGGGCTGCTTTTGCTTGGTAAATCGCAATAACACCAAGCCGATGTTTCGTTTACCGCAAGAGGAAGAACTGATTATTGGGTTTGGAATTTATCCCAGCATTCCAAAATCGCAAGTTCAACCCATCTTGGCTGAATTGAAAAAACTGAGTAATCTGAGTTTAGAAATGGGTGGAAAAAGATATTTAACTTGCTGGATAGATTTTACTATTCAACAGTGGCAAAGCCAATTTGGCGATTACTGGCCAAAAGTTAATGAAATTAAAAGGAAATACGATCCCAAAGGAACATTTAACTCTGGCTTTTTTGAATACGAACAGATTGCCCAACCGAAAAACCAATTTGTTAAGGAAGTTGCTACAAAATCTGCGATCGCAGTATAAGTCACTTCTCAATCATCTTGTTTAAAATCAACTCTAATTCACCATCCATATTACTTGACCGAGGCTCTAGAAGAGGACAAACTTCAAAAGAGGAAACATGAATATTGCACTTGTAGGTCTTAGTCATAAAACAGCTCCAGTTGAAATTCGGGAAAAACTGAGTATTCCAGAGGAGCAAATTGAAAACGCGATCGCCCAACTGTGTAAATACTCTCACATTGAAGAAGCTGCTATTCTTAGCACTTGCAATCGTTTAGAAATTTACGTAGTTGTCAACAAGATAGACCGAGCAGCTGCTGAGGTGACGGAGTTTCTTTGCGAGTACAGTAAACTGCCTTTTTCAGACTTACATCAATACTTGTTTACTCTGCTACAGCAAGATGCTGTTAAACATTTGATGCAAGTTGCTTCTGGTTTAGATAGCTTGGTGTTGGGAGAAGGACAAATTCTGGCTCAAGTTAAACACGCCTACCAATTAGTTCAGCAACACAATCAAGGCGAACGCATCCTCAATCAGTTGTTCAAGCAAGCTGTTACCACTGCAAAGCGGGTGAGAACGCAGACATCAATTGGTACGGGTGCGGTTTCGGTTAGCTCTGCGGCAGTAGAATTAGCCCAAATCAAAGTAGAGAAGTTATCGGCTTGTCGAGTGACAATTGTCGGCGCTGGTAACATGGCTCGGCGACTGGTACAACATCTCATCGCTAAAGGCGCAACTCAAATTTCCATTGTCAATCGTTCCGTCGAACGCGCCGAGGAATTGGCGAATCAATTTAGTGATGTTGGAGTGCAATATTATCCGCTTGCTGAATTGATGTCATTAGTGGCAGCTTCAGATTTAGTTTTTACTAGCACTGCTTCAGTTGAACCCTTGCTTGATAGAGCCAAACTCAAAGCTGCATTGCAACCCGAACAGCCTTTGATGCTGGTTGATATTTCAGTGCCTCGTAACGTTGATGCCGACGTTAATGAGTTGCCTCACGTTCGGGTGTTTAATGTTGATGATTTAAAAACCGTTGTTGCCCAGAATCAAGAAAGTCGCAGGCAAATGGCAATAGAGGCGCAAGCATTAATCCAAGAGGATTTAGAAGCATTTCAAACTTGGTTGCGATCGCGAGAAACTGTTTCCATTATTAGCTGTTTGCGAGACAAAATGGAAAAAATTCGCGAACAAGAGTTAGAAAAAGCTTTGTCGCGTATGGGGTCTGATTTTGCTAAAAAACATCAAGAAGCCGTCGAAGCCCTAACTCAAAGGATTATCAACAAAATTCTCCACGAACCAATGGTGCAATTGCGGACGCAGCGAGATTTGGAAGCTCAACGTCTTGTCCTCCAGGTTCTACAAGTGTTGTTTAATCTAGATACGGCAGAGGTGCAATCTAATGTTGTTGCCCAAACATCCTCTTTATCAATCAGCACCGTAGAGATAGCAGCAAAAAACATCAATGTTACTCAAATGAGACTTGAAAGTATTGAAGTCCATGCAAAAGTTGAAGAAGTTATTGCTCAAAGCGTAACTTAATAAAATCCATGATTCTTAATAGCAATAGCAGGAAGCAAGCATGTTAAAAAACTTCTGGTACGCTTGTGAGTTCAGCGCCGCCGTTACCACAAAGCCCAAGCAAGTTCGGATATTAAATCAGAAATTTGTCTTCTACCGTAACACTAAAGGACAACTAATCGCTTTACAAGATCGGTGTCCCCATCGTGGCGCTGCCTTATCTCTCGGTTGGGTAAAAGATGATTGTGTCTATTGTCCCTATCATGCCTGGAAGTTTCAAGCAGATGGAAGATGTATTAACATTCCTGCTAATCAACCCGGAATCCCTATTCCCAAAAATGCTCGTGTAGATAGCTATCCAATACAGGAAAAATACGGTTTTATCTGGCTATTTTATGGTGATTTACCAGAACAAGAACGTCCGCCAATCCCACCATTGCCAGAATTTGAAGACCCAAGGCTACAGAAAATTTTCTTTGAATATGAACTGAACGCTCACTACACCCGCACGCTAGAGAATGATATGGATATGTCTCACGTATCTATTATTCATTCTAAGTCCTTCGGGAATGGGTTTGCATTAGAGCAAAAAATGGAAGATTACGAGCTGAATATCGGGGAGTGGGAAGGTCACGCTAAAGTTAATGTCCGAGATTATACCAAAGCCAAAGACATTTTCGCCTTTGTCTTTCGCCCATTGAAAGCCAATGTGAAGGTGACTCTGGGCTTTTATATGCCCAATATCACGCGCTTAGTGGTTGACTTCGGTCGTGGCAAGCTAGTTAATTTTACTGTTCACGTTCCTATTGACGATCGCACCACCATTACTAAGCGAATTCAGTTCCGCAGTTTTTTAACTTTCCCTTGGGCCGATGGCATCTTTCAACGGGCAGCTTACAAAGTTGTGATGGAAGATAAGGGAGTTGTGGAGTCTGAATATCCGATGGCAGTCCCAGATAAGTTGTCAGACGAAGTTCACGTTCCTTGCGATAACTTATCTATTGCTTATCGCAAACTTCGGCAAAAATGTTTGGCGATGGGATGGGGTATGAAACCCGATCGAAACCCATCAAACAACTCGAACGGAAATTTAATCCAACCTTCTTCTGTTTTATTGAAGAACTAAATTTAGAGTTTGCATAACTAGGGCGGGCAAGATGCATTGGTGTCACCCCACTCTAACCCTCCCCTTTACAAGGGGAGGGAACTGGATTTCTTTTTCCCCCTTTATAAGGGGGGATTAAGGGGGGTAAAGCGTATGTGGGACAAGCGTTTAAGCTGAAGTTGACAGCCCCACAAGATTGGATTATTTGTTGCCAATGACAAATTTTTGAAGGCAATTGTGCATACTCGGTCTTGAAATGACAATTATTAAATCCAGGGAGAAATACATGGGAAATTATACGTTACTGCAAGCTGCGCGAGGTGAGGTACTCGATCGCCCTCCAGTATGGGTGATGCGCCAAGCAGGTCGCTACATGAAAGTTTATCGAGATTTGCGTCAGAAGTATCCTTCGTTTCGCGATCGCTCCGAAAACCCCGATCTAGCCGTGGAAATCTCGCTGCAACCTTTCCATGCCTTCCAACCCGACGGGGTGATTATGTTCTCAGATATCCTCACGCCGTTGCCTGGTATGGGTATCTCGTTTGATATTCTTGAAAGTAAAGGGCCGATATTCGAGCGACCAATCCGCACGCCAGCACAAATTGAGGCGCTGACTGCCCTCGAACCCGAAGCTTCTTTACCCTTCGTGCAGCAAATTCTGAGGACGCTACGCCAAGAAGTTAACACTCAAGCTACCGTTTTGGGGTTTGTGGGCGCACCTTGGACATTAGCTGCTTATGCAATTGAAGGTAAAAGCTCGAAAGACTACGCCATTATTAAGAAGATGGCTTTTTGCGAACCTGCAATGCTGCATCAATTCTTAGGGAAACTGGCAGATGCGATCGCAGTTTACGCCCGTTACCAAATTGATGCCGGTGCCCAAGTCGTGCAACTGTTTGACTCTTGGGCGGGACAACTCAGCCCTGAAGATTTCCAAACGTTTTCCCTACCTTACCTGCAACGAGTCGTGCAACAGGTTAAGGCAACGCACCCGGATACACCCCTGATTTTGTATATCAACAACAGTGCTGGAATTCTAGAGTTAATGGCGCAATCGGGTGTTGATATCATTAGCGTAGACTGGACTGTAGATATGGCAGTAGCGCGGCAGCGACTCGGAGCAAATATTGGAGTCCAAGGAAATATCGATCCGTGCGTGTTGTTTGGTACTAAAGAGCTGATCCGCGATCGCATTCTCGACACGATTCGCAAAGCGGGGAACCAAAAGCACATCCTCAATCTCGGTCACGGGATTTTACAGAACACTCCCGAAGAGAATGTTGCTTTCTTTTTCGAGACAGTCAAACAACTCAGCTACTCGTCAAACGATCTCAACTAAAAGTTATGACTTCAGTTCAACCCGCTTCATCTCACATCTCGACTCCGGTTCGCACCATCCGCATCGGTTCTCGGAAAAGCCAACTCGCACTCGTGCAAACTTACTGGGTTCGAGAACAACTCCAAAAGCACTTTCCCGATATTTCCTTTGAAGTCCACACTATGTCTACCCAAGGCGATAACATCTTGGATGTGGCGTTAGCCAAGATTGGCGATAAGGGACTATTCACCAAAGAACTCGAATTAGGAATGCTCAACCAGGAGATTGACTTTGCAGTTCACTCTCTCAAGGATCTGCCGACTTGTTTGCCAGAGGGGTTAGCGTTAGCAGCCGTAACAGAACGGGAAAATCCGGCAGATGCTTTAGTTGTGCATGAAAAACACAAAGATAAGCAAATCGATACCCTGCCAGAAGGCACAGTCATCGGCACTTCTTCCCTGCGCCGCCTTGCACAATTGCGTTATCACTTCCCCCACTTTACTTTTAAGGACGTGCGCGGCAACTTAAACACGCGCTTGGCAAAGCTGGATGATGGAGAATACGATGCGCTGATTTTGGCAGCAGCAGGATTGCAACGATTGGGAATGAGCGATCGCATTCATCAAATTCTGCCCACCGAACTTTCTCTTTATGCCGTCGGACAGGGAGCATTAGGGATTGAATGCCGCGCTGAGGATTTGCAAGTACTGTCATTACTCAAAGCAATCGAACACGTTCCCACCCGCGATCGCGTTTTAGCCGAACGTGCTTTCTTGCGAGAACTAGAAGGCGGTTGCCAAGTACCAATCGGTGTTAATACGCAACTCGATGACAATAATCTTACATTAACAGGATTAGTCGCCAGCGTCGATGGCAAACGTCTAGTCAAAGATTCTGTTACGGGTACTGCTAGCGAAGCAGAAAATTTAGGTATTCAATTAGCTCATAACTTGCGGCAACAAGGAGCAACAGAGATTTTGACTGAAATTTTCCAGACAGTCCACCGCAGTTAAGGGCTTGCAACTAAGTAACAGGGGGGAAACAGAAAAATTAAAAGGGAAAAGATTTTTTCGCTCGCCGCTTTCCCCTTTACCCCTTACCCTTTACCCTTTACCCTTTTTAATACTATGTTTCCAATTCATCGCCCGCGTCGGCTGAGAAGCCATCCCCAATTGCGGCGGATGGTGCGCGAAAATGTACTGACAACCAGCGATCTAATTTACCCGCTTTTTGCCGTACCGGGTGAAGCGATCGCCAATGAAATTAAATCCATGCCAAGAGTTTACCAACTTTCTGTAGACAAAATCGTGGAAGAAGCGAAGGAAGTCTACGACCTCGGCATTCCAGCTATTATTTTATTTGGCATTCCTGAAGACAAGGATTTAGACGCAACGGGCGGTTGGCACGATTGCGGCATCGTGCAGCAAGCTGCCACCGCCGTCAAACAAGCAGTCCCAGAATTAATCGTCATTGCCGATACCTGTCTGTGCGAATACACTACTCACGGACACTGCGGTTATTTAGAAGTAGGTGATTTAACCGGGCGCGTTCTCAACGATCCGACACTGGAATTGCTGAAAAAAACGGCAGTTTCGCAAGTCAAAGCTGGCGTAGATATCATCGCGCCTTCGGGAATGATGGATGGTTTCGTGCAAGCCATTCGTTCGGGTTTAGATGAAGCTGGTTTCCAAGATACGCCGATTCTGTCCTATGCTGCTAAGTATGCTTCGGCTTACTACGGGCCTTTCCGAGATGCTGCCGAGTCTACACCACAATTTGGCGATCGCAGAACCTACCAAATGGACTTTGGTAACGGTCGTGAAGCCTTAAAAGAAATCGAACTCGACATTACCGAAGGTGCAGATATGTTAATGGTCAAGCCAGCCTTGGCCTACATGGATATTATCTGGCGCGTCAAGGAAGCAAGCAATCTACCCGTTGCTGCTTACAACGTTTCTGGCGAATACTCGATGGTTAAAGCTGCTGCCCTCAACGGTTGGATTGAGGAAGAACGGGTGGTAATGGAAACATTGACTGGTTTTAAACGGGCTGGCGCTGACTTGATTCTCACCTATCACGCCAAAGATGCAGCCCGTTGGTTAGCAAAACTTGGCAATTAAACTTTCTAGTTTTGATTTCATGTCGTTCGTCTAGAGGAGGAATTTATCATGTTCATTCCACTCGGTTTTGTGCAACGCTCCGTTTTAATTAGCTTGGGGAAGATGGCCTATTACACTAACCAAGGCGAACTTTGGGCAACTGATGGAATGGGCGAGGGCGAAACTTTGATATTCTTCCACGGTATTGGAGGTGGAGCATCTGCCTACGGGTGGTCGAAGGTGTATCCAGCATTTGCAGGAGATTATAGAGTGTTGGCACCCGACTTGATTGGCTGGGGGCGATCGGATCGTCTTGAACAAAATTATCTCCCAGCCGACTACATCGCAATGCTAATTGAGTTCATCGAGAAGACGTGCCAAGCCCCTGTAACAATAATTGCTTCTTCCCTAACTGGAGCATTTGCGATCCGAGCCGCAGTCAAACGTCCCGACCTCTTTAGATCGCTCATTCTTACGCTTCCGTCAGGCATTAAAGACTTTAGGCAATACTATAGCAATAGTTTTTTCGCTCAAATTGCCAGTGTTCCTATTCTCGATCGCGTTCTTTATGCAGGACAAGTCAGCAGCTTTGGCATTCGTGACTTTTTTGAGCGAGTTTTTGCTCAACCCAATCGTCTTTCTCCCGAAATTGTAGAAGCTTTTGTGCAATCGGCGCAGCAGCCAAATGCCGAGTATGCTGCCCTGTCATTTTTACAAGGTAGCTCATCCTTCGATCTATCAGAATACATTCCAAGATTGACAACGCCTACCATCTTTATTTGGGGAAACCAAGCGAAGTTTACAGGGCCGGATGTAGGGCGTCGCCTTGCAAATCTAAATCCACAAGCAATTCAAGCATTTATCGAATTAGAAAATGTAGGGTTGAATCCAGAACTGGAAGTGCCGGAAGTAATAATCGGATTAATTCGCAAGTTTTTGCCTGTGTTAGCGCAGTAAGTTTTTGAGAAACTTCTCTGTTTTTAATGCATAAATCAGATTATGAACTTCTAAACAGATAAGTAGAAGAACTAAATTAAACCTAACTTGAGATTACCGGGTTTCGACTGCGCTCAACCCTCTTCTATTCTGGCTGTCGAGCATTGAGCGAAGTCGAAATGCGTCTCCTAAATAATTGTGTCTACCTACTTAAAATTATCGTTACTCTCTGCATTTGAGCGCCTCTGCGTGAAATTAAAATTATTAATTTCAAACATTCGTGCAAGAGGTTTAATGCATCGACCTGCACCTTGAATGCATCGACCTGCACCTTGAATGCATCGACCTGTACCTTGAATGCATCGACCTGCACCTTGAATGCATCGACCTGCACCTTGAATGCATCGACCTGCACCTTGAATGCATTGACCTGTACCTTGAATGCATCGACCTGCACCTTGAATGCACTGACCTGCACCTTTAATGCATCGACCTGCAAAAATGAACTTTCTCTTTTCCTCAAATGTTCGCTATTAGTAAATAGGAAAAATAGGTATTGCTCATGAACACTACTTTAACTCCTCCAGCAACTCAATCCAAACCTCTACCCCCAGTTGATGCCAAGACTAGGGTGAGCCAGTTCATGCGACAGCTGCAAGACGAAATCTGTCAGGGTTTGCAACAGCTAGATGGCGGAGGCACGTTTGCTGAAGATGCATGGGAACGAGCCGAAGGAGGTGGCGGGCGATCGCGCGTCATCCGCGACGGTGCAGTATTCGAGCAAGGTGGAGTTAATTTCTCTGAAGTCTGGGGTTCTCATTTACCGCCTTCAATCTTGGCACAACGTCCAGAGGCTAATGGACATAAGTTTTATGCCACCGGAACTTCAATGGTATTGCATCCGCGCAATCCTTACGTGCCAACGGTTCATCTCAACTACCGCTACTTTGAAGCTGGCCCGGTTTGGTGGTTTGGCGGCGGCATCGATTTAACGCCTTACTATCCGTTTGCTGAAGATGCAGCTCATTTTCATTACACATTAAAACAAGCTTGTGACGCGCACGATCCCGAATATTATCCAGTGTTTAAACCTTGGTGCGACGAGTATTTTTATCTCAAACACCGTCAAGAAATGCGCGGCATTGGCGGCATCTTTTTTGACTATCAGGACGGTCAAGGTCAGCTTTATCGAGGCCCCGATCCCAAAGGAACAGCCGCATATAACAGCGATCGCGTTGGCATCCCAGCAACCCGCAATTGGGAAGAATTATTTGCATTCGCACAAGATTGCGGTAAAGCTTTTCTACCTGCTTACACGCCAATTGTCAAGCGGCGGCAGTCAATGGAGTATAGCGATCGCCAACGTAATTTTCAATTATATCGGCGCGGACGCTACGTTGAATTCAATTTAGTTTACGATCGCGGCACGATTTTCGGATTGCAAACTAACGGACGCACCGAGTCGATTTTGATGTCTTTACCTCCGTTAGTGCGTTGGGAATACGGCTATCAACCCGAACCAAACACCCCAGAAGCCGAGTTATACGAAGTATTCTTAAAGCCTCAAGATTGGGCAAGCCTGACATCTCTTGTAGTTTAACTGTTGCCGTCAAAACATAAGAAATGTCATTTGTCATTTGTCATTTGTCATTGGTCATTTGTCATTGGTCATTTGTCATTTGTCATTGGTCATTTGTCATTTGTCATTCGTCATTTGTCATTCGTCATTTGTCATTAGTTATTTGTCATTCGTCATTTGGCATTCGTATTTACAAAGGACAAATGACTAATGACCAAGGACAATTTTACTAAAGTCCTCGCTGAAATTTGAAGGATTGACATGAATTTACAATCGCTCTCAAAGCCTTCAACACAATGGATGCTGGCTGTAGTTGTGGCTGGTACTGCTCTTACAGGAATTATCGCTTTCTACGGTGTTTCTCAATCAAAACCAACCAACAAACCTGTTGAAGTTGTGCAACCCAGACCAAAGATTGAGGAAATTACCGCTTTAGGACGGATAGAACCAGCAACAGAAGTCATTAAAGTATCAGTACCTGCTACCTTAAGCAACGATCGCGTAGCCGAACTACTCGTAGAGCGAGGCGGTAGCGTTAAAGCCGGTCAAGTAATTGCAATTATGGATTCGCGCGATCGCTTGCAAAATGCTTTACTGGAAGCACAAGCACAAGTCAAAGTATCCCAAGCAGAGTTAGCCAAGGTGCAAGCTGGTGCCAAATCAGGAGAAATTGCCGCCCAAAAAGCTGAAATCGATCGCCTTGAAGAAGAGTTAAAGGGCGAAATATCTACTAGAGATGCCACTATCTCTCGCTGGCAAGCCGAAGTTAAAACTGCCAATAGTGAGTATAATCGCTATTTCTCGCTTTACCAAAACGGCGCGATTTCTGCTGTGGAAGTAGATCGAAAACAACTAACTCTAGAAACAGCGCAAGCACAGCTTACCGAAGCTAGAGCTAACCAAAATAAGAGTGTAGATACCCTACGGCAGCAAATCGAGCAAGCTAAGGCCAACCTAAATAAGATTGCTGAGGTACGTCCAGTAGACGTGCAAGCAGCTGAAGCCGAGGTTAATAAAGCGATCGCCGCAGTCAAAAAAGCTGAAGCCGATCTCGCTGAAGTTTATATCCGCGCACCTATAGCAGGTCGCATTCTCGATATTAAGGCCAAACCCGGAGAAGTCGTTGGCGAAAAAGGCATTGCCGAACTCGGACAAACCACCTCGATGGAAGCGATCGCAGAGATATATGAAACTGATATTGGCAAAGTTCGTGAAGGTCAACAGGCAACGATTTCCAGCGAGTCGTTCTCTCAATTGCGCGGAACCGTTCGGCTGATTGGACTACAGGTGATCCAACAAGAAGTCACTAGCGGCGAACCTGGAGAAAACCTCGATCGCAAAGTTGTTGAAGTGAGAATTGCACTCGATCCCCAAGCTAGCAAACAAGTTGCAAACTTAACTAACTTGCAAGTACAGGTTGCCATTCAGCCGAATAACAATATCAACCAATAAAAGCGAACAAGCAAAATTAATATTAATTATCAAAAATAATGCAGCAAACAAACCATTTTGTAGAGACGCGATTCATCGCGTCTTCATTTCACCCAAAGATATGTTGCTTGTATTTTGAATTTTGAATTTATAATTTTGAATTGGAGCGAAGCAACTTGACTATATTCGGTAAATTATTTCGTAAAACCCCACTTGCTTGGCGGCAAATGAGCCGTCAAAAGACTCGATTGTTCGTTGCTATAGCAGGAATCGCCTTTGCTGATTTTCTAATGTTTTTTCAACTGGGAGTTAGGGATGCACTATTTGATTCGCAAGTTACTCCCTATACCACGCTTAAAGGAGATTTATTTTTAGTCAATAAACTGTCTGATAACTTGCAATCTATCAAAAGTTTTTCCAGAAATAAACTCTATAAAATAGCAGGTGTTAACGGTGTAAAATCCCTGGCAACGCTATATGTGAGTCAAGCATCGTGGCGAAATCCTGAAAATCTAGCTAGCCGTAAACTTTTCGTCTATGGAATCAATCCAAATCAGCCAGCATTTGACTTACCAGAAGTCAATGGACAATTGAATAAACTGAAGTTATTGAATCGAGCATTATTTGATAGGGCTGGATTGGTTCCTCAGCTTGGGGACGTTCCTAGTTTGCTGAAAAAACAGAATCCGCTTATCGTCCAAACTAACGATTATCAAATTCAAATAGTCGGATTATTTAAGCTCGGTTCTTCTTTTTCTGCTGACGGCAATCTAATTGTCAGCGATTCTACCTTTTTACGACTCTTTCCCCAACGCCAAGCAAACGACATCGATCTTGGTATTATTGATGTAGAATCAAATGCCTCCATTGAGCAGATCCAGGCTGATTTACGAGCCAAGCTACCGGATGATTTACTAGTACTAAACATCGCTGAATTCACTGCTCGTGAAAGTGCATATTGGTCTACAGGCTCCTCTATTGGCCCGACTTTTAACCTCGGTGTCGCAATCGGTTTTTTAGTTGGAGCAGTCATTGTTTATCAAATTCTTTATACTGATGTCTCAGATCATTTGCCCGAATATGCAACTTTAAAAGCAATGGGTTACAGCGATATATATCTAATTAAAGTTATCGCTCAAGAAGCGTTTATTTTAGCGGTTTTGGGGTTTCTTCCAGGTTTTTTGCTCTCAAGTGGATTTTACATTTTTTTTCAATCCGTGACGTTTTTACCGACTGCAATGAAATTAGCTCGTGCGGTAACTGTGTTAGTGTTGACATTCGTTATGTGTATTGGAGCAGGAGCGATCGCTATGCAAAAATTACGAGCAGCCGATCCAGCTGATATCTTCTAAGTTTTGAGTTGAAGTTTAGTAAAATACCGCATCCAAAACTCATAGTTTTCGAGAACGAAACCCAAATTTACAGTTTAACTCTCATGCTGCAAGAAATTAGTCTCGTAACTCAAAGCTCAAAACTCAAAGTTCAAAATACTTCCCAACAACCAGTTATTTCAGTTTGCCATCTCGATTACTACTTCGGTCGTGGACAACTCTGCAAGCAAGTCTTGTTTGATATTAATCTCGACATTTATTCTGGAGAAATCGTCATTATGACTGGCCCATCTGGTTCTGGGAAAACCACCTTACTAACACTAATAGGTGGATTGAGAGCCGCAAAAGAAGGCAATCTGAAAGTTTTGCGACAGGAAATGTGTGGGGCTAGTAAGCGGCAATTGATAGAAGTGCGGCGGCAGATTGGTTATATTTTTCAGGCACACAATTTATTGACTTTCTTAACAGCAAAGCAGAATGTCCGAATGTCTTTAGAACTGCATGATGAGTATCTAAAGCAAGATATAGATCGGCTGGCGACGGATACTCTCAAAAGTGTTGGTTTGGGCGATCGCATCGATTATTATCCAGATAGTCTCTCTGGAGGGCAAAAGCAACGAGTTGCGATCGCTCGTGCCCTAGTCAGTCATCCTAAAATTGTTCTTGCCGATGAACCTACTGCTGCTCTTGATAAAAAATCAGGTCGCGATGTTGTAGATATCATGCAGCGTTTAGCTAAAGAGCAGGGTTGCACCATTTTACTAGTCACTCACGATAATCGAATTCTCGATATTGCCGATCGCATTATCCACATGGAAGATGGACGGTTAGTACAAGAAGTGGGAAAGTAAGAAACGCATTAATTTTAATTATTTGTGGAAGTCTGATGAGTCAAACCGAAGAACCAAAATATTGCGTATTGCAATCCTATGATGAGATTGAAATCCGGCAATACGAGCCAAAAATTGTTGCCGAAACACTCATTGAAGCCCAAAGAGATCGAGCAAACAAAGCTGCATTTTCGATTCTTGCCGCTTACATATTTGGGGAAAACACATCTGTAACAAAAATTGCCATGACTGCGCCCGTCACGCAATCTCAGCCAAGTGAAAAAATCGCCATGACTGCGCCCGTCATTCAACAAGAAGCGCGAGGAAATATTGCTAGCACTTGGGCGGTACAGTTCGTGATGCCCTCAGAATACACCCTGGCAACGCTGCCAAAACCAAAAGATTCTCGCATTACTATCAAAGAAGTTCCCAGCAACAAAGTTGCGGCAATTCGTTTCTCCGGTTCGGCTGGGGATGAACAATTGAAAGAAAAGGAAGCCAAATTATCTGCTTTTCTGGCTCGGCAAGGTATCGAGACAAAAGGTAAACCGATTTATGCTTTTTATGACTCTCCCTTCATCTTGCCCGCATTCAGACGCAATGAAGTCATGCTCGAATTGAAATAATATCTGCACGTTTTGATTGTCACTTTTAATAATTAGATTCTCGTTATTTGCGATCGCATTATCTACAAAAGGTAATCGATTAACTCTAGACGCAGCTCAAATTTATCAGGAGCAAAAATTATGATTGCAACGACTCAGTTGAAAATTACTAAATCAGAGGAAATCTTTGCTGCTGCCCAAAAATTAATGCCAGGAGGAGTCAGTTCTCCCGTGCGGGCTTTCAAATCTGTTGGCGGACAGCCGATTGTGTTCGATCGCGTCAAGGATGCTTACATCTGGGATGTGGATGGCAATCAATATATCGATTATGTTGGCAGTTGGGGGCCTGCAATCTGCGGTCACGCTCATCCTGAAGTCATTGCTGCTCTGCACGATGCCTTGGAAAAAGGAACTAGCTTTGGTGCGCCCTGCTATCTCGAAAATGTACTGGCACAGATGGTAATCGATGCTGTTCCCAGTATCGAAATGGTGCGTTTTGTCAACTCTGGCACAGAAGCTTGTATGGCTGTGCTTCGTCTCATGCGAGCTTTTACGGGGCGGGAGAAAGTAATCAAGTTTGAAGGCTGCTACCACGGACACGCCGATATGTTTCTTGTGAAGGCTGGCTCTGGCATTGCCACCCTTGGCTTGCCCGATTCTCCTGGCGTGCCCAAATCCGTAACTAGCAACACGCTGACGGCTCCTTTCAACGATTTAGAAGCAGTAAGAGTATTATTCGAGCAAAATCCCGATGAAATTGCTGGTGTCATTGTTGAACCTGTGGTTGGAAATGCAGGTTTTATTCCACCTGCTGCGGGTTTTCTTGAAGGTTTGCGAAAACTGACGCAGGAGTATGGAGCGCTGCTGGTATTTGATGAAGTGATGACGGGCTTTCGCATCGCTTACGGTGGAGCGCAGGAAAAATTTGGTGTTATTCCTGACTTGACTACCTTAGGTAAGGTCATCGGTGGCGGTCTACCCGTAGGCGCTTATGGCGGTCGCCAAGAAATTATGTCGATGGTTGCTCCAGCCGGAAGCGTGTATCAAGCCGGAACGCTTTCGGGGAATCCACTGGCAATGACGGCAGGAATTAAGACTCTAGAGTTGTTGCAACAACCTGGAACTTACGAGTATCTCGATCGCCTTACAAAGCGACTCACAAATGGGATACTCGAAATTGCTAAACAAACAGGTCACGCGGCCTGCGGCGGTCACATTAACGGCATGTTTGGTTTCTTCTTTAACGAAAGCCCAGTTCGCAATTATGAAGATGCCAAAAAGTCTGACTTAAGTAAATTTGCTAGCTTCCATCGCGGTATGTTGGAACATGGAATTTATTTAGCTCCATCTCAATTTGAAGCTGGATTTACTTCTTTAGCTCATACCGAAGCAGACATCGATCGCACCCTTGAAGCAGTCCGAACAGTTATGTCTCAGTGAGCTAGGCTAATGATTGGAATTTAGATAACTGCTCCTAAAGAGGTCAACGTGGCAGTTGTCGCCTCAGTTAAACCTTTAACTCCGAAAATATTCATTTGTTCATAGGGCTTACTTGCTCTCATGGTTTTTAAGCATTTGCCTGCTACGATATCCCAAAGTCTAATCGTTTCATCGTCACCGCCACTAACTAAGGTTTGGTTGTCTGGACTAAAAGCAACCGACCAAACCAAGCCTGTATGTCCGTGCAAAACTTTCAGACATTCACCTGTAGAGACATCCCACAACTTGATTGTCAGATCGTGACTCGTGCTGGCCAGTATTCTGCCATCAGGGCTAAAGGCGATCGATTGCAACCAGTTTGTGTCTGCTTGTAAAACTTTGAGGCACTCGCCCGTGTCTGGATTCCACAACCTGATTGTTCGATCTGGACTAGCACTTGCCAAGATATTACCATTGGGAGCGATCGCAATTGCCCAAATCCAACTCGTGTGTCCTGCCAATGTTTTGAGGCACTCACCCGTCTGCATATCCCACAACTTGATCGTTTGATCCCAGGAGCCACTCGCCAATATCTCGCTTTGAGAGATGAAAGCAACTGACCAAACCGCAGCGTTATGTCCCTGTAAGGTTCTTAAGGTTCGACCCGAACGAACGTCCCATAATTTTATAGTACAGTCTTCACTGCCACTTGCGATGGTTTGGCTGTCGGGACTAAAGGCAATCGATAAAACTGCGGCGCGATGTCCCTGTAAAGTTTTTAAGGTTTGACCTGAAGAAATATCCCATATTTTTAGTGTTTTATCTACACTACTGCTGACTAGGATATTTCCTTGATGATTAAAGATAACTGAATGAACCGAGTTGGAATGTCCTTTTAACACTTGGAGGCATTCACCAGTTGCGGCATCCCATAACCTCACAGTGCGATCGCGGCTGCTACTAGCAAAAATTTGACCGATGCTTGACAAACTAGCACTAACAGGACTAAAGCTAACAGAGAGTATTTGATTGGTATATCCTTGTAAGGTCTTGAGGCATTCACCTGTCTCGACACTCCATAGCTTCACGGTTTGATCGTGGCCGCCGCTAGCCAGAAACTTACCTTGGGGACTAAAGGCAACTGCAAAGACCCAACTGAAATGTCCTTGCAGCGTTTTGAAACATTCACCCGTATCGACATCCCATAACTTTACGTGATGATCGTGCCCGCCGCTAGCCAAAATGTCGCCTTGCGGGCTGAAGTCCACTGAAAAAACTCGATTAGAATGCCCCAGAAGTGTTTTGAGACATTCACCCGTTTGAGTTTTCCATAGCCTAATAGTTTGATCCTCGCTGCCAGTTGCTAGTATTTGACCATCTGGACTGGGGGTAATTGACCGGATTCCACTATTATGATGCTTTTCAAATGTTTGAATGCACTCTCCAGTGTTGATATTCCACAATTTAACGGTGCGATCGTCGCTACCACTCAATAGTTGAGCATCTCCCCTAAAGACAACAGAGAGTACCCAACTCAAATGTCCCTCAAGTGTTTTGCAGCATTCTCCAGTGCTGCTATTCCATAACTTCACGGTGCAGTCATCGCTGCCACTTGCTAATGTGCAATTATCTTGGCTAAATGCAACCGACCAAACCTCATTTGTATGCCCTTCTAAGGTGCGAAGGCACTGACCAGTACTAACATCCCATAGCTTTATTGTGTAATCTGTGCTGCCGCTAGCGAGAATATTACCATCAGGGCTGAACGTCAGTGATGTTACCCAACTTTTGTGTCGCGTGCAGATCAAGACTGGTTGCACATCGCTAACTTGGTACAGATGAATTTCTCCATTACTGTCACCTATGGCCAGAAGTTCTCCATCAGGACTAAAGGCTACCGCATGAATAGCGCCAAAGGTTTCAGTAAAGGTACACCTCGCTAGATTTGCATAGGCAAAATTCGTATTTTGCAAATTTACATCTCGCAGGTCAGCCTGCCAAATGGTTAAACCAGAGAAATCATAGCCCGTTAAATTAGTTTCTAGTTGATTGAGTAAGTTAAGAATATTACCTGCTACATATCCCGGCTCCAAGGGTGATTTCTCTCGCTGCTTGAGTAAGATTTGAGTCAGTTCATATTCCAAGTTTTTTTTACCTTGCAACAGTGGAATTAATCGGTTAATCAGGGGATAGAGAATCAGACGAATTTGAGTCTCTCTTACATAGTCTTTGGCAGTAGCTTTGATCAAAGCATGGCTTCTAAAAAGAGAAAACTCCTGCTTTGCAATCTCCTCACAAACTTGCTCAACCAAGCGACTTGTCACGTACTCCATCACGACTGGCTGTAGAGTGAAGCAAGTTGTATGTCGTTCAATAAGCGATCGCCGTCCCAAAGATTCCAGCGTTTCAACTAAATTGAGTTGGGGAAAAGGCGATACTAAATCTTCTCGTAACTTGGAGAGACTCACTGGCTCCCGATTAATCGCTAGCCAGTACATTACATGCTTTCCCTCATCAGATAAACGCTCAAATTGCTGCTCTAATAAATCGCGAAGATCGCCAAATACGGTGGTTTCTTCTTTTAAAAACTCACAAATATAACCATCAAATAAATCTTGAATTGTAGTTGCGACAATTTTTAAGGCTAAGGCATTGCCTCCATAGCGTGTAACCAGTGCGCTGAATTGAGTTTCTGAACCCTTAAGCCTTTTACTCTTAAGAATTTCCTCTCCCTCTCCTTCTTTAAGTCCACCCAATCGCAAAGTTCGCACTGGCAAGGCTTCTCCTTCTAGAGAGGCGACCTCTTTCGGTTTTTCTCGCGTTGTCAGTAGCAAGCAACTCTGATGGTCTGATTTACCTACTCGTTTGAGGAGTTCGCCATACTGCTCGTATCCAAGGCTATATTGTCCTGCTCGACTCCCACCACGTAATACAGCATCTACATTATCGAACACGACCAAGCAGCGCATTTCCTTAAAGTAGTTAAGCAACTGAGAAATCTTATCACTAACGCTTTCCGGCAATTCTGCCTCAGTTTCTTGCTCATCAGACAGAAACTGAATAATACTAGCCAAGAATGTATCAATAGGTGGAGCGTCATACAGCGATCGCCAGACAATACAATCAAATTTGTCTTGCATTAGTTCTGCCAATTTAATCGACAGAGAAGTTTTTCCGACTCCACCCATTCCGAGAATGGTAACTAATCGACACGAATCCTTCAGCAGCCACTCATCCAGAGTACTGAGTTCTTCTGTACGTCCGTAAAATGCTAAGACAGAAACAGCTTCCCCCCAATCTTGACGGCCATTGGAATCTGAGGTTGAATAGTAGCCTTCGCATAGAGAGCTATCAAAACCAAGAAAGAGAGCCTCAAGTGTTCGCTTGTCAACTCCCTTCCTACGGTTCAAAACTTTTCTAATTGTTAGAGGATCTAAGTTAGTGCGGTAGCTTAACTCTTCAAGAGTAAATCTCTTGCCAAAATTATCTCGAAACTCAAACTTGTGCCTTGCTTCCTCAAACTTCTGTAAACCAACAGAAGTGAGTATAACTCCGCGCTTGCGTCTTGGCATACCCAAATTCCTCTACAGACAAAGATAGATTTAGCACAGAACTTAAGTACTTTTTCACCCAAGATATATTTATAACTGTTTTCGGTTTTTTTTGATAATGTCAACAATGACTTTTTTCCTTTTAACCGAAACTTCCCAGAATTGACTAAAACGTTTTGCTAGAATCGCACAAGCGATCGCACTTTCCGAAAATCTCCTAGAACACCAGAAAAAGGCTTACAACAAAACTCTAGCTGAAAAGATGTGGATTTACCAAAAGCGCCAAGAAGAGCAAGTACAGAATGGGCTGGAAGTTATTCTCAGTAAATGTGCCATAGTTTAATCGCTTTGGTTACAAACTTAGCTTTGTCAATCGCACTTATAAAATCGTGTATGAGTATATGGTAATACAACAGTAATACTTAATTAATTTTATACCAGTGTAAATACAATAGAACGAGTGCGGAAAGTTGTGAGATAATGTTTTCTAGCCAGTCATTTGTCAATTATCTATCTCCCAATCTTCAATCAGTAAGTTATTAATCCGCTTAAATTCTCTGGTGTTATGGGTAACAAGGCTTAAGTGATTTGTCAGTGCGATCGCAGCAATTTGTAAATCATAAGCTCCAATTGGAGTGCCTAATGCTTCTAACTGAGATCGAATTATTCCAAATGTCATTGCTGCGAGATCGTCAAACGGTAGTGATATAAATTGAGCTAAAAATTCTTGCTGTAACGTAAGATTGCGTTCTGGGTTGGCACTTTTCATTGCGCCATAAAATAATTCAGCTTTGACGATTGAGCAAACGGCAATATCTTTAGTAGCAGTGGTTTCTAATTTCTGCTTTAAGGTGAAATTTTTACCACGCATATAGATAATGCAAGTGTTAGTATCTAGCAGAAATTTCACAGGATGGGTTCGCGTTCTTGTTGTCCTTGGGAATGGCGAAAGAATGTTTCATCTTGAATACACCCATAGAATTTAGTCAAAGGATATTCTGGAGTTTCAATTTGGGTTTCTGGTTCTAGGGACTCAATCAGGGTTTTTAGCAATGTCAAGCCTCGGCTAAGGTCGAGTTCTTTGGTGAGTTCAGCCAGGGGTGATTGACAAAAGAATCGTGGAAGTTTGGTGGGTTGGTCTGGGTGGGTATTATGTGCGATCAGGTTTTGGGCAAGGAATTGGATAATATACAGTTTATCGTTGGGGGAAAGCTGAAGGAGTTGTTGTTCGAGTTCTGGGATAGCCATGATGGGGTTTAAGTGGAGGATAATTTTATTTTACTTTCACTCTTCAAGGGTTAATTTAGTTTGACTGGTTTTTTATCGGTTAATAGACCTAACCCCCTAACCCCCTTCCTGAAGCGGGAATGGGAAAAATTGGGATTAATCAGCTTAAAGCTATGAATCATTTAATTAACGAACTTTTTGTAAATATAAAATCAGACGACGAACGTGTACGCAGTAATGCAATTACTGATATATCATTCATCCTAGAAATTAATTCTTGGCAGTTACCACTAGATGAAAGACTGAGTAGATATGATAGTTTAATCAAAAAGGAGTTAATAACTATAAATTTAACTGAGAGCGAAGAGGCAGAAATTGTAGAATTCCTAAAAAGAGAGATTATTGATTCAAATAGATCGAAGAGTAGTTTATTATTTACTATAGGTAAATCTTCATCAAGAACCGGACTTTTAGCACTACTAGATATTATTCAAAATTCCTCTTCTGAATTTAATCCAAATGAGTCCTATCAAGCTTTAGTTTCTTTAGAGAGGATATTGTTCTGGAATAATTATGGATTATCTAATGAAGAAAAAAGAAACATTGTTTCTGAAATAAATCCTACAGCTTTTATAGAAAGTAAATTGGCATGGGCATTGAATAATTCTCATTCACCCCATTCAACCGGATTGCAGTATACTGCCGAAGGTTTACTAGATGGTTTAAGTCATTATCTCTAATGTTTTAAACTAGTCATAGTAAAAATTAAGCAACTCAATCACCTCAAAAGACATATTACAGACATCCGCCACGCTGTTATATCTGGCTAAAATGCTTTAAGAAGCGATCGCGCTTTGTTATAATCGCCAGTCTGATAATGTCATTTACAGATAAACGTCCTCTTAGTTGGTTGTTGCAGCAGTTTCAACTCCAGCCAGGTAAGCCCGCCCTTTCCACTGGATTGCGTAGCCTTTTTGTACTGGGTGTCCCGATTGGAATTGGCATCATTACAGGTCATACTGCTGAAAGTGCGATCGCCACTATGGCAGCTTGGTTTGTTGGGATGGTAAATGTTGACGGAGCTTACCGTCAGCGAGCAATTGCGATGATTGCAGCTACGATTGGGGTAACTGTGATGTTTTTAATCGCAAGTCTGGTTAGCAGTCATCTCTGGTTAGCTGTCCCGGCTACATTCTTGGTAATATTTATCGCAGGTTTAGCGAATCTCTATGGCAACGTGGCTGCATCTGTCAGCTTGATTACTTCGATCATGTTTGTGATTGCGCTGGCTAGATTCGCTGCATTTTCTAATTTGCCTACTCTTATTCAACACTGTGGGCTATGTCTAGCTGGTGGAACATGGACAACTATCTTGTCATTAGGACTGTGGGTGGTGCGTCCTTATGTACCTGCAATGCAGATAGTTGCTAACTGTTATTTCTCATTAAGCAATTTTGTGGACTTGGTAGGCCACAGAGCATTAAATCCAAAGGATCGTCAGGAGTGGGAACAGCGATTTTTGCAAGCTCAGGATACAATTATTCAAAACTTGATATCTGCCCGTAGCGTCTGGACAACGATCTGGACTAGGCAAAGAGGAGCTAACCTACGAGGAAATCAGTTACTCGTATTAATCGAGGATGTAAATCAAATTGTTAATTCTGTTGTCGCACTGAACGAACTATTAGCGATCGCATCCGAACATCAATTATTTTCTCGGTTACAGCCAGAAATTCAACAAGTTATACAACAGTCAGCAATTGCTCTGCAAATGTTATCAGAAGCGATCGCCAAAGGAAAAAACTCACCTCACTTAGGGGATCTCGATCGGAGTCTTGAAGCACTAGAACACCAAAGACAAGTTCTGCGATCGCAAGTCCTCAATCAAACCATCACTGCTCAAACAGATGATTATTCCGATCTCCTCAACCTTGGGAAAATTACAGCCAGTTTGACAAAGCTAGTAGAGCAAATTCATACTGATGCAGAGATTGTTACAGATTTAAGCCAAGGAAAACTGCGTAACAGCATTGCCCAGCGAGATATTTCCCCTCCAGCCCAACCAGAACGTTCTACAATCATTGATACGCTGCGAAATAACTTCACTTTTGATTCAGTCCTCTTTCGTCATGCGTTGCGCCTCGCACTGATCGTAACTTTTGCTGAATTAATTGCATCGCTATTCCAACTACCTAGAGGCTACTGGATCACGCTCACAGCTTTAGTTGCACTCAAACCCAACTTTGGCGGAACGTCACAGACAACAGTCCAAAGAGTCATCGGTACTATTTTGGGTGGAATTATTGGCATTGCTCTGATTTTAGTAGTTAAGAATCAATTGGCGATCGCAGTTTGTTTCCTGCTGCTAGTATTTGTGGCGATGTCGGTGCGATCGTTAAGCTACAGCATATTCATCATACTGCTCACTCCCGCCATCATCTTGCTACTCAACATGATTAGTGCAGGTGGCTGGGAGGTTGGAGTATTGCGGATCTTCGATAGCTTTGCTGGGGGTGTCTTAGCACTACTTGGTAGTTATTTGCTTTTCCCTACTTGGGAACGACAGCAACTTCCTGCACAACTAGAAAAGACAATTCGAGCTAATCTTGCTTACTTTCAGCAAGTAATAGCTAACTATCTTCATCCAGAACATAATGCGATCGCTGATTCTATCAACATGCTACGCCACCAAGCTGCACTAGAGAACGTCAACGCTAACGCCGCAGCTCAACGATTGTTCAGCGAACCTCGTCACATTCAGGGAGAAATCGAACCTGTAATGACGCTGATGGCATACATTCGCGGCTTTTTCAGTTCGGTAACAACTTTGGCAGAACATCTGCGGGAATTTAGCGGCGAGTACCAATTTACTGAACTCAAGCGACTTGCCGATACCATTGTCCAAGTTTTGGAAAACTTAGCAGATGCCCTTGGACAGGGACACTCACCCCAACCATTACCAGCGCTAGATAGCGATCTCGAAGCAATTCACAACCAAATCCAACAGCTACATACTGCTCGGTTATCAGAAATTGCTACCAATTCCAACACTTTAACTCCCACATTACAAGCCGTTCGAGAACAAACTCCACTTTCTACAGAACTGGATCGAATTGTGAATGAAATTAAAATTATGCACTGTGTAATTGCTCGTCTGCAAGAATAATTTTCTTTTCACGCTGGTGCTTCGTTTTGCGCACCACGCGGGTGTTAATCTCTTGATTTTTTGTGAGTCTGCGATCGCAGCGACTATTTTCGAGGGACGATCGGCTGCTTTAACGTGAGTTCGACAAGCTTTTTTTGACCTCTCCCCCAACCCCTCTCCGTGTCGGAGAGGGGAGCCAAAACCCTAATTTCTTGTTGCTCCTCCCTTTCCCCGTGGGAGAGGGAGGTTGGGAGGGAGAGGTTTAGGGACTTCCAATTAAAAAAATAAGCAATCACTGTGTAAGCAGGGGAGCAGGGGAGCCACTGCGGTCTTGGGGTCTCCCCAAGTGGAGCAAGTGGCGTAGCAGGGAGCAGGGGGGAGAAAGAAGAATATCATTTAAATAAATTGATTAATTTATTCTCTGGAAGTCCCTTATCGAACTCACGTTGCTTTAGCAATGCGCCGAAGGATTTATAACCCGCAACTTGGGTTAGTACAACATTTGAAATTCGTAGCTAATCAAATTTGGCAATACGTTGCAATGCCAATGTATCCCTTTGCAATGCCAATGCGTCCCTTTGCGATGCCAATGTATCCCTTTGCGATGCCAATGCATCTCTCTGCAATGCCAATGTATCCTTTTGCAATGCCAATGCATCCCTTTGCAATGCCAATGCATCTCTCTGCAATGCCAATGCATCCTTCTGCAATGCCAATGTATCCCTTTGCAATGCCAATGCATCCCCCTACATTAAAAATGCTATGCTTTTACGCAAAACTGTATTTAGGGCGATCGCAGGAATTTGCCCACCTCAATGGCGGGCTATGAGGTACTTTACTTAATTGGATCGTGTCCCCAATTCTTCAAAGAATAGCACCAGCGTGTGTCTTCCAAATCACCCGATGGCTGCTGTGCAAGATGACGATGGACGTAACTAATAACTTTCTTCATGTGCGAAAGATCGTCGTTGGTGTAATCATCCTTTTTCTGCAATAGCTCGATGATACGCCGTCCAGATTTATGACCGATTGACTCATCGTCGCCATCTTTTTGCCCGACAGTTTGTGACTCATCCGTATCTAGCCAAGACTCTAGTTCTTTAGGTGTCATATTGACAACTTGATGAAACTCGTCAATCACCCCTTTAACATCTTTACTCATGACTCAGCATTACTCCTCTACTTTCTTCAGAGCATCAGGCTTGTGAGCAGCTTGTTTTCCTGTCTTATCGCTTTCAACTAAATATTCGGGATTATCTTCACTTGCAGTAACATGGTGTTCTTTAATATCTGTAGGTGAAGTGAGCTTCTTTACAACTTTGCCAGTTGTCTTACCTTGTGAAGTGTTCCATTCAACGCGATCGCCTTTTTTAAATTCTTCAGCCACATTCATCCCCTATTTGATGTTTTATACCTACTAAATTCACATTATGTCTGCGACTGGAAAAGCAGCCATCATTCTGGTGATAGAGAAAAAAACAGCAAACAAGATTAGTCAGCGTTGCAGAGAAAGCGGGATGATTTTGCTAGTTTTGTGGGATGGGCCGAAAAGCCATTGGTGTCAACTTAACGTAAAACCGATGTCCTGCAAGGAACTTCAGTTCCTTGCTCATAGCAAAAGTCATCTAAAAGATGACTAAATATTCCGGAAAATCTTTAGTCTCTTTAGATGACTTGAGCTGTTAGCCTGGAACTTTAGTTCTAGGCGGGTGATGAAGCCAACAGTGAAGCCATTTCTAGCTAGACACGTATGGCATCTTGCCCGTCCCTTGTATTTCGCGGCGCTCGTGTCGCCCACCCTACAAGAATCATTCCTTGATTCAGCAACGCCGGTTAGTCTTCAGCAATCAAAATTAGATTCATGGGAACAACCTGAAGTATCGGAATTTAATCGTCATGAATTTGAATAGTTTCACCGTTGGCACGAGTAATACTAACTGCTTTGAACTCATTGTCGTCATAGTTGCCAACTACGGTGACTTGTTCTCCTACAGACAGGTTAATGGGTTGTCCTAACTGAGGTTCTGCCTCAACGATGATTTGTGCCTTACCATCGTTGAGAATGAACTCGTCATCTAAAAGCTTACTAACTTGACCGGAGATAGTAGTAACACGAGCATTTGACAAATTCTCAATTTGGTTTGGTGCTTTCTGCGCTCCCACCTCAAAAGAAATTAGCAACGCAAACAAGCCAGTTAGGACGATGCTGGGTATAGGATTGAAATTCATTTGTTAAGTCCTCCAATCTGATGTGTAACTCACGCTTATTTTCAGATTGCCGGATAAAAGTAACTAGAAAGTAACAGCACGGTCTTAAGCCAAGAAATTCCTTCACTAACAATTAAAATCTTTGCTTACCTAATATTAATTGCTTGTTATGGTAAGGGTTTAGGCACGAAGGGTAGCTTGATTTGAAATGTAGAGCCTTTACCCAAACAGCTGATTGCGATAATTTGTCCTCCATGTACTTGGACAATTTGTTGTGCGATCGCTAATCCTAACCCGAAGCCTCCTGTATGGCGCGATCGCACACTATCTACTCGATAAAACCGCTCAAAGATATAGGGTAAATCTGCCTCTGGAATCCCAATACCGCTATCCTGTACTTCAATTACCACCCAACGAGACTCTAAGAAGACTCGTAAGCAAACTCTACCTCCAGACGGCGTGTAGCGGCAGGCATTACTGAGAAGATTTGTTAGTGCTTGCCGCATTAAATCTGGATTTATTCTCAACATTACCAATTGTTCAGGAAATTCGCTGGTGAATTCTAAGTTTTTTATCTTTGCTGAGTGAGTGTATTCCTCTACTAATGCTCCCAGCCAGCTAACCAAATTGACGAGGTTAAGTGCCTCTGGCTTTAACTGTCCTTCATTTCGAGCTAAGAATAATAAATCACTAATCAGCATTCCCATTGATTCAGCAATCTGGTCAATATTTTCCAGGGAACTTTGCTGTTGATTAGGGTCAATTGGTTCGAGCAAACTAAACTGAGCATGATTCCGAATTGCCTGAAGGGGTGTCCTTAGCTCGTGAGAGGCATCAGCTGTGAAGCGCTGTAATTGCTCGTAGGATTGACGAATTGGCTGCATGGCCATTCCACCCAGAAACCAACCCGTCAAACCAATTACGCTTAAAGCAATGGGTACACCTACTATTAAAAACAGTCTCAACGACCATAAAGTTTCTTCAACAGGTGCTAAAGAAGCAGCTATTTCTAGATAGCCAATTAATTGTTTATTCTGAAAAACAGGAACTGTTAATTGACGCAGCTGTTTATTGCAATCACCCCCTTGGGGCGGCTCCTCTGGAGTATTGCTTAACTCAATTGTTTGAAATCCTAATTGATTATTTAATTGCTCTGATGGAGTGACACCAAAAAACTCTAGTAGTTGCTTTTTGGGAGTGTACCAACGGGCATAAATAATTTTATTGTCAAAGGGCAAAGCTTCACCACCTAAGATAGGGACATCTTCGAGACTAATGCGTTGCTGTTCTTGGTAAAGTCCATCTTCAACGCCAGCCGCCATCAACTGAGTTGTCTTGTAAAGTTCTTGGTCAAATGCCCGCAATTGCTCTTTTGCTTCTAAAAAGTAAAGTATTGCTGCAAAGATCGCCAGAATACTTCCCATAGAGAGCGTAAACCAGCGAGCTAGGTTACGCCGACTGCGGTTGAACATGTTAGGGATTAGCGATCGCATGATTCAGGAGCAACTAATCGGTATCCTATTCCGTAAACAGTCTGTAGCCAATCTTCTGCTTTGACTATCTGTAAGCGTTGCCGCAGTCGATGCACTAACATCGTTATTGCTTTACTATCTGGGTGTATATTCCACTCCCAAAGTGCTTGTTCGATTTGGTCATGAGTGAGTACCTGACTGGGATGTCGAAAGAAATATTCCAACAATTGAAACTCTCGACCCGACAACTGGACTGTAACTTCCTGGCGTTGTAACGTTAGAGTGTTGAGATGAAGTTGTAAGTCGGCTAACTCTAGCGTGTCGCCTTGCCAGAGTGGCACTCTGCGTCCCAATGCTCGTACTCGTGCCAATAGTTCGAGCAAACTAAAGGGTTTAACCAAATAGTCATCTGCACCAACATCTAAAGCAGATACTTTATCCAAAATTGCATCTTTAGCTGTGAGAATCAGCACTGGAGCCGTTTTTCCTGCTTGACGATACTGTTGACACAGACTAACACCACTCACCTTGGGCAACATCCAATCTAAAATTAACAGGTCGTAGTCTCTCTGTTGTATTAACCACTGGGCTGTTTCACCATCTTCAGCACCGTCTACAATATGTCCGACTTTCGATAGCGCCCCCTGTAGTGGTTGTAACTGAGTAACATCATCCTCTACAAGTAAAATTCTCATTCATCATGTCGCTGTACTTTTTTCTCTTTCCTATGATGAATTAATCATCAAACTTTTTCTGTATTATGGCTCGACCTCGTTGGTTGCAATTTCTCATTAACTTAGGACTAGAGTTTTGGCTGCCACTACCCTTAATCGGACTGTTTTTTTGGTTGAGTACGGGTTTGCTAACGCATCAAGTATTGAGTTATACCTATGACACAACTGCCCAAATCCACTCCGACTCAAAACATCAAATTCAGTTTTCTGTTTCACTAGCTGTCATGTCTATTGAAGCTGTAATTCAACGCAAAGAAAAGTTAACTGAAGTTAAAGTTTACACTGCTGATTCGCTTTTAAAGGAAATGGAATTTGAGTTTCCTGTGACTGAATTTGCTCAAGTTGATGCCGCGATCGCTCAAGCTTTAGGATTACCAATAACAGCAATAAAGCAGTTAATACGTTATCGCATTGAAAACTAATACCAAATCGTACCTCTAGCTTTAACTCATTCTAGGATTCCAAAAAAACACATAAATTAGATAGATTTACCGTATAATTAGTACACAATTTGAGAGTTAAGTGCTAATCAAGCGCAACATGGCTTGATATAGGTAAAGGAGCAATCGAAGCTGAAGACGATGATGCAGCGTTTGCGATCGCGGCAATTTTAGCATTAGGTGCGTTTGGGCTGTTTGTTTACCCACTGATTGGACATACCTTCGGCATGAGCGATCGTGCTTTTGGACTTTGGGCAGGTCTGGCGGTGGACAACACAGCAGAAGCTACAGCAGCCGGCGCGCTTTTGCCATAAACCACAGCCAATAGCCGCCCCCAAGCCCGCCGCAGTCTCGACATAGGCGGCTGTCGTAAAGCTCTGTGATTTAGAGAGCGCAGATTTTCTGGGAGATCCTTGTATTAGTTTGAATCTTTTTCAAAGAATATTGTTTTTCTTGAACTTCGGCATATTTAGCACTCAAGATTAACCTGTACCATATTTATTTAACCAAAAGTTAACTTATCCTTAAATACAGTATGTATACCAACTTACTGTATTTTTTGTCAGTTAGCAAAGTAAGGTGTGCTGATGCTGAAGACTCAAGATCCCACACAAGTGTTGATACTGTTAATTGGAGGTTCAACGCTACTTCTGTACGGAGTGAGACTAGTTACTGATGCAATGGAGCGGGCATTAGGTTCACGTCTGCGGCTGGTGATGATGAGGCTGGCGAGGCATCCTCTGGCAGCTTTTATATCAGGGATTATCGTAACTATGCTGACCCAAAGCTCCACAGCAACTGCCTCGGTGATGGTGGGACTGGTTAGCGCTCAGTTAGTACCCTTAGCAGCAGCAGTAATCATGCTACTGGGAGCTGCTGTAGGCTCTACATTGGTCGTACAACTGTTGGCGTTCCACATTACTGAATATGCACAAGAGTTCCTGGGTTTAGCGGCAGCGTTTGCGCTGTTGACTCAACCCAAGGCACTGCGGGATGTTGGTCGTGGTGTATTCAGTTTTGGATTGGTATTGCAGGGTTTAGCAATGATTGACGCGAGTAGCGCTCCTATTGCCGATAATCCGATTACGAATGAAATTATGCAGGCACTCTCCCAGTCTCCTTTAGTACTGATATTACTGGGTATCTTGCTGGCAGCAGCATTTGTCTCTAGCATCGCCGCAATCGGAATTGTTATGGCTTTGGCTGGAGGAGGTGCCCTCCCACTAGAAGCGGCTTTGGCAGTAATGCTAGGTGCCAATATTGGCACAACACTCATGCCCTTACTCACTGCATTGAACAGAGGCAGCGTTGTTGGACGCCGACTAGGATTTATCTATGTTGGCACTAGGCTTGTTGGGGGAGTATTGGTGCTGGCATTGCTCAATCCCTTGACAGTGTTATTGACTCGTCTACTCCCCAATCCTTCAACACAAGTAGCATTAGCACACCTGGGATTTAACTTAATATTGGCGATCGCTTTTGTGCCACTAGCAGGTCTACTTGCAGACTTAGCGACCAGACTTCTACCAGAGCCTGAGACAGAAAAGAAACTAAGTGCACGCTACCTCGATCCCAATGCATTGACGTTGCCTGCCGTTGCACTCGGTCAAGCAATGCGTGAGGTTATGCGGATGGCAGATTTGTCCGCAGAGATGTTACAGCTTAGTATTCAAGCGTTTGAAGACGGAGTGAAAGATTTACCTAAACAGATTGGGGCACTCGATAACCAGCTTGACGACATGGAAACTGCTATTAAGCATTATCTGATTCAAATAAACGATCAACTGCTAACGGCAGAACAGTCGCAACGGGAGTTAACATTACTTTCTATCAGTACGGAGTTAGAGGCAATTGGCGACATCATCGACCGACAACTTATGCGATTAGCCCGACGCAAACGGCGCAAACAAATTGCTTTCTCTGAGCTAGAGTGGAACGACATTGTTGCTTACCACGGCGAGGTACTAGGACTGCTACAACGAACACTAACAGGGCTAGCTGCACAAGACTCAACTATTGCAGATGAAGTATTGTCTCAACGGCAGTGCCTCAATCAATTTAAGCGGGAAATTTATCTACGACATCTCCAGCATCTGAGTTCAGGAGATCCTGTCAGTCTTAATGCCAGTTCCATTCTCTTGGAGATGGTTAATGCAATGAGCCGTATTCTTTCTCATATCAGTAGCATTGCCCGTGCCATTCAGGGAGAGTTGTGATTTATTAACGGGACTTAAAGATTTTTGAGGAAAAAATAAGCCTCAAACCCATGCAGAGTAAGGTAAATAGACCAAAGGCCAAAAATGGTTTAAACCCAGATATACCAATAAACAAAGCAAAACGATGTCGAAGTCTCTCTATAATATACATTAATTCCCACATAATGAAGAAATATTAAGTTGCATTCAGAAAACTTTCAATGAGCCAAACTAGCCTAAATTTAGTTGCAATATCTATCTTTCTCATGACCCTATCGGTATTGGTGGGGCCATTCTTCAACTTATCTCCGGCAGTCCCAGCACTTGCTACCTTCACCATTTTAGGCATCGCAACATTAGATAGTTTCAGCTTGCAAGGCAAGGGTGGTACTATCTTTTTAGATTGGATTGCTGGTTTTTCAAAAGAACACCGCGATCGCATCGTCCACCACGAAGCAGGACATTTCTTAGTTGCTTACTTGTTGGGCATTCCCGTTACTGGCTACACACTCAGCGCTTGGGAAGCGTGGAAACAGGGGCAACCCGGCCAAGGCGGTGTCAGCTTTGATGATGGCGAATTAGCATCTCAATTAGAACTAGGTAAAATCAGCGCCCAAATGCTAGACCGCTACTGCACTGTTTGGATGGCGGGTATTGCTGCTGAAACCCTGGTTTTTGATAATGCTGAGGGTGGAACTGATGATAAAAGTAAGCTGATCGGAGTCTTGACAATGTTAGGCTTTTCTGAATCAGTTTATCAGCAGAAAATGCGGTTTCATGCTCTCCAGGCAAAAACTCTACTGCAAGAAAATTGGTCTAGCTATGAGACTTTAGTTAATGCTATGCGACAACGTACTTCGGTAGAAGATTGTCATGCTGAGTTAGCAGTAGGTAGTGGGAAGCAAGAAGTTGTATCAAGCTAGTAATGAAGAGTTTGTAGTAAGCACTTTAGTGCTTATAAAATAAGGACAAAAGTCCTTACTACGAACTTATTAACATATCTTAAACAGAAAATTTATTCAGCTCTGGCGCGGAGTGCCGGAGATGGAAAAAGATTTGCAAATCCAGCTTGTCGTTCAGCTAAAGATTCTAGATTGTTGTTCCAAAGACTTTCATAATAAAAGAAGGTTACGCCTAGACCCCGTTCTTGGGCAGCCCGCACCTGAGACTTGATTTGCTGTATGGGAACAGGATTATTTCGTAACCCTGTCATAATTCCAACTCCAGTTGGAATTCTTTGTTGCGCTTCTTGAATTTCTGCGCGGGAAATATTTGCCACAAAACTTTTTAGATCCGGACGATAAATTTGCACAATTAACTCGTCCACAAGATTTTGTCGCATCCAACCTAGCCAATCTTGCAAGTGAAACTTGTAAGCAAAATCATAGTAATTAGGAGAAACAGAGAAAATCGCCTGGGGTTTTCTCTGTTTCACCGCTTGATTAAGTTTTCCCATGAATGCCGTAATCTTATCTGCCCGCCACTTTACCCATGCCGCATCTTGGGAATTTTTTGGGGGACGATTCTTGGTTTCTTTGGTGTACAAAGCAACTGTATATTGGTCGTAGCCAAACTCGTGAGGCAAACTCATGTGATCGTCAAACTGAATGCCATCGGCATCATATTGAGTAACAGTTTCTAGCACTAAATCGGTGATGAACTGTTGCACTTTTGGATGGAACGGATTGAGCCACATCACTTCACCAGCCGCACTGTTTGAAGTTTGGCTACCATCTTGCTTTTGTGTGAACCAATCCGGGTAATTCATTGCTAGTTCTGAGGTTGGGGGAGCCATGAAACCAAACTCAAACCAGGGAATCACTAGCAATCCTTGGCGATGGGCTTGGTTAATCAGGTCTGCCAAAATATCATGTCCATCTGAACCTTTGTAGACAAAAGGTTGAATACCTGCACGTTGTGCTAAGGCACTAGGATACATCACATAGCCAGAATTCCACACCACAGGATAAATTGTGTTGAAGTTCATCCGCCGCAGTTGACTCACTGCATCCTGCACCTTGTCTCGATTTTTGAGGGTGTCAAAATCATTAGTGGTCATCCAAACTCCGCGAATTTCCTGACGAGGTATCTGTGCGATCGCAGGGGTGAAACTGTCCGCCAACAATACACTAAAAAAGGATATTAAAATAAGAATCGGAAAAAAAGACTTCAGTAGTCGCCGCCAACTTTGGACAATAAAAGATGATTTCATAAATTTGAATGATGCATTAACTACCCACACACGCCATTGCTCACTTTTACGATTGAATCTACTAACCATATAGTCTACAAGTATTTATGCTTAGTACAGAATTGATGAGTTGGTAGTTGTTCGTTCTCTACTTATGGAACATTTGCACCAAAAAACTAAAACAGACAAATTAAGATAGTTGACGCAGCTAATAAGTATTTGTGCCCAATAGATATTGATATTGGGAATGGGGCATTGGGAAAAGACAAGGAAGACAAGGAAGAGGGGGGAGACAAGGAAGAAACTGGTTCAATAATTCTCCCTTGTCCCCCTTGTCCCCCTTGTCCCCCTTGTCCCCCTTGTCCCCCTTGTCCCCCTTGTCCCCCTTGTCCCCCTTGTCCCCCTTGTCCCCCTTGTCCCCCTCATCTCCCCCTGCTCCCCTACTCCCGATCTTCACATTCCCCCATGCCCTACCTGTGTCACAATAAAGAACTGTAATAAGAAAAATATTGTTAAGGTAATTTAGTGAGTCCAACTGCTCAATCCACGGCAAGTGCGCGTCGCGTAGTATTTCCTTTTACGGCAATTGTGGGCCAGGAAGAAATGAAACTGGCGCTGCTATTGAACGTGATTGACCCCAAAATTGGGGGTGTAATGATTATGGGCGATCGCGGCACCGGGAAATCCACAACTATCCGGGCGCTGGCGGATCTGCTACCAGAAATTTCTGTGGTTGCTAATGACCCCTTCAGTAGCGATCCTAGCGACCCCGACTTGATGAGCGATGAAGTCCGCCAACTGTTAGAACAAGGGGCGGAAATTCCCGTAGTTCACAAAAAAGTCCAAATGGTAGACCTGCCGCTAGGAGCTACAGAAGACCGAGTTTGTGGCACAATCGACATCGAGAAAGCTTTATCTGAAGGTGTCAAAGCTTTTGAACCGGGACTTCTGGCAAAGGCTAACCGGGGCATTCTCTATGTGGATGAAGTCAACTTACTAGATGACCACCTTGTAGACGTGTTACTCGACTCTGCTGCTAGTGGATGGAATACTGTAGAACGAGAAGGTATTTCTATCCGTCACCCAGCGCGTTTCGTGCTTGTGGGTTCTGGAAACCCAGAAGAAGGCGAACTACGCCCCCAATTACTCGATCGCTTTGGGATGCACGCAGAAATTCACACAGTCAAAGAACCAGCTTTGCGGGTGCAAATCGTAGAACAACGGGCGGATTTCGATCAAAACCCGCCAGTATTTCTCGAAAACTATAAAGCCCAGCAAGAAGCATTACAACAGCAAATTGTCAATGCTCAACAGCTTTTGCCAGAAGTGAAAATTGACTACGATCTGCGGGTGAAAATTTCTGAAGTCTGTTCAGAACTAGATGTAGATGGTTTGCGGGGTGACATTGTTAGTAACCGCGCTGCCAAAGCCTTAACAGCTTATGAAGGACGCACTGAAGTTACAGTTGATGATATCCATCGTGTAATTACGCTATGCTTGCGTCACAGACTACGGAAAGACCCTTTAGAATCGATTGATTCTGGTTACAAAGTTGCCAAAGTTTTTAGCCGCGTCTTTGGCGTCGAACTACCAGAAAGTGATACTGCACAAAAGAACGGCACAGGTCAAAAATTAGGAGCTAGGGGTTAAAAGTTAGGAGCGGAGCCGGAAACGCTCCGCCTCCGGTGAAGAATTAATAGTTAAGAGTTTTGAATGGAAAGCTGCTTCATATCTCACAACTTTAATTCCTCAATCAGCACTGACTATATATAACTCCTAACTCTTAACTCCTAACTCTTAACTTAGTACTGAAATATGAGATTTTGGTCTTTTTGGTTCAACAGCTTTGTTTTATCTAGCCAATACAACCCGCCCAGGTTTGTAGAATTATTGATGCTCTTATTAGCGATCGCAATGCTGGCAATTGCCAGTATTTTACCTGACATACCCTATTTAATCTTAGGCTTGAGCTTAGTAGTTGGGGCATCTATTTCCATCTTAGTGCGAGAAGCGATCGCACCCTCACCCCAAACACGAATTACCCAACTAACAGCATCCCTATTACTCATCATCAGCCTCTATGGCTTTGCTGATTTAATCTACACTCTTTAAAATTTGCCATTTGTCCTTTGTCATTAGTCATTTGTCCTTTGTCCTTTGTTATTTGTTTTTTTTAAGCACCAATAACTAATGACTAATGACCAATGACCAATGACTAATGACTCCATTTTTGCATTTCCACCAATTCCATACACAACTCATTAATTTGCTCTAAATCAGGTTTATGAGGTAGAGCAGATTGTTCGCAAACAACTTCCATTTCGGCGACCAAATCTTCTGCTATTTTCATCACCTGTTCATAAGAATACTCACCTTTTAAAATAGCTTTTAAATCTTCAACATCACCAGCTATTCTCCTATCTACAATCACTTCACCTCGCCGCAATATTTCTACTCCACTGCGTAACAATCTAATGCAGTGCATTCCATGTTTGAGGTCAAAACCCGACTTTCTTTCCATTTCTGCTCTAGCCGGATTTCTATTCTCCTGCCAAGATAAGTAAGCCTTCCATTCTCTTAATGCTATTTGATAGCTTTGACTTTTCTGAAGCAGACGGATAAAATCTTTACGGCTATTGGTTAACTTTTGAGTATATTCCAAAGTTTCATCAGGTAAAGCATATTGTTTTAATACTCCTTTAAAATCAATATCTGCTGTCAGCAATTGATATAATTGTTCTGCTTCTTCTAAAAACTCAATTCGTCCTCTGATTAAGTTATAAAGATACTCCAGAAAAGCATTTAGCTCATCTTTGCTCAGAGGTGCTTCGTCTTCTATAGCGAAGTCAGATGGTATCGGTTTTTTTTGCGGTGGCTTTAACAACCACTTCCGATGAGTTTCCATCTTTTTGATTTGGGCAAAGGCATAACCAGTGTAAGTATGTTTTACCTTTTTACTCAAAAATAACTGTTTACGATCTATTAAATGCTGTCCAACTGCGCTTAAAAAAGGATAGTTATTCAACCAAAGCAATTCTAAAACATTGGGATTTGCACCTGCTAATAACTGGAGGATTTTTCTTAATTCATATATAACTGTGTCTTTGTTACCATCAACGAATGGAAATATTCCTGGTTCATCCCAACCAGTATCTTTTTGTTCTATCCGATCGAATCCCAAATAGTACCTTTTGGGTGCGATAAATACTCCCCGATAATCAAAGTCGGAATCAGGACGATTTAAACCATAGCCGTGGCTTCCAGCCAAACCAATTAAAATAGTTCTTTGCTCAACTTCTATTCTTTTCATATCACCTGATTAAAATATAGTCATCCTAACTCATGAGTTAAGCAGGTGGCGAGATGGATAGTAGAGAAAGGGTTTTTAACTCTCTTCAGATATTGTATAGATACTGTCACAGCATAAATAAAGCTGACAATTGCTATATAACAGTTCCATTTAATGATTTGCAAACAATAAGATCCCCGACTTCTCTAGGAAATCAGGGATTTGAGCCTTGTGTTTAACAGGAATACCTCTAAAGGAGATGATGCAACAGTATCCCCTTGAGGAGCAAAACTTGTCAATCAGTTGTTTCTATACTTTCGGTTTCCTAGAACAGAAATTATCTAGGATTAATGTGGCGTCTATTCCCCCATCCTGGATTAACGATGGCGGCTAAATCTTCTTCAGATAATTTGCTGATTTCACTATCCAGTTCTTTAGCGTTGAAATCATAGCCACGCTCTTGAGCAATTTTGATGAAGGCTTCTGGATCGGCTGTTGCTTTAAGTCTTTCCTGTAACGCTTGATCTTGTTTTACAGCTTGAAAAAGTCGGGCAGCATTTTGCTGTGTCATGACAATCAATCTCCTGTTTGAAATATCAGGTTTGAATGTAATAGTTTAACTTTTGAAGATTCACTAACTTTTGTGAATAATTTCTAGATGAGAAACCGTATATTTCATCTTAAAACAAAGAAGAAAAATGTGTTGATTTTGATAACAAAATATAACTTTTAAACTAATACTAACTAATGTTAATTTTTGATAGATTCAGTCCTTAGATAGTAGCAATTTTTGCGAAAAAGTATTATTTTTGACTTCTTGTAAATACAATTGACATTAGTGTGAGTGGGTAATGTCTACAATGGACTACGCCTATACTGATGACGACAGTTGGCTAATTTCTCCCCACCCTTGGAAAATGAGCGATCGCACAGAGTAATTAACTGATTTTTCATCTTCAGGCTGACCAAATAGCAATGCCAAACGCAAAAAATCCTATTACAGCTTGACCTGACGCCTATTAATAAAATACAATGTTAGATTGTCTGTCTAATTCCTGCTCGGATCAGGTAGACATATTACAAAGGCTGGCAAAAGCATCTCTACAAGAGATAAAAACCAGCTACCTGTACGGCAACCTCAAGGACAATTCCATGACCTACGCGATTATTGAAACTGGCGGCAAACAAATACGAGTAGAGCCAGGGCGGTTTTACGACATTGAACTGCTGGCGGTCGAACCAGATGAAAAAGTTACAATAGATTCCGTATTACTCGTGCAGCACGATGGCGAAGTCACCATTGGACAGCCATTAGTAACAGGTGCGACTGTAGAAGGGACTGTACTGCGACATTACAGAGGTCGTAAAGTCCTGGTATACAAAATGAAGCCGAAAAAGAAAACCCGCAAAAAACGGGGGCATCGTCAGGAAATTACCAGACTTATGATTGATTCTATCACCCTCAACGGTGCAGTGTTTGCTGCCCAAGGAGAACCGGAGAAGGAAACCCCCGTTATAGATAACACTGCTGCTGAAGAAGTTGAAACCGCTGCTGAATAATAAAAGAAGTAGATACACAAGAGGAAATCATGGCTCATAAGAAAGGAACAGGTAGTACACGCAACGGTCGTGACTCTAATGCCCAACGTCTGGGTGTCAAACGTTATGGCGGTCAAGTTGTACGCGCAGGCAACATTCTCGTGCGTCAACGCGGCACCAAATTCCACCCTGGTAACAACGTCGGTATTGGTAGCGATGACACTTTGTTTGCCTTAATCGACGGTGTTGTAACCTTTGAGAGAAAGGGCAAAACTCGTAAAAAAGTTAGTGTTTATTTACCTACAACTGCTGCTGAGGCAGCTCCTGCTGAAGCAGTAGCAAGTTAGAGTATTAGGGTAGGCATTCTGCCGTTGGTGTCAAGTTAAGGCATCAGCCCAGATGTCAAGAGAGCGAGCAGCCGTTCGTCGGTGACGTTGACGGACGGCTTTAACCAAGCTCATCGAACAATTATTATCCATTCACAGCTTATAACCTAGAAAGCTTTTTTACACTCCACATAATTTTTCAAACACCCTCTTAAGGTAGTTATACGGAAAAATTCCCTATAATACCCGAATATGAATGTTATATAGACAGTTTCCGCATAATAAATAGTAATAGTTAAGCAGCGTGATGGATGACGGTTGGGAAGGTGTCGACGAGGCGCTGAGGCGCTTTGGACTACCGGCGAAGCACGCCGACCGCCCGGCGATTGTCGCAGCACTGCGTGAGCAGATCCGACTTGAAACCAATGAGGTCGACGACCAGTTCCTGATGCGCCTCCTGTGCGCCCAGCTTTTCTCGCTGGGTGTGGTCGAAGACTGCCTGTTAGTTTGGAAGGCGAAGTCGTGCAACTTCGATACACACTGCGGGATTGATGTCCAGTTCCTATGTGGAGCGGGTTTGAAGCAGACCAAGGAGTTCCTCCGCGCCCACGGCAGTGACCCGGCACAGGATGCGTTGGAGTACATCGCTCAATGTGACTGCGACTTCGCCGACTTCTCGGTCGGGCGCACCCTCCGACAGGCGCAGGAGTTCTATCGGGTGGCGTGACTTGCTGCGGCTAACCGGCCGCTGAACGTCGGCCCGTTAGGCAGCCATACCATAGTCCTTTGCGATATAACCCAAGCCGAGGTACTTCGAGGACTACGAAGACATTAGAATTTAGCGCTGTAAATGCCAACTTATGAGTGAAAGTAGCAATGGTGATTTTAGGCTTTGGCTTCACGCTTTTTTTGGCTTGATTCTCCTTTTACAATGACTTTACCATTAATGTCCGATTGCTGACCCCTACCTACCAGAGCGATCGCTCCACATCACTTTGCTAGTTCTTATGTACTACCTTTCCCCACCTTACCCGATAGTTATAAAACAAACGTTGATAAATAACAAATGCCAAGATGTTGGGGTGCATGTTAAAGGTTACTGGATTTGGGAAAATTCCATACCTTTACCCTTTAACCCTTCCCCTTTTCCCCACAATGCCAAGAAGTCTAGTGAACAGTCAGATTAATAATAGCTGCCAGATTTACGATACTCTAAAGCAGTAACACCATCATTTTCCAACACTTCACCGCGATCGATGACGGCATAAATTAACCATCGATCGCCACATTCCAGCTGATTTTGCACTGTACATTCTAAATAGGCTAATGCCTCATTCAGAATCAAACAACCGTTAAGAGCAGTTTTTGTGTCAAGATTTGCAAAAGGATTATCCCCTAAAGTGCTGTGACGAGAAAAATAGCGGCGGACATTTCTTCCTTCTTTAAGGATATTCAGCACAAATTTATCGCCAGGATGATGCATTAACTCTGCATTTTGCTCGTTAGCGATCGCAATCATAATTCCTGGCGGGTTAAAAGTTGCCTGAGATACCCAAGAAGTTAAAACCCCTTTGTGAGTTTCTTCATCACGAGTTGTCACAACACACAGAGAACCAACGATCCGCCCCACCGCTTGTTCGGTACGATCTACATGGGTTTCTGTCACAATATGGCGGGAAGTCCGCAGTTTTTTAGTTTTCTTCAAGTTTTGGGCAAAAAAAGCACCAGCTTCTTGACATTGCTGAAGAATTTCAGGAGTCGGACTGAAACGCACCCGAATTGTTTCAAATCCTAGTTGATAATTAGCATCTTTGAGCTTGCTTTCGATTAAATCTATTGCCTCGCCACTCCAGCCATAAGAACCAAACACCCCTGCCAACTTAGTTTTGGCTGCCACCGAGAGAACTATTCCTAAAGCAGTTTGAATTTGAGTCGGTGCATGGCCGCCTAAAGTGGGTGAGCCAATAATCAAGCCATCGCAACTTTCTACAATGCGGTTAATCTCCGCAGAATCGGCTAGTTCGCAGTTGATTGATTCTACATTAACTCCATTTTGGATCAAACCTTGAGCGATCGCATTCGCCAGAATTGCTGTATTTCCATAAGCAGAAGCATAAAGTAAAGCGACACTCAATTCTTGAGATTTTTGTCCTTGACACCATTGACGGTAATCATAAGTAAAACGACTCAGGCTGTAACGAACAACTGGCCCGTGTGCTGGGGCATAACATCTGGCTCCCAAAACCGATATTTTATCTAAGGCTACTTCGACTTGTTTGGCTTGGGGTGCATGGAGACATTCAAAATAGTAACGACGTTCCGCATCTAAACCCTTCCAATCTTCATCAAACAAAGTATCTTCGCAAATATGAGCGCCGAAAAGTTTATCTGTGTAGAGTATTTTTGTCGCGGCATCGTAGGTACAAAGTCCATCCGCCCACCGAGGAGTTGGTACAGTAATAAATGATAGAAGATGTCCTTGTCCTAAATTTAGAGTATCTTGCGATCGCATCGCTTGAATAGGTGATTCCAATTCGGGAAAGGCAGTTCTAAGAGCATTGGCGGCGGGACGAGAACAAATGAGAGTGGCTTGAGGAACCAGAGAGAGTAATACTTGCAAGGTTGCTCTGCGGTTCGGATTGACATGACTGAGAACAATGTAATCGAGGGAGATGAAATCTAGATGTTGTGCTAGTTGCTCAAGGTAAATTTCGGTAAAAGATTCGCCGGGAGGGTCAATTAAAGCCTTTTTATCAGCTTGAATCAGATAAGAATTCGCTGTAGTTCCCCGTTGGCGGGAATATTCAACCTCAAATTTTAATCTGTCCCAAGTCCGCGACCGTAAAATCAGAGTATTTTTACCAATTTCAGCAACTTGTACATCTCTGCTATGGTTGGGCATTAATGTGGCAGCAGACATAATAACCTCTGTTAATAATGGGGAATTGGGCACTTGTACTGAGCGTATCGCTAAGGGACTTCCAACTAAAAAAATATCCGATCTTGGTGTAGGCAGGGGGAGAAAGAAAAATACGATCTGAGTAAATTGGATAATTTATTTTCTGGAAGTCGCTAAAGCCAAAGCTCCGCTAACGCACAGCGTCTCGTAGAGAAATATTAGGCATTGGGCATTGGACATGGCAGAAGATTATCTTCTCTACAGACACGATTAATCGCATCTCTACCCACTCCCTACTGCCTATTTTTAATGACCATTGTTTTGTATTAATTCGGACTTTGCTCGGCTTCTATAGCGTTTAGAGACTTCTTGTTCCGGGTCAATACCTTCAAAAGTAGGGGGTAGCCAAACTCGGAGAAATAGTAGTACTCCCAGGACTAATAAAAAAGCACAAGTTGCTAAAACTTGACTCCAACTTGTTTCTAGAACACCTTTAACAATGACTTCCCGCAAGGCGGAAACGATGGAAACTTCAACAGCTACTCCAATAGATACTCGATGTTCTTGCAGATAAATAATCAGCAATCGGAACAGCTCAACTAAGATAAGTAAAAAGAGAATATCGGCAGTAACAGCATGAAAATCTAAAGGTGGAAGTAACGAGAGAAACATATCTCTCACCTGAAGCACCATGAAGCTAAATAAACCGATACACAAAGAAATTACAATTACATCTTGGATAAATTCCAAGCTTCGGACAACGCGCCCACGATTGATTTCGTACATGGTAATCGGGGTGTTTTCAACAGATTTATACATAGTTTTTTGGGAGACGCGATTCATCGCGTCTGTACAAGAGTGGGTAGAGACGCGATTCATCGCGTCTGTGGTAAGCAGGCAAATAAGGGAGGCAAAGGGACAAAGAGAATGACGAATGACAAATGACCAATGACTAATTAGTAATGATTGCCAATTTTGCGGTGATGGGCAGCAGTAAGTGCATGTAAGTTGGCAACTCTTCCAGTTTGGACTGTGCTATAAATTACCCAATGATCTCCACAATCCATGCGGCTAGTAATTTCACATTCCATGTAAGCTAGAGCTTCAGCTAAAACTGGCGATTCATTTTTAGCTGGATATGTTTTCACTCCCGCAAATCTATCTGCACCAGGAGCAAAACGCTTGAGGAAATGTTTCATTAATCCTTGATATTTGCCTTCTTCTAAAACATTTAAAACAAAGCGATCGCCAACGTGCATCAAGGATTCAATTGCCCGATCTTTGGATACTGCGATCGCAACTCCCAATGGCTCAAGACTGGCTTGTGTCACCCACGAAGCCAACATCGCACTCTGAATTTCTCCTTTTTTGGCGGTGATAATGTACAATCCTGTGCTAATCCGCCCTAGAGCTTTTTCTAGCTCGGTATTGATAGATTTGATTTGTTTTATGGTGCGATCGCGGGTTAACCATTGACCCATATCTGTCCCCGCTTCATCACAAAGTTGTTCCGTTGCTTGGGTAGGAATTTCCTTAACTAAAATAGGTGGAAAAGCTTCAGTTAATCCCAATTCTTGAAACTTATTGCGTAACGGGTAAATTGGTTCATCTTCTCCACCTCCCGACTCTAATAAACCAATTGCCTGTTTCTTGTGAACAGCAGCTAAAATAGTGCTTAATGCAGCTTGAACGATTACTGAAGATTGAGGTGGCATTGCAATTACTAAACCAGAAGATTGTGCCACTAATTCTCGAACTTCTTGAGGCTCGGCACTATTGAGAGGAACTAATTCTATCGCCGCGCCTGTTTTCACGCATCCATGTGCAATGTTACGGACTAAATGTTCGCTATGCCCATAATCTTCAACATAAAATAGAGCTACTAAAGTCTCTGTTTTTGCTTGTTCTAAACTCCAGTTTTGATATCGTCCCAGCCATTCGGAGATATAGTTTTGTAATAAAGGGCCATGTCCTGTAGCAACAGTTGCTATTTCTAACTTTTCAATCCGCTTTAGAGCTGCCAAGACAGACCGGGCATTAGGCCCCATGAGACAATCATAGTAATATTTAAAATCTTCCTCAAGTAAGGTGATATTTTCATCATAAGTGTGGTCATCACAGTAATGCATCCCAAACACATCACAGGTGTAGAGAGTGCTAGTTTCGTGGTCATAAGTAAAGATTGTATCAGGCCAGTGTAAGTTAGGTGCAGAGATAAATTCTAATTCGTGTCCGTTGCCTAAATCTAAGCGCTCTCCACTTTTCACCTGTATTGATTTAAAAGGCTGGTGAACCATATTTTCTAAAAATTGAATAGCTACCTTTGCACCAACAACAGTAATGGAAGGAGCTAATTCCAAAATATCTTTCACTAAGCCACTGTGGTCTGGTTCTGTATGGCTAATAATCAAGTAATCTATCTTAGTTGGATCGATTAATCCCGTCACTACCTCAAGATATAATTGCTCAAACTTGCGGTGAGATGTGTCAACTAAGGCAACTTTTTCTCCTTGAATTAAGAAAGAATTATAGGTTGTACCATTTCGTAAACCAAACTCGATATCAAAACGTTCTCTATCCCAGTCAAGACAACGTATAGCAGTCGTTTCAGGAGCAATTTCAACAGTTTCAATCGTCAAACGTCCAGGATTGGAAATAACTTGAGTAAGCTGTGTGAGTGCAACCATTTCTTTTCTCCAAAAGAATATTATCTGGAGCGAGTGTTATGTTTCTTATATTTACCTGAAACACTCAATTAGTAAAATGCCAATTTCTAAAGCTAATCATTAGAAAGATTTATTCATCATTTAGCTTGACTTACCATTGAATTACTCAATGTTTATCATTACTTTTATATTCGATAATGAACGTGAGAAAATGCAAATTCTAAGTTAGAATCTTGACAGATGTCGTTAACCTTTATTACTCCTCCTCTACAACAAATCAACAGCGAAATCGCTCGCCAAGCTGGTGTTGAACTATATGTACTGCGCCTGGATCTTATGCACCCGTGGGTTAACGGCAATAAATGGTTTAAGCTGAAATACAATCTTTTGGAAGCCAAGGAGAAAAATTTCACAACGCTGCTAACCTTTGGCGGCGCTTATTCTAATCACATCTATGCAACTGCGGCAGCTGGTAATCTTTTCGGTTTTCGTACCATCGGCGTAATTCGTGGAGAGGAGAGGCTACCATTAAACCTGACGCTGAGTTTTGCTGTCCAACAAGGTATGCAGCTTGTGTATCTGAACCGCGAAATGTATCGACAGCGCAACACACCAGCGTTAGAGGAATATCTGCGACAAAGTTTCGGCGAGGTATTTATCATTCCCGAAGGTGGGAGTAATTTAAATGGTGTGCGCGGCTGTACAGAGATAATTGATCCTGCCGCATTTAATCATATATGCGTAGCCTGCGGTACAGGCACCACGCTAGCGGGGATTGCGCTTTCGTTGCATGAAAGACAAAGAGCGATCGCTTTTCCCGTATTGAAGAATGGCGCATTTCTTGCACAAGAAATCGAAAGTTTGTTGACAAATTACCTCGCCTCTGATTTACCCTCGCCATATAGTTCTCCCGCTTCTTGGGAATTAATATGTGATTACCACTTTGGCGGCTATGCAAAGGTGAACGACGAGTTACTACTGTTCAGTCAACAGTTTACACAGGAACATGGCGTACCTCTCGATTACGTATATACCGCCAAAATGTTTTACGGAGTAATGGATTTACTACAGCAGGGATTTTTTTGTAGAGGCGACTCCTTGTTGCTGGTACACACAGGCGGCTTACAGGGCAATGTGGGTATGGAAGAAAAGTTGCAGAGGTTTTCTAAAATCTGAGTTGCCACTTAATTAAATATCAGTTACCTTTGTATGGAATTTTACTGAAACAAGTGAAATTCACACATCAATCTTGATATTTACTCAACGTTAGGTAAGGTTAATTCAATGTTTACATCTACTGAACGCATAAAGCCGGATGCTCAGAGTATTGTTCTCTATTTGGAAAGTCTTTTATCACATAAGTATCAAATTCCAACCTTTCAACGAGATGTTGTCTGGGAAAAAGAGAATGTTAAAAAACTTTGGGATAGTATTTATAAGTTTTATCCTTTAGGAAGTATTCTAATTTGGAAAACTAATACAAAGCTAGAAAGTCATAGAGAAATAGGTGGCATAAAATTTGCTGATAATTTTTACTCTAATGAGTACCAATACATTTTAGATGGACAACAAAGAACAACTTCTCTTTTAACATCAATCTATGGGGGTAAGATTGCTAATAACGAAAATTTTGATCCAACACTATATATAGATTTAACTATTGAACTTACTGATGCAACTGATGATACAAGCTATGCAAAAAGATTCTTATTTTGGGACGAAATCGATGATAAAGATGGTCAACTAAGAGCAAATATTGGGAGAAAAAAACGTTATCAAGATAAACTGATTGTAAGTTTAATAGATATTATAAAAAACTATAGAGAAATAGAAAAACATCTTTATACAAGTGTTAATGGAGAATACGATCATCCTTACATACAACAATTGAGGAGAATTCAGGAGGTTTTTGCTAATTACAAAATTTCCTTTATTGAGTTAAGAGGTATTGAAGTTGCAGAAGTGTGTCAAATATTTGAGCGGATTAATCAAGCGGGTAAACCCTTGGATATCTTTGATATTGTGGTTGCTAAGACCTTTCGTTCTGAAAATCAGACAAATAATATCTCTGGATTTTATCTGCGTGAATTATTTGATAAATTTAAACAAACTATTTCTAGCAGTCAATATGCCAATATTGATAATTGGACATTGCTCCAAATACTAGCTGTAGTGGTAAAACTTGAATTTCCCGAAGCTGGGATACAAAATATTACTGATATGTATCTTAATAAGCTAAAAACAGAACATATTGAAGCTGTATGGTCTAATTTTAAAATAGCCGTTGCAAAAACTTTTGATTGTTTTGATAATATTTTACATATTAAAGGTGGAAGATTAATCCCTTACCGATATTTTTACCTGACTATTACAGCATACTTTTATCGAAATGAGAAACCAGATTATAGTTTTTTAAATAAGTATTTTTGGTATTATAGTTTTCATAATGCAGATTTACTAACAAACACTACTCACCTCTGGGAACATATATACTTTATTAATCAACAAAAGGTTAATAGTACTTACTCATTCAATCAATTTGATATTGATAAAAATTCACTGAGAAAATCTTTCTACAGTTATAGAGGTCGCTTATCGAGAGCAATACTATCATTTTATGCAAACCACAAGCCGCAAGATTGGGCAAAACCTCATAGAGATGTTTTGTCTAATGTTTATTATTTGCTAACAGATAAGCCTAACTTACACCATATATTTCCAGTTAACTTTATTAAACAAAGTGGTATTGCTAGTCAAATAGAATGTGACAGCTTGATGAATATTGCCTATTTGTCTCAAATCACTAATTTGAAAATTAGCGATAAAAATCCATTAGATTATCTCAAAGAATATGACGAGCCTGATTTAGAAACAGTGCTACGTTCTCATCTGATACCAACGATGATTCTTGAATGGTCAAGAGCCGATGCACTTCCAGAAAACGCCCTAAGTATTTTTATTGAAGAAAGGGTAAACCTCTTATTAGAGGCTTTGAGGCTGAAGTTAGAAGGGATTGAATTTCATGTTTTTGATATGGGGAATCGCACAGATAATATCTCTTCTTAAATATACAATTGTCCAAAAAAGAGGCTCTGCTGGCTTTCATGCTTACCGTTTATTTTGTAAACTTTGAATGGTAGCGATCGCATGTTTCGCTACAATATCAATCTCCTCTTCTGTATTAAACCTGCCAATGCCAAACCTGATCGAGGCATAAGCTAGCTGTTGGGGGTGTCCCAAGGCTGTGAGAACATGGGAAGGAGCAGTATTTGCTGACGAACAAGCTGAACCAGAAGAAACTGCCATTACTGGCTGCAATCCTAGCAAAAGCGCGGCTCCATCCACTTTCTCAACACTGATACTCAAGTTTCCCGCCAATCGCTGTTGAAGATTTCCGTTGAAATGAATTCCTTCGACTTGCGATAGCTGTTCCCATAATCTTTGTCTTAATTGGGTGAGACGTTGGGTTTCTGTTGCTTGTTCAGCCAAAGCGATTTCTACAGCTTTGCCAAAGCCGACAATTTGCGGTGTATACAATGTACCAGAACGCATCCCCCGCTCATGTCCGCCGCCGTGCTGCTGGGGAGCCAGTTTTACTCTGGGGTTGCGTCTGCGGACGTACAGCGCTCCAATACCTTTGGGGCCATATACTTTATGTGCTGTTAGCGACATCAAATCAATTTTCATCGCTTGCACATCCAAGGGAATTTTACCAATAGCTTGGGCAGCATCGGAGTGAAAAATGATATCGTGTTCATGGCACATTTCCCCAATTTCTGCCAAAGGCTGTAACACGCCAATTTCGTTATTTGCAGCCATCACCGAGACTAAAATCGTTTCAGGACGGAAAGCTTTTTTTAACTCAGTTAAATCAATCAATCCATCTTTTTGGACAGGGAGAATAGTAATTTCAAAACCGAGACTTTTTAAATAATTACAAGGATCGATTACTGCACTATGTTCAGTGGCAACAGTAATAATATGCTGACCTTTTTTAAAATAAGTTTCAGCAACACCTTTTATCGCTAAATTATTGGCTTCTGTTGCACCACTCGTAAACACAATTTCTTCTGGTGTGGCGTTGATTGCTGCTGCTAAAATTTCTCGCGTTTGTTTGACAGCAGCTTCTGCTTCCCAACCATAAACATGACCGATACTTGCTGGGTTGCCAAATTTTTCTGTGAAGTAGGGAAGCATTGCTGCTAGTACTCGTTCATCTACAGGTGTAGTAGCGTGAGAATCAAGGTATATAGGACGAATATACATAATTATTAACTCAAACTTTGACTCAAATTTTTTAATACACTTAGAACTTGATACAGTTCATTTTTTCTCCTCAACAGCGTAAATTCATCAGACAATGCATACTTTGGTATATTTTGTTGAGTCAGTTTTATAAAAATGAAATGACTACCATTTGTTACTAATCCAAAAGTAGGTTTATCTTGATTAGGATTAGCCAACATATAAACAAGTGCTTGAGGTACGGCTTCTAAAAGAGAAAAGCTAGACCTTTTAGATTCAATTACTAATAACCAGAATTGTTCTTGAATAACTAAAACATCAATTCTACCTCTAATTATTTCTCCTTCATCTTCTGCGGAAATTTCGATTGATTCCTCACCTCTCATATAAAAAGGCTCATCATAAAATCCAGCTAAATTGAGTAAAGGAGATAAAACTACTAATTTAACCGTTTCTTCTGACAAAGGAGGACGCTTGACTAAACGGAGAAAATGAAGTTTTATTTTGTCTAAATCTTGCTTTTCTAAATCTGTAATTTCTGGTAAATTTTCAAACCATTCTGTGAAAAATGCCTCATCTTCCGCTAGCTGTAGGCTAAATCTTTCTTCCAAGTAGGCAAGCCCGACATTTTGTGCTTGGATAAATTGAACCATAATTCATTTTAAAGGTGCAATATAACTATTATGACATTATTACAGTATTAACCTAATGGTTCCAGATAGTTTTGAGAGTTTGTAGTAAGCATTTTAGTGCTTAGTAAATAAGAACTTGCTTATATATCAATTTAAATTTGACATACGACTATATATAAAAAGCAAAGATAATTAATTTAAAACTTGACCTATTTTTTTTAATATATTCAAAATTTTATATAATTCATTCTCACGTCTATATAAAGTGAATCTATCAGATAAAGCATACATTAGTTTATCTTGTTTTATTAGCTTAATAAATTGGAAATCTTCTCCATTCATTACTAAGGAATATGCAGGATGCTCAGGCTGAGGATTTGCCAGCATATAAGTTAGTGCTTGTGGAATTGCTTTTGCCAAGGAAAAACTAGACATTTTAGATTCAATTATCAGTAACCATAGTCGATCTTGGAGAACTAAGACATCAATTTTTCCTTTAATAATTTCTTTAGTATCTTCGGTAGTTACTTCATTATCAATGATAAAAGTTTCACTAATTTCTACACTTTCTTCAGTAGCAATATAAAAAGGAGGACGATAAAAACCAGCTAAATCTAATAATGGAGATAATACTACCAATTTTACTGCTTCTTCTAAAAGAGGAGCATTTTCAAGTACGTTAAGATAGTTATTTTTAACTCTGTCTAAATATTGCTTCTCTAATTCGGGAATTTCCGGGATATAGTCAAACCACTCTGTAAAAAATTGCTCATCTTCAGATTTATAGAGAGCAAATTTTTTCTTTAAGTACGCAAGAGTAACATTTTGGGCTTGGATGACTTGAATCATGTTTGTTTCTGACTTTAATTATCACCCTAGCAGTTTCTAGCATCCGATCGCGTTACGTGACTGCTAATTCCCGTAATTTAGTTAAAACTGCTTGAGCATGACCTTTGGTTTTGACGTTGGGCCAAGTATAGACAATAATTCTATCAGGTGAAATTAAAAAGGTTGACCGAGCAACACCCATATATTCTTTACCCATAAATTTTTTCAATCGCCAAGCGCCGTAGGCTTCGATTAAAAGATGTTCTGGGTCGCTTAAAAGGGCGATCGCCAAGTTATGTTTGCTGATAAATTTACAATGGGATTTACCCAAATCTGGACTTACACCTAAAATTTTCGCTCCTAGTGCGCTGAAGTCTTGATACAACTCGCTGAAATCTTTCGCTTCAGTGGTACAACCGGGTGTGTCATCTTTGGGGTAGAAGTAGAGGACAACCCACTGACTGCTGAGGTCGTCAAGAGTGACTAAATTGCCATTTTGGTCAGGAGTGGAGAAATTTGGTGCTGGTTGTCCGACTTGGGGAATGTTGCTCATGATGAAGGTGTGAGAAATTGTGTAGGCGTAGGCCGCCCTTAGATATCGCTTTAGAATTGTACATAGATTGAGCGATCGCATTTTATTCATCAGTAGCGATCGCTTTAGAATTTTACATAGATTGAACGAGTAATATGATCTACTTATGTGATGAATTTATCGGCAGTGTTCAGATTGGCGTGAATAGGTCTGTGTTCTTAGTTTGAAGTTATTGTATTTGCCACACTTTGATTGTAGAGTCTTGACTACCGCTAACTAGGGTTTGTCCGTCTGGGCTAAATACCAAAGATGTAACAGCATCTGAATGCCCAGTGAGAGTATAAATTTCTTCACCAGTGCTTAAATTCCAAAGTTTAATCTTTTCGTCACTACTGCCACTAGCCAAGGTCTGTCCATCTTGACTTATTGCTACAGAATGGACAGCACCTAAATGCCCACGCAGAGTATAAATTTCTTCTTTTGAGTTCATATTCCATACCTTAATAGTTTTGTCTTTGCTGCCACTAATCACAGTATTTCCATCTGGACTAATTACTACAGAATTGATATCAGCTAAATGCCCAGTTAGAGTACAAATTGACCATATCTTGATACTTTTGTCTTCACTGCCGCTAACAAGGGTTTTCCCATCTGGACTAATTGCTATAGTTAATACTGGACGTGAATGTATGTTAAGAGTGCGAACTAGCTCGTTATTATTTAGATTCCATATTTTGATATCACTACTGCCACTGAACAAGGTTTGGCCATCCGGACTAATAACTAGAGCAAAAACTTGGTACGAATGTTCAGTAAAAGTATGAATTTCTTCGCCTGTAGTTATATTCCATGCTTGTATTAGCCCTTTGGTACTACCACTAAATAAAGTATGTCCATCTGGACTAATTATCAGACATTTAACTATGTCTGGATCTAGAGTGATTGTAAAAATTTCTTCTTTGCTCTTAAGGTTCCATACTTTAATTTTCATGTCATTACCTGCACTAATTAAAGTCTGTCCATCTGGACTAATGGCTATTGAATTAATCCAGCTAGAGTGACCAGAGTACCAACTTCCAAGAGTGTATTCTAGAGAAATTATTGGGTTATTGACTGTAAATATTTGGCTATACGACTTCGACTGATATAATTTGGGAGAATATAAACTCTCAGAAATTTCTGCTAACTTTTGTAAAATTACCTGAGTATTGGCTGGGCGCTTGTTAAATGGACGTGCCATTAGTTTATCTATCAAATCTGCTAGCAATGCAGAAATTTTAGGGGCTTTCTGTCGCCAATCCTCTAACTCATCTGTGTATATATCATGGTTATATTGATCGCACAGGTCAAAAGGATGTATTCCTGTTATAAGGTGGACAAAAGTACGGCCTAAGGCAAAGAAATCTGACTGCTGAATGGCACTTCCAGTAGCTTGCTCTAAAGGCGAGTAACCATCACTAACTACTCTTGTGCCCTGTCCAGCCATTTTTTTTTGTTCGTATGTTTCGCTGATTCCCCTTGCGATACCAAAGTCGATTAACGCCAATTGTCCATTCGGCTTAAGCATTATGTTAGACGGCTTAATATCTCGATGAATCAGCTGCTGTTGATGTACTTCATGCAATGTATTTACCAGTTGGATTAACCAATCAACTGCTAGCTTTTCACTAATGGGGCGATTGACTCTTTTTTCTAGCCACTCATGTAAATTCTCTCCCTCAATTTTCTCCATTACTAAGCAATGCACTAACTGTTGATTATTTATAGGAGAAAATGTGAAGTATTCTTCTCCTTGTGGAATGCCTGGATGATTAAGCTTACTTAAAACTTCAGCTTCTCGCTGGAATTGTTCTACAGCCTTAGCATCATTTTTCTTCTCTTCTTTAAGGACTTTTAAAACTTTGGGGATACCACTGCGATCTCGAATTTCATAAATGTCACCGTAGCCGCCTTTATCACTCAGTAAACGGGTTACGCGATATCGCCCTTCTAGTAGTAATTCAGAACCACAGCTTTGACAACGCAGTAGATTATCAGGGTTGTCAGTATTTTGGCAGTTAGGATTGATGCACAGGCTCATCGTCTTGAAAAGTGACAGATTTATCTGATATTTTAGCTTTACTTACTGATAAGCTGGAGAAAATCGGCATCAAAGCGATGCTTGCAGCAAGCTATACCTACGCACCCATTTATATTTGCTTCTGAAAAAACTCTTTCATAAGGTTGAGAGCGATCGCTTGTATTTATTCGCGATAATAATGACTTAGCCTACAAGTATTTTTATTTATTTATTCTTACACTTCAAAGTTCACATGCCTAAAGATATGCAACGCGAATTTACCAACCGCGATGAGTTGGTAGCCTACCTCCGCGAACAATTCCCAGGCGCAGCCGAACGCGATCGCCACATCAGCGAAACTGTGGGGGGACGCAAAGCGGCAGAAACAGCGCTACAAAAAATTGACCCCGTTCGCTACGCCCAAACACGTAATTTCTTCGCAGGTGCAGTCACGCGTCTTTCGCCTTACATCCGCTATGGGGTTTTGAGTTTGCGAGAAATTCGAGATTATGTTCTCAACCAAGTACAACAACAAGAGGATGCTACGAAACTAATTAACGAATTAGGTTGGCGCGATTACTGGCAACGGTTGTATATAAAGTTGGGGGATGAAATCTGGAAAGACCAGGAAGAGTACAAAACTGGTTATACTATGGGCGAATATGCATCCGAATTGCCGCAAGATATCAGAGAAGGAACTACAGGCAGAGTTTGCATTGACAGTTTCAGTCGTGATTTGAGAGAAACTGGCTATTTACATAACCATGCCCGAATGTGGCTAGCGGCTTATATTGTCCATTGGCGGCGTATTCGTTGGCAAGCTGGAGCCAAATGGTTTCTCGAACACCTTTTAGATGGCGATCCTGCTAGCAATAATATGTCATGGCAGTGGGTTGCTAGCACTTTTAGTCAGAAACCGTATTTTTTCAACCGTGAAAACTTAGAACGCTACACCAAAGGCATTTATTGCCAGAAATGTCCCCTTTATGGTCATTGTGATTTTGAAGGCAGTTATGAAGAATTAGAACAGCGACTTTTTCCCAAAGGCGAATTTAGCAAACAACCTAATAGCCAAAGTTGGCAGCGTGGAAAGAAAGGAAAGGGGAGCAGGGGGAGTAGGGGAGGACAAGGAGGACAAGGGGGACAAGGGGGACAAGGGGGACAAGGGGGACAAGGGGGACAAGGAAGAGAATAATAACTCTTGACAAATGCCAAATGACAAATGACAAATGACCAATGACAAATGACCTATGACAAATGACAAATGACAAATGACTAAACCAATTGTTTGGGTACATGGAGATTGCCTCAGTCCAAATAATCCCACATTGCAAAAATACCCTGATGCCCCAGCTATCTGGGTTTGGGACGAGGCTTTGATAGAGGAATGGCAATTGAGTCTTAAACGTCTGACTTTTATCTACGAATGTTTGCTAGAGTTACCTGTTGTTATTCGCCGTGGCGATGTGGCACAAGAAATTTTAGCTTTTGCTCAAGAACATGATGCTAATTTAGTTGTCACAGCCAATAGTCCCAGTCCCCGATTTGATGATATTTGTAATCAAATGGAGCGTTCTATAGCAGTGGAAGTGTTAGAGGTAGAACCATTTTTTAGCTATGACGGCTATATTGACTTGAAACGGTTCTCGCGCTATTGGAAAGTGGCGCAAAATTATGTTTATCAAAAGCCCTTACCCTAAATCTCTTTTATATAGCGGTTTTCAATTGCGTGAAATACAGACCTAACCCCCAGCCCCTTCCCTGCTAGCGTTGGGGAGTAAGCCTCAAAGCCTCTCTCCTTTTACGCGACTACGGTGTATACACAAGTCAAAAAAAGTTTGATTTTCCATTGTTTTCTCGTTTATCTCGTTCCCATGCTCTGCATGGGAATGCTCCTCGTTGAGGCTCTGCCTCTAATCTAGCATTGAGTCAGAGACTCAATGAATGCATTCCCAGTCTCCGACTGGGAACGAGGAAATGTTGTGCCCTCCCCTTTATAAGCGATGCCCTGAGCTTGTCGAAGGGGGGAGGGTTAGGGTGGGGTAAAACCAAGATTTATCAACTACTTGAGACTTGTGTATACACGGTAGCCTTAATCACTGGAGTATAGCCCAATTTGGGAGAAGGGTTGGGGGATGAGGGCAGTTAATCTTACCTAAAAGATTTTGATTTTTTAAGTAAGATTAACTCATAAGTTAATTACAACAATTGCTGCAATCATTTAAACCTTTCTTATACATGACAGAACAATTGTTGCAAAGTATTAAGCCTTTCCAGCACTTGCTTATATATTTCTGGGAAAGACTTAAACCTTTCTTATACATGAAAGAACAATTGTTGCAAAGTATTAAGCCTTTCCAGCAAATGCTTATATGTTTTTTGGAAATACTTAAACCTTTCTTATACATGAAAGAACAATTGTTGCAAATGCTTCAATTTTGGCAACTAGTCTTGTCTTGCAGGTTAATGGAGTTACGAGTGCTGAGTTGCAAGTGAGATTTTTCAGTCAGCAGTTTTTATTCTATTGAGGTTTGTAAATAATTTGTATATCTGCAAGGAATATTCCTTTAGACTGAGTTTCAACTGAAAAAATGTGGGAATAAACACAAATGCATTCGTTAAATATATTTTGTCACGAATCTGTAGTTGCTGTTTCCTTTGTCGCTTGCATTATTGGACTGTTGTTACTGTGGGATGGTAAGCAGCAAACAAATGAGATGGAAGAAACAGAGCGAATTCTGTTTAGAATGAGCTTTAGTTACTGGCTAGTTTACTGTGTAGCTTTTGGCATCGAAAAAATAGTTTTACCTGGCTGGGAATCTGTAGTCATGACTTTGAAAATAACTACAGCTTTGTCATATTTCTTAACTTTTTCTTGTATTGTTAGTCTGCCGCTACATAAATTTGCAGTACATCGGGTTGAGGAATAGTTATTGGGTATGGGCCAAACAAGGCATGGGGCATTGAGTATGATTAACATTTCATCGCGATCGCTAATGCAGCTTCTAGTTGATCTTGGGACAAAGTTGTTAAAATAAACACCTCTTGTACCGTTTTCCCCTGTCGCGCAATGACTTTATAGCCGCCGCGAATCGGTACTGAGACGCGTAGTTGCATTTTTGGACTGTGACCTTTCGATCGTCCAATCACACCCGGCGTCACAGTTTGGATACCATCCTGCTGACAAAGACGTTCTAAAATGGGGATAAGACCAGAAAGGTGTGTTGAGTGATTCCAAACCAGTCTGGCGGCTTTTTGTGTTCGCGTAGCGTCTCGTAGAGAAGCCGTGCGGAGGGGATCTACAGAGGGTTTGCCCATAATAATTAAGCTGCTTCTAGAGGTGCCATTGTCAAACCTGCTCGGCGCAGCTGCTGGTGATAGAGTTCTGCAGGTTCTTGGGGCCCGACCCAGACGATCGCTTGACCTTCATAGTGTACCTGATTAGTCAGATCCCACGCGCGATCGCCAGTCATTCCCGGAATATATTTCATCAAACATTCAGACACATGTTGGAATGTATTAAAATCATCGTTTAATACAATCACTTTGTAATTTGGATAAGTCTTACGGATAACTTGATTAGACCGTTCAGGAGCTATAGTTGGTGCTGTGGACATCCCGTAAACATCTGCTGAAAGTGTCATAACCATAAAACAATTGGTCAAGATAATTTTACAAAACTACACTACAAGTAATTAGTTTAGTTCATTGTTTAGTAGTCTGTTGTCATTTGTCATCTGTCATTTGTCCTTTGTCCTTTGTCGGTTGTCATTTGTCATTTGTCTTTAATCAATGACCAATGATATTGTGTCCGGCTAAGGACTTATCATTTATACCGCAGTTCTTGCTGGGGGAAGAGGTTTTTGGGATTTTGCACAGATTCGGTAATCATAAGTGATTAACCGGACTTGATATGACCAATGACCAATACTTCGACTACGCGGTAGTTGAATCTCGACTTCGCTCGATTACCGCGCAGTCGAAACTCAGTACAAGTGACCAATGACAAATGACAATCTATTTCCAATTATCCCAGTTTTCGTTAAAAATAGATGTATCTGGGAAGGCGGTAGGGTTGCCATTTTGTTGCAAAAGCCGTTTGAGTGCTTCTAGTTGTGGCTCTTGTTTAGGCAAATCATCAACTAGTTGGTAAGGTGCGATCGCATTTTTGAGTGCAAAACTAGCAATAGTTCCCGCAGCTGCGCCAGCCGACCATTCAAATGAGTGTACGCGATAGGCAGCAGCGGCAATATGACTAGTGGCAATACTTTTGCCACCTACGAGCAAATTATCAATTTTTTGGGGAATCATTGCCCTCAAAGCAATTTGGAAGGGATAAGCTTGACCTGCACCACGTCTTTCGCCGGGACGTTCTGTGTTTCCAGGGGCTTCTGGGGGACTATTCACCATGCAAGGATGGAAATCTATGGCGTAGTGACCAATACCCACAGCATCGGGGAAAATGGTAGAACGAGTCCGTCGCATTGCTTTTTCTGGTGGAACTTTACCGTCAATTACTGATATTGCTTCTAAACCTGCAACTGCTGCTCGTAGCCGACGATACATATCTGCTGGCAGAGTCTTTGAGTAATACTCATCATTATAATCTCGGCGGGAAATATCAATTTCCCCAATACTAAAGCCTTCAGCTTGTCCCCAACTGGGGCGGCCGATGATGCGCCGTCCTTCTCGCATATAAGGATATTTTGATAAACCATGCGCTGTCCCCATTGGGGAATTTAAACCGGAAACAAAGCGGTTATTAGGTTGTGGCTGCTTGACACCGTCCCCTAGTTGAGAATCTGTAGTCCCTGCTACCAACCAGTAATAAAAAGATAAAGCGTTTTCCTCAGCCTTGCGGAGGGTTTCTGTCCGCAGTCCTCCCATCCAACCCCCTGGTTCTAACTGTCCAGTAGCTTGTAATTGTTGGCGGGTATAAATTAAGTTATCTTGGGCTGTTCCGGGGCGGTAGTCGTTACCCCAAGTCCAGTTTTGCATGGAGATATCCCCTGGTGTAGGAGCATCAAAACTGACACCACCGAATTTTGCTGGTTTCCCTTTATTTGGACTCCAGATGCGACGATAGGTAAAAACTAAATCAAAGTTAGCCAGTCGCGTTAATTCATAGCTGAAATATGGCGCATATTCTGGATAAAATGCAGGCATTGTCTGCGGTTGCGGTTCCTTGGTGGCCTCCATTGCAAAGGTGTAGGTAAAGCCTTGAGGACAATAGGGGTCATTATTAGCACTGGAAGCAGAAGGTTCTAGGTAAGAACGGGCATCAATACCTAATCGGTAAGGAACATCAGCAAGGGCGATAATTTCTCCGGTTTCGCTAGCGTCTACGACATACCATTTAGGAGCATCTTCTTTCACTGGCTTGGGGATAAAACGAACAATCGTTTTAGTAAACCGAGACGAGTCTTCGTAGCGATAAGCATCTTCAATGCTTTGAGATAACGTAAAAGTATTGAGAGGTGGCGCGCCTTTTGCTGGTTGATGTTGAATTGCGATCGCACTATTAATTATTTTGCCATCAGCAGCGATTTCCAAATCCTTAATTACTGTGTTGGGAAACCATTGCAACTTCCCTTTACCCTGCTTTTCGGCATCTTTAAGCATCTGGGTCAAAATGGCGTGAGCATCGCGGGGAAGAAAACACGATTCACTTACCCAGCAGTCACCGGGGTTAAGTTTACCGTATTTACGTCCAATGCGGTTTCGCAATTCCAGATAACCGCGAGAATAGAATTTTAAAGCTCGTTGAGTTGGGCGTTCATCTAATGCAGATGTCCCTTGAGCAGAAATTTGTCCTCCCAGCCAGTCTGTAATTTCTGTCAGACAAACTGTTCGCCCTGCTAGTAACCCCTCATAAGCTGTGGCTACACCAGAAAGTCCACCACCCACAACTAAAATCTCGCAATTTACACTTTTATCTGGGGTTCTCGGTGGTGCGGCGTTCGCCTCATCAAATACAACTAAGCTAGAGATTAAATTAAGACCGATCAGCGATGTTAAGCTAAAAGCTACTTTATGTCTATGTTTCATAGTTAAAAAAACCGCTCCAAATCCTGTGTCACCTTGTAGACGTTAGCATTTAGGAAATGTCTAGCTCAAGAAATTTTTCCAGAGCAAAAGACGCGATGAATCGCCGTTTTGACATACAGACGCGATGACGCCGTTTTGACAATACAGACGCGATGAATCGCCGTCTCTACAATACGCGATGAATCGTGTCTTTGTGATGATTTATCACATTTTTGCGATCTATAATTTTCATCAAAAAACCTTAATTGAATCGCATTGTAATCTCTTCTGCTAACAGGGATAAAAACAAAAGTTGGCATAATAAAATCCCCCCTTCCTACACTCCCTAAAAAGGGAGAATTGGGCTAGAGAGGAATGGCACTAACAAAAGATACAGCCCTTGCTCTAACTGGTTCTAACTGGTTAAGAGCCTAGAGGCTCTTAACCCATTCTGTGAGGCTCCGCCTCCAGTAGCTTGACAAGAGGCAGAAGCCCACTTTAGATACATTCCCAGCCTCTAGGCTGGGAACAAGACGACACAAGCCTTAGGGCTTTTGTTAGTGCCATTCGGGTTAGAGGGGATAACTCAAGGTAATGTTAGCTTTCGGAAGTTTCCTGAGAGAACTTCTTATGGATAGTTCTGGTGGATTCCCCATCAGCAGCTACCGTGATCAGATAGTCCATTAGACCATCTGAAAAGGGGAGACGTAGGTGGAAAGTACCATCGGATTTAATTTTGATGGCATGACCGCCAATGTTTACGTTGGTATTTGGTTGAGTTGCTCCGTGAATAATTAACTCAGCATCAGCCACAAACCAAAAATCTCCGTGGGGACGACTGAATACCCGGACGTTAGCGGAACGCGCGATGAGTAACCAACGATCGCCATCAGCAATATAGCCAATTTCAACCATGTAATCGCGATCGCTCACCGGAATTGCCACAAAGCGATCGCGTGCTACTTCTTCAGATTCATACTGCTGGACAAGTTGAGGACTTTGATAACTCAAGTCAATGCCAGTCACATCATAGAGCCGCACTGCTAATTGGGAACCGCCCTGTTGGCGTAGTGCTTCAGACTGAGCTTTGGAGATGTGCCAAGAGACATAAGCCCATTTGGGAGTGCGGGGTGTGAGGACAATACTGCTCTCTTCTGGGGCTGTTTCTGCTTCTACATTTGCCAAGCCAACAGCGGTTTCGCTGACTAATGGTACATTTTCAACAGTGGAATCTGTTGTCGGCTCTGTAGGCACTGGACTAAAGACACGAACGATCGCAGAACGGGCAATGAATAACCAGCGATCGCCATCAGCGACATAGCCAATTTCTGCTATGTAATCGCGATCGCTGATGGGAATTTCCACAAAGCGATCGTGTGCTGTCTCTTCACATTCATACTGCTGGGCAAACTGCGGAGTTTGATAACTCAAATCAATGCCAGTTACATCATACAGTCGCACTACCAATTGAGAGCCGCCCTGTTGTCTCAGTGCTGCTTTTTTAGCTTCGGAAATCTCCCAAGAGACTTCAGCCCATTGGAAAGTGCGGGGTGTGAGGACAATACTGCTCTCTTGTTGGACATCTACCAAATCAACATCTGTTCGCTCCGCTTGCTCCGCAATTGCGACATCATCAACTACGGGATCTGGATTCACAGGGCCGAAGACACGAACAATTGCAGAACGGGCGATGAATAACCAGCGTTCGCCATCAGCGAGATAGCCAATTTCAGCTATGTAGTCGCGATCGTTCAGGGGAATGTCCACCAATCCTTCGCTTTCTGTTTCCTCAGATTCATACAGCTTTACCAGCTGCGGAGTTTGATAACTCAAGTCAATGCCAGTTACATCATACAGCCGCACGATCAATTGAGAGCCGCCTTGTTGCCGCAGTGCTGCTTTTTTGGCTTCGGGAATCTTCCAAGCGACATGAGCCGATCCATCTGTATCTGGTGTGAGGACAATACTGCTTTCTTCTTGAGTATCTACCAAACCATTAGCTGTTTCGCCTGCGATTGCCACATCATCAACTATCGGATCTGGATTCACAGGGCTGAAGATACGAACGATTGCAGAACGGGCGATGAATAACCAGTGTTCGCCATAAGCGATATAGCCAATTTCAGCAATGTAATCGCGATCGGTCTGGGGAATTTCTACAACGCGATCGTCTGCTGTCTCTGCACATTCATACTGCTTCACCAGCTGCGGAGTTTGATAACTCAAATCAATGCCAGTCACATCATACAGCCGCACTGCCAATTGAGTACCGCCTTGTTGCCACAGTTCTGCTTTCTTGGCTGGGGAAATCTCCCAAGAGACATGAGCCGATGTATAAGTATGCGGTGTGAGCACAATACTACTTTCTTCATCAGCATCAACTGCAATCGTCTCATTTGGAGCATCCGCTCCGAAAGTGCTAGCCCAAGCGCCAACGCCCGCGCCTGCTGCTAAAGCTGCGGCTGCGGCCAAATCTGTGGAGTTAGCTTCCCCAATAGTCGGCTCGGCAGGAAGTTCTGACTCTGGCAAACTTAAAGTAGGTTCGGCTGCGTCCGCTACCACATTCAATGCATCTTGACTCAATACATCTTCTGGAAATTCCGGTAAATCGAGCAGTGAAGATGTATCTGTCTCTGATGCTTCCACATCAACTGTCGTTTCGTCAGATTCCACTAAGGGCAATTCATCGACTGAGGCTGTATCTTCAGTTGAGGTGATACTTTCTAGCCAGTTCAATTCTGCCTGAAGTTCCTCTTCTGCCCGATCTTCACTAATTGCTGTGTCCCAGTAGCCAAAATCAGATGATGCTTGTGGCACATCTGGTAATTCTGGGAGTGGGGCTGTCACCTCTGATGAAGGCAGTTCCACATCAGACAACTCTTCTGGAATGTTACCTGGATAAGGATATGAAGTATTTACTACAGCCGCCGGAGCTTCTATATCCCATGCAATTTCATCAGACTCAGGAGTGTATGTCTCCGTATAATTACTGTGATTGACAGTCTCATCAATGGCGTCTGTTTCTGTTTCTTTGTTATTAAAGGTAGACCAAGTAGCCGTCCCGATACCTGTGGCTATAGCTGCACCACCTAAAGCTGCGGCTCCCAAATTGTTATTTTCTGAGCCATTCGCTACGCTCGATGTCGCGCCTTCATAGAGGTTAGAAGTACCATTACTTGTCTCTTGGACTAAATTTGCTGTCTCCTGAGTAACATTTTGGTTCAGATCGGATTGTGTTTGAGCGTAAATGTTGAAAGGAGTGCGATCGGGGGTTTCTTGCTCTTGAAAGTGCGGTACTGCCTGCTCCTCCAGCGTCGTTCCATTCAGGGAGGAAACTGTGCTGGCATTGAGCGCCGCCGTTTCTCCATTAGGTGGATGAGGATTTGATTCTGGTAAATTATCTGTTTCCTCGGTGGGCGATGGGCGTTTTTTTAGAATCCACACTAGTAGAGATGCAGCTACAGTTATAAAAAAGACAGGTAGCAGCAACCACAATGGTGTTTCTTTATTTACAATTGGAGCGCTTTGTGTAGGTGCAGCCACAAAGGGCTGTTCGCCAAATGCAGAACTAGTGGCACTAGGGGAAGGCGTAGGCGCTGGTGTTGTTTGGACACCTGGAGAAGCTGCAACAGCAGGTTGTAAGACGCTGGCTGCGATCGCCTCGGCTTCGGCAGCTCTACCTTTTTCTATAGCTTGCTGTCCTGCGGGTGCTAGGGTAAAGCCAAGAAAATCTACTGCGGTTAAACTCTGATCTTTTTTGTAAACGTAAACTAAAGGTTGCGAGAAGGGATATCTCGCATCAGATGGCAAGGCTTGATGTAATTGCAGAACTCGCACATCTTTCAACTTCGACACCTGATTAGCTAATACATAGCTGATGCCGTCTTTGCCCAGTTGTTTGATGATTTCTGCGGTATTATCGTCACTTACTTGGGTAGCATTAGCCCCTGTAGCAAATTCAGCAGTTTTGAAGGCTGGATAAGTACGAAAAGTATTGCGAGTTTCACTGGTGTTCGGGCGATCGATGAATCGAATCTTGGCTGAAGGCCCTCCCAGTTGTGACCAATTTGTAATTTGTCCCCGAAAAATCCGGGCAAATTGCTTACTAGTCAAGCTTCCTTTGAAAGGATTTTCTGCACCAACCACGATCGCAATCTTCTCACGCTGCAAACGAACTTGCTCTAGTCCTTGAGCTTTTTCTGCTGGCGTCAACCCGCGCCCCATTGCGACTATATCGATTTTGCCATCTAGCAAATCTTTCAGCGCTTTCTCAGTGCCGTTAGCAGCAACTTCAACCTTTTTACCGATAAACTGTTTTTCAAAACTTTCTTTCAGGCTTTGGTTGATTGCACTTAAGCTACTGGAACCGTCAATCCGCACTATCGGTTCATTCTGCACTGTTTGTGGCAGTGGCGAAGAGGTAGCTTCAGGTGTGGATTGTGCCAGCATCGGTGCTGATACCACCAGAGATGCTGCCATCGGGGTTGTAGCTAAGGCAACCCATAATAACAGCCTGACTATCGAAGTATCTTTTTTTTCTTGTTGCCACATAAGCCCCTTAATTAAAGTAAAAAATAGAAAGCCTGCCAGTCCTAAATCGCGATCTTTATAAAGATAATGGAGGAGACGGGCTAATTATACATCTGAGTTATCTTTAGTTCTAATTACTTCAAAGCACTTATGCTGATTTATACTTCGCTCTAGCTTGGATAGCATAATAATTTATACTCTAATTGTCAAAGTCTGTTTACTATAAATTCTTCTAAGTTATATTGCAACTTATAGCAAGTTGGTAGTTGATGACCGCGATTATGAATTATTGAATTACTAAAACTGGTAAAGTGTAGCAAATTCAATATTATTTAACAATATTATTTTCAGTAGTGCGGAGTCTGAGTGCGGAGTCTGAGTGCTGAGTTATGAGTTATGAGTGCTGAGTTATAAGTTATGAGTGTTGAGTGTTGAGTAAAAATCCTAGTTCCTAGAACATTTTCATGCAAGGCATTTGAAACTCGTTTCACAGAGACTGTCTTAAATGAATACTTATTGTTCAGCACTCATTTGAGATAACAATGACAATCTGGCTTATCTATTAGTGACTCAACCAAAGCATTTAGGGCAGTTGCAGCTAATGCGCCACCTCCCAAAGTCCCTTCAACTGTAATATAAGGTATCCCTTGTTGCATCAGTTGTCGCTTGGCTGCGGGAGCATGGCTAAAGCCAATGGGCATTCCAATTACTAATGCAGGCTGAATTTTTTGGTTAGCAATCGCTTTACAAGTTTCGAGAAGTACTGAGGGAGCATAACCAACTACCAGCACACAACCATTACTTACTTGCTGCAATTTTTCTCGCCATTCTCGATGTTGCCAAAAAGCAACTTCTGCTTCTGTAGCGGTGGTAATATGGGGGTTATCAATCAAGGTTTCGGTGCGGCATCCTAAGTGAAGCAATCGGGTTTGATCTAAAGTAGCAGCAACCGTTTGAGTATCGACAACAATTTGACAACTTGCAGATAAAGCTTTTCGACTAGCTGCGATCGCATCTCGACTCAATTTCACAAAGGACACCAAACTGACATCGCCACAAGTCAAAACCAACTGAGAAATTAAGTGCTGTTCAATTTCCGAACGATGAGACAAATCGGGTAGTAAGCGTTGTAGCGATTCGGTAAAAGCTTCCGAGTGGCTATGAATTTCGGCATCCAAACCACTCCAAAGATGTTCCAATCCTCCCAATCCCGCTTGAGTTTCAACATCAAGTAACTTCAGTTGCGCCAAAACTTCCGCTTGGATAATTTGACAATGGCGATCGCGTCCCAATAATCCTTCTAATGCTGATGCAGTTTGTCGCAGTTGGGAGATTTGTTGCATCACCGCGCGATATTGCTGCTGGAGTTGTCCCATCAGATTAACCGTTGTATCGGCTTCTGGTTCCACCTCCAAAATATTGCGGATATGGTTTAGCTGAAACCCTTGCTGTTTGAGTGCGACAATCCGTTGCAACCGGAGGACATCTTTTTGGGTGTAGAGACGGTAATTGCTGCGCGATCGCACTGGTTGCGGTAGCAGCCCCAATTGATGATAATGGCGCACCATCCGCGGAGTTAAACCTCCACCGACTGCATCAGTGAGTTCTTTAATAGTTAAGCAACCAGCATTCATAAATTTACTCTAATAACGGCAAAATTCTTTGTAATTCTCCACAAGCCGCCTGAAGAGACAGCGGCGCATTTTCATCTAAACCTTGGTAACACTGATTGACCAAGTTTTCTACATAAGGCTTGCAATCTCTACTCTACGCCAATTCATAAAGCCAACCCCGTGCAATCAGTTCTGAAATGGGTAATCCAGTATTTTCAGCAACTTCATTACTAATTTTTTTCACTCGTATAGGTGCATTACTTTGACGCTCAAACCAATAACCTAAATGCAATTTTAAACGTAACAGTTAAATCGTCGCATTTACCTTCTTTCCGCTTTTGAAAAACACTCAAAAAACACAGATAAAGATTTACTCTGCGTACCTTTGCGCTTCCCTCAGCGCCCCTTTGCGTTTCAAAATCATTATAAACCTTGACATTAACATTAATGTCAAGGTTTAGCCTGAGGGAGTCCCTGTTAATTCACCTCTCATGCTCTACCCCCAACGTTTTAGCCAATTCACCAGAGAACACACAGATACCGTAGCCGCCCTTTTGTGTGGATTCCTATTATTTCTCGGATGGTTCGCCTTGCATCTCGGTTGGCTAGGATTGGCATTCCTGTTGCTACCCGCTGCTTATATAATTGGCGGTTATGAAAGTGCGCGGGAAGGATTGACTACCCTTTTTAAAGAAAAAGAACTCGATGTAGATTTGCTGATGATTGTCGCCGCCATTGGTGCTGCTAGTCTTGGCTTATGGCGAAGAGAATATCATCTAATTATTGATGGGGCAATTTTGATTCTGATTTTTGCCATCAGTGGCGCATTAGAAGGCTATGCCATGCAGCGAACTGAGCGCAGTATCAGGAGTTTGATGAGTTTGACACCAGATACAGCAAGGGTTTTGCTTCAGGGAAGAGAAGAGGAAATTCCGATCGGTCAGTTAAAAGTGGGTGATGAAATTGTTGTCAAACCTGGAGAGCTAATTCCGACTGATGGGATAATTTTATCTGGTTACAGCACCCTCAATCAAGCTGCAATTACAGGCGAGTCTTTACCTGTAGAGAAAACAGTGGGCGCAGAAGTATTTGCTGGTACGCTCAACGGCTATGGTGCATTGCAGATTAAAGTACACAAACCAGCCCAAAGCAGCTTGATTCAGCGGGTGATTCGTTTGGTAGAACAAGCGCAAACACAAGCACCACCTTCCCAAGAGTTTATCGATCGCTTTGAGAAAGGATATGCCAAAGTCATTGTAGTAGCTGGGATATTACTGGCAACTTTACCCCCATTTCTTTGGGGTTGGGATTGGGAAACAACAATTTATCGCGCTCTTACTTTCCTTGTAGTGGCTTCTCCCTGTGCGTTGATGGCTGCAATTATGCCTACGCTGCTTTCGGGAATCGCCAATGGTGCAAGACAAGGGATTTTGTTTAAAAATGGGGCGCAGTTGGAGAAAATTGGCAAAGTCCGAGCGATCGCATTTGATAAAACTGGTACTCTCACAACAGGGCAGTTGCAGATATTTCAAGTAATTTCAGTTAGTAAATACACTCAAGCAGATGTATTAAAAACTGCCGCTAGTGTAGAATCCTCTTCCGAACATCCCATCGGTAAGGCAATTGTACAGGCGGCTGGCGATTTAGATTGGGTTGCTGCAATCCAAGTACAAGCTATACCGGGACAGGGAATTGTCGGAATTGCTCAAGAACAACAAGTGATTGTGGGTAATGCCGTTTTTGTACAGAGATATGTGACAAATTTACCTGAAGAATTGCGAGAAATCGTTCAATCTTGGGAGCAAGAAGGTAAAACTGTGGTTTGGGTAGCACAGGAAGGAAGGGGAGCAGGGGCGCAGGGGAGCAGAGGGGCAGAGGTGATGGGTGTAATTGCGATCGCAGATCGGGTAAGAGTCGAAGCAGCCGCAACCATTACCCGATTAAAGAAACTGGGAGTTGAACAAATTGTCATGTTAACCGGGGATAATGAAGAAACTGCTCGCAGTGTCGCCAAAGCAGTCGGAATCGATCGGGTGTATGCCCAACTTTTACCAGAGGATAAGCTGAATGTTATCCGCCGTTTACAGCAACAATATCAAACTGTGGCAATGGTAGGCGATGGCATTAATGATGCACCAGCTTTAGCGCAAGCATCTGTAGGTATAGCGATGGGAGTATCTGGTAGCGATGTGGCATTAGAAACCGCAGATATCGTACTAATGGCAGACAGGTTAGAAAAAATTGCTGTAGCGATGCATTTGGGTAGGCGATCGCAAGCCATAGTAAAACAAAACATAGTTGTAGCGTTGAGTTTTATTATGTTGCTTTTAGTCGGCAACTTTCTAGGAAATATTAACCTACCCATCGGCGTCATTGGCCATGAAGGTTCCACAGTATTAGTTACCCTCAGTGGACTAAGATTATTGAAATAAGATAGCCCGCAAGATAAGCAACAAAACCCAGTAGAGACGCGATTTATCGCGTCTTAAAAAACCATAGATACCTGAAATCACTGAAATTGATGAATTAGAAACTCTCATCGGGTCAAAAAAACCAAAATTTGAGTATGGAGTGTTACCAATACTCAATTCGTATTAAACATAAATTATTATTTTGACCTCCTAACTCCTAACTTGTAACCCCTAACTCCTAACTCCTAACTCTTGCTCATGCAAACCGATCCAAAACCAGGAACACTTTACGTTGTCGGTACACCAATTGGCAACCTGGAAGATATCACCTTTCGGGCGGTACGAATTTTGCAAACTGTGGATATCATTGCTGCGGAAGACACGCGTCATACGGGGAAACTGCTACAGCATTTTCAAGTTAAAACACCCCAAATGAGTTACCACGAACACAATCGTACCAGCCGTATTCCAGAATTATTAGAGCATTTAGTTAATAACAAAGCGATCGCTCTGGTGAGTGATGCGGGGATGCCAGGTATTTCCGATCCTGGATATGAACTGGTGAAAGCCTGTATTGAAGCGGGAATTCCTGTAGTTCCCATTCCTGGCGCTAGTGCAGCAATTACCGCTTTGAGTGCAGCCGGACTACCAACAGATCGGTTTGTCTTTGAAGGCTTTCTACCGGCGAAAACCCAACACAGACAAGAACATTTAGAATCTCTGCAAACAGAATCTCGCACCTTGATTTTCTATGAATCGCCGCACCGTTTGCGAGATACTTTGCAAGACTTAGCTCTTGTTTGGGGAAGCGATCGCCAAATTGTGCTAGGACGGGAGTTAACTAAATTGTATGAGGAATTTTGGCGAGGGACCATTGCCGAAGCGATCGCTTACTACACTCAACGAGAACCCCAAGGTGAATATACATTAGTAGTAGCGGGAATTCCAGCCAGTCAGCCCCAACTGACAGAAGCAGAACTGAAAGCCGAATTGAAACAGTTAATTAGTCAAGGGATATCGCGATCGCAAGCTAGCCGTCAGTTAGCAAAATTTACTTCCCTTCCCCGTCGCCAACTATATCAACTAGCTCTTTCTATAGTCTCCAGTCCTGAACCTTGAACGGCTGATATCGCTTTTTTGAAAATCAAAAATCTAGATGTGAAATGTCTATATTTCTTTGTTTTTTTTTCCTTTTCTGTCTTTCTCTACGAAATACTACAGACATCTTGAAAAGTAACTTTTGCTTTTTGGTTGGGGTGCATGTTAAAGGTAAGGGAAAATTCCATACCGTTACCCTTTAACCCACTTCTGTAAGAAGTCCTACGCTTACCCATACAGGGAAGCAAGCTACACCTCGTGTCTCATCTAGAATGCGGTTAGCTTCCCGATCTACATCTTGTATGATGTTAAATAGGACTGCTATACAAATAGTTGAATGTACAGAATGTGACGAATTTGTATATTCATCCTCAAAGGTGACTTGGCAAATATTCAAATGATATCTAAAGATTTCTGATATTAGTTCTTTAGATAGATCGAAATTTTTAGAAGCAAACTTTAATATGAAATAGTCAAATGCAAATAAAGCAGATTTTTAGTGAAGGAGAAATTCAATGACTAACATTATTGCTTGGTTGGTTTTGGGTTTAATCGCAGGTGCGTTAGCTAAGTTATTTTATCCTGGAACCCAAGGTGGCGGTATTATCTCTACCATTATATTAGGAATCCTTGGGGCCGTATTCGGTGGTTATTTGGGTCAAGTATTACTAGGAAGTAGTTCGGCAGCAGCTGCATCTGTAGGAGCTTTATCTCTGGGAAGTATTTTATTTGCTGTTATTGGTGCAATGATACTAATTTTCCTTTGGGGTTTACTGACTCGTCGCGCTGTGTAATTACCTCAAATACCTCAAATTGAGGTAACAATCTTGGGAATCACTTCTAACTGCAATAAACCGAGAAAATGACATTAGAGAAAGAGCGAAGAACTATAGGAGTTTTCGCTGGGTATTCCGATGCACAATTGGTACTTCAGGAACTAAAAGCTTCTAATTTTCCAATGGACAAAGTTTCTGTTATTGCACGGAATACAGAAGAAAGTGATATTGCTGGTGTTGAAATCATCGAAAACACTGGCAATACATCCTTAAAAGATGCTGCTGGAGCCGTTGCTAGTGATTCTTTAGGAAATATTGCTGGTTTATCAGTCGATATAGTCCTCTTGGTAATTCCTGGTATAGGCCCAGTCATCTTAGCCGGAGCGGAAGTAACAGCGATCGCTACCACTTTAGCAGGTGGTTTATCTAGTTTGTTCTTAAGTTTAGGAATTTCTGAAAGGCAAGCACAGGGTTATAGCGATCTTGTCTGTAAAGGTTACTATTTGGTAATAGTAACCGGTATAGACATAGAACTTCGTCTTGCCAAGAGGATTTTTAATCGCCGCGATGTTCAACAATGGGGAGTCTTTGAGCCATACTCGACCCCAAATAATCGCTACAAATATGCACTCGGTATTTTTTACCGACATCAAGACGCACAAGCAGCGGTTACTGAATTGAAAACCGCCGACTTCCCCATGAGTCAAATTTCAATAGTTGTTAAAAATACAAGCAATCTGGGTGATATTTCTGGGGTGAATATCAGCAGTTCCCAAGATAAATATACTACTTTAGGAATTTCTGACGAGCTAACTAAATATTATGAGCATCATCTGACTCTTGGTCATTACTTATTAGTACTAAAAGGCACTGATATCTATGTAGCAGGTGCAAGAGCCATTTTAGAGAGTAACAAGGTTCAACATTTTAGTATTTATAGTCAATCCGAGCTTGATGCAGCTAGAAGCGATCGCCAAGTGATTAACAACTTCTAGTTAAATGTCAAGTTAATATCAACATATTTTTCAACACGCCATGATTGTGCATATTCCTAACAATACTTTTGTACTATAAATTATCTACTTCTATGGGTATAGGTTGTCTTTTAAAATCTTGACTTTCCTGGGGAATGAATGCTGCTGGCGATCGCTAAGGTTATGGTTGGGTAGATTGATGTACAATGGCATAGATGTTATATCTAACCGCAAAATGCACTATATCTAATGTCTAGATAAATTATGTTTTAATTAATTTAATTTTCCTGATTGGGCTGTTTAATTTTACTATCCAGCCTCTTTGTTAATTTAAAAATTATTTAACCATTATTATATAAACTTTAAAATACCATTTTTTAGCTAATGTGAAATTTAGAATCTGAGCAAAAAATTTTACTTATCCCCGGCAATATTCAATCAAAAGCATAATCAAGTAGTTGCTTCTTTTAAAAGAAGTTATGCTACTGAATGATTTCTTGTCAAAATCTTAAATAAAAATATAGTATTTAGATATATAATTATTTAAGTACCGTTACATTTGTCAAAAATTAGGATACAAATGATAATAGTTGGCGTGCAAAAAATTAGGTATATCCTAGAGAAACTAAATATCCCCCATTGATTTTGCATAGCCAAAACATAATTAAATAGTCTCAAAAACAGAAATAATTTGAATACCTGCGTGGAGTAATGTTAAACCGTTTGAAGATTGGACCCAAGATTGGAGTAAGTTTTGCCTTGAGTTTGGCAACTCTGACCACCATTGGTTTAATCTCCTACCAAAGCACCAATGAGCTAATTGAAACTTCGCGCAAAGAAAGCCATACTTACGAGGTGTTAAGTCAGCTTGAAGACCTCAACTTGCAACTGACAAATGCTGAGACTGGGCAACGCGGTTACATTATTACTGGAGAACAGCGCTATTTAGAACCTTATGACGCTGCCATTCAAGTACTGAATCAAAAAGTTAGGGAACTTCAAAGGTTAACAGCAGATAATCCCAACCAACAAAATCGGCTTGATATTTTGCAGCCACTACTAACCCAAAGAATGGCTGTAATGAAAGATGTCATAGAGCTACGGCAAAGCCAAGGCTTAGAAGCTTCTCAAAAAGCTGTTCTGACAGACCAGGGTAAGCAACTGATGGATAATATCCAGAAAGTTATCCAGGCGATGAAAAATGAAGAGAATGCACTGCTCAAACAGCGTTCTGAGAAGGCACAAGCAGCCGGTCGGCAAACGCTCGCCAGCATTGTCTATAGTATTCCCTTCTTTTCTTTGCTCTTAGCTTTGATTGGCTTCACCTTGACCAGACATATTTCAGTACCCCTGAAGCAAGTTTCTGATTTGGCAGAAAAAATGGCAGATGGGGATTTATCGGTAAGTTTACCAGATAGCGATCGCCAAGATGAAATTGGCGTGTTGACGCGCACCTTTAACCAGATGATCGTTAATCTGCGAAACACCACTCAAAAAAATGAGGAGCAAAACTGGCTCAAATCTAACTTAGCTGAATTTACTCAGATGCTCCAAGGGCAGCGAAATCCCGAAAGCGTGTCTAGTCTGATATTGTCGAATTTAGCACCGCTAGTTGGGGCATCACAGGGCGTTTTTTATGTGATGGACTCCATAAACGACCAGCCTATACTGAAGTTGCTGAGTGGTTATGCTTATAAAGAGCGAAAAAACCTAGCAAATCAGTTTCGTTTGGGTGAGGGATTAGTGGGACAATGCGCCCTAGAAAAACAAAGAATCCTGCTCACAGAAGTTCCCAGTGATTATATCCGCATCACTTCCGGCTTGGGAGAAGCACCACCACTAAATATTATTGTCTTGCCCATACTATTTGAAGGGCAGGTAAATGCTGTAATTGAACTTGCCTCTTTTGGGCCTTTTAACCAGTTGCACCTAACATTTTTAGAGCAATTGAGTGAAAATCTAGGTGTATTTTTAAATAACATCGCCTCACAATTGCAAACACAGCAACTACTTGAAGAGTCTGTTGCTTTAACAGAAGAACTGCAAACCCAGCAAGAAGAACTACAGCAAAGCAATCAACGCCTAGAACAACAGGCGCATGAGTTAGAAGAATCACAATTTCTTGTCAAGCAATCTAACGAAGAATTGCAACAACTAAATGAGGAGCTAGAAGAAAAAGCAGAATTGTTAGAAGTTCAAAATCGGGAAGTGGCCCGCAAGAACCAGGAAGTTGAGCGAGCGAGGAAGTCTTTGGAAGAAAAAGCTGCACAACTGGCCTTATCTTCCAAATATAAGTCAGAATTTCTGGCGAATATGTCCCACGAATTGCGGACACCATTAAATAGCTTATTAATTTTAGCAAGGCTACTGGCAGATAACTCGCTTAACAATTTGACCGACAAACAAATAGAGTACAGCCGGACTATTTACTCGGCTGGAACTGACTTGCTGGAATTAATCAATGACATCCTCGATTTGGCCAAAATTGAGTCGGGTACTATGTCGCTCGATATTGAGCAAATTGCTCTTGCAGATTTGGAAACATCTTTAGAGCAGACTTTCCGGCAAGTTGCCCACAATAAAGAACTCAGTTTTACTATTGAACGGGATGAGAAGTTACCCCCGACAATTTATAACGACTCCAAACGTCTGCAACAAGTGCTGAAAAATCTCTTAGCTAACGCCTTTAAATTTACAGAACAGGGAAGCGTAAAGTTACAAATATTCCAAGTAGATAATTCCACGATCGCTTTTGCCGTCAGCGACACGGGCATAGGCATTCCACCCGAAAAGCAGAAGATTATTTTCGAGGCATTTCAGCAAGCAGATGGCACAACTAGCCGCAAGTACGGCGGAACTGGCTTGGGCTTGTCCATTAGCCGTGAATTAGCTCAACTGTTGGGAGGGAGAATTGAACTACTCAGCCAGCCAGGACAGGGAAGCACCTTCACCCTTTACTTGCCCAAACAACAGAAAAAGAATAGTCAAAATATCACCACACCACCCCTTGAGCCAACCACCCCGATGCTCACAGCATCGACCATAAAAGAACTGCCAATGGTGGAAAACAGACCCACTGTAGACATCTCTCCATCAGTGAAAGTACTTCCCAGCTTACCCCACGATATTCCAGATGACCGAGAAATAATTCAACCAGGCGATCGCATTTTGCTAATTATCGAAGATGACGATAAATTCGCCCGCATCTTACTAGATATGGCACGTCAGCAGGGTTTTAAAACTATTGTTGCTTTGCAAAGCAAACAAGGTCTAGCACTAGCAGAACAGTTTAAACCCAATGCAATTATGCTAGATATCCACATGCCAGAGATGGATGGTTGGACGGTGCTGGATCGTCTGAAACATAAACCAGATACCAGACATATACCAGTACACATACTTTCTGTTGATGAAAGACAACAACGGGGATTACAGCTAGGAGCAATTACTTATCTGCAAAAACCCGTGTCTCCAGAAGCGCTAACTCAGGTATTGACTGAGATTAAAGGCTTTATTGAGCGTCAGGTAAAAAATCTCTTAATTGTAGAAGATGACCCCGTACAAGCCCAAAGTATTATCGAACTGATTGGTAACGGCGATGTCCAGAGTACAGCAGTAGGTACAGGAGCAGAAGCTCTCGCGATTTTGCGATCGCATCACTTTGATTGTATGGTACTCGATCTTGGTCTGCCCGATATGAGCGGGTTTGCCTTAATTGAGCAGATAAAACTTGAACCCAAGCTTTTGAAACTGCCGATAATTGTTTACACAGGTAAAGAACTCAGCCGACAAGAAGAAACCCAGCTGCGGGGACTAGCAGAAACAATTATTATTAAAAATGTGCGATCGCCAGAGCGGTTGTTAGACGAAACTGCCCTGTTTTTGCATCGGGTGCAAGCAAATTTGCCCACACCAAAGCGGCAAATACTAGAGCAACTACATCAAACTGACCCGGTGCTGGCTAATCGGAAAATTTTGATTGTAGATGATGATCTCAGAAATATTTTTGCCCTGACCAGCTTTTTAGAAAGCTATCAAATGCAAGTGCTATTTGCCGAAAATGGCAGAGATGGCATAGAAAGACTGCAAGCTAATCCTGAGATTAATATAGTATTGATGGATATCATGATGCCGGAAATGGATGGTTACGAAACCACCCGTGCCATCCGCCAACAACAACAGTTTCGCTCACTACCAATCATTGCTTTAACTGCCAAAGCCATGCCAGGTGACAAAGAAAAATGCATCGAAGCTGGAGCCTCTGACTATATCACCAAACCTGTAGATACCGAGCAACTGCTTTCACTGCTGAGGGTTTGGCTGTATCGGTAAGCAAGTAGAGAGTAGGGAGTCTCTCGTTCCCATGCAGAGCCAATCCCCGTTACAGCTCTTGTGCAGCGATTAGGGGTTTAGCCCACAAGGGACGTTATACCATTTTGGATTTTAGATACTTCGACTTCGCTCAGTACAAGTTTTGGATTTTAGACTTCGGCTGCGCTGAGTCGAACGATTTTGGATTGGGAATTGCCTTGATGTGTCTGATTTGGTGTGAATCCATCTATTAGTGTTGGCATAATAATTAAAAGCAAAAACCCACACTGCACCCAATCAAGGAGTCAATGTGGGTAATTTATCCCTGTAACAGGAATGCAGTTAGCGGAACATACTACTAACTGAAGTATCCTCATGAATTCGCCAGATAGTTTCTCCCAACAGATTAGCTACTGACAGCACCACTAGTTGTGGAAAACGATTGTTTTCTGGTATGGGAATGGTATTGGTAACAATAACTTCCTCAAACAAGCCACTAGACAACCGCTCCATCGCTGGTGGAGAGAATACTGCATGAGTTGCACAGGCATATACCTGACGCGCTCCTTCTTCACGCAGTAATCGCGCTCCTTCTGCGATCGTTCCCCCAGTGTCGATCATGTCATCCACTAACACTGCCGTTTTGCCTTTAACATCACCGATAACATTTAACACTTCTGCGACATTATGTGCCTGACGACGTTTGTCAATAATCGCCAGTGGAGCATCATCCAGTTTTTTTGCAAATGCCCTAGCTCGTGCTACACCACCAACATCGGGAGAAACAACCACCAGATCGGGGAGTTGTTTGCTGGCTAGATAATCTAGCAATACTGGTGAACCGTAAACATGGTCAAAGGGGATGTCAAAATAGCCTTGAATCTGAGCCGAGTGTAAATCCATTGCGAGAACGCGGTTGGCACCTGCTTCCACGATCAAGTTAGCAACCAGTTTGGCGGTTATTGACTCTCGTCCTGCCGTTTTGCGATCGGCACGAGCATAACCATAGTAGGGAATTACTGCCGTTACCTGTCGCGCAGAAGCTCGACGACAAGCATCAACCATAATCAATAATTCCATCAAATTATCGTTTACAGGTTGACAACATGGCTGGATTAAATAGACATCACAACCCCGAATGGATTCTTGGATTTGAACGTAAAGTTCTCCATCCGCAAATCTTTTGCGAATCATTGGTCCCAAGTCCATGCCCAGATAACGAGCGACTTCTTGAGACAGTTGTAAATTGGCAGAGCCAGAAAACAGCCGCAGGCGATGATTATCGTTCAGTCCTGTTGCAGATGGTTGCACTTTGAAAGTTGCAGAACTGAGCACAGCAGATCCTCTATGTGCATTCATAGTAATATTATCATTAGGGATTTAATAGATTTAACCAAGAAATAGCCTAAAAAAACATCTGTAAGTTTTGTTGAAGCTTCCATACAAAATTTAAACATTTTTGCATAAAATTATTATTCGCTACTTATCTAGTCTTCTTGGCAAACAAGCTATTCATAGCTTAACTGACATCAAGTCCATGCACTAGCTCTATAGTTCAATTTTTTAGTTGAGGTAAATAAGCCTAATTGCTTAAACATTATTGGTGTGCTAAGTTTTTATAATTACCTCATTGATAGCTGACAGTAAAGCATTGACAACTTTAGTGATATTAAAAAGTTTGTTCTCACACAGTATAGCACTTGTCACTAAGTAGTCAAAGAGTAGCTTATTACTCTATAATCTACGCATTGACAAAAGTGACAATTATTGTAAAGCCTAGAAAAAGCTGGCAGTGGACAAAATTTATCCACGCACTAGCAAGTTTTTAGATAAAGATTAAATAAAGATATTTTTTTGATACTTAATATTACTTAATGATAGTAATATTACTTAAATAGGTTATTGTAAATATTTTTACTTAAAAGTTGGTAGTTGAATATAGAAAAATTGTTCAATATCGATATTAGACCTCTTGCCAAAGTAACTTTTGCACTCTTGCGGTCAAAGGGGAAAGGTCAAAGGGGAAAGGTTTTTTTATTCCTTTTCCCTTTCCCCCTTACCCTTTTCCCTACAAATGCCAAGAAGTCTATTGAATTTGTCTGCGAACATTCTGTCAAGTAGAAACTACCAATCACATCTGAACTAGTGAGTGACCGTATTATTGCTGAGGAAAAATTCTACTTGAGGGTATACCTGATTTTTGAGTGGTTGCGATCGCTCTACTTAGGTGCAGCGAGAACTGCCTCTGCCCTGCGATTCATAGGGAACAGGGAATAGGGAATAGGGAAGAAGGAATAAATGTGTACTGAGTTGTTTTCACGCAATCAAATACGAGTCTTATAGCTCAAATAATAATTGACAAAATCAAGATTTGTAGTGCTAAAGAAATCATTATTGAGTGAGATAACACTATTCTTTATAAAGACGCTTGCTACCTATTTTATTGTGCAGAAGCTTGGCTGACACTAGCACAGTTAGCCGATTGCAATTTTTTCTTTTTCTACAGGATTGATTGAAAAAGAGATGAGTGATTTGTATAACTTCGATTCTCAAGTTAATTTTGAATATTTCAAAATTTATCGTTTTCCCAGGCAGAGAAATTGAATTGAGGAGTTATACAGTAGGAAACAACCTTCCTCTGGTAGAGTCTACTTGTTGAGTATAGTAGAATATTGCCGCAGGTAACTGTCCGTCGCCTCTTGGACTTAATCTTTGTGGGTGACTTCCTCCTCAGTTGCTACTACACTCAATCAACCGATCATGCAACCACCGATTACAGTTGGCACTGTCTTGCAAAACCGTTACCGCATAATTCAAATTCTCGGACAAGGAGGATTTGGTAGAACCTATCTGGCAGAAGACCAGAGGCGCTTTAACGAACTTTGCGCGATCAAAGAATTGAATTCAACAGCAAGGTCGGCTTTGGATTGGGAGAGGGCACAAGAGCTTTTTCACCGAGAAGCTGCCATTTTATATCAAATCGAACACCCACAAGTGCCGAAATTTCGGGAAAGATTTGAGCAAGACCAACGCTTATTTTTGGTGGAGGACTACGTTGCAGGTCAGACGTACCGCACTCTGCTGGCTGAACGTCAAGCTGTGGGTAAAACTTTCACAGAGGCTGAAGTATTGCAGCTGATAGAGTTGTTGTTACCCGTTTTAGAGCATATTCACAGTCGAGGAATTATTCACCGGGATATCTCGCCAGAAAACATTATTTTGCGAGATAGTGATGCGAAACCCGTGTTAATTGACTTTGGGGTGGTGAAAGAACTGGCAACGCGTTTACAATCGCCAAATAATCCCCTGCCAAAAACCACCGTAGGAAAATTAGGCTACTCTCCCAGCGAACAAATGCAAACAGGAGGAGCCTATCCTAGTAGTGATTTATATGCATTAGCGGTAAGCGCGATTGTTTTGCTGACTGGTAAAGAACCAAAGGATCTATTCGATCAAAACCAACTAACTTGGAATTGGCAGCGGTGGGTAAAAGTGAACCCGCGATTTGCTATGGTGTTGAATCGAATGTTGAATCATATACCGAGCGATCGCTATCAAAGTGCTACTAGTGTATCTCAAGCACTACAACCTTTACACGAAGTCAGTCCTCCGAATGTAAATGTATCTAACTTGCAGACAATGGCAGTTAGTCGCCGTCCTGACTTAGTAGCACCAGTAACTTCGCCCAAGAAACCCGCTCCTGTAATTCCACCAAGTCCCACAAACTCAATTTTGGATAATCCATTAGCGATCGCCGCAATTGCCATTGTTGTCACGATCGTAGCAGGATTTGGTTCTTGGGCACTAGTCAGTTCCATCCGCAGTCAGTCAAAAACATCAGACGAGACGCTTCCACAAAATTTCCCTTCACCAGTAATTTCTGGTGGTACTACATTCACACCGACACCGACACTGACACTAACACCGACACCGATACCGACACCCACACCTACTAACGAGCCACCTGTTGTATCTACTAAGCGCCTCAACCTTACAGCATCTAACCCAATCAAGGTTGAAGGTACTCTCAAAGCAAATCAAATCATCCAGTACAGCTTTTTTGGGCGAGAAGGTACTAAATTAAACACGTTTATTGACCCAGAAAGCAACATTCTGCTAACAGTCTTAAGCCCCAATGGACAACCAGTTGATAGTACTGCCCAACAAGTCACATTTTATCAAGGCACATTATTGGTTACTGGTAGATATACTATTGAGTTAACTCTGCTTTCAGGAGTTGCCGAAAGCAATTACAATCTCAATGTTGCATTAGAAAAACCAGTCAAACCAACACCGACAGAGACACTCTTGCCAATTCCCACAGAAACACCTTTGCCAATTCCCACAGAAACACCTTTGCCACTTCCCACAGAGACACCTTTGCCACTTCCCACAGAAACACCCTTGCCAATTCCGACCATTACTGAAGCGCCGACTTTGCCGCCGACTGATGGAACACAACCATTTTCTGGCCAAAGAAATTAATGTTAAACACACTACTGATTACTGGAACTGATACGGAAGCTGGTAAAACTGTTTTAACAACAGCGTTAGCAGCTTATTGGCAAAAATATTACCCGCAGCGTCGCTGGGGAATTATGAAACCAATTCAATCGGGGATTGGCGATCGCGAGTGGTATCAAAAGCTATTCGTGCTAGAACAATCTGCTGAAGAAATTACACCTTTATACTTTCAAGCACCTCTGGCTCCGCCTATAGCAGCAGCACGGGAAAATCGCCAAGTAGATTTAGCACTTGTGTGGCAAGCTTTGTCTAAGTTGCGATCGCAGCGTGATTTTGTACTTATAGAAGCCTTGGGAGGGTTAGGTTCGCCAATAACTGAAGAATTAACGGTAGCTGATTTAGCGGGGGAATGGCATTTACCAACGGTATTGGTAGTACCAGTGAGATTGGGTGCGATCGCTCAAGCAGTGGCGAATGTAGCATTAGCTAGACAATCGCGCGTCAATCTCAAAGGCATTGTTTTGAACTGCGTACAACCTCGAACGGATGCAGAAATAGCCGATTGGACACCATCTCAATTGATTCAATCACTTACTAACACGCCAGTTTTAGGCTGCTTACCCTATCTAGATAACCTGACTGATTTAGATAAACTTGCTCAAATAGCATCAGATTTAGATTGGGAAACACTAATACCAATTCAAAATTCAAAATTCAAAATTCAAAATTAAGAAAGCCAGACAGAACAGGAGAAATCAATTCAAAATTCAAAATTCAAAATTCAAAATAAAAGAACTTCTGCCCCCTGCCTCCTGCCCCCTGCCCCCTGCCCCCTGCCTCCTGCCCCCTGCCTCCTGCCCCCTGCCCCCTGCCCCCTGCCTCCTGCCTCCTAAATAGCTTTCATTGACAGACTGACAATGAATGTCGCCCCCTGTCCAATTCCTGAACTTTGGGCTAACACTGTACCACCGTGTAATTCTACCAAGTGACGGACGATCGCTAACCCTAATCCTAGTCCGCCATGCGATCGCGTGCTGGAACTGTCAGCTTGACGAAAGCGTTCAAATACATGGGGTAGGAATTCGGCAGCAATTCCCGCTCCCGTATCACTCACCCGAATTTGCACGTAAGATTCAATGCACTCTAATTGCACATCAACCCTGCCGCCCTTGGGTGTAAACTTGACGGCGTTGGAGAGCAAATTCCACACAACCTGTTGCAAGCGGTTGGCATCGCCCACAACTATCTCTACTTTCGGGTCGAATTTACATTTGATGCTAATCTCTTTAGCCTGGGCTGCTGGATACACAGTATCAATTGCCGCCTCTACAAGCGATACAAGTTCAACCCGCTCCATCCTTAAATGGAGTGTGCCTCTAATAATTCGTGATACATCGAGAACATCTTCAATTAGTTGTGCCAGGGATCTAGTATTACGTTCAATTGTCTCTAGTGCCCGGTCAGTAGTAGCTCGATCGAAGTTGCGAGTTCTAAGTAGCTGCGTCCAGCCGAGTATAGCATTGAGAGGTGTACGGAGTTCGTGGGAGAGTGTGGCGAGAAACTCATCCTTCATTCGGTTTGCAGTTTCGGCATCGGCGCGTGCTGCTTGTTCGCGTTTGAGCAGTTCTTCGCGTTCTTGCTCTGCTTGCTTGCGATCGCTAATATCAATCATGAATCCATGCAGTAGCTGCGGCCCATTTTCATCCCGCACTACATTTACAATGTCATATAGCCAGACAACTCTGCCATCAGCAGCCAACATTCTGTATTCAAATTCGTAATTATTTAGTGATAGAGAAGATTCTTGGCAATACTCAATAGCCCACTTCCGATCTTCTGGATGCATATTTTTTTCCCAGAAATTATCGGTGTACCAGTCTGACAATGGATAGCCTAGAATCTCAACAGTTTGTGGCCCTACGTAAGTAAAATTCCCAGTATTGGCATTTACCTCCCAAGGAATCACGCGGACTTTTTCGGTAAGTGTTTTTAACCGTTTCTCGCTTTGTTTGAGAGCTGCTTCTGCTAACTTGTGAAGTGTAATATCTGTGACAAGGGCAACAAATCCTGCAACTTTCCCCTCTTGACTGAATTGGGGAATGTAAGTGACATTCACGTAACGGTTTGTGCCATCTTTATTGGGTAATTGGGTTTCGTAAGTTACTTGCTCTCCTGAAAGTACTGCTTCTACATAAGGAAGAATAGACTGATAAACCGACTCTCCCAAAATTTCTCTAATATGTTTACCAGAAATTTCGGAAGCAGGAAGCTCATACCAGTCTTCATATTCTTTATTATTAAAGCGATAACGCTGCTCGCTATCAACATAAGAAATCTTGACGGGCACAGCATTAGTAATTAGGCGCAGTTCATCTTCTCGTTGACGGAGTGCTGCTTCCGCTCGTTTGCGTTCTGTAATATCGCGTTGAGTTCCCCACGCTCTGACTAAAAATCCATTTTCGACAATTCCCACTAGATTATTCAAAAAATATTTGGAATTACCTTGCTTATCTATTTCATGGGACTCGGCATCAATTAGTCGGTAGTTAGAACGGATAAAGTTACGCAGGTATGCAATATTATGTGGATCGGAGGCAACAAGAAAGTCTCCTAATCTGACACCGATGATTTCTTCGGCACGAGAACAGCCATACATCTGTGCCATAACATTGTTGCATTCTGCCAGGTAAACATATTGGTAAAAATGTTGAATTTGTTCATCTTCTGGACAATCTATTGAAATTGGTACTTCCAGTTCGATACACCAAATACCTTCTGAACTCTGCTCCAAAAAAGTGCGGTAGCGTTCTTCGCTTTTGGAAAGGGCAAGTTCTGCTTGTTTGCGTTTGCTTATATCAATCACAAAAGAAATAATATCATTTTGGCTATTTTCTAACAAAGCAGAATCTAACAGAATAGGAACGCGGCTCTTATCTTTGCGGATATATTCGTTCTCAAAAGGCTGACACACGCCTTTAGTTGTGAGTTCTGCGATTGCACTGTTGTTAGTTTCAATATATTCTGGTGGGATCATATCGTGCCATCTGACTCGTCCTGCTAGCAAATCCTCCTGAGAATAACCTACCATTCGTAAAAAAGCATCATTAGCTTCTGCGTAGGTGTAGCCCGCACTTCGACAAAGCTCAGTGACCGCCGTAGGCATCGCCCCGTCCATATTGGCTACAATTACCCCAATAATGTTGGACTCTACCAACCTTTTAAATCTGGCTTCGCTCACCTGTAGTTTCTGCAAACTCGTTTGAAGATGTTGTTTGGCAGTGCGTAATTCTAGGTTCAGCAAGTTAATAATTGTTGTTACCAGCACAAACAAGCCTAAGGGCAGTATGTTGTCTAGACTTGCAACCAAGAGCGAAAACACTGGTTCTAAGAAAAAGTAGCTGACGGCTAAAGTAGACAAAGCAGTAGCCAGTAACCCTGCTTCCATACCGCCATACCTGGCACTAACCGCTACGGCAGCAAAAAATAGCAGAAAAATACTTGGTTTGAGTAGTGGCTGTAGCAATAGTGTTAATAGCAATACGCTACCAACAGCCAATAGTGCCACAACATAAGGCGCTAGAAGAGAACGTGTTCCTCTCAATGTGGCTTCTCCTTTTATGCAGCTAGCTAAAGGATTATTCCCAAAATCAGCTAGAAAATGTGACGCCGATAGCGAGTCTTCTTCCAAGGGCGATAGCAGCATTAGCGAGTTATCGAGCGTCACAGATCGTCTTAGACCTCGCTCAACACCTAAATTATGCATCGGAAAAATACCCACCTAATCAGTTAGTTGCTGCAAATCTATCTAAAGTAGTAAAACTGAGTTTTAACAAATGTTCAATGGTAAAATATTCTGAATTATTAATTCTGACTTCTATTTATTAAGTTTTTAAATTAATTCCCTTTAGTATATAAGTCATCATTTCACCTTTACCTTTCACTTTAATTAAACCTCGTTTATCCAATAAATATTTATCCTTTAAAAGTTGATAAGTTACTTCACAAACCTGGATACTACCTGCAATACCATGTGATTCCATTCTACTAGCTATATTGACTGTATCTCCCCAGAGGTCGTAGGCAAACTTTTTCAGCCCAATCACCCCTGCAACTACTGGCCCTGTACTAATGCCAATACGAATGCTAAAGGATTGGTTATTTTCTTCGTTAAAAGTAGCTACAGCATTTTGCATATCCAAAGCCATGTCAGCTATTGCTGGAGCATGATTGTTAGATTGATTTGGCAACCCCGCAACAGCCATATACGCATCGCCAATGGTCTTAATTTTCTCTACCCCATGACGTTCTGCTAATTGGTCAAATAGACAGAATATTGTATTTAATAACTCGACTAATTCCGCCGGGGAGGTATGAGATGAAAGCTCTGTAAAGCCAACAATATCAGCAAATAGCACCGTAACTTCCAGAAAGTTATCGGCAATAGTTGCTGGCTGTTGTTTTAATTGTTCTGCAATCATCTCTGGCAAAATATTTAGTAGCAGCCGTTCAGATTTATGCTGCGCTAGTTCCATTGCCTTACTAGCGTAAAATTCTTTTTTTCGTAATCGTTCGTATAAATAAACAGAGAAAACACAAATTATGCAAGTCCAAAATAAATATAATCCTTGCTCAATATAAAAAGCTAAGGGATTTTTCAAGATAGGATTATATACAATATATAAAGTTAAATAGCAAAGTATTGTGCCGATTTGAGATATTAAATGCATCCACCATTGGACTGGAATGATTGTAGCTTGAGTGATAAACATCAAAGTCCAAATATGGCTTCTCGGTTCTAAATTATTGAACAGCAAAGCTATATCAATTTGGACAACACAAGTTACAGACCAGCACAAACTTAAAAAAATTAAATCAGGATAACGGCGACCGATAGAAGTTTTGCATAAACCCCAACAAATAAGAGTGAATAATTCTACTACAAGACCAATTTTAAAGGCGTATATCTTGCCTTCTAATTGTGAATTTACCCAAAGAAAAAAAGCAATTAAAGTCAAGCCAGCTATTAATATAATCTGCGCCTGCAATTGCAACCGTTTCAGCAAAAAGCTCTGTCGCTGTTCTTTGTAGGATTCGGACAGGTTATTGTTGGTTTGCCGATAGGACATTCCATGACTAATGAGCGCATCTAGTTGGGTTTTGTCGGAGTTAGTTGGATGAATCATGCACTTTTTGCGTTATTAGTAATCAAAGGAGTGGGGGGATAAGGGAGATAAGAGAGAATAACTTTTAACTCCTAACTCCTAACTCCTAACTCTTAACTCCTCACTCAGCACTCAGCACTCTCAAATGGCTCGTACCCCTACATTAAATTTTGATCGTGGCACATTAATTTTGCATCCACCACCACGCGGTAAAGGTTGGATGGACTATGCTACGTGGGATGATAGAGTTGAAAAATTCCGCATCCCAGCAATTAGATACCGATCGCTAGTGGAAGCACTACAAGCGGAAGATGTGAATTTTATCGATGAGGCCAAGCAATTTTATCCTGTAGATTTGGTTCCTACTCTGGAAATGGAACCCTATTCCCACCAGACTGAGGCGCTAGCAGCTTGGAAACTAGCGGGTAGGCAAGGGGTGGTTGTGCTTCCCACGGCGGCGGGAAAGACTTATTTGGCGCAAATGGCGATGCAGTCAACGCCACGCACGACGCTGATTGTAGTACCAACTTTGGATTTGATGCATCAGTGGTATGCACATTTAGTAGCGGCTTTCCCCGATGCTGAGGTGGGATTGCTGGGGGGTGGTTCGCGGGATCGAACAGCTATCTTAGTTGCAACTTATGATAGCGCCGCAATTCACGCTGAGACGTTGGGAAATCAATATGGATTGATTGTTTTTGATGAATGTCATCATTTACCAACAGATTTTAATCGAGTAATTGCAGAATATGCGATCGCACCTTATCGCCTGGGACTCTCCGCGACACCGGAACGTACTGATGGCAAGCACGCTGACTTAAATATCCTCATTGGTCAAGAAGTATATCGCAAACGCGCTGAAGATTTGGCAGGAAAGGCGTTAGCAGAGCATGAAATTGTCCAAATTAAGGTAAAGTTATCGCAACTTGAACGGGAAAGATACAACCAGTTAATTCAAACTCGCAACGACTTTTTGAAGCAATCAAAGATTTCTTTGGGAAGTTTGCAAGGTTGGCAAATGTTCGTGCAAATGAGTGCGCGATCGCAATCTGGACGTAGGGCAATGTTAGCGCATCGAGAAGCGAAAGAGATTGCTTTGGGTACTGATGGAAAGTTGCGAATTCTGATTAATTTATTAGCAGAACATTATCCATCACGAATTTTGATTTTTACTGCGGATAATGCGACGGTTTACCGCATTTCTCAAGAGTTGCTGATTCCGGCAATTACTCATCAAACTCCTGTGAAAGAACGGCATGAGATATTAACCAAGTTTCGAGAGGGTAAATATAATACTTTGGTTGCTTCTCATGTGTTAAATGAAGGTGTTGATGTCCCGGCGGCAACTGTTGCAATTATTTTATCGGGGACTGGTTCGGCTAGGGAGTATACTCAACGGTTGGGTAGAGTTTTACGGAAGGGAAATATTGAGAATAAACAGGCGATTTTGTATGAGGTGGTGGCGGAGGATACGAGTGAGGAGGGGACTTCGGCTAGGAGAAGAGGACAAGGAGACAAGGAGACAAGGGGACAAGGGGAGAAAAAAGGGAATTTGCAGGTTGTCTATGGGAGTGGGAAGGAACGGAGTTTGAAGGCGGCGGAACAGTTAGAAATTAATTATTCAGTCCAAAATCCAAAATCTAAAATCCAAAATTCAGATGTTACCGACAGACTTACTGATGCATCGCCAAAACGGGGAGGAGATCGTTCCGAAGAGACTGAAGATTGATCGAGCAACTTCAGATTTGGCGATTGAGTTAATTAATTATTTTCAATCAGCAGTGGGGAAGACTCAAGGTGTGCTTGAGCGACAATTGACTGATTTTGAAGGAGATTCTACAGATTATCGGGTGAAGCGGGGGTTAGCTTATATTCTCAAAAGCAGTTTTTGCACTTTTGAGGTAGTTAGTCCGTTGGAACCACAGATGTTAAGAGAACGGGTATTTTCCTTGGCAGCAAAGTCTGTTTATAGTCGAGAATCAACCCAAGTTACTTTGAGTAAAATTGCTGATGAGTTAACTCAAGAACTTGAGCGGGAAGTTTTGTTAGAACAGGTTCGGAATGGATTATATGCTGATTTATCTGAAAATAAAATTTTGACTGTGTTTGATGCACCAACAGCGCCAGATTTATTAAATAGATATAACTTATCTCAGGTGCAAGGTGTGTTTTATAAGGCCAGTCAACTGGTGTTAAATGCTCACCGGAATGTTCCGGGAGAATATAAGTTGTTATTTCGCTATTTAAAGTTGTTTCAATTAATGGCTTATATTGAAGGTGATGCTGACCACGGGTTTACAATTACCATTGACGGGCCGACGAGTTTGTTTAATCCTAGTACGCGATATGGGTTAGCGATCGCTAAACTTATTCCGGCTTTACTTCACGTTACTAAATGGAGTCTTTCTTCGATTCTGCAAACCCGTGACGCTTATACAAATACCTGGAAAACTGGACGTTTTACTCTTAATTCTGAATGTGGTTTAGTATCTCACTATCCACCAGGTAAGCCCTACGATAGTATGTTAGAAGCATCTTTTGCTGATAAATGGGATGCATTGAAAAGTGGTTGGGCTTTAGAGCGAGAAGTTGATTTAATACCAATTCCTGGTAGTGTGATGATTCCTGATTTTCGCTTGGTACATTCTGATGGACGTACTTTTTTATTAGAAATTGTTGGTTATTGGCGACCAGAATATTTACAAAAGAAGTTTTCTCAGGTGCGGCGGGCTGGGCGTGATGATTTAATTTTGGCAATTTCTGAGCGACTTAATTTAGAGAAAGCGGGAGTAAAATTAAATGATGTCCCCGCCAGAATTGTTTGGTTTAAAGATAAGTTATTGCCAAAAGCTGTGTTAGCTGTGATGGATTGAACAAGGAAAAATGACTGGGAAAATCATAACTAATTTATGTGGAGATGATATTATTTTTTAAACCCAAAATGTAACTTTTACTGATTGATTTGGCAATAAACGCGGATCTTCTCCACGAGATATAGCTGCGATAATTGACTCGACAAATATATGAATTGTATCCGCAGGTGTATTATAAAATTGTGTCCCGTATTTAGCGATCGCTTGCCCCTGAATACCTAAAATTTCCACGTCTTGACGGATAATATGTTGAGCAGTCCACCGCACAAAGGGACGCGCTAACTTATTCCAGATACCGTAGTTATAGGTGACATCTGTGTAAACCAGGGTTGAATTATCGGTTTCTGGAATAGATTGACTGGTAATGAATAAATGGCGATTGCGTGCCATTTTATACTCTACAGAGGTAATATTTGGCATATAAAAGCGATCGCTATGTTTAATCTCTGCATTCTGCAAATTCAGAAAACGGCTGTACCATCCCAAGTTACTATTTTCGTTGCGATACTCCACCAAAACCGAACCATTGCAGCGTTCTACAGTCATCTCTAACTTTTGTTGGCGAGAAGTACGGAAAACCCCAGGATGAACAAAAGCCGTATGGGGAATATCAATAAAGTTCTCTGCACAATTAGTAACATTGTTCGCAAAACGGTTAATTACCCGCACCGTTTCCCATCCTGTTTGTTGGTAGTGAGGCATAGAAAAGGGTTCAAGATCGACGCTTGGGGCATCAGCTAACCGCACATAAACATAGCCATCTTGTTCTTTGGTAGCGTAACACTTGGCTCGACGCTGTGGGGAAGGTTTGAAATCATCTCCCTCGGCTGGAACTGCAATAACATTTCCAGCACCGTCATATACCCAACCATGATAGGGACATTGCAAAGCACCATCACAGATTTTACCTGTAGATAGACGGCTATTGCGGTGTAAACAGCGATCGCGCAAAGCTACAGGTTGTCCATCTTCACCGCGAAATATCGCTAACCATTCTCCTAAAATGCTACGTGATAATACCTTGTTAGGTTGTAGTTGGTTGCTGAGTGCGACAATATACCAAAAGTCTGCAAATTGCATAGTGGGTGAGAGCGATCGTATTTAAATTATGGCAACCTCAGAAGCTAATATTGGTGTATTGCGCTAAGAAGCCGTTAAGATATTGCTGAATATAAAGTGCTAGATATTGAGCTATAACTTACATAAAGTCTTCACTATCATGAACATAACTGAGTATCTTAAATTTATAAAACCTTACGATAGAGCATTACGCCAACTTCGACTAGAGCTTGATTTCTTTCTAGAGGAAGTAAAAGGTGTGAACGTTTACTCTGTTCAAAGTCGTTTGAAAACTTATGAAAGTGCCTTAGAAAAGTCTCGTAAATTGAAAAATTTAAACATCTCTGATATGCAGGATATTGCTGGCATACGAATTGTTCTTGCAACTTTTGAAGAAGTTGATGTCCTTGCCAGATTTTTATCACGCAAAGCAGATTCTAATGACTTAATAATCGAGCTAGATGAAGCTATTCAAAAAAGTAATGGATATAGAGCGAGACATATAGTAGTTAAATTTCAGGGTCATTACTCACGTTCGGTATATCCTACACGCATTGAAATCCAGCTACAAACGATATTACAACATGCATATAATTTTATTTCTCGTGCTTGGGTATACAAGAGCGAACACACTTTTCCAAAAGATTGGCATCAAAGTTTTCGGGAAATTTCTCAGACACTTGCCCAATTAGACACAAGCATATCCAAACTATAGGAACAAGTATTAGCAATTTCTGCCTCTGATGGTGATAACGATCCATTAACACCATTTTCTTACCAAAGAATTGTTGCAAATATCCTCAGTGAGGATATGGATCTAGATGATTCAGTAGATAGCGCTCGGATGCTTATCGATATAGGATGTGATACAAACGGCAAATTAAAGTTATTCTTAAGTAACCCTGAGATTCTGGAACTACGGAATCGTTTTCTCAATTTGAAGTCTAAACAAATGCAAGGATTTTCTGTATTAGTTTCTAATCTGCCTTTACATAGTTTTTATTTAATGTTTGGTACTCGTTTAGAAGGATTTAAAGAGATGTTGGATAAACTTGAATCAAGCTTTGAACCTAAAGAATTAAAACTTGAAGAAACCGATATATCCTCTTATGCTAGTTGAGCTAATTTGTGTGGATATGTAGAAAATATCACATTTTCCAAAAACAAACAAGTGCGCTCGCCAGTTTAATAACATACATATTGGCAAATTGTTGCACCACAAGCAAGAACCATTCAAGTAAAATATTACGATTTGGCAGCCCAAAGCAGGGAAATATCGTATTTATTGAACATTAAATCGGCACTGACAAGCATCATTTCTTCTATCTGAGCCTGTGCAATCAACATTCTGTCAAAAGGATCTCGATGATGCAACGGTAAAGCAGCCGCTTGTAAAGCGTGAGACGCTGTAATTTCCAGCGATCGCATTCCTAACTGTGCGATCCGACTAGAAATATAACTGTCTAAAGGATCTGGGAGTGGCAACTTGCCGATAGCAACTTTTATACCTATTTCCCAAATACTGGCAACTGATAACCATAATTCATTGTTTTCATCAGCAATGTGGGCGATCGCCTCCTCATTCAAACGCTCTGGTTGGGCAAACCACCATAACCAGCACTGCGTATCTAGCAAAAGTTTCACTCCTCACCGCCGTCAAATGCTACCAACATCTCATCCGGTAAAGGAGCATTAAAGTCCTCTGGCACTACAAAACGCCCTTTATCCTGTCCTAAACTATCGCGGCGATTTGATGAGGCGCGAAACGGAACCAATTTGGCAACAGGAATGCCTCTGTCAGAAATAATGATTTCTTCTCCATGCTCTACCCGCAACAAAAGCTGTGAGAGATTCGTTTCAGCTTGATGGATATTTACAGTTTCCACGATTTTATTCAACTAAGTCTTTAAACTAAGTTTAACTAAATTTATCTTTACATTCTACGAATTTCAATATTACCTGTAACATTAATCTGACAAGCTAACCGCGCATGAGGATTATTAGGTGCTAAAGTCTCTAACATTTCCTGTTCATCAAGTTGGGGAGGAGGAATATTACCAATAATTTCAATCAAACAAGTGCCACAAATACCAGTCCGACAACCAAACAAAACAGGTGAATTCTGAATTGTGAGATGTTCAGATAAATTTTGATGACATTCCAAAATTATAGGAACAAAATCACTTTCTGGAAACGATATCTGACAGAAATCAGTCATAACACACAACAATATTACCTAAACAACACTCTCCAATTCCCCTCTACGCCTCTGCGTCTCTGCGTGAGATAAAAATAAATCCTCTTTATATTCAAAACCTTGAAATGCCTTTTTTTGAGTTGCCAAATATCGAGAAACTGAGTTAGTCGCCATCAGTGACATATCCCGATTACGTTGCCAAAGATAATCAAGCTTTTCAACATACACCTGATAAGATTTCATCGCCTCTTGATGAGTTGAAAAACTGCGCTGTAATCCTTCCGATTCTTCTGTAAAACAACGGCGCATCATTTCTTTAGCATCCATATCACTCATCTCAAAAATTAGCGATCGCAACACCCGATAAATCTTACTATACAGCGCCGGATCATACCAAAAAATCCCGTTTATTGCAGCCGAAAAATGAAAATGATCGCGCTGACATCCCAGCAATCCTAAATTAGCAACGAGTCGCTCAAAAGCAGTCGGTGGCTTCAGGCAAGTGACAACATCGTGAGATATAATTGTCGAACTATTGAAATGAAAACTTTCATCCATGAAGTGATAATAGGAGACTTTAGCCGGAATAGGAGCCGCTTCAGGATGGGGATGTTTTTGATAATAATTGCTGAGTTTGTGCTGCACTAACTTGCCGTTTAGTGTCCGCACTCCCCGGACTGTGAAATACTGACAAGCCAAAAAAGTATTATTCGCAGAAATTAGCCCAAAGTATTGAAGTTGAATTTTTTTCCACCAAGTTTTTAGAGCATTGGTGTCAGCATAAACCATCGTTTCTGTAAAGGGGCCGCGCATGGGGTAGGTAAAGATAAGTTCCCCAAATAACGTTTGTTCAACCTGTTTGGCAATTGTGCGGAAAGCGTTAATGTGCGATCGCTCTTGGGCAGATTCCAAATCTAATGTATCGCAGATTAAGCGGAAATCTTCTTGTGCGTAAAGTCCGGCTGCACTGGTTTGATTGAAAAAGATCGTGGCAATTTCAGCAGAAACAATTTGTGAGTAATAAGCTACCCAGTAAAGTTGGTTCAAAATTATACGCTGATGTTGGCTCGACTGTTCCCATAAAGGTGTACCGTATAATAGGGAAAACTCTTCTGGATTCCAATACTCGTTTTGACAATCTTCATAGCGAAAATTGGTGACAGCTTCATCCATTAAAGCAGTATGGTCTTGCTGTTTATTGCGAGTGTGGTTAATTTGTAATTTGCGATGAATAGTTTTTTCCATATCCGTTTTAATTTAACGCAGAGATAAGATTGATCTTGATTACACACATAGATAGGCGGGGAAAGGTTGAAAGGCTCCGCGTTCTTCCAAAATTTGCAGAATAGACTGGGCTGATTTTATCCCCATGAGCGATCGCAATATTTGTAATCGCGTTCCACTATGGGTTTGAGTATCTAGTTCTTCTAGAACTTGGATTTTTTGCGATCGCGTCAGATGTCCTTTAACTTGTTCGATTGCTGTTAGTACACTTTGCGGCCCCACCTGTACCATAAACAAAAACTGTACCAATACATCAAGAATTGTTGTTTGACTGAATGCTGAAACAGTAATTTGATTAAACAAGGTGGTTCCCGTGGCGTGATGACGGGATTCAGATTGTAAAAAACTAGAAAAAAGTTCTGCTAAAACTGGATAGCGGCATTCCTTTGCTAAACGCCGATAATGACTTAAACCCCATCCTTCTAAAACGATTTGCAGCACAAACAATAAAACTGTTTTATCTGCACTTTCAACCACTTCTGATAGTAAGTGCAAAAACGGATCGTCCGTATTAGTTACTTCCATTGCTGGTAAAAAATGGCTAATTTGATGAAGGTGGGTAGCTTCATCAGCCGTAAACAATCCATAAAGCATTCGTTCTTCAACTGTTTCTGCTAACAGTACCATTTTTGCCATGTAGCCAACGCCTGCTTTCTCTATGAAATATGATTCTTCTAACAGACTACGGTTGGCAAGTCCCAGAATAGCAGATTGTTCAGTAATATTAGACTCTTGAAAAATTTTGACTTGATGTAAGTTAAAAAAATCAGCATCCCAATAATTTAATTGTGGATAATTATTATAATTATTCTGATTAGATAAAGCTGCTGTTAATATCCGTCGCAAACGATTATCAGAATCTGTATGTGGTAGATCGAGACCGACAATGTTATATTTTAAATCCATTTTTTTCCTGTTCAATTGGGGTTTGAATATTTGGATAATTAACAGTTTCCCAATTTCCCCAGCTTAAGGCTTTTTGATGATTAACGTGCTGAATAAATTCCAGAATAGATCGATCTGCTTTAGTAGGAGTCTTTAAATCAAACTGAATTGTTTGAAATACCTGTGTATCCCCTTTTGCAAAGTAATTACCAACTTGCTGAGTTAACCATAACAAACCACGATTTAAAACCCATCCCCAAAATCCCGGACGCTTGGGAGTAACAAGAATTGTTTGCCCTTCAGTTTTACCACCTTCAATCATTCGCAGTGTAAATATAATGTAGAAGTGCAGAAAATCTGGCCCTAGCGTCACAGTGCCAGTACTGCCATACCAGTAACACATACTATAAGTAACTTCGTTGCGATATAGAGGACGAATCAGGCGAATTAACCAGGAATCATCCCCTCCCCGTGTAGTGTTGCTGAAGGTAATAGCATTGGGGTTGAGGTTTTGAGAATAAAATATAATCTCTAAAGGTAAATTGTGTACTGTATTGAAATGGTGAGCATCAATCGCATTAATTAGTAAGACATTGGGATGGCAGTTTTTGACAAATCGAGTCCCCAATATATGATCGCAATCTGTTTGTTCTAGTTCTGGTACAAAAGGCAGCGAACTTGGCTTTTCTTCTCCCACCCAAACCCAAATCATGCCGTACTTTTCTGCTGTATGCCAAGTTTTAATACACACAGGTAGCGGTTTTCCGAGAGAAGGAACATCTACACAAATTCCGCGACTATCATACTTCCAATTATGAAAAAAGCAGCGAATTCCATCACCTTCTACCTTACCTTCTGCTAAATGAGCGCCCATGTGTGGACAATAAGCATCTATAGCTACTACCTGACCACTAACTCCCCGATAAATTGCCAGATTTCTACCTAGCAAAGTTATAGCTTTTACCTGGCCAAGCTTTAATTTTTTTGATGGTAATGTCCAGTACCATCCCTCTATAAATTGTGTTGGATTATTAAAGTTTAAATGTGGGTTGCTAGATGGCATAAAAATTAAATAAGAACACAATCTTGCACAAATTGTAACGATGATTCTGACTTCCACATCCGTTGTCCAGAACGAGTGAGATTGTCATAATTAATTTCAGTTAAACAAACTAATTCATCGCCTAACCGATAGCCAAGATTCTTTTCCTCGAAAAACTGGATATGAGGATTAGTTTGTCGTCCTGATGGAATTTCAATCAACCCTTCCCGTAAAATTTGGGGATGTGGAAACCGGACAATACCAGTTGCTTCTTGATATAAGTTACCATAATATTCCTGTGCCAAATTATCCATTAGATGCTTAACATCAGTAGGTGTTGTGACATCATAACGCGGATAGAAATCTTGCCAAAAAGTAGGGAGAAAACGATAAGTGCGAAAACCAGAGCAGATTAGTAGCCAGTAAAGTTTATTTTCTGCATAATTTTGACGAAGAAAATTGATGGCGGCAATCCAACTACGTGGTAGTGTTGTACTCGACCAAGCACTAGGATCAACAATAGTGTCGCCAGAATACACCACACTAATTTTTTCTCCCAAAAAAGTCTTTTGGGATAACAGCAAAGTTGAAAATCCTTTGAGTGCGTTGGATGTTTCATCTCTCAACAACAAAACCCAGTTTTTGCGCTCTAGATCAATTTCAAAACCATCCCAGGTTATACCTTGAAAGTGATTTTGCAGCAAAGCATACATGGCGGTGCGATCGCTTTGTTGCAAATTTTCAACAGGAATCAGCAAACTCTTCATTGCGCGGAAATTACCTAAACTCGATTTGTATTATATTTAATTAAAACTTTATCGACCATTATGGTAAATTTACGGTGCAATGTGACAGATTCCAGAATGGTTATCTACATTACAATTCTGTATTTACATCTTGCACCTTTTAAATCAGAGTTGATGTAAATCACGCACTCTACAAAATAATTAAGATGTATTAAGATTGAGAAACAAAACGCAACATTACCAAAGCTTTTGTTGGTTACGCGATCGCTAACCCAATCTACTATTCTATACTTCTATTTTTTGACCATCGAGACGGTTCTAGCTGATTCACATACTTCATATATTCAGCTAATGGCCGATCGATACTAAGGAGTAAATTCGGATTAAAGCGAATATTATCGTAAATTTTGCCATCTTCATCTCTAAGCATATAATAAGCCAAGCGAGTACAGAATAGCAAAAACTGACTAAGCAGATACCCTAGAATACCTTGACGTTTTTCCGTTACATAAATCGGTTGAATTATAGTTATTCCAGGTGCAATTGGAGTATAAGCATATATCATATACAGTGGCGGAAAAAGGCTAACATCTTTCATCATTGTTAACAAACCAATGCAACCATGAGCATAACGCATTGAATATTGATATGTAGAACCCAGAAATCTTTGACCTAACTTTTCTCTCCAAGTAGTTTGAGGGAATTGCCCCCGCATTGTAAAGTCTATTTGTGTGCCTAATTCGTTGCGATATAGCGACAAATCCATTTTGATGTCTAGATGATGAATTGTTTTTAAATGTTGAGCATCAATCCCATTCATCATACAAATATGATGATGGCAACCTCTGGTAAATGCAATATCAGCTTGTGCAACAATTTCTTTTCCCTTCAATTCATCAAAATCAGCCACTCCCTCTGGTGCTTTAGCATCTGGATAAATCCAGATAAATCCATACTTTTCCTCTGTTGCATAAGCTTGCAATTTAGCTTGAGCAGGAATTTCTGATTGACAGGGAATATTTTGACAAATTCCTGTTTCATCAAATGCCCAATGATGAAATGTACAACGAATCCAATTACCATCAACCTTCCCAATTCCTAAATCTGTTCCCAAATGAGGACAATAAGCATCTAAAGCCCGTACTTGCCCATCTTCACCTCTAAAAATGACAATTTTATGACCGCATACTTCTACAGATTTTGCTGTTTTTTTAGGGATTTCATGACTAGCACAGGCAATATACCAACCCTTAGCAATTACATCCCAATTATTGAATACTTGCATAATTGTTTGATAAATAATTATTTAATATTTCTTGTCGTTGGCGAATATCATCTCGATATTTACCCGTCAAAATTCTAAATAACATTTTACCTAAACAATAAGAAGCTCGCCAAGAAAATACAGCATCTTGTAAATCAATATGGCTGCGCTCAAATAAAAAATGTCCAGTTAATCCCAATAATTGAGTTAACGGTAAGCCTAAGAGCAACCAAAAGTTTTGCAACTTCCAAGTATAAAAAAGTAAATTGTAGAAAAATAATATTCCTAAAACGTGTAAAATAATATTAATTGGGTGTTGATGTTTAAGAATAAAAATATCCCAATAGTCTGTAAAAGGATGATCCAAAATTTGATTATTAATCTTATTTTTCAAACTTTGTTGAGGATTATAATTCATATCAAAACCTTAGCAACTTTCACCTCGCTACATCATAAATTTTACTCAGAGATAGTATGAGCTTGTAGCTTTATAAACAATGGAGCGAGACTACTGTCTTCATCGGCATATACGGCATCTAACTGTTGAGTAATTTGATCCGGTTTATGCGATCGCAAGTATTCTTGAAGTGCTACAGCATAAAGCTGACTACGGGATAACCCCATGCGTTTTGCAAATTCTTCAGCAGCCTCAAAGAGAGGATCGGGGATGGAAATAGCTGTTTTCATAAATTGGTATAACCATAGTTATACCCTCATGCTACCGATTTTTTGTAATGACGACAATGGTTGAACAGCGATAAATTTTATACCTTAATAGTCACTATCAGCGACACAAATACCTTTACATTTAATACCGTTTGTAGCAGTGCGCTGACAATGAGGACATAGAACTTTTTCGTTTTCTGTTTCTTGATTTATCTCTATACTAGTGCTTGCCTGTAGCTTGTCTTTTTCGGTCTGGAGCTTTTCACTCATAAAAATTGAGGGATTTTTTGCTGTTTAAATTTTACAAGTTATTGAGAAGTGATTATCTGTGAGGCACAATTGCTGAATAAAGCGATCGCTCCACCCACCGTAGGTATCACTCTCATAAAAATGGTGCGTTATGTTTCGTTAACGTAGCGTACAGGAAAAGCGATCGCACTCAACTACCTGGCTGTAACCAACCCTTGATAGCCGCTTTGACAACTTTAAGATACTTATTCTCTAAGATCAACTCGTCAATTGCTGTTTCACCACTTGCTTGCAGCGCACCAGCGACACGACGCTTGAAACTTGGAGTAGTTTCATCGTTAACATAAGCCACTTTTTCTAGCTCAGTTGCAGTCGGATTCGTTTGTTCTAACTGGTTCAAGAGTTGCTGAATCTCCTTGGCTGCTTCCGCAAGAGTCTTCTTCGGTTCGGATAAATGGATATGCTGATTTGCTTGCTGTCGTGCGTTACCCGAAACTTGGTTTGCAAAATTGCCCACGTTTGCTCCACGAAGGTCATTTTTGAAGGATTCTGAGCTTGATTGACTTTCTGATGAAGAATTTTGCATTTGTGACTGCTCTATATTATTAATAATCTGAATTAAACCACTATAATCTTGTTTAGCAGCAGTCTGTTTCTCTTCTTGAGAAAAAACCATTCCTTCGCCTGTAATTCCATCTTCTTGTAGCTTTAAAGCCCATTCAAGAATAACATCTCTAACAGACTCCACAATCCTTTTTACGCTTGCGTTGCTGATGCTAACTTTTACCGAAGTATCTACAAGAGAAGCCAAAAATGATTCTACTGTGGGCGGCAGTTGGAAGTCTAATTTCTTATCTGTATCATTAGTCAAAGTAGATAGTTCACTAATTGATTGCCTAATAGAGCAATTGCAAACGTATTCAAAAAAATCTAAAATGTTCTGGTTATCTGTGGCTATTTGTTGCCACCCATAATAGGGATTCAATGCTCTTAGTTGACCTCTCACAGAGCGATATTTAGGTATTGGATGCCCGTTATAGCCATTAAGTTCCAACTCGATCCATTCTTGAAATTGCCTGATGTTTAGCTTCCTAGCCACCACATAAGCCTTACGGAGAAGACTGAGGACAGAAATAGAGGGGTCGAGCGCATCTCTTTGTAGTTCTAGGACTATTGAATTCACAAGTATTTCACCTTATCTCAAACATTGGGATCGAGTAAAACTATATCCGTTTAGTGCGAAGAGTGCGATCGCTGTAGGCATCGCTCTACAGATAAAATTCCCTTTCATAGTATATTATATCGATATATCAGATATGATATAAATACAGTATGGGAGATCAAAGTAAACCTTTAGTTTGGTTACATGGTGAAGTTAAAACCCCACCTTTCACTCAAGAAGCACGCATAGAAGCGGGTGTTCTGCTCAGACAATTACAGGAAGGTGAATCCATTGGGTTGCCACATTCACGCCCTATGCCAAGTATAGGAATTCACTGTCATGAATTACGTATTAGAGATACAGATAAAAACTGGAGAATCATTTATCGAATTGATGACGATGCAATCTTGATTGTTGAAGTCTTTAATAAAACAACGAGAACAACATCCAAAAAGATAATTGAGGTTTGCAAAAAGCGTCTGAGCAAATACGATACCGATCAACAGGAGTAATGTGATGGATCAAGCGAAGAGAGAACGTTTGGAATCTAAAGGCTGGAAAATTGGCACAGTTTCAGATTTTTTAGAGTTAACGCCCGAAGAAAATATCTTAGTTGAAATTAAGCTAGCTCTCAGCCAAAACTTGAAGGAGCGCCGGCAAAAACTGATGACTCAAAGTGAACTCGCGGCTAAGATTAGTTCCAGCCAACCTCGGATTGCTAAAGCTGAAAATGGTGATGCTTCAGTATCAATTGAATTGTTGATCCGGGCAATGTTAGCAACAGGTGCAACTCCTCAAGATATTGGACAGGTGATTGCTGGTGTGGGGTAAAAGCAATTCAATGCTAAACTCTCAAACTTGTCTTTACGCCTCTGTGTAAGAGGATGTTTGAAAAGTCATAGTTGATATATCAAATATTTTTTTACCCCACCCTAACCCTCCCCTTATAAAGGGGAGGGAACTAAATTTTCCGGTTTCCCCCCTTGTAAAGGAGGGATTAAGGGGGGTAGTAATTCAATTAAAATCACGGCTAACCACTTTTCAAACAACCTCTAAGATAATTCAACAAGGAAACAAAACCGTTCCCAACTTTTCATGCCCCAAGCGATCGCTCACTTCACCCTTACAAACAACCCGAACTCCATTAATATAAACCCCTTGCACAATCTCATCTGAGCCGCGCTTAACCATCCGAGGTTCACCATCTAAAACTGGATCTGATATCTGCACTTGCGGACTAATTGGCTGATTTAAAGCATTGGGATCGAGTAAAACTATATCTGCTTTTGCACCAACTTTCAGAACTCCCGTATCAAGACGAAACCAACCAGCAGGTTCTCCGGTAACGCGGCAAATCGCAGCTTCCGGTGAAAGAAATTTCGTTGCAACTGCTTGTTTGAGCAAAGACAAAGCTCCATCATAGTAGCCCAGGTTACGCACGTGAGCGCCAGCATCGGTAAAACCAGGCAAAATATGCGGATGCTTCATCATCGCTAAACGGGGTTTTAAGCGATCGTTCGCTCCCGTCGCTACCCAGCGTAAATCTGTATCGTATTTTTGTAATGCGTGGATAAATAAATCCACTGGTTCTTGTTGCTTTTGACGAGCAATTTGGGCAAAACTTAACCCTTGCCAACTTGCTTCGGGACAGTGAATAACTTCCATTAAATCTAACTGACGATGGAATGATTTACGCCATTTACTGAGCCATTCTTGGCGAAACTGACGACGAAAAATTTCTGATGCCCATAATTGTTGCCTTTCTTCTCGTGATTGACAACCATTGAGTTGTGCGCCTGTGGAGAATTCTTCAAATAAGGGAGTCACAGATCCATCAGAGTAAATGGTGAAGGGTTCGGTTAAGGTTTGAAAGCGCACATTACCATTTAGAAGCCGATTCCAAATAAAAAGTAGGGGAGAAAATATTCGCCATAAATTGCGATCGTGTACGGCATCTAAGGCTGAAAGAACTGTTAGCCGCAGTGGTTTTTGTCCAATCCCTGAACCCATCCGCAGAATCTCCACAAAGGAAGCGAGTCGTTGTAAATTGGGTGTGACTTGAAAAACGCGATCGCACCGCCGACACAAATCCGCTAACATTGCATATTCTTTAAATTTCGCGTGTTGAGAGGGAATTGTGCAGCCTTGCCATTCTCCACTCATCCGATGCCAGGGAAACATATCAATAGAAATGCCAATAAAGCCAGCATCTATTGCATCTCTGGCTATGCGCTGCATAAGTTTTAGTTCAAATTTTGTCGGCTGAACAGTTAAGCTGCGTTCTAATCCCATCACATGAGCGCGTAAGGCACTGTGTCCAAACATTGGGGCAACATTGGGGCCGAGGGGTAACTGTTGCAAATGCTGTAAATATTCTGCTGGTGTTTGCCAGGAAACCGACTTTTGTAGCCATTTTGCAATCAGCCGATGGGAAAGTGTCTCTACTCTCTGAAAAATATCAGCCAGGATTTGGGGTTGGGCGATCGCAACAGACAAGCTACAGTTACCAATAACCACGCTGGTAACACCATGACGCACTGATTCGCTCAATCCTGGTGCAATTTCTAACTCTAAATCGTAATGAGTATGAATATCTATAAATCCCGGTGTCACCCATAACCCCGAAGCATCAACCACTTCACGCACTGGAGTAGTTAAGGAGGGTGCGAGGGTGACAATCAGTCCGTTTTGAATGCCGATATCTCTGCGAACAGGTGGAGAGCCTAAGCCATCGAAAATTAACCCGTTTTGAATCAGCAAATCTAACATGATTGTTTGTTTTCCTTTGATGTCGCCTACAGTGGGCGGGTACGCCATCGCACCACAGTATGACGCAAATATTCATTGCTACATCTTATACTACATAATCAGGAACCCCTTCAAGCGATCGCTGAGAGCTTTCATATACATCGAAGCAGGCATTTTTGTAACTAGCAATTTCAGTTATCTATATCTGTCTTATGTAATAAGTTCTATACCTACCCTAAGTAGGGTTATCTATCTGTATTTGTTCGTTAAGTTGTATGAAGTTGAAAGCAAAATACCCTTAACTTAGTTGGAGTTTTTTATGACTTACACAATTGATGAAGCAACAAGACCAGCTTTAGAAACTTTTCAACGCTTTGATGTAGATACTCAGCTAGCCCTACTTTGGTTCGGTTATCTCGATCTTAAAGAGCAGCTACAACCAGCACCTCCTCCAAGCGTTGAACAGCCTGCCAAAGCAGTGTTTGACAAATTCCTGGACTTGTCTAAAGAAGAGCAACTGCAAGCACAACGCGACATTATTAATGGTGCAGCTAACGATATCAGCCAAACCTATAATAGTCTAAGTCCCAATGCCAAATTAGACGTTTGGTTTCTGCTGGCACAAGGAATGGAGGATGGAAGCATAATTCAAGTGCCCTCCGACTATCAACTTCCTGGTGAAACGGATGAATTTGTCGCATCGATCAAAAATCTGGAGTTTGAGCAACGGATTAATTTTATGTTGAGTGTTGTGGAAACGTTCGGTTAGTTAAGTCCAAGAATTTTCAAACTTTCTAGAATTGGGGATAACTGAAAGTAGTAAATTAAGCTAGACCTGGCTGTTTTTACTCTACTTTAATAGACCTTAACTTAGAACTACCGCAGAGATGCTCATCTTTGCGGTAGTCTTGATGAAAGTTAATATCTGTCGGTTGACTCATTTTATAACAGTTTTCAGGTATGTATTTGAACCACATTGATTGTAGGGGCACAAGGTCTTCCGTCCCTAGCGCTTGATTTAGATTTTTCCAACCGCACGATCGCATTATAATCAAGTACACTTCGAGCAATCGCGATCTTTTTAAGCTTTCAACAGATTTATTTTATAAGTATCTAGGCATAATAAATTTCAAGTTTGTAGTAAGGACTTTAGTGCCGATTATCCTTGCTCTGAGCGATAAATCGCTCACTACAAACTAGGAGTTTATTTTATATTTAATTATGTCTACCTACTTAAATCTTTAAAGCAGTAGTTGAAATAAAAATCCCTGTCACAGACAGTTGACAGGGATAGCAGTTTTGAGATAATAGCTTGTCTCTTAGCTAACAAAATCTTTGTGAGCAGCGACAAGCATCTGAGCTTGCCTTAAAACGTTTCCGAATAAATAAAAAGGAATCTGCCAAGCTGCAACGGTAACTTCTTTGACTATATCTTGTACGCTAACTGCGATTAATTCATGCTCTGGCGGCTCTCCCTCAACTGTACCAGACCAAGTAAAAGCTAATAAGAAATCATCGTCTCCAGGCAAGGATGCAATCAAACATTCTTCTGGTGTTGGTTCGCAAATAATTCCATAATCATTTGCAAGTTCTACTAATCTTTGAAATTTGTTTCCGTTTGTCATTTGTTCTTAGGATGTAATTGAATCTCAGTTTTAGAAGAAATCATATTTTTAACTCCAGAACTCAAGTGAGTTGCTATATAGCAGAAATTACGAATTATTAATTATTCGTTGAAAATTATGAGTTATTGGAGTTAGATCGGGCTTAAGTCCAAAATATTACCGCGATCGCTTGATTGTATCAGCAACAATTGTTACTGTTTTAGAAAAAGCTATACTACCTACTTTTTCGGTTTACCCTATTTACATACACCTCCATTTGTTATCATTTCAAGATTGATGCTTTCATCTCACCCTAGTTGACGCAGTGCATTGAGAATTGCGATCGCTTTTGGGGGAACTGCTGTAAACCGAAGCAGAAAAAGATGCTCGTCAACATTAGACTGTTCGATTGCCTTGGCATAGATATCTTCTTCTGTAGCCATTTCTGCCTCAATCAATAACTGGAGTTTGAGATTACTCAAGAGTTCTAAAGAATGTGGCGATCGCAGCTGCGCTCCTTTTTCTGAGAGGCTAATCAATTCACCCATAAATACTGTTCCTACTGCATGTTTTCCCTGCAAAATGGAGTATTTTACAGGTATTTTTTGAGTAAGAACGATCATTTCTTCATCATATTTAGGCAAGAATAAATTATATTTACCACCAATGCCACGAATTTCACAAATTGTCACAGGGTGTTTTATGCCCTTGGGTTCTATTTGTGATTGCCCAGCAATTTGTAGGTCAATATTGGCATCCTTACAGGTATTTTCGGAAATTAAAATTTGTCCTCCCACTGTATAAGATTCAATTCGAGCAGCCAAATTAACATGACTGCCAATAACTGTATATTGAGCGCGTTTTTGAGAACCAACATTTCCCGCTACAGCCTCTCCTGTATTAATCCCAATTCCCATTTCCAGAATTGGGAAATTCATGTGCTGATTTTGTTCATTCACTTGCTGCATTGCTAACTGCATGGCAATCGCACAAGCGATGGCTCGTTGAGAATCATCCTTGCGACTAATTGGCGCACCAAACACCACAAAAATCCCATCACCCATGAACTCATTAATCGTGCCTTTATACTGGTTAATCACATCTGTCATTATTCCCAGATAAAGATTCAAAATCTTTACTACTTCTTCCGGGGGCAATTGTTCGGAAATAGCCGAGAATCCTCTTAAATCAGATACGAGAACTGTAACCTTTCGGCGTTCTCCTCCTAGCTTTAACCCAGATGGAGTTTCTAAGATATTGGCGACGATTTCATCAGTTAGATAGCGGCCGAGGGTTTTTCGCATCTCGGTAGCACTTTGGGCAATATACTGAGTAAGTGCGATCGCAGAACCTCCAAAAGCCAGCAATGAAGGTATAACGGGAATCCACCAACCAGCCAAAAACGCCAGAAAACTACCACCAATTAAACCCCCACCTGCGAATAAAACACTAACAGCCATGAGGATTTTTTGGTTGCTACTGTGGCGTTGCAGCCAACACAAGCTAGCACCAATAATTGACCAGATCAAAATTAATAGCCATTCTAGCGGGTCAGGTAAACACTTAATTAATGGACGGCCTTCCATTGCCGAACTTAAAATTTGACTAATCAAATTAGCATGAATTGTCACACCCGCCATCCGTTCCGGATCGGTCAACACATTACTGCTGTAAGGTGTATAGAATAGATCCTTTAAACTTTCAGCAGTAGCACCAATTAGTACCACCTTGTCTCGCATTAAATCTGGTGGAATGAGATTCTCTTGCACTTGAGTAAGAGAAACTTTAGTAAACTGCTCTATCCGTCCTCGGTAATTCAACAGCACTTGATAGCTTCCAGCATCAGCTCGGACGTAACCTCCATCATTAGGTTCAAAAATTGGGAAAATACCCCGATTTAACTGCAAGTAATTAGAGTTAGTTGCCGATGGCTTGGCAGTAATACCTTCAGGTTTCAAGTACAACAATGCCAGTTTTAACCCAAAACTTTCCAGAATCTCGTCATTATTTAAATTTACGTACAATAATGCTCGCCGAATTTTGCCATCTCCATCTATAGGTAAATCATTCGACCCAACTTGATTAAGTTTCTTCAGTTCTGGAGATGAATCAACCGCCGAACTATCAATAGTATCAGAGACTTTTTGGACTCCAATCAAATTAGGAGTAGACTTAAACACCTTAAGTAAGTCTTGATGACCGGGATTTACAGGTAAATCACGATAAATATCTAAACCAATCGCTCTGGGTTTTTGCTGTTTGATTTTTTCTAACAAACTAGCAAGTTTTCCATCAGGCATAGGCCACTGTCCCTGCTTGCGGACATCTGCCTCATTAATCTCAACTATGACAATGCGGGTATCAGCCGATTCTCTTGGACGAAGAAGAAAAAATTGATCTAGTGCTGCCAATTCCAACAATTGCAGTAATCCAGTCAAGCGTATTGCAATCACCAGGGCTGTAATATTGGGAACAGCAAGTAAAACACCCCACCATTGCCAAATGTGCGGTTTCAGCTTTGTCCACATAATATTTAGTGCTGAGTGCTGAGTGCTGAGTTAGGAGTTAGGAGTTAGGAGTTAGGAGTTAAGAATTTTTCCTCAGCCTAATGCCCTCTGCCCAATGCCTCGTGCCCTTCTTTCGTAAATGTGCAACAATCAATCAATGGTTCGGAAGCGATCGCACTCAAACCTACAGACTTGAAAAATTGTTTCCAATCCAATCTCGCTTTGAAATTATTCGGCTCAGTCCGGCGTAGCTGCACCAAACTAGTCAGCGCTTCATGCCAAATCCCAGCTTCTGCATAGATAGTGGGCAACTTGTACAAATTCGCCTTTGCTAACGCCTCTGACAAAGTTGCTCCTGGTTGAGTGCGTTCCACCCAACCATCTACAGTCGGATTTTCACTATTGTCTTGATTATCACAAATAATTGTTAGATACCAATGATAAGTTTTACCTACAGCGAGTGCAGGGGCACTGTCAGGAAGTTTAAAGCTAATAATTCCCGATTTATTTGGAAGTGTAAAAGAGGTTTCATAAAATACGTTCTGGTCTTCAGTCAAAAGCAAAAACTTGGCTGTTTTGAGTTGAGATGGAGGTATATACCAGAAAAATGTTGGATGTTGAGCAAATGTCAGCCCTAATTTATCTGGAGGTATTAAGGGAGTTATTAGTTGTTTGCCTTTTAGGCAAGAGCTACCACGGGTAGAACCACCAGCACTTGCGGGAAGTTTTCCCCGCTGTGGTGGTTTAAATGTTTGACTAATTTGCCAAGTTTTATTGGCATGGTACGACTGAGCTTGTACCTCTGCTGTTAAAGCAGAAAGCAAATACAAAGGTAAGGAAAAGGGTACAAAATATAAAGATGGTTTCATCCATTTCATATTGATAATGCCTGAGTTCTAGATTAGTCAGGTGAATAAATCAAGTATTCCCAAAAGCAGAGTTAGATTTTTCACTCAATTACAGAACTATTTATTGGGCATTGGGCATTGGGCATTGGGCATGGACAAGAGACAAGGTAGACGAGGAAGAGGAGGAGACAAGGGAGACTTGTTCAATAATTCCCCCTTGTCCCCCTTGTCTTCCTTGTCTCCCCTGCCCCTCTGCCCCCCTGCTCCCCTGCTCCCCTGCTTCCCTACTCAAATATATGGCGATACATCTTCACCACATTTATCTGCTAAATAGGAGAGGGCGCGGAAACGTAAGCCTACCAGTTGCTCATATAAGGGGTTAATTTTACACATCGGTGGAATATGCACAATCTTGCGTCCAAATAGGGTGACATCCCGTTCAAAGGGACACTGGGCGGGAATCATTTTACACAAAAAGCGGGCTACTCTTGGGTCTTGGATATCTAGCCCATCAAGCCAGTCTTGCAGGGGGTGTAGGGCATTGATTTGACGCTTTGTCAGCCCAGTGCTGGCGATAGTGGGGGTAATTTGCTGTGGGTATTCCAGAGTGTGGCGAAGGGCTTCGAGTAACTTCTGTGGCTGTTCCAAAGCTTGACAGAACTGTTGCAGAACCTCATCTTCGCTGGGAGAATAAGTACCATCTGCGATCGCTACCATTATCGCTGTCCTTAAGAAATTTTCTGCTGCTGGTGTCTTTTTACCCAACGCTGCGGCTAATTCCTCTGGCGTAATTACCTCTAGTGAGTCAAATTTAATTTTAGGAGCTAATTCATTTTCGGTGATGCTGGCAATTAATTCCTGTTCTTGGTCGTCAAAATTACCATCAGCCCAAGCAATAGTAAGCAGTCCACGCAACCAAGCGGCAATCTGTTCGCTGCTGTAGGGGGATTGAACGGTACTTGTCATAAACTCTATGTCTCAAGCTTTCCTCAGTCACTACTACGCTACCCTAACCAGTGACTATGAAGATAGTGGAAGCAGCACAGAAAAATAAATCAGAGAAGTTTTCAAATCGCAATAGTCGGTCTTAAGGTAAAATTCATTTGTACGATTATTGAGAATTTTTATACTTAAAGTGAATTCGATTGGAGTATCTCAAATATTTATAAGGTTCAAGACTGTAATTTGCGCCACAGAATGATGGAGTTTTCTAAGTATGCGAACCTGCTAGCTAAATATCGCCGACGCTTTTCTCTAATGAATCGTTTACTGATGTTACTTACTTCTCTATGGAATTGCGATCGCTTGGCATTAGTGAAATTAGGTTAACTCTAAAAAATTAAGGTATATATAATGTTTTTCTTTGGCATTGAACATGAAGTCGCTTTTTTGAACAATGAGGGAAAATTTGCTGATTTCTCCCACACAAAATTTGCTGATTTCAATCAAATTATTGCAAGGCTACCTACATACCCCAGTGACTATCCTCAACTCCGCGTTGGCGATGCGGGTATTAAAATGAAGAGATGGTACATTGAGGGATTTGAAAGATTTGCGGATTCTGATGAAGTCATAGACTGTCATGTTAAAGGTATTGAAATTAGAACAACTATCCATTCTAATATTCTAGGCGCTATTACTGAATTATCAGAAAGTTTTAACTTGCTACGTCAGGTTGCCGCTGACTTTGGCTTATCACCAGTTTTGGTAAGTTTTAATCCCTACAATCCAGCTTTTGAGCCTCAACCCCCATTAAACAATTATGAAATTAAACAGCTAGAAGCTTATCCTGACGAACAAACTGCTAATATTCACATGGTATCTTATGGGCCAGATTTAAATATTTCCGTGGCAGATTTGTCAACTGAAGATGTAATTGATATTGGCAGAAAATTCACTTATTACAGTCCCTATATCGTTCCTTTTAGTTATAGCTCTCCCTTTTATAATGGAGGTTTATGGGATGGACTATCGGTACGAACATTTATCAGAACTGGCAAAAGACCAGCTACTCTGGTTTTTGTTCAAAAAGAAGAACAACTTATTCATAGCATACCTGCCTTAACAAAAATTGCCCGCATTCCGGCGGAAGTGGGACGCATCGAATTTAAGGCTTGTGATAGTTGTGATAATTTTTTAATCTATGCAGCTTTGCTGGTATTATTGAAAGGTTTGGTGTTAGATGAAACCTTACTGGGTAGAGCAACTGCACCCGATGCAGCGTTACACCAACTTTCTGCAAAAGAAGCGTTTGAAAACGAAGATATTTTTGAAAATGCGACAAAAATCTTCCAAGCAGCCGAAGTTGCTTTAGGAGATGACCCAGATGTTCATTATTTAACGCCCTTAAAAGTGCTGCTGGAAAAGCGAAAAACAAGATCCCATGAATTAATAGAAATGTTTCATCACGTAAATTCAATAGAAGAGGTTATAAGGCAGACTTATCAAGTTTAAAAAAAAGATTTATTTTTCTCCTTTTATTTATTAGAAGGGGTTAAGCAGAGTCTTTATATAATTATATAAATTTATCCTTTACAAATGTCCTATAAAGTGCATCTTCCTGCAATTCCTTTAATTTGATAAAGTCCAGCTAACTGAACATAAATAGTATAGCCTTAGCTTGAAAAAACTAGATTAAGTCGATATACCTAGAGACTGATTTTATTCTAACTAAAGATGTAGTAAAATTCATTCTAGAGATTGATGCATACCCTAGCTTTTTCAAAGTAAAAGTGTAAACAGGGAACTGAAATGAAGGATTTCAATTATGAAATCTAATAATTTTGCTAAAGAATTAAGGTGGTATTTGCTTATTATCCCTTACTAATTCGATGCAGAAATACAAAAAATCTCTTCGTCAGGTTCGTTTTTCAAGAACTTCTAAGTTGAAGCGGAGCTTGCCAGTTTTATTATTGCTTAAAATTGCTGAGTAAGTAAAGGTATATGCTTCGCTCTTTCACTAAAAGTTCTGCGTTGTTAAAGCTGTTATGGAGGATTTCAAATGAAGATGATTACTTCTGTTTTATCTTTTTTACGTCCAGTACGTTTTTTAGTAGTGGCCTTTACTTGTGCCCTAGTCTTATTATCTAATGCTTTTCCTGCTTTTGCAATTGGTACCGACCCAAGTAACCCTACTGAAGGTACTACACAACTGCTTGACATTCAGCGCAAAACTGACGAAGCCGCTAAAGAACCACCAGAAGGATTGGAAAAGACTCAAAAGGAGGCTAACGAAGGACTTAATGAGGTTCAGGGAGCCGCTGATATTGATAAGCAGAAGCGTCCTGAAAATTCTCAGGGTGCAAGAACTATCGAAGAAAAAGCAAATAAATTATTTGACAAAATTACAGGTAAATAACAGAGTTAGTATCTTAGTAATTTTTTGGTAGTAATGGGTGATTGCATGAAAGCAGTCACCCATTACTACTTTTTAATGTGGCGATCGCAACTGAAATTAAATATAAAAATATGTTCATCCCTATTAAGGTGTAAGTATAGCTATGGAATGTGATGATTAATTTAAACTCATAATGTTTCCTTTGGTTGATGTGGATTATGTGGAAAATTTGGCAAGTTAATAAATAAGTTTGCTTAGGGATGGAAAATAATGCGTGCGATAAACATTGGTTTGACAGACGAACAGCGTCAAGGTGTAATTAATCTGTTGAATCAGGATTTAGCAGATGCCTATTTACTGCTGGTGAAAACCAAAAAGTATCACTGGGATGTCGTTGGCCCTCAGTTCCGCTCTTTGCACCAGCTTTGGGAAGAACACTACCAAACGCTGACTTTAAATATTGATGCTTTGGCAGAGCGGGTTCGCGCTTTGGGCGGTTATCCAGTTGGTACATTGGAAGGATTTCTCAAGCTTGCTACCCTTAAGGAACATGGTGGTAATGTGCCCACAGCAACAGGGATGGTAGCTAATTTAGTGGACGATCACGAGCAGGTTATTCGTAATTTGAGAGACCATGTAGATCAGGCTGGTGAAAAGTTCCACGATCAAGGAACTGCCGACTTTTTGACTGGACTACTCGAACAGCATGAAGAAATAGCTTGGATGCTGCGTTCATTTATTGAAGGCGAGGCACTAGATGCAGATGGCAGACAGCCAACAGCAGGGACTAAGACTCCCGTAGGTGTATAGCTCATAACATCTGAGTTAGTGAAGGCTGTATGTGAAATCAATTGAGGGAGGATCGATTCCTCCCTCAATTGATGTGAAAGAATTAATCTGCCTGGATCTACTCATTCACCTTGCCAATTTGGGAATTGAAAATTGGTTCATGCGCCAATCCCACTTAACGCCAGTCCGCTCAAGTCGGAATTCCGCCTACGCGGCTGGTTCATTTATGTAGGCTGGGGAATCTGTCTAGTGCAGTGGCTCATCCCGATCGGTGCAATCAATCTAACAATATAAAAATTGATTGGTCATCTTCATTGCAAAAACAAGATAGTACAAGGAGTTTTTAAGTGTCAGAAGTATACAAAGCAGAACGTACTATTTCTGCTGTATTTAAAGAACAGAAGCAAATTGATGATGTGATTCGACGTTTACTAGACAGGGGTGTGCCTAGAGATCATATTTCGGTCATGGGCAGAAATTTCCAGTCGGAAACCAGAATTGCTGGCTTTATTAGTAAAAAAGATGTGATAGTGGGAGGTTTGAGAACAGGAGCAGTTTTTGGTTCTTTGTTTGGTTCCTTTCTCAGCTTGCTTACGGGTGTAGGCTTATTGTTTATTCCCTTTGTCGGCCCAATCGTGTCAGCAGGGCCTATTAGTGCAGTGCTATTGGGGGCTGCTAGTGGAGCGATCGCAGGTAGTGCAGGTGCCGGTCTAGTATCGGTTCTGACTACTTTGGGAATGCCAGAAGATAAAGCAGCTGTCTACCAAACTCGCTTACAAGCTGGCGAATTTTTCGTGATGGCAGAAGTTCCGAGCGATCGCACTGGCGAATTTCAATTGCTGCTCGAAAGTGCTGGTGGCGAAGAAATTAACACGATTGAGAAAACTCTGGCTCGTCCTTGTTCTGGACAGTGTAACAGTCCAGCAGACTTGTCTCCTGAAGTTCGCGCTCATCTTTCTGATGAAGCTCAGAGTACATTCATTGAACGATATAATGCTGTACTCAATGAAAAAAGTGACGAGTTCACAGCCGAACAAGCTGCTTGGGAGACTATTCACCAACAATACGAAGAAGATGAAAATGGTGTCTGGTCTAAAGCTAAGGTCAAAGCCTGAAGAAGGCAGGAGGTAGAAGTCAAAACACTGACTCTTGCTTCTGTTGTGGAACTACTGTGCAAGACTAGATATCAATGATTTATAACAAATAAATTATCCGATATTGTGGGGTGGGTTTTGTGGCTTACCCCACAAAAAGTAAGTATATTGGCAATAATCTGGGAATAATTGTAGATATTTATACGTATTTTGGCAGGCGATCGCACTTAGATAGAAATTGCCTACTCTGGGTCTAGTTTGCATAATTTTGGGTACATTACCGCAAATGCGCTGATACTTTAATTTCTCCTCTTCATAAATTCCGCAAAAACACCGTTACGCTATTTGTGTTTGCGATCAAAACTTAGAGCATCCAGTTTATGAGGGCGGATTTATGACCAACCCTGTAAAGACGGTTATCCAAGTCAATCTGGAGATGGCTCTAGAAGTAGCTCAAGAATTAGAGCAAGCTCCATACACTCAACTCGGTGCTTATTGTTTGGAAATTTTACGGGAAATCGGATGTGCTGGTACTGAACTCCCAGTTAACTTACAAACTCGCGATCAGCAGCTAAATTTCATTACAGGCTTTGCATCTTATGCTTTTGGGGAGGTACAAAGTGTATAAAGCATTAATTGATGATATATTTTCTGATTCCGAAGATACAGAAGAAACTACCTTTCCTGCCACAAATGAAGATTTATTAATCTTAACAGAAAAATATTTAGGGTTTGAAATTCCCTCAAAGGTTTTCTTGCAAGCTATAGCCATTGCTGATTACGACGGTGCAGCTGCTTTTCGCTACGTTGATAATTATTTGATTACTCTCAAAAATAAGAAGAAGCGTAAGCAGAAGAAATTACTTGTGTTAGGTTGTTCGACTAGATTTGACAATAATTGACGTGTTTATTCACCAGTTAACTAAAAACCAATACGATTTAGATAAGATAATTTGCACGGCTGATGTAGAGGCGTTGTATTACAACGTCTCCGCACATTTGTTTCAAAAAGACAATAAACAACAATAACAATTTATCTAGAGTTAGTGGTAGGGCAAACGCATTTTATTTACTAATAAAAAATCAAAAGGATTCTCAAGTTATCTAATTGAAGAAGGCATGAGGCAGAGAGCAGAAGACAGTATTCATTCTGCCCTCTGCCTTTTTCGATAACTGTCATTGATGAGATTATAAACAAAACAAATCCGCTCTTCTCGGAAAATATCAATTAGCTTATTTTAAAATATATAACTCTTTAGTAAAAGTAAAAAACTCACGATTTGGGTAATGGATAGCTTTACCAAAAAGAGAGGTTGAGAGTGAGGTTAGAGGTTGTTTGAAAAGTGGTTGGCTGTGATTTTAATCACCCCCCTTAATCCCCCCGATGTATTGGGGGGAAACCGAAAAATCCAGTTCCCTCCCCTTTACAAGGGGAGGGTTAGGGTGGGGTAAAAAATATTTGATACATCAATCATAACTTTTCAAACATCCTCTTAAGCCTCGCTAGATTAGGAAACGCTATATGAAATTTAAAAAATTATTTTTTAATAAATAAAGTAGTACATTAAACATATATCTAAAGAAATAGATTAATTAACAATAAACTAAACAAATACTGTTTAAATTATCACAAATTAATTTAATACCAGACTATACCTTAGGCAGAAGGGTAAGAGAATTAATTCAGCTAACTTAGTTAATTAAATAACAACTTATCGGCTCAATACTTTTGATTGAAATCCTTGCTTAGAGTTGAGAAATAGAAAAACTTTTTCTATATTTCAACAAATTGCTTACTAGCATAAAAACCATTTAACTTCAAACTCAGCTTCAGGAGATACCAATGAACTTAAACCACAGTAAAAATTTGCTCAAAATGCTTGCTAGCCTCGTGGGAGTTGCTAGTACTGGTGCTTTAATAAGTCTTCCAGTATACGCTCTGCCCCAACCCATCTCTAGAAATTTGGAAACTAGTCAAGCCCCCATAGGTGATAGATTGTACTCTCAAGCAGGGCAATCTACAGGAGGTGATTCTACCACCGGAACGCAGCAGTATCCAAATAATGGCACTAGTGGTAGTGGAACTGGTACTAGTGGAACGCAGCAGTATCCAAATAATGGCACTAGTGGAATAAATAATGGTACTGGAACACAGCAGTACCCAAATAATGGCACTAATGGAATAAATAATGGTACTGGAACACAGCAGTACCCAAATAATGGCACTAATGGAATAAATAATGGTACTGGAACACAGCAGTACCCAAATAATGGCACTACCGGAACACAGCAGTACCCAAATAATGGCACTACCGGAACACAGCAGTACCCAAATAATGGCACTACCGGAACGCAGCAGTATCCAAATAATGGCACTACCGGAACGCAGGACAATACAGGAGGTAACAACACTACAGGTGGACAAAACACTGGTGGAGGTGTCAGAGCGCTTTGGTAATTTCTTAGCCCTATACGATACAGGCTAGAGAGCTTGTTAAGCTTGCTTCCTCTACTTAGATGATCTCAAATCATGACTGTTATCAACAGTAAATGCAGTAGAAAAGATGAGATGCTATGTCAATTGATTCGATTTCTACTGCAACTACTTTTGACAATTTTGTTTTACCTTCCTCACAAAATTACATATCTAATCCTAGACTATAGGAATCCGATTTGATTAATGAACATATTTGCGTGGCGCGCGTTCGCAAAGCGTCTCGCAGAGAAGCGCAGCGCAAGCGCGATAGGGAGGGAACTCTTAACAGGGAACGTGGAACAGGAAAAAAGTGATTTAGGGGTGTACTGAGTTTTTTCAGAAATCAAATATGAGTCTTATAGTCTATTCATCAGAATGATACCTCAAATAAGTACAGAGTATAATCAGCTCAAAAATTAAATAATTGATAATTAATTTGGTACTAAAATATTGAGAGGCAGAATTTAAAATTTGAAAATGTTTAAGCAATTAGATAAATTAGTTATTTTTATTTGTGCATCTGGATTAAATTTTAATCCGGCTATGTCTTTAGCTTCTGAACTAAGAGTTCCTTCTCATACTTCAACCAAGAATTTAGTCTCTCAAACGGCTTATATTAATAATAATTTAATTATTCAACCTCTTCACCTAGAGATCAGCCTTCGCAACCGTCGAGTAACCCTATATCGAGGAAAAAACCGAATTAAAAGTTATCCCATAGCAGTAGGTCGCCAAGACTGGGAAACCCCAATTGGTAATTTTCGAGTGCGTACAATGTTAGAAAACCCTACTTGGATAAACCCTTTTACAGGTAAAGCTATCCCAGGAGGAGACCCTGAAAACCCGCTTGGCAAATACTGGATTGGATTTTGGACAAACGGTAAAAATTGGGTTGGCTTTCACGGTACCCCTAATCCTGATTCAGTAGGTAAGGCTGCCTCACACGGTTGTATTCGGATGTACAACAACGATGTTAGAGAATTATTCTATCAGGTTAATATGGGAACACCAGTTACTGTGGTGCGATAGCTGATATAGGGTTATGACAAATTACGGATTAGTATTACTTCTGGCAAGACAAACTTGTTCATAGCTTTTACCAGCAATATCCCAAGTGAATTCTGTTTCTACCAGTTGCCTGCCATTGTGAGACAATTCTGAACGCAGATGTGGACGATCGAATAGTTGACTAATAGCGGTGACGTACTCTGCTGGTTTATTGGCTCGTAATGCCCGTAATGGATAACCAGCAGCATCTACAGCTAATCCTTCTAAGCCGCGATCGCTGGCTACTACAGGTATACCAGCTGCCATTGCTTCTAAAGTTTTATTTTTAATACCAAACCCAGTCCGCATCGGTACAACGCAGATGGTGGCTTGATGTAAATATTCTGCCATCGAAGGTACACGCCCCAGCACATTAATTCCTGGTTTTTTATCAAGTGCCAAAACTTCTGCCACTGGGTGAGAACCGACAATATCGAAAGTAGTATCGGGATACAATTTTTGGATTTCTGGCAAAACTTCATTGCTGAAAAAGCAGACAGCATCAATATTTGCTAAATTATCCATTGCACCAATAAAAATTAGGCGATGTCCTCCGGGATCGGTGGTACGCTTGGGGAAAGAAACTAAATCTACGCCATTGGGAATAACTGTAATCTCACTATTGGGGTTAAATTCTTGTAGTTGAATTTTATCTTCTGCTGTTGTCGCCACAATTGCCGAAAATTTAGCGCAGTAGTTTTGCTCATAACGCCGCAAAAGTGGCAGATTAATTTTGTCTCTGAGTGAATTTTCGGAAATGCCTGTTGCTAATTGGTTCTGACAGGTAGCGTAAACAGAACTATGAACATTAACAATGGTTTTTAGCTGTTTCTGAAAATGTGGCTGCACATAAATCTCATTGACGCTATGTTCGCAAGTAATTACATCACATTTTCCCGCTTCCACCCAGTTATTAACCCATGTTTGCATCTCAACTGAGTAGCGGTTAAGTACGCTTGGCGGTGTTCCCTGCTGCAAAAATCTGCCAAATCGCTGTATTTTCTGCAATATTCCCGTGGTTTGGGAATCTGGCGGGCGTTCAAAAATAGCTAAACGATCTACACAATCGCGTAATCCTGCTACTTCTGCGTCTGTAACATCACCCTCGCGTTGAGTCGCGAGGGTGACAGTATGACGTTGACTCAAGTACTTGAGTAAATTAAATGTCCTAACTTGGGTTCCTCCACGCGTTGCTGGGTAAGGAAAGGTGGAAGATAGCATTAAAATGTTCATATCAGCGTCTTCAAAAGTTTTTGGTTGAGCCAAAATAGGAAGGTGCAGCCAAAGTCAATTCTAAAGGGTGCGATCGCAGCGGAATTTTAATCATAAACTCTGTTCCCTGACCGGGTGCTGAAATACACGTTATTTGACCACCATGTTTAGAAACAACAATTTCCTGGCTAATCGACAAGCCTAAACCCGTACCTCTACCTACGGGTTTTGTTGTAAAGAAGGGGTCAAATAGGCGATCGCGTACTTCCTCTGTCATACCAGGGCCAGTATCGCCAATCCTAATAGTCACAAACTCATTGTCAGTTACTTCGGTGCGAATCCGAATCGTGCTGCGGCAAAAGTAAATTTCTTGGGGCGATCGCTCTTTATCATACTCCTCCAAAGCATCAATTGCATTCGCCAGTAGATTCATAAACACTTGGTTGAGTTGTCCTGCATAACACTCCACAAGCGGTAGATCGCCATACTCTTTAACGAGTTGAATACCTAGTTGGTTAGAACTGGCTTTAAAGCGATTGTGCAAAATCAGCAGCGTGCTATCTAGTCCAGCGTGAATATCTACCAGCTTCATTTGGGCTTCATCGACGCGGGAAAAAATCCGTAACGACTGAATAATTTCGCGGATGCGGTCAGCCCCAACCTTCATCGAACTCAGCAATTTGGGCAGGTCTTCACTCAAAAATTCTAAATCTATCGCCTCAGTCAGCTTTTGAATTTCAGGTAGAGGTGAGGGAGTGTACTTGGCATAGAGGTTCAAGAGGTCGAGCAAGTCTTGGGTATATTGATAGGCGTGAGTCAGATTTCCATAGATAAAGTTGACAGGATTGTTAATTTCATGGGCGACACCTGCCACCAATTGTCCCAGACTGGACATTTTTTCACTATGAACCAGTTGGCTTTGAGTTTGTTGAAGTTGGCGAAAGGCGAGTTCTAGGCGATTGGCTTGTTCTCGATAGCGTGCTTCTGATTCTTGCAATGCTTGTTCTGTACAAATGCGCTCTTGAATTTCCTGTTGCAGCAGCTGATTAGATTGCTCAAGTGCAGATGTCCTTTCTTCCACGCGTTCTTCTAACTCAGATGTCAGTTTTAAGAGGGCGTTCTCTGCCTTAGTTCGCTCTTGAATCTCCTGCTCTAGATGCACATTTTGCTCTTGCAGTTTCTTCGTCAGATTTCGGATGCTTAAATGGATTTTGACACGGGCTAAAACCTCTTCATGCTGAAGCGGCTTAGTGATATAATCTATTGCCCCAAGATTCAACCCTCTAACCTTATCCACCGTTTCAGAAAGCGCCGTCATAAAGATTACGGGGATATCTTTCGTTGATTCTTGAGCTTTCAAATGCTGGCAAGTTTCAAACCCGTCCATACCAGGCATGAGTACATCTAATAAAATTAGATCGGGAAGAGCGTATTCAACCTGTTCAATTGCATCCTCGCCATCCTGCGCTACTAAAACTTGGAAGCCAGAATCAGCCAAGAAATCGAATAACACTCCTAAATTTGTCGGGTTGTCATCAACAATTAAGATAATGCCATTTTCAATGTTGGAAATACTCATTAATTTACTCCTATATTTTTTAAAATTTCACGGATTTTTTTAACCTGAAAACCTTTAGCTAATTGACGCAACTCTAGAGAAAAAGGCGCATATTTCACATCCATTTCTTCCAATTGATTAACTCGCTCCACAATACCTTTAAGATCGCCTTTCATTGCTAAATTCAATAGAGTAGCTATTTCCTCTGTCGAAGGAGTTACCAATGATTGCTGAGAATTTTCTGCTTGATTAACTTTAGATACTTGAGTTTCTCCATCATCATAAATCCATTCCAGTTTTAAGTGATACTGTAACTTTTCTAAAAGCTCTGTTATGCGAATAGGCTTAGGTAGAAAATCATTGCAACCCGCCTCTTTACTTTTGTTGAGATCGAAATCAAAAACACTGGCAGAAGTGCCAATGACGATCGCATTTTTTAGTTCAGGCGATCGCCGAATGCGACGGGTAGTTTCAAAGCCATTCATTTGAGGCATCAACAAGTCCATTAAGATACAATCTGGATTCGATTCAGATGCTTTATTGAGGCAATCTTGACCATCTATTGCTTCCATAATTTCAAATCCTAAAGGCGATAGCATCTTAACCAAGATTGCCCGATTTTCTGCTCTATCATCTGCGACAATAACTTTCCGTTTATCGCCTTTAAAACTTTGGATGTTTCGTTGCACTTTTTTGACAACATCAGCGTATTGAGAAACTTCAGGTAAATCTAAATCAAAGAAGAAAACGCTCCCTTTCCCTAAAGTACTCTTCACCTGGATTTCGCCACCCATCATCTGAACTAATTGGCGGGTAATTGCCAGTCCCAATCCTGTTCCTTCTGCTTTGCGATCGCGATCTCCTACCTGCTGGAATGGCAAAAATATCTCTTCTAATTGCTCTGGTGCCATACCAATTCCTGTATCTTCTACCTGAAACCGAATTTTACCTTCCTGATAGCCGACTTTGAAAGCCACGCCTCCAGTTTCAGTAAACTTAACGGCATTACCTAGTAAGTTAATCAAAGCTTGCCGTAACCGTTTTTCATCAGCTTTGACACCTGTAGGAAGTTGAGTAATCTGTTCAAAAATTAAGCAAATACCTTTTTGTTCGGCACGGATACGGCAGATTTCGGCAATGCCTTCGAGAAATTCTGGAAAATGAAAATCCGTTAGGTGGAGTTCCATTTTTCTCGCTTCAATTTTAGAGAGGTCTAAAATGTCATTGATCAGATTCAAGAGGTGGTCGCCACACTGATGAATAATATTCACACCATCTTTTTGTGAGTTAGTTAAACTTTTTTCACGCTTGAGGATTTGGGCATAACCCAAAATGCCATTAAGTGGTGTTCTCAGTTCATGGCTCATGTTGGCAAGAAAATCACTTTTAGCCCGGTTGGCTGATTGGGCGATTTCTTCTGCTTTTTGCAAATGCACATTTTTTTCCTGTAACTCTAAAGTTCGCTCTTGTACTTTAGCTTCTAAGTTAGTGTTGGCTAATTTTAAGTCTTTATAAAGACGAGCATTTTCAATGGAAATTGCTGCTTGCGAAGATAACAGTTGTAATACTTCTAAGCGATCTGATGTAAATGCACTAATGGTAAGATTATTTTCTAAATAAAGAATGCCACTAAGTTTTCCTTGATGGATGAGCGGTGTACACAAAACCGATTTAGGTTTATGGGTGGCGATGTATGTATCTGTGGTAAATGTTCCTTCACTAGTTGCATTGCTGAGGACAACATTTTCTTTAGTTCGAGCTACATAATTAATCAGTGAAATTGGCAACTGCTGACTAGTTGATACTGGGATTTCTTGTAGCACAGTTACATCAGTTTTATCTACTGCTCCTGATGCTTCTATTAACAAATCTCCTGATTTTTCTAAAATTAAGTAGCCTGTTTGAGCGCCAGCATTTTCTAGCACAATTGTCATTAACTTAGTTAACAAATTGCTCAAAACTATTTCTCCAGAAAGAGCTTGAGATGCTTTCATAACTGTGGCTAAATCCAGCGAGTCTGAAGCATTTTCACTCGTAGAGCTAATTATCCGAGTCACGTTTGTACTGACGGTTTCGCGCTTTGATATCCGAAATAGTTGAGGATATCTTTTTTCCAAGTCTTTGACTTTTGCCTTCGCTCCCCAGCAACCATATCCATAGTAGGCATCGTTGAGGTAGGTATTAGCAACTTTCTCTCTCCCACAAGCAAAATAGAACTCTGCTGCTAGTTCCGAGGCTAGGGCTTCTTCTTGAATATATCCATGTTCTCTGGCTCCAGTTATGGCTCGATCGTAAAACGCGATCGCTTTGGCATCTTGTTGCAATACTCGCGCCTTTTCTGCTTCCACTAAATCGTACTTATGCTGATAGTTTGCAGGAGAATGCAACGCCCATTGCTTCATTTTTTTCTGCTGCGCTACCACTTGGCTGAGATATTCTTGGCGCTCGCTTTTTGATGCACTGGGATACAAAGCTAAGAGAGTCAGAGAGGAGTATAACTTGTGTTCGGCTTTGTACATCAACGCTCGTCCACCTTGTTCGTATTTTTCTGCCAGCAGGGCATCCTCAGCAGCGCGATCGTAATTTTTAAATAAATAACCCAGAATCAGTTTAGAAACATAGATAGGATAAATAGCCATATAATTATTGCTATCTATCAGAATTGGCAACATTTTATTTTCATCGAAACTTTCGCCAATTAATCTATATGGTTCAGCCGTTTTTTTAATTAAATTCAAACCTGTTTGTCGGACTATCTTAGCATAAATAATTTGAAATTCTTGTTTTGTTCTTTGCATCAAAGCAATATAATGCGCCTGTTTCTGGAGAGCTATTTCTAGATTTTCACCGATAAAAAATAAATGCGTACAATAAAAACAAGCCGAATAAGAAGCATATTCTAAATCTCCTGTTTCCAGCCCTCTTTGGACACCCTCAATTAACGGTTCTATAGTATTAATAGCTGGCTCTTTCCAATGTCTGATAAAATAATTAAATGTTTCATAAATTTTCGCTGTCATCTCCTTGGCATTAAATTGATTTAACAGCTTTAAGCCTAGCTGACCAAATTGATAGCCAGAATCCATGTCTTCAAAAGCGCCACATAGGAACATTCCATAAAGTACATACGTATAAGCTGACAGAGGAGAGTTTCCATATTTGAGACAGAGATTGGTCATTTTAAAAACGACCTGGGGATAAAGTTCGGGAGCTGCAATATAAACCGGAGGAATCAGATTGATTAAGACTCGCAGTGCGGCTAATTTATAAACATCAGTCATTTCTGGCAATTCTGTTAAATCCTCAATCCGTTTTCCTCCTAAATTCAATCTAGTCAGTCTCATTGGGGGGTTTTCTGATAAAGGCAACCCTAGCATTTTTAGCACTTGCATTCCAGTATTTAACGCAGCTTGCATTTGGTTTTTAGCAATATAAAACTGCATTTTTGTCTCATACACCTGGACTCGATCGAGCAGGGTTTTTGCCCGTGCCAAAACTACATCAGAAAGCATTTCTGCTCGCTCAAAATTAGTGTTGAGGAATTCTACTGCTGCTGTTTCTACATGGAGGTTGAGTGTCATGTCATACTGACATTGCCAACTATCTGCTGTAAGAAGTTCCAAACCTACATTTAAATATTTAACAGATGATTCATAAGCTGTTGCTGCTTTTGCTTTCTGTCCAGCTATAAGATTGAGTTGAGCTAGTCTATCTTTTTGAGGCTGTTGGGTAATGAATTCGGCACCAACATTTAGTTGGTTGACAATTTCAAAAATGTTTTCTTCAATGTCCGTTTCCGAGGTATGTATTAGTAATAGTTCGCCGATTTTTAGGTGAGTCTGTTTTTTCCGATCGTCTGGAATGAGAGAATAAGACGCTTGCTGTACCCGGTCGTGTAAGAACTTATAGGTAATGGGTGATGGGGGCTGAGTAATGGGCGATCGCTTATTCTCAGTCTCCATTTGTTCTGAGTCGAAAACGAGCGGTGTTTTGTAGGAATTATTGAGGGGTAGAACTAAACCTGATTGCAGAGCTTCCCACAAATCGGCTGCTGTTTCTGACTGAGATGTTTTATTAATAATTGCCAACATATCTAAAGTAAACTTGTCTCCAATACAAGCGGCAAACTTTAACACATTCTGGGTTTTTTCAGATAGTTTTTGAATTTGACTGACCATCAATTCAACGACATTATCAGTTATATTAACTCCCTGAATAAACTCAATATTCCATTGCCACAAACCGCGCTCGAAGTCAAATAATAACAAGTTATCCTGATAAAGAGATTTGAGTAACTGAGTTAAGAAAAAGGGGTTGCCTTGGGTTTTTGTAAAAATTAACTCAGCTAGCGGCTTTACCTTTAAAAGTTCGCTACGAAGAGTATCGGCTACTAACTGATTGACGTGAGCGATATCCAATAGCTGGAGGATAATGTTATTTACGATCGCACCAGTCTGTTGAATCTCCTCTAAGGTCTGAATAAAAGGATGAGTGGCATTTACTTCGTTATCTCGATATGCACCAATTAGCAATAGATATTGGCTATCTGGGTCGGTCATAATTAACTGGATCAGCTTGAGGGAAGCTGAATCCGCCCACTGCAAGTCATCCAGAAACAAAACTAGCGGGTGTTCGGGTTGACTAAATACATGAATGAATTGTTGAAACACCCGATTAAATCGATTTTGTGATTCTGACGATCCTAATTGAGGAACTGCTAGCTGCGGGCCAATAATCCGTTCTAATTCGGGAATAACGTCTATAATCACTTGAGCGTTGGAGCCAAGAGCATCTATTAGTTTTGATTTCCAAACAGCGATTTGCTCGTCGGTTTCTGTTAGCAATTGCCGCATCAAATCTTTGAATGCTTGAATTAAAGAAGCAAAAGGAATATTCCGCTTGAACTGGTCAAATTTCCCGGAGATAAAATAACCCCGCTGGCGGACAATTGGTTTGTGAACTTCGTAAACTAAGCAAGATTTACCGATGCCTGAGTAACCAGAAACTAGCATCATTTCTGTACTACCAGAACTGACGCGATCGAATGCTTCTAACAAAGTAGCAACTTCTATTTCCCGTCCGTAGAGTTTTTGCGGGATCGAAAATTGACTGTATGAATCTAATTGACCGACAATAAAGTGAGAAATCTCGCCATCCGTCTGCAACTGAGTCAGACAGGTTTCTAAATCGGCTTTTAGTCCGAGAGAGCTTTGATATCTATCTTCAGCGGTTTTAGCTAACAATTTCATTACAATGTCAGAAACCGCTGAAGGAATTTTGGGATTGAACTCTTGAGGGGTTATTGGTGTTTTGGCAATATGGCAATGAACAAATTCTAGAGGGTCAGCGGCATTAAAAGGCAGCGAACCTGTCAGCATTTCATAAAAAGTAACGCCTAAAGAATAGAAGTCGGTACGGTAATCAATTGACCGATTCATTCTTCCGGTTTGCTCCGGTGACATATAGGCGAGAGTGCCTTCTAATAAATTGGGATTGCTGATGCTTTGATTTTCTTTTTCTAACCGCGATGCAATACTGAAGTCGATAATTTTAACTTGCCCGGTTTTTGGGTTAATAACGATATTGTCAGGTTTAATATCTTTATGAATAATTTTGGCTTGATGCAGTTGAGTGAGAGTGGATGCTAGCTGAATGGCTATTGTGAGAAATTCAGTTAATGATAATTGGCGATCGCTAATATACTTTTTCAGAGATTCTGCACCAAAGTCTGCCAAAATTAAGGCTAAACCGTTATGATGATTTTCTAAAGCTAGGGACTTGACAATTCCTTCTATATCTATTAATGTCTGCGATATTTTATATTCATGTCTGAGTCGGGTTAGTTCTTCGAGGCTGGGATACTCGGCTTTCAGGGCTTTAACGATCGCAAGGCTTCGATCTAACTGCTTGGAAGCGCGATAAATAACAGTATTCACACCTTCATGCAGAGCTTCAATAAAGTTGTAACCGGGAAGGACAGGTATCATTTTTCTAAGCCTAAGTAATACGATGAACTGGGCATGATGCTAATGAACGTTATCTATAACTGTCAAACAAAAGGACAATCAAGTGCTTTCTTTAGCATTCCCAACCAGCTCATAAGTTCTCTAAGGCTAAATAAAGCTCAACATTTGAAAATATTAAGTTTGCGGCTCATAACCCAGCGTTGATCGCACGTGACCGCAGGACGTGAACTTAGCTGTTTGAAAAGTCTGTTGAGCAAAAAAGCGCGCACAAGTACTAATGGACGCTGTTGGCGAAGTCAAAAGTAGACAGGAGTTCCGTAGAGTGCCACCTTAAGATTGGCACTATATATATCCAAGAGATTTAGGGATATGATGTCAAACCGCAACCCATCAGTCCTGTGCCAGGTAAAGAGTTCGTGTCACCCATGCTGCTTTTGCTTTCTCCAAAGGGAACCTTTATCTTACGCTGCGAGATGAAATTGGCACACTTTATAGTGACAGTGACTTTGACGTTTTGTATCCTTCATGGTTAACCAAGAATTACACCTTGGCGATTGGTGTTAATTTGTGTGCTGCAATTTTTTGAGGATTTGTCAGATACATCAGATTATTTCATAGCTAAAAAATAATGCTAAATAAATGTAACAATACTTAAGTTTTATGAAAATAGAAATTAAATTATACTTGTATATGCACTTGAGATTTTCTATTAATACATAATTATTCGATGTAATGTACGGTTATTACTGATCTAAAAATGACTAATTTAGCAAATTGCAATAGTAGCCAAGACCTGACTGAACAAATAAAATCTTTTCCGAAATAGCTAGAATGTTCCGTGTAGTAACTCTTGTTCATTCCATTAGAATTAGAACAGGAAAAAGACTTATGGCTGTAAAAGTTTATATCTGGTATCCTAAAGCCTTTAGAAGTAGTGGCTTGAGTGCTTTGACTTTTAGTGATGTGGGTCATGTTTCAATGCAGATTAACAATATTTACATTAGTCATCGACCTTCTTTGGAAAATAATATCAATACTGACATTAGTTATCGACCTATCCTGGAGAATAATAATGCCCGGACTCATCTGATAGAATATGCATTGCAAAGTCTACTATCCTCAGAATCAGATTCAATTAAAGTTGAGGATGTATCACCAGTTCAAATAAGTGAGAAAGACACTACAAAGAAATATGTTAATGTTGACCTTGTTCCATCTGCCGATTCTACAAATTACAGTTATTATCAAGAATGTAAAGATAAAGGGCGTCAAGCAGATAGAACTATTGAACTAGCCGACTTTAATGAACATAAAATGTTAACATATTACCAAACAGTACAGGGTTCAATGTATCATGCAATTTCTAATAATTGTTCCACATTTATAGCCAATGTTATTAGAAGTTCATTGGATTGCTCCTCCGAATTATGTGCTTTTTGTTCGCTTAGAGATAAAGGTGAAATAAAGAATAAGCATCTCGTGGTTGCGTCTTTAATAGTGGGTGGAGTAGCTATAGCTGTAACTGGCGGACTTAGTACGCCTGCACTTCTTTCAATTGCTGGTGGATCAGTACTTGGGAGAATTCCTGTATGGACACCTACTTTAATAGAGGAATTTATAGAGCTACTTAAAGAAGATTTTAAGAAGAATTCCCTGACCCTAATGACAACCAAATGTTTGAATGCTTCTGCTGACTATAACACCGATACAGCTATCGAAGAAGTAAAAAATGATATTGCTGCTATCGTCATCCAGAAATTGCACAGCAGTGAGTTGCACGATATTAATTTCGCTGTTAATAAATTAGTAAGTTCTAATCCTATTGATGATGTTGTCGATGGCATTAACGCTGTTTTTAAAGATGCAGTTAATTCAATCATCAACTTAGGAAAATATTTTTAGCAAATTTTGACTTTTACTAATAGGAAAATAAAATGCAAACAAGTGACCTTATTGCCCTTATTGCTGTGGTTATTTCTCTTTATGCTGTTTGGATGCAGAACAAAGGTGTCCAACAGCAATTACTAGTTGCAAATATTAGTGCATATACAAAGCGATACCAAGAAATTTTTGAAAAGCTACCTAAAAACATACTTGATGAAAACTTTGACTTTGGTTCTCTTACAGAAGATGAAAAAGAGAAGTTACTGCGTTATGTGTGGCTTTACTTTGATTTATGTTATGAAGAACATATGTTGTATCACGAATTAAAGTTAATTGATCAAAAGTTATGGAAACTTTGGGAATTTGGGATGACATCGGCTTTTAAAAGACCTGCGTTTTATCAATGTTGGAAGTATGTTTTTGAAAACTCATATTATCCAAGATCCTTTAATAAATTTGTTAGCGATAAAATGTCTGATATGCACAATAGAGGTAGGAGAATTTGACTTGTTCCTATCAAAAGTTTTTTATTGATATGGTTCTTATGCTCTGAAGACACTCCATTCACATTTTATATAATTTTGGTACTCATTAGCTTAAAACTTTGAGTGCTTTTTTCTTACTCAAATTTTAGAAGTAATTGTTTCTTCATTGATAATGCTCTCATGTTTTTAATAGACATCTTGCAAAAATTGTTTTTATAAGATGTTGGGGAAAGGTTAAAGGTAAGGGAAAATTCCATACCTTTACCCTTTAACCTTTCCCCTTTTCCCCCCAATGCCAAGAAGTCTATCGATCAAAGCATAATCAAACCCAGTCGCACACCCACAGCAACAGCCTCAGTACGGCTAGAGACAGTGAGCTTTTGAAAAATAGACGAGAGATGAAATTTGACGGTATGCTCAGAAATATGCAAACGTTTTGCGATCGCTTTATTTCCCAACCCCGATCCCAGCATTCCTAAAACCTCTATCTCCCGTGGTGTCAAGGTTTGTACGGGATTTGTTTCGATTTTTTCGCGGATAGACAGTAATTCTACAGCATTTGGGTGCAGCACCAACAAACCAAAAGCGATCGCTTCCACAGCCGCAACAATTTCTGACTCTGTACTAGTATTAGGCAATATCCCGCGGATACCAGAACGTAACGCCGTCTCTAAGTCGATGCTGTCGAGTTCTTCAACAATGACGATTATTCCTAATGGATATTGCTGTTCTTGAATAACTAGCAATTTTTCCCACACCGCTTGTTGAAAATTCCCGCTCAAATCTACCAGCACCACATCCGGCTGTAATTGCCCAACTTCACTCGCCAATACATCCAAATCGGATGCACTCCCCACAACTGTCAACCGAGGATTGGTAGTCACCACAGCTGATAACCCTGCCCGCACCACAGGGGAAGTAGCAACCACCATCACTCGGATCATGTCGCCTCCACAGCAGTTTTATCGGACTGCACGGCAACATAAATCACGAATTGCTGCTTACCGCGTAGGAGTTGTAGCGGCACAGATCCTTTACTTTCATGGAGATATTTGCTTAAGTCATTCATGCTAGTAAATAATCGCCCCGAAACTCCAATTAAAACATCGCCGATTTGTATACCAGCATTTTCTGCCGCACTGTTAGGTAAAATTGACAGCACCAATAAACCCAAGCTACGCCTACTTAAAAGCACAGGTTGCAGTGTAACTCCCAACTGCGGACGACTATTTCCTCGTAAAAAACGCTCAACGGTGTTGCTGGGAACCGCCACAGCCAAACCATTAACAATCATCGTATTAATTCCCACGACCAGGCCTTGACAATCGGCAAGTGGCCCCCCAGAATTACCAGGATACAGCTGCAAATCCGCCATAACTGCTCGTGGATTTTTTGCATGGATAATTCCAGTGGTAACAGCGCCACTGTCAGCAAAGGGATTACCCACAGCTAAGACTAATTCACCCACTCGTAGCGCTTCAGAATTGCCGATAGTTGCAGCAGTTAAATCAGTGGCGACAATTTTCAGAGCTGCTAAATCCTGCTGTGGATCGAATTGGGTACGCACCGCATCAAATACCCTTCCATCTGCCAATTCCACAGTTGCGCGGTTGCTAGTTGCCACATGGGCATTAGTGATAATTAATCCGTCAGATTGCCAAATGACACCAGAACCGACTCCCTGAGAGCCGCTTTTTACTTTGACAGTGCGTAGACGTAGATTAGCAGCTACCTCTGTCAATTCAGCAGCGACATTAATTAATGTTGTGTTTGCCATGTTATACAGTTTTTGAGCGTGTCAAAGTAGAATCTAGTGATGTCCTTTGTGATTTGTCCTTTGTCGTCTATCATTTGTCCTGAGAAATACAAATGACTAATGACGATTCGAGCAAAAAGGTGCAACTTCCGAGTTCAAAGGCTCAACGTTCGAGCAAAAAGGTGCAACTTCCGAGTTCAGAGGCTCAACGTTCGAGCAAAAAGGTGCAACGTTCGAGCAAAAAGGTGCAACGTTCGAGTAAAAAGGTGCAACTTCCGAGTTCAGAGGCTCAACGTCCGAGCAAAAAGGTGCAACTTCCGAGTTCAGAGGCTCAACGTTCGAGTAAAAAGGTGCAACTTCCGAGTTCAGAAGCTCAACGTCCGAGCAAAAAGGTCGAATGAATCAAAACATTTAGATAAATCTTGACAAAGCTAGTAGTCTGTCAATAAATAATTGATGGATCAATTACCTGTAGAGACGGCGATTTATCGCGTCTCTCTAACCCATCCCAAATTGGTATTATTCTTCCTTAGTAGGTCGTTCGCCAACTGCGATCGCTAACTCAATTAACACTCCACCCCGGACAACTTGCACGTTGACAGTTTTACCAATGCGATCGCTACTATTGAGCAGCGCCAACACATCACCTGTATCGCTCACAGTTACGCCATCGAATGTTACCAAAACATCGCCAAGCAGTATACCTGCATTGTCAGCAGGCCCCGCAGCCTCAACGTTGACAACAATTACCCCAGTTGCCGAACTTAAATTGAGAGCAGTTTTTAGATTCTTTGGTAAACGTACAGGTTGCATTCCCACACCCAAGTAGCCTTTAGAAATGCGTCCTTTTGCTACTAATTGGTCAACTACGCGATCGACTGTAGCAGTGGGAATTGTTAGAGCAGTACCACGCCGCCCCGATGTATTCATCCCTACCACAAAACCAGCCGCATCTACGAGCGGCCCACCTGCAAAGCCAGAGTAAAGGGTGATATCTGGGCGGATAAATTGGTCAATATTCCCGCCACTCATACTCCGCCAAGTACCGCTAACCACACTTACTGCACCCATCGCCGCCCTTAAATCACCTTCGCTACCTCTTGCCAGTCCTAACACGAGATGACCAACTTTGAGCGTTTTAGCATCGCCAACTTTGGCCACAGGTATTTCTGCATTTTCTAGTTTAAAAACAGCTATATCGGTGCTAGAGTCATGACCGATGAGTGTTACTGGTGCAGTGCTACCATTTGATAAGGTAATCGTGATATCGTCATAGCGCTGGAGGCACTCATCAGAGGTAACAATGATGCCATTACGCCAGTGAATGCCGCTTGGGGAAACACGTGTACCCCCATTCACCGCAACCACAGCACTCCCAGCTTGTTCTACGGTGTCAGCTAAACTGTTGGACAAAGCCAGTAATGAAGACATAAGATTTCCCGCAAACGTTTTTAGATGTTTATATCGTGCCGTTTGATCGACACAGATGACATCGGAAAAATGGAGAGTAATTCATCCTAGAAAAATGGCTAGGATTTATAGCAGGGGACAGGGAACAGGTGACAGAGGACAGGGTTGAAAGTCTATTGGTGTCTAGGTTTTATATATAAATGCAAGTTGATGAGGCATAGGAATTAGGCGGCTCATGTATCATCGGGTTTACCAAGACATCCCACTACAAAATCCACTTTTCACTACTTTGCATGAAAGTTCAAGTTATATAAGTAGTGGGGGGTAAAGTTTTTAGCCACTTATAGGAAGTTTGCACAATACACTAAAACAATCTGATAAAGATAATGTAAACTAATCTAATCAATCGTTAGCTATAAAGTTACTTGAAGTATTTTAAAGTCATGTAACCAATGGTTAGCAAAGATAGTTACTTGAAGTATGGTGTTATTAGAAATAAATAAAAAATAAATTAAAAAAAGGAGAACTGTGTGATATGAAACAAGATGCTCCAGCACTCACCAACCCAAACCCAATGTACACGAATCTGTCAGAGAAGGAAGAAGAAAAAGTAAATGGAGGGGGAGTAGAAGTTGGAAACCCATCAGGTAAAGCCAAGTCGAGGTCATTAATCTTAACAAGATAGTAATATCTTATTAAGATACATCAATTGACCAATGGATTTCTCATTTTTTTTCTACTGTGTTAGTCATATCTCACTCATCCAACTTCCGTCAAAAGCTCTATTAGCTTGAACAAACTTCTTTGCCACTTCTGCTACTTGGGGGCATTCCAATACTTGGCACTGCTCGAAAAGTGTCAACTGACCTTTTTTGAATTTGTGCTTATCCTTATTCCGGCTAATTTTATGACCAGCCAGCAGCAAAATCTCCAGAAAGAAAGCTTGGCTGGTTTTGCTTTTGGTTTATATCGTTGACAAAACTCCCGATATTTTTACTTATTAGCTCAAAATTTAATAAACCCAGTAGAACGACGATAAAGTAACCAAATAAATAACGGTGAACCCAGCAACGCAGCGACGGAACCTACTGGTAGTTCTACTGCTCCTAGTCTAGATAGTAAATCTGCAAAAGTTAATAACCATGCCCCTGCAACCACAGCACTCCCAGCTTGTTCTACGGTATCAGCTAAACTGTTGGACAAAGCCAGTAATGAAGACATAAGATTTCCCGCAAACGTTTTTAGATGTTTATATCGTGCCGTTTGATCGACACAGATGACATCGGAAAAATGGGGAGAATTCACCCTAGAAAAATGGCTAGGATTTATAGCAGGGGACAGGAAACAGGTGACAGAGGACAAGGTTGAAAGTCTCTTGGTGTCTAGGTTTTATATTCAGTTTATGTCCTAACCTACCTGGCGATCGCTATATATCAGCTTTTTGGCGTTGCTGAATTTTTATACTTCACTCAAGCAAGAACCGCTATATTTCAATATGCGTATTGCTCTCTACATCTTGTATTGCGCTATATTATTCAGCTTACGACAGCGAGGTGAGCGCTCACTCTAGCCGTCATCCAGAATTCATGCTGAATTCTGACTCCTGACTCCTGAATTCTGTTTCAAGAAACAAATGCACACCCAATCAAAACAAATCAACCTGCTGACTCCATCGAGAAACTTACCTCTCTATGGCAAGAGAATTTTAGTAACAGCACCGAGAAATTATGCTTATAGGTTATCCGAACAAATCATCAAAAAAGGTGGTTTACCTGTTTTCATGCCTACCATCGAAACCTGCTATTTATCAAACTACACTCAGTTAGATGCCGCTTTAGCCGATATAAATGAATTTGATTGGATTGTCTTTACAAGTAGAAATGGCATCACTGCATTTTTTCACCGCATAAATGATTTACATATTCCCATCTCTGCGGTGGAAAAATGTCACTTATGTGCATTAGGAAAAGATGCAGAAAGCTTATTGTCTTTTTGTGACAAGGTGGATTTGATCCCAGCAGAATCTAGCCCAGCCGGAATTGTGGCTGAATTAGCGAAACTCCCGCAAATTCACGAGAAAAAAGTGCTGATCCCGGCTCCAGAAGTTGTGGGTTTGCCTGAACCTGATGTTGTACCCAATTTAATTAGGGATTTGCAGCAATTGGGCACAGAAGTAACTCGCGTACCCACATATATTACGCAGGGTTTAGATAAAACTATCTATGGTATGGAATTAAACCTGATGCGCGAAGGAATTATTGATGTAATTGCCTTTAGTAGCACGGCGGAAGTAGAAAGCTTTTTGACAATGGTCAACTCGCAAAGCGATTACGAACATTGTGTTATTGCATGTTTTGGCCCTTACACCAGTGCTAATGCACAAAAGTTGGGTATGAATGTCTCTATCGTGGCTAGAGATTATAATTCATTCGAGGGATTTGCTGAAGCGATCGCAGCATTTTGTACTCTTACTTGCGATAAAAATTAAGCATCTTCAGATGCAAAATAATCAACCAAATTTCACTCTAGACTAGCTGCACATAAACCCGTAGTATCGAAAATGGAGTTTATATTGAGTTAGGAAGTTTTACATGGCAACTTACAAAGTTACATTACGTATCCCAGAAGGTGAAGAAAACGCAGGCGAACACGTAATTGAAGTCCCTGATAGTGAGTACATCCTAGAGATCGCTAACGAGGAAAATGGGCTTGACTTGCCCTATTCCTGTAACGCTGGTTCTTGCTCTACCTGTACCGGGAAGCTAATTTCAGGTACAGTTGACCAATCAGATCAGAACTTCTTAGACAACGATCAAATTGACGAAGGATGGGTTCTTACCTGCGTTGCCCGCCCCACTTCTGATTGCGTTATCGAAACCCATCAAGAAGAAGCGCTTAACGGTTAAGAATGGGTAAGGGTTAAGGGGATTAGTGTCATACTTAAACCCCAACCCTTTTCAAATCTTTTTTCTCCTGCTGAAAATGCTGCTCATAGGGTTACTGCCTCCGTTGCTGGCGATAGAAGCCGTCCATTGTATACATTACCCTAAAAAAGTGTGGAAATTAAGCTGCGATCGCAAGTAGTTATAAAATGTGCAGCAACATTTTGATAATTTGCATTCTCTGAAAGATTAGCTAAAACTTACAACCGCTTCCACAATTCCACCGCCGACATTAGACTTCTTGGCATTTGTAGGGAATTGGGTTTGGGGGAAAGGGAAAAGGAATAAAAAAACCTTTCCCCTTTGACCTTTCCCCTTTGACCGCAAGAGTGCAAAAGTTACTTTTGCAAGAGGTCTATTCAACAACTACGCGCGCAATAGGCAAAGAGTACTAAGCCTGGAGTAAAAAAGGGGAAAAAGAAGGGGACAGATGAGTTTGTCTGAGGTGCAGAATTATGGAATATCAGCCCTCACGCCAACCCCGCAGTGCTTGGACATGGGAAATAGAACTACGTCCGTGGGTAGAGAACTTCTAGCCTAGACAATTGTTACAAGAATAGTTTTGTAGGTATGAAAATTGATTTTGGTGCAACTGCTACTGATTATGCAAAACACCGCGCTGGGTTTCCTAGTTCATTATTTAATAAATTGTCTGAATATGGTATAGGTTTACCAGGGCAGAATATTGTTGACCTCGGTACAGGAACAGGGACACTAGCGCGGGGGTTTGCCGATAGAGGTGCTTATGTAATTGGCCTAGATCCATCAGCCTCACTTTTAGAACAAGCCAGACTGTTAAGCGAATCTGTGCAACTTAAAGTAGATTATCGAGTTGCAAGTGCCGAGAATACCGAGTTACCAAACGCCAGTGCGGATGTGGTGACAGCTGGACAGTGTTGGCATTGGTTTGACCGTCCGCGTGCTGTCAAGGAAATTACTCGCATATTGAAAGTAAATGGCTTGCTTGCGATCGCACATTTTGATTGGATACCCTTAAAAGGTAATGTAGTTCACGCAACGGAACAACTAATCAAAGCTCATAATCCCGCGTGGAATTTGGGCGGTGGTAATGGTTTGTATCCCCTGTGGTTACAAGATATTGGCGAAGGAGGATTCCGAGAAATCCGCACATTTTCTTACGATATGTTTGTGTCTTATACACACGAAGCTTGGCGGGGACGAATTCGTGCTAGTGCTGGTGTAGGAGCCAGTTTGACACCAGAAAAGGTAGAAGTATTTGACCAGGAATTGGCAACATTGCTTGAAACACAATATCCTACGCCAATTCTTCAGGTTCACCACAGAGTTTGGGCTGCGATCGCAAAAGCACCACAATCTAATTCGTAATACTTCTCTACGAGAGGCTGCGCCAACGGCTACGCTCAGTACAAGTTCGTAATTAAGAGATGTCTGTAACACACTATTAACCTACAAAACAATCGCACAATTTTAGGAAAAATAACCATGATCGATCTTTATTATTGGACAACCCCAAACGGTCATAAAATCACCATTTTCTTAGAAGAAGTCGGCTTACCATACACCATAATTCCTGTAAATATTGGGGCTGGGGATCAATTTAAGCCGGAATTTCTGAAGATTTCTCCTAATAATCGGATGCCTGCGATCGTTGACCGCGAACCAGCAGATGGAGGTGCGCCAATTTCGGTATTTGAGTCTGGGGCAATCTTGCTATATTTGGCAGAAAAAACCGGGAAATTAATCCCTCAAGATTTACGCGATCGCACTCAAGTTTTAGAATGGTTGTTTTGGCAAATGGCAGGATTAGGGCCAATGGCGGGACAAAATCATCACTTTAGTACTTATGCTCCCGAAAAGATTGAATATGCGATTAACCGTTATGTGAATGAGACGGGACGCTTATATGCAGTTTTGAATAAGCAACTAGCAGATAAAGAATTTGTGGCTGGCGATTATTCCATTGCCGATATTGCTGCTTATCCCTGGATTGTGCCACATGAACTCCAAAGTCAAAACTTAGAAGATTTTCCTCACCTTAAGCGCTGGTTTGAGACAATTAAAGCGCGTCCAGCAACAATTCGCGCCTACGAAAAAGCCGAAGCATTGAAAACTCAAGCGCTCGATCCAGATAAGTCACGAAATTTGTTATTTAACCAGTCGGCGAAGACTATTCAGCCTTAAGCTTTTTGAATAGTTTTGTCACGGTGGCGATCGCTCATTTAGCTCTAACCCCAGATCATCGCAACTATGAGCAACGGCTTTTTACCATCTTCCTTTCCTCAATTAGAAACAGCAAGGCTGCTTCTTCGTGAGACAACGTTACAGGATGCTGAAGCTACCTTTGCTGTATTCTCCGATCCGAGCGTGACACAGTTTCACGATCTTGATACCTTCACTTCTATTAAAAAAGCGATGTCTACGACGGGCTACGCCTACGCTCTCATTGGACGTAGAGCCAAGCGGTTTGAGCGAGGAGATGGAATTCGCTGGGGAATTATTCATAAGCAAGACAACGTTTTGATTGGTTCTTGTGGGTTTACCTGGAACCCACAAGAACACTCAGCCGAAGTCGGTTATGAGCTTGCCAGTACTTTTTGGAGACAAGGTATTATGACTGAGGCAGTAAGTACTATCTTGCAATTTGGGTTTGAAAAAATGGATTTGCGTTTCGTTATTGCCCAAGTCATGCTGGAAAATATCGCTTCTAAAAAGTTGCTAGAAAAGTTAGGTTTTCACAGTCAGGGTATACAGAAACAGTATGCCTTCTTCAAAGGACAGTATCACGATCTGGAGCAATTTGTGCTTAAAAAAACTGAGTGAATAATTTATACAAATTTTAAAAAAGAATGCGACAAATAAACCATTTGTAGAGACGCGATTCATCGCGTCTTTAACTTAGTTTCTCCATTCGATGTTGCTGACTTGCGCCTGTAATTTTCCTTCTACTTGAAACGGTAGTTGATAATAGTTGTTAGGTTCATATTCTGGTGTCACTTTCCAATCATATCGTTGCAGCAACGTTGCCAAAAAAATCTTCATTTCCATTTTGGCAAACTCTATTCCAATGCATATATGTTCGCCACCACCAAAACCAATTAAAGCAAAGGAGTCTTTTTTATCTTCTTCGCGGGGAGGGGCAAAGCGTTCTGGATCGAAACTTTCTGGGTTAGTATAAATCTCGCTCATGCGATGCGTTAATCCTTGAGCAACAATCACCACCCAACCAGGAGGAATGCGATAACCTGCATATTCAATTTCTTTTACAACTCCCCGAAACAGCACTACACCTGCGGGGTTGTAAAGTCGTTCTATTTCTTTGAAAAAATAAGTCATTTGATTAAGTTGCTTGAGGTGTCCCAAATTCAAAGGTTCATCTTTGACAACTTCTATAAGTTCTTGGCGAAGTTTTTCACGCCATTGGGGACGCGCTGCCAATTCAACCATTGCCCACGTTAAAGATGTAGCAGTAGTGAAATGTGCTGCATTTAATAAGTGGATCAGTTCGTCTACGATCTGTGATTGGGCTAAAGCATTTCCCTCTTCATCTAATGCTGCCAAAAACAATCCTAATACATCACAAGACTCCTCTAAGTTGCCTTGAAGTTTACGTTCGCTGATAATTTTTTCTAAGAAAGCTTTCAACTGACGACGAGCATTTTGAGAACGACCATATTTTGTGAACGGTATATCTAACCGTAATAGCGCCAATGCTCCTTGCGTCAAAGTATTATACAACTGTTCGACTTGCTCAACTTCGTTTTGTAGTCGAACACCTAATAATAGCCGAATTCCAATTCGCAATGCTAACTGATTAAATTCATTCTTGATGGAAATTGGACTGTTTTGCACCCAGTTTTCTAGGCACTTGTTAACTTCAGTTTGCATAATGTCAAAATAATTAGCAATGGCTTTACTATGAAACGCTGGAGCCATTAAGCGACGAGTCCGGCGATGTTCTTCACCATCTTGAAGCATCATTGGCCGCCCAAAAATATGCTCCATAGACACTTTCCATCCTAAGTAGGAAGAAACACAATCAGCTTTTTCTTGCAAAATTAGTCGATTTGCTTCCACTCCTACCAAAACTGCATATTTTTTTCCTAAAATGCTGGTTTTAAAAACTGGCCCATAGCGTTCATAGTTCTTCGCCAGTCCCCATCCTTGGGTAGCAAATAATCGGAGAGTTTCACCTAAAATGGGTAGCCCAAAGCTACCAGGCATTTCCTGGGCTGGTTTTAGTTGTGTCATTTTTTTTGACTACAGATTCAAAGTGTGGTGATAACTATTGAGTCTAGCTTTAACAAGATCGTGCTGTCTCACGCAATCTTCCGAAAACTAGTGTTATCTTCCGAAAAGTTCAGTGTAGCTTTTTAAATGCTTGAGGAGTGATGCCGATATATTTGCGAAAAACCTTAGTGAAATGACTTTGACTTTGAAATCCTACTAATTGGGAGACTTGTATAACTGATAATTCTCGCTTCGCAAGTAAATACTTTGCTCTTTCAACTCGGCATTGGGTGACATATTGATGAGGTGCTATTCCCATTGATTGCTTAAACAAGCTAGCAAAATAATGCGGACTTATCTGGGCGATCGCCGCAATTTCTGCAAGTGACAAATTTTGGTCTAAGTTATCATTGACATAAGCGATCGCTTCTTTTAATTTATGTTTTGGTAATCCACCTGTGTATTCTCGAATGATAAATTTTTGCGTTGAGTAACGTTTCAATAAATGCACCGCCAGCAGATTTACTGCTGATTCCATATACAGTGAACTATCAAATCCACTAGTTTCTATTTCTTGTTTGAGTGTCAGGCCAATTTGTTGAATCAATGGATCGTGAGTTTGCAGTTGTTGTACAATTTCAACTGCATCAGGATTTACTGATTCGTAAGCAACACGAGTAATCATCGTTGGTTCAAAACCCAAGTGAATAAACCCTAATTCCTGTTTAAATTGTACTGCTGGAGAAATTTGGTGAGCAGGAAAAATCCCCACATCAGTTGTTGCATAAGATTTACTTTGCCAGTGTCCGTTAATTTTTAATTTTGCCTCAAACTCTCTACTGTAAATGGTAATAATGTGCTGAAAAGGCGATGTCTCAGGAAGTTGATAGTTTAACTGGCGATGATAGGCAAAATAAAAACCATTGCAACCTGTAACTGGGCTGGAAATAATTAAAGGTTTGGGAAGAAATTGCTTTAGTTTGTCTGGTTGGGCAGCATTAATTTTAAAAGGCTGGTCTATTTGCATGACGACTCACACGCTTTTTTTCTAAATATAAATTAAGAGGTGTTAATTCCCATTTTCTATTTTCTAACTTGTTGTGCTAGAGATGAGGAATCCTGGGCGCAAACAGTTAAAATACGGTAAGCCTTCCAAATTACCGTTAATTTCTCCCAAACAAGGCTCAATTATTCTTGCTTGTTTGTATAATTGGAAACTCAAATAACTGCTTATGTCAGAACAATATCGTTTTGAAACCTTGCAAGTTCATGCTGGACAAGAGCCGGCTCCTGGAACTAATGCTCGTGCTGTACCGATTTACCAAACGACTTCCTACGTTTTTGACGACACCGACCACGGAGCGCGGTTATTTGCTCTTCAGGAATTTGGTAACATTTACACCCGCATCATGAACCCGACGACAGATGTATTTGAAAAGCGGATTGCTGCTTTAGAAGGGGGTGTAGCAGCATTAGCAACCGCTAGTGGGCAAGCGGCGCAATTCTTGGCAATCAGTACAATTGCTCAGGCTGGGGATAATATCGTTTCCACTAGTTTTTTGTATGGAGGAACATATAATCAGTTTAAAGTTTCTTTACCACGTTTAGGTATTCAAGTCAAGTTTGTTGAGGGAGATGACCCAGAAAGTTTTCGTCAAGCGATCGACGATCGCACCAAAGCCCTATACGTTGAAACCATTGGCAATCCTCAATTCAATATTCCCGACTTTGCCGCTTTAGCTCACATTGCCCACGAAAACGGCATTCCTTTAATTGTGGATAATACCTTCGGTGCTGGTGGGTATCTAGTTCGACCGATTGAACATGGTGCAGATATCGTAGTAGAATCCGCAACTAAATGGATTGGCGGACATGGTACTTCCATTGGTGGTGTAATTGTCGATTCGGGTAAATTTGATTGGGGTAACGGCAAATTTCCTCTATTTACTGAGCCAGCACCAGGCTATCATGGGCTAAATTTCCAAGAAGTGTTTGGCCCTAGTGGAACATTTGGTAACATTGCCTTTATTATTCGCGCTAGAGTCGAGGGGTTACGAGATTTTGGCCCGTCCTTGAGTCCATTTAACGCCTTTCTGTTACTGCAAGGATTAGAAACTCTCTCTCTACGTGTAGATCGTCATGTGAGCAATGCCCTAGAATTGGCTCGGTGGTTAGAGCAACAAGAGCAAGTATCTTGGGTTAATTATCCCGGACTTCCCAATCACCCACATCATGAACGAGCAAAAAAATATCTTCGGCATGGCTTTGGGGGAGTTTTAAATTTTGGCATCAAAGGTGGACTAGAAGCGGGTAAAGCTTTTATTAATCATGTAAAATTGGCGAGTCATTTAGCAAATGTTGGTGATGCGAAAACCCTTGTTATTCATCCCGCTTCTACAACCCATCAACAGCTAAGTAATCACGAACAGCTTTCAGCAGGTGTGACAGCCGATTTGGTGCGAGTATCAGTGGGAATTGAACATATCGACGACATCAAAGAAGATTTTGAGCAAGCATTCCAGCAAGTTAGGATTTAGTTTTTAATTGGGCATTGGGCATTGGGCATTGGGCATTGGTTATTAATTCTTCTCCTCCACTCCTAACTCCTAACTCCTAACTTCTAACTCCCCACCCTATGATTTACTCAGACTTCATCTCACCGCAAACCCAGTTTTACCAACTGACAATGCCATTTCAACTAGAAGGCGGCGAAACATTAATTGGGGTTCAGGTTGCTTATCGCACTTGGGGACAGTTAAATGCTCAAGGCGATAATGGGGTACTGATTTGTCATGCCTTAACTGGTTCCGCTGATGCTGATGATTGGTGGGAACCTTTATTTGGTTCAGAGAAAGCCTTCAATCCAGAACGCGACTTTATTGTATGCAGCAACATTTTGGGAAGTTGTTACGGTACAACTGGGCCAACCACTATCAACCCCATAACGGGAAACTATTATGGCGTATCCTTCCCTAAAATTACAATCCGAGATATGGTTTGCCTGCAAGTTGCACTATTAGAATACCTGGGTGTTCAATCTCTGCGGTTAGTAATTGGTGGTTCGCTCGGTGGAATGCAAGCACTGGAGTGGGCGTTGTTATATCCAGAAAAGGTGAAAGCGATCGCACCCATTGCTGTTTCTGGCAGACATTCAGCTTGGTGTATTGGATTAAGTGAAGCCCAAAGACAGGCAATTTATGCCGATCCAAATTGGCGAGGAGGGAACTACACCCCGGATGCGCCGCCAAACCAAGGACTAGCAGTAGCGCGGATGATGGCAATGTCTACTTACCGTTCTTGGAATAGTTTTACAAACCGCTTTGGACGCGAGTATGATGCATCTGAGCAGTTTACTATAACCAGTTACTTACAGCATCAGGGTCAAAAGCTAACAGAACGATTTGATGCCAACACTTACATCACTCTCACCCATGCAATGGATCGCCACGATATTGCACGCGATCGCACCAGTCCTGATTTGTCAGATTATGAATCTATTCTGCAAAGCATCCAGCAACCAACTTTAGTTGTTGCAATTGATTCTGACATCCTCTATCCTCCAGTAGAACAACAAGAATTGGCAAATTTAATCCCTAATGCTCAACTGGCGTGGCTGAATTCAACCCACGGACATGATGCATTTTTAATTGATATGGCTGCATTGAATGAACTGCTGATCTCTTTTCGGCGTTGCTGAATCAAGGGATGATTCTTCTAGGGTGGGCGACACGAGCGCCCTGAAATACAAGGGACGGGCTTTTCGGCCCATCCCACAAAACTGGCAAAATCATCCCGCTTTCTCTGCAACGCCGTTTTTTCTTTCTTTGTCAGGACTAATAATAAAGGCAAAGCGGATGACCCGATTAAGTACTTCGCAGAAAGAGAGAATCAAGATTTAGGCGTGGTTAAATATCTGCGAAAGCCAGTCTCCAGGCTGGATTTGTCCGCTTTTCCTGCACCTTCACGAACATTTGTGCAATTACCTTAACTTCTCACTGATGGAGTGACCCATATCTTACTACTGGTATAATCTAGCCAATAAATCAGAATTCTTGGAGTTCTACAACTCCAGTCAACTTCCATAACCATACAGAATAATCAGGATTGCCACCATGTTTCATCGAGTTGCGGAAAAACAAATGCATTTTGTTAGATGGCTGCTCGTTATTGGCTGGATTTTTCTCATTTTATCGTTATTTTACGACCCAATTTCGCCATATCTCACGCAGCCTACTACTGAGTGGAGTATTTTCCGTCTCAATCCGAATCTCTTAGACCCGCTGAAATGCCAAGAGGTTGTCACAGTCCAAGGCAAGTGTGTTGATGTCAAACCTTTTGCATTAGGAGCCAAAGTCTTTTGGGGAATTGTAGTTCCTTGTGGAGTATTGATTATCTTTGTTTTAGGACATGAAACATGGCGGCGGATTTGTCCGTTATCTTTTCTATCACAAATTCCGAGAGCGTTAGGTAAGCAACGTCAACGCAAAATCACTAATCCTCGCACGGGAGCAGTGCGCTATGAACTAGCTAAAATAGCAAAAGATTCTTGGCTTGGTCGCAATCATTTATACTTCCAATTTGGGTTTCTTTGCATTGGTCTTTGCTTGAGAATTTTATTTATTAATGCCGATCGCCTGTTTTTAGGATCTTTTATTATTCTGACAATTCTATCAGCAATATTGGTAAATTATCTGTTTGCTGGTAAAACTTGGTGTCAATATTTTTGTCCTATGGGCCCCGTGCAGATGGTCTATAACGGGCCAAGGGGATTGTTAGGAAGTGAGGCTCACCAAGGTCAAAAACAGATTGTTACTCAGTCTATGTGCCGGACATCAGATAAAGATGGTAACGAAAAAAGCGCCTGTGTTAGCTGCCAATCTCCTTGTATGGACATTGATGCAGAACGGTCTTACTGGGAAATTTTTAACAAGCCAGGTCGGAGAATAGTTCAATACGGCTATGTGGGACTAGTCATCGGTTTTTATCTTTACTATTTTTTGTATTCTGGCACTCTTGATTACTACTATTCTGGAATTTGGAGTCATGAAGACAATCAATTAGTAACTCTTTTAAATCCAGGATTTTATATTTTTGGTAAGCCGATTCCGATTCCGAAATTAGTTGCAGTTCCTTTTACTATTGGGGCTTTTGTCACAGCCAGTTACTTCTTATTGTCGAGGGTAGAAAAAGAATACAAAGCTTATTGTCAACGGATTAATAAACCTCTCAGTAAACAACAGGTACAACACAATATTTTTGCAATTTCTACCTTTGTAGTTTTCAATTGTTATTTCTTATTTGCTGGCCGTCCCATACTCAAACAACTACCAAATTTCATAGAGCTAGGATTTAACGCTTTAGTCATTCTCGTCAGTACATTATGGCTGTACAGAACACTCAGCCGTAGTGCTGAAACTTATTCGCGGGAAAGTCTTGCAGAAAGTCTGCGTCGTCAGTTGGCTAAATTAACAGTTGATTTCTCTAAATTCTTAGAGGGTCGGTCAATGGCAGACCTGAAACCAGATGAGGTGTATGTTCTTGCTAAAGTACTGCCTAGTTTTAGTAAAGAATCTAGCTTTCAGGTTTACAAAGGATTGCTGCGCGAAGAATTAGAACAAGGAAATGTAGAGCCGGCAAATAGCTTAGACGAACTCAAACAAATCCGTTTGGAATTAGGACTTAAGGATGAAGAACACTTCAATATATTGACAGAATTGGGAGTAGAAAACCCATCTTTATTAGATCCAACTAAACGCAGAAGTCGGGAAAATCAGTTAAGAATTGAAAGCTATCGGCAAGCTTTAGAACTACAATTGTTAGATTTGATCGAGATGGGAGTTCCCTTGCGTCAAGCACTCCAGCGCCGAGACAAGCAAATTCAAAGCCTGAAACAAGAGTATGGCATTACCGCAGAGGAAGAAGCACAAATTTTATCCCAAATGGTTGATGAAAACAGTGCTATTCTCCGCAAAGCAGAGATACTACTTACACAGTTAAAGGAGCTAACTGTCCGCTACAAAGCTTTAAGTAATTTTCCAAGTCATCAAGCACCCGTGTTTGTGTTGCTGCGATTAGTCGCTATTGAAAATAAACAACTAATTATCACCAAGCAATTATTGAGTATTCTCGAAGTTTTGCAAGATGCGCCGGAAGCTGTGAAAATAGCTAGTGCCATTGGCATACTTGCAGAAAATGTATTGCCAAATATTCTGAATGAAGCTAATAATACTTGGCGCTGGCAAGAAAGAATTGCTGAGGAAGCGATCGCACTTCTGCAACCCGATGATTTAGAATTAGCAGCAACCTTTGAGACTCCAGCACAGATAGTTGATGACGAAGCACCGACACAAATATTTGTTGCTGGACAACCAATACCAAAGGTGATAAGAGCCAATCATCAACCCTTTGCGATCGATATTCTTAAAGAACTTTTGCAAGAACTAGAGCCACTCATCCAAGCAGCTGCACTTTACGCCCTAGAGCAACTCGACCCACAGCAAGGCCGCGAACAAGCACGCCAGTTACTCAACTCCACAAAACCCGGAGATTGGCTAGTGCAGGAGACAGCAGAAAATATTTTGGGTCTAGATGAAGGACAGGCTGCTGCTTTGTTGCAAACTCTCATGGCTGAAGTGAAGGTGGAGGGAAAAATACAACAGCTTGTCTTTCAGCAATCAGCGGTGCAAGTGGGACGTAGTTTAGCAAATGATATTATCTTGCCCAGTGCCAGAGTATCTCAGCACCACGCGATATTTCATCTTGACGAGCAAGAAGTGAGATTAACAGCGCTCAAAAGTGCCTATGGTTTACGTATTAATGATAAACGCATACAAAATGATACCGTGCGTCTCCAGCCAGGAGATGTGATTCGGTTTAGCCCAGCAGAGGAACCAGCTATAACTGTGAGTTGGAAAAAGCAATCGCCAGTAGACTCAGCAGTAGCAAAAGAAACTTTCAGCACCCTGGATAAGCTGTTATTGATGTTTGAAACCAGTCTTTTGCGAACGGTGAAGCCGGAAGCGACGCTCGAACTGGCTCGCAAGGCTGAGATTCGAGTTTACCGTCAAAGAGAAATTATCTGTAAGGCTGGAGAACCATCTGATGAACTGCTGTTGTTGATCGATGGTGAAGTTGATGTAACGGTTCTGCAAGGAGATATTGAGGTTGTCGTCAACACAATTCGGTCAGGCGAAACTATTGGTGAAATGGGAGTTTTGACTAGGCAAGCGCGATCGGCAAATGTAGTTGCCAAGGCTGAAATCAATCGAGTTTTGGTCATAGAGGCGAAGGATTTTGAGACACTATTACGCAATGATTCGGAAGTGTCGAGGAGTTTGTTGCTAAACATGATTGGTCGTCTGCAAAGGTTAACTGCACAAGTTAAAGAAAGTCAGAAGTGAAAAGGGGATTGGGTATAAGAATGGGGAAAGGGAAAGGGGTAAGGGGGAAAGGGGAAAGATTAAATTTATTCCTTTTCCCTTTTCCCTTTAACCTTTTCCCCAAACCTCTTAGTTCAAAATGCTTATCCGAACCGTATTGATACCCAATGCTCCATAGCTAATAATTGAAACTTAGGAAGGTTGGTATGCTCAAAATCAAACTGTTAAACTCAAAAATACCCACAGAGAAACAAGAGTTAGACATATCGCCAGAAGTTATGATTAATGGCGAATGTTTTATAGGTCGCTCCCGCAATTGTGGTGTAGTTCTGCCCAGTGTTGAAGTTAGCCGAGTTCACAGTAGTATCCGCTATGAAGAGGGCGAATATTACTTCTGCGATATGGCTAGCCTGACTGGCTCCCGCATTAATGACCAAGCGGCGGGTCTAAACCAAAAATATCTCCTGAAAAAGGATGACATTATTCGGATTGGCGAATTTATCCTCACTGTTGAAGCAACCGGATCGGCAACAGATAAGGCAGAGGTCGCACCAGTTCGGGAAGTCCAAAGCCAAACACCAACTCTTCCACAGGCGACATACACCATCCCCATTTCCCAAGTTAGTCAGCAAGTAAGTCAGCCGACTCGTTCGCCTAGTGAGTATATGCCGATCGCACTTGTGCCGCCAGAACAAATCAGTAGATGGACAAAAGGTGATTTAATGGTTCGTTGTGTAGCAATAATTGACGAAACTGATGATGTGAAGACGTTCCGGTTTGCTGCTGACCCACCAATATTATTTACCTACCAACCCGGTCAGTTTATGACGCTGAACCTGGAAATCAACGATAAACCAGTCAAACGCTCTTACTCAATCTCTTCAACTCCTTCACGACCCCACACTTTAGAAATTACAGTCAAGCGTGTTCCTGCACCACCAGATGTTTTGGATGTACCGCCTGGTTTAGTTTCCAATTGGTTGCATGACAACCTCAGAGTTGGTAGTGAAATCAAAGTCAGCGGCCCTTTGGGAAAATTCACTTGTTTTGCCAACCCCAGTGAAAAACTATTGTTTATTTCTGCTGGGAGTGGTATTACACCGATGATGTCTATGTCACGATGGATGATGGACACCGCTGCTGATGGCGATATTGTCTTTTTCCATTGTGCCCGCAGTCCTCGTGATATTATTTATCGCCAGGAACTAGAGTTAATATCTAGCCGCCAACCTAAGTTTCGTTTAGCGATCGCCATTACCAGACCCGAAGCAGGTCAAGCATGGTATGGCTTTATGGGCAGACTCAACGAACAAATGCTGTATGCGATCGCTCCTGATTTTTGGCAGCGCACAGTATATGTCTGCGGGCCGAGTCCTTTTATGCAAGGGGTAAAGACTATGCTAGAGCAAATCGGATTCCCCATGCAAAACTACTATGAAGAAAGTTTTGGCGGGGCGAAAAAGTCAAAACCCCAGCCATCAGTTCCGCCTCAAGTAGTCACTGAGCAAGTTACCAAAGTGACAACAATAGTACCAAAACCAGTAATTTCTACCCCAGTTACTCCTCCAGTTAAAACAACAGGCTCTTTTACTCTAGTGTTTTCTAAGTCTGGCAAAGAAATTATCTGCACTGGAGAAGAGCCGATTCTAGAGTTAGCCGAACAAGAAGGAGTGGCGATCGACAGTAGTTGTCGCAGTGGAGTCTGCGGTAGTTGTAAAACGCGGAAGCTTCAAGGAGAGGTGAAGTATTTAGGAGAACCTGATGCTCTCGATGAAAGCGAACAGGAGGAAGGCTATATTCTCGCTTGTATTGCTCACCCTAGAGACCGAGTTGCGATCGATGCTTAGGGATCGAATAAAATAATTGCCTTGTTTTTGGGCAATTATTTTATTCGCCGTTATAAATTTATCTGTTCTATAAAATTAGACTCAAATATTCCAGCTTGAAGTAAGCAGCATCTAATCTTACTTTTACAAGGTGTTTCAGATGTTCGATTTCTAATAGATTTCTAATAGAGATGAATTCACAAAACCAACAAAACTGGCTTTCCCAGCAAACATCCACAGAAAATATACCATATATCAGTAGTGATTTTACTGAAAGTGTTGCTAAGGTAAATAAATTTGTTCTAGCAGAGTTTGAGCGTGAAATTACCGAAAAGCAATTGTACTACCATACAAAAGATCATTTGATGGCTGTACAGCAACGCGCTCAATTAATTTTTCAAGTCATTCGTCCTTATTTGTCAGCTGATGTAGAGACAATTAAGAGGATGGAATTGTTACTGGATGTTTGTGCGATCGCTCATGACTTAGTACAAATCTTTATACCTCATCAACCGCACACATCCAGACGACGAGAAGCAGGTGTCAGTGAAAATGCAACTATAGAAATTCTATTGAATTATATACGAGTTTTAAATCAACAAATATCAGCATCTTATCCAAAAAGTGCGGCTCTTTTCACAGATACAGATTTGGAAATCATTCAAGAAGCGATCGCCGCTACAATTTGTGATTACGATACAACAGAGCAAGCCATTTATCAACCCTCTCTTTATAATCAGAATATTTCACCAGTAGCTTGCATCATTGCTCTAGCGGATATTGGTTCTTTAGGAATCGAAGGAATAGCATCTTATAACCAGGAGGGTAGCCTACTCTTTTTAGAAGAAAATCCAGACATTATTCTTATCATTAAAAATCAGAACGTGGGAACTTTGGCTACAAATAATCCAGAACTGTACGAAAATATTAGACAACGTTTACTCAAACGTGCAAAATTTCAAGTTAATTTTGCTAAATCTCGCCTAAATCGGCTCTCCCGTGAGTTAGCTTCTTTACCAGCAGATGCAATCCCCACGTTAACCCAAACAGTTTTTCAATATCTAAATCTAGAAACCATACAAGAAATTGAAGCAACTACCCCCACAAATGAACAAACATCTTTAGAAGTGTTAATCAATTTTTTTGAATTTGAGCGATTAATCAAAAATTGAATTGGGGGCTGAGAATTGTGAGGATTATGGACTTTTATTCAAAAATTCTGAGTTCTGACTCCTGTCAGCGCAGTGGGGCGTAGCCCATTCTGAATTCTTCTCTATAACTACCTTTAAGGAAATTGCCATGTTAATGTTGCTTTTCTACGTTATTAATATTAATATGCTTAATAATTTGTCCTATAATTGCCATTGTTTTTGGTTTGTATTTTAGTAAGCCCATAGTTCAAAAGCTGAGTGAATTAGTAAAAATTTCTCAGCATATAGCTAATAGTAATTCCACCGCACAGATAAAATCATCAGATAGACAAGATGAAATCGATAAACTACAAACTGCTTTTTCTATACAAGACTTACGCAACTATTAAAAAAGCAAGTCGCTCAAAAAAGTTTCGTCTGCGAACTGTTCTGATTGTTCCATTTATTATTCCCATTATTGCGTCAACTGGCTTGGTGGGGTGGTTCTCTTTCCGCAATGGACAGCAGGCGATTGATGACCTGGCAATTCAGTTGAATGGTGAAATTAGTGCCCGCATTAAGCAACACGTTTTGGACTATTTGAATAAATCTTATAATGTTCTGAAACTCACCGATGCGGGTATCCAAAGTGGCAATTTAAAGCTTGATGACTTTGAAGGATTGCAACGCTATTTCTGGCAGGTAGTGCGACAGGGTGACTTAGAGAGCTATCTGTCTTTTGGGAACGAACAGGGCGAGTTTGTTGGTGTGGAACATCGAGAGGATGGCACAATTCAACTCAAAATTCGCACCAAAGCTACTGAGCCGATGCGCGAAATCTACTTGCTGGACGATCGCGGCGATCGACAAAAGCGGTTGAAATCGGCGAAGTACGATACCACCTTCCGCCCCTGGTATAGAGCCGCCGTGCAAGCTCGTAAACCTACGTGGAGTCCAGTTTATCCATTCTTTTCCCGTGAGAATACGTCTTTGGGGATTTCTCCAGTCCGTCCTGTCTACGACTCGAACGGCAAGCTGCTGGGGGTTTTGAGCGTTAACATCACCTTGATGCGAATCACAAACTTCCTGAAACAGCTTTACATTAGTCCCCACGGACAGAGCTTTATCATGGAGCCGTCGGGACATTTGGTCGTCAGTTCAACCATTCCGGAGCCATTCAAGGTTAAAGGTGGCGAAAGAGACGATCGCCAAATTGAGCGAATGCCAGCCGCTGATAGTCAAAATGCCACAGTGACTGCTACTGCCCGATATTTACGCCAGCATTTCGGCCTGTTTGAGGCCATTAAGACCAGTCAACACCTAAAGTTTCAAATTAACGGTGTGTGGCACTACGTTCAGGTCATGCCAATTCAGGATGGTCGAGGTATTAACTGGCTAGCGGTGGTGGTTGTTCCTGAAAATGATTTCATGGCACGGATTAATGCCAATACTCGTACCACCATTCTGCTGTGCGTACTGACATCTGCGGCGGCAACTGCGATCGGTCTTCTTACGTCTCGTTGGATCAGCCACCAAATTTTCAAACTTAACACAGCGTCTCAAGAGATTGCCAGTGGAAATCTCGAGCAACACGTTGAAGTCAACGGCATCATCGAGATTGAGAAGCTGGCTGATTCGTTTAACCGCATGGCGTTTCAACTCCAGGAATCCTTCGAGAGATTGGAAACTCAGAAGAATTCCTTTGCCCGGTTCTTTCCCCCCGAATATCTCAAGTTTCTCAACAAGCATGGGGTAACAGACATCGAACTGGGCGATCACGTCAGCAAAGAGATGGCGGTCATGTTCTCGGATATTCGCTCCTTTACAACCCTATCCGAGAAGATGACTCCCAAAGAGAATTTCGATTTTGTCAATGCTTACCTGCGACGGGTTTCTCCAGAAATTCGCGCCCATGATGGCTTTGTAGTGAAGTTCTTGGGTGATGGCATGATGGCAGTCTTTCCTAATGGTGTGGATGATGCCGTTGCCGCAGGGGTTGATAAATTCAAACGGGTAGAGAAATACAACCGGAAACGAGAATCTCAAGGCTACTTGCCAATTGATGTGGGCATGGGTATCCACGTTGGACACATGATGGTGGGCATGATAGGGGAACACAACCGGATTCAAGGGGATGCGTTCTCTGATAATGTGAATCTGACTGCTCGTTTGGAAGGATTGACAAAGTTCTATGGTGTTTCATTACTAATTTCTGAAGAGGTCTTGGAGCGATTGAGCAACCCAGAGCAGTACAAAATTCGCTTTTTGGATCGAGCGATCGTTAAGGGTAGAACTGAACCGATCGCGGTTTACGAAGTGCTCGATGCCGAAACAGAAGCAATCCGAAAACTAAAACTTGACACCTTGCAAACCTTTGAGCGGGGACTTCAACACTACTGTCGGGGCAACTTTACTGACGCCAAAGCCTGTTTTGAACAGGTACTTGCAGTGAACTCTCTCGATAAGACTGCCAAACTCTATCTAGAACGAGTCCAAGAATTGCTGCTAGAAGGTACTCCAGCCAATTGGAATGGCGTATGGGCATTTACACAGAAGTAAAATTCGTTCAATTTATAGCAGTCGCCAAGGCGACTCTTGACTCTCGCCAAATACTGAAACGCTGACTGGTCAATCTTTTCCCTTGTACCTTGTGCCTTCTGCCTTTTCCTATAGCTCCTTCCATGACAAGTTCAACTTATCTACCCACTACATTTGCAGATGCGATCGCCTGCGTCCAACAATTTGCCTTGTGTAGAGAAATAATTCGGTTCAACAATTTCTTACTCTCGGAGCTTGAACCTATCGTTGCCTACCAAATAATTCGATTGAACAATTTAAGCGCACTCTCTACATAAGCCTTAATTGTCAGCAAAAAACTTGAATACGAATTGTAAACAACTAAAAAAGTTGTACAATTTGCGCGGCTACAAGCACTATTATATCGTTAGCTACTGAGAAGTTTTGAAAAAATAAAGTTGTACAATTTCATCATTCTACCATCAAAAAACAAATAAAAAAGTTGTACAATTTTGCAAACAACTTCCCTGTAAGGATTTGGGAATACTTGCTCCAAGATTTAGTGGCGATGCCTACGGCGGGCTGCGCCTACGCATCCCAAGTGCAAAACTGAATTAATAGGTTGAGTTTGCGATGGATGCGATCGCACTCTATTTCACTTTAGCTAGAGCTGGTAGCATGGAGCGATCGCATGGCCAAATTACTTCTCCTGAAAGGTTTTACTGCGGAAAAATGTCAGGTGTGGAGGAATAATAAAGTTGGAAAATTTATAGTAGCCTAAGTGTGATTTGTAAATAAAAAAGTTGGAAAATTTTTCAAAGCTATATACCACAACCTTTTAGCAGCAAGAAGAAACCTGATAATAGGAAATTTTTAGTTCCACAAACGCGATACCTACGGTGGGCTGCGCCAACGCGAGTTTTAGCCCCCAATGTTTATATCTATAATAAATACCCTTGGCGGGGGTGGTACAGGGTATATTTATGCGTACTAACTAATGCTATCGCATTAAAAGTTGGCTGAAACTTATGACTATACCCACTAGTACAGCACGGCGTAAATAAGCAGACCATTGAAAAGCCCTAAAGAGCTTATTTCATAATACTTTTGACTTTTGACTTTTGATTTTTGACTTCCGCCTTGCGGTACTAGTCTTGTATAGGTTATACCACTTCAAAAAATCTTTGTAACACATCAATTATAGGGACGCAAACAAAGCTTTGTGCCTCTACCCAATGTATTTGTCGCATTATTTTTTAAAATCGGTAAAGTCAAAATCTATCTTCAGAATTCAGTATGAGATGTATAGACAGTTATGAGTACTGAGGTTATAACTCAAGGAAGATGGACTTTTATCATAGAGAAGCCAAAACTAAACCTCAAAAATTGGCAACCACAATTAAATGAAGCGACTTGTTTACTTCAACCTACCTGATAACTACTTAATCCACCAGTTAGCTAAGTATCCCTCTCTTAAGGTAATTACCCCAACTTCATTTGCAGCACGAGCATTAAAAGTACCACACCAAAGCTTAGAAACTCTGGCAAGGCCAAGTCTGGTAGAAGCAGGTATTCGAGTTGCACCAATACTAATCGCATTACGCTTGCTGCGGACATCAGTAAGTACAGTTATCCAAACATTTGATGTTGAAGGAACTACACGCGCTCTGTCCTCTGCTGTAAAAGCTATATTGCGTGCGGGAATTAATCTAGAATCACTGGCTGCTGCTAGTAGTAATCGTACTCAACAACTAGCTCTTTTAACTCAAACATACGTAAGTTTGCTGAGAGAAAGGGACATGATCGATCCTGCTGAAGCTCTCTGGCAGGCTAGTAATGTTATTACCAAACGTCAACCAGTTCTGATTTATGGTTACTTTCATCCGTGCATTGACCAACTTAATTTTTTAAATGCGATCGCAGATGATGGCAGTGTGATGGTATTGCCTTGCCCAGAGTCTAGCCACTTTGTAGATACACAAAAAGCTGTGGAATGTTTACAGCAGAAGGGTTGGGAAGTACAAATATTAGCAGAAACTAATCCTTCATTTGGAGCGGAACTGCAAGATTGTTTCCTTAACAGAACAATAGTGCCTCCTGAAGTGAAAGCCTACATTTATCCACATTTGGAATCAGAGGTACGTGGCGCGTTAGCCCAGGTCAAAAATCTTCTCAGCCAAGGAACGCCAGCAAATGAAATTGTGCTTGTAGCTAGGGATGATACACTTTATGGGCCAACAGTTTTAGATGTAGCTTACGAGTACAAATTACCAGTACGCGCTCTGTATGGAGTACCCTTGAACGCCACTAGGTTAGGAGCTTGGGTACAGTTGCTATTGGAGGTTATCCAAGAAAAATTTCCCTTTGAGTCAACTGCCAGATTGCTGAGGCATCCTTTGTGTTCTGCTATATCTGCTCCAGTTTGGCAAGAAGCCCGTAAACAGCATCCATCTGACCTTTTGGCATGGCAAAATTTGGGCGTTAACCTGTCCCTGCTTGATTCGCCGCACGAAGATAGTCGCGCTAATTGGGTAGAACGGATGCAAGATGTATTGAATAAATTTAACTTGCGCCAAGGTGCAGGACGTTGGGCTAGGGAGATTGTTGCTTATTATGAATTTCAAGAAGTGCTGGTGGACTTGTCGAAACCAGAAGAGGAAGTCATCAGTTTAGGAGAATTCGCTGCGGATGTGATAGGCAGTTTAGCACTGATAACTGTGCCTGCCCAACCCGGTAGAGGGGGAGTGGAATTACATACACCTGTGTCATTATTTGTTATTTGGAGCCAAATTTCAGCACGTTTTTGTTTTGGGTGCAGTTGAAGGCATTTTACCAGCACCAGTACAAGATGACCCAGTATTGGATTTCTTTGAACGTAAGCTACTGCGCCAACAGGGTTTTGAGTTTGAGGATGCGGCACAAGCAGCGCGAAGAGAGGTAATTTCATTCTACGCTTTACTACAAACTCCTACCTTAAGCTTGACTTTTTCTTACCCGCAGATGGTTGGTAAAGAAGTCACTTTACCAAGTCCTTACCTGTCACGATTAAAACTGGAAGTTGTGCAACCGCTACCTTTACCGATTGCTAGTTTGGAAGAGGCACGACAAATTTATCTTCGACGTGAGACTTTACCAGACGATGATGTTTTACCACAGGCAGTTCATGCTTGGAATGTGGAAAAACGAAGAGAAGGAGCAGACCCTTATGATGAGTACGATGGAGTAATTGGTCTGCCATTAGACCTGGATAGACGAGTATTTAGTGCATCTCAACTAACTGCTTTGGGTCAATGTCCCTTTAAATGGTTTGCTAATAAAGTTTTAAAATTGGCAGAGTTGGAAGAAGCTGAAGAAGAATTAAGTTCAGGATTAAGAGGTTCTCTGTATCACCGTAGTTTGGAACTAGCTTTATTAAATACTTCAGATTTAACCAGAATTATAGAGAATTTACAATCTGCTTTTGTGCAAGCAGAACAAGACTTACAGTTATCTGTCTTGTCAGCCTGGGAAGCTCGAAGAATAGAACATTTCAAAGTTTTGGAGCGTGCTTGTGTGCAACCTGATTTTCGTCAATCAGAGGCAGAGTTTTTCCATGTAGAGAAAGAGTTTAGTGGAGAATGGCATGGCTTAAATATTAAAGGTGTAATTGATAGAATAGACCGCACTCCCCAAGGGTTAGTTTTATTAGATTACAAAACCAGTTCTCAAGTGCCAAAAGGTATTAAAGATGAATCTGGTAACGCTAATGTAGATATTCAACTACCTTTATATATTCACTTTGCTAGTACAACTTTGTTTCCTGGAGAAACAGTACATGAAGCTTATTATTATTCTGTAACCAAGGGCAAAAAGCTTCCTAAGAAACAACCAAGCCAAGAAACATTAGAAGCGATCGCTCAAAAAATCAAAACTTTCTTGCACACAGGATATTACGCAGTTGAACCGGATGTCGATCAAAATGCCTGTCAGTATTGTCCTTACGACTTAGTTTGTCGTAAGGGTTCTCGCCAAAGCCGCAAAGGAATTAACCTATGAGTTTGACTGAACAACAACAAAGAGCAGCCTATGCCAATGGTAATGTTGCAGTCATAGCAGGCGCGGGAACTGGTAAAACCTATATGCTTGCGGAACGCTACTTGTATCATCTGCGGGTGCGTGAGTTTTCACCTTTAGAGATTGTTGCAGTTACATATACAGAAAAAGCGGCTGCGGAGTTGCGATCGCGCATTCGTCTTTTGGTTAGTCAGGAATTACCAGAACGTTCTGACTTATTGGCAGAACTTGAGGCGGCTCAAATTAGTACTATCCACGCTTTAGCAATGCGAATCTGTCGGGAACATCCCCAAGCTGCGGATGTGCCACCTGATTTTACAGTTTTAGATAAACTAGAGGGAATTCTTTGGGTTAGCCAGTGGTTAGATGAAGCATTGGATTCTTTACCTGTAGAGCTTTACGAAAAAATTCCTTATTCTTTGATGTCCCAAACTTTGCAGACATTGCTGAAAGACCCAATTGCTGCTGAGAAAGCTCTAGCACAGGGTACTGAAAAATGGCAGCAGTTGGCAGAGGAGTTACAAGAAAAAGCTCTTCGTGAGTTGTTGCAGCATCCAACTTGGAAACAAGCACGCATCACTTTACAAACTTATGTGGGACAAGCAAGTGATCGCTTGGAAGTGGAAAGCCGTCAACCAGCTTTACAAGCAATAGATACTGTAGAGTCGGGAGAAAATATTACAGAATCACTATCAGTAATAGCTGGACTAAAAATTAATGTTGGCAGCAAAAAAAATTGGACAGAGGGAGCCTTAGAAATTGTTAAGAAAACTATCGATGAAGTACGAGAATTAGTCAAGAAAGCTCTTAAAGATGGTTTAGTAACTCTAGAATTTGGTGTGGCTGATGAGCAGTTAAAGACTATGCTACCAGCACTGCAAAAAGCGTTTAGTTTAGTACAAAAACATATTAATCAAGAGAAACACCGTTCTCGTGTTTTGGACTTTGCAGATTTAGAAGTTGGCGCACTGCGAGCTTTACAAGATGAGCAAGTACAGTTTTATTATGCTCAACGATGGCAGGCTTTCTTAGTCGATGAATTTCAAGATACTAACCCTGTTCAGTCGGAGATATTACAATTACTCACGCAAAATACTTTACTGACTATAGTCGGGGATGCTAAACAATCAATTTATGGCTTTCGCCGTGCTGATGTTGAAGTATTTCATAGTTGGCGCGATCGCATTACCAGTTGTGGTGGAAATGAAGAGATTTTAACCACTAGCTTCCGCACTCACAAACTACTGGTGGATGATATTAACAATATATTTGCTCCATTGCTAGGTAATATACACCAAAATTTAGATGCTCATCGCGCAGACTGCCCTAATTCTTACCCACCAGTACAAGTTTATACAGTACAAGCCGAGTCAGACATCAATAAACCTCAGCGTTTAAGAGTGGAAGCTTGTCATATAGCGGAACTACTCAAACAAATGCTAGATGACCAAACTCCGGTTTACGATAAAAAAACTCAGATGCTGCGTCCAATGCTGCCTGGAGATGTTGCAATATTGTCTCGCACATGGGAACCGTTGGAAGTTTACGGTGAAGCTTTGGAAAGTGTGGGAATTCCTGTCGCTTTGGCTGGCGGTGGTAATTTACTGGCCACAAGAGAAGCTAAAGATGGTTGGGCATTGTTGCGTTTTTTGGCTGATCCCAGTGACGATTTAGCTTTAGTGGCAGTGCTGCGTAGTCCGTTTTTTGCAGTTAGTGATAGAGTTCTGTTTACTTTCATTCAAAGCCAAAAGCAAAATAAGATCACAGAAAAAGACGAAGAATCGAAAACTAACTGGTGGCAGAAACTAAAATCATCTGATATTCCTGAATTGCAGCGACCATTACAAGTATTAGGTCAATTGTTGCGCGATCGCAATTTAGAAGCCCCAACTCGCCTTCTACAAATAGCAAATTATCTAACTGGTTATACTGCTGTCATTACTAACTTACCTGGTGCAGCACGGCGAGAAGCTGACTGGCGAGGTTTTGTAGAATTATTACAACAGTTAGAACATGGCAGTAGTGATGTGTTTGCCGCAGTCCGTCGTCTTAAGCGGTTAGCAGCAGCAGAAATAAAAATACCCCGTTTACCTTTATCAGCTAATGATGCAGTGGCTTTAATGAGTATCCATGCTGCTAAAGGCTTGGAGTGGTCAGTAGTAGTTATTCCTGATTTAGCTCGTTCCCAATCCCATCCTAGCGAAACAGTTTACTTTGACCCTGCATACGGTGTTGCTTTGAAGCTAGAGGATGAGCAAGGTGAAACTCAAAAGCCTGTGCTTTACGTTTGTTTGGAGCATTTGCGGAAACAGAGGGAAGAAGCAGAGGCTTTGCGGTTACTGTATGTAGCTTTAACCCGTGCGCGAGATCAACTAATTCTGACTGCAACCCACGAATCTAGAGGTAGTTTAAATAAGCTAGAACTTGGTTTAACTGCTGCGGGAATTTCTCTAAATACTATTCCCTTTAATTCAGAATTAGCACAACCACCTTTACCACCAGAACCACCTTTACCACCAGAACCTCATAGTTTACTAATCAATTCTGTCGGAGCAGGTTTATTTGAATTACCTGTCACTGCTTTAAGTGAGTATGCCCTATGTCCCAAACGGTTTGCTTTTCGGTTTATACAAGGTCATCCAGGAATTGGCTCAGGCGTTGGAAGGGCAAGGCGAGTCGGAACTTTGGCACACTTGGCTTTGGAACGGGATATCCGCGACTTAGAAACATTAGCAGGATTTGACGTTAGTTTGGCAAAAGAATATGTTGATGAGGCTTTGCAGCTAGCACAGCGATTCGATCAGGTGGCAGATTTTGCTTTGTTTCAAAAAGGGCAGTGGGAGTTGCCTGTAAATTTGAATATTGGGCGCTTGACCTTTAACGGTATTGTTGATTTATTAGGAGAAGACTGGGTTCTAGATTTCAAAACTGACCAAGAAATAGACCCACAACATCACCGATTTCAGCTTTGGGCTTATGCACAAGCAACAGGAAGCACTAATGCCCATATAGCTTACCTGCGGCATGATTATTTGCACTCATTTAGCATTGAGGAATTGCAAAACACTGGTCAAGAGGCAGAAATTTTAGTTCAACAGATTTTGGATGGAAATTTCTTGGCTAATTCTTCCCACACTAATTGCGGCTTTTGTGCATATCAGGAAATTTGCGACGAACATTATCAAGCAACAGATGACGCAGCAGAGTCAACTCCCCTTCAAATGGCAGACACAGAAACTCAGGATCAGGAAGACAGGGAAACAAATGAAAATTCTTCTTCATCCGCAAAGTTATCGTCTGAGGTGAACACACAGCCTGAACAACCAAATATTGCTGAATATGAATTAATATCCACAAAAATTAGCAGCTACTTTCCCCAAGCCGCAGAACTGTACTATCGGCTGATTATAGTTCCATGTGATGCTTGCGGCAGGCAAAGCGATCGCACTCAAGAAATCAACTTTGAAAAAATTGCCGAATTCGGTAATAATAGATACATAAATGTCAACTTAGAATTAAGTCGAGAGTTACTAGAGTTGACACAACGGCAGCGTTCTTTAAAAGCAGAAGAGTTATTAAGAAAAATAATTGGGAATCCTGATAATAGGGTAATTTTTTTAGAACACTTGGAGATTCTGTTTGATACTTCTCTCAACCTTGACCCATTACAGTGTGTCCAGAAATTAGCCCGCAATCGTACCATTGTGGCTAGATGGGACGGTATTGTTGAGAACAATAACTTAATTTATGCTGAATTAGGACATCCTGAGTACCGTCGTTATCCTGTAAAGGATTTTTTAATTGTTAACCTCGAACAGAGTGAAGCCGACCAAAGCTAATAACTAAAGCAAAAATGGTGCTATGAAATACGGTGAGTTAATCCAATTTGAGCCTATTGAGACTGTAATTCAATTACAGGATGCTAGTGAATTAGCTGAGGCACAGCGACTGGTTTCTACCTATGTAATTTCTCAGGAAATGGCAGAGCGTTTGGCATCTGTAGTTTTTCCAAATTTACAATTTGAGCAGCCTGCTGATAATAAAGGCATTCTAGTTGTAGGAAACTACGGTACTGGGAAGTCGCATTTAATGTCAGTGATAAGTGCGATCGCTGAATATCAAGAACTTTCTAGCTATCTGCAAAATCCTCAAGTTGCTGAGAGTGCGCGTCCCATTGCTGGTAAGTTCAAGGTGATTCGCATAGAACTGGGTTCGACAACAATGGATTTGCGAGAAGTTGTCTGTTCCCAGCTAGAAGAAGCACTCTTAACTTGGGGAATTGGATTTCAGTTTCCACCAAGGGATACAATCCCTAATCATAAGGGTGTATTTGAAGATATGATGGCGCTTTTTCACGAACAGTTTCCTGACCAAGGTTTGCTGTTTGTGATAGATGAGTTCTTAGACTATTTACGCAGTCGCAAAGACCAAGCCTTAATTCTTGATCTGGGATTTTTAAGAGAATTAGGCGAAGTTTGCAAAGATTTGAGGTTCCGAATTATTGCAGGTTTGCAAGAAACTTTGTTTGATAATCCTCGGTTTGCATTTGAAGCGGATGCAATTCGTCGAGTCAAAGACCGTTTTGAGCAAATATTAATTGCTCGTAGAGATATTAAATATGTAGTTTCAGAACGTCTGTTAAAGAAAACCGCAGACCAACTAACAAAGATTCGAGAGCATTTAACTCCTTTCGCAAAGTTCTACGGCAATATGAACGAGCGGATGGATGAATTTGTCAGGCTGTTTCCCATCCACCCAGATTATATTGATACATTTGAGCGAATTACTGTTGCTGAAAAGCGGGAGGTGCTGAAAACTCTGTCTGTGACGATGCGGAAATTGGTCAACCAAAATATGCCGCAAGATGCACCAGGTTTAATTGCTTACGATAGCTACTGGGATACCCTCAAAGAAAACCCTTCCTTCCGCGCAGTTCCCGATATTCGCGCAGTGATTGATTGTTCCCAGGTGCTAGAAGGACGCATTCAGCAAGCTTTGACTCGTCCTATTTATAAACCAATAGCATTGCAAATTATCGCCGCGCTATCAGTACATCGTTTAACTGTAGGAGATATTTACTCACCTTTGGGTGCAACACCAGATGAGTTAAGAGATAGTTTATGTCTCTATGACCCAGTAGTAGCAGAGTTAGGGGGTGAGCCTGCGGATGATTTGCTCTCCCAAATTGAAACGGTATTGCGGGAAATTTATAAAACGGTTAGTGGCCAGTTTATTTCTTCTAACACTAATAATCGTCAATATTATATTGATTTAAAGAAAACAGATGATTATGATGCTTTGATTGAGAAGCGATCTGAGAGTCTGGATAGTTCACAGTTAGACAAATATTATTTTTTAGCACTCCAACAGGTGCTGGAATGCACAGACCAAACTTATGTTACTGGTTATCGCATTTGGTTACATGAGTTAGAGTGGACGATCAAAAAAGCTACTCGTCAAGGCTATTTGTTTTTTGGTGCGCCAAATGAACGTTCTACCGCAGCTCCATCAAGAGATTTTTATCTGTACTTTATTCCACCTTTTGACCCGCCAGCTTATAGAAAAGAAAAAAATGCTGATGAGGTTTTCTTTGAATTAGCAAAGCCTGATGATACCTTTCGGCAGAATTTGAACAAGTACGCTGCTGCATTAGACTTAGCTTCAACTTCATCGGGACAAGCTAAGAGAAGTTATGAAGATAAGGCAAAAGGCTTTCTACGTAATTTGGTTAATTGGCTGCAAGAACGCATGACAACAGCCTTTGAAGTTACTTACCAAGGGAAAACTAAACCCTTTTTGGAATGGATGAAGGGTGTGAAAGCAGCGAGTGGTGCGCGTGCTAATGTGCGCGATATTCTCAACACAATTAGTTCTGGCTGTTTGGCTGGTCATTTTACTGATCAAGCACCAGAATATCCTACTTTTAATGTGCTGATTACCAGCGCGAACAGAAACCAAGCTGCACAGGACGCATTGCGTTTTATTAAGGGTAGCAGCAAAACCCAGCAAGCGATCGCAGTTCTTGATGCTTTAGAATTACTCGATGGCGACAAGCTTGATGTTCATAGCTCCAAATATGCCAAATATATTTTGTCTTTTCTACAGCAAAAGGGTTCTGGTCAAGTTCTCAATCGTGTAGAAATTATTCAGGATGTGTTGGGTGTGGAGTATATGGCTCCTGGTCAATATCGCCTAGAACCTCAGTGGGTTGTGGTTTTGTTGGCGGGATTAGTCTACAACGGGGATATAGTATTAGCAGTTCCAGGGAATAAGTTTGATGCTAATAATTTGGATGCTTTGGTAACTACTTCTGTTGAGGAATTAACTAACTTTAAGCACCTTGAACAACCGAAAGATTGGAATTTATCTGCACTGAGAGCATTATTTGAACTGTTAGGACTGACACCAGGAATGGCTCAGTTGATAACTCAGGGTAAAGATGAACCAGTTCAAGAATTGCAGAAAGCTGTTAGTAAAACAGTTAATGAACTTGTATTGGCACGGCAGAAACTACAAACTGGTTTAATTTTCTGGGGAAGAAATCTTTTAACTGATGTATTACAGGATGAATATCGCTCTAATTTAGACCGAACTAAAACTTTTCTGGAGTCACTGCAATCTTTTACTACTCCAGGTAAGCTGAAAAATTTCCGCTATCAAGAGCAAGAAATTACTACACACCGTAGTGGTTTGCAAACCCTGGCAGAAATTACTGCACTGCAAGATTTACTCACTAATCTGGGAGCAATTGCTTCTTACCTGACAACAGCCGAGGCAGTTTTACCGAGTGAACATCCTTGGTTAGCTAAAATGCGACAGGTGCAAGGAGAAATTCTGACAGATATCTTAAATTTCCACAAGCGTTCTGCGGTTAGTTTTCGCCAGCAAACCTTGCAAAAACTAACAGACCTGAAGCAGAATTACATCCAAAATTACATGGCATTGCATACTACTGCGCGACTAGGTGTAAATGAAGGCAGGCTCAAAACCCAATTGCTTCAGGATGTGCGATCGCAAAGTTTACAGAAATTGACGACAATAGATTTAATGCCAGCTAGTCAGTTCCGGGAGTGGCAAGATAATTTGGCAAGTTTGAAAACTTGTGCAGTATTGACTGAGCAGGAATTGCAAGCCACGGCAATTTGTCCTCACTGTCAGTTTAAACCAGCAACTGAGGCAATAGAGATACCTGCTAGCAGCGAGTTAGCAGAGATTGAAACTGAGTTAGAGCAAATTTTGGCTAATTGGACGCAGACACTACTGGCGAATTTGGAAGACCCGACAACGCGAGAAAATTTGAATTTGCTGAAACCAGAACGAAGGAAGTTAGTAGATGATTTTTTAGCGTTGCGGACTTTACCTAGTCCTGTCACCAACGAATTTATTAGTGCTGTTCAGGAAGTACTGTCAGGATTGCAGAAGATTGTAGTGAAGACGCAGGATTTGCAAAAAGCCTTGCTTGCTGGTGGTTCGCCTTGTAACATCCAGGAAATGAGAAAGCGTTTTGAAGATTATTTAAACCAGCTAACAAAGGGAAAAGATTCAGGGAAGGTAAGGATTGTTGTAGAGTAGGATATACGAATGACTGACAACCCCTACATTCCCAACTTATTTGAGCAAATCACTACTGGGCCAGCAAACTCAGTAGAGTGTCTTGGCATATCTTTTGAAAGTGAACAGGCAAGGCGAGATTATTTTTTAGAAAAGCTGCGACAAAAGTTAAAAGACCCTAACTTTCGCAATATTGAGGGATTTCCTCGTGGTGAAGATGAAGATATTCTGGCAATGTCAGATCCACCTTACTACACTGCTTGTCCAAATCCTTGGATAGCTGAATTAATTGAGCAATTCGGCAAACAATACAACTCAGACACAGATGATTATCAGAGGGAGCCTTTTACAGCAGATGTGAGTGAAGGTAAAACTGATGGTCTTTATACAGCCCATAGCTACCACACTAAGGTTCCGCATAAAGCAATTGCTCGCTACATTCTCCACTATACCGAACCAGGAGATGTCGTTCTTGACGGCTTTGCCGGTTCGGGAATGACAGGTGTAGCTGCTCAAATGTGTGCTAAACCAGATCCAGATTTTAGATATACTGTCGAGTCAGAACGTAAAGCTGCTGATTTACCTCAGCCAGAATGGGGTGCGCGAAAAGTTGTATTGAATGATTTAGGTGTAGCGGCTACGTTTATTGCTGCTAATTATAATTTGCCTTTTAATGTCAATGCTTTTAAACGTGAAGCTCAACGTATTTTAGATGAGCTAAAGCAAGAAATCGGGTGGATGTACGAAACTCTGCACACAGATGGCAGAACAAAAGGTCAAATTAATTACACAGTGTGGAGTGAAATTTTCGCTTGTCCTGAATGTGGTGAAGAAATTATTTTCTTAGAAGAAGCATTAGACAAAGAAACCAAGCGAGTTAGAGATACATTCCCTTGTCCTAATTGTTCTGCACAATTGACCAAAGATAACTTGCAAAGGTTGATGGAAACTTTTTTAGATCCTGCTACTAATCAACCTCATCAAAGAATTAAGTTGACACCAGTATTTATTAACTACAGTATTAAAAAAGCTAAGTATGAAAAAGAACTTGATCAACAAGATTGGGAAATTTTAAAGTTAATAGAACAACTTCCGCTACCAAAAACAATACCTACCGAGAATTTTCCAATTAAGCAAATGTATCATGGTTCGCGTTTAGCTCCTAAAGGTTTTACACGGGTTCACCATTTGTTTCTTGCCCGTGCTGCTCAAGCTTTAGGAACTTTATGGTCGAAAGCTACTGCTGAAAACGATAGACGAATACGCAACATCTTACTGTTTTTTATAGAGCAGGGCGTTCGTGGTATGTCTTTGCTAAATCGTTACAAGCCAATTCAGTACGGAAAGATAGGCGGTTCACAAGTCGGTTTAGATTTGAACGGGGTTTACTATATTCCATCCATTTCTACAGAAGTTAGTCCTTGGTATCAGTTTGATGGAAAACTTCAACGATTAACAAAAGCATTTGAATCTTTTCGTACAAATCTTGACCAAGCTGTAATTACAACTGGTACGGCTGCTCAACAAGGTCTTCCTGATAACTCAATAGATTATATTTTCACTGACCCTCCGTTTGGTGAAAATATTTATTATGCTGACCTTAATTTCTTAGTAGAATCATGGCATCGTGTATATACTAACGCGGAACCGGAAGCTATAGTAGATAAAGCTAAGGGAAAAGGATTAACAGATTATCAAAAATTAATGCAGTCCTGTTTTGCTGAATATCATCGTGTTCTCAAACCAGGACGCTGGATGACAGTAGTGTTTCATAACTCACGTAATGCTGTTTGGAACGCCATTCAAGAAGCAATGCTAGCATCTGGTTTTGTCGTGGCTGATGTAAGGACATTAGATAAACAGCAGGGTTCTTATCGGCAAATTACCAGCACCGCAGTTAAGCAAGACCTTATAATTACTGCTTACAAACCTAGTAAACAACTAGAACAAAATTTTCAATTAAAAATTGGTACTGAAGAAACTGCTTGGGAATTTATACGCAATCATCTGCGTCAACTTCCTGTATTTATTGCTAAAAATGGACATTCAGAAGTTATTGTAGAAAGGCTAAATTATCTGTTGTTCGACCGTATGGTTGCCTTTCATATAGAAAGGCAGGAAACTGTACCATTATCAGCTTCTGCATTTTATCTAGGATTAGAACAAAAATTTGTAAAACGTGACGAAATGTACTTTCTGCCAGAACAAGCTGCTGAGTACGAGAGAAAACGTTTAACAGTAAAAGAAGTTCTTCAGTTAGAACTTTTCGTTACAGATGAATCAAGTGCTATTCTTTGGCTTAAGCAACAACTAACTAAAAAACCTCAAACCTCTCAAGAACTGACTCCTAAATTCATGAAGGAAACTAAAGGAGGCTGGATTAAGTATGAAAAGAAACCAGAACTACGTGATTTATTAGAGCAGAATTTTTTAGAGTATAAAGGTGAAAAGCTGATACCGATGCAAATTGTTTCATGGCTCAAACAATCTTCTACTTATCGTGAAATAATTCAGCAAATAGAGCCTAGTGCATCTTCAGAAGCAGGATTAGAAACAACAAATCCTATTCTGATAGAAGAAGCAAAAGGCAGATGGTATGTTCCTGATCCTAATAAAGCTGGAGATTTAGAGAAAGTAAGAGAAAAAAGCCTTCTTAAAGAATTTGAAGAATACAGACACTCTAATCATAGAAAAATAAAGGAGGTTCGCTTAGAAGCGATTCGTACTGGTTTCAGAAAAGCTTGGCAAGAACGTGAGTATCCCACAATCATTGAGGTAGCAAGAAAAATTCCTGAAAATATTCTGCAAGAAGACCCTAAACTATTGATGTGGTATGACCAATCTTTAACTAGGACTGGTGAAGATAATGTTTGAATATTTACTTCTAGAAGATTTTGGTCTTTTTTCAAGGCTAGAATGGCGAGACCATAAAAAAATTAACATTATCATTGGTGAAAATGATACAGGTAAGACATATATTTTAAAAGTTCTTTATTCTACTGCTAAGAGTGTTGAAGAATACACTAAACGCTCAGAATCAGACAATAAAAGCTGGAAAGAAATATTGTCTGAGAAAATGTTTTGGGTCTATCAACCAGCCAAGCGTAAGCTAGGTGAAATAGTTAAAAAAAGTAGTAACCGTCTCAACGTTGAAACAATCTTAAGAACTGATGAATATAGTTTCTCTTTTGGTAAGGAAACAAAAGATACTATTACAAAATGCACTGATCAAGCTTATAAAAAACTAGATTTGAATGCTTTATATTTACCTACTAAAGAAATTCTGACTGCTTTTGATGCCATAGCAGCAGTTAATGAACAATTAAAAATCTTTGGTTTTGACCAAACTTATCAAGATTTGATACAAGCTTTGAGATTACCTACTTCTGCTAAAAAATTAGATAAACCTTTAGAAGATGTTCTTGAATCCTTAGAAACTTTATTTCGAGGAAACCTTGCTTTAGAAAGAAAAAGATTTGTTTTTAAACGAGGCCGTGAAAAATATGATATGTCTCAGGTAGCTGAGGGTATCAAAAAAATTAGTATATTAACTACATTAATACGTAATAGAACAATCAACAAAGGTACGATTTTATTTATCGACGAGCCAGAGACTAATTTACATCCTCGTGCCATAGTTGCTTTGTGCGATATGCTTTTCTCTCTGAGTCAAGTAGGAGTACAGATTTATTTAGCTACTCACAGTTACTTTGTTATCAAACAGTTTGAAATATTAGCACGTAGACACCAAGAAAGTATCGAATTATGTTGCTTAGAAAGAACAGAAGATATTAGCATTAAATTTAATGATTTGAAAGAAGGAATGCCTGATAATCCCATCATTGACGCATCTATAGGTTTATATGAAGCAGATGTAAGACTAGATTTAGAAGCATAAATATGCCAATTTATGAAGAAAGTGGTTTGAGGATTACATTACCAGATGGTGAAAGTTTCCGTTTCCAGGACTGTCCTAGTTATCAAATATTAAATGGTAAAAACTTATCAGAAATAGATTTTGGTTGGTGGGATGCTTCCAAAGATACACTATGTTTGCTGGAAGTAAAAGACTATTCTGGGCTATCTCCATCAGAAAGACTACCACAGCACCTTTTAGATAAATTAATAAATAAAGTAACCGATACATTAATGCTTTTGTCATCGGTTTGGTTTGCTTCACTTCAAGGTCAGCAAATTTGTTCTGATTTACCAGTTTCTTGTCAAACATTCCCAATCAAACCTAAAAAAATAAAAATAGTAATTATTTTAAAAATCAATAGCGATATCAAAATCAGAGATGAATTAAGCCCTATAAAAACTCGTTTAAAGGATAAACTACTAGGTAGATTACAGCTTTTTGATATAAAACACGTTACTTTAGTAGACCACGAAACAGCGATAAAAATGCCACTGCCAATTGAGGTAATTTAATTTTATCAGTATCTAATAAAACAATGAATTTTAGTGAATGGTTGTGGAGTAAAGAACATCGCCAATTATGCAAAGTTATTGAAACCCAAACCCTTTGGGGGAATACCTTCCATCGCATCTGGCTACCCAACCAAGAAACTGTAGTTCGCGTTCGTGCAGATACACTAAAACCCCTATCCGTTGCAGGAATAACCACTCCAGCAGGTATTGCTTACATTGCCACATCTGCCCGCATTGCAGATGCACTGACTCAAGATGTACTCCTTGCACCAATTGAATCTGCTGTTATTCCCTTACCGCATCAAATCAAAGCATTATCAAAAGCAGTTTCTGGTAATAGCGTCCGCTACCTCCTAGCTGATGAAGTTGGACTTGGCAAAACCATAGAAGCTGGGTTAATTATGCGGGAACTCAAACTGCGGGGAATGGTGCGACGTATCCTGATAGTTGCCCCTAAAGGTTTAGTCAGCCAGTGGGTAAGCGAAATGCGGCTGCATTTTAACGAAGAATTTCAGCTTATCCTTCCCGAAGATATCAAAACTTTGCAGCGTCTGTATAGCAACCCAGAAAACCAAAATCCGTGGAATCTTTTTAACCAAGTAGTTTGTCCAATGGACTCAGTAAAACCAATGGATAAACGCCGTGGTTGGACAAAAGAACAACTAGCAGAATATAACCGCGATCGCTTTGAAGATTTAATCGCCGCAGCTTGGGATTTAGTCATTGTAGATGAAGCCCATCGTTTAGGCGGCAGTACCGACCAAGTTGCCCGTTACAAACTTGGTCAAGGACTATCGGAAGCCGCACCTTACTTGTTACTGCTTTCTGCCACACCGCATCAAGGTAAAACCGATGCTTTTTACCGCATCATTTCTCTATTAGATCCTGTCGCCTTCCCCGACATTTCCAGCATTACACGGGAACGTATACAACCTTACGTTATTCGGACTGAAAAACGCCGTGCCATCAACGCCCAAGGAGAACCGTTATTTCAACCGAGACAAACTCAGCTTGTACCAGTTTCTTGGTCAGGGAAACATCACCAGCATCGCCAACTTTACGAAGCAGTTACAGATTATGTCCGTGAAGGTTACAACCAAGCACTAAAACAGAAAAAAAGTTATGTTGGCTTTTTAATGATTTTGATGCAACGGTTAGTAACATCTTCCACCCATGCCATCCGCACCACTTTAGAAAGGCGGTTAGAAGTCCTGCGCGAACCAGAAGAACAATTAACCCTCTTCCCCATGTTTGCCGCAGAGGAATGGTCAGAAATGGACGGACAGGAACAAGTTGATTCACTACTGACAACCCGACTCAAAGCATTTAAAAACGAAAAAGCTGAGGTGGAATTATTACTAGAAGCTGCCAAACTGACAGAAGCCGCAGGTGCAGACCCCAAAGCGGAAGAGTTACTAGACTGGATTTATCGCTTGCAGCAGGAAGAAAGCGACCCTGACATCAAAGTTCTGATTTTTACTGAATTTGTCCCTACCCAAAAAATGCTGCGAGAATTTTTAACTCAGCGCGGTATTTCTGTAGTTTGTCTCAACGGTTCAATGGGTATGGAGGAACGCAAACAAGTTCAAGAAGCCTTTGCCAAAGATGTTCGCATTTTAATTTCCACTGATGCCGGTGGAGAAGGATTAAACTTACAGTTCTGCCACGTAGTCGTTAATTACGATATCCCCTGGAACCCCATGCGATTAGAACAGCGCATTGGTAGGGTAGACCGGATTGGACAAACTTTCTCCGTCCGCGCTTTGAACTTTGTGTTTGAAGACACAGTAGAATACCGCGTCCGTGAGGTACTAGAAGAAAAGCTGGCAGTCATTCTTAATGAATTTGGTGTAGACAAAACTGGTGATGTGCTGGATTCAGCACAAGCCGGACAGATATTTGACGACTTGTATATCGAAACCCTGATCAACCCAGAAATTTTAGATACCAAAGTCCAAGAAGTGGTAAGTCGAGTACAACAACAGCTTGTAGTAGCCAAAGAAAGTACAGCAATCTACCAAACAAGCGAGGAACTAGATCCTACCGCCGCACAACAACTGATAGATCATCCCATTCCCCACTGGGTTGAACGGATGACCATCAATTATTTGCGATCGCATGGTGGCATAGCTGAAAAAAAAGGTGACACTTGGAATTTAACTTTACCCACAGGTGAACAGTTAAAAAACGCTGTGTTTAATGTAACAGAAGCAACAGCCGCAGCCAATGCCCAGCACTTAACCTTAGAAGATTCTCGAATTCGAGGCATGGTCATGATGGCGAAAACTTGTTTCGCCGAAGGGCAACCCATCCCTTATCTTTCCATCCCAAGTTTACCAGCAGATGTCCAAGGGTTTTGGTCACTGTGGCGAATAGCTATTTATACCGAAGATTGGAATCAGCAAAGGATGATGCCTATATTTCTTAATGATGATGGGCGAGTTTTCTTACCTACAGCCCGTTATATTTGGGAACAATTATTAACAGAGGAAGTGGAGATTCCAAAACACCTCTGTGGAGAAGAAGCAACAAAAGCATTTGGCATAGTTTGGGAAACAGCATTAGTTCAAGGTAAAGGCATTTATGAAGAACTGCTACGGAAACATCACCAACAACTTGAGAAAGAACGTGAAAAAAATATGTACGCTTTTGCAGCAAGACGACGTGCGATAGAACGTATTGGGCTACCTCAAGTGAGAGATTATCGCTTGACGCAGCTGACGCAAGAAGAACAAACTTGGCGTGAAGCCATGCAGCAAAAATCTGAGGTAACACCAGAATTAATACCTTTATTGCTAATGCGGGTGGAGAATTATTTGTGAACTGGCGTAACCAAATTTTAAAAGAATTTACACCACAGGTGGCAACTCTGACGTTAGTTGCAGATCCAGACGGCTTGCTGACAGAAGCAGAGATGTTGCAAAGAATACAAGCAAGAGGTTTTGAGATAGTCCACTTTGAGGATGCGATCGCTTTCCGTTACATCTACGAATCTCAATATCGTCCCCAGCAACAACAAGGTGCAGCGTTAGATTTAGTAATTGTCGTCAACAAGGATACACAAGAGTTACGCTTGCTCCCCTATGATTTAATACAAGCAAGACGACAGCTTGCTTTCAGTATAGGAAGTTTATTTCCCAATCTTAGCTACAGCGTAGTTAATTCTCTAGACCGCAGCAATTTTGATGCACTATATCAAGCACAGGCACAACATAAGCCAGAACAATTAGGTGAAAATGCCACTAAGGAATTTATTCTGCGGTATGTTTACAACATTGATCCCGACTTAATACAGCAAACATCGGATTTACTGCTAATTCTTTTACGCTGGCACTATCGGGGACAAAGATTACCAGAGATTTTATGCGATCGCTTCATTCAAACTCTGCGCGATCGCCAACTATTTTCCACTTTACCCCTAGAAACAATCATTTGCGATCGCCAAGCCTTCTTTGCCTTTTTGCAGCAAGCTTGGCCAGAATTCGTTCGTCAGCACTTAGTAAAGTCAAGCCAAGTTTCGGAAGCAACTGGTACTTATACCACTTCAACTAAATTGCCCTTCGAGAATCAAGATATTCGCGTTTACATCAACCATCTTTTCTTAGAAGGCTATCTTCAACCAATTAACGCTGATGAATTAAAAATAACTACCACAAACTTGGAGTCAAATCCTTGGATAAAAGTAGGTTTGTGTTTCGACCCAAAAGTTGACCAACACAGACGCTTACAAGGTTTATTAGAATCTTTAGATTCATCCATTCCTCCCAGTGATGCTAAACACCAAGATTGGCTAAAGTTTAGTGAAGCTTGGGCAAAATTGATAGTTTTGTGGCACCAAGACAAGATATCAGACTTTCATGGACAGTTTCTCACCCTGCAAGGAAAGGTAGACGCTGGCTTTTTTCGCTGGGTAAGTTCGCGTTATGGAACACTTTACAATCAACCACCAAGTCCTCCCGTGATGTTACACCAAATTCCGCGTTTTCTAGCACGGTATTTAGAAGCATCGAAAACCAATAAAGTAGCCTTAGTAGTATTAGATGGTTTAGCTTTAGACCAGTGGTTAGTGCTGAAAGATGTGCTGCTAGCACAACGTCCTCAGTTAAGTTTCCGCGACGAAACAGTATTTGCATGGCTACCTACAATCACTTCCGTTTCTAGGCAAGCAATATTTGCAGGGAAACCTCCAAATCTTTTTCCCAGTAGCCTAGAAACCACAGCTAAAGAAGAATCTCTCTGGAAAAATTTTTGGACTGATCCTGCTCAAGGCTTAAACCAGGCTGAAGTTGCCTATGCTAAAGGTCTGGGTGAAGCAGATAGTGTTTCGTTGGTAGAACAGAAACTATCCCCCAAATTACGGGTAGTAGGTTTGGTGGTGGATAAAGTCGATAAAATCATGCACGGAATGCAACTTGGTACTGCCGGGATGCACAACCAAGTACGCCAATGGGCAGAACTTGGTTGGATGGCAAATTTCTTAGACCTTCTACTGGCGCAAAAATTTAAAATTTTTCTGACATCTGATCACGGTAACATTGAGGCAACTGGTATCGGGCAGCCTAGAGAAGGTGCGATCGCTGATTTACGTGGAGAAAGAGTGAGAATATACTCAGATTCTATTTTGAGAGCAAAAGTTAAAAGTGAATTCCCCAATGCAATTGAGTGGCAACCTTTAGGATTACCAGAAAAATACTTACCGCTTCTAGCACCCGATCGCCAAGCATTTATTCAAGAAGGGAAACAAATTGTTGCTCATGGTGGTATTTCTGTTGAAGAGTTAGTAGTACCATTTATTAGCGTTTCAGTTTGATCCAAATGAGCAGGCGGGTAGAAGTTGGTTTTAGTCAGCGCATTCAATTAAATTGGTTGGAACTTACAGCCAATCTTCTTTTAGCTGGTTCTACACGCTCAGAAATTCAAACAGCACTGAATGAATTTTTGCAAGATAAGGTTTCAGTTGGTAGTGAAAGTAAATCTAGTGGCCGCAGAAAAACCATTTCGATACTGCTGAAAATCTGGGTCGGAGTGCCAACAAACCTAGAACCTCTGCGAAATGAAGCTTTGGAACTTTTAAGAATCAGCCCATCTAATCAACACATAGTTATCCATTGGGGTATGGCTATGGCTGTTTACCCATTTTTCGGGACTGTTGCAGAAAATGTTGGGCGTTTACTAAGATTACAAGGTTTATTTGCAGCAGCTTCGGTGCAAAGACGCATCAAAGAACAGTTAGGTGAAAGAGAAACAGTATCACGCGCAACTCAACGTCTACTGCGCTGTTTTGTCGATTGGGGAGTCTTGCTAGATACTAGTGAAAAGGGTGTATATCAACCAGCATCAGTACAATTAATCGATAACAGGAGGCTGGTAGCATGGCTCATAGAAGCAGTTTTAATAGCAAGTAATTCTAATTCCCAAGCTTTAGGTGTAATTAGCCAAACACCCGCATTATTTCCATTTATAGTCAGTCCCATCAACCTTAGAGATGTAGAGAAAAATCAAAGACTAGAATTTTTCTGTCAAGGTCTTGATGAAAATATGGTAATGCTACGGTATTAGTTAATTATTTTTCTCTAATTTTATAACCCGTCCAAAAAACGAGCATTCTTGAGTTTGACTAGATTGTAGTGCATTAGGTGATCGCTTTCATCTTATCTCCTCATAGTTTGTAAACTGTAGTAGCCCAAAATTTTGCTGTTTGTTTACTACTGTAGCTATTATATGAGTGATAAGGGTCAAAAAGAAACGAAAATGTATATTTATGTTGCAGATGTTGTATTCGTCGCTTGGAATAACGACAGAGGTGAGCTTCTAAAACGATTGCGCGGGAAAAAATCGCGACAAAAACTAGCTGATGAAATTGCAGCTAGAGGAGGGGAATGCTCGCATCAGAACATCAAAAAACTAGAGTATGGTGAGTCTGAAAGTGTCTCTATTAAAGTATTAGAGGCTATTTGTGCTGCATTAAATATTTCTCTAAGCGACTTCCTTAGCACTGTAGAAGTGACTAATTAAAGTTTTCAATATTATCTTGTTTTTTAGCTACTATAGTAGCTAATATATTTTATAAAATCAAAAAGGCGATCGCCCTCCGTCCAAAGATTGCGATCGCCTTTTGTTAAACCCCATCAATGAGGTTACTCAGATGATTGTACAAGATGAATTTGACAACCAAGCCTCGGATCAAGAAGAGTTTGAAGAATATGTTGACTACTTAGCTGACGTAGCAGCACCAGAAATTGAAATTGACTCAGTACCGGATGATTTGGGAGAACTGTATCGAGTTTGGAACGGTTCCCAACTTCTGGGAACTTTTTACCACAATCTTGAAGGCAAATGGGTAACACAACCCTGTAATAGCGATAAAAGACACTGCTGTGACACTTCTGATTCGGCACTGCTTTTGATTGTTGCTGTCAACGGCTTACTGGTTGCAGATGTAGCTTAGAACTCAGCATTCTTCCCATTACCTAGAGACGTGTTAAATTCACGTCTCTTTTTTCTTTGGAACTTTTGCTCAACAGAACTATCATCAAGAAAGTGTTATTAACTTAATCAGGTTGCTTATAAAGCTCACTTTCTAAAGCTGCTTTTACTCTCTGTGAGCAATTTTCTCGTAGCGCAGCCAGTCTAATCACCTTCCAAGGCTGAATTTCTTCTCCGCAATCATCAAGCCGTTGAATTGCCCACTTAATACGCCTAATCTGAAAATCCTCTACAGTTTCTGTCACTGATTCTAAATAAACCTTAGTCACTGGCATTTCTGACAAATGTTTTTCGAGTAGTGCCAGTAAGCCAATAGCTTTGCCTATCTTGCCAATAGTTATTCTCGCAGGTTTTTCTGCACTCAGAAGCGATCGCACAGCATTTTTTACCTTTTCGAGAACTTGCTTGTCTCTTTCTGCCCAATCAACTTTACCGATGCAAGGGACAGGCACTTTTAAAGAAGGCGAATTTTTGTTGAGCCACTCTTTATCGTTTCTGTATAGCCAAATATAGGTTGCCTTAGCTAATGCCCTGAGAGTAGTTTTCGATGCCTCTGGGTACTGCTTTTGTAAAGCTTTCCAAGCTTCCCTGTATTTTATTTTGCGATCGCTGGCTAAATTTAGATTTGAGTCTAAAACTTCCTGTAAGTCTACTAGCCGATTTTCCTGTGAAGATTTCCAAAAAGTTTTTAGCTTAAGTATGGCAGTATAACGGTTTACCGTTCTGGGATCGACATTGAGCCGTCTTGCTGTCTCTCGTAGACCTAATCTTTGAATTTCTACCAGTTGTTTTAGCTTCTGCTCCCAAAATTGACCGTAAGTGAAGACTTTGCCAATTCGTAGCTTGTCTTCATCAGTTTTATCAGGGCCAGTTCTACAATAAACCATGCCACAGGAACAAGAAAAAGTACCTAACGGTTTTTTATTATCCAAACAGTGAGTGACAACAAGATTAGTTATTACTGGCTTGAGGTAATGGTCTACCGCAGCATTTAGACACAGCCAAGGCCCTTCACCAAAAGGTTTATACTCGTAATCCGTGTTGAAAAATTCCTCGATAGAATTCGTCAGAAATCTAATTAGGAGTAGGTGTCTAATGGAATGGAATGACTTTCTATGCTTCCTGACAATACTGAATAGCCAGTTTTGCTCATTTTCGTAATTCACTATTGAGTTAACAGCCTCAAGCACTTCAGCACCATAAAAGAACAAGAAATTATCTAGTAATCTCTTCTGGTTTACTCGCCTGCTTGCAGTTGCAAAATCCTTTTCAATCAATAAAGCTATATATTTTCTTTGGAACCACTCTAGTTCTCTAGAGAAAAGATTATTATTTATCAACCATGAAATATCTTGAGCCAGCAGTCGCAATTTCTTTAAAGTTTCTTGACTGTAAGTCTGTTGTATCGGTACAACAGGACAGTTTTCTTGGCTTGCAGCATAGTATTCATGCCTGTTAAAACCTTGCATGGGAATTGTGCTATCTTGCAAAGTCACGCTATGAACTGGACAAACCAGAACCCCTGGTGTTTGGTGTAGCCTATGCCAGTAGGACTCCCCATAGCTTTGTAAATCTTCTTCCAAACATTTTGGGCAAAATCGCAGATACCTCTGTACCTTCAACGAACTCGCCATAATCCCAGTTCTGGTATGAATATCTCCTCCGAAATCTGCCTTCATTGACTCCATCACCTGACTAGCTCTTTTCGGTGGCAGAAAAACACTGTAGAAAGGATAGAGGGTATATTTATATATCAAATCTTCTACTTGATAATTCGAGATAAATTGGAGATTTTCAATCAACGAATTCAGGTTGGAAGGTAAGTCAACAGTAGCTATTACACCTTGAGAATTAAATAGCTCCCTTAGAGTTATTTTTGGACTGGTGTTACCACTTCTAATGTGGTAACGAGCCAAGATACTGTATAAAATTTCATCTGGATAAGGGGCTGGAAAAAAGCCAAGCATAGATTCTTTCTCATGTTGAAACCGGAAAAGATATTTTTGTAAATTCCAGAGTGTTTCAAGTTTGTGGCTATTGCTATCCGCACCAATTTTCCATAGCAAACAAAATTATGAGGATTTTTATCCTCTATAATCAAGGATTTAGGTATTGTACAACGCCTATTTTATCAGTGACTCAGGTATTACACAATAACTAAATATCTTTGAGCAATTTATAGAATCTACCTGTAGTCCTTGCTGTTGACTATGATTTAGGAGGTGTGTAATAGCTTGGTACTAATGGGAAAGAAAGGGCAGAAAGGACAAAAAGACGTACCAGAGATGTACGACGAGGTTAAGAAAAGGGTCAATCTAGCCCTTACTCCCAGTGGTATTGAAGGATTAGATGCGATCGCCTCCAATTTGGATCTAAGCAGGTCAGAGCTTGTGGAGAGAATTGGCAGACGACTGATTTGCTTAGATACAAATTCCCTCACTGAAGAGGAGATGGAAGCTGTAAAAAAGCACTGACCGAATTGATTGCTATTTACCGCGATCAGTTGAATGGTCAGGGTTTGTTTACTGGTCTTGGTGCAGTTGATGGCGATCGCAAATTGCAATTACAGAAGCAGATTGAGCAATGGGAACAAATCCGTGCAAAAATTTCCAGTGAAGAGAGTAGTTGAAGTATAACCTATGATAAAGAGCAGTATAATTCTGTTCAACGTCTTGCGACATCTAATGTTAAAGAACGGACTTTAAACCAACCTTGATATGAGAAATATGCGACTGCTTAACGTCTTACGACATCTAATGTTAAAGAACAGCGAGGCGGGAGTATAAGGGGAGGATGTTAATTATCTGCTCAACGTCTTACGACATCTAATGTTAAAGAACTCCTGCGTTTGGTTTGCGGAACTCCCCTATTAATTGCTGCTCAACGTCTTACGACATCTAATGTTAAAGAACCCAAAGACGCAGCAGCTATCATCAGTAGTGAGCATTCTGCTCAACGTCTTACGACATCTAATGTTAAAGAACTTTGAAACCAAAGCAGAAGAAGTCAGAAGTAGTTTCTGCTCAACGTCTTACGACATCTAATGTTAAAGAATAGCGATCGCGTTGAGAATCTTGGCACTGGTTATCAACTGCTCAACGTCTTACGACATCTAATGTTAAAGAATGAGCTTTATGAGCAATTTGGACAAGCGCTTAATTGCTGCTCAACGTCTTACGACATCTAATGTTAAAGAATTGCTCTCACTGGATTTGGCGCAGATAAATTTAGAACTGCTCAACGTCTTACGACATCTAATGTTAAAGAATGGCGATGGCTAAACACGTTAATCCATCAGGTCTTGTAGATAATCTTACAAGCACCTGTCATTAGGAGGCACTAAATTTGCAAAATTTAATGGGCTAGGTTAACTTAACAACGCTCAGAAGGCTTATTATTGGAACTTTCTGAGGAACTGCAAGCATCCTAAAATCATGGTGAAAGCGCTAGATTGCTGATTTAGTAAAGAATACCGATTTTTTATCTCTTTGCGTTGGCGCAACAAGCAGATATCCTTGCCAAAATCTAAATATCCTCATTTTTCAACTAGTTTGAATTGTAGTCCACGATAAATCCGGTGGTTGCCATACCTGGGACTCTTGAAGCTCATAACACTGCCAGCGCGTTTTCTTAGACCCAACATGGTCAACCCAGTAGGGTAGAGTTAGCGAACCATCTTCATCTATAACTAACCACCACAGCGCCTCACCATCATAGTTCTCAGGTAAAAGGGTAACAGTATTGACTAGATCCCGACTTTCACCTAAACACAGTCCACCAAATCGATTAATAGAAGCTGGGTTCGCAAATGCCTGCTGCAAACGTTCTGGTAAAGTAGGCTTTGCTTTGTCTGTTTTCACCCAAACTACAAACTCAACGTTCGTTAGCAACTCTTGATAATCAGGTTTAACATTCTTAGGGTCGTGGATATCTTTCGTTTTAAACCTGCGAAAAGTCCGAATTACAATAGATTTCTCTGGTTTAGACAAGAGTGCGATCGCTAATTGAGTGCCACAATGCTTATAACGATCTGTCTCACCAATTAGAGAAAGCAACATCCCGTACACTGTAGAAGGTGGAGGGACTGGATACGTTTCAGCATATTCTCTAGCACGGGAGTGACGAAAACAAGCAATAGGTACTTCAACTTTCAAAGCAATTGTCGTCACTTAGTCCCTCCCTGATAACAACTGCAAATCTTCAGCAATGACCTGTTTTAGCGCATTGACTGCGGATTTCACTCCAGGAAACACATTTGCTCCCAAATCTTCTAAACCTTGAGAAATTAAGCCTCCAATCCATAATTCTTTGGGATCAATATCTCCTACTTCTACCTGTCGCACTAAGTTTGATACTGACATATTTCCCAGTTCGTCTTGCTCAAAGCAATATAGAAAACGAGGTGAAAAATCATGTGTCCACCGCAGTACAATACTTTCAGGGGAGAAATCATACAAAAAGCGGGCATGATTTCCCGCCACTTCACCAATCGAAACCAAACCATCTAGAACAGCATGGATGCGAGATTTATCTTTAAGACTATCGGGTGTTAATGCAAAACCATATTGATAACGAGTAGCATGAATCTCTGTGGCATAAAGAGAATTTCGTCCTTTGACTCCACTAACAGCATTAAAGGTAATGTCTCCCGTAAAGGGTATCATTGAGACCGCACGAGTAACTTCTAATACACCTCGTCTAGCAGTTATTTTCCCTTTAGGCTTTTGCTTGCCTTTACGTGGAGAAGTTTGCTTGTCCTTACCTTTAGAACTTTTTTTATGATCATCTTGAGATGTTTCCTCTACTTCATCTTCAGCCTCATCTGACGCTTCGACTTTTGCTGCTTCTGCCTGCATAAATCCCAAAATATCATCATCAATGAAGCGAAGAGCATCAAAGTTGGGGTCTTGCCAAACATGATTCGCTACTGGTTGAGCATTCTCATCCCAACGTCGATTCACCGGATAGCCAACATTTTGCCAGTAGTACCGTAATGCCCAACGAATTGCTTCAGATGAAATGATAGTATGAACTTCACCTTTCCAAATTAATTTTTGTAAGGTAGTTATGTTCCCTTCATTTTCCCCACGATTATTAGCTGCGGTTCCGTGATTTGTCAAAATATTGCCGAATAAATGAAACATTTTAAAGTTAGCTAAAGGATTAATGAAATCAGTTTAAAAATACATATTTATTCATTGTCCAACTCAGCTTTTTCTGATATTTTTATATTTATATTCTTGCTTTTCGGATAGCTAGCAATAGCAATAAAAGTTAAATCTCTGGCAACCTTCCAATCCATGATTCCCGATGTCAAGGGCAGTAATTCTTCCCAATGTTCTTCTAAAATTGAAAGCTGTCCTGCTCTTCCCCAGAACTCTGCAATAAATTTGCGGAAGTTTTCAACATTCGTGCATCTTCCTAATTGCGATAAAATACGTATATTTTCTCGTTCAATTTGAGCATATTGACCTTCTTTGGTTCGGTCATAAATCTTAGCATATATCTTTTTCAAGGCTTCATGACAAGCTTGAATAAATAGCTTTTGAGCTTCTACATCCCATTTAGAGTGTTGAATCATTTTGTATATTCCTCTATCTTCATAAAGAATTGCTTTTAATAAATTTGAATTTAAAATTTTTATATATAAATCATTCCACCAGGAAAAACCTTTTACTAAATTATCAGCAATTATTGCTTTAATCGCATTGCTAATAATAAAGTTTTTATTTTGATAACTAATAACTCTGTACTCTGGAAAAGAGATGCAACTAAGCTTATAGATATCGATTATTTCAGTCGCTTCTACCACTGCTATTTCCGTGCGAGTTTTTTGCTGCTTTGACCAAACTACCGTTCCAAATAATATTACTTGGCATCGTTTTACTTGATTGGGTATAGCAGTTGTTTTATAAGTCAGGAATCTTAATGCAGCATCTCCTAAGCTAGATATATGGAAATATTTGTAATCCAAGTTTTCCAAACTCCAGTATTGCTGGGCATAGATTTCTAAGTTAGCCACTTTAGGTATAACTAAGGCATACTGTGGGTGTTGCGGTTGAGTATGCGATCGCAATACAAAGTAGTGGCAAGCAACAGGAGCATATAAAAGAGCAAAAGCCAGTTGTGGTTTCTCTTCAAACTTAGTTTCTTTTGTAAAAGCGACATGACGAACTACAGATCCCGGATACAGCCAACCCACTACGCCAATTGACTGCTGTAAGAATTGACCTTGTTCATCGCATAGTTGTTTAGCAAAATGTTGATGGGCATAGGAAACTGCTTTCTTATATTCAACATCTATTTCTATGCCATCAACACCATCAACTTTTAATGACTTAGATTTTTTCCCTTTAAATTTAACAACCTGATTATGTTGAAGGAATGTTGCCGTGATTCCCAGGTGAATATTAATTTGGGTTTCAATATTGATGGAATGCGTATTTAAGCCTATCAACGAAATTAGACCCTCTTCATTAATCTGAAAAGATTGCTTTAGCAACCAGTCTAAAACTATGAAATCCTGCCCTTGCCATTCAAGGCTGATACTGCGAGGACTCAGGAACCAAGTTAAATTACCAGGTCGTTTTGCAGGTATTGGGTATAGTTTTTCTAGTTGCCTGAGCGTCATCCAAAGTCCTGCTATACCAGCACGATGTATCCAAGTTATGCTTGGGTCGCCCAAATTTAACTGAATTTTGGGGTTGACAACACTAGCCACTACAGACATCTTATTTATTTCTGGGAAATATTCAAAAACTTATTTAGATGCATTGAAGCTAAACGCTCTTATACTTACATTGAGTAGTAGCTAAAATTAGCTTTAACTTGCGTTTCCCTTTCTCTTCACTGGTAAAAAAACGCCACAACCCATCTTGCGCTTTCCCCCAATGCCATGTCTGAGCAATGTTAGCGAATCTTCATTGCTGAGATTAATGATTTCTAACCCAAAACCCACAACCGTAAAGCGCTTGATTTTGATACTTCTACGTTTTGGGCTACCATCAGCATTTTTAGTAATAAAGGCTTTTGCCTGGATACCCAGTTGTTCTAACTGACGCTGTGCTGCTGCTAAAAATGACTCTGGTTCTTGATAACCCTGGATAATCACTATACGCGATCCCAGTTTTTCAGCAGGCTCAAGCAAATAAATTTCAGGAATCCCCAAGCGAATTGTATGCTTGCCAATTCTCAGAGGCTTACCTGCTAACGGATAAACCAAACGCACTTGCTCCACTGGTAGCCGAATCCGAAGCCTAGAATTTTTAGTTAGCTGAATTACACCTTCTTTGGGAATACCTGCAATGGTATGAATTCCAACTGTATCTAATTTATGAAGTTCAGGTTCAAAATGAGCGATCGCAGAAAATAGCTCATAGCCGTGGTCGAGAGGTACTGTCTCACCAATCAGGGTAAAAATTAAATCTATGTATGGTAACTGAGATGTTAAAAGCTTTCTTTGCTTTATTAGGTTTAAAGGTAACTCTGGAGAAATCTGCGTAGGTAAGCTGCAATCAATAATCATCTTTCCCACCCTATCTTTAAGCAGATACACGATATTTGAGGCAACTAAATTATTACTTAGGCTACCTTAGTGATTAATGTGAGATTACTTTAAAACGACAAGCAAAGATGATAATTTTTAGTAACTTTTTATTGTTTTATATTAATAAACTTAAAAAATATATGTGAACTTTCCTACAGAAAAAATACTTCTATAGAATTTGCTAAATATTTTATCATCAAGATATGGGTGATCCGGTCAATTGCTGGATTTAAGTCACATCCAAGCAAGCAATGGGAGAAATATTTACCTTGATGTTGGGTTAACTTTGGATTGAGAGCTTCTAAAGATTCTTGACCATAAAAATCAAATATAAGCTTTGAAAAACCATATTCGTCAAATTTAAACTTCCCAGCAGGGAAAATTTGCAATAGCCCTTTATCCACTAAGTAACGTTGGTACTGAGCGCGAAGCCAAGCCAAGCCTTTAAAGGCAAAATTACTATGAATCAGCAAGTTAATATCATTTGTCACTGTGAAAAGTGTTCTTAAAGTTTGATTTGCCAAAATTTTTATATCAGTCACTACTAAACAATTATCTAAGCTCGCAGCATAATAATGTATACCTTTCGATTCAACTGCGACAGAACTATCGCACAGAAGGACACCATGAGTTGGACAAACTAATATGCCAGGTACTTGATGTGTTCTATGCCAGTAAGGCTCACCATATTGATGTGTATCTTGTTCTAAACATTCACGACAAAATTTTAAAAATTTTTTTGACTCACCACTAGAACCAGTAGCCACTTTAGCAACCTCTAAAATAGACCCACTAAGTTTTCTACTCATTGAGTCTTTCAATAACCAAGCTTCCTGTGGTATTAAAAAAGTTCCGTAAAAAGGATATAAAGTATGATTTTGCAGTAAATTATCAACTGTCTGCTGAGAACGTAAAGGTAAATTTTTAACTAAATAATTTAAGTTATTAGTTAAAGTAACTTTGGATACTTGTTGAGAACTATAACCGAATACCTCTAAGTCAGTTTGTTTGAAACTGTTATTACCACTCCGAATATGGTATCGAGCTAAAGTACTATACAAAAGCTCATCAGGATACAGAGTTGGGAAAAAACTAAGCATCAAGAAGCTAAATATTTATAAAATCTTCGACTGGATTTTTGATTATACCAGCTAATTTCAAATCATCGTATGCAAATTTTTTCTCCTTCTTGGCATTTTCAACAATTCGTCGAATGTCATTTGCTTGGTACTTTGGTTTTAATTTAGCCTTGCTTGTATTTGCCTTAACAAGACTCTCATTTACTTGTCCTCCTTGCAAAGCAAGAGTATATGCTTTCTTTGTTAACAATGTAATGTCTGCATCTTCATCACTAGAAACTATTACTTGTTCAGCACATTCTTTTGCTTTAGCAGGTTCTACTTCCAACTTCAAAAGCTCAAGAATTACATAATTTAGCTTCGGTGATACTTTCTGATGAGTCTGTTGCTTTCTGGCTAATCTCCGAATCTCTTGCAAATCTTTAGAATCAAGCTCAGATAAACATTTATTTTGATATTCTGTAGTATCGAGAGGAGCAATATCTTTATACTTAATCATCCACTCTTTATCACCTGACCTAATAGCATCAAGCATTGGCTTGACTAAATATAGTCCGTCTTTAGCTGCTTGACGAATTATATCAATAGTAATAATTTCTTTCCCACCTATTGAGATAGCTCTCCATTGAACCATTTTGTAAAGTTTGACAGCAATATCAATAATTCCCTGACTTTCGTCATAAAAAACTTCGTTTATTTCATCAGAGAAAGAAACATACATTTTTGTCCACTGGTATTCCCACATTCCTTCCATGAAGAAATACCATTCATTATCGTTTACCATTCTATTCCAAATTACACTTCCTTCTCCTGTTCCTCTCCTAGCATTTCTAAAATTTCCTTGAAGAATAGGAAAAGCCTCATTTGTTCCCACTCGGATTACTGGAATTCCTACAGTATTGTCCATTTTTACTAAAAAGTTCAACATATCTGAGCTACTTCTTCTTGCTGTAACAAGATTTTGCATCTCATCTATAACTAGAGCGCCTAAATGATGGGTATGGGCAATTTGGGCAACTTGAGCAAGCATGTAATCTTCTGAGTTGCGCGATGAACCAAATTTTTTAAAATAATTAGTACCTAATAGTTTGTCAACACCAAGAAAAATATCAGTACACAGACCCTTCAAAGAACCAGCATGAGGGCAGTCAACCATCAACCAAACTATTTGGTAAACACTATACTCAGGATGAAGAATTATTTGAGGGTAAAGATTAAGAATATTTTTAAAATTCGTAGACTTACCCATCCCTGATGGGCCAATTAGGGTTAAACCGGAAGCAGATGTAGGAAGATTAACATAGTTTTCTAAGTTTTTACCTCCTCCATCTTTTATTGCATTATAAATTTGCCTAGAGCGACTCGCATATTCAGGTTTCAGAATATTCCGAGCTAAATAGCCCGTCATAATGAGTACAGAAATGACCTTCTGTAATTCAACAGTTTTATTTTGAGGATCAAAATATCGAGATAGCCTCTCAATGCAATGAAATCTATAATGCGCTTCTAGCTGCCTCTCTTGCTCATCAAAGTCTGGTGTTCTCGTTACTTTATCTATAAATTCTTCCGATGAAAGGATAGGAGGTAGTGCCTGAATCAATGGATTGGTGTTGTATTCTAGAAGTTTTTGGTCTATATATCTGGCAACAATCGCTGATTTCCCATTAGGAATCATAACAAGTTCGCCCTCAATCTTCTCCACGTTTTCGCTCCTGTCTTTTTCGCCTTAGTAAATCCATATGGTCAGGCTTCAATAATTTGGATGACTCTGAATCTTCACATTGAGTGTTTACTTTATTATTCGTAGCCTCGGTACTATTAGTAATTTCTTCTTTTGCAAGTTCAAAACCTTCAATTTTACGTCGTATATCTTTTTCAAAGGCTCTATTTTCTCGAATTCCTGCAACCTTTTGTCTATTACTTGTATTATCGTCTAAAACCGCTTCAGTATCTTCTTTAGCCTTGCTAACTATACTTTCTATATTTGCTATCAAATCGACTTTTTCTTGTAGCCGTTTACCTTGGTGTTTTTGCCTTTGCAATTCTTCGTATGCAAATAAATATTCAATATCATATAAATTTTTATCTAAATATCTTTGTTCAGACTCTAAAAGAAAGCACTTCTCAAAGTCTCTACCATTTGGAGAACGCAAATAAATGTACTTTGATTGTCGGATATCATATGATATATCCAATGATTTTTCGGATTTGGAAAGTAAACTACTTCTAGATTTTTCAAACCAGAATTCTTTCCTTGCTTTCTCGCAAGTATAATACATTCCCTTAAATTTAATACCACGAGCGGTAATTGTTGCTTTTTCAGCTGGCATTAAATTCAGCTTGACAATATCTTCTGGGAAAGTTCTCAGTCTACCAGAACGATTGGCAATCCCCCATTGCCATAACTCTCTAGGTATAGGATTAACATCATCAGTGATCATCATTTCATCTCTAGCATATTTAGTTAAATAATCATGATTGTTGTGCTGGAGAATCAGAAAGATAACTATTTTAGTAAATTCATCTATGTTAAGCCTACCATCGAGACGATAATCATGGCCTCCTCTCTGTCTAAAGTCAGTATCTATATAACCGGGAACAAATGGTTTTACATACCCATGAATAGTCCGAAATTGTCTTTCAACTAATCCTTTCCAATCTGCTCGATAAGGAGCAGCATTTTCAATGCGAACATCTAAATTAGGGATTAATGTTTCTACCTTCATTCCTACTAATTCGCCACGGTCGCCCAAAATGGTATCAGGAATATGTCTGCATGGCCACTCATCTCCAGAAATCTCTATACCATATTCTTGGCAAAATTTTACTTTATCTGTGGCTGAATTGGCTAAAGCCATCATTGCCCCTGCCCAAGATGGCCCTTCTAATCCAACATAAACTCCCGTTATCATACGGCTAAAAACATCAATAATCACATAGATAACAGGTCTACCAATAATCCAGTTCCGATTGTACATTGATATTAAATATACATCAGCAATTGTGGCATCAATCTGATATCTAGATCCAGGCCCAATAGTTTCCATTTGGGAAGTTCCCGTAATGGCTCGATGTTCTAAAGCGTATTTTATCGAACCCTTACGAGATATGATAGTCTTTCTAGTATCCGATTGTTCTACTTCATACCAGTATTTAAATTGAGTAAATGTAGGTCGTTTGTCTGGAGGAATCAAAATACTTTTTTTGGCTCCATTTTCATCGTAATAAAAGTCTTCTGAGTAATATTCTTTAATCATTAAATCATAGGCGGTTGTTAAAAAATTTTCTTTAGAGTTATTGTAAAACTTAGCGATTGCAAATCTAAATATTTTTTTATCTTCCTCAGTGACATTTATTCCAATACCAATTTTTTGATCGTGTACATATTTTCTTGGTCTTCCTCTCTTTTTTTCTCCAGATGCTTTAGGCTTTCCTTTACCGCCAGAATTTACATAATCAGGCAAAAGAGAATTTTTATTTTTACCTCTTTGCCAAAATCTTCTTAAATATTTATAAACACTTATTTCTACTAATTTACCTTTACTTCTACCTGTATTATATTTTTCAATAGTCTGCTGAACTAAAGCACCTCTATAATCCCGATAATATATCGAGGGTTCTTGAATAACAATAAATGAAATTATTTCCCAAGCTCTATCTCTAAGTTCTTTTTCTTTCTCAGACAAATCTTCCTCTGTTACTATTCTTGCCCACGGATCTGATTTAATTTTCAATGCGCTACCATTAGAAATAGCTTCTACAATCTCCGAAACTTTTTTAGGTTCTGGAAATCCTGTTTTAGTATTTATATTAAAAACAAAGGCTATAATATAGCCTTCATCAATCCAGAGAACTCGTTCTATAAAGGTATTACCTAATTCATCAATCCATTCAATCAGATCATTGACAAATAAATCATTACTCATATAAGTTAATGCACTATATATTATTGTCTAAAGAATAATTTTTTTAATTGCTCCAGAAGAAGGACAACTAGATATTTTTGTGGCTAACATATCCATAATGATTTCTTTCTTAGCAATAAGATGCCTAAAAAGATACAGAGATGTACCAGACTCTATATTCATATTTTTATCTAAATCTGTTGTTATTCGATTAATGTTTGCATCACTTTCTTGAAGTCTGGATTTTAAAATGTTGGCAATGTCACGTAGTTCTTCAAGATTTATATCTGCATTTTCTTCTAGTTTATAAGCAGTATGAACCCACTCAACATTTTCCGCTAATTGCTTAGGGACTTCTTTCTCCGTAATTATTCCCCAATCAATACCTTTGGCAGCATAATAACGCTTTTCCAACTCAAATTTTTCAGCTACAGACTTACTTCCCAAATCTTTAGTTAACTTAAATGTTCGTGCTTTCTGAATTATCGTTTTGTCTTGCTTGACAGAAAGCATAAAATCCGTTGTTAAAACACGGGGAGTATTGCTTTGCGGATCTTTGGGATAGTTAATACCTATTTCCTCTGCAATACTCATTGCTAAGTCAAGGTCAATTAAAGGAAACTGCTCTCTTATATCTACAATCGTATCTGACCACTCGAAGACATAAAACAGCCGCTTCTCGTTATCAGAAAGCAGATGATGTTCTCGGTTTGTTTTCCAACCTGGGGGTCTGGAAACACGACCCTTTGAAGGAAAATCCTGAATCTTTATCCAAGGTTGATAGCCTTTCCCACTACCCTGACCACGGCCTTCCTTTAAGTAACGCTCAAACTTGGCTTGCGTCCAATCTTGCTTGCTTCTAGCCATAAAAACTCCTGTAGATGCTTATCATATACACCCACAGGATATGTTGTACAACTTTTTTATATATTGTATAACTTTTTTATTTATTATACGACTTTTTTATTGTTGTACACGAATTATTCCTCCACAAAAAATACTACTCTACAGTGACACTTTTAGCAAGATTCCTTGGCTGATCGACATCTAAACCGCGACGGGCGGCAATATGATAAGCCAATAATTGCAGTGGAACTACTGTCAGAATCGGAGAAAGCAATTCATCTACATGAGAGACAGGGAGTAAATCGTTAAAGATTTCCGCAGCTTCGCCATCGTTGACGGGGGTAACACCAATTAACCGAGAATCTCTGGCTTTGGCTTCTTGGGCATTAGAAATAACCTTTTCGTAAACACTACCAGGAATTGCGATCGCAACTACTGGTACTTTCGCATCTAAAAGTGCGATCGGGCCATGTTTCATCTCTCCAGCTGGATACCCTTCTGCGTGAATATAGCTGATTTCTTTTAATTTCAACGCCCCTTCTAAAGCAATGGGAAAGTTAATTCCTCTACCCACAAAAATAAAATCTTTAGTTTCGGCAAATTCGTGGGCTAGCTGTTCGGTTAAACTTTCCTGATTTGCCAAAGTCGCCTCAATTTCTTTGGGAATCTGTCGCAACCCATTAATAATTTGATCTAGTGTATCTTTTGAAACTGTCTGACGACGAGCTGCTAAATCCAATGCTAAAGCATAAAATGCCATCAGTTGAGCGGTAAAAGTTTTCGTCGCTGCTACCCCAATTTCAATTCCTGCTAGGGTACTAATAATATGCGGTACCAGATGACCAAGGCTACTTTCGGGGCGATTAGTAATACCCAGTAGTCGCGCTTGATATTTGGATTCTTTCCCTTGGCGACGTTCTTTTTCCATCGTCAAAGCTGCTAGGGTATCGGCTGTTTCACCTGATTGGGTAACGCCAACGATTAAGGTGTTAGCCGTCACGGGTGATGGTGCATAGCGATACTCAGAAGCATAATGTACTTGAGTTGAAATTCCTGCTAGTTGTTCGAGTAAATATTTTCCGATTAATGCTGCGTGCCAACTGGTACCACAGGCGACGATCTGAATTTGTTCTAAATCGGTATATAAATCTTCAGATAAACCAAGATTGATTGGGGATTCGGTAGATTCGGCTGGATTGAAGTATGCGTCTAAACTAGCTCTTACTACTCCTGGTTGCTCATGAATTTCTTTGAGCATGAAGTGTTTGAATCCCTGCTTTTCTACCATTGCAGGATTGAAGTTGAGCAGCCGGGGTTGTTTTTTCAGCCTGTCGCCAGCAAAATTGTAAATCTCAACGCCCAAAGGTGTGAGGCGGGCAATTTCGCCATTTTCCAGAGGTAGCACTGCACGGGTGTAAGCAACGATCGCAGGTGTATCAGAGGCACAAAATAACTCCCCTTGACCAAAACCAATTACTAAAGGTGCTTGTTGGCGAACAACAATCAATTCATCGGGGAAATCAGCAGAAATAACTGCAAGTGCAAACGCCCCGCGCAAGTGGTTAACGGCTTGGCGAACTGCCTCAAGGAAGGGAGATGAGGGGGGAAGATTCTTTAAGAATTCGGCTATCAGATGGGGAATGACTTCGGTATCGGTTTCAGAACGAAATTCGTGTCCTTTGGCTTTGAGTTCCTCGCGTAACTCGCGGTAGTTTTCGATAATGCCATTTTGCACCACCGCCACTCGTTTTGCCGTATCCAAATGGGGATGGGCATTATACTCTTCTGGTTTGCCATGAGTTGCCCAGCGTGTATGACCAATACCAATTTGGGCAGGGGTTTCTATTTGTTCCAATTTAGAACGCAGGTTATGGAGTTTACCTTTTGCCCGCACACAATTTACCTCACCTTCCCAAACAGTGGCGATTCCAGCCGAATCGTAGCCTCTGTACTCTAGTTTCTCCAGTCCAGCTAGTAAAATGTCTGTCGCCGCTTGAGTGCCTATATATCCAACAATTCCGCACATTCTTCACACCACTTTTTTTCAGGATGATTAAATCCAGTATAGTAGGTACCATAAAGTGGACGTTTTGCAAAGAAAAAGGGAGTAAAATACTCCCTCTACCACTAGTAGTACGCCTTGGCAACGCAAGCGGGGTAAAGGGTAAGGGGGAAAGGGGAAAGGTTTTTTATCCTTTACGCTTTTCCCTTTAACCTTTACCCAACCTCCACCTAACATTTTTAGGTTGGCAGACTACTAGGTATTGTTATGGATTTTAGGTTTTTTTACAGCAGATTCTCCGTCAGCTTTTGACCTGACGGTACAAATACAACTTCTAGGATTTAGATACCCAGAGATTATATCCCCAATCTAAAATTGCGATTTCATGAAGAGTGCTGAGTTCCGAGTTCCGAGTTCCGAGTGAAGAATCAAAAAATTGTATTTGTGATTTACTTCTTTTTATCTCAGCACTTAGCACTCAGCACTCAGCACTCCGCTCGGCACTCAGCTTTTTAGTAAGCTAGACCCATACTGCGAGTTGTTTCAGCGCCCAGGTAAACCCGGATGCTCAAAAAGTCGGTGGGACAAGCAGTTTCGCAACGCTTACAGCCCACGCAGTCTTCTGTACGGGGTGAAGAGGCAATTTGAGCAGCTTTACAGCCATCCCAAGGAACCATCTCAAGTACATCAGTAGGGCAAGCGCGGACGCATTGGGTGCAGCCAATGCAGGTATCGTAGATTTTTACGGTATGAGACATTGAAAAAACGGCTCCTTTCGAGTGTTCTTCTCTGCGAAAGAATCATAATCAACGCATAGTCTACCGCAGTGGTTGATAGGCCGTAATCAAAAGGCTACATAACTTTAAACAATGTAATAAGCACCGTTAAAATTTGCTTTTGCGAGATTGTCCCTATTGACTGATAATCAGCAACATCATTAGAGCGTATTTCCCCTATTGCATTACCAGAATTTGGTGAAAACGTAAAGATATATGAAACAAAATTCAATCTATCAAGATTACATCGGAGTTATCTATGGTACTTGTTGCTTAATAACTATGTACAGTCAAACAAACCAAATTTGTAACAAAATATTAATTATTATTTAAAGTTTCCAACTAACTGTATGCAGAATAATCTAATTTTGCGATCGCTAACCCGCCAAAACTAGGCGATCGCAGTCATAGTATGCGTGATAATTGGCATAAAATATACTAATATTCTTAGTACAGTTGAGAATTAGAGGACTTCTATTTAATTTTTAAAATACACCTAAGATATGATTTTCCCACTAAATCCAGTTTTTGATGGGTAAAGCCTATCTTAATATTAATTAAAATTTTTCACAGCTCATTTAGGATTGCTATATATAGGTGGTTACTATGACTAAACTTCAAAATCAAATGATAGTTAAATATGGTGTTTTATTTTCTAAAGTTTTTAGGTATGTCAGATATTATCCTGAAGATATAATTCGTATATTTTGGTTTGCTGTTTTTATCGGATTATTCTACTTATCTAATTGGCGCTCACCAAATAATGAAGAATTTATTTATTTAGTATATGCATACTTTTTACTTTCTCCACTTTCAGAAGAAGAACTTTTATTTTACAAAGATAATCTTGACAAAGGTAATTTTTCCAAAATTCAGGTTATTCTCTCTTATTTAATGTTACCAATTGGCATTGAACAAAAACTTTTTTCTCGAACAGGCATAGAGGCACATCACTTAGCAAGGGTCAAACTCGTACAGGAAATATTGCCACAGGCTGAGTATATTCTCGATTTAGGAGGTTCTTGCCCTGGTTCGCCAGAAGGTGCGCTCATGGTAATGGGTTATCCGTACCATCCGCAACAGTTGGATATTGTTGATCTCCCACAGGAGGAAAGAATTTATAATCCGCAATCTGAGGAACATCCCCAGCAATTCATAACTCCAGATAATCTCACAAAAATTAATTATATCTATCGCTCAATGGCAGATTTATCTAATTTTTCAGAACATACCGTTGACCTTGTATGGTCAGGACAAAGCATTGAGCATGTAACAGAAGAAGAAGCCGAAAAAGTAATTCAAGAAGTATTTAGAGTTATCAAACCAGGTGGATCATTTTGTTTAGATACGCCAAATCGTCAGCTGACAAAGCTTTTGGTACGTAGAGGATTTGTACATCCTGAACATAAGATTGAATATACACCTGATGAATTGATTGCAAAAATTCAAAAAGCTGGTTTTATTATTAAAAAAAAATTAGCTGTTTCTCCAATGCCCTATAGTTTAAAAACCAAAAGATTTAGCAAACTGGAATTGATGAACAGTATTAACTTTTCGGAAAATATAAACCAAGGTTTTTCTTTTTTCATCTATTGTAGTAAGCCAGAGAACTGATAAGATGTTCGCATTTTACTTGCATAATTAGGGTCGGCAAGACTTCAGTGTGAATTGTTTGGTATTAAACAGGCGATCGCACTCAGCAATTTTTTTGCGATCGCTCACCGATAAATTGTATATTTAACTTTTTAAGTCTGATAATTTCATTATTTCTATTCCTATATATTAAAGAATTTCCGAAATTGCAAATTCATCATTGATAGCAGTAATTTGGGTTTGAGTATTTGGCTCAATAGCGGTTAATTGCAGTTGTTCATCTAAATTTTCAGTATCAGTAAAATTATCTTTTACATACTCATTTTCTCGAATTTTACGAACAATACTTTCTAACAACCAAAGTTGTTCTTCCACAGACAAGGCAAGGATAGAGCGCTCAATTTCTAGTAAATTCGGTGAGATCATTTTACTTTTGATTCCTAGTTAGATGTATTTTTCAAAGATATTATATTCAGTCTATCTGGTTAACCTAGAGCATGGCTAATTCCCGATCGTTTTCCCCACGCCTATCATTTCACAAATCATCAGAGATTGCTATAAATAACTAGAAAGCCGTTTGATTACTTTTTAATTAAGTATTACTGCTGAAGCAAAATGTACGCTAAACTGACTACATGAATTACGAAACAGCTAGGAAACTCCTCATAGATCAGACAATCACAACCGAGGAAAACCCAGATGCGCTGTTAACGCGTATGAAACAGGGCAAACCGCCGGTACCCGGTCAGATCACTTCGATTTTGTTGGCATTGAAAGTGGTGTTTGAAGCCCTCAAAGATGCAAAGAGCGTAGACCGAGAACTGGCTTTAGCCCTTTATCAGTTAAGTATTAAGGCGCAACAGCTATTTGGCGCAGGGCGTAAAGCCGGGGTTGATTGGCCACCACTACTCAAAGAAGATTTACTACGAATTTCCTTAGCAGCTGAAAGTATCTTTTCGGGTATATGGCAAACCTTAGCGACTATGGAGTTGGGGAAGAGATGAGGGACAAGGGGACAAGGGGACAAGGGGACAAGGGGACAAGGAAAATAATTCCTCACTCCTAACTCAGCACTCCTAACTCAACATTCAACACTCAGCACTCAGATAGATGCCTATTAACGAATTTGCAGTTCATTTTCTAACTTGTCTAAGTCAGTTTTGAGCAAAACAGTCATTTGACCGGTAAAAGCTTTGCCATTCTTGGGTTGGGCAACTTCCACCCAGTATACATAGCGATCGCCTACTCGTAATTCTCCCTTTAAGGCTTCCCGAATCGGAGTTTTGGCTAGACGCGCGGAATTAACTACCTTCTGGTTAGGATATTGATACACGACTTGGGCGCGATCGTAGTCTTGATAAATCTCCAAGCCATAAATTACCCGCAAGGATTCTTGGAGACGCGCAAATGTCATGCCGTTAATAGCATCATACATAGTAATGCGCTCAGTCCGAATTGTGCCCCGGTCTTTGGAAAACTCCACCCTACCAGGAGGCAATACCGACGCTTGAAAAGTGAATCGTTGGGCAGCAGTATCAGTCTTTTGCACAAATAATTGCTCCCCTCTTCTGGGGCGGAGTGTCGGATGTGCTTTAATCCAAGTGCCTACCTCTTCTGTACTTTGCCCTGGTAAAGCATTGGCTTGAGAATCAAAAAGCGTTCCCACACAGAGCCAGGGCACTAGAGAAACAGGCAAAATTAAACAGTTAAGTAAAGATTTTTTGAGCATTTTGCTGTTCGAGATTTTTATAGAAATTTCCCCATTTGGGATTAACCATAGTCTTCCCGTTTTTCAGCAAAATTACTTCAATGGATTGTAGCGATCGCGCATCGATGCCTTTATCGATCGCTCAACAATAAAACTCATATCAATACTATTCGGTTAACGCAAGAGAGGCGATGAATCGCCGTCTCTACAATGATTAGTCGTTTTGTCTTGACGGCGATTTATCGTGTCTTTGCAATCGTTGATCTACGCACTTCTCAAAGCCACAATCGGGTCGAGTTTAGCAGCACGACGTGCAGGAACAACGCCAAAGAATAAACCAATACCCCCAGAGACACCAACTGCCATAGTAATCGCTATAGGAGAAAGACTCGCTTCTAAAGGAGTCAAGGCTGCCACTAATAGGATGCCACTAATGCCAACCGCAGTCCCAACTAAGCCGCCAGCTGCGGAAACAATCACTGCTTCAATGATGAACTGTAGCAAAATATCTTGCTCAGTTGCGCCGATCGCTTTTCGCAATCCGATTTCTTGGGTGCGTTCGGTGACGGAGACTAGCATAATATTCATAATGCCAATGCCGCCGACAAACAAGGATATGCCGGCGATCGCAGCTAGCATAATTGTCAATGCACCTGTAATTTGACCGACAGTTTGCAAAGCATCTTTCTGGGTGCGAAGAGTAAAGTCATCTTCACCATTAATTTTGTGTCTTAGACGCAGCAAATTAGTAATTTGAAATTCTGCTGCATCCACGCTATCGGAATCACGAGCGGCAGCAACGAGGTAATCTAAGGCAATACCATAAGGAGAATTCTTGCCCACAAGTCGGTTTGCTGATGTGGTGATTGGTATTAAGGCAGCATCATCATAATCTGCTCCCACACTGGAACCTTTCGCTGTTAACGTCCCAATCACTTGAAAGCTGGTATTTCCAACTCGTAATTGCTGTCCTACAGGGTTACTATTACCAAATAGTTTTTCTGCCAAATCTCCACCCAGCACTACCACTTGGTTATTTCGCTTGATGTCTACCTCAGAAAAAAACCTGCCTTTATCAGTTTCAAAATCCCGCACAGATAGAAAACTAGGAGTTGTACCAATGATGTTGACATCGGTATTTCTGTTGCGGTATGTAATTACCTGTCTTCTGTTTAACTCTGGTGCAACTCCTACTACTGTTGGTACTTGAGAAGCGATCGCATCCGCATCTTGCAACACCAGAGTTTTTGGCACTTCAAAGGAGATTCGCTGAGTTTCTCGATTACCTGGCAGTACAAATAGCACATTTGGCCCTAGTGACTCCAGCTGTTTATTCACATACTTCTGCCCACCTTCGCCAATGCCAATCATGGCAATCACCGAGGCATTGCCAATAACTATACCCAGCATGGTGAGGGCACTACGCAGCTTATTCGATAGCAGAGTTTTCCCCGCCATATTCATGCTTTCAAGGAAATTCATATCTTATATAATTACGAATTATTCTGTTCTTTAGCCTTCTCAATTTTGTAATCTTTGGGTGGGTTAACAAAAATGCGATCGCCTGCTTTAACTCCCTCTAAAATCTGAGTTTGGTCTTGAATTTGTGCCCCAACTGTAACTTCGCGGAACTGGGGTTTATTTTTTGCATCTGGTACGAGTACGCCAGTTTTACCTTTTTCGGTGACAATTGACACCGTTGGTAATACCAAGGCATTATTAACGCGATCGCCTAAAAAAGTCAGGTCCACATTTAAGCCAGAACGCAGTTTATCTATGCCAGTATCGATAGCAACCCGCACCTGAAAGGATGTCACACCTTGTTCCACCACTGCTTCGGGAGCAATCAGGCGCACATGACCTTTAAAAACTCGATCGGGATAGGCATCAGCGACAATTTCTACCTGCTGTCCCTGTTTCATTCTGCCAAGATCGGCTTCGGGAACTTGAGCTAATATTTCTAAACCCCTTGCTACGGCGACAATTGAACTAGAAGTTGCCGATGCACTAGTAGATGCAGAAGTTGTGGGTGTAACAAATGCACCTGGTTCAGCATACTTTTGGGTAACAATTCCCGACAGAGGAGCGCGAATAATAGTATCTTCCAACTGCACTTGTACGCCCTTTAATTGAGCCTCAGCAGATGCAACAGCGGCTTGACGCTGGACAATTTCTTCAGAACGGGTTCCATCTTCTAACAGTACCAATGCTGCCCGTGCTTCATTAACAGCAGCTTGCCGTTGGTCGATTTCTTCACTGCGAGTGCCACTTTGGACTAAGGAAAATCGTTTTTTCGCTTCTTCTAAATTGGCTCTAGCACTTTTGTCGTCGCTGATGGCTTGATCGAGTAATTGTTTTTTCTCTGCTCCTTCTTTATATAGATATTGGTAACGCTTTACCTGTTCGCTGGTGTAATTCACCCTTGCTTGAGCCGCATCTACTTGGGATTGAGATTGAGCAATTTCTTGGGGACGATTACCAGCCTTAGCTGCGGCTAATTGAGCTTGAGCTTGTGCTAATCGGGCCCTTGCTTGAGCGATTTCTTGAGGACGACTACCAGCAAGGGCTTGGGCTAGCTGTGCTTGACTTTGGGCTAAGTTAGCACGGTATTGACTCCTTTGAGCCTCAATACTGGCACTATCCATGCGGGCGAGAATTTGCCCTTGTTGAATGCGATCGCCTTGTTCCACGTATAATTGCGACAGCACTCCGGGATTCTTCGGACTAATATTTACGCTCTGAACTGGCACGACTTTGCCACTAGCTGTAATCCGCAACGTCACGTTTTGGGCTGCAACTGGCACAGTTAGTTGAGCAATATCTTCTTTGTTTGTCCCTTGGTTTACCAAGGTGTAAGTTGTTATAGTACCCACAACCAAAGCACTCCCCGCTATCAGCCCAATCAGCCAGCGCGATGGATGCTTAACTTTGCCAATAACTGGAATTTCTATGTGCGTAGCCATATTTATAGAAGCCTGTAAATCTTGCTGTATAAAAATATTTTTTAGTTAGAGCAGAAGTGGAGAGTACGGAGTTGTTAAAGCTTTAGGATTAAATTTTTATAAGTTAACTAACAACTAGACGCATAATCAGCTTCACAGTTGCTTAATCTTACTTCATACTAGGCATTCGTATTTCTGTATGTCTTCACCTGAAAGGGTGACTTTAGCCACAGCATATTCATGCAATCTGGAACTATTCGTGAGAAACAAGATTCCCGACTTTTTTGAGAAACTGGGAATCTACGGCGGGCAATTCTCACAAATCAGATAGGATTGCTGTAGTGCGATCGCGCTTTAGTTGCTCGGTATCCTTTGCTTTTTCCCTACTCCCCATTCTCTACCGCAAAGCAGTTTGTAATTATTGCTGAAATTGGGTTAACAACCAAGCACCAACTTGACTTTGATTTATTTGACGAGTTTGCTCTAATGCATCGTTTAATAAAGAAATAGCTAATCCTGATAATACCTGAGATTCTGTAATCCGCCTACTACCTTGGTTTTCAATAGCAAAAGCCATAACTTGGACATTTTGGACATTTAAAATCCAGTATTCTTTCACTCCTAAATCTTCGTATAAAAGTCGTTTTTCACCTCGATCGTCAGCAAGTGAGGTATTAGCCACTTCAATAACTAAATCTGGTGGTGGATAAATATCTAGGTTGATGATAGAAGTGCCGTAGGGAATGACATCAGCATTTTCACCAATATAGTAAGACACATCAGGTTGAGCTTCCTTAAATCCTGTTTTCCGATATGTACAGTTATCCTTGCCATTTAAAGCAATGCCTTTGATGCTGGCAAACAAGTTAACAGCAAAGAGAATAATTGCATGGTCGCTGGCATGGTTATTCACGATTGCGTAGATTTCAATCCTCATCTGTCCATTGTGATAATAGCCCTTGGCTTTTTCGTAGGCAGGATTTTCAATTATTTGGATATATTCATCCCAAGTTACTGCTATCCAGGTATCGGTTGCTAGTTGGGTCTGTAATTCGCTCATAATATTGCGAAAGAGGAACTTTAACAACGATTGTACAAGTTTAATTTTCCAACACTAAGCTGACAGCAAAGCTTTAACTGCCTCCTGCTATATATTAGGCCTGCAATTAATTACAAGGCTAATATAGTAGAAGTTATTAGTTATCGAACAGAATTCAGGAGTCAGTCGTCATAATTCAGTTGGGTATTCTGTATGACTGGCGGATGAATAATCAGCGTTTTTACACCCCTACCAAATTGAAAATTTGGTGGTGCGACAAAACAGTTGCGGGTCTGAATCCCCACTGAAAGATTGCTGAATTCTGAATTCTGTATTCTGTATTCTTCTTCAATTCACTTTTTTAAAACTACATTGAAAGAATTTAAATACCCAGTAATGGTTTTAGCTAATGTCTTTTGCTGTTTTTTTGTAGTGATTGCCATTACTTGATATAGTCTTCCTTCGGCAACATACATTCTACTTATAGTAATTTTCCCTCCAGAATTGATGTACTGAATTTCTTTGCCGGGATGATTATTGTAACTACGAATGTTTCGTTGACTAATTAAATTACTTTTCGTAGTCTTTAAAGCCATATCCCGTGCATTATTAAGAACAACTTGAGGATCGGCCATTTGACCGTAACTATAAGGGAAATCATTGTAAGCAACTATGTATGCTACTTGCTGTTTTGATGGTTGAGCAACAAATATTTCTAGGTTAATTTCCCCCATGTAAGTTTTTTGGGATTCGGTGTTTCTGCTGGGGCTTCCCGGCATCAAAATCGTAAAACGTCCATCTGGAGCGGTGAATAACTTCCATTGTGGCTGCACGGGTTGAGAAACTTTTGGTTTGACAACAGCTACCGGAGATTTGGGTTGACGCGCTTCCACAAGAACAGAGCCACCACAAACAATGGTGGCGGCTATTAGTGGTAACAGACTTTTAACTGTCATATTTTTTGCCCTTTGAGATGCCGATCTCACTGATGATGCCAGCTGTTATAACCTAGCAGCACATAAAGCAGCACCAATTAGGCCGACTTGCGAGTTGAGGATAATATACACGGGTATCTCTTCGAGGAGGCGGCGCATTCTACCTTTTTGGGTGAAATTTAATAAGAAACCGTTATTTTGAATTAAGGGCAGAATTTTGGGCGCAATTCCACCAGCGATGTATAAGCCACCGTAAGGTAGGAGTTTCAGGGCGAGATTACCGGCTTCTGCACCGTAAGCTTCTACAAATAATTGCAAAGTTTGTTCCGAGAGGCGATCGCGTTTTTCTAGTGCAGCTGTACCAATAACAGCACCAGGATCGACACTTTTCTCTTCTTGTCCGGCTTCTTGTTCCCAAGTTCTAACGATTTGGGCAATATCTGGTGATTCTGTGGCAAATTTGCGATCGCGCAGAAATTGGTAAATTGCCACAATTCCCATTCCAGAAACCACGCGTTCCACAGAAACGCGCTGGATATCATGTTTACCTAGCAGGTATTTCAACAGTTGAAACTCGATCTCGTTCCGAGGAGCAAAGTCAGCGTGTCCACCTTCTGAAGAAAAAACTTGATAGTGGTTCCCCTGCTTAATTAAAAATCCTTGCCCTAAGCCAGTACCAGCACCAATAATTCCAATGGGGGTTTCGGGTTGAGGTTTGCCAACTTGTAACGTGTGCAAGTCTTCTTTTTGTAAACCTGAAATGCCATAGCCAACGGCGGCGAAGTCATTAATCAAAGAAATATGCGGGATACCCAATTCCTCTTGTAGACGTTCGGTATCTAGGAACCAAGCTAAATTGGTGAGTTTGGCAGTATTTTTGACAATGGGACCGGCGATCGCAAAACAAGCCTTTTCTGGTGTAGGTGTATTAGCTTTGACCAAAAACTCCTGCACTATCGGTACTAAATCAGGAAAATCGGCACTGTGGTAACTTTCCTGATAAATAGTATGTAAAGCTGGTGAGTCTGATTTTTCAACCAATTGCAGAATAGTTTTCGTACCGCCGATGTCTCCTGCTAGTAACAAAGTCATAGAATTTATTGGTGAATTAAATTACTTTTTTTGTAAGACATACTCAACCTACCAGAAGTTATGAACACAAATCTCTATCAGAGGTTTAAGCAAATCGAATAACTTCTTCTATGTGGGTTAAATGGGAAGTATCTCCCGTTAGTTCTAATAACCATTCTGGGTCTTGGCGTACCACTTTTACTAGCGAACATAAAGAAGCTTTAACTTCTGTCTTAGCAATTTCCCCCACTAGCCCCATTGCTCCCCCCAACACAGATGCACCATGTGCTACTAGCAGGATATGTTCTGGGTAGAACTCAGTAGCTAAACATCTAGCAGTTTGTCCAGAACGTTCTCGCACTTTTTCGTGAGTTTCAGGATAATTGGCAGCGATGCGCGAGGTGTAGCTGCTGTCAATTCTGGGGAATAACTCTGCTAATGCTGGAGTTGAGAGTCTTTTGGGTTCTTCTGTCATCCAAACTGGATTTAGCCATTCACTCAAGCCTGTTTCGAGTTTAATCGGCAAGTCGAGCATTTCTGCAACTGCATTTGCCGTTTGTACGGTTCGCAGAAAAGGAGAAGCGAAAATATGGCCAATATTTTCTTTTTTCAATCGTTTAGCTAACTGCTGTGCCTGCACCATACCATCATTAGACAAGGGCGGATCGTAGCGTCGTTCGGCGGTAAGAAACCAATCGGGGTTTACGAAGTCGAGGCGGTTAGCGTGTCTTGCTATCCAGACTATTTGACTCATGGGTTTAATTATTCCGATGAATAGAATTCGCCGCTAAACAAATATATAGATATCTGCAAGGACGGCTGCAAATATTAATATAGGACAAAAATCGTAATAATATTTAATAATATTAATTATTAGTAAAACTTATCAGTATAAACTAGTTAAGATTGTGTAATGAACTCAAATGTAAATATCAGATTGGGACGGTTCAAACCAAACTCCACATTCAATAAACTTCTTGGCATTTGTCGGGAAAAGGGGAAGGTGGGGTCCCAAGAAGGGGATAAGGGGAAGGGGGAAGGGGAAAAGGTTCTGTATTGTCCCTTTCCCCTTTAACCAAAACCTTTTCCCCAAGAGTGCAAAAAGCACTTTTGCAAAAGGTCTAATAACCGATAGTAGGTGGCTGACGGTAATTGTTTTGAGTGTGCCGTGACGTTTGCGATAGTAACAAGAAAAAAGTGAGTTTTTGAAACCCAATATTTTAAGCTTGCCATGCTAGTAGGTCGAGTTATTGGTTCTCTGTGGGTAATGATTGCCAAGCAAAGCGATGTTTCCAGTGCGATGTGAAATTAAGTTGAACTGCTTGCTTAAAGTCCTCCAAAGCTGCTGAAAACGCTTTCTCTTTTTGCTCACCTTGGTTGTTCAACTGTTTAGGGCATTGTGGATTCCATACATATTTTTGACAAGTTTGATGGGCAATTTCTACATCGCTACCATTTTCAGGATTTTGAAAGACTGGATGATAATTTAACCTGTTGCAGCAAACTTGCAACCACTCTTGCCACCCACAACGCCACAAGCGCACTGTTCCATCAAGACTACCACTAGCAATCAATTTACCATCAGGGCTAAAAGCTGCGGAATTTACCCAATAATCATGCCCGCGCCAAGGTTGACCGATAGGATTGCCTTGAATATCCCACAAGCGCACTGTAGAATCATTGCTGGCACTGACAATCAACTTACCATCAGGACTAAAGGCAACAGAATTCACTTCTTTTTCATGCCCGCGCCAAGGTTGACCAATAGGTTTGCCCTCCATATCCCACAAGCGCACTGTAGAATCATTGCTGGCACTGACAATCAACTTACCATCAGGACTAAAGGCGACAGAATTCACTTCTTTTTCATGTCCGCGCCAAGGTTGACCGATAGGATTGCCTTGAATATCCCACAAGCGCACTGTAGAATCATTGCTGGCACTGACAATCAACTTACCATCAGGACTAAAGGCAACAGAATTCACTTCTTTTTCATGTCCGCGCCAAGGTTGACCGATAGGATTGCCTTGAATATCCCACAAGCGCACTGTAGAATCATTACTGGCACTGACAATCAACTTACCATCTGGGCTAAAGGCGACAGAATTCACTTCTTTTTCATGTCCGCGCCAAGGTTGACCGATAGGATTGCCTTGAATATCCCACAAGCGCACTGTAGAATCATTACTGGCACTGACAATCAACTTACCATCTGGGCTAAAGGCGACAGAATTCACTTCTTTTTCATGTCCGCGCCAAGGTTGACCAATAGAATTGCCGTCAATATCCCACAAGCGCACTGTCGAATCATTGCTGGCACTGACAATCCAGTTACCATCAGGACTAAAGGCAACAGAATTGACCCAATTTTCATATTTGCGCTGCGATCGCCCGATAACCCGTTCTTGTAATATTTGATCTAGCTCCCACAAACGTACAGTTTTATCGCCACCACTGATAATCAGCTTGCCATCGGGGCTAAAGGCTAGGGAATTAACCTGTTCTTCATGTCCGCGCCAAGGTTGAGTGATGGAGTTGCCGTCAATATCCCACAAGCGGATTGTGCGATCGCTGCTACCACTAATAATAAACTTACCATCAGGGCTAAAGGCTACAGAATTTACACGTCCTTCATGTCCGCGCCAAGGTTGCCCGATGAGATTGCCTTGGATGTCCCACAACCGCACTGTAGAATCACTACTACCACTGACAATAAACTTGCTATCGGGGCTAAAGGCGACGCAAATAATTTTTGCCTCATGTTTGTGCCAGGGTTGAGCGATGGTGTTACCTTGTAAATCCCATAAACACACCGTTCCGTCAAAACCAACGCTGATAATGGAATCGCTATTTGGACTAAAGGTAACAGAAATAACTCCTTCCTTGTGTCCGCGCCAAGGTTGAGTAATGGCGTTACCTTGTAAATCCCACAAACACACTGTTCCGTCAAAACCAACACCGACAATAGAATCGCCATTTGAGCTAAAAGCGACGGCAATAACTCCTTCCTCATGTCCCTGCCACAGTTGAGTAATGAAATTACCTTGTAGATCCCATAAACATAAAATTCCGTCAATACTGCCACTGACAATAAACTTGCCATCAGGACTAAAGGCTAGACAATTAACCTCTTGCTCGTGCCCCAACAAAAATTCAGCAGTAGGATTGCCGATGATATTCCACAAGCATACCGTAGAATCGCTACTGCCACTGGCAATAAACTTGCCATCAGGACTAAAAGCTAGACAATTAACCTCTTGATCGTGTCCGCGCAAGCTATTTACTTCTGTGGGCGTGTTTGTTGCTTCCTTTAAGCTTCCCAAAACAGAAGCTAGAAGCTGATTTGGGTATTTCTCTAAATTCTCACCCATTGTTTGAATTGCCAGCACCAAGCCCTCTAACGGTTGAACAGGAAGTAAATTTAAAACCCTGGCGGATTGTTCGCGCAGTTTTAATTCAGTCAATGCAAGGTTTAACTTTTGAATCTCTTGTTCCTTTTCTTTCAAATGGCGATCGTGCCATTCAACAGTAGGATTAATAAATTGATTAGCTTGTTCGTTGAAATAAACAAATATTTGCTCTTTTAGTTCTTGATAAGTCTTTGTTTTCAGAACCAAGTTTTGAATATTTTCGCTTTTCCACAGTGCATCTAGAGTGTATTGCAGCAGTGGTAAAGAATCACCTTGTTGGTGAAAATCATCAATAATTTGCTCGATTAGTCCTTGTTCAAAAGTCACGCCATGTCTCGCAGCAGGTTCAGCGATCGCTAACTTTAATTCTTCATCGCTCATTCTAGTGAGTATACAACTATAGCGATCGTGGATCTTCGCAAGTTGCGGATACTCGCTAAATCTATCCAAAAAATCAGAGCGCATTGTTAAAACAATTTTGACAGAGCTATCCTGCTGCTGGAGCAATTGAAAGAGACTAGCAACAAATTTGTCGCGTTCTGGCTTTTGAGTCTTCGTAAACAGTTCTTCAAATCGGTCAATAAAAATTAGAACGCACTCATAATCTTGTTTGAGTATTGTGACAATTTGAATTAAGGTATTTTCTTTGATTTCTCCTGCAATATCTGCTATTTGTGATTTTTTACCATAAGTAAAAGCAAGACACTTATAAAGAGATTTAAAAGGATTTTCATTTGGTTGAAAAGTTATATTAAATAATGAATTTTTATGATATCCTAAATCAGGAATTAAACCTGCCAAAATTAATGATGATTTCCCACTGTATACTGCTCCTAAAAGCAAGAGTGTATTATCTTTTTTTAGGCGATCGCTAATCTCAGCAATCCACTTTCCCCGACCAAAAAATTTGTCTTTATCTTTAATTTCAAAAGTTTTTAGTCCTAAGTAAGGAGAGTCTATTTTGAGTGGACGACGATGAATGTCCTCAGACTGACTGTCATAAAAAAAGTTGTATTCAGAAATACCTTGGATATGACATCCAATATTTATATCGCTTTCAGAACTGTTAACCATCTTATCTCCTTACCTTTGGACACCCCTGGCTAAATCTTTCCCTCAGTTATAGTTCCTCGGCTAATCTTTGTAAGTAACTCAACAAAATTAATTACACATTCTCTTGTGAAGCTTTCCCTGTCGCCACCCTATAGGATCGCAAGTCGAATTACCCCCCTTAATCCCCCCTTGCAAAGGGGGGAAACCGGAAAATCTAGTTCCCTTTACAAGGGGAGGGTTAGGGTGGGGTAAAACCAGCTTTATTCAGCGAAATTACTTAAGTCAAATTTAAAAAATTGTAGTAACTTTATCCTAAAACGCCGGAAATGACAAACGAGATGGAACTTTTTGATCATCTACACCTTGCTATGTTTAGCGGCAAAGGTGGAGTCGGAAAAACAACAATCTCCTGCACCTTTGCATATCGTTGGGCGCAGCAATTTGTCAACGAGCAAATTCTTTTAATCTCAACCGATCCGGCTCACTCTCTTGGAGATGTCTTACAAGTTAGCGTTGATGACATTCCTCGTCCCATAGCGGAACTACCCAATCTACTGGTAAGGGCGTTGGATGCAAAACGTCTGCTACAAGATTTTAAAGAACGTTATGGTCAGGTTTTAGAACTTTTAGTAGAGCGCGGTAGTTTTGTTGAAGGAGAAGACTTGCTTCCAGTTTGGGATTTAAATTGGCCTGGACTGGACGAATTGATGGGTTTGTTAGAGATCCAACGCCTTTTCAACGAACAGCAGGTAGATCGAGTCATAGTGGATATGGCTCCTAGCGGTCATACTCTCAACTTGTTTGGCTTGATGGATTTTTTAGACACTTTCCTCCACTCTCTGGAACTGTTTCAAGAAAAGCATCGGTATATTAGCAAGACCTTTGCTGGGAGTTACACACCCGATCGCGCTGACGATTTTTTGCATACCCTAAAAGCTGAACTGTCGCAAGGTCGCCGTCTCCTTCAAGATCCTACCCATACAGCTTGTTTGTTAGTTGCGATCGCCGAACCAATGAGTTGGTTGGAGTCAAAACGATTCCTAGAAGCCTTACAAACCATGCAGATGCCTTGCGGAGGATTGTTTGTCAACCAAGTTCTTAGCAGTGCCACTGACCCAGATCGTTACCAAGAACAACAACCGCTGATCGGTCAGTATACGGATCTTGCTAACGGAAAGCCGATTTTTATTGTGCCACAGCAAGATGAGGAGCCTTTAGGGATTCTAGCCCTCAGCCATCTGATCGACCAAATCCATATTCCTGAGCTTGAACCGCTATTTCCTATCAATCTACTCCCAGTTCAATGGCCTGAAACAATTCCTCCTAGCTTTGGAGATTTTCTCACCCAAGGTCGCCGCCTGTTACTAATTGGCGGTAAAGGTGGAGTAGGCAAGACTACAGTAGCAGCTGCGATTGGTTGGGCGATGGCTCAACGACATCGCGATCGCAAAATTCGCATGGTTTCTATCGATCCAGCGCACTCCTTGGGCGATGCCTTTGGTCTGAGTTTAGGGCACGAACCATATCAAATAACTGCTAATCTTCGAGGTCAGGAAGTAGATAGCGATCGCCTTCTGGAGCAATTCAGAGCCGATTACCTGTGGGAACTGGCCGAAATGATGAGTGGCGAAACCCAAACAAGCGAAGCTATTGAAATGGCATACTCTCCTGTTGCTTGGCGCAAAATTGTCGAGCAAGCTTTACCGGGGATTGATGAAATGCTTTCCCTGTTAACAGTAATGGAATTGCTAGAGCAACAAGAAGAAGACTTAATTATTTTAGACACAGCTCCTACAGGACATCTTCTGCGTTTTCTAGAAATGCCAACTGCACTAGCAGACTGGCTAGCTTGGATTTTCAAACTCTGGATCAAGTATCAGAATGTCCTTGGTCGTACAGAGTTTATGGGGCGTTTACGAACTTTGCGACAGCGCGTAGTCAAAGCCCAAAAAGTGCTAAAAGACCCACAACAAGCAGAGTTCATTGGCGTTACACTTAACCAGGCTAGCGTACTTGCCGAACAACAACGCCTATTCAAATCTCTGCAAGAAATAGGTGTAAGCCAGAATTACCTTGTTCTAAACCGCTTTACTTCTACAGCGATCGTTAATTGCGATTTTCCAGGTTTGACAATGGTTCGCTTACCAGTGCTTCCTCGCTCAGTTCAGCCTTTAGAACGCATTCAAGCAGCAGCCCGCTGTTTATTTTAAGTGCTAATTAGACTAAATACTTTCATACCCAAAGAGAAATTTATTATGCATCGCACTCCAAATCGCGGACAAATTCAAGCCAAACTTAGCTCAATGCCTCCTCAACGTTCACAAGCAAGAGTTTACTTAAATGCTTACAAAATGATGTTGGAAAAAGAGCGTTTAGAGCAGGAACTACAGAAACTCGAAGCACGCCGACATCAGATTCAGCAGCGTCTTGCTATTTTAAACAGTCAAATCATTGCTGAAGAAGATAAGACTCACCAGCAAGCAAATACTGACTTAGAGGACAATACACCAAAATTCAACACCATAACATTAGAATACTAAGTATTAAGATTTCAGCTGCCTATTCTTCACAACTTCCTTAGGTGGTCGGGGCTTAAATCAGATTTTGTAATGATACTTAAAAATAAAATGAGTGCTTCAATTAAGGAATTTGATATATGGGTTGAGCTTGATGAATATGATGCTACGGAAAAGCAGAATTTAGATGAAGACTTCTGTAATGCAATAATATGCTATCCTGATGGTTCACGGATTACTCTTAATATCTGGAGTGAAAATTACCTCTACAACCAGATTAATAATCTTGATTGGATAGATAAACAAGTAGCTATCTTGCCAGATATTGTAGTACGTAATTTTAACTCTGACTCAATTCGGCAAGCTATTAAAAATTTAGTTAATAATTATAGTTGGCTAGAAGGGCGTGGCTTTCCAGCGTTATCTTGTGAGTAGTTCGGTTTATCCTGTTTCGATACTAATACAAAACATTAATGCAGCGATCGCCTTGTGTGATGTCGGAATTTTTGGGTTAAGCGATATTGGGGTAAAAGCGGTTAGAATAGAGCATTCAGTTTGTATTAGCCTGTAAATAACCCATTTTAATAGGAAAATCATGAATGCTCACGAGTTATTGCAGCGATATGCTGTTGGAGAGAGAGATTTTAATGGGGTTGATTTAAGTAATATTGAAATATTTGGCTCACATTTAGAGAAAATCAATTTGAGTCAGGCAAACCTGAGCAGGGCTAATTTAAAAGATACCTGGTTGTCTGAAGCTAACTTGGATGGAGCAATTTTGGTAAAAGCTTCCTTGAGTGGGGCAAACCTTGACTATGCCAGTTTAAGACAAACTAACTTAGATGGGTCTAATTTGAGCGAAGCAAGTTTGATGGGAGCGAATTTAGAGGGGGCTAGTTTGAGAAATGCAGAATTGAGAATGGCTAATTTGTACAATGCTAACTTGAGAAACGCTAATTTGGAATTAGCTTGTATAGGAGAAACTGATTTATCCTATGCAAATCTTATAGACGCAAATATCAAAGGAATTAATATAGATACTTTGCTGTCCTGTTGTGGTAATACAGTCTTGCCTGATGGACAAGTTGCCAGTGACCCTTGGGCTGGTTAAGCTTTTAACAAAATTAAAAACCAATACTTAAAGAATAATAATCAGAATTTGCTTATCAAAAGGGTAGAAGTTAAGAAACAGATTAAGAAAATAATTTTTTCTAAAGTCAAAAGCTTTATTGATAAGGATTTCAGCCACCAATGCTGACTACCTTGATTGCGCTGTCAAAGTTAGCAGATAGAAAAACCATTTATCAAGCATTTCACAGCAAATGGTGGAATTTTTCATCAATCGTTGCGATACCCCAAAGTGAGCAATAAAGCTTATCTCAAACCCTTATATATTCAGCTTTGCGCTAGGCACGAAAATTCGTTGCTTAGTTATTTCTTACTTCTACTCAATTGTCTAAAATTAGCCATATCGCTTCACAAGGAATGGAGAATCGACATCTAAAAGCCAATTCTCATCAATAAATTCTAGATTTTCATCATAAACAAAAACTAATTCACCAACTTTTTGAGCATTGCTACTTGCAGTTTTCACACGATCAACAGCATCAGCTATGAGCAAAAACTTTAGTTGTAAAAAACGTTCCTTGTGAGTAACGCCTATTGAACTGCTAACTAATTCGGCTTCTAGGGTACGAGGTAACGTAATTTTCTCATAATATTCATCTTGTTCATCCCAATAGCCACACACTTTATAATCACACCGATCAAGATGTTCTTGAACAATAAGAGTAGCATCTAAACTTTGTAATATTTCAGTTAAATCTTGCCAAACTTGATGATTTTTTAATTCGAGCCTTGTCATAGTTATGTGAGTTTAATGTTCTGTTACAAAACAGGGAAGTGCAATATAATTCAAATGTTTACAATTTGATAAGTTAGATTATAAATAAGTAGAAAGTACACTGTTGGGGCAGTAATTTATCAGTAAGCTGGGAAAGAATTAACCGAAATGGACAATTATGACAATTTCTTGCGGGGGCTAAAAGAACGCATACGCAACGCCCAGGTACGAGCGGCATTATCTATTAACCGCGAATTGATATTGCTTTATTGGCAAATTGGACGAGATATTCTTCTTCGACAACAACAACAGGGATGGGGAACAAAAGTTATTGAGCGTCTTGCCAGGGATTTAAAAGAAGCCTTCCCGGAGATGAAAGGATTCTCAGCACGTAACCTGAAGTATATGCGGGCTTTCGCGGAAGCTTACCCAGATGAACAAATTGTGCAACAGCTTGTTGCACTAATTCCTTGGGGGCATAATGTCCGTATTTTGGATACTATCAAAGATACTTCAGCAAAGCTATGGTATGTACAAAAAACCTTAGAAAATGGTTGGAGTCGCAATATTTTAACTCTACAAATTGACAATAGACTTTTTGAGCGTCAGGGAAAAGCTGTCAATAACTTTGATGCTATATTACCCTCTCCTCAATCAGACATTGCTAGAGAGACTTTAAAAGACCCTTACATTTTTGATTTTTTAACTTTAGGAGAAGCAGCACAAGAACGAGAAATAGAAAAAGAGCTTGTTAAACATATTACCCAATTCCTTTTAGAATTAGGTATAGGATTTGCCTTTGTTGGACAGCAATATAATTTAAAAGTTGGAAATGAAGATTTTTATATAGACCTGCTTTTTTATCATGTAAAATTACATTGTTTTGTAGTAATTGAACTAAAAACAGGTAAATTCAAACCTGAGTACGCAGGAAAAATCAATTTTTATCTTTCGGCTGTAGATGATTTACTTAAATCTCCTCTAGATAGTCCTTCAATTGGTTTAATTTTGTGTGCAAGTAAGGATAATATTATTGCTGAATATGCGCTGCGTGATGTCAATAAACCAATTGGTATTGCTGAATGGCAAACTAAACTTACTAAATCACTGCCCAAAGAGTTACAAACAAATTTACCAACTATTGAGCAGTTGGAAGCAGAATTGGAGAATTTGTCTGTAGAAGTAGGTAATGAAGAAAAGGAGTAATAGTGTAAGTTAATCTACAATGCTTGCTCGAATATCTTTTAAAGTCATCATTAGTGTAAATGGTTCTATTGGTGATACTTGAAACGGAAATCGTCATATCGTGCCGCAAGCCCCAGACTCATTAATCCGAAAAGTATAGTGGATTTTGCCTGGATGCTGTTCGCGGCATCGTAATGAAACTACTTCTAAATCTTTATCAACAAAATATTCTCCGCTATCTGGTTCAACTGCAACAAAGCAGTTGTAGTGAGTTTCAATTAATTCTGATTTTACTCGCTCAAAAATAGGTTTACAACGTTGGTAAAAAGCCTCGCGTTCGGCTTCATATCGTGCTTTTTGTTCTTCATTCCACTGAATTTCAGGGAATATTCGTCCCCTGCGTGCGGTACGAGTGGGTTTGGTTTCAGTCATGGCTGATTATATTCGGAATCGCAATACTTATATTTTCTCTCATCCACACATCACGGATTAAATTCGATGAAAAAAGCCTCGCCTTCGGGGGTGTAGTTCCTCCTCTGGAGACACTTGCGTGGGCGGGTTTTCCGACTTGAGCAAAGTGTCGTCCTCCTGCATCACTCTTGTGTGCGATCGCGTTCTTGCTTTTCTGCTTCCAGAATCGCTAATAAAAGGGCTTCTTCCTGAATTTCAAACTCTTCTTCAGGAATTTCTCCCATATCAAAAGCAAGTTGAAGTGCTAGAAGCTGCTTGCTGAGATTTTCTTTATCATCAATTTCAGTACTTGCTTGTTCTAAAATTTTTTCCCCAAGCCACGTTACCCCCATTAATGGGCCGGTAATCGGTAATAGTAAAAAGCGCAGAACCATATCACTTTACACTTGTGTGGTTTTATTAAAGCTGTCTCACAAGACCGTAATCATGCTGATGACATAAATACTAAACATTACTAGTCTTATGTTGATGCCAAAATCCTTTGGATTTGAATCCAGTTAAAGCTTATTGACATCCGTATTTTATATATCCGATGTGCAAAAAATTACTTTTACATAAAATTACTATTGAGGAGGTACTTAGAGCTTGACAACAGTATTAAATGCATCTCCCCAGCGATTTGTCAATACCCCTGCTGTTCAACGCGTCGCTCAACGTGCTTTGCGCTATCTACAGTCAGGTTTTTCAGTACATTTACGTGGCCCGGCCGGAGTCGGAAAAACTACTCTAGCAATGCATCTAGCTGATTTGCTCAATCAGCCTATCATCCTCTTATTTGGAGATGATGAGTTTAAAACCTCAGACTTGATTGGCAATCAATTAGGTTACACCCGCAAAAAGGTTGTTGATAACTTCATCCACAGCGTTGTTAAAGTTGAGGATGAACTGCGGCAACACTGGGTTGACGCACGATTAACCCTAGCTTGTAAAGAAGGATTTACGCTGGTTTACGACGAATTTAATCGATCGCACCCGGAGGTAAATAACGTTTTACTTTCCGTACTTGAGGAAAGGCTATTAGTATTGCCAACAAACCAGCATCGAGCCGAGTATATCCGGGTTCATCCCCAGTTTCGCGCAATCTTAACATCAAATCCTCAAGAGTATTGTGGAGTCCATGCAACTCAGGATGCTTTGATGGATCGTGTTATTACCATCGATATGCCTCCACCTGATGAACTAACTCAGCAGGAGATTGTAATTCAGAAAACAGGCATAGATTCCGAGAAAGCAGACAAAATCGTGCGCTTAGTGCGGATGTTTTGGAGTCGCTCTAGCTCTGGACAAGGCGGCGGCTTACGTTCCTGTCTGATGATTGCTAGAATCTGCCACGAACACGAAATTTCTGTAAACTTTGAAGAGCCTAACTTCCAAGATATTTGTGCTGATATCCTGCTTTCTCGCACAAATCAACCTCGTATGGAAGCAACTCGGCTACTGGAAGAGGTTTTGCGTGAATTGTATCGTGGTACAAATACTCAATCTCAGTCAGCAGAAGAGATAATATCAGACAGTCAAAATCAGATTGTATTGGAACAACGAGTACCTTACGAGCATGAAGTCTATAACTACCTGTGCAAGTCTCCAGGAAAGCGTTTCTCTGATTTGGCAGCAGAATTAGGGATCGATCGCAGTCAAATTGTAGCTGCACTCAAGTCTCTCAAAGAGCAAGGAGTATTATTGCAAATGCAGGGTAATACTGAACTGCCGAACATATCACAAGTGGCTTTTGATTCAGGCCATTTAATAAACAAATGAGTACTCATACTAACCGGGGAGTTATTACAGCAACTCAAGGTTCTACCTTGGCAGATATTCTCGAACGGGTTTTAGATAAAGGCATTGTGATCGCAGGAGATATTTCTGTTTCCGTCGGCTCCACAGAACTGCTCAACATCCGAATTCGTTTGTTGATTTCTTCTGTTGATAAAGCCAAAGAGATTGGAATTAACTGGTGGGAGAGCGACCCCTATCTTAATAGTCAAGCTCGTTCCTTATTAACAACTAATCAACAACTTCAAGAGCGTGTTGCCAGTCTAGAAACAGAACTGCGATCGCTCAAAGCACTCAATCCTATTAATCATCAGAATGCAGGCGATTAGCAAATCAAAAGGTTCCGATTCCGGTTTAGCACCGTTATTACTGACGGTTGTGGAACTGATACGCCAACTCATGGAAGCTCAGGTGATTCGGCGCATGGATGCTGGCACTCTCAACGACTCTGAGTTAGATCGGGCTGCCGAAAGCCTGCAAAAGCTTGAACAGCAGGTTGTTCAGCTTTGCGAGATATTTGATATTGACCCAGCCGAGCTAAATATTAACTTGGGTGAAATAGGAACTTTACTTCCCCAATCTGGAGGATATTACCCTGGCGAAACCTCTAGTCAACCTTCTATTCTAGAACTCCTCGATCGCCTATTAAATACAGGTGTGGTAGTTGAAGGTGACTTGGACTTAGGACTAGCTCAATTAAACTTAGTTCATGCCAAGTTAAGATTAGTACTCACTTCTAAACCTTTGTAACTTTTTTATCTACATTCTTATTGGTAATACATTCTTATGAGTTATGGCTTTTACATTTACGGAATTTTAACCTTACCTGCTCCGCAAGATTTAAATTTAGAAGGGTTAGATCGTCAACCCGTACAAATTAAAATTTTGGATGGTTTTGCAGTAATCTACTCGGAAGCACAGCAAGAGCGTTATTTAGCAAGCCGTCGTAACCTGCTAAGTCATGAAAAAGTCCTTGAGGAAATCATGCAAGCAGGCGATGTCTACGACGGGCTACGCCAACGCAATTTACTGCCCGTGCAATTTGGACTTTTGGTTGCAAGTTGGGAAACGTTTTCACAACAATTAATTCGTCCTCATCAAGAAGAATTGACCCAGTTGCTAGCAAAATTATCCGGTCGCCGAGAAGTTAGCGTTAAAGTTTTTTGGGATACCGAGGCAGAAATTAAGGGATTATTAGCAGAAAATCCAGATATCAAAACCGAAAGGGATAAGCTAGCGGGTCAACCTCTGAATATAGAGCAGGTGATTCAAATAGGACAAGCCATCGAACAGGGAATGAGCGATCGCAAACAAGGCATCATCAATTTATTTCAAGGCACGCTCAACTCCATTGCGATCGATGTAGTGGAAAATAATCCCCAAATGGACACAATGATTTACAACGCAGCCTACCTAATTCCTTGGGAAGCAGAATCACAATTTAGCGAACAGGTTGAAGCACTCGATCGCCAATTTGAAGAACGTTTGCGAATTCGCTACAACAACTTTACTGCCCCCTTTAACTTTGCTCGTCTGCGATTATTCAGTTCCAACTAAACAGCAATAAAAATTGAAAATCAAAAGACCTCTTGCACCAATCAGATTATGACTACTAAACAGCTAATTTCTCTCGAACTCTCTGCGCCTCTGCGTCTCTGCGTGAGATAAAAAATTCTTGTTTTCCAACATTCGTGCAAGAAGCCTATTGAAATTAAATTTTTCTCTATCTTTTATTTAAGTAAAATCAATGGACGACATATTTAAAGGATTTGAACAACTACTAGAAATTGCCAAAGCTTTAGAAGAAAAAGCAGAGAAAGGCGAGTTAAAAACTTCTATTCAAATTCGCTCTCATAATCTCAGTAGTATTCCCCGACAAGGCAATATTCCGAGAAAAACTAGTTCCAGCCGAGTCCAATCCAATTCCAGCGATGCAGCGACACCAATGGATGATGCTGAAGTCACCCCCCCATCACCTCGGACAAACTCAAAAACTTCTTGGCAAGATGTCGGCGGCTTAGGTGATGTTCTTAAAGAAATCAGAGAGTTAGTTGAAATCCCACTGAAACGTCCAGATTTATTAGCGAAATTAGGGTTAGAGCCTCCGCGTGGAGTTTTGCTAGTTGGCCCCCCCGGAACCGGAAAAACTTTAACAGCCCGCGTTTTGGCAGAAGAGTTAGAGTTAAACTACATTGCCATCAATGGCCCAGAGGTGATGAGCAAGTATTACGGGGAAGCAGAAGCTCGTTTGCGAAGCATTTTTGAGAAAGCAACTCGTTCTGCTCCCTGTCTGATATTTATTGATGAAATTGACAGCCTCGCCCCAGATCGCAGCCAAGTAGAAGGAGAAGTTGAAAAAAGACTAGTGGCGCAGTTGCTTGGGTTAATGGATGGGTTTGCCAAAACCGAGGGCGTACTCGTACTAGCAGCAACAAATCGTCCCGATTACCTCGATCCGGCGCTGCGTCGTCCGGGACGTTTCGATCGCGAAGTTCATTTTCGCGTTCCCGATCGCAATGGACGATTGGAAATTCTCACAATTTTAACAAGTGCCATGCCCTTGGAGACTGCGGTTGATTTAGGAGCGATCGCCGATTTAGCTGTCGGTTTTGTCGGTGCGGATATCAAAGCACTTTGTCAAAAAGCAGCCTACATTGCCCTGCGTCGTCAAGTCCCTTCGCTCAACAGTGCCATTCCTGAGAACATGACTGTTATGCAGCAGGATTTTCTCGAAGCAATTAAGGAGATAAAACCCTCAGTTCTCAGGTCTGTAGCAGTGGAAGCACCGAATGTCAGTTGGGATGACATTGGTGGTTTGGATGATGTGAAACAAAAACTTCAAGAATCTGTAGAGGGCGCACTCCTCTATCCCGAACTATACGAGCAAACCAGAGCCAAGCCTCCCCGTGGGATTCTGTTGTGGGGACCGCCGGGAACCGGAAAAACATTACTGGCAAAAGCGATCGCTTCCCAAGCTAGAGCCAACTTTATTGCTGTGAATGGCCCGGAATTACTCAGCCGATGGGTAGGAGCCGCAGAACAAGCAGTTAGAGAACTCTTTGGTAAAGCTCGGCAAGCAGCACCTTGCGTTGTGTTTGTAGATGAAATTGATACTCTGGCACCAGCACGGGGCAAATTCAGTGGTGATTCTGGAGTTAGCGATCGCGTTGTCGGTCAACTGCTCACCGAATTGGATGGGTTGCATGAATGCCCGAAAGTCCTTTTAGTAGGAGCAACCAATCGTCCAGAAACCCTCGATCCTGCCTTGCTCAGAGCCGGAAGACTAGACTTACAAATCAAAATCGATCTACCAGATCGAGCCAGCCGATTAGCGATTTTACAAGTTCACAATCTAGATCGTCCCTTAGTTGATGTCGATTTAGAAACATGGGCGACAGTTACCGAGGGTTGGAATGGCGCAGACTTAGCTTTGTTGAGCAATCAAGCTGCTTTAAGCGCAATTCGTCGATACCGCGCACAAGGATTGAGCGACTCCAGCTTGATTCAGATTACAAATGATGATTTTCAAGTTACATATCAGATGCTTGCTAATCAGCATCAATCTGAATAGTGATTCATCGCATTGAAGGCTTATAGATCCCCGACTTCTTTAAGAAGTCGGGGATCTGAACACCCCTAACCCATCGAAAATTTATGTCAATATACGCCTATGCTCTTCTAGTACCGATCGCATCACCGCTTATCCTACCTTTAGGGATGGAAAGGAATACCGAACTCGTTTACTCTTCTGGTTTAGCCGCGATCGTAGAGCCGGAAATCTCGCTGGAAGCATTACAAGCAACCGATGAGCGTTTACTTCAATCTGTATTAACCCACGATCGCGTGATTCGAGAACTTTTTCAACAAACTCCCCTTCTTCCCTTACGCTTTGGCAGCGGTTTTACCTCGCAAGAAAAACTGCTGAATCATCTAGAACAGCACCAAGAGCAATATCTAGAAACCCTAACTCAGCTAAGAGACAAAGTTGAGTACACTTTAAAATTGACACCCAGTTGTTTGCTTGACGACTCTGACACTATTGATGCTAGGGGAAAAGCCTATTTATTAGCGAAAAAACAACGCTACCAAACACAGCAAGCATTTCAAGCACAACAATGCCAACAGTGGGAACTCTTGCACCAGCTAATTCTCAAAACATATACGAATGTTATCTGTGAAACTCGACAGCAAGATGTGCGGCAAATCCACTTTTTGGCACAGCGCAACGATTCAACGCTCAGTACACAGCAGTTTTCCCTCTGGCAAGTACAATGCTCGCACTGGCAATTGGCACTCAGCGAACCTCTGCCACCCTATCATTTTCTAAAAAATACTCTCATATAAATTCATAAAAAATAATAATTATAACTTTCCCAGAAAAAATAAAGACGGGCTGATTTTTTCTTGAATTTTTTTCTAAAAAATATTGTTAACTTTTTAGTATTTTTTTATTTTATTATATTTATCTCCGATTTTTGGGAACACTAAACTCAGGAAGAATAAAACACATTGTGTAAGTTTTACCTATTGCTCAATCAGAGCAAGATGAAATAAATAATTAGAGTTGTGAGAGGGAAAGAAAATGGCTGTTGAAAAAGTTAACTCATCTTCAAGTCTGGCTGAAGTTATTGACCGCATTTTAGACAAAGGAATTGTAGTTGATGCTTGGGTACGTGTTTCTTTAGTTGGTATTGAATTACTAGCAGTCGAAGCTCGCATTGTAATTGCTTCAGTTGAAACTTACTTAAGATATGCAGAAGCTGTTGGTTTAACATCTCAGGCTGCTGTTCCATCTGCTGCTTAATATCACATTAGAAAAAGGGAGTCTTAATTTATGGCTCCCATTTAATTTTTCTAGTTAACAAAATAGGAGATTTCAGCTGATGGCTCTCAAGAATTTATGGGAACAAGAGCGACAAGAGCGATTGCAAATAACTGCTGAACGCCGTCAAAAAATTAACCAGTGGAAACAGTTAACTCAACAAGAATTGCAGCTGCAAGCAGATTTGCTTCATCAAGAATTGAGCAATTTTGTTACCAGCCTTCACAACAATAGAAAGTTACAACAGCAGCAATTTCAGCAAGAGATTGTAGAGCGCCAATTAGAAATATTGCAAATAAAAACAGATGTCTGCCAACGCCAACAACAATACCGCCAACAGCGGGCAGCAAAGGCTCAGGCATTATTCCAAGATTTGCAAAATTTCCGGGCAATTTTACATAAAAATGTTTGGGGCGATAGCACTCACAAACAAGTAGTTGCCCCGCCTCCTGCTAAAACAGAGAAATTAGTGCCAACGGTTCCAAAATGGTCAATTTCCCGTTCTGGAATTAAAGCTACTGGTTTTCGTCCTTCCGTCAATACCATGACTAGAAAAGTGCCTACATCGAATGCAGATACTAAATCTAAAGTGCAGCAATATATTCAGCAAGCCCAAGGAGCTACTCTAACAGAAATTGAAGAGGCGATCGGCTTAACCAGGGTGCAAACGATAGATATCCTGCGCTCCTTAATCAAGCAAGGGATACTAGAACAACGCGATCGCCAATACTTTATTCGGCAACAAGCAATTTCTTGACAAACTGGATTCAAGCTCATTTTTTGTAATTGCAGACTAGCTGCTCTTGCGATCGCTTGTGGCTTTTGCCTGAAGTCAGCATAGTACGCAATCGATAAGCATTAAAGCTGGTCTATGCTTTGTAATATTCAACATTTCCATCTTTTTAAGGTCTGTATTGACAAGCAATTGTCTCAGTATATGTAACATTGCAAAAGTAATATAGATAACTTTTTTCTAATTAAAAAAAGCGCTTAAATCTTTGTTAGAGGTTCCGGCTTTGAACTTTCAAAATGTCCGGATTGGAAAGGGATATAACAAGCTGGGGTAGCTCAATTAAAGTTTTGAACTGTGCTATTGGCGATCGCACGATGAGGTTAGTAAGCTTGATTGTTTGAGAAATTCTAATCTAAATGCAAAACTCAAGATATATAAGGAGGTGCGATCCATTGTGAATCAATTGATCGAGCAACTTCAAACTAAATTATTCACAGGTAGGCTGAATCTTGAAGCAAGGGGCGGGCCGACTTGGACGCTATATTTTCGTTTAGGACGATTAATTTGGCAGGGTGGCGGTTCTAATGCCGATGAGCGATGGCGACGGCACTTGTCGCAATACTGTCCTAATCTGGATGTGGCAAAGTTGGAGGGGCTTGTCTCTCCCCAAGAAAGTTATCGCGAGTATTGCATTCTGAGTAAATTGCGAGAACAAAAATTAATCGAACAACAACAACTTGTTAGCCTGATTACAAGCTTAATAGCTGAAGTCCTGTTTGATATAATCCAGTACGTTGAAGCCAAAAGAAATGGCAACAATCCAGCAGGGCAGCTGTCACCTACTACCGTTGTTGGTGCAGTTCCTGGGTTTCTCCTAGCTGTACTACCAACAGAGGAAGTCTTAAAACAAGCTACACAAGCCTGGCAAGAATGGCGAGATGCAGGATTGGCAAGTTACTCGTCTAATTTATATCCTGTCATTGACAAACTTGAACTACTCCAAGGACAAGCATCCGCTAAACAGATTATTTCTCTAGTTGATGGCACAAAAACTTTACGAGGTCTAGGGCAAAAAACCAATCGGGATGTCTTAGCTTTGACCCGGTTTTTGATGCCATTAGTAAAAGCAGGAGCGATCGCTTTTTCACCCACTCCAAGCCCCAGAAAGGTTGCAATTCAAGAAACTGGCAACCCCTCCAGTGCAGTTAATAATCCCAATTCTTCACCCAAGAGTGAAGAAAACACTGTTATACAAGTTGCGCCCCCAGCTACTAGCAAACAAATTGTCACGTCTAGTACAGTTAATCATCCCAATTCTTCCCAGAAGACAGAAGAGAACACTGTTATACAAGTTGCTCTCCCAGCGACTAGCAAACAAATTGTCAGTCCGTCTAGTGCAGTTAATCATCCCAATTCTTCCCGGAAGATAGAAGAGAACACTGTTATACAAGTTGCTCCCCCAGCAGCTAACAAAGCAATTATTGATGTCTCAAGACCTTTAGTAGCCTGTGTGGATGATAGTCCGACGATCTGTCGCAGTTTGGAGGAAATTCTCACCCATCAAAATTATCGCTTTGTTGGCATTCAAGACTCTTTGACGGCAGTTTTAAAGCTAATTAAAAGCAAGCCCGACTTCATTTTTTTGGATCTTTTGATGCCAAAAGTGAATGGCTATGAAATTTGTTCTCAAATCCGTAAAACTCCAAGTCTTAAAGATGTGCCAGTCGTCATCTTAACGGGGAAAGATGGAATAGTAGATCGGATGCGAACAAAATTAGTAGGCGCGACTGACTTTTTGGGTAAACCCGTAGAGGCAGACAAAGTACTTAATATGCTGCACAAGTATTTAAGCGTTTAGGTTAGATAAATCCGAATTTCAATCTCTTTCTCTATGCCTGGAGCGTCTGGGCGCGAGACAAAAAAAGTCTCCTGCCTCCTACCCTCTGCCTTATTTTCAAATTCTGAATTAAATAGTTAGGAATAAAAATGAAAAAAGTTCTTTTAGTTGAAGATAGCCTCACAGAATCCGAAAAGATGACGCGTTACCTCGAGCAAGGAGGATATTCAGTTTATGAAGTTCGCAGTGGTGAAGAGGCTCAACTGCGTTTGAAACAACAAAAACCTGACTTGATTCTACTGGATTTGATTTTGCCAGGCCAAAGTGGATTTGAGTTCTGCCGCAAGTTGAAAGCCGATCCGACAACAAAAGCAATCCCAGTAGTGATTTGCTCAACTAAAAACACAGATGTTGATAGAACTTGGGGGACTATGAGTGGAGCCGATGCCTATTTAGTCAAACCTGTAGATGAAAATACCTTGCTCCAGACTGTTAGTAAATTTATTCGCTAAAGGAAACTGAGGCAATGGTACAGGGCAACGATCGCTTTAAAGAGCTACCCATTAATAGCCAATTTCGACTTGAAAACTCTTCCCAAGGAAACAACCAGAGGTTTTTAAGATTTCCCTTGAATGGAAAGGTGAATGGTTTACTCCCACTAGCTGATTTGCGGGGAGTAATTCAGGTTGCGCTGACCGAGATTTTGCCAGTACCCCAGGTAGCAGAATTCTTGTTAGGCATTATGAATTGGCGGGGAGAAGCTATCTGGATTCTTGATTTAGCAGGTTTGTTGGGAGCAACACATTGGTGTCGGCGAGAAAGTGTGCGTAACTCTGGCATGGCGATGCTCGTTCAAGTCCAGAATCAAACCGTCGGGCTGTTGGTGGAGCAAGTCAATACCATTGAAGTTTATGACCCCCAAGAGCGGTTAGCGATTTCGACATCGATGTTACCTGCTCGACTAGGCTCGTTCTTACAGGGTTACTTTGTGGATTCTCAAGGTAGCCCTTTGATGTTAATTGACACCCATATTGTGATTCAAGCCCTTCAGCCTATTTAACACTAGACCTCTTGCAAAAATAGTTTTGCACTCTTGGGGGAAGGGGGAAAGGGGAAGGGGAAAAGGTAAAAACCTCGCCCCGCACTTCGGGCCTCTACGCTAACGTGGGCGACTTGTTCATTCCTTTTCCCTTTAACCTTTTCCCTCTTTCTTATCCCTTTTCCCGACTCCTGCAAGAAGTCTACTCTGCATTCTACTTTTTAACTCCGACAACCTTCATAGCAAGAAAGATTATGGTAATGCATACACCCAGCCAACCACACTCAAATTCCGGCAACGGTTATAAGGACACCGATAACGGGCATACCGACGATCTAAGAGCAAAACAGCAAATCACCTCCACTCTAGAAGAATTGCGGACTGAACTGGATCAAGCTGATTGGGTGGAAACAGGGCCATTGCGAGACAGAATCCGCAAGTTAAAAGAACTGGTAAGTGTGTTGCCATATCAAAACGGAGGAAACGGAGGAGATGGATTCGAGGTAGAGCAATTACAGGCGATCGCCAGCAAAATCCGCCAATTTTCCGATCTAGATACCTTGCTTGCTACTGCTGTCATGGAGGTACAAAACGCCCTGCAAGCCGATCGCGTGGTGGTGTATGAGTTTACGAATCCGACGCTGGGGATAGTTGCTGCGGAGGCGATGAGGGATGGCTTTACGCCAATGCTGAAGGAAAAACTGCCCGCCGTTACTTTTGGGTTAGGTTCTACCAAACTTTATCAACAAGACAAATTAGTAGCGATCGCGGATACTCATACTGCAAGCTTGTCTCCTTACCAAAAGCAGCTTGTAGATCGGTTTCAGGTCAGAGCTTGTTTGAGCTTGCCAATCTTAGCGAAAGATGGGGTTTGGGGTTTATTGGTAGTGCAGCAATGCGCTGCACCTCGCCAGTGGCAGAATGCGGAAATTAAGTCACTAAAATTACTCGCGCAGGAATTAGAAGCACAACTGCAAGTTGCCGCGATTCAAGCTACATTGCAACAAGAAGTAGAAAAAGACCAAATCCTTACCGATGTAGCAAGTAAAATTCTCCAGTCCAAAGATGTGGATACCATCTTTCGCATTGCCACCCAAGAAGTGCGACAGTCATTAAAATGCGATCGCGTGGCCATCTATCGTTTCCAGCCAGATTGGAGTGGGGAATTTGTGGCTGAATCTGTTGGATCTGAGTGGGTTTCTTTGTTACAAGAACAGCGAAACAACCCGACAATTGTCAAAAACGTTAACTATTGCAGTGTGAGGAACTTTGCAGACGAAGGGGGATTAGTTGGGACAACAGGGCGATCGCACGATAGCTACATTCAGCACACCCAAGGCAAAACTTTCCATCGCGGACAGATTTATCGAGTCACTAATGATATCTACAGTGCTGGTTTTTCTGACTGCTATATCAAAATTTTAGAAAGCTATCAAGCCAAAGCATACATTATTGTTGCCATCTTCCAGGGCGAACAATTGTGGGGCTTGCTTGCTGCTTATCAAAATTCCCACTCTCGTCAGTGGAGAGATAGTGAAGTGCGACTGATGGTGCAGGTGGCATCTTTGTCTAGCATTGCTATTCAACAGTTGCAATATCAGCAACAACTTTATCAACGCTCTGAAGAGTCAGCCAAACTTGTCGAACGAGAACGTACTGTTTTCGGCATCATTGAAAAGATTGGACAAGCAACGGAACTTCGTACCCTTTTCCGCACTACCACCCAAGAATTGCGGCGATTTTTAAAATGCGATCGCGCGATCGTTTATCAATTTTATCCAGACTGGAGTGGAGAAGTTATCGCTGAATCTGTGGCTGCTGGTTGGTCGTCCCTGTTGGATATTCAGGAACAAGAAAGCATTTTAAAAACAGGCATGGTAACTTCAGAGCGTTGCCATGTGAAGGAGTATGGCTCCCCTGGGAAACTCGATCCCGATACATATCTTAAGGAAACGCAGGGTGGAATCTACGCCAAAGAAAGGCGCTTCCGCAAAATCAATGATATTTATGCTGCTGGTTTTTCACCTTGCTATGTAGAAGCATTAGAAAAATTCCAAGCCAAAGCGTACATCATTGTTCCCATTTTCCGCGCTGGTAAGCTTTGGGGTTTGTTAGCAGCCTATCAAAATTCTGATGTTCGCAAATGGACTGAAGAAGAGACTGGTGCTTTGTTGCAGATCGGCGAATCCTTGAGCATTGCTCTTCAGCAAGCTGAATATATCGAACAGCTACGGCTAAAAAATCTAGAAATGACCCAAGTAGCTGAAGTAGAAAACGCGATCGCGCGGATGGCGGAGAGAATGCGTCAGTCCCAACAGCTAGAAACGCTCTACCGCACCACCTTGGCAGAATTGCGGCAGTTGTTCAAATGCGATCGCCTGGCAATATATCGCTTCAACTCTGACTGGAGTGGTGAATTTATTGCCGAATCTGTAGGAAGTGATTGGATACCTCTAATTGGCTCCGATGTCAAGACCATCTGGCAAGATGAATACCTACAGCAAACCCAAGGCGGGCGCTATCGCAACAATGAAACCCTTGCCGTCAATGACATTTACACTTCTGGTCATACCCAGTGCTACATTGACCTACTGGAGCAGTATCAGGTTAAAGCTTACACCATCGCCCCGATTTTTACTGGAAACAAACTTTGGGGTTGGTTAGGAGCCTATCAGAATAGCGGGCCGCGACAGTGGAATTCTGACGAGGTGCGATTACTGAGCAAATTGGGCATTCAGTTGGGTTTAAGCGTGCAGCAAGCCGAGTATATCGAACAACTGAAAACCAAGAATGCAGAGTTGGCCAGAACAGCAGAAGAAGAACAAGTGCTGACAGGGATGGTAGAAAAAATCCGTCAGGCACAGGATACAGATACAATTTTTCGGAATTTGCTGCCAAGTTTACGCAAACAACTACAGTGCGATCGCCTAGCAGTATTTCGTTTTCATCCCGACTGGAGTGTAGAGTTTGTTGCCGAATCCGTAAAAGATCAATGGTTATCTTTAGCTGGTTCTGAAATCAAAACGATTTGGATGGACGATCACTTGCAAGAAACTCAAGGCGGACGCTATCGCAATCATGAAACCTTTGTGGTCAATGATATTTACGCTATCGGTCACGTTCAGTGCTACCTAGAGATATTAGAAAAAATCCAGGCCAAAGCTTACACAATCGCGCCTATCTTTACTGGCAGCAAACTCTGGGGCTTTTTAGGAGCATACCAAAATACTGGCCCCCGACACTGGAAGCCCAAAGATGTGCAACTGTTGAAAAAACTAGCCGTGCAAATGGGTATAGGCTTGCAACAAGTTGAGTATATCGAACAGCTCAAGAAGAAGAATGCAGAGTTAGCACGAACCGCAGAAGGCGAACGAGCCTTAACAAGGCTGGCAGAAAAAATCCGCCAAGTTCAAGAGCTAGATACGATTTTCCGCAATGCCTTACCAGAATTGCGATCGCACCTGGAATGCGATCGGCTGGCGGTGTATCGCTTCAATCCAGATTGGGGTGGGGAATTTATTTCCGAATCCGTAAGTCGTGAATGGGTGGCTTTGGTTGGCCCCGATATCAGGACTATATGGGAAGACGAACACCTACAACAAACCCAAGGTGGACGCTATCGCCACAACGAGACGTTTACGATCGATGACATTTATACTTCTGGTCATGCCCAGTGCCACATAAAAATTCTAGAGCAATTCCAGATTAGAGCTTATATTATCACCCCGATTATTGCTGGAAACAAGCTCTGGGGTTTGTTAGGAGCATATCAGAATGACGGACCGCGGCATTGGCAAGATAATGAAATTAACTTGGTAGCGAAAATCGGTACGCAGTTTGGGGTTGCCGTCCAGCAATCGCAATACTTACAACAAACCTTAAACAAGAATGAGGAACTGACAAAACTGGCAGAACGGGAAGTAGCAAACGCCCGATTTTCCTATCGCCTGCCAAGTCGGTTAACAGAGATGGCTCAAACTCATGGTGATGTTCTGGAATTTGTCCAGTTTGCCACCCACGAACTTCGTCAACTGCTGAAAGTAGATCGAGTTGGGGTTTACCGTTTTGAGCCTGATTGGTCTGGAGAATTTGTAGTTGAGTCTGTAACCGGGGATTGGCCTAAGCTTGTGGGAACTAGCCTAGCCAGAGTTAGAGATACCTTTCTCCAATACAACAAAGGCGGGCGTTATGCCCGCAAAGAAAGCTTGCGGGTTGACAATATATATAGTGTCGGTCATGACGAATGCCACATTCAATTGTTAGAAACCTGGGGAACTAAAGCCTACATGATTGCGCCGATTTTTCAAGAAGATCGGCTCTGGGGGCTGATGGGAGTTTATCAAAATAGCACCCCGCGCCAGTGGGAGCAATCAGAGGAAGATGTTCTCAACCAAGCCAGCGTACAGATTGGTATTGCCCTGAATCTGGCAGAATACTTAAAACAGGTGCGTACTCAAGAGCAGCAACTAGCAGAAGCAGCAGAGCGCGAACGCACTGCACGGGAAAAACTGCAACAAGGAGCAGTACGCGTTCTCATGGCTTTGGAACCATCCTTCAGAGGCGATCTCACCGTTCGCGCTCCCTTATCTGAAGATGAAATTGGGACGATCGCTGATGGTTACAACACTACGATCCAAAGTTTGCGAGATTTAGTGCGACAAGTGCAGATTGCTGCCAGCAAGGTGAGTGAAAATTCCAGCAATAACACTACCTCAGTAGTACAACTATCTGACCAAGCTCAACAGCAGGCACAACGGCTCGAACGCGCTTTGGAACAATTACAAATGATGGTAGCTTCCACCCAGGTAGTTGCTGTTGATGCCCAAAGAGTAGGACAGGCGGTGCAAGAAGCTAATAGAACCGTCCAAGCTGGCGATTCGCTGATGGAAAGAACCGTAGATGGCATTTTGGAGATTCGGGAAACCGTCTCCGAAACAGCGAAGAAGATTAAACGCCTCGGTGAAGCTTCTCAGAAAATCTCGAAAGTAGTGAGTTTGATTGAAAACTTTGCTACTCAAACTAATTTGCTGGCTCTGAATGCGGCGATTGAGGCTACCCGCGCCGGAGAGTACGGTAAAGGCTTTGCGGTGGTTGCAGATGAAGTTCGTTCCCTGGCTTATCAGTCAGCGAGTGCCACCACAGAAATTGAGCGACTCGTGCAAGAAATTCAAAGTGGAACCAACGAAGTTACCGAAGCAATGGAAGTAGGGATTACCCAAGTCGTCCAAGGCTCGAACTTGATTGATGAGACTCGTCATTCCCTAATTGCGATCGTGGCAGCTACCAACGAAATTGGCGGACTGGTGCAAGGAATTACTCAAGCAGTTTCCACTCAAAGTCAGCAATCTCAGATGTTGACAGAAGCGATGATGGATGTATCGGCGATCGCCCGCAAGACTTCGCAAAGTGCCATTCACATTTCCGAGTCTTTTGAGGAACTACGGATGACTTCACAACAACTGGAAACCAGCGTTAGCCAGTTCAAAGTTGACTAATAGTTCGCCAAGGAAACTTGGTGGGGTAAAGGGCAAGGGGGAAAGGGAAAAGATGTTTACTCCTTTAACCTTTAACCTTTCCCCTTTTCCCAGCCCTCACCTAACAATTTTGGGTTGGCAGACTACTAATCTCGCAAAACTGTTATGAACCTCGATCTCAGTAATCAAGCGCAGTTAGAGCAGGCTTTTCTGGCTGAAGCGGCAGAGTTGTTGCAAACCATCGAACAGAGTCTCATCGGTTTACTTGATGAAAAAACCACAGAAAAAGTTCACGCCTTGATGCGAAGCGCCCATACTCTCAAAGGGAGTGCTGCCAGTGTTGGACACGAAACGATTAAGACAATTGCCCATCATTTGGAAGATGTATTCCAGGCGTTATACCCTCAAGAACTGGAAATCGATCCAGAATTGGGTGCTTTGCTTCTAGATGCTTATGAATGCCTGCGAACTCCATTGAGTGCAACCTTGATGGGCTTATCCTACAATGAGGCAGAAATACTCGATAAAACTGCCTCAATCTTCGCTCAACTCCAACATAAACTAGGCGACTTTTTTGGTCGTGAAGCTCCGCTTCCTAGTTCGGAAGAACTTGGCTTTGATGTGGTAGAGTCAATCTTTTCCGGGAGTGTACCCCAGGATTTGCAACAGCTAGAAGCTGACATCCAAAGCCAAGATCCGCAACAAATTCAAACAACACTCAACTCTCAAGCAGAATTTTTTGCCGAACTAGCAGCATCTTATAGCTTATCTGGATTGGGAGAAATTGCCCAAGCGACCCTAAACGCGCTTAAAGCGCATCCAGACAAAGTACTGCAAATCGCTCAGGTGGCTTTAGAAAATTTTAAAGCGGCTCAAGCAACAGTACTCGCAGGCGATCGCATTCAAGGCGGAGAGATATTTCCACAATTGCGAGAATGGGCAGGAATAACTACTCCTATTTCAGAACCGCAAAACCAACCAGTTTCCATTGCTGCCCCACCCACACCAACGACTACAACTGAGAATCAGCCATCTCCTCTCCTCAGTGCCAGCGAAGCAGAATCAATTTGGTCGTTTTTCCCGAAGCGGACTGATAATTCCGTAGCGAAATCGCCGGAGGTACTGGAACCAATTTCTCAGGATTCAGTAGTAGCCCCCTCTGCCATAGATCGGATTTTACAGTCAATCTGGATAGGAGACCAAGAGACATCCAGCCGCTACTCAGAATCAGAACGGCCAGCTTCTCCACCACCAACGCCAAGCCTCCAGGCTCAGTCATCGGCATCACTTCCCAGTATCCGAGTTGCGATCGAACAACTCGATCGCCTCAGCCATACGATTGGGGAATTGCTCATCAACGAAAACCAACAAAACCTCCAATCTAATCACATTCACAAAGCTGCTCAAGAGACTCTACTACACTTTTTGCACTGTCAACAACAACTTAGTAAAGTTTCTACTTGGTCGGATCGACAACTGCTGCCCGAACGCGCCAAGCAGCGATACCCACGCTGCTCAATTGTCCCTGCTTCCCCAACTACCCAGGCACAATCTAATTTTGATGCCTTAGAAATGGATAGCTATAGCGAGTTGCACATTCTCCTGCAAAATCTCACAGAAGACATGGTGCAATTAGGAGAACGGATTGAGACTTTTAATACTTTAGTTCAGCAATCTCGCTTCAGTCTCGGCAAGCGCAAGCAATTGCTCTCAGGAGCGCAGGAAGATTTGCTGCAAGCCAGAATGGTGCCACTGGGAACAGTGTTGAATCGCTTTCCCCGCCTCTTGCAACAGATGGTAGCAACTTATCATAAGCCTGTTGAACTCAAGCTTGGCGGTACGAAAGTACTGGTGGATAAAGCCATTTCCGAGCAGCTGTACGATCCCTTGCTGCATATGATTCGCAATGCCTTCGATCACGGCATTGAATCAGTAGAAACCCGTAGACAGCAGGGCAAACCAGAAACCGGAACAATTACAATTCAAGCCTATCATCAAGGCAACCGCACTACTATTGAGGTACGGGATGATGGTCGAGGCTTTAACTGGGAATCCATTCGTCAGCGAGGTATAGAAAAACACCTATTAACACCGGAACAAGCCGCCTACGCCTCCGAAGACCAACTGGCAGAGTTATTATTTGAACCGGGCTTTTCTACCGCTAACCAGGTTGGTGAGTTATCTGGTCGCGGTATCGGCTTAGATGTCGTCCGCACGCAATTGCAAGCTTTACAAGGTTCGATTGTGGTGCGATCGCTTTCAGGTCAGGGAACCACCTTCACCCTGCAATTGCCCCTGAGCTTAACAACGGCACGCTTGCTCGTTTGTCAATCTCAAGGTATTACTTATGCCTTGCTGTCTGAAGGAATTAGCCAAGTTTTATTACCGCAGCCAGACCAGATTCAAGTCCAGCAATCTTTACACGGTCAAGGTATGCAAAAATTCTGGCAGTGGGGAGAAGGGCAAAATCAGCAACTAGTTCCCATCCGCCCGCTTGCCAATTTGCTGGATTACAAATATCCTTTATTCACCCAAGACCACAATTTAACCCTCAGTCCTTTTCCAGTCAAACAACGCAACACCGTCGAACCTCTGCTACTGTTGCAAACAGAGCAGCAATACCTGTGTTTGCAAGTCGATCAGATTTTAGTCGAGCAGGAATTAGTAATTAAATCCCTCGGCAGAGTCCTGACTTTACCTAGTTACATCCAAGGCTACAGCGTGTTGGGAAATGGTAGTCTCACCCTAACGATTGACCCGTTGGAGTTAGTTCGTCAAACCTGGGAGACAGACATAATGCCGACTTCCCAGGCATCAAGTCTGACAACTAAACTCTTGCCTGCGCCTGAGCCTGTTCTTACTCTAGAGGGGCAGCAATCCGAGCTAACGATCGCACAACCGCAACAACAGCCAATAGAACTTAATACAGCCGTTGCTCAACCCAACCGACTAACAGTGTTAGTGGTGGAAGATTCGGTTGTCCAAAGGCAAAGTTTGGTGCAGACGCTCCAGAAAGCCGATTATCAAGTGTTGCAAGCAGGCGATGGTCGAGAGGGAATCGCGCAAATGCTTCAACACGGTAATGTCAATCTAGTGATTTGTGACATTGAAATGCCACGGATGAATGGATTTGAGTTTTTAGAACACCATCGCCAAGACGAGCGTTTGTCCGGAATTCCTGTAGTGATGCTGACTACTCGTAGCGGCCAGAAACACCGCCAATTAGCTTTAGCTCTAGGGGCGAAAGCTTATCTGACCAAACCCTATTCCGAACAGAACTTCCTAGCCACCATCGGCGAACTGGTTAATGGGTAAAGGGGAAAGGAGAAAGGAATGGAAAGGAAAAAAATTGAAACTTTTGAGGATTTAAAAGTATGGCAAAAAGGTATTGACTTAGTTAAGCAAATATACTTAATAACTAAGAAAGGTGAACTGAGTAAAGACTTTGGTTTAAGAGATCAGTTAAGACGTGCATCCGTATCAATACCTACAAATATTGCAGAAGGATTTGAACGATATTCTCGCAAAGAATACTTAAACTTTCTAAATATTGCTAAAGGGTCTGCTGGTGAAGTTCGCAGTCTTTTAAGAGTAGCGTTAGAAGTGGGCTATCTAGACCAATCAACTTATACACAACTTTCTAATCAAGCTATAGAGTTGAGCCGTATGCTATCTAATCAAATTCAATCTATAAATCAGTCATTAAAATAATCAAACCTTTACCCCTTACCCTTTCCCCCTTCCCCTTCTTCATGAATATTTATGCTCAACACTCCCTTTCCGTTTAAGCGATTATCTGGCGCTGTGAGCGAAACCGACTCATTACGAGTCGTTGTTTTTGCGATCGCAGACTATTTATTTGCCCTGCCAGTTGGTGCGGTTCTCAAGGTGATTGCTTGTCCTCCTATTAGCAGTACGGTTGAAAGTGGTATCGGGATGGTCGATTTGGGAGCGCAAACAATCACGATTGTGGACTTGCGCCAAAAGTTAATTCCGCAATTACAAACCCAACAGGCGCATCAAGTTTCTGCGGTTGACACTTCAGGGCGCTTCCTACTCCTGACTCAAACGCGGACTGGGGAAATTTGTGGCATTTCTGTAGACAAGCCTCCTGCTTTAATCGATATTCCTTTGGAAGTTGTGCGTCCGGTGCCGTGGTCTTATCGGCAAGTGGCGGAGTTAAGCTGTGTGAGCCACATGGCTGTTTTGTCTGTAGCACCAAACGAGGAACCACTCAAAGTACTTCTTCTAGGCATGAGCCAGATATTGGCTGATAAGTTGGGGTTGCCCGGAACAACCCCAACCTTAACTCCTGGGCTGACATCAGGCGAACAACGGCAAAGATTTCTTTGTTTTTCCTTGGGCGATCGAGGAAGTGGATTGCTACCATTCCACTCATTACAGGACATTATTCATCTCGCTAGCCAAGAAATTTCCCCAGCCCCGGCCTTACCAAGTTGGATTTTAGGTTTCTATAATTGGCAAGGACAGATGTTGCGGGTGGTTGACTTAGAACATTTGCTTGGTTATGCGCCGCTTTTAAAGCGGCACTCACGACCAGAAAAGCCAATGGTTCTGGTTATCGAGCTGCAAAATCAGATAATCGGGTTTTTGGTAGCTCATGTCTACGATGTAGAGTGGCAGGATTTACAGCAAGCACAATCGGTACCAACCGACTTTTCTCCAAACAAACTGCAAAATTTTGTTCGAGGTATTCTGCCAGGCGATCGCTGGATTTTAGACACCAAAGCCATCGCCCAGACATTGCAATGGCAAACCCACTGATAAGAGGGAGGGGGCATAAAAGTACAAACCAAACTTCGTTCCGCTCCGCTAACACCCACAAGTGGCGTGATTTTTCCCCCTGCTCCCTTGCTCCCTGCTCCCCTGCTTTTTTATTTGACTTGATGCTGCCAAGGAGTTTTGTGTGACGATCGCAACTTTAGACCCTAATTTTGAAACCCAGCCTGACAATCAAATCCAGATAGAAGAAATTTTGGCTAATGTGGCTGTACTCAAAGCAGTCTTTCAATCTGCTAAGGGGCCAAAGGTCGCTCAATTGCAGCACAAGGTCAGTCAAATCGAAGCTTTTATCCAAGCTTTGACTCAGGATTCGCCCAGTAACAATGATGACTATGTGCAAAGGGCTTTTCAGTCCCAACGAGAACAACTGGCGGCAATTGCTCGGCAAATGCAGCAGGCAAAAGGCCAAACCGCACTTTTGGAAGCTACAGTCACCGCCTTGCGAGATGTTCTCAGTGCCGATCGCGTCCTGATTTATCGTTTTGAGGAAGATAATCGCACTCGAGCGATCGCTGAAGCTATACAACCGATTTGGACATCCTTGCTCAACCAATCCCTACCGATAAATTTGTTTGTTACTCAACCCGATGTTAGTGACCCAACTGAAGTATTAGAACTAACCCCGCGCCAACAGCAATTTTGGCAACGCTTTCAGGTGCAAGCGAGTCTGTGCTTACCCTTGATTGTCAAACAACAGCCTTGGGGTTTGTTAGTGATTCAGCATTGCCTTGCACCCCGAAAATGGCAAGAAGCAGAGCGCAGTTTGCTGCAACAAGTAGGAATGATGTTGACAATTAACTTGCACTCGGCTGAAATAGTACCACCTGCTCAACAACTGTCACCGCCTCCCGAAAAGGCTGAATCTTTCGATCGCTCACAGTTATTAGTACCATTGCAGCAGGTGAGCCAGGCCGTACAACAAGGAGTAAGAATCGCCGAGCAAGAGCGCGAGCATTTAATATCTATTCAAGATACTGTTGCTTTTACAAATAAACAGCTGCAATACCTTGGTGAATTTTGCCAGCAAGCTTCTGGCTTTGTCGGCCTTGTGGAAGGCTTAAGTAGCAAAATTCAAGTTTTGTCTTTGAATACAGCTATTGAAGCAACAAAAGCTAACGACCAGGAACTAAGTTTGTTAGCTGCTGCCGAACAGGTGGAAATTCTCGCCCGTCAAGCCCGCGAAAGCACTGTAAATATAGAGGAATGGTTCCAAGAACTCCAGGTAGCAACAAAAGACGTTGCTTCTGCTATCGATCCCTGCGATCGCCAAATCAGTGCGGGGCTAGAGTCAATCGCGCAAATCCAAGAGCAATTTAGAGCGATCGCCCAGATTGCTGCTTCTACCCTCAAATCAATAGACCTCTTGCAAAAGTAACTTTTGCAAGATGGGGAAAGGGAAAAGGTTAAAGGGAAAAGGGTTTTTCTGAGCCGCTTTCCCCTTTCCCCCTTCCCCTTTTCCCGACTTCTGCAAGAAGTCTATAGAATTGTCACAAACCAGGAGTTTCGATGAGTACCGATTTTGTCCCCCAACCGCAGAACGACGATCGCTTTCTAGAAGAAGCGATCGATTTGTTACTGTTCTTGGAGCAGGAGTTGCCTAACTATACAAAAGACAGTAACCCCGGTACAGCTTTGGCTCTCATGGAAGCTGCTGGCTCTCTACATTCGATTGCTATCGCAGCCGAGTTAGATACGATTGCTATAGTTGCGGCTGCCCTAGAAGAGATTTTTCAGCTTTTGTATCAGTATCGAGCAACTATTGACGGCACAATTGCCTCTCTGTTGTCGGAAGGATTAGATTGCTTACAAATGCTATTGATGGCATTTTTAACAGCCTCGAAAATTGAGGAAGTAGAAATTCTGGAGCGGATGTCTGCCATTGTTGCTCGTCTGCAAGCAGAGTTTAGGGATTCCCAGGATACACACCTTGATACATCGTTAGAGCGATCGCAGGAACATCAATCAGTTATCCAGTTTGGCGATTCCTTGGCCGAGGTGGAATCTTCTGCATCTCTACCAGAGCAAGTTATGGTTAAAGACAAGGAACTAATAAGCCAAATTACACAATCCGTTAGTGGCGTTTGTGACTTAGATACTGAGCAGCTTCCCGTTAAGGTAAGGGAACTAGCAAACTTGGAGGAGTATGGGGAAGAAGATTTTCAGGCTTGGTTGGGAGATTTTTTCCTGCCTGCTGAAATATCTGAAGCATCCTTAGTTAAATCTTCGAGCGATCGCCATCCACTCTCTTTGCAAGAATTCATTCCCACCATTATTGCAACCAGTATTCCAGCCGCTACACCCATCAATATTCAACATCTCGAACAACTAAACGCGCTGATTGCAACATTACTAACTAACTACGATCGGCAAGCTTGTCACGAAGAACAACAGCAACATACCATCGGGCAGTTGCTACGACAACTGAAGCGATTACAACGCCTGTTGGACAATTTACAGGAATGGTCAGGACGTTTAGCAGCAATTTCAGATACTCTTTCTCCTCTAGCTGCTTCTCGCTCTCAGCAATTGTACAGTACTCTGCAATCTGTTTTAGCCCAAGCGTCTCAGGTGACATCAACTGTTCATTCCCTGAATAACGATCGCCATCAACTCAAACAAGAACTCATACAGCAGGAAAATTTACTTAATCGTTCTGCCGATTTAGTCAAAAAAGTTACAAACATTTCTTTAAAAGTAGCCTTAGAACCGTTGCATCGGCTTTGGTCACAGTTACAAGCTCTACAAGATAAGTCTGCTAGATTACATTTACAAATTAGCGATATCCAAGTCGATCGCGCATTTAGCGATCGCCTCCGTGTCCTCCTGTTGCATATAAGTTGCTATTTACTAGAGCAAAGTATAGAATCTTCCCAAACACGCCAACAGCTAGGTAAAAATAGCAACGGAATTATTGAAATTCAAATTTACCAGCAGGGAAATCAATTAATTATTGATGGCTGTGATGATGGCGCAGGACTTAACTTATCTCAAATTTATCAACAGGCTTTAGCCCAAGGATTCGCCCTGACAAAACCAGGGGATATTTTACAAGTGACTGAGTTGGTACTTGAACCAGAGGTTTCATCTGTTTTGTGCGATCGGGCTGCCTTAGAGTTAGGAGCAGAATTAACCGAAGTTTGCAAGCAATTAACAGCTATTCAAGGAAGAATAGTATTGAAGTCTAAAGCTGGACATGGTACAGCCTTCTCGCTGCAAATTCCCCTAGAGCAAAAAATTGCTCAACTGATTGTCTGTCAAGCTAACTCCAGAGTATATGCATTTATTGCCGATTCCGTAGAGCAAATTTGTCTATCCCAGTCCGAACAAATTATCCAAACTCAAGCGGGACGTATGTTATTATTGCAGTCTTCTGGCACCAGTGGCTTCCTTGGTTATGCTGACGAGCATCTGACAACAGAAATGCTCGTCCCTATCTACTTATTGACTGATGTGCTGACTTGTCTTAACCACCTTCCCACTTCAGTTACTACCTACAGCACAGATACACTAAATGCTTTCAAGCAGGATAAGCCTTTATTAGTATTTCGTTACTTAGACAAACGATGTGCTGTAGAAGTAGATTGCATCATCGGCAAGCAATCCTCTGCAATCCATCCTCTGGGGGAAGCAATCCCAGTTGCTGCTTATATCCAAGGAACTAGCATTCTTGCCAATGGGCAACTTAGCCTGGTTTTAGATGGTCAGCTTCTCACAAAATCTCTAGAGTGAATCAATACCTGCCGAAAAAACTAAGTTACGACGATACTATCCTCAAATACTTTTGCAGTCTGGAAGACCCTAGAATTGAGGTAAGTCCTATAAGAAATCTCAAATATTAAACTGATATCTATCCACGAGGTAGAAGAAACTACTTACAAAAATCCGTATTGTAGAATTGCTGTCTTAAAATCAGGAAAAAACGCTCGTGGTTCCCATTAGAGATAATAATCCGACAAAAATCACGCCTTATGTAACTTATGGGCTGATTGCTGCCAATGTCCTCGCTTTTCTTTATGAAGCAAATCTTCCTCCACAAGCATTAAATGGATTTTTACATCTTGCGGCTGTAGTTCCACGAGAACTGACTTTAAGTTTTGCGGGTATCTCTGTACATCAACCAGTTCCAGAGTGGGCGACTTTGATTACTTCCCAATTTTTGCACGGTGGTTTCTTGCACTTAGCTGGGAATATGTTGTTTCTCTGGATTTTTGGCAACAACGTTGAAGATAAGTTAGGTCATGCCAAATATTTACTGTTTTATTTATCTTGCGGTGTTTTGGCATCCTTGACCCAGTGGTTCTTCGCTCAAGATTCTAGCATTCCTTCTTTGGGTGCAAGTGGTGCGATCGCAGGTGTTATGGGTGCATATATTCTTCGCTTTCCCAACGCCGAAGTCCTTGGCGTTGTACCTTTAGGGTTTTTCTTCCCAACTTTCCGTGTCCCCGCATATTTCTTTTTAGGATTCTGGTTTCTCGAACAAGCCTTCTACGGATTTACCAGCCTGGAAGCACGTACCAACATCGGTATGGAAAGCGGTGGTATTGCCTACTGGGCCCATGCAGGCGGGTTTATCTTTGGGGCAATTCTTGGCCCACTGTTGGGTTTATTTAGCGATAAATCTCAGGAAGAATCTTGGTACAAGTAATTTTTAATATAGGACTCGTATTTGATTGCGTGAAAAAAACTTAGTACACATTCATTAATTCTTCCCTATTCCCTCCCTACGCAAATAATTTCTCCGAATCAAAGCGGATTCCTATAGTATCGTTTTTAGCCTCAATTATGCTGATTGATTGAATAGGTGAAATTGTTTAACCTTCGCAACTGCTAGCCTGACAAGCTATATTGCAGTTAGTCAATAATTTAGGAAAAACATCTGTGTTTCCCCTCTACGATGAAAATCCGACGCGAATTACCCCGTATTTCACCTATGGGTTAATTGGCATGAATGTTTTAGTTTTTATTCACGAGGTGAGCCTGTCACATGCACAATTGAGTCAGTTTTTAAGTGAGTATGCAGTAGTACCTCAAGAGTTAACTACTAATTTGAATGGAGAGTGGATAACGTTATTTACGTCGCAATTTTTACATGGTGGTTGGTGGCACTTAATCTCAAATATGGTGTTTCTCTGGGTTTTTGGCAACAATATTGAAGATCGATTGGGTCATGCCAAATATCTGATTTTTTATTTGGCGTGTGGTGCTTTAGCTGCCTTGTGCCAATGGTTTATTGGGATGAATTCTGAGATTCCTTCTTTGGGGGCAAGTGGTGCAATTTCTGGGATTTTAGGTGCGTACATTATCCGCTTTCCCCACGCTCAAGTCATGACTTTAATATTTTTGGGGTTTTTCATCACCACAATCAGAGTTCCAGCACTAGTAATAATTGGACTTTTCATCGTGCAAAATGTAATTTCCGGTCTTGCTACCCTGCAAACAGCCGCTAACATGAGCGTGGAAACTGGTGGAGTCGCATATTGGGCGCACATCGGTGGTTTTGTCTTTGGGGTAATTCTTGCTCCCTTATTTGGCTTGTTTCGGCGCGACTGAATACAGCATTTTCTGAAACTCGTAGCACAAAAATTGCTACCTCTCAATTCTCTGTCCTAATCTTCTCAACGAAACGCTTCTCTTTCTGAGACGCTAAAGCGAATGCCAATGCCATACTCTGCGTTAAAATTTATACATTTGAAAACTATTAGTTTTTGTTGGCACTCGCTGAAACTTCTTCTGACTGTTCTACTTGAGATGTAAATGTTGATGATTTTGCAACTTCTTCAGGTACAGAAACGATGATATCAGCACCATTAATAATTGCTCCCAATAACCCCAGTTCAGATTCAACCAATTGATCGATAGCTTCACCTAGCATATTCTCTTGCGTATAGTTTGGTCGCGCCACCAATACGATCCCATCGCTGTAGGGTTGAATTAACAATGGGTCATTGGATGTGCTGAGTGGGCTAGTATCTAAAATAACTAAATCAAATCGTTCGCGGACATCTTCGATCAGCCGCCGCATTTCGCTGGATTCAAGAATAGCAGCGGATTGCCGTACTGGGCCAGGGCTGGGAAGAATGTATAAATTTTCAACATCAGGAACTAAACGAATACATTCACTCAAATTAGCGTAATAACGCAGGGGTTCAATAGTAGCTTCAGGGTCAGGGATTACTTTCAAGGATGTACAACGAGAAGGCGATCGCAAATCTGTTTCAATAATTAGAGTTCTTTTACCAGCACGGGCGGAAGCAACACCCAAATTATAAGCACTTGCCGTTTTCCCCTCTAGGCTACTGGTGCTAGTAATCAATACTACCTTTAAGTTTTTACCACCAATCCGGCGCATATTACTACGGAATTTCTCATAAAATTCTAAATAAGGAGAATCTTGGGAAAATACTACCGGTACTGCATCTGGCTCCAAATCATCAACTGGCATTAAAGGCAATTCTCCCAACAGTGCCACTTCTCGTTGCTTGAGGCTCTCGCGAATATCCTCTCTGGTTTTGAAAGTCCCTTCCAGCGCTCCTAACAAAAATATCACCCCGCCACCAATCAATACACCTAAGAAACCACCCACAGCAAGGGTAATAGGCACACTCTTCGGAGGTTTAGGATCGACAGTAACTGCCGGGCGTCTGGCAATACTAAGGCTGCTAGTAGTTTCTGCCTCTGCGGTTTTGGCATCGGTTAGCTTCGCCTGCATTTGGTCATAGATGCCTTTTTTGAGTCCAACCTCCTGTTCTAAACGCGATCGCTCTAATTGCTTATTAGGTATCAGAGCATACTCTCGCCGGAGTCGCGCTTCTAGTTGGATTTCTTGAGCTAGTTGTTGTTGCAGTGTCTCCCGTTGGGTTTGTAAAGACACCATTTGGTTTGCCAATTGCTGGCGTGTTGGATCTAAACTGCTTTGAGTCCGAATACCTGCAACGCTACCCTGAAGCGGAGCCGCAGTTCCACCACCACCTAAAACCTCAGCAGCACGTTGTTGTAGTAATTCCTCAGCAGCTTGTTTCTGACGCATTAACTGCACCATCGTTGGATGTTCCGGCCGCAAATCTTTTCTGAGTACAGCGATTTGCGATTCACTTTGATAAATTTGCGCTCGTAAGTTACCAATAATTGGATCGGCACTCAAAGCAGAAGAAACATAAGCTTGTCCGACTGTTAAGCCTAACTTATTTTGTAAACTGCGAGCTTGACCATCAACCCCAGAAATAGTTAATTGAAGTTGTCGTTGTAGATTTTGGCTGGCAGTAATGGCGCTTAACAAGCTGCCATTCTCTGCTGCTAATATTGCAGTTCGCTCGACGCGATCGTATTGTTCCAGCTTCTTTTCAGCAATTTGCAATTCCCGTTTAGCTTGTGGTGTGCGATCGTTAATCTTTTGAATAATTGCTTGTAAGCGCCCAGTATTGATGTCACTACTCAACTTAATCATTGCTTGCATCAATTCCGTCACTACCTGTATGGCTCGTTTGGCGTCACTATCTACATATTTAAGTTCAAAGGTAGAAGACTCTAATTCTCCACTCTTAGCATTTTTTTTAGGTAGAGCAAGAGCAAGACTTGCACCGAGTTGTTTCGGTTTGACACCAACTTTCTCCGCCACACCTGCAATTATCTGGTTTGATAGTAAAACTTCCTCATTTAGTTCCTTCCCTTGCTGTTGGATTTCATTACCAGTTGCAGAGAAAGAAACTGGTGGTCCACTATAAGTAAGTGCCCCAGATGCTATATAGCTAGTAGGTGGCTCTGGTTGCATAGCTACCACAGTCGATCCGGCGACAACTAAACCAAAACTAGCTAGTCCAATCCACTTATATTTATCAAAAGCAATCAGATAGCGTTTAACAATTGGTGGGGTCATGGTCGCTTCGCTCCAATTCAAAATTTAAATATTCAAAATTCAAAATTTAGGAAGCACCAAACTAAAGATAGTGGCTTTGATACAAGTATGCTATCAACTTCCTACTGTATATATCGGTTGATATCTTTAATATTTTTCCATTAATAAATTCAAATATCAGTTAGACATGTGGCTTCCTACACGCCAAACTATTTCTAGGTTGTATCCTTTTTTTATGTTACTATCTCGATCCACCTCCGATGTTGTCAAAAAACCGGAGAAAGGATTGAACATTGAAGAAAGGTTGGGTAATGGTGGTCAAGAAATTAGTAATTCTACCAATGAGGTTCCGACCAACAACAATAACATCGTTATCTTGAAGTGCTACATTTTGCGACGCATCACCGCCGAGAGCTTTTTTAGCATCAAGTTTTTGAGTAACAGCTTTGCCTCGTTCTGAATCAAAGCGAACCAGAGCAATATCTCTCAAATTAGCAGTGTCTAGATTTACACCTCCCAAAGCATCTACAAATGTACTGCCGTTGGGCAGTGCTTGAATGGAAAGACCACCCGCAGCGTAGTTTAAAACTCGGACTCTAATCTGTGGTGTGGCTAAGGATGAACGTGCTACTAAATTGCGGTCATAACCATCCTCATTACCAACTTCACGACGGGGCACGAGTATCGCATCTCCGTCTTGTAAGCGTAAATTCGGGATTGAACCGCCATTTTGCAGTGCTGCGTATAAGTCAATCGTTTGTGAAATCACAGAACCATCGATTAGCTTTCGGCGTACTTGCACCTGTCGCAGGTCTGCATTCAACGTTGAACCACCAGATACTAGCAAAGCATCAGCAACACGGGGTGTTGGTGAATTAATTGGATAAATTCCTGGTCGAAATATTTCCCCGCTAATGGTAACTTGAACTGGTCGCGTTCCTGCTAAGGATACTACCACGATTGGATCTGGGAAAAAGCGACTCAAGCCCAGGCGAATTTTTTCTTGAGCTTCTTCCAAAGTTAAACCTTTTAATGACACCGTTCCCACTTGTGGCACGATGATGTTGCCTTCTGCACTAATTACAGCTTGAAAACTAAGGTCTGGACGCTGCGTTACTAAGGCTAAAACTATGATTGGATCGACGACATAACGATTTAAACCCAAGCGAATTTTTTCTTGAGCTTCTTCCAAAGTTAAACCTTGTAAAGAAACTGTTCCCAATAACGGCACCGCAATATTACCTTCTGGGTTAATTAAAGCTTGAAAGCTTAAATCTGGAAAGCGCTGAACCGAAACGCTAATTCCATCCCCTATGCCTAAACGGTATGGGCCAGGAGGACGCTGAAGCACAACACCAATTGCATCTCCTGGTCCCAAGAGGTAGCGACTGAGTTGCGGAGAAATTTCTTCATTCGTACCTTGAGGTATAACTTCAGTACTTGGCAAAGGCGAAGGGAATAGGCTTGGTGATTGTCCTTGAGATGGAAAAGGTTGGGCAACAACAAGTTGGATAGGTGTTGTTAAGAAAACTCCTACTTGAAGACTGACAAAACACAAGGCGCTGAATCCACGCATATAATAACTGGGATCTATGAACATCGGTGCAGAAAATATTTATATTAGAAATTAGTAGCGCCGAGGGGTTATTTTACTCTAAAAATGCCTTCAATGTCTCTTTTATCTACAAGTATTTACCAAGAGAAAGAGAATAACTTTGCTAAATTTAATTTCTAATTTCATGTTATTAACATCATTTTAGGTGAATTTCAACCTGAACATAATTTATAGAGATACTTTTGAAGAATCTCTGCACAAGTGCATCTATAACAAACTCTACAAAGGGCCTGCCATTAATGCAGCTTGTACCGTTTCCCCAATAGACTGGGCTAAAGGCCAAGATGTTTCTACCTGCCCCAAAGGTTCCATTGGAATCAGAATGCTCACGCCAACCCAAGGAGTACGTTGCTTGCGCCACTGTGCCAGTTGATCTGCCAAGAACCAGTGAAAAGGTGATGGATTTCCACCGTCTGGCATCGCATACCATTGCAAAACAGCGAAGGTTTGCTGTGGTGTGGAGGCGCGAAAGAACCTAGCTTCTACTTTAGTTTCGACATTAGAAGCCAATTTTCCAGATGGTTTCACAGTAAATTTGGCAGAACGAGATTGAGCTACATCCCACTTTCCCCAGCGTGACCTTCCCCAGCCATTAACATCTGTCCACTCTACCTCTGGTTGATCCATAGGCCCATTTTGCGGCAACAAAAGCAGGATTGCTTGGGATTCGGAACCTTCTTTTTTAATTACTTGCAAAGACCAATTATGTTCGCCAATTTGCTGTTCTGCTTGTTCAATGGTTTGCCAACCAGGAAGGGTTAACCCAGTCTTGCGAATCTGTTTTAATTCGTGGAGGGTAGGAACAGGGGGCGGTTGTTTCCATTGCCAGTGTCCTGTCAGATATCCGGGAACCCCCGCCATTGCTAGCAGCAGTAGCAATAACAAAAGTGCTGCTACCTGAGTCAATTGGTTTTCCTTGAAAAATTTAGAGAAGGAAATCATCAGTAAAATTTGCAATACTTAGGCAAAATCTTACTTTATAAAATCACATTGTGAGTTCAGTAATATTTAGGACTTACGTATAAGCGATCAAAAATTAAGGGAGTGGAAAGTGGAGAAGAGGGGAGAAGTTGCAGTAAATTTTTCCCCTCTTCCTCTCTGCCTCTTGTGCCCAATGCCTAATGGTGCTAACTTTCTGCTTCTTGCTCAGTTTCTAGAGATGCTGAAAAATAGTTATTAATCCAATTCAGTAAGGGCACTAGTGACACCAGCATACAAGCAGAGTAGAGATCGCCACCCCAACCCTCATGCAGCCATTTAAAAGCGGCTTCTTGACCCGTGCCGTGAAAGAAAGTCAGTAAAGTATTACGAATGATATTGGCAGTAATACTAACGATCGCAGCAAGAGATAAAAACGATATAGTTGTCCGCCGTGAAGACAAAGCATCTGTCCAATAAAGCAGCATTAAGCCCACGTAGAGAGTCGTAAACAACATTTTCAGCCCTGCACAATAGGGAGCAACTTCTACAATCCGTCCTCCCACGTAAAGATTGATCTCATCTACGGTTACTTCCATCCCAAATTGATTCAGTATGAAGCCTGCTGTGCCAGCGATGAAGCTTTGCAGAGGCATGGTATAGGGAGCAATGAGATAGGGTAATGCTGTTGGGGTGGCTAAAAATACTAGTAGTAGAGGAAATCCTTGTAATTGCAAACCTGCTATTCCCTTAAACCACAAGCATAATCCGATTAATATAACGGGCAAGGAAAGGTTAACCCACTCTGTAACACCGCTAAGATAAAAAGCTGCCCCTAATAACAATAAAACAGCGCCCAAAGGATTGATAGTATCTGGCAAACGTCTCCACTTTTTCCGGTTCATCCAGCCCAGATAAGCCGCAAATGGTAGACCAATAATCCCGTGGCTGAAATATTCGTGTTCTGTACTGATATTTTTGTGCAGCCAACCATCCAACCAGTGTAGCAATATTGGAGCATAAAGCAGCAGCAAAACGCCTAAAATAGCTAGATTTAACAAGCCTGATGCGTTTATATTTTTAACCTGTTGCTGGAGTGCCATGATTTTAGGTATTAGTCATTGGTCATTGGTCATTGGTCATTGGTCATTGGTCATTGGTCATTGGTCATTGGTCATTGGTCATTTGCAAAGGATAAATGACAAAGGACAAATGACAAATTAAGTATGAATTAACTTCAGGCTACCACGCTGCCCAGGTCAGCAGTAGATAGATTATCTACCTGATAACTTGTTGAGACTGCATTGGCGATCGCTGCTACAACTTCTTTAACTTGGCTACTACTTAAACCAGGATACATCGGCAATGATAATATTTGCTTTGACAACTTCTCTGCTTGGGGAAAATCTCCTGGTTGATAGCCTAAGTTAGTAAATGCTGGCTGGAGATGACAAGGAATTGGGTAGTGAATACCAGTTTGAATTCCCGCCGCAGTGAGTTTTTCCTGGAGTTGGTGGCGTTCTATTGGGCAAGAATCATCTACTTTAATCACATAAAGATGATAAACGTGTCCTGTATCGCTTTGATTTTCTATGGGGATAATTCCAGCAGTTGCTAAGGGTGCTAGTTCAATATCATACTGTTTGGCAATAGTCAAGCGCTCGCGATTCCACTGCGGCAAATATGGAAGTTTTTTGTGCAAAATTGCTGCTTGCAAAGTATCCAAGCGGCTATTCGTACCTGGTTCAGTATGAAAATACTTTTGCGATGCACCATAATTGCGCAAGCGCACCATCTTCTGGGCTACATCTGAATCTCGTGTCAGCAGGATTCCTCCATCCCCAAATGCTCCCAAATTTTTGCTGGGATAGAAACTAAAAGCTGCTGCTATTCCTACTGAACCAGCGTAATATCCGTCTCTTTGGGCGAGATGTGCTTGGGCGGCATCTTCAAAAATTAGGAGTTTGTAGGTATCGGCAAAGTTCACTAGATCGCGTGGTGATACCATCTGACCATAGAGATGCACGGGGATGATTGCTTTAGTCTGAGGCGTAATTGCCTTTGCGGCTTCTCTTAAATCAATTAAAGCAGTTTGGCGATCGCAATCTACCAAAATTGGCTTGGCGCCAGCACGTAGCACCCCAATTAAGGTGGCGACAAAAGTATTTGCGGGTAAAATTACTTCATCGCCAGCACCAATATTACACGCTTGTAATCCCAAAGCGATCGCATCTGTTCCTGATGCTACACCAACTCCATAAGCCGTACCAGATACTGCTGCAAATGCTGCTTCAAAATCTGAGAGTGCTTGCCCTAAAATAAAATCTCCCCGTTCCAATACAGATTGGATTGCATCTTGCAATTGCGTTTGAATTGGTTCATGTTGTAAACTTAGGTCTACAAAAGGAACTCTAATAGTCATTTTATTCATTACCAGTCGTCCTCAAAAAATGTTTCCTCACATGGAAAAAATAGAAAACCTTGTACAATTTTCGACATGAAATTGTCATAGATTTAATCTATTAGATAAAGGCTTAGAGCAATTATTTAGTCGTCGATTATGGTTTTCAAAATCACGCCCTCTTAATTTGAGTGCCCAAAGTCGCCATCAGACTTCTCTAAAGCCGGCACTCCAACTTCTCTCAAAATTCAAAAAGTTCATAAACTGGGCTTTTCAATAATTTGGTAGTTTGCTAATCCGTAGAGATATGGTTGGCCTATTTAGGTCATCTTGCACTAGGATTATCATCTCTGGGTGCTAGTTGTTATCAGTAAAATGTCTATATTTAATTACACTAACATCTATTTTATTAAGTAAATCTACTTTGAATGTTCAAGTCAAAATTTTCCCTTATATACATAAAGAATGATAGCCCCTTTGTATTGTATCCTTAGCATTAGCTTACCCTGGCTGAATTCAAATCTAACGCAGTCTGATTGCAAAATCCCAAGCAATAAAGACTACATCAGTGCTAAATAAAGAACATTCAGCACCAGTAACTAGTAACTAGCAGACACCACATCTTGGCTTAGTGCAAGGGAGAAAAAATTTTTGCCCTAAATTTGTTTGTCAGAGGCAAAATTAGGGAATGCTTAAAAATAGCAATTGATAACCTAGAAATAGGACTTGGATCAATTACACGATAGAGAAATTATTAAGGTAGCAGTGGCAATGATAGAGCCTGAAAACAAATTATTTGCCCTAAAGGATGGTTGGGATTCTCATGAATCAAGAGAACAGCAACGCCTCAAAGCTTTGTCCGATTTAGGTTTGCGGCAACCAGAAACGATTCCGGTTTTTGAAGAAGCCACACAGACTGCTGCCCGCTTTTTGGAAGCGCCAATTTCCATATTGGGATTTGTGGATCAAGAACGCCACTGGTTCAAGTCGGCGGTGGGCTTATCTAGGCTGGGATTAATGAATCATTTAGCACAAAGCCGCCAACTACCACGCCGGGAATCATTTTGTACTCAAGTAGTAGAGACTTTCCAATACATTAAAATAAATGATATGCATAAACTTACCGACCCAATACTTGTTAGCAGTAAGTTGGTGCAAGATTATGGTATTCGTGCTTACTTAGGAGCGCCACTGATTGATGCTGAGGGACATTGTTTAGGTGCATTGGCGGTGATGGATTTAGTCCCGCGCAATTTTACACCCCAAGACATTGAGTTTTTACAAATCATCGCTCGTTGGAGCATGAGTGAATTTGAACGTAATAGACTCCTGCAAGGCAAACTCGAATCAACCCCTGCCAAGAACGTTCCGATATTTTCACTGAATGAGGAACGTAACACTGAGATTAAAATCACTGCATCCACTCAAGATAACGACTCTGTTTCTACTAAGCAACTGAAGCTAGAACTTTTGAGTCAGCTAACTCAGGAATTACGCACGCCCTTAACATCTGTACTCGGTATGGCTAGTGTTTTAGGACGTGAGATTTATGGGCCTTTGACGACTAAGCAGAGAGAATATTTAGAAATTATCCAACACAGTGGTCGGTACTTACTTTCCCTAGTAAACGAAATTACCGAACTAGGAGCGATGGATGAAAACTCAACTGTACTAAATCTAGCTCCCGTGGATATTGAAATGCTATGCCAACAAGCTATCAATACCCTAGAAGAAGTAGCTAATCGCCGCGAGCAAGATATTCGCCTGTCTATAGAACCGGGACGCAATCGCATTTGGCCTTTAGATAAAGACAAGGTGCGGCAAATGCTTTATCATCTGGTTTTCAGTGTGATTCAACTTTCGGCTACAGGTAGCATTGTTCGCATTCATGTTTCTTATAAAGAAGATACGCTCAACATTACTATTTGGGTTTCTCATCCCTGGTTAGGGGATGGCATAACAGAGGTCGATCCTTACTTCCGTCTCAATTCTTTGTCGCTGCTGGAGCTTACAGGTGAGGTCGCAACTTACAATACTCATACAGAAAGACAAGAACAACTAGATACTTCATCAGTAGCAGTGGAAAATTCCAAAAACTTGAGTGATTCTCACTCAAATTTCTTGGCTACTAGTTCAGGTATAAATTTAGCTAAATCACATGGAAGTCTTTCTCGTGAAAGCTTAGGTCTATTACTAAGCTGTCAACTGGCAGAATTACATGGTGGACATATTTTGATTCAAGGTTCACCAGAATCAGGATATCGTTATGTGCTTTCTTTGCCACTGCAACTAGCGACTTCCTCGCAAGCAATTAGCGATGTCTAATTGTGGGGATTGGGGAAGGTGGGGTCCCAAGAAGGGGATAAGGGGTAATGGAGATTGGGAAAGACGTATTTTCTATCTAGATTTGATTAATTCTCTGTGTGCTTCTGCGCTTATCTATGCCTTTAAATTTCAACCCTCAATTAGCCACTATTTTACATCAAGCTGTACTAAGTATATGAAGTAACTATTCTTAACTTCCTATTGGCTGATGGCTAGGAATAAGAGCGCCATCACGCGATGGGCAATTTCTGTTATTACCTTTTTATAGCTATAGGCATTATGATCGATTCCAAGTTCTGCGTCGGCAGGCTAATCGATCGCAATGTTTTTTATGAATTTAGTCTGGCAACGATTTACTCTATCAACTTTACCGCTCAAAGAATATCTTGCTACCAGTTATGTACACCGCTCTCTGGTGGGATTGCTAAGTTCTTGGCGGCAAACTAGCGTCTTGCTTCAATGGGGAGATGCGATCGCAGCGGCTTTACTCAGCTTAATATATGCTCTGGCACCTTTTGCTTCGAGTACATTGGTAGGCTTTTTGCTGGTGGCTTGTGTCGGATTTTGGCTGTTGTTGACTATATCTGATGAAGTAACACCAGCAAATGTCTCGTCAGTCACTCCCATTCACTTACTGGTATTGCTCTATTGGGGAGTTGCCGCAGTCGCAACAGCATTATCACCAGTGAAAAAGGCGGCACTTAACGACTTGGGAACCTTGACCTTGTATTTGCTACTATTTGTCCTTTGTGCCAGGGTATTAAGGTCGCCTCGCCTCCGTTCTTGGATTATCATCCTTTATCTGCACGTATCGTTAATTGTTAGTGTATACGGGTTGCGGCAATGGTTTTTTGGAGCCACAGCATTGGCGACTTGGGTCGATCCAGAATCTCCTATGTCTAAGACTACAAGAGTCTACAGTTATTTAGGCAATCCCAACTTATTGGCTGGATACCTCTTACCAGCAGTAATTTTTAGCTTAGTGGCAATTTTTGCATGGCAAAGCTGGCCTAAAAAAGCTCTTGCATTAACGATGCTAATTGTCAATAGTTCCTGCCTGATTCTGACTTTTAGTCGTGGCGGTTGGATTGGACTAGTGGTGGCAGTTTTAGCTGTGATGACATTGCTAGTTTATTGGAAAAGTGTGGAAATGCCTCGTTTTTGGCGTACTTGGTCAATACCGATTATTTTAGGAGGTTTGATCGGCGTATTGGTGCTAGCAGTGATATTTGTAGAGCCAGTGCGACTGCGAGTGTTTAGTATTTTTGCCGACCGTAAGGATAGCAGTAATAATTTTCGCCGAAATGTGTGGGATGCTGTTTTTGAAATGATTCGCGATCGCCCGATTTTCGGTATTGGGCCTGGTCACAACTCTTTTAATAAAGTTTATCCCCTTTACCAACGCCCTCGTTACACTGCTTTGAGCGCCTATTCGATATTGTTTGAAGTGACTGTAGAAACTGGCTTTGTTGGTTTAGCCTGCTTTCTCTGGCTACTAATTGTCACATTTAATACCGCATTTTTACAAGTGCAACGATTGCGACAAATCAGAAGTGTAGAAGGATTTTGGTTAATCGGAGCGATCGCTACTTTGTTGGGTATGCTAGCTCACGGCACCGTAGATACTGTCTGGTATCGTCCTGAAGTCAATACCCTCTGGTGGCTGATCGTTGCCTTAATTGCCAGCTACTGGACACCTTTAGCTCAAAACCAGACAAATACAACTAACTCAGATCCAGCAACAAACTAATATAAATAAGTCGTCAGTTGTTTTCTTACCGAACAACTGACAACTTTTGAATTTTGCATAAATAAATTTTGAATTGTCTAGTCTCTGTAGGTAGTGGCACTTGGAGCATTAGGGTCGCGATAAGCTACAGATTCGCGATCGTTCTTTTTACCAGCCAACCCGCCTAGACCGAATAAACCAAGCAATCCTAACCAACCCCAATCAAAATCGTTGCGGTTGTTAGTAGTCGTTGTTGGAGCAGTAGTGGTTCCAGTGTCATTAGTTGTTTGAGCTTGTGCAGATAGAGTTAAAGGTAAAACTCCCATACTCAAGGTGAGAATGCCAGCGCTAACAGCGGTAATGAAATTACTTTTCATAAGTTGTAAAAGTTCCTGATGCTATCCGAAGTCACTCACCACTGTATCGATTCTCAACTTTAACAAAATCAATCTGTGGCTATAAACTAAACATTTTCATAACTCACGCTGTAGACATACGACATAGCTTTTACAGCAATACGTTTCTCACTCTTTGTGGTAGTTTAGCAACACTGAATCCTCAATAACTTTTCATTGCCCGTTGAATGTCACGTTGGTCTTGGCGTCGTTTCAGGTCTTCTCGTTTATCGTGGAGCTTTTTACCTTTGCCAAGAGCTATACTGACTTTTAACCAGCCTCGTTTGAGATACATTTTCAAGGGGATTAAAGTTAAACCTTGCTGTTCAACTTTGCCAATTAGCTTACGGAGTTCTTGACGATGCAATAGAAGTTTACGTGTACGCCGTGGTTCATGATTAAAATATTGTCCACTAGCGTTGTAAGGCGAGATATGCACATTGATCAACCATGCTTCGCCATTGCGAAGCAAAGCATAGCCATCTTGGAGATTGACTTTACCCGCACGAATCGACTTCACCTCTGTTCCTGTCAACTCAATTCCAGCTTCGTAAGTTTCTAGAATTTCATACAAATAACGGGCTTGACGGTTGTCGCAAATAACTTTGTAACCTTCGTTCTTGTCGCTCATTGATAATTTTGTGTGCTTTAAATGTACCTAAAAAATTATTTGGATTGGCTTGTGAATTATACGGTGTATCTTAGAACCGCTATAAATGGTGAACTGTATATCACTAATTTAGCTTTTCTAAGTTCACAATTAAGGTTTTCTGACAATTTTAAGTTAGCTGATACCGATTACCTCTAAGATTTCATAAAACAAGTTGCTTGAGCAACTTGTCTCACCAAGCCAGATTTTGTGCAGTTTCACAAATAGGACTTACACATCAAGTAAAGGCAATACCTTGTGGTAAGCCGCTTCTCTAGGAAAAACTCCGTACAGAAAATCAAGATTTTCACTTTCTTTTTGCATAAGTCCTGACAAAGAATTGGTATGACACTAATGATGATGAGTTGTTACAAATTACAAAGCTCTCTATGCCTCCTTAGCACAGGGAGTCTAAGGTGGTTACACTTGGTTAACCTTCCTAATGATTTAAGATTTTCTTTATAAATAAACCCTGAGAGCAGTCATTAGCTGATAATCCTGTCATAGTATGAAACATAAGAACACTATTATTGTCTGTGTTCATTAACGGAGTACATAAAAGCAAATTTCTGAGTAAAAAAATGCTAGGGGTGTATTATCCATGCCCTTGACGATCCTTGTAGTGGATGATGATTTGGGCACTCGTCTGTCTGTTAGCGACTATCTTGAACTGTCTGGCTACTCAGTGATCGTGGCTAATGACGGTCAAGAGGCTTTGTTTATGGTGGATGAGTATCATCCTGATTTGATTGTCACGGATATTGTTATGCCACGGATGAATGGCTATGAACTGGTGCGCCGGGTGCGTCAACAACCAGTGTTTCGTTTATTGCCTGTAATTTTATTAACGGCACGCATTAAGACCCAAGAAAGAATTCTAGGCTACCAGTCAGGGTGCGATTTATATTTACCCAAGCCTTTTGAACTGGAAGAGTTAGCAGCAGCAATCCGCAATCTTTTGGAGCGATCGCAAATTATCCAATCAGAATATCGTTTTTCTCATAAAGATAGTTTGGGCATTTCCGGTTTGACAAAAGCGGGAGATGCCCATAATTCTCTGTCCACTCAAATTCAGAAATCCCATCTGCACTCATCCCTAACTCACAGAGAACAGGAAGTCTTAGAGTTATTGACTCATGGGCTTTCTAATGCCGAAATGGGTCATCAGCTACACCTGAGTCCTCGAACTGTGGAAAAGTACGTTAGCAGTTTATTAAGAAAAACCTCAACCAGCAACCGCGCGGAATTAGTGCGTTATGCGATGAAGCATGGTTTAGTAGAATAAAAGTTAGGAGAAGAGACGCGATTAATCGCGTCTGTACAGGAGCAAGGAATAAAACTCCTAACTCATAACTCTTCCCTTTTAACTTTTGTCAGCAGACCTTCACAAGCATCGATCAGTAAATCAATAACCTGATTAAATCCCTCTTGACCACCATAATAGGGATCTGGAACTTCCTTTAGAGTGTGTCGAGAGCAAAACTCGCACATCAAACGCACTTTATGCTGATATTGCTTAGTTCGATCGAGAGTGAGGATGTTCTCATAATTTTCTCGATCCATAGCCAAAATCAAATCAAAGTCTTGAAAGTCTGACTTTTCAAACTGGCGTGCTCGACCACGCAGTTTAATTCCCAACTTAGTAGCAGCCGCCGCACTCATGCGTCTGTCAGGTGGACTACCAACGTGATAGCTAGATGTACCAGCAGAGTCACAGAGGATATGTTCGCTCAAGCCAGCCTGCTCAATTAGATGATTCATGATATTTTCTGCCGATGGCGATCGGCAGATGTTACCTAAGCAGACAAACAGCAACTTGTAAGGCATAGATATAATTTGTCAATAGTCAATAGTCATTTGTCCTTTGTCCAATGACTAATGACTAATGACCAATGATTAAAATCCAGGTAACTCCAACCCACTGGTTAATTCTTCCATGCGTTCTCGCATTGTTGCTGTGGACTTGTTGTAGGCTTCTTTCATTGCTACTGTTACAAGATCGGAAAGTACTTCTGCACCTTCTGCTAAAGCATCTGGAGAAATTTCTACCCGCTTGGGTTCTTGGTTCCCACTGACAATCACCCTTACAAGACCACCGCCAGATTCTCCTTGAATCTCCATTTGCTCCAATTCTTCTTGGAGTCGCTTTGCGCCTTCTTGAACTTGCTGCGCTTTCTTAAAAGCTTCGGCTAATTCTTTCATTTTTCCTAAGCCAAAGCCGAATCCCTGTCCTTTTCCTGTCATAATTATTTGTACGCGTATGCGTTGAATAACAAATCAAATTCAATTATAGATGCGGTAAGTAATTTGACTCTTTTTTTACCAATAATTAATGCGTCATTGAGTGGGGAGTATGGAATAGGGAGTAGGGAGTAGGACATTGGTTATTAATTCTTCTCCCTCATCTTCCAATTCCCCATTCCCCATTCCCCATTCCCCATTTTTTATCCACAAGCACCTTGAAACTCTCCGAGCATTTTAACTTCTGGCTCTAAATTAATAGACCAACGTTCTTGTACTTGATGTTGGATGTGACGAATGAGACAAAAGATATCACTAGCTTTTGCTCCACCACGATTAACGATAAAATTAGCATGTAGTAGTGCTACTTGTGCGCCACCAATTTGGTAGCCTTTGAGACCAGTTTGTTCAATTAACCAGCCAGCACTGTAAGGTTTGGGATTGCGAAACACACTGCCACAACTGGGGAAGTTGTATGGTTGAGTGCTTAACCTATGCTTTTTGTGTTCTTTGGTAATTGCCACAACTTTTGCTGGGTCTGCACCTGGCGCGAGTTGTAAGGTGGCTTGGGTGACTATGCGATCGCCACCTTGCAATAATGAAGTTCGGTAGCCATAACCTAATTGTTCCGGGGTAAGGGTTTCCAGCGTACCATCGGGTGAAAGTACCTCGGCACTAACTAACATATCTGCGATACAGCTATTATGTGCCCCTGCATTCATTACCACTGCACCTCCGGCTGTTCCAGGGATACCAACAGCCCACTCCAATCCTTGCCACCCTAACTCTGCTGCGGCCCATGCCAAACTAGGAATTGATTCTCCGGCAGCAACGGTTAATTGACCGGTTTGAGGGTCAAAGTTGCTGAAGCGGAGATGACGAGTAGCAATGACTAAGCCTGATATACCACCATCACTCACCAGCAAGTTAGAACCTGCTCCCAGTGTTGTCACCTTTAGATCGCGTTCTTTAGCGTATTTAAGACTTGCTTGCAGTGCTTCTAAGTTTCGGGGGGCAACGTATAAATCAGCGGCTCCTCCAACTCTATAGGAAGTAAACGCTGACAAAGAAGCCTGGGACTTGATCGCACAATCAGTATTGGGTAAGTAGATTACTTCACTCTCCACCGAATTTGTTATTTGGGGTTTCTTTGTATTCAAAGCAGAAACTGTGCAGACGTTTCCAGCTGCCTGGGAAATGGTCATCTTTACTTTATTTTGGTAAAATTTTTACATTAATTTACCGTAAATATACGGTAACAAAATTCACAAATGAACCGTTGCCAGAGGAGCGCTTTGCTCAGAAATAAAACTTCGCAAAGTCTCGACTTAAGATGTGGCTTTAGCCGGCTCACAAAGTGTCGTAATTATTTCAGGAATCACCTGGTTCAAGTTTCCAGCCCCTAAAAACAGTGCCAAGTCTCCTGGGCGTAGTGTTTGTAGTAAGTACTCACACACTGCGGGTAAAGTTGGTTGATAAACTACAGGAGAATGCTGTTTAGCAATTTCCGCCGTTAGACGTTCACCACTAATTTGCCCTAAATTAGGTTCGCCTGCACTGTAAATATCAGTCAACACCACCAAATCAGCGTGGGTAAATGACTCGGCAAATTCATCTAAAAAGGTCAGTGTACGACTATAGCGATGGGGTTGAAAGATGGCAACCACTCTTTGCCCTGGTCTTGCCTGTAAACGTGCTGCGGCGAGAGTAACGCGAATTTCGCTAGGATGATGAGCATAGTCATCAATGAAGGTAATGCCATTGACTTCACCTCGAAACTCAAAGCGTCGTCTTGCTCCTTCAAAGGTGGCGATACCTTTGGCAATTGCTCCAAATTCTAAACCCAAAGCGCGACCAACAGCCACTGCGGCTAAAGCATTGCTGAGATTATGCCGACTGAGCAACCTCAATGTCAACACGCCCAAAGCTTTGCCTTTTTCCCAAACCAAAGCCGTGGTACCATCAGCACGATAATCAATATTGGTGACGGTGTAATCAGCGTCGGTATCTGAGTGTAAGCTGTAGGTAATTGTGGGTTGCAAGCGATCGCGCACTGTCGCACAGTCAATGCTACCTATTAAAGTTTTACAACCCTTAGCAAATGTCTGGAAGGTGTCAATAACTTCTTCTAATGTATCGTAGTGGTCAGGATGATCGAGTTCAATATTGGTGATGATACCAATTTCGGGAGCGTGTTTTACTAAAGAACCATCCGATTCATCTGCTTCGGCTACCAAATATTGGCTGTGTCCCAATCGAGCATTACCGGACCATGCATTGACTTCGCCACCGACTAAAATTGTTGGATCTAGGCCTGCTTCCAGAAGCATATAGCCAATCATACTACTAGTTGTAGTTTTGCCGTGTGTTCCTGCCACTGCAATACTGTAGTAATCCGCAATTAAAGCTGCTAGGACATCTGAACGATGAAAAACTGGACAACCTAATTCCAGCGCTGCTTTGTATTCTAAATTATTAGTGTTAATTGCTGTTGAACAAATGACTTGAGGCAATTTTGACTTAGTAGCAGTAAGTAATTCTTCTGGTGAATTTAATACTACTGGATTAGCTAATACCTGAGGATGAAAGAATTCGAGATTGCTTGCCTCTTGTTTACTAAAAATATGAGCACCGATAGATTCCAACTTGTGCGTAATGTGGTTAGGACGAAGATCCGAACCTGATACTGGAAATTGACGCTTTGCAAGAACGTATGCCAGAGCAGACATACCTATGCCACCGATACCAATGAAATGAAATGGTCTACCACTAAAATCTACAGAATTAGTCATTTATTGCTCCTTTTACACCACACCACACCATAATCACAAATGACACGCGTATCATAACAGGAATTTGATTTTTACCGTAACTACTCCTGTATCATGTTCATGTTTGATGCCCAAATGATGTTTCTGCTCTGGCTTTCCTGGTTGAGAATGATTTTACCTTGGTTGGAGGTTTTTGCTATTTCTGAACTGTTCTTAAGATTATTCTGAAAATTTTGGCTGCATCGGGAAAGAAATTCTTGTAATGTCAAATACATATTTTTGGCTACCTTACTGGAATTGGCTACATAATACATTGTTTAGTGAAACTAATTTGAAATTGCATCAAGTTTAGGCGTGAATTGAGTACAATAGTACATTGGTAATGAAACTATTTTTCAATTGCATATAACCCAGGCTTATCTGGATGCAGCAACTAGCAATTTTTGGTGGCACATTCGATCCAATTCATTGGGGACACCTGCTCGTAGCCGAGACAGCTTTGCATCAAGTATCCCTTGAAAAAGTAATTTGGGTGCCATCCTTAAACCCTCCTCACAAAGAAGCAGCATTGTTTGAGCATCGCGTGCAAATGCTGCAATTAGCCATCAAAGATAACCCAGCATTTACTGTCTCACTAGTGGAGACTAATCGCTCTGGCACTTCTTATGCCATTAACACCCTGATTGACTTATCTGCTTGTTACTCCAATACTCATTGGTACTGGATTGTGGGCTTGGATACTTTCCAAAGCTTACCCAGTTGGTACCGGGGACACGAATTAGCACAAATGTGTGATTGGTTAATCGCACCCCGACAGCTAGGTGGTGAGACTATAACTCAAAGCAAATTAATCTGCAAGCAAGTGGAGCAACAACTCAAAAAGAAGTCTTTGCTCATTCACTGGCAACTCTTGAATATACCAATAGTCGGAGTTTCGTCAAGTCTAATTCGCGAATTTTGCCGCGAACGCCAGTCAATTCGTTATTTAGTCCCAGAATCGGTCAGATCATATATCATTAACAACAATCTCTACTCTTACAAATCTGAATAAATTATGTGTTTTTTTATTGATCTAACACTTTATGGTTAAAAGTGCCCCCCCCCTTTGCGATATGATTGGGGTCAACGATATCAACATAATAAGCATAAATACAGAGGGCAAGACACTGTGATTAGAGTTGCAATCAACGGTTTCGGGCGGATTGGACGTAACTTTGCGCGTTGCTGGGTGGGTAGAGAGAATAGTCGGATCGATCTTGTCGCTATTAATGACACTTCAGACCCTAGAACCAATGCTCACCTGCTAAAGTATGACTCAATGCTAGGCAAGATCAAAGATGCTGAGATTAGTGCTGACGATAACTCTATCATCGTCAACGGTAAGACCATCAAATGCGTATCCGATCGCAACCCAGAAAACTTGCCCTGGAAAGATTGGGGAATTGACCTAATTATCGAAGCAACCGGGGTATTTACTAGCAAAGAAGGAGCGCTCAAGCACGTAAATGCTGGAGCCAAGAAAGTTCTGATTACCGCTCCTGGTAAAAACGAGGATGGTACTTTTGTGGTTGGTGTGAATCATCATGACTATGACCACAACAAACACCACATTATCAGTAACGCTAGCTGTACTACCAACTGCTTGGCACCAATCGCCAAGGTGTTGAACGATAAGTTCGGCATCATCAAAGGTACGATGACCACCACCCACAGCTATACAGGCGATCAGCGCTTGCTAGACGCTTCTCACCGGGATTTGCGACGGGCAAGGGCCGCAGCGATAAACATAGTACCTACTTCTACTGGTGCAGCAAAAGCAGTGGCACTGGTTATCCCAGACCTCAAAGGCAAGCTAAATGGCGTTGCCTTGCGCGTACCAACCCCGAACGTCTCAATGGTAGATTTCGTAGTTCAGGTTGAGAAGCGTACTATTACTGAAGAAGTTAACCAAGCTCTCAAGGATGCTGCCGAAGGCCCACTTAAAGGGATTTTGGACTACAGCGAACTAGAACTAGTATCTTCTGATTATCAAGGTACTGACGCCTCTTCGATTGTCGATTCCAGCTTGACTTTGGTTATGGGCAGTGACCTAGTAAAAGTTATGGCATGGTATGACAACGAGTGGGGTTACAGCCAGCGAGTCTTGGATTTGGCAGAGTTGGTAGCCGAAAAGTGGCAATAATTAATTTGTCATTAGTCATTAGTCATTAGTCATTAGTCATTAGAAAAAGGACAAATGACAAAGGACAAAGCACTATTGACTAAAATGTTGAAATCCCTGGCTAAGACTCAGAACTTGGTCGGGGAATTTTTTTTGCTCGTCGTGCAATATTACTGTCGATCCGGCTGTAATCCTGCCTGCGATCGCAGCACCTTCTCCAAGGTGTTGCACTAAGGCTGATGCCAATTCTTGTGGTAAGCACAGCACTAATTCAAAGTCTTCGCCACCGTATAGAGCATATTCCAGCGCTTGCTCTGGTGTCAGCCAATGGTTAAAAGTTTTTGGTAGGGGAATTTGTCTGTGTTCTAAGACAGCACCAACGCCACTCGCGCGGCAAATTTGAATAATCGCATCTGCTAAACCATCGCTGCTATCCATCCCAGCAATGGGAAGTCGGGAGTTAAGAGTTAGGAGTTGGGAGTTAGGAGTTAAGATTTTCCAGAGGATTGGTAAGACATCTAATCGTGGTTGTGGACGTTGATGTGCGCGGATTAGAGCCGTGCGTTCTGCATCTTTGAGGTTTTGTCCTAATTCGGGATGTAAGAGCAGTTCTAAGCCAGCCTGGGAGGCTCCATGAACGCCTGTAACGACGATCGCATCACCTACAACAGCAGCAGAACGGCGGATAATTTGACTAGGGTTAACTTGACCAAAAGCGGTAATTGCCAGAGTAGTAACAGGCGATCGCACCACATCACCCCCAACAATTGGGGTATTGTATTTTTGCAAGCATTCCGTCATTCCCTGGTACAAGCGTTCTACCCAACTCACCTTAAGTTTACTGGGTAGTCCCAACCCGACAGTGATTCCCAATGGGGAAGCACCCATTGCGGCTAAATCTGATAAATTGGCAGCAACAGCTCGCCAACCAGCATCTTCTGGGGAAGTGGTGATGTTGCTAAAATGTACGCCATCAACCAGTACATCTGTAGTCACTACCAAAGATTGCTCTGATGCAGTCTCAAGTACTGCGGCATCATCGCCGATAATTTCTGGTGGGCAGAAACGCTGTAATCTTTCTAAAAGACCTTGTTCGCCAATGTCTTTTACTTGTTGAGAAGATAACTCACTGTTCACAATCGGTTTTCCGTGTTGCAAAATTACGAAGAAAACTGATGATTTACTTTACTGTTTAAGATAAGGGTATTGTCTAGGAGTCAGTTGGAATGGTCACAACACCAGTAACCAGCATCACATTTGAGGAGTATTTAACCTATGATGATAGCAACGGTTTCCATTATGAACTGGTGGATGGCAAGCTAGAGCTAATGAATCCACCTACTATTGAACATTTTCTGATTGTCGATTTTTTGGATACTGCCTTGAAAGCAGAAATTAAACGTTGTAACTCTACTTGGCTGACTTTTCGAGAAAGTGGCGTGAGAACGGGTAGAAATAAATCTAGGTTGACTGATTTGTGTGTAGTGACACTGGAACAAGCTAGAGAATTGTTAAATGCCTCAGCAGTATTTGAGTCACCACCGTTACTAATTGTCGAGGTGGTCAGTCCAGAGTCGATGAAACGAGACTATCGTTATAAACGGTCGGAATATGCTGCTTTAGAGGTTCCTGAATATTGGATTGTAGACCCACTGGCAACAAAAGTTTCAGTGTTACTACTGGAAGATGGATTTTACGAAGAAACAGTTTTTACTGATACCCAGCAAATTATATCGCGGACTTTTCCAGAATTAGCGATCGCAGTCGATCGGATATTCACCGCTGGAAATCTGAATCAGGGGAGACGCGATTAATCGCGTCTGTACAAGATTATTTTCCCCTGCTCCCTTGCCCTATCTTATGCAGCTTGCGGCTGAACCAAATTTTCTATTCCTTGAACCACGGTTGCCGATTCAATTTTGTCACCAGCCTTCAGTTTATCCAAAACTTCTTTACCTTCGGTGAGATAGCCAAAAACGGCATAACGACCATCCAATAGATTGCGTCCGGCGGGGGTGAGTTCTGGTTCAAACAAAAAGAAGAAAAATTGTGATGAACCACCATTTACTTCACTTTCGGGACGAGCCATCACTACTGCACCAAACGCAGAAAAAGGTAGAACTGGCATATCAACGTAACGACCAGCTTCTTCTAGAGTAATGCCATAAGTAGGTGCTTTATCTCCTTGAACTAAGATTTCTAAGGGAATAGCGCGATATTTGCCCGTTTTTGGGTCAATGAAACCCACATCTTTACCAGCAGGATCTCCAGTTTGCAAAAAGTAAGATTCTTCAGAACGGGTAAATTCTAAGCCATTATAAAAACCCCTCTGCACCAAATCTACAAAATTACCAGCAGTCACAGGAGCGCTGTAACCATCTACGACAAGGGACAAATCACCTTTGTTAGTTTTGATTTCTATAGTGGCACGACCTTTAAGTTGCGGCAGATTACTGTACTCAGCAGGCACTTCAAAGGGAAATTGTTTCACCATTGACTCTTCTAGCTGAGTAACAAGATTCAAAAGTTTGCTTCTCTCTTGCAGAATTTGTTCTTTATCTTTGCTGTTCGCCAATTCTTGTAATTTACTCACCCCAGATTTCAACTCGGTAATCCAAGCTTCGGCTTGGGGTTGGCGTTCTTCAGGAACGCTTGTTAAGATTTGGGAAGGTTTATCGAGAATGCGGGATGCTTGGCTGATGTCTTTGGAAATAGCACCCCAACGCCGATTCGCCCGCAGTTGGGCAGAGATGTCCTCTAAGCTGCCTTGTAGTTGCCGCACAGATTTGTTATCTATCGGGAGTGCATACCGCAACAAAGCCTTTCCGTCGGTAATTGCATTGCCGGCTGGCAGTGCGGCGCTACTGGAGGGAGTCCACCCAGCTGTAGTTATGCCTAAAAATATTGTTATCAGCAGTATTGCCATTAGGCTGTTCTTCAGCCAGGATTTTAATAAGTTAAGCATGGGATAACTCAAATGCAGCAGTGAATTGTTGACTGGACGTAACCCATAAATAATCTTCCCACAGTATGAGTGCTGAGTGCTGAGTACTGAGTGCTGAGTGAAAATAAATGCAAGTGGATGGGGGGAGTGAGGGAGTGAGGGAGCGAGGGGACAAGGAAATAAACAAAACTCCTAACTCCTAACTCAGCACGGGCTAAACACCCCGCTGACGCTAACAGCTACGGGCTAAACCCCCCGCTATCGCTAACAGCACTCCTAATGCCCAATGCCCCGTGACTAAATAGCTAATTACTCCGCTTGAAGGGTACAATAAATGCCGATTGTCTTCCAAAATTTGAAAGTTTCATGATCTCCAGTAACGACTTTCGACCCGGTGTTTCAATTGTATTGGATGGGTCTGTATGGCGAGTGCTTGAATTCTTGCACGTCAAACCAGGCAAAGGTTCTGCCTTTGTACGAACTAAGCTAAAAAATGTCCAGAGTGGGAGCGTTATGGAAAAAACGTTCCGCGCAGGGGAAACAGTGCCGCAGGCCACTCTAGAAAAAAGCACGATGCAGCATACCTATAAAGAAGGCGATGAGTTTGTCTTTATGGATATGGAAACCTACGAAGAAGGCAGATTGACTCGCGAACAAATTGGCGATCGCGTCAAGTACCTGAAGGAAGGTATGGAAGCCGAAGTGATTAAGTGGGGCGACCAAGTTCTGGGAGTAGAGTTACCTAAGTCTGTGGTTCTAGAAATTGTCCAAACAGATCCAGGTTTAAAAGGTGATACCGCTACAGGTGGCTCAAAACCAGCAACTCTAGAAACTGGTGCAGTTGTGATGGTTCCTTTGTTTATTTCTCAAGGAGAACGCATCAAGGTTGATACTCAGGAAGACAAATATATCAGCAGGGAATAACTTTCATCTCTACAAAGATGCAAGTCCCGATTTAAATCCCTACATAGGGATTAATTCCCTGCCACACTTAAGATGCTCATTTACGGATAGGTCGAGGTAATAAAAACTGTGCCATTGGACTTTAATGAAATCCGCCAACTTTTGGCAACTATCGCACAAACAGATATTGCAGAAGTCACGCTCAAAAGCGATGATTTTGAGCTAACAGTCCGTAAGGCTGTGAGCATTAGCAATCAGATGTTGTCGGTAGGTCAAGGGACTTTAGGCGGTGTGGTAGGTTCAGGCTTGACATCAGGTTCATCTGGGGGAAACCAGATGAGCGGAAGTCAGGTAACGGAGATGTCCACATCTCGTGTATTTGAGAATACTGGAACTAGCACACAAATGCAGTTATCAGTAAATTCTCCCTCAACCATTGACCAGAGATTAGTAGAAGTGCCTTCCCCAATGGTAGGAACGTTTTATCGCGCTCCTGCGCCTGGGGAAGCGGCATTTGTGGAAGTGGGCGATCGCGTCCGCAAGGGTCAAACAGTCTGTATCATTGAAGCCATGAAGCTGATGAATGAAATCGAAGCCGAAGTCTCTGGACAGGTGATGGAAATTCTCCTCCAAAATGGCGACGCTGTAGAATATGGTCAACCTTTGATGCGAATTAACCCTGATTAAGTATTAATGTATATATGACATGAGTCATTGTTAAAACTTTCAGTCCTTGTGGGTCAACCCTGATGAAACAAACGTTGCCTTTACCACCAGAAGTGGTGCAACAAGTAGCTGAATACTTCAGCCTATTAAGTGAGCCAATGCGCCTACGGCTGCTACACTTATTACGGGATGAAGAAAAATGCGTGCAAGAGTTGGTAGAGGCAACACAGACTTCTCAGGCAAATGTGTCAAAGCACCTGAAGGTAATGTGGCAAGCAGGTATCCTTAGCCGCCGCAGTGAAGGAACTTGCGCCTATTACCGGGTGGAAGATCAAATGATTTTTGAGTTGTGTAATCGGGTTTGCGATCGCCTCGCCACAAGGTTGGAGCAGCAAGCCCGTAATTTTCGCGTATTAAATAGCAAACGTTAGGTCTTTTGTCCTTTGTCATTTGTCAGTTGTCATTTGTAAAAAACTTATGACCAATGACTAATGACTAATGACTAAAGCGGATAATCTTTTTGAAACTGTTCGCGAGTGAGTGGTTGTTGTAACTCTAGACCCTCACCGCCTAAAACATCCAACGGTTTGCCGTTTACGTCAATGTACACTTTGGCTTTGGGATTTAAAGTTGTTGCAGTGTAAACAACTTGTCCCACGCGGCCCATCATTGAAGTGCTACCACCACCGCTAGTAAAATCTTCAGATAAATTAACGCGAACTTCATCTTTTTCCGCCTTCAGCCCCAATAGCTTGGTTCCTTTGGGTATGGTTGTAGAATCTGTTCCTTCTGTTGGGCCTGCTAACAAACTTTGGAAAGCTGCTTCTAAAGCCTGGTTGGGTAGTACAGAAGCTACTTTAACAGGCTGGGGAACCAAAGCAACATTTTTGTCTTTTGGTCTTAGCCAATAAACGTTGGGGGTTTGCTCATTAGCTGGCTGCCTAGTTGATGGCTGTGCTGGCTGTTCAATTCGGCTAGAAGGGTTTGACGGTGTGGGAGGATTGTTGGATTGTGTGGTAAACCAAGCTACACCGCCACCCACCGCTACAACCGCTGCTGATACAGCTGCAATTACGCCTGAAGAAATACGATTAGATCCTTGTTGGTCTTTCATGTTCAAAACCTTCCTAACTGAGGGCTGATATGGTAGTTATGTGAGGAGCAGCCTGGTTAAAGACGATACTTATAAGTAGAGAGTTTCCCACAATCTAGAGGAGGCTTAAATGCTTCTTAATTCTGTAAGCCCCTAATTCAATTTTAGAATTTTTATTTCTAATCCGTCACCTACCAAATTATGTAAATTTTTGAGAATCGAGAGTGAAAAGTTAAGAGTTAGGAGTTAGGAGTTAGGAGTTAAGTAAGTCGGCGAGAAAAAACCTAACTAGGTTACGAAATGTAAATATACCTAAAACCCTTACAAATGAATAAGGACAAATACTTCGACTACGCTCAGTACAAGTGACAAATGACAACCCTCTCCTGAAGGAGACGCTGCGCGAACACTGGTTATCTTTATTTGCACCTATCTACTTAGAAGTTGGGGACAAAAGGACAAGGGGATAAACAAAACTCCTAACCTAGCCCTATAACTCTTAACTCTTGTACAGACGCGATTAATCGCGTCTCTACTCTTAACTCAGCACGGGCTAAACGCCCCGCTGACGCTAACAGCACTCCTAATGCCCTATTGCTTCTGTAATCCAACCTTTGAGTGTTGTTGTCACTTCATCAATGGCAATTTCTTGAGATTTACGGGTGGCTCTTTCTACAACTTCAACTTTGCCATTAGCGATCGCCCGCCCGGTTACCATTCTATAAGGTATGCCAATTAAATCAGCATCTTTAAATTTCACTCCCGCCCGTTCGTCGCGGTCATCCAGTAGGGTTTCAATTCCGGCTTGATTGAGTTCTGTGTAAAGTTTTTGAGCGATTTCGATTTGTTGAGCATCTTTAATGTTAGGGATTGTGACGATCGCGTGATAAGGTGCGATCGCAACTGGCCAAATAATCCCATCTTTATCGTAAGATTGCTCGACGGCAGCTTGGGCTAATCGTGACACACCGACACCAAAACAACCCATCACTAGCGGCTTTTCTTCACCCTGTTCGTTGGTATAAGTTGCACCCATCGCTTGAGAGTATTTCGTACCTAATTGGAAGATATGACCTGCTTCAACTCCACGGGCGCTTTGTAGGATTTGTTCTGGATTATGAATGGCGCGATCGCCTGGTCTTGACTTACGAATATCTACTACTCTCTCTGGTAACTTAAATTGCTCATCCCAATTAGCACCAACTACGTGATAACCAGCTTCATTTGCGCCTGTAATAAAGTTTTTTAAATCAACTGCTGTTCGATCCACCAAGCGCAAAAACTTGGGATGGATCTGTTTATTAGCAGTAATATACTCATCTGCGATATCTGGCGCAATGTAGCCTAAAGGCAGAGATTTAGTTGTCCATGCTTGCTGGGCTTCTACATTTGGTACATTCAAACTAATAATCGTTTTAGCGCCATATTCAGAAGCTAATTTAGTCAGTTCATTTTGCAATTTGACCTCATTAACTTCCTGATCGCCTCGAATGCTTACCAGAACTAACACCGTTACACCATTATCATAAACTGTCTGATAAAGGACATTTTTCACCAATTGAGTCGCAGAACAGTTGAGGAGTTGACACACCTTTTCAATCGTTTCTGTTCCAGGTGTATCGCGTTTCTCATAGGTTGTAAACCGTGAGGTTTCGGCGTCAATTGGTAAAGAAACAGCCTTTTCTACATTAGCTGCGTATTTACCATCCTCAGTGTAGAGAACTTCATCTTCGCCAGCTTCCGCCAAAATCATAAATTCTGTAGAACCAGAACCACCAATTGCACCAGAATCAGCTTCCACTGCCCGAAAAGCTAAACCAGAACGCCGCAGGATATTGCTGTAGGCTTTATACATATCCTGGTAAGTTTCTTTCAGGCTAGCTTCATCGGTATGGAAAGAATAGGCGTCCTTCATGATAAACTCTCGTCCGCGCATTAAACCAAAGCGGGGACGAATTTCATCGCGGAATTTGGTTTGAATTTGGTAGAGATTTAGTGGTAGCTGGCGATAAGAGCGAATCATATCACGAGCGATCGCTGTGATTACTTCCTCATGAGTTGGGCCTAATCCTAATTGTTGCTCCCGGCGGTCAATTAGGGAAAACATGATCCCCTCAGCTTTGGTATAAGTGTCCCAGCGTCCCGATTCCTTCCATAAATCAGCAGGTTGTAATTGCGGTAGAAGACATTCTTGTGCGCCTGTAGCGTTCATTTCTTCCCGCACAATTTGGGAAACTTTTTGCAGTACCCGCCACATTAGCGGCAAATAAGCATAGATACCACTACCGATGCGACGAATGTAACCTGCACGGAGTAATAATTTATGACTGGGAATCTCAGCATCAGCCGGATCGTCCCGCAGTGTAACAAATAACATTTGTGAAAGTCGCATCGTTTATTCCCTTTCCAGAATCTCTAATTTGTTTATAAACCAACTGGCGATTAGAAATCACGCGTCAGAAAAGCATCTTAGTTTTTGAACTTGCGTGGTGTGCGGTCGGCATCTTACAGCCATTAAGATATCGCATGATATAATCTTTGCAACTATTTAATCTAGGTCTAGGTTATGAGTCCTTTGACATTAAAACTAGACACCGTTCACTTGAGTGACGAACAATTTTATCACTTATGTCAAAATAACCGCGAATTGAAATTTGAACGCACTGCCAAGGGAGAATTAATCATCATGTCCCCCGTTGGAGGTGAAAGCGGCAATCGAGAAGCAGATTTAATTATCGATCTAGGAATCTGGAATCGGCAAACTGGCCTCGGTTACACTTTCAGTTCTTCTACTATATTCAAATTACCTAATGGTGCTGACCGTTCCCCAGATGCCGCTTGGGTTCAACGAGAACGTTGGCAAGCACTTACACCCGAACAAAGACGCAAATTTCCCCCCATTGCACCCGATTTTGTGATTGAATTAAGGTCAGCAACAGATGATTTGGAAATGTTGCGTTCCAAAATGCAAGAATATATAGATGCAGGGGTGCAATTGGCATGGTTAATTAACCCTCAACAGCAGCAAGTAGAAATTTATCGCCAAAAACAAGATACGAAAGTGCAAAATTTACCCACACAATTATCGGGTGAAGATGTATTGCCAGGATTTAGTTTGAGTCTTTCTTGTTATTAAGTTTGCAAGTGCTGCTAAATCTCCACATCTGCCAACACTTTCCATTGCAGCAGAAAATACTTTATAAGTCTGCGTAAATACGCTTCATTAAAATAATCTGCGTAGACTAAGAAGGTATCCTAGTTTTCTAAGCTGAGTAATGTGCCAAGCACAGCACAATAGACCAGTTTTACTTCGACTTTATTACTCAGGGCATATTACAGCCGTTAGGATATCTTAAAAAAATAACCATCAGGCGATTATAATCAGGGCATCTTTAGGAGAAACTACTTTGGCAGATGTAATTTATCAAGCACAGGCACCCTTAGAATTTATTCCTCCCGCGTTTAATCCTTTATTACTACGAGTTGTCCATCTATTACTACCCAGTTGGATAAACTGGCAAACACCTATTAGCCAAATTGAAGCAGATAACGTAGAGGTTCTAGTGGATCTCTATCGCCAGTTTCAGGAGGGTAAAATCCGTTTTATGCTGGCATTTCGCCATCCGAAGACAGACGATCCGTTTTGTTTGGGCTACTTGCTATCTCAACTCGTACCAAAGACAGCGCGATCGCAAGGTACAAAACTACAACATCCCATTCACGCTCATTTTATCTACGATCGCGGTATTCCTCTCTGGGCAGGTTCCTACGTTGGCTGGATTGCTTCTCGTTTAGGTGGGACTCCGATTCAGCGAGGTAAGGCTGACTGGACGGGGTTACGTTCGGCGCGTGACTTGTTCGCCAATGGCAAATTCCCAATGGCGGCTGCGCCAGAGGGTGCAACCAATGGTTTATCGGAAAATATCAGCCCGCTAGAACCTGGTATCGCCCAATTAGGCTTTTGGTGTGCTGAAGATTTGCAAAAAGCTGAACGCCCCGAACAGGTTTTAATTGTACCAGTTGGGATTAAATATAGTTACGTTGATGCTCCTTGGGATGCGATCGCAAATCTTTTAAGTGAATTGGAAGCGGCTAGTGGTTTACCTGTGAATCCAGCAGAAAATGCTTCTATAGAGTCGCTTTATCCCCGGTTGTTGACTTTGGCAGAACATTTACTTTTGCTCATGGAGGAATTTTACACCCGGTTTTATCATCAAAAACTGCCAGATCCCAAGATTGTCAACGGGCAAATTCCCGATAGAAATGAAGCATTAGCAGTTCGTTTACAAGCTTTATTGAATGCAGCGCTGCTTATCTCAGAACAGTATTTTAATTTGCAGTCAAAAGGTAGTTTGAGTGACCGTTGCCGGCGAGTCGAGCAAGCAGGTTGGAATTATATATTTAGAGAAGAATTTAAAGATGTCAAAGGAGTATCTGCGGTTGAAAGAGCTTTAGGCGATCGCATTGCAGAAGAAGCGAATGCGCGGATGTGGCATATGCGTTTAGTAGAAAGTTTTGTGGCTGTTTCTGGTAATTATATTCGTGAAAATCCAACAGCAGAAAGATTTGCTGAGACGACTTTAATTTTATGGCAAATGATTGCTAAAATCAAAGGCAATAAAACTGTGCAGCGTCCGCAATTAGGTAAGCAAAAAGTAAAAATAACTGTGGGTGAACCCATATCTATTTCTGAGCGTTACCCGGTATATAAGGAAAATCGGTTGGGTGCTAAACAAGCTGTTGCTGATGTGACAAACGATTTGCAACACGCGTTGGAAGGTTTGATTTGATTAGAAAGGTTGCATTTTTTGCTAGAAACCAGAATAAAGGTGTCAGTCGTCAGGAGCCTTATTCATTTCGACCCCTGCCTCCTGACTTCCTTAAATAGCAAGTTGCAATGAAAATGCCCAAATGTTCATCCGAATCGGATATTACTTTCTAAAGTAGATCGCGCGTTTAGATGCTTTGTACGGAGATGCTGGCGGGATATAGTTTATTAAGCTTACACAAACCCAAAAGTTTTTTAAAACTATCTAATTCAATGGGTGCAGATAATCGTAGTCTGCTACACCTACTTGGCTTTGCTGCTATTTCACTTTAATACAATTGGGTTAAATAAAGGCAATTGTAACTAAATATGTCATTCTTTATTTGATTTTTATAAAATTAGCGTTAAGTTATCCAAATTATATTTTCCGAAAAATCACGCTTTTATATTTTTGTAATTCCAATTACAAATAGAGGAGTCCAAAAAATTGTGATTCTCTAAATCAATCAATTTATAAATAATGAAAACTCAAAACTTATTCAATTTACTGAAGGTTGGTATTGCTACTTTTGGAATCTTCTTTGTGGCTGGTCAAGGAGCCTATGCCTCAGACTTAAAGGGAACAGCATTTAGCATCTCTTTGGAGTGTCTGAACGACACTACCGGTCTTTTGATGGGTAAAAACTCCACTGATGCTAACGGGTGGCAGTATGCATTTGATTCAAACAAAGATGGGATGAACGGGAATTACTGGGTTGGTGCCGCGCCAGGGAAAGTAAATCCCTACGATATCTCTGGTATGGCTATCAAAGAAACTGCTACCAGCGTCATTGTGGCAATCAATGGCAATATGAAGTTAACAGGAGAGGCTGAACAGGGTGCTGCCGGTGGCCAGATTGGATATGGTGATTTGTTCTTCAATATGGCCGGTAAGACCTTTGGCAATGCTATGAGCAGCGGAGATTTGTTTGGTATTCATTTCGCTTCAGCGAATGCTTCAGGGGTACAACAACTAGGTGTTTATAGTAATGTTCAGGCAAAGACAGTTACTAATATCAAAGAAGGCTACACCATTGCTACATATGGTGGTTTAGCAGGAGGAGGGAATTCTTACGAAAGTCAGGTAAAACAAGGTGGTGGTATTGTCGGTTATGGTGATTTGACCAATAGTTACTTTACCAATAACGGCAAGGACAATACATTTAATCTCAATGTCATCAACTCTGGAAATTATCTGAGTGGAATCTCGTTTTTAGCGCAGGGTAATATAACCCAGCAGTTGCTAACCACTGGCTATGATGCCAGCAAATTTAATGGTACACAAACCATTGCATTTGAATTCAAGAAATCTTCTATTGTCCAATCGACTCCTGAGCCTGCTAGTCTCGCTGGTTTAGGAATCGTCGGTCTGGCTTTGGCTGGTAGCAAGCTACGTAAGAAATTAGCGTAGCAATTGGGTAGGGACTATTCGCAATAGGGCTTGATTTCTCTTCAGTGATTATAGACAAGATAAAAGACTACTTTATCTCGTAATAAATGATAGCTGGAGTCAATAAATTTTGGATGAAGCTTAAGCGAAAAGTATCCCAAGCTGTATGGATTTACTCACTAAAGATTAAATAGGTAAACTTCAATGCTCTTACTTTTTAGTAAGGGCATTTTTTTATAATATAGTTATCAAATACAAAACTACTCAGGCAATTCTCTAAACCATCTTGGTAAATGTTGTTACAGCATCCATCAATAATTAGGCAAACAAAAAGTCAAAATTACTATAGGTGAGTCCATATCTATTTCTGAGTGTTACCCAGCCTATAAAGAAAATCGTTTGGGTGATAGGCAAGCTGTTGCTGATGTAGCGAATGATTTTCAGCACACAATAGAAGGATTGATTTGATTGGGATGGTGAGGCTATTTCTCTCCTTCTACTATTGCAATCTATAAATTATCTTGAACTGTTAATTGCTATCTGACTAGGTAGTTCTTTATAATCGATGAATCTGAAACCTTGCTACTAAAAGTTTATACAACTTAATTGACTACCATTGGCTCCTATAAGGTAAAAGTCCGAATTAAATCGGCAGTCGAGGAAATTGCTATGCTTTCTCCAGCTACAAACAATGATATGCCTACTAATTGGTCTTTTAACTGGTTTAATTTGTGGCAGAATACCGATTTTGACTGTCAAAACATTGTCAAACTTGTTTATGAGGGTAAAGTCTGGGGATTAGTGCGATATGGTCTTTATCCCTATCCCGGCTCTCCAAAGTTTTTAGAGATAGAACAGATAGAAGCTCACCCTACAAGTCGAGGAGAAAGGGCTGAACGCTTTATGGAACCAATCGGCAAATGGTTAATTTGGTATGCAACCAAGGTTGCATTGGAGTTGTGTCAAACAGAAACAGATGAACCACTGGTTGTCCTGGTTGCTCTAGATACGGCTTTGTCCTATTATAGTAATAATGTGGGGATGGAATATTTGGGGTCTGTCACAATCGCTCCAGAAGAAGATGGATATGCTTTCAGATTCTTGCGAAAAGCAGCCCTATCCTTCTGTAATCAACAAGAAAGCTTAAGAGGAGTGCCAAAGTTATATGGCCAGTAATACAATAAAAGCCGGGTCAAAAGTTGTTATGACTCACACCCAAAGGCAAGCTTTCCTGAAAACGTCTCCTTTGGGACAACTATTCGGAGTAGCACATTTGCTACCTGAAGTCGAAGATTCAAAAAGCCACAACCATGCTTTAAGTAATCAAGCAAAATTTGTGGATGATGTAGATATATTATCCTCTAGCGAACATAAGTTTCAGTATGAGATGTTAGAGCCTTGCAGAAAAGGTCGTGGTAAATGGTTCAGAACTGTATCTTGGATGTATCTCTATCACTCAAGTCTTGAAAAAAAGTCATACCAAAGAAAAACAATGCTAACAGTATAAGTAGTAGAAAGGAAAACACTTTTTAGCCGATCGCAGTTTGACAAGGGTGCTATACTATACCAACAGAAATAGGGGTAAAATTTTTACCCCTACAAATTTATGTATTATTTTAAGAATAGCTAGAGAAGATTATTACTCTGTTAAGTGACTTTCTAGCAAAGATGCGATCGCTTCAGGGTGAATATTCTTGTATTTCTTTTTACCAAGCTGTAAAACACAGTTGGGAGCGCTGCCACAGCATTTTTGGCAACTTGTGTGTTCAATGGTAACTTTGTCTAACAAACCGCGATCGCACAAAGTTTTTTCTAAATCTGATAATAAACCTTTACCACCACGTTTCAAGCAACCGCCCTTTTGACATACCATAATCCTCGCTTTGGTTTGAGGTGGTAAATCTTGCTTTTGACACACATCAATTGGTGTCACCTTATAGGCTTTAATTTTAATTTTACTTGTGCGCGAGTCTATCTTACTATGACCACAAACGCGAATTTTCTGACCAGGAACTAAGGATGAACTTAGTAACCGACGCAACTCTTTAGGCAGTTTAATTTCCACATCTCCAGATGGAACTGCCAATTGCAAGTATTTATATTTTCCTGGTTCACCACCAACAAAACCTAGTAACTGTCCCTCAAGGTTCAATTCTGATAACGTCAAATATTTGTTACCCATGATTGATAAAAAGTTATTGGGAATTGGGCATGGGGCATTGGGCATGGGTCAATTCAATTTTAGATTTTAGATTGAAATTTAATCCAAAATCCAAAATCTAAAATCTAAAATTCCCACTCCCTACTCCCTATTCTGGTTAAGCTAGGCGTTTAGCTTCTACTGTTTGAGGTAAGTTTGCTGTGTCTGGCAATTCACGAAATTCTAATTCCCAACCATTTGCTAGGGTGAGAATCTTGCCATCATTTCCATCGGTTTGTTTGACGACTTCTTCTTCCAGGTCTTTTTTAGCAACGTAAACTACTAAAGTGCCGGCATCATTCATCCGTAGCATTACTTTCATGAGACTCCTCAACCGATTCTAGTTCTTTTTTCTTGCAGCCGACGACAAACCCTGTTTCTAAGAAATGCACAGCATATATATAGGAAGTCTGCAAATATGTGCCTATACTCGCTATGTAACCGATATCTCCTTTGTTGACTAAAACTTGGCCGACTTCCCTACCAGGAAAGGTACCATCGTTTTTTAGCAGTTTACGAACTCTGACTTTTTCACCGATTTCAAAAGCGGGTGGCAAGTTTAGTTCTAATTCATCGCGTTGCATGAGAGTACCTCTGTTCTCTGACCAAATTCAATAGTTCTTCTGTCGTCAAACTACGTTTTTTCTGTACCGATTGATGGCGTACTGCATCTAAAACAGATTGGGTTTCTTGAGAGTTCAAGAAAATTCCATGCTGTTCTAGCAAGTTAGCAACTAAATGCCGTCCAGAATGTTTACCTACTACTAAACGCCGTTCCCAACCCACTTCTTCAGGAGCAAATGGTTCGTAGGTGATGGGGTTTTGCAATACCCCGTGAGCATGGATGCCAGATTCGTGAGCAAAGGTGTTTTCGCCAACGATCGCTTTCCAAGGTGGTACGCTAGCTCCTGATGCGGCTGCAACTAGTTGAGACAGTTCCAGCAAACTGGGTGTGTCAATGCCTAAATTAACGCCATAGATGCGTTTAATCGCCATGACAACTTCTTCTAATGCTGCATTCCCTGCCCTTTCACCCAATCCGTTGACTGTGGTATTCACTGATGAAGCTCCGGCTTTGATACCCGCAAGAGCATTAGCAGTTGCCAGACCAAAATCATTATGCGTGTGGATTTCTAGGGGAATCGTCAACGCTGAAACCAGCCTTTGGACTTTAGTGTAGGTGGTGAAGGGGTCGAGAACTCCGACGGTATCGCAGAAACGGAAGCGGGATGCACCCCACTCTTGAGCATAAAGTGCTACATCTAAGAGGAAGTTTTCATCAGCCCTGGAAGAATCTTCTCCGCCGACTGCTACCCAAAGACCTTGGTCGAGGGCGAAGTGGATTGAGTCTTTGAGTTTTTGCAAACTTACTCGCCACTGACCATGAAATTTAGTGGCAATTTGGATACCAGAGACGGGAATGGCAATATGCACCCGATTCAAACCACAGGCGATGGAAGCCTTGATATCTGAGATGACAGCGCGGTTCCAGCCCAAGAGTTTTGCTTGTAAACCCAAGTTAGAAATTGCGGCGATCGCACGCGTTTCTTCGTCACCCATTGCCGGTATACCCACTTCTAATTCCGGTATACCAATGGCATCGAGAAACTTCGCGATCGCTACTTTTTCTTGTAGAGTAAAGGCAACACCTGCTGCTTGTTCGCCATCACGTAATGTAGTGTCATTAATTATGATTTGATTCATTGCAAATATCCCTCTCTTGGAAGTATTCTTAATATCCTTTCCCTCTACAATCCCTCGTGATGGTAAATGCTAAAAATATCACAATTCATAATGTAGGATACATGATCCTTAATTATTGCCCCATTATTAGCATCACATCTGTATGGCAGGGAACTAAATCAATGTATAAATTACTAATCGTTTTTACCGATGTCAGTTGAAATGTCTTCGAGTAGCAATGAACTAATATAACTATTAGCAAATCCGGAACAAAGTAATACACAAAAGCCAGCAATTAAGGATGTAATCATCTTCGTAACCTCATCTTTTCTAGTGTATGTGGGTGTAATTTAGGCAGGTAATGGTACTCAACGTCAAAAGGTGCAAATTCGCTAACTTTGGTCTGCTAACCAATCAAAAATTTTTCCTAGTTGCTCCAAGTCAACGAAACCATACTGCCACAGAAGCATCGGTAGCGGGCCATTTTCTAATTCACGGTGTCGCAGAGCTACAGCAATATCGGCATTTGAAAGTTCAAGTTCATTGTGCAAAAAATTGAGTAGTTTTATATCTCTGTTCCGAGTCGCCATAATTGATTGAACTTTCAATTTCTTAATTTGGGAAATAGTTAAAAATTAGAAATTCCAATTTATATTTAGGAATTTCGCCTTTTTAATTGTTGCTATATGTCAGAGAAATTTCAGATTAAGTAGACCCAACAAAATCTAAACCCCATCTAATCCATCTCAGTCTGCAACAAATTCTGCTAGCGGACAGTAGCTTCAAACTCTAAACCTATTTGAGCTTTGTGCATCTATGAACAAAAACGATGAAGTCCAGTACTTGCGTCATGAATTCAAGATTAATCGTGCCTAAATTAGGTCTTTTTGAAATAATCATGACTCATCACTGTAACGCCAGCAACGCTCTAGCCATTCTAATAATTCGTGACGAGAAGCGAGAAGTTGCATAACTGTACTACGAATTAGAATTACTTCCAGCAAATTGTTCACTTGCACTCGTAAAGAACCATCGGGGGGGCAAGAGCAATTAATTTTTAACTCTTGCAAACGGTGATAGATTCGCCAGCGATCGCTCAAAGGAATCTGCAAAACGTGATTTGTCATTTGTCATTTGTCCTTTGTCAGTTGTCATTTATCCTTTGTCATTTGCTAATGACTAATGACTCTTGACTTTTAAAGTTTGCAGTTGTTTTTCGAGTTCTTCGATGCGCGAGAGCAAAGAACGAATCACGGTTGCTTCCACATCGGGTAGCTTTCCATGTTCTAGAGGAGAAAGGCTGGCGTTTTCGTTGCGAGAAATAATTCGACCGGGAATTCCGACAACAGTGCGATCGCTAGGGACATTCTGCAAGACAACGGAACCTGCGCCAATACGGACGCGATCGCCAATTTGCAGATTACCTAAAACTTTCGCACCCGCCCCAATCACCGCATTTTTGCCGACTGTGGGATGACGCTTACCAGTTTCTTTGCCAGTTCCGCCAAGGGTGACGCCCTGATAAATCAGTGTATAGTCACCCACGATCGCAGTTTCACCAATGACTACACCCATTCCGTGGTCGATAAACACGCCCTCACCAATCTCTGCACCTGGGTGAATTTCAATTCCTGTCAAAAATCGCCCCAAATGAGAAATTAAACGGGGGATAAAACCGACTCCTCGACAATGTAACCAGTGAGCAAGACGATGCAAACATAGCGCGTGCAATCCAGGGTAGCAAAACACCACTTCTAGCCAGTTCCGTGCTGCTGGGTCGCGCTCAAAAATAATGCGAAAATCACTCAATAATGGCTCAAAAAAAACGCCAGAGAGTAAATTTTTCAGCATGGATGTACGGGCAGAATCCTGCATTTTGGTACTTGGGGGATCGCTAATACTGTCTAAAGACTGTTGCATCGGTAATGTCTATCTGGTAGAAGAGTCATCTGCTATTTTTATGCTTATATCAGGTGACATCCAACTCGATAGAAAACCCAATGCTGATTGGATTTATTGGATTGATTGAGGTTGTACTCAAACGCCAAAACCCCGACTCTAGATAAACTTAAAATTTATCTTGGGGTAGGGGCGCTAGTATTTAATGATGGGGGTACTAGTATTTTTGGGGCAGGGGTTAAGAATTTATGTTCATGCTACAAGAAACTTTACCCGTAAGCATTTGATAAGATTTTATCAAGATATTTTGCAATATATTAAGCTGTACTCAGATGCACTCAAATATGAATTTGGTAAGGCTATAAATCTATTTTTTGTATATCCTATTACTATTAGTATCTTATTATTGGGTAAGGCAAAAGACAGGTTTCTTTATTTTCTTTTAGGATTTGCTGTCTGTATGTATGTATACGTTTCAAAATATAGTTATCGCTTATTGTAACTGTTTTCTTATTATATAGATGTGTGAGAATAGCGATCGCAAAATCTTAGAACAGCAGAATAGGTAAATGTTCTCATAACGCCCCTACTCAATAAACCTGTAGAGGTGGATTCATCCAGTTCAAACACTCGTTGACGGAGATCAAAGGTGGATTCATCCAGTTCAAACACTCGTTGACGGAGATCAAAGGTGGATTCATCCAGTTCAAACACTCGTTAACGGAGATCAAAGGTGGATTCATCCAGTTCAAACACTCGTTAACGGAGATAAAAGGTGGATTCATCCAGTTCAAATACTCGTTAACGGAGATCAAAGGTGGATTCATCCAGTTCAAATACTCGTCAACGGAGATCAAAGGTGGATTCATCCAGTTCAAATACTCGTTGACGGAGATAAAAGGTGGATAAACAAAATAGGGGCGTACATTTGTACACCCCTACAGCGAATTTATTTATAGTGCTTCTGTGTTGAGTTCAATAAAGACCTAACCCCCAACCCCTTCCCTACAAGGGAAGGGGAGTAAGATTCAAAGCCTCTCTCCTTTTAGGAGAGAGGTTTGGAGAGAGGTCAAAATGTATTGCGTACAAGCGAGAAGCACTATATCACAAAGATTTTTGAAAAAAATATGAGACTCGCCGATGAGTATTAATTTATCAAGAGACAGGAGTTTTAGCAGATTTGCCTCTACCAATAGCTTTAAAACGTTCGCCCAACTGTTCAGCGACAGTTTTTAAGCCCGGAGTCTTTTTTGATGCAGTCTTCACGTAATCATAAACAGTCAAACTGCTAGTCATAGCTTCACTACCGACAGCCATTAGGGTATCATCTACCTGTTCAGTGAGTTGCTGCATTGAGATTAAAAGTTCGGTTAGCGCAGCAGCTAACTGATAATCTTGAACCAGTTCGTCAACGTCAAAAGTGGCTGGAAGAATTTCGCGGTTAGACTGAGCAGCAGTAATGCTATTGTTCACAAAGGCTAGGCTTTTATCGCCCATTTTTACTAACTTACGCCGTTCTTCAGTGCTGAGAGTAATCAGAAACGGCATCTTTTTTTGGACTGTCTGTAGCGCGGCTTTAATTTCTTGAATATCTTGTGGCGAAAGGGTGGCTGCAATATTCTGATAAGCCATTATATATTTACCTTGGGAGTTCTAATGGTGAAGTAGCAATAGTTGCTAAGTATAGAATTCCCATTGGTAGATGCGATCGCACATCATAACCTATTTATTTATCAGTTTTAGCGCTGATGCTGAGGGATACTGACCAGATGCAATCAAAGCTTGTCGTTCTATAATCCTTTCATCGCCGTTAAAATCTAGGATGCGTGCGGTAACTTCACCGATATCTGTTTGATGCTGAATTACAGCCTCATCTAGCCGAAAATGATCGCCCCAAAAGTCTCTGCGTGGGTTAAAAAACCGTACAAGTTCGCCAGTTTGCCAATTAATTGATCCTAAATCTGTCCCTTTTTGCAGGTTACAGAAGATACAGGCATAGCAGAGATTATCTTCTGTTGTAGCGCCGCCGTGTTTGACGCTGATTATATAGTCAACTTGACAACCTGACGATCTATCTACTTCAGAGACGAGACAGTACTCGCAAATATGCTCGGCGCGATCGCAAACTAAACGCCACTGTTCTGCATTAATATATGGACAAGGCATTTTGAATACTTACTTAGGGTTAATGTACTGATTAGCTCTTGCTTTTGCTAAAGTCATAATATGCTCTAGGGTGAGGAAATGCTGTAACTCTCGCTGGTCACTTCCAGTAAGACCTTCAGTTTTTGCGCAATAAACTAAATCCTCTAAACGGTCTTTGGCTGCATCCGAGAGTTTGAAATCGATAACACTTTGGGGAGTGGTTCCAGCAGCAATAAACTCTATAATTTCATCGTAGACTTTGGCTGTATTTATAGATGTGTTCATAAGCTACCTTTTTTCTTCCTAAATTTTATGCAACTTCCAAAGACTGTCCTAGCGTTTGAGGCTCTGGTAAAGTTTCACCGTCAGCTAAAGATGACTCAATCAGCATTTCTAAAACTTCTTGAGCATTTTTAAGAGCTTCTTCGTAAGTCTCTCCGTGAGTGCAAGGCTGCATTATGTCCGTAAACTCAGGTAGCGAAACCACATAACATTGATCTGCCTCTGACCATTGAATCACAATTGTATATTTCATATTTATTCATAAACTTCTTGCCGATGAGCAATAGTAGTTACCATAACTTTATTTGTTGCATCATCAACTTGATAAATTACTCGATAGTTACCAATGCGATAGCGATAATAAGCTGCAAAGTCACTTTTGAGAGGTTTAACATTAGGATGAAACCGAGGATTTTGTTCTAGTTGCTCAAAGCATCTAGCAACCTTTTTGGCTAAAGCTTGGTCTGCTGTAGCATAAAGATCCTCGGCTTTAGCGGATAACACAACGTTATACATCAGACCGAATTGTTCTCCAGCTTTTTACCCGACCTTCAGCAATATCTTTTTTACCTTCTTCAAATGATTCAATAAATCCAGGGATATCAAGTAACTCTTGGGTAGCATCTTCACTCTCCTTATCTGCTAGATATGCTAAAAAATCAGCAACCAGTTGTAAGCGTTCTGAAGATAATCCATCTAGATATTGGTTAATTTGCTGACGAACTTCTGTGTTGTTCATATTTTCACTGCTCTTTTACTTCTCTAATTGTGCCAACTTTTTCTGAGCATACTCCCGCACTTTCTTATCTGGGTCATTCTCTGCTCGGTCACGCAATAGTGGCAAAGTCTGGGGATGTTGAGAATATTGCTTGATAATTATCTCTAGTGCAATCCGCCGAGGGTTAGTGTCGCTGCTTTGCTTACGCTCAAAAGGGTCACAGAAAGCGCAGTTATAATAAGTGTCAAATAACTCAGGTTGATACCTGAAGTGCTTGGCTAATATTTGGATGGCTGTACATCGCACATCCGAATCATCATGTGTGGTTTGTTTTTGAAGGATTGTGTAGGTATTGGGGTCATCTGGACAATTGATAGCTAATGTTTCAATGGCTGCAAGTCGTACATTCCCAGATTTATCACTAGTGGCGTAGTCTTGCAGGGTTGTATCAGTATTGGTATCATCTGAAAAATTGCTCGCTAATGCTTGAATGGCTGCAAGTCTAACATCCTCATTTTTATCATCAGTGGCGCAGTGTTGAAGAATTGTACAAGTATTAGGATCATATTTGAAACTTCTAGCTAATGTTTGGATGGCTGCAATTCGTATATTCTTAGATTTATCAGCAGTGGTGCGGTCTTGGAGGATTGTGCAAGTATTGGGATTATATTTGAAATTCCTAGCTAATGCTTGAATGGCCGCAAGTCGCACATCCTCATTCTTATCAGCAGTAGCGCGGTCTTGGAGGATTGTGCAAATATTGGGGTCATATTTGAAATTCCTAGCTAATGCTTGAATAGCTGCGAGTCGCACATCCTCACTTTTATCATCGGTGGCACAGTCTTGCAGGATTGTGCAGGTATTGGGGTCATCTGGAAAATTGCTAGCTAATGTTTCAATAGCTGTACGTCGTACATCCGAATTATAGTCACCAATGGCACGGTCTTGGAGAATGGTATGGGTGTCCGGGTCATTTGGGAAATTTCTAGTTAATGCTTGGATGGCTGCAAGTCGCACATTTGCAAATTTATCAGCACAAACGTGAGCTTTAAGGATTGTACAGGTATTGGCATCATCTGGAAAATTTCTAGCTAATGCTCGTATGGCTGCACATCGCACATCGGAATTATCAGCAGTGGTGCAATCTAGAAAAAAGGTTTGAGTATCGGGATCATTTGGGAAATTTCTAGCCAATGCCACAATGGCTGCACGTTGTACATTTTCAGATTTATCAGTAGTAGCGCGGTCTTGGAAGATGGGGCGGGTATCTGGGTCATCTTTAAAATTCTTGGCCAATGCTTGGATGGCTGAACGTCGAACATTTCCAGATTTCTCAACAGTAGCAAGGTCTTTAAGCCAGTGTAATGTATCAGGATTATCTTTCCAAATTGAGCCGACTGTTGCAACTGCTTGAGTACGAATTTCCTGAATTAGCTTAGTTTCTTCTTCATCTTGATAGGGCACGTAATAGTACCAGAGGTCATATTTAGTTAAATCTTTTAGCTTGTTAAGTAATTTAGTAGCAGTTGACGCGATCGCCGAGCGATTTCTCACCTCGACAAGACACTTAGCCGCTAAAAAGAGATTGACAAACTTTTCCTCTTCGCCATCTTGCTCCATTAAATAATCAAGAATCTCCCCAACAAATTTAGCCTCAATCATTCCCGCAATTAGCAGCAAAACTTCATGCCAACTTTCATCTTGCCAGTGTTTGCCAAAAACTTCATTCTTAAGTTCCTCAATAGTCAGCGTTTGCGTTTCTTTAAACTGCCAGACAAACTCCCAAGCACAGAAATATTCTAAAAATGTTCGATGCACAAAAGCATAATAATCCGCACCCAGGAAACATAACATAAAGTTGCGAGTCCGCAGTTGATTAATCATCACCCGCGCAGCTTCTCTAGGTTTATCAAATTCTATGGTTTTGAGATAATCAGTCAGAACTTTGATTAAATCATTTTCATTAATCAAATTCCCTGCCAAACCTTTCTCACCAGTTTGCATAAGATAAGCAACCTGACGCAGCATCGCTTGCTTATCTTTATAATCAATAGTCTTGGGGTCTAACCTCTTATCTTCAATCAAAACGCGCTCCACATCCCATTGATGCAGCAGTACCCGCGATGCTTGATTATAAAGCTCGGCTCTATCTCTTGGTAGCTCTTGATTGCGATTCAGAATTGCCATCATCGTCAACAGCAGAGGATTTCCCGCCAATTCTGCAATAGATTTGGAAGCTGCAATTCCTCTTTTTAGCCGTTCCCGCTTTCTCTCTTTATCTACTGCATCGGTAAAAGTTAACTCATGCCAACGGTTGATAAAATCCTGAATTTGTTCTGAGTCTAAATCTTGTAATATAAAGTGGCGAAACTCAGCATTAAGCAATCGTTGCGGTTTATAGCCAATAATCCGAGAAGTGACAATTACCTGCACATCAGGATAGTCATTAGTAAAGCGATGAATATCAGTAATTACATCCTCTCGCTTACCAGGGTCAAAGACTTCATCCAAACCATCAAACATCACTAAGGCATTACCAGCTTTTAATTGTTTATCTAGTTCAAGCTGATTGAGATGATGAATTGCACCACTACATTGATGGAAGAATTCGAGAAAATTATTGCACTCTTTATCTTCCCGTCGCCGCATATAAGTGCGTAATTCAATTAGCAACGGAATTGGTAATGAGATAACATTATCCAGGGGAGACTCAGCCCAATTCAAAGCCAGAAATTGCAACAATGTAGACTTACCTGAACCAGGATCGCCCAAAATCACAAGATATTTATAATCTTGCTTTTTATTGACAACATCTAAAACTGAACGGATCGGTTGTTCAAAATAAACTCTTTTGTGGCGTTCTAATTCTTCTAATTCAACAGCTTCTACTTGGTCACTTTCTCGCAGCCGTCTAAGATGTTCTTTAGGCAGTTCGTGAACTTGTGCTAAAACTTGATGAGTTTCCCGGACATTTTGAGCAGTAAAAATCCGCCATAATTTCAGTTCGTTATAGGCATAGCCGCTAGTATCTAAGCTATCTAACTTGAGATTTCCATAGCGTTCGCGGATTCCTTCTTGATATTTCACTAAATTAAAATCTACAATAACACCAGCAATTTCTTTGGTATTTATTTCAATATCAGATAATTTTTGTAATTCTAGGATATGGTGTAATTCTTTTAAATCTAAAAGAAGTTCTTGGACTTGTGTAAAATACTGTTCTGTAAGTGATTGCCAGTTAAACTTAGATGGCAGAGGTTTTAATTGCAGCCTGTTCCAACTATCTTCTAGAGTTTTAGCGTCTAGAGATTCACAATTAATATCAAAAGCCTTACCAAGAGTTTCTGCAACCGACTTATCGCTGATAAATTTCTGGATATCTTTGGTGTACTCTTTAATCTCAGTTTCAGCAAGTTTGCAACGAACCTTTAACTGCTGCTGCATTAGTTGCAAAAATTCCTTTAAGGCTTTACCAGCAGCAATTTCTATGTCTTCCTTCTTAAGCTTCTGGAAAATCTTGCCAGGAATGCCTTTTAATAAATCTTTAGCCCAATCTTTAGCTGCATCCTTGGCTAAGTCTTCCAGAATGGGTTTAAAAATCAACCCGGCGGTCTGAGTTATACCCCACATAGCTAACCAGTCCAGCATAATACTCGCTTCTGTTGAGAGTTTGATTACGAGTATATCCACTAGCTGGAGTCATGTTTCCAGATTTCAGGGCGATCGCAGAAACATCACAGGTATCTGAAGAACCTCTCTCTAAATCTCTCTCCTAAAAGGAGAGAGACTTTGAATTTTTTTTCTTTCACGCTTCGGGAAAGGGCTTAGGGGGTAGGTTTGGTGTTAGTTTTTCGCAGATTAATCAAGATTATCTGGATTTATGCCGAGCGATCGCAATTTCCCCCATAGCAGGCTCACCTCACCTCACTCTCGCTACAACCATGAGCCGCCGCTAGTTATACCAAAAGATACGTGCAATCAATTACCACTATTTGAGAAAAACCAAGTCCTCAGCGTTGGGTTTGTCAAACACAAACTTGGCTTTTTGACCGGAAAGGAAAGCTGTTAAGACGCTCTGCATAATGGTTTCGAGGCTAAGTAGCTTGAGAAATATGTTAGTTGACAAGAGCGATCGCTCTGCCTTTTTTATCGATTCACCCATTTTTTGATGAGTTAGAAAAAATAGCAGTAGATAAAGATATTTTAAGTATTTAAAAAAAATAATAGTCCTGAGTTAACTTTGTTCAAATTCTTGGTTGAATCGGCTAGCCAAGAATTATGTGTAATATATCGCTACCAAGCTAGAGGGAAGTTCAAAATGGTTGCATCTACTCTAAAACCAACACAGATACTTGGACGCATACTATCCGCATCACTAATTAGTTTGATGTCCTTAGAGGTTCTTAGCAACGCAGCGATCGGTCAACCCCCCCCTGCGTCTGTTGAAACCAAGCTGAAAGTGCCTAGTACAATGACCTCTTGGCCCTTTAATATTCCCCGTTACTTGAAAGTGCCGCCCAATTTTTCTATCTCTGTTTATGCTCGCATTAACAAAGCTCGCTTTATGGCAGTTGCTCCCAATGGGGATCTTCTAGTATCACAGCCCAGTTCCGGTAAAGTGTTAATTGTCCGCCCAAATGGCAGCAAAGACCCGATTATTTCTGACTTTGTAACGGGTCTACGCAAACCACACGACATTGTGTTTCATAAGATTGATAACACCACATACGTTTATATCTCTGAGAGTCATCAAATTAACCGCTTCATCTACAACTCTGGAGACTTAATCGCAAAAAATCGTCAAATCGTTGTAGTTGCCTTACCAGACAGCAGCACACGGGAACTCAAAGGCGCTTATGGTCACGAACTGAAAAATATCGCACTTGATGCCAACCATAAACTTTACGTGTCGATCGCCTCTACATGCAATGCCTGTAAGGAAGATACCGTCAGTACTCCAAAGCGTGGTGCAATTTACCAGTACAACGCTAATGGAACCAATCAGCGGCTTTTTGCTCAAGGTTTACGTAATGCCGAAGGGTTAGCATTCTTACCTGGTACAAACGATCTTTGGGTAGTCGTTAATAATCGAGATAACATCGCCTATCCCTTCAACGATAGCAGTGGCAATTACGGTAAGATTATCCCCTCTTATGTAGACAACCACCCACCAGAAGAGTTTACGAAAGTTCGAGATGGCGGTAACTACGGTTGGCCATTCTGCAATCCCAATCCTGACACCTCAAATGGCCTTGACAATATGCCATTTGACCGCGACTATCAGTTCAATGCTAATGGAAGTGTTAATTGCAATGCAATGGACAGGATTAGCAAAGGTATCCAAGCCCATTCAGCTCCCTTGGGACTAACATTCTTACAAAATACCAACTTTCCCAGTCTATACTCAAATGGGGTAGTAACAGGGTTGCATGGTTCATGGAATCGGCAGAAGAAAACGGGCTACAGAATAGCTTACTTTCCCTGGAACAGTACAACAAAAACCCCAGGACAAGAGATAGATTTAGTCACCGGTTGGGTAGTTCCGACAACGCAAGAAACCTGGGGGCGACCCGTGGATATGGTAGTAGACCAGCAAGGTAATTTGTTAATTTCGGATGACTACAGCGGCGCTATCTATAAGCTTTCATACACACCGTCACAACAAGTTAAGGTCTACAGAGACCCTAACTTTGGCGGAATTTCCCAATCTTTTCCTACAACTCCAGGAGTATACCAAGCCAACCAAGGTGACTTAAATATTGTTGGTAATGACACTATTAGTTCATTCAGTATACCACCAGGTACACGGGTACGTGTGTGCCAACATGTAAATGGTAACGGTTTATGCCGTGAATATACTGCTGGTGATTATAAATCCCTTGGAAATGACCTTGATAATATCATCTCGTTTATAGAGGTCAAGTAGCACGACTCACCGAATTGTTGATTTTAAATTTTGGATTGAATACTTTAAAAGTTTTCTACTGAACGCTTACGCCGTACCCCTCCGGGGAAGCAAGCTACGCGTAGCGTTCTGCAAGAAAGTCCAAAATTTCAAAAGGTCTGATATCAAGTCCGGTTAATCACTTATGATTACCGGATCTGTGCAAAAATCGGAAACGCCTCTTTCCTCCTGCTCTCTGCGGTCTAAATTATAAGTCCTTAGCCAGACATGAGATAAGACGATGTTTGAAAAGTCAACTAGAAACTGCGATGTCTACGACGGGCTGCGCGATCGCAATTTTCCCCACTGCACGACCTGTTTCGCTGTAAGCATGAGCCGCTGCTAGTTCTTGTAAGGGATATGTGCGATCGATTACCACACGAATTTTACCCCCTTCAATCAATTCTTTCAGATAAATCAAATCTTGAGTGTTGGGTTTTTGCAAAATAAATTTCGCTTTTTGGCCGGGAAGCAACGCTGTTAAGACGCTCTCTAAGAAGACTTCGGGGCTGGGTAGTGTGGTGATATAAATTCCATTGGGTTTGAGGACTCTTTTGGTTTGAGAGAGCGATCGCTTACCCACTGCATCAAAGATAATGTCATACTGCGCTATATCTTCAGTGAAATCCTGCTGCGTATAATCAATCACGCGGTCTGCTCCCAGAGATTTCACCAAATCCAAATTTTTGCTACTGCTAACTCCTGTCACCACTGCCCCTAAAGCTTTAGCAATTTGGACTGCAAAAGTGCCCACACCGCCCGCAGCCCCATTAATCAATACAGTTCCTGTTTGAATATTTCCCTCATTTCGTAGCGCTTGCAGAGCGGTGAGCGCTGCTAACGGCACAGCCGCAGCTTCTTCATAAGATAAGTTCGTTGGTTTAAGCGCCACCAAGTTTTCTGGAACAGCTGCAAATTCGGCATAACTTCCTCCAGGGAAGCCAGTACAGCCATAAATAGCATCTCCTGGTTTAAAACGGGTGATACCAGAACCAACAGCTACGACATCTCCCGCCACATCGAACCCCAGAATCTTCGGAAATTTGCTGCCAGTAATTAAACTCAACATTCCCTGACGAATTTTCCAATCAATGGGATTAACGCTACTAGCACGAACTTTCACAAGTAATTGTGTTGGCTCAATTTTCGGTTGCTCCACGTCTTCATACTGCAACACCTCAGTCGCGCCATACCGACGGATAACGACTGCTTTCATCACATTCCTCCTGCTACCATATTTTGCTGAATGAACTCAGACAGCCTGTTTTTCCTGATAAATCTAGTGTAGCGATTTCCTAAAATAGAAATATCAGTCTAAAACTACACCTGTATGCCAGCTAGAGAGCTTGATCGCAACAATGTTAAAAATGCTTTGATTAAAGATAAATGGACAATTACTCACGATCCACTGACTCTAAAGTTTGGTAAAAAAGATTTGTATGTTGATTTAGGTGCTAGACAACTGTTGGCGGTGCAAAAAGCAGAATAAAAAATTGCAGTTGAGATTAAAAGTTTTACTGGCAGATCGGATGTTGATGATTTAGAAAAAGCATTGGGTCAGTATATTTTATATCAGGATATCTTGATGGAATTGGAGCCGGAACGAATACTATATCTTGCAGTACCTAATAGTATTTTTGATGATTTATTTGAAGAACCTATCGGCAAACTGTTACTGAGAAATCATCGTTTAAAGCTGATTACATTCGATCCAAAACAGGAGGTCATTAAACAATGGATTACACCAAGTTAGACAACTATCGCCAGGTAATTGAAACTATTCTCAGTGAATATGCTTCACTACCCTATTCTTATGCCAATATTCAATCGGAAGTGATGTTCGATCGAAGCCGCAATCGCTATTTGTGGATGGATTTAGGTTGGGATGGCGATCGCCGGATTCATGGTTGTCTGGTTCATATTGACCTGATTGATGGCAAAATCTGGATTCAACGAGATGGCACGGAAGAAGGCATTGCCGCCGATTTAGAACGGGCTGGAATTCCTAAAGAACATATTGTTCTGGGGTTTCGTCCACCGGAGTTAAGACCCTACACAGGCTATGCAGTTGCCTAAGGTGCAATCGTTCTTTCTGATGCAGGAAGGGGGTGAGATTTTTTGTTAAGGTTTGTAGTGAGCAATTCAGAAAATTCATTGCGATCGCTCAATCATGTTAGATTATAGTTTGTTGTTTCTCTTAAACACAAAACCTGAGAGTTTCCTGCCCATCTCCTCATTGTGGGAATGAAAAAAAAGAACTGAAAAGTTAAGTTTTTTGAAAACTATGTGCAGCAATACATCTATTCCCACTAGCTTATATGGCTTACCAGACAAGGCTTAAAGGCATAATTGAACATCATTTTCAAAGAAAACTTAAAAGAATATGAAGTGCATTTTTACCCTCAAAAAAATGATATGTTAGATACAGAATTCAATTTAGCGCGTTTATGGAGTAGAACAATATAGATTACTTCAGTTTTTCCCCCTCAAACCCTTAATATTTATTGCTTTTGATGCAAATTGAGGGCAATGTGAGTACACATTTAAATAACTAAAACCCTGTTGCAAATAGATTAAATTCTTTGCTGGGATTGGGTTGTGGCTGAGTACAAAGAAATCTTGAACCCCTATCTATAAACACTAGAACCCCAACCAAAAAATACCAGAACCCCTACCTGAAAAAATTTTTTTTAATTCTTGTAATGCTTGAAGAATTAGGGTTTTTAGTATTTGAGTACAAAAGTAATAAATCCAATAAATTCTATCCTAGAGAGATGCAACATCTGGCTGGGAGACGGCTGCTATAAATCTTATATCGCCAATCACCTAACGCTCTAAAACAAAGCGAAGAGTGAGTGGAGGGATGACATAGCACCATGCCAGAAGTGAATAGAAGTCGCGCCTTGGGGCACAAATTCTACCCAAGAACCGAACGTTGACACACACCAGCAGAACATCAGATATCTATCGCCTGCTTTACTTGAAAACAAGTTACCCGAACCCAAGGGTTTGCAGGTAGTGTGGAAGACCCGACTTCAATTCTGGGCATGAAAGAGTAGCAACAGCATCTCCCACAGTGGCAGCCAAGTCCACCGACCTTTTGCGAAACTCAATGACATCACCGTCTACACGACTCCTCAACTCCAACGCTACGGAATCGCCAACCCAAGCAAAATCAGGTGGTTGCGGCTGCGACAGCACCAGCAGCACCACCGTGGAAAGGGACGAAAAGCTCCAAGAACGCATTGCGAAACATCCCTGCTACAGCGAAGACGCTCATCATCACTACGCCCGGATGCACGTTGCAGTTGCTCCCGCTTGCAACATTCAATGCAACTATTGCAACCGCAAATATGATTGCGCTAACGAAAGCCGTCCTGGAGTAGTTAGCGAATTGCTAACACCAGAAGAAGCCGCACACAAAGCTTTGGTCATTGGTGGCAAGATTCCGCAAATGACAGTTGTGGGAATTGCTGGCCCTGGCGACCCATTGGCGAACCCAGAAAAAACTTTCCGCACATTTGAGTTGATTGCAGAGCAAGCACCAGACATCAAGCTGTGCTTATCAACCAATGGTTTAATGCTGCCAGACTACATTGATCGCATTAAACAATTAAATATAGATCACGTTACGATCACCATTAACGCGGTAGATCCAGAGATCGGTGCTAAGATTTATCCTTGGGTTCACTACAGACGCAAGCGTTACAGAGGTCTTGAAGGCGCAAAAATCCTCCACGAAAGACAGATGGAAGGATTGCAAGCCTTAAAAGACGCTGACATCTTGTGCAAAGTCAATTCCGTGATGATTCCTGGAATTAATGACCAACACTTAATCGAAGTGAATCGAGTCATCCGTGAAAAAGGTGCATTCTTGCACAACATCATGCCATTGATTTCTGCACCAGAACATGGCACACACTTCGGTTTAACCGGTCAACGCGGCCCCACACCCAAAGAACTCAAAGAAGTTCAAGACAACTGCTCCGGTAACATGAAAATGATGCGTCACTGTCGCCAGTGTCGTGCCGATGCAGTCGGATTATTGGGAGAAGACCGCAGCCAAGAGTTTTCTAAAGAGAAATTCTTGGAAATGGCTCCCGAATATGACATGGAACAACGCGCTACTGTTCACGAAGGAATTGAGAAGTTTAAAGAAGAACTTAAAGTAGCCAAAGATAAGGCGCTAGCCAGTAAGAAAATTGCCAATAGTCCGAAAGTTTTAGTTGCAGTAGCAACCAAAGGTGGCGGATTAGTTAACCAACACTTCGGTCATGCGAAAGAATTCCAAATCTACGAAGTGGGTGGAAACGAAGTTCGCTTTATCGGTCATCGCAAAATTGACCAATACTGCCAAGGTGGATACGGCGAAGAAGCTTCTTTTGAGCATATTATGAAAGCGATCGCAGATTGCAAAGCAGTTCTAGTCTCTAAGATTGGTAACTGTCCTCAAGAAAAATTGCAAGAAGCTGGAATCAAGACTGTTGAAGCTTACGACGTAATTGAAAAGGTTGCTTTGGAGTTTTACGAGCAATACGTTAAGGAATTAGGTAATTAGGAAATAGGTTACAGGTTACAGAGGACAGATTATTGCCTATCATCTGTCACCTGTAACCTCTACCCTAACTCTAATGCCCCGTTCCCCAAAAGGAGAATAAATCATGGCTTACAAAATTCTTACTAGCCAGTGTATTTCCTGCAATCTCTGTCTATCTGTATGTCCCACAAATGCAGTTAAAGTGGTTGACGGACAGCACTGGATTGACCCTGAACTTTGTACAAACTGTATTGGTAGCATTCATACCGTGCCTCAGTGTAAAGCTGGTTGTCCCACCTGTGACGGTTGCGTTAAGCAGCCTAGCGATTATTGGGAAGGCTGGTTTGCTAATTACAACCGCGTAGTCGCTAAATTAACAAATAAACAAGATTACTGGGAACGTTGGTTTAACTGTTATTCCTATCAGTTTATGGTATCAAACTAAGTAAAAGTTTGTTGAGTACATAAGCTTGTACCCCACATTAAAGCGTTTCACGTCGCGCATCTCGGCTCAATGCCTTGTGGAGTAAAGTAGCTTGATAAATATCAGTTTTGATATCCTCGTCAATAGCACTTTTACACAAATATGCGTCAGGTATATTACAATAATCCAGCTTATCGCCGTATTTATGACGAGAGCGACGATTTGGGTCAGGATTTTGATAAGGTATATATAATGCCGAATCATGGCGCAATTTGGAAATTATGTGCAAGTTAACTTGTCTAGCCATCTGTAAGGCACTATTGTTCCCAAAGTGGCCATCTAATAGCCAAAACAACGTAGCCCAAGGTATGACTGTATGAAAAAATCTCAGCATCGTTCGATAACTACCACCAATACCTGTCCAACGGCAAATTCCTAACATCGTGACTCGGCCGCTCATTGCTAACATGGCGATGATTATCTGGTTCAATTGCCGCATAGTTGTAGCATTGATCTGCGGCAGCAGGCATTAGTAACAGTGATAGGATATCTGGCATGGGCTGAAGAGTAGTTTTTGAGTTGTCGTTGTGAGAGACAACAACTCTACTACGTCAGCCCTATCTCTTCATACTCTTTTTTTGGCGAAGGTATTGGCTATTCCATATTTCTTACCTTGTGCAAGTAAGTACAAAAATCAAAGTGGACTGCTATAGTGATAGATGCGATCGCTTCACGATTAAGCACTACACTGGCACTACATAGCCAACATTGCGTAATTTATAGTACTCATTACTACTTTTATACGAACCTATCCCACTAATAAAATCCTTTGAATCCATATATGGATAGTTGCAAGGTCAATGAATGAATCAAAATATACTGTTTAACGTTCCCCGAAGAAATCAAAGCACATAAACTGCCGCACCAAAGTTTTAGCTTGTAACCAAATATCTTCTATAGGATTTTGTGATGGGCAATTAGGAGCAAAGCGGACGCAGTGAATTTTCCATTGCTCTGGAGATAAACCTTGATTTATTTCGCCTAAAAAGTTTTGAACTAGATGTGAACGATGGTAAGAAGCGCCATCCCAAAAAAGAAGTAATCGTTGGTTAGGAGACTGGTCTAATAAATAACGTAAATAATCAATCGTATTGTCAGAATTACCAGCATTGTAAGCTTTCAAAAGTAACTTGCCAAAAAGAATAGTCAACCGCCCCGTAGTATGTCTGTTTATCTCGTTCGTTAATAACTCTCACTGCAATTTCAAGATCGGTTTTTCCCCAAACGTATCCGGTTAAGTCTCCCCAGAGTAGATGACACTCATCTATTAAAAATACTCTTACTCTTCCTGATTTTATTTCCTCTCTGTTGCTTACCAACAATGAAGCAAGACTGTTTTTTTTGCAGCAACAGCCTCTTTGTAAGCTTTTGGATTCGAGACAGTGGTTTTCTTCCAACTAATTCCTGCCGCGTCAAACAAATCTTAATAGCTTCGTTTTGATTCGTAGATCGCATCATATTTAAATGCTAATTTGTACTCCAGTTCACCCAGTTCCCAAATATTCTTAGCTTGCAACCAATTTAATGCTTCTTCCCTCTGTTCATCGCTCAAATAACTCTTTTTACCTTGATAATTTAAGCGTAGTCCCGAAATTCCATATTCCTTATAGGCGTTCTTGCAGCAGGTTAATCGAACCAACAGACGCATCTAAAATTGTTTGAATTTCCTCATACTTATAGCCTTGATAAACCAGTTTCACTGCTAAAGCTTTCCTAACTTTACGGGCATCTGGGCGATTATCTATAAATTCTTGTAGTTCTGCATTAGCAAAGCTTTCCGAAGGTATCGCTGCTTTTATATACTGGTTTATCATTGTTTGCTCTTAGACAGATATCTCCTTCCGTATTATCTCGCAACCTCTTTCAGAAATCAAATATGATTCCTATATAGTTAACAGTAACTTTACTCTCTAAGTCAAGTATGGCAACTATTATAGTTTTAAATTAATATGATAACTTCAGCTTTATATTGGATTTTCGCTAAAATTTTTGTCTGCTAGGCACTAAAAAACCGTTTTTTTCTGCAAAATTCATTTTTAGACAAGTTTATAGAGCCTTAAACTCTACAACGATATAGATTGATTAATATAATATTTACTTCTTTTGATGGATGTATTATCTATTATTAAGAATGAGTTAAGCTTAACTTATTTTTATTATAAAGTTTTGTTAAAAAATTATTAAAAAAAGAAAACCTTTCACAATATGTATCAAAATATCATCAGAGAAAAAAAGTAGTCCAGAATACAAATGGAGGAAATGGAGGAAATTTTGATTTTTCATTGGAATCGTGTTTAGAGAACTACTGATTTACAGCAATATCTAGATTAGAAAAGGGCTAAAATTTAGCTATTTCTAGTTTTCCAGCCATACAAAATGGCTCAAATTTCTTCGAGAATCAAACTTAACCTACGTAAATATATGAAGGTTAAACTATTAACTTGTTTCCCAGATTTCCTTAACATAGCGAAACTTCATAGTTGAAGAGGATGTTTGAAAAGTCCTTTTGTTGGTAGCAAAACGTTTTAAATCACCCGATAAATTGGGGGGTTTTGATTCCAGTTCCCCCTTTGTAGGGGGGCTAGGGGGGATCAAGAAATGCCTAAAATCACAGCTAACCACTTTTCAAACAACCTCTAAAGCCGTCAAAAGGTTTCTATGAGTTTTCCAATTTTTATCAACATTTCATAAACAGCAATTTTTTGCTCTAACAAATGTTCATTAACCCGGCTTCGATAGAAAATTAAAATCTTAGGATACCCAGGAACAACTCCCTGATACTGCCAAATCCCTAGAGGAAACTCTCAGGGTTAATTGCTTATGACGTGACTAATTAATTAGCATATCTTTTGCTAATTAACTTGATAGATATGAACCCTTATGATTTGGGATTTCAGCAACAATTGCAAAGAAGAAACTCGCGCATATTTTACAGTTGAAAGCAATAGGTAATAGTGATGACATATCCTTTCAATCAAAAACAAGCTTTTGAAAGCTACGACTTTAGTAAGAGTAAGTTCTTAACACCCTTTCAACGGAAGGTTTTGCTGAAGAATTTACATTTGAATTTGCTACCAGAATATCGTCGGAGGCTGCAAATTATGTTGTTGGCAGATCAGGGCAAATCTCAAACCCAAATCTGTCAAATGTTAGGTTGTTCTCAGGAGATGGCACGCTACTGGAGTGCTGTAGCACAAGCAGGTCTGGCGCATACATGGCAAGAGCGGGGGATAGGCAGACCTAAAACTGTAAACGACCAATATATCGAACGGTTGAAGGAATTAGTGAGCCATAGCCCTGGTGAGTATGGCTATGCATTTGGGTGCTGGACAGCCCAATGGTTGAGCAAACATCTAGCGACTGAATTTGGCATTGAAATTAGCGATCGCCACATTAATCGGTTGCTGAAACAAATGGGGCTTTCCACAAAACAAAAACGCTCTTTTGCTAAAGGAGCAACAAACCATACCAAGAATACTCGTATTACGATCTGCGACTTGTAATCCAATGAGGCTAGTTATCATTAGTCATTCAATTTGATTTAGACCAAGAAATAATTGTGTGTTGGAGGTGAGGGAATGCCATTAGTATTTTCCCAGGAACAGCTTAGTGAAAAAATTACCGCTAGCTTGGGTAATTCGCTTTCATCAAATGAACTGGCAAACTGTGTCAATGCGGTGGAAATCGTCGAGCCACCAGTAGCAAAGCAGTTTTGGCAAGCAGAAACTGCAAAGGGTGGGATCTACATCATCGTTGCGGGTAAAGTCAGACTAATGGACGGCTCTAATAACTTAATCACCACCCTAACAAGCGGGGCATCATTCGGCGAAATGACTCTGTTTGCAGAAGATGTCTTTCAACCTTACACCGCTAGAGCTTCTACAAGCTTAAAGCTTTGCTATCTCAAGGATGAAGTTTTGCAACCTTTGATGGGCAAATATGTCAGTCTGAGCGATCGCTTATACCGCAAAGCAGAACTTTGGGATTTGCTGCTGTTGTGTTGCCGCGAGAATCAACTTCCTCGCAACACTTCTGTTGAGGAAATGCTCCGAGCCTTATCTTATTTCTCGCGGCACAATCTGGAGATTGGCACCCTGAGTCCAACATTATCCCAAGATTGCAAACTGTGGCTGCTGCGCCGGGGAGAACTGCAACATTCATCCGGTCAATCCTTGACACCTGCGAATATCTGCGCTGTTGGAAAAGGTATTTGGCAGGCAGTGCAACCAACAATTCTGTACAGTCTCAGCAATGCTGATTGGCAAACAGCACTCCAGCACTGGCCTGAGTTGGCATTGGTTGACTCTGACTCAATTACCGCCTCAGATGACCAACAGATGCCTCATAGCACATCTTTCCCAGAAGGATTGAAGAATGAGAGTAATGTTATTCCATTTCCGCAGCCAGTTTCAGAGCCAAAACAAAAGCAAAAGAAACGAGGAGCCTACTTTCCCAGTCCCAAGGTGACGGTGGGGCATTGGTGGCGAAGGATCGCCAAGCGCTATCCGTTCTTTGCACAACAAAGCTCCTCTGATTGTGGTGCAGCAACTCTTGTGATGATAAGTCGCTATTGGGGCAAGCACTTGTCGGTAAATCGCCTGCGGGATTTAACTAACACGAGTCGGAGTGGGGCATCACTAAAAGGTCTAGCTGCTGCGGCAGAAACCATCGGTTTTTCTACTCGTCCAGTAAAAGCCAGCCTTGACAAATTGGCACAACAACCCCTGCCTGCGATCGCCCACTGGGAAGGCAGACATTACGTTGTCGTCTATGAAATTACCAAAAAGCAGGTCATTGTAGGCGATCCGGCCCTTGGTCAACTCACCCTCACAAATAGAGAATTCAATGCAGGTTGGACTGGGTATGCATTGTTATTGCAACCCACAGCCCTACTCAAAGAAAGCCAGGAAGCAACTCAACCATTCTGGCAGTTTTTTGAGTTAATCAAACCCCACTGGATAGTACTGCTAGAAGTGTTCATCGCTTCTGTGTTTATTCAGGTGTTTGGACTGGTGACGCCACTATTCACCCAACTGCTGTTGGATCGAGTGATTGTCCAAGGCAGCACCCTCTCTTTAAACGCCGTCGGGTTAGGGTTGCTAATTTTTGGTTTGTTCCGCGTCGCCACGAACGGACTGCGGCAATATATGCTGGATCACACTGCCAACCGCATCGGAGTAGCGCTGATGGTAGGTTTTATTAAACATACCTTCCGGCTGCCACTGGCGTTCTTTGAATCGCGTTACGTTGGCGATATTGTTTCTCGCGTCCAAGAAAATCAGAAAATTCAGCGCTTCCTCACCGGAGAAGCATTGTCAATCATTCTCGATTTGCTGACAGTGTTTATCTATGTGGGATTGATGTTGTGGTACAGCTGGCAAATGGCATTGCTGGTGCTGGTGATTGTACCGCTATTTTTTCTACTGGCACTGATGACAACGCCTTTCTTGCGTCGCATCGCCAGAGAGATTTTTAGTGCCGCAGCCAATGAGAACAGTTATCTGATTGAAGCCCTCACAGGGATTCGCTCTGTCCGCTCAATGGCAGTTGAGCAGACAGTGCGCTGGCATTGGGAGGAAAAGCTCCATCGTTTGATTAAAAAAAGCTTTGGTGGGCAGGTGATTGCTAACCGCCTGCAAATTTTCAGTTCCTCTATCGAATCGGTTGCCACTACAGCATTGCTGTGGTTTGGGGCATGGCTGGTGATTCAAAACCAACTCACCATTGGACAATTAGTTGCTTTCAATATGTTGTTGGGCAACATCATTCATCCTTTCCAACGGCTGGCAGTGCTGTGGAATCAAGTGCAGGAAGTGATTGTTTCTAGTGAGCGGATTAATGATGTCCTTGAGGCGGAGCCAGAAGAAGATTTACAACATCAACCCCGCCAGTACTTACCCAGACTTCAAGGGAGAATTCGCTTTGATAATGTCACTTTCCGCTATCACCCAGAAAGCGATATTAACGTGCTGGAAAATCTCAGTTTTGAGGTACTGCCAGAGCAAACTGTGGCGGTGGTGGGACGTAGCGGTTCTGGGAAAACTACCCTTTCCAAGTTGATTTTGGGTTTATATCCGCCGACAGATGGCAATGTGTTGATCGACGGTCAAGATGTGACAAGCATTTCCCTGAACTCGCTCCGTTCTCAAATTGGTGTTGTCGATCAAGATACCTTTTTGTTTGGCGGTACGATTCGGGAAAACTTAAGCATCGCTCATTCACAAGCCACTCTTGAGGAGATTATTGAGGCAGCGCGTCTGGCTGGAGCAGACGAATTTATTAAGCAATTGCCAATGGGTTATGAAACCCAAATCGGTGAAGGTGGCGGGATGTTATCTGGGGGACAACGCCAGAGGTTAGCGATCGCCCGTGCTTTGCTTGGGAATCCCCGCTTATTAATTTTTGATGAAGCAACCAGTCACCTCGACGCTGAATCCGAACGGATCATTCAAAACAACCTCAACACCATTCTCAAAGGGCGGACAACCCTAATAATCGCCCATCGTCTTTCCACCGTGCGTAATGCAGACTTGATCCTGGTTTTAGATCGCGGCGGCATATTGGTCGAAAGCGGTACTCACAAGCAATTAATCGCCAAAAAAGGTCATTACTACTACCTCAACCAGCAACAGTTGGCTCAAACTTAGTAAAAGTTATGAGTTATGACTTTTCACCCCTCACTCCTAAAAAACTATGCCTAACCCATCTCGTAATTCATCATCCCTAGTCAATGCACCTAAATCAGCTGAAGATTCTAGTGAGGTTAAAGAGCGATCGCCAGCACAAACTCAAACCAGCGATTGGTTTTACGGCACCGAGGAACTACTGGATGCCTTGCCTCGGCGTTGGACGCGTTCAATGCTGTATTTGATCGTAGGCTTTACAGCGATCGCCTTACCTTGGGCGATGCTCTCTCAGGTGGATGAAACAGGAAGCGCCAGAGGACGTATTGAACCATTAGGCGCAACGCAAAGAATAGACTCTCCAGCGTCAGGAAACGTCATCACTGTGAGAGTAAAAGAAGGTGAAACTGTCAAAGCAGGGCAAACTCTGCTCGAACTGGAATCTAATTTGCTGCGAACCGATTTGCAGCAAGCGCAGGCAAAGCTTTCTGGGCAATTAAATCAGCAGAGGCAACTCGAACTCCTCAAAAATCAATTGCAGCTGACTATCCATACCCAGCAGCAGCAAAACCAAGCGCAACAATCAGAAAAACTGGCGCAAGTGCAGCAGGCGCAACAGAACCTTGATACTCTCAAGAGTGCCTACAACTTACAAAAAGAAGAAAAACTCGCTAAAGTCAATCAGGCGCGGCAAGCGGTTGATTCAAGCAAGGCAGCCCGCGAGTTAGCCCAAGTTCGTTTCCAGGGTGCCAAGGAAAAAATACCACGATATAAAAAAGTTTATCAAGAAGGTGCAATTGCACAAGATCGGTTTTTAGAAGTGGAACAGTCGGTCAAAGAAAACTACCAAAACCTAGAACAAGCAAAGTCGGAGATAGCTCAGGCTCAGTCGGGCTTGCAAGAGCAACAAAACAGTTATCAGAGGGCTATTAATCAAGCAGAGGCGGATATTCAGCAAGCGCAACTCCGCTTGCAAGAGCAGCAACGTAACCAAGATAGCTTGATTCATACAGGCGAACTGGCTGTGCTGAAAACGGTCGAACAGCTAAAAGACCTGCAATCACAAATTGCAGCGCTGCAATCAGAGATTGCTCAAATCAAAAGCCAGATCGCATCCTTAAATTTCCAGTTACAGCAACGAGTAGTGCGATCGCCTATTGATGGCACAATTTTTGCGTTGCCCATCGACAAGCCAGGGTCTGTAGTACAACCCGGTCAGATGATTGCTCAAATTTCCCCCAAGGAATCTCCTTTTGTACTAAGAGCTGAGATGCCTAGCCAACAGAGTGGCTTCTTGAAGGTGGGAGCGAGGGTCAAAATCAAGTTTGATGCCTATCCCTTCCAAGATTATGGAGTAATGCTTGGGCGCGTCAGTCATATTTCACCAGACTCGAAAGTTAAAGAAACTAACTCTGGCAAGATAGAAACTTTTGACTTGGATATTGCCCTACAGCAGCCGTATATCCAAAATGGCAACAAACGTATTCTAATAACGCCAGGTCAGACAGCGACTGCTGAGGTGATTATTCGGCAGCGTCGTGTGAGTGACTTAATCTTAGATCCGTTTAAGAAGTTGCAAAAAGGCGGTTTAGAGCTTTAGTAGAGACGTTGTATGCAACGTCTGTAGATTAGTCCTTAGTTAATTACAAAATAAAGGGCACTGAACAAATAACAAAATCCATTGATTATAGGAGGAATTACAATATGTCAAAATCGCTCAATGTATCCAACGAAGACATCCTTTATCAAATCAAAATTTCCGCTCAATTTCCTGGTTTAGTAGAAGCGATCGCCTGTCGCAAAATTATTACCGATACTGCCGAGAAAGTAGGCATTAAACTCGAACTAGAAGAACTTCAGCAGGCAGCAGATAACTTGCGGTTAACCAATAAACTCCTCAAAGCTGAAGATACCTGGGCATGGCTGGAAAAACATCATCTTTCCCTAGATGAGTTTGAAGCATTGGCATACACAAACCAGCTCTCTAACAAATTAGCGACACATCTATTTGCAGAGCAAGTTGAACCGTTCTTTTATGAACACCAACTCGATTATGCCGGAGCGGTCACTTATGAAGTAATTTTGGATGATGAAGACTTGGCTCTGGAACTGTTTTGTGCCTTAAAAGAAAACGAAATTAGTTTCCAAGAAATCGCCCGCCAATACATTGAAGAACCAGAAATCCGCCGCGCCGGGGGATATCGCGGAATACAACGCCGCCAAGATTTCCGACCGGAGATTGCAGCAGCGGTGTTTGCCGCCACTCCACCACAGATCCTCAAGCCGATAATTACGCCAAAAGGGGTGCATATAATTTTGGTTGAGGAAATTATTGAAGCCAAATTAAACGAGCAGCTGCGTGTTAAAATTTTGGCAGATTTGTTTGCAGTTTGGTTAAAGCAACAAATTGCGGAATTAGAAATCGTGACGCAGCTTAATTGCGATCGTACTCAAGTGGCACTTCCATAGGAGTTGTTAGAAGCGTGTACTGCCAACTGTTTGGTTTGGGCAGACACACTTGTTAATCTAAGTTCAGCAGCAAGCAATTCGTAAGAACGTAGGCGGTCATTAAATTCCCGGCAGACATCAAAAAAGATGATTTCGTTAACGTCATAACGCTCTTGCAACGCCAGCAACTTCTCTTTACACTGATTGGCAGTACCTACTATGTTGAGCATAACAAAATTGTTGGCGTGCTGTTGTTGTAATTCGTATGCCCGAACTTCAGTGTCCGCGCAAATGCCTGCCACGGCTATGTTACATCGGGGGGTTAGGACTTTTTCACCGTGGGGCTGGAAAGTTTCTCGGTATTGTTTGAGGATACTGGGGTCATCAAGACATCCTCGATGAAAGAGCGAATGGCTGTAGGCAAGACCTTTATGTGCAGCTACATGCATACTATTGAACCCGGTACCGAGAACCCAAACCTCCGGGTAGGTAGAGATAGCAGGTGTTGCCCGCACCTGTGAATTTCCCTGCAAGTAGTCTATCAGGTACTCTATTTTCTCTTTGTAAAGGTCGAGATCCAGTTCCCTAGTTCTACCGTCAAGAAGAGCTTGAGTTGTCAATGCATCTGCGCCACCACGACCAATCCCTAAGTCAATGCGCTGGGGAAATAATAATTCGAGCAACTTAAAATTATCGGCTACCTTTAAGGGACTATAGAAGGAAAGAAGAACTCCAGCCATTCCCACGCGAATCCTCTTAGTTAGTCCCGCAAGAATAGGAATTAACAGTTCCGGACTGGCAAGACCATCACCATGATGCTCTGCTAGCCAATAGCGGGAATATCCAAAAGCTTCAATCCGGGGAGCAAGTCTAATTGTCGTAGTGATTGAATCGCAGAAATCGAGAACGCCAAGACTAAGTTTTTCGCTCATAAATTAAGTAACCTAATAGTAGTAGTCCGGATTGTTTTTGTCACAGACTTAGTAAATCAACTGCTACCACTCAGAAATCGTGATCATCTTTGCCTGGTCAGCATTGTACTGTAAGGTCGTGTTCAAAGAGAGCGGCTTTTTAATACCAGCAAGCAGATCGATCGCATCTGCGATCATTAAGGTTGCGATCATTGTATTGAGGTATGAAATCGACGACGATATGACTGTTGGAGAATTTTCATATCGGTGCTTTTCTATCTGTTGATTGTGCTCAATAAATTTTTCCATGTGGCTCTTCTCAGTCAAGAGTGGGCCTACTAAGCCATCATAAACTCTCACTCCTGAGAACGTACACGCTACATTTTCCTGTAGGCAATACTGTACGATCAATGACTGAATGGTAATTGGTGGGGTATCAGCACAACACACAATAAAATCCGGCTTTTTTAAGCCCTCTAAAGCTTGGTATAAACTTTCTACAGAATTAATTTTTTGTTTACGAGTATGAATTTTTATCTCAGGGTCTCTCGCTAAAATGTAGTTACGCAGTGCTTCAACCTTCGGCGTATTGATGTCAGCTTGGCTAAAACAAAACTGGCGATTAAAGTTTGTTATGTTCACAAGATCGTCGTCAATCAATATAAAGTTTTTAACGCCAGCAGCTACTAAATGTTGAACTGCAATATTTCCGGTTCCACCGCAACCGATGATACATACTAACTGTTTTAAAAGCCTCTCTTGTGCAGTATTGGGGTCTTCAACGAAATCTGAGAAAAACTCCACTTGCTTCTCAAACCGCGTCTCCTTAAAGTCATTTTCATACAAAGGTCGTACTACACCCTTTGAATCCAGAAGTGAAATAAGTTTCTCCAGCCTATCCCCCGGCAGTAAAGTGGCTAATTTGTCAAGTTGTGTTCCTGCGACCATTTGCTTCAAAGCTTGCACTACCTGGTCAGGGATATTCGATAGTATGAAATGTCGCAGACCATTGCTCAATATGGTTTTTTGTTCCTCAGATATGAACGATAAAGATGTGCTATGTTTTAAAACAATTCCTGTTTGGAATTTATTCAATATATTCATATAGTTAGCAAATTTATCTTAGAAGAAGTCGAATGGTGTGTAAATATCTTCAGAGTTAGGGTCGAGGTAGGGATGTTTTAAGTCTATTCCTTGAAGCTCGAACTGTTGGAGTATATGTGTCATCCTAGCTTCTTTTGATTCATCACCCTTGAGCCTCGCTTCCATTAAACCATTGGCAATAAGTTGGCAACGGATGCTACCAAAATCTTCTTTAGATTTAGGCATTTCTGCTAAAGCCAGTCCCGGTGCAAGTACCTTAGTAAACAAAGGAACCTGCGGCTGAAAGTGCGATTTGTTTTCTGCGTAAACAGTCTGTAAAACTGACCGAACTAATTCGTAGCTATCTACAGGAACTCGGAGAATTCCTGAATCATAGCGTCCAAAATGCAAAGGGTTGTCTAAAACATAGAAGCCGAAGGGTACTTTAAATTTGTTCAGTTGCGACGTTAAACTTTCCATGACGGCAACTGCACCTTCAGGGCTGAAGTTGAAGAATATTATAACTTTAGAGTATTCTTTTTTGCTATTACCAATTACATCTCCAACTGCCACATAGCATCGAAGTTGAAATAAACTATGGGGCATCGTGACTACAACCAAGTCCCCTACATCTGCTGCTCGATCTACTAATTGGAGATGGCGGTTTGGCTGGATATGTATCCTCGTACCCATGCCTTGCTTTTCTACTAAGAGACTACCATCTGGTTCTTGTTTTAACACGCGATATCCCGACTCAAAGAAACCTTTCCCTTTATTACTCTTATCTAGTTGTTCGCAAAATTCCCAATCTATTCCTGCAACAATTTTATCCCCTAAGACAGAGAAATCAGCCATCACGGCTTCACTTGCTTCTCCCACAAGTGAACCGTTGTAGTAAATGTCATATATAAATTCTCGCAGCATTGAACTCAGGATCTTAGCCTGAGTTTCTTGAGGTAATTGTTGCAACTGGGCTACTACCTCGGCTGGATGCTCTACTTTGTAATTAGGATGACTGACACAAAAGTCAGATTTAATTTGAACCTGAGTAGCAATGTCTTGAAGGGACTCTAGCAGTTGCATAAAAGTTACTCTTGAAGCTATTTAATAGAGGATGGCTCTAAATTAGTTAAATTAGTTATTTCTGATTCTGCCATCCCGAAAACAGCGTTAAATGATTGTTCTGGACGACACAATAAGCTCTTAGCAACTTGAAGTATGCAAAGACCTCTATTATTAAAGTTTTTTTGCCACTGACTTATTTCTACAATTTCATACAGCAAGCCAAGACCGACAAACTGAATAACTCGCGCCATAAAGTTAGGATAGTAATCTAGAATGGGAAAACTACTGAGATACGCCTGGGTAAGAGCTACAATTGAGGGGTGAAGTACCTCTAAAGGTATTGTTGCCATTTGCAGAGATTTTTGCAGTTCAATAACCGGATGCACAATTAAACTGTTAAGCCATATTAGTAAATAGTTAGAAATCACTGTTCCCAGATCAAACGCTGGATCGCCCCAACTCCAGTTTTCCCAGTTAATCAACTTAATAATGCCTTGATTTGACTGTTCTGTTTGAGAAATTAGTTTCTCCCAATCCCTGGATATTAAAATGTTATTTAACTTGAGGGTATTATATGTCAGGCAGCAGCGATGTTGATTGAGAGTAAGCTCCGCTACTGCTGATGTAAAACTTTCATGGCGATGATAATTTTTGAAAAAAATAATGCTTTCCTGAGTAAAATGACTGAAATATTCTGGCTCAATCCTGTTTAGGAGTTGAGCAGAATAATTAGGATTTTGATAACCTAATTTACCAGGATCTGTTTCAGCAATGAATTGGTATAATTCCTGATGATTCAGGCTATCACGATGTAGCCTTGCTAAAGTAGTCCCTAATTGGGCAGCAATGGTAGAGGGAAAAGCTTTCTCTTGCCTGTAAAAATTATCTAGCTTTATATATTCTAGTGAAATAGTTTTTATTTCTTCTGGGCAAATACAACTATTAAGCAAGTATTGATAGATATTTTTATAGTTTAGTATGGTTTTCATAAGTGTATCCTCTTTAGATCGCGTCTAATATAAAAGTGAGAGTAAAGATAAAAATTATAAATCTTACTCCCACTTTAGATAAAAGCTCGATTGCGACTAACAAGCAAATGAGCATTAGATACAATATTTAGGTTCGGCTGCAAGTGTTGCCAATAATGATCACACTGCAAGCTATGCTACCACCTACATTACAAGCTATGCTACCACCTATACCTATGCTACCACCTTGGACATTAGCAATATCCTCAGAACCGATTTCAGTAATAAAACTTTCCGGATCGTTGAAAAACAATTCAGTTCCTGCGGGTTTTAAATCCTTAACAGTAATATCAGCCATTTGTGTTCTCCTTGAAATCAATGTTTTTTAGTTTTGGCTCAAACACTTCTGTTTGATTGCTTAATTACATACTAAGAATTTACCTTCTAAACTTCAAGCATTATTGACTGACTTTTCGGACATAATATCTATATTTATTGTTGAAATTCCAGTTAGTAACAACTTTATTAAGCCATAAGTTACCTGATTAGATATTCCTGATAACGAGGATTATTTGTGAAAAACATTTTCTAAGTTAGATGCATTTAATAAGTATCTAAGCCGAAAGTATGAGAAAAGATTAAAGTAATCATAAATGTATCTACTGATAGTAAGAGAAATAACTAAAGCAATTATTTCTCTTAATAATCCTCGCTGAACTAAAAAAGTAGGGGCACGATATATCGTGCCCCTACAAACGACTTATTTAGAGATTTGGAAGTATCAATCGCATAGCTTGATTGGTGCATAGATGTCTTCAGAGTTGGCATTGAGGTAGGCACGCTGCCAGTCAATTCCCAGTCGGGAGAATTGCTCAAAAATAGAGGTCAACCTCCCCTCTGGTGAGTCATCCCCTTTGTCGCAAGCTTCCAGCAATCCATTAGCGACAATCTGACACCGATTCATCCCAAAGCTTTCTCGGTCAGTAAACTTGTGGTCTGGTTCTTCTGCTAACCCCAACCCTGGTGCAAGCAGCTTGGTAAATAGGGGAACTTCTGGCCGAAAATGCGATCGCAATTGGTAAACTGTCTCAATCACAGAGGCGATCGCTTCATAGTCGCTCTTGTCAAAGTACAAAACTCCTGAGTCGTAGCGCTTGTAATCAGCTGGGTTGTACAAAACCTTGAAGTTGAAAGGAATAGCCATTTCGTTCAGATGCTGCGTGAGAGCACTCATAACCGCAACTGCACCTTCTGAAGTCAAATTAAAGTAGATTCGCACAGTCTGCTGATGACCCTCTAAATCGAGACGAATTGATCCTGCATTGCCCACCGCCACATAAAAACCGCTTTGGATCAGATTTTTCGGCATACGGATAGCTACCTCTTCACCCACCACAACAGTAGCTTGTGCTGATTGCAGATGCCGATCGCGCTCAATATGCAACCGAAGACCATTCTTAGTCACGGCTACGGTGCCATCACTTTCTTCCCAGAGAACATACCAACAAGAGTCAAAGTAGCCAGTGCCGCTATTACTTTCGTGCAAGCGATTGTAAAAACCCAAGTCTACTCCCAAAAAAGTATTGTTCTCTAGATCCAGTGGCAGAGGATTGGAATCTGTTAGTTTTGCGTGGGTAGTTCGCATACCACCGTTGTAATAGATGCCGTACAGAAAAGAGCGCAGTTGCAGGCTCACATATTTGCGCTGAATCTCTACAGGGATTTGCTCAAAGCGGGCGATCGCCTCTGCTGGCAGTTCAAAGGGTTTGTAATCTGGATGACGAATGCTGAAGTCAGACTCGATCTGAACCTTGCTCGCAATTTCTTGCAGAGCATCCAGCACTCGCTTAGTTGCTACATCTGGCTGTTGAATTAGAGAATCTAGTAATTGTGTCATAGTTGAGTTGCGACTAAACATCTTAAGCAGCAGTACAGTTCAAACGTCCAGATTCAGCAGCAGCAGTGCCAAAAGTCGTTGACATGGATTGTTCTGGACGGCATAACAACGTCTTAGCTACCTGAAGCATGATTATTGCGATATTGCCGAAGGTTTTCTGATACTGAATCATCGCCAAAATCTGTTGAATCAATACAAGACCGGCAAATTGCACCACACGCCGCAAGAAATCAGGGCGCTGTTGTAAGATTTCTGGGAAGGTGTCGAAATAAGCTAGGGTCAGGACAGCGATCGAAGGCTGAAGCACCTCAAGGGGAGTCGCCGCTAGGCGCAGAGATTCTTCAATACTGAGTGCATTGCTGATGACCAAACTATTTAACCAAATTTCCAGATAGCTGGCGATAAGTGTTCCCAAATCAAAAGCTGGGTCTCCCCAATTACAGCGCTCCCAGTCAATTAAGCGCACAATGCTGTCACTCGATTGTTCCCAATTGGTGTGCAAGAGAATATTGTTCAACTTCAGGTCATGGTGCGTCAGGCAACAAGGAGCGAAAGCGCTGCCCAGTTCTCTTATCGCTGCCCCCAAGCTATCGTAGCGCTGATAGAGCGAAAAGAATTTTAGCGCATCTACGGGCACTCCTCCAAAAATTTCCGGTCCAATCCGTTCCAGCCCCCGAATCAAGTTAGGCACATGACCAGTGAGGACATCCTTTTGATTTTGATGGAGGAATTCTTGATAGTTCTGACGATTGAGGGTGGCACGATGGATAGTAGCTAAAACAGTGCCAATTGCAGAGGCGATTTGGCTTGGGAAGTTCTTTTCCTGAGCGTAGAAATCAGTCAAATCTTGATAGTCATCCAGATACCTGAAGACAATAATTGAATTCTCTGGGTCAAAATTGAGCACTATCGGCAGCAATGAGCGAAGGCGATCCAGTTCTGGAAATTGGTTTAAGAACTCTTGAACTCGCCATTCTCCCAAAAACTCACCAAATGTTTTCCCATCCTGATAGTGCCGCTCTTGCTTGACAAGGAGTTTAGAACCATCTGGTAAACTCACTCTCAAGTTAAAATTCTTGGCAGTGACTAACTCAATCTGAAGCTGGGTTTGTTCTTCTTGGGTACAAAGACCCAGCTGAAATAAATAATCACCTACGTTTTGGGAGCTTAAAAGCAGTGTCATTATACTTCTAAATTGCTATTGTTATTGGAGTTAATCAAATTGAGCGAACAGAGGACATTAGGCTCAAAGGAAGATTCGAGATCGCGAATTGCGATGCGAGACGAATCGCTTACTTTGTCTACTGTTTCGCATTTTCTTCGAGTCGAAAGCCCCATCTTCTTAAGCAAAAGGTTAATATTGCGATCGCAGATCGAAATCCCCAACTCTTTCTCTAGGTGCTTGCTTAACCATTGCGCTGTCCAGCGCCCAAATGGATATCCATAATCACGGGGACTATGGATTACCAGTTCTTTCAAACGCTCCAAATATTCCTCATTCACTACTTTAGGACGACCAATTGCAGACTCCTGCCATTGGTGCGCCATCCCACTACGTACTATGTGCATCCAATGCCTTGCTGTTGCTGGACAACACCCCAAGGTTTGACATATTTCGGTTTGAGATTTACCCTGGTCTGCTAGCAACATAATTTCAATGCGCTGGCGATAAGACTCAGGTAAATCGTCTTGCAAACTTTTTTGCAGCATTTTGCGCTGAAACGCTGTTAAAAATTTACCTATTGGGTTGTCCTGGCCTTTAACATCAGTTTTTGCTCGGTTATGAGACATATAATCAAATCAAACTGCTTGATACAAAACTTTGTAACAAGTTAAAGTTTTCCATTAATTTACTATTTTGGGATTTGAGATTAATGCAATTTAAATGTGCTCTGCTATATTTTTACTTCTATCTGATGAAGTAATTTGCAATAAAGCTCTTAATAAACTTAGTAGGGTCGGGCAAAACCATAGAACCCATTTGACATCTTTCACTGTGTTGAAGTAAAGTTACCGCAAATAAGTTGTATCCAGCAGTTATACCATACTTTAGCAGCCTCACAGACGAAGAGTGACTGGGAGCAACACGATTTTCTCAAGTCAGACAAAAAACGAGCAATGCCTACGACGGGCGTAGCCATCGCTAAAATATCCCTCTTCGTGACTCATCCCGTTTCTTGTGGCGTTGAACCCTCTTAATTTGGCAACGGTATTGGAATAAAGAAAGATATTTCAGGCGATCGCGTAATATTGAAAAGTTCCGGCGAGTCAAACTTTTCTGGGTCATGATTCGCCGCTCCCAGTGTCTACACAGTTGTTAAAGCTGCCTGCTTTGAAACGCGATCGCTAGCTTTAATTAAATCTGCTGCTTTTTCGCCAATCATAATGGTGGGTGCGTTAGTGTTTCCCGTGGTGATAGTTGGCATAATTGATGCATCTACAACGCGCAAACCCTCAACACCATGTACCCGCAGTTCGGGGTCTACCACTGAATCGGAGTCGGTTCCCATTTTACAACTGCCGACGGGATGGTATACAGTATCACAGGTTTCTCTGACGTAAGCTGCCAGTGCTTCATTACTAGTTACATCAGTAAGGGGAGCAGCTTCCTCACCTCGGAAGTCATCAAATGCATTTGATTGAAATATTTGACGGAGAATTTTGATTCCTGCAACCAGCTTTTGCAAATCGGATTCACTTTGAAGACAATTCATCCGAATTACGGGTGAGTCATGGGGGGAAGCAGAACGCAAGGTGACACTACCACGACTTTGGGGATTTGTCAGACAGGCTGTAGCTGCAAATCCAGGGACTTGACGGGCGTATGCAGGATGTGTCCACAAAACAGGGCCAGAGAAAAACTGTAAATCTGGCGCAACATCTAAACGACCCTCAGTATGCAGGAACAATCCAGCTTCGGCGATATTGCTAGTTGGAGCAGGTTCTAAATCCTGAGTCGCTTGATGTGCAACGGCGACAGTCAGGTGGTCTTGGAGGTTTTGACCGACACCAGGCAAATCAACAACTACAGGAATGCCTAGCGATCGCAGATGTTCTGCATTGCCAATTCCAGAAAGCATGAGTAGTTTGGGAGAATCGAACGCGCCAGCAGAAAGAATTACTTCCTGATTCACAAAGGTTTGATGTATCGTTCCCTCGTGCAGATATTCCACTCCAATAGTGCGTGTTCCCTCAAACAATAACCGAGTGACTAACGCACCAGTAGTAACGGTTAAGTTAGGGCGATTCAAAATTGGTACTAAAAACGCTGCTGCTGTACTGTGCCGCTTCCCCTCTTTAATAGTTAACTGATAAAGTCCTGCACCTTCTTGTTGTGCGCCATTAAAATCAGGATTAAGCTCATAGCCAAGTGCAACTGCTGCTTCTATAAATCGATATGATGTTAGGGCAGGTGCCAAGGGATCTGTGACACTCAGCAATCCATCGACCCCGTGAAATTCAGACGCGCCATGCTGCTGGTTTTCAGATTTCTTGAAGTAGGGCAACACATCTTGGTAACTCCAACCAGGATTGCCTAATTCTTGCCAGCGATCGTAATCATACCGATTGCCGCGAATATAAATCATGGCGTTGATTGAACTGGTGCCGCCTAAGGCTTTTCCACGCGGACAATAGATTTTACGGTTATTTAGGTAAGGTTCTTCTTCCGTAAAATATGCCCAGTCTACTTCAGTGCCCCAGAGTTTTGTCCAATCTAGAGGAGCTTGATGCTCTGGTTTATTAGCCGGATTGCCTGCTTCCAGTAATAACACGGTTGTTTTACCGTCTTCTGTGAGGCGGTTGGCAACAACACAGCCCGCCGAGCCTGCACCAATCACAATATAATCATATTCAGTCATAAAATTATCCTTATTCTGTAATTCTGTTGTCTCTAGTTGATAACTTCAACTGGAGCTATGAAAATTGGCTGACCAAACACTTGTTCTGCGATATGAGGGTTAATAGCGTTTAAATATTGAGTTGTAAGCTCAGGAGGCAAAAACTCGAATAACAGCCAGTTCTCCACCCAAAACTCAATCACTTGAAACACCCCGCGATTCTCCGTTGGAGACGCTGCGCGAACGCAAAGCACAACTTGCCAACCCTCATGCCTACCGATTTGCTCAATTTGCTGTTGGGTAGCAGGGACAGAGATTGCAGCATAAGTTGGTACAAAGCTTGGCGGATTGGAGGTTTGGATGGTTTTGCTCGGTTCTGTGTCGGAAGCGGGAACGCATACAGTTCTTAAAGGAAAGACTTCAATTCCAGTACCATACTCATCAAACTCAATCACGGCATAACTGCCGGGAAGTGGAAAATTATAGACTTTACCTTGACAAATTTCTGCCAGTACGCTGGCAACGCGAAGGGGATTTTGAGCAGCGATAGAAATGTGATGAATCATGAGGCTAACTCCATTAATCAAGTTCACTTAAGAAAGTTAAGCTTAGGTATAGCTTATAGTAAAGATTGTTTTTCACCTAAGCTACTAAAACTTTCCGAAAAGCGATACTAGGATAATGTTTGCAACTGTGACATTGTACCAGCTTGTGATGAGTTTACCGATTGAGATATTAAGGTAATTTCTCTTTGCACATTTCTATTTACTAAATAATTAATGCCTCGATAGCTCAACTTATAAGTTGTTGGAGGTAAAGCAATTTCCGCAGATTTGGCACTAGCATCAACACGATAATTAACCCCACGGTAAGCCAGATTATAAGCTGATCCAATACTAGGCGTTGGTTGAAAAGGCTTTTCTGTTGTTCTGCTGGCAATTTTTGAAGAATCTAATTCGTAGCTGAAACCGCGATAGTAAAGTTTCATATTTCGCCTCGTTAATTGTGAATAAAGAGTGGTTGCTTGTGGAATAAAATTACATAGAGACTAGTATTTGACCTTTTCGTTCCATAATCTCAGAATAGATAGATTTAATTAGAAATGCATCGTTAAGTTAAGAAATGAGTTTTCCAATTTTGGAAATTTACTAGGGCGAATTTGCAAACTGTTTTATCAAGCAGGGGAAGGGGAAAAGGTAAAAACCGAGTGGAATTGTGGCGTGAGTGGGGTCTTGGGGAAAAACTCGCGTGACGAAATTGCCAAATAGCTCTGCAACTCGATTGCATCGGTCTGCAACTCGATTGCATCGGTCTGCAATTCGATTGTATCGGTCTGCAATTCGATTGCATTGGTCTGCAATTCGATTGCATCGGTCTGCAACTCAATTTGATCAACCGCTTACTGATTCTCCAAAAAAGAGAGATAGGTATTGGCGACGATCGCACTCAAGCCGCGATCGCGTAAATTGAGGCGAGTCAAAATGTGGTAAATATGATTTCTAACTGTTCCTTCAGACAGGAAGAGTGTTTGGGCAATTTCTCGATTACTAGAACCTGTTGCAATCATTTTGAGAACCTGTCGTTCTCTGGGTGTGAGTTCTGCAAATCCTGGTGGGAGTTCTTGGGGTTGATTTGGCTCATTGGAAGGTGTGGTGGCTGCAATTTTTTCTAAAATGCCAGGGCCAAACTGAGTGTAGCCTTTATGAATGCAGCGGATGGCTTCTGCGAGTTCCTCTGAAGCGGTATCTTTTAACAAATATCCCTTGGCTCCAAAGCGGATGGCTTCTGCGACGTAATTGGCATTATCAAAGGTAGTAAGTACTAAAATTTTGCTAGCCGGAAACAGTTGGCACAGTTGTTGAGTAGCTGTAACACCATCCATAACTGGCATCCGAATGTCCATGAGAATAATATCTGGTGGCTGAGATTTAGTGTGTAGTATTTTAACCAAGTCAATGGCTTGTTGACCGTTACTAGCTTCTGCAACCACTTGAAAGTCGGGTTTGATTTCTAGTAGCGTTTTCAAACTCCGCCGGACAATTTCTTGATCTTCGACTAGTAAAACCTGAATATAGCAATATTCTAGGGAATTTGGCTGTAATTTTACAACCATTGCTAAGCTCGCTGGTAATTTCCAGTTGTCCAGCTAGTGCCAAGACTCGTTCGCGCATCCCCTGTAGTCCAAAGCCAGTTTGGTTTTCATCAATACAAAAACCTCTACCGTTATCTTGTAGCGTGAGTGAAAGTTCAGTAAGTGTCGTTTGAATCTGTAACTGAACTGTTGTAGCCTCTGCATGTTTACAGATATTAGTCAAACCTTCCTGTACAATGCGGTACACAGCTCAGGGAAAACGCATCTAAATATTGACAAAGTGGTAGGTAAGGTGTGTACAAAGTAGTACAAAAAAACTAGAAAAGGGCATCAGGAGCGATCGCTGGCTTGAGTGAGGGTTATTAATTGGACTGTAATGGTAAAGTCATAAGTAGAGTAAAGCCCCAAAAAAAAGCGTGAAGCTCAAGCCCAAAATCACCATTGCTGACCATTTTGCACAGATGTCAGACCCACGCATAGACCGCACGAAGCGACATAAGTTAATCGATATAGTGACTATAGCCATTTGTGCAGTAATATGTGGAGCAGATAACTGGGTGGCAATCGAAATGTACGGTTGCGCGAAATATGAGTAGTTAAAAACATTTAGCAGTCAATATTTTAGGTCAAGAGAAGCGCGTCAACCTGGGCATCAAAAATAAACAATTTCTCGCAGCAATGGATAATAAATATTTAGAAAGACTTTTAGAATTAGCCTCTAAAGACTGTAAATAGTTACCTAGCATATTCTATCAAAAATATTTGATTCATTTGGGAGTAAGTAAATTATTTTTCTCTAGCAAAAAGCGTGAATTTATCTCTGTTGATAAAGATTTATTCGGTTGACGAGCAGCTAATTTAACCTGAGTTCGGGATAAGGAAAGGGACAGGTAAAACGCTGCGAAAGCCAGCCTCAATCGCTGGATTTGTCTCCTTTTCCTGCACCCTCGCAGACATTTGTGCCATTACCTCGATCTCTTACCTATGCCATTGCCTATTGCTTACAATAACAATCATTTTTGATTTCTGAGCAATATCTGCTACTCTCTTGGCAAAGGATTGTACCAGCGATCGCTTGGTAAGAGCAGTTTATCTGACTCAGCCGGGCCCCATGTATTTGGTTCATACTCGTAAACAGGTGTGACGTTATCGAGAATTGGCTGGACAATCCGCCATTCCTCTTCCACGGTATCTTCCCGTACAAATAAGGTGGGATCGCCCCGCATGGCATCACCCAATAGACGTTCGTATGGTTCCATCTCGTCGCCACCTCCGTAAAAGGCTAGGAGTTCAAGGGCAGAGCCTGTCATATCTTCTCCAGGAATTTTAGCGCGAGCGCCCAATCCCACAATTACCTCCGGATCGAGTAAAAAACGAACATAATTAGTGTTTTCTTTTCCTCCTTCTTGGAAGACATCTAAAGGCGGGCACTTGAGCTTGACCATCACCTCAGTAGTTTTAACAGGCAAATTCTTCCCAGCCCTGATGTATATAGGAACTCCTGACCACCGCCAGGTATTAATAAATAACCGCACGGCAGCAAAAGTTTCTACTTGGGAGTCAGGAGAAACACCTTCTTCGTTGCGGTAACCGCGAAATTGACCGCGAATAATCTCATTAGGTTGCAGTGAAGGTATAGCTTTAAGAATACGCTCTTTTTCATCGCGGATGGCATCAAAAGCCGTACTAGCGGGAGCATCCATGCACACTGAAGCCAATACTTGCAGCATGTGGTTTTCCACTACATCCCGAATCGCACCAGTCTCCTCATAAAAGCGCCCCCGTCCTTGAATGCCAAAGTCCTCTGCCATCACAATCTGGATGCTTTCAACGTAGTTGCGATTCCAGATCGGTTGCAGAAAAGAGTTGGCAAACCGAAAATAGAGTAAATTCAGCAGTGGTTCTTTGCCCAGGTAATGGTCGATGCGATAGATGGATGATTCGGGAAAAACTGATGCCAGAATTTGATTTAACTCGCGTGCTGATTGCAAATCCCGTCCAAATGGTTTTTCAATTACCACCCGCGCATTTTTAGCACAGCCTGATTTGCCCAATCCTGACACTACTTGTGCAAACAGACTCGGTGGAATTGCCAAATAGTAGAGGGGGCTGGTTGCATCACCAAGGGCTTGACGTAATTTTTCGTAAGTTTCTGGTTTGTTGTAGTCACCTGCAACGTATTGGAGTTGTGCCGAAAGTTTCTCAAATGCGGTTGCATCTACACCGCCATGATGTTCTAAGCTCTCGCGTGCCCTTTGGCAAAGTTGCTCCGTCGTCCAAGGTCGTCCGGCAATGCCAATGACTGGGACATTGAGATGACCCCGCCGTACCATTGCCTGAAGGCTGGGGAAGATTTTTTTGTAGGCTAGGTCACCTGTTGCCCCAAAAAATACTAGTGCGTCTGAATCAGGAGTTCCCATGACTAACCTCTTTAGGAATTAGCTTTTTCATGATGGCCGCCAAACTGATAGCGCATGGCTGACAAAAGTTTGTCGGCAAAGTCTGCTTCGCCACGGGAGCTAAAGCGAGCAAACAACGCTGCACTTAACACCGGAGCTGGTACAGATTCATCGATCGCCGCGATCGCTGTCCAACGACCTTCGCCAGAATCCGATACGCGACCGCCAAACTCTTCTAAATTCGGGCTTGTCAATAAGGCGATCGCTGTCAAATCCAATAGCCAGGAAGCAATTACACTACCCCGACGCCAGACTTCGGCAATATCTGCGAGATTAAAGTCATACTGATAATGCTCTGGATTCCTTAATGGTGTGGTTTCAGCATCGATCTCGCGCTGATTCTTGCCGACGTTGGCGTGGTGAAGAATATTCAACCCTTCTGCATACGCCGCCATCACCCCGTATTCAATACCGTTGTGCACCATTTTGACGAAGTGTCCCGCACCGATGGGCCCGCAGTGGAGATAGCCTTGCTCGGCAGTACCGCCTGCCTTGTCTCGTCCTGGAGTGCGTTCAATTGCTCCTACACCCGGAGCTAGAGTTGCAAAAATGGGATCGAGGCGTTTGATGGCCATTGGTTCGCCACCTATCATCAAGCAATAACCCCGCTCCAATCCCCAAACACCTCCACTCGTACCGCAATCAACGTAGTGAATGCCTCGCTCCTTGAGTGTGGCCGCTCGACGAATGTCATCGTGGTAGTATGAGTTACCGCCATCTATAATAATGTCGTCTGGTTCGAGTAGCTCAATGAGCGTTTCAATGGTTTCATCCACCGAAGCCGCAGGCACCATCAACCAAAGGGCGCGGGGTTTAGATAACTTGCTGACTAGATCGGCGATTGAGCTTGCTCCGGCTGCAATTACACCTTCGCTGACCATTGCCTCCAATTTCTCAGTACGGCGGACATAGCCGACTACACGATGCCCAGCACGCATCAAACGCTGTGCCATGTTTGCGCCCATACGTCCGAGTCCAATCATTCCAAGTTCCATAGGTTTTTCGCCTCCTGGTTTTCAGCTTTTTGCGTTCAATAGCAGCCACGCTTGCTGCTATTCCTCTGTTGAGACACTTACGCTCAGACTGAGTTAAAGCAAGTGTAATTTTACTGCTCAATAACAAACTGGTAATCAAGGCGATCGCGATAATTAATATTCATTAGGTATCAGAAAGCGCGACGCCAGTCAGAATTATACTCAGGGACTTCCAAAAAATAAATCATACCAATTTGGGATTTTAAATAGAAAATCCTTACCATCAGGTAGTTTCATAAGTCTCAAAGGATACCAGCTATCCGTTGTTGGTATAAGTTGATGTCAATGATTATCGTTGGAATCAGGCAATAGGTTATAGGCAAGAAAATTTTTATTGTATATTTCTCTAGTTGTTGTATCTCTTCTTTTAAAGGTTGGTTTAAAATTCTTTTCGCGCTAAAAAATTTCCGTAACTTCTCTCTAAACCACTGTAGCTTAATTTAGGAACATAGTTCCGATACCAAATTTAAACGTGAATGATGGGCAGTTGCATAAAACTTTCAACACCAAACTATAAGTCAATGTATTGATGTTCATCTCAAATTATTTGCCATCAAGGCAGGAAAAACACACAATGTATATCCAAAAACTTTCTACTTCTCTATTTTCCCGAACTACCTGGTTAACTGGAACTAGTTTGGCCGTCATGCTTAGTTCTGCTTCTCTAACACTTGTGTTTGGTCATTCTGCTCGAGCGGAATAGCACTAAGAAAAGCTCTAAGCTATACAGGATAGGTGCTACAGATTTAAACAGTGTAGGGACGGGGCAGGCGATTGTCGTTGATGAAGTGTTGGGATCGCTAATAAAGTTTGCTCCTGGCGTAAGCGCCCGCCTTGTTGGGATGCTTGCGGCGGTAAACTAGACGATGCCTAACTCCAGACAGTGCAAAGATGTACGGGTTGTCCCAAAAATTTTTAGATAGGAAAAGCTTACTCGTTCATGGAATACTTTCCTTGAGACGAGCAAGCAAACATCATAAATACTACTGTGACACTACTAATACAAATCCTCAAGGATAAATTTAATTCATCTTTGGGATTACCTTTTAAAGAGTTGTTACCAACAAGTATAATTGAACAAGTAATGAAGGAGCTAAACATTAGATATTATCAGCGATTATTTGACCCAATAGTAACGCTTTGGGCGTTTTTATCTCAAGTTTTGGATACTGATAAAAGTTGTCATAATCCGGTGAGTAAAATCATTGCTTCTTTGGCAGGAGAAGGAGTAGAAATCCCATCAACTGATACAAGTGCCTATTGTCAAGCTTGGTCGAGATTACCAGAAATATTATTACAAAAACTTTTTCGTGAGACTGGACAAAGCTTAGAACAAAAAGTAACTACAGAATATTTATGGTGTGGACGAAATGTGAAAGTAATAGATGGGTCTACCAGGGAAAACGCATCTAAATATTGACAAAGTGGTAGGTAAGGTGTGTACAAAGTAGTACAAAAAAACTAGAAAAGGGCATCAGGAGCGATCGCTGGCTTGAGTGAGGGTTATTAATTGGACTGTAATGGTAAAGTCATAAGTAGAGTAAAGCCCCCAAAAAAAGCGTGAAGCTCAAGCCCAAAATCACCATTGCTGACCATTTTGCACAGATGTCAGACCCACGCATAGACCGCACGAAGCGACATAAGTTAATCGATGTGGAAGTAGCAGTTTTAACTTCTCCCACTGCTCGTTACTTAACTCACCTCGATTCATCAACACACTATGCCTGCGTTCGCCTATTTTTTAGGATACAACGAGTTTGAAAACACGCCCTAGCCCGCACTTCGGCAAAGCTCAGTGGCCACCGCAGGCATCGCTGCCAGTACGCTTGCTCTTAAGAAGCTCAAGCTAGTTTGCGGTGATAAAATCAGAAGAATCAGCCGTTTTAAAATTACGAAAAGCTACAAACTTAACTAATAGGGATTAGCGCAGAATGAATGACCAGCAATTATTTAACGATCGTCTGGCTGTGTTGGCGACAATGCACCAAAAAGAAAAGGTAATTGCTCCACTATTAGAACAAGAGTTAGGTATCAACGTTATAGTACCACAGGATTTTAATACTGATATTTTTGGCACATTTACTAGAGAAGTAAAACGTCCGGGAACACAAATCGCCGCAGCTAAATTCAAAGCAGAGAAAGCTTTAGAATTCACAGGAGAAAATTTAGCGATCGCCAGCGAAGGTAGTTTTACACCCCATCCATTAGTTCCTTACATTTACTGTAATAGAGAAATAGTTTTTTTCTTAGATAAAATCAACAATCTAGAAATTATTGGTCAGGAAATTTCTACAGATACTAACTTTAATCATCAAATTATAACAAATTTAGAAGAGGCGTATATTTTTGCTAAAAAAGTTGGTTTTCCAGAACATGGATTAGTTGTCTGGTTTGAAAACTTAGAAAAGAGACGTAATGAGATAACGAAAGGTATTACAAAAGAAATAGATTTGATAACATTAGTTGATTTTGCATTACATAATTCACCAAATAGTCAGGTAAATATTGAGACAGATATGCGGGCGATGTATAATCCCACTCGGATGAAAAATATTGCAAAAGCTACCCATAATTTAATCAATAAAATTAGTAGTTGTTGCCCAAAATGTAATACCCCTGGTTTTGAAATAACTGAAATAATTAAGGGATTACCCTGTGAATTTTGTCAGCTCCCAACCACCTTACCACTGACCGCAATTTATCAATGTAAAAAATGTGGTTTTAATCAAGAGAAACTATTTCCTAATGGTATGGAATTTGCGAATCCAGCCCAATGTATGTACTGTAATCCGTAGGTTATCTCTACACGGGGAGGATGTGGGGGATTGGTCAAAATTGCGATTGCTGGGGGTGCGTAGCTTGCCGCCGTAGGCATCCATCGCTTAACACCTAAAATACTGCTATGGTCAATCACTACCTGATGAACTAGTATTAAAATCTGTTTGCATAACTTGACAAAACAATCACTAATGAATGTTCAGCGCAGTTAAAATTGTGGTTTCTTATATTGCAACAAAAGAATTTGCAACATGAAGCCATTGTCAGTAGACCGAAAAGTTTTGCGATGCCTTCGGCGGGCGCAGCCATCGCTAAAAAATAGTAGTCTGTGATACCGTTTTTGGAGAAAGTGCAAAAGCTGAAAGACTTGGATAAATGATAAATTTAGCTTATTAATAAACTCCAAAAACCAACAAACATCAGCCGGACGGTAAATAAACTTCGCAGGCTACCCCATAGTTGCGGTCTACTGAACTTGTCTTCCTGTGGATCTTGCTGGCATCTTGATAAACTTGCTGTAGTAGTGCCTGTTGTGCTTGCAGATTAGGAGCAGCCAGTCCATTACTACGTCCATCTTGGTTGATTGCACTACCTCGGATAACTGCACAGCATAGAGAGTTTAAAAGTTCAAGCTACCTCGTAAGCTAAACGCTTTACTTCTCCACCTTTTTTTTAATTTACATTAAGCACATTTGTATAGTTTTATACTGATTATATAATAGTACTTACTAATGTACAGGATATCAACAACAGAATCAAGGGTTACTATAAAACGTTTTACTAAACCCACTTTCCCACTTTGTACTTAAGTTTTATATAATAAAATATACAAAAAATTAATACGGCAAAATATTTAGTTTAATTACTACCTCTACACTTGACTAACTATCGAGAGAGAATTGCAACCATCTCAGTCAAAAAATTTGGCGTTAATGATGTAATTGGTTCATTACACTGGGTGCAACTATTACGTAAGCCAGTTCCGCACAGAAAACAAAACTGCGATCGCGGCAATAACCATATCTCTTAAGAGCCTTTGCCTGGAGTCCAACAGTGAGGGCAAAATTTCAGAACATCTGACGCGACTATTGGTACACCGTGGACAACAGCATAAAGGTACTCACATGGAATCTGCAATGGCTAACCCACGCTGACTTTTACTATTGAGCTTGGTAGTCATGCCTCGTTCAATCTTACCCAAGCTTTGAAGATGAATGCCTGCACATTTTTGAGGCACAAACAATCCTCAAACCCATACAGGGCAAGAAAAATACACTAAATGCTCAAAAATCAGTAAACCCAGATATATCAAGAAACTAGACAAAACCATGTTAAAGGCTCTCTGTATATAAATTTGAGGCTTTTTTCTGGCTACTTTTTGTCTAAGTCCCACTAACAAAATTCCCGCTTTGAAAAATGACACAGCAAACCCAAATATTAGAAAATCTGCTTTCTCCTCAGTTATTGAGAGTGAAAAACTTGGCACAATAACTATAGACTACGCACTAATGACTAATGACTATGAACCAAAAAGATGTAGTTGTAATTGGTAGTGGTATAGGGGGGTTGAGTTGTGCTGCTGTTTTGGCGCGATATGGCTTTGATGTGACTGTTTGTGAGAGTCATACAATTGCTGGTGGAGCGGCGCACAGTTTTGAACGTCAAGGATTTAAGTTTGATAGTGGCCCTTCTCTTTACTCTGGGTTGTCTTACACTCCTTCCATTAACCCTTTACGACAAGTGCTAGATGTAATTGGTGTGGATTTGCCATGTGTGACTTATGATACTTGGGGGTGTCGGCTACCAGAAGGTGATTTTGATACATCTGTGGGTGCAGAACAGTTTTGTGAAGTGCTGGCAAGACTGCGAGGTGAAGATGCAGTGTCCGAATGGCAACGCTTGCAAGCGGTGATGACACCACTAACCGCAGCGGCGATTGCTCTGCCTGCATCTGCATTACGTTTAGATATAGGTGCAGCTTTGACTATCAGTAAATTTGCTCCATCGTTAGCTAAACATACTGCCAATATTCTCAAGTTAACGGGGTCTTTTGACCGGATCGTGAATGGTGTTGTCCATGACCCCTTTATTATTAACTGGTTGAACTTGTTGTGTTTTCTCCTCTCTGGACTACCAGCGTCAGGAACTAATGCCGCAGAAGTCGCATTTATGTTTGCGGAGTGGTACAAACCAGGAGTAGCGTTAGATTACCCTGTTGGTGGTAGTGGTGCTTTAGTCAATGCACTGGTGCAAGGACTAGAAAAACATGGCGGGAAATTAATGTTAGGCTCTCATGTTGAGCAAGTTTTAGTACAAGGTAAACGGGCGGTAGGTGTCAAGCTGCGAAATGGGGAAGAAATTCGGGCGCGGCGAGCAGTTGTTTCTAATGCTTCGGTATGGGATACGTTAAAACTATTACCAGAAGGGGCAGTACCAAAAAAATTCCGCAGCCAACGCCAAGCCATACCAGAGTGTGATAGTTTTATGCACTTGCATCTTGGTATTGATGCTCAAGGTTTACCAGCAGATTTAGCTTGTCATTATATTGTGGTTAATGATTGGCAATTGGGCATTACTGCACCGCAAAATGTTGTGGTGGTATCAATACCCTCAATTCTTGACCCATCGCTTGCACCCCCAAGTAAACACGTAATTCACGTTTACACTCCCGGTAATGAACCCTACACACTTTGGCAAGGGCTAGATAGGAGAAGCCAGGAATATGAGCAACTAAAGCGATCGCGTGCCGAGGTGATGTGGCAAGCTTTAGAACGAATCATCAGCGATATCCGCACCCGTTGCGAAATCACCCTGGTTGGTACACCCCTCACCCACGAACGTTTTTTACGCCGCCATCGTGGTTCCTATGGCCCGGCAATTTCTGCCGCTAAAGGTTTGTTTCCTGGTCACGGTACACCTTTAGCGGGGTTGATGTGCTGCGGTGACTCCACATTCCCTGGCATCGGTTTACCCGCCGTCGTCGCTAGTGGGATGATTGTTGCTAATACCCTGGCTCCTTTGAGTAAGCATTTAGCTATGTTGGAGGAGATAAGTTAACGTGAGTTCGACGCTTAGAAAAAGGCAAAAAGCTTGCTATGTATAGATTTGCCAAACTGGGCACACAACAGCGATCGCTCCTGATGCCCTTTTCTAGTTTTTTTGTACTACTTTGTACACACCTTACCTACCACTTTGTCAATATTTAGATGGGTTTTCCCTGCTCTCTCTAGGTAACCGAGTTACTGATGTCTGGACTGCACACATTACCTATATCAAGATGTTAGATTACAATTTTGGCTACCAACGTAAAACTGATTTGGTTCCAGACTATCATCAATCCCCACCTGTAAAAAATTCCACCCCACCCAAAGAAGTTTGGGAGAAAAACGGGTTTTTGACCATGCATCCTGGTGTTTAAAGCCCTAATTTGAAAGTGATTGCCTATACGTAGATTCTCTGCGGCTTGCTCCCAGGCGATCGCTTTCAAATTTGCACACTATACAAATGCTGGTGCGTGGTTATTAGCTATATTGTTATACATTCTAGTAAGTTCCTGTAGACGCTCAACTTGATATGATTCAAGTGAGTAAAAAGAAGCTGATTTGATTATTTGTTTGAGTTCTTCTGCCCACTGTCTATAAGTTGAAGTGCCAATAGTTCCTTCAGACGACTGAATATAATTAACTAAAACTTGAGGATTGACTTTAAATGTACTAATTCCATATTTTTTAGCACATTAGAGTAAGAATTCATAGTCAGCAAATATTCGGTGGCAAGGATTCCATTTTAAAGCATGATTACGGTAATGAATGAATCCATTGCTATCAAAAATTTCTTGTTGACTAATGAATTTATCAAGTGTGCAGTTTGGGTTACTGGGAGAAAGAAAAGTTTTACTCATGCGTATAGTTTTATATCAAAGAACACTCGTGATGGTGTTGGAGGATTTTGGTGGGGAGTCATTAGCAAAATTGAGTTCTGAATTGCCCGAGTTTAGCCCAATGTCCCTGCCTGATTTCTTGCGTTTGGCGATTCAGCTCACAGAGATATTGGGTAACATTCACAGCAACAATGTCATCCACAAGGACATTAACCCCAGTAATATCGTTCTCAACCCAGCTACTGGGACGGTAAAAATTATTGATTTTGGTATTGCTACACGATTTGCTCGCACGAATCCGAGCTTTAAAAACCCTAATGTATTAGAAGGCACGTTGCTTATATCTCACCAGAGCAAACGGGAAGAATGAACCGGATGCTGGATTACCGCACGGATTTTTACTCGCTAGGAGTCAGTTTCTACGAACTGCTAGTTGGGCAATTGCCGTTTGTCGCAACAGATGTACTGGAATTGGTGCATAGTCATATTGCTCTTGAGGCTGTTCCACCCCACAAAGTGAATACAGAAATTCCTGAAATTGTTTCTGGCATCATCATGAAATTAATGGCGAAAAATGCTGAGTCACGATATCAAAGTGCTTGGGGAATCAAAGCAGATTTAGAGCAATGTCTGCACCAGCTAGAAAACACAGGTGGAATGGAAGCGTTCCAATTAAGTAGTCACGATGTTTATGATAAGTTTCAGATTCCGCAAAAACTCTATGGACGTGAAGCTCAAGTTGAGAAGTTATTGGCAGCGTTTGAGCGAATCAGTACAGCCTCAAGTTCAGTAGTAGATGCATCCACAAAGGGCAAGCCTCAAAGTGAGATGATGCTTGTCACAGGTTATTCAGGGATTGGCAAATCAGCCCTAGTGCAAGAAATTTATAATGTTCTTGATATTTGCCACTAATTATTTGGTTAGTTATTAAGAGGATAAAAAATGAATCAAAATAAAAATTTCTTGCGGGCAGAAGAATTGAAAATAGGTATCTACAATCCAATAATCTGGAGATTGAATATACAAGGCAAAGAAAAGCCCAGCCGAAACGACTATATTCAAGGGTTTGGGCTTTTACCAGATTTTGTTCTTAAGGCTAATGGAATTTTAATATCTGAGCAAAAAGAGAAAGACAAAATCAGCGTAAAAACTGGGAATTTATCTATAATACACATCCCGAACACAGACTCATTACCGATGATGCTCTCCATAGAATTCCGGGTTTTGATCCAGACTTGGAAAACCTCAAGGCTAAGGTTCGCCAGCAAATTGAGGAGGAAATTAATCCTTTTATTTCTGATTCTCTTTTGAATAAGAGTACGAAGGAAATCATTCGTGCAGGGAATAACTTGGCAATCTGGCACACACTTTCTCCTGATGATAAAGTCACAATTTTTCAGCAAATTGTCCATAACATCACTGTCCAAAACAGAGAAGTTAAAGAAGTTACTGTCAAAATTTGAAGGTTTATTTTAATTTGGGCTTATGAACACTCAAAAAATTTTTGATTTAAATAAACTTAGATGTGAAGTTGCTATGCAACAAGCTCTACAGAAATGGCAACCGCAGCCTAAAACTTATGGTATTGAATGTCCTCGATGCAATTCCACTCGGCTTGTAAAAAATAGTAGATATAATGGTATCCAAAAATATCTATGCAATGACTGCGATCGCACATTTCAAGAAAGACCATGGTTTGTGTGTGAATGTCTAATTCCAGGTAATCAGCTAAAGTGTCAGTCTTGTCCTCAGTTTAAAGAGTTTTTAGGCCTAGTCAAGCAAAGAATGGCGGAATTGCGTTTTTTGAGCTTTCAAGAGTTACAAAACCTCAAATCTTCTGATACTGTGACTGAAACACTTGATTAATCTCAATTGTTTAGTATAATTTATTACTAACTATCTGAAGCCGCTCCATAACACTTAATTCTCTAACAGATTTTCAAATCCTCCGAAAATTATTGCAAGGCGACTTCTTTCTCTACGGAAAAAGTGTCAAATTCCTTTATTCCAACTAGTTCAGTCCCTTTGTCAGTCTCTCAGTTTTGGGCATCTAAACTACTTGTTGAAAATTTTCTCCCAAAAAACTTTATTGGAAGCGACTGGCTTGCCATGAACAGAAAAGTTTTCAAATTTCGCTATCCTCATATTAACTAACAATAGTGCTTATGGCTTACGAATCTTGGTCACAAGTTGTAATTCGCACAGTTATTGAATGGGAAAAACGTAAAGCAGAGCTAAAATCTACCTCGGTTATTCCCGAACAAAAAACAAAGCGCAAACCCAAAACTGCCTAGTCACGATACTCAATGGCTGTTATGAAGTTGCCATCTACACATATTTTGTTGATGCAGCCATTGAGTATTGATCTCTTATCTTGAGTATTTAGTCTTTGCCAGTAATTTTTATTAGAAAAATCCTGTATAATTCTCTTCTTAGCAAACAGAGATTCTTTGGAGGCATTATTTGTTGTTCCTAATGCGATCGCCTATGGCGGGCGGGTACGCCATCGCAATCTGTTGTTTCAGGTAATTTTTTAATCCGGTACTTTCAAACTTTATTCTGCTTCGGCTCCTAATATAACCCTTTCATACAGTAGTGCGATCGCAAATTCAAATTCGATGCTGGATAAGGTAATAATATCTCCCTCAGTGTAGGGATAGTAAAGCCACATTCTTCCCTCTCCACGAGAGTAGCGTTCGACGGAGATTATTTCTGAATCTATCAATAAATATTCTTGTAAAGAAGGCATTTTCAGGTAATTAGTGAATTTTTCGCCCCTATCTTTGCTGCTTGTACCAGGGGAGAGAACTTCGGCAATTATTTTTGGGTTTTGAATAAATTTGCGGGCATTGAGGTCTTGAGAGTCGCAACTGACGATAACATCAGGATAATAGTAAGGACTTATAGGCGTAACTTGCACTTTCACATCCGACACATTCACCCGGCAACCTCTAGCACGTAAATGTGGATATAAGGCTCTGTAAAAATTAAGTGCAATATCATTGTGGGGAATTGTACCACCTGTCATCGCAAAAACTTCACCGTTAATGTATTCGTAGCGAAGGTCTTGCTGGGGTTCCCATACAAGATATTCCTCGATGGTCATTTTTTGCGGTTGTTGAGAGATGGCTACCATAGCAAGATTTTTCCAGTTTGTTTTGATTTTAGCGAATAGGGTAGGGTGTTTTTCTCCCTCAGATATTCATAGTTGTCAGATCGCACCTTTTTTACCATACCTGCAACACGGCATGAAATTTGTCATGGTTGCAATGTAACAGTGCGATTGTGACATTTAGGAGATGTGGAAAACGCTTTAATCTAGTAACGATACTCAATGGCTGTAATAAAGTTACCATCTACGCATATTTTTTTAACGCAGCCATTGAGTATTGCTCTTTTATCTTGGGCATTAAGCCCTTGCCAGTAACTTTTATTAGAAAAAGCCAGTATAATTCGTTCCTTAGCAATCAAAGATTGTTTGATTGCATTATTTGTTGCTCCAAGTGCGATCGCAATCTGTTCTTTGAGGTCATTTTTTATTTGTTCGATTGCTGAACTTGGTGGAAGCGTTTCCAGAGTATTCAGCGATGCACGCAGAGTTTTGACTTCTGCCGATTCTTCTACAACAGTTTGCTCATCTGTTTCCACCAAATTTGCTAACCGTTCGGCTTCTTGTGCCAAGAAATCTACTACTTGGATGTCTAATATTTTTGATGAAATCATATTTTTATTGCTACAGTTGCCAGCTTTATACAAACGGCACTGAAAATAATAGATAGCTTGCCCATCCTTATTTACCCGTTTTGCATGGCGCGTCATTGAACCTCCGCAATGAGCGCATTTGATTAAATTAGAAAACGGGTTTACTTCGTTATCGTCTCTTGAAGCCCATCGGTTATGTCGATTGCCTCGGATAATCTGTTTTATTTGTTCATGTTCTGTGCAGGTAATGATTGCCTCTTCGTCGTGGGTTCCCCATTTTACCTTCCACTCGTCAAAATGTTTTCGCTTTCCCTTTGATTTAACGTAAGTATCAAAAGGCAAGCCTCCCGCGTAAACAGGATTTACTAATAATGCTTTTAAGCCTGCAATTGACCATCTCAGTCCAGACCACGGATAACGCAAGGGATGATTAGCTTTATTTGGTGTAAATACCATTTTATCTAAGTCATCGTCGCTGATAATCCGTGAACTTGTTTCAGGCTTATTCCAAGCAAAAGCTTTTGTTTCTATACCAAAATCGGAGTGCAGCTTACGAACAGTAGCAGCAACTGAACCGCACTCAAAAAAAGTATTAAAAATATATCGGGCCAGGTCAGACACCGTTAATTCTCTTTGTCCTTCCAACAAGCAAACGCATAGTGAGTCATCGCGTATATATTTATCCTTTTGGATACGGTATCCCAATGGGGCAACTCGGTGACTTTTTCCTTGGTCTATCCTATGACGACGTTCACTCTTTAACCTCTCTGTCACCATTCTTACCTCAAATTTGGCAGCAGCAAGCAACATATCAATCGTTAATTCCCCACCAAGACTCTCTGGGTCAACTCCTTGATCTAGAGCTATTAGTTTAATTCCCTTGGAGCGCAATACCTCCAACAATGAATAAAACAAACGCGATGATGAGCCGATACGATCAATCCGGGTAAATTGAAGTGATTTTACCTTACCCTTTGAAGATGTCTTCAAGTCATTAATTAATTGTTGTAGTCCTTCCCTGACTTCGGTTGTCCGTGATTGAATATCCCAGTATACTTTTGAACATCCAGCATCCTGCAAGCGTTCTATTTGTTTACGCAACGCACCTTTATCTGTCTGCTGCTCCTCACCGCTAACTCTTGCGTAACCCCAATTTTCCATAACAACGCATTGACACAACCTTTATTATATTTGATAGCAGATACTTCTATTCCCAGAAATACTCGGAACAGTTGCAAAAGCGCCAACCCCAAACAATTCGTAATTCGTAATTCGTAATTCATAATTGAAGACAACAATGCAAAATAACTGCATCTATCTCGATAATAATGCCACCACTAAGGTAGACCCAGAAGTTATAGAGGTAATGCTACCTTACCTTACAGATTATTACGGCAATCCATCCAGTATGCATACCTTTGGTGGGCAAGTCGGTAAAGCAGTGAGAACAGCAAGAGAACAACTTGCAGCCATCTTGGGAGCCGATGAATCTGAAATTGTCTACACAAGTTGTGGAACTGAGGGAGATAACGCGGCGATTCGAGCCGCACTGTTGGCGCAACCAGAAAAGCGACATATTGTCACCACCCAAGTTGAACATCCAGCAGTACTCAATGTCTGCAAACAATTAGAAACCCAAGGTTACACTGTTACCTATTTATCAGTAAATCATCAAGGGCAGCTGGATCTAGATGAACTAGAAGCTTCCTTGACGGGTAACACCGCCTTGGTGACAATTATGTATGCTAATAACGAAACCGGCACGGTTTTCCCGATTGAGCAAATTGGGTTGCGCGTCAAAGAATATGGCGCTATCTTCCATGTAGATGCGGTGCAAGCAGTGGGAAAAATCCCCTTGAATATGAAGACTAGCACGGTGGATATGTTAACCCTGTCTGGTCACAAGCTGCACGGCCCGAAAGGAATTGGTGCTTTATATATCCGGCGTGGAGTTCGGTTCCGTCCCTTCATGATTGGGGGACACCAAGAACGCGGACGTAGGGCGGGAACAGAGAATGTTCCAGGAATTATTGCCTTGGGCAAAGCTGCCCAACTAGAACTGTTACACTTAGAAGAAGCGACAGCCAGAGAAAGAAAGCTGCGCGATCGCCTGGAACAAACTTTACTAGCTAAAATTCCCGATTGTGTAGTCAATGGTGACGTTACGCAGAGATTGCCAAACACAACCAATATCGGCTTCAAGTACATCGAAGGTGAAGCAATTCTACTGTTATTGAACAAATACGGTATCTGTGCATCATCCGGTTCTGCTTGCACCTCCGGTTCTCTAGAACCCTCCCACGTTCTGCGGGCAATGGGCTTACCCTACACAACTTTGCACGGTTCAATTCGCTTCAGTCTTTGTCGCTACACAACAGTTGCCGAAATCGATCGAGTCATAGAGGTAATGCCCAGTATTGTAGAACGTTTACGCGCTCTCTCACCATTCAAAAATGATGATGCAGGTTGGTTGCAAGGACAAGAACAAGCACTAGCGCATCGTTAGGAACTAGCGAATAGGGAATAGGGCATAGCGCATTAAGAATGGAACCTATGCCCCATGCCCAATCCCCAATCTAAAATCCAAAATCTAAAATCTAAAATTCGTTATGTGGGACTACACCGATAAAGTATTAGAACTGTTTTACGATCCCAAAAATCAGGGAGAAATTGAAGAAACGAGCGAACCTGGAATTAAGGTTGCAACGGGAGAAATCGGTAGCATTGCTTGCGGTGATGCTCTGAGATTGCACCTGAAAGTGGAAGTAGAATCTGATAAGATTCTAGATGCTCGTTTTCAAACCTTTGGTTGTACTAGTGCGATCGCATCTTCTAGTGCATTAACCGAAATGGTCAAAGGTTTAACTTTAGATGAAGCTCTGAAAGTGTCCAATAAAGACATTGCAGATTACCTGGGTGGTTTGCCAGAAGCAAAGATGCATTGCTCTGTGATGGGACAAGAAGCGCTAGAAGCTGCTATCTATAATTATCGTGGCATACCTCTAGCTTCCCACGATGATGACGATGAAGGTGCATTAGTTTGCAGTTGCTTTGGCATCAGCGAGTCCAAAATTCGCCGCGTGATTCTAGAAAATCATCTCACGGATGCCGAACAAGTAACAAATTATGTAAAAGCTGGTGGCGGATGCGGTTCCTGTCTGGCGAACATTGATGATATTATTAGATCAGTTCAACAGGAATACGCCTCACCTGCTCTCAACAATTACGGCGTACAAGTTGCCACAGAAATTGTTACGTCCAAAGAACGATCGCTAACAAACGTGCAAAAGATTGCTCTAATTCAAAAGGTTCTTGATGAAGAAGTCAGACCCGTACTCATCGCTGACGGGGGAGATGTAGAACTCTATGATGTCGAAGGCGATCGCGTTAAAGTTGTACTGCAAGGTGCTTGCGGTTCCTGTTCAAGTAGTACAGCAACCCTAAAAATTGCGATCGAAGCCAGATTACAAGATCGTGTCAGCAAGAGCCTTGTAGTCGAAGCAGTTTAGGAATTGCTGTAGGACTTAACGTAATCTACAAATACGCTCTAATATGCATTCAGCCAGTAACAGAAAGTAGGATTTGAACCATATAATTGTCTCCACATCAATGCTTCAATCCTACCGAGAACCGATAGCTAGATTAGCTATCACGGCTAACAGCATATAGGCTTCATACATTAAGCGCCTACTTGCTTTCTTTCATCATCCAACTCGCTTCAAAGGAACAGGATATGAGCACATTGTACGACAAACTTGGTGGACAATCAGCTATTGAACAAATAGTAGATGAACTCCACAAACGCATTGCCACAGACAGCCTCCTCAATCCCATTTTTGCTGGTACAGATATGGCGAAGCAACGTAATCATCTAGTTGCTTTCTTATCTCAAATATTTGAAGGGCCAAAGCAGTACGCCGGTCGTCCAATGGACAAAACCCACGCAGGATTGAATTTACAGCAACAACACTTCGATGAGATTGCAAAACTCCTGGGTGAATCAATGGCTGTGCGTGGAGAGTCGCCAGAAGATACCAAAGCTGCACTAGAGCGCATCTCAAATTTCAAGGGCGCTATTTTGAACAAGTAATAGGACCATGCATTGATTGTTGACAAATAACAACATCAAGTCCTATTGAATCTTGCAAGCTGAAACACATTATGACGTATTTGTAAATTGCGTAATTTTCTTTGTTCTTTGTCATTTTTTGACAAAGGACAAAGGACAAAAAGAAAAGAAATTTAACCACGAAATATATGTACCTACTCTCAATCATTTTAGCTGTGGAGCGATCGCCCCCAGCAGGCATTTATGCCAACGCTACCAACGATGCTCTACACGCGCTCACTACTGTCGCTCAACTGGCGTGAACGCAACTGACAAACGCACAGACCCACTAACCAACCAATTGCAGGGAAATACGAACCATGACAGACGAAAATATAAGACAGATAGCTTTCTACGGAAAGGGCGGTATCGGTAAATCTACCACTTCCCAAAACACCTTAGCAGCTATGGCAGAAATGGGTCAACGCATCCTCATCGTCGGTTGCGACCCGAAAGCTGACTCTACCCGTTTGATGCTGCACAGCAAGGCTCAAACAACCGTTCTTCACCTCGCCGCAGAACGTGGTGCAGTAGAAGATATCGAAATCGAAGAAGTAATGCTCACCGGTTTCCGGGGTGTACGTTGCGTAGAATCTGGTGGTCCAGAACCTGGTGTAGGTTGCGCCGGTCGTGGTATTATCACCGCCATCAACTTCTTAGAAGAAAACGGTGCTTACCAAGACCTAGACTTCGTATCTTACGACGTATTAGGTGACGTTGTATGCGGTGGTTTCGCTATGCCAATCCGCGAAGGTAAGGCACAAGAAATCTACATCGTTACATCTGGTGAAATGATGGCGATGTACGCTGCTAACAACATCGCTCGTGGTGTTCTTAAGTATGCTCACACAGGTGGCGTGCGTTTGGGTGGTTTGATTTGTAACAGCCGTAACACAGACCGAGAAATCGAATTGATCGAAACCTTGGCAAGCCGGTTGAACACCCAAATGATTCACTACGTACCTCGTGACAACATTGTTCAACACGCAGAATTGCGCCGGATGACTGTTAACGAGTACGCACCTGAAAGCAACCAAGCTAACGAATATCGGATTTTGGCTCAAAAAATTATCGACAACAAGAATCTGGCTATTCCTACACCCATCGAAATGGAAGAACTAGAAGAATTGTTGATTGAATTCGGTATTCTCGAAAGCGACGAAAATGCTGCCAAGTTAGTTGGTAAGACTGCTGCTGAAGCTCCTGTAGTCTAAGTCGCTGCTAATAAATAACGCTTTAGCACAAGGAAAAAGGAAGAGTTTTATATCTTACCTTTTCCTCTCTCTAGCATCTCCCCCCTAACCTTAGAGGGGACTCCTAGTCCCCCTATGCCCCGATCCTTACGAATCACAGAGGCTAAATATGACACCTCCAGAAAATCAAAACATCATCGAAGAAAGAAAAGAACTAATTAAAGAAGTTCTCAGTGCTTACCCAGAAAAAGCTGCTAAAAAGCGCGAAAAGCACTTAGGCGTATACGAAGAAGGTAAGTCCGATTGCGGCGTTAAGTCTAACATCAAATCCCTTCCTGGGGTAATGACCGCTCGTGGTTGTGCTTACGCCGGTTCTAAAGGCGTGGTTTGGGGCCCTATTAAGGACATGATCCACATCAGCCACGGGCCTGTAGGTTGCGGTTACTGGTCTTGGTCTGGTCGTCGTAACTACTACATCGGTACCACAGGTGTTGATACCTTTGGTACCATGCACTTCACCTCTGACTTCCAAGAAAGAGATATCGTTTTCGGCGGTGACAAGAAACTTGTCAAGCTGATCGAAGAACTAGATGTACTTTTCCCCCTCAACCGTGGTGTTTCCATTCAATCTGAATGTCCCATCGGTCTAATTGGGGATGACATCGAAGCTGTTGCTCGCAAGACATCGAAAACAATTGGTAAGCCAGTTGTACCTGTGCGTTGCGAAGGCTTCCGGGGTGTTTCTCAATCTTTGGGACACCACATTGCGAACGACATGGTTCGTGACTGGGTATTCACCAGAGCAGACAAAGCGAAAAAAGACGGTACACTTCAGTTTGAAAGTACTCCTTATGATGTAGCCATCATTGGTGACTACAACATCGGTGGAGATGCTTGGGCTAGCCGCATCCTGTTAGAAGAAATCGGCTTGCGCGTAGTCGCTCAGTGGTCAGGTGATGGCACCATCAACGAAATGTTGATGACCCCCAATGTGAAGATGAACCTCATCCACTGTTACCGGTCGATGAACTACATCAGCCGTCACATGGAAGAAGCTTATGGTATACCCTGGTTGGAATACAATTTCTTCGGCCCCACCAAGATTGCTGAATCTTTACGGGAAATCGCTTCCAAATTTGACGAAACAATCCAAGCAAACGCTGAGAAGGTAATTGCCAAGTATCAGCCCACAATGGATGCGGTAGTTGCTAAGTACCGCCCCCGCTTGGAAGGTAAGACCGTTGCCATCATGGTTGGTGGTCTACGTCCTCGCCACGTTGTCCCAGCTTTCCAAGACTTGGGCATGAAGATGATTGGTACAGGTTATGAGTTCGCTCATAACGATGACTACAAACGTACCACTCACTATATCGAAAACGGCACCATCGTTTATGACGACGTTACCGCTTACGAATTCGAGGAATTTATCAAAGCGCTGAAGCCTGATTTGGTAGCTTCTGGTGTGAAAGAGAAGTACGTCTTCCAAAAGATGGGTCTACCTTTCCGTCAAATGCACTCTTGGGATTACTCCGAACCTAGCGATCGCTCTTACAATTTATATAATGCAAGGTTTTTTCGCCGCAAGAGAAAAAAGAGTTTATTTCTAGCCTAAATGCCTGTTGCAGGGTTATATAAGAACAATCTGTTTTGATGCCTTAGATACTATAACTCTTATGGAGTCTAGTTTTTGGATTTTGCTTGCATTTTGCTCCAAGAAAAACTGTAAAATAAAAAACTATTTTTAATGACGATTTTTTAGATTAAATGGTGCGATCGCTTTGAAGGGTAAATGCGATAACCTCGCTTTGCAGGAGCAATAGCACTAACTACCTAACTTGTGGCAAGTAACTTCTTGCATTATTAGAAGTAATTACCTGTCTGGTGTAGTATGTATTATGAAGTGAAAAACAGATTCAAGGTCAAAATTTAGTAACGTGGATCGTAATCATCTCTCCAATCCCCACACAGATATAGACCGCCATACTCTAATGAGTCGCCATAATTCGTTACTGAAGACATCTCATTAGAAAATATAAAACCAAGCTTCTCTCGCCATTCTTCAAGCACTGTATATTCCATTTTTCCATCAAAATACAACACCTTAGCTGCTCCAAGAAAAGAATCTATAAGTTGCTTATTAGTTGCTAACGATATTTCTTCTGGGCAGTTCAATAAGTGAAGTATAGTGTCTGGAACTTGTATCAGTTTGTTAAACTGTGCCTGGTTTAGTCTAAACACTTGATTGTTTGTTTTTAATTCATATTCATTATTTAAAATAGTAATTAATTCTCCTATCATCCCTGTGTTTGGAGATGCAAAAAAGTTACTCAACTTTAACAGAGTTCATAAGATTTGCTTGACCACTGAGAGTTATGAAGATACTAGAGCTAAAAAAAGTGGCATTTTTATAAAAGCTGCATCAAATATGAAATATAGTTTTTTTTGAAGTTTTATCACTTTTTGGTATTTCAGTATCGTTTAGCAAATGTATCATTATGAAGATAATACCCAAAATTGCCGCTTTTTAATCACCTAATTATACTGAATATTACTAGATAGATAACAGTATTAGCAACTAAGTTAAATTAAGGGTTTTGGGCTTTTTGATGATACCAGTGATTTTTTTATATTACTAATATCTTGCTATTTACAAAATTTTGGACAAGAAGTAGACCGTTGTAGCGCTCGCCTTTAATCAACAACACACCACTTTATATTTAGAGATTGTGTGTGAGATGCATAAGAAGTAAAGCATTGTAGCGATCGCCTTTACTCGAAAATAAACTAGGCGATGTCTACGACGGGCTGCGCCTACGCATTAAACTGTCCAATCCGCAATTAACAATTCGGGTACTTTGCTAAGATCCCGATGATTGCGTGTTAATAAAACTAATTTACGAGATAGTACGATCGCCTTTAATAACTAAATCATTGCGGATTCATCCGAATCATATCTGTCAAAAGATTATCCAAGCTGCCGTTAACTTGAATGCGATCGATCTTCTCTGCAATCCGCTCTAACACTTCGAGTTCCTTTAAACGCAACGCAACCGGGTTATCCTCCATCACTTTGGCTGTGTTTAACATACTGCGGGTAGCAGCAGTTTCTTCTCTACGTCTGACTACGTTTGCTTGAGCAGCTTTTTCTGCCTCGACTACTTTACTCAAGATACTCTTAATCTCGCCAGGTAAAATAATGTCTTTGACACCTACAGAATCTACTTCAATTCCATAGTCTGCGGCTTTTTGGCGAATGTATTCAGAGATGCTTCTATCCATTGCACCTTTATCTTCTAACAAAGCATCTAAGTTGCGTTCGCCGACTGCACCACGCAAAGCAAACTGCAATTCTTTGTACAAATAACCAGAAATATCTGATAAGCCGTTTTTTGCTCTCAATGGGTCGAGTATGCGGAAGCCAGCCGTCAAATTCAACCGCAGAGGTACTTTATCTTTAGAAAGGATGTCTTGACCGGATACTTCCATATTTTGTAGTCGCAAGTCAATGGTTTCGGTTTGAAAAGAGCGGCCAAATAACCACCAAGCGTGTGTCCCTGGCGATCGCAATCCTTGAAACTCTTGATTAATGTATACTAGTCCCACGTGCTGGGCGGGAACTTGGCAAATATGCAAACAGTTACGACTGAGCAATTTCACTTCTGTTAAACCTTCAACTAACTCAGCTACTAAGTTAGGCTGTAACTGAGCATCAGCGCTGATGTCGAGAATTTCCACTGCAACACCTTGCCAAAATAGCTTGCGGCTGGTGGGTGGCAAAATAGAAATCACTTTCCCTCGATATCGCACAATTGCAACTTGCGAAGCCAGTAATTGCACGGTTTCACAGTAAGCAGCAATAAAGTCGGGATGTTTTTCAATGAGTACATCTTCGAGGGGAAAGTCTGGGTTAGGGATAATCCGGCTGAGAATTCGGACTGTAACATCTCTATCTACCGACCAAAAAGCATACTCTCCTGGTTCTAGAGGTCGCACAAAATTATTTTGCACATATAGTAAACCAATCTCATACTCTGAGATTTGGAACTTCTTCACTCCATTCAACGTAACTGAGCGCAATTGCTGCACAAAGGAACTAGGCAATTCTAAGCTTTCTTCCAAGTTGAATATATGAGACTCTACTTCGATAAAACCACGCCAAAAAGCAATCAATTTATTTGGTGCAACGCTTACCCAATTTTGACCGTAGCGGACTAATGCAACTTGATTGAATGCGGTTCTGATAATCAATAAGTGTTCTTGTAGTTCGGCTTGGTGATTTCGCAACAACAGTTCTAGGTTTTCAATCTGAGCTAGTGGCTGATTGAGGTCATAAATTTTTACTTGCCAATGCCAACCTAAATATGTATACGTACCGGGTTGCAAAATTTTCTTAAAGTCACTGCGGTGATATAAGATACCGATTTCGTTAGGTTTAATATAAAACGTTTGCCACATAGTAATTTGCATAAATAATTTGTGTGATAGCTTATGAATTGGTATTACTCTGCCAATGCAGGTTTTTACAGTTCCGGTGCGGGCAAAAGCTTCTCCAAAGCTGGATTAAGATTGCTGTTACTTTTCCCAAATTGCTCAATGACAATCTAAAAAAAGAGAACCGCGCTCAAATATGCCGTTCGCTTTGCCAATTCAGAATCCCCAAAGGAAAACCAAATGTAAGAAAAGGAAGGAACATACTCAAGTTAGGGAGAGATTCAGTTGCGCTAGCTCCTTGACTGTTATAAATACCTGCATAACAGAGTAGAAAAAACAAAAAGTTTTTTTGATTGGGTCTTTTTGAATACCCAATAATTCTGCGGCCTTGTCCCTAACAAGGTGCCCGTACCCAGGGCGAGGGTTTTTGCCCGAAAGTATAGGAATCGAACCTACAAATAATCGGCGATACACCGATCGCTCTACCAAATGAGCTAACTTTCATGGTGAAATAGTTGAAAGTACTGGGCGGTATACGCTATTACCAGAGGTTAGCGTACCAGTCGGGTATACAGAACCCAAACTACAGCTTGGTGACTTTGTTACTATTCCGGTTCAAATCTAGCACAGGTAAAAAGTTAAAAGGGTGAATTTCATTCGCGCTGGCTATTATTGGCTGAGGTACACCTAAAATGAGTCTTTTCTAGCTAAATAAGCAGCTTTAAGTTCGGGCTTTGGTGCAGAAATAATTCTTTCTCCACCTGTCTTTTTTGAAATTTTGAAAGGGAGGTAATGTGTAGTTAGGGATGTACTAGTTGTTAAAAAGCGCAGTTTTTCTAAGCTTATCCCCATTGCCAAGGCTATTTCTTCGGCAGTATTATATTCAGCTAAACCATGCGATCGCAAAAGTGCTAAATTATCAGTTCGCAACTTTTCTAGATTACTTTCAGTCGCTAATGAGGTAGTGCTGAGATTTTTGCCGTACATAATACAAAATATTTTTTTACTCTGCAAGTGCAAGTGTTTACAGTTTAGGTGTGGGCAAAAGCTTCTCCAAAGCTGGATTAAGATTGCTGTTACTTTTCCCAAACCGCTCAATAACAATCTAGAAAAAGAACCGCGCTCAAATATACCATTCAATTTACCAATCTAGAATCCCCGAAGGAAAACTAGATGTAGAAAACGAAGGGACATACTCAAGTTAGGGAAAAATGCAGTTGCGCTTACTCCTTGACTGTGGCTACCGAACATCACCCTTACGAGTGATGACCGACAGCAGAACACTGCACCGCAGAGTTGAGAAAATGAGGGGTCTCGAATCTGTTAAGATTCGTACCATATTGGCTACCTTGGAAGGGTATTGTCTTTTAACCCGGACAGGGTTTTGGTTGAAAGTATAGGAATCGAACCTACAACACATCGATTTACAGTCGATTGCTCTACCAACTGAGCTAACTTCCTTTGGTGTTTGATACAGGAGTCGAACCTGTGACGTATCGATGTTACAGTCGATCGCTCTGCCAACTGAGCTAATCAAACGATGGTATAGTTTAAAGCCCTCGGCGGTATACGCTTATGCAAAAGCTTGGCGCACCAGTTAGGCGTATAGAACCTAAACTATAGCTTTGTAACTTTATTACTATCCCGCTTCAAATCTAGCACAGGAAAAACGCTGTAATCTATTCTTTAGGAATCCCTAGATGTTCTCTCAAATCAACGTAAGGTGTTCTATTGCTTTTACTCAGGGGTTGGTGCCAAGCTAGGAGATTATTTAGCGCTTGCACACCATCTTCATTGGGTTTGAGGGTCAATATCAAGTTTTCACAGCGTCCACTAACTTGATTTGCGGTGCAAACCACATTTTGTCCATTCATTTTGCCGACAGTAATAAACTTCAGTTCTCTGTTGCGGCGGTAAGTTTCCAAACGGTGGCTTACGTCTTGACAGCGCGTTAGTTTATTGTAGCCAGCGTCTCTGAAGTAATTGGAAGTCCAGCGAATCCAAGGCTCAGAAACACCTCTAAAATTTGTGTACACCGTTACGGGTTTGTTTCCTGATGTGTCACAATAAAATCCTCGCCTACTTTCGGCTTGACTTGGCTGATTGATGGTTGCAGTCGCGCCGAGAGCGATCGCACCTGCAACCAAAACATTTGTCACTGATGCTAATTTCATGACTATCTCTCAAATCTTCAGTAAAAAGTTTTTATTTACCTTGCATTTCACACTCTCCCTACTAAAAATAGAGAGAGAATATAACAGCAAATGGTAAAAGAAGCACTGCACTAGCAAGAATTTGTTTGATATTCATGACTAAATTTCCTTTAGTAAATTGTATGATTAAAGTTCTGGAAACCTTAATCTGGTTGATGTCTTATGTTTATAAGAATATGATTTCAAACAGCTATAGACTAGGGATAAAAGTAACTAGTTAAATTATGACTTAAGTAATATCTTATGTCTGAGTTTATCAATGTTATATACTCGTAAAGCTTTCTCTGTCACCTTCTCATGATGGTTGTCATAATCTTAAAAAAGCCGAATGCTCCATTTAAAACACCTGCTGTTTTCACTCCAGCCATCATCGCTCCCATAATGCCGAGTGAAAGTGTATCGACTCCGGTCAGGTATAGATTTTTAATTGGTGTTCTAGCCCCGATCCAGGATTGATCGAGGCGTTCAGGAATACAGGGAATGCCGAAGATAGCACCGCGATCGCTAGCATCAAAGTGTTCCACCGTCAGTGGAGTCGAGAGTTCGGTATACTCAATCAAATCCTGAAAGCCAGGATAGTGGCGCTCCACTAACTGAATCAGGGATTGGGTAATTTGGGCTTTGAGTTCAGTGTAATCCGCGCCTCGCCGTCGCCAGGATTGTTCTCGCCACTGCGAAAAGAAATCATAGTCAACGTAGGCAATGATTTCTGCCGTATGCCCCTCAGCTAATGGATCTTTCAGCGATGGAAACGAGAGATAGCAGAATTTAGGTAAATTATCAGCAGAGATGGGTGGATCTTGGAAAATTGCATCGTGGTTATAGGTCGTGTAAATCCAATGGTTCTCACCCTGAAACCCTAGTTGCTGTGGACTATCTTTTAACCCTAAATATACCGTCACCATACTGCTACTTTTTGGAAACGCTTGAATTTTCTGGCGCTCTGCCAGCGCGTAGTTGGGTGGAATCAGCTTCACATAAGTATTGAAGGCTCCGGCATCAGATACCACAATAGGTGCAAAGTACGTTTCCAGGTCTGCCTTGGTATGTGCTGTATCTTGGGCTTTCACTCCCACTGCCACCCCGGATTCCAACAAGATTTCTGTGACTCGGCGTTGGGTGATGACGACACCACCCCCCTGTTCAATCACGGGAATAATGGCTTGGGCGATCGCCTTTGCCCCACCCACAGGATACCAGCCGCCCTTAAAATAATGGGTAACAATCGCACCATGAATCCCAAAGCAACTTTGGGATGGCGGTAAGCCATAATTTCCCCACTGGGAAGCCAGTAATGCTTTGAGTTGGGCATCTTGAAAATGTCTGTTCAAATAATGCTGGGTCGTTTGTCTAGCAATAGCCCCAAAATGACGAACAAACCGCCTGAGTAGAGGATGCAGCAATACCGGAAATAGCTCCAACATTGAATGCGCCCCAAACCAAAATGCCGCTTTCTGGACATCCTTAAAGTACCGTCGAATAGCTGTCTGCTCGCGAGGAAAGCGCTGGATTAGATCGGACTGAAAGCGATTGGGGTCAGAATAAACCTCAAAGGTGAAGTTCGGGTAGACAAATTTTTCAAACGGATCGGGCATCTTGTGCCAATTCAAATTGCCATTGGTGAGATAGTCAAACACAGCTTTGCCAGTGCCTCCATCTCCCATATTTCCAACATAGTGCAGCCCCACATCCCAAAGAAATTTTCCCTTGCGCTCAAAGGTATGGGTGAATCCTCCAGGGGTGAAATGCTGTTCTAACACTAAAACGCTTTTGTGATAAAGCTTAGATAGGAGCGCGGCAACCGTCAACCCACCAATTCCAGAGCCAATTACAATTGCATCAAACTGCTGCTGTCGAGTTGTTGTTAGCATAGTTGCTCTCACAAAGAATTCTCACAAAGAATGTAGATGTTGTCGCTGTCAACTTCAAGTGAGTTACATTTTGTCAAAACAAATTAAATGCTTTTCCCCTGAGGATCTGAGTCTGTTTATAGAGAGCAAATCAAATAGGATTGATACACTAAGAAAAACGAAAACGCTAGCACTTATTTATAATGGTTTTTAACTAAATATCGTCTGAATTAAGTCGCAACATATCACGCATAAAAATTACCAGTCTTGGATAGGTTCGATGAAATTCTTTTTCGTTATTGAACTGGTGACTTTCATAAAAGACATTGTTACTAGTAGATATTTCTAAAATATCCATCTCACAAGCTCCTGACTCCCAAACTGTTACTCTACCAAGATGTAATGAACTTTCAAAATCAAGACGCATAGCTGAATTATCACTAGGTTCACAGTAAGTCAGTGTATATTTCAGCCTATAAACAGCGAAACGCGATCTTAATCCTGATTGAAATCTGTCAAAACCTCGTTTTAAAATTAGCTGCGTGAGTGGATTTAGATGCATTCCCGATATTGAAAGCAGAAGTATTATTAATTCTACCCTTCTCACGATTCATCTTTATGGCTCAATCTGGGAAAGCCAAACCAGTCATAGGGTCACGGATATACAGCCCTAACGTGAGACTACGGATTGCTTCATCCCAAACGGGTATTAGTTGTTCTGCTTGATCTGCCCAATAATCAAATGTAATTAAGCATTGAACATTCGACCCCAAACCAATGCAAGTCCGCGAAAAAGCTTCCCGTGGTTCTTCTTGAGTGTCAATGAACTTCATCTCTGTCCAGACAATTCTGGCAGTTTGACGCTTAACGGTAATAATTTCTCCTCTCTCAATGACGTTGCGGCTGTCGTCTTCCAGGATTTTCTTCAATGTGGATTTTAGCGGAAACTGGCTCCAGTCGTTGGGTGGGAGGCGATTAAAAGATACTTCCAGACAGCAATCATCGTTGGGCGGTTTTTTATCCATGAACTTGAAGGATTTCTCTTGTGGCTCAAACACCCAATTTTGGGGTACATTGAAGCGAACAGCGCCTCGATCTGCGACAAAAATTTTATAACCTGATGGAGATTCCCAGCGATGATCGGGTTTTAGTTCAAGGGTTTCTTTTATCCACTGAAGATTGCTTTTTTTACGCTTTGCCATAGTGTTTCTGGATTTTCTGCTGAAGAGGGCGTCACCAATAGCGTAGCGTAAAGCCTCTGGCATAGCTCTCTTTGAGACGCTACGCGTAGCTTGCTTCTCCGTAGGAGTATGCTTAAAGCGACACAGGAGGGTAACAGCCCATCGTAGACATTGCCCTTTTTGTATATGTTATCAAATTGCTAGTATTTTGAATAACTCTTATATTAAATAAATAAAATTAAATAAAATTTTTGGGATTCTATTATATAAAAGAATCCAAGGTAACTGTGACATTGTGATTAAAGTTTCAGCTTTTAACATTAAAATCTTAGCCGCAGTGTTCATGGTTATGGATCATGTGTGCTATTTGCTAATGCCAGAGTTAAGAATCTTGCACTTAGTTGGGCGATTCAGTTTTCCCCTGTTTGCATGGCTTCTGGTTAAAGGCGAAAAACACACCCAAAATGCATACCGCTATGGGAGGAGACTATTAATTACAGCAATAATATCTCAGCCTATTTATAGTATTGTTTTCCAGAGTTTAGCACTTAATATTCTCTTTACGCTTCTTCTGGGACTTGTGATGTTGCGCTTAGTAAGGCGTTATTCGCAATTATGGCAGCAATTAATAATTATCGGCTTGTGTGCAGTAGTTGCCGAGGGCTTGGGCGTTGAATATAGAGTATATGGGATTGGAGTAATTTTTTTAATGTCCCTAATAGAAAAACTAAAGCCTAATGTATGGTTGCTTTACTGGTGCTTCTTTCACTTTATTTTAGTAACTCTATTTATAAGTGATAGAGTGCAATATTGGGCTATTATTGCAGGATTCATTGTTTTTCAATTCAATGGAAAACAAGGTTCACGAGCTAGATGGTTTTATGTGTTTTACCCGGCTCATTTAATTATTTTAGGTATAATCAATCATTTAATCCGGTTTAGGTAAGATTTCTATATCTATCTCTGTCAGACATCTCAACGAGGTAACAAAAATTCTCTGTATAGATGATGGTATAGATTTTTTATAAAAATCTTAAGCATATCACAAAACTTTTCTGCAAGAGGTCTATTTTATCTGCCCCAACGCAGTGTTAGGTGACGTTGTTGGGCTTTGCCTCTTCAATATTAAAATTAACCAACCATTTCAGCTTTGTCTCATCACCATTTAGATATGCTCTGATAACTTCTGCAACTTGAGAAACACGAGTTAAAGGTGTAACGTAATCAAAAACATTTGCCATGACACGAAGAGTTTCTCTTGTCCAAGCTCCTTCTACAACCACAATACCCAGAAGTTTTTTATTTCTTCCCTTCCAATTAATTGCAGAAAACATTTTGTCTTTAGCATATAGTGAAGCATGGCGCGAAGAACTTTTTCTCACTTCAATAAAAGCAAGTGGATTCTTAGCATCTGGTATTACAAAGTCAGCACGGAAATCATAAATAACTCCCCTAAGGCTTTCATATTCTGATTCACGCATAAAAGGTACTTGTAAATCAGATAATGCATCAGCAACTATATTTTCTAGTAGGACTTTTCCTACTAAATCGCGCACTATTCCTTCTAAAGTAGGTTCAACAGATTGCAAAAGTCTTTCTTTTGAGAAAGGTCGAATTTTTAAGTTGCGGCTAATACGCTCTGCTATTTTGTTTGCAACAATTTTAGATATTTTTTTGTCAGAAGCATTACCAACTTCCCGCTTTAGTTCTGATTTGCTTCTAAATCCTGCTAGCTGTTGAAATAACGGTAGTAATCCTGGGTTAGATGACAAATACTCTGGCGGTAAAAATTTGAGTTCATCAGTCTCTTTAAATAAATTATCCACCAAAGAGTTAGCAAAAAAACGCATTTTTTCATAAACTCCTGCTGTAATTGCTGATTCTGTATCAAAATTTACCGCTAACATCCGTTCCGCCTCACGTTTAATTTCTTCTGAGGTTGAAGTCTCTGGATCTAACTCCAATGAAAGCCCATGTATAACAACTATACGACTATTACGAGAAGTCAAATCAAGATTTTGAATATTTGAAAACCCATTAGACTGTTTGCTAAGACCGAGATAAACTTCAATACAGTCTTCCATAGCATCAAATGCTATTTTGTACAGAGTAGTAGATTCTGTGATATCAATCTCGCTATTTTGAGAAAACTCAAGGTCTTCTTCCATAAATCCAATACTCTCCTATGGGTGTACCTGCACCTTCACGTTTTGATTGAATCCAACGACTTCCTCTATTTCTCAAAAGCTTTATTTCCGTTTTTTCAAAACCTATTTCTTGAAGCAAAGATAGAGTAAGCTGCCCAGTGGGAATATGTATACCATAAAGATAAGCATCACCAACAATAATATGAATTTCAGCGTTTGATTTTAGTAGTCTAAAACATTCAGACCAAACTTTTTTAATCTCGGCAAAATACGGAAAAATGAGAGAATAATATTCTTTTTTTCCTGCTCTCTGATTTTTCATAATTTTTAGCTCATTAATAATTGGGCTGACAGATTCTATAAACTTATTACTTAATTGTTGAGCATAAAGTTCATGATTATTTTTAATTTCTCTGGGAATAGTTGTTGTATTTGGTATCAGTATACTTCTTACTATATTTGTAATCTCTCGCCAAGATGAAGCGTATCCCCAAAAATACAACTCCATTCGGCTCATTTCTGCATAATCAAAATTGTTAAGATATGGTGGAGAAGTAATACATAGAGATGCTATAGAAGAAGTCTTTTGATATAAATTATGAGCAGAACCTTTAATAATCTCATAGTTGATATCTTGTTTTTTGATGACTAAGTTCAAGTCTGTAAGTATTTGTGACTCAACACGTAGCAAAGCATCTTGGAATGAATTTGATTTTTTTTTGGTTGTAGGTGCTTTGTAAATACCATCAGTTTGAGATTTACTAGTTAGTTCAAGAATGATAGAGACTACCAATTTATAAAAAAGCTTATTATCTGAAGTAATTTCTGATTCTTTTAGTCTTGCATTCACAAGAATTTTAAGTTCGGTTTCTGGAACTAGTTTTCGTAGAAATGTTAAAGCATCAACTGAATAAATATCTGTTAATTCTCCTTTATAAGGAGCAAGTTGATGTAAAATAGAGAAAACTTCATCAGGGTTAATAGCACCAAGTGCAGCTTGACATTTTGCTGTTGCAAGGTCGGCAAAGTAAGGATTAGCTTCACAGGCAATGCAACTGAAACCATCAAGTAAACTCTGGACTGGTGTAGTTCCTAAACCACCGAAAGGATCTAAAATTGTATCTCCCGAAGATAAACCTGCTTCTCGGATACATGCTGAGACAAACTCAGGTGAATATCCAGCTATGAAATTTACCCACCTATGAATAGGATGACGTGAGCTTGTAAGATTCGTTGGTGCAAGAGCCGGATCTATGGAATCAGTAAAAAGAGAAAGCTGCATTACGTGATTTTAATTTTCGGAATTTAGGTCTATTGATTATCTGGCAAATAACTCTGACAGCGTAACATAATTTGTTGATTGTCCGGCGCTCGTAAATGAAATAAATTTTTCTTTAAGAAAGCTGGTATCCAATTCTTTAAAATTAATAAGAGCTGGCAAGTGTGTTGTCCACAGTGCAGCGCATTAAAACTTGTAAGTAAACAGTTTAGACAATCTCTCTGTATGGATATTTGGATTGTAGCAGGGCTATTATCTTCGAGGACACTTCATCGGATGCAGCCTTAATCTATGACTGTCAACATCATAGCTCGATCTAAACTTGACAGCAAAAGATTGAGCTAGAGTAATCCTATAATTAAACAGCGATCGCACCACCATCACAACGATCGAAACTAGTCATCACAGCCCAAAAATATAGATAAAGTCAAATTTAATAAGCAAAATGGCATTTGACTTACTCAAAAGCAGCTTTTGCTTTCTCATTTTAGTGTTTTCCGCAAGCAAAATGGCATTTGACTTACTCAAAAGCAGCTTTTGCTTTCTCATTTTGGTGTTTTCCGCAAGCAAAAGCAGCTTTTACTTACTCATTTTGGTGTTTTCCGCAAGCAAAAGCAACTTTTACTTTCTCAAACCCCAGTTTGCTTTCTCATTTCAGTATTTCGCGCATTCATGACAAATATCGCGCTTGTAGCAAAAACCATTGCAGATTTGCCAGAATTCTCTCAGGCTGAATTATACGTAAGCCTTTTAAGGTAAAGAATATTAACCGTACTTTATTAAAAGGTGTAGATCGTGGCTCGGAGAAAAAGAACTTCTCTAGTGCTAGAAAAAGCAGTGCGTCGTGCGGCTAGCATCAACTCAATCGATCCAAGTTTAGATTTAGGCAATGGACTTACTTTACCTGCCTTTTCTACTCTAATCGAAACGATGCGAACTAAAGAAAATGCATATAATAGTGCCCTTTCCAGCTTGGATAAATTGTATCGTGAAATGCTGGAAACAGAAGGCGAATTGGCAGATATGACAGAACACATGCTAATGGCAGTGGGGACTCGATACGGCAAAAGCAGTGTGGAGTACGGGATGGCGGGAGGAGTTCCTAAAAATCAGCGTCGTCAGAGACTACGAGGCGAGTCACCAACTCCCAGTAATGAGCAATCGTCATTCGTTGCCAGTGTGGAGAGCAAGAATGGAAACAAACCAGCAACGACAACTTAGGATGTGGGTTATTACTCAAAATTCCGAATTAGGTTTGGGGAAAAGGTTAAAGGGGAAGGGGAAAAGGTTTTTTCCCTTTTCTCCTTCCCCAAAACCTGACAAGTATTAGAGACTTCCAAATAAAAAAATATACAACTATTTATTGTGGGGTGGGCGTCTCGCCCGCCCTATGGACTGGGACGAAAAGCCGATCCAGTCCATAATATTGGATAATTTATTTCTTGGAGTTCCCTTAGTTGTAACCGAACTCTGAGATGCGATCGCACCTCAAATTTTCCATCAGGTACACTTTTATAAAGACTCGATCCGTTCTACGCCACCCCATATTTCAAAGAATCGTTGAGTTTCAGCTTCTATTTCGGAAATTGTTTTTGGCTGTCCATTCCCAGAACCTGGAAAAACAATATAAACGATATCCTTGGGAATTCCTCGCTTGACTCTTGATTGTACTAATGGATCGTTTCCAACAGCCTGAGACAAAGCTATTGAACCCTCTCCAATCTGGTTTTTAGGGCCAACATCAGCATAAATTGCAAAAGCGAGTTTTTTGTTGTTAGTGTTGTAAACAACTGCAAAATCTCCTAATTTAACGCCTGTAGCTTTTCTAAAACCATCATTTCCTGGAAGAACAATATACGGAATCTTTGTTGAATCAACATAGCGACGTGGATCTTGTTTAGCAAATCCAGAGTCGCATAATGCAGTTGTAGAAATATAGTATCCAGGATATGGATCGGTACTGCCTTGAATAAATGGATTGCCGTTTTTATCTACAGCTAGTGCCCACCAGTTATCTGAATACCCAGCATTTGCCAAAAAATCAATCCCTTTATCTGCGGGGTGATAAGCATTAGGCGCACCATCAGCATTAATGCTCATCCCTGCTTCATAGAAAAATGCAGATTCTCCATTCGCCTGGAGAATAGGAATTTCACCAATTTTCAGAACGGTCTTAATAGAAAATTTTGTGACTGGACTCAGGAATTTTTGAGCGACAAAACCTTCTAAAGTTTTTCCTTCAATAATAGTTGCAACCTTCCACCACTTTTCATTATCAGAATTTTGAATTTTAGATACAATATATCCTTTTGAAAGAGATGCTAATTGATTAGCTTCATCAACAATCGGTGCTGAACGTATATTCAAACTATCTGAGATTACTTGAAATTGCTGCATAAATTACTCCAAATTTAAAAGTTGAACTCCTCAAAATACATTGAAAAAATCAAATTTTGTGCTGATGTGATTGCTAATATCTAGAATTAAACTCTGATTTTCCTGCTTTGAAGCAAGGCAAATACACGAAAAATAACTTCTGCAACGCACCCTAAATCTAAATGTCACTTACTAAATCGCTGGATTTAGATCCCCAACTGCTTGCAGACCCCAAAGGGTAGAAGTTGGGAATCTGGGCAGCAATTTTTGCCTAAGAAAGTACCATTCCACCCTAAAGCCGACTTTGACTGGACAAAAAAATTTCAACAAATGTGAGTATGCGAACATCTTGGGAACTATAGAAGCAAATCAAATCAGCACAACTTTCAGCTTCCAGCAATGAAAACTCCCTATCTCGGCAAAGCTAAGGCGTTCCCATTACAGATTGTTCTTATTGTTCCCTTCCTGATCCAAATTTTTGCAGCAGTCAGCTTAGTAGGTTATTTGTCTTTTAAAAATGGGCAAAGAGCAGTTAACGACCTAGCCGAACAGTTGATAAATCGCACCAGCGATGTAGTGGATGAACACCTCAAGTCTTATCTTTCCATTCCACAAACCCTTAATCAGATCAACGCAGATGCTATTCACAGGGGACTATTGGATGTGGACGATCGCCAAACCCTTGGCAAGTATTTCTGGGATCAGATGCAGGCTTATGACCTAACTTATATTGGTATTGGACTAACAACGGGTGAGGGGCTGGGAGTCGCTCGTTATGATGGCAAAACTATTACCATTGATGATTGGACTGCCAAGCTTTCCAATAATACTTTCACTTATGCCACAGACGATCGAGGTAATCGAACTCAAATAAATACCCGATGGACTTGGAACAATTTTACTGAATCTTGGTATACCCAACCCATCGCCGCTGGTAAACCTATTTGGGCAAAGATTGTAGCTGGAAATTATCCCACTGGCCCCTACATTGCCGCCTCTGCTAGTCGTCCGATTTATGATTCGCAAAATCGCTTATTAGGAATGATTGCAACAGACATTCACCTACTAAAACTCAGCGATTTTTTACGCAGTTTGAATATTAGTCAGTCTGGGCGAGTGTTCCTTTTGGAGCGGGATGGCACATTAATTGCCAGTTCCGGTACAGAGAAGCCTTTTGTCGTGGTCAATCAACAGACCCGGCGCTTGCACTCGATCGATAGTTCTGACCCAATCATCCAGAACGTTGGCAAACATTTCCAAACTTCTGGGTTTGGGTCTATTACCCAAGACACAGATTTTCAAATTGAGATGGAAGGAAAACGGCATTTTGTCCATGTTTTACCTTGGCGTGACAAATATGGTTTGAATTGGCTGATGGTAGTGAGTGTGCCAGAAAACACATTTATGTCCCAAATTAACGCCAACACGCGCACCACGATCGCTCTTTGTTTTGGCGCATTAGTTGTTGCTTCTGTGATGGGCGTGTTTACCTCCCATTGGATTGTCCGCCCGATTCTGCGCTTGAGTTGGGCAAGTGAGGCAATGGCGTTTGGTAATTTCAATCAGACATTAAAAACTAGTTCCATTCAAGAACTTAATACCCTATCTAACTCTTTCAACCAGATGGCAGGGCAATTGCATGAATCCTTTACTGCTTTAGAGAAAAGCAAAGAAGAACTAGAAGAACGGGTAGAAGAACGCACCACTGAACTTAAAAATGCATTGGGAGAATTGCAGCGTACTCAATCTCAAGTTGTTCAAAGTGAAAAAATGTCTAGTTTGGGACAACTAGTTGCTGGAATTGCACACGAAATTAATAATCCGGTTAACTTTATTCATGGCAACCTCGCCCATGTGCAGGAATATACTCAGGATTTATTAGCACTGATGCAGTTGTATCAGCAATATAATCCCTACCCTGCTGCTGAAATTCAAACCGTTGCTGAAGACATCGATCTAGAGTTCTTGCAGTCAGACTTGCCAAAAATGTTGTCTTCAATGAGAGTAGGCACCGATCGCATTCGCCAAATTGTACTGTCGCTGCGGAATTTCTCTCGCATCGATGAAGCAGAATTTAAACGGGTCAATATTCATGAAGGCATCGACAGTACTTTGATGATTTTGCAGCACCGCCTCAAAGCTAAACCAGAACAACCTGAAATTCAGGTGATTAAAGACTATGGCACTGTACCCCTAGTAGAATGCTATGCCGGACAACTCAATCAGGTATTTATGAATATTTTAGTAAATGCGATTGATGCGTTAGAAGAAAATAATACTAAACTTACCTATGAGGAAATTAAGGAAAATCCCAGTCAAATTAAAATTCGCACATCGGTAGTTAATTCAACGTGGTTAGAAGTGGCGATCGCTGATAACGGAGTTGGTATTTCTCAAGAATTTCAGCAACGAATATTCGATCCCTTTTTCACCACTAAACCCGTTGGCAAAGGAACCGGAATGGGTATGTCCATCAGCTACCAAATTGTCACAGAAAAACATAACGGTAAACTGGAGTGTTTCTCAACTCCTGGAAAAGGAACCGAGTTTATCATTCAGATTCCTCTGCGGCTAAAGAATGGTTGAACTATGAATTATGGCTGAGGCATGGGGGCACAGGAAGATGTAGAGAGTTTTGAATTATACAGCAGATTTCAAGTTGAGGAAGGGTGTATTTCATTGACTTGTAAACTGCTGTAAGTAACAATACCTTTGCTAATTTACGAAGCTTGAGCAATGATTTGCTGTTTAGGGCGATCGCGATTTTTGATAATACACCAACCACTCTTGTCACTTCGCTGCTATAGATATTGTTCGCTCAAAGGATATCGGAGAATTTATCTATTATAAAGTTTTTTTGTTGGTTAGAGAATATACTATAAAGTTTTTTTGTTGGTTAGAGAATATACAAGTTTTGGGCGCGAACAGATTATACAGTTGAACAGATAGTTAAAGTCAGTAGTTCTGTTTGTTAAAAAATCTATGCACATACATCAGGTGATTGAAACCTACGATCGGGGATCGATGGATTATGACGCAATTATGAAGCGTTACTGGCACATTGAGCGCGAACCCTTAATTGCCTCCTTGCAGCTCAAACCAGGACAAACCATATTGGATGCTGCGGTAGTAACTGGCCTTAATCTTCCAGCCTATCCTGAAGGTGTAAGTGTCGTTGGTGTCGATCTTTCTGAGAAGATGATGGATGAAGCACGTAAAAAGCGCGTATCCGCAGACATCACCTTTAAGGTATCGGATCTCTGCAATCTGGATTTTCCTGATAATAGTTTTGATGCAGCAGCATCGGGATTTACCCTCTGTGTCGTTAGCGATCCAGTCCGCGCCCTTGCAGAGATTCTGCGAGTTACTAAGCCTGGTGCCTTAATTGCCATTCTCGATTACTGCAAATCACAAGATCCAGAGATTCAGAAATGGCAAGAGTTGATATTTGATTCAGCTTCACAGCTAGGCTTCCCGACTGGCAAGATCAAGTGGGATGCATTGATGGATTATGACAAATTGATTTACAACAGCAAGCTTACCATTGAAGTGCTTGCAGACGATCGCATAGAAAATCCAAACCCGTTTTTATGTGGTTGTCAATTACTGCTGAAAAACTCAAAAGCTTAAAGACAACAGTATCGCACTCTTGTCCAATGAGTGCGATCGCAGTATGTGCGTTATTACTCAAAATTTTGGCAAATTGAAATAAAAGCGATGCTACAAAATTAAGAAGATTTTGGAAACCAAGCTTAATAATTAAGAAGTTATAGCATCCTTAATTTAATAATCATTCTGGATTCTGACTTCTGATTCCTGAATTCTTACATTTCACAAGTGATTTTGAAACAGTTCTAAAACATGTTGCCAAGCATCAGGAGCCGCTTCAGGATTATAACTTGGGTGTTGTTCCATAAATGGGTACTTGTCTTTGAAGAATCCGGCGAAGAAACCGTGTCCGGCATCGTATCGAAATACACGATGATTAATGTGATGTTTCTTTAATTCTGCTTCAATTTGCTCGTTTTCTTCCTGGGAAACTAATGTATCTCTTGTACCAAAAAATGCATAAATAGTACCTTTAATTTCCGAGGTACGATTAACGGTTGGAGTGTCTTCACCATAACTAGCAGTGGTAATCCCGCCACCATAAAACGAAGCTGTGGCTTTGATATCCGGTAAAGTTGCAGCCATATAAGCAACATGACCGCCAAAACAGAAACCAATCACACCGATCGCATCATCTTTGACATTGGGTAAAGTTTTGAGATAAGTAATGGTAGCTTGAATATCACTGAATATCTCTTGATATTTTACTTGTTGATAATATTCCAACCCCAGCCGATAGGCTTCTGGACTAAATCCAACATCTTCAGCGCTAAAATCAGCCTCAAAACCCGGAGCAATACGTTGATACATTGCCGGAGCGATCGCTACATAACCTTGTTTGGCGATTAATTCGGTGATATCTCGAATATTACTGTTGATACCAAAAATTTCTGGAAAAACTATAACCGCGCCAAAGATTCCATTTTGTGCTGGTTGAGCTAAATAAGCATCGATTTTTAAGTCATTGTTAGGAACTTTGACATGGGAAGTGTGAATTTCGACGTTTGTTGTTTCTAGCATCTTTGTTTCGGCTACTTTTATACTAACTCATTTATTTTGACTGTTTTTTGGTACCAATGGGCGATGTCTACAACAAGCAAAAACACTAGGAGTATTGCTCTACTCAATAGATTTCTTGGCATTTGTGGGGTAAAGGGTAAAGGGGAAAGGGTAAAGGATGGAATTTTCTCAAACCCAGTAACCTTTCACATGCACCCCAACGTCAAGGCAAAAGTTACAAATGCCAAGATATCTAATAGATATGATGTTTTCAGAAATTAAATATGTGCCCTCCAAAACCTTTGTTGGGGCGTAGTCCTGCTACCTGTATCCATGCAAATCAGATGAATTTCTAACTTTTGAATAGATGGCATCTCAAACTTCTGGATGATACTAAGGGTTTTTGATTTGTGCGACCTTACATAAGGTAAGCATAAAGACTCAAAATTAATAACCAGAAGAAAAAACAATGCCAGATCAAAGTTTTAGAACAGATATTCCAGAAGTTGACCCAACGGAGATTGAAGATAATCGAACTGCGATCGCCGACGAACATCACTCATTTCTTGAAAAAGTTATGGTTCAAAGCGGATTTGCAGATTTGTATGATGCAAGAGACTTTACCGAAGTTGTGTATCGCGTTATGCGTGACTTAATGACTACAGACACAATCGATCGCGTCGAGTCAGAACTGCATACAGAGGCTGTGTCCACAGATGAAAAAGCACTCCAGTTAGAAGTGGCTGAACTCTGGAAAGACACCAATCCAATTGTGAGATTTATAAGTAAAATCCGTCAACCTTTAAAAGGCCCGGCTCCTATTGGAATTGATTCCAAACTATTTCTAACGCGGGTTGCTAATGAAGGAGGGGTTCCAGGATCGGTCAACGCAGAACAGGCAGTTAAAGCGGTGTTTTCTGCTACCAAAGACGAACTTTCCCCAGAGCGGATTCAGGAAGTTGCTGGCGCGCTCCCTGATGATGTACGTCAGCTTTGGGAACAGGCTTAATTAGAAAGGTGAAAAAGTCAAGTCTGTTTGCGAGTAGCGATCGCAAACAGACTTTTTCAATAGGTTTAGCCTACAGCAAATGTATACTGCCGTACATGAGGTGCATGATATGCTATGACAATATCCTGCTTAGGCACTCCCTCCCTCACAAGTTGATCTGCGATGTCTACGACGGGCTACGCCTACGCATCCTCCGTTCCGTCATGCTGCACCCAAATCTTCCCATCCTTAATATCTATATGCAGCACACAGCCATAAATCCGGGTACTATTATCTTTCCATCCCACATGCACAAGCTGATAGTGGTCTTTTGTAGTATCAAAAATGGTTTGACTTTCTACTGGATCGCTCTTAGAACGCAACTTTGCTCGCGCCGTCAATAATTTCTGAATTAGTTCACGATACAAATTTAGCTTATCCATTCTGCAATCTTCTGTTTTTCTGTGTCATACACTAAAAGGGGAATTTTGTTACAGACAATGACCGTTTGAATAAATTTGCAGAACCTGAAAGCGATCGCGCAGTCTTTTGTAGAAAAAAGAATATATAGACTGCAAGATCGTATCACCTCACAAGTAAATCTGTGAGAAAATAATATTTTTATCTTATAGCCAGTGCAATGCCTCCGGCGGCCTACGACTTATGATTTTTACCAATTATGCCTTATAGTCAGTTTACAACTATCAGTAAAGTTAAAGAAGCTTTCGGGTTAAAAACGCAGGAAGGTGGGCGATTTATTCCTGCCACTGAACCAATTGAAGTATCTGCTACACTGACGGCATATCTTGAAGAAAGTCTGCCACTTGCTTCTTCAGCAAGTGAAAAAGCGCGTTCAGAAGGAATTATTTACCCAGTATTATTAGAAGTTAGACGAATATTAAATCGCCAAATTAGCTTATTCTCTGGAGAAGATTTTACAGTTGATGAAGCAGTTGGACTTAATGGAATGTGTGATTTTCTTTTAAGTCGTTCGCCGGAAGTTCTAGAAATTGAAGCACCTGCAATTGTAATTTTGGAAGCAAAAAAAGCTGATTTAAGAACAGGGTTTGGACAATGTATTGCAGAAATGGTTGCAGCACAAAGATTCAACGCCGCAAAAAATCGTCCAATTGCTGTAATCTATGGTTCTATTAGCAGTGGTACACAATGGCGATTCCTGAAGCTGGAGGATAATCTTGTCACTATCGATTTGACGGATTATCCCCTTCCACCTGTGGAACAAATTCTCGGATTTTTAGTTTGGATGGTTCAAAATAGTTGATAGATGCGTGGGCATCGCATTGCAGTACGATATCACCTCAGAAGCAAATCTGTGACAAAATAATATTGTTATTTTATCGCTAATGCGATGCCTGCCGGCGGGCTACGCCAACGCTTACAATCTATGATTTCTACTATCTCGCGCCGCTACAGCTTAGATGAATATCGGGCGATCGCAGAAAAAGCCGAAGGACGCAGCGAATATCGAGATAGAGAAATTGTACCCATACCTGGAGGAACGCTCAAACACAGCCGCATCGGTGGAAACATTTTGATCTATTGTTACCTCTGTGTTCCGCGATACTCAATTCGGGCCAATTAACAGCAATTTACGCCTGGGATTCCCGAACATCGACGCGGAGTATACCCAGAAGTAATGGTTTTTGACGGCGAACCGCAACTAAATGCAGAAGGTTTAGATGAAGTATTGAATCCCATTTTGATTGTTGAAGTTCTATCACCTTCCACCGCAGATTACGATCGCCAAAGTAAATTTCGGATGTATCGATCAATTCCAAGTTTTAGCGAATATTTATTAGTCGAGCAAGATGAACCTTTTGTGGAACGCTATAGTAAACAACCAGAAGGTTGGTTGCTCAGTGATTTTAGCAGCTTAGAGGTATCTATTTCTTTAGATTCAGTTGCGATTGCATTATCGATGGCAGAAATTTATCGCAGCCTTATTTTTGAGTAAATCAGCTTTGTGACGATGTATGCTTTGGGAGGGGTGCATAGGCGTTGCCTGTCGTAGACATCATATAACTATTAATCTAAACGTGAGACTAATCCTTTCCCCAACTTCTGGAGCTTTCAAAATTGCATGGAGCCACTGCTCTTGAATTTCATTTGACATATAAAGAAGTGAGCCATTAGGCAATGGGTAGCTAAACTCTATGTCTTTTTTATGTTTATGACGATACACAATTGAACGCACAGATCCTAATGAAACAATTGCCACACCCGTCCCTTCAGCAAGCTCTTGACTAGAGTCAGAGTGAAAACCCATAGAAGAGTTGCCATTCGGATAATAGTTTAGCAAGCAATTATTAGGAAAAAAACCAAGAATCCTATGTATTTCTGTGCAAACTTGCTCTATCTGGCTAGGCATAGAGGTTTGTTTATAAGAAATTTGAGAATAATTATATGAGACACCGAAACTTGCAGTCTTGCGAGATTTCATACGCTCATCCCAAGAAACAGACTCTTTTAGGTGCTGAAATAAAGCATCGGCTGAGTGGATAAAATCCGATTTGAGATAAATAGCAGGTGCGTCCATAATCAAGGAGTTAACTATATTATTACATTGTGCATAATTATTTTATATAACATTTATATTTTAGACTCTTTCATTCATACATAACTATTCCCAATCATCGTATTTCAAGCCATCAATACGGCTAAATTCACGGGTGTTGTGGGTAACAAGAGTAAGGTCATTTGCTAAAGCGATGCCTACGGCTGGCTACGCCTACGCAGCAATTAACAAATCATTTGCCCAATTGGAGTTCCCAAAGCATTGAGACGAGCGCGAATCTTTCCAGCTATTTTTGCAGCTTGACGATCGAGTGGTAAATCAACAAATTCAGTAAATAAATCTTCTAGATGAGTGAGATTTCTATTAACGTTTGCGCTTTTGTAAGCTCCGTAATATAGTTCACTATAAACAACCGTACAAATATAAATTTCCCTAGAAGCAATTAATAAAGTTTTTTGGGCTACAGGTGAATTTAGTGAATTCAAAATTTGGATACATGCATTTGTATCTAGGAGATAGGCCATTGAATCTCCTCCCTCTCCTCAAAGGGAAGTTGTTCTGGACGTTCAAGCGGATCGCCTTCCCAACTACCTATTACTTCTTCAACAAACTTACGAGAGTATCCTAGTTCTTCCGGCGTTTTGTTTGGAGACTGTGAGGATTTTTGTATGACAGGTTGAAAGACAATCACTACATCTAATTCTTGGTTAGCAATTTCAGGCGGAAGCTGGATTTGCAGAATTCCATCATCACCTATATATGTTCTAATTTTAATGCTTTCCATAATTGGCCTCCTAGCTTATTATATTATCATTATTTGGGCAAGTTTAACTTTGTTTATAAACCATTTCCATTCTCAACTTTTCAATTTCCAATCTTAACTTGTCATTCTCCATCCTTAACTTAGCATTCTCCTCTCTAATTAACTCAACTTCATTCCTCTTATTCAACGCCTGATTAATCGCTAACTTCCGCATATCTAGCGAAAACCAACGCTGATAAGTTTGGGTGTGAACTTGCACACTATGCCCCAAATTATCTGCCGCCGCTTTAATTGGTATTCCCAAAATATGCGCCCGAATTGCCCAAGCATGACGTAAATCATAGGGTTTAAAATCCAATCCTATTTTGCGAAACCACCAACTAACTCGCTGTGTTAACGCCGTTATTTCAGCATGATTAGTGTTATCTTTTTTAGCGATCGCACTCCTCAACATCTCCAAATACTTCGGACTTCTCAAATCAAAATCCTCAATCCATCGCCTATGTAATGGTAATGCTTCTCTCTCACCAGTCTTACAATCCTGATGAACTTTCCATGTTAAATCTACATTTTCTTGACTCAACCACCAATCAAGATCGGGATTAATAAAAAGTTCCCTTGGACGTAAACCAAAAACTGCTAACATTCCATACGTCCATCGCCAAAGCTGCCAACTATCTTGAACATTTTGATTAACTTGATTGCCTCTACTATTGAGATAATCTTCAAATTTGAGAATTCCCTCAGTTATTTCTGCATCGGTTGGTATATTGCGGGAATTATTGTTAGGCATTTTGGAATATTTAGATAAATCAATTTCGATATTGAATGTCACACAAAATGCAGCGATCGCTCTCACTGCATTATATTTCGCCCATTCTTTATCAATTTGCTCAATTGAACCGATCAGATTTTCCGCAGTTGCCAAATCTTGAGGATTGGTAAATCTCTTGGTACGGGAAAAGTAATAAAAAAAAGTATGTTCGCTTTTAGTTGTGCGTTTGTGAGTTTTAAAATACTCTTCTTCAAATTTTTCAAGTAATTTCTCTATAGTTTGAAAATCTTTTTTAATTGCTTCATTACCTAAATATTTATCATTCCATTCAAAAGTTTTACGAGCGATTAATTTCCCTAACTCATAAGCTTCTTCCTCAGCCGTCTTGAGTCCATCCAAGTTAGCGGGAATATTTAAACTGAGATTGTATTGCTTTCTGCCAGTACCGTTGCTGTCTTTGTCTCCTGGTTTAATTGGCAACGTCGCCCGTAATTGCAGACTTCCATTCGATTCTCTAATTGTTACCTTTGCTTTTGCAGACTTCAAACGCAGATTAACTTTCTCTAATTCCAGTAGTACTTTTGCTCTGATCATGCGCTCTTTGTTTCTGTGATTGCAGAGATGAACACAAACACCGGGCGGTGTTGCATATTTGCGAGATGATTTTGCTGGTTTTGTGGGATGGGCCGAAAAGCCCGTCCCTTGTATTTCCAGGCGGGCAGGATGCCCACCCTACAAGAATCATCACTTAATTCAGCAACGCCTTGGCTCAGGACAACATTTAGATGATGCGTGAGTCCTGAACCTGATTATGCATCGCTGTGTTTTTAGCCTATATTTAGGCTAAAAATAAATGTGTTCTCAGAAAACAATGTTTAGCAGAGACATTGCTTACTGCAAACATTAGACAGTAGAAAAAAATTAAACCACAAAAAGGATTACTCCGGCCCTTATCACGGTTATGACGGCTTCGCCATCTTCGCACGCGATATGGACTTGGCACTCAACAGCCCAACTTGGTCATTAATTGGCGCTCCTTGGAATGAAAAAGCTCAGGCTAAGAAGGCTGAAGCTAAGGCTAAGGCTGCCGTCTAGGCAAATGGGAGAGAGCGATAAGTAAGGATAACCTGGGGCTTAAAACCCCAGGGGGGAGTTGGGAATCCAAAATTCAAAATTGAAAGATTAAAATTTCTTTTGATTTTTGCATTTTGAATTTTGAATCATATTCTCACTCCCTTGTAGAGACGCGATTAATTGCCTCTCTCCCACTTCCACCTCGATTAGTAAAGAATTCAGTAAGCTTGGAGATCCAGAAATGCCTCAGAATCCAGAAAAAATTCAAGACCACGTCGAGTTATTCCACCAGCCTGAGTACCAACAGCTATTTGAAAACAAAAAGCAGTTTGAAAACGGTCACGAAACCGAAGAAGTACAACGGGTTGCAGAGTGGACAAAGAGTTGGGATTATCGTGAAAAGAATTTCGCTCGTGAAGCTTTAACCGTTAACCCTGCTAAAGGTTGTCAACCACTAGGAGCAATCTTTGCTGCTGTTGGTTTTGAAGGTACTCTACCTTTCGTTCAAGGTTCTCAAGGTTGCGTTGCTTACTTCCGCACCCACTTAACCCGTCACTACAAAGAACCATTCTCTGGTGTATCTTCTTCAATGACTGAAGATGCAGCCGTGTTTGGTGGTCTGCAAAACATGATTGACGGCTTGGCGAACTCTTACCAACTCTACAAGCCCAAGATGATCGCTGTCTGCACCACCTGTATGGCAGAAGTAATTGGTGATGACTTACAAGCCTTCATCAACAACGCTAAACAAGCTGGTTCAGTTCCTCAAGATTTCCCAGTACCTTACGCTCACACCCCAAGCTTTGTCGGTTCCCACATCACTGGTTACGACAACATGATGAAGGGAATTCTTTCTAACTTGACCGCAGGTCATAAGAAAGAAACCAGCAATGGTAAAATCAACTTCATCCCAGGTTTTGACACCTATGTAGGTAACAACCGCGAAATCAAGCGGATTGCTTCGCTGTTCGGCTTTGACTACACAATTCTAGCTGATAACAGCGACTACTTGGATTCACCTAACACAGGTGAGTTCGATATGTACCCAGGTGGTACAAAGTTAGAAGATGCAGCAGATTCAATCAATGCAAAAGCAACGATCGCTCTGCAAGCACACTCTACCCCCAAAACCCGCGAGTACATTGAAAAAGAGTGGAACCAACCAACTTCAGTTTCCCGTCCTTGGGGCATTAAGGGTACTGATGAGTTCTTGATGAAACTCAGCGAATTGAGCGGTATCCCCATTCCCGAACAATTGGAAATTGAACGCGGTCAGGCAGTTGATGCCATGACTGACTCTCACGCATGGATTCACGGTAAGCGCTTCGCTATCTACGGCGAACCAGATTTAGTATACAGCGTAGTTGGCTTTATGCTAGAAATGGGTGCTGAACCTGTGCATATCTTGGTTCACAACAGCAACGAAGTATTTGAAGCAGAAATCAAAGAATTGCTTGCTTCTAGCCCCTTCGGTCAACATGCAACTGTTTGGCCTGGTAAGGATTTGTGGCACATGCGTTCATTGTTGTTCACCGAACCAGTAGACTTCTTAGTTGGTAACACCTACGGTAAGTACCTGTGGCGCGACACCAAGATTCCCCTCGTGAGAATCGGCTACCCCATCATGGATCGCCACCACTTACACCGCTACGCCACCATTGGTTATCAAGGTGTGATCAACCTCCTCAACTGGACTGTAAATACCCTGTTTGAAGAAATCGATCGCAACACCAACATTCCTTCTAAGACAGATATTTCCTACGACTTGATTCGTTAGAAATTGCGTAGAAACACAACGTGTTAATTAAAGGGTAAAGAAGGGGAATAGGGAATAGGGAATAGGCTTGCCGTGACTTGTACTGAGCGCAGTCGAAGTAGCGTAGCCGAACGGGAATAGGGAAATATCCAAACCCAATGCCCGATGCCCAATCCCCCATCCCCAACTTTCCTTTTTCTTGATAGCATTTACCCAAGGGATTTATAAATGGAAACCATCAATCGCACTCACGAACATACTCACACTCATCCTCATCCTAATTACCATCCACCTAATCAGAAAAAACGAGGATGGTTCAACAATCTTCTGAATCCGTTGCGTGGTGTAGTGGATGGAATTCAGGTTAAAAATAATCGCTTCGCTCATCTAATTTGTCAAACAATTCCTTGTTGTTGTCCCTTTGAGCGACAAATTAAATTATTTGGAAAGTGTATTGATATCCCACCACTATGTAAACTCAATCCTTTATATGACGAATTTGTAGGATTGCGTTTCCGCGCTCTATCTTACCTGACCGATGTCTGTGGAGAGGATGTCACAAAATACATTTGTTAGTCATTAGTCATTGGTCATTGGTCATTGGTCATTAGTCATTAGTCATTGGTAGAGACGCGATTATACTCTGCGAGAAGCCGCTCTTCGAGCGTCTACGCGTCTGTACAATAGTCGATTCAAATGACAAAGGACAATTAACAATTAAGAGAAGAGAGATGAAAAGCACCCAAGGCAAAATCAACGAGCTGCTGACTGAGACAGGATGCGAGCATAATCAGCACAAACAATCCGAAAAGAAAAACAAGTCATGCGCTCAACAGGCACAACCTGGCGCGGCTCAAGGGGGCTGTGCCTTTGATGGTGCAATGATTGCTTTAGTGCCGATCGCAGATGCAGCGCATCTAGTCCACGGGCCGATCGCCTGTGCTGGTAATTCCTGGGGCAGTCGTGGTAGTCTGTCGTCTGGCCCTCAACTCTACAAAATGGGCTTTACGACTGACTTGGGTGAAAATGATGTCATCTTCGGTGGCGAAAAGAAACTCTACAAAGCAATTTTGGAACTTCACGAGCGCTACCAACCAGCAGCAGTATTCGTCTATGCCACTTGCGTTACAGCCTTAATTGGCGATGATATGGATGCTGTCTGCAAAGCGGCGGCTGAGAAAATTGGTATTCCTGTTGTTCCCGTCATTGCTCCAGGATTCATTGGCAGTAAAAATCTGGGCAACCGTTTTGGCGGTGAATCTTTATTAGAATATGTTGTCGGCACAGCAGAACCGGAACATACAACGCCCTATGATATTAACTTAATCGGTGAATACAATATCGCCGGGGAAATGTGGGGAGTAACACCACTGCTAGAAAAATTAGGCATCCGTATTTTGTCTAAAATTACGGGCGATGCTCGCTACAATGAAATTCGCTACGCCCACCGCGCCAAGCTCAACGTCATGATCTGCTCGCGAGCGCTGCTCAATATGGCGAGAAAGATGGAGGAGCGTTACAACATCCCTTACATTGAAGAGTCTTTCTACGGCATCGATGATATGAATCGCTGTCTGCGAAACATCGCCGCTAAATTAGGCGATCGCGATTTACAAGAGCGGACAGAAAAGCTGATTGCAGAAGAAACGGCTGCTTTAGATTTGGCACTGGCTCCCTATCGCGCTCGACTCAAAGGTAAGCGGGTTGTTTTGTATACTGGTGGTGTTAAGAGTTGGTCGATTATTTCGGCGGCTAGAGACTTAGGCATTGAAGTTGTTGCTACCAGTACTCGGAAAAGTACTGAAGAAGATAAAGCCAAAATCAAGAAGTTGATTGGCAACGATGGCATCATGCTAGAGAAAGGCAACGCTCAAGAATTGCTACAACTGGTTAAAAACACCAAAGCAGATATGCTGATTGCTGGTGGACGTAACCAATACACCGCTTTGAAAGCTAGAATTCCTTTCCTTGATATCAACCAAGAACGCCACCATCCTTATGCAGGTTATGTGGGAATGATTGAGATGGCGCGGGAACTGTACGAAGCTCTGTATAGCCCGATTTGGGAACAAATACGCAAACCCGCTCCTTGGGAAGAAGAGGAGGAAGTTTAAATGGCGATCGTTACCGCTTCTAACAAAGCACTGACAGTTAATCCCCTCAAGCAAAGTCAAGCTTTGGGCGCAACCTTAGCCTTTTTGGGATTGAAAGGGACGATGCCCTTATTCCACGGTTCTCAAGGTTGTACTGCTTTCGCCAAAGTTGTCCTAGTGCGACATTTCCGGGAAGCGATTCCCTTAGCTACGACAGCAATGACGGAAGTCACGACCATTTTGGGTGGTGAAGAAAATGTGGAGCAAGCAATTCTGACTCTGGTAGAAAAGGCTAACCCAGAAATTATTGGTTTATGTAGTACTGGGTTAACGGAAACTAGAGGCGATGATATTGAAGGTTTTCTGAAGGAAATCCGCGATCGCCATCCCGAATTGAATAATTTAGCGATCGTTTTTGCACCTACCCCAGATTTTAAAGGTGCGTTGCAAGATGGTTTTGCCGTCGCTGTGGAAAGCATAGTTAAGGAAATCCCCCGCGCAGGTGGACTCAGAACTGAACAAGTCACAATTTTGGCGGGTTCTGCTTTCACACCTGGGGATGTACAGGAAATCAAAGAGATAGTCACCTCCTTTGGATTAGTGCCGATCTTTGTACCTGACCTTGGCGCTTCTCTAGATGGACATTTAGAGGATAATTATAGTGCGGTTACAGTCAGTGGAACTACCTTAAAACAGCTACGAGAAGTGGGTAGTTCTGCTTTCACCTTGGCATTGGGTGAAAGTATGCGGGGTGCTGCCAAGATTCTCGAAGAACGCTTTGGCACACCTTACGAAGTGTTTGGCGAACTGACTGGATTAGAACCAGTAGATGAATTTATCCAAGCATTGGCGATTCTGAGCGGTAATAGCGTACCCGAAAAATACCGCCGCCAACGTCGTCAGTTGCAAGATGCGATGCTGGATACTCACTTTTACTTCGGTGCAAAACGAGTTTCCTTAGCACTGGAACCAGATTTGTTGTGGTCAACAGTGCATTTCTTGCAATCGATGGGAGCGCAAATTCATGCAGTGGTGACAACCACGCGATCGCCTCTCTTAGAAAAACTCCCGGTTAAAAGCATCACCATCGGCGACTTGGAAGACTTTGAGAGTCTAGCAGGCGGTTCTGATTTGCTGATTGGTAACTCAAATGTGGGTACGATCGCAAAACGCCTTTCGATTCCTCTTTATCGTTTAGGATTGCCCATTTATGACCGCTTAGGTAATGGTCAATTTACCAAAGTTGGCTATCGAGGCACAATGGAACTTTTGTTTGGCATCGGCAACCTGTTTTTAGAGGCAGAAGAAGCGAGAGTTAAGCAGTTCCAAGAATTCGGAACTGTCAGCGCAGAGTTTTGAATTCACACTTGAAATTCAAAACAGTTCAGTTAAGAGTTGATCCTCCCTAACCCTCCTTAAAAAGGAGGGAATAGAGCAAGTCTTAAATTAGCCCCCCTTTTTAAGGGGGGTTGGGGGGATCTTCCGAAGCTAAATATTACTAACTGAACCGTATTGCTTCAAAATTCAAAACTTTAGAGAGGAGAATTACAATGAAAATAGCCTTCACAACGAGCGACCGAGTTCATATTAACGCTCACTTCGGATGGGCAAAAATGATTGATGTTTACGAAATTTCCGATGAGGGATATCACTTCGTAGAAACCCTCACCTTTGAAGGCGAACTCAAAGAAGACGGAAATGAAGACAAAATCACCCCAAAACTTGAAGCAATAGGCGACTGTACGATTATTTACGTAACAGCAATTGGTGGTAGTGCCGCCGCTCGGTTAATCAAGAAAGGTGTCACCCCAGTGAAGGCGCGATCGGAAGAAGAAGAAATTAGTGAAGTGCTAAACAAGCTAGTGCAAACCCTCAAAGGTAATCCTCCACCTTGGTTGCGTAAAGCTTTACAACCAAAAACCACAAACTTTGCTGATGAAATCGAAGACGAAGCAACAGTATGACCGCAAATAATAGTGTTAACGGAACCGCTACAACTGAAGTCTTGAACTCACCTTTTCTTAAGGTATTAATCAAACAAATCCGTGGTCAAGACAGCTATGGAGTTTATCGTACTTGGTCGGATGAGTTGATTCTCAAACCCTTTATTGTTAGCAAACAAAAGAAACGGGAAATCTCCGTTGAGGGCGAAGTTGATGCGGTAACTCAAGCCCGGATTTTGGCATTTTTTCGAGCTGTAGCGGCTGGGATTGAACAAGAAACAGGTTTGATATCCCAGGTTGTAGTTGATTTGAGCCATGAAGGATTTGGCTGGGCGCTAGTTTTTTCTGGTCGTCTTTTGCTAACTGTGAAAACTTTGCGAGATGCTCATCGTTTTGGCTTTGACTCCCTAGAAAAATTAGCAGAAGAGGGAGAGAACTACGTCAAAAAAGGTCTTGATTTGGCGAAGCGTTTTCCTGAAGTTGGCAAACTTTAAGAGTGCTGAGTGCTGAGTCATGAGTGCTGAGTGAAGAGTTAAGAGTAAATAGTGAAGAGTTATAAATTAAAAATTATATAATTTATAACTTTCAACTCATAACTTCTAACTTCTAACTCATTACTTGTAACTCATAACTCAGCACTCAGTACTCAGCACTGAAAAGGAGTGGCTGATTGTGCAAGCAGAAGAAACGAGTATTGAGGAACTACAGGGACAAATCAGACGGCTCAACAGCAAAGCAGGTCAAATGAAGATGGATCTGCATGATTTAGCTGAAGGTCTGCCAACAGATTACAAACAACTTATGGATGTTGCAGCCGCAACTTATGAAATCTATCGCCAGTTAGATGAACTTAAGCAACATCTAAAACAATTGGAGAATGCGAAATGACTGGAACTATTGATGAATTCAAGAAACTCGTAGATGCAGAAGAATTTTTTCAATTCTTTAATATGTCCTACGATTTAGAAGTTGTGAATGTAAATCGTCTACATATTCTGAAAAAGTTTTCTCAATACATCCAGGAAATTGATGATAATTCTCCTGACTTGAATCAAGAAGAGAGATTAAATCAATATTCTTTGGCTTTGCAAAAAGCTTATCAGGTATTTGTCGAATCAACACCCCACGAACAAAAGCTGTTCAAAGTATTTAACGACAAGCCGAAAAATGTAGTCACACTGACAGAAATCACTTCTGATTAGGAGGTATAAATTGGTTAACCTAACGCCTACCGAATTAGAACGCTATCGTCGCCAAATGATGCTTCCGAATTTTGGCGAAACAGCACAGAAACGCCTGAAGTCAGCGACAGTTTTGGTTACGGGTGTGGGAGGATTAGGCGGTACGGCGGCGCTTTACTTAGCAGTAGCGGGCGTTGGGCGGCTAATCTTAGTCCGGGGTGGTGACTTGCGGCTAGATGATATGAATCGTCAAGTTCTTATGACTGATGATTGGGTAGGTAAGCCAAGGGTATTCAAAGCTAAAGAAACTCTGGATGCGATTAATCCTGATGTCCAAGTGGAAGCTGTTCATGATTACATCACCCCGGAAAATGTAGATTCGTTAGTGCAATCTGCGGATATGGCTCTTGACTGCGCCCACAATTTTACAGAGCGCAATTTGTTAAATGAAGCCTGTGTGCGATCGCGTAAGCCAATGGTAGAAGCCGCAATGAATGGGATGGAGGCTTACCTGACAACGATTATTCCTGGTGTGACTCCTTGTTTATCTTGTCTGTTTCCAGAAAAGCCTGATTGGGATCAGCGCGGCTTTTCAGTTCTAGGCGCTGTTTCTGGAACACTAGCTTGTCTAACAGCTTTGGAAGCTATCAAGCTGATCACCGGGTTTAGTCAGCCTCTATTGTCGCAATTGCTGACAATCGACTTAAATCGGATGGAATTTGCGAAACGCCGTTCTTACCGCGATCGCTCTTGTCCAGTATGCGGTAATAGTGCGCCTTGGAGACACGCGCAATCCAATTCGATGGAACCCACAGTCAATAGTCATTAGTCATTGGTCACTTGTACTGAGTTTCGACTGAGCTCAACTACCGCGTAGTCGTAAAGCCTGCGGCATAGCTACGCTTCGGGCGCAGCCTCTCGTAGAGAAGTATTGGTCATTGGTCATTAGTAAATAACAAATGACATAGACGCTACTGCGGCTACTCTTCTCCTGACGGAGACGCTGCGCGAACGAGAACGCCAAGGGCGAACCCGCAGTGTAGGACAAATGACGAAGGACAACCCCACCTAAAATCAGAACAACTAATCGCTACAAATCAGGAGAACTGATGGCCGTTATTTTATCAGAAAAAGCAGAATTTCATCTGCGGGCATTCCTTAAAGGTTCCGCACCCGATGCTGATGGCGCAACTAAAGGTGTCCGTATCTCTGTAAAAGATGGTGGTTGCAGTGGCTATGAATATGCGATCGATATCACCAGCAAGCCCCAACCAGATGATTTAGTAAGTCAGCAAGGCAAAGTACTGGTTTACGTTGATGCTAAAAGTGCGCCTTTATTAGACGGAGTTATCGTTGACTTTGTTGAGGGAGTGATGGAAAGCGGTTTTAAATTCATCAACCCTAATGCAACTGATACCTGCGGTTGTGGAAAGTCTTTTAAAGCAGGCGACTGTACGCCTACTGGTGTACCTTGCAGCTAACATCATTCTATTAGTGCTAAGTCAATTGTAGAGACTTCTCATCAACGCACTCCGCAGAGTTTCAATGCCCTTGAGATAGCTTCTAGTTCGCATTGCATCCCTTATCTCTATAAAAAAGCTAACTAAACTTAGCATCTCTGTCAGAAGAAGGGAAGCAAAAAGTAGGATAGGTTGCTCAAAAAATTCGGAAATTAGACCAACTGTATAACGTTTGAGGAGAATCTGAAAATGGCTACCTACCAAGTTAGATTAATCAACAAAAAAGAAGACCTCGACACCACAATTGAAGTTGACGAAGAGACTACCATCTTAGAAGCAGCAGAAGAAAATGGTATTGAGTTGCCCTTTTCATGTCATGCAGGCTCTTGCTCTAGCTGTGTTGGTAAAGTTGTCGAAGGTGAAGTTAATCAAGACGATCAAAACTTTTTAGATGACGATCAGGTTTCTAAAGGATACGCTCTACTTTGTGTAACTTATCCTCGTTCTAATTGCACAATTAAAACACATCAAGAAGCATATCTGGTCTAAATTATTACTTTGGTTGCTGCCTTTCGCAACCAAATAAAAAATGAAGGATGAAGGATGAAAATATACTTCCTTCCTCCTTTCACAATTCCTAATTTATAATTAAAATATTTATCTGCTTTTGTGTTTTTGGCCGTTCATTATAATTATTGAGAATGGAAAAGCGAGGAATCGCAACTTTTTATAAAACTCAAAATAAAACAATCTTGAAAAAAATTGTATTAATAGGAATAATAATAAAAACTCATATCAGATTGCAACAAGATTTTTTTTATTTGATCCTTCCTCAATCTTGATAACATAGATTTTGTCCTAGATTTAGAAAATATCCGAGCAATTTATGTTTTCTAATTGTATAAATAAATGCAATTTTATATGAAAAAATAGAGTGGCTCGCAAAGGAAGCCAACTCTATTTTTTAATCAACAGCAACGATCACATCTGATGATTTAATCACAGCATAAGCTTGCTTACCTTCTGCAAGTGATAGCTTTTCTGCTGATGATTTTGTGATAATTGAGACTAGCTCTACTCCTGGCGCTAGTTCTAAAGTTATCTCAGTATTAACTGAACCATGTACAACTTTTTTGACAGTACCCTTCAGAGAATTACGAGCGCTAATTTCCATGTTTTTAATCCACTAATTTGAACTATTTATACTTTAGTAAGTTAGCAAGTTTTGATTTTAAAAATAGCTTTTATTAAAATATCTTAATAATTTTTAAATAACCTTATTTGTTTGACGAGCATTACGCAAATAGGTGGGACGGTCATTTGCTCCAAAAAGTAAGACAAAAACTTTAAAAAACTAACTATTAATGTATATTATCATCAATTTAAGATGGCTATTTTGTTATGTGGAAATACTGAGGTACTAATATGATTGCATCTTTATAATAACTAGTTTAAAAAGAGGTTCATATTGTGCAGGATCGAGTTAATACAACAAGGCAAAATCTATTTTTTGAACATTTAAGTCTAGGTGTAGGCGTAGGATTTCCTGTTCCTAAAGACTGGTTGCCAATAACAAGTTTCCCTTTACTAATCATAGTAGGTATGACTGGCGTTGGAAAAAGCACGATCGCGAAAGCTTTGGCTGAAGAAGGCTTGGATTTTACACTTTTACCTAATCGTCGTGTTTTAACCGAACGCGTAATAATTGCGCCAATGTTAAAAATGCAAGAGAAACTCATGCAACCCCATTGCCGGATTAAACGCCTAACTTATACTCGCCTTTATCGAGAACACTTTCCTGGTGGAATGGGTCACATTTTAGCTTCGCTACATATTAATCCACAACAAGTCAACTCTATGTTAGTTTTCGATAGTTTACGTGGTGAAAATGAGATTCGCTATGCAGCTAAGGCTTTAAAAAATGCTAAATTTGTAATGTTGACTGTACCAAATACTGTACGTTTAGAAAGACTTATAAAACGTCATGATTCTTTCGATCGAATTGCTAATCAAGAGTTAGACGATCGGATGCAAATTATTCCCAAAGTACTGAGCAATTTTGCTAGTTTGGGCGTACCAGAAGCTTCTGCTTATTTTACTCCTAAAGAAGAACAACAAATCTTAGAGCTTGTCAGTAAACAAGTTGTCACCAGTCTAGAATTGCAGGAAAAACTAAAAATATTTGTCGAAGAAAGTCAGAACTATGATTCGGTTTCGACGAAACAGATTTTAGAGACGATGGATACGAGCGATCGCTCTCTTATAATTGATACTATAGCCAGTCCCCAAGAATCAGCCAAAGCAATTATTTCTCGATTATGCAAATCTGCTAATATAAAAACTAATAAGTGAATATCCTTAGTCAGAATTAGTATAGGGATTGCTCAATGTCGCTATCTGAATTTGCAATTGTAGAAAGTACTCTCCGTGAGGGCGAACAATTCGTCAAAGCCAATTTTTCTTCAGATGATAAAGTCGAAATTGCTGAGGCCCTTGCTGCATTTGGAGTGGAATATATAGAGTTAACGTCACCAATTGCTTCACCTCAGTCTAGACAAGACTGTGAACGATTGGCTCGGTTAGGCTTGCCATCCAAAATATTAACTCACATTCGCTGTCACTTAGAAGATGCTAAAGTTGCTTTAGCAACAGGCGTAGCCGGAATTAATTTAACTATTGGTAGTTCTTCTTTGATGCGTCAGTTCAGTCATGGTAAAAATATTAATCAAATTATTGATTTAGCATCTGAAGTTTTAACTTTTATTCATCAACAAGCTCCCGATATTGAGTTACGGTTTTCAGCTGAGGATTCGTCACGTACTTCCATAGAAGATTTAATCACAGTTTATTCCGAGATTGAAAAATTAGGAATTGTCAAACGCATAGGAATTGCTGATACAGTAGGAATTATTACGCCAATGCAAGTATTTGAATTAGTGAAGACTTTACGCCAGTTCACCAATTTAGATATTGAGTTTCACGGTCATAATGATACAGAATGTGCAAATGCTAACAGTTATACAGCATTAGAAGCGGGAGCAACTCATATTGACACTTGTGTTTTGGGAATTGGTGAGCGCAATGGTATTACCTCACTAGCTGGATTTATTGCGAGGTTATATGCTACAAATCCTGAGCAGATTAAGTCGAAATATCGCTTGGAAGAACTTAGTTACTTGCATGAATTAGTTGCAAGAAAAGTAGGAATTTCTATTCCTTTTAACCACTGTGTTTTTGGTGAGAGTGCTTTTAGTCATAAAGCTGGCATTCATACTAAGGCTATGCTTAATAACTCTGAGACTTATGAAGCTATTAATCCCCGAAGTTTTGGTGTAACGCGCTCAATTTTAATCAATCATAAATTGGCTGGAAAACAGGCGGTTAATCACCGAGCTAATGAATTAGGACTTTCCTTTAATTTATCCCAGCTTCAAGATATTACCAATATGCTAAAAACTTTAGCTGACAAACAAAATCTTACTATCGAAGATGTAGACAAGATTTTATATTCTTATCATTGCCAGTAAATTTAAAAATATACGCACTTACTATTCAAGTACAGATCCCCGACTTTTTGAAGAAGTCGGAGATTTAAATCCACTTATATCTGCTATTAATCTATCTTCTAAAATAAAACTGTAAAAATTACTGCTTTTCCATTCTTTTTCCAGCTTTTTTAAAAAGAATATTTGCTGTTATTTATAAATAATTCATAATTTAAACTTATAAAATTGATAGCATATATGTAAGTTAAAAGAATTTAAATAACATTTTTGCAAAAATGGTGAGCATTGCTCACCATTCTATTTGCCAAGCAAATTTATATTAGTAAAAAAGTTAACTTAGGAGTAGTTATGAATCGAACCAACAGTCAAAAATTGAGTGAAGCAACAACCCAATGGTTAATAGAACAAGGCTATAATCTTAACCATTTAAATCAGCCGGGTGAAAATGGCGATACAGCTTTGATGAAAGCGACAAGAGAAGGAGTTTATACAGTCGTTAAAGAATTAATTGATGCCGGTGCGGATATCAATGCTCGAAATAGCGATCGCAACAATGCTTTGTGGTTTGCTTGTTTTGGAAATCACTACAATTTAATTAATTTACTGTTAGCTCATAACATTGATATTAATAACCAAAATGATAACGGTGCAACTGTTTTAATGTACGCAGCATCAGCCGGAAAGACAGAAGTCGTAAAGTTACTTTTACAACATCATCCTAATTTATATTTAAAAAACTTAGATGATTATAAAGCAATAGATTTTGCTAGCAACGTAGAAGTTTTGAGGATAATTAAAAATGCCATCAAGTCAGATATCGGGCAAAGCTTATCATGACGCTACCAAGCATTCTTACTTATCGGTACAACTCGATCCAAATTATGTAGATGCTTCAACACAGCCATCTTCATTTAAAGTTTATCCCAAGTTTTATCGGAGAGTGAAATTAAATCTCAATAATCCTGTTCACTCTTTTATCTCATTAACCAGTGCGATAACACTAGAAAAAGTATATAAAGATGGCCCATTAAAACTGCGAGTAAATCCATCAGCAGGCGCTCTGTATCCTACAGAAGTTTATGTACAGGTTCGCGGCATTGAGGGAATAGTAAATGGTATATACCATCTAGAAGTTGAGAATAATTGTCTAACTCTCATCTATGAATTAATTGATGATGGGTTAGAGAATTATATTATACCTGGTAAATGTATCAACGGATTCATCTTTTTAATTAGTTGTGTTTATTATAGGTCTAGCTGGAAATATCAAAACAGGAGCATAAGATATTGCTTCTTAGATAGCGGACACCATTTAGGTGCAGTTGCCGCTTCAGCTTTTCTCCACAACCGAGATATACAACTAGTTTTTGACTTTGATAAACTTACTCTCAATTCGGATTTAGGATTTGAGAATAAGGAGTTTATCACTGCTTGTGCGGTGTCAGGAGAAGTACAAGACAAGAAAATCAGACGCTTAAGGCTGAAAGTTCCTTTTGTCTGCGGTACTGATTATTTTGAATCCAATCAATTGATTGAAGATGCTTATCAAGCAACTGCTCTACAAAAGAGTCGCCAGCAGAAGTTAGAGTATCCTCAATTTGACTTTGATCGGGATAAATTTTATCAAGTTGTTTGGAATAGACGTTCTATTAGACGTTTCCGGAAAGAGGCTATTTCTCAAGAAGATTATTTATATGTAGTGCAACAACTTCAGCAGTCAATACCGACAGAAAACTATGAGGAGATAGAAATTTACTCAGTGGTGCATCGAGTAGAAGGAATGACACCTGGGTTATATAAAGGTACGTATCTGGTTAAAGCAGGTAACTTTAGTGAAAAGACAGGTTACTTATGTATTAATCAAGCTATTGCTAGAGATGGCGCTGTAACTTTATTTTTTGTGTCACATTATTTAAACTATCAAACTGCTATACAAATAGCTGGTTTTCTTGGACATAGGCTTTATTTAACTAGTAATTATTTGGGTATTCAGTGTAGTGGTATTGGTGCTTATTATGATGATGAAACCCAGGAATTCTTAGAAACAAATAAAGATGTACTTTATGGAATGGTGATTGGAATATAAGCAGGAAGTGAAACAGAGATGGTTAGAAATATGTATTACTTTAATAATGATGACTCACATCCAATACAACCGACATCGGCAGATATTATACTGCGGCAGCAGCTAGAGGATTCTATTAGTAGATACTTTTATGACGCTTGCGATCGCACAATTCAAAATCTTCTGTCTGATTGTCGCTGGTATGTCACAACCCACGCCAATGCTCTAACATTAGTAATTGAATGTCCAGATCAAGTTATTAATTGGCGGGTTTTGCAAAAAATTGTGCCAATGGGGACATTGCTATATGGAATTGTTAGCAGTGCTAAAATTCGTGTTTGTCCGCCAGAAAGTCAAGGTGTACCTTTTGAGATGAGAGTAGATGAACTTTCTGTTTATCGGGATTGGGCTTAAAAAATAGTTAGGAGTTAGGAGTTTAAAATTTCTGCTCATTATTTTGGCTGATGAGTGCAGCTACCTCTTCAAAAACTAAATCAGCAGAATGTTTGATAGCAGGGCTTAACTCTAGTCCCAAAGAAAGATTTGCAGCCTCAATTAAATAAACTGTCACATCTTCGGGAAAGTCATTTTGAAAGATTTTCCGTCCGGCGGCTAAAGCATTATCCCAACGAAAATCGTGCAAGTTATAACTAGGTTCGGGCATTGCTTCCAGTTCTTTTCCTGGAACTTTAAACACAGCACCCGGTTCAGAACCAGTTGAACTTGCATCAATAATTACTAATTGTTTACTACCTCTAGCTTGAAACATTACTTCCATCCCTGCGGTGCCACAATCATAAACACGCACTTTAGGATTGGGGTTTTCAGCTAGATATTTTTGTAAGCGTTGGGCGATGATTACGCCTACAGCGTCGTCACTGCGATTTAGATTGCCACAACCGATAATAGTGAGCATGGGATGAGATTTAATTGTTTAATTAGTTGCAAATTTAGTTAAAGCGCGTAGTTTACCGCCGTAGGCATCGCTCGGAGGATGAAAGGCTAACACAATATCACTTTGAGGAACGCCGGCGTTTAATAAGTCAGTGGCAATACCTTCTTCAGTCCAATCTTCTTCAATCCAAATTTTGTTATTTTTAATCCGAATATGTACAGTAATACCTTTAATTCGGCGATTTTTTTGCTAGCCAATCTGAAACCATAGATATCGATCGCGTTCATCATCGAGTGCTAAAAGGCTTTCTAAGTCCTCATCAGGCGAGCTATTGCAGATGCGGTCATATTCTATGAGAATATTTTTAATAATATTTCTGTAGTTACTTAGTTTATCCATTTGAAACTTTTACAAAGATACTTTTCTAAACCTGTGTCCATCTGGTTCTATAACTACAAATGCGCCTACCAATTCGACTTCCGAGTAAGTTTCTATAACTCGTATTAGTTCGTTATGAACTTTATTCACAGTTGTAGGTAGGATTCGGAGATAGATGACTCCAGATCCCATTGCTCGAACAAAAACAAGATTTCCATAATCTCTATCTCGCGTGATGAGAATACGGTTCTGTTCCTGTGCTGTTCTAAGTATTTCTTCATCACTTGCTTGCGAAAGACCAATCTGAGCAACAAGAACTACATCATGTCCGGTATCAACTAGAAATCTTGCTGTTACCGCATACACATCTTGATCTAGTAATAATCTCATGCTCAAATAGATACTAGGCGAATGTCTTCAGCTGCAACTAGAGCGATCGCGTATCCTAAGCAAGCACGAATATCCTCAATTTTTAGGTCTGGATAGTAGTCTTGGATAATTTCTTCAAATGAGAGTCCGTCATTGAGCAGTTCAAGAATGCTTTGTACAGTGATGCGTGTTCCTGCGATGCAAGGTTTACCGAAATGAATCTGAGAATTAACTACGATTCTGTCCATATAATTATAAACTAATAATATGTTTCCTAAATTATAAAATAAAATTGATTATTTCGAGTTTTTGCCATAATCTGCAAAATACGAGGCTTTGAATGATGGGATAGACAAAGCCTCTGAAAAATAATTTATCAGCAGGAAACTATAAAGCTACACCATGTTGCTTGGCAATTTCAGTCAGTTTCTCATACTGATGTTGTGATGCTTGAGTTAATATCTCTTCAGCCTGTTCTTTAGTACTTCCTTCTTTAGGAATTAAATACTTGACATAAAGAGATACAAAATCAGCAGCGATCGCTAAACCGGATAAATTATGTTTGTCAGCTTCTTTGCCAGCGATCGCAGCTACCAAACCGGCTTTAATAGGGTCTGGTTTAACTTTCATGAACTGATCGACAAGTTTAGGAACGTACTCTTCTGGTGGCAAATTATCTAACTTACTTCTATCTGGAGTAAAGTTACATTCTGCGGCTTGAGCTTGCTCTAAAACACACCATTCTATGTATTCTTGCAATGCTGCATCGGGAACGCGAGGGAGATAATTATGTAGCGCTAAATCAGACACAAGCTTACCTTGTAAATTTCTGTTTTGTTGAAGTGAATTAAGGCAAGCCTAACGCACTATTTCTATAAGTTTTAGTGTGTTACGCTACGAGTTTTGAATATGAGGCATTGGGAATAGGGCATTGGGCATAGGTTATTTTTCCCTCATTTTGCCCAAATTTATCTTTTGGACAATCACTCAGGTAAATGACCGATCTAGTAAGCTGTAAGTGAGCGTTGTTGATGATTGTGATATGAAAACTTTTACTGCGATCGCTGAAAGAGATCCTGATACTAAGTTTTATGTCGGCTATGTTCCTGGTTTTCCTGGAGCGCATTCTCAAGGTGAAACCTTGGATGAATTGCAGGAAAATTTGCATGAAGTTATTGAAATGCTTCTAGAGGACGAGGATCTGGGCTTCTGCTCAGTTGGATGACCAATCTAGTAAGCTGTAAGTGAGCCTAGTTGGATAAATGAAGCGCGAAACATGACACTCACTGAGCTACTTCCTGCTGTCCGCAAACTGTGTGTATCAAAAAAACTTAAGCTAATCCGCATTGACGATCGGTTAATATGTTTTTAGTGCTGGTGAATAACTGGAAGCAAAGTGAGAGATACCTTGTGAGTTTGTACACCCATTGGACTTGTTTTAATTGTCGGAAGAGTTTTCGTGGTCTTTCAACATCCGAATCTAAAGCCGAAGGTTTGATAACAAAGCGTAAATGTCCTGAATGCAGAGAGGAACTATACAATTTTGGTATATATTTTCAGCCGCCGCGTCGCCAAGCAAAAAAAGCTTGGACAATCATAGAACTATTGGCTAAAAACGGTTATAGGTTTCAAACAGAAGGCAGTACAGTCCATATTAATACCTTTATTCTAGCTGGTGACAAAAGTCGTTATGAGGATGTACGTCAGTGCATTGAATTGGAGAAACAGTCGCAAATTGATAACCAGATAAAAGCAAAGATTGATTTTTATAAACAAGAAAAGCGGCGTAGATAAACTGCAATATTCACAACGTTCAGTTGCTCTTTGGATAACCAATCTACGTAAAGCGGCTGAAATCGTTACCATTTATCCCTGCTGCATCACACGTTGAGAGCGTAAGTGCAATAGAGATAAAAATTCTGCCAACTCAACTAGCCCTTCTGCTTCTCCTCGTTCTGCTTGGGTAAGCTTTTCCCCTGCATCTTGACGATCCAGAAGAAATTGCAGACGCTCTTGGACAGCTTCAGGAAGTTTAAAATGAGTCAGTTAAACAGGTATCTCAATAATTTCAGCCATACAAAAGTGTGTCTAGCAAAATTGCAAATATATTATTAGTATTTTCTAGCAAGTTGCGAGAAAGAATTGGCAATATCTAGTATAAACTCGAATACCAAAGGCGATCGCAGTTTATGTCTTATGTTGTATGAATTGAGCAAGCAGATTCAAAATAGCTGCTTGAGAAACTCTAAAATACAAAAACTTCGGTGCGTTGCCTTACGACTAACGCACCTGATAATTAAATTAAGCAGTCCGAAAACGCGCTAACTCTTCACCAGTCTTCGCATCATGGGCGTGAACTGTACACACCAAACATGAATCAAACGATCGCGCCACATGACCAACTTCCACCGGATCGCTAGAATCGTAAATGGGTGTGCCAATTAAAGCTTCTTCAATGGGGCCGCGGATTCCTTCACCATCACGAGGGCCAATATTCCAAGTACCTGGGGCAATCACTTGGTAATTTTTAATTTTACCGCCTTCTACTTCTACCCAGTGACACAAAGAACCCCGCGCTGCTTCCGTTGCACCCCAACCCTTGCCATCTTTTTCTTTGGGTTTGATATACCAAGGGTCGTTTAATTTGAATTCGCGCAAACAGTGTTCGGCTTGCCGATATAACTTGACAATTTCGTGAAGTCGTGCTAGCTGACGTACATGAATACTAGGGCCCTTCATCTGCTTGAAGACATCGAGGATAAAGCCGTCGTAGTGTTGCCAAGATTCGCCATGTTTACCACCAGCTACTAACTGACGCGCTAAAGGGCCAGCTTCCAAACGTCCGAAGTCTTTGTGGAGGACGGCACTTGCCCAAGAGTAGGCGTTATCGAAGTCCTTTGTATTATTGGCAGTGGGTTTAGTATTGCGATCGCTAGGGTGAATATCTGCTGTCCCTTCATCGTACCAAGAGCGAGTTGTATTCTCGCGGGTAAATGACTGATCCATTAAAACGTGAGTGTCTGCGAAGCTGTCGTACACTCCACTTTTCATAATCATCGCCGCATTTCGTCCTTCGATAGTCGGCTTTTGGTATTTATCTTCATGGGCTAAATATCCCCAAGTCACATATTTCCCAACACCAGCGCCATATCTATCTAAACCGATATCTAAACCCATCCGCCAATAAAAACCTAAGTCGGAATCTCGATGATTGCGGTTTTCATCTAACCAATCTCTGAAATCATCATAAGTTTGGATTTGTTCGTAGCGTTCTAAAGAACAACCTAACCACACTGGTTCTAACCAATTGGTGCGGAAATATTCGAGAAGCGCCCAAGCACGGGTAATATCTGTAAGAGTAGGGGCGCACATCACACCACCAGGAACCATATAACTGCTGTGAGGCCATTGTCCGCCCAATAGTGCATAAATTTCTACGGGTTTAGCAGAAATTGTGATGCCTAATTCATAAGATTTGCCTGTAAAAGCAGCAAAACGTCTGGTAGCTTCCTCATAATAGCGACTATGGCGGTATTTTTTATTGGTTAAATCAATGGCAAACAAACCATAAAAGTAGCGGGGAATGCTTTGAATTGTCTCGACAATTTGTCCGAGATTTCTCGCCAAAATTGCATTGCGGGGAACTTCTGTTTCCCAAGCTGTATCTAATGCCCAAGATGCACAAGTTAAGTGAGAACCGCCACAAATTCCGCAAATGCGAGGTGTAACAATTAATCCAGCTTGGGGGTCTTTACCGCGGAGGATAACTTCAAATCCTCGGAAAAGTTCGGCGTGTGTCCAGGCGTTGACTACCCGTCCATGTTCAATATCGACTCGGACATCTAAATCGCCTTCAACTCTACCAACGGGCGATATATCTAATGATTGAATTCCCATTTGTTATTTATCCTTTGTCATTGGTCACTTGTACTGAGCGACTTGTCCTGAGCGGAGCCGAAGGAAGTCGAAGTATTTGTCATTTGTCCTTTGTCCTTTGTTATTTGTGATTGGTAATTATTCACTCGCCTCACTGCAAAATAGTCGAAACCCTTGATTTCTCGTTGAGAGGTATAGAGAAGTGTGAAAGGTTATAGTCATTAGTCAAATCACAAAGGACTAATGACTAATGACTAAACTGTAAAAAAGTCTTCTTCTGCCCAAGGTGGTGCTGCATCTTTTGCAACCATTGTCAGTAAGGCGTATTCTTTTTTGTTCACCCCTGGCGGTAATTCTTTGGGAACTCCCATCACTGTTTGGGTTTTAAATACGGTTCCTGGTTTGAGGTCAAAGAAGGGAAATTCTGGTTCGGTGCAACCTAAACAAGGCATTCCAGCGCGAGTTTTGGAGGAGACGCGGTTCCATAAGATGCGGTTGCAAGAGGAATGGGTCATGGGCCCGCGACAACCCAAGTCATAAAATAGGCAGCCTTTACGCTGACCAAATTCGGCGGTTGATGCTTTGTAGGCAAAATGAACGTTGCGGGTACAACCTGTTTGGGTATAAGTGTTGAAAAAGGTTTGGGGACGATTTAGTTCATCCAGGGCGATATCTGCTATGCGTCCAGTAGCGATCGCTACTAATATCTGCGTTATCCAGTCGGGATGGGCGGGACATCCAGGTATATTAATTACAGGTAATCCGGCTTGTGAGAGAAAATCTTTCCCTAAAAAGCCGCCTTCTTGACGTTTGAGAAATTGCAAACCTTCTGATTCGCTGGGGTTGGGTGACATAGCGGGAATTCCCCCCCATGTGGCACAATCTCCCACCGCGACGATAAATTTCGCAACTTTGGCGAGGTCTGCTAACCAATCTTTCATGGCGCGATCGGCAAACCGATTCCATTCACCAGTACCGTTGGGGGCATTAACAACGCTGCCTTCAAATACCAAGATATCTAAAGGAATTGTGCCAGAAATACAATTTCGTAGCAGTGTTTGCAAATCGTTGCCTAGTTCCAGCCCCAAGGAAGGATGCCAAAGTATATTGATACCAAAGTCGGCAATTAAATCGCAAACTGTCGGTTCTTCAGCGTTGAGAAATGACATGGTGTTACCCGAACAAGCACCACCCTGTAGCCATAGTACGTTAGTCATCGGCTATGCGTTTTTCTATTGTTTCCCATGCATGATGTAGGTGATAATGCTTGCAAAGTCTCACCTGTTTATCAATATTTATTTTTCAATACTAAGATATTTTTTATTGAATTATCGTTCATTAAAAAAGAATTAATCATTAACCATAAATTAAATTTACTCAAGATTCTTTCAAGAACTACGTTTGTTATATATGTGACACATTTTACAAATGCAAAATAGTAAAAATAAACACTACCTCTTATTTTTAAATGTTTACATTCAACAAACTCAATTTGCTTAATTTATTACTGACAAAACTTTGTAATGATTAACAATTCCTGTAAACTGTTAATGCGCGTGAGGTAATGAGTATTTTAATTCATCAAATTTTCACGTAATAAATGAGCCAAAAATAGAGGCGCTAAACTTTGCGCCCCATCAACTATATATCAGTTGTTTTAGGATTTCGGTTGTGCAGCTTGCCTAACAACTTGTTCGTCCAAACCCAACGCTTGAGCTATCTGCTCAATACTGAAACCAAACGCTAATAACTGGGGTATGGCTTCTAATTTACCTTCTTGCTTGCCTTCTTGTATACCTTCTGCAAAAACATCTTGGTAAAATCTAGTTTGTTTTAACTCATTTAATCCAAACATTTTTCCAATCTCCTCCTGGCTCAATCGCGGCAACTTATAGATTGATATCGTCTCTATTAAACGCACAGTTAATCCTTTGCGCACTCTATTATTTTAGGATTTTGGTTGTGCAGCTTGCCTAATAACTTGTTCGTCCAAACCCAACGCTTGAGCTATCTGCTCAATACTTAAACCCAACCCTAATAACTGAGGTATGGCTTCTAACTTACCTTCTAACTTACCTTCTTGCCTACCTTCTTGTCTACCTTCTTGCCTACCTTCTTGTATACCTTCTTGTTTACCTTCTGCAAAAACATCTTGGTAAAATCTAGTTTGTTTTAACTCATTTAATCCAAACATTTTTCCAATTTCCTCCTGGCTCAATCGCGGCAACTTGTAGATTAATATCGTCTCTATTAATTGTATTATTTCCCTAATAGTAGTGACATCTGGAATTTGCTGTCGGACAATGTTGACTATTTCGATAGCTCTTGTTGTCGCAGTTGATTCGGGTTCGATGATGAGTTTAACTGTCTCTATGCCGATTGATGATGCTTCAATTGAGCTTAATTCGTCAAGATAGACGCGAGTTACTCGTTGTGAGTTGAGTAGTTCTGTATATCTCTCGGTATCTCCAGTATCAACGCTGCGGTTGGGGTAGATAACAACACCACGCCAATTATTGGTTAATTCGGTTTTGTCAAGATAATTAAAGATTTCGGTAAATAAACGTGAATAAAACTTTTTATCTGATTGAAATTGCACTTCGGCAAAATAAATGGGTAGTTCTGCTGCATTTGGGAGGAAAACGCCATCGATTCTAAAGGCTAGTTGTTTGACTTCGACTGAAGAAAATTGGTAAACACTAGCTAGTTGCGGCGGTTGGTTAATCAGTTCAAAGAAAGTAGTGGGAATACTTTGAAAGAGCCGATAGAAAATACTGTCTGTTTTCAAGGTAGCTGGTTTTACAGTCGTTGATAAATATATTTTACACTTCGGCGATCGCGTGGCAAATTTTTAGAGTATACAAAAATTAGCTGGTAAGATAGTGCATATAAGTATGTCAACAATTCAATAAAGAATATTCGGATTGTGTCAAGTGATGATACAAAAAGTATTTTGAAAATATTAGGTGTTTAAAACTGACATTAATATTAGCAATTTCCCCCTAGAATTTTAGAAATAGGGTGTTTTATAGTAAAAAAATTGATTGGGCATGGGGTATTGGATATTGGACATGGAATCAAATCTTTTCCTAATCCTTCATTATTAGCCCTAGCCTCAGATACAAAAGGGGAATTCCGCCTAAAGGACTCGAAGCCTGCGTAAATCAGTATGGCCCGTGATGAAATGCGATCGCGCGTTTCGATTATTCATGGGTGTTAACAGACTCAATTCCCAATTGGCTAGAGTACGGCAGAGTTATGACCCCCAGCATTACAGATTCGGCGGTGAAGGCTGCGGTAGCAGCTGTTGCTTCAGAGTCAGCCTCAGCAGAGGAAAAAATCCAAATGCTGATTGAAATCGCACAGGGTTTTCAAAAAAAGCCCAAAGCTGCCCAAGACTTGCGAAATGCAGTTGGGTTATATTACCGGGCCTATGAGATGTGTGGTGAGGAGTATCCCCTATTAAAAGCCAGGGCCAAAGTGGGCATGGCGGGGACATTACAGGCAATACCGGATGCTGATTACCAACTGTTGATGCAAGCGAAAGTCGGTTATGAAGAGGCATTACCGATTTTACAACAATTAGCTTCTCCAGAAGAAGTGGCAGAAACGCAGATGAATTTTGGTTTGGTGTTGCAGTCGCTAGTACCATTTAATTTGGCGCGGATAACTGACAGCATCCAAGCTTATCATGAGGCTTTGCGGGTGTTTACTTGGGAAGATTACCCCCAAGAATACGCCATTTTGTATAACAATATTGCGATCGCTTACCTTTCTATGCCCCTAGCATCAGAACGGGAATACTTGCGTCAAGGTTTAGCTGTGCAATCATTTGAGGTGGCACTAAAGCATATTAATCTAATCGATCATCCTAGAGAATATGCGATGTTACAAAATAATTTGGGTAACGCATTGCAATATTTAGTGAGTTCCCATCCTGTGGAGAATAACTTGCGGGCGATCGCAGCTTATGATGAGGCGCTAAAAGTGCGTAATCTCCAAGATACACCTCTAGAGTATGCTAACACAATTTCAAACAAAGCCAACGCTTTATTCAACTTACCAGACGACTCAGAAAAACCAGAGCTTGGTAATCCTCAAAATCTTTTGCAAGCGCGTATCTACTATCAACAGGCTTTAGAAATATTTACGGAACACCAACAAATTGCACAAGCAGAAGTAGTAGTTCAAGCGTTACAAGATGTAGAAGCCGAAATGAAAGCTTAGGAGTGATGAATTATAGTTCTATAACGCTTTCCAGTTTAGTTCAATACAGACCTAATTCCCAGCCCCTTCCCTACAAGGGAAGAGGAGTAAGATTCAAAGCCTCTCTCCTTTTAGGAGAGAGGTTTGGAGAGAGGTCAAAATATATTGTATAAAAACCAAACTCGCTAGATTGAACTCTTGACTTTAACAATGAGTAAAAAACCAGCATGAGAGATATTGTTACTTACCCAAATCTGATAAATTTCCTCACAAGTTTAGCAGATGGTGATTTGAATCTAGCAACAGAATTCGTGTGGTTAATTATAGCAGCAGCCTTGTCTATGGTTGGTGGTGCTATTGGTGGAATGCTGTTAGCTGGAAAAGATATCGGCTATCAGTTTTCAGCAATGCTTGGTGCATTATTTGCTCCGGCTGGCGTCATTCCTGCTATTCTCTTAGGGTTTGTAATCCTAAATTTATTGACTAATTATTAGGAGTAAACATGTTAGAAATTGGGTGGTTTTCTGCCAAGTTATTTTTCAAAGGGAAATTACTGCGCGATCCAATATATTTTGTTCAACGAACTGCTATTGCTACTGCTGTAGGTTCGTTACTGCTAGTGTTGTTTGCACAAATCGACATTCCCTTCTACTTACCAATAACATTATCTAGCCTCGTGACGGGCTTGATTATGCCATTTCTCCTCAAAGATTTCAAAATGAAGTAATTTGTCATTGGTCATTTATGAATAACCAATGCCCCATGCCCCATGCCCCATGCCCCATGCTTAATGACTAATGACAAACCTTGAAGAATTAGTTCGAGAAATTAACCGCTTTGAGGCAATTATATCCGAGTGGGATGAAAGCCAACGGTGTGTAGCAGTTGGACTAAAAAGGGCAATTGAAGCTTTGCATAAGGCAGCATTGACTAGTTTAATTAAAAGCCTCAAGCAAGAATCAATGTCAGGTTTGCGTCATGCTGTGACTGATGAAGTAGTGTACGCAGTGCTGCTTTATCACGAACTTGTAAAACCACCAAAACCACCATTAGCACAGCGAATTAAAACAGCCCTTGAAGAAGTTCGCCCAAGTTTAAAAAGCCATAATGGGGATGTAGAACTAGTAGCAATTAAGCCCCCAGATACAGTAGAAGTCAGATTAATCGGAACTTGCAGCAGTTGTCCGGCTTCTACTTTAACTTTATCTCAGGGAGTAGAACAAGCAATCAAAAACCATTGTCCCGAAATTACCAGAGTGGTTGCGGTCAATAATAACCCTGTTGTTAACAATGCAAGTTTTGGTTTAATTAGTCCATTCTCTTCAAAAATAACTTCTACTTGGATCAAAGTAGCGACTATTGAGCAAATTCCTGAATTTAGTGTATTGCCAGTACAACTTGCTGGTAATTCTCTAATTTTACACCGTCAAGGTATTACAGTAAAATGTTACCGTAATGCTTGCACTCATTTAGGTTCTACACTAGATAAGGGTAAGGTTGAAAATGGTATTATTACCTGTCCTTCCCACGGATTTCAATATAAGTTGGAGACAGGTGAATGTTTGACTGCACCTGATATTTCACTTCAGTCGTATCCAGTAAAAATTAAAGATGATAAGGTTTTTGTGAAACTGCAAAAATGATCGTGTAAAAGTAACATCTCAGCAAATATACTTGACGATTAGAAAATAACGGCTAATTTGCTTTTCATCTCAGTAGTTCGCGCATTCATTTTAGTGTTTGTTGGAAGCAAAATGCCTAAATGTTTTCTCAATAGACCGGAATCGTTTCTCATTTGAGCAATTCAATGATTCATTTTAGTGTTTTGAGAAAGCAAAATGCCTAAATGCTTTCTCAAAAGGCTTGATTGCTTCTCATTTCAGTAAATTTAGCAAGCAAAATGCCTAAATGCTTTCTCAAAACGCCTGATTGCTTTCTCATTTCAGTAAATTTAGCAAGCATTTCGGTAGATTCAGCAAGCAAAAAGCCTAAATGCTTTCTCAAAATGCTTAATTGCTTTCTCATTTCAGTACATCACGCATTCATTATAAATATCGCTATGTAGCAAAAGCAACTTTAGGTTAGCAATAGGTTTTTAAAATTGATTAAGACAAAAGTTGTTTAAAAGTTTTAACTTTATTTGAAATAAAAACATCATGTAAAATTGTTACTGTTGTTACACGCTAATCAGCATTAATGTTTTTAAATAATTATCAGCGTCTATCTGCGGTTCATGGATATCCCAATTATAATTAATCCCATATCACAACTACCGCTAGAAGCAACAGAAATTTCTCAATATCTACCTCTATCATCTCAAGGTGCAGAGGTAATTTTAGGTAACATTATTGAACCACAAAAATTAGTGATACCTATAGCACCTAGCCCCACAACGATGTTTGGGCCTCGTGGTGCTTGTTTATTATCAAATGGCCCTTTATGGGTATCAGATACAGGACATCATCGATTATTAGGATGGAAAAAATTACCCACAATAGATAGTCAACCTGCTGATTGGGTAATTGGACAACCTGACTTTTATCATGAAGGACAAAATGCTAAAAATATACCGGGAAGCACAACCTTAAATGTACCAACAGGGATTTGTGCTTGCGCCGAAGGGTTAGCTGTCGCAGATGCTTGGAATCATCGAGTTTTAATTTGGAAAAATTTACCAGAAGATAACAATGTTTCAGCAGATTTAGTCTTAGGACAAGCTAATTTTATTGATAATGAACCAAATCGGGGAAGTCAACAAGCATCTGCCAGTACAATGCACTGGCCTTATGGTGTTTTCTATCATCAAGGGCAGCTATTTATTGCCGATACTGGTAATCGAAGGATATTAATTTGGCATCAATTACCAACAGAAAATGGTCAACCTGCTGATTTAGTTTTGGGACAACCAGATATGGTATCTCGCAATGAAAACGGCGGTGCTTCTCCAACCGCAGCGAGTATGCGTTGGTGTCACGATATCACCCTTTGGGGAGAAAATTTGGTTGTCAGCGATGCAGGTAATCACCGAGTGATGATTTGGCAGGGAATCCCAACAGAAAATAATGCCCCTTGTGCAGTGGTTTTAGGACAAAAAAGCTTTGATTTTGTGGAAATGAATCAAGGAGTTTATTATCCTAGCGCTAGTAGTTTGAGTATGCCTTATGGTGTGGGGGTGGCTGGAGATTGGTTAGTAGTTGCAGATACAGCTAATTCTCGTTTGTTAGGATGGAGAAAGCCAGAATCAATTTTATCACTGCAAGGTGTAGTGGCAGATGGGTTAGCAGGACAAATAAATTTTCAAAGTAAAGGTGAAAATCGTAATTTCGGACTACCTAAACGAGATAGCTTAAATTGGTGTTACGGGATAAAAATTTGCGGTAATACAGCAGTGATAGCTGATTCTGGAAATAACCGAATTTTGCTGTGGCAGTTTAACTATGCCGACTGAAGAAATTAGAGTTCGTGGTACTGTTCAAGGAGTAGGATTTCGCCCTACTGTATATCGTCTGGCTAAAACCTGTGGTTTGCATGGAGATGTTTGTAATGATGGTGAAGGTGTATTAATTCGGGTATCTGGTAGTGAGGAAGCAATAACCAAATTTGTAGCCAAATTGCGAATAGAATGTCCACCGTTGGCAAGAATTAATCAATTAATTAGAACTCCTTATGAAGGTGAATTTAAATTTGATGATTTTGTAATTTCTAGTAGTGTCAATAATGCCATTAAAACAGAAATTACCCCTGATGCCGCCACTTGTCCGCAATGTCAACAAGAAATATTCGACCCTTTTAGTCGCTTTTATCGCTACCCCTTTACTAATTGCACTCATTGCGGCCCCCGCCTGAGTATTATTCGTGCCATTCCTTATGACAGATGCAATACCAGTATGTCTGCGTTTGCTATGTGTTCAGAATGTGGAAAGGAATACCACGATGTCGAAAATCGCCGTTTTCACGCCCAACCTGTAGCGTGTCATGTTTGCGGCCCCGCAGCTTGGTTAGAACGCGCTGATGGTAAATCGGTTACTGCTTCCATGTTTTCGATGTTGGATGATGTCGATGCTGTTTGTACCTTGTTGCAAAAAGGCGAGATTCTGGGAATTAAGGGGTTAGGTGGTATTCATCTAGCTTGCGATGCAACACAGGAAACCGTTGTACAAAAATTGCGTCAGCGAAAAAAGCGCTATCATAAACCCTTTGCTTTAATGGCGCGGGATATTGAGATAATTGAACAATATTGTATTGTCAACACTAAAGAAAAAGAATTATTAACAAGTTCTGCTGCACCAATTGTTTTATTACAAGTTTCGGATAAAAAACAATTAGCATCGTCAGTAGCATCAGGGCAAAATACCCTTGGTTTCATGCTACCTTATACACCGTTGCATCATTTAATTCTGCGGCGGATGAATCGCCCAATTGTTTTAACAAGTGGCAATCTTGCTGATGAACCACAATGTCTTGATAATGACAAAGCAAAGGAAAAATTAGGGAAAATTGCTGATTATTTTCTCTTTCACAATCGAGAAATTATTAATCGGGTAGATGATTCGGTTGTGCGTGTTATTGGTGATAAAGTTCAAACAATTCGCCGTGCCAGAGGATATGCACCAGCATCAATTAGTTTACCACCAGGATTTCACAAAATTCTGCCAATTTTAGCAATGGGGAGTGAGTTAAAAAATACCTTTTGCTTATTGCGTGAAGAAGAAGCAATTCTCTCTCAACATCTAGGAGATTTAGAAAATGCTGCGGCTTTCAACGCTTACCAAGAAAATTTAAATTTATACTTAAATTTATTTGAGCATCAACCAGAAATAATTGCTATTGATAAACACCCTGAATATCTTTCAAGCAAATTTGGTAAATCGCTTGCAGATACAAATAAAATTAAAATTTACCCAGTTCAACATCATCACGCGCACATTGCCGCTTGCATGGTAGAAAATGGGATTCCTTTAGATTCACCTCCAATATTAGGTATTGCTTTAGATGGTTTAGGCTACGGTGACGATGGCACACTTTGGGGTGGAGAATTTCTTTTAGCAGATTACCGAAAATTTCAACGACTCGCAACATTTAAACCAGTAGCAATGATTGGTGGCGAACAAGCTATTTATCAGCCTTGGCGTAATACTTATGCCCAATTAGTAGCTGCTAATCTTTGGGATGATTGCGAACAAAAGTATTCTGACTTAGAAATCGTAAAATTCCTGATAAATAAGCCACTCAAACTACTAAATCAACTTATAGAGAAAAGAATTAACTCTCCTCCAGCGTCTTCCGTGGGGCGATTGTTCGATGCAGTGGCAGCAGCTATCGGTATTTATAGAGATGAATGTAGCTATGAAGGACAAGCTGCGATCGCAATGGAAGCTATAGTAGATGTTAGCAGCTTAAATAATGATAAAGAAACGCTAATCTACCCTTTTAATTTTGGCTTTTTAGATAGTATTTACTGTATAGACCCGCGTCCAATGTGGCAAGCCTTGCTAAATGACTTACAGCAGCAGATTCCCCAAGCAGTTATAGCTGCCAAATTTCACCAAGGTTTAGCCAATGCAATTGTGGAAATGGTTAAGCATCTTAGTCAAGAGAATCTGATTAATCAGGTAGCTTTAACAGGAGGAGTATTTCAAAATTGTATATTGTTAAAGCAAGTTACCAAAAGATTACAAACATTGGGAATAAATGTACTTACTCACAGCTTAGTTCCAGCTAATGACGGCGGCTTATCTTTAGGACAAGCAGTTATTGCAGCCGCACAATTAATACATGAGTGTTGATATTTGAAAAAATTTCTCTCACAAATAATTCTCTTTGTATTCTCTGCGTGTCTATGGTTAATTTCTCTTAAAAAACAAAAAAATGTGCTTAGGAATCCCCGGACAAATTATAGAAATTACCAACGTTAACCATAAATTAGCCCTAGTTAACATTGGTGGTGTTAAGCGCGAAGTAAATATTGCTTGTATCGTAGATGAACAACATCCTCCCGAAGCTTGTATTGGTGATTGGGTGCTAGTACATGTTGGCTTTGCGATGAATCGAATTAACGAACAAGAAGCGGCAGAAACATTACAACTTTTCCAAGAATTAGCAGCAGCACAAACAGGGATTAGTGCGTGAAGAAGGTAGGAGGTTTAAATTTGGATGAGGCTTCTCTAAAAGACTCTGTACAAACGCGGTTCGTTAAAAAACTTCCTACCAAAAAAGCGAAATTAACAGATAGATAAAACTCACTATTCCTTACTCCTATGAAATATGTTGACGAATTCCGCGAACCGGAAAAAGCTAAAGCGTTATACCGCGAAATCGCTAAATTATGCCATCGACTAAAAAAACCCATCAAAATCATGGAAGTATGCGGCGGACATACCCATTCCATTTTTAAATATGGTATCGAAGAAATTTTACCCCAAGCCATTGAACTAATTCATGGGCCTGGTTGTCCAGTATGCGTTATGCCAAAAGGGAGATTAGATGATGCGATCGCAATCTCTCAAAATCATAACGTCATTTTTGCCACCTTTGGCGACGCCATGCGAGTTCCCGGTTCCAAAACCACTTTACTGCAAGCCAGGGCACAAGGTGCAGACATCCGTATGGTGTACTCTCCCCTAGATAGCCTACAAATTGCCAGAGACAACCCCGACAAAGAAGTAGTCTTCTTCGCATTAGGCTTTGAAACCACAGCCCCCAGCACCGCCTTCACCATTCTGCAAGCCGCCGCCGAAGAAATTCCTAACTTTAGTATGTTTTCCAATCACGTCCTCGTGATTCCCGCCCTCAAAGCGCTATTAGATAATCCTGACTTACAACTAGATGGATTTGTTGGCCCTGGCCATGTCAGCATGGTAATTGGCAGTGACCCATACCAATTTATTTCCCAACAATATAATAAGCCGATAGTCGTCTCAGGATTTGAACCCTTAGATATTCTCCAATCAATTTGGATGCTATTGCAACAGATAGTAGAAAATCGTTGTGAAGTCGAAAACCAATATAACCGAATTGTAGAACAAACTGGGAACACAGTAGCCCTGCAAGCCATAAATAAAGTTTTCGCCGTGCGAGATAGTTTTGATTGGCGCGGCTTAGGTGACATACCCTATTCAGGATTACAAATCAAACCTGAATATGCCCAATTTGATGCCGAACTTAAATTTACCATTCCTAATCTTAAAGTAGCCGACCATAAAGCTTGTAAATGTGGAGAAATCCTCAAAGGAGTCTTAAAACCTTGGGAGTGCAAAGTATTCGGTACAGCTTGCACGCCAGAAACACCAATCGGTACTTGCATGGTATCTTCCGAAGGTGCTTGTGCAGCCTATTACAAATATGGGCGACACTCCACAATAGCCAAAAGAACAATCGCCCAAAAACCAAAAATAACTCAAGAACCTCTCCCCGCCTGCGGCTTCTCCTCAGACTTATAATACTCAGCGTACCTCTGCGCTTCCCTCTGCGTTCCTTTGCGTTTAAAAAAAATTTAATATGAATATTTTCCCCACAAACCCAATCCAAAATCCCCTATTCCAAAAAATAGAAAAAGTCCGTCGTCGCCAAACTAAAGTGCAAGACACTCATATAACTCTCGCACATGGCAGCGGTGGTAAAGCCATGCGCGATTTAATAGATGATATTTTTATCAGCAATTTTGATAACCCAATTCTCTCACAACTAGAAGACCAAGCCAGTTTTAATTTAGCCAGTCTCATGCAACAAGGAGACAGACTTGCATTTACAACAGATTCTTATGTTGTAGACCCGTTATTTTTCCCCGGTAGTGACATAGGAGAATTAGCCATCAACGGTACAGTTAATGATTTAGCTGTCAGCGGTGCAAAACCTTTATATCTAACTTGTAGTGTAATTTTAGAAGAAGGATTACCTGTCGAAACCTTGCGCCGTGTCGCAGCCAGTATGAACGCAGCCGCAAAAAATGCTGGTGTTCAAATTGTCACTGGTGACACAAAAGTTGTACATCGTGGTGCTGCCGATAAACTCTTTATTAATACTGCTGGGATTGGTATCATTCCGCGAAGAGTTAACATTTCTGCTCATAATATTAAACCCGGAGATGCAATAATAATTAATGGTGAAATAGGCAATCATGGCACAGCAATTTTAATTGCCCGTGGAGAATTAGCTTTAGAAACTAATATTGAAAGTGATTGTCAGCCGTTACATAGTTTAGTAGAAACTATTCTCCATAGATGTCCCCAAATTCATGCTATGCGAGATGCTACACGCGGTGGTTTAGCTACAGTACTAAATGAATTTGCCCTCACTTCCGATGTGGGAATTCGTCTTTTTGAAGAATCTATCCCAGTGCGTGAAGAAGTCAACGGAGTTTGCGAAATTCTCGGTTTAGACCCATTATATTTAGCTAATGAAGGTAAGTTAGTTGTGGTGGTTCCAAAAAAGAATGCTGAAAATGTTTTATCAGCTATGAAATCCCACCCAGCAGGTAAAGATGCTTGTATGATTGGCGAAGTTATTTCTTCACCCCCATGTATCGTATTACTAAAAACACTTTTTGGTGCTGAAAGGATTGTTGATATGTTAGTAGGCGACCAATTGCCACGAATTTGTTAATCTTTAATAGATTTTATAATATGCACGAACTTGGAATTACCCAAAATATTGTGGCAATTGTGACTGAACACGCCAAAGGCGCAAAAGTGCAGCGAGTTTTATTAGAAATCGGCAAACTTTCAGCCATTATGCCAGATGCTATCCGATTTTGTTTTGATATTTGCACTCAAGGAACAGTTTTGGCAGGGGCAAAATTAGAAATTTTAGAAATCCCCGGTTTAGCAAAATGTCGTCAATGCGGTGCAGAAGTTTATTTAGATAAACCGTTTAGAATCTGTAACTGTGGTAGCGTGCAATTAGATTTAATTACTGGTGAAGAGCTGAAAATTAAAGAAATAGAAATAGAGGAACTATGTGTGTAACCTGCGGTTGTTCTGATGATGGCGAAACTAAAATTACCAATCTAGAAACAGGTGAAGCTGAACATCACCACCATCATCATACTCATACTTTACCCGATGGTACTGTCATCACTCACTCTCACAGTCATGACACTCATATAGAAGCACCTCAAATCCATGCCAAAATACACAACACAACCATATCTTTAGAACAGGATATTTTATCAAAAAATAACCTAATAGCTGCCCAAAATCGGGGATGGTTTAAAGGTCGAAATATTCTCGCCTTAAATTTAATGAGTTCTCCCGGTGCAGGGAAAACAACTCTTTTAACGCAAACAATCAATGATTTAAAGCAGCAATTATCTATTAGTGTTATTGAAGGCGACCAAGAAACAGCTAACGATGCCAAAAAAATTAAAGAAACAGGTTCTAAAGTCATCCAAATCAATACCGGAACAGGCTGTCATTTAGACGCCTCAATGATAGAAAGAGGTTTACAACAATTGAATCCGCCACTGAATTCAGTTGTGATGATTGAAAATGTCGGAAATTTAGTTTGTCCAGCCTTATTTGATTTAGGAGAACAGGCAAAAGTTGTGATTCTCTCTGTCACGGAGGGAGAAGATAAGCCGATAAAATATCCACATATCTTCCGTGCTAGTGACATTATGATTCTCACTAAAATTGATTTGCTACCTTATGTAGATTTTGATGTTCAAAAATGCATAGCTTATGCTAAACAAATAAATCCCAAAATTCAGATTTTTCAGGTTTCTGCAACTACTGGTAGTGGGTTAGAAAAGTGGTATGCGTGGCTTACTAAAAAGGTAACAAGCTTGTCATAGGGTTAGAACTGGCGGTGCGATTGGGGGTGGATATTCGTTGCAAAGAGTGCGACGATCGCGCTACGCCAGTTTTAGTTTTTGGCCTTAACCCAAGTGTATTGTGGTATAAATGGCTAAGTGAAAAAATCACAAGTTTTTTTACCAGTAAATCAATCACAAAGTCGCTGTAGTTCCTCAACTGTATTTAGGGTTTTGATAGCCTGTTGAATCACTTTTAATCGCTGTAAATCTGTAATTTGGTAAATGATTGGCATTAAATCTAAGCCAGGAGTTCCAAATTTAATCTCCAGTGCCAATTCAATACCTGAATATAATTCCTCTCGTCGTCCGCGTGCTTCCCCGCGTGCTTCTCCGCGTGCTTCCCCGCGTGCTTCTCCTTCACGTAAAATTTCTTGATACCAAGGCGACTCACGCAACACAGCCATATCCCACCTCATGATTTCTTGGACTAGGGCACTCTCTATTACAAACGTAGCAAAAAAAGCCAAAACTGTTTCAAGTTGATTTAATTGTTCATCCTGACGCAGAATTTGCAAGGCTTCTCGAATTACAACCTCGTTTTCACCGCCTTTGAGAATGGGTACAAATGGAATTAAGGATGGTAATGGTGTCTCAAAGACAGTATTTACATCAACTTCCCATAAGTTAATCACCCGATAATCTTGAGTTGCTCTTAAACCTGCAACATTTGATGCATAACTTGTAGGTATTTCTGTGTTACTTCCTTTAAGAATGTTGATTAATACCGGATAGGTAGGTAAATTATATTTTTCTTCAGCTAGAGCTGCATAAGCACGCATCCGTCGTGGCATTTCCGGTTTATACCGCAGTTGTAATTCATTGATAACTAGAAATTTTCCATACTGCGGATTTTCGACACGGATCAGTACATCACTTTCTCTACTAAGCCACTGAAATTCTGAGTTGAGAATTTCACCTACAATAACATCAGGAATTTGTGTTACCCATTTTACCCAGTTATCGGGTGCAAGACTGATTAGGCGTTTAGTGCTGATATCAGCAGGTTTGGACATAAGCAAGTAGGTACGTTGAGATAAGCGCTATTGCACTTTTATTTAGACTACCACTGATACCAATTCAAAATTCAAAACTTGTACTGAGCTTGTCGAAGTATTCAAAATTCAAAATTAAGAAAGCCAGACAAAACAAAGGTTTGGGAGTATATATATGTCGCATTATTTTTTCAAAAAGGTATGAGTTTGGAGATTGCGATCGCCTAAATATTTCCGTCTCAAAATATAAAAATGAACCCAAATTACAATAGTTATTTCTACTTTAATAACTAACTGTATCCAATTAAAAAAAATCAATTTTATCTCTCAGAAAATACAACACCCTGCACTTTAAAAGTACAGGGTGTTAGATAGCGGTAAAGATGATTCCCAGTTTCTATTTACCTCAAAGCCAATCTCGATAAGCTGATATTTCATTAACGCTGATTTCAAACGGCGTTCCTTTACCGAATGGCGGATAAACGCGGATTTTACCATTGCTAGCAAACCGCTCTAGCCTATTACCTAACTGGGGAATATTGCTGACAATATGCCAGTAAGATACTAAGTCAGGGCAGTCAATAATTAGTGTGAGGATGGTAGCATTTGTTGTCAGATACCATTGACAATTAGATAACAGTACTCGCGTAATGCGATCGCAAGCTAGAAAAAAGCATCTGCCAGTAGACTGTTCTAGCTCCATTTGCAGCATTCCATCCTCTTTTGTTACCTCAGCGGGAGGTAAATCATCGGGAGGAAGCAAGTATAGTTTAGAAGACATAATTTCGCACCTCTTGGTTGTAGCGCGTCAAACTCTCTAGGTTTTTTTGCAAATCCGCAGACGAGGGTTTGAGTGCTAGCGTACCTAAATTTAATTCGTCCTGAAATTTCTTGATTTTGTCTCGACAAGTCTCCACATCACCGATAATTGAATTCTCAATCAAATAATCTTCATCGAAACAAATATTTGTGCGGTTGAATGGTTTTTGGTTGGGATTCGGATTATTCTGCAATAATTCAGCCGAATTAGCTTTCATTTTCTGGCTAAATTTGCGAACGAAAGGTAACGCTTCACTCACCGCCTCGTCAAATGTTTTGCCAACAAAAAAGAAGCGTGCCAGCACAAAGTTTTCCGCACCACTAGAATTTAAGGCTCGATATTTGCTAACAGTATCCTTCAATCTCTCTAGAGAAAATGGCGGCCCACCCATCAAGCTGAAGGAATGTTTAGCAGCAAGCTCAATACCATCATCACCACCAGTGGCAACATACACTGGTATTTGACTTTGCAATGGTTTCGGGTAAATCGTTAAGCGATCGCATTGATAATATCGCCCATTAAATGATACATCAGTTTCATATAAGAGCTTTTGAACTAGTGCGATCGCCTCTAGCATCTTGGGACGAGATTCACTTGGGAGGGTCGCAAAATGCTTGTTTTGTTGAGGAAATGGGCCGCCTTTGGCAACTCCAAATAATAATCGTCCATTGCATAGGTTATCCAAAGTGGCAATATCTTCCGCCACCCGAATCGGGTTATGGAATGGCAGCAACACCGCCGCAGTGCCTAATTGAATAGTTGATGTCAATCCCGCCAAATGTGCCATTAACACCAACATGGACGGGCTAAGATTAGATTCACTAAAATGGTGTTCGCTCACCCACGCTTCCTCAAAACCTAAGCTTTCTGCCTGTTTTACCAGTGCAACTTGCTCAAAGATGGCACGACGAGCATCTTGGTGAAAATTATCGTAATTGCAGAAAATTCCAGTTTTCATTACTTGCGTTGATACTTTGTATTCACCGTAGGTGCTGGTTATTCTAGTGGTCGATAGGTTTGTAGTAAGCACAAAGCGTGCTTAAATATTTGAGGAATAAAGTCCTCTCTACAAAAGAATTTACCCCTCTCAATTAATGCGATGAATCACTAAGTTGCAACCCACTGCAACTCCAACCATAAACGTGGGTTGTTCTCTTTGACCTTCGACATCGGATCGCGCAACAATCGCTTGGCATTCATACAGACAACCTGGATTAAACCCATGTTGTCTGCTACTTCTCTGAGTATTTCTTTTTGAGCTTGCACACAGGAAATCATTTCATCAGAGCAATAAATTCCTATATATTGCAAACGTCTAGCAGGTCGTCCCCAAAAACAGGTAATGACTTTCACATAACACCCATCCAGCAATTCTCCAACTTGCGGGTAGTAATGGTTGACGACTCTTGTGAATTCTTTGGCTAAGATATCTTCAGCAATCATTGGAACTGATATTTCTGTAGCGTCCATCACGCTATTTAATATAACATAATTTTATCAATTAAATATGACAAAATAGTTGATTAAGCTTAAATAAAACCTTAAATATTAATTATATAAAAAAAGAGGTGTACCTCATTTGGTCTCACCTCAGATTTGCGTAAAGCATCTTTATATTCAAGAAAATATCAAAGCATTAGTAATACCTTTACGAATAGAATGATGCCTCCGGCACGCCAAAGGCGAACGCAGCTATACAGACAAAACCTACCTGCGGGAATTTCAAATTTATTAATTCCGCGCAAATGGACGAAAGTTTATCTAGCCACAATTCCTATTTTCAGAGATATTTACTCTGATAGCAAAAATTATGAATTCAAATAGAATGCATTTAACTAGCATCTCTCAATATTGAATTCTCATTTTTGAATTGTTAATTATTATTAGCGAGCATTGCGTTCACAAACTAAGACCTCTGCTATGATTTCTGGCACATTTATAAAGTCCGTAAATCCTTCAGAACCCCGGATTGGTGAAATAAATGTATAGTTTGGATCGCACACTCCAGTGTCATATACTTGAATAAACCACCGATCGGGAAATCCTTCTATACCTAGTTCCACAGTGTACCAACTCTCGCCAATCAGACGAGAGTTAAAGATTGTAAACCACTCTCTGTTTTCTTCTGAAATATTCCAGTCTGCCATGAGCAGTTCTAAAGCTATTTGTCCCGCATCCGTTGAAGTCAACAGCATTTTTACTCCTTATTTGCAACTTCAGTATTTGCAACTTCAGTACTGGGAACTTCTGGGTATAAACCTAATTCTTTCGCTAGCTCACGTGCCACAAAAAATAAAAATTGGGCACCATCTTGATTGCCTTCATGAGCAAACATAGTAGCTACTTGTAACATTGTTTCTACTAAACCGGAATCAATCAATTCGGGTTTAGCTTCCAAAATTTCTGGTTCTTGACCATTCGGACATCTAAGTAACTCATCAATCAGATTAAAATACAAGCTTTGGCGTTGTTCTTGATCTGTCATGGTAATTTTCTTGATTTTAGTAAATTGTGAATAAGTTACTGTTCGATACTTTGGCGCCACAGCCTTTCCAACATTTCAACTTGTTCTTTTAAAACAGCAGCACGATGAACCAGATATCTGTCGTAAAAGAGAATCCCTAACCCAACACAAATTGGGGTTAACAAGAAGAACCATTGCAGGATAGTGGCAAATTTATATTGTTCAGCAACAGTTAGCATTTGATGAACCACATTACGATCGAAGGATTGAATGCTAGTCTGAGGGGAATGTGTACCCTCTATCTGGGGAGCCAAGATGGGAGCATTTGTAGTTGTGTTGTTAACTTCGTAAGCTAAATTCTGAGATTTTACTAACTCCAGATGTCGCTCCCAAATTATGCCAAATACTACTAGTCCTGGTGAAAGCATTGCTAAGGTAACGACGCAAACTGTAAGAACATTTAAAAGTTTGGCTTTCATCTTGGCTCTCCCTTGCTAGGTAATATGCACCCAGTAAGAAAATATCTTTTGCTGTTTATCTAAAGTAGTTATATAATTTCTACCTCTCAAACAGTTTTGATATTAAAATATGTGTAATCGGTAATTTTTACAATCATTAGTTACCAGTTATTTTTCTCGTCACTACTGACTACTGACTAATAAAAAGTTACCACCCTTTTCACAAAACATAGGATTATTCAGTCAGAAAGAACGCACTTAATTCGGGAATCTGGTTTCATCCTACTCTCAAAAGGGAGATTAAGAAGTCCCCCCTAGTTCACTAAGCTTTCGCTCAGGAATGTTGGGGGGTAGAGGGGAATCTCTGCGTAAATCCTATACGATTTATATCAGCCGCTCTCCACCAAACAGTTTACCCCAGCCCTGTTAAGATTATTAAATTCATTAGAATAGTACTCAAAGCCTGTAATCCACACCTGATAAGTCTTATAAAAATTCATTGGGGTATGGGTGCTAGTGTTTTTTGGATGTGGTTCTAGTATTTTTGAGGTGGAGTTCTGGCGTTTTTGCACTCAACCTCAAAGCAATATAGGCAATGGTTAAAGGCTGTTTTAGATGCAATTTTTAATTGAAAAAATCTGCACTCAAAAGAAAACATCAATGTCTCTCGATCAAGATAGACTAATAAATTAAACAAAGCAATTAAATATTTTGAAAGTAAATTAAACTTTCAGAATAAGTAGAAAATAATGGGAAAATATTCATATATACAGAATTATAAAAATTGAATCTCAACCCCAGGACAATAGTCAGCAATTCCAAATGGTAAACTAGAAGAATGGTAAGCAATACTTTTCGGATAAGCCTAATAATCTCTCTTTTGGTCTGGGGAAAGGTTAAAGGCAAAGGGGAAAAGGTAAATTCAAACCCTTTCCCTTTCCCCTTTCCCCCTTAACCGAAAAGTATTGGAATGGTAAGCTAGCCTCTTCTAAAGTGAGAATCAATGGGAATATCTCATAAAAGTTCTTCCTAAACTTTCATATTTTGTGGTTTAGTTAGAATACATAGTATATGCACTCATTGAAATTAAACGACAAAATAAATACATCAAAGCTTATTGTTACAAGTAAATACTCTGTACTTAAGATTTAGGATTTTAGGGGTTAAAGAATGCGAATTGCTCAAGACGTAACAGAACTGATTGGACGAACTCCTTTAGTTCAACTGAACAAGATTCCTCAAGCTGAGGGAGTAGTAGCAAGGATAGTTGTTAAATTAGAAGGGATGAACCCAGCGGCTTCGGTGAAAGACCGCATTGGGTTAAGTATGGTACTCTCGGCGGAAGCCGCTGGCTCAATTTCCCCTGGAAAGACCATTTTAGTTGAGCCTACTTCTGGTAATACAGGTATTGCTCTAGCAATGGTAGCAGCAGCGCGTGGCTACCGTTTAATTTTGACCATGCCTGAGACTATGAGCCAAGAACGGCGCGCTATGCTCAGGGCTTATGGTGCTTCTTTGGAGTTGACACCAGGAACTGAGGGTATGCGGGGAGCAATTCGCAAAGCCGAAGAAATTGTGGCTAATACTCCTGATGCTTTTATGTTGCAACAATTCCGCAACCCTGCTAATCCCAAAGTTCACCAGGAAACCACCGCTGAAGAAATTTGGACAGATACAGACGGGGAAGTAGATATCGTCATTGCTGGGGTAGGTACCGGTGGGACGATTACTGGGATTGCAGAAGTACTCAAACAGCGCAAGAAGACTTTTAAAGCGATCGCAGTTGAACCCAGCAATAGCCCAGTCCTCTCTGGTGGTGAAGCCGGGCCACATAAAATTCAAGGTATTGGCGCTGGATTTATCCCCGATGTTCTCCGCTTGGAATTGGTTGATGAAGTAATTAGAGTTAGTGACGAACAAGCGATCGCATTCGGGCGACGTTTGGCAAAAGAAGAAGGCTTATTATCTGGGATATCCTCTGGTGCAGCTTTGTGTGCTGCAATTCAAGTCGGTAAACGAAAAGAAAATGCCGGACGTTTAATTGTGATGATTCAGCCTTCCTTTGGCGAACGTTACCTCAGCACACCGATGTTTCAAGATTTGTCTTTAGAAACTGCTGGCGTGCGTTAAGCAAATAGAGGGATAAGAGAGCAACGAATCATCTCTGTCCTTCTCATTTGGCTCTTATATAAATTAATACAACTTACTTTTTGAGGTGCGATCGCATCCCGTATTACGTTATTAGTGCTTCTAACTCTTTGAAACTCCTACAGCTGCGTAAATATTGCTACGCTCATTCCCCCTAAAAGACGTGGGATTCTTATGCGGAACTTGCTTATGTTGGCTTGCCCTCTGTTACAGGTTTATAGTTCCTACCTACCCAATTATAGATGTAGTGCTTCTGGGTTGAGTGCAATACAGACCTAACAAACAGTCCTTACCCTGACAAAAAGATTTATTTTCTCGAAACTCTTGCTGTCTGGGTGGGTAAAGATTAACATATCTGTGGGCAGAAGCAATATCTCGTGAAATCAACCATAACAATAGTGAAAACCTTGCGCTGTCTATTTTGAATCTTGTTTAGCACCAGTTAACCTTATCTGCATATAGTGACTTAAGACCATTACCTGCTAGGTTATAAATCAAGCACAGACTATACTATAGAAAATTTAGTCAAAATTCTTTACAGCTTTAAAATCAGAGGTATCAATGATTATAACTAATTTTAGCAAACAAAGAAATGAATTTAAGGAATCTAAAGTACTCAAAGCGAAACCACATTGGCAAGGGCAAAATTTGAGCGATACTGCTGTCAAAGGTAAAGATACCAAGATGCGAGATCCTGCACCTGATAGTTCGATTTTGAATAACTTAAATCGCGGTCGAGTTGCTATTTTTATTGATGGCTTAAGCCTGTTCCATACAGCCTTACAACTCGGCATAGAAATTGACTACGTTAAATTGCTTTGTCATTTAACCAGTGGTTCCAGACTGTTGCGTGCTTTTTTCTATACTGGAGTTGATATCAGTAATGAAAAGCAGCAGGGTTTTCTCTTGTGGATGCGTCGCAATGGCTATCGCGTAGTGGCAAAGGAACTCGTTGTACCAACAGAGAATTTCAAAAAATCAAATCTGAACGTAGAAATTGCTGTAGATATGATAACTTTAGCTCCTTATTATGATACAGCGGTTTTAGTCAGTGGCGATGGAGATTTAGCTTATGCTGTGAACGCTGTCAGCAGAATGGGAGTTCGGGTGGAAGTAGTCAGTCTGCAAACAACCACTAGTGAAAGTTTGATTGATGTTGCTGACTGCTTCATTGACCTCGATAGTATTAAAACACACATTCAAAAAGATTCTAATCTTGGTTATAGTTATCGCACCACAACAAATTCAAATCTCTAGGTAATAGAGGGGGGAGACAAGGGAGACAAGGAAGAGGGGGTAGACAAGGAGAAAAGTCCGATCGGAGGTTTTCGGCCATCAGAACTTCAAACAGAAAGATTGCTACCTTGTCTACCTTGTCACCCTTGTCTACTCTATCCCCCTTCCCTTGTACCCCTTATCCCTCTCATCTCCCACTCCTCGCATCTTTTTAAATCTGCGTATTTTCGGATGGATATTTTAATAGTTGAAGATGAACCAGAAATTGCTCGTTTAATCGAACTCTCTTTAGAAAAAGAAGGATTTTTTTGTCGCACTAGCCGCGATGGCATGAATGCTTTGCGGATGTTTCAAGAGCAACCACCGGATTTAATCATTCTAGATTTAATGATTCCTGGTTTGGATGGGTTGGAAGTTTGTGCCCGAATTCGCCAGAAACCAGGTGCGAAAGATCCTTACATTTTAATGCTTACTGCTAAGGGTGAAGAAATCGATCGCGTCATTGGTCTGTCTACTGGTGCTGATGATTATATGGTCAAACCCTTCAGCCCTAGAGAGTTAATAGCTAGGGTGCGGGCATTATTACGGCGTAGCCTCCGCCAAGGGGGACAACATCAAGTCAATCGTACCCAACACTTTATTGTCGATGTAGACCAGCGCACTGCCAGTCGCCAGATGAATTCCAAAGAACCTGAGATTTTGGACTTAACTACCCTAGAATTTAACTTGCTAACCACCTTTGTCAGTAATCCTGGTCGAGTTTGGAACCGTACCCAACTAATTGATAAACTTTGGGGAGATAATTTTTTTGGCGATGAACGAGTGGTAGATACTCATGTAGCTCGGTTGCGAAAAAAGATTGAACCCGATCCGGCAAATCCCACTTTTATTAAAACTGTTGTTGGGGTTGGCTATAAATTTGAAGATCCTCTGGTGGCGTAAATGTTATGAAGATGGGGCTGAGAGGGCGGCTATTTTTCTCCCACTTAGTAGTAATGATCGTGGGGGTAGCTAGTCTGGTGAGCATCAGCAAAATCTCTTCCCCACGCTTATTTGTCTTGCATTTGGAAGGATTAGAAAATCAGGGGTTCGACTTAATCGATGTCCGTGCTGAATTGGTGACAGGATTTGAACTTGCTTGGCAGCGCAGCACTCTTTGGTCAGTCTTAGTGGGTACTACCGCCGCCGGAGGATTGAGTTACTGGGTGTCGAGACGAATTATGCAGCGATTGACCGAGATGGAACAAATCACCCAAAAATTTGCTGCTGGTCAGATGGATGCACGACTACCTGTATCTGACATTCCAGAACTTAGTGGATTGAGCAGTAGTTTCAACCACATGGCTGCCAGTTTAGAAGGCGTAGAAGCGCGGCGGCGAGAAGTGATCGGAGATATGACCCATGAATTACGAACACCATTAACTGTAGTGCGCGGTTATTTGGAAGAACTGGCTGATGGGGAAATTGAAGCGTCTCCTGAAATCTATCGGCGTTTAGCTAAAGAAACTCGACGCTTAGAGCGGTTGGTGAACGATTTACAAGAACTATCCAAAGCAGAAGCCGGTTATCTACCAATTAATATCCAACGGGTAAATTTGCGTCCATTGTTAGAGTCATTAGTGGAAAAATTTTCCGACCAACTATTGGAAGATGGGCCAGTTATGCTCTTGCAATGTCCATCTGTGCTACCTCCTGTATTAGCAGATATTGACCGCACGGAACAGGTATTGGTTAATCTGCTAGGTAATGCAGTTCGTTACACTAACGAAGGTTCAATTACCATTACTGTTGGGACTGAAGCTTCTCAACTCTCGATTGCGGTTAGTGATACAGGCATTGGTATCGCTCCAGAAAATTTGCCTCATGTGTTTGAGCGCTTCTGGCGAGCCGATCAATCGCGCGATCGCCATTCGGGAGGTACTGGTATTGGTTTAACTATTTCCCGCCGTTTGATTGAATTACAAGGCGGTCAAATTCAGGTAGAAAGCGAATTAGGAGTTGGCAGTACGTTTCGCTTTTTTCTGCCTTTGGCTTGAGTTGAGCCATAAAACCTTGAGATCCGAGGGATTGACACAAGGTAGTCATGGCTGTGTCATACCCAATTGCTAATTTGAAAGTATCCAAAATTCTAGCTTGTTGATGAATGCCAGGATTTTAGAAACGCATAGAGTGTAACATTATGTCTACTTTTATTTTGGCTGCTTTTTTGGTTAGTTTACTCAGTGCTTCGGGTTATGCTGCGATCGCCTACTTGTTCCCTCAAAATCGTTCCCAAGATTGACCAATTAAAAATTCAAAATTCTTCGCGCAGTGTCTCGTAAAGAAGAGAGTTTCAGACTCTTATTTAAACCCCAACTGTAGTAAGATCCCCCAGGGTGACAAAACTACACGTGTTTACCCTGATGGGTAACAATGTGCTGTAACACCAATCCAGTCACCTGACTGAGTTTCGCCTAGCCAGCAAAGCTCTGTCCCTAAAAATTTATATGCTCTTAGATTTCTTAAATGTAGCCGTAGAATATTATCAACATCTAGAAAGCTAGTACCACGAAATCTTCGAGTACTAATAATACCTGTGGAATATAGCAGTTTTCTTAAGAGCAATTCTTTGGTTACTGCAACTTCCCAAATAATATCATTGAATATGTAAAAAGGATTGGGATCAAAGGATTTGTCACCTTGTATAGAGTTAAGATAATGAGAACGACACGATTGGGATAGCGCTTTCATAAATATTGCTATTTCTTGCAAAAAGTTGTGTGTCTTTTGTCCAAATAAATTTGATTTTTCCGGTAAGAACTCTTCATCGCTAGTTGCTAGAAAATCAACAGGAGCTCTGTAAGCTATGCCAATCCAATCGCCATCTCTTGTTCTTCCTATGTAGCATTTTGCAGCTTCGCGGTATCCCTCTTTGGTGTCTCTGTGATAATGAAGAAGAGTTTGATCGATAGTTATTTTATAAATTTCAAAATTTGGCAAATAAGACAATAAAAACTCGAAAAATTTTAGATAAATATGATAAAGTTCTAAAACACATTTTTCTTCATCTACTATAACAGTCCGATAATTTGATGCTGCTTTCACTAACTGCTTACATCTTGTATCAATTTCTTCAATCCAATCTACTTCTGACGGTAACAATTTAAACATATTTTCCAAACTGAACTCACCTTTATCGGCTACCTCCCAAACACAAGTTCCCACTGTAGAGTCTCCGGCACATGAGTAGATTAAACCCTCTGTAGCTCTGTTCAATTGAGCAATAATGTTTGCATTACTTGCCTTCATAGTTAATTCAATATTTAAAGATAAGACTCATATTTTATTTTTGAAAAAAGTCAGTATCCTGACTTCTAAGCTATATTTATTAAAATAATCGGTAATTCGTAATTTAATCCTTAACTATGAATTACGAATTACAAATTAGTAATTAGTTAATCTCCTTTCGCAATAATTCTGGAATTTGAGAAGGGCGTTCAGCTACTGTCACTTCCGCTTCTTTAAAAGCAGCTAATTTACTTTGGGCTGTGCCAAAATTGGGATCGCGTCCGATAACGGTTGCTAAAGTCCCGGTTTGACGCCAAGTTTTTCCTGGTGGTGCAAGTCTACCTGCAATGTAGGCAATTACTGGTTTATCAATTGCTTCAGCAATATACCGCGCGGCTGCTTCTTCACTACCACCACCGGGTTGACCGACTAAAACGATCGCTTGTGTGGTTTCATCTTCATCGAGAATTTGCAGCCATTGCAAAAATGAGGAACCGACGATCGCATCACTACCAATACTGACACTAATCGACTGCCCTAAACCTGCTTTTGTTAATTCGTAGGCTATTTCGTAGGTGAGGGTGCTGCTACGACTAACGATCCCCACTGTTCCAGGGGTATAAAATTCGCTGGGTTGAGTCCCTAAGAGAATTTTTCCCGGTACAATGATCCCCGGACTATTTGGCCCGATTACCAAAGTTTCACAAGCTTCGGCTTTGCGGAGTAATTGCACCATATCCAAAGGCGGCACACCAGCAGTAATAATAATAATCTGGCAAATATTAGATGCGATCGCTTCTAATGCTGCATCTAACACGTCGTAAGGGTCTACACAAATAATTGTCGTGTCAATTGCCCCAAATTGTTCTATTACTTCCTCTACTAAATCAAATACTGGCAGTCCATGCAATTCCTGTCCGCCGCATCCAGGATTGACACCAGCTACTAAATTTGTGCCATAAGCTTTCATTTGAGCAACATGAGTGCCTGATATAAATTCACAAAAGCCTTGAATTAAGACTTTACTTTCTGGCGTTAGGTTCATAAAAAATTACCTTAAGTTTGGCAACCAGTGCCTTCAACCACTGAGCATAGAAATGACACATTTACAGTGTCATATTGATTCAATTTTTACTGAAATTCCAAAAATTAGTCTGGAAGCTGAGTGTTCCAAAAGTGAGAAAACGCACTTCTAGATAGGAATATCCAGTTTGGATGTACTATATAATTTAGTCCCAGAAAGCAAAGCTGTACTTGATTTGAGCATCAAATTCAACAATTTATACCCGACGGTAAAAATTAATAATTTTTGATTTTTAAATTGGAACACAATGACATTCACTATCTTTTATTAACCGTTGGTTTAGCAAGGAGAACTGCTGCTGCCACTGCCTCATCTAAATTTTCTACCACGACAAGCGCATCGGTGCGGGTTTTTAGTGTTGTCAAATATTTTCTCGCAGTGTTAAATTCAGAACCAGCAAGACGGACAACTAAGGATGGAAAATTAAGCTCTCGCCGAACTTTACTACCATTAGAACGTACAACCTGTGATTGAAGTTCGCTGTCGTCTTGCTGCACTACTCTAGCTATAACTTCAGCCACTTCCTCAGTTTGCGGAATGCTACCTAGAAAGTTAATTAGTATTACTTGAATGCTTTTATCAGCCTCCAGCATTTTCAAACCTGTTTCTAGGCGATCGCGGAAGGTAGTTGGTGTAGTATCTGTAAGGAAAGCATGACGTAGATTCAAACAAACACCTGGATTGCCCCCAGCATTCGCAACTAAATCCAAAGTTGCCATCACTGAACCAGTACCGTTACCTAAAATACCGATTTTTCCATGCATTTGCACACCATCCCAGTCACCCAAAATACCGTTAATTTCAGTAGTAGTATGACGACTGATAATTTTTGCTGCCATCTCGCCGAGATCGGGATGACGCTTGATCGCCCGTTCGTTGACCCTGACTTTACCATTAAGAGCCATAACTTGACTAGTACTACTGACTGCCAAGGGATTAATTTCGACTAAATCCAAGTCTTTTTGGACAAATAACTCATACATCTTTTCCACAACGCTGCTTACCGACTGCATCAGCGTTCCTTGCAAACCCATTTTCAAAGCCAATCGTCGGGCATAAAATGGCGAGAATTCTTGTTCTACAACAACGTAGTGCATTCTTTCCCCAGCGGATTCCCAATCGATGTCTGCTTCTTTGCAACCTAAAAGTACCGGTCGGCAGACAGCAGTATCTAAAACCACTGCGAGATAAAATTCTTGGTTAGCGTCGTATTGGGATTCTGCCAGTACAACTTCCGGCAATTCGCCCCATATTGGTAAGCTAAAGATATTTTGAGCTGCTGCGATCGCATCGATAGTCGTTTGGGCAAATCTAACTCCACCAGCTTTTGCCCGTTCCGCTCCGTGGACTTGAGATTTCAGTACAATTGGAAAGCGAATTTTTAACCGTTTCAAATCTGTAGGATGGTCAATTCGTTGGGAAGGCAATACCGGGATGCCTATCTCCGCAAACCATTCTTTAACTTGGTACTCTAATAAATCCATTGATACACCTTGTATTGACACTTTCCAAGATTTTGGTTATTCCTGTCTTGATATTTTGCAGCACCTTTATTGCAGAATTAACCTTTTTGTAGCTATAAAAACTTATTTTTCACGGATCAATTTTATCGAATTCAGCAAATGAAGCATATTAATTTTGATAGTCAACTTGTTTGTGCCAGAGCCACAAGACATAATTAATTTCCTCAGCAAGTTTCTCAGCATAGAAGATAACTAGCTTTTTTGTCAAAACCCTCTGACATAGCATCGTTTTCTTAACCTTTAGATAATTTAGTAAAAATTGCTCTGCAACTAGAATTTCGCAAAGCAGTAGCTTTTGTGAATTTAATTATCGCAAAGTAATGCAGTGAAAATACCCAAACCTTCTATTATTCCCATTTTTTCTTTCTAATTTATACCTGAAGACAGATTATTTAATTTTGCATCTAGCGCTGTAAAAATGTATCGCCACGAACAATAACTACTTTTTTAATTTTTGGTGAAAAGTCAGAATTTGTGTTAGAAAGTTGGTCGTTCAGATTCTCAGGCTGTGGTTGGTTAAACTGTGCATTTGCATTCAATAAACCTAAAAAGTTCATTTCCTCCCCTTAAAGATAATCAAAACAATATAGAATTTCAGCGGGAAAGCTGTATGAAAGTAGCAGTCCAGCAGGAAGATTTACAGCTTTTAGCCAAGACTTTGCAAGAACAATTACTTGTAGAAGTCTCAACTGCTGAAGTCTTTGAGGTTAAGTGCGTCGTCAATAAAGGCGAGCTAATGATTTTAACGCAACACGCGTCAGATGTAATCGTTGACGCTCAACTAATTTTTGCAGTCATTGAGGAGGTACTTCAGTCTCTAACACCCCACAAAGAGCAACGGGTGCAATGTTTTCTGAGAGTTTTTGGCGAACAACTTCCTTATGCTAAATGTTTCTTGGCGTTGAAGCCGACGGGGGGATGGGTAGCAGAGGGAGATGGGGAAGTACAAAAAGATGAGGAAGTAATATCCCCCTCATCATCTCTGACATATTCTCCATTAATCAATGAAAGCGAAGAAGAAAAAGAAGAAGAAGAACTCTTTGACCCGTTTGCAGATGTGCCGAATTTCTCGGCTTCAAAGCCAGGATTCCAGGCCAAACCTATCCTCCTGGGTGCAGCGTTGGTGGGAATTATAGTTTTAGGCGGTGGTGCTTACTTATTGACTCGCCCTTGCGTGATGTCTGAGTGTAAAGAAATACAAAACGCCGAGCAATTAAAAATAAAATCTCCGCAACTGATGCGCCGCGCTAAGTCTGAAAAAGAATTAGTTGCTGTACAACAGCAACTTACAGCAGCCAGCACAGACCTGAATGTAATTCCTAGTTGGTCGCCTCGTTACCAGCTGTCACAGGAACTAAAAGCAAGTTTATCTGGGCGATCGCAAAAAATCAATCAGGTGGTCAAAGCTTTGCAAACGGCATCTTTGGCGACACAAAAAGTTCAAACTCCAGCATCTAGCTTAGAGGAATTACAAACTAGGCAACACTTATGGCGACAAGCTATAGCGCCACTAGAAAGTATAAGTTCTAGTAGTGAACTCTATGGGCTAGTGCAGGGTAAATTACTGAATTATCGTGTCCGTTTGCACGCTGTAAATCAACAGATATTTATTGAGGAAAAATGGCTGAAAAAACTAACAATGGCAAAAGGTGTAGCTGTTGCAGCCGAGAAGCAGGAGGCTAATGCTAAATCTTTGAATGACTGGCAAAAGGCGCAATCTACTTGGCTGGTGGTAATTAATGCCTTGAATACGATTCCCCGAAATAGCGTTGGATACCAAGAAGCCCAAAAGCTGTTGGTAGATTATAAACCTAAGTTAGTATTAGTACGCGATCGCGCTACTAAAGAACAATTAGCTGTTAAAACCTACCAACAGGCCCTTACCACTGCTAAGCAAGCCAAAGTTTATGAACAACAAAAACAATGGCAAGCAGCGGCGATATATTGGGAGCAGGCTTTGCAAACTACTAAAAAAGTTCCCCAAGATAGCTTGTACTACACTCAGGCTCAGTCTCTCATCGAACCCTATTCATCTGCGCTCAAACAAGCACAAGAAAAAGTACAAGTTGTTAGTAGTTTGCAACAAACCCGCACTGACTTAGATAAGACTTGTATTAATGGAATTCGGATTTGCACTTTTAGCATAGACAATGCAGAAATTATTGTCCGACTAACCCCTGAGTATGACCAAATAAGGCAAAATAACTTGGCTAATCCTTATTCTCAGAATTCGGATACAGCTGTTGATGTTACCAATCACTTGCAAATCTTACGCGAAGCCCTAGCCGTAATTGGTGAAAATGCCAATCTGTCCCTTTTTCTTTATGATTCCCAAGGTCAGGTAATTTATACGCGGACTTTAGGCGGGTAAGTAGAATACCGATTGAAGTATAAAGGATGAATTGTACATTAACTAATTATTTGTCAATTTAACAAAATACTGCCACAGCATTTCAAATACCTAAAACCCTGACATAGTAAGGATTATGTCAGGGTTTTTCCTATTTCAGGAAAATAGCGATCGCACTACTGGCTAAAAGTTACAGATTTTAGAGCGGGCGATGGGACTCGAACCCACGACGTTCACCATGGGAAGATGACATTCTACCACTGAATTACACCCGCAAATTGCTAACATAAACTTATGCCTAAAATTAAGCATACCACTATTTACAGCTGTTTTCAATTGGCTGGAAAATACAGTATTTTGACAACTACTGATGCATAATTCCTGTAGTTGTTCAAATTAGGAAATTTTTTTAGCTAGCTAATGACGGCACTTATTACAATATTTAACTAAAGAACAATTTCCTCGCCTCGCTCCGTGAAGCGAACCTCTTTAATATTCCATTGAGCATTACTCGTTAAGGTTTTGCGGAGACTGCCAAACAGAGCAAACTGTTCGCAACTAGAAAGAGAACTTATTTGCCGCTTTGACTCAGGAGATATTCGTAAATCAACTGTAGCAATGCCATTTTTGATGTTGACACGATACCCAGATAAGCTAAAGTCGCTTGTATCTCGTTTTTCTAATATTTTACTTACAACATTTGTCACTGGTTCCTCGGCTGGTACTGAAACATTTTCTGGAATTAGTTTTTGACATTGGGTATCACTGGTGTATAGTGTTACATTAGTAGTTTTGCTAGTGGCAACCTTAGAAGTTGGTGAGGAAGGCGTATTTTCCTTAGAAGATTCTTGATTAGGAGATTTTTCTCTCAATTGAGCTACGCTAGGAATTTGGCTGGGAGACTGAGAAGGTAGGCTATTCGTCGGTGCTGGTACTGTGGTAGGGTATGAAGTTGCGCTATCAATATTACCTGCGGTAGGGTTAGAACTACAACTACCCAGGCTCACAACCATTGTCACAAAAATAGGGGGTAAAAAATATCTCTTGATTGTGTTCATAAATCTTGCTTATAAATAATGTTGTTATCGATTTCAGTGTTATTGGTATCAATTCCGCATAAATTTGTGAATATTGAGCCAGTCTATAAAGTGTCAACTCAAAATCTTTTAGAGTCAAATTTTATACTATTCACTCAAATTAAAACATCTGCTATTCAAGGAGCTATGTCTGACAACATTAGGGATACAATAAACTAGAGAATTACTAGAACCACTAGCACTGCATCTGCGCCTGTTGCTTGTGCTAAATAAATTTGGCAAGAGTAAAATCAACTCCTTGGAGAATATTAGAAAAACTTGTGCTTTTAGATGACTGATTAAAAGCAAATTACTAGTTTTCACTACTTTTTTGCTTCGTCAATTGCTGCACTAATAATTGCACTCCCAAAGCCAACAAACCAATTGCTACTATAGCAAAAATTCCGCTACCTAAAGCAACTACACCAACAACCAGAGTGCGGATAGCAGAAGAAATCTTTATCACCAATGGATTGATTGAATGGATCGGTTTACTAGCAAAATTTGTTGCGATCGCAATCATCAGCGAATAGGCTGCAAATGCCATCCCTCCAGAAATCGCCGCCCCAGTAAAACAGCGTAACGGACTAGCTGTCACCTGTTCTTTAGCATTTGTTTGCGGCGTTAGATTTTGGTCATTCATAATATTTAGATTTTAGATGTTAGATTTTGGATTGGAGCATTAGGAATAATTATTATTTGTCATTTAAATTGCGTCTTTGCGTTTTTTTGGTGATTTGAACTATGCAATTTCAAAGCTCATCCATCAGCTTATTCCTCATACTCCATTAACAATAAAGATTTATTTAAACTGAAGATGCCACCTGAATACCATGTGTAATTGTCCGAGTCACAAACAATTCTAAGTCTTCATCAGGAATTGCTTCCCTAACTTGCAGTTTCACTTGTTCTGCTTGCTGCTGAGACTCAACAAGAGCAAAAACTGTTGGACCAGAACCAGACATCATTGTTCCTAAAACACCTTCTTGATTTGCAAACATTTCTCGCAACTGCAAGACTTGCGGATAGGCTGGCAATACCACGCGCTCTAAATCATTGTGCAGTTTTTGGGCAATTTCTCTGGCATCTTTATCCCAGATAGCTTTTACTATTTTTCCTGAATGAACTGCATTAGCGCGCGCTGCCAAGTTGTCGCTATCTCTAATATAAGAATGACCAAACTGCTGTCGATAGGTTTTGTATGCCCAAGGTGTAGAAACTTCCAGACTGCGGTATTTCCCCAAAACTATATATATGTTATTTAAACTCGGCAGGGGAGAAAGTTGCTCACCTCTACCTGTTGCGATCGCAGTTCCACCCCCTACACAAAAAGGTACATCTGAACCGAGTGTACCTCCCAGCTCCTCTAACTCTGACTGAGTTAATCCCAACTTCCATAATAAATCTATTCCTACCAACACAGCTGCTGCATTTGTCGAACCTCCAGCCAACCCAGCAGCTACAGGAATCTGCTTATTAACGGTAATCTCCACACCTCCATGTTTAGCAAAGGCTTCGGGAAATTGCCTCACCATTAATTCTGCTGCGCGGTATGCCAGATTACTTTTATCTGTCGGTACTTGTGGGTGGTTGCAGTGAACCCTAATAGTATCAGTGCTAATGGGACGCACATCAATTTTGTCGGCAAGTCCGATACTTTGAAGTATCATGGCTAACTCGTGATAACCATCGGGGCGATCGCCAATGATTTCCAGATATAAGTTGATTTTGGCAGGGGCAATTAGGCTGTAGGAACGCATTTTATGGGAGTGGTGAAGGTGGGGCCCCTGAAGGGGATAAGGGGTAATGGGGAGTGGGAAATGGGGAATGAAGAAGGAGGAATGGGAAAAATCTGCCTTGTTCCCTACTCCCTACTTTCTACTCCCAATTCATTTGCTAAAGTTACCCATTGCTGAACGCTGAGGTCTTCGGCTCTAGCTTGGGGATTTATTTTTAATTGTTCCAGTAAGTGGCTCAAGCGATCGCGCTCCATAACAGATTGCAAATTATTTCGTAACATTTTGCGCTTGGCACCAAATCCCAACTTTAAGAAATTCTCTAACTGTCGGGGATTAAGCGCTGGTATTTCTATTTTTCGGGGACGCAATCGCACCACTGCTGAATCGACTTTTGGCGATGGATAGAATGCGGTCGCTGGAACTGTGCAGATTAACTCACACTCAGCCAAATACTGTACCCGCACACTCAACGCCCCAAAAGCTTTTGAGCCTGATTTAGCATATAATCTTTCTGCTACTTCTTTTTGTACCAGCAACACTATGGAGTCAAATGGTTCGGGATTAGGGTTAGCGATGGTACCTAGTAGTTTCTCAATGATTGGCCCTGTAATATTGTAGGGAATATTGGCTACTACCTTATTTAGCTGTTGGAAATTGGGAAAGGCTGCCAGATAATATGGTAAATCTAGGCTGAGAAAATCCCCTTGCAGAAGTAAAAAATTTTCAGTCTTACCAAGTTGCTTTGATAACAGTTGGCATAAGTCGCGGTCTATTTCAACTGCAACCAGAGATTGTACTAAGGGTAATAAACGACGAGTCAGAAGCCCGGTTCCAGGCCCAATTTCCAGGACGCGATCGCTTTGTGTACACTCAGCTGCTTTTATAATTGCGTCGAGCGCCTTTTCACTTTTGAGCCAATGTTGAGCAAAGACCTTACGCGGTCGGATCATCTGTATTTATTGCCTAGTCTAGTTTTTAGCTGTTTATCAAAAACTCATTATAAATTTTGAAGTCCCTCTACAGTGCTAGATTCACTGTAACGCCTATTTTCTCCTCCAAACGCTTGGCGATCGTAGTGATGGCGATCGCGTAAATGTCCATATAAGCCTCACGTGTAGGATGGGAGTCTTAAACCGCAAGCTTCCCAACAACTATGCTCTTATATATCTTTTATATATAATTAATTGATTAGGGTATTTGGATTCAAGATACATACCTCCAGCAAGACTACCTCCTGCCTTTTTCAATAATTATTAATTACTTAACTTGCATCAGCTCCCATTTAGAGACAAGTAACGTCTATTATTCACACACTCAGGTTTAGCCACTTCGTTCTCGCCTCGCTCCTGTTGCTTAACCTATTAACCCAAAAGCAAGTCCAGGCAAGCGATTTGCAATTTTAGAAAAAAATAAATTTACCCCTTGACAAACTAGGGGATGACTAGTTACTCTAGTTAAGTGGAAAGGCGACAGACGCCAAACCACTGCTGAACCTGTAAAACATAATACTTTGAAAGCTTAAGAAAAAACCAATCCTCGTCAAAAGATTTTGCTTTTGGTAAATCCAAAAGGATAATCAAAATTAACAACAGGATTCCGGAAAATATTTTTTCGGAGCCACAAACTCGAAACACAACAAAACGGAGAGTTTGATCCTGGCTCAGGATGAACGCTGGCGGTATGCTTAACACATGCAAGTCGAACGGTGTCTTCGGACACAGTGGCGGACGGGTGAGTAACGCGTGAGAATCTGGCTCTAGGTCTGGGACAACCACTGGAAACGGTGGCTAATACCGGATGTGCCCTTGGGTGAAAGGCTTGCTGCCTAGAGATGAGCTCGCGTCTGATTAGCTAGTTGGAAGTGTAATGGACTCCCAAGGCGACGATCAGTAGCTGGTCTGAGAGGACGATCAGCCACACTGGGACTGAGACACGGCCCAGACTCCTACGGGAGGCAGCAGTGGGGAATTTTCCGCAATGGGCGAAAGCCTGACGGAGCAATACCGCGTGAGGGAGGAAGGCTCTTGGGTCGTAAACCTCTTTTCTTAGGGAAGAACACAATGACGGTACCTAAGGAATAAGCATCGGCTAACTCCGTGCCAGCAGCCGCGGTAATACGGAGGATGCAAGCGTTATCCGGAATGATTGGGCGTAAAGCGTCCGCAGGTGGCAATGAAAGTCTGCTGTTAAAGAGTCTAGCTCAACTAGATAGAAGCAGTGGAAACTACATAGCTAGAGTACGTTCGGGGCAGAGGGAATTCCTGGTGTAGCGGTGAAATGCGTAGAGATCAGGAAGAACACCAGTGGCGAAGGCGCTCTGCTAGGCCGTAACTGACACTGAGGGACGAAAGCTAGGGGAGCGAATGGGATTAGATACCCCAGTAGTCCTAGCCGTAAACGATGGATACTAGGCGTGGCTTGTATCGACCCGAGCCGTGCCGTAGCTAACGCGTTAAGTATCCCGCCTGGGGAGTACGCCGGCAACGGTGAAACTCAAAGGAATTGACGGGGGCCCGCACAAGCGGTGGAGTATGTGGTTTAATTCGATGCAACGCGAAGAACCTTACCAAGGCTTGACATGTCGCGAATCTTGATGAAAGTTGAGAGTGCCTTCGGGAGCGCGAACACAGGTGGTGCATGGCTGTCGTCAGCTCGTGTCGTGAGATGTTGGGTTAAGTCCCGCAACGAGCGCAACCCTCGTTTTTAGTTGCCAGCATTAAGTTGGGCACTCTAGAGAGACTGCCGGTGACAAACCGGAGGAAGGTGGGGATGACGTCAAGTCAGCATGCCCCTTACGCCTTGGGCTACACACGTACTACAATGCTTTGGACAGAGGGCAGCAAGCGAGCGATCGCAAGCAAATCCCGCAAACCAAAGCTCAGTTCAGATCGCAGGCTGCAACTCGCCTGCGTGAAGGAGGAATCGCTAGTAATTGCAGGTCAGCATACTGCAGTGAATTCGTTCCCGGGCCTTGTACACACCGCCCGTCACACCATGGAAGCTGGTAGTGCCCGAAGTCATTACTCCAACCATTCGTGGAGGAGGATGCCTAAGGCAGGACTGGTGACTGGGGTGAAGTCGTAACAAGGTAGCCGTACCGGAAGGTGTGGCTGGATCACCTCCTTTAAAGGAGACCTACACCCCTTAGAGATCGAAAAGCAAACAGCTATATAGATACTAAGTTGGTCATTCCTTAGGTCAGTCGAGATTGGTAAATAGCTTTCAAAGTATTATTGGTTTGGTAAGTCAAAGCACTTTAATATCATAAAGTATTGAGAAATCAGCAACATGACATTTGTCAGACTGCTGAGTAAATTCTCAGCCAGAACCATGAAAACTGCATAGGAACGCAAATTAGCAGGCAGACACAGACATTATCGAGTGCTGAGTGCTTCGGCTTAGAGTGCTGAGTAAAATCAGTGTGAAGTGACGAAGTAAGCAGAACTAACTATAAGTGATTGTGAATGCAATAGTTAAAAGACCAAAAAATTTGAGTGGTCAAGCGAATAAGGGCTAACGGTGGATACCTAGGCACACAGAGGCGACGAAGGACGTGGTTACCGACGATATGCTCCGGGGAGTTGGAAGCAAACATTGAGCCGGAGATTTCCGAATGGGGCAACCCTAGATACTAGCTGCTGAATATATAGGCAGTCAAGAGCCAACCCAGCGAATTGAAACATCTTACTAGCTGGAGGAAGAGAAATCAAAACAGAGATTCCCTAAGTAGTGGTGAGCGAAAGGGGAAAAGCCTAAACCAGAGGGTTTACCTTTTGGGGTAGTGGGACAGCGATATCGAATCTGGAGGCTAGACGAAGCAGCTAAATACTGCACCAAAGAAGGTGAAAGTCCTGTAGTCGAAAGTTAAAGGATAGTAGCTCAATCCCGAGTAGCATGGGGCACGAGGAATCCCATGTGAATCAGCGAGGACCACCTCGTAAGGCTAAATACTACTGTGTGACCGATAGTGAACCAGTACCGCGAGGGAAAGGTGAAAAGAACCCCGGAAGGGGAGTGAAATAGAACATGAAACCGTTAGCTTACAAGCAGTGGGAGGACTATTAAAAGTCTGACCGCGTGCCTGTTGA
>NZ_CP195116.1:1940000-4452500 GCF_052692655.1 Nostoc sp. DSM 114167
GATAGTTTAGGGGTCGCCCTACGCAAAAATAGCTCGATGCCAGGTTTAATTTTTCTCACATCAAGCCCCACACTCATCTGGCGTGGGGCTTTTATGATAGATACACTCATGTTGTCTGGGACATGTTAATTTTTTTTGGATAAAGTCGAGCTAAAATCATGACGGAAAGAAGCTTATAGCTCCTAAAATATGTGTCTCTATACAAGATGCATACATGGTTCACACAGATGATAAAATTTACAAATTTCAACAGTGCCGGTAAACTGACCGCTCTTTTGTTCCTGATAACTCTATTCCTGACACCTTGTGTGATTGTAAATGCAGGAGAACGTGGTGTATTAATGAAATTTGGTGAAGTACAAAACCAGATATTAGGAGAAGGACTTCACTTAATTATTCCTATAGTCAATACTGTGACAAAGTTGAGTGTTAGAGTCCAAAAACAGGAAATTTCCACTGAGGCTTCTTCCAAAGATTTACAAAATGTTTTCGCTGATATAGCTCTCAATTGGCATATTATTCCCCAGGAAGCAAATGCCATTTTTCAAGAAATTGGAGATGAACAAAATGTAGTTATTCGGATTATTAACCCAGCTGTTGAAGAAGTGCTAAAAGCAGTAATAGCAAAATATACTGCCGAAGAAATTATTACTAAACGAGGAGAAATCAAAAGTGGAGTAGATAATGCGTTGTCCACACGATTGGGTAGCTATCACGTTGCAGTTAATGATATTTCTCTAGTTCATGTCCATTTTTCTGAACGGTTTGGTGAGGCAGTAGAGGCAAAGCAGATTGCTGAACAAGAAGCAAAACGAGCAGAGTTCATAGCACTGAAAGCAACAAAAGAGGCTGAAGCAAAAGTTAATTTAGCCAAAGGAGAAGCTGAGATGCACAGATTATTACGTGATGGTTTAACTCCAGAAATTCTGCAAAGGCAAGCAATAGAAAAATGGAATGGGAAGCTGCCATTAATTGTAAGTAAGGAGGCTCCAAAATTGTTGAATTTAAGTGAATTTTTAAAATTTGATTGAAAATTAATATTTTTGTTTGCTGATTAACTATCCATCCTGAGACTCAGAAACATCGAATGCCTGACTTACATTTTGGTTAAATCAGTATTAATCTTCGTAAATCAAAAATATTAAATTTGGAGATAAGGAACTTATCTAATAGTAAGATCCTAAAAGACCAACAACAAGTTGTCAAAGAAATTCAGAAAACAAATCGAATTGCTATAGATATAGCATGGACGTATAGAAGTGCGCCCATACTATCAATTCCCTTGTATAAAGGTGATAAACTAAATTAACTGTTGGAGAATAAAATGGGAGAATCAAGAATCTTCAACTGGAGCAATAGTATAATCAACAGGGTATAAAGTGTTGAAGAGATTAAACCTGTGAGCAATTCTTTTTTGAGGTTATGTTCTTGAGGTTCATTTTGAAAAATGTCCTTAGAACCAAATTGCATCAAGAGAATTCCTACAATGTTAGAGAGCCAATATCCGATAATTGAACAAGGTAGAAGCAATTTTGGAGAAAGAAAACTACATACATACCCAAAAGCATAAGCTATTGGCAGATTGAATAGTAGGTCATTCCACCAGCATAGCGGTGATAATAAATATCCTAGTACTACAAAAAATCCACCTCTAAGTTTTTTAAAAATGTCTTTTTTGAACTCTGCTGGAGTAGACTTTTGTAATTGCTCTAGTGCTGTGTCTCTTGTTCCATTCAACTCTTGACTAACGCTTTGGACGCTTTCCATAAAAACCCACTATTCCTATAGTCTTAAGGTAGTTTAATATATAAACTAAATCAACGTCTAGTACAGGAGTTATGATATTTTGGTTTTTTGATGCTGAAAGTTTTACCACTGCATAGTTTCAGCAAAATCGTCAAGAGCAAAATTGAGTTTAAATAAACTGCCACTTCACGATATCTGAATTTCTGCTAGAGACACATCAGGTAGTTCGCTTCTTGCAGAATCTAGGTTTTTCCTTGAATATCTGAGTAAGATAGAAAAATTGATACACAATTGAGGCAATCAACTTTATTTATTGCTCAATAAGTTTTTAAATCAAAATATATCTTTATAGATTATAGCACACCATAAGTTCCAATACCAATACTGCAATAGCCAGAGGCTTATTAGGTTGGTGTGAATGTTGAGTTGCAAAATTTTTATATTTTTGCATATAGCAGAAGCAGAAATTTTGACTAATAATAGCTACAATAAAAATGCTGAGATATTTTAATCGAAAAATGACAGATTTCACTCCAAACAGCACTTTTTTAATAGTAGGAATTGTTTTTATAACGATTGCTGTAATAGGTCAATCTAAATTAGCTTTTATTGAAATAAATCCTGGTTGTTTTGGGAGAATATTAGCTTTATTTATTGGTATTTCAAGCCTATTATATTCTTGGGGACTACTCAATTTTTCAACAGTAAATTTGGAATTATTAAGAACTTCTATGACAGACTTAATAAAACAGAGTATAAGTTCAATAAATGACATTTTACAAGGTTCGTAATAATTCAAAAAAATTAATTCATTTCTAACTCGATCTTAGAGGATGTTTTAAAAGTGGGAGGCTATTGATAAGAAAGCTCACAAAGTTGATGCTGAAATTTATCGATAACAGTACCTTGTGAGCGAATGACTAAAGCATACCGTAGCAATTTGATATGATGTCGATTATATAATAGCTAACTAGCTGTTTCCTTGTCTTTGCCAAAACTGTTGTAAAATCTCTCTTGGCTTTCTATCCCAGGTATCGATATGCTCGTATATCAAATTATCTTGATTGAGTTTATACGTTGAATAGCCATTAAAAAGCAACCCTGCTTTCCAGGGAACGCGCAACACTCCCCGCACCGTCCACTTTGCTAAAATCGTGTTTTCGGCTGACTGATAAACTTCATGTACATCAAAGTAAATATGAGTAAAAAATAGCCGCGCGTGAAATCGTAAAGTCCAAAATATAATGCGATAGTTAAATTTGTATTTGAATGTATTTACAGGGTCTTTAAAATAGATATCCTGTGTATAAATGTCATAGGAAATATCTTTTTCAAAAAGTGTCGGTAAATCTTCTTTTAAAGTATTAATTACCTTTTCCACTGGCAATTTATATTCCACGCGCCTTTTCCCTTAAAAAATCTTTTTTAACAAATTTTCCACTCCTAACCAAATAGAAGATGTCCTCTTGTGACTCACACCACCTGCACTCAAATCTGACAGAGTAGGAAATGATGCAGACTTAGCATAAGGCCCATTTCGCAAAACTTTAGCAAGGGCATTGTTATTCTCGCGCAAACCTTCGTAAAAAAAGAATACCTCTCCTTGAATGCCAAGTTGACGATTGTATTCAATTGTCTGCACCATATATTCTGCACTAATACAGTAAGAGCCAAGCTTCATCAGTATTCCCGGTGCTAACTTGGGCAGTGTTGTATCTGTAAACTGCTGGTTTACTAGTTTATCAACGATCGCACAGTAACTCCTAAAGTCACGGCGGTAAATCTGCGGCTGAATCATATCGACTATTCCCCGGTTCAGCCATGCGGGTGAGTCTTGCAGATATTCCTGGAATGCCCAATCATGGATATTAGGTGCGATCGCTACTAATAAATTAGGATTCACCCCTTTCACTTCCCGGTAGAGACGCGCCAAAAATTCAGTGAGAATATCTGCACGCCACTGTAACCATTGCCTATCCTTGGGGTTCTCTGGCGGATTGCGATCAAATTCCTGGCGATAGCGGCTGACAGTTAACTCATCATAGCCGCCTTCACACGGGAATGCAGGGAAGCGATCGTCTCCTTGAACCCCATCTACATCATAATTCTTTACAACTTCCAATACCAAGTTCAAGAAGAATTCCTGCACCTGTGAGTCGAGGGCATTCAACCACTCAAAGCCGTTTTTCTTCAATAAGTTGCCATTAAAATCACGCGCAGCCCATTCTGGTTTTTTCTGTAAAAGTACGCCACCATTTAAATTGTAGGAACTGGCAAAACCGTATTCAAACCAAGGAATGACTTTCAATCCGACTCGCCGCGCCTCAACTATCACCTCTTCTAAAGGGTCGCGGCCTACAGACATTGGGTCAATTTCGACTCCAAATGTCTGCTGCATTATTTGACTGGGATACAGAGTTACCGCCTTATTCCAAACAACAGGAAACACCACATTAAATCCTGTCTCAGCCAGAAAATCCATCGCTTCAGCAATGCTTTCCTTTGACCTGAGAACTTGACTATCAGTAGTAGTCAACCAAATACCACGAGTTTCTATTATTGCCATTTCTTTGAAGAAGAATTCAGGAGTCACAATTCAGGAGTCAGAAGCAATTAGTGGGCCAAATTTTATTGTTTTGTAGGGGTTTTAAACCAGATTATTCGTCTGCCAATCGTACAGAATTAATTCTTAATTCTGACTCCTGACTTCTGAATTCTGTTTGATTGAAATTCTTGGCACTGCACCATCTAAACATTGACTAGCCGACGATACCGCGCCTGTATTATTGTGTAAATCCCATAGGCAACCAAACCTAGTGCCACAATACCTAAAAGCCATGCTCCATAAGGCTGTTGAGCTAGCGTCTGTAATACTTCATCTAAACCTTCGGCGGTAGCGGCGTTCGATTGCCTTGCAGCTTCAATTAAAAACCAACCAATAATGCAAAACACTATACCCCGTGCCGCTAAACCAAATCTGGAAATTCTCATTACCCATTGGGCTTGTGTGTTGCTTAACTCAGTTAAATTGAGTTCTTTACAAAATTTACCACTAAAAGCTTGATAAAACTGATAAAAACCTAGAGCAATTACAAACACTCCCACAGTTCCAACTAACCATTCACCAAAGGGTTGAGAAAGCAAACGTGCTGTCGAATCTTCAGTAGAATCACTACTATTTTTAGCGCTGCCTGTACCCATAACAATTTTCACCGCACTTAAGGCTAAACTTGCATAAATCAAGCCATTAACTGCGTAACCAATTCGCACTGCCAAACCTTTGGCATCGTTACCTTTATTTTCTGGGTCTTTAATTGCCTGTACAAAACGCCAGATTACGTATCCAATTAGCCCAATTGCAACTAAAGCCAGCAAAAACTTACCAAATGGCTGGTTGACGATTGTTTGGAGAGCGCCTTGGGTATCAGTTGTTTTACCACCCCTGCCAAAAGCCGCCTGTGCTGCCAGTAATCCAACTATACCGTAAACTACTCCCTTGGAAACATAGCCAAATCGTCCCAGTCGCTCAACCCACAATGAAGCATGGTTTGTCAACTGTTGTGTCATGGTAGTTGGAGATAATTATATCTACCTTTTACCAAGATTTACCCATGATTCACATCTATCCCAAGGCAAATTGTCTAATATTTTTGCAAAAAATCACTATCTTAATACTGTCTTTTAATAGATGTGAGACTGCTCAAAATAATATTACAGTCATGAAGTACAGTATTATTATTTAGTGTTTTTTAATGCTTAATTTGGATTAATTATGCCTTTAATAGAAACTTCTTGGACACACGAATATATAACTACCAATGGGGTAAAACTACACTACGTTACCCAAGGTGAAGGGCCCTTAATGTTGATGTTGCATGGGTTTCCTGAGTTTTGGTACTCTTGGCGGCATCAAATACCAGAATTTGCCCAAAATTTTAAAGTTGTCGCCGTTGACTTGCGTGGCTACAACGATAGTGATAAGCCAAATGAGCAATCAGCTTATGTCATGGATGAATTTATCAAAGATGTTGAGGGAGTAATTAGAGGATTAGGATACGAAAAGTGTGTATTAGTTGGGCATGATTGGGGTGGTGCGATCGCTTGGAATTTTGCTTATGCTCACCCCGAAATGTTAGAACAATTAATTATTCTTAACCTGCCTCATCCTGCAAAATTTGCTCAAGGGTTACGCACTCCCCAACAGTTGCTACGTAGCAATTACATATTCCTCTTTCAACTACCGTGGATACCAGAATTACTTTTACAATCTTTAGACTACCAAGCTATTGAAACAGCTTTTAAAAGTATGGCAGTTAACAAGAGTGCTTTCACCAAAGCGGATATAGACACTTATAAAAATGCTGCTGCAAAACGCGGTGCCCTTACAGCAATGTTGAACTACTACCGCAATATTTTTCAACAAAGAATGGTAAATCCAAATAGGAGCGTTCTGGAAGTGCCAACACTGATGATTTGGGGAGAAAATGACCCTGCACTTGGTAAGGAACTAACCTATGACACCGCAGCTTATGTCAGGGATTTTCAAATCAAGTACATTCCTAATTGTGGCCATTGGGTGCAGCAAGAACAGCCAAAATTGGTTAACCAGTATATGCGAGAATTTCTGAGGACTTAAGCTAAACTATCAATTGATAAATAAAGTATAAATACTCATAAAATTAGCTATAGCGGATAGCGCCAGCTTTTCATTTTTCAAGATTTAATAGTAATTTAAGAGGGGGCGTTTTTGAGGAATTATTCGGTAAAAATTGCCAAAAATTCCGAATTAATGGCATTTTTGACATTACTTTTATCTGGGTTTCAGATCGCAACTAACTTGTCAGAAAATAGATTGTCACAAGAGAGATTGACCTCACGAAGTTTAGTGAGATAATAGAGTTGTGAGGGACAGAACGGACGCAACTTGATTATTAAGGGGGAAAATTTATGAAACTCCAGCTATTAGCGGCCATGGCCTTAGCAACACCCCTATTTTTCGCTAGCTCGGTTAGAGCCGAGAATCCACAAGATTTACAAAAGCTGCTTTCAACTGGGGAATGTGTTAAGTGCGAACTATCAGGAGCTAACCTCAGTGGCGCTCATTTAATTGGTGCTGACTTGAGAGGCTCGAAGCTCCAAGGAGCTAACCTTGTAGGAGCTAATCTCGAAGGTGCTGACTTAACTGGTGCAAACTTAGCAGGTGCTAACCTAACATCTGCTTATGTAACCAATGTGAATTTAAAGCAAGTTAATCTCAACGGAGTAAATTTTACTCGGGCTACGATTCACGATTCTAATGTGTATCAAGCATCAATGAACGATCTAAATCTCACTGATGCAGAAATATTTAACACTGGAATTGGGATTGGTGGTGAAGACGCTGAAATTCCCGATTGGAAATAGCCCAACTGACTACACAGCTAAAAATCAATACAACATAGGTTTTGGTGGGTTTTAAATCAAATAAACTAGTTTTTTACCAGAATTATCCTTAAAACCTGCCTCTACAAAAATATTAATCAAAATGAAACCCCTCTGCCTTGTAATCGCTTTACTATGGCAAAAGCAGAGGGGATTTATTTTTGCGATCGCACTGATATCCACACAAAAAAGTGCAATTAAAATCTGAAAATCTTTGTGATTTCCCATCAGATGCACAAAGAAGGTTTTCTCCCCAGATGCCCATTGATTTGGCTGACTTTTCACGGGATATGGAAAACCCCTCTCCCAACCTCTCCCCTACAAGGAGAGAGGCTTTGATTTCTCCCCCTTCCCTTGTAGGGAAGCAGGGTGGTTTCATACAAACAGAGAAAAATAATAATGATTTATAGGGGGTAATGAAACATTTACAACAGGCGAAGTATGAATCTGATCGAGCAGTTACAACAAGTGCCAGACTATCGGCATATCCGAGGACGAAGACACGAACTATGGTTAGTTTTGTTGCTGATATTACTAGGAGCAATGACGGGATACTGGGGTTATCGACCACTGGAGGACTTTACTAACGTACATCGGCAAAGCTTGATTCAAATGTTACAACTGACACCTGATATCAAGTTTCCTTCATACTCGACATTCCGACGGGTACTAAAAACCATCGATTTTCAGCCATTAACAGACTTAATTTTTTACTTGGGCATTGGCGATCGCCTCACCAAAACCAGAGGAACGATTGGCAGTTGATGCTAAGAGCATTCGTTGCACACTGACAGATTATAGCCAGTCATATCAGAACTTTATCTCGGTTGTGTCAGTATTTAGTCACCAACGTGGTGTTGTTGTCCAAATGCAAGCATTTGCTAATAAACAAGTCAGTGAAGTCGCGGTTGTGCAACAGTTAATATCTGAGTTTACAGCTTCTAGCGTCATGTTTACCCTTGATGCTCTGCACTGTCAAAAAAAACAGTATCGTTGATTATCAATGCTGATAATAATTATTTGATTGGATTGAAGGAAAACCAGCCTAAACTCTACAAAATGGCTCAAACTCAATTCCTTCAATCATCTCCACTCAGTTGTGCCACAGCTATTGATTCGCGGCATTCAAGAATTGTCAAACGCACTTGCCAAGTATTTGCAGTTCCAGAATCACTTCAAAATCAATGGGCTGGACTCAAAACGTTTGTTGTTGTCGAGCGTCAGGGTGAACGCGATCGCCAACCATTTCACGAATGTCAGTTTTACATTTGTAGTCAACATCTCGAAGCTCAACAATTGCTTGCTGATACTCAAGGACACTGGGGAATTGAAAATCGGCTACACTGGGTCAAAGATGTTACATTTTCCGAAGATTTTCCACTGCGTCGTGGTGGCAATGCTCCTGTCAATTGGGCAATTTTGCACACCTTTTTCATTACGATCGCCAGATTTTTTGGTTTCCGAACTATTCCTCAAGCACAACGTGCCTTATCCAATCAACTACACAAAGTTTTTTCTTTCTTTGTATGAAACCACCCTGGCCCTTCCCTTGTAGGGAAGGGGGCTGGGGGGTTAGGTTTTCCGTTGGCTTTTCTACATGACGTGAAAACTCAGATTGATTTGGCACGATTTTTGCATAAGAGTATTGTGACCTCTCCATAGCTGACAAAATACCACTAAAGACTTATGCAAAAAGAGCGAAGACCGAGTAAGAAGAGTTTGCGATCGCTTGATTACTTAAATGTGTTTCTCGCAGATGTGCGCGATGGGGTTGGGCCATATCTGAGTATTTACCTGAAAGCCTCAGCAAATTGGAACCCGGCTCAAATTGGATTGGCGATGTCAGTTTCGACAATTGCCACAGTTATTGCTCAAACACCAGCTGGTGCATTGGTTGACAGGCTACGTCAAAAACGGATGTTGATTGTACTGGCGGCTGTGTTTGTTTCTATCGGCTCTATTGCTATGGGCTTGTTCCCCAACTTGCCTGTTGTCATTGGCTCTCAGATTATGATTGGGATTGCTGCTGCAATTTTCCCACCTGCGATTACTGCTATTACTCTGGGACTCGTAGGACATGAGAGATTAGATAGGCGCGTAGGTCGTAATGAAACATTTAACCATACAGGAAATCTGCTAGCTGCTACTCTCGCTGGTTTAGTGGGTTACTTTATTGCACGTAAAGCAATATTTTTCCTGGTTGCAGCTATGGCTGTGGGCAGTATTATTTCAGTGAGGATGATTCGCGAAAGAGAGATTGACCACGAACTAGCGCGTGGAGATGGTGAAGAGAGAGAAGAGGAAGATAATCAAAAACATCACCAGCGCTATGAAGGCATATTGCAATTATTAAGCGATCGCCAAATCTTATTTTTTACTGTTGCAGTAGTTCTGTTTCACTTTGCCAATGCTGCTATGTTACCGCTAGTTGGTCAAGAATTGGCACAGGGTAAAGGCACAAGTGACACAGTTTATATGTCTGCTTGTATTATTGTGGCTCAGTTAGTGATGATTCCAGTGTCTAACTTGGCTGGGCGTTTCGCACATACAGCCCGAAAACCCATATTTTTGCTGGGCTTTGCCGTCTTACCGATTCGAGGAGTGCTGTATACGCTTTCGGGCAATCCCTATTTTCTCGTTTCTGTGCAAATTCTGGATGGTATTGCAGGCGGGATTTTTGGTGTGCTTTCGGTGTTAATGGTAGCTGATTTGACTAAAGGCACGGGACGCTTTAATGTTACCCAAGGAATGCTCAACACTGCTATTGGAATTGGTGCGGGTTTGAGCAACGTGCTGGCTGGATTTGTGGTTAAAAGTGCTGGTTACAATGTTGGTTTTTTGATTTTAGCAGCGATCGCAGTTGTAGCTTTGGCAGTTTTTTGGTTCTGTGTACCTGAAACAAAAACAGGAGTTAATAGAAAAGCATCACATCAAACCGCTTAGGGCAGTCATTAGTTATTGTCATTAGTCCAATAAAAACCACGCCCACTCTTTAACACAGCTTGAATTAGCCCCATGAAAGACAAAGTTTTTCCACCCACAAGGGGCGAGGTATGCACTAAAATCCAATGACCAATGACTAATGACCAATGACTACTTAATCAAAAGAATATAGCGAAATCATGATTGTTTTCAGATACATCATCATTGGACTGACTTATATCGGTTTGGGTTTAGGATATCTCCCTGGCTTGCGGATGAACCGAGCCAGTATTGCTTTAGTTGGTGCATCTTTGCTGATGGCATTTGGGGTATTAGACCTCAAAGAAGCATGGCAAGCGATAGACTATAAAACGCTGATTTTCCTGTTTGGGATGATGGTAATCAGCACAAACTTAGCTTACGCTGGTTTTTTCCAATTAACCCTTGATACAGTTACACACTTCACCCGCAGCCCTTTAGGTTTGCTAATTGTTTTAACTTTCGGCAGTGGAATGCTCTCGGCTTTTTTTCTGAATGATACCATCGCTCTAATTTTGACTCCTTTGGTTCTCGGTTTAACCCAAACTTTGAACCTCAATCCGATTCCTTACTTACTTGCCTTAGCGGGAGCAACTAATCTAGGCTCAGTAGCTACCTTAAGTGGCAATCCGCAAAATATTCTGATTGGTTCCTTCTCTGGTATCAGCTATCTCGATTTTGCAAAAGCATTGACTCCCATCGCATTAGTAAGTTTGTTAATCCAAATTGGGTTACTGTGGTGGCTTTATCCTGATGTGCGTTCTACTAAGTCTTGTGCGAGTGCAACCCCCGTGCGTTACCGCATATTTAAACCGTTGCTTACTAAAAGCCTATTGATAACAGGAGGACTATTAATTGCATTTTTAATTGGGATACCTCCAGCCCAAGCAACACTGGTAGCTGCTGGTTTACTGTTCATTACTAGGCGAATCAAACCGCAACGAGTTTTAAATAAAGTAGATTGGGATTTACTGGTGATGTTTTCTGGACTATTTGTTGTGACTGCTGGAGTAGAAAAATTAGGAATATTGAATTTATTTAGCGGTTTAGTATATACTCCCTTAAACATATTAGGAATTACTGCTCTGCTTTCAAATTTAGTTTCTAATGTTCCAGCCGTATTGTTACTACAACATTTAATCCCCCATCCAGACACGAAAACCTGGTTACTCTTAGCAGCAGGATCTACTTTAGCTGGTAATTTAACTTTGTTAGGTTCAGTTGCCAATTTAATTGTTGCTGAGGCTGTTGCAAAACTTGGTTATCAGTTGTCATTCTGGGAACATTTGCGTTTTGGTCTACCGTTAACTGTCGTGACTCTTATCTTGGCTTATTTTTGGATTTAGTCATTTGTCATTTGTCATTTGTCATTTGTCAACAATCAAACTTAAAATTTCAGGTTCAAAGGTGCAACTTCCAGACTCAAAGGTGCAACGTTCAGGCTCAAAGGTGCAACTTCCAGGTTCAAAGCCGCAACGTTTAGGTTCAAAGCCGCAATGTTCACCTTCAAAGCCGCAATGTTCCGGTTCAAAGCCGCAATGTTCCGGTTCAAAGCCGCAATGTTCCGGTTTAAAGCCGCAATGTTGCGGTTCAAAGCCGCAATGTTCCGGTTTAAAGCCGCAACGTTCACCTTCAAAGGCTCAACGTTTAGGTTTAAAGCCGCAATGTTCAGGTTCAAAGGCTCAACTTTGATATTTCAAGAGACTTCCTTGCTTCTTGCTCTTGCTTCCCATCTTTTTATCAGTCAACTTGCGCTGATGTGATGACTTTATTCCGGCAATTTTACGGTATTTTGTGACTGTTCTGCGAGTGATTGGCAGACAAAATTGAATTTTCAAAAGCTGGGCTAATTGCTCATCAGTATAAGGATTGGCGGATGATTCTTCTGCAATTAACTGTAATAGCATCTGTTGAATTTGTTGAGGAGTACGTCCGCCTACTCCTACAGGAACACATAGTGAATGCAACGGAATTATCTGGCTGTGTTGATTGCAAACTAATATATACCGTCCCCGCACAATCCGGCTGACTGTAGAGTTACTAAGTCCCACCGATTGAGCTACTAATTGCTGAGGGGTAGATACTAAGTCTAATTTATCCCGACTCTGCAAAAAAACTTGCTGACGCTCAACTAAAAATTTCCCAACTTTGAGCAGATTTTCCTGCCATTGTTGCAAAACTGTGAGTAAATTTCTAGCTTTTTGTAATAATGCTTCTAATTGTTGGGTATCTCGCCTTGATTTTGGTGATTCCTGCAAAAGCTTAATGGCTTCGGAATTCAGACAAAAACGTTGTTTGACTTCATAAGCTAAAGAAATTTGCCAACTTCCAGCTATTAGCTCAACTTTTAAATCGGGGGTGACGATGGAAGCGTCGCAACAGCCGAAGTTTCTGGCGGGACGGGGTTCTAATTCTTGAATGTCATGAATAGCATTGATGATTTTCTCGATGTCAACATTAATATTTTGGTTCAGTTTTTGTAATAGTACTTGATAATTTTGCTTTGACTCTGAAGTATTGCCAATACAGTTTGCTATGTCTTGTAAATAATTTTTAACTAGTAAAAAAGCTAGGCTTTCAGGCTGGTCTTTAAGTTGTACTAACAAACATTCTTGTAGGGTTCGCGTACCAATTCCAGGTGGATCTAAACTTTGGAGAATAGGCACTACAGCCTCTAGTTCTTTTGCACTCCAGATACTACCATCTGCCCAAACTTCTGGAGTTTCTTGTAAGTAACCAGAGTTTGATAACCACTGAGTTAGATAGGTTAAGGCTTTACGTTGTCTTGATGGGATTGATAAAACTGATATTTGTCCGAGAAGATGCTCACTTAGGCTTAATTCCTGGGCGATGGGACTGTACCAATTAGGTTTAATATCGTCTAAAAGTACTTCGCTGTTATGGAAATCAGAATTTTCTATTATAAATGGATTGTGTTTACATTCTTCTCGAAGATGGTCGAATACTCGTTTACCATTCCACGGCAAAAAGCGAACTAAATACTGTAGAGTTGGGTAAATAACAGTTTGAGTTTCTAAGTGTGTTTCTAGTGTAGATGCTGAGTTTAAGGAATTCATTGGTTAGGAGTTAGGAGTTAGGAGTTAGGAGTTAGTAGTTTTATCTCGTTCCGATGCTCTGCATGGGAATGCCCATCTATAGGCTCTGCCTATAGTCCAAGGAGGCGGAGCCTCGCCAAAGCCATTCCTTGGCTCTGCTAAGGAACGAGAAGTTGAAAGTTTTTGCTATAAATTCCATTGTTTCTTTTTTTGTTCAAAGCTTTCGACAGAAATTCCTAATGCTTTGTGGGGTTCTTGGGGATAAAGTGCTAAAGCATGGCGGATAAAGTTTATTTCTAACTGAGCGATCGCTTGTTCTAAGTTCAAATTCATCTGATATTTTTGATTAAAAATGAGATGCTCTGAAAGAATGGTTCTTCCTCCAGAAAAAACTGCTGCTCTCTCTAAAGTATTTTGGAGTTCTCGCACATTTCCTGGCCAAGCGTAATCTCTGAGCTTTTCTAGGGCGGTTGAGGTAATTGCTAAATTTTTAATTCCATTTCTGAGGGCAATAGAACTTAAAAAATGTTGGGTAAGTTGTTCTAAATCTTCGGGGCGATCGCGCAAAGGTGGCAGTTCAATTCGTACTACATTGAAGCGATAATAAAGGTCTTCTCGAAACTGATTGAGGCGTACCAATTGTTCTAAATTCCGATTGGTGGCAGCTAAAATGCGGACATCTACAGTTTTGGTTTGGTTACTACCCAAGCGCTCGAAGGATTTATCTTGTAATACTCGCAACAATTTCCCTTGAATTATCTGGCTCAATTCTCCGACTTCATCGAGAAAAATTGTGCCGCCATTGGCTTGTTCAAAGCGACCAATTCGCAAGTGATTCGCTCCAGTGAAGGCTCCTTTTTCGTGACCAAATAATTCTGCTTCTAATAAATGTTCTGGGAGGGCTGCACAGTTAACTTTTACTAAAGGACCGCGACTGCGAGGGCTAGCATTATGCAGTGTGGAAGCGACCAACTCTTTGCCAGTACCTGATTCGCCGACAATCAAAACTGTGGTGTTTCCTTGGGCAAGTCTACCAATGAGTTTAAAAACTTCTGCCATTTTAGGCGATCGCCCCAACAGTTCTTCTGGTTGTCCGAGATTTTGAATATTTGCTTCACCAATTTGCTCGGCGGCTGCTTGGGAATGAGCTAAAGCTTTTTGCGCCAAGTTGACTAAATCTTCTAAATCGAAGGGTTTAGTTAAATAATCATAAGCTCCCAACTGCATAGCTTCAATGGCTGTACGACTTGTTCCATAAGCTGTCATTACAATTACTGGCAGTTCAAATAACGTTTTGCTACCTAAAGTTTTCAGAACAGCATTACCCTGAGTTTTGGGCATTTTCAAATCTAGAAATACCAAGTCAGGACGAGATGTGGTATTTTGTTGAATTATCTTCAGTCCTTGCTCTCCGTCTCCCGCTTCTATTACGTCGTGGCCTTCATCTTTTAAAATCTGTGCCATCGCTTGACGCAAGGCTTTTTCATCATCAATAATCAAAATTTTAGCCATCGTTATGATTCTTCGGTAAGTAAACGCTAAAAACGGTGCAACCCGGTTGAGATTTAAAATCAATATGCCCTCCGTGTCGGGTGACAATCTCGTGGCTAATTGCTAAACCTAAACCTGTTCCTTGGGGTTTTGTAGAATAAAAAGGATCGAAAATGCGATCGCGTTCTTCTGGTGCTAAACCTGCACCAGTGTCTTTTACCCAAGTCACTAAGTAGTTTTGCTCTTGGCTGACACCAACCTCAACTTCGCTTGCTGGTGGACTTGCTTGGATGGCATTTAAGATTAAGTTAACCATCACCTGTCCTAACTCCCGGTGGCGTAGTGGTACTTGGGGCAAAGGTTCAGCAGCAGAGCGATAAAAAAGTGTTACTCCCTGTTCTTCGGCTTTGAGACGTAATAGAGAAACTGATTCAAAAGCGATCGCTTCTAGGGAAGTTGTTACCATTTCTTCTTGCTGATTTTGGTCAAAATACAATAGCCGTCGCACCAACATCTCTAAACGGTCTACTTGTTCTAGTAAACTAGCGATCGGTAAAGTCGTAATTCCCTGCTTTTTTAATTGCCGTTCTGTATATTGCAAATTGAGGCGCATACTAGCTAAGGGATTGCGGACTTCATGAGCTACCCCCGCTACCAGTTGTCCCAGAGAAGCCAAGCGCTCAACTCGGTGCAAGCGCTGCTCTAACTCTTGGCGATGGTATTGCATACTATTAATTGCAGTTCCCAACAGTCCCATTTCTGCGGGTAGCGGCGGAATTAGCGAAGCTTTATCCTCTTCCATTGCTTTAATACTTTGCTGGAGTCGCTGCACTCCCCACTGAAGTTGTAAGGCAATATAAAAAGTCCAAACTCCTACAACTAAAATTCCTAAAACTACGAAAACACTTAAAACTTTTTGATTGCTATCTTCTAGATGAGGCATACGTTTCATCGTCCACACTGCTCCCCACAAAGGTAGAGGGTCAGCACGCAGTATCAAGATATCCAGACCGGGGTGCAATACTAATTCCTGGGGTAAACCTTGGCTTGTGGCTCTCCGAGTCAATTGCAAAATTGTGTCTCGCTCAGCAGGAGGAATATCTTTTTTGGGGACAGGACCCCCGTGGGTAGGATAGGCATAGCCTAAAAGCTGGTCTTGTTGCAGCAGATAAAATCCGCCTTCTACCCTTGGGAAAACAGTTAGGGCATCGTTTGAAAGTTCCGCCAACGGCTTACCTGGCTTTGGTGTTTGCCCAAGATTTGATTCCCAAAACAGCTTAATTAGTCTGGTGTTTGCAAAAGCTAATTCTCTCTGATTTCTGGCAACAACAGCACCTTCCAGACTTTCAAATAGTTGTACCACTAACCATAAAGCAGCTCCACTTAAACCTAAAAAAAGGATGCTGAGGATTGTTAGCTGTCGCCGGAGTGTCCAACGTTGAGATAACACAATAGGTTGCATGGAATAAGGGTTAGAACTTCTAGAAGCGCAAAAACTATGCCAAATTCCAGTTGCTCATTTAAGAAGGGAATAGGCAATAGGCAATAGGCAATAGGGAACAGGCAATAGGCAATAGGCAATAGGGAACAGGCAATAGGCAATAGGGAACAGGGAATAGTTTTTCCTATTTTCTGTGCCTGGAGGGAGTAAGAGACCCCTACAACTATCAAGTAGCAAGTTATGTGTTGGTTTTAAATCACCATACATTACATTTTGTTCCCTGTTGCCCGTTCCCTGTTCCCTCTTTAATTTTCATCCTGCCTTACTAGCTAACAAGTGTCTTGTATCTATGGCACGAGTTTTGCACTCTTACAGTTCTAGTTAGGGATTAAATTGAATTAAAGTAGATGAATAACTCTAAAGTTCGCATTCCGAAAGAAATTGCTCCCGATGTTTTCGCTCTAGCGGCTCAGTTGTATGCCCAAGAAAATCAGGATTATTCTTTAGAAGAAATTATGCAGGCTGGAGCAGAAGTACAAATTCCTCCAGAGATGATTCAACAAGCAATACAGCAGATTCAAGCCAAGCAAATCCGAGAGCGCGATCGCCAACGCAAGTTAAAGTTAATTTTAACTAGTGGCGGCATCGGAGCCGCGATCGCACTTTTCGGTTTTTGGACATACAATACTTTTGCTAGTAATGCTACACCAAGCGGGCGATCGCTAGAAGCTAATTTCCCAAGTGCCAATTTAGCCAATCCTAATCCTCTAGATATTCCCCCAGCACCCCCGACACAATTACCCCCCACAGCCGGAACCACTTTCACTGGAGAGGTAAAACAGTATCTTCTCAACCCTGAAGGTAAGGTGGATGGGCTATTACTCAATAACGGGCTACAGGTGAAATTTCCTCCCCAGATGGCGGACAGTTTAGTGCGGATAATTACCCCAAACACGAAAGTGAGCATTTTTGGCGATCCTGGCTTTTCCACTCGCTTTGGACAGGAAGTGAGAGCCAAAAGCATCACCAATTCTCAAACTGGACAGACTTTAGTCGAACAACCTCCCACAACCGCCCCCCAACCACCCAGCTTGAGCAACTACAGTACCTTATCTGCACAGGGAACTCCTCAGAATTGGTTGGTGGGACATCGAGGAGAAATTAACGGAGTCATTATCTCTAATGGCACTATTGTCAAGTTCCCGCCCCATGTAGGCGAACAGCTAACCAGTATGGCGAACATCAAAAACACAATTCAAGCCAAAGGATTCGGCACTCGCAATCGTTACGGCCAGATTTTAGAAGCTACAGCATTGTCAGTTAATGGGCAATCTGTATCTTTGCAACCAAAAACCATCATCGATCCGTAATCAGCTAAAAAACATCTAATTTGCATAAGGGTAAAGGATGTATTCAAAACCTTTCCCCTTTACCCTTTCCCCTTTAACCGAACCGTATTGGTAGTAGTTTTGCTTGTGGATATTCAGGTGGCTAGCAAAAAAATGAGGGTATTGCTAACTTGTTAAGTTGCCAATACCCTCACGTAGATAAACTAAGTTTTTGTAGTAGCCTATAAGTTTAAGTTACTGCCTGAGCAACTGCTGCCGAAAGTGACTCATTTGCTGCTTGCTTCAACAATTCGGCTTTATCGGTCTGTTCCCAAGGCAAGTCTAAATCAGCCCGCCCAAAATGACCGTAAGCCGCGACGTCCTGATAAAAACGTCCGCCTCGTTCACTTGGTAAGTTCCGTAAGTTGAAGGTATGAATAATCCCTGCTGGACGGAGTTCAAAGTGCTTGTTGATTAATTCCAGTAAGGTTTCTTCATCCACTTTGCCAGTGCCAAAGGTATCTACTAGGATACTTGTAGGCCGCGCTACACCTATGGCATAAGATAGCTGGATTTCAACTTTTTCTGCCAACCCAGCGGCGACAATATTTTTCGCTACATAGCGAGCCGCATAAGCAGCAGAACGGTCTACTTTCGTGGGGTCTTTGCCAGAAAATGCGCCGCCACCATGTCGTGAATAGCCACCGTAGGTATCAACGATTATTTTTCGTCCTGTAAGACCAGAGTCTCCTTGAGGACCACCAACGACAAATTTGCCAGTGGGGTTGACTAAAAAACGTGTTTCCTGATTGGGTTTAACGTCAATGTCGCCAAAAACAGGTTCAACCACTGCTGACCAGAGGTCTTGTTTAATTTTGGCTTGTACCGCCGCCTCATCCGTAATTTCCCCAATACTGGCTGTATGCTGAGTGGAAATTAGAATCGTATCAATACCTACTGGGCGTCCATCTTCGTAAACCACAGTTACTTGGGTTTTACCGTCAGGACGCAGGTATGACAGTTCACCTGTTTTACGGACTGCTGCCAATCGGCGAGCAATACGGTGGGCGAGACTGATGGGCAATGGTGTCAGTTCTGGTGTTTCGTTGCTGGCAAAACCGAACATTATACCTTGATCGCCCGCACCAATTTTATCGAATTGTTCATCACTATCTTGTTCGCGGGTTTCTTGGGCGGTGTTAACGCCTTGGGCAATATCGGGTGATTGTTCGTCTAAAGCCAGCAGAACGCTGGTACTGTTAGCAGAAAAGCCATTATCAGCGTTGGTATAACCAATTTCGGCAATTTTTTTCCGGGCGAGATTGACGAAATTTACATTAGCTTTGGTGGTTATTTCACCAGTGATTAGCACCAAACCAGTATTAACTACGACTTCAGCCGCGACACGACTGCTCGGATCTTGTGTCAATAGGGCATCCAGAATAGTATCAGAAATCTGATCGCAGATTTTATCTGGATGACCTTCGGTGACTGACTCAGAGGTAAATAAATATCGACGAGACAAAAGAAATTCCTCCATCAAGAGTTTTTTCGTTGACTAAATGTGGGTATTTAGTTCAACTACTAATTTCTGAAATCATAACAATATTTATACTTCAGTCGTTAGTATCTTCTTGATATTGATAAAAACCACTAACTATAAGGTAAATATCCGTAAGTAAGATAAATGTATGCTAATTACTTTTTATTTTAAATGTATTTAATAACACAAAAAAAGGAGCACCCGGAAGCGCCCCCACAAGCTTTGACACAAACACTGCTGCTTTAAACCTGAATCGCTAACTTTGCTTCCGTAGCTGTCAACCGCTCATAAGCAGCACGCATTTTCAAACCTGTAAGCACTTGGAAGAAACCAGTACCATTATTGGAACCTGGATACTCGCGGTGCTGGAGTAACAAGTGAGTCAATTCACCCTGATATTTGGTGGATGTATTGCTGAGATGGGTTTCGATATAAATGACTTCTTCCAAGTTGTCAAATTGACCATCCACCTCTAGTACTGAGACATAGCGACCGTAGTAAACATCTGAACCGTAGTATAGTTGCATACCAGGATAAGAACAGGTCAGCTTGCGTCCACAGGGAGTCCAATTGATTGTTGACCCTTCATCAAATAAGTAAGTTGGATCGAAGCCTTCCTTACCTTCCCGCTGGAGCATACGTACCCGCAAGACTCTACGTTCTGTATCATTTTTGATCAAGTTTGTGGGCAATACCTGGAGAACCACATCAGCAAATTCTCTTTGTGGTTCGATAAATTTATCAAAGTCAGGTTTGCGGGAATTGATTTGTGCTAACACATCTTCGTAGCGATGACCGCGTTCAGCCATATCTCGCTGGATTTTCCAGGCAATTTTGACCTCATCGCTAATGTCAAAATAAACACTGAAGTCGATTAGCGATCGCACCCGCTCATCATATAAAGGATGCAGCCCTTCAACAACTATAATATGATTCGGCTCTATCCGCTCTGGCGGATCGATCAAGCCGGTTTCGTGGTTGTAAATCGGCTTATCAATCGCTTGACCACTTTTGAGCGCTTTAATTTGCTCATACATCAGGTCAAAATTGTTTGCTCTGGGGTCTAGTGCCGTTATCCCCGTTTCTTTGCGCTGTTTGCGGTCCAGCGAGTGATAGTCATCCAAGCAGATGACTGTCATTAACTCTTCACCAAACAAATCGCTCAAACGACGCAAAAACGTAGATTTACCGCAACCAGAGTCTCCGGCTACTCCAATCAGTACCACGCGTTCCGGCTTACTTGTCATAAATCTCCTCTAAAATACTAAAGTTGTGTCAATAATTTTTCACACAGCAGATTTTGAAGCCAGGAGTTTACCCCTTTGGTTTATCCTGCGTTCTTGCTACCTAGCACATCTATAAGACACCAAGCAAGTAGACAACAAAGTAATTAAGTTGCTACTCGTCGGACTAGCCTGAATGTTGGTGCCGGTAAGTATTTAATCCTAGTGATATATTTGATTTTAACAGAAGGGGGTATCCCATACAAGCTTGCTCTCAAGAAGAATTAACGTGGTTACTTAATCATTTTTTTGTTAATTTAGTTGTTAATTTAAAAATGGGGATCGTTACTACCCATCAGTGTTGCACCTTTATCAGTCTGCTACTTGTGACTCTATAGAATCAAGAGTATAAGGTATAATTTATTATTGCCGCAAATTTTCTAATGTTCCTAAATTGTAATTATTACTCGACAATACTTAATCTACTCAAAGCAAAAATCTATCCAACGAATGAGGAAATAACTTGCATTACCCAAATTATTGGCTGTAAATTTATGAATATGCTCATATAGAAGCGTTGACGTTATGGCAAAGTACTGATGCAAGGTTGACAGATTTTTCACATCAAGTGAAACTAATTACAGTTGCTGAAATTATGATTGTCTATCTCGTGATATTTGTGGCTGGAGTTGTCCTAGTTATGTAATTGTCCATAGATAGGTAATGAAGATAGCTAACAACATTCCAGAAGAGTAGTAGATTTGGAGAAGTAAAACCAATCGGAAGAAAACCTTCCTTTCTTGACATTCTCCGATTTCAACCCCTGGAGTAAGCAAGCACAAGGGAAGCTTGTGGAGGGTTACTTCAAGCGGTAGCTTCTAGCGATCAAAGTAACCCTCCGAGAATATATACTATTGTCAGATTGTGAGTCGATCGTAGGGTACTAAGGTAAAAAGCTATCTCCCTAATGGGGGTGGTAGTTAACGAAAAAAAGATTAAATTGATTCATTATTAACATTCTCCACAAGACTTATCCTTTACCTTAGAAGGTGAACAGGTGTGTTTTTTGCTATGCCTGCATGTCTTTGGTGAGTGTACTTAGCAAGGCATTAATTTAATGATGCCGTTTTTCCTTCTTTCTCCAGTTTTGTGAAACGAAAATCCGGTAAACTAAAGCTGGCAAGGTAGGGGAATAGTTTTTTTTGAAAAACGGTTAAGTAAATTATCGGAGTGGTAGAACGAATGTACAATCAAGGTGCTGTTGAGGGTGCTGCCAACACAGAATTAGGTAGCCGCATCTTCCTTTATGAAGTAGTGGGTTTGCGTCAGAGTGAAGAAACCGACCAAACTAACTACCCAATTCGGAAAAGTGGCAGTGTGTTCATCAGAGTGCCTTACAACCGCATGAATCAAGAAATGCGACGTATCACTCGTCTAGGCGGCACAATTGTTAGCATCCAACCCGTAACTGCTCTAGAGCCAGTTAATGGTAAAGCCTCACTTGGGAATGCTACAAGCGTTGTCAGCGAGTTAGCAACATCTGGGGAAACTGCTGACAGTGAAGGGAATGGTAAAGCCACACCTGTAAATGCTGGTAGTGAAGCCAAAGGCCTCGCTAAATCATCAGCTGAAGAACAGCTCAAGAACAAGGACAAGAAAGGCAACACCATGACTCAAGCGAAAGCCAAAAAAGACCACGGTGACGTTCCTGTTAACACTTACCGTCCCAATGCTCCATTTATTGGCAAAGTAATATCTAATGAACCCCTAGTCAAAGAAGGTGGTATTGGTATTGTTCAACACCTGAAATTTGACATTTCCGCTGGGGATTTGAAGTATATAGAAGGTCAAAGTATTGGGATTATTCCACCAGGATTAGACAAGAACGGCAAGCCAGAAAAACTTAGACTCTATTCCATCGCCTCAACTCGTCATGGCGATGATGTGGATGATAAGACAGTATCACTGTGCGTCCGCCAATTAGAATATAAGCACCCAGAAACTGGCGAAACAGTTTACGGTGTTTGTTCTACACACCTGTGTTTCCTAGAACCAGGAGCAGATGTAAAAATTACCGGGCCCGTGGGTAAGGAAATGTTGTTACCCGATGACCCTGATGCTAATGTCATCATGATGGCAACCGGAACAGGTATTGCCCCCATGCGAGCTTATCTGTGGCGTCAGTTTAAAGATGCGGAAAGAGCAGCTAACCCAGAATACCAATTTAAAGGATTCTCTTGGCTAATATTTGGTGTGCCGACAACTCCAAACCTTTTATATAAGGAAGAACTGGAAGAAATCGAACAAAAATATCCTGATAACTTCCGCCTGACTCCTGCCATTAGCCGCGAACAAAAAAATCCTCAAGGCGGTAGAATGTACATCCAAGACCGCGTAGCAGAACATGCTGATGAATTGTGGCAGTTGATTAAAAACGAAAAAACCCACACCTACATCTGCGGTTTGCGAGGTATGGAAGAAGGTATTGATGCAGCCTTAACTACTGCTGCTGCCAAAGAAGGCGTAACCTGGAGTGATTACCAGAAGCAACTTAAGAAAGCTCATCGCTGGCACGTAGAAACATACTAAATTAGTCATTAGTCATTAGTCATTTGTCATTAGCAAAGGACAAAGGACAAATGACAAAGGAAGCAGGATAATCAGTAGGTAGGGCAAACGCTCTACCTACAATTGTTATTGGTGAAATTGGGTGCAAAATGGGTGTGAAACTAGGAATACTGGGATTAGGCACCGTGGGAACGGGAACAGTGCAGTTGTTGCAAGATAGTGCTGGGCGTCACCCATTGTTGCAAGAGATAGAAATTTATCGGGTGGGAGTTCGATCGCTAGATAAACCTCGTGCAGTAGAATTGTCTACGGAAGTAGTAACAACAGATTTAGAATCAATTGTCAACGATCCGGCGGTAGATATAGTTGTCGAGGTGATGGGTGGATTGGAGCCGGCGCGATCGCTCATTCTCAAAGCTTTAAGTAATGGTAAGCATGTAGTCACAGCCAATAAAGCAGCGATCGCCCGCTTCGGAGCAGAAATTTTCACAACTGCCAATCAAGCTGGCGTATACGTCATGCTAGAAGCTGCTGTGGGTGGTGGTATTCCAGTGATTCAACCTCTAAAGCAATCTTTAAGTGTTAACCGAATTCATACTGTAACGGGTATCGTTAACGGTACAACAAACTACATCCTGACGCGGATGCAAACAGAAGGCAGTAACTTTAATGATGTTTTAGCTGATGCCCAACGTTTGGGTTATGCTGAGGCTGACCCCACAGCCGATGTAGATGGCTTAGACGCAGCTGATAAAATTGCCATCCTGGCATCATTAGGTTTCGGAGGACGCATCAACCTCCAAGATGTTTATACTGAGGGGATTCGGCAAGTGAGCAAAACAGATATTGCCTACGCCGAAAAATTGGGATTTGTGATTAAATTGTTAGCGATCGCTAAACGTGATACTCACTCATCCTCCCTCTCTGTCAGAGTTCATCCTACTTTAGTACCGCAAGCCCATCCTTTGGCTAGCATCAACGGCGTTTATAATGCGATTCTTGTCGAAGGAGAACCTATTGGGCAAGTAATGTTTTTTGGTCCCGGCGCTGGTGCTGGTGCAACCGCCAGTGCTGTCACGTCGGATATTTTGAATTTAGTTGCTGTCCTCAAAACTAATACAGCAGTTACAAATCCATTATTAACTTGTGGGCATCAGGAATACTGCCAAATTGCACCGATGGCAGAGTTGATAACTCGATTTTACGCCCGTTTCCTCACCAATGACCAACCCGGAGTTATCGGTAAATTGGGTACTTGCTTTGGCAACTATGGCGTTAGCTTAGAGTCAGTTGTCCAAACTGGCTTTCAAGGGGAACTAGCAGAGATTGTGGTTGTCACCCATGATGTGCCAGAAGGCAATTTTAGGCAAGCTTTGGCAGAAATTCAGAATTTATCAGCGATCGAAAGCATTCCCAGCTTACTGCGCGTACTTTGAGATTATTTGGGAGTGAAGCTAGTCAACTTGCTTTGCTCCAATTTTTAATTACCTTAAATGTCTCATTATGAATGGGATATTGGTGTTTGCTGTACTCCCATATTGCAATCAAGCGAGAAGCGCAATATTAAATTCGGGCAATTGTTTATTGAATTCGGGCGCCCTTGCAATTGATTGCCTGCTATCCAAGCTACATTTGTAGCCCCAAAATACTTATATTAATTTTCACATAAGAAAGCTTAAAGAACCGGAGCCTAGCTTTACAGAAATATTGTGATGTCTCAAGACAAGCTGCTTTGCGTCTACACTTGCTAAACTAATTTTAAATCTTGAATAAAAGTAGAGAAAAAACAACCATAGAATTATGGCTCAAATCTTAGTTGAAAATTTAGATCCTATTATTCTAGAAAAGCTAGAAACTCTTGCCAAACAACACGGTAGGTCTTTGCAAGAAGAACTAAAGCAGATCCTACAACAAGCGACTGAAAAAGCGACACACTACCACACTGGCGGCGACATGGAAAGAACCAGAGAAGCTGTAGCACGCGCTCAAGTTAGATATACAGGAAAAATTTTTAGTGATAGTACTGAACTTATCCGCGAGGATAGAGAACGGTGAGTCAGTATGTTTTAGATGCTAGCATTGCTATCAAGTGGTTCATTCCTGAAGTCTACTCTGGTGCAGCTAGGCGTTTAGTAGGAAGTAATCATACTTTCTTAGTTCCAGATTTTTTCTTCCCAGAAGTGGGAAACGTCTTGTGGAAACGAGTCCGTCGTGGTGAAGACACGGCTGAAAATGCAAGACAAATATTAGCAGATTTAAATGCAGTTCCTGTAGAGGTGTACATATCTCAACCTTTAATGCCACTTGCTTTAGATATTGCCCTTCAGACAGATCGTGCAGTGTATGACAGTTTATACTTAGCCCTTGCTATTACTCAACAATGCCAGATGGTAACAGCAGACGAAAAATTTTATAACGCACTGAAAACTAGTAGCTACGCAAGTAATCTTTTATGGGTGGAGAATATTTAAAAAGCTTTGATGTAGACTACCGCAGGCATCTTCCCTTCCACTCCTAAACTAAAAAACAACCCTTACTCCTGCAAAGGTAGCCTTAATTCATTTAGGCAAGGGGTTTTTTCTGAAAGGCTGGAAGTAGTGGGTGACGAGGGATTTGAACCCGCAACCAATAGATTAAGAGTCTACACAACTCAGCTATTGCAATGCAAAAACCCAGCATACTAGATGCTGGTTGGCTCAACTCAAAGTTAATTATAAATTTATCACTCTGGTGGCATTGGGCGATCGCTTTTGTTCATCGCCAAGTCGAAAGCTCTCTGGTGATGCTGGTCAGATGTCCAGGTGTGGTAAAGGCTCGAATGCACTTGCAGACTGTGCCCCATTTGCTGCGCGGCCAATGAAATATCAACCCCGTATTCGAGCGTTCTGATTGCCCAGCAGTGACGCAAATCATAAACCTTAAATGGCAACCGATCGTTACGTCTAAATCTCTGGGTGACTGTTCTGCCAATAGATGAATTATCGCGATCGCAGTTAATCTCAGGAACTTTTACGTTTTTTAAGGAGAACTGGTCGAACCATTCGGGGTGATAGGGCCATATTCTTCGGTAGCCAGTCTTGCCCTGAAGCACAGAAATAATTTTGTTGCCAGACTTCAATTCCTCAAAGTCGAGGAAGAAGACCTCATGGTTTCTCAAACCATAGGTAGCCAACATTCCAAATACCCATCGCCATTTATGATCTGGAATTTCGGCATACCATTCGGCAATCAAATTGTCGGTAGGTAAATCTCTAGGCTTTCTTCTTGCTGGGCTGTACTTACCTGAGTATTTGCTAGGGTTAAAGTTTATTCCTGCAAATTTAGCTAATGCTCCCAACGTTGAGCAAAACCGTTTTCTTGTTCTTGTATCTGGTTGAGTAGCTAAAATTGCAGTCTTTAAAACTTCACTAGTTAGCAGGCTACTGGGGTTTAAGGTTTTAAATACTGTGGCATATTCAACTCTCCACGTTGATTCTGATTTAAAATTTTTGGCACGGCGTTGGAAGTAGTCCTTCTCGAACTCCTCAATAATCTGACCAATCGCTTTGCCTTCTAATTCCATGTAATTAGACCAATCAAATGTTTTAGTGTCTAGTCGAAGCCTCAAGACTTTGGCTGATTCTTCAGCAACCTTTACACCGTCCGAAGTAGCGACAGCAATATTTATTCTTTGTTGATACCAGTTATTTTTTATTGATTGTGGCTTTGGTGGAAGCGTTGCTCGTAGGTAAAGCCTGCTGCCAACTTGCTCAATATTTATGCCGAAATTACGGAGTCGTCCGTTCGCCTCCTTGATTCGGTGTTCAATATTTTTCATTAGCTTATTTCCATGAAAAATCCATCCCAAAAGGAAGCAGGTTTTTATCTACTTCTCTTTGGGATAAAACTACTTGGCTGAAGTCAAAATCCTGATTGAAATGATGGCTACCGTGTCAAGCACGGTGCCCATTATTCATGCGGTATGTTCTTATGATCAAAATCTTCAGTTAACTGGGCGATATCACATCGTTGTTTACCTAGTACATCCCCGTAAACAGCTTGTTTTAACACTTCTTTTCCTTCTTCGAGTTGAGCTAGGCAATCATCACAGATAACAGCTATAGCGCCATTTGCGGGTATGCCACAAATGAAGCACTCCCAACCCGTGCCGGGAACTAGCGCTTTTTTGTGGAGTGTGAGGATATTTCGCACCAGTGAGTTGGTAGTGCCGCAACCGCAACAAGCCCCAAGGTCTAGTGGTTCTTCGTCATAATCTGGATCGTCTTCATCGTTGCCCCAAAGTGTTGAGCAACTCTCACATCTGTAAAAACCAAATTCTGAATCATACCTAACATTAGGAGAACCACAGTTAATACAATTAGGTGTTTTTAAGTCAGTCATCACCTATTCCCCGTTCCCTCATATATCGGTCAAGTTCACCGCTAATCACTTGGTCGATGCTGGCAACAATTATTTCTGGTTGAGATCCCTGTCGCCGGAGTGACGCAGTAATACCGCGTCGATTGAGCGCTTGTTGCACTTCTGCACTGGCTAAGGCTATCTCGGCATCCGCATAGTCTTGTGGAATAACAGGAAACACAATTTCTTGAATTTCCGCAGACGCACTCCTGATAACTTGCAACATAGCTTTTTTGGCTTGCTCCACTGGCGGTTCAGGAAAATAAAACTCAACCCTAATCCCTTTTTGAATAAGCATTCGCTGAACGTCTGCCGCTCTTAAAGCTCTCTGAAATACAACTAAATTGGCTTCATCTGCAACCGGAATTCGAGCCACCAAACCCGCTTGAGTCGCTCGAATCGCCTCCTTGATAATTTCCTTTCCTTGGTCGATAGCTCCCATAACAGTTGTGTGATATTTTTGACTTGTTTGAATTGGTTTTTCTTTTAGCTGCGATCGCACTTTTCAACCAGAAGCGCGATCGCAAACAAATTAACTTTTGAACGGCTCCATAACTCTGCCAGCAATCCCAGACACAAAGCCCAGCGACACGCCACACCAGACGTAAGAAGGTCTGACAAAGAGAGTGGCGATACCAATAACACCAGACCAAAACAGACCGGTTGCTAATATCTTCAATCCTTTACCCTGTTCATAGCTCTTGAGTGCTTCGGCAATGATCCGCGAGTTCTCTAATGAGGTAGTAATTTTGAGAATATCCGCTTGGCATTCGCGCTCAATTCGCGCGATCGCATCTCGATCCGCCTTGACTGGAGACGTTGCCATTTTTGTAAGCACCAAACCCAGCACTTCGTTACCATCCATTCCTCTGTCCCTCCTCTAAAATTTGCTGCAACAGACGTTCTGCTTCCTCCCACTGACGGCCACCCATTTTTAAAATTTCTTCAATAACATGGGTTTTGCCTTTCACTTCCAGAAGTGACTTGATCGCCATATAAAAGACTTTCTTTTGGGAAGTGGAAGTGGAAGTTTCCTCAGTTCGATCCGCGCTCGGCTCTCTATATAAGTGTTCCAGGCTGGTAGTCAGTTCTTGCTTAACTTCCGGCGGGTAAGTCGGTGCATCGCTATAGCTTTCGTAGAGCGCTTGCTCTTGCTGCTGGGTGTGCAGTGCAAATTCTGTTTGCTCTAGTTCTTGGTTCATCGCCGCCAACGCTGCGCGTCGAGCATCCTGCACAATCAGCCGGCGCGACTCCTGGACAAGTTGCACTGATGCAACAAGCGCCAGACTATAGCTAATTCCCTTTGCGATCGCGGGAACTGGAGAAAGTGCAGTCAGCCAAAAAGCTGTTGCACTAGCTAGCAAACAGTTGGTTTTTAACCACCTATCAGCCATGACAGCATTCCTCCCAAGACAATTGAAACTGCGATCGCAATCAGCAAGGCATAATAGTCTGGCTCTGCTAGTTTGAGAAACGTTCTCATTGCATCATCTGTCAGCAGTGCAAGGGCTAACCCCACAAAAGACATAATATAGACAACCCACATCACACGAAACAAAGCAGGATGCAGCGCCCCTAGCCAAGCCACTGAGCTAGAGGCGATACACCCCAGGAGAAACCAAGCCCCCAGGTGTACCGCCTTTGCCATTAGTATTGTTCCTTAGCTTTGGCTCTTAACTCATCAATCCGTTGCTGTGCCTTGTCCTCAGCGCGGTCTAAGCCAAAGCCTAGTTTTGCGTATTCTGGTCTGAGTGTATGCAAATGTCTGGCTGTGGAAGCATCAGAGCGTTTTTTGGTAAGTTCATTATCAGCAACGCCTTTAATGTAGGTACGATGAGCAGTATGTACCTGTGCGTCTGATTCTTCCAGCTTTCTAAGAGACTTGTAAGCGCGTTTTGCCTGACGCGCTTCCTCTCTCTTCTGAGTTGCAACTCGCTTGAGTGCATCAGCCTCCGCTTTGTTAAAGTAACGCGGGGTATGATTTACTGGTGCTGTCCTGACAGTCTCCCAGGTACCCGCGTTTATTGGGTTTACGACACTTGGATCTGTTGGAGACAGTACCCGATTTTTATCTATGCCGTGGCCGCCCGTGGACAGCGAGGACTCACTACTATTGCTGCTGGATTTTGCAGCACTGGTAATTCGTGCAAGGATTCCCATGTCAACTCCTATCTATTACAAACCTGGTTTTTAACTTTCTCTAACTGCTGGCTTTGGGCTTTCATTTCTCTCAACTGGACTTGATCCGCGCTCTGGTAAGTGGAGATTGCACCTATGCTTAAGCCGGCGACTAATGCAGCTGCGATCATGACTAAAAATGCAGCGAGGTTATTCCCGGCTGGCGTGGGTTCTGGTATGTCTGGGTAAAACTCCCCAGTGAACGGCACAACCTTACTGCTGCGTTGCTGTTTAGTCTGTTTCATCTCCCCCTCCCTCTAGCAACATCGGCTGATATGTGGGCAAGAGTAGATGCTCGGTTCCGGCGTTGAGCGCTGCGCGAAATGACAACTCGACTATTTTGCGTTGTTCGGGTGTGGGATTAAACCGCATCTGCTTTATCCGCTGCAAGGTGCGACCGGGTAGCTGTCGGTAATATTCATTAGCTAGGCGCTGTGCATCCTCCTCCAAGAGCGACTCAAGTAAATCGGGTGCGTCGGATTCTGCGTCAAGATTTGCATCGTCATCCGTTGCAGTTTTCGTTGCACGTCGGCTCTGCAACAGTTCAATTCCCGCCTCAGTCCACAGCTTTTGCTTGTGTTCATCGCTGACAACGTGAACGTTAAACTGGAAAACTTCAGGATGTCGGCTTAACCAACTGCGGATTGTACTTTCTGGAATGTTGGTTAACTTGGCGGCTTCAGGAGTGGTGTACAACTGGCTCATGTTGTTGCCCCCAGCGAATTTGTGCAATGAGTGCTTCGAGTAAGCCCATGAGGTCGCTATCTGTTACCGAATTTTCGTACATCTCAGCAGGCAATTGCTTAATCTCGATACGAGCATTACCGTCTTGTTCTGCGGAGAGTTGATCCGCGATGGCTGCCACAAGAAAGAGTTTTTCTTTTTTAGTCATCTTCTCGAACGTAGCACCATACCTGTTTTCCAAAGATTCCAGGTACGAACCATCGCCTGGGGTATAAGCCGTGTAGTAGCCTAATGGCTTGGACATTAGTAAAATCTCCTTACATATTAAATACGAAGCATTATTGATTCGCGATCGCAGTCTTGGTAGATGGGCGATCGCTTTTTAATTGGACTGCAACCCTGCGACGCTACGACTTATGGGTTAATGCAGTTGTCAGTCATCAGTCATTGGGCATCAGGTACAGGGTGTTTCCGCGCAAGGTGGCGCGGGTGCTTTCTCCGGTTGCAACGCAAAGGGTTAGGCGTTGGGGAGTGATGTCGTGTTGCAAAATTAATTGTACCAATGTACAACTATAGGTAGTCTAATAGTACATAGGTAGAATGTCAACATAGTACATAGGTAGAATGGAGAAGTTGTACATGGGTATTAAGAATGAGGAAACCGTTGCACGGGGAGAGGAAAAAGAACGTCATGTTCACACTGACACCAGAGGGCATGCAGATGCTGGAAGAGAAAGCGAAAGCTATTGGTATCAGCAAGAGCGAGTTAATCGAGCAGATAGCTCGCAATCAAGTCTCTTCAGTCCCGGATCAACAATTACTGGGGGAATGCTCGGCCAACTGATCAAGGACTATAAAGATCAGCTGGCATCCAAGAAACATCAAATCCAATTCCTACAGAATCTAATCCAGAACGCTGAAGGTGAAGCTCTACGCCTCGAAGAAAGAATCCAAGAATTCGAAGCTCTGCAAGAGGAATTAGAAAAACAACTTCAACAAAATCAATAAAGCCGTTTACCCCACGGGGGTAGACGGCTTTATTCGTGGCGACTGCCTCACCTTAAGTCGGAGTGCGATCGCCACGAAGTTCCCGATGATTAACGACTAATGACCAATGAACCAACATCCCCAAACATCGACAACTTAATGAAGCAGATAGATACCGAAATGCAGCGATTGAACTGGACGGTTGACCAGGGTCGAGAACATTTGCAGAAATTTTATGGAGTGCGATCGCGGCGGCTGCTGACCGAGGAAGAGTTAGATAACTTTCTTCTTTATCTACAACTCTCCGATTGATTTGTTACACGCAAAAAAAAACTCACCAATTTAGGAACTGGTGAATCCAAAACAAAAAGATTAATAAAAAATGAAAAAATACTTAGAAAGATTAGGCGGTAGAATATCCGTTACTTTTCCATATTCTACCACATTAAATAATTCAAAACCAGCTAATCGGGGGACAGTAAAATGGTAGCTGTTCCCTATTCTTACACTGAAGAATTAGACTTTAGCTCTACCGACAGCAAGCTTCTACCACAAAACATTGAAGCAGAAGAAGCTGTACTAGGTGGCATTCTATTAGACCCATCTGCAATCTATAGAGTTAAAGACAGATTAAGACCAGAACATTTTTACATCGGGGCACACAAAGACATTTATCAAGCGTGCCTTAAACTTTGCAAGAAAGGTGAATCAACAGACTTGTTAAGTGTTAGTAGCTGGTTATCAGATAATGATTTACTAGCAAGAATTGGCGGAAGAAACAAGCTAGCTACTCTTGTTGACAGAACAGTTACCGCCGTAAATATCGATAAGCAAGCAGACACGGTAATCAGAAAATCCAAACGCCGCGAACTCATCAGGGAAGGGCATCGGACTATCAAGTTAGCCTATGATGAGGAACAAGATTTAGTTGATATTTTTACAACGGTTACTAACAAAATCAAAGCAGTAACCGATACACCAGTTGCACCAACTAAAGATGAATACCAGCGATGGAAACACGACCAACTACTAGAAGAAGTGACAAGTATTTATACAACAGTAGTCGAGCCATCGTTTAGATTCCTGAAACTGCATGAACTGGCTAAAGAGCATTCAGTTACTACAACTTTTCTCGAACATTTTTATCTAAAAAGTCTTACTGCTGTGTGTAGTAATTTACTCACCTACGAGGAATTAAAGCAGTTAGCAGGTTCTACCGTTCGTGAGTGGTTGGTTAATGGCTTAGTACCAAAAAGCACCACAATTTTACTAGCAGCAGATGGTGGAATTGGTAAAACTAAATTCACCTATGGAATAGCAAAAGTAATGATTCAGGGTACTCAGTTCGGAAAATTTATTGCCACAGGTGAGAAACGAAAAATTCTTTATTACCAAGGGGACGAGAGTCCAGGCGACATGGTACAAGCCCTACAATCTCTTGGTTATTCCGAAGACGATATCGGACCATACGTGAGAGTCCGTTTTGGGTGGAGCGCTGAGAATATGCCAGCACTCATCCAAGATTTAAAGGAGTTTCAACCGGACTTCGTAGTAATTGACTCGCTCTCAACCGCTAACAAATACTCTGTTTACCAAGAGTCGCAGATGGAGTACGCCCGTCCCATCTTGCAAATGACTGGGCTGGCCACTCAACACAAAACCACTTTTTTGATAATTCACCATACCAACCGTGAAGGCGGAGTGCGTGGTACAACTGCGATCAGAAACGCAGTCTCGGAAGTGTGGACGCTGACCAAAGACAACAGCCAGACTGCCACCCCTTACGATCGCCTTTTAGAGATCAACAAATCGCGATCGCGATCAAGCGGTAAGAAATACCGTATGTACTTCAACCCCGAAGATATCAGCTTCACATTTCTGGGAGAAGAACCGGAACAGGGGTCAAGCGTCTCCGAGCAATCAGCCAAAGACGCACTTTTAGAATTTTTCAGCAAGAATCGAAACGTAAAATTTACCGCCAAAGAATTGGCTCATCGACTGGGATACTCAGACAGTCATACCCGCAACAGTTTGTTAGGACTAGCCGCTGATGGGCTAATCTCGGCTGAACCGCGAGAAGGATACGCCACCAACTATTTTCTAGTACTCGAATCTGTGACATCTCAAAGCGTTGTTAGCGGTCAACCACAATCTACTGAGATTAGCAGTATTGTGGAATACACCAGCACCCCACCAGCACCCCACCAGCACCCCACCAGCACCCCTGACCAGCACCCCATTGACCCATGCACAGCAAGCGATGTAGAGGTTGGTGATTATCTAAGTACAGAAAAATCGCTAGAACAAAAATCTGAGTCAGAAAAAAATAACGCGCAATTTTCGCGCCTCGACAATCAGCGACAGCCAGAAGCCTTGTTAGGCAACAATTCTAGGGGTGCTGATGGGGGTGCTGATGGGGGTGCTGATGGGGGTGCTGATGGGGTGATTGTCCTCGATGACAATCACCTCCCCCTACCTTTGATTGAGGAGAAGGCTACCTACTGGAGTATGTCGTTTCAGCGGGAGGTTACAGTATTCATGATTTTTGATGAGATGTCTGAGGCCAGTTGCCAGGTTCCAGGGCGGGGTAGGTGGAGCTTGCAATTTACTGATTTACAATGTTGCGACAAGTCCCCCAGGCACGACTTCAGCGTGGGAGACAGAGTAGTAATTTTAGTTGGTAAGCTCAATGAAACCTTCGCCACTATCACTGACATTAGAGCCGATGGCGTCTGGCTCAAATCTGACGATCACAAAAAACGACTTGCAAAACCTTACTTCCCGCACCAACTGGCAAAAGCCTGACATTATAATCCGGCAGAGTGCGATCGACAAGTATCGCAAATACAAGAAATCATGCTAGTAGCTAAAAACTGAGCTACCAGCATGAGACTACATACTGTTAACGTAGCGAAAACCCTGCCGTATTTGGGTTTAGTTCTCGTCGTCTTCATCATCCTCAGAGATGACGACATTCACACAGTCAGTCCCAGCCTCAAAACCGATGATGGTAAACGTTTCACCGTAGGCATCTGTCAAGCAGATATGTGCATCACTGGGAAAGTCTTGTAATTCAAGAATCAGTTTTTCTACAGTCAGTTCTTCTGTTGTCTGTTCTTCGGTTGTAGTCATATTTTCTCCTTTAAAAAGCGATCGCACTGGTCAGAGGTGAAGTGCGATCGCGAGTAAATCCGATGCAGTGAATATTAGGTGTTGTCCTAGCTCAGCTTACTTAAGAGAGCAAACTTTGTCACATGGTTTAGTTATAGAGTTGCGATCGCGCCCCTTAACTGGTCAGTACCAATATCGATGTAACGCTCTAAAGACTTGATGTCTTTATGTCCAGTAATTCGTTTAATGGTTGCCAAGCTAATACCGTTATTATGCAGATTGGTAACAAAACTTCTACGAGTGCTGTGAGTACTAACACCTTTGCTTGCTAGTCCGGCCTTCTCAACAGCGCTAGTGAGGATATCGTAGGCATTACGCCAACAGATATGTTTTTCGATTTCTCGTCCAGGGAAAAGCCAAGCACTGTCTTTGTCGGGTTTGTAGTAGCTCAACTGCTCACGCAACAGGTCATGAATCGGAACTTGGCGAGTTTCGCTGTTTCCGTCTGGGTCTTTCTTGCGGGTGGTAGCTCTGAAAGTAATTTCTGAGTATGGCTTACCATCGGCATCATAAACATCAGAAACTTTTAACTGAATCAAAGCTCCCCAGCGTTCGCCGGTATACCACCCCAAAGCGAAAAGGATTTTGTACTTTTCACTTACGATTTGTCTACGGATTTTAGAATATTCATCGTTGGACAATGTAGCAGCTTGTCCACTTCTGTTATTTTTCATATTAAGAACCAACTTTTGGATGTTCCACTTTTACTTTGGCTAATGGTAAAAGTGGAATTTACTTTCTATCTGCAATAAGCAAATATAGGCTCTATCGTATTACTGGCAATGGTTTGGCGTAATCCGTGAATACTCCACTTCTACATAAAAGTGGAACATTTACTTATTTTTGATTGGCTCATAAAAATGAAGAGTAACTATTTATAAATCTCTTCAAATGACAGCATTTAATCCAGCAACAGATATTCCATCTCAGATCGACACATTAGAAAAACTTGCGGCTTGGTTGGGATCTGCACTTTTTACTATCAACCCCACACTGACCGTCGTCGAAGGGGCTGGATACACGGAACGGGCTTGTCAAGCGAATAATTTTTGGGTATCAGCAGATGCAAAGACGCGCATGATTGTTCGTTTTTCTCTGGAAGTATCGCCCGATCAAGCCAGTGGCAGTAACAAGAACTGGACGTATATTCAGCCATTAAGTAATACTGCGTTGCCTGCTTCGTTTAAAGCAAATTAAGGGTCAATATGGAAAACCCACGCCAATTTGCTTCACTTGATGCCAGCGATGCGGGGTTACACGGTTCACTGACAAATCGCCCAGCTAGTGCTGTCGCGGCTGGAGATCCGATTGACTTTGAAGCAATAAGTGCTCGTGTGCGATACGAGCGCACGCTGCCAAATTACGAATACAAGGAAAGTCCCGCCGAGATTGCATTACGGCTAGAGCGGCAAGCAGCCGCCGAACAAAGGATCAGATATGAAACTGCTGAAACTAATGAAAAAAACAGGTTACTACTCGAACGCGCCCAAGCTCAACGCAGCGAACTACGAAGCCGCATTAGTGGAAGTGAAGTTATAGAAGCGGAGTTCGTTCAACAGACACGACGCGAATCACCGCTTGCACAAATCCAGCGATCTACTCCCGAACGCCAACCTTTGCCATCTACAGGCAGTCCACCGCCAACACTAAACGGCACAGCAGCACGCGCCGACTCCTTGGTAGAGCCAACCGCTACGCCACGCCCAGCAATATTACGTGAAGCAATCGCCACGACTGCGGGAAATGCGATTAGCGCCTTGCCAAGGGCGTTACCACAAGCGGCGGGGAGATTGGTTATACCTGGCGTCGGTGCTGCCCTGTCGATTGGTACGCGGTTAGTTGTCGGTCAGTCTGTTACCCAAGCTGTAACTAGTACTGGTGCTGGATTAATTGGTACTGGGATTGGTGCAATCGCGGGCACTGCGATCGGCGGGCCGATCGGTGGCGTTGTCGGCGGAATGATTGGTGGTACTGCGGCTTCGCTCTTTTCTGATTGGCTATTCGCTCAAAATCTACCATCTACTGCTGCACATCTTGAAGCTTATGCCCCAAACTACACGACAACGGTATACGGTCAATCGCCGGGAGTTTTATACATTGTCGTTCTTCAAAATTTCAATTCATACGGAGAGATTACTGACTCACGCACATTCGAGCTACGCGGGCAGCTGATCGGCATACAAGAAACTCAAGTAGATACCAATCGGTATAATGCAAAGTTCATAAGCTCAAGTGGTAGCAACGTACTGGATTTAGGGGACTCAACTAGTAGGTGGAAAATTGTATCGGTAAACCGCCAAGACGGTGTAATTGATGCATACCCAGAAAATGGCTCACCATCGCCGCCACGCGATAACTCTCCATATAGGTACGATTCCTCCCCGATCGGGAACGACAATACTATTCCCTCTGGCAAGCCATCAGCGGGAAAAAACAAGGGAGAAACCCGATCCGTTGCTCCATCAATGCCTTCAAACAATACGCCTAATGGGGCACGTGGGTTTGTTGGTCACGGTGGACTTGCGCCAAGCTACTTACCCAATCCAGAACACCAACCGTCAAACCTTGGTGGGATGTTGCCAGCGATCAAAAACGCGCCACAGCCGTTACCATTCGCCGAGGCAGAAGATATGCCAGTGCCTCGCACGCCGATATCAGAAGGGACGGCTGCAACGACAGCGACGAATCCATCCACGTTTGCATATCCCCCCTACGTTCCACAAACCGCGCAACCAATACCGATTAGTGATGGCAATAGTCCCGTACCAAAGGCAAAAGCTCAACCAATACCGAAAACACCCGAACAGGTAGCAACCGATAGAACCAACGAAACTATAGAAAAGCAAAAGAAAGATTTTGATGAACAGATCAAACGCCTGACAGTTATCGCCACGGGATTGGCGGCATTAACGCCAGCGATACAGGGCATACCAGACGCGATCGCAAAATCTCCCACTGTACAAGCCGCAAACAAAGAAACAACTCAAGGGGCTGTGTGCGAAATTTCTCAACCTGGGGGATGTTTGAGGAATGCAATAGATGATTCTGCTAATAACATCAACCAAAACAATAATCAAAATACAGCTAATCTTCTAGACAAAATTAACGCTGGTGCTAATGCTGCACAATTGGCACTTTTAGAATTAATCAATACAAAACTGGGCGATTTACTTCCTGGCGGTTTATCTGGGACTTTCACTAGATTATGGCAAACATTGCAAGTAGATAGAATCCTCAACATTCTGATTCTAATTACTACTTTCCACAATGCCCTGATGCTTTCTAATAATTTAGCTCAAACTCTATTTGCAGCTATTGATAATATCTCTCAAGCTGTTGGGTTTAAATGGAAAAATGAGAAAGGTGAGGAATCTGGTTTTGCAAGCATCATGTCTGAATGGACTGCCGACTTTTTCAAAGCCATATTTGGAGAAGAAAATTATACAGAATTAGTAGCTAATTACAAAAAAGCTAATCGAATATATCAAGCCACTGCAAACATATTCAATGCTTTGCAGTCTATTGGTTATTCAATATTAAGTGCTTTAGAAGTTGTTGGCAGTTATGTAGCTTTAATCGGCAATGCTTTGCGTAAATGGGGCGAAGTTGGGGAAAGCGCTTACAAGTGGTTCAATCCACAGCCAAACTTTCACAATAAATTTTTTACCACAGTAGAAGGTGTTACTAACGTTGTTTCTCAAGTGGATCAGGTGGCTTCTGAAGTCGTTTCTGTAGAGCAAAACGTTGCTCAAATTGGAGAACTAAAAAATGAGTTAACAAAAACCTTGGGTGAAGAAGATAACTCAAAACAAGGCGTACAACCACCAGAAGCAGCAAAAGTTAAAGCGGCATTCGATGCCTCTAAATTAGCGAGCGCTACCGGAATAGAACTTAATGATACGGATTTTGAAGCAGATGAGGGGACTGATGAATAATGCCATTACCAGATAACTTTGACGAATGGGAACATTTACAAGACACTGTAAGACTCTGGCATAATAAAGCAGTAAATCAATATTTTAAAAATACTGAATCGGATAGTTTAGATACTCCCAAGCAGTCCTTAAAAGTGGCTTGCACGATGAAAGATTCAGATACTTCAACGATGACAATGATGAGAATGTGGTTGTTTGAAGTAACAGCAGGAAGATTGCAGAGCGTACAACGTCCTGTATACGGTATTCCTTGGTTTGAAGTGCAATCAGAGCGGACTTTCAAACCCCAAGTAAAACTTTATTTTTTAGAACCATACGATTTTGAAATTCACGGCAGTGAATCAACACCTCAGCTAGAAGGGGAAATCACCTTTAGATTAATGCATGAATCTAGCGAAACTATTAGTAGAAGCGATGCTGAAAGACTTGCTAGACAGATTAAAAGCATCTTTGCTACTCCTCCCTTTCTCTGGCACAAAGGACACTTCAAATGTACCTATTTTGATACAGAACGCGGTTATGAATTAAAACTTTTAGTTCCTAGTAAAGCTGAGGGAGAACGAATCATCAGAGCAGTATTAGAAATTCAAGAACACCCATTTGACCGTGATTTTTTGCAATTCATCGACAACGATCGTACTTATTCCACAAGTCCCGGAACTCATCGAGTTTACGGACGTACAGTCAAAAAATTTGTGAAGAGAAGAACGGCTCCGGTAAAGTTCAGCTTTGCTCAACTACTAGTCTGGGGCAAACAAAATCCGATTAACTTGGTTGCTAGGTCTGGCTCTCGCCTGCGAAGTGTCATTGAACGAGTTTAGGGAGAATCATCACAAAAATTTGACGGACAACACATGTTATCCGGTTGGAAATAGTGAGTGATATTGCCTGCTATGACTGAAGTATAGATAGGTACAAACTACAACCAATTACTGACATGGGCAGACGCAAAAGCGCAAAACAATTAGAGGAGCAGTTGAAATATGCTAAAGCGCGTGAGGCATATCAAGCACCAATAAGAGAAGACGGTGCAGCTACTCGCAGACAGCCAAAAATCGGTGTTAAATATGCTGTTCTTTCGCCTTTAGCCGCAGCAGACGCAGCATTTACCATCCAAGCCTCAAAAAAATCAATTGATTTCTTCGGTGGCATCACACCTCTAGGACTGGCCGCAGTTGCTACAGACCCCGAAGCACCCAGAGGCTTTAAACCCGCTAGGATTTTGGCAATGGTTAGCGATAGCAGCCCCGCAGTCGTTAGGGCTAAAGATAGCGGTCGGGCTTATACCCGCTACGGATCGGGCAGTAGAGGCGGTGGCACTCAATACAATTTCACTGCACCAATCACAGCCGATACTCCTGCCAACTTAAAAACTAAGGTAGAAGCTGTAATCGCAGCTAAAAAGGGTTCTGTTGGCGGTGCATACGGTCGCATCTGGTTTGAGCCAGAAGATTATCCTTACGCAGCTAGTGGCGAATAATGCTTAACTTGTCTACTCCAGCTATTTGGTATCCTGGGCAAACTGATGAAGACATCCAGGAAGAAATAGATTTGATGATGGTCAGGGCAAAGTATACAGCAGCCTTTATCAACGGTGAGATTCACGCTGATACTTTCCTTGATTTCTTGGATGAGGCAGGAAACGACGTTTTCGATTTAGCTCAAGAGTGGTTAGGCGATGACATTACAAGTTGACCTCAAAGCTGCCGGAGCGTGGGAACTCACCTACTACCAAAAGCACACAGGCAACCTGAATAACCGCCGCATTCGAGCGCCAATTCTTGAGCCGATTGAATTGCCTTACTTGACAGATAAACATTTATTCTTGGTAGGGGCAACGTCGAGCAAAGCTAAACCAAGTTGGCTCAGAGCCGGGTACTTTTATCAACAAATTGATGGCATCCAAATCAACGACACCATCATTTTTGAGGGATTGGGGGCAGTTCCTAGCACAGAAGTAGACTACACTCGCCGAACGATCAAGCTCAATGCGATTGAGCTTGTCCAATTTCCCAAAATCTCAGACAATTTTCGCTTGCGTTTTGAAGCACTCCCCTGGATTGAAGAAATTACCCTTGGGGTTTGGGAGTACACAGGCACTGAAACTGACTCAACAGAGGAATTGATTCAGACTGTTAGAGCCAAGTTAGAAACAATTGAATTCAAAATTAATAATTTATGACCACATTAAGCTACACCGCATTAGCCGAAAAGTTACCAGATGGTTCGATTGAATTTGTTGGGAATAATCAAGTCAAACTTAATTTGAGTTTGGTAACAGAATCAGGCGCAAATTTAACGTTAGGTTCATCCTGTGTCAAAGGCATTGTTAAGTTAATGCAAGCACTATCCTCACTTACTGAGCAAGTAAACGAATCAAGGCTTGATGCTAATCTCCCACCTATTCAATTTGCATCGCAACAAATAACAGGTACACCAGAAGCGCCAGAGTTTGAATTTACAGTGCGAGTCAAAGTTGACACAGCATTATTTGTTGATAATCTTGATGACCCCACTGATTAATTATGATTAATAATTCCTCTAACACGATTGAAATTGCTAAATTTAGCAATTGCACTCATGGAGTAAAGGATTTAACAGCTACTGTTGGTGATACAGTTCTCAACGCCAACAGTAACAGACAGTACGCAGCTTTTATAAACAATTCTTCTTCCGATATCACTTTGATTTTGGGTGATAAATCCAAAGGCGCTATTGGTAGAGGAATTGTTTTAAAGCCAAGAGGCAGCTACGAAATCAACCAATCCAATCTTTATATTGGAAAGGTTTCGGCTATTTCTGCTAGTAACTGTAAATTAACTTTCACGGAGTGTATTGAATAATGGCTCTTTATAACCCAGCTACAGCGATATTGGTTGAATCAACCAGTAGCACTTCAACCCCGACTACAGTTGATGCTAGCACTACTAGTGAGACAATTCTTGCTGCTAATTCCAACCGCAAAGGTGCAACGATTTGGAACGATAGCACGGCTACTTTGTATCTAGAATTTGGTGCAACAGCTACAACAAGCGCTTTTACTGCAAAATTAAATCCTAGTGGTTACTATGAAGTACCATTTCATTACACTGGCGTAATTAGTGGTATTTGGTCTGCTGCTAATGGCAATGCTTTAGTTAGAGAGTTGACTTAATGCCTTTATTCAATCAAGAAGAATTGCCTGAGTTATTGCTTCCAATTAACTTCACCCACTGGCATGATGAAAGTACCATAAAAACAGGTGGAGCCATAAGAATTGACACAAACACCAGTGTTGCTTACGGAACTGAAATCTACCAAGACCCACCTGCGCTTAACGACAGTTTTAGTTTTAACAAAAACTTAAAAGCTGGCAATTACATTCTTTCTATATTGACTGTGGGGTACACAAATTTAGGAATCCTAAAGCTAGAAATCAATGGGGTGACATCTTTTAGCGATCTCGATCTCTACAGTAGTTCAACCATATTTAATAGGGTGCTTGAAAAAAATATTTTCATTCCCTCGGATGGAATGCATGAGTTTAAATTTACTGTAATCGGTAAGAATCCTTCATCTAGCAATTACTACTTTTCTGGACGAAAAATCTGGGCGAGAAAAATATAATTTCAATTTAAATAATGTCTACTTCGCCAACAATAGCTATTACCAACTCTAATGGTTCTCCAGGGATAACCATTACCCTTGAGTCTACTGGAATATTTTTAGGGATTCTTGTTAGCGCTTCTGTTTTAGCTGGAGTGTGCTTTAAAGTTGTTAGCAGCATCAGCCGTATTTCTTCTTCAATTGCTCAAATCGAGAAAGATTTAAAAGAACACGCTGACAATGGTAAAAGAATTGACCAACTCGATCGAAAACTGGATTTGCATCTTCAAGAATATATAAATCGAAAAGATGTTGTGCAAATGCTTTTTGGTCAACTTAACGAGAAGGTTGACCACAAATTTAAAAAAGTTCTGTTTTATACCCGTGACATTCAGAGCTTTTTACAACGTGATTCTGATTTCAAAATCCGGGAATACTACGAACACACTAACGAGGAGTAATTCAAATGTCTAAATCTACTCTAAATACTCTCACTACAATTCTTGGGTTGGCTGCTGGTGCTGCTAACTTCCTTGGTAGCATTGGGGTGATTAATCACACTGTTGCTGGTACTATTGGCGGGTTTGCCACAGCCGCACTGGGGTATCTAGTACAACAACCTGCGGCTGGCGAACAACCTCAATCTCCAGCACCTCAAAAGTAATTCTGTGGGGATTCACTCTAGTCATTTAGCGGCGTGGGGGATTATGAAAAATCTCTTCTGCTTGATGAAATCTTGCAGGGTGTAGCACCAAAGGCAATTTACAGATTCAGGAAAGTACTGCTCATCTTCTTTGCAGTATCTTCCACAAGTGCAGCAGAATCGGCGTTTTGCTGCGTTACTAGTACTCAGATCCTCCATAAATCAAAATCTCCATTTCGTCACTTAGGCAGGTCAACGCTCTTTACTGATGGCTTGACCTCAGCCCTTTTATCTTGGCATCTTGGGCAATTAGTTATTAGCGACGAGCATTCATAATAAAGCACTCTTTCTCCACATACAGCAGTTAAAAATGCTTGTCCGCCCCAATGCCCAGGGACATAATGAATTATTTTATCTTGTGGCATAACTCCCAAAAGTGAATAATGCTAATGGACTTTTAGAAATTCTATGTAAGCAGACAATAATACAAGCTGCTATAAAAACGTCTGGCGGTAATTTCTGCCAGCCTAAGTAATATGGCTCTAATAAAATCCTATGAATTGTTTTTGGTGATAGGATTCGCGATACCCGGTCAATAGCAGCATGATAGGGATTATCAAATTTCCTAAATCGCATTGGTCATAATTCCGTTTTTGTCACTTGCTATATTAAAGCCAAGGCAATACCACCGGAACCGGGAATAAGGTCAGGCGGCCCCTGGCGTGTGAGCCTTCAAATTTTAACTGCCCAGTGGACACACGAGAAAGCTACTGGGCAGTGAGCGTTTTTATTCAAATTAGTCAAAACTTTTCGTCTGTTTGTCCTTGATTGACAAGGCTTTAAGAGGTGTTTGCCGACTCAATTTAGTCAAGAATTAGTCAAGGGCAATTTTAGAAGCCTGAGAATAGTGGGTGACGAGGGATTTGAACCCGCAACCAATAGATTAAGAGTCTACTGCTCTACCGTTGAGCTAGTCACCCGCACGAAAAACCATGATAGCAAACTTCTAACAGATTTGCCAGTGCCGTGCCCAAAAAACGAATTAAAGGGGAAATTTGACGGTAAAGGTAGTTTGACCTGCTGCACTCTCTACATAAATTGAACCGCCTAAATGTCTGACCATTTTCTGCACTAATGCCAACTCCAGCCCCGTACCACTATGTTTCCAAGGATCGTGTTTGGAAAGGTGATAGAAAGGTTCAAAAATCCGTGAGAGTTCATTGTTGGTAAGCTCTATTCCGGAATTGGTAATATTAAGCTCGACTGCATCCTCTCTTAAGTGAGCAGACACTGCGATCGCTTCCCCAGCTGGGGTGTATTTGCAGGCATGGTTGAGCAGTTCGGTGACAATCCGCTCCAAATCAGTGATATCTGTCTCCAAAGGTGGCAGCGCCCGATCTACAGTCAGGTTTAACTGCTGTCGCTGGCAGTTGGTGAGGTCTCGAAAAGACTCGATAATGGGATGAAGCCAACTTTGAAAGTCAATGGCAATCAAGGTTGGAGGATCGGGTTCGGCTTCGAGATATGTGAGTGTGAGTAAGTCGTTGATTAACTTGCTTTCTCGCCCACACTCGTTATGCAGAATCTGCAAGAGTTGCGGCACTATTTCTATCTCTGATATTTCTGCTGGTGTGAGGACACTTTCGAGAGTTTGGACTGCAAGGCTAATGCTGGTTATTGGTGTCCGCAGTTCTTGGGATAAAGTTCTGAGAAATTGGTTTTTGAGCCGATCGCTTTTTTCTAGTTCTTTTACCTGTGCCTGGTTTTGTTTGTAAAGCTGGGCTTGACGAATGGCGATCGCACATTCATTTGCTACCTGCTGCACTAGCTCAATTTCAAATTCGTCAAAAGCCTCTTGCGATCGTCTTGTCAACCAAATATTTCCTAAAATTCCTTGAGGATCGAAAATTGGACAAGCCATCTGGGACATAACTAGCAACTTGGGTTCCCATCCTGGTAGAATTTCCAAAAATTGCAATGGTTGTTTTTGCAACAACGGCTGATAAACTTCCAGATAATCTGCAATCTGTTTGGTTAATCCTTGACATTGAGGCAAATTAATACTGTATTCGTAAGCAATAGTAACTAGAGTTTGACAAGTACTGTAGAGTTCAATTTGGCAACGCTCAAGGTTTAGTAATTTTGCTAATTCCTGGGTAAGTGTCTGCAATACTTGAGTTTGATCGAGACTGTCGCGGATTTGTTCTGTCATCCGTCGCACCAAGGCTTCAAAGTTTCGCACCTGCTGCAACTGATTGATGTGTTTCTGCTTTTGTAACTCCATCTTGGCTTTGAGATCCTGGAGTTGCTGATGCAGTTCTGCCTGTTGGACTGCAATGCCGATTTGAGTTGCCAACTGCTTGAGTAAGTCAGTTTCTGTTTGCTGCCATTGACGCGATTGGTGGCAATGCTGGGCAATCAATAGCCCCCACATATCTTGCTTTTGGAAAATCGGCACGACGAGATTAGCTCCGATCTGCAAAGATGTCAGGAAATCTATATGGCAAGGATGCAAGTCGGCTGCATAAATATCTTCGATAACTTGAATGCAACCTTGTCCGTAGTGTTCTGGATGTTTGCCACTCAAGCAGGGATCGGTGATGTTTTTGCCTAATAGGGGATCGCTGGTAGCTACAGTTGATTCGGCAATGATTACTCCACTACCATCAGCCTCGAAACGATAAATCAACACGCGATCGCAATTCAAAAATTGCCGCAGTTCAATTGCTGTTTGATGCAGAATTGTCTCTAATTCTACTGATTGATGAATCCGTCCAGCGATCGCTTCTAGCAGTTGCTCTCGTTCAACCTGGAGTCCAATTGCTTGTTCTGCTTGCTTTACAGAAGTAATATTGCTACTAGTACCAATCAATCGATAAACCTTGGAGTTAGCATCCTTTAGTGGCGTGAGAGTCGTACTCCACCAAGTGGGAACTCCCTGGAATTGCAAACATTGTTCGTAAGAAATAGTTGTGCCGAATCGCACGCAGTCCGCATAATGTTGACGCACCTTTGCAGCATCAATAGCAGAGAGAATATCCTCTGGTTTTTTGCCGCGAACATCGTCTGAGCGAATCCCTATCCACCGTTCATGAGTGGGATTAAGAGCCACATATTGAAAATCTCCATCCTCCAAAACATCAACTACAAATATTGATGCCTGTACAGAATCGTACATGCTTAGTAGAAACTGCTCGCTACTACTTTTTTCATCTACTTCTGTGCCAAAAAGAATTTGAGGTGGCGATAATTTTGTCAACTCCATAGTTGATTCCACTGGATTTAGATTCATGCGAGAGTCCCTGTCTTGTATTACTGACTCTTCTAGGCGCTCTCTTGTCGTTACGCTTGTAGTAGATGCACTTTAGCGCCTATAGCAAAGTCTTGTCAGCTGTTGCTCATCGAAATTTTGCTCTTTCTCTACTTCTTGTCAGAAATCTAGGAAAGCTAATAAAAGTCAGCTTAACAAAATCCTGCTTTTTGAAGGTGAAAATACATTTGCAGGTGAGGGCAAACTTACTGCAATTTATTTTTAACAGTTTTTTAAGATTGTTGCATATATCTAGGTGCAAACCTAAATATATATCAATTAAGTTTATAATTCTTAATAAGAAGAGTTATAATCGCAATTTATGAGCATTGATTCCTGTGAGGATACCAACCAGCAGCCAAGTGATGCCTAAGCCGATGACTTCGCCTAAAAATAACTGGCTTAAGTAGCGCCAGATTATCCCTACAGCAGAACCCACAGGGACAGCAACCGCCCAACTTGCCGCAGAGACGAATATCCATCGCCAAGCTACAGGCTGGGGAATTGCTAACGATTGTGCCAATCCAATCCCCAAGCCGCCAAGGGCACCATAAACCGCCCCTGACAAAATTCTCAAAGGAAGAATCTGAGTGCTAGGTACAATCCAACCCACCGCACCAATACCGATCGCAGTAATAATACTCCAACCCAAAAGACTTGACAAAATCCACCTGATACAAAATATAGGTTGTTTGAGAAGACAGCCTTGAGGAAGTGCGATCGCAAATCCGCCGATCGCAGCCTCTACCACTCCAACATCTGGCTTTTCGCCGACTTCAATTAAGAGTAAACTCAATAAAAATCCGCCAAAAGTAGCTAAAGTCCACAGCAATGTAAAGCCAAATCTAGTATTATTAGGCGCGAATGGCATCAAAGTTGCTTTGTTTGTAATAGTCTGACAGTTTTTGCATTAAACATCTCAAAAAAACCTTTGCGTCGCTGTTGGGGTGATTCCGGTACGATGTAACCCCACAGACTCTCCCAGTAGAAAAAGGAGATACCATCAAAATTGCGATCGCGCACTACCTGAACCTGTTCTCTAACTTGTGCCATTTTTACCGGATTACCTACCGTTCCTGTTGATATCCCAATACCTACAGGAATTAGACTTTGAGCCAATTTGATCGATGGAAGTTCTAGTTGAGCGATAAAAGACTTTTTGTCATTTCGATATACTTGTAAAATTAACTCATTAACTAAACCTTTTTTTACCCAATTTTCCCAATCTTGCAAATAGTATTTATAAGCAAAAGCTTGATAGTTGGGAGACAGAGATATTTTGAGTTTGGGCTTAACTGCCTTCACAGCTTGATAGATTTCTGCCATGAAATCAGTAATTTTATCTGCCCGCCACCGCATCCATTCTGGGTTAAAAGGGTCATTAGGGGGACTTTTGCCTTGATGTTCTTGCTGGTAGAGTTCAATAGTGAAGCGATCGTAACCGAACTGTACAGGCATCCCAAAATGATCGTCAAGTTGAATACCATCCACATCATAATCCCTGACTACTTCTAAAATTAACCCTTGGATAAACTCTTGTACTTGTGGATGTAAGGGATTCAGCCAAGCTTGTTTAGTGATTAAAAGATTGTCGATTTCTTCTGGTGGAACATCTTGAATAGAGTTTATACCTTCTTGTCCAATTGTCAACCAGTCAGGATAACGCCTTGCTAATTGTGAATAATGCGGCGTCATGAACCCGTATTCAAACCAAGGAATGACTCTCAAATCTTTATTTTTGGCAAGTGTGATTATTTTTGCTAAAACATCCTGTCCACCGTGCATGAAGTTAAGCAAAGGTTGAGTTTCTGAACCTGTAGTTATTTTGGCTACAGCACTTTTATAAAAAGTATGTCCTCGGTTCCAAACTACAGGATAAATCGTATTAAAGTTGAGAGTCGATAATTGATTTATAGCACGGTTAATACCCCAAGGGACAAATAGTACACCACTAGCAACATTAGTCAGCCAAACGCCGCGAATTTCTGTAGTTAAAGGACTGTTTTTTTGGGAATAAACTGGCAGTGAAGAGGGTAAAAAAACTGTTAAAGTGACTACTAATCCCAAACACAGCAAGTAAGCAACACAACGGCGAGCAACCCGATTCATTTGTAAGCGTGACCTAGTGCGATCGGAATATATATAACTACAAAATAAAGTTGTAATCCTCCGGATGATGTAAAGAAATGATGATTCAGAACTCAGAATTCAGAAGTCAGGAGTCAGGATAGTTGAAATAATACGGAGCCAGTTTTAGTTATGAATATACTTGACGATACCAAAACCTAATAAATTCTGACTCCCAACTTTTAACTCAATACGGTTCAAACCGCTACTTGTACAAAATCGTAGGTTTTTGAGACGCGATAAATCGCCGTCTCTACAAGTGTTTTGGTTTTATCTGAACTGTATTGACTCCTGACTCCTGTTAGCGGATAGCTAAGGTTTAGCCCATTCTGACTCCTTAATTCTTTCTTATTAAAATCTTTCCACACCTTCAAATTGTTTTAGTGTCGATGTATTTGCTGCTTCCCCACAAGTTCGTGGTGTGGGGAATATCTTTTCAGGATTTGCTAACCCTTTAGGATTAAAAACTTGCCGTACCCATTGCATGGTTTCTAAATCAACTTGGCTAAACATCTGTGGCATATAGCACCTTTTCTCTGCGCCGATGCCATGTTCGCCAGAAATACTACCACCAACTTGGACGCAAAGTTTGAGAATTTTACCACCCATTTCTTCTACTTGTTCCAATGCACCAGACACAGAATTATCATAAAGAATTAGCGGATGAAGATTGCCATCGCCAGCATGAAATACATTAGCAACAGGATAACCGTATTGTTCACTTAATGTCTTAATTTCGTGCAGAACATAAGGCAACTGAGTTCGAGGAATAACACCATCTTGAACATAATAATCTGGGCTTAAATGTCCAGCCGCAGCAAAAGCAGCTTTGCGTCCTTTCCATAATTTCAACCGAGTTTCTGGGTCAGTAGCAGAAGTGACATTCCGCGCCCCATTCTTTTGACAAATTTCGGTAACTCGCTGTTTATTCCCTGCAACTTCAACTTCTAAACCGTCAATTTCTATTAGCAAAATAGCTGTAGCATCGCGGGGATAACAATTAGTTGCGACAACATCTTCAACTGCATTGATGCTGAAGTTATCCATCATTTCCATACCACCAGGAATAATGCCGGCGCTGATGATGTCAGAAACAGTTGCCCCGGCAGCTTCAATACTAGTAAAATCTGCCAACAGCACACAAATTGATTCTGCACTTTTGAGAATTCGCAAAGTAATTTCTGTGGCAATTCCTAAAGTACCTTCAGAACCAACAAAAATACCTGTTAAATCATAACCAGGCATTTCAGGAATTTGCCCGCCTAAATCGATAATTTCCCCCTCTGGCGTGACAATTTTTAATCCTAAAACGTGGTTAGTAGTAACACCGTATTTGAGACAATGTACGCCACCAGAATTTTCGGCAATATTGCCCCCAATAGAGCAAATAATTTGACTGGAAGGGTCAGGAGCATAGTAAAATCCAGCACCACTAACAGCTTGTGTTACCCAACTATTAATCACCCCAGGTTGTACAACAGTCCGTTGATTTTCTAAATCAATGCTGAGGATTTGCCGCATTAAAGAAGTGACAATTAAAACAGAATCTTCTAATGGTAAAGCACCGCCAGATAGACCAGTGCCAGAGCCGCGTGCTATGAAGGGGATAGAGTATTGATTGCATATCTTCACAATTTGGGCAATTTGTTCTGTAGTTCTGGGTAAAACCACCACAGCCGGACGTTGGCGATAACCAGTTAAACCATCGCATTCATAGGTAATGAGTTCTTCGCGGCGTTGCACCACACCATTTTTGCCAAGGACAGCCTCGAATGCTTTGAGAATAGGTTTCCAGTTGCGTTGTTTTTTATCTTGGGTAAGCATAGTTTTTTCAAATTCAAGGTAGATATTGCAGGCTGGTTAGTATAGCTGTAATTACTATTGTTGCAAGAATAGCAGTCAAATGTGAGTAAAAGCGATCGCATAATTTAAGTACGGAAGGCGCGATGTCTTCTAAGGAGTACGTTGAATGATGGTAGAATTCAGATATTCTGTTAATTGTGGGGCTAGATTAACATAGAGTCAGACATTTAACAGGAGAGTGTGAAATGACTTACCAAGTTTTAGATTCCACCTCAAAATTAATTGCAAAGCTGCAAACCCTAGCACCAGAACAGCAGCAAGAGGTGCTAGATTTTGTCGAATTTCTCGCACAAAAATATGCTCAACCCCAACAAACAGACCAAAAGCGGGTACTAAGTTTAAACCAAGGTAAGATTTGGATAAGTGATGATTTTAATGAACCTTTACCTGATAAATTTTGGTTAGGTGAAAGTGAGGGATGAGACTATTATTAGACGCTCACGTAATTATTTGGTCAGCAGGAAACCCAGACAAACTATCGCAGAGAGTTAGAAATTTATTAATTTATACTAACAATTCTTGGGTAGTTAGTATGGCTAGTGTTTGGGAATTACAAATAAAATCTCAGCTTGGTAAGCTAAATTTAAGCTCGTCGCTTCCAAATTTCATCGAAACTCAACAGCGAGTGAATAATCTACAAATATTACCTATTGAATTGACTCATATCTATGCTTTAGAAGCTTTGCCAAGTCATCACCGCGATCCTTTCGACCGAATTTTAATCGCTCAGGCAATAGTTGAAAAGATGCCTTTGTTAAGTATAGATGCTGTCTTTGATATATACCCAGTTCAAAGGATATGGGAGTAAAAACACAGATTCGATAGGCTGAGATTGCGATTGCACTCATCTTCAGTAATAATTTCAATAGATGAATGAATAAAAAAATTCTCACTAACTTGCGTGAATTATAAACTCATTTATCCGATGCCAAACCTTCTCTAATAAATTAGGATCGTCTGCATCAAACCATTCAATTTTTGGATATGCTCGAAACCAAGTACGTTGTCGCTTGGCAAATTGTCGCGTATGCAAAATTGTTAATTCTTTCGCTTCATCTAAGGAAATATCCCTAGCCAAATATTGTTTAATTTCTTGATAGCCCAAAGTATTCAACAAAGACAAATCAGCGCCATATTTTTGACAAAGATTCTCCACCTCAGCGACCAAACCATTTGCTATCATTTGCTCAGTACGCTGTTGAATACGAGCAAGCAACTTTTCAACATCGCAATCTAAACCAATTTGCAAAATCGGATAATTGGGCGGATTCTCCCCTTGCTGTTCTGAAATCGGATATCCAGTAACATAATATACTTCTAATGCTCTTAAAGTTCGTACTGAATCATTGCCATGAATTTTTTGTGCTGCAACTGGATCGACTTGTTGTAAAATTGCGTGGAGTTGTGGTTGTCCGAGAGACTCAAGCTGCGATCGCAATTCCATCTGTGGTGCAACTCTCGGAATTTTCATTCCTTGGACAATCGAACGTATATATAAACCAGTGCCACCAACTAGAAACAGTGGTGTAACACCAACAGAAGCAATTAAAGCTTGTGCTTGCTGCTGATAGTCTGATACTGTCATCATATCTGCTGGATTGCAGATATCTATTAAATAGTGCGGCACCAATTTTTGTTCAGCTACAGTCGGTTTAGCTGTCCCAATATCAAACTCACGGTAAACTTGACGAGAATCAGCACTCAGAATTACACAACCCAAACGCATCGCCAAAGCCAAAGCTAAACCCGATTTACCCGTTGCCGTCGCTCCACAAATCACAATTAATTTAGTCATTTGTCATTTGTCATTTGTCATTTGTTATGGGGCATTAGGCATTGGGTATGGGGAAAGGGAAAGGGGTAAGGGGAAAAGGGGAAAGATTAAATTTATTCCTTTTCCCTTTAACCTTTAACCTTTTCCCCAGCCCCCCTGCCTCCCCTGCTCCCCCGGTTACTGAGCGCAGTCGTTGGCGTAGCCTCTCGTAGAGAAGTATGCCCCCCTGCCTCCCTTGGCTTTTTCCACGGTACTACAACCCCAGTATAAACTTCTCTTGAAAATGCCCTACAGACGCCAGCAAGGCTTTTGTGTTACAATTTTGGAGTGTTTTTCCTTTTATTTGCCTTTCGGCGATTTTAAACCCACACATCAGGAGAGTTTACATGACGAGCAGTTACAGTGCCGATCAGATTCAAGTTCTGGAAGGTCTGGAAGCCGTCCGCAAAAGACCAGGAATGTACATCGGTACCACTGGGCCGCGAGGACTCCACCATTTAGTTTACGAGGTGGTGGACAATTCAATCGATGAGGCTTTGGCGGGTCATTGCACTCATATAGAAGTGGATATCAACGCTGATGGTTCGGTGACTGTAACAGATGATGGTCGCGGTATTCCCGTAGATACTCACTCGCGTACTGGGAAATCGGCATTGGAAACCGTAATGACGGTACTGCACGCCGGTGGTAAGTTTGGCGGTGGTGGTTACAAAGTTTCTGGAGGATTGCACGGGGTTGGTATTTCTGTTGTTAATGCCCTATCTGAAGTTGTAGAAGTTACGGTTTGGCGAGATAAAAAGGTTCATCTTCAGCGCTATGAACGTGGTGTCCCAGTTAGCGAACTGCAAGTCAAGCCTTACAAAGAAGCTAGAACTGGAACTTCTGTTACTTTTAAGCCAGATATCCAAATATTCACTACGAGCATTGAGTTTGATTACATCACTTTATCAGCTCGCCTACGAGAATTGGCGTATCTGAATGCAGGTGTCAAAATTACTTTTACTGACCACCGTTTAGAACTACTAAAAAGCGATACAGCCAAGGTAGAAACCTACGAGTACAAGGGTGGCATTAAAGAGTACATTGCGTACATGAACCGCGAAAAGCAACCGCTGCATGAAGAAATTATCTATGTGCAGGGAGAACGCAACAACGTACAAGTAGAAGTTTCATTGCAATGGTGTACTGATGCTTACACGGATAATGTACTAGGTTTTGCTAACAATATTCGCACGGTAGATGGTGGTACGCACTTAGAAGGGTTAAAAGCAGTTCTGACTCGGACATTAAATGCGATCGCCCGCAAACGAAATAAAATTAAAGAAAATGAACCCAACCTCAGTGGCGAACACGTCCGCGAAGGTTTGACTGCGGTAATTTCGGTTAAAGTCCCCGATCCCGAATTTGAAGGACAAACTAAGACTAAACTCGGTAACACCGAAGTCCGGGGAATTGTCGATTCTTTGGTAGGAGAAGTCCTTACCGAGTATCTAGAATTTCATCCCAGCGTTGCTGATGCGATTTTAGATAAAGCTATCCAAGCTTTTAAAGCCGCAGAAGCCGCACGTCATGCACGGGAATTAGTCAGACGCAAATCTGTACTGGAATCTTCGCCATTACCCGGTAAATTGGCAGATTGTAGTTCTCGTGACCCTGGCGAATCTGAGATATTCATCGTAGAAGGGGACTCAGCCGGCGGGAGTGCAAAACAAGGACGCGATCGCCGTACTCAAGCTATCTTGCCTCTACGTGGTAAAATTCTCAACATTGAAAAAACCGACGACGCTAAAATTTATAAAAATAACGAAGTTCAAGCGTTAATTACAGCCCTCGGTTTAGGTGTCAAAGGTGATGAATTCGATTCCACCCAACTGCGCTATCACCGGATAGTCATCATGACTGATGCTGACGTAGATGGAGCGCACATTCGGACTTTGTTGTTAACATTCTTCTATCGATATCAACGATCGCTCATCGAACAAGGCTTTATTTATATTGCTTGTCCCCCACTGTATAAAGTAGAACGGGGACGTAATCATGAGTACTGCTATAGCGATCGCGAAAAAAATCAAGCGATCGCCAAATTTCCGGCTAACGCCAACTACACCATCCAACGCTTCAAAGGTTTGGGTGAAATGATGCCACAACAACTCTGGGACACCACCATGAACCCAGAAACTCGTAAAATGAAGCAAGTCGAAATTGAGGATGCCGCCGAAGCCGATCGCATCTTCACAATTTTAATGGGCGATCGGGTCGCACCCAGACGAGAATTTATCGAAACCTATGGCTCTAAACTCAACTTCACCGATCTAGATATCTAAGTACCAACAGTCCTAAATCATTCGTAAAAAACAAGATCCCCGATTTATTCGAGAAATCGGGGATCTTTAACTTTGAAATATTACTTGATATTCCTGCAACAGATTTTGCTAAAGACTTTATAGCCAAAATTATATAAAAACTACATCTTTTGGAGGATGACAAATTATGTAATTTATAAACTTGTTGTATTAATATTTTTACTACAAATTATGTCGTTAGATGAGTGACTATATCCACAAATTCATTAACTATTGTTAATAATTCCTTATTTAACTGGATTCTACACAAAGCTATGAGAGTGAGCAAAGGCATAGTAGGAACATTGTTCAATTTTATTGGCATCGGTAGCTTAGTTGCTCTGTCTGCCTGCGCTCAACCTGTTGTAGAAACTCCTACAGCAACTGTCCCTTCAACAACTGTCTTGCCCGTCACGCCAACTCCTACTCCCACTATTGCCACCCAAAATTTAGCAGAATTAGCAAAGTCAGCAGCTAATCAAGGACAGTTTAAAACTCTCATTCAAGCAGTGCAAGCTGCCGGATTAACTGAACAATTGGCTACACCAGGCCCTTATACAGTATTTGCACCTACTGACGCTGCTTTCTCTGCTTTACCAAAAGCTACTCTAGACCAACTCTTACAACCAGCAAACAAACAACAATTAGTCAAGCTTCTGTCCTACCACGTCATACCTGGAGGAATTACCTCGCAGCAATTGACATCTGGAGAAGTTAAAACAGTTGAGGGTAGTCCGGTTAAAATCGCAGTCGATCGCGCCAGCAACTCAATCACAGTCAACAACGCTAAAGTGACTCAGCCAGACATCCCAGCTAGTAACGGCATTGTTCATGTAGTTGACCAGGTACTTGTGCCACCTAATTTTCCTGCAAGTCTAAACACCACCCCAACACCACGCTAGTTTTGCAAAGTTCATAGTCTCCAGTTTTCAACTTTGAAAGCCACTCTGATTTTGAATTAATCTCTAATAATCAATTAAAAAAATTAATTTGACTTGTCATACAAGTGATAAGTTTACACTACAAAAATTACAAATACTTCAATTTTTCTGCTTGTAGAGCCATATAATTTACCAATTGTCAATATTGTCGAAACAATCAATGCTCAAATGTTAGCAAAACTACCAACTCTATTGGAAAGCTAGTCCAGATAATACTTTTTGCTCTGACTCGCTGATTAATTTGAACCACTAGCTAGAAACACATTTGTTATGCTTTAAGGAAATAACTAAATATCATCTATCCAACAGCAATTAATAAGTATTTTGAGGATTTCTCATCATTAGATGACAGTAAATTACCGAAGCTAAAGTATTTAAATTTACATTTAATTTACGTAAAAAAAATTTTGTAACTAAATCATCAGGTAATCTGCTGGATTTTCTGTGTTCGAGATAATAGCTGTTGGAAGTACACACCAGAAGGCTGAAAACTTGTTAATATCTTCATGTAGTGCTGTGGCGATCGCGATCTTCTTGTATGTATCTAATGTACTTTTGCCTAAAAGTAAGATGAGATTGGCAAGTTCGCAGGACAAATTGTTTTTGAATTGATTAAAATATCCTTGTATACAATAAAAAAAGTTTGTCAAGTTTCATAGGGCTGAAATCACCACAGTGCGCTAACGTGTGAATAAGACCGAATTAGTAAACCTAAATCGATCTTCGATCGGGTCGATTTTGCCACCGCCTCAACTCCTCAGTTAAGGTAGGTAGTACGTAAAAGGTTAACTGCTTTCAGGCAAGCACCACCACGGTTGTTGTATTTACCCAAGGACAATACCCGTTTTAGTCTAAGGGATGCTTAATTTATGAAGGAAATGTAAAAATGGGTAGTTAAGACGAATAGTCTGAGTTAACGTATATTGCACTCTTTCTCAGTAATTAATGTTGTGTAAAATACATGAAATTCGGCATAAGCAAGCGTACTTACTTCGTAATGTAATAAGAGCGTCACTGCAATTCCGAAAAGTGGAGAAAAAATTCCAGGGTATAAATCCCGTTTTCAATGTCTTTTTGGTAAAAGTAGCTAAAAGTTGCTTAATGAATTCATGATTAATACACAAAAAGAGTGCAAATTCTGTGAAACAGGCTACAATCGGAAGAGTCTTTATACAAAAATCTGCCAACAGTATGAACTCATTTGTATAGAGTGGTAAATTTTTTGATAAAGGCGAGTCTTTCTTTTGACCAGTTAGTTGAAAGCAATATGTGATAGCAACACATATAACATTTACTAAAGTGAGCAAGTCACCTTTAGTAGTTGCTTAAACTAAAGTAAAAACCCTCCTACCGGAGGTCTAAAACCTCTGAAAATATCTCTGGCAAATCTGCCAAAAAGTTTATTTTCGGTTGGCAATTGGCTCGTTTAAAAGAGCAGTAAACACATCTTGAGTAATTGATTCTGCAAGGAGCATGAGGAACGCGGCATGAACCAGGCTAACAACGTACTCGAAAGCATATATCAGCCTGACCTAGAAATAATGAATCAGCCTGAGCTCGAGTTAGAAGAACTCTTAATAGACGATGAAGAGGACTTGCTGATCGTAGATGAAGGTGACGAGGAATTTTTAGAGCCTCAGTCTGATGAGGACGACGCAAAGTCTGGAAAAGCCGCTAAATCGCGTCGTCGGACACAAAGCAAGAAAAAGCATTACACAGAAGATTCAATTCGGCTTTACTTGCAAGAAATTGGTAGAATTCGTCTGTTGCGGGCAGACGAAGAAATTGAATTGGCGCGGAAAATAGCCGATTTGCTGGAATTAGAGAGAGTACGCGAAAGACTCTCGGAGCAATTAGATCGCGATCCTCGAGATAGTGAATGGGCAGAAGCAGTACAACTGCCACTACCAGCCTTTCGTTATCGCCTCCATGTTGGTCGTCGGGCGAAAGACAAGATGGTGCAATCTAACCTCCGTCTTGTAGTTTCAATTGCTAAGAAATACATGAATCGTGGTTTGTCGTTCCAGGACTTAATTCAGGAAGGCAGTCTCGGTTTGATTCGTGCCGCTGAAAAGTTTGACCACGAAAAAGGTTATAAGTTTTCTACATACGCTACATGGTGGATTCGTCAAGCAATTACCCGCGCGATCGCAGATCAATCCCGCACAATTCGGCTTCCAGTTCACCTTTACGAAACCATTTCTCGGATTAAGAAAACTACCAAGTTACTATCTCAAGAAATGGGTCGCAAACCCACTGAGGAAGAAATCGCTACTCGCATGGAAATGACCATTGAGAAGTTGCGGTTTATTGCGAAATCTGCCCAGTTACCAATTTCATTAGAAACGCCAATTGGTAAAGAAGAAGATTCTCGATTGGGCGATTTTATTGAATCCGATGGTGAGACACCAGAAGACCAAGTTTCCAAAAATCTTCTGCGCGAAGACCTTGAAAAAGTCCTCGACAGTCTCAGCCCCCGCGAACGTGATGTCCTCAGACTGCGTTACGGCTTGGATGATGGTCGGATGAAAACTCTTGAGGAAATCGGTCAGATTTTCAACGTCACCCGCGAACGGATTCGTCAAATTGAGGCGAAGGCACTCCGCAAGTTACGCCATCCAAATCGTAACAGCGTTCTCAAGGAATATATTCGGTAGTCAACTAGTCATTAGTCATTGGTCATTAGTGAATAAACAAATGACAAATGACAACTAACAAATGACAAAAAAATAAAAGCCTGGTAGTGAATTAGCACTCCAGGTTTTTTTATTTATAGGTCATCTTAAATATTAAAACTTATTATAGGATGCCCCAAAAATGTAGAAAGCCTTGACCAGAAAAAAGCTCAACCAAAACGGCTGCTAAAAAGCCAATCATTGCCAAGCGACCGTTCCAAATTTCTGCTTGTGGGGTAAAGCCCCAACGCCAAGCGTTGCGATCTTCAATTACGGGAGTAGTGACTTTTGTTGTGGTTGCATTTGTCATGGTTAGAACTCCAAATTCAATTTTTAATGTTTATTGCCTTATGTAAACTAATATAACAAATATTTTCATAAAGACAACATTTTTTATACTTTTGTTTCCATAGCTTGACATAAATAGAAATAGCTATTTATACAGACTAAAACATCAGCCTTCAGTAAGAGTTTCTGAGGTAAAAGAAATGTGATTCAGACTTTTAGCTTTATAAATAATTTTATACTGTTGAGATTATTTATCAATTAATTTAATTGAATCGCTTGATCTTAAATATATTTTGCCTTTTAAAATAGAAAAATTATTGATAATTTAAGTGACTAACCTGAGTTCGGGTTAAAGATAAGGAGGTAAAAGCCACTCCAGTTGAAGGCTAGGTTTCTTAGGTTGATGACAATAAGCGATTAATCCGCAAAGAACGTTAACGCAAAAATTAACGGGGCTTCGGTGTCGAGAATGTTCAATCTGAGAAATATTTTTGAGTTGATCATTAATCGTTTCAATAATTGAGCGTTTACGGGACAAAAGTTTGTCATGAAGACGCATCAGCCTATTCTTCATATTGCGACGGGGTTTAGCGAAAAATTGGATTCCGAACTCTTCCAAAAGCTGAGAAGCAAGTTTTTCAGAAACATAGCCGCGATACCTTCGGTAAGCTTCGCTAACGCCAAATATTTTGCCAAAAAGCTTACACAGTAAATCTGGTACGGGTTTACGGTCATCAATATTACCAGGAGTAAGAGTCACATTTAAGAGTTGACCAAGCTCATTGACAACAATATGAAGCTTAAAACCAAAAAACCAATCCACGGAAGTCTTGCCACGAGCGGCTAAACCTTTAAATACCTTATGCCGAGAAATCCGACGATTATGACATACCTTCAAGCAGGTTGAATCGATAAAGCCGATACCCGTACATTGTCCGAAACAATGCTTCAGATAGACGCATAAAGGTATTAAAGTTGATGGTATCCATTCAATAAATCGTTGATAAGAAGGAAGACCTGGAAACGCAGAACTCCACTGCTGTTTCACCTGATTCAAATAAAAATGTTTGAAATTCCGGTAGTGATTTTGATGAAAAGCGATGATAATTGTCATTATTTCACTTAAACACAAGCTTTTCGCTCTTACACGTTTTATTCATCCATGATTTAACAGTTTTCTGTGCCATTGAGCTTCAAACGCTTTACAGAAATCATCTACATGACAGAACAAAGCATCTAAACTAAACATAGGACAGGTTGCTGGATTTGTTGTTATTTTCAGCTTACTACCTGTCCTTTTCCTTATCCCGAACTCAGGTTGACTACCAGACAATTTCCATTTCTTTTGCAGTCGAGACAAAACCAAGCTTCTCGTAGATATGTTTACCATCCTCAGTGGCGTGAAGCCAGAGGCGTTTTGCCTCAGTTGCTCTCACAAAGTTAATAACTTCTTTTAATAATGCTGTTGCAATTCCCTGTCCTCGCCACATCGGAATTGTATAAACGTTCAGAATGTAGCCTTCTAAGCCTGAGAAATTGCCGTTGTAAGGGGGTCGTTGAAAAAATACCAAGCCGCTAGTGGCAACAATTTGGTTATTCACTTCAGCTACCCAAGCTAAAAACTCACCCGTCGGTATTTTTTCGCCAAGATATTTTCGAGTTGCTTCTGCTAGATTTGTGGTGTCATCACCTTTAATATCGCCAGCTTCCCGCAGGAGTTCGAGACGCAGTTGGATTAGTGCCTCTAAATCCTGCAAGTTGGCTTGTCGCAAGTTGAACATCACCCTAATTTACGATCGCACTTCCGCCACGGTGATGATTTTTTCATCGCGGTTGAGTTGGAGGATGCTTTCACCTTTGACATCCCTACCTAAGAGCGGCACTGTTTCCACAGGTATCCGCACGACCCGCTCCTTATTCGTTACTAAAGCTATTTCGCCAGATGCGTTGGCGTAGCCCGCCGTACCACTTCGTGGAAGCAAGCTACGCGTAGCGTCTCCAAGAGTTGGCATCGCTATGACCATACCAGCTAAGTTGTCAGTTTTGCTAGCAAATTTCAGCGCTTGCGTGCCTAAATCACCGCGATTAGCCGCTCTTAACTGACTCGCAGCCATCCGCTTGGCATATCCTTCTTGAGTAACTAGCAGCAGTTGGTCATCTTTACCGACAGTGACACAGCCAACCATTTGCTGATTTCTCAATAGTCGAAATGCTTGTAAACCCATTGCTGTGCGTCCCATGATCGGCAATTGTTCATCATTAACTGCAAAGCGCAACATTCGCCCACCGGAACTAGCTAAAATCAGATGATCCCCTGGTTTGGCGAACTGGGTAAATGACAATTCATCATCGTCTTTGAGCTTCAAAATCGTGATGCCGCGCCGAGTCAGGTTAGTGAATTCTCCCAGAGACAGACGCTTAATTCTTCCCTGTTTCGTTAAGAGAATCATCTGTCTAGTTTCGAGATTTTCCGGCAGCAAAAAGCGGCTGACAACAGCTTCTTGAGTGCCTTGAGCAGTACTACTGAGCATAGTGATCAAAGGTTTTCCTCGTGGAGAACGCCCAGTAGTTAGGGGAATTTCTCCCACATTCACCGGATACACTTTGCCGCCACCAGTTAGTATTAGCAAGTCTTTCCCTGTGTCAGTCAACACAGTTTGGATAATGAAGTCATTATCGTGCAGACCATTTTCAGCTTTTGACTTTCTCGCAGATGGTTGGGTGCGGCGGACATAACCCCGTTGGGTAAATTCTAAAATCGCTTCCTCTACTGGTTCTGAAGATTTAAGTTCTTCCTCCTCTACCCCTTTGCTTCTGTGCCCCTCTGCCCCTCTGCCTTTCTGCTCCTCTACCTTATACTTTTGCTCCTCTGCAATTTTCGTTCGCCGGGGATCGCTGTACTTGCGCTTAAGCGATCGCAAATCTTTTTTCAGCGCCTTCAATAATTCGCGGCGATCGCTCAGTAATAGCTCCAATAAGCTAATTTGTTCGCTGATCTGCTCAAATTCCTGCTGCAAATTTTGCTGTTCTAAACTAGTGAGGCGACGCAACGGCATAGCGAGAATTGCATCTCCTTGTACCTCACTCAAATCCAGTCGGCTACAAAGGTTAATTTTTGCCGTACTCCCATCGGGAGCTTGGCGCAAGATTTGAATTACCTCATCCAAATTAGACAGCGCTTTCAGCAAACCTTCTACCAAATGCACGCGATTTTGGGCCTTACCCAACTCGTAATTGTAACGACGGTTCAGTGTCTCTTCTCGGAATCTCAAAAACTCCTGCAACAGTTGACGCAAACTTAACTGGCGGGGTTGTCCATCTACGATTGCCAGCAGAATCGCCCCAAAAGTCATTTGTAAAGCAGTTTGCTGATATAAATGCTGGAGAACTTCTTGGGGATTGGTATCGCGTTTGAGTTCAATTACCACCCGCATCCCTTCGCGATCGCTCTCATCCCGAAGATCGGAAATTCCTTGCAAGCGTCCTTGATTGACTAAGTCCGCTACCTTCTCAATCCAGGCAGCCTTATTCACTTGATAAGGCAATTCTGTAATGATAATTGCCGTCCGGCGCTTGCTTCCCCTAGCGGCGGGAATTTCCTCTACAGTTGCGACTCCCCGCAGCAGAATTCCACCTTTACCTGTGGTATATGCTTCCCGAATTCCCGTTTCACCAACTATTTCCCCACCAGTGGGAAAATCTGGCCCTGGAATTAGCTCAAATAATTTTTCATCTGGCAAATCTGGGTTGTCGATTAAAGCAATTAACCCATCAACAACTTCCCCCAAATTGTGGGGTGGTACATTTGTCGCCATTCCCACAGCAATACCAGAACAGCCATTAAGTAACAGAAACGGCAACTGAGCAGGTAACACTGTTGGTTCTTGCTGGGAATTATCAAAGTTACCGACAAATTCCACAGTTTCTTCACCAATTTCTGTCAGCATTCCCTCATGGCTGATCGGTGCGAGGCGCGTTTCTGTGTAGCGCATTGCTGCTGGCGGGTCATTATCGACGCTGCCAAAGTTACCATGTCCTGCCAGCAAGGGATAGCGGCTAGAAAAATCCTGCACCAGTCTGACTAAGGCATCGTAAACTGATTGGTCGCCGTGGGGATGGTATTTACCCAACACATCACCCACTACACGAGCACATTTTCGATAAGGTCTATCTGGTACCAAACCGAGTTCGTGCATTGCATACAAAATGCGCCGATGCACTGGTTTTAAGCCATCACGCACGTCTGGTAGCGCTCGCCCGACAATCACGCTCATGGCATATTCTAGATAAGACCGTTGCATCTCGGTATGCAGGGCTGTTGGAATTACCTGTCCCGTTGAGAGAAGGTTTAACTGTTTTGCCATGAGTTTTTTCCCTGAAATTTAACTACACAAAAGCCGATGGAACTCAACACTGCGGCAACCACAGCATAACGGATGAAATGAGATTCATAACAAAATTTTGATAGTCACAGAAGAAAAAGCAGTAGTATCATCCTTGATGACGAAGATGCACATTGACTATTAAAAAGGATGCACACGAGTATAATCTACATAAACTTAGTAGCCATGATACTTACCGAAGAAAAATTTATAATTCGGGAGACGGAATTCAAAATGGATTTTGTGGGACTGGATAGAAAATTCAGGTTTAGAGCAAGCGATTTTAAACGCGCGTAAAGAAAAAATTCTTTCCATGACTCTTACCCCTGACTTGAGTGTTGGGGTATTCTGTATTTTGAATTCTGTCTTCTGACTTCTTTTCATCATGATTGCAAATCTTTAATTTTGTATTCTGGAATTCTTGAATCTCTTCACCTCTATAACTAAAATTCTCATGAAAACTGTTTTAATTGTCGAAGACGATCTAATTAATGCTCGTGTTTTTTCCAAAATTTTGTCCAAGCGTGGTGGCTTGGGCGTAAAACACACTGAAAATGTGGAAGAAGTCATCAAAATTGCCCAATCAGGAGAAGCCGACCTGATTTTGATGGATGTTTCTCTCTCCAGAAGTGTTTACCAAGGCAAGTCTGTTGATGGAATTAAGATTACACAAATGTTAAAATCCGATCCAAAAACAGCAAACTTACCTGTGATTCTGGTAACAGCACATGCTATGGAAGGCGATCGCGAGAACTTTCTCAAGCAAAGCGGTGCTGATGGCTACATTTCTAAGCCAGTTGTTGACCATCAACAGTTCGTTGACCAAATCATCGCACTTCTACCCACAGACTAACACTGAGAATTAACGACTTATTTTCAGGAATACTTGCTTGCCAATGTTTTTGGGCAACTAATTCCTGTATTTATCTAGTATAGATGTACTACGAAAAGGTACTGTTAGGCAAGTGGTAATAGGAGAGTTAAGAGTTATCAGTGAGGAGTGAGGAGTTGAAATATTTAACTTTTAACTCCTAACTCCTAACTTCTAACTCCTATTGAGTCGGCTGTTTTCTAGGCGTAGGCGCTGATGATGAGTTTTCTCGTTGCTGTATGGCTGCTTGAATACGTGGTAATTCTAGGAATTTTTTCGTATCAGACAGTAGACGATCGCCCCAGAGATTTTCTTTGAGGAAATTCAAATTAGCATAGCGCGAATCGATACGGAGTGCAGCTTCTCCCAAGGTTAGTCCTTGTTGGCGATCGCCTTTAGTATACAGTGCCACGGCTAAGGCCAATAAAGGTTCTGCGGCTTGTTTTTCAAGGGTTACAGCAGATTGCCATCGCTTAATCGCTTCGGGGATATTACCCTGTTCGTAGTTGATTAAGCCAATATTGTTGAGCGCGGGCCAGAATTTTTTATCTTGGGAGACGGCTTTATCGTACTGGGCGATCGCATCTGGCAATTTACCCAGCAAATAGTAAGCATTACCCAAATCAAATAAACCCTCTGGATCGTTGGGTTTTAACTTCAAACCATCTTGATAATTGACAACAGCAGCCTGGTAATTTTTCTGCTGAAAATTCGCTGAACCCAAAGCAAACAAAATATCACCATTTTTGGGGTTGAGAGATTGCGCTTTTTTCAGACTAGCGATCGCCCCATCAAATTCTTTGGATTGCAACTGCAATCCACCTAAGAGCAACCACACTTTATCATTCCCAGGAGCGAGTTGACTAGCCAGCCGCGCTCGTGGCAAAGCTAAATCAACCTGTTGAAACTGAGCTAGTTGAGCCGCCTCTTGTGCCAAGCTCAATCCCTGTTTTTCTAACTTTGTCGCATCTAGTTGCAGTGTATGGGGTATTAATGCCTGCGCGTTAGCGGCTTTTGGCATACTCCATAAACTACATACCATTAGAAAAGAAATCAAACGAACATGTTTAGGCACATTACCGCCTTTAAGCCACTAATCAAAGAATCTTTCAGCTAGCTTAAACGATCTGCGCTGTTGACGGTAGCAAAATCTTACAAAGAAAGGCAGAAAGCAGGGGGCAGGGGGAGCAGCTTTCTGGGGCAGGTTTTTTTGATTAGACAAATTTTTGGGATTTTAAAACCAAAACCATTGTCTGAGAACTTAAAACTACGTTCAATAATTGAGAACATTCTCAACTATTTATCGAAAGCCTAAAAGCCTGCCCTTGAAAGAGGGGGAGCAGAGGAGCAGGGGGAGCAGGGGAGCATACTTCGACTCCTTTCGGCTTCTCTACGAGACGCTACGCGAACGCTCAAGGCAAGTCGCTCAGTAACCAGGGGAGCAGGGAGTTAGGGGACAAGGAGATAAACAAAACTCCTAACTCTTGTACAGACGCGATTAATCGCGTCTCTACTTTTAACTCCTAACTCAGCACGGGCTAAACGCCCCGCTTCCGCTAACAGCACTCAGCACTCAGCACTCCTAATGCCCCATACTCAATAATTGATGACTTTGGTCATACATCAGTCTGGAATTACTAATGACTTTGGTCATACATCAATTTTGATGTTTTGAATGATAATTATTATGTATGAATTTATACGATGAGGTAAATATTAAACACTTTGATATCAAAAAAAGCAACTGTCTAAGATTGCTTAATCCATAGATCGACAGAATAGAACTTTAATGTAAATAAGGAGTCAATTCTATGTTGAAACCAAACCGGATATCGATTGTATTAGCTGCTGCTGCCCTGATCGTTGTTCCTACTCTCTTGACTGCGCCTGCAAGTGCCCAGACGAAAGTCTACGTTGGTGGCGATCGCGATCGAGATTGGAACCGCGACGGCAGATCCAATTCTAGGGAAGTCAGAAACTCTAGAGACAGAGAGAATTGGAACCGCGATCGCAGATCCTATCCTGTAGAAGTCAGAAACCCTAGAGATCGGGATAATTGGAATCGTGACAACCAATTTAATAGCAGAGTAGTCAGACTTGGTAATGGTGATATCAGATATCCCAATGGGCAAATTATTCCTGCTAGATCCGTAGTCAGACTGCGCGATCGAGGTTACTTCAGACTTCCTAACGGGGATATTCTGCTTCCCAATCAGGAAATTGTTCCTGCTGGGAGATTAGTAAGAGTGCATGATGATTACTTCAGACTTCCTAGTGGATTGGTACTGCAAATAAACCTTTAAAACCCTAAAAACTCAAAATCATTGTCAGTATTAGGCTACCAGGCTATAGTTTTAGCCGTGAATAAATAGCTCGGTAGCCGTTCCTTATAGACAAAATGATATGAAAATTGATACACCAAATACCGTAGATTCATCAGTTTTAGTTCCAGAGATAAAGAAAAAAAAGGTCAGACGTAATTGGCTCTCTTGGCTAATTGCTCTTTGCCTTTTGGGTGGAATTGGCTATGCCGTTTATTACCAAGTAACGGTTGCTCCTCGTCAAGAAGCCAGACGCAGAGTGCTGACAAGACCTGTAGAAAGGCAGAGTTTAACAATTACAGTTTCAGCGAACGGAACGGTGAAGCCTGAGCGGTCAATCAATCTCAGCCCGAAAAATTCTGGCATCTTGAAAAGCCTATTGGTAAAAGAAGGAGATATCGTCAAACAAGGACAGATTGTCGCTTACATGGATGATTCCAACCTTCGGGGACAACTTACCTCTGCACAAGGACAATTGGCACAAGCCGAGGCGAATTTGCAAAAAGCGATCGCAGGTAATCGTCCTCAAGATATTGCCCAATCACAGGGAGCATTAGACGAAGCCGAGGCGAATTTGCAAAAAGCGATCGCAGGTAATCGTTCTCAAGATATTGCCCAAGCACAAGCACGCTTGCAAAGCGCTCAAGCTGCCCTTCGCCAAGCCGAAGATGATTTTGCTCGCAATCAGCAACTTTACAATGCAGGCGGTATTTCCCTTCAGACTCTCAACCAAAACCGCTCCAATCGCGACAGCGCTCAAGCCAGTGTAAATGAAGCACAGCAAGCACTGGCTCTGCAAAAAGCCGGGTCGCGTCCAGAAGACATTGAGCAAGCACGAGCTGTGGTGAAGCAGAGACAGCAAGCTTTAGCACTCCTGAAAGCCGGAACGCGCCAAGAAGATATTAATGCCGCTCGTGCCCAGGTAACATCGGCTCGTGGTTCGCTGCAAAACATCCAAGCCGAAATCAATGACACGATTATTCGCGCACCCTTTGATGGTGTGGTGACAAAGAAATATGCCGATCCCGGTGCTTTCGTAACACCCACAACTGCCAGTAGTGAAGTAGCTTCTTCTTCTTCTTCTTCAATCTTGTCTCTAGCTTCCACAAATGAAGTTGTCGCCAATTTAGCGGAAACAAATATTTCCAAAATCAGCCTTGGTCAAAAAGTCTCGATTAAAGCAGATGCCTACCCAGGAAAAACCTTTGAAGGTAAAGTCAGCCAAATTGCTGCCCAAGCAATAGTAGAGCAAAACGTCACCAGTTTTGAAGTGAGAGTATCACTTTTAGACCCTCAAAGACTATTGCGGTCTGGGATGAATGCAGAAGTAGATTTTCAAGTCGGTCAAGTTCAAAATGTTTTAGTAGTGCCAACAGCCTCGGTGGTACGTCAAGAAAATGCTACAGGCGTGTTTGTGCAAGGAAAAAATAACAGACCTGTGTTCACTCGCATTGAGACTGGCGTCACTGCGAATAACTTTACCGAAGTTAAGTCTGGATTGACAGGAGACGAAAGAGTATTGCTCAGTTTCCCACCAGGATCGCGTCCGCAATCAACACCAAGAGGAGGAGTTTTCCCAGGTCTAGGTGGAGGTGGAGCCGGTGGTGGCGGCGGAAGAGGAGCAGGCGGCGGAAGTCGTTCAGGCGGCGGTTCTGGGGGTGGTCGTTCTCAAAGCGGTGGTTCCCCTTAAAGTTAGTTTTAAATAAAACATTATGTTTAAGATATTTAAGGGCTTTTATAAAGCGAAGAATACCCGCACAGTACCATTGCTGGAAATATTGACAATGGCGGCAGAGACTCTGTGGAGTAACAAATTACGCACAGGTCTAACTATGTTGGGCGTGATTATTGGGATTTCTTCAGTTATTGCCATTACTTCTGTCGGTCAGGGAGTGCAAAAAGGGGTTGAGCAACAGATCCAAGCATTGGGTACAGATGTCATCCAAATTTTAGCTGGTGCGGCAAGAAGCGGAAATGTCCGTCAAGGAGTAGGTTCTAGCAGTACCTTAACCTGGGAAGATGCGAAGGCGATCGCTACACAAGCACCATCAGCACAGCTGGTTTCTGCTTATCTCCAACGCACTGCTCAAGTTGTCTATGCAGGACAAAACACCTCAACAACCATTTATGGCACTGATTTGAACTACCCAGAAGTCAGAAATACTCATCCCCAACAAGGGAGATATTTTACCCAAGAAGAACTAGATACTGCTGCACAGCTTGCCATTCTTGGCCCGACAGTTCAAAAAACACTCTTTGCACAAGGTGTAAATCCGATCGGTGAGAGAATTCGGATTCAGGGAGAGGCTTATGAAGTAATTGGGGTGATGGAACCTAAAGGCGCTCAGGGGCCGATGGATCGAGATGACCAGATTTTTATTCCTCTAACTAGTATGTCCAAGAGACTAGTTGGGAATAATGCCCTAGTAGGCGTTTCTGTAAGTGGAATTTTAGTTAAAGGCGCGAATCAGGAACAGTTAGAAGCCGCTCAGTTTCAAGTCACCAATCTTTTACGGCTGCGTCATAACATTTATCCGCCACAAGCTGATGATTTTCGGCTGACCAATCAAGCTGATATTGTTAGTACCTTCACTAGTATTGTGGGTTTATTTACAGTCATGGTGGTAGCGATCGCTGGAATTTCTCTAGTGGTTGGTGGTATTGGTATTGCTAACATTATGCTAGTTTCTGTAGTCGAGCGAACGCGAGAAATCGGAATTCGCAAAGCTGTAGGAGCAACCAATTCGGCAATACTTAATCAATTTTTAGCGGAAGCGATCGTGATTTCCATTGTCGGCGGAGGTATTGGGATGGCGACTGGCGTTTTATTAGCCTTTGTAGCTGCAAACAGTTTCAAATTTCCCTTTGTAATTTCTTTATTGTCGATCGTTGCTGGCTTTGCACTCTCGTTAACTGTTGGCTTAATCGCTGGGGTAATTCCAGCACGTAACGCCGCAAAATTAGATCCAATTACTGCTTTAAGAAGCGACTAAATAATTCGTAATTCGTAATTCCTAACTCCTAACTCCTAACTCCTAACTCCTAACTCTTATGCCAACAATGATTTGGATGGAATCCATTACTAAAACTTACCACTTGGGAGAAGTTAGCGTTCCCATACTCAAGGGAATTCAACTCTCTATTGAGGAAGGGGAATATGTCTCAATTATGGGTGCATCAGGTTCGGGTAAATCGACGCTGATGAATATTTTGGGATGTCTGGATCGTCCCACAACTGGAAATTATATTTTTGAAGGCAGAAACCTAACGACTTTTGATGATGATGAATTAGCCTATATCCGCAACCAAAGGATAGGTTTTGTGTTTCAACAATTTAACCTATTGGCGCGGGCGACAGCGTTAGAAAACGTGATGTTGCCAATGGTTTACGCTAACTTGCCCAAGCCAAAACGCCGAGAAAGGGCATTAGAAGCCTTAGAAAGGGTAGGATTAGGGGGACGTATAGCTAACCGTCCTAGTCAACTCTCTGGCGGACAACAACAACGAGTAGCGATCGCTCGTGCTTTGGTCAACCGACCTGCATTAGTTTTGGCAGATGAGCCAACAGGAGCTTTAGATACTGAAACTTCCCATGAGGTGATGAATTTACTGACTGAACTTAATGACCAAGGGATCACAATTGTGATTGTCACTCATGAACCTGATATCGCTGCTCAAACCAGAAAGATTATTCGAGTTCAGGATGGTTTGATTGTCGGCTAATTTGTTAAGATTAACCTTCTGAGGAGGAATTTAAGATTTAAATCTCTTAGGTCAATCAGGATGAAAACTTTTAATTATATCCTCAAAAAACCTAATTAATGACTATTCTAGATTATGAATTTCAGCTTATTCTTCGTGCATTCTGCTTGGGTTGCTGTGGCGTTGGCGATTCTTCTTCCAAATGCAGTAAGTGCAGCAACTGAGCTAAAAGCACAGAATTCTTCAAGCTCTGTACAAGTTCCCGATCGCCTCAACCCCAATCCCAACCCTCTGCAATTTCCAACTAAACCGGAGGAAGTAAGGATTCAGGGAACTGTGCCAATCAGTTTGGCACAAGCTTTGGAACTCGCAAAACGCAATAATCGAGACTTACAGGTAGCTATATTACAGCTAGAACGCAGTCGTTCAGCGCTACGCGAGTCTCAAGCTGCTTTGTTTCCTACTCTTGGTATTAACAGTAGTGTGACTAATAATGGTAATGGTTTTAAGAGCAATTCGTCTCAAGCCAGCACTTCTTTTAATGGTTCAGCACAACTGAATTATAATCTCTATACTTCTGGGAACACACAAGCGGCTATCCGAGCCGCCGAAGAACAGCTACGGGTAGATGAATTAAATGTTGAAAGTCAGTCTTTGACAATTAGCTTGAATGCGACCACTCAATACTACGATTTGCAACAAGCAGATCAACTAGTCAGAATTAATCAGTCTGCTGTGATCAATGCCCAGGCAAGTTTGCGGGATACTCTAGCTAGAGAACAGGCTGGAGTGGGTACGCGGTTCGATGTGCTGCAAGCTCAGGTGAATTTAGCAAACGCCCAACAACAACTGACTAATGCGATCTCACAGCAGCAAATTGCCCGTCGTCAGCTTGCTACGTTGTTAAGTTTGTCGCAGTCAGTTGATATCACTGCCTCAGATCCCGTACAATTAGCGGGTCTTTGGTCGCAGACGGTAGAGCAAAGTATTGTCCAAGCGTTTCAAAATCGTCCAGAGTTGCAACAGTTTTTGGCACAACGTAATATTTCTGAGCAACAGCGACGACAGGCACTTTCACAGCTAGGACCGCAAGTTAGTTTGGTAGGCAACTACAATCTGCTAGATCGGTATAATGATGGCGCGAGCATTACTGATGGCTATTCAGTAGGACTTCAAGGCAATCTAACTTTATTTGAAGGAGGAGCAGCAAGAGCAAGAGCGGCTCAGTCGAGAGCTAATATTGCGATCGCAGAGACTCAATTTGCTAGTCAGCGCGACCTAATTCGCTTTGATGTAGAACAGTACTATGCTCAATTGCAATCCAATTTAAATAATGTGCAGACTTCTAGTGTGGCTTTAAATCAAGCTAGGGAAGCTCTGAATTTAGCAAGGTTGAGGTTTCAAGCTGGTGTGGGTACTCAAACAGAGGTAATTGATGCTGAAAATGACCTGACAAGAGCAGAAGGTAATCGAGTTACAGCTATTTTGGATTACAATCGCGCTTTAGCTAATTTACAAAGATCGGTAACATCCAGAGCTTCGCGCTAAGACCAAATCATTAGATATCTGGTGAAATTAAATATGCGTTATCTAGAACCTTTGTAGAGACATGGCATAGCTACGTCTCTACATTCTTTTTTGCAATGTTTATGAAATAAATAGTCCTCTTGCAAAAGTAACTTTTGCACTCTTGGGGGAAAGGGACTCATGTTAAAGAGGAAAGGTTTAGGGAGCCTTTTCCCCTTACCCCTTACCCCTTACCCTTTCCCCGACTTCTGCAAGAAGTCTAATGTATAGCTGTAGTCAGATATGTTATACCAATTCAATTAATGATTGGAACATATTCTTGGGTAAAGACGCGATGAATCGCGTCTCTACAAATGGTCTATTTGTCGCATTCTTTTTTCCAATTGGTATTAGGACAGTGTTGATTGCTCAAAGCTTTAAACCAACTGGGTTTATACTCAGGACGAGCTAAACGCCGAGCTACCGCTAACAGCACTCAGCACTCTTAAGGTACAGTAATTACCGCTACTGGACAATGGGCTTTACTCAGAATTGCATCGACTCTATGACCGAAGAAAACGCGACCCGTAACCATGCGGATACTACTCCCTAAAATAATTAAGTCAACTTCCTCGGTTTGGGCAAACTTGAGGATTTCCTTTTCTGGACTGCTTCCTTGAAGAATATAAGTTTTGACATCAGCACCCAGATTGCGGCCCATTTCTGCTTGCTGTTCGAGCATATCGTGAGCAATTTCCTTGACTGGAGCTAGCGATCGCTGTTCGTAAAGAATATACTCAACCTGTGGCAAATTAATTACGTTAACGATCGTCACTAATGCCCCGGTTTGAGCCGCGATCGTACTTGCGATCTCTACAGCATTTTTACTATATTCTGTCCCCACCGTTGGCACCAAAATCTTTTTAAGCTGTTGTTGAGGAATTTTGCATATCTCGCCTTTCGGTTGGGGTAGATGCGACTTTACCACCATCGTTGCACAAGGTGCTTCTTGGACAACCCGATCGACAAGCAAATTGAACAATGCTTTCTGGGGGCGGATCTGTTCTGAAGCTCCCAATACAATCAAGTCATAGTTTTTGTTTGCTTCATTCAAAATTACCTCCGCTTTATTACGCCCCGACTCCGTTTTTGTTTGTAGGGTGGTATCAGCAGGTAGCTGCATTTCCTCAGTCACAGCAGCTAGAGCAAGGTCTGCGGCAGTATCTTTTACCTGGGTTGCCTCCATCCGGCGTGCTTTGCTTTGAGGTTGCTTATCACTCAGAGCATATAGAGATGTAACTTCTATCGAGTTTTGGTGAGCCATGTAACCGACTAGTTGTGCCGCCAGTTGGATGTTGGGGCCACCACTAGTAGGTATTAAGATACGGTGAATCTGCTTGATAAAGCTGCGGCTATCCTGTTCTTCTCGTTGCAAACGTCGAGCTTCCTCTTCACCCATAACCACCTTTGACAAACACCAGCGCAGCAGGGGTGGAGCCATTAGAGAAGTAACGATCGCCACCATGACAATAATCGAGTACATCTGGGGATTCAGCACTCCCAAAGATAAACCAATGGTGGCAACAACAATTTCCATTGCCCCGCGAGCATTCATCCCGGAACCCATTGCCAAACCTTCCCAATGACTCAAGCCGCCCGCACGAGAACCAAGGTAAGCACCTGTAAATTTGCCAACACAGGCAACAACGAGAACAATCAAACCAAATAGCAACGTCTGTGGGACTAACAGAGCGAGCAAATTAACTTTCAAGCCAGCTGAAGCAAAGAAAATTGGTGCTAGAAAGCTTGCTGTGAAGACTTCTAACATGTGTCCAGCTTCATTGCTAAAGCGGCGGGATTGACCTGCTAGAATCCCCAGTACGAAAGCACCTAATGCTGCTTCTAGACCTAATGCGTGGGTAAGTGCTGCTGCCGAGAGCGAAAGAATCAGCACAACCGACATACTCGCGGCAATTCCACCAACATAGTCATCAACCCACCGCAATATCTGGTCTATGATGGTACGCCCAATTGTAAAGGCGATCGCTAAAAATAATATGGCCGCACTCACAGAATGGAATATTGTCCCAAAGTCAAATTTGCCGCTACTAGCTAAACCTGAAACCACAGAAAGTAAAATCCAGCCGATGGTGTCGTCAGTCATCCCAGCAGCTAAGGTGACTTGACCAATGTCACGGCGAATCAGGTTTAAGTCCATCAGCACCTTCGCAATCACTGGTACTGCTGAAATACTCATTGCTGTGGCGATAAATAGACTAAATACCAATCGCTTTTCTGGGTCGGCTAAAAAACTATCTGGCAATAGCCACCCTAATCCAAATCCGGTGATAAACGGGACAATAATTCCGCCCAGTGAAATCAACAGAGCTGTTTTACCTTTACGAAGAATCAGCTTTAGATCCGTCTCCAACCCAGTCACAATCAGCAAAAATAACACACCCAACCAAGAAATCACCGAAAGTAAATTAGACTGTTCTTGGCTTTTGGGAAAGATGTCTGCCTGTAAGCCGGGAAGGAGCAAACCAAATAGAGAAGGGCCCAGCAGCACACCCGCCAGTAATTCTCCAACAACAGGCGGGAGGTTAATCCGGCGCATCAACTCACCTAATCCCCGCGCTACGAGAAGCAATAGTGACAGTTGCACCAGCACCAACAGCAGCTCGTGATGACCGAGAGGTTTAATTAAACCATCACCTGCTGCTTTCTGTGCAGCGAGTACAGGCACTAACATTAGGGACAGGTTTTGCATATAAGCGTCCACAGGTTGGATTACAAATTTTTAAAGAGGCTGTTCAAGTAAATCCTGAAAATGTTTACTTACACACCGGTCTAGAAGCTTAAACTGTGATTGTTATTATTAACCGCAAGATTATCATGTGCGATCGCCCTTAGCTGTCAGTTCAGCAGCAAAGCTCATCAACTTATTTTCGAGCGCGAACAAAGAACTTTGTAGTGTCTATCCAAAGACCTCGATCGGTTGCTAGTTTCTCAATTTCTGTAGTGTATTCAACTTCCAACTGATTTAATTTTTCTGGTGATAATTTTGACAATAACGGATTACCTTTAAAATTTATATTAATTGCTGTCCAAGATAATTTGTTATCCCTAAGAGGGCGGTAACGTCCTGAGGGTTCAATCTTAATTTCAATATCTCTAAAACCTGCCTGATTGAGCAAACTTCGACATTTTTCTGGAGTCCCCAGTGGTTCAAGAATATGTGGTAATGATTCGCCCAAAACTCTAGCGCAGATCCTCTGCTGAAGAGATGCCATATAAGCAGTTTCCGGAGGACAGGTAAATGCCACATACCCTCCTGTTTTCAAGAAGCTATACCACTTTTGCAAAATAGTAAGGATATCAGGAAAAAGTACAATTGCTTCACAGCAAAAGACAGCATCAAAACTGCGATCGCTAAAGTTTAAATATTCTGCATCCGCCTCAATCAACTCGATATTTTGTAATTTTGCTGCTGCAATTTTAAGTCTTGCTTGATGCAACATTCCAGGGGTCATGTCAATCCCAATCACGTAGCCCTCTGAACCAACTTTTTGGGCTGCGGGTATCGCAACTAAACCCGTTCCAGTCGCGACATCAAGGATTTTCTGTTCCGAATGTAGTGGAACAAATTCAAGTAAAATTTTGGCTTCTAAAGGATGGCGAGTACCTTCCTCATAGTCATAAGTCGTTCTACTACCATAAAATTCTTTTAATTGCTGCTTATAGCTATCCCGATCGGTCATAACCAAATGTCAAATTTTCTCCACTTTATAGTAACCCTTATTGCGATCTTGAGTTGCTCGTTGCTGAACCCAACCCTGACAGCACAAGCTGCGTCTTCATCTACCACTGTTTACGAACAGCGTTTTATCCATAGTCCAGATGGTATCGGCAAATACTACATGGGGCGCGAAATTGCCCAAGTTATGGGATACACTGGCGCTGGCTGGCTAGAACGTCCCAGCCGAGAGCGAGAAGAACAGCCAAGTAAGGTAGTCAGCCTCCTCAATCTCAAACCTAATGATGTGGTGGCGGATATTGGCGCTGGTACAGGTTACTTAAGCTTTCGCATCGCGCCGTTATTAACAACAGGTAAGGTGTTGGCTGTAGATGTGCAACCAGAAATGTTGGAAATTATTGAGTTATTCAAAAAAGAGAAAAATATCACCAATATTGAGCCTGTTTTAGCCACTTTTACTGACCCTAATTTACCATCTGAAAGCATCGATTTAGCCTTGATGGTGGATGCTTATCATGAACTTGAGTATCCCCAAGAAGTGATGCAAGGAATTGTGAAAGCACTTAAACCAGGTGGGAGGGTAGTGCTGGTTGAGTATCGCGGTGAAAATCCTTTTATTATGATTAAACGTCTGCACAAAATGACTCAAAAGCAAGTCCGTAAAGAAATGCAAGCTGTTGGTTTGGTTTGGCGGGAAACTAAAAACTTGTTACCTCAACAGCATTTAATGGTGTTTGAGAAACCCAACACTAATTCGTAATTCGTAATACTCGCCAAAGGCGAGAAGCAAGCTACGTAATTCGTAATTAAGGTTTCAAGCCATAATAAAGTAAAACTCCTTGCCAGAGCAGAAAATCATGGTCAATCTATCATTCAAGCAGCGAATTCCTCATTTAGAAAATGGCGATCGCCTCACTCGCTACGAATTTGAACGACGCTATCAAGCAATGCCCCGTCATCAAAAGGCAGAATTAATTGAAGGAGTTGTATACTTGGCTTCCCCATTACGTTTTGAAAGTCATGCTGAACCACATGGCCATACAATCACTTGGTTGGGAGTTTATGAAGCATCAACCCCTGGTGTGAGATTGGGAATTGAGCCAACAGTCCGCTTAGATCGAGACAATGAACCACAACCAGATGGCGTGCTATTAATTACACCAACATCTCAAGGACAATCTCGTTTCAGCGATGATGATTACATCGAAGGTGCGCCAGAACTCGTAATAGAGATAGCAGCTAGTAGTGTTGCTATTGATTTACATGACAAGAAAAAAGTCTATGGTAGAAATGGGGTAAAAGAATACATCGTTTGGCAAATATTTGAAAATAAATTAGATTGGTTTGGTCTGCAACAAGGAGAATATGTGTCTTTAGAAGTGAACACAGATGGAATTATCAAAAGTCAAGTATTTCCTGGTTTGTGGTTGTCAATATCTAATTTACTTGCTGGCAATATGCAGCAAGTATTGGCTGTATTGCAGTTGGGATTAAATTCAGTAGAACATCAAATATTTGTGCAGCAGTTGTCTGATGAAGGAAGATAGTTCGTCAAAATACATCCATCTGAATAGTTAAAGAATCAGGGAAACATTTGATGACTGTTTTGACATCAGTCTATTTTTTGAGGAATGAGACTGGCGCTTTTGGTTGCACTATCCCAAACAATCCAGTTAAGAGAATTATCTAAATCATCGGGGCTATTTGAAACTTTGAAATATAGCTTTTCTTCACGTTTTCTTTCAATGGCAAAGTCGGCATTTTGAGCATAAGCGACTATAAAACCTTTGTCTCGCAAACAATACATCGCCCAGGCTTTCAATGATTGCTTGTATGGTTCGTGTGGAATTGGTGGTTTTACGATCGCATCTTCAATTACTTTAAATATTTCCGTGAGTTTCGCGGTCATAGTAGATACTTTTGTTATTACCCTTAAGTTAACTAGCTTCTGGATCGCAACGAATTTCAATCATAAAGCCATCTGGATCGTAAAAATACACTCCTCTACCAGTAGGGCGGGTGACAGGGCCATGTGCGATCGCTATTTTATTTTCCCCGATTACTGTCACCGCGCGATCGAATAACTGCGGATCGATGTCAAAGGCGAGATGGTATGCTCTGGTGAATGTCTTCTCTGGATTGGGATCTGGTGGTGATAATTCTGGTTCACCAAATAAATCGAGAATCGTACCATCTGGGGTGATGAAGTTGGCTACTTTCCCAGATGCAACAAGTTCCACCAGGGTTGCGGGTACTTCGTCGCCTGTGAGTTCCTGCAAACCCAGGATTGTGCCATAAAAGTGGCGGGAAGCTTGCATATCCTGGACGTTGAGGGCAATGTGATGCACTTTACGCAGATTTCCTGGCGCAAGGACACTGTTCGCGGTTTGGGTGCTAGATAGCATAGTAGAACAAAATCTCAATACTTTGATAGAAGCTGAACTTTTTACTTAAAGTTTAGTATTCATAATAAAAATCTATCATGGCATTTGATTATTCTTTAGACTTTAAAAATATTGATTTTCGCCAACATCCTGAACTCTATCGTGTTGGCAAGGGTGAGCAGGGTGTACTTTTGGTTGAACCATACAAATCTGAAATTCTTCCCTACTGGCGGTTTAAAACTCCTGATATTGCTAGAGAGTCGAGTGAAAAAATTTATGAGATGTTTCTTGATTATCTAGAACAAGATGATTTTGTTGGTGCGGATATGGCACGAAAGTTTATCCAAATGGGTTATACTCGCTCCCGCCGTTATGCTAATCATAAAAGCGGCAGAAAATATAAACAGAATTCGGATACTTCAGGTGATAAAAAAGAAATTCTTCCTTATGAAGTAGACGCAGTGAAAGCGGAATCAGCAGCTATATTTAAAGCTAAGTGGGTAGAAGCAAAGACAAATGAGAAATATCAAGAGCTTTTAGTCAAGCATAAACAGATGTATGAGAGTATCTGACCTTTGTAAATAAATATACTGGGCGATTAGAAATCGCGGCTACACAAACTAAGTCCGCCTGCGCGGACTCAGAAAATTGAAACCCACGGAGGTGGGTTTTGTCTGTATAGCCGCGAATGATTTTTGCCAAGGCGAGTATCAAAGGTGGATGAACGGAGTTCCGAGGTGGATGAACGAGTATTAAAGGTGGATGAACGGAGTTCTGAGGTGGATGAACGAGTATCAAAGGTGGATGAACGGAGTTCTGAGGTGGATGAACGAGTCTTTGATACTCGTTAATCTGGTATTGTCATCAATTAAGGGACTGACAAATAAAAAAATATACAACTTTTCTTGTGGGGTGGACATCTTGTCCGCCCCTGTCAACGGGCGCTCGTATCGCCCACCCCACAAGAGTGGATAATTTATTTCTTGGAAGTCCCTAATTTAAGATTAACGCGATCGCATTTCCCCACTCAGCAATCCAACAATAATCATAGTTGTCTAAACGATCGCATCTGGCAGTGTAATATTGAAGGATTGCATAAGCTGGTTACATTGTGAGCGATTAATTTAAGATTAACGCGATCGCAATTTCCCACTCAGCGATCCAATACTAATCATAGTTGCCTAAGAAGATGTTTGAAAAGTGTCGTATAGCATATTAAATTTTGACATTCCCCCCCAACTCCCCTTATAAAGCAAAAGATTATATGTTTCCAGGTAAACAGGAAACGGAACTAGGATTATTAAATTTTTTGTTGAACTGTTCAAAAGTTTTATCGCCGATATTCGTCGCCGCAATCGCCGATTAGCTGATACAAATCGCGTGATTGACGAGATACTGCATTAATGCGATCGCGATCGTCTTCATCTAAATTAAAACTAAATACTTTGGCGTTATCTTCTATATGTTCAGATACACCAAGTCTGGCACCAACTATCACACCGCCTACTGTTGGCCGATCTAAAATGTAACGCACTGCGATGTTAGAAATGCTTACCCTATGCTTATTAGCAATTTCCTTTAAGATAGCCAGCAACTCTTGAAATAATTGCCAACCACCCCAAGCATCGATCGTATTTTTATATTTTTTCAAACTAGCAGTGGACAAATCAAATCCTCGCGGTTCTGGTTTCCCCAAATAGTTTTCTGATAACAAACCGCCGCACAGTGTACCGTAAGTAAATAGCTTTATATCATGCTGTTGACAAAACTGCACCATCTTAACTTCAGGACGGCGGTCAACTAGGGAAAATTGCACTTGGTTAGAAACAATTTTGATACCCGCTTCAGTAATAATCTTTAAGTTTTCTGTGTCAAAATTAGTTAAACCTAAATGCTTAATTTTACCCTCAGCCTGAAGCTCTGCCATGTATTTGAGGGCATCCAGGTAATTTTTATCCTGATATTCCCACCAATGAAATTGCATCAAATCTAACGATTGCACATTCATCCTTCTTAGGGAGATATCAATATTTTCCTCGACGAGTTTCTTGGTCATTTTCCCAGGACGAGGAACCCATTTTGTAAAAGCTTGTACCTGAGATAAAGCGTCTTTCCCACGAGTATCAATTAGTTGGCAACGAAACTCACCAATAAAGTCTTCCGCAGGGCCATAATGATCTGCTAAATCCCAAGTAGTAAAGCCTGCATCTACATATTTGAACATAGTCTCAATAGCGGCTTGGGGATTTATCTGTCCGTGTGCGCCGGAGACTTGCCACATCCCATTTAATATCCGGCAGATATTCAAATCGGGAGTAAATTGGAGACGACTAGCTGTGGGTAAGTTCATTTTCAAGTTTAGGAGGAGTGATAAGTGAGGAGTTAGGAGTTAGGAGTGAGAGGAATGAAGAATTAGTGAGTTTGGAAGCATCTTATTACAACATTCTTAGCTTTTATGCCTTCTTAAGAACCATTTATAACAGCGATAATCAATAACTCTTAAATCTTAACTCTTAACTCCTAACTTTTGTACAGACGCGATTAATCGCGTCTCTACTTTCTAACGCCAGCCTTTTTCCGCTTGTTCGATAACGTAAGCAGCAACGTCTTGAATTTGCTGTTCGTTGAGACGATCTTTGTAGGCTGACATATTATTTTTACCATTGGTAACTATAGATGTAACTGCCTCTATTGAATCCATACCATACTTTTTTAGGGCTGGCTTTTTGAGATTTTTACCACGCCTGATGATGTTGCTACCATTGATATGACAACCAGCACAATGAACGCTAAATATTTGTTCGCCGTTAACTGTGTCTGCTGCTTTAACAGGCAGAGTAAAAGTACTGATTAATAACAAAAATGTTACTAATATCAATGTAAGTATTTTCTTCAATTAATTTCTCCAGCGAACATATTAGTTGTAGGCAGAAGTATCAAAACCAATACTAGAGGGATTCAAAGTCAGTTGTAAATCCAGCAAAATTTGCACAATCTTCTTGAAAAGCTTCAGCATCGCTAACATCCTCAATTTTATAAGACATGATGCGCGTACCATTTGGCATTTTTTTGGAACCAATCAATTCACCTTGATATTTCGCTGCGATCGCTTTTAATTCAGTACCATAAATTTTCCAGGCATCATCCGAACAAGTAATATTTACTTGCCACATATTCTACTTCCAATTACTACCACTAAATACTCATCATCTCACAAATAGGCAATATCTTACACATCACCTCTTTAGGATTGCAATTTTATATCTAAAGGAAGTACCAAGCTAGTTTGGGTTACGCCATAATATGGATGTAGGAACATTTCTAGAAAATATTATCCCAATTAGTTAAATACTACGAGTTGAAAATGCCTAACAATATCAAACAACAAATTCAAGCCGACCTGCAACAAGCAAAAGAAACTGGACAATTAAGAACTGAGCGGATTCGAGAAATAGTAAAATCCGCAGTTTCTCAAGTAGCTTCTGAGTTTAAACAAGGTTCTACTGAAGTTCGTAGCATTGTGAAAGATGCTGTTTCTGCTGTAATTGAAAACTTCCAAGAAAAAGGCAGCGAACTCAAAGATGAAGTGACAGCTTCCATTGAAGGAGCGCTGGAAGGAATTAATAGCAAAAGACACGAAGACATTGCTAAAACTCAAACAGATATTAAGCGGCTACAGGCTCAATTGGATGGTGAAGAAGAACAACTCCAACAAGAGGTTGATGTAATTCTGGCAGAAATTGAAGAGACGGGTAAGGAAAAACCTGCAAGTACCAAAACTGCAATTGATTCTGCTATCAATGCGATTAAAGATAGTGAAGAAGTCGGGTTGTTAAAGAAACGTTACGCGCAACTGCAAGCGCAGCTAGCCATTGTCCGAGCTAATATGGCTGCACGCTATGGTGGGCGGAATATGGAAGTTCAAGATTATCTAGACGAGGCGAAACACTGGTATGATAAAGCTCGTCCCCAAGCAGAATCGATGGCTGTACAGGTAGAACAGAAGCGATCGCAACTAGAAGATAAACTAGGTGAAGCTGGTACATCTCTAGCCAGAAAAGAGCGCCAAATCAAACAAACTTTGAGAGAGTTACTTTTAACGGCGGCTGATTTATTCAAAGATAAGGAACCTGCTGCTAAAGAACGCGAGACTATTCATAAATAAACTGTTTTAACGTTTAATTGACTTCTAAAAGTAGGGTAAGAAATTCTTACCCTACTTTTGTTGACAAATTAAAATCCCTCACTTAAAATCCCTCTCCCGAGCTTGGGAGAGGGACTTGAAAAACTTTGAAATTACCTCTCCTTCTCCCAATTTGGGAGAAGGGGTTGGGAATGAGGGCTTTAATATTGCGTATTAGTAAATACGCCCTTCTCGATTAAGTTGTTCGTCATGCTTGGCTATAACCCAAATTGCATGAATACTACCGGGAAGCCAACCTAAAACTGTGAGCAAAATATTAATAATCAGTGTCGGGCCAACTCCAACTGTCAAGAAAACACCTAAAGGGGGAACTAACAAACCTAAAAGGAAACGAACTAATTTCATGATGTTACAACTGTGTGATTTTGTTTAATTACATTTGAGATGCCGAATTAGGAAATCCACCTTCGGAAATTTTATGTAGGTGAGAAACGTGATTTAACTGGCGTTTCTATTCGTTCTAAACTTATCTAGAAGAAGGTAATTCAGCTTGATTCTTTACATCACCACTGCTGGTTAAAAGGTTTCTTTCAACAAAGTAGTTGTTAATAAAGGTGTTAGCAAAAGTTAAAATTACTGGACCAAGCAGGAAACCAATAATTCCGCGAACTGCGAATCCAGGAACTAGCACTGCTGCTAACCAAAAACATAAACCGTTGACAACGAGCGAAAATGCTCCAAATGAGAGAAAGTTAAGTGGTAAAGAAAGAGCAGACAAAACTGGTTTAACCGAACCGTTAATTAGACCAATTACTACAGCAGCAATCAAAGCTGCGGGGAAATTAGCAATATTAACGCCTGGAACAACGATATCAACAATCAACAGGCTCAAAGCCGTAGCTAGCGCGGTTAAAAATGGAGTCAACATTGTTTTTACCTAATAACTAGAGATTTTTTTGCGACTTCTTATATCATCTTTGACTATTTGCTAGGGTTTCACCTCCCTTGCAAGATAGAATTTCTTTCTACCATTAGGCCTATCGTTGAGAAAAATATAGCGGTTTTAAATACATTTTATGGGCGCATCTGTACGCCTATACATTAGACTTCTTGGCATTTGTAGGGAATTGGGTTTGGGGGAAAGGGAAAAGGAATAAAAAAACCTTTCCCCTTTAACCTTTCCCCTTTTACCGCCTCTTGCAAAAGTAAATTTTGCAAGAGGTCTATTAGACATAGGAGTAAAGACATAGCAGTACTACCTCTCTATAAGGATTGTGGATAACACATATTAATTTCTGAAGATGTCTAACATATCGCAATGTTTTGAAGGGTGCGTTAAACAAACTTAACACACCCTAGAAATTTAAGATTAATTTAATGTCACAAGGCAAAAATCACTCAGGTTTTCCCAACTCAGGCTTATAGTAAAGGGCTGATTTATATAAGACTTGTTCTTGATGGGTTTCTAAAGTGCAATCAGACAAAGGGTAAGTTACACAAGTAACAACATAACCAGCCTGTATTTCACTTGGACGCAGAAATTGTTGCTCGCTTTGATCGATTTCACCACTAATAAGTTTAGCAATACACGCAGAACATTCGCCTTGTTTACACCCAGATGGTAAGCGGATACCAGCTTCTTCCGCCATATCTAGAATATATTGATCGTCTGGTACTGGAATGGTGCGATCTAATCCAAGTGTAGGATTGATAAATCGAACTTGATAAACTGCCATCTGCTGTTTCTAATTATTGTTTAACTGCTTTCATCGACAAACTAATCCGCTTGAGTTTCTCGTTGATTTCTAATACCTGCACTTTCACTACTTGTCCAACTTTGACAATTTTGTTGGGATCGTCTACAAATCTATCAGCAAGTTGGGATATATGCACCAAGCCATCTTGATGTACGCCGATATCGACAAAAGCACCGAAATTGGCGACGTTGGTCACGATTCCCTCTAGTTCCATTCCCACCTTCAAGTCCCTGATTTCGTTAATCCCTTCTTTGAAGGTGGCATACTTAAACTCAGCACGAGGATCTCTACCTGGTTTTTCGAGTTCGTTGAGAATGTCGCGCAGTGTGGGTTCGCCGACGCTATCGGTAACGTATTTCTTCAGGTTGGTCTTTTTGAGTTTTTCGGCAATTTGTGTTACTTGATTTAATGGCACATTTAGATCGGATGCGATCGCTTCTACTACAGAATAACTCTCTGGATGCACTGCTGTATTATCCAAAGGGTTATCACCGCCGCGAATCCGCAGAAAACCCGCTGCTTGTTCAAAAGCTTTTGGCCCTAACTTCGGAACTTTCAAAAGTTGTCGGCGATTTTTAAAGGCTCCATGCTGGTTGCGATAGGCGACAATATTATTGGCTACTGTTGCCGTAATTCCAGAGACGGATGTTAGAAGTTCTTTGGAAGCGGTATTCAAGTCTACGCCGACGTAGTTAACGCAGCTTTCTACAGTGTCATCCAATTTCTTTTTCAACAACTTCTGATCGACATCGTGTTGATATTGTCCCACACCAATGGATTTGGGATCGATTTTCACTAGTTCTGCTAAGGGGTCTTGCAAACGCCGGCCGATACTAATTGCACCGCGCACGGTAACATCTAAATCGGGAAACTCTTCTAGCGCTACAGTACTTGCAGAATATATAGATGCACCAGATTCATTCACCATCACCTTCACTGGTTTGCGTTCTATATTTTGCAATACTTGCGTGACAAATTCCTCTGTCTCGCGGGACGCTGTACCGTTACCGATGGCGATTAATTCAATCTTGTATTTTTCAATTAAATTTTTGACAGTTTGTGCTGCTTTAGCGCGTTGTTCAGCCGCTTGGTGGGGAAAAACCGCTTGGTACTCCAAAAATTTTCCCGTTTGGTCGAGGACAGCAACCTTACACCCAGTTCTAAATCCGGGGTCTATCGCCAGGGTTGGTTTCATCCCTGCTGGTGCAGACAGCAGCAACTCCCGCAGATTAGTTTCAAATGTCTTAATTGATTCTATGTCTGCATAAACTTTTTTCTCAGCAATAACCTCTCCCATAAGAGAGACTTTCATCAAACGATTGAATGCATCCTTCAGCATCGCCTGATAAAAATCTCGAATTGTCCGGACTTTGGTTTTAATTTCTTTCGACTCAAGATAGTAAAGTACCGCATCCTCATCGAAAGCAATTTCAAAGCTTAATATTTTTTCAGTTTCACCCCGACACAACGCCAGCATATTGTGTGGTGCAATATTTTTTACCTTAATTTGATAGTTACGGTACATCTCAAATTTGGTTGTACCTTCAAGATAATCGTCTTTGATGCGGGAGACAAATACCCCTTCCTCTAAAAGATAATCGCGGATATATGCGCGTAACTCAGCTTTTTCAGCTACTTCTTCCGCCAAAATATCAGCAGCACCTTTGAGTGCTTCTTCTGCTGTTTTTACTCCCTGCGTTTGTGAAATATACTTAGCCGCTTCTGATTCTAAGGATGCAATTGCAGCATTTTTGATATTTAGCGACTTGATGAACTCTGCTAGTGGTTCGAGTCCTTTTTCTCTGGCGATAGTGGCGCGGGTGCGGCGCTTTGGGCGATAGGGTAGATATAAATCCTCAAGTTCGGTTTTTTGTAAGCAGGATGAGATTTTGGCTTTGAGTTCATCTGTAAGTTTACCTTGTTGGGCGATCGCACTTAAAATAACCGATTTTCGTTCTTCCAGTTCTGTTAAATAAGTATAGCGATCGGCCAGTTCGCGTAGTTGCACTTCATTCATCTCATCGGTGCGTTCTTTGCGGTAACGTGCAATAAAGGGAATTGTTGCACCCTCCGCCAAAAGTTCCAGCGCGTTTTGCACCTGATGGGATTTGAGGTTGATTTCAGTTGCCAGTATTTGAGGAATGTTCAGCATTAGGTGTCTAAAATGAAAATGCTACTTCTAAAGGTAATATGCTAGATCCTTATCCTGGCGCAAGTCCAAAGTTTTAAGCTAATTTACTAGATGATTGTTCGCAAGAGTGTAATTGGCGAAATAAACAAAACCCATACGCAAGTTTTATAACCCTTTCAATTTAGCTTGGCTGAGTCAGGAGAAGGACAAAAATAGCATCACCCACAGGAATTGTCTGTTACTAAACACCACGCAATTTCACGTAGCATCTCGTACCACATTTTAAATCTTGCTACGCACACACTCAAACACATAAAAAATAGTTGTCAAGCTTTTGGCGCTTCATCTATTGCAATAATTATTCCAATTGGCATAAAATCCAACCTTGCATAATCTTGATTTTCTATAATATTTATTTCGCTCGACTGTTGTAGCCAAAACCTGATTGGATGTAAGATTAACCACACTTCCAAAAAATTTGTTCTAAAAACACTACAACCTTTAGTTCAGAGGTGAGGAAAATGCTTTTGTTTTTCTTGATACCACTATGTACTGCTTTAGCTACAGGCTACTTGTTCAAAAACAGTACTGATGAAATAGCATATCTTGCAGGTGTATTCGCAGCGATTAGCTTGATCTTAAGTTTAATATTAGCACCTTGGCAGATTCAGTTTGGATTATTAATCATTGTCTTCGTCATTACCAACAGACTTTTGCAAAATAATGAGTCCAAACAATAGGAAAACAACCTAGAGAAACCTCTATCCAACCAAGAGAACTTAGCGTTGTTTTTCTTTATACCACTATGTCCTGTTTGAGCTACTACCTGCTTGTTCAAAAAGGGTACCAATGAAATTGCCTACTTTGCAGCGATTAGCTTGATTTTACTCAAGCATTAATATCTTGGCAGATTCAGTTTGGATTGTTAATCATGATTACCATCAGACCTTGATGAGGATAATCAGTCCAAATAATAAAAAAACCTCTACCCAGCGAAGGAAAATTGGCAGACTACTAACTCTATCTGAAATATGTAAATTTAGATGAATATTTTCTGAGTAGATAAAAAATAATTCAAACTCTCGATTATCATCTAAAAATTCAGCTTGTAATTTAATGTAACTTATGTAACAATGTCAACGCCAGTAGTCTTGTTCGAGTTTCAATTTTCCTTGAGTTAACTCTTAGCTTTGCATTATCGAGTCTAATACTAACTCTTTACTTATACAAGTTTAGTACCATAAATTACTTCATAAATGTACAAATTTACCTGGCAAAAATTAAGAATAGTGGAAGATTTTTATTTTATGAAGTTTTTGTTTAATTGTATTTGTCAGTAAATAAATTTTTGATAAAGTATCGCGATAAATTTGCAACATACCTTTCTCATGGTATTCTAGTAAGTAATTACATGTAACAATAAATTTGGAGGAAAAAGCCTATTTAAAAAATTACGCGGAAAAGTCAAGCAAAAATAATACTAGATGATGTAGAAATATCTCAAATTCAATGCAAGCAATCTTAATTTCAAGTTAATTAGCCAACTCTAGTTTGCATTAGTTGTTTTGTAAAAAAGCTCCGTTTGGACATCCAGTAAAATTCCCCATAAATCTGTAAAGCGTATTACTGTAGTGTAGATTGATTTATCTCTCTATTAATTTACGCAACCAGTCAGACTTATATTACTTCCTGTGTTCCCATGCCCAAAAAGAGCACGTATACATACTCGATTTGAGTAAAAACCATTACTTTTATAAATCGGCTTAATTGCCAGCCGAGATTACAGATATGTCTGTGAGCCGGGAGAAGTTTTATGATATGTCAGTACATTAATCCACTTTTTTGGAGCAAATAGAGAATATTTCTCAATCCAGCTAGGTTTTATAGCTTGAGAATATCAATAGTATCTTCAAAAGATTTCTACAGCAGGATACAACTGATAGAAAGTTAATGAATGGATTAATCAAAAATTATGGTAATCCATTTTGATTTAGGTGCATCTGTTGAATATGTGGGTGGAATCAAAGTTCAACATCAACGATGTCTACGATGGTCACTGAGCGCAGCCGAAGTGCTGGCTACACCTACGCACACTGCAAATGTGTATGTATGGAGAAGTTGTGACAAACTTCTCAGATTTCTCTATGTCTGTATCCACTATTAGATTATCGCGATCGCGCTAATCTAATAGTGTTAGAGCAAACCTGGGTAGCACAGAAAATATCTGTAATTTACAGTTAGGCAAACTCTAAATTGATTGTGCCAATTGTCAAGCAATAAACTGGTTTGGTTGGGAGTATAATCCAGTCAAACAATTAAGCGTGCTTTACTACCAATCATATCGAACGCTGCCATGATAGAGCAACTATCCTGGAATACTACATAATATTTAGTTTTTAATAGGGCATAAGCTTCAAGGATCGTTTTAATATCAGTCACTTCAACATAGCTTTCCTAATTTGTTGTCTATTTACTGAAGTGGAAATCGAATTGTAGAGAAGTGTTGCCGAGATATGAAACATTTAAAAAGACTGGTTTTTTATTTACTATTTGGTTCATACCTACCATCTTGATGAAGGCAAAGTACTATGAAATCGATGTCTCAAAATTCAAACTTTAAAATAACCCCTTATATTATTTTATTTGTAAGTATTTTACTTAGTATTTCTGGACAATTGCTCATGAAAAATGCCATGATTTATACAAATGAGGGAGTATTTACTTGGGATTTTATTCAAAAATTATCATTAGCTATTACTGTCTACTGTTTAGGAATAGTAAATTGGATATTGGCTCTGCGCTCTGTAAAATTAAGTATTGCCTATCCACTGACGAGTTTAAATTATGTTGGGATACTTTTCGGCTCATATTACTTTTTTAATGAGGTGATTACGCTAACTCGAATAGTAGGAGTCATTACTATCTTCTTGGGTGTTCTTTTAGTAGTTAACCCCATAAAAAAACTCAAATTTAGATAATTACTTGAACAATTAAAAATGAGTATTTTTACTTGGCTAAATTTAATGCTTGTTGTTTTGTTTGGAACAACTGCTCAACTCTCACTCAAGTATGGACTTTACATCTCTAACTCTAATAAAGGAGAAAGCAGCTCTATCAAAAATCTTTTATTATCTCGTTATTTTTTAATTTGGTTTATCTGCTATACATTTATGACTATATTGTGGCTTTATGTATTGCGGACAATTCCTTTAAGTCAAGCCTTTCCAGTTTTAGGATTAATGTATGCATTTGTACCCATTGCTTCTCACTATCTCTTAAAAGAAGAGGTTGTTTTTAGTCAATGGTTAGGGATTTCCGTTATTATAACTGGCGTAATTCTAGTTGTACATTAATCTTTTATGATTCAAATTATTAATATTAACAGTTTCCGAACATCATCTTCTAAAACATTTTCACAAAATCTAAATTTAATTTATGAATATAGGTATCGTTGGCGGAGGTATCACTGGGCTAGTATTAGCTCAACGTCTTTCACATCAAGGACATAAAGTCACTGTCTTTGATAGTAATAAGCAGCTTGGTGGACTTACTACCTATCATGATTACGGATTATTTACTTGGGATCGCTTTTATCACGTCATCCTACCTTCTGATACTCACTTAATAAATTTTATCAGAGATATTGGTCTTGGAGATAAACTGCGTTGGCATAGAAGTTTAACAGGCTTTTATGACAATAAAAAGTTTTATTCTATTAGTAACACTATAGAATTTCTGCGTTTTCCTCTATTTGGACTTATAGGTAAAATCAGATTAGCTTTTACTCTTCTATATGGTTCGCGCCTGAATAACTGGCGGCGCTTAGAGAAGATTTTAGTTGAAGATTGGCTATTGAAACTTGGTGGTAAAAACACATACGAAAAACTCTGGAAACCTTTGCTTTTATCCAAATTAGGAGAAAACTATAAGCGAATCTCAGCAGTTTTTATTTGGGCTTATATCAAACGACTATTTTCAGCGCGCGATTCTTCATTAAATAAAGAACAACTTGGTTATGTCTCCGGCGGTTATAAAACTGTTTTTGACCATATAGAAAAATTAATTTATGCGGCTGGAGGTCATATCCACAAAGGTGTTGCGGTTGAATATATCGCACCTCATCCCGGAGGTGGAATGTGGGTAGAATATCAGGGTAAAAAAGAGCATTTTGATAAAGTCATCTTTACTGGGCCAGTTAATATCTTGCAACAGGTTGCTGCGAGGGAACTGGTGAAAGTTGCAGACACTACTGAAACAGTAGAATACCTGGGTGTAATCTGCATGGTACTCATTACTCGTAAACCTCTAATTCCTTATTACGTAGTGAACATTGCCGATAAAAATATTCCTTTTACTGGAGTTATCGGTATGAGTAACTTAGTTTCTTTACAAGAAACAGCAGGGTATCACATGACATTCCTACCAAAATATATCCTTTCCACCGACCCGTTGTTAAAACAACCAGATGACGAATTACGTCCAATATTTTTCCAAGGTATACGTTTAATGTTCCCCGAACTCAAAGCAGATGACATTGTAGCGGCACATATTAATCGAGCGATTAAAGTACAGCCACTACAAGTTTTAAATTATTCCAGCCTTGTTCCCAAAGTGAGTACTGAAAACGATGATTTTTTCGTTGTCAATACCTCACAGCTGGTCAATGATAGCGTCAATAACAACGCAGTAGTTCGACAAGTCGATGAATTTCTCAAAAAATCACCATTACTGAATTATTGAAATTTGAGTAATCACATTTGAATTGAAAAATCACACGAGGTTTTTATGAGTCTTTTTGTTCTTTTACCCGCATATAACGAACAAGAATCAATTCGACCCTTGTTCAAAAAGTTTCAAACATTGCAGCAAATCTTTAATATAGAGATAGAACTGATTCTTGTCGATGATGGCAGTAGCGATCAAACTGCTCAGACTGCAATAGATGAATCTCAATCACTAGGTATATTACTAAAATTAGTCCAACATCCCAAAAATGCTGGTTTAGGTCAAGCAATTAAAACAGGTTTTACGACTTTTTTGGAAATTTCTAAAGAAGGTGATTTCTTAGCGGCGATGGATTGTGATAATACTCAACCACCAGAGCTATTAATAAAAATGTATGACACTATGATAGCTGGTAGCTATGATATTGCGATCGCATCTAGATATCGCAAAGGTTCTAAAGTCATAGGCTTATCAAAATTTAGAGAGTTGATGAGTTACGGAGCCAGCTGGCTTTTCAGAATCGCCGCCCGTGTACCAGGCGTAAAAGACTACACTTGTGGTTACAGACTGTATAACCGTACTTTCCTCAATAAACTGGATATGTATTATGGGGACAATCTATTCACTGAAAGTGGATTTGCTTGCATGATAGATTTACTGCTGAAAGCCAAAGCCCTCAAACCAAAAATCGTAGAAATTCCAATGGTTTTGAGATACGATGAAAAGCCGACTGCTAGCAAAATGAAAATTCTTAAAACTATTACTCGAACACTAAAACTCTTGTTTAAGAACCTAGCATCAACACAGCCAACTTCTAATTTAGGTCAGACTTTCAAACAGCAAGAAACAGTTAAAATTCCACTAAGAGTGGCAAACCGTAAATAAACCTGAGAAGAAAAGTCTGGATTCTTTAGTTGAGAAAAGTGCCAGTAAATATATAAATAGAACTGTATTTTATCCTACGCTGATACAAAAGCGGAGCTTTCCTTGCTCCGCTTTTGTATTTTGACTTCTGAATTCTTCGTCAAATAGCTCCAAATTTCTAGTCTGTGAGCGGATTTGCCAAGGCGTTGTTAAAGGGGAGGGAAATCCACACGTTTTTCTTGCAACTGTGGCTTTTGCTCATTTGTTAGACTGAACACACCAGGATTTTTCAGTCAAATCTCTGAACTACACCAGCAGACGAGGCTACCCATGCTTACAAGTACGCTACTTCTCTCGAATCAACTTCCCACTCTCCAATATTCTTCCACACCAGAGCGTTTCGATGAAACCTGGGAAGCCCCCCTGGCTACCCTTCTGGGACTAGGACGCGCCGCTGGTGCTGACTTCATCGAATTATTTTTAGAGCGTCGCAACTATATTAGTTCTCTTGCAGAAGATGACGCTATCACGAGTATTTCACCCAGTCTGTCTACAGGCGCGGGAGTCAGAGTATTTCGTGGCAAAGCTGACTGCTACGTTAGCACTAATGACCTTTCGTTTTCCGGTTTGAAAGCAGCCTTAGAAAAAGGTCTTTCTATCTTGGGATTACAACTACCCACTGCTAAAGCTTTCATCCCCGAAATCAACCTAGAATTACTTAGAGATTACGCTACCAAAAGAGGTAAAGATGCATGGCTACCGATGTGTAGCTCCATCCGAGAAATGGGAGAAATCCTCCTAGATGGTACAGCCCACCTGAAGCAAAAAGCTAGCCACGTCCAATCGCGCCGTGCTACCTATTTCCGGGATTGGCAAGAAGTTTTAATCGCCGCTAGTGACGGGACTTTTGCCCGTGATATTCGCCTTACCCAGTCAGTAGGATTTAACCTGTTGTGTGCTGATGGTGCTAATCGTACCTCAATTGGCGATCGCGCGGGTAATACTAGTGATGCCAACTTCTTGAGAACTTGGGATTCTCAACAAGCCGCCGAGAAAATAGCAGAATCGGCTGGAAAAATGCTCTACGCAGATTACGTGGAATCGGGTACTTATCCCATCATTATGGCCAATCACTTTGGCGGCGTCATCTTCCACGAAGCTTGCGGACACCTACTAGAAACCACTCAAATAGAACGCAATACCTCTCCCTTTGCTGACAAAAAAGGCGAAAAAATTGCCCACGAAAGTTTGACAGCCTGGGATGAAGGGCGCTCTGAAAATGCCTTCGGGACAATTGACATGGATGACGAAGGTATGCCGGCTCAAAGAACCCTCTTAATTGAAAAAGGCGTTCTGAAAAACTTTTTAGCAGATAGAACAGGTTCCTCACGCACCGGACACCCCAGAACTGGAAGTGGACGCCGCCAAAATTATACCTATGCCGCTGCTAGCCGGATGCGTAATACTTATATTGATTCTGGCGAATATAGCATTGATGAATTATTTGCCTCTGTTGATAAAGGTATTTACTGTAAAAAGATGGGTGGTGGTAGCGTTGGTGCTACAGGTCAATTTAACTTTAGTGTTGATGAAGCTTATTTAATTGAAAATGGCAAAATCACCAAACCACTCAAAGGAGCAATTCTCATCGGTGAAGCTAAGGAAATTATGAATAAAATTTCCATGTGTTCTCAAGATTTGGAAATTGCACCAGGCTTTTGTGGCTCGGTCAGTGGCAGTATTTACACCACGGTAGGACAACCCCACATCAAGGTTGATTCTATTACTGTAGGGGGACGATAAGAATTTTAGATTTTATATTTTGGATTTTGGATTGTGAATGAGCAGATGTTTCAGGCTAGAACAAAGCAGTTGGCATTACGAGTTATTTGTCTAAAAATATAAGTCATAACATCCAAAATCCAAACTTTAATATCAAAAATGGAATCGTTTCCAATCCAAAATCTAAAATCAAAAATCCAAAATTGACTATGCCGAATATCAATGAGATTGCAAATTCTGCTAAGGATAATGCTGATAAACTTGGCATTAAAAAATTTGACATTTATGGCTCAACAGTAGATGACACTAGCGTGCAAGTAGACCAAGGTGAGCCAAAACAGGTCAAAGCTTCAAACCGCTCTGGTGTTACTGTTCGTGTTTGGAATGAAGATAATACAATGGGTGTGACCAGCACCACAGATGTAGACCCCAAGGGACTGGAATTAGCTTTGAAAACTGCCTACGAAGCCAGTTTCTTTGGTGTTAAAGAGAACGTTCCTGATTTTAGTCCAGAGGCTACTGTTCCGATTCCAAGTAAACCCCCGCATAAAGCACCTCAAGCACCTGTTGCTGAACTTATAGAAAAATTGTTGGTAGCTGAAAAAGAATTACTAGCAGCTCATCCAGCAATTAAAGGTGTACCTTATAATGGTTTGTCTCAAAGAGATATTGACAGATTTTATCTCAATAGCGACGGTGCAGTAAGAACTGAATCTCACTCTTTGGCATCAGTTTATCTTTATAGCAAAACTGAGGAAGATGGCAAAAAACCGCGCAGTGCAGGCGCTTTTAGAATCAACCAAAGTTTAGATAAACTAGATATTAATGGTTGCATTAAAGAAACTGCCGATAAAACTATCAGTCACTTGAATTATGAAAAAATCAAAACTGGTAAATATCGAGTTGTTTTTTCAGCGGAAGCTTTCTTAAGTCTGTTGGGCGCTTTTTCTAACTTATTCAATGCCCAAAGTATTTTAGACAATCAAAGTCTATCTACTCCTGATGATTTAGGTAAGGAAATTGCTTCTCCTCTACTTTCAGTTTATGATGATGCACTGCACCCAGCTAACGTAGGTGCCGAAACTTTTGATGGCGAAGGAACACCTACTCGTCAAATTTCGTTGATTGAAAATGGCATTTTAACAGGATTTCTCCATAGTGCTGGCACCGCTAAAAGGTTAAATGCCCAACCAACGGGTAATGCTAGTATTGGTGCAAAAGTCAGCGTTAGTCCCAATTTTTATCACGTATTTTCAACAGCAACTCCTGAGCAAGAGTTGAGCTTAGAAACTGCTGAAAATGTGATTTTTATTGATGATTTACAAGCTCTCCATGCTGGAGTTAAATCCTTGCAAGGTTCCTTTTCTTTGCCGTTTGATGGTTGGCTAGTTAACAAGGGAGTAAAAACGAGTATTGAGTCAGCAACTGTTGCTGGCGATTTCTTGGAACTCTTGAAGTCAATTATTTATGTAGAAAAAGAGCCAGAGTTAACGCCAGGTGGAGTTTGCCCGAAAATCTGGGTTAATGAACTATCGATTACTGGCGAATAAAAATTAGTTAGTGCAGAGTTAAGAGTTTAACTCTTAACTCTTAACTTGGAAATCATCACTTACCATTAGTATTCACCACCAATGCTAATGGCAGTATTAAATACATCAGCACCGCTTAAATCGATACCAGCTAAAACAGCGCCATCTACGTCACTATTATATAAACGGGAATTACTCAAATTCACGTTGGTAAGATTGGCATTATTTAAGATGGTATCGCTGACGAATGCTTCTGTGAGATTAGCAGACTTTAAATTAGCGCCGGTTAAATCTGCACCTTCTAAGTTAGCACCTTCGAGATTAGCTCCTTTTAAATTTGCATTTCTCAAGTCAACACCGATTAGATGAGCGCCTTTGAGGTTAGCTCCTACTAGATTGCATCCTGAACATTCTCTAGTTTCTAACAAGCGGCGGACAGGGGCGGAATTTTCTGCTTTGACGGGAATGGGAGCAGCTAAAGATAGCGTGCTGAGTAAGGCTGCTGCCGTCAAAAAAATTCGTTTCATAATTTACCTCGGACACTTCTAGAAGTCATTAAATCCCGATCTTCTACGATACCAGTGTGCCAAGATTAGAGAATTTTGTCCTCATACGAGCGGAGGAATACATGATTTCTATAAGATTATGTATTTTTCTGTGAGGTAGTCCAATAGAATTAAAATTCAAGGATTTTAAGTCATAACTTAGGCGTATAGCATTGGTAACAAGTTAAAAACGAGCAAATTTTGTCAATATGCCCAACTATAGAAATTAAACAAATCTAAGAATGATAACCAAAAAACTTGAGTTTATCCTGTTATTAGGACTTGCCGCTGCCTAATAAATACAACAGTGCCATCCGAACAGCAACACCGCTGGTAACTTGTGATTGAATGAGACTAAATTCTGGGTCATCCATCAATTCAGAACTAATTTCAACACCACGATTAACTGGGCCTGGATGCAAAACTTTGACGTTTGATTTACAAAGTTGCAGTTTTGTGCTTGTAATGCCAAACAGTTGGTGATATTCTCGCAAACTTGGCAGCAAATGAGCCGTCATCCGTTCCTTTTGCAGACGTAAAGTCATGACAAAATCTGCATTCTGCAAAGCTGGTTCTAGCTGCCAATGTAGAAATAGTTGGGGATTGGGGGAATAATTTCTGTCTTCTACTTCCTCCGAGATAAACTCGGCAAAAAATTTAGGTAAGAGAGTCGGCGGTGCTGCCAGATGCACTTCGGCACCACTAGCAATTAAACTCCAAATATTCGATCGCGCCACACGAGAATGGAGAATATCCCCAACAATGGCAATCTTTTTCCCCTTCAAAAGTTCCAGTCGAGGGCGGTCTGGGTCAATTAGAGTAGTTATGGTAAATAAATCTAGCAGTGCTTGAGAAGGATGCTCATGTTGACCATCACCAGCATTGAGGACGCTAACTCGGACACCGAGACGATCCATTTCAGCCGCGATCGCATTTGGTACTCCTGCCTCTCGATGGCGGACTACCATAATATCAGTTCCCATCGCCAAATAGGTTTTTGCCGTGTCGAGAATTGTTTCTCCCTTGGTCATAGAAGATGTGGCGGCGGCGAAGTTCAGCGTATCCGCACTTAAACGTTTGGCTGCGAGTTCAAAACTGCTGCGAGTCCGGGTAGACGATTCAAAAAATAAATTCGCCACCACCTGTCCCTGCAAGGTTGGTACTTTCTTCGTCCGTCGTGATAGCACTTCTTGAAAACTGGCAGCAGTTTGCAAAACTGTATCGTATTCGGCCGCCGTGAAGTCAGCTAGGGAAAGAACGTGATGACGATTCCAAGTGGTAGTAGGCATATTTGGGGACTGGGGATTGGGGACTGGGGGAGCAGGGGGGCAGGGGGAGCAGGGAGACAAGGGAGACAAGGGGGACAAGGGGGAATTATTGAACAAGTCTCTCTCTTGTCTCCCCCCTCTTCCTTATCTCCCTTGTCTCTTCTTCATGTTCAATGCCCAATGCCCCATCCCCAATGCCCCATTTCCTTCAAGTTGGTAAATGAAAAACATTTAAAGCTAGAGAAATTAGGCTGAGGAATGTTAAAAATCCAATTGTATCTAGCATTGTAGTCACTAACGGGCCACTGATCAAAGCAGGGTCAAGCTTCAGCCGTGTCAAACCCATTGGCAGTAAAGTACCGAGTGTAACAGCCACAATTGTATTAGTTGCCATTACCATTCCGGCAATTAAAGCCACCCATCGTTCTTGGGGTTGCGCCCAAATTAAGGAAAGCAGGAACATCGTTGTGGCTAAAGCTAAGGCTGTACCTAAACCAGCTAGAAGTTCCTTGCGAAGAATTTTTAAGGTATCTTTGGCTGTTACTTCTCCCACTCCCAAGCCACGAATTGTTACCGTTAATGATTGAATACCGACAGTACCACCAGTGTTAGAAAAAATCGGCATGATCACTGCTAGAACTGGCACTGCGGCAATTACAGATTGAAAAGGGGCGATCGCACTGGCTGCACCAATATACAGAGCCATGATCCCCAATAGCCAAGGTAAGCGGTTGCGAATGGTGAGTAAGGGAGAAGATAAAGCAGCTTCATCACCACTCACACCCGCCAGTTTTTGGATATCTTCTGTGGCTTCTTCTTCCAAAATATCCATGACATCATCAATGGTGACAATGCCCACCAATCGGTCTTCTCGGTCAACCACGGGGATCGCGATTAAGTCGTAGCGCTGCATAATTCGCGCTACTTCTTCTTGAGGGGTTTCGGTTCTAACTTTAATGACGCGATCGCTAGCAATATCTTTAATGAAAACATCGGGAAAAGTAAACAGCAATTGCCGTAGAGAAACTACTCTCACCAGCGTCCGGTTGTCATCTGTGACGTAAGCGTAGTAAATCGTCTCCTTGTCTTCATCCTGACGGCGGATTTTACTCAGAGCTTCACCTACAGTCAATCCTTGCCGCAAGCGGACATATTCGGTTGTCATCACCCGCCCAGCCGTGCCTTCTGGATAGCCGAGAATCGTTGCTGTTGCTTGCCTTTCTTCTGAACTCAGTTGTTGTAATAGCCGTTTGATTACCCCAGCCGGTAGTTCATCAAACAATTCTGCCCGTTCGTCGGGACTCATCGCTTCTACAAGTTGCACTACCTGGACATCATGCAGAGAATTAATTAGTTCTTCCTGCACCTCTGTCGGCAGATATTCAAATACATCAATTGCCTGAGCTTTGTTCAGTAAACGGAATGCGATCGCCCGTTGTTGTTCGGGCAATTGTGTAATGTAGTCTCCCACATCCACAGGTTGCAAGCGATTTAAATCCCATTTCAACTGGTTTAAATCGGTAGTATCAGTCAACAAATCACGAATATCTTCTGTGAGCATGATATATATCTCCTAAGTCTCCCCCGCGCTGGGAGACTTCCTCGCCACAGCTCAGAGGAGGTTGATACTGCCATCTTGTGGACTATGGTCCATAAAATTTCAACAAATCAATATCGATAGCTAAATCAAAGCATTGCTAGTCATCATCCTAACCCGGAACAGCGCTGTCCGGTAGATACTGAGAAAATTTTATATCTTTAGTAGCTTTAGATAAATTTTTTGCTTGCTACCTTGATTTTTTGGGGAATTATTCTGCGATCGTAGTCAGCTTTGCTACTAATATAATCTGTGAGAGCTGGCGATCGCGAATAAATAACCATACGGATGGCTAAAAAAAGGGGAGTTGTCTCTAAACAAGTCATCAGAAAACTTCTGCTCATTAACAAATGCTTGAGGTTCAGCTTTCTAAATTGAGATACTCTTACTTGAGTGTCGTTAACTGATTACTAAATCATAAATAGCTTCTAGCTTGGCAGTTTGCTTGCGAATATCAAAATTTTCGCAAATAAACTCTCGTCCTTTTTTACCCATACTTTTAGCTAAAGCCCGATCGGACAAAAGAATATCTAATTTTTCCGCGAGAGAGCGATCGTCTTTTTCATCAACTAAAAAGCCAGTTTCTCCATCTAAAATAGCATCAGGGATAGCGCTATGCCAGGTAGAAGCTATTGGTAAACCAGAAGCGGCGGCTTCCAATATTGAAAGGGGTAAACCTTCGCTATCACCGTTTTTTGCTGTTTGACTGGGTAGAGAAAATATTTCTGCATTTCTCATAGTTTTTTGAATCACTTCATAAGGTTTTGCCCCCATAAAATTGACTCTATTACTAATACCAAGCTCCTCTGCTAAACTTTTAAAGTTTTCAGTCATTGTGCCACTTCCAATTTGAATAACTGACACATCTGGATGCTTATTGGCAATCCGGGCAAAAGCTTTTAATAGGGTATCAATTCCTTTTTTTTCAGTATGTCTGCCTACACATAAAATATATCTTTCACCTTTTGATTCACTGGCTGGGGCAAATTTCTCTAAATCTATACCACTATTTAGTTTAATAATTTTATCTTCAGGATAACCATATTCAATCATCTTTTTATACAAAAAACTAGAAAAAGCGATAAATTTAGATGCTTTTTGTTTTAATTCTTGTTCATGCAAAAGAAATTGATAGAATGCTGGATTACCTGACAGCCACATAGATCGACGTGAAACTGTGATATCAAAACCGTAAAATGTAACGAGGAAAGGAATATTTAATTTCTCTGCCAATCGCATTGCATAAATACCATCTGGCCCAAAATGTCCGTGAATTAATTTTAGATTTTTTAGTTCAGCTTCTTTTCCAAACATATTTGGTGAAGCAGAAATTATATGAAATAATTGCTTAATCTTCCATTGGTCATTATTACTAATAGCAATATTGTCAAAAGGAATATCTGCTAATAGTTTACAAGTCAGAAATAACGGTTTGTATGTTTGTAAATTATGTGCTTGTTCTCCGATAAAAGTTTCTGATACTCTCGGATAAGCTCGACGATACATCCCAACTGTTTTCATTGTGTTACTCCTTTTATAAGATTAAAATTTCTCTTTCTCAAAAACGAACAAAATGTTGGATAAAAAACTTTTAATTTTTTTATATCTTTACGCCCTTGATTCTATCTTCTGCTATTTTTGATAAAATAGTAATTACCTAATTCATTCACAGCAATAACAATTGTTGCTTTTTCAAGTTAATATTATTCTAAATCAGGGCTTCAATTATTTATGTTAATAAGTGAATTAATAAGTTTTTCTGAAACTATTATTTAGTAAATATCTTAAGGTTTAATCAAGCAAACTAGGATATTTATTTATGTCAACAAACTGATTAATTTTTTATGACTTAAGCATTGACAAGGAAGGCACAATAGCAACTATGCTTTTCAAGGCTTCTAGGTAGATTTTGGCGATGCCTGCGGTAAATGCTGTCTACGCAACTAATAAAATATGCTTTGTAAAAGGCTGAAATCTTGATGTATATGCATAAAATGATTTATTTGTAAAGTGCATAAGTCTTATTTTATCAAACTTGATTGAGTTGAGGATAACCTCCCTTTCTTGGCTGCAATTATTTGCTGAATATTTAACACAAACACATCAATCTTAAAACATATCTACATTAAAATTATATTTATTTAAATAAATATTTTTGTTAAAAAATGATTTACTTTATACCAGCATAAGCATAACCTCGGAGTAGTGATTTAGTTTAGACTACCATAAGCTCATCCTTCAAAGTTAAGCACTCTTGATTTTTTGACATCATCCCATCACTGATATTATGTCCGGCTAATTAGTTATATCCCGAATCTATGCACAAAGCCCAAAAAGCCCTCACCTCTGCCGTCTTAATGATAAGTCTTTAACCGGACACGATATTATTTCACCCACGCAGAGCTCGATATTTCTAGAGAAGATTAACATTTCCCTATGCCCTACGGTACGAATCCCATCTCCATGTCCCATTCCCTATAGCCCAAGTGCAAGAAACCCACTCCTTCAAGGGGTTAAATTCTGCAAGTAGTTCTAAACCAAACCATAAAAACATCTACCAAATTGCTAACTCGCCTGGAATATTACTACATCTATACAAGTAGTATTTGGCATCAAGCAACTTCATGCATAAGTCACCTGGACCGATGAAGAATCAGAAATGGGTTAGCAGGTTTCACTTCATAGTCGCGGTAAGGTGTTTGAGCTTTAGCGATCGCTCTTGGGTGTGTCTAGTTTTCTCTATACTTAGATATACAAACAAAAATTTTATAAATGCTCTCTTAGGCAGTAAATTGCCAAAGTTTAAGATTTCCATCATGATCTCCAGATACCAAATACTTATTACTGATAGCTAATGAACTGATCTCTGATTCGTGTTCACCTGGAAATTCTTGCAAAATTTCTTTGCTTTCAGTAGATGAGATTCTGATATTTCCGTTTAGTGCAGCAGTGATGAGAATACTACCGTTATGATTTAAAAGAAGGTTGGGATCAAATGGCCCACCATCCGATGCTGGTGCTGCTTCAATTACTTGTATTCTTTTGCCACTTACAGTATCCCATAGATAAACTTCGTTCTCACGATCTGATGCAGTAGCTAGAACCCTTTGTCTATCGTCAATTGAGGAGTAACTCCATTCTCCATAATGACTATCAGGGAAAGCTCTAATAAGCTTTGTAGAAGGCATTTCCCAGACTCGATTTTCTCCAAGTCCAAATCGTGCATATAACCGTTCTCCAGTATCATTAAATTCTAATAGCTCAAATTCCCAGAATCTTTCGCCACTAATTTCAGCAATTTGTTTAAGTGTTTTCAAATTCCATATAATTACTTTATCTGAGTAATTTATCCCCGCAGCCAAGTAATTAGCTTTAAGATTGATCGCCAAACATCCGACATTATTTGGTGTCTCTAAAGTTTGTGAAAGCTGATTAGACAAATAATTCCAGATTTTTATTCTCTTGTCTGAACCTCCACTAATTACATTACCCTGCTCTCCAATTACAACCGAACGACTATAACTCTCATGAGAGTAAGATGAGATAAGCTCACCAGATAAAAGATGCCAAATACTTACCTTTCCATCTATTGATGAACAAGCAATAATTTCTTGGGATTCATCAATAGCAATCTTTGTGATTGTTTTAACTAAATTCCCTACTTTATGCGATCGCAAAACTTTAAAGAGTTTTAATGGTGATAAATATTTTTTTCTCTCATCTTCAGATAGCTTGATCCAAGGGAAAGAAGCTTTGTTGTCTAGCCCATAAGAGAAAAATTCATCCTTCATAACTTTGTTTATTGGATTGTTTATTGGATTTAGGTTGCAGGCTTTCAGTAGTAGTGCTGTAAAAGATATCGTAATAAATTCTTTCCGCTTCATAACATCCTAAACGTTCGGCGATCGCTCGCTGAAATTAGCACTCGTTTATCTAATTTAAACTATCAACAAAAATAATTGATTATGCCTTAAGAAAATTGTAAATTAAGTATAAAACATTACAAACGTCAAGAAGAGTTTGAGTAAGTATCATATTTTAGTTCGGAATCACTAAAATTAAGTACCTAGAAACCTATTAACAGGAGATAATAATAAACTTACTACCCTCCGCTGTTCTTCCATCAACCATTACAGAGCTTGTTCTGACTTGGTTTAGGTAATTCAGTTCACAGTCACAGGGTCGAATTTTGCAAGTTGTTCTGAACCAAACCATGAAAACATCTACCAAATTGCTAACTCGCCTGGACTATTACTACCAGCAAATCAAAACAATCATCCTGACTCGGCAAAATCCGATTACGGGTTTACTACCTGCAAGCACAGCGATTACAGCCCACGGCGATTATACAGATGCCTGGGTGCGAGACAATGTTTACAGCATTTTGGCAGTTTGGGGTTTAGGACTTGCATACCGCAAAATTGACGACGACAAAGGACGCACCTATGAACTAGAACACAGTGTCATCAAACTGATGCGTGGGTTGTTATTTGCGATGATGCGACAGGCTCATAAAGTAGAGACATTTAAACATACTCAGTCGCTACTAGATGGACTGCACGCCAAATACAATACCGCGACGGGTGACATTGTTGTTGGTGATGACGAATGGGGACATTTGCAACTTGATGCCACATCTATATTTTTGCTGATGTTGGCACAAATGACGGCTGCGGGATTGCCAATAATTTATACGATTGATGAAGTAAATTTCGTCCAAAATTTGGTTTACTACATTGGACGAGCTTACCGCACGCCAGATTACGGTATTTGGGAACGCGGTAATAAAATTAATCGGGGAAATGCTGAATTAAATGCCAGTTCTGTAGGTATGGCAAAAGCTGCTTTAGAAGCTATCAACGGACTGGATTTGTTTGGTGTGCGTGGTAGTCAAGCATCGGTAATTCATGTGCTAGCAGATGAAATCGCCCGTGCCCGGATTACTCTAGAATCACTATTACCGAGAGAATCTGGTTCCAAAGAAATTGATGCGGCGCTGTTAAGTATTATTAGTTATCCTGCCTTTGCGGTAGAAGATTTGGAGTTACGCGATCGCACCTTAAACGATATTATCAACAAACTTGCAGGTAAATACGGCTGCAAACGCTTTCTGCGCGATGGACACCAAACGGTTTTAGAAGATAATCAACGTTTACACTACGAACCGTGGGAACTCAAGCAATTTGAGCATATTGAATGCGAATGGCCGTTATTTTTCACTTATTTAGTTCTAGACGGATTATTTCGCGGCGATCGAGAACAAGTTAAAAAATACCAAAATCTTTTAGAATCATTACTTATAGAACAAAATGGTTTGCGTTTATTGCCAGAACTTTATTATGTTTCCGCAGAAAACATAGAGACAGAAAAATTAACACCTCAAACGCAACCACGTTTGCCCAATGAAAATATTCCCTTGGTGTGGGCGCAGAGTTTATATTTTCTTGGTGAAATGTTGAGTGAAGGTTTAATCGCAGTTGGTGATATCGATCCTTTAGGAAGACATTTGTGTGTGGGCAAACAGCGCGAAGCATTAGTACAAATTGCCTTGTTAGCAGAAGATGAAGATTTACAAACGAAACTAGAAGTTCACGGAATTGAAGCGCAAACGCCTACCCAAGTAGAACCGATTCAGGTGAGAAAAGCTGAAGAATTTTCAGCTATTTATACCCAAATTGGACGTAACGACAAACTTGGTTTAACTGGACGGCCAGTGCGGCGGCTGCGAAGTTTAACAACATCTAGAATCTTTCGGATTCGTGGTGAAACAATTGTATTTTTGCCTTCCTTTTCTGACTCTCAACAATTTTACTTAACTCTTGATTACCATTTTTTGCTGGATCAAATTAGAAGCGAACTAGCTTACATTCAAAAATATTGGAGCGATTTAGGGCGTCCGACTCTGACTTTAATGTTGACGCACACCATGTTAGAAGCAGGTTCGGAAGCATTACTAGAACTGATGCAAGAACTCAAAGATGGTATTTGTAACGGCGTGCGGGTGAAATTAGGGCGGCTAAATCAGCTAATGTTAACAGCCGGAATCCAAAGAATTGATTTTCTACCAAATGCAGAATTCTCGCGATCGCCAGTAAAAAATGCTAGCCCACATTGCTATTATTTAGCTTATCATCCTGAGAAAAACTGGCGCTTAGGACATACCCAAGAATTTCAAATGGAATACGAAACTAACTTGGGGTTATTGCTTTCTTATTTGCGTTCATCAGAGAATATCTACGAGCAAATCGAGTTATTGCAAACATTAACTCGCTTGCAGGGAATGAAATTTGATACAGGATATGGTGGCCCAGGATATCCTGTCACCGTAGGCGATTTACTAGATGAAGTTTACACCAAAGCTGGAGATTTAGGCATTTGGGCAGTAGTGCGTCGGGCTGCGGGATTACGGCAAATGGTTGATATCAGCCTATCAGATGCAGTCACGAGTATTTTGGTGCGGGGTAAGCAAATTGCTGTGGGTAAAGCTTACAGCGAAGCCTCCTTGATTAGCGTACCCATGTCTCACGATGAAATTGCCGATAAAATTAATCATTTTTGTCGTGAGGATATCCGCGATCGGGTCCTCACACAAGAAATTTTAATCTATGTTGGTATTTTAATTCGCTCAGAACCCGAACTATTCCAAGGACTACTAACCTTGAGAGTCGGCTATCTGATCTTATTAATCACCAGCGAACTAGCGCGGGAATTGCATGTCACTCAAGATGAAGCTTACGATCGCTTAATGCAACTTTCACCCTTTGAAGTGAAAATGCGCTTACGCCAGGTATTAACTGGATATACTGGCATGAGTAACCTGTTGCGCCAGCAAGAATCGCTGCACGTCAAACAAAAAGAAAGTGATATAGCTTGGGTAGTGTCACCAGGAATCGCCGAAGGGATAGAAGTTCCGCCAGGTGGTTGGCGGCGATTTCGCCAAGCCGAGGGTGCGACAGGGCGCGTACCAAAAGAATTTTTTAAGCAAGTTTGGCTATTAATGCAACATTGCAAAGGTCTAGTAATTGGTGATAAACTAGAGCGCCGCAATCGTTTAGATAGTGAGATAATGCTGTCGGAAATGACAGCCGGGGAAAGGAATTTTGCGCTGTTAGTTGAGCATTTGCTGAATAAAATCGAAGCTCCAGAATACCGCCAAGTAAATATTGAAGCATTAATCGAATTAGGAGCGATCGCTGCTAATAATCCCAAGCTGCAAATTGAAGGATATATCGTGTTGGATGTATTAATCGGTCATGCAGTGCGATTGGCGTGGTTAGAGAATCATAGTCAACGTAGCGATCGCTATGATGAGGATAAGGCGAGTGCGTGGCGATCGTTTTACAATACTTCTCCTAGAGATTGCGCTAGTTATATTTTGAAGGCGTTCAGGTTCTTGACGGAATTTGTGAAGGATTTTTAAACGCAGAGGAGCGCAAAGGGAAGCGCAGAGGAACGCAGAGGATGAGAGAGAATGAGTTGAGTGGGGTGATTATTGGGTGTGCGATGAGGGTGCATACTGCTTTGGGGCCTGGTTTATTGGAGTCGGCTTATGAGGAGTGCTTGGATTATGAGTTGAAGAAGGCTGGGTTAAGTGTTGGTAAACAAATTCCATTGCCCTTAGTTTATCAAGATGTGCAATTGGAATGTGTTTATCGATTAGATTTGATGGTCGAAAACCAAGTAATTGTAGAGATTAAATCTGTAGAGTCCTTCCACCCAATTCACTCCGTTCAACTCCTAACCTATCTCAAACTAGCAAATTGCAAACTAGGTCTTCTCCTTAACTTTAACGTCCTCCACCTCAAAGAAGGTATTAAACGCGTAGCTAACAACCTCTAACTCTCCCTGTCACTCTATCTCATCCTCTGCGATCCTCCGCGCTTCCCTTCGCGTTCCTTTGCGTTAAAAAAATATCCCCTACTTTAAGACGCCAAAAGCAGGGGTTTATTCAATTTTATTTTGTTGTTAAAACTACTTAACAGAAACAGCATCAACATCAATAGTGCTTCCACTAGAGCTAGAGGTAGAACCCTCAGTAGTATTAGGTACTTCAGTACCCACCTCACCCTTACGAGCTTTCCAGCCTTCAATCACTAGCCCAGACACCTCACCAACTAGCAGAGTCAAGAGGAAAACATCATCAATCTCTCCCACAACGGGTATAAAATCTGGGAGAACATCAAATGGGCTGACCAAATAAACCAACGTTCCTAAAATTACCCACCAACGGTATTTGGGGTTACGAAGTACACTGCGATACCAGGTATAAAGTGATTGGATTGAAAATTTCATATTTTGAACCTCCAGTTATCATTTATTTTGACAAATCATCCTAAAAACTCACGGTGCGAATAACCGTCCTAGTTAGTTGGGAAGATGCTACTAGTAATCTGTCAACAAAGACAAATACAGTATTTGGTGCTGATATCTGCTGCTCTAGCCATAAGAGATATGCCTATATACTGATTTTACTTTGCTAGAGATTTTATAAATTGCTCGGTATAGTCTTGAACTTCTGTGCAGATCCCAAAGAATAATCTTCTAATTTAAAATCAGCAAAAGGCTTCTTTTCTAACCTATTCCGTAGCGCCTCGTCAAGAATGACACCTGATGATTCTCTTTTCACACCAATAATTATCACACTTGTTTGATATGTCGTTAAATCCTGATTTGCCTGACAATCACTCCGTTGGAATTGACCCAAATTCAATAAGCGATCAATTTTGACACTTGGTGTATTAATAAATAATTTTTTAGCCAAAAGTTGTATTTGTTTAGAACGTTCTAAAGCCACACGTTCTTGAATTAATCTATCACCTTTACAAGAAGCTGTACCGACAGAGATAATCTCATTGGGAGCTTGCATTATATTTTCTATACCTTCTTGTTCTAAATTCAACTTTAAAAGGTCAACACTAATAATTTCATCATTGGATTTAATTTGAAAGTTGCTACCTAAAAGCCATTTATATTTTAGTGATAAAACCGCTATATTAAATTCAGCTATTCTTCCCTGACTATCCTTACCTTCTTGATAAGAAAAGTAATCTATATTACCTTTTTTTTCTGGATATTGTCTGTAATAAGATGTGTCAGGAAAATCTGATTTGCGTGTGGCTAAAGTAACTATACTAAGTAACCCTAATATTACTAATAAAACTGCAAAAAAAGTCAATAACGGCACTTTTTCCGACTGCTTATTTGGAGGTGATGAGTTGTTATTAATATCTGTATTGAAATGCTCAATATTAGAAGATTCTAGAATATTACTATTTGTCGGAGTCGTGTCTGTTAATTGAGTTTCTATTTCTTCTAAGGAATGCAAAATTTCTTGAGTACTGGCAGGACGTTTTTCTATATCTGATGCTGTTAGCCAATCAATTAAATTCAATAGTAAAGGTGAAATATGGGTCGCATGATTTTGCCAGTGCAACAAATTTTGCTGGACATCATACATCTCCAAAGGATGATATCCTGTCAGCAAAAATACAAAAGTGCGTCCCAAAGCAAAGAAATCTGACTGCGGTGCTGCTTGACCATTCATTTGTTCTGGGGCGCTGTAGCCAGATGACATAAGTGCTGTCATCTTGTCGCCATTGCTTAGTTGGTCTTGGTAGGTTTTCTTAATTTCACTGGCGGTGCCAAAATCAATCAGTACTAGATTCCCCCAATCCTTCTCAAGAGAGGGTCTAACCATAATATTAGATGGCTTAATATCTCGATGTAGGTACTGTTTGCTATGTACTACATCTAAAATTTCTATCAATTGTCTTAACCAGTCTATGGCTTGTTCTTGGGATATGGGGTTATTTTGCTGCTGTAGCCACTGTTCTAAGTTGTAGCCATCGATTTTTTCCATTGCAATGCAATGCAACACTAAACCATTTCGGGTTTGATACTGGAAGTAACTATCTTCTTTGGGAATTCCAGGATGCTTGAATTGTCCCAACACCGTTATTTCTTGCTGAAATAGTTCTACTGCTTGGGCGTCGCCTGATAAATCTTCTTTGAGTATTTTGAGAATTTTGGGGGTATCTTGTTCGTATGCCTCATAAACTTTACTAAAACCTGTTTTGTCACTCAACAGGCACGTCACCCGATAACGCCCTAGCAATTCTAGATGGGAACCACAACTTTGACAAAAGCGGTTTTGCTGATTATTCGGGTGATTTGGTTTAGGGCAAACGGGATTGATACAAAGGCTCATGACAGAAGAGTGGGGAGTAGGGAGTGGGGAAGCAGGGGAGCATACTTCGACTCATTTCGGCTACGCTCAATGACCAACGCTCAGTAACCGGGGGAGCAGGGAGATGAGGGAGTGAGGGAATGAGGGAGTTAGAGGACAAAGGGACAAGGAGATAAACAAAACTCCTAACTCCTAACTCTTAACTCTTAACTCCTAACTCCTAATTCAGCACTCCTAACGCCCTGTTTGTCCAATTCCCAATGCCTAATCCCCCTAGACATCGCTCCTATTAATTCTTCTGTTGCTGTATGACTAATCCCGTCTAATAATCATGAGATTTTTGATCTGTGTTCTGCCAAGAAAGCTGCCACAGTTTGGTTAAATGCCTCTGGTTGTGTCAAAAACGGCCAATGATTGCCGGGAACTTGGCAGATACGTAAGTTTTGAAGATAGGTTTTGTAGGGTTGAATTTGCCAATTTTGGCGGTTTAATCCTTGTTTTGGCTGAATGAATAGGGCAGGGATGTCAAGGGGAATTGTAAAACCGGGCACTTGCATGACTGCCTCAAAAATTCCGTCGCGGGCGGCTATAGTAAATTTGCTGCCCCAACTTCCATCGGGTTTTTGTTCTATTCCTGCTTGGAAGACTTGCTTTTGTAAAGAAGTCCATCCTTGATATTGCTTTAATTGCCGTGCTTGTTGTTCGGCTTCTTCTTGACTGGCAAAAGGCCCCATACTTTTAAGAAAAGGCAAGAAGCGATATAACATCGGGAAAGTTACCCTGAAAAGACTGGGCATTTTCCAGATAAAAATCGGATCGACGAGAATTATACTCCGTAAACGCTTTGGGTTTTGTCTTGCCCAGATGACGGCTAATTTACCTGTCCAAGAGTGACTTACAATATGGGCAAAAGTCCATCCAAGACTATCCATAAGCGCTTCAAGGTCTGCGATCGCACTTTCAAAGCTATAATCTATCTCTGGTTTACTACTTTGGCCATGTCCCCGCATATCTGGCGCAACTATGTGGTAATCCGCCGCCAAGTAATCTCCTAAACTAGACCACACCAAAGCATGATCGCCTAAGCCATGTAACAGCAGTAAAGGTTCTTGACCTTGATTCCATTCTAAATAAGAAAGTTGGATATCAGGCTTTGATAAAGTTTGACGTACAGGCATCATTGCACATCCAGGCTTAGATAGTTTTGCGTTTATATGGTACTGCGAAAGAAGATGGGGAGCAGGGGGGCAGAGGGGCAGCACTTCGACTACGCTCAGTGACCGAGGGGCAGGTGGTCACTGAGCGTAGCCGAAGTGGGAGCAGAGGAGCAGAGGAGGATAGATAATTAATGACAAATGACCAATACCCAATGCCCCATGCCCAATTCAATTGTTATCATCTACCACTTTATGACTTTGAGGATTGTACTAATTGACACGAAATAATGACGCTAATGAATGCCAAGATCGAGAAAAGGATGCCTCAAGGATATTAAAAGTACTATGCCAGAATTACACCAATCGATTGCCCAGCATTATCACGAACGGACTAAATACAACCCTGATACTCTCGCCTCTAAAAGTCAGCGGTTAGACTGGACTAAACAGCCAGTACCCTTTAAAGAGTACAAAATTGGCTCTACTTTTGATCTCAAACCCTATATCCAAGAAAAAGCAGAGGCTTATGCTAATAATCCAGATGCTAAATGGTGGCAAAGACTTTCACGGCTATTGTTTCGCAGTTATGGATTGACAGCGAGAATGCCTTCTATGGGTAGTGCAGTGTATTTACGCGCTGCTCCTAGTGCAGGTGGATTATACCCTGCTGAGGTGTATGTGGTTTCCCGTGGTACATCGTTTTTGCCGTCTGGTCTATATAATTACCAGTGTCGATCTCATTCTCTCATGCATTATTGGGAAAGTGATGTTTGGCAAACTCTGCAAGCAGCTTGTTTTTGGCATCCTTCTTTAGAAAATACCCAATTGGCAATTATTGTGACTGCGGTATTCTATCGTTCTGCGTGGCGCTATGAAGATCGGGCTTACCGTCGGATTTTTCTGGATACGGGACATCTGTTGGGTAATATCGAGTTAGCTGGTGCGGTTACTGATTATCGCCCCCATTTAATCGGCGGCTTTGTCGATGAATCGGTTAACGATCTGCTTTATATCGATCCGCAACAAGAAGGTGCGATCGCTGTCTTACCTCTGGCAGACTTGTTAGATATTAATCAAAATTTACCATTGGGATGTACTGCTTTACCTTCCGCTACTGAAACCAGTTATCCTCAAATCCCTGATGGCGAACTACTAACATATTTCCATCAACATACCCAGATCCAATCAGGTGTAACTGGTAATCTTAATCTACCAACTATTAAACAAGAAAAATCTTTAGAGGATAAATACAATTTTCCTTTCTGTTTAAAAATTCCCACCACCACCGCACCGATAAACTGGGGACAAAAACTATCAGAACTGGAAACCACTATGTATAAGCGACGCTCTACCCGCGCTTACAATGGTGATGATTTAAGCTTCGATGAATTGAAAAGTTTACTCGATTTCACTTACCAACCGCAAAATTACATCGACCAAAGCTTAGATATTTCTCCAGACTACTTCGATCTAAATTTAATCGAAACATTCATTGCTGTTTGCGGAGTCAAAGGACTGGAGGCGGGTTGTTACTATTACGCCCCCAAAGCCCAAGAATTACGCCAAATCCGGTTTAAAAACTTTCGGCGAGAGTTACATTTTCTCTGTTTGGGACAAGAATTAGGACGGGATGCGGCAGCGGTATTATTTCACACAGCCGATTTGAAAGCTGCGATCGCACAATATGGCGATCGCGTTTACCGTTACTTACACATGGATGCCGGTCATTTGGGACAACGCCTGAATTTAGCAGCAATGCACCTGAATGTAGGCGTCAGTGGTATCGGTGGATTCTTTGACGACCAAGTAAATGAAGTTTTAGGCATTCCTACTGATGAAGCTGTTTTATATATCACTACATTGGGACGCCCAAGATAAAAATAATCCCAGAGACGCTAAGAATCTAGAAAGTTTCTTTCTCTGTCCTTTACGTCTCTGTGCAAGCTTACGGGGCTACAACTTGGGCTAGGATGCAAGATAAAAAAAGCCTCATCGCCCTTTGTCCTTGTTGGTAGTACTGGTGCTTGTTAGGACTTAGTATAAATAATTCGGCAACTAATTCGTAGGAATCTTTTATATCCATCCATATAATCCAATATAAAAACTGCTATGACGGCGAATAGTCCGTCCAGATTCTTTAATTCGACCGATATATTTTTGGATACCCATACATTTAATTTATGGTTGAGGTCTAAATACTCATCCATAACGTAATTCAGAATTGCGTCAGCGCCGGCGGCAAGCGAGTCTGCGTACCCCTACGGGGAAGCAAGCTACGCTTTTAGCGTCTCGTAGAGAGCGTCATTGTGAATGAGGATTTTGGTAAATCCGGGTAATTTAGATTTTAGTCAGTTTTTCCTGAATGAATGTCCTGTTTTGCCTCTCGACTAGCTGTAGATGTGATCAGAAACGGATTATTAGGGAGAATTCTTTGAGCATCGAAAACGACGGTCGCGGCAGTGGCAGGTAATGTTATGGCTTTTGTATTAGTTATAGATAGCGTCGGCGCAGCCCAACCTAGTCATCGCTATAGACTGGTGAAGCTCCGATATTAAGCTGGTGTTATGTTGAATGGGGCAAGAGTGATAAAAAAGGGTTAATGTCTCTTACCTGCTCCTAGATATAGCTCACCCACTTTCGGGTCATTCAACAATTCTTCACCAGGGCCGGAGATCGCATCACGTCCCGATTCTAATACATACCCACGATTAGCCATCTCTAAAGCTTTACGGGCATTTTGTTCTACTAATACGATCGCAGTACCTGCCTGATTAATGTGTTTAATCTGCTCAAACACTTGTGTCACCAAAATCGGCGACAAAGCAGCAGATGGCTCATCTAAAATCAGCAAACTAGGTTCCAACATCAAAGCCTTACCCATCGCTAGCATCTGGCGTTCTCCTCCAGAGAGAGTACCAGCACGTTGACGACGGCGATCGCTTAATCTCGGAAACATAGTAAATATTTTATCTTTAATTGGTTTCAGGGGAGTGTTAAGCACAAAAGCACCCATCTCCAAATTCTCTTCAACACTTAGAGAAGGGAAAACATTGGCGATTTGCGGTACGTAGCACATTCCTCGTTGGACAATTTGATTGGACTTTAGCCCCACGATATTTTCACCTTTGAAAGTAATTGTGCCTGTGTGGGGGATCAAAAGCCCAAAAATTGCTTTTGCCAAAGTAGATTTACCTGCACCGTTGGGGCCAATCACTGTCACCAATTCTCCTGGTGCAACCTGAAAATTCACACCTTGCAGGATATCTACATCTTTGATGTATCCAGCGCGAACATTTTGAACTTCTAATAAATAGTCATTAGTCATTGGTCACTTGTACTGAGCAAAGCCGAAGTATTTGTCATTGATCAATCGATTTTGGATTTTAAATTTTGGATTTTGGATTGACCCCGACCACAACTTGTACTGAGCGTAGTCGAAGTAGGGTACGGGGCAAAATGATTTTAAATTTTGGATTTTGGATTTGTTCCGCTTGACTTCTCTACGAGACGCTACGCGAACGGACGGAGCATGAACCGGAATAATCTAAAATCTAAAATCTAAAATCTAAAATCTAAAATCTAAAATCTAAAATCTAAAATCTAAAATTGGCACGGTCAAGTCAAACATCATTATTGACTGTTGACTATGGACTATTACGGAGTTTTTTGCAACTCTGGTCGTTCTTCTGGAAGAATTGCCCCTTCTACAGGGCAAACTTGGAGACAGATACCACAGTCGATGCAAGTGGCAAAGTCAATCCAGTACCAATCTGTTCCCTTGGCATTTTTGCCTGGGCCATCATGAATACAAGCTACTGGACAAGCATCTACGCAGTCTGCAACACCTTCACAGACTTCTGTAACAATTGTATGCGGCATGTTCTCGATTCCCTCTCTTCTGTATCGGCTCTTTCTAGACTAGCAGGGGAGGGGAGAGCAGGGGAGCAGGGGAGCAGGGGGAGCAGGGGGAGCAGCACTTCTCTGCGAGACGCTCCGCGAACGACTACGCTCAGTGACCACCTGCTCCTCGGTCACTGAGCGTAGCCGAAGTGGGAGCAGGGGAGACAAGGGGACAGGGGACAAGGGAGACAAGGGGAAATTCTTGAATCTCTCCCAAGTCTCCCCCCTCTTCCTTGTCTACCTTGTCTCTTCTCCATGCCCTGTTTGGCCCATGCCCGATGCCCAACTTAGTTAACGTAATGGTTCTATTTTTGGCGAACCATCAGCTTTGATCCAGGCAATTTGGGCAATGCGGCGATCGCTTGCATATTGGCGAATCGCCTCTGCATCTCTTCCTCCTAAGTCAATTTCTACTCGCACCAAATCAGTAGAATCTCGGAGTTTTTGCGCATAGACAAAGGCGGCGGCGTTAGCACTAGCTGTCTCTGGTGCTACCAACCAGTCAGTCGCTGGAGTTTCTTGTGGTAATTGCTGAGTAGACAACAAAACTTGGTATAAATCTTCGATACTTAGTCCAAAACCAATTCCGGGAATGTTTTCTCCTTGAGGATGATATAGCCCCAAAAGCTGGTCATAGCGACCACCGCGCCCTAAAACTCTGGCTTGGGATTCGGTATCGTTGACAACTTCAAATACAATACCAGTGTAGTAATCTATGGTTTGGATCAGGCTCAGATCGAGGATCAACGGAAATTTTTTCTCTGATTCTAGTAATTCTACTAGGGATTTGAGGTTATTCACTGCCTCTCGCTGTTCTTCATCTAAATCCAGACTACTAACTTTTTGCAACACATCTGTACTTGGCCCGCGCAAATCCATGATGATTTGGGCGCGATCGCGGAGTTTGTCACTTAGGGGTAAATTATCTATGGTGATGCGGTCAAGATGAGCGATCGCACTACGAACTCGATCCTGTAAATTAGCAGGAAAGGCACTCAGGAGCGATCGGGTAATTCCCGCTTCACCCAAAATTAAATGCCATCCCTGCAAACCCAATGCTGCCAAACAATCTGCTACTAACAGCAGGACTTCGGCATTCGCCAACAATCCGCCAGCACCTAACAATTCCACCCCAGCTTGATAAAACTCTTGCTGGCGATTATGCCTACTTTCCCAAGTGCGACGAAACACATTGGCGTTGTAATACAACCGTTGTGGATAAGTGACACCAGCCATCCGAGTGACAACAGTACGAGCAATAGATGCTGTTAATTCTGGACGTAGTCCCAATTCATCATCTTCACCATTTTGTTGTAGTTGAATCACCATCTGACGCTGGATTGCTTCCCCCGCCATCAGGGTATCCATCCGCTCTAAAGTCGAGGTGATAATCCTGTGATATCCCCAGCGATGAAACACCTGCTGTAACCGATCTTCAATCCAGCGTTTTTTCTCCACATCCAAGGGCAATAAATCCCTGGCTCCCGCTGCTGGTTGATACACCATTATTTTTTCTTCCCACCAAACAAACCACCGAACAAACCACTACCAGATTTATCTGGTTGCTTATCTCCATTATTGGGGGATGAAGTCACCTTCTGATCGCTAGGTTGTTGTCCTAAAGCCTTATCTATTTTAGGTTTCCATTGTAGAGCCGTTTCGTCACTGGGATCTAATTTTAGAGCGTTGTCAAAGTGGATTTTGGCCATTTTTAGCTGATTTTGCTTCAAATACACCATTGCAATTAAGCTATGACAGCGACTATTTTTCGGTTCTAGCTTCAGGGCCTCTTGCAACTCTACTTTGGCTGGGGCAAATTGGTTTTTGTCAATCAAAGATTGAGCGCGACGAATATACTGTTCTACAATCAAGTCTTCTTTTGGTGCTGCTGGTGCTGCTGGTGGTGGTGTATTTTTTGCTGTATTTGGTTGAGGTGTACCTGATTGAACTTTGGGTTGAACAGGTGGCGGCGCGGCGGATGCTTTACCCGCACTCCGCATTAAATACACTAAATTCAACTCACTAGCTTGGGCAATGACTTGCAGTGCTTGTTCTAAAGAATCATATTGAGTTTGGGCTAGTTTTGCGATCGCAGTTTTATAGAAATGATCGATATTAGCTGCCTCAACTAACTGTTTAGCCAAGTCGGTATTTAGAGTTACCGCAGTCGATTCTTGTACCAGACGCTTGCCAATTTGCGACAAAATTAGAATATATTCAGTGCGAGTGCGATCGCCAGAGAGTTTTTCGTAAGCCGGGTTAACCAGCTTTGATAACAATTCATTACCGAGATGTTTTTGAGCAGCCGTTTCAGTAAGACTACTGTCTGGGTGCAAACGACGGGCGACTTGGAGATAGCGTTTGCGAATTTCTTTGACATCCGCATCAACAGGAGCGCACAGCACTGCGTGATGATCTATGAAATCATATTTAAATAGTCCACGATCTATTTTGAAAGACATATAGAGTTTTACACCAAGGGAGCAGTTAGATTGCTTTTAGTGTACCCAAAGTCGTAGAGAAAGCCCCCATTTGTTACACCCAAGCTGACAGTGGCGGAACCCGTAAAAGTTCGTTACTGAGAGAGTCGTGAATATAACTATTTGTAGCAAGAATTCTACCTGACTCAATTTTGACAGCAGTACCATCGTAGGCGGTGATTTTGCCCCCGGCTTCTTGTACCAAAATTATCCCAGCAGCAATATCCCAAGGAGAAAGTCCCCGTTCCCAGTAACCATCGACACGTCCACAGGCAACATAAGCCAAATCGAGCGATGCCGAACCGCTACGTCTAACTCCTTGGGTAAGATGGGTAAGATGAGTAAATTCTGCGTAGTTGTTATCAGAGGTTTCGCGGCGATCGTAGGCAAATCCTGTTACTAGTAGGCTTTTACTCAGTTCAGATGTTAATGAAACCTTGATGGGCTGACGGTTACGCGTTGCCCCGAAGCCAGCAGCAGCACGGAATAGCTCGTTGTGGAATGGGTCATAAATTACACCAACTTGGGGAACACCATTAATTAACAGCCCGATGGAAACGGCGAAAAATGGGTATTGATGAGCGTAGTTGGTTGTGCCATCGAGAGGATCTATTGCCCAGAGGTACTCATTCTGTTGATTACCTAATTTCCCTGATTCTTCAGCGAGGATCGAATGCTGGGGAAAGTGGCAACGCAAAATTTCTAAAATTAACTCTTCTGAAGCTTTATCAGCAGCTGTGACTAAATCACCAGAGCGTCCTTTTTCAATAATTGCATCTTCTAACTTACCCAAGTAACCTTGCAAAATAGCACCAGCAGCCAAGGCCGCTTCTGTCGCAATATCTAGAAAAATTTGTAAATTTGTCATTTGTCATTTGTCACTTGTACTGAGCGTTCGCGTAGCGTCTCGAAGAGAAGCCGAAGTATTTGTCATTTGTCATTGGGTATGGGGAAAGGGAAAGGGGTAAGGGGAAAAGGGGAAAGATTAAATTTATTCCTTTTCCCTTTAACCTTTAACCTTTTCCCCAGCCCCCCTGCCTCCCCTGCTTCCCTGCTCCCCTGCTCCTCTGCCCCCTGCTTTCCCTGCTCCCTGCCCCCTGCTCCTCAAAGATTTTGGCGGCGAAACTCGGCGGGAGTGAGGCGCATGGGCTTTTCTGGGTTCCAGATTCCTTGCCCCATGAGTCTAGCCCATTGTTGGGCACGTTCTAAACGCAGGTCATACTTATGGTTAGGCGATCGCCCTACAAACATTGCATTTCCTTGTTTAACTAATTCTTCATTCAATAACACCTTATTTTTCCACACATAAGCTAGAGTTCGCCCGATTTTGTCTTTTGCTTCTAAATCAAACTCCAGCGTTACCGATTGTTCTACACCACCAATTAGATTCTCTAACTGTTCTTTTGCTGCTTCCCCCCAAGGGCGTTGTCGCAAATCTGGTGCATCAACACCCACTAACCGCACTTGGGAAATCAAATTTGGTTGTTCAGCCATGCCCAAAACTTCCAAACTTTGCCCACTAACTACCCGCGCTACTTTCACCTGGGCTTCATTGTTCGGCAGCTGGTTTTTACCTTGACAACTCACCAAGAGCAATAAGCAAGCCAAAATCGCTATTTTTCGCACCCACTCACCAAAATTTACAGGCATCAAAAATTCGGTGATTTTGAATTGTTTATCGAGACAGAATTCTGAATTCTGACTCCTGAATTCTGAATTGTTCTTCATTCCTCATCTAAGGGTAAACCTGCTTTAACTCTTCCCCTAGCAAAATAGCGTCCAAACTGGAGTTCGTAGACTTCATCTTCATCTTGCGTCTCTACTTCCAAGTCAGAACGGGGGTAACTCACACACAACAAGGCATAACCTTGCTTACGTAAATCTGGCGACAAGCCGATCGCTTCTGGTTGGTAAATTTCTCCTGATAACACTCTCACAGCACAAGCAGTGCAAGCCCCGTTGCGACAGGAAAACGGTAGTTCCACCCCTTGTTTTTCGCCAGTGTGCAGGATGTAGCGGTCTTCTGGCACTTGTAGGGTGTATGTTTTGTTAGTGGCGCGATCGCGAACTTTAATTGTGTATGTACGGGACATCTGGATTTGCGTTTTGGGATTAGGACTATCAAATTCAATCTAGAATATCTTTCTTTATCTTTGCATTTTCTGGGATTTTATAGTATGATCGGAACTTGTGACACCTGGAGAGGTGGCCGAGTGGTTTAAGGCGCAGACCTGGAAAGTCTGTTTAGGGAAACTTAACGGGGGTTCGAATCCCCCCCTCTCCGTTCTGAAACCCAGGGTGGTTTTATGTAACGAGAGAAAAACTAAAAATGGGTTTCAAAGCCTCTCTCCGCTTCGGGGAGAGGTTTGGAGAGGGGTCAAAATCTATGATTATACATGAGAAATCAAGACTTATGTATTTTTCTTTTTTCGTATGAAACCACCCTGCCCTCTCCGTTCTGAAACCTAGTCTAAATATATAGTTTGAACATAGCCAAATATATTTAAGACTAAAAAAATTAAATAAATATGATTTTCAAAAATCTTTGTAACATCAATGAATCATCTGTAGAGGCATACAGATGTACGCCCCTAAATATGTATTTCGTGAAATGGTATAACACCAAGAATATTAAATGTTAAGGCACCTCAATGGGAATCAAAGCATTTTCTGGCAAATAGTTGGAAAAACGCCCTTCATCTGCAAGCACCAAAATCAGACGCAGAGGATAATCTGGCGGAACTTGCAAGTCTGCCCACGGTACTGCCAACTCTAAACAACTATTTATTGCTACTTGAGCGCGACTGAAACGGGGATGCCATTGATGATTGTCTCCCGCTTCCCGGAACTGAATCGATTGCGTCAGCAAGTTAACTTCTAAAAGATGGTGGAAAAGGTAATTCAGTGGGGCTGCATCTGGTACATTTGCCAAGGGAACTGGGCTATTGACCATTGTTTTTTCTGGATAGAACCACAACAAATTCAATTCTGTTGGCAAATCCCGTCCTGGTGCAGCACCACTTTTAAAGTCTAGCCGTAAATAGAAATTTAAGTGATCGACCCCATACCAAAGTCGCTGGATGACACTACTATTGTGCATCGTCCCTCGCGCCCCGCCGATTTCTATGCGTCCAGCTTTGTCCCAATCTTGCTCATCACCCCTACCATCAATGACGGGATGAATAAATCCTTGTGGGGTGTGGTTTTTCTGTGCTTCGTGGATTTCTACTGGTTGCTTGAGATAGGGCGGTACAGGTTCATTTAATGCCTTGTAAATGCCAAACAGATGTTCTCGAAACAATCGGTCAAAGATGGCATCTTGATTTGAGGAGTGTCCTGCACCAAACCACCAGAACCAGTCGGAACCCTCTGCGGCATACAATGCTTCCCACGCTTCGGGGTTGTTTTCTTCCGTCGCTTCGGGATGATTTGCAAGCATAATTCTAGCTTCTGTCAAATAATCCCATGCACGATTTTTGGTGGGGTCACCGATCCAAGTGGTAAAACTGCCATCTACCCAAGAACCGCTATGTAGTTGTCCTCCCGGAATGGTGGCTGTGGCTGGAAATTCTTCGAGAAATTCGGAGACAGTGACGAGTTTGAGGCGAGGTTCATCGCTCAAACTTTGATATAAAGCTTCTAGGAAAGGTTTGCCATCTTGGGGATAAAATTCCCAGCAATTTTCGCCGTCCAAAGCGATGGTAACTAGCCAAGGTTGTTCGCTATGACTATCTCTTTGCATTTTAGCGATCGCTTGCAAATGTCCTACTAAATCGGCGGCTGCCTTTTTTGCAGGCATTGCACCATAAGTAAAACCAATCAAGTCTGATAATCTATGGTCGCGAAATACAATTGATAAATCACCCTCGGCGGTTTGCAGGCGATAGGGTCGATACAACAATTCTGGTTGCTCTACATTCCCCGCTCCATCCCGATGAAAAAAGTGTTTCAGCGTCCACCCTAAGACGGCTTCATCTGAGCATATCCACTTAAACCCTTGGTTAATAATGTGTGGAAGTATCTGTGGACTTACGGACTGCTCCGAAGGCCACAAACCACGAGGTATCTGTCCAAAGCGCTCTTTATAAAAGTTCCAAGCTTTCCGCAAGTGGCGGGGAATATCTTCTTCCCACTGAAAGCGCTGCTTTGGTAGTGTCATATTGGGCACAGCTACCCGACCGGAGTTGGTATCAGCTAGCAAGGGTAAAATCGGGTGGGTGTAAGGCGTGGTGGTAACTTCTAGCTGTCCCGCCTCCTGCATTTTCCGATGTTGGGGGATAATTCGGCTAAGAATTTCTCGCTGTTTAGAATAAATGCGCTGGCGATCGCTTAAAGTAAAATTCCGACCCTTTTTTAACCAAGCAGCAATTTCCGGGTCATCCCAAAACAGCGGATCGATCCAAGTCAAATTGTGCCAAGCTAGCAAATCACCATAATCTGGCAATTCCCAATTTGCTAAACACCAAGCTTGCCCTTTTTCCTGCCTTTGCTGGTACAACTCGGCATAGCGGGGATGAGGATCGATCAGGGTATGGTGATTGGCATCAAAAAAGTGTTGGATAATAAATTCACGCTGTTGCTGGGTGAGTTGCTCATCCGGTGTCAAGCTGGCTGTGAGGTAAGGGTCAAAAGCAGTGCCAGCAATATAATCTTCGAGTTGCAATATCAACGATGGAACTAAATTCACCGTTTGGTGTAACTTAGGATACCGCTCTAAGAGCAATACCAAATCCAAATAATCTTTAGTTCCATGCAAGCGTACCCAAGGGAGACGGTACTGCTGACTGGGAGATAGCGAAACGCCGCTGCCAGGGGACTTGTACAGCGGCTGATGTTGATGCCAGATAAAAGCAATGTAGAGAGGATGGGACATAGAAATAGTTAGGAGTTAAGAATGAGGAGTTAGGAGTTAATTCAAAACTCATAACTCCTAACTCCTAACTCCTAACTTTTACACCACTTGTTCAATTTCTGCAATTTCGGGAATCATTTCCTTAAGGCGGCGCTCAATACCCATTCTCAGGGTCATTGCAGAACTGGGACAAGATCCACAAGCACCTTGCAGCCGCAGTTTGACAACGGGCCCATCAAGTTCTACGAGTTCCACGTTGCCGCCATCAGACATGAGATAAGGGCGCATTTCATCTAAGACTGTTTCAACGTTGTCAATTGTGAGTTCCATAGTTTAGACCTGCTAAGTTAGGGATGGGCATGGGGAATGGGGCATGGGGCATTGAATAATAAAGATCCCTCTAACCAATGCACCCTTACTCATTAACCATTATCCAAAGTTTTATTTTCCAGCTTTGTTAAATCGATCCTAAATCTAATTGCCGCTAGATTGTCAGGCGTCAGTTTTTTATGACTTTTGACTCAACCACTGCTGGTTTTAGCAACTCGATATTAGGTTAGCTGAACAATTTCTCGTGCAAGCCCTCCTACTCTACTTTAGCTTTTAAAGTACTGAAGAGAACACAAACAGGTGAGGACAAGGAAGGTTTTTTCCAATACCCCTCAAGAGTGCTGAGTAATAAGTAATCTGACTTTTTCCGTTAAGTCTCTTTTGCAAGCTGCCAACCCTCACAGAGGTCGTATTGACATTTGACACTATGTTCGGGTTTTGGTAAAAACTGTACTATTTACTAATGTCGTAAAGAACGATTCCATAACGAAAAGGCTTATGGTTAATAGCAAATACTCAGATGAGAGTAAGTGGATATTTGTAAGACAGGATAATAACGCACCTGACGGTGAAAAGCAAGACTACAATTATGGCACCTTAGAAGATTGTTTATGGCGTATGCGTCTATGTATAGCTGATCGGCTTAATGACGAAGCCATACGAGAACTAGGTTATACATTTGATGAAGTAAGTAGAGCAGAAATATGGTTTGAGGAGCAAAAAGATTTTTGGGCGAATACAGAGGATACTTCAAAAACGAGGCAATATGCGGCTGCAATGACAGAAAAGGCTAAACGAATTTTAGACTCTCTTCAAGCTAGAGTAAACGAGAAACTACAAAGGATCAAAACCCAGTGTCTAACAACAGGAATTGTTAGTAGTACAAATTGGTTTATTAAATATAACAGCAATGACAATGAGGGGTAAAAGTAGTAAGCATGACATGGAGCAGCTACGTAACGTCTGAAAGTCTTGCTGCAATAACCGATTATGACAGTCCTGAGTGCAGAAGGTGGGTTAAATAATAATTACTAAAAAACTTTAAAGTTTAAAACTCAAAACCCACTATTGCCAAGTATCTAAACTCAGTACTTAGCACTCAGCACTACTTGTTGAGTCGCTATCGTTAGACGAAACCATGACTGGTTGTTGATATAGTGGCACGGTGAATGTGACTGTTGAGCCAAGTCCTTCGCCCAGACTATAAAAATGTACCTCGCCGCCCATTGCCTCCACTAGCTTCTGGGATATTGCCAGTCCCAAACCTGTGCCGCCGTACTGGCGAGTGCGGGAGCCATCCACCTGAGAGAATAATTGAAACAATTTATCTTGTTTGTCTAAGGAAACACCAATACCAGTGTCTGCCACACGTACTCTCACCATGCCAGGAAATTGCTGCTCTTGAAAGTTCGCCTTTTTGAGTACTAAATCAGCGCTGACGGTAACGCCACCCTCATGGGTAAATTTGATGGCATTACCTACCAAATTGAGCATGACTTGTAACAACCGTTGGTAATTGCTTTGAACAATGATTTCATCGGAGGTAGCAGGCATTTGCATCTGAAAGCTGAGGTTTCTCATTTCGGCTTGGGGACGCATGAAACCTTCTACATGACTGAATAGCTCATCTAGCTTGACTGGAGCGTAAGCTAGCTCCATTTTCCCAGCTTCGATTTTGGCAATGTCCAAAATATCGTTGATGATATTCAGCAGATGTATCGATAAGTGATGAGCTTCTGCTAAAAACTGATTTTGTTCTTCTGGATCGTCTGCCATCCCTTCTAAAATCAGCTTCAAAAAGCCAATCATACCGTTGAGGGGGGTACGAATTTCATGAGATACATTAGCCAGAAACTCGCTTTTGAGGCGGGAAGCTTCTTCGGCTTTTTGACGCGCTATTTCTAATTCTTCATATAAAGTAGCATGAGCGATCGCAGTTCCCAATTGATCTGCTGCTTCTTTTGCCAGTTCTAATTCCGATTCTGTTAATGTGTAGCATTCATCCTGCCAATTCAAGGCAACCAATCCATTAGCTTGGTCTTGATAGCAAGTCGCAACTACTAAAGTTTTCTGCCGCCCAGACTCTTTGTATCCAGGCACTTCCATCGTAACTGGTTCTAGGGTTGCCAAGGCTTGAGCAAAGGCAGGCTCAGAAGCTATATCTATGTCTAAACCAAGCATTGATTTGAGTTCTGGCTGGCGATACTCAGCTTTCACCTGCACTTTTGAGCTTGAGGGCTGATAAGGACAAATAATGCAGCGTTCTAGCCGCAGTGCTTTCCCTAAACTGTCAACTGTTTGTTGCCAAATAATATCTAAATCTAATGTCCGGCGAATATTTCTGGTAATGCGATTTACCAGTTTTTGGTGCTGCTGCGATCGCAAAGCCAACTCTATTTGTGTGGGCGTTTTTGATGCCACACGCGCTTGTTTTTTGTTGAGTGTGGCTTGTACTAACCTTCCCATCACTAAAACGGTAGTGGCAGTGGTTCCCAAACTCGGCATAATCGGACTGATCGCTAAGTCCAACTCAAATAATTCCTGGTGGTAGCTAAACCAACATTGAAACCTTTCTGGCACCAAACTTGTCAAAATTCGGTGCAATCGTTCCAAATAACTAACCTTATCGACTGGGACAAAGGTTTGAGTCTGGTTCAGCTCGTCAACTATTTTTTCAGTATTTAACCCCAGGAGTTCGCTGTACTGCCAACAAAAGGTCAGATAGCGTCCTGCCCCATCTTGCGTATAAACTAACTCGGCTCCTAGAGTTGGTAATGAGCCATCAGTCTTACTGGTAATAGATTCCAGATTTTGGGAAAATACATTTGACAATTGGGAATTGGCAGTAATAGTCATTAATTGAGTTGGATAGACAAAGGGTATCCGACCGTAATTTTACTAAAGCCGCTGAAATTTAAACATAAATTTTTACAGCTTTTTTGTGTTTGATGGGGTATTTTTTGGTGTTCTGAAAACCAGATTGGCAAACTTTACTTTTTTAACTTGCATTGACAGTTAAATAATGGTAATGGCGTTAATCGTTCCATTCACCGCGAGGAGGAACAGGGGTACGCACAGGTGTACGCGTTAGTTCGTCATCTCTAAGGAGTTCACCCCGTAACCACTGGCGAATCGCCACCTCAATTACTTTACTTGGGTCATTGGTGAGATGCTGAATTTGCTCTAGTAACTCGGAGTCTAGGCGGACAGCAATTTCTACCTTATCGGCTGGTGTATTTTCCGCTTTGGTAGTTTTCTCTCTCATATTCATAGGTTTATATACTCTGAATTCTTTGAATTGGTTTGGTCTAAAGCTTTGTAAAGTAGTTATATTCATTTATTTGGGCTAATTCGCTGAAAAATTTTCAAGGGCACAGTTCAATAGTTCCCTGAAATAGCACCAAAGTAACAGTTTTAAGTTTTAAATCGCATTTTTCATATAACTGACTAGACAATGGCTCTAGAAATTTTGCCGCTCGATCTGGCAATTACGGGCAATTAGCAGTCGCAATTGCCCACGATCCCGACACGATCCCTAGATGTACTTATTTACATTTATTGTACGCTCCTAACTGTTGAATACTAGCAGCGACAAATAGACCTTCATAATATTCTTAAACGTCCACCTATTTAGATCAAAAGTTCAAGATGGGGTGAAGAGGCGCAGGGTGCAGAGGAGCAGAGGAGCAGCACTTCGACTCGCTTCGACTCCGCTCAAGGCAAGTCGCTCAGTGACCGAGGGGCAGGTGGTCACTGAGCGTTGGTCATTGAGCGTAGCCGAAATGAGCCGAAGTGGGAGCAGGGGAAAAATAATAACTCTTAACTCCTAACTCAGCACTAAAAGCTAGCAGCGTCTTGGCTAAGAAAGCATTAAAATACATTAAGTAAATTGCCCTTTTAACTTTGGTTGCTGCTAAGGCAAAGATAGTATATGACTGACGTTCCCGCAGTTCGCATTCGCAATTTTTGTATTATTGCTCACATCGACCACGGGAAATCAACCCTCGCCGATCGCTTGCTACAAGCTACTGGCACTGTTGAAGACCGACAGATGAAGGAACAGTTTCTCGACAATATGGATTTGGAACGGGAGCGCGGCATTACGATTAAGCTGCAAGCTGCCCGGATGAACTACACAGCTAAAGATGGTCAGCAGTATGTGCTGAACTTGATTGATACTCCGGGACACGTGGATTTTTCTTATGAAGTCTCCCGCTCTCTTGTTGCTTGCGAAGGAGCGCTATTGGTAGTAGATGCGTCCCAAGGTGTGGAGGCGCAAACTTTGGCTAATGTATATTTAGCGTTAGAGAATAACCTGGAAATTATCCCGGTTTTGAATAAAATTGATTTGCCAGGGGCTGAACCAGAACGGGTAATTGGCGAAATTGAAGAAATCATCGGTCTAGATTGCAGTGGGGCGATTCTGGCTTCTGCCAAAGAAGGAATTGGCATTGATGAGATTTTAGAAGCAGTTGTTGAGCGGATACCGCCACCGCAAAATACGATAAATGAACGCCTACGAGCGTTAATTTTTGATAGCTATTACGACAGTTACCGGGGAGTAATTGTGTATTTCCGGGTGATGGATGGCACCGTGAAAAAAGGCGATCGCATCCATTTAATGGCATCGGGTAAAGAATTTGAAATTGATGAGTTAGGTGTCCTTTCTCCGACGCAAAAGCAAGTTGATGAACTGCACGCTGGGGAAGTCGGCTATTTGGGAGCGGCAATTAAAGCTGTAGCTGATGCACGGGTAGGAGACACGATTACCCTCAGTAAGGCGAAAGCAGAGGCACCCTTACCAGGTTACGCAGAAGCGAACCCGATGGTTTTTTGTGGAATGTTCCCCATTGATGCCGATCAATTTGAAGATTTGCGGGAAGCCTTGGAAAAGCTGGAACTCAACGATGCAGCGCTGCATTACGAACCAGAAACTTCCAGCGCGATGGGGTTTGGTTTCCGTTGCGGGTTCTTGGGTTTGCTGCACATGGAAATTGTCCAAGAACGTCTAGAGCGAGAGTATAACCTGGATTTAATCATTACAGCCCCCTCGGTGGTTTATAAGGTGATTACTATCAAAGGTGAGGAACTGTACATCGATAATCCTAGCCGTTTACCTTCTCCCAACGATCGCGAAAAAATTGAAGAACCTTACGTGCAAGTAGAGATGATTACCCCGGAAACTTATGTTGGCACCTTGATGGAGTTGTCACAAAATCGTCGGGGCATCTTCAAAGATATGAAATATCTTGCCCAAGGACGAACTACACTTACTTATGAGCTACCTTTGGCGGAAGTTGTAACTGACTTTTTTGACCAGATGAAATCGCGATCGCGTGGTTACGCCAGTATGGAATATCACATCATTGGCTACCGTGAAAATCCTTTGGTGAAGTTGGATATCCTGATTAACGGCGATCCCGTCGATTCCTTGGCGATGATTGTGCATCGAGATAAAGCTTACAACGTCGGACGGGCAATGGCAGAAAAACTCAAGGAACTAATTCCCCGCCATCAATTCAAAGTGCCAATTCAGGCATCTATTGGCAGTAAAGTTATTGCCAGCGAACACATCCCGGCTTTGCGCAAAGATGTGTTAGCCAAATGCTACGGTGGTGACATCAGTCGAAAGAAAAAACTTTTGCAGAAGCAAGCAAAAGGTAAAAAACGGATGAAATCTGTAGGTACTGTAGATGTACCCCAGGAAGCCTTTATGGCAGTACTGCGCTTGGATCAAAGCTAATTTAAGAGTGTTTATCCAAAAACAAACGGTTTGGTTAAAGGGTAAAGGGGAAAGGGTAAAGGGAAAAGGTTTTGAATACATCCTTTACCCGCAAACCCATTCCCCAGACCACAAGGAAAGTGAAAAATTCCAGCATCTTTTAAGAAATAGTGGTAACTTGCAATACTTGTCGGGTTTTAGGGAAAAGGGGAAGGTGGGGCCCCAAGAAGGGGATAAGGGGCGGGGGAAAAGGGAAAGAAAAAACCTTTAACCCAACCCCAGTAACCTTTTCCCCAAACCAAATTCTGAGTTCAAAATGCACAAAGCGAGTAGTATTGTGGTAACTTGCTGTTAGTATATTTTCTCAGGTAGTGGTAAATATATAGTGATAGCAGAGACTGTAAACCCTTGCTATATAAGGACTGACAAGAGAAAAATCACTACTTTTATACCACTAGCCAAAATATCATGAGTCGCAAGCAGGCCCAAGAAAAACTCTCTGAGGCAGAGCGAAAATATCGCACTCTGGTAGAACAAATTCCGGGCGTTGTATATATCTCACCGATTAATACCACTGCAAATGAAGCTTATATTAGTCCGCAACTGAAACAATTATTGGGCATTGCTCCCGAAGATTGGAATCCTGGTTTCAATAGTTGGTTAGATTACACTCATCCAAACGATCGCGATCGCCTTTGGCAAGCTGTAAATACTACAATCGCTACTGGAGAGCCTTTGAGGATTGAGTATCGGATGATTAGGCGCGATGGCAGAATAATTTGGGTACGAAACCAAGCCAATCTCGTTTTTTGTGCCGATGGACAAACTCAGCTACTTCAGGGTTTAGTATTGGATATTAGCGATGTCTATGACGAGCTTTGTTTACGCAAACAAGCACAAGAGAGCGAAGAACTTTATCGTACCATCCTCGAAGACCAAACAGAATTGATTGCTAGAGGCTTACCAGATGGCACTTTTACCTTTATTAATGAAGCTTACTGTCGATTTTTTGGACTGGAGCGAGACAAAATTATCGGTCAGCACTACGAACCTGTTGTGTTTGAGGAAGATCGGGAACGTGTGTTTAGTCTGGTAAATTCCATTAGCTTAGAAAATCCCGTGATCGCAATTGAAAATCGCGTTGTAGCTTGCCAAGGAGTGCGGTGGACGCAGTGGATTGTTCGAGGAATATTTGATGATCGAGGTGCGATTGTAGAACTTCAATCTGTTGGACGAGATATTACCGATCGCAAACGGGTAGAACAAGCTTTAAGTGAAAATGAGCAAAAATTCCGGGCGATTTTCAATCAAACCATTCAGTTTATTGGATTGCTTCAGCCGAATGGAATTGTATTAGAAGCCAATCAAACAGCACTAGACTTTGCTGGGATTAATCGGGAAGAAGTAGTTGGCAAGCCTTTTTGGGAAGCAAAGTGGTGGACAATTTCTCTAAATACTCAAGAGCAATTAAAAACTGCGATCGCAGCTGCTGCTAATGGTGAATCGATTCGCTATGAAATTGACATTGTAGGTCGAGATGGTCAAGCGATCGCGATTGATTTCTCACTGCGTCCCATACTCGATGAAACCGGGCGTGTGACACTACTCATTTCTGAAGGACGAGATATTACTGAATATAAAGTCGCACTTCAGGAACGCCGCAAAGCTGAAGAGGCATTGCGCTCCAGTCAAGACTTTCTGCAAAAGGTTGCTAATACTATACCCCATATTTTGTATTTGTTTGACCTCTTACAAGGAACAAGTATCTATCTTAATCAGAAAAGTCTGGCTATTTTAGGCTACTCTCCAGAGGAATTTTGTAACGCAGATCCGCAGTGGCTAATAAATTGCTTTCATCCAGACGATCGATACCTCTGCCATAACTTACCAACTCGCTTTGTCAACCTTAAAGACAATGAAGTACTTTCCACTGAATACCGATTCCGACACAAAAATGGAGAATGGCGTTGGCTAAATACACGAGAAGTCGTATTTACCAGAGATGCTAACGGCACTCCAACGCAGATTCTTGGCTCGGTAGAAGACATCAGCACTCGTAAAGAAGCCGAAGTGATGTTGCGACAGCAAGCAGAGGGAGAACGGCTAATTACTGAAGTAACTCAACAGATTCGGCAATCACTGAATTTGGAGGAGGTTCTGAATACAACAGTAAATAGTATTCGCCAGTGTTTGGGTTCAGATTCCGTAGCTATCTACCAGTTACAATCTGACGGAAGTGGGAATTTTGCGGCAAAATCAGTGGGTGATGACTATCCTCAGAGATTAGAACTGACAATGCACCCATTTTCGCTCAAACGAGATTTTAGCGACTATTACCAGGGATTACCTAAAGTCTTCCATAATATTCAGGAATCTGATTTTTCAGCCGAGGTTTTTGAGTTATTACAACTCTATCAAGTTAAAGCGGCTATAATAGTGCCGATTTTGAATGAAGAGCATCTGTGGGGTTTACTCATTGCTCACCAGTGTACCGCACCTCGTTATTGGCAAGCGTTTGAAGTGAATTTGTTGCAGCAATTGGCTAGTCAAGTAGCGATCGCTATTCATCAATCAATACTTTACCAGCAAGTGCAAGCAGCCAATGAAGAATTACAAAGATTAGCTACCCTAGATGGCTTGACTCAAATAGCCAATCGCCGCCGATTTGATGAGTATCTTGAAGCTGAGTGGCAGCGACTCAAACGCGAGCAACTTTCACTGTCTTTAATTTTGTTAGATGTCGATTTTTTTAAACTCTACAATGATACTTATGGTCATTTAGGAGGGGATGATTGTTTGTGGCAATTAGCAAGTGCCCTCAAAAATATTCTTAAGCGTCCAGCCGATTTAGTTGCTCGTTACGGTGGAGAAGAATTTGCTATCATTCTGCCTAATACAGAGATTCAAGGAGCAATCTATGTAGCTCAAACTATTCGACAAGCAGTCCGCGACTTAGCCATTCCCCATGCTCAATCTCGCGTATGCGATCGTGTTACCGTTAGTCTAGGTGTTGTTAGCATTGTGCCAAATTCCGAAATTTCGCCGCCAGACTTGATTAATGCAGCAGACAAAGCACTTTATGTAGCCAAACAGCAAGGACGGGATCGAGTTCATGCAGTTTCCGTCGTTATCCCTTCTTGACAACTGAGTTGCCAGAGGCTCAATTGTTTTCATTACGAATTATTACTATATCTTGCTTTTTATCCTGAGCTTAAAGTCGATAGCCTTTAACAAAATCACTGTTAAAAAATCTAAAAATTCTAGTAAAAGTACTCACTACATTCGCCAGACTTGTATTTTTAGGTAAATGTAGTTTGTTAGATATTTATAAAGTGTTGGGGAGTCTAGTAGATGAAGATACTGGTACTGAGTTGGGAGTTTCCACCAAGGATTATTGGGGGAATTGCACGACATGTGGCGGAGTTGTACCCGGAACTGGTAAAGCTAGGACATGAAATTCACCTGATTACAGCTGAGTTTGGTCACGCATCGATGTATGAAGTAGTTGAAGGAGTAAAGATACATCGAGTGCCAGTGGCATATAGCAACGACTTTTTCCACTGGATAGTGAATCTCAACTTGAGTATGGGAGATCACGGTGGTAAATTGATTTTAGAAGAAGGGCCCTTTGATTTAATTCATGCCCATGATTGGTTAGTCGGAGATGCTGCGATCGCTCTCAAGCATAATTTTAAAATACCACTAATTGCCACAATTCATGCTACTGAATACGGACGCTATAACGGTATTCACACAGATACTCAAAGTTATATAAATGGCAAAGAAACTTTGCTCGCTTACAACGCTTGGCGGATTATTGTTTGTAGCGACTATATGCGCCAAGAAGTAGAACGAGCGCTACATAGTCCTTGGGACAAAATCGATGTCATTTATAACGGTATCCGAGCCGAAAAGAAACAGCATCATATCGATTTTCATGCTCTGGATTTTCGCCGCCAATTTGCCGCAGACGAAGAGAAAATAGTTTACTACCTCGGTCGTATGACTTACGAAAAAGGTATACCCATATTACTTAATGCCGCACCCAAAATCCTTTCAGAAATGGGAGGTAATGTGAAATTTGTAATCGTTGGTGGCGGCAATACTGACCATCTCAAGCGCCAAGCCTGGGATTTAGGAATTTGGCATCATTGCTATTTTACCGGTTTTCTCTCCGATGAATACTTAGATAAATTTCAAACTGTCGCTGACTGTGCGGTTTTTCCGAGTCTTTACGAACCCTTTGGAATTGTGGCTTTAGAAAGCTTTGCTTCTCGTGTACCTGTAGTAGTTTCTGATACTGGTGGTTTTCCAGAAGTGGTACAACATACCAAAACAGGCATTGTCACTTGGGTGAACAATCCCGATTCTTTAGCTTGGGGAATTTTGGAAGTGTTGAAAAATCCAGGTTATCGCCAATGGCTGGTGGATAACGCTTATGAGGATTTAGAGCGCCGCTTTAGCTGGCCAAAACTAGCCAAGCAAACTGAGCAAGTATATCAGCAAGTTGTGCAAGAGCGATCGCAAATACCGTGGTAAGATACCTCCCCGATTTCTTCAAGAAGTTGGGGAGCTAAAATTTTATTTGAACTTGCATAAATCCTTAATCAACCTTTGATAAGTTTATAGCTGGTACTGCTGCAATTTCTGAAGTAGTGCAAATTTAATCTGGTTTTAGCTATTACAGCATAGTTCAAGTTGGTAAGGTACACAAGCTAAATCTGTTACCCAGGTAGAAAGCGTGTTTTACTCCTGAATTATGCTGTATTTTTGGAATTCCGAAATCAGTAACACTAGAAAAAGCTAATTATCAAGGATGACTATATGAAACTGCTTCCTTTAGATAAACTAGGAGCTAGAGAAGCCAACGGTATTGTTGATTTTGGACTATTTTTGCCTTGGGTTTCTCAAAAGGATGGAAATCGACTAATAATTAAAATTATCCACGAAAAAGATCAATTTCTCCAAGATATTCAACCCTTAGAATTTGAACTCAAGCATTCTATCGACTCAGAGTATGGTGATTATTGGTCAACTCAAATAGATATCAAAACTCAATCAAAACCCAGTGTCAAATCTGCATGGGGAGAACCAGGTAGATATGTTTACCGCTATTGCTTACAAAATCCCGAGCGGGGAGAAATAGATTGGATTATTGACCCTTTTGCCAGAGAATTTGGTGTAGGTAAATTATCCGCTTTCACACTTGGCTATCAACAATATGAGTGGAGCCAGAAAGAAAAAACCTGGAAAACTCCAAATTTAAAAGATATTGTTCTCTACGAATTGATGATTGATGAATTCGGCGGCAATATTGATGGAACAATTGAAAAACTCGGCTATCTAGCAGATTTGGGAGTTAATTGTCTGGAAATCATGCCACTTTCCAATGTAGCCTTAACAGTAGATTGGGGGTTTTTACCAATTGGCTATTTTGGTGTAGATGAACGATTTGGTAACAGAAAAGATTTACAGGCTTTAATTGATGCGGCACATCAAAACAACATTGCTGTAATTGTAGATGCCGTTTATGGTCACACTGGTGATAGTTTTCCCTACTCTTATGTTTACAGAAAACTAGGGTATCGTGATAATCCTTTTATGGGAAAATTTGCTAAAGATTTATTTGGCGAAAGTACAGACTATAATCGCAAGTTTACCCAAGACTTTTTCTATACAGTCAACTATCATTGGCTAGATGTTTATCATGTCGATGGTTTTCGCTATGACTGCGTACCCAATTACTGGGATGGTTCTACAGGAGTTGGTTACGCTAACCTAGTTTTTAACACTTACAAAACAGTCAAAGAAAAAAGACAAGCTGGCGAGTATTGGCAGAGATTCTTTAACAATGACACAAAGGATGACACGATCAATTTGATTCAGTGTGCTGAACAATTAGAAGGGCCAAAGGAGATTCTCGAACAAACTTATACCAACTCTACCTGGCAAAATGAAACTTTTGGTGCAGCTGAAAGTGTAGCTCATGGAAATAAAGGTGATTTAGCTAATCTTGGCTTTAAACTTGGTCTAGATGGCTATCCTTCAGAGATTACAAACAATGGTGACAAAATTGCTAAAACAGCACTGCAATATATAGAAAATCACGACCACTCCCGCTTTGTTTGTAACTTTGGTACGATCGCCCGCGATAATGATTTATTAAAAGAAGGTAATCGTGACTTATGGTATAAAGTCCAGCCTTACCTAATTGGGATTTTCACTGGTAAAGGGATTCCGCTACTGTGGCAAGGTCAGGAATTTGGTGAAAACTATTTCCTGCCAGAACAAGGTTTTGGTAGAGTGATGTTGCTTCGACCTGTACGATGGGATTATTTTTATGACCCCATTGGTAAGAGCGTACTTTCCTTAGTACGTAAGTTGATTAAACTGCGTAGTCAGCAACCGCAGTTTACCGAAGGCGACCATTTCTTTTACAACGATTATGACCGCTATCATTCCAAAAATGTGCTGCTATTCTCGCGCAAACATGGTAACAAGTTTAGCCTAGTAGCACTTAACTTTAGCGATCGCGATCGAGATGTACCCTTCTGGTTCCCAATTGCTGGCAATTATCAGGAAGAACTAAATGGTGAAAACAATTTAATCGGCGTTCCCAGTTATTCAGAATATTGGGTAACTATTCCCAGTAACTACGGAAGGATCTGGACAGTGACAACCAACACCTAATCTATTTTAGGTTTCATCTGACCAGAATTAAACGCTACAAGCAATGTAGAGATTTTTGCACAGTAACGCAGAGAATTAGCGATCGCTCTGCGTTATTTTGCGTTAACAAACAGTACAAGACCTGTACGCTGGAAATTTTACCCGATCTAGTGCCACAGTTAAGCTAGTGCGCGTCTAAATTGCACATTTTTCGTTAAGACTGTCCTAAGTCAATTGGTTATTCACAACAACTGATAAATGATTAATGACAAAGGACAAATTTCACGAATAAATAAGCAATTAAAATACGTCACAGCCTAGCAATAATTGCAGTTTGCTCTAGAAGTTTAGTATGACAAAGGCATTCCCAAGCATAGCAAGGCGCTTGAAAAGTACAGGAATCAAGTTGTTGAAGATGGGAACCTTCCTAATAACCCGTTTTATTGCAAGCTGGAAACGCTTCTTCCTGGGTGATACTGTTGATGTTCGCTCCTCCACTCCCTCCTTTGATGTCCGTCCCTCCTTAGCGGGCCCAGTCCTGAGTTTGGGTGGGGGAGGCCCCGATGTCGATGATGCTATCCAGTGGATGATTAACCAAGTTAGGGGAGGTAGTAACTCCAGCACTAAAGTTAATGTTGTAGTTCTCCGCACTAATGGTAATCACGATTACAATCGGCTAATTTATGCCATGAAGGGCGTAAATTTTGTGGAAACTCTTCTGGTTAGGGATAGACAAGAGGCAAACAAAGCTGAGATTTATGAAAAAATCCGAAATGCTGATGTAGTTTTCTTTGCTGGCGGGGATCAATGTCAATATATCCGCAACTGGAAAGATACCAAGCTTGAGGCTGCCGTTAAGTCAGTTTACCTTAAGGGAGGTGGAATTGGTGGCACTAGTGCAGGTGCAATGATCCAAAGTGATTGTGTCTATGATGCTTGCGCTTCTTCCGAAAAAGGCATTGAAACTAGAGACGCACTCGAAGATCCGTACCGAGACATTACTTTTACTTACAATTTTTTCAATTGGAGTAATTTGAAGGGAACTATCGTAGATACACATTTTGACAGGCGGGAAAGAATGGGTCGAATTATGACTTTCATTGCCCGTCAAATTAAGGATGGTGTATCTAGCAGTGTTTTAGGTATAGCGGTTAGTGAAAGTACATCGGTTCTTGTGGATAAAAACGGTTTGGTGAAAGTTATGGGTAGGGGTGCGGCATACTTTGTACTTGGCAATCATCTGCCAGAAGTATGCGAACCCCGAAAGCCTTTGACCTTTTCCAATTACAAAATTTGGAAAGTCCGCAGTGGCGACACCTTCAACTTAAGAAATAGACCAACTTCTGGATACTATCTCAGGAGTGTCAAAAGGGGACGGATTGATTCAAATCCCTATTGAGTGGGAGAGCTGATTCAGCTATTTCAAACAAGATTTGTGACGATGGTTAGCGAGAAAATTGTAAGTAAGGGTGACGATGAGATGAACATTGAAGCACTTAAATATTAGTAAAATAGTATTAGTAAAATAGTTCATTTTATCATCGGCACGCTGATAACAAAACAATCAATAAAACCTCTTACAAAAGTCTCTAACACCCCACGCTCAATACGGTTCGGATAAGCACTTTTCATATTTGTTGTGGTTTGGGAAAAGGGGAATGGGTTTGCGGGTAAAGGTTTGAATTCATCTTTTTCCTTTTCCCTTTTCTCTTTAACCGAACTGTATTGCCCCAAATCCTCCCCGATGTTTTGGGCAGGGGAGCGTTTTCCTTAGCAAATGCGGGGTAGAGTTCTTTATTTTTGATGCAAGATGTCTAATTTTTAATTGTTATAACCCTTAATTTTTACTATCTTCTAATTTTGAAAATAGCTTTCAGGAGCTTTTAGCTTACTTGGTCAGGAGGGTTAAATAAAAGTAATTTTAGAAAATAATTTGACAGAATCTGAGCTTCGGTTTTGCTCGGCTCAACTTAGCATATATAAGATTGTGAAAGCAATTTCGGGCAATATTAAGCGCTAATAGGTTGTTCAGATTCAATTAACTGATTATTCGGTACATCAAATCTAATAGTACTAGCTGCCCAGTCTTTGAAATCGGGTGCTAGCCAGACTAGCTTACGCAGAATTTCATCATTGACCCACAACACCAAGGGAAACTGAAACTGTTTCCGAAACTCATCTCGCATGATATTGGTACTAGTAATCAGTTGGTTAATTGCCACTACAGATTCTAAGCCTCGTACCATCAAAGCTTCGGGTTGAGTAGTACCAATTTCACTTTTAATAGCTGTGTATAATTTTTCGTCAGTAGGTGAGAGCAAAATTTCGTGGATATCTGCTGATGAAAATTCTGTTAGCAAATTCAGCACTTGCTCCTGCTTTTGAACACTGTTACAACAAGCTAATAACAGTGAAAACTGTCCACCAGAAACCATCATCGCCCTTGCCAGTCTCTTAGTAGCTGCTGTGCTGCTAACTGTGCCGTTTTCTGAATTGGTTAAGCCGATCATTAAAAACACCCTTCTTTTGATTTTCAAGCATATTCAGTAATTCTACCCTATTAATTTTTATTCAAAAGTGTTAATTGGGTAACTTTGATGACTTTTTTCTGTAATATTAAGCATTATATAACGAACAAGCAGATGGTGCATTATCTTATGTTCACAATTTAGAGATAATGTAAAGATAATATCAACACAAGGTCTGCAATAGGGGACATGCGAAGAATTAACAATTGCATTATCACTGGATTTTCATAGATTTTTGCATCTGCTAACAATTAAGTATTTTTTCAATTGATAGTAAAAAAGATACTCAGTAAAAGTCTAACAGTAAATGTTAGCAAGTGGCAAAACTTATAGCAGTTTTCAAATGCACCCCTACTTAAACATTAGGTTTTCCATATTACCCTTGTTTTGCGATCGCCCTATAACTTTGCTTCACGCTAACACCAGTTACCTACAGCAGTAAACCCCCCACAGTGAGAGTTAACCACGTCACAATCTCATTTCAACAAGCCATTTGGGGAAGGATATTGAGTGGGGAATAGTAAAATAGTCTCAACACAAGATGCAGAAATCTTGTGCATTAAAGCTAACTCATCCGTTTGATAGAACTGTAGATTGAAGATGTCGCTCCGTTAGTGGAGGACAGGAAATATTTAGCTTTCTAAGATCGATTTAGAACATCTGAACTATAACAACAAGTTTGGAATTTATTCAATTGCTCCATTTTTTGAAGTTGATAGCCTAATAACAAACGTATTGTAAATATTTATTTATTTTTTTGAAAACCAATTAGGAATATTACATCATGCTATTTAAAAATCGGAGGTTTGCGGGTCAAGTTTTGGCTAAAGAGTTAACTGCTTATGCTAACAACCCCAATGTTCTGGTATTAGGGCTACCAAGGGGTGGTGTACCCGTTGCTTTTGAAGTTGCCAAAACCTTAAATGCTCCCTTAGATGTTTTAGTGGTACGTAAATTGGGTGTGCCCGATCGAGAAGAACTAGCGATGGGAGCGATCGCTTCTGGTGGTGTGCGGATAGTCAATAAATATATTATTAACCTGGTGAAGATATCCGATGAAGTAATTGCCAGGGTAGCGCTACAAGAAGAACGGGAGTTAGAGCGGCGGGAACGCCTTTATCGCCAAAATCGCTCCTTAAAAGATTTGAAAGGACGTACAGTCATCTTGGTAGATGATGGTTTAGCAACGGGTGCAACGATGTGGGCTGCTGTGGTAACTGTGCGAAAACAGCAACCCGCTCAGATTGTGATTGCTGTGCCTGTGGCTGCACCTGAAACTTGCCAAGAGTTAGAAACTGAGGTTGACGAAATCGTTTGCATCTCCAGACCCAACCCTTTCCAGAGCGTTGGTCTTTGGTACGAAAGCTTTCCTCAAACGACCGATGAAGAAGTCTGTGACTTACTCGCAAAAGCGGCAAAGAACGGTGAAGAAAGGGAAAGGGGGAAAGGGGAAAGGGAAAGGGAACCAGTAACTTAAAAGCAGGGGTTTCAAATATGGACGCGGCTTACTTATCGCACTACGTGTCTTAAAAATCTTCTTTTTTTATTCTCCATATTTAAAAATAGGGGCTTCGTAACTTGTTGGGGAAAAGAACATTAGTGTATTGCCCTTTCCCCTTCCCCTTTACCCTTTTCCCCAAACCCGATTCCGAGTTAAAAATGCTTTACCCGAAAAGTATTGTAGCGGTTCGGATTAGTGATGTTGGCGATCCAAAAACGTCGATCGAGTATACAAACTAGTTGATATGGTTAAATAATGCTGAGTTCATCTGAAACAGCACCCGATGTTTCACGAGCCATACTCAATAATCCCCAGGAATAAATATGTCTCTGATTGAAAACAAAGTGGTAATCATCACCGGAGCCAGCAGTGGGTTAGGCGAGGCAACTGCCAAGCGACTTGCTGCTAGTGGAGCCAAACTGATGCTGGCTGCTCGACGCGAAGATCGGCTCAAAGAATTGGTTGGAGCGATCGCTAAATCAGGAGGGACTGCAACCTATCAAGTAACGGATGTAGCAGATAGCGCCCAAGTGGAAGCTTTAGCCAAGGAAACTTTGAGTACATACAGCCGGATCGACGTGCTAATCAATAATGCCGGATTGATGCCGCTTTCTGCCCTCGACCAAGTAAAGGTAGAGGAGTGGGAGCGGATGATCGATATCAACATTAAGGGCGTTCTTTATGGAATTGCTGCCGTGTTGCCGATTATGCGTCAGCAAAAGTCTGGTCACGTCATTAACCTATCATCAGTAGCCGGACATAAGGTGTTTCCGGGAGCAGCCGTCTACTGTGCCACTAAGTACGCAGTGCGGGCGATTTCTGAGGGGCTGCGGTTAGAGTCAAATGGTGAAATCCGTTCGACTAATATCTCACCAGGAGCCGTTGCCACCGAACTTGCTAACACGATTACCGATAAAGACGCAGCAGCGGGAATTAACCAACTTTATGAAATCGCCATTGATGCAGATGCCATTGCCCGTGCGATCGCATACGCCATTGAGCAACCCAGTGATGTTGATGTGAATGAAATGATCATCCGTCCGACACGTCAAGAACTTTAAATTTAGGCTTACAGAGCAAGCATTCGGCTCAGATAGCCAGATGATATCTTGAACGCGCGAGTGAGTATAGAAATCTCACTAAAAAAGCTCTGTGTACCTCTGCGCTTTCCTTAGCGTCGCTTTGCGTTTAAAAACGTAACTATTTTAGGCAAAGCTGTATAAATTGTCAGTGTCAGATTAATAAATCCAGTTTTGCTTAGTCTGTAAACTGTAGTAGCGTGGCAAGCCTTAAATGTTGCAATAAATTTTCTTGTGGGATGGGTGTCCTCACCCGTCCGGGCGGGCTTTCCGGCCCACCCCACAAGAGCTAAATTTTATGCACTATTTTTGTCTTGCCACGCCAGTAGGCTTTATCATCAAATATGTTCTCTAAATCTGCAATGGACAAGAGTAGCTGTGTAGAGAACCCAAATCACCCAAGCATCGATTTCACCTGGGCGGAATCGGGGCAGCGCCTTCGATTGTGCCAAATAAACTGGTTTAATGCCACTAAAATCGAGTCCGACTTTTGCTTGCGATCGCACAAGCACATAATAAGCGCTTGAGCCTTTGTCAAAAGCGAGCTTTTTACCCTTTAGGTCGGCCAGCGTCTGAATCGGCGAATCTTCCGCTACTAGAATCTCTTGACCTTTGGAAGCGGCATAGGTCTTCACTATACATATTTATTTTGGTATTAATAAAAGTCGATACATGACAGATATATAATTGTTTAAACTTGGTTTTTGAGCAAATTAATATGAGCAATTTTGACCATTCTCAGTATCGAAAAGATTATCTGATTTTATTAATAATTTGGGTGATAGCATTAGCTATAGATAGAGCTTGGTTTTTCATAGATGACTCAATTCCAGCCTACGATCAAAGCGCGCATTTAGCTATAGCATTACGTCATTATGAAATTTTTCAAAACTTCAATATCTTTTCAGGAGATTGGTGGTTATCTCTGTGGCAATTAACTCCGAGTTATCGCGCTCCTTTTGTATATATTTGCACTGTTCCATTTTTGATGTTGTTTGGCCGTGGATATGACCAAGCAAGTTTGGTCAACTTATTGTATACTGCAATGATTATAGTTTCAGTATATCATTTAGGTAATTTTTTATTTGACAATCGAAAAATTAGCATAACTGCCAGCATATTTTGTGTGTTATTTCCTATTTTAGGAATTATTCGGACAGATTATTTATTAGATTATGGTTTAACAGCAATTGTTACAGTAACTTTTACAGTCCTGACAATTTGGAAAGATAGTTATATTGGGTTTTTCTCATGGGCATTAACTATCCTATTGGGCGTTGGAATAGGTTTAATCTTGTTGGCTAAACCGACAGGTTTTATTTTTATTTTAGTTCCTAGTATTTGGGTATTAATTAGTTTTATTAGAAAACGTAGATTTATCAAACTAATTCAAGCTTGCTTATCTTTGATAATAGCTTGGTTAATTTGTAGTTTTTGGTATGGCTTAAATTGGTTAACAATTATTACATCAGCATTAAACGCTAACCACGTTGGAAAAAGCGAGGGCGATCCTTCGCCTACAACTATTGCTGGATGGCTATACTATCCACAAATGATCCCAGAAAGCGTTGGTTTACCAATATTATGTGCGAGTATTGGCATTTTATTGGTTTATCTGATTAAATATAAATCTACTACTAATTTAATTTCAGCAAATCTCCATAAATCGGCTCGAATTTGGTTATTAGTTACCTTAGTAAGTAGCTATATAATTTGTTCTTTGGGCACAAATAAAGACATTAGATTTATTCTGCCATGCTTTCCAATAATTAGTTTAATATTGGCGGATTTATTTAATTTAGTTGAGAATAGATATTTTGATAGACTGAGATTAGCCACTTTAGTATTAAGTTGCATAGTTTTACTAAACAATTTGTTTCCATTACCCTTAATTCAAGCATGGGGTGGTAGACATCTACCTAATAATGATGCTAAAGAATATCCTCTAGAAAAATTGATACACAAAATAACCGAAACTAATTTATATTTAAGGTCTAATTTAGGGGTAATTCCTGTTTCTACACCACAGATAAATGAGTATACTTTAAATTATTTTGGGGCATTAGCAGATTTTCGCGTATCTGGTAGAAAATTAACAACCAAATTATCTCAGATAGAGCAAGATTTACAATATTTTTGTTGGTATATTACTAGGGATAATGAACCATATAGACCTGGAGAAAGTGGAGAGACTAAAAGGAAATTAAAATCTTTAGTCGAATCTTCTACTGATTTGAAATTACAGGGTGATTGGATATTACCTCATGGAGATAAAATGCGTTTATATAACTGTAAAAATCCTCCTGTAACTGTTGAAAAAATCAATAATAGCGAGTCTGCAATTAGTTTAGAAAAAGTGGCGATTTCTCAACAATTAATTTTAGATAAAAACAATCCTGTAAACTATGAAATAACAGGTTCATGGAATGATTTGCAAAATGGTATATTACTGTTAAAATGGCAAAATGGCCAATCATCCTGGTATCACGATCACGCTATTGGTTTAGGTAATTTATACTGTGGCATCAAATGTCATCCTGAAGGAACTTTCCGAGTGAAAGAAGCTTTAGCTACATTTATTCCGAAAACACTACCACTAGGAAAATATCAGCTATCAGCACTATATTTAGATAGAAGAAACAACAAAACCACATCTTTAAATATTCCAGATACTACTGTAAATGTGACAGATGTAGGAACAGTAGAAAAATCGCCAGCTTTAGATTTAGTTACCCGAACTTCACAGCTAGCGCAAGAGTTACAACAGGGTAAATTAAATAATATCTTTGCGCAGATAGGTCATTTCAATCAATACGATCCCACTCAGGATTATTTAAAACAAATTGATTTTGCGGCTAATTATTATCTGCAAACGGAGCCAAGTAATTTAAATTGGCGTTACACTTTAGTCTTATCACAACTTTTACAGCGCCAAGTCCCAGAATTAATCCAAAATTTAAAAGAATTAACTAAATATGATGCTCAAAATCCTTACACATGGATTTATTTAGCTTTTGTTTATTTATATAATTTTCAACCTACACAAGCTGAACCAAAATTAGCGATCGCAGAACAATTAAAACCAGATATACCAGAATTAAAAACTTTAAAAACCGTAACAAATGTTATGAAATTTTTGCCACTACAATGGTTTACTACCAAGGAATAAAAGAAATTCAGATAAAAAGCATTATTAGGATGCAAGTAGCTGTAGTTAAAAATTGACTATTATCAAGACATATAAATAACTTTAGTTGCTGATTGTAAAAATGTAAATAAATATTTACAATACAATAAAAAAAGTAAAATAATGTCAACGAATTTGATAGAAAAAACATATTAAATCTGTCCAAAAGTAGAGATAATTTTTAGAAGACGAAAACAATACAAACCATTTACTTGGATAAGGTTTGATGTCGAGAAACTGTTCCAACTTCAGGGGAGAATTCAGCACGTGAAGGCTCCGGTGTTATAAACCTGAAGAGTAAATAAAAGGGACTGGGCATGGAAAAGAGGCATCGGGCAGGGTGCAAAAGGGAAAATTCTCCCTTGCTCCCTGCTCCCTTGCTTCTTCCCCAGTTCCCGATACATAGAGAAAAAGTTAAGCGCGAGGACATAGATTTAGTATGGCTAATAGCAGTGCAATCACCGCAGCACGACACTTGAGTGAAAAGTTACCTTCACCGCTCAAACGTTTAGCAGATTTGGCTTATAACTATTGGTGGAGTTGGAGTGGCGATCGCATCTCTCTATTCCAAAGCATCGATCCCCAAGAATGGGAACGCTGTGGGCATAATCCAGTCGCAATTTTAGAGTCGGCAACTTATGAGCGTCTGACGCAATTAGCAGAAGACCCATTTTATCTAAAGCAGATATCCGCCCTCGCGCGTGAATTTGACCAATACATTAACCAGCAAGATACCTGGGTTAGTCGAGTTGCACCGCAAGTATCCAAAGACCACCCCATTGCTTACTTTTGCGCCGAATTTGGCATCCATGAGTCTCTACCCGTCTACTCTGGTGGTTTAGGAATTCTCGCCGGGGATCACTTGAAATCATCATCAGATTTGGGTGTGCCGTTGGTTGGTGTTGGCTTGTTATACCGCCAAGGTTATTTTCGGCAACGCTTGAACCGCCAAGGTTGGCAAGAAGATTATTATATTGACAATCCCTTTGGCCACATGCCCTTAGAGTTGATTAAAAATGAGCAAGGGGAATCGCTGACTATCGAGTTACAAGTTCGCCAACGAGTTGTAAAAGTGCAAATCTGGCGAGTGCAAGTTGGGCGAGTCACCTTATATTTATTAGATAGCGATCGCCACGATAACGATCCCATTGACCGTTGGCTAACGGGACACCTATACGGTGGCAACTTGGAAACCCGCATTGCTCAAGAAGTAGTTTTGGGAATTGGCGGTGTTCGCGCCCTACACGCTTTGGGAATTGAACCTTCTGTTTATCACCTCAATGAAGGACACGCTGCATTCTGCACCTTAGAAGTTGCGCGGGTAGAAATTGAGCGGACTGGTAAATCGTTCTATGATATCGAAGCCAAGGTACGGAATAGTTGCGTATTTACCACTCATACCCCCGTTCCCGCTGGTCATGATGTCTTCTCACCCGATTTAATCGATTCCTTCTTTGCCAGCTATTGGCCGCAATTGCGACTTTCTCGCGAACAATTTTTAGCATTGGGTGCAAGGCGATTGGGCGATCCTTGGGAACCCTTTGGCATGACCGTTTTAGCATTGCGGATGTCGCGTGCTTGTAATGGCGTAAGTGAATTGCACGGTCAAGTTTCCCGTAAAATGTGGACAGTTCTCTATCCGCAGCGATCCGAAGATAAAGTACCAATTGGTTACATTACCAATGGCGTTCATGCACCCACTTGGACTGCACCCTTGTTAGGTGACTTATATGAGGAATATTTGGGAGAAGACTGGAAAAATCGCGCCGTCGATCCCAAAATGTGGGCTAAAGTTGACGAGATTCCCGATGAGGAATTGTGGTCGCGGCATCTCATTCTCAAAGAAAGATTGATTGCCTTCACCCGTTATAAGGTAAAGAAATCACGGGAGTTGCGTGGCGAAAATTATGAACTCATTCAAGCAACAGAAAAATTACTCGATCCCAATGTCTTGACTATTGGATTTGCCAGACGCTTCAGCCCTTATAAACGCGGGGATCTGATTTTGCGCGATGCCCAACGCGCACTGAAGATTTTTGGTAATGCTCAACGTCCAGTACAAATTATCTTTGCAGGTAAAGCGCACCCAGCCGATGAAGAAGGTAAGCGGATTATCCAACGCTTGATGGAGTGGTGTCACAATTCCGGGATTATCAACCGAGTTGCCTTTATTGAAGATTACGACATTTACACTGGTCAAAAATTGGTGCAAGGCGTGGATGTTTGGTTAAATAATCCCCGTCGTCCTTTGGAAGCGTCTGGTACAAGTGGACAAAAAGTCTGCTTCAACGGCGGTCTTAATTGCAGCGTTTTAGATGGCTGGTGGTGCGAAGGCTACCAAACAGGGCCCGATGGTAAAGGAATTAACGGTTGGGCAATTGGTGAAGATGCTCATACTAGCGATCAAGAATTGCAAGATGGGATTGATTCGCGATCGCTTTATCAGCTATTAGAAGAAGAAATCGTTCCTCTATACTATGACCAAGATGCCCAAGGCATTCCCCATCGTTGGGTGCAGATGATGAAAACGTCCATTAAGACAAATGCGCCGTTATTCAACACCGACAGGATGATTGCCGACTACGTTTCACAGGTGTATGTGCCAGAGATTTCTAAGAGTGTGGAACCGATTTTAGCTAAAGTACTGCTTTAGAGCATTTTTACTTTCCTGGTTAAATAGGGGGGCGGGTTTTCTGCCCCTTTTTTTGCTCCTAGTATCGCTTGCGATATAGCAACAGCCAACGTGGTTAGGACATTAACAGATGATAAAACTTAGACACAACAAGACTTTTCACCCAATCCCCAGTCACCAGTCCCCAGTCCCTTGCGATAAGATCGAGAATAAATTCATGCTGTGTTTATGGCAACCCAACTCAGCCAAGCCAAATCACCAACAGAACTGGTAATCTCTTGGGAAGCCTTACCCAAAGATTTTCAACTAGAGGATGAACCAGTGGAGAATACCGGTCAGCCACTTTTAGCTGGTGCTTTGCGTGAAAGCCTAGAAATCAGTGGATTCATCCAACCTCAGATGTTGATAGCTTCAAACTTTGGTCTTTGTGCGACAGTCAACGAGCAATTTGTTGCCAAAGCACCAGACTGGGTTTATGTGCCATCGGTTAATCAAGTGGTGGCTAACCGCAAAAGTTATACACCCAATTTAGAAGGTGATATTCCGGCGATCGCTATTGAATTTTTATCCGATACTGACGGTGGAGAATATTCGGTAAAGCGAACTTATCCACCAGGAAAATGGTTTTTCTACGAGCAAATTTTGCAAATTTCCATCTACATAATTTTTGAACCTGATGGCGGTTTATTAGAATATTATCAACTGGAAAATAAGCGCTATGAGTTAAAGCAACCTGACGAAAATGGTCGTCATTGGATTGATGTAATGGGCTTATTTTTGGGAACTTGGCAAGGAACAAAAGAAGCGCGAACTGGTTATTGGTTGCGCTGGTGGGATCGAGATGGTAATTTATTACCGTGGGCTGTAGAACAGATTGAACAAGAACGCCAACGCGCAGAACAAGAACGCCAACGCGCAGAACAAGAACGCCAGCAAAAAGAACGACTAATTGCTTACTTACAATCTCAAGGTATTGACCCGAATAACTTGCCCCCGTTTGAGTAGAGGCAATTTCAAAGTCCCTCTCCCAAGCTTGGGAGAGAGATTTAGGGTCGGAAATCTGCGGCTTATAAATCGAAGAGGATTATTACAGAAATTCTAAATCATTTTATGAATTAATACTCATCACTCTGGAAATATCTTTTTTAGTTCAGAAATAATATCAGAGTGGCTTGTTTTCCATTCTTCCCATGCATTTTGAATAGCTTCTTTTTGTTCTTGAGTTAATTGCCAAGAAAGTGGAGGATTAATTTTACCACGAGGGAATTTAATGGGAATATGCATAATTTGTATTCCTTTTTGGCAAGATTTATCTTTTAAAAATTGCTGCACTTTTTCCGGCTCATCATGCTTGTAGCCGCATTTATACTTGTCTGTCAAAAGTTCTATATTTAATGTATTGCCTTCGTTTTGTGTATCACTACGAACATTTAATAAAGCGAGCAATGAACCAATAACTTCCATCTGCCATCCCGGAGCGCCTTTTTCTTTTTGGGGATTCTCATCATCAGGAAAAGCATTTATTTGGATTAAAACAACTTTTTTAATTTGGGAAGATTGCTCAGTTTCTAATAGTTGATTCAGTAAATCTATGGTAGTACCAATACCAAAGTTGTCGAAGTAACCACCATCACCTATATGATAATTCCATCTAGTGTCTTGACTAGGACGACACACAGGAGATACATAAGGAAAAGTGGCAGATAATCTAGCGGCTGTCGTCACATCAATATCATATTCTGGATAAAGGGTATTAAAATCTATAGATTTGCAATCCTTGTGCGGACTAAAAGTCATTGGACTAACTAAAAAACGCCGTCCATCTTCAACTAAAGTTGCATTAAAAATAGGAATAGGAATAATTCCTTGGTCAATTTTATCGCTCCAGCTACCTAAACTTGCCTTGGGATCTTTCATTTCCCCTTTCCAATCTATTTCGATAGCAGTACCACGGTCTTGCTCAGTTGTAGTATCTTTCTCTTTTGGTACGACAAAAGGTAAACCAACAAAACGAAGTAAATCTGGATAAGCAAATCCCCAGCCTGTAGCATCCAAACTATCTTCTGTAGCGCTTTGAAAAATCTGTTTTAATTGATTTTCTTCTGGATAACCCCGATCTCCAAATCTATCCAAATAAAACATTGTTCCGACAGAACCACCAGAAACTGAGCTTATCCAACCAATAGCTTTGGTAAATTTAGATCCAAGTTCTTGCTGTAAACCAGTCAAAACTTTAGCTGTCCATCCAGATGCTTGAATACCTCCACCACTAGCACAAACTACTACTAAAGTTTTATCTTCAGTTTGTTGATTTTTCAGACGTTGAGAGATAATATTAATCCACTTTTCTTTTGTTGGTTTTAGCCAGTTATTTTTTGAGTATATTTTGTAAAAATGGTCTACCTGAAAAATAGCATAAGAAACGGATGAAATTGCTAAAAATAATAGCAATGTAGGTATGCGAGACACATCAATAAAGTAAGAAATTCCTCCTATCCACACTACAATAACTGACAAAATGAGAGTAATATAAAAAAGAGCAGGAGCTTCAAACCTATTACTAATTGGGCGAGGTTTCAAGATAAAATAACCTAACCCATAAACAATTAATAGAAAAACTGAAAATACGGTGATTGCAGCAATCCCGTAAGATAAATTACCATCTACATCTACATAACCCCTTTGTATTCTTTCTGGTAAAAAATAAATTATTTTCAATAAAACCTGTTTTAAAAACTGATTATGTTCAAAAAAATACTTGTTAAAGTAATTGGTTATTAACAATAAAGCTCCTGCAATGATGCCAAATATAATTCCCCAACCTTCCCAGCTACAATCTGCTTCTTGTATTTCTTTTTTAGAAAGCTGAGTCGCCTTGATGGCAATTGGAAGACTTAAGATAATAGCGATTAAATATTGGATAAATACTGGAATTACTTGCTGCTGAGGTACATCAAAACGAAGATGAGAATTATACAAGATGATGTCGAAAACTTGGATCGTAGCGAGTCCTGCTAAAACTGCACCTCCAATAACTACAACCAACTGATTATTAGCGCGCAGTACAAATAAGTTTTTTAACATTGCTGATAAACCAGGATTCACTGAAATTGTTGGCAAGAATAACAGCAATAAACCAACAATTATAGGTACTCGCAAAAAGAAAATATATTGCAATACACTGTAAAAGTTTTGTAGCATTAAACTCAGGAATAATAGTCCCAACCACAAGACAATGCCGTTAAAAACCTGTTGTCTTTTGTTCATAACAAATCTCTGTAAATATACAAAAATTTAATTGTTTTTGTTCGTATTGGCTTATATCTTGCACCCAGCTTTCAGATAAATGAGATTGAAGAATTCAGGAGTCACAATGGGCTAAACCTTAGCTATCCGCTAACAGGAGCAAAGCCGGAGACGCTCCGCCTTTGCTCGCTCCGGTGAGAATCAAGACGCTTGTAGACTCGCTCTAGAAGCAAGATATAAGCCAATAAAGTTTGATACACAAGAAGATATCAAAATTCCGCAAAAGGGATTATGAAGTTATATTTATACCAATTCTCTAAAATCTGGCAACAGATTCAAACCCCGAAACCCAGATCCTAACTGACTTTCTTAATTACGAATTGGTATTAGTTAAGTATTAAGGAGTGCTAAATATATATTGATACCAGAGTCGAAAAAATATAAAACATAAGCAGATTTTATCACCCAAGGAAATAATACAGGTTGGAGCGATTATACTTTTGGGCTAATCGATAAGTATGAGTTAATTGCCTGGATTCATTCACGAAATATATAGCTTTCCAGGCTATTTACCTGATTTTAATCTTCAAGCATTTCCAACAATTGCGTCTCACTTAACTGCGTAATTCCCAAGGAAATTGCTTTGTCTAACTTGGAACCGGCATCTTCTCCTAACACTAAATAATCGGTTTTTTTACTCACTGAATCAGTTACTTTTCCCCCAGCTTTTTGAATCAAAGCCTTCGCTTCATCTCGCTTCAAGGTTGGCAATGTACCTGTAATTACAAAAGTTTTACCTGCAAATTTTTGATTACCATCCCCAACTATTTTTGTTTCCTCGGTGGCAGCTAATTGCAATCCTTCTGCTTGCAAGCGTTCTATCAACCTTTGGTTAGCATCAATCCGAAACCACTGGTACACAGATTGAGCAATTTCAGCACCAATACCATAAATGCCTTCAATATCTGATTGCTTTGCTGCTGCTAACTGCTCTACAGTAAAATATTTCTGAGTCAACAATTGAGCGTTGACACTGCCAACATGACGGATGCCTAAACCATACAATACCCTTGACCAAGGTTGATTTTTTGACTGGGCGATCGCATCCACTAATTTCTCTGCCGACTTTTTCCCCATCCTTTCCAATGCAGATAACTTCTCTGCTGTCAACTCATATAAATCGGCAACACAATCCACCAAACCTTTATCAACGAGTTGATATACTAGCTTTTCGCCCATGCCTTTAATATCCAAGGCATCACGACTTACCCAATGTTCAATGGAACCTTTAAGAATCGCCGCACAGGAAGCATTGACGCATCGAGTCACCGCCTCACCGGATTCTCGCACCACCAATTGGCCGCAAACTGGACAATGGGTAGGCATAAGGAAGGGTTCGGTGTCAGCCGGACGGAGTTCTTTGATTACCCTCAGCACTTCTGGAATGATTTCTCCAGCTTTGCGGACAATCACAGTATCGCCAATGCGGATATCTAATTGAGCAATGCGATCGCTATTATGTAAAGTGGCGCGGGAAACTGTTGTTCCCGCCAGTTGCACCGGGCGCATCTCTGCTAATGGCGTTAATGCCCCTGTTCGTCCCACATTTACAGCAATATTTTCCACACGGGTAGGTGCTTCTTCGGCGGGATACTTTAAGGCTACTGCCCATCGGGGAAATTTTTGCGTAAATCCTAGCTGTTCCTGAAGTTTAAAAGAATTCAGCTTTACTACTACCCCATCAGTCATATAAGGTAAATTCAGCCGTTCCGTATCCCAGTATTCGTAATATTTTGCCACTTCTGCGATCGAAGCACAGAGTTTGTGTTTGGGGTTGACTCGAAAACCCATCTTTTCCAACAACTCCAACGCTTCCCATTGGGTATTAGCAATACTGGTGTCATCCCTACCAGGAATGTGCAAGGTGTAGCCAAAGAAATCTAAGCGCCGTTTAGCCACAATGCGGGGATCTAATTGCCTGAGTGTACCAGCTGCGGCATTGCGGGGATTGGCAAATAATTGCTCGCTGGCTTTTTGCCTTTCTTCGTTGATTTGTTTAAATACTTCCAACGGCAAAAACGCCTCGCCTCGCACTTCCACTCTTTCGAGAATTTCTAACCCTTCAAAATTCAAACGTAAGGGAATAGAGCGAATTGTCCGTACATTTTGGGTAATATCTTCACCCGTTACCCCATCACCTCTAGTTGTGCCTCTAACTAGAATCCCATTTTGGTAAGTTAGAGCCAAAGCAGAACCATCAATTTTCAGTTCGCTGACATATTCCACTGCATCTATTTTCGGTACTTGTCGCCGCCAACGCTGATCCCATGCTTGCAACTCATCAATATTGAATGCATTCTCCAGACTATACAAGGGGATATTGTGCCGCACCGAGGTAAACTGTGTTGCCGGTCTCTCACCCACGCGCTGAGTCGGACTATCGGGTGCTGTCAATTCTGGATATTGAGTTTCTAATTGTTGCAATTCTCGATATAGCTGGTCATAGACTGCATCCTCCATGATTGGAGCATCTAGGACGTAATAAGCATAGCTTGCTTGTTGCAATAACTGGCGCAATTCTTCTGTGCGCTTTACTTCCGGCTTAATCTGTGTCATAAAATTATAAAATATCTAAGACAAGGCTAACAAATCATACATTTGTACTATACAAAATTTTGGCTTTTGAGCCATATCCCCCGCTACCTAATACTTGCATAGGGCGATCGCATCGTAAACTTCAGTAGTAAGCTTCCCCTGAGTACTAAGTATAATTTTACGGGTAAAAAATTTAGAGCGATCGCGAGTCAATAAATCGCTATATAAAAGAATGTAGAGACATAGCAATGCTACGGCTCTACAAAGGTAATAACGCATATTTAATTTCACAGAGTCCATTAGAAAACTGGGTTGAGTAGCTGTAAATAGGCGAAATTATCTTTAGGATGGGACATCACCAAACCTCTTGCAAAAGTAACTTTTGCAAGAGGGGGGGAAAGGGAAAAGGTAAAAGGGAAAAGGGTTTTTATGAGCCGCTTTCCCCTGGTTGGTGAGCTTGTCGAACCATACCCCAAACCCAATTCCCCACAAATGCCAAGAAGTCTACCCAATACGGTTCGGATAAGCATTTTTCACAATCGAGTGTGGTCTGGGGAATGGGTTTGGAGGTATTGGGTAAAGGATGTATTCAAAACCAATACCTTTTCCCTTTTCCCTTTCCCCTTTAACCGAAGCGTATTGGGGCAGCACCCACCCCACATTTTTATCCAATTACCTCAGCAGTCTTCTTCTTATCCAACTTGAGAATCAACACACCCAAAGGTGGTAAACACAAATCCAGAGAATAAGGACGACTGTGCAAAGACCAATCATCTGTCCATTTACCACCTAAGTTGCCCATATTGCTGCCGCCATACTGACGTGCATCACTATTGAACAACTCCGTATAAAATCCCTTTTGCGGTACACCAATGCGGTAGTGAGAATGGGGTTGCGGTGTAAAATTGCAAACAACGACCGCAAAATCATCAGAATCCTTGTCACGACGCATGAAGGCAACTACACTATGGCGGTTATCGCTACAGTCAATCCACTCAAACCCCGGTTCAGCAAAATCCTGGGTGTACAATACTGGTTCCGAACGGTAGAGATGGTTCAATTCCCGGAAAAACGTTCTTAACTGTTGGTGGGCTTCATGCTGTAATAAATGCCACTCCAAATCATTCCAATCATTCCACTCACTCCACTGCCCAAACTCCATGCTCATAAACATGGTTTTCTTGCCTGGGTGAGCAAACATATAGCTAAATAAACAACGCACATTAGCTAACTTCTGCCATGTATCTCCTGGCATTTTACCGATGATATTGCTCTTGCCATGCACCACTTCATCGTGGGACAGAGCCAGCATGAAGTTTTCGCTGTGGTTGTACCACATACTAAAGGTGATGTTATTTTGGTGGAACTGGCGGAACCACGGGTCCATGCTGAAGTAATCCAGCATATCGTGCATCCAGCCCATATTCCACTTCAAGTTAAAGCCCAGTCCGCCTGTATAGGTTGGCCAAGATACCATTGGCCAAGAAGTGGATTCTTCCGCAATTGAGAGAATACCGGGAAAATAGCTAAAGATAATGTGATTTACCTGACGCAGAAAATCTGCTGCTTCTAGGTTTTCTCTGCCACCGTACTGGTTGGGCAGCCATTCCCCTGGTTCGCGGCAATAATCGTTGTAGAGCATCGAGGCAACAGCATCAACACGAATCCCGTCAATGTGGTACTTGTCGAACCAGAAGAGGGCATTTGCGGCGAGGAAATTACTAACTTCATGGCGACCGTAGTTAAACACCAAAGTACCCCATCCTTTATGTTCGCCTTTACGGGGGTCAGCGTGTTCGTACAGGTGGCTACCATCAAAGAAAGCTAAACCATGTCCATCTTTGGGGAAGTGACCGGGAACCCAATCTACAATTACCCCTATATCATTTTCGTGACATTTGTCAATGAAATACATGAAATCTTCGGGTCTGCCAAAACGCGAGGTAGGGGCATAGTACCCAGTTACTTGATAACCCCAAGAGCCATCAAAGGGATGCTCCGCAATGGGCAGCATTTCTATGTGGGTGTATCCTAATTCTTTGACATAAGGAATGAGTCGGTCAGCCAGTTCCCGATAGGTAAGAAAACGTGCGCCCGGTTTTAATCCAGAAACGACAACTACTGGTTCAGTTTCACCATTGGGAAGTTTAGCTGGTTCTGCACTCGAAGCGTGTAACCAAGAGCCTAAATGTACTTCGTAGACTGAGATGGGCTGAGTTAGCGGGTCAGTACGACGCCGCTTTTCCATCCAGTTTTCATCACTCCAACTATAAGCATCTAAATCAGTGACAATGGATGCTGTTTTCGGGCGAACTTCTTGCTGGAAACCGTAGGGATCGGATTTTTCGTAAATGTGTCCTTCAAAATTTTTGATTTCATATTTGTAAGACTCTCCTACACCAATTTCAGGAATAAACAATTCCCAAACCCCGGTGGGGCCTTTACGCATCTGGTGTTTACGTCCATCCCAGAGGTTGAAGTCTCCCAACAATGAAACGTTGCGAGCGTTAGGCGCCCAAACTGCAAAATAAACGCCTTTAACGCCGCCTATTTCCGTAGGGTGCGCTCCCAGCTTTTCGTATATCCGGTGATGGTTGCCTTCACTAAACAAATGCAGGTCAAAATCTGTCAAGTTGGGAGAACGGAAAGCGTAAGGGTCATAGGTGACACGCTCATGTTCTCCTTCTTTAATCCGTAACTGGTAGTTTGCCAGTTCTGGAGTGTCAATCGTGCATTCAAAAAAGTGGGGATGATGCACTGGTTGCATTGGGTATTCCTTGCGTTGTTCGGGAAGAACCACCCATGCTGCACTTGCATTTGGTAGGTAGGCCCGTACAGCCCAGACAGTTTTGCCGTCTTGCTGTATAGGATGAGAACCTAGTATTTCAAAGGGATCGTTATGCTGATTCCAAACGATGCTGTTAACCTGCTCAGGGGCGATCGTGGTCATGGACATGAAGCTACCTAAGTGAAATAACGTGATTGACTAAATCTACTTTTTTAATATCTATATATATTCTTTACATTTATTTGCAATTTTGTCGCCACCGTTATCCTACATCAGAATGGAGTATTGAGCATGAGGCGTTGGGTATAGGGCATAGGGTATGGGGGATGAGGAAGCAGGTGGTCACTGAGCGTAGCCGAAGTGGGGGCACAGGAGCAGAGGAACGGGGGAGAATAACTCTTGACAAATGACTAATGACTAATGACTAATGACAAATTTATCAAAAATTTAAAAATGGAAAAAACTGCAACAAGGTTTTACGTAAGCGAAGCAAGAAAATCTGTTCTCGAATTTTGGGGTCTAGTTTTGGTGGCGGGACTTCTTGCAGCTGGGCTTGCAATTGAATATACTCAGCAGCTGTTAGGGATTTTCCATCAATAGGCGATCGCGCTTCTATAATAATCTTTGTCCGTAATATTTCTTCTGGTGTATCCTCTGGTGGCGGTAATGCTATTGCTGCCGATCTCCAATAGTTACTTAAAAAAATCAAAGTAGCACTAATTACTATTAAGCTGAGTAATTTTATAGATTTTCTCGTTTTAACTCTCCTCATCTCCTGAACTACGTTCACAACGCAGGATGAAAATCTGTTTTTCTTATACCCAAATTTTCCCAATAAAAATCTGGCAATATCAAGGGAGATTACCAAGTCTTTCCTGATACGGAATAGACTACAGGAATGCTCAAGAGCAATTGCCAGCGATCGCGATAAATTTTTTTACCCTCTCACAACTCAGTAGTATAAGTAATTTAAAATGCCAAATGAGAGAAGTCTTTGCCTAACAAAATAGCTTAGATTAACTCAACTCCCTTGGACTGAGAACAACGTTTGAGCGGGCGGGACTTTCAGAAGGACACTTGGTAAAGGACATAACCCTCTTTACCATACTGGTGCTGTTAGCGGTAGCGGGGCGTTTAGCCCGTGCTGAGTTTTGAAGTTGAGTACTCAGTACTTTTGCAGTATAGCAAAAGCCCCGCCCCTCTCTGCGAGACGCTGCGCGAACGTGGGCGATCTTTTAACTCAGCACTCGGAACTAGGAACTCAGCACTCTTTACCAGTGTCCTCTACTTCCTGCCCTACTTAGTTGAGATTTGAGCAGACTCTCGGCTTTGATAAACCAGCATAAAAATGAGGTTTTTTCGTCAATCCAATTAATTCGAGCGATATTTCGAGCTATGTAGTGAGGAATGCTGTCACTAAGTAGTTCTGGGCGCTATTTAAACTAAAGTTTAAGATGCCTTATTTAGGTTTAGCGGGAGTAGTCGCTGCGGGAGTCGCTGCGGGAGTCGCTGCGGGAGTCGTTGCGGGAGTTGCTGCTGGGGTAGCGGCAGGAGTAGTCTTAACAGCAGGTGCATCAGTTGGTTCACCTGTAGCGGCTGGAGTAGCAGTACCAGCACCATCACCACCACCACCTTCACAGGCCCCAAGAATTGCAGCCAGACTTAACATTAAAGCAAAACCAAAGATTTTTGTTTTCATAACTCCTCTTTCACCAATTGTGGCTAGAACAATTTTTCGCCTGTTGAATACGATACCGTATTTATTGCTTTTTTTAAATTCTGCGAGATTACATACTTAAAAAAAACATTCCTTTGGGGTATTGTTTTTGGAATTACGTATCCTGATTAGTTTCTCTTAACTCAGGAGCAAAACGAAAAATACCAACTTATTTAGCAAACGGAGCTATGATAGCAAAAAATTTTATTTTTTTCACAGAGTATTGCATCTGGCTACCTGACGTTGCCATACTTTAGGTGCGATACCTAAAAGGTAAGCTGTCCAGTTTCTAATCGCTGATTGCAATTGCATATCTAGGCGATGCAAACATTGATACAGCTACCTATCAAAAAAGTTAAAAGGTATAGTCTGTTATGTGTGCTGGTTGCACAGAAGGTGATTTAAACCTTAGCAAAAAAGACAATCAATCTAAAAGTGCAGTATTTTCCATCTAAAAAATTTAAAAATTTATGGTAGTTGCTCGTAAATCTACTGTTTCTACAAGGGGTAATTGGTTCCGGCGAGATTCTATCCTTTCTTTAGGAAGGCGACGTTCTGCGCCTATGGAGTCAGCAGCAGGGAGTGCTTCTACACCAGTATCGTCTTCAAGACAACAGCGTTCCTCGAAAAATTTAGCGGTTTCTCCCACAAATAAGGCAGTTATAGCTAAATCGGTGAAAGAGTTGGGTAGACAACAATTACCACTCAACGAACAGTTGAATGCGAACCAAAAGAGTCCGGAGGAAGGTTTTCTTGGGCTTCCCACAATGCCTAATTCTGGAGCTGCACCTTTGTGGTTGTTGCGCTTGTATACCTTTCATCGTTATTCGTCAGTTGTGGCGTTCTTGTTAGTAGCATCGACACTTGCTGTTTATGGTTGGACAGTCTATTCTCAAGAGCTTTGGGGTCAGTCATATCGCAGACTGCAAAACCTCCAACGTCACGAACGGCTGCTAACGACAACCAACGCGACGCTGAAAAATAAAATGGCTAATGAAGCAGAACAACCAACAGCAGGGCTGGTATCACCAACTCCTGAAGGGGTGATTTTCTTGCCTCCCGCATCTGGGAGTCCTAAATCAGCATCGCCTAACACAACGCCAAATTCTGAAACCCAAGCGCATACACTCTCGCCACTGGGATATTAATCTCTAAGAGTCATTAGTCATTAGTCATTAGTCATTAGGACTGAGACTTCTGGTTAATCACAAAAGGCAACAGACAAAGCGCAAAGTCGAGCCAGTCACTTGGGCGGGTTCCCCGACTTGTGCGTTAGCGATAGCGAAGTGTAAAGCCTTCTCTACGAGAGGCTGCGCCAACGGCATGGCTTCGCTTAGAGCAAGTCCTCGAGCGTCAGCGGTAGCGACGCAGGAGCGTCACTGGCGTTGAGCGGAGGTTTCCTTCGTTGGCGTAGCCCGCCGCAGGCATCAGACGCCACTTGCTTCAAGCCGGGAGACCCGTCCAACGCAGTGGCTTAACTTTGTAAGAGAGGACAAAGGACGAACCCAATGCAGAAGTCACCAAGCAGAACAAAATTCAGAAAGTTTCAAAATCCAGCATTCACAAGCCAACAAAAGGGTTATAAACGAGGGCTTTTGGGAAAATTAGCCTCTAGTATGCAAGACCAAACATCCAACACTAAGTCCCGACTGTTCATCGTTTGGGGCGTATTAATGGCATCAGGGTTGGGGTTGGCCATTAACTTGTATAATCTCCAAATTGTCAAGGGGCCAAAGTTAACTGAGTATGCACGCAACCAACAAATGGTGAATGTGCGACCTTTTATGCCCCGTCGCCCAGTGGTAGATCGCAATAGCGATCTGTTGGCTATTGACCGCCCTGTATATACTTTGTACGCTCACCCCAAGCTGTTTGATAAATCTAATGAAGAGATGGCAGAGCGACTTGCGCCAATTTTGGCAAAAGATACTGCTGAATTGGTGAAAACTTTTGAAAGCAAAAGAAGCGGAATTATACTTGCGCCAGCCTTACCAGAAGAAATTATCGATCGCGTCATTTCTTTGCGTTTAAATGGCTTGGAGTGGGCTCAAAAATACTCCCGATATTATCCGCCAGATGATTTGGTTGCTGATGTGGTGGGCTACGTGAACATTGACCGCCGCGGTCAAGCTGGTGTGGAATACTCTCAAGAGAAGTTGCTAGAACGTCCTGTGCAAACGGTACGGCTCAGTCGGTCGGGAAATGGGGACTTAATGCCCGATCGGGCGCCCGAAGGTTTTTTGCATTTTGACGATTTGCGATTACAACTGACTATCGATAGCCGTCTGCAACGAATTGCTCGGATTGCGCTTAAACAGCAGATGCAGAAGTTTGCCGCCAAACGTGGAGCGGTAATTGTCATGGATGCATTGGATGGTTCCTTACTGGCCCTAGTTTCTCAGCCTACTTATAATCCTAATGAATATGCTAAATCTGATATTTCACTATTTAAAAACTGGACAGTAGCGGATCTTTATGAACCGGGATCGACTTTTAAGCCTTTGAATGTGGCGATCGCTCTGGAAAATGGCATCATCAAACCAGATGATATGTTTAATGATTCTGGTTCGATTCGAGTCGCTAATTACACCATCAAAAATGCCATGAATAATGGTAATGGGCGAATCAGCATCGCTCAGATTTTGCAATATTCTAGCAATATTGGCATGGTGCAAATTATCCAACGTTTAAAGCCTTCAATTTATTACAACTGGTTAGAACGATTGGGATTAGGACAAAAAGTTGATACAGATTTACCTTTTGAAGTCGGCGGACGGCTCAAAAGTCAAGAAGAATTTATCGCTTCGCCAATTGAACCAGCTACTACTTCCTTTGGACAAGGCTTTTCTATGACACCCTTACAGCTAGTGCAAATGCACGGTGCTTTAGCTAATGGCGGTAAGTTAGTTACACCCCATGTAGTTCGCGGGTTGATTGATAGCAAAGGGCAGATGCATGATTCACCCACTCATACTATCCCCCGGCAAATTTTCTCAACTGCAACAACTCAAAAGGTTGTGGAAATGATGGAAACTGTTGTTACTCAAGGCAGCGGTAAGCCGGCGCAAATTCCGGGATATCGCATTGCTGGTAAAACTGGTACAGCCCAAAAAGCTAGTCCCAATGGCGGATACATCAAAGGGGCGAGAATGACCAGTTTCGTGGCTATTTTACCCGTGGAATCTCCTCGCTATGTAGTGTTTGCACTGGTGGATGAGCCAAAAGGAGAAAGTGCTTATGGTTCTACTGTCGCCGCGCCAATTGTGAAGTCGGTGATCGAAGCACTGATTCCTCTTGAGCAGATTCCGCCTAGTAAAGCGATCGAGCAACAGAAGGGAGTGCCGTAGGGAGTGGCAGGGGGAGCAGGGAGTGAGGGAGTGAGGGAGTTAGGGGACAAGGAGATAAACAAAACTCCTAACTTCTAACTCTTAACTCAGCACTCAGCACTCAGCACTCCTAACGCCCAATGCCCCTTACCTTTGAAACTTAATTTTTCTTTATAACCAGGGAAAGAGGTACAGAAAGCTACTGGTGTGGAAACCTAGATATTAGAGGTGAAAGTAATTTCTCACTTTTCCAAAGTACCGAAGATTCCATGCAAAGCAATTTAGTTATATTTCCTAAGACTGAGGCTGCGAAAAATAGCACGCAAACTAAAGAAAGGACAATTACCAAATACGACCGTGCCCAGGAGCAATTTATAGAACTGCTAGCAATGGAGGATTTGGATCGTCAACTGGATGCAAATCCTTCAATAGCCAGTGAGTTTGAACAGGCGCTCTCTATGGCAATTGGGGCTGCTTATGGAAACGATCGCTCTGATGAACAGGCTCACCGTTTTCTCCAACGGATACTTTATCGAATTAATCGGCTAAAGCTTTTTTGGTACGACGATTTGCGGCATTATAACAATGAGCGATCGCTATATTTGCAATCTTGTCGCAACCAAATTGAAGCTGCTTGGCAACAGTGGGAACTAGCACAAATCAATGTGGCTGCACTACAACAACTCGATGTCAAACAAGCTTTAATTGAGCGTGCATCTGCTGATTTAAATCCGCCTTTATCGGAGAATAGCCGCTACATTCGTGAAGAAATGACTGAAGCTGGCTATCGTCACTTGTTAGCGATCGGTTCCTTTGATGGTTTGGTGGAAGGTAGCCGTCTTTGCTATGTATTGGGTGGTGCTGCTAATGAAGTGCAGTGTACGCTGGTGCGAGTACTACTAGAAGAGTACGGCAATGGTCGTTTAGCCCGCAAGCACTCGACTTTTTTTGCTCAAATGCTGGCTGAGTTTGGAATGAACACTGAACCAGAAGGATACTTCGATTTAGTGCCTTGGGAAGTCTTAGCTTGCGATAATCATAACTTTTTGACTACCGATCGCAAACGCTATTTCCTGCGTTACAGTGGCGCGTTGACATTTTTTGAAGTGGCTGGCCCTGCGACTTACAAAAACTATCTGGCGGCGGCGCAACGCTTGGGACTCTCAGAAGCAGCGATGGGTTATTGGGAACTACACATCAAGGAAGATGAACGCCACGGTCGTTGGATGTTAGATGATGTAGCTTTGCCTTTGGCAGAACGATATCCCAATGATGCGTGGGAACTGCTGCTTGGCTATGACCAGGAGAAACAAATGGGCGATCGCGCTGCTCGTGCTGTTGTGCGATCGATACGCGAAGCAGAATAAGCTGCCTTATTTGTATAAGCAATCTAAAAAATCAAAAATAGCAAGTTATTATTAGCCTTTTAATTTGACATCCTTAAATCATTTTATTGCTAATTCACTTGCGCTCAGATTTCTTTAGCAATCCTTTGCTAAAGGAAAAGTTTTTTTGCCTGAATACAAGGTAACAAACAACCACCTATTACATTGATTATACCTTACACCTGGAAATTAAATCAAATGAAAGATATCTTTTTTTGTCCTGAAGAATCTAATTTCTACTCAAATTGTTTAGAAAGCTTTGTGATCAGAAATTGTAAAAATTCTGAATCTATTGTGGAGTTTGGTTCAGGAGATGGCAGCCCTGTAATTAATTCCTTATTGAGAAACAAATTTGATGGAGTCATCCAGGGATTTGAATTAAATACTTCTGCATGGAAAGTCGCAAATTCAACCATCGATGAATACAATCTTACTAATAAATACATTATCCACAACTCTTCTTTGTTTAATTCTTCTCAACCCGATGCTGAGTATCTTGTAGCTAATCCGCCCTATCTACCCGCACCAGATAACGACATTTATATGCCGCTTCTGTTTGGGGGTGTAGATGGAGCCACAGTTACCAACGAGCTTTTATCGTTAGGTTATGAAAATGTATTGGTTTTAATATCTAGCTTTTCTAATCCAATCAATACATTGAACATAGCAAAACAAAATGGTTATTATGTTCAAAACTTCATGGTTTTACCTTTAAAGTTCGGCTACTATAGCTCTGACCCCAAAGTGAAGAAGCACATCGAAAAACTCCAAAAAAATCAGATGGCATTTTATTCTGGCGATTATTATTTTTTAGCTGGAGTTTTATTTAAAAAATCCCAGGAGTCTGTAATTGATTTATCTAATCAATTAGCTCAGGTGATGACTAGTTTGTGAAAATAAAGAACAACTTAAGTGATGTTATCTCTTGCTTAAAGTACAGATGTGTCTCGAAGCGTGGCTTAGAGACATATCCTTAAAGATTTTCAACCAGCATTTTTATAAATCCATATTCCCAAGTAATCATTTTGTCTGCCTGAAGTTATTGCATTAACTTCTTTGTTATATAGGACTCGTATTTGATTGCGTGGAAAAACTCAGTACATATTTATTCCTTCTTCCCTATTCCCTATTCCCTGTTCCCTGTTCCCTATTCCCTCCCTATTGCGCTTACGCTGCGCTTCTCTGCGAGACGCTTTGCGAACGCGCACCACGCAAATAATTTTTCCGAATCAAAGCGGATTCCTATATGGCTGCACTTTTAGAGTGAGGTTTGCGCTTAAGTGCTGCAAATAAAATTACACCAGCGCCGAACGACAAAATAGGAACACCTGAAGTTGGTTCAGCTACAGAGACAGATGAGATTGGCGTCAAGAGGAAGGCGTGTAATTCACCATTAACTGCACCACGACCGACAATTTGCCCCTTATTATTAATGGCAGATGCCGCTGTTAAGGTAAAGCCACCCTCTGAGCCAGGAGCAATCAGGTTATTTAAGTCGTACATAGTGTTATCACTATAAAGAAAAGCCCGTAAACCATTGCCGTCTGCGGCAAAAAAGTTATTGTTAGTACCAGAAAATCCGACTACTTGACCTAAATTATTGATCCCCAAACCAGTACTAAACAAATCTGTAGGACGTAACCTACCGAGGTCTTGGAGTCCCGTGCTGGAACTATACAGAAAAGCACGAGTATCATTTACGCCAGTGAGTCCCGAACTACCAACTACTTGTCCTGAGTCATTAATATCATTTGCTTGACTATACCTGTCACCAGGGAGGGTACCGAGATTAGTGATTACACCCTTGTCGGATAAAAAGGCTCGGCCGGAAGAACCGAAAATGCCAACTACCTGACTTAGATTATTTATGCCATAGGCAACATAATTTTCTTTTAAGTTATTGTTAATAATAGTCGTCGTACCATTGCTGTATAGGAAAGCGGCTCCGTTGGGAAAGGCAAGTTTTGGGAATATACCGCCACCAGTTGTACCGCCAACTACCTCACCTGAGTCATTGATGGCATAAGGAATGCCTTTAAGACCAGTATTTTGCGTTGTTCCATCACTGTAAATAAAGACGTTATTATCACCGTCGGTCTTACCGATGGAATTACCAACTACTTGCCCCAAGTTATTGATACCACTCACTGCAAGTATATTATCCCCAGGTAACGGACTAATTTTTTTGACCGAACCATTACTGTAAAAAAAAGAACTGTCCAAAGAATTAATCGCTACTTCACCTGAGTCATTAATGTCTGTAGCATAACTGTAGGCTTTTCCTGCAAGATTACCTAAGTCAGTAACTGAGTATAAAGATACCGCCAATGCCGACTTAGATGCAGTCAGACTGATTGCGGTGAAAGTTATTGCTGTTATACAGGATTTCCACTTAAGTAAAACCATGTTATCTTGCCGTGATTTTCTATTCCCTTACCAAATTACCACTGAAGAGTACGGTGGCAAGCTGCCGTATCTGGGTAATCGCTAAATACGCCATCAACACCTAAGCTGAAAAATAATTCATATTCACCTTGAGGATTTCCTTGAAAATCCAATGGCAAAAAACAGTCTTCATTGCGGAAAGTCCAGACATGAACCAGCAAACCAGCCGCATGAGCATCTATCACTAATGATGTAGGCGAACGCAATTTACCATTGTTGTCTCTAGGAACCAGTAAATTTTTGTGAATCCCAATCGCTTGTGCATATTTGGCAATTTCTGCTAAACCTGATGCTGTGACTAAATCTGCATAAGTGCGTTCGCAGCCGCTAACGACAAAATCATAAGGTTTACCACTGTTATTGAGCAATTGCACTAGAGGTAAATCAGTCTTTGTGGATAAATCTTGTAAATTACCGACTTCAAAAGACTGAATAAAAACAGGTGCGTTAGCTCCCTGATAACCGTTGGCTGTTAAAGTTGCAAGTAGGGGTGCTTCTAAGGCTAACCCAATAGATTGAAAGTAAGTTGGGTGCTTCGTTTCTGGGTAAATGCCAATCGTCCGATTAATTTCGCCACTTTTAACCTTGACTAAATTGATGATTTCTTGCAGCGTGGGAATTTCTAAAAGTCCATCATAAGTGGTATTTTGCGATCGCAGTTGGGGAATTCGCTCTTTAGCTCGTAGTGTTTTCAATTCTTTTAAGGTAAAGTCTTCAGTAAACCAGCCAGTTTTTGATTCGCCATCAATTATTTTAGTGGTTTGCAGGTGAGCAAATTCTGTATGAATTGCAACGTCGGTGGTTTCAGAAATTTCATTTTCGTGACGAGCAATTAAAATACCATCTTTAGTGGAAACTAAATCAGGTTCGATATAATCAGCCCCAAGTGCGATCGCTAATTCATAAGCAGCTAAAGTATGTTCTGGACGATAGCCGCTAGCACCTCGGTGTGCAATAATAATTGGAGATGTATCTTGCATTGTAGTCATTACTTTACCCACCTGAGTAGGACGATGCAAACAATTAAAGGTTTGTAGTGAGGGCTTCACTACTCAACCTACAATTATTTTTCCCTTAATTTTAAATAAGTTAAGACAAATAAAACCCTCTTTAGAGAGTTGTAATTTTTCATTGGTAATAAATAGTTTCAAGAGTCTTTAGATTTAATCATATATAGCAGAATTCAAAAGTAAAATAGCCTTTATGTCTAACTTTGAGACGAATAGTGTGTACTACAGTTAGCCGCAATCTGCTGTAGTTATATTGATTACCACTGAATGATTTCTTGGCTGAGAGTTTAATTATTCAACAAATATTAAATTATTCAAAACCCCAGAATTACTACACTAAATCGATGCAGTTTTAGTACTATTTAAAAAACTAATATTAAATAATAAGTATTGCTATTAAATAATAAATCTGTCATATTTAAGAATCTTATTGATTTCTGCTTAAATCCTATTGTGTTTAACACATCCGATAAGATTAGTATTTTTTTTCAAAAAACTTAGTACATATTGTTTTTTTTCGTATTTTTTACTTATGCAAGTAAATTCAGGAATCAAATTGGAATTATAGATAATTAATTTGTTTCATCGTTCACTAATAGGAATTAGACCATGAATAGTCTACAATCTGCTAAACCTCCAAAACTTGATAGTTGTAATAACCAAGCGATCCTCAATTACTTTGAGAATGCTTGGCAACTGGAAGATATATTATTGAAAAGTCTAGTTGGGGAAGAGACATTTTATCTCAATCCTGACCCTTTGAGAAATCCTCTAATTTTTTATCTGGGACATTCGGCTGTTTTCTACATCAATAAATTAATTCAGGTAGGGTTATTAGAAAAACGCCTCAATCCAGAGTATGAGATTTTGTTTGAAATTGGAGTAGATCCAGAAAAACCAGAAGAGTTGAATGCAGCGATCGCTCATCTGGAATGGTCGCAAGTTGCACAAACTTGGGAGTATCGAGAACAAGCATATTCTGTAATTTCTGAACTAATTAAAACCATCCCAATTACTTTGCCAATTCATCCCAATCATCCTCTTTGGGCTTTAATGATGGGGATTGAACACCAGCGTATTCACATTGAAACTTCTTCGATGTTAATTCGTCAACTACCAATTGAGAGAGTGAAACGTCCTCAAAATTGGCAATATGCTCCTTTTAATGGTTACACTCCTCAGAACGAAACGATCGAAGTTGCTGGTGGGGTAGTAAAACTTGGTAAAGCTTTAGATGATTCAACTTATGGATGGGATATTGATTATGGCGATCGCACTGTTGAAGTTGCACCCTTTTTCGCTAGCAAATATCTGATTACCAATGCCGATTTTATTTATTTTGTCAAGGCTGGTGGTTACGAAAATCAAGAATATTGGGATGAAGAATCTTGGGATTGGAAAACTCGATACGGTATTCAAAGTCCCAAATTTTGGTTACATGAAAATGGTAGCTACAAATATCGAGCTATGTTTGATGAAATCGACTTACCCCTAGATTGGCCTGTAGAAGTCAATCATTATGAAGCAATGGCTTATTGTCGTTGGCAAGGGAAAGATACTCGTTTAATGAGTGAAGCAGAATACCATTTAGCAACTTATGGTAATAGTTTATTAGATGATGTAGAAAATTATAATCTCAATTTCAAATTTGGCTCCCCTAGTCCTGTTGGGATGTTAGAAACAGCCAAAAGTTCTTCGGGATTGTATGATTTACGTGGGAATGTTTGGGAATGGTTAAATAATAACTTAAACCCGCTTCCAGGATATCAACCTCATTTTCTTTATGAAGATAATTCTGCGATATTTTTTGATGATAAACATCAAATGATGTTAGGAGGATGTTGGATAACTAATGGTACAGAAGCTTTAAAATATTACCGCAACTGGTTCCGTCCCAATTTTTATCAGCACGCTGGTTTTCGGATTGTTCAAGATGTCAAAGATTAACAGAATATGCCTCAGTCGCATACTATAGCGGTTTGCAGTTGAGTCCAATACAGACCTAACCCCCAACCCCTTCCCTACTAGGGAAGGGGAGTAAGATTCAAAACCTCTATCCTCTTAGGAGAGAGGAATGGAAGTGAGGTCAAAACTGTGCTGCTTCTAAGCAATTGTGTGTTTAAACTAGTGAAAGCACAACTTAAGTGCTTAAGCCTTTTTCAACCAGCTAAACATAGCCCGTAAATCTTTACCAACTTCCTCAATTTTGTGTTCAGCTTCTTTACGACGCATGGCGGTAAATCCTGGTTTACCAGATTGGTTTTCCAGAACAAATTCTCGTGCAAATTGCCCAGATTGAATTTCGCCCAGAATCTTCTGCATTTCAGTTTTGGTTTGTTCGGTGACAATTCGCGGGCCACGGGTATAATCGCCATATTCAGCCGTATTAGAAATACTGTCGCGCATTTTGGCTAAACCGCCTTCTACAACCAAGTCAACAATCAGCTTGACTTCATGCAGACATTCAAAATAAGCCAATTCTGGTTGATAACCAGCTTCTACCAAAGTTTCAAATCCGGCTTTGATTAAAGCACTCAAACCACCGCACAATACCGCTTGTTCGCCAAATAAATCTGTTTCAGTTTCTTCACGGAAAGTAGTTTCCAGAACACCGGCACGAGTACCACCGATACCTTTAGCATAAGACATAGCGCGATCGCGTGCCTGATCACTGGCATCTTGATAAACTGCAAACAGCGCTGGTACGCCTTCACCACTTTCATAAGTCCGTCGTACCAAATGCCCCGGTCCTTTTGGTGCTACCATCACCACATCAACGTTAGCCGGTGGTACAACTTGCCCAAAGTGAATATTGAAACCGTGAGCAAAAGCCAACACATTCCCTTCTTCTAGATTGGGTTCAATCTCGTTTTTGTAAATCGTTTTTTGAACTTCATCAGGTAACAAAATCATGATGAAATCAGCAGCATTGGCCGCATCGGCAACATTTTTCACAGTTAACCCAGCTGCTTCAGCTTTTGCAACTGACTTACTACCCGGATATAGTCCCACAATCACATTCAAACCACTATCTTTGAGATTGAGAGCGTGGGCATGACCTTGGGAACCATAGCCAATGATAGCAATAGTTTTTCCAGCCAAAAGGTCTAAATTGGCATCTTCGTCATAATACATCCGGGCCATAGAAGCATCTCCTGTCAGCAAGCATCATCATTTCTTGGCAGGCTTACGATTGTACCCCAAATTGAGTAACACAGATGAACTGTTAACGAGAAAAAGGCCAAGTTGATGAGCGATACTGCAATGGTGGCGATCGCCTTACCGAACAAGAATGATAGATTATTCTCTGAAAAAATAATGTAAGTATTCTTGTTTGTTTATACTTTATTTCTCAACACTATATAATAAATTGCGTTTTACCCTTATCCTCGGTTTCGGGTAAAGCACTCCCTTTGAGGTTGACTTTCATGGCAAAGAAAATTGCATTTGGTTGGTATGGCGGCAAGTACAGTCATTTAGACTGGCTCTTACCCTTGTTGTCAAAAACGACCCACTACTGCGAACCCTTTGGCGGTTCAGCAGCCGTGTTGTTAAACCGGGAGCCTTCGCCTGTGGAAACCTACAATGATATTGATGGTCAGGTAGTCAACTTTTTTCGCGTACTACGCGACCAAAAAGACCAACTCATCGAGGCGATTGGGTTAACGCCGTTTTCTCGTGAAGAATTTCGGATTGCTATTACCAAAGAAGAAAAGAGTTTGTCCGACTTGGAAAGGGCTAGACGATTTTTTGTCCGGGCCCGACAAGTGAGAACAGGCTTGGCACAAACCGCAAGTCAAGGACGATGGGCGCACTGCAAACTTACTAGCCGTGCTGGAATGGCTGGTGCAGTTTCCCGGTGGCTGGGCAGTGTTGAGGATTTGCCCGAAATCGTGCAACGATTGCTACGCGTCCAAATTGAGAACGACCGAGCAATTGATATTATTCGACGCTACGATAGTCCAGAAACATTATTTTACTGTGACCCCCCCTATCCGCACGATTCCCGTGGGGATAGCAAGGCTTACGCTTATGAAATGACCGATGACGAACATCGGCAACTAGCGGATGTTTTGCGTTCAGTTAAAGGTAAAGTTGCCCTTTCAGGCTATGATTGTTCGTTGATGCAGGAACTATATGGTGACTGGAACTGCATTAAAGCACCCCTGAAGCACTGCCATTCTATCAAGGAGTTACGGCAAGAAGTACTTTGGGTCAATTATGACCCGACAATCTCCACGCTTACTGTTGAAGAAATCGCTCCATGTCCACAACCCCAGCAGCTATCCTTGATGTAGCCTTACAAAAAGCCGAAGCATCGATAGTTCAACCGATTGTCACCAACCCCAGCATTGCCGAAAAAATTGACTATGTATCGCGCTATGTAGGCAATCGTGCTGTGGTTCGTTTGTTACTTGCCTGCTCTTTGGCAACGGTTCACCGTGGGAATGTTGATATCCGCAAGCCTTACACCGAAATAGGCACATCAGATGCTTACTCTGGGCGCTACTACGATGAAAGCTACATCACTGCCTTCATCAACAAGCACGAGCTGCCTTGCAATCCCACAACTGCGTTCCTCACCCCTGCATTACGTAACCGCAACATCACCTTGACCCCAGCAGTCAATCTGGTGGGACGACCGCCGAAACTCTACGAAGCCGCCCTGGAATTACTTGATGATGTTCATCAAGGCAGGATAACTGCTGAGGATCTGTTAGCAGAAACTATTCGCTGTTTGATTGTTGCTCGGAACGAGAAGCGGCAGCGCATGGAAACACTGCTAGCCGACTTGAAGAAATCCGAAGACGCAATACCTCTGTCAGCAGAAGAAATCGTTACACTCCTGCAACAGCATTTGGCTTGTCGAGGTTCAAGCCGCCTTCCTGTACTAATTGTTGCTGCTGCCTATCAAGTAGCAGAACAATATATTGGGGAGCGTTTTTTACCTCTAGAATCCCACAACGCCGCAGACGAGCAGACTGGGGCCTTAGGAGATTTGGAAATTACTTTAGTTGATGATGAGAAGGTGATTACCAGCTATGAAATGAAGACCCGGCGTGTCACCTTAGCGGATATTGACCGTGCCTTGCAAAAAATCAACAGCACAGGCAAGCGGGTTGACAACTATATTTTTATCACGACGGATGCGATCGAAGAAGGTATTTCCGAATATGCCTCAAGTATGTACGATCGCACAGGTGGCATAGAGATTGTGGTTTTGGATTGTATCAGCTTTATACGCCACTTTCTGCATTTGTTCCATAGGCTGCGATCGCAATTTTTATCAGCCTATCAACAGCTAGTGCTAACAGAACCAGACAGTGCCGTTAGCCAACCTCTAAAAGAAGCTTTTTTAGCATTGAGACAGGCTGCTGAAAGCGCCAGAGAATTTTGATCGACAGATACCGTAGGGGATTCTGAATTGGTATAAAGGCAGATTTGCAAGCAGTGATCGCAGATCCAACTTGTTTTCAAAATCAAACAATATAAAAATGACAAACCCTGTTACATAAATTGCAACAATACAGGCTTTGAGTTCTTATTCAGTAATACTAGGGTTAACTTCATCTATCTAGGGGTAGATTATGTATACTGCGACCAAATTACCGCGCACATCTGCTTTATTTATAAGTGCGTTATTGGGAGGGATGATTTTCACTAGTTGCGCCTCTTCCCAACAGACAGCAAGTAAGTCTGCATCTCAGTCTGTACCTCAAATTGCAGCTAATGGCGGGGTAAATCAATTAAGTGCCCGTGAAAACAATATTTCCCAAAAGGCGGAAGCTGCACCAATAGCGCGTTCTCGTCCCCAACTCATCAAAAAGGCAGCAATCTCTTTGACTGTCAACTCTGTAGATAAGACTATTGATGCTGTTTCGCAAATTATTAATCAACAGCAAGGGGATTTAATCGGGTTGAAACAACAACAACCCAAAAACGATAACCCGCGTTACACAGCAACAATCCAATTGCGGATACCACAGGATCGGCTAGAACCTACTTTAGAACAATTAGCTAAATTGGGCACTGTTAATAGTCGTAATATCACTGCTGAAGATGTAGGCGATCGCCTGGTAGATTTCCAAGCCAGATTAACTAATTTGCAAAAAACTGAAGCCAATTTACAAAAAATTATGGATCGGGCTGGTTCTATTAGAGATGTGCTTAGTGTTTCTCAAGAACTGAGTAATGTCCGGCAAACCATAGAACAAATTGATGCCCAACTGAAAAACCTCAAAAATCAAGTTGCTTATTCCACAATTACGCTGAACCTAGAAGCAGCAGTTTCTAGTACCAGCCCTCAACCTGCTTTGGGTTTGCAAGTTAAGGAAACTTGGAATAACTCTACCCATTCTTTGAGTGCATTTTCCGTTGGCTTACTTAAACTGGGTATTTGGTTAATTGTTTACAGCCCCTATTTGTTAATTTTTGTTGCTCTTATCTATGGCTTTAGGCGTTGGCGGCGAACTCATTCACCACGTTTGACACAAACACCAGAGTCAACTATTTCTGACTAAACTTGCATAAATTCTACATTTACCTCTGATAAATCTACATAGATAAACAAAAATTGAAAGATTTCAAACTCTTATTGTCTGTACCTTTCTCTTAAACAATTTTGTTTATCCTGTAGTCTCGATTACTTTAATACTTTTTCAAATGTAAAGAGCAATACAAAATATATGATGACAATTTTGATACAAATCTGTTAAGAATAGTTACAATAGTCGGCATACACGATAATATTTCTTATGGTAAATTCACTTGACAATAATCCACCCCATAAAGTAGTAATCGTTGGCGGTGGTTTTGGTGGACTTTATGCAGCAAAAACACTCGCCAAAGCGGCAGTAAACGTTACTCTGATTGATAAACGTAACTTTCATCTATTTCAACCCCTTTTATATCAAGTCGCCACAGGTGCGCTATCTCCGGCTGATATCTCCTCACCGTTGCGTTCTGTTCTCAGCAAGAGCAAGAATACAAAAGTGCTGCTGGGAGAGGTAAATAACATCGAGCCAGAAGCGCAAAAAGTGATTGTGGGTGACGAAGCAATACCTTACGATACGTTAATTGTCGCCACAGGTGCGAAGCATTCCTACTTTGGCAAAGACAACTGGGAAGAATTTGCTCCCGGCTTGAAAACTGTAGAAGATGCGATAGAAATGCGTAGCCGGATTTTTTCAGCCTTTGAAGCCGCAGAAAAAGAAACCGATCCAGAAAAACGCCGTGCTTTGTTAACTTTTGTAATTGTGGGTGGTGGCCCAACTGGTGTAGAGTTAGCTGGTGCGATCGCCGAATTAGCAAATCAAACTCTCAAAGATGATTTCCGCAACATCGACACATCAGAAGCCAAGATTTTGCTATTAGAAGGTTTAGATCGGATTTTGCCACCCTTTGCACCAGAGTTATCACAAGAAGCGGAAGCATCACTGACGCGCTTGGGTGTGGTTGTGCAGACAAAAACGTTGGTGACAAATATTGAAAATGATATTGTTACCCTCAAACAAGGCGATGAAGTTAAAGAAATTGCCTCAAAAACGGTATTATGGGCGGCAGGTGTGAAAGCTTCCGCAATGGGAAAAGTTCTAGCAGAACGCACAGGTGCAGAATGCGATCGCGCTGGACGGATTATCGTTGAACCTGACTTAAGTATTAAGGGACATCCGAATATTTTTGTAGTTGGCGATTTAGCAAATTTCTCTCATCAAAATGGTAAACCCCTACCTGGTGTTGCACCTGTAGCGAAGCAAGAAGGTGAATATGTAGCAGCATTAGTCCAAAACAGGCTTGCAGGTAAAAATTTACCACCCTTTACTTATACCGATCATGGTAGTTTAGCGATGATTGGGCACAATTCTGCTGTGGTAGATTTGGGCTTTACCAAGCTGAAAGGTTTCGTTGCATGGCTGTTTTGGCTATTTATTCACATCTACTTCTTAATTGAATTTAACAACAAATTAGTAGTAATGATTCAGTGGGCATGGAGCTATTTCACCCGTAATCGTGGAGCAAGATTGATTACAGGAAAAGAAACCATCACGGAATTTGTAATTAGCGATCGCAACAATTATTCAGCCGATAATAAACAGCCGATAAATGTCTAATTGGGCATGGGGCATTGGGTATGGAGAAGATACAAGGTAGACAAGGAAGAGGGGGGAGACTTGGGAGAGAGTTGTTCAATAATTCCCCCTTGTCCCCCTTGTCCCCCTTGTCCCCCTTGTCCCCTTGTCCCCTTGTCCCCTTGTCCCCTCACTCCCTCACTCCCTCACTCCCTCCCTCCCTGCTCCCCATAACAAAGTTATCGCCCTCATCAATTAGCAGTAAGCTGTTTGAGGGCGTTTTTTCATAATCTAGATAATGGCAACTATTAACGACAACTACCTGAAGCTGAAAGCGGGTTATCTGTTTCCAGAAATTGCTCGGCGGGTGAATGCCTTTGCAGAAGCTAACAGTAATGCTAAAATCATCCGGCTGGGTATTGGTGATGTTACCGAACCTCTGCCGGAGGCTTGCCGCACAGCGATGATTAAAGCTGTAGAAGAAATGGGCGATCGCAATACTTTTAAAGGCTACGGGCCAGAGCAAGGCTACGCATGGTTGCGGGAGAAAATTGCTACTCATGATTTCCAAGCACGAGGAGCCGACATAGATGCTTCCGAAATCTTTATCTCCGACGGTTCCAAGTGCGATACAGGCAACATTCTAGAAATCTTCGGTCATAACAACACTATAGCCGTTACTGACCCAGTTTACCCTGTGTATGTAGACACTAACGTTATGGTGGGAAATACTGGGGATGCCAACGATAAAGGCGAATTTGAGGGTTTAGTTTATCTACCAATTACAGCTGATAACAACTTCACCGCCGAGATTCCGTTAAAGAAAGTCGATTTAATTTATCTCTGCTTTCCCAATAATCCCACTGGCGCAACTGCTACCAAGGAATATCTCAAAACATGGGTAGACTATGCCAAAGCTAATAACTCGATTATTTTCTTTGATGCAGCCTACGAAGCTTATATTACCGATCCGTCGATTCCGCACTCAATTTATGAAATTGAAGGTGCAAGAGAAGTTGCGATCGAATTTCGGTCTTTTTCCAAGAATGCAGGTTTTACAGGAACCCGTTGCGCGTTAACTGTAGTACCAAAGACACTCACAGCAAAAGCCGCCGATGGTTCCGATGTCGAACTGTGGAAACTGTGGAATCGCCGCCAGTCTACCAAATTTAACGGCGTTTCTTACATCGTCCAACGGGGAGCCGAAGCAGTTTACTCCGAAGAAGGACAGGCACAAATCAAGGGATTGGTGAGTTTCTATCTAGAAAATGCCAAAATTATCCGCGAAAAACTCACAGCCGCCGGATTATCAGTTTATGGTGGCGTGAATGCACCTTACGTTTGGGTAAAAACGCCTAATGGTTTATCCAGTTGGGAATTCTTTGATAAGCTGCTGCAAACTGTCAACGTTGTGGGGACACCTGGTTCTGGCTTTGGTGCTGCGGGTGAAGGTTACTTCCGCATATCGGCGTTTAACAGCCGGGAGAATGTGGAAGAGGCGATGAAACGGATTACCGAGAAGTTTAAAGTGTAGAGCGATCGCTTTTAGCCACTTTTGTTAAACTCATTCTATTAATCTAAAGGTTACGGTGGGCTGTATTATCCACCGCAACCTAATAGATTTTGAATTTTGAATACTTCTCCTGGCGGAGAGGCTACGCCAACGACAAGCTCAGTACAAGTTTTGAATTTTGAATTGGAGCGAAGCGACGTGACTACTGCTATTCCCGTTTTTAAAGCTGTTAGCCGGATGCAGTTAGCACCTGGTAGCACAGTGACAATTCCAGATGTTAGCTGGGAAGAATTTGAATCTATATTACAAGAATTGGGAGAAAAAAGAACTACCCGAATTGCCTACAGCCAGGGTACTTTAGAAATTATGGCTCCTTTACCAGAACATGAAATACCCAAAGATTTAATTTCTGATATTGTCAAAATATTGCTGAAGGCTAAAGATATCAGATATCAACCTTTTGGTTCCACCACCTTTAAACGACAAGGTGTAGCAGGAGTTGAACCTGATGCTTGCTTTTATATTCAGAATTATCAACAAATGATTGGTCATCGCCGCTTGCAGCCTGATGATCCGCCGCCAGATTTAGCAATTGAAACTGATGTGACATCAAAAACTACTCTTGATGCTTATGAAGCCATTGAAGTTCCAGAACTATGGGTTTACGACAGTGGAAACCTTTCTATTTATTTGCTGAAAGAGGGAAAATATATAAAATTTAACACCAGTCCTAATTTTGAAGATATAGCGATTACTGAGATGATCCCTGCTGCTGTGGAACGTAGTTGGCAAGTAGGAAGTTTTCAAGCTTTAGAAGAATTGGATGCTAGGATTTAGTAAATAAAATACGTAGTAGAACGTGCAAGGGATAAATTCAAAAAATGCCAAGCTTAATAGTTTGTATCTTTATGTTAGTAGTCATACTCAAAAGCTATACTTTAGTTTCTAATCTATTGCACATATAGATATTTATGCAAAACGTTTTCGGAATCGGTCGTTTAAATGCAAATCCTCACTACTATAGCTACTTTCATTATTTACTTTTTAATGAAGATGGCACTGTAGATATGGGATCTGGAGCAGGACAAGCAATTATTGTTACCGCTCAAGGAAAGTATTCAGTGTCAAAAATTGCTGAAGCTTCATTTAGTATAAAATTTTATGAATTAATTGAAACTAATCATTATAGCCACAATGGTAATATTGGCGATAAAATTAGAGATATTGAGCCGTTTGGTGTCAGAGTAACAATAGAAAAAGGAACTTTTGCTTTTGAGCAAGAAGTTATTTGGAACATAAAAAATGAAGAAGAGCATCCATGCTATTTATTTACATCAAGGTATGTATTTGATTGCGATCCTCTCAGCTTTTCTAAAGAAAAAAGCAAAAAAAATGCCTATTATTTAATAGAACAAAAAGACTTCTATGAATCTGAAAAATACTATTATCCTCAAGCTGAGTGCAAAAAATTGATATTCAAAGAATTACAAGAGCTAGGGATTACGCCGATTTATTGAGATCCTGATAGGATTGGTTAAAACTTCCCATTCTCTAGATTAAGATAAAGTGCGATCGCCTTCACGTTGTGCTTGTCAACTTAGCATTTTAAGTAAGTTTGGCAGAATGACTTTCTGGCTCTGAATACATAGAATTATTCCTGAGAATTACCTCCTTCTTTTTCACCATCATCAGGTAAATCAATTTTCGGTTGCCTATAATTAGCCAAAGTCACCCCTTCTTCTAAATATACAGCAGAGTATTTACTCAACCCAATACGCTGTGCAGAATAAATTCCAGAATGACCTGAAAATAAATAGCTCACTACACAGCCAATACCAATAAATAACCCCGATTCCAGACCAAATAATTCAATTCCCATTAACGTGGATGCCAATGGTGTATTTGCTGCACCCGCAAATACACCCACAAATCCCATTCCTGCTAACAGTGGTGCAGGTAATGCTAAAAGCAACGATAAAGCATTACCTAAAGTTGCACCAATAAAAAACAAAGGTGTCACTTCTCCTCCTTTAAAACCTGCTCCTAAAGTTAAAGCAGTCAGACCCAATTTTGCTGCAAAATCCCAAGGAGGTAGTTGAGTGAAAAAAGAATCAACAATAGTAGGTATACCAAGCCCAATGTATTTAGTCGTACCACTCAACCCAACAATTACTGCTATCATCGCACCGCCTATCAAAAGACGCAGTGGAGGATAAGATATTTTTGCTTTAAATAAGTGGCTAATTTGGTGAGTTACTTTAGCAAAAAATCTCGCGATAATTCCAAAAATTGCACCTGCGATAATCGCAGAAATCAATCCCCAAATTGTGAGCGTCGGTATAGAGGGAGCGTGTCGGTATGCAGTATGATTTAAACCAAATAGTAAGGTTACTTGATTTCCGACGATCGCAGCAATTAAAGAAGGAAAAAGAGCATCGTAATGAATTCTACCAATCGCTAAAACTTCTAGACCAAATACGGTTCCAGCTAAGGGAGTACCGAAAACTGAAGCGAATCCCCCACTGATACCTGCCGTTAACAAAATTCGCCGATTAGCCCCTTGGAAATGCAATATTTTAGTTAACTGGTCTGCCAAAGAAGCACCCATTTGTAATGCTGTACCTTCACGACCGGCTGAACCACCAAAAAAATGGGTAAGGTCTGTTCCTAGTAAAACAAGAGGAGCCATACGAAAAGGAATAATCTTTTTGGGGTTATGAATTTCTTCGAGTAAAAGGTTATTTCCTGCTTCTACAGTCCGACCAAATTGATGATAAATCCAACCACTTAAGAAGCCACCAAGAGGAAGCAAGGCGATAATCCACCGATGTGATTCTCGCCAATTAGTTGCCCATTCTAATGATGCTAAAAGAGCCGCCGAGGCCGTTCCAGCAAGAATGCCAACGACAAAGGAAATAGGCAACCACTTGATTAGATCGGGTAAGGCAATAAATGGTTCAAACTGACGAAAGTGTTTCATACCATGACTCCTTGAGGTGCGATTTGTAGACAGATACTTTCTACAGGGGAGTCAGGTAATGCATTTAGCCAAGCCCTACTCTCCCGCAGTTAGCAAGGAAAGTAGGAGCCATCAGCCTTCCAGTGATGAATTTTAGGACTGAAAAGGCGGTTTCGGCGAGCTCCATCGCCATTGATTTGATTTCAAATCAAGGATACCATTTTTGCTTTTCAATATTTGTTTTTTTGAGTAACTAACAATAATACAGCTGCCAATGCAAACAAGCTCCCAGCAATAAATGTCGCCTCTGCTCCCAGTGTTTGCCACAACCCACCAGCTAGCAAACTGGCAGGTAAAAGCGCTAATCCCACAGCTAAGTTGAGGAATCCAAAAGCAGTGCCACGCAGATTTGCAGGTATACTATTTGCTACTAGCGCTAACAGCAATCCTTTACTCATACCCAAATGCAGACCGTAAAGGGCAAACAATCCCCAGGCTTGCCAAGGTGTCTGCACAAAAGCGAAACCCAGATAGACTAAAGCGTATAGGAGAAATCCACCCACCAGTAACCCAAATTTACCGACGCGATCGGAAAGTATTCCTAATGGGTAAGCGCTCAATGAGTAGGCGATGTTCATCACCATTAATGTCAATGGGATGAGTGAGGCAGAAATGCCTGTTTGTTCAGCTCGCAGTAATAAAAAAGCATTGCTAGAGTTACCTAAATTGAATAGTAATGCCACTATTACAATTACCCAGTATCCTTGACCCAAACTGCGTAAAGCTTCCCATTGCAGAGGGTTGCTTCGATTTCCTTGAGTTTCACTTGTTTGTGGTTCGCGCACTCCCACTGTTAATAAAGCGACTGCGAAGAATCCAGGAATGAGTGCTAGCCAAAAAATCAAGCGGAAGTTGTTTTCGGAAGCAGTTATCAGAGCAAATGCTGCCAAAGGCCCCAAAAATGCTCCGATAGTATCGAGGGATTGACGCAATCCATAAGCTGCACCGCGTACATCTGCATTAGTAGAATCGGCAACTAAGGCATCGCGGGGCGCTACCCGAATACCTTTACCAACGCGATCGCCAAATCGAGCTATTAACACCCCAGTTGGACTGGTAGCTACAGCAAATAGTGGTTTAACAAAGGTGGATAAGCCGTACCCAAACACCGCTAATCCTTTACGATGTCCGAGATAATCACTCAACGCTCCCGAAAAGATTTTTAAAACTGAAGCTGTTGCTTCTGCAATGCCTTCGATGATGCCCACAGTCAAAACATTCGCCCCTAAAACTGATACCAAAAATAAGGGCAATACAGAATTAATCATCTCAGAGCTAATATCTGTCAGCAAACTGACAAATCCCAATACCCAAACAGTGCCGGGAATTGTCTGGACAAATTTATTTTGTAGTTGCATATTTCCTGTTTAACTGACTGGCTTTTACTACATCAACTCTGTAACCCTTGAGAACCAATAAGTGAGCTTCCGACTTGATGATTCAGACTCATAATTTTTCTGGAATGCAACAGTTGTTTCATAAGTAGACTAACAATAAAATCAATTTAATGCAACACCTGTTACAATCTATCTATGGACAGAAAGTGTTGGAACTTATTGGTGTACAAAGTACCCGCACAGCCTTCAACGCAACGGGTGTATGTTTGGCGTAAACTCAAGGGCTGGGGCGCACTTTATCTACAGCAGTCGGTGTGCGTGCTACCGCATAGAGAAGACTTGCAACAATATTTGGCAGAATTGAAAGCAGACATTACAGCAGGTGGTGGTGAAGCAGATTTATTGACTATTTGGATTGATGAACCCGAGCAAAACGCTATGTTGGTAAATCGTTTTCACCAACAGGCAGATCGAGAATATCAAGAGTTTTTGGGGCAATGTCGGGATTTGCATAGCGAATTGAGCGAGGAACGGAAAATAGGTAATCTCACCTTTGCAGAATTAGAAGAGAACGAGGCGGAATTAAATAAATTGCGTTCTTGGTTGTCAAAAATCCGCGATCGCGATTTGTTTGATGCCCCAAAATACTCACAAGCCACTGAAGCTTTGAAGGCGTGCGAATTGGATTTTCAGCTATTTTCCCAACAGATATATCAAGCACAAGGAATAGACTCAGAATCTTTATAAGTAAATGGATCTTAACTAATAGTTAGGCATAGCTCAATCTAAGCATCACACTCGTAATTCCTGCCTAGATAAGCAATTTATTCCTATAGATAGATGCGTTTTTACTATCTATAAATATTTATTCTATGACTAAAACTTAAGTAGGAAAACCGTACTTATCTGATAGGTTTTCTCTACCATATATCTAAGTTTAGCTGGATAAAATCAAAATGTAGCTGAAGTAATGCTGTTTTCTGAAAAATTTACACAGCATTAGCAGGAGAGCAAAAACATGACAAATCAATTGAAAACGGCTACTTTGCTTGCGGCATTAAGTGGTCTTTTGATTGCAATTAGTTACTGGGTAATTGGCGGTTCTAGTGGCTTGATTATCGGCATTGGCTTGGCAGCAGTCACAAATCTATTTTCTTGGTATCAATCAGATAAAATTGCCCTAGCAGTATACCAAGCGCAACCTGTGAGTGAAAGGGAAGCACCAGGACTTTATCGGATGGTGCAGAGATTGAGCGATCGCGCTAACATTCCCATGCCTAAAGTTTATATCGTTCCTAGCCCTGGTGCTAACGCTTTCGCTACAGGGCGCGATCCAGAACACGCTGCTGTGGCTGTCACTGAAGGTATTTTAAATATGTTGCCAGAGGATGAACTCGAAGGCGTTATCGCCCACGAGCTAACCCATATTATTAATCGTGACACTCTCACTCAAGCTGTTGCTGCTACTGTGGCTGGTGCGATCTCATTCTTAGCTCAAATGGTTAGTTACAGCCTATGGTTTGGCGGTGGTTCGCGAGATGACAATAGAGGTGGAAATCCAATAGGAGTTTTATTAACAGTCATGCTTGCGCCACTGGCTGCGACAATTATTCAGCTAGCAATTTCGCGCACGCGAGAATTTTCTGCTGATGCAGGTTCTGCTAGATTAACTGGTAATCCTCGCGCCTTAGCTAGGGCATTGCAACGCTTAGAAGCTTCAGCAAAGCAAATGCCTTTAAATGCTAATCCAGCTTATGAGCCGTTATTAATTATCAATTCCATCTCTGGACAGTTTTTGGGTAACTTATTCTCCAGTCACCCGGCTACAGAAATGCGAGTTGCAGCATTGCTAAAATTAGAGCAACAACTGCCAACAAAAGCTTATTAATTTGTCATTAGTCACTTGTACTGAGTTTCGGCTGCGCGGCAATCGAGCGACTTGTACTGAGCGTAGTCGAAGTAAGTCGAGATTCAACTACCGCGTAGTCGTTGGCGCAGCCTCTCGTAGAGAAGTATTAGTCATTAGTCATTTGTAAAATAAATCAATGGCTAATGACTATTAAGATAGGGTGCAATTTTTATTGGAGAGTAAACTTTGCAATTAAGGATGTTTTAAGTATGAATTCTAACAATATCGAATCTACTGAATCCATAGTAATTGTAAAAATAAGTTCTGAAACCGACAAATTAGTGGAAACCGAAATGGCTGGTGAAACTGATGAGGTGAAGCGCGAAACCAAAGCGTTGATTGAGGCGCTAAAAAGACGCGCTCAAGCTGAGGCTGATTCAGCAGGTACTCTCACCCGTGAAACCTATTTGAAAGTTGTGCGCCAAGCACGGGAATTAATTGAAGGAAGGAAAGTGATAGAACGCGATCGCTTAGAAAACTCTTGGGCGGTAATTCAGGATGAAGCTGAAAGAAACTGGCACTTATTGATGAAAGACTTAGTAGACTTCAGCTTTCGCGTGCAAAAGGCGGCTATTGCTGCTTGGGAAACCTTCAATAACCCTTACTCTCGTTAAATAGGGTGCGATCGCAGAAAACTGAAGTGACTTATTTGGGTAATTAGAATACTAATTCAGTATTCAAAAATTATCCTTCTTGGGGAGATAAGGGAGAAAATACTACCTCTTCTCCCCTATCTGTTTTAAGCACATCGCAATTCGACGATTTTCTATTTTTTCTGCTTCAAGTGATAGAGTGCTAATAAGGAGTAAAAAGCACAAAATTGTTGTTGGTTAGTGACAAGCCAGGAGATAATTGTGCAAACTGTACCTGAGTATTGACACCAGCACTACCATCCTCATCAAAGAACAATCCACCTGTAGTCGAGTTATATATAAATCGCTGATTACTTGTGGTTGCAGATGCTCCGATTGTAAACTGATTTGTCTTAAGTACACCTAGTGAGAAATCGTGATTAGGAAAACCATAAATTGATATCTTAATTAGTTCATTAGTGGTGTCAAAGTCATATAGGCGCTCGACGCCTTCACTAAAAGTATTGAAAACAAAGGTATCAGTACCAGCTCCCCCATAAACACTATCATTACCGCTGCTACCTATGAGGACATCATTACCATTACCACCTTTGAGGGTATCATTGCCACTACTACCGTCGAGGGTATCATTACCATTATTCCCCACAATCAAGTCATTAGAGTAGGAACCTGAAATATTTAATCCTTCAATATTTTGGTAGCTAACTATTCTCCTACCCGCTGTAATTTCTCCCTTGTTAGTAGTAGCATTAAATGTTGTTGTGATTCCTGTAGTAGCATTTCCAAAATCGACGGACAACAAATCGTCACCTTTACCGCCATCTATTGTGTCTTTGCCATCATTGCCCGCATCAAGTGTATCGTTTCCATTACTCCCTACAATCAAGTCATTGTATTGTGTACCTTTGATATTTAATTCTTCGATATTCTTGTAGCTAATTAGTCTCGTGTCCTCCGTAATTGAACCAGTGTTAGTAGTAGGATTAAATATTGTTGTGATTCCTGTAGTAGTATTATTGAAATAGATAGTCAAGGAATCGTTACCTGTCCCCCCATCTATTGTGTCATTGCCACCATAGCCCGTATCGAGTGTATCATTTCCATTGCTCCCTACAATCAAGTCATCGTATTGTGTACCTGAGATATTTAATCCTTCGATATTCTTGTAGCTAATTAGCCTCGTGCCTTTTGTAATTGAGCCAATATTAGTAGTAGCATTGAAAGTCGTTGTGATTCCTTCACTAGGATCGTAGTAATTGTAATTGAAGTACAACAAATCGTCACCCTTACCCCCATCTATTGTGTCATTGCCACCAAATCCCGTAGAAAGCGTATCGTCGCCATTGCTTCCCACAATGAAGTCATTGTAGTCTGTACCTAAAATATTTAATCTTTCGATATTCTTATAGCTAACGCGATTATTGCCCGCCGTAATTGCTCCAATGTTAGTAGTAGGATTAAATGTTGTTGTGATTCCTGTGGTAGCATTGCTGTATTCGACAGACAACAAATCGTCACCTTTACCGCCGTCTATCGTATCTTTGCCACCACTATCTATGGAGAGAGTATCGTTGCCATTGCTCCCCACAATGTTGTCATCGTAGGCTGTATCTAAGATATTTAATCTTTCAATATTCTGATAACTAACTTGATACTTGCCTGCTGTCATTGAGCCAATGTTAGTAGTGGCATTAAATGTTGTTGTGATTCCTCCAGTAGCATTGCTATAATCCACGGAAAGCAAATCGTCAGCCTGACCTCCATCTACCGTTTGAGTCACTAAATAAGAGCGGACAGTATCTGGGGATGAGGTGCTTAGATACAAGGAATCATTGCCATCGCCACCAGAGAGTAAGTTATTGCCTGTTGAAATCTCAGCACGCAATGTATCGTCACCAGTGCCACCGTTGAGGGTATTATTACCTGAGGAGGGACCGTAAATATCTCCACTGCTGGTTCCGATGACAACGCCAGAGATGGAGAGTAAATCATTGCCATCGCCACCAGAGAGTAGGTTGTTACCTGTTGAAATTTCAGCAAGCAAGGTATCATCACCAATGCCACCGTTGAGGGTGTTATTGCCTGAGGATCTAAAACTATAGTCCGATCTATAATACTCAAGGCCAGAGGTGGAAAGATAATCATTGCCATCGTCTCCAGAGAGTAAGCTATTACTTTTTGGAGACTCAGCACGCAATGTATCGTCACCAGCGCCACCATTGAGGGTATTATTACCTGAGGAGCCAATAAAGTCGTGTCCCTCAGCAATAGCAAGCTCAGAGGCGTCAAGAAAATCATTGCCATCGCCGCCAGAGAGTAAGTTATTGCCTTGTGAACCCCGAGCATACAATGTATCGTCACCAGCGCCACCATCGAGGGTGTTCTTGCCTGTTGAAGAGTCAACATTCAAACTATCGTCACCAATACCACCAACAAGAAAGTTATTGCCAGTATCCTCAACGAGGATGTCATTCCCTACGTCACCAATAAGAGTATCATTGCCTGCACCACCCCGCAGTAAATCATTGCCACTTTTGCCATCAATAAGATCGTCACCCCCCTGACCATTGATGACATCATCTGAGTTGTCAAAGCCACTAACATTATTGTTCAGATCGTTAAGGAAGGTGACTGTGTTCTTGTTGAAGAGAGTACCTTGAGTGGAGTTGGCATTGAAGACATCAAAGCTGTCAGTAATGGTAGTTTGGCCAGAAAACAGGATATTGCCCGAGTTGACAGTTGCTCCTGTAGATAAGCTTAGGTTATCCAGGTTTTCTAAAGCAAAGTTTTGTAAGATGATTTTGGGACTAGAGTCCGCGTCAAAGGTGATTTCTAGATTGCTGCCATTTTGAGTCAGCACTAAATTTTGAGCAGTTAAGCCGTCGCCAGCGAAATTTAGGGTGTCTACTTCGGCAATTACTGCTGCTGTTGGATTAGTTCCTTTACCTACCCCACCGAAATCAGTGATTGTATCACTACTTGCACCCGATCTATAAGTGTCGTAAACAAATGTATCCTTGCCACCGCTACCCGTTAAAGTGTCGTTACCAGGACTAGGTCTGATGGTATCATTGCCATTGCTCCCCACAATGTAATCATTGTAGGATGTGCCTGAGATATCTAATCGTTCAATATTCTTATAGTTAATCTGATATGTGCCTGTTGTAATCGAGCCAGTATTAGTAGCATGATTGAAAGTCGAAGTGATTGCCTCAGTCGCATTGGAATTGACGGTTAACAAATCGTCACCTGTCCCTCCGTCTATCGTTTGAGTTGCTAAGGAAGAAAGAGCAGTATCTGTAACAAACAAACTGAAGGAGTCATTGCCATCCCCTCCATTTAGGATGTTGCTACCCTGAACTCCAGGGGTGTAAAAGTAATCATTGCCATCTCCACCTGAAACCGTATTGTTGCCAGTAGAGTAGCTAATATCAAGGTAGTCATCCCCTGCATCCCCTGTGAGAATGTTATTTCCAGAAGAATAGGAAGCATCAAGGGTATCATTGCCCAGACTACCAATGAGAGTATTGTTGCCTGTACCACCCCGCAGCAAATCGTCACCACTTAACCCATCAATTTTGTCATTGCCCCCCTGACCATTCACCACATCATCTGAGTTGTCTAAACCTGTAATGTTGTTATTCAGGTCATTGAGGAAAGTTACCGTATTCTTGGTGGCGATGCTTGTATCAGTATTGGCATCCAGGACATCAAAACTATCAGTGATACTAGTTTCCTCAAACCCATTAAACAAGATATTGCCTATGGCTGGTCTTGTACCAGAAGCTTTCAGGTTATCCAAGTCTTCTAGTTTGAAGTTTTGTAAAATGATTTTTGTGGTATCATATACGTTTTCAAAAGTGATTTCTAGATTGTTACCATTTTGGGTGAGTAGCAAATTTCGCGCATTCAATTCATCCAAAAATTCGATCGTATCGACTTCCGCAATTACTGCTGCTGTTGGATTTGTTCCTTTACCTACACCACCGAAATCAGTGATTATATCAGTGCCGCCGCCTGACCTATAAAAAACAAATGTATCTTTACCGCCCCCACCCGTTAAAGTATCGTTGGCACCATAACCTGTAAAGATGATATCATTCCCAGCTTTACCGTTAATTATGTTGGGGTCGTTAGTGCCGTCTAGGGTGTCATTTCCATTGGTTCCAATGATAGTATGTGTCATTACTTTCTTTTTCCTTAATAGATGTTTGGCAGTAACTTTAAGTTTTCAACTTTTAGTGCTTAAAGGCACAAAAGTTCGCCGAAAATTGAGGCTTTCGACATACTTTTCTCACTCTTGAAGGTTAGAAATTTTTGATGAATATCCTCCTTTCAATCGACCTGCAAATATTACTTATCCAAGCACTTAGGACTATCTAAGTCTTAAGTCCGTCTAAAATTCATCAGCGTGTAGATTCGCAAAAAACTAATTTCAAGCTAATTTCAATCATCCTTTATCAGTCACATAGGCAAACATCTGCCATAGACATTGCTAAAGAAGAGTTGAAAAATTGAGCTTGAATGTCGAAAATCCACAACTCATAATTTAGTTATTTTGTCAATGCGTAAGTCTTACTACTAGCCCTTTCAATATGAACGTTTGTACTATCCAAAAAATGATATTTTAAGCCATTTTTGGTATTTTGGCGGCTGCGATCGCTTAATTTAGAGTTCCAAAATTTAGAGTTTAATCCATAAATTCTTTATTCAATTCCAGCCGAAGCCTGAAATGCCGTAAAAACCTTGATAGTATATATGCTCACCTGAAAAGGGCTAGTCTTACTAATTAGAAAATAGGGAACACTTGATGGGCTATAGGGAAAGGAATTTTTGTCCTTTACCCTTGGGTATTTGGCTTCAAAATAGGAAATATCTAAATAACATTATAACTAACTCAATATAGAATATTTACTTAGCTCGACTTTATATATGCCTCATCGTAAAGGTAGGCATTCACTAAAAATGCGGGTTTTGCTGCATAGATAATATTTAAATATAGTAAATACAAGAAATAAATAATTCACTAAACTAAATAGCCTTTACCATAAAAAGCGTAAATATTCAGTACTCTAGGTTTCACAAATAGGAAATAAGCAGTGTTACCAAACAAGCCCCCCGCTAGTAATCAAACTCAACGCTGGACATTTGCTCAACTTTTTGGACTGGTAAAGCGTAATCCCCTAATGATTTCGCAGTGGGTCATCCGCTGGATAGTCGTGGGGACTGCTGGTGGTCTATTTGCGGCGTTGTATTGGAATGTTCTAGAGTTTTTAACTCACAGACTCCAGCGATTTGAGGGTTTTAGCCTGCTGATAGTGATGCCACTTAGCGGTTTACTTATCGGTCTGGTGATTCATTTTTTGGGAAATCCCGGTGAAATCGCTGTGATTGTTGATAATATTCATTTTCGTGGCGGACGCCTAGATGTTCGCAAAAATCCTTCAATGATTCTTGCTTCTCTAGTCAGCATCTCGGCAGGCGGTAGTGCTGGCCCAGAAGCGCCACTGGTACAGGTAACAGGTTCTTTTGGTACTTGGATTGCCGATCGCTTAAAACTCCAAGGTGAAGACCTCAGAACTATGAGTTTAGCAGCAATGGCCGCTGGCTTCACTGCCTTATTTGGCGCACCTCTTGGCGGTGCAATGTTCGCCTTAGAGATTTTGCACCACGAGCATATTGTGGAATATTACGAAGCCTTAATGCCAGCCATTGTTTCGAGTTGTGCTAGCTATCTGGTGTTTGCAGCAATTACACATTTGGGTATTGCCCCCACTTGGCATTTTCCTCAGTATCACTTAGAAAGGATTGATGATTTTGCGATCGCGATCGCCTTTGGAGCGATCGGGGCAGTGGCGGGATGGATTTTTATGGGCATTTTTCGCGGCTGCGATGCCTTTTGGCAAGCTGTTTCACGTTTGGGCATTTCATCAACTCCTGTTCCCATTTATGTGCGGACAACACTAGCAGGAGTGGGACTTGGCATTTTAGCAGTTTTATTACCCCTCACCCGTTATTTTGGACATGAAGAGTTAGATTCAGTCCTAAGAGCTAACTTTGGTGCTGTTTTTCTCTTAACTCTAGCTCTTGGGAAAATGGCTGCCATTAGCATTACGGTAACAGGTGGGTGGCGCGGTGGATTCATCATTCCGCTATTTTTCACTGGTGCTTGCATTGGTAAAGCAGTAGCAGTTTTAATTCCAGGACTCGATCCTGCCCTGGCCATGATTTGTACAATGGCGGCTGTCAACGCAGCTGTAACCCGCACACCAATAAGTACGACTTTGCTACTGTCAAAACTGACTAACTTGAGTCCCCTTACACCAATCCTTTTTGCCAGTTTGATGGGATTTTTTCTTGCCCCGAAAGTTCCTCTGATCGCAGCTCAACTCAAATCCCAGAGAGAAGCTACGGATTAAATAAGCGGCTGAGTTAGCTGCCCAGGCATAAAAAAGCAATATATGCTAAAATTGTATCAAATTATAGCAATTATTCAAGAGCAATTTAGAATAATTTTGCGCTTTGTTGAGTAAAAGAGCTAAAATCTACGATTTTTGGAGATTTTTAGGTTATGACAACCTCACAGGAGAGGATTATCCCGACAGATTTGCGAAACGAAATGTCGCAGTCTTATCTGGAATACGCCATGAGCGTGATAGTGGGTCGGGCGCTGCCAGATGCCAGGGATGGTCTAAAACCTGTGCATCGTCGCATTCTCTACGCAATGCACGAGCTAGGTCTGCTCCACGATCGCCCCTTTAAGAAATGCGCCCGTGTCGTCGGTGAAGTATTGGGTAAATATCACCCCCACGGTGACACGGCAGTATATGACGCCTTGGTGCGGATGGCGCAAGATTTTTCCATGCGATCGCCATTAGTTGACGGGCATGGTAACTTTGGTTCGGTAGATAACGATCCGCCAGCCGCTATGCGGTACACCGAATGTCGGTTGCAAGCTTTGACTAGTGCTGGTCTACTCCACGACATCGAGTATGAAACCGTAGATTTCGCCGATAACTTCGACGGTTCCCAGCAAGAACCGACAGTTTTACCAGCACGGATTCCCCAGTTATTGCTCAACGGTTCCTCTGGGATTGCCGTGGGTATGGCCACCAACATTCCCCCCCACAACTTAGGCGAATTGATCGATGCTTTGGTGGCAATAATCCACAATCCCGAAATCACCGACATCGAATTGATGCACTATGTCCACGGCCCAGACTTTCCGACTGGGGCGCAGATTTTAGGAACATCTGCCATTCGAGAAGCTTACACTACCGGACGTGGTTCTATTACCATGCGTGGTGTCGCTAACATTGAAACCGTTGAACAACGGGGACGCCCAGATAGAGAAGCAATTATCATCACCGAATTGCCCTATCAAACCAATAAAGCGGCGCTGATTGAAAAAATCGCCGAAATGGTAAACGAGAAGCGGCTAGAAGGCATTGCAGATATCCGAGATGAAAGCGATCGCGACGGGATGCGAGTTGTGATCGAACTCAAACGTGATGCTTATCCCCGCGTCGTGCTGAACAACCTCTACAAGCAAACGCCACTGCAAGCCAACTTCGGCGCGAATATGCTGGCGTTGGTAAATAGTGAACCGCAAGTACTCACCCTCAAGCAGTTCTTAACCGTCTTTTTAGATTTCCGCATCGAATCCATTGCCAGACGCACCCGCTACGAACTGCGGAAAGCAGAGGAACGCGACCATCTCCTGCAAGGGTTATTAATAGCCTTGTCTCATTTAGATGCAATTATTGTCTTAATTCGTCATGCTCCCGATGCACCCACAGCCAAAGGCGAATTAATCACAACTTACGGACTCTCAGAAGTACAAGCAGATGCGATTTTACAAATGCAATTGCGCCGCTTGACTGCTTTAGAAGCAGACAAAATTCGTCTGGAACACGAAGAATTACAAGCGAAAATTGCCGATTTACAAGATATTTTGGCACGCCGGGAGAGAGTGCTAGAAATCATTGAAACCGAAGTCACACAACTGAAAACTAGCTTTGCTACACCCCGCCGCACGGTGATATTACCAGGGGAAGGCGAATTAGACGATCGCGACCTCATTGCCAATGAAAAAGCGATAATTCTGGTGACAGAGCAAGGCTACATCAAACGGATGCCAATTAACACCTTTGAAGCCCAAAGCCGTGCTACCAGAGGCAAAGCCGCAGCCAAGGTGAAAGATGATGATACCATTGAGCATTTTTTGACTTGCTGCGATCACGATAGTATTTTATTCTTTAGTGAGCGTGGTGTTGTTTACTGCTTAAAAGCGTACCAAATTCCCGTGAGTTCGCGTACCAGTCGCGGCACACCAATCGTTCAGATGCTACCGATTCCCAAAGAAGAAAAAATCACCTCGATTGTACCGGTTGACGAGTTTAGCAACGAAGAATATTTGGTTATGCTCACCAAAGGTGGCAATATCAAGAAAACCGAATTGGCAGCCTTTAGTCACATTCGCGCCAATGGTTTGATTGCCATTTCCTTAGAAGAAGGCGACCAACTGCGCTGGGTGAGACGCGCTAGAGTCGAGGATAGTGTAATTATTGGTTCTCGTCACGGGATGGCGATTCACTTCCGATGCAACCACGAACAACTGCGTCCTTTAAGTAGGGCAACTCGTGGCGTGAAAGCCATGAAACTCAAAAATAAAGATGAACTCGTGGGTATGGATATTCTCCCCGCAGCAATTCTGGAAAGTTTGGATGTTGCAGAAGCAGAAATTGAAGATATCGAAACAATCGAAACAGAAGATATCGAAATTACCGAAATTACTGAAGAGTCCGCAGAAGTGCCTAGCAGTGGCATAGTTGGCCCTTGGGTGTTGGTAATTACAATGGGAGGATATGGTAAGCGCGTTCCAGTTGCCCAATTCCGGCTGCAAAATCGTGCTGGTCAGGGTTTAATGGCAACCAAGTTCAAAAATCGTAAAACCAAAGACAAGCTAGCAACCCTACGCATTGTGAACAACGATGATGATGAAATCATGATGGTGACAAATCGCGGTATTATCATCCGTCAAGCGGTGAATGCAATTTCGATCCAATCGCGATCGGCAACTGGAGTTAGAGTGCAGCGTTTAGATGAAGACGATGCCATTACCGGAGTGGCAGTAGTTCCACCTGATGCTGCCGATGCAGAAGAAGCAGAGTAAGAAGCAGGGGGAGCTGGCGTTGCAGGGGAGGCAGGGGGAGAGGTTAACTTCCTTACTCCCTTACTGGATTGCCTTAGGTAGCGGCATTTTAATGGGGCTAACTGTGGCCCCAGTAGGTGCATGGTTATTGGCTTGGATTGCCATAGTTCCTTTATGGGTGTTAGTTGTCACTTCGACCAAACGCAAAAACCAATTCCCTCCTGCTTTCTTCTGGGGTATTGGTTTTCACGGTGTCGCCCTCTGGTGGATTACCGGAATTCATCCGATGACTTGGTTGGGCGTTCCTTGGTTGCCAAGCTTGGCAATCACGATTTTTTGTTGGGGATTTATCACTGTATTGGGAGGGGTATTCGTTACTATTTGGGCGGCTGTAATGGTTCGCCTAAGCGGGCAAAAACCGTGGCTACGTATACTGATTGGTACAGCCGTGTGGTGCGGCTTAGAGAGTCTGTGGAGTGCTGGGCCTTTGTGGTGGAGTTCCCTTGCTTACACCCAAAGTCCGCATAATCTCGTAATTGTACATCTAGGGCAACTCTCTGGGCCTAATACTGTGACAGCAGCAATAGTTGCTGTGAATGGGTTAATTGCTGAAGGATGGATGAACCGCCAAGACGCAGAGGGCGCAGAGAGAATTTCCTCTGTGTCGCGCCAGTTGCTACAAGTCGGGGAACCGCAAGGGCGCACTGGCTTCTCTGCGCCTCTGCGGTTCGTTAATAAATACTTAGTTACTGCCACAGGATTATTAATAAGTTTACACCTCATAGGCTTTATCTTATATAGCCGTCCCATTGCTCAACCCCCAGAAGCAGTCTTAAAAGTGGGAATTATTCAAGGTAATATTCCGAACCGACTTTTACGAAGTTCCGAAGGGTTTCGTCGCGCCCAAGAAAACTATACTAATGGATATCTCACTTTAGCAGACCAAGGTGTAGATGCAGTCCTGACTCCAGAAGGAGCCTTACCTGTTTTCCAGCGTAATTTGCTGGAAACGGCCTTAGTTGCAGCCGTGAAAGAAAAAGGTGTAGTTGCTTGGATTGGGGCTTTTGGCGAACGGGGAGATAGTTATACAATTAGTTTGTTTACTTTCAACAGTAAAGGTGAGATTGTCAGCCGCTACGACAAAGCTAAATTAGTACCTTTGGGAGAATATATTCCCTTTGAAGGCATTTTAGGCAAAATAGTTCAGCGCTTGTCGCCTTTGGATGCACACCAAGTAGCTGGTTCAGCAAATCAGCTATTTGACACTCCTTTTGGTCGGGCGATCGCTAGTATATGTTATGAATCTGCTTTTCCCGAACAATTTCGCCGTCAAGCGGCGGCGGGTGGACAATTTATTGTCAGTTCTTCTAACGATGCCCATTACACTGCATCCATGCCATTCCAGCATCATGCACAGGATATCATGCGGGCAATTGAAAGCGATCGCTGGTCAGCACGAGCAACTAATACCGGATATTCAGCCTTTATAGATCCTCATGGCAGAACTTTGTGGATGTCTGGATATAATACCTACGAAACTCATGCTGAAACAATTTATCGGCGACAGACAAAGACTTTATATGTGCGTTGGGGTGATTGGTTAACACCGTTGTTGTTAATCTCCTCTGGAGGAGCTTGGCTGGTAATTTGCGGTATAAAGAAATTGAACGCGATAGATTTAATATTATGAGACGGTTTTGGAGGGAAAACTTTTCAATTTATTAAAATTATGCAGAAATTGGATCTCAGAGGCGGTGAGGTCGCGCCATTGACCCAATTGTAGGTCATCTAATTGTAGGTGAGCAATGCTGACCCTGACCAGTCGCAAAGTCGGAAATCCAACAGCCGCAGTCATGCGCCGAACTTGGCGGTTTTTTCCCTCTGTCAAAGTCATTTCCAGCCAAGCTGTCGGTACATTTTTACGAAATCTAATTGGTGGGGTGCGTTCAGGTAGCTGTGGTTCTTCTGGTAATAACTTCACTTCTGCTGGTTGAGTGCGGTAATCTTGAATTTCCACACCTGTTTGCAACCTTTTGATAGCTTCTGCATCTGGAATTCGCTCTACCTGTACCCAGTAAGTACGTTTATGACCAAAACGCGGATGAGCAAGGCGATGTTGCAATTGTCCATCGTTGGTTAACAGCAGCAATCCTTCACTATCCCAGTCTAAACGTCCCACAGGATACACATCAGACACATCAATATAATCTTTTAGGGTGCTATGTGTGGGAGTATCTTTTGTAAACTGGCTGAGAACGCCGTATGGTTTGTAAAAAATAATATATCGGTAATGATTGGGCATGGGGCATTTGACTTTTGAATCCTCTTTTAACAATAGAAGCAGAATTTATAAATTTTACTTTAAACTTATAAGTTATCAAGTGAAAAATCAATCGCGGTTAAAACCACAACCTAAACAACGCATACAAACAGAGAAAGCTGCTAAAACTGAAACAATCTCAATTAGTAATTGAAATGACAAGGGAGTTAGAGCCAAACCCCAAATCAAAAGAATTGTCCCGCTGATCATAGCAGTAATGCGATTAATTTCATCTCTAGTATTGAAAACCAAGAATAATGTTCCTAAACCAATTAATAATAAGATTAAGCTACTCATAAACATATTCCTGACTTATACTTTTTCTTTGTGAAGCTGGATATACAGCAGAATCCAGGAGTAAAACGCGCTTCATATCAGGCTTTGAGACGAATCTTTGTGTACTTTACCTTCCTTGAAACCTGTTGTATTTCACCCCTGTAGTCCTATCGTTACTTGGGCGGACTAGAGGGCAGTCTTGTTATGTGCATCTTAATACAGAATGGGATAAACTCCAAGCTTGAAAATTGTAAAAACCTCACACAACTACAGCACAAGTTAAATGATGTCCTCAAATAAATTACACCTTCGATGTTTGTATATTAGCTTGGCATTTGTCGGGAGAAGGGGAAAGGGGAAGGGGAAAAAGGTTCTGCAAAAGTCCCTTTCCCCTTTAACTTTTACCCTTTTTGCCAAGAGTGCAAAAAGCACAAATGCCAAGAGGTCTATTCTACCATTCACGTAGCTGGATGATTTTTTCAGATGTTGCTGTCATTTCGTTTCTGTCAAAATTGACTATTAGCCGCTCGGCAAAATTATAAGAATAAATGTGATGGAAATATGAGCGAAATGCGGCATTGCATATTTGTAGTAATTTGGAGCAGTTCCAATACTTGTCGGGTTTTGGGGAAAAGGGGAAGGTGGGGCCCCAAGAAGGAGATAAGGGGCGGGGGAAAAGGGAAACAAAAAACTTTTAACCTTTACCCTTTAACCTTTTCCCCAAACCCAATTCCGATTTAAAAATGCACAAAGCGAGCAGTATTAGAAGCAGTTCCATTTAACCGAAGTGCGTAGGCGTAGCCCGCACTTCTCTACGAGACGCTCCGCGAACGGCATGGTTCGACTTCGCTCACCAGTCGCTCAGTGACCATCGTAGACATCGCTGATTTAACTTATCCTGCCAGAGTAAACGATTAAAAAATGTTTAAAATGCCGCAGCTACGCTCGTTGTAGACATCGCTTTTCTAAACGTCAACGTATTATGTACTCGAACACCGTGCAGCATACATAAAGTCTGAGGTTTTGCATGAAAGTAGCAGTTTTCAGTACAAAAGCCTACGATCGCCAGTTTTTGTCAGCTGCAAATTCTCCTATCCAACACGAGTTAGTGTTTTTTGAACCCCGTTTAAATCGAGATACGGCTATCCTGGCTGACGGATTTCCGGCGGTTTGCGTATTTGTCCACGATCGGGTTGATGCCCTAACTTTAGAACTTCTCGCCTCAGGGGGAACTCGTCTGGTTGTCCTTCGCTGTGCGGGGTTTAACAATGTAGACTTACAAGCCGCAGCAGATTTAGGAATTACCGTTGTACGTGTTCCCGCCTATTCACCTTATGGGGTAGCAGAACACGCTGTAGGATTGATTTTAAGCCTAAATCGCAAAATTCATCGTGCCTATAACCGTGTCCGAGAAGGCAATTTTTCCTTAAATGGACTGTTGGGATTTAATTTGCATGAGCGCACAGTCGGGATTGTCGGCACTGGCAAAATTGGTCTGATTTTAGGACAGATTATGAAGGGGTTTGGCTGTCACATACTCGCCTATGACGTTTATCGCAATCCAGAATTGGAAGTGTTGGGTGGAAAGTATGTAGAACTACCTGAGCTATTTGCCAAGTCTGATATTATCTCCCTGCATTGCCCTCTAACCCTCGAAACGCATCACTTGATTAACACTGAAGCTATAGAAAAAATTAAGCCAGGTGTGATGCTAATTAATACTAGCCGAGGAGCGCTGATTGATACCCAAGCTGTAATTGAGGGATTAAAGTCTGGTAAAATTGGCTACCTTGGTGTGGATGTCTACGAACAAGAATCGGAATTGTTTTTTGAGGATTTGTCTGGCGAAATTATTCAAGATGATATTTTCCAGCGTTTGACAACGTTCCCCAATGTACTGATTACCGGACATCAAGCCTTTTTTACAGCAGAAGCTCTCTACAATATTGCCGAAACAACTTTTGCTAATATTACCGATATTGAACAGGGTCGTCCTTGTGCAAATGAAATTCGCGCCTAAACCCTAAAATCCAAAATTGTGTTACCTCATAAATTGTTAACACCTTTGCTCCCAGACATAACCAAGGTGCTACACTACATCCATGCTAGGGGTGCCTACATAACGAGGCTGAGATCACACCCTTAACACCTGAGTCTGGGTAATACCAGCGGAGGGAAGCTGTTTATTGAGGAATCACAATATGCGGACTGAATGGGTTGCTAAACGACGTGGGCAGGTTAATGTATCTCAAATGCACTACGCCCGCCAAGGTGTTATCACCGAAGAAATGCACTACGTCGCCAAACGGGAAAATCTCCCGGCCGATCTGATTCGTGACGAAGTAGCGCGGGGAAGAATGATTATCCCCGCTAATATTAATCACACTAATCTAGAGCCGATGGCTATTGGCATCGCCTCTAAATGTAAGGTAAATGCTAATATCGGCGCTTCCCCCAACTCTTCTAATCTTCAGGATGAAGTTGATAAACTGAATCTGGCGGTGAAGTACGGTGCTGATACTCTGATGGATTTGTCCACAGGTGGCGGTAATTTGGATGAAATTCGTACCGCAATTATCAAAGCTTCACCTATTCCCATTGGTACAGTGCCAGTATATCAAGCTTTAGAAAGCGTCCACGGCACCATCGAAAACCTGACTGCTGATGATTTTCTCCATATCATCGAGAAGCACGCCCAGCAAGGAGTAGATTATCAAACTATCCATGCGGGGATTTTGATTGAGCATTTGCCCTTGGTGAGAAATCGCATCACTGGTATTGTCTCTCGCGGCGGCGGTATTTTGGCACGGTGGATGCTACATCACCACAAACAAAACCCGCTTTATACCCACTTTAAAGACATTGTTGAGATTTTCAAAAAGTACGATGTCTCTTTCAGTTTAGGAGATTCCCTGCGTCCTGGCTGCGCCCATGATGCCTCAGATGAAGCACAATTAGCTGAGTTGAAAACTCTGGGACAGCTAACTCGCAAAGCCTGGGAAGATGATGTTCAGGTAATGGTGGAAGGGCCTGGGCACGTACCAATGGATCAAATTGAGTTCAACGTCCGTAAGCAGATGGAAGAGTGTTCTGAAGCACCTTTCTATGTTTTGGGGCCATTGGTGACAGATATTGCTCCCGGTTATGACCACATTACTTCAGCCATTGGAGCCGCGATGGCTGGATGGTACGGTACTGCAATGCTGTGCTATGTAACACCTAAAGAACATTTGGGTCTACCAAATGCCGAAGATGTGCGAAATGGGTTGATTGCCTATAAAATAGCGGCTCATGCGGCTGATATTGCTAGACATCGCCCTGGTGCAAGGGATAGAGATGATGAACTTTCTAAGGCGCGTTACAACTTCGATTGGAACCGTCAATTTGAATTATCACTCGATCCAGAAAGAGCTAAGGAATATCACGATGAAACTTTACCAGCAGATATCTATAAAACTGCTGAGTTTTGTTCGATGTGTGGGCCTAAGTTCTGCCCAATGCAAACTAAGGTTGATGCTGATGCGCTGACAGAATTAGAGAAGTTCTTGGCGAAAGAGCCTGTGACTCAAAGTTAATTTATACTGGGACGGGGTGACGCAAAGAGAAATAGTTTTGTACTAACGTGATACAGCTAAAACAGTGTATAAATCTATTTCTTGTGGTGTGGCTATCTTGCCGCAACGGACGGGCGAGACTGTGCTTTTACCCATAATTTAACCTAAATTGTGAACCGTAACCTCACCAGAAATTGACACTTAAAGGATAAGATGGCCGCTTTTAAAAGATAAAGTGGCCATCCCAATTAAGTACAAATTCTTATTTTTACACTTTACGTAATCTGTGATGATAACTTCGTTAAGCTTCTCTTCTCTACCAGAGGCTACGCCAACAGACGCTAAACGTAGCTTATTCCGTTTTAGAATTAATGGAAATAATAATGGTTTAAGCTCTTAATGCGGCAACTTAGTTAATATTGTTATGTTTTCACACAAACATGTCCAATAAAAAAATTGAAAAACTAACTCCAGAAGAAGAAGCTTTAATCTCAGTTTATAAAAGCAAATGGGAAAATATTAGACTTTCTACTCAGCGAATTGATAGAAAAAAAGCAGAGTCCGCTGTAAAAGATGCTTATGCAATGGTTGGTTTACCCATTCCTCAAATTACTTTTTGTGATAGTCCTGACGCTGCGTGCAATTGGCTCTCTAACCATCTATCCTTTCAAAAGATAAAGAACTGGGAAAATAATCAAGATACTTCTTTAAATAATTTGCTATTTTACCACATATATGAAAAGCTACAAAATCCTCTATTTGAACAAATAGATAGTAAAGTTTACGAGCAATTCGGAGACATAATCTATTGCGGTCAAGGTGGAGGAGAACCATTTAACAGTCAACTATATAAGCATTTGTTAAATAAAATAGAAAGTAGAGTTTCAGAAAATAGTCAATTTCCTGAAAAATATCGTTATCTGGAATCTCAAATTAATGATTCTTTACAACCCGAAAATCATTTATGGGCAGCCATGTTTGATTTTGGCTTTTCTGTCTCAGGTCTTAGTGATTTTAAAGAAGACTGGAAAATATTTCAATCATTAGTTCAAGAATGTGGTTGGATTATTGAAGATAGTGATTTTTGCGTTATTTGCGATCGCCCTACAAAATTATTATTAGATAATCAACAGCGGTTACATGCAGAAGCTGAACCAGCTATTGAGTATGCTGATGGTTTTAGTGTCTACGCTTATCATGGTGTAAGATTACCAGAAAAATACAGTAAGTTGCCTCCAACAGAATGGGAAGCAAAATGGTTATTAGAAGAAGATGACTTGGAAGTGCGAGAATTGCTAATTGAAATAATTGGTTATGAAGGTATTAAAAAAGAATTACAAGCTGTTGAGTTAGATTCATCTCAAGGAGACACTTTACTAGCAATAGGTATAAAGAATAATGTAGAGCCGATTTACCTGTTGAAAATGACTGACAATGATACAGGAAAAATTGATATTAAGAGATTATCAGTTAATGTTAAATCAGTCCAAGAAGCAATTTTTTTGAACAATTTTGGAATTCATTGCTGCTAAATATCAATTGAGCAATTTTGATATTTATTCGGATTTTGCTGTAATGGCTTGATAGCGCAAATTCACATCCACTTCTTCAGGCATTAAAATCCAAGCCCCTGGTATTTTGTCAGCAGTTAAATAAGTACCTATACATAAAGATTTACTATTAGGAAAGTTCAGTCTAAAACCACACATACTATAAAAACCATAATATTCATTATCGCGGGAAATCACTTCAATATCAGAAATAGGCTGAACCAGTAAAGATGCAAGTGAGTCTTGACCTTCCATCCTCGGAAAAATAAAATATTTATAAGTAATTGCCTTGATGTTTTGATTAATTGGTTGACTTGGATCGCTAGCATCGAAAAGTAGAATATTTGCCATACCTTCATCTACATCAATATACAGTCGAGTACCACTATAAGTCTCTAAAAGTATAGAACCTAATTCTGTTCGCAATTCATCTTGAGGTTCTAAAGATGTTAAACGAGTTATAAATTTTATCCGATCATTTATTATTCGATGTATAAGTTTTAGGTTAAAATCAAGATTTTTATCTGATGAAATCATATATGCGTTACTTTGTCGTATATGGTAAACCTTTTGCCGCTTTACCAGATGAAGAAATTCCAGAGATTGTTTCTGAGTGTGTCAAGCGCATTAAAAGTCAATTTTTTTCAGTGGATGTAATAGAGCGTAGAGATGGTACTAAACGAATTGTAGAAATTAGTGACGGGCAAGTATCAGATATTGTTGGATGGACGGCTGAACGTTTTACTCAACTGTGGGTAGTGTGATGATTAAACCTTTGCGATCGCTATTCGTTTATAGCAATTTTCATGTATTTTAGCTGTAAGGTTAGTTGCGATGCCTACGGCGGTAAACTACGCACTTTTACTTCGTACAAGAGTAATCGTAGCCTCTCTTAGAGAAGGTATCGCTCCCCAATCAAAGCTAAATCAGTAATTCTGGTTGGTAATCTATGCGATCGCGTTTAATTACGCCTACTTACTTGTTTGTGATAACGTGAAGGCGGAAGCTGCTACAGACTGCGCGTAACACGGAAACGTGAAAGCGGAAGCTGCTACAGACTGCGCGTAACACGGAAACGTGAAAGCGGAAGTTCTTACAGGGAAGGCGGAAGCTGCTACAGACTGCGCGTAACACGGAAACGTCAAGGCGGAAGTTCTTGCAGGGAAGGCGGAAGCTGCTACAGACTGCGCGAAACACGGAAACGTCAAAGCGGAAGTTCTTGCAGGGAAGAATATTTTGATTTTTGCTCCGTAATATGTAGTTATTTAACGTGAGGTCGACGAGTGCGATTTTGACCTCTCCCCCAGCCCCTCTCCTACCAGGAGAGGGGAGCAAAAACCCTCCTTATATCATGTCCGGTTGAAGACTTATCATTTAAAGGGCAGTTCTTGCTGGGGGCAGGGAGCAGGGGGAAAGAGACTTTTGGGATTTTTGCACAGATACGGTAATCATAAGTGATTAGCCGGACATGATATTACTCGTTACTCCTCCTTCTCCTTACAAAGACGCACTCGCGTTCGCCTTTTAGGAGAGGGAGATTGGGAGGGAGAGGTTCATCGAACTCACGTTTATTTAACATAAGTTGACACCAATACACAGCTGTGCTAAACCTATTTAAAATCCCATTTCAATGGTTAAGCTGCGAATTTTTCCTGTATCTCCTTCAGCTTTATCTGCAACTTCCAGAGTCCAGGTTCCTTGGGGACTTTTACCTTTAAAAGCAGCAAGTTTAGGGGTGTTTACTTCGTCATAAGTTGTTTTAATATTATCTGTAGCTCCACCCTGGCGATCGTGCAGATTTATAGGAAGTATGCCTATTTGCACTGGGGGAAGAAGAGTAACTACAAGATCCCCAATATAAGTATGCTCGATGTCTACATTAACTTTGATGGATTTCAGCAGGGTGGTATTAGCGATCGCCACCGATAATGTTGATGTTTGGAGATCGTTAATTGGCACATCTTGCGCTGCTTGGAACCTGCTGATGGGTGATGTTTGCGGTGGCTTGGCCAATTCTACAGCTTTCAGAGCATTGATTCGACCGTAACCGTAGAAGGGGCTGCGACCATTGGCATCATACTTACCTCCAGCTTGATCGATGCGATCGCAGGAGCGTTTTATAATGTCTCGCACTTCATCCCAACGCAGATTTGGGTTTCTAGCAAGAATCAAGGCTGCGACACCTGCTGCACCTGGACAGGAACTAGAAGTTCCGCCAAATTCGTTCGTATAGTTGCCTGCGGCCTCACCCAGATTTCGATTACCCGAATTATAACCAAGTACACCAGAGCGATCGGTTGTCCAAATTCCAGTGGTTTGAGAAATATCACCATTGTTGCTGGGGAAGGCACACCAAACCGCCTGACCGAAGTCACTGTAAGCGCTTCTTGTGCCGTAGTCGTTACAAGCTGCCACCGCAATTACCTTTGGGTTGCTGGCGTAGCCGTCATTATCCACGCTTTCGTTACCATTGCCAGCTGCGAATAAAATTACACAGCCCTTGCCGTTGCGTCCTTTATTGATTGCAAAGTCTATAGCAAGGCGTGTGGAATCAGGCAAAGGTACTTTTTGGTTGTGTGCGGGATCGTCTGGCTCAAACCAAGTACCGTCTGCTGGGCCCCAGCTGCAAGAAATAACATCAGCACCATTTTGAGCCGCCCAAATAAAAGCATCTGCTTCATCTTGTGACCCCAACGCCGAAGCTAGACGAATCGGCATGAGTTTTGCCCCCGGTGCTACACCAGATGCCCCAAAGTTACCGTTTGCACAGGCTACTCCCGCACAGGATGTACCGTGGTTATTATCATTTCCCGGTCTGGGATTGTTCGTTTTACGTGTGACATCACGCGGGGCAACAATCTTGGCAGAGGAACGGAACTCTTCATGATCGAGATCCACCCCATCGTCGATAATTGCAATAATTGTCCCCGTGCCATTGCTCAACTTCCAAGCTGCTTCAACGTTGGCATGGGCATTAATTGTTTTACCATTAATTGTTGTTTGCTTTAAATGCCACTGCTGCGGAAAAACCTGACGTTGGCGTGACTCGCGCGCTAGTTCGGGATGGCACAGTTCAACTGATTCCTCATTTAAAAGTCTTTCGGCGATGTCAAAGACGGCTATACCAGTATTTGTAGGGGCACTGACAAAATAAGCATTTCGTGCGTATTCAAGTTGGCGTTTAATTGTTAAGTTGTAACGTCTTAAAACCTCTTGGCAGACTCTTAACTCTTCTTCACTATCAAATTTAACAAAAAGGTTTTCAGTATAAACTACAGGTTGTTGGGATACTGGATCGATTAAGACACGTCCGGCAAATTGGACTTCGGACTCATTGTTAAGAATTTCACGGGCGCGATATCGCGCAAAGCAACACCCTGGTTCGGAACTTTCGCTTGTAAAATTTCTACACCCGCTTGCCGAAACCGGGTTTTTAACTCAAATTGATTGAGGATGCTACGAGCTGTAGGTGACACAGGTGCGACTTCAAAGGATCTTGCACCAACAATTGTGCTGCGGCTTTCGGTACGCACTACAACGTGTTCGTTACTGATAGCAAATTCATACTGTTGGCCGTTCTGTCCACCATAGCGAACCTGAACCATTGTTTAATCTCCTAAAATGTTTTGAAAATTGGGAATTGGGCATTGGGCATTGGGCATGGGGCACTTGTACTGAGCGAAGTCGAAGTATTGGGCATTGGGCATTGGGCATTGGGCACTTGTACTGAGCGTAGCCGAAGTATTGGGCATAACAATTCCCAGTCGTGAGTAAAAAAGTTAGGATTCCCTACTCAGCACTCATAAGAGAATTGGAAAACCGTATTATGCCTTATTTTTAAAGCTTGCTGCACGTATTGTAGACTTACGTTTACTTTATGGATGCTTCTGATTTCATGTGTTATATGTGTATTACGATACAGAATTTAATCTATCTAAGTTCATAGAAACCTTCGATTCGTCTTTCCAGAAAAGAGGGGATTCAAAATCAGATTGTTTTAAGAATCTTCACTATCAGTAGGGGCGTATAACTAACTGTGAATCACGATGAAAAGAATGTATTCCATACCACTGAAAAACGCTATAACATCATTAGAACTTGAGAAAGATGTTTTATTTTCCGGTTGAGTATTTTCTACAGGTGTACTCTCTACCCCTGATTGGTGAAGTGAGATTTCAAAAAGACTACTTTTCTGAGTATCCTGAACAAATTCGCGTTAGTGGCGATGTAAGCCTACGCACTGCTGTATCCTACATTCGTAAACCTGGCTACTACGCAGTACACTATAATCAACCCGGTACTTTGGTAATAGGGGCAATTTTACGACTTAACGAGGGTGCGATCGCAGTTTTTTCAGGCGAACCCAATCAATCAGAACAGGGTACATTGAGTCCGGTTTATACACTAGAATCCAATGCTTCCTTAGCAGTACCAACTGGACTGGTTTTTATCCGCTTTGCTGAAAGCGTTGATGTGGAATCGCAACATGAGGTAATTAATCGAGCGGGTTATGAAGTTGCACAAAGCCTTTCTTATGCGCCTCATACCGCTTGGTTGCGTGCTAAATCAGGTAAGATTGTTGATGCGATCGCTGGGATTTCTCAGTTAGAAGCGATCGCTAATGTTGAGAATGTCGAACCTCAAATGCTTATGGAAAGAAGTTTGAAATAAATTAAAAATTATGTATGCATATTAGAGATATTTTTACTTCTCAGTTGACGGTCGAGAAACAGTACAAAAACAAGCAATAGATGAATTAGAAGCACTACCATCAAATCATCCATTTCGCAGAGCAACGCTAGAATTACTTTATAACTTGCGGCAAAACTTGCAAGTTAATCAAAATTCAGAAGAAGACGATCGGGAGTTAATTATGCGATTAAAACCACTTTATCAACAAGACCGAGAGCAAGCTGTACAACAAGGGGAACAACGTTTAATTATACGTCTACTAAATCGCCGTTTCGGTGAGATTGATTCATCTAATATTGAGCGAGTTCAAGGATTATCTATTGAACAATTGGAGGCATTAGGAGAGGCTTTGTTAGACTTTTCAGCTATTTCTGATTTAGAAGCTTGGTTAAACCAACAAATTGAATAAATCTAATCTGTAAATCAATTAAACAAATTTTATGTGAAACTGCGCTTTATTCATGTAGGGGCAAGTCATGAATTACCCCTACAACTGAAATGAGAATACTAACCAAAACTTTGCACAACGTACATATCATTTCCTGTATCGCCTACTAAAAGCAAACTACTGTCATCACTTTCTAAATTTCGACTACCAGCAATACCCTTTTGCAGAACTTTAATTATTCTTTGGGGAGTGAAAGATTCTAATTCTACAAACTTTCCAGATTCTAACCATGCTAATTCTTCAGCAGATAAACTTTGACGTATTTCTTCAGGTAATTGTTTAGCTGCTTGCGCCGACTCTGGAGAGGATTGAATGAACATCCCACGCTTAGTAGCGATAATTTGACGTGGCGTTAGTCCAATATCAATAATTACAATTTCGCTATTGAGAAACCAATTAGCATTGGTTCTTAAATTATGAACTAAACTAATTCCTTGGGGATTGCAATCATGTATTGCATAAACTTTCAAATCGGGATTGCGCCGCAGCATTTGCATTGTGATGTCAAAAATGCTTTGGGGATATCCAGTAATGCTGAGAATTGCACAGTTATTTTCAAAGTGGAAATTATTAGCGATTAATAGTTGAGCAATACTAGCACTATCACAAACGACTAATCTATCAAAACTGTAAGCAGTTACGTCAGGATTAATTGTGGCTGGTGTATTTTCCTGCTTTGGTGAAGGAAGAATTTTGAGAATCGAACCATTTATTTGCTGCCAGCGATTTAGCCAATCGTTAATCTGAGATTCAGAAATTAAAAATTCTTGTGTTAATAATTGGATTCGCCCTAGCTGTCGAGTTCCTAAATATATAGGTAGCATTCCCACAATAACAATAATGACAAAGAGGGGAAATGACTTTAAAGCAAGAATTCCTATGGAAAGGATAATTCCTCCTATAACTTGTAAATTCCTCGCATACTGTTTGCGACTTACAAGATTGAGTTTAGTTGATTTGCTACTTTCATGAAAAAAATTAATAAACGCAAGATTTACTATTAGCGGTATAAAAATCGTTAGTGATGTAACAAGATTAATAAATAGAAAAGGAAGTAACCAGCCAAATCGTGAAATTGACTTTGAGCTTTTTTTTAAACGATTATCTAGAAAATAAAGCAGCTGCTTGGGTGTAAAAAATAAGGTGTTATTTGCAGAAATGTCAGCGATCGCCTTTGCAAAAAAAGGATCGGTAATCTGAACATTACTCATACTAGTCGGTTCAAAGGCAAAGAGATGATTGCATTTTATACACCGACCTTGATTAGCTGTCCGGTCTTTTAGTCTATTATCAGTTCCGCAGTTAATACACTTCATAATGGTTATTTGATGTTAATTATCTAACACCTGATTTGTTAATAAAACACTGTAATCTTCGCGCCGACGAATCAGCCGATGTGTGCCATTTTCTAGCAAGACTTCAGCAGGTTTAGGACGGTGTAAAAAGTGAGACGACATTGCATAACCATAAGCACCGACATCTAGAATGGCAACGATATCGCCAATTTCTAACGCTGGGAGTTGACAATTTTTCCCTAGATAATCTCGTGAATAGGTAGTGTTACCACAAATATCAGTTGTGAATAGAGAATGGGGAGTAGAGACGCGATTAATCGCGTCTGTACAAGAGTAGGGAAGTTTCCAAGTGATAATTTCTCGGTAGCCGCCGTGTACTGAGGGTACTGAAAGATTAGCAACTGTGGTATCAACTCCAACAATCTGTTTTTCTCCTTGCCATTTCACCGAAACAACTTGAGCAAGCATTGTTGCACATCCAGCGATCGCACTTCGTCCCGGTTCAATCACCAAATCAATTTCCCGTCCTAAACAAGTAATTCTCTCGGTTAACTCAGCTCCAAATATTTCCCAGTCAAAGGCTGTTTTGTTGTGATGATATGGATAGCCAAAGCCACCACCAAAATCTAAATATTCCCAATCAGGTAACTTTTGGGCTGTGGCGATTAGCGTATCAATTACTTGGGTAAAAGCTGCTGTGGCGTTAGTTCCCGTTCCTCGATAGAAGTGTAAACCACTCAGCTTTAATCCCACTTCACCAGTTAAAGCGATCGCACGATCAAATTCCTCTGGACGTACACCAATGCGGCTATCTCCGGTAATTTCTGGCAAATTGAGACGTAAACCTAGCCGAATATTTTTCTCTCTGCGTTTGGGCAAAACTTTGCAGCACAACTGTAATTGAGCGAGGCTATCAAAATTGAGAGTTGTAACTCCCCAATTCAAGACTTGTATCATCTCAGCCTGATTCAAATTACTGCCGCTATAAACAATCTCGCTAGGATCGAAACCAGCTTGCAATCCCAGATAAATATCTCCTGGTGTATTAGCATGAAGTCCCCACCCAAAGGAGCGAAAAATTTTTAACAAGGCAATATTGCCATTAGTAACACTGGCAAACCGAAATTGCGTGCGAGGATAACCGACTGCTTTGCTAATTCGCTCAATAGTTTCGCGCAAGCGATCGCCATTATAAACATAAAGCGGAGAACCGTAGTTATTCAGTAACTCCTCGGCAAGTTCCCTGGAGAATGGGAAAGATGAGGAAATTAATTGCTCCTTCCTAACTCCTAACTGTTGTAGAGACGCGATTAATCGCGTCTCTACTCCTAACTCTTTTTTATCTAACCTTGCCATCGCTTGTAATTTCTCCATAGCCAACGATGTAACCAAAAGGGATGATCCCAAGACTGTTTAGTTATTTCTTCATTTAAAACGTGCGATCGCCAAAGTTGCCACATAATTAGTAACCAGAGAGTCTCACCAATCCGTCGTCCTTGAATAGCTGCTCCTAAATTGCCTTCAACGATTTGTGCCGCAATGTGAGGATAAAAGTGATTGTTGGCGCGAAGTCTTTCTGGATTTAGCCAAATGCCCAATTGATGCCAAAAATCATTTAAACACCAAGAAGTTAAGGGAACCCCCATACCCCGTTTTTGTCGCCAGACAATTTCGGGTGGAAGCCAATTTTCTACAGCCCGTTTGAGGATATATTTTTCACAAGCTCCCTGTAAGCAGAGTTCTCCAGAGAGGCGGAATGTCCATTCAGCTAGAGGTAAATCACAAAAAGGCGATCGCACCCACAACCCATGAGCAAACCCCAATGCAGTCGCACGGGGATGGATATTCTGCGCTCCTTTGAGCATCAAACTGGCACGGCGGAGGCGATGCAGCAAAGATGGACACTCATCGCGATCTAAAGCCGCCAATAGCCAATCTTCAGGATGCAAATTTTGGATATGTGCATAAACCTCCGGCTGATAAACTTGAGATTCGTATCCCCCAAGACGGTGAAAGGTGCGGAGATATTGCTGGATAAAAGTTTCCTGTCCGGCGGGATTTTCTGCTTGATAAACACCTGCGGCAATTAAAGGTTTGTTCGTCCAACCAGCAAACAATTGATCTCCACCTTCACCGTTAAAAATTACTTGAGTTTCCTGACTCGCTCTTTGAGATAGAAGATATAACGGCACACACACGCCATCTCCAAAGGGCAAATCTAATGCTTGTACAGTCGGAATTAAAGCATTCTTGATGGAACTGGGGGTTACTGCAACTTTAACAAGTGGAATTTTGAGAAATTGGGCGACTTGTTCAGAGTATGGATATTCTGGAATCCCTGCGTTCCCAAAATCCAAAGTGTAGGCGCGGACTTTCACCCCTGCTTGTACTAGCAGCGCCGCCACTACTGAAGAATCGAGTCCGCCAGAGAGAAACACCCCGACAGGCTCATCCTTTAAATCGGCAATTTGTCGCTCAATGGAGTTTTTAAGGAGAGTTTGCAATTCAGTAATTGCTGTAGCTTCATCTGTTAACTGTTTTGGCGCTTCCCGCCATGAGTGGATTTTTTTAGATTCAGGTGTTAGCAGCTTACCTGATTGGCGATCGCTCTGCCAAACTAATTCTGTCCCCGCCGTCACTGCAAACACTTGATTAATAGGAGTTAAGGGTGTGGGAACGTAAGAAAAACAGCTATAGCCATATAACCCAGGAATGCTAACTTCTGATTGTGGCAAAATCGGTAAAAGTAATTGCAGTTGGGATGCAAACCAAATTATTTGTTCTTGCACAGTCCAATACAAAGGAACTCTTCCGAAAGGTTCTCTTCCCAAAACTAGGCAGTTGTTTTCTTGGATTACCCAAGCATCGGGTGAACTAAATAATCCTGATGCGGAGATGGCAGCAATTTGATTTTGTTGCGGTGGGGAATTGCCATCCAGTCCTATATGAACAACATTCCAGATGGGAAAAGGATAATTTTTCTGACCTAATCCCCTAACCCCCTTCCCTTGCAGGGAAGGGGGAAAGTTCAAAGCCTCTTCCCTTGTAAGGGAGAGGTTTGGAGAGAGGTTTTCCAAAACACTAGTTAACAGCGCTTCCAACTTTTGTTGAGCGCCGTAACCCCAATAGCCAAGAAACTGATGCGGGATACCCATCTAGACTATTTAACTTCAAAGGTTGCATCGCTAATCTGCCGACCTTCTAGGAACATTTGCACTTTCCAATTGCCAACAGTTGTAGCCTGGTTAATGGTGTAGCGACACTGGGTATCCCAGACAGACGTATTAATCTCGCGGGTTTGATAGTTGTTTTGCTTGACAATTTGACCACTTGGGTCAATCCAATTACAAGAGAGAGCCAGCTTTTTACCCAAAGGTGCATCCTTTAAGGTGACACGATACAACACTTCTGGATTGGTTTGGCGAGAAATTGTCTTTAAGTCGCCGCCATTATCTTGTGTCAAAGTGATGCGGTCTTGTTGAGTGGAAACACGAGAAAGTGTAGAACTTTGCTGCTGCATGAAAAATATTGTAAATGCAATGACAATTACTACAATTGCCACCACTCCAGAGGTAATCCATCGATTCCGGCGTTGCTGTACTTCCAGTGCTTGGCGGCGATTTAACTGAATCAGCGCTTCATCTAATAACTCTGGCGGTAAATTCAACTCCTGTAAAATTTCTTTAACCTGCTGTTGGTCTAGTTCCGCATCCCGACGCAATTGCAGACCTTCTACTTCTGTAACTATTTGTGATAATTGCTCTTGAGTCAGTCGCCGCGTCATAGCTTAACTCCTGTTGAAAAACTTTATGGCGATCGCTAAATCTCGCTTTTGTAAGTACATCATAAGCTACAAAATAAAGTTGTTGCTTTTCGGATTCTTTAAGAGATACTTTTGTAAACCAAGTAGAATTAACATGACGAAAAAGATACTTCTTGCAAAAGCCAAAAAACCGCCCTAAAATCAATTTCTGGGCGGCTCAAGTATTTTTGCAATAGTCTTTTTGCACTAGATTTAAAAAAATTACCAATGCCTCCTTCTTATTAGTTTAAATTTCTTGATTTCCGCCAATAGACAATTGTTTTTTGCTATGTTTCAACTCTTTCCAAAGAGACTTAATTTGCTGATAAGCGTCTTCTTGAGACAATTTTCCCCCTGTTTCTAGGGAAGTGATGTAACTAATTTTTTGAGAGAATTCTTGGAGGTTAGCATTAAACACCAAATTCTCTGGCTGAAATTTACCATAATACCGACTACGAGGGTAAAGAAAGCTGTTTTTGTCTTGAGAGTTAGGTTGTGTCATAACTTTTCTTTTATAATTCTTCCCTTCTTAAATTTATAAACTAAAAATTATCCCTTTGTGTATATACACAGGATAAAATTCAAATTCCTGAAGAAAGAAGTTAATTTTTTAGTTCAATATTAGGATAAAGCAGAAGAACAGCTAATTAACTGTGGAAAATACTGAAATCAGTGCGTCATCTACCAAAAGGAGTAAGTGAAAGAGCGTTTTAGAGCATTTTGCTGATTAAATTCGACTTCCTCAAATCCGGCTCAAATAATATGATGCCCGCAGAATTAGTTATGATTACCATAGTCTTTAGCTAGGGTTGATAGCGAAGGCTAAAGTAAAAACCATCATCCTGAGCGTTATTACCACGATCGCTCAGATCGATAAATGGAAATCCATAATCGAGCCGCAAAAAGAGATTATCAATTCCCATTGCCTGATTCCATATTAATCCTAAGCCTGCGCCCACTAAAAAAGTTTGATTGGGTAGCGGATTGGGGTTATCAGACTGATTCCAAACTGCTCCCATATCCACAAATGGCGCAAGTTGAATTGTCGATAATCCAGATTCATTACGCTGGACTGTAAACCGATCTTCGATCGCTACCCGAAATCCATTATCCCCAGAACGGATATTTTGGCGATATCCCCTTACAGATTGTCCGCCACCAATGACAAATTGCTGGGAAGGTAAAAGACTATCTGGTGTCAGCTGCAAGTCTGCTTGGATCAGCAACAGATGATCGTTGCTGAGTTGCTGCACGCGCTGTATTTGACCTAGCCAACTAAAAAAGCGACCATCGGGTATGGGGTCATTGTTGATAGTTGCGTTTAATATATCAACGCCAAAATTAAATTGCGATCGCAAAAACCAAGCTCCTTTTGGTTCGCGCCTGATATAATCTTGACCAAATTTAATTACACTGGTGCGGCTAACGCCATTGGCATCAGGCCCAATGCCAAAGGGAGTTGCGAGGTTATCAAACAGGAAGGTTTGACCATCTTGATAGGTAAATCCTAAAGATAGGGCAAATTCTTCTCTGGGCGATCGCACCAATGGTTGACGATAATTGATTTCATAAAGATCCTGGTTTGCCCGAATGTCAAAGGCATCAAAGGGTGGCTCAGTAATTTCGTTGCGATTAAATGCGGCTCGAATCTGCACTTTGCCGTTCATGGCGTTCACAGGAACCTGATAACTAAAATCAAAGGCATCGGAACCACCAGAGAGTGTATGGTAATAGGAGCCAGCTAACTCATCTCCCATACCGGTTAAATTGCGCGATCGCAATTCAACACCCAATCTTTCCGCGCCAATACTGGGAGGCGAATAATTATCTACACCCAAACTACCAATTAAAGTTTTCGCCTCTTCAACTCTGACAACGAGAATACTTTGACCAATCTTACCCGTTGGACGCAAACTCGCTTCCACATTGGTAAATAAGGGATCGAGTCGCAATAATTTTAGTTGTTCTTCGAGCTTACCAGTATTGAGAGGAATACCAGCACCTAGTTGGATGCGACTACGAATATAAGATGGGTTTAATCGCCGCGTCCCTTGGATGTCAATCTCTGTCAAACGCCCTTCCAACACTTGAATTACCACAATACCATTTGCGGTACTAGATTGTTGAGTATCTGGAATTGCTCTGGAATTTATATAGCCTTTATTTAGGTAAAGCTGGGTAACGGCATCGGCGGCTTGTCTGATTTCTTCTAAAGTTAAATCCCGTTCTTCAAACGGTTTCACTACTGGATTAAAATCATTTTCCTGAAAAACTGTGCTACCTACAACCTGAATTTTCCGAACCCGAATCCGTTGTGGTGTTTCTGGTTGGGGGTTAGTTGCTGGAGTAGGTTCTGTTGACTGTACTATTTGTAACTCTGACTGACTGCTATTTTGAATCGAGTCCGGTGTAAAAATATTAGCTCTAGCTCTCAGTCCATTTGCAGTTACAATCCAGACCGCAGGCAGAATTAGCAAGCCGCACCGAAAGCTGAAACTGTGCTGACTGCATTTAGTAATTGCCAAACTCCAGCAATTATCTAACTGATGAAATAAATAGACAATTTTTTGCTGAGTCGTTGCTCTAGGCTGAACACCAGTTTCTGTTTCTTTTCTCATTTCTCTTCAGTGGAGTGCCTTATTTAACGACTGGGCTGATTTTGATTTTTGAGTGTGCTATGGCTGTATGAGTATTTCAATATCATATTTTTGATATTCAAATTTCAAAAGATTTGTAACTAAAACTATAAATTAACAGCGATTTCTTCTAAGTGATAGTCCTTAGCATTATATTGTGGTAACAGGTAGAAAACTTGGGAAAACTTCGATGTCACCACTGATTTCCATTGTCATCGTCAATTACAATCGGGAGTCTTACCTTCAAGAAGCGATCGCTAGCGTCTTAACGCAAACATGGCAAAACTTTGAGCTACTAATTTGGGATAATGGCTCTACAGATGGATCGGTGGCGATCGCTCGCGCTTATGCTCAAAAAGATGGGCGAGTGCGGGTGGTGGAGGCAGACAATCAAGGAGTTGCTGCGGCTTGTAAGGCAGCGATCGGCCAAACTAGCGGCACTTACATCGGTATATTAGACAATGATGATATCCTTGCCCCCACAGCTCTTGCTCAAACCGCTACAGTCCTCAATCGCCATCCAGAAACGGGATTTGTTTACACTGACTACTTAAATATCGATCGAAACGGCAAAGTTATCGGTTATGGTCATCGCTGTAACATTCCTTACTCTCGATCGGGTCTGTTGGTAGATTTCATGACTTTCCACTTCCGCTTGATGCGGCGATCGGTTTATGACCGAGTGGGAGGTGTTAACGAATCGTTCTCTTGCTGTGCCTATGATTATGACCTATGTCTGCGACTTTCAGAAGTAGCCCAAGTGCGCCGAGTCAAAGAGCCACTTTATTTCTACCGAAACCATTCTCAAAGCATCTCTGTTACTAGACAAAAAGAACAAATACTCTGGTCTAAACGAGCGATCGCTCAAGCACTTTGGCGGCGCGGATTAGCAGACAAGTTACAAATCGAGGTAGAATTGCCCACAAGTCGCTTCAGATTACGCTGCAAAAAACCTCTACTACACAACATCGCCGCTTCAGTCTTAATTATTGCCTCGCTGGTAAATCCCAAATTGGCCCAAGCACAACAAATAGTTCCTGCTAACGATGGGACAAACACAATTGTAACTCCCAACGGCAATCGACTTGATATCACCGGCGGCACAACTTCAAGAGATGGTGCAAACCTCTTTCACAGCTTTCAACAGTTTGGGATTTCGCCAGAACAAATTGCCAACTTTCAAGCTAGTCCGGCGCTGCAAAATATCCTTGGTCGAATTACAGGCGGGAATGCCTCGGTTATCAATGGTTTAATTCAGGTGACAGGTGGCAATGCTAACCTTTTCTTGATGAATCCAGCCGGATTTGTTTTTGGAGCAAACGCTAGTTTAAATGTGCCTAGTGCTTTCACGGTGACAACAGCCAACGGCATCGGTTTTGGCAGCAGTTGGTTCAATGCTATTGGTGTTAATGATTACATAAATTTAGTTGGAAACCCCAACGGATTTGCCTTTAGTATGAACCAACCAGGAGCGATCGCCAATGCTGGAAATTTGGTAGTAGGTGCTGGGCAAAATTTGAATTTATTCGGCGGTACTGTAGTCAACACCGGGCAACTTTCAGCACCGGGAGGGCAAATTAACGTTACATCAGTACCAGGACAAAATTGGGTGCGTCTCAGTCAGCCAGGAAATCTGCTGAGTCTAGAAATTCAGCCCCTCGCCTCTAGTAGCAGCCAACCCAATAACTGGACAATTCCCATCGCCTCAATACCCGAATTGCTGACAGTTGGTAACAGAGGGTTAACTGCCAATCCTGATGGAACTGTAAAATTGACAAACTCTAATGTGACAATTCCCATAACTCCAGGTACAACGATTGTTTCTGGAACAGTTAATACAGCGAGTCAAACAGGCGGTACGGTAACTGCTTTGGGTAAAAAAGTCGCGGTGATTGATGCCAATATTAACGCCTCTGGGAATAATGGCGGTGGTACTGTGCTAATTGGTGGCGATTATCAAGGTAAGGGGACTTTACCCAACGCAGATCGGACTTATGTGGATTCAAAATCCGTTATTAATGCAGATAGTAATTTGAATGGAAATGGCGGACGGGTAATTGTTTGGGGTAACGACACAACCCAGTATTTTGGAAAAATTTCGGCTCGTGCAGGAGCAAATTTTGGCAATGGTGGTTTTGTAGAAGTATCAGGCAAAAATTTCTTGACCTTCAACGGTTTGGTAGATACTTCAGCCGTCAATGGCAACTTTGGCACTTTATTAGTAGACCCCAGCACATTGACAATTATCGATGGTGCAGCCGGAACAGGTGATTTTGATGCTACAGCAGGCAATATTGCCTTTGGCGATGCAGATATTGGGGCGAATACAGTTTCTTGGGGTGCGATCGCCGCTTCAGGTGCAAATATCAACTTACAAGCTACAGGGAACATTACCATCGATGACATCACCGGAGCTACAGCCGGAGTAACGACTCCTGGTATCGCGACATTAAATTTGGGTGCTGGCGGTAGCTTCAACCTCTCCTCACAAACTGGTTCTGTAAACTTTGTCAATCCCACCAACACCATCCAGACAACTGGAGGAGCGATTAACATTTCTGGAGCTAGTTTATCACTGGGCAATCTCAATACAACTACTGATTTTTCTGGCAATAGTGGCAATGTCAACTTGTCTGCGACTGGCGACATCGTTGCGGGCAACATTATCGCCAGTGGCCAAGGCTACTTGGCAGGTAATATTACAGTCACAAGCAGCAGTGGTGGGATTACTCTAAATAATCTCGATACCAGCAACACTGAAGGGTTTAATACTATTAATACTGCTGGAACAGTCAGTTTGACTGCCGCAGGCAATATTCTCACAGGTAGGATTGATTCTTTTTCAAATGATGCTAATAACTCAGGTCAGGCTGGCGATGTAGTCGCAACAACCACAGGCGGCAGTATTACCACAGGGGCAATTAACTCGTCTGTAGTCAAAGATGGAGGTGGCGATTTTATCGGCACAGCTGGCGCGATTAGTTTAACTAGCACAGATAATATCACCGTGAACGATGCCATTAACGCCTCAGCGATCGCCCTTGGAGTCGATGGAACTGGAAACCTGACATCTGGCAACGTTACTTTACAGACTACCAATACATTTGGTAGCAATATTCGTTTTACCAACATCAACACCCAGGCGATCGCAGACGACTTTGTTGATGGAAATACAGTTCAAGGTGGCAATGTGCAAGTGCTAACCAACGGACTGATTCAAGGAATTGGAACCGGTGAAGCGATCGCAACTGGTGGATTTTTTACTGGCGAAGGAGGTACTAACGTTCAACCTTCAGCAGGAGGTACTGTTAGCATTCGCCATGATGGTGGCCCAAACAATGTAGATTTTATCGTCGGTGATGCAAGTGTCAATGGTACAGCAGGATCAATTAATACAGGTGACAATTCAATAATCGCTAATAGCTTTCCAGTCTTGCCAAATGGTGGAGATGCTAGCGGTACACCAACCGGCATCACCATTACATCTGTCAACACACCGCCGACATTAACAGCAAACTCATCGCTACCCGATACCCAGACTAATCAACCAGTTACCTTAACGTTCTCTAGTTTGGCTCCACTGGTCAGCGATGTTAATAATGACATCACCTCCATCAAGATCGATGTCGTGAATACGGGAAATATCACTGTCAATGGCGTTCCCGTCATCCCTGGCGTTACAACCTTATCTAGCGGCGATACTTTGGTATACACACCTCCAGCAGATACAAATGGGTCGCTAAATGCCTTTGTAATTAGCGCAAATGACGGCGTTTCCTCTTCTGCACCTGTACAGATAGGAATCAACGTCAGTCAGGCTCCTACCCCAATTCCTACTCCAAGTCCTACTCCAAGTCCTACCCCAATTCCTACCCCAATTCCTACTCCAAGTCCTACCCCAATTCCTACTCCAAGTCCTACTCCAAGTCCTACCCCAATTCCTACCCCAATTCCTACTCCAAGTCCTACCCCAAGTCCTGACCCCTGCACATTCCAATGCAATCTACCAAGTAAACCGAATAACCCTGTCCTCAATAATCCTAAGATTGATAACTCCGTTCTTAATACTGACCCCACTCCCGAAGACAATTTCACAGATGATTTTGCCGACCATTTAGGCATATCCAGCCCTAGAATCAAAACACTAGATGATGCCAAAGAAATTGCTCGTAAAATTGAAGAAGCTACTGGTATTAAACCTGCATTTATATACATCAGTTTTGTCCCTGTGGAAATTCTACCAGAAGTAAATTTAGGCAAAGTTCAAAAATTTACGAAACAGTTAAATACCGTAGCAGAAAAAGATAGCGACCAACTAGAAGTTGTAGTAGTAACTGGAAAAGGCGATCCTATCCGCAAGCGCATCCCAGAAACAACAAAAACCAAAGTTCTGCAAGTAGCTCAAGAATTTCGCGACCAAATCGTTAGTCCACAAAACCGTCGCCGCACCGGTTATTTGCGTTCATCTCAACAACTTTATCGCTGGATTATTGCACCACTAGAGGCAGATTTACAGGCGAGAGGAATCAATAATCTGGTCTTTTTACCAGATATTGGTTTACGTTCAACCCCAATGGCAGCACTTCACGATGGTAAAGGATTTCTAGTAGAAAAATATAGTATTGGCTTAATGCCTAGTCTTAGTTTGACTAATACCCTCTATAAAGACATCAAAAAATCTCAAATTTTAGCGCTGGGGATTTCTCAGAGTACTCAGGGACAAGAGCCTTTACCAGCAGTCCCCCTTGAGTTATCAACACTAGTATCTAAACTCTGGCAGGGCAAATTATTGTTAGACAAGCAAGCCACCTTAGAAAATCTCAAAACTATCCGCCGCCAACAACCTTTTGGAATCATTCACATGGCAACCCATGCCGATTTTGCTAGGGGTGCTTTGAATAATTCCTATATTCAACTGTGGGAAGACAAGTTACGCTTGAATCAATTACGACAGTTGCGCTTGAATGAACCTGAAGTTGAAATGCTCGTGCTGAGTGCTTGTAGAACAGCTTTAGGGGATGAAGAATCCGAACTGGGATTTGCAGGTTTAGCAGTGCTGGCAGGTGTGAAAACTAGTGTTGCTAGTCTTTGGTCGGTTAATGATGCTGGCACAGCGGCGTTGATGACAAAATTTTATGAGAATTTAAAGACAACTCCAATCAAGGCAGAAGCTCTCAGACAGGCTCAGGTAGCTATGCTCAAAGGACAAATTTATGTCAAGGATGGACAAGTGCAAGGTTTAGGAGGAGTTGGAAATTTGCCTTTACCTGCTGATAGTGCTGATGAATCACTTATGCATCCTTATTATTGGGCTGGATTTACAATGGTTGGTAATCCTTGGTGAAGATAGAGAATATCAAGTCTTAGTAGGCAGGAGGCTGGAGATTTTATTAACGTGAGTTCGATGAACCTCTCCCACAGGGAAAGGGAGGAGCAATGAGAAATTAGGGTTTTTGCGGATGAACGCTACAATCTATCAGAAAATCAAGAAGTAGTTAAATCTAGAGTGGCTTCATGACGGCTAATTTAACACCTAAAACGACATTTGACTTTATTAACGTGCTATCCCAAGCTGCGGCTAAGTATAGAGAACCAAAAAGTATACGCCCTAGTGCTGAAATATTAGTAAAGGCATTGCTACAAGCAGAAAAAACTGGCAAGCAACAAAAGTTGACTTATCCTTTTGAGTTTCTGCTCGGTAAATGGCAACTTTGCTTTGTCACTGGCACTAAGAAAAACAGAGGTAGCGGCAAAATTGTCTTAGGCAACGGTTTCTATGTACCCAAGTTCATGACAATTCATCTTTCCTTTAATGCCACTTTGGAACAAAATTCAGACAGAGGCGAAATTGCTAATCAGGTTGAGCTTAACCCAGTTTCACTGAAACTCACGGGGCCAGTGCAATATTTCGGGAAGAAAAATTTATTGGCCTTTGACTTTAACCAGATGATTATCAGTTTGTTTGGTCGTGTTATTTACAACAGAGCAATCCGTGGTGGTAAAGTTCAAACAGAAGATTTCTACAACCAACCTATAGCGAAACTACCGTTCTTTGGCTTCTTTTTAGTCACAGAAGATTTCATTGCAGCTCGCGGCCGTGGGGGAGGATTGGCATTTTGGATTCGAGAAACTTAAAGATGTTTGCAGAAAATTAGGCAGTCTTGCTGGAGGCAAAAGGAAAAAGGATTTGACTTATTTGTTTGATTAGTAGCAAGTGGTGCAACCTTTTTACAAATCAAACAAATACTTCACTCGATTACTTAGGGAGCGATCGAGTTCGCCTGATTTGGTCTTTTATCTTGCATTATTAGAGAAGTATATGCTACTATTGATAATTGTGTAGTTAAGGACGTATAGCTCAGTTGGTTAGAGCGCTACGTTGACATCGTAGAGGTCACTGGTTCGAATCCAGTTACGTCCATTATTGTTGTAAAGTAGACCTCTTGCAAAAATATATTTTTGCACTCTTAGGGAAAAGGGTAAAGGTTAAAGGGAAAGGATTTTGAGTTTCTTTAACCTTTTCCCTTTAACCGAGAAGTATTGTGTCTGCATCTACTTCTACTACAGATGCGATCGCAATTGCAGCTTTTGCGAACGCATTTGTAGCTTTGGCGATCGCAATTGTAGCTTTTGCGATCGCAATTGTAGCTTTTGCGAACGCAATTGTAGATTTTGCGAACTCAATTGTAGCTTTGGCGAACGCAATTGTAGCTTTGGCGAACGCAATTGTAGCTTTGGCGAACGCAATTGTAGCTTTGGCGAACGCAATTGTAGCTTTGGCGAACGCAATTGTAGCTTTGGCGAACGCAATTGTAGCTTTGGCGAACGCAATTGTAGCTTTGGCGAACGCAATTGTAGCTTTGGCGAACGCAATTGTTACCAAAAGCTTAATTGTGCATTAAACTTGTTTGCTATTTTTGATCAGGTTCGCTACCACTTTCACCAACTCTTCTGGCTCAATTGGCTTGGATACATGAACTTGGAATCCGGCTTCCAGAGCTAGTTTGTGTTCTTCTTCTCTAGCAAATGCCGTTAGTGCTACAGCTAGAATCTTCTCCCCTTGCTCTGTTTCCTGCACCCGCACTTTCCGAATCAGAGAATAACCATCCTCATCTGGCATTCCAATATCACTGACTAGCACATCTGGTTTTAATCGTTCTAGTGCTTCTAGAGCTTCACCTACTGAGCTAACTGCCGTCACCTGCCCTCCAGACTTTTCAAGAATGAAGGCAATTAACTCGCGTGTATCTGCATTGTCATCGACAACAAGTATTTGCAAGCCGTTGAGTATTGAGAGATTCTCGACTTTTTCTTTACTTTCTTTAATTAACTGTTCTGGTTGCGGTTCTACCAGAGGCAACAACACTGTAAATTTTGCTCCCCTTCCTTCCCCTTCACTAACTGCGCAGACTGTGCCTGAGTGCATTTCTACTAAATGGTGTACAATTGCTAGCCCCAACCCCAAACCATTGTCCGATCTAGTAGTTGTGCTATCAGCTTGACGGAAACGCTCAAAGATATAAGGTAGAAAGTCAGGACTAATTCCTTTACCTGTGTCAGAGACAGTTATCTGGACATTTGAATTTACCTGTTCCAAATGCACTTCAACTCGCCCTCCGTTAGGTGTGAACTTGACGGCATTAGAGAGCAAATTCCAGACAACTTGTTGTAGGCGTTCGGCATCACCCATAACTTGACCAACTGAAGAATCAAGATTAAATTCAACTTGAATATCCTTAATTTCAGATGTGGGATGTACAGCTTCAATTGCCGCCTGAATTATCGGTACAAGGTCAACTTTACGGATATTTAGGCGAATTTGTCCTTGTACAATGCGTGAGATATCCAGGATATCTTCAATCAGTTTTCTTTGAAGTTTAGCATTCCGCTCGATTGTCTCCAATGCCTTAGAGGTAGTTGCTTCATCCCATTTGCGAGTACGTATTAGTTGAACCCAACCCAGCATAGAATTGAGAGGTGTACGAAGTTCATGGGAAACGATCGCTAAAAACTCTTCCTTGATGCGGTTAGCTTCTTGGGCTTGCCGATAAAGCTGGGCATTATCAATGGCGAATGCTGCTCGTTGAGCAAGTTCTTCAGCCATTTCTAGGTCTACAGTCGTGTAATGGCGTTCTGGTTGTGCAGACGCAAATAGAATTGTCCCCAGTTTGCGTTCGCGTACTAATAGTGGTACTATCATCTGAGATTTAATTTCGAGTCGGCGCAGCAGACTAAAGTGTTCCTCGTTCGAGGACTTTTTCTGTAATGAAGACTCAAGAATATTTGTAATCAGTTCCGGCTGACCAGTCCGTAAAACTTTCGGTGGCCCGTAATCAGCATCAATAGAAATTGGATAGCGTTGTTGGAGTTCTCTTAGCAGTGCTTGCTTTCCTGGTTCAGATGCAACGATGACTGGGTTAGTAAAGATTGGCAAATTATCTTCGATGACATCCACAATACACCAATCGGCAAGAGTAGGCACTGCTAATTGCGCGACGCTCCTTAGGGTAGTGCGATAATCCAAGGAAGATGCCAATACACTACTTGCTTCAGCTAAAAAATTAGAGCGTTTTTCTGCGGCTTCGGCTGCAATTCGGGCGGCTTGCTCATTAGCAAATAACTGCTGGCGCTGCAACTCTAAATGCTTACGCTGGCTAATGTCACGCATTAGCCAGCGCAGAGCAACTGGCTCATCTTTTTCGTTACGAACGGTAACTACTGTCAAAGCAACATCAAAACAGATTTTTTCTCGTGGTTGTAAACACACCTCCCATTTTCCACCTCGGTCGAGCTGCCGCAACTGAGTTAGGTAATTAAAAAAAGCTTGATGATCTGACTGGGCAATGAAAGTAAGTAGCGGTTTGCCAATCAAAAATCGCTGTAAAACATTGAGTTGCACAGTAGCAGCACGGTTAGCTTCCAGGATAATGCCGAATGTATCAGTTACCAAGTAACCATCAGGCGCAAAATCAAATAATTCTTGGTAGCGCTGACGTTCTTTCTCTACTACCATTCGTGTTGCTTGTAGTTCCTCGGAGGCAACTTTTAGTTCTTCCAAAGTGATTTGCAGTTCCTCAAAAGTTTCTGCTGTTAGCTCGTGCTGTGAATACGCCTCACTTGTAGTTTTTTGCAGGAATCCCGTTACCCATGAGCGCAATGTCTCTATTTGTTGACTGAAATCGTCTACATCCATATTGCTCACTTTGCCAAGACTAAGAAGGGCACACCAGAGAAAACATTAGGCTAAATATAAACCCAAATCTACCCTAGCTAAAAGCCGATCTCAAAACTATTGCTCAAAAGATAGAAGTTTGTTTTGCGCGAGTTCTAGAAAGTGAATTACACACAATAAGGTTAAAGGGGAAAGGGGAAAGGTTAAAGGGGAAAGGGGAAAGGTTAAAGGGGAAAGGGGAAAGGGGAAAGGGAAGAAATATCTATTTCCCCCGCCCTTTATCTCCAGTCGCCGTAAATTTGAAAAAAATCGGTTTTATGGAGATGATGAATGCGATCTTTGGTATAGGGTGGGCATGATAAATAGATTATGCACACAACCCTGAGAGAATTCAGATGATAAATGCGATCGCTAGTAGATTTCGCCAATTTATGGCTCGGAAAAACAGCCTAATTGGCAGATATGACCCGAAAAACAAAACCAAGCGTTCCTTAGCACTGTATACCTGCATAGGATTAATAGGTGGAATTCTGGCATTGTTGTTAATGGCGTCCCCAGGAGTAGCCCAAAAACCACAACTCCAACAACCGTTATTAGTAGCGACACGAGTTATACCGCCTTTTGTGCTATCAAACAAAGGTGAGCTATCAGGATTCAGTATCGACCTCTGGCGCAAAATCGCTAACCAAATAGGTGTAGAGTCTAAATTTATAGAATATTCCACAGTGCCGCAAGTGCTTTCGGCTATTAAGGAAAGCAAAGCCAACTTGGGAATTTCAGCCATCTCAATTACAGCCGAACGCGAGCAAAATTTTGATTTTTCATTACCTATTTTTGCTGGGGGGCTGCAAATTATGGTGAGAAACCCAGAGCAAAACAACAGTGCCTTCCCAAATATTTTGCAATTGTTTTTCTCCGGTAGCCTTTTGCAAGTAATAGGCGTTGCCCTAGTGTTAATTATCGTAGCAGCCCACATTATTTGGTTATCTGAGCGTCATCACAAAGATGGGATGATTCCCAAATCATACTTTCCTGGCATTTTCAAAGCCTGTTGGTGGTCGGCTGCCACCTTAGCAACCCAAGCTGATGAAATGCCCAAGGGAGTAATGGGACGCTTAGTAGGTATTGTTTGGATGTTCATCGGAGTACTTTTTGCCGCCTACTTTACAGCCAGCGCGACTACCTCCTTGACAGTGCAACAGCTTCAGGGCGATATCAGGAGTATAGATGATTTACCCGGCAAGGTAGTAGCCACAACTGCGGGTAGCACAGCCGCCACATACCTGCGAGAACATAAGATTTCAGTTTTAGAAGTTACCAAAATTGAGCAAGCTTATAATGCTCTGCAAACAAAAAAAGCTGATGCCGTAGTGTTTGATGCACCTGTACTCCTCTTCTATGCTGCCAATGAAGGCAAAGGGAAAGTAGAGATTGTAGGCAGTATCTTGCGTGAAGAAAGCTATGGCATCATTCTGCCCAATAACAGTCCCTACCGCAAACCAATTAATCAGGCTTTGCTGAGTCTCAAAGAAAATGGCACTTATCAATCGCTATATGATAAGTGGTTTGACGTTGAAAAATCTTGAAGAAGGGAGCAGGGGAGCAGCACTTCGGCTACGCTCAGTGACCGAGGAGCAGGGGGACAAGGGGGACAAGGGGGACAAGGGGGACAAGGGGGACAAGGGGGACAAGGGGGACAAGGGGGACAAGGGGGACAAGGGGGACAAGGGGGACAAGGGGGAATTATTGAATAAATCTCTCCCAAGTCTCCCCCCTCTACCTTGTCTACCTTGTCTACCTTGTCTCTTCCCATGCCCAATGCCCCATTCCCTACTCTCCATTCCCTTCTTTCGCCAGTTGAGCTTTTGCCTGTTGCCACAAGTTTTCTAACTCATGCAAACTGTAATCAGAAAGAGGACGGTCAACAACCGCCTCCATTTTTTCTAATCGCTGGACAAAGCGCTGATTTGTGCCTTGTAAAGCGGTGCTGGGGTCAAGATTATGCCAACGCGCTAACTGAATGACTGCAAATAGTAAATCGCCTAATTCTGCTTCTTGCCGTTCCGGTGTTTCCTCAGCTAAAGCTTGCTCGAACTCTCCCAACTCCTCATGAAACTTATCCCAAACACCCTGAATATTTTCCCATTCAAACCCGATCGCCGCAGCCTTTTGAGAAATTTTCATCGCCGCCGTCAGTGGGGGAAGGGTACGTCCATAACGAGCGAGTTTAGCACTAAATTTTTGGGCATCTGGAGATGCTTCGCCCTTTTCCTCCGCTTTGATTTGTTCCCAATTTTGCCGCACCTCATCCACACTGGCCACCGACACATCACCAAACACATGAGGATGACGGCGAATCAACTTTTGGGAAATCCCCTGAGTAATTTCTTTGAGAGAAAATTGCCCCGATTCGCTAGCGATTTGGGCTTGCAATACCACTTGTAATAATAAATCGCCTAACTCCTCTGCGATCGCACCCTTATCCCCACTCTTAATCGCATCCACCACCTCATAAGCTTCCTCAATCACAAAGGGCGTCAAAGTTTCCGCAGTTTGCGCCAAATCCCAAGGACAACCACCATCAGGCGATCGCAACTTCGCCACCACCTCAATTAATTCTTGCAACGCCGCCAAACTCTCATTTTCCTTTTCCATACCTCTGCGTACCTCTGCGCTTCCCTTAGCGTCCCTTTGCGTTTAAAAAAATTATTTCTTCACTCTCGCCCGACGACCGCCACTCCTCACTTTCCGCCTCTTAATTTTGCCACTAGGAAGCAACCCCCGAACCCCCTGCTTTTTAAACCGTTTATAAGCTGATCCCCCCCAATCGCTAAGAGAATGACTCATTGCACCGAGTTCTAAACCCAAAAACAAGGCGATATATTCAGTATCGTATTGCACGAGCGATCGCCCCAAAGTTTGTCCCAAATCTTGCCAACTAAAACTCAGATTCCATAACCTTTGAGCGATCGCCAAAACGAAAATTGCCAAAATAGCAAGTAAACACCCCAGATAAAGTATCCGCAAAATCGTGCCAATAATCGGCCCGTGGGATAAAAAAGAACGATGCCGCAGACTTTTTTGATAAGGTAGCCAAATCCAGCGCAAGAAACCCCAGCGTTGGAATTGCACAGAGTAAATATCCAAATCGGGGCCAAACATCAGCCCACCAAAGAGAAACCCGCCTGCAACCAACAAAGTCGCATTGCTACTGCGAGTCTGCCAGAAAGTAACACCCGCCACCAACGGCAGAGCATACATAGTAATGCGATCGTGCGTCCGACCAGAGGGCATCCTAAATCCTGAGTGACTGAATACTGAGTCAGTATAAGAGAAAAAAAGATTTTCTTGAAACTACTAGCGCAATATGAAATGTTTTGCTATATTAGTTAAGGATTAGTCAAACGGGCGGTTAGCTCAGTTGGTAGAGCGCCTGCCTTACAAGCAGGATGTCATCAGTTCGAGTCTGGTACTGCCCATATTTAGAAAGCCGTCAATTTGGCGGTTTTTTTGTGACTTTACCCATAACTTTGCCGCAACGGCAAGCTTATGCTTCCAATAAAGGGTGGCAAGGTTATGGTTCCAGTTATATAAGCTGTCATAGTTTTACATATAACAGCTTACAAACCAAACTCACGTCGTGCATCATTAAAAGCAGCGCGGACTTGTTTATATCTAAAACACCCCGGATTTGGCATTAATTCACAAACGCGACCTTCTGTGGGATACACACCCTGAGCATTAAGGCTAAGGACAATCTCTCTAACTTCGCTGCAAAGTTTTTCTATGCTTTTGAGACGGCAAGCTTTATTGTAATTACGACATTTAGCAGAAATAGCACTACACAAATCTGGAAAGTGTCTAGAAATAGTTCTATTGTGATGACCTAAACGCTTTGCAACTTCTTCCATTGTTGGTGGTGGTTCTTCATTACCTGCAAGTATTGCTAATAAAGCATCTCTTACCTTATGCTGGTCGAAAACTTTTGGAGATACCCTTAGTGTGCGAGGAAGCTGGAGGTACTTCTGCGAGATTTTTGTAAAAGATTTAGTAATCAGATTTTCTGGAGTAAGAAATTCTACCAAAGATATTTCTAATTCGTAACAAATCTTCAGAAGGATATTTAGTTCTGGCAAGGTGTTAGTAGACTGCCACATCCACAAACTGTTTTTTGGCACTCCAATAATACGAGAAAATGCAGCCGCATTATTTTGTGCAACTTTATCAATAACTAAATTTAACGATTTTGTAATGTTTTCTTTTGATGGGGCAGATTCAAAGCATTGAGCAGATGAAATTAGCTCTCCTACAACATTAGCAGCCCAAGACTGACACTCCAACTGTAATTTTATTGATGCTTCACCATCTGTAAATGTATTAAGGCATTGATTTGCGCCTAACCACTCTCCACACTTTGAGCAGTAACCAGGTCTTGAGTGCCAGTTTAATAAAGGTGATTTATGATTGCAGTGAGGGCAAAGATCAACCAAGGGTTTTTGATGCTGAGGGCAAATTGTAATTAGGTTGATTGTCCAAAGCAATTGCTCATAAACTACCTGCCCATTTTGATGCCGCTCTTGATAACAAATTGGACACCAAGCTTTGTTGGTGCGAAATAAATTGCGTGGAGTCAAAATGTTAGACCAAAACAGCATGGTTAAAAAACGCAAGTCATCTCTAAGCGTCAATTTTTGTAACACTTGAACTAAATCTGCTGCCATCTCTCCCATGCCATTTAACGCTTGACTACGATTGAATATTTCACGAAAACCTCGATTAGCTCCATTTTGGAAATATAGTTTATTGACAAGCGGAGCAATTTCTCTAGTCATCAAGACCCCTGGAAGAACTCCATGCAACTCTGCTATCCGTGCAATATAACCTGTTAAACTCTCTATGTAAGGAGTCCCAAGACCTACAGGTTGAGGTTGATAGAGGCGACTACGTTGTGGAATTAATGGCTTTTTAAAATCCCAAGATTCGTATGTTTCTAATACACTAGATAACATCTTGCTGCACTCCGATGGGATCTCTTTTAGGTTTGCGTTTGCCAACCTTTCCTGGCGGACGAGTAGTTTTTGGGGTTTCTTCGGGTAGCACAATTGGTTTTGCGCCAAGTCCTAATGCAGAGCGTAAGTTTTGCACATCTGCTTCTGTTTCAGATAATTGTCGTTCACCCTCTTGAATTTCCTTGAACATTTTCTGACACTGAGCAACCGACAAAGCACGTTTTTGTAAATTTTTGAGAGTGATTGTTGTTGCTTGTCGATCCAAAGCATCATTAAGAACGCGTATCAGCCAATCTTTCAGTGTGCCAACACATCCTAAAGTACGTTCGTAAAAATATTCCCAATGATCAACTAAATTTGGAGTTTCTGCTAGTGGTATATGCTGTTGAAAAGTTAACAACACACTCTTAAAAGCCTGTACATCTTCTGGACTATCAGCACAATAACGGCGGAAATGAATATCAACACTACGACGTGAGAGTTGACCGCTCAAATTACGGAATGTAAGTAGTTCGTATGTTCCTAATAGACAGTGCAAGATGCCTGTCATATTTGCTAAAGATTTGAGACAGTCTAATTGATCTTGTAGCTTGTATCCGCTTGCCACCTTCCCAAAATGTTGTGCTTCATCTACAAAAAATACGTCTGGATGACGATGGATGAGAGCATTTTCTAAAGCTCTGCGTAGAGCAGGTGCAACTACTTTAGACTCAACATTAATTTTGCCAAAATCATTGCGAGAGATACCACGCACACCATAATCAAACTTGTGATCGATTAATGGTTCTTCCAAGGTAATTAAGGCGCGTGTGTAGTATTCTTTCCAGTTGAAGTATCTCGATTCTGGGGCTAGAGCTTCAATACCAACAACAGGAACACGAGCGCGATCGCTTTCCAGTTTAGGTAATGCTAGTTCCTTTAATTTTTGCTCAACTCTTTGCCACAAAGTTGTTTTACCGATACCGCTAGGGCCATAGACAAAGATAAATGATGCTCCTGCGGGTTCGGCAATTGTTCGCATGAGAATTTCATAGACTTCTTTAAGTCGAGGATGCGCTACAGTGTATTGCTTAAAGTAGGCAAGCCTTTCTGTAGTAGGTCGTGTGAGGAGTTCAAGAGGAAATCCATTAAGTCTTGTCATAATTAAAACTCCTCATAAACTACAAGTATTTCTGGGACGATCGCTTCATCTTCATCCGCTTGAGAATCGGTATTGCCAAAAGTAACTTGAATAAGTTTTGGTTGTTCGTTACGGCTTGTTGCCGCTTTTGTGCCCTCAATTACTCTGAAGACTTCCTTAACTTCTGCATCATAGGAACGCTGTTCTAATAGAGCTTCTTGAGCTTCTACCGACGCTAAAAATTCTGCTAAATTCTTAGCCGAAACTTTAGATTGTTGTGTATGATTTGAAGAGCGTTTGCGTAACTCGATACTAGCTAACTTCAGTTCTTTTTCTGAACGGCCTTGGAGTTCTGCATAATATTGAGAGACACACTGTACCCACTGTCCTCGAACAAAGGCGTAAGCGATACCAATATTAAACGGGTCATATCTTATCTGAACAGAGGTATTTTCAATTTGGGGATCGCGGAAACTATTAGACCAGTAGTAGATTGAGTTAATTTTTACACCACGTCCAACTTGAACTTTTGCTTTTCCCTCTGATGTTGTAGGTAGGGTAAGAATCTGAAAGTTTTCATCGTAAGAAATCATGCGGTGAACCCGACTGCCTCCAATCGCCATACCCGCAGCAAACGCATCCCTCGGACTCTGGAAAAGTGCCGGATGTTCGTCTGTATCATAAACTTCGTAAGCCCAAGCACAAAGATATTCATAAAGTAAACCAAGTGTCCATACAGCTAGATTTTTAGGGTTAACTGACTTGGTCACTTGGCGGACATTACGAGTTATTTGTGTATTACCAAGTAAGTTATGGACAAATTGAGTATTGGAAGTTCCAAATAGGCGTTCGCAAACCGAACCAAAACGAGCTTTGGCTGGGGGTCTTTGCTTTTTTGTACATTCAAAAGTAGCTAGTAGTGTTTCAAAATAAACGCTGTGAAACTCTGCACCGTTATCTACCACTACAACTTGGGGAAGCCTGCCGTGACGCTTGACACAAATTCTTAGCACCATTAAGCAAGAACGATATGAGGGTGAGTCAAACGTTAGGTAAACTGCCAGCAATCGCCGTGAATAAGCATCTACGAGAAATGTTGCCCAAGGTCTGCCAAGATTGCGACCTGTATCAGAGCAAACTAGCTCTACATCTAACTGAGTATGATCTATATGTCCAATTTCAAAAGGGCGATCGCCGTGTCTTGGGGTAGTTGTAGTAAGCTCCCAATAGAAGGATTCATGCTGATAGGCGGCACGATGACCTTGGCGTTTTTTAGTCTGTTCGTAACCAGTGCGGCGTTTTACTTCTTTGGTAAATGCTTTATAGCTCGGAGCAATTACACTAGATTGTTCGCAAGCTCGAACTAAAGCCCCGTAAACCTCCAACATTCTTTTTTGCTTAAGAGTTTCATAGTCTTCTAAAATAAACTTCTCCATCTCTTTTAAGGTGTCTTCGGGCAGCTTGCGCTGACGATTACCTTTGACACTGCGATGGGACAAAAGCCCAATGTAGCCGCAACCGTATTTTTGAAGTGCAGTTAGATATTTAGCTTTCCAGTGACGAATGGTACGGGCTGGTACTGTTTCGTTTTCTGGGGGATGTCCGTTTAAATAAGGTTCGATACTTCTGTAGCGTTCAAGAGCTTCTGCTTGGTCTTCTGGACTAGCTTGATAAAATTGCTGCCAAGATTCTGTGCTAATAGCTGTTTTATCTGGTGCTTGGAGACTTGTGATTTTTCCTTGGCGAACCAGATTCTCAAATATAGCTTTTTTGAGTTCAATTAACTGATTATTTTCTGCGCCAAGTATAACCTCTGTTTCTCCTACATGGATGATATTTAAACCTTTGCCGTCCCAACTAACAGGCGTTCCAGTAACAATATTGATTACAGGAGAGATAGCCGGAAGATTTACACTTGGCTGCTCAACCATTAACCTATAGGCACTAGCAGTTTGTTCGTCACGGAAGATTAGACATCTTTCTGGTTCCGCAAGTGGTGTAGCATTTAAATCAAAATAGATTCGCTCTTGAACAATTAAGGTGTAGATATCGTCAGATTTAGCTCCTGTTGACCCATTGAGTAATTCTGCTAAAGTGATTCCTGGTTGAGATGACACAACTGCAAGTAGTGATTGAGCGATCGCTTCTTCCACTACTAGAGATTCTGAGCGATAATAATCTTCTAAAAATTGCAGATTACGTTGCAGAACCCACTTGATTTCCCGATCTGAGCGAATGCGGTAATAAAGCCCAAACTGGTTAGCATAGTCTTCTCCTGGCGGACAATGCCATTGATTATCTTCTTGAGAGTAAAAGTAACGATTGGGGTTTTTCTCTGCTAGTTTTTTCAAATCATGCTCAGTTTTACATTCTTCCCAACCAGCCGAATTGGTTCGGATGACAAAGAAATCTGGGGTGTGTAAAACGCCTAATCTACGTCCATTACTTGCTTGATAGTCAAGTTTAATTTGTGGTGGTTGATCGTAGAATTCTAGAACATCTTGATCGTGTTCTAACTGATAGATAATTGGCAGTTCAACCCGATGAGACTCAAATTGAATCGTGACTCCCATCTTGCGGCTAGGGTAGCGTCCCGAAACATTCTTGCTACCGCCACCAACGCGGCGGGATGGCTCAGATGAGCGAACTTTCTCAATAATTTTTTGCCCTGCCTCGGATATTTGAAGGCGAGCAACCCATTGTTCAAATTGCTCTTTCATATACTCCTTAGTAAGCGCAAAGCGCTTTATTTTATGAATCTATCAAAATAAGACCATAAAGTTAGGAACTTGCTTGCCTGATGCTATACTAATTAACTTTATAACACTTATATTGTGCAAAAATCCACTTATAGTAGATGGATTTAATGGCGATACTGGTTCAGTATTGTTTGGTGACGCAGAAACACTCCAGTATTGAGTACCGCTTTGGCAAAGCGATTAGGCGGCGAAGGCGAGAGTTAGATTTATCCCAAGAAGAACTGGCTGAAAAGTCAGGACTTCATCGCAACTATATCTCAGGAATCGAAACCGGAGAGCGTAACCCTTCGTTAAAAAATATTGTTAAGTTAGCCGCAGCTTTGGAGATATCTGTCTCCGATCTCTTTGTTAATTACGGTATCGAGGTTAAGAGTGAATCGGAAACTAATTCCTGAAATTTGGCTGTTAAAACTAAAATACTAGCCTTTAGGTTAATCCCAGAGGGATGACTATTTACTCAGAAAATTGGAACCTAAAACCTCCAGAAATTCCGCAACGGAGTCGGTTATTTTCTCTTGAACCTGTGGCAGTGGGAACTCCCCATGCAGAAAGTTTTAGTAGCTATCTCCATCGTTTAGCGCAGGCGCATTGTTTAACCTCTCAGAAGCTCGTTATGGGAGAAATTGCGCCACTTATTCTTAAAGATGAGGATAAATCTGAGCTATTGTCAAAAAATCTGAGTCACCTATTGGGAAATAGCGACGCTAAACCGATTATCAACGGAATGCGAGAAATGACAGGAAAGTTAGTTACTGTCTTAGAAGAGTTAACAATGCGTCAGGATTTACGCTTTTTGACCCTTTTAAGCTGGAAAGGAATGATTTATGACAAGGGGTTATTTCGGAACTATCGCGCTTGGTGTCCTTGTTGTTGGGAAGAGTGGATGCAGGAAAACAAAACTATCTATGAACCATTATCATGGTCATTTAAGGATGTGGAACTTTGTTTGATTCACAAACAGCTATTAATAGAAGAATGTCTTCATTGTGGTTCCCGTTTACCTGTGATGGCTAGGCTTTCGCCTGCGGGATTTTGCTCTCGTTGTTACGGGTGGTTAGGACAGGAAATTAAAGGCGAAGAGGAAATAGAGAAATATCGAGTTAATATTCAAGGAATTAGCGAATTAATTGCACTTACTCCCCAATTAGGTTATAAACCCATCCCGATCGAGTTAACCCGAAAATTACAATTGATTTTGTTAGTGTTTGAACAAGCAATTGGAAAGGATGTGAAGTTATTGGGAGATTTAGGAGGAATCATAGAATCGTTGAGGATAGCCTCAACAACAAATCAAAGTCAACCTTATCATTTGGTGAAGTTGATTATTCCTGTGTGCGAGAAGGCGAAGATTAGTATATTCCAGTTGTTTGGGTCAGATTTTAAGGAATTGGGCAAGATATTGTTCGGGAATTTTAGTCTGGAATTAAAGTTATAGAAGCACCAGAAAAATGTGTTAATTAACCAAGTATCTAGGTGAATTTTTCTGGTTGTTGAAAATGGGCGTAGGCGTAGCCCGTCGTAGACATCGCACTCCAAAATTACTTCTACTATTGATATCGTGTCAGCACCACATCTCTAGATTCGGCATTAGATGTATAATTACTCAAGGTTTTTGTGTATTTATTGACTGGTTAAAACTAGATGATTACTGTTACACCAGAGGAAATTACTCAGTTTCGCAGCCAGTTGGCGGATAGTCCAGGGGCTTTAGCAGCTTTGGATACTATAGAAGAGTGTGAAGGCTATTTAGACGATGCAGTTCCACTGCTTGTTATGCGTGAGACTGCACAGCAAGCAGATAAATCGTTAAATGATTTGCTCGAAAGAAGCCGCCAATTCCTCTGTCAGGAGGAAGTTAGACAATTTTTGGAATCTGGATTAATTGCTCCAATTGTAGAACCATTGGCTGTTAGTGCAGGCATTCCTCTAGGTACTGCGACTGCACTAAGTATTTGTGTTTTTAAACTGGGTGCGAAAAAGTTTTGTAAAGTATCGGAACCTGGTGATTAAAGTCCAGAAGCTGTAAATCCAGCCCAGTAGTATGGATTTGCAAAAGGTAGGGGTTGATGTTGCTTGATTAGTTTCAAAGATTCTTGAAATATGATGCGTTGTCCTACTCTTAGTTGAGCAAGGACTTTTTCAATCTGGGTTTTGTGTTCCTCCAGAAATATGTCTAATCCCTCAATAGTCAGATTTCGCAGCCAGTTTTGAGCTTGCTTAAGGGCTATAGCAATATCTCCTGCTTCCAATCGACCGAGTTTGAATAAGTTTTCGTAGAATTTAATCATCAAAAAGCTGCTGGAAAGGTCATCTACTTTCCATAGGGAACTAACGACACTAGGGCTACCTGCTAATAGAAAACCGCTAGGTAAACCAATGTATTCATCGCTGGCATTGTCAAAATCAATTAATCCAGTTTCGCAAGCGGAAAGGGTGACGAGGCGACATTTTTCTAATTTGAGAGCGAAGATTTTATCTAGGGTAAGGCATTTTTCTAACTCGACGGTTTCCCCTATTCGCAAATTCAGGTAACGTTCGGAGTCGGGTTTTGCTGGTGTGTCTGCGACGGGTGCATTCGCCAAAATTAGGGCTGATTTACTGGCGTTTGTTAAGTTAAATTCGCCATGACAGCTAAAGTGGGCGCAGTGGTAATTATTTAAATTAGATTGATTAATTGCTGTCAGTGTCGCGTCTGTTTTTTTCAGGACGTTGGAAGTATTAAAGTAACTTTGAATAACTTCTACTTCTAAATCTGTATAGTTTAAATCACCTGTGGGGTTTTGAATTGCAAACAGGGATTGAAAATCAGGACGTTTGCGCTGTTGCACCTGTTGCAGTAGTTGACAACTGGGTGCATAACTCACACCACCAGCAAATAAATCTAGAAGACAGCGCGAATTTTCAGAATTTTGATTTACTGGAATTGCATGAAGAGGGAATAAATGCAAGAACAAATGGGGAATGAGGATGAGTTGATCGCAGTGCGTCGGTATCTGGTTTAATATTTCATCAATGTGCAGAATTGAGGCTAATTGTTTAAGTTCTTCCCCTAAGTTATTCAGCCATTGGTCTTTTTGCTCGTAGTAATTCTGCAAATATTGAATTATCCAATCAGTCAAAGCTTTTCTATCTTCTGGTTGGGATTGCCAAACTGTTACCTCTCCCTTTTTTGTGACAATAAACGCCAGAATTTTATCATTGAGAATATACCACTCGATAATGGCTGTAAGCTCATCCAAAGAAGGTTGGAATGAGCCAAATTTGAAACCATAACCAATAGGTAAGTATTGGTTTTGCAATTCATTACGCTGGTTTCGCAACTGTTGGAGATGTTGGGCAAGGACTTTTGGATTTTCAGCTTTGCCATTTTGGATTTGATATTGTCCTACGGCTATTTCATCTCTGTATTTTTCTAATTGAGTGAATACTTCTGGAGAGAAAATGTTTTTAGAGTCGCGTTCGAGGATTTGTTCAACTAAATTGCGGGTTTTGCTACGCTCAACATATTCAATCGCTGCCGTGATATTACCTAATTCCAAGCAAACTTCTACCATGCTGCGATAAACTTTGTTAAACTGTTCCGCTTGTTTGCGTTTGCTTTCTTCTCCAGATACTATTTCTTCTCGTAAAGATTCTATAGTGGCAATAGCAGACTCAAAATTATTGTAAGCTTTGGGAAACTGGTTTGTGTTTTGGTAAGCAATCCCCAGTATCCACAAAGTTTCTGTACAATTTTGAGGCAAAGCTTCTCTAGTGTAGACAGTTAAAGCAGCAGTACAAGCCGCGATCGCTTTTTCAATGTTATTTGCCCTGTCTCCTTTAATTCTCTGGATGTACACACCAGCGAGATTATTTTGCGTCATTGCCCAAAATTGAGGCAAAGCTTCTTTGGTGTAGACAGTTAAAGCAGCAGTATAAGCCGCAATCGCTTTTTCGATATTCTCTGCCTTATCTCCTTTGATTCTATACCCGTAAGCACCAGCGAGTTCATTTTGCGTACCTGCCCAATCTTGAGGCAAAGCTTCTCTACTGAAGACAGTTAAAGCACCAGTAGAAGCAGCGATCGCCTGTTCGATGTTATCTGCGTTGTCTCCTTTAATTCTCTCCCTGTAAGCACCAGTGAGATTATTTTGCGTCCTTGCCCAATTTTGAGGTAAAGCTTCTCTGGTTCTGACAGTTAAAGCAGCAGTATAAGCCGCAATCGCATTTTCGATGTTCTCTGCCCTGTCTCCTTTGATTCTACCCCTGTAGGCAATTCCGAGATTATTTTGCGTCATTGCCCAATCTTGAGGCAAAGATTCTCTGGTTCTGACAGTTAAAGCAGCAGTGAAAGCAGCAATCGCATTTTCGATGTTCTCTGCCCTGTCTCCTTTGATTCTATCCTCGTAGGCAAGTCCGAGATTATTTTGCGTTGCTGCCCAATCTTGAGGCAAAGCTTCTCTGGTTCTGACAGTTAAAGCAGCAGTGAAAGCAGCAATCGCATTTTCGATGTTCTCTGCCCTGTCTCCTTTGATTCTATCCTTGTAGGCAGCTCCGAGAATATTTTGAGTTACTGCCCAATCTTTAGGCAAAGCTTCTCTGGTTCTGACAGTTAAAGCAGCAGTAGAAGCAGCAATCGCTTTTTCGATATTCTCTGCCTTGTCTCCTTTAATTCTATACCAGTAAGCACCAGCGAGTTCATTTTGCGTTGTTGCCCATTGTTGAGGCAAAGCTTCTCTGGTGAAGACAGTTAAAGCAGCAGTAGAAGCAGCAATCGCATTTTCGATGTTCTCTGCCCTGTCTCCTTTGATTCTATCCCTGTAGGCAGCTCCGAGAATATTTTGTGTCATTGCCCATTGTTGAGGCAAAGCTTCTCTGGTGAAGACAGTTAAAGCAGCAGTAGAAGCAGCAATCGCATTTTCGATATTCTCTGCCCTGTCTCCTTTGATTCTATCGCTGTAGGCATTTGCGAGAATATTTTGCGTTGTTGCCCATTGTTGAGGCAAAGCTTCTCTGGTGAAGACAGTTAAAGCAGCAGTAGAAGATGCGATCGCATTTTCGATATTCTCTGCCCTGTCTCCTTTGATTCTATCGCTGTAGGCAGCTCCGAGATTATTTTGCGTTGTTGCCCATTGTTGAGGCAAAGCTTCTCTGGTGAAGACAGTTAAAGCAGCAGTAGAAGCAGCAATCGCATTTTCGATATTTTCTGCCCTGTCTCCTTTGATTCTATCGCTGTAGGCAGCAGCGAGATTATTTTGCGTTGTTGCCCAATATTGAGGCAAAGCTTCCCTGGTGTAGACAGTTAAAGCAGCAGTAGAAGCAGCAATCGCATTTTCGATATTCTCTGCCTTGTCTCCTTTAATTCTATCGCTGTAGGCAATTGCGAGATTATTTTGCGTTGCTGCCCATTGTTGAGGCAAAGCTTCCCTGGTTCTGACAGTTAAAGCAGCAGTAGAAGCAGCGATGGCATTTTCGATATTCTCTGCCTTGTCTCCTTTGATTCTCTCCCTGTAGGCATCTGCGAGATTATTTTGCGTTGCTGCCCAATCTTCAGGCAAAGCTTCTCTGGTTCTGACAGTTAAAGCAGCAGTATAAGCAGCGATGGCATTTTCGATATTCTCTGCCTTGTCTCCTTTAATTCTATCGCTGTAGGCAATTGCGAGATTATTTTGCGTTGTTGCCCATTGTTGAGGCAAAGCTTCCCTGGTGTAGACAGTTAACGCGACTTCATAGCCAGTAATGGCAATTTCTATATTGATGGCTTTGCGACCCAAGGGGAATTGCTGAATTAGATTGCTAAATTCATCAATAACTGCTGCTAGGTATTCCGCCTCATCTGCTTTTGCTTCCCCCAGTGTATTTGTCCCCCAACGGCGCAATATTTCTGCTAACACTCCGTCAAGCTTGTCTGTATTCTCTGCCAGCAAGGGGTAAACTACCTGGGAATTACCACTACTGTCGGCGGTTGCTTGTAGTACCTCCATCAATAATTGGTAATATCTCTGTATCTCCTCCTCACTGAGAGATTGCAAATCTAGTTCATTATCTAGATTCAACGCTTCTCCTAGTTGCATTGCCAAACTTTGCAACCAATTCGCTGTATTCTCATCCCCGCGTTGGGAACACATCTGTGATACTTCTTCTAGCGTCTGCACAAAGCCAGCATCAAGTAATTCTTGGTTTGCTGCTAAAATTTCTGGTTCTTCACCACTGGGGGAATCTAACAGGCTGCGAATAAGGTTGAGATAAGCTTGCTGACGCTGTTCTTTCATGGGTAAGGGCGTGAGAAGTAATTTTATGATGAGATAAACTCAACACCAACGCCCTAAATTCCAGAAAAACGTACAATTTCATCACAAATGATGTGTTTCTGACAATGAAAGAACCTCGTGGATGAGTGTTTTTTACTTGTGAACAGACAATATACTGATTTTGCGATCGCAATTGTTATTTCGGCGTTCGCATTTGTTATTTTTGCGATCATATTTGTTATTTCGGCGATTAAGGATGTGGCAGAGCAAGTTTCCGTCTGTGTGAGAATGTCAGGTAACAGTAAAATGCGTTGGCGTAGCCCGCCGCAGGCATCGCAACTTACTTTACACTATTCAAATCTTGTTGCTCTAACAGCACATTGAAAATTAGTGTAAAACTCACGTTGGGGATGAGTCGGCGTAAAACTTGTAGATGAGCTTCTGCATCACTGCGGCGACGAAAACGAGCTACAATCTGGTTCTGCATATTAGGTTTAAGCCGGACTATACACCAAGGACTGAGCTTTTCAAGGTAGGTCATCGAATTCTCGTGGTAAAATCTGTAACTTCCAAGACAAAAGCCAGCCTACTGTGACGGTGGCTGGCAAGAAATATCAAATTGATATTGAAATTAGATGCAGTTTCTACTCACTTTCATCTAGAAAACACAGCTTCTGTAACAGTTCTTCGGGAATCTCCTCAAAGTGTTCCAGCAAAAAGTTCATCAGCGCCAGGTGGCGTAAATCGGCTGGCATTGGACGGCGGTAGTTTTTACCTCTAGCAAACCAGCGTCGAACGGTGGAAAGGGAACGATCGCAAATCTGAGCAATTTCTTCGTGGTTCACCTGCCACTTGGTGTAAAACTGCTTGGGAGTCATTCCCAATTGACAATAACTATAGAATTGCATCAAATCTTGCTCTCGCTGCTTGAGTGGATGAGGATTCATCAATGTGTCTCCTCGCTGATTGGTTCTAAATCTTCTTCCCAAGCAATATCGGCAGATGTCCAAGCAGCACTAGGGCAATCTTTGCTCAACCAAATTAGGTAGCACCAACTCCAGCAGCAGCGATCGCAAGCAAAGCTATAAAATCGACCTATGACAATACCCCAGTCAGTATCACTTTCAGTAGAGAGCCAACGCAAGCGATCGCCATATAAAAATCTGGGTGTCTTCGTTACGTCGGGAAAGTTGGCGGGAAGCTGAATAGATGCGTCTGGGTATTTGAGGGTAATCAAGCCTGGGGCTATATCTTGGTGATTGTGGCGGATGAGATTGAGATAAGCGGCAATCAATTTACCATTGATGCTGTGAGTTAACTGTGAAATCAGAATCGCAGCTAGACTTTCTATTTCTTGCGGCTGAAGTTGCATCCAAGTGCTATCAAAGTCTGCGTCAGAGTAGTTGTTGAGCTTTGCTAGTAATTCTATAATGCCGAAATCATCTAAAGCTTGTTGATAAGCTCTGTGTTCATCTGTTTTGTAGCTAACAGGCTTTAACATTGTATATGTCTCCTGTGATATGGGGGCCAAAAGCCAGCATCCGCCCTGAGAAAGTTGATGGCTGGCTTTTGACTTATAAGTAATTATACGCTAAAATAAGGTGTTTTTGTGTTAATTAGTGTGTTTTAATGCGTTTAACATAAAAGTAATTAAAATTGCTTATGATGATGACATGGCAAAAGTAACTGTAACTATTTATATGGAAGAAGAAGACAAAGAGGCCCTGCAATTGTTAGCTGATGCAGAAGAGCGTTCTTTGTCTCAAATGGCGGTGTTAATTGTGAAACGAGCGATTAAACAAGCTCAGAATGAGGGCAAAATTCCACCAAGTCAGGGTAAATAAGGTGTAAACGCTTAGTGGGTTTAAGTTGCGATCGCCTAGTGTGTCAAGAAATAATTAACGAATAGATTTGCTGTAGAGACAGCGATTTATCGTGTCTGCCTCCAAGCGATCGTTGTTGGGACGTTATTTTAGGTTAAAAAATTCCTATATAGGAATTAAACGTGCTAAGTATATTTGTTTGGGCTAGGCGAAAGGATAACAGATTCCCTCGTTGCCAAAACAGTTAATATGTAAACTCATAATTTTTTAGGCGAAGTAGACAGTCACAATTTCGCCTAAGCATCGCTAACAAACTATGCTCAATATCAGTCAACTTGAATCTTCCCTGTGGGAAGCCGCAGACCAACTCCGCGCTAACTCAAAACTCAATGCTAATGAATACAGTATGCCCGTACTGGGGCTAATCTTTCTGCGCCATGCAACAAATCGCTTCAATGCTGTAAAGGCTGAGATTGAAAAGGGTTTATCCTCGCGGGGTGGAAAAAAACGCCCGATTACCAAAGATGACTTTAAAGGAAAGTCAGCAATTTTTTTACCAGAAGAAGCTCAATATGATCGCATCTTGAACTTGGCAGAAAACGCAGATATTGGCAAGGCTATCAATGCGGCGATGAAAGCGATTGAGAATGAAGCCAAGATGTTGCAGGGAGTGTTACCGAAGGAATACACTAGTTTTGAGCCGGATTTGCTGTATAGTTTGGTGCGAATTTTTGACCGGGAGGAGTTACGTACAGCTACGGGCGATGTGTTTGGGCGAATTTATGAGTATTTTCTGAATAAATTTGCCATGAGTGGCGCACAGGAAGGAGGAGAATTTTTTACACCGCCTTCTTTGGTACGGACGATTGTAAATATGATTGAACCTGACCGGGGAAATATCTTAGACCCTGCTTGCGGTAGTGCGGGTATGTTTGTGCAGACGGGACATTTTGTGGAAAATCGCGGTGAGGATGCGTCTGCAAAAATTACTTTTTACGGACAGGAAAAATCGGATACTAACACCCGTTTAGCGCGGATGAACTTGGCGGTTCACGCTTTAGAAGGGATAATTCGCCAGGGTAATACTTTTTACGATCGCTGGGAAGAGTTGCTGGGTCAATGTGATTTTGTCATGTCTAACCCGCCGTTTAATGTCGATGGGGTGAGTCCAGAGAAAGTAAAGACTGACCCCCGGCTGTTTACTAAGAAAAAGATGCCGGGAATTGCGACGAAAACAAAAGTAGTAAGCAATGCAAATTACCTGTGGATACAGTATTTTTACAGTTATTTAAATGAGCGAGGTAGAGCCGGGTTTGTGATGGCGAGTTCTGCATCGGATGCGGGACATGGAGAAAAGGAGATTCGGAAAGAGTTAATCGCTACCCAAGCAGTGGATATGATTATCTCTATTGGCACAAACTTTTTTTACACAAAATCTCTACCTTGTACATTGTGGTTTTTTGACAAGGGAAAACCAGCAGAACGCAAAGACAAGGTGTTGATGATTGATGCGCGGAATGTCTACCGGGTAGTGACGCGCAAAATCCGCGATTTTAGTGAAGAACAACTCCAGAATATCACGGCGATCGCTTGGTTGTATCGCGGTCAGCAGGAACGTTATTTAGGGTTGGTGGGGGAATATTTAAACAAGACGCATCAGGAAGCGGCGACTATTGAGGACACGTTGACACAGTTAGAGTCACCGTTAGCTAAGTTGACACAATTATTGCAGACTTTTAGTGATAGTCTTGGGGCTTCCCTTCCTTTATTAAAAGATTTACCGGAAGTTGAGGGATTAGTTGCTGAAGATATCGCTAATCAGAATATAGAGACTTTCCGCGCTACTTTGGCTGAGTTAGAAGCGGGGATTCAAGAATTTACTGCGCTAAGAGTTGGTTTAATTAGTGAGTTACAAGTGCATCTTGCATGGTTTGCAACTCAAGCTGAGTCACTTTCTACTAATGAAGCGCAAAAAGAATGTGCAGCAAGGTTTGCACTTTTTATTCCCCAATTAAAAACTCTGCAAAAGCACATTAACGAAGTGCATAAAGTCGTTACTCGCGCTATGGAACTGGCGGAGAAAAAGCTAGAAGCGCGGAAACAGAATATTTGGGATGGGAAGGAAGTTAAAAAACAACGTGATGCACTGGATATAGTACGAGATCAGGCTATTTTTGCTATTAAGTCTACGCTGTATATGAAAGCACAAGTTACCTGGTTAGAATCTCGCTTTCCCGAAGCGGTGTTTGTGGATGTACCAGGGTTGTGTAAGGTGGTAACGCGGGATGAAATAACCCAGCAGGATAGTAGTTTAACACCTGGGCGTTATGTGGGTGTGACCGCTTTGGATGGGGAAGATGAGGAAGATTTCGAGGAGAGAATGAGGGAAATTCATTTAGAGTTGGCGAGTTTGAACGAGGAAGCTGTGGAGTTAGCGGCAGCTATCGCAGCGAACTTTGAGGAGTTAGGGATATGACGTGGATTGAACGTAGACTTGATGAATTAGGATATGTCTCTAGAGGTAGGTCTCGTCATAGACCGCGCGATCACACGTCTTTATATGGAGGAAATTATCCTTTTATTCAGACTGGAGATGTAAAGCACTCTCAATTTTACATTAGGTCTTATACACAAACATACAATGAAAAAGGATTAGCTCAAAGTCGCCTCTGGTCAGCAGGTACTTTATGTATAACAATTGCAGCGAATATCGCTGATACAGCTATTCTTTCATTCGATGCTTGTTTTCCAGATAGTATCATTGGATTTATCGCTAATCCTCATATATGTGATGTGAGATATATCAAATATTTTTTTGATACTGTGCAAACACGCTACAAACAGATTGCACAAGGTGCTGCTCAGGATAATTTGAGTCTGCAAAAACTGCTTACTTTTCCAATATTAACTCCACCACTTGCAACTCAACAACGTATAGCTGAGATTCTCTCAACTTACGATCTCCTCATCGACAATAACAACCGCCGAATAGCACTGCTGGAAGAGTCCATCCACCAGCTTTACAAAGAATGGTTTGTACATCTGCACTTCCCTGGTTATGAGTCAGTGAAAGTAGTTGATGGCATTCCAGAGGGTTGGAAGTTGAAAAAGCTTGAAGAACTTGGATTACTTGGTAGAGGTAAATCTAAACATCGCCCAAGAAATGATCCTTCCTTATATGGAGGAAAATTTCCATTTATTCAAACAGGAGAGGTTAAAGAAGCATCTTTATACATTACAAACTACAGTCAAACATATAACGAAAGAGGTTTAGCTCAAAGTAAGCTGTGGGACGCTGGAACATTATTAATTACTATAGCTGCAAACATTGCAGAGACAGCTATATTAACTTTTTCAGCTTGTTTCCCAGATAGTTTAGTAGGTTTTATAGCTGATTCTAATCAAGTAAGCACGGAATTTATCAAGTACTCTATCGATACTATTAAAGTAAGAATGCGGAATGTTTCAACTGGTGCTGCTCAAGACAATTTAAGTTTAGAAAAAATAAGGATATTTGATTTTTTAGTTCCTGATAAAGAAACAATGCAACTTTTTACTAGAATAACTAACCCTATGTTCTTGCAGATGAAAAACTTACTTGTAACAAATGAGAATCTTCGCCAAGCCCGTGATTTAATCCTTCCTCGCCTGATGAACGGAAGCATCGCCGTGTAAAAAATCCTTTATAAGGTTAAATATTACCTTACCAAAAGCTTACCTTGACTTCTGGCTGCGGAAATCGCCCCACTGTTAGCTGTAAAAACTTTAATTCCTGGGACAGTCAAATAATCACCATCATCAGTAATTATTTGTTTTACCCCTGCTTTATCCATCGCTTCTAATATCAGCAAGTCGTAACCATCAAGTAACTGAGTTTGAAACCTAATAAGCGCAGTATTAGTTTTAGTTTCGTCTATCAATATTTCCGTACAAGCAGCAATTGATGTAACCTGTTTCCAAGCAATTTCTACTTCTGCTACTACCTTTGCTCTTTCTGCTGGGTGGTTATGACGGTAATCTTTTGGTTTTATAGTAGAAGAAAATATTTCTCTTTCTGTCTTCTCAATTTGATGAGCTAATTCTGCAAAAGAAAGACCACAATATAGCAGCAAAGAACTAGCAGAAATAGCCTTGGCTACATAGGAAGGATATTCTGTAATCTGATAAGGGCGAGATGAAATACTGGCATTAGTATAAGTGTACCAATACCAGACATTTGTATCCACTAAAAAAATATCATCCTGCTTGGGATTATCAGACTGGATATCCACCACCTCAGCCTGAACTGTATAATTAACAGCCATTAATATGTATTTGCTTGTTCGCTGATAACTTGGTCTAACCGACTACGAAAATTAGGGTCGGAATAATAACGCTTTGAGTTTTCAATTACTAACTTAAGTATCTGCTTACCAACTGCATTGAGATTAGAAAACTTTAGTAGACGATTTAGCTTATCTGGCTCAATATCTCGAAGTAATTGTCCAATGGCAAAATTGAAGAAGGGGGAAGCAAATATTTCTACTCCTGCAAAGTCTAGCTCAACCTGATGCTCTGCTAATAATTCTGGATAAACCAAATCATACACCTTCTGACCATCGCTCGGTGTAATACAGTTTTTGCTTATTAAGGTAAGGATTTCGTGCTTCATACTTAAATCTCTCCCTTAAAACAACAGCTCGTCATCGGCTTCAAAGTCCAAAGCATACAGTGACTCATCGCATAGGAGCGTAATGTTTACCAGCGTTCCTCCAAAAAAACTTTGTTTATTTTCGTAAATTTCTCCATTTTCATCTATTGTCGCACATCCATCATGGCTTAAAATTTGAAGTTTACCCTTATTTATATGAACAAATTGTTTTAAATAGTCAAGACCGATACCACCCGTCACCTGTCCACCTCTAGTAGTTGTTCCTTTTTGAAAAGCCCATTTTAAGGCTTCGTCTGCTCGTAAGTTAAAATTTTTCTGGAAATCACGTACATTCTGGGGAATTCCAACCCCAAAGTCAACTACAGTCAAATTAAGTTCTCTTAACCGGGGAAAATGCTGTCCGCAACTAAAAACACCGATATCAGTTTTTCCATGTTCAAAAGCATTTGCATAGATTTCACAAGTTATCCCAACTATTACAGCTGTTAAAATATCGCTCACATGAACCCAGCCTCTACCCAGCCAATCTTCCGCTAAGTAGTGGATTAAACCATCTCTGTCTTCAGATAAATCTTCTCTGTAAGGAATGGAATTACCTAGCCACGGTTTCTCACCAGCGTTAAATGCGTACATGAAGCCATTTTGCTTTAGGTTCATGCAAACGTGCTTTTTTACCGTCTCCCAGTTAAAGGTAACTTTACCGCCGCGTGACTCAATTAGTCGAGCCAAACCCCCTAAAAATGCAACGGCGTTTTGCCTTAAAAAGTGACAACGGGAAAAATCAAAAATGACCTCTTCTGTTTCTGCTTGAACTTTCTGCCATAGTTGGGACAAGCAGTCAAAATCCTTTGGTTTGTCATTAATAGTGGGAATTTCCAGAATGAGGCTCACAACACTAATTGCAAAGCTTTAGATCGCATAATAACAAGTAAATATTATTGATAAGCTGTTTTTGCTCTTAAGTAATACTAATTAAGTAATCATTAAGGTTTTGATCAGCAAAAAACCATTTTCTTCAGACATTATAAGTGATACTTGCTACTTTCCCAATCTCAAAGCTATCAATAGAATAGCTACCTGTATTACCTATCACACCCATGAGTGCCGAATATTCCGAAGACCGCCTGGTGCAACAAACTACCGCTAACTTCTTTGAACAAACCCTGAAATGGCACTCAGTTTACGCGTACAAAAAAGAAACCTTCGGCACTAACGGTACACTAGGACGCAAAGATAAACGAGAAGTTGTCCTTACACGCTATCTTCGCCAAGCATTAGAGAAATTTAATCCTGGTCATCCACAGCAAGTATACGAGGATGCCATTCAACAATTCACCACATCCAATATTTCAGACCAATTAGTTACCATCAACCAGAAAAAATACCAACTGATCCGCGAAGGTATCTTAGAGAAACCCTACAAAAATCCAGAGGGTGAAACCATCAATCCCCGCCTCAAAGTGATTGACTTTCAAAACCCCGAAAATAATCATTTCCTGGTTGTGCGGGAATTGTCTATTAAAGGTTCTCTCTATTCCAAACGGCCTGATATCATCGGCTTTGTTAATGGTATTCCTTTACTATTTATTGAACTTAAAGCCACACACCGCAACGTCAGAGTCGCTTACGAAGACAACTACACCGACTACAAAAACACTATCCCGGAAATTTTCCATCACAACGCCATAGTCATGTTGAGTAATGGAATAGAAGGGAAAGTTGGTAGCATCACCAGTCGTTACAGCCATTTTCAAGAATGGAAACGTCTAGAGGAAGAAGAAAAAGGCAAAGTTGACTACCAAACAATGTTAATGGGGATGTGCCGTAAAGACAATTTCCTCGACATCATCGAAAACTTCATTCTTTTTGATGACAGTAGCGGTAAAACTATCAAAATTCTAGCTCGTAATCACCAATTTCTTGGTGTCAACCGCGCATTTACCGCCGTTCAACAACGGGAAGTTCGAGAAGGTAAACTTGGCGTTTTTTGGCATACTCAAGGTAGCGGTAAATCTTACTCGATGGCATTTCTCACTCGCAAAGCCCACCGCCAATTACCAGGTAATTTTACCTTTGTCATCGTCACAGATCGCCAAGAATTAGATAATCAAATCGTAAAAACCTTCGCTGGCGTTGGTGCTATCAAAGAGACTAATACTCAAGCGGCCAGTGGTGAACAATTAGCTGAATTACTCAAAGACAACCATCGCTACGTTTTCACGCTTATTCACAAATTCAACAAACCAGGTGAGATTTACTCCCTCCGTCCCGATATTATCGTCATCTCCGACGAAGCGCACCGTACCCAATACGGTAAACTTGCAGAAAATATGCGCCAAGCTTTACCCAATGCGTCTTTCATCGGCTTTACTGGTACACCCTTGATGGAGTCAGAAGAAGACCAACTTACCCGTCGAGTTTTCGGCGGCTACGTTTCCACCTACGATTTCCAACGTGCTGTTGAAGATGGTGCAACTGTTCCCCTCTATTACGACAATCGAGGCGAAGAATTATATTATGACGACAAAGGTAGTCAACGCCAGGTTGCAACTTCCGAGGAACTAAATCAACGCCTCGCTACTGCGATTGAACAATTTGAACTCGACGCTGAACAGGAAGAAGCTGTCCGTCGTCGGTTGGGGGGAGAATATCTCATCCTCACCGCCGAAAAACGTTTAGAATCGAATTGCCCAAGACTTAGTAGCTCACTATACCCAACGTTGGCAAACAGGAAAAGCCATGCTTGTTTGTCTAGATAAAATTACCGCCGTGCGAATGCACGGACTTATCGATAAATACTGGAAACAAGCAATACAAGCACAGAAACAATTAGTCAAACAAGCTGCTGATGAACAAGAGGAAGTGGAACACCAGCAACATCTGCAATGGCTGGAGTCAACCGAATATTTAGTTGTGATTAGCGAAGCCCAAAACGAAGTTAAAACTTTCAAAGATTGGGGTTTAGATATAATTCCCCATCGCCAAGTTATCAAAAGTCGCAATCTAGAGGAAGAATTTAAGAACGAAAAACACCCTTTCCGCTTGGCGATTGTCTGCGCCATGTGGTTAACAGGCTTTGATGTCCCCAGCCTTGCCACACTATATATAGATAAACCCCTACAAGGACATACTCTCATGCAAGCGATCGCCCGTGCAAACCGTGTCCATGAAGGTAAAAATAACGGTTTATTAATTGATTACAACGGTATTTTAACAAGTCTCCGTGCCGCCCTTGCAAGATACTCTCGTGCAGAAGTAGGAAGCGAAGATGAAAGTATAACACCTTACAACGACCTGAACCAATTACAAGAAGATTATGCGATCGCACTTCAAAGTTGTATTGACCACATAGCCAATCTGGGGTTTGACCTGCAAGAACTGCTTGAAACAGAAGGATTTGATAAAATTGCTGCTTTGCCAAGTGCAGTTAATGCAGTTTCTACTAACGATGAATCTCGCGCACGCTTTGAAGTATTAGCAAGGGAAGTCTTCAAAAAGAAACAGGCACTAATTACTGAACCGAAATTAACAGCACCCTACCAAGGTAGATATAACGCCATTGAGCAAATTTACAAACACTTACACGAACAGCACAAAATATCTTTAGATATCAACGCTGTCCTCCGTTCCTTACAAGGTGTTGTTAGCGAGTTCATCAATGTTGATACTTCCCGTCTTCCAGGCGCAGAGTCAGGCAAAACTTACGATATTAGTAATATAGACTTTGAGTTATTAAAAGCAGAATTTGCTAATTCCCAGACCAAAAATACCTCAGTCCAAACCCTCAAAGAAGCCGTCGAACGCCAACTCCAGCGAATGGTACAACGAAACCCATCTCGCATTGACTATTACACGCGCTATCAACAAGTTATCCAAAACTATAACCGCGAAACTGACCGAGTAGCGATCGAACAAACGTTTGAGGAACTTCTGCAACTAGTAAAAGACCTCTCCGAAGAAGACACCCGTGCTGTCCGCGAAGGTTTAAGCGAAGAACACCTTGCCGTTTTTGACTTGCTTTGCTCATCTAAAGATAATTTGGATACCAGAATTAGAAACCGCGTCAAACAAGTTTCTCAGTCGCTAATTGAAGCCGTGAAATCACAATTACAGCAACTAGAAAACTGGCGGGATAAGGAATCTACAAGAGCCACAATTAAGAGTTTTATTTATGATTACTTGTACAGCGAAGATACAGGATTACCTGTAGATGCCTACGATGATAGCGATGTAGACAACCTGAGTAATATAGTATTTCTCCATATCTATCAGCAATATAAAAGTGCTAATAAGCATCCTTATGCAGCGTAATAGTACTTAATATTATTTGCTAAAGCGTTTGAGGTTTTGGTGTAAGACTTCGTGAATGCGTTGGCGTAGTCCGCCGCAGGCATCGCACCAAAAAGGAATTACAGTCTGCCTCTGACAAAGAGCTTCTAGCGCTACTTGCCTGTCAAACTCTGCCAATTGCAAAGGTTGTTCAGGCGATCGCCTGGCTAATAACATTAGCCGCTTCATCTTGCAAGATTGAGCAACGCCTAACGGCATAAAGCCGCGTCTAAGAACCGCCATCTTAAACGCGGCTTTCACAACATTGAGCAACGCCTAACGGCATAAAGCCACGACTCACACTATAACAATTTTTTAAACCTATGCGATTCGACGAACTTTGAGCAACGCCTAACGGCATAAAGCCACGACTCACACAGAAGTTTTACCACTGCCGCTATTGCCAACAACTTGAGCAACGCCTAACGGCATAAAGCCACGACTCACAACTAGAGGTTGGATCTAACGGAGGGAGAGCCGATTGAGCAACGCCTAACGGCATAAAGCCACGACTCACAACATCAAGTATATTCTTATACTGTTGCTCGATTAATTTTGAGCAACGCCTAACGGCATAAAGCCACGACTCACAGCAAAGGCTAAAACCCTTGAGTGATGAAGGCTCACTCACAATTTTACAAGTACCCCTCAGCCGGAGATCCCAAAAAGACAAAACTTATCAATTTCTTGTATTTCTTCAACCTCTAAAACTCAATTTCCCTAACTTTTTCAAGGATTTACAAGCACCTTTTTCTTTATCTAAATTGCTATATCCCTTAATGCTGTAATTCTTTCCGTCATTTTTTACCCTCAATTCTCCTCGCCAGCAGGGGTACTTGTCAAATCGGAGATTGAACCATTGTCCAGGCTAAATCAGGAGGTGATAATCTATCCATTTCCTCAATCCGATACCTCAAAAATCGGGTATTTCTTGACCCCACATGGTCAACCCAATAGGGTAAAGTTAACCTGCCACGATTATCTCTAATCGCCCACTGTCTCACCCCCTCTAGATAATCTTCCGAGACAAGTTTGATCGTTTTAATCAACTGGTCGCTTTCTCCCAAAAATAAACAACCAAACCGTCTTACTAGCTCAGGATGGTCAAACGCTAACTGTATCCTGTCCCTTAAGCTTGGTTGTATCTTTTCCTCGTCAGAACGAACCCAAATCAAACACTTCACATTAGACAAGATTTCTTGATAACAGGGAATAACATTCTCTGGATGGCTAAAATCAGCATTCTTAAACCGTCTCATTTGACGCAAAATTTGTGACTTTTTGGGGCTAGATAACATCGCGATCGCTAATTCTACCCCACAGTGGCGATAGACATTCGTTTCCCCTACCAAAGACAACAACATCCCATACACTGTCGCTGGAGGAGGGACAGGATAGGTTTTTCCCATTTCCCTTGCATGGGACTCCCGAAAAGTCGCAAACGGAACATCCAAATAGAGAATTAATGGTGCAATCATTTTGATTCTCCTAAGCCCAAATCTCTTTTAATGACTGTTTTCAAAGCTTCAATCAGTTCATTTCGATTACGATAAATATGCGCCTTATTAAAAGGGGAATTATCAAAATTATCCAATTGCTGTAACTCCTTAACAATTGTTCCCCCAATCCACAATTGACTAGGGTCAATCTGTCCACATTCCACTTCATCTATAAACTCTTTTGTAAGTTTTGCTTCCTTACTCTTAGGATCGCAATATTCAAAACAATAGGAAATATAGGAAGCAAAATGATTCGTCCATTGAAATACCAAACTATCTGGACAGAAAGGATAATTAAAAATATTACTACTCCCTCCTACCTTGGGCAGGTTCATAATCCCATCTATCAGAGGTAAAATCCGCGAAAAATCTTTGAGATGAGTGGCATTAATTCCAAAATAATATTGATATCGAGTTGCATGATATTCTGTAAAATGGAGAGATGTACTATCCTTCTCTCTGCCACTTTTTGCCCCTAACTTAACTGCACCATCATAAGGCGTTAGCGAAACAGCCATATTCATCCCTAAAGCACCCATTCGCTGATTAGGAGTGCTGGTCTTTGTTTGTTTCTTTTTTCTCTTTGTTGTTGAAGTGTCCTCCTCTGTTTCAGCAGACTCTAATAAAGCAAACCCAAAAATATCATCATCATAAAATTTTTCTGGATCGAAATCTTCACTTGTTAACCGATTAATATGTTCTTCCTCATCCCAGACTCGATTAACCAAACAACCTTGCTTTTGAAGATAAAAACGTAACGCCCAACGAATTGCACTTGAACCTACAAAAGAATGAATTTTACCATTATTCCAATAGCCTTTTTGCAGAATAGTCTTATTTCCTCGTCTAATGTCATGATTTAAGGACGCTAAACCATAACGAGTGAGGACTGTTCCGTAAAGATAATAATTTGGGATATTACTGTCATTCTTCTTCTGAGCCATCATTCACTTCTTCTAGTTTTTGATTGTTTGGCAATGAACTATCATCCCTATTAGTGGGTTTATCTTTGGGCTTATAACTGGCGATCGCTAACAATGACCAAATTCTTATTTCTTGCCAAGGTGATTTTTTAATTAGTAGTGTAATCTCTTCCTGATGCTCATTAAAATACTTATTCAATCCCCCTCTTACTAAAAAGTCAGACAAATATTCCTTAAACGACAATTCATCATAACAATAGTTTAACTCTGCCCTTAATCGTTCAACTTTCTTCTTAATTGGAGGCTCTTTTCCTGACTCTGCTTTGGCGTACATTTTAGCAAAGTTACCCTTCATAGCTTGCTGAAATACCTTAATAAAAATAAGATACTGCTTGTCTTCTTCACTGTTCTCAGCCATTATGATGAATCCTTCTCCATTGGAAAATAACTGGTTAAATAAATATCCTTTTGAATCCTCTATCACCAATTTTTCCCAAAAGTTAGACCACCAATGGATTCCTTTCACTAAATTATCAGCAATCAGGGAGCGAATCGGATTCACTTTAATAAAAATTTGCTGAGGTCTAATCTTCTGATAATTGGTTTGAAAGTATTTTTGAACCTGTTGATAAGTGATTAAAGTAATTTTATCAATTTTAATTTCTTCTATACTCATCAATGTCCTTTGACGAGAAGCTTGATTCATTTTTTCATATAACCAAACTTGACAAGCTTGATAGTAGTCGGCTTCAGGCTGAATATCGTCTAAGCTGTAATAAAGTAATCCTGCTTCACCAAGGCTACTAACATGAAGTTGTTTAGTTTCTAATTGCTGTAATCGCCATCTCCTTTGAGAAGCATCTTCAAAATCCTTGATTTCCGGAATCACCACTAGGTAGCGATGGGGTTTCCTTTCCTTCAAGTCTTCTGATGAAATATGAAGTAAGCAATAATGACAAACTACTGGTATAAATAATAATGCTAAGGCGTATTCAGGTTTCTCTTCCAGTTTTGTAGTATTCTGCGTCCTAGCATGGCGGACAATTCCCCCTAAATATAACCAACTGGTTATTTGAACATAATCCTGTCTGAGTTTTTGGGTATCTGCCTCGCATAACTTCTCTGCAAAGGTTTGATGTGCGTACCAAGTTAGGGATTTGTATTGATACTCGACTTTTTGTTCTTCAACTGTTAGTTCAGTGTTAACTATCTCTCCCGCTTGATAAAACTTATTAAGACGCAGGAAAATAGCGCATATTCCTTCATGAATATGGATTTTGTGCCTTAAATCTATTAGATCATTGTCTAATCCTGTTAAATGAATTAAACCTGTATGATTTAATTGAAAAGACTCCTTAATTAACCAAGATAGGGCGACAAAATCACTTCCTTGCCAGAATAATTCAATAGTATCAGCAGTCAAAGACCATGATACATGTCCTCCCCGTTGACGAGATGAGGGATATTGCTTCTCTAATCGCTTTAAAGTCATGTAAAGTCCCGTCATTCCCACGCGGTGCATTATTGTCGTATCCGCAGCGTCGAGAGATAAGGAAATTTTGGGTTGGGTAGCAACCATGATCAGGTCTCCTCTTCTTCCTTGCGGCGAGTCGCTGCGACAAATATTCCACACATCATCTTTCGTTTCCCGCCAATTCCCTGTTCTTGCAAGGTTAAGGAATCTTCTGGGTTGAGTTCGCTGATTTTTATGCCAAATCCTCTAACTTTAAACTGTTTTCCTTGTTTATTGATGGTTAATTGTCTTCGTTGAGGCGTTCCATCTTGTCGGGTAAGAAGTTCAATTTTTCCTTGTATTCCTAAATTATCCAGTTGCCGTTGCACAGCTTCAAGAAAGTTAGTAGAGTCTTGAAACCCTTTAATTATGACTAATCTGGAATAGACACTTTCTGAAGAAATTAACGGTTTGTAGTCGGGAATATCTAGTTGATAGGAATTTTGATCTATATGAAAAGCTTGACCCGCTAAATAAGGATAAACTAAAGGAATTTGTTGATGATAAATCCGAATTTTTAGACGAGATTGAGCAGTGAGTTCAAGCAAATTGTTCCTGTCCGGTATTCCAGCAATCGGATGAATACCAATAGACTTTAGTTCGTGAAGGCTAGGACAAATCCTGGACAAAGCACTATAGATAGCATAACCATTATCAAGAGGAATCGGTGCGCCTCTCAGCTTAAACGTTAAGTCTACATATTCCTCACTATGAAGTAATATGGCTACCATAGATGGAAATTCCCAGAAAAATTTAAAAATGTCAGAGTTTGTTTAATACATCAACATCCTCTTGTGCAAAATTGCCCTCATCGCCAACTACTTTGGTTAGAGTGGCAGCTTAGGCTATTGTTCGCAATGTTCTCACTGATTAGGAGGAGCTTCCAATACTCCAGTAATTACTCAGAACAGAGGGATAGCCAAAAGTTTCTATCCCATACCAGCATGAACCGCTTCTGCTCTATTTTAGAAAAATTCGGTGCTTTCCTGCTTTCTATGCTTGATTGGACTCACGGCAAGCTTATCCTTCCAATTTGGACTAGCGGCAAATTTATGGTTCTAAACTGTCAATTTCATCCAAAATTAGCTGACGCAAGAATGAGGGTTATAGTGTTGTTGACGGCAAAGTTATGGTTCCAGTCGCGGCAAACTTATGGGTAAAGTCACAAATTTGGTCAGTTAAGGAATATCGCTCCTCAACAGGAAATTTTTTCGAGATTTCAAATATTTTCATCGCTGCGGAGAACGCCAGTTGATAAACCTCTAAATTTTCATGAGTCTTGATAGATTCTTTTCCCATCCCCTTGTCCCTTTGTCCCCTTGTCCCCTTGTCCCCTTGTCCCCTTGTCTCCTATTCCCTCTTACCTTGATTCGCCAACTCCTTCGCTCTCGCCTGGGAATCAAACTTTAATTTATTATTCCACTGCTTTGCTTTGTTGAACTTTTCAACAGCGCCATTAATATCATCATTTCGCGCTAACTTCTCACCTTGGATGACTAACGCTGTCGCCCCTTGCGCTAACCGAGATGGAGTTTGGCATGATTGCAACTCTTCTAACACTTCTGGATGGGCAATGAAGTAATTATTTAGCAAATTGCAACCACTGTGTAATAAATTATCGAAATCCAAATCCCATAAAATTATTGTCTTGTCATTACTAGCAGAAGCTAACTGTTGTCCATTGGGGCTGTAGGCGATGCTATTGACCCTATCAGTATTACCAGTCAGGGTTTTGAGAAGTTGACCACTGCTGACATCCCAAATTTTGATCGTCTTGTCCCAACTTGCAGAAGCTAACTGTTGTCCATTGGGGCTGTAGGCGACGCTAAAGACATAACTGTTATGACCAGTTAGGGTTTTCAGGAGTTGACCACTGCTGACATCCCAAATTTTGATCGTATTGTCATAACTTGCAGAAGCTAACTGTTGTCCATTGGGGCTGTAGGCGATGCTACTGACCATATTGCTATGACCAGTCAGGGTTTTCAGGAGTTGACCACTGTTGATATCCCAGATTTTGATCGTCTTGTCCCAACTTGCAGAAGCTAACTGTTGTCCATTGGGGCTGTAGGCGATGCTACTGACCTCATCTCCATGGCCTTTGAGAGTGTTGAGGAGTTGACCACTGTTGATATCCCAGATTTTGATAGTGTTGTCATCACTAGCAGAAGCTAACTGTTGTCCATTGGGGCTGTAGGCGACGCTGTTGACCGTAGTGCTATCACCAGTCGTCAGGGTTTTCAGAAGTTGACCACTGCTGACATCCCAGATTTTGATAGTGTTGTCATTACTAGCAGAAGCTAACTGTTGTCCATTGGGGCTGTAGACGATGCTATTGACCTGACCGCTCACGCTCAGGGATTTGACGAGTTGACTGCTGCGGACATCCCAGATTTTGATGGTCTTGTCATAACTAGCAGAAGCTAACTGTTGTCCATTAGGGCTGTAGATAATGCTACTGACCCCATCCCTATGACCCTTGAGAGTGTTGGGGATCTGACCACTGCCAACATCCCAAATTTTGATAGTGCTGTCAGCGCTAGCGGAAGCTAACTGTTGTCCATTGGGACTGTAGGCTACGCTAAAGACCATATTGCTATGACCCTTGAGAGTGTTGAAGAGTTTACCACTATCAACATCCCAGATTTTGATGGTGTCGTCATGGCTAGCAGAAGCTAACTGTTGTCCATTGGGGCTGTAGGCGACGCTACTGACGACATCGCTATGGCCTTTGAGAGTATTGAGGAGTTTACCACTATCAACATCCCAGATTTTGATGGTCTTGTCAGCACTAGCAGAAGCTAACTGTTGTCCATTAGGGCTGTAGGTGACGCTAATGACGACATCGCTATGACCAGTCAGGGATTTAAGGAGTTTACCACTGCCAACATCCCAGATTTTGATGGTCTTGTCAGCACTAGCAGAAGCTAACTGTTGTCCATTAGGGCTGTAGGTGACGCTAATGACCGAACTGTTAGCACCAGTCAGGGATTTAAGGAGTTTACCACTGTGGGCATCCCAGATTTTGATAGTGTTGTCATCACTAGCAGAAGCTAACTGTTGTCCATTAGGGCTGTAGGTAACGCTAATGACGACATCGCTCACGCTCAGGGATTTGAGGAGTTGACCACTGTGGGCATCCCAGATTTTGATGGTCTTGTCAGCACTAGCAGAAGCTAACTGTTGTCCATTAGGGCTGTAGGTAACGCTTTTGACGTCATCTCCATGGCCTTTGAGAGTGTTGAGGAGTTGGCCACTGGCAACATCCCAGATTTTGATAGTGGTGTCAAAACTAGCAGAAGCTAACTGTTGTCCATTGGGGTTATAGGCGACGTTAATGACCCTATCACTATGACCTTCTAAAGTATTCACTTCTATGGCACGGTTTTCTTTCTTCTCCTTTGGCTTTAAATAAACCGCTTGCTGTAAAGTTGCCACAGTTTGCATTAAGATATCGCTTCTGTGCTGCGCCCAAATTGTATGCTTGAGTTTGCTACCTGCTTTTAAGGCTGCTATTAAAGCATCTGGATGTTTTCCAGAGACAAGATAGGCTTCAGAAGAAGTATTGATGGCGCTAATTTGATTAACATTTGCCTCTAGTGACCACTGGAATGTTGCTGCTGCTAAAGCAGCAAATCCTAAACCTGCGGCCACAGTACCAAAAAGGGCGCGTTTGAGAAAGCTATTTAGTTTCGCCTCACTCAGTTTTCTTTCTTTTCGTTCCTTTTCAAGTTCCGCCATCACCTGCTTTAACTTCGGTTCCTGTTGCTGGCGGATAAAGGCGGCGATATAGTCGTGTACCAGTTGATAACGGTCGGCGGGGTTTTCTGGTAACAAAACCACTAAGCCGGATTGGACAAAAATTTCTAAAATCAAATCTAATTTACTGATTTCAGAAGCTTGTTTCGCCCTAGCTTCCGATCCCCCCGCCTGCGGCGACCCCCTTAAAAAGGGGGTTGAAAGAATAAAGCCCCCCTTTTTAAGGGGGGTTGGGGGGATCTCCGAAAAGTACGGCTCAAAATCTGCTTTCAATTCAGCGCGAGTCTTTAAAGGGCGCGTTCCTTTTTCATCCGTCAGCAAATACAGTAATATGTCTGCTGCTTGCTGATTTTCTTCACCACAATCATTAACAACTTCATGCAAATAACGTTTAACCAATTCGTCCTTAGTGCCACGCTGCCGATATTCTGCCAGAGTTGTAATATTCTCCGTTTGCAGTTGCGCCCCTACAACCTGCAACTCAATAGGACGAACTTCGCCCAATTCCCCAGCTAAATCTTGTACCAGTTGTTCAACTAAAGCAGGTTCTAAATGAAAACTAGTATTTTCAGTTAAACGCTGAATAATTGACTTGGTATCAGCAGGTGAGAAGTTCCCCAACTTGTAAAGCACATTATTACTGAGAATGTCATTGCCAATAATCTTGAGACTGGATAAATCATTGCACTCCAGCAAGTAATGGATGTAATCCACCCGCAGCGATAAAATAACTTTCACCGATAGAACATTCAGACACTCTCCCAGAAACTCAAAGAATTGCTTTCTTTGTGCAGGTTCGGTGTAAACAAAGAAAAATTCCTCAAATTGATCGAAAATTAACACCGTGCGGAGGTTACACTGTTCGTTTTCTTTGAGTTTGGATATTAAATATTGCGTAGTTCCGAGTTCTGAGGGTGGAAGTTGACCTTCTGAGGGTGAAAGTTGACCTTCTGAAGGTGAAAGTTGACCTTCTGAGGGTGAACGTTGACCTTCTGAGGGTGAAAGTTGACCTTCTGAGGGTGGAAGTTGACCTTCTGAGGGTGAACGTTGACCTTCTGAGGGTGGACGTTGACCTTCTGAGGGTGAACGTTGACCTTCTGAGGGTGAACTTCCAAGTTCAAAGGTCGAAACTTGCAGTTCTAACTCCCCCTCATCCCCTTCTCCCCTGCCCCCTGCCCCCTGCCCCCTGCCCTCATCCCCTTCATTCCCCAAAAGCCTCCCCAACTCTTCCGCCCAGTTAGTATAAACCCGCATTACCACCGGCATATAATCTTGAACACCGATCGCTTTATCCTTTAAAGCTGGCACTAGTCCCGCATTCACCAGGGAACTTTTGCCTACACCTGATTGCCCATGAATTACTATCAACTTATAATCAGGGCGACCCATGCGTTCAATCAAACGTTCTACATCCAACAGGCGACCAGATGCAGCAATTTCTGGGGCAATGTTTCCTTGAGGAGAGTTTGAGCGCAATGTCTCTACAAATGCCTGCTTTGTCGCTTCTAACCTACCCGCACCAATAAAAGCCCGCAAGCCAAATTGTTGTTCAATGGAACGCTGTTGCTGTTTGATTTTGTATGCTTTGAGATATTCTTTCTGCTCAAAATAAAACTGCTGCAAAAATCTGATAATATCCAAGTAAAGTCTGACATCTTTTAAAGGATTACCCACATCTCTTGCAGTTTCTAAGTTGAGAGTTGCCTGTTGAAGTTGACCTAAATGGTATTGAGAACGACCTAATATAAATCGATATAAACTCAAATCTTTTGATTTTAAATCTATTTCGGAAATCTCAGATCCAACCCCTGATATACTCGCTGATTCCACATTGGGAATTGTAGTAAAAACTTTCAAGGCTTGCTGAACTAGCCGATTTGCTTCAATCCAGTTTTTTTTAGCCAAAGCCACCTCAGCTAAAAAGCCGTAATCTTTGGCTAATTCTCTTGGCTGGTTGTTAGTTTGATGTACTACTAAAGCTTTTTCTGTAAGACTCTGCAAAGTTTCCCACTTTTGTAAGTCTCGCAAGATATCGCCGAATTTAACTACTGCATTAGCAATTAAATCTGGCTGAGAATATGGAAAACCTCTCTCCAAACCTCTCTCCTGGAAGGAGAGAGGCTTTGAATTCTCCCCATTTCCTAGTAGGGAAGGAGGTCGGGGGGTTAGATTTCGCGTTAACTTTTCTAGATTAGGTGAAAACTCAGTTAAATCTGGACTTCGGAACTGATTAATAAAATTTATATACTCTTGAAGATAATGCCAAGTCACTTGCCAATCGGGATGATTGATATCTTGATGTTTAAAAGCTTTGAGATAATAACAAAAGCTAATTTCACCGAGGATTTTTATCTGATGTTCTATATTATTACTTTGCTGCCATAGCTCAAAAGCTTTGTGATAATGCTGTAGCGCCAAATCTTTTTGATTATTTATTTGTTTGATAAAACCTAATAAAGATTCTAAATTAGCTTGGATTTCTAAATTATAAACATCTGGTTTTTTAAGTAATTCTCTTTGTGCTGTTTCTAGCTCATCTTCCAATTTAAGATATATATTAATGCTAAAATTTAATTTATTGCTAAACCATTGATTAGCCGTTTGGATAACAAAATCTACTAATTGTTGTGTTGATATATCAAAATTTCTCGTAGTTGCCCAACTTTCTAAATCTGGCGCAAGCTGTATTAGTTGCTTGTAGATTTCATCGTCAATCCAAAATACTAAGGGAAAAGAAAAATTCTTGCGAAACTCTTCCCGCACCTGATTTGCAGAAGTTAACATTACAGACAAATTCTGCACTGATTCTAAACCCACAACCATTACACAGGCTGGTATTTGTTCGCCGAATTCTTCCTGAATCGCAGTATAAAGAGTTCTGTTCGATTGCTGCACCGCCAAGACACAAATTTCGACTTGACAAATTTCTTGCAGTCTGGAGATTAAGCGATCGCGCAAGCTAACATAATTACACCGGGCCAAAATCAACTTAAACTGTCCCGCCGAGGACTCAATCGCCCAAGCTAATTGTCGCAGTCCCTTTTCATTTTCAGGTTGCTGTGAATCTGTCATACCAATTTGGAATTTGGGATTTGGGATTAAAAGAGCCAGGGCGAATAGTAGATGTGGGGTGTGTAACGCGAAGCATAACGTACCGGAAACCGGAGATGGTGCTTACGGAAGCCGTAACACACCCTACTCTTAAGAAAGGTTCAACTCTCTTGCTTCTGCCAAAACCGGATTAACATCAAACCAAGACTCGCCACTATCGCGATATTCAAAGACAAACCGACTGCGGATCAGTTTTTGATATCCTTGGTCATCACTAACCTTTTTCCTTTCCTTGACATGACGTAACAATTGCCACTCATCCTCAGAAATCGGCAACATTATTTCATTCCGCCGCGAACGAATCACTTGCTCTAAGGTTTCACGGGTTAAGGGAAGACTCATTTCTTCCATAATCCAAGTATTCAGCAGCCTCAGCACGTCCCGCACATGACCACCGCTCATTTGACATAACCGCTCAAGGCTAGCAGCACTATCAAAAATCTCGGTAACTTGATTTAAACGCTCCTCTGGTTTCAGATCGGGAAAAGCTCTAGCTAGTACCAATTGCTGCATGAGTGACATTCCCTGTGTATGAACGCTGCCATCAGCCCATTGGATAGGAACCATTGGTAACACCTTGGGGTCTTCTGGGAAACGCTGAGTCAGCATTCCGTAATCATTGGAAAACTTCAAAGATAAGGGCATGGTGTAGATGAGATGACAATTCAGCTTCGTCAAAAACTCACCTTGATCGACAAATAAATATTCCTGCTGCGGACGACCCCAAGGTTTGGCACGATTATCTATGCGGTCAAGATTATCGACAATTACCACCAGACCATTTTTACCCTGCTGTTTGAGTTTAGCGATCGCAGGTTCCAATAATTCTTGATTAATCGCTTCCAGTAGCTTAGTTTTTTGCGGTGCTAAATACTGATTGAGTTTTTCTCGCAGCGCTGGGTCATTTTTCATCTTCGCGGTGATTTCACCAATACCCACAGACAGAGAAAACTTATCTTTATCTCCCGATAAACCGACATCACCAACCCCCGGAAGCTTAACTTTTCCCGCCGTCACCTCAGCGTTTAAAACTTTCCAAGCACCTTGCAGCAACTCATTAAACTTGTTGGGTGACTCCAGTATAATTTTATCCAAACTTTGACTTACACGCCGAGCGATCGCTAGCAGCACATCGGCAATATCAACATCGGTCATTTCCAGGTCATCGCTAGACTCAAAATAGACCACATGGAAACCTAACTTTTCCAATTCGGCCTGCAACCGTAATAGTTCCGTTGATTTTCCACAACCAATATGCCCAGTAAATAAAGTGCAGGTGGGTTCATTTGGCTTAAAAAAAGTAATTTTCTGCTTCAGCTTGCCAAGAATATCACCACCCCGGACTGAGGAAAAATCTATGTAATACTTGCCATCAGAGCTATTGCTGACAAACAGAGTTCTACTAGGATCGCTAGCCTGATAAAATTCCCGTAAATCTATGGGCATAATCTGGTAGTGCAATTATCTCGTATTGTCTTAACATATCCTTGTGAAAAAGGATAAAGTTATTTACATCTTTGCACCTCAATATTTCGGATTTACTGCGTCAAAAGTGACATTTTCTCTCTGACTCTGTGTTCTCTGCGCCTCTGCGGTTCGTTAAAAAAGAATAAAACCACAGAGGCACAAAGGGCACAGAGAAATAAGATGTAACTATATGAAGCGATCTGCAAAAATCCAGACTATTTTTTGATACTATTTAAGACCGGACTCTTTAAATACTGATTGACGTATGAGCAAAGGTACCCTGTTTGATAAAGTTTGGGACTTACACACCGTCGGTACACTTCCCTCAGGGCTGACGCAACTATTTATCGGGCTTCATTTAATTCATGAAGTCACCAGTCCCCAAGCCTTTGCTATGTTACGCGAGAGAAGTCTAAAAGTACTATTTCCAGAGCGTACCGTCGCCACAGTCGATCATATTGTGCCCACAGAAAACCAGGCGCGTCCCTTTGTGGATAGCTTGGCAGAAGAAATGATTCAGGCGCTCGAACAAAATTGTCAAGAAAATAACATAACTTTTTACAATATTGGTTCTGGTAGCCAGGGTATAGTTCACGTGATCGCTCCCGAACTCGGACTGACTCAACCCGGAATGACGATCGCTTGTGGAGATAGCCATACTTCCAGTCATGGTGCATTTGGTGCGATCGCATTTGGTATCGGTACTAGCCAAGTTCGGGATGTTCTCGCTTCCCAAACCCTCGCCCTCTCGAAATTGAAAGTCCGCAGAATCGAAGTTAACGGCACTCTCAACCCTGGTGTTTACGCCAAAGATGTCATTCTGCATATCATCCGCACCCTTGGCGTGAAAGGTGGCGTAGGCTATGCTTACGAATTTGCAGGGACTACATTTGAGCAAATGAATATGGAAGAGAGGATGACTGTCTGCAATATGGCGATCGAAGGCGGTGCTAGATGCGGTTATGTCAATCCCGATCGAGTCACTTACGATTACCTTAAGGGAAGAGATTTTGCACCCAAAGATGCAGATTGGGATAAAGCAGTAGCTTGGTGGGATTCCATCAAGAGCGATGCTGATGCCCAATATGATGATGTGGTGATATTCAATGCTGCCGAAATTCCCCCTACCGTCACCTGGGGGATTACTCCCGGTCAAGGTATCGGTGTCCACCAGTCAGTGCCTCAGCCAGAAGAACTGCTAGAAGAAGACCGATTTATTGCCGAAGAAGCTTACCGCTACATGGATTTATATCCCGGTCAACCGATCAAGGGTACTAAAATCGATGTCTGCTTTATTGGGAGTTGCACCAACGGCAGAATTAGTGATTTGCGAGAAGCTGCGAAAATTGCCAAAGGTCGCCACGTAGCAGAGGGAATCAAAGCCTTCGTTGTCCCTGGTTCCGAACGGGTCAAAGAAGAGGCGGAAGCGGAAGGACTGGATAAAATCTTTCAAGAAGCCGGATTTGAGTGGCGCGAACCGGGATGTTCTATGTGCTTGGCGATGAACCCCGATAAGCTACAAGGAAGACAAATCAGCGCCTCTTCCTCCAACCGCAACTTTAAAGGAAGACAGGGTTCCTCCTCCGGTCGGACATTGTTAATGAGTCCGGCGATGGTCGCCACTGCTGCCATTAAAGGCGAAGTCTCTGATGTCCGTGAACTCTTGTAATTATAGAGGGGCATTGGGCATTGGGGAAAGGGAAAGGGGTAAGGGGGAAAGGTTAAATTTATCCCTTTAGCCTTTACCCTTTACCCTTTACCCTTTAACCTTTTCCCCTGCCCCTCACCTCCCCTAGTCTCCAGTCCCTTTTTCAACAGGCTGTCATTGAAAGAATAGATATAAAATTTATGGTGAGTGAAGTTAAAACAGTTTCAGGGCGCGGTATCCCCTTAGTAGGCAATGATATAGATACCGATCGCATTATTCCCGCGCGATATTTGAAAGCCGTTACCTTCGATGGGTTAGGCGAAGGCGCATTTATTGATGATCGGACAGCACTCAAAGGCGAACATCCCTTTGACCAACCCCAATACAAAGGGGCGAATATTTTAATAGTCAACCGTAACTTTGGCTGTGGTTCATCACGAGAACATGCACCCCAAGCGATCGCCAAATGGGGAATCCAAGCTTTAATCGGTGAAAGCTTCGCGGAAATCTTTTTTGGTAACTGTGTGGCAATGGGCATACCTTGTCTAACAGCCGATGCTGCTGATGTTAAACAACTACAAGAGTTAGTTGCTGCCAATCCCCAAGCCGCCGTGACAGTGAATCTGGAAACCTTGCAAGTGCAAATTGATAATTATATTGTTTCAGTTGCGATCGAAGAAGGGACAAGAAGCACCTTCATTTCTGGAACTTGGGATGCTTGCGGTCAGTTAGTAGCTAACGCTGACCAAGTTCGAGCAACAGCTACAAAATTACCCTACGTCAGTTGGGGTAATTTAGCCGCGAGTTAGTATTTTCTCATTCCCTGACTGACAGGCAGGGAATGATATCATCTTCGATAAATTACTTGTGATTCCTGTGTAGATTCTAAATATTATTTGGTTAAGGCAAGAGACGCGATGAATCGCCTTCTCTACAATAATCAGTCGGTCTTTAACCAAATCGTATTGCGTGGACTTTCTCTTAGTAGGCTTACGGTGTACACACAAGTAATCTGATTACCCAAAAGTCCTAAGCCTCACCCTGTCCTATGGTACATCCCTCTGCTCAAGGAGAGGGACAGGCTTTGCCTAGCAAAACCAGGGTGAGGTTCTTTTATTATGGGCAATTTTGCGGACACGATATAAGCCGTCGAATTTACGTAAATCTAGAACCAAAATATTGAATCAGATTAAAGTATTACATTTTACTCACTGGATAAATAATTGTTTGAGAGTAAATGTAAAAAAAATGCTCAAACTTCAACAAAAATCCAGGTCGATCGCTAAATGAATTGATTTTTATTAGATACTTTAAAATCACTAATACCTACAAATATTTGAATAAAAACTTACCATGTTTTACATATCAACACCCACTTATTAATGCTAGCCACCGAATTAAGCAGTTGTCAGCAAAGTCACAATATGAATACGGATTAGTATTTAATCTTGTCATTTGTTCAACGTTACTTACATTTGTTTGAACTTTAGTGAAAATCGTTCAATCAGTTGAAAGCTAGTTTGCAAAAGGCATTCACGAGTTAATCTTTCTTTTTGAAATGACGTGAAAAGTCAGGATACAGTCAGGTATGTCTCTAAAATTCATAGTGAAGAAGTTTTACAAAAACTAATTTCTGCATAAAAGAAGAAAATATCTCTGATTAATACTTAGCAGCTAAAAACTATAAGTTTTCTAGTTCATAGAGAGAAACTAGTACTTCTATACTTTTCCTATAAATGAAGTATTAGTAACTCATTGTTCACTTAAATAAATTAAGAATTAGGAGTATTAATCATGGCAGTAACTTGGATTCCAGGCCCAGGCCCGACTAATGGTGCAGATGTAGGTATTAGTAATGGCGCTTCTGATAACTTCAATGGTTTGGATGGAAATGACAGCCTTTTCGGAAATGCTGGTAATGACCTGTTACGAGGTGGGAATGGTATCGACTTTCTATCCGGTGGGAACGGGAATGATACCCTAATCGGAGATCGTGGTAACGACACCTTCATCGGTGGAAACGGCAACGATCGCCTGATCTGGAACAATGGTGACGGTAGCGATAGAATGAGCGGTAATACTGGCTTTGACGTGGTTGAGGTCAACGGCGCAGGTGTGGGAGACAACTTCCGCCTAGAACAAGATGCTCAAGGCAGAGCAATCTTCGATCGCCTGAACCTGGTTCCCTTCACTCTGACTGTAGACAGTGCAGAGAGGTTTGAAATTAATGGTGGGGGTGGTGATGACACCCTCGATGTCAACAACCTGTCAGGAACTTCTGTAAATGCAGTCTGGTTCACAGGCGGGGCTGGAAATGACTTGCTTGATGGTAGTGGTACAGCGACACCGTTAAGAGCCTTGGGTGGTGAGGATAATGACAGCCTGACAGGTGGTACTGGCAATGATAACCTCTATGGTGATACAGGTAATGACCTGTTACGAGGTGGGGATGGTATCGACTTTCTATCTGGTGGGGACGGCAACGATACTATACTCGGAAATCGTGGCAACGACACCTTTACTGGCGGAAACGGCAACGATCGCCTGATCTGGAACAATGGTGACGGTAGCGATAGAATCAGTGGCAATGCTGGCTTTGACGTGGTTGAGGTCAACGGCGCAGGTGTGGGAGACAACTTCCGCCTAGAACAAGATGCTCAAGGCAGAGCAATCTTCGATCGCCTGAACTTGGTTCCCTTCACTCTGACTGTAGACAGTGCAGAGAGGTTTGAAATCAATGGTGGTGGCGGTGATGACATCCTCGATGTCAACAACCTGTCAGGAACTTCTGTAAATGCAGTCTGGTTCACAGGCGGGGCTGGCAATGACTTCCTTGATGGTAGTGGCACAACGACACCGTTGAGAGCTTTCGGTGGTGAGGGGAATGACGTTCTCTATGGTGGTGCTGGCAATGACTTACTCTATGGAGATGCTGGTAATGATATTTTACGAGGTGGTAAAGGTAATGACATTCTGACTGGTGGTGCTGGTAGCGATCGCTTTGTATTCAACTCAGGTGCTGGGTACAATGGTGCCGATCTCGGTGTAGATAAAATTACTGACTTCAGCTACTTTAGCGATAAAATTGTCCTTGATAAGACAACTTTTACCGGACTCAATAATCTGTCCCAAATTAAGATAGTAGCTAATGATGCAGCAGCTGCAACTAGCTCTGGACTCATTACTTACAGTCTTGGAACTGGCAACTTGTTCTTCAACCAAAACTTGACATCACCAGGCTATGGGACAGGTAGTTTGTTTGCCAACATTGATAACGATAACAATCAATTCACAGCCCCACCATTATTATCAGCGACAAACTTTGAGATTGTTGCGTAAACATCTCTCAAAATCCATAGAAGCTAAGGTATGTCTGCAAGCTGACAGCGAAATTCTAATTAGCAACATTGATGATTGCTAATTAAAAATAATTGAATCCTCCTCATACTTCAAGGATGAGGAGGATTATACAGCAGTTTTCTTTGCATGAAGTACGAGGCTGCAAAGGCGTAGTCAGCCGTAGACATTAGACCTCTTGCAAAAATATGTTTTTGCACTTTTAGGGAAAAGGTTTTGGTTAAAGGGAAAGGATTTTGAGTTTCTTTACCCTTTTCCCCTTGCCCTTTATCCTGACAAATGCCAACCAAGAAGTCTATTGCTTTGGAAAATGAGGCAATTTTGGGCGATCTAAAATATTCCAAAAAAGTTCCTAATTTATGTATTGAAAGTTAGATTATAAATGGATATTTTTCAAAATACAGCTTTATTTATCTACATAAAAAGTTAATTCTAAGATAAAGTTTATTCAAATATCATCTTTGTAAATAAGTTAAAATTTGCTGTAACATAATAATAGGAAGATTTTGTAACCTAATAAATCGATTAATATGCGTTTACCTACCATCATCAGTGCAACCCTATTGCTTTCTTTAAGTATGAACCTACCAGCTATATCCGAAACTAGCGTAGAGAAAGCACAATATCAAACGCAAGCGAATAATAGCTTGAATTCAAGACGATTGAAATTTAATAAGCGTTTGTGGGAGCGGGCAAATATTTATAACTATAGTATTACGGTTAGCAACAGTTGCTTCTGCATACCAGATGCTAGAGGGCCAGTAGTTATTCGAGTACGTAATGGTCAACCAATTTCAGTCACTTCTGTAGCAACTGGTAAACCAGTTAATCCAGAATTCTTTCAAAAATACGATACAATTCCCGAACTCTTTAATGTGATTCAAGATGCTATCAACCGTAAGGCATTCAACCTGGATGTAGAATACAATGCTAAACTTGGCTATCCCACTAAAATTAATATCGATTACAATAGTCAAATAGCTGATGAAGAAATCTTTTTGACAATTGAGAATTTTCAAGAACTGAAAACTACACGCTAAACTGATTACTTGCGCTTAATGTCGACCGGAAATAGGGGTAAATTAGCAACTCCAAAGCGAGATTTAATACTTCAATTTACCCCAAAAAGCTGATAGCGATCCAATACACTTGAGTTAAAGGTCATTTGTGTAGATAATTGGTTTTTCAAGACGCGAGAAATCGCGTCTCTACATCTGGATTTTGTTGCTCATTCTGAACTGTATTGGATAGCTATTAGCTTTTCACAAAAATTAACACTTTGATTAAGTTATATTGATTTTGTGCGACTAATTCCCAATTATTCAACGAATTTATTGTGTTTGAGGGCTTGACTAAAAACAGTTACTTCTGCTAGTCTCAAATTACTCGATAAGATTAGGGTTTGCTGTAGGTTTATACACTAGTTGCGAACGAAGTAACTTTTTACTAATACCAGACTAGAATTTAACTTTTTACAGATGGCTTAAATTCGTACACCCATTTGTGAAAATCATCATTCATACTCATTTGCCGCTCTTGCGTCTGCCCAGTAGATGCCACGGTGTTAATGTCGTAGTACCGCATTTCACCCAAGGCACTACGAGCTTGAATGAGTTTTGTCCGCTCGATGCGACACTGTTCGTAGCTAGTCAGAGCTTCTTGCAGATTAGCTGAATCAGAAAAACACTCTCGTAGTTGGTATGCATCTTCAAAAGTGGTATTGGCTCCTTGTCCCATTGCAGGTGCCATTGGGTGAGCAGCATCGCCTAAGAGAGTGACTCTGCCTTGACTCCATTGAGTTAACGGTGGGCGATCGCAAATCGGCCCTTCCCAAATTTCCTCGGCGGGTGTCGCTTCTACCACTTCCCGGAAAGATTTATCCCAGTCGGCTAATTCATGGAGAATACGAGACTTCACTTCATCAGCGCTGTGCGAAAGGGAATACTCAGGCGAGAACTTGCGACTAATCCAACTGGTATAGCCGCCACCCACATTCAAAAGGTACATAAACTGTTGATTGCCTTTGGCAAAAACTAGTTCATAGTCATTAAATAGCTCGTGGCGATACTCAATGACAGCACGCCAACACATACTACCGATATAATTAGGCTTACCCTCGCCAAATAAAGTTTCTCTGATGACAGAGTTAACGCCATCAGCCCCAATCAGCAAATCTGCATCTACCGATTTTTTGCCATCAAAATGAATTTTTACACCGTTTGCATCTTGTTCAAAACCGATGCAGCGATGATTGAGGTGAACGATATCAGACGGCAATCTCGATGCTAAGACTTGTTGTAGACGATACCACCAAACAGTCAATAACGGTTGTCCGTATTGCTCTAAATATTTAGTGGCGCTAGTCCGAATTGTTTCTCCTTGAATACTCTTTAAAACCGTGTGGTGAACTTCGCATCCCGAACTTTTGAGAGTTTCGACAATTCCCGGCGCGATCGCATCTAGAGAATTCAAGCCGTTGGGAGCTAGTCCGAGTCCAGTTCCCGCCGGACGAAATTCTTGGGCTTTTTCGTATACTTGCACCTCTATCCCTTGGCTTCTCAGTGCGATCGCCGCAGCTAAACCGCCTGGGCCAGCACCGACAATAGCAACTTTCTCTACTATGGGTTGAGAGAATTTCTGAGTGTTTGTGTTCATATTATTCAGTCAGAATTTTGAATATTCCCGTGAATATATACACTTATTCCATGCCTGAAGGCAACTCGATCTTTTGGCTAGATCCACAGTTATTACTTTGACTCCTAAATAGTTTTTTAGTCAATCTTCCTTAAGAATCAACCTGAATTCGTATTCTAATGGATTGCGATCGATTTTGCGGTTGCTGGTAGTAACAAAAACTGCACGCTTCAGCATTTTTTCCTAATTCGACAAACGCAAATAAATACCATTACGCCGATTTGAGCGATAAATTCATTAAATTTGACGTAATAATTCAGCACCCAGGTAGTCGCCGAGCGTTGGTCATTGAATTTCGACTACGCTCAATTACCGCGTAGCCGAAATGAGCCGAAGTTAGTCAGAAGTCAGAATTTATCAGGAGTTTAGTATAACTAGAGGAATCCGGTTTTATTTCTGAAAAAAATCCGTACACTTATAATCCTCTTCTTCCCTATTGCCTATTGCCTATTGCCTGTTCCCTGTTCCCTGCCTCTACGAGTAATTTCAAAAATCAAATACTAGTCCTATAGGAGATTCATTTACCAAATCTGACTTTATGCCTTTTGCCATCCGTTATTGCCGTTACCTTGGATTCTAAATGTCAGGAAGTAACGCTAGAACCACCGCAGACTTTTATCGCTAGTATAGTAAATGATGTAATTATTATCTACATGAGATATGAAAGAAAATTCTTTAGCTTCAAGAACTTCAGACTCACTTACCCAGGAAGTGAAAATATTCGCTTCAGAAGAAGTAGAATTATCACTGAATGTTAATAATACATCTTACTCCTTGAAAATAGAACCTCGTGTTACATTACTAGATGCACTTCGAGAAAAGCTGGGTTTGATGGGCACTAAAAAAGCTTGCGATCGCGGTGAATGTGGTGCATGTACTGTATTAGTTAATAATCGACGAATTAACTCTTGTATGACTTTGGCAATCATGCATATCGGTACTGAAATTACCACAATTGAAGGATTAGCACAAGATGGTCAACTCCATCCTATGCAAACAGCCTTTATTACCCATGATGCTTTTCAATGTGGCTACTGTACATCAGGTCAAATTATCTCAGCCGTAGGGATGATATTAGAAGAATTACCAAAATCTGAAGCAGAAATTCGAGAAAATATGAGTGGAAACCTTTGCCGTTGTGGAGCATATCCAAATATTATTGCGGCTATTCGGGATGTGCTAGAGGAAAAGCAAGATGCAGCCATTTAGTTATGCTAAAGTTACCTCAGAAGAAGTGGCGATCGCCACAGTTGAGCAAGACAAAACTGCTGCATTTATTGCTGGTGGCACAGATTTACTGGGGTTAATGAAGGATGGAGTCCAAACAGCGAATATATTAATTGATATTAATAGTTTGCCCTTAGCAGATATTGAATCTCAACCTCAGGGAATCCGCATTGGTGCGATTTCTCGAATGAGCGATGTGGCTTTTCATCCCCAAATTCAGGAATGTTATCCGGTAATTAGCCAAGCTTTATTACAAAGCGCTTCACCGCAACTGCGAAATATGGCAACAGTAGGCGGTAATTTACTGCAACGAGTCCGCTGCGCTTACTTTCGCGATCCGGTTTTTCCTTGTAATAAACGCACTCCCGGTATAGGTTGTTCGGCAATTACAGGTTACAATCGAATGCATTCCATTTTCGGAGCTAGCGAACATTGCATAGCCGTTCATCCTTCCGATTTAGCTGTAGCTTTGACGGCATTAGATGCAGTGATTTGCATCCAAGGAATAGAAACATCACGGCGAATTTCAATTCATGATTTTTATCTCTTACCAGGCGACACACCAGCAAAAGAAACTCTATTACAGCCTGGAGAATTAATTGTGGCGATTGAAGTTCCAGATTTTGCCTATAAATCCCATTATTTAAAAGTAAGAGATCGAGCTTCCTACGAATTTGCTCTCGTTTCCGTAGCTGTTGCTTTAGATATAGAACAAGACACGATCAAATCAGCACGTATCGCTTTTGGAGGAGTAGCACCCAAACCTTGGCGTGCAAGGGAAGCTGAGGAATTTCTCAAAGAAAAAGCAATTAACGAAGATATCTTTACAGCCGCAGCAGTAGCAGCCGTCAAAGCAGCAAAACCGCAAACGCACAATCAATTTAAAATTGAGTTAGTCAAACGCGCTTTGGTACGCGCACTTTCAGTTGTAGCAGAAGGGGAGTAGGGGACTAGGGGGACTAGGGGACAAGGGGACAAGGGGGACAAGGAGACAAGGGAGACAAGGGGGACTAGGGGGACTAGGGAGACAAGGGAGACAAGGAAGAGGAGTAATAATTAATTGATATGAATAAAATTATTGGGAAACCACTCGATCGCGTTGATGGTAAGCTGAAAGTAACGGGAGAAGCGCCTTACACAGCCGATGTGCCAATCGAGAATTTAACTTATGGAGTGATTTTTCAAAGCGCGATCGCCAGCGGTAAAATTATCCAAATAGACACATCCGTAGCCGCAGTCTCTCCTGGTGTACTAGATGTCGTTACTTACCAACAAACCCCATCTCTGGTAAAAATACCTTTCTTTGGGCCTCCACAACCTCAGTCAACTGAAAAAGACCATAATATCTACTACGATGGCCAACATCTGGGGGTTGTAATTGCCCAAACTTTAGAAGAAGCCGAAACTGCTGCCTCTATGATAAAAATTATCTACGAAGAAGCCATTCCGACAGTCACAATGGCACATACAGAGATATTTGAACCCGAATCAATATTTTTTGGCATGATGCCAGCTAAAACCACCAGAGGCGATATTGAATCGGGGAAAGCCCAAGCTGATGTCTTAGTAGAGCAAGTTTATACCACGCCAGTAGAACATCATAATCCCCTAGAACCTTCTGCAACGATCGCAATTTGGTCAGGGGATAACTTGACGCTGTATGAAACTACTCAAGGCGTTTCTGCAACCCAAGGCCGAATCGCATCTATTCTGAATATTCCCGAAGAAAATGTCCGCGTCATCTCCAAATATTTAGGCGGCGGATTTGGTTGTAAAGCGCTGCTGCGATCGCATACGATTTTAGCAGCGATCGCCGCTCGGCAAGTAAAACGCCCTGTAAAAATTGTGCTAACGCGATCGCAAATGTACACTGCTTGCGGCCACCGTTCTGAAACTCAGCAGCAGCTAACATTAGGTGCAACTAAAGAAGGTAAACTAACTGTAATCGAGCAAATTGGGACATCTTTAACTTCCACATTTGATGACTTTGCCGAACCAGTGGGTGCAGCAACAACCATGATGTACGCCTGTGCCAATTTAAAAATTAAATACCGTTTGGGACGGATCGACGCCGGCACACCAACCTTTATGCGGGGGCCAGGAGAAGCGCCGGGAATGTTTGCCTTAGAATCGGCAATGGATGAATTGGCACATACCTTAAATATTGACCCAATTGAACTAAGACTGAGAAATCATGCAGATATCGACCCGCACAAAGGATTACCTTGGTCAAGTAAATCCCTGAAAGAATGTTACCAGAAAGGAGCAGAAATTTTTGGATGGGCACAACGCCATCCAGTTCCTCGTTCCATGCGAGACAATCATTTCCTGATTGGTTGGGGAATGGCAAGTGCGACATTTCCCACCAATGCTAGAACTGCATCAGTCAAGGTAGAAATTTTTGCCACTGGAGAAGTGAAAGTACAAAGTGGTACTCAAGACATCGGTACTGGTACTTACACAGTGATGACGCAGGTAGCTGCTGAAGTCTTGGGATTACCAGTGCAGTTTGAATTAGGTGATACTAATCTTCCCAAAGCCCCGATTACAGGGAACTCAGTTACCGTTGCGAGTGTTTCGCCGGCGGTGCATCAAACTGCGATCGCCGCACGGGATAAGATAATTAAAATGGCGATCGCAGATGCAAATTCTTTGCTTTACGGTTCGCAACCAGAAGATATTGCCGTTGAGTCAGGGCAAATATTTTTAAAACAAGATCCATCGAAGCGAGACAGCTACACCGATATTCTGTGCCGTCATGGATTAGAAAGTTTAGAAGTTACAGAGGAATCGTCACTCAACCCAGAGAGCCAACAATATGCCAAACATTCTTTTGGGGCGATATTTGTGGAAGTTGCAGTTGATGAATTGTTAGGAGAAATCAAAGTTAGACGTTGCGTAGGCGTTTATGATGCAGGGCGAATTCTCAACTTCAAGACAGCACGCAGTCAAGTTATCGGCGGAATTACCTGGGGAATCGGTATGGCGCTGATGGAGAAAACTGTAATAGATGCTAATCAGGGCAGAATAGTTGGTGCTAACCTTTCCGATTACCTGATTCCGGTTCATGCAGATATCCCCAATATGGAAGTGCAATTTATTGAAGAACGCGATCCTTATGTGAATGCACTAGGAACCAAAAGCTTGGGGGAACTGCCGATTGTGGGGGTAGCGGCTGCCGTATCTAATGCAGTTTATCATGCCACAGGTAAGCGGATTCGCGATCTGCCAATTACACCAGATAAGTTGTTGTGAATGAATCGGTTGGTAATTACAGCAGAAATCATCTATTTGAACCACATCTGTTGTAGGGGTGCAAGCCCTTGCGCCCCTACCGCGCGGTCTATTTAGCTGAAAATAGCTGTAATATCATGTCCGCCTAATTAGTTATGTTGCAATATTTCGTATTAATATCGTGATGTTTGTCAGGAATATTGCAATGTTTGCCAGGAATATTGCAATGTTTGCCAGAAATATTGCAATGTTTGCCAGGAATATTGCAATGTTTGTCAGGAATATTGCAATGTTTGTCATGAATATTGCAATGTTTGCCAGGAATATTCCAATGTTTCTTATTGATATTAACGTGAGTTCGATGAACCTCTCCCCAACCCCTCTCCGAGGCGGCTACCGTGTATACACAACTCCTAAAAACCTAGCTTGATAAGACTTTCCTCGTTCCCAGTCTTCGACTGGGAATGCATTTCATTGAGTCTCTGACTCAATGCTAAATTGGAGGCAGAGCCTCAACGAAGAGCATTCCCATGCAGAGCATGAGAACGAGACAAAACCCTAATTTTTTCGTTGTCAACTAAGAATATTTTTGCCCCTCTCCGCCTCGGAGCTACGGTGTATACACAAATCTGAAATAGCTGATAAATCACGGTTTTACCCCACCCTAACCCTCCCCTTATAAAGGCTTGTCATTACCAACATATTTTAAAGTGAGGTAGAGGTGTAATAGAGTCAGAGTATGAAGTTGAAAAATTTCAGAAACCTCAATGCTTGGGCAGTTGAGCAATGGGGAGATACCGAATTAGGGGATAGTCGTCGTACAGATAGAGCGATCGCAGTGGGAGCAGCAATTGCCGCCAACCCCGAAGCAAGTCTGCCAAATATTATGTCAGGTTGGAATGAAGTCAGAGCAGCCTACAGACTATTTGCAGAAGAAGAGGTGACTCACAGTGAGTTGATTAAGCCCCATACAACAGCAACAAAAGCGATCGCTAAAAATAGCTCAGGCTCAGTCGTCCTATTTATCCAAGACACATCAGAACTAGACTACACATCAGCGCGAAATATCAAGGGGTTAGGACATATAGGCGATGGGAAAGGGCGAGGAATTATGCTGCACAATTGCTTGGCAGTAGTACCAGTACCAGGAAACCCAGAGATATTGGGACTGGCAGGACAAATACCTTGGGTACGTGGCAGTGATAGCCAGAACCAAAAAATCGAGAACATTTCACAGGAATTACTCAGAAGCGAAAGTGAGGGTGAAATTTGGTCGCAGATGGTCGAATCAATCGGAGAAGCTCCACAGCTAGATTCAATGTGGGTAAGTGTTGGAGACAGAGGCAGTGATATTTTTTCATATATCCGACGTGTGATTGGACTACGCTGGCACTGCTTACTGCGGGTAACTCAAAATCGTGTAATTACTAAACCAGACGGTACAAAAGGATACCTCAAAGCTTTCGCTCGTGCCTTGTCACCAATGTCAACCAAGACGCTCGTGCTACGTGGTCGCAATGGTGAACCTAAACGTTGTGTGGATTTACAAGTTGCTTGGTCAGCCCTAACAATTCAACCACCTACAACGGGTAGTGAAAGAAAACAACAGCCGATTGATGGCTGGTGTATACGTGTTTGGGAAGAGTCGGGTGAAATGGACGTGGATTCTATAAGGGGGGATTAAGGGGGGTAATTTGACTTGTGTATACACGGTAGCCAATATATCAGGGGGATTAAGGGGGGTCTATTCGACTTATCCAAGAAGTCTCCCAAGTTTGACAGAGTGACTTTGAAATTCGCTCCCCTTCTCCCAAAATTGGGAGAAGGGGTTGGGGGATGAGGGCAAATTTTACATTTGTGCAAGAAGTTTAATCAAGTTGAGTATTTACCATTAATTTCTATATAACCCTCTGAAAGATCGCAACCCCATACAGTTGCAGAGGCATCGCCAATATTCAGGCTAACATGAATATCTACTTTATCTTGAGACATAATTTGCCGTAACTGTTCTAGATTTTCTTCAGTTAAGCTACTAGGATAAACTTTTATCTTATCAAAACTAATAACTACTTTATCTGGATTTATCTGCTGTTCATTTTCACATTTGCCTATAGCCATAGCAACTCTTCCCCAATTCGGATCTGCTCCATAAACAGCAGTTTTTACTAATGGGGAATTTACAATTGCTTTCGCTACTGTTTTAGCTTGTGTATAGTTAATCGCTGAATCTACTGTTACTTCAATTATTTTAGTAGCACCTTCTGCATCTCGTGCAATTTTCAGCACTAATTCCTGTGCAACTTCTTGCAATGCCTTAGCAAAATCTGGTTCTGAAACTTCACCAGCTAAACCATTAGCTAAAATTACAGCAGAGTCACTAGTAGAAGTGTCAGTGTCTACACTCAGGCAATTAAAAGTTTTATCTATAGTAGAACGAAAAATAGAACGAAGGCTATTTGCAGAAATTGCAGCGTCAGTAAAAAAGAAAGTTAGGAGAGTAGCCATATTTGGCTCAATCATGCCAACACCTTTAGCAATTCCTACTAGCTTGGCATTTCCTATTTGTCGTGTAGCTAGTTTCGCTACTGTATCGGTGGTCATAATACCACGAGCGGCGGCATGAAAATCAGCATCAGTCAATTTTTTGCCCAATCCCAATAAACCAGCCCGGATTTTTTCAATGGGGTAACGTCTGCCAATTACACCTGTAGAAGCGATCGCGATATTATGTGCAGCAATTCCAGTTTCAGTTGCCACTAATTGTAGAACTTCTTGGGCGTCAGCGATGCCAACAGAACCATTAGCTACATTTGCATTTTTAGATATAACGACAATTGCTTGTGCTTGTGAATCTTTTAAATTATCGCGGCTAATAGTAACACTTGGCCCAGCAAAAAGACTTTGAGTGAAAACTCCATCTGCAACACAAGGAACTGATGATTTAATCAATACAAAATCATCAGTTGTATCTCGTATTCCTAAATTCGTGATGAATGCACTAAAACCTTGAGGTGTAGAAGATATAGTTAATGACATTTTTCGATATTTAATAATTTGGTTTAATTATCTCATATCAAGTTCAGTCATTAGTCATTTGTCACTTGTACTGAGCGACTTGCCCTGACTTGTGCCGAGCGGAGTCGAGGTAGCGTAGTCGTAAAGCCTGCGGCATAGCTACGCTTCGGGCGCAGCCTCTCCAAGAGTTGGGAGTCGAAGTATTTGTCATTTGTCCTTTGTAATGACAAATGACCAAGGACAACCATAACAAAAATTTTTACAATCTCATTTAGGATTACTATAGCAATTTCTGGATTATTGAGTACTATAAATCAATTAATGTAAGAGTGAATGTAGTCCATCCTTTGCCACTTTCTACTTGAATGTTTCCTTGTAATTGTTCCACTAATTTCTGGACTATAGATAAACCTAAACCCGAACCACCTTGATTCCAGATATCTGCATTGGGTATACGATAAAATTTATCAAATATCCGTGGTAACTCTATTATCGGAATTTCTGTTGAATTACTAACAGTAATAATTGTTTTTGCAGGTGTTTCCGAGGAATTGTGACTTACACTTAAGACAATTTCACCACCTGGCGGTGTGTATTTACAGGCATTATTGAGCAATTCTACTATAATGCGTTCCAAGCTAATGCCATCTGACAATAGCGGCGGGAGATTTGCAGGGAGATTCGTCTGTAGAGTTTGCTGATGTTGTTGAACACGAATTTGAAACGGCTCGATAACCCAAAGTAACCACTGTTGTAAGAGCAACGCATCAGGTGTAATAACTGGATAGGATGAGCTTTCTAGCCGTTGTAAGTCTAGTAGATCGTTAACTAATTCTAGTTCGCGATCGCACTCGCTTTCGATTAATTTTAGATAGCGTTGAGTATCCTCAGTACTATTAGATAGTTGTATCATTTGAATCATCATCTTGATATTACTCAGAGGCGATCGCAGTTCGTGAGAAACTAAATTCAAAAAGTCATTTTTGAGTTGATTTATCTCTTCCCATTGCACCACAAGTTGCTCTTGCTCGATTTGCTTTTGACGCGCCTCAATCGCTCGTTTGCGCTCAGTAATATCTCGAAACACTAATACAGCACCTGTAATATTATCTTTGTCATCTTTAATTGGTGCAGCGCTGTCATCAATTGGTATTTCGGCACCATCTTTATTAATCAGAATTGTTTCTGGGGGGAGATGAAAGATAGTACCATCTTGAAGAACTTTTATAATCGGACTTTCAATAGAGTTATGAGTTTCGCCATTAGCAATATTAAATATCTCTGAGGAATTTCTGCCACAAGCTTCTTCTTGTTTCCATCCAGTCAGATTTTCCGCAACCGGATTCATAAAAGTAATTAAATCTTGTAAATCGCTAGCAATTACACCATCGCTGATACTTTTTAACAGTGCATCCAGCCATTTTTTATTAACTTTTAATTGCTTTTCCAAACCATGCTTAGTCAAAGTTATTTCAATATTTGTTTGTAGTTCTCTTTCTTTAAAAGGTTTCAGTAGGTAGGCAAACGGCTCAGTTATCTTAGCTCGTTCCAATGTGTTCTCATCTGCATAAGCAGTCAAATAAATTACTGGAATATCCAAACGCTTATAGATTTCTTCAGCAGCTTCTATCCCGTCCATTGAGCCTTTAAGCTTGATATCCATCAGTACTAAATCTGGAGATATTTCTATTGCTATATTAATCGCTTCTTCTCCTGAAGAAGCAATAGCAGGCACTATATAACCAAATTTATTAAGCCGATATTGTAAGTCTTTAGCAACAATAGCTTCATCTTCGACAACTAAAATTTTTGCCTTTGTCATCTTTGATTAATTGTGTATTTATGGTAAAGGAAATGTCACCTGACACTCTACTCCAGTGGAGCCTGTAATATTTATATTTCCTGCTAACTGATGGGTTAAAGCATCTACCAACTCCCATCCTAATGATGCGATTTTTTTAAAATCAAAGTTTGGTGGTAAGCCAATCCCATTATCACGAACTATGAGCATTAAATGATGATTAATTATTTTTTTTATTTCAATATCGATCGCACCAGTCCTACCTTTGGTAAATGCGTATTTTAAAGAATTAGATACAAGTTCATGGATAATTAAGCTACAAGGAATTGCTGTATCTAAACCGAGAAAAATACAATCTTCCGTATTTATTGTCAAAGCGATCGCATCTTCATTGACTTCATAAGCAGTAAATAAACTTGTTACCAAATCTCGAATATATTCACCAAAATTAATCCTTGCTAAGTCTTGAGACTGATACAATTTTTCGTGAACGAGAGCCATTGATGCAATCCGCTGCTGGCTTTGTTGAAATATTACCAAATCATCTTTGTCTTTGATATAAGCAGATTGCAGGTTTAACAGACTAGAAATAACCTGTAAATTGTTTTTGACCCGATGGTAAATTTCTTTTAATAACACCTCTTTTTCTAATAGTGATGCTTGAATTTGCTCCTCCCACTGCTTGCGTTCGCGCTGCGCAGCTTTCCGTTCGTTAATGTCTTCGATTACAGAAATAAAATATTTTGGCTCCCCATTAGATTCGCGCATTAAAGACACACTAAGATTAACCCAAACTAAGGAATTATCTTTGCGGAAATAGCGCTTTTCCATCGAGTAAGTTTGAATATTATCTGCTAAAATCTGCTCAACATATTTCAGGTTAGTCTTAAGATCCTCCGGGTGAGTAATATCTTGGAAAGTTAACAACTGTAGTTCTTCGAGTGTGTAACCGAGAATATCGCAAAGCTTCTGATTAACTAACAACCAGCTGCCATCGATTGCCACATGGGCAATGCCAACAGCAGCTTGATGGAATGCAGCCCGAAATCGCTGTTCGCTCTCTCGCAATGCTTCTTCTATTCGCTGGCGTTCAGTAATTTCTGTCTGTAGCGATTCGTTGATTTTTGTTAACTCTGCTGTCCTTTCCTCAACCTTGCTTTCTAATTGGTTAAGTAGGCTATTTAGTCTCTCCTCTGCTTGCTTGCGATCGGTAATGTCAGTATGTGAGCCTGCCATTCGTACTACATTACCATTTTCATCCCACTGTGCTTGCCCTCGATCTAAAATCCATTTATAGGTGCCGTCTTTACATAAAGCTCGATACTCGCTAATGTAAAACGGTGTTTTCTGAGCAAAGTGATCTTCAACCGCTTGTTTAACCCGCTCAATATCGTTTGGATGCACTCGTGTCACGCATTCATCTAAATGGTTAGAAATTTCGTGGTTTTCGTAACCGAGCATTTCTTTCCAGCGAGCCGAGAAGAAAACTTCATTGGTTTTAACATTCCAGTCCCAAATTCCATCATTATTGCCTCGCAAAGCTAATTGCCAGCGTTGTTCGCTTTCCCTCAACACTTCCTCAGTCCGTATGCGTTCAGCAATTTCTTTTGCTAGTTGGTAGTTTGCAGCCTCTAGTTGGGCAGGACTCGGTAAAGCTAGCACCTGTGGCAGTAATGGCACAAGCTCTATAGCGGTTAATACGGATACAAAAGCAGTGATAGCTTTGATTAACCCTGATAGCCAATAGGTAGGATACCAAAGCGTCCATATATCCATTAAATGAGTTGTGCCACAAGCAACGATGAATGTGCCAAACATTAGGAATATCCAGCCGAAAGGCATATCTCGCCGTTTACCAACAAAATAAACCAACATCACTGGAATTGAATAATAAGCAAGTCCAGTTAATACATCTGAAATCAGATGCAACCATACCAATTCTGGTTTCCAGAGATAGCAATGTCCGTGGGGAATAAACTGGCTAGTAGAGAAAAAATTATTTAAAATTTCCATCATAAAAACCTACATATTGCACGAGTCTTCACCAAAGCCTGAAGTGCGAAAGAAGAGGTTTTTAGCCTCAGACCTTTTGTAAATGCGTATACACCTAGAGAGTGGCTCTCATATTCTCAAGGAGAACTACGTTTGGCATTTGTCAAAGTTTTACCGTACTAGTTTTAGGCTAGAATTGATTACTAGCTTGAGCTTCTACATTCTGTGTTCGTCATCTTTTCTGAGTTTTTTAATCTGAATAATATAAGATTTATTAAAATTAAAGTACCGCGATCGCTTTGGTTATCGTTACCGTATATCCTCTGAAATCAACCACTTACATATATAAAAACCTGCAAAAATTACAGTAATATTTCGGTTATATACTAATCTAATTTTAATCTAGCTGCATACGTGTATTTGCGGGTTAACTCAAATCAATTTGAGTAGTTCAGCACCATTAATCTATCATTTAGTGTCCGGTTAAAGATTTATCCTTAATACCGCACAGAACAAGTGGAAAAGCTCACTCTCAAGGTTTGGACACAGAGCAACTGGCATTAGATGAGGCTGAGGTAGCAAATCACAGACCCCGTGCTGTAAGTAAAAAAACTATGACTTCAATGTTATTTTAGCTACAAAAATATAACCCACTTTAGAAAACGTTGATGGCTATGGCTAGATTCTCTTTCATCAGGAAGAAGCCCATACATCAGCAGAACTGTCGGCATTGCTGATGGTGAGGGTATCTGGGCAAGTGTAAATCTGCGTTAACAATGATAAGATGTGCGATTGACTGGCGGTGGTTAACTGAAATCACACTTTCAACCACTGTATTGATAAAACCGACTGCTACCATTACTCAGATGGCTTATTACTTATCTTGGAGTGAGACATTGGGTATTGGGCGCGATCGCTCCTACTACACACTCCACAATCCTCTACAGCGATCGAGGCACAAGGGACAGAGGGGCGATCTCACTTGAGTGCCAAAAAAACTTTGCTGATTGTTCCTACTTTTCCGAAAAAGAGGAATCGTAATGTGATTACCATTATAGAAAACTTCCAATGCTTATTTTTATTAAATAAAAAGGATGCACTAACTATGAGTACAGAGAATGGAAAAAACTCTTTAGTCGAAACACAGTCTTTAGTTGAGGAAAGTAAACAACCATCAACTCTCAATGATTCAAAAGGTCAGCAAGGTGTACAACAAAATGCTGAGGCAGTAAATAATACTTTTAATCTGCCACAAACCTATATACAAACAGACCCCTGGATTTACCGCATAATTGTTGGTACACTTACCTCTACAGTATTAATTTGCCTTATAGGTGCAATTGGTCTACAAGCAAAGGACAACAAGCAACCAATTCCTGACCTTCTAACCGCTCTTGGAACCGGTTCTTTGGGTGCTTTATCAGGATTACTAGCACCATCCCCTATAAAAAAATAGTGTTTTTTTACAGCGACGAATTATTTGACCACAGCGACAAATAACTTATCAAGTTCTTCAAGCTTGTAAGCTTCGCTCTAAAGGAATCTGATTTGAGTGCGTTTCTGATCTAAAGCTATAGAAATTGCTTGAACAAGCAAGAAGAATTTGGATTGTTGACAAAAAATCTGTCGTTTTGGTCAAATAATTTGTCCCTCTACACTTACTACCTTTGCTACAATAGCCTACATACCGCTTTGGGCGATCGCATAAGCAATTATTAAGTTTTGTGAACATATAGAGAGTTTTGCATAAAACTTGTATTTTTTAAGCCGAGTCATAGGTAGAAGTTAGATTGAGTGTCATTAACTTCAAACAAAAATTAGACCAAAATAGGTGTAATTCAGGCGTTGCGAAATTCAGGTATAAAAATGATTTTGCGTGATTTAAAAGTCTTTGTAGAGAATAGTAATTGCTAGTCTCGACCCTAGATTAAGACATTTAATCAGCAAATCAGATTTTAGTTGACTCAATGCAAAGTATAACTCAATCAAAAAGGAAGTCTCTAATGGTTAATACTTTGAATGCTCGTCAAATTAGAAAGACAACAAACCGTTTTGTTATTGGTACTACTGCAATGGCTATTGCTTGCAGTAGCATTGCTTTCACTCCAGCTAATGCTGATGCCGTTATTCGTGACTATTCATGTAGTAAAGGAGGTTTTACAGGCACAATTAAAATCGATTACAATCAAGGCTTAGGAGGAAGAATAGGCTCAATAATAAGAATCAACTACAAAATTAACAAGGGAAGTAATCGCGGCGGTAATAAAGCAAATGTTACGTATGTTGACAACGGAAATCTACCCGCTACAGTATTTAAAACCGGAGATGCAGGCGTCCAAGATAATAAATGGCGTTACTTGGGTGGCAGCTATTCACGAGGTGGTGGGAATATCTATGTTAAGTTCATTTTTGATAAAAGCTTCGCTGCCGATCCTAGCTGTAAAGTAGACATCTCCAAATATTAAATATGCATTATCCAGAACCTTTGTAGAAACGTAGCACTGTTACGTTTCTACATTTTTTTTCAGCAGATAATTAGTGAAAATTACATCATCAAGGAAAGATTGAAGTCATCGAAAAAATCCCTTGCATTTATGTAAATGTCACCCTAACAAAACCCAACGGATGCTCCCTTACCTGACGCATCAACTCTTGAGAAAATATAGAACGAAATATTGAGCGATGGCGTTTTGCCCAGCGTAGCTAATCGCAAGATTAATTGCTTTGTAGCAAACTGGAAGGGAAACTTAATTGCCTTTTGTATTTTGGCGCTTGTCCCTATGGGCTACTGAGAATGTAATTACTCATCTTGATTATCGTCGCCAAGGTGTAGGAAAGCGCCTGATACATCATGCGTTCCAATCTGCATGGAGTCATAATTGTTACAAAGTAATGCTCTGAAGTGGAAGGCAAACCAAGGAAGTACTCCAGTTTTACGAAAAAACTGGGTTTAAGAAGGGTATCAAAACTGGTTTTGTGGCTACACCAATATCTGACTGAGGTGGTATTAAGCTTTTTCGTAGCTAAATATATATAGTGCTTGACTTATGTTTTCACAAGATGTAATTTATCAATATTAGATAAAACATCGGTAAATTAATCGGTTTTTAGTATTTTGGGAAAAAATGAATATCTTTGTTATCAATTAGCCGAAGTTTAGAGCTAACAGTTTCTGCATAGGATCGAACATTGAAAATCTTCTGAAAATATGGATTTTTTCACCACAACTAATGCCATGCAAAAAATAGATTACTGATAACTACAACGAAAAGGGAATTTTTCATCTAAAACCAAAATGATATAAGTTTGAAGCAAAGTTGAATCTTATTGATGAACTACAGGCATTCAATTAGAACTAGCAAAATTGAGAATATTAGAGATGTAAAAAAATATTACTTTCTCACACTAATATTCATTCAAGGAATAGCGATCGCACTCTTATTCATTAATACAACCGCATTGGCAGCCACAGTCAATCACTGTCCCCAAGGTATGGCGATGATTTCAGGAGGAACGTTCAAAATGGGGTCTGATAATTCCGGTTTTGTGGAAGAGCGATCGCCTGGAGACGTAACGGTGACTAACTTCTGTATTGATAAATTTGAGGTAACAAATGCACAATTTGGTGAATTTGTCAAAGCTACAGGATATCTGACAATTGCAGAGCGTCCCTTATCTGAAGAACAGTTTCCCGATTTACCCGATGAGCAGCGATTACCGGGTTCCTTAGTGTTTGAGATGGCAAAACCGGGTGTCAAACAAGTTTCCTTTCTGAGTTGGTGGCATTGGACTACTGGCGCGAATTGGCAACATCCCTTTGGCCCAGACAGTGCAATTGCTAGCAAATCCAACTATCCAGTTGTTCACATAGCTTACGAAGATGCCCTAGCCTACGCCAAATGGTCAGGAAAATCCTTACCTACCGAAGCCCAATGGGAATATGCCGCCCGTGGTGGCTTGGATGGTGCAATTTATGCTTGGGGTAATGAATATTCTGAACATAGAGCCAACACTTGGCAAGGAATTTTTCCCTTTTTCAACACCAAAGCCGATGGTCACTTGGGCATTGCTCCCGTGGGTTCTTTTGCGCCCAATGGTTATGGACTCTATGACATGACCGGCAATGTATGGGAATGGACTACTGATTTCTTTCAAGTTGGACGCGATGCCTACGGCGGGCTACGCCTACGCAAATCCGATCGAATTAATCCTATTGCCTTAAATCAAAGCTTTGATCCCAAAAAGCCAGATGAATCAAACTTACACGTAATTAAAGGGGGATCGTATCTCTGCGCTCCCAATTACTGTAGCCGCTTCCGTCCGGCGGCGCGGGAGTCAGAATCACCCGATACGGGAACTACTCATATCGGGTTTCGGCTAGTTAAAAATTTGCCTGACAGCACACTAGCCATAAATCCAAAATCGTTCGACTGAGCGTAGCCGAAGTCCCAAATCTAAAATCCAAAATTGTATGACTGATCCTCACAAAAGAGATTCTTTGTATAGACCTCTTGCAAAAGTAAGAGAGCGTAAGATAGGGAAAGAAAAAAGGTTAAAGCCTCTGGGTATTTCTTACCCTTTCCCCTTTCCCCTTTCCCCTTTCCCCCACTTCTGCAAGAAATCTTATGCATCTCTGAAGTTAACTTCTGGTGCGATCGCCTTTTTGAGTGCCCTAACGCTAATATTTTCCAGTCTCTTACCTCTACCTGCTTGGGCGGACTATGGCGACAAATTGCCATTACCCCAACCATCTTTTCAAGGCAAAATTGGCCTTACTTACAAAGAATCCGAACCAGACTTCCCCAAACCAATTAAGGCTCCAGAAAATGCACCAAACATTTTGCTGGTGTTGCTTGATGATGTCGGTTTTGGACAACCCAGCACCTTTGGCGGGCCGATCGATACGCCTAATTTAGACCGTCTAGCAGAAAGGGGATTGCGTTATAACCAATTCCACACTACAGCACTCTGCTCTCCTACCAGAGCTGCATTGCTCACGGGACGCAATCACCATTCTGTGAATACAGGTGTGGTTGAGGAGTTAGCCACAGGCTATCCAGGTTATACAGCGATTTTACCTAGAAGTGCGGCAACGATCGCTGAAGTATTGCGAGATTATGGATATAACACAGCGGCCTTTGGCAAATGGCACAATACCCCAGACTATGAAACCAGTGCAGCAGGTCCATTCGATCGCTGGCCGACAGGTTTAGGTTTTGAGTACTTCTATGGATTTCTGGGCGGTGATACCAATCAATGGAGTCCAGCTTTGGTGGAAAATACCCAACATATTCAAAAACCAAATCGCCCTGATTATCACCTCACTCCCGATCTAGCAGACCATGCGATTAAGTGGATTCGCACCCAGCAAGCGATCGCTCCTGATAAACCCTTCTTTACCTACTTTGCCACTGGCGCAACCCATGCCCCACACCATGCGCCCAAGGAATGGATCGACAAGTACAAGGGTAAATTCGATCGAGGTTGGGATAAATTACGCGAAGACATCTTTGCTCGTCAGCTAGCATTGGGTGTAATTCCCGCCGATACTAAGCTGACTCCTCGCCCGGCGGAACTCCCGGCTTGGGATTCCCTCACTCCCACCGAGCAGAAAGTTTATGCGCGTCAGGCGGAAGTCTTTGCAGGTTTCCTCAGCCATACCGATGCACAAATTGGTAGAGTTATTGATGCCATAGACCAACTGGGTGAATTGGATAACACCTTAGTCTTTTTCATCGCCGGTGATAATGGTGCGAGTGCTGAAGGCGGCTTAACAGGTAGTGTTAATGAATTAAAAGTCTTTAATGGCGTAGCAGAAAGTCCTCAAGAAGTTCTCGCGGCTTTTGATGATTTAGGTGGGCCAAAAACCTTCAATCATTTTCATGCAGCTTGGGCTTGGGCAGTGGATAGCCCCTTCCAATGGACAAAACAAATTGCTTCTCACTTCGGCGGAACTCGCAATGGTTTAGTTGTAGCTTGGGGCGATCGCATCAAAAATCGTGGTGGACTGCGGAGCCAATTTCATCATGTAATTGATATTGCGCCTACAATTCTAGAAGCTGTGGGGATTGAAGAACCAGAGGTAGTCAACGGTGTAAAACAACAACCCATCGAAGGTACTAGCCTTGTTTATAGCTTTGACGATCCGGCTGTAGCATCCCATCACAAAACCCAGTATTTTGAAATGTTGGGCAATCGTGGCATTTACGATCGAGGTTGGGTAGCAGCCGCCCGTCATGGACGCTTACCTTGGGAGCGTGTCTCCAAAACCACCTTCGATGAGGATAATTGGGAACTATACGATATTACCAAAGACTTCAGTGAAGCCAACGATTTAGCCAAGCAGAACCCTGACAAGTTAGCGCAACTACAAAATCTATTTCTGAAGGAAGCAAAGAAATATAAAGTTCTACCTTTGGACGATCGCTTACTTCAACGGTTTGATGTCAAAATCCGTTCCAACCTAATCACAGGACGCAATAGCTTTACTTATTACACATCTGTTGCAGGGATTCCCGAAGGTAGCGCTCCCAATATCAAGAATCGCTCCTTTAGCATCACTGCCGATGTGGATATTGCCAAAGATGGTACTGAAGGCGTTTTAGTTACCCAAGGCGGACGTTTTGCGGGTTGGAGTTTCTTCTTGCAAGAAGGTAAACCCACCTTTGCTTACAACTTCTTAAATAGCAGTCGCACAATCATTCAATCTTCTCAACCAATTGCGATCGGCAAATCCCAAATCAAATTTGACTTTACTTATGACGGTGGCGCTCCGGGAGCAGGCGGTACTGGTAAGCTCTCGATCGACGATCGACAGGTTGCCGAAGGCCGCATTGATAAAACCGTAGGCTATCGATTTGGTTTAGATGAAACCTTTGATGTTGGTCAAGATACTGGCACACCTGCGGTAGATACTTACCAAACACCCTTTGCATTCACCGGTAACTTACAGCAAGTCACCCTGGAATTGAAGTAATAAGGATTGGGCATCCCTTCGGCTTCGCTCAGGGCAAGTGGGCATTGGTTATTCTCCTCTGCCCCCCTACCCCTCGGTCACTGAGCGTAGCCGAAGTGCTGCCCCTCGGTCACTGAGCGTAGCCGAAGTGCTGCCCCCCTGGTTACTGAGCGTAGTCGAAGTATGCTCCCCTGCCCCTTTGCCCTCTGCGTGAAAAAAAAATCATGAACGAAATCTTATCACTAATTGATAAACTCGCACTTTTCACATTTATCGTGTTCACCATGCTGGGTGCAGGGTTAAGTCTCACGGTACAACAGATTTGGGAACCACTCCGCAACCTCCGCTTAGTCATATCATCGCTGCTAACAAATTTTGTGCTAGTGCCAGTTTTTGTATATTTGTTACTACAAGTAGTACATTTCAGTGAACCACTCAGAGATGGCTTACTGATCATGGCAGTAGCATCAGGGCCTCCAGCATTACCTAAACTTGCCCATATAGTCAAAGGCAATATAGCTTTCTCGGTGGGATTAATGATGTTGCTAATGCTGGGCACAATTTTTTATATGCCGATTGTACTGCCCTTAGTGGTGGAAGGCGTGCAAATTAACTCTTGGGACATTGCCAAACCCTTATTGTTAATGATGGTTAGCCCATTGATCGTTGGGTTATTCATCAAAGCAAAATTGAGTGCGATCGCCCCCATTATCCAGCCGATTTTGTTCAAATTATCTAATGCTGGATTGCTTTTAGGTCTAGTAGTCAGGCTGATAGTTCACACTAACGATATCATTGGCTTATTACAAACAGGTGCAATTTTCGTTTGTGCCGTTTTCATAGTCTTCTCTTTTAGCGTCGGTTATCTTTTGGGCGGCCCTGGTATCGATACCCAACGAGTGCTAGGAGTCGGAACCGCTCAACGTAATTTTGCCGCAGCATTATTAGTAGCTACAAGTAATTTTGAAGATCCCAGCGTCGTGAGCATCATCATGGTGACAAGTATTTTAATGATGATCGTAGTTTTGATCGCCGGGCCAAAGTTCATAGAATTAGACCAAGGAACAAGTGTAGAGATAAAACAGGTAGAGGGTTGAAACTCTCCCTAATAAATGTGCTTGTAACATACGACAAACCAATAGGTTTACCGTATTATGTATTAGATACACAAATATTAGATCGGATAAAAAACTATATGTGAGGTAGCAGATGGTTCAATCACAAGCAAGCTCTTTTGATGCAATTAGTCCAACAGCTTTGATGGTAGCTTATACTAGGCAGTTTACTGATATCCCTTATGGCAAGGAATTAGCTTAATTATTTAATGCCGAAAGCTTCATAGAACAACTGCAACAAAAAAATTAAGTCTGCCTTTGGCTATTGGCTCTACTTTTGTTTTAACCCTTTGCAATTCTTGATGTCTTTACAGGTTTTTTTGTATGTACCCTCGAAAAGGGGGAATGTCCTAACTGCTTTTGAAGTATTTCGCGATCGTTTAGTCATATGGTTCAAATCACAAGGGAGAACTTGAGGATATGGCAAATATTGCATTAATTGTTGGGGCTGGTAGTGGACTCAGTGCTTCACTAGCCCGTTTATTGGCAAAAGAAGGCTTTACTATTGCTTTAGCAGCAAGGCAAATTGATAAGCTCAAAGCATTATCTGATGAAATTGGAGCCGTCAGTTTTACTGCTGATGCTTCTCAACTAGATGAAGTTGAACAACTATTTACAGATGTCGAACAAAAACTAGGAGTACCAACATTAGTTGTGTATAATCCTAGCTGGCGCGTTCGGGGTTCTTTTGTGGAACTTGACCCAGCCGATGTTGCCAAAACACTAGAAATTACTGCCTATGGTGGCTTTTTAGTAGCACAAGCGGCGGCAAAACGTCAGTTAGCTGCGGGTGGAGGAGCGATCTTTTTTACAGGTGCTTCCGCCAGTGTTAAGGGTTATCCTCAGTCTGCACCGTTTGCAATGGGTAAATTTGCTTTACGGGGTTTGGCTCAAAGCATTGCCCGTGAATTGGCTCCTCAGAATATCCATGTGGCGCATTTCGTGATTGATGGAGCAATTCGTTCTGCCACCCGGATAGAACCAGATAATCAACCAGATAGTTTACTCGATCCAGATGCGATCGCTCAAACCTATCTCAGCATTCTCCGCCAACCTCGCAATGCTTGGACTTGGGAAGTTGAATTGCGACCTTGGGTAGAAAAATTTTGATTTTCACTCTGCTCTAGATATACATAGCATAGTAATCATTGTAAATTTCTGTATTAGTCATGACTGTGAGTTCTATTTGTTTCTGTTCTTCATCTGTTGCCGAACTCGTAGCCTGGTCTAAGCTTTCTTGAGGAATAAAATCACCACAGTATTCATTCGCAGGTACAGCTGCATCCATCTTTTGGGGATAACTCAATTTGAGATTATTCATGATGGTAATGAATTGACTGCGGCTGCGATACTCGTTCCGAGTCGCTCCGCGAACGCTAAATCTGGGATTAAGCCGCTTTTCTTCGCCAATGGTGGGAACTGTACGTCCTTTATAGTCATGGGCAGGATATACCCAAGTATCATCTGGCAAGGTGAATAAGCGTTGTGTCACCACATCGTATAAAGTTCCAGCATCGCCTCCCTGAAAATCTGTGCGTCCACAACCACGAATAAATAAGGCATCACCAGTTAACAGATGGCTTTTGTTCGCCAAATATGCTATGTGACTGGCGGTGTGACCTGGCGTGGAAATTGTTTCGATGATTACCGATCCCACCTCTAGGATTTCGCCACCAACAAGGGAGCGATCGGCTTTTGTCAGTAGCGTAGCTTTAATCCCAGTTCATCCAATGATCCTAAATCGCGGTCAACTTGCTCTAATACAGGATCGACTAGAACAGCATCTCCTGTCTGGCGATCGCCAATTAAGTAAGTATAACTACTAGTTACAGGGTCAAAAAATTGCCGAAATAGGAAAGTTGACTGCGGTATCTCTTCTCCGTGACCTTTGCGGCCTCTGTGGTTCGTTTTCCGTTACCTGTGCGTAAGTCCTAATAATTATAACAAGTGATAAGGCTGGATCAGACATTAAACTAGTACATCTGTGAGAGCGATCGCTAATTAATAAATTGTCTAATTGCAATATGAAACTCAGAAATCGTTGAAGCTGCTAGAAATGCCGACTGCTTATAATTTTGTGAACTGGTTACATACAATATTGAATATCTGTCTTAATTCTATGAGGCTCCAAGAGAGTAATGATACTGAGAAGGTTAACCTTACTGAGTTTAGCCACAGTTTCCCCTGAGACAGATTATTCTTCAAAACGATACTGGCTTCCGATCAAGTATTCTTCGTTTAACTCAAAAGCTATCCATCGTCTCTGTAAATTTTCTGCAACAAACCCTGTTGTGTTTGAACCTGCAAACGGGTCTAGTACAAGATCATTCTCATCAGTTAAGAAATTAATAAAGAAATCGGCAAAAGATGCGGGAAAACGTGCCGGATGAGGTTTCATCCCTGTTTCTTTGCATTTACGCAGATAAGAACTGTTTGATTCTGTGTTAGCAGCCTCAATAAGATTAGGTGGAATTGCTCCTGAATTATCTTTTTGAAATTTTGTAGAAATATCGTGACCGCTAGGACGCAACTTAGCCTTATAGCCATTTTTGATTAACTGTTTCATGCTTTCACTGTAAGGCTTTAAGACTTTCCTATTGTCAGCTTTCGGATTTTCAATTTTTGACAACCACCAAACTACGTTAACTGAATCTTTAACTCGAATACGCCTAACAGTAACCCATTCTGCCGGAGTTGGCAGTCTTGCTGGATTGTAATGATAAAACTCTTGCGCTAAGAAAAAACCGACTTCTTTACAAAGGCGAACCAATAATTCGTATTGATATATGCTACGAACTGGATTACCAGGAAGATAAACACCTCCTAAATCAATAACAAATGAACCATTTTGAGTAAGTATTCTTTTAAATTCATATGCAAATGGAAGAAACCAGTTAACATATTTCTCTGCACTTTCGTTTCCATATTCCTTTTTACGGGTAAGTGCAAATGGAGGAGATGTCAAAATGAGATTTACACTACAATCTTTAATATTTTTTATAAGCTCAAGACTATCTCCTAAGTACGCTGCTCCATAAGTCTGAGTGTAATAGGGTTGAATGTTTACCTCTGATTGTCTAGTTATTTTTTGCTTCTGAAATAACCCTAATTGCTTGGAGCCTGCTTGAGCCATGCTTTTAAATAGTAATTATGTACTGTTATAATATCTCGATAGTAAAGATAGCACAACTTCAAACTCTTTTTTCATTTCTAACAGTCCAAAGGTAATCATGCAGAATAAGACTTGATTTTATGCAAACGTCTATGATAATCTTTCATTCATCCTTAAACTACAGTTATCTGATACACTAACCGTAGTTTTGAGTTTACAGTGTGCATTAAACGGGAATCACGCATTATGCCAAAAGATTGGTATGAATGGCACGACCTCTACGACACTGAGCCAAAATTGCAGCAGCGTCTAGAAATCGTGCAGGAATATATTGCTTACAGCTTGAATGCGTCGCCATCTGGAACTATCCGTGTCGTAAGTGTTTGCGCGGGTGATGGACGAGATTTACTAGGAACTTTAAAAAATCACCCTCGAAGAAATGACGTATATGCACGACTTGTTGAACTCAGCCCCCAGTTAGTTGAGCGTGGACGAGCAACTATAGAGTCTTTGGGTTTAGCCAAGCAAATTGAGATTATCAATGGTGATGCAACTCTTGCCACTAACTATGTAGGAGCAGTACCAGCAGATATTGTGATTGTGTGTGGTGTCTTTGGCAATCTTGAGGAAGCTGAACTCAATCGCTTACTAGATAACTTGAGTTTTCTGAGTAAACCGGATGCTTTTGTCATTTGGACTCGTGGACACTCCAACGGTATTACCTACTCTGACAATGTGCGGAAAATTTTAAGTGCATCTGGATTTGAAGAAGTAAACTTCAAGCTTACGGCTACAGGAGATATGGGTGTTGGTCTTCATCGATACCTTGGTGAGAATTTACCTCAACCCAAAGAACAACAGTTATTTGTGTTTTCCGGCGTTCCTAGTAAAGCGAGGTAAAAAATGTCAATTCAAAACACAGTGTCAACTTGGGAAGAAGTTTTAGAAACTGCTAGAAAAAATACCTCTGCGCGTAGGGTAAAGAGGACAGGACAATCTCCTTCTACTGCACCAATACCCAGCAGTTTACATAAACTTCCTCCAAATGCAGAACCGCCAGTCTTGCTTTATCGAGATACTAATTCCTGGTGTCCTTTCTGCGAACGAGTTTGGTTTGCTCTGGAAGAAAAGGAAATTCCCTTTGCAACGGAGTTTATTGATTTAAGTAATAAACCCAAATGGTACACTGACTTAGTTCCCACAACTCTTGTCCCAGCAGCCAAAATTGAGGGAAAGTTAGTATATGAATCCAAGGATATTCTCTTAGCTTTAGAAGAAAGGTTTCCACATCCAGCATTATTGCCTGAGAATTCAGAGGAAAACGCTGTTGCTAGGCAGTTGGTTGAAGAAGCTGAGACTAACGGTTTTAGAGAGATTGCGTACAAATTCCTGAGAGAAACACTTGTAGATGCTGATGAGTTGGCATTACAAGCAGCATTTGAGGCGAAGTTAGATGAACTTGAGCAAGCTTTGGCTAAATACCCCGGCCCCTACTTTGTCAGTACATTTAGCTTAGTAGACATTCTGTATAGCCCCCATTTAGATAGATTGGCGGCTAATTTACCTGTATATCGGGGATATCACCTCAAAGGAAATCCTCGCTTTCCTCGAATTAATGCTTGGTTTGACGCACTTAATCAGCGTCCTGCTTATCATAGAGTTAAATCGGATAATATTACCAATAATTTACTGTTGCGTCGCAGATGGGGTGTAGAACCGATTGGAAATCCCTTACCTCTGGATGTGGCAGATAGTGAGCAAATTCAATATCGAGCCGAAGCAGCTGAGAGATTGAGTGATAATCGGGAAGTTGCGATCGCAGATATTATCAAAAATTCTGGAGTCCAAGCAATAGCCGCAGACGGTGATATTACCACAATTAAGGACGCTGTTGATTTTCACCTGCGACAACTAGCTGATTATCTCATTCATGGCAATGGCGAAACTTTACCGGGTGGAAGGACTGGTGGTAAAAATAGCAGCGTTGATCCCATCTTCGCTGCTGTGGGTGCTATTACTTTCGCATATTTGAGAAATCGCATCTGCGCTCCTCGTGATATGAGTGCAGGTGCAGCAACGGCGTTTCGCGCTGCGATCGATAAATTGTTGACTTCTGTTTATTAATTTTGTGGGCGTTGCTGAAGGCAAAATGCGATCGCGCTCACTTGCTCCTATAGCAATGAAATCGAACAGAGTTTGCAATTCCGATGAGTTAGCTGTGACAGGAACCGAAAACTGAATATTCTACTCAAGGGATTTAAAATCCCATACACAACAGGTGTTTGTGTTTGGGTAACAGTCCCCCTTACAAAACGTAACTGTTTAATCATATCTGCAAAATGATTTAGATAAGATTACAATCGGTGGGCTACGTATAAAGTAGTTAAGTAACCTTTAGTAATTTTACCATTGAACTTGGTATTAATTAATTCAGCGATCGCATCAAAAAAACGCGCTTTTGTAATGCGATCTAAATTTATATGACCGGAGTAAGTATTTAAGAGATTGAGATAACTTGCACTGTTGTATGTTGTATCCCATCGATAAGAGCGATAAATTACTTCACCAAACAAACCTGTTTGCTCAATCTCACCTGTTTTATTAGGGACTTTCTGCTCGCGCAAAGGAGGCTCATCGTCTTTAACCAGTTGAGGAGCTAAACTTTGATATAGCTCCTGTACTTCTTCAAAGAAGCCATTACTAGCATCACTATATACATGTTCATTCCAAAATAGCGCGATCGCTCCTTTAGATGTGAGGGCAAGATCCGTTTTTTTGTAAGCAATACTTGGGTCAAGCCAGTGGAAAGCAGTCGCCGAAATCACTAAATCAAAAGCATTTTCTTGGATCGCCCAATCCTCAAAAGCGATGTTACGCACTTCTACTTGCGGATAAGCAGCCAGATTTTTTTGGGCAACTGTAGCAAGATTCTCACCCAATTCAATGCAGAGTATACGATAACCCCGGCGGGCAAAGGGCACAGTTGCCTGACCAGTACCACAACCAATCTCTAATATCCTTCCGTTTGGAGTGATTTCTGAAAGAGACACCACATCGTCAAAAAGCGCTTCTGGATATCCTGGTCGAACTCGATCGTACAACAGTGCTACTCGATCAAAAGTGGTTTTTAACTGACTTCTTTCATCTGTCATGTGTTTGCGATCATACCATAATTTGAGAAATGCTTAAGGCTTAACATCTATTGGAGTAAAAACAGCATACTGTTCACGAGAGAGAGTCGCATCCCTATATCCAGAAAGAAGGTAGCTGTAATGCTTGATATATTAGGATTTGAAAAAAGATTATACGGGAAGTTTCCGTATAATAAATAGTTATGTTTCAATGGAGAGAGTGATCCCGGAATCTTGGAATGACTAAAATTCTCATTGACAATGCAACTATCTCCAGTGTCCAAAGAGCGTTAGACAAAGCTCCCCTAAAGGAACCTGCACTTTTGGATATTGAGCATGTTGCTTTATCCAGGTTCAGTGAGGCTGTCTTACTCAGTGACGGTGTAATTATTCCCGACAACTATAAGGCTGAACTGACTGCAAGCAGGAAAGCCCTAATCAGTGGTGATCCTTTTCATTTTCAAAAGCTGAAGCAAAATGAGGATGCTGAGATTGTTGAAATTTGTAATTCCTTATTAGGAATCTGGCGAGAAGCATTCCATGCAGGCTCTGAGCGCTCTCTCTTCTCTGAATATTTCTCACAAGTCAATGCGTTTAGCAGCTTCATCTGGGAACACGCAAGCTCAGAATTCTTTTTGGTCTTTCGTGCTCATGGAATTAATAAGGAAAGCCCATTAATTGAAGCAGTTTTAGCTAGTCCTGCCAACGAGACACTAGGTTCAGAATTACAAATAATAGGTACTGATGGCAATGTAGTTGCATGGAATAAGCTTTCGAGACATGTGCAACGTATGCTTTCTGTAATGGGGTGGTTGGGGCATCAATATGTCTGGTATCAGATTTTCTCAGCTCAATATGATTGCTCTTACTTACCTCACCCATTGAGAGACTTCTTTGCATATGATTTTCTAAATCGTGTCAATCAAGGTGCTCAAAGTAAGTCTGCTTTTGCCAGTGCTTTTTCTGATGAAATAGGCAAATTCCAAGGCAGATTAAAAGATTCTCTTGAAGCACTTGGACAATCGGAGTCAGCAATCAGTATAAGCCTTCCTGGATTCCTTCCACTTCTGATCCGTGAGAGTTCTAATGGAAGTGATTTCATTTCAGTATTGCATCAAATGAGGCAAGAGCCTGAAGTAACTGAGTTGAGGGAAATGCTAAAGGACATTCAGCAGTCAATTGAGAAGGGCAATTATAAGCCTTTAGCGAAAATGAAAAAAGAAATAGAGGCTATAGGTAAGAATATTCTTATTGAAAAGGGATTAGAGGATCGTTTTATCAGAATTACTCCACCTACTACCATACTTGGAATCAAAGTTGAGGGCGATGACTCATCAATTAAGCTTCGTATTCCTTCAGTTTTATACAAGCAGTATTTTATTGGTAGAAAATATCGAGCTTTTGTGAAGCGAGTAATGGAAGAACTAGCAGTTCCTGCTCAGTATGGCAACCTCAAAACAAAGTTAAATAGTTATGCTTGGATTGAAGAGGATCGGTTCCCTAAATTCTATCTAAAACAAGATAGGTTCCCATCTAAGTTTCACAAGCCCTTTACCACAGGCAGTTTAGAGTCTTCTGAAGTGGAGAAACATAACAATTCAAATGCAACGGACAGTTGAGAGCCGCTGGTACTGAGTTCGAGGTTGTCAGCTGCCGCTGATTCGAGTCGTTAGACAGTTAGAGATTAGAGATGCTGCGCTGAGAGTTTATTTGTACTTGCAGCTAAGAGCTAATCTGTAGCAGTGACAGTAGTAGAAGGAAGAATTTAGTATCAATTTTTACATAAACAATCTGATTTACATAAGACATCTCCAGAAATTAAATATGCGTTCGCCAAAACCCTTTGTAGGGGCGAACGGTTGTTCGCCGTTCCTTCATTTTCGGAGATGTCTACTTTTTACTGATAACTGATAACAGCGATCGCAGCTCACACCAGACTAGTCTGGAAGAAGCGATTAACAGGGCGCGCTAGTCCGAGATTTTCACGCAGAGTCTTACCCTCATACTCTTTGCGAAAGATGCCACGCCGTTGGAGTTCTGGCACAACCTTGTCAACGAAATCGTTTAACCCTTCAGGAACAAACGGGAACATGATGTTGAAGCCATCAGAGCCTTCCTCAAACAGCCATTGCTCCATCTCATCGGCGATGGTTTGGGGTGTGCCGACGAAAGCCAACCCGCCATAACTGCCAACGCGTTGCGCCAGTTGTCGAATCGTCAAGTTCTCACGTTGCGCTAAGGCTATTACTCTTTCTCGTGAAGAGTGACCAGCGTTAGTCGGTGGGATTTCTGGCAAGGGGCCATCTGGATCAAAACCTGAAACATCGTAGCCAAGCGCACTATTTAAGCTAGAAATTCCACTGTCATAATGTACGAGGCTATCCAAATAAACACGCTTGGCTTGTGCCTCGGCAACGGTTTCTCCTACAACGACTAAAGCACCTGGAAGGATTTTTATACTGTCTGGGTCGCGTCCAATGGCCCGCGCCCGTCCCTTAATATCTGCAAATAAAGCCTTGCCAGCCTCCAGATTACCAGCAGGTGCAAACACAGCCTCGGCGGTTTCGGCGGCTAATTGCCGTCCGGCTTCGGATGCGCCAGCCTGAACGATTACTGGCCAGCCTTGGACAGGTCTGGCGATGTTCAATGGCCCCCGCACCGAGAGATATTTTCCTTGATGATTCAGAACGTGAAGCTTGTCGGGGTCAAAATAAATCCCGGCTTCCACATCTCGAATAAAGGCATCGTCAGCAAAGGAATCCCAAAGACCTGTGACCACATCATAAAATTCTCTCGCACGTCGATAGCGTTCATCATGCTCTATCTCTTCTTCTAAACCAAAGTTGAGTGCTGCGTCTGGATTGGCTGTGGTGACGATGTTCCAGCCAGCGCGACCGCCACTGATATGGTCGAGAGACGCGAAGCGACGCGCGATGTGGTAAGGCTGGTCATAGGTCGTGGAAGCGGTGGCTACTAGCCCGATGTGTTCGGTGACACTGGCGAGGGCAGACAGCAGGGTAAAAGGCTCGAAGGATGTGACAGTATGGCTGCGTTTCAAGGCGTTGATTGGCATATTCAGCACCGCTAAGTGGTCAGCCATAAAGAATGCGTCAAACTTGCCTTCTTCGAGTTTCTGGATGAATCGTTTCAGTGCTGGAAAGTTAAAATTAGCGTCAGGCAAAGCCCCAGGATAGCGCCAAGCGCCTGTATGTATGCTTACCGGGCGCATAAAAGCACCTAATTTTAATTGCTTTGTTCTGCTCATTATCCCTCCGTATGATGTTTAGAATGCAGGGGCGATCGCCCCTTTGTGATAGTTATTAATGTAGTCTTTCAACTTGGGATCGATAACCAACTGATTCAGTTTTTGGATATTAGGATCGTTTGCTTTTGATTGTACAGTTGCTAAACCCACCGCATAATTTTTGTTAGCTATGCCAATCTCATCTAACACAATGGGGTTTTGAGATACCTTTGCTTGCACAAGGAAGAATGCAGATATCACAGCTAAATCTAAATCGTCTAAGGCTCTAACAATAGCGTAATTATCTAACTCCTTAATTTGGATATTTTTGAGATGCTGTAATACTCCCCTGGCTTTTCTTTTCAATTGATGAATTTGATGTGTTTCAGGTTAGGGTTTTGGCACTGATTTTGCCTTTTTACCTTTGTTTTCAAGATTATTTTTGATATTTAACTAATAATTGGCATAACAACTACTGAAGAACCTTTTTTAAAACCTTCTAGGAAGTTGCGTAATTGATTAGACCTCTTGCAAAACTCTTTTTGCACTCTTGGGGCAAAGGGAAAAGGTAAAAGGGAAAGGGTTTTTTCTTATCCCTTTACCCTTTCCCCCTTACCCTTTTCCCGACAAATGCCAAGAAGTCTATTGTTAACACGTCGGGATGAAACAGTAATGGCTTAATATTTGCAATCATCTCGATAGAGTTTGGGGTTCCTGCCATCTATTTTTGCACCTATAATTAATGTACTGCAAGTCGGTAAATTTATAGTAGTATACTATGAGATTTGCATAGGTGAGGATAAAAAACAAGGTGTATCTTCCCCGTCCTTAAAAAAAGGAGGCAGTTACTAACCACCTCCTGACAAATTAAAGCTTGGATGGACTGAGAAATGCTTTGACAGCAGGCTAGAAACTCAGCTAGCTGCGGCTCAAAAACATAGTCAAGACCACTCCCAGGATAATCGATCCACCGCCAAGGATGAATGACCAGAAGCGATGGTAACTGTTGACGATAGTGCCATTTTCGCTCTGGAGTTGAATCAAATCCATCCAAGGCGCAACACCTCGACGGAACCAACCTACAGCTCCAACTTGTTCGCCTATCAAGCTTTGGACTCGCTTCATCCCAAACAGGAAATTGCCAATGGGGCCAAAGCGTGAAGCGTAATGCAGATAAAGCATTCCGCTACGATCTTGAATTTTTAAATCGGAACCAAATTTATAACCAGCGTCGCCACGACCAATAAGTTGACCTTCCAGTTTTGCCGGTTGTCCGCGTAACGGACTGGCATAAGGGTCTGACATCAGAGTGAGAATATCGGTTTCTGGTGCTTGCTTGTAGTCGGGGAACATCACCAAAGCTTTGATGAGAATTCCAATTCCTAAGCCAATTAGTGGCGCACCCAATACTAAACCTGTGTTTGGCGAATTTGACAACAAAATCACGCCTATTACCAAGCCAACTAAGAAACCAATTGTTTCAGCACCGTACAATACAACATCTAAAAAGAAGTTGCCGTAAAGCCTACTTTTATTAAGAGTTTTTCCTTCTCCAATAACTCGCCCCATATCAAACTCAGTCGGTAAACCCAATTGTTCAGCATAGTTGCTCAATGCACGAACTCGTTTACCTGTCAAGGGGTGAGTAGAATTTAATTCCATCCACCAGCCCCACGGGTTAAACATATCCCACAGAAAGACGCGACCGATTTTTTGGGTATCGGATGCAATGCGGTAAGCGGTTCCTGTGGAAGCGGCGGCTTTATGGTCATATATACCCAAGGCGCGAGTTCCTTCAATTAAACGGCTGGGTTCTTGTGTGCGCGAACCTTCTTCTAAAATTCCGTAGGCAATCTTCACTAAAGCGCGAGACAATCCATTGGGATTGCCCGTACTTTCGGCTGCAAAGTGGTCGGCAAAATATTCTCGTGTGCGGGAGAGGTACAGCACTAGATAAGTACCGATGACATAAAACACGTAAGCAACTAGGGCAGCAGTTTGCATTGCATCTTTAACTTTGCTATCACCACCACCGCGCCCAAATCTTCTGGCTGTGCTGTAAACCAAGTAACAAATTTGCACTAAGGTGGAAGCTACTGTCATCACTGCAAAGTCCCAGTGGACGATGTGCCCCAGTTCGTGAGCGTAAACGGTAGCAATTTCATCGTCATCGAGGTATGTGAAAAGTCCCTGACTGACGACTAAACGGGCGCTGTTCGGCAATGAGCCATAAGTAAAAGCCGTGGGGTTTTGGTCGTTAATGATTCCCAAACGCGGCGTTTTCAGCTTTTTCTGCTCGCAGACTTGGCGAATAACTTTAGCTGTTTCTGGACTGAGGGTTTCAACTTCTGCCAACTCTACCCAGCGAGTTTGGTAAAGCCAGCCTTGGGTTAAGTCCATGATGAATGGAGATATGAAAAAGGCGGCAATATTAAAAACTAGAGTAATACCAATAGCGATCGCTAGTCCTTGGAGTGGATTATCGCTACCCAAAATAAATACTAAGCTCAAACCTAAAGCTAACACCATGCCAAACAGCAAGGTCATGGTGACACCAGAAGCTAACGCCAAACTACCACCCACTCCCCCCATCGCTAATTTCATCCCAGTGGTAGCGGCGCGACCAGCTTTTTGGCTAACGTTAGATGGTGTCTGGCGCAAGGATTGACTAGCTTGTTCTGCCCAACTGCGAACCTGGGGATTTTCACTCATGATTAATTTTTGACACAGGGCTTTGGCTTTTTCGGTTTCGCCTGTGGCTTGATAGGCTTTCATCAGCCACATCTGTGCTGAAAGATAATCTGAGGAATTGTGTTCAGCGCAATCGCGGCAGAATTGTTCGAGTAATTCAGCCGCTTCTTGATAACGTTTTTGGTTTAAGGCATTTAACGCAGATTGCAATGACATAGGATCTCCCTACTAAAGGAGTGGTATTTGATCTATCAATACTCAATAGATCCAGCGATGTCACTGCAATTTCGTAAAAATTTAATTAATAACAGTATAAAATATCTATTTAAGTAAAAGACTAGAGAAACATATATTATTATGTCTCTCTAGCCTGGGGAACGCATAAATCATTTTTAAGACTTTCAAATCAAACCTGTAATAATACTTATAATATTTTTGCTGCGGTAAACTTACTACCTCTTTGTCCGTGTTTGATATTTACAGAATAGATGTTTTCAACCCAGCCTTGCTTCACCCGATTAGAGTAATTATTGATTACCCAAATGGTTCACCCGATTGGAGGAAGGCGAATGATGAACAGAACCTAATACTTTTGGGTTAATGGGGAAAGTGGGGTCCCCTCTGGGGATAAGGGGCGAGGGGAAAGGGGAAAGGGAAAAGGTTTGAATTTATCTTTCCCCAGACTAAAAGAGAGATTATTGGGTTTATCCGACAACTATTGGAACATAACCTGAGATTGATAAGATGAGGAAAAGGTAAAGATTTGTACTATGACTATTTTTGATATTGCTTCTCCCCTAACTGCGATCGCCGGACAAACTCGCCAAGCTGCAAGTAAGCTAGCAATTCTCTCCACGGAGGCAAAAAATCAGGCACTTGTGGCGATCGCCCAAGCTTTAGAATCATCTAAAGATGAAATTTTACAAGCAAATGTTGCTGATTGTAAAGCTGCTACTGCTGAAGGAATTCCCCAACCACTTTATAAGCGCTTGCAGTTGGATGAACATAAATTAAGAGATGCGATCGCTGGGGTACGAGATGTTGGTAAGCTAGCCGATCCAATTGGTAAAGTGCAGATTCACCGCGAACTTGACACTGGCTTAATTCTCAAGCGCATCACCTGTCCTTTAGGTGTTTTGGGAATTATTTTTGAAGCACGTCCAGAAGCAGCGATTCAAATTGTTTCTTTAGCAATCAAATCGGGAAATGGTGTAATTCTCAAATGTGGAAAGGAAGCAGTACGTTCTTGTGAAGCGATAGTGAAAGCTATTAAACAAGGATTATCGCAAACTGCTGTTAATCCAGATGCGGTACAGTTGCTCACAACTAGAGAAGAAACTCTAGAACTTTTGAAATTAGATAAATATGTAGATTTAATTATTCCTAGAGGTTCTAATTCCTTTGTCAGATTTGTGCAGGAAAATACTCGTATTCCGGTACTAGGTCACGCCGACGGAATTTGTCATCTTTATATAGATAAAGCCGCCGATATTTCTAAAGCAGTTCCGATTACCGTCGATGCTAAAGCACAATATCCTGCTGTTTGTAATGCAATTGAAACTTTGCTAGTTCACCAATCAATTGCTAGAGAATTTTTACCGAAAGTTGCTGAGGCTTTGGAAGAACGCCATGTAGAATTAAGAGGCGATCGACGCACCTTGCAAATTTTACCTAACATCGTACCTGCAACAGAGATAGACTGGGAAACAGAATACAGCGATTTTATTTTATCGATCAAGATTGTAGACTCTATAGAAGATGCGATCGCACATATTAACAAATATGGTTCCCGGCATACTGATGCGATTATCTCTGAAGATTCTGCGGCTGTAGAAAGTTTCTTTGGACTTGTGAATTCAGCTAATATATTCCACAATTGTTCTACCCGCTTTGCTGATGGTTTCCGCTATGGTTTCGGTGCAGAAGTAGGAATTAGTACGCAACAAATGCCTCCCCGTGGCCCCGTTGGTTTAGAAGGATTAGTCACATACAAATATCAAATGACTGGCGATGGACATATTGTAGCTACTTACACCGGGGCGAATGCTAAAGCTTTTACTCATCGAGACTTAGTGTAAAATATCCTCACATATAGCAGTCCTAAATCATTTGTGAGAATAAAAATCGCTGAAAGGCTTTAAAATACGTACTTTTATTCTCTACATTTTCTCACTTTGATTCGGATTGCTATATCTCTGCTAAAGCGGTTCTGGAGGTACAAATAAAATGACTTTTTTATTATTTGCCATCCTGTTGGCAATTAACTTAGGTGCTGGATGTTATTTGACTCTAGCTAATCCTCTAAAAGTCTCAGAGCAAACATCAACTAAACTTATTTTTATTATTCGACCAAAAGTATTTTTAGGTGTAGGAATATTTTTTAGTCAATTATTTGTTTTATTTTTATTTGCGAGTATTGTATATACACCTATTACACAAATTGTCTGCAATCGTTATCCAAACAATATATCTACTTCAAATATTGATTTGATTGCGGGACAAAATACTCTAACTGGAATGTGTAAGCTAACAGAAAACTATTGGTTTGGTAAAGAAAAAAGTGAAGTGCTAGTTTCTGAGTTACTAGAGGCTAAATTGGAAACAGAGATGCAAACCGATAGTCAAGTTAAGCCTAGATATTCATATAAAATTTTACTATTAACTGATAAAAATAGCTTTCCTTTTACAGATAGAACATACCCAAAATTTAAACTTGAAGAATTACAATCAATAGTATTAATAATTAACAAATTTTTGAAAAACCCTACAGAGAAGAATTTAGCGGTTATACTTGATGACACTTTTCTGGGTTACATTGTTGTCAGGTTTACTGTATTCTGTGGAATATTGGCGTTGCTAGTAGCGTCACCAGGTTTATTTATCACTTGTAACCTTGACAAGGAAACAAATACTGTAAAGCTTAGTCGTTACAAGTGGTTTGGAACGTTAGGAAAAACAGTTTTTCAATATTCTTTGAACGAAATTACTGATGTTAAGCTTGAACGGATTGATACTAGTATAGACGAATACTTTTTTCGGGTTATTTTAGTACTAGAATCGGGTGATAATCTACCATTAACGCCCAATTATACTTCAAATTATATAAATGGAGATTTTATAGTTAGAGTAACTAAAGATTTTCTGGAACTAAAACATAAAGATAGTGTTAGATAAAAGCGTAGGATTGGTAGACTCATTTTAGTGATTGAGTGTTGTAAAATAGTCTGCGGCTGATAAATTAGCTATTAAACTAAGGCTTTCAATAACGCCTGAAGTTTAAGCTGCACCTCTGCAAACTCTTTGTGAGGATCGGAGCCAGCCACGATCCCAGCACTAGCATACAATTTCGCGCGATCGCCGTATTTAAAATTTATGTAACAGCAAAATCAGTATACTTTCTGACTTCGGTAGGTTGAAAGGCTAGAACGATACGATCTTTAGGAATGCCGACACTGACGAGTTCATTAGCGATACCATCTTCGGTGCCATCTCTTTGAATCCAAATTTTCTCGTTGATAATATTAATGTGGATAAGGCACCCATGTACCCGTTGTTTGTTTTCCCAGCCAAGTGTAAGTAGTAGGTAATGGTTTGCATTTTCATCAATAATTAGCTGTCTTTCTAGTTCTCCATGAGCGTAGGGAAGTTGGGCGTATTCAGTTAATGTTTTTTCAATTATTTTGCGATAATTATCTAAGGTATCCATCAGAATTGTGGTAAATATCTTTAGCTGGCATACAAGATTAGTAATTAACTTTAAACTAACGCTTTCAGTAACGCCTGAAGTTTCAGCTGCACCTCTGCAAATTCCCTATCAGGATCGGAACCAGCCACGATACCAGCACCAGCATACAATCTTGCGCGATCGCCATCAATCAATGCTGAACGAATTCCCACAATAAACTCACAGTTTCCCTGAGAATCTATCCAACCTAAAGGTGCAGCATATAAACCTCTCTCGAAGCTTTCATAACGACGAATTTCGGCACAAGCAACATCTCGTGCTGCACCTGCAACGGCTGGTGTAGGATGCAATTGTCCGACAATCTTTAATGGGTGTATGTCAGCGGGAACTATTGCACTGATTGGTGTCCACAAATGCTGGATATTCGATAATTGTCGCAGTCTGGGTGCTAATATTTGCGGTAATAAACCTAGTTGGCATAGTCGTTGTGTAATGAAATCAAGCACTAGTGAATGTTCGTGCTTTTCTTTTTCACTATTTAGTAAGCTATTGGCATTAGCTGCATCTTCAGCAGGGGTTTTGCCTCGTGGTGCAGAACCAGCTAAAGCATCAGTAATTAACTGTTGATTATTAATACTAATTAATCTTTCTGGACTTGCGCCAATAAAATTTTGTCCTTTGCCATTACTTGTAGAAAAAATATAACAGTTAGGATGATTTTGTCTAAGATTATTTAATGATTTAACTAAGCTAAAGTGGTTGTTTGATTTTACATCTAATATATCTGCTAGCACAATCTTACTTAAATGAGTAGACCGAATTTTTTCCAAAACAGATACTACTGAACGTTTAAATTGGGCAGAATTTGTGACAGATTTTTTATATAATTTTGTAGGAAAATAATCAATATGAGCAGAGTAATTTTCTAAAGATTGGATAAATTCCATTTTATTTTGAATTTTCTCCAACAATCTTTCAATATTTACATTTGGATTGATAATTATATTTGTTACTAATATGCAACGTTGATTTTTTACAGCTACTTGCCAACGTGGAAGAAAAATGGTAGCAGATGGAAATGGATAATCTACTTGGGCATTTTTATCAAAAAAGCTGAAATAGCAAAAAAAGTGAGGCCCAGAAAAAGGTTGGTTTGCGTTACCAAAATTAATTATATTTTTTAGACAAGATTTGATAAAATATTCTGTTTGAGTAAAACGCTCTGAGCCATCGATCTGTAATTTTGCTACAGCATCAATTGCCGCGATCGCTTCTCCTTTACCTCTATCCTCAAAGTAAAAATTTATTTCATTTGCTTGTGTAAGTTTATCCAATACAAGTAAAGGGTCAACTAAATCAATTTCTTGGGAGACACTGACAATTTGTCTGCAATTATTTTTGACGCACTTTTCTTGCACTGCTACCAGAAATTGATATAAATCTTTGTGCTTTACAAAGAAGTTGCTACGACATGGTAAAACTGTCATGGATTTAACGATAGTAAATTTTTTTTAAGTTCACTTCCTAAAGTGTAATTAATCGTGGTCGTATTTTTACAGGTAACATATTAAGTTACTATTTCACCAGCGTAGAGTTTGCTTTATTTGTGGTGTTCTCAGACTATGATAAGACAGTTTCAGCCTAAGACTGCAACGTGAGGGTGAGTGTTAACAACACAAGGTTAAGAAGCCATAGTAAAAGTGACAGTTGTTTGTATATCACCCATATCTAGCGTCTCTTGAAATCATAAAATCTCAAGTGTGAGTAATATTCCGGTAATTTAATTAATCACAACTAATGACTACCAAGCAAATTTTATATCCCGACACTAAGTTATGGATGGCAGCGATTAAACCGCCAATGTATAGCGTTGCCATTATGCCCATTTGGGTGGGAACAGCAGTAGCATTTGCCGAAACGAAAATTTTCAATGGTGTAGTATTTTCTACTTTTGTAGCTGCGGCAATCTTAATTCTTGCTTGGGAAAATATCAGTAATGATGTGTTTGATTCCGAAACAGGTATCGATCAAAATAAACACCATTCTCTGGTGAATTTAACAGGCAATAAACCATTAATATTTTGGATAGGAAATTTGTGTTTAGGTTTGGGATTGCTGGGCATACTAGCGATCGCCTTTTGGCAACATGACCTAACTGTTATCGGTATAATACTGCTGTGCTGCGGTTTAGGCTACACGTACCAAGGACCTCCCTTTCGCTTAGGATATCAGGGTTTAGGCGAGATTATTTGCTTTTTTGCCTTTGGCCCCTTAGCAGTGGAGGCAGCCTACTACAGCCAAACCCAAACTTGGTCAATGACAAGTTTAGCAGCTTCAGTAATTGTCGGAATTGCCACAACCTTAATTTTATTCTGCTCGCACTTTCACCAAGTTAAGGATGACATAGCCGCAGGCAAGCGATCGCCTATCGTCCGTCTGGGAACCCAAAAAGGGGCCAAACTCCTAGTTTGGTTTACTGGTAGCATTTATCCCCTCACCTTGCTATTTGTGCTATTGGGGATTTTTCCAGTTTGGACGTTACTAAGTTGGGTAAGTTTACCCTTTGCTGTCAAATTATGCCGCCACGTCCAAGAAAATCACAACTACCCCGACAAAGTTAGTAACTGTAAATTCATTGCCGTAGCTGTGCATTTCTGGGCTTGCTTGCTGTTGGGATTGGGATTTATGCTTTAGGGCATTGGGCATGGGGCATTGGGTATGGGGCATTGGGCATTGGGCATGGGGCAGAAAGAGAATGACAAATGACTAATGACTAATGACTACAGATTTGAATTTCGTTCTTATCAGCGAAGATTTTTGCGATCGCTAACTACTAATCATGGTAAATGGGATATTCGTGAAGGTATTATCCTCCGGCTTACCGATGAATCAGGTAAAGTCGGCTGGGGAGAAATCGCCCCCATTAGCTGGTTCGGTTCCGAAACTCTAGAGGAAGCCTTAGATTTTTGTCGCCAACTCCCAGAAGAAATCACAGACGAGATAATTTTATCGATCCCAGATGAGTTACCTGCTTGTCAATTTGGCTTTGAGTCAGCATGGGAGTGGGAAAGTGAATTATTTTCAATGCCCAATGCCCCATGCCCAATGCCCCATGCCCAATCTTTCAGTGCCTTATTACCATCTGGGAAAGCGGCTTTAAATCAATGGGAAACTTTATGGCAGCAGGGATATCGCACATTTAAGTGGAAAATTGGTGTGGATGCGATCGCTGATGAACTAAAAATTTTTGAATCGCTGATACACACCTTACCAGCCTTTACCAAACTGCGATTAGATGCCAACGGTGGACTCAGCTATGAAGAAGCTAACTTATGGCTGCGGACTTGCGATAATCTCAAGGCAAATCCAGAACTACCCCTAGAAATTGAATTTATCGAACAACCGCTACCCGTTGAGCAATTTCAGCAAATGTTGGAATTGAGTACGAGTTATGAAACTGCGATCGCTTTAGATGAATCTGTCGCCACACTTGGACAACTCGCCGCCTGTTATCAACAAGGTTGGCGAGGGATTTTTGTCATCAAGCCTGGAATAGCGGGATCGCCATCTCGTCTGAGAAAATTTTGTCAACAGCATCAGATTGATACTGTATTTTCATCAGTATTTGAAACTGCGATCGCTAGACTTGCAGCACTCAAGCTAGCAGCCGAATTGTCTCCAAACAACAGAGCGATTGGTTTTGGCATCGACCATTTTTTTGAACAAGAAGAAACGTGGTTTCAAACTTTATGGAACGACCTTTAGACTATCTTAATAAGCTAGCTCAAAATGATTGGCTAATCGGTTATGATCGCCATCAATTTAATCAAATAGCTCAACAATTATATTTAGAATTAACACAACTATCAGCATCTGGAACACCACCAAAAATCATCTTAGCTGAACGCGAACCAGTACGATTTTTAGCAAGTTTTATTGCCGCTTGTGCAGCTAATTGTCCAGTTTTTCTTTGTAACCCAGACTGGGGAACACAAGAATGGCAACAAGTCTTTGATTTAGTACAGCCAGATATTATTTGGGGAATGGGGCATGGGGCATGGAACATAGGGAATGAGAATAATATCCAATGCCCAATTCCCAATAGCATCATGATTCCTACGGGTGGTTCATCAGGACAAATTAAATTTGCCATCCACACTTGGGAAACTCTCACAGCATCGATACAAGGATTTACAGAATACTTTCAACTAAAGCAAGTCAATTCATTTTGTGTGTTACCGCTATATCACGTTAGCGGTTTAATGCAATTTATGCGTTCTTTTACCACAGTAGGTAAACTAAATATTCAACCATTTAAAGCTGTAGAATCTAGTCAAATATTAAATATTAAACAATCAGAATTTTTCATATCTTTAGTACCCACTCAATTACAACGCCTCCTGCAAAATCCAGAATTAACTAAATGGCTATCCCAATTTAATACAGTACTTTTGGGAGGTGCGCCAGCATGGAACGAACTATTAGAAAAAGCCAGATTTCATCGCATTCGGTTAGCACCTACCTATGGGATGACAGAAACCGCCTCTCAAATTGCCACCCTTAAACCGGATGATTTTCTGAGTGGTAAAATTAGCAGTGGTCAAATTCTTCCCCATGCCAAAGTAACTATTCGCAATCAGCAAGGCGAGATTTTAAATTCTAATCAAATCGGAAATATCACTATTCAGGCTCAATCTTTAGCCCTTGGTTACTATCCAATAACCAGAGAAAATCAAACTGATTTCCAAGTAGATGATTTGGGCTTTTTAGACGAACAAGGATATTTAAATATTGTCGGACGTAACAGCGATAAAATTATTACAGGTGGCGAAAATATTTACCCAGCAGAGATTGAATCAGCTATACAAGCCACTCAAATGGTTGCTGATATTTGTGTAATTGGCATTCCAGATAAACACTGGGGACAAGCCTTAACAGCGATTTACATTCCCAATAAATCAGATACCTCTGCCTTAAAAATCCAAACCCTACTCAAAGACAAACTGAGTAGATTTAAAATCCCTAAATATTGGATTCCCCAGCAAAACTTACCCCGTAACTCCCAAGGTAAAATTAACCGCCAACAATTACAACAAATAGCCACAGAATTCCTTCAAAATCCCATCACATAATCTCCCTCGACCTTCTTCTCTCTGCGTCCTCAGCGTCTCTACGGTTCGTCTCCAACCACTGAACTATCTCATCAGATAATTCCTGTTTACTTCTACTAGTGGCATCAATACAAACATGGCGAGTAATAGCTTTAGCAACTACCACCTCAGCCACAGTAATCTCGTAACTAATTTCAAATTTATCACTACCTATTTTTTGGGGAATTAAACTAATCAGTAACTTGTCCCCACCAAACATAGGACGCATAAAATCGACACTAGCATGAACGATGGGGAAAGCTACAGAAGGATTAGTAAAAAAATCTTTGAGATTAATACTTGATGCTTCTAGAGATTCTTCATAAGCTTCATGGCAAATACTCAAAACGTTAGCAAAATAAACTACCCCAGCAGCATCAGTATCTTGAAAGCGAACCGTGCGGTTATAAGTAAAAGGCATTTTTGATAATTAAATTACGAATTACGAATTATGTTGACTCCAACGGCGGAACCTCGAAGTCATTAAACGAGGAAACATTGTAAGACGAAGCCTCTAAAGCCTTCACCAGCTTACCGTCAAGAGTCAGCAAAGCAGCACCTACCTGCTGTGAAAGTGCGACATAAGAGCCATCGTAGGCGGAGATTCCATAATTTAATGCGATCGCCACTGCATCCGCCATCAAATCAGCCGTAGACACAACACGCAAAGGGAAAGCTTTGAGACTAGCTAAATTCCCTTGAATCAAAGAAACATTGTAACGACTTGCACGAGCATACTTCCACAAAACGTTTGCACACTCAATGTAAAACAGGTCAGGTACAAAGATTTCTGTCTGGGGATAGGTAAGGTGAGCAAATAATTGATTAACCTTGGCTGTTAACGGATCGGGAATAAATTGCTTAACCGACACACTCGCATCCACAAGGCATCTAAAAGAAATTGTCATCTGTCCCGATCTTCTCTAATCATGGCAGTGCTGTCAGGCCATTCGATATCAGTTGGTAGCTGTTCACGGCGAAGACGAATTTCCTCTAAAAGTTTTGGGACATTTTTTCGCTTTTCGTCTTCCGTTTGCTGTGTTTTTACCTGCAAGGCATTCTGCAAGATTGTAATAACTTGAGCATCAACTGAGCTATTTTCAGCTTTAGCTAACTGTTGCAGCCGTTCGTATAACTCATCGGGAATATCTAGCGCATGAAGGCTAGCCATTGATTGACCTCCCAAAAGAATTTATTGGTAATGGTAACATGACGGCAGTAGAGGGCGATCGCCTTTGCTTTGTGGGTGCGATCGCTTTATTATCTCTACTACCCACCTGTTTCTTCATCTTTGTCTTCTGATTCCTCTGACAGAGATTTTAGTGATGTTTTTCGTAAAACCCAATCAAGATAAAGTACAAGAATCTGCATTTTCAGAAAGTTGTTGGCACTTTTGATATTGGCATCACTTAGCACCCATTTACAAAACTTTTCCAGCAGTATTCCAACAACAACTTCAACAGACTTATTTACAACCAAAGGGATTAGTGTTTCTAGCATTGCGATCGCCTCAGTAGCTTGACTGAGTACAATGTCGCAATTTTCTTTTGTAGTTATTTATCTGACTTACCTTGACTTAGCCTGACTTAAACTGATTTAACTCAACATTTTGATAAAAACTTTGGCTACACTGGCTTATAAGTAATTGTGAGAGTGGTCAATGTCTATACCAGAGGACTTTCTTAAGCAACTGGAGCAATACAGTGAATTGTCGCACCGAGAGAAAGAAGTCTTTCTGGAAATATTTGGTCGTAGTAAGAATCGAGTCCAGGTAGCTCAAGAATTAAACATTTCTGAAAGTAACCTCAGCACTTGCCTCACAGGTATTTACAAAAAATTTTGTATCGCTGGTAATGGCCCTGTTAAAGAAAGTCGCTTACGGGAGTATCTGAGCAAAAGATACTCACAGCAAAAACCCTCTGGTCATTTAACTACAGATGATATAGATGATTCTATTGATACTTTAGTGCAAGAAATCCGTAAACAAATCAAACCCTACATCAAAGAAAAGTGCGGAACTATGCGGGTATTAGATATGCCTAAGCCGATTAAGTTAACAGGCAAACAAGGTATTTACACAAATGTCAATATTTTGGAGGAAATAACAGGACGAAAACGACTTAAAATTGCGGAACTAATACAAGACTGTGGCCATGATAACTTTGATCGGATTGGACTTAGCCGGGTAAAACAGGAGCGAGTATCGGGATTGGAGGCTGTGGAACGTCATAGTAAGCTAATGGTATTAGGTAAACCAGGAGCAGGAAAAAGCACCTTTTTAAAATATTTAGCAATGCAGTGCATTGAGGGGAAGTTTCAAGCAAGCAGATTTCCCTTATTTATCACCTTAAAAGATTTTGCAGAAGCACATACAAAACTGGATATTTTGGAATTTAATGCTCAACAATTATCAAGCTATGGGGTAACTCATACCAGCATGACACTAGAGAATCTATTTAGACAGGGTAAGGTATTGGTATTGCTAGATGGCTTAGATGAAGTACGAGAAGAAGATACAAAGCGTGTTTTACGAGAGATTCGGGAATTTTCTGAGCATTTTCATACCAATCAGTTTGTAATTACCTGTCGTATTGCCGCTAAAGAGTACACTTTTGAAAGTTTCACAGAAGTAGAAATGGCAGATTTTGACGAAAAACAAATAGCCATTTTTGCTCAAAACTGGTTTCAGCTAGCCGATCCAGTTAAATGTAAAAGATTCATTAAAAAACTAAAGGAGAATAAACCAATCCAAGAACTAGCAAGTAGTCCTTTACTTCTGACATTATTGTGTTTGGTGTTTGGAGATAGTGGAGATTTCACAGCAAACCGTTCTGAACTTTATCAAGAAGGATTAGATGTATTACTGAAAAAATGGGATGCCAAACGCAACATTGAGAGAGAACAGGTCTATAAAAACCTGTCTTTGCGGCGTAAGGAAGACTTGCTGAGTCAAATAGGCTTCACTACGTTTGAGCAGAAAGACTATTTCTTTAAACAAAAAACAACCGAAGTATATATTGCTGATTTTATCCGTAACTTACGTGATACTGATACAGATCCAGAAGTCTTGAAACTCGATAGCGAAGCCATTTTAAAATCTATTGAAGCACAGCATGGGTTATTAGTAGAAAGGGCAAAGGGTATCTATTCATTTTCTCACTTAACGTTTCACGAATATTTTGCTGCAAGAGAAATAGTTGCCAACTCTGCCTATGAAACTTTGGTTGAACATCTCACAGAGAAACGCTGGCGGGAAGTTTTTTTGCTTACAACAGGAATGATGCGAAATGCCGATGATTTGATGCAGTTAATCAAGTCTGAAATTGATGGACTAATCAGGATGGATGAACAGTTACAACATTTAATGAGGTGGGTAGCTAAAAAATCTTCTTTAGCTAGAGTGCCATATCAGCCAGCAGAAGTTAGAGGTGTCTACTTACATTTGATGGATTATCTTATTCAGTGTAACTATTCAGACTTTGAAAGTCTTCCTCGTATTCTAGCCTTTGATCTAGCTCTTACTGGTGCTTCAGACGGCGATTTTTATAAAACTTGCGTTTCTGAAACTGGTGGAATAGGTACTCCTGGCTTGAGTTTTGAAGTTATTATATTTTTTGAATATAAAAAAATTTATGCAGTTAGACAAGGCTCAAATACCATCCTTCATAATCGCTTTGATTTAAATTTTGATCTTGCTCTAGAACGTAACCCAAGCCCTGAGTTACAAATTTTACTTGACAATCTCAAAAGCCAATTTCCATCTTCAAAAAACGACAGCGAAGCATTTAAGCACTGGTGGAAAACTGATGGTCAAGTTTGGAATGAACAGCTTAGAACTGTCATGATTGAGCATTGCAATATTGGACATGACTGGCAGATAAACGAAGCACAAAAAACACTACTTCAAGAGTATTTATATGCCAATAAGTTGCTAGTAGAGTGCCTAAATAGTGAATGTTATGTAAGCTGGGAAGTTAGGCAAGAAATTGAAAACACTTTGCTGTTACCAAATAAAAATTAAACATTTAATAGAAGTTGGATCAGACAGCTAAAAAAAGATAAATGAGCCAAAATATAGTTAAATTCAACCTGTGAAAAAAGATATTTGCGATCGCACTTTTACTTTTTCAGTTCGCATAGTTAAATTGTGCCAGTTTTTAGATGACAAACCAGGAGTAGCACGAACCCTTGCTCAACAGTTGTTAAGGTCAGGAACATCGATTGGAGCTAATGTAGAAGAAGCACAAGCTGCTCAAAGCAAAGCAGATTTTATCAGCAAGCTCATGATTGCACTAAAAGAATCTCGTGAAACTCGGTATTGGTTAAGGTTACTCATTGCTACCGAAATAGTACCTCAAGAAAGAATTAGTCAACTCCAAACCGAAGCCGAAGAACTAACCAAAATTCTTGGTGCCATAATTATCTCCACCAAAAGCACCACCTAACCTCATCCTCCTCAATTTTTAATTTTTAATTTTCAATTTTTAATTCCTCAACGGAGAGGGGGAGATTCGAACTCCCGGAGGTTTTAGCCTCATCCGATTTCAAGTCGGACGCAATCGACCACTCTGCCACCTCTCCAGTAAATCTGTCAAACTTGTGCTTAACCTACTTTCAGACGCTATTCAGGCGCTTTTGTTGGTTAGCACGAAAGCTGACAGATAATACTATACCTTATCATCTACGCAGATTGCACTACTGGATGCGATCGCTCGTACAAAATTTCCCCTTTAGCCACCTGAAAATCATTCCCCACCCAAACTAGGGAAACTTGCGAAACCACACCCGCCTCTAAGCAGACAATGGAAAAGTTACGCAACTTCTCGCCATCATTTTCCACAATCCTGGGGACACTAGCCGCATTTAAGTAAATTGTCCCCTCTGGACTTCTAAAGATGGGCTTGCGCTGCACCTTCTTGGTATGGCGTAAATCTCGGTGCATGTGACCAAATGTCACCAAAGGAATGGTTTTACCAGCAGTCAAGGCTTGAGAAATCGCCTCGCCTAAATCTGGGTCGCCAAAATCGCCGCCAATTGGGTGCCAGTCTTTGCCGCAGGGGTCTTCGGGGCGATCGCCTAACCCACTAGGCCCATTGTGACCCAAAAATATAATTGTCTCGTAAGCGGCGCTTTTAACAGCTTTCACGATGCGATCGGCGGATTCTTCCAAACTCGTCACACCGTAACGTTCTTTACAGATTTCCGCGAATTTCCACTCTGGGCCACCCCAAGTAAAAGGACGACCCCCCACTACAGTTAAATTCCAAGCGGGAAAATCCAGCTTACCGTAACCGACATGGGACGAACCTAATAAATCGAGTTGTTCCTGTACCCAGTCTTCCTTAGAGCGGTCATAAGGAGCCTTTTTGCGTCCCCATTCGGTGGCGGTGTACCAGGCATCGTGGTTGCCCATTACGGCTGCTTTGGGAATATCGAGAGATGCGATCGCTCTGACCACTTCCACCGACTCATTGCCAAAATCCCCAACAAACAGCACTAAGTCAACACCCAAATGCTTGAGTGCAACGCCATCTTCCACTTCCCATTGGTCGTGAATATCTCCAACTACAGCAATTTTGAGGTTTATCGATTGAGTTTTTTGACTGGTCATGCCACTTTCCTTGCCGTCTATCTCCAGGATATGAAACTCAGCCCAATTTGGACACAACCCCAAAAGATCAACCGTCCACTATTTTTGGTAAAAACTACTATAATTGAATCCACAGGACATACATTTGCAACATAAAGCACCCCTAAACTGTGTTTACCACTGCACTAGCTCAACGAGAAAACACCCAACTGGGTGAATTACCACTAGATTTGTTTGCCGCGATTCAGAGTCTCAAAAAAGAACTCAACGCCGTTATCCTGGCGCATTATTATCAAGAGCCAGATATTCAGGATATTGCAGACTTTATTGGGGATTCATTACAACTAGCAAAAGCCGCAGAAAAAACTAATGCGGATGTAATTGTCTTTGCTGGCGTTCACTTCATGGCAGAAACAGCAAAGATACTTAATCCCGATAAATTAGTACTTTTACCAGATTTGAATGCTGGTTGTTCTTTAGCAGACAGTTGTCCAGCAGACGAATTCGCAGCTTTTAAAGCAGCGCATCCCAATCATCTGGTTGTGTCTTACATCAACTGCTCTGCTGATATCAAGGCGATGAGCGATATTATTTGTACTAGTTCCAATGCTGTGAAAATTGTCCAGCAGATACCGAAAGAACAGCCGATTATTTTTGCCCCAGATCGCAATTTAGGGCGGTATGTAATGGAACAGACAGGACGAGATTTGGTGCTATGGCAAGGTAGCTGTGTTGTCCATGAAACCTTTTCAGAAAAGAAAATTGTCCAGTTAAAAATTGCTCACCCAGAAGCAGAGGCGATCGCACACCCAGAATGTGAAAGTAGTGTATTGCGCCACGCCAGTTTTATTGGCTCCACAGCCGCCTTACTCAAGTATTGTCAAAACAGCCCCACCAAAGAATTTATCGTTGCGACAGAGCCGGGAATCATTCACCAAATGCAAAAATTAGCTCCTGACAAGCATTTTATTCCTGCACCACCGATGAATAACTGTGCTTGTAACGAATGTCCCTTTATGCGGTTAAACACCCTAGAAAAGCTCTACTGGGCAATGAAAAATCGTACTCCCGAAATTACCATGTCAGAGGATATTCGGCTGGCTGCACTGCGACCAATGCAACGAATGCTGGAGATGAGCGTGTAACCAGTATTTTTTATCTAGATGGTAGAGACGCAGTTTTATTGCGATCTCTACCCACAAGTTATTTTTTCCAGTCACTTGCAATTTCTAAAACATAGTGCTAAGATTTTAAATCGTGAGACAAATCGGGTCGGTGTCCGAGTGGTTAATGGAGACGGACTGTAAATCCGTTGGCTAGCGCCTACGCTGGTTCAAATCCAGCCCGGCCCACCACTTACGAAGTTATAAGTTATAATGACTGGGTTAAGAGCAAAGCTCCCAGCATTGTAACTTAAAACTAAAAAACCCAAATTATATTTTGCCCGTGTGGCTCAGTGGTAGAGCACACCCTTGGTAAGGGTGAGGTCACGAGTTCAATCCTCGTCACGGGCTTTTTAAATTGATAAAACAATCAACGTAAAAGCAAGGGTTTCAGGCTTTTGAAGGAATTAAAATGCTGAAAAGCTAATTATCTTACTTGTATTTGTAACTATTTTGACTATGATTTTGACTATCAGGTTAGAATTTGGGGTATCCAGCTTGTTTTTTTGGCTATGATTTTGTAGGCTCAGTATAAGCCACAGAAACATTTATCCTACGATTCAGCAATGCCCTTTTTTCACTCTCTCCTCTAAAGTCCTTGGATCTGATTACGAATTTCATTATCAATCTGTGATTCCTGAATTACCGAAAAGTCATCCGAATCGTCATGTAATCCGTGAGAAGCGATAAATTTACTCCCATCTTCTACTTCAAACAGTAATCCAATTTCATTTGCAATATCTGCGTATAGTGCGCTGCTATAGCTTCTTTTTAAAATAGTTATATTTGATATACGCTGCCCTACAAACCTAGCCCAAAAGTTATTACTGTATACTGCATCTGTCGCATCTACTGGATAAAGCTCATTATCTTCTTCAGCTAGTTCTTCACTTATTTCAGCAGCCTCGTTTTTCTCAACCCAGATAGTAACTGAGTTTTTTGATGGTTGACTTCCATATCCAATAACTAGCCCTGAGTCAAAGCTCATAATAAGACAGCCGGCTGTCAGTGAAAAAACTTCTTTTGCTTCAATGCCGTATTCCAGAACCGCCCTATCAGGTGGCTGCCAACTATATCTAGTCAAATTCAGTATCGCAAGTCCCTTAAGAGAGTCTAAAACCTCACTCCGATTAGATGGAATATCTGATGTATATAAAAAAGTTTTCATTGATTTAGTTTTTTTGAGTAAACTCAATAAGTTTCAATTTTCCTCATGGATTGTTAACTGTCCTTCTACTTTTCCATAAGCTTTCTTCACCCAATACCCTCTAGGTGGCTTTTCTATCCCATAAGCCTTACACCACTTTTCTACAGCCTTATCAGACACGCCAAAATCTCTGCCAATTTGTGCTGTTGGCTTTTCCCAAACTAGTTTTTCTAGTTCTTCTTTAGATGGCCTTTCAACTTTTCTAGTGTGAATTCTAGAATCTGGGTTAACCTTTCTAGTTGTTAAATCAACGCCAAACTCCTTGTAGGTTCGCTTAGATGCTACTTCAGTTAAGTCTGTAAAATCTTCCCACCAATAAAAAGGATTGGGTGATTTAGGTGGCGTTGTTCTGATACCGCAACCGCCAAACGTGATTGATGGATATACTACTTTGTTTATATCTGGCAAATAAAGACCATAGAAATCAAAGTCATTAGATTTATATTTTTTCTCATGACAACCATTCTTGTCTGCCCAATTGCTTTTATTTTTCAATGTGCCATCACAACTGTACTTAGCTTGAATTCTGTAACATTTGCCATCTTTGTAGGCAATCAAATCAAAGGGTGCATGTTCAGTTACTACTGGTACAAAAACCGAATATTCTTTCTCGACTAAATCTGCTATTACTTTAGCAGCTGCTAGATCGCCCTTATCTTTTGTGTGGTGCATTTATATGAACTCTCAAGCCTATTTGGTAAATTACCATGAAAAGGCTTTTTTAGGGTTCGTATTAAGTTAAAACGAGCGCGGCAGGGTTCGAACCTGCGACCAACGGATTAGAAATCCGTGGCTCTATCCACTGAGCTACGCGCCCAAAACAAAATTATGGCTCCCAAAGGAGTCATCTAAACCATTATATCGTCTTCGCGTACCAAGAAGCAATCGAAAATTGCAGATTTACCACTAGCAAGGCTAAGATGCTAGTCGCTAGTTAGTGCAATCTACACCGAAAACGAAACAGATGGGGTATTGGTTTAGATATATTGTGTTGTCAAGGGGTTATTTGCCCGTTAGCGCTAACGTCCTCTGGGCGGCTACCTTCGGGAAGAATCTGGCGATCGCGAGGCTCATTCCTACAGTATGCTAGGTAATTTCAGCCTTGGCGATACTGCCAAATGCCATTATATATTCCATATTAAGAGTGCCCCTGTGAGGAGTTATTTGCTAGTGCCATGTTTATTCTCAAACGGCAGGATGTTGAAATATCAAGCATTCAGCACCCAAAAAAGGATCAGCAGGTGCCGATCCTCAGTTATCAAGGGCAGACTTTTCGCTTGATTAGCGTATTCAAAGCTAGTCAAGAGGAAGAAGCTAGAGCCTTATGGAGAGAATTAACGGATAACCGAGGTAAAGCCTGTGTTTTGCTGGAGGAACCGGAACGCTTTAGTGTTTGGGGTAAAATCCGTTTAGAGCAACTAGATAGTGACACAGGTAATCATGGCAAAACGGCGATTTTAATCCAAGCCGGTATTTTGCTGTTGCAGGGTGTTTCTATCGACATTGAAGAGTTTTTAGGTGCTAGACAAGCTGCATTATTTGAAAAAGATATTGCGGAGGTGTTCAAGCAAAAACAATTTCCCCAAGCATCTTCCTTAGAAGCAGTGAAATATCTGGTATCTACTAATCCTTTGCCAACAGCCAAAATACCTGATTGGCAAGAAAATCATGTAGTTATCCTGTTACAAGAACTGCATCGATTAGGAAAGGCCTATTTTGGCAATGCTAATTTTACCAAACAAGTAATTTATAAGCTAGAAGATATGCCAGAAGCCGAGCGATCGCTGTTTATCACTTGGCTAAATCAATCGCCACTGGGTAAACTATGGCAGTAGCATGGAAATTTTTTCACAAAAATCCTGCCACTGGCACTTGCTTTTGGTGTCCGATTGTGTATTACCTGATAGACACACTGCTAGATATACAGTCCTTTAACTCAAAATACTGCCAGAGTGCATCTACATAGTCAAGTCCTATGAGTAACTCTTACGAGAATTCGTTCCTTTCTAAATCAATTTTCACTACTCAGAACATTGTCTTAGCTAATATTGGCTGGGCCGTACTGGCACTGCTATACTTTTTGTTATTTAGTGCCAAAGTTCCTGGAGCCGATGGCATAGAAAGCCGAGCTGAGTGGTATGTGATTGGCACAAATATTTTTGAAGCTTTAGCTTATTTGGGTGCCAGTATCTTATGCTTGAGGAACTGGCTGAGTCCGCAAATCGTCAGTGGCCGGAATGTTTGGCTCTTAATTGGGCTAGGTATGCTTTCTTATTTCGTTGGAGGGATAATTTTCGGCTATACCGAAATAGTTTTAAAAGATGAACCGGATGTGTCTGTGGGCGATATATTTTTTGTACTGACTTATCTATTACTTGGCGCAGGCATGATTTTAGCTGTGGCTTCCAGGCGAATCAATCTGGAAAAATGGCAGTGGCTAATTGTATTAGCAATTGCAGTGTTCGGTAGTTTATTGGCATGGTGGATTTCTATGCAACAAGAAACACCCTCAGAACTGCTAGTCGCTATTTTGAATTGGTTTTACGTAGTTAGCGATGTAGTTTTGTTAATTATTGCTACCACTCTGCTACTAGCCTTTTGGGGGGGAAGAGTTTCCCAGTCTTGGCGAATGATTGCAGCGGCGGCCTTTTCGCTCTACATTGCAGATATGTGGTTTAAATATGCCCAAGGCCCCAATTATCAAAGTGGAGAAATATTAGAAGTGTTTTGGGTGTTTAGTGGAGTGTTATTTGGTATGGGCGCTGCCTTAGAATATGACGCATCACTAAGACGAACGCGGCGTACCAGCGGACGTAAACGAGCTTAGTAAGGATTTTTGGTATCTACCGTGAGAAAACTAACAGACTCTGACAAGCAAGAAATTCTGAAGTTATATCGAGAGACTGCTGAAACAACCTCAACTTTGGCAGACCGCTATGGTGTGAGTAATTCGACAATTAGTCGCCTGCTCAAAAGCACTTTGCCAGAAGATGAGTATGAATACTTAGTCTCCTTAAAGCGGGCTGCGAGAACTCCTGAAGGAAGGGCACAGGTTAGCTACGAGCAGTTACCACTGCTGAGTCAACCAGAACCAGAGCCGGAGATAGAAGTTCCAGCCAGCGAAAGCCAACCCTTGGAAGTGCCAAAGGTTGAGCCACTACCACGTAAGATAATTCGTGTAGAGCAGGAACTTAACTCAGAGGAAACGGCGGAGTCAATTGCTGCTAGCAGACGGGTGCGGCGACGCCCCTCGGCTGCGGAAAAACCGAAACTCCGAGTCACAGCAGATAAATTAGAAACTCCAGAGCCAAAGCCGCCGGAAATAGTCAGCATCCCCATCCCACCGCTAAAGAATGAACATCCAGGAGCGGCTGTTATCGCGCATATGCTGGGCGAAGATTTGCTCGACGAATCCGAAGACTTGGATGATTTAGATGATGATGATTTAGAGGATGACGACTTTGAGGAAGAAGACTTTGATGATGATGACCTGGATGAGCAAAGACCTTTAGTTACAAGAAGAAGACCAGGTGAAGCATCAGTTGAAGTTTTACCACTGTCGATAGCCAATTTGCCCAAAACTTGCTATTTGGTAATTGACCGTTCCTCAGAATTAATTACGCGACCTCTGAAGGACTTTGGTGATTTGGGACAAATTCCCAGCCTGGAAACCCAGCAAAGAACTCTGCCGGTGTTTGATAACCATCGCGTCGCCAAGCGTTTTTCTACTAAACGCGATCGCGTGATTAAAGTTCCTGATAGTAAAATGCTCCATAAAGCTCGGACTCATTTGCAAGCTAAGGGCATCACACGACTGCTGATTGATGGTCAGGTCTATTCTTTGTCTACGGTTTAGGAGTTAGGAGTTAGGAGTTAAGAGTTTCATAATTCTTAACTTTTAACTTTTAACTCCTAACTCTAACTGTAAACAGCCCTAGCAAAACGTTCTGCCAAGTAAATAATGTCCTGTCTGCGAGCAATTTGATTTATCCATTTTTGAGGAATATTTTCCACGCCGTAGTAAATTCCCGCTAACCCACCGGTGACGGCGGCAGTGGTATCGGTATCTCCGCCTAAATTCACAGCTTTCAATACTGCCTCAGAATAAGACGAGCTATTTAACAAACACCACAGGGATGACTCCAAGGTATCAATCACATAGCCACCAAAATTAATCTCTTCCACTGGTATCTTGGCAATCTCACCACTTAAAACTCTGCCAAAATGCGGCTTCTCTAATAAAAATTCTCGGACAGAATAAATTGTTTGGATATCTTGCAGTCCTTGTAAATAAGCTGTTTGCAGGTCAGCCCCTTCTAAAAGCGGCACTGCAATACTAATATAAATGCCGCAGGCCATTTGAGAACGGAGATGACCGTGGGTAATGGAAGAAACTTGATGCACCCGCGCAATCAATTCATCCAGAGTTAAACTTTTGTGACAATAAGCCATCGGCAAGATTCTCATCAACGAACCATTGCCATTACTATTTTCACTACTACCACCGGCTTTTAAGGGTGGAGTTCCTTGTTTTCAGTTGACAATTGCTAAAAATGTGGTGTTACCAATATCAAATACTTCGCCTTGAGGAGTCCAGTAACTTTCGTGATACCAGCGCCAGAAGGAATTAGCAATCGTATCCAGTGAAAATCCCTCACAAAGACATTCTGCCAAACAAAAGGTCAGCGAACTGTCATCAGACCACGTACCAGCAGGAACATCCCAAGTTCCATAACCCAGCATAGACGTGACTGGAGATTTTACTCGTTCAGCGCGGCTGGTGAACTCCACTGGCACACCCAAGGCATCACCAACACATAAACCCATCAAACCAGACAATGTTTTTGCAGTGGTTAGCATTGTTCAACCAGCATGAAACTTTTCTACCACTGATTTTACTTGCGAAAAGCCACCGATCAAACGCTTGGAATAATTTATAATTCCAAACTAGCTGTAAACAGCCCTAGCAAAACGCTCTGCCAAGTAAATAATGTCCTGTCTACGAGCAATTTGGTTTATCCATTTTTGAGGAATATTTTCCACGCCGTAGTAAATTCCCGCTAATCCACCAGTGACAGCAGCAGTAGTATCTGTATCTCCGCCTAAATTCACAGCTTTCAGTACTGCTTCAGAATAAGACGAGCTATTTAACAAACACCACAGGGATGACTCCAAGGTATCAATCACATAGCCACCAGAATTAATCTCTTCCACTGGTATCTTGGCAATCTCACCACTTAAAACTCTGCCAAAATGTGGCTTTTCTAACAAAAATTCTCGGACAGAATAAATTGTTTGGATATCTTGTAATCCTTGTAAATAACCTGTTTGCAGGTCAGCCCCTTCCAAAAGCGCCACCGCAATACTAATATAAATGCCACAGGCCATTTGCGATCGCGCATGAGCATGGGTAATTGCGGAAACATCATGCACTCGCGCCAGTAATTCCCCTAAAGTCAAACTTCTGTGACAATAAGCCATCGGCAAGATTCTCATCAACGAACCATTGCCATTACTATTTTCAACCTTACCGCCCGCTTGATGGGGAACAACTCCCTGCTTCAGGCGCATAATTGCTGTGTGGGTAGTTTGACCAATATCAAAGACATCGCCACGGGGAGTCCAATAAGCCTCCTTATACCAGCGCCAGAAGGAATTAGCTATTGCATCCAAAGAATACCCTCTACAAAGGCATTCTGCCAAGCAAAAGCTTAAGGAACTGTCATCTGACCAAGTTCCTGGTGGTTGATTCCATGTGCCATAACCCAACATCGTTGTCACTGGAGATTTTACTCGTTCAGCACGGCTAGTAAACTCCACTGGTACACCCAACGCATCACCGACACATAAACCCATCAAACCAGACAACGTTTTTGCAGCGGTTAGCATTATTCAATCTCCACGAAAATTGCTCAAAATTAACTTTATAGATTCCCTCTATAGCTTGTTGCAACAGATGTTACAGCCTACTTCATCATCTGTGAAAAGCTCGGCAAAAATTATTAATCGGGTATTTTATTTACCATACCCATACTTCATTTTAGTTCCAAATATTGTGACAGTTTTAAAAGCGTCTGTTGGGGGAACAAACAGCCTGAATGGAAAGACATTGAGATGTAATTATAACAGCTTATTTATCAATTTAAAGGATAGTTATTCTCTAAGCGTTATACATTAACAACAACAATTTTTTCATACAAGTTGGGAATCATTTGGAACATTATCACTTTATTTTCGACCTGGAATATACAAGTAAAAAATACAAAATTTGGTAAAAATTATGAAACGCTTACTCAAGTCTTTCGTGACAATTTCTGCATTGTCTTCCTTAATAGTTGCTCCTTTTGTTCTATCAGCTGGTCAAGCTTCTGCTGAAACTAAAAAGGGTACTGATGCTAGCTATGTTGGTGCTGGTGTTGCAGCTGGCGTTACCAGTGGCGGACAAGGTATCAACGATGATGCCACATTTGGTGGTAATGTTACAGGTCGCGTGAAATTAGGAACTACGCCATTTTCTGCACGCGGTAATGTCCTCTGGAGTGATAAAACAAGTGCCATTATCCCAGAAGTTTCTGTGGATGTGCCTATCGCTAATAGAACTAATGCCTATTTAACTGGTGGTTATTCTTTTGTAGAGAAAGATGGCTCACCAACTCCTATAGGTAACAAAGATTCAGTAGTGGTAGGTGCTGGTGTTGAATCAGAAGTTGCTAATAACTTCCTCGTCTATACTAATGCCAAAGTAGGACTTGGTGCTTACCAAAATAGCGATGCTTCTGCTGTTAGCATCAATGGTGGTATTGGTTATCGTTTCAAATAAAAGATTATTGAGTCCTCAGTCAGTTTATACTTTACTTAGTACTTAGGACTCAGCACTTCTTCACTCACTACTCCAAAAAGCTGGTTTTGTTAAGTATTACATCACTGACAAAGCCAGCTTTTGCCGTGATAAAATTAAAATATTCCTCATTATTCCGGCCGGATTACCGGGGATAAACTAGCTGAAAGGTGCTGATTCGGCGTCTACTAATGCTTTATTGAGAATACTATACAAGTCTAATGGTTAAATCTGCTCCTTCCCCCATCGCAACCCGTAAGCCTTCCAAAGTAGAAGGGATCAAGGAAAATAGTAATTTTTTGCGCGAACCTGTAGCAACTGAGATTCTTCAAGACACTACCCATTTTACTGAAAATGCGGTACAGCTTTTGAAGTATCACGGTTCTTATCAGCAGGATAACCGCGACAACCGCACCAAGGGACAGGAAAAAGATTACCAGTTTATGCTGCGGACAAAAAATCCGGGTGGTTTAGTACCGCCGCAGCTGTATTTGGCTTTAGATAAAATAGCTGATGAGTATGGCAACCACACATTACGAGCAACTACCCGTCAAGGTTTCCAACTGCACGGAATTTTAAAGAAGAATCTTAAATCAGCAATTGCCACCATTGTCAACAACCTGGGTTCGACTTTGGGAGCTTGCGGCGACATCAACCGCAACGTGATGGCACCACCAGCGCCCTTCAAGAATCGCCCAGAGTACCAGTATGCTTGGGAGTATGCCCAGAATATTGCTGACTTGCTAACAGCACAGACAGGCGCTTATTACGAAATTTGGTTAGATGGGGAAAAAGCAATTAGTGCTGAAGAAGCTCCAGAGGTAAAGGCAGCCCGACAGCGCAATGGCAATGGCACAATTATCCATGACAACGAAGAACCGATTTATGGCACTTACTATATGCCCCGCAAGTTTAAAATTTGCGTGACAGTGCCAGGGGATAATTCGATTGATTTGTATTCTCAAGACCTGACGTTGGTAGTGATTACCAATAAGAAGAAGCAATTAGAAGGATTTAATATTTTTGCTGGTGGTGGTTTAGGTAGAACCCACGGTAAAGAAGAAACTTTCGCTAGGTTAGCAGACCCCATCGGTTATGTGGCGAAGGATGATGTTTACGACATAGTAAAAGCGATTGTTGCGACCCAGAGAGATTATGGCGATCGCACCGACCGTCGTCATGCCAGATTAAAATATTTAATCAACGACTGGGGCCTAGATAAATTCCGCACTCAAGTTGAAGAATATTTCGGTAAATCAATTGAAGCCTTCAAACCACTGCCAGAGTTTAAATTTCACGACTTCCTCGGCTGGAATGAACAAGGTGATGGCAAGCTATTTTTAGGAATTTCCATTGACAATGGTCGAATCAAGGATGAAGGTTCGTTTCAACTAAAAACCGCTTTGCGAGAAATTGTCGAGCAGTTCAACTTACCCATCCGTCTTACACCCAACCACAATCTGATTTTTTACGATATCGAACCAGATAGCAAGCAAGCTATTCAAGACATTCTCAGCCGTCACGGTATCGTAGACGACCCCAGTCAAATCGAACCTTTAGTGCGGTATGCAATGGCTTGTCCAGCTTTACCCACTTGCGGCTTGGCAATCACAGAATCAGAACGGGCAATACCGGGTATTTTGGAAAGAGTTCGCGCCCTTTTGGATAAAGTTGGTTTACAAAAAGAACATTTTGTGGTAAGGATGACAGGATGCCCCAATGGTTGCGCTCGTCCCTACTTAGCAGAATTGGGCTTTGTCGGTAGCGCTCCAGAATCTTACCAATTATGGTTGGGGGGTTCGCCAAATCAAACTCGACTGGCACAACCTTACATAGAAAAGCTGCACCATAATGACTTGGAAACCTTCTTAGAGCCGATTTTTGTTTACTTTAAGAAATCTCGGAAATCGAAGGAAAAATTTGGTGATTTTTGCGATCGCGTTGGTTTTGATGCCATCCGCGAATTTGCTGCTAGCTACGAACCGCAAACAGCTAATGGTGCAAACAAATCGCGCCATCGAGTCAATTTGAAAGAAGAGGTTTATGGCAAGCTGAAAGAAGTAGCAGAAAGTCAAGGTAAGCCGATGACTCAGTTAGTTACTGAAGCGCTAGAGGCTTACTTCCAGAATCTTTCGTAAGCTGAATAAATAATTAAACCATGAATGGACACAGATGGACTTATCTGTGTCCATATTTGATTTGATATTCTTAAAATTCCCAAATCTCATGTCTCAACTGCAAAGAATTGCGATCGCACCTTCTCAATTCCAACAAGGGCAAATTTTACTCACCAAAGAACAGCAGCATTATTTGGGGCGTGTGTTGCGCTTGCGTGAAGGCGATCGCTTTATTGCAATGGATGGTAAAGGAAAATGGTGGTTGGCGCAGCTAGCAGGGGAACAAGCAGAGGTTTTAGAATCGCTTTTGGTAGAAACAGAATTACCTGTATCAATTACGCTGATGGTGGCGTTGCCCAAAGGCAATGGATTTGATGAAGTGGTGCGGTGTTGTACAGAGTTGGGAGTAACTTGTATTGCACCAGTATTAAGCGATCGCACTTTACTTCATCCTAGTCCTCAAAAGCTCGAACGTTGGCGGCGCATCGCAGCCGAAGCCGCCGAACAATCAGAGCGCTCATTCGTGCCGACAATTTTAGAGCCTGTTGCTTTTAATACAGGTTTGTCATTAATCATCGATCGTCTGTCATTTGCAAACAGTCAGCAATATATCTGTGTGGCGCGTGGTGAGTTTCCCCATTTAAAAGATTGCTTACACCACAAAAGACAAATACTTCTCTACGAGAGGCTGCGCCAACGGCTTCGCTCAGTACAAGTGACAAATGACAATGGACAAATGACAAATGACACAGGACAAGAAACAATTGTTATTGCTACTGGCCCAGAAGGAGGATGGACAACACAAGAAATTGAAAATGCGATCGCAGTTGGATTTCAACCTGTTTCCCTTGGTCGCCGCATCCTGAGAGCAGTTACAGCTCCAGTAGTAGCATTATCCTTGATTACCGCAAGTTGTGAAGTATAAATGATTTATAGCTCACGTAAAATCTTTTTTGCGTGAGACATCACTCCAGCGTGTATTTAAAGTAAGTGATGATTGAGCAAGTTGCGATCGCCTTTGAGCATAAAGACTATCAGACAGCAGCTAAATTACTCAAACAGCTGCAAAAAGAATCACCCGAAAATCCTTGGGTACAATATTATCTCGGTCGGCTAAATGAAGTATCTCAAAAGCGCCAAGATGCAGAAAAAATTTATCGGCAACTGCTGCGAGATACAAGGAATGCCAAAATAGTAACGCTCGCACGTGAAGGTTTGCGACGGCTACAAGAAATTGAACTAGAACAAAGACAAAGAGCTATTTCCCAAGCAAAATCTGAACCAAATAACACTGAACTTGGCGTACTAGTTTTAGAGCCACTCAGTACCGAGATGAAAACAGAAGCATCTCGAAAATTTGCTCAGATTATGCAGCTAGACCCCTATACTGCAAGGCTGGTACTGCCAAGTCGTGGCTGGAGATTGTACCGCACTGGTCAAGTAGGAGAACTAAAATTTTATGGGAAACAGCTACAGCAGGCTGGTATTCCTTGCTTTTGGGCAACAATAGCGCAAATTCAGCAAATTCAAGTTTATCAAGTCAAACATTTCCAAACATCTACCCCACAAGCTACTGTTGTTTGCCGAAACGAAGTCAATCAACTTGGTTCTCTCACTTTTGACTGGTCAGAAGTCACAGCAAGAGTAGTAGGACTTTTGCCCATTTTTGAACAAGTTGTAGATGTTGATGCCCGCCGTAAACTGGAATGGAAAACTCAAACACAAGACTATGCTCAGTTTTGTGATTTACACATACCTGGTAGACGTTCCATTCTCCGACTTTATGATAACGGCTATGAATTTCAACAAGGGTTAAAAATTATTCCTCAAGCTAGCCAAAATACAATCAGAATTAATTGGAATACTTTATCAAGTTGGATTGACCAGCAACTACCTCAAGTCAAAATCTGGTCAGATTTCACGTCTTTTGCAGATACAACATTAGATCAAACAGAAATATTGAGTCATATCAAGTCTCACATCGAGCTGTTTCGTAGGGAACAGACTAATTGGGATTCAGCTTTTCATTTGTATAGTGGTCTGGTGTTTGTTAAATAATTCATTCATAATTCGTAACTCGTAATTCGTAATTAAGTTACTTATTACCTACTTTAAAAAGTAAGTTCACAAATCAAATAGGAGTGTTCTATGAATATAGTAAGTGCTAAAAACCAACAGCTAGGGGGTTTGTACGTTCAATCGCCTCAAGGAGAGCAACTAGTTTTTCCACTCAAGCATACAGAAGTTCTAGCAAAAATTGCAGGTAACTTGTCACGAGTTGATGTCATCCAAAGCTTTGAAAATCCCTTCACGCAGCCTTTAGAAGCAGTCTATATCTTTCCGTTACCTGATGAGGCAGCTGTGGATGACATGGAAATCAAAATAGGCGATCGCATTATCAAAGGTAATATTAAAAAACGTGAAGAAGCACAACAAATCTATGAAAAGGCCAAACAAGAAGGACGCACCGCCGGACTTTTAGAACAGGAACGAGACAACATTTTTACCCAATCTCTAGCTAACATCAAACCTGGCGAACAAATTGATGTCACAATTCGTTACACCGAAAGTTTAAAATTTGAGGCGGGAAACTACGAATTTGTTTTCCCGATGGTAGTAGGGCCAAGATATATTCCCGGAACGCCAATAGATGGTAGCGGGGACACAGACAGGGTTCCTGATGCTTCCCGCATTACACCGCCTGTAGTCTTAGAAGGAACGCGCTCGCGTCACAATATTAATGTCACAGTAGAAATTGATGCGGGTTTACCAATTTCTGAAGTACGTTCTCCTTCCCATCAATTAAAAATTGAACACTCAGGTCAAATTGTACGGATTCAATTAGCTGGAGAAGATACAATTCCCAACAAAGATTTAATTCTCCACTATCAAGTTTCTGGTAAAGAAACTCAATCTACAGTATTAACCCAAGCCGACGATCGCGGCGGACATTTTGCCATATATCTGATTCCAGCTTTGGAATATTCTACTGATGAAATTGTCCCCAAAGATGTCGTATTTTTGGTGGATACTTCCGGTTCCCAATCTGGCGATCCGTTGCAAAAGTGTCAGGAGTTAATGCGGCGATTTATCAATGGGTTAAATCCCAACGATACTTTCACAATTATCGATTTTTCCGATAGAGTCAGGCAGTTATCGCCAACACCTCTGCCGAATACACTAGAAAATCGTGCCAAAGCGATCGCTTACATTAACAATTTACAAGCTGATGGCAGTACAGAAATGCTCAGTGGCATTCGTACAGCCATAAATTTCCCTACACCAATCGGAAGATTACGCAGCGTTGTACTCTTAACTGATGGCTATATCGGCAACGAAAATGAGATTTTAGCAGAAGTACAACAGCACCTCCAACCAGCAAATCGCCTTTATAGTTTCGGTGCTGGTAGTTCAGTTAACCGTTTTTTACTAAATCGCATTGCCGAAATTGGCCGAGGAATATCTCGGATTATTCGTCACGATGAACCCACAGAAGAAGTAGCCGAAAAGTTTTACAGGCAAATCAACAACCCCGTACTCACAAATATTCAAATTTCTTGGCATGGTGACACAGAGTCGCCTGTCATTTACCCAAAGGTAGCGCCTGATTTATTTTGCGAACAACCATTAGTTTTGTTTGGTCGCAAACATGATAGAACTAGCGGAAATCTGCAAATTTCCGGTATTGCTGCGGGCGGTAAGCACTATGAAAAAACGTTTAACCTCAAATTTGAAGAAACAGGAAATCTTGCTGTAGCGCAGTTGTGGGGACGCGCTTGCATCAAAGATTTGATGAATCAAATGGTGAGCTTTGAAACTAAAGCTGGTGTAGAAGCAGTTACAGAAACAGCCTTAACTTATCAACTGCTTTCTCAATACACCGCTTTTGTGGCTGTCAGCGATGACGTGCGGGTTGAACCAGGAAGCGAATATCTGTCTATGCAAGTTCCGGTAGAAATGCCTGAAGCAGTTAGTTACCAAGGAGTGTTTGGCAATGCTCCGGCTGGTGGTTTTGCACCTCAAATGAAATTCTCAACGTTATCAGCGCCAGCTTCAGCAGAAGCTCCAGATTTTCTTCGGCAAAAGCGATCGCCACAATCCCCAGCAGCCAAAGAAGTCGAGATATCTTTGAGCTTTGATTTCGAGGAGATGGCACAAGATGAAATTTTAGACGCAGCCATCAACCATCAGTTAGAGGTCATCAGCATCACTGGCTTGGATAATACAGAAATTGCTAATCTAACTCGACACCTTCAGCAACTAAACCTTCCTTCAAGCTTCAGTGGTGAAATCGTCTTTGAATTCACCGTCAAGAAAGGTCGGGTAAAACGGGTAGTTTTGGATGAAGAAACCTCCACCCTAAAAGATCCAGTTGTAGTGGAGAAAATTAAGCGATCGCTCTTACTTTGGAGAGTTCCCTCATCTACAACTGGCAAAGTTATCTTAACCTTGCATCTTCACACTTAATCTATAGAGACCGTAAATTTACGGCCTCTATGAATTATTTAGGTGTTTTAATTTGACGTGCCATGTCTAGATAAGCAGTCATATTCGCTCCTGGACGACGACGGCCATTAGAGCTAGTAGCCGAAGGAGCCAGATATTTTGGTGCAAAGGTTGTTTCTTTTGGCTCCTCTTTCAGAACTTTGGCTGCTGCAGCTTTTTCCTTTTTGCCCGGTTCAACTTTCAGACCCTCAGCAGTCTGAACTAGCGTAACATCAGCTGGTTTGGGATTTTTAGCTGATTTTTCCTTAGTCTTAGCCTTAGTCGCAGCAGTTTTTGTTCCATTCAATGAATCTGGTTTAGATGGAGTTGGTGCTTCTGATGAAATTGTCTCTGCTACTTTCTTAGCATTCGATGCAACTGTCGATGTAACTGTATCTGCTACTTTCTTCGCGTTCGATGCTACCTCTTTAGCAGCATCTTTGGCAGCATCTTTGGCTTCGTCCAATTCTAAGAAATAGCCGTTGCTTTTTTTCCCCGGTAACAATCCAGTAACAAAACCCAGAATCCCACCAAAAAAACCCTGAATACCCGAAATTAACTTTTTGATAAAATCCATTACAATTACTCCTGCCTTTTACCTTTTATATTTTGAACTCGACCGTAATTGTTAAAAATTACGACAAAATGTTACATTATCTATTTGGCATCACCCCGTTCTGGTGACAACCCTTATAGGTTTGTACTTAATTAACATTGTAGTAAAACCACAGGGCAAATGTTCTATTGCAAGCATTTGCAACCTGCACGCACCAAGAACTAATTATTAAATTTTACTGTAGCTAAGAGCAAGATTCTGAAAGCAAGCTTTACAATAATTAACATTTCTTTGTTTGGTAAATACCCAATTGAAGTTAAATAAGCAGTTTGCTCCACCCAGTCGAAAGAGTGTCATAGCCTATTGGCAAACGAACTGATTAATTTGTAAAACTTTATACAAATTCTCTTTGGAAGCATTTTAGTTTTGTTTGCCACAATAACTTTTAAAGAATCCGAAAAACAATAGCTTCAGTTTGTAGAGCAGTATGTGTCTACAAAAGTTAAATACACCCCTGAATCTTAGTTAGATTTTGTAAATGAACATTGAAAATCAACAACGCAATCCCGTTTTGTTAATACATGGCATTGACGACACAGAAGCAGTTTTCCATAAAATGGCGGCTCAATTAAGACTACAGGGTTGGTCTGTATATTCCCTGAATCTCTTACCTAATAATGGTGATGTGGGTCTTGATGAATTGGCAAAACAGGTAGCCGATTATGTTACAGCCACCTTTGCACCAGAACAACGCCTAGATTTAATCGGCTTTAGTATGGGAGGAATTGTCAGCCGTTACTATGTTCAGCGATTGGGAGGAATTAACCGCGTGCAGCGGTTTATTACCATCTCTTCACCCCATTATGGAACTGTGGTTGCTTATGGTTCTAGGCGTCCTGGTTGCCTACAAATGCGCCCCGACAGCATTTTTCTCAAGGATTTAAATTCTGATGCTGTAATGTTGGAACAGCTAGATTTTACGTCTATCTGGACACCTTATGATTTAATGATTGTCCCAGCAAATAGTTCACAAATGCCCGTAGGCAGCCAAGTAATAGTACCAGTTACTCTACACCCTTGGATGCTGACAGATCCCAGGAGTTTAAGAGTAGTCACAACAGCTTTAGCAAAGCCTATTCAGTTACCCTTGCTGAATAAAAAATCCAGTCAGTAGCTAGAATGCTTGTTCTACTTGCATCTCTTTGATTTTTAATTTTTAATTTTTAATTTTTAATTCCTAAGCCCTATCCCCAATTTGCGTATGTTCGTAACTCCCAAAAATCGCCTCTGGGTGACGATAATACTTGAACTCCATGAGATTATAAAAGGGATCTTCTAAAAAGAAAGTGCGATGCTCAAGAGGAGAACCCACAAAGCGATTTTTGGTTTCTTCACGAAAAAGCAGCTGTTGTTGTTGTGCCCTTTGTAGTAAGTCTTGCCAGTCACGTTCTTGGGTAAAAATTAACCCAAAATGTCTGGGATAGATAGTTTGTTGCGGTGCCAAAGGTTCTTTTGTGACATGAGCTACTAATTGATGACCGTAGAGATTGAGTATCAGGGCGTGGTGGTTTTCACGACCGGGAATGCAGCCCAAACCATCTACATAATATGCTTTTGTTTGGGCAATGTCAGTTACAGGGAAAGCTAGATGGAATAAAGTTTGGCTCATAACTTAATCTGAAAAATACTAGTAATTTCTGCTATCTACAATTTATGCTATTAAGTTTTGATTGTGGTTAACTTGGACACAGTTTTTATTGACATTAACTTATATTCTTTATCCTTATTACTAAGATTGGGGAATAAGTAATACTTTTGCCACTTTACTCTGCGGCTATGGAGAAGAGTCTACCTAACTCAAAAGAAGTTTTGCATTTTGTTTAATCATTGCAGCGTATATCTAAGACATCATTGATGGTTTGAGACTCAGCTTTCAGAATGATGCCTACGCAATTTAGTGAATAATACAAACATATTACTTTATCTAGAGAGGTTGCAAAAATAAAGTACTAAGCATCACAAATTCGTTATTCTGTTGATATTCAGACAAAATTACTCATGATTAATTGCTGATGTCATCCTCAATAGATTCTGTAAATCCCTGGTTAGTAGCAGTAGTATTAAACACAATTTTATTGGGTTTAGCTTGGATTGCTCCCAAAAAGCTACTTACCCCTGCTGGATTATTCCACGCCTGGTTCCTGGCCATCTTAATTTGGGTAACTCTAGGCTGGCAAGGATATGCAGTAGTAATGTTCTATTTTTTGGTTGGTTCTGGCGTTACCCGCATCGGGATGGCGCAGAAGGAAGCAGAAGGAATTGCCGAAAAGCGTTCTGGGGCAAGAGGCCCAGAAAATGTTTGGGGTTCGGCTTTGACTGGGGCGCTGTGTGCTTTGGGAGTAGGAATAATAAATTCGGGATTCCTCGTACCTACTACCCAGTCGGTAATCCCCAATACTTCGGCTTCGCTCAGTACAAGTCTCCTGTCTCTATTATTGCTAGCCTATGTAGCGAGTTTCAGTACCAAGCTAGCTGACACCACTGCCAGCGAAGTCGGTAAAGCTTATGGTAAAAGCACCTTTTTGATTACCACACTCCAACCAGTACCTCGCGGTACAGAAGGAGCGGTAAGCTTGGAGGGAACTTTAGCCGGGATTGTGGCTTCTGTGGCGATCGCACTTGTGGGTTGGGGAGTTGGCTTAATCGATCTATTGGGAGTCGCTTGGTGTGTGCTGGCAGCATTTATTGCCACTAACCTAGAAAGTGTGATTGGCGCAACACTGCAATCTAAGTATACCTGGCTGACCAATGAAGTAGTAAATATTTTTAATACATTAATCGGTGCGATCGCATCTGTGCTACTTGCTTGGACATGGATAACTTTCATTAACTAGACTGGCGAGAATAAACAATTACCATTACTCGTTTAAGTGGGGCATTGAGCAAAACAACTCTGTTAGCTGATAGCGGGGCATTTAGCCCGTTACCAGTCCCAGATTCCCCACTCAGCACTTTTGAAGAGCATTGGTAGAAAATAACTAATTTGCCTTACTACTGCGCCACCACTAATATTTTCAATCCTGATTTTGTCCCCACTAGACTGTAAAAACGATCGTGGCAAATTATTTTATTTACTAGTTATATAATTTTTTGACCATTTAGATGTAATTAGTTCATGGAATCTTTATCATTTTTATCTATAAATGACTAGATGATTTCTATATGATTGAATTTAAAAGTACTATAAGTGTTTAACAATTTTCACATAATTAGTTCATGGAATCTTTATCATTTTTGACAATTAATGACCAAATAATTTCTATAGAGCAAGCAGTAAAATACTTGCAAGCTTCTGGAAAATTGGGACAATTCATTGGGGATATTCTCCGGCAGTACGTAATTGAGGAAGAAATCCGAACACGAGATGATATTGAAATTGGTACCGCAATAACTGAACAGGCAATTATTGACTTTCGGCTGAAAAATCAACTTACTGACCCCCAAAGTTTTCAAGAATGGTTAAAGACAAATAATACAGATTATGCTAATTTTCACACATCGGTTGCTTTTGGTTACAAGTTAGAAAAACTGAAAGCTGTAGTCACACAAACAAAACTCCCAGAATATTTTATTGAACGCAAGATTTTTTTGGATCGGGTGGTACTTTCCCGGATTGTTGTTGATAATCGAGAATTGGCAGACGAACTCCAAACCCAAATTGAAGAAGGAGGTAGTTTTGAGCAACTAGCTAAAGAGTATTCCCTTTCAGACGATCGAATTGTGAATGGCATGATGGGAATCGTCAGCCGAGGTAGTATGCCGGATATATTACGGGCAGCTATTGATGTGGCCAGTCCTGGACAATTGATCGGACCAATAGAAATCGTTGGCAAAGACTCTCCCCAAGGAGAAGGGCCTTATGGTTTGTTTCGAGTAGAACAATTTCTACCAGCGTCTTTAGAAGATACTCAACTACAGCAAGCACTACAAAATGAGTTGTTTGAAAAATGGCTAGCAGAGAAAATTCAAAAACTGACAGTCAAGTTACAAGTGAGTTAAAAATTCTGGATAATGAATCTTTACGATTAAAAGTGCTAGCTTCTTTGCCTTGGAATCAGCCACCGCTATCCTGGCTGACTCCCGAACAACAATCCCGATTGGAAAATGAGTGCCAAACCCGCCAGTATCGTCTTGGAGAAAAAATCTGGTCAAACGATGTCGGTGGCTATCAATTTTTAATTGTGGCTGGAAAAGTCCGCTTGCGAGAAGAGGGCGTTGGCAAACCAATAGCCGCCCTAGATGTAGGGGATTGGTTTGGCGACTTCCAAAAGCTGTCTGCGGATTTTAAAGCTGTAGCTGCTAGTAAAGAAGTGATAGTAGTTTATTGGGATACTGCGCTGTGGGCAGAATTTTCTCATCCACAAATTCAGGAATTTTGGCAAGCGTTACCAGTAGAGATGGAGGGACAAAGAGAGACATTTTCCTTCTCTAGCACTCCTTCAGTAACTTCAGGCTCAAACGGGACTTCCAGCCCCCACAGCCTCCAACCCCAAAAAGGACTCCCAGCCGCCAATTTAATCACTGCAATTTATCCGTTTGTTGCCAGTTGGAATACCGCTGCTGCGTGTTTAACAATGGTGGCGCAACAGTTAGAAAATTCTGTGCAACTGGAATGGGTGCAGCGTCAACTCAGAGGACAACGCCCAAAACAGGTTGTGGAAGCAGCAGAAAAGTTAGGGTTAGTGTTGCGGCGCTTACAAGTGAGTTGGAGTGAGTTGCGACAGTTGTCATTTCCAGCTTTATTGCTGTGGAATTCTGACTCACCCCAGAGTCCATCCTGGGTGGTGGCTTATGGAGTTAAAGGCGATCGCTTAATTATCGCTAATCCTCTAAATCCCGAACGGACTTGTGAAAGCTTGCCGCAGTCCATAGTTGAGGCGTCTTGGGATGGACAATTGTGGCAAGTAGAACTAATATCCCAGCAAGAAAAATTTAACCTTAGTTGGTTTACCCCAGCAGTTTGGAAGTATAAAGGATTGCTCACAGAAGTATTGTTAGCATCTTTTACCTTGCAGCTTTTGGGGTTAACAACACCGTTAATTACCCAAGTCGTCATTGATAAAGTGATGGTGCAGGGGAGTTTGCCAACTCTCGATGTGATGGCGCTGGCACTTTTATGCGTAGCCATATTTGAATCCGTACTGGGTATTCTGCGCCTATTCATCTTTACCCATACAGCTCGCCGTCTGGATTTGAGTTTATCAGCGCAGCTATTTCGCCATCTGATGCGTCTGCCATTAGCTTATTTTGAGTCGCGCCGCGTCGGAGACACAGTAGCAAGAGTCCAGGAACTCGAACAAATTCGTCAGTTTCTCACAGGTACAGCATTAACTGTAATTCTAGATAGCATCTTTGCTGTGGTCTACCTGGCATTGATGTTTTACTATAATATCCCACTTACCTTTGTTGCCTTAGCAGTACTGCCGTTGTTTGCTACATTGACGATAGTTGCAACACCAATTCTGCGTAACTGGCTCAACGAAACTTTTAACCGGAGTGCTGATAGTCAATCATTTCTAGTGGAGACAGTGACGGGGATTCACTCCGTTAAAGCCCATGCAGCCGAACCAGTAGCCCGCGATCGCTGGGAAGGCTTATTTGCCCGCTTCATTCGCACTGGCTTTAAAGCTTCTACCACCTCCAATATCAGCAGCAACATTGGTGACTTTCTCACGAATTTTTCCACGATGCTGATTCTTTGGTATGGAGCCAAGTTAGTCATCGAACAAAAACTCACAATTGGACAGCTTGTTGCATTTCAAATGCTGTCTGGTAGAGTTACAGGCCCGCTTTTGCGCTTAGTACAGTTGTGGCAAAACCTTCAACAAGTGCTACTTTCTGTAGATCGCATTGGTGATATTCTCAACGTTTCCCCCGAAGCTGAACTGGGAACTGGCTTAGTTTTGCCACCCCTGAAAGGACAAATCACCTTCGAGCAAGTATTTTTCCGCTACCGCCCGAACTTTGACGCAATTCTGCGGGGAATCTCTTTCAGTGCCGAACCAGGGCAGTTTGTTGGCATTGTCGGACGTAGCGGTTCTGGGAAAAGTACCCTGTCTAAACTATTACAACGCCTCTATCAAATTGAATCAGGACGCATCCTGATTGATGGTTTTGATATAAAAAGTGCCGATTTAGCCTCACTCAGGCAACAAGTTAGTGTAGTTCTCCAAGAAGACTTTTTATTTAACGGTTCTATTTTGGAAAATATCACTCTCGGTAGTCCTGACATTACCGCAGAGCAAGTAGTAGAAGCGGCAAGATTAGCCGTGGCACACGACTTCATTAGTCAATTACCATACGGTTACGAAACCAATGTTGGCGAACGCGGTACAGCTTTATCTGGTGGACAGAGACAACGTATTGCTCTAGCAAGGCTATTTCTTTCCCAAGCGCCGATTTTAGTTTTGGATGAAGCTACTAGCGCCTTGGATAGTGAAACAGAACAACAAGTGCTGCAAAATCTGCAAAAAATTTCCACCAACCGTACCGTGTTTCTGATTGCTCACCGCTTTGCACCCCTTAAACGTGCTGACTTGATTTTGGTATTGGAGCAAGGCGTGATTGCCGAACGTGGTACTCACTCACAATTGTTGCAACAAAAGGGTTTGTACTGGTCACTATATCAACGACAGCAAGCAAATATCTAGTGATGCCAAGTCTAGATTTAACATTACCTTTAGTAGTTCAGCTTTTAAAACACTTCTTGGATAAGCAGCCAACCCATATTTAACCTCAATAATTCAACTAAAAGCGCTCTCAATCCTAGAGAGCGTTTTGCTGTTTGGTAATGGTCTGGCTTTCTTACTTTGCCCAAATCTTATACTATTGACAAAAATCTTTGCAAGACATGAATCGGTTATATGGGCGACATTTATACGCCCCTACTAGCTGTATTCTACACAATCGAAAACAGCTAATACTTAGTCAATTGCTACTTTTTTGTTATTATAATGATATCATTTTAATAGCAAGGAACAAATTACAGAAATAGATAATGAAGCAGCCAATCGAGGAATTTCCAGCGTTTAAAGTCAATGGCTTCATAGCTTTGAGCATAATCCTAGCTTTAGCAATTTTTGGCAGTTGGCAGGTTTGGACAACAATACAGGGATTAATAGAAGTATTAGGCAGAAGTCTTAAAATCGAAGACTTTGGCGATTTAGCAGAAATAGGTGCATGGTTGGGAGCGACACTGATCGTAGTAGTAATTCCTTCACTGTCGGGTTTGTTTACAGTTGAGCCGAATCAAGCAATAGTACTAGTCTTTTTAGGGAGTTATGTTGGTACTGTCAAAGAAGCAGGGTTTTGGTGGACTAACCCTTTAACCAATAAACGCCAGGTATCTTTACGGGTTCGCAACTTTAACAGCAAAATATTGAAAGTAAACGATGCTCAAGGCAGCCCGATAGAGATTGCAGCCGTGGTAGTGTGGCAAGTAGTAGAATCAGCCAAGTCTAGATTTGCGGTTGATGACTACGAGCAATTTGTTGCCATCCAGAGTGAAACAGCAATACGCGCCCTAGCAATCCGCTATCCTTATGACGCGCCTGATGAACAATCAATTCCTTCGTTACGTGCAGTACCTGATGAAATCGCGCTTTTCCTCCAAAAAGAATTGCAAGCGAGACTGGAAGTTGCAGGAGTTGAAGTATTAGAAGCGAAACTTTCTCATCTTGCGTATGCTCCAGAAATTGCTCAAATGATGTTGCGTCGTCAACAAGCCAAAGCAATGATTGATGCACGGCGGCAAATTGTTGATAGTGCAGTAGGAATGGTTGATGAAGCACTAAAACGGATCAGTGAACAACAAATGATTGACTTGGATGATGAACGTAAAGCCGCTATGATTAACAATCTGCTGGTTGTCCTAACCTCAGAACAGAACATCCAACCAGTGATTAACACTGGCAGCCTTTACGCCTAAGACATGAGCCAAAAAAAACGGTTTTTACTGCGTTTAGACCTTGAGTTATACGAAGTGCTGGAAAAATGGTCTTCTGACGAATTAAGGAGCGTTAATGCTCAAATTGAGTATCTCCTGACAGAAGCAGCACGCAAAACAGGAAGATGGAAACAAGATAAGCGCCAAAAAAATATTAAAAAGCACAAGCCGGATACACAGGCGCAAGACACATTAGATGATTAATCCTAAATCCAATACTCGTAAGGTGTGATGGGAATGGTGTGCTTTTAAATCAGGTATTTGTTGTCTTATACCAATTCATAATTCGTAATTCGTAATTAATAAAGTCAAATATGGCAAGGCTTTCGGGGTTTGAATGTGTTGCCTCATTTTAGAGAATTGGTATTATTGGCTCACTGGTAAGGGAACTAGAAACAATTCTTTTTAAGGTATAAAAATAGCTGTATTAACGGAGCGTAACGCACCGTACTGTCATGACACAGTTAAGGTAGTGCATTAAAAATACGTGAGTTCGATGAACCTCTGCCTCCCCCACGGGGAAAGGGAGGAGTAACGAGAAATTAGGGTTTTGGCTCTCCTCTCCGACACGGAGAGGGGTTGGGGGAGAGGTCAAAAAAGGGCTTGTCGAACTCACGTTAAAAATTTCTGGAAACTCTAATTTCAGAAATATAATGCAATTTTTATATTGCACCAATTTCGACTAGTTAACTAGCAATAATTTAAAATCGACTTGATTAATTAACTCTTAAGAAAACCCACTTTTTTTAAAATGTTTTTTGGTAGTAAATTTAGCAATTTGTTATGAAATTCCATAGTAATTTTTGACAATGGAGTTTTTTCACACATTAAAACCTTTTTTTGAAAGGTTTTAACGCTTCAATCTGTCAAAAAAAGATTGCTATCTTTGAGAAAAAAATTTATGAGCATTGATGATGTTAATAACAATGTGTTGTCAAATAAACGGCTCAATGTCACTTCAATCTCCTCATTAGATAGCTTTAAGACGAAGGATGACTACAGCCTTAACTTCAGCAGACATAGTAGCTATAACTCAGCCGATGCTGATGTGCGGTTATTAAATAACGGTGACTCCGAAAATAGCAATAACGCTACTGCTAATACTTTTAACGCTCAAAATTATAACTCTACTAATGGCTATGGCTTGATTAATGGAGCAGCAGCAGTGGCTAGAGCTATTGGTCAAAATACCTTTGCTGATGTTCCCGATCTCGGTGGCAATAATTGGGGAGCAGACCTGGTTAAAGCACCGGAAGTTTGGGCACATGGATACACAGGTAAAGGCGTTGTTGTCGCTGTTGTAGATACTGGAGTTGACTATAACCACGAAGATTTAAAAAATAATATCTGGACGAATAGCAAGGAAATTGCGGGTAATGGTATAGATGATGATGGCAATGGCTATGTTGATGATACTTACGGTTGGAACTTTGCCGATCAAAATAACAACACCCTAGATGACAACGGTCATGGTACTCATGTTTCCGGCACGATCGCAGGAGAAAATAATAACTACGGTGTCACAGGTATTGCCTACGATGCCAAGATTATGCCTGTCAAAGCTTTAGATAGCTCTGGCTCTGGTTCCTATAGTTCCATATCTAAAGGTATTCGCTACGCTGTGGATAATGGAGCTAATGTGATTAACCTCAGTTTAGGAGGCTCATCTTCTAATCGCACTCTAGAGTCAGCCATTGACTATGCCAGCAGTAAAGGAGTGATTGTTGTCATGGCAGCAGGTAATGATGGTGGCTCATCACCAGAATATCCCGCCCGCTATGCATCCAAGTCGGGAATTGCCGTTGGGGCAGTAGATAAGAATAACAATTTGGCCGACTTCTCTAACCGCTCTGGAACAAATCCAATCGCTTACGTCACAGCTCCCGGAGTCAAGATTTATTCATCAGTTCCGAATAATCAGTATGCAACTTATAGCGGCACATCTATGGCTGCTCCCCACGTTGCTGGTATCGTTGCCCTGATGCTTAGTGCTAACCCTAACCTGACTGATGCCCAAGTACGTCAGATTGTCACAGAAACCGCAGAAAATAGTACACAAACTACAAGCTCTAGTTTTAATATTTCTCATGTCAGTTCTCTAGCGAGTCAGGTAATTGCAGAAACCGCAGGAAGTAACACACAAACTACAAACTCTAGTTTTAATATTTCTCATGTCAGTTCTCTAGCGAGTCAAGTGATTGCAGAAACCGCAGGAAATAACACACAAACGACAAACTCTAGTTTTAATAGTTCCAATTTTGGCTCTCTAATCGGTCAGGGAATTACAGAAACCACAAGATATCTAACACCAGAAAATATCGTTAGTTTTAATAATTCCAATTTTGGCTCTCTAATCGGTCAGGGAATTACTGAATACACAAGATATCTAACACCAGAAAATATCGCTAGTTGGAATAACTCTGATTTTAACCCTGTAATTGGTCAGGCAATTACAGAAACCACAAAATATCTGATATCAACCGAAGGTAATAACATATCAACAAATCCAGAATTATGGTCGCAATTTCAAAATTATGAGAATATTCTGGGCAGTATCAATGTAAATAGCAATCAGGATGAGAATAATCCAGATTTTGTCAAACTACTAGAGGGAATGCAAAAACAAATAGATCACTATAGAAAATTTTTGGGTATAGCTTGAAAATTATAGCGATTTGCAGTTAAGTTCAATACTGCCCGGTTAAGAGAATTAACCAACCTGCTAGTCTGTCGTGAATAAATGTAGAGGTTTAACAATGCTCATATATGTTTGTTAACTTACAGCAGTTTTCATATATATGAAAACTGCTGTAAGTTAACGTGAGTTCGACGGCTCTAAAAACCCCATTTCCATTCCTCTCCCCCACTCTTCGAGAGGCTTTGAAACCCTAATTTTTTCGTTGTTAACTAAGAATATTTCTGCCTCTCTCCGCCTCGGAAAGGGGTTGGGGAGAGGTTCATCGAACTCCTAAGAAACAAGGCAGGAGGCAGGAGGCAGAAGGCAGAGGGGAAGAGGATTTGACTTGTTTCTTTCGCCCTTCCCACAGGTGCGCCTCCGTTGGAGACTCACGTTAAGTTAAAGTGCTTATCTTGCAAGCGTTTTACCCCACCCCCAACCCCCTTTCAAGGGCAGGCTTTTAGGCTTTCGATAAATAGTTGAGAATGTTCTCAATTATTGAACGTAGTTTTAAGTTCTCAGACAATGGTTTTGGTTTTAAAATCCCAAAAATTTGTCTAATCAAAAAAACCTGCCCCAGAAAGCCCCCAATCCCTCCCCTTGGTAAGGGGAGGGGCGGTTTTGACTTTAGACAAAACCGGGGTGGGGTAACGCGGATCGTGATGGTAACTGAGTGAACTCAATATCACATCTTTATAAGGGTTTTACCTGAAGTTGACACCAATGAACAATGCTAAATCCCTTCTCTTCCCTCTTCTAACAGACTTTCTTACCTAACAGAAAATGCCTCGCTGAATCGCCGCGTCACAGGTTCAGTAATGAATGTCAAAATTGACTTTTTACGAGTAACAATTTCACCTGTAGCAGCCATCCCTGGTGTAAATTCTACTTCTTGACCCCGGACGTTTACTGAGTGTTTATTTAGCTTAATTCTCGTCGGAAAAACTAAACCTAATTCTTTATCAGCAATTGCATTTGGACTGACTTGCGTAACTTCACCATCCACAATCCCAAATTCTTGGAAGGGAAAAGTCGCCATTTTCACTTTTGCCTTCATTCCTTGACGAATAAACCCAATATCGCGGTTGAGAACTTTTACTTCTAGAAGCATTTCTTCGCCTTCCGGCAAAATTGACAGCAATTCTTCACCCGATTGTACTGGCCCCTTGGTGGCTTTGACTTTATAAATTGTACCGGCTACGGGAGCCTCAATCGTTTCTAAAGCTTGTTGCTTCCTTGCCTGTTCTAATTGACCTTGTACAGTTGTCAGTTCTTCTTTACGCTTATTAAACTGCGTCAAAATTTCGCTTTGGCGTTCTGATGCTACACGCTGGGCCTGACTGCGTGCAGCGTTGTAAGCTTGTTCTGCTTGGCGAATTTCCTGGACTTGAGCAGCAATATCTTTTTCTAATGATGTGACTTTATCTTGAGCCTCTGTGATTCTATTCTGGGCGTTGATGACTTCATCTTGCGATCTAGTGATTTCTGTCTTTGCACGAGTTAATCTTTCTTGGGCATCCAGGTAATCGACACGAGGCACAGCGCCAGGAGTAATTAGAGTACGTAGGCTTTTTTCCCTTTCTTGAGCAAGGGCTAAATTACTTTCAATTTTAATTCGGATGCTGTCTGCATTGACAAGGTTGGTTTGAGCATTCGCAAAGCTGCTTTTAGCATTAACTAAGTTATCTTGTAACCTGCTCAAGCGGACTTTAGCTTGATCGATGAGTGCTATTTGGCGATTTGCTTCTGCTTCTGCTGCTGCTTGACGCGCTTGGAAGTCTTGGAGGCGGGAACTTAAAAGTTCATCTTGCAGTTTCGTCCCAGCAGTTTTGCCTCCAACGCGTTCTGCATCCAAACGTTGTAAATCGTCTTGAATCAATCTGCTAGATTTAGCTAGGCGGGATACATCGGTTACTTGCAAGTCTGGATCTTTTTGAATCAGAACTTGACCTTTAGTAACGCGATCGCCTTCTTGCACTTTTACAGCGACAATTGACCCTCCACCCAAAGATGTCACCGGTCTTACCTGTGTAGAAGCAATTAATTCCCCCGGTGCTGTTGCGACTTCATCGATTTGTGAGAAGTACGCCCAAGCGATCGCCCCAAATACGATGGCGCTCATCGTTCCTGCTAATAATCTCGTGTACAGGGGCGGTAATTCCTGTACCGCCTTCCCCAACTCATAAGTAAGTTGTTCCTCCGGTTGGGCGAATCGCTCTTTTGTCTGACGTGCTTGAGCAGCATTTACCATATATTTTTGTCCTTTATCATTTATCATCTGTCATTAGTCATTTGTCCTTTGTTATTCACTAATGACAAATGACTAATGACTAATGTTTAATTCAAACTGCTAAATAGCGCCGCAAAAAAGTTTCTAATGTCTCTAATTGGAAGTTAAAAATTGCCTCTAAATTGGCAATTTCATCTTTTGTACAGAAAAATTCATTTGCTAGCAATGTGCGATAAGTACCCAAAGCTTTTTGGATTTTGGGATTAAATAAACCCAATGCACCCTGTAACCCATCAATGACAAATAGGGGTGAGTTAATTATTACTGGTTCTTTGGCGAAAATCCGACCAAAAATCCGAGGAATATCTTCTCGCAATAAAATCTCCGGCCCTCCGACGGGTAAAATTTGGTTACGAGCGCCTTCAACTGTCACAGAATCCACTACTATCTTTGCTAAATCATCAGTACTGACAATTGAGGTACGGTTTTTGCGATCGCCAACCAGCAGATACAATCCCGTTTCTCGAAATCTTTCTACTAGTGGCAGCAAGTTAGATGCTAATCCAGATGGGCGCAAAATAGTGTAATTTAAGCCACTAGCTGCCAAATATCGCTCTACTGCTCGTTTAGCTTTAAAAACGGGAGCGTTTTCATAACCGCGATCGGCTCCCAGAACAGAAATGAAGACAAAATGCTCTACGCCATTGGCTTTTGCCTGGTCGATCAGTTCAATATTGGCGCGGTAATCTAAAGATAGGGCATCGCTATCAGAACCGTGGGCGCTGATAATATACCGCACACCCTGACTAGCTTTCTGGATATATTTTTCCTCTAGCAAGTCACCAATGAAAATTTCTGCACCCCGATGTTCTAACTCGCTATAGCGCGAGGTAAGGCGGACAAATGCCCGCACAGACTGTTCTCGTTGTCGTAGGAGTCGCACAACTCTGCGACCAATTCCTCCGGTTGCCCCAGTTACTAGAAACATACAAATACCTAAATTGAATAGTTACAGCGTTTATAGTTGTCAAAATGCTCGATATATGGTCAAAATCCATTGAGCAATACTTAAATAGAGATATGAGCATATTTTTATACTTTGTTACCATGCTCAAGATATTCTCACGCCAATAAGTCACACCTTATTCATTTTAATACTCTGAAAATGATCCCCCATATTTTTGTAGATGTCGGGGATAGATGAATAAGACGATGCAACACGAAAAAGGGGGATGTCGGGGATGCAGAGGAGGCAAAATAATGAATAAAGAAGCAATTAAAGAAAGATCATACGTGCAATCCAAGAAGCATTAGATAAAGATAGAGAAAAGTAATCTTAAAGAAATAGTTGTCATAACTGTGAGAATTACTGGTATCAGTCAGCAATCAAGCATATTGCTTTCTTAATATGCTTGATTGCTTGCGGAAAACACCAAAATGAGAAAGCAAACTGGGGTTTGAATCAGTCAAACGTTATTTTACTTGCGGAAAACACCAAAATGAGAAAGCAAACACAGCTTTTGAGTAAGTCAAACGTCATTTTGCTTGCGGAAAACACCAAAATGAGAAAGCAAACACAGCTTTTGAGTAAGTCAAACGTCATTTTGCTTGCGGAAAACACCAAAATGAGAAAGTAAATACAGCTTTTGAGTAAGCAAACTGGGGTTTGAGTAAGTCAAATGCCATTTTGCTTATTAAATTCGACTTTATATATTGTTTCGAGCAAGTAATTAGTTATTGTCAATCGTGACTTTTTCGGCTTATTCCCTGGCTTGGATGTAATCAATATTTATTGCATAACTTAACGTGAATTCGACGAGTACTATTTTGACCTCTCCCCCAGCCCCTCTCCTACCAGGAGAGGGGAGCAAAAACCTGTAATCTCGTTACTCCTCCCTCGCCTTTTAGGAGAGGGAGGCTGGGAGGGAGAGGTCTGTCGAACTCACGTTAACTTAGCAGCGTCGATGCTTGAAACCCCTATTTTTAAATATGGGGTTCCCCTTTCCTTTCTGGGGCAGGTTTTTTTGATTAGACAAATTTTTGGGATTTTAAAACCAAAACCATTGTCTGAGAACTTAAAACTACGTTCAATAATTGAGAACATTCTCAACTATTTATCGAAAGCCTAAAAGCCTGCCCTTTCCCCCTTCCCCTTTCCCCCTTCCCCTTCCTTTCTTCCCCTTCCTTTCTTCCCCTTCCTTTCTTTATCAGCGTATTCATTTGCAATAAACCTTTTTACTTGTCGCTTGTAAGACAAGGAACAGACTTTTCTCCTGACCAATCTGTAAGAGTATTTTCATCTTTATAATGCCGGGGAGTTTGCAGCAGTGAATTCCAAGCCTCCCCAGCATCCAATAAATTAAAGCGTTCAGAATGGTGAGTTTCTAACAAATCCCTAACTATAACATAATAGTCCGAGTTCATTCCTGGGAAAATATGATGTTCAGTGTGGTGAGAAAAATTTAAATGCAACAAGTCAAATATTTTGTAAACCCGGAGAGACATACTATTAATGAGTGGATCGTTAACGTTGGTCATCGGACAAAGTAAATGATTTGTATAAATATAAAAAATTACTCCAGCATAACCAATCGCAATCGGTAAAAAGTAAGCAAGTATGAGCTTTATAGGGTCAAATTGGAGATAGATGAGGATACTCAGATGAATCACGATCATCATCAATAATTCCCCTGCGATCGCTCGACGATCTTTAGGACTGACTGTAAATGCAGCAGGAACATAATCGACGGATTTATGATTGAAAAACAGCACAGATGTCAGATTGCGAAAAGTATGTACTCCCCAAGCAGAAGTCATTCCCACTATGAACCATACAGGATTGACTTCAGTTGAAGGCACAAATAAGTCCTGAATCCATTTTCCCCAGGTTGAAGATTGTTCATACAAGTAATTACGATCTGGGTCGCTTAAATCATTAGTGTGATTATGATGCACTCGATTATGAACTGCTTTCCATAATGTTGGTGGCATCCACAACATTGTTAGTCCTATAAAGCTAATTATATAGATTAATCGGGGGTTTTTAATTACGCTACCATGCATCAAATCGTGGGTGCTAAATAGTAAGACAACGACGCTATTGCCCATAACTATGCTTAAAGGTACATAAAGCCATAAAAGGTATGGCGACCAAGAATCTAACCGCACTGCTATCATCCAACCCAGGATTAAAATTGCCAGATTAATGAACAAGATAATTAACTTACTTGGATCGGGAATGAATGCTTCATGTGGCATCAGGGAACGTAATTCTTTCGCATATATTTTCTGGTGAAGAAGTGTTTGATCTGTACTAACATTCATAAATAATTTTCCAGTTAGATAATTTTACTGGGTAAAGTTTTGCGGGAAATCGTAGCGTTTTTCAACTGGAATAATTAAATTCACAAGTAGGTAAGTATTTAAATCCTAACACAAAATATTTCTGCGGTAGACTTCTTGCATAATTTTGGCATTGCCTACACGTCTTCATCAGAAGAATTTCTGTGGTTCAAAGTGAAAGTTATCTGAAGCTGACTAAAATTATTGTTTTACCCATATTACTAGCTAGAGGCTATTAGTATGTCAATTTTATCCTGGTAGTTAATAATTGTTTTAGTAATATCTTTAGTCTTTATTTTCTAATCAATAAAGTTCTTCCTAAAAACCTCGATACTAGCTTGAAAAATCATACCAATTGGAAAAAAGAATGCAACAAATAGACGATTTGTAGAGACGCGATTCATCGCGTCTTTACCCAAGAATATGCTAAAAAAAAATTAATTAAAAGTTTTCTCAATTTTCAATCCCCCCACATCTTTATAGATGCAGGGGGAATAATAAAATAACCCACAATTTGGATTGTCGATCCATTTTTGGGCACTATTCACCGATTAATCCCACATACGGAAGGTGCGATTGCACTATTTATACGTTGTGCAAGCAGCCCATCTCAAAACTATTCAGACGCTTTGTTATTAGCTCTATTAGCACGCGCCTCAGCTGAAGCCATGACCTCATCGAAATTTTCTAGCACTTCACCAGGAAAGTTTTCCAAAACTCTGGTAGAAAGAGCAACCCGCCCTTTACCCTCATCCAAATCAATAATTACAGCTTTAATTGGCTGACCAACTTGAAATACTTTTTCTAAAGAATCAATAAATTTCTGGCTTACTTGCTTGATATGAAGTAAAGCGCTCATCCCATTTAAATCGACAAACACACCAAAAGGTTTGATACCAGTAACTTTGCCTTCCACCAGTTGACCTAGTTCTAATAAGCTGAAGTTGCTAGAACGAGTTGCTAAACGCTGGGAAAGGATGAGTTTGTTGGTGCTTTTATTAATTTCCAAAAAGCCCACAGTCAGATTTTGACCTTTGAGTGCTTCTAAATTATCACGCTCTGCCAGGTGCGATCGCGGAATAAATCCTCGCAAAGAAAGAATATCAACGGTTACACCACCTTTATTCACACCCATAACTCGTACTTGCACAGTCTGAGCATTTTCCTGCATTTCGGTCAGTCGTTCCCAGATATGCTGAATTTCCAACTGCTTTCGAGAAAGGGTGACTTGACCTTCTGCATCCTGTTCTCGGATAATCAAAAACTGCATTTCCTCTTGCAATGGCAGCACCTCCGATAAATCGGTAACTGCTCTCAAAGAAGCCTCATCGCGCGGCAGAAAAGCTGACGACTTGCCACCAATATCAACGTATGCTCCATCATGGTCAAGTTGGAAAACTTTGCCATTTACAAGCTGTCCCTTTTGAAATTGATAGTCGTGTTTTTCTAATGCTTTGGCAAAATCGTCCATTGTAAAGGACGAATTGGCTGTTTGAGAAAGTTTCGATTCGGAATTCATGACTTTTGAAGATTGGTTGTTATTTGAGATGGTGCAACTGAAGTTTAGATTGTCATTTGTCATTTGTCATTTGTCCTTTGTATTTACCAATGACCAATGACCAATGACTAACTTGGCTGCGTATGCTTCAGTTTAGTTGACCAAAGAGTTTTTTTACTTGCTCCCAAGCATCGGCCGCAGCTTTAGGATTATAACTGGCACGATGGTCGCAGAAAAATCCGTGATCAGCTCCATCGTAGCGAAACACACGATGAGGAATTTTATATTTTTCTAACTCTGTTGTAATTTCATCTACTTGTTCGGCTGGGATGCTAGCATCTTCTGTGCCAAAGAAGGCATAGAGAGTGCCTGATATTTCTCTGGTGCGGGTAACAGTGGGAGCGCCACCTCCCGGTGTGCGGGTAGTAATTCCAGCACCGTAGAAGGAAGCCGTGGCTTTAATATCTGGCAAGGTGGCTGCAAGATATGCGACATGACCGCCAAAGCAAAAGCCAATACAGCCAAAACTATCTTTTTTTACTTGAGGCAGATTTTTCAGGTAGTCAATTGCTAGTTGAATATCGCTCAATAACTCTGAGGCTTGAGTTTGCATGGCGTAACTTCTGCCTGTTTCAATATCTTCGAGTGTGTATCCAGTTTCAAAACCAGGAGCAGTACGTTGAAAAAGGGCAGGTGCGATCGCTACATACCCAAGTTGGGCAATCCGTTCTGTAACTTCCCGAATGTGAACGTTGACACCAAAAATCTCTTGTAATACTACAACTCCTGGGTAAGAGCCAGGTTCTTTTGGCTCTGCAAGATAAGCAGACACTTGAATATTATCTTGCAAAAGATTAACCGTTGTGGTACTTATTGCTTGCTCTGTCATAATAATTTTTACCAGTGCTATGTGATTAGCCGTGTGTTTATTTGATATAACTATGCCAGTATGCCTAGCTTTTTTCTAATTAAATTATCAATAACCAATAGTGAGCGCATTAGAAATTTGTATCAGAAAAACTTTATATGTAAATAAACATATTTGAGATGTAGCAAATGTAGCTGGTCACAAAAGGAGGGCTGAGTAAAAAATGTTGAGTATAAAAGCAACACTTAATACTCAAAACTCAGCACTCAGCACTCAGAACTCAGCACTCATTAGCACTTAGTATTCAGGAGGTTTGCTGATGATTCAATTCCGTATTCAGCCAGACAGCGAAATTCCCGCATCAACCCAGCTGTTTAATCAAATCCGATTTGCGATCGCTTCTCGGCAATATCCCCCTGCTTACAAATTACCAAGCACACGCGCGCTGGCAATGCAAACAGGGTTACACCGTAACACCATTAGTAAAGTTTACCGTCAACTGGAGGAAGACGGATTTGTTGAAAGTATGGCTGGTTCGGGTATTTATGTTCGTGCCCAAGGTCATGAGGGCGGTAGTAGGCTGCAATCACCAATTCTCAAACAAAATCCTGATGCATATCAAGTTGTCCAGCAAGCACTTGATGAGTTGCTTTCTCAAGGATGTACGCTGAATCAAGCTAGAGAGCTATTTTTAGCGGAAATCGACTGGCGCTTGCGTTGTAGTGCGCGGGTACTGGTTGCAGTGCCATCTTATGATATGGGTGCTGGTGAGTTAATGGTGTATGAATTAGAGCGATCGCTAAAAATACCAGTCCAGTTGGTAGCAATGGAAGAATTAACCGCAGTGCTAGATAAAACCACCTCTGCGACAGTCGTCACAAGTCGATATTTTATCAGTAATGTGGAAGCGATCGCAGCTCCAAAAGCTGCACGGGTGATTCCTCTCGATATCTACGACTACAGCAAAGAACTCAGCCTATTGAAAACCCTACCAAAAGAAAACTGTGTTGGGATAGTTAGCCTCAGTTCCGGGATTGCGCGAGCCGCAGAAGTCATCCTCCACGGTTTGCGGGGCGATGAACTACTGGTAATGACTTCGCAACCAAAAGATGCCTATAAACTTCAGGCAATGGTTAAACGGGCTGAGGTCATCATCAGCGACCAAGCCAGTTTTGCAGCAGTGCAAGCAGCCGTGCAAGCCTCTGATGAAGATATTATTCGTCCACCAAAGCTGATTAAGGTGGAAAATTATATCGGCGCTAACTCGATTAACTTGCTAAAACGAGAACTGGGTTTAAGTTAATCTCAAGATAATTTTACCAACATCTTTGAGAGCAACCGATACAGGAGGGATAGGATAGTGCAGATTGTGATTGTGGGCGCAGGCCCAACAGGTGTAACCCTTGCCCTGCTTCTTGTAAAACGTGGTATTGCTGTAACGTTAATTGAAGCAGCAAAAGACTTTCATCGTGTATTTCGCGGTGAAGGATTAATGCCCAGTGGCTTAGATGCTCTAGAGCAAATGGGTCTATTGGCGTTGTTAGAGGATATTCCCCATCGGCGACTCGACGCGTGGGAATTCATTATCGGGGACAAGCAGTTGTTTCGAGTTGATGAACCAATGGGAGCAACCCGACCCTGTACACTGGTTTCACAACCACCACTGCTCAAAGCACTGATTTCGTCAGCTCAAACCAATCATGGGTTTGAATTCATTCAGGGTGTTCCGGTCAAGGATTTACTATGGAGTAATCAACGTGTCGCAGGTGTAGTACTAAGCGATGGGAAAGAACTTACTGCTGACTTAGTGATTGGGGCAGATGGTCGAAATTCTCTTGTGCGACAACGTATAGGATTGGAATTGGTACGTCAGCCTAAAAATATTGATATTCTTTGGTTTAAACTTGCCGCCAGCCCTGAGTTTGCAGCCGATAATGTGTTTCGTACAATTGTAAATGGCGATCGCGTATTTACCATCTTTCACGGAGCAGAATCAGGAAAACTACATCTGGCTTGGGTGATGTCGGCAACCGAAAATACTGACTCCAAACAAGCCAACTGGGCAGAAATTTTTGCCTCACTATCACCCTCATGGCTAGCAGAGCATTTCCGTAATTATGCAGATACCATCGAATCCCCTATTCGGCTCTCTGTTGTGGTTGGTTATTGTCGGCAATGGCACGCACCAGGGGTACTGCTTCTAGGTGACGCTGCACACCCAATGTCTCCCGTCCGTGCCCAAGGAATTAATCTAGCATTCCGTGATGTGATTGTCGCTGCTAATCATCTTGTGCAGTTATTGCAAAAAGAAGCTGGACACCAGGATATTGACATGGCACTATCGCACATTCAAGCAGAACGTGAGCCAGAAATTATCCGCGCCCAGCAACTCCAGTTAGCGGAAGCTAAACAAGGCGAACTACTGCGAAAAAATGCCCTGGTGCGATCGCTGTTGATTCAACTTCCTCCCTTACTCCGTAAAATAATTAAAAAGTCTTGGTTAAGGCGACAATATAAAATGCGTCAAGGTATCACACAGGTACACTTAAATGTCTAAAAAACCGCCAGTAGTTATCCGACTTGTGGTTGTGGGGTGTTAATTTGCAAAAACTCTTGTACCTGTTGCATATAAGTTGGCGCATCTTCCAACATTGGAAAATGGGCTGTGTTACGAATCATCACAAATTTCACTTTGTCACTCAACGCAGCAGCTTGACGCCCCATCTCGGCTGGAATAATTTTGTCATACTCCCCCGCCACAAGCAGAGTCGGCACTGTTAGCTTGGCAAACTCTTGCGGCATCACTTCAGATTGAGCCTTGCTGACTGAAGTAAAAATTGTTCCTAAAGCCGCATCGTAATCTGCTTCGAGAAAATCTTCTAAAAAAGCTTGCCGCTCAGAATGTGGTATGGAACTATGTAGAAATCTGGCCATAAACATCCGGTCAACAAATGGAATTTTGCTTAACCACTTGGGACGGAATTTCACTACATAGCCACCAAATTTATGAAAAGCACTAAAAGATTTTTCGTCGTACTCGAAAATGCCGCTACAGGTTAAAATTCCTCGTTCTACTCGTTCGGGATAGCGGTTAAAAAATAAAGTGGCAACAGAAGCGCCCATTGAATGAGCATTGATATAAACACGCTGAAGATGCAACCCATCTAGCAAACCTGCCAAATCATCAGCGTATTCCTCTAATTCATAGGTTAGCTCTCTGATTGCCTGTGATTCTTCCTGGGGGGAATCAGATTCGGCAACAGCTTCACTTGCTTGGGTGATAGTTGGCTTCCCACCAGAACGGCCAAATCCCCGCATATCGTAGAGTAAACAATCAAATTGTTCTGATAAAGCATCAGCAGTATTTTGCCAATATCTAGCCGAACCAGCCCAACCATGCATGAAAACCATCACTGGTTTTACCAAAGAACCGGATGGTTTTTTCACCCATTCGTAGTAATGCTCAACGCCACAAACATTAATATAAGGCATTAGTCATTTGTCCTTTGTCAGTTGTCATTAGTCCCTGGTATATGGTTATTATTCCTTATTTTTTGACCAATAACTAATGACCAATGACTAATGACTATTAAGCTGATTCTGGCTTCGGTAGTGAAGACGGATGTATTATCAGTTCAGCAGTCGATCGCTTCTCGACCATTTCCCTTGTAACTGTACAGCGTGTCACATCCTTACGGGATGGTAACTCATACATTACATCCAACATCAATTCTTCGACAATACCACGTAATGCTCTCGCACCAGTTTTACGGCGGTAAGCTTCTTGAGCGATCGCTCGTAAAGCATCTGCTTTAAAATCTAGCTGGACATTATCCATCTTCAGCAGCTTTTGGTACTGCTTCACTAAGGCGCTGCGTGGTTGAGTCAGAATCGCCATCAGCGCTTCTTCATCTAGCGGATCTACTACTGCTACCATTGGCATCCGCCCGATAAATTCTGGAATCAGGCCAAATTTTACTAAATCATCCGGTTCTAGATGGCGAAGCGTGTCTGCTGCTCGTTTCTCCTTCGATTGCCCTTCTCCTGGTTGCACAAAGCCGATTGCTTTTTTGCCAACTCTCTGATCGACAATTTTTTCTAAGCCCACGAAGGCACCACCACAGACGAACAAAATATTACTTGTATCAATCTGGATGCAGTCTTGATAAGGATGCTTCCGCCCTCCTTGGGGTGGTACATTGGCGATCGTTCCCTCTAACATTTTCAGCAAGGCTTGCTGCACGCCTTCGCCAGAAACATCGCGGGTAATTGACGTGTTCTCGCTCTTACGAGCAATTTTGTCAATTTCGTCAATGTAAATAATTCCCCGTTGCGCTTCCTCTATATCCAAATCTGCCACCTGTAACAGTCGCAGCAAGATATTTTCCACATCTTCTCCCACATACCCTGCTTCCGTCAGCGTCGTCGCATCGGCTACGGCAAAGGGTACATCCAGGATTTTCGCTAGAGTTTGCGCTAAGAGAGTTTTGCCGCAACCTGTCGGGCCAATTAACAATATGTTGGATTTTTGCAATTCTATGGCATCATCCGCCCCAGGTTTGCCACTGGCTTTAGACTGAATGACTGCCAGCCGCTTGTAGTGATTGTAAACAGCTACTGACAACACTTTCTTGGCTTCGTCTTGACCAATGACGTGTTCGTCTAGATACTTTTTAATCTCTCTTGGCTTGGGTATTTGATTAAACGAAATACTAGCAGAGTGGGTACGCCGTTTTTCAGGTGGCTCTGCTCTTGGTGCTGGTTGTGCTGCCGCACCATTAGTATCGAGTAACTCCTCGTCTAGTATTTCATTACACAAGTCAACGCATTCATCGCAGATGTAGACTCCCGGCCCTGCGATTAATTTACGCACCTGCTCTTGAGACTTGCCACAAAATGAACATTTCAAATGGGAGTCGTACTTAGACATACCAGCCTCTTATTTCAGAATGGTGACGTTTTCCCCTGCTACGGGAAGATTTTGCCTGGAAATGACTTGATCGATCAAACCGTAGTTTTTTGCCTCTTCTGCCGACATAAAAAAGTCGCGCTCAGTATCTGCTTCTATTCTTTCTAAGGGTTGACCAGTATGGTGAGCCATTAACTGATTCAACTTAGCCTTAACGTAAAGAATTTCTCTGGCTTGAATTTCAATGTCAATGGCTTGACCTTGAGCGCCACCAAGTGGTTGGTGAATCATAATCCGGGAGTCGGGCAGAGACATTCGCTTACCGGCAGCCCCTGCTGTCAACAAAAATGCCCCCATGCTCGCGGCTAATCCAAAACAGATGGTAACAACATCAGGGCGAATTTGCTGTATTGTATCATAGATTGCCATCCCTGCGTAGACGGAGCCGCCAGGAGAATTAACATACAATTGGATGTCTTTTTCTGAGTCTTCGGAATCTAGGAATAACAACTGAGCCACAATTGAGTTGGCTACGGCATCGTCTATTGGCGTTCCTAAAAAGATAATCCGCTCTCGCAGCAGGCGGGAGTAGATGTCGAAGGCCCTTTCTCCCATACCTGATTGTTCTACCACCATCGGCACGATGTTGCTAGGGCTGCTCAACTGGGAGTTAATGTTTATTCGACTTAAGTTGCTGATTGGGGAATTTCCCGACTGCGATTCAAGCATACAAGCTTTCTTTGACGATTATTTAGGACAAATGCTTCAGCAGCGGATGCTGAGTGTTCAACGAATGGAATTTTTATAAGCTACGTGTTAACCATTATGCCTCATATAATTTCCTCTCGTGTAACACAGTATCAAGCTCAAGTGATAACAGGTGTCACTATTTGCCGAAAATTCATTAATTCTTTAATTATTTTGACTTCATTTCTGAGTCATTGGGCATTGGGCATTAGGAGTGCTGTTAGCGTCAGCGGGGCGTTGAGCCAGTACTGAGTGCTGAGTTAAGAGTTAAGAGTTTTGTTTACCCCTTGTCCCTTTATCTCCCTCTAATTTCTCATCTCCCTTAGCTTACCCATTTCACCAGAACTTTAACTCAGAACTGGTGAACTCATGGTTGTGGGATTTTTTATTATCCTTCTGTAACTTCTGTAGAAGCTTCGCTGTTTGCTTCCTCTATCTGAGGTGCATCAGCATCAGCGTCTAATTCTGCGTCTTCCGTTTCCTTTGCAGGACTCAATGAACCTTCCGGTACAAGTTCAACTGATGAGTGTTCTAAGAGCCAATCGATGATTTTTTCGGTTAATAGTTCGTTTTCCACGATTGACCGCAGTTTATCTTCATCAACGTCTTGTTCCTCTCGGTACTGTTCCAAAAGTTCTGTGACTCTGGCTGCGATTTCTTCTGGTGTTACCTCGATAGATTCGCGTTTGCCGATTTCTCGTAAGGATAAGGAGCGTTTGATACGTTCAATTGCTTCAGTACGCGATCGCTCCCGCAATTGCGGAATAATATCTTGAGTAAACAGCTTTCTCACATCCAATCCCTGCTGAGACAGCCGGATTGCTGTTTGCGTTAGCATTGCATCCACTTCTTGCTCAATCAAGGTTGCTGGTAAGTCAACTTCTACGTGCTTGAGCAGTTCTGTTAACAAGGCTTCCTGCTTATTGGTTTTTGTTTTGTCGTCCGCCTCTTTTTGATATTGCTCTACCAAAGAAGCGCGTAACTCCTCTAAGGTTTCAAAATCACTGACTTCTTGAGCGAAATCGTCATTTACTTCTGGTAGCTCCTTTTCCTTTAATTCTTTGAGCGTCACGGTGAAAGTTGCCGCTTTTCCAGCTAAATCTTCATTAGCATACGGGTCTGGGAACTGCGCCGCAATTTCTTTCGTTTCTTCTGGATTCATCCCCACTATTCCCGAAATAAAGCCTGGAATAAACTTATCTTCCTGCAACTCAACTTGAAAATCAGTTGCTTCGGCTCCGGGAATCGGTTCTAGTTCAGCTGTTTCGTCTTCGCCCTCAGCTCTTGCGAATGAACCTTTAAAATCGACTACAGCAATATCGCCGATTTGGGCTGCACGCCCTTCCACAGGAATCAATGTTGCCAATTCTTGACGTTGCTTATCCAGCGTATTCTCTACTCGTTCTGGATCGAACTTGACTTCTTCGGCTTGGAAAAGCAAATCAGTGTACTGCAATAGATTCACTTCTGGTTCTACATCCACAGCAGCCGAAATGGTCAGGGGTTTTCCAGGTTCATAATTATTAATCAAATCCTCAAAAGAAGAGCGCAATTGCGGCTGACCGATTGCTGGGATGGCTTCTTGTTTGACTGCTTGCTCAATGCCATCTTGAATTAGTTCTTCTAGGGCCGCTGCCTTGATTCGAGTTGTACCCAGCCGTTGTAGTAATATCGGCCGAGGCACCTTGCCTTTACGAAACCCAGGAATATTGGCAGTACTCGCTAAGTTCTTAATGACCTGTTCGTAAGTTTGCTTGGTAATTTCCGGCGTAATCTCTATTTCCAGGCCAATTTGGCTGGCGGGAAGTTTTTCCTGGGTAACTTTCATGCTTCGTCTCTAGTTTTCTGGTATTTTATACTCCGAGTACATACAAGACGCAATAAAATAATTGTTTGCGTTTATGGCTTGATGTCTCTTAGGGGTAATGGGAGTTTGCCCAAAGGTCTTGTGACATCCAAGGAAGGATGTTTGTCCTGGGGCAAAGATCCAGTTTACTGCCAATGACCAAGGACTTGACATTTTACCTTCATAACAATTTGGTTAATAGGGCATTGGGATTAGGGGGAAGTTCACAAAGAGGGGTAAAGGGGAAGGGGGAAGGGGGAAAGGGAAGAAATTATTGGAAGAGGATTGTGACCCCTCCCAATAATTAACCTCCTTTTAGGGGGGCTTCAAACCCTTATAAGGTGAAAGAAAAGAAAAAAGTTTATGCGTGTTGCGAATAACTTGTTAACCTTTCCCTTTTTTCCTTTCCCCTTTCCCCCTCCCAGATAGGTGACAGGTGGTAGGTGCTAGAGAATAAATCTGTACCCTGTAACCTGTAGCCTATTCCCTTCTTCACTTCCCTCTCACTCTAAAACTTGGGAATTAATTATTCAGTGGGCTAACGCCGTGATATCCTTATTCTCAAAGAGTGGTTAGTACTCCAGTTTAAAGTTATAGTATTGAGTCTAGCTATTATCTAGCTATTATTAAGTTATGTGTTGGTACGAGAGTGCATCTGTTACTTAACCGCATAGCTCAGTTTTGAGTTGTGCTGGCTGGCTTTTTGCATTTAGATTCTAATATATTCATTATCTTGGTAAGCAAGTTTGTAGCCAATACATTTGTTTCTTTACAAGAAGGATGCTTGTTAAACCCCTAAATGCAGATATCTCCCTTTTTCTGAGAAATAGCGGTTTATTGTATAATATATAGTTATAGTTAGAATCAATGAAAAAATCGCCGTTATTTTAAAATGCACATCACTTAACTTATTAAAAAAATGTATTATTAAATATATTAAAGATATATTAAATTAAATAAAAATCTCAACCTATTAAAAATGTATTTCCAGACTGCGATCGCTATTTAAATATAACTAAATTGTCAATTGTTCCAAGAAATTGCAGATAAGTCTCTTAAAGGAGGAAACAAGTTTGTCGAAATCCTATCGTTTAGCTATTTTAGGAGCTACTGGTGCAGTAGGCACAGAGTTGCTGGAATTATTAGAAAGTCGTAATTTTCCGGTTGCTGACTTGAAGTTATTGGCATCAGAGCGGAGCGTAGGGCGATCGCTGCGGTTTAAAGGTGAGAATATACCAATAGAAGCAGTGAGCGATCGCGCCTTTGAAAATGTCGATATAGTACTAGCTAGCGCAGGTGGTTCCACATCCAAAACTTGGGCAGCAGTTGCTGTCGAAAAGGGCGCAGTAGTAATTGACAACTCCAGTGCCTTTCGGATGAACCCGGAAGTTCCCTTAGTAGTTCCAGAGGTGAATCCCCAAGCCGCAGCGCATCACCAAGGCATTATTGCTAACCCCAACTGTACAACGATTTTAATGGCTGTGGCAGTCTGGCCATTGCATAAAGTTAAACCAGTGCAACGCATCGTCGCTGCAACCTACCAATCTGCTAGTGGTGCGGGTGCTAGAGCAATGGCAGAAGTCAAAACCCAAACAAGCGCTATACTACAAGGACAGCCACCGATAGCCGAAATATTGCCTTACCCATTGGCATTTAATTTATTCCCGCATAACTCTCCATTAAACGATTTGGGTTATTGTGAGGAAGAAATGAAAATGGTCAACGAAACCCGAAAAATATTTGGTACGCAGCAAATCAGAATCACTGCAACCTGTATACGGGTTCCCGTACTCCGCGCTCACTCAGAAGCCATTAATTTAGAATTTGAGACTCCCTTTAGTGCGAAGGAAGCCAGAGAAATTTTAAATTCCTCCCCTGGAGTAAAACTGGTAGAAGATTGGGGAACGAATCATTTTCCGATGCCTATTGAAGCAACAGGTCGAGATGAAGTTTTAGTGGGAAGAATTCGCCAGGATATTTCTCATCCTTGTGGCTTGGAATTATGGTTATGTGGTGACCAAATTCGCAAAGGCGCAGCATTGAATGCAGTACAAATCGCTGAGTTGTTGGTAGAGAAAAATCTACTCAAACCATTAGCTATTAGTCATTAGTCATTGGTCATTGGTAAAGTGACAAAGGACTAATGACAAAGTAAAAATGACACTTGAAAGCAATTTGCAGATAGGTTATTACAATAGAGAACCACCAAGATATAAAAACATGGGTAATCAGGAGTGAAAAAAGGGTGGGAGATTTTGGCAATGTTTTAACCGCTATGATTACGCCATTTAAAGCAGATGGTAGTGTCAATTATGATGTAGCGGCAGAACTGGCGGCGCATCTAGCTAACAACGGTACAGATACATTGGTGATGTGCGGCACAACTGGAGAATCCCCAACGCTAAGTTGGGATGAAGAATACCAGTTGTTTGTCGAGGTATTGCAGTCCGTGGCCGGAAAAGCCAAGGTAATCGCAGGTTGTGGATCGAATTCCACCAAAGAAGCGATCGCAGCCACCCAAAAAGCGTCTAAAATAGGAGTACATGGTTCCTTACAAGTTGTTCCTTATTACAACAAACCGCCGCAAGCGGGATTGGAAGCGCACTTTCAGGCAATAGCACAAGCCTGTCCCGACTTACCGTTGTTGTTATATAATGTCCCCGGTCGTACCGGACAAAACCTTCAGCCAGAAACAGTTGCCCGGTTAGCTGAAGTTAGCAATATTGTCGGGATTAAAGAATCCACTGGTAATATAGATCAGGCAAGCGAAATTCGTCGCTTGACACCAAAAGAATTTCACATCTATTCTGGTGATGATTACATGACTTTGCCCTTGTTAGCGATCGGGGCAAAGGGTGTGGTAAGTGTGGCTTCTCATCTGGTAGGAAACCAACTACAGCAGATGATTCAAGCTTTTAGTGCGGGAAAAATTGAGGTAGCAAGCGACATTCATCTCAAACTGTTCCCGTTGTTTAAAGCTTTATTTCTTACTTCAAATCCCATTCCAGTGAAAAAAGCACTGCAACTTCAAGGTTGGGAGGTGGGTTCAACTCGTCCGCCGCTATGTGAAGCTGATTTAGAAGTAAGTCAAAAGTTAGAAGCGGTTCTGAAAGAACTTAGTTTAATTTAACCACCAACTTATTTAAATGCTGGTAGTCTCCTCCTTGCCAAAGATACATATAAACAACGATGTAATTGTTCATAAATTGCAATTTAAAAATCTGTGCTAGGACTGATAGATATACTATGAATCCTTGAGTTTTACAGTTGATTTTATTGAATAAAAAATTGAAATCTTCAATTAAAACTTGATTGCTTTGGACTGACTTAATAGACAGATGATGTTGTCTTAAATACAAGGAAAGTTAACTATCAACTTAATTAACCACAAGTAACAATCTAAGGAGAAAATGGCTAAAAACGAAGCTAATAATTCCGCCTTGAAAATTATTCCTTTGGGCGGTTTGCATGAAATTGGTAAAAATACCTGTCTTTTTGAGTATGACGATGAAATTATCCTGTTAGATGCAGGATTAGCTTTTCCCACAGAAATGATGCATGGAGTCAATATTGTTTTACCAGATATGACCTATCTGCGGGAAAATCGGCACAAAATTAAAGGGATGATCGTTACTCACGGTCATGAAGACCATATCGGCGGGATTGCCTTTCATCTCAAGCAATTTGATATCCCGGTGATTTATGGCCCCAGACTAGCAATGGCAATGCTAGAGGGTAAATTAGAAGAAGCAGGAGTCCGCGATCGCACAGAAATCAGAACAGTTCTACCACGTGATGTAGTGCGGATTGGCAAAAACTTTTTAGTTGAATATATCCGTAATACCCACTCCATTGCTGATAGTTTCACTGTTGCTATTCATACTCCCCTGGGTGTTGTCATTCACACAGGGGATTTTAAAATTGACCATACCCCAGTGGATGGTGAAAAGTTTGACTTGCAACGCCTAGCAGAACATGGGGAAAAAGGCGTTCTTTGTTTACTGAGTGATTCCACTAACGCGGAGGTGCCAGGATTTACACCTTCAGAACGGTCAGTTTATCCCAATCTGGAGAGAGTATTTAGTCAAGCACCTGGGCGATTATTTGTCACTACCTTTGCTTCTAGTGTCCATCGCATCAACATGATTTTGGATATTGCCAAGAAGCAGAATCGTGTAGTGACAGTTGTCGGGCGTTCCATGTTGAACTTGATTGCTCATGCCCGCAATTTAGGTTACATCAAGTGTGAAGATAATCTGCTGCAACCATTGCACGCCGTCCGCAATCTACCCGATGAAAGAGTACTGATCTTAACTACAGGTTCTCAAGGAGAATTGATGGCAGCAATGACCCGCATTGCTAACAAAGAACATCCTCACATTAAAATCCGCCAAGGAGATACGGTAGTATTCTCTGCTAACCCAATTCCTGGAAATACGATCGCTGTAGTCAACACCATTGATAAATTGATGATTCAAGGTGCAAAAGTGGTCTATGGACGGGATAAAGGAATTCACGTCTCCGGTCACGGCTGTCAAGAAGAACAAAAACTGATGATTGCCTTAACTCGACCGAAGTTCTTTGTGCCATTTCACGGCGAACATCGGATGCTAGTGAAGCACGCAGAAACGGCTCAGAGTATGGGCATTCCCGCAGAAAATATGATCGTTATTCAGAATGGTGATATTGTCGAACTGACTGAAGATGCAATTCGCGTCGCGGGGAAAGTGCCGTCTGGTATCGAATTGGTGGATACTACTAGTTCGGGTATGGTAAGTGCCAAAGTGCTGCAAGAACGGCAACGCATGGCTTCAGAAGGCATTATCACGATCGCAGCTGCCATTGATTGGAATGGTAAACTGTTAGCAAAACCAGAAATCCACCTCCGGGGTGTAGTAACAAGTGTAGAGCGATCGCTCCTGCAAACTTGGGTAAAACAACGCATTGAAGAAATCCTCTCTGTGCGCTGGACAGAATTTGCTCCTGAGCAAGGTGAAGCAGCAGATATAGACTGGGGTGGATTGCAAGGTACTTTAGAACGAGAATTGCAACGTTCCATCCGTCGAGAATTGCAATGTCAACCATCTGTGACTTTGTTGATGCAAATCCCTGATGAGCCACCTGTAAAAGTTGCTGATGGCAGAAGACGGCGGACTCGGACTGCTGCTCAGGTAGCATCATAGAGAATTTAAGGTAAAAATCTCAGGCAGAAGCGCAAAGACGCAGAGTTTTTCTGAACGTCTTTGCGCTTTGGTATGAGAGTTAGAGAAAAATCATTTACCTTGATATAGGTTGAGTGGTGCGTATAAGCAACTGTCTCTAAATTGCTGATTTATTATTCTGATATCCATTTCCAGAAACAGTAAGCACCATAGCCAACTGCTGCGGCTGCAACTGCTGGTGCTGCAACTGTAATAGCTACACCTGCTGCCATACCACCGCCAACTGTCGCCCCAACAGCGGCTAACCCTGAAGTGATTCCAGTAGCACTCAGACCAGCAACGCTTCCAGCAGCTGCAACAGCACCAACGGCTCCCGCAGTACCAGCAGCAGCACCAACAGTCGTCATGGTTCTGCCAACAGCACGAGCTTCTCGCTCCTCGCTAGTGAGATTTTTGTTATCTTCTAAAACACTATTCATTGCCAGAGTTGTTATAGCAGCAGGAGCCATACCAAGTGCGCCAATGCCCGCAACAGCTCCCCCACCAACAATTCCACCAACTGTTGCTAGACCTGACATAATTCCGGCTCCACTTAGTCCAGCTGCGGCTCCGGCAGCACTGACAACACCAATACTACCCGCAACTGCGGCTCCACTTACAGATGCTCCTCCTGTAGCTGCTCCAGCATTTTTTACTTGTTCGCTTGCATGTATACCTGTCTTACACCATGTAGCAAAGTGTTCACAATTATTACCAAACAGGTCATAAATATTTTCTCCCAATCGGCTTTCGGCACGTTGAATTACAACATCAGGTAAGTCACAATTACCATACTCTCTCACAAATACTATTTTTCCAGATGCAAATGAATCCCAAGAAACACGAGAAATATTTCCCTGATTTTTTGTGTAGTGGATGACTGTACCATCACCACAGTCGATACCATGATGGCTGTAACCACCACAATTAAAGTAAACATGATTACCTATTTTCATAATTTGGTCGTATTTGATACTTGTATTACGTTGAAAGCAACTGAATAATTAATTGCCTAAAATATTTGTGACACAATGAAGCTGAGGATTACAACAGTGCTTAAACCGAACTAGCTTAAAAAATTAAAATCATTTTTTTATACATTTAATATTAATTTCCAAGAAAAACTACTTAAAAAATTTATTTTTTAAGTAGTTCTTTATAAATTATTGAGTCCCATTTTGAGCAAGTAACCGCCACTTCAACCTAAGTTTTGTGAAATGCAATCGATTCTACTCGATCAAAAATCACTACTTCTACGATATTCAGCCAACGATGGACAAGACACACTTACGTGAGAAAGTGGGAACACGGAGAGGAAAAATGCCTTCTAGGATATTACTGATGTTTATACTTAGCAAAAATTCTTTTAGAAAGACCTTATATTAAGTTCTGTAAATGTTACACTAAAACCTATCCAATGATGGATGTCTTTATTAAAATTTAAACTGTGTCAAGTTATGAACAAGATCGTAATATTACACTACCGATCCCTAGAAATTTGCGATTAACTTGACGTAGTAATAAATTAGGTTCTGACTTAAGTGGCTAATCAGGTATTACATTATATCGCAGTCAGAACGCGATTTTTCCGGGAAAGTTCGTTGCCACGTTGTATATATTCATCAAAAAGGTGAATAGCCTCAATAACACAGAGGGTTAATCATGAAGGTATTCGACAATACCACAAAAAAGATTTTTCTGGCTAGCTGGGTATCAATCAATCAAGCAGAGACTACTGACCATAAAGTAACCCAGTTAAACCATTCTCCTTCCAAGCCTTACTGGGATATTCTCCAACCCTTACGGCAGCGAGTAGAAAACATTCAAGTCCGCGATCGCCAACTAGCTCACCGTTTGTGCAAACTGATTCCATCTCAATGCCCCTTTGAGCGCGATGTCAAATTATTAGGCAAGACCTTGTTTCACATCCCGCCGATGTGCAAGCTCAACCCCTTATATGAAGAAGTAGTTGGTTTACGTTTCCGAGCGTTGTGCTATCTAGCCGACGAGTGTGGCGAAGATGTTTCGCAGTACTGCTAATACTGAGATATCAACGCTGAGGAAAAAGTTAGGAGTCAGGAGTAAAAGGTCGGGGATCAATAATATAACTTTTAATTCCTAACTCCTAACCATTTTTTATTATTTTTTTACTATTTCTTTTGCCATTTTTGGATGGCATCCTGAGCATCTTCGTAAGCGCCTGTCTCCTCTGGCACTAAAGCTGCGGTGGCAATTGCGGCGTTACGTTCTCCTTCGGCGGCGCGACGCTTGGCCAGGTCTAAAATTTTCTCACTCCAATTATCGATCGATTTTTGGGCAGCATCGAAGCCTGGTTGTCCGGGTGGTACTTTCTTGGCAACTTCGATCGCCCGATTGTAGGTAGATGCCTGTTCAGATTTAATTAAGGCATTAGCTGCATCTAAAAGAGTTTTGTTACTCACATACTGCTTACCCTCTAACCGCCACAGGTTAATTGCTGCTTGAGCTTTGGCGTAGGGGGCTTGATCTTTGGTAATTAATCGAGCCGCAGCAATAGCGCTGGCATACTGTCTTTGTTTAGCACGACCCTCTGCTAAATCTAAAATCATCTGGCTCCAAATCTTAATATTCTCCTGAGCTTGTTCGTACAGTGGTTCACCGGGTTGAATTTTTCGGGCTGTAGCGATCGCCATGCTCAAATCGCTAGCCTGAGTTTGTCTGAGCGACATTTTCGCCAGGTCTAATACTGCTTGATTTCGCTTTTTTGACTGGGAACTAGAGGCTATTTGAGCGCTAGATTGGTTATGAGGTCTAATTAGTGGAGTGCGCTCGCTTGGTAAATTTTCGACAACCTGGCGATCGCTAACAGTAGCATTAGGTAATGCAGTTGATATTTGCTTAATTCTAAAAGTTTCTTGATTACGCAGAAAAACTACGGCAATTAAACCTGCTACTAGCAAGCTGCCTCCGCCCCACAAGATAAACTGCTTCCAAAAAGGGATGCTTGGCTGATTCGCTGGCAATCGAGAGACGTAACCTTTAGAGGAATTGGGGATAAATCTTCCTTTGGTATTCACTCCCAAGGAAGTTTCTGGCATTGGCTGGGCAACTAATTTGCTACCTGACTCTTGGACTTTTTGACCTTTCGCCTGTTGGGAAGAGTTCACACTAGCTTCTCCCCGTCTGCCTTGAGTTGCTGAAGTTTTAGAGGAATCGTCAAGGGGAGGGGCTGCAAGGGCAACAGCAAAAGATTCTTCTGGATAAATTCTCGGTTCTGGTTGAAAATCACTTTCCATTGCCAATTTTGGCAAAATTACTTGCTGCCTTGATGGGATGATGGTGGCAGGGTTTTGGATAGGACGCCAGTGGTGGTGACATAATTTTGGCACGATCAAGCTTAAGTAGCTTTCTAAATCTGCCAAGTTGCTGCCATTACCAGAACGTAAAGCTTCTAACAAAGCTGCTGTAAAAAATCCGTGACCTAGTTCGCTACTCTCATGGGAAAATTGCTCTGGTTGGCAAGAAAGAATTGTCGCCAGTTGTAGTTCTTGGGCTAGTTCTATTGTTTCTTCACCAACGGGAGCATCCGCTTGAGTGCCAAAGGCGCGGTTGATATCGAGTAGAAGCAATACATTCAAGTTAGCAAGTTGCAGACTTTGCATTAGCGATCGCAATTCTATGCCAGTCTCTTGCACGAGTTCCGGGTTGCCCTCTGCTGGCATTAAGTAATCTTTCCCCTTGTAGTTGACTCCATAACCGCTAAAAAATAACCACAAATAATCTTCCGGCTGCCAACTTGTTGCTGCCAAATCCTCAAGCAGCAGCAAAATATTTTCCTTCGTCGGGTAAGTCGGTCTATCCCCAATCGGCGGCGAAGTATCTGTCATCACCAGACAGTGCTTGGGGAGAAAACCTGCCTCTGTCACCAAAATATCTTCTAGTGCCTCAGCATCAGCTTGGGCACAACTTAAAGGTTGAAATAACTGATATTGATTGATACCAATCGCGATCGCCCAGTAATTTGCCATCCCGCTCTTTGTCAGTTATTGTTGTTTGCTGGTCTTAAAATTGCGGTTGGCTTTGCCAAAAAAACAAAGCTAACCTATGTCTTATAGTCTAGGTGATTCCGATCGAATCTTAAGTTAGAATGTAATTTTTATTACGTTAATTAGCCGGAAAAATACCTTTACCTAATTTCAATAACAGATCGTTACTAAGGAGATAGAAGGTCATGAGCAAAATTTCTGCTCACCTACCATCATCGCTCGCTCCCTTTTCAGTTATTAGCCAAATTGCCAGAAGAATCCGGATAATTCCTTTAGTAGTTTTGCTCATATCTACTGTTCCTGCGTGGTTTTTGATGGAAGCGATCGCACCGCAGCTTGTGCGAGCTTACACCGCTAGAGTCGATCTAGCTATTGACCGCCTGCCGGAAGAAAACTATGAAACCGTTCTCAGGAGGGCGGAAGCGGTCGCTAGAGCAGCTGCTCAAAGGAGCTTCGACCAAGATATCTTGGTGACAGATGTTTCCATCATTGTGTCCGTACAAAATTATGGAGCGATCGCACCAGTCCTGACATTAGATGTCAGTCGTCCTCAATGGCGATCGCGTCCTGATGCTCAAAACTGGGCCACTTACTTTAAAACTGCGCGATCTTTACTTTTCTTTGAAAATAACTCTAATCAAGTTCCAGCAGCTAGCGCTGTATCAACGCCAAAATGAGGGGTTGAGCTAGAAGTCCGAGCCAAGAAAGCTTTGGCTCGGAACCTTGGAGGATTTAAAGAAAGTCATTCTTGCTGTTCCCGCCTCCTGGCGTCAGTCTTAACCCAACTTACTTATTCCTGACTCAACTGTTGTCTTTGGCGTCAGTGGATGGCCTAGAATAAGAAGGTTGTCAAGAATCGCGATATCTGCTGACATGGCTGTTCCTAAGAAGAAAACTTCCAAATCAAAACGAGATAAACGTCGAGCTACCTGGAGGCATAAAGCCGTCGTTGAAGCTCAGAAAGCCCTATCTCTGGGCAAGTCAATTTTGAGTGGACGTTCTACATTTGTTTATCCAGCTGCTGAAGAAGAGGAAGAAGAATCATAATTTCTCAGTCAGGAAAAGCACGAACAGCACCGATAGATTTGATTGCCAAACTCAACAATCAAACTTCCGATCGCTAGATAAATGCTTTTTCTTAGCTTTCCTGATTGCATTATGAATCATAGACACTCTACATAAGCTCATTAGATCGAAAAAAATTGGTAGTGAGTAATTGGAAATATCCATTACCCATTACCTATCATTCAAGAGTTCATATAAAGAGTAAAACATCTGATACTGTTGGCAACTCAGCAAAAAAGCTTGTAAACATTTTGAGAAAACTTATTTTTCTCTAACTATGCTAGGAAAATTTTTTCAGAAACCAGGCAAAGAAGAAAGCGATCGCGTCCCTCCTGGTCAACACTTAGCCAAAGGTTTTCCCGTATTAACTTACGGTGAAACTCCCCAAGTCAGCACTGAGGAATGGGAGTTTCGAGTTTGGGGTTTAGCAAAATCTGCTACTTTTAGTTGGTCAGACTTTATGGCGCTACCTCAACACGAATTCACAGCTGACTTCCACTGTGTAACGCGCTGGTCTAAACTTGATGTCAAATGGACTGGCATTAAAGTTACAGATTTCATGAGTCTGATTGAATTAGACCCGGAAGTAGCCCACGTTATGGAACACTGCTATGGCGGCTACACCACCAATATTTCTGTAGAAGATTTTCTGCGCGAAGAAAACTTCTTTGCTTTTAAAGTCTTTGGTGAAGACCTTCCATCTGAACACGGTGGGCCGATGCGGCTAGTTGTACCCCACCTCTATGCTTGGAAAAGTGCTAAGTGGATTAATGGTTTGGAATTTTTAGCTGCTGAAGAACTTGGTTTTTGGGAGCGCAATGGCTACCATCGCCGTGGTGAACCTTGGGCTGAGGAGCGTTACAGCAACGCTTTTGGGTTCTAATAATTAATAGTTAAGAGTTAGAAGTTAGGAGTTAGGAATTTAGAGTTAAAAATTCATAATTCCTAACTCCTAACTCACAACTCATAACTTTTTTTAACCCAGAAGTTTCTTGATTAGCGGCAATTTGCCCTGATATGGAGCGTATCGCCATTTTAAATCGAGCCAGAAGGAGTTTTGCAATACACTTTTTTTATGGGAAAAGGTGTCAAAACTAGCTTTACCGTGATAGTTGCCGATACCGCTATCTCCGACTCCACCAAATGGTAAAGACGAGACACCAACCTGCATAACTGTGTCGTTAATACAGACTCCACCAGAGGAAGTTTCCTGCAAAACTCGCTTTTGTAGGTTTTTATCTTGAGAAAATAAGTATAACGCCAAGGGTTTGGGTCTAGAGTTAATCAAGGCGATCGCTTCTGCAATGTCAGTATATTCAATAATGGGTAAAATGGGCCCAAAGATTTCTTCCTGCATCACAGAATCTTCTAATGAGACATTATCAATCAGTGTTGGGGCGATATAACGCTCTGAAGGTTGATTTTCTCCACCAATGACAACTTCACCGTCTTTGAGAAAATTCACTAATCTATCAAAGTGTTTTTGACTGATAATCCGGGCATAATCAGGACTGTTTGCTGGATTCTCGCCATAAAATTCTTTTAAAGATTTTTCCAGACCATCTATTAAATCTTTTTTGATTGTTTTGTTAACTAAAAGATAGTCGGGAGCGATACAAGTTTGTCCAGCATTAATAAATTTGCCCCAAGAAATTCGTCTGACAGTGTGTTCCAGATTAATGTCAGTATCTACAATACAAGGACTTTTACCACCCAATTCTAAAGTTACTGGTGTGAGATATTTTGCTGCTGCTGCCATGATGATTTTGCCGACGGCTGTACCACCAGTAAAAAAGATATGGTCAAACTTTTCTGCAAGTAGTTTTTGACTTGCTTCCACGCCTCCTTCAACCACTGCAAGATAAGCAGGGTCAAAATGTTTGGCGATAATCTTAGCAATGACATCAGACGTATGAGAAGCAATTTCTGAAGGTTTGATAATTGCACAATTACCAGCTGCGATCGCACCTATTAACGGTGAGATAATTAACTGAAATGGATAGTTCCAAGGGCCGATGATTAAGACTACCCCCAATGGTTCTGGATAAATTTTCGCTGAGTAGGAAAAAAAATCCCAGGAAACCGCTGCTTTTTGGGGTTTAGTCCAGTTTTGAAGATGTTTGATGGCGTAATCAATATCCTTAATTACACTGATTTCTGTAAGGTAAGTTTCTACTTCTGGTTTATGTAAATCCGCTTTTAATGCCTCGACTATTGACTGTTCATGCTCAATGATTGCTTGCTTAAGATTTTTCAGTTGTTCAATGCGAAAATTTACATCTTTAGTTTTGCCTGTTTGAAAAAACTCTCGCTGATTCTGGATAATATTGCTAATGTTAGATAATTCAGTGGTAATCATTGTTTTGTCCTATCAAAAACTATTTAATACTAATGCTATTATCTCAGCATATTTGATTCGTCAATTTTTAGCGTTGGATTTTCTAAGTGAATTTTTTACTTTCAATTATCGTAGATAGTAGTAAGGTTATAAATCATGAATTACCAGGATAAAAAACTCTATAATTCATAATTTATAATTACTAATTTTTTCATGCTTTGGTGGGTAGAAGCACAATAAATACACTACCTTTGCCCAACTCGGAATTAAGCAGAATAATGCCTTGATGTGCCTCGACAATTCGACGAGCAAGATACAGTCCTAAGCCACTACCAGAACTCTTATGACTGCCTTGGCGAAATCGTTCAAATATAGTGGCTTGTTCTTCAGGGGGAATACCTGGGCCTGTATCCGCTATTTCAATTCTAATGTAGTCAACGGAATTGGATGTTTCAGAGAACTGAAATTGATTACTTTTATTGAACTGGCGTTGAGAAGTAAAACGAATAGTAATAGACCCGGAGTCGGTAAATTTGATCGCATTCCCTATGAGGTTGGTAAATAGACGATGCAACTCTAAGCGATCGCCCATCACTGTGTTTGTGATTAACTCTTCAGTAACATCCAAATTTAGGGAGAGTTTTTTGTCTTGAGCTAAGGGTGACAATTCTCCAATCACTTCATCTAGTAATTGACTCAGATTAACTGGTTGAAATGCTAAACTTTTGCGACCTGCTTCAAAACGATAAACTTCCAATAAGGTATTAACCATAGAAAGCAGGTTGATGTTGCTACGCGCCATGATGGTGATTACTTCCTGCATTTGTGCTGATAATGTTCCCAATGCTCCTTGCTGAAATAGCATCAACATACGATCGGCGGCTACCAAGGGAGTGCGTAAATCGTGGGTGAGGCGGGAGACAAAATCTTCTCGCTGACGGGCAATTTCATCACGTTCATCCATACTATGCTTCAAACGCAGAAGTGATCGCACTCTTGCCAGCAATTCATCTACCGTTACAGGTTTACGGATAAAATCATCAGCACCCAAATCTAATCCGTGGGCGACGTTGGGCGCATCGTGGGCAGTGATCAGCAGTATGGGGATGTATTGCGGCAATTTCATCTCTCCACGAATGTGCTTGGTAACTTCGTACCCATCCATACCTGGCATCATTAAATCCAGTAATACCAAGTCACAAGGAGAAGCTTTCAATTCTGCTAAAGCCGAAATCCCATTTTCTGCGGTGCTAATGGTGTAACCTTCTTCCTCCAAAATAGTTTTGATCAAAAACACGTTATCAGGAGAGTCATCAACAACCAGAATTTTGTCAGAGCGAGAAGATTGTGAAGTCATATAGATGCAAGGTACGGGGTAAAAGTAAATTTTTGATAAGGCTAGCTGTATTTGTAACAATTTGTCTAGCTATATGTGTGTGAATCGTTCTCTTTTGTTGGCTCAGGCAGAGACTTTAGAGATGTTTTGAGCAAAATCCAATCAAGATAGAGTATAAGAATCTGCATTTTCAGAAAGTGGTTGAGACATTGGAAGCTTTCATCCCTCAGCAGCCATGCCCAGATTTTTTTCAGCAATAGCACTAGGATAACTTCAATAGATTTCTTGAGAATCAGAGTAATTAATATTTCTAACATTGCGATCGCCTCAGTTGCTTGACTGAGTTCAATGTCGCAATTTTGTTTTGTAGTTATTTATTTGACTTGTAGTGACTTACATTGACTTGTCTTGACATATCTAGCCGCAAATCTCTGTAAACGCGAGCTAGACTGAACTCTGAAGTGATTTCACATTAGGTATATGTCGTTACCAAGAGACTTTCTGAGACAACTAGAGCAATACAGCGAATTGTCAAACCGAGAGAAGACAATCTTTTTGGAAATCTTTGGTAATGGCAAGAGTCGAGTTCAAGTTGCACAAGCGCTTAACATCTCTAACAGCAATCTCAACAGTTTTCTAACGGGGATTTACAAAAAGTTCAGTATTTGTGGCAGTGGCCCTGTGAAAGAAAACCGCTTGCGAGAGTACCTTGAAAAGCGATATTCCCAGCAGAAACCTTTTAGTGGCTCAACTGCTGATATTACAGAGGATGATATTGATGTTCTAGTTCAAGAAATCCGCGAACAGATTAAACCCAACATTAAAGAAAAATGTGGAAGGATGCGTGTGCTGGATATGGATCAGCCTATTGAGCTAACCGGAGAGCGAGGCATCTATACGAACGTCAACATTCTGGAGAAAACCACAAAACGCAGGCGAGTGAAAATTGGGCAACTGCTGCAAAAGTTTGATCGGGAGGACTTTGATCGTTTTGGACTTCACGAACCCAGTGAGAAGCAAGTGCCAGGACTGCAAGCAGTGCAGCATCACAATAAACTAATGGTTTTAGGTAAACCGGGTGCGGGAAAGACTACATTTTTGAAGTATTTAGCGATGCACTGCATGGAAGGGCAGTTTTTGACAAACCGAGTTCCCGTGTTTATCAACCTTAAGGACTTTGCACAAGACCCTAAACAGTTAGATATTCTCCAGTACATTATTCAACAATTATTTATCAGTGGTATCCACAATAGCAGTGTAAAAACCGAGCAACTGTTGAGACAGGGTAAAGTTTTGGTTTTACTGGATGGTCTAGACGAAGTTAGGGAAGAGGATACAAAGCGTGTTTTATGGCAAACTCGGAACATTTCCGAACAATTCCACACCAATCAATTTGTTATAACCTGTCGGATAGCTGCCAAAGAATACACTTTTGAACAGTTTACGGAAGTGGAAGTGGCAGATTTTGATAAAGAACAGATTGCTATTTTTGCTCACAATTGGTTCCGTTTAAACTGCCAAGTGAAAGCTGAAAGATTTATTGAAAAACTACAAGCAAACAAACGAATTTTTGAACTAGCAACTAATCCACTGTTGCTAACCTTGCTGTGTCTGGTATTTGAGGAAAACGAAGATTTTCCAGCAAACCGATCAGAACTTTATAAAGAAGGGTTGGATATATTGCTTAAGAAATGGGATGCTAAACGGAACATTGAGCGCAATCAAATTTATAAAAATTTATCTTTGTACTGTAAAGAAGATTTACTCAGTGAAATTGCTTTTACTACCTTTGAGCAGAAAGACTATTTTTTTAAACAAAAAACTGTAGAGGTATATATTACCAAGTTTATCAGTAATTTACAGAATGCTAATTTAGAACCAGAAGTTTTGAAAGTTGATAGCGAAGACGTTTTGAAATCTATTGAAGCCCAACATGGGTTACTAGTGGAAAGAGCAAAAGGAATTTATTCTTTTTTGCGTCTGACTTTTCAAGAGTATTTTTGTGCTAGAAAAATTGTAGCTACTTTAGCATATGAAAATTTAGTGCATCACATCAATGAGAAACGCTGGCAGGAGGTGTTTTTACTTACAGTTGGAGTTATGGAAGAGCCAGATAATTTAGTGTTATTAATGAAGCGAAAAATTGATAATTTAGCTGTTTCAGATGAAAAAATACAGCATTTTTTAGAATGGCTTGATTGCAAATCTAGTTCATTTGAATCTTTTTATAAGCCAGCAGCTATCAGAGCATTGTATTTTAAAATGACTTTAGATAGCGAACAAAATAAATTAGATAATACTCTTGAAGGGGATTCAGGAAATACTTTAGATGATTTAGATAATGCTCTTGGATGGGATTCAGAAGATACTTTAGATGATATAGAGGTAGATTGGTTACTCAATGAGGTTCTCACAAATAGTCTTGTTCTTAGTGATGACCTAGCTAATGCTTTTTCTCAATGTCTTGATGCTACTGATATTCATGATGAGACTATTGATAAATCATCCCGTGTACAAGCGTTTCTTGATCGGGATTATGCTTGGTGTAAGCTAGCTGATATTGACGATTTTATTGGAAAGGCTATTGATTTAGCTTCTTCTTTTCAATCAGAATTTAAGACTGCATTGCAGTTGCTACAAGATAAACTCAATCAGGCAATACCAGAATGGGAAAACCTATTTGAAGAACTAGAAGGATTTGGAGAATGGTGGCAGGAAAATAGTCAAGCCTGGACTGAGCAGCTAACAGCTTTGATGATTGAACATCGTAATATTGGTCATAACTGGCACTTCAGTTATGAACAAGCTAAACTACTAAAACAGTATTATAATAGTAACAAGCTCCTGGTAACCTGTTTAAACAGCGATTGTAATATTAGCGAGAAAGTTAGACAACAAATTGAATATAACTTGCTATTACCAATAAGTAAATCAGAAACAGAAAATAACACAAATCCTTTCTAATTTTGTATTTTAAACTTTTATCTACATTTTGCTAATAAAAGGGAGTTTACAACAAGTAAAGAAAAAACCATTCTTTACAGAAAACAACGGATATCTGGCTATAAGGCACGGGAGCATTTATCCTCATTCGCCAGAGACAATACTATCCAGGGCTTGCTGAAAATCTGCTGTGTAAGAAATAGCGATCGCTTTTTTGATCGGCTTTCTCAGCACACATGAATAATTAATTTCATTAACAAACTCGATAATTGAAATTGTCACTTCTCCAAACCGCGTCTTTAAGAGTTTCGATAATCCCTTCTTGGTAATTTCTGGCTTCGATAGATTAGTCTGTCATGAATTAAAACAAAAAGTACCTCTGTGCCATTGGTAAAACTGTTGCAGGTTCACAAATCAGCAACTCACCATCTGCCCTTACTTCATAAGTTTCTGGATCAACTTCAATGTGAGGTAATGCATCATTCAGCTTCATATCCCGCTTACTCAATTGGCGTGTTCCGGAAACTGCAATTGCTGCCTTTTGTAAACCTAACTGGCTGGGAATTTCCTTCTCTAAAGCTGCTTGGGAAACAAAAGTTAATGATGTGGCATGACGCGCCCCAGCAAAACTACCAAACATCGATCGCATATACACTGGTTGCGGTGTAGGAATACTGGCGTTAGCATCGCCCATTTGCGCCCATGCAATCATCCCGCCTTTAATCACTATTTCTGGCTTGACGCCAAAAAATGCCGGACGCCACAAACATAAATCTGCTAATTTTCCCTCTTCCACTGAACCGACATATTCAGCAATTCCGTGAGCGATCGCTGGGTTAATCGTATACTTAGCAACATATCTTTTGGCTCTAAAGTTGTCTGCTTGTTGCTCACTTCCTTGTGGGTTAAGAGTTCCCCGTTGCACCTTCATTTTGTGAGATGTTTGCCAGGTGCGAATTATCACTTCGCCCACTCTTCCCATCGCCTGGGAGTCGGAAGAAATCATGCTAAATGCGCCTAAGTCGTGCAAAATGTCTTCAGCAGCAATGGTTTCCCGACGGATGCGAGATTCGGCAAAAGCAACATCTTCAGCGATCGCTGGGTCAAGGTGATGGCATACCATCAGCATATCTAGGTGTTCATCTAAGGTGTTGAGGGTGTAAGGACGTGTAGGGTTAGTGGAAGATGGCAGAACATTCGCTTGTCCGCAAACTTTGATGATATCTGGCGCGTGTCCGCCACCTGCGCCTTCGGTGTGGTAGGTGTGGATGACACGATTCTTGAAAGCTGCGATCGTATCTTCCACAAATCCGGCTTCATTCAGGGTATCAGTATGAATCGCTACTTGCACATCATAAGCATCGGCAACACTGAGGCAAGTATCAATTGCTGCGGGTGTGGTTCCCCAGTCTTCATGTAGTTTTAACCCCATTGCACCGGCGGCTACTTGTTCTACAAGCCCTTGGGGTTGACTGGCGTTACCTTTGCCCAAAAATCCTAAGTTGACAGGAAAAGCATCAGCAGCTTGCAGCATCCGGTAAATGTTCCAAGGGCCAGGGGTGCAGGTAGTGGCATTTGTACCCGTAGCGGGGCCAGTACCGCCGCCGATCATGGTGGTTATACCGGAAGCGATCGCAACTTCAATCTGTTGGGGGCAAATAAAATGAATATGGGCATCAATACCGCCAGCAGTGAGAATCATTCCTTCCCCAGCTAAGGCTTCGGTTCCAGGGCCAATAATAATATCTACATTATCCTGAATATAAGGATTTCCGGCTTTACCAATTTTGAAAATCTTGCCATCTTTAATGCCGATATCTGCTTTGACAATACCCCACCAATCGAGAATTAAAGCATTAGTAATTACTAAATCTACAGCACCATCAGCGTTAGAAATAGGGGATTGCCCCATTCCGTCTCTGATAACTTTACCGCCGCCGAATTTTACTTCATCGCCGTAGGTAGTGAAATCTTGTTCAACTTCAATAAATAATTCTGTGTCTGCAAGTCGGATGCGATCGCCTACTGTTGGGCCATAGGTTTCGGCGTAGGCGCGGCGATCCATTCTGTAAGGCATATAAAATCCTTTTTTTTAACGCAAAGGGACGCTGAGGGAAGCGCAGAGGTACGCGGAGGGTTTTTAGAGGTTTCCGTTAATTTTGGCGTTGAAGCCGTAGATTTGGCGAGTACCAACGAGGGGGATTAGAGTTATTTCTTTTTCGTCGCCTGGTTCAAAGCGAACTGCGGTTCCGGCGGGGATATCGAGGCGCATTCCTCGCGCTTGTTCTCTGTCAAAGTTTAAGGCAGTGTTGACTTCATAAAAGTGATAGTGGGAACCAACTTGTATGGGGCGATCGCCTGTATTTGAAACTTGCAATTTTATAGTTGGACGACCAACATTTAGTTCAATTTCACCTGCTGGTGTGATAATTTCTCCAGGAATCATAATAAATTAAAATTTACAAAATTAACGAATTGGATTATGTACTGTCACTAACTTTGTTCCATCAGGAAAAGTAGCTTCTACTTGCACTTCATGCACCATTTCTGATATTCCTTCTATGACATCATCCCGCGTCAATAGAGTTGTACCATAACTCATCAATTCAGCTACAGTTTGCCCATCCCTTGCACCTTCTAAAATGGCAGCAGAAATATAAGCAACTGCTTCAGGATAATTCAGTTTTAAACCCCTTCCTTTCCGTCTTTCTGCTAATAAAGCAGCAGTAAAAATTAATAGTTTATCTTTTTCCTGCGGCGTAAGTTGCATTCTTGCCTTTTCCTTCGCGTCCTTCGCGCCTTCGTGGTTCGTTCAAAGCTGCCACACTCTTGGTATACAATTACCACGATTCAAAAAAGAAACTCGCAGCAATTGCCAAACATCAATAAACCAGTTTCTCACCTCAGATGTAGAAGCACCGCGATATCGACACAATAATCCATGTTGTAATCGACTAACACCCGCTTCACCTTCCCCGCCCCATAAATTTCGCGTTTTTTCGACAATTTCTCCTGAAATTGCACCACCAACCCAAACAAGACTACCTACGATTGGTTTTCCAGCCAAGCCGTGGGGACTGTGAAAAGTTTCTTCGCTACCCCGTAACCATTGCCGATCGATCCATAAGGGAACATCTCGCTGCCAAATTTCCGTGTGCGATCGCCATTCTCCTTGCAAGAATTTTTCTCCTCTAGCACTGCGACCAAATCGGGTAATTTCCCAGCCTAAAAAGCTAGCCCCGGTTGCTAATTCTACCCGTAAATCTTGCCGATAAATCGCGTCATTAAATAAAATTGTCTCTTGCGGCAACCACTCCAAACAAGCACCAGCGTCAACTTGCATCTGGATAGTTTGTCTAGCTTGTAAGCCATTACTGCGATATATCTTGCTTGCAGCAGCTGTAGTGATTAAGGCTTGGGCTTGGGTTTGGAGGTGGATGTTAGAGGATAAGCGATCGCCTCCCACCATTCCCCCAGCTGTGTGTAAAATGACGCTATGACAAACTTTTCCCCCTTCTGGGTAAAATGGGCGCTGTACCTTTAGGGGTGCTTGATGGTGATTATAAATTAGTTGGGTTTTACCCTGGCGATCGGCATAGACTAAATTAAGTTTGCCATGCCAATCTTCTGCTATTTGTGAGTTGCAGGTCATTTATAAATTCAAGGTTCAAGTTCAGATATCTTATATTTTTTTAATGCATTCTTTACTCTTTACTTGCAATTTATTATGACTTTTTCGCCAAAATTATATAATCATCTAATGTATAGTGTAACTGATGCTTTTGACCCAAATACTTTTTGAGTATTGGACTCATATACAGTTGTTTTGGTAACTTTTCTCGAGCAAATTTACCAAATTCAGCAATGGGCAAAGGTGTTCTTAAACCTGTTGAGGTTAGATATCTATACCAGACCAACTCTAATCCCAATTCTGCCAGAAATTTCTCCACTACGTTTTTTTCTTGTTCTTGGTTTTCAACTTGGTGAACATCGTATATTTTAAATAACTTTTTATCTTGCACAATTAGTAGAATATAACTTGAACTTTTTAAGCTTGTGGCAAATATTTGCTTGTACGTATTATTAGCCTCAACCCTCTTAACTTGATCTATAAAGAAGCAGTGGGAAATTACGATAAAGTCGAAAAAGTCTTTGGGTAGATTATTAGATTGAGTTTTCCAATTAAAAATATCAGTAGTAACAAAACGGAAATAAGCATTTACTGCGGTTAGGCGCGACTCTATATATCGTCGCCAAAACTGAAGTCCCCGAAACTGGAAGGCATCTTGTTTTTCTAAAGAGTAGTAAGATATGTGCATTTGTGGTATATCAAAAAAACCACTACTACTTTGAAGAAATAAAGCTAAACCATAAGCAACTGTTCCTGGGCCTGCTGCAATATCAAGGATATTAACCTTACTTAGTAGTAAAGCATCTTGGTAAATGAGAAACCAAGCTAAATATATACAATATACATTTTCTAAAAAATACTTCATAAAATAGACATGAGGAGTTAGACTAAAACGATAGTCTGGATCTTGTCCATTTTTTAAGTTATTAATATCCTCAAGAGCGTCTTCTAACTTAATAAATAACTGTTTATCAGGAATTTTACTAAATTCTTCTTTGAGATATTCAACTAGCCTTGATTCAAAATCATCAAATATCCGTTCATCAATAGCAGTAAATTGCAGTTTATATTCATCATGCTGAATTAAATTAAAAACTTTATGGATATATTTAACAAATTCTTCATCTGGCATTAAGATGAAATTATCTTTTTGCTGAGACGTTTCTGTTAGTTGTTTAGTTAAAGTTTCTGTTTGTAATTTGTACTCTTGGGAATAACGTTCAAGTTGAAGTTTATCCCTAAATAGTTTTTCTAACCATGAGAATCTTGCACCTGATTTTTGAATCTCTTGTAAGAGTTTGACTGCACGTCGGACATCTCCACGTTTTAAAGATAATTTGAACTGTTGACTTCGCCACCAATTGAGGATAGGATTATTCATAACCAAATCCCTGTTTACCTTCCATAATTTCTACACCTTGAAGCTGAGAAACTAACTTTTCCTTAAATTTCATATAGCTTAATTTCTCATTTTCATACCACCAAGCGTATTTTTGCTTAATTTCTTCAGCTTCTTTACGAGTTGATGCGATGAGAGAACGGCGATCGCTAGAATGAAAAGCTTGAATTACAATCCTATCGGCGATGGCTAGTTTATCAATAAAAGCAGCTTCATCTGTTGGTAAAGTAGGAAGTAGAGGGGTAATTGTGATAGAAATTTTAGGAAGAAAACCTTTATAATAATCAATACTTTGTTTAATTTTAGTGATAGCATTTAGTCTAGCTTTAATACTAGGCGATCGCAATTCAAAATCTTTCCTCACTAATTCGCTACCAGTGGGAATGCTCATATTAATTCGCAATCGTTTAAATCGTTGTAAATAATCAATATCTCTAGTAATAATTGGGCTACGAGTTTGAATCACCAAAGTTGGAGTAGGATAACCGTCAATCCCCACATCAAGCATTACTTCTAACAATCGACGAGTCAATTGATGTTTAGACTCAAGTGGTTGATAAGGATCGGTAACGCTACTCATGTATATACTAGGAGGATTTTGGGGATTTTTTTCATACCACTTTTTTAATTCTTTCGCTAAAACTTCAGCAGAATTTTCCTTAAAAATTACCCATTTACCCCAATCTTCGCGCATTTGAGCATTAGGGGTAAATGCAGCAGCATAGCAATAGCTACAACCGTATTGACATCCCCTGTAAGGATTTAGAGTAAAATCATAATTACCAATAAAACCAGTAGCTTTTGTTAAGAGCGATTTCGCATTTTGTGCAAAAACATTAACATCTCCAAACTTTTCTTTGACTAATTTGGTAGGAATGCATTCACAATAACCTTCATATTTTGGTTGTGCCATATGAATCCTGATATTTATTGAGAGTGAATTAACGCACCCTACTTATTATGATTCTCATTTTTATTTTGAAATTACTTCACCAAGGTGTACGCTAGTACGATAGACCATATAGATAAAACCATCTCGATCGCGAAAGCGCTGATATAATTCTTGAAAATTATCAATAAGCTGTTCATATCCCAAGCCTTCACGCGGAAGGTAAGAAACACTCATTGCTCGGCCAATAAGTCCAGTTAAATCTAACTGTTGTCTATAAGTAAAATTATATTCACGGATGTTAATAAAATAGGGAGTTACTAACAATGGCTCTACCGACTGCATTCGAGATTCTGCTGGATGATTATTAGATGCTTCGCGGACTATTCGGCTATATTCTGTAGTTAATGCATCTTCTTTATCGCGATTATTCCACACCACAGCCAAGCGTGCTGATGGTTTTAAAATGCGGTGAAATTCCAACAAAGTTGGTTCGGGATTGAACCAGTGGAAAGCTTGAAAACAAGTAACTAAATCAACTGAATTATCAGGTAGTTGGGTAAATTCTGCTGTTCCATCACGGAACTCAATCAAAGAATGTGGTTTAGCAGCTTCTCGCATCGCCGCGTTTGGTTCTATGGCGATGACATTAACTCCCCGTTCAGCTAACAATCTTGAAGCAATTCCTGTACCTGCACCAATATCTGCTGCTACGAGTTGTGAATTTTCACCTAATCCTTTCAAGATAATATCAATTGCATCTGCGGGGTAACTTGGTCGATATTTTACATAATCCTCTGCTCTGTCAGAAAATCGATTGAGTGGGTTTAACGTATGTAAGGGGGTTGTTTCAGGATTAATTTGGCTCATGGGTTTTGATGTAAAAGTAGAAGTGCGTAGGCATAGCCCGTCCTATACATCGCTGTAGTTCATAAAAGCGATATCATAACAACTAAACAGCTCTAAACAGTAACATCTACATACGATAATGGAAAAACTCTTAAACATCCATATTGAAAAATTGCCTGAAGGCGTTTATTTAGTAACATCTGATGAGCTTCAAGGTTTAGTAGCTCAAAGACAGACTGTTGCTGAAACTTTAGAAATTGCTCGTGATGTAGCGATTAAATTAATGGAAGCACAGGATGGTAATTGTAAATTACCTGGGTGAAATTTTGGCGATCAGCATACATTAGGTTAAGTTTGCTATGCCAACTAGTAGAAATTTCTGGTTCTAGCTGAATGCTCATGCTTGTTTAACTGTAAAATTTCCACTGTACTGCAATTGTTGAAGTAACTTGGAGTTTCCAGAACCAAAAATGTATAGTACATTTTGGGCACGAGTCATAGCAACATACAGTCTTTTACAAGTCAAAATATCACTTTCTAAATGTGGAGGTATACTAAAATCCCAGTCTTGAACCCAGAGTATTAAAACGACTTTAAATTCTAAACCCAATGCACCAAGCGTATTAATAATTTTAATACCAGAATTTTTAATGTTATATTTTTTCTCAGACTCTCTATTTTCACTAACCCAATCTGTTTCAATTCCTACACTTTGCAATTTTTTAATCAAAGATTTTAATAATACCTTTTTTTGGTCATCTGCCATTCTATATAAAATAGCAATATCATTTAGTGGATAACCTAATCTTGCTAAATCTTTAACTTCATTAATGACAGATTCTACTTCATAAATTTCTGATGTTTCAATATGTAGAATTGGATTTACACCACGACATACAGCGTCTATAGGCTTAACAATATCGAATGTTAAATTTTCTCCATCAATAACGTTACTAAATAAACTCCAGCCTGCTGCTAATATTTCCTGAGTATTTCTATAGTTTTTGTCAAGTTTTAATTTTTTGTTACTTGTCCGTCCAACTGCTTTGACTCCAACAGAATTCCAAGTAAAATTATTACGTTTATAAACGGATTGACGACCATCTGCCACAATCATAAGATTGCCATGTTCTGGGTCTTTTAACGCAGCTACACAACATTTAAACCACATAGGATCAAATGTTTGTCCTTCATCAACTAAAACTGCATCATATTTATGTTTGATCGGAGTATTTTCAAGTTGCTTTAGTAGTATTTCCCCTAAAATTCCATCATAATATTCTGTAGTAAAACCTAAAGGTGCTGGGATTTTTCTTATAAGCGAACTTACCCAAGCATAAAATGTCAACACCTCTATTTTGCTAGTGGAATTATACTGATTGGAATATTCATATATTAAAGACTTGAGATAAGCAGCAAGACTTCTGTTGAAACAAAGAATTAAGACTTTTTGATGAAGATTTTGTTTAACTAACAATTTAGCATGAGATAAGAGTATTAAAGTTTTTCCCGATCCAGCTACACCATAAATTATTCTATGTCCATCACCAATTGCTCTAACTATACATTCTTGACGATGATCTAACGTTTTAAATACATAACTTTCATTTTTTAATTCAATACCATTAGGAACACTGTGCAGAGATGCTGGTACAAGTTTAATAGCTATTTCTGGAAAAATAATAGCTTTTATAGTGTCAATTTGCTCATTAGTAAGATGAGGAAAACTAAAAGTATTAGTAAATATTTTTATCAATCTATTTACTAATTCATCACTACTAATACTCTGACTATAAAATAATTCATTACGATATATAATTTTTGATATAGATAATAATTTATCAATATTTTTTTCCTCTGCTTGCTCTGCGGTAATATTAGAAAAAAATAGACCATAGTTACAAGGGAATGCTAATTTTTGTTGATTATCTCCATTAAATTGAGTGAGTATTGGATATTTTTGTAATTTCACTAATAATTGATCTATCAACTCTTGATATGGATTTGTCCATACTGAAAAAGTATCTTCTTCCTCATTTATCTCTATAGAACGCTTACGAGTTCGTCTTCCCGGAATATCTGGACATGAAGGAGAATTTTTTAATTCTATTTTTTGATTTTTTTGTGGATAATTAAATAATTTAATTTTGTTAATATCAGTACTTTTAATTTGCGATGGATACCAAGTAATAACTTGAATTATCAATAGTCCAAAATTAGGTGCAATAATCAAGAAATCAATATAATTACTTTCAACAACTTGCTTATACCAAACCAAAAAGTCATCTGGCAATTTTTCCCGAAGTATTTTATATAAAATTTGTTCGCCTTGACTAGCAGATGATGATATAGATTCGGGAACCATTAAAGCCATAGTTTAATACCTATCTTATTTTTCTTCTTTCTGCTGCTCTAACCAAGCTATCAAATCAGCAACTTCAGAAAAATCAAGCAAATCTTCTCCCAACTCCTCTAACTGTTCAGCAGATAAACTCCGAACCTGTTCAACTAATGATGCATCAATATCACCAAAGCGCCGTTTAAGCTGACGACTAATCAATTTAAACGCTTCCTTTTGAACGATATCTTGATAAATTACAGACTCTTTCATAATATCCTCCCGTAAAAATTGCCGAACCAAATACTTTTCAAACCGCAAACCCGCCAGAATTTCTACACAACCCGCGATATTTTGTCGCTGCTCTCTATCTGAAATTGTAGCGACTTGTTCAGCTACTTGTGCCAGTAAAGTTTGCGGCGAATTAGTTCGCGTCAAACTTGCTAATGGTAACAGCGCCAGATTAACTAAAAATAGTGTTGAATCTTGCTTCCAAAGACGAACAACCTGATATTGGTGAATCGTTGTGTTGTCCCGATATTCTTCAGTAAAAGCCATTTCGTTAGTAGTTTCCTGCAAAAAGATTAGCACTTGCACTACAGAACAACGGTATTGACGCTTCAATCTCACAGAATAATCAAGCATTCGGAAATTAAGCGCCGGATTAGATTTCGCCAAAGTTTGAAATTCAATGTGCAAAATTTGGTTAGCTGCTTGCAAAAATGTCACCGAATCGGCGCGAATTGGCTCAAGCGTGAGTTCCGTTTTTAAGACTTCAATTTGTTGCACCTCTATCCCAAGCAACCAACGCACAAACTCGGCTGGGTACTGTTCAGCTAAATATTTACAAACGTTGTCGTAACTCACTATTTTCCTCTTCTCTTGACACAAAAAAACAGCCGCCTTCACAAGGGAAGCAGCCGTTTTAACAAATTATCTAACTACGTATTAGTAATCGAAGTCGCCACCACCAGCACCAGCGCCAGCAGGAGCGGCATCTTTAGGTTCAGGCTTGTCAACGATGATACATTCGGTTGTCAACACCATACCAGCGATGGAAGCAGCGTTTTGCAGAGCAGAACGAGTCACCTTAGCAGGGTCAACAATACCAGCAGCTAACAAATCAACAAACTCGTTGGTTGCAGCGTTGTAGCCAATGCTGAAATCCTTCTCTTTGACGCGTTCAGCAATCACAGCACCATTCTGACCAGCGTTTTCAGCAATCCGCTTCAGAGGTGCGGGTAAGGCGCGAACCACAATCAAAGCACCAATCAACTCTTCATCCTTAAGGTTGCTCTTTGCCCAGTCTTCCAAGTCGGGAGCCAGATGAGCCAGAGTTGTACCACCACCAGGAACGATACCTTCTTCCACAGCAGCTTTGGTGGCGTTAATAGCGTCTTCTAGGCGCAGTTTCTTGTCTTTCATTTCGGTTTCGGTCGCTGCACCCACTTTCACCACAGCGACACCACCAGAGAGTTTAGCAAGACGCTCTTGCAGTTTCTCTTTGTCGTAAGAAGATTCGGTTTCTTCGATTTGACGACGAATCTGTTCTACACGAGCTTTAACAGCAGCTTCGTTACCTTCGGCAACAATTGTGGTGTTGTCCTTAGTGATGGTGATCCGGCGAGCTTTACCCAGGCTATCCAGCTTGGTGTTATCTAGCTTCAAACCAGCATCTTCGGTGATTAGTTGACCGCCAGTTAAAACAGCAATGTCTTCTAGCATAGCTTTGCGGCGATCGCCAAAGCCAGGAGCCTTAACAGCAGCCACGTTCAGCACACCGCGCAAACGATTTACTACCAAGGTTGCCAAAGCTTCTTTTTCAATATCTTCGGCGATAATTACCAAAGGACGACCAGCACGAGCTACTTGCTCTAACACTGGTACAAGGTCTTGTACCAAAGCGATTTTCTTATCAGTCAGCAGGAGGAAAGGTTCATCAAAAACCGCTTCCATCCGTTCAGCATCGGTAGCAAAATAAGGAGAGATGTAGCCTTTATCAAAGCGCATCCCTTCAGTGATTTCCAACTCGGTGAACATAGATTTCCCTTCTTCTAGGGAAATTACGCCTTCCTTGCCCACCTTGTCCATTGCTTGGGCAATCATCTGACCAACTTCTTCATCGTTACCAGCCGAGATCGCACCAACTTGGGCAATGGCTTTGGAATCTTCCACTGGACGGGCGTGTTGAGCAATTTTGTCTACGAGGAAGCTAGTAGCTTTGTCAATACCACGCTTGAGAGAAATTGCATTAGCACCAGCTGCAACGTTCCGCAAGCCTTCTTTGACGATCGCATGAGCTAAAACGGTAGCGGTGGTAGTACCATCGCCCGCTGCATCATTGGTCTTAGAAGCAGCTTGACGAATCAGAGCTACACCAGTGTTTTCAATGTGGTCTTCTAATTCGATTTCTTTGGCGATCGTTACACCATCATTGACGATTTGCGGTGCGCCAAATTTCTTTTCTAAGACTACGTTACGACCTTTAGGGCCAAGGGTAACAGCTACAGACTCAGCCAGGATGTCAATGCCTCGCTCTAGGGCGCGACGGGCGTTTTCGTTGTAGATAATGCGCTTTGCCATATTATTTGTCCTTTGTCATTTGTCCTTTGTCCTTTGTCCTTTGTCTTTTGTCCTTTGTCATTGGCTAATGACTAATGACCAGTGACTAATGACAATTAGATCACAACTGCTAAAATATCTTTTTCAGAAAGCAGTACATATTCTTCAGTGCCGAGCTTGATGTCAGTGCCAGCGTACTTAGAGTACAGCACCTTATCGCCGACTTTAATTTCCAATTCCTGACGGTTTCCATCGTCATTGCGCTTGCCAGGGCCAAGAGCCACTACTTCCCCTACTTGGGGCTTTTCCTTGGCGGTATCGGGCAAATACAGACCACCTGCGGTCTTTTCCTCAGAGGCGCTCACTTTTATAAAAACGCGATCGCCTAAAGGTTTAACTGTAGAAACGCTTAGAGATAAAGCTGCCATAATTATTTTCTCCTCTCCAGAGTTTAGCACTCTCAACTCCTGAGTGCTAATTTACCGAAAACTGGCGTCCAATGGCAAGAATGCCTTGAGTACGGGTTCCCGAACTAGAAAGTCATAGATGTACTTAAGTATAAATGCTTAATTATTTATACCTTGCGGGTTTTGTTCTGTAAGTTACGAAGAGAGTAGGGGGTGGGGAGTTAGGAGTAGAGACGCGATTAATCGCGTCTGTACAGGAGTTAGGAGTTAGGAGTTATAAGAATTTTTCCCCATTCCCCTTCTCAGTCAACTTTATTTGCAAAGCTTGCAAATTGTTATAGAACTGTAATCAGGGAGCCGCTTGATGAGTAACAATACAGTGATAGCGATCCAGTCCAACCATCAAATTCCTAAAAAACTCAATCTTTGGAACATAAGACCCTAAGTAATTGTGTAGAAAGTTTAGGACTTGCAAAAATTCAGCGAGACATTTTTATTTGCGCTGACCAGGCAATTGCTGCTCAAAACGAGCTAGTCTGGAATTCTGGAATTACTTAAAAAAGCGACTTAAAGATTTAAAACTCGATGAGCCGTACTAAAGTCATTCTATTTGCGTCAATAAAACTAAAGCCAACTGCTTGCGTGTTTCTGGTTCTAGATCCATAATGGTGATTTACCCTGATGGTGTCTGGTATCGCCAAGCAAACCCGGAAGTTACTCTGCGGATCGTCCGAGAACACTGAATAGGTAATAAGGTGGTAGAAGAATATGCGTTTTCAATCCATCTTTTGCCTGAAACTTCCCTAGTTTCTTGTGAACACCTCATAGAGGCTTAACAACGAAAGGATATGGTATAGCAGTAGGCTTTAAGAAAGTGCGGGTTGGTTTTGAGGTAGGGTCATCTTTAAGCCAATACTTACTTGTGAGTCCGAAAGATTATTATTTAATCAGTGTTTTTTACCCCGCCCCTTTCAAAGCGATATATAATAGCGCATTATAGATACTACTGCTATACGTATCCTTGCTGGACTTTTGCTATCGAGCTACTAGTCTATTGAAAGTGCTCGGCATTTTTGAGACTTCGAGACAGCAAAGGCAAGTTAAGTAGGAAAAAGGACAACATCTCGAATAACCCACCATACGAGGATAAATATTCAAGACTTTGATGGACCGAAGCGCGACAAGTGCCACTGCTATGAAAGAGCCCAGCATGAAAGATCACAAACGACTTCTATTGATTGATGATGACCCTAACCTCATCTTGCTGGTGAAGGATTACTTAGAATTCCGGGGATATGAAGTCATCACCGCTGAAAATGGACGTGAAGCTCTGGAAATTTTAGAGCAAGATGTTCCAGACATGATCATCTGCGATGTGATGATGCCGGAAATGGACGGATATACTTTTGTGGAACAAGTCCGGCAAAACGAACGCACCAGCTGGATTCCGGTTCTTTTCCTTTCAGCTAAGGGACAAAGTGCAGACCGAGTTAAAGGTCTGAACAAAGGTGCTGATGTTTATATGGTCAAGCCCTTTGAACCAGAAGAACTCGTAGCGCAAGTTGAGTCCTCGCTGAAACAAACTATCCGTTGGAAAGAACACCAAGCAAAAGGAGGCGAAAACGGTTCCCGCATCCAGGTTCCCTTCGATGTGCAATTAACCCCAACCGAACTGAAAGTAGTTCAGTTTGTTGCTAGGGGTTTAGCTAACCGTGAAATTGCTGAAGAACTCAATGTTAGTCAGCGCACGGTTGAAAGCCATGTGTCCAATATGTTGGGCAAAACCAATCTCCACAATCGCACTGAACTAGCGCGGTGGGCGATTGAAAATCAAATGGCTTAAACAAAGTTAAAAGTTAGGAGTTATAAGTTATTAATTTTTTAACTCCTAACTCCTAACTAAATCTACCAACCATCTTCTTCAGGGCTGGATTGGTACAGAACTTCTAAATCCAGTTCATCCAGGTAAGTCAAGGCACTTTCAATCTGGGAAACAGTGCCCCGTAGTTCCAGCTCAAAGCAGCTATATTGTGGCACGTTTGCGCTTATCTCCGCAGTAGCAATAATGACTGTGATACCATAGTGAGAAACCAGTCGTGAAATGACTGGTTCCTCATGCAAATCTTTAGGAATACGAACCTGGATGCGAGTTTGGGTGCGTCTATTATCTAAAATATCAGTATTAGATTTTACTTGTTTATTTGGAATTGCCATTCTAGCTTCCTATTCGACTTCTGGGATGAGGGTTTGGCTTTGGACGACTTCTTTTAACACTAGCGTTACTCATCCTATGCAGGCAAACGGTAACAAATGATTCATAATTCATCATCAAGATTCGATGAGATGAATTATAGATTACTATAAAAAAGTGCGATCGCATTTAAGTGAATTATAAACTTATTAACTTATAAGTTAACTTTGTTGAAAAATGAATAAACACCTTGGAGAATAATTTTCCGGTGAAATCTTAATTCAAGTGTTGCTTTTATGATTAACAGGTAATGCTATTGGAATTTCGATCGTAAATTCCGTTCCACGAGCACGTTCAGACTTTAGCTGGATATTTCCCTGATGTTTCTCAATAATTTGATGGCTAATTGCTAAACCTAGTCCCGTTCCTTTGTTAATAGGTTTAGTTGTAAAAAAAGGATCGAATATCTTGCTTTGAATCTCGGAATCTATTCCATTACCGTTATCTCTAAATGTAATTATGACTGTTTCTAATTTAGTTACTTCAGTTTGAATTACAATTTGTTTTTGCATCTGATTATCCAGCTCTAGTAAAGCATCAATGCCATTACTAAGGATATTCATGAATACTTGATTTAGTTGTGCTGGATAACATTGAACTGGTGGGAGATTTCCATATTTTTTAATAATCTCAATTTTCGGTTGTAGCCGATGATTTAAAAGTAATAAAGTACTTTCAATTCCTTCATGAATATTAACAGCTTTTTTATCTGACTGGTCGAGTCTAGAAAAGTTTTTTAGGGACAGCACAATATCACGAATACGGTCGGTTCCTATCCTCATAGATGAAAGAATTTTTGGTAAATCATCGCTGATGAAATCAATATTAAAGTCACCAAATTTCTCTTCAAACAAAGAATAGGAATCTGGATGTTCTTGTTGATATAGTTGGATTAAATTTAAAAGACAGTTTACATGGTTATTCAGATGATTAAAATTACCGTGAATAAAATTAACAGGATTATTAATTTCGTGCGCTAAACCTGCAACCATCCGACCTAAGCTAGACATTTTCTCTGTCTGGATCAACTGAACTTGGGTAGTTTGTAATTCTCGTAAGGTATTTTCTAACTGTTGTGCTTGAAGTTGGGCAGTAGCAGTTGCAGTAGTGAGTGCTTTGAGGTTATTGTAAGCTTTGGAATGATAGCGAATGCGGGCAATTAACTCAACTGGATCTGGTAATTTGATTAGATAGTCATTAGCGCCTTCAGTAAAAGCTTCTGCTTTGAGCTTTGCTTCTTCTTTACTGGATAACATGACTATTGGTACATCACGAGTTACTGGATGAGAGCGAAACCAACGCAGCAACATTAATCCATCGATATCTGGCATGATCATATCCAAGAAGATTACCGTTGGTTCTATGGCGATCGCATCTTGAATCGCTTTAGCTGGATTGCTTGTGTAGTGAAGGGAAATATCTGTTTCTGTCGCAACTATCCGACGGAAGGCTTCGCTGATAATTACTTGATCGTCAATTAGCAAAAGCCTGACTGTGGATATTTTAGTATCCAGAATAAATGGCGCAGCTTGTGGAGTTTGTGGTTGACTCCAGTTTGGTGATAATCTTGCTGTCTTTGGAGATATTTCTAAGAGTGCTGTTTCTTGCAGGTTCATTTAGCACCTCTAAATAGGTCTTTGTTTTCAATACTACAAACTACTAAGTTAAATATACTAGTTTGCAATTGTCGCAATTATATCTCAGTAATTAAAAAGGTTGGTATTTTGCAATACTTCGTAAAGGTGTTTTAAGTATCTGCTTTCATATACACATTTTTATAGAAGTATAATAAAATACTAATTAATTCAGCATTTTGCCGTAAATTGGATGCAGACTGATGCGATCGCCTCAATTGGCAAAACCTCTACCGCAGCTTTTAATTCCACTGCTACTTTCGGCATACCATAAACAACGCAAGTTTTGCAGTCTTGAGCAATAGTATGCCAACCTGCTTCGCGCAATTGTTTTAAGCCTTGAGCGCCATCTCCACCCATCCCCGTCAGCAACGCCCCAACCCCCTTTCCAGTCCAATTTTTAGCCACACTCTTGAAGAAAACATCAATTGATGGACGATAGAAAAAATGTAGTGGTTCTTTGTCATAGCCAAAGGTGAGGTCGGAACGCATCACTAAATGAAGATTTGTGCCAGCAAGCAGAACTTTACCAGGCTGTGGTGTAGAACCTGCGATCGCTAGTTGCATAGGCAGAGGAATTTGCTCATTCAACCAGGCGGCAAAACCTTGGACAAATTGGGCATCTATATGTTGAACAATAACCACAGCCGCAGGAAAGTCTTGGGGAAATTGGCAGAGAATAGTTTTCAATGCCTGGGGACCACCCGTGGAAGCCCCGATAACGATTAGAGGTGGAAGTGATTTTGAGTGATGGACAGGCGGCGATCGCCGATATGAAGATTTACCAATTAAGCGGGCGATCGTGGCAATTTTATTTAGTAGCCCATCATCACCTAAAATAGGCGTATTGATGGCATCCAAGGCTCCATAGCCCATTGCTTCAAAAATCTTGGCTGCATAGCGATTAACACTAGCAGTTACCATCACAATCGCGCAGGGAGATTGCCTCATAATGTGCCGTGTAGCTTCTACTCCATCCATACTGGGCATCAGCACATCCATCAAAATCAAGTCAGGAGTATCAGCCGCACATTTACTCACAGCTTCCGCACCATCGTAGGCAACCCACGCCAGCTTGTAACCTGGGATTTTTACCACAGCTCGCCGCAGTACCTCTACAGCCATGAACATATCGTTAGCGATCGCAATTCTCACAAATTATGACATTTCTCCAAAATAACGCAACAAATACAACAGATAGAAACCCAGATTAAATCTAGGAGCGGCCCTTTTCAAGGTGGTGAAATTTAAAACGAAAATTGGTAATTTCAACATTCAAAAAGCCCAAAATCTGAGCGGAAGATTCAAAATGGTGGCACTGAAACAACGTATCTTTGTTCGTCACCTTGAAAGGGCTAGTCCTATATAATTTAGATGCCTTTGCCATATAGTCTAAACTCCAGTTTATAAAGCATAAAAAGTAACCAATGAAGCACTTTACCCTATTTACTTTTCTGTATCTAGCAGCGGGAGCTTGCCTAACAGCAATCTTCTTTGGAAATTCTGACATCGCTCCAAACCTTAAAACAATTCTGCTAATTAATGCTGGACTGTTATACCTTACCTCTGTCCTAAGTACTTTTCCATTTTGGCGCAATCGCTTACTACGAAGCGAAGCCAGACTGCGCGATCAACCTGCTTGGGATCGGAATATTGTGATGATTCTACCAATATTCATCATTGCATTAATGCTTGTTATAACCATCCCCGACCTGGTGAATCACAACTGGGCAACTCCGGCAATCGCCAGAGCATCTGTAGGGCTACTAGTCATCCTACTTAATGCAGAACAACTTTTTATCAGAAACCAAATTCGGCAAGAATCCTGATTACTAGACAGACAGTACAGGGAGATGGATGAAATTTTTTGTCAATGCCTAAGTCCTAGATTCAGCCCTTTCAAGGTGGTGAAATTTAAAACGAAAATTGCTAATTTCAACATTCAAAAAGCCCAAAATCTGAGCGGAGGATTCAAAATGGCAGCACTGAAACAACGTATCTTCGTTCGTCATCTTGAAAGTGCTAGTCCTAAAATCTTACTTTCTTAATTACGAATTACAAATTATTATCAAGCCTCTCCAATTAAATCAATCACCGCCTTTAATAGAGTGTCATCATGAAAGCTGCTCTTAGTTAAGTAGTAGTCTGCACCTGCTTCTAACCCTTGCAGTCGGTCTTCTTCCCGGTCTTTGTAAGAAACGATAATCACAGGTGTTTGCTTCAACTTGGCATGAGTTTTGATCTGGCTAGTGAGTTCAAAGCCGTTCATTCGGGGCATATCAATATCTGTCACTACCAAGTCATAATCGCCGCTGCGGATTGCATTCCAACCATCAATGCCATTAACCGCCACTTCAGCTTTGTAACCATTGTTTTCCAAAAGTTTGCGCTCCATTTCGCGCACAGTGATCGAATCATCTACTACTAAGACTCGCTTGTAAGTTTTGGTAACTGCCTGATGAGCAGACTGATTTACCTGAGAAAGTTGTCCGCTAGAAAACACCTTAGCAATGGAACGTACCAAATCTTCAACATCGACAATCAACACCGGGGAACCATCATCCATCAAGGCGGCGGCACTAATGTTGGCGACTTTACCAAGGCGGGGATCTAGGGGGCGGACAACCAAATTGCACTCACCCAAAAACCGATCTACAACTAATCCATAACGGTTGAGGCGATCGCTAATCACAATCACTGATAACGATTCTATATTTACCGCAGGCGAGGCTAACTCTAAAACTTGACTTGCTAAAATCAACTCTACAGGTTGATTATTGCTCGTGAAAAATGGGCGATTTTCCGATACAGCAATCTTAGACTTCGGTAATATTAACACCTGTTCAATGCGTGTCAGTCCAAAAGCATAGGGTTCGCCAGCAATTTCCACCAACAGAGTGCGAATCACAGATAATGTCAACGGTAACTGCAAGTGAAAGGTCATACCTCTTCCCAACACAGAAACCGCCCGCAGCGTGCCGCCAACTTCCCGTACTGTGCTATGGGCGATATCCAGCCCCACACCTCTACCCGAAATTTCAGTGACAGTTTGGGTTGTGGAGAAACCAGGTAAAAATAAAAATTCCATCAACTCAACTTCAGTAAGTTGGGCTGCCATTTCCGGGTTTGTCAGTTGTTTGCCGATGACAACTTGGCGCAAAAACTCGATATCGATTCCCCGTCCATCATCTGCAACCGTGATAAACAGCATTCCGGCGCGATGGGTAACTTCAATCCGAATAATTCCTTCTTCTGGCTTTCCTGCTGCTAGACGTTCTTGGGGTAGTTCAATGCCATGATCGATCGCATTCCGCAAGATATGAGTCAAGGGAGCTTCCAAACGTTCTAGAATATCTCGATCTACCAAAGTAGACTTACCAACGATTTCCAGTTTCACCCGTTTACTCAATTGTCTAGCTAAGTCGCGCACCATTCGCGGAAATCCCTGTCCCCCATCGGCAAAGGAACACATTCGAGTAGCAATAACTTCCTGATATAAGCGATGGGCAAGATTAGCAGAACGCTGAGAAAATTGTTCTAGTTCGTTTTGGCGATCGCTTATCATCTGGTAACATTCGTGAGCTTTTTGATGAGTTGCACTCAAGGTTTCTTTAATTTGCCCATTCAGATGATAGTTGCCCAATAACTCTTGTAACTTCTCCAGCAGGTTGGACAATTCCCCTTGATTGCTTCTCAGTTTCAGCAAAGAGTTCGCAAATGGTTCTAATAAATTCGCTTCAACTAAAGACTCTCCTGCTAAACCCATCAAGCGATTCAAATTTTCAGTACTCATTCGCACCGCCCGATTTTGGGTGATGCCCAGTTCTTCTAATGGGGATGGGGAAATAAGGGTTGTCTGTTGGTTGTCTTCTAACTGTGCTGTTGTTATTAGGGGATGAATTTCTTTTGAGGTTGCCTCTAGAGTTAGGATATTAGCGATCGCACTCACCAACGATTGAATGCCCAAATCTTCTAACATCTGCAAATTTGGGTTGGCTGTAACCCTTTGAGCGATACGCAAGAGCATATCTACCCCTTGCAGCAACACATCAATGCGATCGGCAGTTAAGGTAACTTTTTCCTCTTGAGCCGCCACAAAGCAGTCTTCCATGATGTGAGCAAGGTTGACAGCCGGATCGATTTGAACAATTCGCGCAGCGCCTTTGATGCAATGGGCTGCCCGCATTAAAGCTGCCAGTTCTGGTTGGGGATCGGGCTTCGTCTCCAGTGCCAACAGGCAATCGTTCAATACCACAACTTGAGCTTTGACTTCCATGTTGAATAAATCAAGCAAGGAAAGATTGCTGACATCAAATTCTTCTAACATTACTACACCTTCCTAGAACACCGATTCATTAATCTTGGAAGAACCTTTCCCCCAACCCATCTCCTACGAGGCTACGGTGTACACACAAGTCTCTCGATCTGCACCTTTGATGCATCGCCCTGCACGTTTGTTGTATCGACTTGCACCTTTGATGCATCGCCCTGCACGTTTGTTGTATTGACTCGCACCTTTGTTGCATCGCCCCACACGTTTGTTGTATCGACTCGCACCTTTGTTGCATCGCCCTGCACGTTTGTTGTATCGACTCGCACCTTTGTTGCATCGACCTACAAAAATTAACCCACCCTACGTTCCGCAGCAACTTTAAAAGACTTGTGTGTACACCGTAGCTTCCCTACAAGGGAAGGGGTTGGGGGATTAGGTCTTTAGACTTCTTGCAGAAGTCGGGAAAAGGGGAAGGGGAAAGGGGGAAAGATTTGGTATTTTCCCTTTCCCCTTTAACCTTTTCCCTTTTCCCACAAGAGTGCAAAAAGCACTTTTGCAAGAGGTCTTTGATTACAGCACCTTCCTAGCTAAGGTGGTGAATAACAATTCATCATCTAAATAACTGACACTGTGCGTTAGCGAAGCGCTGCCGCCAGAGGCAGATCGCTCCATTGGTGACACGCTAGGTTGCCAGTGAAATAATCCTTTAGTATAAGTTTGAGTCAGACTCTTGGGCGGATCTTGTAACTCATCCCGGTGAAATCGGTGTACTCCATAAAGTTCATCGACACCAAACACCCAAGTGTTACCTGCCTTTTCCAACACCACCATGCGCGAATACACTACTGGACTGAGGGTTTGTACTGCTGTATCGGCAGTTTCCAGATTCAAAAGATCGCTCAAAGATATACACAATAGTAATTCGCCTCGGATACTTACCAATCCCCGCAAGATTTGATTGCTGCGATGCGGTATGGTATGAACCACACTTGCAGGAGAAATTTCTTTGAAGATTTGGGCAGAAAGTGCCAGCCATTCCCGTTGCAAACGAAAAATCACAACCGTGATTTGAGTGGTGGCTAAAGTATGGGATATCTGGGAATTTTCATCAGTCCTAGATTTAGCCAGTAACTCAGTCCACTGATGGCGATAATCTTCAGGTATGGAGCGCTCTAGCAAATAGCGTCCAGCAGTAGAGTAAACGGGGCAATTGCGGCAATGGGTATAAGTGGCTAATTGCGGACAGGAGCGATCGCCCTCAATACCGATAAAATTCCAACAACGTTCAATATTTAATGGTGTAGCGGGGTTCATAAGGGCTGCTCAAGAGAATTGGTGCAGGGGTATAACGTCTTCTGCTTCCACCTGAAAGCGGGCAATCTCTTGACGCAATCCCTGCGCCACCTGGTTAAGTTGGGCTATGGCATGATTAATTTCTCGCAAAGAATCCGTACTTTGCACTGAAGTACTGCTCAACTGCACCATCGTCTCACTAATTTGTTGCGCTCCCACTGATTGGGTTTCCATACCCTGGTTAACAAACTCAAATCGCGGATTCAGGTCTTGCACTTGCTGGATAATTTGCCCAACCTGTGTACTAATACTGGCAACATCTTCTATATTTCGCCCAACTTCTGCGGCAAACTTGTCCATCTCCATCACACCTGTAGAGACTGACGATTGCATCTGCTTCACCATCTGCTCAATATCGAGAGTAGCAACAGCAGTTTGATCTGCTAGTCGCCGAATTTCTCTAGCAACCACAGCAAAGCCCAAGCCATACTCTCCAGCTTTTTCGGCTTCGATCGCCGCATTTAATGACAGCAGATTCGTTTGGTCTGCCACCTTGGTAATTGTGACGACGATAGTATTAATGCTATTTGCCTTTTGGCTAATTACTCCCAATCGGGCAGCGATCGCATTAGTGGCTTCTGCTAACTGCCGCATAGTGGTTTCCATCCGCACTATATCTTTTTGGCTATCATTGGCTGCTGTCGTTGTGATTTGGGAAATGGTTGCAACTTGTTCCATTGCACTTACTAATTCTCTAGAGGTGGCAGAAATTTGTTTGGTAGCGGCAGCTACCTCATTAGTAGAAGCTACTTGCTCAACCAGCGTCCCTTCTAATTGTTTACCCGAAGCTGCTATTTGAGTAGCTGAAGAAGTAACCTGGATGCCTGAATGCTGTACCTGACGAATCAGAGTGTTCAGATTCTGAGTCATAGTTTGGAAAGCAGTTAAAAGTCTATTCATTTCATCTTTGCTGTTCGAGTCAGTCGCAATTTTAGTTGTTAAGTTTCCCAGAGAAATTTGCTCTGCAACTCTAATCACACTAAAAATCTGAGAAGTAATTTGTCGAGCGATTACAAACCCAAGAGTAATCGCAGTTATGGGGCCAATGGCAATTCCTACAGAAATCCAGAAAATACTGCGACCCACATTCTGTTCGACTTCTTTTTGTGTATCTGATATAAAATTTTCATTGAATTTTACAACTTTGTTTGCTTGTTGTATAGTTGTTTTAAATAATGCTTCTTCCTGCTTTTTTATCTCAGAATCAATTTTATTGCGTAACTCCAACCTCTTTTGAATATTAGCTGGAATAGTTTCTGGTTGTCCTTGAAGAATTAATTCAAGCTGTTTTTTCCAAGGGTTATTAATTCCATCTTGATTTATTTTTTGTTCAATTTCTAATAATTTTTTATGGACTTTTTCCCAGTCTCCCAAGTTTTCTTTAAGTAAGTTATACTCTTTTAATTCTTCTTCAGTGGATGGAGTTGCGTCGTACTGTGCAATACCTTCGTTAATCTGTTTCCAAGCGTTCTGGATTTCAGCGATCGCACTCTCTCTTTCACTAACAGTAATTTCAGGATTAAATAATAATCGTTGTGCGGATTGAATTTGTATCTGTCCTTCCTTAATCTTCCATACCCCAGACAAGCTGGGGATGTCATTCAAGGTTAGTGAGTTAATTGACTGATTTAACTCGTTGGTAACAAACCATGCCACCAAGGCCATTACGAATACAATCAGTCCTATGAATAAAAATGAACCGATCAACCGTGTTTGCAAGGTGATGTTCTTGAACATTGAATATCCTACTGTTCCTCTGCTGCTGGAAAATGTATTCGTCTCTTAGAATTCCCAAATCACAAACAAGATGAACAGTTTGTATTTTTATTTTTAAACAAATTATTAAGTAGGCAGTTTAGTTCAGATACTAGATTTTACTGATGATGTAGAAGTCTTGAAATATTTCCTTAATTGTTGATTAGATTTATTGCTGACGAATTAAATCGGAATATTCTTTTTTCACTTGAAAGCGGGCAATCTCTTGACGTAATCCAAGAGCCACTTGATTGAGTTGAGCTATGGCATGATTAATTTCTCGCAGAGAATCGGCTGTTTGCACTGAAGTGCTACTCAACTGCACCATCGCATCACTAATTTGTTGCGCTCCCACCGACTGGATTTCTGTACCTTGATTTACTGCTTCAAAACGTGGTGCTAAATATTGTACTTGGTCGATAATTTGACCAACTTGAGTACTAATATTGGCAACGTCTTCTACACTCCGTCCAACTTCCGCAGTAAACTTATCCATTTCCATTACGCCTGTAGAAACGGAGGATTGCATCTGCTTTACCATCTGCTCAATATCTAAGGTAGCGACGGCAGTTTGGTCTGCTAGTCGGCGAATTTCTCTAGCTACTACAGCAAAACCCAAGCCATATTCTCCAGCTTTTTCCGCTTCAATCGCAGCATTTAAAGACAACAAATTAGTTTGGTCTGCCACTTTCGTAATTGTGACAACAATATTGTTAATATTGTTAGCTTTTTCACTAATTACCCCAAGTCTGACAGCTATAGAATTGGTGGCTTCTACTAGTTGGCGCATGGTAGCTTCCATCCGTAGTAAATCTTTTTGACTATCACTAGCTGCTCTAGTTGTGGCTTGTGACATTCCTGCCACTTCTTCCATCGTTTTCACCAGTTCTTTAGAAGTCACAAAAATTTCCTTAGCAGCTGCTGTAACTTCATTAGTAGAAGCTAATTGCTCAGTAATTGTAGCTTCCAATTGTTTGCCTGATGCTGCTATTTGAGTTGCTGAAGAAGTTACTTGTATGCCAGAGTGTTGTACTTGACGGATCAGTTTATTCAAGCTCTGGATCATATTTTGAAAGGCTTTGAGAAGTTGACCAATCTCATCTTTAGTATTAGTCGTATCTTCAATAACTGTTTGTGTTAAATCACCAACAGAAATTTTGTTTGCTACTTCTACAGCTTTCCCAATTTTTTTACCCAAAACTTGGGCAATGAAAAAAGTAGCGGACAACCCAATTGCTAATGATAATAGTGATGCAATTACAGTTAATGAACTCAGAAAGAACAAAGCATATTTAGTTGAGCTTATACTTTGTTCCATAATTTGATTTTCATTCACTTCAAATTCATTACTTATTTTTTCAAATTCCTCAAGAATCGTCTTAGTTTTTTGTAAGAAAGCTTGTTGAATGACATTATTTTTATCTATTATGGCTTGCGGTTCGTTAACAAAATCATCTTTAAGTTTATTGTAATCAATATAAAATTGGTACATATTTTTTAGTCTTTCTTTTTGTTTGAGGTTCTCTATAGTTTTATTTACTAACTCGAATGCCTCTTGAAAGTCACGTTCATCTTTGTTATATAGTTCTAAAGCATCCTTATTTATTTGAGAGTCAAGTGCATATCTGCGAATTCTGCGATCCATATTGATCAGATCGATATACATCCGACTTTTCCCAGTGAGAGCAGTTTGTGAAATACCTACTTGTCTAAATGTCAGTGATATTTGATTAGAAGTTGTATACACCATGACACTAAAACCAATCATTAAAACTGTTGGAATAGAAAAACCAAGCAAAGTTAGGTCTTTGATTTTCCAATTAGTAAACATCTTATCTTTCCTTAATTGTTGATTAGATTGATTGCTGAGGAGTTAAAGTAGAATATTCTGTTTTCACCTGAAAGCGGGCAATCTCTTGACGTAATCCAAGAGCCACTTGATTGAGTTGAGCTATGGCATGATTAATTTCTCGTAGAGAATCGGCTGTTTGCACTGAAGTGCTACTCAACTGCACCATCGCATCACTAATTTGTTGCGCTCCCACCGACTGGATTTCCATACCTTGGTTCACAGACTCAAAGTGAGGGGCCATGTCTTGCACTTGCTGGATAATTTGCCCAACTTGAGAACTAATGCTGGCAACATCTTCTACACTTCGTCCAACTTCAGCAGCAAATTTGTCCATCTCCATCACACCTGTAGAGACTGACGATTGCATCTGTTTTACCATCTGTTCAATGTCGAGAGTAGCAACAGCAGTTTGATCTGCCAGTCGGCGGATTTCTCTAGCAACAACCGCAAAACCCAAACCATATTCTCCAGCTTTTTCAGCTTCAATCGCTGCATTTAACGACAGCAGATTTGTCTGATCTGCCACTTTCGTAATTGTGACAACAATGTTGTTAATGTTATTTGCCTTTTCGCTAATTACTCCCAGTCGAGCAGCAATGGCATTGGTAGCTTCTACCAACTGCCGCATAGTGGCTTCCATGCGAACCAAATCTTTTTGGCTAGTGCTAGCGGCCGTCGTCGTGATTTGTGAGGTAGTCGCAACTTGTTCCATAGTATTTAGCAGTTCCCTGGAAGTTGCAGCAATTTCTTTAGCAGTAGCAGTTACCTCATTCGTAGAGGCTACTTGTTCAGAAATTGTCGCTTCTAATTGTTTACCCGAAGCCGCTATTTGAGTAGCCGAAGTAGTTACCTGAATCCCTGAATTCTGCACCTGACGCACGAGGGTATTGAGGTTAGCAATCATGTTTTTCAATGCAGCCATTAACTTGCCAATTTCATCATCTGAGGTAACTTCAACCTGGGTTGTCAAATCACCGGCAGAAACCTGCTCTGCTAGACTAAATGCTGACTGCAAAGAGCGACTCAAGGAAAGACTGAGAATGCGGACAATAATCACTGATACAATAAATGCAACAATCATAATACAGAAGAAAGTAGCTAAATTAACGGAGTTTGCAAATGCCTGAAATTGACTTGCTTGCTTTTGCCTCTCATCTAAAAGCTGCTCTTCGGTTTGCAGCATCTCATTAAGCTTTTGTCTGATTGCATCCATAATATTTTTACCTTTATCTGAAAGAATCAGAGCTACTAGTTCTTGCTCTTTACCAGCTTTTTTCAGAGAAATTGTTGTTTCTAGCTCACTCATCTTTTGTTGGGATAATTCCTCAAACTTATCTAAGTTCTGGACTTGTGTTGGATTATCTAAAATCTTCTGTCTTAAATCTTTGAATTTATCTTTTAGATTATTTTTAGCAATTTCATAAGGTTCTAAGTATTGTGGTTTGTTTGTAATAACAAATCCTCTTTGTCCAGTTTCAGCATCAACCAAGATTTTTTCAAGTTCTTTTAAATCCAATTTAACTGAATAGGTGTGCGTTATTAAAGTAGCGGAATTAGCTAGAGAATCGTTGGCTGATTTGGCGACAAAACTAGCAATGCCTGTTAATATTACAATAATTCCAAATCCACCCATGACAAATTGATTAATTCTGATTCCTTGTTGCATATAATTTTTAGATTTGAATTTTTCCAAATAGGTATATTAGAGAAAATGCAGTAGCCAGCTTTTTAAATTAGATGGACTCCACCTTCCCCTTTTCCCTAAAACCAGACAAGTATTGGAGTTATATGGGTAGGCTCATACAGATATACGCCTTTATGAGTGATTCATTTGTCGTAAAGATGTAAGAATTCAGTCCTTCTGAATTTGGAAGGACTGAATAGTTAAAGGATCGAAAGAACATTTGATGAATAAATATACCAATTATTCTAGATTCCTGAAAAATTCTGGCTTCTGACTCCTGAATGCTGAATTCTTACGTAAAGATTTTTGAACATGATGTCAAAAGTCTTTTGAAACACTTGCAATTCCTAGAGTTCCCAGATCGGAAACGAGATTAACAGTTTACATCTTCAATTTTGAAACAAATTATTAAGCAATATTCTGATTTCACTTCTTCTTTAGTCGGTGAATTCGCTGCCAAAGGATATTTGCGCTAGCAGTATTTCCTTGATGTTCTCTGAGTAATGCCAAATGAATAAGTGCCTCTTCATGAGTAGGTTGCAGGTAGATCGCTTTTTGAAAAGATTGTTCCGCCTGCTCATTTTGTGACATTGCTTGCTGTACCTGACCAAGTAGAAGATACGCTTCAATACTGACCTGATTTTGGTTCAGATAGTCGTTGCATAATTTAGCAGCCTCATTCAACTGACCTTGATTAGCTAAGTTTCTGGCTGTTTCTAACAAATTTTCCTTCAGGTCTTTTGGTAATATAAGGTTTTGAGAAGGAAGATTCAATCTCGCTTGTGCGGCAAACTTGGAATGGTTTTTGTTCGGTAGTTGTCGCTTGTTGAGAACATCGATATTTTTGCTTGTAAAGTCTTGTTTCTGAAGATTGGGACAATGATTTTTGCGAATATTCTCGCACGTTGGGGACTTTCGATGAGTAACTACTGAATCTTGACGAACTGAAACAAATTCAGTTTTCGATAGTAACCAAGCTTCAGCATGTCCAACAAATAGCAAACCTTGCGGGTTTACCAACCTTTTTAGAACTCTAATAGTATGTATTTTGGTGGCACTATCAAAGTAAATCAGCAGGTTACGGCAAAAGACAATATCATAGGGCGGCGTACCCAATAAAAAATCAGTATCTACTAAGTTACTGTTCAGAAAATTCACCATACATCTTACCCGTTCGCACAGGCGATATCCGGCCTCAGTTGCCTGAAAATAGCGCTCTTGAAACGATTGGCTATTGCCGCGAAACGAGTATTGATGGTAGATTGCTCGTTGAGCTTTTAGTAGGCATTGTTTGCTAATATCTACAGCATCGATGTGAATGTTTGTTGAATTTAATCCTGCTTCCAAAAGAGCGATCGCAATGGAATATGGTTCTTCACCCGTTGCACAGGGTACACTCAAAACCCGCAGTACACTTTGGGGATTTTTTGGCAACCATTCAGATAATACGTAATGCTTCAGAAATGCAAAAGACTCTGGTTCTCGAAAAAACCAAGTTTCTGGAACAATTACGCTGTCAATCAGTGCTTCCCATTCCTGGGTAGATACCTGTAACTTCCCCAGATAGTGAGCAATATCCGTGATGCCGCAATCTGCCATACGTTGATAAATTGCACTAGCGATCGCATCAGCACCAATAGAATTTGCATCCAAACCAATCTTGCTTTTTAGTAAAGCTTCAATAACAGATTGTGCCATTTATAGAGTCTTCAGACCAATCTAAAATCTAGTATTGTGATGACTTTCTGGCAAGAGATTGACTTGCTGTGCTTCTGACAACAAGTACTCAATGCGAAGACACTGAATCATCCCTCGATCATCTACAATCATTTTGCCCAAATATGGCGCTGTATCTATCTGGATGTTGGGATTAACAAATTCAGACTCAGACTGGTGTAATGTTTCTACAACTTGTTCTGTCATCAAACCCAAAATATGGGGAGCCTGAAGTTCTGTATTATTACTCCCCCAATAATTGACTAATACAATTCTAGTACTCAGGTACTCACTGGAAGGTTTACCACGCATCAACTGGCATAAATCGATTACTGGTACAATGCGTCCCCGATAATTAAAAACACCAGCGATATGCTCAGGCTGGTGGGGCAAAGTTTTGAGTACAACAAGTGGTATTACTTCTATAACCTGTCGGCTTTCTATGGCATATCGCTCATTCCCAATATTGAGAAGTAACATTAACACTAATTTACATCTCCAGTGCTAGCTTTTGTATTCCTTGTTGGCTTTGCAAGACATCTATTCTAGGGTCATTAGAAATTCATTGCAGGCATATTTTAAAAACTATATGCTACTTTGTCAGAGTTTTAGTGTTTGCGAGATGATTTCTGAAAAGCCCACAGATAATAGTAACGTGATGAGAGAACACGACCTAGTTTCTTCTTCTAGTCCAGCAATACAGGGATTAGAGGGCATTAGATATCGTTTGCGTGGTGCTTCTACAAAAGAAAAAGTGGATGCTCTTTTAGAAGCATTTCAATATGGGCACAAAGGAATTGATTTAGTAATCCAGGCATTGGGCGATGGCGTCAGAGAAGTGCGGGAATCAGCTTTGCTGTTATTGTCCTACAGCAGCGAAGCTACTGCTGAACAAGCCCTATGGAATTATCTGCCCTTTACAAAAATGCAATGCCTGCATACCTTGACAGAATTTAATCTAGATTGCTACAAACCTGAACAACATCATCCATATTATTTTGCGATCGCCGACTACAATAACACCCTTATTTGCTATTGGGATCTGTCTTATAAGCAATCTTTCGTTAATATTTGGCATTTGGAAACAGGTCAAAGTAAGAAAGATTTTGATCTGGCGATGGCTCACGAATTTGGTTTAGGCAAAAGCGGGAAGGTGTGTATCATTAGCTTTCAGGACATTCTCTGGCCATTAGATACAGAAACACAAGAGCCGATTGGCACTTATCCCGATTACCTGATGAATACTGTTCAAACCGCTCCCCATTGCTTGGCTGTCTGCTCAACAAAGCAGCCATTACTTGCCACTGGCTATACTGTGGGGAAAACAGGAGAGCTAGAGATTTGGGATTATGAAACCTCTACTCGTCGCTTCCATCATCAATTTCAGGATTGGGCTTTAGTACCTCTTGGGAATTTGCCTTTGGGTAACTATATATCACCCCTTCTCTTCACTCCTGATGGAAAACTATTGGTTGCATATTTCAAGCAGAGATTGCAGAATAAGCTACACCTCTGGAATACCGAAACAGGAGAACTTATTCAAACATTGGATAATCTACCTGCTATGACAGTCAATGGACTTGCAAATCGCTTTGATGGGCAAATTTTGGCTTGCGGAATCCGGGAAAAAAAGGTGTGTGTTTGGGAATTGATCGGCGATCGCATTCTCTATACATCTTCGGGTGTTGCTCCTTGCCTTATGAGTTCAGATGGTAGAGTTTTAATCTACTGTACAGACAACTACGAAATAGTTGTTTGGGATTTGGCAATGAACAGAAAATTATGTACATTGCACGGGCATACAGCGCCAATTGGTTATCTTGCCATGAGTAGCGATCGTAATTTCATTGCTAGTTATAGTATTGATAGGACAATTAAAATTTGGGGAGTGCCAGAGTCCCTTAAATACTTGTAGCGACCTGTAAATAACGTCCGAAGTGAGAACACATTATTTACAAATAACTGATAGTTTAAGTTAAAAAATGCCATGAAGCACGCGCAAGAGTTGAACAGCAAGAACAGAATCGACGTAGACAAGAAGTACTTAGTAATTAGATGATATTTAAAATAGTGATATATCAACAGTAGGTTGGGTTGAAGCAATTAGCGTAGGCGTAGCCCGCCGCAGGCATCGCCAGCTACAGAGAAATATAGCTGCTGCCAGTGGCATTCTAGCAGGTCTAGTATTAAAGAAAGATGTAATTAAGAAGATTTTCAGGAGTGAGATTATGCGCGAATCAGTCATTTATCAAGAAATCCTAGAAGAAGGCGAAGCCAAAGATAAAGCAGAAGGTAAAGCAGAAACAACAATAAAATTGGCTTTAAATTTGTTGCGAATTGGCATGAGTTTAGAACAAATTGCTCAAGTTACTGAATTATCTATTGAGCAAGTTCAAGTTTTACAACAGGAGATTCAAAATCCTTAATTTTAATTAATCGCTTTAGAAAATACGTGCCTATACAAGCAAAACCCGCGAATGCGGGTTTTGGAGTTTTTATGAGTCAGTGCAGACGCAATACGGTTGATGAGGGCTTTTTGATTAAAATTATAAATCACAAAGACGCGATAAATCGGCGTCTCTACAATAATCAATCCTTCGTCTTGACGGGGATTTATCGCGTCTCTTGGTTTAACCGAACCGTATTGAGCGCAGACGGACTTGGTTTTTGTAGACGCGATTTTTAATCCCCTTATTTAATCAAACTAAAACTCAGCACTTTGTGGTGTACGCGGGAACGGAATCACATCACGAATATTTCCCATACCTGTTATAAATTGCACGAGTCTTTCAAAACCCAACCCAAAACCAGCGTGAGGGACAGTACCATAACGACGCAAATCAAGATACCACCACAAGTCTTCTGGCTTTAACCCCTGCGCTAACACACGGCGTTCTAAAACTTCTAAACGTTCTTCCCGTTGAGAACCGCCGACAATCTCGCCAATTTTGGGTGCAACAATATCCATTGCCCGAACGGTTTTTTCATCGTCATTCAAGCGCATATAAAAGGCTTTGATTTGCGCTGGGTAATCTGTGACAATTACTGGCTTTTTAAACTGTTGTTCAGCTAAGTAGCGTTCGTGTTCTGATTGTAAATCTAAACCCCAACTTACTGGATATTCAAATTTAACATCAGCTTTTTCTAAAAGTGCGATCGCTTCTGTATAAGTTAACCGTTCAAACTGATTATTAATAATATTTTCGGCTGTTGCCAACACAGATTTATCAATGCGTTCATTGAAAAATTCCATATCTTCTGGGCACGTTTCCAATACATATTTAAAAATGTGTTTGAGAAACGCCTCAGCTAAATCCATATCGCCTTCTAAATCGCAAAAAGCCATTTCTGGCTCAACCATCCAAAATTCTGCTAAGTGGCGGGAGGTGTTGGAATTTTCTGCACGGAAGGTAGGGCCAAAGGTATAGACGTTAGAAAACGCCATCGCCATAACTTCCGCTTCTAACTGGCCGCTAACTGTTAAATATGTGGGTTTAGCAAAAAAGTCTTGGCTGTAATCTACTGCTTGATTATCTGTGCGGGGAATATTCTTTAAATCTAAACTAGTAACGCTAAACAGTTCGCCCGCGCCTTCGCAATCGCTAGCAGTGATGATGGGTGTGTGTACCCACAAAAAGCCCCTTTCTTGGAAGAATTGATGAATTGCTGTCGAACAAGCATTCCTGACGCGAAAAACTGCACCAAAGGAATTGGTACGCGATCGCAAATGTCCAATGGTTCGCAGAAACTCAAAGGAATGACGTTTCTTTTGCAGGGGATACGTATCGGGATCGGCTTCTCCGTAAACTTTCACGGACTCGGCTTTCAACTCAATCCGTTGTCCTTTACCAAGAGAAGCTACTAGTAACCCTGTCGAAACGACAGCAGCACCCGTATTTAATTTTTTCAATATAGCTTCGTAATCTGGCAAATCCTGATTAATGACGACTTGCAAATTAGCTAGTGATGAGCCGTCATTGACTTCAATAAAAGCAAACCCTTTGGACTCGCGCTTTGTTCGCACCCAGCCTTGCACTTGGAGGGACTCATCAGGTTGGCCACTTCGCAATATTTCTGCAATCCGTCGATTTACCATATTTACCCAGCATAAGACTTTAATATCCAGCCTATGATAACGCCCATTCCACCAAAGCGGACGACTTGCCAGAAAGGTTTTTTGAGGCTACGCCAAGAAAATAACTGGCTTTCTAAGTTCACTTCTAGCATTTCCAACTGCTGTTGAATGTGCCGTAACTCTGCTTTGATTTCTGGTGTCTGAGATTTATTCTGCTTTAGTTGATCCCGACGCTGTTGCCATTGTGCCTGTTGTTGGCGATCGCGTTGCACTTGATCGTAACGTTCTTTTAAGGATAGGAGCGATCGCTCTACTTCCTCTAGTTCTTGTTCAAAATCTGGTTCTGGATTTTCTGCTGACGGCTGTGATTGTTTTGGCGGCTTCATTTACAAGTAGTAAAGTAGAAGTAAATGCAAATGTGCCAATAGTTATGTCCCAATCTACCCAGCTGCCGAAAACCAGTCAACTGAATGAACTTAGTACTCTGGAACTAGCTCAAGCCCTCATGGAAAGACTAAGCATTTCCCCTAACGATTGGCATCGCCTCAAGTCTAACCGCAATTCTCGCGCTAATGAACAAGTGGCAGCAGCGATTGTGTATCTTTTAAAGAATCAGCCACAAGAAGCTCAAGCTAGATTAGAACAGGCAATTGGTTGGTTAGATCGCTCCATTTCTGCCCCTCCCTGTCCAACTCACGGAAAAAGTTAGAAGTGATGAGTAAAATTAGGAGTGATAAGTGATGAGTTAAAAGTTTTAAATTATTAACTCCTAACTCCTAACTCCTAACTACCCTACCGCCGCAAAGATAATCCCCGGCGATTTTCCATTTGTTTACAAAGCCTTAATTCTGTGCCTTTACGGTTCCACTCTACCCGATCAAAAATTTGATGCAGAAGACATAAACCACGACCATTTTCCGATTCATCTGGTGGAAGATAGTCTGTTGGTTCTTCATTACTAGTAGATGAAGGAGTAAAGCCACTACCTTGGTCTGATATTATCCACCAATATTGATTATCGATTACGGAAAAACGAACTACAACTGTTTTACTCGGATCGAGATTATTACCATGTTTAGCTGCGTTTACTAGGGCTTCTTGAAGTCCTAGCCGCAGTTCTGCTTGTAATCTTGCTGGAATTTCTGCCAACAATAAGTCTAAGATGGGACAAAGGTAGAGGGTTGAGGCAAAACTAATAGTGCCCCAATAACGTCCAACTGGACGGAGTGAAATAGTAATCACAAGAGAAACCCCATAGCTTTCAGTTAGCTAGACATCAGTTTGCTATTACAGTCACCCTGATAAAACTTGAGGTGGTCATGCTGCCTTCAAACTTGCGTCTTTAAAACTAAATTTTGAAAATGCTAGGGAGCATTGGCTCTATAGTTCTGAATTGGGATTGTTTCGGTATATATCGGCTGGAATAAATTTGATAATGAACTCAGCAAATTAAAAATATGCTGTTAATTTTAGAGAGTATTGGCATACTCTAATTAGTTGCCGATTTATAATTCACACAATCTTCTTCATGTTTTTCAGAACCTATGCTACTTGAATTTATTTAAACAAAATGGATTTTTATTTTTCGCTTAATTCAATTTTAGCATCTTTAGTATGCACTACACTAAAAATTTCAAATTTCAGTTTTTTGAAGGAATTACTAACCTTGTCAACAATGTGATAGCACAAGAAAGGCGGCAGCTTCAACATGAGCAGTTTGAGGAAAAAAATCAGCAGGTTGCACCCGTGTGATGGTATATTGCCCATCTTGACAAAGCAATTTCAGGTCGCGGGCGAGGGTAGCTACTTTACAGCTGACGTAAACGATCCGAGATGGTTTCAATTGCCGTAAAGTATCTATGACTGCACGATCGCACCCCTTACGTGGCGGATCGAGTATTACTACTTCTGGTATTGTGCCCATTTGGGGAAGCAATTTCTCTACTGCCCCGACAAGGAAAGTCACATTATCAATTCCGTTGCGGTGGGCATTCAAAATTGCTTGTTCTACTGCTGCTGGTTGCACTTCTAATCCTGTAGCAATACGTACTTTTTTGGCAAGGGGTAAAGTTAAAGTCCCAATACCACAGTAGGCATCAACTAGGAACTCATGCCCTTGAAGATTGAGTTCTGATTGAATTACCTGCAATAGTGCCTCTGCCGTTTCTGTATACACTTGGAAAAATGTATCTGGGCGTACTTGAAATTCCAGTCCAGCAAAATATTCATGCAGGTGGGGGACTCCAGCAATGCAACGGGTTTCTGATCCAAAGATAGCATTTGTGCGATCGCCATTGCGATTGAGCGACACTCCCACTAAGTGCGGATAGCGCTTTAACCATTCCTGGGCTTGAGTTTCAATTCCTGATAAATTCCAGTCCTTTACCACCAAAGTCAGCAACATTTCCCCTGTGTGTCGGCCAATGCGTAAACCGAGATGGCGAATTTTTCCTTGGTGGCGGTGTTCGTCGTAAATTTGCCAACCTTGCTGTTGAATATCCTGCTTAACTTCGGCAAGTAAGGGATTTAATCGCGCATCTTGGACTGGACATTGATTTAAATTAATTAATTGGTGGCTACCTTTTTGATAGTAACCAGCTTGTACTTGTCCTGTTGCCGATAGCGAGAGAGGATATGTAGATTTATTACGGTAGCCGAAAGCAGAAGGGGCAGCAAGTACCGGATCTACCGGTGGTTGGATAAAACCACCAATGCGCTCCAAAGCTTGAATAACTTGATTTTGCTTGGCTACTAGCTGGTAATCATAATTAATATGCTGCCACTGGCAACCACCGCACTTATCCGCCACAATACAACTGGGCCGAACACGGTGGGGGGATGGTGACAATAGCTGTTGCAGCTTACCGTGGGCGTATTTTGGTTTAACGTGTACTAAACGGACAATAGCGCGATCGCCTGGGACGGTATCTGGGACAAACACTACACGCTCATCAGCACGTCCCACACCATCGCCTGTATCACTCAGATTAGCGATCGTCACTTCGATTAATTCACCCTGTTGCCAAATTATTTTTGTCATTGGTCATTAGTCATTAGTCATTGGTCATTGGGATTAGGGGAGAGGTAATAGGTGACAGATGACAGGGAATAATCTATACCCTGTAACCTGTCACCTATTCCTTTCTTCACTCTCCACTCTCCTGAAATAGATAAATTCAATACATAAGTAGCTCCTATCCCTTCACTTGTGTACCTCCAACTCGCTAAACTAACAGATAATATTTCAGGTGATTTCAATAATCATGACTGTAATTAGCCAAGTTATTCTCAAAGCCGACGACGAACTGCGTTATCCCAGCAGTGGCGAACTTAAAAATATCAAAGACTTTTTGCAAACCGGCGTACAACGGACGCGGATTGCGGCTACCTTAGCCGAAAACGAAAAGAAGATAGTTCAAGAAGCAACTAAACAACTGTGGCAGAAGCGTCCTGACTTTATCTCCCCTGGAGGTAATGCTTACGGTGAACGCCAACGCTCTCTATGTATCCGTGATTTTGGCTGGTACTTACGCCTAATTACTTATGGTGTACTTGCCGGTGATAAAGAGCCAATCGAAAAAATCGGTTTGATTGGTGTGCGGGAAATGTACAATTCATTGGGCGTTCCCGTGCCTGGAATGGTAGAAGCGATTAATTCCCTCAAAACAGCCTCTATTAGCTTACTGAGTGCGGAAGACGCAGCCGAAGCAGCGCCTTACTTTGATTACATCATTCAAGCGATGTCTTAAGACAAAGTGTGTGCTGGTTCTAGGAATATACTTTCGGTCTACTAGAGTGAGTGCGAGGTATTAGCACTCGATAGGCATAAGATCCCCAATTTGATCGTACCTTCCCCACATTTGGTAGTGGCTGTGGCAAAATCTCTGTCAAGTTACCAACCAGTTGTGGGGAAATTTTATGGATATGGGTATGGGCACTTGTACTGCCCTTCGCTACACTGAGGAACCGCGAACGAAAGTGCGTCTTGTAGAGAAGTATTGGGCATTTAACTAATGACTAATGACTAATGACTAAGGACAAATACAAAAAACCGACAGTCCTTGATTAAGGCTGTCGGCTATTAAGTGTGTTCCCTATTAATGACTCGGCTAGAGTTCAGTTGTCATTAATTATGCCTAGTTACCAATCGCTGGGAGACGATCCTAATCATCGATATGTGTGATTCTCGTCACTTGATTGTTACATCTAAACTGCATACACCCGAATAATCTCTGAGTGAGACTAGACTCACGTAAGTAAAGGAGCTAGAAATTTCACCAGGATTAAAAAATAAAGTTATTTTTAAAGATTAAAGCATTTTGTATGCTAATGATCTTCATCTTGTCTAGCTCATGGTCGGAATAATCCTGTTGAGTGCATTCTGAGGTTTTACTACCCTTGCATCCAAGAAACAAGTTTGCTTGTAATAAAGGCTGTATAAGCATCTACTGCCAAGATTTACCAAGATGGAAATACAAGTATTTAGTTAGAGTTTAAATTAAAGAGCGATCGCGCTTCAATCTACAGGAAGTAAAAGTGCGTAGCTTGCCGCCGTAGGCATTGTGTTTTGCAACATAATGAGTAAATCACAATAGGGCGATAAGCTAGAGTTAGCAAGAAAACTGATTCATAACTGGCAACGAACCTAGCTTGGGGTAACGATGGCAACAGAACAAAAGCACAGCACTTATTTATCAGAAGCCGAAAGCCGTTTGCGTCAACTTTCTATTGAAAAGTTGCGATTAGCAGTTGCGTTTCTGGCTTATTTGCAAGAAACAGAAGAAAACGAAGTTACTGAAAAAGTATTATTAAATATTCCTGATTTTGCCCAATCTTTCCGCGAGATTGAACAAAATGAAGACAAGTTAGAAAATACTGCCTCAAATCAGATTGCCTCAGATGAAGAAGTATGGCAGGCTTACTTAGCAGTTGAAAAAAAATGGGAAGAGGTATTCCTTCAGCTTGCAGACTCCTAAATTTCTCACTATTTCTCAAGTCTTAAATATTCACCAACGCCAAATTCAAAGATTTGGTGGAACATCAGGTGTTAGAGACGAAGGTTTGCTAGATTCAGCACTGGCACAAGCTCAAGCTACTTTCGGCGGTGAACTTCTCCATCCAACAATTCACGAGCAAGCAGCAGCGTACCTTTACCATTTAGCAATGAACCATCCGTTTATTGATGGCAATAAGCGTACCGCTTTCGCTGTTATGCTTACTTTTTTGAGCTTAAATGGCTACACTCTCAACCTATCTCAAGAGCAAGCTTACAACTTGGTGATTCAAGTAGTTCAGAAAGAAATATCCAAAGAAGAATTATCTACATTTCTGGAACTACACTTACAGGCAAGTAAATCGATAGAATAATGCTCTGTCCCCCCAGAGTGCATTACTTCCATGACTGCAACCTCAAAACCAGCCTTTTCCCCCCAAGAAATTGCGGCTGTTGGTATTAAACCAGAAGAATATGCAGAAATTGTCCGTCGGCTAGGCCGTCATCCCAACAAAGCTGAACTGGGAATGTTTGGCGTTATGTGGTCTGAGCATTGCTGTTACAAAAATTCTCGACCTTTACTCAAACAATTTCCCACCGATGGCCCCCGCATCTTGGTGGGGCCTGGTGAAAATGCTGGTGTTGTAGACTTGGGTGATGGACTCCAACTAGCTTTTAAGATTGAATCTCACAACCATCCCTCAGCAGTCGAACCCTTTCAAGGAGCTGCAACGGGAGTCGGAGGTATTCTCAGAGATATTTTTACAATGGGTGCGCGTCCCATTGCCCTATTAAACTCGTTACGCTTTGGTTCTTTAGAAGATGCCAAAACCCAACGACTGTTTAGCGGTGTGGTGGCAGGAATCTCTCATTATGGTAACTGTGTGGGAGTACCCACCGTTGGCGGCGAAGTTTACTTTGACTCTGCTTACTCTGGTAATCCTCTAGTGAACGTTATGGCATTGGGGTTGATGGAAACCTCAGAAATCGTCAAATCTGGAGCATCTGGTTTAGGCAACCCCGTGCTGTATGTTGGTTCCACCACTGGGCGCGACGGTATGGGAGGCGCGAGTTTTGCTAGTGCAGAATTGAGCGATCAATCCATAGACGATCGACCTGCTGTACAAGTGGGCGATCCCTTTTTAGAAAAGTCGTTGATTGAAGCTTGTCTGGAGGCGTTTAAGACGGGTGCAGTTGTCGCCGCCCAAGATATGGGAGCTGCGGGAATCACCTGTTCTACCTCAGAGATGGCGGCAAAAGGCGGTGTGGGAATTGAACTAGATTTAGATAAGATTCCCGTCAGAGAAATAGGGATGGTTCCTTATGAATATCTGCTTTCGGAATCTCAAGAACGAATGCTGTTTGTTGCTCATAAAGGGCGCGAGCAAGAATTAATTGACATTTTCCATCGGTGGGGACTTCAAGCCGTTGTTGCTGGGACAGTTATCGCCGATCCGATTGTGCGAATTCTCTTTCAGGGTGAAGTAGCAGCAGAAATTCCCGCTGAAGCTTTGGCGGAAAATACCCCACTGTATAATCGGGAGTTGTTGGCAGAAGCACCAGAATATGCGCGTCAAGCTTGGGAATGGACTGCTGACTCCCTACCTGCTTCCACAACTGCTGGAATAGAACTTCCAGGAGGACTGCAAAGTTGGAATGATATTCTCTTAACTTTGCTCGATACACCCACGATCGCTTCTAAAAACTGGGTATATCGTCAGTACGATCATCAGGTACAAAATAATACGTTAATGCTTCCAGGTGGTGCAGATGCGGCTGTTATCCGCTTGCGCCCGCTGGAAGAGGACAAGGGGACAAGGGGACAAGCAGACAAGGAAACCCTCAATGCCCAAAGCGGTGTGGCAGCAACGGTAGATTGCAATCCTCGTTATGTATATCTTGACCCCTACGAGGGAGCTAAGGCTGTGGTGGCTGAAGCTGCACGCAATCTTAGCTGTGTGGGTGCAGAACCTCTGGCGGTGACGGATAATCTGAATTTTGGCTCCCCAGAAAAACCCATTGGTTACTGGCAATTGGCAGAAGCTTGTCGCGGTTTGGCGGAAGGTTGCCGAGAATTGGCAACACCAGTCACGGGCGGAAATGTCTCTTTGTACAATGAAACTCTTGATTCTCAAGGCATCCCACAACCGATTTATCCCACTCCTGTTGTCGGAATGGTGGGCTTGATTCCTGATATCACCAAAATTTGTGGTCAAGGTTGGCAAGCATCCGGCGATGTGATTTATCTTCTGGGATTGCCTTTAGCATCTCAAATCAGTTTGGGAGCATCTGAGTATTTAGCCACCATCCACAATACTGTTGCCGGAAAACCACCACGGGTTGATTTTGACTTGGAACGCCGCGTCCAGAAAGTTTGTCGTGAAGGAATTCGTAATGGTTGGGTACGTTCAGCTCACGATTCTGCTGAGGGGGGAGTGGCGATCGCACTAGCCGAATGTTGTCTTGCTGGCAACCTTGGTGCTGAAATCAATTTAGAAATAGCACCTACACAGTTAAACCGCTTGGATGAGGTGTTGTTTGCCGAAGGTGGTGCCAGAATTTTAGTTTCTGTAGCATCAGCACAACAAGAAATTTGGGAATCATATTTACAGGAACATCTGAGTCAAGAATGGCAAAAACTGGGTGTAGTTGGTAATTTTGAGACGGGTTTGGGGGTTTTCACCACTGATAACCAAACCTTAATCAAAGTTAGTATCGAAGATATGAACGATCGCTATTTCCATGCGATCGCCAAACGTCTCGCCATCCATACCACTACTTCTGAAGAAGTTAGGAGTTGAAAGTGAGGAGTTAGGAATAAAATGCATAACTCCTAACCCCTCACTCCTAATTCCTCACTCTTTTATTAGCGTCTCTGAGCAAAATTAGGGTACTGTTTTAATGGATGGTTAAAGATTTGTTAAGAACTCCCCAGCCATCTATATAATCCCAGTGACTGACTACCAATTTGAGATTTTGAATTTTAGATTTTGGATTAGGGGCGTTGCTTCTAGTTCATATCTTGCTCTTACTGGGCAAAAAATCTGAAATAGCCATTCTTAAATCCCAAGCCGCATCTTTACTACGGTGCGATCGATCCAAAAAACGCTCTCTACAAGACGCTGCGCGTAGCTTGCAACTCTTACAGAGTACGCGGACTCGCTCTAAGCGAAGCCATGCCGTTGGCGCAGCCTCTCGTAGAGAAGGCTTTACGCTCCGCTATCGTCAATCGTTCGACTGAGCGTAGCTGAAGTCTCAAATCCAAAATTGATTGACCCCCCCATCAGGAGCAAAGCTAGCATGATTTCTATTCATTCTGTCACTTCGGATGAATACCCCGACCAGACCAACAACCCAATCAATAGTCATGAAAATCAGTCTGACAAGCCAGAAGAAGCTTGCGGTGTTTTTGGGATCTACGCCCCAGGAGAAAACGTTGCTAAACTGACCTACTTTGGATTGTATGCCCTCCAGCATCGGGGTCAAGAATCAGCTGGTATTGCCACCTTTGAGGGAACTCAAGTACATCTCCACAAAGATATGGGCTTGGTGTCTCAAGTTTTCAATGAATCTGTTTTGGATCAATTGCCCGGTAGTCTTGCTGTTGGTCACACTCGTTATTCCACCACAGGTTCTAGCCGCAAAGTTAATGCCCAACCCGCAGTACTAGAAACCCGTTTAGGTTCAATAGCGCTAGCACACAATGGTAATTTGGTCAATACCATACAACTACGTCAAGAGTTGCTTGAAAATAAATGTAACTTAGTCACCACAACAGACTCAGAAATGATCGCTTTTGCGATCGCCGAAGCCATAGATACGGGCGCTGATTGGCTAGAAGGTGGAATTCAGGCATTTCGACGTTGCCAAGGAGCCTTTAGTTTAGTTATTGGCACTCCCGTCGGCGTTATGGGTGTCCGCGACCCTAATGGAATCCGCCCCTTAGTAATCGGCACTTTGGCTGGTAATCCAGTCCGTTACGTTTTGGCTTCCGAGACTTGTGGTTTAGACATCATTGGAGCCGAATACCTACGAGACGTAGAACCAGGTGAATTAGTTTGGATTACAGAAGAAGGTTTAGCTTCTTATCATTGGAGTCAACTGTCCGAGCGGAAATTGTGTATCTTTGAAATGATTTACTTTGCTCGCCCTGATAGCGTCATGCACAACGAGAGTTTGTACAGCTATCGAATGCGATTAGGACACCAGTTAGCTAAAGAATCTTTTGTAGATGCCGATATTGTCTTTGGTGTTCCTGATTCTGGTATACCTGCTGCTATTGGATTTTCCCAAGCGTCTGGTGTCGCTTACGGCGAAGGACTGATTAAAAATCGCTATGTTGGGCGAACCTTCATTCAACCAACCCAAACCATGCGGGAATCGGGACTGAGGATGAAACTCAACCCCCTCAAAGATGTGCTGATAGGTAAACGAGTAATTATTGTAGACGATTCGATTGTACGGGGTACTACCAGCCGTAAATTAGTCAAAACCTTACGTGAAGCAGGTGCAGTAGAGGTACACATGCGAATTTCGTCTCCGCCTGTAACTCATCCCTGCTTCTATGGCATCGATACCGATTCTCAAGATCAGCTAATTGCTGCTACCAAGTCAGTAGCAGAAATTGCCAAGCAACTGGAAGTAGACAGCCTCGCCTATCTAAGTTGGGAAGGAATGCTAGAAGCGACACGAGAAGATACTAATAGTTTCTGTTCTGCCTGCTTTACCGGAGATTATCCCGTAACGATTCCTGAGCAAGTGAAACGTTCTAAGCTGATTTTAGAAAAGGTAGTGGTGTAACACAACCCCGCCAAAGCTACGGTGTACACACAAGTCTTTCTCACCCCCTCTAACTCCCCCTTGGTAAGGGGGAGAACCGGATTTCCCCCCTTGCAAAGGCAGGGCTGATTCATTCCCCAAAGAGCTTTAAAAATCAAAGGTTCTAGCGATTGAAAATTAGTTATTTTGTTACCGACGTGCCGATGAAACCAACTATTTTACTGATATTTCAGTACTTAAATGTTCATTTATTTGTCACGCTTACTTACAATTTTCTTGCTAACCATCTTGACAAATCCTGTTTGAAATGGAATGAATCAGCCCTGCTTGCAAAGGGGGGATTAAGGGGGGTAAATCCAAGGTTTGGGCTTAATTGACAGGATGTGTGTACACTGTAGCCCCGCAAACAAGGAGGGGATTAAGGAATGGGGTGTAAGATTAGGATTCTTCTGGGGATGATTCTGATTTTTCTGGCTTGAGTAAGGGGAAAGCGATCGCATCCCGAATACTGGCACAATCGGTTAATAACATCACCAAGCGATCGATCCCAATCCCTAAACCACCTGTAGGCGGCATACCGTATTCCAAAGCTGTCAGAAAGTCTTCATCTACACCTTGGGCTTCTAAGTCACCAGCAGCTTTCCGCGCCGCTTGTGCTTCTAAACGTTCTCTTTGATCGATAGGATCGGTAAGTTCTGAGAAGCTGTTCGCTGTTTCTCGCCCGACTATAAATAACTCAAATCTTTCCACCAAACCAGGTACAGAACGGTGGGGTTTTGCTAAGGGCGAAATTTCTACAGGGTAATCAATTACAAAGGTAGGTTGAATTAAATTAGCTTCTACTTTCTCTTCAAAGGCTAAATTTAATAACTTACCAATTGATTGAGCTTCATCTATACCAGGGATAGCAGCATTTTTACTTGCTGTTTTTGCTTCTTCCAAACTTTGGAACGAATTAAAATCCAAGCCTGTAAATTCTTTAACTAAATCGTGCATTGTCACCCGTCGCCAAGGTGGTGTTAAATCTATCGGTTCCCCTTGGTAGGTGATTTGCAATGTGCCGAGTACATCTTGTGCAACAGTAGTAATAATCCCTTCTGTCAGCGCCATCATATCGTTGTAGTCGGCGTAGGCTTGGTAAACTTCAATCGTCGTAAATTCGGGATTGTGTCGAGTCGAAATTCCCTCATTGCGGAAAATCCGTCCCAATTCAAACACCTTTTCAAAACCACCTACAATCAACCGTTTGAGATGGAGTTCTGTGGCAATTCGCAGATACAATTCCATTTCTAAAGTGTTGTGGTGGGTGATAAATGGACGTGCATCTGCACCCCCAGCTTCACTTTGCAAAACGGGCGTTTCAATTTCTAGAAAATCTCGTTCTTCTAAATAACGGCGAATCCCAGCAGTAATTTGAGCGCGACGGCGAAAAGTTTGCCGCACTTCTGGGTTTACAATCAAGTCAACGTAGCGCTGACGGTAGCGCTTGGCAACATCCGTTAATCCATGCCACTTGTCGGGTAGAGGCAACAGGGATTTAGTAAGGATAGTATATTGTTTAACGTAGACAGATAACTCGCCCTTTTCAGTCCGTTTAATAGTACCTTTAACTCCCAGGATATCGCCTGCATCTGTGAGTTGTTTTAAATGATTGAAGGCATCGGCATCAATATCTGCCATACCTTCTTGGATGCGATTTTTATCCAAATAAAGCTGAATCGTACCGGTTTCATCTTGCAAGGTGAAAAAAGCCAATTTACCAAAAACGCGACGCGCCATAATGCGTCCGGCTATGGCAACTTCCAAATCGACTTCTTCACCACTCGATAAATTGGCAAACTTTTCTTGCAACTGCGCTGCATGATGGGTGGATTCCCAACGATAGGCATAAGGGTTAGTCCCTAGCTGCTTGAGCTGTTCTACTTTCTCCAGCCTTGCGGCTCGGATATCTTCTTCCGACATGGTAACGAACTAAATAGGGCAAGATTAATTATAGATGCTGCCAAAGTTGAGAGTAAAAGATAATCGCCTAAAAGTGATGTGCGTAGGCGTAGCCCACTGTAGGTATCGCTAAAGGAAATACAATGACACAAACTAGAGTGCGCCTGTGGACTGTAAACGAATATCACCGGATGTTTGAAACGGGTATTATTACAGACGATGAGCGGGTAGAACTGATTAATGGGCAAGTTATCCCGATGAGCGCCAAAAATCCTCCCCATGCAGCGACAACGCTGTGTGCATCTGATTATCTCAAGCGACTGCTAGCAAAAGTTGCCCTAGTTCGGGTAAAAGATCCCATTCAGTTGAGCGAATACTCGGAACCTGAGCCAGATATTGCTGTTGTTCAGATTGATGGGCGAAAGTATATCGATCGTCATCCTGCACCGAATGAAATCTTTTTATTAATTGAGGTAGCGGATACAACACTAGAAGCAGACCGTAAACACAAAGCGCCTCTTTATGCGAAAGCAGGAATTAATGATTACTGGATTTTAGATGTGAATCAGCGTCAGGTTTATGTTTTTCGCGAACCAAGCTTGAAAGGTTACAATCTTGAATTTATTTTGCAGGAGGACGCAACATTATCCTTGATTGCATTTCCAGAAATTGAAGTTATGATTAATCAACTATTTCCATAAGTCTCTCAGACTGTGGGGTATAGGAATAATAAAAGTGGGATTCTAAGAATAAGTTGTACATCGCATTAATAATTAAAATAATTAAGTTAAATAAAGTAACATAGCATTTCCTAAATTAGTTGCTTCTATGTAGTAAACAATTATCTCTTTGCCGTATTTCTTGATCGAATTGGTATGAGACAGCTAAAATAAAAATTGCTGGCGATCGCTACTAAAAAATTATTAGGCGATCGCTTCTTTTAAGCCTTTAATTATGTCCTATTTTTAGCAAATGCCTAGATGAAATAGCCTTCATTTTCAAGTTAGTAAATTGTACGATCGCCTTTACAAAATCTTGCTGTTCTGGTTGCAAATTTAGTTTTTCTAGGGCTTGCTTGATATTATTACCAGCCCGGAGATTGTGATTAAGTTGGGCACGCTGGGCTGAGTTTAATACTGCCTCAATTTCCCTGTTTCTTCTCTGACGCACAGCCTGAAGTTCTTGCCGTTGTAGGGGAGTCAGGTTAATCTCCGGCGAGGTGGAGTAGCTTACAGTTTTAGTAGTTTGGGCGAAAATAATACCAGAAGTAGTATTGATTTGAAGGGGTGCAGCTAAGGCAATTCCCGGCATAAAGAGGACAAGAGCAAGAATATTAGCGAACACAGATAGCCGTTTTGTCAAGTAAATTGCCATATTGAGAAATATCTAGTACACTGCGGCGGAAGTTTGCTTACTTTAACAAGTTGCTCAAGTTCCAAAACCAGGAATTAAACGCTTGATGGCACGACCGGCAACGTCGCCATAGCGCAGTTCTCCACACAGAATCTTACCCATGATTTTCGCACCGGAAGGACGCTTAACACCAACTTTGTAGCCAATGCTAGGAAAGCGATAAAATGCCCCACCTAATTTTTGTGCCCAAGCCATTTCAGTACCCCATTCTTCATTAATGGCTTCGCTATATTTTTCTAAAGCATTGATATCACCAGAAAGAGCCTCATTTATGGCTCCTGCTGCAATCAAACCGCTAAAAATTGACGGACGAATGCCTTCTGCTGTCATGGGATCGACTACACAAGCAGCTTCCCCAGCTAAAACTGCATTTTGAGTATGCAACTTTTGGTTGCCATCCCACAAGCAAAGAGGATAACCATATTGTTTGCCAGTTTTGATATCTACATTAAACGATCGCGCGTACTCATCTAAAATTTTCTTAAAATCCTGGGGTTTGCCGCCGACAAATGTACCGACACCAATGGAATAACCGTCCGCCTTCGGGAAGTTCCAAATGTAGCCGTTTTTGACCAAGCCAAACTCGAAGTGAATTGTAGATTTATCCTTGACCTCCGCGGCCACTTCTGCTTCCAAAGCTCCTGCTAAACGGCGTTTACGGTCTTTGAAGCCTAGCCATTTTGCCATTGGCCCTTTGACACCATCAGCCGCGATTAAGTAGCGACCTGTAACTGAGCCATTAGTTGTGTTAACTTGCCAATAGTCACTTTGAAACTCAATACCCGTTACTTCCGTATTATCTCGTAGTTCAGCCCCTTGCTTTTGCCCTTGCTGCACTAGGAAATGGTCAAAAATATCTCGTCGTACCATCCAGACTGGTTCTTTGGTGGCGATTTTTGCTTCTACGGGGTCGCCCAAATTCCAGGTAAAGCGAAGGGAGTCGGCTTTTACAGAAATTACTGGGCTAAAATCAAAATCGAACCATTGAGCGATCGCTGGAGATACACCACCACCACAAGGTTTATATCTTGGCAGAGATTCTTTTTCCAACACTAATACTGAGCGACCTTGTTTGGCTAAATGATATGCAGCTGTTCCACCAGCTGGCCCTGCGCCGACGATGATGCAGTCGTACATATTGAATTTTTGCTCCAGAATTAGTTTATTTTCTATTGAGTAGGGGCAATTTATGAATTGTTCCTACTTTAATTATTCATGTCTACTTACTTACTCGATCAATTTTTCTAGGATTTATGCAATAACTTAAGAAATGATAAAGGCTGAAGAATTTATCCATTATCCTTCAGCCTTTATGCTTAAGACTTGAGACTTTAAACAGTCGTGATGTCTTTTTCTTTTTCTGCCAACAACGAGTCTATTTTGGCAGTGTACTCATTTGTCAGTTTTTGCAAGCTGTCTTGCTGGTCTTTTGATTCATCTTTGGAGATTTCAGAGGCTTTCTCCTGTTTGCGAATGGCGTCTATGGCATCGCGGCGAATGTTGCGAATAGCAACACGACCCTCTTCGGCATACTTGGATGCCATTTTGACGAATTCTTTACGGCGTTCGCTCGTTAAGGGCGGAATATTCAACCGGATTACAGAACCGTCGTTACTGGGTGTTAAACCCACATCTGAGAGGGAAATAGCCTTCTCAATGATGTTTAGGGTGTTGCGCTCGTAGGGTTGAATTAAGATCGTCGTAGCATCTGGCGTGCTAATATTTGCCAGTGATTTTAAGGAAGTAGGCGAACCGTAATAGTCCACCAAGACCTTATCTAATAGACTCGCATTGGCGCGACCAGTGCGAATCGAGTTAAAAGCTCGTTGAGTTGCCTCAACGGTTTTTTGCATCGTACTTTCAGCTTCAGCTAATTTCACAAGAACCTCCCACAAGGGTGCCGATGGATTCTCCCAAGACTGCTCGGTGGATATTTCCTCGCACCGTTAGGTCAAATACCAGAATTGGGATATTATTTTCTTTACACAAGGCGATCGCAGTACTATCCATCACCCGCAAATCTTGGGCTAAAACGTGCGCGTAGGTTAAGCTATTGTAACGCTTGGCGTCAGGATAAATATGAGGATCGGCATCATATACTCCATCTACTTTGGTGGCTTTAAAAATCACCTCAGCATCGATTTCTGCTGCTCTTAATGCCGCAGTCGTATCTGTAGTAAAAAAGGGATTTCCAGAACCAGCACCAAAAATTACCACCCGTCCTTTTTCAAGATGACGGATGGCACGACGACGGATATATGGTTCTGCTAATTCTTGCATAGCGATCGCGGTTTGCACCCGCGTCTGTACTCCTATGTGTTCTAGCGAATCTTGCAGCGTCATGGCATTCATTACCGTGGCAATCATCCCGATATAGTCAGCTGTTGCCCTGTCCATCCCCGCCGATGCTGCTTTGACGCCACGAAAAATATTGCCGCCGCCAACAACTATGGCGATTTGAGTACCAGTGGCTATCACTTCTGCTAATTCTTGTGCTATTCCTTTGACCACTTCTGGATCAATGCCATAGCCCATGTTTCCCATTAAGGCTTCACCGCTCAGTTTGAGTAAAACCCGTCGGTAATTCGTTCCCATGAAGTTACGCTTTATCAAAAAAGTTGCAATTGCCTCCAATTTAAGATAGCAGTTACAGGGACTATCTATGTCTAGTTACGCCAAATCAATGTAGTCCCAACTGGTTCTGTTTGTGGTATGGCTATTTCTTCACCTTTAAACAGAGAAGCGATCGCAGTTCTCAAATAATCCTCTCCCACTGATAATGGATCTTGGGGATGATTATCAATTTTACCTTTGTAACGGACTATACCATTAGTATCTATGAGAAAGGCTGTTGGTGTTTTTGTTGCACCGAAACTACCGGTCACATCTTGGGTTGAGTCCCACAGGTAGGGGAAGTTCAACTGGTGATGTCGGGCAAAAGCTTTCATATTTTCAAAGCTTGACCTAGTGTCGTAGTCAACATTACTACCATTGAGTCCAATTAGTGTGAAGCTTTTTGGGGCAAATTCGGCTTGAATGTTTTTTAATCTGCCTAAATACCGATCGACATAAGGGCAGTGGTTACACATAGAAATAACGCCGACTGCTCGGAACTTCTCAAGATAACGCCTGAGATGGTGTACTTGACCATCAATTCCTGGCAATTCAAAATCTGGTGCGTAGCTCCCAACGGGAGTATCAATTGTTTCTAGTAGATTCATGATTTCTGGCTCGCAGAACTAGGAACAAGAAAAATATTGTTAAATTCAGCGTCAGTTTCCAGTTGCAAACCACCCCTTAGCCGATGCCTCATATTCGCCAATCTTATAGACCAAATTTGCGATCGTAAATTGTGAAACTACTGAATCTAGCACTGATGCTAATTCACTCACATCTAAAAAATAGCCCAAATATTACTCATATTAGAAACGTTATGATTTTTAATACTGACATAATCTCAGTTATGAGTAAATTACCTCTATCAATAAGATGAAAACTCTTTAGACTGGATAAAACTATTAGCTTAGAAGCTTTTGTGGTATATGTATAAGCTATCACTAGAGCCAAGGATTTATTTTGAAAATCTGATAAATTTTCTGCAAATTCAAAACAATTTTATTTGTACCTTGCTACTAAAAAGCTTTTAGGATTCTTTACGTAAAATTTACCATGACAACCTCAAGTTCAAAAACAGCACTTAACTTTACAAAAACCTGGATTTGGCAAGATTTTCCGATATGTTACCAAACCCAAGGAACTACTGGACCAGCTGTTGTCCTGGTTCATGGATTTGGTGCTTCTTGGTGGCATTGGCGAAAAAATATTCCCGTATTAGCGGAAAATTGCCGAGTTTTTGCTATTGATTTGATTGGTTTTGGTGGTTCCGCAAAACCTCAACCTGGTGAAAAAATTACCTACACATTAGAAACTTGGGGACAGCAAGTAGCAGATTTTTGCCGTGAAGTTGTCGGTGAGCCAGCTTTTTTAGTCGGAAATTCCATTGGCTGTATTGTCGCCATGCAAGCAGCAGCCAGCAACCCAGATATTGCCTTAGGAGTTGCTTTGCTCAACTGTTCTTTACGGCTGTTGCACGATCGCAAACGGGTAACTTTACCTTTATCTCGTCGTTATGGAGCGCCTTTACTGCAACGCCTGTTATCTATCAAACCAGTTGGTAATTTCTTTTTCAATCAACTCGCCAAACCAAAAACAGTACGGAAGATTCTTCTACAGGCATACTCGAATCCTGAGATGGTGACAGATGAGTTGGTGGATATTCTCATGTCACCAGCAAGCGATCCGGGGGCTGGGGCTGTGTTCCTTGCCTTTACTTCTTATTCTACAGGGCCATTACCAGAAGACCTTTTACCACTGTTACAGTGTCCAGCGATTATCTTATGGGGAACAGCCGATCCGTGGGAACCAATTAAGTTAGGGAGAAAATTAGCTAACTTTCCGCAAGTAGAAAAGTTTATTCCTTTAGAGGGAGTGGGGCATTGTCCGCAGGATGAAGCGCCGGAGTTAGTCAATCCGATTTTACTCGATTGGATTTTGGAGCGATCGCGGTAATAGACTCGGCTCAATTTTCACGTAATGGATGGTATTGAATATATTCAAAAAGATTTATTTTTTGTTGATTGAGCCGATACAAAAAATTGGCGGTTGACTGTGAATAAACTTGAAAATTTGACAGGAATAGACTTCTTTTCAAATATTCCTGAAGATATTCAAGAACATATTGAAGATTATTTGAGTCCTGTTCCAATACCAATCACTTCATTTCTCCTAGCCGATACAGAATCATTAGCTTACTCACTCAGTATCAAGGAACTCAGTTCTAACAGTACCATCTGGCATGATAGTGTTGCATAAAGTCAGGTATCTGACATTACCAGTAAGACTACCACCAGTCAAATCGGCATTAGTCAAGTCAGCTCCATACAATATGACGGAACTAAGATGGGCACTACGCAGATTGGCATTGATTAGTTTAGCACCTTCGAGATCAGTACAATCAAAATCCGCATCCCTCAAATCAGCATTAGTCAGGTTAGCAGAAGTCAAAGTAGCACGTCCCAGATAAGCACTACTGAGATTAGCACCACTCAAGTTGACGCATATCATGTTGGTTCTAGTCAAATTAGCACTACTCAAATTAATGCCGCTAAGATTATTCCTAGTGGGGTCATATTCATCAAGTCTAGCAATGTTAAGGTTGACATAGCTCAAGTCAACACCAGAGAAATCTCTCTCCCCAGAAGCATAGCGCCTGTACAACTCTTCAGCATCCATAACCCAACCCTCACATTAACTAATACATATACTTTTTATTTCTTTCTTTGTGTACTTTGCGCCCTTTGCGGTTCGTTCCTCATCTGATTTGGAGCATCTTTATACAGAATTGGTATTACCCGTATTGGAATCAGATGAGAAGCCCTATATTTATTGACTAACAATAAATTTTTGGCATTATCTCTTGTTTGCTCAATTAGGAATAGTACTCAAGGCAATTACTAATTCAAAACTAACTGACTTAAAAAGAAGGCAAGGGCTGCACTGCCCAAAGGAACTGTCAAATTGTCAATACCCAAAAATGAAACAGCTTCTAAAGCAGTAGCTATAACTGCTACCACAAGTGATACTGCCCAAGTTTGCCAACTGTTTCCTTGAGTTCCAACTAAAATCAAACTACTGACGACATAGCTAACGAGCATCATAGTTAGGGAGCCTTCCCAACTTTTTTCTATCCCAAAAACTTTATACTTGTGTGTACCAAAACGTTGCCCAATTAAAGCTGCAAATCCATCTCCCCAAGTCATAATCAAAATTCCTAGTGCTGCGTATTGAGGTTGTTGCAAATACCAGAACCAGGCGACTAAAATACCAAAACTGACAGAGTAGAAAAATGTCCCTAAGCTTTGCCGTCCAACGCTATTAATACCAGGAAGAATTGGTAATCGGTAGGATAATAAGGTGATTGCACTCGCTAAAATAGAAGCTGTAATCCCTACACTGGCGGGAATATCTAGCCACCAAGCGATTAAAATCACATTACCAGTGCCAATATGAACTATCTTCCGCACGATTTCTGGCTCGTCGGCGAAGCGGTTTACCACCCATGCAATCAGGAGGATGAGTAAAACCCAAATTGCAGCCGACGCAATTTGCAGCCAGAAAACCGGAATTGAGGTGAAGTCAGAAAATGTAATTAACAAAGATGCGACAAATGAAAAGTTTTACCCTTGTTACTAATTTATAAGATTTGGGTAGCTGCAATGAAATTATTATTTATTTGGCTGATTCGGGGCTACCGAATGTTTATCTCGCCGTTGTTTCTCCCGACTTGTCGCTTTCAACCAACTTGTTCGATGTATGCTATTGAAGCTATTGAACGATTCGGAGTATTACGTGGTAGCTGGATGGCAACTCGGCGGATTTTGCGCTGTCATCCGTTTCATCCAGGTGGTTACGATCCAGTGCCAGAGGTGGTAGAAAAGGTGAAGGAGGAGTAGTTTGAGGATTAGAGTTTAAACGCAAAGGGGCGCGGAGGGAAGCGCGGAGGGACGCAGAGAATGAGAAGAGGGGTAGATTATTAAATGAAGTGTTTGTGGGTATAGCTATTTGGGGAGATGTCAACAGTTGAGGTTGTCATCTAGCGTGGGGAGGTTGAATAATTTAATTTGGACTTACGATGATTAAGCCTACTGCGATTTCTATACCCGAACCACAAATTCCTACTCCTGGCCCGAGTCCGCTACCTAGTCCCAATCCTGAGCCGAATCCGTTACCTAGTCCCGAACCAGTACCGGGGCCAGCGATTCCTCAACCGTTACCGGGGCCTGTACCAGAACCAGTACCTGCTCCCATTCCTCAGACGGTTCCAGGGACAATTCCCCAAACCATACCGGAACCTGTTTAGATTACCTTGGTAATGTAATCCAAAATCTCAAATCTAAAATCCAAAATGCTAAGAGCCGGAATTGTCGGACTTCCCAACGTCGGAAAATCTACTTTATTTAATGCTGTAGTTGCTAATGCTAAAGCAGAAGCGGCTAACTTCCCTTTTTGCACGATTGAACCGAATGTCGGCGTTGTCGCAGTACCGGATGAACGGTTAAATGTTCTTGCTAAAATTGCCAGTTCGGCACAAATCATCCCGGCGCGGGTTGAATTTGTGGATATTGCCGGTTTAGTTAAAGGTGCTAGTCAGGGTGAGGGACTAGGAAATCAATTCCTGTCCCACATCCGGGAAGTTGATGCGATCGTCCATGTGGTACGTTGTTTTGAGAATGATGATATTATCCACGTTGCTGGTTCTGTTGACCCAGCACGAGATATTGAAATCATTAATCTAGAGTTGGGTTTATCAGATTTAGCACAAATTGAGCGGCGAATTGACCGCACTCGTAAACTAGCTCGTACCAGCAAAGATGCACAGTTTGAAATCACAGTCTTAGAAAAATTAGCTGCGGCTTTAAATGAAGGGAAATCGGTGCGTCAGGTAAGCTTGAATGAAGAGGAAGAAGTAATTATTAAAGGGCTAGATTTGCTCACTTATAAACCGATTATCTACGCCGCGAATGTATCTGAGGATGAGTTGGCAACTGGTAATCATTTTGTGGAAACAGTACGGCAAATTGCAGCGACAGAAAATGCTCAAGTTGTGATAGTTTCGGCTCAAGTTGAAGCTGAATTAGTGGAATTACCAGAAGAAGATAAAGCTGATTTTCTGGCGTCTTTAGGCGTAGAAGAAGGCGGTTTGAAATCGTTGATTCGGGCAACTTACACGCTTCTAGGCTTACGGACATATTTTACTTGCGGCCCCAAAGAAACCCGCGCTTGGACAATTAATGCCGGAATGTCTGCACCTCAAGCTGCTGGTGTAATCCACAGTGATTTTGAGCGGGGATTTATTCGCGCCGAAACTGTTGCTTATAAAGATTTGGTAACAACTGGTTCGATGAATGCGGCGAAGGAAAAAGGGTTGGTTCGCAGTGAAGGCAAAGAGTATGTTGTGCAGGAAGGGGATGTAATGTTGTTCCGATTTAATGTGTAGATGTAATTAATGAGTGGCCGTTATCGATAAGATAATGGTCTACTTACACTAAGTTGCGTAGGCTTTACCCGCCGTAGGCATCGCCATAAATAAATTGACAAATATTCTCTAATGTGGATAAAAATATGCAAGGCGATCGCAAATAAACCAGCAATCCTCAAAATCTAGTAGCTACTTCCACCCACAATACAGCCAAGCTGTGAGTATTTTGTTGTAATCCAAAATACTAGTATACTTACGTAAGTATTTGATTCATGATAGTACTTTCTGCAAAGAAAGCAATAATTCATTGACAGTATAGGGCTTTGACAAAAACGTATTGACACCAATAGCTGCTACTGCACTGAGCTTCTTGTCGGACATAAGTCCACTGCTGGCAATAATTTTGACTTGGGGGTTGATTTTTTGCAAGGTACGTATGGCTGTTAAACCATCCAGTGAGGGCAGCATAATATCCATGAGGACGGCACTAATTTTGTCTCTATTTTGAGCATATAGCGCGATCGCCTCAATGCCATCACTGGCAACTAAGATTTTGTAGTTGTGAGCTTCTAGTGATGTTATCGTAATCTCTTGAATGGCTGCTTCATCATCCACAACTAAAATCAATTCTCCATGTCCTGTCTGTGGTGGCAAATCTTCGGGGCTAATTGTTTCTATTCCGCCCACTGCTGGCAAGTAAACCTGAAAGCTAGTGACACTTTCCGGTTCACTATACACGTTCACAAAACCTCCGTGACTTTTAACGATCCCCAATACTGTGGAAAGTCCTAAACCAGTGCCTTGTCCGACATCTTTTGTAGTAAAGAATGGCTCGAAAATTCTATCTAGCATTTGTTTTGGAATCCCAACTCCAGTATCGGAGACAGTAATCACTATGTAAGGCCCCTCTTTAGCTTCTAGGTTCATGCGGGCATAATTTGCGTCAATCAACATATTTTCAGCAGAGATACTCAAAGTACCACCGTTGGACATAGCATCGCGGGCGTTAACGCAGAGGTTCATCAGCACTTGATGCAGTTGAGTACTATCTCCAGAAACCATCCACAAATCTTGCGGTACATTAGTGCTGATTTCTATCGATTTGGGAAAGGTCTCTTTCAGAATCTTGGCAATTTCTACAATTATATGTTTGAGTTGCAAAGTTATGTGCTTCCCTTCTACACCCCGCGCAAAGGATAGTACCTGTTTGACTAAATCAGCACCGCGTCTAGCGTTAATTTCTAAAATTTCTAGAAGATGACGAGTCCGCTCATCTACATTGGGAAATTTCAGCGGTAGCAGTTGCGCTCCTGCCAAAATCGGTGTCAGGATGTTGTTGAGGTCGTGAGCGATACCACTAGCTAAAGTGCCAATACTTTCCAAGCGTTGAGCGCGAAATAATTGGGCTTCTAGATGCTTTTTCTCGGTAATATCTGTGTCAACGGTGAGAATTGATTTTGGTTTTCCTTGTTCATCGCATACCAGAGTCCAGCGACTAGCCACAAGGACTTCTTTGTTCATTTTAGTAAGTTTTGTTAACTCTCCCTGCCACTTACCTTGACTAATAGCTTGCAATAGAGCCGCTTCAATTTCCGGTGAAGGTTCGTCATCCAAAAGTTCACTAGCATTTTTACCGCAAGCCTCTGTAGCTTGCCAGCCGTAAAGTGTTTCTGCGCCTTTGTTCCAGAAGATAATTTGATTGTTTAAATCTCGGACGCAAATGGCATCTGTGGTGACATCTAGTAATGCTGCTTGTTCGCGAATTTTTTCTTCTGCTAGCTTGCGATCGCGTAGCGCAGCTTGTCGTTCGCTAATATCTATCCTGGCGCATGTCACCCCGATAATTTCTTGGGTTTCATTCCGTAGTGGCTCGACAGTTAAATCGTAATATCGCGTTGTATCTTTGATGGTAATTGATACTTCCTTTCGCGTTCCGATGCCTGTAGTCAGCACTCCACGTTTAATTGCGATCAGATGTTGAGCATCTTCTACTGGGATGATATCTAAGTCTTGCTTGCCCAATATTTTCTCAACTGTCAATCCAGATGGGGGATTGTAAACCCAGGTGTACCGTAAATCTTTATCCTGGTTGTAGACAAAAATTGGAGAGTTTTTGAGAGCAACCCGAAATCGCTCCTCACTCTGCCGTAGTGCGTTGTCTGCCCGTTGACGTTCAATGGCATAACGCATAGATCGCACCAGCAAGTCACCAGTTACTTGTCCTTTCACTAAATAATCTTGCGCTCCTTGTTGCATTGCGCTAGTTGCTAGGGTTTCATCATTTATACCCGTCAGCACAATGATTGGAGTTGCTTTTGCCTGATTGTGAGCAATGACAAAGGTTTGTAATCCCTGGCTATCTGGCAGCGAGAGGTCTAATAAAATCACATCAAAAGTTTCGTTTGTTAGGTAGTTGACTGCTTCATAAAGCCGTTCAACGGGCATCAACTCAACTACAACTGCGATCACTTCCTTAAATAACTCTTGTAACAATAAGACATCACCAGGGTTGTCTTCTACTAACAAAACTTTAATAATATTTTCACCTGCCATTTCCACTACTCCGGTGGCAGTTTTACGATCGCAAACCAAAAATTTTCTATTGATTGGACAATTTTAACGAACCGATCGAAATCTACTGGCTTGGTTATATAACAGTTAGCAAAAAGGTTATAGGCTTTGAGGATATCTTCTTCAGCTTGGGAAGTAGTCAAAACTACTACAGGAATTCGTTTGAGGTTTTCATCTCCTTTTATTTCTGCTAATACCTCTCGTCCATCTTTTTTCGGAAGGTTAAAATCGAGCAGTACAATATCTGGATGAGGTAATTTAGCATATTTTCCCTGTTTTCGCAAGTATGCCATTGCCTCTACACCATCCTCGACTACGTTTAAGTGAATTGAGATTTTACTATCTTCTAGGGCGATGCGTGTAAGTTGGACATCGCCAGGATTATCCTCTACTAACAAAACCTCAATAGGCATAATCGCTGTTATGGTGTTTACCATTGCTTACCTGCTCTATCTGGAATTGTGAAGTAGAAAGTCGAGCCTTGACCCGGTTTCGACTCAACCCAAATCCGGCCGCTGTGGCGTTCGATAATTTTCTTACAAATTGCCAGACCAATTCCAGTACCTGGATACTTGTCTCTACCGTGCAAGCGCTGAAAGATTATAAAAATACGTTCAGTATATTGGGATTCCAAACCAATTCCATTATCACGCACCCAGAACAACCATTCATCCTCTGAGGGGATAAAATTTAAATTTTTTCCATCTGATATATTTGTATCTCTCTTACTTACTCCAATGTGAATTAATGGCTGTTGACGATCGCAAAATTTGATCGCGTTGGCAATCAGGTTTTGAAATACTTGTGTCAATTGGGTAGCATCAGCCATCACTTGAGGTAGAGTATCGTAGGTGACTACTGCCTTTCGATCTGCGATCGCCACTTGAAGATTAGCAAGCACCTGTTCTAAGACAACACTACAATCAACTGGCACAAAAGGCTGTCCACGGGTGCTGACGCGGGAATAGTTTAACAAATCATTGATTAGGGTTTGCATCCGGCTGGCCCCATCTACTGCATAGGCAATAAACTGATCCGCATTGATATCCAGTTGGTTTTTGTATCTCCGCTCCAGCAGTTGTAAATAACTAGTTACCATCCGCAAGGGCTCTTGCAAATCATGGGAAGCTACGTAGGCAAACTGTTCTAATTCTGCATTAGAACGAGTAAGTTCCTGACTTTGCTGGGTTTCTTTTTCTAATAGTTGTGCCTGAGATAAAGCAATCCCAATTTGGTTCGCTAATTGCTGTAACAAATCCATCTCAAACTGATTCCACTGTCGAGGTGCGCTACACTGATGAGCTAGCAATAAGCCCCAAATATCGTCCCTGACAAGAATCGGCACTACCAGATTAGCCTTAACAGCAAACTGCTGAAGAAATTCTCGATGGCATGGTTGGATATGAGCAGCTTCAATGTCTTCAATGGCACTTACTCTTCCCTGGCGATATCTCTCTATATATTCTTCTTTAAAGCAGGGGTCAAAAATATTTTCTCCTAGAATTACCGGCCAACCAGGCAGAACTGCTTCTTGTACAACTGTTCCCGAACCGTCTGGTTCCAGTCGAAAAATCAACACTCGGTCGGCTTGCAGTAGTTTTTGTACCTCTGTGACAGTGGTTTGAAGAATTTCATCTATTTGTAAAGATTCTCGAATTTTCAGGGTGATTTCGGCAAATAATTGCGATCGCAGATTTTGCCGCTTTAATTCTTCATCTGCCCGCTTCCGATCTGTGATATCAGTATAAGAACCAACCATCCGTACTATATCACCCAATGCGTCCCAAAGTGCCTGTCCTCGATCTAGAATCCATTTATAGCTGCCGTCTTGGCATTGGACTCGATATTCACAGACGTAAAACGGTGTTTTCTTGGCAAAGTGGTCTTGGAAAGCCTGAATTACCCAATCTTGCTCATCGGGATGGATTCGTCTTATCCATTCATCCCAATGGTTGGAAACTTCGTAGTCTTTATAGCCGAGCATTTCCTTCCATCGAGTTGAGAAGAACACTTCATTAGTCTTGAGGTTCCAATCCCAAATACCATCATTATTACCATTTAATGCTAATTGCCAACGTTCTTCACTTTCTCGTAGTGCTTCTGCTGTTTTGCGTCGTTCAGTAACATCTTGAAAATAAACAGACAAGCCGTCTTTTGCTGGATAGGCGTGGACTTTAAGCCACTGCTGTGGCAGATACAATTCCTCAAATTCGACACTAACCTGTTCTAAGATTGCCCTGCGATATTCACAATCAAATGTTGTGCCGATAATTTCTGGAAACACCTCCCAGATGTTTTTACCCAAAAGCTCATTGTGAGTTTTTTGCAACAGCCGTTCTGCTTGACTATTAATATAGGTGAATTGCCATTTTTGATCCAAGGCAAAAAAACCATCAGTGATACTTTCGAGAAGATTAGTGATGCGGGTTTTGGCGGCTTCAGATTGGGCGCGGGCTGCTTGCTCGTGTGCCACTAATTTCTCAGTAACTTTAGATACCTCACTTACATGACGCCTGAGTTCGAGTTGGTCAATTACCAGGCGACTCAAACCCACAAATGCCTCCACTTGTTTTTGGCTTAGTTGTCGTGGAACTTGGTCAATCGCGCACAGAGTTCCCAGCATATCTCCCTGCGGAGTAATTAAGGGTACACCTGCATAAAACCGTATATATGGATAGCCAGTTACTACCGGATTACTTGCCAACTTCTCATCAACAAGGGTGTCAGGAATCACCACAACATGACGCTGCTCTTGGCAAAGATAAGATAACCCAACACTACGGGGCATTTCTGATACATCTAAACCTATTTTTGCCTTAAACCATTGACGGTTTTCATCAATAAAATTTACCAAGGATATGGGTGTGCCACAAATAAAGGCCGCTAACTGAGCAAGATTGTCATAGGCTTCTTCGGGTTCTGTGTCAAGAATTTGATACTGGCGGAGGGCTTCTAACCTCGCTACTTCTGTATCAATCTGTCTAGGTTTCATTAACTTTTTTTAATAAATCTAAATGTGATATCGAGTCATCAGTGTGATTATCTGAAAAAGAGCTTAACGTTTTTTAATAATTGTTAGCCCTTTCCTCACCTTTGGCTGTTCAGGAAAGTCTGTTAAAAGCGATTCTTAAAGGATGTTTGAAAAGTATTTTTCATCGCATCTAAGCCTTAGAAACTTAACTCTCTCAGCTCTCTTCCCCTACAAGAGAATGACTGTTTCAAAGCCTCTCTCCGTTTCAGGGAGAAGTTTGAATAAGGGTTTTGAGTATACTTTACAACTTTTTCAACAAACTATTATCAGCCACTGCCTGTTTACGCCGCAAAGTTATTGTCTAGGTCTAGCCCGCACTTCGACAAGCTCAGTGACCATCGTAGACATCGCCATAATCCTAGTGTAGACAAGTTTAGGACTGAGATTATTTACTATGCATGATTAGATTTAGTTATTAGACATAAGAGATTTAGTGATTTGACCAGAGTAATTTACTAGTCGGACTAAACCATTCTAGGTCGATGCGATCGTCTTCTACTGTGTCGAAATTCTCAGAAAAACTGGCTTTTACATTAATGCGAAATTTATCTACATCAGCATCGATGCACGGCGGCTGATTGTGAGATATGGCTCTAGTATTTCCAATACATGGCTAAGGGTATCCTCAATTAGCTCAATCAGTCTACTCCGGATGTATAAATAAACTCTACTAAAAAGCAGCAAATGTATCAAATTTGCCGACGAGAGCGAGTAGCCTGAAGTATATTTTTACTCCATTTTTTAAGTTAATAGTCTTTACTTACGTATTTATACGGCTAAATAATAGCTGAATTTTTGAGTTGTGGTGATTTTGCTGAGGTTGAATTTTTGCTCAAGAATTACACTCTTGTTGCAGTAAATCTGCTTAATCCTATTTTATTATTTGCCGACAGGATAAGAAAGAAAACTTTTTTGACTAACTATATTTACTGAAACACTGTTGAATCCATCCATCAAATCAAATAAATCAAAGACTAAGTATTAAATAATGGTTAATTTTCGACATTAGCCAATGCTCAAAAGTTTGAATAGCCAAAAAAATTATTTTGAAAACATTGAAAAATTCAAATCGAAGAACTATCAATATCTCCCTAATGAGATTCAGAAAAAGTATCAAGATTCTTGGTATCTGTTTGTTATTTTCAACAATTTTATACAAAATTGTATTTATTAAATTATCTGCGATCGCTCTAAGCATAGACAGGAATAATATTGATTTAATCGCTCATCATAACAAGTCATTAATAAATTCCGCTCGAAAAATAAATAACTTGCAAAACCAAGAACTGTTAAAACAGGCTTTAAGAAAGTCTAACTCTAACTTAGAGAAACCAAAACAGTTACGCAAATTCACCATTGCTGATGTTATCCCAATTGAAGAATACAAAGAAAAGCCTCCTCAGCTACCTGAAGAAGATCGAGAAAAGCCTCAACCAAATACAATTCAACCATCAAATTCAAATCCGTCCAAACCATACACACCCCAACAACAAATACTAATCGAAAAACTACGCCGAACAAAAAAGCAACCACAAGCAATCCAAAAGACAATAATTCTTGATGCCCTAACATTTAGTGCCAACAAGTATCCTTGGATTGTTAATCCTACAGATAACCTTACTTTTTCCACAGAATTATTTAAGCCAAATAAAAATGAAAATTATATAGATACGGATCTAAGAGTAAGATTTTCTGGAGAAAATCAGATTATTGATAAGTTTACTTATGCAAAATTTCCCAAGACTGACCAGTTTTACTGGGTTCTCGATGGCAATAGAATAGTAGTTGAAACCAAAGGCTCCCAAGCCGGTATCATCTCTCAAGGAAGACAAACTCATACTTATATCACCCAAAATGTTACTTCACAACAGGCATTTTGGGGATTGCAAACTCTGTTCGCTATACCTGCAGATTTTCAGAATTTATTTGGAGACGTTGATACTCAGAATTTTTCCATAACCTCAATAGTTGGACAATTGGTAAATCTTGAAGGGATACCTGCTGGCAGAGTTACCATTAATAGTGGAATTGACTCAAACAATCCTAATGTCACAGTTCTAAGAAATCCTATTCCAGCTATTGGTAGTGGTTCTACTTTGAGTATTAATGGTGGACAAGCTTTATTTCAAGCTTTAGATGCTGCCAATGCCCCCAAAATTTTGCAAGGCTTTCCAACGACGAATATACAGCCTTTACTAGATGATGGAAATGTCAAACTCAAAATAGGCGAAATCATTCCTAATAGTGCCCTAGAAGCCACTGGTATCTCCTGGGGAAATATCTTGACAGGAGAAGGTTTTGGTTTTAATGCTCCTATCTCTTCCTTACCAGGTATTAAGGTTGCTCAACTTGGCAAATTTGATAACTATGATTTATTAAATGTAGCAGTCAATCCTTTTCTTTCTCAACCGGAGAAAGACTTTCATTATTTTAACTCTTTGCAGTGGGTATCTTTAGGGAGAAGACAACCTGTATTTCAGACGCTATCTCAAACTCAAGAAAGTTCAGATTGGCATAGGCTATATGTTAGCCGTCCTCATAATCGCAGTTTAATTCAATACGACCCAGTTGCAGTTAAGGCTACTTATTCTAATATTTTTTCTGCTCCCGGATTATCTTTGACAGCTAAATTCAGCGATACTAGTCTTGATGCTATTCAATCAGTAAATTCTACATTAGGTTTGTTATTAGGTGAAGTTTTTGAAGCTATTAAAATTGATAATATTCAACAAGGTATACAAGAAGCTAGACAAAAATTTAAGGATGGAGAAGGCTTTAATTCTTTACATACAACTGCTACATCTGAACAAAGAAGACAAATCAATAACAGGCTGAATCGCACTTTATCTTATGCTAATGCATCTAGTGGACTAGAGCAGGTATCTGGAACTTACACATTTCCTAGTCAAGTCACTCCTCAGAACTCTAGTATTTTACAAATAAGAACGGGAAACCACAAACGAGCAGTTCAATTTCTTGGAAGAGATATTTCTATTTTAAAGGAAGGTAATACATTCTTTTCTGATTTAAGGCTCTCTAATAAAACTTTTGGCCCTCTGACTTACATTGGTATTCCAATTCCTTTAAATGATACTTCCATTAATCCTATTAACCAATCATCTGCTGCCGAAGTAATTTTGACAAGTCCCCAAGGACAACAATTTGTACAAAAATTTAATTCCTCAGATTCGACAATAGTACCAATTGAAGCGCGAGCAGCCGATTTAGCATTCGATTATATGGAACTCACTAGAGTTGACAAAATTGGTGTTAGTTTTAATAGTTTTAACGGTTATCTCTCATTGCCGACAGTTGAATTATTAGCAGCAGGTACTTCTGGAAATTTTAATTATAGTGCTAATGTAGGAACATGGTTGAATATAGATGCTAACTCAGCTCCAGGCGTTTCCAATAATAATTTAGGAATAGAAGAACCAACATTAGGTTTCTATACTAATATACTTCTTAACTATATTAAAACTGATGTGCGGTTAAATTCAGCCCAAAAGCCTGTAGCTATTAACACTCACGTACCATTCTTGAGAGTTGATTGGAATAGTGCTTCTAATAAAAATAATCCTTTTTCTACTTATTTAAGTTATTTATATCAGCATCAAGAAAGAAATTTTGGTTTTTCTTTAGCTCCTGGTATCGCTTTTGTTGAGAATAATAGCAATGGTGAGTTTCTAGGTCTTTTTAATGGAGAGTTTAGTACTAGTTATGGTTTGAACCTCAAGACTAATTTGGAGATGGGTAAAGAGTTTTTCTTTCAATTTCAAGGTTTGCACAAAGTTAGCAAAAATCTTTCTGCTGGCGTTTATTTTAAAAACTATGCTATTAATAATATAGGTTTGAGCAACCGAGTTTCTGGCTTCAATTATGGAGTGATTCTCAGACATAATTTTCCAGATAATAGTGTGTTTATAGAAACTCAAATTGGTACAGGCGAGAATGGATTTGACCTACAGCTTCAAGGTGGTTATCGATTTTGATGGCATCGTAAAATATCCCCGACTTATCAAAGAAGTCGGGGATATAAGGTTTTTAATTTGTCAATTATGTTTAATCTAAACCATTTAAGCCATTATTACCACCGACCGCTCGGATTACAGTTGTTAAATCTTCAACAGAAGTAGTATTTTTTAATAAGTTTGCTGTTGTATCAATAAATGAGTTTGGGTTAGAGAGTGTAGTAGTTTGAACTAATCCTGGGCTTATAGTCAGACTAGTTATTGTTTCGTCATTTCCACCTGCGATACCTCCATAAGTAGGAGAAATTGTTACACCTCCGTTAAAGTAAGAGCCAGAAGGTAAAGTTACCTCGCCACTGACACTGAGAAAAGTGCCAGAAGGTCTAATAAGAGTAACAGCACCACCAGCAGTAGCTTGTTGTGCGTTTGCTGGTGCGGCTAAAAAGTTTCCTACACTTATTAAGCCTAATAGACAGATACTTCTCCGAAGACTTATAGATAATTTTTGGGATAAGCTATTCATGTTTTATAAACTCCTCATATTCTTCGCCTTAGCTTGTTTCCAGATTTTGCTTGGAAATGCAAAATTAACCTCGACTAGCAAAAGTAGAGGCAGAACCCTTTGTTATTGGGCTTTTATTCTTTCAGTGTATAAAAATATAAAACGTTTGTTGGGAGCGTTTTGTGAAAAATGGACATTTTGAGGCTTCGTATTTTTACGCAAGCTCTCTATTCAATATTCAGTGAGAGTTTCAGGGTTTATATTGATATCACTAAAGCTATGTAAAAGATTGATGAGGAGTTAGATGGCAATTCAATAAAGGACTAAAATCCTAGTTTTCAGTAGGGGCAATTCATGAATTGCCTTTACTGAGTTTAAACGTAAAACCTTTTAAAACCTCGCTTCCAGTCTCTAGCTGGAAATACTTGTCATTGCGGCTCTACCTCAATACTTGAGGTGGACAAAATATGTCTTTCCAGTCAAGAGACTAGGAACAAGATAATGTCTCAAAGCATTCTTGCTTACCAGCTTTCACGTTTACTTAACACCAATGACTCTAGCTATGCGTCTCTACGAAAGACCCACATAACAAAATTCCCAACTTTTTCAAAAAGTTGGGAATCTGAGCCACAAAATAAATATAGGGAACAGATATAGCATTGCTATTTCTCCTCCCTACGATCTATTAATTTATTCAACTGTTTTGTCAGTTGTTAAAAATTTTGTAAGTACTTACGAGGCAAAAATTCAATCTACTCTAGACCGCCACCAGCACCAGCTGCTCTGACAAGGGTTGCTAAATCTTCAACAGTTGTAGGAGCATTGGCTGCAATAGCTGCTGCAATAGCTGCTGAAATTGTGGTGGGAGGTGTGACTGAAGATGTCCCAGCAGTTGGAGTTAATGTGAGACCTGTGACAACTTCTTGGTTTGTACCTGGAGCAGAATTACCATTAACGACAACATCTAGTGCGGTAAAGTCTGTACCCGGAGCTGCAACCAACTCACCACTGACGCTGAGAGAAGCACCTGATGGTCTAACTATTGTAACTGCACCACGAGCAGAAGCTTGTCCTGCATTTGCTGGTGCAGCCAGGATATTACCAACACCAACCAAACCTAATAAACAGATGCTTCCTTTAACGATCGCAGAAATTTTCATGATTAACAAACTCCCCGTGTTGTTTTTCTTTACGTTATCAATATAACCATTGTCTGCCAGAAACATCTCAGAGATTGTACTGAAGTTTTAAAAAATTGCAGAGGTCATAAATTAAAAAAACTAATAGATGGAAGTATTGGTGTAGCTCTGAATAAAAGCTTCAAATACCTCATAAAAATGGAGTTGCAGTAAGGCTTATGCCTACTAAATGCCTGTATAAAGATTGTAGTAATGATTACTCAATTTTGGGTTTGATAAAACCAAATCCATCAAGTCTTGGAGGTAAGCCTTTAGACTGCTTTCAATGTCCCAATACCCTGTAAACACTGCTTAATAATTCGTTAAAACTTGTTAGATATGGCTATGTCATATCTTTGCTAAATCTTAAGTGCATCTTTATAGGTAATATGCTGTGGGCAACGATTTGAATCCCAGTCCGATCGCAGTTATTGTATGGATGCAATAGTTTGAAAGGGCAGATAACTATACGCCAACACCATATTCCATAAAATTGAAAATGGCTATAAAATCTAGTTATAGGTTGGGTGGCTAGGGTGATTATCTGGAAGATAGCCAAGGCGATATCTACGACGGGCTATGCCTACGCGCAAAGCACCCAAAAATTTCTTAGGAATGTTGGCTTTCGTGCCTACACAAGTTAATTTTTGAGTCTTTGACTACAGTTATTTAAATACAAATAGATTTTTAAAATTCTGATGTCTGTCTTTTACCAGTAGTGAGCTAGATAATAAGCACAGCAAAAAATTGCCTCAGCGTTTTGCTCAAGCACCATTTAACCTACTATATTTATTGTCCCCCAGTTGAATGGGCTACATCTGCCTGGCATTAGGTCATTATGGCAAAATCTAAGAAAAGCGCTACCCCCATCAATCTCAGCGATCCACAATATTATCTTAACCGAGAGTTAAGCTGGTTAGAATTTAATGCCAGGGTATTACATGAAGCTTGTGACGATCGCACCCCACTTCTGGAACGTCTTAAGTTTTTGGGAATATTTAACTCTAATTTAGATGAGTTTTTTATGGTGCGCGTTGCTGGCTTAAAGCAACAAGTAGAGGCAAAAGTTAGCCTGTTAACTCCTGATGGTCGCACACCACAACAACAGCTAGACGATATTAGGTCTACTCTCATTCCCCATGTCCACAAACAGCACCAACATTTTGAGCAAGTACTTCGTCCTCTACTAGTAAATCATGGCATTCATATTCTGAATTACATAGATTTAAATCAAAAGCAGCGGACTCATCTCAACAGCTATTTTGAGGAACAAATCTTTCCAGTTTTGACTCCTCTGGCTGTCGATCCTAGTCATCCCTTTCCGTTTATTTCTAATCTCAGTTTAAATCTGGCTGTTGTGGTCAAGAATCCAGACACCGAAGAAGAATTTTTTGCCAGAATCAAAGTCCCTAGCGTTCTACCACGATTTTTACCAATACCGCCTGAGTTGGGAGATCAGAATAGCGAAAAACCTGCCCATTGGACTGGAGTACCTTTAGAACAGGCGATCGCTCATAACTTGGAATCACTATTTCCAGGGATGAACATTCAAGAATATCATCCGTTCCGCATTACCCGTGATGCCGATTTGGTCTTAGAAGAAGATGAAGCAGATGATTTGTTGTTAGCGATCGAACAGGAATTGCGAAAACGGCGCCTGGGTGGTAGTCCAGTCCGGCTAGAAATTCAATCCCAGACTCCGGAAATAGTGCGATCGCGATTATTACATGATTTGGAATTAGCAGAAAGTGATGTTTACGAGGTAGATGGTCTTTTGGGACTGCGGGATTTAATGTACTTTATGTCCTTACCATTGCCGGAGCTCAAAGATCCACCACGCCAATCTGTTGTACCATTACGCCTGCAAAGGCTGAGAGAACCGAGTTTAGACCCAGATGCGCTGGAGACGGACGAAGGAAAAGACTTTTTTGCTGTAATTCGGGAAAAGGATTTACTAGTACACCATCCCTATCAATCTTTTTCGGCTACAGTAGTGCGCTTTATTACTCATGCTGCCTACGATTCAAATGTGTTAGCCATCAAGATGACCCTTTACCGGACTTCTGGTGACTCGCCGATCGTCAACGCCTTGATTGCTGCTGCTGAAAATGGCAAGCAGGTATCTGTGCTGGTGGAATTAAAGGCGCGATTTGATGAGGAGAATAATATTTACTGGGCAAAACGACTAGAAAGAGTTGGAGTTCATGTTGTCTATGGTTTAGTCGGGCTAAAAACCCATAGTAAAACCGTCATGGTGGTACGGCGCGAAAAAGACCGGATACGTCGCTACGTACATATTGGGACTGGTAACTATAACCCTAAAACAGCACGGCTGTATACAGATTTAGGATTGTTTAGTTGCCGTGAAGAGTTGGGTGCTGACATTACAGATTTATTTAATTTCTTAACCGGATACTCTCTGCAAAAATCTTATCGAGAGTTGCTGGTTGCGCCAGTGAATATGCGCGATCGCTTTTTGGCATTAATTCACCGCGAAATCGAAAATGTTCAAAATGGATTTTCTGGACGGATTGTCGCCAAAATGAATTCCCTAGTAGATCCAGAAATTATCGCCACTTTATATGAAGCTTCCCGCGCCGGAGTGCAAATCGACTTAATTGTTAGGGGTGTTTGTTGTTTACGCCCAGGAATCAAAGACATTAGTGAAAATATTCGCATTATCAGTATTGTCGGTCGCTTTTTAGAGCACTCTCGGATTTATTATTTTCATAACAATACACAGGAGGAAATCTATATCGGCAGTGCTGACTGGATGCGCCGCAACTTGGATCGCCGAGTCGAAGTAATTACCCCAGTCAAAGACCCAGATATTGCTAAAGATTTGCAAGAAATTATGGGAATTATGCTCGCAGATAATCGCCAAGCTTGGGAATTACAAGCTGATGGTAGTTACATTCAACGGCGTCCTTATGATGATTCTCCAGAAGCTAATTCACAAAAAATTCTCATAAACATGGCATTACGCTCAACTGGTGTAGTCCCAACCTGATTGATAAAAAAATAAGTTACTTATACCTTGACAACTAGCTCAACTTAGTTTTTTTGGGAAAAATTGAATTTTTTGAGCAGTTGTCTAAGTTGTTTATCATAGGTTCACACAAGTTATTCAACCATAGGATAGAGTCAGTGCTGGCACTTGTTCTCATAAACTGGAGAGGTTATTCTGAATAAACTTGTCTTTCCCCTCAATGTTAATGTTATCCTGCGAGCTGTCTATTTTGCGTGTTTTAGTAGTTGACGATCACGAACTGACTCGTTTAACCTTACAATTAGTTTTTTCTTGCCAGGAAAATATTCAAGTAGTAGGTTTAGCCAGTAATGGTGAAGAAGCTATAGAAATGGTTAAACGTTGCCATCCTGACGTAATTGTTCTAGATTTACAGATGCCAGTCATGGATGGCTGGAGTGCGTCCAGTCACATTAAAGCTATATCTCCAAACACCCAGATACTTGCTTACTCCTCAGTGGAAGACGTAAATTTTCATGGGCAAAAGGCAATGTCTAGCTTTGATAACGTTTGCAAGAAAGATGTACCTACAAGCGAACTTATTGCCTTGGTTAGGCAGTTAGGTCAGCGTGTAGGAGATTGATTATTGCTTCGCCAACTCAAGCATAGTTCAATTTTGGGGATTTGAAGACATGATACTACTGAAAAACGTCGGTCTAGCCGGAAATTGAGGTTAAACCAACGTAAATTTTAATAAATTTTACTCTACCGGAATGGTGCGTGTAAATTCATCAATTAATTCATCCAGTTCTTCCAAAGCCTGATTTACATCTATTCTCAAAGTTCCCAGGTTTGGTTGCTCCAGTAAGCTTAATAGGTAATCGCGTTTATTTTGAACTGCGACAATTCGTTCTTTTATAGTCTGTAGGTCCATTATTTTTTTCCTATCTTTAACTACCTTTAAATTTAAAGTTAACTCAAAATCTAATATTCTGGGACACTATACACCTTATTAGTCAACTTAGTGCCACTTGCCTTCTGTGCGTGATGCTGCGCGAATATAGACTAAGGATAAATTGAGTGTTTGAAAACCACAAAGACGAAGGTGGGTAAAGTCTCGTTTAAACGAAGCCAGTGTTTTGAGCGACAATGCCTGATTTATTCGCTCTTGGTATGTTCCCTTCCCATTCATGAGCAACTGGCGTGCGGTTTCTAACCATCTTAATATGGCAATTTGGGGTTAGTTGAATACTAGCACTTGGAGACAATGTTTTTTCCTAATTTGTTGCTCATAGCCGATGATAATAAAACTAAGGTATTCAGACTTTATCCTAATTTAAGCTCATGCTACGCCAAATCTCTTTGGGAACACTCGGTCTAACTATCGGCAGCATATTAACCATCATTGGCTTTGTCGCCTATGCTGATAATAATGCCACACTCAATCTTGTCGGATTTTTTTACGGAATTCCTCTACTATTGGGAGGACTGGCACTAAAAGCGAATGAACTTAAGCCAGTACCATTTACCCAAACTACGTCACCATCAGCATTGAAACTGCGCCAGCAGCAAGCAACTGAGACGCAAAATAAAATTCGCAAAGACATCACCCGATATTGCTACGGTCAAGATGCTCATCTAGATACAACACTTTCTTTTCTGGGTTTGAGTCCCACTGACCAAGAACGGCCAACAGTGACAGGGTTACGAGAAACGGAAGTTAATGGGAGCTATGCCCTAATTTTAGAATTTGATTCACCGCTAATACCGATTGATGTGTGGCAAAAAAAGCATGAAAAAATGACCAATTATTTTGGCCCTGGTTTGGAAATTCAAATAACGCAGCCATCTGAAAATACAATTGAGCTAGCGCTAATCAATACTCAAAAAGAATCACTAGTCAGTAGTCAATAGTCAAGAGTAAAAATTATCGTTACCCAAATTTCATCCCTTTATGACTTGTTGTTACCCATATTTTGGCAACAGTCAAAATAATTAATAGTTCATAATTACAATTAGTGGTATCTGTAGGCTCCATGCTCTTATTAACTACCAAATTTTTGATGAGCAGTGTGGATTAGTATACAGTGTCTTGAACTATGAATTATGAATTAGTAATTATCCTTTTTGGAGAATTCCCTTGACCAAGATTTAACTCCCCAACTTTTTCAAAAAGTCGGGGAGGTAGTCAGAAATTTTTTGTTAAAATTTTTTTGGGATTCTCTTAAGCATTTCCCAAAAAGTTACTTTTCTAAACGAACTGCGTACCACTGTAAATATTTTCCCGGACCAATATCTAATTCGCAACTAGTGTCAATTAGATATTGGGCTTGAGTTTCCACAGTATTAAACTTTTGTAAGTCAGGCGGTAAATCTTGAATTATGATTTGCTGAAGAGTTATTTTGAGCTTTTCTAATAGCTCTGATGATGTCATGAATTGTTCTGGTTGGTTTGTTTCTAGAACAACAAAATTATCCTGCTGGTACATTAATGAGTCTGGCATTTTAAAGATTTAGCGAATGTCAATAGGTTTGGATGGTTTTTAGAAGAACTTTTGCTTATTTGTGTAGTCAACTTTAGTTGTGGGCAGTTTATGGCTAGAACGAAAGAGTTATAAAGTCACTTGAAAATAAAGTTTGGCACTAAGTTCTATCTCAATCTTATGTAATTATACTAAACCTCAACAAGCCTTGTCGGACAGACTAAATAAATTTCAGTCATTAGTATTTAGTATTAGCTATCTTCTGAAGAGACTTTGGCGATTGCTTTTACTTGTCTCACTGGGTTTATAAACTAACTACATAATTAAATAATTAGGGTGTGTATTTGTAATTCTCAAAAAAATTGTAATTTGACTTTAACAATAGGGAAATATAAAAGTAACATTTTCTCCCATAACCATCGTTGAACAAAAAGGCAGCAATTGCCTTCGTGTTCAAATTACAGATTGTCTATGCAACTTATCTATCTACCGCTTGCTTGGCCCAACAACATTGGGCAGTCCATTGTCAAAAAACAGTTGATTGTGAAGCTAGACACGCCTTTGCCGCAAATCCTGGCATTGATGAAAATAGCGATCGCCCCCATGCGATTGAGTTGCACAGTCTTTTTCAGGATAGTCCTGCAAGTGGAAGGCAACTCATGTCAGGCATAAGCCCATTTTCTGTTTCTAAGCAACCACCACTGATTCTAGTGGCTGATGATGACAAGACCATCCGGGTATTGTTGCGTAAAGCAATGGAACAAGAAGGTTATCGAGTGGTCGAGGTTAATGATGGTAAGCAATGTTTAGATGCTTACGAGACTATCAAACCGGATATAGTTTTGCTAGATGCTGTAATGCCTGTGATGGATGGCTTTACCTGCTGTAAGCACTTGCTCCAGATGGCTAGGAATAATTTAATCTCAGCCCTTGCCACCTTTGATACTGACTCGACTCTTAACAATACGGTCATGTCTAAGATATGGGAACGCACTCCCATCTTGATGATCACATGCTTGGACGACGAGGAATCTGTAAACCGTGCTTTTGAAGCGGGAGCGACTGATTATGTCACTAAGCCAATTCACTGGCCTGTATTACGCCAGCGGTTGCGTCGACTGCTACAGCAAGCACAAGTATACAAACAGTTAAAGGCGGCAAACGAAGCTTTGCATCACCTTGCCAATGTAGATGGCTTAACTGAGTTGGCTAATCGTCGCCGCTTTGACGATTATCTCAATACTCAATGGATTAATCTCGCACAAGAGGGATTTCCTTTGTCAATGATTTTGTGTGATATCGACTTTTTTAAATTTTATAATGATAAATATGGCCATCCGGCAGGGGATGTATGTTTACAAAAGGTGGGTGCTGTCTTAAGCCTTAAGGCACAAAAACATCAGGATTTAGTAGCGCGTTATGGTGGCGAAGAATTTGCTGTGATTATGCCATACACTCCTGCATCTGGCGCACTTCACGTCGCCGCCGCAATTCGAGCGGGAATCAAAGATTTGCAAATTGTTCATGACGGTTCTGCGGTGAGTCAGCACGTCACTCTCAGTATGGGTGTGGCAACTGTTGTCCCGACTTGGGAATCTTCACCTTCAGAGTTGATCGTGCTGGCAGATAAAGCACTCTATCAAGCAAAGGCCGGGGGACGCGATCGCTTTGTCTCAAGTTTTTAATTGTCATTTGTCATTAGTCATTGGTCATTTGTTAATACCCATTACCTAAGAAGGATAAACTGGCAGTGTGAAGTGAAACCATGCTCCATTATTGGGGGCAGAGTCTACCCAAATTTGGCCATAGTGTGCTAAAACGATGCGTTGGCATAGACAAAGACCAATGCCGTAACCTTCTGTACCTTCATCCCGTTGCAGGCGGAAGTGGTTTTCAAAGATGCGATCGCGATTCTCCACAGGAATACCAGGCCCAGTATCGCCAATACTAAACTGAACTTTTTGGGTAGTGCGATGTAATCCGGCGATGCTAATTTTGCCACCTTCTGGGGTGTATTTGATGGCATTATCCAACAGATTCACTAGCACTTGCCGGATGCGTTCTGGGTCAGCATATACATAAGGTAAGTCATTGGGAATATCTGTTTCGACCTCTTGGGATTTAGCGGTGTAGCGATCGCACAATTCTTCTAGTACATCTAAGCACAGTTTACCTAGCTGTAATTTTTGTGGTAAAATCGGAAACTCAGTATCTTTCCCCCGACCTACCTGCAAAAGGTCGGCAATCATCCGATCGATGATCTTAGTTTGATTGCGGGCTTGTTTTAATAGATGCGCCGTTAAGGATGGTTTAAGGCGCTGAAATTGACCTGTTTCTAAATTGTAGTTAGATTGGAGAGTTTCGATGGCGATCGCGGCGGCAGTTAGGGGATTGCGGAGATCGTGTGCCAGCATCGAAATCACCCGATCTTTAAACTGTAGCTGCTCTTGGAGGTTATCTTTTTCCTGTTTTAAGCGAAAAATTTCGTCTGAGAGTCGGATCAGTTCGGCAGAAACAGCAACTGAACGAATAGTGGATTTGGGTAATGTCACCCTAGCATTATCGTCTATCCGTTCTTGTAAGTCTTCCTGTAATTTCAAATAGGCGTCTACAGCGGCTTGCCAGCGAGGCCACCAGTTTTTCAATTGCGCGATGATATTACTTCCAGCCAAAACCTGCCGTGGTTCCGGGTGAATTTTAATTAAAGCTGGCGTTGCTACCAATTTAAAGTGTTCTGCTAAGTAAGGTTGTTGACCAACATCAATAGTTTGAAGTTCAAAACTATACTCAACCTGCAACTCTTTTAAGTAAGCACGTATTCGCTGCACCTGTTGACGGGACTTGGGACGTCCATCGACAAACAGTAACAGCTGGAGTGGAGCCTCAGAATAAATAGGCTGATCCTGGGAAACTTGCATGTAATCGTGTTTCAGCACTGGTAACAACCCGGTGACGCTTTACAGAAAGTAAAAAGGACTGACGGTTGTCGATGGTCGTTGTTTTTTCTTCTTAATATCTATTTTAGATTTTCATACTCCTATCCGATCTGCGTTTTTGACATCAAACGTGTCTTTTTCAGCCTTTTGCTCCCTTTTGGTGAACTTCATCTCCAATAAACACCTAAGCCCCTTGAATATAAGTCTTAATTTGCCCAGAATCAAAAATTTTCGTCAGAGCCAGCAGGTGAAAGGTTTAATACTATGTCAAATTGGCTAGTCCAGCACCATGTCAATTTGAATATTTGCTTTGAGCAAGCGATGTCTACGACGGGCTACGCCTACGCCCAAGAAAACACAGATGCTAATTGTATCTAATCTATCAGGAAGGTGTTAACTGTTCAGACCAAGTTTGTAGAGGTTTTTTCAACCACCAGTGCATTTGATGAAGTGTCTTTTTCGCCTCAAGCCAATCATTAACTAGGATTGGGAAAAACAGCCAAAGCCAACTATGTACTATTTCTATAACTTGCGAAGCGCACCTTCCAGCTTTCCTAAAAGAAGCACAGCCCTATCCAAGAATAACAGGGGATGGGTTGATTGAGGGAAAGTTTTGGATAACATAAAGGCGATGCCCTTCTCTACGATACGCTCCGCGTAGCTTGCTTCCACGAAGTGGTACGACAGGCTCAGGGTAAGACCTACGGCGGTAAACTACGCACTTTTAGAGAAAGCACTCACTGCTTTCTAGGCTGTCAATAATTTCTTGACTACAGCACAAGTAGCACTTTCTCCAGAAAATCAATTTAGAGATACTAAGGAAACTGCTGCGACACTTGACTGCTTTACTGATTACCCCAATCGTCAAGAATAACGAACTTACGCTAAGTTACTGGAATTGTTTAACACTGGCATTTTTCAGCTATTGCCCGACTCACATTATCATCGTCAGATGAATAATTTTCAGAATCGATTGTTAGCCAGTGTTAGTGAACTCGCTCTATTCCCCTCTTTGGGTGAAGCTAAGGGGAGCTTTATTCTAAGTCTATCACTTCAGTTGCTTGGCGTAGGCATCGCGTTACAACTAGTGCATCTGGAAGTAGATTCAAGCTTTTGCTGGCTAAAATGTTTTTTGACCAGTTATCAATCAGTTATCTGCTCTACAACTTGGATGTTTAGATAACTCTCTAAAAGATTGCTTCACAATCTAGTATCGCTCGGTTTGTAGTTGGTGACTTTTATCTAAATACTAAAGTCCTGACTACGAATTCTGAAATTATAAAACTCTTATCTAGCAATGATTTCAGGTTTATTTATATTTTTTTCCAAAAATGTTAGTTTTCCAGAATTTTAGGGAACTCTATAAATAAGCATAGGAATTATCAAAACCTAATGGCTGTAAAACGAAGACAATACGGTAGCTTTTGCTACCGTTTACTCATTTTTGGAGATATCATCACCAAAATAGACATTTACGAAGAAGACGTAGTGAGTCGGTAGTGTTTTTGGGTGATATAGAGAGTCAGAAAAGAGCAGGGGAATAAAGGAGAATAACCATGTCCCATGCCTCATTCCCATTTAATGGACAGTCTGCGCTAGGGTAGGAATTGAAACTCAATTTGTGATTTCCTGTGCTTCCCTGTAAACGTCCAGCTGTATTTCTCATTTGTGCTGTTATACTCACTTCGTTAACAGCTTGTGCTAATAGTCCAGTCGCCAAAAACCTTGAGGAATCTTTGGCGGCAGATCCACAACTGCAAAGCAATCCAGTTGTTTTTGGAGAATCTCAGAGTAACCAACCGCAAGCACAGCAAAACGAATCAACTGTTCAGTTACCAGTTGATTTTCCTAAAGATATCCCACTATATTCCAATGCCAAGCTACAGGAAGTTACACCTGCTAGCGGCTCAGAAAACAAAATTTCAACTCGTTGGTTAAGTTCTGACCCCAGTAATTTTATTGCTAGTTTTTATCGCAGTCAGTTTCAAACAAATAACTGGCAGATTTTACAACAGCCAACAGATGATGCCGGAGGGGCTTTTGAGGCACGTCGCAACGATTTGCTGTTGAAGGTTTCCATTCAGCCCAAATCAGTTACTAACGCCACACCCAATCAACCCCAAACAGCCACTGAATTACTGATTGATTACGTACCGAATAGTACTGCAACAGCACAACCTACTTCAACTACAAATCCTAACGAAACTGCTAACGCTGTTCCTCAACCGGGAAATTCACAGTTCATTGGCCCAATACCACCGACAAACTCGGCAGCACAGCCACCAAGCACAGCTAATAACCAAACAATCCCTACAACCACCTCTAAATCTCAGGTATTCAACGATCTGAATAAGGCACCACAAGAATGGCAGCAACATATCCAGGACTTGGCTGCATTAGGTGTTTTATCTATAGAAACAAAAACAACTAAGAGCAATACTACTACAACTAATCAGTTTGAACCCAGTAAAATCGTTACACATCGAGAATATGCCCGTTGGCTGATTGCTGCTAACAATGCTGTATATACGAACAATCCAGCTAAACAGATTCGTTTGGCATCAGAAAGTACTCAACCAGCTTTTAGTGATGTGTCAGCAAAAGACCCTGATTTTCCTGCAATTCAGGGATTAGCTGAAGCTGGCTTAATTCCTAGTCCTTTGTCTGGAGATTCTACAGTAGTTTTATTTCGTCCTGATGCACCTCTAACGCGGGAACAGTTGCTACTGTGGAAATTACCCTTAGATACTCGCCAAGCTTTACCCTCTGCTAACTTAGATGCGGTTAAACAAACCTGGGGTTTCCAAGACGTAGCGAAAATTGACTCTAAGGCTTTAAGAGCAGTGTTGGCTGATTATCAGAATGGCGAACAATCGAATATTCGCCGGGTGTTTGGTTATACGACTCTGTTTCAACCCAAAAAACCAGTAACTCGTGCTGAGGCTGCTACGGCTTTGTGGTATTTCGGCAGTCAAGGTGAGGGTGTATCGGCTACTGAGGCTTTGAAATTAAAGCAAAGTTAAAGCTATGTCTACGATGGTCTACCTGATTTAGTTGTGGTTAGTCCACCATCAGCATAAAAGTAGGCAATTCCGTCCTTTAGGATATAAATTTTGCTATTTCTTTGTAATACACCTATTTTTCATCAAGAAAATGTAAATCTAAGTGTTTTAAGCGTTTTTACCTGTGTTTGATGAATTTTTGAGGCATAGTTAAGTAAAACAACGTAAATTAACTCAATAGACGTACTTAGTTTTGAAGTATCTCAAAAGAGTAAGTTGTCAAACTATCGCCCTTTCATTGTTTTTAAACAAATTAAAAAGACCACAGGTAAAACAAATATGAAAAAACAAGCTGTAGCAGCAGGATTTGTTCTTCTATCTTTCATGTTGCCGACCAAAGCCTCGGCTGTGAGTTTCGATCGGCTTTATGTATTTGGCGATAGTCTTTCCGATACAGGCAATATATACAATGCTACTGGGAAAACATTCCCTCAAAGCCCACCTTACTTTGAAGGACGTTTTTCCGATGGGCCGCTCTGGGTAGATTATCTCGGAGATCGGCTAGGGTTAAAGCCTACTTTATTCACTACTCTTCCTTCCACACCTGCTACTCAAGGGATAAACTTCGCTTTCGGTGGTGCTAGCTCTGGTTCAGGTAACGCTGTCGTTCCTAATCCAAATTTACCGGGAGTACTCAAACAAGTCCTTGGTTTTGCTGGAACTCTGCAAGCAAATAATCAAACTGCTGACCCAAATGCACTTTATACATTGTGGGGAGGTGCGAATGATTTCCTTTTTCTTAACCCCGAAGACTCTACCACGCCAATCAGTAATATATCCCTGGCGTTGAATACTCTGGTAGGAGTCGGCGCGAAAAATATTTTGGTGTTTAACTTGTCAGATTTGGGAAAGATCCCAGCAGCTACAATTGACGATCGCAACCCTGCAACCCTTAGTAAATCGACGAGTGAGTTTAACTTGGGTTTAGCAAAAACTGTGAGCGCTTTGAGTCAAAACCCAAATCTCAACATCATCTCTGTTGATACTTATTCTTTATTCAATCAGACAAGTGCATTAGGTTTTACGAATGTAACCGAGTCTTGTTTATCTAGGCTAGATATATGTAATCCAGGTAACAACAAGTTTCTCTTCTGGGACGATTTTCACCCAACGACTGCTGCTCATAAGTTAGTAGCAGACGCTGCACTAGCGGCGATTGATGCTAAGTCTGTTCCTGAACCTGCGATCGACTTGGGGATTTTAGCCCTTGGTGCTTTTGGTGCGGTAGGAGTGCTGAAGCGTCAACAAAAAAGGTCAGCAGGTCGGGTTTTTGATGCACAATTGTCTCATACAACAGTTGAAAACTAAACTAACTGTATTGATGTGGGATTACGATCGCTTATTTGAAATTATTGAAGAATTGGTTATGCACCATTCTCCGAGTGGTGCAGAAGCTGAGATTAACCAGTTGTTGATGAAACGATTTGCGGCGCTGGGTGTGGAAGTCTGGTGCGATCGCGCCGATAATATTATTGCGAAAATTCCAGGGAAAAATCCAGACCGAGCGATGTCTAACGACAAGCCGCTTCGCGCCTACGCCATCACAGCACATAAAGACGAAATTGGTGCAATTGTCAAGAGTATTGGCGATGAAGGTCGTGTGGAAGTCCGCAAACTCGGCGGTTCTTTCCCGTGGGTTTACGGTGAAGGAGTTGTCGATTTACTCGGAGATAACGAAACCATTCACGGTATTCTCAGCTTTGGTTCCCGCCACGTTTCCCACGAATCGCCGCAAAAAGTGCAGCAGGAAGATACTACTGTGAAGTGGGAAAATGCCTGGATTGAAACGAAGCTGACATCTGCTGAATTAGAAGCAGCTGGTATTCGACCTGGAACCAGAATGGTGATTGGCAAACATCGCAAGCGTCCAATTCGGTTAAAGGATCATATTGCTGGTTACACTTTGGATAACAAAGCTTCTGTGGCGATTTTGCTAGCTTTGGCTGAAAACCTGAAACAGCCAGCAGTTGATGTTTATTTAGTAGCCTCAGCTAAAGAAGAAGTGGGAGCAATTGGGGCGCTATTTTTCACTCAAAATCAGCGTTTGGATGCCTTGATTGCTTTAGAAATTTGTCCATTATCTGAGGAATATCCTGTTAAAGATGGTAAAAGTCCTGTACTTTTATCTCAAGATGCCTATGGAATATATGATGAGGGACTAAATGGCCAATTGCGCCATAGTGCCAAGCAACTCGATATGCCGATACAATTTACAACTCTAAGTGGATTTGGTAGCGATGCTTCAATTGCGATGAAGTTTGGTCATGTTGGCCGTGCTGCGTGTTTGGCGTTTCCTACCCAAAATACACATGGATATGAAATTGCTCATTTAGGAGCGATCGCTAATTGTATCGATTTATTAAAAGCTTTCTGTGAAACTGAGTTTGAGTGATGTATAGAGGCTTTAATTTGAAGGAGCATTGCAATTGCGATTTTAGCGATCGCAAAGTTCTGTTTTTCAATTGATACGCTATTCTCATCGCCATTGATTCAACCAACGTATTTGCCCAGGCCAGTCTTCTGCTTGAGTTTCTGATAGCAAGCGATCCAATGCTTGAATGAGGTCAGACAAATTCCAACTATTTTGTGCCGCTAGAATAATGCCTCTGTGCTGCGGATACTGAATAATTAAGGACAAGAAATCTTTGATGTTGAAGGTAAAAATACACCGTCCGTTATCTGTGGCTTTCAGCAATTGCATTTCATCGCTAGCATCTTCTGGCATCCATTCATTGGGAGTGCGAGTCACATCATGACCACGAGCAACTAGAGCCGTATGCAATGCTTTAATGGAGGTGTCTGCATCTAAATGCAGCAGGAGTTTAGACACCAGCAGTTTCAATCGCTTGTTCTGTAGCGATCGCTTCATCAATCTCGGTACGATGGGCAGTGTAAAAACCCAGTGCGTCATTGATCTGAGCTTCAGTAATACCATATTGTTGAACAATTTCCTCGCAAGACCAGCCCCACTGATGAGCAGCAATCGCTAGAGTTTGCACTCGAATTCCTGTACCACTAACAACGGGAACTTTTTGGCCACTGCTTCCAATGCGATAGCTAATCAAGGGAAAGGAGGGGTCGTTCAGTTGATGGCGAAGGGAGGCAACTTTTTCTGCTACTGCCCACAAAATAAATTGATCGAGGGAAATTCCTTGGCTAGTTGCCCATTGCTCTATCTCTTGCTGTAGTTGAACAGGTAAATTGACCAAGTACGAAGGCATTTGCTGAAGCTCAATGAATTTACTTTTCATTACTTGCTTTATTCTACGCGATCGCCCCGTAGCAGTTTCAATTTATCGTTTGTGATTTTGGCGATGCCTGGGTTGGGCTACTCCAACGCATTTATCGATTTGGAGTACCCAATTGCTATTTCGGAGTACGCAATTGCTATTTCGGAGTACCCAATTGCTATTTCGGAGTATCCAATTGCTATTTCGGAGTACCCAATTGCTATTTCGGAGTACCCAATTGCTATTTCGGAGTACGCAATTGCTATTTCGGAGTACCCAATTGCTATTTCGGAGTATCCAATTGCTATTTCGGAGTATCCAATTGCTATTTCGGAGTACCCAATTGCTATTTCGGAGTACCCAATTGCTAATTGTACTTATTCTCAAACAAGAAATTGATATAAAAAATGAGTAAAAACACAGGGAAACTCGTAATTATTTCGTTTAACTTGTAATGAAATAAATCCACAAAACTACCCATCTCAGGCAAAAGGATACTCCACTATGTTGAGAAAGGAGTTATTAAAAAAGGATGTGTTATGTCTTTAAAAACTCGTGGATCTGCTGCTATTGACAAAGCCCAACTTCGTCTCGCCTTACTTAAATCTATTGATGAGAATCTGGATTTAGGACATGGGTTAACCATTGAAGCTTACAGTCAGTTAATCAACTCTACCCGTGCGATGCTAGAAGCTAATAATACACTGGTTTCCAATCTGGAAGAATCGCGTAAAACAGTAACCCAGATGGATAAAGCCCTTTCCGAAATGTCTGAACGAATGCTAAGTGGAGTTGCAAGTGTCTACGGCAGAAACAGTATAGAGTATTCCAAGGCTGGCGGCTCTAATCGAAGACGAAGTAAACAATCTAGTTCAAAAGTTACTCCACTTATAGCGGTTCTTACTACTCAACCTACTGAAGCTGCAATTGCCAATGCCTTAACTAACGGTAATGGCACAACTTCTTTGCTGCAATAATTACATATCCAGTAGCAGCGATCGCCAGCATTGCTATAAAATCTACCAATGGCAGTAGTTTGTCACAACGAGATCGATGTGTCACCGACGACAGATAATTAATCACTGTACATGATTTATGTCAAACTCTAAATATTGAGGAATACTTTCATCAAAGCCGATGATGGGATTTGAACCCACGGCCTGCTGATTACGAATCAGCTGCTCTACCACTGAGCCACATCGGCGTACACAATCTAAAAGTATAACACGATTTAATCATGGTAGATCAAAATCCCAAAAATCGTCTTAATCCTGAACAGTATGCCAGTCTGAAAGCAGAAATAGCTGCTCCCTATCGCGGCTTCCGACAATTTTTTTACATTGCTTTCGGCGCTTCTGGCTTACTCGGTGCATTCGTCTTTTTCTTCCAAGTGCTTGCCGGACGCAATGTTGAGAGTGCAATACCAAGTTTAGCTCTCCAAGTCGGAATAGTTGCTTTAATGGTTTTCCTCTGGCGTTGGGAACAGCGTCAGCAACAACGCCCCAATTCGGGTAAAAATCCTAATTCTTAAAGGGGGAAATCTGAGCTAGTTAATTTTTGACTACTTTCTTTTGATATATCTTTTCTTCAAATTTATTCATGCTTTTATGAAGATTAAAATATCCAGAAAGAAAAAATAAAAAAATTATTAGGAAATCCCAAAAAGCAAAAATTTCTGTGAAAATAGAAATCATTGAAACGGGGTCAGCCAATATAAAGACCCTGACCATAAACCCAATCACATTCAAATGGGGTCAGCTATATTTAAAGACCCCAAATTTTATGATTCAAAAACCCTAAAATTAAAAAACCACTATATTGAAAGCGCCAGACTGATAATTTATTAGTCTGGCGCTTCCAATTTGCTAACTAGACATTTACTGAACTGTTACCAAATAAGATGAAGGAATTGGTTGGGCACGTCCAGCATTGACAAGTGCCTGATAAACAAAAGCAGCAACTTCGGCTCTAGTCGCTTCACGATTAGGATTGAGTTGCTTGGCTGTAGGATAGTTGATTACTAGTTGTCGTGCAGTTGCGGCGGCAACTGGTGCGATCGCATAATTAGGAATCTGAGCAGCATCAGTGTAAAAGGAAACGACATTTTGATTACTTGCAGTTAAGCCCAAACCATTAGCTAAAGCGACTAACGCTTGCACTCTAGGAATTTGCTGCTGTGGCTTAAAAGTGCCATCGGGATAACCAGAAACAAATTGACTCTGGTAAGCAGATTGAATGGCAGCGTAAGCCCAGAAATTGCTTGCTACATCCTTAAATTTAATTGCTGGGCGTTTAACTGCTGGCGTTAGGGCTTTAGTGACAATAGTGGCGAATTGAGCGCGGGTTACAGGTTCATTGGGTTTAAAGCTGCCATCAGGAAAACCAGCAATAATATTTTGAGAAGCTAAAGCTTCGATGTAGCTTTTTGCCCAGTAATTTGCTGGTACATCTTTAAAGGCAACAGCCCCTCCAGGCGGTACATCAACACTGGCGGCAACAAAATCTACAGAGCCAAAAATCTTTTTCTGATCGATATCGTTGCCAACAGCGACAATTTTACTGGTTTTAGTGGCGTTGTTCACATCATAACGAGTGTTATTGCGAATAAGATTGCCACCAGGATTTTCGTTGGTGCCAAGGTCGGGTGAAGCGTTGACAGTTGCTACTACTCCATCCCGCTTATTATTTTGAATGACATTTTTACGCAATACGGGCTTCGCTGACTCTGAGATAAAAAGACCGTCTTGGTTTTCGATAATTTGGTTTTCTACAACTAGAGGTGTGGAAGTGCCACCGATCGCCAGACCAAAACCAGTATCCTGAAATAAGTTACTCCGAATTTCTCCTTGAGCAGCTTTAGCAATTGAAATCCCATTGCCTTTGTTTTGTACAAAGAGGTTACTTTCAATTTTGGGATTGCCTGTACCCGTGACAAAAACACCTTCTCTGACACTGTTAGTAAAAGTACTGTTTTTGATAGTCGGATTAGTTGACTCCACCCACACAGCCGTACCCCGGCTATTTGGGTTGGTGACGGTGACACCAGCGATCGTGGTATCTTGCTCGGCCAGGATGGTAATGTCTTGTCTGGCAAAAGTGCGACTAGTGTAGAAGCCTCCACCTGTAATCAATATCGCCTGACCTTTAGTAGCTTCATCACCCCGCAGTGTCACCCCTGGTTTAAGTAAAAGCGGGAAGGTTTCACCACTTTCTTGGTTATAGTTACCAGGTGCTAATTGAATAACTGCACCTGCTTGGGCTTGACTGAGAGCGAAACTTATGCTTTTGTAGGGTGCTGCCGAGGTGGCACCAGCACCAGCCCTATCTGCACCAGTTGCTGGATTAACGTAAATCGCTGCGGCAGTTGCAGGAGCTTGGGCTGTGCGAGTTGGGGCGATATTTTCTGGATGAGTCGCACCAGCATTAACCTCACTAGATAGTAGTATCGATCCACTAGAAACAACAAGTATTGCCGTTAGCCCGGCTCCTACGCGCAACGTGTATCTCAGATGACTGCTGGAAAGAAGGCGAAAATTTTTCGCAAAAGTAATGTAAGAACCCCGATATTTCATTTTTTGAGTCTGTGATGTGCTGAATTACGGTATGTCGAACAAGGTTAAAGATAACAACGTTGTAGCTGCTCTAAAACCCATGCAAAACTATACTGGATGATTAGCACTGATTCAGCTAAATCTACTAGAGAGGTTACAGAACTTATACATTAGTTATATTGGGTTATTCAGAACATTTTCTGAGGGGCACTATGAAGATGAGGCGATTTTTAGTATTCTCTAAAGCTAGATGCTGCAACTAATTCTGCTGGAATATCATCACAAAAAAAGCAAACTTATTGGAAATCGAGAGAAATGCATTTTAATTTTTTATGGCTGCATCGCGTCTTAGTTTTAGTAAGCATTATCTGTCTTCTGTTTTTGTCCACTCCTGCTGCCTTTGCGGCAGAACGAGTAGTGCTGAAGTATGGTATTTTCCGTGAATCACTTTCTGTAGAGGATATATCTACCTTTGCCCAAACAGGTGAACTCTCAGGTTTACTAAAAGTTAATGTAGCTTTGGCGCGACAAGACCCCAAAGCCATTCGTCAGTATTTAACACAGCCAATAAAGGTAAACTCTGAATTTTTAGATAAAGTGCTCAATAGCCAGATTGGTAATATTATTTTGGATCGAGTTAGTCAAGTTATTTCTACACCGTCTCAAAGAGCAAATCGGCAAGCTTTACGAGCCGCTTTGGTACTTGCTGCGAATCAAGACGGGCAAGTGTCGCTGATTGAAATTATTAAGAATTATCCCACAAATGAAGTGGAAGTTGATGGCGATCGCCTGCAGGGTGCATACCGTCAACTCCGTCGTTTGCAAACAAACCTACAAGATTTATTTGGTCTTTAGTAAGCTAAAGTTTCTAAAGTTTCTCTTAAATACCGTTGTACCTGATGTTCTAAGCGAATTCCCTCTAATTGAGCATCGCGTTCTAGTTGCCAGCGTTGAAAACCGGAACTAGTGGAGATCGCACATTTGAGGCTATACCAAATTTCAGTATCGGCAGAAAATTGGCGATCGCTAGAAGCTGGAATTTGAGCCATAGTTCCTCATTCCTTTGTTTTTCTTCAACGGTAACTGGATATTGGTAATGGGGCATTGGGCGTTAGGAGTGCTGTTAGCGTCAGCTCGGCGTTGAGCCAGTGCTGAGTTAAGAGTTAAGAGTTTTGTTTATCTCCTTGTCCCCTCACTCCCTCATCTCCCCGCTCCTCGTTCACTGAGCGTAGCCGTACCTCTCCGGGGAAGCAAGCTACGCGCAGCGTCTCGTAGAGAAGTGCTGCACCCCTGCATCTTCTGATTCTTCTGATACTTATTTGTAGCCCTTTAAAGTTAAATAATATACTTTACGGGCTGCTACGAATCTGTATTTATCTTAAACAAGGATTGTAATAATCGAGGCACGATTTGATTAACTCGCACCCCTAAAATTGTGAAATCTTGCTTAATCTTTTCTAAAGATAATGGTTCTATGCCAGCAAATTCTGTGTCATTCGTCACCAAAACTCGCATTACACTCACAGGTACTTGTAAAAATAGATTGCCACCCAAAAATGCTAATCCCGCCAGCACTAGTGCAAGACTGCGCCATTGTGGGAGAAATTTAGCTGAATCTGCTACTAATGGGGCAATTTGGTAAAGATACCACAGTATCAAAACCGACAAGGCTGCTGCCACCAATGCCAGAATCCGATTTACCTTTGTATTAATTAAACAGAGAATTTTTCGCTGCCGCTCAGTCAGATTTTCTGGTTTTTGGGCTATTCCTAAAAGAGCAAATATATAAAAGGGGCGACGCAACTGCATCCATAGCAGGGGGAGAACACCAATAGCGGCAACTAAGAATAGCTCCATCCAAACTGGTAAAAATGGCTCGCCTACAGACAAGAACAATAAGCAGAGTACTAAAAAAACAGGCAACGTCGCTAATCCAGCGACGTGAATCCACAAAATAGGTTCAGAGCGAAATGAATGCATATTTTAAAAAGTTATGAGTTAAGAGTTAGGAGTTGGGAATTAGCAGTCTTTAACTCCTAACTCTTAATTTATTACTCCTAACTTCTAACCATTTTACCCTGAACACTATCTCGTTAAGGTAAGAGTGCGGCGCTTCGTAACCATCTGATAGGCTTCGATGATATCACCATCAACCCAATCATTGAATTTATCGATACCAACACCGCATTCATAACCGGCGTTGACCTCACGAGCATCTTCTTTCATCCGTTTTAGGGAGTCAAGAACGCCTTCATAGATCACCTTACCGCCGCGTCGCACCCTGACTTTGCAGTTACGAACTAGCTTGCCAGATTGAACGTAGCAACCGGCAACCGCACCACGACCGACTGGGAAGACGGCACGGACTTCGGTTTGACCCAAGGGTTCTTCCACCAACTCTGGCTCCAAAAGACCTTCCAAGGCATCTTGGATATCTTCTAGGAGTTTGTAAATCACGTTGTATTCCCGGACATCAACACCTGCTTCATCGGCGGCTTGTCTAGCACCACTGGCAAAGGTGGTGTTGAAGCCGATAATTACAGCGTTACTGGCAGCTGCTAAGTCGATATCTGTTTCGGTGATTTCTCCAGCAGTAGCCAACAACATCCGAATTTGGACTTCGTTTTGCGGGATTTGCTTGAGCGCTCCCACAATGGCTTCTACCGAACCTTGTACATCTCCTTTCAAGATCAAGTTGAGTTCTTTCAACTCGCCTTCTTGTGCTTGAGCCGAGAGCGTTGTCAGGGTAACACGACCCTGTAACAAACGGGATAGGCGTTGTCTGTCGGCGCGATCGCTAGCAAGCGTTCTGGCTTCTTTTTCGTTCTCGAAGACCTCGAACTCGTCGCCGGCTGCTGGCACATCACTTAAACCTAGTACCTCGACGGCAAATGAAGGAGAAGCAATCTCTACTCTCTTGCCTCTGTCATCTACCATTGCCCGAACTTTACCGAAAGCCGAGCCAGCTACCAAGATATCTCCCACATGCAGGGTACCATTCTGAATTAGCAATGTAGCAACTGCTCCCTTAGCTTTATCCAGATGTGCTTCAATCACAGTTCCTTTGGCGGTACGATCTGGGTTGGCAGATAGTTCTGCAACCTCTGCTACTAAGAGAATCATCTCTAAGAGCGTATCCAGGTTTTCGCCTCTGATGGCGCTCACGGGAACCATGATCGTATCACCACCCCAGTCTTCTGAGGTCAGACCATACTGAGTGAGTTCTTGTTTAACGCGTTCTGGCTGTGCCCCTTCTTTGTCAATTTTGTTAATTGCAACAACAATTGGCACTCCCGCAGCTTGGGCGTGGCTAATGGCTTCAATGGTTTGAGGACGGACACCATCATCGGCAGCTACTACCAACACGGCAATGTCTGTTACCCGCGCTCCTCTGGCCCGCATTGCTGTAAAGGCTTCGTGACCAGGAGTATCCAGGAAGACTATCTGCTGTGGTTTGCCCTCATGTACTACATCCACATGGTATGCACCAATGTGTTGAGTGATCCCACCAGCTTCGCCAGCAGCCACTTTGGTTTTGCGAATTGAGTCGAGCAGGGTTGTTTTTCCGTGGTCTACGTGACCCATGATTGTCACGACAGGCGGACGGCGGTGGAGATGTTCTAGGTCTTCTGCACCGACCATTTCCGTAATTTTCCGAGCTTCTGCTTCTCGTTCGGCGGTTTCGACTTCTATTTCTAGTTCTTTTCCTACCAGGGTAATTGTCGGAATATCCAGATTTTGAGTGATACTCACCGCCATACCTTTAAGGAACAGGATTTTCACAATCTCTGTATCGGGAACGGCTAATACGTCAGCCAGTTCTTGCACAGTCAACGGCCCTGTGATCGTCACTTTTTCGGGGCGTTCGCGCTTTGTCTCGCCTTCTTGGCGACGGTTTTGGTGATTGTCGCGTCCAGAACCAGACTTGGAACCAGACCTAGAACCAGACTTTTTGGCTCTTGCAGTTGGGGCGCTAGCAAGGGTTGCACCTGGTATCTGTACAGGTCGAGTCGCTTTCGGTTTGGGAGGACGAGCGATAGAAAGGCTGACTTGGACTGTGGCTGGTGAGTCGATATCGTCATCATCCAGCAAATCTTCTTCAAACTCATCATCCAGTATCGGCTTGATTCGCTTACCTTTGACGCCAGCTTTTGACTTCTCTTTAACTTCGTCAATTATTTCCTCTTCTACCCACTTTTTGCCGCCTTTGGTCGGTCGAGGTGGACTTGGGCGTTTCAAATCGAGGAGATCGGGTGTGACTGGTTCATCACCCAATCCTTGAGATTTGCTCGCTATGCCTGACATCTGCCTGGGGGGAGTAGCGATCGGCATTGCGGCTGCTACTGCTTCACTTGGACGTGCCGGTCTGGGTCGTTGCCCCTCTCCCAGTTGTGATGGAGCAGATGGTCTATTAGCTCTCTGCTCTGGTCTGCTGGGTGCAGGGGTGGGACGACTTGCCCTTTGTGGCGCACTTGGTGGAGACTGGTCTGTTGGCAGTTTAGCGACTCTCGGCTTAATTTGTTCGCGATCGCCTTCTGTGGGTCGTTGCCGTTGGTCGCGCTTGAGGATCGGTTTATCTGCCTGAGATACTGGCGGCTCATCTACCATCTGGGCTTCTTCTGCCGCAGGTCTGGCTGGAGGAGCAACTAGTTGTGGTTTGATCGGTTTTTCCGATTTTGGTCTAGGTGGAACTATTTTTTCCGGTTTTTGGGATGCTATTTTTTCCGGTGCCGGACTTGGATTAGGCGTTTGTTCCAAGTTAGCGATCGAAGGTTGCTCTTGAGTCTCAGATTGAGTCCGGGGCACAGGTCGAGTTGGTGCTGCCGGTTTTTGGGGTGAGACTGGTGTAGCGAAAGGCCGTGGCGGAGAGGGAGGATTAGCTTCAGACAAGGCAGCTTGGGTATTGTTAGCAAGTGACGCCTCTGGGGCGTTGGGAGTAGTATTTCTCAATATTTTGGGTTTGCGTATTTCCAAAATTTGCTGTTTGTGGGGTGCAGCAGGTCGGTTACGTCCGCCGTTGGGTGGTGAATTTGGTTTATGGCTGGTTGTACCTAGTTCCTTTTTGGCTGACACATTCGTGGCTGCTAGCTTTTCTGCTGCCGCCCGGATGCTTTCTGCCTCGGATTCTGAAATCGTGCTGCTATGACTTTTGACCGCAATATCGAGCTGGTCGCAAATTGCTAGTAGCTCTTTGTTATCCAAATTCAATTCCTTTGATAATTCATAAATTCTAACTTTGCCGTTGTTCATCCACTCTTCCCCTTTAATTTACAGTTTTAGCGGATGGTTGCCTGGTTTGCGACATCTCCATCCTTGGATTACTGTTTTTAGACTGCCGTTCAGTTTTTGCCGGTGCCTCCAATCAGGAAAGAGAGATGTTTCGGTTTAATAATGGCATCCCCACCAGGAATGATGGTTGAGGGATACCCATAAAAATTTCTTAAATAAAAGATTTTTATAGGAACCCTTGACGCCGAACTGCGCCTGAGCGCTACCAGGTTGCCATTTTGTAGTTTCTTGTTTTGTTGATTCTGAGTCTTCCACAACACAATCGATTACATTTTGTTCTGGGAATGTTGCCTCGCCCCTCGTTATTAGAGGGCCGAATGCCTTTTACACCCATTTACTATTTTGGCACTAACCTTAACGATCGATAGGGAGTGTGATGAAAGCGCGACCTCGGCTTTCGACACAATTCCTCTAATGATTACGTCACAAAGTTGTTCCAACTAAATTTGGTTTTGGGTATTACTGCGGGCTAGACGTTGCGACAAGCTTTGGTACAGCGCTTCTGGCACTGATGCATGTAGCGATCGCCCTAGTCGATTTTTTTTTTGAGCCGCTTGTAAGCAACTCGTTTCTGGACAAATATAGGCAGAACGCCCCATGCCCTGATCCAATTGTACCTTTCCCGATGGAAAGACGCGGACAATCCGCCAAAACTGATCTTTTGAGCTTACTTTCCGGCAGCTAATACAGCGCCGATAATTTGGTTTCATCGGTTCTTTGCCATCTCAGTCCAGGATAATGGAAGTAAAAATAAGTTTATTATTACTATTTTTTACTTATACCAAGTAGCTTTTGAGACTAAGACTACAATCTTACACTATCAAAACTTTACAAAATTAATCAATTATTCATCATCGTTATTGTCAAAACTATCTTCCTCTTCTAATTCGTTCTGATTTTCATCCTCGAATTCTTCTTCAAAGTCCGGGTCGTCTTCTGATTCCTCTGATTGATATTTTGTTCTGACGGCTGCAAATTTGGTATCCTCTGCTGCATAGTCATACTTAGCTTTGTCTTTAATGTCTATTTTCCAACCAGTCAGACGGGCTGCCAAACGGACGTTTTGTCCTTCTTTCCCAATAGCCAAACTCAATTGATCTTCAGCTACAAGTACGTGAGTTTGCCGTGATTCTGGGTCCATCAAGCGTACTTCATCTACCCGTGCTGGACTTAAGGCATTAGCAATGTATGTTGCTGGGTCTGGCGACCAGCGAATTACATCTATTTTTTCACCGCGTAATTCGTTGACTACCACTTGAATTCGCGATCCCCTAGCTCCAATACAAGCGCCTACTGGGTCTACATCGCGATCGAGAGTATCTACTGCTATTTTAGTCCGGGGGCCGACATAACGGGAAGGGGGGTTTGCCTCCCTAGCTACGGCAACAATCCGTACCACTTCATCTTCAATTTCTGGGACTTCATTGGCGAAAAGATAAACTACCAAACCAGCATCAGCACGAGACACAAGCAACTGTGGCCCTCGTTGCTGACCTTGGGAGACTTTTTTCAGATATACCTTGAAGGTGGCATTTGCCCGATAATTATCGTTGGGCAACTGTTCCCGTTTCGGTAATTCAGCTTCTACTTCTGGCTGACCAAAGCCGCTGCTAACTGCTAGAACCACTGATTGCCGTTCAAACCGCAGAACTCTTGCTTGGAGAACAGTTCCTTCTAAATCTTGGAACTCTTCTTGCACCATCTGGCGCTGTTGATCCCGTAATTTTTGCGCCAATACTTGCTTAGTTTGCATTGCCGCCATCCGACCAAATTCTCCTTGGTCGGGGGTAACATCCAGCACTACAGAGTCCCCTAACTGCGCTTCGGGAGCGACTTGTTGAACTTCGTCTAGAGAAATTTGGTGATCTGTATTATCTACTTCTTCAACAATGGTTTTGGTAGAAAGAACGCGAAATCCTTCTCCTTCAATATCGAGTTCTACTTCAAAATTTTCAAAATAATCTTCGTCAAACTGTTTGCGCTCTAAATTTTGGGCGCGGCGATAACGTTCATAGCCTTTAAGTAGTGCTTCTCTTATAGCTGATTGAACCGCAAGCCGGGGTAAATTCCGTTCGCGACTTATACTTTCAATTAATTCTTTTAATCCAGATAAAGTAACCATTGACATAAGCAATCTCCTTTAAAAATTAGGAACTAGAGACTGGGCGTTGGACATTGAGCGTTGGACATCGGGCATTGGGAAGAGGACAAGGAGAATTGGGGGCAAGGGGAAAAACTTGTTGCAAGTTCTCACCTCTTGTCACCTTGTCACCTTGTCTGCCTTGCTTTTCTGCTCCTCTGCTCCTGTGCCCCTCCAATACCTAGTCTCTAGCCTCTAGCCTTAGTAACTTGTTTATCGGCGCTCCTCTAACTGCACCTTAGTAATTAGGGAGCGGGGAATTTCGACTACACGACCTTTTTGATTTAAATAAAGTGCTGTCTCATCCCGACGAATCAACTGACCAATCCACTCTTGTTGTCCGTCGTAGGGTGGCGTTGTGGAGATAATAACAGGAAATCCTTTAAAGGAAATAAACTCCCTGTCTGTTACCAATTGCCGCGAAATACCAGGACTAGACACTTCCAAGACGTATGTATCTGGAACGATTTCCGCAGCATCTAAGGAGGCTTCTAAAGCACGGCTCATCCTCTCACAATCGTTCAACCCAGTGTCTTGCTCAGGATTGCGAATGTCTACCCGCAACACTGGTGGACTTTGGTTAGTATGAAAAACCACGCCAACCACTTCCAATCCCAGTTCTTCTGCAACTGGTGTCGCCAAATCAATAATTTGTGGAACTAAAGGATGAGCCATGAGAGAATTCAATAAAAAAAGTGGGCATCGACCCACTTCCTGCGATAGGTATATCTTCCAAGAAGTCTTGTGACGAACCAAATTATGATTCGCCTAATTCGAGTTTAGCGCATTTCTTTTATAGTCGTGTATTGGGGATTGGGCATTAGACCTCTTGCAAAAGTAACTTTTGCACTCTTGCGGGAAAAGGGGAAAGGTTAAAGGGGAAAGGTTTTTTATTCCTTTTCCCTTTTCCCTACTTCTGCAAGAAGTCTATTGGAAAAGAGGAGGCAGAAGGCAGAAGGCAGAAGTTCTTGAATTTTGAATGCGTGAATTTTGAATTGATTTCTCCCCTGCCCCTCTGCTCTCCCTACCCTTCCCGTATTTTTGGGAGAGTAGCACCTTTATCCACTACCACCGGAACTGATACTTGTGTTCTTAGCTGCCGGGTTTGCTCGATAATTTGGTCTATGTCTTCTTGGGATAAACGCTGGACGTAGTTGAGTTTGATTTCCTCTAAGAAGTCAAAAAGTAAACTCTGAATTTCTGAGAGTACATGTTTTTCCTTGATTTGAGATCCTAAGACCTTGGTGAAGCTTTCTAGTAATTGACTGGTGAGTTGTGCTCCTACAGGGTCTTCAACAGCGCTAACTAAAGTTTTGTAAAGATTAGTTGTGATTTGAGTCGCCAGTTGTTCGCTTAACTGGTTTTGAGCCTGTCCCACGCCAGGGAAGTTCTGGAGGTTGCGGTAGACAGGGACTTGATGGAAAACGGTTTCGATGTTGTGGCGCAGAATGGCAACGATCGCAGGTTGGATATCAGGTAGCACTTGGTAGACAATTGTTTTTACCAAAAGACCTGCGATCGCTTCCACTTCATTCACATTATTAATATCTATGTAGGGACGTAAATTTTCTTGTTGCGAGAGCCAGTTTGTTAACTCACCCCGCTGAATTGAACCCTGAACCTGATTAATCACCCTCACCACGACAATTTCTGTCAGTTCTTCGGCAAAATTGGCAACAATCCCCTGATTAAGTTGCTTTCGCACTGGATGCAGATTCAATAACTGCGCTTGATCGAGGCGAATTAATACAGGTATGATTCGCAACCCTCGCCAAAATGGCAGTAGTAAAAATAAATCGTACCAACGCCACAATAGTGCTTCTAACCAGCTAAAACCGGGATGTTGGCGTCTGAGCCAGAAGGTGCGCCCCAGCAATTCTACGCCAAATAAAATCAGAAAAGGTAAGTCAATAAGCCAGAATTTATCAATAAAATCGCCATTTTCCCCGATTTGGCGGTAGTAGTTACTGGCGATCAAAGGGCGAATGCTTTTGTTAAAAAAATTAATTTCTTCAAGCCAGTCATTTTGTGATAAGTATGGCTGACTCCAAAAAGTAGCAAAGGATTGTTTTGCAGATTCTTTACCGATGTGCGATCGCATCCTTTGTTTGATTTTCTCCAGCGTCCCACTCTTATTCGCTCCTGCAAACGGATTACTGTCAATCATCTCGCTACTAAGACGACTTATTTGTATTAACCTGCTATTTACCTGAGGCGACTGTAACCCTGTTTGCCTAACTTGTTCCTCTAATGCGTCTACTGTTTCTAGATAACTTTTTGTGTCTCGATGACTTTCAATACCTTTAATTGGGTCATAAATCTTAGTAATTTGAGGAAGTTTTCGCAAGTAGATATCTCGCCAAGGTACGTAACTTAAATCAAACAACACTAAACCTAAATTTACTGTCGCAGCAATTGCCATAAATCTTTCAAACCAAAGATTACGCTGCTTATAAGATTTTATATTTTTCATTTCTTGTAATATATGATACTTGTTGAGGTATTTAAAACATAAATTTTTTCATTTATTAATTTTTTGCTCTTTCTAACCAATTACAGCAATTTCCAGTCGAGTAGACCCCAGTAGAAGTACACATCTGTCATGGGTATCAACTTCAGCCCAAAACAAAACTCCTTTAAAACCTCTTTTCCAGTCATAGGCTGAAAATCCTCCTCATTGCAGCACAGCCACAGGTAAAGAGACTAGACTTCTTGGCATTTGTGGGGAATTGGGTTTGGGGTAAAGGGGAAGGGGACTTTTGCAGAACCTTTTCCCCTTCCCCTCGCCCCTTATCCCCTTCTTGGGGCCCCACTTTCCCCTTTTCCCGACAAATGCCAAGAAGTCTAATGCACAGATGTGATTTTCTAACGCAGTTTTGGGTTAAAAGGGTGGGTATATTCGCTTCAAATGATAACCACTGTATCTTTGCTAATACAAGATACTTCTTTTGATGGATGACAGAAATTGTTGTTTAAACATCTAGCTAAATTTAACAAAAAAAAATCACAATTTGTTCAAAATTCATTAAATAATCGTGAAAAAAGTTATTAAACAAACTTAAAATGCAGCTGTTAACGTTTATGATCCTGCTGATTTGACCCAAAGGAGTTTTTAAGTATGTGGTGTGGGTTTGGAAAATCAAGCGCAACCTTTGCTGTTACTTGCCTGATGACTGCTAGTTTGGTAATTGCAGACACAGGTTTTGCAGCCCCTCAAAAAAGTTATACGCCCCAGCAATTCCGTGAAGTATTGCGGGGATTAGGCTATAACGTCAAGGTAACAAACACCGCTTTGACAGACGAGGAAACTAAAAAGGCAATTCGAGAATTTCAGACTGGTTATAAGCTAAAACCAGTTGATGGCATCGCAGGGCCAAAAACCCAAAATTTCGCTGCTAACATCGTTCAAATTTTGCACATAAATTTAAATGCAGTGGTGAAGCCAAATCCTCCCCTACCGCGCGATCATTTTTATGGTTCCCGCACGGAAGAAGTGGTGAAGGAGTATCAGAAGAAATATCAGTTGCAAGAAACTGGAATTGCTAATTTAGCACTCCGCCAAAAGCTGAATGAAGAAGCAAAGACACTCTTCAGCCAGCCGACAACTAAACCAACAACTAAACCGACAACTAAACCAACACCAAGAGCAACACCGAGAGCAACACCGACAGCGACACCAACGGCTACGCCAACGGCTACGCCAACGGCTACGCCAACAGCGACACCGACAGCGACACCAACAGCGACACCGACAGCGACACCGACAGCGACACCGACAGCTACGCCAACAGCGACACCAACAGCGACACCAACAGCGACACCCTAGTTGCCAGAAAAAACTCCTACCCCAAAGCCGCTCAAGCGATCTGATTTGGTTCTTCTAAGGGTCTGCCCTTTGGTGTAGGTAGAATTGGACGGCGGTCATTGTAAGGCATAGGAATATACTGCACGCTGGGTCGTCCTCCTTGTGGCTGTGGGTACAGATCCATGAGATCATAAATAGAATGGGGCAGTCCGACGGTTACGGGCAGCCCCATTTCTGTTGCTTCTTCAATAGTGATGGGATAGTCATGGGTGACGCGTCCAGTTGTCAAGGCTTCAATAATCGGTTCGATATTTTCTGGCAAAACTTTTTGCTTAGGTATACTGTCTTTTAGCAAAGTTCGTACAAACCGCTGTACCTGCCCAATTGCTTTGCGTGATAGGTCGGCCATAATTAGGGTTTGGTCATCAATCTCACTGATGGGTTTATCTTCAACCACTTTCAAGATACTGGCTGCGGGGTAATTACCCAATTGGGGATCAACTGGACCCAAGACAGCGTTAGCATCCATAATAATTTCATCAGAGGCGAGGGCAAGCATTGTACCGCCACTCATAGCATAGTGAGGTACAAAAACTGTGACTTTTGCTTGGTGGCGAATTAATGCTCTGGCGATTTGTTCCGTAGCCAAAACTAAACCACCAGGAGTGTGCAAAATTAAGTCAATCGGCACTTCTGGGGGTGTGAGGCGAATTGCTCGCAATATTTGTTCTGAGTCTTCGATAGTAATGTAGCGAGATAGGGGAATTCCCAAAAAGCTAATGGACTCTTGACGGTGAATCAGTAAAATCACCCGACTTTTGCGTTCCTGCTGAAATTCTTGCAAAGCACGCAAGCGCCGATATTCAATTTGACGTTTTTGCCAAAGGGGTTGCAAAGAAGTCAGAAGGAGAAAGATCCAGAATAAATCACCAATACCAAAGCCCATATAATTTATTTTTGTTCAAAAATAACGGTTGCCGTCATTATTGTCACAAATTTGGGGCGATCGCAGTTCTATCTGTAGATTTATAGAAAAATTACGAATTATTTACTACCCCTTCGCCAAATTTTAATCGTATCGTCATCACTACCGCTAACTAGGGTTTGGCCATCGGGACTGAAGGCGACACATCTAACATAGTTAGAATGCCCTGTAAGTGTGCTGATTTCTCTGCCACTGTGTATGTGCCACAGTTTGATTGTGTTATCCCAACTGCCACTAGCCAGAAATTGTCCATCCTGGCTAAAGGCGACTGACCAAACTGAATCAGAATGACCAATGAGAGTACGAATTTCTCTGCCTGTATTTATATGCCAGAGTTTAATCGTGTTGTCACCACTGCCACTGGCGATAATTTCCCCATTTTTGCTGAAGGCAATACAGTTGACAAAGAAAGAATGGCCTGTGAATGTGTAAATGTTCCTGCCTGTATATACTTGCCACAATTTAATTGTGTAATCATTACTGCCACTAGCCACCAGTTGTCTATCCTGGCTATTGGTTGTAAACGTTCTCGGAGAGTAGGCGACTGACGAAACTGGGTCGGAATGACCTGTGAAAGTTTGGATTTCTATGCCTGTGTTTACCTGCCACAGTTTGATTGTGCAGTCAGCGCTGCCACTAGCCAAAAACTTGCCATCTGGACTAAAAGTAACGGAATTTACCCAATTAGCATGACCAGTGAGAGTACGAATTTCTTTACCCGTGTTGACATCCCACAATTTGATTGTATTATCCCAACTCCCGCTAGCTAAAATTCCCCGATTTAGGTCTGCAACTCCCGCAGATTTGCCGGATTCGCCTTGATAAGAAAGGTTTGAAGAGATTGGGATTGGGCTAAAGGCGACGGAATGAACCATACTGGAATGACTAGAATACCAACGACCCAGTTGACGCACTAGCTTGCCAGTGTTCACTTGCCAAAGTTTGATGGTCTTGTCATTACTGCCACTAGCAATAAATTGTCCGTCTGGGCTAATGGCGATCGCATGAACCATACTAGAATGACCTTTGAGGGTCTGTACGCATTTCCAGTTCTGCCGATCTAATACAATAGGTACAGGTAGTTGCTGCTTAGGGCTTATCACTAGAGTAGATGATGTTTTTGTTACATACCCCTCTGTCTCAGAGCCTAATAAATCCAACCACTCTTGCACAGATTGGGGACGATACGTTGACTCCAGATCCATGCCGCACATAATAGCTTGATTTACCCTGTTGCTGATGTTGGGATTAAAATATTGTGGTGGTTCTAAATTGATATTGTGTCGTCTATCATCTGCACTAGTTGGTACAACTGCGGTAAGCAAGTTATACAAAGTAGCAGCTAGGGCGTAAATATCAATGTATTCTCCTCGCGGCGCTTCTGATTCATACTGTTCAGGTGGAGCAAAACCAGGAGTACGATACACTGTATGCCTTTGAATCGTATTAGGAATAAATTCTCTAGCGATGCCAAAGTCTATCAGCACTGCTTCTAATTTATCAATGCGGATCATGATGTTGCGTGGTTTGAGATCCCGATGCAACAGTCCTTTAGAATGGATTAGGGTTAAAGCATCGCCAATTTGCCGGATGTAAAGTAGTGCTTCTGCTTCTGATAGCACCCCTGTTCGCCTTAAGCGCTGTGCTAAGTCTTCCCCTTCGATGTAATCCATCACCATGCAGGGCAAATTCCCTTCATCAAAGATGGTTTCTATCTGTACTATATGAGGGTGGTGGCACACAGCCAGCCGAACTGCTTCATCACGAAAGTCTTGCCTTAACTTGTTTCGGTGGAGTATCCAGGCGGGGTGATTCAGGATTTCTTCTTTGAGGGTTTTAATCACTCGCTGTTGATTTCGTTGATTTCTGGCAAGATAAGTAATGCCAATTCCGCCTTCACCTAGTTGGCTTTCAATAATGTAGCGTCCCCCGAATAAAGACTTTCCTGCATTCCACACCATTAGTAATATTTGACAATTGCTGGTATTTATTTTGGCACGGTATCAGAACAGCCAACACGAATTTTTAGGAATTCCATTTGAATTGCTGTTGTAGCTTTTGAGAACTTAGTTACTTAGATAACATTTTGATTAACCTCAATAATTACTAATAGTATAAAGTTTGAATATACCCTCATAGTTTTGCCTAAACTATGCCCTTATACGAAAATATGAAACTTGATTGCTCATGCTAGAGTAAACAGTAACTTTAGATATATTTGTTCATAATAATTTGACTTGTAGGTAATCTAAAATTATGCTAAAGAATTTAAATTTGAAACAAAAATTTACAATTCTGCTACTAGTAATTTTGACATTTGGTTTGAGCTTGAGTGGATTTACTCTTTCTTCTCTACTGAGGGAGAATGCTAAACAAGATATTAGCTCCACTGGTCTCATGCTCATTCAAACAATGAGTTCTGTTCGTAAATATACCAGTACTCAAGTAAATCCAGAGCTAGTTGATAAATTGGCTACTGAATTTTTGCCGCAAACCGTTCCTGGATACTCAGCACGAGAAGTGTTTGAAATTTTACGGAAAACAACAGACTACCGTGATTTCTTTTATAAAGAAGCAACTCTCAATCCCACAAATCTTCGGGATAAGGCTGACGGTTTTGAGACGGAAATTGTAGAACAGTTCAGAAATAAATCAGACCTTAAAGAAGTTAGTGGATTTCGCTCAATTCCTGGTGGGGATATCTTTTATATTGCTCGTCCCTTAGCAGTGTCTGAACAAAGCTGTCTGGCCTGTCATAGCGTACCTGAAGCTGCACCTCAAAGTATGATTAGTCTTTATGGTGCTGCTAATGGATTTGGGTGGAAACTTAATGAAATTGTTGGCGCTCAGATTATATCAGTACCCGCCAAGAATGTCATTAATAAAGCAAATCAGTCTTCTTTACTAATTATCTTGATTGTATCAGCTATATTTATAGCGACTATCCTATTAGTCAACTTGTTCTTGAATCGACAAGTTGTAATTCCTCTCAAACGCATGACTCGTATAGCCGAAGAAGTTAGTACGGGACATATGGAAGTTGAATTTGAGCAGATGTCTAATGATGAAATCGGTAATTTAGCTAGAGCCTTTAAACGGATGCAGTTAAGTTTAGAAATGGCAATGAAAAGAATCAAACGTACTCAAGGAGGTACAGGCGATTACAATAATTCATAATGATGCTCTCTACGAGAGGCTACATTTAGCTTGCTTCTTTGCAAAGGTACGTGAACTATCTACTGCTACGCTAATGCAATGACTTCTGTAGAAGACCTTGCGTGTAGCTTTGCTAAAAAACCTTGTTACTTTTATGAAATCTCTTGACTTCAACTTACTTTCATAATGTCTATATCTCTATGAAAATAAGCTTTTTTTGAATTCAAAAGCTGCTTGAAAGTTAGGAATTTCCTTAGTTACAAGTTCAATGAATTGGTCAGCTGAAATATAAGGATTGTGAGCTAGTATTTCTTCTATAATCAGATTTGCCATTGGTCCGATGTGATAGGCTAATTCTTGCTGGCAATGTTTGATAAATGCTGGTTGGAGTAAAGATTGTTGCTGTTGTTCAATTTTTCGCCCATTTTGTGGACTAGTAGGTGAATTAAAAATTGTTTCTTCAGGTTGGTTATATGACTGCGATATGGCTGACATAGCCTGAAATTCAGGGTTAAATACTGTAGCCGGCAAATCATCAACCATGAATGCAGAAGATATTGCTATTTCTGGTTCTCCAATACGTTCTAAATCTCTAAGAACTTCGCTGGCTGTTTGGTATCGCTTGTTAGGTCTATCTTCCAACATACAGTCAAGCACTTGAGCAAACTCATCAGTAACATAGGTATAATCACGCCAGTTCCATTCAAGTGAGTATTGATCCATTAATAAAGATGGATCTCTAGCTGTGAGTAATACAATAGCAGTTACACCCAAAGCATAAAGGTCACTGGAGGGCGAACATAAACCCAAACTAATCTGTTCGCGGGGAGCATATCCAACTTTGCCGACAAGGGACATTTTGCCAACAAACGTTACCTGGTGGTTGGAACTTCTTCCTTCGTTAATATCAGCAATTTGCTTGCCTACCCCGAAATCAATCAGCACTGGCAGATCCTTGCCATCGGGTAACATGATGTTGTCTGGAGAAATATCTCGATGGATAATGTTGTGCTGGTGAACATATTCCAAAACAGGCAGCAGATTCTTTAGCCACTGGATAACTTCGTCTTCAGAAAAATTTCTTCCTTGACGTTGCAGTTCTCCTAGCAGTCTTGAATATGTTTTACCATCAACATACTCTTGTACTAGGAATAGCCGACCATCTCCTTCAAAGCAAGCCAAAAACTTAGGAATTTGAGGATGTTGCAATTGATGAAGAATTTTTGCCTCTCTTTTAAATAAGTTCCGATATTGTTCCAGTCCACTTTCGCCTGTGCCAATGGGTGCAAATTCTTTGAGAACACAGGCTTCATTAAACCGACGAGTGTCAAATGCTAAGTAAGTTCGTCCCAATCCTCCCTGTCCTAGAAGTTTTTGGATAATATAGCGGTTATCGATTAGAGTTCCAGCAGCTATTTCTGGTCTTGTCATAGGGGACTGTGACATCATCATCGCACTCCTAGCGATTTTGTTATTGATAAATTATCTAATTTGCTGAAAGTCAGAAACTCTAGCAGATAAGGGCTGATAACATCCTTTAAATTGAGGTTAGCACCACTATCAAGCCAAGGAAATACACTTTTCTACAATTTTCTGATGGTCTTGTGTTACCAAATAGACGATTTTAACTTGAGTAATTCGATCGTAATACTAATACTTAAGTATTTTAGCCGCTGCAACATAATCAGTGTCTGCGGTAATATCTGCAAATGTTCAGGGCATCGCCTTTGAGATTTGCTGCTGAACCTTATCCCCATAGTTACCCAATTGAAACTGGGTTGAGGAACAGTAAGGATATAGCGTGACATCATAGTTTTTCATAAAAAATGAGGTTGCTATAGACTTGCTGAAAGAAATATTATATGTATTTCAAGTGCTAAATATGCGATCGCTCTCAAAAATTAATCTTTCTGAGAGCTAATATCATTATCAGATAGCGGCTTCGGTATCAGCTATCAAAGTTTTCATTACAAGTGATTCCTCAAAAGCAGAAAATGATGCTGCGTATCAGAAAAGACTCCTGAAGCTACAATAATTCATTTAGTTCGTCAGGATTCACGCCTAACTGACGCAAACGTTCTGCTAATTGTTCAGCTTTTCGTTTGGCTTGAGCAGCTTCTTGTTTCGCTTCTGTAGCTTCTTGTCTAGCTTCTGTAGCTTCTTGTTTCGCTTCTGTAGCTTCTTGTCTAGCTTCTGTAGCTTCTTGTTCAGCAATTATAGCTCGTTCAGTTGCAGCAGCAGCTTCCTCTGTGGGTGCGGGAATTAATTCTCCTGTCAAAGTGAACCACCTTAACCACAACTTTTCAATATCTCGAAATGAACCTTGCCATAAGCCTAAACTTAAATCTATCTCTGGCATTAGTAAGCGCCCTTCCGTCAAATTCATCGGTTCATAGTGACCGCCGACTAACTGAAAAGCCCGAAGTTCATTAGTGTAGCGACTAAAAACAATATAGTAGGGAATCCGCAAAATTCGCTCATAAACTTCCCATTTGCTAGGAGGTTTATCTGCTGCACTTTCTCTTCTTGTGCCTAAATCTTCGTCTTCCGTACCTGGAGATAATAACTCAACAACTACAAAGGGATTTGCTGGTTCTTGCCAAGTGACATAACTTAACCGCAAGTCTTGGCCTTTATACCCTTTATATAATTTTCCTACACCTACTACACCAAACCAATCTGGGCGTTTATACCACAAAGGATGCTGTAAATCATAATAGAGATTAAGGTCAGCCGCACTGTAAACTAGTTCGGGATTCCAGTTCATGGGCTGAAAAGTTAAGTATAAAAGTAAGGGTTGTAAAAAGTGGAAATCGTCTGGCAAGCCTGGTTCCTCTGGGTTGTCACTTGGTAAATCATACATTGTTGGTAGGGTTTCCCAAGGAGGAAGCGGTGGGTCAGATTGAGGGATGTAATGGGGAGAAGAAGTCATATTAAAAATTCAAAATTCAAAACTTGTACTGAGCGTAGCCGAAGTATTCACGCATTCAAAATTAATGTTATTCCACAACTAGCTGCGAAGTGTTCATGCACCGCTCTGCTAACGCCAAATTTGAAGATTACCTTTGCTACTATTATCTCTAAATGTTCGGCTTCCTTGGGTAAAATGCCACTCAATACTTTTCGGATAAGCCTAACAATCTCTCTTTTGGTCTGGGAAAAGGTTAAAGGGCAAAGGGGAAAAGGTAAATTCAAACCCTTTCCCTTTCCCCTTTCCCCCTTAACCGAAAAGTATTGAAATGCCACTGGACTCTAATCGTGAAATTTGCTCAAGGTTGGTAATTAGCTAGATATCGCTTGTTGAAAGGTATAAAAAATTTTGTTAATTGCTTATAAATAACTATTACTTTCTAAATTACTTGGGGAATACTGAAATTTAGTACCATTAAAGGTGTATGAAAAATGGCAGATAATAAAGTCAGTGCAAAACTTTCTTCTGCAGACAGGGAAGCCGTGATGCAAGCTATTACTACTATCCGCGAAAAGTTACCGTTCTTGATTGATTTGACAACCGAGGAACGTAAAGCTTTACCCAAGCTGGGCGATAAGAGTCGGGCGTTTGTGAGTAAAGCTTTAGAAATCGCCACACAAAACCCTGACTTTTTACCGCGTTCTTTTGACTTGAATGAAATGCGTCAGGATATCGAACTATTTGAAGCCCTGTACCCCATTATGCTGTCGTTGACGCAACTGCAAGGACTGGTGGATGATACATCTGTGGCTGTTGGTAGCGAAGCTTATGCGGCGGGTTTGATGGTATATAACTATGCCAAAGTTAGTGGTAAAGGCGCGGGTTTAGAGTCAATGGTTGATGATTTAGGGCGAAGATTTGCGCGGAAAGCTAAAAAAGCGCAACCACAAACTTCATAAGTCGAGAAATTAACTCGACGCTTGTACCTAAAAACATAAAACTTGCTGCTCTGAGCTTGGGTGTTTCAGTTTCAAGTGAGACACTCCGAGTTCAGAGCATTAATATTTTAGTTCCAAGTGAGAACGTTTTCGTTTGAAACGAGAACATTTCGGTTTCAAGTGAGAATGTTTTGGGTTGAAACGAGAAATTTTCGGTTTGAAGTGAGAATGTTTTGGGTTGAAACGAGAAATTTTCGGTTTGAAGTGAGAACGTTCTGGTTTAAAACGAGAACATTGTGGTTTGAAGTGAGAATATTTTCGTTTAAAGTTAAAATTTTTGTGTTTAGAGCTAAATAGTAGTAGGTTCAAGAGCAATACGCTTCAGCTAAAGAGAATTATAGCGACTAGGTTTTTCGGCGATCTTCACTAGGAGGATGCAACCCAGCTTGAAACCAAAAACCTCGCGCACTCTGAATTGAGTCATCTTCTGGATAGCGTTCATCGTTCATATCAAGTCGCTTGCAGGTTGCTCTACCAGTGGGTGTAATTCCGATAATTGTCCTACCATCTGCTGACCAGAGAAAATGCTCTGACCAAATTTGTTGACGAGGATTAAAGAGGGGTACTACTGCTTGAGTCTCTGAGTCATATCCCGCGATAAAGTTGTAGCGACGTTCGTTACAACGGCGACAAGCCAAGGCTAAATTATTAATTTCATCATCACCACCAATAGACTTTGGTATCAAATGGTCTACTGTAAATCTTGTTGTAGAAATGCGTTCTGGAGAATGGCAATACTCGCACAAATAATTGGCGCGTTTTCGGACAATTTCTTTAGTAGCATCATCAATCATCTTTTTGAGCTACCAGCATCGCATTAATATGGGTAAAAATTCTATCTAGTTCTCCAATTTCTTCAAGTTCGATAACTTCTTCTGGAGTTAGTAAATCAGCTTTTTTGCGTTCTAAAAGTTCTTCCATCCGTGCTTGCAGTTCATCATTAAATTTGAACAGATTAAATTTATCCAGCTTTTCTATTCTGATACTGCCAATCAAGGATGAAGGTCTAGCGATTACGGTTGTCATAGTTAGGGCGATATAATTTATTGATATGTGCTTTTATTTTAGTGTTTTAATAGCTTGCTTCATAGGAAGTTAGGACATAATAGCCTAACTGGCGCAGTTCTCTGACTATATCCATTGGAAAATTCTCATTAGAGTAAAGCTTAACCATCATCATCCTCAGCGAACGTGATGATTGCTCGATTTAATTGTTCTTGGTGCTGTTCATAATAAGTCTAGGCAGCTTTTAGATCGTCATGGGTTAGAGTAGGATAATTTCGCAGTAACTCTTCCTCATCTGCTCCCTGTTGGCGAAAAGCCACTAGCGTCCACACAGGGATGCGCGTATTGCGAATGCGTGGCTGTCCCCCGCAGACACCGACTGTCACTTGAATTGGCTGGCTGCTTAGTCGCTGTTGCAGAAAAATGCGTTCTTCTAGGGTGAGGGATTCGATGATTTGTACCAGCGAATCGACTAATCGCGTATTCATTTCCGTTTTCTAAAATTATCCGTCCACAAGTGTTGCTCGTCTTGCATTGCTTAAACGGTATCTATGTTACTCTGCTACAGTATTTAAAATACGAGCGTAGAGATCGTCAGCAACTCTAAACTCCGCGTTAGCAATTAGCTCATCAAGTAGAGGTTTAACAGCTAAAATAAATCCTTTTTGTTTGGCTTCGATGAGAACATCTAACAACCCTGTAATCCGCAATCCTAAGCTATCAGCTTTTGCTCTACCTCGACGTTCATCAATAAGTAGCAATTCTGCCTTGAGTTCAATCGCAAGTGTAATTGCTTCGCATTCACCTTCATCCAATTGCTGTCGTAAAAGGGTTGTGACTAGGGAGCGATTTGTTACTTGGCGCATCTCAATCCATTTCAACGTTTACACTTCAATTGCACCAGGTACAGGTACACCTGTAGCTGTTAGTTCTTGATAAACAGCTTTCGGAATCAGGATTGTATTGTATAGTTGCCTAAGTAAGTTTAATTGACCTATTGCAGCTAGGTTGGTGATTGGCGAGGTATCACCAATTACAATCACAACCTGCCTAACTCCCGCAAGTTTTTTAAATCGAGTTCAAAATCTTCTATATCATAAGAGTAAAGAGGAATTTTGCGCTCTTTGAGCAGCTGTCGAAACTGTACTTTATCCATTTCTGCTAACTTGCTGGCGTGTCCTAAAGGCAATTTACCAGACTGAAACAATAGCAATGCAATTTCCTGCTTGAATTCGGCTGCGGTCATCCCACAGGCTTTTAAGGTTTCATCGGATATAATGACGCTCATATATATTGATTGTGCGCTAGTTCTAATATTATTGTGACGCTGTTATTCCACAACTAGCTGCGTCGCCATATTTTGATATTTCCGCTATTGTCTCCAGCAGCAAGCCAATTTTCATCGGGGCTAAAGGCGACGGAATTAACTGAGTCAAAATGACTGAGGGTAAGAATTTCTCTACCTGTTGCGACTTCCCACAGTTTGATAGTTTTATCAGCACTACCACTAGCCAAGATTTGCCCATCACTACTAATGGCGACGGAATTAACCGAGTTAGAATGACCAGTTAGAGTACAAATTTCTTTACCTGTTGTGACTGACCACAATTTGATAGTGTTGTCCCGACTACCACTAGCCAGTATTTGCCCATCGCTACTTATGGCTACGGACATAACATGCCAAGAATGACCAGTTAGGGTACAAATTTCTTTACCTGTTGTGACTGACCACAATTTGATAGTGTTGTCAGCACTACCACTAGCCAGTATTTGCCTATCGCTACTCATGGCTACAGACATAACATACGATGAATGACTAGTTAAGGTGTGAATTGCTTGACCTGTTACCACTGACCACAGCTTGATAGTGTTGTCCGTACTAGCGCTAGCCAGAATTTGCCCATCACTACTAATGGCGATGGAAAAAAGTGATTTAGAATGACCAGTTAGAGTGCGAATTTCTCTACCTGTTGCAACTTCCAAGAATTTGATAGTTTTGTCAGCACTACCACTAGCCAGAATTTGCCCATCCCTACTTATGACGACGGAATTAACCGAGTTAGAATGGCCACTCAAAATGAGAATTTCTCTGCCTGTGGCGACTGACCGCAGTTTGATAGTTTCGTCTATACTACCACTAGCCAGGATTTGCCCATCACTACTGATGGCGACGGAATTAACCGAGTTAGAATGACCAGTCAGGGTGTAAATTTCTTTGCCTGTGACTACTTCCCATAGTTTGATACTCCCATCCCGACTACCACTAGCCAGCATTTGACCATCACTACTGATGGCGACGGACAAAACCAAATCAGAATAGCCACTCAGAGTGCGAATTTCTCTACCTGTTGGGATTGACCACAGTTTGATAGTCTTGTCCCAACTACCGCTAGCCAGAATTTGTCCGTCACCAGTGATGGTTACGGGATAAACCCCGTCAGAATGATCAGTCAACGTGCGAATTTCTGTAACCTTGATCTTTTGCAGCCAATTTTTTGAGAGTTCCCACAGTTTGATGGTTTTGTCAGCACTACCGCTAGCCAGTATTCGCCCATCACTACTCATGGCTACAGAAAAAACATAGTGGGAATGACCAGTCAGTGTTTGAATTTCTCTACCTGTTGCCACCGACCACAATTTGATAGTCTTGTCCACACTACCACTAGCGACAATTTGCCCATCAGTACTGATGGCGACGGAAAAAACTGATTCGGTATGACCGGTCAGGGTACGAATTTCTTTACCTGTGGCGACTGACCACAATTTGATAGTTTTATCAGCACTAGCACTGGCTAGTATTTTACCATCATTACTAATGGCAACGGAATTAACAGCGTGGGAGTGACCAATGAAAGTGCAAATTTCTCTACCTGTTGCGACTGACCACAGTTTGATGGTTTTGTCTTCACTACCACTAGCCAGCATTTGCCCATCACTACTGATGGCTACGCCTGCGAAACTAACCAATTCGGAATGACCAGTTAGGGTGCGGATAAGTTCACCTGTAGTTGATGAAAACAAGTGAATAACTGAACCTGGCATACTTGCTAGGATATCTCCCTTGGGACTAAGGGCTATTCCAGAAATACCTGGGATGATGTGGACGCATTCCCAAGATAGGGGTGTTTGAGGAGAAGATATTACTGGTTGTGTTGGCGGTATGGGACTTGCACCCAGCAAATCCAACCACTCCTGTACTGACTGGGGGCGAAATTTGTAATTTAACGCCATCCCCCGCATAATTGCCTCATTCACCCGATCGCCCACACTCGAATTCAATTCTTTAGGCGATCGCATGGTAAAATTTTGCAGTCTGACTGGTACTGGCATCGGCAACTCTCCAGTCAGCAAAGAATATAACGTAGCGGCTAAGGCGTAAACATCAATATATTCTCCCCGTTCGGCATCAGGTAAATACTGCTCAGGTGGCGCATAACCAGGAGTAAGATTTTGTGTGTGTTGTTGAACTCCACCGGGAATAAATTGTCTGGCAATACCAAAGTCAATTAACACTGCCTCTGGTTTACCCGCACGCATCATAATGTTACTTGGCTTTAAATCCCGATGCAGTAAACCTTTGTCGTGAACCAGTATCAAAGCTTCGCCAATTTGTCTAATATATTGCAGTGCTTCTGCTTCTGGTAACGCACCTTTTTCGGTTATTCGCTTTCCCAAATCTTCGCCTTCGATATACTCCATCACCATGCAGGGAAAATTACCTTCATCAAAGACGTTTTCTACCTGCACTATATGAGGATGGTGACACAAAGCCAGTCGCAAAGCTTCATCGCGAAAGTCTTGCCGTAATTTATCTTGATGTCGTATCCAGTCAGGATGATTCAGGATTTGTTCTCTGAGAGTTTTGATAACTCGCAATTCACCGCGTCGATTTTTTACCAGATAAGTTATACCTATGCCACCTTCGCCTAATTTTCTTTCGATGATGTAGCGATCGCCAAATAACTGCTGCCCTGGATTCCACGCCATTGGTCAAAACCGTAGTTTCACTGATATTTTATTTTGGCACATCATAAATATCAGTTTTTGGCAAGGTTAATGTATAAACTTTGTATGCAATATATCTACATTTAGCTGTTTACTCAACTTTGCTCATAGGCTGTTAAGAATTCATCCCGCGAGATAGCTACTTGAGTGCAAATCGATCTTAATGTCCCTGATTTAATTTGGGATTGATTAGGCATTACTAATGGTGTCTGCGAGCCATCTTCATTTTCTCGCACCATAACAATATGTTCGCGTTCCCGAACAATGCGAAACCCTAATAACTCAAATGCTTTGATAACTCTTTTCTTTGGAGCATCTACAGGAAACTTGGGCATTAAATAGCCACCTCTGCTTCTGTCAGAAAAGCTTCGATTACTGGTGAGTCATCTTCAAGCATTTCTTTGCCAAATATCTCGATATAGCAGCGAATAGCTGACTTGACATCGGCTAAGGCTTCTTCATAAGTGTTTCCTTGACCAACTACAGCCCCTTTTATACCAAGAGGATAGGCAACATAACCGTCAGAATGTTTTTCAACGATAATTTTGATTTGTCTCATTACTGGTGTTTAACAAGGTAGACTTTAAGCAATGTCGATGGAGCCTACAATAAGCAGTGTATTCAATTGTAATAAACTTATGGCGATCGCAGTAGCTAAACCTTCATCCTGGCTAGAGAATGGTATTCAACTTCAAAAAGTCAATAAACTTTATCTGTTTAAAATTACAGATGAAATGTCAGATCGAATGCAAGAACTTGTTGATAAAAAAACTGCTGATTCTGAAACACCAGAAGAAGCTGCTGAACTGGAAGCAATTGGAGAATTAGCGATAATTGTTAGCTACATCAATGGCATGATTGCTAATGAAGCACAAAAATCTAATGAAACAGGCAACCAGGAAGAAGGATTGGATAGGAACTAATCAGAATTCAGAAAAAGAGACGTTGCAATGCAACGTCTCTACATTTGGGTTATTGGATCGGGATTTGCCGGATTAGAATACTCATTACTTCATCTGGACTCCCAGTTGGTACTAGTGGACTCCAATCTCCGACGCTGGCGTAGCCAATTACCTGCAAATGGTGAATGGTACTGGTAACGGTTTCAAGAGAACCTATCAATATATGCTTGATAGGTTTTCTTTTGGGAAATGGGCTTTGAGTAGATTCTTTGGGAGCAGGTGTATTTAAATATTCACCTAAGAACTGTTCTAACTTTGACTGGGCGGAATCTTTGTGTTGTGCCATGATTGTATTTATCTCCTGATAAGGGGGCCGATAAGGGCGATCGCATTCATCTTTTGCGGGATTGGGCGATCGCCTTTATCATGGTTTTATACTAATGTATAAAATTATACTTTGTCAACTATGAATTCAAAAATTTCTATCAATAATTCCCAATTTTTAACGAGAATAAATTATGTCTAATTCGAGTTATTTAAAATTTTATTGCTATAAAAAAATGCTAGATTTAGCAAATTTTTAACTAAACCTAGCAATCTTTAATTATTTACAAGAAGTCTAATCTTCCGGTTCAATTCCCGCAGCCCGCAACTGTGCTGCTAATCGTTCGGCGCGTTGGCGTTCTTGTTCGGCTAATTCTGTTCCCCAAGGTAGAAGGTTTCCTTGTTCATCCCACTACCGCAACCATTTCGTTGTGCGATTTTCACGAGTACTTGCCACACCCAAGATAAAGATTCATTTCTGCTATCCAGTAGCGTTGATTTTCATCAGGCTCTTGCAAAATGTATTGTTCTGTATTCTGCAAGCGATACATCTCAAAACTGCCGCTGTCTGGCTCAAAAATAATGTAGTTTGGTACTTTTAAGATGCGCTCGTAGAAAAACCATTTTCCTGGGGGATATGTCGCTTTGATAGAATATTCTGTCTCCTGTGTATCAGAAACAAATTTCATTACAATTACGAGAATGTCACCTTGTAATTGAGGTGTGTAACTGCGTATTACTTCTTCTCTACTAACATTAATTTTGGCAATGAAAGCCCAATCAGGCGCTTTAATGACTATTTTGTTATTTAGAGTGGCACAAATGCCATAATTAGTTGTTGCCAGGGCGTTAGCTGAAATTTTTCCAGCTAATTGTAGGCTTTCTGTGAGTGCAGCAGCTAAGGCTGGTTGGTTGATGTTATCCACTGGATCGTCGGGGAGTTTGTAATCATCGGGTAGTTTTTCCCAAGTGATTTTGTAGTCTTGAGTGAGGGTTGCCATGATGGGTTTTTCTTTGGTGTGTAAAAGTGACTGTTGAGTTAGGAGTTAGGAGTTAGGAGTTATTCTCCTTGTCTGGTTGTCCCCTCATCTCCCCCATTTCCCTCATCTCCCGCGTTATCCTTAGGGACTTCCAAGAAATAAATTATCCACTCTTGTGGGGTGGGCGACACGAGCGCCCGTTGACACCAATGACAAGATGTCCACCCCACAAGAAAATTTGTATATTTTTTTATTTGGAAGTCCCTTATTAATCTTCATCGGGTTCTAAATCGTCGGCTGTCAATTCTTGATGCGGGATGGCGGCAATAATCGCATCTATTACTTTGGCAACGGGTAAAATCTCGATATCAAGATCGGGGAATTTTTGTCCTTTAGGGACGATCGCTCTTTTAAATCCCAACTTAGCAGCTTCTTTCAACCGCAATTCCATTTGGGAAACCGATCGCACTTGTCCGCCTAACCCAACTTCACCGATTAATACTGTACCGGGATCGACGATGCGATCGCGGAAACTAGCGACAATTGCGATCGCAATTCCTAAATCTACCGCCGGTTCTTCCACATTCAACCCACCCGCAGAAGCAACGTAGGAATCCAACTTGGACATGGGAATTCCCACCCGTTTTTCTAAAACGGCGAGAATTTGCACCAAGCGGTTGTAATCTACGCCAGTTCCAGCACGACGGGGTGAGGGGTAGCTAGTGGGACTCACCAAAGCTTGCAATTCTACAACGATCGGGCGAGTGCCTTCACAAGCAACCACAATCGCAGTACCGGGTGCGGGATCGTCACGGTTGCCTAAAAATAGCTCTGAGGGGTTGGAGACTTCTCGCAATCCATCTGTCACCATTTCAAAGATGCCGATTTCGTGAGTTGCGCCGAAGCGGTTTTTGACTGTCCGTAATAACCGATGGGAAGCAAAGCGATCGCCTTCAAAATACAATACTGTATCGACTAAATGTTCTAAAACTTTTGGCCCAGCGATCGCTCCTTCTTTGGTGACGTGTCCCACAATCAGCATGGTGATATCTTCGTGCTTCGCCACTTTCATCAGTGCTGCGGTACATTCTCGTACCTGAGCTACTGAACCTGGTGCAGAAGTTAGCGCTGGAAAAAACACTGTTTGGATACTATCAATTACCGCCACATTTGGTTTGAGAGAGTCTATTTCTCGTAAAATTTCTTCTAAATCTGTTTCTGGCAGTACATATAAATCTGCACCTATACTGTCAGGGTCTATAGAAATCGTAGTATCTACTACTGTTACCTTCTCCTCATTTACCATACTTAGGGGTTTTGATACTCCCAACCGAGAAGCTCGTAATTTTACCTGCTGTCCTGATTCTTCACCAGTTACGTAAAGGATGCGATATTTCTGTGCTAATTGATTAGAGACTTGCAACAATAAAGTCGATTTACCAATACCTGGATCGCCACCAATCAGCACCATCGAGCCAGGGACAACCCCACCTCCAAGTACTCGATCTAATTCTCCATAACCAGACTCCCAGCGAGCGATTTGGCGATCGGTAATTTGGTTAAATGTTAAGGAGGCTCGCGCTTTAGCTGGTTTAGCGTGAGATTTGCCATTGCCTTGAGTTGATTGCCAACCACTCACTCCTCCCCGACTGGGTACATCTACTGAGGATTGAATCGAAATTTGTTCTTCTAGAGAGTTGTAAGTACCGCAAGCTGGACACTTACCAAACCATTGGGGCGATTCTGCTCCACATTCATTACAAACAAAAAAGGTTTTTGGCTTTGCCATTCTTAAATCTTATTAAATAATCTTAATATTTACTTAATTCTTGAAAAAAACTAAAAACTAATAATATGTGGTATTTAGAGCTTTTTCCAAATCAATTCATGGAATGATATCTTAATATTATGGTATTAAAAATTAATCATGTAAATTTTTAGTCAAGGAGCCTAGAGAAACTTGGAAAGCCATAAAGAAAAAATCTTGGTGGTAGACGACGAAGCCAGCATTCGCCGGATTTTGGAAACACGCCTTTCCATGATTGGCTACGATGTAGTGACCGCTGGCGACGGGGAAGAAGCTTTGGATACTTTTCGCAAAACTGAGCCTGACCTGGTAGTTTTAGATGTAATGATGCCAAAGCTAGACGGCTATGGTGTATGTCAAGAATTACGAAAAGAATCAGATGTCCCCATTATTATGCTAACAGCTTTGGGTGATGTCGCCGATCGCATCACCGGGTTAGAATTGGGTGCTGATGACTATGTAGTTAAACCATTTTCCCCCAAGGAACTAGAAGCCCGGATTCGCTCGGTGCTGCGGCGAGTAGATAAAAACGGTGCTTCTGGTATTCCCAGCTCTGGGGTAATTCATGTCGCGAATATTAAAATTGATACGAATAAGCGACAAGTCTACAAAGGCGATGAGCGGATTCGATTGACGGGTATGGAGTTCAGCTTGTTAGAGTTGTTAGTCAGTCGCTCTGGAGAAGCTTTTTCTCGTTCGGAAATTTTGCAGGAAGTATGGGGTTATACACCAGAACGTCATGTAGATACCCGCGTAGTAGATGTGCATATATCGCGTTTGCGGGCAAAATTAGAAGACGATCCTAGCAACCCAGAATTGATTCTCACCGCGCGGGGTACTGGTTATCTTTTCCAGCGGATTATTGAACCAGGAGAGGAGTGAGGAGATGAGGCAGGGGGCAGGGAGCAGGGGAGCAGGGAGACAAGGGGGACAAGAGGCAGGGGTGCAGGGAGCAGGGAGACAAGGGGGACAAGGGGGAATTATTGAACAAATCTCTCCCAAGTCTTCCCCCTCTTCCTTGTCTACCTTGTCTCTTTTCCATGCCCCATGCCCAATGACAAATGACAAATGACAAATGACAAATGACTAAACCCGATCCTAATCGAGTTTTGCGGCGTCTGCCCATTGTTGTGGGTGGGCTAGGCGCTGTACTTTTATTGATTAACCGTTTATTAACACCGGAATTAACCCAGTCTCAATCGCGTGGTGATGTAGTGGGCGTGATTTTGAGTGCGGTGTTAATTTTGACAGGTTTAATTTGGCAGCAAGTTCAGCCGCGATCGCCTGATACTGTAGAACTAATTGGAGAAGAAGGTTTTGTACTCGCACCAGATTTACCCGAAACCGTGAAAACAGAGCTAGCCTGGGCATCTCATTTATTGTTGACTAATACAGTAACGCGATCGCTTGTGGTTTTTTATCAAGGTAAAGTTTTGTTGCGTCGCGGGATTCTGGGTACTAAATCTGAAGTTGTGCCAGGAGTAATCTTAAAACAGGTACTCGAAAAACAAAAACCGATTTATCTAGTTGCTCTAAAAATATATCCAGGTAGGCTTGAATTTGATTATTTACCAGAAAATACTCAAGGTGTAATTTGTCAACCTATTGGCAACCAAGGTGCATTAATTTTGGGAGCGAATGCTCCTCGAAGTTACACCAAACAAGATGAAAACTGGATTGCAGGAATTGCTGATAAGTTAGCCGTTACTCTTAGTTCGATTTGATCCAACCAAGTAACCTAACCTAGAATTGGGCCGATCGTCTGTCAGAATAACTCGTAATTTGTAATTATTAACTCAAATTAACTTACTTCTATCTATAGTTAATTACGAATTACGAACTTGTACTGAGCGTCTTGCCCTGAGCGAAGTCGTTGGCACAGCCTCTCGTAGAGAAGGGAGCCGAAGTATTACGAATTATTAACTCACCAAGAAGTCAAAAAATTCCACCCTTCCTTTTCTTCTAGTGTCTTTGCTTCTTTTTCTTCTAGTTCTGCCGCTGTCTTTAAATTTGTCTGTTGAATTAAATTATCATAAGCTCCTGAATCAACCCATTTTAATAATTCGCCAGCCCGCATAACTATCCAAGAAAGCCCAGGCTCTGTATAGCTTAATATTTTAGTGACTTTATCCACGCTATCAAAGTTATTGGATGCAAACTCACGGGCTTGAACGAGGAAATCTTCAATTACAGCACTAGTCAAGTACTCATCTGGTAAACCCGCAAGTTTCATCAGTGTAGTAGTTGCTACGTCAATATCCTGACAAGCTAGCATTGCAGCCCGATCGGCAGTGAACCTAGCCATCATCCGCCAATTATACAAACCTAATTCCATTCCACCAGCTACCAAGCCACCAACTCCCAGTGTGGTACTGCTCAACAAATTTTTCAAAGTTGGCATAACAATTGCCATTTGGTGATAAACCATATGCTGACTCTTGATTCGAGCAACTTCGTGTCCGAAAACATAAAGCAATTCATCTACGCCAAGCCACTCCATTGCATCTAAATTGATACCGACAATGGGTTTTTCCACGCCAACAATGTAGCTTTGAATGTGACCTGTGCCTCGAAATAGATACAATTCAGCAAGTGGAGCAACATCAAGAATTTGGCAGGTTTCTACAAATGCTTGATGTAATTCGGGAAAATTACGGGGCGAAATTCTGATTTCACTACCAAGACTTTGCAATCTAAGTAGGCGATCGATACCGTATTCGTTAATTTTTTTGAGTAGTAGTGAGACACCGGGCATATTTTGTAAAGAAGCCAAGGCTTTGCGATCAAAGGGGTGTTCGTAGGCTTCCGAACTTAGTCCAGTTAATATTTTTCTCGTCATAGGTTTTGAGCTTTTTAATAGCAGTTTAGAAGCATTAGGCAAACTTACACCACAGTGTACTAGGCATTTTTCGCTATCTTACCCAGATAGAATAAACAGTAGGGGCGCACGGACGTGCGTCTTTATGAGAAAATTTGGAAATTTACAATTAATCTATGCAAATTATTTATTGGCTATTAGTTGCTGTAATGCTTGTGGGTATTATTGGTGCTGTAGTTCCAGCCATTCCTGGTAGCAGCTTAATTTTAATTGCAATTATTGTCTGGGGCATTGTTAGTAGTTCCTTTGCAGCTATCAAGATTCCACTAATTGTGACAATTATAGTTTTACTGCTCAGTGTCGGAGTAGATTTTTTAGCTAGCTATGTAGGAGCAAAACAAGCTGGAGCTAGCAAGTGGGGGCAAATTGGCGCAATTGTTGGTTTGGTGGTAGGATTTTTGGGATTATTGCCAACTTTACCTTTTGGGGGGCCATTGTTAGGAATTTTACTAGGCCCGCTTTTGGGAGCAATTATTGGTGAGTACCTTTACCGACGTGAATTTGGATTGGCGATTAAAGCAGGTATAGGAATTGTAGTTGGGTCTTTGGTTGGAAATTTGATTCAAGGGTTGTTAGCGATCGCCGCAGTTGTAGTTTTTGTTATAACAACCTGGCCACAGGTATATGGGTCTTAGCATTTAAAAAATCTGACAGATTTGAGAACAGAGATAATAGCTAGCAACTAGCTGTTTGTTACAAAGATTCAAAAAGACTATTTATAGTAAACAAATACAGCGGTTCCTCCCATTTCTTCTATGAGAGGAACCGTTTCACTAAATATTTAGTAACTAGAAAGATTATAAATACACTTCATACTCCATTTATCTAAAATAGAGTTTAGCCGCTAATAGTATTTTTATATATTATTATAAGTATATTTACGTAAATACTTTTTCTTGAAGCTGGAGCTATTGCCAATAATTTCAACCCTAGAGAGTAAGAGATATACGAAGCGCAGATATGTAAGAAATTAAAATTTTATGAAGACTATTTGTTAATTGAAGATGTGATGAAGACCACTCAGTAAATATTGCAGGTTCTAAGTCTATGTGATTTTATGGAGATAAGAAATACATCACGCAAGTTTAGCTTTCACTGACAGTATTTTAAATAGATTACTGATAGTAAAAGTCAAGCAATTAATTTCTCTGTTCCAGGTTATTATTAGGACTCTCAAACACTCATGATTAATTTTAAATCTAAATTAGTAAACGCGACTTTGGCTGCTAGTTTTGCAATCCCCTTGACTACCGCTGGGATTTTCACATCTGCTAGTTCGGCTCAAGCTGTAACCCTGAACGGGAGTATTGGTCTTAATGGTACATCTATCGTTCCTAGTGATGGAATCAATCCAGCTAAGACTACCATTAAATTTGTCGATGTTGATGGTGTTGACACTGATGGTGATTTTAAATTCTTCTCACCAAATTTAAACCCAGGCGCAGGTATTACCATTAACCCTCTAACTTTAACCAAGATAGCTAATCTACCATCAAGCGGAACAACCACAAAAGCTACATACTCTACAGGGGTTTACACTCCATTCATTAATTTCGGATCGCGAACCCTGGGTTCTACTACTGCACTTCTTACCTTTGATCTAGATGATTCTGTAGTTACCAGAATTCGGAAATCGGCTACTGACATTAATGACGTAATATTGGATGGGATTACAGGGAACTTTAATTTCAATGGAAAAACTATTGCGAGTGGCAATTTGGGTGCTTCTCTTTCTGGAGCTACAAGCACTTACCACTTAACTCTCGAAGCAGTTAGCGTTCCTGAGCCAACCACAATGCTAGGTTTAGGTTTAGTTGGTGCTGGCATGATTATGTCTCGTCGTCGCAAAAGTGTCATTCAATAGTCCTATCCTAAATATAAAAAAGTTACTTTTAATTGCTAAAAGTAACTCTAATTAATCTATTTCGATCTGGCTGGAATGCAAAATTCTCCCAACCAGGTCGAATTTTTTATACTGCCAGATAAATCTATATGAATGCTGAATTTTCTTAACCTTATACCAATTCAATTAATGATTGCAACACATTCTTGGATAAAGACACGATTCATCGCATCTCTACAAATGGTCTATTTGTCGCATTCTTTTTTCAAATTGGTATTAGATAGACTTAAACAGACTGCAAAGATTGTTTCGCTTCGCTTGCGATCGCTTCTACTTCATCATTAGCCAGAGTTTCTAATATAGATTTGGCTTCTGGATTACCCAAACGAGCCAAAGCTTGTACAAGTCTGTAACGAATTTGCCAATCTGGGTTGGTAGCATAGGGAGCCAAGAGAGGAATTGCTTGTACATCTCCCAAGTCACCCAAAGAACTAATAGCAGCAGTTTGGACTAACTCGTTTTCTGATGAGAGTGCCTCTTTGAGTAGTTCAAAGGCTCGCGGATCGCCCAACTCTCCTAATGTAGCAACTATACTGAATTGTATTAGCCATTCACTGGTTGTATGATAAAGCTGCTGTAAATCTTCAAAAGCTTCGCTTAACTTGAGAGCGCCCAAACAGTCTGCTGCTGCTGCTTGTACATCTACTTCGGAGTCATGAAGCAAGCGATCGCGCAAGATATCCAAGGATATCTGCAAATCTTGGGTTCCGAGTGTATCCATTTGACTCACTGCTGAGTAACGAACACGGGAATTGCGATCGCCAATAGCACTTTGAATTAATTCAAAGCCAACCGCAGGTTCCAATTCGCGGATTTGATTTACAGCACGTAAGCGATCGCCTAAATCCTCAGAACTGAGCAATTGCTTAACAGACTCCGGAGTAATACTCATTTAGTTATCCTTGATTTTCAAATGTATAAAAAAGACAGACGCGATGAATCGCGTCTCTACTTTTGGATTTTGTACAGACGCGATTCATCGCGTCTCTATTATTGGCTAATCTTGACTAGCAGCCATAGCCCGAATAACATCACCACGAGTCAGGATACCAATTACTTGACCTGTACTATCAAGTACTGGCAAGCGGTGAACGCTGCGATCGTGCATGATTGTAGCTGCTTCTTTTAAAGTTTTATCAGGGGAAATAGCGATCGGGTTTTTACTCATCACCTCCCCGACGGTTTGCCCTAGAGCCTTATGCAAATCACGGTCATACGTAGCAGGATTTTTTAAATAGATAACACTATCAAGAAACATAATGTACGCAGGTGGAGTAACACCAGTTTCTTGCCACATCAAATCTGTTTCCGAGATAATGCCTACCAATTTACCGAGATCGTCCACAACAGGTAGTCCGCTGATATGGCGTTCTGCGAGAATTTGGATAGCTTCCTTGAGTGGAGTTTCCTCCCGGACAACAATAGGATCGCGGCTCATCACATCGGCAACGGTTTTAGGCATTTATTTGCTGACACCTTAAATCAAAGTCCCTGCGCCTATTGTAGAAAATTGCGGGACTCAACCTGATGCAATTAATAGATTGTTACGGGATTGGTTATTTGTTATTTGTCATTTGTCATTTGTCACTTGTACTGAGCGAAGCCGTTGGCGTGGTCACTGAGCGTAGTCGTACCCCTCCGGGGAAGCAAGCTACGCGCAGCGTCTCGTAGAGAAGTGCAGCCTCTCCAAGAGTTGTATTTGTCATTTGTCATTGGGCACTTGTACTGAGCGTATCGCTAAAGCGAAAGCTCTGCTAACGCGTAGCGTCTTGTAGAGAAGCGTTGGCGTGGTCACTGAGCGTTGGTCATTGAGCGTAGCCGAAATGAGTCGAAGTGCAGCCTCTCCAAGAGTTGTATTGGGCATTGGTTATTGATTATTCTCCTCTGCTCCCCTGTTACTGAGCGCAGTCGTTGGCGTAGCCTCTCGTAGAGAAGTATGCTCCTCTGCTTCTTTCCTAGCCCTCAGTCCCTTTTAATGCAGCAATAATTTGAGTATTTGCTTTCGGAAAAGTAAAATGCTCCAGTTCTTCCAAACTTACCCAGCGAATTTCATCGGATTCTAAAGGTTGGGGGACACCTGTAAGATGGCGGCAATGATGTACTGTGAGGGTAACGCGCAAGTTTGTATAACTGTGGTCAATAGTAATCAGATGCTTTCCCACTTCAATTACTATTCCCAGTTCTTCAGAAATTTCCCGTTGAATACATTCTTGGATGGTTTCACCAGGCTCTATTTTACCACCAGGAAATTCCCACAAACCACCCATTGCTCCTTCTGGACGACGGCGGTCAATTAAAATTTGGTTTTGGTCATTCCAAATTACTGCAACACCAATGATTTTATGGGGTGGGAAAGAACTGATTTCACTCATAGTTGAATAGGGAGATAAGAGATACTAACTTCTAATAACAAAACTCGGCAGATTAGTTGTAACTCTGCCGAGTTTAGATTTATTGCAAAGGTCATTTGGCACTATTCCTTTATCCACAAATGTGCATTAATCATTTATAAATAAGCCTTTATCTAATATCGTGTCCGGTTAAAGACTTATTATTCAGACCGCAGAGACTTAGGGGGCAGGAATTTTTATGCTTTCTGCATAGGTTCGCAAGTTCTAACTAACTAGCCTGACATCATATAATTGATTGAATTAATCAAAAAATTACAGGAGTTCACAGAGAAGCGAAATCAAAGACTCCGCGTTCCTCTGCGTTGAAATTTCAACCTGAATTCGTCACTATTTGGATATTTTCAAAAAACTTAGCTGATGCATGATTGAGAATTAGCGGCAAAGATTTCGCAGAGACTTATTTTCAATTCGTATTGCCGTAACTATGACTAGCTCTTGACTAGCTATCAACCCAACAATATTGAATTTATTTTACATTTCTAGTCAATTTCGCTGTTGTCAGTTTCAGATCCTTGTAAAGCCATTTCAAAGTTCATTCTCTGTTCGGCATTACGTAAGAAATAACCACTAATCATCGCAGAAGCAAGAAGCCTACCTAGATTTTCCCGATTTGTGGTGACAGTAACACCAAAATGTTCTGAAGGTAGATTACCTAATAGTCCTGTAATATTCCGTTCCATCACCTGAAAGACTTCGGCAGACGTGGGTTTGGATAGCTGGGTAACTGTCTCTGGACTTAAGGATTTAACGTACTGCCATAGTAAATCGTTAGTTTCTGCTTCGCTATTAAAAAATTCTGAGACACGATTGGATGGGTTACTCATTTTTTAGCTCCTTAACTACCACTATTAGCTGCGGTGCTTGTGATTTGAATATTAAATGTTTGTTTTGGATTTGACTTAGTTATTTTGTCTTCCTGTCAACTAATGTAACAGCCTAGCGTCAGAGTGGAAGTAGGTGTAACCGTACCAAAGTCAGCGTATTTTCTCACCAATTGGTCAGTAGTCATTGGTCTTTAGTCTTTTGTTAATAACTAATGACAAATGACTAATGACAAATGACTAACTTGCCAAGTATTCATCCATGTTGGCTTTAGACTTGCGAAGTTTGCTTAAGGCTTCCCGTTCAATTTGTCGGACTCGTTCTCGACTGATGTTCAATATTTCACCAATTCTAGCCAGAGTCAGAGCTTGCCCATCAGTTAAGCCAAAGCGCAGTGTGATTACTTCCCTCTGTTGTGGCGTGAGATCGCCCATCAGACGATCTAAGTCATAAGATAGAGAAGATTGCATAACAAACTCTTCGGGAGAAGCGCCTGGATCTTCCAGCATTTCTCCGAGTTCGGTGTCGTAGTTATCACCCAGCCGCAAATCCAAGGAAAGAGGCAAACGCGCCTTTTCTAAATACTCTCGCACTTGTTTGGGCGTCAATTCTAATTCTTGAGCTAGCTCCCCAGCCGTAGGAGCGCGTCCCAACTTTTGAGACAATTGGCGCTGTGCCTTTTTAATCTTATTTAATTTTTCGGTAATATGGATCGGCAACCGAATGGTACGAGCTTTTTCAGCTATAGCACGAGTAATAGCTTGTCGAATCCACCAATAGGCATAAGTAGAAAATCTGTACCCTTTGGTGGGGTCAAACTTTTCTACGCCCCGTTGCATACCAATGCTACCTTCTTGGATCAAGTCCAATAAATCGACGTTGCGTTTGATGTATTTTTTGGCAACGGAGACTACCAGCCGCAAATTGGCTTCTACCATCTTACGCTTGGCAATCTCACCATCAGCGATCGCTTCGTTTAACTCTGCTGGTTCTAGGTTTGTTGCTTTGGCCCACTCTTCTAGAGTCGGTTGATAACCTAGCTGGGTGGCAAGAGATTCTCTTGATTCGTGCAAAGCGCAGGAACGTTGCACTTGTTTACCATAGAAAATCTCTTCCTCGTGGGTTAAAAGTGGCACGCGGCCAATCTCACGCAGGTAAGTCCGCACGAGGTCTGTGGCTGTCTGAGCGGTCTTCATGGCGCTACTCTTTGGTAATGATGGGGTTGGCGGTAGGGTCATTAAGGGATAGATGCTTTCTTTATTTATTAGGGTGCTACCCAGTCAGACTGGGAACCTGTGCTATGGTTTGCAACTTACGCGCCTGAGAAACTCGGCTGCTCATAATAATCAAATTTAGGCTTCTTAACTGCTAAAACTACAGTTATTTTCTATTTTTCACAAGTATCTACAGTTAGATAAAAAGTTGCTTTTTAAACATTTTTTATGAAACTCCTATTAACAATTGTAACATTTATGAGAAGATTTTGGCTAGATGGCGACATGAAATTTCCTGGTTATTCCAGTTCATCGAATGTTGGCCTCTATCTTAAGGCTGACTAAAAGTTAATTTAAGAAAATATCTAATTCAAATAATTTTCCTCATATTTGTTAAAGTATCTCAATGAGAACTATATTCATTCTCTTCTAACAATTGTTTAATTTTTCTGGGAATTGTAAATCGGGAATTGGGTATGGGGCATTGGGAGTGCTGAGTGCTGAGTGCTGTTAGCGGAAGCGGGGCGTTTAGCCCGTGCTGAGTTAGGAGTTAGGAGTAGAGACGCGATTAATCGCGTCTGTACAAGAGTTAGAAGTTAGGAGTTTTGTTTATCTCCTTGTCCGCTCACTCCCTCACTCCCTCACTCCCTCATCTCCCTGCTCCCCTGCTCCCTGCCCCCTGCCCCCCTACTTCTTAGAGAGGGCAATACTCTTGAATAGTTTTTACATCCAAAGTCGTATTTTGTAAGGAACGGATGGCGGCGACGGTAGCTTTTGCGCCGGCGATGGTAGTAATGATGGGAATTTTGTAAGCTAAAGCTGTGCGGCGGATTAACCTAGCATCAGTCTGGGCTTCTTCCCCGGAAGGTGTGTTGATAATAAGTTGGATTTTCTGGTTTTTGATCGCATCTAGGACGTGGGGACGACCTTCATGGAGTTTTAACACTAATTCAACATTTAACCCATGTTCCAGAAGAACTCGACGTGTACCAAGGGTAGCCATCACTGTAAAGCCCAAATCGATAAATTCTTTCACCACACCACTTGCAGCAGCTTTATCGCGATCGCTCATTGATACAAATACAGTTCCCGTTAGCGGTAAACGCTCCCCAGCACCCATCTCCGCTTTGGCAAAGGCACGGCCAAAGTCGCTATCAATCCCCATCACCTCACCAGTGGATCTCATTTCTGGGCCCAATATTGTATCAGTTCCTGGGAATTTATTAAAGGGCAATACAGCTTCTTTTACAGCAATATGTATAGGAATGACTTCCTCTGTAAAATTTAGCTCCTCTAAGGTTTTACCCGACATAATTAAGGATGCTAGTTTCGCTAGCTGTACGCCCGTAGCTTTAGATACAAATGGCACTGTGCGAGAAGCACGGGGATTGGCTTCTAAAATGTAAACTTGGGGAGAATAGCTGCTTGCACCGACAACGGCAAATTGAATATTCATCAACCCTACAACTGACAATGCTTGTGCTAGCTGTATCGTCCAAGTACGAATTTGATTGAGAACTGCTGGTGATAGGGAAATGGAAGGTAAGGAACAAGCAGAATCTCCTGAGTGAATTCCAGCTTGCTCAATGTGTTCCATAATACCACCAATTACCACTCTTCCTGTATGGTCGGCGATCGCATCGACATCGACTTCAATCGCGTTTTCCAAAAACTTATCAATTAAAATCGGATGTTCTGGTTCTACTAGTACCGCAAAGGTCATATAGCGTTCCAACTCAGCATCGGAATAAACGATTTCCATCGCCCGTCCCCCCAACACATAGCTGGGACGCACTACCACTGGATAACCAATGCGTTTAGCAACAATCAGCGCATCTTCGTAACTCCGCGCGATACCATTGGGCGGTTGGGAAATATTCAACTGTTGGAGAATCTTTTCAAACCGCTCCCGGTTTTCTGCCATATCGATGGAATCTGGCGATGTCCCCCAAATTTGAGTGCTGAGTCCTGAGTCTTGAGTGCTGAGAAACTGCTGGAGTGGGATAGCTAACTTTAGGGGGGTTTGTCCGCCAAACTGGATAATTACCCCGACTGGATTTTCAGTTTCGATGATGTTAAGAACATCTTCTTTTGTTAACGGCTCAAAGTAAAGGCGATCGCTGGTATCGTAATCTGTCGAAACTGTCTCTGGGTTAGAGTTAACCATAATCGTCTCATAGCCTGCATCCTTCAAAGCATAAGCGGCATGACAACAACAATAGTCAAACTCAATTCCTTGTCCAATGCGATTGGGACCACCACCCAAAATCAACACTTTTGGCTTGGTTGCAGGCATTACCTCTGTTTCTTCTTCGTAGGTAGAATAGTAGTAGGGGGTAAAGGCTTCAAACTCAGCCGCGCAGGTATCTACGGTTTTATAAACTGGGATAATTCCTAGTGACTTGCGGTAGGCGCGAACTTCATCTTCAGTGGTTTTGGTGGCATAGGCAATCTGGCGATCGCTATATCCGTCTCGCTTCACCTCATAAAGTTGCTCTTTTGTCAATTGCTGTAAAGTTGTCCGCTTCAGGAATTTTTCGATATCTAGGAGTTGCTGAAATTTATCTAGGAACCACGGGTCAATACCAGTCAGTTCATATATTTCCTCAGCACTAATTCCTAGTTGCAAGGCATGGCGCACGGAGAAAATGCGATCGGGGTTAGGTGTCCGCAGTTGGGCGCGAATTTGTTCGCCACTGGGTAATTTTTCGGCTCCATCGCAACCCCAACCAGCGCGTCCGGTTTCGAGCGATCGCAGTGCCTTTTGAAAGGATTCGTTGAATGTCCGCCCAATTGCCATCGCTTCCCCAACTGATTTCATTTGGGTTGTCAGCACTGGGTCGGAACCGGGGAATTTTTCAAAGGCGAAGCGGGGGATTTTTGTCACCACATAATCAATTGTCGGCTCAAAAGACGCGGGAGTTTTCTTGGTGATGTCATTTTTAATTTCATCCAAGGTGTAGCCCACAGCCAATTTTGCAGCCATTTTGGCGATGGGGAAACCCGTGGCTTTGGAAGACAAAGCTGAACTGCGGGAAACGCGCGGGTTCATCTCAATTACAACCACATCGCCATTCAGCGGATTGATGGCAAATTGAATATTAGAACCACCAGTTTCCACACCGATTTCGCGGATGATTTTAATTGCCATATCCCGCAGCCTTTGATATTCCTTATCAGTGAGGGTTTGCGCGGGAGCGACGGTAATTGAGTCTCCGGTGTGAATGCCCATCGGGTCAAGGTTTTCGATGGAGCAGATAATCACCACGTTATCTGCCAAGTCACGCATCACTTCGAGTTCATATTCTTTCCAGCCGAGTAAAGACTGGTCAATGAGAATTTGCGAAACAGGACTGGCATCTATACCTACTTGTGCCATTTCTTCAAATTCTTCTTGGTTGTAGGCAATGCCGCCGCCACTTCCACCCATTGTGAAAGCTGGACGAATAATTAGGGGATAACTACCAATTTGGCGAGCAACAGCTTTGGCTTCTTCTAAAGATTCGGCTGTGTCGCTAGGACACACAGCTACTCCGATCTTTGCCATTGCTTCACCAAACAGCTTTCGATCTTCAGCTTTTTCGATCGCTGGGAGTTTAGCGCCGATTAATTCAACGCTGTACTTTTCCAACACCCCATTTTTGGCTAAAGCAACAGCGATGTTGAGGGCGGTTTGTCCTCCCATCGTTGGTAAAAGAGCATCAGGGCGTTCTTTTTCGATGACTTTTTCGACCAATTCCGGTGTCAACGGCTCAATGTAAGTGCGATCGGCCGTTTCCGGATCGGTCATAATCGTTGCAGGGTTGGAGTTGACCAAAACCACTTCATAGCCTTCTTCTCGGAGCGCTTTGCAGGCTTGAGTGCCAGAGTAGTCAAACTCACAGGCTTGTCCGATCACAATTGGACCAGAACCTAACAGCAGAATCTTCTGGAGGTCGTCACGGCGGGGCATAGTCGTTGCCTTGGAATACGAAAATAGAAATCCTGATCATTTTAAGGGTCTTTACCCCCTCTGGTGCTTTTTATTATTAAGTTTTCTAAGTTTGATGACAGGAAGGAGGCAGAGGGGCAGGGGAGCAGCACTTCGGCTACGCTCAGTGAACGAGGGGCAGGTGGTCACTGAGCGTAGCCGAAGTGGGAGCAGGGGAGAAAAGAGACACGGGGACAAGGGGACAAGGAGATAAACAAAACTCTTAACTCCTAACTCAGCACGGGCTAAACGCCCCGCTTCCGCTAACAGCACTTAGCACTCTTAACTCCTAACTCCTAACTCAGCACTCTTAACGCCCAATTATTATTTTGTATTTTTAATTTTATTTAATTATGATGCTCAAATTTCTAAAGATTTTGCGAATCTTTATTATTTAATCTGATGAATTTTGTGATAAACGATCGTTTATTTTGGTATATATCTGTCTGCTTATTTATGCACAAATAGATTATTTAGATAAAAATTTATTTTAACTAGCTAATTGCTAAATATTTTCAACGTTAAATATTATATAAATATGTTTACTTAAATTAAAAATGGCAGAGAATAGGGATACTATTCTCTGCCATTTTTTATCTTATTTTAATAGTTGGTGCTGCCAAGTTTTTTTTCAGTCTAGGTAGACAAATCTAGATTATGAGAATTTTAGCTTTGAGCTGCTTGGACAAACCCTAAAGTTAAGCTGTCTTTGGCAAGGAAGTGAGATAAATGATAGGCACGTTCCTCAGTTTTCAACAAAATCTTTTCGTACAGATAGCGTGTGCCCCGATCGCCTAAACTCTCTGCCTGAGCAGCTTGGCGGCGAATTACGCCAATGATTGCTTGTTCGGCAGCTAGATCGTTTTCCACCATTTGGCGAGAGGAATATACGCCTTCAGATTCTTGCTCAAAACAGGTTAATTCTGCTAGTTTGCTGAAGGTAGCTACTGGTACACCACCCAGTCCATCTAAACGTTCTCCAATTTCATGAACGTGGTCTTGTACTTCGTTGTAGCTTTCGTTAAAAAACTCATGCAGAGAGTAAAATTCTGAGCCTTCAACTACAAAATGATGCTTTTGGTACTGCAAGTACAGTGCCTGGAAACTAGCTAATATAACGTTAAATCCTTCTGTAACTGGAGCAGTTACACTGCGATCCAGCAATACAGGATTGTCATATACATGACCAAAATTCCGTAACAAAGTTTGCGTTTCAGACATTGTTCTCCTCGCTATTTAGCAATTATAGATTTTAACTGCTTATTCTTTACATATTAACATTTTCACAATCAGAGCAAGCCAATTTGCCATTACAAGATTTTGTATTTTTGTTTACTAAAATTCTTAAGTTTATTGTTTGCTGGATTATGGCACGCTCATCGAGTTGTGTATCTTTCTCATTACTATTGACATGAACAGTTAAGTGTGTATACCTCCTGAGGGGAGTGAGGGGAGATAAAGGAGTAAATGCCTTCTCGTCCTAATACTCCTTGTCATTTACCGGATCTCTCTCATGGGATGATTGCAAGAATTTTATTTTTTTTGCAAAATTAATGAGAATTGTTTGCACTTAAGGTATGCTGGTTTTAAGAGGCTAGATTACTAAGATTTTCAAAAAGCAGGAAGTTAAATGGCCGTAGTTACTACAAGTTTGTTGCACTTTGAGGGCAATTCTCTTGAAATCGTATAGTTCAGAAATAGAAATAAACCACCTTGTAGAGGTGAATTGGGTAGACCGCTGGCAAGTCTATCAACGCTTAGAGGAGTTAGACATTCCTTGTATTTGTGCGGCTAACCAGCCATTAAAAGTTGAAATTAGCAATCCGACTGCGGCTGTTCAACTTTGGAGTGTAGTACGGCGATTTACAGCCTCTCGTCAAGACCAAATTTGGACTCTTGAGTGTTGCTGGAAAAGTCGTTATCAACAGTTCTAATTTTTTGCTACTGCTGAGAATATCTCGCTTGACAGCTTGTATTAGTTAAAAGGAGGTTAAAAAATGGGTGCATCTCACAATCTGGAAGTATCAAAATTTTGCCTTGAGGGCAGATTTATAGATTTTGTTATAAAAGACGGCTATAAGCTGAAAGGTTTACTGCTAAGTACTCATGAGGGTGAATGCTACGTTAAACTCGCTAAACACTTACGGGCTGCTTTTGATTTGCGGCTACCAGCAGGTACTTGGCTACAAGTTGTTGGTTATAAAGAATACGATATAAAAAAAGACAAAGTTACACTCAAAGCTGAACGTGTGATGGCGGCGCGTTCTGAAACGGCAACAATTCAAACGATCGCACCAATCCAAGAACCCCCATCTATTGATAATGTCAAGGTAAAACCAGCTAAGACTAAGGCCACGATTTTGGTGTGTCAAAAGTCTGATTGTATGAAACGCGGTGGTAAAGCAGTTTGTCAGGCGTTGGAGGCAGCTTTAAGCGATCGCGGTTTAGAAGACCAAGTTACAATCAAGGGCACTGGTTGTATGAAGAACTGTAAAGCCGGGCCGAATTTAGTAATGCCAGATAAAACCCGCCATAGCCGAATTCAAGCTGCACAGGTTCCAGCCTTGATGAATCAGCATTTTGGCGACAAAAATTTATCAGCACAGCCTGAGAATTTAAGGGAAGTAGCGATATCTAATGGCAAACTTTGGGGAAGTAGTTCATAAAATCTTGACATTTCGATGAGAAAGCTTAATAATATCTTCTCAAGTGTGTTCCGTTAATACTCGGCCGTAAAGCCCGCTAGAAGTTTGCAATCAAATCAAAAAACTGGCTTTAATTAAGGCCAGTTTTTTGAATGAAAAGGATTTTTATTAAGCAATTTTTGACTGGGATGCTTCGATAATTTAAAAAGATTCAAGGGAATGTGGTTGATTGATGAATACGTAGACGCACTGAGGCTTGTTGTTAGACATCGCTTACAGTGGAAGCGTCAATCATCAATGACTTAAAAGCAAATGCCACACACCCCGCAGTGGATATACATCGTTTTTTTCCCACTTAGCACGATAGTCATGATTTTTGTATTCCGTCATGACTGGAATCGCCTTGCTAAACTCTACAGCACCCAAGAAGCGCCGCCACAAAACTTCTCTCGAATGCAAAGCGGTTCTGTGGGTTTGGCGTATTACAAAGGAACTTTAAACGTTGGTACGAATTCTCAAGGGATTTATTTGAGTATTTTCCCGTTGTTTAGCTTTGGACTTACGCCGTTGTTGATTCCCTGGAGTGCCATTAGGAAAATTGAACCTGCTAACGAACTATTTATTGAGCGTTTTCGTTTGTATGTTAGTTCGCCAAAAGTCAAACTGATTTTAAGTAAAGATATTTTGGAACCAGCTAAAGAATTTTTAGCCACACAGGGATTTGAGTGGATTTAGACAAATCGCGTTTTTAGGGAACTCCAAAAAATAAATTGTCCAATTTTTGGAATCAAAACAACTTTTCCTCCCCCTGCCCCCTGCCCCCTGCCCCCTGCCCCCTCTGCCCTAAAAGCGATGGAATATTTTTTTATTTGGAAATCCCTTAGCTGGCTGATATCATTTTGAATTTTAAATTTTGGATTGTGTTTCTTACGGTGAAGCAAGCTATGCGTAGTGTCTCATTTAGATACAGAATTAGATTGAGCGATCGCAACACTTTTTCATGAGAAAGGAAAAACCGCTTCATATTTTTGTGTAATTGCGTTCAGCCGCCAGTCTCTCGAATGCAACTTAGCTGAGATATTGCGCTTACCCGTTTCTGTGCCAGAGGTGGAAATCCCAGGCTCATAATGTAAGTCCACTCAAATGGACTTGCATTATGAGAGAGGAAATTGATTAGCAGTTTGTTGTTGGGATTTGTGGGTTTCTTGCAGAGTAGGTTGCAAATTACATGACTTCGTTAGACAAAACAGCAACATCTGTCGGATGGATGTAGCTTGCAGATGGTCAGGGAAGAGAATTAAAAAGTTATTGAGGTCTTGGATAGCTTTACCAATAGATTCTGAAGAAGCACCCTCTGATAAGGCATGGCGATATAAGCGGTTTGCTTGTTGAGTGTATTGAGCAGCCAAATAGTAAAGGGCTAAATTAAAGGTATTACTCCAGTCTTTGGGATCTTTTTGACAATGCTCTGTAGCAAGCTTGATAGCAGGCACTATCACAGCCCGTGCTTTGTCTGATTGTTTAAGAGCTAAGTAGACTAAAGCACGATTATACACAGCATCTTCATAACGTTTTTCCTCATAAGCTTTTAACCCATTTACTAATTGCTTACCCCAACGTTGAACTTCAGCAGAATCCGCATCTTTACCAGCCTGAAGCATGATTTTTGCATATTGTTGAGCAAAAGTGGGTTGATTTTTGACCAGAGCAAGAAATTCATTAAGAGCTAGAAGTAAATTCTTTTGCGGTGACTGACATAATTTATGGTAAAAAACATTTAATGTGTGACTTTGCCAGCTAGGATCGCGCTGTTTCTGATCTTCCTCCAATTGCAAATCGTTTCGCAGGTTGTCATAATATTGAGCCAACTTACCATGTATATCAGCCCAACTCTGCGGTGATGAAAGGCGTTTGTGGCATAACATTTGGGCTTTGACGACATCATGATAAACCCAGCCGTTGCTACGTTCGTTGATAAAAGATGTTTCTTTGAGCCAAGTAAATAGCTCATCAGCTTCTTCTTCTGTTCTTAACTTGGCTATAACATCCCGGTTCAAGCACCGAGGAATGGCAGCATCAAGCACCACTTGTCGCCGTTTGGGATCGTCAATCCATCTTAAAAAGCTTTTTACAGCACTGCTGCTAGGCTCAATTATCTGGTTGGGGTGATTGGGATGAGCATCTGCTAACATTTCCATTAGCAGGGGTAAGTTTCCAGAAACGTTTAAAATTACTTCAACAATCCGACTGTCCGTAATGCCTTTGTGAGTTAGATATTGTTTGGCTTCTTCTTCTGTAAACGGTTCTAGAGGCAAACGAGCTATTAATCCTTCGTAGGATGCCCAGTCATTTTTATCTAATTCTTGCCGACTGGCAACAATCATTAATATATTGGCAGATACTTTACCGTGTTGATTCTCAAAAATTTCCCGTAGCCAGTTCTCTAGGAATTCTGCGGTGCGTTCTGAGGTATCGAAAAACAGGATAACAGTAGTTTTATCAGCAATTTTAGAAATATCTTGCAAAAATAGCGGGGTCAGAACTTCTTTAGGTTCTTTAACTAAATGCACCTCATCTTTATTGGTTATTTTCTTAGCAACATAAGATGCCCATTCTCCGGCTTGGGTGGCTAAAGCATCTTCATCTACAAAGTCAAATACAGCGCCGCCAACGGGAACTTGACGCGCCAGATGCACACCAGTTTTTACCATAGTTTTCCCAACAAAAGCGGAAAAACCTTGAGGAGCATCTGGATCTGTTTCTAATTCTTGGCACTTTTGGCAGTAGACTTTGTAGCGATCGCTAAACTGCGTTAGTTTGTAACCTTGCTGTTCTAACTCCTCAGCTATATGACCCATGACCTCTGGTATAGTTTTTTCAGCTTCATCAATGCAAGCCGAAATCATTTTTGCTTCATCAGCAATTTTCCGAAACTGCCGCAGCAAGGTAGTTTTACCAACTCCGCCTTGACCACAAACGTTAAACAGAAAACAATGGCGATCGTCTTCTAGGGGTAATGTTAAATTTTGGCGAAATCGGTTTATTTGGTCTTCACGACCGACAAAATTTGATTGTTGACGTTGTTTAACAATATCTTGTAAACTCTTGGGCTTGTCTTGGGTATTCATAACAAGATTTAATTTTGAGGCGTTAATGTCTATAAACAGAACTACCAAATATACAAAGTGTATTTCGGAGTTTACTAAACTTTTTCGAGATAATTTTTATGTGTTGACCTTCTGAGGCTCAATGTTGACCTTCTGAGGCTCGACGTTGACCTTCTGAGGCTCGACATTGACCTTTTGAGGCTCAAAAATGCCCAGGTTGACGAGTTTCGATTACTTCGACTTCGCTCAGTACAAGTTTGCTCAACTCTCGATCCCTTAGTTGGTTGAGCGTAACCCTCCGGGGAAGCAAGCTACGCGTAGTGTCTCGCAGAGAAGTCGAAACCAACGGCGGCAGTAGATTTATTAACGGAAATTGCCTTATAGAACCCATTTGACATCTTTTACTATCTTGAAGATTTTATTACTGGGAAGGGCCTAAGAGGATGTTTGAAAAATCCTCTTCTTGGTAGCAAAACGTTCTAGATCCTCCTAAATCCCCCTTAAAAAGGGGGACTTTGAAAGGTTTTGCCCCCCTTTTTAAGGGGGGTTGGGGGGATCAATAAGTGCCTAAAATCACAGCCAACCACTTTTCAAACAACCTCTAAGGGCACTCTACTGCCGAGGCAAGGTCGGATCAAGTTATGCGGAAACTTCTCAACGTCTCCCCTCTATCAGGTTTCTGCGATGCGATCTGCTTTGCAGCAACGCTTCGCGATCGCTTTGGGCCCCTACTCATCCCTACTCAATCTTCCAATTAGGCGTATAACCAGAAGTAACTTGGCTATACATTTGCAAGACCGATGCAGAAATACGTCTTGAGAGTTTTGCGATCGCCCATAGCGCTCTTGTAAAATCATTTTCAATTGTTGAGAATTCGCCCAGGAAAAAGTTTATGGCAAATAAGTCCGGTCAAGACCCCTCGGAAATCCCAATGGCAACGGTTGATGAAGAACGAAAAGGCGCAACTTTCAGCGGTACGGTCATCCTTGGTATAGATCCTGAGGGTGGGGAAGTCGTTTTCTTTAGAGACTTTTTAATTGAAGATTATAAAGGCGAACTTACCGCAAATCTTGCAACAGATGGCGATATAACCAAAAGCATTGATTTAGGCGAACTCGATCATAAAAGCCCCAGTTTTAAGCTGCCAATTCCGCTGGGAACGGATACATTACCCTACAATACAGTCGTGTTGAGCGACAAAAAAAGCAAGAAAAAAATCCTGACGATCAATCTATAAAATTTGTAACTTAGCTCGTAGTTCAGCCAAATTCGATTGCCCTCCTGTATATATCTCAAATGGGTTCTATACCATTTCACTTTAATAATGATACAAATATGCTGGTAAGGGCATGGCAATGCCATGCCCCTACAAGAAATCTATATGTATCAGAATTTTCGTGAATTGGTATTAGCGATCGCCTACAGCTTCTCATGAGAAAGGTACTGTTGTAAAAGCGTAGGTATCGCTTAATATTTCTAGTAGAAATTACATGACCTAAGTTAGAGAAGACTGCAACAACTGTCGCATGGATGTAGCTTGCAGATGGTCAGGGAAGACAGTTAAAAAGTTATTTAGGTCTTGCATAGCTCCACCAATAGATTCTGAGGAAACACCTTTAGATAAGGCATAGCGATATAACCGCTCTGCTGGTTGAGTATAATTAGCAGCCAAGTAGTAAAGGGCTAAATTAAAAGCATTAAACCAGTCTTTAGTATCTTTTTCGTAATTCTGTTTAGCAAGCTTGATGGCAAGCACTAGGTCAGTTCGTGCTTTGTCTGGTTGGTTAAGGACTAGGTAGGCTAAAGCACGATTATACAAATACCAATTACTGTCAGAATCTAAATCAATAGCGCGGTTGAAATTTGCAAGAGCCTCATTATACAGTTTAAGCATTAGATAAGTTTCACCGCGACTTGCGATCGCCCAGTCAAGTTTAGGGTCAAGTTCAATGGCGCGGTCAAAGTCTTGTAGAGCTTCCGTATATTGCTCCATTGAGTGGTAAGTTTCACCGCGACTTGCGATCGCCCAGTCAAGTTTAGGGTCAAGTTCAATGGCGCGGTTAAAGTCTTGTAGAGCTTTCGTGTATTGCTTTATTAAGCGGTAAGTTTCACCGCGACTTGCGATCGCCCGGGCAGATTTGGGGTCAAGTTCAATGGCGCGGTTAAAGTCTTGTAGAGCTTTCGTGTATTGCTTTATTAAGCGGTAAGTTTCACCGCGACTTGCGATCGCCCAGTCAAGTTTAGGGTCAAGTTCAATGGCGCGGTTAAAGTCTTGTAGAGCTTTCGTGTATTGCTTTATTAAGCGGTAAGTTTCACCGCGACTTGCGATCGCCCGGGCAGATTTGGGGTCAAGTTCAATGGCGCGGTCAAAGTCTTGTAGAGCTTCCGTGTATTGCTCCATTAAGCGGTAAGTTTCACCGCGACTTGCGATCGCCCAGTCAAGTTTAGGGTCAAGTTCAATGGCGCGGTCAAAGTCTTGTAGAGCTTCTGTGTATTGGTTCATTGAGCGGTAAGTTTCACCGCGAAGTGCGAGCGCTGTGTCTGATTTGGAGTCAAGTTCAAGAGCGCGGTTAAAATCTTGCAGGGCTTCTGAGTAACGCTCCAATTGGTAGTAAATTTCACCGCGACGTGCAATGATCGCCCCGTTGAGCTTGGAGTCAAGTTCAAGAGCGCGGTCAAAATCTTGTAGGGCTTCTGAGTAACGCTCCAATTGGTAGTAAATTTCACCGCGAAGTGCAATCATCCACTTGTATTTGGGATTGAGCTTAATAGTGTGGTCAAAATCTTGTAGCGCTTCAGAGTAACGCTCCATTAAAAAGTAATTTATACCGCGGAATGCGAACACCGTGTCAGATTCGGGATTGGGATTGAGTTTAATAGCGCGGTCAAAATCTTGTAGCGCTTCAGAATAACGCTCCATTAAAAAGTAAGTTATACCGCGACTGGCGATCGCCCACTCGTAATTCAAGTCAAGTTCAATGGCGCGGTTTAAGTCTTGCAGTGCTTCCTCATAACGCTTCATTAAGTGATAAGTTCTACCGCGCCAACCTAGAGCAATAGGTTGCCATTGTATCTGAATGCTGGGATTCTGTAAGATTGCGGTAAACATTTCAACCGTGACTTGATAACGGTCTTCTTTATAAGCTTTTAACCCATTAGTTAGTTGTTCACCCCACCGCTTAACTTCAGCAGAATCAGCATCTTTACCAGCCTGAAGCATCGTTTCTGCCAATTGTTGGGCAAATTTACGTTGATTTTTGAGTGCAACGAGAAATTCATTGAGAGCTAGAGATAAACTCTTTTGTGGTGACTGACATAAGCTGTGGTACAACACATTTAAAGTGTGACTTTGCCAGCTAGGATCGCGCTGTTTCTTCTCTTCTTCTAATTGCAGATCGTTCCGCAGGGTGTCGTAGTAATTTGCCAGCTTGCCATGTATCTCAGCCCAACCTTGCGGTGATGATAGGCGCTTGTGGCGTAACATTAGCATTTTGACGACATCGTGATAAGCCCAGCCGTCAGTACGTTCGTTGACAAAGGATATTTCTTTTAGCCAAGTAAATAGCTCATCAGCTTCTTGTTCTCCTTTCAACTGAGCGATAATATCCCGATTCAAGCTCCGAGCAATGGCAGCATCAAGAGCTACTTGTCGCCGTTTGGGGTCATCAACCCATTTTAAAAAGCGTTCTACAGCACTGCTGCTAGGCTCAATTATTTGGTTAGGGTTATTTTGATAAGCGTCTGTTAGCATTCCCACTAGCAAGGGCAAGTTTCCAGAAAGGCGTAAAATCTCTTCAACATGCTTATTGTTAGTGATGCCTTTGCGAGTGAGATATTTTTGGGCTTCTTCTTCTGTAAAGGGTTCTAGAGGAAAACTAACTATTAACCCGTCGTTGCCTGTCCAAAGATTTTTATCTAATTCCTGCCGACCAGCAATAGTTATTAATATATTGAAAGATACTTCACCGTGGCGACCCTCCAGAATTTCTCGTAACCAGTTATCTAAGAATTCCCCGGTGCGTTCATAAGTATCAAAAAACAAAGCAATAGCAGTTTTCTCACAAATTTTAAAAATATCTTGTAAAAATAGTGGGGTCAGGACTTCCACAGGTTCTTGAATTAAGCGTACCTCATCTTTATTTGTGATTTTTTTTGCAACATAAGATGCCCATTCTCCGGCTTGGGTAGCCAAAGCATCCTCATCTACAAAGTCAAATACAGCACCGCCAACAGGAACTTGACGCGCCAGACGCACACCAGTTTTAACTATAGTTTTGCCTACAAAAGCCGAAAAACCTTGAGGAGCATCTGGATCGGTTTCTAATTCTTGGCGCTTCTGACGGTAAACTTTGTAGCGTTCGGTAAACTGCGGCAATTTGTGACCTTGCCGTTCCAAGTCTTCAGCTAGACGACCCATCACTTCTGGTACAGTTTTCTCGGCTTCATCTATATAAGCCGTAATATTTTTTGCTTGTTCAGCAATTTTGCGAAACTGTCGTATAAGTGTGCTTTTACCAACCCCGCCTTCACCCCAAATGTTATACAAAAAACGACGGCGATCGTCTTCTGGAGGTAATGTTAAATTTTGGCGGAATTGGTTTACTTGGTCTTCACGACCCACAAAACCTGATTGCTGGCGCTGCTTACGAATATCTTGTAGACTCTTGGGCTTGTTTTGTGGGTTCATTACAAGATTTAATTTTGAGGTGCTAATGCCTACAGAATAACTACTAAATATACAAAGTGTATTTCGTAATTTATTAAATTTTTTTAGGTAATTTTTATGAGTTGACCTTCTGAGGCTCAATGTTGACCTTCTGAGGCTCAACGTTGACCTTCTGAGGCTCGACGTTGACCTTCTGAGGCTCGACGTTGACCTTCTGAGGCTCAATGTTGACCTTCTGAGGCTCGACGTTGACCTTCTGAGGCTCAATGTTGACCTTCTGAGGCTCGACGTTGACCTTCTGAGGCTCGACGTTGACCTTCTGAGGCTCGACGTTGACCTTCTGAGGCTCAAAAATGCCTTGGCGAATTAGCGCTTATCGGTGGAGTCTAATATAGACCTAACCCCCAGCCCCTTCCCTACAAGGGAAGGGGAGTAAGATTTAAAGCCTCTCCCCTTGTATGGGAGAGGTTTGGAGAGAGGTCAAAGTGTATTTTAGATTAATGAGATGCACTATAGAAATCGCGGCTACACGAGACTTTACCCACCTGCGTGGGTTTCAAAAATCTTTGAATTCAAGACGCAAAAAGGGCATAACAATGTTATGCCCCTACAAATGACGTGTATTTTACCAAGTTAACAACTGGTATAATTGCCTGTTTCAAGTTTTAGCTAACTGGTACTTCGGATTGCTTCTTCTTAGAACGGCGGTTAAACCTGCGTCCCATCTCATCAATTACTGCATCTAAACCTGCGACATCACCGCTAGCTTTGGCGTAGCTATAAACTGCTAATGCTGCTGCATACGCTTCACTAGCAGCAGTTATACAGGTATCATCCACCAATTCTTGCAGTTGCGTTAGAGACAACAGCACCGGATACAAGTCCTCATATATTTCCAAGTCCCGGCGCATTTCTTCTAAATCAAAGTAACGAGGCAAAAAGTTAGGGTTTTGTGTTGCCACTTGTAAGGCTTTGCTGACAAAAGCCCGACTTTTATCTCCCATCTTCAGCATTGTTCGCCGATCTTCAGGGGTCAAATCAACCAAAAACGGTAACTTTTCTCTAATTGTAGCGATCGCCTGCATGACTGCTTCTTTGTCTGCTGGGTCTAGGCTGGCACTGATACGATTTTCTGCCATTTTTAATACTCCTCTAGGGTACTTAATTTCAGTATTCCCAAAGTTGTAAAGGCGATCGCATTCATCAGAAGCGAACACTCAAAAATACTTACAATTGTCAATTGTTCTATTTTTCCTAACCGCCAATCACAGCGATCGCATCAATCTCTACCAACACATCTTTCGGTAAGCGCGATACTTGCACACAAGCCCGCGCTGGAGCTGTATCTTCCGGGAAATATTTAGCATAAACGGCATTCACCGCCGCGAAATCATTCATATCAGCTAAAAATACAGTGGTTTTCACCACATCTTGAAAAGTCGCACCGGCTGCTGTGAGGATGGCTTCAAGATTAGCTAATACCTGCTCAGTTTGTTTTTTGACATCATCAGTGTAGACGACATCACCAAGGCGGGGATCGATAGCAATTTGTCCAGCGATAAATACAAATTGACCTGAAGCTGCGATCGCTTGATTATAAGGGCCGACTGGTGCGGGTGCGTTATCAGTATTAATTACTTTACGGGTCATAGATATTACTTTCTCTAGCGATGTTTCCTGTTTATCGATTTCTACCTGAGAAGCGATCGGTCTGTAGACTTCTCCATCTGGCATTATCGCACCAGTCAGGTCTGCATCTTGAAGATTGGCACCGTAAATGTTAGCTCCAGTTAGGTCAGCTTTTCTAAGATTTGCTCCGTTCAAATTTGCTTTCATTAAATCCGCTTGTTGTAAATCCGCTCTCTCTAAATTTGCCCCTTTTAGACAGGCTTTTCTGAAATTTACGCCTCTAAGATTTGCTGCACCTAGATCAGCCTCAGCCATATTCATCCCAGACAAATTCTTTTGAGATAAATTAACACCCCGAATTTTGGCTCCCTGCAAATTGGTATCTCTGAAATGTACTTGAATTAGGTTTACTTGGCTCAAATCAGCTTCAAAAAAGTTAGCGCCACTTAAAATTGCACCACTAAGGTTAGCTCTCACGAGATTTGTTTTTTTGAAAGAAGCTTCAGTTAAATTGGCAGAATTTAGGGTAGCATCACTCAAATTGGCATTATCTAGGTCTGCCCAACTCAAATTTAAACTAGAACTTTCCACCAAACCACTTAAGTTTGCGCTTGTCAGAGATGCCCTGGTGAGATTTGTACTTTTAAGACATGCCTTACTAAGGTTGGTATTATTTAAATCCGCTCCCGTCAAATCTGCACTTGTTAGGTCTATCTCACTCAGATTTGCACCTTTGAGGTCTACCCCTCTGAGATTTATTGAATCAAACTTTCGTTTACCCTTTGCATATTGTTTTAAAAGTTCCTCAGCGTCCATAATGCACCTTTGAATACCACTGACACAGTATAATCACAAAAATTTTGTGTCACAGGTATTCCTCTCCCCTCTTCTCTGCGTGACCTCTGCGCCTCTGCGGTTCGTCCTTCTTACCCCAACCTCGGACGTATCCCATAATGCCGATATCGCCAATAATCGCGCAGAATGCGATCGTGGTCAAAACATAAATTACCAGGGACACGCCAATACTCAAAAATGCCTACGCCCTTAGCATCATCTCCAGCCTTTGGTTCCCCCGTAGCTGTCGCCAAAAACACAATGCTAATCGTATGCTGACGCGGATCGCGATTTGGGTCAGAATATACCAGTAATTGTTCAACTAATTCTACCTGTAAACCCGTCTCTTCCTGAGCTTCGCGCCGGGCCGCCACTTCCACCGCTTCGCCATAATCTACAAAACCACCAGGAATAGCCCAACCTAAAGGTAGATTATGTCTTTCAATTAACACTATTGGCCGATGAGGTCGATCTACTAGTTCAATAATGATATCAACTGTCGGTGTAGGATTTCGGTAAGTCATACAATTTTGGATTTTAGATTTTGGATTTTGGATTAATTAGGTGAGCATTGGGCATTAACCAAGAACAAATGACAAATGACAAATGACAAATGACTTTCCCCTGCAAATACCGTTCCGTGATAAATTCGATGCGATCGCCTAGCGTTTCCATCAGACAATTGCTCCCTCTCATAATTCTCATAATTCAGGTTACTTATGCCTTTTCCTAGATCCAGTGGCATTTTGCTGCATCCTACCTCCTTTCCCAGTCGATTTGGCATTGGGGATTTAGGCTTAGAAGCCTATCGCTTCATTGATTTTCTTAAAGAAAGCCATCAACAATATTGGCAAGTTTTACCACTGGGCCCCACTGGATACGGCAATTCTCCGTATATGTGCTACTCAGCAATGGCAGGAAATCCTCTGTTAGTTAGCCCAGAAAAGCTTTTAGAAGAAGGTTTACTATCTGAGGAAGACTTTGCTAATTTACCAGAATTCCCGGTAGAAAAGGTCGATTTCGAGCAGGTTGTGCCGATTAAGATTGCGCTACTCAAAAAAGCCTGTGACAACTTTAGAGCCAATGCTACGCCCATTCAGCAAAAAGAGTTTGCAGGTTTTTGCGACAGTAAAGCTTATTGGCTAGATAATTACGCCTTATTTATGGCGCTGAAAGATGCCAACGACAATGCAAACTGGCACTCATGGAAACCAGAATTTGTCAAGCGCGACCCACAAGCATTGGAGCAAGTACAGCATCGGCTCAACGGAGAGATTTATTATTACAAATTCGTCCAATTTGAGTTTTTCCGCCAGTGGTCAGAACTAAAAAGTTACGCTAATATGCGCGGCATTAGTATTATTGGCGATATCCCCATCTACGTATCTCATGATAGTGCCGACGTGTGGGCGCATCCCAACATGTTTTGCTTAGATCCAGAGACAGGAGCTGCTGCCCTAATGGCAGGAGTTCCACCAGATTACTTTAGCGCCACCGGTCAATTGTGGGGCAACCCGGTTTATAACTGGGAGGAATTGCAAAAACAAGACTTTAAGTGGTGGGTACAGCGCTTTGAGGCAATGCTGGATTATGTAGATATAATTCGTATTGACCACTTCCGCGGCTTCGAGGCTTATTGGGCTGTGCCGCAAGGTGAAAAAACTGCCATAAATGGTAAATGGGTGGAAGCGCCTGGAGATGCTTTCTTTGAAGTGATTCGGCAAAAGTTGGGCAAGCTACCCGTCTTAGCAGAAGATTTAGGAGTAATTACACCAGGGGTAGAAGCGCTGCGAGACAAGTATGAATTTCCGGGGATGAAAATTTTGCAATTTGCCTTTAGTGCTGATTCCGCTAATCCATTTTTACCATTCAATTATCCGCACAATGCTGTAGTTTATACCGGGACTCACGATAATGATACAACTATAGGCTGGTTCAATACAGCTGAGGACGAGGAAAAGCAAAACTTGTTGCTTTATTTAGGTTCTATCAGCCCTGATGGCATTCACTGGGATTTAATTCGCCTAGCTTTGAGTTCTGTAGCCAACCAAGCGATTATTCCTTTGCAAGATATTTTGGGATTAGGAAACGAAGCGCGGATGAATTTTCCCAGTGTTGCTGAGGGGAACTGGGAGTGGCGCTATCGAGCAGGAGCGATAACAGACGAATTGCGCGATATCGCTTGAAAGCTCTTACTAAACTCAATGGACGCGCTCCGGAAGATCAAGTCCAGTAAGGAGTGGGGCTGAGTGAGCAGGGGAGCAAGGGAGCAGGGGGACAAGGAGATAAACAAAACTCCTAACTCTTAACTCTTAACTCTTAACTCCTAACTCCTAACTCCTAACTCAGCACTCCTAACACCCCATGCCCCATGCCTCATATTTTAAAACTTAGGCTTGGCAGCAATCCTAACTTCTTCCTCTTTCCCTGGCTCTCCCATTTCCTTGGCTTTCTCTTGATTGACGCTCACCAACACCCCACCAGCATTATCAGTTTTCACTGTCAGTTGCTCTTGGGCTTTCCAAACTCGGTGAGTTCCCTCTGGCAGAATACCCTCAAACTCGGTTTTGCCATCAGCTACTATACGAATCCAAGATGAGGCTTTCAAAGTTACACCAACCTGTACAACCTGTCTCTTTTGGACACCGCTCAGGGTATCGCTGACAGGTTGTACCTGTGTTGACTCTTTTAGTTGAGCTATTTCTGGTTTAACAACAGACTTTTGTTTTGGATATTGCTGGTTTGGGCTATTACTTGCTTGTAGTAAGGCGTTATTTAATAACTGAGATAACCCATTTACAGAGCATACTATTAGGAATATGTAAAGAAAGTAAAGATGAATCGGACGCAGTTGAGCTAGGGGTGAAGTATTCCCCCTACTTAGAGGACTAACTTGTGCAGAACTGATCGGAAAAGTGCCAGAAAATTCTACTCCATTCAAGCCTAGTGCATCGGCAAATTGTCTGATCAAACCCTGAATATAGACTGGTTCTGGTAGATCGTTTAAATTACCTTCTTCGATCGCCTGCAATAATCGTCGGGGAATCCTGGTCAATGCAACCACTTGCTCTAGAGATAAACCCTGTTCTTGACGCAAAGCCCAAAGTTGAGCGCCTAATTCTGCCAACTTTTCGGCTCGTTGTTCCTCTAATGAAAGTGATGGCTGGTGCTTATTCTTCTTTCTTAGCCATTTCATGCCTGCTGACACTCCTTAACTCCACTGAATCAATAATTAGGTTGCGCGATCTGATCTTGCAAAAAGTGAATTTCATAATCTTTGAGGGAACGATATTTACCCTCTGACAAAAAGGGTTCTTTTGGAGTTTGTAATTGAATTGGGCCGATAGCAGTCCGATGCAGCTTGATTACTGGGTATCCTAACTGTTGAGCTATCCGGCGAATTTGACGATTTCTTCCCTCCTGCAATACTATTTCTAAAACGCTTTCCTCGGTACGACGTTTTATGAGGCATACCTTAGCGGCTCTGGTTTTTCTACCCTCCAACATCACACCTTGACGCCACATCTGTAGTACCGTTTCTGGAGGATGTCCTTTGACCAAAACATGATATGTCTTGGAAATACTGTGACGTGGATGGGTTAGTCCAAATGTCAGTTCTCCGTCATTAGTCAGGATTAATGCTCCTGTAGAGTCTGCATCTAGACGACCAACTGGGTGAATACCTGAACCCTCCCGTAATTCTTTCGGTAGTAGATCCAGGACTGTTGGTCTGCGATGAGGGTCGTAGCAAGTAGAAACCACTCCCGCAGGTTTGTGCAGCAATAGATATATTAAAGCCGGACGCTGCTTTTGGGATACAGGCTGACCATCAACTGCGATCGCATCTTTTTCGGGATCGACTTTTTGACCTAAATGTGCCAATACTCCATTAATCCGCACCCGTGATTGCCTAATCATTTCTTCGGCTTCACGACGTGAGGCGATACCCCATTGAGCAAGAATTTTTTGTAACCGTACCTCCATGTGGAAATTGCTTATTTATTGTTATCAATTAAATGATATTTGCATTTTGTAGCGAGTAGGCATAAATGTTACATTTAAAGCTTATTTAATTTCGGTTCGGTTGTTGAGCAAATACTCTTAAACAAATTGGTTAAATGCCAGAGCAAAATTCCCAAACAACAAGTGGAAATAAAATCCGCATAATTACGCAGGTACTCACAACAGCAGTCAAGCTCTGGTTGAGATCGCAGACCAGCCAAATCTCTGAACTAGAAGTGGAGATTAAAGCTAGCGATCGCCAACTTTTCTCTGGACGCATTCCTTCGGTATCTGTTTTTGCTACTCATGCAGTTTATCAAGGTCTCCTAATTACGCAAATTCAATTAATAGCAGAAAATATTCGGATCAATCTCGGCTCCGTACTCAAGGGAAAACCCCTGCGATTGTTAGAGACAGTACCAGTGGTTGGCGATTTGATTGTAGATGAGAAGGATCTTAATGCTTCTCTCTCATCAGACTTATTATCGACTGCATTGAGCGATCTATTGGTTAAGGTTTTACCAACAAATTACCCCGAGTCACAACCAATCAAGTGGCAAGAAATTATCCTTGGGAACAACCAAATTATACTGCGAGGTTTGAGAGTCACCAATAGTGAAACAACGCCTCTAGAGATTTGTTTGGGCTTACAATTACTTAGTGGACATGAGTTGCAACTGGTACATATCCCAATCAAGCCAGACCAAGGAGATATATTAAAAAATAATTATGAGTACAATCTCGATCTTGGCTCAGATGTCGATATCCAAGAATTAACGCTGATCCCAGGAAAGCTGGTGTGTCGTGGGCGGATTAATGTTAACCCTTGACGGATCTCACAAATTAAAAAATATTAATACCCTATTTTAACGTGAGTTGGACAAGTATTATTTGACCTCTCCCCCAACCCCTCTTGGACACGGAGAGGAGAGCAAAAGTTGAATTTTTCATTGCTCCTGTCTTTGGGTTTTAAAGAGGAAGGCTGGGAAGGAGAGGTTTGTCGAACTCACGTTATTTTAAACGATCTGGCCCAATACAACTCTTAGAGAGGCTGCACTTCGACTCATTTCGGCTACGCGGTAATTGAGCGTAGTCGAAATTCAATGACCAACGCTCTGTTACCACGCCAACGACTTGGCGGTAGTTGAATCTCAACTTACTTCGACTACGCGGTAGTTGAATCTCGACTTACTTCGACTACGCGGTAGTTGAGCGCAGTCGAAACTCAGTACAAGTCGCTCGATTACCGCGCAGCGATGCACTGAGCGCAGTCGAAGTGTCGAAACTCAGTACAAGTCGCTCGATTACCGCGCAGCGATGCACTGAGCGCAGTCGAAGTGTCGAAACTCAGTACAAGTCGCTCGATTACCGCACAGTCGAAACTCAGTATAAGTGCGCAATGACGGCAGTTGACGGCAGTTGCTCCACTTGGGGAGACCCCATCGCCCTTGGCGTCTCCCCAAGTGGAGAAGACCGCACTGCCTCCTCCCCTTGGGGAGACCCCAGACGCTTGTACCTCGCTTGCCACCGGCGCTATGCGCTAAAGCGTCTCCCCTTCTCCCATTCGTGAGAGGCTAGCGCCAAGGAAGAAGACCGCACTGCCTCCCCAATGCCCAACTTACCTATTTACTAAGTAGTGGCAAAAGTAATGTCACAAAATAGTAAACCAAAGGTGCTGTGAAAATATAACTATCGGTACGGTCTAAAATACCACCATGACCGGGGATTAATTGCCCAGAATCTTTAACTCCAGCATCCCGTTTGAGCATAGATTCAGTAAGATCCCCTAAAAGACTAGCAATGCCAATCAGCAAACCCAATGCTAAACCTGTGAAAGGAGATTTGGGCAAGTGGAGATAATAGGCTCCTGCTATGGCTACGGCAACACTTGAAGTAATACCAAAGACAGCGCCTTCAACAGTTTTTTTCGGGCTAATGTCAGATAGACGCGTTTTCCCAAAGAATTTGCCAATGGTGTACGCACCGATATCAGCTGCCCAAATACACAAAAAAGTTAGTAATGTGGCTGTAAAACCTTGTGCTAAAGAAGCGGAATTTGCTTTTTCCCAGAAATCTGTCCAGGTTGTGGGCCAGTAACCCCCCAAAGGGAGATTGCTAAAAGCAGCGCTATCAATTGCTCGTAATCGCACCCAGTAACTTGGTAAATAACCGACGTAAAATAGCCCCATAATAGAAGCGGAAACATCAGCGATCGTCGCAAATTTGGGTTGAAACAGCAGGTAAAAACAAATAAGAGTGCCAGCTATTGGCATCACAGCGTCAGCTAAACTGCCATCAAGGGTGCAAATCACCAGCAATACTTGGCTGACAGCCATAGTGGTTTTAGCGGCAGGAGCGATGCCTCTAGCTCGCACCAAATTAAAATATTCCTGTTGACCCAAAAAGATGATAACCGCAAAGATGATGGTAAAGTACCAACCCCCAAAAAGGGTTGCCCAAAGAGCAAGAGCGATCGCAACAATTCCACTAATAATCCGAGACCAAGGCATAGAAGTATTAAATATTGGGAATGGGGCATTAGGCATTGAGCATGGAGGATGGGGCATGGGGGATGGGGTATGGGGGATGGGGCAGAGAGGTAGAGAGGTAGAAGTTCTAAAATTTTTTAATGCGTGAATTTTGAATGCGTGAATTTTGAATTCATTTCTCCCCTGCTCCCCTGCTCCCCGGTCACTGAGCGTAGTCGTTCGCGCAACGTCTCGTAGAGAAGGGCTGCTCCCCCTACTTCCTCATCTTTGTTTTCCTCCTTCCCTTGCCGCCTCTTTCAATGCCCTATGACGCCACTTGACGGCAGTTGACGGCAGTTGCTCCACTTGGGGAGACCCCATCGCCCTTGGCGTCTCCCCTAGGGAGAAGACCGCACTGCCTCCTCCACTTGGGGAGACCCCAGACGCTCGCGGACTCGCTTGCCGCCGACGCTATGCGCTAAAGCGTCTCCCCTTCTCCCATTCGTGAGAGGCTAGCGCCAAGGGAGAAGACCGCAGTGGCTCCCCTATGCCCCATTTCCTAATCCAGTTTCTCACCACTGAGGATAAAAATGGGATCGACGGCGGTAAAGGTTTGAGAAAAGCCGCGTGTCTCTAGGCGGTTAACCGCAGATTGGACGACTTCGATATTTCTAGCCCTTAATAGGGAAAAGCTTTGGGAAATAGCATACAGACTTTCTAGATTAGCAGCTGTGGCTACAACCCGACCGGATGGCGGCAAATAATGCCAAGCTGCTTGCAGTATTTCCTGAATGGGGCGACCTCCCTCAATACAAACGCGATGAGGGGTAATTTTCAGGTCATGTAAACATTCTGGGGCGCTGCCTTCAACAACTTCGACATTTTTCACATCAAAGCGATCGCAGTTACGCTTGATCAGACTAGCTACTTCTTCATCCCTTTCGATAGCGATAATCTGTCCGCCTGGACACAATAGCCCCACCTCTACCGGAATTGTACCCGTCCCTGCACCAATATCCCACAACACGGAATCTGATTTCAGCCGCAGTTGGGCAATCAATAGTAGTCGGACTTCTCGCTGGCTCAGAGGAATTCCTGGCAAATGCTCGAATAATTCATCGGGAATACCGGGGGTAATATAAGGCCAAAGTTGGGAGGGCATAGAATTACGCAATTATACTAAAGATATCGATTTGCCAAATTGAAAAGCTATCAGCTATACAACTTTTCAACGGTAGCATTATAAGAAAACATAATGATTGGTGAAATATTAGGCGAACGCTACGAAGTTCAGCAGCTATTAGGAAAAAAAGCAGGGCGACGGACGCTATTAGCTCGTGATTTGCAAACTCAAAAATTAGTTGTCATTAAATTACTCTCTTTTAGTAGTGACTTTGAGTGGGATTCACTCAAGTTGTTTGAGCGAGAAGCTGAAACTTTAAAAAACCTAGCACATCCCTCAATTCCTGGCTATTTAAACTATTTTGAGGTAAATTTACCAACCATCAAAGGATTTGCTCTAGTCCAAACTTATATTCCTGCACAAACCTTAGAGCAATGTTTACAGACTGGGCGGATTTTTACCGAAGCTGAAGTCAAACAGATAGCCAAAGCACTTTTAGAGATTCTTGTTTACCTACATGAACTACATCCGCCTATAATTCATCGTGATATTAAGCCTAGCAATATTTTATTGGGGGAGCGTTCTGGAAATAGTGTCGGTCAAGTTTATTTGGTAGATTTTGGCTCAGTGCAAACAGTCTTGGCCAGCGAAACCGGGACAAGAACTGTGGTGGGAACCTATGGCTATATGCCACCAGAGCAATTTGGCGGACGCACTGTTGCAGCATCAGACCTTTATAATTTAGGCGCAACTTTAATTTACTTGGTGACAGGTACTCACCCAGCCGATTTACCCCAAAAAGATTTTCGCATTCAGTTTGAGGTAGCGGCTAATCTCAGTCCCAGCTTTAGCAATTGGTTAAAGTGGATGATTGAGCCTAATTTAGAACGGCGTTTGAGTTCTGCTGACCAAGCGATCGCAGCTTTAGAGAAACCACAACCAATAAACTTGCCGACTTTGGTTGTTGGCAAACCAGATGGGAGTAATATTCAACTAACCAAAAATGGGGATTCTCTAGAAATTATCGTTCCACCATCTGGTTTTGATTCATCAATAATATTTACAGGTTTGTTTGCGATCGTCTGGAATTCATTTATTCTCTTTTGGACAATTGGCGCACTTTCAGCACCTTTTCCTGTCAACATCCCCTTTGCGATGTTTTCACTTCCATTTTGGGGTGCTGGCTTGATGATGGTGTATAAATTTTTCTTTCATTTTTTTGGACGCATCTGCTTACGCCTGAATTCCAAACAAATTTCCCTAAGCTGGGAGTTGTTTTCTGGAAAATTTTCTCGTCATCGTGCATCGCCAAGACAAAGTATTAATAAGTTAGTTTATATTCCCAAACATTTTACTAAAGATTCTGAAGGCACGAGAATTGCCGTCCCCGCACAATTGGATATTTGGGTAGGAGTAAAAAAATATCAACTTGGTGGTAGTGATGGTGCAATTAAATCGGAAGCGGAACTGGAATGGCTAGCTCAAGAATTAAGTGATTGGTTACGTATGGATATTACCAAGTAGTATTTTATGTAATAGTTTTAAATATAATTAGCTAGATTGCAGTGCTGATTATGATTGGTCAAATATTCAGCGATCGCTACGAAGTTCAGCAGCTATTAGGTAAAAAAGCTGGGCGTAGAACTTTGCTAGCTCGTGACTTAAAAACTCAGGAATTAGTCGTCATCAAGTTACTCTCTTTTGGTAGTGACTCTGAATGGGACGATTTCAAGCTGTTTGAGCGGGAAGCCAAAATTTTAAAAAACCTAGCACATCCCTGTATACCTCGCTATTTAGACTATTTTGAGGTAAATTCACCAACCATCAAAGGATTTGCCTTAGTACAAACTTATATTCCAGCACAAACTTTAGAGCAATACTTACAAAGTGGGCGGACTTTTACCGAAGCTGAAATCAAACAGATAGCCAAAGCACTTTTAGAAATTCTGATTTATTTACATGGGTTGCATCCGCCTGTAATCCATCGTGATATTAAGCCTAGCAATATTTTATTGGGCGATCGCTCTGGTAATAGTGTCGGTGAAGTTTATCTGATTGATTTTGGTTCGGTGCAAACTGTCCTGGCCACAGAAACTGGGACTAGGACTGTGGTAGGAACCTATGGCTATATGCCACAGGAGCAATTTGGCGGGCGTACCGTTCCCGCTTCTGACCTTTATAGTTTAGGTGCAACTTTAATTTATTTAGTGACAGGTACACACCCAGCTGATTTACCCCAAAAAGATTTTCGCATTCAGTTTGAGGTAGCGGCTAATCTCAGTCCCAGCTTTACCAATTGGTTAAAGTGGATGGTTGAACCCAGTTTAGAAAAGCGTTTGAATTCTGCTGCTGCTGCAATCGCAGCCTTAGAGAAACCACAGTCAATAAATTTACCTACTTTGGTTGTTGGCAAACCAGATGGCAGTAAGATTCAATTAACCAAAAATCAGGATTCTCTAGAAATTATCGTTCCACCAGCTGGTTTTAATCTATCAACAATATTCATGGGTTTATGGGGGATCGCCTGGAATTCATTGAACCTATTTTATCTAATTTGCTCACTCTTGATGCCTTATAAGTGGCGAACTTATCGGATTTGAGCCATCAATGTCTATATTTAATTACAGATGCCTTAGAGGAAATTTATATGTTTGGACTGGGATGGCCAGAAATAGCTGTAATTAGCATAGTCGCTATTCTAATTTTCGGCCCAAAAAAAATTCCCGAACTGGGGACTGCACTGGGCAAAACCCTACGAGGTTTTAAGGAGGAAATGAAAACTCCTAGCGAAGAAACCAATCAGGAAGAAGAAAAACAGTAATTAAAGGAGTCAGGAGAAGCCAGCGCCCTGCTTCCTCCTGATTCCTGACTACAGCAAGGTATTAACAACAGAAGAAGGTATGATTCCATTTTGGGAATCGATAACAGTTGTGCCGGGATTTTGTTGGTGTGTCTCTTCCTTGGCTAAACCACGCAGCTTAATTAACTTAATAGCCCTACTAACACTTTCTGGCAAAATGACCACTAGGCTGTTATCAGGAGCCATATCTAAGCCTTTATTGATTGCTTGGGTTTCATCCAGAATTGATTCATAGCGGCTATCAGGCTTAACTTCTGTGATGCCTTGAATAATCAACTGGGCGGCTGAACCCCGTAGGCGTCCGCGTGTATCATCGTCTTCTTTGATGATGATGTAATCAAAAATTTGCGCTGCTAATTTACCCAAAGTAACAAAATCTTCATCGCGGCGATCGCCTGGTCCACCAATTACGCCAATTCGTTGTCCTGTAGTCCAGTTCCGCACAAAGGAACCTACCGCTTCGTAACTGGCTGCGTTGTGGGCATAGTCCACTAAAGCGTGGTAGTTGCCCAAATTAAATAGATTCATTCGTCCTGGTGTTTGGCTAACTGAAGCTCGGAAGGTCTTCAAACCAGCACGAATCTGCTCAATTGTGACGTTTTGCACAAACGCTGCCAAACTTGCTGCTAAAGCGTTGGCAATCATAAACGGTGCCCGTCCGCCCATTGTTAAAGGTATATTTTCAGCTCTTTCTATGCGGTGTGTCCAATCACCTTTAACAATTGACAAATAGCCATTTTCATATACTGCTGCTACTCCACCCTTCTGGATATGCTTCCGCACTAATTCCGAATCGGGGTTCATGGTGAAGTAAGCAATATTAGCTTTAGTTTTTTCTGACATCGCAGCAACGCGGCGATCGTCGGCATTGAGTACTGCATAGCCATCAGGGAATACAGCTTCTGCCACTACACTTTTGAGGTTAGCTAACTGCTCAATGGTATCTATATCGCCTATTCCTAAGTGGTCGGCCGCTACATTCAATACTACCCCTACATTTGCGGCTTCAAAGCCCAATCCAGAGCGGAGAATGCCACCGCGAGCCGTTTCTAGTACTGCTACTTCTACCGTAGGATCTTGGAGGATGACATAGGCACTTTGAGGACCTGTATTATCGCCAGCTTCTACTAAGTAATCACCGATATATGTTCCGTCGGTAGTAGTATAACCTACTACTTTACCAGTCTGTTTATAAATATGTGCTAGTAGTCGAGTAGTGGTGGTTTTGCCATTAGTACCCGTGATGCTGAGGATGGGAATTTGGCTAGATTGCTCGTTAGGAAACAGCATATCTATCACTGCACCAGCGACATTGCGGGGAATACCTACGCTTGGGGCAACGTGCATCCGAAAACCGGGAGCAGCGTTAACTTCGACAATCACGCCATCCACTTCCCGCAGAGGACGGCTAATATCTGTGGTGACGATATCGAGTCCGGCGATATCCAAACCGATGATCTTGACTACTCGTTGTGCCAACCACAGATTTTCTGGGTGAATTTCATCGGTACGATCGACGGCACTACCACCTGTACTCAAGTTGGCTGTTGCCCTGAGATAACAAATAGTGCCCTTGGGTGGCACGCTATTCAAGGTGTAACCTTGCCTTTCTAGCAGCTGGTAGCTGGTGCGGTCTAGTTCAATCTTGGTCAGGACGTTATCATGTCCTTCACCGCGATTTGGATCGAGGTTTGTTTCTTCAATCAGTTCGGCAATGGTGGATCTGCCGTTGCCAATGACATGAGCCGGGACACGTTCGGCTACTGCTACTACTTTGCCATTTACCACCAATACCCTGTGGTCGCGCCCAACGTAATATCTTTCGACAATAATTGACCGAGAAACCTGTCTAGCAGCTTCATAAGCAGCCTCTGCCTCTTCCCAACTTCTGATATCAATGGTGATCCCACGTCCGTGATTGCCATCTAAGGGCTTGATGACGATGGGATAGCCGCCAACGAATTCAATGGCTTGTTCCAAATCGTCTAAGAAGTTGATTACTGTACCTCTGGGTACTGGCGCACCAGCAGCAGCAAGGATACGTTTAGTGGCTTCTTTATCGCAAGCTAGTTCTACGCCCAGAATGCTGGTGTTGTCCGTCATTGTCGCCTGCATCCGCTTCTGGTTCACGCCATAGCCTAGCTGAATCAAAAAGCGGGCTTCCAGCGCCATCCAGGGAATACCTCTTTTTTCTGCTTCTTTGACGATCGCTTCCGTAGAAGGTCCCAAGGAAGCATCACGGGAAAAATCTTTCAGGTCTTGGATATCTTGCTCGAGTTCTGCCTTGGGATAACGGCCTCGATCGACGATACTCTGGCACAGCCGTACTGCGGCTCGTCCAGCGTAGCGTCCCGCTTCCTCATTCAGGTACTCAATTACTACTTGGTAAATTCCGGGTGTGGCAGTTTCGCGGGTGCGACCAAAGCCGACATGCATCCCAGCTAATTCTTGGAGTTCTAAGGCTACGTGTTCCACTATGTGGCCCATCATAGTGCCTTCTTTGACTCGCATCAGAAAACCACCACGACAGCCAGGCGAACAATAGTGGCCCTCCAGACTTGGCAGCGCCTCAACTAATCCTTCATAAAAGCCAGGGATTTCATTCGAGGGCGTCTCGCCAAGGTTTTCTAAATCGAGGCGCATGACGATCAGTTTGTGGCGTCGAATGCTCCAATAGTTTGGGCCGCGTAATGTCTGGATCTTGAGGATTCTCATGGGAATAGGTAGATGGAGATTCGGAACCAAAATTCTAGTTTCTTACTGGAATTGACCGCTAAACTGTTCACTAAAAACAGTTTTTTCTTTTTACATGGTATTCTTATCATTTTTCTACGGTAAGAAATAATAAATGTGCGGTCAACTCAGTGTAACCTCAGATACTCTATCCCGTCAGCTGGAGATTCGGTGTACAGCAGGCAATACAGTCCGCTGGTACAAGTGGAAGCGATCGCCTAAGCTGAGGATATGGAGACGTAAATTATGTACGGTTAAAGGTTCATTAGCACCGACATGGGGTTCGTTAGTATGGGTCAGTTCGGTGGGATCGACAATGGTGACACTGCCTTTGCCCATAACTTGTAGCCAACCATCACGTTCAAACACTGCACAAGTATCTTCGTCAATGCCAATACCTAAGCGATCGGGATGAGCTGAGATCGCACTAATCAGTCGCCCCATCCGATTCCGGTTGTGAAAGTGTTGGTCAACGATTACTTCGGGAATAAATCCCAAACCCGTTGCCATATCCACTAGGGAACGATTGGGCGTCTCTCCACTCCCGCCGCCAGCAATCATGTGATGCCCCATCACCGCCGCTCCTGCACTGGTGCCTGCTAACGTCAGTTGCCCCGCCCTCACCCGCTGACGAATAATTTCCATCGCTGGCGTATCTGCCAATACACCACAAAGACGTAGTTGGTCTCCTCCTGTCAAAAATACCCCACTACAGGCTTCTAAGGATGCTTTGATCTGGGAGGCTTCACACTGTTCTCGTTCGCGGATGTCTAAAATCTCTACCTTCTGGGCACCCATTTCTTCAAAAATGCGAATATACCGACCACCGATGATGGCAGGTTCGCGAGAGGCAGATGGAATAATTGTAATATAAGCCTTACTAGCACCGGCGCGTCCAAAAAAAGTTCGTAGGATTTCGCGCCCATGAACTTTATCTTCTGCACCTCCGATAACCAGAACGGCGGTTTTAGTTGCTTGGGGTGTCCTCATTTCTAGCGATTTAGCTTGTAATTGCGGCATTTTGGTTCTCCTGTCAACAACTTCAGGAGCCATCGCCTTGGTGTTCGCATAGCGTCTCCGTCAGGAGAGGCAGTCGCTCAGAGGGGGTTTCCCCCATGAACGACTGCCGTGCATGGTTCCCCGGCTTGTGGCGAATGGCGTGTGAATTCAACAAGGTTCAGTTGCTGATAATTTTTGCGCTTTGCAACTTTTGAGAGGACACTTTTTGGAAGTTTGGAACTGGGGAAAGCCACTCTCCAAATTCTCGCTTCACGCTCGCATTGCCTCAGTCTAAACGTGTTTGTTCCCATTCCTCTCTGGCAAGCGCCTTGTTTTTCACCTGTCCACTTGCAGCAGGGCAAAATAGTCTTTGAGTAGCTAGATTTCCCCTTTAGAGTTGGGGAAAAGCAGTTAAGACTACGCTTTTTTCTGAGGCTGGCTCGATGCATCCTGGAAGTTGTTAACTTGATATGATTATTAATTTAAATGTAGTTGTGACAACATTTAAACATAAATTAAGTAATTAGAAAAACTTTTGATCCCATCTAAAATCCAGGAGGTCTGGTAGTTTTAGATACTATTGATAAAGTTTAACTGGAGTTGAACCCGACCTTGGCTTGCTGGTGTTTGCTAGACATTCACTCTTTAGATTAGTGTCCTCGAATACGAATAACTGTGCGCTTTGATATAGTTACGCTTTTTCCTGACTGTTTTAACTCTGTTCTCAATTCTGGGCTGCTAGGTAAAGCCTTAGCCAAACAGATTGCCGAAGTGCATCTGATTAATCCACGGGACTTTACCACTGATAAACACCGAAAGGTAGACGATGAACCCTACGGCGGCGGCGTTGGGATGCTAATGAAGCCAGAACCTATTTTTACCGCTGTGGAGTCGCTGCCGATTCTACCCCGAAGAGAAGTAATTTTGATGAGTCCACAGGGTCAAACAATTAATCAACCTCTTTTGAAAGAATTGGCGACAAATTATGACCAGTTAGTAGTTATTTGCGGGCATTACGAAGGAGTGGATGAGAGAGTGCTGCATTTGGTAACTCGTGAAGTATCTTTAGGCGATTTTATTCTGACCGGTGGAGAAATTCCAGCTATGGCCTTAATTAATGGTGTAGTGCGGCTAATACCAGGGACTGTGGCCAAAACGGAGTCCCTGACAGCAGAAAGTTTTGAAGAGGGGTTATTGGATTATCCCCAATATACTCGTCCTGCGAATTTTCGCGGTTTGAAAGTGCCAGATGTCTTGCTCAGTGGAAATCACGCCGCGATATCGCTCGATGGCGTTACGAACAACAAATTAAAAGAACCCGCGATCGTCGCCCCGATCTCCTAGAGAAATTGCAGGAAGGGGAGCAGGGGGGCAGGGAAGCAAGGGAGTAGAGGAGTAGGGAAGCAGAGGAGCAGGGGAGTGAGAGAGTGAGGGAGTGAGGAGACAAGGGGACAAGGGGACAAGCAGATAAACAAAACTCCTAACTCCTAACTCAGCACGGGCTAAACGCCCCGCTTCCGCTAACAGCACTCAGCACTCCCAATGCCCAATGACAAATGACAAATGACAAATCACAAATCACAACTGAACAAATGACTAAAATTCGTATTGGTAATGGCTACGATATTCATCAACTAGTGAGCGATCGCCCTTTGATTTTAGGTGGAATTCAAATTCCTCATGAACTGGGTTTATTGGGACACAGTGATGCTGATGTGTTAACGCACGCGATTATGGATGCCATGCTTGGGGCATTATCCTTGGGGGATATTGGTTATTATTTTCCGCCTAGCGATCCCCAATGGGCGGGAGCAAATAGTTTAGTACTATTAACTCAAGTACATCAATTGATTCGCGATCGAGGTTGGCAAATCGGAAATATTGACTCGGTGGTAGTAGCAGAACGTCCAAAATTAAAACCACATATTCACAACATGCGCGACAAACTAGCGGCAGTTTTAGAATTAGAACCAAATCAAATTGGCATTAAAGCTACTACTAACGAAAAATTAGGCCCTGTTGGACGTGAAGAAGGTATATGTGCTTATGCTGTCGTCTTGCTAGGTGCTTCAGAATAACTTTCTTTTAGCCTTTAATAAAGATATTCAAGACTGATTAGGATGGAAATAGATTAGTAATTATGAACTTTTTTAGAAAAATATTTTTGGCAATTAAACATTTATGGTTGCCAATAATTTTTACTTCAGCCATAACACTTACAGTTACTGCCTGCAACCCAGCTAATTTCAAAAGCCCTGCGGCTCAAGTACCACAATTGGTCAGTAGTATTCTCAGCGATCCTAAAACTTTTAACTACCCTTTGAGTCAAGAGTTTCCCAATGTTTTTCCTCTAATTTACGAGGGGTTAATCACCCAAAATCCAATCACTGCAAAAATCGAACCAGCATTAGCTGAATCCTGGCAAATTTCTGATGATAAATTAAAGATTGTTTTTACTCTACGCGAAAGCTTGAAATGGTCTGATGGTCAGCCACTAACAGTAGATGATGTAGTGTTTACCTACAATGATATTTACTTAAACGAAGCAATTCCTACTGATGTGAGAGATGGTTTGAGAATTGGTGAGAGTAGGAAGCTACCTACTGTGCGAAAAGTGGATGAACGTCGGGTTGAGTTTATCGTACCGGAACCCTTTAGACCTTTTCTACTAAGTACAGGTTCGCCAATTTTGCCCGCACACATATTGCAACAATCGGTAAAAACCAAAGACCAAAATGGGAGGCCGATTTTTCTGACAAAATGGGGTGTTGATACTCCTCCGAACGAAATTATTGTCAACGGCCCTTACAAAATAGAGCGCTATGACACGAGCCAGCGTGTGGTCTTCCGGCGCAATCCCTACTACTGGCGCAAGGATGCTCAAGGTAATTCCCAGCCTTATATTGAACGGGTAATTTGGCAAATTGTGGAATCAACAGATACTTCCTTGTTGCAATTTCGTTCTGGTGGGTTAGATACTGTAGGAGTGTCGCCAGATTATTTTTCTTTGCTAAAAGTGCAAGAAAAGCAGGGTAATTTCACAATTTATAATGGTGGACCAACATCGAGTACATCGTTTGTTTGGTTCAATCTTAACAAAGGTAAAAGGGACGGAAAACCACTAGTAGATCCAGTTAAATCTCGGTGGTTCAATAATGTAGAATTCCGGCAAGCTATAGCTTATGCAATTGACCGCCAAACGATGATTAATAACACTTTTCGCGGCTTAGGCGTGCCACAAGATTCACCGATTTCTGTACAAAGCCCCTATTATCTTTCCCCGAAAGAGGGGTTAAAAGTTTACGATTACAATCAGCAAAAAGCGAAGGAATTACTGCTAAAAGCAGGATTTAAGTACAACAACAATCAATTAGTCGATTCTGAAGGAAATCGTGTCCGTTTCTCTTTGCTTACCAATGCTGGAAATAAAATCCGTGAGGCAATGGGATCGCAGATTAAACAAGACTTGAGCAAAATCGGTATTCAAGTTGATTTCACTCCATTGGCATGGAATACTTTTACTGATAAAACTTCTAACTCTTTAGATTGGGAAGCTTCTTTGATGGGTTTGACTGGTGGATTAGAACCGAATGACGGTGCTAATGTCTGGGCACCTGAAGGCGGATTGCACATGTTTAATCAGAAACCTCAAGCAGGACAAAAGCCGATTCAGGGTTGGGAGATTGCTCCTTGGGAAGCAGAAATAGGGAATCTTTACATTCAAGCTGCACGAGAATTGGACGAAGCTAAAGTTAAAGCGATTTATGCCGAAACACAGCGGATTACTCAGGAAAATTTACCTTTTATTTACCTGGTTAATCCTTATTCAATGTCAGCGGTGCGTAATCGTTTTGAAGGAATTAAATTCTCTGCTCTTGGTGGCGCATTCTGGAATATTGAACAAATTAAAGTAACAGATTAGTCATTAGTCATTAGTCAATAGTCATTAGTTCGTAATTAGTGGCATCTAACAACTGACAACTGACAACTGACAACTGACAACTGATAAGTAACAAAGGACAAATGACCAATGACAAATGACAAAACTTTGCGATCGCTACTCGTTGCGGTTGCCAATGGTAAAGTTACGCCAGATACGGCATTAGACTCACTCAAAGACTTAACTTATGAATCTGTAGGTGAGTTTGCCAAAATTGACCATCATCGCCAACTCAGAACTGGTTTCCCAGAGGTGATTTGGGGCCCTGGTAAAACTCCCGATCAAATTGCTCAAATTATAGAAGTGATGCGCCTCCGCAACTCGGTGGTGATGGCAACCCGCATTGAACCAGCAGTTTATACCACACTGCAATCAAAAGTTAGCGGTTTGCGATATTATGAATCGGCGCGAATTTGTGCGATCGCTCCTCCTACCATCGAACCACAATTTCAGGGTGAAATTGGCATTCTTTCTGCTGGTACTGCCGATTTACCCGTTGCTGAAGAAGCGGCTGTCACCGCTGAACTTTCTGGTTTTCGCGTCCAGCGCCTCTGGGATGTCGGCGTTGCTGGGATTCACCGCTTATTAAGTAACCGCCACTTGATTGAATCAGCATCGGTGTTGATTGTCGTGGCGGGGATGGAAGGCGCTTTACCCAGCGTTGTTGCTGGTTTAGCGAGTTGTCCGGTGATTGCCGTACCCACCAGCATTGGTTATGGCGCAAGTTTTGGCGGTTTAGCACCTTTATTGACAATGCTTAACTCTTGTGCGGCGGGAGTAGGCGTAGTAAATATCGATAATGGTTTTGGTGCAGCAGTGTTGGCGGGACAGATTTTGCGGACTGCCGAGAAATTGCGGTTGGCATCGGCTGCATCTTGAGTTAAGACATTGAAGTTACATCCAATATTTCAGTAAATATCAGTAATTAATATGAAGAAGGGGAAAGGGGAAAGGTGAAAGGGGAAAGGGAACCCCATACTTCAAAGCAGGGGTTTTAAATAAAGACGCTGATTTTTCTCTCTAAGAGAAGCCAAGGGCAACGCACTACGTGTCTCAAAATCTTCTTTTTTTGTTCAACCTATTTAAAAATAGGGGCTTTGTACCTTGTGGGGAAAAGTTCTTTATTCCTGCCCTTTCCCCCTTTCCCTTTCCCCTTTTCCCCTTCTTGGTAAATAATAAACTGATGCTGAAATTTGCCACCCCTAACTTCTTAATCACCAAAGATGAGCAATTACAGCGATTTGACATCTCAGTTACTTTGGCATTTGCCTGTAAATTTGACAGCATTAGCACAAACAATCACCGATCCAAACGTTATGGGTCAGATGCAAAAAGCTTGGAGCCACTTTATACAAACAGGTCAAGTCTGGGCATTGTTGATTGGTTTAGTCATTGGCTATATGATTCGGAATCTAACTAGCTACGGTTAAAGTAATTTTAGATTTTAGATTTTGGATTTTAGATTGATGATTAATCTAAAATCCAAAATTGATGCCCACTTCCCTCATATTTATGACCAAAGAAGAAACTTGGAGCCAGCGGTTTGAATCAGCGTTGCATCCAGCGATCGCTCGTTTTAATGCCAGTATAAGTTTTGATATTGAATTAATCGAATATGACCTCACTGGTTCTCAAGCTCATGCCCAAATGCTTGCTCACACGGGCATTATCTCCCCAGAAGAAGGAGAGCAACTGGTTGCCGGTTTAGAACAAATTCGCCAAGAGTACCGCCAGGGAAAATTTCAGCCTGGTATCGATGCTGAAGATGTACATTTTGCAGTTGAACGCCGACTGACAGAAATTGTTGGCGATGTAGGTAAGAAGGTGCATACAGCGCGATCGCGTAATGACCAAGTTGGTACTGATACCAGACTCTACCTCCGCGACCAAATCCAACAAATCAAAAGCGAATTGCGAGAATTTCAAGGTGTTTTGCTGGATATAGCCGAAAAGCACGTTGAAACCCTGATTCCTGGTTATACCCACCTCCAACGTGCCCAACCCGTGAGTTTAGCTCATCACCTCTTGGCATACTTTCAAATGGCCCAACGTGACTGGGAACGTTTAGGAGATGTTTCTCGCCGCGTGAATATTTCACCTTTGGGATGTGGTGCTTTAGCGGGAACAACTTTCCCCATTGACCGCCACTACACAGCCAAACTCTTGAATTTTGACGATATTTATGCTAATAGCCTCGATGGAGTGAGCGATCGCGATTTTGCGATCGAATTTTTGTGTGCTGCTAGCTTGATTATGGTTCACCTCAGCCGCCTTGCAGAAGAAGTCATTCTTTGGTCATCTGAAGAATTTCGCTTTGTCACCCTCAAAGATAGCTGTGCTACGGGTTCCAGCATCATGCCCCAAAAGAAAAACCCCGATGTCCCAGAATTGGTGCGGGGGAAAACAGGACGTGTATTCGGTCATCTCCAGGCGATGTTAGTGATTATGAAGGGGCTACCCCTGGCATATAACAAAGACTTACAAGAAGATAAAGAAGGTTTATTTGATAGCGTTAACACAGTCAAAGCCTCTCTAGAAGCAATGACGATTTTGCTCAGGGAAGGCTTAGAATTTCGTACCCAGCGGTTAGCATCAGCTGTGGCGGAGGATTTTTCTAATGCCACCGATGTAGCAGATTATTTGGCAGCACGGGGCGTTCCTTTTCGGGAAGCTTATAACCTTGTGGGTAAGGTGGTAAAAACTAGTATTGCCGCAGGCAAACTCCTAAAAGATTTGAAATTGGAAGAGTGGCAACAACTACACCCAGCATTTGCAGCAGATATTTATGAGGCTATTTCCCCCCGTCAAGTTGTTGCTGCGCGTAACAGTTACGGTGGCACTGGTTTTGCACAGGTAAACAAAGCACTCACAGCCGCCCGTGCTCAAATTGCTCAATAGAGGCATTGGGGAAGGTGAGGTCTCCTCTGGGGATAAGGGGTAATGGGGACTGGAAAGCAGGGGAGCAGGGGAGCAAGGGAGAATTATTGAACAAGTCTCTCCCTTGTCTCTTTTCCATGCCCAATGCCCAATGCCCAGTGCCCCATGCCCAATGCCCAATGCACAAAAATAAATAAGGGCGTACAAATAAATGTGCGCCCTAAAAGGTAAATAACCCAAACAATAAGGATTTAGGCAGGCAACTTATTCAGTGTCAGCTGCTGCTGCGCCTTCTTCTTCCTCACTCTTTGGTGGTCTTTGTTGGAACCTTCTCTGCATTCTTCCTGTCGTAGTCCGTTTACGAAACTTTCTGGCATACGCCTGGTTACGTAGCGCCTTTTCTTTTTTCGGGTTACGGCGCTTGGCCATGTTCACCTCTATTAATAAACAACAAAAAAGTAGCAACTAGGCATCACGTAGGCAATATTAGCTACCAATGTTATTGATATAATTTTAGCCTAGTGCAGCAATGAATACGCTTTAAACAGTGTACTAGTCTATCGCATTATATCTAAGTTTGTCAATAAAATTCTGAATTATCCTCGCCAGTAAGATGAAAAATATCTTTTCTGAGATTTCAATCTGTCAACTGATTGTAAATTAGCTCATTAGTTGTTGTTTTTGAAACTAACCAATATTATCAAAAAATAATTCAGGAGTGGGTTATAAAAACTCAAGAAGCATAGGTAAATTTAAGCATAGAGTATAATTTTTGATTTAGTGGTCTTTAATTAATTGTAGGTTTTAAATCCTACTTAAGTGCCTATTATAAATTCAGAATTCCGAATTTGGAATTTTGACTTATTATTTATATTATTTTTTTGTTTCAGCAATACTAATGCTATAGCAGTCCTAAATCAATTGTGAAAACTTCTCTTTCTTTTCTTGGCGCTCTTGGCGTCTTCTCTACGAGACGCTTTGAGTTGGCAAAAGCCTATCGTAGAGAAAGCGGTTCGTTAATTTTCACAACTCAAATAGGATTGCTATAGCTATAAACTGCAAATTTACCTGCTTCAAGAAATATCATGTATATATAAATACAGTGCTTCTCATTAAACTTGATGTTAGAATTGATAATATTCTACGTAAATCGTGAGAATAAAATCTCAATCCACAAACATTTTTGTATAAAACAAAACTCAATAAAATTTTTATTAGTTGAGCTTATGTAAGTGGTAGGGAACTATAGAATACAACACAAAACTTTGAAGATTGAACGTTATTGCTTTTTTTCCGGCAGCTGTAGAGTCCACACGTAGCTTATGGCGTCTTGGACAAACAGTATTGGGTATAATATTTCGTCATCCCATTACTGGCACTAGTATCATCCCAATTTTACCCGATGGTCGGATTGTACTGATCCGACGGCGCGACAATGGTCTTTGGTCATTGCCTGGAGGGATTGTAGATTGGGGAGAAGATATTCCCAATACAGTGCGCCGGGAATTAATGGAGGAAACCGGGCTAGAATTGGTGAAAATTAACCGTTTAGTAGGAGTTTACTCTGCACCAGACCGCGATCCCAGAATTCATTCAATTTGTATTGTGGTTGAAGCCGAGGTGCATGGGACAATGGAGATTCAAGACACTTTAGAAGTTATGGAAATCCAAGCTTTCTCTCCCAGTTTACTACCTTCAGGAAAGATGTCTCACGACCATACTCGGCAGTTGCAAGACTACTTGAATGGCTTGACAACACTGGCTTAATAATATTTTGTCATTAGTCATTAGTCATTAGTCATTTGTCATTTGTCATTTGTCATTGGTTATTTGCCACCAAAGTTATATTTAAGGAATCCTTTCTTCTCTACGAGAGGCTTCCCCAAGGAGACGCTAAACGAATCGCACCACACCTTTGTGTTTGTAATTTAACTAATGACTAATGACTAATGACTAATCACTATTTATTATGATGCTAAAAGTTAACTACTAAATAAAATGGATACACTATTCCGTAACTCCCGGAGAAAGCTCTCTCAAGGGCTATTATTCTGGCGTGAAGTCGGTGAAAAAACTCCTATAATTTTTTTACATGGTGCTTGGAATGAGAGCAGTCAATGGTTATCTGTGATGGAATCTCTTGCACAAGATTTTCATTGTTTTGCACTCGATTTATTAGGATTTGGTGAATCAGAAAATCCTAATATCCATCATTCGATAGATTTACAAGTTGAGTGTTTAGCTGAATTTTTGCAAGCTGTGAAGCTAGAAAAAGTATATTTAGTGGGGCATTCTCTTGGGGGTTGGATTGCTGCTAGCTATGCTTTAAAGTATCCAGAGAAAGTTGATGGTGTGGTACTGCTAGCACCAGAGGGCGTAGAGATAGCAGGGCAAGAAGAGTATTGCCAGAAGATGCGGCGATTATTGAATTATCCACCACTAATAGTTAAATTTTTGCGATCGCTAACTCCCTTGACTAAAATCCTGGGTTGGCATGAAAAAATTGCACAAGACTTGCAGTTGCGTCAATCGCTATTGCCGTATCCTATAGGTTGCCAGTTACTTTTCAAACGGCGACAAGTAGAAATTGAGGCGGAATTACTGCAAAAGCAGCTTTATATGATCGATGTCCCAGCTTTGATTTTACAAGGTGGGCAAGATACACCAGATGCTTTAGCCAGAAGCCGTGTTTATGCTCAACTGATACCGAAAGTCGAGTTGAAAATGATTGCTCATGCCGGAAATGACTTGCCAGAAGCTTGTGCTGAGGTTGTGGCAAGCGAAATTCGGGAGTTTATTCAAGGTATTTTAAAAAGTCATAATTTCAATGAATTAAACTAGCTCATTCTGTGCTATCACCCATTACTATTTCGCGCATTCCCCAAAAAATCAAATTTGCTTCCACAACTAAACGTTCTACAATTTCAGGACATAAAGCTTGCAAATAGTTAATTAATAAAGTGCGATCGCCCCCTTTAATCGCAATCTTCCCATCAGCAAATAAATCCCACCACGCCTCCATAAAATCTTTGATTCCAGCTAAGAATGTGTAAATTACTCCGCTTTGGATCGCTTCTTGAGTATTGAGAGCAAAACGTGCTGGTAGAGATGAAAAGTTTTGCATTTCTACTAATGGTAATTGTCCTGTTTGTTGACCGAGAGTTGCAAATTGCAAGCCTAATCCCGGCAAAATTGCACCTCCAACTAGATACTCATTAGTATCCACAGCCGTGAAAGTTAACGCTGTCCCAGCATCAATTACCAACATCGGAAAACCCCAAGTTTTCGCCGCACCCCATAAAGCTAAAGCGCGGTCAATTCCCAATGTGGGATACACGCCTTTGAGTGGTATTTGCTCTAAGGTAATAACGCGAACGTTTGGGTAAGTTTGCCAAATAGCAGTTTGGCTGGGAACTACCGAGGCAAGGAGAAGAGGGCACGGAGGCAGAGAGACAAAAGCGCAAAGGGGTGGAGTATTTGTGAGAAAATTACTTTGTTGATGGCTTGGAGAAATTGCCGATAATAAATCATTTAGGGTTTGACATTCAGCTAGATGTCGGATGACAGACTCAGAAAAATAGTCGGTATCCCAAGCTGAGTAAAGTGTCTCGCCAATAAACAATGCCCAATGCAGCCGCGAATTACCAATTTCTAAGGCTAGCCAAATTTCCTCTCTGTGGCTCTGTGGTTTCACACTTTTAACTTTTTTAAGTCAACTATAGATTTTTTAATAAAAATTAACATTAAAGCCGTGTAACAATAAAAGAAGAGGAAGAAATACTCATTGTGTCAAGGAGGGAGTTATGGTAGCACTCACCGAAAAAACTGAAAAACGGCTCACCATACAGACTGTAGAGATTGCTCAAGAGACTACGGCTATTCGCTCTTTGGATTGGGATCGCGATCGCTTCGATATTGAGTTTGGTCTGCAAAACGGTACTACTTATAACTCGTTTCTCATTCGCGGGGAGCAGACTGCCTTAGTTGATACCTCCCATGAAAAGTTTCGTCAACTATACTTTGATACGCTTACTGGACTAATTAATCCAACAGAGATTGATTATTTAATTATCAGCCACACCGAGCCAGACCATAGCGGTTTAGTTAAAGATTTGCTGCAAATGGCTCCAGAAATAACCGTTGTCGGTTCTAAAGTGGCGATTCAGTTTCTTGAGGATTTGGTACATCAGCCATTTAAACGGCGGATAGTGAAAAATGGCGATCGCTTAGATTTGGGCAATGGGCATGAATTTGAATTCGTGATTGCTCCAAATTTACACTGGCCCGATACCATTTTCAGCTTCGACCACAAAACCAAAACTCTCTACACTTGCGATGCTTTTGGGCTGCACTATTGCTCAGATAGCACCTTTGATGAAAACTTAGCAGCGATCGAAGAAGACTTTCATTACTACTACGATTGCTTGATGGGGCCGAATGCCCGATCGGTTCTATCTGCTCTGAAGCGGATGGCGGAACTGAAAACCATCAACACGATTGCTACAGGGCACGGGCCATTATTATCTCACAATGTTGAAGAACTAGTTGGACGTTACCGCACTTGGAGCCAAAGCCAAACCAAGGCGGAAACAACAATTGGGATATTTTACGTTTCTGAATACGGATATAGCGATCGCCTCGCGCAAGCAATTGCCAACGGTATCAGTAAAACTGGTGTCGCCGTGGAAATTGTCGATTTGGGATCTGAAGTCGATTTACAAGAACTGCGAGAACTAGTTAGCCGTTGTGCTGGACTAATCGTTGGATTACCTCCGGCTTCCGGTGCTGCAAATATCCAAGCTGCACTCAGCACAGTTTTAGGATCTGTCAAAGAAAAGCAAGCTATCGGCGTATTTGAAACAGGTGGTGGCGATGATGAGCCGATAGATCCTTTGGTGAGTAAATTCCGCAATTTGGGTTTGACAACAGTTTTTCCACCAATTCGGATTAAACAAACGCCCACAGAAAATACTTACAAGTTGTGTGAAGAAGCAGGTACAGACTTAGCTCAATGGGTAACACGCGATCGCAACATCAAAGCGATGAAATCCCTTGGTGCTGACTTAGATAAAGCACTAGGTAGACTTAGCGGTGGGTTATATATTATTACTGCGAAAAAAGGCGATGTATCCAGTGCCATGCTAGCCTCTTGGGTTGCTCAAGCTAGCTTCAAACCATTGGGATTCTCCATTGCAGTAGCCAAAGATCGGGCAATTGAATCACTCATGCAAGTAGGCGATCGCTTTGTTCTCAACGTTTTAGAAGAAGGCAATTTCCAACCATTAATGAAACACTTTTTGAAACGGTTCGCCCCTGGCGCAGATCGTTTTGAAGGTGTGAGAACTCAGCCGGCCGAAAATGGTGCGCCCATCCTCAACGATGCGCTCGCCTACATGGAGTGCGAAGTCATCAGCAGAATGGATTGCGGCGACCATTGGGCAGTATACAGCACAGTCTACGCCGGAGGGGTTTCTAAGCCAGATGCTTTGACTGCTGTGCATCACCGTAAAGTTGGCAACCACTATTAATTTTGGATTTTGGATTTTGGAATTTAGATTAATAATCCAAAATCCATAACCACTCAATAAAGCATTTGTTTAGTATACCCATGCCTACTTAATATCCAGAATTTGGATCTTTAATTAACAATCCAAAATCTAAAATCTAAAATCTAAAATTGTTTTACCTATGTCAAAAAATAAACCCCGTGACGTTCAAGTTTTTCCCATTGCTACAGATACAAGAGTACTGCGATCGCGCAGTTGGTCAAGGCTGAGATTTGAAATTGAATATGCTCTTGCTAAGGGTACAACTGCTAATTCTTATTTAATCGAAAGTGAGAAAACCGCGATAATCGATCCTCCAGGGGAAACCTTTACGCAAATTTATTTAGAAGCTTTGCAGCAACGTTTCCATCTTGAAGATTTAGATTATGTAATTTTGGGACACGTAAATCCTAACCGTGTTGCAACTTTAAAAGCTTTGTTAGAAATTGCCCCGCAAATCACCTTTGTGTGTTCTAATCCAGGAGCGAGAAATTTACGTGCGGCGCTGGAAAATTCAGATTTGCAAATTCTTGTGATGCGCGGCGAAGAAACTCTAGATTTGGGTAATGGGCATAATTTACAATTTATTCCCACTCCTAATCCCCGCTATGCAGATCAACTTTGTACCTACGACCCGCAAACAGAAATTCTCTACACAGATAAGTTATTTGGGGCGCACGTTTGTGGAGATCAGGTATTTGATGAAGGTTGGGAAGTATATAACGAGGATCGGCGCTATTATTTTGATTGCCTGATGGCTCCCCACGCTCGTCAAGTTGAAACAGCGCTGGAGAAATTAGCTGATTTCCCCGTGCGAATGTATGCCACTGGACACGGGCCTCTGGTACGCTATGGCTTAATCGACCTGACCAAAGCTTATCGAGAATGGAGTCAACAGCAAACTTCTGCTGACTTGACAGTAGCGTTGATTTATGCATCAGCTTATGGAAATACAGCCACATTAGCCCAAGCGATCGCTCGTGGCATTACAAAAGCTGGCGTTGCCGTAGAATCGATTAACTGCGAGTTTACTGAACCAGAAGAAATCCGGGCGGCTGTGGAAAAAGCCGGTGGTTTCATCATCGGTTCTCCTACTCTCGGTGGTCATGCACCGACACCTGTACAAACAGCTTTAGGAATTGTCCTATCCACCGCCACTAACAATAAACTCGCTGGTGCTTTTGGTTCCTTTGGCTGGAGTGGAGAAGCGGTTGATTTAATTGAAAGTAAATTAAAAGATGCTGGCTATCGATTTGGTTTTGATACAATCCGCGTCAAATTCAAACCCGACGATGCTACCTTACAATTGTGTGAAGAAGCTGGAACCGACTTTGCCCAAGCACTCAAAAAAGCTAGAAAAGTGCGATCGCCAAGTCAACCTGCAACAAATGTAGAACAAGCAGTTGGTCGGATTGTCGGTTCTCTTTGCGTTCTCACAGCCAAAGAAGGCGATCGCTCCAGTGCCATGTTAGCTTCTTGGGTGTCTCAAGCTAGCTTTAGTCCACCTGGTTTAACCATCGCCGTCGCCAAAGACCGCGCAGTAGAAACACTGACCCATACAGGAAACAAATTTGTCCTGAATATTCTTAAAGAAGGGAATCACTTGGGATTGATGAAGCACTTCCTCAAACCTTTTGGCCCAGGACAAGACCGATTTACTGATGTCGCCGCCGAAGAAGCTGAAAGCGGTTCTCCCATACTTACGGATGCTCTAGCATATCTCGAATGTTCCGTACAAAACCGAATGGAATCTGGCGACCACTGGCTAGTTTATGCGACTGTCGAGAATGGCAAATTGCTAGATACTGATGGCGTTACAGCCGTGCATCATCGCAAGTCAGCAACTCATTATTAATTGGGAATGGGGCATGGGGAATGGGGTATGGGGTCAACTCCCCATCGCCCAAAAGTTAATCTCATCATTCCCCTTCGTGTGAGTGAGAGTCTTCTTTTTGTTTCAGCTAAAAAGTAGAAGTTTGGAGAGCGATCGCTATCATCTTGTTTTCAATCGCCTATTAAAATTGGCTAGGAAACTGCTGCAACTTCAAACAAATCCTGTGAAGCCACCTGAAAATCAAGGTTCTATCATCTTTGTCTCTGGTATATCCTTAATAGCTTGTTGTACTTGTGGAGATTTTACAAATTCTATAAATGCTTTAACTTTTGGACTAGGCGGATTTTTGTAAACCAAGAATAGGTTGCGTTTGTAGGGATAATCTTTCTCATACCACAGATGTCCGTCAATTCGCTGAACCGTAACAGTTTTCTGATTTCCTAGATTTAGTGAACTGCCATAAGCAATCGCATCAGTTCCTAACTTTGAAATCAGTTCTTTAACTTCACCATTGTTACTTAAAGTTTCAAAGTTAGAATTCGTGCAAAAATCTTTCCCCTTTAGCACACTATCTTTAACAGTTACAGTAGCACCACTATTTAACGGTTTCATCAGTACTCTAATAGATTTTTCTGCTTTTCCCAAAGCAGACCAATTAGTGATCTTATTCTCACATCCGAAAATTTGCCTGAGTTGATCTGAACTAAATCCATTTGTATACCTTTTTTTAATTCCTGTCACAAATACCAGTCTATCGTGTGCTATCATCACCTCTAGCAATTTCTTATTTTTTTCTTCAAGAGTCAAAGGACGAGAAGAAGCTGCAATCTCTTCGTTGCCATTTTTAACAGCATCAATTCCGTCACCAGCAGTTTCGCTATCTGATATTATTCTAGAATTCTTATACTTGTTTGTAAATTTATTTTCGATAGTTTTCTTAATTATTGACATGGCAGAGGAACCAGCAATCCTAATATCTACGCTATTCAGAGGATCATTAGATGATGGAGTTTGAGTTAGTTCAATAGTTGGTGTAGGAGATAGCTGTAAGGTAATATTCGGTGGGGTTATATTTTTTGGACTACTTGAAAAATGGTTTCCAAGTATTTGACCCCAGTTTTGAAAAGGAATAATTCCTATTAATAAAATCGGCAATATAAGCCACAGATTTGTTATATTATTGGAGCGTAATTTAGCTGTTATTTGAGACAAATCTTTTAAGACTTCATCCGCTGACTGATAACGTTCTCTAAAGTCAGTATGTACCATCTTATCTAAAATTTGTGTAAGCTGTTTATTCACTTTTATCTGATTTGACCAAACAATTTTATTTGTTTGTGGATGCTTCTCAATCGTATCTGGAGTTTCTCCAGTTAAAGCTTGAATTGCCGTTATGCCCAAAGCATATAAATCACAATTTGAGTACAACAGAAGGCCATTTTCTTGTTCAGGTGGCATATAGCCTTTAGTACCTACTGGTTGTTTTGAGACTATTTGCGTTTCATCATTAAAAGTTAAAGTAGATATTTCATTAACTCCGCCAAAATCAATTAAAAATATTTTGCCATCACTCCGTTTTACTAAATTGGAAGGTTTAATATTAAAGTGTTTGACACCTTCTTGATGAATATACTTTAATATCTCTAAAACCTGTTGTAATAAATCTATAACTTGTTCTTCATTCCAAAGACTATTATTTGTAATTTGATTACTTAAATTATCTCCATTAATGTATTCATAAACTATATAAAATTCTTGCCGATCCTCAAATGATTCGATAATTTGTGCCACTTTACACTGGCTATAATTTAGCTTTTTTAACTTTTCGATTTCTGTATTAAAGCAATTTATTGCTTGCCTCATTACTGGTTGATTATAATTTCTTGTCTTTAAATGTTTGATAACACGTTCTGGTTGTTTTTTTAACTGCTCATCTGTGACAATGTAAGTCTGACGAAACTTAATTTTATTCATAAATTCTCCTTTAAGTTTGTTTAACTAGCCAATTCTGCGCTGAATTTTATATCTTCCATGAATAATAGTAGAAGGCTGTAGAGGGATATTCATAAGATGCTCGAAAACCTCTTGTGCAGATTCATAGCGGTGTTGTACTGAGTGATGCACCATTTTGTTTAAAATATCTGCTAAATCTCTGCTAATCCCTTCCTGAGACCAAATGACTTCACCTGTTTCCAAAACTGGGGGTGAGTATTCTCCAATTAAAGCTTCAATTGCGACTAATCCCAATGAATAGAGATCACTGCTAAAACACGGTTTGTTTTTCCTGTGTTCTGGTGCCATATATATTAACGTACCAGGAGACTGACCTGTTGCTGTGAAGCTTGTTAATAAATTGTTGAGTTCTTTAACAATCCCAAAATCAATCACAAATATTTTATTATCATGCTCTCGCATAACTAAATTTGAGGGTTTGATATCTCTATGTATAATTTTTTGTTGATGAATATATGTTAGGGTTGGTAAAATCTCCTTTAACATACTGATAACATCTTGTTCTTTCCAAGGGCCACTCTCTTCTAGCTTCTGCTTCAGATCAGAACCGTCAATGTACTCTTGAACCAAATATAATTCTTGTTCCTCTTCAAAATAATCAATAAGTGCAGGTATTTGAGGATGGATACATAACTTTTTTAAAGTTTCTGCTTCTATCTCAAAGCGCTTTCTTGCTGTTAATAAAGTTGATTTATCAGTTAATTTGCGTTGGTTGAGTTGTTTAATTATACACTGATTTTGACTCGGAGCTTCTTGATTACAATCCTCTGCTAAATAGGTTTGAGCTTGACCACCTATTCTTAACTCTTGAATAATTCTGTAGCGTCCTCTTATTTTTTGTCCTCTTTCGAGACTCATAAAATCTCCCACACTATATTTAGCCATTTCCTTAATCTAAATCAGTACTAAATCGTGAGTATCTATAGATAGTTCTATATTTTTTAGTAGGAAAAGAGGTAGCTTTATTGTTAGTTGCAAGGTAAGGTGGTGTAACCTTAATTCTTACAATTATTGAAATACTGTTAGTATATTTTCTATGTTTTCTGCTACATAACCAACCTCTAGCTGTGATCTCCCTTGTACCATTTCTTTGATAGCATCTAGCGATTCTTGAAAATTTCCTTTTAGATATAACCTATTCTGAATTAAATTCAGAATATGGTTTGTATGAGCCTCTTTGAGATTTTTATCTAAAGATTTCTTCAAAGCGTGGCTCTTAAGTAGTTTAAGCTTATGAGTTTTATTAAATGTCTGAATTTCTTGACAAACTTCTTCAATAAACCTATTTTTAACGTACTCCCATACTGCTGGTTGAAGGGTGTAAGTTGCTTTACCTTTTTCAATTAAATCTCTTTTGGCTAAAGAATTAAGAGCATTTAAAAAGTCTGACGGCGATACTAACAAAGAAGCATTTTGCAATTTTGTTAGTGAAACTGATTCAGATTTTTCAGCAATTGCTTGTAAATAAGGAATATTGTCTTTGAAAATTGAATCTTGTTCAATTGCTAGCCAATACATAATATCCTTTTCTAAATCCGTTAAGCGTTCAAATTGTTTTTGTATTAAATCACTTATATCCAAAATAACTGCTGATAAGCTTTGTTCAATAAATGCAGAAACATCACCTCCAAATAATTCTTTAATCATGGTTGAAATAATTTTTAAGGCTAATGGATTACCGCGATACAGATGAATGAGTGTTTTCCATCTTTGCTCTCCAGACAATTCTTTTGCTTCCAAGATTGCTTTTGCATCGGCATATTTCAAACCCTCAAGTAATAATGAACGAACGGATAGGGTTTCTTCTTCAAGTAAAGCGATTTCTCTAGGTTTTTCTCGGCTAGTTATTACTAAACAGCTTTGTTGATGTTCTTTTCCTAACTGTTTTAGAAGTTCACCATATTCCTTATATTTTTCTTCATACTGCCCAGCAAAATCACCTTTTTTTAAAATGGTATCCCAATTGTCTAGTACGAGAAGACAACGATAATCTTTAAAGAACCTTAAATCTTCGTTAAACTTGTCGAACGTTGGAGCATCCCAAAGCGATCGCCAGATAATATAATCAAATTTACCTTCAATCTCATGGACTAACTTGGCTGCTAGAAGGCTTTTACCAATTCCTGCCATTCCCCAAATAGCTACCACTTGGGATTTATTCTCAATAATCCATTGCTTGAGCTTATTCAGTTCTTCTTGTCTACCATAAAAAACGGAAACATCTGGTCTTTCTTCAGCCCCATTTTGGGACATATAGGGTATGGTGTTTGCCTGAGTGAAATCTGTGTCTGCTCTTATAAAGTTATTTGTGAGCGCAGAAAAGCTATCACTGACCCACTCTGGTTTGTATCGAGCTACTAAAGCAATCAAATCCCCTCGTCTATTCCTTTTTATACCATTTACTTCACGCTGAATTTCAAAGCGATCGCAGAGATTTTGGATATGTTTGCGAACCGTAGCTATTGAAGCATCGATTTTTTCTGAGATTTGTTTATCTGTATAACTCTGTAGTACCAGCATTAACACCTCCCTTGGTTTGGGGGTTAGTTCCTGAACTTTTTTTGTGAATTCATTTTCGTCCATTTATTTTTTACTTAACCATGTGTTTTTATAATTCATTACCCATAGTACACGTTTTACACAAAAAACACATTAATAATGAAAAATAAATTGTTGTATATTATACAATTTACCTTCAAATGTATTATTTACAGGGTTTTCATCATGATTTTAATGGCTTAGACTTGGCAAGTTCAGGTATAGCAAGCTTCACATTACTTAAAACTAGAGTAAAAATATTTTCTAGATACCTTCACATAAACAGAATAAAATAAGCCATAATATACACATTGTGAATCACAGTGTGAAATGAAGTACCGGGAATCAACATCATGATATCAAACAAGATAAGAAAACAGGCGTCAAATAACACTGATATTGAGGTTTCAACAACCGATCCAACATCAAGCTATGAAGCAACAAGCAAGCTCGATGTCATGAAAGAACGTTTAAGACAGGCACAGTTGAGCTTTAACGTCGCTTTGGTGATGAGTGCGATGTGTGGTCTCTTCAGTTTATTTGGTATCGCATTGTCAGTTTCAGGAAATTTCCCAGATGGGTCTATCACAGCTATAGAGGGACTTTTGTCAAGCGTTCCTTGGTTGCGATTAGCAAAGGATGCAAATGACCGATTGGATCGGCTGAATGCTGAGGAAAAATAACCTTAACTTGAAGTTCCTCTTTGAAATCTATGCAATAAAGGGCTTTTGACTCACCGCTTACTATGTAGAATCGACCAAATCGAAAGCCCTTTGTTGGATTTTTATAGGTTGATTAATTTCCTCAAAATAAAAGACGAATATAGCGCTTCTGAGTTAAGTCCAATAGAAACCTAACCAATAAGATATGATTTGGTCATGGAGTTGAGTGGGATAAATTAAAAGCAGCGCTCAGGTTTTCACCACATCAGAATCGGTCAACAAAGTGTTAAGGGCGTTGATTGAGTCAATGCCACAAGCAGCAAAGGGCGAGACAGTCTAACACTTTGTTGCATCGGAAGCCGTCTTATTTTAAGAACTCAATGCTCTCTGTTGAAAATTATCACTATGATTTTACGTGAACTTGAAGATCAAGCACTGAGATTATCTGCCGAGGATCGTTGGCAGTTAATCAATACATTGATGCGATCGCTCCAACCAAAACTTCAGCCAACGTCAAAGCCAAAGGGTTTAGCTGCAAGTTTAATCGGTATTACCAAGACTGACAGCCTGCCACCTACAGATGAAGAAGTAAAAGCCATGCTAGATGAGCGGTTGGTGCAAAAGTATCTGTAATGCGAGTTTTATAATTGAACTTCAGTTTCAAAGCGATCGCCTAATTCGCTACACATTTCTATTTTTTAGTCTTAACCTAGCAGTATTGCTTTCAGATTTGCTCATAAGCAGATAAAAAATCCTCTCTTGAGATACCCGCTTGAGTACAGATGGATCTCAACGTCGAACCTTTAATTTGAGAATAGTTAGGCATAGTCAGTGGAGTTTTTGTTCCATCTTCATTTTCTCGCTCCATAACAATATGTTCCCGCTCCCTAATAACAGTGAATCCCAGAAATTCCAATGTCTTAATTACTTTAGCTTTAGGTACGTTTACTGGGAATTTAACCATTAAATAGGAACCTCAGCTTCCGCCACAAAAGCTTCTAGGACTGGTGATTCCTCTTCTAAAACCTTTTGACCAAATATATCTATATGGCAGTGGATAGCAGATTTAACATCAGCTAGTGCTTCTTCATAGCTGTCACCTTCGCCAACTACAACCCCTTTGATACCCAAGGGATATGCTACGTAACCGTCATTATGTTTTTCAACAATAATTTTGATTGCTCTCATTGTCATATAAAAGAACGGCAGAAAAGTTTGGGGGGAATATAGGAGTTATATACATCCTCCAACCCCTTAAAAAGTTGGCTTTTAGGGTTGTGGCTATTTACTAAAGCTGTAAATTTGTTGCGTCTCCAAGCGATCGCTAATCGATGAAGGCAGTGTACCATCCGCGAATGTCTGCCGATCTAGTTGGACTTGTAAATTACTCAAAGGATCGCAACCAGAAGAAATTAGAAATTCTAGTTTCTGGATGTAAGGCACGGTTGCTAGGTTATCCAGAATTTGGAAGATTGCCTGTATGTAAGGATGACCACTCTGCTGATACCAATCACAGCTAGCAACTTTTGCCTGATCGAAACCCAAGTGTACTGTTAAAGATGGCTCGTCAAATATAGCGATCGCCAAGGGACGCGCTTCTTCCTGTAACAATAGATCGTTACTTCTGGCTAAGTGTCGCAGTTTTTCTAAGCGTTCATAACGTTCCGTCACAGCTTCCGGGTCATCTTGCCAGTGGATTGCCACTGTCACCAGATAAGTTTGTAACAGCATGTGACCCAGCTTTTTCGCCTTTGTCGCCAGATAATAGGAATTGTAGTCGTTTGCCTCAATTAACAATGGCACGCGATCGACTACTTCCAGCCCATAACCCTTGACACCTGCAATTTTGCGGGGATTATTGGTGATCAGACGAATCTTTTTAATGCCCAAATCCATGAGCATTTGTGCCCCCATACCGTAGTCTCGCAAGTCAGCAGGAAATCCCAAACGCTCATTTGCTTCTACTGTATCTAGTCCCATATCCTGCAAAGAGTAGGCTTTGAGTTTGTTAATCAAGCCGATTCCCCGCCCTTCTTGACGCAGGTATACAACTACACCTTGACCAGCAGACTCAATCATTTTCAGTGCAGCTACAAGCTGCATCCGACAGTCGCAGCGTAAAGAACCCAAAGCGTCACCAGTTAAACATTCTGAGTGCATCCGCACCATCACTGGCTCATCTTTGAAATTAGCTGGATCGCCCTTGACAATTGCAACGTGTTCTGTATTATCCAGAGTATGGCGATAGGCGTAAATTTCAAACTGACCGAATTGACTAGGCAGTTTGGTAATTACCTCACGATACACTAGGCGATCGTGCTGTAGGCGATAGCTGATTAAATCCGCAATGCTAATAATTTTTAAATTGTGACGTTTTGCGTATTCAACTAACTGCTGCAACCGCGCCATTGAACCATCGGAGTTTTGAATTTCACAAATTACACCCGCCGGGTATAGCCCTGCTAATCTCGCTAAGTCAACAGCCGCTTCCGTATGTCCTGCGCGTTTGAGTACGCCTCCAGCTTTAGCCCGAATCGGAAAAATATGACCAGGACGACGCAAATCGGTAGGTTTTGTGGCTGGATTGAGAGTAACCTGGATAGTGCGGGCGCGGTCTTCTGCTGAAATGCCTGTAGTGACACCTAATTCTGGCCCGGCATCAATACTGACAGTAAAAGCAGTTTGGTTAGTATCTGTAATGTTGCTTACCATCAAGGGTAAGTCTAGCTCGTCTAAGCGATCGCCTGTCATTGCCAAACAAATGAGTCCTCTTGCTTCCACCGCCATAAAATTAATCATGTCGGGTGTAGCAAATTGGGCAGCACAAATTAAGTCGCCTTCATTTTCTCTATTTTCATCATCTACCACTACAATGACGCGACCAGCTTTTAGGTCTGCTAAAGCGGCATCAATCGAATCAAATTTAAAAGCTTGGGTAGGATTAGGCTGTGACACAGAAGATTTCCAGCTATAAACGTAAATTTTTTTAACAATTTCTTCTTTTAGATTGTAGCTCCTTTATAAGGCAGAGAAGTAGACTAGCAATGATTTGATAACGGGGCAAAAATTTTTGCCATTAAAAATGGCGATAAAGTGCAGCGACAGTAAAGGACGAAGGAGATGAGGAAGCATAATAATCATTTGTTTGCTCCCCCATCTTCTAAAGAACAAAGTAGAGGGGTTTAAGACCTTTTGTGCGCTGCGCGTCTGGTCGCTGATATTGTTGATAGCTGAGAACGAATTAACCATTCATGGGATAAGGATTTGGGATCATGGGCAAATTTAGACGCGTACCCGTTGGGATTGTTGGCGCGTCGGGCTATGGTGGAGTGCAGTTAGTACGACTACTGATGGATCACCCAGAAGTCGAAATGGTTTATTTAGGAGGTGAGACTAGTATTGGGAAATCCTTTGGGGATCTCTACCCGCATCTGGCTCATGCAACTAACCTGCTAATAGAGGCAGTAGAACCAGAAATAATTGCTCACCGCTGTGAAGTAGTTTTCCTGTCTTTACCAAATGGTCTGGCTTGCCAAATCGCACCCAAACTTTTGGAAAAAGGATGTAAAGTACTAGATTTGAGTGCAGACTATCGGTTTAGTGATTTGACAACTTATACCAATTGGTATGGTACAGAGAGAAGCGATCGCACAATCGCAGCCACAGCAGTTTATGGATTACCAGAACTTTATCGCGATCGCATTGCCGAAGCTCAACTTATTGGCTGTCCCGGTTCCTATGCCACTGCTAGTCTTCTTGCACTTTCGCCACTTTTAAAGCAAGGCTTAATCAGACCAGAAACAGCTATTATCGATGCCAAGTCTGGCACATCTAGCAGCGGACGGCAGGCTCAAACCAACTTATTACTAGCTGAAGCCGACAACTCCATAACAGCTTTTAATGTTGCTCGTCACCGTCATACCCCAGAAATTGAGCAAATTTGCAGTGACTTAGCTGGTCACGAACTTATGATTCAATTTACACCGCACCTTATCCCAATGGTACGCGGTATTTTGGCAACAGTATATGCCACAATGAGCGACCCTGGTCTAGTACGAGATGATTTAATCACAATTTTCTCAGCCTTCTACCGCAACTCTCCTTGGGTAAAAGTCTGCGGTAGCGGCGTTTACCCTCAAACCAAGTGGGCTAACGGCAGCAATCTTTGTTACATCGGTGTAGAAGTTGACCCACGCACGGGTCGCGTAATTGTCATGTCAGCAATTGACAATCTAATTAAAGGACAGGCGGGCCAAGCTATTCAGTGTCTGAACCTGATGATGGGCTGGGATGAAACCTTGGGGTTGCCCAAGTTGGGGTTTTATCCTTGATTAGGGGAAAGGGAAAGGGAAAAGGGGACAGAGGACAGGGGACAGAAAATACCTATTCCCTGTAACCTGTAACCTATTCCCTATTCCCTACTTCGGCCCTAACCCCACAGCACCAGCATAAACGGCGCGATCGCCTAGTTCATCTTCAATTCGCAGCAAGCGATTATATTTTGCTACGCGTTCGCTGCGACACAGGGAACCTGTTTTAATTTGACCGGCACGGGTGGCTACAGCTAAATCAGCGATCGTTGTATCTTCTGTTTCACCGGAACGATGGCTAATTACTGAACGGATACTGTTGCGAGTTGCCAAATCAATTGTTTCCAAGGTTTCGGTGAGAGAACCAATTTGATTGAGTTTAATCAAAATGGCATTAGCGGCTTTTTCTTGGATGCCTCTTTGCAAGCGCGTAGCATTCGTTACAAACAAGTCATCCCCTACCAACTGCACCCGCGAACCTAACTTCTGGGTCAGTAATTGCCAACTTTGCCAATCTTCTTCGTGTAAGCCATCCTCAATTGACACAATTGGGTATTGGTCAACTAGTTGTCCTAAATAATCAATAAATTCAGCTGGGGCGTGAGGTTTACCATCGTAAACATACTGACCATTCTTGTAAAACTCGCTAGCCGCCACATCCAGCGCCAAAGCTACTTGTTCGCCTGGCTTGTAACCAGCTTTCTGAATGGCAGCAACCAGCAATTCCAAAGCCACCTGATTAGATTCTAGGTTAGGAGCAAAGCCACCTTCATCACCCACACCAGTAAGCAAACCTTTTTCATCTAATACTTGACTGAGAGTAGCAAACACCTCTGCACCCCAGCGCAATGCTTCTCGGAAGGAAGTTGCACCAATTGGGACAATCATAAACTCTTGAAAATCCACGTTGTTTGATGCGTGTGCGCCACCGTTAATCACGTTCATCAACGGTACTGGGAGCAAATTCGCTAAAGGGCCACCCAAATAGCGATATAGAGGAATTTCTAGAGACTCAGCACCAGCTTTAGCAGCTGCTAAGGAAACCCCCAAAATTGCATTAGCCCCCAAATTGGATTTGTTAGTAGAACCATCGATCGCAATCATTGTGCGGTCTAGCAGTTCTTGATTTAGGACATCCAAGCCTAACAATTGTGGTGCAAATGCTTCTTTGACGTTTTGTACTGCCTTGAGTACGCCTTTGCCCCCATAACGGCTTTTATCGCCATCACGCAGTTCGTGAGCCTCAAAACTGCCAGTAGAAGCACCACTAGGAACTTGCGCCAATCCGACAACACCGTTAGCTAAATGCACTTCGGCTTCAATTGTCGGTCTACCGCGTGAATCAAGAATTTCACGAGCTGCGATCGCCTCAATGGCAGTATCTAGAAATTTACTCATCTGTACTTTATCCTTTATTCGAGTGTGTTACGCATCCAGTCCAGTTGCCTAACCCAATCGCTAGCATAGGTGGTTAAGAGACTTTCTCGGCTGAGATTAAAGAAGATTTCCATTATAGGGATAGGGAGCAATGCCCAGAATGGGTAATTGTTTATTCTGTCCTCTCGGCTTTTAATTCTTTCTGTGACAGCATTTTTACCTTAAGACTTTGAGCTAGGTAAAATGTTTGCAGAGAATAACACTAAATCAATTACAGAGAAAAGGTCAATATGCGATTACTACACACAATGCTGCGGGTGGGCAACCTTGAAGAATCTTTAAAGTTCTACTGTGAAATTCTCAAAATGAAACTGCTGCGCCGAAAAGATTATCCAGGTGGAGAATTTACCTTGGCTTTTGTTGGCTATGGTGACGAAAGCGACAACTCGGTAATCGAACTAACCTACAACTGGGGTGTGGAAAAGTACGAATTAGGTAATGCTTACGGTCACATTGCCCTTGGCGTTGATGATATTTACGCTACGTGTGAAGAAATTTGCACTCAGGGCGGTAAAGTCGTGCGCGAACCAGGAGCAATGAAACATGGTTCGACGGTAATTGCTTTTGTGGAAGATCCTGATGGGTATAAAATTGAACTGATTCAATTGGGACCTCAAGGTTCGGCAGTCAAACAGGAATCACAAGAGCAACTTGTGAGTCAATAATTCGATCGGGGATTTCCAAAAAATTAATTATCCAGTAGGGTGGAATGTCATTTATCTAAGCTGGATTCAGATTCCCGACTTCTTTAAGGAGTCGGGAATCTGGGCAGTAATTTGTGCTTAAGAGCCATAGGAAAATCCACAGTGATGCCTTAAAAAGTTGAGCTAGAGAGAGATTGATTTTTCCTGCACACTGTCGTCTCGTGTCAGTAAACCCAGATGCACGAGACTTTTCCCTTTTTAGGCGGGTTAGGGGATCTCCTCTACGTAAATCCTATTAGTATTACCCCAATACTGCCCTTGATGAGCAACACTAATAGCGAAGCGTAAAGCCTTCTCTACGAGAGGCTGCGCCAACGGCATGGCTTCGCTTAGAGCGAGTCCGCGTACTCTGTAAGAGTTGCAAGCTAGCAAGAGCGTCTCGTAGAGAGCGTCATAGCCCGTAGTAGACATCGCTCCAATAACACCATCGGGGAAAGTCTGCTCATAACAGTATTTTCGTTTTAAATTAGGAAATAGGCAATGGATTAAACTATCATCAATTGCCAATCCCAAATTGCCACCGGAGATACACGCGGATATCCGCCCAGAATGTTTGGATAATTATCTGGGTATTAAGGAGTAGGGTTACAACCACTCCCCACTCCCTACTCCCTTTAATAATCCCCAATCCTTAAACTAAAAATCCAAATTCTAAAATTCTAAAGATGCAACCTACAGATCCAAATAAATTTACTGATAAAGCCTGGGAAGCAATTGTTAAATCTCAGGATATAGTCCGTGCTTATCAACAACAGCAACTAGATGTTGAACATTTAATTATTGCCCTATTAGAAGAACCCACTAGTCTAGCAATACGTATCCTAGCTCGATCTGAGGTCGATCCAATCCGCTTGCAACAGCAGCTAGAAGCCTTTACCCAACGCCAGCCGAAAGTTGGTAAAAGCGATCAGCTTTACCTTAGCCGCAGTTTAGATATTTTACTAGACCGAGCCGAGGAAGCTAGAGCTAGGATGAAAGATTCCTACATTTCTGTGGAACACATACTTTTGGCCTTTGCTGAAGACGATCGCATTGGACGAAAAATACTCAAAGGCTTTAATGCGGATGCACCTAAACTCGAAGCTACGATCAAAACTATTCGCGGTAGCCAAAAAGTCACAGATCAAACCCCAGAATCCCGCTATGACGCCTTACAAAAATTTGGCAGAGATTTGACAGAACAGGCAAAAGCGGGAAAACTCGACCCAGTAATTGGGCGAGATGACGAAATTCGACGGGTAATTCAAGTATTGTCTCGTCGTAGCAAAAATAACCCCGTACTCATTGGCGAACCTGGGGTAGGTAAAACAGCGATCGCCGAAGCATTAGCACAACGGATGGTAAACGGTGATGTTCCAGAATCTCTGAAAAACCGCCAACTCATTTCTTTAGATATCGGTAGTTTAATTGCTGGGGCAAAATTGCGAGGAGAATTTGAAGAACGCCTAAAAGCTGTCCTCAAAGAAGTTACGGAATCTAACGGTCAAATTGTCTTGTTTATTGACGAACTACATACCGTAGTCGGTACAGGTTCTAGCCAACAAGGGGCAATGGATGCCGGAAATTTGCTCAAACCAATGCTGGCGCGGGGAGAATTGCGTTGTATTGGCGCAACTACCCTCGATGAGTTCCGCAAACACATTGAGAAAGATGCTGCCCTAGAACGCCGCTTTCAACAAGTATTTGTCGATCAGCCAAGTGTGGAAAATACTATTTCCATTCTGCGGGGGTTGAAAGAACGCTATGAAGTGCATCACAACGTCAAAATTTCTGATTCGGCGTTGGTAGCAGCAGCAACCTTGTCAGCACGTTATATTAGCGATCGCTTTTTACCAGATAAAGCTATTGACTTAGTAGATGAAGCAGCAGCACAGTTGAAAATGGAGATTACCTCCAAACCAGCTGAATTGGAAACCATCGATCGCCGCCTCATGCAGTTAGAAATGGAAAAGCTGTCATTAGCTGGCGAAGAAAAGGGTACTCCCCAAACGAAAGAACGTTTGCAGCGCATTGAACAAGAAATCGCCAATTTAACGGAAAAACAGCAAATATTTAATGAGCAATGGCAAGGCGAAAAGCAGCTATTGGAGGCGATAAGCGCCTTAAAGAAAGAAGAAGATGCACTGCGAGTGCAAATTGAACAGGCGGAACGCGCCTACGATCTAAATAAAGCTGCCCAACTAAAGTATGGCAAATTGGAGGGAGTGCAGCACGAGCGTGAAGCTAAAGAAACGAGTCTTTTAGAAATTCAAAACCAAGGTTCCACGTTACTCAGAGAACAAGTTACCGAAGCCGATATTGCCGAAATCGTCGCTAAGTGGACAGGAATTCCCGTCAATCGCCTGTTGGAATCGGAACGACAAAAATTACTGCAATTAGAAAGTCATTTGCATCAACGAGTCATTGGGCAAGAAGAGGCTGTAGAAGCAGTAGCAGCCGCAATTCGCCGCGCCCGTGCGGGGATGAAAGATCCCTCTCGTCCCATTGGTTCATTTTTATTCATGGGCCCCACAGGTGTGGGTAAAACCGAACTCGCCCGTGCTTTAGCTCAGTTTCTCTTTGATTCTGATGATGCCTTGGTGCGCTTGGATATGTCTGAGTATATGGAAAAACACTCAGTTTCTCGCTTAGTGGGTGCGCCTCCAGGATATATAGGATATGAAGAAGGCGGTCAACTTTCCGAGGCGATTCGCCGCCGTCCTTATTCAGTGGTGCTGTTGGATGAAGTGGAAAAGGCGCACCCCGATGTGTTCAACATTTTATTGCAGGTGTTGGATGATGGGAGAGTTACTGACTCTCAAGGAAGGACGGTAGATTTTCGTAACACCGTCATTGTGATGACCAGTAACATTGGTAGCGAACATATTTTGGATATATCTGGTGATGATTCCAAGTATGAAACGATGCAAAAGCGGGTAATGGATGCTTTGCGATCGCATTTCCGCCCAGAATTTCTCACCCGCCTTGATGATATCATTCTCTTCCATGCCCTCAGTCGCACTGAAATGAGGCAGATCATCCGCATTCAACTCAAACGGGTAGAAAATCTCTTGCGCGAGCAAAAAATCTTCTTTGAGATATCCCAATCAGCTTGCGATCACCTTGTCGAATCAGGTTATGACCCAGTTTACGGTGCCCGTCCACTCAAACGAGCAATTCAGCGAGAAGTAGAAAACCCCCTCGCCACCAAATTATTGGAAAATACTTTTATCTCTGGAGACACGATTATCATCGACAAAAATGAAAACGGTCTGTCTTTTAGCAAAAAAATGCTGGTGAAGGTATCAGTACCACAAATTGCTACATAGCACCTAGTGTCTCCCCTTCACTCAACGGGACGTACCCAAAAGCTGTAGGGAGAAGACCAAACTGGCTTGGATACACAAACAAAATCTAAGAATAATTGAGGGTTTGAAACCCAGGGATGTGAGTAAACCCCGTATAGTTGCGGTTTCTAACCATCTTTTTAAGATTAATGTAACTGCGTGTTGCATCTATGATGCCTAGTAGCTTCTGCCACAAGGTACTAATTTTATGTGAGTTCGACAAGCCCTCTCCGACACGGAGAGGGGAGCCAAAACCCTAATTTCTCGTTGCTCCTCCCTTGATCCGTGGGAGAGGGAGGTTGTCCGCGAGAGGTTCATTGAACTCACGTTAATTTTGCCTACCTTGTGGCAGAAACTTGCTTGTCTTTAAAGGTGGTAGTAGGATTTACGCCAAGGTGTACTAATGAGTAATTAGTAATTAATCAAAGCAATCTGAACAACAAGATTCCCGACTTTTTAATTAAAGAAGTCGGGAATCTAAGCTGCACATCCGATCATTTTGCCCCTAATTGATATCTTTCCTTTAACAGATGGGTATTATAAGCCTACTCTGCTGACAACATCTTCATAAATTTGTCTTCAAATAAAACACATTTACGCAAATCTACTGTGAACTAATGCTCTTATTATTTATCAGACTTTAACTAAATAATTCTGAAAAAATCAGTATTTACCGGATAAAATGAACCATTCATAAATGATATAACTTTAATAAATTATCTGGCTTTTTATAGCTACTTTAGTTTGGAAGTTAGTAAAGCAAAATGTAATCGTTAGATAAATCTCGTGTCATGTAATGCCTGTAAAAATACTTGATAGGCATGAGTGAGAACTTTGAAAAAATAGAAAATTCGCATAATCCACTCGATTGGGAAGCAGATATGTCTATAAAACGTCGGCTATTCAAGGTAATTCAAAAAACCTTCAGAAAAATTAGCAAGCAGCTTTTATCTGCAATTAATAAGCAAATTATTTGGCTTTTACGAACTATCTCTGGTACTCAAAGAAGACGCGGTTCGGTTAATTCTGGCTTTGTATTGCCAACAGTAGCGATGGTAGTTTTGGTAGTCGTACTGTTAACAACTGCAATTTTATTTCGGTCTTTTGAGCGTTCCAAAAATGCTAGTAATGTCCGCGTGAATGAAGCGACAATGCAAGCCGCTACCCCTGCTTTAGACAGGGCTAAAGCCAAAATAAGTGCACTGTTTGCTGACCCGACTCTACCACGTTCTGTCCCATCAAATCTAACCCTATACAATACCTTAGTTAATAAACTTTCTATCTATACATTTGGTGATGAAACTCCTATAACTCTGGCTTATAACCTTAATAAAAATACTACAATTGAAGCAAGTAGTAGTATGGCTTTAGAAAATCAAGAAAGCATACAAACAGCCTGGAAATTTCCTGCCGATACAGATAATAACGGTAAATTTGATAGCTTTATTCTCTATGGTATCTACTTCCGTACTCCCCCCCAAACTGGTACACTCCGAAGTAGAAGTCCACTAGATGCTAGAACCCCTCCGATGCTACCAGCTAAGGCAGGTGGAGCTTGTGACGTAGCTGGTGATACTAGTGCCAGCTTAGTAGGAAGTTCGGGTTGGTATAAACTACCAACTGGCGAATTGAAAAAAAGCTTTTTCGTATATGCAGTCACGGTTCCCATTAGTGATATTGCTCAAGCTACTTCTCTTGATACAACCAAATATGAGAAGTATCGAGGTAATAAGGGCTTCTCGGCATTAGAAATGCAACAAGATCGTAGTCAAGTTTCTATTACTAATAATGCCGTTGTTTATGAAGATGACTTAGATATTACACCAGGGCCTCGATTCCGTCTCAATGGACGTATCTTTACCAACAGTAACTTATTTACTGCTAAAACTAGTGAAAATATAACTCTATTTCAGGTCAGTAGTAGGTATTCATGTTACTACGAACGAGAAAATAGCAAGATAGTTGTTGGCGGCAATATTGCAACTAGTAGTCCAATCAGTACAAGTAATACAGGTGGAACATACGTAGATTTATTTGTAGAAAATGGTGCGCCTACTACAAATAAAACTTTAGCGCCTACTAATAAAACTACCTCAAATAACTCAAATGACATTGCCTATAACACTCAGGCTTATGCTCAACGCATAGACTTATTAGTAAAGGCACAACTTAACAATGCTGCTACTACAGATCCTCAAGACATCAGAACTAATATAACTAACCGGATTCTAAACGATCCAAGCTTAGATTCCACTAAAGTACGTAAGGAAGAATTAGAAAACTGGTTCCGTAAGCGTACTAGGCGTGTACCATTTAAAGAAGTTCCTTATGGTACTTCTGCTATTATAAAAACTGGCACTACTGATTACGACTATATAACAGATGCAGCAACCTTTATGAAAGGTTCTGTTAATACGCTACGTCCAATGGATGCCTGGATTTATCCAACAGATACCAATACAACACTAACACTAAATACAGCGCAACTACCTACCAGAGATCCAGACGTTGTAGATAATACTCCTGTAATAGAAACAGAATTAGGCGATCGCATCGTAGTAGGCAACAATTTGCCTGAACTTATATGGGACAACACAAAAGGAGACTTTGTAGGAGATGATGAACCTCAAGCCATCACTCCTGCTGTGAAGTGGACAAGTAGCACTACCAAAGATCGAACTCGTACCACTCGCGTCAGACAGTTATCAGATTTAGGGGTAACAGGACGTGATGGTTTTTGGGAAATTTCAGCCGCTTCACCCCGATCTAATCCCCTTGATGTGGTCGGTGGATTGAGGGTGATTACAGGTGCAGGAGTATATACACCTACAGGTTCTGGACTAAGAGCACTCGTCCAACCTACTCTTCCAACACGAGGAGGAAAGCCCGAACTGGTTGACGATCCAAGCACGTCGGGAATCAACGAAAGTTATGGCACTGTAGTCTGGCCTGATACTATGCCTATGGTTGTATCCGATCCGACCGATCCACTGAATGCGAGTAAACAAAAACGTGGTGATTTGGTAATGCGTGCCACGGTAGTGTATCACTACAAGTTTGATTCCTATAGTCCTCAGGCGAGTACACCAGACGATTATCAAACACCCATGGCCTGTGTAAGTAGCTACTACAACCCTACTAATCAGACAACAGCAACTACAAACACCTATAATCCCCTTGATTCGACAACAGCAGCAGCATCTAACAATGGGCTTGTTTATGCTGCTCCCGCTACTGCATCTGATGGTATAACTAGAGGACAAACAGTAGATGCCAATGGTTTTTTTACACCTGCGGCTAATGCTGATGATGTGACTAACACTGGTGTAACTTTGCTAAATCGCTTGAAATATCAAGCTAACTTGGTATTTCCCAATGGTCGCCTTGTGAATCCTCTACTACGGCAAGCACTGGCAAAAGCAACTACCAGTAAACTCACTCTCTCTGAGCAATCAGCAATTGACTCTACTATCTGTGCAATACAGATTGCTGATGGCACTCTGAGTCGGAGTACTACCTACATTCCTGATGGCGCAATCAAAGAAACTGCATTTCTTGATGCCCGACAAATTAAAGCTATAGATAAAGGCGGTACATTAACTGGAAACTACAATTTAGAAGTTGAACAGCGTCAGCCTCTCGAAATTCGTGCCACTACCATAAATTTAGGTCAGCTTCGCACACAAGCAATCGGCGCTGCATCGGATAATGAATATCTATTGCCCAATAGCGGCATTATCTATGCCTCTCGTGATGATGCTCAAAAAGATCGCAGTAACCCAACTAGTGAAAATATCAGCGCTAGTGACTACAATCTCGATCCAGAACGGCGACCTAACGCCATTATGTTGATTAATGGCAGTAACTTGAGTCGCCAAACTAATTACAGAGCAGAAGAAAAAGGCTTAATTTTAGCAACTGAGCTACCAGTGTATGTTAAAGGCGATTTTAATCTGCACACTAAACAAGAATTCAAAACCCCGGATCTTTTACCTGCTCCCAGCGTTGCTACCTACGATACTAAATTTTACACTCGTGCTGCGGCAAATCGCGATCCTGACTTTGCTTGTCGGCCTAGTGACCCTAGACTACCCAATTGCACAACAGGCGAAACTTGGCGACCAGCATCAGTAATTGCCGATGCTGTTACCTTGCTATCTGGTAACTTCCGTGAAGGTTTCCGCAATGAGGGTGATTACGACTTGCGAAATAACCAAGGCAGCGATCCTAACGTCGTACTCAGCCGACTGAAGGTAGGTTTCTGGAATAACAACTTTCTCACTTCATCTAAATTCTTGACTGACTCTGGTGGTGATGCCTACTACACAGGTACTCCCACTTCTACTGACTCAGCAAACAATAACAGTTCTTACGTGAACAACTTCGTCACGCCCATTCAGCGTCGAGGAAGTTTCCCAGAGTATGTAATGGAGATGTGCTTCAAGATACCAGTTTCAGAGTGTCAACCGGGTGACTGGTATGTGGGTTTAGATAGTGATAGTAATACAGGCAATGCTTTAGATAAAGACACAGAAATCCTCAAAAGGTCTAGTGAAGTAGTAGGTGTAACCGATCTTACCAGACTCTTAGCTGGTACAACTGCGCGATCGCCAAGGGCTGGTTTTGAAGGATTTGCTCGTAGGGTTGCGTTCAAACGCAAATATAATGTAGCAACGACTAATGCTGATTTTGCGAAGCTTGTTGATATTAGTAATAATGCCATAAATTATACTAGTGCTACTCCCATTCCACTAGGTATTAAATTAGGTATAGTAGCAGAATTGCCGCTAATTATCACAGGCAGTGGAGCAAGTGCAGTAGTCAGCCCACTTAGTATACCTGACTTAAATTCTAATGCTCTATGGTTTGCAACCACAATAAATACTTCTACTAGCCCACCACCGTCCCCCATAAACGAGATCAAATACAACAATACTAATCGTGTATTCTACAGATACCCCAAACTACCGGCTTCTGGTTCGCTTAGGGATTTTCCTGGAGCCACAGACGCGTCACTATTCAACCCTGCTTCACCCGCCAGAGATGCGTCATACCAGCCGCTATTTGAACCTGTATTGCAATTACAGGTAACAACCGCAGCACCATCTGATACTCAAAATTACGCCTCTTTAGCAGGATCATCTAGTGTCGTTAAAAACACTAGATGGTTGTCTCAGGCAAGTGCAACCAATTTTAATCTAGTAGTTGCGGGTGGTGATACTCCGGCTCGTGTGAGTTCAAGTACCTACGAAATCAATGGGGGTTTGCATAACTTTGTGCGCTTCTTAGAAAACTGGGATGGCATTGATGCCAATATCAACGGTTCATTCATCCAATTTAAACGCAGTATCTATGCTACTGCACCATTCCAAGCTCTTGTTAGACCAGGACCAACAACTCCTGCTGCAACCACTTCTGACCCTAATAATACTGATGCTGCTAGCCTTGCCAAGAATAACAGTATCTTTTTCAGAGTTCTGTATTCTGATAGACCTGGTTACACATCAGATAGTACTTACATTACTAATCCTAGTGGTGAAGCGCCTTATTATATGCCTCCTAATCGTAACTGGGGTTTTGATGTGGCGTTATTGGCGCAAAACCCCGACTTGTTTGCCCAGCGCTTTGTAACTCCAGCAGCAGATCCCCCGAATGAATACTTCAGAGAAGTAGGTCGCGATGACCTTTGGGTGAAAACTTTGTTGTGTGGTGTACAAACTCAAACATCGGATGGGTTTGATACTGCGGACACTACTTACTTTGGCAGTGGTTTTAAATTTGCACTACCAGCAACTGAACGTCCTACTAACTGCCAACTCCAACCATCCTAAAGTGTTTGAATGAGAGTTTTGACAGCACTTTTTGGGTGAATAAACCACGTTAACAGACCTAACCCCCTAGCCCCCTTCCCTAATAGGGAAAGGGGAAAATTCAAAGCCTCTCCTCTACAAGGGGAGAGGAATGGAAGTGAGGTTACGAATATATTACACCCGATCGCAAATTACTTTAAAACATAGCCTTATTAAGAAATCGAGTATGAACCCACGCCAACTACAAGAATTATCTGCTCAGTCCAACGATTCTGGTTTTACGATCATTGAGTCGCTTGTGGCAATCCTCGTAGTTGCCATTTTGCTAGTAGCGATCGCACCTGTCTTAGTAATGTCAACAGCAACTCGCGTGCAAGCTAAACGAGTCGAATTGGCAACAGGAGCGGCTAAAGCCTTCATTGATGCTATTAAGTCTAAAACAATCTCAGAAGATCAAGTATCAAATACTACTTCACTTAGTGCTGCAACTGCTGCTGCACCTAGAACAGTATCTAGCTCAACTACCAGTGGCGACTATTTAATTAGTAGTGCGGCTGTTCCCGCAGACGCAACTAGTTTGTATTGCTTTCACAATGATGGCAAAATAAATCTACCAAGCGACTGTACAACCTACAAAACAACCAGTCCAGTTCAGTTTTACATCCAGGCTTTTGGCAATGCAGTTGGAACTATCAGCACAAGTAGCGCTCAAATTGATAGCGGTCAAAGCTATCGTTTGGGAGTTCGGGTATACCGTTCAGATGCCTTCATCGGTACTGGTAGCTTGAAAAAAAGTAGTGATAGCAATGGAAAAACAGCAGCAACATTCACCGGGGGACTAGGCGATCGCAAAGCACCCCTAGTAGAAATGACAACTGAAATTGTTAGGGGTCAAAGCTCCTATAACGCTTTATGCGATCGCCTTGGTGGTTGTCAACCTCCACCATAAAATTAACCCGATAAACATAAATAATTTCATGACTCAGTATTAGTCACAAAGGAGAATCTGTAGCAAAATGAATATATTGAGGTGGCTGTTAAGTACTCAGCTAAAACCCTCTCACAAGCAAAATAAAAATAGTGGTTTTACCCTGATTGAATTATTGGTGGCTATGCTGATTGCATTTTTAGTAATTACGCCGTTACTAAGTTTTATGATTAGTATTTTAAACACTGATGGTCAGGAACAAGCCAAAGCAAACTCTGAGCAAGAAATTAAAGCTGCACTAGATTATATTACTCGCGATCTCCAACAAGCAATATATATATATGATGCTACTGGAATTGCTTGTCTAAGCGGTACTGTTGATGCTAGTACCGATAACACTTGCCCAAATGCAGGTACAACTGGGAATCAACTACCTAACGGAACAGATAAAGTTCCTGTGCTTGTCTTTTGGAAACGAGAGTTACTTAGTCAAAAAATTACAATTACAAGTACTCAAAAAGATGATACTTTTGTTTACTCATTAGTTGCCTACTATTTAATTAAAGATACTAATACTACTTGGTCTAACGCTGCACGCATCGCTAGATGGGAAATTAAAGATGGCGTTCCAAATACTGCTGCTACAGAGACTTGCGCTGGATTTGCTGCAACCGACAAATATCTCCCATGTCCAGATAAAGGTTTTAAACCATTTGACTTGTCACAAAAAGGCATAACATTACAAGCAAAAATGAATAGTTGGGCAGGAGGAGGGAGTTACGATCAAGTTCCTGTGGTGTTGGTTGATTTTATAGATCAAACAACAACAGCACAGGAAACCCCAACAGCTACAGCAACAGTGACTTGTTCTACTGGCTTTAGTCAAGTTCCAGCAGTCGCAAACCTTGCTAGAAGAGGCTTTTATGCTTGTGTAGATTCAGTTAGCGCAGATAATAGGAGTGCTGCGGAAGTTTATTTAAGAGGTAATGCACAAGCTCGTTTAATACAAGATGAAACTAAAGCACGTTACGCACAGAGTAAATCTAGTTATTTTCCGAGTGCAAACATTAAGGTTCAAGGAAGTAGCTTTATCTTTACCAAATAGCTTCTATCTTTGACAAAGATTACTAAAAGCAGGATAGTATGGCAAATATTCTTAGTTTCAGACTATTAAATTATTTCCAGTCGCACAGTCGAAAAACAAAGCTAAAGCAGCAATATTTAGCAAATAGACCCTCTACTAATGGCTACAAGCAACAAGATGCTGGATTTAGTCTTATAGAGTTAATAGTAGTACTGCTGCTAGTAGGAATTTTAGCAGCGATCGCAGCTCCTGGTTGGGCTGCCTTTGTAAATCGGCAACGGATAAATAAGTTTAACGACGCCGTTTTCGCCGCACTTCAAGAAGCACAGCGCGAAGCTAAAAACAAAAAACTTAGCTACAGTGTCAGTTTTCGGAAAAATAGCACAACCCAAGAGGTTGCTATTTATCGTACCGATATTGGAATCAGCACATGGAAGCCTTTAGGAACGGATGTAGGGGTTAGCTCTGATAAATTTTTGCTAGGTACAAATCTAAATAGCACTACTGAAAACACTGCCGATTCTACTGTATCCTATTCTTTAAATGCATCAGCAAAAATTACTTTTGACTATATGGGAACTTTACCCAATGCAAGCCTTGGAACATCTGGGTTACAAATAGTGGTAGCTGTACCAAGCTCTGCAAATCCTACATCGCCTAGTAGCGTAAAGCGATGTGTCATTGTGAAAACTCTCTTAGGCTCAATGGTGACAGCAAAAGATAATAATTGCAGTTAAGTAATTTAAATACCAAGATTTGTTTAAAAATACGTAATATTGCTGAACATAAAACTGCACGTTGATAGCAAAATTGAAACATCATGTGCAGTTTTAATATTTGATAGAGTTATTTAAGAGCCATTGCCTGAACATAATAAAAAGCGTCATCATCAAAATATACTTTTCGGAAAATGACTGAGAACCTTGACTTTACTGTAGCTATCCCAACTTATAACGGTGAAAGTCGTTTGCCTGAACTACTAGAACGACTAAAAAACCAACTTCACACCGAAAATTTATCTTGGGAAATTATAGTTGTAGACAATAACAGCACTGATAATACAGCTAAAGTTGTTCAAACCTATCAAAAAGATTGGCGATGTCCTTATCCTTTAAAGTATTGCTTTGAAGCAAAACAAGGCGCAGCTTATGCTCGAAAAAAGGCAGTTGCAGAAGCTAAAGGGAAATTCATAGGTTTTCTAGATGATGACAACTACCCGGTATCAAATTGGGTAGTCGCAGCTTATGCTTTTGGTGAAAAATATCCTAAAGCTGGAGCTTATGGCAGCCAAATTCATCCAGACTGGGAAGTAGAACCACCGGAAAACTTTAAGCGAATTGCTCCATTCTTAGCAATTACAGAGCGGGGAAATCTACCGCTATTATATGAAGCATCTAAAAAATTACTACCTCCTTCTGCCGGACTTGTTGTCCGTAAACAAGCATGGTTAGAAAGTGTACCAGATAAGTCGATTTTAACTGGTAGAGTTAAAGGCAATATGCTTACCAGTGAAGATTTAGAAATGTTGTCTTACATCCAAAAATCAGGATGGGAAATCTGGTACAACCCAGAAATGGAAATATCACACAAAATACCAAAATTGCGTTTGCAAAAAGATTATTTGATTCCATTTTTTCGAGGAATTGGACTTAGCCGTTGTGTAACGAGAATGGTAAATATTAAACAAATATATAGACCATTTGCTCTTTTATCTTATATGCTAAATGACTTACGTAAAATTACGTTGCACTTACTAAAATATCGAACTCATCTAAAAGATGATTTGGTAGCTGCTTGCGAAATGGAACTTTTTTTAAGTAGTTTCATTAGTCCTTTTTATCTTTGGAAAAATGGATACTTTAAAAAATAAATTATTAAAACATTAGACATTATGACTGAATTAACAGATGAAAATTTAGATATTAGCGTAGCCATTCCTGCATACAATGGGGCAACCCGTTTACCTAAAATTTTGGATAAGCTATTAACCCAGACAGGAGTAGAGCAACTTAACTGGGAAATTATTATTGTGGATAATAATAGTTCTGATAATACATTTGAAATTATTCAGAATTACCAAAAAATATATAATGGAAACTGTCATTTAAGATATTTTTTAGAAACCGAACAGGGAGCAGCTTTTGCGAGATTGCGAGCAGTACGTGAAGCTAAAGGGCAGTTAATCGCATTTTTAGATGATGATAATCTACCTGCACCTGATTGGTTATCAGAAGCATATACCTTTGGATTAGAGCATCCTCAAGCAGGTGCTTGGAGTGGACAGATTCATGGTGATTTTGAAGTAAATCCACCAGAAAATTTTGAAAGAATTCAAGCTTTTTTAGCTATCAGAGAACATGGTTCAAATCCATATTTATTTGACGCAGATAATTTAAGACTTCCTCCTGGTGCGGCACTTGTTGTTCGGAAACAGGTATGGTGTGAAAATGTACCACAGCGACCTAATTTAAGTGGGAAGCTGCCTGGTATTTTGGTACAGGGTGATGACTATGAACCATTGCTTTATATACATTATGCAGGCTGGCAGATTTGGTATAATCCTGCCATGCATACTTATCATCAAATACCACGCTGGCGACTTGAGAAAGATTATCTCTTAACTCTGGCACGCGGTTGTGGCTTGTGTATTTTCCAGTTAAGCTTGATAAATACTAAAAATTGGCAAAAACCAATAGTATTTATAAGAACTATTTTAGGGAATTTACGCCGAGTATTAAAGCACCGTATTCACTATAGAGGGGAATTGAAAAGTAATTTAATTGCACTTTTTGAAATGGAATTTTACTTGGCTAGCATGATAAGTCCTTTTTATTACTTAAAATCTAATTTACGCAAAGGATTAAAGAATAAATTAGCCATAGAAAATGATTAACTATAGTCAACATTTGCCGAAAACTTCTGTAATTATCCCCGCTTATAATAGTGAGGATACTATTCATTACACAATTAAATCTGTTTTAAATCAAACTTGGAGCGATCTAGAATTAATTGTAATTAATGATGGTTCAGAAGACTCAACTTTAGATGTTGTTACACAAATTAAAGATCCTCGAATAAAAATATTTTCTTATACCAATGCTGGTGGAAACGTTAGTCGTAACCGAGGTCTACAGCTTGCAGTTGGAGAATTTGTTAGTTTCTTAGATGCGGACGATCTTTGGACACCTGATAAGCTTCAGTCTCAGTTAAAGGCACTGCAAGAAAACGCTACTGCCACAGTTGCTTACAGTTGGACTGATTATATCGATGAAAATGGGGAAATAGTACTCTCTGGTACACACGTTACAGCCAATGGAGACGTTTATGAAAAGTTATTGTTGACAAACTTTTTAGAGAATGGCTCTAATCCTTTGATTCGTAGAGAAGCTTTAATCAAATTAGGTGGATTTGATGAATCTCTAAGTGCTGCTCAAGATTGGGATATGTGGTTGCGATTAGCTTGTCAGTTTGATTTTGTATGCGTACCATCTGTACAAATATTGTACAGAATAAGTGCTAATTCCGTTTCTTCTAATCTTATAAGACAAGAAAAAGCTTGCTTACAAGTGCTTGAGAAAGCATATAAGGAAAGACCTTTAGCACTTAAGAGTACTTGGAATCTAAGTCTGACAAATTTATATAAATACCTGACATGCAAAGCCCTACAAAAACCGTTTAATCGACAAAAAGCTTTAACTGCGGCTAAATTTTTATGGAATTATATTCTGAATAATTCTTCAAGACTTCAACGGATAAATTTTACTTTAAAATTGTTATTAAAAATTTTCATAATCATTTTAATGCCTACGTTGCTTGACAATATTACTAACCAGCGGGAAGTAAAAAGCGAAACAAACTGAAAATCGTTTAACAGCTAGGTAGCTGAAAAACTCTCAGAATAAAAATGGATAGCCTGGTGCATCTAGCGTCTTTAGTTTATGCAAAAAGTCTCTTGAAGAATAATCATTCTAACAGTGGTTTTACCTTACCAGAGATTTTAGTAGTTATTGTATTAATTGGTATCTTAGCTACGATCGGAATATCCAATTGGCTGGCTTTTGTGGAGACTCGTCGTCTCAACACTACTCAAAATGAGGTTTATTATGCTATGCGCCAAGCGCAAAGCCAAGCCACTAAAGATAAATTAACCAGGCAAACCAGTTTTCGCATACAAAATGGTGTCGTGCAATGGGCAGTTCATCAAGCAGAGGCAGGACAATTCATTCCTGATACTGTTAAAAACAATGGCAACCTATGGCATAATCTTGAGCCAAACATTCGCATTGATGAAGAGGAAAACAATAAAGGAAAAAAAGAGACAACTTTACTAAAACACCCTTCACAGCAAATGTGGCGAGTTTTATTTAACTATCACGGTTGTCCTATCTCTGAAGTTGGAAATCAGTGTACTGTAGGCGGATTAGGACAGATAACCTTCTACAGCTTGAATGGTGGTAAAGCTAGACGTTGTGTCTATGTTTCTACCATTTTGGGGGCTATGCGGACGGGAAAAGATCATGCTAGAGCCAACGAAAACGACAAGTATTGCTATTAAGATATTTTTAGTTGTTAAACAAGGTATTGTGTGCTGAACTTACCAGCAAGCCCAAAACAGCACCTGATTATTTTCACTCGCTATCCAGAACCAGGTAAAACAAAAACCCGATTGATACCTGCTTTGGGAAATGTTGGTGCTGCCAATCTTCAACGCAAGATGACAGAACATACAATATTTCAGGTTCAAGAATTGCAAAAAGCCATTGACATATCTGTAGAAGTGCGTTTTGCAGGTGGCGATTCGCAACTTATGCAAGATTGGCTGGGGTTGGATTTGATTTACCAGTCTCAAGGTGAAGGGGATCTAGGTTTGCGGATGGCGCGATCGCTTTTTGATGCTTTTCAATCTGGTGCAGAAAAAGTAATTATCATTGGTACAGATTGTCCTGGAGTGAATGCCCAGATTTTAGCAACAGCCTTTGACAAGTTACACGCCTTTGACCTCGTACTTGGCCCTGCGATCGATGGTGGATATTACTTAATTGGTTTGCGCCAATTCATCCCGGAGCTATTCGTTAACATTGAGTGGGGAACTGCTCAAGTATTCCAGAAAACCGTGGATATTGCCCAGAAACTTAATTTATCATACGTGGACTTGTTGCCCTTAGCTGATGTTGACCGACCGGAGGATCTGCCAATTTGGGAACAAGCCCTTGCAGAGGAGATGGAGCGATCGCTTTAAGGAGCAAAATCAAGGGGCGAATTGAAAAAGTGTGTAGGTAGAGCCATAGGAATCACTAGACTTCTTGGCATTTGTCGGGAAAAGGGGAAGGCGGGGTCCCAAGAAGGGGATAAGGGGCGGGGAGAAAGGGTAAAGGTTTTGTACCGTCCCCTTCCGCTTTAACCTTTTTCTTTTTCCCAACTCTTGCAAAAAACACTTTTGCAAGAGGTCTACTTTTCCATAAAGATGTGAACCGACGATCTTGGGATGAAAATTAAGAGACAGAAGCAATAAAATCCTGTGAAATATCAGCACTGCTGAAATAACTCCTTAAAGCTTTTTGAGGCTGCTTCAGGTTTGGCAATAATTTCGACAATTTTATTGCGTGCATCTGCTTCAAACAGCGCCTCAACAGCAACTTGGGCAACTTTCTGTCTGGGGATACTACCATCAAACAGCGTATCTGCACTCTGCATCACGATGCGATCGGAGTTGTCTTCATTCTTCAATCCACCAGGCCGGACAATCGTATAAGTAAGACCACTTTTCTGAATATACTCTTCAGCTTGTTTTTTCCACAACAAAATTAACCAAAACAAGTTCAGCGGATGGAAAAGCCGGGAAGTACATAAAGAAGAAACTAAGATGAGATGCTCAATTCCCTTTGCCTTAGCAACATCTACTAAATTTTTAGTCCCTTCAAAATCTACTTTATAGGGGCCAGTGGGGTCAAAGCTAGGTTTTGCCCCAGTCGCAATCAATAGAACTGTGCTATCTCCCAACGCAGCAGTTAAAGTTTCTGGTTGTAACACATCGCCTACGACTAATTCGGCTTCAGGAGACAGAATACCCCTAGCTTTCTCTATATCCCGCACCAAGGCTCGGACGGGAATATTCCGTGCGATCAATTCTTGCACAATCCGGCGACCTGTTTCACCTGTTGCCCCTGCTACAAATGCTTTCATGATAAATGCTATCCTGGGAAACTATTGTGTGCTTGTTCAGTTCTTTATTTTAGTAATTCTATGGAGTTACTCGCAGATTAATGAGGTTTCGGTCAAAATGGGATCTGAATGCGAAATGACCCAGGTGTGTGGGGAATCATTAATATAGACCAACGCCAAAATATAGAGTAATGCATTTATGCTGTCAAGAAAAGGCGAATATAAATCCTGGGAAATAACAGAAGCTGTTTTACCTGTAGTGTCTACTCAAGAAGCCGAGGACACATTAACAGAACCAAATGTAGCGACGCTGACAAAATTTTACGGTCGTTATCAAGATTTTATGGAAATGGCTGCCCCAGTAGAGAAGGTTGCTGAGTATCTCAATGCTCACGCCTCATGGTTTTCGCGCTGCGCTGAACCCATGAAGGTACAATCACTTGGGGAAAATGGCTATGCTTTAACAATTGGTCGTTTTGGTTCTTTTGGTTATGAAGTAGAACCAAAAATAGGTTTGGAATTGTTGCCTCCAGAGGAGGGTATTTACCGCATCCGTACAATTCCCATTCCTGACTACCAACCGCCTGGTTATGACGTAGATTATCGGGCATCTCTAGAGTTAAAAGAAACCGATGTTTCCACTAGCATTGATAAGGTTACAAGAGTTGAATGGGAATTGGATTTGATCGTTTATCTTCACTTTCCCCGGTTTATTCAGCGATTACCCAAGTCTATAATTCAATCTACAGGCGATCGCTTACTTAATCAAATTGTCCGCCAAGTCTCCCGCCGCTTAACTCGCAAAGTTCAGGAAGATTTTCATAAATCTTTGGGAATACCGTTTCCTGCTAATTTTAAGCAAAAGTGTTGATAGGGATTTTTAAAAAATCAATAATTCTAAATTATTTGTACGTTTGTAGGGTAGCACAGCTGTGCTACCCTACAAGGCTAACTATGCTTGAGTGAGAATTTTTTGGACAATTTGCACGCCAGTAACAGCCTGCCAAGCAAAAAGTCCCAAAAGGGTGAAATTTATTAAAATATGAGTTGCACGCGCCCAATTTGCCCCTTTTTGCATATAAGGGGACAAGGCAGCAGAAAATGCAATCAAACCTGTCATACCCAGTCCTGCTAGTAGGTGAGGCCCGACAAATAACTTTTGGTTATTAATGTAAGTGACAGCCATCCCTCCGATCGCACCTGCTACCATCAAAGCTAGGAGTATAGACCCGATTTGGTAATGTCTGACGTTATATCTACCTTTAATCAATTCTTTTTTTTCTTCCCCCTGAGCATTTCTAGTACGCTGCAATTGCAGTCCTAAATAGGCAGCATAAATTGAGAGTACTAATAGCGCCCACATGAGCACCGGATGGAAGAAGTTTAGCCAATATTTCACCGACGTAGAAAGTTCCAGACTCATCGTGTTCTCGCCTAATAATTAAATCTTCATAAAAATTAGCATAACTCTATTTTCTGTGCTTAAATTTGCACAAATTAAAAGAGACTCCCCCGACTATTTTCCTTTACCCTCTTGCCAAAGTGGATAAACAATCTCAGACTAAATTTTGAGGGTAGACGAACAAAACCCCCTGTGTGGGATCTCATCCATGACTGAAAACAACGATACTTTGCTGCTCAAAGCTGCTAAAAGTGGTGATATTAAGGGTCTGTGTACGCTATTGGCTGCTGGTGCAAGGGTGGACGCGTGCGATCGCCAAGGTACCACGGCGTTAATGTTTGCCGCCAATTTAGGTTACACCGAAATTGTGCGATCGCTGCTTGATGCCGGGGCAAATATCAACTTGCCCAGAAAACTCTATGGTTTGACGGCTTTGATGTTGGCGGCTAGTGCCAAACAGCTTGACATTTTGCAACTTTTATTATCTAAAGGTGCAGATGTCAATGCCACTAATGAAGATGGCAGTACAGCATTAATGGCAGCAGTCCTCAAAGGTTATATTGATGTAGTGCGAGTTTTATTGGCTGCTGGTGCCCAAGTTAATATTGCTGATAAAGATAATGATACGGCGTTGAAACTTGCCGTTAAGCAGGGAAAAATAGAAGTTTTACAAGCAATTCTCCAAACTGGTGTCGATGTCAATATCCCAGATGAGGAGGGTGAGACACTTTTAATGCTAGCGGCAGATTTGAGACATCTGGAGATTGTGGAAGCACTGCTAGCAGCAGGGGCTGATGTGAATGTGAAAAACGCTGATGGTGGAACCGCCCTATCGGCAGCAGCAGCGGCTGGACAGAGTGCGATCGTAGCAGCTTTACTAGATGGAGGTGCCGAGATTAATCTTCAAGATCGAGATGGTGAAACTGCCTTACACCTTGCCGTTGTGGAAGGCTACATTGATGTCGTGCAAATCTTACTTAACAAGGGTGCAGATGTCCAAATTAGCAACCACCTGGGCGATACACCACTGCTTGTAGCATCATTGCAGGGACATAGCCAAATTGTCGAGGCACTGGTACGTTCTGGCGGAGATATAAATGGGAAAAGTCTTGGTGAAGTACCTTTGACGTTGGCTGCATCACAAGGACACACCCAAACGGTGCAAGTGTTGTTAGATTATGGTGCTGATGTGAATATTCCAGGGGATGATGGCAAAACTGCTTTGATCAAGGCAACCGAACGCCAACACAAAGAGATCGTACATTTGCTGCTAGCAAAGGGGGCAGATGTGAATTTTCAAGACTCAGCAAGGGCCACATCATTGATGTGGGCTGCTTCAGCAGGTTATGGTGAAATTGTGCAGTTATTACTCCAAGCTGGGGCAGATGTGAATTTGAAAAACCGGGGCGGTTATACTGCTTTGATGATTGCAGAATTTAATGGTTATAAAAATGTGGTGCGGAGTCTACAAAAAGCTGGGGCGCAAGAATAGCAATCTCAATTCTTCATCTAAAAATATTTTCAGAAATATCTTGACAAATCATTAAAGGAAGTTTAAAAAAACCAAATCTGGGACGAAGAAACTAAGAAAGCAAAACTCCGTCGTAGCTGTTGTGAACTTGCTACGGCGGAGAAAGGAAAAATTAAAACGCCAAAAGGGAGCAGACCAAATGCTTGCGTCACAAGGATATAAAGAAAGCAAAAATGAAGAAGTAAATTTACCTTTTACTTTTTACCTTGTACATTTTACCTTTTACCTGCTCTCCCCCTTGGCGTTTCCTACTGTGCTAGATGTGCAAAATATATAGTTTTTAATTGAACAGAAAAGTATTCTAAGGATCATTTTTTATGTATTATCCTAAAGGCTAAATACAAACAAGTTATCAAAAAAGGTTGATGTGCAACCATTTGGGCGATCGCTACGAAAATTAAAAGAAAAATAAATAAAAAATTAAATTTAGTGTAATCACTGTGGTAAATCCTCTCTCACCATAAACGCAAGCATTGATCAATGGACTCGATCGAGTATAAATAGCCAATGATTATAAGATTTGCAGAACAACTAGTGTCATATCATCAGTGTTTTGTTTATCAGCACCGATGAATTGCTGAACTTGGTCAAATAGGTAATCTACAATCTCCTCTGGCCCATTGCAGTATTTACAAGCAGTATTGAAGCCAGTAACAAAATTATCTTCATCGAAGCGATCGCCACCAGCAGCAGCGGCATCAGTTAAGCCATCTGTATAGTAAATAATTGTATCTCCAGGCTCTAACTGTGCCTGGGCATCTTCATATTGGCTGTTAGCATCCAAACCGATTAACATTCCCAAAGTATCTAAACGGGTGACAGTTTTTGTCGCTGCGTGCCACCACAAGGGAGGATTATGTGCCGCATTGCTGTAAGACAGAATTCGGCTGTGAGGGTTATATTCTGAGTAAAATAGCGTTACAAAGCGATGGGAATTTTCCAAATCCGCATACATAACTCTATTTAAGTTTTGTAGAATTCCGGCTGGGGAATTACCATGTAGCACTTCTCCCCGTAGCATTCCCCGCATCATCGTCATAATCAGCCCAGCGGGGACACCTTTGCCCATGACATCTCCAATAACCAAACCCCAGCGACTAGTTTCGCTGCCACCTTTGATCTTGGGCTGAATCTTATTATGATTGGTAGCAATAAAGTCGTAGTAGTCTCCGCCGACGCGATTGGCAGGTTTACAGCGTGCAGCCAGAACTGCACCTGGAATTGTAGGGCATTGACGTGGTAGAAGTCGCCGTTGAATTTCTGCGCCAATTTCTAGTTCTTGGTCTAGGCGTTCTTTTTTTCTTAGTTCTACAGCTAGTTCATCATTTTCGATCGCTACTGCTGTTTGGTCTGCCACTAACCTAACTAACTTTTGCCTGGTTTCTGTCCAACTATATTCTGGATCGCGGCTCAAGACATAGAGCCATCCCCGTTCTGTATGCTTTACCAGAATCGCCGTACCAAAGATTTGCACATCTGGCCCCAAATAACGATGCATCTGGTCATCTAAAATCCCCGTGGCATTCGCTAGGGGGGCAGTATTGGGTAAAAGCGTGATTTGACTACTGGCTATTTCTAGCGCTTTGCGGATATTCTTGCGCTGGCCACTATCTTGCCAATGTAACTGTTCTAACCTGACTTGACCATTAGGTTTGTAGAGAAACAGGGCGCTACCGTCTGCATCTGTCACTCTTGTTGCCATCAGCGGAATCAGTTCTAAAAACTGATTCAAATTATTGAAACTTCTCAGGGCAAATCCTAAAGAACTTAGCAAATCTTGAATTTTGTTCTGTTCCCGGTGCAACCTTGCCACGAGTTCTTTGAGTGCCACGACTGGTGTGACATCCGTCGCGGCACTACTACTATTATCAGTGGGTTGAGAGGGCAGTTGAGACACAGGCACGGGTATTATTGCACTTTATATTGGCAGATTTTAGATTATTTATAAATCTTTTGGCTTTGGCATTGCTAAACCATATTTAGACAAGACTTGCCATTTTAGCAAGAGTATAAAGACGTAACAGGCAAAATTTATAAGTATTTTATTTGCTTATTGTATTTTTGATGAACTATTAGGAATTTCAAATCATGTATTTTTAGTCCAAATTCTACCCGTAAAAATTACTAGTTTTGCTGATATATTAGAAAGTTTTTCATTTTTTCATAACTTAATTACCAAAGCATATCTCTAAAGTTAGAAAAATACTTTATTCAAAGAATAATTTCTAACGCTCTCAGAGGTACTGTTTGGGCAGAAGCAACTAGAACACTAGTAGTTTTTTGAGTAAAAACCTCTATAAGCGCTCAAATCGAGCTTGATTTGCTCAAAAACAGAACTACACTCGTTCCCAAACCTGAGAATATGTTAATAAGTTTTCAAATACTTAATTTGTATACCATAAATGCTTGGATAATCGCCAAGATTGAGCTTTTCCATTTTTAATTTCTCGTTTTGTGAATTTTGAGTTGCTGAATACGCAAAATTTAAATCCATCAAAACTGGATAAAAGTGAAGTAACTCTACCTTCTTAGTCAGAGGTAACAGAGTTAAACCATTAGCCTGTAATTTATTCTAGGGGTGAGTCATTTGGTAAGTGTAAGATATGAATAGAAGAGATGACACTAAAAATAGAAGAAATATCTTCTAAGAACTTTAAGTCAAAAGTCAGAAAGAGTCTTTTCAGTTAACCATCAGAGTTTCAACCTTTCGATAGACGTTGCACGAGTAAGTCGCCATAGCCAACAGCAAACACCTACGGAGGAATAAACCTCCCGCAGCGCTGAAATCACTCGCGCTAGTTCCCCAACGTACTGCTCACCATTGGGACTGCTGTATCCCACAATAGAGCTGTATTTGTGGGGATGAGCGTCTCGATTGCCTTTTCAATTGCTGCAAGATGAAAATCTAGGGGATTTTGTATGTCGCAACTAAATACCGTGCTGCTACATTTAAAAAGCCCATTTCAGACCTCAAAAAGGGCATTAGCTAGAAATTTTAGCAAAAGTCACCTATTTATTGTGACAAATTCATAATTTTAGGACTTGAACTGTTTCTAGTTAGTTCAAGTGATAATACCAGATCGGTCATCCCTAAATTTATCAGTTTTAAGACTTACGCAAAAATAACTAAAAAGCTTAATTTATTGAACCTCCTTCTCTGTCAGAGACTGACGCCAACGCGCAGTGTCTCCCAGAGAATAATACAATATTGCGTAAGTCCTAAGTTTGGTAAGAAAAATTTTTAACTCGAAATTTTTCAATTAACCACTCAAAAGAGCTTCGACAAACTCATAGCTCGAAAAGGGGCGTAGGTCTTCAATTCCTTCGCCAGCACCAATAAAGCGAATGGGTAAACCTAGCTGCTGTACAACGGCAAGGGCAACGCCGCCTTTAGCAGTGCCATCTAGCTTGGTTAAGACAACACCACTGAGTTGGGCAGCTTGGGAAAAAACTTCAGCTTGCCGCAGTCCATTTTGACCTAAAGTTGCATCTAGAACCAAAAGAGATTCTACTTTGGCATCTGGGGCTTTTTTGTCGATAATTCGCCGGATTTTACCGAGTTCGTCCATTAAATTTTTTTTGTTTTGCAGTCGCCCAGCTGTATCTACCAGAAGTAATTCGGTTTGACGCGCTTGGGCGGCTGCGATCGCATCAAATACAACTGCTGCCGGATCTGTATTTTTTCCCGGATTGGCAATTACATCCACGCCACTTCTACTACCCCAAACCTTTACTTGTTCCACAGCGGCGGCGCGGAAGGTGTCTGCTGCGCCAATCAAGCATTTATAGCCAGATTTTTGTCCCAGATGGGCGATTTTGCCAATAGTTGTAGTTTTACCAGCACCATTCACCCCAGTAATTAACCAAATATTTAAGGTTTCTTTTTCTGGGGTAAAGGTAGTTTTTTGTGATGTTTTGCTTGGTGCATCCAGCATATCCCGGAGGATTTTTTTCAGGAAAGCGATCGCTTCTTCGGGTGCGGTAACTTCTTCTCGCAGTTTTGTCTGTAGGGCATTGATAATAAAGTCTGTCGCCTCTACACCAACATCAGCTTGTAAAAGCAATGCCTCAATTTCTGTCACAGCAGCAGAGTTTAACGGCCCTTGACCAACGATCGCCTTCAGTTGGTTAAGAATACTACGGCGAGTTTTGTCTAACCCTTGCCGGAGCTTTTTCAGCCAGGTAATTTCTTCAATAGAAACGTCTTCTGCACTTCTACCTTGAGCTGCTAGAACTTTCGCTGACCAGACAAATCCATCATCAAATACCAATCCAGGAATTTCCTCTTTTGTTTCTGAGGTTGTCGCTACTGACTGTACTACCTCCGGTTCTGGAACTTCAATGGCGGTGGCTATTAGTTGTTCTAGCTTGGCTTGCCGTTCTGCCGCCGCCCGTTCTAGAAAGGATAAGTTAGCTGGTGCTGTTGGCTGTGTTGCCTCTGGCGTAGCCAGTGGTTCGGTGGGTGTTGGTTCAACTTCGCTTGCCGTGAGTTCTGGGCTGGAAACATCTGGCTGTTCAGCAATTGCTGCCACTGAAGAATCTTCTTTAATTTCTTCCTCACTAGCAGCTTGGATAACTTCTGGCTGTGCTGTTTCTAGGGTTGTATTAGTAGCTTCTGGTTCGGTTATTTCCGCAGTTACCGTTTCTGCGGTTTCAGATTGTATTGATGGTGCTAAGGTATCTGCTGAATCGGGTGGGGTTTCTACTACCTCGACTTGCTGTTTTTGCTGAATATTTTTGTAGGCAGCTTTTGCAAATGCCAATAAGTCTGCCGTTGTGTCTGGTGTAGTTTCAGCAGTTGGTGTTGAGGTTTCGGCTGGCTCTGGTTGGGGTTCTTTTGCAGGAGGAGTTTCTTCCTGTTTCTTATCAGAGGGAGTGTTAGAGGAATCGTTATGTTGACGACGGAACCAATTAAAAACCATTGCAGCAGTATTAGTTATATGAGTTATTAAGTTATAAATTATGAGTTTAATTTAACTTTGTACTTTTTCTTGGGGTGAAAACTTCCGGGTTATCCTCACCTTTCAACGCCAGTTGAAACAAAATCGTTATAATAAGAGGTTTCTTCTGTTTGCGCAGCATCTCCCTTTGGAAGAGGTTCCGCTTGGAGGAAGCCGCACAAGGGCTACAGACTTTTTTCTACGGCAGTAAAGAAATTATGAATTCCGCGGCAGTACTACGCAGTTTTTTTCTGCTCAGTGACTCGGCGCAAAACACCATTAATAAACCGATGACCATCGTCTCCACTGTAGCGTTTGGCTAGCTCCACAGCTTCGTTGATGGCGATACTGTCTGGAACTCCTAAGAACTTCATTTCTGCCACGGCGATTTGCAAGATATCGCGGTCAATTTGGGCGAGGCGAGTTACTTGCCAATCTACTAAGGCAGCAGAAATGAGTTCATCTATAATGTGTCGATTTTCGTTGACGGTGATTACAAGCTCTTTAGCGTAATTCCGAACTCCCTTGTCCTGATTCGCTAATTGAATCAATACTGGGAAATCAACTGCTGTACCCAACTGATTGATTGCTGTCTGGGTGCAGGCGATCGCTTCTTGAAGCATTGTTCTGGCAGTATTGAGGTCGGAGGCCCGAGTTTGGCTGCTTAAGAGGCGATCGTTACTGCGTTGCAGCTCACCTGCGGCATTATCGAGGGTATCTTGTACTTCTGAGGTCAGAGTGCGTACTGCTCCTAGCACCAACTTGGATACTAGTTGGTCGTCTTCCAATTTCTCTAATTTCTTTGGGTTGACTGGCAATTGGCTAAGGCTTAAAAGCGCCAATTCACGAGCAATTTGCTGGGGTTTACGAGGTTGCATAAAACTGAGGGGTGATTGTGCAAGAACTGAATTAACTAGGCAAGACAAACTTATAAGCCTATCAATTTTGGCACAGTTAAACAACATTACGCATTTGCTTGTGACTACTATGCCAGATTGATTCCAGAGAGGCAGAAGGCAGGAGGCAGGAGAAATAAGCTGTTACGTAATTTAAGTTGCACATCAACTGGTGAGGTTGTCATTAGTCATTTGTCCTTGGTAAACACAAATGACTAATGACTAATGACTAATATTGAACCTCCTGCCTTCTTCACGTTTCTTCAACAGGAATAACCTGCTGCTTAATCTCTTCGTGTTTCACTTCCAATGTGGACTCTTTGGGGAAAACCAAAGGCGTATTGGAGGCGACAATGCCACCTGATACAACTATTTTAAAGGCGTCTTCAATCGACATGGAGAGATTCACCACCTCGTCTTCAGGAACGACTGCGTACCATCCGGTAGTCGGATTTGGAGTGGTGGGGATAAAAACACTTAGTACAGGGCGAGACATCTGGGCTTGGATATCACTGCTGATTGCACCAGTAACAAAAGCGATCGCCCAAATTCCTCGGCGAGGATACTCCACCAAAATTACCCGGCGAAACTTGCCATTAGAATCTTTCAGTATTGTTTCTAAAAGCTGTTTGAGAGTTTTGTATACTTGTCCTGCTAAAGGAATTGCTTGTAATAATCGCTCACCAAAATCTAACAACCACCGCCCAGCTATATTTCGAGCCATCAAGCCCATCAGCAATATACTTAGTAGTGGTACGGCTAAACCTACTAATAAATTAAGTATATTTACCAAAAATGGGTTTAACCCATCAAAGGGATTTAATTGTTTGGGAATTTGGGTGAGAAAGTTGATTACCCAACTTGCAATGGTAATTGTCAGCCAGATAGTGGTTGCTAGGGGAATTATTACCAACAAACCAGCAATTAGGTCGTTTTTTAAGTCCTGTTTTAGGCGATCGATTACCAAGCCCCGATTCTCCTGTTTTAAGCTAGAGGAACTTTTGTTATTCGTATCCATACCAGCAGATTCGTCAAATTCCGAAGGCTTTAACTTTGGCAGATTCTGCCACAAGTAACTGTCTACAACGCTAGCAAGTTGCCTGCTGCTGGAAATCAGCTATTTTCCTATAAGCATACACATAGACATTAACCAATCCGATGGCGACTGGTTATTCTTAGAGGATGTTACTTTTATTTATAATATTTATAAAAATTTGTTGCAAATTCTTAGGTATTATTAATCTATCGGGCTTAATCAAAAACTGCTCATGATTGTGAAAGTACTACAGGATAAACTAATAAATTATTTTATCTGGTCAGTCACTCACATTTGAGTAAGGGTGGCTTTTATGAAAATATTCTGTTACAAATATTAATTTATTAGGGATTCTCAAGAAATAAATTATCCATCTTGTAGGGTGAGTATTCTCCCCACCCTGAATATAAAAGAGATGGTGACACCCGTCTCACAAAAGAATTTGGGATGTTTTTTATTTGGAAGTCTCTTTTGTCTAGCCTTGAATTATGAAAAACAAAATCCCCGACAACTTTTACAAAGTCAGGGATCTGTGTAGTATATCTGTGTGCCCTATGATTTTGCGTAGTTTACCGCCGTAGGCATCGCCATACAAGAAATCCTTTTAATCTCCAGCCCTCTTCACGCCACATCAACCTGTGTAGTTTCAGAATCCGCGCCCTGCAACTGTTGCCTACTCTCTTGTACCAAAATTGCTGTTGTATCTAAATTAGGTTTTGGCAGATACTTCATTTCCCAGACTTTGAGCAAAATCAGGTATTCGTAGAATGCCTGTAATGTACACCAAGCCACTCCGGCGCGTCCATCTAAACATCCGCCTAAGATAAAATACATATATATAAACCGTAGCAACGGTCTGGCGGGCAAACGTAAAGATAAATCCTTCAGGGCACGCCGTCTTTCGACTTCCGATTTGCCAAAGAATAAATCTTGCCAGTTAACCTTTCCCTGTTCTAGCTGATACAAGGTTTCTTGAGCTTCATCCGTAGAATAACGGTTGTGCTTGTCAATCCAGCGGCTCAAACCTTTGCTGCAAGTGTAGTGTGGGTATGTTTCTTTTAAAAAACTAGTTTCACCCTCACAAACTTCCCGCTCAGTATGGCCGTAATCTGTAAACCACACTTTTCCGTGGCGGAAAAGTCGCATTTGGTAACGGGGATACTGTGTGCTGTAGCGAATCCAACGATTCATGAACATGACGCGTTCAGCCACGTAGTAACCGATGTAGTCTGGATTCTGACTTGCCTTTTCGCATTCCGCAAACAGTTCTGGTGTCATACGCTCGTCAGCTTCAAGGATATAAACCCATTGATGCTTTGGGGGGATAGACTCTAACATCCAGGTACGTTGGCGTCCGTGGCTTTCAAAAGCGTGTTGGACAACGCGGATGGGATAGCGACTGGCGATTTCCACAGTGCGATCGCTACTGCATGAATCCACAACAATGATGTCATCTGATAACATCGCCGATTCGATACAAGCAGCAATATCTAGTTCTTCGTTATATGTCAGTATGTAAATTGAGAACATTACTCAAGTTTTATAGCGATTTTACTCAGTGATAATTGTCTTGTTATTAGTTATTAGCTATTAGGCGCATGGCAGTATCAGCCGTCAATAATTTTTGGATACTTCTTACTGCCATGCCAATAGTGGATTAGCGTGCAGCAGTTCTAGGTTTACCACCTTGTACACCACCACTACCTCTTAGGCTTGTCCAGCCGATGATAATGTAACCAATGGACAATAGCAAACTGCTAATACCAATCCGCAGCCCAGATTTCCAAGCAGTATCTTTAGCTTGTTGCAGTGCTTCATCTCGGCGCTGGCGAACTTGGCTTAGTTGTTGAGTTTGCAGCGTTTGAACATCTGTTTGTTGTTCGATGGCTTTGTCAAGTACTTGGGGATTTGTTTTAGCCTTCTTCAGTAACTCTTTGATATTTGCGGGAATTTGAGGGCTTTCAATTGCTTGCTTATATTTTTGGTCATCTTTGAGGATTTCACTAAACTGAGCTTTGGTTTGGTTTCGCAGCTGTTCTAATTGCGCTTTTCCTTGGTCAGTATTCAGTTGTGCTTGCAATTGCGATAACCGAGTGTTTAGTTGAGTTTCTGCTTGGTCTGCTTCTTGGGTAATTCGGTTGAGTGTTTGAGTCTTGGCTTGATTGACGTTATTTAGGTGCAGGGGAAAAATCAGCAAGAACATTAACCCTAAAATACTGGAGATAATCGCGGCGGGAAATCTTAAATCGATACCTTGGGGGCGATCGCTTGCAGCATCGGCATTCTCAATCCAATAGGCAGCAAACAGAAGCCCTAAACCTACTAGAGGGACAATTCCGCGATCGACGAGCGCTGTTCCCAAATTGATTTGCCATACCCGATCGGTGGGTTGAAAGGGTAACAACAGAATCAAAAAGTCAACAAAAAAGGACAAAATGCAGATTATTCCAACTACCTTAAGTGTAAGAGCAGTAGTCACGGAAGTAAAACGGTTAACCATAGTTTTTCAAACTGGTGGAGAATACGAGTGATTTTCATATTTCAAGCTACTTGAATATTGTGCCCATGACTATGACTATTGTGTAAAAACACAAAGCAGATTCAATATTGTTAAAGGCTATCTGCCTCTTGGTTTTCAACTAGCCCACAGTAACATTTGTTATCTACAGTGTCTTCAGGAAAATCCTGGTATTTTAAGATACGAAGTTGATGCGGGCTAGAGAAACAGACTGATTAATTACCCAATCTCCCTGATTGCAGTTCTCAATCGGTCTTAATACAGACCTTTTATAAGGGTTCACAGATGTGAATCGGTGTCAATTTAAATCTAAACCTTTGTCATCAGGTTGTATCGACTTATCGCCCAATTTGAGCAAGGAAGCAATTATTACCGAGAGTAGATGCTACTAAAAGTGATTGAGCTTATACAGGGTCGGGATTTTTGGGAGTATCTCGCTTGCTATACTTACAGTAGTTTTCTTTTGCATAAAGTAGAAAGCTACGGGTTTTGAGGCAGGAAGTAGAAACTCTTTATATCTGATGCGTTCCTGCATTTTGTATCTCAGTTACTTGCAAACTCCTGTATTTATACTCTTTTTTGCTAATTCCTCAAAAAATCAGCAAATCGGAAATAATAACTAACAATCAGGTGTGAACTTTACTAGAATCAGTTCGTCGGTGATTTTTGTTAGCAAAAAGAGTGAATTTGAAGGAGTTAGACTCTGAAAGGCTTTGAATTCAAAGGTGTTGAAAAACTTATCGGTCCAATAGCCGCGCTTCTCGGCTTTGTGTATTTGTTGCAATGGTATATTGGAGACTTGCGATCGCCTTCCGATCCCATCTTTGAAAATAAACAGCCGCCTTTGGTAATGAAAGAGGGCGACCCTTATATCCGCGCTTTAATGCGAACCATCTCGGCAAGTGAGGCGAGTGGAAACCGTCCCTATTCGCTGTTATACGGTGGACAGCAAGTCAACGACCTTAGTCGACATCCTGAGATATGCGTCACAATTGTCACAGGCCCCAATACAGGTAATTGTTCTACTGCTGCTGGCAGATATCAAATTATCAACATTACTTGGTATCGTTTAGCCCCTCTTTATCACCCAAAGCCGATGCGAATGATGTTTTGGACTACTTATAGTTTTGAAGCAGAATATCAAGATGTAGTAGTTTACCGTTGGTTAAATGATTCTAAAGTTTGGGGAACTAATATTTCTCAACTGTTGCGTCAGGGAAAGTTAAATGATGTTTTGCGACGGCTCTCTCCCACTTGGACAAGTCTGGGATATGGTATAGAAACTAATTCTGTTAGTAACTCTTTGCCTAAAGTTTATCAGAAAATGTTGCAAGAAGAATTAACCGCAGCTAAACAACTAACAGCCCCGAATTTGTCACCATCCCCAACTCCTTCTAGCAAGGCAGTAAAGAAGTAATGAAATTATCCTAATTTTTAACTTGCTGCGGATAAAAAGCTTCTGATATTTTCCACAAATGCCAAGGTATTTTCAAAGTGTATATTGTGTGCGGAATTGCTAATTATTTTTATCTGAGCAAATTCACATATTTTAGCTATTTCTGTATTAATAGATATAAATTTTTTATCGTATTCACCCACTAGTAAAAGCATGGGAATTGTATTTAATTGTAGCTTTTCCCACAAAGAAGGTTGGCATCCAGTTCCCATGAAGCGCAATGATTTATCTAATTCCTGCGGGTTGTTCTGCAAGCGACTTTCTATCATGCGATCGTATTCTGGATGGTTTTTTATATAACCAAAAATCGGTTGATTGTACCAATTGGACAAAAAAGCAGCAAAATCAGCTTGAATAATACTCCTGGTTAATTTTCTAGCTATTTGATCATCACGTCTAACTCTTTCTAATCGTTCTGCTTTTGTTGCTAAACCTGGGGAAGCTGATTCTAATACAACTTTAATAAAACGTTCTGGGAAATGTAAAGTTAGGTATAAAGCTAATCTTCCGCCCATCGAATAACCAATTAAGTGGCATTTATCTATTTTTAGTTCATCTAATAAATTGATTATTGCTTGAGCAGTAGATTCTATTTGATAGTATTCATCACCTCCTAAAACTTCAGTTTTACCATGTCCTGGTAAGTCAAGGGTGAGATAAGAAAAATTTTCAGACAGCAATTTTATGGCTTCATCAAATTCATGAATGTTTCCTATAAAGCCGTGCAAAAAAATAATTATAGGTTTGTTTTCATTTATATTTAGACAATAGTTAAAATTATACTTTTTTAAAGTCATTGAGATGTATAAATTACAAAATGGTCTATTTGATATTTACAAGTGGAGCCAAGCATAATTTTTTTATAAGATAAGATTAAACTAATTTATTTCAGATGTTTTTGCCTCGTTAGCGTAATAAGGAATAATTGCATCATTTTTAGGGAAATTTTTATAAATAAAGTATAAAAGAAAGGGAATAGAAATAGTTAGCAGAAAAACTCGTTGATTTAATAACGGTTGTATGTAAGCTTGATACTCTTTCACCGAAATAAATGCACTTCTTTCAATTGCTGGTGTGTTGAAATAATCTACGACATTTAAAATTGTAACAAGAGTGTTATGGAAAAAATGAAAGAGCATTGATGTTATTAAACATCGGGTTTTAAAATATAAAATTGAGGATAGAGTACCCATGATGAATAACGGAATAATATCAAATCTAAAATGTAAAATTGCGAATAACAAAGATGAAGTTAAAATTCCTGCTCTTACCCCCCATTTAACTGCCCATTTTTGCAAAATTATTCCCCTAAAAAAGAATTCTTCTATGATAGGGGCTAAGAGCATAACTGAAAAGCTCCAGAGGATCATTTCTAAAATATTAGTAAAGTCTTTTTCATTAATATAACTTTCTACATATTTTGGAAAGACAAATGATAAGTTGTATAATATTAAGGTATTAAATCCTTTTGCAAAAGCAAACTCTATAGCAATAATAACTGTAACCAATTTTAAATTAACATAATTTTTATAACCAATAATTTTATTAAACTTTAACCCTGCTTTCTGCAAAGTTTTTAATAATATAAATATCCAAAAAAGGCTATAGGCTATAGTTAATAAATTAAGAATGGTTAAATTTTTTATTATGTCGGTAAAATTCAAATTATTGAATGAATAAAATAGTCCTAATATAGACCAAAATAAAACGGGTAGGGCAATTAGCCAAGATAGGAATAACTCTGGAATATTAATTTTATCCCAGGGTTCATCTGTCAATATTTCATCTTGAAAAGAGGCTATATTTTCCCTTGAAGGAATAAGTAATAAAATTGATAAGCCAAGCAAACTTAATAACCCTAGCCATCCCCATTTATACGAATACCCTTTACTTTTACTGTAGAGATAACATCCTTTAATAAAAAATACATATCCTACTAGGAAAAAGCCTACGATTAAAATAGCTATCAATATACTCAAATTAGGAAAGAAACTATTTAAATATCCTTTAAATAATCCAACGATAATCAACGGAACAAATTTTAAAGCAAGTCCCAGCAAAATTTGATTTATAGCTTTTTCTTTGTTCTTATTTTCCATACATTATTCTCAAGCAATAACTTCACTCAAATAAAAGTTTAATAACTAGGTGTAGCTAGCTACTTGGCAAGATAGATAATGCCAAAATTTAACTACCTCATACGCTTTCAAGAGTATAAAAATATACTTTATAAGTATTTTGGAACTTCACAGGCCATTAGCTATAAGGATAAAACACTTGTATTAATTTTGGCATAAATAACCCTTTGCCTAAATTAATACACCAAATATTGCTTCTCTACAAAATGTCTTGTCGTGCTAGTTAACTTTTGATTTTTTTAATTTTGGCTCTTCAGTACTTATTATGCTAAATTAATCTACTAAAAAGCTGAAAACATTGCTGCACAAGAAAAACAGGCATTATTTTTAATATTTTAGGCAATTCTTGGAACTTAAGCGTTCTAAACTTGATTTTAAAGTCCAGTTTTGATGTTTAACTAATAATTTGGCATAACAGGTACTGAAGAACCTTAATTTTTAAGGTAAAAATCGATCTAAAGCAGCTTTTAACTGTTTAATTTCAACGTCAATATTACCCTCTTGTGCGGCTCTAGCAATACACTCAGTTAAATGTTCATCCAAAACAATTCGCGCTACCCGATCCAATGCGCCCCGCACTGCGGCAATTTGCAGTAGAACATCAGGACAAGGGCTATTTTGCTCGACCATTGCCTTAATACCACGAACATGTCCTTCTATACGCGATAATCGATTGACAATTCGCCGTAAAGACTCTTCGCTATGGATATGGGGATGAGCCAACTCTCCAGTCCCATGAGTACCATCTGTATGCTCGTGGTCTGTATCGTGATAGTGGGAATGTTCTACTTGCTGGGATGTTGGCAAGGATTCCTTACTTAATCGGTTTGATCCATTCATGGGCGATGAAAAGGCTTGTATTACTAAGATCCTAGTCTAGTACTCGACCAACCCAAAATTTCTGGGTGAAGATGGGCCCCATTCAGCTAACTTTACTGCTGACGATTGGCTCTTTCTTGGGGAATAATCTCCGTTACTACCCTACCGCTAGAACTACCACCTTTGACAACAATATTTTCTGTTTGCAGATTACCAACTGCTGTTTCACCCACAAAATTTAATGGTGGGTCAATTTGTCGGTAAACAACATTTCCCTGAGCTTCAACTAACTTATTGTCTAAATACCAAGTTAATGTATTGGATCTGAGAGACTGGCGACGCTGACCAACGGCGTTGACGTTACCTTTTAAGTAAACGGTTTTTTGCGGTATTTTCATTTCACCTTGATTGGCTGTCACTGTGACATTTTCAGCACGCTGGAACATTCGCGTAGGTGAGTTTGTAGTTACAGTTTCTGCGTTCATGTTCCAGGTCATAGAGTTACTAGCTATTTGCATTGGTGGGTCTAGTAATTCTAGTTGAGCATTCTTTTGGACAGTGGCAATTTTTGTTTTTAAGTTGACTTCGGCAGAATTCCCCTTACCGCGATCGCTAATTTTATTATCTTTGTAGCGGTCAATTTCTAGAGGGCGATCGCCAATCAGTTTTTCTTCTTTAATATTCCAGATTAAATGTTCAGTTCTCAGTTGCATCTGGGGATCGATAGAATTTGCTACTACTCCTCCAGAAAATTCCATCCGTTGTTCGCGAGTTTTAACTCGCACTTCCTGCGCTACTGCTTGTAGTTGTTTATGAGTGCCGTTAATCTGGTTACGAACAATCAACAAATCTTCTTTGGGACGCCATTCTAATTCATTACCTTGCAACACAATCCCATTACTAGGATCTGTGGCAAATATCTTACCTTTTAGAAACAATTGCTTCCCATCTTGTTCAATGTCTGCTACATCTGCCTTGATTTGGTAAACAATTTTCCCATCTTGATATAATTCACCATAAGGACTTTCAGCCTGACCAATTTGTTTTTCTTTGGTGTATTTTGCGGTTTTAGCCCTGACTGTCCAAATTGGTCTTCCCACTTCATCTGCTTGTTCTAGGGTGACATCAAAGAAAGTCAAATTGCTATCTTTATTAGATGAATCCGCAGTATTTTGTTGCGAAGTTGTAGGGGATTTGCCCCCGCAAGCGGCTAAACCAAATACTAATAAAAAGGTCAAAGGTAAAATAAGAAAGGAGGGAGTGGGGGAGAAATTTTGAATTTTTCTCTTTCCCCATCTCCCTCTTTTATGAAATTGATACGCCATTATTCTTGAATTTCTAGGTGTCCATCACTAGTTCTGGGGTCTTCCAAAAAACCGATCCCAGATAACGGTCGGTATGGATAGCTTTGGCGAGGAGTTTTTTGAATATCTTCTTTGATGGCTTCTAAATCAATGTAGCGATCGCTTACATTAATTAAGCTGTCACTGGTCATGGAACGCAAGCTCACAACTTCTACCCGCACACCACGATAGCTGACTGAATTAACCGCATAAGCTAAATCTCCATCACCGCTAACTAAAACTGCGGTATCATAAGAATCTACAAGTGCCATCATGTCTACTGCTATTTCTACATCCAGGTTAGCTTTTTTAGAGCCATCTGGTAGCTGGACTAAATCTTTAGCAATGACTCGATAGCCATTGCGACGCATCCACAGCAAAAACCCCTGTTGCTTCTCGTTTGTCCGATCTACACCTGTGTAGAAAAAAGAACGCAGTAATCTAGAACCTCCTGTTAATCGACATAATAGCTTCGTGTAATCGATTTCAATCCCTAATTGTAATGCAGCGTAAAATAAATTTGAGCCATCAATAAATATGGCGACCCTACCCCGATTCTCCAAAACTTGTTCTGGCGTAAATATTGAATCGTTTTCCAAATTATTCAACATCGTTGTGATACCTCAATTTTTATCCCTGTTATTTTTGATACAAATTACCAACTTTTAGATGCTAGTCACAGCGGCTTATGATAATGTTCCGCGGCTAATTTAAATTGAGCCACGATAAATTTTGTGAGAAAATAAAAAAATTGAACAAAATCAGAGTTTGATAAGGACTAATCGTTTTTCGGAGGTTCTATTCGCTGAAAAACAGGTTGGTGTTTACCCAACTGTTGTTTGCTCGATAGTAGCCCCCATTTAGCATGGATGGCAAAAGGAGCCGTAACTGAACTTTGTTTTTGATCGTTAAAATTTATTCTGAAGCCTAGCTGCTGATAAATATCGCTACTAATGTTCGGAATAATTGGGGATAGCAGATAAGCTGCTAGTCTAACTGATTCTAGAACTGCGTAGAGAACCTTTTCCACCGACTCCTGCTGTCCCTGTTTATATAATGACCAAGGAGCTTGTTCATCAATAAATTTATTACTGGCTTGCGCCAGTGAAAGGATAGCCTCACAAGCTTGACTGAAAGCTAGCTCTTGGTATGCTTGTTTCACCTGTTCCCCTAGACGTAAACCAATTGCTTTCAAAGGATTTTCGTCAGGAATCCCTTCATTGCCGATTGATGGGACATTATTCTCAGCACAGTACTTTTTCACCATGCTCAAGGTGCGATTGAGCAAATTACCTAAATCATTTGCCAAATCTGCATTCAGAACATTAATGAACCTAACTTCATTAAAATCTCCATCCTTGCCAAATTCGATTTCCTTAAGGAAGTAATAACGAACGGCATCACTACCATAGCTTTTAACTAATGCCACAGGATCGAGGGTGTTACCCAGACTTTTGCCCATCTTTTGCCCGTCTTTAGTCAAAAAGCCATGCCCAAATACTTTCTCTGGCAAGGGTAAGCCAGCCGACAACAGCATTGCTGGCCAGTAAACTGCATGAAAGCGCAGAATATCTTTACCAATTAGATGCAAGTTGATTGGCCACCATGTTTGTAACGCATTTGCTAAACTTGGTTCTGCATCTGGTTCTAGTAATGCTGTGACATAACCTAGCAGCGCATCAAACCAGACATAGAGAGTGTGCTTGGGATCGACTGGCACGGGAAAGCCCCAATCTAAATTCACTCGTGAAATGGAAAAGTCTTGCAGTCCTTGATTGACAAAGCTGAGGACTTCGTTGCGCCGACTTTCTGGTTGAATAAAATCCGGTTTAGATTGATAAAATTCTGTCAGCTTAGTTTGATATTTTGATAAGCGGAAAAAATAGTTTTGTTCGTCTCGCCACTCCACTTCTTTGTTAGTATGAATTGGGCAACGGTGTCCTTCTAGCAGATCCCGTTCTTCTTTGAATTCTTCGCAGGATACACAGTACCAGCCTTGTTGCTGTCCTTGGTAAATATCACCAGATTCCCAGACTCGTTCAAAGAATTCTTTAACGATCGCTTGATGATGAGGCGCAGTAGTCCGACTAAAGCGATCGTATTGAATATCTAATAATTGCCATAAACTCACGAAACTAGGGACAATTTCATCACAAAATTCTTGTGGCGCTTTCCCTAAACTTTCTGCCGATCGCTGAATTTTTTGCCCATGTTCATCTGTACCTGTAATTAGTAATACTTGATGTCCCAGTAATCTCTGAAATCGCGCCACTACATCCGCTGCGATCGTCGTGTAAGCACTGCCTATATGAGGGATATCGTTTACATAATATAGGGGTGTAGTCAGTGCAAATGTAAATTCTTTTTTATTCATCTTTTTTTCACTAGATTCATACAAAATAAAAATTAACTTATTAAAACGTTTTACATCTTACCTTTGATCGGTAAAACCAGGCAATTATACAACATTATTACCATTTTTTCCAATCACATCTTCATACTAGCGAGTCGATCGAGTCCAGAATTGTTTTTTAATACGCATCAATTAAACTCATTTTTACCTAAAAAATGGAAACTAACTAATCATAATTTTTTTGAATAGTTTATATTAGATATTATTGTGATCGAGAATACATAATCGAGAATACAGAAAATCTAATTACTCTTGTAGATTAGATATTTCTATCTTAAGACGGTCATGGCAATAGTAAAGAAATGTAAAAATCAAATTCAGACAAATTGCCATATTTACCGGAAAATATATTGATTAAGTATGAGTGGAAATAGCCCCCTAGAGATTTCTCGCGCTTTGGTGGCGGCATTCTCAACGCAAATGTTCCGCTATTACGAAGACCGCATTCCCCAGGATGCGAGCGTTTTGGTAGTCAGCAATCACCGCAGCTTTATGGATGCACTGATTTTAATGGCGGCGTTATCGAGTCCGATTCGCTTTGCTTGCCATCACTATATGGGACAAGTTCCAGTCATGCGGGAGATTGTCACCGGTCAATTGGGGTGTTTTCCCTTGGAAGAAACTCAAAACCGCCAGCAAAGCTTTTTTTCGCAGTCACAGGTGCTATTACAGTCCAAGCAGATGGTAGGAGTATTTCCAGAAGGGACTGCACCAATGGTGAAATTTACTCAGCCAAGCCAGGTGGGTGAGTTTCAACGGGGATTTGCCCATTTGGCATTGCGAGCTAATGTGCAGGATTTAGCTATTTTGCCGATCGCGATCGCTTCCTTAGAAGAAGTAAACACCAATGGCTTCCCATTAAGACTTTTGAGTGTATTCGACCCTTCAGAACCTTTATTTAAGCAAAATGGTTGGCATCCCTTGGTAATTTATCGTCGAGTTGCGGTGTTAATCGGTCGTCCTTATTGGATTACGCCCCAACATCATAAAAAATATCATGGTAAACACGCCAGAACTGTTGTGACTGAACTGACAGAACACTGTCAGGGCGAAATTAGCAATTTACTACGTCAAGGTTGCTATTAGAGCCATTTGATTTTGGACTTTCCTGCGGAACGCTACGCGAACGGCTTTGCTCAGTCAAACAATTTTGGATTGTTCTTATGACTTTCAATGTCTTGCTCTAAAAGGACATTTGTTTTAGGTAATGTTTTAGGTAAGAACCACCGAACTTTACTTGAAAGCAACAATCAACAGCACAAAAATTTTATACCATTGACCAATACTTCGACTACGCGGTAGTTGAATCTCGACTTACTTCGACTACGCGGTAGTTGAGCGCAGTCGAAACTCAGTACAAGTCGCTCGATTACCGCGCAGTCGAAACTCAGTACAAGTGACCAATGACCAATGACTAATGACCAATGACTATCACAGAAGTTGAGCTAAACCCTTGTTTCCTAACTCCCAAACGAGTACAGCCAGAGTATCCACTTTTGGTATATTTGCCAGGAATGGATGGAACCGGTCAACTATTGCGATCGCAAACCGCTGGATTAGAAGCTGGTTTCGATGTCCGTTGTTTGGCGCTACCCCGGAAAGACCTTAACACTTGGGATGTCCTAACTAAGAGTGTATTGGACTTGATCGATGCCGAATTAGAAAAAAGTTCTCAAAGACCAGTTTACCTGTGCGGTGAGTCCTTTGGTGGTTGCTTGGCAATGAAAGTGGCAATCCAAGCACCCGATTTATTTAAGCGAATTATCCTAATTAACCCAGCTTCGTCTTTTCATCTTCGCCCTTGGCTAAGTTGGGCATCCCAATTAACTTACCTAGTGCCATCAGGATTGTATGATATTGGCGCACTAGGCTTGTTGCCATTTTTAGCATCTTTGTCACGCATTTCTCGCAGCGATCGCCACGATTTGCTAAAAACGATGCGTTCTGTACCGGCAGAAACCGTTCTTTGGCGGTTGTCTTTACTGCGAGAGTTTGATGTTGATGAGGAAAAGTTAAAGCGTTTAACTCAACCAGTTTTGTTGATTGCTGGTGCTAGCGATCGCCTTTTGCCTTCTGTAAGCGAAGTCAACCGAATAGGGAAAATCTTACCAAATAACAAGATTGTAGTGTTGCCCCATTGTGGACACGCTTGCTTGCTAGAGCAAGATACTAATCTCTATGAAATTCTTAAGGATAACGACTTTTTAGAAAATCAAGCTGATAAAGGTAGAGTTAATAAGTAAAAAGTTTGATACACCTAAATTCAGAGAGTTCACAACCTTGATTTTGCTTTTTTTGGTAAGAAGGAAAAGTTAGGAATCCGATTTGATTAATGAACATATTTGCGTAGGGAGGTAACAGGGAACGGGGAACAGGAAAAAATTGATTTAGGAGTGTACTGAGTTTTTTCAGAAATCAAATATGAGTCCTATATTAATTCAAAGTGGTGAAGGTGGATTAGAACGGGATTCAGTTGCTCTTTGCCACCAATTGCGGGTAATTGATAAAACAAGATTGCAAATAAAACTGGGCATTTTGACTCCAGAAATACTCACTATTTTAGAAGCCAAAGTGTTGTTGACATTAGGTTATCAGTGGTAAAATTATAACCTTTGTCATCCATCTTATGTCTATAGTTAAAGCTCAGAATAATTCCTATTTACTCTGACGAATTGTACTTATCGAGAGATGTCAAAGCCACTCAGACTTCGCTACAACCAAAAGAAAGTGGCTTTACAAGATGGTGTCGAGCAATGGCAGACAAACTCCAAGACATAGAGGTGAATAAATTAGTTAATTCATCTAGAGAAACTTCAGAAGTAGCAATTCAGCCTAAATCATCAATAGACAATGAACCTTCTGTATTAGAGTCTTTTGTTAAAACTATTGCTGAGACTAGTCAAGCAGTTTTAGATACAGCAATAGGGGTAGGAGAAGCGACGGCAAAAGAAACACACAAGTTTATTGAGCAAACAACTCAAAACAGCGGTCAGCTTGTAAATCGCCTCAGCGAAAATTGGCTGATTAGAAAACTATCTGGAGTCTTAAATCTCAATTGGCTCATTAACGATACTAACCTTATTAATTTAGAACAAGCAGAAGCAGCGGTAAACAAGCTGAAGAAACAGTATCCAAATGAATCACCCAGCCAGCTTGCTCACCGAATCATGGTGGAAAAATCAACTAAAGCAGCCACAGTTGGACTAACCACTAGTATTTTGCCAGGAATAGCAGTGGCATTGTTGGCAATTAATTTAACAGCCACAACAAAATTACAGTCAGAAATGCTTTATCAAATTGCATCTGTCTACGGGCTAGATTTAAAAGATCCTGCTCGGAAAGGTGAAATTTTAGCAATTTTTGGGTTGGCTTTGGGTGGAGAGCGTTTGTTGAAAGCTGCGGGATTAGGCTTGCTGCGAAATGTGCCCTTGGCGGGTGCAGTGATTGGAGCTAGTTCAAATGCGACGATGATCTATTCATTGGGCTATGCTGCTTGTCGATTTTACGAAGCCAAGCTGGATGAATCCACTTCCTTAGCATCGCCACAGACATTAGCAATATTAAAAGCCGAAAGTGAAAAGTATCTAGAAAGTGCGATCGCTCAAGAAGCCGTCATGGATCAAATCTTAGTTCACATGATCCTAGCTAGTCATCCAGATAAGACTTTGGAAGAAATTTTGCCAGAATTACAAGCTGTAAAACTCAGTCCTACCTCGTTGGATGCCATTGCCCAAAATATCAAATCACCCAAGCCTTTGGATATACTGCTCAATCAGCTGGATCGTGATTTTGCTATACCTTTGCTCGTTCAGTGTAAAAAAATTGCCCAGCTTGACAATCAGATTACAGCAGTTGAACAAATAATAATAGAAGCGATCGCCAGCAAATTTGATATTGACACAAATAAAATTGGGGCATAGGGCATAGGGCATGGGGGAAGAGGTAAAACAGTAAAGTTCATAGCTTCATTAACGAGGATCAAAGACTCGTTAACGGAGTTCTGAGGTGGATTAACGAGGATCAAAGACTCGTTAACGGAGTTCCGAGGTGGATTAACGAGGATCAAAGACTCGTTAATGGAGTTCTGAGGTGGATTAACGAGGATCAAAGACTCGTTAACGGAGTTCCGAGGTGGATTAACGAGGATCGAAGACTCGTTAACGGAGTTCCGAGGTGGATTAACGAGGATCAAAGACTCGTTAACGGAGTTCCGAGGTGGATTAACGAGGATCAAAGACTCGTTAATGAGTGCTATTTATACTAATTCGTTAATTTATACTTACTGATCCCTGCTCCCCCATGCCCAATGCCCAATTCCCCATGCCCAATACCCACTCCCCTTAGCATGAAACAAGAATTTTGAGCAATACTGGTACAAGAAGGAATATTTACAGAAAATCCCAAAATGACAATTCAACCTAGTGATAAGCCTTTACTAGAGTGGGCAGGCGATAGTTTGGCAATTGGATTATTTGAAGATGCAGTAGAGTTAACCGGAGAACTAGCTACTTTAGATCAAAAGTTTTCTGGGGTATTAAAAGAACTGATTACTGAAGAAGAATTTAAAGGTAAAGCCAACAGTACAATCTTCACCCGTGTAAATGCTGGTAGCTCAGTGCGGAAATTGATTTTAGTAGGTTTAGGCAAACCAGAAGCGTTAAAACTAGATACTCTGCGTCGTGCTGCTGCGGCTGTAGCTAGGGTGGCAAAAAAGCAAAAAAGCAAAATTTTGGGATTTAGTTTTCCATTGTGGAATAACGATCCAGCAGCGAGTGCCCAAGCGCTCGCAGAAGGTGTGGAGTTAGCACTTTACCAAGATATTCGCTTTAAATCCGAACCAGAAGATAAAGGTTCACAAATAGAAAGTATAGATTTACTGGGTTTCGGTGGACAAGAAGCCGCCATTACCCGCGCTAATCAAATTGTTTCTGGGGTAAATTTGGCACGGCAATTAGTCGCAGCACCAGCCAACGCAGTCACACCAATTACTTTAGCCGAAACTGCTCAAGCGATCGCCAAAGATTATGGTTTACAACTAGAAATTTTAGAACGAGAAGACTGTGAAAAGTTAGGCATGGGTGCATTTTTGGGAGTAGCCCAAGCTTCCGATTTGCCACCGAAATTTATTCACCTAACTTACAAGCCAGAAGGTACACCCAAAAAGAAATTAGCAATTATTGGCAAAGGTTTAACCTTCGACTCCGGCGGACTCAACATTAAAGGTGCTGGTAGCGGCATCGAAACCATGAAAATTGACATGGGCGGTGCAGCTGCCACCTTGGGTGCAGCCAAAGCAATTGCTCAAATTAAGCCAGATTCGGAAGTTCACTTCATCTCAGCAGCAACCGAAAACATGATTAGCGGTCACGCCATGCACCCTGGAGACATTCTCACAGCATCAAATGGCAAAACAATTGAAGTGAACAACACCGACGCTGAAGGACGTTTAACCTTAGCAGATGCCTTAGTGTATGCCGACAAATTAGGCTTAGATGCGATCGTTGATTTAGCCACCCTGACTGGTGCTAACGTCATTGCCTTGGGTGACGATATTGCTGGTTTGTACACTCCTGATGATGCTGTAGCCTCCCAGCTTGAAAAAGCTGCCCAAACTTCAGGAGAAAAGATTTGGCGGATGCCAATGGAAGAAAAATATTTTGAAGGGTTAAAGTCTGGTATTGCGGACATGAAAAATACAGGGCCGCGTCCAGGTGGTGCAATCACCGCCGCCCTTTTCCTCAAGCAATTCGTCAAACAAACCCCTTGGGCGCACCTAGATATTGCTGGCCCAGTATGGACAGATAAAGAAAATGGCTACAACAGCTCAGGGGCAACTGGCTACGGCGTTCGGACGCTAGTTGATTGGGTACTAGGAAGCGGGGAATAGGGAGTAGAGGAGACAAGGGGGACAAGGGGGACAAGGGGGACAAGGGGGATTATTAAATAAATCTCTCCCTTGTCTCCCCCCTCTTCCTTGTCTACCTTGTCTCTTCTCCATGCCCCATGCCCTGTTTGGCCAATGCCCAATACTTAACAATTCGTGCTATCTTGAGCTTGCCAGTAAAAATTGTTGCAATAGTAACAGAATTAATTTGGCGCTCAGAAAATTAAGCTTTTTCGGGCATTGCCATCTGGTAAAATTTGTAAGGTTTCTAGAAGCTGTGAGCAATGGGATCGACTCGTGTACGGATCGCAATTGACGCAATGGGAGGGGATCATGCACCCGGTGAAATCGTTGCTGGCGCATTGCGAGCAAGAGAAGAATTGGGTGTAGATGTATTGTTAGTTGGCGATCCCCAACAAATAGAAGCTGCCTTGCCATCAAAAACAAGTTTAGGGCAGGTAGAGATCGTGACTGCTGAAGAAGCGATCGCTATGGATGAGGAGCCTTTAAATGCAGTTAGACGCAAACGCAAGGCTTCTATTAATGTAGCGATGGATTTAGTCAAGCAACAAAAGGCAGATGCCGTATTTTCGGCTGGTCACTCTGGGGCAGCGATGGCATCAGCTTTGCTCCGCTTAGGACGATTGCCAGGAATCGATCGCCCAGCGATCGGGACAGTTTTCCCCACGATTATTGCTGGGAAGCCAGTGCTAGTACTTGATGTCGGCGCAAATGTAGATTGCCGTCCCAAGTTTTTAGAGCAGTTTGGCGTTATGGGATCGGCTTACAGTAAGTATGTCTTGGGTACAGATGAACCGAAAGTGGGTTTGCTGAACATCGGTGAAGAAGACTCTAAAGGCAATGATGCAGCCGTCCGCGCTCACCAACTGCTACGCGAAAATTCCCAAATTAATTTTATTGGCAATGCTGAAGGGCGTGATGTGCTTTCCGGTCGCTTTGATGTAATTGTCTGCGATGGCTTTGTCGGCAATGTACTGTTAAAATTTGCCGAAGCCGTTGGAGAAGTGATTCTGCAAATTCTGCGGGAAGAATTACCCCAAGGATTACACGGTCAAATTGGTTCAGCACTCTTAAAACCCAACTTGAAGCGGATTAAGCAGCGAATGGATCACGCAGAACATGGTGGTGCTTTACTGCTAGGCGTGGCAGGAGTCTGTTTTATCGGTCACGGTAGCTCCCAAGCACCTTCAATTTTTAATGCAATTCGCATGGCAAAAGAAGCCGTTGACAACGAGGTGATACAACGAATTCAGTCCCAATATATCCTAGAGCGCGAAAGTGGTTAGTCATTGGTCATTAGTCATTGGTCATTAGTCATTGGTCATTAGTCATTCGTCATTCGTCATTTGTAAAGGACAAAGGACAAATACTTCGACTACGCTCAGTACAAGTGACAAAGGACAACTGACAAAAGACAACTGACAAAAGACAAAAGACAAAAAGCTGATAGCTTGGGAGATTAGGAGTGCAAAACTTAGGCGTAGCAATTACCGGAAGCGGCTCGGCAGTACCAGCGACTTCCCTACACAACGAGACATTGAGCGAACTAGTTGAAACATCAGATGAGTGGATCGCTACAAGAACGGGAATTCGTCAACGTCGATTAGCTCTGCCATCTGAGTCCTTGAGTGTACTCGCTACTGCCGCCAGCAGTCAGGCGATCGCCGCTTCAGGAATTAAAGCAGAAGACATAGACCTGATTCTGCTAGCGACTTCCACCGCTGATGATTTGTTTGGTAGTGCTTGTCAAGTACAGGCGCAATTGGGAGCTACTAACGCAGTCGCCTTTGACTTGACCGCTGCCTGCTCTGGCTTTGTGTTTGGTTTGGTTACAGCAGCCCAATACATCAGAACTGGTGTATATAGAAACGTACTTTTGATCGGGGCAGATATCCTCTCTCGCTGGGTAGATTGGGAAGATCGGCGGACTTGTGTATTGTTTGGTGATGGTGCCGGAGCAGTGGTGTTACAAGCTGCCAAAAGCGATCGCTTATTAGGATTTGCACTTAAAAGTGATGGTACTCAAAACCATTACCTCAACCTTGCTTATGCAGGTACTTCCCAAGAACTGGTGACTGATGTAAATATCACCAAAGGTACTTACCAACCGATTACGATGAACGGCAAAGAAGTCTACCGCTTTGCTGTCCAAAAAGTGCCAGAAATAATTGATAAAGCTTTGTTTCAAGCCAACCTTAGCGTTGACCAAATAGATTGGCTGATATTGCATCAAGCCAATCAGCGGATTATCGATGCCGTTGCCCAACGCCTGAATATCCCAGAACATAAAGTTATTAGTAATCTCGCCCATTACGGCAATACCTCAGCTGCTTCCATCCCCTTAGCTTTAGATGAAGCAGTACAACAAGGTAAAATTCAAACCAATGACATCGTTGCTACATCGGGCTTTGGTGCCGGTCTTACCTGGGGCGCGGCAATCTTTCAATGGGGAAGGTGAAGAATTAGGAGTTAAGAGTTATGAGTTAAGAGTTATGAGTTTTAACTCCTCACTCCTAACTCCTCGCTCCTAACTCCTCACTCCTAACTTTTCACTTTTCTGACTATTGACAAATGACAAAAACTGCATGGGTGTTTCCCGGACAAGGTTCCCAAACGCTAGGAATGGGAATGGATTTACTAGATATACCGTCCGCTAAAGACAAGCTTGCCAAAGCTGAGGATATTTTGGGCTGGTCTGTAACTGAAATTTGTCAAACTCAAGAAGAGAAGTTATCACAGACGCTATATACTCAACCAAGTTTGTATGTGGTCGAAAGCATTCTTGCTGACCTGCTTCGAGAACGAGGACACCAGCCAGATTTAGTGGCTGGTCACAGTTTGGGAGAATATACTGCTCTTTATATAGCAGGTGTTTTTGAGTGGTCGGCTGGTTTATATCTGGTGAAGCGTCGTGCAGAACTTATGGATAGTTCCATCGATGGGATGATGGCAGCTTTGATGAACTTTGACCGCGAACAGTTAGAAAAAATTATTGCTCAAACGCCTGATGTGGTGATAGCAAATGATAATAGTTCGGCTCAGGTGGTAATTTCAGGCACGACTGAGGCTGTACAAGCCGTGATGACTCAAGTTAAAGCAAAGCGTGCGGTTCCCCTAAAAGTTTCTGGAGCATTTCATTCACATTTAATAGCACCAGCAGCGGCGGAATTCCAAGACATTTTAGAATCTGTGGAATTTCAACCCGCATTTGTGCCAGTGCTGTCTAATGTCGAACCAATTCCGTCTATTGATGCTGAGATTTTAAAGCAACGCCTGAACGAACAAATGACTGGTTCTGTAAGATGGCGAGAAATTTGTCTGCAATTACCAGCCAACGGTATCGAGCGAGTAATGGAAATTGGCCCTGGTAAAGTATTAACTGGCTTGATTAAACGTAATAGCCCTGATTTGATTTTACAAAATATCCAGAAAGTTAGTGATTTACCTGTTTAATTTTTTTAGCTTTTAAAGGTAGGGTGACGACAAATTCTGCGCTCTTTCCTAATGTGAAATTATAATCATCAAGTTTACCTTATACCAATTCTTTATGAAGCTGCGCTAAATAAGGCTTCAAGGATAAAATTGTAAGAAGTAAGAGAGGCAATCATGGAAGGTGTAATTTCTTTGAGGGCATCAGTTAACTTTTGCTGTAGTTGTGAGAGTGTTTTACAGTTTTCCCATTGGAGTTGAGATTTGAGAAATTCCCAAAACCGCTCAATCGGGTTGAGTTCAGGAGAGTGAGGAGGCTGAAAGAGCGGGATAATGTTATCTGGAAAATCGAGAGTTTTCGCTTTGTGAAAAGAACCTCGGTCGAACTGAATTACGGCACTATCATCACCAAGATCAGCAGACAACAACTCTAAGAAGTTTTGAAAACTGCTTCCCCATTAAGGTAAGGGAATTCGTAGAAAAAGCTGTATCCGCTTAGAGGTTCTACAACTCCATATAAATAAAAATTTTCGCGTTGCCATTGACTTAAACCTACAGGTTTAACTCCCTTAGCTGTAATTAAACGTCCGGTAATTGTCTTTAATCCTAAACGTGTTTCATCCTGACATAAATACCTCAATCTTTTCCCTTCGCCAAATTCCTCCTGCAAGAATTTGAGTGCTAGAGGCAGTTTTTTTTAAAGTGAGATAGACTGTCTGGATGTTGTTTGGTGCTTTGAGGACGCGGAACTTTCAGCTTGGCACCAAGTTGATATCTCACTAATTGGTATACCGTTTTATAAGCAACATTTAGTCCTAATTCCGCCATTAACCATTGTTGAATCTGACTGTAACTTTGAAATCCTTGTGGTTCGGATAATCTTTTTTTTAAACGTTCTAAATTCTCGCCACTGACAATTGGCTGTTTTCCTGGTGCCTGTTTCACCTCTAGTAAGCCTTTGTATCCTAATTCCTTGTATTTTTTTAGCCAACGAGTTACTGTTGCCTCATCTCTCCCTAACAACGCTGCCAGCGATCGCCTACTTGTAACCTGTCCTGTTTTTAGCCAGTTGAGCATTTGTAATCTCTCTTTGCTACTAGCTTCTAGCGCATATTTCACTGCTTTTTGTAATTCTTCTTGGCTCTCTTTAATTTCAACTATCAATCTCCGACCCATTACACTTTTACCAAATACACCCTTTTCCACAATTTAGCGCAGCTTCATACAGAATTGGTATTAGACTTCTTGGTATTTGTAGGGAAAAGGGTAAAGGGGAAGGGGAAAAGGTTCTGCAAAAGTCCCTTTCCCCTTTAACCAAAACCTTTTCCCCAAGAGTGCAAAAAGCACTTTTGCCAAGAGGTCTCTTGATGTAGTTCAGTCACAATTTTGTAGCTGATAGATAAATCTAATCCAGATCCTTTACCTACATCTTTAGTTGTGAAAAAAGTCAAATAACCTTGTTAGAGTAATTCGTTAATCTTGTATCCAAGAATACTGACTGTAGTGAGAAACATACTGCTAAATTCCAAAGATTTCTAGATTTAGTGTTCACAGAAGAGTGAAGCAATTCATATCTATAGCTTTTTTGCGTTTGATCTGGGTGTTGCGATCGCTTATGCTAAATTCAGTTTGATTTGCATTATCTTCTGTGGACAAAAACCGCGAACCGTTGATCAGTCTGGCACTTTACCACGCCTTTAAATGGTCAGTCGTCAGCCCCATGCTTCACGCTTATTTTCGGGGCCATATTTATGGTGCGGAAAATGTCCCCCAATCAGGGCCTCTATTAGTAGCAAGTAATCACGCTAGTTACTTCGACCCGCCCATTGTCTCTAATTGTGTACGTCGTCCAGTGGCGTATATGGCGAAAGAAGAGTTATTTAATATCCCCGTTTTGGCGCAAGCGATTAAATTGTATGGTGCTTACCCAGTCAGCCGGGGAAATGCCGATCGCAATGCCATCCGTTCCGCCCTAGAATATCTCAATAAAGGTTGGGCTGTCGGTGTTTTCTTGCAAGGTACTCGCACCCCAGATGGTCGAATTACAGACCCCAAAAGAGGCGCATTGCTGTTAGCGGCGAAAGCAAAAGCCCCAATATTGCCGGTGAGTGTCTGGGGTACTGAAGGGATTTTACAAAAAGGAGCGTCCCTACCTCGCGCAGTTCCTATCACAGTCAGAATTGGTAACTTGATTGATGCTCCCAGTTCCAGTAACAAAGAGGAATTAGAAGCGTTGACACAAAAGTGTGCCACAGTCATAAATGAAATGCATGATTTAGGAAGATAAGTTAGACACGCAAGAGATGTATGCTTTAGGGAGGTAGCGATCGCGATTAAATTACTCTAATCTTAAACTCTATTCCTCTAGCAATAAAGTAAAGGGCTTCCAACAAATAACTCTCAATCTTACAGGGCGGCTAACTTAATTGCGCTAAACAACTAGCGTTTTTATGGCTTAATTACGACGAATTACGAATTATGAATTATTATGAGCGGCTTTGAAGCCAAGAGTTTTTGGGAGCGATTAAATAATCTGGCATTAGTTCGCTTTTTGCTTTTAGTTGCTTCTGGCTGGGCAATTGTACAACTTTTAGCTTATTTTGAATCGGTCATTGTTATTTTTACATTTGCAGCAATTTTAGCTTTTTTACTCAGTTATCCTGTACAAGGTCTGTGGCGTTTTTTGCCCCACGGTATAGCTGTTGGTGTCGTTTTCTTACTCAGTATTGTGATTATAGGCGGTCTGATAATTACTGTGAGCTTAACAGTTTTATCTCAAGGACAACAATTAATTAATAGTATCACTGCATTTTTAAATTCTTTAGTACCTTTATTAGAGGGACTAGAAGGATTTTTGCAAAACCGTAATTTACAGATAGATTTAAGTTTTATTGAAGAACAATTGCGGAATCAAGCTGTATCAACTCTTGTGACTAGTTTAGCTATTCTCCAAGGGTTTATGACCAACTTTGTAACTTTTATACTGATTGCAGTTGTGGCTTTTTTCATGCTATTAGATGGAGATAAACTGTGGAATTTTATTTTAAAAGTAGTACCAAAACAACGTCGTAATCGATTTACAAATATAATCAGAAAGTCTTTTTTAGGATTTTTTAGAGGTCAGTTGCTATTAAGTGGATTTTTAACAATTTCGACGTTCCTAATTTTTGTAATATTAAAAGTGCCTTTTGCTTTGATATTGTCAATAATAATCGGAATTGTTGATATAATTCCTGGCATAGGTGCGACATTAGGAGTAAGCACAGTGACTCTATTTGTGTTGTCTCAAGGTATTTGGTTAGCAGTCAAAGTGTTAATAGCTTGTATTGTGCTCCAGCAGATACAAGACAACTTGATTGCGCCCAGAATTATGCAAGGCGCGCTGAATCTTAATCCGGTAGTGGTGTTTTTTGCTTTACTAGTAGGTGCTAGAGTAGCAGGATTATTAGGTGTTTTTATATCTATTCCCATAGCTGGAGTAATTGTGTCTTTATTTGAAATAGATGAAATGAAATCTGAAGTTTAGTTATTGGTCATTTGTCATTTATCATTTGTCAGGAACTCGGAACTAGTGAATAATGTAAAAATAGCCATTTACAAATAAACATTGGTAAGTAATGTCGGATTTAAGAGCGGAATTAACAGAAATTTTGGATGAGGCAGAGTGGGAATGGTTAATTCCTCATGTACAAAGAGATGCAGTAATTTTGGTAGCGCTTGAGCTAGACTTGGTGGATGTTGGAGTAGCGATCGCCAGTGATAACATTCCATCAGTGGAACAGTGGATTGATAAACAATTAATAACCAAACCCACAACAGTACAAGTGGGAGAATGGAATGGCGATCGCACTAAACGATTTAATACTCTCATCGTTCAACCTTACGTTCTAGTCCAAGAAATAGTTGCTGCCTAATTTGTTTCGATGTTGTTTTCGATGGCAGTTAATATTGCGGTATTTTCTCAAAAAAGCTAGTCTAATGTGTCAGTTATTACTTAGCTATTGCCACGGACTATCTGGCTGATTGAATTAAAGCAAAATTTTCTCCTTTAAGATTTATCCATCTAGGAGCTAGAATTGTTACCATAATTTCAGATTAGATGTTGAAACCTTGATCCAATCTGAAACCTTAGAATTATTAGAATGGCATCGCCTGTGCCAGCACCTTGCCACCTTTGCCGCAACTAAGCTGGGGGCGACAGCTGCGCGTCATCTGAAAATACCTGATTCTCAGACCCAAAGCGAACAGTTATTAGAGCAAACCAAAGAAATCTACCAACTGGAAAGTCGCCTGACCACGGGACTATCATTTGAAGGAATTCAAGATATTGGCGATTCTCTAGAACGAGCAGAACGCAGTGGAGTTTTGGCAGGGGAAGAACTGTTAGCGATCGCCACCACCTTAGCTGGTGCCAGAAATTTGCGCCGTGTCATCGACAATCAAGAAGATTTGCCGATATTGACTGATTTGGTTGCCGATTTGCGGACTTATCCAGAACTAGAACAGGAAATTCACCGCTGTATTGATGAACGGGCCCAGGTAACTGACCGCGCGAGTCAAAAACTGGGAGAAATTCGCACAGACTTGCGGCGAGTACGCAGCCAAATTACCCAAAAGCTGCAAAATATCTTACAGGCAAAATCTGGCGCAGTTCAAGAACAGCTGATTACGCAACGGGGCGATCGCTTTGTTATCCCCGTAAAAGCACCCCAAAAAGATGCTATTCCCGGTATAGTCCACGATACCTCTACCAGCGGGGCCACCCTGTATGTGGAACCGAATTCAGTAGTACCTCTAGGCAACCAACTGCGGCAAATTATCAGAAGAGAGCAAGCCGAAGAAGAAACGATTCGCCGCATTTTGACTGAACAAGTAGCCGCAGTTAAACCAGATTTAGAGAGATTGTTAGCGATCGCCACCACTTTGGATTTGGCAACCGCTAGATCGCGATATAGTTTCTGGCTAGGAGCTAATCCCCCGCGATTTATCCAGCGGGAAGAGAGGGAAATGATTACCTTGCGGAACTTGCGGCATCCTCTGTTAGTGTGGCAGCAACAGCACGAACAAGGGCAACCAGTAGTTCCTGTAGATTTGCTGATCGGTCCGCAAATTCGGGTGGTGACAATTACTGGGCCTAATACTGGTGGTAAAACTGTAACTTTAAAAACTTTGGGGTTAGCAGCATTAATGGCCAAAGTGGGTTTATTTGTCCCCGCCCGCGAACCAGTAGAAATACCTTGGTTTGATAAAGTACTGGCAGATATTGGCGATGAACAATCCTTACAGCAGAGTTTATCCACATTCTCTGGACACATCCGCCGAATTAGTAGGATTTTGGAAGCATTGGGAAATAGGGAAGCAGAGGAGCAGGGGAGCAGCACTTCGACTACGCTCAGTGACCGAGGAGCAGGGGAGCAGGAGACTGGAGTTATTTCTCCATCACTCAGCACTCAGCACGGGCTAAACGCCCCGCTTCCGCTAACAGCACTCGTTTTACTTGATGAAGTTGGCGCAGGAACCGATCCAGTAGAAGGTAGTGCCTTAGCGATCGCTTTGTTGCAATATCTTGCCAACCATGCCCAGTTAACGATCGCCACTACTCACTTCGGCGAACTAAAAGCCCTGAAATACGAAGACGATCGGTTTGAAAATGCCTCTGTAGAATTTGACGAAAGTACTCTGTCACCTACTTATCGTCTGCTGTGGGGCATCCCCGGACGTTCTAATGCCCTGACAATTGCCCTGCGCTTGGGATTAAAACCAGAAGTTGTACAACAGGCGAAAACTCAAGTTGGAGAAGCCACAGATGAAGTTAACCAGGTGATTGCTGGCTTAGAAGCGCAACGCCGCCGCCAAGAAACCAAAGCTGCGGAAGCCCAAGTTTTGTTGCAGCAAGCGGAACGTTTATACAAAGAAGTATCTGCAAAAGCCGCAAGTTTGGAGGAAAGGGAAAGCAGTTTGCGGGCTTCACAGGAAGTAGCAGTCCAACAAGCGATCGCTCAAGCAAAAGGTGAAATTGCCCAAGTAATCCGCCGTTTGCAGAAAGGTACGCCCACAGCCCAAGAAGCCCAGCAAGCCACCAATGCTTTGAATCAAATTGGCCAGCAATATCAGCCAGTAACACCAGCAAAGCCAAAAGTTGGGTTTATGCCCAAAGTCGGCGATCGCGTCCGCATTCCAAAATTGGGACAGATCGCGGATGTGATTACCGCCCCCGATGAAGATGGCGAGTTAAGTGTTCGCTTTGGGCTAATGAAGATGACTGTGAAGTTGCAAGACATAGAATCTCTAGATGGTCAAAAACCCGAACCAGTTGTTAAAGCCAAACCAGCCCCAGCAGCAGTAACCCCGCCACCACCAGTTGTCCCAGAAATTCGGACTTCCAAAAATACCATCGATTTGCGTGGTAAACGAGTAGCTGATGCCGAATACATTTTAGATAAAGCGATTTCCGAAGCTACAGGCCCAATCTGGATTATTCACGGCTATGGCACTGGTAAGTTACGACAAGGAGTTCACGCCTTTTTGCAACAGCATTCCAGAGTGAACAACTACGAACCAGCAGAACAAGCAGATGGCGGTAGTGGTGTTACCGTTGCTCACATCAAATAAAGCTGCGGCGGCAGTCACTCATGGGGGAAACCCCTGTCCCCGCGCTGCCTTCCCTTTGCGTTTAAAATTTAACCATCAACTCGCCACGATTTTCCCCTTTCTCATAGAATAATTGCGAGATGCCGAAAATAACACCTCGCAAACCCCTGATAAAGATTAAAAAACCACAAAATTGTTGTTAGTTAGTGACAATCCGGCAGATAATTGTGCAAATTGTACCTGAGTAAAGCCAGATCCACTACCATCTTGGTCAAAGAACAATTTACCTGTAGCGCTGTTGTAAATAAATCGCTGTTCGCTAGTAGTTGCAGATGTTCCGATGGTAAACTCAGAAGCCAAGAGCGAACCTTTTGATAACCCACCGCCAAAACCATAATAATCGGCCGATACCTGAATCACTTCATTAGTGGCGTTGAAGTCATAAAGGCTATTAACGCCTTGATTGTAACTAAAGAAAACAAAGGTATCAGTACCATCCCCTCCATAAAGGGTATCACTGCCACCGCCACCAAAGAGCGTATCATTGCCAGAACTCCCCACAATATTGTCATTGTAGGTTGTACCTGAGATATTTAATTGTTCGATATTGCTGTAGTTAACCCGACTCGTACCTGCTGTAATTGAGCCACTGTTAGTAGTAGCGTTGAAAGTTGAAGTAATACCTCCTGTAGCATTACTGTAATCGACTCTCAACAAATCATCACCCCTACCCCCATCTATAGTATCTTTGCTACCAGATCCCGTGGAGAGGGTATCATTGCCGGATGTCCCGACAATATTATCATCCAAGGCTGTACCTGAGATATTTAATTGTTCAATATTTTTGTAACTAACCCGATTCGTGCCTTCTGTAATTGAGCCAATATTAGTGGCGGCATTAAAAGTTGAAGTAATCCCCTCTGTAGTACTGGTATAATCTACAGACAACAAATCGTTACCCTTACCCCCATCTATGGTATCTTTACCACCATTGCCCCCTGAGAGGGTATCATTGCCAGAGTTTCCCACAATATTGTCATCGAAGGCTGTACCTAAGATATTTAATCGTTCGATATTTTTGTAGTTAACCCGACTCGTGCCTGCTGTAATTGAGCCAATATTAGTAGTAGCGTTAAAAGTTGTAGCGATGGCTCCTGTAGCAATCTTGTAATCGGCGAACAACAAATCATCACCAGTACCCCCATCAAGTAGGTTATCGCCTGTTGAACCGCTAGCACCCAATGTGTCGTTACCTGAGCCTCCATTAAGGGTGTTATTACTTATGGAGCGAGAGTCGAAGAAATCGTTGGCTGATATATAGCTGTATTCGCCAGAAATGTCAAGAAAATCATTGCCGTTCCTTTACCTACGCCAGTAAAATCGGTGATGATACTGTAGTCGTTGTAGTAGTAACCTTGAACAACAAATTGATCTTTACCACCGCCACCAGTCAGGGTATCGTTGCCCGAATAACCTGTAATTGTATCGTTTCCTGCTTTACCATTAATCGTGTCAGAGTTGCCACCAATGCTGAATGGGTCGTCAGTACCGAATAGGGAATCGTTACCGTTGGTTCCAATGATGTTTGTCATAACTTTTAAGTATCTCAATCTAACTTTTCAGTAACTATTTCTAGAAGATTCATCCAGAGAAGGGCTATGACAAATAAGAAATGACTAAAATAAAAAAGGATACAAGCTCCTAAATTATTTTAGGGACAAGAAACAAGATTTATTTCGAGATACGTAGAAGATAAAATAATTAATTGTTGGGCGCAATTATTTTTATACCCTTTAAATTTCAAAACTTAAAACCGCAAATAAATTAGGAGGTATTCTAAATAACTTACTTAGCGATAATTAGCGGTTAGCATTCTTAACATTTATTACTTATGACAATTTTTTGTGAAGCTGCACAAAATAGACCTTGGTAAGACAAGAGGCTTAAGCTTCTTGTTCTATACAAGCTCACAGATTATTGGTATTAGGCACGACACGCTTTGGGCGTAATTGATGAATTGCCCCTACCTAATAATCAGGGTTTTCGCTATTATTTGGGTAAGTCGTAATATAGTTTATTTATACTCTTGTACGGAATTAGCAGTGAAAGCCGAGTAAACCTTAATTATAATTGATACTTTTCTACTTTGTCCTACTCTAGATTTTCATCTAGAGTAGGACAAAGATACATGCTGTTTACCACATAGAAAAGCTAGCTGAAGCCTCCGGCTCATAGCTATCTATGGGAAACCAAGCTTGATTCTTAAGAGTCTGGTTTCAAAATGGGTAACAGCAACATCCCCTATCAGCTCGATCACCTATGCTAAAAGTTATGCACTCGGCCGCCAACTCAGCCACTCCAAATTCCCAGTGGGAGGATTTAATCAAGCTTCCAGCCCCAAACACAGTTCAATGGGACAATATCAAAACCCAATTAGACTTGGTGCTGTTAGCGCTAGAAACCTTAACTGGGATTGGTTCAGAGGCAATGCTTTCGGCGGCAACCGATCTGAATTTAGAGTCAAGAGTGCCAGACCGCGTAGCTTTATGGCGATTGCGCCAATCAAATCCTCTACGCAAAGGTCAAGGAGGGCGAAAAAAGCTAGATGTCGAAGAAGCGCGATCGCTTGTTTTGATCGTCTGCTACCTAGCCAAACAGCACCAGGAATTGATTCGCCGTGCTGTCGGTCTGTTAGAACAAATGGCAGAAAATAACCGGGAACCTCACCAGGCTGCTTTACTTGGAGACTATATTGATGCTTTCTGCAACACCTACCAAGAGCGGATGGAAGAGGATGAGCAAATCTCAACGGATTTACTAACTAACCTGGCCTTAAAACTGCTTGTAGATTTACTTTTTTACAGCGCTCCTGGTGGGCATCGCCGTCTCTGGCTAGCACTTATAGACCGTTCATCAAAATTTTAAATTTTAGATTTGAAATTCCTCAACCAAAATTCGTTTTCAAAAGTTTGCTAGGTAAGGATTCCTTTTTGATGGTCATTAGTTCTTGAGCGATGCACTATCAACAATGCTTCCTCCTTGCACGCCAGTTTGCATAACAGAAGGAACCTGACAAATTTCTGAGTGGAAGAATCCACCGTTCCAACTTTTCTTTGCAAGCAACTGGCTCAATTTTTGCAAAATCCCAATATAGTCTTCTTCGTAGTTCCTGTCATGCCTCTATCAAATTCAGTTATTCGTTGCTACACACCACCGACTTGCACGCTAGAAGTATTCGCGCAAAGCTCACCTCTGTCTCGTTGGATGGGGAAAACTGTCCTCAAACATCTGAGTTTTGAGCTACGTTTTGACGATCCTCGACTCCCAGAAGAACAAAGAGTTCCAATTCGGGGCGCGATCGCGAGCAACTCGAAGCTTTATGTGATGCTGTCACCAACTATGTACAGCAATTCCTCCAACAGTCTCCAGAAAGCTTTTGGGTCAGTTTCTCCAGTACTCAACAGTCAAGCACAGCACTGGATGATCCGGAATTAAAGTCTTCAACAACAACATTAAATGCTTTTAGAAACCAGATTCCAGGGGCAAATATCCACTTAGAACCAAGCAGCTATTTAACTCACAACCTATTTCTTGGTTCTCTGGCCAACCATTCATCTGGCCCCGTAATTCAACTTAGTTTGCTGCAACTATTCGATTTGGCAAGTGCTTTAGATGAATACTCAACTGATGTCATGGCACTTCCAACTTTCAACAGCACAGGTTCGACTCTGAGGTTTCCTGCTTGGGCGCCTGTTGCCGCAGTATTAGTATTAGGTGTAGGTTTTTTACCAGTTACTTGGCAATATGCTAACAATATTAGAGAAAAGCAACAGCAGACAGCCAAAACATCAAATTCAGAAGCAGTAAAGACTGCTCTAGAACCTTCATCCCCACTAAACTTTCCCACACCTGAACCTGGGCTAACCCCTCCATCAAATAATTTGCTAGGTTCTACCCCTCCACTTTCCACATCCACTTTACCCCAAGCACCTTTAACAGCCCCTAGTTCTAGTAGTTTCTCTGCACCGCCACCAAATACATTGACAATACCTCAAGGGACGACTGCAACCCTTCCTAGTAATCAAGCGAAGCCTTCACCATCCAGCAAAATCCCAGGCCAGGAAATTGCCATATTACCAAATCTGGCACAGAATCCAACTGGGTCAAGTCCCCAAGCTGGTTCTGGTGCTATCCCTCAACTGCGGAATTTGCCACCCAGACTATCTTCTAACGCCAATAGCTTACCAACTAATATCTCACCAGTCCTCCCTCCATCTCTTGACACCATACCCAATAAAAATCGTGTCAATACGCCAGCCCAACCCTCCCCACTAACTTCACAACAGCTAGACGAAACAATCAGTTCTTTACAGCAATCTTCTGCTGGAGTGAAACCTACTTCACAACTTCCCTCCTCTAGAACTGCTGCTAATAATCCATTTATCGATCAATTAGGGGACGCAGGTAAAAACCCCACATCCAGAGAAGTAGCTACTGGCACATTATTTGACACACCGCAAGTAGCAGAAGCTAGACAATACCTAACGAAGCGTTGGCAACCACCTACTGGATTGGGACAAACATTAGAGTACAGTTTGATAGTTGGTGTTGACGGCACAATTGAACGAATTTTTCCCCTTAATAAGGCAGCAAGAGAATTCGTTGATAACGCTGGGATGCCTGAAGTTGGCAAACCTTTTGTTTCCCCTAATAAAAATGGACAAAATGTCAGAATTCGAGTTGTTCTCAGTCCTGATGGCAAGGTACAGACTTTTCCAGATGAATAACTAAACTCATCCTTTTAATGCCACTTGTAAAACTGGTACAAATTTTGTGCCAGTTTTTACTGACTACCTGTGTTTCTAAATTCCAGGAAAAGAGTTGCAGCTTTGGCAATGGTTATGGGCTTGTGCTTACTGGTTTATAGCTTGGGTCAGAGAACATTGCGTCAATCCTTAAAGCAAGCATCCCAAACCATCCAAAATCAGTTAGGTAAGCCAACTGCCACTCCTACTTTGCGCCCTTGTGTTTCAATGTTTCATGTCAATTCATTTATTAGCGACCGCTGACTTAAAACAGATTTCCAACCTCACCGAGGAGAGATGTTGGATTCTAAATTTCTTTGATGCTCCTTGTCGTAAATATTATCTCCTTTGCTAATTAACCTGCGGAATGTGGGTTCAAATGAAGAGAGTTAGCTCTTATACCGTTTCACTTTAAAAATGATACAGATGGGCAAGCAGAGGAAGTGATTTGTATCAGTAATTTCGTGAATTGGTATTACAGGGAATTCAAAATTATCCTTACATCAAAAATTAACTACATAACGAAAAACAAAAGGACTGGATATTCCAGTCCTTTATTATATTGATTTAACGTTTTTATCTTAATAACGGGATTTTTTGGTTTTTGACTTTTGCTTTTTACGCCGACGTTGGCTAGCAGCAACTGCCTCTTCTACAGGATAACCTATTAAAGGAATTACCTGATATTTGCGTTCTTCTTCTAACTTTTTCAGTTCAGTGTAATCAACCCAGTGAATGCAATCAACCGGACAAGTGTCAATTGCTTCTTGGATAATTTCCTCAGCGTCCCCATCTTGCCGAACCACGCGCGATCGCCCATAATCTGGTTCAATATAAAAGGTGTTACGCGCAACATGAGCGCAATGCTTGCAACCAATACAGGTGATTTCGTCAACGTAAACACCATTTTGGCGCAGTACACCACCTAATTCCGGTTCCAAACCCGAACGTTCTGGGGCATCCCGTAAAAAACCCCCTAATTCTGGTTCCAAACCGGAACGGTTATCTTCTTGTTCTTCCGGCGACGGCAGAAAATCAGCCATTACGCACTCCAGCGCTGTACTACCAGGCGAATTGAACCATCTTCATTTTTTTGTTGTTCAGAAACTTGAAAGCCAACACGAGCGGTTTCTTTCAGAACTGTTTGATAAGCATAGCGCTGTGTTACCTGGCGCAAAAATCCGTCTACAGACAAATCTTGCTGCCAATATTGTAAGTCAGCCACCAATTCATATTCCTTGCCATTCCATCTAAAGCCGATGTCATAGCCATTTTCCTGCTCAATACTAACTTCCGCAGGATGGGTTTGACCGCGATAGCCACGAACTTCGCGCGGGCCGGGTTTCCAGTTTACGCCCAATTCAGTCAAAGCATCTTTCAAAGAATCAAGGTTACGGATTTGAGTCTTAATTTGGCTAAAGTGTGACATGGTGGTTGTGAATTAATAACACTAAACTACTGTGAAAACTTACCAATCGCTGTAAGTGGTGTGTGTATTCGCCACATTAGGTTGCTGCACCTTAGCAGCGAAATATTCTGAGGTTGGCTCATGATTAAGTACTTGCCCCAGCTGCGCCTCTATTGCTGCTGTAACTTCAGCGCAAGAATTACCCACAATGCCAGTGACTTTCTCTTGTACCCGACCGTCTGGATAAATTATGAACTCTAATGTCTCCATTCTTTTGGCCAACCAGGATAAGTACGCTTAAATTCTACTGCCTTAGCAGAAGGCTACAAATATAGCCGTAGGAACATTTTTACTAGTTACTAGATATAAACTTGCCATTTGTTAACTAATGTTCCATCTTTCAACATATATTTCTCATAATCTTTACAAAACTTATTAATATTATAAGCACACACGTCAGTATTTAGTTAGTTTCTCTTAACCTCATTGATTAGTCAAGGTAACAACTGAAGCTTGCTAAGTAAGCTGCAAAAGTCCTAAAAACAAGCATTAGACGTAGTATAGCCAGCAAAGCAATTCACAAAAATATAAAATTTATTGAAAAACTTTATTCTTAGCAATCGTTCTACCTTATTATTCTCCAGGTAGATTTAGATGCAGTGCAGTATAACTCTAAAGTAATATAGTGTGTATACGTAGGTATTGTATTAGGCCTTTAAATATCAGTTACTTTAGCTGGCATCGGCTGTAGAAAGATTTTTAAACTGCGTTTGCTATTTTCTGCCATTGGTAAGATTTATCAACCTCGACTCTAGACATTTAAATTATGTACAAATTTGCCCCAGCTTGGGAGAAGGAGCAAATAGTCTTTGGTGCTGCGCGACCTGGATATTCTGATAAGAACGTTCAGGATTGGATAGAATTCATGAAGCGCCAAAATATCAAGCGTGTTTGCTGTCTTCTTGATGAACAACAGCTAGCTTTTTACTCTAATCTTCTAAACACATACAAACAAAAATTTGGGAATCAACTAGTTTGTTGGGCACCAATCGCAGATTTCCATTTAGCTGATTTAGAAAATCTCACACAGAAAATACTTCCTTTTTTAATAGAAGCTGATAAACAAAATGAGAAAGTTATTGTACACTGTTCTGGTGGAATTGGACGTACTGGACATGTATTAGCGGCATGGCTAGTTAGTGTCCGAGGATTATCAAATCAAGCTGCAATAAATGCTGTCAAAAAAACAGGTAGAAATCCTTATGAAGCTGCGATCGCAGCTGTATTTAGAGGTAGAAATCCCTTGACAGTTGTAAAAGAACTTAACGTGCTTCTGAATGATTGCCGTCTCATAATGAATAAAACATTTTGAGTTTACTATTATCTTGTTTAATCAGTCCTTTGCGAGGAAAATTATATGGCAATGGTTCTAGATAAAGTAGTTCCTTTTGGGAGGTCAATGGATGAATATATAAAAATATTCAATTTAACAAATGTAGATTTAAATAAAAGAATCATTGGGGTTGGGGATGGGCCAGCAAGCTTTAATGCAGAAATGACAGGTCAGGGTAAAAGTGTAGTTTCTGTCGATCCACTGTACCAATTCTCCAGTAATGAAATCTTGCAAAGATTTAATGAAGTAGTAGATGATATTATTAATCAAGTTAAGGCTACATCAAATAATTGGGTATGGAGCTATCATAAATCACCGGATGATTTGCGACATAATAGAGTGAAAGTTATTCAAGAATTTCTGTCTGATTATGAAATTGGCAAAAATAGCAACAGGTATGCAGTCGGTGAATTGCCGAAATTAGCTTATGATAATCAAGAGTTTGATATAGCTCTTTGTTCGCATTTATTATTTTTATATTCAGACCATCTCGATTATGAGTTTCACCTATATTCTGTAGGTGAGATGTTGCGTATTGCTAAAGAAGTCCGAATATTCCCCCTCATAACTTTAATGTGGAAACATTCACAACATTTAGATGAAATCGTCAAATATTACGCTTCAAAGGGTTACAAAATAGATATTGAAAAGGTTGAATACGAGCTACAGCCTGGTGGAAATAAAATGTTGAAGATAACCAGAGATTTTATATAATTCGTATTCATAGAAAATTGGTATAACCATTACGCTGGAATCTAATAACCATCCGGTGTATAAAATTATTAGGCATATTATTATGCAAACATTTCAGTTATGCGATCGCTTTGCTAGTATATGTCTAATATGCTCAAACGTACCTCCGTGCGGTTACTAGTCTTTAGATCGTCTCAGAGTCATCCAGTGATTCACCAAGGGTCTGCTGTGCAGCGTGACGGATATGAAGAATACGCATTAGTCACGCAGTTTACGAATATCAACGACTGCATTTTCTGCATTTGGGATTAGATTGGCTAAACTAGAGCCTTCCATATTTTCAAGAGTGATTTAATGCGATCGTTTTATAGTTTATGTATTATAATTTCATGTTTTTGCCTCACTGCTAGACCAAGCTTATTTACGACCAAAATCTGCTGGAATCTCGCCCCAATAGACAGTATTCCATTTGAGGATAGGATTGGTATACTCATTATTTTCCAACCACGTCAATGCTCTATCTACTAAATTAAATATTTCTTCATTGTGCATACTTCGGGTTAATTTGGTTTTGGGTTTCTTATTTGTTACCCAAATAATAGCTGTCTCTGAATCAGAATAAATAGGTATATTCATACTTTGTTTATTGAGGTATGCAAGAGCATGAACAATAGCCAAAAACTCCCCAAGATTATTCGTTCCGTTTGGCATTGGACTTTTATGGAAAATCATTTTCCGTGTTCCTGTATAAATACCTCTATATTCAACGTACCCCGGATTACCTAAACATGAAGCGTCAACACAAACGCTGTCTAGAATTAACTCTTTTGCCGGAAAAATCTTTGTTTTTGTTTCCTGCTGCTTTACTTCTTTATGCTCAGTTTTAATAATAAAACTCTGTTCTGCAAGCTCCAACGCTCCTTCTGCTTCTTCCCTAGTCTTAAAAGATTTGTACAACGCACCACTAAAACCTGTGATATGTTCTTCACATTCCTCCCAGCTTGTGAATATACCTGTCTTTCGACCTTTAAAAACAGCGTAGTATTTCTTGGATGCCATAATTATTTATTTCAAATGGGATGATGTCATACTTCCTCTCAACACCTTTGTAATTACCCGATCAATAAACTTGCCACGGTATTACCACGGATACCCTTTTGCTGAAGTAAAAATCACTAACCAAGAATTTATGGTAGAAAAAACAGCTCTGGCAACAGAAGAACTCAGGATAATGAATGAAGCAGGAAATTGCAGTGATGCTTTTTCAAAAAGAAAAGTTAACTTCTGCTCAAGCTAGCCGATTTGCAAGAATGAATCGCATAGGATTTCAGCATCTACCCGCAAGTCGTCAAATTTCAGCGCATTACGGGGCCGAGGATTTTGAAAAAGATATAAAAAACTTGTAAATGATGGGTAGGCTGCGATCGCACTCAGTAATACTTCACCCATCGATAACCTCACCGCCACTCTACTGAGTGTCTTTTTACTCTGATTCAAATTTATGCCATTCGTCTATTGACTTCTGGTAAATCTATTGAGAAGCTAATAGTTAGATTTACTAATTAATAGAAGTGCATCAAACTTGTGACAATACTGACAAACAAAATAAATCGATCGCAACCTCAAGAAGAACCAAAACCGTTGATTTTGGAAACTCAGGGACTCACACGCCGTTTTGGGAAATTCACGGCAGTTAACAACCTGAGCATATCTGTAGAACATGGCGAAGTGTTTGGGCTGCTTGGCCCCAATGGCGCAGGGAAAAGTACAGTTATTAAAATGTTGACAACCTTGCTGCCTATCAGTGCAGGGAAAGCAACCTTAGCTGGCTATGACGTGGCTCGTCAATCTAATCCTGTGAGACGGGCTATCGGCTATGTACCTCAAGCGCTGTCTGCTGATGGTAGCCTCACTGGTTACGAAAATCTCTTAATTTTTGCCAAGCTGTATGGAATACCTACCAAAGGACGCGATCGCCGCATCTATGAAATTCTAGAATACATGGGTTTGCAAGATGCAGCAAAGCGCTTGGTACGAAACTACTCTGGTGGGATGATCCGCAAGCTGGAAATTGGCATATCAGTTCTACATCAACCCCAAATTTTGTTTCTTGATGAGCCGACTGTCGGACTAGATCCCATCGCTCGAACTCAAGTATGGCAGCTTGTACTACAACTCTGTGCTGATTACGGCACAACCATATTTTTAACAACCCACTTTTTAGAAGAAGCGGACAGCTTATGTAACCGAGTGGCGATTATGCAGCAAGGTGAAGTTGTTACCACAGGTTCACCGAGTGACTTAAAAGCTTCTTTAGATAACCCAAATGCAACTTTGGATGATGTCTTTATTCACTATACAGGCGACCAGTTAACATCAGGAGTGAACTACCGTGACACAGCAAGAACCAGACGTACTGCTCAACGGTTGGGTTAAATCACCACCCACTGTCCGAGGAAATTCGATCTCTGCAATTAAAGAGCTAGTTACGAAAACCCTGGCGATCGCTGAATTGGAAATCCGTAAACTCCGCCACGATCCCACTGATTTAGTAGTTCGAGCTGTGCAACCAGCCTTATGGCTGTTAATCTTTGGACAAGTTTTCGCCCGGACTCGCGCGATTCCTACAGGGAACCTACCCTATTTGGACTTCATTTCTGCTGGTATTTTGGCTCAAAGTATTTTGTTTGTGGCAATTTTTAGCGGTGGGATGACCCTAATCTGGGAGCGAGATTTAGGGATTGTACATAAATTTTTAGCTAGTCCTACACCTCGTGTGGCAATGGTATTGGGCAAAGGTTTAGCATGTGGGGTACGGTGCTTATCTCAGGTAATATTCATTTACGGATTGTCATTTTTATTAGGTGTCAAACTAAATCTTCATCCCCTAGCTATTCTCCAAGTACTGCTGCTAGTCATAATGGGGGCGGGAACATTTTGTATTTTTTCATTAATTATTGGCTGTTTGGTGAAAAGTCGAGAAAGGATGACGGGTATTGGACAATTGTTAACCATGCCGTTATTTTTTGCGAGTAATGCCATCTATCCGATTTCTTTGATGCCCAGTTGGTTAAAGTTCATTTCCCATTTAAATCCGTTGACCTATCTGGTTGACGGGTTACGTAGCACCATGCTGTTGAATGGCACTAGCATCTATGGCTTTGGTCTGGATTGTACAATTCTCTTATTCACATTAATAATTTTGGCCATTCTTGGTGGAAAACTTTATCCACGGGTGGCTATGTAACTAGGAGAACAACAAGCCCATGACCTTGGATAAACCTAATCAAGGTGCAACTTCCGAAGAATGTGCCGCTAGAGTAATGGAAACAGTTCCATTAGTGATGCGGTTTATCCGAGCGGATATGCGTGCCCATAGTGCCGCTTTTTTATCTATACCTCAATTGCGATCGCTAGCATTTATCAACCGTAATCCTGGTGCTTCATTATCTGACTTAGCAGAGCATTTAGGTGTCACCTCTGCCACGGCATCAGCAACCATAGAACGCTTGGTACAACGCGATTTTGTGAAACGGATTGCTCATCCTCAAGAGCGGCGGCGGGTGCTGCTCAATTTAACTGAAGATGGAAAACATCATCTCAAGCAATCCCAAGATCAAACTCGCGCTCATATTACTGACTTGCTGAAGGGTCTTTCAGAAGACCAAATTTCCAACATTGAAGAAGGCTTAACTCTACTAAAAAATGTCTTCGAGAAAACAGAACTCAAAGCCCCATAACTTTGAGGTTGCACAACACGATCCCTTTGCAGCCTTTAAGTTTCGAGACTATCGGCTATTTACCATCGGACGGCTAGTACTGTTCGTGGGGTCGCAAATGCAAACTGTAGCGATTGGCTGGGAACTCTATGAGCGGACTAACTCAGCGATCGCTTTAGGTGGTGTAGGACTGGCGCAAGTCCTACCGATGATTATTCTCACCTTAATTGCCGGAGATGTAGCCGATCGCCGCGATCGCAAAGTGACCATGTTACTCTCGGTAATGTTGCTAGCCCTCTGCTCCCTAGCTTTAGGGGTACTTTCTTATACTCAGGGTGCAATTTTTCTAATTTACGCCTGCTTAGTATTAACAGGTGTCGCTAGGGCATTCCTTAAACCTGCCAGTGATGCTCTGATGTGGCAATTAATACCTGTCAGTGCTTTTACCAATGCAGCCACCTGGAATAGTAGTAGCTTTCAATTGGCTGCTGTTATTGGCCCAGCTTTGGGGGGATTTGGGATTGCGTTGTTTGGAAGCGCTACAGGAGTTTATGTAGTAGCTGCGATCGCCGCGTTAGCGTGTTTTATTTTAACGCTGGCGATCGAACAGCAAAAAGTCATCCGCGCAACTGAGCCAATTTCATTTAAAGCACTTGCAGCCGGTGCTAAATTTGTTTGGCAGAATCAGTTGATTTTGGCAGCGATTACATTGGATATGTTTGCTGTATTGTTGGGTGGTGCGATCGCCTTGCTACCCATCTTTGCCAAAGATATTTTACATGTGGGACCAGTGGAATTAGGATACCTACAAGCAGCCCATTCCATCGGTGCTTTGACTATGGCTATCGCCCTGGCATATTTACCACCACTACGCAAAGCAGGCCCAGCCTTATTATGGTCAGTGGTTGGCTTTGGGGTTGTCACAATTATCTTTGGACTTTCTCGTTCCTTTTGGCTGTCTATGTTGATGCTGATCCTTGGTGGCGCACTAGATAGTATTAGCGTTGTGATCCGCCATACATTAGTTCAAATCAGAACACCGGATCATTTGCGTGGTCGAGTTGCTGCTATTAATAGCGTGTTTATCAGTGCCTCGAATGAATTAGGAGGCTTTGAATCAGGCTTGACTGCTGCTTTATTTGGCCCGGTGATTTCCGTTGTGGGTGGTGGAATTGGCACAATTGTAGTGGTTATTGCTACGGCAATGATTTGGCCGGGAATTCGCAAGTTAGGAGCTTTGCAAGAGTATAAATAAATTTAAAATGGCAGTATTAGATGATGGAGTTATATCCACTACTAAGTCTTCCATAGATAATAAAAACCCCACCTACGCAAAAGCTACAAAATTGTAATTGTTATCTCTTGCTAGGGTGGGATTTTTGTTTAATGGAAGTTGCATATCGCTTAATTAAGAGGTAGACAAACCCAAAGTTTTAGGATTATGTCTAACTTAAATTTACCAATTGCCACACTAAGCAGTTGGGCTACTACCAATATTTGGTATACTGCCTCTGGTTGGAATACCATACTTAGAAGGGTCGAAGCTATCAGCCGTTGGGATACCATACTTAGAAGGGTCGAAGCTATCAGCCGTTGGGATGCCAGAGCTACCTAAACTAAAGCTGCCTTCTTTTGGAATACCATACTTAGCAGGATCGAAGCTGTCAGCCGTTGGAATGCCATACTTAGCAGGATCGAAGCTGCCTTCTTTGGGAATTCCATACTTATCAAAATCAAAGCTGTCAGCCGTTGGGATGCCATATTTAGCAGGATCGAAACTGCCTTCTTTGGGAATTCCATACTTGTCAAAATCGAAGCTGTCAGCCGTTGGGATGCCAAAAGCGCCTCCAGATGCGAAAGGATCGCTGGGGTTGCTAGCCTGACCACCACTATTAACGGGATTACCAAAAACAGAATTTGAATCAGATGCCATTAGAGTTAATTCTCCTATTAGGACATAAATTTTGCTTCATTAATAAATATCAAAAAGCACAATTAAGCTTCATATATAGCTTTTTTATTATTTTTTTAATTGCTAATCTTGAGCTTTTTAAACTAAATTACAGAGTGTTTTTATGAAATTTAATAACTTTAAAAAAAACTTGTAGTTAATGCTATTTATCTAAAAAATATATAAAACCTCACCGATCTATACAATGAAAAATCTTTAGATGCTTATGTCAAATCTTTAGATACTTTTTCTCTTGCAATTTGCAGGATAAACTCATTTAAATTTGTATAGATCGGACTTGACAAATGGGCTTCATGAGTAAAAAGGCTGTAATGCTGTATTTGAAAATTGCAAAGAACAGATTGCTCGTATACTTGAAAAATTACCTAGAGTGGGAGGGCAACAATGCTATTCCTTGCTTGCTAGGTGTAGTGTCTCGCTCAGAAGAATACAAAGAGGCAAGCTTACGTAGCTTTCATCGGGAATAAAAGGAAGAGATAAGTTAAGAATTATTCGGCGCAAGTTTAGAGACAGTTAGTATTATTAGTTACTATAATTACCTTACGGGTGTTTGAGATTAGCTCAAAGTATTTGAGTATAATAGTAGATATAAACCCTGTTTCTCAGCTTTAATTTTGAATAAATACTATAGATTGTTTTGATAGGTGAGTATTATGAACAATAACCTTCCATTAGATCCTAGAAAAGGTTTTAACTTAGCCAAAACTTCAATGAATCAGGAGTCGCCTTTTGTAGAAAATGATGGATTGCTATTGTATAAAGATGGGTGCAAGACTCCAGAATTTCTAGATTCATCTTTTTGCATACATCTCTTTGGTGAACGAGTTATCGTAGATCACTATGTACTGTTGTTTCCTGATTCAGAAGCTCTTACAGACTATGCTAAAGCTCTGATTAACTATGATGCCAAAATTACTGAAGGGCCAGGAAAATGGCCTGATGATTTTTGTCCTGAGCAAAATCTATTGCCTGAAGATGCTAGTATGTACTTTCTCTCAGCCTTAATGCCGTCAGGCATGATTTTGGTACTGCTTGCGCCTAACGCACCAGATGAACAGATTGCCAGCTTATTCCAACAGCAAGGTTTTAATACTGTCCATCACGTTGCTATTCTTGTTGATGATATCTATACAGCAGCAGAAGTATGGCAGAAGAAAGGTTTTATTCCTCTGTCTCTAACTCCTCAAGAAGATGATTCCTTGTGCCAATGGTTTTTCCGCAATTGGGCAGGGCAAATTATAGAGCTAATTTGTCGGCGATGTATGGGCAAAGAGACTTTTTCCTGCGAGAATATTGCTGGTTTACGGCTTTCAGAATTGGCAGCCTAAATTTATAATTCGTAATTCGTAATACTTCGGCTACGCTCAGTGCAAGTTCGTAATTCGTAATTCGTAATTATTTGGTCAAGTATGCTTCGCGCGACGGTGGTTAGCAGCTTGTAATAATAGAGATTCTGCAAAAGCGATCGCATCAGTTGCAGATTTACCACCAGCTAACTGCGCTAATTCTTCCCGGCGGGTGTTTAAATTATCCAAAGTAGTAACTCTGACAACGGTACGCTGTTCGGCATTATCATTGTTAGCTTTTTTACCTTTGCCTTGATTGATAGTTTGCTTATCTACACGAAAATGCCGATCGGCCATTGCCGCAACTAAAGGTTGATGGGTAACACATAAGACCTGATTGCGTTGACTTAGCTGGTATAATTTTTCCGCGATCGCTTGGGCGACTCTTCCCGAAACCCCAACATCAATTTCATCAAATACCAATGTCCCGGCTACATCAACCTGAGAAAAACAAGCTTTCAGCGCTAGTAAAAAGCGGCTCATTTCGCCACCAGAGGCAACTTCTGTTAAAGGTTGCAGTGGTTCTCCGGGATTAGAACTAAACATAAAGGTAATTTTGTCTGCTCCCATCGCAGTTGGGAAAGCTGGTAATATTTCAACCAGAAATTTCACCTTTTCCATCGCTAGGGGCTTGAGTTCAGCTATCAAACGCGATTCTAAATTAGCAGCCGCCTGACTCCGCAATTGAGTTAACTGATTACTTGCTTGGGTAAGTTTCTCAAAACACGTCTTTTCTTGTTGTTCTAACTTTTCGATAGATTGTTCGCTATCGTTAAGTTGGGCTAATTCTGCTTGGATACTTTGGTAGTAAGCGATCGCTTCTGTAAGTGTCGGTCCATACTTCCGACAAATTTGCTTTAATTCCTGAATCCGTTCTTCCACCTCTTCCAATCGGTGCGGATCTGCTTCCAATCCATCCCCATAAGCATTAATCTGCCTTCCCACTTCCATTACCGCAGCTTGCGCGTCCCTCACTAATTCTAATAGGGGTTGTAGTTGGGTATCGTATTCTACCATGTCATTTAAGATCGCCTCACTGTCTCCCAATAAATCACCTGCGGCGGGAGTTTCATGATCGTTTTGATACAAAGCCTGATAAACCTTGTAACTCATTTGTTGCAAATCGACGACATGATTCAGGCGTTCCCGTTCTTGTCCCAACTGTTCCAATTCATTAGGTTCGCTGAGATTGGCTGCTCCCAATTCCTGCACTTGATAAGTAAGCAAGTCGAGTTGTTGCAATCGCTCCCGTTCTGATGTCCGGCGTTTTTCTAGAGCTAAGTGCGCCTGTTGGTAACTACTAAAGCTTGTGCCGACTTTATGACGTTGCTGCATTAGAGAGTCGCCGCCATATAAATCCAACCAATCGCGGACTTGAGCAGATTGTCCCACTTGTACAGTTTGACCTTGGGCGGTGATTTCCACCAAGCGATCGCGCATTCCTGCCATGATCTGCCGATTTACCAACACACCATTCACCCGCGATCGACTGCGGACATTACTCGTAGTGGCTGTGATTTCTCGGCTAATGACTACAGAATTTTCATCGAGTAAATCTATTTCTTGTTCGGTCAACCAAGCGGCTAGGGGAGCGTTTGAGGTGAAAGTAGCTTCTACCATCGCCCGACTTGTCCCCGTGCGAATGACTCTACTAGAGACTTTACCGCCCAAAGCAGCATCAATGGCATCTAAGATAATCGATTTTCCAGCGCCGGTTTCACCTGTTAACACATTTAGTCCCGCGCCAAATTCTAATTCCAATTGGTCAATTAGGGCAAAGTTTTCAATTCGCAGGCAAAGCAACATCAAGCCAAATTCTCCATGAGGGCAGATGCCGGATACTTCTAATTTACAGGATAATAAGTCTCATCTTTGAGCAACTAGCAATACCTAATACTATTGAACTAGTATGCCCGTTTAAGTGTAGCAGACAGTGGGGAGTAGGGGAAAAGGTTAAAGGTTAAAGGGAAAAGGAATAAATTTAATCTTTCCCCTTTTACCCTTACCCCTTTCCCTTTCCCCATGCCCAATGCCCCATTCCCAATTCCCAATTTCTAAACATATTGTTACAATACTTAATACGATCGTTCTGACTGGTGGCCTTCTTCATGATTGTTAAGACACTTCCCCCTAGTACCCGACCGATTCAGGAGGACAGTCGCAACGGCACAAATCGCCGAAGCGACGAATTAAATGTTATTGATGTAGTGCCAGAAGATGGTACATCGACGTTAGTTGTACGCTCACCAAGACTATTAGCAGCCCAAAAGGTGAGAATAGCAGCCCAACCTGAGACGCTTTACGATCCCGTGGGCATAGCGGCACATTATCAAAAAAGGAAAGTGCAAGTTTTACGGCGGATTTTTGCCGTGTTGCGGCCAACTCTATCCTTTGTGTTTGGATTGTGGTCGGATAGTAAACGGGGAATTGTCGTCAAAAATGACCGCCGCCGAGCCACTCAGCTACGAGTATTGCTGACCCAATTAGGTCCTGCTTACATCAAAATTGGACAAGCTTTATCCACCAGACCGGATCTAGTTCCTCCCGTATACCTAGAAGAATTAACTAAATTACAAGACCAATTACCACCTTTTCCCAACGAAATTGCTTACCAGTTTATTAAAGAAGAATTAGGCGCACCTCCAGAAGAGGTTTACGCCGAACTCTCGGCGCAGCCAATTGCTGCGGCTTCATTGGGGCAAGTGTATAAAGGTAAGCTAAAAACTGGTGAAGAAGTCGCTGTTAAAGTTCAACGCCCCGACTTAAGAGAGGGAATCACCATTGACTTGTATATTTTGCGTAACCTCGCCGCTTGGGTACAGAAAAAAGTCAAACGGGTAAGAAGTGACTTAGTTGGTATTCTTGATGAATTAGGCGATCGCATTTTTGAAGAGATGGATTACATCCATGAAGGCGAAAATGCCGAGCGATTTTTCGAGTTATACGGTCATATAAAAGACGTATACGTACCGAAAATTTACTGGGAATATACCAATCGCCGCGTCTTGACGATGGAGTGGATTAACGGTACCAAATTAACCCAGACAGAAGAAATTAGTGCCCAAGGGATAGATGCTCGTTATCTCATTGAAGTGGGTGTGCAGTGTTCCCTGCGCCAGCTGCTAGAACATGGATTTTTCCATGCAGATCCCCACCCTGGTAATTTGTTAGCGACAACCGATGGCAAATTAGCTTATCTCGACTTTGGGATGATGAGCGAGATTAAGCCACCACAGCGTTATGGTTTGATAGAAGCGATCGTCCACGTTGTCAACCGCGACTTTGAAGGATTAGCAAAAGACTATGTGAAGTTAGATTTCTTATCACCAGAAACCGATTTAACACCAATTATCCCAGCTTTTGCCAAAGTTTTTGCTGATGCTCAAGGAGCCAGTGTTGCCGAACTCAACATTAAAAGCATCACCGATGAACTATCAGCCTTGATGTATGAGTATCCTTTCCGCGTACCGCCCTACTACGCCTTAATTATTCGCTCCCTGGTGACGCTTGAAGGTATTGCAATATATATAGATCCAAACTTTAAAGTTCTCAGCGAAGCTTATCCCTACGTTTCTAAACGTCTGTTAACAGATCCAGCACCGCAATTAAGAGCATCATTGCAAGATTTGCTATTTAAAGATGGCAGATTTCGCTGGAATCGCTTAGAAAACTTGTTAAAAAATGCGCGTAATAGTCAAGACTACGACTTTAATTTAGTGCTAAATCAGGGGATAGAATTTCTATCATCTGAACGTGGTGCTTTTATTCGTGACAAGTTAGTAGATGAATCTGTTAACGGACTCGATGCTTTCGGGAAAAATGTTTTACATAACTTTACCTCCTTGTTACGAGAACGGGTAGGATTGACAGCAGTTAATAAAACTCCAGCAGCTACAGTTGAGCAACAACAAACCTTGGAGCATATCAAACGTATATTAGGTATTCTCCGAGAAACAAGAGGCTTTGACCCAGTGCAAATGACATCTCAAATTGCTCAGTTATTGGTAAATTCAGATGTACAACGTTTAGGTCAACAAATTGCCAACCGCTTCACGCAGAAAGCTGTGGCCAGGTTAATTCGGCAATTATTAGCATCTTAATCAAAGTTATGAGTTAAAAACTTTATTTAACTCATAAATTATTCCTTCTAGCAACTATATAACCCAACTCGTCTAGCTTTTCTAAGACCTTAGTTGCACTTTGAGCAACGCTTTCCTGGTTAGTTTTACATTCGACTTCAGGGCAGAGTGGTATTTCATAAGGATCGTCAATACCAGTAAAGTGCTTAATTTCTCCTGCTCTTGCTTTTTTATATAACCCTTTTACGTCTCGCTGTTCGCAAACTGCCAATGATGCATTGACGTAAACTTCAATGAAAAATGGAGTCATTTTGCGCACTTCTCCCCGAATTTCGCGGTATGGTGAAATTGCCGAAACCAATACAATGACATTATTTCTGGCAAGAAGTTGAGCTACAAAGCCAATGCGCCGAATATTCTCCTCTCGATCCTCTTTACTGAAACCCAATCCTTTGCATAGGTTTTGACGTACCGCATCACCGTCTAGAACTTCAACTCTGTATCCGTGTATCCGCAGTTCCTTCTCCACGAATTGACAGATAGTAGTTTTACCTGCACCACTCAAACCAGTAAACCATACTATCACACCACACTCTTGTTGTCTCATCCTACTTTCGTCGTAAATTTTAAATGGCACACTAAAAGAACTTTTTTAAGTAATTGTGAGTCAAATAGTAATTTTATTTTTATAATCCTTTTTTAGCAGGAATTTCAGCAATTGCAAGGCACCCTATGTCAAACTTGCTACTTTTACCTCTACTGGTTTCGAGTGAAAAATCGCATGATTATACGTATTTAGGCTAAATATTTAATACGAAGGATGGCGATGTATACGACGGGTGGTTCCTGAGCGCAGTCGTACCACTTGCCTACGGTACGCTCCGCGAACGTGGAAGCAAGCTACGCGCAGCGTCTCCGACAGGAGAAGGGCTACATCTACGCATTTTCTCTACCCTAACAACGCAATTTGCCGTTAAAGTAACAAAACTTGCCGAGCGAGTTTTTAAATTATTGAAGTTTTAACTAATTTTTACATTCAGTATATATACAGTTTATTTTTAAATAAAAAAGTCTTTATTATAACAGTAGATTATCAAACAATATTTACCGCTAGGACATTATAAAAAACTAAGTTCAAAATATCTGCAAAGTTAGATCCAGTGCAGCTTTATGGCGGCGCGACCTATTTTCTGGGGTCGATTCCTTTAGGTACTGTTTCTGGTACAAGCTTGTTTATTGACAATGATGGCACGCTTAGTGGTCTGTGTCATCAATTCTGAGAGTTTCGTAGTGAAGGATTTCTCAGTCAATTTCAAGGGTTTTAGCCCTGACTACAAACTTTCACAACTCATCAAAACTAATGGCATCAATCACTAGTACACTTTGGCATAAATTTGTTCACCTTTAATCAGTTGCTCTGAGCAACTTGTCTGCTTAATTGAGGTGATAGCTGGATTTACGCCATGCTGTACTAGTGCTTTGTGCCAGTAATTTTCGAGGTTCGTAGTTAGTAATTAACCGCTCAATTTTAAGGGTTAGAGTTACTGAGTATATTTTGTATTTAACTAAGTCTAAAGTTCTTCAACAAAATTTGAAATTTAATTCAACTGATTTATGTTGTCCACTTTTCCTACTACTGCGCCAGAAGAGAATAACTTAATTCAATGTGATGCCGATGGGGGATTTATTTCCTGGCTAAGTCAAGCCGGAGGTTCAATTGCCATCACCACCTACCAAGCTGGAAAACTGGCACTAGTAGGCTGGAATGGGGAACAGATAACCATGCTGTTACGCCAATTTTCTAAACCAATGGGATTGGCAGTGAATGGTTCACGACTGGCACTGGCTACCCATCACGAAGTCTGTTTATTAGCAAATGCCCCCGCCTTAGCTTATGAGTTTTTAGAAGATCACCCCGGACGCTACGATGCCCTTTATCTGCCACGGATGACATATTTTACAGGCGATCTGAACATTCACGACCTGGAATTTGGCAGAGAAGGGCTGTGGATTGTCAACACCCGCTTTTCGTGTCTTTCTGCTTTGAGTCCAGACTTTAGCTTTGTACCGCGCTGGCATCCGAAATTTATTTCTGAAGTAGTGCCAGAAGACCGATGTCACCTGAATGGATTAGCGATGGTGGATGGCAAACCCAAGTATGTGACTGCCCTCGGTGCGACAGATACCGTTGGAGGATGGCGTCCGGGTAAAGCCAATGGTGGAGTTGTAGTGGAAGTAGAGAGCAATGAAATTATTGTAAATAAATTATCAATGCCCCATTCCCCAATTTGGCATGACGGGTTTTTGTGGTTACTCAACTCTGGCGCAGGGGAAATTTGGCGCATTCATCCAGAATCAGGAGACCAACAAGTAGTTTGTGTACTCCCTGGATTTCTGCGGGGGTTGTGCTGCGTCGGGTATTACGCCCTAGTCGGACTATGCCAGATTCGGGAACGGCATATTTTCGGAGGGTTGCCCATAACCCAACGGTTTGAGAAGTTGCTCTGTGGTGTGGCAGTTGTGGATTTACGAAATGGGCAACAGGTGGGAATGCTGAAGTTCACCGCAGGCTGTCAAGAACTTTATGATGTACAGTTTCTTGCTGGTGTACAGCGTCCGATGGTTTTGAATCAGGAACGAAAAGAAATTCGCCAAGCATTTACAGCACCAGAGTTGAACTACTGGCTGCGACCGAGTGCAGTGATTCCTAATGACTAAGAAATCTGTTTAATCAGGCCGTAATTGTTGAAATCAAATTTTTAGTTTTTTCAGAGGTTTTTTCATGAATGAATTCAAAGTCAATACTTACACCAACAATGATCAAATTAATCCCGCAGTCGCAATGGATGCTGATGGAGACTTCATCATTTCTTGGACTAGCAATGGTCAGGATGGGTCTGGCTATGGGGTGTATGCTCAACGTTACAACAGTACTGGCGTGGCTATTGGGGGCGAATTCCAAGTCAATACCAACACCAACGGCAATCAACTTAACTCTACAGTAGCGATTGATGCCGATGGTGACTTTGTTATTTCCTGGGAAAGCCAAGATGGGTCTGGCTCTGGGATATATGCCCAACGCTACAACAGTTCTGGAGTGGCTGTTGGGGGCGAATTTCAGGTCAATACCTCCACTAACAACAATCAAGTTAACCCTACAATAGCGATAGATACCAATGGGAACTTTGTCATTTCTTGGCAAAGCAGTGGTCAGGACGGGTCTAGCTATGGAGTATATGCCCAACGCTACAGCAGTGCTGGGTTAGCCATTGGGGGTGAATTTAAGGTCAATACCCACACCGAAAGCTCTCAATATAACCCCACAATAGCTATGGATGCCAATGGTGACTTTGTTATTTCCTGGCAAAGCTATTATCAGGACGGGTCTTACTTAGGCATATATGCCCAACGCTATAACAGTGCCGGGTCAGCTATTGGAAACGAATTTCAGGTTAATACATACACTCAAGGCAATCAATTTAACCCCACAGTAGCAATGGATGCCACTGGGGACTTTGTAATTTCTTGGCAAAGCTATGGTCAGGACGGATCTGGGGATGGCATATATGCCCAACGCTACACCAGTGCTGGGGCAGCTATTGGCGCCGAATTCAAAGTCAATACCCACACCGAGGGCAATCAATTTAACCCCACAGTAGCAATGGATGCAGATGGGGACTTTATCATTTCCTGGACTAGCAATAGTCAGGACGGCTCTGGCTCTGGCATATATGCCCAACGTTACAACAGTGCTGGGGTAGCTATTGGGGGTGAATTTCTGGTCAATACCAACACCAACAACGATCAAGCTAACCCCGCAGTAGCAATGGATGCTACTGGAGATTTTGTAATTTCCTGGCAAAGCGATGGTCAGGACGGATCTGGCCATGGAATATATGCTCAACTAAACAACAACAGTGGGGCTCCCCCAACAATCACCCCTAGCTCTGCTTCTGCCCTAACATACACTGAAAACGCCACTACAACTATCGACTCAGGCATCACCGTCAGCGACACAGACTCCCCCAACCTGGCTAGTGCCACCGTCCGGATTACCAGTGGTTTTGTCTCTGCTGAAGACATCCTCGCCTTCACCAACCAAAATGGAATTACCGGCAGCTACAACAGCAGCACAGGTGTTTTAACCTTAATCGGCAGTGCCACCGTTGCTAACTATCAAGCTGCACTACGTTCTATTACTTATACCAACAGCAGCGACAACCCCAGTACTACACCTCGTACCATCAGCTTTATAGTTAATGATGGGACTGCTAATAGTACTGCCGTTACCCGCAATATTAATATTACGGCAGTGAATGATGCACCTGTTGCTACTGCCACCAACTCTGCCCTGGCATACACTGAGAACGCCACTACAGTCATTGACTCAGGTATCACCGTTAGCGACTTAGACTCCACCAACCTAGCTAGTGCCACCATCAGTATTACCAGTGGTTTTGTCTCTGCTCAAGATACTCTCGCCTTCACCAACCAAAATGGGATTACGGGCAGCTACAACAGCAGCACAGGTGTTTTAACCTTAACTGGTAGTTCCACCGTTGCTAACTATCAAGCTGCACTACGTTCTATTACTTATACCAACAGCAGTGATAACCCCAGTACTACACCTCGTACCATCAGCTTTATAGTTAATGATGGGACTGCTAATAGTACTGCTGTTACTCGCAATATTAATATTACGGCAGTGAATGATGCACCTGTTGCTACTGCCACCAACTCTGCCCTGGCATACACTGAGAACGCCACTACAGTCATTGACTCAGGTATCACCGTTAGCGACTTAGACTCCACCAACCTAGCTAGTGCCACCGTCAGCATTACCAGTGGTTTCGCCTCTGCTCAAGACATCCTCGCCTTCACCAACCAAAATGGGATTACGGGCAGCTACAACAGCAGCACAGGTGTTTTAACCTTAATCGGCAGTGCCACCGTTGCGAACTATCAAGCCGCACTACGTTCTATTACTTATACCAACAGCAGCGACAACCCCAGTACTACACCTCGTACCGTTAGCTTTGTCGTCAATGATGGGACTGCTAATAGTGCCACAGTTACCCGCAATATTAATATTACGGCGGTGAATGATGCTCCTGTTGCTGTTAACGACAAAATCACCACAAACAAAAACACACCCGTTATCATTAGCGCTACTAGTCTGTTAAGCAATGATACAGATGTTGATATTAGTGACGTATTGAGCATTACTGGCTTCACCCAACCTAGCCAAGGAAGCTTAGTTAACAACAACAACGGTACTTACACTTATACGCCCGATCAAAACTATTATGGCTCTGACAGCTTTACTTACACCATAGGTGATGGACATGGAGGCAGTAGCACTGCTACTGTCAACTTGACCATTAGTGAAATCACCCCTCCGATTAATGGCACTTCAGGTGCAGATAACCTGACTGGTACAGTGAACGCCGATAGCATCTCAGGATTGCTAGGCAATGACACGCTCCAAGGATTAGGTGATAGTGACACACTTGATGGCGGTGATGGCAACGATTCTTTAGATGGTGGTACAGGAACTGATAGCCTCATCGGTGGTAAAGGCAATGATACTTATATTGTGGACAGCATCGGCGACACCATTACTGAAGGCTTAAATGCGGGCACAGATTTAGTCAAGTCTTCGGTGAGTTGGGTGTTGGGAGTTAACCTGGAAAACTTGACTCTGACTGGAACCGACGCTATTGATGGTACTGGTAACAGCCTTAATAATATTCTGACCGGAAATACTGGTGCTAACATCTTGAGCGGAGAAGTTGGCAATGACACTTTGTTGGGTGGTGCAGGCAATGACACATTATTAGGCGGTGCAGGTAATGACACCTTGGATGGAGGTACAGGAGCTGATAGTCTTAATGGTGGAGTCGGCAATGATACTTATATTGTGGACAGCATCGGTGATACGATTACTGAAGGCTTAAATGCAGGCACAGATTTAGTTAAGTCTTCCGTGAGTTTTGTGTTAGCAGATAACGTGGAGAACTTGACCCTGACTGGAACCGACGCTATCGATGGTACTGGTAACAGCCTTAATAACATCCTGATTGGAAATACTGGTGCTAATAAGTTGAGCGGAGGAGATGGTAACGATAGTCTCTTTGGTAGCTCAGGCAATGACACATTATTGGGCGGTGCAGGTAATGACACCTTGGATGGAGGTTTAGGAGCTGATAGTCTTAATGGTGGAGCCGGCAATGACATTTATACTGTAGATAACCTGAACGATTCTGTTACTGAAGGCTTAAATGCAGGCATAGATTTAGTTAAGTCTTCCGTGAGTTTCGTGTTGACAGATAACGTGGAAAACTTGACCCTGACTGGAACCGGAGCAATCGATGGTAATGGTAACAGCCTTAATAACATCCTGATTGGAAATACTGGTGCTAATAAGTTGAGCGGAGGAGATGGTAACGATAGCCTCTTTGGTAGTTCAGGTAATGACAGTTTGTTAGGCGGTGCAGGCGATGATACTTTGGATGGAGGTGCAGGGATTGATACTCTCAATGGTGGAGCCGGTAATGACATCTACACTGTAGACAATGTTAGCGATATTATTACCGAAGGCTTAAATTCAGGCACAGATTTAGTCAAGTCTGCTGTGAATTGGGTATTAGGAGAGAACTTTGAGAACTTGACCCTGACTGGAAGCGCGATAATTGGTACTGGTAACAGCCTTGATAACATCCTGGTCGGAAATGCTGCTGCGAACACTTTGACCGGAGGAGATGGTAACGATAGCCTTTTTGGTAGCTCAGGCAATGACACCTTGTTGGGTGGTACAGGCGATGACACCTTAGATGGAGGTACAGGAATTGATAGTCTCAATGGTGGAATCGGCAATAACACTTATATCGTAGACAATGTTAGCGATATTATTGTTGAAGGCTTAAATGCAGGCACAGATTTAGTTAACTCTTCAGTAAATTGGGTCTTGGGAGATAACCTAGAGAATTTGACCCTGATTGGAACTGGGGCAATCACTGCTACTGGTAACAGTCTTAATAACATCCTGATTGGAAATACTGGTGCTAATACGTTATCAGGAGGAGATGGTAATGATAACCTCTTTGGTGGTTCAGGTAATGACAGCTTATTAGGCGGTGTCGGAAACGATAGCCTCTTTGGTGGAATTGGTAAAGATACGCTGACTGGTGGAGCTGGACAAGATAGCTTATATCTGACTGATACCCGCACTGGAGGCTATGATACTATTACTGATTTTACTGTTGGAGATGATACTATCTTCATTTCTAAGGCGGAATTCGGGCTGACCCAATCTCAGGATACGACACTCGATTCGGGCTTATTCCGACTTGGTACGATCGCTACAGCTGCAAGCGATCGCTTCATCTACAATCAAAGTACAGGTAATCTATTCTTTGATAAAGATGGATTGGGTGGTACAGCGCAAGTTCAAATAGCCCAGTTATCGAATCATGCACAGCTTAGTAGTGCAAATATTACTGTGATTGCCTAACTTTACTAAGACAATTAACCTAGCATAAACTTATGTAGAGACGTGGAATTTCGCGTCTCTATACGCCTTTGGGGTGCTGTGGCTTTATAAGCAACACAATTAGCTTTTAACTTTCCTCTTGAGAATAACCGTTTTTTTCGCGTTTGAGGCTTTCTTCTAAGGCTTGAATTTGTTCGCGACGAGCTTCCAATTCTAAGGAACGCCGCGCTAAGTCTTGATTTTGTAATGTCAGGGATTGTCGCCAATGTTCTGCTCTTTCGGCTTCATGCTGCAAAAATTCCGGGGTAATGCCGATGGTGAGGTAGTTTTGTACCAGGTGGAGTACCCAGTTGGTGGCGTCTTCTAGTCTTTCAATGTCGCCTGTAGGGGAAAGTTCTACTAGAACAAGCAAGTTCTCACTCATGATCTTTCCCTTTCCCAGCAGAATGAAAGCTTCTTCGGGAATTATCGCCCACAAGTTATCAGCTTCTTGACGCGCCAATAAGCGTAACTGGTGCTGGTCTAAAAAATCGTTTTTACGCACCTGGGCTAGATATAGCATGAGGGTCGCTTCGCTCCAATTCAAAATTCAAAATTCAAAATTCAAAATTCAAAATTCAAAAAAAATTTAATAAAAAAATAAGTGCCACAATGGATATTTGGATCTTGTTAATTGGTAATGGGTAATTGGGAATTATTAACACTTCCATTACCCATTACAGTTATCCTAAGCCACGCAGACTATGCCTACGATAACCCCTGGAGGCGATCGCGCAAAATTTCAGCTTGCTTTTGTGCTTCTGCTAATGCATCCCGCGCCCCTTGTACCACGTCAGGTCTAGCTCTATCTACGAAACTAGGATTGTTTAATCTGGTACTCAGGGATTGAACTTCGGCTTCAGCTTTACTCAAGCTTTTTTCTAGCTTGGCACGCACAACTTCAATATCTACCACACCGCTTAGAGGAATTAGCACCTGTATTGTACCAATTACACCTGCGATCGCATTTTCTGGTTCTTGTGGTTGTTCTAATTCTTTCTGCGGAAACAACTGTCTCCATAACTTTTGTCTAGCTTGACCAGTGAGTAAATTTTGGCTAACAAACCACGCTGTGTAACCAAAACCAACTAGTTCAAAGAAAGTTCCGACGATGGGAATGTCATCAATGGCATTTCCCACAGCTAAACCTAATCTACCAAAGACAATGGCCACAATAATTAAGCCAATTGTCTTCAAACCCCTCTGAGGTTTTTTAGCAGTAACAGTTTGGTTTTTTTGCTTGTCAGTGATGGTTAAAGTCTCAACCTTCGCCAAATCTTTAATATAAGACTGTCCAGCAGCGAGAATTTCCCGCTCTTTCTGGCTTTGAGTTTGCAAATTCGCTGTCACTTTTATGCCTGGTTTAATATCCGCTTCCGCCCGCAAATTCCGAATTGTGCGGATAGTAGCAATTAGTAATTCAAACTGTTCTTCTAAAGCTGAATCAATCAAGTTTGCATCTATCTGAGGATAGGTTTGCAGGGGTAAAGTTTGTGGTGAATCTGCTGGTTGTTGAGTGAGAGTCTGCCAAATTTCTTCGGTAATATGAGGCATGAAGGGATGAAGCAGTTTCATAATCCCTTCTAATATGTAGCCAAGGGTTTGTTGTGCTACCCGCCGCGATACTGGATCGGCATCTGCTTGCAATCTGGATTTCACTAGTTCAATATATTGATCGCAGAAATCACCCCAAATAAACTCGTAGAGTCCTTTTGCAGCTTCCCCTAAACCGTAATTATCAATGTAATTGGTGGTTTCTTTGACAACTTGATGATACCGCGAGATAATCCAGCGATCGCTCAATTCTATCGCTACCGGATTCCCCAATTGTTGCGGTGTTTGTCCATCCAAATTCATCATCACAAACCGGGCAGCATTCCACAACTTATTTGCAAAGTTGCGCGATGCCTCAACCGATGCTGATTCATCCTTTTTGCGATCGTATTCTAAGCGGATATCTTGACCAGCACCAGCTACTTCTCTAATTAAGGTATACCGCAGGGCATCAGTACCATATTTGTCAATTAATAACAATGGGTCAATGCCATTACCTTTGGTCTTTGACATCTTCTGACCTTTTTCATCCAGCACTAAGCCGTGGATGTAAACCGTTTGGAAAGGCATTTGCTGTGTAAAATGCCCAGCCATCATGGTCATTCTGGCTACCCAGAAAAAGATGATGTCAAAGCCTGTCACCAAAGTAGTAGTCGGGTAATAAGTTGCTAAATCCTGAGTTTGTTCCGGCCAGCCCAAAGTCGAAAATGGCCACAGTCCAGAAGAAAACCAAGTATCCAGCACATCTGGATCTTGTTCTAACTTGACATTTTCGCCAAATTGTGATTTAGCTTTTTCCCAAGCTTCAGTTTCCGATTTTGCCACGACAAAGGGCGTATTATCGGTAATTTGTCCATCCGTTTCACTGATAGCGTACCAAGCCGGAATTTGGTGTCCCCACCATAATTGGCGAGAAATACACCAATCAGTGAGTTTTACTAGCCAATCACGATAGACCTTTGTCCAGCGTTGGGGGACAAACTCTGGAGAAGTTTGCTGGTCGAGGAATTCGAGAGTGTTGTCAGCTAGGGGACGAATTTTGACGAACCATTGAGTCGAGAGGAGGGGTTCAATAGGTACTTTACCGCGATCGCTGTAGGGAACGGTATGCTTATAATCTTCGATCTTCACCAAAAAGCCATCTGCTTCTAGGCGAGAAACTACATTTTTTCTCGCAACAAAGCGGTCTTGTCCTTGAAACTCCCCAGCGTTGGCGTTGAGAGTGCCGTCTTTGTTCATAATGTTGATTAACGGCAAATTGTGACGCTTACCCATGTCGAAATCATTCGGGTCATGGGCAGGAGTTATCTTCACGCAACCTGTGCCGAAAGTGGGATCGACATATTCATCCCCAATAATCGGAATTTCTCGTTGTAAAATTGGCAGAGTTACAGTTTTACCAATGAGATGTTTGTAGCGATCGTCATTGGGATTAACCGCTACAGCCGTATCACCCAGCATCGTTTCTGGTCGAGTTGTCGCCACCTCTACAAAACCGGAACCATCGGTGAGGGGATAGCGGAAGTGCCAGAGATTTCCATTAACCTCTTGATTTTCAACTTCCACGTCAGACACAGCCGACTGAGAAGCTGGACACCAGTTAACTAAATATTCACCACGATAAATTAAGCCTTCCTCGTAAAGGCGAGTAAATGCCTCCACAACAGCCTTAGATAAACCCTCATCCAGGGTAAACCTTTCCCGTGACCAGTCCACCGAGACACCCAAGCGTCGTAGCTGATTCAGAATCGTTCCCTCAGACTCCGCCTTCCATTGCCAAGCGCGTTCTAGGAATTTCTCGCGCCCCAATTCGTAGCGAGTCTTACCCTCTGTCTTGAGTTGCTTTTCCAGCATAGTATGCACAGCAATGCTGGCGTGGTCAGTTCCGGGTAGCCATAGGGTATTGCGTCCCTGCATCCGGTGGTAGCGCACGAGGGTATCAATCAAGGAACTTTCAAATGCGTGACCCATGTGCAAGCTGCCAGTGACATTGGGGGGGGGAATGACGATGCAGTAGGGTTCGCCGCCTTTGTTGGGGTCAGCTTTGTAAACTTGGTTGTCTTCCCAGAATTTTTGCCACTTGGCTTCAGTGGAAAAGGGGTCGTAGAGACTGGGGAGATTGGGAATAGTTGCGGTCATGCGGGGCAAACTAACTATGGAAGGACTCTAATAAATTTTGCCACAGGGTTGGAGAGGGTTTGTTTAGCAATTCTCTAAATCGTGGATATACCCTGAAAAAATCTATCTGGAAATGCGAAATCTATTTTTGACCTTTGTAGTTATCTTGCATAAATTCCGTAGCTGATATCTGTGTATTCATCCAGAAAGACTTATGAAATTGAAACCAGGTTTATTTCAACTCATAGTGTTCGTTATGACTGTATCGCTACTTGCTTCTTGTGCGACAACCCCAGAAGCAAGACAGTCAGATTGCAGCTCCACAACGTCGCCGAACGCTAAACAACAACCCAATAACTGTTCACCCTCATCTAATGGTAGCGGCAGATCGAGTGGTTACTCTGGTGGAAGTAGCATTAGAAGCTCCGGTTTTGGTGATTCATCGGAGGCCGGGACTTCCAGAGGTTCTGCCAAGGGTCGTAGTGGTTTTGGTAGTTTTGGTCGCGGTGGTCATGCGGGTGGATAAAAGAGTTATGAATATTTTCAACAGTCCTCAACGAAAGCGTCTATTTCAGTCGATGAAAATGGGTTGGTACAACTTTGCTCCTATTGAAGAAGGAACAGGTATACCTCTAACTGACCAAGAAACACCTTACGCTCTTTATTATTGCCATCAAGTTTTACCGCAGACGATCCAAGAAATCCAGCAAGCATCGGAATTAGTCGGTAGTGTTTTAACCCAAGCGTGGGAAATTATTCGCACTCTTGATGAGGATACACTACTTTACTATGGATTTCCGGAAGCTACCATCAAGTTAGTTAAATATGACTTCCTCGCACCATTTTGTATGCGTCTTGACTGGTGCTGGAATCCAGAAACGGGGATAAAGAAAGTAGTAGAAACTAATCCCCAAACTCCTAGTTTTTGGTTTGAGTGTACGGATGGCAATAATAAAGTTGCTAGACATTTTGGATTGCAAGAACCAGATTTAGATGCTCAAAAAATCTTAAAAATAACACTTAATCAGCATGTAAATAGAGCCGCATTAAATTTGGGTAAACCAGTTACAGACTGTTGCGTAGCATTTACAGCTTTGAATAATGCCGAAGATTTAGGTACTATGCGATGGTTAAGCAAGTACTTGGAGTCCAAAAGTACCATTTTACCCTTAGAATATCTTGGCATCAAAGATGGTGAGTATCTATTTGACCAGAGAACAAAAAAACCAATAGATATACTCTTTATGTGGTATCCAGTGGAATGGCTAATCCATGATACTGATGAAAAAGGTGAAAGATTATGGCCGGCTCTAGAGCAATTAATTTTTGAGAATAAAATTGTGATTGTCAACTTTGGTTCTGCCTTTGCACTGCAACCAAAAAGTATATTTGCTCTAATTACAGATTTAGGATATGACTTTTTTTCTGGCAAAGATGCTGGAACAGTCTGGGAATATTTTCCTAAAACATCACTGAGTGCAACAGCAATAGGTAATTCATACTTTGCCAAACCTATTTTAGGAAGAGAAGGCGAAGGAGGATTTGCAGTTAATTCAGGAAATATCTCTGTGCGTAGTAGTAACAATGACCCTTGGTATACACAACAGAATTATGTCTATCAAGAGTTATTAGAATTTCCTAAATTAGAAATTGATGGCAAGTCAATGACTCAGGTTTGGGGAGCTTGGCTATATAACAATGGTAATGATAAATTTATATCTGGAGGTGTAGGAATCCGCCTTTCTGAAGGGGAAATTACAGATAACTTATCCTATTGGTGTCCTATTGGATGCTAATTTTAATAACACGATAATTAGAGGCAAACATGAAACCTCAAACCACCACCCCTTCTCCGTGGACATATATACCCACCCTCTACTTTACCTCTGGCATACCTTACATCATCATCAACACAGTTTCCGTAATCTTTTATAAAAAGCTCGGAATAGATAATACTCAAATTACCTTGTGGACAAGTTTTCTCTATCTACCTTGGGTCATCAAAATGTTTTGGGGCCCAATTGTCGATATTTATTCTACCAAACGTCAATGGATACTATATACCCAATTTGCTATGTTCGCTTGTTTGGGTTTAATAGCCTTCTCCTTGCAACTACCAAATTTCTTTTTCATCTCCCTTGCAACATTAACAATAGGAGCATTTATTTCTGCAACTTATGACATTGCTACCGATGGCTTTTATCTATTGGCTTTATCTCCAGAACAACAAGCCTTATTTGTTGGCATTCGCTCACTATTTTATCGAATGGCTGTCATTTTTGGCTCTGGAATATTAGTAGTCTTAGCAGGTCAGCTTGAAGTTTATCTGAATAATATTCCTTTAAGCTGGACTATAACTATTGGTTTCTCCGCTTTAATTTTAGCAATCCTGTTTATTTTCCATCGCCTAATTTTACCTTTACCTGAATCAGATAACCAACGACAAATAGAAGCTAGGGAAAATATACCTTTTTGGTCAATCATTAGCTCATATTTTGCTCAAGATAAAATTATAAATATTTTAGCATTTATCTTGCTTTACAGACTTGGCGAAGCAATGCTTGTGAAGATAGCCTCTTTATTTTTATTGGACAAACCGGAAATAGGAGGCTTAGGGTTATCAACATCAGATGTTGGGCTAGTCTACGGGACATTTGGGGTAATATCCCTAATATGTGGAGGAATTTTAGGAGGGTTGCTAATTTCTAAATATGGATTAAAAAAATGTTTATTCCCTATGGCTTTAGCATTGAATTTACCTGATATTTTTTATGTATATATGGCTTACACTAAGCCTTCACTAACATTAGTGTATCCCTTGGTTTCTTTGGAGCAATTTGGCTATGGTTTTGGATTTACAGCTTTTAGTGTTTATTTAATGTATATTTGCCAAGGCGAATATAAAACTTCTCATTTTGCTATATCTACTGGCATTATGGCTTTAGGAATGATGTTACCAGGCTTAGTTAGTGGTTATTTACAGGAAGTACTTGGCTATCCATTATTTTTTGTCTTGGTCTGTTTGCTGACTATTCCTGGGATGATTGCTCTGTTTTTTATTCCTTTAAAAGAAGAACCGAAGCATCAAAATAATTAAGATTATTGCAATCCATGAGTTATGTTTTAGGAATAGATGGCGGCGGTAGTAAGACTGTTTGTGTCTTAATGGATGATTTGCATCTAGTGCTAGGTCGTGGTGAAGCAGGGCCATCTAATTATCAGAGTATAGGTATCGAAGCAACTTTACAATCTATTCAAACAGCAATTCACAATGCGGTTCAGGCAGCAATAATTACAAATTCTGTGAATATTGACGCGATATGTTTGGGTTTAGCTGGTGTAGGTCGTGTAGCAGATATCGAAGTAGTGAAAGGTTTAGTCAAAGAGTTACAGAATAATAAATTGCCTATTACTTGGGCATTACAGCCAGCCAATATTGTAATTTGTAACGATGCTTTGATTGCTTTAGTTGGTGGAATTGGTCAACCTGTAGGAATTGTGGTTGCAGCCGGTACTGGTTCGATAGTTTTCGGACGAAATCATGAAGGACATACTAAGCGAGTCGGCGGCTGGGGGTATATTTTAGGAGATGAAGGTAGCGCTTATAAAATTGCGATCGCAGGCATGAATGCAGCATTAAAATCTTATGATGGACGAGGGATTTCAACCAGTTTGATAGAGGGTTTCAAACAGCATCTTGATTTGGAAAGTATAGAAGATTTAATAGAAGTAGTATATCGCCGAGAATGGGGAGTTAAACAGATAGCTGCTTTAGCACCAGTTGTAGATTTTGCAGCAGCGTCAGGTGATATAGTAGCGAATATGATAATTGATGATGCTGTAAAAGAGTTAGTAAAATCCACATCTACAGTAATGGATGCAATTTTTAGTACTGACTCAGTTTTAGAAGTAGTCACAACGGGAAGTGTCTGGCGCGGTAGATGCAAGATACATGAAAGATTTACAACATCTCTTGTTAAAAAATTTCCTAATGTAAAGGTGATTTTTCCGAGGTATGAACCTGCTTATGGTGCTGGATTATTAGCGTTGCAGACTACTCAAAATTGACGCGAAGAAAGCAATAATAAGAGGTTTCAATCTGCAAATATGCGCCCTAAGAAAGTTATTATTTCAGACCAAGCTGCGGTGGTAGCACTAGAATCATAACGATAACCGTCGTCGCGCATGAATGTATGTTCTGCTTCATACAAGAAAACTTGGTGAGGTATGTTAGCATTCTCAATTGCTTTTATTATGGTTTGGCGATCGCTCTCTGGTATATGAGGATCAAGAGTACCAAATACTATTAGCATCTCGCCTTGAATTTCATTTACCCTCTGGATTGTATCGGCTACCTCTTTACCCAGTTTGCCACTGGGAATGCCAGTAGGGTAACAGCAGACACAAGCCCGAATTTCGCTTTGAAATGCTGCGCGGAATGCTAAATGTCCACCAATACAAAAGCCGAGAGTGCCTATTTGATTTGGAGAAACCGCACTCTCTGTTTTTAGAAATTCAATCACAGCAAGGCAATCGGCATCATAATCAGCTACGGCGGTTCGACGAGCATCGTCATTTCCGCGCATCCGTCCCAGATCGTCTGGCTCAATTACTAAACCAACTGGCTCAATTCGGTGAAAAATTTCTGGTGCTGCTACTACATAGCCGTATCCTGCTAAGTAGTTAGCTAGACGAATCATTGCATCACCTAACTGATAAATATCACTATAGAAGACAATACCAGGGTATTTTCCTGCTGCTTTGGGAGCCGCTACATAAACACGCATTAAGCTGCCATCTACTCTTAACTCAACGTTGCGTTTAGTGATTTGCACTTTTTTGTCTCCGTGTTACGCTTGCTGTCATTAGCTTCTACACTGTAGCGCGGCAGCATCCGGTTACTTTCAACCCACAATTTGGCGTTCTTTTTCCAGTGAAAGTTTGTTGCGATCGCTTTAATACCCTGTATGTACACCCTAGCCTTTTAGGAGAGAGATTTTCCAAATACGGTGAGAAGTCAGGTTGAGCCTTTGGCAATTCTATAAAAGGCGATTATTACGAAAATTATGGTTTTGTTGATGAAAAGGGTGTATCATCCAAGACGGTTTAGTTAAGGGGAGAGACGCGATGATGGTTCGGTTAAGGGAAGAGACGCGATAAATCGGCGTCTCTACAAAGGGGTGATTCTTAACTAAACTGTTCAATAATTCCGCCACCTAACACTTTCTCGCCGTCATACCACACCGCCGCTTGTCCGGGGGTGATGCTGATTTGGGGTTCATCAAACACCAAACGCACACGGGAGTTTTCCAACGGAATTACTGTCACTGGTGTAGCCGTTGAACGATAACGAATTTGCACTTCGGCATGAATTGGGGTGGATGGTTCGGCAATGGAAACCCAATTTACCCGATTTATAGTGCATTCTGGCTGAGTTACCTTAGTGCGATCGCCTACTACTACTTTATTATTTGCTGCATCTAATTCAATCACATACAACGGTTCGGCAGCAGCAATCCCTAAACCTTTGCGCTGACCAATGGTGTAGTGATGGACACCATCATGCTGTCCCAAAACTTTGCCTGTCACATCGACAATATCGCCTGTTTTGGGAGCTAAATATTTATCCAAAAATGCCCGCATGGAACCGTTACTTTCCACTAAGCATAAGTCTTGACTTTCTGGTTTATCAGCAGTTTTCAATCCGTATTCAGTTGCAATCCGGCGCGTGTCAGTTTTTTCTAGTTCGCCCAGAGGAAATATCGTTGCTGCAAGTAAATCTTGAGACAAATCATAGAGGAAGTATGACTGGTCTTTGTTGCGGTCAATAGCCCTTAATAACTGGTAACGTCCAGTTGCTTCGTCATAGCTAATTCGGGCATAATGACCGGTGGCAATGCGATCGCACCTCAATTCTGCACGAGCATACTGCACCATTGGCCCAAACTTCACCGTTTTATTGCACTGGGAGCAAGGCAAAGGTGTAATCCCAGCACTGTAACCAGTCACCAGGTAATCGACAATATGCGTCTGAAAGACATCCCGAATATCGACAATCTGATGGGGAACGCCGAGTTGTTCGCAGAGTTCAGCCGCGTCGATCATACCTTCAGAGCAACATTGACCTTTGCCTTTCATTAGCCAAAGAGTCAAACCAATCACTTCATAGCCCTGATGGTGCAGGATAGCTGCGGCGGTGGAACTGTCAACGCCACCAGAAAGACCAACGACGACTTTTTTCATACAAAGCACGACAAGCTGCGTGGTTGTCCAATTGTAGCATACACTCTTTCATTGCCTTGCTACTAAAGCGCTTCAGTTTTAAAGGCAGGAGACAGGAGGGAAAAGGATTTGACTCTTCCATCCATAACGGAAGCAAGCGTGTCCGTAAACAGCTTTCATCTAAGATTAATTACAGATGTATTTTTTGCCACGCAGATGAGGTAACTTTACGTTAACGCTATATAGTTGCTACAACGGTGAACTAATTAGTTCTTGATGGAAATTACCTAAAAATACTTTGACTACTTTCTAATTATTATGTCGAGAGGAATATCAAGTAAATTTATCCCATTTCAGATGTTGCGCCGAGGTTTTGAGGGTTGGAAGCCCACTATTAGACTTCTGTTTTTGTTAGTGGGAGGATGGTTAGTACTGATTCCCGACTCTACCCCAGCACAAGCACAAATCTCCAACAGCAACGTGCTATTGGCTCAAGAAACTGGTGAGATTTTACCGCCACCGCCAATTCCCTTTGGTCAACAGCCATCACCGCAGTTACAACCAAGTCAAGCACAGGATTTCAATCAATCGGAAGTTAACTTTCAGCCTACCCAAACAGTACAAGACACTCAATTTGAGCAAAATTTTCAGCCCTCTCAACCATTACCGAACAATCAATTTGAGCAAAATTTTCAGCCCTCTCAACCCCCACAGTTTAGTCAATATAACCAGAACTTTGAGCGCTATTTAGTTTATGTTGATGGTAGTGATTTTCAGACATTACAAGCAATACGTCAGATTGAACCTAGTGCTTACATTCGCCAGTTCCAAGGCCGAACTGTAATTCAGTCAGGAGTTTTTAACAGAGTCGGCAACGCCCAACAACGGGTAAATGAGCTACAGTCACGAGGCATATATAACGCCCGAATTATCAGCTTTGGTAACGGACAGGAAATAAATGCAGATAATGGCAACTATAACTATAGAGACGATCGCAATAATATAAATGCTAATAGGCGAGTCTCTAGATATTATGTCGCCATTCCCACCACTTCTGAACAGTTAAGAGCGATCGCAGCACAAGTTAGGCAGAATTTAGGCGTATTTACGCAAGAATTAGGACGATCTGGCGGAGTCCTCGAAAGGACGCAACCACGGGGTCCACACGTAGCAGTAGGGCCTTTTCAAAATCGATTTCAAGCTGAGGAATGGAACAGGTATATGCGAAGGATCGGATACGGTAATGCCAGAGTTTACTACGGAAAGTGAATTAGTGGGGAGTTAGGAGTGAGGGAAGTACACCAACGGCAAGCCCTCCAATGTAAGTATCATAGAATTTTAGGCAAATCAGTTGTAAATCATGCTACAGCTATCAGCCAAAATTTTTATAGATACTCACACAAGTACAGTCAAAATGGATATAAAGAATGGCTTCCTTGGCGCTGTTGGCAATACCCCTTTAATTCGTTTAAACAGTTTTAGCGAAGAAACAGGGTGTGAAATCCTTGCGAAAGCAGAATTTCTCAATCCTGGGGGTTCCGTCAAAGACCGCGCCGCACTTTACATCATCGAAGATGCAGAAAAGAAAGGTTTACTTAAACCTGGTGGTACTGTTGTAGAAGGGACCGCTGGTAATACTGGCATTGGACTAGCACATATTTGCAACGCCAAAGGCTACAAATGCCTAATTATTATTCCTGATACCCAGTCACAAGAAAAGATAGACGCGCTGACAGCATTAGGAGCAGAAGTTCGTCCCGTCCCTGCCGTACCTTACAAAGACCCCAACAACTACGTTAAGCTATCGGGCAGAGTAGCTGCTGAGTTGGAAAATGCCATCTGGGCAAATCAGTTTGATAATTTAGCCAACCGCCTCGCCCACTACGAAACCACAGGGCCGGAAATTTGGACGCAGACAGATGGTAAAATAGATGCATGGACAACTGCAACTGGTACTGGTGGTACTTATGCTGGTGTAGCATTGTATTTAAAAGAAAAAAATCCAGCAATTAAATGTGTTGTAGCCGATCCGCTGGGTAGTGGACTTTATAGCTATGTCAAAACTGGCGAAATCAAGATAGAAGGAAATTCCATCACTGAAGGCATCGGTAACGGTAGGGTCACAGCCAATATGGAAGGCGCACCTGCTGATGATGCCATCCAAATTGATGACCAAGAAGCTTTGCGAGTAGTTTACCAACTGCTGAGGAAAGATGGATTGTTAATGGGCGGCTCAACGGGTATTAATGTTGGAGCAGCTGTTGCCTTAGCGAAGCAATTGGGGCCAGGACATACCATTGTCACCATCTTGTGTGATAGTGGTTCTCGGTATCAGTCGCGGATATTCAACCCTGAATGGCTAGCCTCAAAGGGACTTTCAATAGATTAGTTATTAGTCATTAGTCATTGGTCATTAGTCACTTGTACTTAGCGTAGTCGTAAAGCCTGCTGCATAGCTACGCTTAGGGCGCAACCTCTCCAAGAGTTTATTGGTCATTAACTTTCGACTTTTGACAAAGGACAAATGACAAATGACAAATGACAAAGAACAAATGACAACTCAACCATCAGACTTGCCAATAATAGATCGAGATTCTCCTAAATGTGTGCGGGTTTGTCAAAATCGTACTTGTAAAAAGCAAGGTGCAGCCAAGGTTTTAGCAGCTTTTACAGCTTTGCCAATCCCTGGTGTAACTGTAACTGCTAGCAGCTGTTTAGGACAATGTGGCAATGGCCCAATGGTGCTGATATTACCCGATATGGTCTGGTATAGCGGCGTTCACCCTGATGAAGTATCTCTACTGATAGAAAATCATTTGCTAGGTGGTGAAAGAGTCAAACAGATGCTCTATTATCGGTTTCATCCCCAGAAATAAAGCTATAGCCGTAGTCACACAGGTTAGGACATTTGGAAAGAGTGAATGCTAGAGTTAGCAATAGTTTTACCTCCTGCCCTCTACCTCCTGCCTCCTGCTATAAATTTTCAATATCAAAGTCTGCAATCTTGTTGACTGAAGTGAGGCATCCAATGAATATCCAGCAGCTGCGTCAATCCTTAAAACAAAAGTGGCTTTTTTACTACAAGCAAAATATTTCCTGGCTGGTTAAAATGCGAATTTGGGCCACTTACGATGGTCTGCGCCGTCCTTTGTCCGGTTTTATTTTGGCAACACTGTCTGTTTTGGAACCCCAGTTTGATGAAATACTTTCTTTTATGGTGGAGTTGAATAACGATCCAGATAAAATAGTCGCTGCTTTAGGTCTTAACTTCAATCCCGATCAAGAGTTATGTTTAATAAAATCAGAGCATTCAGTTATAAACCAAGTTGAAAGCGAGTTGCCAGATGAAAAGTATTTTGAGGATAAACATCTGTCATCGGTTGTAACTGCCAGCAAGATTGCCTCTCATTCTCTTGCCAATACTCTAGATTCCAACTTGTCACGCGCAGATGAACTTGTGCCATCGATTACAGCTACTACTGAAGTAGCTCGCATACGCAAACCGGAGTTGGTAGTAGCTGCAACTAAAATTGCTCCAGACACTCCGGCAAAAACGCCATCCTCCGATTTGCCAAGGGAATATCAACCAGTACGCTGGCACTCTGGTCAGTTACCTTCACGAGGAGCGGCGACAATGACTAGTGAGGTTAACAACAAAGCCAAAACTATGCCATCTGTGGCATTAGCTACTGAGGTTAAAAGCAACGCACCACCTGTCCGAATCCCTGTGGGCGCATCATTGGCAATTACCACTGAGATTAATAGTAATGGCAAAGCAGTGCGATCGCTAGCAATTACTACTGAGGTTAAAAGTAACGGCAAACAACCGAATATTCAACCACAAGAGGGTAAGAGCAAAATAATACCAACTACAAATGCCCGTAGTATAGCTTCTTGGGTAGATGAATTTTGTTACGGTGCTAGGGAGAAAGAGAAAGATATCTTGATTTGAATTACTTACGGATATTCGTGAGAAACAAACGGGATTTCTATGACTTCACCTTCAGTTTCTCCCACTTTGACTTTTAAACCTACACCACCAGCTTTGGTGCGAATGTAACCTAGTCCAAAGTAACCATCAGCGGTTTGGGTGTAACTAGTAAGTTTGCCAACCTTTTCATCTGCAACTGCGATCGCACTTCCAACTTCCACAGGGGCACTGAGGCGGATACCTAAAAGGTGTTGTTTTACACCTTTATATGTATTTAACCGAGCAATAGTTTCTTGCCCAATATAGCAACCTTTAGTAAAAGAAATTGTTTGCCACAAACCAACTTCCAGAGGATTGTAATCATCTGTGAGTTCCGCATCTGGGGCGGGGCGGCCTTGTAAAATTCGCAAAGCATCCCAAGCGCGATCGCTCATCTCTACCGCCCCAGCTTCTAATAATTTGTTCCACACTGTTTCTTTGTCAGTATAGGGGAAAGTGAAGGTGTATCCTGGCGCAGCTAACCCGCTACCTACAGCAATTCGCACGCCCTCAGCCGGAGCGATGGTGTATACTTGGTGACTACCGTAAGGTTGGCCGATGAGTTCGCCAATACCCAACTTTTCTAAAACAGCGTCGCTTCCTGGGCCAATCAGGCTGAAGGTGTTGGTATATTGGGTAATATCAGATAATTCCACCTTATCTGCATAGAAAATATATTTATCCAGCCATTCCATCAAAAACTGGCGGCGGTTAGGTGAAACCAGCAAGATTACCGCATCTTCTCTAACGTAGGCGGTTACTAAATCAATTGTTCTGGCTGTGGAAGTAACAAAAACTGTATCACAACCTTGTCCTGGCTTGAGTATTTGGAAATTGTTAGTACTTTGGTTGTGTAAGAAATTGAGGCGATCGTCGCCAGCTACTTTAATCCGTCCCCAAGCGGTGCGATCGCAGATTGCAACCCCAACTCTGGCGGCTTGGATAGCTGCTGCGTCTTTATCGTCAAGTGTAGATGTTGGCATAGCGATCAGAAGTTGCCCTGTTTGAATGTTGTCGCACTGGAAATCTTAGCAAATAAGCGTTTGCGGCTTCAATGCACTTTTGGTTTTTTTCTAGCGTATAATCAAATCAACAGAAAGTGCCGAACAATAAAAACTTATGAAACGAACTTTTACTGCAAGTGTATGGCAGGAAGGTAAATGGTTTGTGGCACAGTGCTTGGAGATTGATATTGCAAGCCAGGGTCAGACTGAAACTGAGACATTGGCTAATCTTGAGGAAGCTTTGTCACTGCATTTTGAACCACCAGTAGCTACTATTATTCCTCAAATTAAAATACTTCAGGTAGAAATAGATGCCGCTTAAACCATTACCTTATCGTGAGGTTAAGCGTAGATTAGAGGCAGCAGGCTTTGAGGAAGTTAGCCAAAAGGGTAGTCACGTAAAGTTTGTCAAATCTACCGAAGAAGGAATCCGTACTGCGATCGTGCCTAGTCATCGAGAAATTACTATCGGTACGCTGGGCAGTATTTTACGACAAGCTGGGATAAGTGTAGAAGAGTTTGAGGTTTTGTAAGGGCACGTAGGGGTGAAAAGGGCGAAGTTATCGCTCTTTTTCAAAATTACATTATTTAATTATGAAATTAGCGATCGCTATAATGGTATCGTGCCTGAATAAACTCGATTCGGTTATCACTTACTACGTAAACAATCCGGTCAGTTTGAGTAATTCGGCGCGACCATACATTTGCATCAGAGTATCTCAATCTTTCAGGATTACCTGTACCTTCAAAGGGATTCCGCCTAATTTCTTCAACTAAAGATAAGACGCGGAGTGCAGTTTTTCTATTTGTCTCTACCCAGTAGGTAAGGTCTTCCAGAAATCTCCGGTCAAAAACGAGGTTGCGTTCTAAATTATCTTCTTGAGAAACTTCAGATTGGGGAAGTGCATCTGGTTGTAAGTTATCCGACATTGAATTTATTTACTCTTCTTCGTAGAGCGAGAACTCCTTACGCAACTCGTCTATAGTTTGGGGCATATTAGTCTTAGCTTTAACACGTTGTAAAGCATCTAAAAGACGTACTGCATTCTCAGGTGATTGGAACAAATATGCTGTCTCTATGATGCTGTTAAGTTCCGCAGTAGGTATGACAGATACGCTTTCTGCACCTTCACGATTAACAACTACAGGTTCACGAGTGCTAATTGCCTCTTCGTAAATTTTTTCAAAATTATTGCAAGCTTCGGTGTAGTTTGTTTTATTAGACATTTTTTGTTCTTCAATTTATCTGTTAATTTTTGCTGGCTGTTAACTAAAGAGTTGCTTCATTGAATTTCTTGAATGATGGTTAAAATTTCCTCTTTCGATTCAATGTGTCTTGCTAAAACTTCAGCGGTTTATTCCAGTACCTACTCAGATCATAACTTGGCTAAATCTTGCCGCAAACTCTGCCCAATATAAAATTTGAGTAATGCATCAAGTGTCATATCTCAATGATCTGCAACTTTTTTGAGCGATCGCAATGTATCTGTTGGTATCTTTAATTGATACTGTTACTGTAGTACGGGATCTTAAATGTAATTCTAGTTCTTCTTCAGGCTTGTTCATATAGCTTTCTTTCAATGCGAGTAGTGTGATGATTGATTGATTAGGATGGGGTGCGATCGCCTTTAATATGACAGTGTAATCACTGAGGCAAATATTTTATAGGAAAGTCCTATACAGGTTAATTGATGTAGGAGTTGAACTATGGATAAAAAAGAACTGCTCAGGCGTTATGCAGCCGGAGAGCGGAACTTCTCTGGGATTGAAATCAGTGCGGACGACTTGTACGCTGTTGACCTTAGTGGTGCCGACTTGAGTGGTACTAGGCTGGAACAATTCGAGATATCTCGTGCCATCTTGATAGGTGTTAATTTGTGGAATACTTATTTGACCGATTCCAGCCTTAATAGTGTTGATTTGAGCCGAGCTGATCTCAGGGGAACTGACTTGCGTGGAGCTAGTCTCAATTGTGCTAACTTGACCGAAGCCGATTTGAGAGAAGCTAGATTTGGAAACACTACGTTCTACAGGGCTAATCTGACTAGAGCTAACTTGGAAGGCGTTGATTTTAGGGATACTAGCTTGCGACAGGCTAATTTGACTGGAGCCAATCTTGAAGGAGCTAACCTTAGCAGAGTTATTTTCCACAATACCATCATGCCAGACGGCAGTATTAGGAATAGCAGCAGTTAAAACTTCCATAAAGCAAGTTCCATATCAAGCTACTATTCAATAGACCTCTTGCAAAAGTCCCTAATACCCCAACCCCAACCCCTCCCCAAAGCATCCTATGCGTTACCCACATCTTTCTTTACAATCTTAAAACCCATGTTTTCTAAGCATCTTAGAGACTGAGGGGTTAGGCATACTTGACAAATTAGCTCTTAATCTTTTCGCAAAAACTGTGTTTTTATTGAGAATTAACGACGAACTAATCAGGGTTACAAAAACCAGAGCGATCGCTCTCGCAAATGTTAAGAAAGATCCGGGTAATGGGTAGCCAAAGCATCGGGGAGGGGAGCATTTGCTTTACTCAAATGCGGGGTGAGGTTCTTATTTTTGATTTATACAAGAGGTCTAATTTGAAGATAAACGTTCCTTTTACGAAGTTGATTTGCACGAAACAACCAAACTAATCAAGCAGAAAATAGACACTCAGGTATCAGGAAGTCAAGTAATTCTACAACGAATTATTCACAAGCAAGTCTTAGACGACTTTAAGAATGCAGAGCAACAGATTAATAACTACATCAAAAGCTTTCAAGATGAGTTTGACCGCTTGTTGAAAGAACGGGAGACCAGAGAAGCCGAAGCTGAACAAATTTGTGAAACTCTTAATGTTCAAAAAGTCAAGCTGAATGAATACTTGAATGAAGTAACTGCTATTCGAGCATCCTTGGATAATTGGAAGCCATTACAGAGAATCAGATAGGCGATAAACCACTTCCACATTCCAAATAGGTTGAAAAAGCGATCGCCTTATCTCATAAGCCCACTTGCATGGGCTTTGTTCGTGTATTCTATTTTCAGGGCTTCAACTCTCTGGCAATTTAGCAAACGCCTGCTCAACTAACTCCTTTGACTTGGCATCCAAACGCAGCCAATCCACTTCACCGAATTCATCGATTAAACTAGTATCAATATCAGCAACTTCCAACTCTGGGCTGTATTCAAGAAAACACACCTGATAACACAGTTCCCACAAATCGATACTTGCTTCTTGCTGTTGACGCTGCAAACGTAGATGATATCCTGGATGGGGCATCGGCAGACGAGCCAGAGTTCCTCTGATTTCATCTGCTTCTTGGGGCGTTGCAGTTTCGATTGCTTGCAATAGCTCACTCACCAATGCTTTGATTTCATCAGTGGTGCTAGGCGGCCAAATCAGGACATCATGGTAAGTTCCCGTCCAGGAAGATTCATCAAGCTGCTTGCGGATATTGTCGATAACGCGAATGAAAGCAGGTTGCATGAGGATTTCAGCCTGCTGCCATGCAACTGGATTTGTTATTTTAGGTGGCATTGGTAATAAACAGGGGCACTAAAAGAAAAATAAACAGTCTGCGTTTATTAAAAAGCTGCGTTTTTAATCTAAATCTTTTCTCAAGATAGCGGATTTCAATGAAGAAAATTTGGAGATATTTATTACCAGCTGGAAAATTAGGTAATAACTCTGGGGAGAGAATATGATCGGCAAGCTACTAGACCATCGTTACCAAGTAATTCGAGTCCTCGCGATGGGAGGATTTGGTCAAACCTACATTGCCCAAGATACTAGGCGACCAGGCAATCCTATCTGCGTTGTCAAGCATCTCAAACCCGGAACTGACCCCAGAGTTTTTGATACTGCTAAACGCTTGTTCAGCAGTGAAGCTGAAACTTTAGAAAAACTGGGCAACCATGACCAAATACCGAGGTTACTGGCGTACTTTGACGAAAACCAAGAATTCTATCTAGTACAAGAATATATTGAAGGACATACCCTAGCTGAGGAACTTATACCTGGTAAGCGCTGGAGTGAAAACCAAGTAATTCAACTGTTGCAAGAAGTTCTAGAAATTCTGGAATTTGTCCATCGCCAAGGCGTGATTCACCGCGACATCAAACCGGATAATATCATTCGCCGTGCCTCAGATAATAAGTTAGTTTTAGTTGATTTTGGAGCAGTAAAGCAACTGCGTACACAACTGGTAACAGTGGGCGGACAAGCATCTGCGACAGTAGTTATCGGTACTCCTGGCTATATGCCTACAGAACAAGGGCAAGGTAAACCCCGTCCCAACAGCGATATCTATTCCCTTGGCATCATCGCCATTCAAGCATTAACAGGATTACAGCCAACAGAATTGCAAGAAGACCCGGAAACGGGGGAAGTTATCTGGCAGCATTCAGTAACCGTGAACCATCGATTGGCAGCAGTATTGTCCAAGATGGTGCATTATCACTTCAAAGACCGCTATCAAAACGCTACGGAAGCACTGCAAGCGTGTAAAGACGCGATTAATCCAGTACCTGCACTTTCCACACCTGAAGAAGCCGCCAACAATTCCAGTTACCAAGCAACCAAATCTCAGCCCCAAGTATCTCGGCTGCAAACTATTGCAGTTGCACCAGCAAATCCTATCCCTGCCAAACCTGAGCGTAAAGACTCTAGTAAATCCGACCCCTGGCCGATATTAATTGGCATATTACTGGCGGGTGGTGCGGCTGCCTTGGTAGCAAATGTATATCCAAATGTGAAAAATTTTGCTTTAAATGTTACAGGTAAGGATACGGCTTTAGCAAACAAATGCTCGGCTGTTGTTGTCGGAAATTCTAATATCCGTTCTGAACCTAGTTCGATAAATTCTAATAATATTGTGCAAACTATTGCTAATAACACCAATTTCGAGGTGACTGGCAAGCGGACAAAACGAGGTTGGATAGAAGTTAAGCTTAAATCTGGTCGTTTGGCTTGGGCACACTCGGATGTGATAACTAATAATCAGGAATGGGGTTCTTGCCTACGCGAAAAGGGCATTGCAACTAAGATTGTAGATGATAGTAGCTTGATTGCGACTCGAACTATTCCCCAGCCAAAACCAAAATCTAAGGATGTGGTAACTCCATTACCAGAAAAGCCGAAGAGGTCAACTGACGATGCAAAGAAATCACAACGATCGCAGCCTAATGATAACAGTGCCAATATTGTAGAACAAGCAAAAAATAAGTATGATTCAGGGGATATAATTGGAGCGATCGCACTTTTAAGATCGGTTCCGGCAAATGCTGCTTCTGGTATCCAAGAGACGAGCAAAATGATTGCCCAGTGGCAGTCAGATTGGGCAAAGGCGGAGGCATTATCTAACGAGATTAATAAAGCAATAGATGATGGTAAATGGGATAAAGTTTTAGATTATAGAAACCATCCAGAAAAGTTGCCTAATACTAAATACTGGCGAAATAGAATCGAACCATTATTTAAACAAGCAGCCGAAAATTTGGCAAAACAGGCACTAACTCAGCTAGAAAATCAAGGTAATCAAAAAAATACCCAACAGCAACTTCCCGATACTAAGCAACCTGCCACTAAAGAGAGTCCTAATGCTACAGAAACTCCTAAAGGCGGTTTGTGAAATCAAAGTTTGTTAATTATAATGTTTCAGCATATATTGGTAATAAGTAATAGATAATCTTATTACCTTTACCTATTGATGTTGAACTAATTTATTTTTTATTGATGTATATTTTCTGCAATTTGAAGTGCTTGTGCTAACAATTGTTCGCTTTTATCTTTTTGTTTTAATTGTGCGTACCCAATAGCGATCGCAGTTATCACCTTAACTTTCTTATCGCGGCTTTTAGTAGTTTGAGCAACTTCAAGTGCTTGGGATAATACCTGCTCTGCTTTAACAGATGGTTCTACTTGAGTAGCTTGCTCAACAATTTTGGGCAAAGCTGAGACTTTGACATATTCAGAATCATAAAAAAGCAACTCTTTGATAGAGTCAGACTCTGACGAAAGCAAGGCTTTTTTATAGTCAGACTCAGCATCCTCTTTAAGTAGTTGAAAAGCCTGCTCGTATTGACTCTTTTTTGCGTACTCAACAGCAAGTACACTCAATGCTTCCCTTTTATTGTTAGAGTACTTTGTTTCCTCGATCGCTTGCAGGGCTTGCTCATATTGCTCTACTACTGCACACGTCATAGCAATTTCAGCAAACACATCTGAAGAATCACCAAGAATTAAACCATCATGAGTGATATAAGCGTCTTTAAATGCTTCATAATCAGGGTAATCCTTTATTGATTTGGCAATCACAATAGATTGGTTGCATTGCCCCAGTTCTGCATAATCAACAGCAATATCAGCTAAATAAAAATTTTTTATGCTATCATATTTTTCCTTTTTAATACTTTGAAGGGCTTGGGCTAACAGCTGTTCTCCCTTAGCCTGTTGTCCTACTTGTGCATACTTAACAGCCACTTTAGCCACTTTGGCCACTTCAGCGTTATTATCTGGATATTGTGCATTTTGTGGGGCTTGCGCTAGCAGTTGCAATGCCTTTGCTTTTTGTCCAACTTGTGCATATTTGAGTGCAATTTCAACCATCTCATCACTGGTTTTAGCTTTTTGAAGTGCTTGTACTAATATCTGTTCTGCTTGAGCCTTTTGCCCAGTTTGTGCATACTTAAGTGCAACTTCAGACATTACTATAGATTGAGAAATAATGTAATCTTTTCCATTTAAAAACCCCTTTGTCACATTTATTGATATTAATTTGGCAACTTGAAGGGCTTTTTCGTATTGCCCCACTTGTATTAGGCAAGTAGTAATATGTTTCAACCCAATATCACTGTATTTTGGCTCGTATACTTGAAGAGATTTTGCTACTTGAAGTGCTTTGTCGTATTGTCCCATTTCTACATAAATAATTCCCAATTGCTCCAATAATTTGAGTCTAATGTAAAAAGACTCACTTGTTTTGATAGACTCATTTATTTTGATAGTTTGAATAGCTGGGGCTAATAACCTTGAGGCTTTATCCTGTTGTCCTAATTTTGCATATCCGACAGCAATTTTAGCTAAAAGTTCTGCTTGGAGTGGTTGCTTACCATTATTTTTCTCGTAAATGGCAACCTTATCCACAGGTTGACAAGCTACACTAAATATGATTAATAATACTGCATGAGCGCAGGTGGTCGTACTCCTACGGAAAAGCAAGCTACGCGTAGCGTTTCGCAGAGAAGACATCGCCAGTTTTTTGAGTTTCATCCGCTTTTTGAGCTTGATTAATCACTCATGTACAAAAAAAGCATCTAGGCAGTATTTTAACAGTGTTACCCTGTATATCTCTTACCTAGATGCTTTGTGCGATATTTTTTATTGTTACTGCATTTCGTCGTATTCTGGGGCTTCAACTCGTCTTGCTTCCATCCGCGAAGCAGGCAGAAACTCAGCACGACGGACTGGAACCAAGGGTGGCGTATTTCCTTGGTAAGGGTGAATCACTTGTACAGTACGGGCTGGACGCTGCCGTGGTGAGAACAAAGCCAATACTCCAGCGACAACAACACCACCACCAATAGTGAGAGTTGCCCCTCCCACAGCCCAAAGCACAGGTGAAGACCACCAATTATTTTGCGGCTGGAATGTTGCTGCTGATTTTTGTTGGTTATTTTGCTGGGCTAATTGCCACTGCTGCTGAGTATTGAAATTTTGAACTTGGCCTTGGAGTTGTTGATTTTGCAACTTTAGCTGTTCATTGTCGTTTTTTAAACGCTCCAGTTGCATCTGCGTGTTCAGCTTCTCCATCTCTAAGCGCTGGTCATTATTAGTACCAGTCGGTGGTTGAACCTGATTGGGATACATTGGTTGCCCATAAGGCCCGTAAGGATACATTTGTGGTTGCATTCCTTGAGGCGCGACTACACCTGGGATTTGTGGAGTAACAGCAAAGTTAGGTTGTAGAGGGGTATTTGTTCCTTTGAGCAATACGAGAGCCGCCAGCCCAGCTACGGCAACCCCACCGATAAACGCCATACTCTCACTCATCGCCTTTGCTCCTCGATTGCGACGTAACTATAATCATTTGTGACCGACTCACTCTCACACTCATAAATTATGCCTAGTTAATTTCACATAATACTCAAACTATAAGCAACTCTATCAGCTAGTTTTTTTACATCATCATATCTGATGTTAATATTCAAGACCATAATGGTCAAATTGTCTATCAAATAAGGAGAGAAAAACTACACTGTTATACTTTTTTAATCTACTTTCTGGGTCTAATCAAGAGGAGTATTTGTGCTGGTGTTGGTCGGTTTGATGGCTGCTTTGAGACTTTGGCAAAATTCGGCGATCGCCGAAAGTCCCTGCTCTGGCGTGCCTTGGGCTAACCGTTTGACAATAGCGCTACCCACGATCGCACCATCTGCGCCCCATTCCCTTACCTGTCGGGCTTGTTCGGCTTCAGATATGCCAAAGCCAACTGCAATCGGTTTATCAGTAACACTACGAATTTGTTTGAGTAAATCAGACACGCGGTTTTCCAGTTGCGATCGCACCCCTGTTACTCCAGTGACGCTGACTAAATAAATAAATCCTTGGGAAGAACGAGCGATCGCTTCGATCCGTTGGGCAGAACTGGTGGGAGCTACCAACAAGATTACGTCAATTCCCATCTCACTCGCTGCTTGCAACAATCCTGCTGCTTCCTCCAAGGGCAAATCAGGTATTATTAATCCTGCTACCCCAGCAGCAGCAATTTGCTCAAGAAATTTTTCAATTCCCCGGTGCAAAATTGAGTTGTAATAGAGCAACAGAACAATCGGCGATCGCAATTTGGGAGTAATCCCTTGCAGCATTTCTAGCACCTGCTCCAATTTCGTACCCCTTTGTAAGGCGCGAGTAGCAGCAGCTTGAATGACTGGCCCATCAGCCAGAGGATCGGAATAGGGTATACCCACTTCTATAATGTCGGCTCCACTACGATCTAGAACCTCCAAGGCTTTTGCTGTTGTTTCTAAATCTGGATCGCCAGCAGTCACAAACGGAATCAGAGCGCATTCACGATTGTGCTCAAGAGTTTTAAAGCAATCAGAAATCGCAGTCATTGGTCATTGGTCATTGGTCATTGGTCATTGGTCATTAGACCTCTTGGCATTTGTGCTTTTTGCACTCTTGGGGAAAAGGGTAAAGGTTAAAGGGAAAAGGGACTTATGCAGAACCTTTTTCCCCTTCCCCTCGCCCCTTATCCCCTTCTTGGAACCCCACTTTCCCCTTTTCCCAACAAATGCCAAGAAGTCTATTGGTCATTGGTCATTGGTCATTGGTCATTGGTCATTAGTAAAGGACAAATGACTAATGACAAAGGACAAATCACAACTGACCAATGATAACTTTACACCTGAGATTGCTTTTCTTGTTCTATTTCGGCTTGAATTCGTGCTAGTTCTTCGGGAGTAAGCTCGTCTAGCCGCTTTTGCAGAAAGTCTTGCTCATACTGTTCCCGCTGTTGGTGGTAGGTCATTTTTTGTCCCACCGCACGGAAAAAATAGGTGGCTAACCAGCCAACTAAGGCACTGACTAGCAAGACTTGGCTCCATATACCAGCTTTTTGATTATCCAAACCAACTAGCTGTAATCCTAAGTATGCCAAACCGCCGGCAATAAAAACACCTAAGCCAATTCCAATCGCGTCAATCCGTCGCATGAGAGTTATGACCTACCAATCTCGTTAAACTTGAATTTGTCGCCGTTGGGGTCGAAAATTTGCAAACGGCGATAGAACCAATAGACCCGGAAAGAAGAAAAACACCAAAAAGTACATAAAGACACGCTCAATGGAGCCACCCACATACCAACGCTGCTTCAGATACAGCAAAACAGCAACGGGGATTACTAGAAGGTAAGCTCCAGCCAAAATCAGATATAGCAGGGCGACAATCATAACTTTCAAGTCTTAAGCATCTGTTTTCCATCATAGGCTGAAGAGACAGACAAGAGAGAAGTTTAGTCATAATGCTTTCAACATAACTGCGCCAAAATTCCTCGAAACCGCAGCTTTGGCGGGCTGGAGTACTTTTACTGGGACGATTCAACGGATTTCATTACAAAAGCTAATATCATGCTATTATGGTGAATCCACTAGCAAAAAAATGCTCTAGTCAGACAAAATCGAAAACCTCTCTGAAGCGATCGCCCAATCTGGAAAAAATATTTTCAATCTAGTTGGACAAAAGACACAATTGATGGTGGAATAGATAAGGAGGTATTTGCTACCTCTAAAAAATAACTAGTTACACTAGTTGCCAAACACCTTTGGGGGTGTGGCGGAATGGTAGACGCTACGGACTTAAATAATTGAGCCTTGAAGGAGAAATCCCTCAAGTGGAAGCTCTCAAACTCAGGGAAACCTAAATCTGGTGACAGACATGGCAATCCTGAGCCAAGCCCAAAAATTTTAGATTTGGGATTTTAGATTTCCGATTAATCTTCAATCCAAAATTCAAAATCTAAAATCCAAAATTGAGGGAAGGTGCAGAGACCCGACGGGAGCTACCCTAACGTTAAGTCGAGGGTAAAGGGAGAGTCCAATTCTCAAAATCTGAGCAGGCTATTGTTATCAGGTAGCAGTGAAAACTGCGGGAGAATGAAAATCCGTTGACCGTAAAAGGTCGTGTGGGTTCAAGTCCCTCCACCCCCACTAAAAATTTAAAATACCTAAAGGCTTCGGTAGAAGGTATGAGCGGGTTGTATCTAAATGTATAGATCGACTCGCTTATATCTATTTATGTATGATATTTTCTGGTTATAAATAAGTAATTTTACTGAACTATTTGATGAAGAACTAAACAATTTATCTTTAATACTTTATTTATAACCCTAGTTAATCAAATTTATGTAAAAAGATGACTGAATTTCTGAAGAAGAGATTGATGCTCCTGTTCGCCAAGGTTAAGCTAGTAATAATATGAACAGGAACCCTTTTTGTCCTGATAACTGAAATGACCGCTAATCGTTTATCAATTAGTCAGGAAAATTCCCATTATGTTACGTCTAATACTAGACAATTAGATGTGCAAACTGCCCAAGAAGAGGTTTATAGCTTCTTTGTGGAAATTGTCAATAAATTGCCACCAGAAGATGTTTTACGAGAATTCAAAACTTTATTTATAGACGGTCTTGATTGCGAATATTCCGATTATATACCTGGAATATATAGTGTGTTTTTAGATGATAATGAAGAAGAATTATACAATACACTGAAGCGGTGTTGCTATATCATAATTAATAATTGGAAAACTAACCGAAAAGACAAATATATCCAAGACTTAGTTAATTTATTTGTTCATGAAAATCTGAAAATCAAAGACAATAATCCTCCAGTAGTAAAAACTTGTAAAATCTGGCTAGAAAAGTTTGCCAACAGCAAAGATTACAAGGATCTGAAATTATTTGTTACTAAATATGAAGAATCATCTAAAGGTCATTGGGCTAATCGCTATACTTCCTATTTATTGATCGATCAATCTGTTAATAATAAGAACCCTAAAGAGCAACAAGAAGCTGCTAGAAGGCTTTCTAAACAGATGAAAGACAAATTTAAGTTTGAACTAGCAATGTATATTGCTCGTTCTCAATCTGCTGTCTCAAGCACAACACGCTATAAAAATCCCAGTATTTTGGGAGATCAAGCTCTGCGTTTAATAAAAGCAATTGTCTTAAAGAAAGGCGTATTTAGCCATGATAATATCGCCCATATATTTATCAAACAAACGAAAAATCAAACTCTGAAAGAATTTAAAAAAAGCCTAGAAAAATACTTATTTTTTCCTGTAGAAAATCAAGAATCAGTCGAAAATTGGCAGCGACAGTTTGCACATAGTTTATCGTTATGGAAGACAGATTATAATCAAGAAATTATCACTAAAGAATTGTTCTTGAGAACCTGTAATCGAGTGATTGATTGCTTGACAACCGAAAACTCTAAAGAACCTTCGCAATTATTTATTTTATTAATTGGTCAAGGTCATGCTCTGACCCTGGTAATTATATTATTAAAGATTATTTTGATTTGTAGAAATTCTCGAAGACATTTAGAAACCCGGATTGCTCATTTGATTCGTTTTTACGAAAAATATTCCGAAGATGAATGCAAAGGGGTAATAAATTTTATCGAAATTTTTAATATTACGTTCGCCATTTATGCAGAAAATGTAGAATATAACTTAATTAAGATGGAAGAAGAACAAAGCAGTAATCAGCAATTAAATCTGGATAGCTATCGTGTGTTTTCACAAATGAAAGTAGATAGATAAAAATGAGTTTTGCTTGATTCAGGATTTCGCAAGGCGTTCATCTAACCAAGCTAAGGCAGCACCCGCAGTTTCAGCTAAAATACTAATGAGGCGATATAGAGCGATCGCACTAAATACTAAGGCAGATGGAAAGTGGTGTCGTAAAAGTTCATACGCAGTCGCTTCAAACACACCTAACCCACCAGGCGCACCAGGTATAATAAACCCCAACAACCAAGCGCAACTAAAAGCCCCGAATAACAAAGGAATTTGATTCCCATTCAACGAACCTAAGGCGAACATAGTTAGTATAAACCCAGTGGCGCGTAGTCCCATAAAGCCCACTTCTCCTAACAAAGGGCGCAAAGGGTAGCTTTTAACACTGAAGGGAACAGTTGATTGAGTGGTAGCAGCAGACTTTTTTGCTTTTAATTCATACAAAAAACGAATTACGGGGTTCAAAAACCACGGATGAATCGCACCAAGGACTACAGCTAAACTCAGAAATTGTAGTATTTGGATAACAAGGGTAATATTCGCTGCTGCAAATTGGCTACTACATAAGACAATGATGATTAAAGCAGCCGCTAGCATGAGTAGCGGTTCCAACAAAACGCTTAAGGTGGCTGCACCTGTCGGAATATTGGCATTTTTAGCGGCGACAATTCGCCCGTAGTGATGCCAGATATTACCTGGTAAATACTTTGCGATGTTCGTTTTTAGGTAAACTTGGATGAATTGGATAGATGATACAGGTTGATTTAACTCTTGCAGAATCCAAGTCCAGATCCAGCCTGCCCAAGTATGAGCTAGTAAAGTTACCCCACAAGCGATCGCCATAATTGCCCATCCTACATCATCAATGCGGATAGCTGTCACCTCAATCCAATTATCCTTCAGAGCTTTTCCTAAAAAAAACAGCGTTCCCCCCAAAATTATCCAGCGTAAAAATTGCTTCATAAATTTAGTCATTTAACGTTGAGAGCAACAAGGGCTGAATACCTCAAATTTTATGATGTATCAGCTACATATCAAAAGCTTTTGAAGTATCAAACAACAATATGTAGTTCTGTTTACGAAAAGTATATTACTTTATTTTATATCTCTCTAGAGTTAGATAAAGATATTGTTTTTGTACTCATTAAAATGTAGCCTGCGCTAGAGGTAAATAGCATTTTATTATTCATATCCTGAATAAAGGTTATCAAAAGTGAGCGAACCAAAACAAGCACAATAACTTGCTGACCAATCCAATGATTCAGCAAATTCTTAGTTTATTAATATTTTGGTAAGGAGGACTACGTGAACGCTGTAAGAGTATTCTTGAAACAAATAAGATTGCGCCAGATATTAACTATCTTTTTAGCTGGACTATTGTTGATAGTTAGCACTGCTTGTAGTGGGGCAAATGCTCAAGGTGCAAATCCACAAAATCCTGCTGTACAAGCCGGTGGAGCAAACAACCCTTATAAAAATGGTGGAGACAACTATAGCAACTACAGAATGTCTACCGATCCGAAAATAGCAAACCCAAAAGCCAATCAGGGACGTGACCAAGCTAGCTTACAACCAAGTTCGCAATTGTTGATTGCTACAAATACAGAATCTGAGATCCTTTATCCTGGTGGCGAGACACCAGCAGGTCGAGTCCAGAAAGAAGCAGAACTGCCATTCATCACAGATAAAGACTTCCGCCAGCCTGAACCCGGTGGTTTGATTCAGAATGAATCAAGTGTAGGAGAGCGGGTTAAAGATCGGCTTGAGACTGTAAAAGAAGCTGTTGAAGAAGCTTCCGGTTTTTTGAAGAACAAGGCAGATGAAGCTAAAGCAAGACCTGAATTACAGCCAAATCCAGCAGTAAACAGATAAAAATCTTGTTTTTTCTGGATGCTTTGGATGTAAGATTAATTCCAAATGCCATCTTGGTTGAAGTTTAACTTAGTCACGAAAATGCAAGGACTTAGAACTATGAAAAAAGCAATGAATTGGCTGAAAAATATTCGTCCCTTGAAAGTTGTAACTGTTTTTTTAGCAGGAATCTTTCTATTTATGGCACAGGCTTGTGGTGCTCCAGGAATAGCAACACAGCCACCACAACCTGGCGATCAAGCACCTAATATTGAACGATATGATGCCACAAAAGATTATCCTCTGAATTCTCCTACTGGCGGAATGAATAACTTTAGTGATGTAGATCCCAGAGCGCAAGATGAAAAGGCAGCTAATGACAGAGCTAAGGCCCTAGTAAAAAATGCTCAAAAGAATATCGATCAGAAGGGAATTGACAGCCCAGAGCAATATGGTGAAAATTACAAACAAGGGACATCCCTTGGTGGAAGAGTCAAGAACCTGGGTGAAGATATAGGTAGTTCAGCTGAAGAACTTGGCAAAGGTCTTGTTAAGGGAACTCAGCGAGGAATTGAAAATATCAAGGGTAATACCCAGAATGCTGCCGAAGACGTGACAAAAAATGTTCAGCGTGGAGCTGAGGATGCTGGTAAAAATGTTAAGCGCACAGCTGAGGATGCAGGCAAAGCAGTTAAGAACACAATCGATTGAAATTAAGCTGATGCGCTTCTAGATTGTAAATTTTGACGTTAAGACTGTCCTAAGTCAATTGGTCATCTGTCCTTTAAAAACAAATAACTAATGACAAGGATCGTTCCTTTAATATACAACTTGAATGCGTAACAGCTTAGTCATTGAATCTCTTGTAAAAATATAAAAGCGCCCACAGATTAAAGTCTGGGGCTACTAAAATAAAGCCTGCATATGCAGGCTTTATTTTAGTTTTATGTGGACAGGATTTAATATCATGTGAGTTTGACGAGTGCTATTTTGACCTCTCCCCCAGCCCCTCTCCTACCAGGAGAGGGGAGCAAAACTGTATTAAGAAACTGCGTAAACGTAGCCCGTTATAAACATCGCTTATTCATCAGCAACACTACAAATACTTCTGCAACAATAACCCTAACTTTTCCTTCGTCGCTGCTGGTGCTTTGTCCAATTGAGTCAAAATTGCATACTGCAACGCCGAATGCGCCTCACTGGTTGGCGGATTTTCACTCAAGCGCCGCACAGTTTCTTGAATCACTTTTTGAGCATTCACAGCATTCCGCAGCAAATTTCCAATCACCATCTCCACCGTCACACTGTCATGGTCTGGATGCCAACAATCATAGTCTGTCACCAGCGCTAAGGTTGCATAAGCAATTTCCGCTTCTCTTGCCAACTTTGCCTCTGGTAAATTCGTCATCCCAATGATTGTTGCACCCCAACTGCGGTAAAGATTCGATTCTGCCTTAGTGGAAAAAGCTGGCCCTTCCATGCACACATAAGTACCGCCGCGATGGAGAGTAACTTCTGGTAAATTGAGAGATGCGATCGCATCTGCCAACACAGCAGCCAAGTTCTTACAAATCGGATCGGCAAAGGCAATGTGAGCCACAATTCCCTCACCGAAAAACGTTGAAATCCGATTTTTCGTTCTGTCGATAAACTGATCTGGCACTACCATGTCCAGTGGTTTCGCCTCTGACTTCAAGGAACCTACAGCACTAGCTGAAATTAAATACTTCACACCCAATTGCTTCATCGCATAGATATTAGCGCGAAACGGTAACTCAGAGGGTAAAAGCGTGTGATTGCGGCCATGACGCGCTAAAAAAGCTACCCGTGTATCATCCAAAGTCCCCAGAATCAAAGCATCAGATGGTGAACCAAAAGGAGTCTCGACTTGCACTTCTTCGACATCTTTAAGCGCATCCATTTTGTAAAGACCGCTACCACCTATAATCCCAATACTAGCTTGAGCCATGATTCCGAACCTGTTTTTTACCGATCTGCTCAGTTATTTTATCGAAAAGGGAAGTAGCAGAAAACAAAGCGATGTCTACGATGAGATATGCGTAGGCGTAGCCCGTCGTAGACATCGCATTTCGTGCTACTAACACTATTGAATTATTATCTATTCATTTCATTATTTATTCAGGTACAAATAGCAGCGATCGCCCAGTTATTCAAGGCTTAATTAATAATTTTTAGCAATCAAATTTACGATAATTTTTAGAAATAAATGGTTATGATTAGCCCTAAAGTTAATCGTCACCATAGTATGTAATCAATGCTTAATGTATATAAATATTAAGTATACGCACTCCTACGCAGGGAAACAAAGCAAGCGTTATACTTTTGGGAAAAGGCTTATTTTAACCTCTGCTTTTAACATTTTCATAAATCAATGACTCTCAATTTTCGCTTTGCGGTAGTCAGCGACTTACATCTGGCACTTCCTCACACAATCTGGGATCACCCTAGCCGGTTTCATCTGGTAGAAGTAAGTATCTCAGCATTTAAAAGTGTACTAGAACATTTAACACAACTAGATTTAGATTTCTTGTTGTTGCCAGGAGATTTAACCCAGCACGGCGAACCAGAGAACCACACTTGGTTACAACAATGTTTAGCCCAGCTACCTTTTCCCGTCTATGTTGTTCCTGGTAATCATGACGTTCCTGTGTTGTTAGGCGATCGGCAATCGATTGCTTTTGCCGATTTTCCCTACTATTACACAAAGTTTGGCTACGAAGATCCGCAGCAGATTTACTACATTCGTCAGTTATTGCCTGGAGTTAAGCTGATTGGACTGAATTCTAACTCCTTTAACGATCGGGGAGAGCAAGTGGGGTATTTGGATGCCAAACAGCTACGGTGGTTAGAAGAGGTGCTAGCGGCATCTGGTGATGATTTAGTTTTGGTGATGGTGCATCATAATGTAGTGGAACATTTGCCCAATCAATCGAACCATCCACTGGCAAATCGCTATATGTTGTCCAATTCAGCAGAACTATTGCAGCTGCTGAGGCGCTACGGAGTCAAGTTAGTATTTACAGGGCATTTGCACGTTCAGGATATTGCTTACTCAGATGGGGTATATGATATTACCACTGGTTCTTTAGTTAGCTATCCTCACCCTTATCGAGTGCTAGAATTTCATCGAGATAACCAAGGTAAAGAATCGTTGCAAATTTTATCCCATCGCGTAGAGTCACTGCCTGAGTTCCCCGACTTGCAACAGTCATCAAGGCAGTGGATGGGCGATCGCTCTTTCCCTTTTTTAATTAAGCTACTAACTCACTCTCCATTAAACTTACCATTATCACAGGCAAAAGAATTAGCTCCTGGTTTGCGCGATTTCTGGGCAACTATTGCCGATGGGGATGCGGTGTTAGATTACCCTCATTTTCCTCCAGAAGTGCGGCGCTACATTCAGACATATAGTGCATTACAACCTCATCCAGGCATTGCCACTGCTGGAAATTTGACGATGATTGATAATAACAGCACACTTGTACTGAATAAGAGTTAGGAGTGATTCAATTTTAGATTTTAGATTTTAGATTTTAGATTTTTAGTTCAATCCCTTCGGGTTCAGCAATCACTCATGGGGGAAACCACGCCAGATGCTCCACTTGGGGAAACCCCAAGACTGCACTGGCTCCCCAAGACCGTGCTGCTTCACCAAAATCCAAAATTCAAAATCTAAAATTGGTTTAGCACTGATTACTGATTTTGGCGACAAATTCCAAATGCTGAAGTGTAGGCATGTAAAAAGGTTCTGCCACCAACAGGGCCGATTTCACCGCCACAGAAAAAGCCACCTATAGGAATATCGTTAAGGTAACGCTGAAATAGTTCAGAATCGAAGTTAGGTTTACCATAGAGTCCTTCACCTCGTCCCAGACAAGAAAACATCAAAGCAGCTACAGCAGAGGGTTCAGATTCTCGTTGGTGCTGATAACTTTGGAGGAGTAATTCGAGGTCTTCAGCAGAGGCTTGGGCATCGCGGAGGTGGAATTGCAGCCTTTGACCAGGACGGACGCGATCGCCAATTGCGATCGCCCCAGCATTTGGATCGACCCCAAGAATACCACGTATTAAAAAGTCTCCTTGCTGCAAAGTCAGCTTAAATTCATCCATTGCCACACCAACAAACAGAGAATGCTGTGCTAAAATCCGTTCTTGTTCGCTGAGACTAGCAATCAAATCTCGCAACACCACTAGAGGCACTTGCTCGTCTAACTCTAGAATGATATTGCGATCGGCTTTTGTAACTTGCAATGGCTTGCCAATCGGTCGGCATCCTTGAGCGACAATCGTTTCCAAAACAATATTGCCAGTCAAAGCTATACCAACAGTGCCTTCGCGATACAAGTTTTGCTGTTCCTCACCGTTAGTATCGTTACAAAAAAGGGCAACACGACCACCCATACCTCCACCACTAGCCTGTCCTCCCACGATCGTCGATCCTGGATAAGCAAAATCTAGCCCCTGTAACAAATCGTTGATTCCAGAGGCGAAAGAACTAGACAACAATATGAACTGCGGTGTCGGTGATGCAGGTACACCGATCAAATCAAGCCAAGCATCTGGCGAACTGTCTAAGTCAGGTAATTCTTCAGCAACAACATGAAAAACTTGAATCTTCACCCCTGGAAGGTGTGCTAAAGTCAAGCTAATAGCTGGTTCAGCTTCTAATTCTTGGGTTTCTCCGCTAACTGTCCTCCCAATTACACCACCACCACTACAGCCAATTAGCACAGGCACAGAAAGTTTCTCAGCTAACAAGGGTAACAGTCGGGAATACTCACTCGTAAAAGCAGACGAAATGAATACCAGTCCTAAATCCGCAGGTGCTGTTAACGATGAAACAGCTCGTTCTACCACATCTGTAACAGCGGCTTCCAGAGAATGACGGGTTGATAGGGCATTGGCCCACTGCATTTGGTCTGCCATGAGTTTTGAGCTTCTTTCTCTATTTTAGGCTAGTAGATTTTGACTTTTTATTTTGGGAAGAATTGCATCTGACAATAATTGATGCCAACCCTTTGTCTCCTCCATCCCAAGAAGCTGGAGTTGTCATTCCCTAATATAGGCATCTAAATATATTGTATGATTATTTATCTATGCTACTAATTCCACAAAATCTTAAAAAATAAAGGTAAATGCATTATAGATAGAGTAGCTTGCTGTATTGGTTATAAATCAATGGCTAAAAAACTAACTTCCCATCAGCTAAATGGTTAGAATGGTTATTAATCAAGCGAAAAACTGCCATTTTCTATACTAGTATTAACAACACACAACGAGATTAAAGCAATGACCAACATCCAAGAAACAGCAAAAAGCAATATCCAAGAGCAAATCCAACAAGAAGTGGAACAAGCGCGTACTGTCTGCGATCTTAACGGTAGTAACTCACCAGAGTGTGCTGCGGCTTGGGATGCAGTAGAAGAATTGCAAGCCGAAGCTTCCCACAAGCGCCAAAACAAGCCCAAAAATTCTCTAGAACAGTATTGTGATGACAACCCAGAAGCAATTGAATGCCGGGTTTACGACGACTAGAAATTGAGATAACTGGATTTTCTGTTGTTTGGTGAGCAAATAACCAGTATTGACTAAAAAAGACGCCTAGAGTGGAGGACGTGGAAACTCACCAATGTCCTCCACTCGCAAGCGTTTTTGGAGCTACTGATTTGAGTCGGGGAAACAAAAAATAAATTTCTTATTTGAATCAATAGGTTTCTTCCAAAGGGATAAGTTGCGATTTTCATCAATTAAACAACCAATTAATTGGCACTAGGGGCGTACATGTGTACGCCCCTATAAATTTTTTGTAATACTCGTGACTTCTAGTCATACGAGGTTCAATAAACTATTATCAAGAAGAATTCAGGATGAATTGGAGTCCGACTGACTCCTGAATAAAAGGGTTTAATACCCCTGCCTTATTTAGTAGTCTACAATCAGGTATTAGTATAAAATCGAACTTGATTTATTCAGACTCCTGACTTCTTCTTTATCTATTGTTTGAGAAAAAATATGGACTATGATATTTGGTTTCGACCTTTCGTCTGGATTGATTACCGACTGGCAGTATTATTCCTGGTAATTATTCCGCTAATTCTTCTAATTTGGGCATTTGTACAAAAAGCGGAAGGCATACAACGCTTATTGGCTATATACTGGCGAGTATCAAGCTTGGTGGCAATCACGGTTTACTTAATGATTGCCCAGTATCCAGTTAGCTTTATCTCTGGGTTGATAGCTCAGATTTTGATCCCGATTTCGTTGTGGTTCTGGGTGGATATCAACGACGAAATTGAGTATCAAACCAGTGGTTCTTTGAAATTGATTTTTACTTCTTGGCGCTGGGCGACAACTGTTTATTGTTTTTTGGGCGCACTAGCATTTATACCTTTTTTGGGTTGTGCTTTTTCTGGCAATATGCTGAAGACTCCCTATTGTCGTGTCTGGTTCGAGGCTCCGTTGCTATTCAAAGAATATTTTCATGCTAACAGCAAGGCTGAGTTTTTAGGTTTTCTTGGCATAACTAGTTTAGTAATTTATGTGCTTTACTTGAGCTATTTTGTTTTGATTAAGCTGGGCAAACAAGGACGTTCAGCCACACCACAGTAACCGTCGTTGCGCCACCATACCCCTACTCTAAAAAAAATGAATTCCATTGGTAAGCGACTGGAACAATACACCGCTAAACGCACCAAAGAAGTCCTACTTGTAACGGTGGAAATTGCCGATGAGCAAGATACGATTGCTGTTTTCAAAGGCTTTTCCAGTTCTTTGATGCGTCCAACGGCATTTGATGCAGATGTACCTGTTCTACCAGATGGGGGAAACATCCTCAACATTGACCGAGTAGCCAGTCCTTATAATCCTGAAGCACCCCGTTATATTCAACAAGGAATTTCTTGGGAAGCTATGGAAGTTCTATTATCAGAAGTAGGTGTTTAACTAATTCGTAATACTTCGGCTCCCAACTCTTGGAGAGGCTGCACTTCGACTACGCTCAGTGACCACGCCAACGACTTCGCTCAGGGCAAGACGCTCAGTACAAGTTCGTAATTCGTAATTCGTAATTTTGCCAAAAGGCCTACTCTATTCTCTCATTATTTTAGTTCAGTGACGATCGCCAGTTGCAAAAAATGCTTCCGCTATCACCTATTGCTGAATTGAATTCCGTTGTAACCGACGGAAACATTGTTGCATTCAATGTTGGTTTCGATGAAATGGTTTATGTCGTGCTTGCTGTTCAACCACTCGATTACCGGACTGAACAGCCAGGATGGGCAAGCTTTGCAAAAACGACTCCAGATACTCCGCAGAGTTACCGCATAATCGCTTTTCAAGAAGATAGGCTAACACTCGACATTGATATTGCAGAAGAACAATTTAACATTCACGATATTCAACCTCTTCCTGCAAAAGAGATACTGCTTGTATGTGCCCGTTGTCATTACAAAAGTCCGAATGATTTTGAAAGAAACGGTCGTATTTATAGCCTTGGTGGAAAATTTAGTCGAGAAATCCTGCTTGGCGATGGCATCCAATCCGTTCAAACAACTTCAAACGGAACCATTTGGACTAGTTTTTTTGATGAAGGAGTTTTCGGGAATTTTGGTTGGGATGAGCCAATTGGATCGTCTGGGCTTGTTGCATGGGATTCAACGGGAAATAAAATATACGATTTTCAGCCAACGGATGGCTTAGATTCCATTTGTGATTGTTATGCATTAAATGTGGAATCTGATACAGATGTCTGGTTGTACTATTACACAGAATTCCCACTCGTTCATTTACATCATAAGAAAATTCAGTCGGTGTGGAATATGCCTATTTCGGGCAGTGATGGTTTTGCTGTTTCTGGTAGTCGAGCCTTATTTCGTGGAGGATATGATGATCGAGATACGTATCATTTGTTTTCTCTGAACAACAATGGCAAGGTCAAACTACTCAAACAACTCAAGTTTACAGATGAGGCAGGACAAACAATTATTGCAGAAAGTGTTGTAGGTAGAGGAGGCTCTCTATATATTCTCAGTAATGGATTAGTGTATCGGGTATTTGTATGGGCAGTCTAACAATGTGTTTTCAGCAGGCTAATACTGTATTGGAGCAGACCGATCAAGACTGATCTGTGATAGCCAAAGAAAGGTTATCTACTTTTTTATGAATTACCACGACATTATTACGATTGATCCTGGAAAACGCAGTGGTAAACCTTGTATTCGGGGAATGCGAATTACTGTTTATGATATTTTGGAATATCTTGCTGGTGGAATGACTGAAGCAGAAATCCTAGAGGATTTTTCTGAATTAACTTCCGAAGATATCATCGCAGTTAAAACAGACTGGTTACACTGTTAGCATTATTGGATGGGCTTAGATGCAACAGTCACAGGATGCGAACACGCCAAAACAATTCAGTCGAGAACAACGTTGGGAAATTGTACGAACTTTGCTACAACGTAGCAACTTGAGCAGCGAGGCAAAACAGGCATTTCGCCAAGCTTATCCCAATGCACCAGAGGAGATGCTGAAAACTGCTGTTTTTCACACTTACATTGATGGAATTGAAGCCGCAATAGACTGGTTAGTTGATTTAGAGTTATTTCTACGTGAACCTAGTCATCAACTAGATATCGGTGTTACGTATCACCTGCTCTATCACCTCTACAATTGGTATCACTTTAATGCATTGCTGCCAGATGGGAAAGCAGGAGTGTTGGAACGTCTCAAAGAGATTAAAGAGTTGGCTTCAGATGGAGATATAAAGGCAATTCTTGCAGCAGTTGAGGAGCTAGAATCTATGTTTGAAGGTGGTCGAAATTATTATCTTGACTAATTTATGAAATTGGAAGGCGTTCATGACACTATCGATTATTGCCGAACTTGCTCCTCTAAAATCGAATGAGGATGGTGTAGTTCTAGTCAGTAAAACCCGCGTCACATTAGACACTGTGGTTGCTGTCTTTAAGCAAGGCGCGACAGCTGAGGAAATTGTTTATCGCTATCCGTCGCTCAATTTGGCTGACATTTACGCTACGATCGCCTTCTACCTCAATCATCAACTGGAAGTAGAAGCCTACTTGCAACAGCGACGCCAGCAATCACAAGAGATTCGGGCAATAAATCAAGCGAATTTTGACCCACAAGGCTTACGCGATCGCTTGCTTGCCCGCAAAGCAGCACAGGAAGCATGTTAAAATTCTTTGCGGATGAAAATTTCGATAATACGGTTGTTAGAGGATTGTCCCGTCGTAGCCCGAAAATTGACATCGTTCGTGTACAAGATGTTGGACTATCAGGCAAAGACGATCCAACTATCCTGGATTGGGCAGCCCAAGAAGGATGTATCCTGCTTACCCATGACGTTTCTACAATTACTCGCTATGCATACGATCGAGTTAGGCAAGGTCAGACCATGCCAGGAGTTATCGAAGTCAGCCTAGATGCACCCGTCGGGCGCTTTCAAGGGCAGGCTTTTAGGCTTTCGATAAATAGTTGAGAATGTTCTCAATTATTGAACGTAGTTTTAAGTTCTCAGACAATGGTTTTGGTTTTAAAATCCCAAAAATTTGTCTAATCAAAAAAACCTGCCCCAGAAAGCCCGTCGGGCGCGTCATTGAAGATATTCTTGTACTTGTAGAGTGTAGCCAGGAGGGAGAACTAGAAGGTCAAGTTCAGTATCTACCCTGGTAAAGCGGTCTAACAAAGCGATGAAGCGGACACCAAAAGCCGTTGGCGTGGATGCAAAGAATATCTGCTGCCGATCGTCTTAGCCGTTATCCTGAAGAAAGCAAGCTATCTGAAACTGTCTTTATTTTTGAACAATTCTTTTGACTGTTGAATTTACAAAATGTCCCGTTCTGGATACACACTACCAGTATTTGCCTGCGCTGCTGCTGTCGCTGCTTTACATTGGTTACACGATCGCAAATCCCTAACTTTTGCCTCTATAGATTTGATTGAACCGGCTCAAATAGCCGAAATCCCCATTGAACAGGTAGCAGGATTATCTGAAAATACAGCTTTAGCGATCGCTCGCAGCGATCCCGGTGATAATCTCGATTTAACTAAAGATACACCCATTTGGGCATTGGTGGAATGGCGAGAACAGGGTGATGATGCTGTCATTATTAAAGGTGGGGAAGGAATTGGCAAACAGGCGAATGCTGATGACAAACCAGCTATTTATGCTTATGCTCAAAAGCTGTTGCAAGAGAATTTGCAACGGATACTAGCACCAGGGGAAAAAATCACGGTGACGATTATTCTACCCGAAGGGCGATCGCTTGCTGTTCGGACTTCAAATTCTGCTTTTGGTGTGGTTGAAGGACTTTCCCTTTTAGGCACAACTGGTATTTCTCAACCCTTAAGTACACCCGATCAGCTTGCAGTTTTTCGGGCGGAATTACAAAATAAAGCCAGTCATTTTGAAACTTTAGTATTTTGTATCGGCGAGAATGGCCTAGATTTGGCGCGTAAACTAGGGATTAATCCCGAACAACTGGTAAAAACTGCTAACTGGCTGGGCCCAATGTTAGTAGAAGCTGATCTGCTGGGTGTAAAAGAAATTTTATTATTTGGCTATCACGGTAAGCTGATGAAGCTGGCTGGCGGGATTTTTCATACCCATCACTACTTAGCTGATGGACGACGGGAAATTTTGGCAGCGCACTGTGCGCTCGCAGGTTTAAAATCACCAGATATCCAAGCTGTATTTAACAGTGCAACTGCTGAAGCAGCACTAACACACCTAAAATCCTTAGATACTGCAACTGGTAGTGATTGGGTAAATAAAGTTTACAGTGCGATCGCCGAAACTATTGATGTTCGTGCCCAAGAATACATTCAAAGCCATAGCGAAAGCGGCAAAAAATTAACAGTATGTGGCTCTATTCTCTTCGATCGCGATCGCAAAATTATCGTGAAGAGTAAAACTGCTCGTCTGTTGATGGGAAAATTATGTTAATTTATTATGAATAATCGTAAACAATCCAAATAAATAATCCTTTAAGTAACCACTCTAGGGTAAGTTATCGTTTTAATACCATCTCCGACTCAGGGAATAGACAAACGCACATAAACTCGCGTTTGTAAAGGCTCTCTATACCATTATTAGCCTACCCAGGCTAAATAATAGCATCATCATAGACCACAATGCATCTACCCTTTACAGACATAACACTCCCGTCATGAATACAGCGGTGATACCAACAGAACAAGCGCCCCAAACATTGGAAACTTTTGGGCGGCTCGATCGCCAATTGATTGTAATTCTGGATTTTGGCTCTCAATATTCTGAACTGATTGCCCGTCGCATCCGCGAAACTCAAGTATACTCGGAAGTTTTATCCTATCGCACTACTTCTGAACATTTGCGCCAACTCAATCCCAAGGGAATAATTCTCTCAGGTGGACCAAGTTCAGTTTATGGTGATAACGCTCCCCATTGTGACCCAGAAATCTGGAATTTGGGAATACCCATTTTGGGTGTTTGCTATGGGATGCAATTGATGGTAAATCAGCTTGGTGGGGAAGTGGCAAAAGCCGATCGAGGTGAATACGGCAAAGCTTCATTATATATTGACGATCCCACAGATTTGCTTACTAATGTTGAAGATGGCACTACCATGTGGATGAGTCATGGAGACTCAGTTATCCAAATGCCATCAGGGTTTGAATTGTTAGCACATACAGAAAATACTCCCTGTGCTGCTATTGCTGACCACGAAAAGAAACTTTACGGCGTTCAGTTCCATCCAGAGGTAGTGCATTCAGTTGGTGGTATAGCATTAATCCGTAATTTTGTCTACCATATCTGCGATTGCGAACCCACTTGGACAACAGCGGCTTTTGTTGAAGAAGCAATTCGAGAAATTCGCGCCAGAGTTGGTGAAAAGCGGGTGCTATTAGCGCTGTCTGGTGGAGTGGATTCTTCTACTCTGGCTTTCTTGCTATACAAAGCGATTGGCGAGCAACTGACTTGCGTGTTTATCGATCAAGGCTTTATGCGAAAATATGAGCCAGAGCGATTGGTAAAGCTATTTCGAGAACAGTTTCACATTCCTGTTGAATATGTTAACGCCCGCGATCGCTTTTTGGCTAAAGTTGCCGGAATCACAGATCCTGAAGAAAAACGCCGCCGCATCGGACACGAATTTATTAGTGTATTTGAGGAAACATCCAAGCGCCTCGGTCACTTTGACTATCTAGCTCAAGGAACTCTTTATCCAGATGTCATCGAATCTGCGGACACCAATGTAGATCCCCAAACTGGTGAGCGGGTAGCGGTGAAAATTAAGAGTCATCACAATGTTGGCGGTTTGCCCAAAGACCTAAGATTTAAATTGGTCGAACCACTGCGGAAACTATTTAAAGATGAAGTCCGTAAACTTGGGCGTTCTATTGGTTTACCAGAAGAAATTGTTCAACGGCAACCTTTTCCTGGGCCTGGTTTAGCAATTCGGATTCTGGGGGAAGTTACATCTGAGCGGTTAAATATTTTGCGCGATGCTGATTTGATTGTGCGGCAAGAAATTAACCAACGCGGTATGTATCATGATTTCTGGCAAGCATTTGCTGTATTGCTACCGATTCGTAGTGTTGGCGTTATGGGAGATCAACGTACTTACGCTTACCCCATTGTTTTGCGGATTGTTACCAGTGAAGATGGCATGACTGCTGATTGGGCAAGAGTGCCTTATGATGTCCTGGAAGTGATTTCTACTCGAATTGTGAATGAGGTAAAAGGGGTGAATCGCGTGGTTTATGACATCACCTCTAAGCCACCTGGAACCATTGAATGGGAGTAATCAAGTTTTGAGTTGACTTAACTAAAAGCTGATTACTCTTTACTACGGTTCAGATTACTTGCAGGAGTTGAAATTCACATACAGCAGTTTGCAAGTTAATAGTTAGGTGTATTACTTTTGACTCCTAATTCCTGACTGGATCTAGAGCGTCTGCTGCTTCATTTCAATAAGCTTAAGGGTTATTGGTCTAGATAATTGGTTTTTAAAGATGCGAGAAATTGCGTCTCTACATCTAGGTTTTGAGCCGATCTGAACAAACTGTATTGATTAAAAAATGACAATGCCGACCTGACTAGTTTTAAGATTCGGCATTGTCTATTTTTTTGACTTTTTTCAAGCTGCATCAAAATCCAAACCCAATACTTTTCGGGTTTTGGGGAAGAGAAAGGGAAAGGGTTTGAATTTACCTTTCCCCCTTTGCCCTTTAACCTTTCCCCAGACCAAAAAAGAGATTATTGGGTTTATCCGAAAAGTATTGAATTCAAACCTGTTAGTAATAAAGCAGTCAGTAGTTAGCAAGATTATTTTTAAAATTTAACGAATAGTTAAAGTTAATTTTTTAATGTAAAGGAATTTAAACAATAACATAATTTTATCCAGTCAATAATTATAAATACCAGTGAATAATTAAGCATCAATTGGATGGTGACTAGACAAATTAAGTTATATTTTAGGAAAATAGGCGCGATCGCAGTAAAATTACCAATGGTATGGTGATAGAGATAAAAAATAAATAGCTTATTAGAAATACATTTCATTCGATCAACATTAATGGAGATGTTATGGAACCTGCCCTTTCCCTTGCTGGCTTAAACATCCTCGTAGTTGATGATGATGATGATAGCCGCTTTTACATTACTACTGTGTTGGAAGCTGATGGAGCCACCATTATGGCAGTTGCATCGGCAGCGGTAGCATTGAAAGTATTACCTGAGTTGCAACCAGATGTCTTGATTTGTGATATTGCAATGCCTGATGAAGATGGCTACACCCTTATCCGCAAGATCCGGGCACTAAAGCCTGATATTTATGGAAAACTTCCAGCGATCGCTTTAACTGCTTATGGTGATAGCGAATATCGTAGCCGTGCTTTGGAAGCGGGTTTTCAGACTCATGTGGCTAAACCTGTCGATCCTGGAGAACTAGTTGCGATCGTCGCAGATTTGGTTGCTTCTTATAAGAGTTAATACAAAGATGCAGTCATTTGTCGGTTTTTATTTGTTATTTACCTTATCTGCCCCATGTTCCTCATCTAAAAGTGAATTGGTTATTTGAGAGTTACCGATTTTTTTGGGTGTAAACCCGATGTACTTAGATGGAAGTTTTCTCATCTACACACCAACTAAAATTCACCTTTGATTAAAAATAAATAAACAATTATCTACTTAAGTCTGTTGGTTTATTTATCTGTATACTCTCTCATTTTTTTATCTGCTCGATTTGAAGCGATGTTATGTTTGCCAAAGATTCTAGACTAAAAATGAGTTTTCTTTTTCTTTGTTTATGAGCGATCGCTACTTATAAGGTTTGCGAGCATTATAAAAAGCCGTAATTTTCAATTTCCTAAACTATTTAAATCCAGTTTCAAAACTAATTTGCTCAGATTTATATGCTGGTGGCTCGACGTGAATTAAAATTCTCACTGGACGAAATCGTTCTTCTAATCGGCTTTCTACTTCTTCAGTGATCTGGTGGGCAGTTTCTACGTCTGATGCATCCACTATTAAATGCATTTCAATGAACACTTGACGACCAAGAAGGCCGCGAGAAGCGATCGCGTGACAGTTAATTACACCTGGAACAGAAGTTGCGATCGCGTGTATTGCTTCTGGTGCGATCGCCATTCGATCTACAAGCCAAGGCAAATTCTCTTTTAAAACTGACCAGCCACTCCAAAATACCAACAAGGCGACAGGAAAAGCTAATACCAAATCCATCCATTGATAACCTAGCCAAACTCCTATCAAGCCACCAATTACAGAAATTGTCACCCAAACATCGCTCATGGTATGTGTCGCATCAGCAATCAGAATTGAGCTACCTACCCGCTTACCCACAGCACGTTCATAAAACGCCACAAAAATATTCACACCCAACACAATTAGTAATAACCACAATTCCGGGGGCGATATTTTTATCGGTTCACCACCACCTTTGAGAATTCGTTCGATTGCTCCTTGCAGAATTTCAAAACAGGCTATTCCTAAAAATGAGGCAATTCCTAGAGCGCCTACTGCTTCAAACTTGCTGTGTCCGTAGGGATGCTCGCGATCGGGTTGTGGAGAAGAAAATTTACTCGCAACTAATCCTAAAACGTTGTTGGCGCTATCTGTCACACTATGCAAGGCATCAGCTAGTAAACTCAAAGAACCTGTCCAGTAGCCCACAATTGCTTTCAATCCCATTACAAACAGGTTGAGTAATAGAGTAATAATTAAAACCTTTCTTACTTCGGCGCGGTTATCGTAAGTCATAGATAATTTATCACATCAAGTTCTATGACTTCTAATGTAGACCTCAAAATACAAATAAACACAAATAAAGTGTATCAAAGTCTTACACAGTAAGAGTTAAATCTGTCTATAGTCTCTATATTTTAGATTGTTTTATTGAGATTCTTTTTAACTAACGGCAGCTACAAGCTGGATAGTCATTGTTAATGGCTTTAGAAATAACCGCGTATTTTTAGCATTAATTTTTAAGTAATGTTTTAATTAACTTTGTTATTAATACATCAACTGATATCATATCGAATTGTATTCAAAGATATTATGACGACCATCAGTAGTCTGTATTTACTCTAAATAACCGATCGGCTTAATGAGTGTTATTTACTAGCTGATAAGGATAAGGAAGCTCATAGTTTATTCAGAAAATGGTCAAAATTTGAGGAGCGAAATCTGACAGTTTCCACCTTAAATGTCCATACAATATCAAATAGGTGTTATATGTAGCCTATTGAGGCCATGCTTGCAACGCTGTCTCCACAACCTGCAAGAGTTCCGTTCGGGTAGCTCCGGTTGCCGCCAGAACTGATATTCCACAATTGACTGTCACGACAAAGCGAGCGAGAGCCGCTGGATCGGAATCAGCCGACAAGTCCCCCTCCAAAATCGCCTGCTCGAAACGCTTACGTACAGAAGCTTCACTCGATTCTCGGCGTGCAGACAATTCCTGCCGGATCGGATCGGCTGGATCTCCGCATGAAAGCGTGCCATGAACCCAGAGACATCCGGGTGGATTGTGCGGATCGGTTCCTAAGTCAACAACCCCGTGCATCATCCGCTCGGCGACCTGGCGCGCAGTTGGCTCTTTGAGAGCCTCACGAAGATAGGCTGATGGCCCGTCGGCATAACGAGCCAGCACTTTGCGAAATAGAGATTCTTTGTTCCCAAAGGCAGCGTAAAGGCTAGGACGATTAATGCCCATAGCCTCGGTCAGATCCGAGAGGGATGTGCCTAGATAGCCCTTGCGCCAGAACACATACATTGCACGATTGAGCGCGTCATCGATATCGAACTCGCGGGGTCGGCCTATGGCCGCAGTGATTTTTTCCTGTTTCATACTCATCAGTATAATAATTTCTTGATAGGCTTACCCCCATGCTTTATATCTATACCAGACGATACAAAATTTTAATCACAAAAGAATCCTATGAGCAACAAAAAACTTAATGGGAAGGTGGCATTGGTAACAGGTGGCTCACGCGGTTTGCGGGCAGCGATCGCTAAACGTTTAGCACAAGATGGGGCAGCTGTCGCCCTCACCTACACTAGCTCGCCGCAAAAAGCCGATGAGGTGGTGCAAGCGATCGAAACAGCAGGTGGACAAGCCAAGGCTCTTCGCGCCGACAGTGCCAACGCTGAAGCGGTGAAAAATGCTGTCACCGAGACTGTAAGAGCTTTTGGTCGTCTCGATATCCTCGTGAACAATGCCGGGATCGCCACCTTGGCCCCAATTGACCAGTTCTCACTGGATGATTTTGACCGAATTATCGCAGTTAACATTAAGGGCGTGTTTGTGGCAACTCAAGAGGCTATCCGCCATATCGGCGAGGGCGGACGAATCATTATGATTGGCAGCGTCAACAGTGACATCATGCCATTTGCTGGTGGTTCCGTCTATGCTTTGACCAAGGGTGCGATGCCTACGGCGGGCTGCGCCAACGCTAGTTTTACACGCGGTCTTGCCCGCGATCTCGGCCCTCGTGGCATCACGGTAAACAATATCCAACCCGGCCCGGTAGATACCGACATGAACCCCGCAGACGGTACATTTGCCGACACCATGAGAAGTATTACTGCCCTCCAGCGCTATGGTCAAAGTGAAGAAGTAGCCGATATGGTTTCCTATCTCGCCAGTGCAGAAGCCGGTTTCGTTACTGGTGCAAGTCTGAAAATTGATGGCGGCTTCGCAGCCTGATTCAGCGGTAACAAAACGATCGGGTAATTGTGATTGCAAACTGATGAGAACCTGCTACGTAGTAAGCACTTCAGGGCTTAACATAAGGACTAAAGTCCTTACTACAAACTTATTTACCCAGGAAAAAATACTTGTCTTGACAGACTAACGAATTACGCCAAGCTGTACTAGTGGTCTTTCAAGAAGACACCGCAAACTATCAGAGTGGGATTCAGACCCCTTCTTCCGGTAATATAACTACTTATCAAGAAGTTTTAATAAAAAAAATATGTCTTCAATTCCTCTAACATTGAACTTGATTGAGGGTTCAGTCTCTTTCAGTTTTTCAGCCCAAGCAGCACGAGAATTAAAGGCAGCAACGGATCAACTGATGGAACGCCTAAAAGCGATCGCCGCTAAACCCACTCCTGGCGGTGGTAGAGTCACTCCCCAGCCTCCCCTGGAATATCGTTATACGGGTGAAGTATTTTTAGAAGTTTTTTGTAATCCTAATATCTGGCCAACACCCTTCGCAGCCAAAGTTTTGCTGACTGTTCGCAATGTCAACATTCGCTTGACTACTGAGGCTGAACTTACTCGCATTATTGAAGACATTAATCAATATTTAGAGCAAGTAGGATAATAATCAAGTGAAGGAGGCAGGAGGCAGGAGAGGGAGGCAATACTGCACGCTTTGTGGATTTTTAATTCGGAATTGGGTTTTGGGAAAAGGTTAAAGGGTAAAGGTTAAAGGTTTTTTCTTTCCCCTTTCCCCTTCCCCCAAAAATGTCAAGATGATTTTTTATGCTTTGCAAGATTTTTCCTGAAAAAATACTATAAAAATAAAAATTTTGAATTTTGCGAAAGTTGAGCCAGTTGCTTGCGGAGGTTTCCTGTATTATCGCAACTGCTGAGGTTAGCCTTTACTTAGCAAACTTTTCAAGGCTGATTTTGGCTTTTAACAGCAAGCAGACAATCGCTTCCTTTAAGTCAGGGATGCAATAAATTGCGAGTCAAAAGCGAAGTTCCTACACTTCTATCGGATCGATGTAGGAACTTCGCAGAATCTATATACTAAACTCAAGTTGTGACACCAGATGTACAGAACAAATGGTTTTGATGCCTTCTTTAACTTGAAAAGTTGTATAAGTTCAGACTCAAATGCTTCTGTATTAATCAAAAACGCAAGATTCTGTATAGGGCAATGCTCATTCAAAACTAGAGATTATCCGCCAGATTGAGTGTTGAATCTTTGATGGTGACATCCACACATCAAAAACAAACTCCCAATCCCAAACCGGAAATCCAACATTGATTAGTCGTTGTCCCACTGTTCGCGACCAATTAGGTCGCCAATGCGATCGCGTAACAAAAAGTCACATTTCTCTAATTCACATTCAACGCAAACCCACTCTCTCGCTGGAATGTATTGGCAGAGGCTATATATTGGCTGTTGTCGGCTAACCATTCCCTTTTGCACCAGTCGGCGTGCTTCGTCTTGAATCACATCTAGAGAGTAGTAATTGATAGAAGGCACCGTATTCACACTCATGGTTTTTACTCACAAATTAACACTTACGATAGTGTTCCCGTTAAAAATTAGGAACAAACATTACAGAAATTAGACTTGTGGCTAACATTTTGTAGTTTGCTATACGGAACTATTTTTATTTTGACGCTACATCTCCTGAAATTATCTCAAGAAATGTTAAGAAAGTCAACGAATCCTGACATTTGTCGAAAATCCGCTTTACAAAAAAAATTCCAAGTAGTTAACTTAACCTGCTTATGTAACTGTATGGTTTTGATGCCACAAGTCTGAAAGTCTTGCCATTAGTGTATTTAGGCAAGATTTGGTGGGTGGAAAGGGTTTATATCGTTATCGCTTACATATCAAATAATCACCTTAAAAGTTGGATCTATAACTGCGGGTATTCATCTAAGGTAAGCAACACAATAATATTTGTCAGTTATTAGGGTATAAATTGTTGCAAAACATAACGGACAAAGTATACTACGAAGGCTTGAATCATAGCATCTGCTAACAATTTCTTAAGTAAGCCTGTAATTTATTAGTTAATTTCAGCACTAACACCATCCAATTTTCTTTTGAAAAACATCTGTAAAAGGGTCGAGTAATACTCTAATTCATAATCAGGACACACATAAACAGGAGTCAGAATTTCAGAATTAGTGAATATTCCACCGATCGAGGAATGGAGTTTTAGCAAGGAAGAATACACATCTTGCCAAAGTAGCTTTTGCTTTCCGGTTGGAGAAAGGTTAAAGGTTACTGGGTTTGAGAAAATTCCATACCTTTGCCCTTTAACCCTTCCCCTTTTTCCCGACAAATGCCAAGAAGTGTTTTGCTGAATTAGGTTATGTTCACATTAAAACAGACGCGATCTAGTCACGTCTGTAAACTGTTTGGCGGATTTGCTGAGATTAATTGTTCTGAAGTTACATTGTTGTTTTAGTTACTTATTCGGAGAATTCTTCATCATTTTGAACAGCGCTGTCTTCTACTGCTACCAGATTTTCTGACGGGCGATCGTGGTTAAGTTGGTTTAGTAGTGCCAATACTTTATTACCGCGTTCTATAGAGCGATCTTCGAGAAATATTACCTCTGGTGTACGACGTAGCCGTATCCGCGCCCCTAGTTCGCTGCGGACATAACCTGTCGCCGACTTTAAACCGGCCATTGTTTCTACCTTAGCTTCATCCGTACCATAGATGCTGACGTAGATTTTGGCGTGTTGGAGATCGCCGGAAACATCAACATCAGTAACACTGACCATTCCAGTACCCACACGGTCATCCTTAATTCCGTTAAGCAGCATTTGGCTAACTTCCCGTTTGATCAGTTCAGCAACGCGGGAAACCCGACGATTTGTAGCCATAAAAATTTCGCCTCATCACAGAGGTTGTACGACAAAATATAAATGCAAGTTGGGTTGACAGTACTTAGCGAGAGCAACCGTCTATGGGGCACAGCCCCTATATAACCCTAGTCTAGATTGGACTCAAGCCCAGCATTGCCCGTAGGGTAAAAGTAAGGAAGACTAGGCCGCTCACAAATAAACCCAAGATAGCGATCGAGGTGACTGGGCGTTTCAACAATGGCACTAATGGCGCAAAGGTGTTCAGAAACAAGCCTAAGACGATCGTAATTAAGTATCGGGGGTAGCGAAAAACGTTATCCCAAAATCCGTCAAACATCTGAATGTAAACTGCCTTGTTATATACTTACGTTTGTTTTGATATGCTTTATCTACTCAATTGTAATATATGCGGCTAGAAAATTAGCCAGTTAATCTAAAATTTGGCTTGTCGGTTATATTGGCTTTATTTAGTCATGATTATTTTCCGTTAAATTGTAAGTAAATGGTTATTCAAGTCTCAAAGGAAACTAGCCCGCGTCCATTTTTGAAGTGGGCAGGGGGTAAAAGTCGGTTGATACAGCAATATATTCCTTATTTTCCTAAGAGTTATAAAAATTACTATGAGCCATTTTTAGGTGGGGGTGCTGTTTTTTTCTATCTTCAACCAAGTGCAGCTATTTTAACTGATATTAATGCCGAATTAATTAACACTTATTGTTGTGTTAGAGATCGGGTTGAGGAATTAATTTCTCTATTAAAACAGCATAAAATCCGACATAATAAAGATTATTACTATAGTATTAGAAACAATTCTAGTGGTACTGATATAGAAAAAGCTGCTCGTCTAATTTATCTTAATAAGACTTGTTTTAATGGTCTGTATCGAGTCAACTCACAAGGTAAGTTCAATGTGCCATTAGGCAGATATGAAAATCCCAATATTTGTGCTGAAGTTTTACTAAAAGCAGCCTCAGAAGCACTTTCCCATGCAGAAATTAAACAAGCAGATTTTACAGAAGTCCTAAATCATGCGACTAGCAGTGATGACTTTGTATTTTTCGATCCGCCCTACCATCCTATTAGTGATACTAGCTATTTCACTGCTTATAGTCAAAATTGTTTTAGTCAAAAAGACCAAGAACTTTTAAGAGATACTTGTGCAGAGTTAGCAAGTCGTGGTGTCAAAGTTATGGTATGCAATTCTGATAGCGAATTTATTAAAAAAATTTATACTGAGATCAATTTTGAAACCTATAAAATTAAAGCAGCGCGTTCAATTAACTCGAGCATCAAAAATAGAGGACTGATTAACGAACTATTAATTACATCTTTTAAAGATTTTTATTTGCCCAAGCAATGAATCTATCTAAGCTATAAACTGCTAATAAATTATGGTTATCATCAACTCTTGCTTTTAGCCATTTACTTGCGCCTTCTCGCATACCTTCACCGCCTAAAATTACGATAGTTGGTGCTGGGTAATAGTGCTGAATATTCATGTTCAAGTAAGGAAATTTTTCATCAACTGAACCAGGGCTTTCTTGCCATTTGCACTCAAAAATTAAACCAGATGGCATTACAGATGAGCCAATAACATAAAAATCGACCTTCAGATAGGTATGATAAATTCCAGTTCCAATATAAACTTCTTTGCCATAACGTTTTGGCAATAAAGTAGCATTTAGTATAAATTCTTTTTGGACATAGTTCCCTACTTGGAAATAATTATGCCCATGCAAGATTGCTTCTACATTTGCTTCTAAAATATTCCCAGACTTATTTGCCCGTCCGCCTTGAGTCAGAGCCATCCTAAATTCCTCTGCCAAAAGTCCTGCTTATTATAGGATTTCACAGAAGCAGGAAAAAAGGGGCAGTTGCTTAATATGAATTTTTGATTTTGACGTAAACAAGGTTGGATTAATGGGTGCAAAATCGGAAAATATTGGTATTTTTGTACTAAATAAATACAAATGTATTAATAATTTGGATGAAGAAGGAGTTAGTAATTTAGATAAATTCAGATAAGAGTTATTTGTGGAAGATTCCGGCGAATTGAGGGGTGAAATTTAAACGCAGAGAGGCGCAGAGGGAAGCGCAGAGGTACGCAAAGAATTCGCTACGAATTAATGAAATTTTCTCCTTTGTCTATAAGCTAAATTCGCGCTCCTCGTCCCAGTCATAAGCTTTGATAATGATTTTTAGTTATTTCACTTTGGCTTCAACCTGTTTGTGCTTCAGTATGACCGTTGCGGATAGACCATGCTAGTTCTAAAAGTTGAGTCCAGCGTTTTTGTAGCTGTTTGGGGGTGCATTTGATAGCTTTGGCGATCGCAACGTCGTTTTCTCGTGCAGTTTTTAACTCTAATATTTGCTGTTGCTGTTCTGTGAGTTGATTTACAAAGATTTCCCACTGCTGGGAAGATAAACCCAACTTTTGCTCTAAACCCGCGCCTAACCATTGATGTACTAATTGCCAATGGTGTTGTTTGGCAAACTTTTCTACGTGGTATTTAAACCGTTGTTGGAGATAATCGCGCTGACGGCTAGTTAAACCGAGAATTTGGTCAATTTCTGGAGCTGAGAGGTCTTGAAGTTTCAAGCTGAGGTAGTTCATACAATCAGATTGACCTTGAGACTCCAGATATTTCATCAATTCAGTGATGACGCGATCGCGTTCTGATTCTTCAGATGGATCGAAATTAGTTTGGGCAATCATTTGCGATCGCAGTTGTTGCACCGCCGAGTTACGCTGGTAAGATTCTGCTTCTTCACCCTTAGCAGACTCTACCGCCATTTCAATATCCACGGTAGTTTCTTGGGGCTGACGACGAGCAAAACCTTGGGCGCGCAAGATAATCAATTGCTGATTTGCACCACCAGGTAAATTGATCCGGCGTTTAGCATACTGTTCTGTAAAAGCCATATATTCAGCTAATTGCAACTGAGTACGCGGCGTGTGATTCTCTGGTAGTTCGTTTTCTCTACGGAAAGCTTTGATGGCTTCGATATAAAATGCTTGTAAAAAATCTTCAATCAGGCTGTAACGAGCATCAAAGCCCAACTCCGAACCGGATATAGTGACATGACGGTAAACCATAGCACCCAAATTGCTATGTAATTCCACCCGCCCTTGTTTGGAACCTAGTTGGTAGTAACGTAAGCATTTTTGCATCCGATGCCTTCCCAACGTCATCTGCCAGGACTTGATTTCCCCAGATGTTTGAATGCGGGAGCTTTTATCGCAAATGCGTTCTACTTCTACGGCTATGCGCTTTGCTAAAGCTTCTACACACTTGGGTGTTGCTTTCACTTGTGCTTGCATTTCCTCAGACAGCAATCGAATCAAGCGATTGCTGCTATCTGAAGATTCTTCATTTGAAACGTGGTTCTCAAAAATGGGTGTAGAGTTTGGTAGACTGACGACGTTAGCTTTCATGACTTTTCCAGTAGTATTGCACCGTAATTACAACGCAGACACAGCAATCAAGACCGTCCAAGGCTTGTGAATTTTTAAGCATTCATCCATCAAGACTTGCCGTATATAATGCTCACATCTAAAGCTCATATATCAAAACTATAGGAAATACGAAAGAGTTACAGTTATGGCAATGTGTCGCTTTTCTTCACAAGCCACCATCTCAACGCTGGCACACGAGTACCCGCCATTTTCTGAAAGTTGTCAAATACCTTACTGTGCCAAGTTTTGCCACCATCCTCTTATATCCACTGCCTCACACAACAGCCGATCGTAGACATCACTTTTAAATATGACAATTTTAAAACTGGAGTTATTTCGATCGCAATTTCCGAAACCGAGAGGTGCGCCTGTGAAGTGGAATTCTTATACCCATGCTGCTGCTGTTTCCCAACCTAAACCCCTCCGTATAATTGCTGCTTCGTCTCCGGTCATATCTAAGATGGTAGATACTTCAAATGTAGGTTCCTCGCCAGTGTCTACAATTATGTCTACCAACTTGTCCAAACGATCGAATAGCTCTACCCGCGACTGAATCGTTTCAGGATCTATCCGAATCATGCCATTATCTGCTTCATCTGGTGGCAGATGTGCTGAAGTTGAAATAATCGGATTGCCCAAGGCTGCCAGCAACTCCAAACACACAGTATGGTTTGGTACTCTAATTCCAGTAGTTTTCCGCTTGGGGCTTTGCACCAATCGCGGTACTAACTTCGTAGCTGGGAGTAAAAACGTGTATGGTCCTGGAATCAGGCGTTTCATAATCCGATAGGCTGTGTCACTTACGAAGGCATAAGTTGCCACATTTGAAAGCGAGGGACATAAAAATGTCAATGGTTTATCGTTTGCTAGCTGTTTAATTTGCCGCACTCGTTCTACCGCCGACTTGGCATTCAAATCACAACCGATCGCATAGACTGTATCAGTAGGGTAAAGCATGACTGCGCCACTAGAGAGCGCCGACTTTATTTCCTCTATTCGGCGAATTTGAGGATTATCCGGATGAACTGGGAAAATTTTTGCCATAACTCGGTGAGTGGGATTGGGGAGGGGGAGCAGAGGGGCAGAGGGGCAGGGGAGACAAGGGGACAAGGGGACAAGAGGACAAGTTTCTCCTTTTCTCCCCCCTCTTCCTTGTCTACCTTGTCTCTTCTCCATGCCCAATGCCCTATGACTAATGACAAATAATTAATGACTAATGACAAATTTATTATGAATAAAATCGCTTATCTTCAATGTCCGACAGGAATTTCTGGTGATATGTGCCTGGGTGCTTTGGTAAGTTTGGGTGTTCCTGTGGAGTATTTAATTGAAAAACTTAATGGGTTGGGTATTGAACAGGAATATCAGTTAAGGGCGGAACTTGTCCAACGGAATGGTCAACAGGCAACTAAAGTCCATGTGGATTTAGTACGCGATCGCCATCACCACCATCACCACGATGGCGAACACAGTCACCATCACACACGCCACTTGCCAGAAATAGAGCAGATGATTTTCAAAGCTCAGTTGCCATCAAGGGCAGAAGCTTGGAGTTTAGCGGTATTCCAACAGCTAGCGGTGGCAGAAGGGGCGGTGCATGGCATTGCACCTGAAAAAGTTCATTTTCATGAAGTTGGTGCTATAGATGCGATCGTAGATATTGTGGGTACTTGCCTGGGGTTGGATTGGTTGGGGATTGCGAGCAATGATCAAGGATTGCCCCTACTTTACTGCTCGGCGTTCCCGACTGGTGGCGGCACTGTTCGGGCTGCACATGGTCAGATGGCAGTACCAGTCCCAGCGGTATTAAAGCTGTGGGAAATGCGGGGTTGTCCAGTTTATAGCAATGGCATTGACAGAGAATTAGTAACACCAACAGGAGCCGCGATCGCCACTACTTTGGCAAGAGATTTTGGTTCACCACCTGCGATCGCTATCAAGCAGATAGGACTGGGAGCAGGAACCATCAATTTACCCATTCCCAATATTTTACGCCTCTGGTTGGGTGAAAGCGCAAGTTTACAGTCAAATTTCAGTGATTCTGAAGAAACTAGCTCAAATTTGGAAACCATCTCGGTATTAGAAACCCAAATTGATGATTTAAGTCCACAAGCGATCGGCTATGTGTTTGAGGCGTTATTTGCGGCTGGTGCGCTGGATGTTTTTACCCAAGCGATCGGTATGAAAAAGTCGCGTCCGGGAATTTTGCTAACTGTGATTTGTCATCCAGAAAATTTACTCAGTTGTGAAGCTGTTATCTTCCGCGAAACTACAACTTTAGGTATTCGGCGGACAACTCAACAACGCGCCATTTTACAACGGGAAATTCAACAAGTGGAAACGGAATATGGCAAAGTGCGTGTCAAGATAGCATGGAAAGGGCGATCGCCAGAAAAAGTTATTGCAAATGTGCAGCCAGAATATGAAGATTGTGCAGACTTAGCCCGAAAACATAATATTCCCTGGCGCGAAATTCAGCGGTTGGCGTTACAGCGTTGGTATTTAGTCAATGCCTGATCCCAATTCCTCTTTCCCAGTCTCCGACTGGGAATGCCATCCTCAAGGCTCCGCCTTCTATCACACATCAATTAACTCTACCTGTAATAAACTTAGTTCCCCCATATAATTGCGGCAACTAGAATACCTCCAATATGCGGGATTATCGACATAACCACGCCTCGCTGGATGTTGTGAATTCTTAGTTTCGAGGAGAAACTGAAGATAGCTAAGATTCTCTGAGAAAATAAACAGATTTTAGAGAAAATTAAACGAAACTACGCTGTGATATAAGCAAGGATATAGTTTTTTCTACTCGCAGCTGTTTGAAAAAAATCCACTATTTTTGAGTAGCAACTTTTAATTGATATGACAACCTCACTCTGATTTTCTGTCCACCAAATATCTGGGGGTACTTGATGTTCTATCATTGATGCTGTATTGTATCGGGCAATTAGCACTTCTGGCGAGATTTTAACAAGAAGCTCTGAGATTTCCTGAACTTCATTTGGTTCAAGATAGCGTATTGGCCCAAAATCAAACCAAATCTCATCAGTATCTAAAGGGACTCCACCAAAAATCAATTTTTTGAGTGGATTGCTTTTATTGGTTCCTGGCCCAACAAGTAAAAAGTCAATTACTCCCCACCATATATCAATACATAGATAATCTCCATACGGTGATTCTGTTAAATCACTGTAGATTAAATTCTTCTGAATTATACGGCTTTCTTTAATTTTCTTGAATTCAGTGAAATTCATCTGCCGATAGTAAGCTAACATCACTGCGTTTTTACCTTTATTGACAGAAATCATCTACATCCCAAAATAAGTTTTTTTGTCCCATATGTTTATTGAATAAAAAGGAGATATTCACAAAATCACTAAATTAGAGCCTTCATCAAATATTGTGTCAATGTAAACGCATCTACACCTAATTCGGTACGCTCTTGGGCGGCTATTATACCTGCTTGGGAATGCCACCATGCAGCAGTTGCAACAATATCTTCTAGGGGAATCTGTTTAGTTGCTGCTTGCGCTAACAGTCCACCCAGTAACCCAGTTAACACGTCGCCGCTACCGCCACGGGCTAAGGCGGGTGTACTTTCAGGAACAATCCAAACAGCACCTTGAGGGTTGGCGATCGCAGTTCTTGCCCCTTTCAACAATACTACTGCCTCACTTTGGGCGGCAGCTTCTTGTACTGCTTTCACTCTGTCATGTTTAGCATCAGCGACATCAGGAAACAATCGCTCAAATTCGCCAGTGTGGGGTGTGAGTACGGTTACTGCTTGGCGTTTTTTTAATGTGGCGATCGCTCCCATTTGTGCCAAGATATTTAAACCATCGGCATCGAGAAGCAGAGGGCGATCGCTCTTAATTACCTCTTGCACAATGGGCGTAGCATCTCGTGTTAAACCGGGGCCACAAGCGATCGCATTAAAGGAACTCAGATCGGTTTTTTCTGGTAATTTTAATTGGGCTATGGCTCCACTTTCCGTCTCTGGACAACCGACAATTAGCGCTTCTGGTAAGTGTGACACTAAAAGAGATTTCAGCGATTCGGGTACGGCAATCGAAAGCATCCCGACACCACTAGCCCTTGCACCCAAACCAGTTAAAATTGCTCCACCTGCATAGCGCCGCGAACCGCAAATCAGCAGTAAATGTCCTTCCTTATATTTGTGAGTAACTACTGGACGGGGTAAAGGTAAAGTAGCAAGTGCCTTTGCTCGTGTAATCCGTTTAATTTTAGGTACATCTTGGAGAACAGCTTCTACATCAGCTAAAGGAATATCGAAATCGATTAACTCAGCTTTACCAAGATATTCCAACGCCCGATCTTGGAAGAAAGCTAGTTTCCATAAACCTAAGCAAAATGTGTGAGTGGCGCGAATGGCAGTTCCCAAAACTTCGCCTGTGTCGGTGTGTAAACCTGAAGGTAAATCGATACTATAAATTGGTATAGATAATTCATTTAGCTGATTAATTACAGAGGCGATGGGATCGGTCAGGTTTCTTTCTAAACCAAACCCAAACAATCCATCAATCAACAAATCAGAATCTGGCAGTTGCTCAATTGTTTGATGAATTGGAATACCCAAACTCTGGGCATATTGCAAGTGCTGCGAAGTTAATTCTTTGAGCTTAGAGAAAGGAGAATAAATCCAAATTTCACACCCGCGAAAGTATAATTCACGGGCTACGACTAAAGCATCCCCACCATTATGACCGGGGCCGACAAGAATTCCTACACGAGATCCCCTTAATAAAGGGGTGTTTAAAGAAATCTCTGGAATGCGACGAGCAATTAATCCCGCCACCTTTTCCATCAAAGCAACTACAGGCATTCCCGCTGCAAAGATCCGCTTTTCAATATCGCGCATCTGCCCAGCAGTCACTACCACTTGCGAAATTTGTTCTTGCCTATCTTGCATCAGTCTTGAGTGGTGAGTTATGAGTTTCGGATTAACTCTTATTTTGACACTACCAATATTGACTCATATTCCACTCAAAAAAGTTACAAACCGATTTCCACATCTTCAAGAACGCCGAGTGCATCGGGGATGAGGACGGCTGCGGAGTAGTAGGCTGTGACGAGGTAGGAGATAATGGCCTTTTCGCTGATGCCCATGAATCGGACGGACAAACTAGGCTGGTATTCGTCCGGGATACCAGTTTGATGTAAGCCAATCACGCCCTGATCTTTCTCACCAGTGCGGAGTATAAGGATAGAACTGGTCTGATTCTTAGTAATCGGGATCTTGTTACAGGGCAGAATCGGTACATTACGCCACGTAATTATTTTGCTCCCATCCATATCGATGGTGTCTGGATAGATACCTCGACGGTTGCACTGGCGACCGAAGGCTGCAATAGTGCGGGGATGAGCTAAGAAGAACCTCGACTTCCGCCGACGGGTGACTAATTCATCCAGGTCATCGGGAGTGGGGGGGCCGCTGCGGCTGTAGATGCGCTGTTTGAGGTCGGCGTTGTGCAGCAATCCAAATTCGCGGTTGTTGATCAACTCGTATTCTTGACGTTCCCGCAATGCCTCAATCGTCAGCCGCAATTGTTCTTCCGTCTGGTTGTATGGTTGATTGTACAGATCCGCAACGCGAGTATTCACTCGCAACACAGTCTGAGCAATGCTCAACTGATATTCGCGGGGTGAAAGTTCGTAGTCAACAAATGTTCCCGGTAACGTCGTCTCTTGACTATGACTGGTTGACAACGCGATCGCAGCTTCCCCATACTTGTTTTGTGGAAGTTCAGCGCGAGTCCTAAACTGCTCAAGTTGAGCCTGCAACGCCTGCGACTGGTTGAGCAGTTCCTGAAATGCCTGTTGTGGTAGCGCCAATACTGTGCATCGGGTCACAGCCTTGACCGTGAACTTCCAATTGCTTTCTGATTCCAACAACACGCGATCGCCAAAATAATCACCGTCAGCTAGCGTATCCAACAAAGGCTGCTCGTCATACTTACCAATACCAATCTTGTTCGCTTTGCCATGTGCGATCAAGAAAAGCTGATTGGCTGGCTGACCTGACTGGACTATGATATCACCAGGTGCAAACTCCTGCTGAACAAACTGACTTGCCAACGCCCTCAGCACCTCGGTATCGTCAAATCCTCGCAGCAAGGGCAACTCACCAAGTTCTTGAGGAATCACCTGCACCTCAGCTCCGGTGTTAGAGAAACTTAACCGTCCATCACCCACCGTATAGGTCAACCGACGGTTCAGCCGATAAGTCCCACCCTTCGTTTGCACCCACGGCAACATCTTCAACAACCACCGCGAGGTAATTTCCTGTGTCTGTGGTGCAGATTTGGTGGTCGTAGACAAATTACGCGCAGCATCTTTACTCAAACTCAGTTGAGGTTGTCCACTCTCAATATTTGAATTTGATTCAATAAAATCCGTCATCAACCGATCCTCTAGTTACTAATAAAAGTGCCATTCAGTACTGAGTGCTGAGTTCCATTAGCGGATAGCTAACAGCACTCAACACTCCTGATAGAATGGCACGCTTGTTAAGATACAGCCCTTATCCTGACTGGTTTACAGCTTCCAGGCTGGGAACTCATTCTGGGAGGCTCCACCTCCATAGCTTGACAAGAGGTAGAACCTCTTTTGAATACATTCCCAGCCCGGAGGCTAGGAACGAGGCTACACAAGCTTTTGGGCTTTACAAGCGTGCCATTCACTCCTGATATTTAGCGCCCGATCTCAACATCTTCGAGGATGCCAAGTGCGTCAGGAGTGAGGACGGCTGCGGAGTAATAAGCAGTCACGAGGTAGGAGATGATTGCCTTTTCGCTGATGCCCATGAATCGAACAGACAAGCTGGGTTGGTATTCATCGGGGATACCAGTTTGATGTAAGCCGATTACCCCTTGTTTTTCTACACCAGTGCGGAGCAAAAGAATAGAACTGGTGCGGTTATTGGTGATGGGGATCTTGTTGGAAGGAAAGATCGGTACGCCACGCCAAGATGTGACCTGAACGCCGTTCACATCTACGCTTTGTGGATAGAGACCCAGGCGGTTGGCCTCACGACCGAAGGCAGCGATCGTGCGGGGGTGAGCCAGGAAGAATCCCGGCTCCTTCCATACTGTCGCCAACAGTTCGTCAAGGTCATCGGGAGTAGGTGCGCCGCTACTGCTGTAGATCCGTTGTTTGAGGTCGGCGTTGTGCAGCAACCCGAATTCGCGGTTGTTGAGCAACTCGTATTCTTGACGTTCCCGCAATGCCTCAATCGTCAGCCGCAGTTGTTCTTCAGTCTGGTTGTATGGTTCATTGTACAGATCGGCTACCCGCGTACTTACTCGCAAGACCGTTTGAGCAATGCTCAACTCATATTCTCTGGGTGTGAGTTCGTAATCGGCGAAGGTTCCCGGCAACTCAGCCTCTTGGGGATGATCGGCTGCCAGTTCAATGGCAGCTTCACCTTGGGGAGTCTGTGGCTGGTTCAGGCGAAGGCGGAACTGTTCAACATGGGTTCCTAACGCCTCAGACTGAGCGATCGCCCTTTCAAACGCCGCTTGGGGTAGCGACAAAACGATGGTTCTGGTAATCGCCTTGAGGGTGTACTGCCAAGTATCTTCGGATTGCACCACAGTTTCATCACCGAAATGGTCGCCGTCAGCTAGCACATCAAACACAATCTGTTCGCCATACTTGCCAACACCAATCTTGTTTACCTTGCCACGAGCAATTAGAATTACGCGATCGGCAGGTTGGCCAAGTTCAACAATTACATCATCTGGGGCGTACTCCTGCTGCTCAAACTGGGTTGCCAAGGCGGTCAATACGTCAAGGTTGTTAAACCCCCGCAGCAAGGGCAACTCAGTCAGTTCCAGGGGAATCACCTGCACCGCAGCTCCAGTGTTGGTGAAAGTCACCCGCCCATCACCCACGGAATAACTCAATCGACGGTTGACTCGATAGGCGCCACCTTTTGTCTGCACCCACGGCAACAACTTCAACAACCACCGCGATGTAATTTCCTGGGTCTGCGGTGCAGATTTGGCTGTTGTCGCCAAATTACGCGCCGCAGCTGTACTTAAAGTTAACTGGGGCAGCCGATCTTCTTCGTTCAAATTGGGATCGTTAGAATACGTCACAACTTAATCCTCCACTTTTTAGTTACTAAAAAAATTGATCTCACGCGATCGCACACTCACCTTGAATTAACCAATACGGTTCAATTAAGTGCTACTGGCAAGAATTTTGGGTTTTGGAGACGCGATAAATCGCCGTCTCTACAGGTGTTTTGTTGCTCATTCTGAAGTGTATTGTTGAACTAACTCACCGACACTTCATTGACCGCGTAATGACCTTAAACTCCCCTCACCGAACCAATACGCCTAGCTGAAGTACCCAGCCCTCTGGGCCCGCTAAGTAGCCGCCCTGCTAAGGAATTACGCAATTCAAATTCCTTATAGCGGTCTACCGCTATATGCCACTTGAGTACGCCGCACATCCACTGCTCTAGTTTCTTGACGTATCCGAGCAGTTTTTCGCGGGTACTTGCATCTAGGTTGAAATCATCGAAAAGAACTGGCAGTTCGGTAGCGACGATCAGTTGAAACTGGAGCGCTCTAGAGGTCATTAGATTGTTGACAACTTCAACAGCCTGTGCCTTACCGCAATTGAGGAAATTCTGAACGACCAGCACACAGTTATGGATTTCGCCCTCGAATTCGATTTCTTTCTGATAGGAGAAGATATCGTTGGTAAAACAGGCGAAGTCGGCGGCGGAATTATCCAGCGATCGCATCGTTCGGGTGCGGTAAATCTCCTGTGGGATCTCGTTACCCTGAGCTAGTCGCGACAGACTCATGGTTAGATCCGAGCCAAAGGTCTTACGGCGCATCTCAATATAATCTATCGGGTCGGGAATCCGATTTTGGATTTGGTTGGCGAGTTCCCACACCCAGCTGTCAGTCATATCCTGAATCGCCCGGCGGAACTGAGTCCGCGCGTTTAGGGACATAGGGCCAGCTGTGCGAGACCAAATATCTGCCAAGCCGGCTTCTACCGGATTGGTCGGAACCTCGCTGGGGGTGGAGTCATCCAGAGGCATAAACGCTGATAGTCGGGCATTGAACACTTTCGCACCAGCCATGTTGCGGTTATTGCCGTAGAGTGCTGGGAAGTAATCATCGGCATAGGTTCCCCAAACCAGCCAGCAGGCGGTCAGATTCAGCTCGTGACCAGATCCATTCGGATGGATCAACGCACCACATAGGGCTACATCGGCAACATCAAACTTGTGGTCATCCCAGATGACGGCATCAGGAATCCCAGGTAGTGATTCCAGCATCCCCATCTCACGCGCCCATTCTTTGGAATGCTTCCGCGCAGCATCCAGATGGGGATTCAAGCTTGTAGTGAAGGGCATGTAAAACTTCGGCAGTGTTACTGGCCCGACAGCCTGGTATGGAACGTGAGTAAAGCTCTTGAACCTTCCTAAACCCAAGGCGGCATATAGCGATTCAATCCGCGCAGCCGATGTGCCTAGCCCTGTAGGGCCTCCCAGAAGTGTGGATGTCGAAGAATTGTTTCCTCCCTTATTCATGTAACGGCTCGATCGCATGTGCCACTCGTGACCGCCCGATTGCCAGTCTTGGAGTCCTTTGATGTAAAGGAGAACATTCACACGAGCCACTGGATCTAGTCCGTACTCCTCAAACAGGGGAGGTAACTCAGTAACGGCAGTGTTATCAAACTGGTATAACCGCGAAGTTAACAGTTCGTTGGTAAGGTTAGCCGCCTCCTGAGTACTGACATTTAAAAAGCGCTCCAAGACCAGCACGCAGTTGGCGTTTTCACCTTCATCCTCCACTTCTCTCTGGTAGGAAAATAAGTCGTTGCGAAGATGCACTCCATCAGCAAATGTGTCTTTGAGGATACGCATTGGCCGAGTTGAGGCGATTTGGGGGGGAATTTCTATAAACACGGCGTGTTCGACGAGATCCGCTGACCACGGAGCGCCACCAACTTTGCGGCGCATCTCAATGTATTCGATGGGGTTGGCGACCCGATCTTGGTTGATATTGGCGAGTTCCCACAGAGACTCTTCTAAGAGGTTCTTGGTACTCTCGAAGAATCGAAGTCGCCAGTCCACAGATTTAGTAAAAGCAGTGCGAGACCACAGGTCAGCCAAACCGCGCTCTACTGGGTTGGTCGGAACGGAAGGGGTATCAGTGGGATGCACTGGCATAAACGCTGGCAGCCGATCGAGATACTCCTTTGCCCCAGCCATGTCTTGGGTGCGCTTATAGATTTCCAGGAAGTGATCGTCGAAGAAGAACACCCAAACATACCAGTCGGTTACTAAGTCAAGCTCCGTTCCTGGTGCATCTGGATGGGTATACGAGCAAAGCAAGGCATAGTCGTGAGCATCGAATGTGCGCTCGTCCCAGATAACCGAGCTTTCCGCTTCCTCTTCTGAGCCAAGTATCCCCATCTCGTAAGCCCACGCTTTGGAATGGACTCGTGCCGCTTCCAGGTTTGGGTTCAGCCGTGCGGGCCAAGGCGTGTAAAATTCTGGCAGTTCAAAGGGTTGCATGATCTGCGCTAAACCTCCTCTGGAGTCTTCTTCTATCTTTATTTCGTGGCCGATCTGAGCATTGTTGCAATTTACAAGTATGAATGGCACGCTTGTAAAGCTATAAGCTTTGCCCTAACTGGTTAAGAGCCTGGAGGCTCTTAATCCATTCTCGGAGGCTCCGCCTCCAGTGGCTTGACCAGAGGCAGCAGCCCTCTTGAAATACATTCCCAGTCTTCAGACTGGGAACGAGGTGACACAAGCCTTTCGCCTTTTCGTTAGTGCCATTCTCACAAGTATCATCACTACCCAGCTAGATCCCCACATTTGGTTTGCTCGTGGTGGCTCGTTTCAAGGCGATAGTATTAAGATGCTCATAATCTAAATAACGAGCTATGTACGTTTTATTTGAAGTTTTTGGCAAATCAATTTTTAATACTGAATCTTGGTGCTCTCATAATTTTTCATAGTTGTAAATAAAAAGCAATCCGTAGATTCAAGCCGTTAAGCAAATAGTTCAATCAAAAATTGAATAATTAGAAGACAGTTAAGACAGTTAAACAAATAGTTAAATCAAAAATTAAAGAATTAAAAGACAGTTAAGACAGTTAAGCAGATAGTTAAAAGATTTAAGATAGTTATTAAAGAAAAAATACTAATTGTTAATTCTTTGCAACTAATGTTTATTAAGGCATTACCATTCCAAAACCGAAAAAGCGATCGCACACACTGAATTACAACCCAGTGTTAGTCAAACTATGGTGCGATTTCGCAGCAATGTGACTAATATGCCTGTAATCATCGAAAAATCCCAAAAGGGCTGAAAAAGTCTTCTCCTACTCCTCACTTACTTTTTCAAGCTAGTGGTAAAAAAATATTGCTGTCACTTTGGCTGAAAGCTAGATACCATTAGATTCGGCGTGTTTACTGTTCGGGAGTGCCAAAATGTCTAAACAGCTGGGTCAAAAAATTGCACCAACACCTATATCAAATGATATCAGTGTGGTGGATTTGATCGATCGATACTTCACCGCTTACAACTCAGCGCGGTTGCGGGAAATCTGCCAACTACTGAGTCGCGATGTCCTAACAGAAGGTGTCACGGTGGGAGTTAGCCTTTCCGGTGCGATGACGCCAGCAGGATTTGGGGTTTCAGCGCTTGCACCTTTGATTCGCAACGGCTTTATTGACTGGATGATTAGCACTGGTGCAAATCTTTACCACGATATGCATTATGGTTTGGGTTTTGAACTCTTTGCTGGTAATCCGTTTTTGGATGATGTGAAACTGCGTCAAGAAGGCACGATCCGCATTTATGACATTATCTTTGGTTATGATGTGCTGCTAGAAACTGATGCGTTCATCCGCAAGATTCTCCAAGGAGAAGCGTTTCAGAAGCGGATGGGAACGGCTGAGTTTCACCATTTACTAGGTAAATATGTCCGAGAAGTAGAAAAACAATTGGGTGTGCAGCATTCCTGCTTGCTAGCTACAGCTTATGAATATGGCGTACCGATTTATACGTCTTCTCCAGGAGATAGCTCAATTGGGATGAACGTAGCGGCTTTAGCATTGGAAGGTTCGCAGTTGGTAATAGATCCATCAATTGACGTGAATGAGACAGCAGCGATCGCATATAATGCCCGTGAATCAGGAGGTAAAAGTGCGGCTGTAATTCTTGGTGGCGGTAGTCCTAAAAACTTTTTGCTACAAACTCAACCGCAACTTCACGAAGTTTTAGGGTTGGAAGAACGAGGACACGATTATTTTGTGCAGTTTACCGATGCACGTCCAGATACAGGCGGTTTATCTGGGGCGACCCCATCGGAAGCTGTCAGCTGGGGTAAAATTGACCCGGATGAGTTACCTAACACAATCGTTTGTTATACCGATAGCACGATCGCTTTACCACTGGTGAGTGCGTATGTGTTAAACAAATGCCAGCCTCGTCCCCTGAAGCGTATATACGACAGGCGAGAAGCCATTTTAGATAAACTGCAAAAAGATTATCTAGCAGCCAAAACCCAACCATCAGATCGGGTTCCAGCAGCGGTTGCTGAAAGTGCTTCACAGCCAACAGCAACTTATCCCTGTGGACGACTGATTCCGAATACTCACTAAGGGAATAGGCAGAAGGGCAGGGGGGCAGGGGAGACAAGGGGACAAGGGGACAAGGGGGAATTATAGAACAAGTTTCTCCCTTGTCTACCTTGTCTCTTCTCATGCCTAATGCCCTCATCCCTTGCGTCCAATCAACAAATAAGTTGTCATCTTCCCTTTGCCTTTAACTTCGATTTCGCCTCGTTTTTCAAATGCAAATTGATCGCACAAACACTTATAAGTATTTTCTGTAACTTGGATTTTACCAGCAATACCTTGCGATTCCATAGAGCGAGCGATGTTTACCGTGTCTTTATATTCATAAGTAAACTTATTCAGATCGATGACTTCCCCTACTACCGAACCGCTATGGATGCCGATACGGGTACTGAAATTGTGGTTATTCTCAGTATTAAATAGAGCGATCGCAGTTTGCATATCCAGTGCCATCAGAGCGATCGCTTGAGCACGATCTTGGCGACGTGTAGGTAAGCCACCAACCACCACATAAGCATCGTTGATGGTTCTGATTCTCTCTAAACTATATCGTTCGGTGAGGCGATCGAAAACTGAGAAAATTGGGTTGAGTAGGTTCAGCAGTTGAATTGCACTCATAGAAGTAGCAATTTCGCTGAAGCCAATGATATCTGCAAATAAAACTGTGACATCACCAAAATCTTCGGCAATTTTAGCTGGTTGTTCTTTCACTTCTCTAGAAATTGCGACTGGCAAAATATTCAGCAATAAACGTTCGGTTTCTTTATGCTGATAGCGAAGTGCTTCTTCTGCTGCTACTCGCTGGCTGACATTGCGAAAAATGCCGCGAATCGCAACTGGATGACCTTCAACAAATTTACAATTAATATTACCTTCTAGAAAGATTGTTTGACCGTCTTTAGTAACGAATATAGCTGTTACTTGCCCAAGGTTTTCTCCTGATAGTACGCGATAAAATCTTTGCAAACAGCTTTGTTTAAACTCTGGATGTATAATATCGAAAATACTCATATTCGCGATTTCCGCTTCGCTATATCCCAAAGTTTCTCGCCATGCACGATTGACATACAAAAAACGACCAGATGGATTGACACATTGAATCAAGTCATTAGCATTTTCAAATAAATCTCGATATCGCTCTTCACTTTCTACAAGAGCGTCTTCTGCTTGTTTGCGTTTGATAAATTGGGCAATTTGGCTACCAATAGAACCCATCATTTGCAGTAGGTCTTTATCTTTTGGTAGTAACTCCCGACTAAAGAAAACCATCACTCCTAAGATTTCACTATCGTCTAAAATGGGAAAGCCAAAAGCTGCGTGCAATCCAGCCTCCGCAGCCAGTAGCGATCGCCTTTGATCTCCATCTACTGTGATATCTTTAATCCATAAAGGCAAACGCCCGATCCAAATTCGACCAGGTAAGCCAACCCCAGGTGTATAAGTAGTTTGCCAAGTGATTGCTTTAAACTCTCGGACAGAAACTAATCGACTTGACCAAATTTCTACACACCTTAATACTGCATTAAGACTATCTCCTTGTAAGGAAGTACCAATATATTGGCTTGGTGTCCAAAGTTCGCCTAAATCCCATCCCAAGTTCTGACAAATCGACTGCAAAATTTGGGGAATCCCCTGTTTTATGCTTTGTGATTCTGATAATATGCGAGTAATAGAATACTGGGCACTTGTACGCTGTTCTCGGCGTTGCCAAGCAGTAATATCCCGACCAATATAGACAATATCTTCTAGTCCTTCTGTTTTTTTGGGAATCACTGAACAAGAAAAAGCAATCAACAGTTTCTCTCTAGTTTTGGTTCGACAAACCACTTCTAGATTTTGGGCATTACGTTTTAAATAAGAATGTTGACAAATAGCTTTAATTAAAAATTGATCTTCATCAATGATTAATGATATTGGTTGATTGATTAATTCTTCTTCCTGAAAACCAAATAATTCTTGAGCAGCATGATTTACTTTTTTTATTTTTCCTGAATTACTGGTTACTAACAAAGCATCTGCCATTGAAGTAATGACTTGTTCCATGTAATTAATGTTTGATTAATATACAAGCCTGTTTTTCCAAAAATTATAGAAAGCTTGATTAATATTTTGAATATACTTCTTTTGGATGATTGACAATTTAATATAATATTGCTGTGTGAGTAGCTTATTGTTAACAGTTGCCTTCATGTTTCATTTTAATCCTATGTGGTATTTTCCAAAACGGCGAATTAGATAAGTATTTCAACCAAATATTGCTGTAAACACCTTTCATTAGTTTTGCTATCTTGAAAGTTGATTTTTCAAGATAGCGCGTAGGCGTAGCCCGTCGTAGACATCGCCAGCATTTAGGAAATTTGCAACTCGTCACTTGATAAGAGAGTGGCGATTCTGTAGCTAGGTTCCCGCTACTTTCTTATTCTTCAATTCCATCAATGAAGTTTATGATTGTGCGCTGGCGACAATTTGATTCCAGGCTTTGACTGCTGTCTGTAAATTCTTTGGCAGGTTATTTTGAGAAATATCGTTGTACTGAACCGTACCTTCTTGGCTGGTGAGGGTGTAGGTGATATAATCAGCAGCACCACTGGGGGCTGGGTAACTCAAATTCCGAAATTTACTAAACTGAGAACGTTCTAGCGATCGCACAAATTGTTGTACCTGTTGCACAGAAACGCGGCGAACACTACGTTCAGAATCATTGGCATCACCAATCCGCACACGAATCAGCCGCCCATCTTTGAGTAAAACAGTCTCGTAGGTTCTGCCAGCAAAACCCCCACTGGAGATTTGGCGAAATACTATATCTCGATCTAACGGTGGTGGTAACTCACTAGCTGGAATTTGCACAGGCCCCAGTGTAGTTTCGTTAGCCTTTTGATTCAGCCTGAGTGCGGAACCTGTTTGATTGGTATGATAAACCAATGTTTGACCGACTCCGCCAACAACCACCCGCCAGCCTGATACCAAAGCTTGGGTACAGAATTCATCAGGATTAGCTAATTCTAAGCAGCTATCTCTCCAAGTTTGCTGTTGAGCCTCAATAATGGTTAACTGAGAAATTGGCTGTTGCAAACGTCTGGATGCGGCTTGTAAAACAGCATTTTTTACAGATGTGGGTAATTTATTTGGCAGATTTTCTGAGGGAGTATTTGCCGAAGCTAAACGTAGCGATCGCCCATTATTATTGGTATGATAAACCCAGTTTTGTTTGCCATTAGATACCACAATCCGCCAACCATGAACTAAGGCTTGGGTACAGAATTCATCAGCTTGAGGCAGTTCCAAGCAACCATTACGCCAGGTCTGTTGATTGTAGTTAATAATTTGCAGTTGTCTAGTAGAAATTCCCTGCCTGCGGGCTAAATCGCGCAGTACCGCATTAGCTACTGGACGTGGCAAACGGTTTGGTTTAATATTGTCTTTGAGAACTTCATTGCTTGTTTCTAGCGATAAATTAAGAGAAGCCCCCGTCGCACCTTTTACAAGTGTTAAACTGCTAGCAACAGACAAAATTCCAGTCAAAATCAAAGCAGTGAAAATTCGTGCTTGATTGGTGTTAAAGTAGTTTTTCAACATGATTTTCATAGTAAAATAGAACTAAAAAATAATATCTAGCTACTAATGGACAATAAAGTATATAATTCCAGAACTTCACCAGTTGGAATTACTTTAGTAGCTGTGTTCTGAAGCAGATATAGAGACAGACGCTGATATACTGATTGTTTGTTCCTGATACAAATTCTGGATGAAAATGCACTCAATCAAAATGCCCTATACTCTTACGGTAATCAACTAAGAACTCAAAAGTTTAGGCTTCATTAATATCAGGTTTAGTTAAACACTTATGATATTTGTAGGTTGGGTTGAGGAACGAAACCCAACATGAACAAGGATAGATTTTATTATAAGTAATCAAGCAGACATCATATATAGCGGTTCTCGTTTACGTGAAGTACACCCGTAAGGGCACGGTACTGCCGTGCCCCTACACCTGTTGATGTAATGTTGTACCGCATCTGAATGGGAACCGCTATAAGTAGGTGGATTGTCCAACTCACCAACTTACGATCGCTCGACCTGTACAATAATCAACTCAGCAGTCTGCCAACGGAAATTGTCCAACTCACAAACCTGCTAAAAGACATAAACACGCTGACTCCTGATATTCACAGCGAATCAGACTTTGAGGAATTGTTGAATACGATCGCACACCTAAATTATTATCTCATTCAGGATTACAGCAAATAATTTGGCGATCGCTATTGGCAAATTCTCAAAACAAACAAAGCCATGTCTCCAAGCACACAAGACTATCAGCGATCGCATCGTCAACAATAGGCGATGTCTACGACGAGCTACGCTAACGCACATCGTTTAGATGAATAAGACTGAGAATATTTTACCCACCAAATAAACGTCCCCAAAAACCGTTCTTCTCATTTCTATAAATCTCTAAGTTGTCACGAAACAGAGCGCTACTAGGATCGAGGCGAACAGCTATTTCTAATTCTGCGATCGCTTCTGACAACTTCCCTTGATTGTACAGCGCATTCCCCAGGTTATTGTGAGCGAATGCATCGTTTGGGTCGATTTGCAGAGCTTGTTGGTAGGCGGCGATCGCTTCTGACAACTTCCCTTGATTTTTCAGCGCAGCCCCCAGTCCATTATGAGCGTTTACATAGTTTGGGTCAATTTGCAGAGCTTGTTGGTAGGCGGCGATCGCTTCTGACAACTTCCCTTGAGCGTACAGCGCATTCCCCAGGTTATTGTGAGCGGCTGCATCGTTTGGGTCGATTTGCAGAGCTTGTTGGTAGGCGGCGATCGCTTCTGACAACTTCCCTTGATCGTACAGCGCTAACCCCAGGTTATTGTGAGCGGCTGCATCGTTTGGGTCGATTTGCAGAGCTTGTTGGTAGGCGGCGATCGCTTCTGACAACTTCCCTTGATCGGACAGCGCAATCCCCAGGTTATAGTGAGCGGCTGCATCGTTTGGGTCGATTTGCAGAGCTTGTTGGTAGGCGGCGATCGCTTCTGACAACTTCCCTTGATTGTACAGCGCACTCCCCAGGTTATTGTGAGCGGGTGCAAAGTTTGGGTCGATTTGCAGAGCTTGTTGATAGGCGGCGATCGCTTCTGACAACTTCCCTTGATCGTACAGCGCATTCCCCAGATTCTTGTGAGCGAGTACAGAGTTTGGGTCAAGGCTTAGGGCTTCTTTGTATTTGAGGGCTGCTTCCTCTAACTTTTTAGCTTCGCGCAAACGATCGGCTTCGTTAATTAGGCTTGTGACTCGATATTGACGTTCTTCTAGTTCTTGGGTTGTTTGCTTGGGGGGTGAGGAATTCGAGTTAGCAACTAATCGCACCGCCTCCCTAATCCCCTTAACAACTTCTAAGAATGCTTCGTCTCGATCATTCCAGCTTTTTATCGGTTTGCGATTACTAGGCAGTGGAGACAGTTCATTAATGGGAGGAGTTTCCCAATCCGCATAGCGTAGCAACACTGGGATAACACGAGCCTTTTCAGTTGCATTCTGTTCTAAGGCTCGTGTAACTTCAACTGTCCAGTGATAATCAGAATTCATAAAATCAGGGCTGATTAGTAGTAGGATCAGTCCAGCCTGGTTTAAATGCCGATCAATTTCGCCTTTGATTTCTTGCCCAGCAACGATTTTACGATCATTCCAACTTGTAATAATGTTTTCCCGACGCAAAGACGCTAAATGCTTCTCTAACTCTTGGCGCAGTTCTTCATCTTCCTGGTGGTAAGAAATAAAAACTTCAATAGACTTTATTGGGGGCATGGCGATACTGTCACTGTTTTAAAATATAACTACAAAAGCTTTTGCTCGATTTCTTCAAGCTGCCGATCTAATCTATTTTGTTCTGTTTCGGCTGACTGAATTTGCACTTCTAGCTTCAGCTTTGTAGACACATCGGTTTCAATGGGGTAAGCTTGGCGCAGCCGACTTAATTTTGTGCTAACCAGGTCATACTGTTGTTGCAGTGAATCCCGTTCTTGCTCTAATCTACGACGCTGGCGCTCAGTTAAACCCCCACTCGTTGCAGGAAGGCTGGAAGTAGCAGGTGTAGTAGTTCCAGAAGCGGCTGAGGAGGAGGGTTTTGTTTTCGCCATTTCCTCAACTACTCTGCGAATCCCTTGAGCGACATTTAAAAAAGCCTCATCTTGGTCTTGCCAGCTTGTGACAGGTTTAGCATTTTTGGGGAGTGCTTGCAGTTTACCAAAAGGCGCACCATTCCAGTCTGACGGCTTAAGAATAATGGGAATTACACGAGCTTCGCGCGTTTCGTGTCGCTCCATTGCCCGTGTCATTTCTTTGTCATAGCAGTAATCTGAAGCCAGAAAGTTAGCACTCACCAGCAACAGAATGATATCTGCAATTTCAAGATTGTCATCAATGGCATTTGCCCATTCACTCCCAGCAGTGATTTCGCGATCGTGCCAAGCTTCAATCACTCCTTGACGTTTCATCATGCTCAGATGAGTTGCCAACTCGTCACGTAACGCTTCATCTTTGTGGGAGTAGGAAAAAAATACTTTAACTGGATTAGACATATTCTTGAATCTACTTAATTAAATAGCTGTATGGGAGTATATAAATTAATTTTCCTAAAATAAAAGCCCAAATGGAGAATATTTATTTATTCTCTGCGATCGCACTGCGGTTCGTTACTAAGATAAATCCATCAAATTCACCAGCTTGCAAACAAGCCGCGCACCTACATTGTTATCCCATTTAGGATTACTAACTTTACAGATATTAAAGGAAATAATTTTGCGATCGCTATTAGCCAATTCCCAAAAAAGACAAAGCGATGTCTTTGATAGGCTACGCCTACGCTTTTTTACTCAACAACTTAAATTCCAAACTGCAACTTCCGGCTTCTGAACTCAACGGTTCGAGCAAAAAGGTGCAACTTCCAACTTCTGAACTCCAACCATCAGGCTTTTACAGCTATTTTCAGGTAAATAGACCACGCGGAAGGGGCGCAAGGCCTTGCGCCCCTTCGACAGGTATGGTTCAAATACCTGAAAATAGCTAGAACTCGACAATTCGTGTTCTAACTACGAATTACGAATTGGTCTTAGCCACTCAAAAACCTGCTCAACTGTCAAATCCAGTGTTAAAAACTTTGATGTAGCAAGGCGTAGGTTTCTGGCAGTTTGAGGAATTCTTCGAGGATAAAAGACGGGATTTGCTGTTGTCATCGCCTTGAGTTCAGTATCATTGCCACTCTGCCAAAATTTTATCGTTTATATTTTCTGCTGAGATAAATCCATCAAATTTGCCAGCTTGTAAACTACCCGCGCCCCAACATTACCATCCCACTCACCATCCCCGACTTCGCAGATATCAAAGCCAATAATTTTTCTCCCACTATTAACCAATTCCCGGAACAGACAAAATGTTTGCTCTAATTCCAACCCACCTGGAACAGGAGTACCTGTACTCGGACAGAGTTTTGGATCTAAACCATCTGCATCAAAGCTAATGTAAACATGCTCCGGTAAATGATTGATAATTTCTCGGCATAAATCAAGCCAAGTTGTTCCAGAGTAAAGCTTTTGCTTAATAGCTGGGTCGTAATAAGCAATAATGCGACTATCAGATTCGTCAATCATTTGCACTTCATCATGACTAATATCACGCAAACCTACCTGCACTAACTTAGTAATTTGCGGTATTTTCATCGCATTAAACATAATCGACGCATGGGAAAACTCAAATCCCTCATAAGCATCGCGTAAATCTGCGTGGGCATCAATGTGCAAAATGCCATAGTTTGGATATTTAGCTGCTAATGCTTGGAAATAACCTAAAGGCGAACTGTGATCTCCACCTATGACTGCAACTCGCTTTCCATTATTAATTGCTGCCTGACAATTTTCAAACAGCCATTGATTAACCTGTTGACCAGCCTGATTAATTTCTGTGAGGACAGATGTTAAATCTGGTGTATCTGAAAGTTGTTTACCTTCGGCTAATCGCCCGATAATTTTTGCTGCCAAAGCGCGGTAGTATGTGTTTTTCTCTAAAATATCTTGGGGAATTTCTTCCATAAAAATTCCCTGCTTCCAACCATCAGGGTGATCGAAATCGAACAAATCTAATTGAGTTGAAGCATCTAGAATTCGCTGTGGGCCATTAGCAGTGCCAGCACCATAGGAAACAGTGACTTCCCACGGCACACCAAAAACAATCAAGTTTGCAGACTCATAATCGCAGGGCAAACCTAAGAGGTTGCCATTTATTTCACCTACGCCGCTGGGATTGTAGTCTTTTAATTGATTACTCATTGAGTATCTTCTGGATTTACGTGGATAGACAGCACGCCGCCTAGTTGACATCTGCATTGTAATCAAAATTTTTCACAGTCGGTATAGCGGTCTGTCAAGTTGAAATTGATGGGTAAACAAGCTCGTAGTAAGGACTTTAGTCCTTATTTTTAAGCACTTCAGTGCTTACTACAAACCCTTTTACACAGCTTAGACATTACACTAGGATATTTATTTGTATTTAACCAATGAGCGATCGACAAGCGGTAGTTGAATCTCGACTTACTTCGACTACGCGGTAGTTGAGCGCAGTCGAAACTCAGTACAAGTCGCTCGATTACCGTGCAGTCGAAACTCAGTACAAGTGACCAATGACTAACTATTTACTCAACCCGCTTCACTTCAAATCCCTGTAACCCTTCCGGTTCCTCATATTCAACTACAACATCTTTAACTACAGCAGCAGGTGGCCCGGAGTGACACCAGCGAACCATGTTCTCTACAACCTCTCGCACCCCTTCAAAAACTGCCTCTACTCGATTATCGGGGAGATTCCGCACCCAACCGGTTAATCCCAATTGCCTAGCTGTATCGACAGTGGAATAGCGATAACCCACTCCTTGGACTCGCCCAGAAATGAATACATGGGCGCGGATAATCTTTGGCAGTGCTGTAGAATTCTGCATAGACTGGTCTAATCTTTACGATATCCAGTCTACCTACTTTGTGTATACACAATCTGTTTTTAACTCCAACTCGCGAAATTAATTCCAGTCTTTCTTAATACCTACTAGTTTTTGTATATTTCCAGCGCTTTTCAAGTAATTAAACTACTCTACTCCTAATTTAAGTCCTAGTCTAAATACCTGAAAACTGCTGTAATTTAAACAGTAGTCAGTTATTCCACTTGGAATTTTGAATTGTTTATGTCTAACCTGCCACCACTTAATACAGAAATAATTTGGGCAATTCTTGACGATAAACTTGATGATGCCACAGTCAATCAGTTGCTATGGCATTATTTAGGTTATCGCTATGACTCCTCAATTGCACAATGGGATACTAACCAAGTTGCACCAGAATGGCATAATGAGTACCCACAACCACCAGATTTCATTGCATCTCGCCCCGCAACTGTCAAGTTGACTCGTTCCATTCCTGCTGAAAATAAACAAATGCTAAAAGACAAACTGGGTTTCAAAGGTTACAAAATTGGAGAATTTGGGCCTAGGCAAACTCGTAGGGCAACGGCAGCAAATTGGTTATTAAGTTATCTACAACAAGTCAACAAAAAAGAGTAGTTTTACAGGATATATTTGGTAAAAAACATCCTAATTTTTACCAAATATATCTGCTATGTTTCAATCTCAAAAAACAATTGATTTTATTTAATGATTTTTTTATAGTTACAGTAATTTGTAAGTCAAGAAGGTACAAAACGTAGAATGATAAATCAGATATAAACAGTTTCTACCTCTACCTTCTGTCTTCCAATCCGTAACTTGCACTACATTCATCCAAAAGAAAACTGCTGTATATATAATAGTGTTAAAAACATATTATGTTTATAAACGAGATTTACTACATAGTAAATCTGTATTTTAGCCAAGGAATAAATACTGTAAACAGCCAAAAATGAAAAACATATTGTTAATTTTTATAAAAAATTCATAAATTATTCCTGAAGATAGAAGCACTGCCGAGCTAATTATTTCTCTAGAACGATTTGTAAATTAAATTAGTATCAGAAAATACTTCTATCACCCCTTGATATTACAAACACTTCTATGGCAAAGCCAATTGAATTTAGTTTATTTGCACCTTATAACAAAGGAGCAGCATTAATTGGTTCTTTTTCTGATTGGCAAGAAATTCCAATGGAAAAAGGTGATGATGGTTATTTTCGTACAAGTGTTGAACTAGAAGACGGCAATTATAAATATAAATTCCGCGTTCAATCAAATTCATGGTTTTTTGAACCAGAGCAATGGGTTGATGTTACAGATCCTTATGCAACTGATATAGATGAACAAAGTGGAAATGATGATGGTATTGTCCGGATAAAAGATGGGCAAAGGATTACCGATACTTATGTTTGGCAACATGATGATAAACCTTTACCTGCTGACCACGAATTAGTAATTTATGAATTGCATGTTGGTGACTTTTCTGGTGGCGAAGACGATCCTTATGCACGAGGCAAGTACAAACACGTAGTTGAAAAGTTAGACTATTTATGTGAACTGGGAATCAACGCTATTGAGTTGATGCCACTGAAAGAATATCCTGGTGATTATAGTTGGGGTTATAATCCCCGTCACTTCTTTGCGACAGAATCAAGTTATGGTTCTACTGCTGAGTTAAAAAATTTGATTGATGAGTGTCATGGTAGAGGCATTCGTGTAATTATTGACGGAATTTACAATCACTCAGAAGCAGCAGCTCCCTTAACACAAATTGACCACGATTACTGGTATCATCATGAACCTCGTGACCCTGACAATAATTGGGGGCCTGAGTTTAATTACGAACATTATGATGAAAAATTAGATATTAAACCAGCCTGGAAATTTATTGGTGATACAATTCGTTTTTGGATTGGAGAATATCATCTTGATGGTATTCGCTATGATGCGGCGCGGCAAATTGCTAACTACGACTTCATGCACTGGATTGTTCAGGAAGCCAAAAAAACTGCTAGCATGAAGCCTTTTTATAATGTTGCCGAACACATTCCTGAAACTACCAGCATTACCAATGTAGATGGGCCAATGGATGGCTGCTGGCATGATAGTTTTTATCACTGCATTCTAGAACACATTTGCGGTGATACATTTGATTTAGAGCGTCTCAAAGATGTGATTGACTGCAAGCGCCAAGGCTTTTTGGGTGCTACCAATGTAGTAAATTATCTCACCAACCACGACCATAATCATGTCATGGTTGAACTGGGAAACCGTGAGATTTTTGACGAAGAAGCATTTCGGCGGGTCAAATTAGGAGTAGCCATCCTAATGACTGCTGTTGGTGTGCCTTTGATTTGGATGGGAGAAGAATTTGGCGAGTATAAACCTAAACAACCTGAATCATCCAAAATTGATTGGACACTGTTAGGTAACGATCTAAATCGTAGTTTATTTGAATCATACAAAGGCTTAACCAACCTGCGGAAAAGCAATCACGCTCTCTACACAGAAAATATTGATTTTATCCACGAAAATCCTGAAGCAAAAGTATTAGCTTATACTCGTTGGAATGATGAAGGTTCTCGTGTAGTCGTAATTGCAAATTTTTCAGAAAACTTCCTAGCTGACTATCACGTTCCTAACTTTCCTAGTGCTGGTACATGGCACGAGTGGACAGGCAATTATGATGTCGAAGCTGGTGATGATGGTATCATAACTGACTTAGGACCATACGAAGCTAAAGTGTTTGTATGGCAGTAACTATCTACATTACTGCTTAGTCAGTAGTCTAATAGCAAACAAAAGGGGGAAAATATTTCCCCTTTTTTACTTAGAATTTTACTCATTTACAGTTTAATTAGAAATTTGTCAAGCAGAAAATAAGCTATTTTAAAATTTCACCAGTTTGTGTTACACTTTTGAGTTGAAGTGCGTCTATAGAATTGCCAAAGCATCCCCCATGCACAACAAATTATTTAATAGTAATATCGATAACGCTAATATTGAGAACGATCGCATTTTATTAACTCCCAATGAAGTCAAGTCAAAATTACCTTTAACCCAATTAGCCGAACAAAGAGTTTTAGCATATAGACAAGAAATAGAAGATATCCTCGATTTTAAGGATCGCCGGAAATTTATAGTAGTTGGGCCATGCTCAATCCACGACCCAAAAGCAGCGCTCGAATATTCTGAGAGATTGAAAATATTGGCCGAGCAAGTCAAAGATAACTTGCTACTAATTATGCGAGTGTATTTTGAAAAACCAAGAACAACCGTAGGCTGGAAAGGGTTAATTAACGATCCAGATATGGATGATTCTTTCCATGTAGAGAAAGGTTTATTAATTGCACGGGAGCTACTATTAAAAATTACAGAGTTGGGATTACCTGCTGGTACAGAAGCCCTAGATCCAATCATCCCTCAATATATCAGCGAACTGATTACATGGTCTGCCATTGGCGCACGCACAACTGAATCACAAACTCACCGCGAAATGGCCAGTGGACTTTCGATGCCTGTAGGTTTTAAAAACGGTACTGACGGCAATATTCAAGTAGCTTTGAATGCCCTACAATCTGCTGGAAACCCGCATAATTTTCTGGGAATTAATCAAAACGGTCAAGTCAGCGTCTTTCAAACTAAAGGTAATCGCTACGGTCACGTAATTTTAAGGGGTGGTAGTCAACCCAACTTCGATCCAGCAAATGTCAAACTGGTAGAAGAGAAATTAAAACAGGCAAATTTACCACCGAGAATTGTTATCGACTGTAGCCACGGTAATACCAATAAAGATTACAAATTACAAGGTGCTGTCTTAGAAAATATTATTCAGCAAATAGTGGACGGTAATACATCAATTGTTGGCATGATGCTGGAATCGCATTTGTATGAAGGTAGTCAACCGATTACTGGTAAACAAGAAGAATTAAAATATGGTGTTTCTGTAACTGACAAATGTATTAGCTGGGAAGAAACCGAAAAAATTATTTTGGCTGCTCACGAAAAACTTAAATGAGAAGTCAGAAGTCAAAATTCAGAATGCGATCGATGGGGAATTTAGAGAATATTTGTTAAGTATTAATGTATACTAATAAACTTCGCTCCATTTATCTTACTGTTTCGGCAACGGTGTACGCGCAAATTTCAAAACCTGCTCTACATTAGCTTTAATTTGCTAGGGTGCGTTAAAACTAAAGTCCATAACGCACGACAATTCCTGACGGTGCGTTAGACTGAGGCGATAACACACCCGACAAAACTGGAAAATACACAAGTGGTGGCGACGTAATTTATCTATCGAGAGAAGAGTTTCAGATTTGCACTGTCGTGTCAACTTCTTGTAGGGTAAGGGAATTCAGTCGTACCAAATTAGTAGAAGTCGAATCCCCAACTAAGGGCTACCTCCTACCATCTTTAAGATATACCCAAGATAGATGTAATAGGATTTAATATGTGCTAATTACTCAATACTACCAACTGAAAGATTGAAAATGAGTATTTTTCTACATAAAATAAAAAATCTAAAATTAAAAATTGGTAACACTGATGGTTAGGAGTGTTAGAGTTTCAAGAAATTCACCGAAACTTTTCAGCGGGTATTCATGCTGAAGAAACTACAGAAAAAGCAAATTTCGATAATTGCGGGTGCGGCACTGTTTGCCTTTTTAGCTGGGGCAATGGTATCAGCACCTCAGATTGGCAAGTCTCTGGGGAAATGGCTCAAACTGAGTCAGAATCAAGCAGAGCAAAGATCGGACGGTAGTGTTGCCCAATCAGCCGTTTTTGGGCTGATATCGCAATCGCTGCCAGAACGGGCGGCAAAACTAGCAGCGATCGCTGCCGAATCGCGATCGCCAGATCGGAATCGCGCTCGTTATCTTTTGGCGAGTGATTATATTGAAAGAACCCAAGGGCAAAAAGCTCTAGTTTTACTCCAAGGACTAGAGAAAGACTATCCGCTCCTGGCGCCCTACATTTTGCTCAAACAAGCCCAGGCAGAGGATATGCTGGGCGAGGACGGTAAAGCCTCGGATCTCAGGCAAAGGGTGATAAAAGAGTATCCCAAAGAACCAGCCGCAGTCAAAGCGCTATATCTAATTGCCCAACCGAAGCAACAAGAAACTGCGATCGCTCAATTTCCTTCCAATCCGCTAACTTGGGAAATTATCCGCAAACGCTTGCAAGAAAATCCCAATCAGCCACAATTACAATTGATTTTGGCTAAATATGCCTACGATCAACCAGGAATAGTGGGCGTTTTGGATCAGTTAGCAAAACAGACTACCCTCAAACCCGAAGATTGGGAACTCATTGGTACTAGCTATTGGGAAAATAGTCAATTTTTGAAAGCGGCTAATGCTTACGCCAAAGCACCCAAAACATCGCGCAACCTCTACCGGACTGCACGCGGCTTACAGGTGGGAGGCAAAGATAAAGAAAAAGCGATCGCCACCTATAAACAATTAGTGCAGCAATTTCCCAATAGTGAGGAAACTGGGACGGCACTACTGAGATTAGCAGAAACCGCAAAAACACCTAAAGACGGCTTACCCTATCTTGACCAGGCAATTAATAAATTTCCCAAACAAGCTGCTACTGCACTGGCACAAAAAGCCAAAATCCAAACTCTCAAGGATCAAAAGTCAGCTAGCGCGGCGTGGCAATTACTCATAAGTAAATACGGTAACTCTGACGAAGCAGCAGAATACCGTTGGAAAATCGCCCAAGATAAAGCCGAAGCCAAAGATTACGTCGGTGCTTGGCAATGGGCAGAACCAATTGTCACTAATAACCCCAATAGCATTTTGGCTCCAAGAGCAGGCTTTTGGGTAGGTAAATGGGCGGCTGCACTGGGGAAACAGCAAGAATCTAAAACTGCTTATGAATATGTGGTTAGCCAGTTTCCCTACTCTTACTATGCGTGGCGAGCCGCGACAATGTTGGGGCTAAATGTCGGCAACTTTGACAACGTGCGCGTCATGAACCCGGAAGTAATCGCACCCCAGCGTCCATTACCGCCTGCTGGTTCTGAAACTTTCAAAGAATTGTATCTGCTAGGTCAAGACCGCGATGCCTGGTTACAATGGCAAACAGAATTTCAGAACAAAATTCAGCCAACGGTAGCAGAGCAATTTACTGAAGGGTTGGTGCGGCAGGCAAGGGGAGAAAATCTTATCGGAATTGATGAAATTTCTAAATTAGAAGACCGAGAAATACCAGCCGAACTTGCCCAATATCAGACTCTAAGTAAACAAATCACCTACTGGCAAGCGCGTTATCCATTTCCCTATCAGCGAGAGATTGAAAAGTGGTCTATTGACCGTAAACTTAATCCTTTGCTAGTAACTGCTTTGATGCGTCAAGAGTCACGGTTTGAACCAAAAATCAAATCTGTCGCTGATGCTACTGGTTTAATGCAACTGTTGCCGAGTACGGCTAAATGGATCGCCCCACAAATCAAAGTGGATTTCAAAACAATCAACTTAGAAAATCCCAACGATAACATCATGCTGGGTACATGGTATTTGGGTCATACTCACGATCAATATAACAATAACTCCTTGCTGGCGATCGCTAGTTACAATGCTGGCCCCGGCAATGTCTCTAAATGGTTGCAAACTCTAACTACAAAAGATCCAGATGAGTTTGTTGAAGAAATTCCCTTTGATGAAACTAAAAACTATGTGCGGCAAGTATTTGGTAACTACTGGAATTATCTAAGGCTTTACAACCCGGAAATTTCTGGCGTAGTGACAAAGTACTCGACCACACACCCACAACTACCAACGCGATAATCTTAGAAAGTTATGAGTTGTGAGTGTTGAGTTCAAGCAATTTTTTAATTCAAAATTCACAACTCATACGGGAATCCGGTTTGATTCGGAGAATTTACTTGTGTAGGCAGGGAATAGGGAACAGGAAAGAAAGCTTTTTAAGATGTACTGAGTTTTTTCACCCAATCAAATATGAGTCTTATAGTGATATCTGTTTAGCTAATTACTAATAGGTATTACTTTCAATACTAACTACAATACTGTTATTACAACCATAAATGCTGGTAGATTAAAGCTGGACATAGGTAATAGCAAAGCCTGGTCAAAAGCATCACTTTTACCCAGGTTGACGATGTGCTATTAGTGACACTTGAAGATAGTCAATAACTTGTCATCTGCTGGAAATGGGGTTAGGAAACACAATTTTTGGAGAGGCGATCGCTAATAGCTTGAGTTGATTACATCTGTGGCGTTAATATATCTTAATGTACTCAGTATTGCTTTTTTAGCGCCCTAATGGAGTTAACCTCAAAAGAATTTAAGTCAGAACTGATATTAGAAGTCCAAGCCTGCCTGCTATTAGCAGTTCCTTTGGTAATTACTCAAATATTAGAAGCGGGCATTCCTTTATTGGATGGGGTGATGATGGGCTTACTTAACAGCCAAGCTTTAGCTGCGGGTGCTTTAGGTGCTGTTACCTTTTCTACCCTAGCTTCCGTTTGTCGTTCTGTTCTTTCAGCCGCAGGTGTGAGTGTCGCCAATGCTTTTGGTGCAGGAAAGATAGACCAAGTGAGCCGTGCTACCGGTCAAGGAATTTGGTTAGCCGTGACAATGTGCTTACCTGTGATGTTTATCATTTGGCACTTTGACTATATCCTGCTGTTAACTGGTCAAGAAGAAAGCAATGTATTATTAGCTCAAACATATTTGCGGTCTATTGTTTGGGGTTTTCCGGCTGCACTCGGTTTTTGTATCTTAAAAGAAGTTAGCTCTGCCCTCAATCGTCCCCAATTCTTAACAGTAATTACGGTAGCTGGACTATTATTAAATACGGTTGCTAATTACCTGCTAATGTTCGGTAAATTTGGTTTACCAGCCCTTGGTTTAGCCGGTATCGGTTGGGGAAGCACACTCATCTTTTGGCTAAATTTTATCGCTGCCGCCAGTTGGATTTGCTTTGATAACTACTTTAAAGACTATCAGCTTGATTGTGCTTTGCATCAGTTTGATAAAGATATGTTTATAGATATCTTCCAAACTGGGTGGTTTTTGGGGTTGCAGTATGGAGCAGAAATTGGAGTATTTACTGCCACTGCTTTAATGATGGGGTGGTTTGGAACAGAGACCTTAGCAGCACATGAAATTACCGTCGAAACAGAAAGTTTTGTCGAAACAGTATCTATAGGTATTTCCTATGCCGTCACAATGAGAGTAGGACAGTTAAGGGGACAAAACGATCTCAAGGGTGCAAGCACAGCGGGACTAGTCTGCATTGCGCTTGTTACTCCTTTTGTAAGTATTGTGGCACTAATTTTTTGGCTGTTTCCCAACTATATTGTGGCAATGTATTTGGATACCAGTAATTTAGATAATATCGAGATAGTTAAAACGGCAACTTCTTTCCTGGCTGCGGGGGCAATAGTCCAAATATTTTATTCTATTCAGACTATTGCTGCTGGTGCTTTAATCGGCTTGAAAGATACCAAAGTGCCAGTGTTAATTACTATGTTCGCTTACTGGATAGTAGGTCTAGGCGGGGGCTATCTAATGGCATTCACTTTCGGCTGGGGTGCTATAGGTTTATGGTTGGGTTTAGTACTAGGGCTACTTATGGGTGCAGTGCTTTTAACTGGGCGTTTTTATCTTTTGACTTCTGAGATTGAGTCTGATTGACTAAAGAGGACTTGGGGACAAGGGAAAAGACTTGTTGCAATACTTGTCGGTTAAGGGGAAAAGGGGAAGGGGAAAAGGGAAAGAAAAAACTTTTAACCTTTACCCTTTAACCTTTTCCCCAAACCCAATTCCGATTTAAAAATGCTTAACCGAGCAGTATTGAGACTTGTTGTAAGTTCTCACCTTTTGTCACCTTGTCCCCTTGTCCCCTTGCTCCCCTGCTCCCTGCCCCCTACCAAGTTGTGCATAGTATCAACAATGCCCACTTCCCATTACTGTTGAGAAGGTCTAAGTCTTTCCCGCCAAGATGGTTGTTCTGACGATGAAGAACCTGAAGAACCAGAACTATTTGCAGGAGACGACTCTCGCCGACTTCTTCGAGGCGGGGATGAATCAGATTCTACTCTTCTAGAACGTCGCCGTGGAGTAGATGATTCTGAGGAGGAGTTACTAGAACTTGATTCGCTGCGATCGCGCCTTCTCCGTCTTGGGGTATAATCGCTCGATTGCTGTTCTTCTTGAGAATAGCTTCTCCTTCTTCTACGTCTCCTAGATGAACCACTCTCTTCAGAATTAGAATTTCTCGCACTTTCCCCTTCTGAGTCATCATCATCTTTAGAGGCAATAGAACGATTCAGCACTTGTTTGGGCTTGATAGACTGGGCTTTGATAGTGCCTTTGCGACCCTCTAACTTGGGTCGTTTGGGAAACTTTTCTACAGGCATCCCCTCTACCGCTTTTTCCATAAATTCGTGCCAAGTGTAAGCGGCACTACTACTACTGCCATAAGTGGGGCGGTTGTCATCGTTACCTAGCCATACCCCTGTCACCATCTGAGGAATGTAGCCAATAAACCATAAATCGCGGGCTTCGTCGGAGGTGCCGGTTTTGCCGGCAACTGGTCTATTATCTAATTGGGCAGCACCACCGGTTCCTGCTTCGACGACATTGCGTAGCATCCAAGTCATGATGGCGGCACTGTCAGCGTCAAGGGCGCGTTTTGACTTGAAATTAGCTGACCAGATGACTTTGCCTTGGCGGTTGAGGATGCGGGTAATACCATGAGGTTCTGCGTGCAATCCCTGAGTTGCAAAACTACCATAAGCGCTGGTTAACTCTAGCAGATTGACTTCATTTGAACCAAGAGCCAAGGAATAGGTGGGTTTGAGTTCAGATTTTATCCCCATATCATGGGCAAGTTTAATGGTTGGTGTAAATCCCACATCAATCAATACCTTCACCGCAATAATATTAACAGAGCGGGTAAGGGCATCTCGGATGTTCATTGAACCGTGGAAGTTTTCACTATAGTTTTTCGGTTCATAGCCGTCTACAACAAAGGGTGCATCCTCGTAGCTATCGTAGGGGCTTTTACCGGTAGCGATCGCAGTCGCATATACAAACCCTTTAAATGTCGATCCTGGCTGCCGTTGTGCTTGGGTAACTCGATTAAACTGGTTTTTACCAAAGTCTTTTCCCCCCACCATTGCCTTAATTTCACCATTTCGGGGGTCTATAGCCACCATTGCCGCTTGCTTAAAGTTTTCCCAGCGTCCTTGATTTCGCAGGGTTTTGGCAACCGCCTCTTCTGCGACTTTCTGCCAAGTCGGGTTCAGCGTAGTTTCTACTACTAATCCCTCACTTTTTAGCACCTTGGGAGAAACGTACTTCGGCAATTCTTTTTGGATGTAGCTGGTAAAGTAGGGTGATTCTATTTCCAGTCGCTTAGGTAAACTGGTTTTGAGGGTTAATGGTTCTTGGGCTGCTGCTTGCCTTTGCTCTGGTGTAATTACTTTATCTTCTTGCATCCGTTGCAATACTAAGTTTCGCCGCCGTTTCGCCGCTTCGGGATTTTTGTCTGGGGCGTACAAGCTAGGAGCAGGAGCTAATCCAGCAATCGTAGCCATTTCTGCAAGGGAAAGCTGGTCTGGCGTTTTACTAAAATATACCCAGGATGCATCTGCCACACCATAAGCTCCAGATCCCAAATAAACCAGATTTAGGTAACGCTCTAAAATCTGATCTTTGGTTAATTCTTGCTCCATTTTTTGGGCAAGGCGGACTTCCTTGAGTTTGCGCCAGATTGTCTGCTCTTGTTTCAAAAAGAGAATCCGCGTTAGCTGTTGGGTGATGGTGCTACCACCTTCTACCACACCTTGCGATCGCAAATTATTCAAACCCGCTCTGACAATCCCTTGCGGATCGACTCCATTGTGTTGCCTAAATCTTCTATCTTCTGAGGCGATAAAAGCTTTTTTTAAATTATCTGGTATTTGTTCTAGCTGTAGCTGTTCTCTGGCCGTTTCACCTTGTTGTTGTAATATTGTGCCATCAGCAGCTTTAATGGTCAGTGTTTGCTCTCGCAACACAGCATTCAACTCGGACTGATCTGGCAAAGTCCGATCTATTAAACTGATGCCGTAGATCGAGGCAGCTATCCCACCACCAATACCCAAACCTGCCCAAAACCAGAAGCGGCGATAGAGTGGTCTAGCGCCAGTTGCCCGATTGACCCTCATTCTAGATGGTAAAATTTTCATTTTGCTCAGTAACTGCCTCGTCTGCGCCAGATGTGCTGGTGGTAAGCTCTCATTCGTTCCTCCTCGTCCAGAGTCACTCAAATTAGTTGGTCTTCGCTTGAACCAGGAGGTAAGCTTCCCCACGTCAGTTCCTCGCTCAAAGTAGTAAGTAATTATAACCACCATCAATCAACTTTGGGGTTATAGCACTACCATTGTGTTAGTATAATATCCTATAAATAATTAACTGAATTCACTAGAAAATAATGTTTTTTAAATTTGGTTAATTTAGTTTTGTAAAAAATGCGGTAATTTTGATAACTACTGCGAATCTAAAAGCTATTGACAAGTATCCGCAAAGACAGCCCGAAAACGGCTGATTTCAGAAAGTATAATGTCTATACCTGGCTACGACGAAGCAAAGCTAAGACGAAGCGCCGTTGCTCTTGGTAGTAATATTGGCGATTCTCAGACAATTTTATCAGCAGCTATAGAGACTTTAGCCCAAACGCCAGGTATTATTTTAGAAGCCAGATCCCATTGGTATCAAACCAAAGCTGTCGGGCCACCACAGCCAGATTACCTCAACGGCTGCGTCACATTGCAGGTAGAAATACTCCCCCAGGAGTTATTAGAAATTTTGTTAGGAATTGAACAACAATTTGGGCGCGTGCGTCAGGAACGCTGGGGACCACGAACCCTAGATTTGGATTTGTTATTATATGATGACATTACTTTGGATACACCAAATCTCCAGATTCCTCATCCACGAATGCGGGATCGCGCCTTTGTGTTAGTCCCGCTGGCAGAAATTGCCCCAGATTGGATAGAACCAGTTTCCGGGTGTGTGATTAAAGAGCTGCTGAAAGAGGTAGACTGTTCTGATGTACATTTATGGATGGACAATTAAAATTACCATCCTTAAAAGCAGAAGAACACTGATTTTGCCTCTGTATTCACAGATAATCAGATTTTACTATGCCATTAGGTAGAGAATTACCACAACTGCTAAGACAACGCCTGTTTCATAAAGGACGCAAGTTTGATTTTGAAGTTAATCGCTTGCGTTTGCCGAATAAATCGGAAGGAGAATGGGAATGTATTCGTCACCCTGGCGGTGCCCTAGCTGTACCAGTGACATCGGAAGGTAAACTTATACTGGTGCGCCAGTATCGTTTTGCAATTCAGGGACGGATATTAGAATTTCCGGCGGGGACATTGGAAGGAAAAGAAGAGCCTTTAGAAACAATACAACGTGAAATTGCCGAAGAAACTGGCTATAGTGCCCAAAAATGGGACAAATTAGGCGAATTTTTTCTAGCTCCTGGCTATTCTGATGAAATTATCTATGCTTTTCTGGCGCGAGATTTAGAAAAGCTGGAGACACCACCACCACAAGATGGAGACGAGGATATCGAAACTGTGTTCATGACTCCTGAAGAATTAGAAAAAGCGATTCTGGAGGGAGAGGCGGTAGATGCTAAATCGGTTTCTAGCTTTTTTCTGGCGCGTCCGTTTTTAATTTAATACTCTTTTCTTATGCTGCTAGAGTTAGCGATTGCAGATGCCTACGGTGCAGGCTTTGAATATGCAGACGAAGCGATCGCTAACAACGATTTGAGTCGATACGTCGAACATCCGCGTTTTCGACTCAATCCTGGCAGCTACACCGACGATACCCAGATGAGTATTGCCATTGCGGAAGTGATTGTTGCTCAAGCACCGTGGACGCCAGAAGTTTTAGCCGATAGTTTTGTTAGAGCTTTTAAACGCGATCGAAGAGAAGGTTATGCTCGAAGATTCTACCATTTTCTATTAGAAATTCAGGATGGGGAAGAGTTTTTAACGAAAATTAACCCTGATAGTGACAAAAGCGGGGGAGCAATGCGTGCAGCACCCATTGGCATCTATCCCACACCAGAAAAAGTGATTGAGGCAGCAACAATTCAAGCAGCAATTACCCACAATACAACCGATGGGATCAATGCTGCCGTTGCGGCTGCCTTAATGTCGCATTATTTTATCTATCGACTGGGAGCAAAAGGCAAATTAGGACGGTTTCTGGAAGGTTATGTATCTGGAGAGTGGAATAAACCGTGGGAAGGTAAAGTCAAGTCCAAAGGCTGGATGAGTGTCAGAGCAGCGATTACTGCGGTGATGCGAAATGACAGTATGAGCGAACTTTTACAAGATTGTATAGCTTTTACTGGGGATGTCGATACAGTAGCCGCGATCGCCTTGGCTGCCGGTTCTTGTAGCGAGGAAATTACTCAAGACATTCCCAATCATCTTGTCACAGGGTTAGAGAATGGAGCTTACGGTAGAGATTACCTCATCGAACTGGATAAGCAGTTAATGAGTTTGGTGGGTAAAGAGATCGACTAAATCTAATACATCAGAGTAGCACTAGGTAATCTGATTTTTCTAATTTTGGAGCGAGTTGAGTTCAGATGCTCAAAAGGCTATATTTTAGTGTTTAATTTTAAGTTAGATAATCGAAAGCATATTTCAAGCCAACCAAGCCAAATTGATGAATCATACTCTAGCTTCTACTTTAGGAGAACTACAAACAAAAATATATTGGCTACATGATGCTGAAAAATTTGCTGAATTGGCAGAAGCAGCAACTCAAATATATATTAAACTTGGATACGCTCAACAAAAAGCAGAAAATGTTGGTCATTTAATTAGTGAAGCCTATCAGTTATCTGATGATGCTGATTTAGCATACAAGGCTGGAGAAATTGAAAAAGAAATAAAATTTTATAATCAAGTCAAAGATAAATTTATAAAGATTGAGGCTATATTAGGTCTACAAAAAAGTATAGCCGAACATCAAACAAAATGGTGGATACATTTTCGCTATAGACAGAAATCTCAAGTTATATATCACCTATTTTTGCAACATTTCAAACCTTTGGGTTTAAATTATTTATTTATAGCTCTACAACTAACATATTATATGTTAAATGTAGGCAAAGGTCATAATTTGCGCGATATAGAAATAACTCAAAAAAACGCTACCAAATATTGGATGCAATTATTGAAATGTAATGTTACCAAATATCCATATTTAGGTTAATTTTGTGTTTTGTAAAATATTTAAAGAAGCAACGTGTAACATCTCGTAGAGAAAGTGGTTTGATAAATTAAGCTTTTTGACGAATTGCGCGTAAATCGTGGTTTTGTTTGTATCGTTGCAGTTTATAACCACCCTTTTTAGATTCTTAAGTAGGAATGTAGGTTGGGTGGAGTGAAACGCAACCCAACATTACCACCAAATTTTATGTTGGGTTACGCTATCGCTGCACCCAACCTACAAAACTACAGTTCTCAAGGCAGACGAGGTTTAGCCGTCTTTGTATATTTGCAGATATATATATAGATAAACACTCTTATACATAGAAACATATATTTCTTATATAACCTAGTTTAAATATCAATTTATACCTTGTGTTCTTTCAAAAAAAGCTCCATGATTGATTTAGAAAGCCCATATTTATAGGTTGGTTAGTTAATAATGATGCCGATATAAATCATAAATATTTCCGATTCATAACAAGAAAGTATTTGATATTTATCTCAAATTTACTTAGGTTGGAGTTTGATTAACTCATGCTAGAAGGATGGATTCAAATTATATTAACGCTACTAATTGTAGTAGCAATTACTCCTGTTTTTGGGCGCTATATGGCGCGGGTTTATCTAGAGCAAAGTACTTTTCTCGACCCGATTTTGAATCCGGTTGAGCGAGTGCTTTATGCTTTGGTTGGCGTTAAAACCAAAGAAAATATGACCGGCTGGCAGTATGGGCGGGCAATCTTATACAGCAACGTCGCAATGGGGTTGCTGATTTTCTTGATTATTATGAATCAAGGATGGCTGCCATTAAACCCAAGCAAGATAGATGCGCCAACCTGGGATACAGTGCTGCATACGACTATTTCTTTTATTACTAACACTAACCAGCAGCACTATTCTGGTGAAACCTACATGAGCTATGGCAGCCAAATGTGGGGACTTGGTTATCATATGTTTACCTCTGCTGCTACTGGTTTAGCGGTGGGAATTGCCTTTATTCGCGGATTGACTGGTAGATCGTTAGGCAATTTTTATGTAGATTTAATTCGCTCGATTACGCGAATTTTACTGCCTATTTGTATTGTGGGCGCGATCGCTCTTATGGCAGCTGGCGTTCCCGAAACACTGGGGGGTGCAGTTGTATTCCCCACCTTGGAAGATCCAAATATTAGTCAAGCGATCGCTCGTGGCCCTGTTGCCCATTTTGAAATTATCAAACAATTAGGAGAAAACGGTGGCGGCTTTTTTGCCATCAACTCGGCACACCCTTTTGAAAATCCCAATGGATTCTCAAACTTGATTCAGATTGTCGCCATGCTTGCGATTCCAACTTCCCTAATCTACACTTATGGGTTGTTTGCGAATAACACTAAGCAAGCTTGGTTAGTCTACGGTATGGTAGGCGTTCTCTATTTAGTATTTATCATCGTCACTGCCATTGGTGAATACAACGGTAATCCGGCTGTGAATGCACTGCTTGGTAGTCAGCAACCGAATTTGGAGGGTAAAGAAGTCCGGTTTGGTTGGGCACAATCTGCACTATTTGCAACCACTACAACTGGTACTATGTGCGGTGCAGTCAATAGTTTACACGACTCCTTCATGCCCAACGGCGGTTTTATTACCCTTTCCAATATGTTCCTGCAAATTATTTGGGGTGGACAGGGTACGGGAACCGCTTATTTGTTCGCTTATCTAATTTTGGCTGTGTTTGCCACAGGGTTGATGGTGGGACGCACACCCGAATTTCTCGGACGCAAGATTGAGAAGCGCGAGGTTGTCCTTGCTAGTTTTTTAATTCTGCTAGTTCACCCGATCGCAATTATGATTCCCGCAGGTATCGCCTTGGCGTTTCCCGATCAATTAGCAGGAATTAGCAATCCCGGTTTCCACGGCTTTGCTCAAGTTATCTATGAATATGCCTCTGCGGCTGCTAACAACGGTTCTGGCTTTGAAGGCTTGGGAGATTCACAACCTTCACCTTTGGCTATCGCTACAGGTACAGCACCAACTGCAACCGCTTTGTGGTGGAACTTGAGTACCTGCTTCAGTTTAATTGCAGGACGCTATATTCCCATCATCGGTTTACTGTTTTTAGCAGATAGTATGTCTCGCAAACAAGCGGTTCCTTATACCACTGGTACATTGCGAACGGATACCGGACTATTTACAGGCGTTACCGCAGGCGTGATTTTAATCCTGGGCGCACTTACATTCTTCCCAGTGCTGGCATTGGGGCCCATTGGTGAAGCTTTCTTTATTGCCAAAGGTATCGGCTAAGGATTGGGAATGAGGGGATGAGGAGACAAGGGGATAAGGGGCATTAGTGTCAACTTAAGCTCAAATACTTATTCCACAGGCATTTTACCCCCCTTAATCCCCCCTTCGACAAGCTCAGGGCATCGCTTATAAAGGGGGGAAACAAGAAAATCTAGTTCCCTCCCCTTTATAAGGGGAGGGTTAGGGTGGGGTAAAGACTGATTCATCCACCTCTGAACTGGATTCATCCACCTTTGAACTCCGTTCATCCACCTTTGAACTGGATTCATCCACCTCTGAACTCCGTTCATCCACCTCTGAACTGGATTCATCCACCTCTGAACTCCGTTCATCCACCTCTGAACTGGATTCATCCACCTCTGAACTGGATTCATCCACCTTTGAACTCCGTTCATCCACCTTTGAACTGGATTCATCCACCTCTGAACTCCGTTCATCCACCTTTGAACTGGATTCATCCACCTCTGAACTCCGTTCATCCACCTCTGAACTGGATTCATCCACCTTTGAACTGGATTCATCCACCTCTGAACTCCGTTCATCCACCTTTGAACTGGATTCATCCACCTCAAAGACTCATGCTCAAAATTTAATGTATGCCAATTACTACTGATTCTCCCTCCTCCCGTATTCCATCTGGAACTCGTGACTCGCGCAAACACACCCCCAAAACAGATATGCGGGGACTTTATCAAAGAGCAATTAGTGAGTCATTTGTCAAGCTCGATCCGCGAATTACTGTTAGAAACCCAGTGATGTTTGTTGTTTGGGTAGGGACAATTATCACCTTACTTGTTACCCTTAACCCAAATCTGTTTGGCACAATCCAAGCTGATGTTAACCAACAACGTGTCTTAAACGGGTTGATTACCTTTATTCTCTTTTTCACCCTCGTTTTTGCCAACTTTGCCGAAGCCGTAGCTGAAGGACGGGGTAAAGCACAAGCTGATTCATTAAGATCGACGCGATCGGATACGATCGCCAACAAAATCCTCCCCGATGGTTCGATAGTAAAAGTCAATTCTACAGAACTGCGACGGGGCGATTTGGTAAAAGTCAGTGCCAATAATATGATTCCCGCCGATGGGGATGTGATTAAAGGCATTGGCTCGGTGGATGAGTCGGCAATCACTGGGGAATCTGCCCCGGTATTGAAGCAACCAGGTACAGATATTGCTAGTTCGGTGACAGGCGGTACACGCTTACTCTCCGATGAGTTGACAATTCGGATTAGTGCCGATCCCGGACAAGGCTTTATCGATCGCATGATTGCCTTGGTAGAAGGGGCAGAACGCAGCAAGACTCCCAATGAGATTGCTTTGACGGTATTGTTGGCTGTGTTAACGCAAGTATTCTTGATTGTGGTGGCAACTATGCCCCCATTTGTCGGCTACATCGCCAGTTTTATCAGCACAGCCTTTGGTGTTGAGGCGGGGAACAGTTTACGGGCGGGTGCTAGCGTTGCGATTCTCATCTCGCTACTGGTAGCTTTAATTCCCACAACTATCGGTGGTTTGCTCAGTGCGATCGGTATTGCCGGGATGGATCGAGTTGCCCAGTTTAACGTTATCGCTACCTCTGGTCGAGCAGTAGAAGCTTGCGGTGACATCAACACCTTGGTGCTGGATAAGACGGGCACGATCACCTTGGGAAATCGGATGGCTGACGAGTTTATTCCCCTGGATAACCACTCAATAATAGATGTGGCGCGAGTTTCCTTAGCTGCTAGCTTGTTTGACGAAACGCCAGAAGGAAAATCGATCGTGATTTTAGCCGAAAAAGCCCAGGCTGGGGTAGACTTTAACATTGATAAAGCCGAAGGTGTAGAATTTTCCGCCAAAACCCGGATGAGTGGCACGAATCTACCCGATGGCAAACAAATTCGCAAAGGTGCGGTGGATGCGATTAAGGGATTTGTCCGTTCTCGTGGTGGTAACGTTCCTGATGATATAGATGCAGCTTATGAGCGAGTTTCCCGGTTGGGCGGTACACCCTTAGCTGTTTGCCAAGATGACAAAATTTATGGTGTCATCTACCTGAAAGATATTGTCAAACCTGGTTTGCGGGAGCGATTTGACCAACTCCGCCGCATGGGTGTTCGCACGATCATGCTCACAGGTGACAACCGGATTACCGCTTCGGTGATTGCCGAAGAAGCTGGGGTGGATGATTTCATTGCCGAAGCGACTCCAGAAGACAAAATTGAGGTGATTCGCTCGGAACAATCTCAGGGTAAACTGGTGGCAATGACCGGGGATGGTACTAACGATGCCCCTGCCTTGGCTCAAGCAAATGTGGGTGTGGCAATGAATTCGGGGACGCAAGCTGCTAAAGAAGCTGCTAACATGGTGGACTTAGACTCAGATCCCACGAAGTTAATTGACTTAGTAACCATAGGTAAACAGTTGCTAATTACTCGTGGGGCGTTGACAACATTCTCCATTGCTAACGATATCGCCAAGTATTTTGCAATCATCCCTACTATCTTCGCCGCCGCAGGAATCGGCGCACTTAATATTATGGGATTAAAAAGTGCCCAATCTGCGATCGTCTCGGCGCTGATTTACAATGCTCTGATTATTCCGGCACTAATTCCGCTAGCACTCAGAGGGGTGAAGTTTTTACCTTTAACAGCAGATCAACTGCTACGTCGTAACATCTTCATCTTTGGTCTTGGCGGTATCGTTGCTCCCTTCATTGCCATCAAACTGATAGATATAATCCTACCTTTGTCTTAATTTACTATGAAACCTATTCAGATCCGCCGCACTATTCTTGCATCCCAAGTATTAGAAGAAATAACTGAAATCTGGTGTCAATGGCAAAGACAAAAGCTACCACTGTATTTGTTCTTGGCGATGTGTTTCAACCTAGTGGTTGCACCTATGGTTTATGCCGCTACTAATGAACAACTTTCCCGCAGTCAATCTTGGGGATTGGGACTGTTAGGACTAACGACACTGGGACTTTCCATCTATTTATTTTTTGTCATGTTTGTACCGGAGAAATTCTAATGAGTTTTGCACGCGAAGCTGGTAGAGCTGTTCGGTCTACCTTAGTACTTTGGGTTATTGGAGCGATTATTTATCCTTTTGCGATGATTGCCATTGGGCAGATTGTGTTTCCCTTTCAAGCAAACGGTAGTCTCCTGAAAAATGCTACAGGTCAAGTTGTTGGTTCTGCTTTGATTGGTCAACCTTTTAGTAGCGATCGCTATTTTAACAGCCGCCCCAGTACCACCAGCTACAGCACAGCCGATCCGAAAAAAGATGATGCGGGAGTTTTGCAAACTGGAGTTTCTGGCGCTAGTAACTTGGCTCCCAGTAATCCCGCATTAATGGAACGCATTAAAGGTAAAGATGACCCAGACCCCAGCAAAAAAGTTGAGGGTGACTTCAATCGTTTGAAAAAAGCAGGTGTGCAGCCGACTGGCGATTTAGTCTACACCTCTGGTTCCAGCCTTGACCCGCATATTACCCCGGAAGCTGCGATCGCACAAGTTGCACGAGTAGCCAAGGCGCGGAACGTTCAACCAAACCAACTCGAAACTTTAATTTCCCAAAACACCGACGGCCGCTTTCTCGGCATCTTTGGCGAACCTGGAGTTAATGTGTTGAAGCTGAATTTAGCTTTAGATAAGATTAAGGGATAAAGGCTTGAGAGAGTGCTGCTGATTCTTGCTATGCCTTCTATTCAAAATAATTATCTATAGTAATCCTTAGTGATTACTTTAAATCTAAATGTAGGATTCTCGGCTTAATTTAATAAGTCGAGAATCTGATTTTTAGTAGGTATATCTAAAACCTATATCTCTAAACATATACCTGTTTAGCTAATTACTAAATACCTACTCTATTTAATTAATACATTTTATATATCTTCAAAATATATCTCTGCAACAGCAGATTTTTCTCGGAAAGTATTAGACAATACTATTAGAGTTAAAAAACATTTTGTGCTGAAAAATAAAAAACCTTTAGAACCAAGCTTGTTTGGTGTTTTTATCGAAGATAATAGCATTTACTGTGGCATTTATTTAAGTGATATTAAATTACCGAATAAATGCGTTTTTCTAGGAGTTTTAAGAGAAACTCAAGTTATTTCAGCAACAGATAATCCTAGTATTTTCGCTGGAGATTACATTTTAGCAATAGCAACCCATCCCATGATGGTTCCCGCTCTGAAAGTGACTCTTAAAAAAATTCATTCTGTTTACTATTACCTCAACAGTTGCTTATTGGAAGCTCGACTAAGAGAAAGTCAATCTGTTAATTCAAATAACCTAGACCTATCAACTACTCTCAATTCCACATATTATTAGACAGATGAACATTTCTCGAATAAAGGCAGAAGGCAGTTCGAGTTTGCAGCAAGAGTAAGAAAATATATTTTTGCCTCCTGCCTCTTTAACTTTACTGGATCTGAGTTCGACTAGCTAAAGGTTTTTAATATGCATACTTCGGAACTTTTCCGACTTTATGTATCCGCCCAAAAAAGTATTCATCAGTCCACCCTGATTGAAGCTAACCTGTCTAAGGCAACACATAGTGACACCAAACCACATGACGGAGACATTCCCTTTGTAGCAGTGTTTTTGGCTCACATTTCTTTCATGATTGTTTGGGCAATTGTTGTTTTTCTAGTTTCATCTGTCTGCAAAGCACTAGAAGATCCCCCAGAAAATGCGGTGCAAGATAAAGATGAAATAGTCAGCATCAAACATTTAGAGCAACATACTTGTAAAAAATGCCAATTTTTTAACAATAACTATTTTCTAAAGTGTGCAGTACATCCTACCACTGCTCTAACGAAACAAGCACTCAATTGTTCTGACTACAGCCCTAAATAGGTGAATTTATGCTTATGGTGCTAACCTCCAGTATGCAAATTTGCAGTGGCAGATATTCTGGAAGCAGTTAGCCTGAGAACCTTCAAACTTTGTTTAAAGATTAGAAAGTTCATTTGAAAAACCCAAACAAATTTTATGAAACAAAAAGAAACAGTATTTGTTATTCCAACTCATCGATTGAGAGATGTCGCACAAACTATCGAAAAGTATGATGAGAATTTCTGGGCAAATGGTCATGCTTTAAAAATAATCGTTTTTGACGATTCCAGCATTGCCAATCACGAGAAATATTATCCACTTTTAGAGCAGACTAAGACAGTCAATGACGTGTTTTATGTTGGCCCACAACAGAAAGAGCAATTTATTACATTTTTAAACGAAAGACTGCGCGATCGCAAGCTAGAATCACTAGTCAAAAACTTATTCCGACCTAGTTATGGAGGAAATCGTAACTTCACACTCATGTATACCCTTGGACATTTAATGGTTAGTGCAGATGACGATATGCGTCCAGATGCATTAATTGAAACTAGCCCAGAATCTTTATCTGGTGATGAAATATGTCGAGGAAAATTAATTAAATCTAACCAACAAGGTGGCTACGTCCATAAATCTTTTGACTTACTCACGGCTTTTGGTGATGTTTTAGGTCAAAAAGCCAGCCATGTACCAGAAAACTTCGAGTCTGGAGAACTGGTACTTGATACAGCAATGGATTTAGAAACCAACACAACTAAAGGTTACTTCCGAGAGAACAGCCTTTTATTACAACAGGGGAGAGTCTTGAATAATGCGATCGTCAAGATTGCCCAAACTTTTCGCACAGGAACTAATGATATTGATACCCTTGATTTTATTCACATGTATCTCAATGATGAGAATCAAATTAGCCCCAATGACCTAAATGATTTTTATGTTCTTACCAATTTTAGACCCGTTATTACTAACAAAAACTGGAGAATGGATTGTGGAGTCGCTGGATATGATAATCAGCTAGGTTTACCACCCTTCTTTCCAACTCGGCTCAGATTTGAGGATTATATATACAGGATTTGGATACAGCAAGAAGGAATTGCAGCTGCACACGTTGATGCTGTACAAAACCATATTAGAAATAACTATATGCGTAATCCTCTCGCTAGCGAACTATTTAATGAAGAAATATGTAGCTTGCTGAAAAAGAAAATTAAAAACAGTGTTTATCATCTTGACGATTTGGGAATCAAGTTTGATTACTCAGGTGAAGTCACTTTACAAGATTCTGAGGAAATCCTGGAAAAAATCTCTGCTATCCACAGGCAAGTAGTCAAAGCCTCAATCTCTACCCAGAATGAAGAACGCAAGCAGTCACTCCAATTATTTGCTGAGAATTTATCGAGAGTCTTCTATGGATTTGAACCAGACTTTTTTCAGCAAAATGTTTCCAGAATTATCGATGATGTCATTAGCCAATTTCACGGCTATCTAGAGATATGGCCAACTCTAGTAGAAATATGTTACTTTTACAAAGACAAAAAAGACTTACCACAAATCAGGGTTAAAAACAAGAAGGTAAAATCTAGAAATGGCACAAAATCGAGTGAAATTCTTGTATAAATGTGACCTTTGGCAAACAAGCCATCATTCATCCAGTAAAGTTTTTTAAAACCCTTTATTTTTGAAGATGTGCCTATAGAACTTAAGCCAGATCCCTGACTTCTTGAAGAAGTTGGGGATCTAATTTTTCACGAATGATTTAGGATTGCTATATGTGCTAGTTAAGTGACTATGTATGCAAACGCTAATTATTGATAACTATGACTCTTATACATTTAATCTTTACCAAATGATTGCCGAGGTAAATAGGGAACTACCTCTAGTAATTTATAACGATCGCCTTAACTGGGATGAATTAAAAGAAATTGCTTTTGACAACATTGTGATTTCACCTGGCCCCGGTCGTCCAGAAAGGTCAGAAGATTTTGGAGTCTGTCGGCAAATAATTGAGAATGTGGATGTGCCTTTGTTGGGAGTTTGTCTGGGACATCAAGGACTTGGCTATCTATATGGTGGAAGAGTAATTCATGCACCGGAAGTTCGACATGGCAGACTCAGTAAAATTTATCATAATAATTCAGAATTATTTCAAGGTATTCCTAATCAGTTTTCTGTGGTGCGTTATCACTCGTTGTTAGTTGCTGATGAACTACCTGAATGTTTAGAAAAAATTGCTTGGACAGAAGAAGGATTGGTGATGGGATTGCGTCATCTACATCTACCTTTTTGGGGTGTGCAGTTTCACCCAGAGTCTATCTGTACAGAATATGGGCAAAGATTATTAGAAAACTTTCGAGATATTACGCAGCAATTTACAGAGAAATCGTTTATGAGGCAGGAGGCATCAAGAAGTCCACAAAAGCAATATTGGATTGGATATGGAGATGTTACTCCTGTTGTGGATCGACCCTGCCAAGAACAGGAAGAGAAGTTTGAATTGTATACGCGTAAGTTAGATATCTGCCCAAATACAGAACAAATATTTGTACAGCTATTTGGGAATGCAACAAACGCTTTTTGGCTAGATAGCAGCCGTGTGGAATTTGGTCTATCTCGCTTTTCATTTATGGGTGATGGAAGCGGGGTTAACAGTCTATTGGTACGATATAATACCGAAACGCAAGAAATCATCATTACACAGTTAGATACCGTAACTCGTCGCACCGAAAGTATTTTTGAGTATTTGAAGCGAGAAATAGACTGCCGAAGTTGCCAAGCTGATGATTTACCGTTTGATTTTAACTGTGGATTTGTGGGCTATTTTGGCTATGAACTCAAGAGAGAGTGTGGATCGTCATTGGTGCATTCTTCACCATTACCTGATGCAATTTTCTTACTTGCCGATCGCATGATTGCGATCGATCATCAAGAACAGCGCCTTTATTTGCTGCAATTAATCAAAAAAGGACAAACAGAACAGGTAGAAACTTGGTTTGATACTATCCAACAACAACTCGAAACTCTAGATCCTCTTTTTTCTCTTGTACCCCAAGAAAGTTGTCAGCCTGTTAAGTTCCGTTTGAGTCGCACTTACCAAAATTACATTCAAGATATTCAGCAATGCTTGGATGAAATTCACGAAGGAGAAACTTATCAAGTTTGCTTGACAAATCAGCTTCATACCGATGCAACCCCCGACCCATTGACGTTCTATCGTACATTACGTAAAATCAATCCGGCTCCTTATTCTGCATTTTTACGCTTTGGTGAAATTGCGATGCCTGCGGCGAGCGTTGCGATCGCCTGCTCATCTCCAGAAAGGTTTCTACGGATCGATCGCCAAGGTTGGGTAGAAACTAAACCGATCAAGGGAACCCTACCACGAGGAGAAACTCCCGAAGCCGATTTTGTCCTCCGTGAAAAGCTACGCAACAGCGAAAAAGACCAAGCTGAAAATCTGATGATTGTCGATCTGTTACGCAATGATTTGGGACGAGTCTGTGAAATTGGTAGCATCCACGTACCAAAATTAATGGATGTGGAAACATACTCAACAGTACATCAGTTGGTAACAACAGTACGCGGGCGATTACGTTCAGATTTACAAGCGGTGGATTGCGTGCGAACTGCATTTCCCGGAGGATCGATGACTGGTGCGCCCAAAATCCGCACCATGCAAATTATCGATCGCCTAGAACAAGAGGCGCGAGGAATTTATTCAGGTGCGATCGGCTTTTTGGGTTTGAATGGTTCAGCCGATTTGAATATTGTGATTCGGACTGCTGTTTTGACTCCCAATCAAACTTCCATTGGTATAGGTGGTGGAATTGTAGCCCTTTCTCAACCGGAGATGGAGTTTCAGGAAACGCTGCTTAAAGCCAAAGCCTTAATCGACGCTCTGCTTCTGACGATGTATGGAACCTCTGAGTCAAAGAATTATGACATTCTGGGATTAGAAACAATCGCCGATAGTTATGAAAAATTAACTGCTTAAATTAGGGAACTAAAAAAAATAAAAATTTGTTTTGGGTGGGATATAGAAGTAATCAGTGATGAATCAAATCGAACAGTTTAGATAGATAATAAATCACTGCCTTCTCGCTTCATTGTAGTGCTTTACGTACTGTTTACCTCGACTTTAAACCGATATTCCGCAGGTTGTAGGGTCAAAGTTATTCATAATTAATAATTTTTAATTACTAATTAAAAACCCAATAAAGAAATGCACTTTCTTGATTTAGCAATAAATTCAAAGATAAAAACTATCTAGCAAATCAAGGTTAAAAACAAGAAACCAAAGTTCATAAATCGCGCAAAAACGTGCAAAAATACCTTATAATCACGACCTTTAGTAAACATACATCTGCAAGACTTTACGATTCTTCATCCGATAAAACCTTCTTAGATATGGCTTAGGTAACAGCAATCTGATAAGATTTCTAACAAGTAGAATAATTGCTTGTTCTCTTTTTCTTAAACCAACTGATTTAGGTTATTTTTGGGAAAGGAAAATAAAAATGTCTGATTTATTGTGGAAAACTCTGGTACTAAGTCCAGTAGTTTTGGGAGTGACGGTGTTGGTTTCCGCAAGAGCTATAGCTGCTGAAGGAGCAAGCTCTTTTGAAGATATAAAGTTAAAAGCTGCTCAGACAGAAGCACCAATAACTTCTAATGCTTCAATATTCATTCAAACAGAGCAACCAAAAGTTAATCAGCAATTGCTTGCCCAAAAGGCTGATGAAAATAAGGTTTTAGAAGATGTTAATCGCTACAGCAACGAAGGCAAGAACCAGAATTCATTGTCTCAAGTTACATCAGTTTCTCAATTTTCTGATGTACAGCCGACTGATTGGGCATTCCAAGCTTTGCAATCCTTGGTTGAGCGCTACGGTTGTATTGCTGGATACCCAAATTCTACTTACCGAGGCAATCGGGCACTGACTCGTTATGAGTTTGCCGCAGGTTTGAATGCTTGTTTAGATCGAGTTAATGAACTGATTGCGACCGCAACTGCTGACTTAGTGACAAAACAGGATTTGGCGACTCTCCAGCGTTTGCAAGAGGAATTCTCGGCAGAACTGGCAACTCTACGCGGTCGAGTAGATTCTTTAGAAGCACGGACTGCGGAACTAGAAGCTAATCAGTTTTCCACTACCACAAAATTGGTGGGTGAAGCTATTTTTGTCGCTACTGATATTTTTGGCAATAACACTGGCGATGCAAATAATACTGTCTTCCAAGATAGGGTACGTTTAGATTTGCAAACCAGCTTCACGGGTAAAGACGTTTTACACACCCGTCTTGCAGCCGGGAATGCACTAGCCTTTACACAAGTAGGGAATAATGGTGTTGGGATCGATACTGCTGAAGGTACGCAAACATTTCAAATCGGTAGCACTAGTAACAACAGTGTGATTATCGACTGGTTGGCGTATTACGTACCTATAGGCCCAGCCCAAGTCTACTTTGCAGGCACCGGAGGTATTCATAGCGATTATGTTGCTACTAACAACCCTTACTTTGAGGACTTTGATGGCGGTAATGGTGCTTTGTCTACCTTTGCTTCTGAAAGTCCGATTTATCGCATTGGTGGTGGTGCAGGTGCAGCACTGACTTTACCCTTTGGTAAGGGTGGCAGTATTTTGAGACCAAGTTCGCTGACTATTGGTTACTTGGCATCAAATGCTAATAATCCTGGGGCAAATCAAGGTTTAATAGATGGTAACTATGCAGCCTTGGGACAGTTGAACTTTAGTGTTGGCGATCGCTTATCTATAGCTGCTACCTACGTTCACGGTTATCATGGCGCTGGAGGTGGTAATTTATTCGATCTAGGTGGTGGTTTGGGTAGTACTAACCGCGTCGTAGGTACTGGTCAAGCTAACACCCTAAGTACTTTAAACGGATCTTCCAGTAATTCTTACGGTATAGAAGCAGCTTTTAGACCCAGCGACAAACTGTCAGTCAGTGGCTTCGTTTCTTACCACGATATCACAGGCTTTGGTGCTGGTGATGATTATCAAGCTTGGAGCTACGGTCTGGGAGTGGCCTTACCCGATCTCGGTAAAAAGGGTAACGTTTTAGGGGTTTTTGCTGGTGCAGAACCTTATGCCCGTAACCGAGGCGGAGTTTTTGCTGGTACTGGTAATGATATACCTTATCACTTTGAAGGCTTTTACAAGTATCGCGTGTCAGATAATATCTCAATCACCCCTGGCGTCATCTGGTTGACCTCTCCTGGTCAAAACAGCAACAACGATGATGCAATTATCGGTACGCTGAGAACAACTTTCACCTTCTAAAGGTTTACCAATTTGCTTTAGGGACGCATAACTATGCGTCCCTTTTAACTTCCGCCTTGCGGTACTAGATTGAGGGCGTTCATAATTCACATCAGGCGTGAATTATGAATCATAAATTTCAGGGTTGACACAATTAGCCAAGCGATCGCCCCTTAATCCTGCGATTAAATTAGCGATCGCCATTGAAGCCATTTTTGAGCGCGTTTGACGGCTGGCACTGCCAATATGCGGTGCAATAATGAGATTATCTAAGGTTAACAACAGGCTATCGCTGGGAATCGGTTCTGGTTCGGTGACATCTACAGCCGCAGCCGCGATTTGAGCGTTTGCAAGGGCGCGATACAGAGAATTTGGATCTACAATAGTTCCCCGCGCCGTGTTAATCAAAATAGCCGATCGCTTCATCAATTCAAATTGGCGATCGCTAATTAGATGGTAAGTATCATCAGCCGATGGTGTATGCAGTGTCACAAAATCAGACTCTTGCAGCAAGTGTTCTAACGTAGCAAACTCTACACCTAAAGATTGTTCTAATTCTGGGCTGCATCGTTGCCTACTCGTGTACAATATCTGCATTTCAAAGCCTTTGGCACGACGAGCAACTGCTTGTCCAATGCGCCCAAAACCAACAATCCCCAAGGTTGCACCCGTAACATTTGGCCCCAATAACAAATCTGGTTCCCAAGTCTGCCACAATCCTGCACGAGTAAATCGATCTGCCTCCACTACTCGCCGTGCAGCTGCCATTAGTAATGCCCAGGCAAAATCTGCGGTAGCATCGGTTAATACCCCAGGAGTATTACCGACGGGAATTTTTTGTGCCGTGGCTGCGTCAATATCAATGTTATCGTAACCTACCGCCATTTGACTGATGACTTTGAGTTTCCCAGACTCGATGAGTTGGCGATCGATTTGATCGGTCAGCAGACATAGCAATCCATCTATTTCCTTAACTTTTTCTAGTAAAATTTCGTAGGGAGGGGGTTGACGTTCTGGCCAAACTTCGACAATGGCGAGCGATCGCAGTTGCTCTAATTTGATGGGTAGGCGACGAGTGACGAAGACTTTAGCTTGAAGCATAGTTTTAAAATAATTTTTGGAAAAAGAGACGCTTCTTGCATCGGTTTGTCCTTAAAATATCATGGCGGAAATTCAAAACCTGATAAAGTTGGTTTTTGTTCTGTGAAAATGAGCCGTGATGTTCCAATCAAGCAATAGAGAGTCTACAGAAAATCATCACAAGCTGTTGAAATTCAAAAGCTTGTCAAAATGTTCTGCCAGAAACTTACTCGGTGAAGTAGACCTTCTGAGGATTGCTGCAAGCTTGAAACAGGATCAAAAGCAAAAAGGAAAACTGGGCCAATTTTTGACTCCTGCTTCAGTCGCAGAATTAATGGTTGGGATGTTTGGCAAATTCGATCGTCCTCAAATATCTTTACTTGATGCTGGAGCAGGAGTTGGCTCATTACTTGCAGCGTTTGTGGCTAAACTTTGTCAGAGCCAACAACGCCCAGCCAATGTAGATATTGTTGCCTATGAAATCGATCCTTTTCTGATTGGGTATTTGCATCAAACATTGAAATTATCTGCTAGAGAATGTCAAATAGCTGGGATATCTTTAAACTATGAGATCCGAAATAAGGATTTTATTGAGGATGCAGTCAGACTTCTTCAGCCTAATTTGTTTGATAATCCTGAAAATTGTAGATTTACCCACGCTATTCTCAATCCCCCATATTTAAAAATTAATGCTCATTCCAAAGTTCGTGATTTATTACGTTCTATAGGATTAGAAACCAGCAATCTATATACAGGTTTTATCGCTGCTACAGTTCAGCTGCTTGAATCAAGAGGCGAGCTTGTAGCTATTTCACCGCGTAGTTTCTGTAATGGCCCATATTTTAGAGACTTCCGCAGAATGTTTTTGGAAATGATGGCTTTAGACCAGATACATCTTTTTGATTCCAGACAAGAAGCTTTTAGTGATGATGAAGTTTTGCAGGAAACAATTATCATTCATGCTGTCAAACAAAAACCCAAATTTGACAACGTACTCATTAGTACGAGTTCAAGCGTTGATGATGATTTGATTATGTCAAATTCCTCTCCTTATACAGAGATAGTTCATTCCCACGACTCGCAACAATTTATCCACATTATCCCCGATCCAGTAAGTCAGCAGGTCATTCAAAAAATGGCTAACTTTACTTGCACATTAAAAGACCTAGAATTAACTGTATCAACGGGACGTGTTGTAGATTTTCGTGCTAAAGAATATCTGTGTTTAATGCCAAATGAAGACACTGTTCCTTTGATTTATCCATTGAATTTTTCAGAAGGATATGTTGAGTATCCCAAAGTAACTAAAAAACACCAAGCTCTGGTATATGCAGAAGCAACTGTATCTATTTTAGTACCAAATGAACATTATGTTTTGACTAAAAGATTCTCCTCAAAAGAGGAAAAAAAACGAGTTGTTGCTGTTGTATATGATGCTAACCAAATTAATTGTTCTTGGGTAGGTTTTGAAAATCACCTGAATTATTTTCACAAGAACGGAAGAGGACTTAATCTTACCTTAGCACGTGGTCTTGCTGCTTATCTTAACTCTAGCCTCATTGACGCATTTTTTCGGTTGTTTAATGGACATACTCAGGTTAATGCAACCGATTTACGAAATTTAAAATATCCGACAATAACACAACTAATGACCGTAGGGCTATATATTACTGAGCATTTCCCATCACAGAAAGAAATTGATGAAATTGTGCAAAAAGAGTTACTGACTATGAGCAATCAGTCTGAAAATAACCCCTTAATAATTAAAGCCCGTATTGATGAAGCACTAGAAATTCTAATTGAACTTGGACTTCCACGGGCACAACTTAATGAGCGTTCAGCCTTAACTTTACTGGCTCTACTTAACTTAAAACCAACAGATCCTTGGGAAACTGCTGCATCTCCCCTAATGGGAATTACGCCAATGATGGAATTTATAGCACTGCACTATGGCAAAACATATAAACCTAATACGCGGGAAACTGTTCGCCGCCAAACAGTCCATCAATTCTTAGATGCGGCTTTGATAATTGTAAATCCAGATGCACCTGAACGCCCCGTTAACAGTCCGAAAACAGTATATCAGATTGAAGAAAGTGCGCTTGAACTCTTACGTACTTATGGAACTAATGAATGGAAAAAGAGTATTCATACTTACCTGGCTCAGTTGAAACTTTGAAAAAACGATATGCTCAGGAACGCGAACTATCACGTATTCCGATATTAATTGAGGGAGAGGTAAAAACTCTATCGCCAGGTGGACAGAATATTCTGATTGAAAAGATTATTAAGGAGTTTGCAGAACGTTTTACACCAGGAGGAAAACTGATTTATATTGGTGATACAGATGAAAAGTTTGCACATTTCAATGAAGTGGCATTGAGAGATTTAGGTGTTACTATCGATTCTCACGGAAAAATGCCTGATGTGATTATCCATTATCTAAAAAATGATTGGCTAGTTTTAATTGAAGCTGTAACTTCTCATGGGCCAATTAACCCTAAACGGAAGAAAGAACTTGAAGTTATCTTTGCCGATATAAAAATCCCCCTTGTCATGGTGACAACCTTTTTAAGCCGAAAAGCGATAGTAGAGTATTTGGCTGAAATTGCTTGGGAAACCGATGTTTGGGTTGCAGAAGATTCTACTCATCTCATTCACTTCAATGGAGAATATTTATTACAGGCTTACAAAATGGATAGAGATTTTGAAACGGAATAAACTATTTTTAATTTTTGATCATCTGTGTAAAAAGAAGCGTTAAGGCGATATCAGTATCCACAATATCAATACCTTCGCCAATTTCCGAGGCTGAGTTGATATATCGCCATTTTTGGAGGCAATCTTCAGTGCGCGTCAATATTTAGCTAGTAGTCTGGCAAGCCAACTTTGATGGGTAGAGGTTGGGTAAAGGGTAAAGCGAAAAGGGTAAGGGATAAAAAACCTTTTCCCTTTTCCCCTTGCCCTTTACCCCGCCAAGTTGCCTTGGCGTACTACTAGTGGTCTATCGCATTAATTTTGCTAGGTTTGTAGTGAGCGATTTATCGCTCAAATCAAGGACTAAAGTTTTTACTACGAACTTTTATAACCCTTCAGAATTAATGAGACAGACCACTAGTCTGTTAAGCGCAAACGTCGAAGCGATCGAGCATCATTACCTTGTTCCAGACCGCAACGAAGTCCTTGACCATACGCTCGTGACCGTCATCAGCGCCATAGACTTCAGCAATTTGACGAAGTTCCGCGTTCGAGCCGAAGATGAGATCGCAACGTGTCGCGGTGAACTTCGTTTCGCCCGTTTTGCGATCGCAGATGTCAAAAAGCATCTCGCGATTGTCAACAGGCTTCCACTCGTAGTCCATACTGGTCAGAACACGGAAAAAGTCATTGGTCAAGACACCCGGTCGGTCAGTGAAGCTACCGTGCTTTGAATGATCCCAATTCTGATCGAGCGCCCGAAGTCCGCCAACTAGAACCGTCCATTCGGGCGCGGTCAGCGTGAGGAGCTGCGCTCGATCCAGGAAGATACGCTCTGGCTTCACCTTATAGCCAACCGCCTCATTGTGATAATTTCTGAAACCATCCGAAACTGGCTTCAGCCAATTAAACATTTCAACATCTGTCAGCTCCTGAGTCGTATCCATCCGCCCCGGAGTAAACGGGACGGCAACAGAAAGTCCAGCCTCTTGTGCAGCCTTCTCGATCGCAGCACAACCACCGAGGACGATCAGGTCTGCGATCGAGATTTTTTTGTTGCCCGACTGAGCGCCGTTAAAGTCCGCCTGAATTTGCTCAAGGGTCGATAGCACCTCGCCGAGTTCCTGCGGGCGGTTCATTTCCCAGTCTTTCTGAGGATTGAGGCGAACGCGCGCCCCATTTGCGCCGCCACGCTTGTCGGAATGGCGGTGACTCGATGCCGCTGCCCAAGCGGCTGACACGAGCGCCGAAACAGAGAGTCCACTTGCTAAAATTTTATCCTTGAGAGACTTGATATCGGCGGCATCAACGACATCATGATCCAGTGCCGGAATTGGATCTTGCCAGATCAGATCTTCCTCTGGGACTTCCGGACCAAGATAGCGCGTTTTCGGACCCATGTCTCGATGGATCAGCTTATACCAAGCACGCGCGAACGCATCGCTGAAGTAATCGAAGTCATCCAAGAAGCGCTGACAAATCTCGTGATAGACTGGATCGACCTTCAAGGCAATGTCCGAAGTCATCATCATTAACGGATGTTCAACGCCCGGTTGATGGGCATCTGGTGTCTTCGGCGCATCAGGATTGCTCGGCTTCCACTGAATGGCACCTACTGGACTTTTTGTCTGTTCCCAATCGTACTTAAAAAGATTGGTTAAGTAACTGTTGTCCCACTGGGTTGGATTTGGAGTCCACGATCCTTCGATCCCGTTCGTCATTGTATATTCGGCAAACCCAGTGCCTTCAGGGTTCTGCCACCCTAAGCCCATCGCCTGAATCGGCGCGGCTTCCGGTGCTGGACCGATCTTGTCCGGCGAGACCATGCCGTGACTTTTGCCAAAGGCATGACCACCTGCAATCAGCGCGACAGTTTCTTCGTCATTCATGCCCATACGCGCAAACGTCTCGCGAATGTCTCGCGCCGAGCCATGAGGGTCGCCTTCGGCGTTTGGACCTTCTGGATTGACGTAAATTAGCGCCTGGTGCGAAGCTGCTAGCGGGTTCTCAAGGTCGTAGTATTCCTCGTTCGGCTTCCCAACCCACCGAATCGTGCGAGTGACCATCTCGTCAGGATGACCAGGGTGTTCCTTGATATCGTCAACCGGATCGCCGTTCCAGAACTCCGGCCCCCAGTATGTCGCGCGATCTGCCTCCCAGGCATCAATGCGACCGCCACCAAAACCGAAGGTCTTAAACCCCATGATTTCGAGCGCGCAGTTGCCAGTCAGACTCATCAAATCAGCCCAGCTTATTGCCGCACCATATTTCTGCTTGATGGGCCAGAGCAGCCGTCGTGATTTATCTGTGTTCCCATTATCCCACCACGAATTGATTGGTGCAAAGCGTTGCATACCCTGACTCGCTCCGCCCCGACCGTCTGCGATCCGGTAGGTGCCTGCTGAGTGCCACGCCATGCGAATCATTTGAGGTCCATAATTACCATAGTCGGCTGGCCACCAGTTCTGCGAATCGGTCAGCAGCGCTTTGATATCGCTCTTCAACTGTTTAAAGTCAATCTTCGCGAAGGCTACTTTGTAATCGAAATCTCGCAGCGGGTTAGCTTGGGGCAAATTTTGGTGAAGCAGTTCGACCTGAAGTCGGTTCGGCCACCAATCATCAGTTTGCGGCTTGGAACCGAGCGCACCGCCAATGCGGCTTCCACGGAAAGGACATTGTGCAGGAGGGGTGACAGGGTTGTTATTCATAAAGTCCAATCTCTTCTCAATACCGTTGCCAAAATAAGAGGATGAAGAGGTAGGGCGTTTCGTAGTAGAGTTATTGTCTCTCACAACGACAACTCAAAAACCACTTGCCGCCCATGCCCGATATCTTATCATTGTTACAATGCCTGCTGCCGCAGATAAACGCTACAACGATGCGTCGTAAGGATTCAGGTGGCAGAGTATTGACAAAGGGGACGCTTGGGGTAGAGTATCACAATCATCAACCTCAACGCGCCTCAACAAATCGACCGGGAAAGTCTTAACCAGCTGTCCAAAGAAGAGTTGGTGGATATCATCATTGAACAGGCGATCGCTTTAATATTCATATAGATGAAACACTGAACGCTCTCTTCGTTTGGCTGTGACAAAACGTAAGATTAGTGGTGGTTCCCGTTCGATGGAGCGGTTTTGTCATACTGCTAATTTGTTGACAGTGGTGCAGACTTATCGCCGTCAAGGTAGGTCTGTTATTGATTTTTTTTGCACAAGCTCTAATTGCTGACTTTAATAATTGTCTGTCTTGCCCTTCTTTACTTCCCCAATATTAGACCTGAATCCTTACATAGATCCGACAGTTCAGGCAAAGCGTAGTAAAGTAAAGTAAGAAATCTCAAGGTGCGTATAGGTATGAGAACCTACGGATTATAAATTTAACAGCATATACAGCAGTAACCTCGATCGCTCCCAAAGCAAAATTGTCGCCATGACTAACTCAACTCCAATGGATGACGAGAAAAAGCTCCCCAAGAAGAAAGGCAAGTCGCTTCCTCCCAAGCTGATTATCTGGCTAGGAAAGTTTGTTTGGACGACTATGTGGCAGATAATGATGTCAAATCTGGCTCCTCGTAATCAGTCGGGAGCATATATTCGTCCTAATAGCCAGTTTCGCAAGTTCATCGGTACAGAATCAGGGAATCCCCACCCACCAGCAACGGGGCGCTACAAACTTTATGTTGGGCTGGGCTGTCCTTGGGCGCATCGAACTTTGGTTGTGCGATCGCTTAAAAAACTCGAAGCTGTAATATCAGTATGTATCGTCTCTCCTTCTCCCATTGAAGGCGGTTGGATATTTAACGATGAAGTTGAAGGTTGTCGCACACTGGCTGAATTTTATCAGAAGGCAGAACCCGGCTACAGTGGACGCTCGACAGTACCAGTACTATGGGATAACCAAACAAAAGCGATCGTTAATAATGAGAGTTCAGAGATTATCGTCATGCTGAACTCTGAATTTAACGAATTTGCCAACAATCCGACGCTAAACCTTTACCCAGAAGAACTTAAAGAGAAAATTGACTGGTGGAATGAGAAGATTTATCACACTGTAAATAACGGTGTGTATCGCTGTGGCTTCGCCCAAAGTCAAGAAGCATACAATCAAGCCTGTAATGAACTGTTCGCAACTCTTGATGAGATTGAACTTGCATTGCAGACTAATCGCTATCTCTGCGGTGAACATCTGACACTTGCAGATGTGCGGTTATTTACAACATTATTTCGGTTTGATAGTGCCTACTATGGGCTGTTTAAATGCAATCGGCAGCGAATTCGAGACTATCAAAATCTCGGAGCTTATCTGCGTGACTTGTATCAGCTTCCGGGTGTGGCTGACACTTGCGACGTAGAAAGCGTGAAGCGGGACTACTACGGAAACCTATTCCCACTCAATCCCGGCGGAATTATCCCCAATGGCCCTGATATGTCCTATCTTAATCAACCACATGAGCGCGATCGCATTGGCAAGGTAAATGCTTCATGAACCAGATTAATCGAGTTGCTATTGTCGGTGGAACTCATGGCAATGAGTTTACAGGAGCCTACCTAATCCAGAAATTTGCTCAGTTTCCCGATTTAATTACTAGACCGAGTTTTGAGACAGTCACCCTGTTAGCAAATCCTCATGCTTTTGCCGCTGGGAGACGATATGTTGAGAAAGATTTAAATCGCTGTTTTCTCAAGCAAGATTTAGAAGATCCGACTCTAAATAGTTACGAAGATTTGCAAGCTAAATTAATTCAGGATACCCTAGTATCAAATAAGGATAAACAAGCAGATTTCATCTTAGACTTGCACAGCAGTACAGCTAATATGGGTTTGACAATTATTCTTGATAATAGTCATCCTTTAAATTTAAAATTGGCTGCTTATCTGAGCCAGATTAATCCTTTAGTTAAGGTTTATCGCTGTTCTTTTAAATCAATTGCAGAAAACCCATTTGTAAATTCTCTGTGCGAATTAGGTTTTGCATTCGAGGTTGGCCCAATTGCCCAAGGACTTTTAAAAGCAACGCTGTTCCAAGAAACAGAGGAACTTGTTCGCGCCCTTCTAGACTACTTAGAACAGTTTAATCAGGGTAAAATTCCATCAAATAATGAAACGTTGATTCTCTATGACCATTTATCAGTTGTAGACTACCCAAAAAAACCCGATGGTACAATCTTTGGAATGATTCATCCAGAGCTTCAGGATAAGGATTATCAAGCCTTGAACCCAGGAGATCCAATTTTTCTAACTTTTGACGATAAAACAATTGTTTATGAAGGTGCATCTACTGTTTGGCCAATTTTTATTAATGAGGCAGCTTACTACGAAAAGGGAATTGCCATGTGTTTAACCCAAAAGCAGCAAATCAACATCTAAGATGTGGATAAAGTTTTTGGATAATTGCTTTTAATCGAAGTGATGATAAAAATTGAAGATGAAAATTATTAATAACTTCATATATTTAGCGCAATCACTAAAAACTATTTATGTTATATATATCTTAGTTATAATATATTACCGCTCGGTAATTAAGTATCAGGGTAAAAAGTCGTCAAAAGGTTTGATAAAATCGATATCAAAGGAGCGTTGAAAACCTATTATCTAATTGATTGGCAATATTTTTTAGAGAAGTAAATATAAATCTAATCCACTAATCTAGGCAATGTCTATGAAATACTGCTTTGAAAGTAACTCTTTGTTTTAAAAAGGAGGAAATGCAAACATTCAGGCTTGAGCTTTATTTTAAACTCAGCCCTGAGTCGAACTATGGAAATTCACTGATAAAATTCAAATTTAACAATATAATTTACGCTTAAAATTGTCTAAATACTTGAACTCATAATGAAAATTAAGCAAAAAAGAAACAAACCAATAGCCAGTCTTTCCTTAGATTTAGATAATATTTGGTCTTATTTAAAAAATCAGGGCGCTCCGGGTTGGCAGACTTATCCTTCTTACTTGGATATCGCAGTACCTCGTTTCTTAGATATTCTCAAGCAATGGGATTTGACAATCACAGTATTCATTGTCGGTCAGGATGCAGCGCTAGAAAAGAATACCAAAGCAATACAAGCGATCGCTAGCGCCGGTCACGAAATTGGCAACCACTCATTCTATCACGATCCTTGGCTACATCTGTATTCAGAGAATGAGATTGAAGAAGAGGTGGCACTGGCCGAAGAACATATCAAGCGCGTCACTCATCAACATCCTATCGGCTTCCGGGGGCCAGGATACAGTTTTTCTCCAGCAGTTTTGAAAGTCTTAGCACGTCGGGGATACGAATATGATGCTTCGACTTTTCCTACATTTTTGGGCCCCATAGCACGAGCATATTATTTAATAACTTGTAAATTGAGCAAGGAAGAACGTAAAAAACGGGAAGCGCTGTTTGGCGGTTTTAAACAGGGTTTGCAGCCTCTAAAACCTTACCAGTGGAAACTAGATAAGGATAAGCTAACTGAGATTCCCGTTACCACCATGCCAATTTTTAAAGTGCCAATTCACTTCAGTTACATAATGTTTCTGAGTACATTTTCTTCGGAAGTGGCGTTACTCTATCTGCGAATTGCCCTATGGCTGTGTAAAGTTACACGCGTCCAGCCTTCTTTGCTACTCCATCCTACAGATTTTGTAAGTCAAGAAGATGTGCCAGAACTCTCATTTTTCCCAGGTATGAGTGTCCCTACCTACAAAAAGCTGGCAATAGTGAACAAAAGTTTAGCAATTATATCCAGTCAGTTTAATGTTTTAACTGTTGGACAACACGCTAAATTTGCAGCCAATGCACCGAAACTACCTATATTAGTGCCTCAAAAAAGGTAAAAATATCATCTATGCGATTATATTAAAAGAATTCAGAATTCAGAAGTCAGAATTCAGTTGTCGTAGGGGTACAGCATTGCTCATTGGTGTCAACTTCAGCTAAAAGCTAGTTTTAGGCTGGCTTTGACCCTAAGTTGCAATGAGTATTGCTGTGCCCCTACCACATAGTATATTTAGGTGAAAATAGCATCTAAATTTGCACAACAAAATCTAATGTGGTGAGACTGGGCGGACTATAAACCCATAAAAACTTTAAATCGATCGCTATTTCCACAACCTGGTAGGCTTTAGGTTTGTAGAATAACCGCTCATTAATTTGTACAGTGCGTCAGTCCTAGTAATATCCAGCAGCTAAAGCACAATGAAATTGTCAGGAATTTTACTGAACCATCAACACACTAAATATTACTAATATATACATAAATATTGTCAGGATGCTGAATATGTCAGATATGCCGCTTCAGTGCAGAAATTTGAAAGAGCAGGTTGAATCTATATTACAACTATTACAACAAGAACCAACGCTACGTTCCCAAGATATTACACCTGTACGAACTTCTTTAAGTAAGGCGATTTCTCCGAAGTTTGAAATTGTATTTGCAGGTGCGTTTAGTGCTGGAAAATCAATGCTAATCAATGCACTATTAGAAAGAGAATTACTCTACAGTGCAGAGGGACACGCTACAGGTACAGAATGCAAAATTGAGTATGCAGAAGTAGATAAAGAACGTGTTGTTTTGACATTTTTAAGTGAAGCAGAGATTCGAGAACAAGCAGTTTCTTTGTGTCAGCAACTAGGATTTAAAACAGTAGCTAATATTAACCAAGCTGAGGTAATTAACTTGCTACGTCAAGGTTCTGAAGCGATTATTCAGCACGAAGGTGGTGAGAGTCAATCAGAACGTGCAAAACAGGCGAAGGCGTTAATGTTGTTGCTAGAGGGATATATAGCAAACCGCGATCGCATTAGCACGGTAACTAATGCTACATATTCAATGGAGCAATTTAACTTTTCCAATCTCAAGGAAGCTGCTGGATATGCCCGTCGTGGTAGTAATAGTGCGGTATTGAAGCGAATAGAATATTACTGTAACCATCCTCTGTTACAAGATGGTAATGTAATTATTGACACACCTGGTATAGATGCGCCAGTAGAGAAAGATGCTCAACTAACTTATGCCAAAATTCAACATCCTGATACTTCGGCGGTGGTGTGCGTGCTAAAACCTGCTTCGGCGGGTGAGATGACAAAAGAAGAAACCGAACTTTTGGAATTAATGCGGGAGAATGGGGGAGTACGCGATCGCGTTTTCTATGTCTTCAACCGGATCGATGAAACTTGGTATAATACTCAGCTTCGGCAACGATTGGACGATTTAATTAGTGGGCAATTTGCCAATTCCAGGAAAGTTTATAAAACCAGTGGATTATTAGGATTTTATGGCAGTCAGATTAAACAAGCAAGCTCACAAGATAGATTTGGTTTAGATTCTGTTTTTGCAGAAAGTATTAAAGGTTTAGATGGTAAAGAAGAAACACCACAATTTGTCTATGCGTTTAATAACTACTGTGTAAATTCCGGAAAGTTATCTTCCAGTAAATTCCGTGTTTCAGTGAACGGCTATGAAACTCCAAATCAAAATTATGTGCGGATTCTAGGCGAGTGGGGAAATGAACTGATTGAAAAGCTAATTCAAGATAGTGGAACTGAAGAATTTCGCACAGCTATTACTCGTTATCTTACCGAAGAAAAGCGTCCCCAATTATTTAAAAATCTTGCTGATGATTTGGAAGATGTTTGTATTAAGCTCAAAAAACATTATCAGAACGTCCAACGCGATTTAGATAGTCAGCCCCAAGAAATTGAGACGATGAAGGCGCAAGAGTTGCAACACCTAAATCAGCAACTACAGCAAATTGGCAGAGAATTTAGCGAGCATATCAACGAAGAAGTTAACCATGTAATTAATAGTTCTTGTGATGCTTTTGAAGCAGATTTTAAGCAATTGCAATCACGAATGATTCGCCGCTTAGATGAATTGCTAGATACTTTTTCTGTAGCTTCTGCTTATCAACGTGCAACCATCAGTCATCCTCGCAATGCTACTGCACCTTTAATTGCTATTTTAGTAGAGGCATTTTATTACTTAGCAAATCAATTAGAAGATATTTTGATTGAATCTTCTCAGCAAGTAGTTGCAAATTATTTTCAGCGGTTGATTGAAAAAGTTCGCAAGTCAGAATATTATCGCCAACTGTATCGTTTATTAGATAATGATGGTGGTATTGAACAAGAAATCAGAATTTTAGAAAAAGGAGTTGCTCAAGCATTATTTAGTGCAGCGAGTGTAGAGTGCGATCGCTTTGTGCGAGAAAGTCCTAGATTTTACGATGAAGGTACTTTTTCTATATATCAATTTCGCCAAACTTTATCACAAACTTCTCAAGGTTATGACGCTGAAAGTATCGTGGAAGCAGAACCAGCCATTAGGCAGTTATTGAAGTTAGATTTTGAACCAAAAGTTTCCCAAACTATTCGCAAATCTTTCCGTCAAACTATCAATCAAACCCTGAAAAGTCAGTTATTGCCAATGGCAGAACAGCAAGCAGATGAAATTTTGCAACAATACCCACAAGCTCGTGCTTATTTAGAGAAAATATTAGAACAAGAAGCCGAAGAAAAAATTGCAAATAATCGCCGCTTGTTAAATATCGTTGAAGAAAATATTGCAGCATATAATTCGGCAGTTTCTAGTATTAATAGTTGTTTGCAGGCGATGCAATTATACGATCGTCTTTTGCCTGTCATTGGTGATTTATTTACTACTGATGCTAAATTCGCTAATAATGGATTTGTGATTTCAGATATGGTACAAAAGGTTTAATTTTACATATCGCAATCCTATTTAATTTGTGAAAATTCGCGGTATCCAGATCCCCGGCTTCGTAAAAGTTGTCGGGGATCTAACTTTTTAGAATCCTCATCCCCAACAAAATAGTTATGAATATCAAGCGTCGGAAATTTCTTGCAACCTGTGGGCTGGCTACCTTAGCCACTCAAATACCAACACTTACCGCCCAAGGTAAGCCATCTCTAAACACCATCCGTAAGCCGCCCCGTCTACAACCTGGCGATACCGTAGGATTGATTTCGCCTGCGGGTATCGTTGACGCTAAAGACATTGAAGCAGCGCAGAAATCAATTTCACAGTTAGGGTTAAAAGTTAAGCTGGGGAAGCATATTTTAGATCGTTACGGCTATTTAGCGGGTAAAGACGGCAATCGCGCCCAGGATGTAAACTTGATGTTTAGCGATCGCACTATAAAAGCAATTATTCCGATGCGTGGTGGTTGGGGCTGCAATCGCATTTTACCTTTACTCAATTACTCGCTGATCCGCTCCTATCCGAAAATTATCATCGGTTACAGCGATATTACAACGCTGTTGTTAGCAATTAATGCCCGTAGTCAAATGGTTACTTTTCATGGCCCAGTTGCTACGTCTACCTGGAATCAATTTACAGTGGATTACTTCAAGCGCATCCTATTTAATGGTGAAGCGGTGACTATGCAAAATCTCAACCCTAGCGAAGTGCGGCTGGAGATAATCGCACCGGGAAAAGCGAGGGGTAAACTGGTGGGTGGAAACTTGTCAGTCCTATCAGCGATGGTAGGTTCACCTTACCTACCTACTTGGAACAAAAGCATTCTGTTTGTGGAAGAAGTTGGCGAGGATGTTTATCGTATAGATAGGATGCTGACGCAATTAAAAACTGCTGGGATACTTAATCAAATTGCTGGTTTTATCTTTGGGCAATGTACTAAATGTAGTCTTGGAGATCAACCGTCATTTACATTAATGCAAGTATTGCAACAACACATCCTTCCTTTAGGTATTCCTGCTTGGTACGGTTCAATGATTGGTCATATTAAGGATAAATTTACCTTGCCAATCGGTGTAGAAGTAGAAATAAATGCTGAACTTGGGACAATACAAATGTTAGAGGCGGCTGTTAGTCTTGTTTAACGCGACATATCTTATGACTTTTAAGAAGGTTTTACTACGCAAAACCGTCCCTCTCCGACTCCTACCGCGTACACACAAATCTTTTAGAGTTGTTGCGTAACGTAAGATAAGTTAATTTTTGCAGGTCGATGCATCATATCATGTCCGCATAATTAGTTATGCTAACCACAGTTAATACACCCACCCCCAGCCCCTCCCCGCTTGCGGGGAGGGGAGACAAAGCATAGCTTTGGCGGGGGTGGGGTTCTTCGGGTTTAATAAGTAATCAAGCGGACTTGATATCAAACGTGCAGGTCAATGCAACAAAGGTGCAGGTCGATGCAACAAAGGTGCAGGTCAATGCAACAAAGGTGCAGGTCAATGCAACAAAAGTGCAGGTCAATGCATCAAAGGTGTAGGTCAATGCATCAAAGGTGTAGGTCAATGCATCAAAGGTGTAGGTTGATGCATCAAAGGTGCAGGTCAAAAGACTTGTGTGTATACCGTAGCCGACTCGAAGAGGGACAGACTTTAACTTTAGTTCAAAGCAGAAAGAGGTGTATTGAACTCAAGTTTCGTTTAAGCCTCGAAAGTAAATCAGCCGCGCCATAGTAATTTTGATTAAGATTTTGATAGACAGTATGCATTTCTCCTCGCTATGTTACGCCTAACAGAAGTAAAGCTCCCGCTCGATCATCCTGAAGATGATATCAAGACTGCCATCCTCAAAAAGCTGCAAATTACAGATGAAGAATTGATCGGTTATTCCATCTTCAAGCGTAGCTACGATGCCCGTAAGAAAGGAGAGATCGCTCTTGTTTATATTTTGGATGTAGAAACGACTCAGGAAACTTATCTACTCAAGCGCCTGAAAAAAGATCCCCATGTAATGGTCACGCCAGACATGAGGTATCGCCCAGTGGCAAAAGCACCGAGCAATTTGGCGATTCGCCCCATCGTGATTGGTACTGGGCCTTGTGGCTTGTTTGCAGGTTTGATGCTGGCACAAATGGGCTTTTGTCCCATCATTTTAGAACGTGGCAAAAAAGTTCGCGATCGCACCGTTGATACCTTTAACTTTTGGAAGAAAAAATCAGATTTCAACCCAGAATCCAATGCCCAGTTTGGTGAAGGTGGGGCGGGTACATTTTCTGATGGCAAACTCTACAGTCAAGTCAAAGATCCTCAGCATTATGGACGCAAGGTACTAACCGAACTCGTCAATGCAGGAGCCTCACCAGAAATTCTCTATATCAACAAACCGCATATCGGCACCTTCAAACTAGTGGGAATCGTCCAAAGTATGCGTGCTAAAATCGAATCCCTCGGCGGCGAAATTCGCTTTCAAAGCCTAGTGGAAGATATTAACATCGAAAATGGACAGGTGCGGGGAGTCACCCTCGCCAGTGGGGAATATATCGCCAGCGATTATGTAGTTCTGGCGGTGGGACACAGCGCCCGCGATACCTTCCAAATGCTATTTGAACGCGGGGTTTACATTGAGCCGAAACCTTTTTCCATCGGCTTTCGGATCGAACACCCCCAGACTCTCATCGACCAATGTCGTTTCGGCGCTCAGGCGGGTCATAAGCTTTTGGGTGCTGCCGATTACAAACTGGTTCATCACTGCCAAAATGGTCGTTCTGTCTATAGTTTTTGTATGTGTCCGGGGGGCTTGGTAGTTGCAGCTACATCAGAACCGGGGCGAGTCGTTACCAATGGGATGAGCCAATACTCTCGCAATGAACGCAATGCCAATAGTGCGATCGTTGTGGGCATCACTCCCGAAGATTATCCAGGAAATGCGTTAGCAGGAATTGACTTCCAACGACGCTTGGAAGAACGAGCTTTTGAATTGGGCGGCAGGACTTATGAAGCTCCAGGACAGTTGGTGGGAGACTTTCTCAACCATCGTCCTTCGACAGCATTGGGCACTGTTACACCGTCTTATACACCTGGGGTACACTTGGGCGATCTGAGTCAGAGTTTACCAGATTATGCGATCGCCGCCATTCGTGAAGCCCTTCCCGCTTTTGACAAACAAATTAGAGGATTTGCGATGGACGATGCCGTGTTGACTGGGGTAGAAACCCGCACATCATCACCGATTCGGATTAAACGCCAAGAGGATTATCAAAGTTTAAATACAATCGGTCTTTATCCAGCTGGTGAAGGCGCGGGATATGCAGGGGGAATTCTCTCGGCTGGTATCGATGGTATTAAAGTGGCGGAGGCGGTAGCTTTAAGTATTTTGAAAAATTGTAATTAGTAAAATCTAAAATAGTGAATGCGATGCCGAAGGCGGTAAACTACGCAGTCTCAGCATCCGATTTGGAGTTGACAGGGAGCATAAAATAGTTCTAATCTAACCTGAAGTTTTGTAGGTTGGGTGCAGCGATAGCGTAACCCAACATAAAATTTGGTGGTAATGTTGGGTTGCGTTTCACTCCACCCAACCTACAAAAATATATGTTTTAAAAAACTCTAGGTTTCAACGTAGATGAGGTTTAATTGGCTTACTGAGTATAGATATTCCTGATTTGTACACAAATGACTTCTATATTGTACTAGCCCTAATGTCTTTTTTTAGTCAATACATTAAGTGCATTTATAACAGCTTGATTTAACTATTGATAAGTTCTGGCAGTTTGCGAACGTAATACGAATTATTTAGCCTTGGGTGTTTTTATTCTTATTTGTACCCCCTGAACATTTACAATTAATTTCATGACAACCTAATTAATGCCTCACACACTTACAGGTGTGATGCATATAAACTCACAATTCACTGGGAACATTAATTTCATGGCAACAGAATTATAGGAAGGATGAACAAATTAAAATATTTTTCTATCTTATTTTTATCTATCGTTTTGATGGACGGAGCGACTATAAATATTTTTGCTCAGGCTGCTGGAACTAAAGTTTTAGTAACGGCTCAAAAGGAATCTCTCAACAAATCTGATATTGACAAAATTATCGCTTTTTACGAATGGGCCTTTTCAGGAAAATTCACTAACGAACAGCGTAATGAATATCAATCAATAAAATTAAATGAGTTTCGCAAAGACCCAGATGGAACTAGAAAAAGCATTCACAATCTAATTTCCAATTATACACAAGCTCTTGCTAAGAACGAAGAGGAACAAAGCCGGATTCGGCAAGCATTTAACAAAGAATTTGTCGGGCAATTACGAAATTTACCGAATGATGCGGAAGCTAAACTTTTGCTGTCTGTTTACGATAGTGCCCACGCGGGCGAAACTGCTTCAAATAATACTGATGATTCATCCAGTAGCGTTGGAGAGATTTCGTCGTTAGTTGGAAAATGGGTTTGGACGCGTACCGGAAACAGTGCTATAAGTACGAATGGTACATATATCGGCTCGAACGGTTCGCGTTTCACTTATCAATTTCTGCCGAACGGAACGGTCGAATTTACAGGAATAATGAACGTAATGAACGGCAGCTGCAACCAGCAAATTTTCCAATCTCGAAAAGGAAAAGCCAGTCTGAGCGGTAGTACGATGACAATTAACTGGTCTCCAGCAACTTTCACTCGTGACTTTTCGTGCGACAGAGCGAATAACTACACGAAAACTTTGCCTGCGGAAAACGAAACTTATCAGGTGAAATTCAAAACCGATCTAGGTCAGAAACAGCTTTGTCTGATCGGCAAGGATGAAACCTGTTTCAGCCCGACAAATTAGGCCAAATAACAAAGCCAGCTTTATTTGTTTACTCAAGTAGCTAGATTGGAACGCACCACCAACTAAGCTTGCGGCTCATGTCAATTTTTATATCAAGCCCCACTTAGATACTTTCGAGGTAGGGCTTTTATTTTTATGTCTGGAGTCGATATGCAATCATGTATCAAGCGCGATGGCGTACACGCCCTTTCCGGTGGCGATCGCACTGGGGAATTTAGCCGAACGTTAAAGCTGGTTCTTCACAGAAGTTAAATAGGGCTGACTCACTTTCTGATTCATCTTCAAAGACAGCAGATATGTACCATTCACAGGGCGAATCATTCGTATATTCAGCCCAAGCAATTGTTACTGTTTCACCCGATGGAATCCCTGAATCACTCAAGGTAAATGAGGCCCACTCTTCATCATCGACAGATACCCACAACTCTGTAATTGCTTGTTCGGTATCATTGGTAACGGTAAACGTGAATTGATCTGACATAAATAGCCCCTTAGCTATAAATTGCAGGTTGTCAGTCACCGATTATACTGTCACTTTTTTAAAACGTTGTCATGCAAACTGCCACAATATAATCCCAGAAGTAGTTTCAAGTTTTTTTTAACTAAATTTAAATTTGTTAAAGAGTATTAAAAATATCACAGGTAAGACGCGGTGAATCGCCGTCTCTACGATCTGACAGAAATAGTTGAGAGCGATCGCTTCTCCAAATAGGCGCAGTCAGGGCGTTTCACAGGCTGTCCCTAACTTCTTCGAGCAACTTCTCTAAAAGGGACATGTTAATTCTAATATCAAGCCCCACTTAGATACTTTCTAGCTAGGGCTTTTGTTTTTATGTCTAAAGTCGATATGCAATCATCTATCAAGTGCGATCGCAGTGCAGAATTTATTTGATTGTTAAATCTGGTTCTTTACAGAAGTTAAATAAGGCCGACTCAGTTTTTGATTCATCTTCAAATACAGCAAAAATGTACCATTCACAGGGCGAACCATTCGTATATTCAGCCCAAGCAATTGTTGCTGTTTCACGTGATGGAATCCCTAACTCACCCAAGTTAAATGAAGCCCACTCTCGATCGTCGGCAGATACCCACAACTCTGTAATTGCCAATTCAGTTTTATTGGTAACGGTAAAGGTGAATTGGTCTGACATAAATAGCCTTGCCTTCTAACGATAAATAAATTGCAGATTGTCAGTCATTGATTATACTGCCACTTGTTTTAAAAGTTGTTACACTAACTGCCAAAATATAGACTTACAAAAAGAGTATTAAAAATATCAGCAATTCAGATTGAGTTTATTGAGATAGCCAATGCCATGCAACAGCAGATTTAAGTCGCGGTTCTCACAAACTCCGACAAGACAGCACATCCCCAGTGTCACCAAATTTTCAAACAATGTATTTTTTACTGAGCAAAAGTAGTTGAGAGCGATCGCCTTAAAGATACTACAAACCGAAAATCGCAAAATCCGATCGATTGTGTCTTAATACAGTTTTGCATAAAAGCGTAGCATTTTTAATGTAAGGGGATGCATCGACATTGCATCGGGATGCATCGACATTGCATCGGGATGCATTGGCATTGCAGGGGGATGCATCGGCATTGCATCGGGATGCATTGGCATTGCAGGGGAATGCATCGACATTGCATCGGGATGCATTGGTATTGCAGGGGGATGCATCGACATTGCATCGGGATGCATTGGCATTGCAACGTATTGCCAAATTTAGTTTGCTACGAATTAATGAAATGCTGTACTTAATACAACTCATACTTCATTAACTGACAAGGCAGCGTTCCGTTATACACCGCAATTCGCCGGGATGATTTTAGTCCAATCGATTGAGACAGTTCTTTGTTGCCACTGAGGACAAATGCAGTCCAGCCTTTGAAGCGTTGTTTCAGCACATCGCCCAAAAGTTTGTAAAATGCCCCTAAATCGCTATCTCGCCCCAGCCGTTCGCCATAAGGTGGATTGCAGAATAAAATCCCACTATCTGCGGGGGCGACAACATCAGCAAGTTCCATTTGAGAAAACCATACATAGTTATCAACACCGCAATTTTGAGCATTGTTAATCGCTTGCTCGATTATATTTTCATCGCGATCGCTTCCCCAAATAGGTGCAGTCAGGCTATCAAGTTGGCTGTCCTTAGCTTCTTGGAGCAGTTTTTCTAAAAGGGATAAATCAAAATCGAGCCAAGTTTCAAATCCAAAGGATTCGCGAAACAGTCCTGGTGCGATATTCAGTGCTTTTAAGCAAGCTTCCAGGGGTAAAGTGCCAGATCCACACAGAGGATCGTAGAACATCTGGTCTGGTTGCCAGCCTGAAAGCTGAATGAGAGCCGCAGCGAGAGATTCCTTGAGAGGGGCTGCTCCCACCGCCGGACGGTAGCCTCGGCGATGCAAACTATTTCCCGAACTGTCGAGTTTAACGGTACAAAAATCGCGTTCAATATGAACATTAACCCGCACATCTGGATCGTGAAGCTCTACATTTGAACGCTCGCCCAGATTTTCTTTTTGTTGGTCAACGATCGCATTTTTGACCTGGAGAGATGTAAAGTGGCTGTGGTTGAGGCGATCGTTTTTGCCCGTGACATTCACCGCCAGCGTCATATCTGGCGTCAGATAGTTTTGCCAATCGATAGTTTGGATACCGCGATAGAGATCCTTAGCATCAAGGCATGGAAACTCATTGATGTTCACCAAGATTCGGAATGGCAGCCTAGCCCAGAGATTGACGCGATAAAGTAAAGTGCGATCGCCCTCAAAGGCTACACCGCAAAACCCCGGCTCTACGGAATGGGCACCCAGTTGCTCTAACTCTTGAGCCGCGAGGGTTTCTAATCCGCGAGCAACCGTTGCAAAATACTGATTCATCCTCTAATCCAAAGCATTATCTTCACTGCTCACCCATTGACGCACTTTAGCTTAACTTATATCTTGTAACATTCTCTCTCGTGAAGTCTGCAACTATGAAGAAGGGGAAAGGGGAAAGGGAAGGGGGAAAGGTGAAGGGGGAAAGGGGAAAGGGCAAGGGGGAACTCCATATTTAAAAATAGGGGTTTCAAACATCGACGCTGCTAAGTTATCGCACTACGTGTCTCAAAAATCTTCTTTTAATATTCTCCATATTTAAAAATAGGGGCTTTATACCGTCTGGGGAAAAGTTTTACTCTTTTTTCCTTTACCCCTTTCCCTTTCCCCCTTTCCCTTTCCCCCTTCCCCTTCCCCTTTTTGACAAATATTTTTTGAAAGAGATTATATTTTTTTCAGTTTAAGTACTATCTTAAATCAATTAACCTTGCTAATATCAAGCTGAAATAGCATTCAGACACTTTGCAATACAACCCATCAATAAAAATAATCAGAGGGAAAAACTGTGAGTTTAGTATCTGATATTGTTCTGCTGCAAGACTTAACATCTTCATCTAATGAGGGTGTAGTCCAGCTTAAAGCCGTACTTCCGGCGACGGTAAATCGCTTAACCAACCCGAAGTTAGCAAATATATTTGGTGATGACCTAAAATTTGGTATTGCCTCTTTCAAGGATAAGCCACTTGTGCCATTTGGGGGTTACGCTGACTATGTATATCAACCAGAAGTCGCTTTGACAAATAATGTCACAACAATTAAAGACAAAATCTTTGGCTTTGAAGCTTTTGGTGGGAATGATGGGCCAGAATCGCAATTATTTGCACTCTTGTTCGCTGCTTTAGATAACGGCAATCTTGGTTACAGAGTAGGTTCATTTCGTGTTGTGATAATAGCCACCGATAGTATTTATCACGTTGCCGGCGATCGCGCCGCAGTTATTCCAAGTGATACTATTGCCAATAATGGAGATGGGATAGCTGATGCTTTTGAAGATTATCCACAGGTCGGACAAGTAAAAACTGCGCTAGAAGCAAATAACATTATTCCAATTTTTCTAACTACGAGTAATGTTGCAGCCAATTACGAGACACTAGTTACCCAACTTGGTCGAGGTGGTGTACTGACTGTTGGTTCTACAAGCGAGAATCTTGCTGATGTCATAAAAGAGGCAGTTGCTCGATCTAGAAATGCGATCGGTACTGATGTCGCTACAACCAAGGGAGACGACACCTTTAGTTCAGCGAATTTTTCAGCTGGCGATAAGGTTATTTTTGCTGGGGATGGCGATGACAGTATTTCGCTTTCTGGTGTTATTGGTAATCATTACATTGATGGGGGAGCAGGTTCTGACATCCTTTTTGGTGGAGCTGGTGCAGATATCATAGATGGGGGTAGTGATGACGACAACCTTCTGGGGGGCAAAGGTGATGATATTCTTTTTGGCAGTAGTGGAAAAGATATTCTGAGCGGGAATCAAGGGAACGATTACCTACAGGGAGATAGTGGGGACGACTTACTAGAAGGAGGTGCTGGTGCAGATAAGTTTGGATTTGCAACAGGATCGAAGTTTAATATTAGGGAACTCGGAGTTGATGTTATTACTGACTTTAATCCTAAGCAAGACAAAATCCAATTATCTAAATCTACCTTTACAGCTCTAAGTAACTCGGTCTTCCCGACTCAATTAAATTCCGCAGACTTTGCCACAGTAACAAACGATACTTTAGCTGCAAGCAGTAGTGCAGCGATCGTTTATAATAGCGCAAATGGTAGTCTATTTTATAACCCTAATGGTTCGGCGGATGATTTTGCTGAGATTAATTCCGGGGGGAAATTTGCACAATTGGATGCTATTTCTTTTCCTACTCTAACTACCGCTAGTTTTGAGGTAGTTTTGTAAGGTTTGTGTCTGATTTCGAGTCCTGCATTTTGTAACTCATTTACCTAAAAACTGCTTTAACCAAAAAAGGAGGCTATCATCAGGAGCAAATTAAACGGTATATTTTCAAGATGCCTCTGCTTAACTCAATAGAATACTATCTATTTGAACCATTTTAAAAAGTGAGATCCTCTCAAATAAAGGAATTAAACTGAGATTAATCTATATTTTTCTAAAATCAATCATTGTCTGCCGATAAGCATCTGGCAAACCTGTATCAAAACACTTGCCTTTAACAACATATCCTGTCATTCCCTCTTCCTGACGCAATTGTTCAAGACAAGATGTTAACTGAAATTCACCTCGTTCTCGAAAATTTTGGTTGATATGTTCTGCGAGAAAATCAAAAATTTTCGGCGTTAGTAAATATAAGCCAAATATACATAAAAAATTATTTTCTGATATTCCCTCTACACGTAAATGCTGTTGTGCATACTCAATAGTCGGTTTCTCATACAGTTGGGTAACTGACAAAATCGAGTTTAACTCTTGCCAAACTCCTGTTACACACCCAGCTTGATGAATAATTTCTGCTGGCATTGTCGTTAAGCCAATAACGTTTTGATTAACTTGTTCGTAAACATCTAAAACTTGACGCGCACAAGATTTTTCAATGTCAGATGCATAAATGTGGTCGCCCAACATGAGCAAAAACGGCTCATTTTGTACCCAATCCTTGGCACAAAATACTGCATGACCATAGCCTAATTGTTCTTCTTGTAACAAAATGGTAATTCTGCTACCTAAATCTTCGAGATATCGGCTATATTCTTGATTTTGTGGTGAAAGCTTTTCTAAAAGTTCTTTTTTGGGTGGGTTTTTCAAGAAATCTGCAAATATTTCTTTGTCATCCGGCTGCACCACAATCCCTACTTCTGTAATTCCAGCACTAATTGCCTCTTCAATAATTGCAAGAATCACAGGTTTTGCCCTACCATCTCGATCGATAATTGGGAAAAGTTCTTTTTTGACAACTTTAGTAGCTGGAAACAAACGAGTACCGAAACCAGCTACCGGAATTACAGCTTTTCTAACTTTATTTTTTTGCATAAACAGTTTGTCACCCCAACTTCTCAAACAATTCCGCCAACACTACATTAGAAAATAAAAACCCTTGGGGATCAATCAAACGCAATCTTCCCTCTGCAACTTCCACCCAACCTTTCTCAAAATACAATTGCAAACACCGACAAATCTCCTCCACCTTCTGTTCGCCAAACGCCTCTACCAACGCCGCTAAACTCAAACCCTCTGCCAAACGCAACCCCAACATTAACGTTTCTAACAATACTTCCTTTGGGGGGGTAACATCACAATCAATTACAGCGCCAGCTTGTACCCACTGGTAATACTCTTTAGTTTTACGCGGACGAGTGAACCGCTTCCCCTCAACATAACTCGCCGCACCCATGCCAAAGCCATAATAAGGGCGGTTTTCCCAATACACTCGATTATGCCGACATTGATGGCCAGGTTGAGCATAATTAGAAATTTCATAATGCTCATAACCTGCACTAGTTAAAATCTGCTGCCCCATCTGGTACATTTTGACTGTGGCTTCATCCGTGGGTAAAGGAGTATCGCCAGGTTTGTAGTAACGACCAAAGGCTGTACCTGGTTCGATGGTAAGATCGTAAATGGAAATGTGAGTGGGTGCTATTACTACAGCTTTTTCTAAGGAATCCTGCCATTGATCCAAAGACTGATGCGGCAACCCAGAAATTAAGTCTAAGCTAAATTCGGGAATCTCGACTTGGTGGATTAATTCCACAGCTGCAAAAATATCTTCAACTGAGTGCGATCGCCCCGCCCTTTGCAATAATTCTGATTGGAAGGCTTGTACGCCCAAACTTACCCGGTTCACCCCTGCACGGCGATAGCCTGCTATGTGGGCTAAATCAAAGGTACCTGGGTCAATTTCCATAGAAATCTCTGCCCCAGACGCAATCCCAAAATGCTTCTCTAGTTCTGTCAGTATCCTTTGTAGCTGCTCTATTGAGAGCAACGAAGGAGTACCACCACCGAAGAAAATTGTCTTCAGAGGTTGACCAAATGCTGGTGTAATGGCAATTTCTTGACATAACACATCAACATATTGGGAGATAGTACCAGATGTTTCTCCCCGCAAGCGATCGCCGACAACAGATACCGGGAAATCACAATAAAAACATCGTCGCCTGCAAAAGGGAATATGCACATAAGCAGAACTCGCAATTCCAGAAATAGTAAATTTTTTACTCATTTTGAGAAAAGTTTTAAGTTAACCCAACTGCTAATTAGAGACAATAAAAATGAGGAAAGAATTCAGAAGTCAGGTGGTCACTGAGCGTAGTCGTACCACTTCGTGGAAGCAAGCTACGCGCAGCGTCTCCGACAGGAGAAGTGAGCCAAAAGCCAGAATAATTGTCAAATCAAGCGTGTAATGACTTCTTGATTTTATTAAACTTATTAAGTTTAGGTATCAAAGTCTTCTTAATTCTGACTTCTGGATTCTGGATTCTGAATTCTTACAAAATAAGTAGTTTATTTACAAGTTTTTGTCGTTTTACAACAAAACAATGAAAAATATTAAGATAAAAGCCTTTGGTTATAATAATTGCAGATATTGTCAGCCTAAACCCTTAGTGTAAGTCAATATCAATCATTTTATCTTACCGATGAGATAAAAAATACTTAACTTTATCGGTTAACACAGTTGCAGGAAAACAAGACAACCATGCTTGACGCCATTATTATTTTCTCATTTATCCTAGCAGCGTCGGGAATAGGGTTCTACAGCATTGAACTACTACCCAATGGGACGCTAGATCAAGTAACGAATCTAGAAGCTTTACGCTTAGTCGTTGCCGTCTTTGCCGCTATTATTGGTGGTGCGATCGGGCTGAGTTTCCAGACGACATATCGTCGCCTAGAATCACAAGTCAAAGAAATGCCTTTAGAAGCGATCTTAACTCGTGCGATCGGGTTAGTGATTGGGCTATTACTAGCCAACCTGATGCTAGCCCCATTATTTTTGCTGCCGATCCCGGCGGATTTTGGATTTATTAAGCCATTGGTGGCAGTTGTCGGTAGTATCATCCTCTCCGTCACTGGCATGAATTTGGCAGATACCCACGGGCGAGGTTTATTGCGGTTCATTAATCCCAACACTGTCGAATCATTAGTAGTGGAAGGAACATTAAAACCAGCCAATACCAAAGTTCTAGATACTAGCTGTATTATTGATGGTCGTATTGAAGCCTTACTAGAAACAGGGTTTTTAGAAGGGCAAATTCTCGTACCGCAGTTTGTCTTGCAAGAACTCCAACAAGTAGCGGATGCTAGCAAAGACCAAAAGCGGGTACGCGGAAGAAGAGGACTAGAAATTCTCAACCGTATTAAGGAAGATTATCCCGATCGCATCCTGATTAATGCAGTTGACTACGAAGATATTCCCACAGTGGATGCCAAGTTAGTGCGCTTCGCCCAAGAAATTAGCGGCACACTGCTAACCAACGACTACAACTTGTCTAAAGTCGCCAGTGTTCAAAAAGTACCTGTTTTGAATGTGAATGATTTAGTGAATGCCGTCCGTCCCAGTTATTTACCTGGCGACAACCTGGATTTAAAAATCCTCAAGGAAGGCAAAGAACCCAGCCAAGGCATTGGCTATCTAGATGACGGCACAATGGTAGTTGTTGAAGAAGGTAGCAGTTATGTGGGTGGTGAACTGCGAGTAGTAGTTACCAGTGCTTTACAAACTACAGCAGGAAGAATGATTTTTGCTAAACCCCAAGCTTCAGCATTGGCGTGAAATGGGATGTTCAATTCGAGTAACACTTACTAATCGGTGCAGGTTGACTGCACCGATTATTTATTGATTGGACTCACGAGACTCACTTACCTGTAAATACTGTAACTGCTCAATTGATAACCCTGTCACCCTGGCGATCGCCTCTAATGGCATACCAGTACTAAATAGATTTCTTGCCACTTCGAGTAACGCTTCAGCCTTACCTTCAGCCTTACCTTCGGCCTTACCTTCGACCTTGCCTTCAGCTTTACCTTCTTGTAGAATATCTTGATAAATCACTGACTCGCGCATAATATCTGACCTCAAAACTCGTTTAATAACCTCTTTATCTAATACTAAACCAGCTAAAATCGCTGTAGAGGCAGCAATATTACTTTGAGTTCTTAATTCTGTAATCCCGTTAATCTCTCGTGCAACTTCGGCAAGTATAATTTCTGGATCAATTGTATTGCTTAAGACCGCTAAAGGTAAGAGTCCAGGTGTTCTCAAAAATACTTCTGTAGGTTGTTCCCAAAGTCTGATAACTGCAAATTCATGTCGTGTCCCAGGAATTGTAAATGTATTTTGTTGCACCAAATTTGAATTTGTTGGCTTGAGATAAATTACGACTTGATGCATTGCTTTGTCTGGAAAGCGGCGATATGCTCGTAATCGATAGTCAATCATCCGAAAAGGAATTTCTGCATCGACTTGGGTTTGAAATTCTAAATGCAATATGCTTTGCTCCGACTGCAACAGAATTAGAGCATCAGCCCGAATGGGTTCGAGAGATAATTCTTTTGGACTTAGTTCTGTTAAATTAATAGATTCGCCTAATAACCATGTAGCGAAGTCACTGGAGAAGTTCTCAACTAAAAACTTGCAGATATTGTCAAACATCTGAATTAGTGTAGTTGGTGCAGATGGGTTCGCATGATGCTAGAAACCTATCTAATACATTGTTTGTATATTATGTACGACTATATGTCTATAATTCTATCAAACTAAAGTCTGCGGCTACACAAACAGAGTTATAGATTAGCAGGCTAATTATCTTATGGTCATTTACAGAAACATCATATATAGGAATCCGATTTGATTCCTGAATCACTCGTAGAGACAGGGAACAGGGAACAGGGGACAGGGAACAGGGAACAGGGAACAGGTAAAAAGGAATAAAAGTGTACTGAGTTTTTTCACCCAATCAAATATGAGTCCTATAGGAATCCGATTTGATTAATGAACATATTTGCGTAGGGAGGGAACAGGGAACAGAGAAAAAGGGATTTAGGGGTGTACTGAGTTTTTTCACCCAATCAAATATGAGTCCTATATAACTAAAAGTAACTTTTATTTTAGGGCTGATTTGTTGATTGCGTACACACCAAGTTTTGCAACGTCGTTTTTTTAGAATTTATGCAGCTTCAAGGTGTTAAGGATGCAAAAGTGTTAATCCCAAAATATACGGTTGTAGTATTGATTATTCCTATACCAAAAGTCGCAAACGATCTCGATCTAGTAGACGACTACGAGCAGCTACTATATATTTTGTAAATTGGACAGGATGCTTAACATACAATAATAGTGCTATGCCTTTGTAGTTAAAAATTTTAATAAACCACGAAGGCTTTAAAAAATCACAAAGCCGACTTTTGCAACACAACCGTATTTGATGGCTAAATCAATTGTTTCAACAAAACGGCTCGGCAGCCAGTTAATCCATTGGTTGCTTGAAGAAGACCGACGAGAGAAAAAAGGGCCTTACCGCAAGGAAGAAGCACATCGCCAGCATTCTTGGTGGCAGGTGATGTGCTTGACTGGTGTAGATTATTTCTCGACCCTTGGCTATCAACCAGGGATTGCAGCACTGGCGGCTGGCGCTCTTTCTCCTATAGCTACCCTGGTTCTGGTTTTGCTGACGCTGTTTGGAGCGTTGCCAATCTATCGGCGCATTGCTGCCGAAAGCCCTCATGGTGAAGGGTCGATCGCAATGTTAGAGCGTTTACTTTCCTGGTGGCAAGGCAAATTACTTGTACTGTGCTTACTTGGGTTTGTGGCAACTGACTTTATTATTACCATTACCTTGTCAGCAGCCGATGCCACAGCCCATATCATCGAAAATCCGCTGACACCAATTTGGCTTCACAATCAGCCGATCGCAGTTACCCTGATATTAGTTGCACTACTAGGTGCAGTCTTCTTGAGAGGTTTCCGAGAAGCCATTGGGATTGCAGTAGTTTTGGTGGGAGCTTATCTGCTGTTAAACTTCATTGTCGTTGGCGTTGGCGCGTATCAGATATTAAATCACACAGAAACGATCCCGAATTGGCAAACTGCACTTTTTGCACGCCATTCTAACCCTTTGATGCTAATCGGCATCTCTTTGCTCATCTTCCCAAAACTCGCGCTGGGATTGTCAGGTTTTGAGACAGGTGTTACCGTTATGCCCCTGGTTAAAGGTAGCAGTAACAGCACTTCGCATCATCCCAAAGGGCGGATTCGGAATACACGCAAGTTGCTCACCACTGCTGCTCTAATTATGAGCTTCTTTTTGCTTACCACCAGTTTTATAACCACTCTATTGATTCCAGCCGCAGAATTTGCATCAGGGGGCAAAGCTAACGGACGGGCCCTTGCTTATTTAGCACATCTATATCTAGGCAATGCCTTTGGCACAATTTACGATTTAAGTACTATTTCTATTTTGTGGTTTGCAGGTGCATCTGCAATGGCAGGGCTATTAAATATCGTGCCTCGCTACCTACCACGCTATGGCATGGCGCCCAATTGGGCACGAGTAACCCGACCTTTGGTGTTAGTCTACACAGCGATCGCTTTTGTTGTCACAATTATCTTTAAAGCAAGTGTAGAAGCCCAAGGTGGGGCTTATGCAACTGGTGTACTAGTGTTGATCACCTCAGCCGCCTTTGCCGTCACCTTATCAGCCCATCGTCACCGACAGAAGCGGGCCAGACTCGTTTTTGGCATCATTACACTGTTATTTTTATATACCACCATTGTTAATATCATCGAAAGACCAGAAGGGATTAGGATTGCTGGGTTTTTCATCGGTGCGATCATTTTTACCTCGCTGGTTTCTCGTGTTTGGCGTTCAACGGAACTGCGAGCAGAGCGAATTGAAATTGACGAACTTGCTAGACAATTCTTTGCCGAAGATAGCCAGGGAACAATACGACTGATTGCAAATCGGTTGAATACGGGCGATGTCCTAGAGTATTTTATGAAAGAGAAAGAGGTACGCGAAGACAATCATATTCCAGCCAACGATCCAGTTCTGTTTTTAGAAATTCATGTATCCGATGCTTCGGAATTTGCGGATGCGATCGTAGTAAAAGGGGTACAAGTTGGTGACTATCGCATCCTCCGGGCTGAAAGCGCAGCAGTACCGAATGCGATCGCAGCTTTACTACTTTACATTCGCGACCAAACAGGTAAGATTCCCCATGCTTACTTTGGCTGGGTTGAGGGAAATCCCATACAATACCTATTGCGTTTTATCTTGTTTGGCGAAGGTGACATTGCTGTAGTTACCCGTGAAGTACTGCGGCGGGCTGAAAAGAATCCCGATATGCGACCTGGTATTCATGTTGGGGGTTGATTCACGGAAGAGGACGAGTGGACAAGGGGACAAGGGGACAAGGGGACAAGTTTCCCTTTGTCACCCCATCCCCCCATCCCCTTGTCCTTTTCTTTTTCCCCTTGTCCTATAAAGATGTGGCAAAAAATAAACCAATGATAGAAGTAGCGATCGCAGCTTTTACCTCAAATTTGAACGAATTGCCTTAAAATTTATGTAAAGATGAGTCGCTTAATCTGAGATTAACTTTAAAATTATTTAACTTTTTAGAATGCCAGACGCGGAAAAGTTGCACAACCAGCTGGCTAATCACAAGCTGCTGCATCGGCAAGTTAGTAAAAAGGCAAATTCTTCGCTAGTAGCCAGTCAAGAAGAAGGAATGGTGCTTCAGTTGCCTGATGGCACTATCCAGGCTTGCAATGCCGCTAGCGATCGCATTTTGGGACTGACCGCCCAACAGCTTGTAGGGCAAAATTTGCTCGATCCCAAGTGGCAATTTATTCATCAAGATGGCTCTCCTTTACTCAGTAAAGCTCACCCGACGAGGGTTACTCAAAATACAGGTAAACCTTGCTTAAATGTGGTGTGTGGCTTTTATAAGCCAAATGGTGAGCTAGTCTGGCTATTGTTTTCCTCGCAACCTCTGTTTCAAACTGAAGGAAGCAATCTGTATGCGATTGTGACAACTTTTTCGGATATTACGGAATCTAAGCACGCTCAGTCAGAGGAAGACTGTAATTGCGAACAAGATACTCAACGATTTGATGCAGATGAATTTCAAAGACTGTGGGATAGTCATCGTCTGTTTCAACAAATTGCTGGCACTCTTCCGGGGATAATCTACATTTATGACTTAATTGAGCAGCGAAATTCTTACGTTAATTACGAAATTGCTCAAAGTTGGGGCTATACACCAGTAGAAATCCAGGCGATGGGAAAGGAGTTATTTACTCAACTTCTACACCCTGAAGATTTGGCTCGACTCCCTAGCTATTTAGAACAATTTAATTCTGCTTATCAGGGTGAAGTCCTCAGCTTTGAATACCGAATTCGACACGCTAATGGAGAGTGGCGCTGGTTTTGTAGCTATGATACTGTGCACAGCAGAACTGCTGATGGATTGCCGCAATATCTTTTGGGGATCGCTTTTGATATTACAGAACGACGACACATAGAAACTTCTTTGCGGCAAAGTAACGAAAGGTTTGAGCTAGCTGCGGCGGCGGTTAATTGCCTAATTTATGACTGGGAGATTAGCAGAAATACTGTGGAAAGAACTCAGGGTCTAACCCAGGTTTTTGGCTACACCCAAGAAGAAACAGAACCGACTTTCGAGTGGTGGCAAGAACGCATCCACCCCGATGACCAACAAAGAGTTAACGATCAGTTCATCGCTAGTATGGCCAATGGAAACCGTTATCGGATTGAATATCGAGTGCGTCACCAGGATGGCCGTTATTTGTGGGTGGTAGATCAGGGGTTTGCAGTCCGGGATGAAAATGCTCAAGTGGTTAGAGTAGTTGGTGCAAGTACTGATATTACCGAACAGCAAGCGGCTTTATGGGAACGTCAAAAAATTGAAACAAATCTGCGCGAGAGTGAAGAACGGATTCGGTTGGCGACTAATGCTGCTGAACTGGGTATGTGGTTTTGGAATATCACCACCAACGAGGTAATTTGGACAGAGAAATGTTATCAACTGTTTGGAGTGTCCCTAGAAGCCGAAATTAGCTTTGAGATTTTCCTCAACACTGTACATCCAGAAGACCGCCAATGCATTCATGAAGCGATCGCCCGCTCTCTGGAGGAAAATGTTGAGTGTGACATCGAATACCGCATCCCTTGGTCTGATGGTAGTATTCATTGGATTGCTGCTAAAGGTCGCGTCTTTTATGATGCCAAGGGTAAGCCAGTACGAATGATGGGTACTACCCAGGATATTACCCGACGCAAACAGGTAGAAAATGATTTGCGCCACCGCGAAACTCAATTAAGGCGCTTAGTTGATTCCAACATTATTGGCATTATGTTCGCCACTCCTGATTACATTACTGAGGCGAACGAGGCTTTTTTAGAAATGGTGGGTTATACGCGAGAGGAACTATTGACAGGTAAGATACGCAGACAACACATCACTCCACCTGAATATCATGCTCTCGATCGGCAGGGGCTAGAACAACTTTTAACGGTTGGGCTATTTACTCCCTTTGAAAAAGAATACATTCGTAAGGATGGTTCCCGTATTCCGATACTAATTGGTGGTGCCTTGGTGGAGCGAGATCCCGCATCTTGGATCTGTTTTATTCTTGATTTAACCCCCAGGAAACAATTAGAAAAAGCACTTAGGCAACAAGCAGAGGAACTCAAACAGGCAAACCGGAATAAAGATGAGTTTCTCGCAATTCTCTCTCACGAATTGCGATCGCCTCTCAACCCAATTTTAGGGTGGTCATCGCTACTCAAAAGCCGCAAATTTGATGAAGTGACTACAAATCGTGCTTTAGAAACCATCGAAAGAAATGCTCAATTGCAGATTCAATTAATTGATGAGTTGTTGGATGTCTCCCGAATTATTCGCGGTAAGTTAAACCTGACTTTTGCCACCGTTAACTTAGTAGCTGTAATTGATGCTGCATTAGAAACAGTCCGGTTAATTGCCGAAACCAAATCTATCCAGATTAAAGTACAGGTTGACCCCAATGTTGGTAAAGTGTTAGGCGATTATAATCGCTTACAGCAAGTTGTCGGGAATTTACTCTCGAACGCAGTCAAGTTTACTCCCTCTCGTGGTTCAGTGGAAATCAGTTTATCATTGAGTCGTGAATTAACTTTCCCCTCAGCACTAATTCAAGTTAAAGATACAGGTCAAGGTATTTCCCCAGAGTTTCTACCCCACGTATTTGAATATTTTCGTCAAGCCGATAGCAGCACAACCAGGACATTCGGCGGACTGGGACTGGGATTGGCAATAGTTCGTCACTTAGTAGAGTTGCATGGTGGTACTGTCAGAGCAGCTAGTCCAGGAATTGGACAGGGAGCAGTTTTTACTGTCAGACTGCCCGTGATGAAGGAAACTGACGGTGCAGAGAAAGCAGGAGGAGCGGGCGAGAAATTTAACTCGTCAGTTCTGCGTGGACTACGGGTATTAATTGTTGATGATGATGTTGACACACGAGAGTTTTTGCACTTCTTGCTACAACAGAATGGGGCGTTGATAACTGCCGCAGCATCAGTAAAAGAGGCGCTGATGATTATAGCACAGGCTGTACCTAATTTATTAATCAGTGATTTAGGAATGCCAGAAATGGATGGCTACAGCTTGATTAAGATGCTTAGAGCCATGCCGAAAGAGGAGGGCGGGGAAATTCCGGCGATCGCTCTTACCGCCTATGCTGGAGAAAGCGATCGCGATCGAGTTTTAGCAGCTGGTTTTCAGAAACACATTGCCAAACCAGTACAACCAACTGAATTACTCACCTCAATTACAGAATTGCTAGGGCAAAATCATCGCTAAAACTCTATTTCTGTTTATTAGATTTTAGGCTCAACTGAACCGTATTGAGTTATAAGGAATACACTATCATCAAGCTTAAATCTCAATCAACTTAACCATGACCAAGAAAGATTTGCTTCGCAACCAAATTTTCACGTTGGAAAATATTCTTTCGCCAGCAGAATGCGCTGAGTATATTACTTTAACAGAAAACATCGGTTATACAGATGCTCCTATTACTACCCACCGGGGTTTTAAAATGCGTCCCGACATCCGCAATAATCAGCGCGTTATTCTGGATGACCGGGAGCGTGCTTTTGATTTATGGCAGCGTGTGTCAAATTATATCCCCAAGACCATTGGTAGATGGCATCCAGTTGGGCTGAATGAGCGTTTTCGTTTTTATCGCTACGATCCAGGTCAGAGGTTTGCACCTCACCATGATGGTGCTTATCGACGAACGAATGGTGAGGAAAGTTTATTGACTTTCATGATTTATCTGAATGAAGGCTTTGAAGGCGGTGAAACCCGCTTTTATCTTCCTGAGTACTACGGAGATTTATCTAATCTAGCTGTGCTTCCAGTCACAGGTATGGCTTTGTGTTTTGTCCACGAACTAGTACATGAGGGCGCTATTATTATTCAGGGGCGAAAGTACGTCTTGCGATCGGATGTTATGTACAGTCAATAGTCGAGAAAGTGATTAACCAGCAAAATTAACAAAATTTAATCTAACTCCCGGCGTCCTTCTAACGCCCTCGCCAAAGTAACTTCATCTGCGTACTCCAAATCGCCACCTACAGGTAAACCAAAAGCAATCCGTGTCACCTTAGTAAATGGTTTCAATAGCTGACCGATATACAGGGTTGTGGTCTCCCCTTCTACACTCGGACTAATTGCCAGAATTACTTCTTGAGGTTTTTGCTGACTCACCCGACGCTGCAAAGCTAGTATATTCAGCTGATCTGGGCCAATTCCATCAATTGGCGAAATCACCCCGCCCAAAACGTGATACTTACCTTTGTATTCGCGGGTTTTTTCTAATGCAATCACATCACGAGGATCTGCAACAACACAGATAGTGTTATTGTCACGGTTGGCATTGCGGCAAATTTCACAAACAGGTTCAGCAGATAAGTGAAAGCAAACAGAACACAAGCCTATCTGTTTTTTTGCCTCAACTAAAGCTTGTGCCAAAGCTTCTACTTCTGCTTCTGGTCGTTTCAAAATATGCAAAGCCAGTCGTTGGGCACTTTTGGGGCCAACTCCCGGTAGGCGTTGCAATTGTTCAATTAACCGTGCTAAAGGGCGTGCGTAAACCGTTGTCTTGTCTCCAGAATGTTTTCACTTTAACTATGATGACATTTTTTGAGTACTTCCATCAGGCGCGACACTTCCAACTCGCGATCGCTCAGTTCTGGGCTTTGCAGCTATGCCAGTTTTGTGTCCACAGCAGGATATACGCTTGTTTGCTGTGAACCTTAGTTTTCAAACACGCCCTAGCAAAAACTTATCCCAACCACTCAGGATTTTTGGCTGTACTATCAAATTGGTTAGTAGTTTTAAACAGTTCATATTGACCTTTGAGAGCAGCTTGGCGAGTCCGATTCAGTAATGCTTTAACTTGTTCCTGACTCATGGGTGTAAAAGTACGTACTGCCTCGAAAGCCTGGTTTAAGATGGGCATACTTTCAATGCCTGTAATCACCGTTGAAGTTGGCAGATTCATTGCGTAATGCAGACATTCGATCGGTTTGACCACATTGCTTTTGAGAATGTTTTGGTCGCCCATTGATTTCATCCCCAGTACAGCAATTCCGTCTTGAACCAGTCTGGGTAAAACTTGCCTCTCAAAACTGCGGAAATGGGCATCCATCACATTTAATGGCATCTGCACTGCATCAAAACGGAAGTTATTTTGATTGGCAACTTCCAACATTCTCAGGTGTACTAAAGGATCTTTGTGTCCAGTAAAGCCTATGTAGCGAATCTTGCCAGCTTTTTGTGCTTCCACCACTGCTTCCATCGCACCACCAGGGGCAAAAATCCGGTCTGGGTCTTCCATACGAATGACTTCATGATGCTGCAACAAATCAATGTGGTCTGTTTGCAAACGTTTTAAAGATTCATCAATTTGTTGAGCCGCCGCCTTTTTTGTGCGCCCGTCGATTTTAGTCATCAGAAAAGCTTTTTGACGATAGCCATTTTGCAGAGCTTTACCCATGCGAATTTCGCTACCTCCATTATGGTAGTCCCAGCTATTGTCCATAAAATTGATCCCGCGATCGAGAGCAGTACGGATCAGATTAATACCCTCTTGCTCATCTTTTGGTCTACCAATATGATGACCACCTAGACCAATTACAGATATTTGTTCTTTGGTGCGTCCTAGTTGCCTGTAGAGCATTTCCCCTTTTTTTGTCTGGAGTGGGGTAGACTGATTTTGCGCTAAAACCTGTTTGGTTAAACCTTGTAAAGCAAATACCCCAGCTCCACCTAAACCAGAAGCAGAAACTACCTTCAGTAAATTTCGTCTGCTAATATCCACAAATTTATCCTTTTGCCACAGTATGAGAACTTTCTTTCATAGCTTTGCATGGAGCAAAATTCGTTGCTTCTAACTCTTGAAGGATAAAGGCACTGAGGTAGAGATAGATTTTTGATAGAGGGAAGGTAATAGAATATAGCGATTACCTGTTACGTGAGGTACAGATAATATTTTGAAACGCAAAGGGACGCAAAGTAAAGCGCAGAGGTACGCAGAGATTTGTATCTCAACAGACTAGGAAACGCTATAAGATTTTATCGTTGTGTAAGTAGAGGAAGCATTGGAGACATCGGCAGCAGAGGAAGAATCCGATCGTTGTATTCTCGCTCTCGTTTCAGTAGTTAAAATGTCAACTCCAACACAATACTTTAGTCCGAAAGTTTTCTTTGAGAATTGTTTCTAAATCTTGGCAAATATTATTTGTATTGCTAAATATTTTTTGCAAGATTTTTAAACCAGGACTTACGCAAAAATAGCCAAAAAGCTTAATTGATCGTAGACGCTTTGCGGCTTGCCGAAGGCTACCATCAAGACGCCAATAACGCCGATAGTTCGTAGAGTTTGCGTAAGCCCTAAAACATTTAGTGCGTGGTTTAAGAGTTGATAAATTCGAGAAAATTTATGTAGAAAAATCGTAATTTTAAACTTGATTGCGATAATACGTTTAGGTAAATCAAACCTGTTTATCTTAAACTATTAAAGTTCCCCGTACTAAACATGAGTAGAGTCAATGACTGCTTCATCACCAGAAAATTTAATCAGTTCATCAAGTACTCATACTTTAGATATAGCTAGACAAGAGTATCAATATAACTACATCCATATTCCATCAATTGCAATGCTAGATCGGCTTTCTCTTGCCGAAGAGTTCACCACTAACTGGTATTTTTTATTAGCCCAGCAGTTACGAGTTGTGTTTATCAATACCTTGATTGTCAATAGAGGCAATCAAGGTTCTAAATCGATTCGTGATGATGTCGCAAGGTTTATTTTAGAAGCCTTGCTCAAGGGAGCAGTACCAATAAAAATCAATATTCTGGCAAGAATCCTGCAAATTATCCCTCAGTTTTTACTCAAAGGTATATCTAAGGATGTTAGAGAACTCGACGATCTTTTTTATTCTATTCTGAAAGAAAACGGACTTGTGATCCTCAGAGATGCTCTAAATAGGATAATTAACCTTCTATACGAAGGACAGCGGACAGGACATGCAACCAGTCTCAAGGACTACGAAAATTTGTTTCAAGCGATCAGTGTGCCAGCGATCGCTAAAACTTACCAAGAAGATGAAGTATTTGCCTATATGCGAGTGGCTGGCTACAATCCCGTCACGATCGCGCGAGTAACGACTCCAGGCGATCGCTTCCCAGTCACAGAGGAACATTACCAAGGCGTGATGGGAACTGACGACTCATTAGCAGCAGCCGGACTTGAAGGCAGACTCTACTTAGCTGACTATAAAATTTTAGATGGTGCAGTCAACGGAACATTCCCACACGAGCAAAAATATCTCTATGCTCCTTTAGCACTGTTTGCCTTACCCAAAGGCTCAGACCCCAACCGTTTATTGCGGCCGATAGCCATTCAATGCGGTCAAACCCCAGGCCCAGATTATCCAATTGTTACCCCTAACTCCGGTAAATACTCTTGGCTTTTTGCCAAAACAATTGTCCAAATAGCAGATGCCAACTACCACGAAGCTGTCACTCATCTAGCAAGAACTCACTTGTTAGTTGGTGCTTTTGCGATCGCCACCGCAAGACAACTACCACTTACCCATCCCCTAAGAATTTTGTTGCGCCCGCATTTTGACAGCACCTTAGCAATCAACGATGCCGCCCAACGGATTCTCATAGCTCCAGGCGGTGGTGTCGATAGATTACTCTCATCATCAATCGATAACTCTCGCGTTTTAGCAGTGCTAGGGTTGCAAAGCTATGGTTTTAATAGCGCCATCTTACCTAAGCAATTCCAACAGCGCGGTGTAGACGATCCCAACCTCTTGCCTATTTATCCTTACCGAGATGATGCCCTACTAGTCTGGAATGCCATTCATCAATGGGTTGCAGACTACCTGAATCTTTACTACACCACGGATGAAGACATTCAAAAAGATAGAGAATTGCAAGCGTGGGCAGCCGAAATCCCAGCTTACGATGGTGGTCGCATCCCCGATTTTGGCGAAGATGGAGGTATCAAAACGCTCAATTACCTGATTGATGCCACTACGCTGATTATTTTCACTGCCAGCGCCCAACACGCTGCGGTTAACTTTCCGCAAAAAGATTTTATGGGCTACGCCGCAGCCATACCATTGGCAGGTTATTTACCAGCCTCAACTCTCAAAAGAGAAGTTACTGAGCAAGACTACCTTAATTTGCTCCCTCCCTTAGATCAGGCACAACGGCAATACAACCTACTCAGCTTGTTGGGGTCTGTGTATTACAACAAGCTGGGCGATTATCAGCAAGGATACTTTACAGACCAAAAAGTAAAACCTTTGCTACAAGCATTCCAGAGTCATCTTCAGCAGGTAGAAGATACCATCAAGCAACGTAATTTACACCGTCCACCTTATGAATATTTACTTCCTTCTAAAATTCCTCAGAGCATCAATATCTGAATTGGAAACAAATGCCCAATGCCCAATGACCCAAAATAAATACAATGACACTTAAAGATAAAGTTCTCAAAAATCACGATCGCCAGCTTTGGCTTGCACCTATACTAGCCAAAGTAGGTTACGATACTGCGATCGGCAAGTTTCTCCGCTTGATTTTTTATTACATGGATGCGTCAATCATGCTCAATGCATGGCGGGACTTTCTTTACATCCGTAAAGACAATATTGGAGACAAGTATTTTGCAGTAGACCAAGCAATTATGCATTCCTCTCACTCCCAGGTAAGAGAATTAATGCAAACCCAACCACAACTGCGGGGAAATGATTTAGGCATCATCAGAATATTAGCTCCAAGCTACCTGCTGGATAATCCTCTGAGCCTGGGAACAAACGGTAACGAACACACAGGATTACGTACTGTAATCTTACAAGCCTTACCGGAACCGTCAGGACAGATAGACTTTTTAGGGAATCTAGTTGAGCAAAGCCTGTTAGAAGCTGCTAAACAAAACAAATTACACATCGGCAACGATTTGCCAAAGATTATGCTGTCGAGTTTGCATCAACTAGTTTTTCAGATATCTTTATCTGAGGAAGAAATCACAGCATCCGATAGTTACATTAAAGGTTTAGCTCTTGCATCCTTGCCTAATTTTATCAGCAAGTATCTGCTGGCAATATTAACAGCGCCAAGAATTCGGCATCGTCAATATTTAATTAACCGATATAAACAATCACCTAAATGGGCATCTTACTTTGAAACAGGCGCTCAGTATCAGTTGAACGAACACCAAATTGCTAATACCCTTTTCGATATGATTCATATCGCCGGAACTGCCGGCACGAGTGCGCTTTTAGGATCTGTGATTGGTGTTCTTTGCTTAGATAATACTCTCAGAAATGATGTAGTGTCAGAAGTGAATGCAGTCTGGAATGGCAAGAAAACTTTAGACTCAGACGCTCTAGAACAGTTAACACTTCTCAATCAAGTGATTTTAGAAACGGCTCGTCTCTATCCACCTGTGCGATTTGTTAGCCAACTCACTACTGAAGCAGGTGAAGTTGAGATTGGAAAACAAAAATGTCCATTCCAAAAAGGTACTCGCTTGCTTGGCTCTATTCTTACAGCTAATCGGGATGCCAATAGATACCAAAATCCAGATGATTTTGACCTAACACGGAATTTTTCAGATATCTTATCTTGGAATGGCGAAGAGCATGAACGAGCTTGTCCTGGGAAATCCTTATCAATTGGCTTTATCAAAATTTTCTGTTTACATCTGCTCCACAACTATCAATGGGACTCAATTACAGAAGTCAAATGGGATTTTGAAAAAGTGACTGCCGTTACTCCTAATAATTTAGTACTACAAGGTTTTGCTCAACGACTGTGAGTAAGAGACTTACAGTAGGGGCGCACAGATGTGTGCCCTTACTTCTCGTGCTCGATTATGTAAGCTTAAAGCAAGTGGCATTCCTGAATTATAATTTGGTAATTGTTCTGGATTTTTGAGTTGATTTTACTCTTTTTCTAACGCCAGATTACTCATCTTTTCTCTGACTCGGTTCGTTAAAAATTTAGGTATTATTTTAGCACAAAGGAAGTAATTACAAATTATATGACTGAATTAATTGAAAAAAAGCAACTTAATAATATTGCAATCTGGATGATTCCAATCAAAGAAACAAACTTACCATCTGTCCTTAAGGGTGTGTTTTTTATGGATGGCAATCCACTGCCAGATACTTGCATTACTATGTACAATTTAGAATGGGATATAGAAAATAGAACTTTGCTTTTACCGATATTTGCCCCGTTACAGTGGACTTTTCATGACTCGATTGCTGGCTGGATATTACTACGTTCAATTCAATGGTTTAAAGTAAGTTACAAAATTCAGTTTGAAGATGAAACTTTGCAACAAGCTCAAGTCACACCTGTTTTTCTAGGAATATCAGTTCCAAAATCGATTGTCAGTTTCACAATGTCCCAAGACAAAAATTCTCTCAATGGAGATATCTGGCACAGAAAGAACGTTTGGTTTGGCGGACTTTCTCGGGCTGGTGAGTATACTCTCCGTAGGGTTGTTGATAAAGATGGTTCTTATACTCCTGCTTTTAACGATATGCTTACCAGAGTACAAAATGAATGTTTAGTAATTGAACGCCACTCAAATTGATTCGGCTTAGGTTAGTCAGCTAAAGCTTAGAGCCTTATCGCCCTCCCATCACTAACTCTTGTCACATTCCAGATTAAGCAAGTAGTAAATAACTAAACGATCCAGATTAGCTACTCAATTTAATTTTAAAAAGAACCTATCAATTAGTTATACCATTTGGAAAAATGATTGCGACACATGGATTCACACCAAGCCAGACGCACCAAGGCAATTCCCAATCCAAAATCTCAAATCCAAAATCTAAAATGGTATTAGCTATTATACGCGAATATGAAAAATTCAGTGCCTTCATAGATGAACTCTGCCATCTTGCACATACCCATCTTTTGATGTGCTTGAAGTGATGCTTTGTTATTTGCCTTGATGAACAGTATTCCTTCCTGCTTTGGTAGCAAATCTTTCAACTTAGCAAACATTCCCGCAGCAATACCTTGCCCACGCATCGTTTCATCAACACAAATAGGGCCATACAAGTAAGCATCTTTTGTACCAGGATAGGTTTGTAACATCACCTTTATAATTGGTAGATTAGCAGTTGTCTTTGACCAACTGAGTAAAAATCCCACAACTTGACCATTTTTTCGGGCTACAACGCTTGGCATTTGAGAGATAGTCATCATCACAGCCTCTGGCTCAAGATGACCTAATAACATACCACCATGTTCTGCGTCATTGGCTTGGGCCAACTTGACGATTCCAGTAACATCACTGGGGCTGGCACGGTCGATCGCTACATCATTGAGACACATACCTGGTTAATATAAATAGGAGAAAGACTTGGAGCAAAAGAATTTTCTTTTAGAAGAATAACAGAAATGACTTTAAGATTGACTGCTTTACTTTATCAGCCAGTAGTCTTTATGATATTTCTCGTTCAGTTTCAGTCAAAATTTTAACTAAACCTCCTATGCCCACTGTTGCAATTATCTATTTTTCTGGTGCAGGTCATACTCATCTTATGGCCCAAGCTATTGCTGAAGGTGCAAATAAAGTTAAAGACACCACTGTTGAACTGCTACGGGTTACTGGAGAGCAGATAGTCAATGGTCGTTGGAAGAATGATGAGGTAATAGCAACTCTCAATCAAGCTGATGCAATTGTTTTTGGTTCTCCTACTTATATGGGTGGTGTTGCGGCTCAGTTCAAGGCATTTATTGATGCTGCTAGCGAAATTTGGTTCCGACACGGATGGAAAGACAAAATCGCTGGGGGTTTTACCCATTCCAGCTCTCCTAGTGGCGATAAACAAAGTACACTCCTCTATTTAGCTACCAACGCAGCCCAACATGGGATGATTTGGGTAAATGTTGGAGACTTGCAAAGCTTTTTATCTGGTAAAGATGATGGGGTAAATCGACTCGGAGGATTTCTAGGTGTCATGGGTCAAAGTCAACTCGATATGAGTGGCAAAGAACCAGTGCTAGATTCGGGCGATTATCTGACTTCACTACGCTTTGGGGAACGGATTGCAGAGGCAACCAAACGTTGGGTTAAGTAGCTTTTGATACTTTTATTAGTTTGTAGCACTCTTGTATCTGACACAAATTCAAAGTTGCAGCAATGCAGCGATCGCTTGCAACAGGCACTACACTGCTACTATGCTAAAACTTCTAAAGTGCGTAGGCGTAGCCCAACCTAGCATCGCTGTTTTTTCTACTAATAAGAGTGCTTTTCTAATGGGAATACTTTATATATAGTAATTCCAACAAATAGAACTCCTGTAGTATGAGCTACTGTACTAATATTGATTGCCTACGTCCACATAATTCTGACAGTTCTCGTTTTTGCAATAGTTGTGGTCAGGAATTATTACTTAAACAGCGATATCGTCCACTCGCGGTCATTGGAAGCGGTGGCTTTGGGAGAACGTTTTTAGCTATTGATGAACATCTTCCAGACCGGCCCAAATGTGCAATCAAACAACTATGTTTTCAAAAGGAAAATACTGAGAATTGGCACAAGGCAGTCAATTTATTTCATCAAGAAGCGCTTCGTCTCAATGAACTAGAACACTCTCAAATACCCAAATTACTAGCGCACTTTGAACAAAATCAAAAGTTTTATATCGTTGAAGAATTAGTCGATGGACAAACACTCGCTCAGGAATTACAAAAACAGGGCGTTTTTCAAGAACCGCAAATTTGGGAGATATTAAAAAGTTTATTGCTCACATTGCAATTTATCCATTCTCGACAAGTAATCCACCGAGATATTAAACCGGAAAATATTATGCGCCGTTCGGGTCGAGGAGACCTGGTATTAATCGATTTCGGAGTTGCTAAATTCGCCAATAACATGAAGCAGCTTCGTACAGGCACCATAGTAGGTAGCCCAGAGTATATCGCTCCCGAACAAATGCGAGGAAAGGCATTGCCAGCCAGCGATCTTTACAGCTTGGGTGTAACATGTATTTACTTACTTACCAATGTTTCTCCCTTTGATTTATTCGATATTGCTAGCGATCGCTGGGTATGGCAAGAACATTTACCCGCAAACAATACTGTTAGCGTTCACCTCTGTGAAATCTTAGATAAACTTTTACAAAATGCTGTTTCGCAACGCTTCCAATCGGCAACAGAAGTTTTACAGACACTGGAGCAACAACCAAAGAAATTGCTAAATATTTCTAATTATCGTACAGTAAATACTATTGATTATACACATTTACGTGATTTATTAGCAAAAGGAAAATGGGAATCAGCAGATAAAGAAACTTGGGAACTAATATGTCAAGCGCTAGCAAAACCTAGTGGGAGTTATATATTTAGTAGCGATCTTGAGAAACTTCCCTGTGAAGATTTGCAGACTATTGACTTTTTATGGGTAAATTACAGTCATAAACGCTTTGGTTTTAGCGTACAGACACTTATTTACAAAAACGTGAATGGAGACTATGGAGTTTTTTGTAATCAAGTTGGTTGGCATATATACAATTCTAGTTATGCAAATTCGGAATTCAATTTTAGTCTCAAAGCACCAATCGGTCATTTACCCTCACGTCTTTGGATTGGTGGTTCTCAACTGTGGCGCTACCCCGATGCTTTAGCTGTAAAATTAGCAGCTTGTGGTATTAATCAGTTTCTCTAAAAAAAATTGTTGAATAAGATTACTAATAAACTCCTAGTTTATAGTGAGCGATTCATTGCTCAAAGCAATGATAATTAGGACTAAAGTCCTTACTACAAACTCTAATTGATTTACGTCTAGCTATTTATAATTTAACAGTGAGCTTTGTCGATCGCTCTTCATCTTTATGCCCCAGGTATCTCTCCCCCAATCGTTCTATCCACACTTACCCCTCACCGCTCTTGCGCCCATGCAGGATGTGACAAACCTCTGGTTTATGAAGGTGATTGCCCACTATGGCAGCCCTGACTACTTTTTCACCGAATATTTCCGCGTCAATGATACTTCACGGCTCAATCGTAGCATTCTGGCAGCAATCACCGAAAACGATACAGGTCGTCCCGTTTTTGCGCAAATGATTGGCGAAAGTATTCCAGATTTAGTAAGAACAGCAAAGGAACTTTGCAACTATAATATCGCTGGAGTTGACTTGAACATGGGCTGTCCAGCACCTAGAATCTATCGCAAAAATGTTGGGGGTGGATTGCTACTCTTGCCGGAAAAAGTGGATCGGATTTTGGGAGAATTGCGACAAGCAGTCTGCGATCGACCTTTAACCGTCAAGATGCGTGTAGGCTTTGAAAATACAGATAATTTTTACAAAATTCTAGATATAATCAATCGCCACAGTATTGATTTGCTCTCTTTACATGGTCGCACGGTGAAAGATATGTACCACGGGGCAGTGAAATATGATTTAATCGCTGAAGCAGTTAGACAAGTCCATTGTCCAGTGCTGGCTAATGGCAATATCAACTCGGCGACAACTGCTGTTGAAGTGCTTTCTCAAACAGGCGCGGCGGGTGTGATGGTAGGACGCTGGGCGATTGGGAATCCTTGGATTTTTAATCAAATTCGCCAGGCTTTGCGCTTCGAGACGATCGCGCCCGTTCCTTTGGCGGAGGTACGCAACTATATCGATCGTTTATGGCAAACCCCCACAGCAGCAACTATGCCAGAGCGATCGCGCCTCGGCTATCTGAAAATGTTCCTCAACTACATTGCCCTGAGTGTTGACACTGAAGGTCATTTTTTACGGTTGATGCGACATACTTCTACTGAGGCAGAACTGTTTAACCTGTGCGATCGCGTTCTTCTTAGTGATTTGACAAAAACTTTAGCCCTAGCACCTTCCTTGAGCGTGTAATATCGTGTCCGGCTAAAAATTTATCCATTTAGACCGTAGGGGCAGGGGGAAAGAGGCTTTTGCGATTTTTGCACAGATGCGGTAATCATAAGTGATACCAGTAATTGGAAAAAAGAATGCGACAAATAGACCATTTGTAGAGACGCGATTCATCGCGTCTTTACCTAAGCATGTGTTGCAATTTGAAACATAGTGTATATGTTTTTACAGCAATATCATCAATAACACCAGAATAAAAAGATCCCCGACTTTTTAAAGAAGTCGGGGATCTCAAGCTCTCAATCTGTGCAAATCAAATAGAATTACCCAAGCTATTTAATCGCACACAATATCACTCAAATTGCACAAGCGATCGCCCCGATACTACAATAAAACCCACAGAATCAAGTCTCAGAAGCGGCTGGCGAATTCCTTCGAGAATGGCTGCATTTAAAGCAGTTTCTATCTTCAATTCTTCAGCTAATGCGTTATCCCAACTTTGCTGATTTAAACGTAGTCGTAATTGTTCTACTCTATTGGCTAATTTTTTTTCGGCGACTTTAGCACAACTTTGACATAAATCAATAAAATCGGGACGATTGGCAAGTAATTCTGAAGAAGTGTTACGCATTTCATAGCAAAAATTTTGCCATTTACTAGGGTCAACAAAATCGTCAATAATTCCTAAGCGCTCTTTTGCTAAGTTGTAATCTCGTCCTTGATTATTGTTTTTATCTTTATATGGACGTTGCAGAATACTTAAGAGTGCTTTATCCTCAACAACCCGGATTGGCTGCTTGCGACCATCAACATAGATAGTTTCTATGATTGGTGGAAATAGAGCATCAACGCGGCGCTGCAAGTTTTTGAATTGAGAATTATCTAGTTTGTTATCTAGTAAAACTTGTTTGGCAATTTTTAAATTTGCCTCGACTACATAATTGCATTGAAAACCGAACCACTCTTTCCCTTCTTTCGCGTCCCAAGATGCATCAGTGCGCCATAGAGCAAAGGCTTCACCTCGGTCATCCCAGTTAATATAGTTCAAGAGTGCTTCGATAAATCCTTCGCCAACTCGAAAGAGTTTAACACCAGCATTCTGGTTTGCCACTCTGCGATTATAAGTACCAAATTGGTCTAGATAACTCTCTGCAAAACGGTCTTTTAACTCATTTATCGGCACCAATGTCCGCGTTGTCGGTTGATAACGTCGCATCTCTGATGAATCGGGGTTATTCAGTCCTCTGAATCCCAGCGCGTCACAAATCCAGCCTTCAATTGCTCGTTTAATTTCTAGATGACGAGCATCGTAATTATCTAGGTCTTGAAAATACTCGGTAGCAATTTCATCGTTTGCATCAATTTCATCTAGAGCATTTTGTTCGCTAATTTTGGCGATTTCTGCTTCAATTTGCTCTTGAATTGGTGAAACCATCTCTAACAATCCAGCCGCACCTGATTTAAACAAAACTGTTTCTAATTCTGCAAGTTTCTCATCAACATAAAACTGGAGACTGGCAATTGATTGTTGAAAAATACCAAAGCCATCTTTCAATACTTTATACCAAGCATTGTGAGGGCTATCTTCCAAATAGGGGCCAATCAAGGCACTAGATTGGATGCCAATTTTGCTGCCAATGCGGTCCAGTCTGCCAATTCTCTGCTCTAATTGATTAGGCGACCAAGGCAGGTCAAAATGAATTAACCAATCGGCAAACTGGAGGTTACGCCCTTCTTCTCCAGAGCGATCGCATACTAAAATAAAGCAGTTGGGGTTATTCTTGAACCGATTTAAGCCTTCCTCAACTTTGTCTGGCGATTCTCCGAATTGATGGCTAGCTATTGTCTCTGCACCAAAGGTATTAGATAAATATCGGACAATTTCGCCACCGGTTTGCACAAAACTGGTAAATACAACAAATTTGGGCAGAATATCGCCAGTAATTGGTCTTTTGATTCTCTGCTGTATTCTGGTGATGAACTCCTTTTGATTCTTCCGAACGTTTGCGGGAATTTTGAAATAAGTACCTAGCTGATTCAGCAGCACTGTTTTTAAATTTTCCGTCCGTTGTCCGTCCTCTTGAGGTTGACGAATAATTTTTAGTAAGGATTGCAGAATCTCTTCTTCGCCTGAGAATTTGGGGGTTGTAGTTAATAGGCGAATATCATCTTCTTTAAACTCCTGGGTGAGTTTAGTATGAGGTTTACCAGTTAAACGCGCTGTAATTACCTGCTCTAAAATGCCTAACCAAGTACCAGCAGCTAAGAATAACAACAGAAAAATTCGCTGATATTGCTTTTCATCAGGAGCAACACTTTGCCATTGATTGAGTAGTTCGTGGATATCAAGCGATCGCTCGTCTAAATCATACTCTTCTTTCGGCGTAAAGTTACGGTCAAAGATCACATCTTCCACCGCAGCGCGACGGTTGCGAAGCATTCGCCGATGTAGTCGATAGATATCGCTGACATGGACGCGAATTGCTTGGACGATTTGCTCTTGCTCGGTAGAATTTGCTGGTAAATTTTCTAAATCATCCGCCAGCTTCAGTAAATACTTATCCTCAGCCAAGAGCTTTCGTAGTTGCTGCAAGTTGCTTTTGAGAACCTCTGGTTCTGCACCTTCTTTAAAAGAAAGCAGAAGTTTACCAATTTGCTGACGGCTTTCAACTTTGGTGCGGAAACCTGCTAAATCGCCCAATTTATAGGTTGTCGGGTCGAGTAAGTGCAACATCGCCAGAAAATCTTGCTCGTGATTGAGAACCGGAGTGGCAGATAATAAAAGTAAGCGATCGCTTTTATGAGCCAGTTCTTTGCAAGTCTGAAAACGCTGGCGCACTGTTGCATCCTTAGAGGTTGCCATTGCTGCGATGTGATGAGCTTCATCTAAAATTAAGCAGCCTATCCTTGCTTTCAGGTTGATTTTATGAATATCTTCAACCGCCAGCACCGCTACCCGTTTGCCAAAATGGGAGATGTAAAACTTGTTTTCTAACTCAGTCCGCCATTGTTTGAGCAAATATTGCGGAACTATCACCACCGCACCTTTTTTCGGTTCGTCGAGAAGAAATTGACGCAGAATCGCACCCGCTTCGATGGTTTTTCCCAGTCCCACCTCATCTGCTAACAAGTAGCGTTGAATTGGGTCTTCTAGTACCCGCCTGACTACTTCAACTTGGTGAGGATAAAGATTAATATTTGCCGAAATCAGTCCCGTCATCCCGCGACTCACAGCGCGTTGCTGAGTCAAGGATTTCACGAAAGCCAATCTTTTGTCGTGGAAATAGGGCGTTTCGTGACCCTTCATCGCCAGAGTTTGGATGGGGTCTGTATTTGGTAGATTACACCGAACGTAAATATCTTCAACAGATGCGATCGCAGTTTTCTTATCTGGTAAATCAATTTGATACATTTCTGTATCATCATCCCAGATAAAAACTCTGCCAACTATCCACTTATCCTGAGTTTGGGACTTAATATAGCATCGAGCCTGGGGTTCCAGCTTCACTTGAGAGAGCGAACTTAAAGGTAAAGTTTTTTGGAGACGTTGGCCTATAGAGCAGAAATACTCCACATTTGCATTGGTATCAGATATTTCCGTAACTTTTCCGATACCCAAAGAGTTATTCTGGGACTGTACCAATAAACCAAGCTTAATCATAGATCCAGTCCCCTGAACACACTAAAAGAACCTTCCAGACTAGTTTTTAGCCCATATCTGGCAGTTTTATCGATCAACATTATAAATAATAAACTGGTATTACAGTTTTTGTTAAAGCGATATCTACGACTGGCTATTGGGCGTTGTACCACCATAGGCAATTAACAAAATTAGCAATTTTTAGCTAAATACACCATGTAGTAGAGATACAGCATTGCTGTGCTTCTACTACGATATACGGTTCAATTAAATAAAAACTGGTGTAAATTCACATTTATCAGTAAAGCGTAACGTTGTTAAATGCATGACGCATTGGCATTGTCAGCCGATGCAATCGCATTGTTTGCCGACGCATTGGCATTGTCAGCCGATGCAATCGCATTGTTTGCCGATGCAATGGCATTGTTTGCTGATGCAATCGCATTGTTTGCTGATGCAATGGCATTGTTTGCCGATGCAATGGCATTGTCAGCCGACGCAATGGCATTGCAGGGATTGCCAAATTTAATTCGCTACGAATTAATGAAATGCTGTACTTAGCTGATTATGTGGTGTAACAGATTTCCCATTTAGCTTGAGAAGGCCACGATACAATTAAGATTGTGTACATTTATTTACTATGAAGAAAATTAGAGACAACACAATTAAGTTAAATCAATTTTTAAAGTTGATGGGTATAGTGCCAACTGGAGGTCAAGCCAAGCTGATGATTCAAGGTGGCGATGTCCAAGTAAACGGGATGCTGGAAACTCGACGAGGACGGCGACTAGTACCGGGCGATAAAGTGACAATCCAAGGACAGACTTTAGAAGTGAATTTGAACAACAATGAAGACCCAGATGTAATGATAGATTTAACCGAACAAACCGAGTAAAGAAAGTTGATTCCAAAGTTACAAGTTTCTTTTTTACCTTGTGAGTAATGCTGCAAATTTCCAATAATGTTATTATCCCACAGACTGAGATTGAAATTACTGCGATTCGCTCTCAAGGAGCAGGAGGACAAAATGTAAATAAAGTTTCTACCGCGATCCACTTGCGCTTCGATATTGCAGCTTCATCATTACCCGATTATTATAAACAACAGCTTTTAAAGCTCAGCGATCGACGCATTAACCAAGAAGGAGTAGTTGTAATTAAAGCTCAGGAACATCGAAGCCAAGAGAACAATCGCGAGTCAGCCTTGAAACGACTTCAAGAACTCATTCAAAGCGCAGTAGTCGTGACAATCAAACGCAAACCCACTAAACCAACCCGCAGTTCTCAAAGAAAACGCCTTGACCACAAAAGTAAACGCGCACAGATTAAATCTAACAGAAGACAGGTGACAGATTGTTAATTCATCGATTATTTATAGAGAACATAAGTAGATAGACATAATTAAATATCAAATCAACTCCTAGTTTTTCGTGAGCGATTTATCGCCCAGAGCAAGGATGATCGGGGCTAAAGTCCTTACTACAAACTTGAAATTTATTTATGCCTAAATACTTACATATTATTCAATATCAAAAAAGATGAATAAGACATTACTAAAGATTTTGATGTTTGCGCTTTTAATCTTGTTTATCATCTCTCCCTTTGCGGCCCTTGCAGGTTTAATGCTTGTAGTGTTAGTTGCAGCATTTTTCTTTTTACTAGGGGACGTGTTTCAAGCAATTATTGGTGGCGACACCGACCCGAAAAAGTCATAAAAGCAAAATTCCAAATGAACATAGGGATTTCTTGCCGTTAAGCAAGCAACTAGCACTGTATTAGATTCAACATAGAAGCCCTATAAACAGCATTTGTCTCGTTCCCAGTCTTAGGCTGGGAATGCTGTTCTAGAGGCTCCGCCTCTCTTGCTGGCGGCAGCAGCCCAATTGAAGTGTATTTCCAGCCCAGAGGTTGGAAACGAGAGTTTGACAAAGCTTTTAGCTTAAGTTGACACCTATGAATATTGTGATGCCCTTACAATAATCTGTACATCATAAAGTTGCAATCTGCTGTAAATGTATTTATTTTAATGAAAAATATCTCTTATGTTTGGCATAATAATATTTGAACAACTCGCTATTTTATAAATAAAAACACCTAAAATTCATTTATCTGAGGAGTAATAATTATATTTATTGAAGATAAACACACTGAGGGCTAGTAGAGCTAAACTAAAGAAAAAGAAAAATTAAAAATTAGTAGTCACAATATAATAAGTGTTATGAAAATGAATTTTTGATAACTTTCATCACAGCATAAACACTTTTTTCTAGTCAACATCAAGCAGAATACATAGATGCGGATAATTGGACATATCAACAACAAAAGGTACCACCCATGAGTTCCCGCGCACTGCTGTTAGTAAATCGTCATGCTCGCCAAGGGCAAAAGGGTCTATCGGAAGCGATTCAAAGTCTGAAAACATTTGGCTTTGATTTAATTGAGGAGTCTACAGAAGATCCCAAACATCTTGTTGAAGTTATACTTCGCCATAAGGATCGAGTTGACTTGGTAATTATTGGCGGAGGAGATGGTACTCTAAATGCTGCCGTAGACGCTTTAATTGAGACTCAATTACCTTTGGGAATCTTGCCTCTGGGAACTGCCAACGATCTAGCGAGAACTTTGGAAATCCCTAATTCCCTCAACGAAGCTTGCAAAATTATTGCAGATGGACATTTACAGCGTATCGACTTGGGTTGTGTGAATGGCAAGCACTTTTTTAACGTTGCCAGTATGGGATTGAGTGTAAAAATTACCCAACGACTTACCAAAGAAGTTAAGCGCCGCTGGGGAGTATTTGCTTATGCTGCCACTGCATTGCAAGTGCTTTTGGAAGCTAGACCTTTTACAGCAGAGATTGCAATTAACGGTGAATTGGTTCGCGTCAAAACAGTGCAAATTGCAGTCGGTAACGGCCGCTATTACGGTGGTGGTATGGCAGTGGCTGATGATGCCACAATAGACGATCAAAGGCTAGACCTTTATAGCTTGGAGATTGAACACTGGTGGCAGGTTGTATTGTTACTACCTTCAATGCGACAAGGGCGACATATACATTGGCAAAGTGTACGCTCCCATCAAGGTCAAGAAATAGAGATACATACTCGCAAACCTCGCCCTATTAATACAGATGGTGAAATTACTACCTACACACCTGCTCATTTTCGGGTTATACCTAAAGCTATAGCTGTTTTTGTACCCCCAGAAAGCAAGAGTTAGGACTCATTCAATTTTAGATTTTAAATTTTCCTTAAATTCAAAATCTAAAATTGGCAGAGTTTAGAAGTTATTCTCTCTCATCTTCCTCTACTACAAAGTGGGAAATCGCATCAACTCACGCCAAATGCATCTGAGATTTTCTCAAGATATAAAATCCCTGTTGCAACGCCTAGCTGAACAACCGCTGACTCTAGGCGATATTCTGACAGAAACCTCAGAACGGGGTTTCAGTCTGGTAATTACATTATTAGTTTTGCCTTTTTTGCTTCCTATGCCACCGGGATTAACTGGCCCATTTGGTGGTGCTTGTTTACTGTTGTCAGTGCAAATGGTTTTAGGAAGGCGATCGCCTTGGCTACCGAAAAGAATCGCTAACTATAAATTTCCTCGTTCTTTCGCTCAGTTGCTTTTGCAAAATTTGGGAAGGCTTACCAAAGTTTTCCAGAAAATCGCTCGTCCTCGATTAGGAAAAATAGCTCATAATCCTTTAGTTTGGCGAATTAATGGGTTTTGTATCTCTTTATTAACAGTATTACTAATATTACCAATTCCACTTACAAATCCTATTCCTACTATCGGTATTTTACTTTTGACTGTTGCCACCATCGAATCTGATGGTTTATTAATTTGCATCGGTTACGGCATTACTGCTCTAATTACCTTGCTGTTTGGATTTATTGGTTATGCAGTGTGGTTAGCTCCCAGTTTGCTGCCATCGATATTGAAATAAAAAAAGCCTCCAGCTTTTGACTGAGGGCTGTAATTCTTAGGGTGCATCTACCATTTATTAATCCGCTTTATTTATTGCCATATCCGGGAAAATTAGACTTTTAATCAAATTTATTTTCTTCGCAAAAAAGTATGAGCAATAAAAAAAGCCTCCAGCTTTTGACTGAGGGCTGTAAATTCTTAGGGTGCATCTACCATTTATTAATCCGCTTTATTTATTGCCATATCCGGGAAAATTAGACTTTTGAGCAAATTTATTTTTTTAAGAATAAAAAAGTATGAGCAATAAAAAAAAGCCTTCAACTAAAAGCTGAAGGCTGTGATTTAATTAAGGTGCATCTACTATTTATATATCCGCTTTAGTTATTGCTGCATCAGGAAGAATTGAAAAAAATGGATAGCTGTGTAATTGATTTCCTTAGCTAAAACGGTAGTACTGGCATCAATGAGGATTACCTACGGTATTTGACTAGGTAATCATTGACTAACTTCACATTAATTTTACAATTATCGCAATTTTCCTCTAAATACACAAAGTTTCTGTTAATATCTCTGATTCGATATCCGCAATAGTACGAATTTAGTTTATTAGTTGGGTATATGACTATGAAAGTTAGATACACCCAACTTGATGAAGCGATCGCAATTTCTATTAGCCCTTGCTAGTCTTAGTATTGTCGGGGGAAGCTTTTTTCTGAGAACAACTTTTAGCAGTACTAGCGAGCCTAAAATTATAACTGATACATCACGCTACAAAGAAATTCGTAATCAACTATGGTCTGAAAATGACCAAATAAAACATTTTCCTAATGAAATTCCCCTTGATGCTAAAGACGTTCGTATTGCTTACTCTCCCAAAGTTTTACAAGGAAGTAGTTTTTTTCAAATTAGGTTAAAAGAGCCACCAAAGAAGATAGAAAAATTACTTTCACAATATAGAAATAGTGCCAAGCACAAATATATAGGTGGTGACACAAACGACCACATAAACCAACCTAATGGTGTGCCGACAACTTTCTTCTATACTAGTGATTCTCCTACAGAATCTTTTCCAGCTACTTATGAAATATTGGTATTAAATACAGATGACAAAGGTAGACCTGGCTTTAAGTGGAATCATGGAGACAGCTACGGCGTTGCTATTAATAGTTCCACTTCAGAAATTATCTATTGGTCTGAAAAATGGTAATTGGCAATTCAAAATGAATTTGAATGGCTATCAGAAAAATCATTAGTTGTGACCGAATTAGACAAAGCCAATGGAAGCAGATATTTTCTCATCTTAAGCACTTGGACTCTAAAATTGTATTTGAGTGGTCGCGCCAAGACGCAGAATTACTAGAAAAAATCGACTCGTCTATTCAATATACAGATGAAGAAGATTTAAGAATCTCCCATATTGGTATATCTGGAGAATTAATATAGTTTCCAAAAGTCACTAAGTGTGACTTTTACCCTTTTGGATATATCACTTTGGGTAGTTAAAACTTATAGTCAGCATAGCTAAGATTTATAAGTGCTTAAAAATTATCTGAATATGTAGAATGTCAACTGCTTTAATTACTGGTGCTTCTAGTGGTATTGGTAAAGCCTTTGCTCAAGAACTAGCTGCACGCAAGACAAATCTTGTACTCGTTGCTCGTTCTGAAGAGAAACTAAACCAATTAGCTAAACAACTACAAGAACAACACAACATTCAAATAGATGTTATAGTAAAAGACCTCACAGAACCTAATGCAGCAGCCAGTGTATTTGATGTCACAAAATCAAAGGGATTAACCATTGACTTATTAATCAACAATGCTGGTTTTGGTTACTATGGCGATTTTGCTGAAGGAGATGGAGAAAAACAAGTCAAAATCGTACAATTAAATATTTTAGCATTGGTAGATTTAACCCATAAATTTCTACCCTTGATGCGGCAACGCCGTTCTGGAAGTATTATTAACGTATCCTCGATTACCGCATTTCAACCAATACCATACCTTTCTGTTTATGCTGCTAGTAAAGCTTTTATTCTCAGCTTTAGTGAAGCATTATGGGCAGAAAATTATCAATATGGCGTCCGTATTTTAGTCACTTGTCCAGGGCCAATAGAAACAAACTTTTTTGCAGAAGCTAATTTTCCTCCAGCGCTGGCAGGCAGTACAGATAAAGTTTATTCTTCCGAAAAAGTGGTTTGGGAGTCTTTAGAGGCTTTAGAAAAAGGCTATCCAACTGTTATTAGCTCTGATAGTACTACTCAAATTAGAAGCAAATTATCTCGGCTTGTACCGCGCAAACTTCTACTGAATATGTTAGCGAAACGCTTTAAAGCCTAAGTATTAAGTATTTAGTTAAAGGTAGAGACGCGATGAATCGCGTCTGTACAAGAGTTTGGAGTTAAGAGACGCGATGAATCGCGTCTGTACAAGAGTTTGAAGTTAAATAAACTGATGTATTTAAAACTCCTCACTCCTAACTTTTCACTCCTAACTTATTACATATATCTTGTTAATTGAACTCGGTAACGCTCTTTTTTGGTAACGGCTATTTCTCCAACCTCTAAACGCCCTTTAGAGCGAATGGCGATTAAGTCGCCTGATTTGACTTGAGAACTAGCTTGGGTAACTTCTTTCCAATTGACGCGAACATCACCAGCATCGATGAAATCAACCATTTTGCTGCGGGACATCCCAAAACCAGCAGATGCGATCGCATCTAATCTTAAAGAAGCCTCCACAGTAGTTAATTCTTTTTTCTTGGGTTCCCGAACCTTTAATTCTGTTAGCTCAATCTGCTGAGTTTTCACAGGAACTGATCGCACCTGTTTGAGGTTCATTGACAAAAATTCTACCAACTCTGGTGTAACAATCGCCTGTGCCCCTCGTTCTCCTAAGACAATCACATCTCCCGTCTTTTCACGAACAATTCCCGTCCCTAACATTGCGCCTAAAAAGTCGCGGTGAGAGGCGGTATCAAACAGGAAATTACCAGCAATTTCTATGGCTACAAGGCTGACTTGAGATCGATCTAAGGGAAGTTCCGAACGAGCGATCGCTATTCTTTGGCGTTCAGCTTGCGGATATCCACCCCACGCCACCAATTGCACTTCTGTTAATCGGTTAAACACCCGTTGAATTTCTGCCAATTCTGGGGGAGACAGAAAATCTGTCAAAACCACTTCCCAAGTTTTGATCGCTTGCTCTGCTTGATCGATTGCACGAGCTACACTATCTCGATTTTCAACACCTTTTAAAAGTTCTTCTCGTGGCAACATTCTTAAAAATTATCAGTTATTAATTGAGAATTAATTTGCTAGAACTATCTTGATTCTAGCTTTAATTCCCATTTCTACAGTTTCTGTCCAGATTGGGTTAGGCTTTCTACTTGAGATTTGTTGGCGATCGCAGCGGCTTACGCTATCTCCAAAGAACAGGAAAGTAACTCAAGCCGCTGTGCCGCGATCTGTAAACTATGATTTATTCAATACACAGTATTTGTATCGGCATAACCTTGGATATTTTCTGGATCGAATTGACGTAATATTTTGGTTGCTTGGCGAGTCAGAGTTTCAGAACCTTGAACGACGACTAAATATTTACCTGCATCTAAGCGATTGCGATAAGGTAAAGCATCACCACCACCTACAAGTAAACCGACTCCGCCACCAACAAACACACCACCCATTGCACCACTAGCAGCACCCAGCAGTCCGCCAACAATGTGATTGCCAACTTCACCTGCCCAGGCAAAAGTATCTAAACCAGTAATCAGGCTGAATGTAAAACCTGCAAAAAAGCCAAATGGTATCAGCCAGGTTGCCATCTGTTTTGCTTGCTTTTTAGCCTGGTCTTTGGGGTCAATTAAGCCAAACTCGTCAGCCGTTTTATACCCCCTTCCCAAAATAGTGCTGTTAATGCCTTCTTTTTCTAAAGCTAAGTAAGCAGCTTCGGCTTGAATGCGGTCTGGTAATACGGCAACAAGGTAATTCATTGATTTTACAATTTGTCTAATAAAAGTTTTGCCTTAATTAACAGCGTATCAGTCTTGGTAGATTGAACCTCGCATGACTAAAAGTCATACACCTGAATTACTCTAAGACTTACATCAGAAGTTAGGAGGCTCACATCTTGCACCAAAGCACTAGTAGTCTGCCAACTCAAAATTGTTAGGTGAGGGCTGGAGAAAGGGAAAGGGGTAAAGGGGATTTTCTTCCCTTTCCCCTTTAACCTTTAACCTTTTCCCTCTTCTTCCTTTACCCCGCTTGCGTTACGAAAGCGAACTATTAGAAGGACTACATAAACACAGTGAAATTCCCACAGGCTAGTCTATCTGCACAGACTAAGATCAGATTAAGGGCTTTGAAACCGCTTTGCGTCTATGTTTGCGTAGCCGCGATTTTAATCTCACGATTAAAATATGGGACGATCATTTTAGCAAATCTAGTGGCTCACAAAAATTGTTTACGCCTTGCTTGAGGACATATAGCAAAACTGGCGCTGCCAAAATCTTAGGAAATGTTGGCGTTGTTTTTAGATGTTCCATCATCTTCACAAGAGAAGTATTAAGCAAATCTTCTCGATATTCTTGTTCGCAAATGACCACACGCCATTTTCTAGCCAAGGCATCTAACCACTCAGAATTTGCTCTTTCTGGTTGTTGTCCTGCTCGGATAGCTAGCGTCATCGCTGCATCTTCCAAATCTCCATCACAGTCTTCAATTAAATCCAGCGCTTCCATGTCGCTAGGATCGTCTGCCAATTGAGAGCGAAACTGTGCAATTTCTTGAGATGTTACTTTAGTCATGAGTCTTTGACAAGGCAAGCGAGCGAACACTCAGTTATGTTAGTCCAAATTTGACTATAGCGCTTCTCTGGTAAGTCCAGTACATATCTCACAAAAATAACTCCTTCTCTACTACCTCTCCCTAACCCTCTTTTAAAAGGAGCGGAAAAACTTTTGTTACTCGAAGAAGAAGAGTAAAATTCTTATCCTAGAATAGTAGTATATTCTCGATAGACTCAAAAGCAATCTTAGAGGATGAATGAACAAATATTTTTCATCACATCAAAGCCTCGGAAATCTAACCCCTTAGCCCCCCAACACTCACGAGAGAATGGGGGTTTCAAACCTCTTATTAACTCCCGCTTATTGCTAAAGTTTTAAACGTCTTTAAATACCCTATCCTAGACATCGCTTTGAGTCGCGCAAACAAACCAAACGATAAACCCTTATTTTTTCGTTGATTCTTAACATTAGTTGCGATCGAGAGTAATTTTAGATGCATTTGTCTTGAAAACTATCGGTTGAAAACCTTACTTTGTGTTTTTTGTAAAACTACAAAATGTTTCCGATTTTTTGAAAATAAATTATTGTTATATTGATTATTTGGGAAAACATAGCATAAGTTTGATAATTTTGAGTTAAAATTGCTGATTGAGGTAAATACAATATGCAATTTGCTGCAATAAAATCTATTCTTAAGGACTTTTCCATATCAACTGGTCTATATAGACCAATTAGGAATTTATATCGTTTTTTAAATCAAAAGCAGTTAAAAGATAGTTTAAATTTTTTTCAAAAAGAAGTTTATTTCTACTCAAAACTCTTAGATTCTAATCATCTTTGCTTCGATGTTGGTGCAAACATAGGTGCAAAATCAGAGGCATTTCTGATAGCAGGTGCGAGAGTTGTGGCATTTGAACCACAGCCCAAATGTATGAGAGAATTGAGAGCTAGATGTAGTCATTATCGCAGTAAGTTTCATCCTGTTCAGAAGGCTGTTGGTGCAGAACCTGGAGAAGCAAGGTTATACACTCGCGAACGAAGTGGAATTGCAAGTTTTTATGAGGATTGGATAGGTACTGTACAAAGCAGTATTCAAGTTTCTATCACAACTCTTGACCAGGCAATTGATGAGTTTGGAAAACCAGATTACTGCAAAATTGATGTTGAGGGGTGGGAATTTGAAGTTTTAAAAGGGCTGACACAACCCATTTCTTTGATGTCGTTTGAATATCATATAACAGAACGCGAAATTAATACTACTGCTGCTTGTATAAATTACCTATCCAATCTTGGAAAAATATTGATTAATGTTGTACCTGCTGAAATGCATTCATTTGTATTTCAAGAATGGTTGTCTCCAGATGAGTTTCTAAAGCGCTTTCCTGAAGATGTAGCAGACTTTGGGAAAGACGGCTACGGTGAAATTTGGGTTCGTAGTTGCTAATCAAATTTTGTTGGCATAATTATGAAAGCGATCGCTTTCATAATTTCTCAAAAATTATAATTTACAATACTGCTTTTTGGACTAAAAAGCCTCATCTTCCCAGTTAATACACTGAATAAATGAGGCTTTTAGCTAGCTTTTTATCAAAAACGCTACTGGAATCTGCGATCCTCTAATAGAAGGTGCAAAGTGGATTATAAAACACAACAGCAGTCAAAAATACTGATTCAATTGAGTTTCAGCTAATTAGCGGAATGCTCTGAGGGTAACAGACCGTTGTAACTGAGCTAAAGCGCGGTTGTAATCCAAAATTGCTGTAACTCGATTACCTTCAGCTTGTGTGAGGTCATTTTCAGAGTTAATCACATCAGTTTGAGTACCTACACCAGCTTGGAATCGCAAACGCGCTAAACGTAAAGCTTCCCTGGCTTGTTCTAAAGCGGTATTAGCGGTTTGAACATTCTCCAAACTAGATTGCTGGGTAGAATAGGCTTGTTCTACCTGAAACCGAATTTGGTTGCGCTGTTCAGCAAATTGAGTTTCTGCGATCGCAATGTTAGCTTCCTGTTGAGCTGCTCTTGCTCTTGCTGCTCCGCCATCAAACAAATTTAGGGTTGCCCTAACTCCGAATGAATAACCATCAGTAACGCTGACATTATCATTGAACTGATCGAGTAGGTCGTAGCTGGCGACCAAACTAATTTGGGGACCCAGTTCTGCAAGAGCCTGTCTACGCTGTTGCTCACTAGTATTGCGTTGTGCTAACTGCTGTTGCAGTTCTGGACGATTTTGATAAGCCAGCACAATACTTTGTTCTAGGGTTGGGTTCCAAAGACCAGCTAACTGTACAGGGTCAGCTGCACTGATATTTATTCCTTGCGGCAAACTTATCCGAGTTGCTAATTGACGACGGGCAATTAACTGCTGGGATCTCGCATTAGTTAAATTTTGTTGGGCATTTGCTAAATTCACCTGCGATCGCAACACATCGAACCGTGTACCAACCCCAGCTCGCTCTAAAGCTTCTGCATCACGCAAACTAGCTTCAGAGTTCACCACAGCCGACTGACTAATGCGTACTTGTTCATCCGCTTGTTGCAAATTGTAGTAGTCTGTGGCAACATTCAAACGGATTGTCTCAGACTGAGTTTCTACAGCAAGCTCATAGTAACGTACCTGTTCTTCAGCCGCTCTGATGGTAGCTTGCACTCTCCCAGAAGTATAAAGGTTATATGAAAGTTGTGCTTGACCAGAAAAAGATGTACTGGGTCGATCTTGGTTAGACAGTAAGCCATTTCGCCCGTTTAATTCGTCCTGAAGCTGACTGCTAGAAGACTGACCACGAGTCAGATCCGTGCTAAGTCCCAGAGTGGGCAATAAAGCAGCTTGTGCCTCGCGTAGAGCCGCTCGATTGCGTTCTAGCTCCAATAAAGACACCTGTAGATCGCGATTGTTACGCCGTGCCAACTCCAGAGCCTGTGCCAAAGTAATCGGCTGATTTCCTTGAAGTTGCACCTCCTCCGGTTTGGTGGGAAATTGCAGGGGATTTGAGTTAGGAATCAGGTTCTCTGGAATTTGCACCGACCCTGACGGCACAGGAGTTACGGTTCCTGGCACAGTAGAAGGTTGCACCGACCCTGACGGCACAGGAGTTACAGTTCCTGGCACAGTAGAAGGTTGCACCGACCCTGACGGTGCAGGAGTTACAGTTCCTGGCACAGTAGAAGGTTGCACCGACCCTGACGGTGCAGGAGTTACGGTTCCTGGCACAGTGATTGGCGTCGAATCTGCCGGAATCGTGGTATTATTCTGAGCCAAGCTACCAATAGCATTTTGTTGTAAGCAGGTGCTTGAGGTTATTAGCACAGCCAAGGAGTCAGTTTTACTTTTGCTCAACTCCTGTGGACACCTCTGCGCTGACAACAGTTTTGCTGCTCCTGCACCTGTAGCTGAAGTTTGTAAAAATGTTTGCAATTGAGTAACAGTATTTTTCTTTTGAACCACTGGCTGCTGTGCAGAAGACAGGGACAAAATTTCTTTTTGGACAGAAAGGGGTTTTGAAGTGTAGTTGGGAACTAGTATCTTCTTTAATTTCTGCCCAGAAGCACTCGAATTACTGTGTTTTTGGTTCTTTTGAGCTTGGGAAGAATTAGAGGTAGGTGTCGAACTCAAAAATCTACCTTTATCTTTCTTAAGTAGTTGTTTTATTGGCACAACAGTATTTTCAGCCGTAAATACCGGAATACTGTTATTACTTAAAGGTTTTACACTAAGTTTAGTAAAACCCAAAGCAGGTATTAGAGTTGGAACACTAACATTTGCACTGTTAGGCAGTTGCCTATTTTTTATGGTATCCACAACCAAGCCTTGACCATAAGTAGAAGTCAAAACACTAGGAGAAGATGCCAGTTGTATCCCAGTTAGTTTCGCAGTACCAGCCCAAGCAGGCTGAGTTGTTAAAACTGCTGCTGTTACACCAGGTAAGAAGCTATAAAATAATTGCTGTCCTTTCACCGCATCCCTCACACGAAAATCAATCTAGCGGCAGAAAACCTTTCTTCACCACAGAATATAGCACGATACTAAACTTAGGAAAGAATATACTACGATACTAAATTTAGGGTTCGGAACTCTGTTTGTCTTCAAAACGTCTAACAATGCGAGAAAGTTCCGCCTTTTCATCGATATTAACGCGAGTAGGAGCACCGCTGATAATCCGTTCGTAGTTTCGGAAAGAATCTTTAATTTCGGGCCCATCAGCAGTAATATTATACTCACGAATGCCTTTATCATGCCAAGACCCGCGCATTTTGAATACGTTAATTGCCCGCGACATTTCTCCACGAATTTCTACGTACTGTAACATCAGAATTGTATCGGTAATCGTGGAAATATGAGAGTCAGTAATCGAATGCGCTCCTAGAAATTGGTCGGTTGTGTTGGTAAAGAAACCAGTAATTTCTTCTTGTTTAGCATAACCCGTCACACCAATTACAAACTGCCGAAATGCATTATTCGTAACTCCTCTAGCTAGTGCTGATAGAGAATCAATAGCAATCCGACCGGGTTTGAAAATAGCAATTTCTGATTTAATAATTTGTAAATGGTCTTCTAAACCAGTTGATTCCGGATAGGTACAAATTATTTTGAGTAAACCTTGATCTTCTAATTCTTCAAAATCAATTCCCCAAGAGGAAGCATTACGAGATAGTTGAGCGCGTGATTCTTCATAAGCAAATAATATCGCCTGTTCTCCATTGAGACAGCCATCTTGAATAAATTTGCTTACTAACAGGGTTTTACCAGTACCTGTGGCTCCTGTTGCCAAAATAATTGAATCTTTAAAGAAACCACCACCGCACATTTCATCTAAGGTTTTGACACCAGAAGATACCCTGACATTAGAAGAACGTTGAGTCAAGCGCATTGCCCCGAGTGGGAAGATGTTAACTCCTTCATTAGTAATCGTGAAGGGATACTCGCCTTTCATGTGAGTTGTACCGCGCAACTTGAGAATTTCAATTGTGCGGCGGCGGCGTTCTCCTTCTAAAGCGTTGCGAACAATTACTACATTATCGGAAACAAATTCTTCCACTCCAAAAGAGGCAACAGGTCCATATTCTTCACTACGTTCAGTGGTAATTAGAGTGGTGACACTTAGTAGTTTAAGACGTGCTACTAAACGAAAAATTTCGCGTCGCACTACTCCCATCGCTTCATACTGCTGAAATACTGCTGTTATTGAGTCGATTGAAACTCGTTTAGCTTTGTATTTGCGGATGGCATATTGCAAGCGCTCAATCAGTGCAGAAAGGTCAAAATTTCCCACGATATCTTGACCTTCTGGATCGGGAGATGCATCAAGAATAAACAACTTGCCTTCTTCAATTAAGCGGGGCAAGTTCCAACCAAAAATATTAGCATTTTTAATAATATCGCTCGGTGATTCCTCAAAAGTTACAAATACTCCTGCTTCATCAAAGTAGGTGATACCGTTATAAAGAAACTGAAGAGAGAATAAGGTTTTGCCTGTGCCGGATGTACCACTAATCAAGGTAGTTCTACCAATTGGTAAACCACCATGACTAATATCGTCAAACCCTTCGATCATCGTCCGAATTTTTTCTACACCCCTAATTATTGGTGGTTGTTTTGGTTCTACTTGCTCGTTTTCACTCATTGCTTGATAACAAAAGGGGATTAAAACCTGTTTTTTATTACTAAAGTCTTGAATTAATTTTTGATGATTAAAAATTTACTCTTCAAAGTCTTCTTCACTCAGTTCTTCATAAAGCAAATCCAATCCAATCAACACTCTTTCTCTATCTGAAAGATCCCCAATAATTTTGCGAACGGGTGGAGGCAAAATTTTAGATAATGTTGGTGTAGCCAATATTTTATCTTCTTCCGCTAGTTGTGGGCTTTTAAGTACATCGATCACTTTTAAAGCATAAACCCCTTCAAACTCCTGTTCTAAAATATCTTTGAGTGTTTTTAATGCCCGGACTGAATTAGGAGTGTTACCTGCTACGTAAAGCTTGAGAACGTAGGTTTTTCTGGCTTTATTCATATACTTAATAACTAGTCATAATTAGAGGAATACAATATTTTTCCATGCATCGTTACTCACAGTTGTAGCTTGTTCCCAGTTGAACACATAGCAAGAAATTTAATTTATTTTATCTAGAAACCGAATTCCTATAGACTTCGCACAGGTGAGCTAAGATATCTATTAACGTTAGACGGTAATCAAGTAAAGTTTCATTGCTCCTACCTTCTATTTTTAGCTGGTTAGAAAATTCTTCAATTATATCCATGTGAATTTCGATTATTTGGGGCACAGGAATATTAGCATAAAATATAGTATTGATAAATTTATCAATTTTATCTTTGAGTGTTTTGTCTGTAGTAAAATAATCTATAAGAATCACGCTATAATCTATTTTAAGCTGTCTTAATAATCCTTCTTTTTCTGCTGGAGTCATCTCCTGAAAATACTGCTGGCTTTTTTGCATCTGACTGGCAAATACATAAACGTACTGAAGAGTGTATGCCTTACTTGGATTTAGTAGCAGCCAATTTGGTAAATAGTTGATTGTGTTGATTGTTCCAGAGCTTGTTACAGCAACAGGTAAGTAGCAAAATTGGGCAATAATTGCGTCTATTAATTGCCCCACCCACGTACTCAAACCTTTTAGGTTGGCTAAGTAAACTGGATTATTTAAGCATTTGTTAACATGAGATTGCAGAATCAATATCGGTAATAACATCTATTCTTGAATATATCTCCTCGATCGCCCTGACCAATAAACATGGGCTGATAAGTCTGGTTAACGCTTAGTAGGGAATACTGCGTGTGCAGTAAACTGCTGATTTAACCCCAAAATAACGCTCTATGCAAGCAGATAGTGCTAGGCACTCAACATTCTAGTGGAGCAACTAACTGGTAAAACTTAGTAGGTCTTTGATGATGAGGTATCCGTCGGCATAGCAAGACACAATAATTAACTCATGATTTACATATCTATGTATACAAATAGATAGATTTTTTTATTTTGCTCCTTGATAAGATACTTAAACGAACTTAAAGGATTGTCGCATTCCAAATCATTATAATTCCTCAAGGTTCTAAAGCGAATCTTTGGGGCCATAATTGTTTTAGCCGTCGCGCTATCGATGAGGAGTTTAAATACCAGTAAGACACTGGGGAGGCTGGCTAGTTGTTAAAAATTAGAAACGTCGCCTCTTGGAAAAATGCACTCGTTCGCAATTCCCGTGTCCGTTAGAGGAAATCCCGTTGTTTTAATGGCGTTGAAATAACCAGAGTTGCTTATATGAGTCTTCTTAGAGGATATGACTTCAGGCGAAAAGACCATCAACTGGCAGATGGAAATGCCCGAGGGTTCCACAGGAAGAATGATCCCCAAATCCCTATGTTAATGCTAGATTACCCGCTTTATGACTTTCAGGCAACCGTACCTAGCTGCCCCCAAACAAGTTCTCTGGCAGTGGTGTTAGAGATTTTTGAGCAAGAGCAGTGCGATCGCTTGGTAGTAGTGAATCAACAGCAATGCCCCATCGGATTGCTGTATTCTGCCCGTTTAATCCCAAAATTATTAGCCCAAAGTGACGATAAAAATTTAAATTTACAGCAATCGCTCTCTACCTGGGGTCAAGGTCTAATTGAGCCAATACAGACAATATCAGCTGCGGAGCGTGTAGAGCGATTAAGCTTGCGCTGGTGCGATTCACAAGTCGAAAAACCCCAAAATTTAGATTGGGCGCTGATTGACTCGGAGGGTCGATACTTGGGGCTGCTAGATAGTTCGCGCCTGTTGCGATCGCTGGCTCAAGAACGGATGGCTGGCTTACAAAAGTCTAGCCAGCATCGTCATGAGTATGATGGTGCGCCAAATGAACCCAAGTCGTTAGGACACCAGCCACTGGTACACTTGCTAGAAAGACTGCCTTGGCCTTTGATGTTGCAAACGGGTACTGGCGAGGTGATAGCGCAAAATCCCGCCTGGTGGCAGCAATTAGGAAGCTTAAAAGATCCAGAAGGAGTTAGGCAACAGGTGGAGGCAATACTTGCCCCGAAACGCTCCGAAATAGCAGAATATGTCACCCAACCAGCAATCAAGGTTCATCCCAATGGTAGGGAGAATGAGCATAGTGGTGAAGAAGCACTACAGCAAGAAGCATCAAGTGATGCTGCATACAGCCGATGCTATTTAGATAGTCAAGTGGGTACTTGTACTTGTGTTGTCGAAGTGCAAAATGGTCAAGAGCGAATCTGGCAGTTTGCCAAAATTCCCTTAGATAGTCCTGAGTTTCAAGTGATGAGTGCCCAAGAGGAAATTGCACTCAGCACTGATTTGTGGTTGGTTTTAGCTACTGATGTCACTGAACAGCAGCAACTTTGTAAAGAATTAGCAGCCAAGAATGCCGATTTAATTCAACTAAATCGGTTAAAAGACGAGTTTTTAGCTTGTATTAGTCATGAACTCAAAACTCCCCTAACTGCCGTTTTGGGATTATCGCGCTTGCTCGTGGATCAGCAGTTGGGAGAACTCAACGAGCGTCAAGCCCGTTATGCAGGACTGATTCATCAAAGCGGACGCCACCTGATGAGTGTGGTGAATGACATTTTAGATTTGACCCGGATGGAGACGGGACAAATGGATTTGACGCTGACTCCGGTGAAAATTCGAGCTGTGTGCGATCGCGCCCTATCGGAAGCCAAAGCTATCCACACTCAAACTACCAAAGCGACATCTGCCCCGCCACCTGCAAATGCTCGTTCATCTGCTCCTCAATTCTGTCTTTCCATTGAACTAGGTTTAGATCAGATGGTGGCAGACGAATTGCGCTTACGCCAGATGCTAGTACACCTACTTTCCAACGCTTTTAAATTCACCGAAATATCTGGCGAAATTGGGCTGCGGGTAAGTCGTTGGGAAGGATGGATTGCCTTTACAGTTTGGGATACAGGAATTGGTATTCCCGAACACCAGCAACACTTAATCTTTCAAAAATTCCAACAACTAGAAAATCCCCTCACCCGCCAATTTGAAGGCACTGGTTTGGGGCTAGTATTAACCCGCGCCTTGGCTCGTCTCCACGGAGGAGATGTCAGCTTCTTATCGCGTGAAGGTAAAGGTAGCCAGTTTACCCTACTTCTGCCGCCCAGTCCCCCGAAAACAGGCTTTTCGGAACCAGATATGGGAATCAGAGAAGCCGAGGAAACACGATATCAACCAACACGGCAAAACTCCGCCGCTCGTCAGCAAGTTAGTACGCCCATACAGCATCATATTGCAAGTTCGCAACGGTTGGTCTTGGTAGTCGAGGCAGTAGCTCGATATATTGAAGACTTGACCGAACAACTCAAAGGTTTAGGATATCGGGTAGTGATTGCGCGATCGGGGACAGAAGCAGTTGAAAAAGCGCGGCGCTTGCAACCAATAGCAATATTTTTGAATCCGTTGCTACCCCTGCTATCAGGCTGGGATGTACTGACTTTACTAAAATCTGACACCGCAACCCGTCATATATCTGTAATTGTCACCGCGACGGCAGCCGAAAAGGAGCAAGCATTTGCTAACCGAGCCGATGGTTTCTTAAGTTTGCCAGTAGAGCGTCAGGTCTTAGCACCGGTTCTCGAAAAATTATGTACTATACAAGCAGTTTTGCAGATAGGGTCAAATAATAGTGCGATTATCCCAACAAAAACCCCACTGCGAATTCTCAGGTTGGTGAATCCCCAGTTAGAATCGGTCAATCCCCACCCCTCACTTCGAGAACACCGAGTGATTGAAGTAGATGACCTGGATCAGGCAGAACTTTTGGCGCGGGTATGGCAGTTTGATGTGATTTTGCTAGATGTCGAAAGTACCACCGCCCAAATTTATTTGCAACAACTAATTGGACATCCACGTTTAGCAGCTATACCACTGGTTACTTGCGATGTTGCGACTACCCTAATCGCTTCTAAAATACCAGGGTTATCTGTATTTCCTTACTTAACACCATTTGCCAAAGATAACAGCAGTCGCACCGAGAAAACAGATGCTTTACTATCAGTATTAGAAATTGCTTCTGGTATTTGCTGCCCTCCCAACATCTTAGTAGTGGATTTAACAATGCTACGGGATTTTCCCCAGGTAAGACGTAAACCAGCTAAGGGTTATCGGACAGAAAAAAATTGCTCAATTAGTAGTGAAACTGCTGAACGGGGATCTGAATGGTTCCAAGCTTTAATTCAATACCTGCAAACAGCAGGCTTCAAAGCGGCGATGAGTCCTTGTTGGGCAGAAGTGTTGCAACAAATTCGCCACGAAAGCGTTGACTTATTGCTAATTTGTTTAGGAGAAACCTCTATCCACAAAGATGTGCTCAAAGCACTGAAAACGTTAGGAAATTCGCCTTTAAAGTTGCCACCAATTTTGGTACTAAATCAGCGATTAAATCGCTCACGAACCAGTTTCCAGGATGGGGTAGCCGATCGGGAAATTAGCAAGCAGAAGAAGAATGATTTGGAATCAATAGAAACTGTTGTTAGTGCGATCGCTACCCAAATCTTACCGCGATCGATATCAATGGAAGACCTTTTAAGCCAGATCAATCAAGCTTTAGCTATCAATGGTTACAATAACAAATGTTAATGGGGTCATTGAGCGTTGGTTTTTTGTCATTAGTCATTTGTCCTTCGTCCTTTGTGAATAACCAATAACTAATGACTAATGACAAATTATGATATGTCGATTTTTTGATTCTTCATTTTCTTAAAAGGAACTCGAACCAAGTTATAAGCACCCTTGGTTGATAAATTCTTGTAATCATCTGGCTGTAAGTCCATTTGTAAAAACTTTTTCTGTTCGGCCAACAGTAGCACTGAGGAAGGTTTTAGTCCTTTAGCAGCCTGGTTTTTAATATGCTCTACAGCCTCTTGGGGAAATTTTAAATAATTTACGTGGATGTGGCTGTAAAATACCACACTCGGCTTTTTAAAGCCAAGCATAATCAATTCTTCGTTTGGTTGTTTTGTTTCTAAAATCACCGCAGACAATTCCCTTAAGGGTAATTGACGTTCTCGATCGATAAAGAACGAAGCAGGTGTTAAGACAAAAATTACAAACGCCACAAACCCGATTAAATTAATACCGATAATGTAGTTCCAGCGGCGACTCAATAATAAACCCGCAACCAAAACAGCAGAAACTAGCCAAATTATACCCGCGATTACTGGTAAACCAGATTGTTCAATTAATTCGTGGAAGTTACTTATAGCTGGATCGGTACCTAATATGTGGGTGATGTTGAGCAGTGCTGTTGCCAGAACTGATAAAAATACTACATTCACCCAACCACTCATGCGCAGCAAAGACGCGGAGATAGGCAGAGTGGGAGAGGGGGAAACAGGAATTGTTTGCCGTGTCTTTGTATCTGCAAAAACGTCGCTCCACAACAGGGCTACTAGGATTGCTGCTGCTGGCATTAAAGGTAATACGTAGCTAGGGAGTTTAGTAACGGCAATGCAAAAAAAGGCAAAGATGCTAGCAAACCAGAACCAGGCAAATAAACCAAATTGCTGAAAACGTTCAACAGATCGCCAATGCGATCGCTGCCAAAATTTTAGTTTGATTATAGAAGCTGGTAAATACACTGAGTATGGCGCAAAACCCAACAGCACGACTAAAAAGTAAAAATACCAAGGTGCTGAGTGACCATTAACTACTTCTGTAAAGCGTTCCAGGTTGTGATAACCAAAAAAGGAGTTAATGTAGTCCCAACCATTGCGCCAAATTACTAAAGCATACCAGGGTACTGACAAAATTAGAATTATCAGTATACCTACGAGAAGGCGCATTTCTCGCAAAACCTCTCGCATTTTACCCACGTAAAGCAAAAAGGCAGCAACAATTAGTCCCGGCAAAACAATTCCCACTGGTCCTTTGGTCAAAATTGCGCCAGCAATCAGCACATAAAAAGCTAAGTACCATTTATTAGGGAATAGGGCATGGGACATCCCTTCGGCTTCGCTCAGGGCAAGTGAGGATTGGGCATTGGTGATTAATTCTACTTCCCTGCTCCCCTGCTCCCCTGCTCCCCTGCTCCCTTCCTTCCCTGCATACCCTAGAAAGAAACATAACAAAGCCGATGCCATGCATCCGGTGAGCAGCATATCAGAGACACCCGTTCTCGCCCAAATAATAGTTTCGGGATTGAGTGCCATCAACGCGGCTGCTATAAAAGATGTTAAGTAGCGACGAGTAGGACGTGAAACTTGCTCTAATTCGTCTTGTTTAGCCAAATACCACTGGATGGTGTAAAAAGCTAAACAAACTAAGCCGAATGCGGCGATCGCAGAAGGAAGGCGTACTGCCCATTCATTCACACCAATCAGATGATATGCGATCGCCTGACACCAGTAAATTAAAGCAGGTTTATCGAAACGAGTGTCACCATTGAAAAATGGGGTAATCCAATCACCTGTAACGAACATTTGGCGGGAAGCTTCGGCAAAGAGCGGCTCTGTCTCATCAATTAAGCCAATGTTGCCCAAATTCCACCCAAAAGCCACCCAACCAACCACTATCAACCACAAAATCGACACAGTTAGACTCAGGGCTGGATTTTTTGCTATTTTGTTGAACCACCGATCGACAGTGTGCTTAACACTCAATTTCATTCTCATTTAGTCAATAGTCAACAATCACTAATCAATAGTCGTTGGTTATCTATCTTTTGTTCTTCAGAGTTTTTAATTCAACAATTTTCCTCTATCCATTACTTAACACTTTACCAACTGTAGGGTAAGAATGTAAAAATAAAGGTTTGAGCATATTTATTAGGCTTCTTGGCATTGTGCGAAAAGGGTAAGGGGGAAGGGGAAAAGGTTCTGCAAAAGTCCCTTTCCCCTTTCCCTTTAACCTTTACCCTTTTCCCCCTCTTGCCAAAAGCACTTTTGCAATAAGTCTATTGACTCAGCACAAGTTGCCATTCTCTATTTTGGGAATTCCACTTAGGTAATTGAGTTTCACCAATAATATAAGGGCCCCAGTAACGACGGGAACCATCTTGTGCAAAAGCAACTAAAACATCTCCCTTTTCCAGCTTTAAATTATTTTGAGGTAGGGATAGAACCAGTCCCTTCTCACTACCTTCTTCGGGAGCAAAATCCCAATGTGCCGGTACATCGTAGTGAGTTTGTTTTTTACTAGCTCCTTTTGCTACTGACTCTCTTGCCAGTAGAACCAGCCGCACAGGCTGATTTGTTTGATTGCTCATTCGCAAAGTACCTCGATCCTTGGCAATGCTTGTTGATTTATCACGCTCTGCCAAGACAGGATAAGTATTCTCTTTAATGCTATGTTCTACTCGATTGGTTGGGGTAGGTACTGGAGTAGATAGACTAGTGGAAATACTTTTTTCAGGTACAACCGAAGTTGTATGCCACTCTTGAGTTTTTGTTGGCAGTTGTGAAGATGTGTCTGGGTTTGTATCTGGGTTAGTGGACTCAAAGGATACGCTCAGTCCAAAGCATCCCACCAGAGCAACAAGCAGTCCCAAGCACAAAGCTGTAATACCGACGTTCCGATACACTGAAGATTTCATATTGATAGTTATTTAGAAATAAATATTTTGTCTAGGCTTGACCAAATAGTAGCCTATTATCCCAAAAGGCAATCACACAGATAGCCGAATATAGACTTTCCTCAAATTAGGAAGAGGAATGTATGATAAATATCATTTTGATTAGAAAATATTTGAAGGATATAATCTCTTTGATGTTTGAAAAACAAGAGATCCAGACATCCATTACTTTGGTTTTTTACCGTAAGTATGGATAAAAACAAGATAATTTTATACCTATTGAGCCAATTCATTTCTATAAAAAAAATAAAAGTTTCCTGAAACCGTTAGCAGCCTCAACAAGGCGTCCTTTGCTAAACGTCAGTGCTTAAAGATCCTCCTTTCTAAATCTACGCAAGTTTATTCTCCTGTTGAGAGACGCTACGAAAAGCTTACTTCCATACATGAATACAAGTCAGCAAACGCGCTTAACGAACTAGCTTCCTTAAAAAAGGAGAATTTTGAATCATTTTCCCATTTTTTCAGGCTTGCTCGTGAGGATCAAACTAAATATTTATTGTTTCCAAACATCTTCTAAGAAACTGTACTTCTAAAGAAGATGATAGAATAGTCAAATTTGAATAAACACTGCAATTCCAGTAGATATCTACAATAGTAACAAACAAGCTGATGCTAAAACCAATATCCTTCTTACATTAATATAGATATATTTCAAGATATCTTGACTTTTCCCAGAAGTCCCTTTGATGCAAAACACTCGTCTCAATAATTTGTTCGATGCTATTGCTACACGCTTTGGGCAATGGTTTTTAAATCCTTGGCGACGATTATCGTTGCTGATAATTAGTTTTTTGTTCGGTTTTTTTCTGGGAAACGCAGTTTCCACTACAGCTGGACAACGGGCAGAGTTGGACATTGTAGCAGCTGGTTTTTTAGTACTGTTAACGGAAATTACCAGCCGGGTATTTTATAGTCGCAGCTTTTTGGATCGGCGATCGCTCTTGATAGACTCACTAAATCTCCTCAAAGTTGGTTTCATCTACAGCCTGTTTCTCGAAGCTTTTAAGCTGGGATCGTAGTCAGATGGAGAATTTATGAATTTGTGGCTGAGTGTTTTGGCAACCAATGGGCCGGGGGAAACTTGGAAGCAGGAAGCAAGAGAAGCAGCACTGGCAGATCGGTTAAGGGCTAAAGCTTTTGGGATCGCGCCGGAAAATGTTGATGAAATGATCGAAAGGCGATCGCATTTACTAAAATCTGTCTTTCCAGCTTTTAGCGAATTCTGTCAAGCAACTCTCCAAATACAACCCCAGGAAATGTTACAGGTATTGTGGGACTTGTGGCTGCCTTTGGGAATCAAACTAGCATCGCAGCGCCAACAGTTGAGACGCCCCCTGATTCAAGGAATATTGGGAGGACAAGGTACTGGTAAAACCACAATGTCCAAAATTCTCATTTTGATTCTCGATCATTTGGGATACAGGACTGTGAGTTTATCTTTGGATGATTTGTATAAAACTTACAGCGATCGCTTGGCTTTAACACAGCAAGATCCCCGCTTGATTTGGCGCGGGCCACCGGGAACTCACGATCTAGACTTAGGCTTAAATGTACTAGATCAAATCCGTGAGTTACAAAGCCCGGTGATGCTTCCCCGGTTTGATAAATCAGCTTATGGAGGTGCTGGCGATCGCACTAATCCAGAAATGGTTACGGATGTAGATATTGTACTATTTGAAGGTTGGTTTGTGGGTGTGCGACCAATCGACCCTGATTTATTTGATACTGCACCGCCGCCAATTGTCACAGATGAAGATAGAGCATTTGCCCGTGAGATGAATCTTCGCCTCTACGATTATTTACCACTGTGGGAGCGATTAGACAGTTTAATTGTGCTATATCCCACTGATTACCGCTGTTCTTTGGAGTGGCGCAAACAGGCAGAACAGCAGATGATTGCTGCGGGAAAATCCGGGATGAGTAGTGCAGAGATAGAGCAATTTGTCAATTATTTTTGGCGATCCCTGCACCCGGAATTATTCATCACGCCGTTGGTAACAGATGCGACAGCGGTTGATTTAGTGATTGAGATTAATCCCGATCGTAGTATTGGTCAAGTATATTGCGATCGCACTTAGGGCGTTAGTTCTCAAGCAAATCAGCTAAAAACACTATACTTTGCTCAAAGCGTGATTTATCCTTGCTTCCCATTCATCCCAAGCTAGTCTCATACTAATTCGTATTTGCTCATGCTTCTGGTTGTAAGTCATTTTGAGAATAATAATTAGGGTTGAAGTTTAAGATAATTTTTTCTTCCAAATCATAATTTTTTTCCAAGTATACATCATCTAATAAATAAGCATTCTGCTTATAACATTCAGTAATTATTAAAATAAAATCTTCAATATTTTGACAGATGGTAATCCATTGGTTTTCTTTTGAACAGAATACAACAGATTGGTCTGAAGGCAATGTTCTGACGCAATAGTAATCAACATCGCAATACACTAGAAAAGGAATCATATCTGGTTGCCATGCCCAAGGCTCAGGGTTTCTATGTACTGCTTTTAAAAGATTAATTATTTTATCAAATTCATAAATATTTATTAAATCGCAACCAGGAATGAAATCTGTAGGATAATCAAACTTTTCGATTAATTTAGATACAGATAAACCTTTGACGCAAGAGTATATAGCTATTAAACCTTCAGGAATTGGATGAATTTTGATGCAATCTCTGATTATTTCATCAGATACTCCTTCGTCCATTGCAGCTATATATCTTGGTCGTTGGTTTTCAATAATTTCAAGAATATTTTGAAAATCGCGTTCAATTTTTTCTCTTTTTTTCATTATTTAATGCCTTTATTTTGTAATTATCAGCAATTGTGAGCAAGTCATCATATAAACGGGAGGGGTTTCTGAGGCGGTTATTGCCAGTTCTTCTGATGAAACGCTCAATTTTTTCAGTCAATATGCTACACACTACTCTCATCATTTCATTTTTGGAAATCTTTCAGGATGCTATAAGCATTATTTAGGAGACTGATATTATATAGCACCTCATAATACGCAAACTAAATTAGCGATCGCTCTTTGGGAAAAACTTTTTGGTTTACTGATCGTGTAATTCGTATCTTCCGCCTTGAGGACGCCAAGCTGCAAAATCTTCAAAGCTTACTAGTTTGGGTATGGCTTGAGTCATAAATTTTTACCTTGGCTTGTATGTTGTTTTAATCATCAATGCTTTTAAAGTTGACAAATTGCTTTTAAAACTTGTAGCAACTGACTTGAACGCTCTCTTTCCATTAAATTTAATTCTGGCAACAGATAATAAATAGGGGGATTTCCTTGTTCTATATAGACAAACTGATAACTTCTACCATTAGTCGTTAATCCCCAAACTGATTTTTGGTTATCTAAATTTTTATAAGCATAAGTAAGTAGCTGAGACAAACCTGTTGATATATCAACTTGACAGTTTTTAGATTCAATCAACAGTACCCAAAAATATGTTTGAGCTTTTGTAGTTTTAGCTTTATTAACAGCTAAAATATCAAATCTTCCTTTAATTTTTATATCTTCATCTTCAACTTCAATATCAGCAATATTCTCCTCCAAAATAATCTCTATCGGATAGCGATAAAAACCAGCTAATCTTAGTAAAGGTGCAACTGCAAGAAACTTAACCTGACCTTCAGAAACTTTACCTATTGTTAGGTATCTATCAAAGTCATGCTGAATTTGTTTTAGTTCCTGCTGTTCTGCTTCCGTAAGAGGTTCCAAAGATAAGTAGTTAGAAAATGAATCATTATACTGTCTTTGAAAACTAAACAGACGATGAACTTCTTCTAAGGATAAGTTACGAGCGTTGAGAATTGTCATATATTTTTGGTTAATTCAGGTGCAACTCAATCCAAATTCCCTATATAAAACCTATTTTAAACCCTGGTTGATTACATAGAATACAAACAATTGGTAGGGTAGCACGGCTATGCTACCCTACGCGAGCAAAATTCAATCTAGCTGAAATTCTACAGAGTAAATGGTTTGCGATTACGATCTATCAGACGATCCCATTGCATAGTTAAAGTGCTTCCCATTTTTTCCTGTTGTTTTGCCCACACCGATAGTAAGTCTAGACAAGAGTGATCTATATAAGCCAAGTCTTGCATATAAACATGCAATTCACTTCCTGGAGGCACCAGTTCTAAAATATTCGCCAATTTTGGTAGCCTTACAAATGTTGCTGCACCTTGTAAATAAATGTCTATTCGCTGATTATCTTCGTGCTTAATAACTTGGATATTCAACACAGACATTTTGTGAATTAGTAATATTCCTGTCAACAAAATACCAATTAAAACACCTGTGATGAGGTCAGTAACAACAATCCCGATTAAAGTGGCAGCAAATATTACCACAGGAAAACGTCCATACTTTTTTAACTGGCGAATATGTTCTACTTCGATTAGTTTGTAACCAGTAACAACTAGAATTGCTGCCAAACTAGAAATGGGAATTATTTTTAGCAAGATTGGGGCTGCAATTACTAAAATTAACAGCCAAAAACCGTGAAGTATCGTCGATAATCTAGTTTTTGCACCAGCTTCTACGTTTACAGAACTGCGGGCTATCACTCCTGTCATCGGCAAAGCACCCAAGAACCCACATATAATGTTGCCAATTCCTTGGGCTGTTAATTCGCGATCGAAATCGGTTCTTGTCCCGGTATGCAGTCGATCTACTGCTACGGCTGAAAGCAAACTTTCTGTACTAGCAATGAATGCGATCGCGATCGCATCTAGCAAAACTGGTGCCTGAATTAAGCGTGGTAAGCTGGCAAATGTTGGTAATTGAATTGCTTGTGCTAGATTTCCAGGTACATCAACATACTGAATCGGTAATCGATACACTGTAGCGATAACGGTGGCAATGACAACGGCGACAAGCGCGCCAGGTATCAACTTTAAACTATTGGGTTTAAATTTTTCCCACAGCAGAAGACTGATAATAGTTATTACACCTATGAGTGCCGCAACGTGATGAACGCTACCATCAATAGGGAAGAAAGCTTTGTAAATCGTGTTGGGAATAGAAATTAAATTCTCAATGCCGTGTATACGCGGTTGGTCGTCTAGCATGACATGAAATTGGGAAGCGAAGATTAATATCCCAATACCTGCAAGCATTCCATAGATGACAGCCGGTGACATGGCGCGAAACAACTGACCAACTTTAAATATACCTGCGAGTAATTGGATTAAACCCGCTAGCAGCAGAATTGGCCCAACCATTTCAATGCCATATTGTTGAACTATTTCTGCGACAATCACAGCCAGCCCTGCTGCTGGGCCACTGACTAGCAGTGGAGAACCGGAAACAGCACCAACAATAATTCCGCCTACTATTCCTGTAACTAAGCCGCGAGATGGCGGAAGTCCCGAAGCGATCGCAATACCCATGCAAAGAGGAAGGGCGACAAGAAACACCACAAATGATGCCGGTACTTCACTAGTCAATGAGGATTTGTCTATGATTGCTTTCAAATTTCTCATTTGCTTCTCCTCTTATGAAAAGTTTTTAATTTTTGGCTGCCAAGGTGAACTGTTACAATGCAACCGAAACTAGACTTGCATTGAATAGTTCAAACCTATTCACTGAGTTTTCATTGCAACAGAATTGTACTGCCATACTCAGCCCTGAAATAGCAAGCACAAAATCATTAAGTTAAATTGACTTACGGTTATAGTTACTATTTACATTTCTTAATGATTACAAGTCTATGATAACAATAGTGTTATCTGATTGATGTTACATAACTTTTTTATTGGATTTGTAGCAAAGTATTAAGTTAAATTAAACAATGGATTAGAATTATCTGAAAAAAAGGTATATTAGAACACATTTTATTAAGTTTGATTTTCTCTTAAGGATTTTAACCCCCAACTGCTACCTATCCCAAAAAATTAGCTTTCCAAGCATATTGATTATTATTCTCTGGATTTTGAGAAATTATTTTTGAAAGTCTCTTAGCGCTTGATGGGATTCATCCAAGCTTCTAATCGGCTAAATGCTTGGGAAGAAAGTAGCGTCAAACACAAATAAACCACTGCTACACCTGCGTAAATTTCAAAAGCGCGATAGTTATCAGCAACAATTAGCTGTCCTTTACGTAGTAATTCTTCAAACCCAATCACAGAAACTAAGCTAGTATCTTTCAATAAACTGATAAACTCATTACCCAAAGGTGGAATCATCCGCCGGAAAGCTTGGGGAAAAATTACATAACTCATAGTTTGCACAGAACTCAAACCTAATGATTTTGCTGCTTCTGCTTGTCCTGGTTCAATTGATTGAATTCCAGCACGAACAACCTCGGCAATGTATGCAGCGCTATTCAAACTTAAAGCAATTACCCCAGCGCTGAGACGATCGAAAGAAAATGTCCAACCAAATTCTTGTAAAATTGCTGGTAAACCAAAGTAAATCATAAAAATTTGCACTAGCAAAGGCGTTCCTCGAAAAAAATCTACATACGCCCTCGCCAACCAACGCACAGGTGCAATATGAGAAAGGCGAACAATACCAATTAAGCAACCGCCAATTAAACCAAATACTACAGAAAGTATTGTCAATTGCAACGTGATCGATGCACCCTGCAATAGACTTGGAAAAGCCTGCAATATCACGCTAATTGAAGTTAATATTTTAGATGCGCCAGCGTTAGTTTGATTCTCAAATGGTGATTTAGCTGGTAGTGATGGTGGTTCAACTTTAAACCATTTCTGGTAAATTTGGGAATAAGTGCCATTTTTCAGCACTCTATCCAAGCCATCATTTATCAATGTCAAATTTTGCGAGTTTTTAGCTGTAGCAATTCCATAAAACTCCTCCGTCAGCAATTTCTGTACTACTTTAATTCCCTGAAGATTACCTGTATTAATTGCATATAAAGTCACAGGTGCATCATTAATTACCGCGTCTACATTACCGTTGAGCAATTCTTGCAGGGCTAAGGGTGCAGAATCAAAACTGCGAATTTGTACCCCAGGAATACTTTTAGCCTTTGCAGCCCCAGTTGTGCCAATTTGGACTGCAATTTTTTTATTTTTGAGACTGTCAAAACCAGTAATTTCTTGATTGTCTGCACGAATTGCGATCGCTAACCCAGCCTTAAAATAAGGACGGGAAAAAGAAACCGTCTTCGCCCTCTCCTCAGTAATCGTAATCGAACTAATAGCCGCATCTACCGTTTTGGCTTGCAAAGCTGGGATAATGCCATCAAAAGGCAGACTTTGAAAATTCACTTTAAAGTTAGCAGAAGAAGCAATCGCATTCATCAAATCAATGGAAAATCCCTGCAACTCGCCACCTTTTCCTTGAAACTCAAAAGGTGGAAACGCCGGTTCTGTAGCAACCCGCAAAGTTTTCCCCGCGCTAGAGTTCCCAGCACAGCCAGCCAGTAATAAACAACTAAAACCTACGAAGACACATAAATACAGCCAACGCATACAACCAACTTTAGCCATATTATTTTCTCTCCTTCTGTGCCTTTGCGGTTTCTTAAAATATTACAATCAACTGTAGAGCAGCTTGACATAAGTAATGGATAATACCATCCCTGCGATTATTTTTGAGAATATCGAAAAAAACTTTGGTTCCCTAAAAGTCCTCAAAGGAATTACTGGCGAAATCAACCGAGGAGAAGTTGTTGCAGTTATTGGTTCCTCCGGCTGTGGTAAAAGTACCCTACTACGTTGCTTCAACCGTTTAGAAACCATTGACAAAGGGCGTTTAATCATCAACGGAATTAACTTATCCCGGCCCACTGTCAACTATAGCCAACTGCGGCAACTACGAACACAAGTAGGCATGGTGTTTCAACAGTTCAACCTGTTTCCCCATCTCAGCGTCTTAGAAAATATGACACTCGCACCGCGTAAAGTCTTGGGTAAAACAGCAAAAGAAAGCGCCCAACTAGCGAGATTATATTTAGAAAAAGTTGGTTTATCTGACAAAGCCTCTGCTTATCCCGAACAACTTTCTGGCGGAGAAAAGCAACGAGTAGCGATCGCTCGTAGTTTATGTATGAATCCTCAGATCATGCTATTTGACGAACCCACCAGCGCCCTAGATCCCGAACTCGTCGGTGAAGTTCTGCAAGTGATGCAACAATTAGCCACAGAAGGCATGACAATGGTGGTTGTTACCCATGAAATGCAATTTGCAAAAGAAGTAGCCCATCAAGTGATATTTTTAGACAAAGGTATTGTCACAGAACAAGGCCCAGCCTATGAAGTGCTGACCAATCCCCAAAGCGATCGCCTACGTATTTTCCTAAGTCGCCTCAACGTTAGATAGTTAGGAGTTAGGAGTTAGGAGTTAGGAGTTAGGAGTTAGGAGTTAGGAGTTAGGAGTTAGGAGTTAGGAATTATAAATTTAAAGCTTCTTTTGAACTCATTACTCATTACTCATTACTCATTACTCATCACTCATCACTCCTCACTCCTCACTACTTAAAGGTACTCACGCAAAAAATCAAAGGGATCGTCTTCCCAACAAGGTTCAGGTATTAGCCAAAATAAACTACCGCTGATGTCGGCTTCAATTTCATCACCGTCGTCTCTATCAAATAGTTCTATCAAAGCTGTCCAATCACGTTCTCTGAGAGATGTTATCGATGGGGCATCTAGCTGGAGATTATTTGAGTAATTCACGCGCAAAGTTGTGCTTGACAGCCGTAAAAAGTTAGTCTAGAAGTCTAGAAATAATCAGATTCTAGCTTTGACAATCGCAGTTATACTAATTCAAAATACAAAAAGTCTGATTTAATCTGGCTTTTTAGGTTTATATCGATCGCATTCTTTTTTTTAATGAGTATTAAATAGTTATTTTGATACTATTAAATATGGACTCCTCTTATAAGTGTCTCACAATTTAAATAGGACTGCTATAGTATTTATTACATATTACAAGCGGAATTTACTCAAGCTAGAAAAACCCTTGAGGCTGAGATTCTACTAATTCCACGCCAAAGACTTCCGCAAAAGATTGTGCTATGTAAAAACGCACTTCTTGGCAGGTGATACCTGGAATCCATTCGGCTAAACTGCCTACAGGTTTGTCAGAAATACCACAGGGGACAATGCGCTCAAAGCCTGTCATGTCTGGACAAACATTTAACGCAAAGCCGTGCATAGTAATCCAACGGCTGACTTTAATACCAATAGCCGCAACTTTTCGCCCTTGCAACCAAACGCCAGTAAAAGCCGGAATTCTTTCTCCTTGCAATCCATAAATTGCCAATACACGAATTATTACTTCTTCGAGTTGCCGTAAGTACCAATGCAGGTCTTTGCGATAACGTTGCAGATTTAAAATTGGATAGCCCACGAGTTGACCGGGACAATGGTAAGTAACCTCACCGCCTCGTTCAACTCTATGCACATCGTATTCACCTTTGTCAATCTCAAATTTGATAAAGTCTGAGTTGCTTCCTTGTCCCAAAGTGTAGATAGGTGGATGTTCTAGCAAAATTAACACGTCATCTAGACTTGGGTCGTGAATGCGCTCACTTAGAAGCGATCGCTGCCATCCATGAGCTTCTAAGTAAGGCATTAATCCTTGATTATACAGCAAACAAATTTTTTTTTGCGAGCTTTTACTATGGATCATCCCAAAATTCAACCGTATAAAGAACTAAATATATTTCAAGTTACATAATGAGAATCAAAAATTGTCAAGCTTTGCAAAGGATTTTAAAGGAAAGTCAAGGGAAGATGCATTAGAAAAAACAAAGTGCTAGCTTGAATATTAACCTCAATAGGTTTTAGGAGGAATTCTCTGCAATAAGCATTATGCCAAGACAATAAGGAAGAATGTACTGGCTGATGACTTTAATATCATTGTTTGCATTTCAAACAGAATCAAACTTCCACAGAACCTTGTATTCTTGAACAACAGCAAGCAAACCTCAATCGAACACAGAAGGAGCAAATATCAACAGTTCTGTAAGCATTCCTTTAAAGGAAAAGGTAGTCATAGGAGCTACAATTAGATTTTCTCAACTCTTGAGTGCTAATTGGATATACAATAAGACATCAGCGCAGAGATGAGGAGGTAAATCAAGGGTATACTTGACAATTCCTCAGATGCAGCAACCTGAGAGATAGCTTAACAGCAGTAGATACAATATAGTTCACAATTTGTTTTGGCGGGAGTAATAAACCTTACCGCAATTTCTTTTCATACAAAGCAAATTCACACATCTAAAATATTCAGCGGGAGAGTATTACATGAAGCTTGTCATCCACGGCAAAAATATTGAAATCACCGATGCGATTCGTGAGTATGTACATCAAAAAATTGAAAAAGCAGTTAGTCACTTTCAAAGCATTACAAATGAAGTGGATGTGCATCTTAGCGTCGCCCGGAATCCCCGAATTAATACAAGACAAGCGGCTGAAGTAACTATTTATGCTAATGGTAGCGTTATTCGTGCCGAGGAAAGCAGCGAGAGCCTATATGCCAGCATTGACTTAGTTGCAGATAAAATTGCGCGTCAACTGCGGAAATATAAAGAACGGCGTCAAGACCACAAAACTCACGCTCAACCAACAGAAGTAGTTATTCCAGAGTCGATAGTAACAGATTTAATTGGCGATCGCACCGCCGAATTGCCCAACGAAGTCGTCCGCACCAAATATTTTTCTATGCCGCCGATGACTGTTGCAGAAGCTCTAGAACAACTGCAACTCGTAGGACACGACTTTTATATGTTCCATAATTCTGAAACTGGAGAGATTAATGTAATTTACGAACGTAACCACGGCGGTTATGGTGTCATCCATCCCCGCAATGGTAACGGAAATACTAACGGCAAAAATGGCAAGGCAAGCCATACTAATATAGTCATGCCGGAAAAGTCGCATTCTGGTAAATAGGCACTGGAGAATAGGGAGATCAGGAGAGGAGGGGAGAAGTTGCAGTAAGTCTTTCTTCTCTCCACCTCTGCCTCTTCTAATGTCCATTTCCTCATTTCGCAAACTTTTGCTAAGTTTTCAGATATTTAGAAAAGATTTTCACTTTAAAATAGCAAACTTATCCATAACTTTCTAGATGATGTCTGCACAAGCTAGATAGTAAAGATTGACAGTTTCTCTAGTTTGGAAGTAGACATCAGACTTTTGTGTTGTACTGCGCAAAACATAGCCACATCTGCTTCACTTTGCATCCATAGTACCGAAGGAATTTTTTATCGAACATAATTCAGGAGTCAGGAGCAAAGCCAAAGAAGCTCCGCCTCCGATAGAATATAGCCCATCACATGACAACTCATACTTTTTATTTATCCAACCCTATTTTTAAGTTAGATACAAAATTTGAGAAAGTTGTGAGCAAATATTTCAATTAAACAGTTTTTTCATCTATTAAAAATAAATTTTCAAAATTGAGTATTCAGAATAGGTTAAACTGCATATATAAGCTGACAGAATATTAGTACCATTGTGCAACAAATCTTAATACATAGGTTAAGAATAAGTGGGTTTTGTTGGCATATATTGAATGACATTAAGGAGGTAAATATCATGCAAAAAGAATATATGGAGATTTTAGAATCATTAATTAATCAACTGACATTATCTGCAATATTAGAAATGTTAGAACGAATATGTCACAAAAAAGCGGAAAATCTGAGAACTCATTGGCAAGATGAGACTTCAGCAAAGCTTTGGGATAAAGCCGCTAGACAGATAGAACAGATAAATGTTGATGTCTGATTGAAGAATAATTCAAAATTCAGAGTCAAGTTTATACCCTTATTGCATAACTCTGCTATCAATTGGGAGCGAAAGATCGCGAGACCATTCATTCCAAGAGCCAAAATAATTTTTAGCAGAAATTCCTGCCTCTTCAAGAGCTATTAATGTATTTGCAGCCCTTGAACCCTTAAAGCAGTAAATGTACACAATTGACTTTGAAGTAATACCTACTGACTGACAAATTTCTCGGATTTCATCTGGCGATCGGAACGTAGGGATTTCCGATTCAGAATTCATCAGATGATGCCATTCTAACCATACAGAGTTAGGGATTCTACCTTTGCGGGGACAAAAATCAGGATGGTAAGGAGAAGAACTCAACCCAAGCCATTCGTTGCGATCGCGCACATCTAATTTAATAATTGCTGGATTCTCAATTGCTTGCAACATCTCTGTGGTAGTCACCATGATGTCAGCATTAGGATGCAATCTAAATATGCTGCTTTCACGCTTCGGTACTTCATCGGTAGTAGGTAATCCTGCCTTGAGCCATGCTTTATATCCTCCATGTAAAATAGATACCTGAGCGCAACCCAAATATTTCAGTAAGAAGGCTGCTCGACAAGATTGACCATAACCTTTATTTAAAGCATCTTCATATACAATTAAATGTTCTGCACCAGATATTCCAACCCGGCTCATGATTTCTGCAAAATACTTTTGCAATTCCTTTAATCCTGCTGGGGAGGAATTTTCTAAAAGATAGGTGAAAAAATCTCTAATATTTATGGCTTGATAAATATGAGAAATATCATAATCTTCTTGACTTCGCGTATCGATAATCACAGTTTGTGATGATTTTTCTGCTAACAGTGACGTGACTTCTTGAGGAGAAATGAGGAGTTTTTTATTCACGCTTTCATGCTTCTGTTATGTACCATTAGGCATTATCGCCCTTGGTAGATTTGCATTTTGGAGTGCAAATTACAGAAGAATAAATGTTGAATGTTACGAGAGAACTTGCATTGCAGAATTTTCAGTCAGAATTTCGGCACTAATTAGCGTTAAATGTTGATCGCGCCCTACTTGCAGCAACCTTCTAAGTACTTCAGTTTCTAAACCTTGACATTGGTAGCGATCGCTAACTAACATTGCAAACTCAGCTTCATTTGTACCGTGCAATTTACTTAAGCTAGCAATGGCTATCAAAGCCAGTTCTGCAATGGCTCAAACCGAGCAAACTCCGACTCTAGCTGCCATTGAATCCGCGCGCGATATCGCTCTTTTGCAAAAAAGCACTGCACCCTTGAGAAACAGAGGTTTCACCAGGGGTATCGCTTGCACAAGCTCCAACCATTGCCTTAAACTCAGGCGACTTCCAGAGACTATTTCCCGGAGCGAAACTATATTCTAAGCTATTGCGAGCCAGTCGCTTGAGGTCTTTATATCCTAGTCCATATCTCGTTGCCGCTAACAGATATTCATGACTCAAATCAATGCGGGAAATGCCTTCATCATCTGAAGCAAGGGTCATTGGTACTCCAGCCTTCCAATACTCCCTAAAAGGATGCTCATCTCCCTGGACATTCAAAATGACTTCATTACTGGTCAGGCAGATTTCGACCAACACGCCGAGTCGCCGCATTTGCTCCATCAACTCGAAGGGACGCTCCTCAAAAAGAATATCCACGCCATGTCCGATGCGAGATGCCTGTGCCACTTCTACAGCTTGCCGAATATGAAAACGTAAATCCTCGGTCGGAACCAAACCCAGAGTTAACTCTCCTGCATGGAGTGCGACCTTGACATCTGGATATTGGCGTTTGAAAAATTGCAGCATTTGCATTTGCAGAGTGTAGTCGCGCAGTGCAATCGGGTTGTCTTCTGGGGCGACGAGATTAATGCCAACTACCCGCGAATCCGATGAAGCTAGTGCAAAGGCATAAGCTAACTGAGCAAACACTTCAACGGGCGACTTTGTTCTTGTCGTTTGCTGCAAATAGCGCACCGTCACTGCACATCCAGGCTGTGCTGATGGAGTGCCGCAACCGAGTGTTTTCGAGACTTCGCTCTCCAACTGTACAAATTGCTGGCTGCCCAGTGTCACTAGCTTGGTTAATCCTCGTTTGAGCAATTGACGGTGCATCTCTTGCAAATCTTTATTCCAACCAACTTCACGCCCTAGCTGTCGAACCTCACTGCCCTGAACGGTAAGCATTAACTCTAGATAATTAATATGCTGCGAAGCTGCCCGATTTGCTACTTCCGCGACCATATCATCCCGACGGCTCATAGAGTCTGATATTGGCCCAAAACCACTAAAAGCTTCAAAAAATTGGTCGTGTCCCGATTTACCAGCAAATTGGAGGTTGCGAGTAGACCAACGATTTATTAAGGAATCATAAACAGATGTTCGGTTTAACAATTCTGAAGCTGGAAAATAGCTACTGTCCTGACCGCAAGCTTTAGGTTCAACTAAAGTCCCTACCTTTGGATTCACACAATACCCATCGGTGGCAGCCCACTCTAGATAGTGTTCTGCGTACACAGCCCCGCTGAGATGACTGTGGATATCTCCTCCCTTCGGCATTCGCTGTACAAATGCTCGTAAAGCGCCTGACTGTGCGCGATGGGCTTCAAACCAACTAGCAGCTTGAGCTTCACTCCGAGTCGAGGTTTGTTGCGAATTAGATGGGACTTGGGCTGCTACACTGAAGATAAAACAGCTAGAACTCGTTAATACTCCTAAAAACAAATAATATAAGGGCGCTCGTCTACGCATATAGATTTATTTTTTTGTAAAACATGGCCAGTATGAGTGTAGTTATCATGCTGTTTAAAACTATCAACTATCAATCTTTATAAGCCAAATAAACTATAACCTAAGATAGATACGTATTAATTAATTTTATTTAGGTCAATCAGAATTTATCATTTTTTAACATTAGTATTGCCAGCAGATCCGCTGACTTCGCGCCCACTCGAACCAAAGTGAAGCGTTCGCGTAGCATCTCGTAGAGAAGCAATCGCAAAATCTCCAACTAAGAACTAGTCCATACGATTGCTTGTCTGCAACACGCACTTGCGTTCGTAGTTCCTCCTCTCTACAAGACGCTGCGCGATCGCAATGATAGTTATTCTTTCAGTGCAAAATAAAAACTGGGATGCATTCCTTAATAACTCTATTGCATCTAGAGATTCATTCAGACTTAATAATGGTATCAACTGATAAGTTCTAGATGAAAATGAATGTAAACTAAATAACTCGGCAATTTTTATCTAGCTTAACGAAAATCTAAACAGCGTCTAGCACAACTAAGCTAAAAATAGTTTTCAGTAACAATACCGTTCGTAAATGTAATCATGTCTCAACCAACTATAGAATCAATCCTACAAGAAAACCGCCTCTTTCATCCTAGTTCAGAATTTTCGCAGAACGCCCATATCAAAAGTCTGGATGACTATCAGCGTCTCTGTGACAAAGCCAAAGCCGATCCGCAGCAATTTTGGGCAGATTTAGCTGGAAAAGAATTAGAATGGTTCCAAAAATGGGACACAGTATTAGATTGGCAACCACCTTTTGCTAAGTGGTTCGTTGGCGCTAAGATGAATATTTCTTACAACTGCCTTGACAGACATCTCACCACTTGGCGCAAAAATAAAGCCGCATTGATTTGGGAAGGAGAACCAGGTGATTCCCGTACCCTTACCTACGCCCAACTGCACCGGGAAGTTTGCCAATTTGCCAATGTATTGAAGCAACTAGGCGTACAAAAAGGCGATCGCGTTGGTATTTATATGCCAATGATTCCCGAAGCTGCGATCGCCATGTTAGCTTGTGCCCGAATCGGCGCACCCCATAGTGTAGTATTTGGTGGTTTTAGTGCCGAAGCTTTGCGCGATCGCTTAATCGATGCTCAAGCTAAACTGGTAATCACGGCTGATGGTGGTTGGCGCAAAGATGCGATCGTTCCTCTCAAGGCACAAGTAGATAAAGCCTTGGCTGACGGTGCTGTTCCCAGCGTTGAAAATGTCCTCGTTGTCAAGCGCACCGGACAAGAAACTTATATGCAGTTGGGCGGACGCGACCATTGGTGGCATGATTTGCAAAAAGGTGTATCAGCCGATTGTCCCGCCGAACCGATGGACAGTGAAGATATGCTGTTTGTCCTCTACACTTCTGGCAGCACCGGCAAACCGAAGGGTGTAGTGCATACAACTGCTGGTTATAATCTGTATACCCATATCACCACCAAGTGGATATTCGACATCCAAGATACAGATGTATATTGGTGTACCGCAGATGTCGGTTGGATTACTGGACACAGCTACATTGTCTACGGCCCTCTTTCCAACGGTGCAACCACGATAATGTACGAAGGTGCGCCCCGTGCTTCTAATCCTGGTTGCTTTTGGGATGTAATTGAAAAATACGGCGTGAATATTTTTTATACAGCACCTACAGCAATTCGGGCATTTATTAAGATGGGCGAACAACATCCGAATGCGCGAAACTTGTCTTCGTTGCGTTTGCTGGGAACCGTCGGCGAACCGATTAACCCCGAAGCTTGGATGTGGTATCACAAAGTTATAGGTGGAGAACGTTGTCCAATAGTTGATACTTGGTGGCAAACGGAAACCGGCGGTATCATGATTACACCGCTACCAGGAGCAATTCCCACTAAACCCGGTTCGGCAACCCTTCCCTTCCCTGGAATTATTGCAGATATCGTGGATTTAGAAGGAAACACCGTACCCAATAAGGAAGGTGGTTATTTGGCGGTGCGCCATCCCTGGCCAGGAATGATGCGGACAGTTTACGGCGATCCAGAACGCTTCCGCCGCACTTATTGGGAACACATTCCGCCCCAAAATGGTAACTATACTTACTTTGCTGGTGATGGCGCAAGACTTGATGAAGACGGTTACTTTTGGGTAATGGGTCGTGTGGATGACGTGTTGAATGTATCAGGACACCGACTCGGTACAATGGAAGTAGAATCAGCCTTAGTTTCGCATCCAGCAGTTGCAGAAGCGGCGGTAGTGGGTAAGCCAGATGAACTTAAGGGTGAAGAAGTAGTGGCTTTTGTGACTTTAGAAGGCACTTATCAGGGAAGTGAAGAACTGAGTAAAGAACTCAAGCAGCACGTTGTCAAAGAAATCGGTGCGATCGCACGTCCGGGAGAAATTCGCTTTACAGACGCTTTGCCCAAAACGCGATCGGGTAAGATTATGCGGCGCTTGCTGCGGAATCTAGCCGCCGGACAAGAGGTATCTGGAGATACTTCGACATTGGAAGATCGGGGTGTGTTGGATAAGTTACGAGAAGGTGTGTAAATAATTCCAAATTAGCTTAATAAGGGCGCATATCAATACTGGACGCTTTGTGGATTTCTAACTCGGAATTGGATTTGGGAAAAGGTTAAGGGGTAAAGGTTAAAGGTTTTTTCTTTCCCCTTTCCCCTGCCCTTTTTCCCCAAAACCCGACAAGTATTGGGGCGCATATATATGTGCGCCCTTATCGTCTCTCTTGTGATGCATTACGCGCTAACGCAGGCCAATTTATCATAAAGATTAGAACATTATTGAGGCATTCAGGGCGATGAAGGTGAAGTGCAAATCCAAATCAGCATTTGTTCAACCTGTTGGCTGCATGATGCTGAGTATTTTCAGTGTAATGGGGATATCACCATTAGTGTTAGCGGTTCCTGGAAAAGTTTCTTTGCATTCGCCAGAACAGCTTGCACAGAGACAACCACAAAAAATCGCCCAATCTTCAGGTACAGATACACCAGAGCGATCGCAGCTAATCCAACAAGCTAATGCTCTGTATAGTCAAGGAGACTTTAAAGGTGCAGAAGAAAATTTACGCCAATTTATTAAAAAATTCCCAGAAGATGCTTTTGGGCACTTTCAATTAGGAAATGTGCTTTTTCAGCAAAAAAAATCAGAAGAAGCAATTAGCGCCTATCGAGAAGCCATTCGTCTGAAGCCAAAATATGCTCTAGCCTACAATGCAAGCGGTATGGTTTACGCAAGTCAAAGTCGCTGGCAAGAAGCCATTACTGAATATAAAAAAGCTCTGGAAATTAATCCTAATTATGGCGAGGCACTGACTAATTTTGCGCTAGCAATGTGGCAAACAAATAAAAAAGATGAGGCGCTATCTTCTTTAGAAAAAGCTTTAAATATTTTCAAATCACAGAATAGAGGTGAAAAAGTTAACCAAGTAGAACGAATTTTAAAAGAGATCAAAACTGCTGATGATTCTGGTGTTTCATGAAAATCATAGTTAAGAAGAGTTGCTGCGATCGGCTTTAAAGATGCTTTGCTAGAAATGCGATCGGGTAAGATTATGCGGTATTACTGGGGAATTTGATCGTGCAGTAAGAAACATGTGACGATACTCAATATTAAAGGATAGGCTTGTCTAGAATAAGTTGTGGGAAGGAGGATAAGGATAATTTCATGCAAAGACGCAAAGTTTCTTAGAAACTTTGCGTCCTGCAATGAAAATGCAAAAATGGATTATAAAAATAGGTAAGTAATGATGTGTGATTGCACTTATGTTTGAAGCTTTCATCTGAAGAGATTGTAAACCGCAGCAGTTTGCCCACCAGATACTTCTTGTGGTTTTTTCTCATGTCCATCACGAATATAAAGCTTGTCTCCATACCATACAGGCTCATTACCAGCTTTAATCTCAATCATTAATACTGTATGTTCCATATATGTAAGCGGAGTTAAACTTGTATTAACTGCTGTCTTTAACCATTCTGGTAATTTTGAATCGCGAATTTTTCTGCTGATAGAAAGAATGTAGTCATCAAGGCTAATATCTTTTAAACGTGCCTCTCGCTCTAAACCTACAATACCAAATGTAAAAAAACGAGGAGCAGTAATATTGTCCAACTTTTCAATGCGTTGAGTATCTTGTTCTTTATCAGTAACACCAATAAATATATATCCCTTTTTTCCTTTTCCTAAATTTGCTATTGCAGCAATATTTTGTATAATTTTTTCTAAGTTTTGATCATCAAATCTTCTATTTTTATCTTCTAAAGTATACAATCCCTGTTTAAAATCATAATTAGGTGCTTCAGTTTTTGAGCGTCTCAAGTAATTTTCAAAATCAATAGCATATGATCCACTGCTGCGAGTTGGACTATTAGAATGCTTAAAATAATTTTGAATTAATCCTTTAGTAAGATTAATATTGTCGATTCTATTTTCCGTTTTAACAGTAGGACTCATTTTAATTTTTGTTATTAAATTTTGAACAGCAGCAAAAACTTTTTCGTACTCAAAAGGCTCCTTAGATTCTTTGATAATAAGTTCATAAAAAGACATAAATAATGTATAAAAAGGCTCTTTGACTGGATTACTTCCTCCAGATTTACGACTTAAAATATTTCTTAAAAAGTTATTTTGTTTTGATATATTAACAGCATTAATAGCATTTAATATATGAGATAAAACTGTTTTTATATCTTGTTGAAGATTATCTTCTCCATATTTGGCAATAGCCAATTCTATTTTGTCTAATTTATTATTATCGCCTTTTCCATAGTAAGCATCAAAGTTTTCTTTGCTAGCTGCAAAAGGTTCTCCTAATGCTATAGAAAGTATTATATCTGCTAGTAACTGTTCATCCTCACTATCTCGAAGGCCAGAAATACGTAGTATTCCTTGATTGCACCAAAATGTATCTTCTGCATAGACTCCATATCCAAGAGCAATAGATTTGGCATCAATACTAATCTCAGGCATTTCAGTGAGAGGAAGTTCTTCTCGTGACACATCCCCACGAATTTCAGCTGCAAGAAACCTAACCAAAGTTGAAAACTTTGTTGTGACTCCAGCTTGTCTTACTTCTTGAGGTGATAGATGTTTACCATTTGAATTAATTCGATTGAAAATATCTTCAATTTCATCAATTAAATTGGCTCTGTATATTGTTACTGCAACGGAATACTCTAAAAATTTTGCACAAATATCAGAATCCCAGGAAGCGGATTTATTAGCATCTACCGACTTAAACACTTTTGCTTGACTCAACTCGTATGCGAAAGGATGTTTAGTAACATCAAAATATTTATCTTGGACAGAAAACTCATTTTCTATGAAACTAAATATTGCATTAAGTCTTTGCATACCATCAATTATTTCATATACTTCTTCTCCATCACTATCATTAAATACTCCCAGTAATATTAATGGAATAGGATAATTAAGTAATAAGCTTTCAATAAGACGAGTTTTTTCACTTTTTGTCCAAACAAGCTTACGTTGATATCTACGATTGACAATTAACTTTTCTGTTCTATAAAGACGGTATAACTCTAGTACACTTGTACCTTTTGGAGTAATGCTCATAATATCTTTTCTACTTTGATTTAGAGTAAAAATTTTTGACCATAATTCAAACAGAGTCGATAGCTATAACGTTTCTCGATTGAGTCCAATACAGATTTAATAAGAGCAGCCCCAACCCTTGTAGCGTTAGAGGGTAAGATTCAAAGCCTCTTTCGTTTTAAAAGAGAAGTCAAAGTGTATTGCATACAAATGGGAAGCGCTATATTTCATTGCTTACTCTTAATTTCCAGATATTTTGTATAATATAGCACAATAAATATTTTGTAAACTGTTAATACCCAGTTATTTTGATCACATTCCTAAAAAACTCATCATTGTAACTGATGCAATCATCCCAAACAGCCAAATTGCCTATCTACAATAAAATTTAGATACATCTTGGCTATCACTATGACTTCCCTATCGGCATTAACTTTACCTGACCACACGCAGTTACCAGACTCAGATGGTACATTTGTGAAGAACTGGCAAGAGCATCCGCAAAGTATTTTACTGACTGACTCGATTAAACTTGTCTTAGAGAAACTTCATACTGACGGTCAATATTGTATTGGACAAGATTCTGGGATCTACTGGCGATTGACAGAACCTCCTGAAAAAGGAGCTGAAGCACCAGACTGGTTTTATGTACCCAATGTACCACCGACACTTAACGGTAAAATGCGCCGTTCTTATGTGCTGTGGAAGGAGTATGTTGCGCCCTTGATTGTGATTGAATTTGTCTCTGGAGATGGTTCAGAAGAACGAAATAACACACCGCCATCTCAAGGTGAAGGTGGAAATGTTGGTAAGTTTTGGGTTTATGAGCAGGCAATTCGAGTGCCTTATTATGGGATTTATGAAGTAGCAAAAGCACAGGTTGAAGTGTATCACCTAGTCGATAATACTTATCAACTGATGCAACCCAATGAACGAGGACATTACCCAATTGCTCCTATGGGTGTAGAGCTAGGAATCTGGCAAGGATTTTATCAAAATGCAGAGTTACCTTGGTTACGGTGGTGGGATGCACAAGGAAATTTACTGCTAACAGGTGAGGAACGGGCGGAAGTTGAGCGACAAAGAGCTGAAACTGAACGACAGAAGCGGCTTTTAATTACAGAGAAGTTGCGTACTCTGTCTCTTGAACAACTCAACGCTTTAGGAATTGACCCAGAAATGTTAGATTAGAAAATATTTTCATCTGTCAATATTACATCTTCATATATTTCTGCGATCGCACACCGAAAATCAACGCTAGCTAAATGCACTTCTTTCTCTTGTTCATAAGGGTAAAGTACCCACTGTCCTTGTTCGTTGCGGCGGAAGCATTCTACACTCATTCTGTCTGGTGAAATTAGCACATATTCTTGCAGCGATTCTAAGTGTCGGTAACTAGCAAATTTCTTCCCTCTGTCATAGCCTTCGGTTGACTCAGAAAGCACTTCGATAATTAAGCAAGGATGAGACTTAAAATATTCAAATTCTTTATCTCGTGGATCGCAAGTCACCATTACATCAGGATAAAAATAGCGATTTATGACCTCGATTTGTGCTTTCATGTCTAACATATAGACACGGCAACCACTACCCCGGAGATGGTTTCGCAGTAACATTGATACATTCATGCTAACCGTGACATGAGCATCACTTGCTCCTGCCATTGCGTAGACTTGCCCATCAATATACTCGTGTTTGATTTCACTAAATTTCTCGCCTTCTAAATATTCTTCTGGGGAGATATAGTACTCGCTTTGGCTAATGACCATTTTAGTACCTTAGTAGTTTTATCAAACATTTTAACTTATAAAACAAATCTAATGAGCAACAGCGCCACCAGTTGGCTTCACCTTTTTGAGGAATAAAATAGCAATCCCGCTAACTAATAAAGCAATACCAATAAAGTAGAAACAATCGTTAAAAGCCATCACAAATGCTTCCCGGCGGACGATATTAGATATAGATGCGATCGCTTGATTTTGTGCTGTACTTAAATCTGCTCCGCGACTGACAAAATACTGTGTCATTTGGTCAATTCGCTGTTGAGTTTCTGGGTTATATAAAGATACTCCATCACCCAATCTATTCGAGTGGAATTGCTCTCTATTTGCTAATAAAGTTGCTAAAGAAGCAATTCCAATAGAACCGCCTAGATTCCGCATCATATTAAATAAACCACTTGCCGATCCTGCTTCTTTCGGATTCAAACCAGCAGTAGCAATAGAACTAAGCGGCACCATAATTAGGGGTTGTCCCATTGCGCGCACAAATTGCGACCAGCGTAATTGATCTAACCCTGTTTCATTAGTCATTCCAGAGTTCATAAATGCACTGATGGAAAACAAAGTCACACCAAAAGCTACCATGAAACGCACGTCAAAGCGTTGCATCAATTTTGGAATGAAGGGAATAATAAACAGTTGGGGAATACCGGCCCAAATTAATACTTCACCAATTTGCAGAGCGTTGTATTGTTGAATTTGAGCGAGATACAACGGTAAAATATAAATTGAACCATACAATCCTACTCCCAACGACACATTAACAATACTGGCTAAACCAAAGTTACGTCTAGATAAAAGCCGTAAATTAATAAATGGTTGCTTACGAGTTAATTCTATAAAGAAAAATATCGCCAAAAAGATTACTGCTACTATACTTAAACGCACAATTAATGCTGAACCAAACCAATCTTTACGACTACCTTCTTCTAAAACAACTTGTAATGAACCTAAGCCAATAGCCATCGCAATAATTCCCCACCAATCACCTTGTTTGAGTAAATTAATTTGGGGTTTTTCTTGCTTAATTCCATACCAAACACCAGCCAGCATTAATGCGCCTGGAATTACATTGATATAAAAATTGTATTCCCAACCAAAATTTTCGGTTAACCAACCTCCTAATGTCGGGCCAATTGAGGGTGCAAAAACTGCACTAAACCCAAATGCAGCCAGTCCGACTGATTGTTTTGATTGAGGTAAAGTTGTTAAGACAACTGTCATAGCAGTGGGAATTAAAACTCCTCCGCTAAAACCTTGCAAGGCGCGAAAGAAAATCATGGAATTAAGATCCCATGCCCAAGCACAGCATATAGAAAAGAAAATAAATAGTGCAGTATTCACTAACAGATAACGCTGCAATGAAAACACCCGTGATAACCAGCCTGTTAGAGGAATTACCACAATTTCTGCTACGAGATACGCGGTAGAAATCCAAGAACCTTCTTCGAGAGTTGCTCCTAAACTTGCTTGAATATCTTGCAGCGAAGCATTAGTTATTTGAATATCCAATACCGCCATAAATGCACCAAGCATACTGGCTAATACACCAATCCAAGTTTTTAGCGGTACACGCTCTGGTGGTAAAGCAGGATTTTGCCCTTGCTGACGAATTACACCTGTATTAGCCATAACTTTGTTCCAGTTTCGAGGTTAAGTAGCAAAAAATTTTATTATTAAATCTTATACCAATATGTTCTTTGCCTCTGCGTGAGCTTGAATCAGCAACGCTAAAAATTATAAAATCATTGCTATAGAAAGCCCAATTAACATAAATATAATATATAAATTCATAAATTTAACTACGGTTATTTATCTTAAACTTCTGGATTCGTAATAATCCCCTTTTGCTCATAAATTGGACGCATTATTTTCCTTAAAGCAGGTAACTGTCTGCTAAAAATAATTGACCCTAAAATACAAGTTATTCCATCAATAATTAAAGTGTTGGGAGCGCCAATATGACTTGCTAAAAAACCTCCTAATAAATTACCTACCGGAATCATTCCCAAAAATGACATTGTGTATAAGCTCATCAATCGTCCGCGTTTATCGTCTTCAACAATGGTTTGCAAAAATGTATTGCTAGCAGCAATTTGGAGAATTGTTCCTAAGCCAACAAATAACATGGTAAATAAAGAGAGTGGTAAAAATCGAGACAAAGAAAAGGCAATTAAACCAGTTCCTAAAATTGCTGGAGCTAAGGCAATCAATTTACCAATTCCTAAGATTGTTTGGCGCGTAGCTAGATAAATACCACCAGTTAAGGCTCCAACTCCAGATGCCGCCATCAAAAAACCCAAACTTTCTGCACCACCTTTGAGAACTTGTTCGGCAATAACGGGGACGAGAATAGTGTTTTGCAGTCCCATCAGGCTGACTAAAGCTGATAGCAACAAGATAGCTCGAATGGGTGGGAAGCTAAAGGCATATACAAATCCCTCTTTGACTTTTTGTAAGGGATTACCGTCAGTTACCGAATTTTTCCAAGGTTTAACTTTCATTGCCAATAAAGCGGCAATTACAGCAACGTAGCTTAAACCATCAATTAAAAAACAATAGCCAGTTCCAACCCCAGCAACTAATAAACCCCCGATCGCAGGGCCAATTAATCTAGCACCGTTAACCATCGTAGAATTAATCGCGATCGCATTGGCTAAATCTTCTCTGCGTTCAACCAATTCTGGCACAAAAGCTTGACGGGCTGGCGCATCTAAGGCGTTAATAAATCCTTGAAACAAACTCAAGGCGATGATATGCCATACATCAATCATTCCAGTTAGCGCCAGCGCTGCTAATGTTAACGATTGAATCATCGCCAAGACTTGCGTACCAATTAAGGTACGATACCGAGAAAAGCGATCTACAAATACTCCACCAAAGGGAGCTAAAAAAAAGTTAGGAATTTGACTAGAAAATCCCACAACTCCCAGCATAAATGGGGATTTTGTCAAGTCATAAACTAGCCAAATTGTGGCAAGTTGCGTCATCCACGTCCCAATCAGGGAGATACCTTGCCCAGCAAAAAACAGTTGGTAGTTTCTTGACCTTAATGCAGGTAGTAGCGGTTTTTTCATCTTAGGCTTGCTTTATACCAATCTGCTTTCATAGATATCATCTCACCTCATCTCTATACGCCTCTCTTTAGATGTAGGAGAATGTCATAAGCAGAAAGAAGTTTTTCATCTTGTTTACAGGCAATTTCGTATTTAATGATGTCCGGTTGATTACTTACTAAACCCCAAGAACCCCACCCCGCCAAAGCTACACTTTGTCCCCCCTCCCGAAAAGCGGGGAGGGGCTGGGGGTGGGGTTCTTTTATTATGGGTAATTTGGGGAACATGGTATTACTTGACTTCCACCGCAACTTCCGCAGACATCCCAGGAGTAATCCGCGATTCATATCCTTGAATGCTCTTTTGGTCGAAAACTACTTTTACTGGAATGCGTTGGACGACTTTAGTAAAGTTACCTGTAGCATTATCGGGTGGCAATAAAGCAAACTGAGCGCCGGAAGCTGGCGAAATACTGTCAACACGACCCGTAAAGGTGTGATGAGGGAAACTATCTAGCTTGATCTCTACTGGCTCTCCTGGGCGCATCTTTTCTAATTGAGTTTCTTTGAAGTTCGCAACTACCCAATAGCTGTTATCGACGATCGCCATTAATGGTGTTCCTGCTGCGACGCGGTTGCCAACTTCCACATTTTTCCTACCTACCCGTCCAGCACTGGGGGCGGTAACATTTACATAAGATAGTTGCAATTGTGCGTCTTTCAGCGATGCTTCTGATTGGGCGATCGCTGCTTTTGCCGCTTCGTATTGACTACGCTTAACTGTGGTATCTTGTCCGCCGGCGGTAGCTTGTTGCAATCCTCCCTTAGATGCTGCCAATTTAGCTTGGGCGTTGGTGACATTTTCTTGCGCTTGTGCTAATTGAGACTGGGCTTTGGCGACACCAACTCTCGCAGAGGCTAACCTGGCTTGAGCTTGTTGTACTCCCTGAAGAGCAGCGTTCCTTTGTGCTGTAGCCACGTTAAAAGCGGCCTTGGATGCGTCTAGCTGCTGGCGAGCGATCGCACCTGATTGATACAACTGGTTGTAACGATTGTAATCTGCTTGAGCATTTTCCAAATTCGCATTTGTTTGCGCTACCTGCGCTTGAGCGGCAGGAATCCCTGCTTCGGCTAGTCTGACTTCAGCTTGCGCTGCTGGTATCCCAGCTTGAGCTTCTTGTACTGCTGCTTGGGCTGTGGAAATTGCTGCTACTGCACCACTGACATCTCCTTGTGCTTGAGTTGTCTTACCAGTGGTGGTTTGTGAACTTAAAGCAATATTTGCTTGAGCAGCTTGCGCTTGACCACGAGCATTTTCGAGGGCGGCTTGTGCTTGTTGCACCTTACTTTCATAGTCCCGTGGATCTAACTTCACCAACAATTGTCCCGGTTGCACTAGTTGGTTGTCATTCACCAGCACTTCACTTACAGTTCCGGGAATGCGACTACTAACTTGGTGAATATTTCCCGCGACGGTGGCGTTGTCTGTTTCCTGGTGGGTAGAGGCGTATTGCCAGTAGTGAAGACCAAAAGTACCTGCGGCGATCGCACCCACGCCTAATCCTGCCAAAATTAAACCAGTCGGTCTTTTCCGCTTCGGTGGAACTTCTTTCTCGATCTCAGGAGTTACAACAGGTGCTTCTGCTGTTGCAGGTGTCTCTGTGGTGACAGTTTCTAAAGTCTCAGTATCAGGAATCAATTGTTTTTCTAAAATTAAAGTTTTGTGTCCGTTGCGTCCGTTTAAAGTATTAGCACCCATATTCTTAGCTCTCTTCTTCGTTCAATAATTTGATTGACAATCGTTTATTTAGAATGCGTAGTATTTCCCGAAAAATTTTTATTTCCTTAGTATGCGTAATATTATCTCAAAATAAATCTTTATATAGCCTCCCCCGGTCGGGTGATTATAAAATCATCTTTAAGATAGGTTAGCGATCGCCCGATTCAAGATTTGGGAAAACAGTTCGCGATCGGCAAAGGAAATACCGTCCATCGCTTCATCACGCACGGCTGCGGCGATTGGTGGTAAAACAGCCTCTAGTTCCTTTCCTGCATCCGTGAGCCAGATTCGCCAGATGCGCCGGTCTTGAGTGTCGCGTTCGCGACGCACCAAACCGCGTTCTTCCATCCGATCTAGTACGCCTGTTAAAGTACCGCCCACTTGTTTGAGTTTGTCTCCAATACTAGAAGTAGGTAAACCATCTTCTTGCCAAAGACAGCACAACACCAACCAGTGAAATGGCGTCAGTCCAAAGGGTTCTAGCTTCTCAGTAAACTTGCGACTCAGCAGTTGTGAGACTAATTTGATTCTGTAGCCCAAATTGTATGGTGCCAGATTGTGCTGCCACGACTCTAAGGTTGGGGAGTGATTAGATGTAGAAACCATTTAGCAAAATACTTCGTACACGTACTATTATCATAACTAAATTAATCTTTTTTAGCAATAGTTGCTTTACATCTATCTTAGGGAAGAGTTTGAATCAACTGGTACTCTTTTACTGTACCAATAATGCGGTAAGACCGAGGCAATTTAGGGGACTGGTCAGCATAGATCCAAGCATAGCTCAAAACTGGTATTTGCGAAATAGAGCCTACTTGTTGGGTATGAATGGGAGGATAGAAATCAAGTATTACTTGGGTTTTCTTGTCAATTTGCACATATTAGGTAGGCTGAGAATGGAGCGATCGTTCTCTCGGTAGCGTTGCTAGAATTATTAACTTTATAAACGATCGCTCAGTACTTGAAGATTGTACAATCAGAAAAATTGAAAAAAGCTTTTAATTTTCCTAATTAACATAATTTATTCAGACATAGACGCGTGCAATGCTAATTTCACTATTACAAAAATTTCTAACAGCACCTATTACTCAAAAAAGCAGACATCAATCTAGATTGACTGTTATTTTTTGGTACAGTCTCAGTCTAACTTTTGCTGTTGGTTATATTTTTCTGGGACTGCGACAAGCTTTCACCAGCAAATATATAGTGAGCGACGATGCACGGGAATATATTTCTTGGGTCTATCGTTACTTTAACCCAGATTTATTTCCTGGGGATTTAATTGCCGATTATTTTCAATCGGTGACACCAATTGGGTATGGTATTGTTTATAAAATAATTGCAGCCTTAAATATAGATCCAATTTTATTTGGCAAAATTTTTCCATTAGTACTGGGATTAATTACAACTAGCTATTGCTTTGCAGTTTGTATGGAGATATTACCAGTACCAATGGCAGGGTTTATCGCCTCTTTACTTTTAAATCAAAGCCTTTGCCTTCATGATGACCTATTTTCTGCTACACCTAGAGATTTTATTTATCCCGTTTTTTTAGCTTTTATATATTATTTAATCCGGGGTTCCGTATTTGGTATATTAATTGTATTTGCGCTTCAATGTTTAATCTACCCGATCGTAGCTTTTATCAATTTATTAATTTTACTTTTGAGATTGTTTCGCTGGCAGAATGGGCAGATAACTATTTCTCATCACCGAAAAGATTTTATTTTATTTGTAGCAGCCGCTATAACTGCTGGCATCCTAATTTTACCTTATACTATTCAATCATCACAATTTGGCCCGACAATTACTGCTGCTGTTGCAAGAACTATGCCAGAGTACTGGGATGGAGGAAGATTCAGGTATTTTACTCATAATATTATTAGTTATTGGTTTGATGGTAGAGATAGCGGTTTTTTTGCTTTAATTGCACCCCCTCAACTATTATTTGGTTTATTATTACCAATTATCCTGAAATTCCAGTCTCACTTTCTCCTAACCAAACAACTAAAGGATGAAGTCAAAATATTACTACAGGTAGTAATAGCTAGTTTAATCATGTTTTTTACTGCCCATGCCTTAGCTTTTAAACTGCACTGGCCTAGCCGCTACACCCATCATACTTTTAAGATAGTACTTGCTCTTGCAGCAGCAATTTCTATTATCTTAATTTTAGATGCTACATTGCGATGGTCAAGACAAAATGGCAGACAAATTTTCATCTTAGGGACTATTACTCTCCTTGGTGCAGGACTGATTTTGTACCCTAGTAGCTTAAAAGTTTTTCCCAAAACCCCTTATTTAGAAGGTCAAGCCCCAACATTATATAATTTTTTGCAAAAGCAACCGCAAAATATTGTCATAGCCTCTACTTCCCAAGAAGCAGATAACATACCCATCTTTGCTCAAAGAACAATTTTGGTGGGTAAAGAATATGCATTACCTATCCATACAAAATATTACGCTCAATTTCGCCAGCGGATGATTGACCTGATTAATGCCCAATATACTAATGATATTAATCAGATTAAAGACTTTATTCAAAAATACCACGTAACCTTTTGGTTATTAGAACGTTCTGCATTCCTTCCAGAATTTATAACTAAAAACACTTGGCTACAACAATATCAGCCAGCAGCACAACAAGCGAACGCAAATTTACAGAAGGCTCTACCTGTTTTAGCAACATTAATTAACTCTTGTGCAGTTATTGAGACTGATAATTTAGTCCTTCTGAAAACAGAATGTATCAAAGCAGTAGCGAAAACTTGAATATAATGTCTTAGGGAAGAACTTGAATCAACTGGTACTCTTTGACAGCGCCGATAATGCGGTGAGGTCGAGATAATTGAGAAGACTGGTTAGCATAGATCCAAGCATAGCTCAAAGCTGGTACTTGGGAAATAGACACTACTGGTTGCGGGCGAGTAGGAAGATAGAAATTAAGCAATACTTTTGTTTTAGCGTCCATCTCCACATAGTACGTAGGATGAGATTGGAGAATTGGAGCGATCGCACTTTGTTGTAAAAAAGTTTTTAAAGCAGGATTATAATCGCTCAAAAGCCCTATACTACCCATCGCCGCCAAAGCCAACCAACAGGGAATTAGCCAACCTGCAATCCAATAACGCGCTGTGAGAAGCTTTTTGTCAAAGTGGTAACGAGCAATCCACACCACAGGTAAAATTAACCAACCCAAGCCCATAGCCAAGCCAATACTTGCATACTTGCGGATATCAGAACTACCCCAGCTAAAAATGCCAATACTCGCTATAACAAGTAAAACACCTAATCCACCCAAGCCATAACTGAGGTTTCGGGGAAAATGATTTCTTGCAAAGAGGTTCAATATCTTTTTTTTACTTTTTTGAAGAGGGAAGTGTGCGGGAATTTCTGTCTGGTAAATATTGCCTAACCAACTTAAACCCACAGATGCAAACAAAGCGATGAACGGATAAAGGCAAAGACTATAGTGAGATAAACGAGTGCTAAAAATACTAATTTCTATAAAGAAAACAAGTGGAAAGCCAACTAATATTAACTGGTAACGAGGAATGGGACGACGGAGAGTTAAAAACAAACCTAAAAGTCCAAAAAAAGCCCAAGGAAATGCTTTTACAGGAATATTCCAGACATAGAATAGTAGCCCATTAGAGTCCCGTTCTTCAGAACTTAGTTGTACAACAAACTTAAGTAACTCCTCAAAACTATTATTTCCGTAGTGCAGCCAGCTTAACCACAGCCAAACACAGGTAGGTATTAAACCTACGAAAAAACCTAAATATAAAATTGGGTTAGTAAGATGACGATGACGGCGATGTTCCCAAATTAAGTAAGGTAATAAAGCTATAATTGGCAAAAAAATCATAAAGCTTCTAACTAAGAAGCCTAAACTTAAACTTAAACCAGCTAGAAAACTCCACCAGTAGCGATATTTGGGATGTAACTCCGTTTTAATTAAAGACAAAATAGCTAAAAGCACCAAGAGAACCATCGGTACATCAGGTGTACTTAAGCGAGAGTATTGCAACCAGAGAAATTCCACACTTAAAATTGCAGCAGCTAGCCAACCTAATTTTTTGCCTAGCATAATTTTGCCAATTTCATACACAAGCCACAAACTAAAAATGGCAGCAATCATACTAGGAAGACGCGCACTAGTATCACTGATACCAAACAGCTTGTAAAAACTGGCAATTAACCAATAAGGGCCAGGAGTTTTATGATGTGCTGTTTCCCAAGGAGTTATCCAATTACCAGAATCAAACATCAGACGGGCACGTGATGCGTAAAGTCCTTCATCATGTGCCATCAGGCTATTATGTCCAGAAGTAAATAGTAATAAGGGCAGTATCCAAACTAACAAACTAAAATAGGGTAATGATGCGATTAGGCGGATTTGTCGCCAAATATGCTGTAAGAAGTGTAGTTTATATAACATTAAATTGATAAAAATTGAATGCTGCTATTTAGGTATGCTGCTGTTATTAAAATATGTTACATAGTGTTTGTGAAAAAATATCTGAAATTGCCGCAAATTTCGGAAACAGTACTCCAAAACAGAGATTTATGCAGTTAAGACCGAATCAGCGCCTGAAATTAGATGACACAGACGATAAACTGTTCTACGCCTATCCTCGCTTCGTCACCCATGTTGATGAAGGATTTATTCAACAGCTAACGGATTTATACCGCGATCGCCTCAAACCCAACACTCGCATTTTTGATATGATGAGCAGTTGGGTGTCTCATCTACCAGAAGAGATGCAGTTTGACCATGTGGAGGGACACGGACTCAACGCTGAGGAATTAGCACGAAATCCCCGCTTAAATCATTACTTTGTGCAAAATCTTAACGAAAATCCCCAGCTACCTTTACCAGATGGAGATTTTGATGCTGTTCTCAATTGTGTATCTGTGCAATATGTGCAATATCCAGAAGCAGTATTTTCCGAGATTTACCGCATCTTGAAACCCGGTGGTGTTGCAATTATCAGCTTTTCTAACCGGATGTTTTTTGAAAAGGCGATTCAAGCTTGGCGGGAGGCTTCAGAGGCGCAGCGAGTAGAATTAGTCAAAGAGTATTTCGCCTCAGTTCCAGGATTTACAACCGCAGAAGTGATAGCTCATAAATCAACATTACCGAATATCTTACAGTGGTTGGGTGCAGCTGGAGGAGATCCGTTTTATGCCGTTATAGCTTACCGTAGTTAAACCAAATATTCACTAGTACAAGAGGGTTTGTAGTAAGCACTTTAGTGCTTAAAAGATAAGGACTAAAGTCCTTACTATGAACTTATTTACCTGCTCAAAATTAAAATACTTTTGTATATACATAATTTCTGTAAATGAATTATTGGTTAATGAAATCAGAACCAGAAGCCTATAGCATTGCTGACCTTCAACAGCAGAAAGAGACTATCTGGGACGGTGTTCGCAATTATCAAGCTCGCAACTTTTTGCGCCTTATGGATGAAGGAGACTTAGCTTTTTTTTATCACTCCAGCACTAATCCTCCTGGTATTGCTGGATTAATGCGTGTAGTGAAAAAAGATATTACTGACCCAACTCAGTTTGAACCAGAAAGTAAATACTACGACCCGAAATCAAGTATTAAATCCCCTCGGTGGCAAACAGTTGTAGTGGAATTTGTTGAGACTTTTTCTAATCCAATCTTGCTATCAATACTCAAAGAAAAGTTTAGCGCCGAAGAATTAATGTTGGTGAAACAAGGAAATAGATTATCAGTGATGCCTGTCCCTGAAGCAGTGGCTTTGAAGATTCTGGCGATGAAAACCTCCTAGTAGTCTGTCCCATTATTTGACTCGGTTGGATAAATCTTTGAAAGCTTAACTCTTGCATCTTCTATACGAAAACGCCAATTTATACGAACCATTCTCCAATTGTTTCCCAAATATGATACTCCCAGTCTCTCTTCCTTATAAGTCTGGGTGAATCTGAATATATTGCAATCTTAAAAACAATTAGTATTACTATTGAGCATTACAAATATTCTTGGACGTTTCAAAAGTTAATATAATCAAAACATAATTCCTGTTGTAACGTTTTATAAACAAGCTGTATTACCTTGATTTTGTAGATTAATTCTTATAAAATTTGAATTAAGTAGATTAAGCATTGACAGTTTATTTCTACTAATAAACGAAATTCATGGCAATCAATACCTTCGCCAATTTACGAGTATTAGTCTAGATCAAACCTAAGATTTTACAGGCTTGTTTTTTGCCTTATAGCAACAACAAGCGTGTAAAATCTTGTGTGGTTCTTGTAGAAGGAATTTATAGTATCGTGTCCGTTTGGATTAGGGTTTTACGTTTTGCTTAACAGTCAACCACGGTCTTGTGTTGGACTATTTCGCCAAAAGTTAGACGACCTCTATTTTTTGCGAAGGTATTGATAGCGATAAAACTCAATTTATCAAAGGAGAATACTCGTGTCTTATCTCACAAAGCTAAGTCAGTCACCACGTCTAATAACTCTTGCTGTTTGTAGTGCGATGTTGGCTACAATTCCCATTGATGCTGCTTTTGCAAGGCCAACCTCTCCTAGTACTTATCAAAATTCTTGTCGGAACATTGGTGTTTCTGGAGATATTCTAACAGCAAGCTGTCGTAGAATAAATGGCACATACAACCTAACATCAATTCGGATTCGGGGAATCGAGAATATTGATGGGAAATTGAGGTATACTGGTAGCTCCACAGCCCCTAGCACTTATCAATATTCTTGTCCGAGCATTGGTGTTGCTGGAGCCACCCTATCAGCAAGCTGTCGTAGAATAAATGGCACATACAACCCAACATCAATTCGGATTCGGGGAATCGAGAATATTAATGGAATCTTGAAGTATTCATAGGTAGCAAGTAGGAAGCAATTAGAGACAGCTTTGCTGCCCGAACCTTTTGAGTAAATGAACTACCCCACCTGAATTTTAAAATCAGGTGGGGTAAGCTAATGCGCCTACATATTGCACTCTTTTCCGTTAAGACCGTCATTAGTCATTAGTCATTTGTGTTTACTAAGGACAAATGACAATTGACTTAGGACAACTTTCACCAGTTGATGTGCTTTTCTTTTTGCGTAATAGCTTAATTCACGTGCGGCAAACACTACGTGCTACGCAAAGCTGTAACAGGATTTAGCTGACTAGCTCGTAGAGCCGGGAGAAAACCAGTGCCGATCCCCCGCCAATAGCGCCGACCTCAATAGACCTCTTGGCATTTGTGCTTTTTGCACTCTTGGAGAAAAGGGAAAAGGTTAAAGGGAAAAGGGACTTTTGCAGTACCTTTTCCCCTTCCCCTCGCCCCTTATCCCCAGAGGGGACCCCACCTTCCCCTTTTCCCGACAAATGCCAAGAAGTCTAATGACAAGGCTGCTATTCTGACTTATGCAATCTAAAGCTGAGGTTATATTTAGTACCTCATGGTCGTAGTTTAAGCCCATTGCACAGGATCTAATTGATAGTAACGTTGTAATTGCTCATAAAGTGCCGGATATTCGGATAACAATTGGTGTGGTTTCTCAAAGAATGTCTCAGTCGCTACGGCAAAAAATTCTGCGGGATTTGTTGCGCCATAGCTATCCATTACCGTCTTTGCACCTTGTAGAACATCATTGCAAAGTTGCTGATATGCTTCTGTCATAACCTTCGCCCAAATAGCATAGTCTGAGTTGTTTTGCAGTATCGGAACTCCTTCAGCTTTACCATCTTCTTGATCTAACTGATGGGCGAATTCATGAAGTACAACGTTACGTCCATCTCTCCAGTTATTAATGTCTTGTTTCACTTGTTCCCAAGACACTACTACTTGATCGTTTGTCCACGATTCACCTAGTCTGGCCACACGCCTTTCCTCAACAACATATTTTCCAACGGAATTCGTTTCCTGAACAAAATAAGCGTTGGGATACACCAGAATTGAACGAAGTCTGGGGAAGTACTGCCCACGTTCATTTAATAGAAGTAAACAAGCGACAGCAGCAACACTCAATTTCATTTCCTCTGTCACCTGTAATCCTCTACAGCCAATAAATTGCTTTTCTGCTAAGAAAACTTGAATATGTCCCTGAAGTCGTCTGAGTTGATCGGGAGAAAGACACAGATAAATCGGAAGATTATTTTCAATAATGGCATTCCAAAGTGGGGGAAAAGGACGATGTTTGAGACGGTTTCTTCGCCTTTTGACTCTAACGGGATTGACTAAAATCCCAATCAGAATCAGCCCAATGATGATAAATACAACTATTGTTTGAATCATTGACTTCTGAATAGATTACATATTTAAGTCACTGGTGAGCAGAAAATTTAGATAAAATGATTGTTCTTATTGTGGCTCAATCACTCAAATTAAATGGGACTTTTCTTGCTTTTAGGGACTTCCAAGAAATAAATTATCCACTCTTGTGGGGTGGGCGACACGAGCGCCCGTTGACAGGGACGGACAAGATGTCCACCCCACAATAAAAGTTGTATATTTTTTTATTTGTCAGTCCCTTACAAAGTTTCATAATCCCACATATCACCGTTATTGAATCAGAATTATGCAAGATTGAACCTTGGCAGAAAGGCTGTTTTGAAGTCCTTGCTCAACTTTGACAATCAGTTTGTCAAAAGCTTCTTGATTTGCTGTTAGTTGTTCTTGAAGAACTTTCTCTAACTCAGGCTTTATTTGCTCGCATATATCCTCAATTTTTTTGTCGCTCAAAAAATTAGAACGAATCCAACTAGGTACATCTACATTTGTCTTAATTACTTCTTGAACACCCTTACGATTTAGCTCCATTCCTGCTGCCATCAACGAAGCCCCATATACTAGTGCAATCGGCCAGGTTAAATGCCCAGTTAGGATGAGAGTGATAATGCTAGCCACAGCGCCTCCACCAATTACTATATTGACGATAAATGCTACTGTCTCAGCCAGAATAGCATCTCCAATTTGTAATTCTGGGTTAACAAAAGTTGGGTCAATACTATCCTGGAACCTTAAGCTGCTTCTAGGTATCTGAAACTTTCGACAGATTGGATCGGTTTGTGCGGCTAAATCAGATTGGATTTTATTGCTAAACCAAGATGTGCATTGATGATTAATTATCTGCACGGCACGTTCGCTTTTGAGCCACTGTTCAGCCCGACCGATCAAAGCTGTTTCTAAATCGGCTAAAGTCCGTATTTTGTTTTTTTGCCAATCTTTTAAACCTGGTTTAACTGCGTTGACAATCAAACCATCTGCCAAAGGCTTAGTTAGTGATGCGATTAACTCTGGAATATGCCTTTCAATCAAACCTTTAAGCTGGTTCGAGGTAAATAGTTTGTTCACTTCTTGCTTAAAAGCAGCAGCACGCAGATCCCATCTGCCTACTCTTGCTAAACCCATTGCAATGCACCGTTCCGGTTCTGGATCGGGGCGAAGCAGCGTTTCGGGTTCGGGAAACATTTCTTGACAAAGAATGTGCGTAAACTTCATGCGAGATGCACCGCCAGTCATCAGCACAAGTTTCGGCACGATTCCACGTTTTTCTAGCTTTTCTTTTGCTTCCTTTAAAGAGTCACTAAATGATTTAATCCAACTATGATTTTCCAGTTCAGGTAAGGGTTGATTTAAAATTTCCTCCATCATCAATTTATTAACTTGGGGAATAAAATAAATCTGTTCGTTGATCGACTCGAACCCACGCGCAAAGGATTCAGGATCGCTGTATAACTGTTCATTAGAAAAGTAATCTTCTTTAGCTTTGCGGCAAGCAAGTTCACAACGAGCTTGGTGATGGGGATATTCCTGAAATACTTTTTCGAGTAATGCTTTTTGTTCGTGGTTGGCGAGAGTCCGAGCAAAAATAGCTTTGTCAATTAGGGATGCACCTAAAGTATTACTCCCGAAATCTATCGGGATTTCTTCTAAGCTTTTAACCAGAGTAAAATCTGTGGTTGAAGAACCAATATCGACAATTAGCACCGAGCCAACAAGTTTGTCATACTCCAACTTCCCGGCTTCCTTGGCTTGCATGAAAGCAGCCCGCGATTCAGGCACAACATTGAGTTGGGGAATACCAGCTTCTTGAAGTAGCTTTTGGTATTCGGTGCGATCGCTAACTGACCATCCTGAAGGGCAACCAATGTAAAAATAACTACTTTCACCACCTGCAAGTTGTTTAGTTTCTTTCAAAAGGCGGTAGTAGGTTGCTACAAAAGTGCTAATTGTTTCTCGATATTTGGGATCGTTGTTAGGTTTTTGCTTGAAAGAGATTGTCAGTTGAGTAACGCCAGCTTGAATTAATGCTTGTTCCCCAACAAGATAACCGAGTTTGGGATGCCAGCCAAGAGCTGTAATTTGGTTTTTTTTGTTATTAATTTCCAACATCTGGGGAGGTTCGATGCTTTCCACGATCGCTTTCGCTACAGCCGTTTCACCGTGTCCCAAATCAAAACCAATTGTTTCTAAAATTTCCATACTTTTATTATCTATTATTCTCTAGCAGAGGAATATGCTGGTTCAATTACCCTACCGCGCCTAATTAAGCGATCGCCTTTCAACAAAGCTGGCGTTAGAGTCACGTGTTCTTTGGTATCGGGGTCAATACTTGGCTCAAAGTCAAAATATTCGCGATCGCTATTCGATCGGTAAATTTGAGCGTTAATTCCCTGAGACATTAAAATCTGTGGCAGAAGTTTCGCCAGTTCATAAGCCATTTGGGGTTTATCAAGTTTGGATGCGCCCATTAGTCTTTGGAGAAAATTCAATAACTCTGGCAATTCTTCTATTGCTAAATCGCCTTCATGTTTATTTGATTCTTCTACTCTAGCCACTGCTAGGTCGATAGTGTTGAGAGCATCGCCAAGGTGATCTAGAAATACTTTGCTATCAACCCGGAGAATCGCTTGAGGTAATTCCAATACTCCTTCAGATATAGAATTATTTTGCTGGTTGTTTGATTCGAGTTTAAGTACAATTTCTAGTCCGATCAGTAGAGAAGTTAATAAGATAGCCATCCACGCACCTGGGTTAGTTTTAGTTAAAGAAAACAACGAACCTAAGATGCCTATATAAATTAGTCCCTTTAGCAGTTTCAGGATTAATCTGCTGCTAAACAACTTTGTCCCTGTATTAGTAATTTGTCTTTGTTCTGTTGGAGCAACTTGAAGATAGTTAGCCGCAGCCAAAGTGGCGATGGACTGCCGCAGCGTATCCAGGAAAAAGGAAGCCAGACGAACTTGAGCCAAATTCAGCTTTTCAATGTAAATTCTTTCGAGATGATCGAGTCGGTTTTGCACCAGTTTAACTATTTGCTCAATCCCGATTGTGTTATCAATATCTATCTGGAGTTGGTTGCGTTCTTCGCTAAAAAGTGAAGTAATTGTTTTCATTGCATTGATTAAGACTTTAACGTTATTAATTAGAAGTGAAATGAACACTCGTTTTTTCATTTCACTCGGTAATCAGATAATGACGAAATAATTCATAATTATTAATTATGAATTAGGTTGATTGCAAATTACCCCATCAAAAGGAGGAGCAGAATGTTTATCTGCGTCATTGCAGACTACGGTACAGGAGATCCGGCATTTACTGAAGTCACACAACGTCTGCTGATGACTTTTCCCCATGCTCAAATTCATTTGCTTTCGGTTCCAGCATTCAGTACCTTAGCAACGGGATTCTGGATTGCCCAACTCGGACTCAACCCTGGCCCTAGCGATCGCCTAATTTATCACAACTGTGCGCCTCGTCAGGACGATCCTGAAGCTCGTCGAGATAATGAAGGTGAAGGGTTAACTTATGCCCTTCTATCTAATGGTGTAAAAGTAGTGGGTGTGAATGCAGGCTACACCCTCTCCTTTATCAAAGACCATACAAAGGAGTTGCGAGTCGTCAACGTTTCCCGTGGTGGTTCGCAGTTTCGCTCACGAGATGTATTTCCTCCAGCTGCGGCTGCGGTTATGAATGAAGATTTTAGCATTCTGGGAGATAGCCTCAAGAGCGAGCAAATCCCAGATGTTCCACCAGATCGCATTGCCTGGATTGATGGCTACGGCAACATTAAAACAACTATTGGGGCGCATACAGTTAACTTGGAGCCTCAAAGCAAGATCGTCATCCGAATTGGAGATGTGGTCAGTGATGCAGTGTATTCTGATGGCAGTTTCAAGGTGTCTGAAGGAACTTTAGCCTTTGCTCCTGGTAGTTCTGGTTGGTCAAGAGGTGATTCCGGAGAACCATTGCGCTTTTTAGAGCTATTTTTGCGAGGAGGGAGTGCTTGGGAACGCTTTGGTCGTCCCCGTGTGAATCAGCAAGTAACTCGAATTGTCTGAAATCGGGTAATTGGCTTGTGTTACTGTCAGTAGACCGAAAATTTTTCCAGAACCCTTACCAGCCGTTGATTAGAGTTTAGAAACACAATTTGCCGGAATTTTGTTAGAGTCTGCTTTTCCAGAAACGAGGTTGTTGGTGGTTTAAGGGTGCATTACAAGCATAAACGCAGCTCGCACTTCGACACCTTTCGGCTTCGCGGTAGTTGAATCTCGACTTCGCTCGATTACCGCGCAGTCGAAACTCAGGGCAAGAAGCTCAGTGACCATCGTAGACATCGCGATCGTCAACATCAAAACCTGTCTGAAACCCTGATTCTTTCGTCAATAAAAGTTTTCGATCTACTGACATTTAGTCTTACCGTCAGTCATAACGTGTTATTATTTGCTTCGAGATTCCTAGCTGTTTGTTCTGATAAAATACAGTGCTTGTTTTTGTTATCCCACTCAAAAGTGCACAAGTTTCCAATTCCTGGGAGCGTGTTACACAATTATTTGAAAGATGTATTAAATCAGTTTGCAATCAAACCTCACCTAACTTTCACGTTATTGTTGTTTGTAACGAAAAGCCCAAAATAGAATTCACTCATCCTCATATTACATACATTACAGTTGATTTTTCACTTCCAAACGAGCCTACCCCTGTAGCCAAAGGAGATACAGATAAAGGGCGTAAAATCTTAAAAGGATTGATGTATGCGCGTCAATTTTATCCCACTCACACTATGACAGTTGATGCTGACGATTGTGTGAGTCAAAAGTTAGCGAAATTTGTTCAACAACATCCTGATTCTAATGGATGGTTTATAAATAAAGGTTATAAATATCAAGAAGGCAATAATTACATCTATATCAAAAGAAGCAATTTTTATAAAATGTGCGGTACTTGTAATATTATTCGATATGATTTGAATGATCTACCAGAAACCGCAGAATATAATCGTGGCTACGGATACTATAAATATTATATAGACCACGCTAAAGTGAGAGAGATTTTAAAGAACAAAGGAAAATCCATTAAATCATTACCATTTCCAGGTGCAGTTTATATTTTGGCAACAGGAGAAAATCTTTTTGAAAATTCAAAAAGATTAAGATTTAGCATTTTTAATCGTAAATTATTAAATCAATCATTGAGAGACGAATTTGGATTATACAATCTACAGCAATCCAAAGAGATTTATCAACTATCAGAATTGTAAATTTTTTGGGAAAAAAATCTCATAAATGGTCTTATACAATCTGTTAGCAAAGTGTAACGCACCAAAAGCTTGAAATTGTGCCGTAGTTTCTGCGCTAACACAACGCCAGTTACTACAACGTAAAGCCTTCTCTTTTCCCAAAGTGAGACGCTACGCGTAGCTTGCTTCCACCAAGTGGTAAGGAGAGGTTTGTCTGCAATCATTGGTGTCAACTTAACGTAAAAACAAGTCTAGAACTAGCTTTTAGATTGCCTCGTTCCCAGTCTCCGACTGGGAATGCTCGTCTTTGAGGCTCCGCCTCTCTTGCTGGTGGCAGCAGCCCAATTGAAGTGCATTTCTAGCCAGAGGCTAGAAACAAGGTTTTAAAGGAGTTTCAGCTTAAGTTGACACCAATAATCTGCAATACGCCATACGTAGGTTGCTTCCCTGTAAGGGTACACCAACAGCATGACTTCTCTACGAGAGGCTGCGCCAACGCTTAGAGCAAGTACTCAAGCGTCGGAAACCTCCGCAACGCACTGGCCCACTACGTGTATTTTATAAATCAAATATTAGTCCTATATAATGGAGTCTTTTGCGAGGCTGATAGGCTACAGTGCCACTATGCCAAAATTTAAATCAAAATCTCAGCAATCTAAAAAATCAAAATCGAAAAAGCAGGCTAAAAAGGAAACTTCTACCCTTAGTCTCAAAGAACAGTTAGCCCAAAAGCGCAAATCTGCTCAAGTACGTAAAGAACTTACTAGTTTACTCACCACCGCCGTTTTTGGCGGTGTCTTCGTTGGCATTCTACTTTTTTTCGTAGCTGGAATTAAAGCAGCAGTCCCTGGTGTGTTAGGGATAATAGTCATGTCCCTTTCCTACAAATATCCGCGCCAAGCCCTATATGCCTTCATCATTTACATACCTGTGGGAGGTACTGTCACCTACTACTTGGGCAATAGTCCCATACTCCAATTAGCTAAAGATGCCTTTTACGTTCCAGCGCTAATTGGACTTTGGCAGACTTGCCGTAGACAGGGGCTACCGATAATTATTCCCAAAGGCATTAAAATCCCACTTTATATTGTTTTGGCTTGCAGTCTGCTAACACTGTTGTTTGTTAATGGTGGACAACAATTTAACCCGCCTAGTGCAGGACTATTAGAAAAAGCACCCCCAGAAATACCATTAGGTATGGGAATTCTGGGACTAAAAGTATTTTTAGGCTATGTCCCCCTGATTGGTTGTGCCTACTATCTAATTCGCGATAAGCGGGATTTTCTATTTTTATTGCGCCTCCAGATTGTCCTCACACTGATTTGCTGCGCGCTAGGATTTATTCAATATTTTTTACTACTAACTGGTGTATGTCAGGGTACTAGAGGTCTTGAAGGAGATGCTTTATTTAGAGCAACACTCGAAGCCCGATGTTATTTTGGTGGAGCGCTAGTATATAGTCCCGAAGAAGGAGTTATTCGCCTACCAGGGACATTTGTAGCTCCTTGGCAGTGGGCTTGGTTTTTAATTTCTAGCACCTTTTTTACCTTTGCCACCGGCTTCACCGATCCCTCGCCAATATGGCGGATTATCGGTTTAGCTTCGATAGCGGGAGTCTTTATCGATGCTGTAATCTCTGGGCAGAGAATCGCCTTAGCTTTAGTACCAATCTGCTTCGGGATTTTGCTATTGCTTACCGGACAACTTGGCAACCTGAAACGATTTATCCCCATAGGCGTGGGACTTGCCTTCATTCTGGGAATTGCGATGGTGACTAACCCTGCTGTCGTACAAGAGAGAACCGAGAGTTTTGTCAGTCGTTGGAACGCTTCACCACCTCAAGATTTTATCATCCAGCAGTTTGAAGAAAATTGGAAAAACGTAGACGGGCCATTGGGAAGCGGCTTAGGACGAGCAACAAACTCTGCCCGTGTGATGGGCCAAACTAAACTTGTGGAAACCTACTATCCCAAAGTACTTTATGAAGTGGGAATTTTTGGATTACTATCATTTTTGGGTTTGGTAACAAGTTTAACAATTCTGGGCTTTAAAACCTATCGCTCGATAAAGAACCGTAATTTCCGTAGTTCCGGAGCCGCTTTGTGGGTGTTTATATTATTTATTAGCACCAACACTTACTACTATCCTCTGGATGTCGATCCTGTTGCTGCCTATTATTGGTTTTTTGCGGGAGTTCTTTTTAAGTTACCAGAACTGGAGAAACAAGATAAGGAAGAAGCCAACCCCCAACAAAAAAAGAAGAAACGTTTAAAAACAATTTAAACGAAATAAAAATGGCCAAAGATATGATTGGAGGTCAAAAATCCCTCAGTATTTCAAACCTACCTCGAAATTCTCGCCATACACTTATTTTTCGATGATACTTATTGATAGGTAAGTAATTTCGTAGTCAAAGAGAGGAATGAAAGTGAGGTTTTTCAAAATCCGTGAAAATACAGTATGTAAATTAAAGCAATAACCACTTACTGAATTTCATGAAAATTAATTTCTACAAGGCTATTATAGAGACAGTAAAATTACTTAAATAAAATTTATGAATAATTGGCCATTAGTTACTGTAGTTATTGCAACCTACGGACGAGAAGAAGCGCTACGGGATAGCATTGTGGATGTCTTAAAACAGGATTATCCAAATTTTGAAGTTTTAATTGTAGACCAAACTCCAAAACACCAACCAGAAATTCAAGCCTACTTAGAAGAGATGGCAAAGGCAGGTAAAATTAAATGGTTGCGCTTAGATTGGGCAAGTTTACCAGGGGCGCGGAATTATGCTGTCCGGCGGTCATCTGGTGAAATAATATTGTTTATTGATGATGATGTTCAGTTAACCCCAGGATTGTTAGCAGCCCATGCAAAAAATTATGTGCAAAATCCAGAGGTGGGAGCTGTAGCCGGTCGGGTCTTTGACAGAATGAAATTAGGTGATTCTAGAGGAGATTTAGAGATTGAATATCTGCCTCCCGAAGCTATGGACCCAGGAATTGCTTGGTATCATATTGATTTAGTACATACCATCAAACCCCAACAAGTACTGACAGCGAGGGGCTGTAATATGTCATTTCGCCGCGAAATCTTTACTAAGTATGGATTGAGGTTTGACGAAAGGTTTCGCGGTAGTGCAGTACGCGAAGAGTCAGATTTTTGTTTGCGGGTAAGACAGACGGGGTATAAGATTTGGTACGACCCAGAAGCCCATTTGGTGCATTTAGGCGAAGAAACAGGGGGTTGTCACGATATTAGTATGCGATCGCTAAAATATCAACTCACCTTTTACCACAACCATTTTTTACTAGGGCTGAAAAACCTCACTGTTACTCAAGCTTTACGCCTATACGCCCGTTTATTTGACTGTCACGTTCTCGGACGCCCACCTTGTCACAAAAGCGGTTCCCCGATAAAAATTGCCAGTCGCTCTATTTTCTACACTTTGGGTTTTTTCAAAGCCTTGGGTACTGTCATTCAATCACTTTGGAATGATGGTCAAATTTACAGTCGATTGGATGAACAAGTTTAGCTAGGAGTTAGGAATTAGGAGTTAGTGAAGGACAAATAACAAATACTTCGACTACGCTCAGTACAAGTGACAAATGACAAATGACAATGAAAATTTTAGTTGCAAGTCACACTTATATCGTAGACCTTAACTGTGAAAAATTACGCGCTTTATCTCAACTAGAATCTGACATTGAAGTGACAGTTGTAGTCCCAAAGCGCTGGAAACCAGGCGGTGTACAAAACAGAATTATTGAAACTGAATACCGTGATGAAGGCAGATTTAAAATAGTTCCAGTTTCTAATTTTAGTCAAAATCATCAGGGACTTCTTACCTTTGGCGCTGATTTGATATCTTTATTAAAACAATTTCGCCCGCAAATCATCCAAGTCGAACAAGGTTCTAGAGCCTTGGCTTATACTCAAATGATTGCCTTAAATCAGCTATTAGGACTCAAGTCCAAAAATATATTTTTTACCTGGTGGAATCTTCCTTATGAACTGAAACTACCAATTTATCTATTAGAAAAATATAACCTTAAGCACAGCCACGGGATTATTTCTGGCAATCAAGATGGAGCAGAAATTTTGCGGCAGCGGGGATATACAGGTGCAATTAAAGTCATGCCACAACTGGGTGTAGATGAAAGTTTATTTACTCCCAAAGTTCAACCAGAGTTAGCAGCTAAGTTGGGCATTGAAAAAGAAGATTTTGTAGTAGGTTTTGTAGGGCGATTTGTGCAAGAAAAGGGTTTATTAACGCTTTTGCAAGCTTTAGCTATTTTGAAAAATAAACCTTGGAAAGTACTATTATTGGGACGAGGAGAGTTGCAAAGTGAATTAATCAAAATTGCGGCAGAAAACAATATTAAAGAAAGATTAATTTTGATAGAAAGTGTTCCCCATGATGAGGTTGCAAGTTATATCAATTTAATGAGTACTTTAGTATTACCTTCAGAAACAACTTATAAGTTTAAAACCTTAACTTCTGCTGGCTGGAAAGAGCAATTTGGTCATGTGCTAATTGAAGCAATGGCTTGCCAAGTTCCTGTAATTGGTTCTGATTCTGGGGAAATTCCCTATGTAATTGGCGATGCTGGCTTAGTATTTCCTGAAGGTGATGTTCAAGCTCTTGCTAATTGCTTAGTTCAATTAATGGATAAACCAGATTTTGCTCATACTCTCGGTGAAATGGGTTATCAAAAAGCAATGATTCAATATACAAATAAAGCTTTGGCTAAACAGCAATTAGAATTTTATCAAGAGTTAGTCATTAGTCAGTAGAGACGCGATTAATCGCGTCTCTACATTGGTCATTAGTGAATAATAAATGACAAAGGACAAAGGACAAATGACAAAGGACAAAGGACAAAAGACAAATGACAAAAAAATGAAAGTGTTACAAATTGTCCCCTCAATTTCTCTAATTTACGGTGGGCCGAGTCAAATGGTACTTGGATTAGCTCCGGCGTTAGTCAAAGAGGGAGTAGAAGTTACAATTCTTACAACTGATAGTAATGGCGATAATGGTCAAACACCTCTGGATGTCCCTTTAAATCTCCCAATTAAACAAGATGGCTATGAAATAATTTACTTTCGCTGCGCACCGTTTCGTCGCTACAAATTTTCCCTCGATTTATTAAACTGGCTAAAACGTCATGCTCATGAGTTTGACATAGCACATATTCATGCTTTATTCTCGCCAATAATTAGTGCTGCTGCTCTTGTGTGTCGTCAGCAAAAGCTACCTTATATTTTCCGTCCTTTGGGTACTCTCGATCCGGCTGATTTACAGAAGAAAAAGCAATTAAAACAGCTTTATGCCGCAATTATAGAACGTCAAAATTTAGCTAGTGCCGCAGCAATTCATTTTACCAGCGACCAAGAAGCTAAAATATCAGAAAGATTTGGAGTATCTACACCAGATTTGGTGATTCCCTTGGGTGTGATTCCCCGTCAATCTTCTGTTAAAAATGTATACAGTCAGTTAGAAATACCAAAGGATGTACCATTGGTGCTGTTTATGTCACGAATTGACCCGAAAAAAGGGTTGAATTTGTTGATTCCGGCGCTAGAGAAGCTATTAGCGATTGGTTATAAGTTTCATTTTGTCTTAGCTGGGACTAATCCCCAAGAACCAGATTACGAACAAAAGATAATATCTCAAATTCAAAATTCACCATTGCGATCGCACGCTACAATTACAGGCTTTGTCTCTGGTGAACTCAAAGTTAGTTTACTACAAGCTGCTGATTTATTTGTCTTACCTTCTTACTACGAAAACTTTGGGATTGCTGTAGCTGAAGCGATGGTTGCAGGTGTACCTGTAGTCATTTCTGACCAAGTGCATATTTGTCAACAGATACGTGATAGCGAGTCGGGTTGGGTAGGTGCAACAGATGTGCAAGCACTAGTAGAGTTATTGCAAGAGGCTTTGCAAAATCCCCAAGAACGCCAACGACGGGGATTAAACGCTCAAAAGTATGCCTTGCAAAATTTTAGCTGGGATGCGATCGCAAAGCAAACAATCAAAGCCTACCAAAAAATTCTCACAAATAAATGAATTTAACAAGAAAGAATTCAGGAGTCAGGAGTCAGAACTCAGAATTGAATTCTCTGCGGCTGGTAGAGGAATAAATGGTTAAACACCACACCAAAAGTCCCTAATTAAAATTGCATTCTGAATTCTGAATTCTGACTTCTGACTTCTCTTTTAATCCAACGCAGATAACAGCAGTTTTTGCCAAATAGGTGCGAGAATTGCTTTGACAACGATATCCGCAATCACAAAACTAATTCCAATCAACATATAAGTTTTCGGAAAGGGAGACTTTGGAACTTCCCCTCTGATGCGAGTTATTAGATTTAATCCTAATGCAGCTAAAGCTACCCCAGTGGCGATAAACCCGATTATCCGCAAAATTGACCACGGATACCACCCTAAAATAGCTGCTAGCCAGGGTTTAGCACTAACTTTTACTAATTCTGCAACATAAAAATTCATGTAGTTCAGCATCCAAGTGCCGAATATCAATGCCGCACTACTTAAGGTGACAACGCAGAGAATACAAAAAATTCCGTATTGCAATAAATGGTCTGGTAAAAATAAACGGATTGTTCCTTCCATACCTTCTCCCGTGCGAATCCAGTGGAACATTTCTGTAGTGTATGACTGTCCGCGAAGAATAACTTTTGCTGCTGTTTCTGGTACGATTGTTGTTACTATAATCACGGCAATACTCTGCAAAACTCCCCACAGTAACATCCACCAAAAAGCACTTTTATATTCTTGACGACGCACTTGTAAAAAGAAAATGGGATAGGGGACAGCAGCACCTAAAATCGGCATCAACTGGGGAACTCCAAAAACAAAACTTGCTGTTGTGCTGAGGATAACACCAATCACTAAAAAGATTACTATCATCATAAGTAATTCAAAATTCAAAAATAATAAATATATTTGTAGTTTTTATTCTGACTATTTGCTTTATAGCGTTTCCCAGGCAACTGAGGTACACCTAAGTCTTGCTCACCAAGGTTAATAGCTTTAAAAACGTACCTCACTAGGTCGGGAACCGCTATATAACAATTGAATTTGTAATAAACCTCATCTATGTTGAAACCTAGAGTTTTTTAAAAGATATATTGATGTAGGTTGGGTGGAGTGAAACGCAACCCAACATTACCACCAAATTTTATGTTGGGTTACGCTATCGCTGCACCCAACCTACTTATCTCGCAGTTGTGCTGAGGAGAACACCAATCACTAAAATTATTACTACGATCATAATTAGTTTATAATTCAAAAATCATAAACATAATTTGTACCCTTTCTTCTCAATACTTACATTATAAAAATTAAAATTTTAACAGTTTCAAAACTTATCAAGATATTGTATCTATGCCAATAAAGGTTCCCGTAATTCTGCAATAATCTGGAAATATTATTAATCAAGAAGCCTAGACCTGCAATGGCTTGTACTCAGCTATTGCCCTGATATTTGGAATTCTCTATGTAAAGAAAAACCTCTAAAAAAACATATTAATTAAATGCATATATGTGTACTTTAGTCAATATAATTCTTGCAAAAGTCCGGGAAAAGGGGAAGGTGGGGCCCCCTCTGGGGATAAGGGGCCTTTCAAGGGCAGGCTTTTAGGCTTTCGATAAATAGTTGAGAATGTTCTCAATTATTGAACGTAGTTTTAAGTTCTCAGACAATGGTTTTGGTTTTAAAATCCCAAAAATTTGTCTAATCAAAAAAACCTGCCCCAGAAAGGGATAAGGGGCGGGGGAAAAGGGTAAAGAAACTCAAAATCCTTTCCCTTTAACCTTTACCCTTTCCCCTCTCTTGCAAAAATATATTTTTGCAAGAGGTCTAATAGTTTTTACCTCTCTTTCGTCCCTTATCCGAGAGCGCTGACAACCTAAAATTTTGTTTCAAACTGCTAAAGTCCGACTGAGAAATAGGGGTTTTATGTCATGATGGCATAGCATACTAGAATATATATGCCTTTCTAACTACAGGGAATCTCTCATGGCTCTCCGTCTAGGTGACACAGTACCCAACTTTACGCAAGCCTCAACACACGGCGACATCGATTTTTACCAATGGGCAGGTGACAGCTGGGTTGTGCTGTTCTCTCACCCTGCTGATTTTACACCTGTTTGTACAACAGAACTTGGCACAGTTGCCAAGCTCAAACCAGAATTTGACAAGCGCAATGTTAAAGCGATCGCACTCAGCGTTGATGACGTAGAATCCCATAAAGGCTGGGTGGGAGACATTGAAGAAACTCAAAGCACCACTCTGAACTACCCAATTTTGGCAGATGCAGATCGCAAGGTAGCCGATCTGTACGACATGATCCACCCGAATGCTAATGCGGCTGTGACAGTGCGATCGGTTTTCGTGATTGACCCTAATAAGAAACTCCGCCTGAGTTTCACCTATCCTCCCAGCACAGGACGTAACTTTGACGAACTTTTGCGGGTGATTGATTCTCTGCAATTGACTGATAATTACAGCGTGGCGACACCAGCTGACTGGAAAGATGGAGAGGATGTTGTAATTGTCCCTTCACTCAAAGATCCAGAAGTACTAAAACAGAAATTCCCCAAAGGTTATGAGGAAATCAAACCCTATCTGCGGATGACTCCTCAACCTAACAAGTAAATCTGAAAATGATTTCGGATGAAAAATAAAGACGCCAAGATATAACTTTGCGTCTTTGTTTTTTTGCGTGAGAATATAGTCAGTGGGCTAGCATCCGAACCTGGAGGAAATGCCGATGTTTTCATCCCCTTTGGTTTTGCAAATTCCGTCATCAATGCAAATGACAGATGAACAATTTTTTGAATTCTGTCAGGTGAATCGTGATTTACGCATTGAGCGAAATCAATTCGGAGAATTGGTAATTATGCCTCCGACTGGTTCAGAGACAGGAAACCGAGCAGGTAATATCTCAGGACAGCTATGGGTGTGGTCGGAACAAGATGGTACAGGTATAACTTTTAGCTCTAGTACCGGATTTAAGTTATCAACAGGTGCAGAACGCTCTCCAGATGCTTCTTGGATTAAACTAGAACGGTGGAATTCTCTGTCTCCAGAACAACAGCAAAAGTTTGCTCCTATTTGTCCAGATTTTGTAGTTGAACTCAAATCTCCCAGCGACAACCTCCAGACTTTGAAAGAAAAAATGGAGGAATATATGAATGAGCCAGGAATACAGTTAGGCTGGTTAATTGACCGTAAGCAGCGTAAAGTTTATATTTATCGTCCTGGATTGCCAGAGGAATGTTTAGATAATCCTGCTAGTGTAAGCGGCGAGTTGGTATTGCCTGGGTTTATTTTGAATATGAGTAAAATTTGGTGAGAAAATTTTATCGAAACAGAATACATAATATTACTGGTTGTACCAAGCTTTTCGCCACTGTTGCATTTGTTTAATTTCTATATCTTGGGCTTTAACAATTTCTTGGGCTAATTTCTTGATTTCAGGACGCTTAGACTTAGTTGAGGCATCTTGCGCCATTGTTACAGCACCTTCATGGTGAGGAATCATCGCATTGATAAAGCGCAGATCGAATTTGGCATCAGCTGCACCTAAATCTTGACTCATCATCATAGTTTTCATTTGGTCAGATGACATTTCCATCATGTGGCCCATTTGATTGTTGTAAGCCATTGGTTGATCTCCCGCCTTGGGATACCAAGCTTGTCGCCACTGCTTCATCTGAGTGATTTCTTGGTTTTGCGATTTGATGATATTGTCTGCTAGCTTTTTGATTTCAGGACGTTTTGATTTCTGCTGCGCAACATTCGCCATTTCCACAGCCCCTTGATGGTGCGGTATCATAGCGTCGATAAATCGTAAATCAAAATTAGCATCGGCTGGGCCTAAATCCATTCCCATACTGTGATTCATCATGCCACCACCATGATTCATCATCTGCTTGTCATTAGCATTGCTAGTGGTTTCCTTTGGCGCTTGGCTTTGGTTCTGGGAAGCAGTATTGCTACAGCCTGTAATTAACCCACCAGTTGAAGCGATCGCAACAAAAGTTAGCGCTAAAAAGCCATTCCTGAAAAATAGCAGTTGCATAAATCTTACTTAACATATTTCTAATTTTAACGATCTAATAATCCAATGAAATTAAGATAAAATCTAAAGATTACCGACAACTTATTTTTACAAAGCCGGGGATTTTGTTTCTCATTGCACTAATTGCTCATGCCTATACTCGGTACATAAGAGATTTATCGGGTTTCCGAGCGATCGCTAATGTCTGAACCTGCTACTGTAGAATCGATTGTTAACGGTATTTGAGAAGACTAAGTTATTTTGAACAAGAACATTTACGTGCCGAAGAGGCAGAAGAACGCGCTAAACAAGCAGAGCAAGAAATCGCTCGACTGCGGGAGGCTTTACGTATACAGGGCATCGACCTAGAGAATATTTGATGACATTAGGAAATTAATTAGATGCATTTTCAAGTTAAAATCTACTAATCAGTATGTAAAAAAGCGTAATCTTCTGAAAGTAGGGCATCGTTTGCAAGCAACAGAAATTAAGGATCGGTTAAAGTCCCTTATCGAGCAAGCCTCCTCGATAGATCATAATCTAGCGAGAAGATTAGATGAAATCAATCGTTGGGTAAAAGACATCAAGCCAGGTTCTCTGACTGCAAAACCCTTTGTAATTGCCTTTCTGCTAGAGGTAATTACAGATTCTACAATTTGGCTGATGATTAAATCCTTACCTTCAGAAGAAGAACAAAAAGCAAAGTTCGAGATGATGACGCCGATTGAGAGATATTGGTATGGTTATCTCTTTCCCAGATGGTTCAATGCAAGTGACTCCAAGTTTTATATTTGGAAACAAAAATTGATGGCAGGCGAGTTTAATCAGGTTGATAATGATATCATTAGATCGATAGCTCAAGATATTGTTCAGCGAGAAGGTAGTTTTTGGCAGCGTTATATAGCCGACCTTTCTATGGCAACAGATTTAATTGTTAGTCGTAACAATCAACCACTGTGCATTCAAGTTACCAGTGTTAGTGAAGAACTCAATCATCAAAAGTACGAAGCTTGGCAAAATACACTGCGATCGTGGGAAATCGAGAGGGGGCTGTTTTTAAGTTACAATCCCAAAGATACTAATTTTGTCAACCAGTTAGTCAACGTGGCCCTGTATAACAGTGATTACCTTTCTGGTGGCAAATATTTAAAATTTTAGTGACTTTTCAGGAATTTCATATTTCAGATTTGTGTCTAGCCTATATACTTACGTGCTAATTACAGCTTTTATGCCTAATAAGAGAGAAACTCACTGCAACAATCAAGTAGATACATTTGCTGAAGCTTTAGCGACGGCGCGACAAATGCAGCAGAACTGGTTAACTTACGGTGTTGATTTTGTCAATATTTACGTTGAAAATGTGGAGGGAGACTGGCTAGAAACGTGGGGACATGATGAAATATTAGGTAATTTTCAATTAGATACTATTAAAGAATTTCTGGTAAGTAATGATACTGTAGCTGTGAGGGTAAGAGAGCATTTAGGAGAGCGATCGCTGTTTGATTTTGCAGTAAACTTAGATGAAGTTTGGAAAATTTCCCAAATAGATGACAGGCTATCTGCTGTGAGAAGCTTGTTAGCTGGTGAAGGAAATAGTGTTGATACAAATGATATCAGATTAGTGGATTTAGCAAATAGTCTACTAGTAAAGTTGACAGAGATTTTGTGAAATTTAGAATCACAGCAGCAGACACAATAAACCGTTTGTAGAGACGGCGATTTATCGCGTCTTTGTCATAACCAGGTTCATATCCCCCTCATCCCCTTTGTGGAATCTAAACATCTGTTATTGTATCCATCAATGAAGATGTCGCTAGATAAGGTAGGATATTTTGGAACCAATCACAGCAAGTGCGATCGCAACTCTCGCTTTTACCAAAGCATTTGAGCAAAAAAATTGTAGGTTGGGTGGAGGCTTTGCGTAACCCAACCCAACATATATAGGAATCCGATTTGATTCCTGAATCACTCGTAGAGACAGGGGACAGGGAACAGGTAAAAAGGAATAAAAGTGTACTGAGTTTTTTCAGAAATCAAATATGAGTCCTATATCTGAAGTTTTGATAAAACGGGCAAGACGAACTGGTAACTGAGCATCGACAATAAATTTCATGAGGCGATTCGATGAATGCTTTTGACTTGGCACAGTCGAGCGGCAAATAACAAGACAGCCAAAATATCTTTAGATTCTAAATCTTCATAATCTGCCAAGATTTCCTCAGTAGTCATGCCAGAACTGAGCAGTTCCAAAATAAACTCAACTGGATAACGAAGTCCTCGAATGCAGGGTTTACCGTGGCAGATATTTGGATTATGAGTGATGCGTTGTAGAAGTGTGTTATCCATAAACTCTTACCATATTTTTGTTCTCATCTTTTAATTTTAGATGCGAACTAACAGCAGTCCATTGCGATCGCACTAAGCTAGATGTTAAAACTTTGGATGTATTGACTTATACGCAAATTACCCCACTCTCGCTGCGATCGCACACATTTAACCCTCTTCAAAATGCACCATAACCACGTTAAGCTGAATTAGAGTGGCAATTTATTGCGCTTTTTAACATGCAAATCTCTGTTTGAGTCAAAATTTAATTTTTTCTGCTTGAGAAACCCGGAATGCTAGACCGAATTTTTGATTACCTCGACTTTCATTTCACCATTGAAGCCCCGATAGTTCTGCTGATCTTGGTGCTTTTAGAGGCGCTGTTATCTGCCGACAATGCCATCGCCCTCGCGGCGATCGCTAGGGGGCTGGAAGACGAAGAACTTGAGCGTAAAGGACTCAACTTTGGTTTAGTCGTTGCTTATGTGCTGCGAATCACCCTGATTCTCACTGCTACTTGGGTACAACAATTCTGGCAATTTGAATTATTGGGCGCTGGTTATCTGCTGTGGTTGGTATTCCAACACTTTACCTCGGAAGAATCCAATGACGAACACCATCACGGGCCGCGTTTTAATTCGTTGTTGCAAGCCATACCCGTGATTGCATTTACAGATTTGGCATTTTCTTTGGATAGCGTGACAACTGCGATCGCAGTTTCTCAAGAAAAATGGCTAGTGCTAACGGGTGCAACAATTGGTATTATTACGCTGCGATTCATGGCGGGATTGTTTATCCGTTGGCTAGACGAATACGAAAACCTAGAAGACGCAGGCTATGTAACTGTCGCCTTGGTGGGCTTACGTTTGTTGTTGAAAGTAGTTAACGATAGTTTAGTTCCACCAGAATGGATCATGATTGCTGCCATCTTCCTGATTTTAGGCTGGGGATTTTCTAAGCGCGTTAGTACTGAATTACCCCAAGTAGAACCGGAAAAGAGCGAAGTCTCTAAATAAGTGAGGACGAAGGAAGAGTTAGGAGCCAAGAGTGAGGAGTTAGGAGTTATTAATTATTATGAGTTTTTAACTTTGGGACTTCCAACAAATAAATTCTCCAATCTTGTGGGGTGGACATCTTGTCCGCCCAAGGCTTGGGGCGCTCATGTCACCCACCCCACAAAAAGTAGTTGAGTATTTTTTTATTTGGAGTTCCCTTTTAACTCCTAACTCCTAACTTTTAACTCCTAACTCCTAACTTCTAACCCCCCATTACTCGTGCAACCAAGGCGTTAAGTGTGGTTGCCAACTGACTAATTCTTCATCCTTAAACCATAGGGCTATTTCCCGTTGCGCGGTTTCTTGAGCATCAGAACCGTGGATTAAGTTGCGACCAATATTCAGACCAAAATCGCCCCGAATCGTTCCCGGCTCTGCTGTTAAAGGGTTCGTCGCACCAATAATCTTTCTAGCAGATGCCACGACACCATCACCTTCCCATACCATTGCTACCACTGGGCTAGAAGTGATAAATTCGACTAGACCAGCAAAAAAGGGACGTTCCCGGTGAACATCATAGTGTTGTTCAGCCAATTCTCGACTGACTTTTAGTAACTTTAAACCAACTAGAGTAAAACCTTTAGTTTCAAAGCGACGGATAATTTCCCCCACTAGTCCCCGCTGTACTCCATCAGGTTTAATTGCTAAGAATGTGCGCTCCATTACTATCTCCCAAAGCTTAATAAAGTTTTTATCTAGTCAATTGTCCTTTGTCCTTCGTCCTTTGTCGTCCTCTGTCTTGAGTCTAAGGGTTTTGCACTAATGACCAATAATCAATACTTCGACTACGCTCAGTACAAGTGACTAATGACTAATGACTAATGACTAATAACATACGACTCTTGACCAATCAGAGTTTATCTCAGAAATTATCCTTGGGTGCATATACGTTCCTAAATGAATGCGCTAAATTGTTAACTCGTGGGTGAAAAACAGAGGTTAGGAAAAAATGGGTGTTGAGTCAACTGCTACATCTGACGAGGTGGTACAAGTACCGTCCAATGGACAAAAAGAAGTGAAAAATCACAAGCAAAAAAAACTGTTACCACCGAGTTCTACCACAGGAGATTTACCTCGCTCCTGGAAAATTGAGGATAGCGAAGCCTTGTACCGCATTGAAGGATGGGGACAACCTTATTTTTCCATTAACGCTGCTGGTAACGTTACCGTCGCACCCAAGGGCGATCGCGGGGGATCTCTTGACTTGTTTGAATTGGTCAATGCCATGAAGCAGCGCAACTTGGGACTTCCCATGTTGATTCGCTTTTCTGATATTTTGGAAGACCGGATTGAGCGGTTGAATGCTTGTTTTGCCAAAGCGATCGCTCGCTACAATTACCCTGGTGTCTACCGTGGTGTGTTTCCCGTCAAATGCAATCAAGAACGGCATTTGATTGAGGATTTAGTCAAATTTGGCAAACCCCATCAATTTGGTTTAGAAGCCGGTTCCAAGCCAGAATTAATGATTGCTCTAGCTGTGTTGGATACACCAGGAGCATTGTTAGTTTGCAACGGCTACAAAGACCGAGAATATATCGAAACGGCAATGTTAGCCCAAAGACTAGGGCAAACACCAATCATCGTCTTAGAACAGATTGAAGAAGTTGATTTGGTAATTGATGCCAATCGCCAGTTAGGTATTAAACCGATATTAGGTGTTCGTGCTAAACTCAGTACCCAAGGTATGGGACGTTGGGGAACCTCTAGTGGCGATCGCGCTAAATTTGGTTTGACAATGCCTGAAGTCATCGAGGCTGTTGACAAGTTACGCGAAGCTAACCTGCTCGATTCTTTGCAGTTGATGCACTTTCACATCGGCTCACAAATCTCTGCCATTAATGTGATTAAAGATGCTATCCAAGAAGCCAGCCGCATTTATGTGGAATTGGCAATGCTGGGAGCGGATATGAAATACCTTGATGTTGGTGGCGGCTTGGGCGTAGATTATGATGGCTCCCAAACCAACTTTTATGCATCGAAAAATTACAACATGCAGAACTATGCCAATGACATCGTGGCAGAGTTAAAAGATACCTGTGCAGAGCGGCAGATTCCCGTACCAACACTGATTAGTGAAAGTGGACGAGCGATCGCTTCCCATCAGTCGGTACTGATTTTTGATGTTCTTAGTACTAGTGATGTTCCTCTCGACAACCCAGAACCTCCACAAGAGGGAGAATCCCCAATTATTAATTATCTTTGGGAAACTTACCAATCCATTAACAAAGAGAATTATCAGGAGTTCTACCACGACGCAACACAATTCAAAGAAGAAGCCATCAGCCGCTTCAACTTAGGAATTTTACGCCTTAGAGAACGAGCCAAAGCCGAACGCCTTTACTGGGCTTGTTGTCAAAAAATTCTTACCATCACTAGACAGCAAGAATACGTACCCGATGAACTAGAAGACCTAGAGAAAATCATGGCTTCCATCTACTACGTGAATATGTCAGTGTTTCAATCGGCACCAGATTGCTGGGCGATCGATCAACTATTCCCGATCATGCCAATCCACCGCTTAGATGAAGAACCAACACGGCGGGGAATCTTAGCAGACCTTACCTGCGACAGTGATGGCAAAATCGATCGCTTTATTGACCTGCGCGATGTCAAGTCGGTTTTAGAACTGCACACCTACAAGCCCGGAGAACCCTATTATTTGGGAATGTTCTTAAATGGAGCTTACCAAGAAATCATGGGCAATTTGCACAACCTGTTTGGCGACACCAACGCCGTTCACATCCAATTAACGCCCAAAGGCTACCAAATTGAACACGTTGTCAAAGGTGACACCATGAGCGAAGTAGTAAGCTATGTCCAGTATGACTCCGAAGATATGGTGGAAAACATTCGCCAGCGCTGCGAGAAAGCATTAGAAGAAAAGCGCATCACCCTAGCGGAATCTCAGCGACTACTGCAAACCTACGAGCAGAGTCTTAGAAGATATACGTACTTAAATAGTTAAGAGTTAGGAGTGAAGAGTTAGGAATAAAGTTAAGAGTTAGAAGTGAAGAGTTAGGAATAAAGTTAAAAGTTACAAGTGAAGAGGGAAACATGAAATAATAACTCCAAACTCCAAACTCCTAACTCCTAACTCCTAACTTTAATTTGTATTTGTCCCCAACAATTCCTCTATCGCTTGTCGCTCAACAGGGGTATGTGATGGCGGTGTCTGACGGGCATCGGTAATCAGCCAGTCTAAAGCAGCAGCTTGAACATCGATCGCAGCGCCGGTTTTATCTACGCAATAACGTCCAAATACCAGCTTATCGACTAACCGGATTCCAGGGCCCAGGCGCGACCATTCAAAAATGACGCTGTTTTCCACTGTTGCACCACTACATATCCAACAATTGGGGCCAATCATGGCTGGGCCGACAATTTTAGCTCCGTCTTCGATTCTCGTCATCCCACCAATATAAACTGGGCCTGTAATATCCACTTTGTCCCAATTTACGGCGACATTTAAGCCAGTGTAAATACCAGGGGCGACTTCATGACCAGGAATTTGCACATTCTTGATTTCACCCAGCAGCACGCCGCGAATCGCCCGCCAATAGTCTGGGACTTTACCAATATCTACCCATTCAAAGTCCATAGGAATGGCGTAAAAGGGGGCTTTGATTTCTACCAATTTGGGAAACAATTGGCTACCAATGTCATATTCAACATTAGAGGGAATATAGTTAAAAACCTCTGGCTCAAAAATGTAAATACCTGTGTTGATGTTGGTGCTGAGGGCTTCTTCAGTTGAAGGTTTTTCTTGGAAAGCTTTGACACGTCCCTCTTCGTCAGTCACAACCACACCATAGCTAGAAACTTCTTCCTTCGGAACAGATTTAGTGATAATAGTAGCGATCGACCCTTTAGCTCTATGCCATTTAACTGCCGCAGTTAAATCCAAGTCAATTAAAGCATCACCACATAAAACTACAAAGGTATCATCAAAAAACGGTGAGAAGTCTTGGATGCGCCGCATTCCTCCAGCAGAACCTATCGCTTCCCCCACCAGTTTTCCGTCGTCATCAATTTTCCCTTCAAAGGAATAGGCAATTTGCACCCCAAACCGCTGACCATCACGGAAATAGTTTTCTATTTCCTCAGCCAAATGACTAACATTGACTAGAATCTGGTCAAATCCATGATGGCGTAACAGTTCTAGCAAAAACTCCATCACTGGCTTTTGCAGGATGGGCATCATCGGCTTGGGCATAGTGTACGTAATCGGACGCACGCGAGTACCCTTGCCAGCCGCGAGAATCATCGCTTTCATAAAAATTTATTCCTCAACCACAAGCCAGTTTACTTTCATCGAGTGATACTTAATCATCAGTTTTGATTTCTGCTCTAAGTCATCCCCCAGAATAGGGATAACAGGAACTTAGCGTTTATTACAACCATCGATATACTTAGATGACAAGCGATCGCTTATCTTTTCAATTTACTCGGATTTTGGGGCTGAATCAAAAATCTATGACAATCTAGGCAGCAGCTATACTGGAGCCAGGAGGAAAATCCCATAAAATAAATTCCTATTTTTCTCACAAGCAAGCCTGAAATCTTGATGCCAAAGACTCACTTTGCTTTCTGCTTCACTTCGACTCCTTTCAAATCAGCACGGGCTGAACCTTAGCTATCCGCTAACGGAACTCAGCACTCTTCATGGACTTAGTTCATCGGATTCTCAAAAGGTTTGCCGATATTAGCTGAATCTCTAGTTAAGCGAATTTTAATTTCATGATAAAAATCCTCTTGAAATAGCTCTACTTTCGATTGAGCCGAGAGTAATAGTAGTGCCCAGAAAACGCTAACTAGGTTACTGTGTTTAGACTCATGTCCAGACCCATGTCCAGAGCCATTTTGGTTAAGAAGTTTTGTCTTAGTCCATAATTCTACAAGTTGTTCTAAATTCAACCAATTTTGTTCTAAACTTAGCTCTCTTGTCGACAATTTCAATACCTGCTCCAGTTCTGTGGCGACTTCTGTCAGATTTTCTTGGTGAGCTAACTCCAGCGCCTCTCGCATACTTTGAACGCTAGGTTGACGCCTGGGACGAATCGGTTTGCTGACTTTTTCTACCAGTTTCAGTTGGTTAGCCATAATCTGCAATTGCTCAATTAATTCTTGCAGAGTCACCCGGCGCTTTGGTGGTGGCATCGCTGCTGGACGACGACGTAATTGCCGTTCTAAGGGTAGACGATGACCCTGATGTAATATACCGTCTTCATCTGACAATAGAGCATCATCTTCTACACCATCTTGTGCATCTTCTACTGTTGACAATTGCATCAAGGTATTTGCCTTGAATAATACCAGCATTGATGCTGATAAAAATGCCTGTCCAGATTGAGACAAGTCCGCTTCATAGCCTCTTGTTATTACCCCCGGTGCCATCAGTTCTAAATAGCGGTCAATCACCTCGATCACTTGGACATCCCAAGGATCAATTTCCCCTTGCTCGGCTTGGTAAATCAAAAATGTGATTGTTTCTAACAGCTCGGAAGCTTCCATCAACAGGTTCTAAGTTAATTAATGAGAATCAAAAGACTATAAATTCAAGACTAAACTAATTGACTATTGGCAAAGCGTATACTCTATACATTCGCTTGCGCTTCTTTTTTCAGAACTTGCCTGCTGGCAATATCCTCTAAAATTTGTAATCGATCACCATTGTGAATTGTGAGATTAGATTGTGCAACTTTTGATCTTGGGCATTGGACATGGGGCATTGGGCATTGAGAAGAGACAAGGTAGACAAGGAAGAGGGGGGAGATAAGAAAGAGACTTGTTCAATAATTCCCCCTTGTCCCCCTTGTCCCCTTGTCTCCCTTGTCCCTTTGTCCCCTCTGCCCCCCTGCTCCCTTAATCAGGAGGCGAATCATGGGCAATAGTGACAGTTGAGACAAAATCACTCGGCTTGCCGCTCTTAATCGCATCGAAAGTGCCCTTAATAGTACCAGCAATTGGAACAGCAACAATTGTCCCTAACAAGCCAGCAATCTCAAATCCCATCAAAATAGCTACAAAAATCCAAATGGGATTGAGTCCGATAAAATTGCCGAGTATTCTGGGAGCTAACAAGTTATCTTTAAGCTGTTGCATGAGAATTGCCGCGATCGCAACTTGAACTGCTAACCACCAATTTTGCAGTAGTACTAAAATTGTCACCAGACCAATACCGAGAGACGCCCCAATAAAGGGAATGAGTTCTGAAATACCGATTAAGATGGCAAACAACAGGGCAAAGGGCACTTTCATCACTAAGAATATTGGTGTCAGAGTTAGCACCATGAACAGTCCTAGTAACAACTGGCCAAGGAAGAAGTTCTGAAAGTTTAAGCGCAAGGATGTGGTGAGGGGATCTCCAATGTTAGAGGGCAAAAGATTGATCAGACCATACCAGACGCGATCGCCATATAAAAGCATATAAAATGCAAGCACAATGACTAACACTAAGTCAACTAATCCAGAAAGTAGTGTTCCAGCAAATCCTACTGCACCAGAAGCTAGCTGTTGTAATAAATTCTGAATGTTGGCATTGATTTGACTGCTCACAACACTTAAATCAATTCGCAAATGTCGTTTCTCTGCCAGCATCTCAAATTGCCTTAGGTTTGTTTGACTGGCTGCTAACCAATCAGGGATCTTATTTAACAGTTGGATTGTTTGGTCAACGATCAAGGGTACTAGGGTAACGCCTAAAATTCCCAGCAGAGTTAATGTTGCCAGTAAAACTAAGATCACCGCCTGAGTACGGGTGATCCGGGCACGTTCAAAGAACTTAACCGGGTAATTTAGGAGAAAAGCCAGAATCGTCGCAATGCTCAAGACAGTTATGGGATGCTGGAAATAGCGAAAAAGCACAGACAGCAACCAGATATTGAGAGCGATAATCGGACCGCTCAGACCATAAATTAATAAGCGTTGAAGGGAGGCTGAACGGCGCATCTGACGCAACCTATTTTAAATATTTCTTGAGAGAATTTGTAAAATTCTTGATGGCACTGATTATCATCATAGATATTTTTAACAAAGATATATATATAAGCGTATCTGATAGCAAGGAAACAAATCACAATGGACAAAACTGTAGCTGGCCTTCGCAAAGACTACACCTTGGAAGGCTTGAGCGAACTCGAAGTAGAACTCAATCCTTTTATCCAATTTAAAAAATGGTTCGATCAGGCACTTGCCGCACAGCTCCCTGAACCGAATGCCATGACCATTGCCACAGCCACACCAGACGGTAAGCCTTCAGCCAGAATGGTGCTGCTTAAAGATTTTGATCGACGAGGCTTTACCTTCTTTACTAACTACAATAGTCACAAAGGACAAGAATTAGCAGAAAACCCCCAGGCCGCTTTAGTTTTTTGGTGGGCAGAACTGGAACGTCAAGTCCGGATTTCAGGGTATGTGGAGAAAGTTTCCGAAACTGAGTCTGACCAATATTTTCACAGTCGCCCAGCTAACAGTCGCCTGGGTGCATGGGTATCTAATCAAAGCGAGGTCATAGAAAGTCGAGAAGTCTTAGAGCGACGCTTGCAGGAGTTTCAAAGCAAACATGAAAATCAGGAGATTCTTCGACCACCTCATTGGGGCGGCTTACGAGTTATCCCTACAGAAATTGAGTTTTGGCAAGGACGCCCTAGCCGTCTGCACGATCGCTTGCTCTATAGCCGTTTAGATAATAGCACTTGGAAGATTGAGCGGTTGTCACCCTGAAGAAGAAGCAAGAGAGCAGGGAGCAGGGAGCAGCTTTCAAGGGCAGGCTTTTAGGCTTTCGATAAATAGTTGAGAATGTTCTCAATTATTGAACGTAGTTTTAAGTTCTCAGACAATGGTTTTGGTTTTAAAATCCCAAAAATTTGTCTAATCAAAAAAACCTGCCCCAGAAAGGCAGGGAGCAGGGGGCAGGGGAGCAGGGGAGCAGGGGGGCCTTTCAAGGGCAGGCTTTTAGGCTTTCGATAAATAGTTGAGAATGTTCTCAATTATTGAACGTAGTTTTAAGTTCTCAGACAATGGTTTTGGTTTTAAAATCCCAAAAATTTGTCTAATCAAAAAAACCTGCCCCAGAAAGAGCAGGGGGGCAGAGGAGACAAGGGGACAAGGGGGAATTCTTAAACAAGTCTCTCCCAAGTCTTCCCCCTCTTCCTTGTCTACCTTGTCTCTTCTTCATGCCCAATTCCCAATGCCCCGCATCACATTACCACTGGGCGATCGCATCTTGAATTGCTGCCCTTGCTTCTGATAGAGATTGGGTACGAGCATCACCTTCATTCAGGCTGTTGGCGTTAATAAATTGAATGTCTGTAAGCCCAATAAAGCCGAAAATTGCCCGCAAGTAGGGTTCTTGGAAGTCGTAGGCAAGAAAAGGAGATGTGGCGCTAAAGTCACCGCCGCGAGCTGTGATGATAACTGCTTTTTTGCCTTGGACTAACCCTTTAAAACCTTGAGCATCTAAGGCAACAGTCCGGTTAATACGAACGATTTGGTCGATGTAAGCCTTAAAGGTGGAAGGTATATTGAAGTTATACATTGGCACTCCAAAAACGTAGCGATCGGCTGCCAAAAACTCATCAACCAGTTCGTTAGAAATCCTAAGTGCCTCAGTTAATTCTGGGGTATGGGTTTCTGGTGGTGAAAATGCCGCCGCAATCCAAGCTTCATCAACGTGAGGAACTGGGTGATGCCCTAAATCTCGATAGGCGATCGCATCTTCAGGATGCGCTACTTTCCAAGCACTGACGAATTCCTTAGATAATTCTCTGGAGTGCGATCGTTCACCACGGGGGCTGGAATCAATATGTAGAATCTTTACCACAAATATCTCCTGATTAACAAGGATTTATGTTTTTACTTTTTTTGAATCTTTATTTCAAAGCATTACATCAGATACTAAAAGTAACTAGTTACTAAAGTAAAGTAAAGTATTTTTAGGGCTATTGTCTAAGATATTTTAATTGTGGGCTTCAAGACAGTTCCATCCACACCGAAAGCTCTTTCATATCAAATAGAGGAAGTTTTTGAATACCAGCTTTTTCAAGGCTGTTGTCTTCCGTTCTTCCGCGCCAGATTACGCAGAGTACAAAGTCTACAATCGCTCCTTCATTACGCAACGCTTCGGTACTTTTTACAACCTGACCACCTGTTGTAATCACGTCTTCAATGATACACAATTTTTTTCCTTGGATATCAATTCCTTCTGCTATTTTCTCAGTACCGTATTCTTTTTTTGTCTTCCGAACAAAGACAACTGGTAATTCAACTTCTAATGAAATTGCTGTTGCTAAAGGAACTCCCCCTAATTCCAGTCCGGCTAGAATTTCCGTTTCTGGTGGAATCTTTTTTACCATTTCTTTAGCTAACTGCTTCAGTAACAAAGGATTAGATTCAAACTGATATTTATCAAAGTAATGAGAAGATATCTGACCAGAACGTAACCGAAACTCGCCTTTTAAATAGGAAACACGAACAATTTCTTTAGCTAATTCGCTATGACTCATTTTTACAAAAAGCTGGGGAAAAGGTAAAAAAGCCGATGCATTTTCCATCGGCTTCGCTAACAATATTTAACAAATAAATAGTCTACTGTTCCTGGATAGCTGCTGCTTTAGGAGGAAACTGAATTCTGGGATCTGGCATGAAATTATATCTCAAGTACAATCCTCCTGAGACAAACAGGATAATTAACAACCCACCGATACCAAGGGGACTAGGAAGCCAGAAAACAGTTTCTATGTGGTTTAGCGCACCAGGCTGGAGTTTCCACACTAATTGATTGCCATTTTTTTCTGGCTCAATTGCAGTTTCAGTTAGTTGAATATTTTTGGCTCCCCAAGGAGTCTTCAAGCTAAATTCCAAATCGAGAATTGAACCAGCATTAGCTAGTACATTACCTTTACTGGCAATTAGAGAAAGCGATCGCAAATCCAAATCATAAATCAACCGATTGCGGACTAAAAGTAAAAAATTATTCTCCTCCAAGAGGATGTTTGATTCAATTTTCGGCAGTTCTGAGTCAGATTCGCTCTGTACAGACTCAGAGGGTTGATTCGCACGAGAGTTAAAGAATTCGTTGAACTTCTCTTGCAATTCTCTACCACTGCTAAAAGGAATTGTGACGATGATTTCTTCTGGGGAAACTCGCTGTGCTTTACCCTCAAGTTGACGGGCGCGGCGTTCTATGCTCTTTAACCACTCATACACCGAATCGCCGCTAAAACTGGTTAGCCGTTCTCCCAACTTAATATGCTGTACTAGTTCGCCACTATTTGAGTTGGCAAAGTTAAGCCCCACATCGTACTTCACACAGCCAGTCAGTAGCAGAGATGTTAACAGCACGAGCCACAGAATAGGATTTCGGATGGGAAAGACTCGGTTCATTCGATTTCGACCATTCAGTCGTGAGGGCAATTTCATATTTGCCAACACGAAATTAAACGATCTGACTAACCACAAGAAAATCTTTCCGAAAATTGAAGAATTCATAACTATAAATCTCCCCAAAAGTCAACAGATTTTGGATTTTAAATACTTCGACTTCGCTCAGTACAAGTTTTGGATTTTGGATTGACCCCACTGATAAACGGATAAAGCTCAAAAATTTTAAATTTTGGATTTTGGTTCATGCCTCAACCCTTCTGGGTGAAGCATAAACCACAAGAATCTAAAATCCAAAATCCAAAATCCAAAATTATTATCAGCTAGGAGTTCCGGAAAAATTCAACCAAACCAAGTACGAGATGGTTAAACCAATGGCAATTAGCGCCACCCAGATAAAGCGATTATCTCTGGTATTGACCTGACTGAGGTCAACAAATTCTCGCTCGGCAGGTTTTGGCTTTTGCTCCCCAGAAGATTTAGTAGACTTAGCAGGTACAGAAATTTTGAGTTCATTATCGGCTAATGCGCCCAAATCGGGGATTTCGGTCATCCATTCACTGGGTCTTTTCAGCTTTGGTGCTTTTAAGATATAAAGCATCCGCCGCGCTTGTTTGCTGATTTCAAAATGGGCATGGCGTTTGAGTCTTTCGCAAAGAGCGATCGCATCATCCGTGCGTCCAGCCGCTTCATAAGCTGTCACTAGATGAATTTCTACTTCGCCCCCAAGACGAGAATTACGAGCTAATAGAGCGCTGGCCTTTTCTAAATTTTCTACGGCTTTGCGGTATTGCCCATTCTCAAAGGCAACTTTCCCAGCCTGGTAGCGGGTTTTAGCAATTTCTAGACTTTCTGTATTCACGTCTTATACAAAAATTAGCACTATTTTCATTTTGCCAATGCCAGCAATCTTTTTAGAATCTTTTCAAAAGCTGGCAATCTGAAAGTGGATAAACTTCTAAAATTTTAAGTAAGTAGCTGCGACTATTTTCTGATTAAAAATTCCGGTATCAAATGCAGGTGAGCAAAATTATGTTGAAAATCAAGCATTCGCAACTGAATTGGCTCTTAGCAGGTATGACTTTAGCAGTGATGGGTGTAAGCATTGCTCCAGCTTCCGCCCAGCGCGCATTCGTGATTGATAGTGGTTATGGAGTCAGGCGATCGCATTCCGCCCAGCGCGCATTCGTGAATGATGGTGGTTATGGAGTCTGGCGTAGCTGCGGAGCAGCTTGTCGTCAGACATCGCCTTCTGTGGGTTCCTTTATTTATGGTAGTCCGATTCCTACGCCGATGCCTGTAGATCCAACAACAGGACTGATACCACAACGCAATCATTACCGCGATTATTCCTATCCCCAGTTCAGGCAAAACGTGAGAAATTTCACGCCGATCGATCCAACAATTCGAGACTCAACCCTAGTTAATCCAGTAATTATCAATAATTCATGGCCTCGTACACCATTTAGCGGTGGGCGATCGCGAGTTATTATTACCTATCCTCGGTAGAGTAGGGAGATGAGGGGATAATAAGAACTCTTTACTCCTCACTCCTCACTTCTCACTCAGCACTCGGCACTCTAATAGGTAAACTGCGAACCGAGAATCATCGTCCCAATCCCAACATCAGTAAAGATTTCTAGTAACAGGGCGTGGGGAATGCGACCATCGATAATGTGTGCGGCACGGACTCCTTGAGCAAGCGATCGCACACAACAATTCACTTTGGGAATCATCCCACCGCTAACTATACCATCAGCAATCAACTCGCGGGCTTCACGAATATCTACTTTCGGAATCAAAGTAGATTGGTCTTTGTAATCTTTTAAAATTCCACTGGTGTCAGTCAGTAAAATTAACTTTTCTGCCCCTAATGCAGCAGCGATTTCCCCAGCTACAGTATCGGCGTTAATGTTATAAGCTTGTCCCGTTTCGTCTGCGGCGACGCTAGAGACTACCGGAATATAGCCATTGCTAGCGAGGGTTTCCAAAATCTTGATATTCACATTGGTGACTTCCCCCACAAAGCCGATGCCTTCTTCACCTTGGGAACGGGCTGTAAATAGATTACCGTCTTTACCGCAAAGTCCTACAGCCAATCCACCAGCTTGGTTAATCAAGGAGACAATTTCTTTATTAACTCGACCAACTAAAACCATTTCCACCACATCCATTGTGGCAGCATCAGTGACTCGCAGACCATTTTTAAACTGTGGTTCGATGCCCAGCTTATCTAACCAACTGTTAATTTCTGGGCCACCACCGTGGACTACAATCGGACGCAAGCCCACGCAGGATAAGAATACAATGTCGCGGATAACTTTGTCTTTGAGTGCGCTATCTTTCATTGCTGCGCCACCATATTTGACAACAACAGTGCGACCGGTGAATTGTTGAATATAAGGTAGTGCTTCGCTGAGTACACGTACACGAGTGGCTTCAGCTTGCCTGATGTATTCAGAATCGTTGACCGTCATGAGGAGCCGCCGTTAAGAGTTAAAACCTATTTCAGTAAGTGTAGAAGACTTTGTAACTCGTCACAATCTCTGATGCCATTGAGTATGTCTGTACTGATAAGCCATAGCTGTTTAGTTCGTCTCAGAAATGTGAAAATCTATAAAAGAAGGACTAGCAACCAAAATCGAAAATTATCAGGAGAAATATGGATACACCGATTCTCGATCGGCTAATTGAAGAATTAAAAGTGATGCCTGAAGACTTGCAATATCGAGTGCTGGAGTTTGCCCGAACTTTACTAGGTTCGCAAATTCATGGTGTTCCAGGTAAACAATTATTAAATTTTGCAGGTACAATATCACCAAACGATATTCAGTTGATGCGCGAAGCGATTGAAGAAGGTTGCGAACAGGTAGATATAGATGAGTGGTAGATACCTGCTTGACACTAATATTATTATTGCTTTATTTGCAAATGATATCGAAGTAAATAATCAGCTGGTAAATGCAGAAGAAATTTTTATTCCTAGTGTTGCTATTGGTGAATTGTTTTACGGTGCAATAAAATCAGGGCGATCGCAAGGGAATTTAAAACGTATTGAGGAATTTATTGCCAGAAATACGGTCATTGGATGTGATGTAGAAACTGCCCGTAAATATGGTGAAGTTAAGAATAAATTGCACCTCAAAGGTCGTCCATTACCCGAAAATGATATTTGGATTGCATCTGTTGCAATTCAGTATCATTTAATTCTTGTTACGCGAGATGCTCATTTTCAAGAGGTTGAAAACCTACAAACAGTAGCTTGGTGAATACGTCTTGTACACAAGTAGCTTCAGCTTGCCTGATGTATTCAGAATCGTTGACCGTCATGAGGAGCCGCCGTTAAGAGTTAAAACCTATTTCAGTAAGTATAGAAGACTTTGTAGCTCGTCACAATCTCTGATGCCCAATTTAAGTAAGTATATTTGTACTATAATGACTCTAGCAATCTGGCTGGATTTGTAAAAATATGGTTGCTTGTTGTGTAGATAACACAGCAATAACAGTAATAGTGGCAGTATCTCTTTTGTAAGGAGATACTTTTATAGGACTTACGCACTCAGATCCCCCAACCCCCTTAAAAAGGCAGGGCTGTTTCATCCGAAATTTCAGGGATTTTGTCAAGAGTATGAGTCAGAAATTTGCTTGAGTGGGAAAAACAAAAACTACCACCTCAACCAGTAAATTTAAGTGCAATCGTCATTTTCCTGCCCAATCAGATTTTTAAGTCACCTGATTTTTTTGCTTGAAAAGCTTGTAAATCAGTGCCTTTTAGGGAATGAATCAGCCCTGCCTTAAAAAGCTTGTCATTACCAACATATTTTAAAGTGAGGTAGAGGTGTAATAGAGTCAGAGTATGAAGTTGAAAAATTTCAGAAACCTCAATGCTTGGGCAGTTGAGCAATGGGGAGATACCGAATTAGGGGATAGTCGTCGTACAGATAGAGCGATCGCAGTGGGAGCAGCAATTGCCGCCAACCCCGAAGCAAGTCTGCCAAATATTATGTCAGGTTGGAATGAAGTCAGAGCAGCCTACAGACTATTTGCAGAAGAAGAGGTGACTCACAGTGAGTTGATTAAGCCCCATACAACAGCAACAAAAGCGATCGCTAAAAATAGCTCAGGCTCAGTCGTCCTATTTATCCAAGACACATCAGAACTAGACTACACATCAGCGCGAAATATCAAGGGGTTAGGACATATAGGCGATGGGAAAGGGCGAGGAATTATGCTGCACAATTGCTTGGCAGTAGTACCAGTACCAGGAAACCCAGAGATATTGGGACTGGCAGGACAAATACCTTGGGTACGTGGCAGTGATAGCCAGAACCAAAAAATCGAGAACATTTCACAGGAATTACTCAGAAGCGAAAGTGAGGGTGAAATTTGGTCGCAGATGGTCGAATCAATCGGAGAAGCTCCACAGCTAGATTCAATGTGGGTAAGTGTTGGAGACAGAGGCAGTGATATTTTTTCATATATCCGACGTGTGATTGGACTACGCTGGCACTGCTTACTGCGGGTAACTCAAAATCGTGTAATTACTAAACCAGACGGTACAAAAGGATACCTCAAAGCTTTCGCTCGTGCCTTGTCACCAATGTCAACCAAGACGCTCGTGCTACGTGGTCGCAATGGTGAACCTAAACGTTGTGTGGATTTACAAGTTGCTTGGTCAGCCCTAACAATTCAACCACCTACAACGGGTAGTGAAAGAAAACAACAGCCGATTGATGGCTGGTGTATACGTGTTTGGGAAGAGTCGGGTGAAATGGACGTGGATTCTATTTACGAGTATACCTGTAACAGATAAGAACTCTGCTTTCATCCAAATCGACTGGTACAGTTGCCGTTGGCTGATTGAAGAATATCATAAATGCCTGAAAAGTGGTTGTGCAATAGAAAAGCGTCAATTGGAGTCAGCCAATGGTTTAGTCACATTGCTTGGTTTTTTTGCAGTTGTTGCAGTGAGATTGTTACAGTTACGTGAACTTAGTCGCAGTAATCCGTTATTGCCTGCTCAAAATTTTGTACCTCCGATGATGCTAAATATTCTGGTTGCTCGTCTTGGTTTGCTCTGTGATGATTTAACTTTAGGTGAGTTTTGGAAGTGCGTTGCTCGTTTGGGTGGTTTTCTTGGTCGTAAAAGTGATGGGCTTCCTGGTTGGCAAACTCTATGGCGCGGATGGTGTCGATTAATGGATATGTGCTGGGCTATCGATTTTTCAACCCAGTCTCTTGAAAAATGTTGGTAATCACAAGGCCTTAAAAAGGGGGCTTTAGAAGTTCCCCCCAATTTATCGGGGGGCTAGGGGGGATCTAGGCTTCAGGCTTCAGTGCGTAAGTTCTATTTTAGTGGTGTTAATAAGCGCTTTATTAGAGTCATGGATATTAAAGAATTACTCAAACAGTATGCCTCTGGGGAAAGAAATTTTATTGGCGTTAGTTTAAGGGATGCTAATTTACTAGGTATTAACTTGAGCGAGGCTAATTTAAGCAACTCTAATTTAAGAAATGCCGAGTTACATGGGGCTAATCTTCAACGAACTATTCTTAAAGGAGTTGATTTACAAGGAGCAAATCTACGTTATGTAATGCTAGATGAAGCAGATTTGAGTAATGCCGATTTAACTGAGTGCAATTTTCAATATGCCAGCTTAAAAAGGGCAAAACTAACAAACTGTAAAATCTTGGAAAGCAGTTTAGAAGGTGCAAATCTAGAAGGTACAAATCTAGAAGGTGCAGAAATAGTCGATACAAGTTTCGAGGATACAAATCTCACAAGTTTACTGTTCAGAAACAATTTTTCCTGCAAATGTTGATTTATCTCAAGCTATCCCAATTATCTCTGTGAGCAGTTCTACGAATTTTGTCAAGCCAATGGAGATTTACGAATTGAGCGTACTGCCAATGGGGAAGTCATCATTATGCCACCAGCTTTTTCAGATACGGGCAACCGTAACTTTAACATTGCTGCACAGCTTGGGTATTGGACTGAACAAGATGGCACTGGCATAGGCTTTGACTCCAGTACAGGTTTTACACTACCCAATGGAGCGATGCGTTCCCCTGATGCTTCTTGGATTGAACTGGAGCGCTGGAATGCCTTAACAGATTCACAAAAAGCTTCGTTTGCACCAATTTGTCCCAGCTTTGTGATTGAGTTACGCTCCTTAAGCGTAGGCGTAGCCCGTCGTAGACATCGCTTGATAAAATTACAAGAGAAAATGCAGGAGTACATCGATAACGGTGCATCATTAGGCTGGTTAATCGATCGGCAGAATCGAAAAGTCTACATTTACCGTCCGAATCGAGAAGTTGAAATTTTGGATAATCCCGAAGCAGTTAGTGGCAATCCAGAATTACCAGGGTTTATCCTGCGGATGAGCAAAATTTGGTAATTTGAGTCTTCCTAATGAGAAACAGGTTTTTTCAGCACACTAGGAATTGCCTCAAGTATTTGCTTGGCAACATCTTCAGGTGTATCTCCCTCTCGCTCGATGATGTGCAAATCGGCTTGAGAGTAAAGTGGTGTTCGTTGTTCGAGGAGCGATCGCAACTTAGCTTTAGGATCGGCATCTTGTAGCAGTGGTCTTGTGGTATCCTCAGCTAAACGACTGTAAATTATCTCCACTGGCGTATCTAGCCACACTATCAAGCCGTGGTGCAAGTAACTCCAATTTTCTTGCCGCAATACAATGCCCCCACCAGTTGCTATAGTCAACTTTGTAAAAGCACAAACTTGTGAAAGTACGTCGCTTTCTAACTGGCGAAATCCAGCTTCACCAACTTGCGCAAATAACTGATTGATAGATTTACCTGTTGCTTGGGCAATTACATCATCGGTATCTACAAACCCATAACCCAGTTCTTTTGCTAGTAAGCGCCCTACTGTCGTCTTACCAACGCCCATAATACCAATTAAGTACAGGTTGACTCCTTTTAATAAGCTGCTCACCAGTTGCTTCGCTCCAATTATAAGTTTTGAGTGCTGAGTCACAGTTTTAAATTATAAACTCAACGATTCAATCTAGAACTTAAAAATACGGAGTTTGATATATAATCGCGCAAACTCTAATAGTTTACTACTACGACTTGATGCCGATATTAGTAATTTTCGCAGGCATACAAAAACAAAATAAACCTCAATAAATTTATTTTCAACAGATATCAAAGTTTTTCACTTTGTATATCTCAAATTTACTTATAACTTTTATACAGCAGATTGCAGGTAAGTGAGGTACAGAACCAAAAACTCACAAATCAAATTATTCTTCTCCCTCCAGCAAGAACTGCCCTCTGCCTCCTGCCTCAAAACCAATGATTTTGTACTTCATGTAAACGAAAACTGCTGTAACTTGCAATTAGTTTTAAAATCTGCAAATTCATCTTCTATTTTAAGAGGAACGAAATGACATAATTACCGTTATTAATGTATTTAAAGTAACTTAGGCAGTAAATTAACGATTCTTCTCTGAAATTACCATCAGTAATAACTGATGAATTTCTTAGGAATGTAGTAATTTTTCGGAAGTAACTAGGTAATTGCTGCATAATAATGCCTATGCTTAACCAAAAAATTAACTTAGCTTGTTTGAAACTTTATCCAAACAATATCTGTCTATCTGAATAATCAGGGTTTTTACTCTGATGGATAATTTTAAGTATACACAATACCGTGTTTCTAACAGCACAGGGTCGTTATTCTAAAAGTTCAGTTATAACAAGACTCGCTCAATTAAATGTTTTTAATAAAGGTGTAAATAATGACTGATTTACCGCGATCGCCCAAAAAAAACTTGCAAAGAAATTGAAGTTTAGACACAAAGACTACTGCATATTCCACCCCAATAAGCCTGAATGAATAAATATAGAATGAATGAGGTGTCAACCATGACTCGAATTCGTGACGTTGTAGAAAGAGCTTTAGCAACTGGTTATTTGACAGTTGAAGCTGAAGATCAACTACGACAACTGTTGACTACTCGATATGACTTGGAAGATTTTAATGCTTTCATGACTTTGCAGGAAGCCGCCATGACTGGTAAGGTCAAGCAGGAGTCTAGAGAGCGGTGTGGCATTAAATAGAGATGTCGCCTGCTACATCTCACCGACGGGGGCGTTTACCATCATCTTCAAAATCATCATCATCCTCAAAAAATTCCCAATCATCATCATCGGCTTGATTGGTAGTTGGCGGCTGGTAAGGGGGGATAATTACTCGGTAATCAGCATCGTAAATTGATTCAGTTTTTCCTGCTGCCGTATTTTTTGGCTCGCGGTAGCTGTAGGAATAAACTGAACCAGACCGAGAGCTGCTTTTGGCTTCTGATTGACGTTCGTAAGTTGTTGAGTCTCTAGGTTGTTGAGCCTGAGAATTAGGAATAGGTGCTTCTTCTGACTTTTCATCAAAGTTCCAATCATCATCTCTACTGCTATTTGTCTCCCAATCATCAAATTCCTCACTGCTAGGCTCTTCTCTTTTACTAGCTGGTGGTGGAGGATTAGCAGGGCGAGATGTCGGTTCTTGTCTTTGAGTTGCCTTCGCACGACTTGAAGGGGCGGTTGCTCTATTAGAAGTTTGGCGTTGTCCTGCCACAAAATAATTGGATAAATTAAATAAGGTAGCAATCAATATCGATGTGAAAGCACCAGTGGCAGTACTGAACAAAATCCATATCGCTAGTGGTAATGGTTGAGTTCGCACGCCCAAAAATACTAGCGATAGGGCAGGTGAGAAATTTTGGACTAATAACAGCGTTAGTCCTCCCAGTACTGCCACCAATAGAATTAAGCGAATTACAGCCATAGCAATTTTGTCAGTTGTCATTTACTGAAGAGGAAAGGGGGCAGGGGGCAGAAGGCAGGGGACAGGGGGAAAACCTCATAAATAAATTTATTGACCCTAATAGAGCCGAGAATTCCAGAATCTTTCTCCCTCTGCCCCCTGCTCACTACTCCCCTGCCTCTTTGGTCAGTGGTCAGTTATCAGTCTGAATATTATTCGTTAATTACTCTTCACTGACTACTGACACTATCAGCCATCTCTATCATTACCTTTTTAGGACTATTGTGAAATTTACAATAGACTTCTTGGCATTTGTCGGGGTAAAGGTGAAGGGGAAAAGGGTGAAGAAACTCAAAACCCTTCCCTTTAACCTTTACCCTTTTCCCTGTCTTGGAAAAATATATTTTTGCAAGAGATCCAATAAATCCACTCAGGGTGTTAGCGACGACCTTGCCACCGCTGAATTGGAATACAGTCAATATCTAGTTGATCTAAAGCACGGGCAACTACAAAATCAACTAAATCCTCGATGGTTTGGGGATTGTGATACCAGGCGGGAATAGCGGGGACAACTCTCACTCCAACTTCTGCCAAAGAAGTTAAGTTACGCAGGTGGATGAGGCTAAAAGGCGTTTCACGCGGGACAATAACCAGCTTTCGCCCTTCTTTGAGTTGGACATCCGCTGCCCGTTCTAGTAAATCGGAACTCAAGCCAACTGCTAGCTTTGCTACTGTACTCATGCTGCATGGAATAATCATCATCCCCAGAGTGGCAAAGGAACCGCTGGCAATTCCGGCTCCGACATCGCTCCAAGGATGACACCGGAGTTTACCGGCAAGTGCAACACCAGCTTGCTCTCGCCAGAATTGTTCTTGCCCGGTTGGTTCTGGTGGCATCCGAATTTCCTGTTCTGACTGCCAAACCATGTAAGTTGATTTAGAGGCAACCAATTCAATGCTATACTCCGCTTCTAGCAAAAATTTGATCGCGCGAACAGCGTAAATCAGACCAGATGCGCCCGATACGCCTAAAATTAAAGGTTTGGTGTTATTTGACACGTAAAGTTTAGTTTATAAGAGGCAGGGGGCAGGGGGCAGGGGGCAGGGGGAAAGGTACAAACCTCGCCGTAGGCGAAAGCACCGTTGCTCTCATTCTTTCCTTGGTTGAGAGCAACAAGCGTAAGTGGCGTGGTTTTTCTCCCCTGCTCCCTGCTCCCTGCTCCTCTGCTTTTTCACTTTACTCATCCTCAGAGTAAGGATCTAGGTCATCAGGCTCCAGATCATTTGGTAAGTAGAGGTCTGAAAGGTCTTCACGGGAATCATTGCCAGTTAAACCTTTGGCAATGCCATCGCTACCGACTGTTACCAAATCAATTTGCTGACGGTAGTAATCGACACTCTTAACTTGGACGGCGACGCGATCGCCTAATCGATAAGAAGCGCGATTTTTGCGCCCAAATAGTGCTTGTTGTCTGGCGCGATATTCATACCAATCGTCTTTGAGAGAACTGACGTGTACCAATCCTTCTACTCGCAAAGGCACACCAGGATTACTGCTGGATTCCACCTCGGCTGCTGGTACTTCAATTTCCACAAAGAAACCGTAGGATTGAACCCCGGTAATCACGCCTTGAAATACCTGACCGATGCGCTGCTTCATCAGTTGGGCTTTTTGCAGTCCGGCTAAATCGGCTTCGGCTTCTTGGACTTCTTTTTCTCGGTCGTTGATTTGGACAATTACCCTGGTCAAATCGCTTTGCAGTTCTTGTTGCAATTCTGGGGGTAAAACGTTCCAGTTAATTTCCTCATGGCTGGAGGAGTGGCGGAGGTTAACGCGCTCTCTGACACGGGTATTGCGGCGATCGCGTCCGTTTTCCAGTAGCGTGTAATACACTCTCTGCATCAGCAAATCTGGGAACCGCCGCAAGGGAGCGCTAAAATGAACATATTGCGGTAGTGCCAGACCAAAGTGAGATCCTTTGGTGGTACTGTATGCAGACGGTTTCAGTGTATCTTGTAATAAGTAAGTAAGAACTTGCTCGGAGGGAGATTCAGCAAAAGCTGTGGTCAAATGTTGGTAATCTAAGGGTTGGATATCAACTTCTGGATCTAATGTGAGGTCAACGCCTAAATTGACTGCCAATTTCAGCATTTCCTGGACATCTTCAACATCAGGTGTGCCTTGGACTCGCCAGATAGCCGGAACACCAAGAGCATTTAAGTGAGTTGCAAACAGTTGATTAACTAATAGCACCAACTCCGTGAGTAGCGATCGCACTGGCAAATCATTCACCACCACAGCGCCTAAAATCCCCTCATCATAATAGGCGTTTTGGCTAGGCGGCAGATTCAACTGGAGGCTACCACGATTTAATCGTACCTGTTTCACAGCTGTTTGCAAGGCTTGGAGGTCTTGCAGGATTTGGAAAACCTGTGATGATTTATCTTCAGCTTCACCTGTGAGAATTGCTTGGGCAAGTTCTGTACTCAGTGCAGTCTCGACATTGATGACACTGGGTTGAATTTCCCATTCCAGCACTTCTCCCGATTGGGGATCGATGGTAATTAAAAAAGAGATAGTTAAGCGATCGCTCCCAGGTACTAAAGAACAACGTTCTGCTACAGCTGGGGGCAAGATTGGCAACACCAATTCTCCCAAATACACTGATTTGCCTCGTTTGAGTGCTTCTCTATCTAAGGCTTCGTCAGGTTGGACATAGTGAGAAACATCGGTGATATGAACGCCCAAAAGCCAATTTCCGGCTAAGTTTTTTTCTAAACTAAAAGCGTTTTCTATAATTTTGGTATCGCTATTTACTCCTTCAATCGTGAGAGTAAACAAATTACGTAAATCTAGCCGATTTTTCAGGTCTGCTTTGAGGAGCTTTTTGGGCAACCTCGCAGCTGCTTCTAGAACATTATCTGGAAAAGTCCGGGAAAGGTCGTGTTTGCACGTAACTAAATCTATATCAGCAGCAGCTTCGGCATCACTACCGAGGATTTGCACCACTCGACCAAGGGGAGGATATTGTGCCAACGGGTAACGCAAAACTTCCACATGAACCAAATGATCGATCGCTTCTTCTAACTTTGCCCCGTTAGGTTGAATCTTGAGTTCAAACAGTAAGCGATCGTCTAAAGGCACAGCCCGAAAACCAGTTTCTACTTGCTTAATTCGTGCCAGTAAAGTGTGGTTAGAGCGTTCGATAATCAACTTCACCTCTCCTTCAGGAGAGCGACGGCGACTGCCTTCTTTCAGAACTCTTACCAAAACGCGATCGCCATTCCAAGCATTACTCAGATGACTTTCGCGGATGTAAATATCCTCGGCTCCTTCCACATCTTGAATAGCAAAGCAAAAGCCTTTACTAGAACAACGGAGTTTTGCCTCGATTATTCCCTCTTCTGAGACACGGCGGTACTTGCCCCGTTCCTTCACTAAAATACCGATTTTTTCCAGAACATCTAAGGCAATGTGAAGTTTTTGTAAACTTTTTTCATCTTCACAGCCAAGTTTCTTTTCTAAAACCTTCCGAGCTACCAATTTATCATCGGTGAAATTGGCAAGGAGTGTAGCGATTGAAAATTCCATGCAGTGAACCGACCTTTGGTCAAAACATCATTTGTTGTTTAATCTGGTTCTTTTCTGTATACTCTCACGGCTTACAGAAACAAGCTGGAAACTAATTGCTCTGAAGCAAGCTTCCTAAGTTCTAAGGAAAGGAAGCCCGACCCAGTAAAAGCGGGAAACTACTCCAGCAGTTCCTTTGCAAAGAAGCCGACCCACGGACAACTCTGGGCGTTTACGAACTTCTCACTGCACGATGCTCTCAGAATTCGCCTGCGTTCAAGTCCCTTCACCTAATCAAACTTAAGATTGCACGCCTGATTAAAATTTAGCCCCGCTAGTTAATTACGCGACGGGTTTTTAAGAAGCTGGGTTTGGAGAATCCATACTGCCCAAAAGCGCTATGCAAGGAAGCCACTGCTGTGAGGTAGCCCCAGTCTTGGCGGTTCCCGTCGATAGCGCAGCGTTAGCGAGTTATCGAGCGTCTGGGGACTGCCGAACCCGGAGGGTCTTTTCCAAGGAGAGACGCTAAAAGCCTTAGCGAGTCTGCGAGCATCTGAGGTCTCCCCAAGTAAAGCAAGTGGCGTGGAAAGTACAGGTGTTTGATTGTCTAGAGAGAAGGTAATTTTACGCCATTAGACTCTGATTTTTAACTAAAAGGAACTGCTGGTGAACCCAATTTTCCCACATGTAGAATCGGTAACAATTAGGTAAGCAGCTTAATAAGCAGCGAGGGCGAACCTTATCTCCATTATTGTAGATTTAGAGCGCACTTCCAGAAAATAGTTCTAGATATCGAGTTGGCTAATCAGTATAGCATTGCAAGCAAGACTACCCAGATAAGTTAGCACTGACCAAAAATTTCGTCAAAAAAGAGCTACTGCTACAATTAGGACATCCAGGCAAGGGACTTCCAATTAAAAAAATAATCAATTACTGTGTAAGCAGGGGAGCAGGGGAGCAGGGAGCAGGGAGCAGGGAGCAGGGAGCAGGGGAAGAAAGAAGAATATCATTTAAACAAATTGATTAATTTATTCTCTGGAAGTCCCCAAAGCAAGAATATTACCTTGACGGCTCAGAGCAGAGAATTATACCTACTCATTGCCTGCCAAGAAACTGATGATACATAGTAGGCAATTAAAAATGAATAAATACAATATTGGCAGGCAGGAAAGGGTATCGAGTGGATGTAAATTAAAGTAAGGGCAGCCGATCTCGCTTGAATATACAGGCAGTATCAACCCCGTTATTAAAAATATTTAGATTGGTAGCAGTATTATGTTGGCTCAATTCCAGAGCTTGTATCCCAAGGGCAGTTTGATTTCTGAATTAGTGCAAATTTTTCAAGGAAAATATATTGTTCGGGCAAGCGTGCAAATTGAAGGCGTAACCCGTGCTACGGGTATGGCAGCAGCAGAAACAGTAGAAGCAGCAGAAGACCAAGCTAGAAACAGGGCGCTGATAGTTTTGGGTATTACAAACGCGCCACCAGAATCAGTCGTGTTGACCTCAAATCCAGTTTCGCCAGCACAGCTAAATCCTGACTTAAATATTAAAGGTGGATTGAATGAGCCTGCTGCTTATTCCTCTGCAAAAAATGAGAATTTTGTTAGTAGTCAGTGGCCAGCAGTCAGCGACAAAGAAATCTCTATACCGCCTTCCAAAGAACGGAACATCAAACCAGAAGTAGTAACAAGTAGTAAGGAACAATACGGGTATAGCAATGCTGCGCCCCTAGCAAGCGATACCTATAGCCAAGATTTAGGTCAAAATCCGATGACTGCCAACCGGGAGCTAGAATTCGATCCTCCAGTTGAGAACTTGGAAATAAACTTTGATAACCAGCCAGAAAATCAAACCTTTCCGGCAATTTCTGCCAACAATGTCACACCATTTACACCCCGGAGTTACAGCCCTCAAGAAAATGCCACTACCCCGTCAGTGACAGGAAAGAGAAAGAAAAAAGCTGAACCAGTTGATTTATCAGATGTAATTGCTAAAACAGATGTCGAACTTCAGCGTTTAAACTGGACACCAGAACAAGGACGGGAGCATCTGATTAAAACCTACGGTAAGCGGGGGCGGACTTTGCTGACTGAAGAAGAATTACACGGATTCCTCAAATACTTACAATCTCAGCCAGACCCAATAGCAGGATTTTGATTAGTCATTTGTCATTAGTCATTAGTCATTTGTAATGACTAATGACTAATAACATCGGCTCTTGAAACAGTAACGAAGCTATGGAACCTGTGAATTTTTCTGAAGTAATTGCTCAAACAGACGTTGAAATGCAGCGATTAGGCTGGACAACAGACCAAGGACGGGAACATCTGATAAAAAATTATGGGAAGCGATCGCGTACTTTACTGACACAATTAGAATTACTAGACTTCCTTCAATACCTTGAATCTCAACCATTAGATCGAGTTGTGACTGCCAAAATTAATGTTGACACCGAACAGTTATGTTGGACACAACAGCAGGGGCAAATTAATACTGAAATCGAACGGTTATGTTGGATGAAAGAGGAAGAACAGGAGTATGTCATAACAAGTTCTAGCAAGGAAAGTAAGAATTCGCCTACCCAAGAAGAATTATTAGAATTACCCAAATATTTAAAAGCTCAACCTATAGTAGAGTACCCCAGCGATCTTGATGCAGAATATGAAGAGTTCCAAGATTTCTCTACATACTCAGAAGAATCAGACAATGTAATTACTAGAATATCTTCTGAGGTTTTATCTCAGATATTGGCTAAGACCGATGTCCAAATGCAGCGTTTAGGCTGGACAACAGAACAGGGACGGGAGCATCTGATTAAAACTTATGGGAAGCGATCGCGTACTTTGCTGACAGAAGCAGAATTACTAGACTTCCGGAAATACCTTGCATCCCTTGCATCTCAACCAACACCAGCAGATTTGTCGGATGTAATTGCTAAAACAGATGTCGAAATCCAGCGCTTAGGCTGGACACCAGAACAGGGACGGGAGCATTTGATTAAAACCTACGGTAAACGGGGGCGTACTTTGCTAACTGAAGAAGAATTACACGAATTTCTCAAATACCTGCAATCTCAGCCAGACCCAAGAGCAGGATTTTGATTAGTCATTAGTCTTTTGCTAATGACTAATGACTAATGACTAATGACTAATGACTAAACAACAGCAACTGCTGGGCGACTACCAGCAGAGTGACGGTCAATCACTTGGTCAATCAAACCGTAGTCCCTGGCTTCCTCTGGCGACATGAAAAAGTCACGTTCAGTATCTTCAGCAATCCGCTCAATTGGTTGACCTGTATGTTCGGCTAAATAGTCATTTAGCCGCCGCTTATGATAGAGAATTTCCCGCGCCTGAATTTCAATATCAGTCGCCTGTCCTTGAGCGCCGCCTAAAGGTTGATGAATCATAATCCGAGAATGAGGTAGACTCATCCGCTTACCCTTAGTACCTGCGCTGAGGAGAAAAGCGCCCATACTCGCCGCCAATCCGGTACAAATTGTACAGACATCAGGGCGAATATGTTTCATAGTGTCAAAAATGCCCATACCAGCCGTCACCGAACCACCGGGAGAATTGATGTACATATAAATGTCTTTCTCCGGGTCTTCAGCATCCAAATACAGCAGTTGGGCAACAATCAAGTTGGCAATATTGTTATCAACTTGTTGTCCCAAAAAGATGATGCGCTCACGTAACAGCCGTGAGTAGATGTCAAAGGCGCGTTCACCTCGACCCGATTGTTCAATAACGATAGGAATCATGGAAGCGTGTTTGTGGCTACTTTAAATACATTTTATCGGTGACAGCCCGAAACTGGGGCTGATCTCTACTATTCCCAGGTAGATATAAGTAAATCTTGGCTATTCTGTCTGATTCAACAAAGGAGCAAAATGTGCTTTTGCAATAGATTCAACCTCCAAGGGCACTTTTTAGCGACAAAAGCTGTCTAAGAAAATATCCCGGTTTAGGGAAGAATAAATCAAAAAACTTCAATTGTCGCCAATCTTATATCTCGGACTTTACTGTACAACCTTGGCGATGTATCGACTAAACCGATAACCGAAATCCGATTTGCTTAGGGAATTATGTTAATGAGCAGTAACATTTTAAACATTTTTTTAGGATTTCCTTCGGCATTTATCAAGTTATTTTTGTTAGATTCGGTAAATCGCGAGTACGAGGTGTATTTAGAATAACCAGTCGCAGTTGAAATGCTATCCATTCACAAGAGACGTGCCATGCTGGAAAAACTTATACAAGCCGCCATCATCACCTTCTTGCTCCATCTGATAGCAGGACTTAGCCCAAATACTTTAATACAAACAAAGACAGCATCACCTGTGCGAGAAACGCCACCAAATATTGTTAGCTTGCTATTGCGATCTTTTCAATAAAAATGTTTCATAAATTGCAGTGGTGTAAGTAAGAAGGCGTACATAAACCTAATTATTAGGGACTGACAAAAAATAAATTATCCTAAATTATTTGTAGATTTGTAGAGGCACAAGGCCTTGTGCCCCTACGTTCGCTGAAAGTCCCTTACATAATAATAATTAATTGCTTTGTAGTTAGCGCTGACTACAAAACTGCATTTTTTACACCAACTTACTTAGGCGAGATTAACAACAAAGGGATAATTTGTTCGTTGAGTTTCTTACTTAATGTATATAGCTGTCTTAAGCTAACATTCTTGAGAACGGGGTAGACTGAGCAAAGAAGGCAACTACTGGCATTTGATCATGACTAATCGCCTTGCTGAAGCTAAGAGCCTCTATCTCCGCAAACACGCCGAAAACCCGATTGATTGGTGGCCTTGGTGTGATGAAGCACTTGCAACTGCAAGAGCGCAAAATAAACCGATTTTTCTTTCCATTGGCTATTCTAGTTGCCACTGGTGTACTGTCATGGAAGGCGAGGCTTTTTCTGATATTGCGATCGCTGACTACATGAACAGCAATTATCTTCCGATTAAAGTAGACAGGGAAGAAAGACCAGACCTCGATAGCATCTATATGCAAGCTTTGCAGATGATGAGCGGTCAAGGAGGTTGGCCTTTAAATATTTTTCTTTCCCCAGAAGATTTAGTGCCGTTTTACGCTGGTACTTATTTCCCTGTAGACCCCCGCTATGGTCGTCCGGGATTTTTGCAAGTTTTGCAAGCGCTTCGTCGTTATTACGATACAGAAAAAGCGGACTTACAACAACGTAAAGCCTTAATTGTTGAGTCTCTGCTCACGTCTGCGGTGTTGCAAGACGGTACAACAGATGAGCTTGAAGACCATGAATTACTCCGCCAAGGTTGGGAAACTAGCACAGGTGTAATTACTCCTAGTCAATCTGGCAATAGTTTTCCGATGATTCCCTACACAGAATTAGCACTGCGGGGAACTCGATTTAATTTTGAATCTCGCTATGATGGCAAGCAAGTTTGCACCCAACGGGGACTAGACTTAGCGCTGGGGGGCATTTATGACCATGTAGGCGGTGGTTTTCATCGCTATACTGTTGACCCGACTTGGACAGTACCCCACTTTGAAAAGATGCTCTACGACAATGGACAGATTGTCGAGTATCTGGCTTATTTATGGAGTGCAGGAATACAAGAGCCAGCTTTTGAAAGGGCGATCGCTGGTACTGTACAATGGCTGAAGCGGGAAATGACTGCGCCTGAAGGTTACTTCTATGCTGCTCAAGATGCCGACAGCTTCACAGAATCCACGGCTGTAGAACCAGAAGAAGGAGCCTTTTATGTCTGGAGTTACAGCGAACTACAACAACTGTTAACGCCTGAAGAATTAACCCAATTACAACAGCAATTTACGGTGACGCCTAACGGCAACTTTGAAGGACGTAATGTTTTGCAAAGACGCCATTCAGGTCAACTGAGTGCAACGCTGGAAAAGGCACTGAGTAAGCTGTTTACCGCTCGTTACGGCGTTAGTCCTGAATCTCTAGAAACTTTTCCCCCGGCTCGAAACAACCAAGAAGCAAAAACCACTAACTGGCCAGGTCGCATTCCCTCTGTGACAGATACAAAGATGATTGTCGCCTGGAATAGCTTGATGATTTCTGGGCTAGCTAGGGCTGCTGGGGTTTTTCAACAACCTTTGTACCTGGAATTAGCAGCACGAGCGGCGAATTTTATTTTGGAAAATCAGTTTGTCGATGGGCGTTTCCAGAGACTCAACTATCAAGGAGAACCAACCGTTTTAGCCCAGTCTGAAGATTACGCTTTGTTTGTTAAAGCTCTCTTGGATTTACAAGCTTGCAACCCTGAGCATAAGCAATGGTTAGAAAAAGCGATCGCTATCCAAGATGAATTTAACGAATTTCTCTGGAGTGTAGAATTAGGTGGTTACTATAACACATCAAGCGATTCTAGTCAAGATTTAATTGTTAGAGAGCGCAGTTACGCAGATAATGCGACACCATCAGCTAATGGAATTGCGATCGCTAACCTTGTCCGTCTCGCCTTACTTACCGATAATCTAGATTATTTGGATTTAGCAGAACTTGGTTTGAAAGCTTTTAGAAGTGTAATGCATCGCGCTCCCCAAGCTTGTCCTAGCTTGTTTACAGCTTTGGATTGGTATCGTAACTCTACCTTGATTCGTAGCACCACTGAGCAAATAAACTCGCTGATCCCCAAGTTTCTACCAACGGCTGTGTTTGCCATAACATCTGATTTACCAGAGGGGAGCGTTGGGTTGGTTTGCCAAGGCTTGAAGTGTCTAGCACCAGCAGAAAGTGTAGAACATTTATTGCAGCAAGTGGAGAAAAGTCAGGTGAGGGCGGGAAATAGTTTTATTTTTCCCAACTAGAATGTTGCCAGCAGGTCATCCACTCCCGATCGTAACTTTCTGCGCGGTTGCTCATTTGACCCCGTATAATGATGATGCCTAAACAGACCAAGGATTAACCATTACAAGCCCTATCCCAGCAAAATCTTTTTCGTTACGGGTGACAAGTGATAAAGAGTTATGAATTGCGATTGCTGCAATCAGAGAATCCATGAGAGGTAGAGGTCGCCCATTCTGTTCTAGTTGCCCAACTAAATTCCCCACAACACCATTGTTGAGATATCTATACTTAAGATTCTTTGTTGAAAGCGATTGGGTAGAGTTTGATTCAGCCAAGTTGTTAGAGATTCTTTGCACTTAGATGCAGTAATTTTGCTGATGTCTTTAGCGATTTCGCCAATTGTAATGACGCTGAGGTAAAGTGTTTCTGGCACTTGGGCATCTAGCCAATCTAAAACTTGTTGATGTGGTTGTTTGGCAACAAGTTCGGAAATTACGCAGGTATTAAGGAGGTAGGTCATAGGGTGAAGGCATCGCGGTGAAGGGTGCGATCTCGACTCAGGTCAAGTTCTTCGGTAAGTTCAGCTAAAGGGGATTGACGGAAAAACTCTGAGAGTTTGCTTGGTTGATCTGGGTGGGTGTCGTTGTGTGTGGTCAGGCTTTGGACAAGTATTTGGATGATGTACAGTTTATCGTTGGGGGAAAGCTGAAGGAGTTGTTGTTCAAGTTCTTGGATAGGCATGATGGGGTTTAAGTAGAAGATAAATTTATTCTACTTTCAGCGTCAGGGGTTAATTTAGTTTGACTCGTTTTTTACCCGCTATTTTTTTGACGAATGACTATTAACTCATGTAGCAAATTAACAGCGATTGTGTTATCTGGAGGTAAGAGTTCTCGGATGGGTCAAGATAAAGCCTTGATTCCCATTCAAGGGATACCATTGTTGCAGCGAGTTTGTGGGATTGCTCAAAGCTGTGCTGATGTTGTTTATGTAGTAACTCCCTGGCCTGAACGCTATCAAGACTTGCTTTTGCCTGGTTGTCAATTTATCCGAGAAGTACCTTTATCTGGAGAATCTCTAGCCCACGGGCCTTTAGTTGGATTTGCTCAAGGACTAGCCGAAGTCGAGACAGAATGGGTACTGCTGCTAGCTTGCGATTTGCCGAGGTTGCGAGTTGAGGTGTTGCAAGATTGGGTAACTAGACTCGATCGCGTGAGGGATAATGCGATCGCAGCTTTAGCTTGTCATCCCAAAGGCTGGGAACCTCTGTGTGGTTTTTATCGCCGTCGCTGTTTGCCACAACTCCTAGAGTTTATCAACCAAGGGGGGCGATCGTTTCAGCAGTGGCTTCGGCAATATCCAGTAGAAGTTCTGCCCTTAGCAGAACCCGAAATGCTACTTAACTGTAATACACCAGAGGACTTAGCTTTAAATTGAGTTGGAGAGTGGGGACTTAATCGTGAACTGAACCTGCCGAAACTTTGGTAATCTACGCGCAGCGTCTTGATTCTGAATTAGGAATTCTGACTCCTGAATTCTTGCCTATTCAACGTTTTAGCCCTAACGTGGAACTGCTAACTATATGTATTAATTAAGGATGCGAGGAGGAATCATGGGGCAGACACAGGAGCTAGGACAAATTATCATCCTGAATGGTGTCCCGCGATCGGGAAAGTCGAGCATTGTCGCAGTGATTCAGGAGACATTTGATGGTCTGTGGATGAATTTGGGTGTTGATAGATTTATGCAAATGACTCCCGCACGATACCTGCCTGGGATTGGTTTGCGGCCAGGAGGAGAACGCCAGGACATCGAACCCTTTGTTCCCATTCTTTACAGCGCCATGTATGAGTCTATCGCTGCCCACAGCCGCTTGGGTCTGAATGTCGTGGTTGATGTCGGACACCATGACGCCTACGCAATAAAGCGGGGTATTCTGGCTGATAGTGCCCGACGTTTGAAGGGATTGCCGGTTTTGTTCGTAGGCGTTCACTGCCCCATTGAGATCGTTATGGAACGACGACAAAACACGGGGTGGAATGTGGGAAGTACAGCTGACTCCCCCATACCACATCCGGTTCAGTTATGGCAACGTGAAGTCCACATCCCTGGCATTTATGACCTGGAAGTGGATACCTCTTTGTTAAGCCCAGGTGCGTGTGCTGAGATAATACGCCAGTACCTCGCAGATAGTCCAACACCGTCGGCATTCCAACGACTCGCTACACACTATACTTAACCTGTAGTTATAACTGTGTTAACTATATTTGGTATGAATTTGTAAAGTGTGTGATTCTATCAGTTAAAAGTTAAAAGGGAAATTCAATCCCTTTTTACTAATTTTGCAAGAAGTCTACTTAACTCGACAGAATTTGCGATCGCTATCACTCTGAGGATATTGCCAAGAATAGGCAAAGTGGCTAACTCCCTTCAGTTGGGGGGCAAATTGGCGGAGTGCCTGCATTTGCACCTCTAGGGATGGACGATTACTAACAGATTTTCCCCACTGACCGGCTAAAGCTGGGATTATCTGCGTACCCGGTTTTGCCATACTCAAAACCCGTTGCACTTGCGACACGATACAACTGACATTACCGCAATTTCCATAAGCCATAGGATGCCACTCTAATGTATTGGGAAACCGATCCCAAGGTTGCAAACGAGAATCATACCCTTGTCCAACAGTTTGGTTGCCATCAGGAAAAAACACCACTCCTGTAGAAACACCTTGCTGCTTTGCTGGGTAACTAGCGATGGTGACAAAATCTAGAATTCCTTGCATAGCGTGGGCAACGGCAAGCTGCCACAAGTCCCATTGTAAAATTCTTTGTCTATCGATTGCAGGCAAGATTGACTTTTGCGCTAGTGGGATGCGTCCTTGCCAAAGAGGTTCACCTTCTTGAGGATAAAGTTTATCAACTTCAGCTACATCTCCCCCAGTGACAAATCCCTTGCTTAAAAAGCGACGAATCAAGTCCAGCGCTTTGTAATTCTGTGCCCGTTTAAATAAAGCTTCTTGGGTTGCGGGACTAAATAGCCATAGATCTGAAACTTTAGTGGCGATAGAATCACTTCCAGCTTGGCGAGGATAACGCACGTAATCCAATAGCAAGCCATCTGGACGACGGCGCAAAACTTCTTGTACCAATTGGTAGTAGTCGCGTTTTGCTTGCAGGTTGTAGGGGTCGATAAATAGTTGAGAGCCATTATCTACCACATATAAACTTGTTTGACCTTTGCCATTACGAGCGATCGCACTTTCTCTATCTGGACGCTGGGCGTAAGTATAGCCGAAATTTGTGGTAAACATCCAAGCATATACCTTTAAACCACGTTGCCGACCTTTTTTTATTGCCGTGGCGAGTATATCAATGTTTTCTGCCCCTGGAGTGCGAATCACAGCAGGCCAAACCGTCGGGTTAGCTCTTGCTGGTAATAGTACCTGCCCATCGTAAAATACTTCTATATAAACTTGGTTATAGCCGCCATTAACAATCCGATCCATAATTTGATCGATTATTCCTGGCTGAATATCACAAGGATACAAGCGTAACCAAATGGCTTGGGTTTGCGGCCAAGTTCGAGAGCGACATTGCTTTAATTTCTGCGCCTGTTCTTGTATTATGCTTTGGTAGCGCGTTTGAGCATCTTGTTTGCCTTTGAGCGCTGACAAACGTAAGTTTTCTTTTTGTTGCGCCGCAGTTGATGATAACTGACAATACTCAGTTACTTGCGCTCTTGCTGGTTCGCTTCTCAAGTTGGGGAGCAACAAACTACTAGTAAAAACAACAGCGAATAAGCGCCGCCAAAATAATATCGATCTTGCAAAGTTCAAGGGACGGTTAGACATATCTAGCAGTAGATGGACACAATAATCATCGACCCCAACTTAGATAATTGTGGGCAATGTGTATCAAAATTTATAGTTCAGTAACAAGGATTTTGAAACCTACTTTTTCAAGACTCCTAAACAGGTATTTGTGTTGCCATTGGCTCTAGAAGGGTAGGTTTCGCCGCTTGGGGAACTCCAAATTGTGCAATCAACGCTACTTCTTCCTTGTCTTTTGGAAGGCTTACGCAAAATAGCTCTCAAACTCTATATTCCCCTGACTCCACCAAAGTTCTGGGTGAGGGAAGCTGCCACTCAGAGTTCTCTGTGCCTTGGAGCAGTTATTTCTCAAAAATAGGATGCAGCCGAAAGTTAACCATTCAATCTCCACCCACTATCAATCAATACAGTTCAGAATGAGCAAGAAAACCCAGATGTAGAGACGCGATTTATTGCGTCTTGAAAGACCAATTATCTACACCAATAACCCTTAAACCAAGCATATTGTACTATCAATACTGCTTAGGGTAAAGCATTTTTAACTTGGAATTGGGTTTAGGTTAAAGCTTTTTATTTCCCCTTTCACTTTTTCTCAAAACCTACGCAGTATTGACCCGCTATGTTTAGAAGTCTTAAGTATTTTGTTAAATAAAATAAACTCTGAACACAATAAATACATAATTATTTTTTTCTGATTTAATTAAATATGACATGCTGTCATACTCAATATCGATATATATTCCCCATTTCAAAACTTACAACAAAGTGCAGCATTTTTTCGACTAAACCTATCTCTAGGATCGATCAATTAGTAGCTCTTTGTTGTGAGAGGAATATTAGCATTCTGCCTAAGGAACAGCAGGAATAAAATACTTATTTTTTCTAGCTGAATCAACTCGAAAATATTTAAAAATGCGGAATATCTTAGATTATATCCGTATATTGCTGTGCTACTCAATCGCTCATAAAATTATGAAGAAATTACCGATCGCTTTGATTTTAGTAATATTTACTACTGTCAGCATCCTGTTAGGGCCAAGTAAAGCGTATGCCCAATCTTTCCAGCCAAATGTCCAAGGTGTGCAGAGCCAGATAAAATATACTCGCAGTAGTGTTTTTTCTGAAAAAGGTAAAAAGGATTTAAACTCATTGGCAAATGCGTTGGCACAAATGCGAGCTTTGGCTTGTCAAGATTCTAAAAGTTGGTATTACCAAGGTGCAATCCATTGGACTCCAGGTTTGAGTAATTTTCCCCAGAGTAACTCACTCTGTAACAAATATACTGAAGCTGCATTCAACGATCCACAGCAGCAACAAGAGGTACAAAAACTGTTAGAGGCTTGGCAACATTGTACTCATGGAAGATCCGATCAAAATTTAAACTTACCCATCGCTCAAATTGCTGGCAAGAATTTTTTACCTTGGCATCGACTTTACCTAGTTTACTTTGAGAAAATTGTTCGTAAACTCTCTAAAGATCCTCAATTTGCAATTCCATACTGGGACTACACTAGGGCAGATAAAAGAACCATGCCACCGGAATTTATCACATCTAGCTCTCTATATACAAACTTGAGAAATAGTGTCCTCAATTTTGTTGGTGGAGCGGTTGAACAAATCGAACAACAACAGATTAAGAAGGATAAAAACAAAGCATACAAAACTAATATTTTTAATCAATCGCCTCTCAATTTTAGTAATCAAATTGAGAACTCACCTCATGGTGAAATGCATGGTTACATAGGTGGTGATGTTGGTAATGCAGCCAATCCTATCTGGAATAATCAGCCTGCTCCCGCTCAAATCGGGTTAATGGGAGATGTTGGTACTGCTGGATTTGATACTATCTTTTGGATACATCATTCTAGCATCGATCGTTACTGGGAGTCTTGGCAAAAAGCACCAATAAACCCAGAACAAAAAGAAGCTAGACAAGCGAAACCGGAGGATTTGCCACTACCATCGAATTTAGCCCCAATCTATACCTTTGCTGATGAAGATGGTAATCTAGTAAGTCATAACACTCCCCAATCAGTTATTGATGCAATTTATAGTGTGGACTATAAATACGATCGGCTAGATCCAGATGCAAAAGTAGCACTTGTTAAAAGCGTTGTCATAAAACCAACAGAATTGAGGGCTAGACTAGCCTCACCCGTTTCTGTTCTGGCTGATGGGCAACAACTTCATCAGAGCTTAAATAAATTAACAGATGTGACTGTGCCATTATCTACTCCTCTGCAAAAGATTCCTGTATTATTAGATGCTCGGACTGTAACCGAATCTGTGGGACAGGAATTATATTTGTTGGAAGTTAAATTGTCTTTCACAGAAAAACCAATCGGCAACTATAACGTCTATGTCAATTTGCCCCGTACCAAGTCGATCTCTAGCATAATCAGCGATATAGATCGCTACTATGTTGGTTCTGTTAACTTCTTTGATGTGCATGGCGAAGATGCAAACAGTAAAACCTTTGTTTTTGATGTCACTAAAGAAGTTAATGCACAGTTATCTGAATTGAAAGAGCCTCAGACAGAAAATATAGAGGTAAAGTTTGTCTCAGATAGTACTGCTCGTTCGCAGGAAATTTACATTGAAAATATTACGCTACGCAAATTAGCGTAACTAAAATCTGACTTATATAAGTAGTTTGAAAGACTTTGAGTGAATTTAAGGCGATCGCGTTTATCTCGCTTCAATTATATGAGGTATGCGATCGCTTTCACCTATTTGTCACTAAGCTACTGAATTTGCCAACAACACTATTCTGTTATCTTTGCAGTAAAATTTAATAAATAGCAAGTAAATATTGACAATAAGTTTACATTATGTATAGGTAAATTATGACCAAGCTGATTTTTGCTCTGGTTTTAATCATATTTACTATTGGGAATATACAGAACTTAAATAATACATACGCACAGGTATCTCAAAATAACATTCGCCAAATTAATTGGAAAAATCAGGTTTTAGTGAATACCCAATCATCTTTTAATCTTGCAACTCAAGAGCAGCAGCAAGCAAAGTTTATTTCCTCTCAACAGGTTAAAACAAAGTTGACAGATGATCCATTGACACCAACGCAAGTAACTTTTCCCTTATCTACCCCTCTGGAAATTGATACAGCTAGGTCTGAGGAAGTTTATCTGCTGGAAATTCAAGTTGCTTATCAGGGTGAGCCAAAAGGAAACTACAGCGTTTATCTTAATTTACCAAACCTCAAAGCGATCGCTGATATCGATACTTACTATATTGGTTCGGCTAATTTCTTTGATCTACCAAGTCCAAACCAAGGTATAAAAAAGTTTAATTTTTATATTACACCTGAGTTGATTAAGCAGGTGCAAAAGCGCGTAAAACCATCAAAAATTCAAAATTTAACATTGACTTTCATTCGCGACCAAGGTCATTCAAGCACAGAGCTTGTTATCGATCGGGTTGCACTATCAAAATTATGAGCTGCTTGACTCTGTGTGCAGCTCTGGCTACATAAACAAAATTGAAAATTTTCAACTTTGACTCAGATCAACTCAAGAAAGTGGTAAAACTAATTCGTAATTCATATTTATAATCAGTGTTGGCTCTGTAGCCATTTTAATTACGAATTAGAAATTACGAATTAGTAATTAAATAGTTAACCGCCACGCTTTAGCGCTGTCTCTACCTGCTGCAACTCTTTTTCTAGACGATTTTTGAGTTTTTCAGGTACAGGACGATTTGGGTAAGAACTGTAATGTCCAGCCAGAGAATTGAGGGCTGTTCGTATGGTTGTAAACGAGCCAAGACCAGAAACAGAGTTAACCCGCTGGTAGCGAGCTGAAAAGTCATTAATTTTTTGCCGCGCTTCTGCTTGAATTGCTGCCTTGTCTGGTGAATCTTGTGAAAGATCCAGAGCTTGTCTCATAATATTGACCACAGCTAAGGTGTCTTGACGATAATCCCCAGTCAAACTATCTGGACTGCCAGAACAACCCATTAAGCCGATAGCTACAACCAAAACCAGCGCAAGCAAACGCGACCAATAGCGCTTCATCTGCATAAGTAAAACAATACGTAAATCAACGTCCATCCTATCTTGGATTGGTAACTTGGGGATCAATTGAGTGGGGAATGGGGGGTGGAGGGGAAGCAGGGGGAGCAGGGGGAGCAAGGGAGGCAGGGGAGGCAGGGGAGCAGGGAGATGAGGGAGTGAGGGAGTGAGGGAGTAAGAGAGTGAGGGGGCAAGGAGATAAACAAAACTCCTAACTCCTAACTCAGCACTCAGCACGGGCTAAACGCCCCGCTATCGCTAACAGCACTCCTAACGCCCAATGCCCAATGCCCAATGCCTAACGACTAATAACTTTTTGATAAAGAGTATCTCGTTGTTGGTAAGGTCTTCCTAAAGAAGCGATCGCAGTTTGTAAGGTTTCCACTTCCATACACGTACCACCTAAAGCACCTGCCATTGTGGTAATGTGTTCCTCCATCAATGTGCCGCCGATATCGTTGCAACCCCAAGCTAAGGCTTCTGTCGCACCTGCAAGCCCCAGTTTTACCCAACTCTGCTGATGGTTGGGAATCCAATTACCTAAGTAAATCCGCGCTACAGCTCCTAATAGCAGAGCATCACTTAAAACTGGTTGATCGCGTCCGACACGGCGACGTAAGGATTTAGGCGCTTCTTGACCTACGAAGGGTAATAAAATAAACTCTGTAATCCTGGCTGGATATCCCCGATTGATGGCGGTTTTTTGGAGCGATCGCAATTTTTCTAAATGCCCGATTTGCTGTTCGTGGGTTTCAATATGCCCAGATAACATGGTGCTGGTGGTATGCAAGCCTAATTTGTGAGCGGTGCTGACAATTTCTAGCCAAGTGGCTGTGTCAATCTTCTCTGGACACAATATCCGCCTGACTTCATCATCTAATACTTCCGCTGCTGTTCCCGGCATTGAGCCAACACCAGCATCATGCAAAGCAGTAATCACCTCAGCATATTCCAGTCCGTCAAGTCTGGCAATAAATTGCACTTCCTGGGGAGAAAAAGCGTGTAAATGTATCTGGGGAAATTCCTGTTTAATGGTTTCTACGACTTTCAGGTAGTAGGGTAAAGATTTACCATTTATCAGTGCTTGTGGATTTAATCCCCCCTGCATACAGATTTCTGTCGCACCTCGTTGTACTGCATCTGTGGCTTTTTCCAAAATTTGCGCCGAATCTAACCAGTATGCATCGGTATCACCATCATCTCGACGGAATGCACAAAAACTACAGTGCTGCTCACAAATATTAGTAAAGTTAATATTACGGTTAATTATGTAGGTGACAGTATCGCCTGCTTGAGTGTGGCGAAGTGTATCGGATGTAGTACGTATTGCTGCGATCGCCTCTGGCTCTGTTTGTTGTAACAATACTACTCCCTCTTCGGGGGATAAGTCGTATCCCATCAAAGCACGTTCCAGAATTGTTTCAAACGCAATTTTTGTCAGCATTACTTTCTTAATTTCTCGGTAAATCTTAATTTTATGAGCTTGGAAATAATAAAATTCTACTTAATAAATATACTAATTTATTGAAAATCCCAAATTTGAACATAAGTTTTACCTTGAAAGCTGTTAAAAGAGCTTATCTTATCCCATAACACTACCTTTTTATAGTTTATAAAACCCATTAATAAAAAAATAATTGTGGTTCAACCACAACTATTTTAATTGATTAATCTATATCTTTGTATTAGCAGGAATCTTTAGTAAAATGATATTACTAATTTGTTCTTACTTGTGGTTTTCGTCGATGTTGTATTAACAATCCAATCGCCATACCAATACCGACAAAGGCTGTAAAGTAGAATAAACCAATCAATCGGATGTAAATTGGTGGTGCGATCGCTTCAACTTCAACTTCCTGCGCTACCTTCACTGGTGTAAATTGACGGCTAGATCCTGGTAAAGGAGTTGCTTCTACCTCGATTTTGTGGGGTGAACCATCAAAAAATTGTTCAAGCCATGTTAACTTACCTTGTTCGTCAGGAATACCTTTGTAATCAAAGACTGTTAAATTGTGTTCTGTGGCGATCGCTTTTATCTGCAAAGCTACATCTGTTATCGGTTGTCCGGTTGTAGCATCTTTTAGTTGTAACGCTAAATTCGCAAGTTTTCCGACAGTTGCGTTTTTATCTCCCTCTAGATTGATTTCTAATCCCTGAGATTTTTGAGATGATGGTGCGATCGTTTCAGTACTATTTGAGTGATGTTCGCTGCCATGAGCTTCTGCAACTTCTGCACTAATGTTGATAACTAATAAGGTTATTATAGCCACTACAGTCAATGCACTTAATAAAAGGCGGACTGACTGTGGTGCAATTTCTCCTTGTTGTAGTTCTCCTTGTCCGCCAATAACCCAACCACCCAACAATCCAAGTGATAGTAAAATAGCTGCGATTACAATAAAATATTTATATTTGATTGGATTTTCACGGACATTCAGATTTAAAGTTTGTTCATAAGCAGCAAAACTATTTGCTATCAAAGGTGAAACTTTAACTAACAGTTGGTAATTTCCACGGATGGGTAACATCTGCTGAATTTCTAGTTTTCCATCAGGTGCAGTGGCATCCATTTCCAACAATTTTGTTCCCTCGACAATGGGAAAATCTGTTGTTAACCAAGGATTACGCGGTGGTGTCAGAATTTGTAAATTAATTTTGGCATTTGTTAAAGATTTACCCGCAGCATCAACAGCTTGTAAAGTCAAAGTCACAGGAGATTGCGGTTTTTCTGCTTCTGCTTCAAAGGGAAGAATACGTTCTAAAGGTGGGTTGGTAGAAAGTAGGACTCTGGACGTAGGAATTTGGGAACTTCCCACAAAGGAATAAAGAACTGACAAAACAATGCAAACAGCGCTGATAACTCCAAAAAGCCGATATTTTTTCATAAAAACTTACGGTAAATGTGAAGCTTATGTATTTTCTGAAGTTAAACTTTCATAGCAATGGATGAAAGCTACTCCAGATTATTACTAAGTAAAAAATCCCAGTCAAAGAATTAGTCAGAAATCAGACATCATCTTAAATCAAGTTAAGGTGATGTAGAGATGATAAACCAAGCATCTCTACAAAACCTAAAAGTTATTTCCCAGCAAAAAACTGGCGCGAAATTTGCACTATTTTAGCGTCGTAACTTTGTTATGTGATGTAGCAAAGCTTCATGCACCTCAAAATCTTGGGATTATGATAATTTAGTGACATGCAACGCCTAATGTGTGGTGACGTGCTGAGTGTGCTGTATTATGAACCGCAGGATAGGTAGAGAACAAAACAGTCCAGATAACTAAAGAAGATAGCAGCATATAAAGTGTTACCTGCACAGGTTTAGATAAGGTAATACCTGCGGTCTTCTGCAACAGTGAAATATGAGAAAAACTAGTCATTTTTGACCTCCTAATAATAAATTTGGGTAATTCATCAATCAAAAGGCATAACGCCGCTTGATTGCAAAAAGATATACCATCAACTTTGTATTTGACAAGTGTGTATCAAATGTCTTATGTAATTCAACTTTAGTGAATACTATACTATCCTTTGACATCCTGCGATCGCGATGCAGAAATCTACACATAAAGTCCATACAAATAACAAAAGAATGACACATGATTTTGAGTGATGGCATTTTCAGCGCTGCTAACACGAAGGTAACAGATAAAAATTAAAAATTCTCATATTACCAAGCATTCAAAATTCCTTGAATAAAGGTAACTTATGTTATCTCTAAACCAATTCAATAGACTACAGATTAGCAATAGTTTCTTGCTTGTGTCCATATTCAAGGTGCTATTATACTCATTGTTTATACTGGAAGTATTGCTGAAGCAATCAGCATATCAGGAATATGTATGAACCAGTTAGTTTTATCTAAATATTATTTATACATAAATAATCGTATAAATACAGTGAAAATCACGTAAATATTGCGAAAGTTTTTAGAGTTCATCTAGATTTAACAACTTAACTGGCAATTTAGAAGGACTTAAAAATTATTGACAATAATTATTAATTCCTCTAATATCTAAAAGCAATTGCAAATCTTTTGCAATTCTTTTTTATTGCTAACTGTAACTAAATGTCATGCCCAACAACTTCGCTCTAAGTAACGGAAAACCTTGGAGCCGCCGTCAATTATTGCAGCTGGGACTAGCAGGTGCTGGAATAACTGGTGCAGCTGGACTTTGGCAGATGCTAAATATACCAAGTAAGTCAATCGTGAAAGTGCCACCATTCGATAGGTCAGCACCAGACGATGTTACTAACCCAATGAAGGTGTTGAGAGATTTTGATTATGGGACAGTGAAGCAAGAAAATGGGCGGACTATCCGAGAATTTCAGTTAACTGCTGGTTCTTCCATCATAAAGCTCAATAGTGCTGTCTCTTACAACATCTGGGATTTAAACGGTCGCATACCAGGGCCAACGCTACGGGCAAAACAGGGCGATCGCATTCGGGTACTATTTCTCAACAACGCTGGACATTCTCATTCTTTACATTTTCATGGCGTTCATCCAGCAGAAATGGATGGTGTTCGCCCAATCAGCAATGGTAGCGCCACAATCTACGAATTTGATGCTGAACCTTATGGCGTTCATTTATACCACTGCCATATTGAACCAGTCACCCGTCACATCGCCAAGGGACTGTACGGAATGTTTATCATCGATCCACCGACTCCCCGTCCCCCAGCTGATGAAATCGTACTAGTGATGGGTGGATATGACGTGAATGATGATAGCCATAACGATTATTACGCCTTCAACGGTCTGCCCCACTATTACATGCATAATCCTATTGGCATTTACAAAGATCAGTTGATTCGGTTGTATGTCCTCAACATCATTGAATACGATCCAGCAGTAACGTTTCATCTCCATGCCAACTTCTTTGATGTCTATCGCTACGGCATGACTATGACTCCTAGCGAAAAAGCAGATGTGATTACGATGGGTGTCGCAGAAAGGCACATTTTAGAATTTGCTTTTCGTTATCCAGGTAAGTATATGTTCCATCCCCATCAAGATGCGATCGCAGAAAACGGTTGCATGGGTCAATTTGAAGTACTTGCTGATAGTAACTCTCAAAATAATGTTAAACATTCTTGACAATATTCTTAGTAATTTGTAATCAATTCATTAAAATGTTAGCAAACTAGTTGATAAAAAATCTCATTATATGCAACAGTAAAATCTATGACAATCTGTCAAACAAACTACTTTCTAGTAATAGTTTGAGTAATAGTTTGAAATGTTTCAATTAATACCTTTTAATTCGTGTGAGGAGCAAAGATGATAAAACTTCGTTATATCTGTTTAGCAGCAGCAACAGCGGTAATAGTTACCTTGAGTTCTTGTAGTAATACGCCAACCGCAGAAAATCCATCAGCACCAGTTGCTAGCACTCCAGCTACAGAGGCAGTAAGTAATAACAGTCATAGCGGTCACAGTAACAAAGAAAAAATTAATATTAACAGCGCTATATTGTCAGAATTGGATAAATTTGAAGCTAAACTAGGTGTTCCGGCTTTATCCAACAAAATCCAGGCAGCTCGTCCCTACGGTAGCCCAGAAGATTTAGTTACTAAAAAAGTAATTACTCAAGAACAGTTTGACCAAATTAAAGACCAAGTTGGCGTTCAAGAAGTGGTACTTACAGGTGAAGCAAAAGATGTTGATTATATGTCTAAATTAGGCTTAATGAAAGGGCATCTTTTGGTAGCCAAAGAACTGCTAGATCAGAATCAGCCGAAACAGGCAGAACCTCATATTGGGCATCCAGTAGAAGAGATTTACGTTGACGTGGAAGATCAACTTAATGAACGCAAAGTCAAAGAATTTAAGACAACTTTGGTGAGTTTGCAAGATTTAGTGAAATCTAGTCCGAAGGATAGCAAAGTCAAAACTAATTTTACCTCTTCAATGCAAGCAGTTGATGGAGCGATCGCAGCTTTGCCAGAAGCTCAACGCTCAAAACCAGGATTTACACTACAGGTAATTAACGAACTACTAGATTCAGCCAACTCCGAATATGGCGCAGCGATCGCAAATGGTAAAGTAACCGCGCCAATTGAGTATCAAGACTCCCGTGGTTTTGTCTTTTACGCCAATGAATTATACAAAGGAATCTCTAGTCAAGTAGCTCAAGCAGATCCCGAAGCACACAAAGCGATCGATACTAGTTTTGCTGAACTAATAAAAGTTTGGCCCGCCGCCATCCCACCAGCAAAAGCAGTAAAAATTCCTAATGATGTTACCAAGCTAGTGAAAACCATTGAGGAAAACTCTCAAAAAGTAGTTGACAAATCCAATACCCAAGCACAACGATAACACTTTAATTTAATGGAAACTATAGGTTAAGGAGTTTAAAATAGTTAGGAGTTAAGAGTTAAGAGTTATGAGTTATGAGTTATGAGTTATGAATCCCAAACTACTAACTCCTAACTTCTAACTCCTAACTAATTACAACGAGTTTAAAATAGTTAGGAGTTAAGAGTTATGAATTATGAGTTATGAATCCCAAATCCCAAACTCCTAACTCCTAACTCCTCACTTCTAACTCTTAACTAATTACACTCCCTTCGTTACTTTAACTAACAACTGATGCAAGAACTTGACCAGAAAAAGACTATTGACCTGCTGAACGCCATCATGGAATTTGAACTAGCAGGAGTAGTGCGCTACACACATTATTCTTTGATGGTAACTGGCCCTAACCGGATTCCAATTGTAGCTTTTTTCAAAGCACAGGCTAGTGAATCTTTACTTCATGCCGAACAAGTGGGAGAAATTCTTACCGGTTTAGATGGGCATCCCTCCCTGAAAATTGCCCCAATGGAAGAAACCTACCAGCATAAAGTCAAGGATATCTTGGAAGAAAGTTTATCCCATGAAAAAAAGGCATTGGATCTGTATAAAAAATTGCTTGATACTGTCACCAATGCCAGCATTTACCTTGAAGAATTCGCTCGCGGTATGATTGGACAAGAAGAGATGCATAATCTCGAACTGAAAAAGATGCTACGCGATTTTGGTTAATAGTCATTAGTCATTAGTCCTTAGTCATTAGTCATTGGTCATTAGTCAAAAAGAAATTCAAAGGACAAAGGACAGATGACAAAGAACAAAGGACTAATGACAAAGGACAAAAGACAAAGGACAAAAGATGAATTTTAGTACTGCTCTACCTACTTTTGTAATCACACTTCGAGAAGGAGTGGAAGCTGCCCTTGTTGTTGGTATTGTGCTAGCTTTGCTAAAAAAAGCTAAACAATCCCGACTCAATTCATGGGTATATGCTGGTGTCGGCGTTGGCATTGTCGTCAGTGCCTTAATAGGCGTGTTATTCAGTTGGATAATTCAAGTACTGGGAGCTGCGAATCCTCAATACACCACCGTTGTTGAACCAGCGCTAGAAGGTGTATTTAGTGTATTAGCGATCGCAATGCTTAGTTGGATGTTAATCTGGATGACTAAACAAGCCAGATTCATGAAAGCTACAGTTGAGGGAGCAGTAACAGAAGCACTGACACAAAACTCAAATGCTGGCTGGGGTGTTTTTACTTTAATTTTAATTGCCGTTGTCCGCGAAGGCTTTGAAACTGTTCTCTTCGTTGCAGCAAATTTTCAACAGGGATTAATGCCAGCGTTGGGTGCTATCGCTGGTTTGGTAGCCGCATCTGCCATTGGGGTGCTGCTATTTAAATGGGGTGTCAAAATTAACATCCGCCAGTTTTTCCAGGTAATGGGCGTTTTATTAGTGTTAATTGTCGCTGGGTTAGTAGTTTCAGCCTTGAAACATTTTGACGAAGCAGTAGCTAACCTTGCCCTTAGCAGTCGTGCCACAGAAAGCCTTTGTTTCTATTACGAACGTTTTACAAAAGTCCACTCCTGTATTTTGGGGCCAATGGTTTCCAATACTTCCACAATCTTGCCTGACGAACAGTTTCCTGGGATTATTCTCAAATCTTTATTTGGCTATAGAGACAACCTCTATCTTGTGCAAGCAGTAGGATATGTGACATTTTTACTCACCATTGGAGGACTGTATTTCCGCAGCCTTGGGGGTACTTCTTCTGAAGGTAAAAAGAATATCCCTTTTGGTCAAAAACCAATTAGTTCTGCAAAAGATTAAAAGCACAGTCGGTTACCTCGTTTTCAGTCTCCCTTATTCCCAGTTTATGACTGGGAATTGCCTTTGGATAGCTACGCTAATGTCGATTCAAAAGTAGCTGCCTTAGTTAAAGTCACAGTTAATATTTTTGCCATTGTAATTGAATACAAATGTGTTCAAGTAATACCAATTTGAAAAAATAATCCGACAAATCAACCACTTGTAGAGACGCGATTCATCGCGTCTTTAACCATTCATCGCGTCTTTAACCAAGGATGTGTTGCAATCATTAATTGAATTGGTATACTCAAAAAGTAAATGAGCAAAATTTTTATATTAAATTCCTTACTATTGCTTTCTCAAATACTCAATCCAGAAGCCAAATTTTTAGATTTAAAAAATAAACTAGAAAAGAAAGGGTTTCAGGTAATCATTGCACTACCACCAAAACGAGGAGCTTATGGGTTATTAAGAGAAGCTGACAAAAAAATTTGGATTAATCCCGTAGTGTTTGAATTACATATTGGAACTCAAACACTAATCCATGAAACTGTTCATGCAGCGCAGGTATGTGCCGGAAAAGGAAAAATAAAAACTTTAGGTTTAGACATTCAACCAAGCAATTATGCTCGACCATTTTTTAGGCGCTATACCGATGTCAAACGACAAGATTTAGAAAGAGAAGCCTATGCAGTACAAACTCAACCTAATAGTTTTGAATTAGCTATATCTCTTCTTCAACAACACTGTAAATAGCTAGTTTAGTAAATGCAAAAGCTAAAGCGCCTTTATTTAACTGCTTTCTAATACAAAGTGTTATTGAGTACTAATATTGAGTGCAAATAATGCTTTAAAACACGAATTTATTAATTATTTTTTAGTACAAAATAACAATACAGATGCTTTGCAGGAGTTTCAAACTAATTTGAATGTTGAAGTAATCATAGTAATTGTCAAATTCATGTTGTCTTACTATCTATCGAGTACACGCATTTATAAGACGGTTTGGAAAACTAGGTTCTCTAGTATTAACTTGACACTCCTTTTTTCCAACTTCCCTGTTGTTTTTGATAACTCCTATAAAAATTCTCTCTTGTTGTAACTCAAATCGGCAAATAGCGTCATCAGAAGTGATAAAACTCGGTTCAAAGTTCTCATAAACACTAAAAATTTTACCATTTGGACATTTTACTCGCTCAACAAGATTAATATGATTACCTAGAGCTAATTGTACGATAAACACAAAAAGAATGAAACAGCCAAAAAATCCTGTTACTACAATACTAAAAAATTTTAGCAAGTCTTCTTTGAACAAAAAGCTATTGATAAATAGTAATAAAGGTGTGATATAAAAATATAATGCGGTAATTTTATTGAATAGGTCAAACTCAAAAATAATTTTGCTTGACCAATTTAAATCCCAGTTAAAAATGAGCGGTATTAGACTAATTATAATAACCTCTAAGTTGTCTGAAGGTCTATCAAGTCTACTTATCAAGAACAAACGAATCCATCGCCAAAAGTTTTTGAGAAGTTTCGCAATCTGCATTTTGAAATACTGGTATCTATAAATAATAATGCTTAATATAGCACTCAGATTTTATTTGTGAAAACATACTGACACTGAAAAGCCTGTTTGATCGGGGTTTTATCTAAATTACCTCCGATAAATGCATCCTTTATTGACTGTTATCGCAGTATTGAGCTAAGTACCCTGTGGTGTAAACAACGCTTGCTTAAGCTGCTGACAAGCCTTTTCTATTGCATTTATACTACCCGGATTCACTAGGCCAAAATAATCAAACACATAGACTCGGTTATTTTTAGTTGCTTGTAGTTGCTGCCAAAAAGCTTCCTTTTTCAACGAATCTAAAAGCGTCGCTTCTGAATTCCCTTGTGGAGGATTAACTAAAATTATCACCTCTGGATTTGCTTCTAAAACTTTCTCAGCCGAAAGCGTCACATAACCACCAATTGGGCTTTTTCCTTGTAAATCTGCTGCTATATTTTTCGCTTGAAATTTCGCCAGCAAATCTCCTGCCCAACTATTTTTATTTGGTGCTAAAATTGGTTGACGACTAACCAGTGCTAGTGTTGAAATACTCTGAGTTGGCTTATCTGGTAAGAAAGTTTTATAACGGTTTAACAAAGGCTGAGGATCGGCATTAATTAACTGAGCGAGCTTTTTAGTAAGTTCTTCTAGAGATTCCCAGCTATTCACCTTAGTGAGCAAAGTTTGAATTCCTAGCTGCTGAAGTTTTTGAATTGGAATGTTAGAAAAACCTTCAGCACCAATAACTAAATCTGGTTTGAGTGCTACTACTTTCTCTAAATTTGGCGGATTTTGGCCTTCACTAACACGCGGAACATCTTTAAATTTTGAGTCATTCTTAAATAGTTTACTCCCAGTAATTCCGACAACTTTTGTTCGATCGAGTCGGGAGAGAATGTCAGCAGAAAGTGAAGAAAGAGCAACAACTCTTTTTGCTGAACCTTTTAGTAATTGCTGAGAGTTTGTGTTAGTCGCCTCAGTGGTATTTTCCACTTTGGTTTGTGGTTGCTGAGTAGTTACAGTGGTGCAAGCAACTAAAACTATACTCAACAAAATTGCAAAAGCAGATAAGAGCCAACGACGATGCATATTAAAATTCTTTCTAAGGTAAGAATGGTATAAGATTGATATCGAGCCAGGATGTAATATACTGCTAACACAGATATACGACTATCCCAATGTAATTGTTCCAATCCCTAGTTAAACTTACTTCGTCTCCATCCAATTTTCACCAACACGCGCCTCCACAAGCAAAGGAACACTCAACTGCACTGCATTTTCCATCACCGATTTAATTTGTAGTTGTAATTCTTCCCACTCATTAGGGGGAATTTCAAATACTAATTCATCGTGAACTTGCAACAACAAACGCGCCTGATAGTTTTTCAAAACCTCATGCAATCTCACCATTGCAATTTTGATAATATCAGCGTTAGAACCTTGAATTGGTGCATTAGCAGCAGAGCGTAATAAACCTGCATCAAAAGCACCCAAATTCTTCAATTTACTCAGATCGATATCTTCTGGGTTGCTGCCTTTTAATTTGCGTAAACTGTTATTAGTAAAGTCAAAATAGCGACGGCGACCGAAAATAGTTTCTACATAACCACGAGCGATCGCTTCTTTTTTCACTCGCTCCAAATATGCAAATACTTTCGGATATCGTTCATTAAACCGCTTAATGAACTCGTTGGCAATGGTCTTATCTATCCCAGTTGAGCGCGAAAACCTTAGAGAACCCATTCCATAAATCACGCCAAAATTGATAGTTTTTGCTATCCCTCGTTCTTCTGAGGATATATTTTCTTTTTCAAAAACTAACCGCGCCGTAACAGTATGAACATCTTCATTTTGCTGATATGCTTGCACCAATATCGGCTCTTGACTCAAATGAGCCAAAATCCGTAATTCAATTTGTGAGTAATCAGCAGCCACCATTAACCAACCAGGTTCTGGCAAAAACGCCTTCCGAATCTGGCGACTAAAAGCTGTACGAATGGGAATATTTTGCAAATTCGGATTAGAAGAAGATAACCTACCAGTTGATGTTGCTGCTTGGTTAAAATCAGTATGTACTCGCTGGGTATCTGGACGCACTAATGCAGGTAATGCATCAACATAAGTAGACTTTAATTTAGATAGGGTGCGATATTCAACGATCGCTTTAACAAATCCAGTGTTATCATCTTCTTGAAGTCTTTCTAGTGTTGCTGCATCTGTAGAGTAGCCCGTTTGAATTTTACGAGAATGTCTGGTGCTTAACCCCAATTTTTCAAATATAATTTGGCTCAATTGCTTAGGAGAACCCAAGTTAAAATTTTCTCCAGCTATTCCAGTTGCTTCCTCTTTTAACCTGGCTAACTCAGTTTCTAAATGCTGCGAAAGTTCTTGTAAATAAGCTGAATTAATCCGAACACCTGTGTATTCCATTTCGGCTAAAACTGCTTCTAGTGGCTGTTCTACTTCCAAAAATAGCTTAGATAAAGCTGGAATTTTATCCAGATCCTCGCGCAATTTTGACACTAAACCAAAGGTAGAATAAGCATCCATCCCACAGTAATCTGCGACGGCGGGAATATCTATATCAGCGATATTTTTGCCTTTAGGAACTAAATCTAAGTAACTTTTAGCTATCAATCCCAAATATCGCAGCGACAAATCCATCAAATTATGACTTGAATCTGGATTTAGAATATAACTCGCTAGCATGGGATCAAACACCACTCCTGCCAAATTAATTCCTTGACTTCTAAGAACTAAGCGGTCAAATTTAGCATTTTGTAAAGCTTTGGGATAATCGGCACTTTCGAGAATTGGACGTAGTGTTTCCAGCACAAAATCTTTATGCAAATTTTCTCCAGTTTTGTGCCCTACAGGAATATAGGCTACCTCATCTGGTTGCGTTCCCCAACAACAACCAATTCCTACTAATTCAGCATCTCTTGGTTCTAAATCGGTAGTTTCAGTATCCCAAGCAACGGGTGTTTCTGGATTAGTGAATTTTTGCAAAACCCTCACTAACTCAGTTAATTTTGCTTCAGTGTTTATGATGCGTGGTGTAATTGGAGAAGTAGATTGTTGTGGAACTGCTGCTGTATCACTAGCACTGAAAAACCACAAATCATTATCTTCATCAGCGCTGAATTCTGAGTTAGTATTGGGATTAATTGCATTTGTTTTGGCTTCTTGATTATCTTCAACTTGGCCACCAAAACGTTGCTGAAGGTCGTTGATTCTACCTAAAAAAGACTTAAATTCTAATTTTTCTAAAATTGGTGATAAGACGTTTGTATCAAAGCCTTTTAATTTGCAATCTTCTAAATCAAATTCTATCGGGACATCTAATACTATGGTTGCCAAATAGCGAGACTTCTCGGCATCCTCTTTACCTGCTGCCAGTTTTTTCTGAGTTGCGCCTTTAATTTCATCTAACGCAGCATAAACATTCTCAAGTGAACCATAGGTATTTAGCAGCTGCACTGCTGTTTTTTCGCCAATTCCCTTGACACCAGGAATATTATCTGATTTATCACCACAAAGAGCTTTAAAATCAACAATTTGTGAAGGTAAAACGCCCATCTTCTCTTTGACTTGTTCTGCTTTAAATTCCGTGATGCTATTTGTAGAGCGCTTTAGGGCATCTGGACTAAAATTCAGAACAGTGATTTCTTTGTCAGAGTCGATTAGTTGAAATAAATCGCGATCGCCAGTGAGAATCTTCACCCTATAACCAGCCGCAGTGACTCGTTGTGCTAGGGTTCCCAAAATATCATCAGCCTCAAAACCAGGGGCAGTGAAAAAGGGTAGATTGAAGCCATTCAGCAACTCATGCAGGTTTTCTAAGTCGGGAATGAAGTCTTCTGGTGTTTCCGGGCGATCGGCTTTATAAGTATCGTCCGCTTCGTGGCGAAAAGTTGCCTCAGCCAAATCAAAAGCGATCGCCATTGCTTGAGGCTGTTGTGTTGCCATTACCTCTAGCAGGCACTTCACAAAACCAAAACATATACTGGTGGGAATCCCTGTTTTGGTACGCAGTCCTCCATCTCGCCCTTTGGCGAAAGCAAAGTATGAACGATAAGCCAAGGAGTGCCCATCTACGAGGATGAACGTGGGGCGTGTTGTAGTTGCAGAAGTAAAAGTTTCAGACATAGCCCTATTTTAGCTAGAAGCTTTGTCACATAGTTAGCAATTTCAAAGCTTTGGCTACCTTTATTGTTACTCCTTGATGTCAAGAAGCGGGTAAGCCCTCAGTTAACTGGTATCTTAAATTAAAGAACTTGAGTCAGACAACTGATTTAAAGGTAGATAAGCCACCTTCGCAAGCAATCAGATCATCAAAATAAAAGTGCTGAAATCAGTTATGTATCAATTGCTCGAATAGCAATTTATCGATAAGTTGCCGATCGCCAATACAGTTATTTTTACGAACAACTACAGGAATCACAGGCATGACAAAACTAGAGGGAAAAATCGCAGTCGTCACGGGTGCGTCTAAAGGTATCGGTGCCGCGATCGCCAAACATCTGGCAGCTGAAGGTGCAAGCGTTGTCGTCAACTACGCAAAAAGCCTTGAAAGAGCCAATCCCGTGGTTGACGAGATTGCCAGCAAGGGCGGCAAGGCGATCGCAGTTCAGGCAAATGTTGCCAATTGAGTGTGAGAGTCTGATGAAAGCAAACTATCTCCAAGGAGTTTTGCACTGATGGAAACAGCAGATGTCATTGTCATCGGCAGTGGTCAAGGAGGCATTCCACTGGCGGCTGATTTTGCCAATGAGGGACGTAAGGTTGTCTTGTTTGAGCGGGATGCTTTAGGTGGCAGTTGCATCAACTATGGCTGCACTCCGTCTAAAGCGTTCTTAGCAGCGGCTCATGCAGCAGGGCGATCGCGCCAGGCTCAGAAGTTAGGCATCCACACGGAAGTAGAGGTGGATTTTCCTGCTGTCATGGAGCGAGTTCGGGGAATCCGCAGCAGCTTTAATCAGGGGATTCGCCAGCGATTGGAGACTGCGGGTGTGAAAGTCATTTGTGGCGAAGCTGCTTTTGTGGGTGAACGGACGGTCAAAGGTGGAGATGTTACCTTTCAGGCTCCTCTGGTAATTATTAACACGGGTACGTCATCGCTGATTCCTGACATTCCCGGACTTGCAGGAACTCCTTACCTGACCAACCGCAACTTCTTTGACTTGAAAACCTTACCAGCCCGTTTATTGGTGATTGGAGGCGGCTATATTGGCTTGGAATTGGGACAAGGACTAGCGCGTTTGGGCAGTCAGACCCACTTAATTGTCCAAGGCGATCGCGTGCTTGGGCAAGAAGAGGCTGATGTCAGCGAGGTCTTAGCAGAAGCATTAAAGCAGGATGGGATTGGGCTTCATTTTGGAGTTAATGTCAATCACGTTGCTCATGAAAATAATCTGTTTAGGCTGACTCTAAGCAGTGGCGAACAACTTCAAGGAGAAGCGTTGCTGGTTGCGATTGGACGGAAACCCAATACAAGTGCATTAAATACAGCCGCCAGTGGAATTGAGCTAGACGATCGAGGATTTATTAAAATTGACGACCAGTTCCATACCACCTGTTCTGGAGTCTATGCGATCGGGGATGCTGCCAAACAGCCTGCCTTTACCCATGTGTCGTGGGAAGACTATCGCCGCTTAAAAGCAATTTTGTGTGGAGAAAACCGGACACGGAGCGATCGCGTTCTTGGCTATGCGGTCTACACAGAACCCCAGGTTGGGCGAGTGGGTATGACCTTAGAACAGGCTCAGAAACAAGGCATCAACGCGCGTGCTGTCACGTTATCCATGAGCCAAATTGCGCGTGCGATCGAGTGGGGGCATGACCTCGGATTTTATCGTATGGCGATCGACAGCGACACAGACAAAATTCTGGGAGCAACCCTGGTGGGCTACGAAACTGCTGAACTGGTGCATGTTTTTTTATCCCTGATAGAAGCAGGAGCAACCTGGCAGTTGTTAGAGCGATCGGTTCACATCCATCCCACCTATGGTGAAGCTTTACCCAGTCTGGCACGATTGCTGCTTGGAGATAATATGCCAGGGTGTCCGAATATGTGATATCGTGTCCGGTTCAAGACTTATCATTAAGACGGCAGGGGAGCAGGGGCAAAGAGGGTTTCCTGGTTTTTGCACAGATGCGGGAATTATAACTAATTAGGCGGACATGATATGAAGAGGTTTTATTGATGTACAACGTCAGTTGGCATTAATAATCTAAATGCCTAAGCCAGGAATACATCCTCCTGACTCAGCTACAAAACTATTCTCTGTTTCGATTGCTCATTTACCCCTGGTACTAATGAGCTTTTTTGTGCTTTTTATATAGCCAGTTTCTACGTATTTGCAGCTTTAGTACGGAAGCCAAGTAGAACCAACTCTTGGCAGATAAACCAACTCAATTAAGTACGTGAGTATAAGCATAGTAACTAGATAGTAACTAGATCCCTAAGTTATCACCAGAAGTCAGGAATCTATCTTCTGAGCCTTTTATGTTTAATTAGGTTGACTTAGCTTACATCTCAGGAACCAACAAAAACTAGCTTAATATTTCGACATCAGATTACCACTATCAAAACTACTTTACCTTAACAAAACTTTATATATACCGTTAAAAAAGTCTATTTATCGAAGGAATTTAAACATAATAACTTTACAGAAAGTTACGTGTATTTATCAAGACTACAAGCAAAGTTTCAGAGTTAGAAATAGGTTAGTAATCCCGTAATGATTCGTTTCAGAAAGGCATCTTTTATCCATGACAACAAAACTATTCAACACTCTAGCTGCTGCTACAACCTTGGCAGGAATTGTTGCAACATCTGGAGCAGCTAATGCAGCTTCTCTCTCTTACAGTAGTTCCACTAATTACGATTTCACAAACATTATTGATGCACCTCTGAGCGTCCAAAAATTTGACTCATCTTTGGGCACACTCAAGGGTGTAACAATAAGTTTTACTGGCGACATACTTGGAAATGCAGGTTTTGAAAACAGGAGTCCAACCCCGACTCAAGTGACAGTAAATCTTGCTAGTCAACTCAACTTAAAACTAAATAATCAATCTTTGTTTGCGCTCAATCCACAAGATATATCGAGTTATCAAGCTGCTAAATATGACGGCATCACTGATTATAGTGGCACCTCTGGAAAGACTATTTCTAATTTAACTGCCACACAATCTGCAACTCAGTCTTTCACCAATACCCAATTTTTGCAGTCTTTCACTGGTAATGGCGACATAGACTTTTTGTTCTCAGCTTTAGCCAACTCAGTAGTTACGGGTTCGGGCAACATGAGATCCTATATTGATACTTATGCCAAAGCAGGTATCAAAGTAACTTATGACTACGATGAGGTGAAAGCAGTACCTGAGTCTTCTGCCACACTGGGAATTGGTTTAATTGCTGGGCTTTGTTTGTTGTCACAACGCAAAAAAAGCTGGATCAAGATGTTTAATTAATAGACTTTCTTGAATAGGTAGATTTCTTTTATCCTATCTATCAAGCAGACTCTCTAATTTAAATTAAAAAACCCGATTATTCTTGAAAAAATCGGGTTTTTTATTGTGCTTATTAGGCTGAACTTTTAATAAGATTTAAACCATCCTATTATTGGCGATCGCTATAAATAATTATTGATATGAAGTGGTTGATTAGAGAAGCCAATTTTTTATATGACTCTCTACTGGTCGCCAGAGCCTGTTAACCTCTTACTGGAACTTAAAATTTAGGAAATTATGCCGAAAGCATCTACCGATCGTCAGGCTGCTGCAAAAGACATTAAACTACTAGTTTTGGATATAGATGGCACGATCGCCGGACACTCTAACACTATCAGCGAACCTGTAAAGCAAGCAATTTTTGCAGCGCAAGCACGAGGAATTCAAGTGGCGATCGCTACAGGTAGAATGTATCGTTCAGCCTTGCGCTTCCACCAAGATATCGGCTCTACCCTACCATTAATGGCCTATCAAGGAGCCTGGATTCAAGACCCGAACACCCAAAAAATTCATCGCCATTGGGTTGTTTCTAGAGAAATCGCCCACCAGTTACTCGACTATTTTGAACAGCCGGAATTGCGATCGCTTCTATCCGTTCACTTTTACATCAACGATCAGCTATACGTTCGTGAGTTAACCAGAGAAACCAAAATTTATGCAGAACGTTCTGGTATTATTGCGATTCCTGTGGGTGATTTGCGTCAAGCCTTAACGAATGAACCGACAAAAATTCTTGCTTTGTCTGATGACACTGACTTAATCGATAAACTATTAGGAAATTTGCGCCGTCAATACACACCTGCTGAACTTTATATGACGACATCTGTTGCTACCTTTTTTGAAGCAACTAACGCCTCTGTAAATAAGGGGACTGCTGTACGTTACCTAGCCGAAGAGTTGCTGGGATTACAATTAGCCAACGTTATGGCGATTGGCGATAACTTCAATGATGTGGAAATGCTGGAGTATGCCGGACTTGGTGTAGCTATGGGCAACGCACCAGCAGGAGTGCAAGCGATCGCTAATTGGGTAGCTCCTAGCGTAGAGGAAGATGGGGCAGCAATAGCAATTGAAAAGTTTTTGCTGTAGTGAAAGAATTTTTTCAAATCTAACCCATACAAATCAGAAAGGACACCGACGACTGGCCGTGTTTCGTCTCGGTGCCCCTGCTGGTTCGCTCCTCACACACCTGCTAATGTATCCGAGGTGGTGCATTGAGTCAATAGCTATATAAAAAGTTTTTATTTTTACCTAAGGAACATTACCGATTTATAGCTCCAAAGGCGCAAAAACCCCCAGATTTTCCTCTAGGACAAATTTTAATACTGACTGAGTAGCCATGAGCAATCCCAGTCTAGCTTGGGCTAGCTCTGGTGAAGTAATTTTCACCTCACCCCAAATCCGGCAATTAGACCAAAACTTTTCAAAAGCTTGACTCAAATTCAGTGCTACTTTTTCCCATTTCACAGAATCGCTAACATCAGGGCACTCTATGTTGTCTACCACTTGTATTAATTCGCCAATGAGACGACGCTCATCTGGGTGATTCAGTTGTAGTGTTCCGTCGCAATTAAGCCAAGGTAGTGGGTTAGGAAAAATAACATCCCAAAAAGCTGGACTAGTATTTGGAACTGGTTCTCTAAGTTTAATCAATCCCTCTCGATGAGCCAGCAGCACTAGCGAATAGCAGCGTGCATGAGCATATTCAACAGTAAACAATGAATTGGGCATTGGGGATTGGGAAAGAGGGGGCAGGAGGCAGAAGTTCTTTAATTTTGAATTTTGAATTTTGAATTTTGAATTGATTTCTCCCCCTGCTCCCTGCTCCCTGCCCCCCATCTCCCCCTCTTCCCCTAAACTCCCGACTACGAGACTTTGTAACCAAGTCGCTAAGGCTGAGTGAGTTAATTCAAAATTTATCCAACCAGGGGGAACTATTTGGATGCTAAAAACGTCCTCACAAATCCCTGATAAATCTGAAGCGATCGCCCTAGCAAGCTCCATCGCTTTTCGATTCTGAGATTTTGATAGTCGCAAAGACACACTTGAGGTATAGATAACTCTATTGTCATTTCTACCTTTATGTAGAGGAATTTTTTCGTTTTTTATGCACTTATTTTCTATTCTGTAAGTATCAATGCTTATCGATTTTATTAGATAACTATATAATAGCTGTTTGATTGACGTATATTTGCTAACTAGTGATTTATAATGCACGTAATATTATGGAAATAGTGATGTAAGATATATTTGTTACATTTATGTCATCTATCTTGCGGAATAAATTTAATTTAGATAAAGAAAAATGAGAAGAGGATAAAATTTGATGAATAATCGATGAATAGTAAGTAAACTTTACTACCATCATTGTACAGTAGGAAGTATAACAAAAGAGTAGAGAGTAATTTGCTTTCTATTCTTTGGATTGGCTGGCGCTGTTAGGCGTTAAGCCTGCCTCGTCAACACAAAGACACTCCTTGCACCCTTTTATTTACGTCTTTGTCTTCAGCCGAACGCTCTTTGTTACCTATGCAATCTCCATCCTCCTTTTCTGAGGCATCACGGCCTTTTTTGACTTGGCAACGCATTCTTGACTGGGCTCAAGAACACTATCGTTGCCGCACCTTTAGCAAAGATGAGCGCATTCCAGCCCGGCCTGGATTGCTGTATTTGGTGCAAAGGGGTGCGATCCGCATGGTAGGAACCGCCCAAGTTAGTGCGACTGCCAGTCAGCTAACGTCTCGACGAATCAACAGAACTCCAGAAGAAGCGTTCTTGGGTTTTGTGGGAGCGGGACAGCCATTTGAAATTGTTGCTCAGTCACCATTCACACTGCAGGCTTACGCCCATGTCGATCAAACTGCGGTGCTGTGGATGTACTGGCATGATTTAGACAATTGGCCTCACTTCCGTCGCGAAGTTATGGATGCCTTTAGGTATCAGCACCAGCGTAAGCTGCTGTGGCTGAGTGCCTTGGGACAACGCCGCACAATTGACCGACTCTTAGGATTTCTCACATTGTTAATTGAGGAATATGGAGAGCCAGCAATGAGCGACACCGATCCTGATGTGATTCGCGGTTATTGTCTGCCCTTTCCCCTCACTCATGCCCAAATTGGTAGCGCGATTGGTTCGACTCGTGTCACCGTCACCCGCTTGATGGGTAAGTTGCGTCAACGTGGTTTAATCTTGACTCAAGGGGATAATCTCATTTGCTTGCCAGCAGAGTCGATTAATAGAGCTGGTTAAGGTAAAGTTCAGAGCGGCGATTTCCGCCACTCTGTCTTGAGTGCGATGGGCTAAACCCCGCCACAGGCGATCGCAGATGTCAGCGAATTTTGACAAATCCCGCTTGGGTAATCAGTTGCTGTCCCTGCTCAGTCAGCAGTAAGTTGGCGTAAGCGACACCTGCTTGCTGCTCAGTCTGACCATTCTGTTTGACCACCACAAACAGATTGCGGGTAATCGGGTATTTTCCTGATTGAAATGCCTCAATATTCAACTTGTTCCGTTTACCAGGACATTCAGACGGGAGGACAGAAGGTTCTTGGTATGGTGCAATGTATTGCCCTTGCGTGCGCCCCAACGGCAAGGCCTTGATTGAGCATTGAGGAATCACCTCTGGGGCAGAAGCGTAGTAGATGCTACCAGGACTATCAGCCAATTTTTGCAAGGCTTGGGTGGTTGTGGAGATAAATTCTACATTGGAGCTGAAAGCTTGACCACCCAAGATGTCTTGGACAAAAAGTTCGACAGTACCGCCATCAGCAATACGGCGGGAATAGGGCTTAATCGGGATATTGGGGCCGCCCACCTGGCTCCAATTATTGATTTTGCCTGTGTAAATTGACTTTAATTGTTCTACCGTTAGTCCTGGGATATTCAGGTTTGGGTTGACTGCAACCGCTAAACCATCAATTGCCACAGGAATTTGTTTCAAACTGAACCCACGCTGCTGGGCACGGCTTAATTCCGGATCTAGAACAGGTCGGGAGGACTGGGCAAAAGCTAGTTGACCGTCTATCAAGGACTGAATGCCAGTGCCAGAACCAGGCGATGCATTGCTGGGTTCTACATAGCGCAGCCGTAACTCTGGCCGCGCGGCTTGAATTACCGGATCGACTACTAGTCGAATCGGTGCCCAAGATGTACTGCCTCCGTAATTGAATAATCCTGTAGGAACATCCTTTACTGAAGTGAAAGTATTGCCACTAGGTTGTTCCGATCCGGTTTGGGGCGTTTTGGTGCTACCAGAATTAATTGTATTTAGATCGACACCAGATTTTCTAGTAAACCACCAAAAACCGCCAGCTATTAGCCCGACGGTGATTAGGATGGATAAGACAAGAATAGTTGTTTCATTTTTTTGAGACATAGTATAATTACCCGCGCGTCCATTCAATATAAGTGCTTTATAGGTGCTTGCTACTTGAGATTGTATTTGGAGGACGGGGATTTTGTTAGCAAATTCTGACTTTTAACTGCTTGAAAATTTAAAGTATAATATATAACATTTAAGTTATTCGTCTGCGATCTCAAGGTTTGAGTCGTGGTAAAAATAAATTGACAGTAAGATTTTTCCCCATAAAGCTCAATTTCCCATCTTGAGGGTTTTTCCAGGTTAAGTATTGGTTAATTTTTAATTTTTTATTGGTGATTAACGCACTGGTTCAAAGTCATAACCAGTGCGAGAGCGAGAACCAGGAACAATTTTTACAAGTTGCACTGAGGCATTGCGATCGCCTGATGCTAAAAACCGAATTGTACCAGAAGCGCCAGTGGCAGAAAAGTCAGAGGAAGCTAATGCTTGTTGGACTCCTGCTCGCGTAGGATTGCGTTCTAATGCTGCAATTAGAGCTACAGTGGCATCATAACTAAGGGCACTTCGCCAACTCACATCACCGCCCCATAACTGCCGCGATTTCTGGGGAAAATCTGACTTCGGATCGCCATCAATATGCCAGGGAACTGCTAGTACCATCCCCACAGCTTGTTCTCTGCCAATTTCCAAAGTTTTAGCGGTGTAAACATCGTCTCCCGCCAACAAAGTTAACTTTTTCTGATTAATCTGAATTACTTGCAGCGCTTTATCGAGAGTTTCAGTGTTAGCAGCTAACATCAAAACTTCTGCACCTTGTTTAGTTGCTTGCTCTACACTTTTAGCTGCACTAAAATCCGCCCTGGATAAGTCAAATTCGCTAGCTACCTGTCCACCCTCTAGGGAAACAGATGAAACAAACTCCGACTTTAAAGACTGGCTATAGTTGCTCTGAGAATTAAAGAAAACCACTGCATTTTTTTTCTGCAAGGTTCTCACCATATAGTTAGCTAAAGTTCTCGCAGCCATAAAATCACTGGGAACTGTGCGAAAAACGTAGTGGCTAAAGTTAGAAATTTTGACAGATGTACTAGTAGGAGATATAGCTACAAGTTGTCCAGAAGTATAAATAGTACCTGCGGCTAAGGTGGAATCGCTAGTATTCGGCCCAACTACACCTAATACTTCAGAATTGCTGACTAGGGTAGAAGCGATTTGCTTGGCTATTTCTGGATTGTCGTCGTCATTAGCTATCCCTACCCTCAACGGTACTCCCTTGATTCCTCCTGAACTATTGACTTGATTTTGAGCTTGGGCTATGCCACGTAAAATTTCTAAAGCAGCATTGGGGTCAGTGCCGAATGGTACAGAGGCCACGATGGTATAGCTCCTGGAAGAACCGATTCGGGCATTGTTAAGAAAAATTAACGTTTCTGGATCGTTTCGATTGAGTTTTAAAGCAGCTGTGAAATTGGCGATCGCTTTATCATAACTTTTAGCTGCGATCGCCTGTACTCCTTCTTTTTTCACTGGAGAAATATCACCTGGAGTAAAAGATTTTTCCCCAAAACTAATACGGTCTTGTAAGGATGGATTGTTGCCTGGTTGTTGATTTGGAATGATGTTATTACCAATTTTGGCCCCATTGTTACTAAACCACCAAAACCCACCGCCAACTATGCCAGCTGTCAGTAGCAGAGCCAAAGCTAAAATTGTGGTTTCATTCTTTTGTGACATAAATAAGTTTCAATAAAATAAAAATATTTATTTATTATGAAGAATTTAGAACTCAGGAGTCAGTATGAATTCTGTACAACTGGGTAGTGAATATTGGTTTCAAACCGTACTTCTCTACGAGACGCTACCGCGAATGTCTCGCTACACGCTTTCGCCCTTAGTGGGCAAAACTATTATTAAATATACATTCCGTTTAATTGCGCCCACCGTTCCATAAGAAACTATAGACCATTAAAGATTAAACCAATAGTGATGACAACGGCTAAAAAAGACTAAGTGTTTCCTTTTTATGAGACATTTATTGTAGCTGTTAGCACCAGAAGTTTTTTAAAGAAAGAGAGATAATAATTTATAAATAAGTCGAAATACGGCTGTCAATGAAATAGCTACTAAGCCTGCTCCAACTGCTAAAATCACCACTGACGGAAGGTCAAGACCTCCCCGTAAAAAGGGGATAAAAAAAATAATTGCAAAAGTAATTGTGGGAATAATTAATAAATCGAACTTTTCAATCCACCGCCTGGTTTGGGCAAAAATTAGTATACCTAAAATCAGGGCAGAAGTAGTCAAAGTAACTATTGGTGATTTTACTAGACTGAAGAGGGCGATCGCGATCAATGCACCCTCAAATCCACTAAATGCCGCCCCACCCAATAATTCCAATGTCGAAAACGCTGGCTGAGTTGGTGGACGACGGGGAACGACGGGATTAGAACCTTGGGGTGGTTGTGGCGGGAGGGTTACAGAGGGCGAATTAGGTTGTGTGGGAGATTGAACCGCCTGTGAGTTAAGTGCATCTATAACCTCCTGGGCTGACTGGAAGCGTTGATTAGCAGCAGGTAACAGCATCTTGTCTAAAATGTCAGCAAGGTGAGGGTTGACACTTACTTGGGTTCGCCATTTCCACTGGTTGCTATAGGCATCAAATAGTTTAACTGCTTCCTGATTTGTCAACAAGGTAATAAGAGTTACAGCTAAGGCGTATAAATCTGTAGATGGGAATACTTGACCCCCAGCCATTTGCTCAGGCGGTGCAAATCCCATCGAATAAATTCCTGTGGAAGAAGCAGCAGAACCCAGTGCAACATTTGTTACTTGCTTAACTGCGCCAAAATCTAGTAAAAAAAGTCTCCCATCACGACGGCGCATGATGTTAGAGGGTTTAATATCTCTATGGATAATGCCTCTGTGATGGACAAACTTTAGTACCTTCAGAATTTCTTGCAGCACCTCCAACACTTGCTGTTCAGAAAATTTGCCTTGTTGAACTAATTCTTCTTCCAAGTTTTGTCCATCAATATATTCTTGTACTAAGTAAAAAAATTGGTCTTGCTGTCCTGGTTGCAAACTATTAACTATCACTGGAAAGAAGGCAAATAAGTCAGGTATTTGCTCGTGATCGTTACCAAGTTGTGCTAAAACTTCTGCTTCTCTTTCAAACATCAACTGTGCTTGTTGCAGTTGATTTAAAGTTAAATTTCCCGCTGGTTGAAACTGCTTAACCACGCATTGACGCATTCCTGGTATTCGGCGATCGCGTGCCAAAAATGCTGCTCCAAACCCGCCCCTTCCCAGCAATTTAGTTGGCACGTATCGACCATCTAGCATCAATGGCATACCACAGGTAGTGCAATACTTTTGCTGGGTTGTTTTCAGTGTCGTAACATCATCTAAATCGGCAAAATAGTTTTGTGGGCGTGGACAACGCGGACGAGTGCAGTAAACTTCCATTTTCGTGATTAGTCAAAATAATTCGTAATAGATAATACTCGCCTTCTCTACGAGATGCTACGTGAATGGCAAGAAGCAAGCTACGTAATTCGTAATTAGTTCAGGTTATAGAGAAACTAAATTTATTAATGGGGAACACGAAACTTTTTTCCTGATGTCAAACCTTTGGTTTGCCTACAGCACCCTGCACGAACACAATGGGTTCATAATTACGAATTAAGTTAGCGACAGAGGAGCGTCATTACGAATTATTTGGTCATTTACAAAAAACAAAGGAAAAATGACAAAGGACTAATAACCTGATTTTAGTCTTCACCAGATAAGGTGGGTGTTGCTACCTCCAATGTAGTTAACACTAGACTTTTTTGTGTTAATTTTAACACATCTTGATTCCATCCTGGGTTAGCAAACTGGGGCAAAATTTCTTGACTAAAGGCTTCGGCGGCCTTGGATCTATAGCGATTGGGATTACAAATCAGCCACAGCGTCCGTTTGACGACAACGCCTTCAATAGGAGTACGGTGCAAAACGCCCATTTGTAACTCTTTAGCGATCGCACTAGTTGAAACAAAGGCAGCCCCTAGACCAGATTGCACAGCATTTTTAATCGCTTCAATGGAATTTAATTCCATTTCAACTTTAAAACGTCTGGTATCGATTTCACAGCGTGCTAGCACTTGGTCAATTACTTTGCGGATAGTAGATTGGGAATCTAAAGCAATAAATTGTAATTTATATAGGTCTTCTTTCTGAATTTTTTCAAGTTTGGTAAAAGGATGAAAGACAGGTAAAATCAGCGCTAGCTCGTCCTCAGCGTAAGGAATCACTTCTAAAGATTCTGACAGTTCGCCGGGAATTTCACCACCGATAATTGCCAGATCGACTTGTCCGTTAGCGACACTCCAAGCAGTCCGTCGGGTAGAGTGGACGTGTAATTGCACTGCCACATCTGGATATTTTTGTCGGAACATACCGATCATTCTGGGCAAAAGATAAGTGCCGGTGGTTTGAGAAGCACCGACAATTAAAGTACCACCTTGGAGATTTTGTAAATCCTCGATCGCCCGGCAGGTTTCCTGACACAGACTAAGGATTTTTTCACCGTAGTTTAAGAGTAAATGCCCAGCTTCGGTTAACTGGGCACGTCGTCCTCCACGGTCGAATAAGGGGACATCGAGTTGCCGTTCGAGATTTTGGACTTGCAAACTGACGGCGGGCTGGGAAACGTAAAGACTATCAGCGGCACGCTTGAAGCTTCCTTCTTGAGCGATCGCTTTCAGGATACGTAACTGATCTAAAGTGAAAGGAAGGTCAGACATAAGGCTCAACCCACAAACTTTTAAAGGAGCAGATGCACGTAACAAATCCGGTTTGGCAGCAATCAGCCGGACATGATTTGTTGCATATTAAACTTGAAGGCTTGACTCGAAAAAGACAGTAGCACAACATCTTGACTAAAGTCCCCTTTTGAATACTTTGTGGTATTGGTTGTACTGAATTCAGTTTTCTTTAAATTACTTCACCTGTGTATATGCTGCTGATTTCTTGGTTGACACCCAGTCATTTTGTCATACTGGGGTTACAAATAGTTTTTGCGATCGCTCACAGTGGAGGCGCTGCTTTACGCCCAAGGGCCGAAAAATACATTGGCCCAAGGTTTTATCGCATTCTCTTTGCATTAGTCAGCCTACCGTTGGCTGTGATATTAATTATTTACTTTTTTGGGCACCGTTATGATGGTTTGCAAATTTGGCAGGTACAAGGGGTGCCAGGAGTGCGAGAATTTGTTTGGCTGCTGTCAGCAATCTCGTTTTTGTTTTTATATCCTGCTACCTTCAATCTACTAGAAATTGCTGCTATTCAAAAGCCCCAAGTTCATCTCTACGAAACAGGAATTATTCGGATTACCCGTCATCCCCAGATGGTGGGACAAATAATTTGGTGTGTTGCCCATACTCTCTGGCTGGGTACTACCTTTACTCTTGTGACTTCCATTGGATTGGTGTTGCATCATTTGTTTGGGGTTTGGCACGGGGATCGCCGCCTGAGCGATCGCTATGGGGAAGCTTTTGAAATTGCCAAACAGCGGACTTCAATTATTCCCTTTAAAGCAATTATTGACGGGCGTCAATCTCTCAAATGGCAGGAATTTCTCCGCCCTGCCTATTTGGGAGTTGCCATTTTTATAGCTTTACTTTGGTGGTCACACCCTCTGTTATTGGAAGCAACTAGTAGGATAGGATGGTAACTTTAGACGATCCCCAGTGTCAGCAGAAAATCCGAAACAGATGGAAATTTCAGCTTATCAAGCTTATCAATTGCTCCAAATCAATGTAGGATAAATTCAAACATCTAACAGTGGGGGTGCGTTCAGTCAGCTTGAGATTTTATTATTGGTAGTCGTTGGTCAGTTGCCTTTCTTTGAAAGAAAGTGGCAGATTCATCAAATCCCCAGGCAGTCACGGCAATCAGGAGTTTAACATCCAAAAAAGCCAACGCGACTTCTAGGGTCGCTTTTCTATCAGAGACACATTAACGCGCTCAATTTTTGCCAATAATTCTGTGTCCTGAAATTTCTGTCCTGAAAGCATCTATCGGCAGTTAGTGACTTGCCAATCCTCCACTGAAGCAGTGCTGAGTCCTGAGTCCTGAGTAAAAGCAAGCAACTTAGTATTCATTGCTTGGAAAGTAGTCCCAATCCCCGCTTTACTCTAAAAGAAAAAGAAACGAGTTCCTCATTCAATCCCCTAACTTTTTGTTATGGACTTCTACTCAGCAACCAGAACTCGGAACTCAGCACTACTTAATTCAGTACTAATAGCTAGTTTGATATAAAAACCTTATAATCCAAGAGGCGTCATGGTGTTGTCGGTTAGTGAGCGGACATTTACTCAAGAAGTTTTAGAATCTCCTATTCCTGTTTTAGTTAACTTTGAAGCACCTTGGTGTGGCTTGTGCCGGATTATCCATCCACTTTTGTTGCAATTTCAAGCCCAGTGCGGCGATGAAATTAAATTAGTCGGGGTTAACGCCGATCAAAATTTTAAATTGTCTACTACCTATAGGCTAAAATCACTACCCACTTTACTATTGATTGAAAATGGCACTATTCGCCATCGCTTGGAATGCTTTCGCGGCAGGGAAGATTTACGTCTAGCTTTAGAAGAGATTAAAGCCAGCTACAGCAATTACCCCAAAATCTACAAAAGTTCAAAAACAGTGGACTTAGAATGCCGATCGGCCTGATGGATATTGGGTGTGGGGCATGGCGGCATTGGGGAGGCAGTGCGGTCTTGGGGTCTCCCCAAGCGGAGCAACTGCCGTCATTGGACAAATAACTAATGACCAATGACCAATAACTAATGACTAATGACCAAATCTAAAACCATGCTTAATACCCCACCCAATCAGTCTTGGGTGGGTTATTTTATCCTAAAGGGTGTAGTCACAATTATTAACAGTTTCGACACGCTAATCAAGAATTCTAAAAGTAGGCGTCAGTGATGGAAGTAATCTATCAGTATGCCTGGCTGATTCCGGTGTTCCCTCTTCTTGGGGCAATGCTGGTCGGTCTAGGGTTAATCTCGTTGAATCAGGTGACAAACCGCCTCCGCCAGCTTAATGCTGTGGTGATTATCTCCATGATGGCAGCAGCTATGGTGCTGTCGTTTGCCTTGCTCTGGAGTCAAATCCAAGGACATCCGTCTTATACCCGCACCTTGGAGTGGGCAGCAGCAGGTAATTTTCACCTGAGCATGGGCTACACTATTGACCACCTGACAGCCCTAATGCTGGTGATTGTCACAACGGTAGCCTGTTTAGTTATGGTTTACACCGATGGCTACATGGCTCACGATCCCAGTTACGTGAGGTTTTACGCCTATCTCAGTTTGTTTGGCTCCTCAATGTTAGGTCTGGTGGTCAGCCCCAACCTAGTACAAGTTTACATATTCTGGGAACTGGTCGGGATGTGTTCCTACTTGCTGGTCGGTTTTTGGTTCGATCGCAAGTCAGCAGCCGATGCCGCTCAAAAAGCGTTTGTGACCAACCGTGTGGGTGACTTTGGTTTGTTACTCGGCATTTTGGGGCTGTTCTGGGCAACAGGAAGCTTTGATTTTAATATCATGGGCGATCGCCTTGCCCAACTCGTCGAATCAGGTTCGATCAGCAATTTTCTCGCTGTCCTGTTTGCGATTTTAGTTTTCTTAGGCCCAGTTGCAAAATCAGCCCAATTTCCCCTCCACGTCTGGCTACCAGATGCAATGGAAGGCCCCACCCCCATTTCTGCCTTGATTCACGCGGCAACAATGGTGGCGGCGGGTGTTTTCCTGATTGCCCGGATGTACCCAGTATTTGAAGACGTTCCAGCCGCAATGAATGTCATTGCCTTTACTGGGGCGTTTACGGCGTTTTTGGGGGCAACTATTGCCATTACCCAAAACGACATCAAAAAGGGCTTGGCTTACTCCACCATTTCCCAACTTGGTTACATGGTGATGGCAATGGGAATAGGCTCCTATAGTGCTGGACTATTCCACCTGATGACCCATGCCTATTTTAAGGCGATGCTGTTCTTGGGTTCAGGTTCAGTTATTCATGGTATGGAAGGTGTCGTCGGTCACGACCCCGCCTTAGCGCAAGATATGCGCTTGATGGGTGGACTGCGAAAGTATATGCCGATCACGGCAACTACCTTTTTGATTGGTTGCTTGGCAATTTCTGGTATTCCACCCTTTGCTGGTTTCTGGTCAAAAGATGAAATTTTAGGGAAGGCTTTTGAGGCAAACCCACTCCTCTGGTTTATCGGCTGGCTAACTGCCGGGATTACAGCTTTCTATATGTTTAGAATGTATTTCTCGACATTTGAAGGCAAATTCCGGGGTACTGACGAGAAAATCAAGGAAAAACTTAAGAAAGCTGCGGCGACAATTGTCCTGGAATTAGAGTCAGAAGAACCAGTCCCGAATTTTGGGCCTGGGGCGATGAAGAAAGGAGAATTGGCGGCAACTAGTCAGCATCATGAATCCCATGACTCCCACGGGCATCACAGCGACTCCCCCCACGAATCGCCGTGGACAATGACGCTGCCGTTGGCACTGTTGGCTGTGCCTTCGATTTTGATTGGTTTGGTGGGAACTCCCTACGCCAATTATTTTGAAGAGTTTATCTTTCCTCCTAGTGAAACTCTGACCGAAGTTATAGAAAAGGCTTCCGAGTTCAATCCGACGGAATTCTACATCATGGCGGGTGCTTCAGTCGGAATATCCTTGATTGCGATTACCCTGGCTTCGCTGATGTATTTGCGCCGTAAAATTGATCCGGCTGCGATCGCTGCTAAAATCCAACCACTTTACGAGTTATCCCTCAACAAGTGGTACTTTGATGACATTTACCATCGGGTTTTTGTCCTCGGCTTGCGTCGCGTAGCTAGACAAGTTATGGAAGTTGACTTCCGCGTTGTAGATGGTGCTGTTAACCTCACAGGCTTTTTCACCCTTGTTAGCGGTGAAGGTCTGAAGTACCTAGAAAACGGTCGCGCTCAATTCTATGCCTTGATTGTGTTTGGGGCGGTTTTGGGTTTAGTGATTGTCTTTGGTGTTACCTGATTTTCATAGGAGCAAAGGGGCGGCTGTCTGCCCCTTTGCCTCTACATTATTTTTTGAATTTTATGATTAAAGCATTTTCACGTCAGTAAATGATAGCTTATGCTTTAGAAAAATATAAAAATAGTAATTAACAGCAACAGCTTCAGAAGAGAAGGCCAGTACAAAATTTTAGCTATCAAGTTATCTTTATACTGTAGCAGCTTTAAATCCGGTTTTACGAGCATTAAAACAGCGTTAATAGTGATCACAAAAATGTATAAATAAATAACTAAGTAGAAAAACTCGAAATAAACAAGTCCTTTGGCAAGGACTTGTTCCCTAAGCGAAATTTGGTCAAGAATCACAATAAAAATAAAACCAGCACAAGCTGCCAAAACCTCCATAGTTTTATCTCTATCGGCAATTACTAACATTGCAAACAGCATGACAACGACTACAAACAGCGGCCCGATTCTGGAGATAAAAATACTGATAACTTGGCGTTTGGTAGTAATATTGAAATTAAGTTCAGGAACATTTGTTTTGAAAATAGTATTTGGTATCCCAAAATTGCTATCGTATGTTGCATAAAGATATTCAAAAAAACTATCTTCAATCTGCCAGCCATCCAAGACTAGTCTCTTATCTAAACCAGGATGGGCGCTGGGGTTAATAATTTTATAACTCTCAAAATCGGGCGTGAGAAACACTTGGCGGTTTAAATTATTTTGAGTATTAAAATCGCTGTGCCATAGCCGAATTTGAATATCTTTGTAGTCAAAGGGATAGTGAGAGTAATCCAAATTTTGCAGCACTGTAGCTTCCACATACCAACCAATAACCTCAACATTCCCTTGGGTATAATGGTAAGCTTCCTTCATTTGTACATCGTTGACACTGACAGCATCCGGCATAATAAAACCGCGAGTCAACCCATCGTGAATGCCTTTGGTATACTTCTGCCAGATATAACCCGTCATAAAAACTTTTTTAGCACTTTCAAATTCTAAGGACTGAATGAAAATTCCAGTAGGCACATATAACGGCGGCTTTCGGTTTAAGTTTTTATTTAACTTGACTTGCGGAGCCAATAATTTATCAACTTGTGCTTGATTAAGCAGGATGTTGTGATTGGTTATATAGTTGCGATCGCCCAAAGCTAATTTCCAAATCATTCCGATTTCTGTGGCAAACAAGATACTAGAGATTGACGACACTATCCACACTCGGCTAACACGAAACTCATAAGCCCGCAACATTAGAACTGACAAACAAATGAAAAACCAGAGCAAGGCTAAACAGCTTAAAATTAGCGTTTGTCGCTTAGTTTGGTCATCTAGCAAAACTTCTTGTTTGAGAAAGACTACTCCCACCACCCAATTATTCAGCTTAGTTGGTTGCAGGAAAAACCAAGAATTTTGACCTGTGGTTTCATCGAACAACTCCGCTTCGCCTTCCTTACCTTGAAGCGCCTGTTTAACTAATGCTAGGAGTTGTTTGTTGTTCTGCTTGGCAGCAATTTCAACCAAGTTGTTTTGCTGTTTTACATTATCAGTAATCGTATGATAGACAAAAGTTCCATTTTTAGAAAGAACAAAGGCGTAGCCCGTTTTTCCCAGTTCCAGTTTTAAGGAATCAATTAACTGTTGTATTTGACTTAAGGAATATTCACTAAAAAGCACTCCTTGCGGCAATTTTCGTTTACCCTGCAAACGATAGAACGGAGCATAAAATCCCACTATGGGTTCAGTCAAGAGAGACTGCTGTGACCTGCGGTAGGGTTCTCCCCAAGATGCTCCATCCTGCAACGTCTTGCGATACCAGGGATATTTTGTGTTGTCATCATTTTTCTCTTGTTGCCCTAATTGCACACTGTTGTTTACCCTGAAATAGACAGGTGCATCTAGCTTTTGGGATTTGCTTCTACTAACACCAAGTTCATAGGCTGCACCGAAGGTAGCAAGATAAGGGTTTTTTTCAATTTTTTGTTGGAGTTGCGCTGATAGTTGCTCATCGTTGATTTCATCTGTTGTGAGGGAGTTAGCAAGAGCAAGAGAATTATCTTGAGTGGTACGCAGTTCGTTCTCGATCTCCAGAGTCGTTAGCACAGCTTCTCGCTGGGCTTGGTTTTTAGCTTTTTGAAGTCTCTGCTGTGCACTGTGCCAATAGATGTAAAACCCAAATAGAGCTAATGCAAGAGTGATACCACAAAGGGTTAGTAATGCAAAGAATAGTATTTTTTGCTTTTTATTCTTTTCTATGAATGCCATTTATCAAAAGCGTAAATAAATTTTCTCGTAAAGTATTCTGACACTTTTCCATATAATCTACATATAAATTGGCTGTATCTATTTATAGTTAAAAGGATGTTACATATTAAGTGTTTTTTAGCAACTATCTTATTGGTGAGTTTGAGTGCTTGTACTAGCGAGCAAAGGCAAGTTTATACTCCACTAGACAGCAGAGTAAATGGCAATACTGGCTTAGATGCAAGTAAAACTGTACTGATTGACGGTTCGGGTACGGTTTCTGTCATTAGTGAAGCAATGAAAGAACAATTTAGAAAAGTAAACCCCAATGTAAGAATCGCTATTGGGAAGAACGGTACTGGAGACGGCTTTACAAGGTTTTGCCTTGGCGTAACTGATATCTCAATGGCAGCCCGTCCGATAAAAAAGTCAGAGATTGAAGCCTGTCAAAAAAACAACATTGAATTCGTTGAATTGCCGCTTGCCATTGATGGCATCTCCCTTGTAGTCAATCGCACCAACACTTGGGCTACTTGCCTCAAACCTCAAGAACTGAGCAAAATATGGGAGTCTGCGGCATCAGGCAAAATCGTTAACTGGAACCAAGTTCGTAATAACTACCCCGATCAATATCCCCTAATACTGGCTGGCCCGGCTGTAGGCACTGGTACTGTAGACTATTTTAGTGAGGTGATAATTGGCAAAAGTGGGAAAATCCGCAATGACTACAAAACCAGTGAAGAGGAAAGCGTAACTGTTCAGACAGTCGCATCTGAGCCGGGAGGTCTTGGCTTTACAGCCTTTTCCCGCTACCTAAAAAATCAGAACATTCTCAAGGCTCTTGCTATTGAGAACAAGGAAGGTAAATGTGTAGAGCCAAGCCCAGAAACGATCGCCAACAGCAGCTATAATCCCCTTTCCCGTCCTCTATTTATATACGTCAGCAAGACAGCTCTTAAAGAAAATCCTGCCGTCAAAGTTTTTGCAGATTACCACCTAAATGCTGCTAACCGTTCCTTAATCTCAGAAAGTGGCTACGTTCCTTTGCCAGATAACTTGCTAACAAAAGTGCGATTGCGTCTAGATCGTGCGATCGCTGGCTCGGTTTTTGAGGAAGGGTCGCCAGCCAATGTCAAATTTGCAGATCGATTAGCAAGTTCCAAACAGAGGTAGAAAACAGATACTAGCGTGACAAGTCTAATATGGTACTGGGTTTATTTAAACCGACGAATGACTCATAGTGAGTTGATAAACTGGCAAGGACCGACCCAGGAAGCATAGTGATAAATTAAAACTGAGTGAATCCTCTACATAGAGCGAAGTCACTCAAAGTTTGGGAGTGAACCGATCGCTTTTACCCAAGAATTGCGCCATCGTTTTTCTCCACACTACTGAGAAATAAGAGGCATTATGCGATTGGGTTGGAAAATTGTTTTATTCCTTTCCTCTCAAGGTATTAATTTTTTTGCCATCTCAAAATAAGCGAACGTACAGTTTTTAGGGTAAATTTTTGACTTGACTGGGAGTATCACAACGCACATTCCGCACCCGCAACTGTCAAAAAAGACTCCCAAGAGGAAAAATAGGGGACTGCCAATTTAATTAAATCAACCTAACGAGGAAGACGAAATCCCCAAAAAGCTGTTACTTAATAACTAGTGACTTTTTGCCAAACATGATTTTGATAGCAGACGAATTGTGATGAATACAGCTAATTTTCCGTGGCTGACGACGATTATTCTGTTGCCGATAGCCGCTTCACTACTGATTCCCATCATCCCGGATAAAGAAGGCAAAACAGTGCGCTGGTACTCCCTCGTTGTAGGGCTGATAGATTTTGCACTAATTGTTTATGCTTTTTATACTGGATATGATTTTTCCAATCCAGATTTGCAGTTGGTCGAGAGTTACGCCTGGGTACCCCAACTAGATTTGAATTGGTCAGTAGGGGCAGATGGCTTATCCATGCCCCTAATTATTTTGACTGGATTCATTACCACGCTGGCGATTTTAGCAGCTTGGCCTGTCACCTTCAAGCCGAAGCTATTTTACTTCTTGATGTTGGCGATGTATGGCGGTCAGATTGCCGTGTTCGCTGTCCAGGATATGCTGTTATTTTTCCTGGTGTGGGAACTGGAACTAGTACCGATATACTTTCTGCTGTCGATTTGGGGAGGCAAAAGACGGCAATATGCAGCGACAAAATTTATTTTATACACCGCCGGCGGTTCGCTGTTTATTTTGCTGTCTGCACTGACAATGGGATTTTACGGCGATACGGTGACATTTGACATGCGATCGCTCGCCTTAAAAGACTTCGCCCTCAATTTCCAACTTGCCGTCTATGCTGGCTTCCTGATTGCTTACGCTGTCAAGTTACCGATTATTCCCTTGCACACTTGGCTACCTGATGCCCACGGTGAAGCTACAGCCCCTGTACACATGTTATTAGCAGGTATTCTCCTGAAAATGGGCGGTTACGCCTTAATTCGGATGAATGCCCAAATGCTCCCCGATGCCCACGCTTATTTTGCACCAGTGTTCGTGGTTTTGGGGGTAGTCAATATCATCTACGCTGCCTTAACATCCTTTGCCCAGCGCAACCTGAAGCGAAAAATTGCCTATTCCTCAATTTCTCACATGGGCTTTGTGATGATTGGTATTGCCTCCTTCACCGATTTGGGGTTGAGTGGGGCAGTATTGCAAATGGTTTCCCACGGGTTAATTGGGGCGAGTTTGTTCTTCCTGGTTGGCGCAACTTACGATCGCACCCACACCCTAATGTTGGATGAAATGGGCGGTGTTGCGAAGAGAATGCCGAAGATTTTCGCCATGTTCACCACCTGTTCAATGGCTTCTTTGGCATTGCCAGGGATGAGCGGTTTCGTGGCAGAATTGATGGTATTTGTTGGCTTTGCTACTAGCGATGCTTATAGCTCTACCTTTAAAGTTATCGTGGTGTTCTTGATGGCAGTAGGAGTGATTTTAACTCCGATTTATCTGCTGTCGATGTTGCGAGAAATTTTCTACGGTAAAGAGAACGAAGAATTAGTTTCTCACCAAGCTTTGATAGATGCCGAACCCCGTGAAGTATTTATCATTGCCTGTTTGTTAATTCCAATTATTGGTATTGGTTTTTATCCAAAATTGCTGACTCAAATGTATGACGCGACAACTGTACAATTGACAGCAAGATTGCGTGATTCTGTACCGACATTAGCACAGCAAAAAGACGAAACACTAAAGGTTTCTTTGAGTGCGCCAGAAATTGGTAATTAAGTTGCGATCGCTACTTTAGTTTTGTTTAAATATTTATTGCTTTGAGGGCGGGTTTTGTACCTGCCCTTTTTGTTACTCACTTGAAACTTTTAATTGAGTAAAGTAATAAACCTGTATGGCGTAAGTGAGTAAATAGATTTTTTACAATTATTCTAAAAATAGATTATTAAGCTGATAGATTTGTTTGCAACCAGTGCAGTAAATCTTCCATAGCATTAAAATCTAACAGCATCTCGTAGACAAGTGGCTTTATTACATAAAATAAGGCAAATAGCAAGCACATTTTATGAATTATTTACGACTGCTAGACTAGCAGCAGATGTAGTAGCTAGTTCACGACTTTGGCAAATCGGAATCTCAACCCAAAATTCTGCTCCTTGTCCTGGTTCAGAAATACACCAAATAGCTCCGTTGTGTTTTTCTGTGACAATCTGAGCGCTAATTGCTAGTCCTAATCCAGTGCCTTTACCTGCGGCTTTTGTAGTAAAGAAAGGGTCAAATAATTTTTGCTTAACTACTTCGGTCATGCCAGGGCCATTATCTGCAATTTGTACAGTTATGTAATCCGAGTTGCGTAACTCAGTACGAATTACAATCTGGCTGGGTTTAGCTTCTATATCTTCAAGAGTTCGCTTACTGTTATAACTATCAAGGGCATCAATGGCATTACTAATAAGATTCATAAACACTTGATTGAGTTGTCCGGCATAGCATTCTACTAAGGGAATATCACCATATTCCTTGACTATTTCAATTCCGTTATTTCCCGGCGTTTGTTTGAAGCGATTTTGTAAAATCAGTAGTGTGCTATCAATACCTTCATGAATGTTGACAGGTTTCATATCCGCTTCGTCAAGTCGAGAAAAATTTCGTAAGGAGAGAACTATTTCCCGAATGCGATTAGCTCCCATTTTCATGGAAACTAATATTTTAGGTAGATCCTCAGCCATAAACTCAAAGTCGATCGCTTCTATATGAGCTTGTACTTCAGGTGTTGAATGAGCATTAGATTTTTGATAAAGTTCTATCAGTTCCAACAAGCCCAGCGTATATTCACTTACATGGGTCAGGTTGCCGTAGATAAAGTTAACTGGGTTATTGATTTCATGAGCTACACCAGCCACTAGTTGACCTAAACTCGACATTTTTTCGGTCTGAATTAGTTGAGCTTGAGTCTGTTTGAGATTGTGCAGAACTTTGTTGAGTTGTTCTGCTTGGGCAGTAGCAGCAGCAGTAGCAGCGCGACTTTGATTATACAATTGGGCTTGGTCAATGGCGATCGCTAACTGGTCAGCCACGCCTCGAATGATTTCCACCTCATCATCACTCCAGGGGCGAAGCTCTCTACTATGTTCGCAGACAATCACACCCGATCGACCCGACTGAGTTTGAACTGAAACTATTAGTAGAGACTTAAAGCCCAATGTCACCAGTAAATTCCGACTCTTGAAATCAAGCCAGGAATCTGCCGCAATGTCATCAAAGCAAAGCAAATTCCCTTGCATAACAGCCTCACTTAAAGCTTCCACATTTTGGATCGGAGAACAGCCTAAAGGTTCTGTTAAGTCGGGAGCGCAAGCTTGCTGACTCAGTTCCAAGCTAGTAGATTCATCTTCTTGATAACACCAAAAAAACTGGCATCGATCGATCTGTAGCAGTTGCCGAACTTCACCCACTACTGTACTCAAAATCGTATTTAGATCCAGCGAGTTACGAATTTGACTAGATAGACGAGTTTTCAGAATTTTTTCCCGTTCAACTAGCTTTCGCAATTCGACTTCAGACTGCCTTAACTCTATCTGGGCAATATTACGATTAACACTAGCTCTTGCTAGTAGCCAAGAACCAATGCCAATTAGTCCTACTAACCCAGCATATAGCGGTAGCAATTGACTCAAAAATCGGTTTGATTTGGTTGTCAACGTCTCTGGTGACACCCACGAGACAATCTTCCAGTGATAGGATTTAGTATCAATTTGATTTTGACTTGGTGCAAAAGCTTGTCCTGCTCCCGTACTAGATTTTTGCCCTTCGAGAAGTGGATAGACTGTGGTAAAAGTGAACATTCCTTCAGTAGTTTGGAATTGTCCCGATTCTTGTTGAGAAATCCGCTGCCATGCTTGGGGAAAAGTTTTGCCAAAAGTGCGGTTTTTGCGGTCGGGAAACATAAATCCCCATTCATCTTCAGGCTTCGCCCCTTTTAACCAGTAGCCATCGGCATTCAGTAACATTCCCTGGCTAGGGGCGTTAGCAAAAGCTTGATTAAAATTGTCTAGCAGTTTTGCACCGAAATAATTTAACACCACAATGCCTCGTTTCTGCCCACGGTTATCAAAAACGGGAGTGCCAAAGCGGATCATTGGCTTCAAGGGTTGTTCAACCTGACCACGTTCGATGTTTAGGTCAAGAGGAGAGACAAATACTTGTCCTTGGTTCAGGCGGAAAGTGTCATTAAACCAGTAACGCTTGGCTTGAACTTGCAGTTTTTCTTCGGGGACAATCCCTGGTTCACCCTTGTTAAAGTTGACTCTGACAATTTCCTTACCCGATCGATCCAAAAAGCGAATTTGGTCGTAAAGTTTTTTATATCCAGAAAATAATAAAAATTCTTGAGAAAGTGCCTGTTGTCTACCCACTCCCTCTAAAATTCTTTGTAGCTCGTTTTGTTTAGAGATAACCATCAAATCTGAGACAACCGAGTGAAAGTCTCCGCTAATTACTTTAGTTTGTAAATCTACCTTACGGAGTTCATTTGTTTTGAGCAGAACTTGCTCGGTTTGTACTTGTTGGTAGTAGATAGTGGCAATAACAACTCCAACTAAAGCTGACAATGGCAAAAAAACTATTAGGAAGTTTTTGATTAAAACTCGTGAATGGATCTGTGGTGACATCTCTGATACTTAGGTACAACTCAAAAATCGGGCTGAAAATTAGCTAATTTCCAGCTACGCCATGTTTTCTGAGTCAAGGTTGAGAGAAGACTTTTTCTCCTGGTAGGTATAGGTAATCAGCCCAGCTACCAAATTCACCATGAAATTGAATACTCTGCGACTTCTGGAATGTTCGAGTTGAACAATGTTCCGCCCTTTTTTGCTATTGTCAGTTACACACTCTGGTAGTCAGTACCGAAAATCCACGAATTTAATGTAAAGATTTTACACTTATAAAGATTTAATTACTGAGAAGAAAGATACAAAGCAATCGCTAAACATGGCTTTTCATTCTTGCCATGCGATCGCACATCAATAGATTACGTACAATCTATCTAAAATCAGATTTGGCAAAACCGCTCATGTTAAACTACAATCCACTGCATTGTTTGCCATCTTCCGAAGAACTACCCGACTCAGATGATACTGCTGTGGATAATGAACTTCAAAATTTAATTCCCGGCTTGCTGAAAACGATACTGGCTTTGGTTTGGTGCGATCGCTGGAATTGGTTCTTTGGTGTTGACATGGGTATTTATTATCACCCAGATAAACCAGCTATTGTCCCTGATGGGTTTCTCAGCTTAGGAGTTAAACGTGTCATTGATGAGGACTTACGCCTAAGTTATGTGCTATGGGAAGAAAAGCAACTGCCAATTTTAGCACTAGAAGTTGTTTCTCAAATTTATCGCGAAGAATATAACACCAAGAAAGAATTTTATGCCAAAGAATTAGGAATTTTGTACTACGTTGTATATAGTCCCCTGCGGCGGAAAAAGACACCTTTGGAAGTGTATCATTTAGTTGATGGGGAATATATCTTAATGTCAGGAAATCCCGTTTGGCTACCAGAAATTGGTTTAGGAATTGGGCGAGAACGAGGAATTTATCAAGGTATAGTGCGGGAATGGCTGTACTGGTATGACGAAGAAGGGCAAAGATTGCTGATACCAGAAGAACGCATTAGGGAAGCCGAAGAACGCACAGCTTTTGAAGAACAGCGACGGGTAGAAGCAGAACAAAAAGTGAAAATGTTAATTGAAAGGCTAAATGCGCTAGGTGTCGATCCAGAAAGTTTGGGTTGAAATTTTATCCAGTAAACTTTAAAAAATCAGTCCTTTTTTGCCCAAAATTGGCAATTATTTGTGCTGAAAAAAGTGTCGGGAGTATTGGTTGATTAATATACTCATTGCAGATTTTATTTCTGGCAGTTTAGTTAACTCTGTTAAAGTCAAATCTTTGGCATAATTTTGTAACACATAAAGAATCCTTTAAACTTTATGAATACTACTAATCTTCTGAGAGAAATACAAATTGAGTTCATTCAAAGACTCAATACAAATCAGGATGAAGAATTGTTATGTTCTAGATATGAAGGAAATTATAGTGAATTAAAAATTATTTTATTGGATGAATTAAGAGATGCTAGAGAGTTTGCTTGGAAAATGGTTGATAAATTTAAACATCAGAGTAATAATGCTCGTGTGAATTTCTCTAATCATCTAAAAGGAAAGTTGGGAGAAATTGCTGTAAAACACTCTCTTGGAAACTATATAACTTCCGTAAGTTATGAAATTCTCCCTAGCGACGATGGGAAAGTTGATTTTAAGATTAACTCAAATAAAAATATTGGAATGCAAGTTAAAACTCGATATGGCAACATTAATACTCAATGGAAGTTTTCTAAAGATGAAATAGAAAAAAACAAGGTTTTGGCATGTGTATTGATTCATGAAAAACATTGGGAAAGTCAAATTTTTAATGAGTTTGAATCAGAATATAGACTTGTGATGGCAGGATTTATTACTACAGAAATTATTAAAGATAAAATTAATGCCAATGAAATTTATTTACAGTCCGATAAATACGGATATTCTATTAGTCTAAAAATAGAGAACTTACTTCATGGTAGTGGTTTAAAGAGTTGCCTGAAACATTTAGAATTTATAAACAATTTGCAGTGGAGAGAGTATCAAATTCAGGCAGAAGGTGGAGATATATGCAGTCTTATAATTAGCCGAACTAACAAAACACTCGTAACAGGCGATAGTTGCCATTACATCAATTTTTGGGATTTGGAAAATCAAACCTTGCAATACTTTGTTGCAAGTACTAGAAGACAAACTGGCGATGGGCATAGCGGAGATGTTACTGCTCTTGCTTTAAGTCCTGACAATAATTTTTTTGCTTCGGGAAGTGATGATAAAACTATTAAAATCTGGGATTGTAATACAAAAAGCCTACTTAAGACCTTAAAAGGGCACTCACAATCTGTGTATTCTCTAGTTTATAGCTTTGATGGTAAGCGAATTTTTAGTGGGAGTCTAGATCAAACGGTCAAGGCTTGGAAAGTACCTGACTTTGAAATAGAGTTCACCATAGATGTCAAAGATAATCTAAATTCAATTAAAATTCATCCTAATGGTGAAATTTTAGCTACTGCTGGGAAAGATAAAAATATTAGTTTTTGGAGGGTATCAAATCAGCATTTACTATGTAAATTATCAGCACACGAAGAACAAATTATGGATATCTGTTTTTCTAGCGACGGATTTATTTTGGCAAGTTGTAGTAAGGATAAAACAATAAAAATTTGGAATACCTCTCATAAAAATTTAATAAATGGATTAAAACCACATTTAAAATTTATAAGGTTACACGAAAGCTATATTAATGCAATTACAATTAGCCCTGACTGCAAGCTACTTGCGAGTATAGATGGAAATGGAACTGTATATTTATATGAGATTGAAACAGGACAACTGATTTGCAAGCATCCTGAACAACTTCCATATAGTTATAGCAGAACTCATGCAATAGCATTCAGTCTAGACGGAAAACTTTTAGTTGCAGTAGCAAAGCATATCATCAGAGTTTGGCAACGGGTTAACTAATATAGACATTTCTTTATAATGTGCTTCCTATGACACAGCCACAATTACAGTTATCAAATATCGTTTACTTCCGGTAGCCAGTCTTCATCCAACACTAACTCTACAGAATATGGGTACTCTTCTAGAAACACGGATACAAGCATCCCCGTTTGCTTGGCTGCTTTGCGACGCGCCCTTTGATAACTTTCCTCAAGTTGCTCTGTAGGATAGCTCTTGAGACTAGGACTATCGAGGATGGCTAACTCAATTTGGGTACGAGAATCAGTAATTGAATCCAACCAACTATCTGAGCGACGCTGGGGTTGATATTGCCACTTGAGCAGATGCAAGAGTAAGCGAGTTAGTTGACTGGCAATAGCCCGTCGTTCACTTTTCCCTAAGCTTTCAACCTCTTCAATCAGATGTTCTACATCAACTTCATGCCAGTGATGCGATCGCAATAGTTGGGCTGTCTGTTGAATCCACAAGTTAAAATCTGCTTTATAAGTTGCGCTCATAGCCGTTCTCGATCGGTTGCATAGTTTAAGCCATAGCACGTAGCTTTTCGGGCAGAAATCAATCTCATCAGTTTTTTTCAAGCCTCAAAAATCTTCATCATCAACAAAAAATTCGGCATCGTCTTCCAATCTAGAATTACTCTGCCCAATACCAGCAAGTCCCCACAGAGGTTGCAGCAGTGCCATACCAATTAACCCGACACCGGCACTAAAAGCTAGCACTAAACCCATTGGTATCTGAATCGATTGGAATGTTAAAAATTTTAACGATACGGGTGTAGCATTTTGGACTGAAATAATTGCGATCGCTATTACCCAAACTGCTACAACTAAAGATGTAAAAAAAGGAGCAAGAGTTTTCATACTTTGATCGAAATGAGGAGTTAGGAGTTAGGAGTTAGGAGTTAGAAGTTAGGAGTTATATTTTGCTCGAAATTAGAAATAAGGAGTTAAGAATTGTTACTTTACAACTCTTAACTCCTAATTCATAACTCTTAACTCTTAATTCCTAACTCTGGCAAATTAAACTGCTACTGCCTCTAGTTTAGCAATGGCACTTTCTAACTCTTGGGCGATTTGGGTGAGTTTTTCGGGAGTGTTGGTTTCTAGGTAGACGCGTACCAGTGGTTCTGTACCGGAAGGACGCAGTAGAACCCAGCTACCTTCTTCTAAATACAGCTTAATACCGTCTTTACGCCCCACTTCCTTGACTTTAATTCCTGCTACCTCTGTAGGTGGATTTTTAGTAAAGGAGTCGATGACGGCGGTTTTGTGTGCCTCTGTGAGGTGCAAGTCTAGGCGGTTGTTGTAAAGTGGGCCATCGGCTTCAGCGATCGCTTCTTTGACAAGTTGACTTAGCGGTTTGCCTTCATAGGCGATCGCTTCTGCCACCAGCATATCGGCTAAAACCCCGTCTTTTTCGGGAATATGCCCAATAATACTCAAACCACCTGATTCCTCTCCACCGATTAACACGGCAGTTTCGCGCATTTTTTCGCCGATGTATTTAAAACCAACTGCTGTTTCGTAAATTTGCAGCCCATTTTTAGCAGCGAAATTATCCAGCAGGTGAGTTGTAGCGACAGTACGGACTATAGCGCCAGTTTTACCTTTATTTTTGATTAAATGACGTGCTAGGAGTAGCAGCACAGTATTCGGAGTGAGGACGTTTCCTTGTTCATCAACGATACCAAAGCGATCGCTATCTCCATCCGTTGCCAAGCCCAAATCAGCGCGATCGCGAACTACTGCTTCCACTAACTCAACTAATTGTTCTCCTTTGGGTTCTGGCATTCCACCCCCAAATAAAACATCTCTCCAATCGTGGAAACTTTCTAGTTGAACGCCACTATGTTGCAAAACTTCATCTAAATAGCCGCGAGAGGTAGAATACAAAGCATCGTACTTTACCTTTAAATTAGCGCTTTTGATCTTTTCTACATCAAGTAGAGTGTAGATAAATTGTAGGTAATCTGGTTTCGGATCGAAAATGGAAATTGAACCTGATGGGTTGTTCCCAGGCAACTCATCCGATGCACCTTCTATATTTGCCACAATAGTATCAGTAATCTCTGGAGTGGCAGGCCCAGCATAATCGGGTATATATTTAATTCCACAGTAAGGTGCTGGATTATGGCTAGCAGTAAACATTAACGCCCCAGCGGAATTTAGGTGACGGGCATTGTAGGCAATTACTGGTGTGGGACAATCCCGATCGGTAATTTTTACAGTCCAACCCAAGTCTGCTAATACTTGGGCCGCTGTTTGGGCAAACTGGTCAGCTAAAAAGCGAGTATCGTAGGCAATAAGTACTGGTCTATCTTTTGTGTAGGCTGTTTCTAAGTAAGTGGCGATTGCCCTTGTTACTTTTCTCACATTAGGAAAAGTAAAGTCATCGGCAATAATCCCTCGCCATCCATCGGTACCAAATTTTATCTTGCTAGACATTTTTGCCACTTGCTCCGGTACATTATCAGTACTATAAAAGCTTCCCGCAAAGCGTGTGTAGCAGCAAGTATCCTCCGAAGTTCTTTTCTAAGCAAGCCTTAGCTTAAACTTCTCCCCACCGTATTTTCTCTCACTGTTTCTGAGCAATGTCAACCCCCGATCGACCTTTTGCCAGTTATCACCTTTGGTCTCTAGTTGCCCCTGCGACTGGGCAAGAACGCTGGCACTGCCAGATGAGACGGGGGTTTATCAAAGCACGGCAACACGAACCACAAGTCAAAGCGCTTTTAATGCAAGCCACCGCGCCCCAGCGTATTGGCATACTAGCTCAGAAAGGCGTTTATGAGTTTCATCATCACAGGCATCTGTTGAAGCAAGCAGATGGCGTAGAAAGAGTTGCCCAGCTACTTAAATTAGGCAACTCAAGCGTTCAAGTTCAGCAACGCGTGCTGCAAATTTTGCAAAAATATCACGATTCGCCGTTGCTTTTGGATAAAGATATTATCCAATTAACTCCAGGTGATGAAGGCTTTCCTAAACCGATAGTAGTTGAACAAGAAGATTATTGCTTTCGCTTATACGCGGCTATGGACTGCGTTTTTATTGAGTCTGATAGCACTTTACATATTTTGGATTTCAAAACTGGCAAGTCGGCTTTTGACAAACGACAGGCATTAGTTTACTTATTAGCTGCTCGTTATCTTTACCCTGGACGAAAAGCTGTAGCATCATTTTATAATTTAGAAATATGTAAAAAATCAGACTTAATTAGTATTAACAATAGTGAATTAGAATCCTTAAAATTTGAGTTAGCGAATATTGCTCATAAGCACCAGCACGATTTGCATAAATATCAGGAAGAAACTAGTAATTTCAGTAAAATATTCCCTCCTAATCCTGGCTCTCACTGCCGCTTTTGCCCATTTAACTCCATCTGTGAGTTTGCCGATTTTAAGCAGCATCAATCATATCCATTGCCTAGTTTAAGAAGTTTAAGAGTTAATAGCTAATTAGTTTATTTACTTGGTTCATTTTTCCAAAATAATAAATACTCGTATTTTTACTGGACTGATTTTCTTCTCCTATCAGACAACCTAGATGTCAGATACATCGATTTTTATCTTTGGTTGTAAGGAGTTAAGACTAGTGCGATTAACCACAAATAAATCCGTATTTAGATTAGTAGGAATTTCGACATTTCTTTTACTTCTCATTTTTAAAGGGATTTTACCTCAACCTGTTTATGCATTGCTGTTGTCTCCAGATGCTTGTGCTGTTCAAGCTAGATGTGCTGCTGCTGGCTCGGAATTAGCTCCTACTGCGAAGACTGCAATTAGCAGTGCAACTAAAGCTCAAAATGAGCAGGTTCCAAATAAAGCTCAAGAGAGATATTGTTCTTTTTATCCACTTAATTTAGTTTGTGGCCCACAAGGTCAATCTTCAGTTCTTTATAATTACAAATTTCATCAAACAGTACATTACAGGAAGTCTGGTTCTCCTGACAAATTTGTAACTCATCATTATCGAAGTTGGCGACCTGCGCCAGGGGCAATTAGAAGTTTAGCTCAACCTCCAGGTATTGAATTTGGTGGTGGTTATCCTCCATCTGGTGATTATGTAACCTGGATTCGTTTAAATGATGGAGATGGTAACAATCAAACTCGTGGAGTTGTTTATGAATACTCAACTGGCGACACCATGACATGGGATGATTATGCAAATTATTCTAACAATAATATTGAGGGAGAATGGATTAGCGATGTAGTTCGTGCTGATATACCGCCAGATAATTTATTCCCTCGTCATAGGAAAGATTGACCTTAATAAAAGCACGATGTAGTTGTTCAATTACTAAATATTCACCAAATTAGAGGTTGCTGGCATGAATGATTTTTCTACGCTTCTCCAAAAGATTAAAGAAAATCCAGTTATGTACATAGATAAGCCATCAATTACTTCTCTTCGTTCATTTTTAGGTGGGTATATAGATGGTCTAATCACACTAGGATTTACTACAATAGACTCTTGTGGAATGGAAGGGTTTCAAGAGTGGATACAAGAAAGAGCAAAAACTAATGTGAGTCAATCTTGGGCTGGGATAATTCTCTCTTACTCTGGAAGCGAACGAGCAGCTTTTAATAGGTTTTTTGAAGAATTTGAGCAGTTCTTAAAGCAGAAAAATAATTCAAAAATTCAAAAAAATGAAGATATTTCAAGGCTTAGTGAGGATATGAGTTTTCCTCAGTTTGATATTTACAGCGAGATTCTAACTAATATAAAGAAAAGACCAGGAATGTATTTAGGAGCTAATTCAATTACTAGACTAGATATGCTTTTGCGAGGATATAGTCTGGCTCGAAGAGAAGTTGGCGTACCTCCAACTGAGCCAGAAAGGGAATTTCAAGGTTTTCAATCATGGATTGAAGAAAAATATGGAATTAGCTCAGGTGAGTCATGGTCTAAAATAATTCTTTTCTATTCTGTAGACGAGCATGAGGCACTACAGAAGTTTTTTGAATTGTTTGAAGAATACTTGAATAGGAACAAGAGTTGAGAAGTTGATGAAAATTGTAGTTAGCTAGAGAGTATTAAGGTGCGTTAGCCTACGGCATAACACACCCTACTCGCTTTCTCAGCGCCTTTGCAGAATGCCCAATACCCTAATTCAAAAGTCTGGTAATTCTTTAATAATTGTGAACCGAATATGATTTATCGCCAAATCACCGATGGGAATATCTTCTTTAGTTAGCCGTTCACCTTTGCTTGTCACCGTTTCAAAGGTGATGCCTTTGCCAATTTCAATGTGATACCAGCATAAGCCCATAAAAAAGCGCGTTGGATAAGGGCCACCTTCACCTATATCGTCAGGATTTGATTCCATTGGCAACCAACCAAAATTGGGGACGTAGAATTCTAGCCAAACATGATTAAAGTCGGGTTGTAACGGTACTCCTACGAAGTCACTATGGGGAGGACATTTGTACCTGCCTACGGTACGGCAGGGGATGCCATTTAAACGGGATAAAGCAAGTAAAACGCCGACATATTCACCACAAGAACCAACACCCCGCTCTAAAACCGTATCTGGTGTATCAATGTAAGGTTTAATACCGTAGGATAACTCATCATAAACGTAGTTGCGGATGCTGTGCATTTTCCGCAACACATTGGTTTCAGAACCAATCGCTTCTCTGGCGGCACGGCGAACAATTGTAGTATCCATTGCTAAATCGTCGTCGTCCACTAGGTAGCGTGTTTGTAATTCTGGGGAAAGTTCAGGTATATTTTCTACATCTCTGGGTGTAATCCGATATTTAATCCCTCGAACTTCCAAAAGTGCTTTCCAGCCAAATATATGCCGTTCGCCTGGGGCAAGAGAATCAAATTTAAAGACTGCTACGCGTTGTCCTTCTATCACTTCTTCGGTGAAGGGTATACCAATAGGTTCAACGTGTTTCACCTTTTGACGCTCAGTTTCCGATGGTAGGGCGATGCGCCATTCCACATCGGGTAAATAAACCTCGTCTAGGGGTGCAATTTCTTCAGCATAAGACATTTCAATCAGATAGCCATTAGAGAGGGCGTAGCGCTTATCTGGCTGGTAATGATAATACAGAGGATGAATAAAAGTGCGATCGCGGAATGTTAGCTCATGACTCGGATCGGCATTGGGGTTATCCCGGATATAAGGCTCTTCTGAGGCGTAGGCGACGTAAATACTTTCTTTGCCTGTTTCGGCATTTTTATGGATTGCTATGCCGGTAGGACATTCAAAGGGTGTCAGGACGCTAAATTGCAGTTCTCCTGTGGCTCTGTCCATCGCGTAAACTGATTGTTCGGTGCGATCGCAAATCCATAGCATTTCTTGGTTAACTGCCAAATTCTCTATCCCAACTCCAGGGGCATAAAATCTGGTAATTTCTTTTCGGGTTTCGCGGTCAAAAACTAGAATGTAGCCTAGCCTTTGGCAACTTACATAAACTGTTGTTTCCCAAACAGCAACGCCATCAGCGGCATAAGGCAATGTTACAAAATGTTCTAGATCCAAAGTGTTGAGCTTGCACGAGTAAACACTATTTTCTCGGCTTACCCACAGGGTATCATCCCACACCGCTAGACCAGTGACATCGGTAAATTCTTCAACTTGATGGAAATTGAGAATTCTGCTGTTGTCAGAGGTAGGATCGATCTCCAGTAGATGCCCTTTAATACTGTCAATAGCAATCAGTCTATCTTTAATAAAAGTAATGCCACACAGGGCAGCAGCGGTAAGCGGTCGAATTGTTTTTTGCCCAAACATCTGGCTAACGGTCAAAGTGGGGAGTGCAAAACTCATAAAACCTTGTGGTAAGTGTAAAAAACCCTCACCTTTAGGTAGGAGAGGAAACATGACCGAAGAGGGGAAAGGGGGAAGGGGGAAGGGGGAAAGGGTGCAAGCCCCTAAACTTTATTTATCGAGGGGAAAAAGATTCAATTCCAGACTATTGCGCGAGAATTGAGGCATCCTTACTTCAAGCCCCTAACTTTAGTTATGGGGTTCTCTTTCCCCTTTCCCCTTTAACCTTTTCCCTGCCCAAAGGGCATTGACTCAAGCGGTTTTACCGCCGTCACACCAATTGCTTGATATAGGAAATCCTAGTCGAGCAATGGCTCCCCCAATTGGGGTAGATGAAGAGTGCTGAGTTAAAAGACTGCCCATAATGGGCGTTGCTCTTACCAAGTACATCAATTAGTGGTTTTTGATCGCCACGTTTACAGCGGAGTACTAATAATTATCGGTACAATGTGTTCCGAAAAACTCTTTCGTGAGAAATAATACTATGTCAAAACAGGAGGAATTTACAAATATTAAGAATTACATATACACTCATACAACTGAGCGATCGGCTTAATGTAACTTTAAAAGATGGAATTCCTGCCATCACTAAATTATGATCGAATTTTGTAACCATTTGCTGTGACCTACACGATGTCTGCTAATTCTCTGCCTGAAGGTGCCGCCGTTTGGCATAGTTTAGAAGTTGATAAAGCGCTAGACCTGCTTGATAGTAATGCAGACAGCGGCTTAACACCCCAAGAAACTCAACAGAGATTGCAAAAATACGGCCCCAACGAACTTGAAGAAACTGCTGGCCGTAGTGCTTGGGAAATTCTGCTGGATCAGTTCAAGAACATTATGTTGTTGATGCTGATTGGCGTGGCTCTGATTTCTGGGTTTTTAGACCTGATGGCTTTACGGGCGGGCAGTTTGAAGCCTGGTGAAGTGCCATTTAAAGATACGATCGCTATTTTAGCAATTGTTATCCTCAATGGCATACTTGGCTACGTCCAAGAAAGCCGCGCTGAAAAAGCCTTGGCAGCCTTGAAAAAAATGACCTCTCCCTTAGTGCGCGTCATCCGTGACACCAGACTGGTGGAGATAGCAGCCAAGGAACTAGTTCCAGGGGATGTCATGCTGCTGGAAGCTGGGATGCAGATAGCCGCAGATGGACGCTTGATCGAACAGTCTAATTTACAAGTGCGTGAGTCGGCATTAACTGGTGAAGCCGAGGCCGTGAATAAACAGGCATCACTAAAATTGCCGGAGGAAACATCATTAGGCGATCGCTTAAATGTCGTCTTTCAAGGAACTGAAGTAGTCCAAGGACGTGCCAAGGTTCTGGTGACTAACACCGGCATGACTACAGAACTAGGCAAAATTGCCACCATGTTGCAGGCGGTGGAAAGTGAACCCACACCTTTACAGCAACGGATGACTCAACTGGGTAATGTCCTAGTTACAGGTTCTTTAATTCTGGTGGCGATCGTTGTCGTTGGCGGTGTCATCAAGGACGGAGGTTTTAAAAATATTCAAGAACTCTTGGAAGTTTCCTTGAGTATGGCGGTTGCTGTAGTACCGGAAGGTTTACCAGCTGTAATTACTGTCACCTTGGCACTGGGAACCCAGCGAATGGTGCGCCAAAATGCCTTGATTCGCAAATTGCCAGCAGTGGAAACATTGGGTTCTGTAACGACCATCTGTTCTGATAAAACCGGCACCCTGACTCAAAATAAAATGGTGGTGCAATCGATTTCCACCAATAATAAAACTTTTCGCGTCACTGGCGAAGGTTATGCCCCCATAGGGGACTTTCAGTTAAACGGTCAAAAAATTTCTTTAGAGGAGTCTCCAGAAATTTCCGCGTTATCAGTCGCCTGTGCTATTTGTAATGACTCCGTGTTGCAAAAAGAACAAGGTGAATGGGCAATTTTGGGAGATCCGACAGAGGGGGCATTACTCACCCTAGCGGGAAAAGCCGGAATTGAAAAAGACCAGTGGAACAGTAAGTTACCTCGCGTTGCGGAGTTTCCCTTTTCCTCAGAACGGAAGCGGATGAGCGCGATCGCTCAGGTGGAGCAAGTAGCCACAGGTGAAGCATCTTCGAGGGGTATCGATCCTGCGATCGCTGGTTTTCTCCAATCGGAACCTTACTTAATGTTTACCAAAGGTTCTCCAGAATTAATCTTGGCACGTTGCACTCAGATTCATTTGGGTAATGATACAGCCCCCGTGAGGGAAGAACAACGCCAGAAAATTTTGGCAGAAAATGACCTGATGGCGAGTAAAGGTTTACGGGTGCTAGGTTTTGCTTACAAACCCCTTACGGAAATCCCACCAGAAGGTTCAGACGAGACATCCGAGCAAGATTTAGTCTGGCTGGGATTGGTGGGAATGCTAGATGCGCCACGCCCAGAAGTCAGAGCAGCCGTGCAAGAGTGTCGAGAAGCAGGTATTCGCCCAGTAATGATTACTGGCGACCACCAATTAACAGCACGAGCGATCGCCACCGATTTGGGAATTGCCCAAGAAGGCGATAGGCTACTTACAGGTCAAGAATTGCAACGGATGACTGACCAGGAATTAGAGCAAAACGTTGACTTGGTAAGCATCTATGCCAGAGTTTCCCCTGAACACAAACTGCGAATTGTCCAAGCACTGCAACGCCGGGGTCGATTTGTCGCGATGACAGGTGATGGTGTCAACGATGCCCCAGCCCTCAAACAAGCCGACATCGGTATTGCAATGGGCATTACTGGCACTGATGTCAGTAAAGAAGCGAGTGACATGGTATTACTTGATGACAACTTCGCTACCATTGTCAGCGCCACCAAGGAAGGCAGAGTTGTTTATACCAACATCCGCCGCTTTATTAAATACATCTTGGGCAGTAACATTGGTGAAGTTCTCACAATTGCAGCCGCCCCTTTAATCGGCTTGGGAGGCGTTCCCCTGACTCCCTTACAAATTTTGTGGATGAACTTGGTGACAGACGGTTTACCAGCCTTAGCATTAGCTGTGGAACCTCCAGAACCAGATGTGATGCAACGTCCGCCTTTTAGCCCCCGTGAAAGTATTTTCGCTAGGGGATTGGGTTCTTATATGATTCGCATTGGCATCATCTTTGCCATTATTACCATTGCCTTAATGTGGTGGGCTTATCAACATAGTCATGCCCCAGGCTATCAAGGCGATCGCGATAGTTGGAAAACAATGGTATTTACCAGCTTGTGTATTGCTCAAATGGGTCATGCGATCGCTATTCGCTCCAACAACCGACTGACCATTGAGATGAATCCCTTCTCGAATATCTTTGTATTAGCGGCTGTTGTCGTCACCACGATTTTGCAGTTGATGCTAGTTTACGTCCCACCCCTGCGAGATTTCTTTGGTACTCATTACCTGAATATGCAAGAGTTGGGGGTTTGTATTGGTTTCAGCGCCTTAATGTTCGTGTGGATTGAAGCGGAGAAGATATTCTTGCGGATTATGGGCAAGAAGGCTGTTTGAAAAAGAAATTTTAGATTTTAGATTTTAGATTTTAGATTTATCTTCAATCCAAAATCTAAAATTTAAAATCCAAAATTGAACTTATGTACCTAAAAACTCTAAACCTCCGACAATTTCGCAATTATCAAGACCAAAAGGTTGAGTTTACTGCCGCCAAAACAATTTTGGTAGGTAATAACGCTCAAGGAAAGTCTAATTTGTTGGAGGCGGTGGAGTTGCTGGCGACATTGCGATCGCACCGCATCACCCGCGATCGCGATTTAGTTCAAGAAGGGGAAGCTATAGCTCAAATTGATGCCACCCTTGAGCGACAAACAGGTGTTAGCGACTTGACCTTGACCTTGCGCCGCAATGGTCGCCGTAGCGTTGCTCTCAATGGCGAATCTATCCGCCGTCAAATGGATTTTCTTGGCGTTCTCAATGCAGTCCAATTTTCCAGCTTGGATTTAGATTTAGTACGCGGCGGCCCCGAAGGTCGCCGCAACTGGTTAGATACACTATTAATTCAACTCGAACCAGTTTATGCTCACATTTTGCAGCAGTATAACCATGTGTTACGCCAGCGCAATGCCTTTTTAAAACGCCATGTAGAGACTTTGGATGCAACATCTTTACAATCAGAACTAGCGCTGTGGGATGCACAGTTAGCTACTACAGGAACTAGGGTAATTAGACGACGCGATCGCGCTATCCAAAGATTAGCCCCTATTGCTACCACCTGGCACGGCAGTATCAGCGGCAGTACAGAAGTTCTACAAATCAAGTACGTGCCGAATATTCCTTTAGAAGATAACCAGCCAGAAGAAGTGCAGCAAGCTTTTTTAGCAAAAATTCAGCAGCGAGCCGTAGCTGAAATGCACCAAGGCACGACTCTTGTCGGCCCCCATCGAGATGAAATAGAATTAACGATTAACCAGACACCCGCTCGTCAATACGGTTCTCAAGGTCAGCAACGAACGCTGGTTTTAGCTTTAAAATTAGCCGAATTACAATTAATTGAAGAAGTCGTCAAAGAGCCACCATTACTATTACTAGATGATGTTCTTGCCGAATTAGATTTATCCCGCCAAAATCAATTGCTTGATGCCATTCAAGACCGTTTTCAAACCTTGATTACTACTACTCATTTGGGTTCTTTTGATTCTCAATGGTTGAAATCTTCACAAATTCTGTTTGTGAAGGCAGGAGAAATAAGGCAATATCAATAATTTTAAAAATCATATTTATAGTAATTGAAGCATAGTTTATACCAATTCGTAATTCCTAATTAAAAAACATTAAAGTAGGTATACTGAAAATCTACTCCTTTGGTTCCCTCAAGCTGGCAATTTGATAAATGTATGTTTTAATAGCTCTCTAATTCAGATAATTGATTATCTGGTATTCCCTTATTCATATTTTCAGATAAAGGTAAATTAGAAAGCTCAATAACTCTATGTTTCTTAGGCATATTTTTTATTAAAAATAATAGCTAGCTAATTATTGATTTCGTTTTTCAAACCTTTTAAAAACGCTGAGAACTAAAAAAGTCAGCATTGCACCGATTAATCCTAACTGCCATAAACCACAGCCAGCAGCAATTCCCAATGCAGAAGAAACCCAAATAGCCGCTGCTGAAGTGAGTCCGTGAATTTCAAGTTGCTGTGACTCTTGGGAAGATTGACGCACAATTTCTCCAGCACCGAGAAATCCTACACCAGCTGCAATCCCTTGAATCACACGGCTAAGTGCATCAGGACTAGATTGCAGTCCTTTTGTTTGCATGATTATTAAGGTAAATAAGGCTGAACCTAAACTCACTAGCATATGAGTTCTTAAACCCGCTGGTTTGCGCCTAATTTGACGTTCTAAGCCGATGATTGCTCCAATAAGCAATGCAATACATAGCCGGAAGCTGATATTCAGCCAATCATTAGTTGCAAGGTAGTAAGTGTTTGCCAATGTTTAGTCTGATATGGAGAATTCTATATACTAGGTTCAATCGTAATATTTTTATAAAAATAGTACAAAACTATTCTAATGTTTTATTAATGGAGTTTAATCCAATGGGTGTAGTGCAATAGCCTATCTCGTATTTGGATTCTATCAATTCAGGAATGATTTTGAAACTGAGAATCAATATTTTCCCTTAATAGGATTATTTTTCAATAAGATATTATTTTGGTCAATGAATGGAGATTTGCATTATTAAATTGCGATCGCGATCGGATTTGGGCAAACTACATGAATTTTAAATTTATGAAATAGTTTTTTGGCTATTTCAAATGACTTAGCCAGAGAATTATACCTTAAATTGTTAGATTTAACCCATACACTGAACAATTAAATATGATAATGACATGTACAAGTCGAGCAAATAAGCTATACAGCGTATTTAAAGTTGCTGAAGTACACAACGATTCGTCTCAAAGCCAGGTATAAAGCCTGTTTTACTTCTGAATTCTGTTAGCACAGCGGGGTGCAGCCCATTCTGAATTCTCCTCTATCCTGCTTCCACCATAACTTTGTAATTCATCCAAAAGAAAACTGCTGTAAGTCCTGAGTACTTTTTATTCAGAAGTCAGTAGATTAACCTGATAACATACCAAAAAGAAATGGCTGTGGCTACAAATAAACAACTAACAAATTGAGTGAATAAACTCTACTGGCTAGATCAAATTAAACTACAAGACCGTGCCAAAGTAGGTGACAAAGCCTTTTACTTGAGCAAAATTATTCAGCGTGGCTATCCGGTGATGCCTGGTTTTGTAGTTTCGGCAGAAATTTTGCGGCAATTTCTCGAAAATCTCAATAGTTCAGAATCATTAATAGCTGACTTACCCCATTCTTCGCTACACCTGGATGTTACTAATTGGCGCCAACTTCAGCAGGTGGCTAGTCGCTTGCGCCAAGAAATTCTGACTGCGACTATAACCCAGGAGTGGGTGAGTACAATTTTTCAAGCAGCTAGAGAATGGAAAACTAGCTGTTTAATTCTTCGACCTTCCTTGGGAGTATCAACTGCTACTCCAGGAATAAACAATATATCGGGTTTACTAGAGTCGGTATTTTGCCAGTGCGAACCAGAAGCGATCGCTTTGGCTCTAAAACGTACCTGGAGTCAAATATTTCGGGCCCGGAGTCTATTATATTGGCAGCACTCAGGAATTAATCTGCAACAAATTAATCTCGCAGTTTTGGTGCAACCTGTTGAAAATGCGATCGCCTCTGGCTCGCTTACAACCAATGCCTCTGGATGGGAAATTGAAGCTACTTTGGGATTAGGAATTGCGATCGCTCTTGGCGAAATACAGCCAGATATTTACTACATTCAGCCAGAAACTGGGGCTGTACTTGAGCAACAATTGGGCAATAAAATGCTGGCTTATGGTGTCGATGATGCAGCATCTAAAATTTTTTTGCGACTCTTGCCAAACTCAGAGTTAATACCAGATCGCACCTGTCTGATTACTTATTTAATTCCAGAAGCCCAACAAAAACAGTACTCTTTACAACAAGAATACTTACAGCAAATAATTACTCTGGGAACTCAACTGGTAAGTGAACTAGGTAAAACTTTTACCATTAAATGGACTCTCGCTGGGCAAACTACATCTGGTAAGCTCTACATCACACAAGTTAATCCTTCGCAATCTATAATTCCCCACTCACACTTGATTCGGGGACTAGCAGCAGCCGGAGGACGGGTTGTAGCCACTGCCCATGTAATTATTAATCCGCAACAGAAACCCGAACAACTACCGAAAGGAGTAATTTTAGTAGTACCAACGATTACCCCTGATTGGTTGCCATTATTGCAACAAGTTGGTGGTATTATCACTGAACAAGGAGGATTAACCAGTCACGCGGCAATTCTAGCTAGAGAATTAGGTATCACAGCAGTAGTAAACGCCACATCTGCCACAACTTTAATCCAAACTGGCGAACGATTGCTGCTTGATGGCGACAGAGGAGAAGTTTATCGCATCAAAGGAGACTCAAAGGAAGAGATGGACAAAGGAAGAGAAGAAAATCTTCTTACCTCCGATCGCCCCAACTCGAAAGCGCCTCATTCTGCTGTTACGTCTCATCTACCTATGATTGCTACCCAATTGCTGGTTAACTTGAGTCAGTCCACTTTAATAGAACAAGTGCAAAACCTGCCTGTGGATGGAGTGGGATTGTTACGTTCCGAATTGATGGTACTAAATATATTGAACGGGCAACATCCCAATAGTTGGATTTTAAGCGGGCGTCAGGCAGAATTGTTAGAGCTATGGTCTGAGCAGATTATGCAATTTGCTCGTGCCTTTGCCCCAAGACCAGTTTTTTATCGTTCTTTAGATTGGCGATCGCAGGATTTACCATCATTGAGTGATAGTTTACAATCTTCGCCCCAGTCAATGTTAGGCGAACGTGGCACCTTTAGTTATTTACAAAATCCCGCAGTCTTTGACCTAGAACTGAAAGCTTTGGCAAGTGTACAGCAAGGTGGTTACACCAATGTAAACCTGCTGTTGCCTTTTGTGCGGACTGTAGAAGAATTTACTTTTTGCCGTCGCAAAGTTGAGCAAGCTTTTTTAACCGAGGTAGCGCAGTTTCAATTGTGGATGATGGCAGAAGTGCCAAGTGTACTGTTTTTATTACCAGAATATGTGAAAGCAGGTGTGGCCGGAATTTCTATTGGTACAAATGACCTGACCCAATTATTGCTAGGAGTGGATCGAGAACAAGGACAGTTAGCAAAAGTATTTAATGAACGTCATCCAGCAGTTATGGGTGCGATCGCTCAACTGATCCAAATGGCTAAAAGTGCCGATATACCTTGTTCAATCTGCGGTCAAGCACCAGCTCTGTATCCAGAAATTATTGATAAGTTAGTGGAATGGGGTATAACTTCCATTTCTGTTGAACCGGAAGCAGTCGAACGAACATATCAAGCGATCGCTCGTGCTGAACAACGCTTAATTTTGGCAGCAGCACGCCGAAAGCTTTATTAGTTAGGAGTTAGGAGTTAGGAGTTAGGAATTAATTGCTCGCTGCCAATTATTTAATGTAGCCAGTTTCGCGCAAAAACTTTCGTAAATCGGCAAAGAATTTGGTGCGGTCGCTTTTTTTATAAGCTTGTTGCACTCGCCCCCATCCATCCTGTCCTTGATTCAACAGATATTTATCTGCCAGATAAGCTGCTAAAAAGCCCTTGCCATCATCGCCTTGTTGGCGTGCCTGGGTATAAGTTTGCCATAGCTCTGAGGCATGATTGGAGATTAATTTGGGATAGCTACGAGTCACATCGACCATTTTACCTTGGCGATAACGCCAAATTTGCAGGGGGTAGCCAGAAGCAGCATAAGCTGTAAAAGCATAGGCAAAGCGATCGTCTCGACTATTAAACTCTGGCAGTCCATCTTTGTCTAAATCTTTTAGTTGATAGCCACCATTGCCCCATTCATGACGAATCTTAATATACTTTTGAGATTTGCTGTCATAGCGGTAAATCAATGAATAAGTACAACAGTGCGCTCCACCTGTAAAGAAATCGGCAATTATTTCTGGTTCTTTGTTACCGTCCAAGTCTTGCACAGGTAAGTTATTTTCTTTTTCTTGTCCAGATATATTCCCTACAGGTCTGTCATATTCATCTTCTTGCGGTAGTTTCTGATCCAAAACAGTTTTACCTGCCCGGATAATTTTCAACCGGATATTTTTATACTGATATTCCTCTGGTTTTTCGTAAGATATTTCTGCCCGCACATTGCCCAATTCTCCAGTTATTGTTTCTGCTATTGCCGTCTGAGTAAATATAGCCGTTGCACTCAAAAGAGCTAAACCGATTAGAGATTGACCGATCGAGGAGCGAATAGTAATCATCTTTGGTGTTGTATATAGCACATTCAACTTTATACAACACCATCAAAATGTCAATATCGGTAAATTGCTGCAACGGCTGTGCTATACGGAATCTCTTCAAAGGGAACAGCGTAAACCGTGCCACCGTTTAATAAGGTATGAGCAGCAACGAAATCCAACAAATCCTCATCACCAGCTTCTTTTTCTGGGTGCAAATAAACCGTTTCTGAGGTTGGATCGAATAAACCCCACTGTTGCTGACCAACTGCAACTAGTAATGAATCCACGCGTTGGTAATAAGCTGCTGAGATAACTTCTTGGAGGTTGTTAGATGCTTTACCAGTATCACCACCAAACAGTTCGTGAAATTGATCCAAAACTGCTTGCTGTGACTTTTGGAAATCAGCCTCGACAATCGGCCAAGCTCGATCGTGTAACTCTTGGGCGCTGAGAATTTCTGGATTACCGATAATAGCTTCATCCATTAAATGCTGGTAAGTATTCGCCTGTCTATACACAGGCAAGAGATACTCTACCCCAGCCAGCACCAAAGGCGCTTTTTGTAATTTCAGTTTTTCGTATAATGCGCGATCGACAATTTGAAAGAATTGGAGGATGTCTTCTTGTCGTCTATCCCTATCAGGGCTTCCTTGTCCGTGAAACGTACCTGGTTGCGAAAAAGGATTAGAAGTTCCCCCTTTTGATGTGGCGATGCGAAACTGACCTTCTTTAGCAGTATCGTCTCTTTGCAGAGCTTCATCTAGACTTTTAGGGAGATTTTCTACTTCTATCTCTTTGACGCTGTAGCGTGTTCCTTCAAAGAACCTGACATCTTGTTGGCTCAAAGCCAGGATATAGAAGCAACCATTGCCATTTAAAATTGGCAGCAACGGCTTGATGTGAAATCGGTCTGTAACTACGACCAACTCTTGAAAATCAATTGGTAGGGGATAATAACGAAAAATGTCTTCAGAAATAAAAATTGCCAGCCCTTGCTCTCCCATTTGCTCCCAAAACTCTTGGGTATCAATTTCCTGGGATTTTTCCAACAATGCGATCGCATCTTCCTGTGTCAAACCCGCATCAATTAAACGAGTCTCTGCTTCTCTGACCAAATTTTTAAAACGAATTGGGTCTTGTCGCACTTCTGGCCCGGCTGGGTGCGTTGGCATATAAATGGAAACACAATTTCCTTTTGGCTGTTCTATTAATGTCTTGATTTCCTCTTTCGAGATTACTTGCATATTATATCCCTCCTATCAACGTGACCAGATACATCAGACCATCAATATTTAACGATCTGATAGGACGTTATTCTCAGGTGATAGCGGTTGAAGTTCAACCGTTTGCTTCTGAGTTTATTTCACCTCAAGGAGGGTTTAGTTGCATCTTTCTTTTGATAGGCAATATCCATCAAGGAAATTACTAATAAAAATCCCAAAATTAAAAACCAAAATTACCACGTCGATCAAATGTTTGGCGTATTAGAGTTTGTGCGTCCTGAGTTTATCCCTATTCTGCTATTTGATTGGCTAAGACCTAAAGTTACTCGTTTCATAATCCAGTACAAACCTGCAAGTACCACAAAGGTGATAGCAATAATCACCAGGGGTTGTTTTCCCAGAATTTCTTCTACTCCTTTGGTAAGTACGGCATCAGGTTGAGTAATAAAATCCCAACTGTTGAAACGCAAAAATCGCCCCCAATAAACACCAACAGCACAGAGAAAATGTGTAATTGTCTCAACGCGCCAAATCCATTGGCTCTTACCGATACGATGTAAATAGTGACCCCAATTAATTAACGATATTACATAAGCTTCAAATCCACTTAAAATTACTAGTAAATACAGAGGAATAAGTACTAAAGTAATCATCCACACCGATTGAATCGTGCGGATATCATCTATCAAGTGAATTACATCGGTCAATAAATATGGTGCATTTGGTAAGAAAGCATAGAAAACTAAGAATCCTAGCCACCAAAGCCAAGTGCCACCTCGCCTCATACGAAATAGCCAGACACTTAAAGCCAAAGGTATAAAAGCCAGAAACAAATTCCAAGTCATCCAACTCATATTAATTCGCAAGACCTGCACGACTCTGGCTATCAATTCTTCTTTCATAGGTGCTTACTCGGAAGATGTTTGATTGATGTAGATTCACTCTGTAGTGTTAGTGTTAACCTTAGCGATTAAGTTTTTGTCGCTTCTAAGAAAATTAATTTTCTCCAACATCAGACAATATTTTTATGTCAGTTAGAAGTAAATGCATACTGATATATGTCCAAAATTTAGAGTTTTTGTGTATTTTATGCTGGAGGATGAAATTTATCAATCAATCGCTTAAGTTTACTAGTATAGCCAGAAAATCATCAGAGTAAAAGATACCACCGAAAGGTAGTCTGAGCAACAAAAACGCTGCGAATAAGTGATGGTAGACTTTTTTAATTGCAATGTATGCCTCTGTGCTAACTATTATATTGATTTCATTTTGCCCTGCTAGAGTTCCAAAAGCATTCAGAATTTTGGTCAAGTTAGCCTTTGCTTGGGGGCGGGCGAGACGCCCACCCCACAACAAGTAGTTGGATATTTTTTATTGAAAAGTCCCTAACTAACGCAGTAGCACTCGACTACGAGGGCCGATCGCTTGTTTTGCTAAAGTGGGCATTGTACAACTTTTGGTAGAATCTTGCGAACAAGCGGCTTGAGCAAGGGTTGCAGGGTTGACAACTACTTGATTCACCTCTAGGGAATTACCATTGCTCAATTCCATATTAGGTGTAGTAGAAATTGATGGTGAATTAGACCTAGATGTGTACGTTGTAGGTGTCGAGGAAGCGCCACTATCAACTATTGGTGTAACAGTGAATGTGTTACCGCCATCAACCATTGGCGTAACAGTGAATGTGTTTCCATCACTAACTACAGGTGTAGGGGCGATCGCACTACCATCACTAACTACAGGTGTGGGGGCGATCGCACTACCATCAATTACTGATGGAGGAATGGCTGTACTACCACCACTAATTACTGGCGGGGGAGTGGGTGTACTACCACCGCTACTTACTGGTGGGGAAGTGGGTGTACTACCGTTACCAGTAGTTGGTGTCGGAGTTATGAGAGTTGCAGTTGCAGGTACTTTGATTTGTATTCTTGTTAGAGGTGCGTTAGTCATTTCCAAAGAAGTTACCTTTGGCGAACCTGGGAGATCGGATTTGAAATCAAAAACTGTGGGGGTTGCACCACCATTGCGATCGCTATATCGGACTCCATATCCACTCACTTCAAAAGTGCCCTGATACTGGTTTCCAGTGTTTGGATCGGTGACAATACCAGTGTATAAGGCTTTGGTGAGATTAAATTCATCCTGAACTACTCCTTGAAATGTGGTTCCTGCCAATTGTCCCTGGTATTTATAGGGTGTCAACTCACCGCCAGAGAGAATCGGCGAAGTAAGAACGCCATTAAAGGAGACAATCGGAATGCCTTTAAAGTCAACAAAATAATGCAGACTACCATCAGAGCGTGTTTGTACCTGCACATAGTCTGACTTGTATATAGGAACATAATTAGGATTGTTTTTAGTACCTAAGTTCCGCGAGTAAGTTCCCGTGTCGTCCGTATCAACGCGAGTAGTACTTTGATTGAAATTGGGATTGTTTCTGGGGAGTTGGATAGTACCCGATAATGTACCAGTGCTTTGAATTGTGATTTGAGCAGAAGCATTTGTTCCACTTAAACCGATGAAGACTGCGGCTAAACTGCTGCTAACAAGAACACAACCCAACTGAACTGATGAATTTAATTTCATTAAAACTTTGCTCCTTTAATCACATACAAAAAAAATACGCGTATGTTTACGCATGACTTTTCCTTGCTCCTAATGGATCGTGAAAGCATCCAATACTGAATTAAGGAGTATAAAATAGCGTATTTTATTACATTTACATCAGTACAAAATTAAAACCGGAAACTTGCTCTTAATGTCCCAACGATTAATGCATCGTTAGCAGCATTGTGATCGGGATTGAAAATAACGAATAAGCCTGGAGTCAAGGCGATATTATCGCTGAGTTGGGCGCGGTAAAAAACTTCTACGTGAATTGATGTGTCACTACGTCCACCTGCTGTCCCCCCATCAGAAAAGTTGGGAAAATTGAAGCCGTCGGGTAAAGTACTGGAAGTAATTTTGGGCGGTTGTCCAACGAGAACGCCTCCTAAATTCCCAGGATGCAACAAATTAGGAAAAGCCGCGAATACCATCCAGTTGGTAGTTTCTACACTTCCTGAAAGTTTAAATGGCTTGGAGGAAGTAAAGCCACCCCAACCACCCAATTGCAAGTTAGGGTTAATTCGCCAAGCAACGGTAGCACCAATGGCTTGGGTATCGAAAGCTGTAGGATTTGCAAAAGGTGAAATCAGTTGAGAATCGCCAATACCACCTCCCAGTAAGCCATCTGGGGAGTGGGAATAGAGATAATGTACGCCGACATCGATATTATTTGTGGGTGCTAAACTTAACTGAGCGCCAGCAGTATATCTACCACCAAAGAGTCCGCCCTGCTTAGTGTCGCCAGAAAAATTGGGTATTTCGGCACTATAAACGCCTTGCAAACTGATGCGATCGCTAATTTGCCAGTCAAAGCCTATACCACCACTGCCGTTACCAATACTTAAAATCGGGTTGCGCTGACCAAATAGAGAAATCGCACCATCGCTAGAACCTTCTAAAGGGCTAATACCGCGAAAGGTGTTAATCGGGTTGACTCCCGCCGTACCTACGACAATTCCCAAGTTATTCGAGGCCAGAAATCGATAAGATAAGTCACTAATAACTAGATTGTTGTCTGTATTTGACTCGAATCCCAACCGCCCCATATTGGTAGATAACAACGATGCATTAGAACCCAAATTACCCGCAGACAACCCTGTTAACAGCAAATCTCGCCCTGTAAATGAAGTTGCTAAGGTTATTTGGGCGCTACTTGCGAAAGTCAGATTGGTTTTTCCCTGACGTTCAGGTACTCCATCTCTCGGAAACAAATCGACATCGGGACTATTGGTTCCCTGAACGCTAAAAATGGCTTGACCAAATAATCTGGTAGTTGTGGAAAACCGATTTCCTTGTAATTCACTAGTCTGCTTTTCCACAGCTTCGATACGCTGCTGTAATTGCTGCAACTCTGCTTTGAATTCGCCTTGCAATCTTTGCAGCAGGATTAAATCTTCATGATTAACAGTATTAATTTTATTGTTAGGGTAGGCGTAGCCCGCACTTCGGCTGCGCCCTTCGGCTACGCTCAGGACAGGCTCAGTGGCCACCGCAGGGATCGCATCGTTAATCTTCTCCAAACAAGCATTTAAACCAGCCGCAAATTCATAACGGCTGATACTGCGATTCCCCAGATAAGTCCCATCAGTGTATCCCGCAATGCAGCCATAGCGTTCTACTAAAGACTGCAAAGCAGCAAAAGCCCAGTCGGAGGGTTGCACATCCTGGAGTTGCGATACTGAGGTGACTTGAGACATTGGGTTGTCTGAGTCTAGAGGATGAGGAGATTGGGAAAATTCTTCTGTACTTTCCTGGTTCTGTACAACTTCTGTTACAGGTTGAGTATTTTTTAATTCAGGTAAGTTAGATGAACTGATAAATTGAATTTTGTCTCTACTTTTTCTAAGTATATTCTCGTACTTATTTTTTATCGCTGACGAGGTAGTTATATCTGGTTGCACAAATTCAGGTGGTGTAATTTCAGCAGGTGAGACAACTTGAGATAAATTATCCTGTGTTGACTGCTGCACCGGGTTTTCTGGCAGAATTACGGACTTTTCTGGTAAATTGAGCGCAGATATTGGCGCTGTTGCCAGCACACTCGCCATCAGTAGACTCATATCACTCCTGGTATTTCATTTGACTTGCAACAATACTTCTTTTGACAGATAAAGTTGGTGTATATCAGGAAAAATTTTGAAAAAAAAGTGATAAAAGTTACTGACTATCCGAGAGGCATCACCGTGTCAGTGAAGAAGGGAATAGGTTACAGGTTATAGGGTACAGATTAAACCTCTTGGCATTTGTGCTTTTTGCACTCTTGGGGAAAAGGTTTTGGTTAAAGGGGAAGGGGATAATACAGAACCTTTTCCCGACAAATGCCAAGAAGTCTATTATTCCCGATCGCCTGTCACCTTTTCCCTAATCCCCATACCCCAGATAGATTATTCTGGCTCGCTACAATACTTATTCATCTGATTCACTAATGTATCTGACTGTTTACCAAGAGTTGTAGCTGTCGTCAGTGCTGAATCAATTTCGGTTCTCGCCTTTTGGATTTTTTCTCTTCCAGCTTCTGAGGCTTGTGCTGTCTTGGTTGCACCAAGGGCTTTACCTGCTTTGGCGATCGCTTGACTAAGATTTTGAAAAATCTTCACAAAACCGCTTTGAAATTCTTTCAGCTTCGGATCTTTTAACTTCAGTTCTGCAATGGATTTAGTCACAAAGTCTAAATCTTTAGATAACTGTATGCTAGTTATCACTTGTGTTCCTTTATTTTTATCAATTAGAGAAGTTCCAGCATTCACAACTCGAATCAGTCGCTGGCACTGGGAAACTTTATTGTCACTGCAACTAGCAACTAACAAAGCAATACTTAGGCTCACAGGAACAAGAACAGTATATTTATGTAAAACAGACATTAACACCCCAACAGCAATGCAACCCACAATATAGTATCCAATATTACGGGGAAATGAGAGGATTGGGCACAAGAGGCAGGGGGGCAGGGGGCAGGGAGCAGGGGGCAGGGAGCAGGGGGACAAGGGGAAATTATTGAACAAATCTCTCCCAAATCTCCCCCATCTTCCTTGTCTACCTTGTCTCTTCTCCATACCCAATGCCCAATGCCCAATACCCAATACCCAATACCCAATGCCCAATGCCCAATGCCCAATGCCCAATGCCCAATGCCCAATGCCCAAATCACCAATCTATCGGCAAACCCAACTGGTCTAAAGTAGTACCATCTTGTAACAGTGGTTGAATATCGCTGTCTATTTGAATACGACCACCAGAAAGTACCAAAGCGCGTTGAGTGACTCTGCTTAACCAATTTAGATCGTGGGAAGCAATTAAAATCGCTTGTACAGGTAACTTTAATAATACTTGCCCCAAATGACGACGCCATGCTGGATCGAGACCGTTAGTTGGCTCATCCAAAATTAGAATTGCTGGTTCTAGGGCTAAAATTGAGGCTAGGGCGGCTAGGCGTCTTTGTCCACCAGAAAGTTCGTGGGCGGAACGATTAGCGTAGGCTTCTAGACCAAAATCAGCTAATAACTGCCTAGCGCGATCGCTAGCCTCTGCTGGTGATATTCCATAGTTACGCGGCCCAAAGGTAACATCTTCCAAGATAGTCGGCATAAATAGTTGGTCGTTGGCATCTTGGAAGCTAAAGCCAATTTGACGACGCACTTGGGGTAAAGTTTGCGGTTCTACGGGAATACCATTAATGGTAATTTTTCCTGTTTGCGGTTGTTTTAAGCCGATTAAGTTCTCCAACAAGGTACTTTTTCCAGAACCTGTTGCTCCCATCAATGCAACGCGATCGCCTTTGTTCAAGGTAAAAGATATTTCCTGTAATACTGGCTCCTGGTGAGAATATGCATACACCAGGTTCTTAACCTCGACTACAGCTGCATGGGGGTTATGGGTTGATAATTGGGGATTAGAAGTTAATGATTTCAAAATTTACAAACTCAATATGTAAGGGAGTAGAGACGCGATTAATCGCGTTTTAGTGAGAGACGCGATTAGTCGCGTCTCTATTGGGGAGTGGGTTAAATTTTGTAAGAAGTTAGGGTTACGCTAGCAGCGATCGCCCAAGCTATTAATAAGGCAAAACGTTCTTTTGGTCTAAGGGTAGAATCTATGGGTAATTGTCCGTTGTAACCACGAGCTACCATTGCCGCATAGACTCGCTCTGCTCGATCTAAACTACGGAGATACAAAGCTCCAATCATGGCTGCACTGGCATAGCGCAACCATCCCGTAGTTCCATTCAAACCGCGTAGTTGGGCGCTGCGCCGCATCCGCGTTACTTCTGAGAGCAAAATTTCCATATATTGCCCAGCTAACAATAAGTTTTCCTTTAAAGGTGCTGGTACTGGTAAGCTTTTGAGGGCAATGCCGAAACTGTGGGGCGGTAAGGTTAACAAAAAACTATTCATCGTCACCAGACAAACCAGCGAACGAACTAGCAAAAAACTGGCTCGTTCCCATCCCAAAGGCAATGCTAGCAATGACAAAAAAATCAATTCTGTGCCGAGTAATCCTCCCAATTGGCGAATTGGTACGCGCAAGAAGCAAGCCCATAAAAGTGCGATCGCGCCATATACACTTAGTCCATACCAGGCATGATGCTTTAATAAAGCTGCTCCCACCACGATCGCTAGAGACAGTTGTAAGCGTAGCGGTAAGGAAAGTTTAAGCATTATTCGGTTTCACTACCTTGGCAATTCCAAAGGCAACAGCAAAGCAAACCGCAGCTCCCACCAGCCCAGCGATACTAGTGCCAATTGGCCCTAAACCCTCAATTCCATAGTTAGCTAAGGGAGTCGGCACAATTATCCGTACTTTCTCGGCTAATTTAAGAAAACCTGTATTCTCGGCAACTTTCTCCAACCCATCGGGCCATGCTGAGGCAAAGAGTGACAGCACTCCCGCAATCAAAAAAATGGTGACAATAGGCACTGACCAGCCACGAAACTCGTGCTGTTCGCCTGGTAACAAATCTGGTCGAGCGGTAGCCAGATAAGTCAGCACACCCCCGGTAATCAGCCCTTCGCCAATGCCAATCAAAATATGCACGCCAGTCATGGCTGGTAAAACTATCGCTATCGGTGCAGTTCCAGAGAGGGCTAATTCAATGGCACAAGCGATCGCAGCTACCACTACACTTACACCAGCTGCGATTCCAGCAGCCAAGGGTAAACGCCCTTTAGAGCCACCAAACAAACGTTGTAGGGTTTCGGTTAAAACCCAGCCAACCCAAACCCCAACTACTGCCATGTTAAAAATATTTGCTCCCAAGGCTGTAATGCCACCATCAGCAAATAACACGGCTTGAATAATTAAAACTGTGGCGAGACACAACGTTCCTGCCCAAGGACTGCCCAAAACGATCGCAGCTAAGGTTCCCCCTAACAAGTGACCACTAGTACCTCCTGCTACTGGAAAATTGATCATCTGGGCAGCAAAAATGAAGGCGGTGGTTAATCCCAATATCGGGGCACGACGAATACCAAAAGCCTCTTGCGATCGCCCGAAGGCAACAAACAACGCTGCCACACTCGCTAAACCAGTAGCCCCGGCCACCGGAATAGAAACAAATCCATCAGGAATATGCATGATCTACCCTGTATTTTTAGAGGTTCATTTAACTCAAAACAAGCAATAAAACTACGCCATCTAATTTAATAACAAACAAAATTTTTCTCTTTTTTGCAATGCCCTACCGGGGGATTTTCTAGTGCTACTTTTGACATATTTACAATCTACTGTTTACTAAATAGTATACTTATTTAGTAATATATTAGTTTTTGTTAGGCTGGATTTTTTATATTGCTAAACCTTGACAAATATTCCAAAACGAGACTGTACATATCTAGTCTCATTTGGTTCATCAAATTACTCCTAAAACAGGTAATAAAGAAACATTCACTGCCTCTTACTCTTATGGAGTAGTTCGTTTTTTCAAAAATCAAATAGGAATTTCTAGCTGCTCCTACAGTTAAGAAATAGCTACAAGTATTTATCAAAATGTTATTTTGATTTTTATTTGTTTTGTAGTGTTTAATTAATTCAATATTTGTTGCATCAATAAATAAGTTTTTACGCGTGTAACAAGCTTATGTAATCAGCATTTGCACTTTATTCTTAACTTTGCTGTAAAAACAATAATGTATAAGCACATTAATAAAATTTCCGATACTCCATATTAAATTAATATTCTTTGTAGTATCATTAAAAAATTATAAAGATATGCTGAATAAACTGTATATTTGCTGACTTAGTTTACTTAAAAATACAGGATGTTTTGCTAGAAAATACGTAATTTTTCGTATAGTATCATAAAAACAAGGGGTAAGATGTAAAATTTAGATTAATTTAGGAAAATATTGGGAATCGAAGTGCGGAAATTACTAAACTTTCAGGGCAACTAACTGTAACAAAAGGATTCCTCAACTTTTGAGTAACTAGGTTCAGTCAATAAAGGCACCAGATGTTTGATTCTATTTTCCACGGACTTTACACACCCTCGTTTTGCAATTTGGAATATGAAAACAAACTCATCGAACTCGTTGTTAACAGTATCAACTGGCCCGCTAAAGATTTCAGAGTTGCCCCCCAACCCCGTGGATACAGATGATAATTCTATTCATCTTTCTCTAGTAATTCCTACTTATAAAGAGCGTGACAATATCAAGAATGTAGTCAGCATATTGAGTAAATTACTGGATGAATCTATTGCAGGAAAGTATGAACTAATAGTGGTAGATGATGATAGCCCAGACCGAACCTGGGAGATAGCGCAATCTTTGACGACAGAATACCCCCAGTTGCGAGTGATGCGACGCCAACAGGAACGGGGGCTATCTTCAGCAGTGATTCGTGGATGGCAAGCAGCGACAGGCAGTGTGTTGGGGGTGATTGATGGAGATTTGCAGCATCCACCAGAGGTATTAATACAACTGTTGGGTAATATTGAGCAGGGAGCAGATTTGGCAGTAGCTAGCCGTCATGTAGAAGGAGGCGGTGTTAGTAGCTGGAGTGTTGTTAGGCGTTTCTTGTCTCGTGGCGCTCAGTTGTTAGGCTTGGTAATCTTACCGGGGGTATTGGGCAGAGTTTCTGACCCGATGAGTGGTTATTTTATGGTGCGTCGGAGTGCGATCGCAGGTGTAACACTCAATCCAGTTGGATATAAAATTCTCCTAGAAGTAATTGGCCGGGGAAAAGTAGACCAAGTTGCCGAAGTTGGGTATGTATTTTGCGAACGCAAAGAGGGCGAGAGTAAGGTGACATGGAAGCAATATATAGATTACATCCACCACTTAGTAAGATTGCGGCTTTCCACGGGGAAAGTAGGACGATTGCAAAGAAAAGTCAATTTTCCAGTTGGTCGATTTGTCCGTTTTGGGTTTGTTGGCTTTAGTGGTGTGTTTGTGGATTTAACGGTGTTTCACTTGCTGCGTACTGTAATTCATTTAGGTTTAACTCGCAGTACGATTCTTTCGGCCGGAGTGGCAATCGTCAATAATTTCCTATGGAATGATATATGGACTTTTAGTGATATTTCTCAGAGGCAACGTGCTTCGCATCAACGTTTCAAGCGATTCTTGAAGTTCAGTGCGGTCTGTTTGGCAGGGGTTATATTACAAGCTCTAATAATTAACTTTCTCTATAATATCTTGGAAATAAATCAGTATTTAGCTAAGTTGATAGCGATCGCAGTTGCTACCATCTGGAATTTCTGGGTTAATTTGAAACTTAGCTGGCGCGTCACAGACGTGAAATAATCACAACGAGGGATTTGAGCTTTAGATTTTTGTTTTTAGATTTTAGAACGAACGAACTTAAATCTCAAACGTCAAATCTACAAATCCATGACTGTGAGGCCCAGCAATGAGAGTTCTTTTCCAAGGTGCATTTTATTTTTACAAACAAATTATCTCGTTGCTATCTGCATCTGCTATACATTTCTTGCCTCTGGCAGATAAAAACTCTGGCTCACAACGCAAGCATTGGCATAATTGGTATCGCCTTCCTCCTTCCTGGGTTAATCCCTTGCTGATTTTAATCTGGTTGATTGTCGGCATTAGCTTGCGCTTAATCAACTTGACTGCAAAGCCACCTTGGACTGATGAGTTTGCCACCTTGGTGTTTAGCTTGGGGAATACTTTTATATCAGTTCCCCTCGATCGAGCGATCGCACCTGATATCCTATTACAACCACTGCAACTAAACCCAGCTGCAACTATTGGTGATGTCATTCATAACTTAGCGACACAAGATAATCATCCACCACTGTATTTTGTGCTGGCTTACCAGTGGATGAAGTTATTTAAGAGCGATGGAGGATTAATATCGCTGTTTGGTGCGCGATTGCTACCAGCTATATTCGGTGCTGCCTCTATTCCGTGTGTTTACGTATTAGGTAGAGTAGCATTTCGTTCGTCATTAGTGGGACACTTGACTGCTGCCATGATGGCAGTATCACCTTATGGCGTATTTTTAGCACAAGAAGCGCGTCATTATACTTTGGCAATCTTATGGGTAATTGGTTCTCTCACCTGCTTAGTAATTGCCGCACGTCATATTCAAAACCGCACACCTTTACCTATATGGGTAGCACTTTTCTGGATAGTAATTAATGCTTTAGGTATTGCTACTCATTATTTTTTCAGCCTCACCCTTTGCACAGAAGTCGTAGTTTTGATTTTTCTGGCTTGGCTTCAATTGCAAACTAGCAGTCCGGCAAGTGAACTTGACGGGGTAAAGGGGAAGGGGGAAGGGGGAAAGGGTTTAAATCCCAAACCCAGTGCCCTTTCCCCTTTCCCCAGCCCTCACCAAGCATTGTTGACTTGCCAGACTACTAGCAGCAAATCTCTTTTCTTCTCTCCTCCCTGGCGGCGTATCTATGCCGTTGCTATAGGTACTTGTGTAGCGGGTTTAATTTGGATACCAACCTTGTTAGAGAATGAAAATCGTGGTGCTTTGACCGAGTGGATTCGAGGTTCGCGCGTTGGACTAGAGTGGTTAAGCCCAATTTTTCAAGCTTTAGGAACATTGATTGCAATGATTTCCTTATTACCAGTTGAATCTTCACAAGCTTTGGTTGTGATTCCTTCTGGAATAGTGATGCTGACTTTCTTTATTTGGGCAGTACCCATTTTGCTGCGTGGGATAAAAATTCAACTACAGCACCCAGAAAACCGGATGATGATTCAGGTACTTGCTGGAGTAGTTATCAGTGCGATCGCCATCTTCTTTATCTTTACGTACTTTTTGGGTATTGACCTTACTAGAGGTGCTAGATATAACTTTGTTTACTTTCCCGCGATCGTGGTTTTACTAGGCGCAAGTCTCGCAGTTTGTTGGCATCCTCCCCAGATGGAAACAGAGCCAGGGAAAAATGAGATAACAAGCATAGGTAAATGGGGAATAAACGGGAAAAAAGCCGTAATGGTAATTTGGTTAATGGGATTTTTCAGCGCAGTTACAGTAATTTGCAATCTCGGCTATCAAAAATATTATCGCCCTGACCTGTTTGTGCAACTAATTCAACAAACATCCTCAACACCAGTACTGATTGCCACCACCCACAAAACTTATGTACACACTGGGGAAATGATGGGAGTTGCCAGGGAGATTAAACTTGCAAATTCACTCCAAAATCCCCTGTTTCTCCTTGCTCATCAAGATCGAGATCCGAATGCTTCCACCATTGCTCTGGAAAATACTTTAAAAAAATTACCACGACCTTTTGACTTGTGGCTAGTAAACTTTCACGCACCCGTAGCAGAAACCGTCAAAACATGTGTGACATCTGATACTCAATCTTTGCCACCCGTAGACGGCTACGAATATGAACTTTATCATTGCCAATGAATAGGGGGCAGGGGGCAGGGAGCAGGGGGCAGGGAGCAGCTTTCAAGGGCAGGTTTTTAGGCTTTCGATAAATAGTTGAGAATGTTCTCAATTATTGAACGTAGTTTTAAGTTCTCAGACAATGGTTTTGGTTTTAAAATCCCAAAAATTTGTCTAATCAAAAAAACCTGCCCCAGAAAGGCAGGGGGCAGGGGGACAAGGAGATAAACAAAACTCCTAACTCTTGTACAGACGCGATTAATCGCGTCTCTACTCTTAACTCCTAACTCAGCACTCCTAACGCCCAATCCCCAATGCCCAATCTATATGCATCTTGTGGAAGTTCCTCAAATATGAATATCCATAGGAGACTAGAGAAAGAAAAACAAAATATATGTGACACGTTTTTCAAATAGCGAAAGCTGTAACTAGTTAAGGAGGATTTATGCGTGCAGTACTGATGGCAGGGGGTTCGGGAACGCGGCTTCGCCCGTTAACTTGCGATCTGCCGAAACCGATGGTGCCGATTCTAAATCGACCAATTGCCGAACATATTATCAATCTCCTCAAACGACATCAAATTACAGAAGTTATTGCAACATTGCATTATTTACCTGATGTCTTGCGAGACTATTTTCAAGATGGCAGCGATTTTGGCGTCCAGATGACTTATGCTGTCGAAGAAGATCAGCCTTTGGGTACAGCAGGCTGTGTAAAAAATATTGCCGAACTTCTTGATGAAACCTTTTTAGTTATTAGCGGGGATAGCATAACAGATTTTGACCTGACGGCAGCGATCGCATTTCACAAACAAAAGAAGTCAAAAGCTACTTTGATTTTAACCAGGGTTCCTAATCCGATTGAATTTGGAGTGGTGATTACTGATGAGGAAACACGGATTCGGCGATTTTTAGAAAAACCCTCTAGTAGTGAAATTTTTTCTGATACCGTCAACACTGGTACTTACATTCTCGAACCAGAAGTTTTGGAATATCTGCCAGCAAACGTTGAATGTGACTTTTCTAAAGACTTATTCCCCTTACTGCTAACAAAAGATGAGCCAATGTATGGTTACATTGCTCAAGGTTACTGGTGTGATGTCGGTCACTTAGATGCTTATCGTGAGGCTCAGTATGACGCGTTAGATCGGAAAGTCCAGTTGGATTTTGCCTATAAAGAAGTTTCTCATGAATTATGGGTAGGCCAAAATACTTACATCGATCGCACGGCTGTGATTGAAACCCCGGCAGTGATTGGTGACAATTGCCGTATTGGGGCAAGAGTACAGATTGAGGCAGGAACCGTAATTGGGGATAATGTCACTATTGGCGCTGATGCTAATCTCAAACGTCCCATCGTGTGGAATGGGGCATTTATTGGCGAAGAAGCACATCTTTCTGCCTGTGTAATTTCCCGTGGCACTCGTGTAGACCGCCGCGCCCATGTATTAGAAGCTGCTGTTGTAGGTTCGCTTTCTACGGTGGGAGAAGAAGCCCAAATTAGCCCTGGTGTACGTGTTTGGCCCAGTAAAAAGATTGAGTCAGGGGCAGTTTTAAACATTAACTTAATTTGGGGGAACACTGCCCAACGAAATTTATTCGGTCAACGTGGCGTTCAAGGATTAGCTAATATCGACATTACTCCAGAATTTGCCGTGAAATTGGGAGCTGCTTACGGTTCTACTTTGAAACCTGGTTCTAAAGTAACGGTTTCCCGCGACCAGCGTAATATTTCTCGGATGGTGACGCGATCGCTGATTGCTGGTTTAATGTCAGTAGGTGTTGACATTCAAAACCTTGATGCTACAGCTATCCCCATCGCCCGTACAGTTATACCCACAATGTCGGTAGCTGGTGGTATCCACGTCCGGGTACACCCAGACCGCCCTGACTACATTCTGATTGAATTCATGGATGCCAAGGGCATTAATATCACCAAAGCCCTGGAAAAGAAAATTGAAGGTGCTTACTTTAAGGAAGATATGCGGCGGGCGCTAATTCATGAAATTGGCGATGTATCTTATCCTAGCCAAGTCATGGAGCGCTACTGCACTGCTTTTGAGAAATTATTGCATGTTCATACACTCCGCAACAGTCGGGCAAAAGTGGTGATTGACTATGTTTATGCCGTATCAGGGGCAGTTTTACCCCAAATGTTGGATAAATTTGGCGCTGATGCAGTGGTATTGAATGCCAGTGTCAATAAAACGGCAATGTCAATCACCGATCGCGAAGGATTGCTGACTCAGTTAGGTCATGTAGTGGAGGCATTAAAAGCTAACTTTGGGGTGCAAGTATCCGCTAATGGAGAACAGCTAATTTTAGTTGATGAATCCGGCTACCCAATTCGTGGGGAAATGTTAACAGCACTGATGGTAGACATGATATTAACTGCTAACCCCAGAGGAACAGTAGTTGTACCAGTTCATGCTTCTAGTGCTATTGAACAAGTCGCCCGTCGCCATGATGGTAGAGTGATTCGCACTAAAGCCAACCCTACAGCTTTAATGGAGGCTTGCCAGAAAAACCCGAATGTGGTAATAGGAGGTAGTGGAGAGACTGGTTTTATTTTCCCGCAACTGCATCCGGGATTTGATTCCATGTTTTGTATTGCCAAGATAATTGAGATGTTGACTATACAGGAGCGATCGCTTGCTGCTGCGCGGTCAGAATTGCCCCGTGTAATTCACAAAAGTTATACAGTCCGTTGCCCGTGGACAGCCAAGGGTGCTTTGATGCGTTACTTAGTGGAAACTCACCCAGCGCAAAACCTAGAACTCATCGATGGAGTAAAAATTTGTCAACCCTACGATGACAGTTGGCTGTTAGTTTTACCAGATGCCAGCGAACCACTGGTGCATTTGTATGCAAATAGCAACGATCGCGAATGGGTAGATGAGACTGTGAGAAACTACCGCACCCGTGTTCAGACTTTTGTGGAAAGACAACAAGAATATCAACCTGCTGAAGTGTAATTTGTAATTCGTAATTCGTAATTGAATTCTTTAATTACGAACTACGAATTATATTGACCACCCAATTATCGAAAGGAAAGTAGGCTTTCGCTTTTGCTCTTGTAGTTTACTCAAAGTATTAAAACTTGACATCTATTTATAAAAATTCAATAGACGCGATAAATCGCGTTTCTACAAGCGTTATCGATATTTTTAGCAGCGATCGCCCTATTTATCAATCAATCTTCTTGCAGAGTGCGTTATTCACTCTTAATATAAAAATACGGTAACTCGATTAAGTTACCGTATTTAGAGCAGCCAAAGGAATATATCACATAACTCCTGCAAGATCAAGTCTTGTATCGCTTTTAGTCTAAACTCTTTTGTTCAGGCGTTCATCTCAATACTCCTATTCGAGTCAGTGCGAAGTTTTTGACCAATTAAGGTATGAGAATTCTTGCTGCCTCGTCTAGTTTTCGGTTTGTTTCCTGAAATACTTAACAAAACTTTACTTAGTTAAATGAAAAAGACTCTCAATTAGTCTGATAGGATATCTTCAGACTAATTGAGACTAATACTCATTAAGTGAGTCATGTATTTCAGCTATTTGCAAACTTTCTGAAAAGATAACGCTTTTGACTTGCGTGGCTGTTCAAACACTGGAGTCGATGCCTTGATGGGCAGATTAACCAACCTCTCAGGGCGACTTTCCAGCAGGGCACACAACTATTTATTTATCAGGTGTCAATATGTCAAAAAAAATTGGTTTGTTTTACGGTACTCAAACTGGCAACACTGAATCTGATGCTGAAAAAATTCGGGATGAGTTTGGTGATGATGTTGTGACATTACATCCCATTTACGAGGCGGATAGTAGCACTTTTGATGAATATGACTTGCTGATTATTGGTTCTCCTACTTGGGATATTGGTCAACTTCAGAGCGATTGGGAAGGCTTTTTCTCCGATCTAGATGAAATAGATTTTAGTGGAAAGCTAGTTGCCTATTTTGGTGATGGAGACCAATATGGCTATGCCGATAACTTCCAAGATGCAATAGGAATTCTAGAAGAAAAAATTTCCCAACGAGGCGGTAAAACTGTTGGTTACTGGCCAACTGATGGATATGACTTTGAGAATTCTAAAGCTTTGAGAAATGGTAAGTTTGTCGGATTGGCACTTGATGAAGGTAGTCAATCTGATTTAACAGATGAGCGAATTAAAACTTGGGTTGCTCAGTTAAAGAAAGAATTTGGTTTGTAGAGATTTAGGGCGTACAGCTAACTGTACGCCTTTGTTGAAACTGATAATTTAATTTAGAAGTTATAGGTATTTATGTCTGATTCATTTGATGTTTTATGGTTAAGTGCCAGTCCTGCTTTGCAGCGTTTTGATAAACCATTACTTGAACATTTATCTAGGTATATAAATGTCGCCCAGTGGGAATATCAGCAAACTAAAGATGAAGCTAGTTCCATAGATCAAGCTGTAGATTTACTGTATGAATTTTTAGAATGGCGCGGCCCCGTGCATTTAGCAGGTCATGCTATGGGTGGTGCGATCGCCTTAACCTTTGCACGGCGATTTCCGCAAAAAGTGCGATCGCTCACTCTGCTAGCTGTAGCAGCTCAACCTGCAAATAATTGGCAAGCTCACTATTACTTTCAACGACAACTTTTTAGCATCAGCCGTGAGTTAGTTTTAGCAAGTAGCGTTCGCAGTCTGTTTGGCAATCAACCACCTCATACCACTAAAAAGTTAGTAGCTGCTTTAGATAAAGATTTAGAACAATCTCCCACGTCACACTCTTTATTTAAGTTGGTTTATTTACCCAAGGGTGGAGTTTCTATGCCAATGATGGTATGTGGTAGCAAAAGCGATCCGGTAGTCAACCCTCCTGCATTGCATGATTGGTTAAATTGGTTCAAGCCAGAAGATAAACTCTGGGAATGTCCTCAAGGGTATCATTTTTTTCACTATTTTTATCCTCAACAGGTTGGCGAAGAGATTTTGGGTTTTTGGCAATGCCACCATCCGCATCTACTGGAAGCATCTGCACTATCTTTTAGCACTTCTACAAATTGATGTCTGGTGACAAGCCTTACGGCTACGCACTTGTGAAATTTGGGGTGTACTGGGTGCGTAGCTTGCCGCCGTAGGCATCGCTAATTAAATCTTTTTTCCTGTCACACACTACGACTTAACTCATAGTTAGGAATAGGGCGATCGCTAATCACTGCATAGAGAACATCTGGATCGAGGTCGGCTCCCGATCGCCATTGGATTGTGCCTAATTCGTGCTTTAATTCAACCTGAGCAAAGTATTGTTTATCTTGTAAAGGTGCAAAAACACCTGTAAATTTAATCAGTTTACTAACATCAATTATTCCTTCCACTTCGTTTTCAAAACGGATATATAGTTGATAATTTTCCCTTGGCTCTACTGCAATAATGTCTTTTAACATATTTTACTACTCCAATGGTAAGACGCTATTGAGGAAATCAGTTAGCCTGTAAGGTGGTAAAAGTTTGATAATAAAAAAGATTGACACAGCCATTGTTGGCTTCTCAATCTCGTAACCCCACTCCCACTTTGCAACAGCTATGCAAAATCTCACCAGAATTACTCGCAATCCTGAAGTTATGGGTGGCAAACCCTGTATTCGCGGAATGCGTGTCACCGTTGGTACTGTCGTTGGCTTAATGGCATCTGGACATAGTAATAGCGACATCCTCAAGGCATATCCTTATCTTGAAGAAGCTGACATATATGAAGCACTTGCCTACGCTGCATGGCGGGCTGAAGAGATTGAAGTTCCTCTCAGAAGTGCATGAAAATTTTGATTGATATGAACCTTTCTCCTGACTGGGTTGCGGTTTTTGAGAGGTACAATATCTCTGCTGTCCACTGGTCTACGGTTGGCGATCCCCGCGAGAAAGATTCAATAATTATGGAGTGGGCAAGAACTAATGGATATAAGTAAGTCGGTGAGAATAAATCAAACTAGATTAAGTAACGTAAAAAATATTGGGATTATTTCGTAGTGAGGACTAAAGTCCTCTTATGAGGTCTGAATCCTTACCTACAAACCTTGAATTATTTACACCTCTCTACTTATTGTCTTTACTCACGATTTAGACTTCGGCTCCCTACTAGCTGCTACAGGTGCCGATACTCCCAGTGTCATTCAAGTTCGTACCCAGGATGTTTTGCCAAACAGTATTGAAAATCTAGTTATTTCAGCCCTGAATCAGTTTGAGTCTTTACTAGAGACAGGCGCATTGGTCACTGTTGACCAAGCTCAATCTAGGGTGCGTATTCTACCAATTAGACGCGGATAGTTTTAGGGAAATATAGCTAACTCAGTTTCCGGGTCAAAAAAGTGAATTTTCTCTGGAGTTAGCGATAACCATAGTTGTTCACCAGCTTTTACAAATCGGTCTGGTGGGATTCGCACTTGCAAGGAATTGGCTGTAGTGGCTCTTTGAGATCCTGGTTCGGCAATCTTAACAGCAAGAAAGGAATCGTTGCCGAGATTCTCTACCAAATCTACTTGCACGGGTAGATTTTTGGTGGCAGGCATACTCAAGTTCAAGTGTTCTGGGCGAATGCCTAAAATTAGAGTTTTTCCATCATATTTTTGTAAAGCTTTTCCCCAGACTTCTGGGAGGGTGAAACGAAACTGGGAACGAGTAATCAACTGCGGGGCATGAAATTCTACAGAAATAAAATTCATCGGTGGTGAACCAATGAATTCTGCTACAAAAAGATTTGCAGGGCGGTTGTAAAGTTCTAGGGGAGAAGCAACTTGCTGAATTTTACCCTCAGACATAATCGCAATGCGATCGCCCATTGTCATCGCTTCTGTTTGGTCATGGGTAACGTAAATCGTCGTTGTCCCCAGTTGGCGCTGCAATTTGACAATTTGGGCGCGGGTTTCCGCCCGTAGTTTGGCATCTAAGTTAGAAAGCGGTTCATCCATTAAGAATACTTGCGGGTCACGGGCGATCGCTCTTCCCAATGCAACCCGTTGTCTTTGTCCTCCAGATAGTTGTTTGGGTAAGCGATTCAGCAATGTTTCGATTTGCAACAGTTGAGCAACACTACGCACCTGTTCATCCACCGCCCGTTCTTTGTTAGAAGTGTAGCGCAATCCTTTAGGTAACTTTCTGGTCGCTCCGACAAAAAGATTTTCCGCCCAGGTGGAAAGTTGAGAGTGGGCAGTGGGGAGTGGGGAATGCTGATTTTCCCTATTCCCTATTCCCCATTCCCTATTCCCTAATTCCCTGCGGCGCAACCCAAAAGCGATGTTGTCATACACCGTCATGTGCGGATAGAGGGCGTAATTTTGAAACACCATTGCGATGTCGCGTTCCTTGGGTGGTAAGTCATTGATCAAGCGATCGCCTATCCAGATATTACCGCCAGTCATCGTTTCTAACCCGGCGATTAACCGCAGCAAGGTACTTTTACCACAACCAGAAGGGCCTACCAGCACCATAAATTCACCGTCTGCGATCGTTAGATTAATCCGCCGCAAGACATTGACACTTTCCGCCCGCTCTTGGGCTACATCGATTTTTTCCCCAGGCGTGAGGGGAGATTGGGTTTGTGAGGTAACACTTTCCCCTTTACGCGGGGAAAAACTTTTATAAACGTTTTCTAAAATAACTTGGGACACAACTAATTATTGTGATTGGGGATTGGGGATTGGGGATTGGGGATTGGGCATGGGGCATTGGGCATGGGACATTGGGCATTGGACTAATGACTAATGACTAATGACCAATGACAGTTTAGCGCCCATCATAATACACCTTCAGGGTAAATACGAAAAGTTAAAAAAACAGCTTGCACTATCAAAAGCAAACTATTCTAAATTTTAGGGCTATCAAGAGGTGTTGTGATGACTACCGATGTACCTAAAAATCTTTCTCAAGACCCAAATATTAATCCTGTCCATGACATTGTAGACGTACAAACTACAGATTGTTGCATTGTGGGTGGGGGACCAGCAGGAGCAATATTAGGGCTGTTGTTAGCGCGTCAAGGCATTTCTGTGATGCTGCTGGAAGCACACAAAGACTTCGATCGCGATTTTCGCGGCGATACAATTCATCCATCGGTGATGGAAATTATGGAGGAATTGGGATTAAGCGATCGCTTGTTAGAACTTCCCCATACTAAAATGCGCCAAATTAGTATTCAAACTCCTCAAGATAATGTCACATTCGCAGATTTTAGCCATCTGAAAACCCATTATCCCTACATTACAATGCTTCCCCAGGTAAAATTCTTGGAGTTCATCACCCAAGAAGCACAAAAATATCCTAGTTTCCATCTAGTAATGGGTGCGAATGTGCAGGAATTAATTAGTGAAAATGACGTGATTCAAGGTGTCCGCTATCGGGGAGGCGGTGGTTGGCACGAAATTCGGGCAATACTGACAGTTGGTGCAGACGGTCGCCACTCACGTTTGCGACACTTGGGTGAGTTTGAATCCATCGAAACTTCGCCGCCAATGGATGTCCTCTGGTTTCGCCTACCGCGTCAGCCAGAAGACCCTGAAGGAGGAATGGGGCGCTTTGGTCAAGGTAAGCTAATCGCCATGCTTGACCGTGGCGATGAGTGGCAAGTTGCCTATGTTATTCCTAAAGGAGGCTATCAACAACTAAGGGCTGCGGGTTTGGAGGAATTAAAAAAATCTGTTGTCGAAGTAGTGCCAGAATTCCAGCAACGTATTCAAAATTTACATGATTGGTCACAAGTAGCTTTTCTCTCGGTCGAGTCCAGCCTTGTCAAACGTTGGTATCGTCCGGGACTGTTAGTCATTGGTGATGCAGCTCATATAATGTCCCCCGTTGGTGGAGTTGGCATTAACTACGCGATTCAGGATGCTGTAGTCGCGGCGAATGTACTTAGCAAACCGCTCAAAAACCGAGAAGTACAACTGAGTGACCTAGCAAAAGTACAACGTCAACGCGAGTTGCCTACACGCATTATTCAAGCGTTTCAAACTTTTATCCAAAAGCGGGTATTGGCCCCGGTTATCACCTCAAATCGCACCTTTGTACCACCTGCATTTTTGCGCTTACCCATCTTGCGCGACCTTCCAGCCAGGTTGATCGCCTTGGGTGTTTTTCCAGTTCACGTCAAGGCTTAATTTTTGCCAAAAATTTTTTCTATTTAATTAACTTAGTGGTACAATTATACTACTCTATGCAGAATTGAATGCTCAATTTAGTCAAGCGAGGGTGGCGAACGGTATACTCAATGCTGTTCAAAGCGATCGCTTGGCTTTTATGCTAGAAAGGACTAAAAACTCAAAATGGATGTAGAAAATTTGTTCAAACATTATTAAAAAATGCAAAAGATTAAACCTATCTAGATATTAATTGGCACTACATAGAAAAACCTTCTCTTTTTGAATCAGTACTTTTTGCAGTCAGGAGTAATTTTAATGAACAGCTGCGTTTTGATGGCGGAAATTATTAACGAACCGCAACTCCGCTATACAGCGGATAATTTGGGAGTCACGGAAATGTTGGTGCAGTTTCCCAATTCCCAGAAACCAGAAGATCCGCCAGCCACGCTGAAAGTTGTCGGCTGGGGGAATTTAGCGACAGAAATTCAGCAAAACTACCACCAAGGCGATCGCGTCATCTTGGTAGGACGTTTAACTATGAATACTGTCGATCGTCAAGAAGGGTTTAAAGAAAAACGCGCTGAATTGACAGTACAACAAATTCAATCTGTTGGAGGTAGTTTTAATACCGATCCATTACCCTCAGCAACCCCAACTCCATCATTTACTGAAACTGCTCCCCGACAACCATCAGCATCTCGTCCTCCACAGAAAGAGGTTCCCACTTACGATTCACCACGTCCAGCACCTACTCCAGCGACAAATCCTGTTGGCGTTGCTCCCCAAGCGAAAACTTACGAACCCGTACCCCAACCCACAAATTATGAGCGAACCACTTATCCAGCAGTGAAAGAGGAAGAACCAGATCCAGATGATATTCCGTTCTAAAAGTTGGTAGTTGAACGTGTATTCAATTAACTAACATTACGATTAGACAATCTTCACAAATAGCCATCCTTGAGGATGTGCTATTTTTTGTTTGCGATGAAGCTTTGCGTCAGACATCGCTTACTTACTCTGGTTTTACCAACCCTGTATCTTCCCATATAAGCCAATACAGTTCAGTTAAGAAAAATTGTAGGTTGGGTGAAGCAAAGCGCAACCCAACAAAGCGCCGGAAATGTTGGGTTACCCTGCAAGAAGCAAGCTACGTTCCTCAACCCAACCTACACAGTTTAAGATTTTTGGCACTGTTTAATCCGCGATTTAGTTTAGCTATCGAGCAGTTAGGAATAGAGAATTTTAATTTCTAAATCCCAAGCTTCAGCCTTTATTTTACAATTTAATAAACTTCATCATGGCTGCCAATATCAATCAATAGAATAACCATTTATAACAACTTTTCATCCTCAGAGAAATTAAAGATAATTCTACAATCATAAGCAACAGAACAAGACCACAACCCCGCTAAATTTCCTGTTAACTTATGAGACTTTAAAGACGGTGTAAATGGATCATCTGCCAAAAGTCTTAATACATTAACAATTTGATTCTTTAATTGCGGGTTTTTCTTTGTAATCTTCCTAAAAGAGCGCTTAAACCCACTACTCCAGACAACTTCCATCATCATCTCCGAGTAAATCAGCGATCAAATCATCAACGCTTCCCCTATGAGCTGTCCCATCCTTAAAAGCCTGCATTACTTCCTGAGCATTAGCCAAAATTTCAACCCGCCGATTCTCAATTCGTTGCTGGCGAAGAAACTCAAATAAATACTCTCGATCTTCTGTGGGCAAACTTTCAATAGAATTAATAATTTCTTGTAAATTCATCATAAAACTTTCTAATCAAGTAAATTCGACCTTTGCTAACTCTATTTTAATCTCTAAATCCAAAACCTCAGCTTCTTACATTTGGTCAATTTTGGCAAAAATATAATGTGGCACAGCGAGCGGCGGCAAATATTTTTAGAGGCCAGAAACAGCGATTAGCGATCGCTATTAGATAAGGCATTGACTATGATGCTGGATTTGGAGATGTCTATCAAGAGAGGGGCTGGGGTTAAGGATTTACTGCCAAGAATTCTTAGTATTAACAGGTTATTTAAGTTAACTTAAACTGAGAATTTTTGATTTTGGATTGTATATTTTATTTAAGTCTAAAATCAGACATAAGTATATTATAAATCATTTAAAATTTCCTATGTTTACATTTATCATTTATAAACTAAACTTTTTTATAAGAGCGACTTTGCTCAATTTCAGCAATAGGCAGTAATAAGGTTCCCTCTATTTCCTCACGAATTTGGCGACTCATATAACAATCGCTATTAAGACAATCGACTAATAACTTATTACCATCATAATATTGATTTAATAGTTTCATTTGTTGATTATTAAATTGCCAATCATACCCCAAGTTACGGAAATCAATTATTAATTTACATATCCGATTTCTTAATTTTTCAGCCCAATCTGCTCCGTTCTCCAACCACCAGCTTTCAAACGATATTCCAAAAATACCTGGATCGGGCAATTGTACTTTAACCTCTAATAATAAGTTAGACAGTAAACTATTAAGAGATAAGTTAGAACCGAACTCCTGTTGAGATTCTTGTTTTCTGAGTTCACTAAGCCGCTGATCAAGAGTTTGGATCTTCAATCCAAGTTCTGAGTGTATCTTTTCAAAAATTATTTCATCTTCAATTTGTTCTATATCAATATTGGCTTCATCTAGTGAAAATTGTAACTGCCCCATTAATTCCTCAATCCCTTCTTTGTAAGAATCTATCTCCTCATTTATTGCTTCAAGTTCATCATTAATTTCTTCTAATGCATCTTTAATTTCATCAATTTCATTTTCTTCGGCTTTTAATTGTTCTTTTTCAATATCTTTAACTTGTTTTTTTATAATTGCACGTTTTGCTTCAAGTTCTTCTATATCAGCCATATATTCAGTAGTTTCAGCCTCGATTTCTGAAATACTTAAATTAATCTCTTGAAGTAAACTCAATTCATCTTCAACTGCCTCAATAGAAGTCAAAGTATCCAAATCATTAATTTCATTAGATTCTTGAAGGACAAGTTCCCCATTTCTGTTAATAGTGAGATCATTATCGATTGCAAAGGCAAGTGTTCGATCTGGATTAATAGTAGAACCAAAATCAAAATCTAGTTCTACAATAAGTTCTCGAAGATTCTCAAGGCTAATTGTTATTGTTTCTTCAAAAATTAAGTCTGTAGCAAGCTGTTTAGCAAAATTTATAATTTGATTAGTTACTCGTTCAAGAGACAATGCACGCGCAAGATCAAATGCGAGATAAAAGGCTCGAACAGCGGATGGTTTATAGAAAGAACCTACTTTATGAGACTTTTGGCTTATCCAGTTTAAAAAGTTTTGTAAATCTTTATCATTCTCTATAAGACTATCAATATTTCGTTTCATTAAACTCAACAAATAATCTGCATTACGAAGCATCCCTACAGTTAACAAAAAAACTTCACGCCAACGAGGTTCGATGAAATGGCTACTTAAATCCTTTAAAGCTTTTTCTAAAGGTTCTAACCCAAAAACTATCTCTCGTGCGGTGAAATACTCATGAAATGTTAAATGGGAAAACGAGTAAATTCCGCGTGCGCGTTCAGTTAACAATCCATGTTGAGCTTCAATGGATTTTAGTATTGCTTCGCTATCTAGTCTAAGAGCTTCTGGATCAAGTTTTGCTTCGGGCAAATTCTGAATATAATCAGCAATATATTGTTCTAGTTCTTTTTGTTTAAAGAAATAGTCACCTCTCTCAAAAGTGAGCCTTGCAATTTGGCTGAGTAGGTCTTCTTTACGCTGCAAGGATAATTGCTCATATATTTTATCCCGTTCAATATTACGTTTTGCATCCCATTTTTTCAAAAGAATATCTAAACCCTCTTTATAAAGTTCTGAACGATTAGAAGGGAAATCTGCTTTTTCCCCAAAAACTAAACATAGTAATGTCAGCAATAGAGGACTAGTTGCTAATTCCTGTATTGGTTCATTTCCTTTCACTTTTTGAATAAACTTATCAACTTTAATTACATCTTTAATTTGGAACCATTTTTTTGCAAAAGTACATATTTGATTGATGTCAAAATCTGCAACTTCTACTTCTGTAAAATGTTCAAATACATACTCTTTTGCTCCAATACGACAAGTTATAACAAACCAATTAGTATTGAATTGCTCAGAAAAATCTTTAATCTGTTTGATAATTCTACTAGAATCTTCCTCTCTAACTTCATCTAATCCATCAAGTAATATCAATCCTCTACCTTGGGTTAATATGTTTTCTACTTGAACGGGGGTAACATTATGTTTAGCAAATTGTAAAAAAATATAATCCAATAAACTTGGGTATTCTTTAGAATTTTTAGCACCAATTTTTACTGATAGTTGATCCGTTTCAGCAAAATCTTTTAAAGTAATAAAAATAGGAACTTTATCAGCTTGAAAATCACCTAAATTGCATCGAATTATTAAATATTTCAAAAAAGTTGTTTTACCTGCTCCTGGCTTACCTAAAACTACTAATTTTGAATATTTTTCTACAGCTTTAGTGCCAATTACCCGTTTTTCAGATATCCTTCCAAGACCAAATCGATCAAAATTAACTTGATTACAATTCTGTTGCAAGTCCGAAAGACCTAGACGGCGACGGCTAATAATTCTTTCAAGAATATTAACATTTGTATATACCTCTTCTAACCCAATGGGTTGATCCATGTCCAGCACGCGCATAGTGCCGTACAACTTTTGGACGCTACTTCGTCTCTTCCTTCTGACTTTTGTAACTAAATCATCAATGTCAGAATTTTTATCACGATTGTTGTAAGAAGGCTGTAGTTTAGTCTGATCGGGATCGATATTTTCTGGTCGCTGAACGATCTCATTCCAGTCCAAGTCTAGTCTGCGGCAAATATCATCAATAAATTTGGAGCGATCAATAGTTTCTCCCTTAAAGAATTTGCTAACAGTTGATCTAGCAATACCAATATCTTCAGCCAGTGCCTTCTGGGTTAAACACTCCCGGATCAATGCTGCTTTTGCCCTGTCGATTCCTACTTCAGAAGCCCTGAGTGTTCCTCGATTCATTAGACTTATCCGTATATTTATATGCTTCTTGTTGTCATCATTGCTCATTCTAAAATATCTTTCACAAGTCAGACACGAAATACAAACTCAGTTGCAAAGTCGGACAGATACGCAGACAACCTCAGTCAGAGTAACGGACATCTGAGTAGGAAACTGAAGATAGTCAAAGTTTAACGAAGTAATTGTAATTATGAAACCTACTAGCTTCAAGCTTATCTTTCTAACAGTTGTTGGTATTACTCTCCTGTCAGGTGGTACATCTCTCTGGCTTGCCAGCCAACCCACGCCTACTAAACCCCAAAAAGGAATGCTCGAAACCACACAAAACACTTGGCTGATGGGAACTGGAGCTATTTTCGGTTTGTTAGGTGGGCGTTCCGACTCCACTAAGCCCAACAAGTCCGACTCCGAGAATTAGTTAGAATAACTGACATCTTGCACTATTCTTGATCAGGTAGAGTGGGCATTGCCCACCCTATACAATAATCATGTTTTTAGACTTTGATTTTGGCACTAAGATGGTGGTGCAAGATAAAAGTAATGACTATTTATATAATACTGCTGTTCTATGGCAATGCTCACTGGAGATGTCAAATCCGAAAAACGAGAACAAGCACTGCAAAAGCATAACTCAGTATTGCAAACTGGCGATCGCTCCTTAACCAATTTACGGATTTGCTCTTTTGGCTGTTTTGTTCGTGGTGGCAACTTTCTGTGGTTAATGGTGTTATGTAAAGACTGGAACTCTGAAAAGAGAGGATACCATAAGCCATAAGCCGATCGCAATTTGCAGAAATCACAAGCAGTTCTATATCGCAAATGCATGTATATTGTGGAAGTACGCAATCTCAGAAAAACTGCCAAAGAGTGTAAAAACCAAATTTATCGACACATACATCAAAACTCTTGTTAAAATCCAAATAATTTTAAGTTAAGATTCATACCCAACTCCTATGAGAGAAACTGTCCTAGAGGTTCACAATCTCCAAGTTGAATTTCCCGGTGATGGCAACACTGTCAAAGCTTTGGATGGTATTTCCTTTGCGCTGCATCGAGGTGAGACTCTAGGAATAGTAGGAGAATCGGGAAGTGGTAAATCAGTGACAGCCTTAGCTGTGATGGGTTTGTTGCAAACTCCTGGCATAGTGAGTGGCGGTGAAATCTGGTTTCGTCCGCAGGAAAATGGCAACCCCATCGATTTGGTAACATTGCCTCCTGAGCAAATGCAGTTACACCGAGGTGGCGACATCGCCATGATTTTTCAAGAACCGATGAGTTCGCTTAATCCGGTTTATAACATCGGGTTTCAGCTAACAGAAGCGATTATGCGGCATCAAAATGTGTCAGCAGCCCAAGCACGACAAATTGCGATCGCAGGTCTGCAAGAGGTTAAACTTCTACCTAGCGATGAGGAGATCCAACAGCAGTATATCGAAACTTGGCATCAAACCAACGCCAAATTATCTAAACCAGATGGGCCAAAGTTGGCACAGTTGGTTAAAGAACACAAAGAAGCCATGCTGGAACGCTATCCTCATGAACTTTCTGGAGGTCAGTTGCAACGGGTGATGATTGCAATGGCAATTTCTTGCAACCCATTAATCTTAATCGCCGATGAACCAACCACAGCTTTGGATGTGACGGTGCAAGCGACTATTTTGGAGTTAATGCGAGAATTGCAGCAAAGCCGTGACATGGCAATGATTTTCATTACCCACGATTTGGGGCTAATTTCAGAAATTGCTGACCAAGTAGCGGTGATGTATAGAGGTAAAGTTGTCGAATCTGGTACTTCTGGGCAAATTTTCAGTAGTCCCAAGCATCCATATACTAAAGGTTTGATAGCTTGTCGCCCCACACTCAACCGCCGTCCCCAAAAATTACTCACTGTTTCCGACTACATGAGTGCAGAAGAGACGCCAACGGGACAAGTAGTAATTCAGCCGAAAGAACCCGCACAACCCACAGAAGTTACCAAAGAAGAGATTGCTGCAAGATTGGCAAACTTTAATGAGAAAGAACCCCTGCTGCAAATCCGCAACCTGAAAGTTAGTTTTCCAGTGCGTGGGGTGTTCGGTAGTATAAAAAGTTATAATATGGCAGTTAATGGCGTTTCTTTTGATGTTAAACCAGGAGAAACACTAGGTTTGGTGGGAGAATCTGGTTGCGGTAAAACGACCCTTGGCAGAACCTTGCTGCGCTTAATTGAACCGATGAGTGGTCAGATTATCTTTGAGAAACAAGATATTACTAGCCTCAAAGGAGAACGGTTGCAAAAACTGCGACGGGAAATGCAAATAGTCTTCCAAAATCCTTTTAGTTCCCTCGATCCCCGGATGAAGGTTGGGGACGCGATAATGGAACCTTTGTTAATTCACGCTGTTGGGAAGACAAAACAACAACGACGAGTGCGAGTAGTCGAACTTTTAGAACGGGTGGGGTTGAGTGCAGATGCGATTAACCGCTATCCTCATCAGTTTTCTGGCGGTCAACGCCAACGGATTTGCATAGCTCGTTCTTTGGCGTTAAATCCTAAGTTTATCATCTGCGATGAGTCAGTTTCAGCGCTAGATGTTTCAGTACAGGCGCAGGTATTAAATCTTCTCAAAGAATTACAGTCAGACTTTCAGCTTACTTATATCTTTATTTCTCACGATTTAAGTGTAGTGAAATTTATGAGCGATCGCATTTTAGTCATGAATCGCGGAAAAATTGTTGAAGAAGGGACAGCCGAAAGCATTTACCAAGAACCTAAAGAGGAATACACGCAAAAATTAATTGCTGCGATTCCTACCGGTAGTGCTGAACGGGTGCGAAGTCGTCATCAGAAGGCTTTATAGAAACAGAATTCAAAAGTCAGGAGTCAAAATGGGCTTGACTCCTGAATCTGAATTCATTTTCAACAGATATTGGTGCAAACAAAGTTAATTACATCTGCAAGTCCAGAGTGAGTTTTTAAATTAGTAAAAATAAAAGGTTTATCGCCGCGCATTTTTTTAGCATCTCGTTCCATCACACTTAAATCTGCACCAACATAAGGTGCTAGATCGGTTTTGTTAATCACCAATAAATCAGACTTGGTAATACCAGGGCCACCCTTGCGGGGAATTTTATCACCAGCTGCAACATCGATGACGTAAATTGTTAAATCCACCAATTCTGGACTAAAAGTAGCAGCCAAATTATCGCCGCCACTTTCCAAAAATACCAAATCCAAATCGAGAAAACGTTCTTCTAATTGTTCAATTGCCGCCAAATTCATCGAAGCATCTTCGCGAATAGCAGTGTGAGGACAACCACCAGTCTCTACACCCAAAATGCGATCGCTAGCCAACGCCTGAGAACGCACTAAAAACTGAGCATCCTCTTGAGTATAAATATCATTCGTCACCACCGCAACTTGATACTGCTCGCGCAATCCCTTACATAAAGCATCAACTAAAGCCGTCTTCCCCGAACCCACTGGTCCTGCAACCCCTACTCGAAATGCATTCATTTTTATTTGTCCTTTGTCATTTGTCATTTTTTCTTAGTCACTGTTGCTTGGGACATGGTTATTGGGAATTAGTTTTTGACCAATGACCAATGACAAATGACTAACTCCTAAACAACCTTGTATACTGCGTTTCATGCTGCATACTTGCCAGCGACAAACCCCAACTACAGCAGGCGAGTCGATCGTCATCCAACGCGAGAATTTCTAATGCCGCAGCACTGAGTAGTGGTTGCAAATCTAGCAATAACTGCTGTCCTGTTGTTTGCCCAAGGGGGATCAGTTTCACGCCAGCAGTAATCAAATTACTTGCCCAACTGTGCAGATATGCGAGTAATGCGGCTTGGATGCTGATTTGCCAATGGGCAACGGCAATACCAAAAGCGATCGCATAATTGCAAGGATTACCTACAGCATAGGTAATAGGCATAATCTGCGATTCTAGTTTACCAAGTAATTGGATCAGCGATCGCCCCATCTGCCAACTAGAGGCGCGTAATTCTTCTGTTTCCCTAGCAGCCGATAGCCACAAATTCCAACGGCGTAGCGACTCAATATCACCTATTTTTACAGCTTGCTGCGATCGTACCATCACCGCCGCCTCTAACCGAATTGCCCCGTAGAGCAACTCTGCTTTTAACCAATCTTTGAGATGTGTGTGGTTAGCGATCGTACCATTTTCTACCAGCATTTCCAAACCTTCAGAATAACTATATGCTCCTACAGGTAAAGCGGGGCTAGCCAACTGTAAAATACTCAAAAGATGACTATCAGTGAGCATGATGGTGTTGTCCATAAGCTCCTAATTCTGGCTGAAATGGTAAAATTTCCTCTTTAACTTCTAACCCCAATTGTTCCAACATAGTGCGTAAAACTGAATCTGAAGATAAGCGTAAATAAGTTGGAGTAATTTCTACTGGTACATGGCGATTTCCTAGATGGTATGCTGCCCGTAATAACAAAAGTGATGTTTGGGCAAAAGCAGTTATTACTAGTTCTGGTTTGGCAGTAATTCTGATTAAACTGCTATGGGTTTCTTCTTGTAGAATATCGCCATCGTGTAAAACAGTTCCTCTGGGTAAATGTAAAAACACAACCTTACCATCTGCCGTTTCAAAGCGATGACGGCTGCGGGTGCGTTCTTCTGCTGTTAGCGCCAGAGTAAAAGTAACCGCAGCATCGTAATTAGGTGGTTTAAGTTGGGTAAATGTCAGCATACAGAGTTTAGCCTGAACTTTTGCTTTTCATTATGGTTCTAATTTAAATACAATATCTGCCTTGCCAGAAGAAAAGATAAAATTCAACAAAGGCAACGAGCCAAACGGGGACAATCATGAACCAAGCCATTGAGGGAGTACGCTGGACAATTCACGATTTAGAGGTTCTACCCGAAAACGAGTGGACGCGCTATGAAATTATTAATGGAGAACTCTTTGTGGCTCGCACACCTCACCGCCGTCATCAACAAGTTTGTGGCAAAATATTCCGACAACTCGATGTTTGGTCAGATTCGAGTGGTTTAGGGGAAACAATTGTGGCTCCAGGAGTGATTTTTTCGCAAGCAGATAGCGTTATACCGGATGTAGTTTGGGTAAGTCGAGAACGACTGGCACAAATTGAAGATGAAGCGGGACATTTGACAGGCGCACCAGAGTTAGTAATAGAGGTTTTATCCCCAGGTAAACAAAACGAACTTCGAGACAAAGAAGCAAAACTGAAACTTTATTCAGTTCAAGGCGTGCGTGAGTATTGGATTGTCGATCGGTTTACTAAACAAGTCGAAGTTTATCGGCGAGAAAAAGCACAGTTGGTTTTAGTTGCTACTTTGTTAGGCGATGATGAAATCACATCGCCACTTTTACCCGGATTTTGTTGTTCTATCCGTTTATTTTTTCCTGACTAATCACAAATTCGATAATATTTATGCAAACCTAACTGCTAGATATAAATGCTTACAAAAATTGAAAAACTTTTGTCACACCTGTTGAAAAAATCTTCATAAATATGATCTAGTTCATAACAGTGTTCGTATCTCTGCATTAGGTAAGTTATTTGTGAAGCTGATGAATGATAAAAATTAGAATTGTACCTCTTCTCTTTCGTCACAAAATTACTTCTTTTCTTCCTTTGCTTTCTTCTCGTTAACAAAAAGGTTTAATTAGCAACTTCATCCTGTGGGCTACTAATTGGTAAGGTAAACCAAAATGTTGCCCCTGCATTCAATGCACTGTTTACGCCAATTTCGCCGCCGTGAGCATGGATGATTTGCTTACACAGATACAATCCTAATCCCAAACTTACAGAATTGCCGATGCCTGTACCCCGAAAGTAAAGGTCAAAAAGCCGATCGCTTTGTTGTTGACTAATTCCCACGCCGTTATCACTAACAGTACAATAAATCATGCCATCCTGATGGGTAGCATTGATTGTCAAAAGCAATTCTGGGGGATTATGTTTCAAAGCATTGACGATTAAATTAGAAAAAACTCGCCATAGTTGCGTGGGATCGGCATTCACTAATGGCAAATCTGCGGCCACCAGATTTGTCAGCTTGGCTTGGTTTTGTGCTATTAATGGCTCTAAATCAGCGATCGCAGCTTCGACAACTGTCAGTAATTGTACGGCTTGAAGTTGTAAAACAACACCTTGCATTTCACTGATATGAGTTTCCATCAACGAATTAATTAAGTTCAGTTGGCGATCGCTACTTTGAATCATCCGCTCTAAAATTGAGCGGGAAATCGCAATATTTTCCTCTGAACGGGCAAGCAAATTCTTCAACACCATTAAAGTACCCAGCACTGGGTTGCGTAAGTCGTGGGAAACTGCATGGAAAAATACTCGTAGTTCTTCTTCAGTTTGCTTGCGCTGGGTAATGTCTTCAATCAAACCTTCGTAGTAAAGCAGTTTTCCCTTTTCGTCACGAACTTCGTAGGCTTTTTCGGAAATCCAGACAATACTCCCGTCTTGACGATAAATTTGGGACTCGAAATCGGAAACGCTGCCATACTTTTCCATCAGGCGCACAAATTCTGCTCGGCGGTTCGGGTCAACGTATAATTGTTCAATATCAGTGAAATTTGCTGTCACCTCGTCTACTAAGGAGTAGCCATAAATCCTCGCTAAAGCAGGATTTGCCGTAATATAATGTCCATCGGGACTGCTTTGAAAAATTCCTTCAACGGCGTTTTCAAAAATGCTGCGATATTTAGCTTCGGCAACCTTGAGTTTTTGGTAGGCAGATTCTAGTTCTTGGCGGGCGAAAAATTCCGAACGTTGCAGGCGATCGTACAGATAAACACCGATGTCACATATAGTACAAAACCAGAAGATATATAAAATGAACGTTACATTATATATTCCTGGATGGTCGGGGATTGATGTTTTTAGCCCAAGTACTGTATTCACACCAAAATAGTAAATCAGCACACTTACTTGAGTCAGCAAGTGAAGAATCCAGCAAACAGGCATCAACACAGCTTGGCTCAAGAACAACAGCGACCAGCCGATGGTATCGGGTAGTGCGAAACCTCTGATGGTTGCAAACAACTGCGACGCTAAACTAAGTGACCAAGAAGACCCCAAAAATAATAAATCTGGACGATGACGACCTAATTTAGTTTTATGTAAAGCAAGGCAAATAATTATAGTTGCAAGCATTGCAACATTAATTACCAGGCGTTGAGTTCTAAGTACTTCTGGGAGCGGCTGCAACTCTGCAAAAGGAAAAAACAGGCCGTAAATGTCTCGCAAAGTAAAAGACAACAGACAGATCAGCGCCAGCCATAACCATAAACGTAATCTTTGCCACAAAAAACGGTTACGCCAAACTCTGTAAAGAGTAATGATTTCATCTGTTGTTGGTGCAGAAAAGGTTTTTCTCCACCACCTTTGCACTGTTGTCAATGGAGTAGCCATTAGCATCCGAGCAACTTTGCCCATACCTTGAGGGTGTTTCCCTTACTTAATAGACTTCTTGCAGAGTCGGGAAAGGGGGAAGGGGTAAAGGGTAAAGGTTTTGTATTTAACCCTTCCCCTTTAACCAAAACCTTTTCCCACAAGAGTGCAAAAAGCACCTTTGCAAGAGGTTTAATATTGCCATAAATAACACCCTCTCATTTTTTGGTGATTTATGGGCGATTTGTTGCGGATGAAGTTGCTAAAGGTAGTGTAAACCAGAAAGTTAACCCACGCTTGCGGTTACTCATAACCCCGATTTCGCCGCCATGCGCCTTAATAACTTTCCGACAAAGATACATTTTTAAGCCAATGCTTGTAGAGCAGCAATCTTGAGGATCGCGGACATGCAGATCGAAGAGGCGATCGCACTCTGCTTTACTCATTCCCACACCGTCATCTTGAATCTGAGTGCGAATCATTCCCCCTTCAATGGTGGCACTCAGGGTAAAATTTAATCCTGGCGGATTATTTTGCAAGCCATGTGCGATCAAATTGACCAAAACTTTCTGCAATCGAGTCCCATCTGCCATTACTAACGGTAAGTCTGCCCGAACCAAGTTCTTCAAAGTCGCTTGATTTTGTGTCAGCATCGGTTCCAACTGGGAGAAACATTCGCCCACTAGGGTGCTTAGTTGTAGAGGTTCGAGTTTGATTTCAATACCCTGTTTTTCACAGGAATTAATTTCTAGCAATGAGTTAATCATTGTTAGTTGGCGATCGTTACCCTGAATCATTCGTTCGATGATTGAGCGAGATATTGGAATTGCAGATTGGGCAGAAGAGGCAGAGGGGCAGGGTGCGGGGGGCAGAGGGGAAAATTCTCCCTTGCTCCCTGCTCCCTGCTTCCCTGCTTCCTTGCTCTCCACTCCCTGATTTAACAAATTCTTTAACACCATCAAGTTACCCATCACGGAAGTTCGTAAATCGTGGGCAACTGTGTGCAAAACTACATCTTTGACACGATGCAAATTTTCAACTTCTTGCATTTTCTGCTGCAACTGTGCTGTCCGTTCTTGGACTTGGTATTCTAAATTAGTGTTGAGTTCTGCTAGCTTTTGGCATATCTGACTTTGTTGAATTGCGATCGCTAGCTGTTCTGACATTTGCTGTAACAAATCAATTTCTATTAGCTGCCAATGACGTGGCCCTGAGCATTGATTGGCAATTAACGCCCCAAATAATTCGTCACCTAGCATAATTGGTACAGCCAAGCTAGCCTTCGTTTGGAATTTTTGACAGTGTGCTTTTACTTTGGGAGATGCTGATATTTGCGTTACGTCTTCAACGACACGCACAAGATTATCTTTTAATAAGTTTCTTAATTCTTGTAGATAAGCTTCATCATTAGTAGACCAACCTGAGACTGATGGATATTTAGGATTTACTGATTCGGCAAGAGTTTTGACTCCTAAATTAGCATTATTTAAACCAATGAAAACTCGATCTGCTTGTAGAAATTGCCTGACTTCCGTCACGGTGGTTTGAAGAATTTCCTCTAATTTCAGCGAAGATCGAATTCTGACTAGGGTTTCTGCCAACAAACGATCGCGTTGGGCACAAAAGCGTAATTGTGCTTCTACTTGTTTGCGTTCTGTAATGTCGTGATGCACTGCTAAAATGGCAGGAATACCATTTAAATCAATGACTTCGGCTGACAGCAGCGTTGTAATTATCTCGCCAGATTTTTGCCGAAAATCAATTTCTAAGTTACGAGCAACTCCGGTGCTTTGCAACTCTTGCACTAAGTTTAGGCGATCGCGATCGTTTACCCAAAGATTTAATTCAAAAGAAGTTTTACCAATTGCCTCATCTCGCCCATAACCGGAAAGATTCACAAAACTGTCGTTAACTTCGATAAAGCGTCCTTCTTGCAGCGTGCTAATGGTAATTGAATCGGGGCTGCAACTAAAAGCTTTAGCAAATTTTTGGGCAAGATTTTGTAAGGCGACTTCCCCTTGTTTGCGATCTGTGATGTCTCGGACAATTGCTAGTACCTCATCTGTACCACTAACTACCAACCGCGCCTCATAATCTCTGATTCCCAAAGATGTTGGTAGTTGATATTCACAAGTTTGCAAAATTCCCGAATCTAAAGTTTTAGCGATCGCTACTTGGCTAATGGCTGCAACATCACTCGGCAATAACTCTTGCAGATTTTTTCCAACTATTTCTTCTCTCGAAAGAGTGATATTTGCACCGTCACTTTTCAAATCTAGATACTCGCCATCGCGGCTGATGCGAAACATCAAATCGGGGATAGCATCCAAAATTGCTTTATATCGTGCCTCACTCTCAACCAATTTTTCTTGGGCTTGTTTTCGGTCTGTAATATCCATAACCAAACCATGCCAAAGAAAATCACCTGCTGCTTGTAATTCTGGTTGCAAAGTACCTTGAATCCATTTAAGTTTGCCACTAGGCGTAATAATCCGACTTTCCCAATGCCAAGGTGTAAGAGTAGTACGACAAACAGCAATAGATTCTGTAAAAGCTTTTATATCTTGTGGATAAATCAGTTTGCATAACATTTGAAAGTCTGGCTGTATAGCCTCTGGTTCTAATTCATACAAATATTTACAACCAGAACTAATATAAGGAATAAATACAGAACCATCCTGCCGTTGCAGAATTTGGAAAATCATTCCCGGTAGATTGGCAGCAATTGTTTCCAATAGAGGGATCTTCTCTGGTAGAAAATCTGGTTTCTGCGGTGATTTTACAATTTCATCCACTCTTAGACCCTTTGATATATAAGCAATTGGCATAATATTCAAGGTAATCATAGCCATTGTAAAAGTTTTTAGCTGTCAGCACGATCGCAAACAGCAGAAAAAGTGGCTCTACTTTCAGCGTAGTTCTGGATGCTGCGATCGCATTCACCCAATCGGGTGAACCATTTGTCAAAGAGCGAATGACTTTAGGAGTGCTGACAGAATACCCTGAGATAATCAACTTCGATCGCAACAATCAGATAGAAAGTAATTGAACGATACATTTAATCTAGTTTTACCTAAAGGTAAAAACTAATCATGGGCAATCCCAAGTGGGGTACTTGCAATAGATTTGAGAGGGATGAATGCAATTACAACAGACACAAATTTTAGAAGAAACACTATGGGAAGCAGTTCTCAATCGAGACTTTGCTTTTGAAGGTAAGTTTTTCTACGGTGTTCGCTCTACAGGCATTTATTGCCGACCTATTTGCCCTAGTCGCAAACCGAATCGGAATCAAGTTTGTTTTTTCCAGTCGGTACAAGATGCTGAAATTGCAGGTTTTCGACCTTGTAAGCGCTGTCAGCCACAATCTGAAATAGTTCCAAATACAGCCAAAATCTTAGCAGTATGTCGATATATTGAAGCACAAGTTGATCGCATACCAACCCTATCGGAATTATCCTCTCAGGTAGAAATGAGTCCTAGTTACCTACAAAGAATATTCAAGCAGATAATTGGCGTATCGCCTTTTCAATATGCAGATGCGCTGCGTAGCCAACGGTTGAAGCAGCGTCTTCAGTCAGGAGAAGAAATTGCTGATGCAGCTTACAACACGGGGTATGGTTCAAGTAGCCAACTGTATGAGAAAGCACCTAAACAATTAGGAATGACACCAAAAATTTACCAACAAGCTGGAAATACAATCAACATTGTTTATGCGATCGCTCCATGTTCGCTAGGATATTTGCTTGTGGCAACAACAGAGAAGGGTATCTGTGCCGTTAAACTAGGTGATGAAGCAGACAAGCTTGAACATATCTTAAACCAGGAATTTCACCAAGCGCATATCATACCTGACGATCGCACACACAAGGAATGGATACAAGCAATCCTCGACTTCATTGCGGGAGGTGAAACGCATCTTAATTTACCACTTGATGTCCGTGGGACAGCATTTCAGAAACAAGTTTGGGAAGCATTACAAAAAATTCCCTATGGCGAAACCCGCACTTACACTGATATCGCCTGTGATATTGCCAAACCCCAAGCAGTCCGCGCGGTGGGTAATGCTTGTGGAGCTAATCCGATCGCGGTGATTGTACCATGTCATCGGGTGCTGCGGAGTGATGGCAGTCTTGGTGGTTATCACTGGGGAATTGAGCGCAAACAAAAACTGCTTACACAAGAGTCGAAATTTTACAAACATGACTCAAATACCTGAACTAGAATCGTTGACTGAAGAAAGTCTTACCCGTGGTTTAATGGTGCTTGCCAAACTTGATAGCGATTTGGCTCGGATTTTAGAGACACTGGGACCTCCACCTATATGGTCAAGAGAAGCGGGTTTTGCAACGCTGTTGTGTATAATTCTGGAACAGCAAGTTTCTGTAGCGGCTGCAAGGGCAGTATTTACAAGACTCTGTGGGGTTGTTGTAACTCTGACGCCAGAAAATTTTCTGATATTGGATGATGCTCAATTAAAAGCGATTGGATTTAGTCGGCAAAAGATTTTATACTGTCGTGGGTTGGCTCAGGCGATCGCAACTGGTCAGCTTGACCTCAGCAAGCTCCAAACAATGGACGAAACTACGATCAGAACTGAGTTAAAGCGCCTCAAAGGTATCGGAGACTGGACAGTTGATATTTATTTGCTCATGGCGCTGCAACGTCCTGATGTCTTTCCTAAAGGCGATTTAGCGATCGCGATCGCTTTCCAAAAACTCAAAAACTTGGCGACGCGTCCTACACCAGCACAACTAGAAGCCATGACACAGCACTGGCGACCGTGGCGAGCAGTTGCGGCAAGACTTCTATGGCATTATTACCTAAGTAATCCTAAATAATTGCTACTTCTCCCTTGGCGCACTCGGCGGTTCGTATTATAAATATAAACTAAATGGCAGAAAATCAATTAAGCCTAACACCAGAAAATGATAAAACTTCAAAAATCCTGCCGATAATCATAGTAATAATTGCATTATTCGCTTTATCTTCAACAGCAATATTTATTAAAATTGCTGTTAGAGAAATGAGCGCTATTGCTACATTATTTAATCGTTTATGGATAGCGACTATTATCTTTGGCTTATGGAGTGGAATTAACCAAGTACGGACTCAAATTAAAGATGATGAGCCTGTACTACCACAGCAGCCTTATCCAATCAAAGAGATAGCGCTTTTAATCGCAGTGGGTCTAGTTCATGTATTAGGTCGATTATCTTGGACTTGGTCGCTAACTCAGACTGGTGCAGCTAATGCTAATGCCTTGGGTAGCCTCAATCCGCTATTTACTACTTTAGGAGGATGGCTATTTTTTAATCAAATTTTTGGGCGCAAATTTATCATCGGTTTGATCTTAGCTATAATCGGTGCGATCGCGGTTGGATTTGAAGATTTATTGCGTTCTAATAATAATATTACAGGTGATGCTGTTGCTCTCATCTCATCGATATTTTATGCAGCAAACTTTTTACTTATCGAGCAGATCGGAAATAAGTTTTCAACGATCGCTATTCTTCTGTGGCGTTGTGCGATCGCAACTTCATTGATGATTCCAGTAGTACTAATCTTGGAAAAACAAGTTTTCCCAGTTACTTTGTCGGGATGGTTAGTAGTATTTGCGCTAGCTGCTATTTGCGAAGCCTTGGGTCATGGGCTAATTGTATACAGCCTCAAAAATTTCTCATCGGGATTTATTTCTTTACTTTTACTACTCAATCCAGTGATTGTTGCGATTCTTGCTTGGATACTTTTCTCGGAAAACTTGAGTATTTTTAACTTGTTAGGATTGGCTTTAATTGTCGGGGGTATATATTTAGCAATTTCTAATAAAGAAGCTGTGCAATCTAAAATTAATAGCCAGATTCAATCTCCAACAGAAACAGATTCATCCGCCAGTTCCCCAAAATAATACCAATTTGAAAAAAATAATGCGACAAATAGACCGTATTGTAGAGACGCGATTCATCGCGTCTTTACCCAAGGACGTGTTGCAATCATTAATTGAATTGCGATCAGAAACGATGGCACAGCCCGCCACAGACATCGCTGTTTCTATGGCACTACTACTTGAGTAATGCCAATAGTAAGTCGGTTACAGTTTACCAGTGAATACCTTTTGGGCCGGACCTGTCATGTAAACCCGTTGGTCGATTTCTGACCATTCAATTTGCAAGGGGCCACCTGGTAATTCTACAGTGGCGGTGCGATCGCATTTCCCAGTTAGCACACCAGCTACCAAAGAAGCACAAGCACCAGTACCACAAGCTAAGGTAATTCCAGCACCCCGTTCCCATACCCGCATTTTCAAATAGTCACGGCGTACCACTTGAATAAATTCGGTATTTATGCGTTGAGGGAAAACTGGATGATGCTCAAATTTTGGGCCGATGGTTTCTAGTTCAATTGCTGCGACATCTTCTACAAAGGTAATGCAGTGCGGATTTCCCATATTTACACAGGTGACTTCCCAAGTTTGCCCCGCCACCTCTAACGGCACAGAAATAACTTTTTCTTGGGCGGGTGCAAGAGTGGTAGGAATTTCGCTAGCGAGTAACCTGGGTAAACCCATATCTACTTTAACTTGACCATCAGATAAAAGTTGGGGAGTCATTACACCACCCAAAGTATGAATGCGATATGAATCTTGATTCCGGGATTCCCCTTCTAAATCTGCTAAAAAGCCAGCTAAACAGCGAATGCCATTGCCACACATTTCTGGTTCTGAACCATCGGAATTAAAAATCCGCATGGTGTAGTCAGTGCCGTTTTCTCCAGGTAGGGCAAAAATTACACCATCAGCACCGATACCAAAATGGCGATCGCACAACTCGATCGCTTGCTCTGGAGTCACTACAGGCAAAGATGACGAGCGATTGTCAATCAAAATAAAGTCGTTGCCTAGACCATGATACTTAGTAAATTCGATTGCCATTTCTTCAAGGATGAATTATCAAGGATTAGTTACTCTTTATTTTGCCTTGTAGGTTCATCTTTACTAAAAATGCTTACTGAATTTGACACCACTTTACCCAGTATTAGACAAGTCCAAAACCTGATAAAACAAACAACACCAGTAGAGTTAAAGCTGCTGACTGGTGATGTACTCACAGGAAAAGTTTTATGGCAAGATCCACAGTGTATCTCTATTGCTGATGAAAACAGTCAGCAAACCACCGTTTGGAAACAAGCGATCGCCTACATCAAGCCGAAAGTGAGTTAGGAGCGAGGCAGAAACATCACAACCCATCGCTTTAAGTGATTTCTCACAAAGAATCTACCCAGGTTGACGAGTTTCGACACTTCAACAGGCTCAGTGCATCGCTTTGCTCAACTCTCGATCCCTTAGTTGGTTGAGCGTACCCCTCCGGGGAAGCAAGCTACGCGTAGCGTCTCGTAGAGAAGTCGAAACCAACGGCGACGGTAGATTTATTAACGGAAATTGCCTTATCACTTGCTTCACTCAAATTAAAAATTCAAGCCCACGGCTTAAGCCGTGGGCTTGGAATAAAGATGCCTTGCGCCTCGCATCTCGAAGCAATTCTTTATTAATTGTGGGATACAAGCCCACAATTAAAGTTGTGTATTTTTAATTTTTTCATCACTAGACTCAGGTTTTTGCAGCACAAACCCACTGATTGCGTCCTTGTTCTTTAGCTTTATATAAAGCTTTGTCTGCGGCATTAATTAAATCTTGAGATGAACTTTTATCTGTTGGCATTTGAATTGCAACACCTAAACTGACAGTCACAAAATATTGAAAATTATTCTTCTTCTTATGGGGAATTTTTAACTCTTGAATAGATTTTTGAATCAACTTGGTTATTTTAATCGCACCTGATTCGTTCGTATTTGGTAAAATTACAACAAATTCTTCACCACCATAACGAGCTAGTAGATCGGTAGGACGCTTTAATACAGATTGTGCAGCACGAGCAACTTGTATTAAGCATTCATCCCCAGCTAGATGTCCATAAGAATCGTTATAATCCTTGAAATAGTCAATATCAAATATAATTAAAGATAAATAATTTTCACTTAGTCTTAATCGATCCCATTCCTGCTCTAAAAACTGATCGAAACAATGACGGTTGGCGATTTGGGTTAGAGCATCTAGCTTACTAAGTTTTTCTAGCTGAGAATTTGCTAGTTCTAAAGCATTGTTTGCTTGAGCAAGTTGATTAGCTTGAGAGCGGAATTGCTCTAATAATTCAGAATGTTCTAAAGCTACATTAAACTGAGCAGCTAACTGGTGAATAAATTGAATTTCCGATTTTTTCCACTCGCGCGAACAATGGCACTGATGAACGCATAGTAATCCCCATAAAGTTTTTCCTTTCATTAAAGGTGCAACAATTTGTGCCTTGATTTGAAATTGTTCTAACAGTTGAATGTGGCAATCTTTTAGTCCAGCTTGATAAATATCTGATACTACCTGTATACGCCCTTGGTGATAAGCAACTGCATAGTTTTCACCAAAACAATTATCCTTTACCTTGATCGCGATCGTAGAATCGTAGTCAGGCAATACATTCTCGGAGACAAATTCACCAGAGGTATAGTTCGATTCCGGATCAAATCGAAAGATACTGACGCGATCGCTCCGTAAAGCCTTACGAATTTCTCGTACAGTAGTCTTAAACAAGGTGTCTAGATTCAGAGATTCACGAATCTCAGCAACTAAATTAAACAGAATATCCTGCTGCTGATTTGCTTTATACAGTTCTACTGCTTTTTGTTCTGCTTGAGCTAAAAATTCTGCTTGTTTAACTGCAAATCCTAACTGCGTTGCAATCTGAGACAAAAACTGAATTTCTAATTGTTTCCATTCATGTGGCTGTGAGTGCTGATAAGCAGCAAGCACTCCCCACAGTTTTTTTCCCACAAAAATTGATGCAGTTGCATAAGCTCGAATATGGAACTGTTCTAAAATTTCTATATGGCATTGAGATAAGCCTGCTGCGTAAACATCTGAAACAACTAAAGCTTCATTATTACGATACCGTCCACCTTGATTTTCTTGTAGATAAGAGTCATTCCAAACTGTATTTTTTCCTAATGTATCTACATCATCCCATCCAGTTTCTGCAAACTCAAAGTCGCTAACAAATTCTCCACCCCAGTTTTCATAGAAACGATAAACGGCAATCCGTTCGACTCGGAGTAACTTGCAAGTTTCTTTAGTAGCTGTACGAAAAATTGTTTCTAATTCAAAAGAAGCTCGAATTTTGCTAATAACTCGGTAAAGCGCCCTTTCTTGCTTTTCTAGCTGCTGAATTTGAACTTGTTTCTCATAGAGTTGAGTTTCTAAATTACTAACACTAGGCTGTCCTAAAAGCTTACAGAGTAAATTAGCAGATGCTCTAGTAATAATACGTAAACTTGTGTACAACATTATAAGTATAATTTCAGAAATATTTAAAAAATGAAAAGATACAGCTACAACGATGTAAAAACGTAGTTTTTCTTAGTTTATAACCATTATCGCGTAAGAAACTTTCGCAATTGCTTCTCTTCATCTGACTTTTGCCATTAAGCCTTAAAAAGCTTTCTCACAAATAATTTTGGATAAAGTACTGTAAATACAGTACAGTAATTATCATTATCGCCAAAGTATCTGATAACTGAAAATATGAGATGAAAAGGTATTGTAAAGACAGAATAAATTTGTAAAAAGTAAAGCTCAATTCTTAGATAAACTCAGTTATCAAACAAGGTAATCAAATTCAATAGACTAAAAACTTCTGCGATTGACAAAGATCAAGCAGATAACCCCATTAGATACTTTTTTGCAAAAGAGAATCAAAATTTAGAGTAGTCAAGAGCAAAAGATCGCCGTCCCCATGTTTGATTTGTCACTTTATCCTGCAACCACTTTTCAAACATCCTCTTAAGCTCTTATGGATGGACTGTTACCGAAACTGAGCTGCAAATGACTCAATCTATGATGATGTCCGCATCAGAGATAACATCTTGGATCTGGGTATTATCCTAAAAGAATATGAAAAAGCACCCCAAATAGCCAAGTCACTACCATCCCAAAGGCGCGATCGCTATATTGAGCCACTTAGCTTGTGGAGTCTTAAAGTTCAATCAGTTACACTATCGACAGGTAGAAAGTCTTTGAGCGCTTCTGCTTCACCAGCTTTTACCACTGGGATAGACAGGGGTACTGAACTAGCGCTCGCAAATAACTGTTGTAGTTGACTCAAACCTGTCAAGCCACCACATAACAATACTTGGTCGCCGACTCGCAAATCCATACCGCCATCAGGATAGCGGATAAACTTACCATCTCGCCGGATCGCCTGTACTTGGACTCCATATTGCTTGGCGATATCTAAATCTGCAAGGGTTTTACCTTGTGTTGGCGCGTCTGCATTGACTGTAACCCACTGACAAGCACTATTTTCTCCGGGAACAGCCACTTGTCCCTTAGCGAATTCTGCCAAAGCTGCCAGTTCTTCATTAGCTCCCACCACCAACAAGCGATCGCCTTCTGCCAATTTGGTTTGATTATTGGGATAATCAATTTCTTCGCCGTTAGCGCGGCGAATTGCCATCAAACTCGCTCCTGTTAAATAGCGCATATCTGCCTCTTCTATGCTCATGCCAATTAAGGGCGAATCAGATGGTAAAGGATACCAACGCTGATTTAAATCGCGGGTGGCTTGGCGCAAATCACGAGCAACTTCAGTTGCAGAGCGCTCTGGCCGCAAATCTAAATAATGATCGTTGCGGATTTGCTGCATTTCTCGTTGGACTACAGGTGGCGACAACAAGCCTAAGCCAGTTAATAAATAGGTTGCCATTTCTAAACTGGCTTCAAACTCTGGTTGTACAACTTCCCTGGCTCCCAATTGATACAGCACCTCAATATTTCTATCCTGGTTAGCACGGACAACCAAATCTAATTCTGGGCGCAATTCTAAAGCGCGTTTCAAGCAAAGACGAGTACTTATGGGATCTGGGAGTGCGATCGCCATTCCTTTGGCATGATTCACCCCGGCAGTTTCCAAAACGTGTAAACTGACGCAATTACCATAGACATAAGACACCCCAGCCTCGCGTAACTGCTGAATTCTCCTCTCCGATTGGTCGATTACTAGCACAGGTAGGTCGTGTTGCTGCAACAACTTCACCAAATTCTTGCCGACTCGCCCATAGCCACAAACTACCACATGGTCTTTGAGAGGCAAGTCTTCCGACACATCCTGCACCTCATCTTCTTCTAAATACGGTTTTAACCAAGGCATTGATTCGGCAAAGTTAAATAAAAATGGCACTAACCGCAGTACAAAAGGAGTCAGCATCAGAGTGACTGCGGTGGTTCCCAAAATTAATAAGTATATTTGTCGAGACACCAGCCCCAAAGACTGCCCTTCACTAGCGAGAACAAAGGAAAATTCTCCAATTTGCGCCAATCCCAAACCGGCGATGATGGCTGTTTTCAAAGGGTAGCGGAATAGTTTTACTAGGGGCGTGATAATCAAAAATTTACCGACAAAAACTATTGCCACCAACCCCAAAATCAATTCTAGGTTGTTCCACAAAAACACTGGGTCAATTAACATCCCAATGGCAGCAAAAAATAAACTGGCAAAGATATCTCGCAGTGGTTCGACATAAGTCAGGGTTTGGTCGGCGTACTCTACCTCAGAAATCATCAAACCCGCGACAAATGCCCCCATTTCAATGGACAGTCCCAAATGCTCTGTCAACAGGGCAATGCCTAAACACAGGGCTACAACCCCTAATAAAAATAGTTCTTTACTTTCGGTACGGGCTAGCAGTTGCAACAAAGGCGGTATCAGCCAAATCCCCGCAGCGACAGCCCCAGCAGCAAATAAAGCAATCGAACCTAGCGCTGTGAGGACAGCAATGCCAATAGTTTCTGCTGGTTGATTGAGGGCTGGTAAGACTGCTAACATCAGTCCTAGTGCCAAATCCTGGACTACCAAAATCCCCAGCATCACTTGCCCGTGGGGCGTTTCCGTTTCGTTGCGCTCCATCAAGCACTTGAGGACAACGGCTGTGGAAGACAGGGACAAAATACACCCCAAAAACATCCCCTTCGCAGGTAAGGCTCCCCAGGCTCCGCTTAACCCGCATACTAAAACTGTCACCAAAATCGTCAAAGCAATCTGGAGTCCACCTCCACCAAGAGCGATCGCTTTTACCTTCTTGAGTTCCGCAAAGGAAAATTCTACACCCAAGGCGAATAACAAAAAGGCGACCCCGAACTGTGCCAGAGTCTCGACTTGAATCAGTTCTTTAATCAATCCCAGTCCCGTTGGCCCAATGACTATCCCACCAATGAGATACCCCAACAGCACGGGTTGTTGCAAAAGTGCCGCTAATAGTCCGCCACAGGCTGCAACACCTAGAACTAAAACTAAATCAACAATTAACCGAAAATCTTCTTGCACCAGTTTTAAAAGAACTATTAAGACCTATTAATTCAGGATACAAAGTTTTATATATCCCAAGATAGTTTGTTTAGATATTGGGCATTGGGCATTGCCCAATACCCATTAAATTTTAGGCGAACCAAGGGCATTCAATAACAGCAGTGACCACGGCATTTTTATATCGGGTATGAGCCATGAGTACTTTCTCAGTACAGGCAATGCAGCAGGTAATACAAAACGTAGAGAGCGTAGGGATGCGGGCCGATCGCCATTTTCATCTACAAGATTATATTTCTTAGCCAGTTCGGCAACAATCTGCACGCGTCCTGTATGGCGGATTATATTTGGCTCACTAGCAAGTGCAGCGATCGCTCGTCCAGTAAATAAGGGAGTTTCCCAGTTGTAGCGATCGCTCAAGAATGAGTTTTTCGGGTCAGTAGCATTAGTTTGATTCATCTCAGAAGCAAAACTGGAAAAAAGCTCAGTACCAACAATACCCGGCCAAATTGAAACAGAAGCGACGTTATGGGGTTTTAACTCAACAGCCATATTAGCAGCTAGGCGATCGCAAGCTGCTTTGCCAACACCATAAACTGTATTAAACAGATAAAACATACTACCCCATGAAGAAATAGTACAAATTAGTCCAGAGTTACGCTTAGTCATCATCCGAGCTGCAAAAACACTCGCAACATAGTGGCTGCGAAGACCAACGTTGTTGCTAGCATCCCAAAGACTTGGTTCAGAATCCCAAAAGGGCTGTCCCTGAGCGTCTTTTAATGCCTGAACTCCTGAGTAAGCATTATTTACCAATAGGTCGAGTTGGCCATTTTGCTCATCTTGAATGCGATCGAAAAGCAAACGCACCTGCTCATCGTCGCTGTGGTCTACTTGGACGGGAATGCATACACCACCGACTTCCTCAATGGCTGATTTCGTTTCACTAAGACTCCCTGAAACCCCATCACTAGAGGAGTTGTTCAGGCTGCGACCCGTAACGTATACAGTTGCACCTGCTTCACCAAGGCCAATGGCAATTCCCCTACCAATTCCCCGCGTAGCACCTGTTACTAAAGCCACTTTACCTTCAAGATGTTTCATGAGCGCTCATTTCTAATCTTTTAGCGTTAAATATTGATTATTACAATATTCTTTCGTCGCGGTGACTGAAACAACTTCTACTTCTATGGGTTTTTCTTTAGTTCCGTCGATCAGAAATTCACTAGCTCCTTCACGAGGTTTTTTCGGATTTCCCCAATCATAGGTGTAACCTAAACCCGTCCAAGGATAATGTTCTTGACTAGCAACGGCATAAGAAGTTGTGTATATCTCTTGCAAAATCGGATAACTAGCAGGAATCGGGATCTCAAAAACATTACAACTAGAATCATTAATTTCTGGATCGACACATGGTCTACTTAAATCTTCAGCTTTCACCCACATTTCGACAAAATGCGTCTTATTTGAATTTCTATTTAAAATTAAGCCTAAATACTGCTGTAACCTCAGAGAAAGCATAATATTACCGGGAATATTTATACCGATCCCCTTACAATTTTGACAAAATTCCTTAACTTGAGGAACGGCTGTTAACCAAGTCCGTGCCTCTATGCTTTTTTTTGTACCTACCTTCCAATCCTCGGTTGGGTTTTTGACATATTTCCAACTCGCCATTAGATATTCAATTTTGCCGTTATTTTCTCTCCACTTGATTTGAGGATTAGTTTTTGACAATGACCAAAGATTTTTTATTACTTTATCTTCACTTGGTCTTTTTGCATCCTCAATTGCTGCATCTAACTGTTTTTTCAGAGCCTTATAACTTTCTGGTTTATTTTTCTCCAAATATTCATTGACATTTGGATTAGTTTCTAATTGCGCTAATAAATACTTTCTGAGGTTTGATATACTCTGTATAGGAATTTCTCTAGCTAGCAAACTGGAAGATCCGACTGCTAAAAATGCACCTGTCAAACCTAAAAATACTTGAGTCTTTAATTTTTTCATTAAAATAATCCTGTGGATTTCCAATAAGAGGGTGAATGTTTCAGCCCATCTAATATATGGGTTCAATTCAAAGATTGAATCTGATTTTATATTTATGTTTGACTGAGATAATATTGTGCTTAATATTTTTAATTAACTCTATCTGTAGAAAAATAAATATCTATAAGCTAGTAGTACTCTGTCAAGACTAAATTGATGGATAAGCAAGTTGGTAGTAAGGACTTTAGTCCTTAGAGGCTATTTATAAAGTAAATATAAAGGTGGTGGGTTAAGGTAAATCGCAAAGATAGGATACTTTGAAGACAGTGTATGTATTTAGTACGCAATGGCTGCAAAAGCTTATTCTACCGACCTTAGCGACTTAGAATGGGAAATTCTCGCTCTTCTGATTCCAGCAGCCAAATCTGGAGGGTATTCTCTCCCAAGGGGAGATGCTTTGCGAACGCACAACTGATGTGTGGGAAGTATGTAATGCTATCTACTGGCGTGACAAGCTCAAAATAGTGCGTTAGATGTAGGTTGGGTTTCGCGTTGCTCAACCCAACATTGATCGGAGTGTTGGGTTTCGTTCCTCAAGCCAACCTACAATTTTTTTGCAACAATTTAGCCTTGCCACGCCAGTACTATATATGTTGTTATGGCTCGCATTATCCTACATCGTCTAGCCGCTTAAAGATTTACTGTATAAATGGTCTCTCATTCTCACTATTCCCTAAGATAGATTTTTTTCTCGCAAAACGTAATAAACCATTTAGGATTTGTATTCAAGTCTGAATAGTGAAAACTATTACAACGAACAAGAAATTACTGTGACTGAAAATCACGAGTTTAATAACTGCCGAATCGATATGATTGATGGCACTTACAATGAGTTAATAAACGTGAGTTCGACGGCTCTAAAAACCCCTCTCCAAACCTCTCCCCCACAGGGAGAGAGGCTTTGAAACCCTAATTTTTTCGTTGTCAACTAAGAATATTTTTGCCCCTCTCCGCCTCGGAGAGGGGTTGGGGAGAGGTTCATCGAACTCACGTTAATAAAGGTAGATTGTATTAAAGCAGATAGGGATTTTAACAAAATCGGTCGTCATTAGACTCAATGTATTTGCATGAGCATCACTTTTGATAACTAGATTAAGTTTTTCTTATTCTCAATGTTTTAAATTAAATGAAAAAATATCCAGAGAATTAAAAATTAACGTTATGTCCAATACACCTAAGAAACCAGACCCGAATTCCTCTAATACACCAGACCCGAATTCCTCTAATACACCAGACCCGAATTTTTCTAATACACCAGACCCGAATTCTTCTAAGCAAAATAATATTGTTTATAACTTATTTAATAGTATTTTTCCTAATTCACCTTATTTTAAGTTTATAAATAGTACATTTTTTGCACATTTTTTAAGTAATCACCCTTTTATTGCCAATTCATTAATTTTTTTGATTATATTTTTAACTAGTGGGAATTTATATCAGAATTTTATAATCAATAAAATTTCCGATTCAACTTACCAAAATAAAATATGTCAAGAGACCACAAAACTGATAGAAGAAGAATTAGAAAACAAGAACAAATCAGGGGCTATAACTGGTTCTTATAAAGCATTCGAGGATAGTAAGAATGTAAACTTATTACCATTTAGTTGTGAATACTCAATAGAAGATGAAAATAAAAATATATCTAAAAGGGAAATTTATTTGAGATATACGCCTGTTTTTAGCGAATACATTAATGAAGAGTACAACAAGAAAAATGCTGACAAGAAAATGGAAATGAACGAAGTATGTAAGCACAGTACTATAGTAGTGCAGATGGAAAAATATGCTAAAAATAACTCTCTTTTTGACAAGAGTAAAGGAGATAATATCAAACCAGGAAGGGCTGAGATTTTAACAAACAAACCACATGCTTATCCAGTACATCGATGGGTTTGTCATTTTTCAGTTTCAAAAAAAACCAAAGAAGTTAAACCTACTTTAGGAGGTGGTAACGATTATATGATAGACCTCAATTTAGAACCATATTGCCGAATAAAAGCTTCTGAAGATAATAATAAGTTTACAGTACCTCACTATCGTGATTATGATAATCCTTATTCTTTCTATTGTACAAATCCTTTTTCGAGTTCTGATTCTGAATGATTTTATGTAAATAAGGGAGTGAATAGACCAAAAAGATTGATGCAAAAATGTGCTTTTATATGTTTAGTTTTTATTAGAAAATAAGATGCGTTTGCTCTAGTAATTGGACACAGGCATCACAACAGGCAAATAGAGTGGTTTATGAGCTGTACTAGTATTTTTTACTCAGCACTTCTTTTTCCGGCTAACATATCTGCGACAAAAAGCGATCGCAGTCGCTGTAAAAATTGCGTATAATTACTTAAACTTCGCAGTAATTTTCAGATAAATCGACTATATCTTACGGATACAGCAATGCTCATTAGTCTGTTTCTAGAAAATATTATGAGGCTACACTAACAATCTCTCGCCTGTGGAAAATATTGTTTTCTCGTTTATGTGAGGGGTCTAACCCCCTACTGATGGCAGTGGGAAGGGGTTTTGGTCAAGCCATGCTTGTTGGTAATCAACTTGAGCGTTTATTCACAGGATGACGCTGGCTAAACAAGCGATTAAACTATGGATAATGTCAAGCAATTGTTGCTTTTAACACCACTTACATAAATTTAATCTCATTGTTAAATCTAAAACCTCATTCTGTTAGATAAAATACCAGTTATGTCAGCGTATCAAGGAAGTTATGGGGAAACCACCGATTTAATTATTGGTGGTAACAACCAAGAAAACCTCGAATTAACAGCAAATTCTGCTCCTGTGGGTGCTCTTGCCACAAGACAAGGAACTTTTTCTACGTTTCTTGCTCCCCTGACTCAAGATACTTTTAAACAGGTCGTTAAGGATGTCGAGCAAAAATTACAGATTGTCCATCAAACCCTATCAATGCTGGATTCTCATGGGTTTGAAACCATTCTGCAAGAAATGTTGCATTCGATTACCTTGAAAACCGGAGAATTACTAGGGGCAGACCGAACGACTATATTTTTATTGGATGAAGAAAAACAAGAACTTTGGTCAATTCTAGCTGAGGGCGAGGGCGGTCGCTCTTTAGAAATTCGTATCCCCGCTAATAAAGGTATTGGTGGTGAAGTCGCCACTTTCAAGCAAGTTATCAATATTCCCTTTGATTTTTATAACGATCCGCGATCGCATTTTGCCCAAGAACAAGAAAAGAGAACTGGCTATCGCACCTACACCATGCTAGCTTTGCCACTTTTAAATGAACATGGGCAATTAGTTGCAGTAGTGCAATTACTGAATAAATTAAAATCTAAGAATAATTATGATGCTTCACTTGCAGAGCGCATTGATACCAGAGGTTTTAGCCGTGCTGACGAACAATTATTTCAAGAATTTGCTCCTTCGATTTGTCTGATTTTAGAGTCCTCACGCTCTTTTTATGTAGCCACTCAAAAACAAAGAGCAGTAGCGGCGCTGATGAAGGCAATCAAGTCACTTTCTCAAAGTAGTCTTGACTTAGAAGACACTCTGAAGCGGGTGATGGATGAAGCCAAGGAACTGATGAATGCCGATCGCAGTACACTATGGTTAATAGACCACGATCGCCATGAATTGTGGACGAAAATCACTCAGGATGATGGTTCAACCAAAGAGTTACGAGTCCCCGTAGGTAAAGGCTTTGCTGGGATAGTCGCGGCTTCTGGCAAAAAGCTAAATATTGGCTTTGATTTGTACTACGATCCTGACTCAGAGACAGCCCAAAAACTAGACCAGCAAAATGGCTATCGCACTTGTAGCTTGCTTTGTATGCCAGTATTTAATGCCGATCAACAACTGATTGGTGTTACCCAACTCGTAAATAAAAAGAAATCCGGGGATTTTCCCCCTTATAATCCAGCTGATTGGCCCAAAGCTCCCGACTGCTTCCAAGCTAGCTTTGACCGCAACGATGAAGAGTTTATGGAAGCTTTTAATATTCAAGCGGGAGTCGCGCTGCAAAATGCTCAGTTGTTTGCCACAGTCAAGCAACAAGAACAAATGCAACGGGATATTCTGCGTAGTCTTTCCAATGGCGTGGTTTCCACTGATAAAACTGGGTTAATTATCGCCGCCAATGAAAGTGCCAAGCGTTTGCTAGGACTGGAGCCAGAAGACCGTTTAGAAGGTAAATTAGTTACTGACGCGATCGGCATCAAAGAAGGCGACTTTAGCAAGTGGTATCAGGATGCTTTACATGCAGTTGACTTAAAAGGTCGTCAACAATATTACCCGGATCGCACACTTATCAGCACTGGTACAGAACAACATAGTATCAATTTATCGATTAACACAATAGCCGATGCTAGCGACCAAGAGCAAGTCCGGGGGGCGCTGGTAGTGATGGAAGACATCAGTGATGAAAAGCGGCTCAAGAGTACGATGTACCGCTATATGACCCAGGAATTAGCCGAAGAATTGCTGAAATTAGATGACGCTAAACTAGGAGGCGATCGCAAAGAAGTTTCGATTTTATTTTCCGATATTCGCGGCTACACCACATTAACAGAAAACTTAGAAGCAGAAGAAGTGGTGAGTATGCTCAATGAATATTTTGAATCAATGGTGGAGGCAGTCTTTAAACATAAAGGTACTCTTGACAAATATATCGGCGATGCCATCATGGCTGTATTTGGTTCTCCTCTACCATTAGAAGAACACGCTTGGATGGCAGTACAAACATCCTTAGAAATGCGCGATCGCCTACGCGAATTTAATCAACGTCGCCATATAGATAATAAGCCTAGAATTAAAATCGGTATTGGCATCAACTCAGATACCGTGATTAGTGGGAATATTGGCTCTAGTAAACGGATGGAATTTACCGCCATTGGTGATGGCGTTAATCTTGGCTCTCGATTAGAAAGTGTTAGTAAACAGTATGGTTGCGATATTATTATTAGCCATAACACTTTTAAACCTTGCCAAGATAATATTTGGGCTAGGGAACTAGATTACATTCGTGTCAAGGGTAGAAACGAACCAGTAGCCATATACGAATTACTGGGTTTGCGTTCCAATCCAATTGAAAGCGAAAAATTGCAAGTGATTGAGCATTATCACAAAGGACGCGAATATTACCTCAGACGCGATTTTAACCGTGCTAGAGCTGAATTTGCCCTAGTTTTGGCAGCAGACAGCCAAGACAAAGCTGCTATGTTGCATCTGTTGCGTTGTCAGCATTGGTTACAATCACCCCCAACAGAATCAGATTGGGATGAAGGAGTCTGGACATTTCAGGAAAAATAACTCCACCGACTTATCGATTAGGGCTTGTAACTAATACCAATTTTAAAAAATATATAGATTAACTGATTATTTGTCACTGTTAACAACTTGTGTAGCAGATTTCAAGTTGGCGAGGTACATCAGCTAAGGGATTACCAAGAAATAAATTATTCAATCTTGTAGGGTGGACATCTTGTCCGCCCTAACCATTGGGCGGGCGAGACGCCCACCCCACAATAAAAATTGAATGTTTTTTTCTTTGGAAGTCCCTAAATCTGTTACCCAGGTATAAAGCGTGTTTTACTGCTGAATTCTGTTAGCACAGCGGGGCGCAGCCCATTCTGAATTCTGCTGGATTAATTTTACTCTATAAAAAAATGACTAATTAACTTTAACTAAATCAAACATTCTATAATTATAATGATAGTGAAGCAGATAATATTCAACCTTAAATATCTAAAACAATAGGCTGTTTAAATAGAGTGACTTGCTAGATTAAGAAATTAAACAATATGCTGAAAAATGACTTTCAGTAAATCTCCTTGTTTAAAAGGCTTAGTTAAATAGCCTGATGCTCTCACCATCTTCGCTTTAGCTCTATCTAAAAATCCTACTTTTTCTGACACCATAATCACAGGTGTATTTTTAAAATATGAGTGTTTACGCAGCAAAGAGCAGAGTTCATATCCATCGAGATTAGGCATTGATATATCCAACAAAATTATGTCGGGTTTTATACGGATAATCTGCATTAGAGCTTTTAAGGAATCAGTGACTCCGATAACAGAAAAGGTTTGCTCATCTAAATAACTTTTAATAGCATTCAATACCGTAGGATTGTCATCAATACACAAGATTGTGTAGATTTTTCTGTCAGCAGGCGGTTGGATGATTTGCTGACCCCTGTGTGCATTAGTATTAATCGAGTAAGCTGCTGGTTTAGAGCCGTGTATTTTAGGCAACTTTGGCGTAGTTTTGGCTTTAGATTGTAGCTCATTTATTCGGAAAAATTGTGAGGTATCCGATTGATAACTTGGTGATGTTTGACGATAAACCGCCTCATTTTGGGGCGTTAAACATCGTTCAACTAATAAACGAACATTTAGATGACAAAACTTTGGCATATCATCTAGAAAACTCTCAGGAATAAATTCATAACTTCCCTCCTCTAAATTTAGAAATGACTCTATAACTTCTAGGGCTAATTGCTCTATCAGCATTGCTGCTTGAGAAGAACTGATATATTTCTGATTTACTAACCAACAAATAGCCAGATAATCTGGGTTCGGTATCGCTTGATTTTCAATACCAGTTTCAAATATCGCCCGCAACTGATCTTTGATTCCGTCAGGAAGAGTAGAAATTTGCTGACTCAAACGTTGCAAATTTCGGTAAAGCGGCTCAAACATTTTCTCTGAGTAGCTGGCATAAATTAGTTTCCCCTCATCTACATATATTGACCAAGAGCCTGATGTGCTAAACACTTGTAAACAACCAGTAACCGACTTACCAGTGATTTTTTTCAACAAAGGTAGGGGCTGGAGCTTTTGAAAAAATCTGTATCTACTAATTGGAAGTGTCTTCATTGCGATCGCTCTGAAATAAAATTAACATTTGCAGGCAAAATTAGTGAATTACCTTTTTGGAATTCACGTGACTTTGTTGAAAGCACTGTTCAGATAAATATAGCGGTCATATTTGAGTTAGTACAGAGATTCCACACCCCCCTACTCTTAATTCACCAATCTCTGTTAAGCTATAATCCACAACTTACAACTAAACCAATTAATGCTACTGACCAATAGCAAAATTGCCCGACTAGTTGCCAGGATATAGTATTTCAAAAATTAGATTGGTTTTCTGTATCTTTAGCTAATCTAGCCAATCTAACAGTAACTCAAGTGCCACACAAAGACCATTGGCTCTCGCCCATCAGTCACAAAAGTATCATTGTTATCCGTATTTTGTCGCCTAAAATTATAGATACTTGAATTCTCTTGCAAAAGTTTTTTGTCCCTAATCCTAAAGTCTGGAGTGACCAAAATCTACTGTAATGTAAACGTAAATGTTTCTCCATCAAGACTTATAAGCATTAATTCCGCGCTGATGAAGTATGTTTTTATATCCGTGACGAAAGTCGTCGGGTACTTTTTCAAGAAGTTTATTCTTGAGGGCAACTTCACAATCAAAAAAGTATTATTCAAAACTAAGCATTCCAAAAGTTCAATATCTTACTTAAGTTTGTGATTGTAGAGCAACTCTTAGTCTTGGGATTTGGCAAAGCGATCGCTTGCACAACAATAATGGTAAACCTCGGCCCAAGAATGAGTTTGCTGATAATTGCCGCCATGATGGTGTGTGGTGAGATGCGCAGGCGACTAAATCAGCAGAAGGGAATCTCTTCATAAGTACTGGAAACGGGTTTTAATGTTGTGTGAACCAAATAGCCACCCTGCACAAATTGGAGTGACAAATTCAAGAACTTACAGGGAAATTCTTGATTAGTAGTAGATACCATGCAAAATACTTGCTTTCAGCTAGATGGTAGATAACAAGTAACATACTCACTAAAACTTAGATTACTATAATTTTCAAAAAAAATTAGTAGAAACATCTAAACTTCATGATAAATCAGTAAAGTAAACATGAAAACTAATTAATATCATCTTCCAGAAAATTGTTATAAATATTTATTTGTTTAAATGTCTGGGAAAGCTGAAAATGTATAGTAAAAGATAATTATATGTTTGCTTATGGAATTACACTTAGAAAAAACTGAATTATTGTCTGGTAGCAATTTAACCGAAAAATCTTAAGTTTGAAAAATCACAAATATAAATACAAAATTGTACGCTTAGGCGTAGCTTGTCGTAAACATCACATTCATCAACCCATAAGATATATGTCGCAAAAAGACGCAAAGAATTTCTTTGCGTCTTCAGAGTGAGATTTATAAGTGGACATTCTCACCGTTATACTTTCTCCATCTTCTTAAAATTGCTCCCGCCAGCACCAGCTTAAAAGTGTACCACCAGCTATCAGCTTCACTATTTCCAGCAGCCAATAACTACCGTGTAGTAAATTCATTGTCGATGGAATAGCAGCAGCAGCTTCAAATAGGTTGAGTTGAATTCCTATAGCGCACATCTGCGGAGTTAAGAAATAGGTGTCAAGCACAGCGATAGTCAGCAGCAGCACAGATAAAACAATACTGCCAATACTCCAGTGATATCGGGTTTTGCTCAAAGCTAGTGCCCCAGTCAACACTACAGCAGCCGATAATAATTCCATCCGATTGAAGTTCCAAAAAATCGTATAGCCTGCTGTCGTAAAACCAGCTTGACTCATCATCCCAGAAAGATAAAGGCTAGGCATAATTACCCAGTCTAAAACTAGACTAGCACTGAGCCAAAAGCCCAAGGTCAATACGATCGCGGTTTGCCAAATTGGCCGTTTGAATTCAATGTTAGAAATAGCAGTCATAAAATAATTGCGTGTGTTGTATTTCTTTAGTTTCTAACTTCACCAGCAATTTGACAACTAATATCAACTAACCTTTACAAAGCGATCGCTCTTAACATTCTGAAGTCAATACCAAGATTTTTTAAACTAAGTTAATAAATCTTAAGATTTTATAAAAAGCAATTTAAATAGATTTTTTTGCGATAAATACTCAAGCACAACTCTTGAGCAACTCTTTAAAATCCATAACTCAATACGCTTAGGTTAAGAGTTATTTATGTTAAGGTTGCCCTTTAATTATGAACTCAATCCCAATATTTATAAATACTTAACTTTTTCTTGTAAAGCAACTAAGCGATCGCACTCATTCCCTCCTTTGACAGCTATCTAGCATAACAGTAACATTGTAATTTTTGAACGCAGATATGATATAAAACAGCGTGTAAGTAGAGCGGTGTGGAAAAATAAAACTATGTTAAGAAAAATTAAATAGACTCAAACCCTCTTCCCTCTTGCCCTCTGCCTCACAACTTTTAGAGAGGCTGCGCCCCTTTGCGTAGCTATGCCACAGGCTTTATGACTACGCTACAGTGACCACCTGCCTTTTGCCTCATCTCAACTATAAATATTCATGCCGACCTACTTATCTTTATTTTGTAACTTTGGGAGAACCCAATCGCTGAAAGACTTTCAGAGCTTGAATTTTCAAGTTTTGGCTACAAATAGTTACTATTAGAAAATAGAGGCTCAAAGGTTGACTCAATCATAGTTTCAGAATCTTGCTTCGATTATTTTCCAAGAGTGACAAAACAGGTTTATTCCACAATGTCTTAGAGTACGCCACTGGCGATCGCATATCGTGGCAATATTTTACTATCTATGTGAATTAGTTTACTGTTGAGTTCATTCGGGAAATTGCGAGCTTTTACCCGTGAATCTGCCTGCAAAAGTGAAACATTGTATGTACGTGCATCTATAACCAACAAAAGCGACGAATTTTGACCAACATAACCCATAATTACAGCAGAAATCATGTATTTGAACCACACCTATCGGAGGAGTGCAAGGTTTTGCACCCCTACTGCGTGGTCTATTTACCTGAAAATAGCTGTAAATTCACCAGATATCTGTTATATCAAGTCCGGTTAATTACTGATGATTACCGCATCTGTGCAAAAATCCCAAAAGCCTCTTTATCCCAGCAAGAAATGCGATCTACGATCTAAATGATAAGTCTTTAGTCGGACACAATATTAGATATAGCTTTGTTTCATATATTTTTGTATAAAGCATCTATCTTAAGACATACTCTTTTAGATGTTTAGTTATCCAGTCCACTTCGCATGGTGGATTGACTTAAATATATTTACAGATGTTATGATTTGTATTAATGTAATGTTATGATTTGTGTTGAAGTTTTCAGTTACCAACTAGTAAATTAATTGCTGGTTTAAGCTGAAAAGCCTTAATTTAGGTCTAAGAAGGCAATTTAAGCAAACTTAGAAACCCATAACATACACAAACATTCCTTAAAAAAGTTAAACTTTTGTTACTAGGAACTTAAATATATTTAAATTCTGAATTTTCAGGAGTTGCTGATGTAGGTATGTTGATTACTGAGCAGTAAATTGACTTAGTAAAAGAGGTATTTTACTGATATTTTGAATAGAATGCAGCGAATCATCTTTGTTTTTAGGCATTTTATGGTTTGAAACTAATGTAAAAAAAACAGCAAGATGAGGATTAATTATTTCTGTAATATCAAATGTCAGCCTAGAGATAGACAATGATCAACAATATGAGTAGTTTACTAAGATCAGAGTTTTGCAAAGTTTAACGATCGGCAAGTTGCTAGAGAAAAATATAGTGGAGTTAATAAAAATTCAGGTAAACTTCCTAAAATTCCACTGTTATTCTGAAACAAACAGAATGTAGCGAGTTTAGTAATATAAGGTTTGAGACTAATGCTAATAAACAGCAAAATAACGATTAATCATGGTTCTAATCTCAAATTTAAGCTTGGAGAGCAACGGTACAATAAGTTGTCTAGGCTAGAGTTTTTGCAGAATCGTACAGTTGGAAAGCCACTATATTTATATGTAGCGGAATAAATCTGAATTCAGATGAATTTCCCAAATTTAAAGTCAACAATCCACAGAAAAAGCAGGCAAGTATTGTGCAAACATACTGCTAGTTAGGCTAGTTGACTTGTTTGAGGTTATGCCGAATTAAGGATTAACCCATCTACAGAATTTACTCAAATGAATGGTGTGTTTAAAAACATTGCCAGTCAGTAATTAACGTTAGCTTTTTATTAAAAGCTAATTTTTTCCTGTCTTTTATCTAAAAAGATAAAAAGCACAGTTGTTTGCTGGCATTCATAAAGGTAAATCGCAACTATTACCGAAATCTCACAATTTTGTAATTGAAATCAGGTCAACACACATGAATAAAGTTCAAGCATCATTTGAAGCTACCGAAACTGCGTTTCACGTGGAAGGTTACGAAAAAATCGATTTTAGTCTTGTCTATGTGAACGGTGCATTTGATATTGAAAACCGAGAAATTGCAGATAGCTACGCAAAATTTGGTCGCTGTCTGATTGTAATTGATGCCAATGTTAATGAACTTTATGGCGATCAAATCAGGTCATATTTTAGACACTATGACATTGAACTGACAGTATTTCCGATCATCATTACAGAACCGGCTAAAACCCTGGCAACTTTTGAAAAAATTGTTGACGCTTTTTCTAACTTCGGCTTAGTTCGTAAAGAACCAGTCTTAGTTGTCGGTGGTGGTCTAGTTACTGATGTGGCTGGATTTGCTTGTGCTGCTTACCGTCGCAAGAGCAACTATATCCGCATTCCTACCACGTTGATTGGTTTAATCGATGCAGGTGTGGCGATTAAGGTTGCAGTTAATCATCGTAAGGAAAAAAATCGCTTAGGAGCATATCATGCGCCTTTGAAAGTAATCTTAGATTTCTCATTCTTGAAAACCTTGCCAACCGCTCAAGTTCGCAATGGGATGGCAGAGTTGGTGAAAATTGCGGTAGTTTCTAACTCTGAAGTCTTTGAACTGCTATACGAATATGGCGAAGAACTGCTTTCGACTCACTTTGGATATGTGAATGCAACACCGGAAATTAAAGAGATTGCTCATAAAGTCAACTATGAAGCAATCAAAACTATGTTGGAGTTAGAGACTCCTAACTTGCATGAAATAGACCTCGATCGCGTCATCGCCTACGGTCACACTTGGAGTCCTACCCTAGAATTAGCACCTCAGATACCTCTATATCATGGTCATGCGGTCAATATAGATATGGCTTTGTCTGCAACCATTGCAGCACAACGCGGTTATATCTCAACACAAGAGCGCGATCGCATCCTAGACTTGATGAGTCGTATCGGTTTATCACTCGATCATCCTCTTTTAGATGGGGATTTGCTCTGGTATGCTACTCAGTCTATAAGCTTGACACGAGATGGCAAACAACGCGCAGCTATGCCTCGTCCGATTGGTGAGTGCTTCTTTGCCAACGATCTGACTCGTGAAGAACTTGATGCTGCCTTAGCTGAACACAAACGTCTTTGTACTAAATACCCTCGTGGCGGAGAAGGGGTTGACGCATACATTGAAAGTCAAAAAGGCAAGCTAGTAGGGGTGTGAAGATATGACAAGTGTTTTAGGGCGAGAAACAGCTAGACCGATAACGCCACATAGCATCTTAGTAGCCCAGCTACAGCAAACCCTCAAATTAGCCCAAGAGAAGAACATTCCCGTAGAGATATTAGATTCTTTACGGCAGGGAGTTCAATTAGCGGCGGGTTTAGATCCCTACTTGGATGATTACACCACCCCGGAATCGAGTGCATTAACAGCATTAGCGCAAAAAACAAGCATTGAAGACTGGAGCAAACGCTTCAGTGATGGTGAAACAGTGCGTCAATTAGAGCAAGAAATGCTCTCAGGACATCTGGAAGGACAGACATTGAAAATGTTTGTTCATATCACCAAAGCAAAGCGCATTCTAGAAGTAGGAATGTTCACAGGGTATTCAGCTTTAGCAATGGCAGAAGCATTACCAAGTGATGGGCAACTTATCGGTTGCGAAGTAGATCCTTATGTTGCTGAATTTGCTCAAGCTTGCTTTAGTGAGTCTCCCCACGGCAACAAAATCGTTGTGGAAGTAGCACCTGCTTTAGAAACACTCCATAAGCTGGCTGCTAGAAAAGAAGTATTCGATCTGATTTTCATTGATGCCGATAAAAAAGAGTATGTAGATTACTTCCAGATCGTGTTGGATAGTAACTTACTGACTCCCGACGGTTTAATCTGTGTGGATAACACTTTGTTGCAGGGACAAGTTTACCTACCACCCGAACAACGCACCGCCAACGGTGAAGCGATATCGCTCAGTTCAACCGCGTTGTCGCCGCCGATCCTCGTGTCGAGCAAGTTCTATTACCCATCCGAGATGGTATAACGCTAATTAGACGCGTGGTGTAACAAAGTTTGTAGAGACGTTGCAATGCAACGTCTCTACAATAAACACAAAGGAAAGACTTATGGCACAATCAATTTCTTTATCTCTGCCTGAATCTCCAACATCATCAACAGGTGTTCGGGTTAAGGTAGTAGCTCTATTCAAAACTCTCGGTACTCTGACATTATTACTAATAGCCTTGCCGTTCAATGCTTTGATAGTATTGATATCTTTGCTGTGGGGCATTGTGCGTTTGCCGTTTCCGAAAAAAGCTGTTGTAGCTACTCATCCTCAGACTATCTTGGTGAGCGGAGCCAAGATGACTAAAGCATTGCAACTTGCCCGCTCTTTCCATGCCGCAGGACACAGAGTTATTTTGATTGAAGGTCACAAATACTGGTTGTCTGGTCATAGATTCTCAAAAGCGGTGAGTCGTTTTTATACAGTTACGGCTCCGCAATCAGACCCAGAAGGTTATATCCAGGCGCTAGTAGAAATCGTCAAGCAAGAAAAGGTTGACGTTTATGTACCTGTATGCAGTCCTGTAGCTAGCTATTATGACTCTTTAGCAAAGCCTGTATTATCAGAATACTGCGAAGTTTTCCACTTCGATCCAGATATCACCAAAATGTTGGATGATAAATTTGCCTTTACCGATCGGGCGCGATCGCTTGGCTTATCTGTCCCTAAATCGTTTAAAATTACAGATCCTCAACAAGTTATCAATTTCGATTTTAGTCAAGAAACCCGCAAATATATTCTTAAAAGTATTGATTACGACTCCGTTCGCCGCTTAAATTTAACCAAACTTCCCTGCGACACCCCAGAAGAGACAGCAGCCTTTGTCAACAGTTTACCCATCAGTCCAGAAAAACCTTGGATTATGCAAGAGTTTATTCCGGGTATTGAATTATGCACACATAGTACAGTGCGGGATGGGGAATTAAGATTGCATTGCTGTTCAAACTCTTCTGCGTTTCAAATCAACTACGAAAACGTCGAAAATCTCCAAATTCGTCAATGGGTGCAACACTTCGTCAAGAGTTTGGCACTGACTGGACAAGTTTCTTTCGACTTTATCCAAGCTGAAGACGGTACAGTTTACGCCATTGAATGCAATCCTCGTACCCATTCGGCAATCACAATGTTCTACAATCACCCCGGTGTTGCAGACGCCTATCTTGGTAAAACTCCCCTAGCTGCACCTCTGGAACCCCTAGCAAGTAGCAAGCCGACTTACTTTCTATATCACGAAATCTGGCGACTAACTGGTATTCGTTCTTGGAAACAATTGCAAACATCGGTTAATACTCTAGTGCGGGGCACTGATGCTATTTACAGTCTTGATGACCCTATACCATTTTTGACTTTGCATCATTGGCAGATTCCCTTACTTTTACTCAAGAATCTCCAACAACTCAAAGGATGGGTAAAAATAGACTTCAACATTGGCAAACTGGTGGAATTAGGTGGCGATTAAATAATTTGTAAATTAAAGAAGAATTCAGTATATCATAGCCCCTTCCTCGCTTGCATACGGTGTACATACCACCCCCTCTAACTCCCCCTTGCCAAGGGGGAGAACCGGATTATTTCCCCCCTTGGCAAGGGGGGATTAAGGGGGGTAAATCCAGGGTTTGGGTTTCATTACCAAGATGTGTATAGACCGTAGCCTTGCTTGCAAAGAGGGGTTCTCATGGCCCACTCAACTGAGAACCGCTATATAAATTCTAATACTACATAGGAAGATAAATCATGCCAGTACTTCGTATCCTTCATTTAGTTGGGTCTGCATACAACGATTTTTACTGTGATTTGTCACGCCTTTATGCTCAAGACTGTCTCGCGGCAACGGCAGATCGATCGCACTATGAATTTCAGATTGCATATATCACACCCGATCGCCAATGGCGATTTCCTCCCTCCCTCAGCCCTGAAGATATTGCTGATACTAAACCGATGACTCTGGCTGATGCCATACAGTTTCTAACAGCACAAAACATTGACCTCGTGTTACCACAAATGTTTTGTATCCCTGGAATGACTGAATACCGGGCTTTATTCGACTTGCTGAAGATCCCTTACATCGGCAATACTCCAGATATCATGGCAATAACGGCGCACAAAGGCAGAGCTAAAGCAATTGTTGAAGCCGCAGGGGTAAAAGTGCCTCGTGGAGAACTGCTTCGCCAAGGAGACGTTCCGACAATTACACCTCCAGCGATCGTCAAACCCGTAAGTTCCGATAACTCTTTAGGGATGGCTTTAGTCAAAGAGGCTACTGACTATGACACTGCTCTTAAGCAAGCATTTGAATATGCTTCAGAGGTGATTGTAGAAGAATTCATCGAACTCGGGCGAGAAGTTAGATGCGGCATCATTGTCAAAGACGGAGAACTAGTGGGTTTACCCCTTGAAGAGTATCTGTTAGACCCCCACTCCAAACCCATCCGCAGCCATGCTGATAAACTCCAACAAACAGAGGATGGCAACTTGGGTTTCGCTGCTAAAGATAATAAAAAGTCTTGGATTGTAGACCCGAACGACCCGATGACCCAAAAGGTTCAGCAAGTGGCTAAGAAGTGTCATCAGGCTTTGGGTTGTCGCCACTACAGTTTATTTGACTTCCGCATCGACCCAAAGGGACAACCTTGGTTTTTAGAAGCTGGATTGTATTGTTCTTTTGCCCCCAAAAGTGTGATTTCCTCTATGGCGAAAGCAGTGGGAATCCCTTTAGATGAGTTATTAATCACGGCTATCAATGAAACGTTGGGCAGTAATCAAAAGGTATTGCAGAATTGCTCGTGAATTTCTCGGTATAAATTTTTCTGCTTGTAGTGGGTAGGAGAGCGATCGCTAATTAACGTGAGTTCGACAAGCCCTTTTTTGACCTCTCCCCCAACCCTTTTTGGACACGGAGAGGGGGAGCCAAAACCCTAATTTCTCGTTGCTCCTCCCTTTCCCCGTGGGAGAGGGAGATTGGGAGGGAGAGGTTCATCGAACTCACGTTAATTAAAAGTCGGTTGAGATTGCGATCGCTTTGCCAACGCCCGCCATAGGATACCCAAATGACTGTAGGGCAACGCTTTTAAAAGGTTTTTAATTCCTAGTCAGTGGTTGTTAAATTAATGCGTAAGCATTTCCTCAAAGAGGGATAAGTAACGATATGCTTGTAGCTCGCTCGGATACTCTTGTTCGGCTTTTTCACGAGCGTTCGCGCCAAGTTTTTGATGCCGTTCTTTGTCTTCTATTACCCAGATAATCCCATTTGCTAAGTCATCACAACTAAAACATTGCGCTCGATATCCATTTTTTTGATGTTCAACTATATCTTTGAGTCCCGTTGAATCAAAAGAAACCACAGGTGTGCCGCAGGACAGGGATTCACAAGCAGTCAGTGGCAAATTATCCTCAATCGATGGCACAATCATGACATCCGCAGATGAGTAGAGAAGTGCGAGCTTATTTCGATCGTCAACTTTGCCTAAGTAGTGTACCTTAAAACCTAAATCAACTGCCTCTTGAGGTTGAGATGAACCAAAAACAATTAATTCAATCTGCTCTTTCCACTCAGACTGACTGAGTTTTTGCAACGCTGATTGCAATAGTTCAAATCCTTTTCTGGGATTGCCAGTTCCATTAATTGCTCCAAATAGAAGTAGTTGCTTATTTTGTGGGAGGTTAAGTAACTTTCTGGCTATTTGACGCTCCGTCGGTTTATAAGTGTTGATATCTAATCCGTTGGGAATAACTCTGATGTCACTATTTGAAAATAGTGAACTGGATTTAGCACATTCAGCAAGCCAATTACTAGGAGTGACAATAGTCAGCTTGAGATTTTGCCATGCTTTAATTTTACGCTGCCAAACCCAGCGAGATAAATCCCAGCTTTGCTTGCTATTGAGTTGAGGGCAATTTCCACAAGATTTTGTATAGCGATCGCATCCTAGAGAATAGCAACATCCACCTGTGAATGCCCACATATCATGAAATGTCCAAACAATCGGCTTATTGAATTTTGCCAGTGCTTCAATTGGTATAAATCCGTCACATATCCAATGCAAGTTAATGATGTCTGGATTAAGTCTAGCAATTTGCGATGTAACTGTATTAGGGAGCCATTGCAGCCGGAAAAATGTCGGGTTACGTTGCCTATTTCTATAAATATTTAGTGGTAAATCATTTAAAAGCGGACGAGCTTTCCAGATTGTTTCGGCTACCTTATTGGGAGAACTGACCACAGTAGAGTCAGCTATTCTTTTATCTTGAATTAGCATCTGAGAATCAATTTCTAACCTCAGTAGTTCCTGATGTAGCCAATAAGCAGCACGAGCAGCTCCCGCCCCTCCCTTGGGATCGTAGGTATTAACTAATAGAGGCTTAATCATTGTTTATTTAACTATTTATTCACTTACAGAAAGTTTAAGGCTACCTAAACACAATCGGTAGATAGTTGAATATTAGAGAATTTTCAGTTAAAAAAATATCCCGTCGTAGGAACGCAAGGTCTTGCGCCCCTACAAATCTATAAATAATTTGGGATAATTTATTTTTTGCAAGTCCCTAGTACAAATTATTTTCTAACTCGATCGAATTATTCATTTGTACCAATTAGTAATGCGGTTCAACTCTCGGAAATATATCGCAGTCTATCGGCTCGCCAGGTTTTTTGGTTTTGAATGAATTCAATTCTGGCAAATCAATTTCTTCAATCGGTCTGAAAGGCCATGCTTTCGGGCGGTGATAATAAGTAATATCATCGCCAGTCCAATTTGTGACTACCGCACGTCGTTGTGTGGTTGATATATTGGTTGCTGAATGATGAATTGTCAGAAAATGATGAACCAAGCAATCTCCAGGCTCCATATCCCAAGATAAAATTTCCTGCGATTCTGGCTCTACAAACCAGGAAGGGTTTGATCCTTCACGTAACTCTTTGCCCCATCGATGAGAGGCTTTGATATACTCTAATCGACCATTTTCTTGGTTGACACTATCTAAAGCCAACCAAATTTTACAACACTGCCAGCCTTGTATGGGCCAGTAAGGTAGGTCGTTATGCCACCCAACACGGCTGTTTGTTTTCGGCTTTTTAACAAAGAAACCGTCAGTCAAAAAGTTGAGTTTTTCTGATTTCAAGACTTGAGCGGCGAGCGTTGCTAGCGGAGATTCAAAAGCCAAAGCACGAAAATCAGCATCAGTGAGCCATAAGCTACTGCTATGTTCCACATGACCTTCTGATTTGGGGATGCCCTTAACTTCTAAAGGGCCGGGGATTAATACATTCTTATCAACGGCTGTTCGCATCCGTTCTACCCAGATGTCATCCAAAACATTTTTGACGCAGATAACACCGTCTCGCTCGAAAGCTTCAACTTGTTGGGTGGTAATTTTTGATGTGTCTACCTTAAGCATTACGAAAAAACGAATAAAGTCAGATTTATGTAATAACAGATTTATAGAATCTGCTTTACTGACATTAACTTAGTCACTAAGTTATAAATCTTTCTTACTGTAAAGTAAAGAGATAAGTTAGCAGTTCTTCCTATAGGTGGATAAATCTCAAAGTTGAGTACAACTTTTTGTGTTCATATCCGCAACAAAGAGATTTCATCCTAACTACCTAAGTCTTTTTTAACAATGAGTGGCACAAGTGAAGCTAATCGTAATACACCAGATACAATAAATACTTCTGCTATGCCAAAAGACCCAGCAAATTGAGCGATGAAGCCACCGATAGTTGCTCCTAAAGCACCACTTGCCCCAGCAACAGCTGCTGCGATCGCAAAATATATAGACTGATTTTTCACTGGTGCAATCTCTATCTGAAGATTGTTGTTACACAAGTCAACTCCTCCCCAATTAGCTCCAATAAAAATGTGTAACAGCGGCAACCATAGCCAGAGATCGAGAGGACTAGAACCCATCTTTAGCCACAGCCAGGGTACGACGGCAATGAGAATTCCATTAGAAATTAGAATCGGACGATTGCCTATTTTATCTGCTAATCTACCCCAGACGATTAGCATTAGCATGTGTGCTCCTGCTCGCAGACTGTTGTAGAAAGTTACCCAACTCACATCCAAGCTCAAGGTATCTAGCAAGTAGAGGTTAAAAAACGGGGCACTTAGATTAACAGCAAATGTCCATGAGCCGAAATAAAGTAGAAACACCAAAAAATTAGAGTTCTTCCAAATGCTGTTATCTATCTGGTTTTGAGGAGTTGGCATTTGCGGCAGAGAGATTGGTTCAGATATCTCACCAGGTTCATTTGGTGCCGAGTCCGACTGAATCTCACTGGTTTGAGATGAGTTAGCATAATAAGTATTTTGTAGTTGAGGATTTATATCAACCTGAAAATACTGACACCCCAAGCTCACAATTCCAAAGATAATGCCTAAGAGCAAAACCACCCCATAACCTTGAATAGCTCCCCCATACCAATGTGATACGGCTAGACCGGCTATTGGCAAACCGACCAACTCGGTTAAGTTAGCAAGGCTATTGCGTAGCCCGAAATATCTACCTCGTAATTGCCGTGGAACCAACATTGCTATCCAACTCAACCAAGATGCGGCTCCTAGTCCTCCTAAAAAATGGCTGCATACGAGAATCAAAAGCGACAATATCACTAATTGGTTGGAATTAAGCCCTCCCCAACTAAAGCTAAAAATGCCAATTACTAAAATCAGCCATAGTAGCCGACCAATCCCATGAGTGCGAAGCGAATACTGAAAACGGCTAGTGCTGCGTTCAGACAAATAAGCACCCATCGGCTGAAAGAGATTTACCAGCATCGGGATAGAACTCACCATACCAAATACCACTGGACTGGCATCTAACCCTACCAAGAAATTACCTAGCAAAATTCCACCAGTACCAATAGAGAAAAGTGCTGCGAAAATACCATCGATAGTAGAAGCACTCAAACTGGTGCGAACAGCATCTTTAGGAATACGAGGGCTGAGTGTTGAGCTAGGAGAGAGTGTTGTTGATGGTGAAGCAATCTGAGCAATTTCTATAGAAAGAGGCGCACCTGTTTCAATTTGAGAAGAATCCATAAATCTAGTATTTAAGAAAATAATTTAGAATTTACGTATCATACACATGTACTATACTAAGTTTAGGCTTTTAAGCTGTGTCTAACACCAAAAAGAGTTGCAGTCAACAATTGAAATGTATATATTGACTGTTTGTTATCTTTTGTGCCTAAAATTATTGTCATTGATGTGCTGAAAATCGTTTTCAAGTTTACAGATGGCAGTTTATCTCTGGTTTCTTGATTGAAACCGCAGGAATAGTCTAGACTTCTTGGCATTTGTCGGGAAAAGGGGAAGGTGGGGTTCCAAGAAGGGGAAAAGGGAAGGGGTAAAGGAATAGAATTTTTCCTTTCCCTTTAACCTTTTCCCTTTTCCCTTTAACCTTTACCCTTTTCCCCAAGAGTACAAAAAGCACAAATGCCAAGAGGTCTTCTGTATACTCATCGGGTATTTTGTTTTTATTTTAAGAGTTGATATACCCGATTTGCGAAGTGAGATAGCAATACTACCTCAACGGTCTGGAAAAACCGGGTTTTAAGATGCAGGTATCCGCAGAAGCAGTATTGATCGCGGGTGAGCATAAAAGCATAAATTAGAAGTCAAAACGGAAGAAAAAGGCATGACCCGCACTGAATTCCGCTATGGCAGGTTTTAGCACGTAATTTTGCTACTTATCCACGTTTAGAATGAACAGGTTCAAGCAAAATACAAAGATGGCATTCTCAAGCTGACGCTGCTCAAGGCTAAATCTGAGAAGAACAAGGTTGTAAAAGTATTCTGGGAGTTAGAGTGTCTTTTTTTGTTTCATACAACAAAGCCGATGAAGAAGAAAACCTGTTTTGGATACTCAGATATCGGAGCTTATATGCCAAAGTTGTTGGTATTTAGTGCCTACGTTGCGATCGTTGTTTCGGCTTTCTCGCTGTCTGCCTGTATACGCGAAAAAACAAAAAAAATTGTCGGATTTTCGCAAACGGAGAACATTGGGCCGTGGCGCATTGCCGAAACGAACAGCATTAAGGAGGAGGCCGCCAAGCGTCAGAAAACTTATGATTTTCTGATGACAGATGCCCAAGGGCAGACATCGAAGCAATTTGCCGACATTGAGGATCTAATCGCACGACAAGTTGATGTTATATTTCTTGCACCACGTGAGTATGAGGGTCTTACGCCCGCCCTCGAAGCAGCCAGAGCGGCAAAAATACCAGTTTTTCTCATCGACCGTGAAGCAGCAGGAAGACCAGGCGAACATTTCGTCAGCTTTCTGGGGTCGGATTTTATCGCCCAAGGGCGCCGCGTTGGTGAATGGCTAGCCCAAGCGACCAACGGTAAGGCATCCATCGTGGAACTCACAGGAACAGCGGGTTCATCGGTTGCAATCGATCGGGCTAAGGGATTTCGTAATGCGATCGCTAGTTATCCCAACATGAAAATCATCGCCACGCAGACGGCGGATTTCTCACGGGCTGCGGCCCAACGTGTAATGGAAAATATCATTCAGGCCAAGGGTGCCGACATTACCGCAGTGTATGCTCACAACGACGAAATGGCATTGGGTGCTATCCAAGCTCTCAAATCCGCAGGTATGAAGCCTGGTAAGGATGTGATGGTTGCTTCAATCGATGGTCAAAAAACTGCACTTGAGGCGATTATCCGTGGTGAGCTTGGTGTCAGTGTCGAATCAAACCCGCGTTTTGGCCCACTTGTTTTCGCCACAATGGAAAAGTATTTTGCTGACAAGAAAATTCCTCCAAGGATTATTCTCAAGGACAGACTCTTCGATGTTACCAATGCCAAGGATTTTGTAAATGAAGCATACTAATACTAATTCGTAATTCGTAATGACGCTCCTGCGTCGCTTGCCGCTGGCGCTAACGTAATTCGTAATTAAGAAAGTCAGATATTGTTTGGGTTTCGGGGTTTGAATATGTTGCCGGATTTTAGAGAATTAGTATAAGTAGTTCTCACCCTAATACTAATTCGTAATTCATAATTCAGAAAGTCAGATATTGTTTAGGTTTCGGAGTTTGAATATGTTGCCGGATTTTAGAGAATTGGTATAAGTAGTTCTCACCCTAAAATAGAAAAAAGATAACCTGGAATTTTCCTGAGCCTCCACGATGGACAAAAAATTACTATAGTGCGAAGTGAAGGATCTCCACTCTCGGCAATGAAGATAAAAACTGGGTAAAGCCGATGAATCAGGCAACTCGAAATGTCCTGTGGATGACAGGTATAAAAAAAAGTTTTTCCGGCGTGCCAGCACTCTGGGGCGTGGATTTTGAACTGAAGGCAGGCGAGATCCATGCACTGGTTGGAGAAAATGGTGCTGGTAAATCAACGCTGATCAAGATTATGACGGGGGCTTATCGGCGAGACTCAGGTGTTATGGAGTACGAGCAGAAAACCGTTGCATTCGAGAACCCGACCGAAGCGCAGGCGGCAGGCATTGTAGCCGTCTACCAGGAGATTCAACTGGTGGGTTTGCGAACCGTTGCTGAAAATATTTTTCTTGGCAGGGAGCCGCATCGCTTCGGCATTATTGATAGACGGGTAATGAATACTAAGGCCGCCGATATACTGGAGCGCCTGGGGTTGCATATCGACCCGCGCTCAGTGGTTGGTTCGCTCAATATTGCTCATCGCCAGATGGTGGCGATCGCCCGCGCCATATCCTTTGGTGCGCGGGTGCTGATCCTCGATGAACCCACGAGTTCGCTGACGGAAACTGAAGTTTCTGTTCTTTTTGATGTCATGCGTCGCCTAAAGTCGCAAGGAACATCCATCGTCTACGTCAGCCACCGTTTTGAAGAACTTTACGCCGTGTGCGATCGCGTCACGGTACTACGTGATGGGCGCAACATCGTGACGCGATCGCTCTCTTCGCTGACTCGTCTAGAACTCGTTTGTTTTATGCTAGGTCGTAAACCCGAAGAGGTAAGCCAAGGAGTCACGGCATTTGCAGAACACTCGCAAAACACGCCTTGTCGGTCAGTGCTGCTCCAGGCGGAAGCTCTCAAATATAAAAAACGGCTCAATGGTGTTTCCATTGAAATGCGGCATGGCGAAATCGTTGGGCTTGCGGGTTTGCTCGGCTCTGGTCGTAGTGAAACGGTGCGTGCCTTGTTCGGGGCTGAACCTCTTGAAGGTGGAACTGTAAAACTCGAAGGTAGTCTTTTATGCCTGCGCGATCCTCATGATGCCATAGACGCAGGCATAGCTTTCCTTTCTGAAGATCGCAAGGCGGACGGGATCATTCCTGAGCTTTCGGTACGCGAAAACCTCACGCTTGCTGCCCTACCGAACCTTACACAATGGGGCATTGTTTCCAGAAAACAACAGAGCGAACTTGTAGAGCGTTTCATGCAGCGTCTTGATATCAAGGCAGCCAGCGCCGAGCAGAAGATCCACGAACTATCGGGTGGCAATCAGCAGAAGGTGCTTCTGGCGCGATGGCTGTGTAAGAATACCAAACTTCTTCTCCTCGATGAGCCAACTCGCGGGATCGATGTTGGTGCAAAGCGCGAGATCCAGCAGCTAATCGCCGAACTAGCAGAGCAAGGGCTGGGAGTTCTGATGATTTCATCAGAAGTGGAAGAGTTGGTTGAAGGTTCGCAACGTGTCGTCGTCCTGCGTGACGGACAGTCAATTGCGGAACTCAGTGGCGAGCAGAAGAACATCAAGGCAATTCTGCACGCAATGGCAGAAGGTGCAGATCGTCAGGAAGCCGTCGGTGGACAATCCCAAACAGAGCAAAATACAAATGAGTAGCAAGAAGTCCGATCTGGGTTGGGGAACCCTGTGGAACCCAAACTTCGGTGCATTTGCGGCACTCTTAATTCTCTATGTTGCCAACGCCATCTTCACACCGCGTTTTGCAACAATTAGCAACACATTGAATATGTTGCTGCAAGTATCCACAACAATGTTGGTTGCCGTTGGTATGACCTTTGTCATTGCCTCCCGTGGCATCGACCTGACGGTTGGCTCTACTATGGCATTGGTTTCAGTCATTGTGGCATTGCTGATTAAGTATGGGATGACTGTGGCCATCTTGTTCGCTTTGAGCGCGGCTCTGTTGGTTGGTTTTATCAATGGCTTTCTGATCTCGCGTCTGAAACTTGATGCTTTGATTACCACCTTGGCGGCTCTGATCTTATGGCGTGGGATTGCTCAGGTTATCGGGGACGGTAAGCTCGTTCCTTTTGTCAATCCGACATTTGAAGCGTTGGGAAAGGGCTATCTCGGTTCTATACCAATTCAAGTTGTAATTGCGGCAGTAGCGATCGCGGCAGCTTTCTTCTGTATTCGCTCTACACTTTTGGGCCGTCATATCGTTGCAGTCGGCGGCAATGAGGAGGCTGCACGGCTTGCGGGTATCCGTGCGGAGCGCGTGAAATATATAGTTTATATAATTAGCGCCCTGCTTGCCGGGTTAGCCGGACTGATCGAAACAGCGAGGCTGGGCATGGGCGATCCGAGTAAGGTCGGTGTCAACGCAGAATTTGATGCGATCGCGGCTGTTGTTGTTGGCGGCACGCCCTTCTCTGGTGGTCGGGCAAATATCCTCGGCACTGTTGTCGGGGCCTTGCTCATGCAGGTGATTTCCACAAGTTTCAATATGCTGCTGATTCCCTTTACCTGGTCATTAGTTTTGAAATCCGTAATCATTCTTTTCGCCATTTTTTTGCAGCGTCCAAGGGAGGTTTAATGCGTCATGCCTGCTACAAGGTCTCTTGCGCTTACGGGTTTGCGGCATCTTGCCAAGCTCCTCACCTCCCAGGGCGTGCTACTCATGCTCTTTAGTTTGGCTGTTTTCGCATCCTTTCGTTATGAAACGTTCCTGACACCTGTTAATCTCATGAACATCATGCGACAGAATAGTATGCTGGCGATCGTGGCGCTAGGCATGACTGTCGTGATCTTGAGTGGAGGAATCGATCTGTCTGTGGGTTCCCTTGTTGCTCTAGGCGGTGTTGTTACAGCAATGCTTGCCGGACAAGGAAGCTTCGTGGCGATCGCCAGTGGCATTGCTAGCACCACGTTGCTCGGTGTAGTCAATGGTCTTCTTGTGTCTCAGGCGCGGCTTCAGCCGTTCGTTGTTACCTTATTCACTGCCAGCGCTGCACGCGGTCTGGCGTTGAGCATCACCGAGGAAAAGTCCATTGCCGTATCATCGGCAGCATCGGGATTTATTTGGCTGGGTAGAGGATTCATTGGTTGGGTTCCTGTACCTGTGCTGATAGTTGCACTCTTATATTTTGCAGCTTGGTTTATGCTGCACAGAAGCCGATTAGGTTTGCACATATTCGCTATTGGCAATAACGAGGAGGCTTCTCGGCTCATGGGCGTGAACCCAAACCGAGTAAAGCTGGCAGTCTACACATTTAGCGGGTTGCTGTCAGGGCTTGCTGGTATTATTCTCGCAGGCCGTTTAGGGGCGGGTCAGCCCGTCGCTGCCTTTGGCTGGGAAACAGATGCGATCGCCGCCACCGTCATGGGAGGAACGTTTCTCGCAGGAGGTCAAGGGAGCGTGTTTCCGACGCTAGTCGGTGTACTTTTACTAGGAATGATGTACAACCTTTTAAATCTTGAGGGAACCATTACTCCTTGGTGGCAGCTCGTACTTCGTGGGGCCTTCTTGCTTTTGGTCGTGCTTTTTCAGCAGCGTATTGTGCAGAGAAGCTGAGTTTATTGAAACGGTTGCAGTTGTTCAGAGTTTTTGAGTCTGTTCAATAGTTATTGACTCTAAGCGATCGCTTTACAAGAAAGGCAGAGGGCAGAGGGCAGCTATGCTGAAGTTCAGGAGTATCAATTAAAACTAAAGTTGCAGGGTATAAAGCTCAGTTAAAACTGATAATTATACTGAGACTGCTTGCAGCGAGGTATAAAACGTCCTTGTTTAAATCCCACTCTTTTAAGGGTGGGTTGCCTTCTGCCTTCTGCCTCCTGCCTTCTGCCTTCTGAATCATGCTCGACTTTACCAAAAACTATTATTAACTTTTAACTGCTGGCAGATGCTTTTTTTCAGTTTTCCTACTCTGCATACTCAGCTTTTTCCGCCATGTCTCCATATAAATGTAAAACACTGGAGTCAGATACAGAGTTAATATCTGAGAAAACACCAATCCACCAACGATCGCAATCCCTAAAGGACGACGCGCTTCTGAACCGACTCCTGTCCCCAAAGCAATGGGTAATGTCCCAATTAAAGCTGCCATCGTCGTCATCATAATTGGACGGAAACGAATCAAGCAAGCGGCATAGATGGCATCAAAGGAATTTTTTCCTTCCTTTCGCTGGGCTTCAATGGCAAAGTCTACCAGCATAATCCCGTTTTTCTTGACGATGCCCACTAAGAGAATTATGCCGATGAAAGAGTAAAGATTTAAATCAACCTGGAAAATTAGCAGCGTCAGTAATGCACCAAAACCCGCCGAAGGCAAACCAGAAAGAATGGTGATTGGGTGAATGAAATCCTCATAGAGGATACCGAGAATCAGATAGATGACTACAATAGACACCAACAACAGCACGCCTAAATCGTTGAAGGATTGTTGGAAGGTTTGGGCTGAACCTTGAAAGCTGGGTGTAATTGTTGAGGGTAGCACCTCACTGGCTGCTTGCTTGATGGCATCTGTAGCTTGACTCAGAGACGTTCCTGGAAGTGTGTCAAAAGAGATAGTTGCAGAGGGGAGTTGAGCAACGTGAGTAACCGTGAGCGGGCCGACACTCTGGCTAATATTAGCGATCGCACTCAAAGGAACAAGTTTTCCAGTACTTGATTGCACATAGAGCATCGATAGGGCGCTAGGATCTCGTTGAAATTCCGGTTTGACTTCCAAGATTACATAGAATTGGTCATTTGGCGTATAAATAGTGGAAACCTGGCTAGAACCATAAGCGGCGCTGAGGGTTTGTTCAACTTGTTGAGCGGTAATCCCAAGGGTTGCAGCTTTGTTGTGGTCAAATTTGACTTGGATTTGAGGAGTGCTGAGTTGTAAATCACTGTCAACATTCTGGAGTCCTGGTAGGGTTTTGACTTTATCTACAAGTTTAGGAACGTATTGGCGCAGGTCTTGTAAATTCAAACTCTGCAAGGTGAATTGATAAGTAGAATTGGTTTGTTGTCCGCCGATGGGAATAGCTGGCGGAGAACGGAGGAAGGTTTTAACCCCAACTACACGTCTCAACTTGGGGGTTAACTCTTGAATGATTTGGTCAGCATTCAATTGACGTTGAGAACGTGGCTTGAGCCGAATCGTAATTCGCCCGGAGTTTACCGACGCATTCGGCCCACTTGCACCCACAATCGAGTCAACGGCTTCAATGTTAGGGTCTTGACGAATGATATCAACAACCTTTTGCTGGTGACGGCGCATATCATCAAAAGAAATATCTTGCGCTCCTTTGGTGTTGGCCGTCAGTTGTCCGGTGTCTTCTGTAGGAATAAATCCTTTGGGAACGATGACGAACAAATAGACGGTCATTACCAGCAGAATGCCAGAACCAATCAGTGTCATCAAGCGGTATCTTAAGACAGGCTTAAGAGTCCAATCATATCCCCGCAGTAGTAAATCAAATGCCCGTTCTGAAACTCGATATAGCAGATTTGGTCTTTGTTGATGCGAACGCAGAAAGCGACTGCATAACATGGGGGTGAGACTGAGGGAAACAAAACCCGAAACCAAAATTGCCACTGCGATCGTCACGGCAAATTCATGAAATAATTTCCCGATTATTCCACTCATAAACATAATCGGGATGAACACCGCCACTAGGGAAAGGGTCATTGACAAAATTGTGAAGCTGATTTCCCTCGATCCCTTCAATGCCGCGTCTAGGGGAGATTCACCCATTTCTCGATAGCGGACGATATTTTCCAACACAACGATCGCATCATCCACCACAAAGCCCACAGAGAGGGTCAACGCCATGAGTGAAAGGTTGTCTAGGGAGAAACCCGACAGATACATCACCGCAAAAGTGCCAATAATTGCTACAGGTAACGCCAAACTGGGAATTAGGGTAGCTGTTATGTCACGTAAAAATAAGAAAATCACCAAGACAACTAGACAAACCGAGAGAACCAAGGTAAATTTCACATCATTGACAGAGGCTCGGATGGTTTGGGAGCGATCGTACATAATCCCCATTTCAATGGATTTGGGAACTTGTTCGCGGAGTGTAGGTAAAAGTTCTTGGATGGCATCAACAATATTTACAGTATTAGCACCTGGTTGCGGCTGTACAGCGAGAACAACAGAATGACGATTTGTTACTTTGCGATCGCTGTACAAATTGGAGACTTTGACGTTTTGTTCGCTGTCAATTACCTGCCCCAAATCCTGGAGCCGCACGGGCGCACCATTTTTGTAAGTTACAATTAGCTGGCGATAGCTGTCAGCATCGGTGAGTTGACCGTTCGCCTGAATCGTATAACTTTTGTAAGTATCAGAGAGACTGCCGGTTGGTAAGTTGACATTTCCCTGTTGAATTGCAGTTTTTACCTGATTTAGACCAATTCCCCTTGATGCTAACTCTCGCGGGTCAAGCTGGACGCGGACTGCATATTGCTGTTGACCATAGACCTGTACCTGAGCAACACCATCAATCATTGAGATTGGCTGACCAACTGTTACCTCTGCGTATTCATCTACTGTGGAGATTGGCTGTGTCTCAGAATACATATAGAGGTAAAGAACCGGTGAGACAGATGGGTTAACTTTGCGATAGGTAGGCGGGTGAGGCATTCCGGCAGGTAGTTGTCCGGCGGCGGCTGAAATCGCCGCCTGTACATCTTTGGCGGCATCTTCCACTCTGCGGCTAAAGTCAAATTGTAGGGAAATGTTAGTGCTGCCTGTGGAACTGGTGGAATTGAAGGAATTGAGTCCGGCAATTTCGGTAAACTGTCTTTCTAGCGGTGCGGCGACTGAAGATGCCATTGTTTCTGGGGTAGCACCAGGGAGACTAGCAGAGACAGAAATAAAAGGATATTCAACGTTGGGTAGGGCGCTGATGGGTAACAGTAGATAACTCATGAGACCGAAAATGAGGATACCCATCATTACCAAAGTGGTCATGACTGGACGACGGATGAAGAGTTCTGAAAGGTTCATGAGTTTTGTTCTCCCAGAAATGTGGTGAGGATGCGTTGGCGGCAGCCTTGCCGTTAGGCATCGCTAAATATAATTTCAACGTGAATTTGATCGATTTGTAATAGGTGCAACAACTTTATCTCTGATTTCTAAACATATCTAACGCCTCTTTCACTGCTTCTTTAACAACTGGATCTGGATCTTCTAAAAGCTGCGATACAAACTCCACAGCCTCAAATGCTTTGATTTTTCCTAAAGCAAATGCCGACCGACTCCGAACCCATTTGCTAGGATGTTGAAGTCCTTGAATTAAGGCATCTACTGCTCGAAGTTCTTCGAGTACTAATACTACAGAAAAGCCGGAATCATATTTTTCGTCTTGCAGCAGATTCAGAAGAGTATTAACTACTTTATTTTTCAGATTATTTGGGGGAATTTCTATTCCATAGCTATTGCTCATATATAAATCGTTATGAAGTAGTTGTACGGTTTGCCAAGAGGAATCTTCAGGAAATATTTTCAGAAATCTTTCGAGAGCTAAGTCTGTAATTTTTGAGTTGTATTTTCGATATGCATCTGCATACTTTTTCTCGTCTTTCTCTATGTAACCTTTGCCATCGATAAATAATCCCCCAGTCTCATAAGATTCTGCTAAAGTCAACAGCATGGCTGTTAAATTACTGTATCGCAGTGAAATTTCTACAATTTCGGAGATATGAATTACAGGAGAAGTTGTTTGTTCATCATCTGTCGCGACAACGGCTAAAAACTCGATATCTGACATACAGACTGGCAAGACAGGTTTACCTGCATACTTATACATCAGGGCTATTTCTTCATGTTCCTCCACCCAAGTTTTAGCTTCTGACACTGCTGAATCTAAACTTAGAAGAAACATAGGATAAAATATCCAATCATCTGCACAGCTATCCATTGGGTATCCATTTGACCATTCATAAATTTCCCGAACTTCTTGGGATACTTGAAAAGATAAGGTACTCAACACATTATCTATTTCTAATGGAGTTAAACCTGATGCCAATGATGCAATCTTTGCTGGATGATTTTCTTGAAACCAGTAATGAATTCGGGTTAATGCATCTTTAATATCTGACATAAGTGTTTAATTCATAATTTAGAAAATCAGATTTAGTCTTGGTTTTCACATTATTGAACATTACGATCGCCCACTTGAAAATGAAAATACCCGCCGGAATTTAACTTGATTAAGCTTCTTCCGCCACGATTCCATATAGATATAGAATACGGGTGTTAAATACAGAGTCAATATCTGAGAAAACACTAGCCCGCCCACAACTGCAATACCTAGAGGACGGCGGGATTCGGAACCAGCCCCAAATCCGATCGCAATCGGCAAGGTTCCCATTAATGCTGCCATTGTTGTCATCATAATCGGGCGGAAGCGCACTAAGCAGGCTTGATAAATTGCCTCGGACGGTTTTTTACCTTCTTCTCGCTGGGCTTCAATTGCAAAGTCCACCATCATGATGCCGTTTTTCTTCACAATGCCCACTAAAAGAATTATGCCGATAAAGGAGTAAACATTGAGTTCGACATGAAATAATATCAGTGTTAACAATGCCCCAAAACCGGCTGATGGCAAACCAGAAAGAATTGTAATTGGGTGAATGAAATCTTCATAGAGAATACCCAGGATCAGATAAATTACTAAGATGGCGATCGCTAACAATAAACCCAAACTCGGCAGTGAACTTTGAAATACCTGGCTTGCACCCTGAAAACTGGTGCTAATACTTTTAGGAATCACCCGATCGATCAGTTCTGCAATTTTTTGGTTGGCATTTCCCAAGGACGCACCGGGAGCGAGGTTAAAGGAAATGGTAGCAGCGTTCATGCGACCGTTATGATTGACCATTAACGGGCTGACTCCCTGAGATAGTTTGGCGAATGTCTTCAGAGGAACTGCTACTCCTGTGCTGGAGTTAATGTATAAAGTCAACAGAGCATTGATATCTTGCTGAAACTGCGGTGCTAATTCCAAAATCACCTGATACTCATTGGTCGCTGCATAAATAGTTGACACTTGGTAGGAACCGTAGGCACTTCTAAGGGTATTTTCGATTTGCTCGGCGGTGATCCCATAAGTTGAGGCTTTATCGCGGTCAATGTCAATTTGAATTTGGGAAGCAAACTGTAAATCGCTGTTGACATCCTGGAGTTCTGGCAAGTTCTTCATCTTGAGAACAAGTTGAGGAACATATTCCTGTAAGGGTTTGACATCAGAACTCTGAAGTGCAACCTGATAAAGTCCTGTGCTTTGTTGAGCGCCAATGGGTATCGCTGGCGGATTTTGTAAGAATACTTGGATGCCTGGAACTGTGGCGAGTTTGGTTCGCAAATTTTGCACGATTTCGTCAGCTCCTAACTGGCGCTGCGATCGCGGTTTTAACCGAATAAATAAACTTCCAGAATTGGCTGCAACTGCCGCCCCACTGCCATTAGCACTGGCTCCCGCACCAATATTGGAGTTGACTGCATCTACATTTGGGTCTTCGCGAATCAGGTTAGCAACTGTCTGCTGATGCTGAACAAGATTATCAAAGGATGCATCTTGGGCTGCTTGGGTAATGCCTGTAATTTGTCCGGTATCTTCGCTAGGAATAAAGCCTTTGGGAACTACCAGCAACAACCCAACTGTCACCACCAATAGAACGACAGATAAAATCATCGTGGTGCGGTGATATTTTAAGACTTTTTTGAGACTCCAATCGTACAAACCGAGGAAGCGATCGAATACATATTCGGAAGCTTGATATAACCGACTTTGATTAGCATGATCCACGGGACGCAGAAAACGGCTGCACAACATCGGAGTCAAAGTCAAAGACACAAAACCAGAGACGAGAATTGCCACTGCGATCGTCACAGCAAATTCATGAAATAATCGTCCTAGCACTTCACTCATGAACAACATGGGGATGAACACTGCAACTAAGGAAAGTGTCATCGACAGAATTGTGAAACCAATTTCTCTCGATCCATTCAACGCCGCTTCTAATGGACGTTCCCCCATTTCCATGTGACGGACGATATTTTCTAGCATGACGATCGCATCATCCACTACGAAACCCACCGAAAGGGTCAACGCCATCAGTGATAGGTTATCTAGTGAGTAGTGCAGCAAATACATCACCGCAAAAGTGCCAATCAGCGAAACGGGTAATGCCAAACTGGGAATCACCGTGGCTGAGAGGTTCCGTAAAAAGATGAAAATTACTAAGATAACTAGAGCGATTGTCAAAATCAAAGTAAATCTGACATCATCTACTGAATCTCGAATCGATTGAGATGCATCATAGAGAATCCCAATTTCTACTGATGCCGGAATCTGATCTCGCAAATCCGGGAGCAATTTCTTAATCGTGTCTACGACTTGTACCGTATTGGTTCCGGGCTGTCTTTGAATGGTGAGAATAATGGCGCGGGTATTATTGTACCAGCTTGCCACCTTGTCATTTTCTACACTGTCAACAATCCTACCCAGTTGATTGAGATAGATAGGCATTCCATCTTTATAAGAGACAATCAACTGACGATAAGCAGCCGCATCCTCAAGTTGCCCGTTAGTTTGGACTGTAAAATTCTTGTGATTTCCCGAAAGACTGCCGGTAGGCAAATTGACGTTACCCTGTTGAATCGCCGTCGCCACCTGATCTAGCCCAATTTGCCGCGTTGCCAATTGCTGGGGATCGAGTTGAATTCGAGCCGCATACTTTTGGGAACCGTAAACAGCTACCTGTGCCACCCCATTGATTGTAGATAGTTTTTGCGCCAGATAAGTCTCGGCATAATTATCTACCTGGGAAAGCGGCAGTGTGGGAGAGTCTAAGTAAAGGTAAAGAATCGGTTGGTCTGCGGGGTTAACCTTACTGTAAGTCGGAGGATTGGGTAAATCGTCAGCAATTTGCCCCGATGCTCCCGATATCGCCGCTTGCACATCCTGCGCCGCATCATCAATGTTTCGACTGAGGTTAAATTGCAGGGTAATTTGAGTCTGTCCCAGAGTGCTAGTTGAGTTGAGCGAATCGAGTCCAGCAATACTGGAAAATTGCTTTTCTAGAGGACGGGCAACCGATGCTGCCATCGTTTCCGGGCTGGCTCCCGGTCGGGAAGCACTTACCTGAATTGTGGGATAATCTACACTTGGTAAATCGCTGATGGGCAGCAAGCGATAACTCATGAAACCGAAGATCAAAATCGCTGCCATCACCAGAGTCGTCATGATCGGGCGGCGGATAAATGGTTCCGAAAGGTTCATGATTCACCTCCACCAGACTTAGGAGATTCTCCCCCCTGCCCCCTTCCTCTTCTTGGGGAATTTCCACCTGCATTTGAGTCATTGCCGGCTGTTTTGATGCGGATTTTGCTACCCGAAACGAGATTCGCTTGACCATCGGTGACAATTTTATCGCCTGGTTGCGGCCCTTTCTGAATCACATCTAGCCCCTGAATGGTGCTGCTAACTGTCACTGGAACGTTTTCTACCGTCATATCTGGCTTAACTACAAAAACAAACTGTCCATCGGGGCCATTCTGCACGGCTTGGGAAGGAACAACCGTTGCATTTGGTTGTTCGGTCAGCGTTAACGTTGCGTTGACAAATTGACCGGGAAATAAGTGTCCCTGAGTGTTATCAAAGTCACCAATTAGTTGAATTGTCCCCGTGGTGTTATCGACCGTATTATTGACAAATGTCAAAGCACCTGGTATTGAACGAGATGGATTATCGGGGAACGTCACATCTACCTTCAGCTTGCCATTCTGCATATACTTTTGTACTTGGGGCAGATTTGTTTCAGGAATGGAAAAAGCAACTTGAATCGGGCGAATTTGGGTGATGGTAACAAGTGGAGTCGTGCTGTTGGCTTGTACCACATTCCCCTGAGTCACCAAAATATTGCCAGCGCGACCATCAATCGGCGCATAAATTTTGGCGTAGGATAATTGCACTTTGGTATTTTCTAATGCTCCTTGGTCGGAAACGACAACAGCTTGAGCATTAGCGATCGCAGCTCGATCGCCTTTGACAACAGCCTGAGCATTAGTCAGCGCCACGCGATCGCTTTTCAAAACAGCCTCAGCATTAGCGATCGCTTCTCGATCTGCTTGTAGGGTTGCTGTCGCCGATTTACTATTAGAAACGTATTGCTGTGCTTGATCTAAACTAATCGCGCCCTTTTTATACAACGCACTATAGCGATCGCTCTGTCCCTGAGCAAATTCTGCTTGCGCTCGATCTTTAGCTAAATTCGCTTCGGCTTGTCGGACTAAAGCTTGGTCTTTGACTAAAGTGGCTCTAGCTTGGTCTACCTGACCCAAGTCTCTAGTTAATGCATCTCTAGCTTGTTGTACTGAGGCTTGGTCTTTGGCTACAACACCTTGAGCTTGCTGGATTGCAGCAGCTTGCGATCGGTCATCTAGGGTAAACAAAAGTTGTCCCTTTTTCACATCTTGACCTTTCTTGAAATAAACGCCAATAATCCGCCCGCTAGCTTGGGGCGTAATCGATACTGTAGACCCCGCTTGCACATTACCGATCGCCTGCAATTGTATCGGAACCGTTTTTTGTGTCACCATTGCCACAGTTACAGGTGTAACTTGTTGCTTATTACGCCCAGATTTTTCACTTTTGTCTGACTTGGCTGCACCTGCATAGATGCCAAAAAAACCTAGTCCAGCCAGTAATAGCACGCCCAAAATTATCAAAGTAATCTTTTTCTTTTTTGGCGATCGCGGTAGCTCTGGTTCTATGCTGTTCTCTGTCAAATCGTTAGAAATTTCATGGTTCATCAGAACCTCCAATGCATTTTAGTTAATTAAAAACCGTGAAATCCTTTACTACCTCAACTGCCGCCGATCCCAATTTCATTTGAGGCGGCACATCTAAATAATTCGTTTTTTCCGGTTTGCTCGATGTGCCTTGTCAAATCATGATGATTTTGTTTATTATAAATCAAACAAATTATATTTATAAATACGTCTTAAGTAATCATGTTTAAAATATCTCATTATCTTAAGGGATACTTTTTTAGCTGCGTTTACTTATTATTTCTTAGTTGCCGATATAGAAGGTGGAGAGCTTGTTTTTCTATCTGTCTGACTCGTTCCCGACTAATACCCATGCGCTGACCAATCTGTTCTAGAGAAAGTTCATTTCCATCTGTTAATCCAAAGTGTAAGTTGATAATTTCTTGTTGCTGACTAGATAAATTTGACAATAAGTCTTCCAGCTCTTGATTGAGAGATTGCTCAGTAGTATAGCCATTTTGAGAATATCTATAATCTTCGATTAAATCTTCTAACTTTACATCTTTCTCTGAACCAACTTGAAGATCGAGAGAGACAGTTTGACGAGCCAAAGTTAGATATTGTCGAATCTGATTAGGCTCTAAAGAAAGTGCATGAGCAATTTCCGTAGTGGTAGGAACGCGACCCAGTTTTTGAGATAACTCTCGCTGAACGCGCTTAATTTTGTTTAATTTTTCATTGATGTGACTGGGTAATCTAATCGCTCGTCCTTGCTGGGCGATCGCTCTGGTAATTCCTTGACGAATCCACCAGTAAACGTAGGTTGAAAATCTGTATCCTAAAGTTGGATTGAATTTTTCAATTCCTCTTTCTAAACCCAAAGTACCTTCTTGAATTAAGTCCATCAGTTCTAAGTTCCGTCTCTGATATTGCTTTGCAATTGACACCACAAGCCGGAGATTAGACGCCATCATTTTCTGCTTGGCTTTTTTCCCTTGATTTAACTTTTGAAGTAGTTCTTGTTCGCTTAACTGCATCTGGTCAGCCCATTCTGACAGTGTGGGGGTACGATTTAATTCAACAGTCAGTTTTTCGGATTCAGCAAGTATTTTTATCATTTGCTGAACTTGTTGGGCAAAAAAAACTTCTTGCTCCTGCGTTAACAGAGGTATCCGCCCAATTTCTTGAAGATAAGCACGTACCGTATCAGTTGTAAATTGAGATGCTTTGCTTGTGTTAGCAGCTTTAGTGTCTGGGAATGATGTTAAGTTACTCATGTTGAGTTAGCCTCTGCCTATTCTATTAATTGGGGTATTTTTTATTCGGGAAAAAGTGCAAATAGTGACTTGATGGACCATAAAGGGTTTTATAAAAAAACCAGGTATCAAGTACTAGTTCCAAAAGAGCAATCAGTACCCAAATTGCTAATGAAACAATTACAGGTAGGCTGAGATCGGGAAATTTCCTTTGCAAATCGATAATGCCAAATAGCAGTAAAAATACAAGGGAAACTCCTAGAAGAAATGACAGCTTGACAATCGCGAGAATGAACCGACTCATCTCTAGGATGCGATTGTAAAGCCGGGAAAATCTTTCCAGTATTTCTTCCATGTTATTGATGACAAGTAAAATTTGTTGTTGGTGCAAATGGGTAGCTAAAGAGCATTGTTGCTGCACTTGCGTCAATTCGTGTTCATTCTTAAAATTATCTAAAAGCTTGTCCCAAGATAACACCTGAGAGCTATTTGACCAAATTGGGAAATCCTTTAAATGTAAAGGAACTAAATAGTTAATCAGTGCGATCAGAGTTTCATCAAAATTATTGAGTTCGGGGGGAAGAGACTGAGTTAAACGAATCAGTTGGTCAATCTGAATTTGAAGTGTATAGTAATCCTCATATCTCCTTTGAGCGATCAACTGACTAGTAAAAGTGAGGAAAACAATTAACACACCCAATAAAGCAGCTAGTGACTGGGATACAGCAGAAAAGAATTCAATCGCTACCTGTTTAGGTACTGTTAGCCAAGGGGCATTTTCCCGCATAGCAAAAACCAAGGTGGCAACAAATACAAACCCGACAATTGCTAGCTGATGGTGGGTAACAATAGCTATGATTGTCCGCACTAAAGGAGTGTTGCTGAGTTGAACCAAGATTTGCAAACCTGGGACTGGTTCACAAATTTGAAGTCGTTGGGCTTTGCGGGTTGACATGATAGAAAGATACAGTTCCTAGCTTGTTCACAACAGTGTTTATTAAGGAAGGCAGGAGGCAGGAGGAAAACTGCTCGGTTGTTGAGCGACTTACCCTGAGTTTCGACTGCGCGGTAATCGAGCGAAGTCGAGATTCAACTACCGCGTAGTCGTTGGCGTGGTCACTGAGCGAAGTCGAAGTGCAGCCTCTCCAAGAGTTGGGAGTCGAAACATTGTTTCCTGCCGCGATCAGACGGGTCTTGTGTTTAAGACCCTCACCAAATTTTCAATTTGGAGCTGCTTATTCAAAAGTGGTCTGAATCTTCAATTGAGGTAAAACCCCCTGTCCCCTGCCCCTTGCCTGCTTCATTTCCCACGCTGTAAACTCACATGATTCCCCCCAGACTGAATCAATTTGCTTAAATCAGCAACAGCGCTAGCATATTGAGGATCGGCTAATGTCGCCAAGGTTCGGTTTTGCACTAAGGCTTTCTGTTGTGCCTCGGTTAATGCCACGTTAATATCTGGGGCAATGCCGACATGATTGATATCTCGACCTTTCGGTGTATAGTATTTAGCGATCGTTAGTTTCAGCCCCGAACCATCCTCTAGTGGCTCTACGGCTTGAACTAAACCTTTACCGAAGGTGCGAGTCCCGATTAAGGTGGCGCGATTGTCGTCTTGTAGCGCTCCCGACAGAATTTCGCTGGCGCTAGCAGATCCCTTATCAACTAATATTACTAAGGGTTTGTCGGTGAGAGGATGGCCCGATGCATTGTAGCTCTCTTTCACTTGGTCTCTATTTACCAAAGACACGATCGCTCCTTGCTTCAACCACATACTGGCAATTTGCAAACTTGCATCCAGCAATCCACCCGGATCGGAACGCAGATCCAAAACGTAGCCCTGCACCTGTTGTTTTTCTAATGCTTCAATTGCCTGATGCATCTCTGCGGGGGCAGTTTGCGTAAACTCTGGCAAACGAATGTAACCAATTTTGCCTGCTGCTGTTGTTTGCGTGTTGTAAGTTACAGGATGGATAGCAATATTGGCGCGAGTAAGTTTGTAAGTTTGCGATTGATTGCCCCGTTGAATCATAAGTACTACCTTGGTTCCCACGGGCCCTAGAATCCGCTTCACGGCATCGTCAATTTTCATCCCCTGCGTTTTTTGACCGTTAATTTGGACAATTACATCGTCCGGCAAAATACCGGCTTTAAAAGCAGGGGTTCCTTGAATTGGGGCGACAACGGTTAAGGCTTTAGTTTTTTCATTCTGTGCCAGTTCCAGTCCTACGCCACTGAGGTTGCCAGAAATATCGTTATTTAGGGCTTTAAATTCTTGTGGGTCGAAAAACTCGGTGTAGCGATCGCCTAATTTCGCCACCATTTCTTCAATCGCCCCATAAGCCTCTTTCTTGGAACTATAGGAACGGTTAAGATACTGCTGGCGAATTGCTTGCCAATCTTGATGGTTAAAGCTGACATCAACATAGTTTTTATCTAGGATTTGCCACACCTCATCCACCAGTTTTTGAGAACTAGGTTGTGGTTTACCTAGAGCTTTGGAAGTGTAGAGACTAGTTCCTACAAAGATTGTGGCTATAACAGCCAGTTCTATCTTGACGAGCAATTTTTGTTTAAACATACTTTAATTGAAGAAGAATTCAGTATCCAGAATTTAGAATTTAATCAATCAAGGGACGAATATCCATAGTTGCAGATAATTACTTCTAAATTCTCACAGATGATTCTTGAATTATGTTTTGATAAAACTGTACAAACGGCAGAAACAACCATTCATTTGAAATTTCTAGAACCATTATGCAATCATAATTACGAATGACAAATTACGAATTATCTTGAGATTTTCCTTTGCGGTGGGGATAGGCAGTCTTAAAAATATCCTGAATTTTAGTCTTTTGTTCAGCAGTAAGATTCAGGCTAAACACTGCTTTACGCATTTTTTCGCCTTTTTGTAATTTCGTTGATAATTCCTTTACCTGATCTGGGGTCAGAACTGCCTCAACTTGCTTGCGAATTTCTTCACGCTTATGAGCGCGTTCTGGCGTATTCGCTGCTGGATTTGTCGTAGAAGTATCAGATACCTTTGTGCCAGAATCATTCCCTTGAGACACATCTGGAGATTTAGAACTGCAACCTGTCATTCCGCCAATTAGGATAGTTGCAAGTAGCAGGGTTGGTAAAATTATCTGTTTTGTAATCATTTATTTCTCTGGTTTTTATTGTGTGTAGAACTGTTCTGACTCAATTTCAGTTGATGAAAGTTGTTGATTTACTTCCACCAGCTAATCTTAAAAGTTGGAACGAGTTTGCACATGAGCTAGAATTCCTAACCTGACCAGGAAAAAAGTACTCAAATTATTGTGACTTTTTTCCTAATTTAGAAATAATTAATTAGTCAGAACGGCTCTACCCATACTAAAAACAGATTCGTTATATAGAAAGAGAGTTTAATTTCAACAGCACCTATCTCTCAGCTTCCTGTCTTCTGCACCTATTTCCCTCTAAAATAGTGAAAATACCTATGGTTTTGTTACAAAGACCATTGAGTTGGAACAGTTCTATGGTTAGCTTGACCTATCCATCTTTTCGTCTGTTGCTTTACCTAGAGTGGCTGTTATTAGCCACAGCAGCGTTCATGGAAGTTCTGCTGCCGTTTCAGTTGTCCTGGTCTTTGCCGCTAGGAGTTATGGCGATCGCAACTTTCAGCTTGATGGGTTTGAGGCTACCAATGGTGAAGCCGGAAAGTAAATTAATTTATACAGCCCTGGAATTTGGTTTAATTTTACTGCCAGCAACTCAACATACTTTATCGACTCGCTCCGTTTTCCTGCTGTGTCTGGTATTGGTGATGCGGAGTTGTCTCATATTTAAGCGATCGGGACAGTTGGCTGTCTTGATTTTATCTCTGCTTGCTTATGGAACGCTGCTTTTATCAAGACCGATTGTACCTGAGAATTTTCTGCCAGATAAGCTGATCCTCATGTCCTGGGATTGGCGATTAAGTAATATATTATTGTTTAGCTTAACCTTAGTATTCGCTTTATTGTTAATTAATGCTCTGCTTGCAGAGCGCCAAAGTCGAGAGCAGTTAGAAATTGCTCATCAGCAATTAGAGATCATCAATCAACAACTGTGTCAGTATGCCTTGCGGATTGAAGATCAAGCAACCTTGCAAGAACGCAACCGAATTGCCCGCGAAATTCATGATGGGTTGGGACACACTCTCGCCGCCCAAACCATTCAGATTAATAATACTCTGTTGTTTTGGCAATCAAATAATGACAAAGCATTAACATTTCTCAAACAGGCAAAAGAACTGGGGGCTGAAGCGCTGTTAGAAATTCGGCGATCGCTTTCGGTTTTGCGTTCAAATCCTTTGCAAGGGCAATCTCTCAAATCAGCTATTGAAAAGCTGCTGACAGATTTTCAGCAAACCACAGGTATTGAACCATCTTGTAAAATCGATCTCCCGCACACCTTACCAACAGAAGTAAACACGGCTTTATTCCGCATTGTGCAAGAATCGCTGACAAATATTTGCAAACACGCCGAGGCGACGAGTGTCACCGTTAAACTTCTGGCTCACACTGGGATGATTCATCTGTCAATCGAAGACAATGGAAAAGGTTTTAACCCCACTCAAAATACAACCGGGTTTGGATTACAAGGGATGCGAGAACGGTCGGTTGCACTGGGCGGTCAGTTAAATCTCCACAGTCAACTAGGAACAGGTTGCTGTATTTCTGTTTCTTTGCCACTCTCAAAGCTATTGGTGTTTTAGCTTATGATTCGGATTTTATTAGTTGACGATCAGCATCTTATTCGCCAGGGACTTAAGAGTATGCTTGAGTCCAATGCCCAGATGCAGGTAATCGGTGAGGCGGAGAATGGGCAACGGGCACTCGAACAGGTTGCCGCACTGAAACCCGATATTGTACTAATGGATATTCGGATGCCCGTAATGGATGGAGTTGCTACCACAAAAGCGATCGCTCAACAATATCCTGAAATTAAAGTTCTCGTCCTCACCACCTTCGATGATGATGAGTATGTTTTCCAGGCGATGCGGCTGGGTGCAAAAGGCTATTTGCTCAAAGACACCGAACCAGATGAATTAATGTTAGCAATTCGATCCGTCTACAAAGGACAAACCCTACTCGGGCCGGGATTGTTTGAGAAAGCACTCACGCCAGTTACCACACCTGTCACGTCTGTGCAACCCCCTCCAGAATTAGCACAACTCACGGCCAGAGAATTAGATGTATTGCGGTTAATTGCTAGTGGAGCTAATAACCGAGAAATTGCCGAATCGCTGTTTCTTTCAGAAAACACTGTTAAGAATTATGTTACTAATATTCTCAGTCGCTTGAGTTTACGCGATCGCACTCAAGCCGCTTTGTTTGCCCATTCGTTGTTTAGTGGACTGAAGTAGAGTAGACCTCTTGGCATTTGTGCTTTTTGCACTCTTGGGGAAAAGGGTAAAGGTTAAAGGGGAAGGGGACTTTTGCAGAGCCTTTTCCCCTTGCCCCTTCTCCTTTTCCCGACTTATGCAAAAAGTCTAGTAGTCTGCCAACCCAAAAATGCTGAGTGAGGGCTGGGGAAAGGGGAAGGGGTAAAGGGTAAGGGATTTAAAACCTTTCCCCTTTCCCCTTTCCCCCGCTTGCGTTCACTTGGCGAACTACTAGTCTACTTGGGCAAGAAGTCAATAGACTTCTTGGCATTTGTAGGGAATTGGGTTTGGGGAAAAGGGGAAAGGAACAATAAAAAACATCAGTTCCTTTTCCCGCAAGAGTGCAAAAATGACTTTTGCAAGAAGTCAATGCACATTGTGTCTTAATACACAACAACTGAATATAGATATTTTGACATACTCTTTCAGCGATAATTCTTGTTATACAGCAGCCTACAGGGAGAACTAAATATGACATCTCCAGAAACGGTTACATGGCTACAAGAACGCACAAGTTTAGGAATTCTCTCGCCTGAAGTATTAAATGCGATCGCTCAAGTAATTGAAGAACGAGTTGTACCCGGCGAAACTGACTTAGTTAGTGAAGGCAATTCTCCAGAAGCCCTTTATATTCTTGTAGAAGGTCAACTCGAAAGCAATAGTACCAATCAAAACAACCCAGCTTTAGCTTGTGGATTTCTCCCCGGTGCGGTGATTGAACTCAAAGAATTGCTGTTGGATGAATCAACTCCATTCACAATTACGACAGTAACCGAATGTCACTTGTGGGTTGTACCTGCTGCTAAATTCCGAGAATTAGTCACTCAATACCCCGAAATTGCTCAGGCTTTTTCGCGTCAATTGGCTCAAGAATTAGCTCAGGTAACATCTGCACTTGGCTATGAACAAGAACGTTCTATTGCTTTGCGCCCATATTTAGTCACCAAAGCACAACGGGGAATTGTTGGTACAAGTCGCTATGCTGTGCGGTTGCGGGAGCAAATTCGAGAAGCAGCTGGCGATCGCAAATCAGTAGATATTTTCGGAGAACCAGGGTTAGAAAAAGACAATATAGCAGCTCTTATCCACTTTGGTTCTCCGAAACGGCGAGAACCAATTATTAAACTAAATTGTGGTATTCTCCAAACTAGCGGTGCAGATTTATTTGGTCGTGCTGGCGGCAAACCAGGGCTGTTGGAATGGTTGGGAGAAGGTACTCTAGTTCTCAACAATATCCAAGAATTGCCCGAAGAATTATTACCTGCGGTGACGGAGTTGCTCAAAACTGGTAAATATACCCCCGTCAGTCGTTCTGGAGATTCAACACCCAAACCTCGTCCCAGTCAAGCCAGAATTCTGATTGTTTCAGAAAAAACTCAGCCGACAGTTGAACGTTCTGTTGGTCACATTATTAAAGTACCACCGCTACGGGTGCGGAAAGCTGATATTCAGACACAGGTCGAATATTATACCAGTCTTTATACACGCTCTCGAGGGATTTCTAAACCGCACATTACCCCAGAAGCTTTGCGTCGCCTCCAGTCTTATGATTTTCCTGGCAATCTCAGGGAATTGAAAAATCTGGTAGAAAGAGCGATTGTCCAAGCTGAGGGTGCAAATGAATTAACAGAAGAAATTTTCTGGCCCGCCGAAACTAAGAAAAAACGATTTCGAGTAAATTTGTTAAATGCCTATCCTGATTTGCGGCGGTTTTTACGTAGTGATTGGTGGCCCGATCGCATTAATTATGGTTTTACTGCAACGGCTTTTGCGATTATTGTGGCAATATTATTTATTGGGCCGCAAACCCGCGATCGCAATTTCGTCTTAAATCTATTTTGGGCTTGGTGGTGGCCTTTCTTCTTATTTCTCTTTCCCTTTTTAGGACGTATCTGGTGTTCTGTTTGTCCCTTCATGATTTATGGAGAAATCACCCAAAAGCTCTCTTTATGGCTGTGGCCTCGAAAACTCAAGCGCTGGCCGAGAGAACAAGCTGAAAAATGGGGCGGATGGTTCCTCTTTGGTTTATTTACCCTAATTTTCTTATGGGAAGAACTCTGGCATTTAGAAAATACTGCTTACCTCAGCGCTTGTTTGCTGCTATTAATTACTGCTGGGGCAATGATTTTCTCGGCTATTTTTGAGCGGCGGTTTTGGTGTCGCTATCTCTGTCCCATCGGCGGGATGAATGGTTTATTTGCCAAACTCTCAATGACCGAACTCCGGGCACAGCAAGGGATATGTTCTGCCAGTTGCACCACTTATCAGTGTTATAAAGGCGGGCCGCAAAAGGGCGAAGGTATGGAAACGAATGGATGTCCTTTATACTCACATCCAGCCCAATTAGAAGATAACCGAGATTGCGTACTGTGCATGACTTGCCTGAAAGCTTGTCCCCATCGCTCTGTTGAGTTCAACTTGCGTCCCCCTGGAATTGAACTGTGGACAACTCATGTACCCCGTACTTATGAAGTAGCATTATTGTTATTGCTGTTGGGTGGTATATATTTACATCGCTTGCCAGAATTGCAATCTTGGTTAGGCTTACAACTGGATTTAACTGATTTTTGGCAGCACTTGGGATTATCGCTGCTAGTGTTAATTATCCCAGCAGCTTTTATTTTTGGGGCTTATGGCTTGTTCCAAGTGTTCAACGCTAACCGTAAGCCTCGATCGTTTGTAGAACTCGCCTACGGCTACCTACCATTAGTATTGGGAGGCAACTTAGCTCACTATCTACGTTTGGGCTTAAGCGAAGGCGGGCGGATTTTACCTGTTACCTTTGCTACTTTTGGTTTGAGTGGCGAACCATTGCCAATATTAGTTGCTCACCCAGCCGTGATTGAGTTTTTGCAAGGTGCAACAATAATTTTCTCCGTGTTACTGACTATGTTTTTAACGCAAAAAATTGCCAAGCAACCAGCGCGATCGCTCATACTGCAACACCTAACAGCGATCGCTTTGGGAGTTAGTATGTGGGCAATTATCGTCTTTTGAGCTTTATACCATTTCACGAAATGCTAGATACAAATGATTAGTCTCTAACTCTCCCCCTGCTCCCACTTCGGCTACGCTCAGTGACCACCTGCTCCCCTGCCCCCCTGGGCTAGGTGGAAAATGTCAGTTAAGAACATTCTTCCCTACGAACGTGATAGAAAATACTTATATGATTTATGATTTTTGACTCATAGTGTAAGGATTACAGATAATGCACGTTATAAAAAAACCCATCAAACCAGCAACTTATATATCATTCCTCCACATTTACCAAACGACTTGGGGGACTGCTGGTGATATTTGTTTAATCCGTGAATCTGTAGCTAATGATAGTACATCGAAGTTTATCGGGCACAAAATCCAACTAGTAGTTCCAAGAGGATTGGAGCGCGATCGCATTGCCAACTGTCCGATAATTAAAGTTGCAGGTAATGTCGGCGACGGACATCCCAAAGAGCATCCGTTGGAATGGGAGGCTTATGAAGGTGTAAGTGAAGAAATAGCTTTAGCGGCTCTCAAACCTTGGGGCTTCAAGTTAATTGAACTCTAATGTAGCAAACCAGGCTTCTAAATCCGCGATCGCCTGAAAATCCAACAATGCTTCACCGAGATTTTCTAATTGTTCTAAGGAGAGAGTTTCAATCCGGTTTAGCATCTCTTGGGGTAATTCTCCTACCCGTCGTGTAAGTTGACGGAGAATGAGCAATTGCCCTTCTGCTTTTCGTCCTTCTTCCCGTCCGCGTTGTTCGCCGCGTTGTTCGCCTTCAGCGAGAATTTCTTGATAAATTACTGACTCGCGCATCATACCCTCCCGAAATAATTGTCGAATCAAGTCTTGATTGTATTTTAACCCCGCTAAGATTTGGGTATACGCGGAAATTTCTGGTCGTTGTCTTGGCTCAAGTTGATTAACTTTGACCACAACTTGTTGCAATAATGCTTGGGGTTGCGTGGTTGCTGTTAGTGGTGCTAACGGTAACAAAGCTGGCTCATTGAGGAATAGTTCAGGATTTTCTTCCCATAAGCGAATCACGCGATATTCATGACGAGTAGTTTCGACACAGAAGACAGTTTCAATTACTGTTCCCGGTGCAGGGGGAAGCAGTAATACGACAACTTGCGTTATTGGTAGACGATATAAACGATACAAGCGTACCCAATAATCTAGCATCCGCAGGGGTAGGGGTGGTGTAGATTCTAGTTTGGTTTGAAATTCCAGGTGGAGAATGCGTCCTTGTAGCTGTAAAAATGTGACATAATCAGCGCGAATTGGTTCGATACTCAATTCGGTTTTGAGGACTTTGACGGAAGTTTGCGGTGTTCCTAATACCCAACTGGCAAAGGTAGCAGGATGTTTTTCGGACAGGAGTTTGCAGAGGTTATCAAAAGACATTGACTGATCGCCAACAATCAAACGAGGTATTGTTATTATCTCGTGCAGTGGTTTGAGTAGGCGATGTCTACGATGGTCACTGAGCTTGCCGAAGTGCGGGCTATGACGCTCGAAGACTCGCTAACGCTTCGCTATCGGCGTCGCACCATCGCTCAAGGAAGCTCAGTACTATACTTTGGGCGTATCTTTTTAAATTCGTGTACCTGTAGTATTTACATTAATATTCCATTTCTAGCTAGGTTGAGTTATCAGACGATAAAAAGATAACTGTAGCGGTTCCTGATTTACTAGTAAAAAATCTAACTCCCTTCTCTTTCTCTACTAAAGAAATTACGAATTACGAATTACGAATTATACAAATGTATCTGCACATAATTAAAAAGCGATCGTCGCTCTTTTTCATTTTTCCCCTTACCCTGCTGTTGACACTCCTCCTCGCCCTGCCTTGGGTAAGCGCGAAAGAACAGCCGAAGCCCGAACCAGAAGCGTGGCAGATTAACGGTATTGTTGCTGCCCTTGATGATAGATATGACGAAGTAAAGAGCTATACATTCAACAAATTAGCTGAATACGATCTGAAAGATTTAAAATCTTTGGGGAAGAAACCAGAAGATATTGCTCAAAAAGCTGCCAAAATCCTCAAGGATAAAACCGTTGACCCGTCTGTTCGTTTCAGTGCAGCAGTGGCATTGGGAAATATGGGGGAGGTTGCCAAACCCTACCTCAAAGACATCCTCAATATCCTCAAGGATAAAACCGTTGACCCGTCTGTTCGTTCCGGTGCAGCAGTGGCATTGGGAAATCTGGGGGAGGTTGCCAAACCCTACCTCAAAGACATCCTCGATATCCTCAAGGATAAAACCGTTGACTCAAATGTTCGTTCCGGTGCAGCAGTGGCATTGGGAAATCTGGGGGAGGTTGCCAAACCCTACCTCAAAGACATCCTCGATATCCTCAAGGATAAAACCGTTGACTCAAATGTTCGTTCCGGTGCAGCAGTGGCATTGGAAAATCTGGGGGAGGCAGCCAAACCCTACGTCAAAGACATCCTCGACATCCTCAAGGATAAAACCGTTGACTCAAATGTTCGTTCCGGTGCAGCAGAGGCATTGGGAAATCTGGGGGAGGCAGCCAAACCCTACCTCAAAGACATCCTCGACATCCTCAAGGATAAAACCTTTGACTCAAATGTTCGTTACGGTGCAGCAGTGGCATTGGGAAATCTGGGGGAGACTGCCAAACCCTACGTCAAAGACATCGCTGACATCCTCAAGGATAAAAACGTAGACTCAAGTGTTCGTTCCGGTGCAGCAGAGGCATTGGGAAATCTGGGGGAGGTTGCCAAACCCTACGTCAAAGACATCGCTAACATCCTCAAGGATAAAACCGTTGACCAGTCTGTTCGTTTCAGTGCAGCAGAGGCATTGGGAAATCTGGGGGAGGTTGCCAAACCCTACGTCAAAGACATCGCTGACATCCTCAAGGATAAAACCGTTGACCCACTTGTTAGTTACTATGCAGCATCGGCATTGGGAAATCTGGGGGAGGTTGCCAAACCCTACCTCAAAGACATCCTCGATATCCTCAAGGATAAAACCGTTAACTCAAATGTTCGTTTCAGTGCAGCAGTGGCATTGGGAAATCTGGGGGAGGTTGCCAAACCCTACCTCAAAGACATCCTCGACTTACTCAAGGATAAAACCGTTAACTCAAATGTTCGTTACGTTACAGCATCGCCATTGGCAAAGATAGAACAACTCAACCTGAATAATATTGTTGTAATTCTGGATAACGTCTATTACGAAGGTCAACCAGAATTTGCACGGTGGCGGTTTTTGACATATTTTCTGAGTGGTGGCACTGATGAAGTCAAAACACTGCTGACATGGCTGGGTTTTCCTGAGACTAAAACGCTTCCTGCTTCATTAAGCCACGATCGCGGTGATAAAACTCTCAAAATATTTGCCCAAGTCTGGGAACCTAGCCAAGGTTTAGCACGATTACGGGAAGACTTAGCAAAGCAAATTGCTATAGTTGCCAGAAAAGTCTTTTGGCAACCACAAGATATTGCTATTTTAGAAACTCACTACAACAACCTCAAAAATGCCGGCTACAACGAAGCTGATTCGCTGCAATCAGTAATAATTAACCTCAAAACTTGGCAGTGGTTGTTCAACGCCAGAACTACTATTTTGATTCACGCTGCCTTTTGGCTTGTCCTCATCTTCGCTTATCCCAAATTTCCCCAAGTTCAAGCCATCTTCTTCTGGAACCCTTGGGTAAGGCGCATTCTTGGTATTGGCTACGTCGGCTTAATTCTCACCTGGGTTCCCTTTTTCCGCGAAAAGTTATTTGAACCCTTCAAGCCTTCTCTACTAGCCGATGCCGGCTTAGATAATTTTAACCCCGAAGCTTACTTCCCAAATTCTAAAGTGAAAGTTCCGGGTGTAGATGAACCCGTACCAATTACCCAAGTGCTACCTAGCATCAAAGGACAAGTCATTTTAGAAGGTGATTCCGGCTTGGGTAAGTCGATGTATCTGCGCTATTTGGTAAAAACTTCTGGGCGGCTTGTGGTTTATTTACCTGCACACAAGTGTGACAAAGGGGTAATTGAGGCAATTCAAGCCAAGCTGCACGGACAAGCACAAGATGCTGATTTTCTCAAGAATTTAATTTACAGTGGTGCATTAGATATTTGCATTGACGGACTCAATGAAGTTAGCGCCGACACCAGGGCAAAAATCTGTCAGTTTGCCGAAAGCTATTTCCGGGGTAACATCATCATGACCACCCAACCCCTAGAGTGGACACCACCTTCAACAGCCAAAATATATAAATTGCTGCCCCTTGAAGAACCACAAATTCAGCAATTTCTGATTTCCCGTCAGCCACGACTGCCCAAAAATGCCAAAGTTCAAGGTACTAATTATGAGCAAGCCACTACTAGTTTTTTAACCAAAGCCCTTAGTAATCAGCAATCACCAGAGGAATTAAGCGCGATTGAGAAGGTTCTCTCTAATCCAATGGATTTAACTGTGGTAGCCCTGATGCTATCCCAAGGCGAATACCCCGATTTGTTTCACTTGCAACAACATCAATATCAATTGATGGCAGCAGAATATTTGCAAGAATGGAACCAGGAATTTCCATTGAAAAAATTCTCCGATGCAGTCTATCAAATGCGGTTGAATGATGAACAGGCGTTACCTGCGGATGAATTTTATCAGGTATTACAGTCATTGTCAGACGATAAATATAAAATGGTTGTCAGCCGTCAGTGGCAAGACGAAAAAGGCGAAGCTAAGAGAGAATGGTATTTCCGCCACGATAAGATTATGGATTTCTTTTTGGTGCAGAACTTTCTCGGCGAGAGTGAGGAAGCTAAAAATCGTCTCATTGACCACATGAATGACCCCCGTTTTCGCGGCGTCTACTTTTTGCTAGCAACGTTACTCCCGTTAGATGCAGCCACAGAACTGAAGGAAAAATTAGTTCAATACGCTGCCGATACCAAAGACCATACTGTGAGTGATACCTTTGTGCAATTGTTGCGGCCAAGGACGTGAGATTAATTCGTAATTCGTAATGGGCTACGCCCCGCTACGCTAACGTAATTCGTAATTTAAGAAAGAGACTTATAGTCTGAGGCGAAATTTTTGATTTAATTCAAATGAGCCTTTTATCTCCATTAATGAGCCTTTTATCTCCATTAATGAACCTTTTAGCTCCATTAATGAGCCTTTTATCTCCATTAATGAGCCTTTGAACTCCATTAATGAGCCTTTTAGCTCCATTAATGAGCCTTTGAACTCCATTAATGAGCCTTTTAGCTCCATTAATGAGCCTTTGAACTCCATTAATGAGCCTTTTAGCTCCATTAATGAACCTCTGAACTCCATTAATGAGTCTAGACTAAGAGGTTGTTTGAAAAGTGGTTGGCTGTGATTTTAGGCACTTATTGATCCCCCCAACCCCCCTTAAAAAGGGGGGCAAAACCTTTCAAAGTCCCCCAATTTATCGGGGGATTTAGGGGGATCTAGAACGTTTTGCTACCAAGAAGAGGACTTTTCAAACATCCTCTAAGGGTAAATTCTTAATTTAATAAAAATCTGACCTTTCACATCATATAGAAAAGCTAACGCTAAACCTAATCCCTGAGCAAGCTTCATTAACTAGGGAATAGAAGCGAGGTTTTCTAAATAAGAGTGAAAAGTCAGATATTGGAATGACTGGAATAAAGAGATTGTGTCTGTCCTACTGCCAAGTAGAATCAATGCTCAGTTCACTTGGAACTAAGATTAATACGTAGGCACAATGATTCGACGTTCCCAGCCGCGATCGCGCTCATAGCGACGGTTATTATCAATGTTGCGAAGGTTATTTTCGCGCTCATATCGGCGATTATTTTCGCGTTCATAACGGCGATTATTTTCGCGCTCATAACGGCGGTTATTTTCGCGTTCATAACGGCGATTATTTTCGCGTTCATAACGGCGATTATTATCACGCTCATATCGGCGATTATTTTCGCGTTCATATCGGCGATTATTTTCGCGTTCATAACGGCGATTACGATCGCGCTCATAGCGACGGTTATTGTCGCGATCGTATCGGCGATCATCACGAATGTTGCGAAGGTCGTTCTCGCGGTCATAATCATCATTTCTATAGTGACGACTATGAAGTTCGTAGTTACCTTCATCGTTGCGTTGATAGCTGTAGTTATCTAACTCAGCAAAATAAGATGCTGGTGTATTAGCATCAGCTTTTGGAGAAATAGCCAAAGCTGAAGCAGATGCTATCAAACCGGCGAGCAAAATAGAGGTAAAGCGGTTCATGATGTAAGTCAAAAATTGTTGACAGTAATTTATGCAAGTCCAGTCTGTTTAGGAAGAGCAGATTCCACAAGTCTTTAAATTAATCCTAACAGTATTGAATAACTCGAAAAGTTTTCTTAAGTGCGGCAATCGATAAAAGTTTTGTTGTCTGTGATACTTTCTGACCTGCAAATTCTAGTGAAAAGTTAAAATTAAAATGATTTTTTTAACTGGATGAATCCACCTTTGAACTCCGTTAATGAGTATTCAAAACTCATGAATTCACCTGATTAATATTGTCAGTAGGTTTAAATCAATTTATGCAGAAAGTTTACAGGTTACTGCAAAATTAGGGTTTCAGCCTGCAAGTAGAACACGATCGCACCTTTGCCAAAACCTAAGTAGATAGACATAATTAAACGTGAGTTCGACAGACCTCTCCCGGACAGCCTTCCTCGCCTAAAAGGAGAGGGAGGAGTAACGAGTAACGAGGGTTTTTGCTCCCCTCTCCTGGTAGGAGAGAAGCTGGGGGAGAGGTCAAAATCGCACTCGTCGAACTCACGTTAATTAAATATAAAATAAACTCCTAGTTTGTAGTGAGCGATTTATCGCTCAGAGCAAGGATTATCAGGACTAAAGTCCTTACTACAAACAATAAATTTATTTATGCCTAGATACTTACCACCTAGCCAATGATTTGAATCTAATAGACAAAACGCACACCAATTATAATTAGTGTGCGTCTTTGGTTATATTTTAGAAATTCTCGAACTTAGCGATCGCATCTTTCATCTTATCCACCACCTCATCGACGGGGATAACTCCCAATTCCCCAGAAGCGCGGGTACGGATACTCAAGGTATTAGTTTCCACTTCCTTAGCTCCTACCACTGCCATCACAGGTATTTTTTCTTTCTCTGCATTGCGAATCTGTTTACCCAAGCGATCGCCACTGGTATCAACTTCTGCACGGATGCCCAAGGCTCTCATCTTCGCTACCACATCTTTAGCAAAGTCTAGCTGTGTATCCCCCACTGGGAGTAATCTAGCTTGCACTGGCGCTAACCACAAAGGGAAATCACCTGCATATTCTTCAATTAAGATCCCAATTAACCTTTCCAGCGAACCAAAAGGCGCACGGTGAATCATCACTGGGCGTTTGCGAACACCATCTTCAGCGACATACTCTAACTCAAAGCGTTCTGGCAAGTTGTAATCTACTTGTACAGTTCCTAATTGCCACTCCCGTTCTAGGGCATCACTAAAGATAAAGTCGAGTTTAGGCCCATAAAAAGCTGCTTCTCCAATACCTTCAAAGTGTTCCATCCCCAAGGTTTCAACTGCACGGCGAATTGCGCCTTGGGCTTTATCCCAAACTTCATCGGAACCCATGTACTTATCACTAGCAGGATCGCGGAAACTCAGTCTAGCTTTAAAGTTCTTCAGTTGCAGCTTATTGAACACCGACAAAATCAAATCCACTACACTAAGGAATTCACTATCTAGCTGTTCTGGAGTGACGAACAGGTGAGAATCATCCACAGTAAAACCGCGCACCCGCGTTAAACCGCCCAATTCCCCTGATTGTTCGTAGCGGTAAACAGTACCAAATTCCGCCAGCCGCATTGGTAGTTCGCGATAAGAGCGTAACTCACTTTGATATATTTGGATATGGAAGGGACAGTTCATCGGCTTCATAACAAAGCCCTCTTCATTGGCAGCTGCTTCCTCGTCATCTGCCATCAAAGGGAACATATCTTCTTTATATTTCTGCCAGTGTCCAGATTTTTTAAATAAATCGACTTTAGCAAGATGGGGAGTCACCACAGGCAGATAACCCCGCTTTAACTGTTCTTGTTTGAGGAAGTCTTCTAAAATACTCCGCAAAAGAGTACCCTTTGGTGTCCACAAAGGTAAACCCGGCCCCACTAGATCGGAAAATACAAATAATCCCAGTTCCTTACCCAGTTTTCGGTGATCTCGCCGTAGCGCTTCTTCTTTGCGCCGCTTATATTCAGCGAGTTGTTCTGGACTTTCCCAAGCGGTGGCATAGATGCGTTGTAATTGGGCTTTAGTTTCATCCCCACGCCAATAAGCGCCAGCAACGCTTTCTAGTTCAATTGCTTTCGGGTTTAGTTCACTGATATTTTCCAGATGAGGCCCCGCACACAAATCCCACCATTCATTCCCCAGGTGGTAAATGGTGATTGGTTCGTTTTTGATATCTTCCAGAATTTCTAACTTATAAGGTTCCTTAATTTCCTGAATCCGGCGTTGGGCTTCTTCACGGCTAACTTCTTCTCGAATTACTGGCAATTTGCGATTGATAATCTTCGCCATCTCCTTCTTGATGGCTTTGAGATCGTTTTCACTAAATGGTTCTGGACTGTCGAAATCATAGTAAAAACCGTTTTCTATCCAAGGGCCGATTGTAACTTGCGCCTTGGGAAACAGCTTTTGTACCGCCATTGCCATAACATGGGAAGCAGTGTGGCGAATCTTTTTTAAGTTCTCCGATTCGCTGGTACGCGGTAAATAGATTTTTTCAACTTGTTCTAACTGTTGTGACTGATTTGATGAATTTGGCGACATTGGCTGCTGAACCGTTGGCGAGGTGATTACAAAAGGTGATTTATCTGAATCTGTAGGCTTATTCAACTATAACGACTTTGGTTAAGTAGTCATTTGTCATTTGTCATTGGTTATTGGTATTCAACTATAACGACTTTGGTTAAGTAGTCATTTGTCATTTGTCACTTGTACTGAGCGTAGTCGAAGTATTTGTCATTTGTCATTGGTTATTGGTGCATACCCCATCCCTTGCAATGCCATGAGCAGTTCAACAAAGCTCACCGTAAACTTACTTTGATGGTGGGCAGAAAAACTTTTTCTTGCATCGGAGTAATTCAAACTATGTTACAGAGTGGGCGTGCTTTCTCTTAGACTAATGACTAATAACTAATGACTTTGCGTAGCGGTTTGATTCTGATACCATTTCACAAAATACTTGATACAAATGATTCGTCTTTAATTCTTTCCCCCTGCTCTCTGCCTCCTGCTCCCTGCCGTCTATTTGTATCACTTTTAAAGTGAAACGGTATGAGTCCTGAATTTTGACTCGTGAATTCTTCAATCCAAAAATAAAGATAAATTTTTGATTTGTTACCTGAATGTCAAATTCAGGATTGCCCGCGTAGGCGTAGCCCGTCGTAGACATCGCGAAATTATCTTATGAATTACAACTCGATGTCATATATACCTATAGATGCCTGTCCAAAGGCACTGTACAAACCAGATATCAAGACTATATAATAAATTTTGTGCTCTTTGTTACAAAATTTTACATCAAGAAATTATGAGAGAAATCTAAAAAGTATTAAGAAACGTAAATAACGTTAATATTAGTAAGCAAGTTTGAAATATTCCTCTTATTTATGTCAGACTCAAATTTACCAGGGACTGAGTTGTTGAAAACGGTTTTAGATCCGCTGCTGGAAGATTTTCAGCATTGGTTTACGCGATCGCGCCATTTACTCGAAACTGAGGAACTCTCATTTATGAGTCATCAAGAGCAATCTGACTTGCTCTTGCGGGTTAAGCAAGCCCAGGATGAACTAAATACGGCGAAGATGCTATTTAATGCAACTGATAAACAAGTCGGAATTGATATGGCAACTTTAATGCCTTGGCATGAATTAGTAACAGAATGCTGGAATGTCGCAATGCGCTTTCGTCAAGGACGTGAAGTCTAAGCGCTAAATTTCGGCAGACAACTTAGCGATGTCTCAAGACTTACCAAGAAAGCGTCTACGCAAGATGGTAAATCAGTCGTTAAAAAGATAGTAGAAAATTCTTAACAATTTCTTAACATTAACTAGATTAGCAAAATAATGTATCCTATGCTACCGTAAGTGGAATAACGGTTGACAAATAGCTCCATATAAGTGTAAGCGCCTGAAAAGTGCGTAGAATATTCGTCTTAACTGTGAGTACAGTATCGGCGAAACAAAGCGTTACAAAATAAAGTTTTAAAAATTGCTGTTCTGGAGGAAAATCCAATGTTACATCTGCTTTACATTCTTGCTTTTACAATCCTTGCATTTATAGCTGTTGGCAACTTAATTCGTAACCTGATTATGTTCAGTTTCGATCGGGAGCGAACTTACCCGACGAATTCCTCGCCAATGAATAACCAAGGCAACTATGGTTATTATTCATCAAAAAAACAGTTTGTACCCCATCCAGAGTTATTAGATAGCGCTGGAAATTTAATTAAAGAGCCACTTTTGGTAATGCGTTCGATTAACGTTGAAGATGCGCGTCAACATCTTGATGCACTTTACGAAGCATCCCCAGGACATAAAAGAGATAATTCCGAAGAAGCATAATGTAGAGACGCGATTAATCGCGTCTGTTAAGAGTTTGGGTGTAAATGATTGTTGTTTTTACATCCTTAATTTTTTTTAGTAGAAATTTATTAGCATCCGGAAATTTGAGGCGATCGCATCGTCAGGCTGGTAAGTTAACAGTTTTTAGAACAAATCGTATTGACAACGTAAATACATCTTGCCTAGACTATGAGGTGTGGATGTTTTTTTTGTGCTTAATGGTGTCACCTTCCTTTGGAACGAGGAGAAAGCATCTTCTGTACGTCGTCTACATTGAGCGTGAAAATGACATGATTCGGATCATCTCGGCTCGGAAAGCGACGCGTAAGGAACGTGAATACTATGAAAGCTGAAGTTTTAAAAAAGCGACTCGATAAAAATCGTCCAATGACGACAGTCACAATTCGCATTCCCGAAGATGTGATTGAGGATTTGAAGCGAGTAGCACCATTGTTAGGGTTTTCTGGTTATCAACCATTAGTTCGCGCTTACATCGGACAAGGACTCCGAGCCGATCTTGAGCGACTTGAGGGTGATACTGTTTCTACATTGATTGCCAGCTTGAAACGGCATGGTGTGAGTGATGAGATAATTCGTGAAGCACTCAGCGAAGCTACTAAGCGGTAGTTTTCAATTTTTCTGTCGCAATCAGCAGTTAAACAAGGCAAGGTTCTGGCACACCTTAAGATTTAGGTCTGAATTATAACTGTATGACATCTCATTTGAACAGATATAGGAAATATCTTGGAGCAGATAACAAATGGGAATAGAGGGAAACTTAAAACAAATATCCGCACCTTTTTTAGAGATAGCGAAACAAGATTTGTATGTGTTGGACTTGTATCTTCATGCAAAAGAAGTCCTAGAAACCGGAGCAGTTCAACATCTACCTACCTACTTAAAAAAAAAGGAATAAATGATAACTTAGACGCTCTTATTGCTGAAGAGCAATGGAAAATTGGAAGACTAGATATTGATTCATATTGGCACGCGATTCACTACTTGCTAACTGAGGACATATCTCCGTGGGAAGAATGTCAGATACCTTTTATTGTTGCCCGAAAAAAGGAAAACAACCGATTGCTAATCAATGCGGTGATGGGCAGAACCTCAATTGAAGGAACAAAACGTAGTTTCAAAGATTTCGGCCCTGTAAAATATCTTGTTCCCTCAGAAACTCAGCAAATCTCCGAAGCGCTGCTTCAAATTTCAGAAAAAGAGTTTGCTAAGAGATATGAAGAAGCTTGTGTGCTGAATCCAGATGTTTACAGAACATTATGGGATGAGGAAGTAGATGAATATTGGTATATCTTTCAGTGTATTTCAGATTACTACAGGATAGCTGCTGAAGAAACCAGAGGTATGCTGCTCTACCTCGGTTGTTTTTACGGGGTTGATTTCATGTGGGAAATGCAAGACTAATGCCGCAGGCTAATAATTCGGTTGCAACGGACTGAAAGAAACCCTAGAGTTGATGCAAAAGTTATCTGCGGCTGCTTAATTTTGACATTATGTCACTGAGCAATCGCACTAAATCATAAAATAGGGAGTAGTAAATTAATTCCCTACTCCCTACTCTCTTTCTAAGCTTCAATAACTACTCGCAGATTGCCGCGTTTTTTCGCAACGCGACAAGCAGTCGTAGTCCCAGAACGCTCGAATTCCAAATCGAGGATAGTGGGGCCGACTCGCAAATTATGAAATGACAGACGATTAATCGATTCTGGCAAAGCGGGGTCGATGATTCGCAAGCAGTTATTTTGAGCGTCAGGCACCAAGTTGACCATCATTTGCAGTAGTTGGAAAACACTACCTGTAGCCCAAGCTTGGGGAGTGCAAGCAACCGGATACTGCACAGGAGCATTATCACCGTTTCGTTCGTAGCCGCAAAAAAGTTCGGGAGGACGTTGATAGGGTTGCTGCTGAGTCATGTCAAATAAACCTTGGAATATTTCTAAGGCTTGATCGATAAGACCGAGCGATCGCAATCCCATTGCAATCAGAGCGTTATCATGGGGCCAAACCGAACCAATGTGATAACCCATCGGATTATAAGCGGGTGACAAACTACTCAGAGTCCGAATGCCCCAACCATTAAACATATCTGGTGCCCGCAACCGTTCTGCTACACTATGAGCTTTTTCGTCTGTGAAAAGTCCCAAATGCAGACAATGACCAGGATTTGAGGTAATACTGTCTACTGGCTTACCTTCTCCATCCAAAGCTAGGGCGCAGAAATCTTGATCTTCTACCCAAAAATCTTGATTAAACCGAACCTTAAGATTTCTCGCCTCTTCTTGCCAACGATCTGCCAAATCAAGCCGCTTCTTCATCCTAGCTATTTCTGCTAGGCGTATTTTTGCAGCATAGACGTAAGCTTGCACCTCACAGAGAGCAATTGGGCCGTTGGCTAATTCTCCCTTACGGTCTACAATACAGTCGCCAGAGTCTTTCCAACCTTGGTTAACAAGACCGCGTTTGGATCTACGGAAATAGCTGAGATAAGTGGTTTCTTTGGTATTGCGATCGATCCACTCCATTGCCGCTAGAGCATTGGGCCAAAGTTGCTCTAAGAGTTCTCCATCGTGAGTCCAAGCATAGTGTTCGGCATAGAGCATCAGCCACAAGGGAGTGGCATCAACTGTACCGTAGTAAGGTGTATGGGGAATTTCTTGACAACGAGCCATTTCTCCCAAACGTAACTCGTGCAAAATCTTACCCGGTTCTTCTTCGCGCCATTCGTCGTCAATTTTACCTTGGTATGTCGCCAGTAATATCAGAGTTTCTTTGGCGATTTGCGAGTTTAACATCAGGCTTTGAGAAGCTGTAATCAGCGAATCTCGCCCAAATAATGTCGAAAACCAAGGTACTCCAGCGGAAACAGTCTTATACTTCCCAAAAGACTGGCGCAACAAATACATATCTTGTTCAGCCCGCTCAATCACTCGATTGAAGGTACTCTTATCTGAGCTAATGCGAGTAATTTGTTGTACCCAGTGTTGCTCCTCCATCCACTCAGCAGCTTTCGCTTGTCCTAAAGTGGTGGCGGCGCTCACGGTTGAACTGGACTGGTTGTTTCTCAACATATTCACTCGGTAGCCCAGCTTTTGAGTTTCGTGAGAAGCCAACTCTAGCTGCCAAACCGCAGTGTAACCCTTGAAATAGTCTGGTTGGCGATGCTGAAATAGAATCCGGGATTCCATCACTGAGCCGTCCAAACCTTGATAGGCGAGTGTTAAGGATTCTTCTCTATAGGCAGATGGCTCTTTAGGTACTGGTGCAACACCATCGATATGAGAAGATGTTCCTTCCTCAGTCGTCGGTTCTACTAAGCGTAAAAGCCGACCTCGTTTTTCTCTGTCATAGCCACGGACTTCAAATAAATCAAGAAAATCCGCATCAAAGCTGATGGTTAGTTCAAAATTGACAGTGGTTGTGCTGTAGTTAGATACTTCTATTTCTTCAAATAATGCTCCATTCAGCACGATTTCTCGGCGAATTCCTACAGTTTCGGCTTTGAGGCGTTCATCAATTCTGGGGTTGGTACACAAAACTGAGAGTGAAAACCCTTTTTCGGCAGTACTACTGAGGAGTACAGGCGATCGCCCTTCAATTTGCACCTCCAAGCGACTAAGAAATCTCGTATCACAACAAAACAGTCCCATACTGGGATTGCCATCGTTAAGGGAACAGCCAGAAATATTCCCGATAGTATCTGTCACAAAAAATAAATCATCATCTTTAACCGTTAGTGTCGGTTGCGATCTTTCACTCACAACACAAGGCCATTCCGGGATCGGTAATTGTTCGGCAGGAATAAAAGTTTTTCCATCCAGAAAAATTTTTTCTGGGGTGATTAGCGTATCCGGTGTCATTAGACAAAGTTCCGTGTACAGGTCTATATTTTTGTGGTCTTTTGAGTATAAGTCTCTTACCCAAGAGGCAGAATGAAAGAATAAATACCCTTTTGCTTTGAGACAGAGCAACTAAATTTATTTAGGTCGATAAAAGAAAGATTTGTGTCTCGACACGTAGTTTAAACAAAAAACAGCGTATCGTAGAGAGACACAAAATTTTAAATAATCTTTGATATTTGATTAGACTAATTTATGATAATTAATTGATTAAGTTTAATCAACATTAGTGATTAAGTTATGTAAATATCGCAGTCATGATCTTTGGCTAAGAAAATTTATTTAGCAAGCAGAAATTAACGTCGGCAAAGTAGGCAATGTCTACGACAGGCTATTTTACCAACGTATGGACTATAAATCGATCGTCGGTGGTTATTAGCAGACACAGTAGTTAAAACCATACAATAATTAATGTTTTAGTACTTATTCCCGAAAAAATTTACCTGTACAAGCAAAAGCATCAGTTAACCTGAATGTATATTGGGCGTAATAGGTTGTCAATCAGTAAATCAAGTGTACCCATGCCCCTTAATTAGTAACAAAGTGTTGCGACTAGCTTTGGCGAAAAGCGCTTTTTAGCGTTCTTTACATATTGCAACTATCTATTTAACTTGAGAGTCCCTTGGAATTTGTACAATGCAGCTGTGACGTGGATCTGATCGAGGTTGAGCGTTTAACAATAATTCATGAGCATTTCGACTTCTGTGCTGAGTGATCTGCTAAAGTCCCTACCCTACTTGCGGCCCCAGCTATATTTTAAGGCTTCACTAACGGCGCTCTCCCACGCGATGGAAGATCAAGTTTTGGCTGCGACTTTAGCGAAACCCCTTGTAATTGCTAGTTTCCAGCGAGAGCGATTCTACCGCCAAGAAGCTCATCGCTACCAGCGACTTGCTTTGCGAAGTAATCAAATATACGTATTATCTGCTCCAGAAACGGATTTTGCCAACAGTTCGGAACACTATGAAAAAGTGGCTTTTGAGGCAACGGATGGCTTAAGTCAGGAGTGGCATTTGGTAGTGATTGCTGACAATTATGCTACTTGTTTGGTTTGCCGAGAAAACCTTGGTTCTCTTGCCAAAAACAACCAACTACCGGAACTAAGCCCTAATTTGGATATAGACACAGCCCGAAGATTTGAGGGAATTTGGACATCAGAAAGGGGAGTTAGCCTGAAAGCCGCCGAATTGTTGTTAAATAGGGTTTTGGTTTACAGACCAGAACTGACAAGTAAAATTCAACAGGCACGTCAGAGGTTTGGCATTGGCGAACCGCGAAACTACTCTGGAACCGAACAGGTAAACGAGTATGCCTGTGACATTGATACAGATCCTTTTGTGCAGCGCTTAGTAACTTATTTGCAAGCTAGTCAGTACAAATTGCACAAAGCTTACCGTTCTATTGCTGCCCAAGCACGAAAAGAGCGATTAGTCAACTCGATTAGTACTGCGATTCGGCGATCGCTCGATCCTCATGAAGTTCTCCAGGTGGCGGCACAAGAATTAGGGCAACACCTAGAAGCTTGTCGCTGTTTAATTTACCGCGCTCAAGCTACAGATAGCCAAGCGATAATTGAACACGAGTTTTTGACCCCTGGTATTTTATCTGTTTGTGGGCAAACCTGGGAGTTAGAGAAAAATTCTCTATTTCGGGACATCGTAGAACTTGGCGAAGGTGTTTGTGTCAGCGATACGCTGAGTGACCCCCGCGTTACCAAATCGCCAGGACTTTCTACCATCGCCAAAAAGTTTGCCATTCGTTCTTGGCTGATGGAACCAGTTTTCTATCAGGGGCGATTATTGGGGATTGTGGAGTTACATTACTGCCGAATGCCACCCCACGAGTGCCAACCTGGAGAATTGGATTTGGTAGAAGCGATCGCTACCCAAGTAGGAGCAGCTCTTATCCAAGCGGAAGCTTACGCTAACCTAGAAGAACTTAACCAGCAACTAGAAGCCCTAGACCGCACCCGCAGCAACCTCATCGCCATCACTGGACACGAATTGCGTACTCCCCTATCCACAATTCAAGTGTGCTTGGAAAGTCTCGCTACAGAACCAGATATGCCCTTGGAGTTGCAGCAGGTCATGCTCAACACCGCTCTTTCCGACTCGGAACGGATGCGAAAACTGGTACAAGATTTTCTCACACTTTCCAACTTGGAAAGCGGCCGAGTGGAATGGCATCCAGAATCCCTCACCTTACAAGAATGTGTGGATTTAGCACTCAGCCGAAATCGCACGCGTTCCTCAACGGAAAAGCCGCCCCAAATCAAGACTCAAATTGCCGAAAATCTACCTTTAGTTAGAGCTGACGGTGATTGGCTAGTCGAGGTACTGGCAAAACTCATAGACAATGCTTTGAAATTTACGCCACCTCAAGGAAAAATCACGATTAAAGCGATTGACAACAGCCGTCAAATGGTCGAAGTGACTATAGCTGATACTGGACGCGGCATTGAACCAAATCGTTTAGAAGTAGTTTTTGACCGCTTTTATCAAGAAGAGGGATCGCTGCGCCGCACCACCGGCGGAACTGGACTTGGTTTAGCAATTTGCCGTCAAATTGTTAATGGCTGGGGTGGGCAAATTTGGGCAGAGTCAACTGGTAAAGACCAGGGCAGTCAGTTTCACTTCACCATCCCGATTGTTCGGAGTAGCCAAGAGGAAAAGCGGACAAAAGTCAAGAGTAAATAGGCAGAGGGCAGAGGAGCAGGGGGCAGGGGGCAGAGGAGCAGAGGAGCAGAGGAGAAATAATAACTCCTAACTCAGCACTCAGCACTCCTAACTCAGCACTCCTGAAGAGTATGGGGCATTGGTTTTTAACAAATGACAAAGAACCAAGGACAAATGACTAAAAACTGTTACAGTCTATGACGCGATCGCAATATGATCCTGGTTGCGATGTTAGGATTCCCTAAAAACGTTGAGAGAATAGACTTTATGGCAGAAACACTCTCTGGACAAACCCCGCTATTTGCTGGTAGCACTGGTGGCTTGCTCACAAAAGCAGCAGTCGAAGAAAAGTACGCTATCACTTGGACTAGCCCGAAAGAGCAAGTTTTTGAATTGCCTACAGGTGGTGCTGCTGTTATGCGGAAAGGTGAAAACCTGCTGTATATAGCTCGTAAAGAATATGGCATCTTTTTGGGCGGTCAGCAACTCCGAAAGCTCAAAATCACAGATTACAAAGTTTACCGGATTTTACCCAACGGAGAAACTACCTTACTTCACCCAGCTGATGGTAACTTCCCTGAAAAGGTAACTGAAGGTCGTGACAAAGTGCGTTATGTAGACCGTCGTATCGGACAAAACCCCAGCCCCTCTAAAGTTAAGTTTAGCGGTGTTACTACCTACGACGCTCCGTAACTAGCTGTTAGTCGCTAATGGGTAATTAGTAATGGGTAATTGGTAAATAAAAACCCATTACCCATTACCAATTACCAATTACTTTTGAAAAATAATGATTTTTCCGGATTTCTCCCAGTTTTCCACCCTAGCGCAACAAGGCAACTTCGTCCCGGTATATCAAGAATGGGTAGCGGACTTAGATACGCCCGTATCTGCTTGGTATAAAGTCTGTGCGGGTCAACCTTATAGCTTTTTGTTGGAATCCATCGAAGGTGGGGAAAAACTGGGACGCTATAGTTTAGTTGGTTGCGATCCGGTGTGGGTTTTGGAAGCAAGGGGCGATCGCACGACTCAGAAAAACCGCGATGGTTCGCAGGTGGTTTTTGCTGGCGACCCTTTTACAGCTTTAGCCGAATGTTTAGCACCTTATCACCCAGTAAAATTACCACAGCTACCGCCAGGAATTGGCGGTTTGTTTGGGTTTTGGGGCTATGAATTAATTCAGTGGATTGAGCCGCGTGTGCCTATTTATCCACCAGATGAGCGGAATATCCCTGATGGATTGTGGATGCAAGTAGACCACTTGTTGATTTTTGATCAGGTGAAGCGGAAAATTTGGGCGATCGCTTATGCTGATTTACGCGACCCGAATGTAGATTTAAAAGCAGCATATCAACAAGCGTGCGATCGCGTCACCCAAATGCTCGAAAAACTATCTCTACCCCTATCGCCAGAAAAAACTCGATTGGAATGGAATCCGCCTGGAAGCAAGGGAGCAGGGGAGCAGGGGAGCAGAGGAGCAGAGGAGTATCAGAGTAATTTTACCCGTCCTGATTTCTGTGCCAGCGTTGAGAAGGCCAAAGATTACATTAAAGCAGGTGATATTTTTCAAGTAGTAATTTCCCAGCGACTATCAACAACATACACAGGCGACCCTTTTGCCCTTTATCGGTCGCTACGTCAGATAAATCCTTCGCCTTACATGGCTTACTTTAACTTCCAAGATTGGCAAATCATCGGTTCTAGTCCGGAAGTAATGGTGAAAGCCGAAAGCGATTCTGATGGTGGAGTAATAGCAACGGTACGCCCAATTGCTGGGACGCGTCCGCGAGGTAAAACTACGAAAGAAGATGCCACCTTGGCTCAAGATTTACTCCAAGACCCCAAGGAAGTTGCTGAACACGTGATGCTTGTGGATTTAGGGCGGAATGATTTGGGGCGTGTTTGTCAAAGTGGTAGCGTCAAAGTAGATGAATTAATGATGGTTGAACGCTACTCCCATGTAATGCACATTGTTAGCAATGTTGTGGGTAAATTAGCAATTGGTAAAACAGCATGGGATTTACTAAAAGCTTCCTTCCCCGCAGGTACGGTAAGCGGCGCACCCAAGATTAGGGCGATGGAAATTATCCACGAGCTAGAGTCTAGCCGTCGTGGTGTTTATTCCGGCGTGTATGGGTATTACGATTTTGAAGGACAATTAAATACTGCGATCGCAATTCGCACAATGGTAGTACACGATCGTACTGTCAGCGTACAAGCCGGTGCAGGTTTGGTAGCTGATTCTGAACCAGAAAAAGAATACGAAGAAACGCTGAATAAAGCTAGAGGTCTATTAGAGGCGATTCGTTGTTTGCGTTGAAGTAGTGACTGAAAAAGGAAATACGGTAAAGGTTAGAGGGTACAGATTATTTCCTGTAACCTGTCACCTCTCCCCTAACCCCAATCCTTTTTACTACCTGTATGGTTTCTCTTGCATACAATTAATTGCACACTGGTTTTTGTTGCTTAATTGTAAAACTGGGCTTGATACAAGTACACTAACAGTTCGATCTGCGGTATGAGAATCCAGACCAGACTTTAAAAGTTGATGTACCAATACCCTTCTATTTTGAATTACATAGGTTTTACTTTGAACAGCAAGATGTTTGGAAACAATTTGTGCTACTTCTAAGCCCACGTATCCACAATAGCGCGACAAATTGGGAAGCTTTATAAATCCAATCAACATCAAACTTTTTCCAAAGCTAAATAGAGTTTTTTAAACTTATTAAAAATTTCAAAGAAGTCTTGGTATCCAAATCCAAGACTTCTGTTGAAGTTACTATACATTAGAAATGAACAAACTTACTCATCCTAGTTGGCTGAAGTAAATCGCCCAAATAATTCCAGTTACTCCAATGGCAATTAAAAGGTTAGTGAAAAATCTGCCGAACTCAATTTCTTGTCCCAACCTTTTATCATCTTGACCGACAGTAAAAAACAATGACCAGGCTTGATTTGCATTAATAATCTCAAAGTTGTTGAAATCAGGTCTAAAAACAACGAGTCCAATTAAATCTTTTTTAGGATAATCAAAATCAGTTTTCATAAGTAAGTTTGCCTCTAAATTGCTTTATTCGTCAAGTGAAGAAAATTAAGAAATCTCAAAGTGTCTTCTTCAAAAGCTGGTTAGCCATCCAACCAAACCGTGTCCGGTGATAACTTCCACAGCTATGAGTGAAACAAAAGCAATCATTGCCAAACGCCCATTGAGTTTTTCGGCATATTTTGTGAATCCTATCGGTGGAATTTCATCAACATAAACTTTGGGTTCAAATGCAAATCTGTTGAGTTTACTGCGTTCGTTAATGGTAAAACCTTTACTTGCCATTTTTGACTGTTTGTTTTTGCTTTCTGTAAACGAATATTAAATATTGTAAATATTTTTGGCAATTGCTTGACATGAAAATAAAAGTAGTAATAACCGTACTAGATGAGTAGGGTATTTCGGATGTATATGAGAACTAGGCGTGTCTACAGTCGGCTCAATACAGTTCGGTTAAAGCAAGAGACGCGATGAATCGCCGATTATTGTAGAGACGGCGATTCATCGCGTCTTTGTAATGATTTATCGCATCTTTGCGAGCCAAAATTTTCATCAAAAAATCTTAACCGAACCATATTGACGCTTGTGATGCTCGATAGCGCATAGGTTCAGCTAAGGATTATGGAAATCCTATTCACACAAAAGTACTAATTGCATTAAATTAACATCAGTAAAATTTATATTTTTAATAAGTATAAATTATCAGTAGATAGCTGAGAAAGTATTGCTTATTTGTAACGAACTTGTTATCTTTCTTTACATAAAGAAACATAAACACCAGCAATGCGTTAAACCACCGTTAATCAAGGCTTTCTAAATAACTATGCAGTTGAGCCTACAAAGTGCTTTGCCAAGTATCTAAACTCAACGGCAACAGCATCACTATGCCTTTATTAGAGCTATCTATGTCTACAACAGGCTTTCTAGTGATGTAAAAACTACTGAGTGCTTTTATTAACAATTAAACGCATTTTTCATCGGTCTTTGCGCATTTAATTTTTCACATTCGTAGAACTGTAATTTTCTTTTTGGAATTTCTGCTATGTCTTTTACCATCCAGTCGGCTCAAAGTATTTTTCCCGGCACCCTAGTTGCTGATGTTGTTCCAACCGTTGTCGAATCATTCTCTAAGCTCAATGCTGAAGATCAACTAGCATTACTTTGGTTTGCTTATACCGAGATGGGTAGAAGTATTACAGTTGCGGCTCCTGGGGCAGCCAACATGATCCTTGCACAAGGCTTACTCGAACAAATTAAGCAGATGCCTTTTGAGGCTCAAACGCAAGTCATGTACGATTTGGCTAACCGTGCTGACACTCCTCTGTGCCGTTCTTATGCATCCTTCACCGTGAATATCAAGTTGGGCTTTTGGTATCAGTTAGGAGAATGGATGGCTCAGGGAATCGTTGCTCCAATCCCACCAGGTTACAAGCTTTCTTCTAAAGCTGCCAATGTCTTACAAGCCATCCGCAATGCAGATTCGGGTCAACAAATTACCATCCTACGTAATACCGTAATTAGCATGGGATTCGATCCGAATGCTCCTGGTAGTTACAAAAAAGTTTTAGAGCCGGTAGCTCCTCCCACTGCACCAGCATTTCGGACTAAAGTCACCATTGAGGGCATCGACAATCCTACGGTACTTGGCTATATCAACAACATGAATGCCAATGACTTTGATGCTGCGGTTTCTCTGTTTACCTCCGAAGGTGCTTTGCAACCTCCCTTTGAAAGACCAATTGTTGGTCAAGACGCAATTCGTGCTTATATGCGTGAAGAATGTCAGGGATTGAAGATGCTTCCAGAGCGTGGTGTATCTGAGCCTGTGGAAGATGGCTATACCCAAGTTAAAGTTACAGGCAAAGTCCAAACCCCTTGGTTTGGTGCCAGCGTAGGTATGAATATTGCATGGCGCTTTTTGCTAGATCCTCAAGGTAAAATCTTCTTTGTAGCGATTGACTTGTTGGCTTCTCCAAAAGAACTGCTGAACCTAGTACGTAAATAGAGGGCTAGATTAGTTGCTGCTTAAGCGTCGATGAGTGAAGGAGCAATCGCTACCTCACCACGCTTAAGCAAAAAAACTGATAGCGCCTTATTTGGTATCTTCATGTTGCGATCGCTATTGAAAACAATCGATTTTATCAAGGAACGCAGGAGGCAGAGGGCAGGAGCAAAACTGCCCGGTTGTTGAGCGACTTGCCCTGAGCGTAGTCGTTGGCGTGGTCACTGAGCGTAGTCGAAGTGCAGCCTCTCCAAGAGTTGGGAGTCGAAACACTGTTTCCTACCGCGACCAAAGGGAACTCTTTACTTGTTTATATTTAAATAACAATATATCTTTGGATAGAGTAATAATTTATTCATCTACCAAGGGTAATAGATTATCAATGACTTTTTTCAATTCCTCTGAGCCGCTCCTGCGTGAAAAACAGCAAGAGCTAGATTTTCAAGATATTCAAGGTCTAGTCTGTCTCAACTACCAATTTGGAAATTTCATCCTCTTTTCAAAGTTTTATACTCGCGTCGATCAAGCATTTATTCTCTGGGGACTAATTTCATCTGGAATTTTTGTAACCGCACAGTTTCTGCCCATTAGCTGGAGTAGCCAAGCAATTTTGTGGTCAGTGCTTACCTTATTCGGTGCAGTTGGGATGGTAAGTTTAACTTGGTTTTGGGCAACTGTAGAACAGCTACGCTGGGTTGTTTATAGCTGGGCGATTTTAATCTTAATGGGTTTAATCTTGACCGATCTGAGCATTTTTTTGGGATGGGGAGAGGTGTTGATCCGTTTGTGTCCACTGTGGTTAGGATTAAGTGCCATCGGCTACTTTTGCACTGGGGTAGGAATGCGATCGCGCACATTTATTTTGATGGGATTTATTCATTTGCTGGGAATCTTAGTTTTACCGTACTGCGGTGTCATGCAGTTTCTCTCAACGGGGCTAATTATGACCGTTAGTTTACTGGTACTAGCAGAATTACAATGGGATATGCAATCTTCAAGTGATTACAGCCAATTAACACCACAACAAAAGCAGTTTAACCAAGTACAGTCTCAACGGCGTCAAATGACTAGCTAAAGTTATAAAGAATTAAAATCTTGCTTTAGATAAGTTTGTATAAACAATATAGCTATATCTCTAGGCTAGCTAGTGTTTATACTTGGGAGAGAGAGTTTTTCACTCAACTGTTAGCTATTCTATGTTTATGAAAACAGACAGCACTGTATGGGTGTTATGCCGCTGTGGCCCAATATCAAACATCGAAGATGAGCGATGACAGATGTTTGGACAGTGTAAATCAATAAAAATCTTGACGGTGTGGAGTTTTTATCGCTTCCTCCACTTTACTATCACTGAAGGGAAGGTGAAATTCTTCATCAGAGCGGTCTAAGGTGATATAACGTCTTGTGTTTTTTCCGTTACAAATTAGTTCTGAAACTTTAATATCCTTGATTCAAAATAAATTAAGAATATTGAAGTTCCAGGACTAATGTAACTATCTGTTAGTTGGCGTTTGTGTGTCAAAATATTCACGCCAACGACTAATTTGACTGTCTTTGAAATCTACAACAATTACGTCATCAGCTTGATTACGGCGACCTGTCGCTTTTTCTGTATCTTCGTAGTACCATTCTACTGCTGCCTGATTTGCTCCAATAATAATCCGTTGGATGTCTATTTTAATATCTGAATACTGTTGTTTAAAATTGGCAAGTCCTTCTCGAATTCTTTCTTGTCCCCGCCAGCATTGACCAGGCACGATTAATTCTCCATCAATCGTAAACAATTGTGCAAGAGCATCGACATCTTGAGCGATCCATGCATCTCTAGCTTTTTCTATCAATATCTGCATATCTTGTTGGTTCATAGACTGACTGGCAAATACAGGTGTGCTAAAAGTTAAGCTAACAAATATAGTTCCTAACACTAGCCATTGAGATAACCAAAGCATCTAGATTTTTCTACCCTCTAAAGTATGGAGCTTATAGAGCATTACTAAAATTTAACCAGAAGTTGTTTGCGTTGCGATCGCTCTCCATAATCTCTTGGCAGCGATCGCACCCCACACAGCACTACACTAGAAAGTAAGATGCTCAGAATAGCCTATGAACGCCACGACAACCACTTTCCCTTCTACACTCAAATTGAAAATTGACTTAACTGATGAGCAATTTTTCCAGATGTGTCAGAAAAATAGTAATTATAGATTTGAGCGCACAGCATCAGGGGAAATATTAATTATGCCACCTACAGGTAGTGATACTGGCAACCGTAACTTTGATATGGTTGTTGAATTAGGAATCTGGAATAAACAGACTAAATTAGGCAAAGGTTTTGACTCTTCAACTGGTTTCACCCTACCTAATGGCGCAGAACGTTCTCCTGATGTTTCTTGGGTGAAAATTGAGCGATGGAATGCTTTAACCCCAGAACAACAAGAAAAATTTGCCCCAATTTGTCCTGATTTTGTAGTAGAGTTGCGTTCTCGTACTGATTCCTTGAAAGAATTACAAGAGAAAATGCAGGAGTATATCGAAAATGGTACTCAATTAGGCTGGTTAATCGATCGGAAAAACAAGCGAGTGGAAATTTATCGTCCAGGTAAAGATGTAGAAATATTAGACAATCCTACTAGTTTATCAGGAGAAAATGTACTACCTGGGTTTGTGTTAGATTTACAGCAAATTTTGTAATTTTATTGATTAGGATAGATATAGCGCATTTCAAAACGACTTTGTTCCCAAAGTGGAATTAAAGCTTGTTTAGCAGCACTTAACTGAGCTTGTGAAAAAGATATTTTACCATTTTCTATAATCCAAATAAATATCCGAGTGATTAAATCTGCTTTGAAACTATTTTCGTATTCACTATTATTTATTCTTACTACTTGCCGTTCTAAGCAATCTATAGCATATTTAAAAGTTAAGTTTTTCCAGTTTGTGGAATTGCTATAATTTTCTTCTGGTGAATTTTTCCACTCAACTCGCCGCAAATTTCCGAAAATATAGTCTATGCCTATTATGGAAGAATCTGTGTTACGCACTAAATTTGTATAAGCTTGGTAATATGGTTTCAATAGTGAAGCTGCAATATTTTCCACATAGATATGTAGCCAAGATTGGATGTCACGAAGATAAGGTACTAAATCTATAATATTATCAATTTCTTTAATCAGCGCACATTCTCTTGTGTCATTTGTTATTTTTGCTAGCAATTCAGCTTCAGATAATTGAGATTTTTTTGAGTAATAATTAATAACTTTGGGAATATATTTATCTAATAACCACTGTTTGGTATATCTAGCTGTCCAAGTTCCTCGTACTCCAATATCTTGCTGCCAAAAGCCAAATTTAGCTATTTCAATAGATTGTAAGTTGATATCATTTAGTTCGTAGATTATATTAATTTGATTGCTTGTTAATAAGGATAAATCTCTGTTAAATTTTGGGAAGAAAAATGTATGATCGCGAATTCCTCGACTCACTCTAATTGATATATTTTCTCTATGAAATAGATGCCATTCTGACTTACCTTTCTTATAATCAAATTCCTTAGCGAACTGCTGCATCAACTCCCATAACTCTTGTCTGACAGAAAATAGCATAAAACCGCGAACTTCTGAGAACTTTACAAATTCAAAATCCCATGTTTCTAGAGCATTCTCAAATTCCATTATTAAATTTTGATATTTCTGACAAATTTCATCAACACACAAACACAAGTCTATTGCTTCTAACTTTGATAAAATGACTGTTATTTGACCCAAATTTACTGTAAAACTATCTTTATCTATCTGTTTTAAAAAACGACGACACCCCCAATCTGGTTGAGTGTGCAATCCCGTCATTAATTGACCTAAAATATCTTGATTATTTAAGTGAATTTTTAAACCTTTAAAAAGAATACTACTGAATTCTATTTGACAATTACCTTCTCCAAAAGCTTTGGGTAAATTACAGGCGATCGCTACTTTTGGTTTAACAACAACTAAGTGGCAGCCTTCTAGTGTAATAGAAGGCTCAAAATCAGATTTTTCTAAAAAATACTGTAAATCTGGATGGCGTATAATTAATTTTTCTATTAAGTTATATTTAGAATATGTCAAAATATCGTCTGTATTTTTATCGATATTTTTAACTACATCAAAATTGAGTTTATTATAAAACTTGGAGGCAATATCGTTATTTTTAAAAGCATCTATATTTAGATCGAATACTAATTCTTCTTGATTATAATCTAGGCGCTGAAAAACCTTAATTTCATATCCATTGGTGAGAATAAAAAATAGTGTGTTAAAATGATTACTATAAAATTTAGCTTGCTCAATAGCTCTATTTAACTTAGTTGTATGCGGTTCTATCACTTCTACAAAAATGAGTGATGTATCTGTATTTTGTTTCTTAACATCATCTGTGGCAAAATAAATCTGAGCAATTTCTGGATTTTTAGTGTGTATTTCTGATTGATATGTTTTCAAAGAGTATTCACGATGACATCTCTCTGGATAGCAGAGATAGTGAAACATGGGCAAAATCAACTTTTCTTTGATATCATCTTCATTCTGTAAAACACGACGATCAAAACCTTGTATCCATGTAATGAATTTTTTAATTGACTCTGGAATAGTCATCAGATAATCTACCTGCTTGTATAAATTTGCTATGCCTTATTTTGTTCGTGTAATTAGCAATTTATCAAGTCAGTTTGGATTATGTCGTGATTGTAGATACTAGAATGGAACCATTTGGCTGAAACTTAACCTTGGCAAAACTTACACCAATAAAAGTTACTACCTTTAGAATTAAACATCTGGTGAAAATCAGGTAGGCAAAATTAATGAATTGTGTATAACAAGGATTTTGGCCAATGCATAATAAATTGCTGGAGATGTCTATGATACAAAAAGGAGTTAGGAGTCAGAATCTAGAATTTTCCTGACTCTCTGAACTTCTGATGCCTAATATATCTATTTACTCTCTTTGGGTAGCGATCGCTAATTTAGCTCCCGGAACCTGACGTACCCGATCCATTACCGCCACCACCCGGCCATAATCAACTTTTTCATCAGCATTAATAATCACTAATACTTCTGGGTTAGAACCAACTAAAGTCCGCACTTGCGCTGTCAAATCATCAACTGCAATTGGTTTACGGTTCAGGCTAACCTGTTCTTTTTCATCTACCGTAATGGTAATTTTAGTGGGAACTTGCTGTTGTTTAGCTGTGGCGGCCTTCGGTAAATTTACTGGCAAACCTTCCGAACGTGTTAAAAACAAAGTTGACATGATGAAAAATGTCAAAATTGCAAAAATCACGTCAATCATCGGCACGATATTGATCTGTAGTGGAAGTTCTGGTTCATCTGGTAGACGCATAGGTTTTTTCTCCTCGTTCATAGCGACGGCGGTAAAGTAATTCTAGCTGTCCTCCATACTCCTGAATTAGTGCAATTTGCCGTTGGTACAATCCCCGGAAGGTATTGGCAAACATGAGTATGAATATCGCAACGATCAATCCTGATGCTGTTGATACTAGAGCCTCACTAATCCCAGCCGTAACACTTGCCGTTTTACTACCTCCCACGTCACCAAGATTTAGGGAAGCAAAAGAAGCTATCAATCCTAACACAGTGCCGAGAAGACCTAACAGTGGTGCCAGACTAATAATTGTCTCGAAAATGTTTTGGAAACGTTTGAGTACAGGTATCTCAGCTTGCGATTCACTTTCTAAAGCCAAACGAAATTCCTCTGGATTTGGCTCTTCTAATTCTAAAGCCGCCAGAAAAATCCGAGCCAGTGGCAAATCTGCGTTTTTCTGAAGTTTATCCATTGCACCGACAATATTATCGAGACGGTAGAGATTCAAAACGTCTCGCACCACCCGGTTTTGACGCTTATTGATCCTTACCCAAAACCTGATCCGCTCAACGATCAGCGCCACACCCAATACCGAAAACGCCAACAGGGGCCACATGACCACACCGCCTGCTGCAAACAAATTCTGAATTCCCATGTAGTGCCTCTATAACGTCGTCCACAATACAAAATCAGACTACCAGAATCTAGAGAAAAGCTGAAACTTTTTCTCAATAAAATATAAAATATAATGATAATTTTTTCAAATGTAATGCTGATGATTTTTATTTAATTGTTAGTTTGTTTTACATAAATTAATTTAATTAAATTGCAACAAAAATTAATTTTGTCCAAAAAGCATGATATTGGTACTTCAAAAAGATATTTTTGTTATTGCAAGGTTCCGTAGAGCGATCGCAATTAATTTTAATTTTTTACTTGATATTTGTAACCTTGCATTCTAAGATAGCTAAATTAGTGAGAATAGGTAGCAATAGCTATGAGCTTTTCTGGCATTACTGTCGAGCAACGTTCCAAAGAAGTTGAGGCTCTCAAGTCTTTTCTGACTTACAGTCTGATAGGTTCACTGGCGCTGCATATCGGCGTACTGTCTTCAGGCATCAGTAATTATTTGACGAGAGTGCCCACAAGAGAAGAAGAACCAGTAGAGATCGCGATCGTGGATTCTCCGACTGCAAAACCAGAAAAACCAATTGCAGAGATTCCAAAAGAAATAAAAAAAGAACCAGAAGTCGTCCAAAAACAGCCTATAAAAACTCCACCAGTAGAAAAATTTGAACAGATTACAGCGGTCCCTCAGAAGCCACAGCCGATAGATACGCCGCCAAAAGCAATTCCGATCGAGCCAGAAGTTGCTGTGAAATCTGCACCTATTCCACGAGCGGTACCAGAAGTACCTGTGAAATCTGCACCCATTCCACGAGCGGTACCAGAAGTACCTGTGAAATCTGCACCCATTCCCCAATCAGCTCCGTCTGAAGATTCCAAAGCAAGTTCAGCAGGTGGCGGTGGCGGTGGCGGCGGATCTGGTGTTGGTTTAGGCTCAGGTAGTGGTATTGCTGTAGGTACAAATAGCGGTACTGGCCCTGGCGGAGGAACTGGCACTGGCACTGGAGGTGGCATTGGCAGTGGAACTGGAACTGGCACTGGTAGCGGCACTGGTAGTGGAACTGGTAGTGGCATCGGCAGTGGCATCGGCAGTGGAATTGGTAGTGGAATTGGTAGTGGCACCGGTAGCGGCATCGGCAGTGGAATTGGTAGTGGAACAGGAAACCGTCCCAGAGTAGCAACAGCGCCTACACCTCCAAAAATTAACAGTTCAGGTAATAGTAATGGTCGTGCAGCCTGCCGCGAATGTAATGCCAAATATCCAGAGGCAGCAAGACGGCGAGGAGTTGAAGGCAGAGTAGAAGTAGCTGTAGATACTGATGCAGAAGGTAATGTTACCAATGTGCGGATTGCTCGCTCTAGTGGAAACCGCGACTTGGATGAAGAAACCGCCAGACAAGCGCGTGACTGGAAATTAAAACCCACAGAAGGTGGTAGACAAGGGGTATCTATAGCCACTGAATATGCTATCAAAGGCTCACGGCGATCGCGCCAAGTTCAAGAACGGAAAACACAAAGACAAGCACAAGAGACACAAAGAAGTCAGCAAACAACGGCTGCTAACTCTACACAGGAAACTCCAAGACGTAGGCGCAGAGAGTTGGCACCCCCATCAAAACCAGCAATATCTGGATTTAGTCGGCGACTGGAACCTCAAAGAGCAGAAAGTCCTGCAAGAAATTCATCATCTGAAGCTAGAACAACTCCTACTCAAGGAACTGCAAGAGAGTCCCTACGCGGCATCCAGCGCGAGCAAACGACTACCGATTCATCACAAAAGCCACAAACAACTATAAATCGGCGGCGGCGAAGAGATAACACTAGCCAGAATAAATTGCGGGACTCTTTGCGTAGTTTACGCCAACAACCTCAATCACAACCTACTACTCCCAGTCAGCAGTAATCTGTCAAGTTGAAATTTATCGGTTAGTAATCAGCGCTTGAGCGCTTAACAAAGGACTAAAGTTCTGACTACAAAGTTATTGACCGCGTGAAGTTGACTTGACATACTACTAATAGAGGGATCAAACTTATTGGAATCATACTTTGATTAACAACGATCGCCGCCTCCTGTTTTAGGAGGCGGTTGTTCTTTACACAGGAATGGCTTCATTAAGCATTACCCATCTAGCATGAGGAAGAGGGGTTAGGAGTGCGGTAATTTTATGATGGGCTATTAGAGACACTGGCGATCGCTTGATTTGCCAATCAATAGTAGTGGAAGTAAATAATCCTGCACTTTCTCCTATCAACTTTTATGAGCAAGGCAATGTAAATCGCCTGCGCTTGAAGAATGATAGTAGTGTTTGCTCATCACCAATTATATGCTGAGAGATATAGTCAACAGCTAACTCTCAAATTGCTCATCTGCACTTTATGTCTAGATGTCAAATTCACTAATTTGAATAAAACTTCTACATAAACACACACTGATGCAGTTTGATTTGCTTGAATAGCTATATTGATAGGACATTGATAACGTCGGCAATTCACAATTCCTGATTATGGCAAGTAAATTCATTGATGTTAGAGAATATACTGTCAGGGCGCACAAAAGACAGATTCATACTCGTGTTTTCCAGTTTGTCTGTAAAGAGTGTAACGATCTGACAAAACGCGAGACTTTCGGTCCTCGACCTTTATATTGTGAGAGATGTCGCCCTCCCCAACCGCCTAAGAAATCCCAGCCAGCATCTCACAAGGCAAAACCCAGAGCAATGTCTTATAAAAGTGACATCGATTTAAATTGATTAAAGCCCTATGACTCAAAATGGACAATTAGAACCGCCTCCGGGCACCTTTCTCTCACCACTGTTGGAATTACGAGACTATTATGCTCGCCTGACAGAAGAGTATGAACGTCTCTTTGTGCAGGCGCGATCGCAGCTCGATCATGTAGAAGCGTTGTTGTCTAACTGGTCTTATTCTGATACCAACAAGCAGATATCAAGATTAACGGCGGCTGATGAAACCTCAAATCATTCTGGAGAAAGTTCTCTGCGGTTTTTATCACCTCTTGATGACATCGGCGAAATCAACTTGGTGGAATCTTTAGAGTCAGTAGAAAAAGACTCAGATCGAGTTGAGATAAATAATTCTTTTTCTGCTGTTGATACAAAAGAGAGTCAACCTCAAACGACATCAACAGATCCAAAGATCGCTCCAGACAACAATGATAGTTCAACGAAGGTAGTGGAAATTCCGATGCTACCTCAGTATCAGCACGCTATCTCGCGAATGGAAGCCATAAAACAGCTATTGCAAGAACAGATAGGTACTGTTTGTCATATCGATTTTATCGTGCGATCGCTTTATGGACAGTTAGATCCCTATCTATTCAAAGTAGTTAAAGGTAGAGTGCAATCTTCCCTCACCCAAGGTAGAGAAAGAAATTACTGGGTAACTATTCCCGATGAGCCAGGTTGTTATACTCTGGATTTAAGTTTGGTAGCCCCAAATAATCGCAATGGTGCTTCTAGGAATATCAAGAACAAAAATAAGAAGCCTTTCGTTCCGCCGACAAAAACAGTACCGATGCTCAAGGCTTTTGAGGGTCAATTTTTAATTGATGCCCTCACCTCTCTGTTAAAACAAAATCCAGGTAAAGTTTTCAGCGTGGCTGAAGTCATCACCGGAATTTATGGAGAACTAGATTCTCAGCAAATTAGAGAGATCAAAAATAAGGTGCTGAATGAACTATCTAGAGGCTATCGCACAGGTAGATTTGCTAGGGTTCCTAATCAAATCGGCTTCTATACTTGGGACTCAAATCTGATATTGAAAGGGAGTTCTCGTTAAATTGGCATGGGGATTAGGTGACAGGTGACAAGTGATAGGTGATAGGGAATAATCTGTAACCTGTAACCTGTACCCTGTACCCTGTACCCTGTAACCTGTAACCTGTACCCTGTACCCTGTAACCTATTCCCTTCTTCACTACCCACTCCCCACCTATCCCAAAAACAGCTTGTATGCAGGATTCTTGTTTTCATCCCAATAGCGATAGCCCAGATGGTCGAGAAAAGCTTGCCACTCTTGCATTTCGTGGGGAGGAACCTGGATACCAACAACGATCCGACCGTAGTCTGCGCCGTTGTTGCGGTAGTGAAAAAGACTAATATTCCAGTCGGGACTCATGGAAGTCACAAATTTCATCAATGCGCCGGGACGTTCGGGAAACTCAAAACGGTAGAGTAATTCATTGTTAGCTAGGGGAGAGTGTCCACCCACCATGTGCCGCAGATGTAGTTTAGTTAGCTCGTCGTCTGTTAAATCAAGGGTTTCAAATCCATGAGCTTCAAAGATTTCTACCATCTTGACAGCATCAGCACGGTTTTGAATTTGCACGCCGACAAAAATATGGGCTGTTTTTTCGTCGGCAATGCGATAATTAAACTCCGTCAGATTACGGTTGCCGATACATTCACAAAACTGGCGAATACTTCCGCGTTCCTCTGGAATTGTGACTGCAAAGATTGCTTCGCGGCGTTCGCCTAATTCTGCGCGTTCTGCGACAAAGCGGAGGCGATCGAAATTCATGTTTGCACCACAGGCGACAGCAATTAAGGTTTGCCCTTCGATTTGTTCTCTTTCGGCGTAGGCTTTGGCAGCTGCGATCGCTAATGCACCAGCTGGTTCTAAAATGGATCGCGTATCCTCAAATACGTCTTTAATCGCAGCGCAAGTATCATCTGTACCCACCAAAATGATTTCATCTACATACTGTTGACATAAACGGAAGGTTTCTTCACCTACTTCCCGCACCGCTACGCCATCAGCAAATAACCCGACTTGAGACAAGCGCACCCGATGTCCGGCTTTAAGTGATTGAGACATGGCATCAGCATCTACTGGTTCAACACCAATAATTTTGATTTCGGGACGCAACCGTTTTACATAAGCTCCTATCCCAGAAATTAATCCGCCGCCGCCAATTGCTACAAAAATTGCATGGATGGGTTGCTGATATTGCCGTAAAATTTCCATCCCAATTGTTCCTTGTCCAGCAATTACATGAGGATCGTCAAAGGGATGAATAAAAGTCAATCCTTTTTCTATTTCTAATTCACGGGCATAGCTATAAGCATCGTCATAAGTGTTTCCATGTAACACCACTGCTCCGCCCCTCATTCTCACCGCATCCACCTTGACTTGGGGTGTAGTTACTGGCATGACGATAATCGCTCTGGTTCCCAAACGATTGGCTGCCAGGGCAACTCCCTGAGCATGGTTCCCCGCAGATGCAGCAATTACACCCTGCGCCAATATATCTGGGGGCAGTTGCACCATCTTGTTATAAGCACCCCGCAGTTTAAAGGAAAATACTGACTGCATATCCTCACGTTTCAACAGGAGTTGATTATTCAGCCGTGCAGACAAATTTGGGGCATACTCCAGTGGTGTTTCCTGGGCAACATCATACACACGGGCAGTCAGGATTTGGATTAGGTAGTCGCAAAACATGGGCGTGAAGCTGTTAGCAAATGCTGGATGGAAACTAATTTTACGTTACAAGCGATCGCACTGGTTTTATTGGTTTGTTCTCTCTCGAAACTTTGATTGAACAGAATCTAAAAATTACCAATTAATCTTCTTTGAAGATAAATTAAGTTCAGTGATGAAAATTGTTTGATTGCTGCATATTTCCTGCGATCGTTGGTAGGTTGATTTGAAACTAGTAGTACGCCTTGGCAACGCAAGTGGGGTAAAGGGTAAGGGGGAAAGGGAAAAGATTTTTTATCCCTTACCCTTTTTCCTTTACCCTTTACCCAACCTCCACCTAACATTTTTGGGTTGCCAGACTACTAGTTTTGCCAACTATCTGAGTACTTAGATCGACAGATTAAGTATAGTGTTACTTAACAACATAACATCTCCATTTATGTTAAAGTATGCATGGAAGATGAAATTCGGCTGTACAGTTTGTTTTTATATATATTTGTATTACAGACCTCTCCGGATCTAAATCTCTACACCCTCTGATTCTGGAGACATTCTATGTCAATTTACGTCGGCAATCTATCTTATGAGGTTAAAGAAGATGACCTCCGGCAAGTCTTTGCAGAATATGGAACTGTAAAAAATGTTCAATTGCCTGTTGACCGAGAAACAGGTCGGATGAGAGGTTTCGGGTTTGTGGAATTGGAATCAGACGCACAAGAACAAGCGGCAATTGATGCCCTTGATAAGGCTGAATGGATGGGTCGAAGCTTAAAAGTTAATAAAGCCAAACCCAAAACAGAGGGCGGTTCCTCTGGTGGTAGACGAGGAAACTATGGTGGTGGTGGTGGTCGCTATTAAGGTCTAAAACCAAAAATTTAACTATTAAGTCTTAAGGGGCAGACAAGGAGTCTGCCTTTTTTGTACTTCGGTTAAACGAACAAAGGCAGTGGTTTGGCTTCTCTACGAGACGCTACGCAAACGCTCACCAACCGAGCAGGTGGTCACTGAGCGTAGTCGTACCCCTTTGGGGAAGCAAGCTACGCGTAGCGTCCCGCAGGAAAGGGAGTCGAAACACTGCCTCCTGCTTTTCTTTGATGAATGATTTTGAACTGCTATATATGCCTGATAATTAATAAGGCAATCTACAAACAGTAAAGATGCAGACTCTCCAAAAACTCTCACTCCCAAGCATGGGCTGCGGTACTTGGGCTTGGGGCAACCAACTGCTTTGGGGATATGACGAAAGTATGGATGAGCAGTTGCAAGCCGTCTTTAACCTTTGTGTAAGCAACGGTGTAACTTTATTTGATACAGGCGATTCTTACGGAACGGGGAGATTGAATGGTCGCAGTGAGTTGCTTCTGGGACGATTCAACCGAGAATATGTAGGTTTAGGCAAAGAAAATATTTGTATTGCAACTAAGCTTGCTGCTTATCCGTGGAGATGGACGCGTCAATCAATGGTAAAGGCTTGCCAGTCATCTGCTCAACGCCTGGGAAAAAATGTTGATTTGGTACAGATGCATTGGTCAACAGCAAACTATGCTCCTTGGCAAGAGGAAGGACTTTTAGATGGTCTTGCCGATTTGTATGAGCAAGGACTGGTTAAGGGCGTGGGATTATCCAATTATGGACCAAAACGGCTGATGCGAGTGCAGAAAAAATTCGCCGAACGAGGCGTTCCGATTACAACTTTGCAAGTTCAATATTCTCTGTTGTCTACATATCCTGTCACCCAACTCAAGCTCAAAGACCTTTGTGATGAGTTAGACATTAAATTGATTGCCTACAGCCCTCTAGCTTTGGGACTACTGACAGGAAAATACTCTGAGCAAGGCCCTTTGCCTAAAGGCATTCGAGGTTTGTTATTTAAGCAAATATTATCAGGAATGGCAAGAGGCAAAGCGGCTTCTGCTGGTAAATCGCTTTTGGAATGTTTGCAAGAGGTGGCACAATTGAGAAACAAAACTATGTCACAAGTAGCAATTAATTGGTGCATCTGTAAAGGAACTATTCCTATCCCTGGAGCAAAGAGCGTCGAACAAGCGAAGGAGAATCTTGGGGCGTTGGGTTGGCAATTAAACGCTGGTGAGATTGCAGAGTTGGATAAGGCGGCGGCGAATGCAGACAAAAAAATGATACAAAATATCTTTCAAACGAAGTGAAATTTCAACGTCGCTGAATTTGAAAAGTATTAAATGTAACGATAGGCTCAGGAATATCAACGAAAATCGTAGTGGTGGTAACTAAACTCGTTATTTCACTAACAAATTGGTAATATTGTAACGAAAATAATTATGTTTGTCACAAAAATCGTAGTGGTAGTAACTAAACTCGTTATTTTAGTAACTTAAAGCGATGATTCTCAATTAGCCCCTTAACCCGCCCAGAAATAAATTTCCTGGCTAATAGCTAAAGTCCACTCAAGTGGACTAAAACTTTTTTTCTTAGTCTTCTTTAGAAGACTTTAGCTATTAGCCTTAGAATTCATTCTGAGGCGGGTGTTGCAACCATAAAAAATATTTAATTTTTTACTTTGAGCGAGATGAAAGCATTGAAGTTGTGCGGATTCTGGATGCTGGACAAGATATAGAAAGGATTTTAGAACAGGATTGATATTGATTAGCGATCGCTTGTATGATTGCGTTGCTGGAGCGATCGTTTAAACAAATCCCACAAATCATACATCCTTTTCAGTGTCTATCTCCGATACATTCAAACCTGTTAATCTCGCTACCTGTTCTACTGTCATCCCAGATTCAAGTAAGTTGCGTGCAGTTTGCAATAACTGCGATTCTGCTTTGTCTGCCCTTTGGCGTTCTTGTTCTGCTCTTTGACGTTCTTGTTCTGCTCTTTGGCGTTCCTTTTCTTCAGGAGTTGGTAGTAATTCTCCTGCCAAATTTGCCCAGCGTAACCAAGTAGCATCAATACCTTTATAACTTCCCTGCCACAACTGCAATCCTAACCCTAAAGATTGACTCACTAACTGATTTTGAGCATTGAATATAATAGGTTGATAAGCTCCTTTTTCATTAGAGAAACCAACAAAATCATCAGGGTTAAAAGGGTCATACCAGAAATATTCTGGTACACGCATTTGATTTTGATAAATCAGCTTTTTCTCATTTTTGTCTGCTTGGGCTGTGCTGTCAGAAAGCAATTCAATGACTACATCTGGTGCTTTCTCCTCTTCCCAAACCACCCAACTGCGACGTTCTCCTTTCGGGACTCCCAACACAGCAAAAAAGTCTGGCCCTTTAAAGTCTTTGTTTCGCACTTGGGCCAGACTGTAGTAAACAAACATATTACCACCGATAAACCCATCCTCTCGTTCTTCCAACCAAGGTATCAAAGCATCTATCAGCAAATCCATCTGGGCTTTGTGTCGTGCGCTTTCCATCGGAATACCGTCATCGTATGGTAATTCTGCCTGGGTGGGTGGGAGCTGAATATCTGGTGCAGCTAGGGTGGTTTCTGACATAGCTTTTCACCTTGTGGTTAGGCGTGGCGGGTATTTTTATGTTAAGCGATCGCAGAAATTTCAGTTAATTTGTTTTCGATAGTTTTGCAATTTGTCCAGTAAAGTATGCTTCTTCATGTTTGAGTTGTTGCGCCAGTTTTAACCCTTGTTGAAAAGCTGTTAATGCTTGAGGAAATTCTTTGCGTTCTAGATACAATTGCCCAATTTGGTCATAAGCTTGCATCATTCCGTAAAAGTTGGCAGCTTGCGCCTGTATCTGCACCAGAATTTCGCTAGCCTGCAAAGCCTCCTGTGTTTGTCCTTGGGAACGATACAACGCAATTAACTTTTGCAAAGCATCACCAGCCCGAACGTACTCCTTTAATTGCCAAGCAGTGGTATAAGCTTCTTGATAATTATTAAAAGCTTCTAGCAGTAAGTTAGGATCTTTCTTAGCTAGAGATTCGTAATCTGAAGCGATCGCTAGCTTTAATTTTAATATTTCCGTAAGATTATTTTCATTGGCATAAATTTCTGTTAGTTTGTTAAGTACATTCAATGACTGCTGCGGTTGGTTTGTCTGCTCGTAAATATAAGCCAGCTGTTGCAGATATGTTACCTCGTTTACGCGATCGCCAAGGGATGTAGCGAAACTCAACAATTCCTCATAGATTGGTGCAGCTTTGCGATAATCAAACCAACTCAAATGCAGTTCTCCAATTGTTTTGAGGGTTTCTAATACTGCTGTCTGGTCTTGTTGTTGTCGCACTACTAGCAAAACTTGGTTGTAAGCTTCTATGGCTAGTTTAGACAATCGCACATTTTTGTAAGCTTCACCTAGCGATCGCCACAATTCTAAATCGATTGGAGCAGCTTTTTTCTGAGATTGGGCTTGTTTTTGAATTGCTTGCAATCGTTCCGTAATATATTGTACTTCTTGTCCATCGTTTAGCTTCCAAGCGATCGCCCCAACTCGTGATAATGCTTGCACTTCTGCTAATGAACCTAAAAAGCGCCGCAAACGTAATTCTCGGTTCCAAATTTCAAACGCCGCCACCTGTTCGCCTGCTTGCAGTTTCGCCGCCGCTTCTTGATTTAATGCATCTAACGCTGGTTCTAACTTTTGCCGTTCTTGGAGAGTTAACGGCTGTTTATCCTTGGGCGATCGCGGTGACAGTGGATCGGGTGTGGTAATCTCTAGAGGGCTGGGAGGAAATTTATCGGGTGGTTTCGGCGGTTTACTCGCTGCCAGTGTTAAAGAATTGCTAAAGAGTATAGTAGCAGTAGCGATCGCAATTAAGTGCTTGAGCATTCCTTCCTTTACTTTGCCTTGAGTGATTTGCATGAGATAATTAACAATTATCCCCATGCCTATTATTGACTAACTATTCTCCAGCTTTTCTCCAGCTTTACAAGAAAAGCCTACCTGAGAGCAATCTGGCTTCAGCACACAGAGAAAAGATAGTGTAGGGATTTTGCCAAAATAAATGCTTAACGAGTTCTAGTTGTTAGGTACAAGATGTAAAGTTTCACGTGTACTCAAACGGCTAATTTTCTCCAATCAGAGCATCTATCCTAGATATAATTTAAAAATTGCGATCGCAACCAGGATTTTTGAGTCAGGGGAGTGTCAAAATAATCCTAGATCGTATTTAAGTAACTAGTCAATCGTTTTGTAATGACTCATTCTACTGATATCGCCACCTTAGCCCGTTGGATGGCAGCTGACTTTAGCAATCAAGAACAAGCTTTTGAAAATCCGCCTTTTTATGCTCATATCCGCGTCTGTATCCGTCCCCTTCCCTTAGAGTTGTTCTCAGGGGTAAGTTTGTTTCTCGAACAAGCTTATGATTTTTTGCTCAATCAACCCTACCGAATGCGGGTAATGAAGTTAATTCCGGCAGAAAACCACATTGCGATTGAACACTACACCGTTAAAGAAGAAGAGAAATTTTACGGTGCATCTCGCGAACCCGAACGCCTCAAAGAATTGTCTCTTGACCAATTGGAAAAAATGCCAGGTTGCAACATGATTGTAGAGTGGACAGGTAAAAGCTTCAAAGGCAGAGTTGAACCTGGTAAAGGCTGCATAGTGGTTCGTGACGGCAAAAATACTTATCTAGATAACGAATTTGAGATTGACGCTAAAGAATTTTTCAGCCTCGACCGAGGAAGAGATTTAGACACCGATGAACGTCTCTGGGGTTCTATCGCTGGCCCATTTCACTTTCTCCGCTGGGGTAGTTTTGCCGAAGAAGTAAAAGTGTAACAAGCTAGGAGTGAGGAGTGAGGAGTTGCAACTTTCTTTAATCAGCTAAGATTTGTTTGTGCTGCGATCGACCTGCAATCGAAATTTTATCGCGATCGCCTAAAGCTTACCAAAAACATCCAGTTAACCTACTATCTCTACCTCAAAATCCTATGCTATCATGGTTTAACTAGTGTCCTATGACTGCTAAATAGCTGCTAAGATACCTTAGCAATATAAAAGTAGGTCAGGGAATCTTGCTGTGGCGGCATAGCCAAGTGGTAAGGCAGAGGTCTGCAAAAGTTCTAAGAGGTAGTGAGGGGTAAGTCCCAAACCTTGGCAAAATAGGCTTTTTCAATAAATTCTTACAGGGATATACCAAATCCTCGTTAGAGAATGATAGCTGTTTCTCTTCTATTAGCTATCATTATTTTTGCGAGGTTTTACTGTGAGTAGAGTGTCAAAGGGCACAGTTGGTATTGAATCTTTCCGTGGTTTTTTTCGCATAAGGCTTCCCTCTTGTGTAGCTAAAGGTGCATCCAGATATTTCAGCACTGGATTAGTTTCAACGGCAGAAAATCAGAAAAAAGCACAGGTCGTTGCATGGGCGATAGAAGAGGATATAGCCAAAGGCGTTTTAGATTGGACTTTGAACAAATATAAGACTGGGGGTTCTCCTTTATTGCAAGCCCAGGACTGGGTTTGGAACCTAGACAAGCTTTGGGGTAAGTACTGCGAATTTATGCGATCGCAGTTAGCTAAAACAACTTACGAAAAGGATTACGTTCGGAAGTTCGCTAACCATATTAGAGCGCTCCCAACTAAAGATGTTCGGAATGCTATAGAGATAAGAGATTATCTTTTGGCTAAATTCTCTTCAGAGACAACTAAGCGTGTCCTCACATATATATCCGCCTGCTGTCGATGGGCTGTGCGATCGCATCTGCTACCCACTAATCCTTTTGATGGGCTAGCGGCTGATGTTAAGCAGTCAAAAAGTAAGACTGCTAGTGCCATTGACCCTTTCAATAAGGATGAGATGAACAGCATCATCCAGGCATTTGAAGCGCACAACCAGTACAAGCACTATGTCTCGTTTGTAAAATTCCTGTTCTTGACTGGGTGTCGTCCTGGTGAAGCGATCGCACTTCAATGGAACCACATTAAAACTGATTGTGCGGAGATTCAAATTGTTGAAAGTTATGACACACGGTTCAAAATTCGTAAAGACACCAAAACTCATAAATCTAGGCGATTTCCATGTAACGAACAGTTAAAAAATTTACTCTTGGATATTCGCCCCAAGGAGCTAGCGCATGACGGCGTTGTATTCCCATCTCCGCGTGGTGGCTTGATAGATGCTAGTAAGTTCACAAACCAGGTGTGGAGAGGCTGTAGGTCTGGGAAGAAAATCTACAAAGGTGTGATTAGTCAGCTTGTAGAAGAGGGGAAAATAGCACGATATCGACCGCCATACAACGCTCGGCACACGTTCATCACAGAGTGCTTAGAGCGTGGTGTCCCAGTACAACAAGTGGCGCGGTGGGTTGGTATAGCAACGGACAAGACTGTTAGGACGTAAACTGAGAAGGTAAAAGAGAAAATTAAATACAGTCGATGCCAAAACCCTACAGTTATGATTTAAGACAAAAAGTAATCAATGCGATCGTATTAGATGGCATGACCAAAACTGAGGCGGCGCAAGTATTCCAAATCAGTCGCAACACCATAAATCTATGGCTACAAAGGCAGGCGGAAACTGGAGACTACCAGCCTAAGCCGACTCGTCCCCAGAAAACAAACGCCAAAATTATAGATTGGGAGGAGTTTAGTCAGTTTGCTCAAATGCACGGGGACAAGACACAAGTGCAAATGGCACAGCTATGGTCAGGTCAGATCAGTCCGAGGACGATTTCACGAGGGTTGAAAAAAATAGGTTGGTCTCGAAAAAAAAGTCTTATGGATACCGAGAACGAGATCAGGCTAAACGTGCCATTTTTATCCAGCAATTAGATTTAATTCCAGAGTCACAACGAGTGTATATAGATGAATCAGGAATGGATGCACGGGATGATTACGGTTATGGCTGGTGTCAACGAGGTCAAAGGTTTGAAGCACTCAAGTCAGGACGCAGAACGGGTCGGGTCAATATGATTGCTGCCTACTGCCAACAACAGTTGATGGCACCATTTACTGTGGAAGGAGCTTGTAATCGAATAGTTTTTGAAACTTGGGTTTCCACTTGCTTAATTCCTGTACTCCAACCAGGACAAGTGATTATTCTTGATAATGCCACCTTTCATCATGGCGGACGTATTGCCCAATTGATTGAGCAGGCAGGTTGTCAGTTATTATATTTGCCGCCTTATTCTCCAGACCTCAACCGCATTGAAAAGTGTTGGGCTTGGCTTAAATGTCGTATTCGCCACATCTTATCCTCTTGTTCTGATTTACGACCAGCTATGGAATCTGTTCTCAAATCTGCTGTGTCCTAACTCTACTGGCAACAGCTATAATTCTCCAGAAGTCATTTTTAAACATTATGCAGGGGTCTTGACTAATATTAGTGTCCCTGAATTTTTGATGTAGAGGAACATTTGCAGTCATGCGATCGCACCTCCTCTCTACCACCCTCCACGGAAGAGAATGCAACATTTACAGCCTATTTTTAGGCATCAAAATGCAATTATGAATAGAAGATTATTCAATAATGGCGAAGAATACAGCTACTTTTAAGGATTAACTATTAACAGCAACTGATGGTCAAAAGCCTTGCAAAACAATTACACCACAAAATAAAAATGTTTTTACTAGCTTATAAAAGAGAAAAATAATATTAGTAAATAGTGGACATACTGTACTACATAGAATTAAAATGAAACAGACAAAGGAGCTTTTTTATGAAACAGAAGTCAGCCCCGATCAACGACCCAGACCTCAGCAAAGTATTAAGCTTTCGCCAACCAGCCAATATTGATGTAAAAGCTGTTGCAAAAAAAGCAGGTACGACCATTAACGGCTTGTTGCGTGCAGCTTTGCTTGAATATATGGAGCGAAACCAACTCGCCTCCTAGAGGTGCGATCGCACAAAACACCCACTCAACTTTTTTATTGTTACAAACACACAAAAAAAAGTTGACCGACCCCAACCGCCTTTTGCACAGGCTTTTCAAGGAATCAATCAACGAAAAATAACTAAAGCTATTGTATCACAATTCAAGTAGCTATTTGCAAAGAGAACGAGAGAGAAAATAAAAAATCCTTGTAAAACTGAAAAAGCAAAAGGCGATAAACCGCAATACTTATCGCTCATTGCAATGTTAAAAACTTCAAATATAATTTCAACTAATCAGCTATTTTCTGCTGATTCAAGTATAGATAATGATGCCACAAACGGCAAGTCTGGAAGTGAAAAACAGAGAGATATAGAGATAGCTAAAAGAATTATTAGCAAGGCTTCTCAACTGGAAGCTCATGGATTCACAATTCATCCTCAACAATTTATTTTAGCTACCAGTGAACTTGAGGAGGATAATTTTGATGTCTCTGAGTGGCAAGCTTTTAACCCAATACATAATGCTGATGAGATTGTAGCAGAATTAGAAATTATTCCTGAAAATTGGGAGATAACACCGCTACGAGATAAGCGCCCATACCTTAAAAACTGGCAGGATGAGAACATCTTAACCAGAGATTTTATTGAAAAAGAAATTCTAGAAGGCGAATTAAAAATTAGCAAAAAAACAGGGCGACCATTCAGGCTTTATGCTTCAGGATTTGGATTAAAAACGGGTGACATCTCCGGTGGGATTATTGCAATTGATATTGATGGTAGCAGCGCACAACCTATATTAGAAAAATTAAGCAATGGGGAGCTACCAGAAACTATTAGCTGGAAATCTGGCAAGCCAGGGCGATATCAAATAGCTTTTCAAATCCCAGAAGAAGATAGAGAATTTTTAACCCAATTCACTAGAGCCGTAGTAAACCAAACAGATGATTTAAAATCCAATCCCGGTGAGCAATTAGAATTCCGGTACAACAAGATGCAATCTTGCTTACCACCTTCAAGGCATCCTGAAACGGGTAGCTACCAGTGGATTAATTCGCCAGAGGATATAGAGATTGCGATCGCGCCTCAATGGTTGCTCGATTTGCTTCCTAAATTAGTAGCTAAAGAGCAGGAAGAAAGCAGCAAGAAACAGAAAACTGAAAAGCAATATGATGGTAGCTACGCGGTAGGATCTGATGATGTAAATAACCCTTATGATGCACGAAATTTAATTCAATATTGTGAAGGGTATCGGGAGAAAAACAACGACTGGCTTGAGGCTAAATGCCCAGTACATAACGGAAGTAGCACAACCTCGCTAACAGTAAACCGCCACAATGGTAAATTCCAGTGCTTTAATGATTGCTGTAACAAGGACATTTATAAAAGCCTAATTGAATTAGCTAAAATTAACGGGGTGGTATTCCCTAATAAAAAATCACCTGAACAGATAGCCCAAGATAATCCACAATTTGAAGCTGAAAAAATAATCCACAGGCAACTAGAAGGGTTTGATTTTGAGAAGATAACCCAAATGGGGATAACAATTACTCGCATTAATAAAGAGAAGCTATCCCCACAGGATTTAAACCTTGAAAAAGGTAAGATATCAATAGTATTGAGTGCTAAGGGCACGGGTAAAACAGAGGGATTGCAGCCTTATATACCAAGCTACAAGGCTGTATATTCATGGCATACGCGGGTAACTCTAGCCATTAAAATGGCATACGACTTAGGACTAATTTATAAGAATGAAATAGATAATTATCTTCTAGCAACCAAAGCCTCATTCTGTGCCAATTCTGCCTATAAATTCCATCCTAAAGTGCTGCAAGATAACGCACTGCTTTTATTTGATGAATGCGACCAAATCTTTGATTATACTTTTGACTCACTTTGCAACAAAGACGGCATCAGACCGCTAATATTAGCTAATCACAAGGCACATTTAGCAGCTACGCTAACAGATGGCTCTGCTGCCTACATGAGTGCAGATATCAGCCAAAAAGAGATTGACTACATCAGTGCGATCGCGCCTCCCAACGCGAAGATTGAATTGGTGGTGAATGATTACAAGCCCAAAAAAGGTACGCTGAAATTTTCAACGGACGGCAAGCCAGATAGTGTAATCAAGAATTTATTAAAAGACCTTGATAACCGTGTGCCCTGCTTCCTGCTGGATGATTTTAAGAATAGCTACCGTGGGTGCAAAACAATTGCTGAATTCATTCGCAAAGAGCGACCAGATTTAGCCCCATATATTGTAGAAATCAACGGCGATACCAGTGAGCAGGAAGACATTAAAAATTATGTAGAGCGAATTAATGAGAATTCAGCTAACACAATGCTTCTTTCTTGCAGCCCTTCAATTATTTCTGGAATCTCTCTGACCAACGGCAGATTTTATAAGGGTGTGTACGGCATCATAAACGGAATATTGACCCCTAATAATGGCTCACAAGGATTTGCACGGGTACGTGGGGCTGAAAACATTAGTATATGGGTGGCAAGCTCTGGGATGAATTACGAGGCTAGCAGGGCAGTAACACCTAGCGAGGTAGATAAATATTATCAGGATAATTACCACGCACGAAATAAAATCTTGCTAACTTATCAGACTGAATATAATCCCATGAAGCAGGAGTGGCACTCACCACACTGGCAACTATTCTGCCAGAATTCTGCACTAAAAAATCTCGAAATGCGACGGCTACGGTATTGGTATAAACAAAAATTAATTGATGATGGCTACAAAGTAATCGAAACGAACTTTGGTGTAGATGCTAGTGGTATTAGTGATTCTCTGAAAGAAATTGCAGGGCAACTCAAACTACAAGAAATATTGCAAATATCTGATGCGAAAAATTTATCATTTCACGAAGTACAGCAACTTAGTGATAAGAGTAATTCTGGCGAAAATCTGACACTGGAGGAGAGGCAGCAATTAACTAAGCACCATCTGAGAGATACTTTTGGAGATGAATTAATAGCTGAGGCATCAACTAAAATTCCTACGGGTGAGGAGCTAATTGGATTAGATGCGATCGCATTTATGAATCATCGAAACGGGCTTGAGAATTCGATGAGAAGATTCTATCGAAATTTCTATCAAGAAACTGCTGATATTGCCTCCAGTGATACTTATATTGAGAATAGGCAGCAGAAACTACGCCCTGACATTCCTGAATGTAATGAGCGCTTTCCAAAAGATATAAAATGGCAACTTCGTGAGCGTAAGCTGTGGGAATTTTTGGAATTCAAAAACTACCTTGACCCTAACAAAGAATATTATCCAGAAGACTATCAGCCACTAATTGATAAGGTGAGAAAGTACATTGAGCCAATCAAGCAGGCTACTGGGTACAACTTTGAGAAAGCAAGCGACGGGCAAGTGATTGCTTATCTTTATGGAATGCTGGGATTGAAACTCAACGAGGAGAAGCCCTCAGTAAATGGTAAGCGAATAAAAGTAAAAAAAATAATGCAAGCATCATGGGATTTTGCACAGAAATTCGTAGCTCATCAAATAGCTAAAAACGAGACTAAACAAATCTGTCCAGACCCCCTTGATCTTCTAGTGAAGGGTAATTATCGCAGGGGGTGTGGACAGATGCTAGAAACCTTACGCTGTAATAATTACAGCCATTCTAAGATAGAAAATCTTCCCCAAGAAAAAACAAGCAATACAAGGGGTGTGGACAGCGAAAATTACGAGCAACTAACACTAGTTTTAGATGGGTGGGATGAGTATCAAATAGCACGTCAAAAAGACCACAAAGACTATAGCGATTACCACGACATATATAGCTACCAGGATGATGATTAGCAACCGAGGGGGCAGAAAACGCGATCGCACTTCCTCGGATCGGAGTGTCCCCTAATTCTTGTTGCCTTCCTGCCAAGGAATAATAATAATAAAAGGATAAAAACAATGGATACTGATGAATTAATCTTGGTACGGCAAGAGCAACAATTAGTAAAAGAAATGGGGCAACTTTTTGAAAAGAGAGATGTCCTAACAAATGACCAATCATCAATTCAATATGCCAAAGATATCGCTCAAAAATTAAGAATCAACTATGGCAGCGCTTTATCATTAATCTTCTGGCTGGACGAACTCTTAGAAATCTATCCAGAAGATAAAAAATCGACAAGGATAGATGCGAAATCACGGCAACGATTGATTCAATTGGGGAGATTGATAAAAATAGCTGGAGGTCAAAAAGGATTATCTTTTTGTTGCTCTAAGCTTCCCAGCTACGCGGTCAATAATTTTAATTCTTTGCTGGATATGAGTGATAGCTGGAAGGAAAAGAAGTCAGGCAACACAGTGGCATATTGATCCTGCAATATGTGCAGGGTCGTTTTTTCAGCCGTGTAGTACGCTCTTAATCCCTGCCCTGTACCTGTTTTACCTGGATGTCGTTTAATCCATATTTCCCGACATTTTTATCAGATGTATGGGTTTCGATAGTGAACTAGGTTTTGGGAATACTACACCTAGTCCTTCTCTAAAATGGTGTACTTTATCATGAATATGCAGGTAAATCTACTTGGCGCATTCAGTCAGCTTAACCAACTACTGCCAGAACAAGCAGAAAAAATCAAATCTTTTATTTCTGAAACGTTTAATTATGAGCCGAAAATTGGCATTATGGGTAAAACAGGTGTAGGTAAGTCAAGTCTCTGTAATGCTCTTTTTGGAAAAGATGTTGCACCTGTCAGTCACGTTGAGAGTTGTACACGAAAAGCTCAGGAATATTCAGTACGTCTGGGTTCAGGAAATATCAAACTAGTTGATTTACCTGGTGTCGGTGAAACAGTCCCTCACTTATAAGATGTTTTAACAAACGAGAAGCAAAGTCTTGTCTACTTAAAAAATCTTTTTTTGTTGGAGGTCTGGCGACAGGTATAAAGTCTAAAGTTTTCATTAATGTAATGAACTTTCCAAAATTTACAGTTATAAGAACTCATAAATATACTGTATATCTATGAGTTCTTATAATTTAAATATCCTAACAAAAAGGGTTATAATCCTCAGTAATTACATTGAAAAATAAAAAAAGACTTGGTAAAGTGTTTTTATTTTGCAGAATAATAGTTAAAAGCTTTAGCAAAATCTGCGAATTTGAATTTAACAAAGATAGGAAGATAAATAATCTGTCGGTCTACACCTAACGGGGATAATCTGCGTCAATTTCTACTTTTTCATCAATTGCTATCTCTACACCACTTCTAGCCACAGGTGATAACATAGCCAAACTCGCCGCCGCCCCTAACACCTGCTCATCGCTCACTTCCAAGTATCTCTGCAACTGTTCTAAATTCCGATGCCTTGAGATTTCCTGAATAACTCTCAAAGGTATGCCAGCGTTACTCATCTGGCTTAATGCAGACCTTCTAAAGCTATGGGTAGACACGCCAATTATCCCAGCTTGTTTGCAAGCTCCTCTCAAAATCCTAGCGGCTGAGTCTTCGCTGATGTGTCCATCACTGCGACCGGGAAACAGATAACTCTTTCCGGCCAGTGGGTAGTATTCACCCAATAACTGCCGTAGGTCTTCAATCACTGGTATGGAGCGAGTAGCCAGCTTCCCCTTAGTGTTTGCTTTTCTGATAATCAGCCGGGGTCTGACATTGCCCTTGGGTGTGTAAATGTCTTGAGTCAACAGGGTGCAGCATTCACGGATACGGCAAGCACTGAATAGGCAGACACCGAACAAAGTGCGATCGCGGTTATTGTCTAAGCCATCGCTGAAGATTAGCTGTATCTCTGACTGTGTGAGAACTTTGGCGCGTCCGTGCCGATTGACTTTCGTTGCCAGACTGTAGACCCTGTGATCCACAGCCTACAACGATTTTACACCTATTAGTCAGAATTGCTCGACCGAGGTTAATAATCGTTTCTTTCGCTACATTTATCAATTGTAATAACCTCAATATTGTGGATATAACAACCAAACTTAATCCGACTAAAATTGAAAAGTTCCGCTTTATGTTGCAGCAACCATTCAGGATTATTATCAGGGTATAAATATATATTGTAAGTACAAGTGAATATTTTCCAATTAACTTTAATTTTGTAAACTGCTTTGCAATTGTAGAACGAGTTAACTACTCTTGTTAGAGTCCTTATGGAGTTTGACTTTTCAGAGATAAATGATAAATCAATATTTTTTGGCAACCTCAATTTTGTTGTATTACATCGAAAATCAATTTCATTATTGCCCTTATATTTATCGCAAATTACACACAGAGTTTGTGAGTTTTCTATAGAGATTTTACCCCCCAAACGCAACGGTTTTATATATCTGATTTCTAATTTACTTTCGATATTAGCTCCACAACATAGGCAAGCATACCCGTCTCTTTGCTTAATTTTTACCCTTTCTGCTTCGGTTAGCTTTCTATAATCTTTTATTTTCGCTTCTACAATATGTCTCTCTAGTTGTTTGGTAAAAAGCTCTGTCTCCCACTGAATTTGTTTCATCGCTGTGAGTATCAGTTCTTTTACATTTTCCTCTGTTGTTGTGTGGAGAATTTCTACTATTAATTTTTGGAGAATTACTGACGTATCTGCAAGAAGAGGTCGTTTGAGTAAAGCTTTTTTAATACCATGATCTTGAGGTTCGATCTTTTGATAAGCAGCTACTCCATCGAAATCTTTCAGAATAACTTTTTTTCTTTTCTTTAACATTTGATTAAACTTAGCTTTACCAGTCCCATGTGTCCAACGTTCATGAGCATCTCTTAGCTGATTAAATTCTTGCATCGGTTGCGCTCCCCTTTTTCTCTTATTCGTCGGTAAATAGATACTTCCCAAAAATAAACGCAACTATATCTCTCCCCGTTTACCCCCCGTTTCTGGATTTCAACCCCATGATTATCGCTGACCCCCCCCTTCGGGAAACGAACCTCATAAATAAAAACCCCAATTCTATCAGTTTGTTCCCCCAAAACAGGGAATTATAAATGGTAGCTACCCAAATAATATTTAAAACATCTATGAACTTCTACGAAATCAACAAATTATCCCGTGAGATTGCTGACCGCATTGAGCAAATGAACGCAGATATTGCGTGGCTTAAAAAAGACACAGAAAAGCAATTTAAAAAACCATTGCAACAGGAAACTTCTCAGCCTGCTGCCATATCTAAGTTTCAATCCCAAGAACTGACACCCGAACAAATTAAGGAACAATTCGCCTTGCGCGGTGAAGATTTTTTGAATGAAACTATTCAAGAAATGGGTAAACAGTTCCCAAGTCAACTCTACGAAAACCAAACTCAAAAGCTACCAGCAGCACCAGCACCCCAAACGCACGAACAGATACTAAAAATGGTAAAAAAAGGCGACTCCATCGACAGCATTTTGCTACGTTTCCAAGGAGTAGAATAATGTCTGAAGATGAAAAAGAATTTGATGCTGAGAAACTGCAAAAGCTTTGGGACTTAATTAATCCTGAAGTCGCCCCACAGCATCAACAAAAAAACTATAAAACTGGATGGAATCATGAGAGGGCAGAAGAAGCAAGGCAACGAATAAAAACTACTAAACCTTGGCTTTATTCGACGGGAGCGATAACAAATCTGGGCAAGAAGATAGTATCTAGAAATGCTTTTAAGCACGGTCTTTATTCCAAAGTGTTTAATGCGTCCAATCTTGAATCTGTAGAAGTGTCCGTGACCTCAGCAGACATAGAACGCAAAGAGGCAATTAATGATACCGTAAAGCCAGAGAACGAGGACACCTTGCAATCGCTGTAAGGCTTGTGGTACAATACTTAAAGGCATTGTAAAGACTATTTAAAGATGGTATTATTAGAAAAGCCAGCGCTCTGTAACAGCGCTGGCTTATGCTTTTTTTGGAAAATTAAAATCATGTCCATTCTATCAAATGAATGCCCTCAAACTGTGAGGGCTATGACTTGTCATAGCCCCTTCGCCTATGCTTTGGCACTAGGTCAGAAACGCGAAGAATATCGCCGTAGATCCACGAATTACCGTGGATGGGTATTTTTTCATTCAGGATTGTCAACAGCATCAGATTATGCTTTTCAATATTTGGATATGTCGCCCGAAGATGCGAAACGCGGCTACATCATTGGAGGAGGCTACTTAAATTATTGCTCCAAGTCAGGCAACATTTGGGCTTACGGATTTATCAATTCAGTGATTTTTGAAAATGCCCAAAAAATCAAAGGCAAGCAACCAATTCTCTGGCAGCCTGCTAATGATTATGAGGTAAAAATTTTCAATTCTGCATGGCAGATTTTACAATCGATGATTCATGCTGCCAAGTAAAATCAATGGCATTCTAGGGCATCCTGACGGGTCTATTCTGGCATCCATGCCAGTCTAAAAGCCTAGCAATTCCCTAAATCCCAAAGTGCGATCGCATCCTCTCAACTATCAACAAGAGGAAATGCGATCGCACTTATTTAGACCGCATATTTATAGTAGTTAATTGCTTTTATTAATTAATTCCAATATTCATCAATCTTTGGCGAATGTTAGCGGCATACCATTGACCACCCTTTGAGGTAGTCAGCCCCAATTCGTTCAGCCTATCAGCGATTTTGGAATAGCCCAATCCCTCACTTCGCAGTTGTTTCGCAAGTGTGATCGCATTGTCTGAATTTGCCCTTGCTTTCGCTACAGAAGCCGTTCTCCCTGCCTTGCCTAGTTGTGCCCCTTGTGCTTTTTTCACTGCCAAGGCTGCACGGGTACGCTCACCTATTTGCTTTCTTTCTTGTTCAGCTAGCATTGCCCAAATATAAATTTCCATTTGACTCATTCTAGGCGATGAAGCTATTAATAAATCTGGCGTTTCTTTTCCCCACATATATTTTTGAGTGAAGCCGCTGACATGATACATTTCACGGCTGAAGCGGTCTAGTTTAGCTACTAAAATCTTCGATCCATTCATTTGTGCTAGTGTCACGGCTTGGCAGAAAATAGGGCGTTCTTTTGGGTCTACTTTTCCACTTACTGTCTCCTCAAATTCTCCAATAATTTCTAGATTTAATTGTTGGGCTACTTGACGGCACAAGTCTAATTGAGCTTCTAATCCTAGCCCTGATTTTTCTTGTTGGTCAGTGCTTACCCTGCAATAAATTACCACCGTGTTTGTATCGATTACTTTTGATTTTCTTGCTGTAGCCATGCTTTTGTAGTATCCTTACGCCCTTAGACCACTATAGGGCACTACAAAAGCCTCAGAAGACAAGATTTCATGAATTTTGTATACTGTGTATACGGCTGTAAACATAGTCTAGATACTTATTAGATGGGTATACGCTTATTAACAAAATAGCGTATACTATTTGTATACGTGCCGTATACGACAATAAGCAACATGGAGAAAAAAGTATTATCATTCCGGGTGAGCGAGGCTGAAATAACTGCAATAGAATCATTTCAGCAGCCAGAAGATAGTAGCCTGGGGCAAACTGCGCTAAGGCTGCTCAGAAGTCTTATAGGAGTGCAGCCGGACACCACTGTAAACGCCGTAGACACTCATGAGATAAAGGATAGAGTAGAAAGCTTAGAGGAAAGGCTAAACGGGGCTATCATCACTCGTGAGCAGCTCTCAGATTTTGTAAACGATATCGTAGACAAACGTATACATCACTTGGTGAATGCTCTAAGCGACCATGAAAATAGGCTTCTAGGGATTGAACAAGCTCAAGAAAAGCAATCCCCCACCCCGGTCACTGCCGAAGTAACAACTCAAGATGTGGTTTTGTCTCTGCTCCAGGACAAAGAAGATGCGATCGCGCCTGAAGCAACAGAAGAGAATGTAGTTTCTGCTCCGACAGGGAAAAAAATATCTCCCAAAAAACTAAAAAGTATCGCAACCAGTATTCAAAATACTTTTAAAGGTAAGGGCATAGAAATCAGTCAAACAATTATAAAAAATAAAATTTTAGAGATGTACCCCAACCCTAATGATTGGCTTCCACATAGCGATGCAAGGCGAGATTTAATTCGAGCTTTAGAGAAGGAACATAAATAATAAAAAAGCTAGCATATCTTCAAGCCAGCTTCCTTATGTTGCGTGGGTGCGATCGCATTTTTTGACTAAAAATCAACTGGGATTGCATTAGGATTGTCTAGGCTAACAGATTCTATTTCTACCACTTCACCATCTTCAAAGTTAAGAACAATTTCTACAGGAATTATACAAATTTGAGGCTTGCTCTTACCACGGTTTATCTTTATATATCTAATTTCTCCTGCATCATGATCGTAATATCCTGTATCTAAGTCAGGAGAACTAAAAGGGATGCTGAAAAATATGATGGCATTTGCATTATAAGTAACTGAGTCGTTAGTATGAGCAAATACAGAAGCATCATGAATTTCAATAGAAGTTATTTCAGGTTGTATTTCACTCAAGTCAATATATTCTATTTGTTCTCTAGGATGTCTACCATCCGTAAACTCTAATGTTGCAAAATCCTCAGAAATACTATCTTTTATTTCATCGAGATAATGAGTTAGGCTCTCTAAATATCTATCTTCCATTTTGTGCTTCTTGATTTTGGCATAACAAATTAAACTCTGCTTCCTTCCCATGATTGCTAGAAAATACGCAATAAAGAATGTTTACGAAGCAAGTAGGAAGCAAATCCGACTACATCATAATAGGGTATAACAAATAAAATTATGAGCTTAAAAATACTTAACACATATATCTCTAAGGAGAAGATAGCACTTAACCGCGATCGCACTTCTGCTAACTATCAAAATTTATAGTTTTACCATTAAAGTGGTCATTAATATTCTTTGGTGCCAACCAGCCAGGAATTTTTACTTTCTTGTCGACTTCTGCATCACCCTCAAAGTTGTTCAACCCGTTAATTACTGCCATATCTAGAGGTATCTTACCGTCTGCTGTTTTGCGGTCGATTTGAATTGTTCCCCTAGCCCTACCTTTAGCGCTACCACTGTCCCCACCCGTTGCAGTATTGGTGAAAAAGTGGGCAATACACACAAGCCGTTCCTCTGCCTTCCTGGGGTCACTGAGAGAGGCTTTCACAAACTTTCTAGCAGGTTGTTTTGTAATGTCAGAATCAGAATAGTTGGTGAATTCATCAACTAATAATTGCTGCTGTTTCTTGTCAACTTGATTATTAATTCTATCCAGCCAACGCTCCCGTGCATCATCAAAAGCTCCGCTTATTTCTTCTTCGCTCTGAGCAACAAACTGGGGATTTAAATACTTCCATGCCTTCCTTAAATTGTCTCCTGCATGAGCGTCTATAAGTTGGTACAAGGGCATATCAAATAGGTATTGTCTGAGCATCACAATAGACGCTGCTAGAGTTGATTTACCGCTTCCCGCCTCACCAAGTACCCAAATAGGTTTTTGATTGTCGATAACCTTCCATAGCCATCCATCCTCATGATTTTTCAGAGCATCAACAATATTGTTTTTTAATTGTTGACTAGAGGATGTGTGGCTGTCAGATTTATCATTTACTTTTTCGCCTTGAAGTTTGTCTAATTTCTTTGTCGCTTCGGCAGTGGTCAGCCGATTATCTGCAATCTGTTTATCTAATTCACTCAAATTTAGCTCATGGCTTTTAAGTGCAATTTCCCCTTGCAGTCGTCCGTTTATCTCATCCATAGCCAATTCACCAGGGCTTTTCATCTGGTCAATTGTTTCGCTGGTGTGACGTGCGATCGCACTTTTGGTTATCTCGCTTTGTTGGGCTTTTGAGAATTTGGTTAAATCCAAATGATTGCCAGCAATAATGTCGTTCTCAATTGCTTTAATTTTGAGCATTGAGAATTGACTATGGATTGCCTCTTCCTGTTTATTGGTTAAGTTTTTTGATACTCCCCACGCTGCTAGTAATGCACTTGTTCCAAGCATTCCATACAGCATTGCTGTGTTATCCTCTGGGGGGAGAATGCGAATAATTTTAATACTCTCGTTGAACAAAAAGTTACGCCTCTCGCTTTCTATTATCCAGCTAACACCACGCTTAAAATTTTCTTCTTTACACGGTTTTTTAGTTTGCTGAAAACAGTATAGTGTTTCTTCCCATTTTACTGAATCATTCCACAGTGGCAGAGTCAGAGATAAGCCAGCAACAACTAAACTCCCTACAAAAAATGTGGCAGTCCTGCGCTGTGATTTTAATTTTTGATTGAACTGCTCTATCTCTTGCATGGCTTAATCTCTTCGATAAACTACAAAAGCAAGTATTGCTAACAAAAAATAAAAACCATAAGCATAAAATAATAATTTAAGTTGAGTCAGAAAATCGCTTATTGATTGGTCAATACCTGATGTTTTTGACCATTTGTAAAATAAAGCTAGATTTTGAGCCGTAGACGTAGCATCAAGAAAGAATGAGTTAACAGCAAATATAAAAGTGATTAATCCCAGGATTCCCGCCAAAGGAGTATTACGCATTTTATTTTTTATTTAAACTGAACAAACCTATTATTAAAAAAATAGCTAAAGCACCAATAATTAAAAAGTCTTGTTGATTTAACTCAAAGCGATTTTTAGGATTTTGAGATTCCCGAATCTCTGTGTAAGTAGCTTTAATCTGTTCGTGAGTTTTAAATACTTCTTCCGATATTCTTTTGGTAGAAGTCCACCCAACGGCACTACCTAAAGCTAGCTTGCTAATTGTCTGCATTGGCTTTGCTTGCTTCACTTCCCACCGTTCGCTTGAGAATTCAAAAGCAAAACTATCTGATAAATCAATTAATCCAGGTAACATTGCGGTTGCAAATCCGCATACTTGGATAATTATTAAAGTAGTTTGTAAACTGAATAGTAACCAAGCTAGAGAAGCACTCCCAACCTGACAGCAGATAAATAATAATCCTGCCTCAAAGCGTTTACGAGTTTTGATTTCCTCATACAGCTTTTGCTCGTGGTGTGCCAAATATCTTGCTGTTTCTGGAGCAATCCCACTACTAGAGTTGTCATCATCTAGATATTCATCAAGCTGTTCAGGCATATAATTTAAGTAAGATGATTATCATGTTACCCAAGTGAATCTTGCAGTTCACTTGGGCTTTTTCAATGCTTAGAATCCAAGAGCAGATTGTACGGCTGAGAACTTGTCAAACAAGAATTGTTTGATAGTCCTTGGCTGATAGTTTTTTTGAGGAATTAAGTCAACTCTGCTGTTATCTCCATCAGCGAGTACATGATTAATTACCTTCGTTTGATATGCCTCATCAGCGTCTATCTGTTTTAGCTGAGGGCGATTACTCTGCTCTAATATGGTTGTTCTCTGCTCAACTCCTACAAGGTAAGCATCGATATAACCTTTAATTTGGGTGTAATTCATCTGGTAATTATGACGCTGGTTTTCTGCATTTCGAGCATTAACCAGTTCAGCAGCTAACTCACTCCGTTTGTGTCCATATTGGGTATTAGCTAAGGTTGCATTGATCACAGCTTTATCTATCTCAATAGCACTCTTGCCAGCATTTACTAAAACTTCGGAAATAGCTTTATTGTAGGCAGTAGAGCCATTGATTATCTCTTGATATGCTTGGGCTAGTTTAGGGGCAAACTCTGCTGATAGCCTGCCTTGTCGTGCCAATTCTCCAATCTTCTGAACCTTAACAACATCTCCCATCATTGCAGATGTAAAATCATCTAAAGTCACACCAAATTTAGTCTTTAAAACTTGATTTAATTTTCTTGTCTTTGGAGTGATATGGTTTTTTAGCTGTAGCGAACTTGAATCTTTTACCATTTGAAATACTCCTTCTCTACTGGATTAGTAAAATCTCTAAACTGCCTTTCTTTTAACCTTCCTTGGCTGAATCTCCAATTATCAAAAGTTAAGAATGACAGAAGAACGATTACACCTATGAGGATTAGTGATGCAGCTTTACGAGGATTAAATGAAATTACTAATACGTTATCCTGCTTTATCGGTGGGGACTGCAAGCCTTGATAAGATGCTTTTGATTTGGCTTTTGTTTCGTGTAGCTACCGCCTCCATTTCATTACCTAGCTTGATTAATCTGTTAGATAAATGCTGTGAATTATCATTGAATTTCTGCTCTGCATAATCAACTACAGCATCCAAAGCACTATCAATCTTTTCAGTATTCTGGCTAGTTTTATGATTGATATAAGCAACTAATGCTGATTGAATCCCATTAAGTAATTCGTCCAAACTTTCGCCACATTGCTCAATACTGTCAGCAATTAAATTAATCTCAGTATCGCTCAATGTTATACCCAATTTCTGAGACTTCTGTACTGTGAGCGCTCGTTTGTCTGCATCCGAATAATCAATTTCATCAGATGCGATCGCATCTTTGTTATTGTCCTCTTCCAGAGGGGCGATCATTTGCACTCCGTCGTCCTCTGTTTCTTGCTCTGTTTTGGTTTCAGCCTCTTGATGTGGGGTAGCTAGTTGTACTGTGGTGGGCATGATCACATTTACTATTTCAGTTGATTGATGGTCTTTAGTGATAGCCTTGATTACTTCTGTGCGAGTGTCGCTGTTCCAGTCAGTTTCGTAGTTTGGATACAGCTCTAAAATTTTCATCTCAATAGCTGTTCCTGACACTTCTAGAGCATTATTCTTCAGGGTGCGGCGGATAGAATCGACTTTGTTCTTCAATTCTTTGCTCATGGCTATTTATTCCTTGATATTGCAGTTAAAAAAACAACTTTGGATGCTTCTTGGAAAGTGTAAACTTGGTGTTTGCAAAATCGGATACGTGCTTTGTAGAAAGCATTTAGCAGCATTCTGTCTGTCACATGGGGTTTAATTTCCCGAAGAATAGATAAAATTAATTCCCCTGTCAAATCCTGACAATTAGAGTAGTTATCTTGAAAGCGATTAAATGTTTTTAGTGCTGACTTAGTGATAACTGTTCGTGGGTTTTTTACTTTGAGAATTGCATAGGTTTGGATATTTTTTAAGTTAATAACCAGCCCAGAATTCTCTATCTCCCCCTTAATTTGTCTCCACCGTCTAGGCGACAGTTCACCTGAAATTGCCTCAAATGCTTGTCTGTAATAGTCTTTCTGTTCCTTGGCTTGCATTTTGATTGGTACAGATGAAGTTCATCTCAAAAATATTGTATACTATTGGCAGACAACAAACAACCATATAGCGACAACATACAATAGAATCAACTATTGGGTCAAAATTATGTCGCTATTGATGCAGGTAAAGCGCACTGTTGAAGTGGTCAAAACTTTCCCCGGTCTAGGGGAAAAAATTAAAAAAGCCAGGGAGGGAGATAAACGCTCTCTATCCCAGATATGTAGGGAGTCTGGCATCTCTCGCCCCTATTGGTATCAGCTTGAAAACGAGCAGATTTACTCATCTGTAAGTGAAGAGATGATTCGCAGAATCGAAGCGACCCTCGGCGTTGACCTTGGCGTAAACTTTGAGGATTGAAATATATATGTAGATTTTTTATGAAACCTAAGTTGCAACGCTGCGCCTGCGACAACGAGAAATCAATACTTCCAGAGGTGCGATCGCACCTTTTCACCTCGTTTAGGGTGTCGCCTATGTCAATTTTTATGAAACTTAATTGTCCTGCGACAACTGCGACCCTTATTCTGATTACATTTCAGGCTGTGAAATATATTTGCAAGGTTATTTTTGAGATAAAAATGGGGGGATTTTTGCTAGTTATGCCAAAGTGCGATCGCTTTTATTGGAGTGGTTGCAGAAGGGGTGGGAACTCACAATCGTAAACACCAAGAATTACCTTGCTATATCCTTTCTTTTGCTTCTAGGGTAAAATAACAACATTCTAAAAACAACAGCTATCATTCAGCTATTTTGCCAATTCTCTTTTAGTCCTAAAGCTTACCAAAAACATCCAGTTAACCTACTATCTCTACCTCAAAATCCTATGCTATCATGGTTTAACTAGTGTCCTATGACTGCTAAATAGCTGCTAAGATACCTTAGCAATATAAAAGTAGGTCAGGGAATCTTGCTGTGGCGGCATAGCCAAGTGGTAAGGCAGAGGTCTGCAAAACCTTCACCCCCGGTTCAAATCCGGGTGCCGCCTTTATAGAAATATAAGCATTACAGGGCTTTGAAGCCCTTTTTTAATGGTTGTTGTAGGGCTTGTTTCCAGAGCCTTCCAATAATTTTGGGTAGTTTGGGTAAAGAACTGGGGTAAAACTGGGGTAAAAATGTGAGGTAGACTCACATCTTGCATCAACCGTAGTCACCCGTACAGTTCAAATAACCTAGTGCAAAACTATACAACAAGTAAATATCATCAATCAGGGAGATTAAGTGCTAAATATAACTTAAATAGTGCAATTAATACAGAGAGAAATAGATGCTGGAATGCAGAGACTTTTTGACCTGAGATAGAGAGATGATTGCATCTGAATCTCGAAATATGAGAGAAAAGGCGTGAAATATCGAAATGTTTTAAAGCAAGAAAAATGCTTGCCCACGCCCAAGAATTAGTTTACAACCTCAAAAAGTTGATGCCGACGCAGTACCAAAAAGATAACCTAGAAGCTATGCTGGGGTTATTCTTAGAGGCACAAGGACACCCATTACCTGAACATAGTCAGGCAAAATCCCCCAGCGCAATCAGCCGATTTTTAAATATCAATCCTTGGTCAACAAGGGAAATGATTCGCATAGTTCGCCACCAAGTATTACAAACAGTGGTCAAGTCATTATCGTCATCTGGCAGAGGGCGCAGACCATTTTTACAAGTAATCATTGACCTGACGACTTTAGAAAAACGTGGCAAATTTAAAGATTTTAGTGAGTTAATCAAAGTCTATAACGGTAAGCGTGGTCTCCATTTGGTAGTAGTTTATTTGGTAATCGGAAAATGGCGTATTCCCTGGAATTTCCGTGTTTGGAGAGGTAAGGGTACTCCATCACCAGCTAAACTTGGACTATCTCTAGTGAAACGTTTACCTCAATCTTTAACTCAACACTTTGAAACAATTATTTTAGCGGATACAGCTTTTGGTAGTGTCGAATTCTTGCAGGGTATACGTCAGCTTAAATATCATGCTGTTACAGGTGTAGCGATTAGCCGTAAATTGACCGATGGTAGAGTTTTACGACATTTGCACAAACAGGGTCAACAGGTTCGTTTAGTAGGTTTAAAGTTTCCTGTTACAGTATCTTGGTATTACTTAAAGCGGGATAATGGCAAGTTAGAAAAGCGTTTTGTTCTGTCTACCCGCCCAATTAAAGCTTCTACTCTACGGTGGTGGGGTAAGCGTCGTTGGCAGATTGAAGGTTGGTTTAAAACTGCCAAACATCGCTTTGGTTTACATCGTTTTGGTCAAGGTACTCTTAAGGGTATGTATCGCTGGCTGATTCTTTCTCTGACTGCTTATCTCATCGCTCATTGGAGTTATCTGCATACTCAGCCAGCTTCTTCACCTGATTGGGGACAAGCTGCACAAACTGCTTTAGAATCTATTTTTCCTCAAATAGTTGTGTATTTTCTTTTACTTAATATTAAACGGCTAACTCCTCTTACACGTAGTTGTGGTTTTGACATTCATATTTCTCGGTGCAAGATGTGAGTAGAGGTTTTTACCCCCAGTTAATTATCCTTATGGAATCTCAAAAACCTCAAAGTATTGCCGTCGGGGTTCAGTGCAGATTAAGAACTCTAACGGCAGTCTCCAATTAGTTTTTTCTCATCCGATTATTACGCCCACTGGAAAGCTAAAAACTAAGCGTTTCTCTCTATTCGTGCAACAACGCCTATCGTGAAACAAATCTGGAGTTGATTCGCAAAGATACTCCATCTTCTGATAAATCTAATTTTAGTGGTTGAGGATTATTTTTTAATCGCTCATAGCCATCTATCAATAAAGCGAACCAAAAATATTGATTTATTACCTGCTTTAAAGCATTAATTCTTTGTTGTGTCGGTGGATGGCTGCTAATTTCTGTGTAGTCTGAAGGTAAACGCGAAAACAGGTTCAAGACTCGCAAACTTCCATTTATATCATAACCAGCCTTAACCATATACGTGTAACCAATTTCATCGGCTTGAAATTCATGCTGGCGACTTAATGCTTGCATGGTTCTCTCAAACTCTTGTTTTTTCTGGATAATAATTTGTTGTTTGATGACATCTTTTGTAGCGGGTGATATGGAAGTTTTCGATTTTCTCCGTTCTTGTACAATCCAATTGTTATATTCTGCTTCTGCTTCTTGGAGTAATTTTTCTTGTAAACTAGCTTCTGCTTCTTCTTGCTGTGCAGAATGCCGTTGTGTATGGTGGGCTAATTCATGACTGATAATAAAAGCTAAAGCTGCATCATCACCGTGTATTTGGTCTAACAAGCCTTTATAAATTACGATTTTGTTTAACTCATCTGCGTAGGCATTGATATCATATTCATCAGTGATTTGTAAACGCCAGGGATGATCGTCAAGTCCATTAGCACGAATCACTCTTTCCGCTACACTGTAAACCCATTGTAAGTTAGTCTTTTTAGGTTGTACTCGTGGAAGATAAGTTGAAGGATTTGTAGTAGTTGAAAGTGATGGTAATGGACTTATTGCTTGCGCGAAACCTGGTGTATTGAGGTTTAATAAAACGCTACTGCTAAAACCTAACGTAGTGAAAAAGATGCTGCGAATGTATGAGGATGTCATAATCGTAAACGCCTATTTGCTTTGTTTGAATGCCTTTGATTATGTTTACGCTCAAACAATGGTGTATTTACGCATTTTCCATTTTTATAGTAAGATATTTTTTACTAAAAAAGCGGGCAAGATGCCCGCGCTATAAGTTTGAATGAAAAATATTCAACACAACAATTATATAAATAATTACTTTTGCTACTACAAAATTTTAAAAGCATTAAAAAATCTACTAGCGTCACCAACAGCAGGGTTCTCAACAAAGAGTACATATATGCGTTGATCGGCTAAAAATACTCTAAGTTTGGTAATTTTTTGCCCCTCTTGATATGTATATTCCTTACCAGGATAACGACCTAATGAGATATTGCGAGTTTCCAGTATTTTTTGAGACTTATCTTGAAACTCGCTGACAAATGCAGTCAATAATTCGTTTGGCTCGACTTGGCTAATATCCATCCGATACTGTCCGTACAAAATCCCATATTTACTTTCATCGGTTTCTGCTAGTTGCGCCTCCATAAGTATATATTCATTATCTAATTTCATTGTCATGACACCTGGTTCAACGGGTAAGATACCAAAGAAATTCCAGGTATTAGAGGAAACATTTTTCCATCCAGAAATGGTATTGGCTTGTGCTAATACTAATTGCGATTGGGATTGATTAGTTTGGGTTTTTGATAAGTTAATGGCTTGTGCTTTGGGAAGGCCAGCTACAGTTCCTAACATCAGAATTACCAATGTAAAATTCAATGATTTCATAATTATGTATCTCCTATGAATATTGTCGAGGTATTGTTGAGGTCAGTTATATTGTTTGAACCCCTTCATAGGAAGATACGAATTTATTTACGTGCAATTACGCAGTTGGTAAAATTTTTTTTTGAGGTTGGGTATTGGTAAAAATAAATGTGGCGAATATATTTGACAACTTTGATTATATGTGTAGTAAAAATACGCGATCGCGCTCATCAAATTTGCTGCCACCAGCCGTATTAATCTAATCTATAGTAGTATATTAATGCTACGATCGCAGCAAATCGTCAAAGATACCCAGAATTTTAACGAGCGCAATTTTTGCTATCGCACCTCACAAAACTTTACCCATCGCTTTTTTATTCATTACTTGCTAACCCACAGCAAAATCTGTAAATTGTCTTTTATAAGGTGAATGAAATCCGATAACAATGTCTTGTTTTGGAACTCCCATTAAAACTAGCTCTTCCGCAATATTTATCTCTGTTCCATTCCACTGAATCCAAATTTTTTCATTCTTGATATCTATGTGTATTGAACAACCATATACACGACGTTTATTTTCCCAACCTACATGAACAATTTGATAATGGTCGCGTACAGTATCAAATATTTGTTCTACTTCTACATCACCATAAGAAGGTTTATAACTACCATATTTTGTCAAAATTTGCTGAATGTATTCCCTATATTTTTCTAACTTATCCATCTTACTATCTCCTCAGTTTCAGTATCGTAAATCACTAGCTTTAATTGAAATTATTGAATTTGAAGCTGTATAAATGTCAGCGTAAAAAAATTATTATAAGTTTCTATATCAACAGCTAAATATAGGTGACGCTCTGGTTCTTTCTCTCTCAGAGCAGTACGATAATTAAGAAATTGTCCGAGAGCAACATGAAAATCAGTGATAGCTGATGGATTTAGAAAACTTTTGATTTCAACAGCGATTTTTTCTCCTGACTTTTCTGCTGCAAGTAACTTCTCTGCTCCCAAATCGATACGCATCTGAACTTGACCAAAATCAATATACAGAGGGTCGTTTGTAATATTCCACCCGTCTTTTTCCAAAGCTAATCTCACAATATCGTGAAATTTGTCCTTCGCTGACATAACTTACTTTATTGATCTGGGAGTATTATCATTCTACCCCATAGTTAAGGTGTGCAAAGTACTATTAGCTCTTACCTAACTTATCAAGCGATCGGTCAAAGTTTGAAACTATTTTACCAATTTCGTGGTAAAGTTCCTCATTAGATAACGAACTCACCTATGCACCCAAATATCAATAAAAATTGTATTCGATTGATATTTATTTAGGTTGTTCTACTTATCATCACACAAACGCCTATCTTCTGCGCTGACATCGGGGTTATTATTGAGATAGTCATGCAGATAAAATCCTTACAAACCTGAATTACGTCAGCGAAAATGCTCAGGTTATTAATCCACTGAAATTTTTAGCAAGAGGGAAAAATGAGCGTCATCATATCAGATGATACTTTGTGTGCTAGTGGAATGACAGCAGCCGAATTTAAACAGGAAATTGCTCTATTGCTGTTTGCATCGGGAAAACTTCCCCTTGGATATGCTAGCAAGTTGGCAGAAATGGATAAAATACAGTTTCAACAGTTGCTTCAAGAACGCAAAATTCCTCTGTATTCTTATGAAATAGAAGATTTTGAACTCGATTTGAAAAATTTGCGTGAGTTGGGTAGGTTGTGATTGTTATTAGTGATACTTCACCAATCACTAGTCTTGCTGCTGTTAGTGAATTAGATTTACTCCGACAGTTATATAGTAAAATCCTGATTCCAGAAGCTGTTTATCGGGAACTTACAGGTACATCTACACCTGTTCCTGGTTCTGTAGAGGTACGGAGATTTGATTGGATTGAAGTACGACAGGTAACAAACCCCTCCCTAATCACAGTTTTGTTAGAGCAACAATTGGACGAAGGTGAATGTGAAGCAATAGCTTTAGCAATTGAACTTAATGCAGAATTACTACTTATCGACGAACGGCGAGGAAGAGCGGAAGCTGATAGGTTAGGATTACGAATTACTGGGTTGTTAGGGGTTTTGGTTGAAGCGAAACAAAAAGGATTGATTGTCGCTGTCAAACCTGTGATGGATGGGTTGATTGCAACAGCAGGGTTCAGGGTTGCAGATGCTTTGTATACTCGTATTTTGCACATGGTGGGGGAAGTGAATAACCTCAACGCTTGATATCATTACACAAACGCCTATCTTGTGCATTGAGATCGGGGTTATTTTGCAGGTACTTTCGTATTAAGCTACAACCTCTTACCAGTAAATCATCTAAATCAAAATTCCACAGTTTCACAGTACCGTCATCAGATGCAGAAGCAAGGGTTTTACCATCGGGACTAAACCTGACACTATTAACAGAGTCTCTATGCCCTTTAAGGGTTGTAATTTCCCTATCACTCTCTCTATCCCACAGTTTCACCGTTTTGTCCCAAGATGCGGAAGCAAGAGTTTTGCCATTTGGACTAAAGCTAACGCTATCAACAGAGTTTATATGCCCTCTAAGGATTTTAATAACCCTACCATTATTGATATCCCACAGTTTCACCGTATGGTAGCCAGATGCGAAAGCAAGAGTTTTGCCATCGGGGCTAAAGCTGACGCTGTTAGCAGAGTCTGTATGCCCTTTAAGGGTTTTAATAACCCTACCACTATTAATATCCCAGAGTTTTAATGTTTCGTCCCAAGATGAGGAAGCAAGGGTTTTGCCATCTGGACTAAAGCTAACTTCATTAACAAACCCTTCCAGGGTTTTAATAACCCTACCATTATTGATATCCCACAGGTTAACCGTTTTGTCTTCTGAGGCGGAAGCAAGAGTTTTGCCATCGGGGCTAAAGCTAACGCTGTCAACACGGCTTGTATGTCTTTTAAGGGTTTTAATTACCTTACCACTGTTGATATCCCATAGTTTCACCGTTTTGTCATAAGATCCAGAAGCAAGGGTTTTGCCATCTGGGCTAAAGCTAACGCTGTTAACATAGAATGTATGCCCTTGAAAGGTTTTAATTACCTTACCACTGTTGATATCCCACAGTTTCACCGTATTGTCCCAAGATGCAGAAGCAAGGGTTTTGCCATCTGGGCTAAAGCTGATGCTCTTAACATATAATGTATGCCCTTTAAAGGTTTTAATATCCTTACCACTATTGATATTCCACAGTTTTAATGTTTCGTCATAAGATGCGGAAGCAAGGGTTTTGCCATCTGGGCTAAAATTGACGCTTAAAACTAAGCCTGTATGTCCTTTAAGAGTTTTAATGTTCTTACCACTATTGATATCCCACAGTTTCAATGTTTTGTCACCAGATGCGGCAAGGGTTTTGCCATCTGGACTAAAGTTAACGTTGCTAACAAAGTCTGTATACCCTTGAAGGGTTTTAATGACCTGACCACTGTTGATATTCCATAGTTTCACCGTTCTGTCATCAGATGCAGAAGCAAGAACTTTGCCATCTGGGCTAAAGCTGACGCTATTAACTAAGCCTTGAAGGGTTTTAATGACCTGACCACTGTTGATATCCCACAGTTTCACCGTTCTATCATAAGATGCAGAAGCAAGAGTTTTGCCATCTCGGCTAAAATTGACTTTAATAACACCGCTTGTATGTCCTTTAAGGGTTTTAATAACCTGACCACTGTTGATATCCCACAGTCTCACCGTACCGTCGCCAGATGCAGAAGCAAGAGTTTTTCCATCTGGACTAAAATTGACTTTAATAACACCGCTTGTATTTCCTTTAAGGGTTTTAATAACCTGACCACTGTTGATATCCCACAGTTTCACCGTACCGTCGCCAGATGCAGAAGCAAGAGTTTTTCCATCTGGGCTAAAATTGACTTTAATAACACCGCTTATATGTCCTTTAAGGGTTTTAATAACCTGACCACTGTTGATATCCCACAGTTTCACCGTATTATCTTTTGATGCAGAAGCCAGGGTTTTGCCATTGGGACTAAAACTGACGCTATAAACAGCTTCTGTATGTCCTTTAAGAGTTTCAACTTGAAATTCATCTACTACCTCCCGCAATGTCGATATAGCTTGCATCTGAGTTTTCCCTGCTATCCAAGGTTTCCAGATGCTTCCTTTGAGGATTTTTCCAGCTTTGATTACTTCTGTTAACGCTGCTTCCTGGTCATTTTCAGCAAAATATATTTTTGTACTACTACTTAATCTACCAATTTCCGCATCAGTCCTACGAATTTCACTCACCGCAGCAAATCCCGAAATCACCAGCAAAGCACAAACCAACCCAGCAATAACATTCCGTCGCAACCTCTCCCTCTGCTTCCTCTCCCTCTCCCGCAACGCCACACTCTTCTCAATAAACCGTCGCTGCGCCTTACTAACTTCCCTACCTCGCTGCTTTAACCAATCCTCAGCCACAACCAAAGTAGTACTCCGCAACAAAGCGCCATCATCCTTATTACTATCCACCCATTGCTGCAACGCCACTATCAACCCTTGTTGCCAAATGCGAAACTTGCGGTTCTCCTGCATCCATCCCCGCAACCGTTCCCAATGACGAATCAACGCCTCATGGACGACTTCCACCGTTTCCTCATTGGTAGACTCATTGCGGTTCGTCACCACCAACCGCTTATCCGCCAAGTGCGTCACTAAATCCCAATTATCTCCCCCCACTTCCTCACTCGTCGCCAACCTCCGAGTATCTTCCGTTCCTTCCCCCGGTTGCACCAACTGAATAAACACCCGTTGCGCTTTTTCTCGTTCCGACTCACTCAAGTCTGCATAAACCGCTTCAGCGTAATTCGCCAGCGCTTTCTCCACACCGCCAATATTTTTATACGCCTGATGCGTCAACCTTCCAGAATGCTGCTGCTTCCACAACTGAGTCAGGGTAAACTCCAGCAACGGCAAACGCCCATCACCATCTTGGATATCATTAATTATGGTGTTGCTTAAACCCCGCTCAAACTCAAAGCCCAATTGAGTTGCAGGACGTGTAATGGCTGACTCCAACTCCTGACGACTCATCCGCACAACAGGTTCTAGTTGATACTCCTGCAACGCCCTGCCAAAAGGTTCGTAATCATCAAGCGCCCTACTTAAAAAATCTGCCCGCAAGGTTAGCACCAGTGTAAAAAACGGTGCATTTTTTACCGCTTGCAGCAAACTATTTAAGAAAGTTTTGCGTGATTCAGATTCCGTACAAAGGGTATAAATTTCTTCAAATTGGTCTGCTATCAACAGCACTCGCGTCACCTCTTCACCAAGGCGATCGCCATCAGTTAAGTCTGCGATCAAATTTTGCAGCGTGGAGCGATCGCGCTTCAAATTCACATCAAGTTCCAATTCTCCCAAACGTCGCTTATCTTCCGGTAAATTTAACGCCGAAACTAACGCCACAGCCAAAGATTCAAAAGGATTTTTCCCCGGACGAAACGCTATAATCACCCAATTATTCACAGTATCCCGACGCAGTTGCGGAATTAACCCAGCAAACACCAGCGATGATTTCCCGCTTCCCGAAGCACCAATCACAGCAACCAAAGGTCTATTATTAACAGCAGCAACTAATCCAGAAGTCGCCTTATCTCTACCAAAAAAATACTCTGCCTTTTCTTCCGTAAATTTCTCTAAACCTTGGTAAGGACAGAAAGAAATTATCCCTAAACTTTGCCAAGTTGGTGGAGTTTCTGTTTGATTTTGGACAATTACAGGAAGCCAACTTGCACAAGGAAATTCTGTCTCAAGTTTTTGTAACTCCAACCGCGCATTTCTCACAGAAATATATAGAGATTTCCCACTAGTAAATTGTTGTAGGAAATAGTTTAAAAACTCCTGCGCTACTTTATCAGGTACTGGTTCCCGCATGACGATCACTTGGGGGATATTCAATTGTTCTAATTCGTAAGCAATCCCTAAACCATCACAAGAATTAAAAAACGCTATTTGCAATCGTCTGTGAATTGCTACTTGCAAAGCATCTCGCAATTCTGCCATCGTCAAACTATCGCTGTCATTTAAATAAATCCTTCCCTGCATTCCTTGAGTTTGGGAATGTCCAGAGAAAAACAATATATCCCACCCCAGATTATCTTGCAAGTAATGATTTAATTGCTTACGAGATGGTTGTTGTAATAAAATAATTTCGGCATCATTGCCACAGAAACTTTGCAAATATTGTTTATCTTGGTGTATATTAATTTCGGTGCGATCGCCTAAAATAATTAAAATTCTAATCTTTTCTCTGTAAGGTCTTTCCCCACGTTCAGCATTCGGCGAACTTAAAGCCACTTCTACCAATGGTAACTCAGTTAAAACATCCCACAAATGCCAGGGAAGCTGACGTAATTCATGGCAAGAAGTTGTAATAATTATTCTAATTTCATCTTGGGGATTTAGTTCTTTAAGAGAATTAACAATATAAGTAAAAGATGGTGCATTCAGCCATTGATTAAAACTAGCAACTAAGTTGATAGATTCTCTTGTACATTCTTGCTTTAAAAACTCCAGATCAACCCGACGACTCCCCCTAGATTTAATCCTAAATTGACTATCTAGACTGCAATATATTTCGTGTCAGTTATTTAATATTTGAAGAATACTAATATTTTCTGGTAAATTAGTTGTGGTGGTTAGATAAGCGCGTTGTTTTTCATTTGCTATTTCTAAATTAACTTGAAATCCTAATTCAAAATTGCCATCAAATTTAAGAATAACTAGCTTTTTCATAGGTGATGCAATCTAATTTATGGAATTATTAAAAATATATGTAAGGTGTGTTAAGACGAATGTCCGTAACGCACCAAAAAGACATATTTAGGCGCGTTAATAACGCACCCTACAAAATCATACAACAAAATCCTGAGTCACTTTCGACTCATCTAAAATTATCTCAACACAAAATTCCTCATTTAACTCTGCACTTAATTTAATATCCACCCAATTATCATGCTGTCGAGAAATAACGGAATCTACTTCTTGACCATCTTCATCACTAATAACTAATTTTAATCCTGGAGGTAAAGAAACACTTTTTTCTGGGTCGGGTTGAACTTGTACGATAATATCAATTTCGCCCTGATTTTGATGTTTCTCATCTGCTATCTCTTTATTTTTAGGATTTAACTTGACAATCAAAACCACAGATTCGCCATTTAAGTGCAAACCGATATCAATTTTTTTGCACTTTGTCACGCTAAAATTTCTAGCGAATCTAAAACTCAGTTCTCGTGGGTTAAAGATTTCTTCCAGGTTTAACCAACCTTCTGTAAATACTCCTTTCATCCATTCTCGAATATTGACTTTTGCAGTTGCTTCTTTTGCTGTTAAATAATCGAGCAAATCATCAACAGGTTGTAATTGACTTAAATGTATCTTTGCTAGTTGTTGAGTAGTGAAGCCTAAAATCTTTGCTGACCTCAAAGCATGGTTAAACTGCACTGCGACATAAGCAGTTCTATCTGTTCTTACTTCGGTGGGAATTTCCAAATATTCCGCATCTGGTAACACCGGACGACATTCGATTTTGCCAATGTTTTTTATTTCCAAATCAGCCAAATCAATTAAACCTAACATCCACAAATTACTATTATCTGCATTTGCCCAATTAGTTTCAAAACCCATGCAATCAAGATAATAATTGACCGCATACACAGCTAAAGTATTGAGATAGATTTTTTTACCATCCTCAGTATTTGATATTCTTTGTCTTCGTTGATTCGCCTTTTCATGAGCTTCTAGACTCAGAGGAATAGTGAAAGATGTTTGTTCATGGTTAGCGTTCATAATTGTCCTTAATATGTTTGTGCAAGAGTGAATAATTGAAAATTAATGTTCGGTTTAATGTCCGTCTTACTGTAAATATCTACGAAAATAATCAATGATTTTACGCTTTTTAATGTTGCGTTGATATAGTTCAGATAGCCTTGATATCGGATGACCTAATTTTTGAAATATATCTTCCCATTTTTCATCATCTAATCTCATCAATATCACTTTCTGTAAATTGGCATTTTCATCTTTACCAATAGAAATAGTTTTTAAAATTCCTTCTGGGTCATTTTCGATGAAATTTTTGGTTGTTGATATTTCTAACTCATCCTTCGTCTCTGAGATAAATTTCTCGTTCATTTCACGTTGAACCCTCGATAATTCTTTGCTTATAGGTTTATCATCATCACTGTTACAACTATCTAAATCATCAAGGGAGAATATTTGCGCTCGCCTTCTATATTGCCTCCGAACATCGTGAAATCGCCAATTAAATATTTGATTTACCCAAGCCATGACTGGATGTTCTGGATGATAACTATCGATTCTGCTGCAAATTTCCAAATAGGTATTTGCTTCTGCTTCGCTATAAATATCTGGAAAATGAGTTAATTTTTCCCGCCATTCTACAAACTTGTTTAATTTTCCCGAACTTTGAATTTTAACAATCAATTTATTAAGAATTTTCCTTCGTTCTGCACTTTTTTGGGGATGGTTTTGTGCTGCGTAGACTAGCTGACGCAACTGTAAATCTAAATTATCCATCGAAATCTCCTGCTGCACCTCGAAGGTTTGGTTATTTGTTGTCATCATAGATACATAGAGTACTGTAGGGTAAATAATTGTTTGAGCTTTGGAAAATTTGCACCTTCGACGGGAACAACGCAACACCGCGCGGTAAAATATCCCAGGTATCGAGCTTTTAGCGGGAATATATTCGACTTTTATCGATGCATGATAATTCCTCCCCTATCTCTTTAAACCCTTCTACGAACAAGGTGGGGAGTTTTTACGCAGGTTTTGAAAAAATATTTGGAAATTAGTTCTGTATTATAATGTTACACACAAAGGAGCGATCGCGAGGTGTGCCGTAGGTATCGCTTGCACATCTTTAGACGTTACTGCCAAACTAACCCCTAAGTTAAAATGGGAGTTAAAGCGAATATTGTGTATTATCTACCTTTAACCAGCCTAATTTTTAGTGTAATGAACTCCTATGGCAAAAGATAGATTTCATAATATTGTCAGAAATGCTTTAGAAAAAGATGGCTGGAAGATTACGGCTGATCCTTATGAAATCAATGTGGATGATGTAGATTTTGAGATTGATTTAGCCGCCGAGGAACTTTTAGGAGCAGAGCGAGAAGGACAAAAAATAGCGGTAGAAATTAAAAGTTTTATTAGTCCATCGAATGTTTCAGAATTTCATACAGCTTTGGGACAGTTTTTAAACTATCGGGACGCATTAGATAAAATTGAACCAGAACGCCGACTTTATTTAGCTGTTCGCGTCCCGATTTACGAAACTTTTTTTCAACGTAAATTTATTGCATCGGCGGTTGAAAAGTATCAATTACGATTGATGATTTACGATGTAGAAGAGGAGGTTATTAGTCAATGGCTGTAGAACAATATCGACAATATATTAAACACCTTCTTTCTGATCGACAAAAACAAGCTTCGATGTCACGCAATTACGAAGAGTATGAAGTGCAAACAATTTTTGACGAACAGCAAGACCACTATCAATTACTTTATGTCGGTTGGCGGGGAAATAAACGGGATTTTGGCTGTATTTTACATCTCGATATTAAAAATGGGAAAATTTGGATTCAACACGATGGTACTGAAATTGGAATTGCCAATCAATTAGTTGAGATGGGAGTACCCAAACAAGATATTATTTTAGCATTTCACGAACCTTATGTGCGTCAGTTTACTGAGTTTGGAACATGATAAATATTATAAATCGCGATCGTTTATCTGTAGTTGCATTTGATTCCTTAATGTTTATTTTTTGGACTGACATTGGGGTTAGTTTTGATATAGTCGTGTAGGTGATTGTAGTTACCCATACCTCCTCATCAGCCACTAATTGTGCTGCGATCATATTTTGTAGTAGGTGCTCGCAATTTCAAACCCTTAAAATATAGGGGTAGTATTGAGTCTGCTATCTCATCTCAATGTTAGGTTAGCAGTGATTTAAATTTTGCAGCATTCACGCACCAGCATCATAGATACTCCTTTGTCTAGAGTAGTTCTCATAAATATGTTGATAAACTTGCTGACATTTCTGTTCATACAATTCAGCAGAATAACTCATGGAGTATCGATTTACTCCATTTTTAACTCAAAAGTTCGGCGTTGGGGATGGAGGAGGTGATTTTCTTATACACAGTTGCAAAGCTTCAACCCAATCTACACAGATCGATCGCAATGCGACAAAGTTTGAAGTACTCCAAAACGACTTTTAGGTACCTCAAAACGACTTTTAGGTACCTCAAAACGACTTTTAGGTACCTCAAAACGACTTTTAAGTACCTCAACATGATTTCTATGTATCTGTTGCTTATGCCAAATTGCCTTTGATTGCCATTTTTAACGCAATATTGAAAGCGATCGCTCAGACATAGAGATCAAAAGATTTGCGATCGCACTTGAATTACACTAGGTGCATCAGCTTGAGTGATTGCCAGCAGTGTATCAAAATCTAAGTGATGGGTGAAAACAATGTAGTCGTTTGTCAGTCCATGATTTCTGGGTCAAATGTGATTCGTTTTAGTGGTTTTATGTGTAGGTTATAAGTTTTATTTTTAATTATTCCCCTTGTCTATTTATGCTGCTATGTCTTTTGTGGTGATTTCTAGCTGTTCTACATCGATTTCTCCTGAGATGAGTTTGGGGAGGAGTAAATCGTGGGTTTGGCGGAGGTTAATATTTTTCTGAATAAGATTTAGAACTAAATCAAACATTGAAGACATCAAAGTACCAAATGCATTAATTAATAACCCAAGTTGCTAGTTATGCGGGAGTGCGATCGCTTATTCCCGGTATGATGGCTCTAGATGTTGTCACCCGTGCATTATTCAAGCTGTCGCTATGATTGCAGCTATAATATCATGTCCGGTTAAAGACTTATCATTAAGACCGCAGGGGGCAGGGAGCAGGGGGCAGGGGGAAAGAGGTTTTCCTGGTTTTTGCACAGATGCGGGAATCATAACTAATTAGGCGGACATGATATAACACCCACTCGCAGACATCTACAGTGTATACACAAATCAAATTACCCCCTCTTAATCCCTCCGATGTTTTCGGGGGAAACCAGAAAATCAAGTTCTCTCCCCTTTATAAGGTGTACACACAAGTGTTGATGCAGTGTATCTATCCCGCCTCGAAATAAATTCCGAGTCTCATAACGAAAGGCTTCTTTTAGAGGACTAAACTAAATTTATTGTTTAGTCCTCTTTTAGAGGACTTTAGCTATCAGCCCGGAACTTTAGTTCTGGGCGGGATATTGCACCTTTACTTACTGCATCTCAACACTCACCGAAAGAGCTACTTTTTCCCGAAACTGCAAACGTCTCCAGTTCCTCTGCACTCTTTTGATCCTATATTCGCCTCACTTTAATAGTTTTTTGCCTGCTCATCCAAAAAACACCATAACCACTGTTCTCCTAACTCAGCCGAGCTAATTACTGAATGTCCAGTTTCTTCATAATGCCGTCGCGCATGTTGATGAAGAGAAGAATCACAGCACAGCATCTTACCGCAACTTTGACAAATACGGAGATGCACCCAGCGACTATTTATTTTGATACACTCTTCACAACGAAATACTGGGTAGTTTGCTTTAGAAATCAGAGTCTCCGCAGTCAGATTATCTAAATGCTCGCAGCTCATAGAGGTTTGAATGAGAGGTTAATCAGAGTATATATTAGTGCAGCGAAACACAGCTAATTTTGTCAGTTAAGTAATAAACCTGACAATCTGCGACATCAGCAGCCAAGATTCGGTCATGCGCTTTGTAGTCGCAGTAGTAATCAGTCGCTTCGAGTATATTAACAAAAATTAGTATTGTACAAATGGTCGAAAAAAGAAAAAATTTGTCAGAGTAGAAGCAAGGCTTTTGATATTTTGTCTGTAAATTAAATGACTCAAATATTTAAAGAAACCACCAAAAAAGACAATTATACCCGTGTTGCTCAACTTACAGATGTTCAGGCAGCAGGCAGTTTGTTAATCCGCAAAGAAAAGCATACTATCGTCTTGTTTTACTCAGACAATAAAGTTTATGCAATTGATAACCGTTGTCCCCACATGGGTTTTCCCCTACAAGGTAGCACTTGCAAAGATGGTATTGTTACCTGCCCTTGGCATTATGCCCGTTTCGATCTAGCTAGTGGTGGAACCTTCGACTCTTGGGCAGATGATGTGCCGGCGTTTCCTGTAGAAATCCGTGATGGTGAAGTTTGGGTAAATTTAGCACCGCCAGTTAATCCTGATGCCCACCACCGCCAACGCCTTGAAGATGGTTTAGAGCAAAGTATTTCCTTGGTGATTGCCAAATCAACGATCGCACTGTTAGATATAGGAGTAAATCCGGCTGAACCATTTCAAATCGGGCTACAATTTGGCACTCGTTACAACAAAACAGGTTGGAGTGCAGGTTTAACTATTCATACCTGCACGATCAATCTCTTACCTTATCTGGATGAGGAAGACAAACCTCGTGCTTTATTTCACGGACTTTCGGCAGTCGCTAATGATAGTGCAGGCGCGCCGCCTCTGTTTGTCGTTCAGCCATTGCCTAACTCTACAGTTGATTTTCCAACTCTTAAAAGCTGGTTTTGCCAGTTTATTGAGGTACGGGATGCTGAAGCCGCACAAAGATGTCTGGTATCTGCGATTCGCTCAGGGGCTAATTTAGAGCAAGTTGCGGATATGCTGTTTTCATCGGCTACAGATCATCGTTATCTCGACATTGGGCATACCCTTGATTTTATTAACAAAGCACTGGAAGCACTTGATGTTGTTGGTTGGCAAGCAGCAGAATCTGTTCTACCTAGCTTAGTTTCGGGTTTAGCTAGTGCATCCCGGATGGAAGAATCTAATTCCTGGCGCTACCCTATAGATTTGGTAGCAATATTAGAGTCAGCTTTTGAGCAATTACCCACTGTTTTAAATGCGGGAAAATCTCAACGAGGAACTTGGGCAAACTCGGAGCAATTAATACCAATCTTATTAGGTGAAGACCCACAAGCGATCGCCGACTCGCTACTGAATGCCCTACAAGCTGGTTGTACGGAAGAACAATTAGCAAGTGTAGTTACTTATACGGCAGCATTGCGTGTAGCTCGTTTTAATACTAACAATGACTTTGGAGATTGGAATTCCGCACATCATCCATTCACTTTTGCGAACGCTGTGCATCAAGGCTTACGACGAGTGCCAACAGTGGAACTACTTAGAGGTGTATTTGATGCGGCAATGAGTGTTTATTTGAATCGTTTTTTGAATGTACCACCAGCACGACTTCCAGAACCCAAAGACTCCGTTCCAAATCCCGAAGAATTACTCCAGCAGCTACCCGATTTATTAAATCGTCAACAGCAAGTTAACCAGACAGGTCAATTAGTGGCTAATTATTTATATAGTGGCGGCAAACCTAAAAGACTGATGGCGATGCTAGGGAAAATGATGCTCAGAGAAAACCGTGATTTTCATGTTATTCAAGAAATAGAAGCCGCTTTTCGTCAGTATTCCCTATTAGGTGACACTCCTGCTGGGGTTCATGTATTAATTGCTGCTGCTCGGTATTTAGCAGCCCATTCTCCCACAATGCGATCGCAAGCACAAACCTATCAAATCGCTTATCGTTTACATAAAGGCGATCGTTTATTTGAGGAATGATGAGTAAAAAATCTCGAAAACCATTGATTGGGATTACAACTTACGGTCGCCTTGCAGCATTACCATTTTCTCTGCCAAGCGAATATATAGATGCAGTCCGTAAAGCAGGTGGCATTCCCATATTATTACCACCAGGAGAAATTGAACCTGAAATACTTTTAGATTCTTTGGATGGTTTAATCATCTCTGGTGGTGGAGATATTCATCCTGCTTGCTACAATGGTTTTGCTCATCCGACTATTTATTCTGTCGATCGCGAACGCGATGCTTTTGAATTGCAGCTTGGCAAGTTAGCTCTTGAACGTCATCTGCCGATATTAGGTATTTGTCGGGGTTTACAAATTCTTATCGTTGCTAGTGGAGGTACTCTAATTCCTCACATTCCAGATGTTTACGGTACATCTGCATTACATCGTCTAGAGCCGGAACCGGGACGACGTTTACATACAGAACATCTTGTCAGGATAGATGGAGAGAGCCTTTTAGCTGAATGTTTACAAAATTCTCGCATATCTGTAGTTTCTTGGCATCATCAAGCAGTAGATAAAGTACCCCCTGGTTGGCGGGTTGTTGCTCATGCCTGGGATGATGGAGTCATTGAAGCTGTGGAGCACGAACATCATCCTTGGGCAATTGGTGTACAATGGCATCCTGAGCTTTCAATTCTCGATCCCAGTAATCAAAGACTTTTTCTAGCTCTCGTTCAGGCTGCACATTGCCACTAAGATATTCAAAACCAATACCTTTTCCTTTTCCCTTTCCCCTTTCCTCTTTCCCCTTTAACCGAACCGTATTGAGTGTTGACTGGTTCCCAGCCTCCAGGCTGGGAACTCATTCTGGGAGGCTCCGCCTCCATAGCTTGACAAGAGGTAGAACCTCTTTGAATACATTCCCAGCCTGGAGGCTGGGAACGAGTCTAAACAAGCTTTTGGGCTTTTCTTAGTGCCATTCAATTCTCGATCCCAGTAATCAAAGACTTTTTCTAGCTCTCGTTCAGGCTGCACATATAAGACACGAATGCCATTAAGATATTCAAAACCAATACCTTTCCCCTTTAACCGAACCGTATTGAGTGTTGTTCTTCCTCAGTTGATACTTTTCGGTTGATACTTTCAACCAACACCGTCAAGAATTAAATCTCTACTGGCTCCTGATCGAATTTTCGCATCAATTCTACAAGAGCATCTCGGTCTTGAGTCTGTCCTTCCTTGAGCAGTTCGGCTAACCCTTCAAAATACTTTTCGCGTTCTCCTGCTGGACAAAACATGATTAATAATTTTGCAGGCACAGTTCCTCGATTAGCGAATGTATGAGGCGTATTACGTGGAACTAATACAAATGCCCCTGGTTGCCCCTGCACTATCTGATTACCAACTTGAATTTCTACTTCTCCTTCTAATACATAAAACATTTCTTCCATTTGCCGATGAATATGCAGTACCGGGGCAGTTCCACCTGGTTGTATTAAGTTTTCAAACAATCCCAAATGACCATGAGTATCTGCACCAACTACTTTAAATGTTATTTCGCTATTACCAGTAGTTAGATGATTACCTTCTCCTGGCATTAACACAATTTCTTTAACTGGTAAACTCATCAATACTCCTACTTATAAAAAGGTTATTTTTAAATCTCTAATTTCAAGGCTTAAGCGTTTCTTCAATCGATCGCTACTAGATTATATTTCTATTCTGTTGTACATTATAAACTTCAACATCCCTCAATAGGTAAGTTTTTTACAATCCAATCGTAGGTTTTCATTTTGAGTTTGTTTAAAAGCTTGTTCGCTACCAAAAATAGGAACTTCAGAGAACCGCCAAGCTTCTCCTCCAATCCATACTCCGCCAATTAACCGTGCTATGGGATTGAGTTGATAGCGTTCTAAGTAGAAGGACTAAATTAAACCTAACTTGAAATTACCGGGTTTCGACTGCGCGGAAGTTGAGTTTCGACTACGCTCAACTTCCGCGTAGTCGAAACTCAACCCTCTTTTAGTCGGGCTACTGAGCATTGAGCGGAGTCGAAATGCGTCTTATAAATAATTGTGTCCACCTACTTACTGCTGTTTTAAGCTAAACCACATCTAGTTTGCATAATCTTAAATTGTACATTTATTGTGGGGTGGGCGTCTCGCCCGCCCAATATATGCAAGGTTATTTGTGGAACAGCTTATTTGCCAAAACTAGAATTGCTCCTCCATCATAAGAAAAGTATGGCAGTGCTTTTACCCCAATAAGGGCTTTTGATAAACTAAAAGCACTACCATACATTTTGCTGAGGATCTTGTTATATTTGAAAGATTCAATGCGCTCAAAAAAACCAAAACTTCTTACTTTAATAAATCAGATTAAAACCGAATAAGTCCGTAATAAGCACTTGCAGCAACTAGAACAATTGTTAATACTCCCAAAGTTATGCTAAGTAGAAATTGGATAGAGGTTTTTTGATTTAGAGCTTCTTTACTTCCACCTTCAAGTGTTGTTCGTTCGATGTTGTTAGAATTAGTTATGTTCTCAGTTTTCATGATTTTATCCTGTTTGATTATTTATTACAATTTTGCCTCTAACCAGAAAAATTACATCTAACTTTAGGATTAACAACAAAGATAGAAATAACTAGATATAATTAAAACTGACTTTTGCTCCCCTCTCCTGGTAGGAGAGGGGCTGGGGGAGAGGTCAAAATAGCACTCGTCGAACTCACGTTAATTCAAGAATTTCCCTTGAATTACCTGGACATATTCTGAACGAAACTTATGTGCAAATTCTCGATCAAAATACTACAAAAGTTTTCAGCAGTTGGTCGTCACAGGTATGCTGCTGTGTACCCATCAGGTTTACTCCGTTCTTTTTTCTAAGATAATCCGCATAAGAACCGTCATTGGAATTTGTTAAAAATTCGGATTCAATGCACAGATATAGCAACATTTGTGAAAAACATTTTGTTTGAAAAAAGCGCTAATTTGCCCCACCATTTGAAGCCTGCGGGGAATCATAAACGCCCCAATAATCAATACCCCGATCGCGTAATATGGGTTCAACGCGATGAATTTCTTCTTCTGAGCCTTCTAATATGAGCAAATAATAACTCTGCTGGAGGCGATCGCTATAAACTCTGGCTCTGTCTTCGGGTATACCTAAATCGCCTAATGCCTTCAGTAAATTCTGATTTGCTGCGGCTCCCACAGCAACACCTGCGATGCTACTAACCAATGCTACACCTACGGAACCTGCTGCTAGCACAGCTCCTAAACCGGGAAGTGCCAAACTACTCAAACCAAGTAACGCGCTACCCCAAGTAGTTGCTGTCAGCGTATCTCCTACGGCTCCAGTTGTATCGACATCTCGATCGCCAATGCGATCGCTTATCTGCGCCTCACCTAAGTTTTCACCTTGCTCTACATCTTTAGCAATAACAGAAACTTTTTCCATAGGAAAATTTGCAGTTTTCAATTCATTAATTGCCTGCTCTATTTCTTGAGAATTCGCAAATACTCCTAATGCATGTATTGTGTTTTTAGTTATCATATTTTTCTCCTTTAGATTATTGTATTCGTGCGTCCATATATAGCCTCGGCATTAGACTATAATTCACGAGTAAGTTTATTACAACGCTCCTAAATTGTTATTTATTGAATTATTTCCCCAAGGGGGGATAAATCATCAGTGAAGAATTAGCGAACCAAGTGGAGTACGTCACGCACTAAACTATAGCCAGCTAAATCCCAAAGTACGTAAGAAATAAAGCCAATCATCGCTAAACGCCCATTCCACAACTCTTGTTGCGGATTCCATCCAAAAATCCAAGCATTGCGATCGACACCATTATAGGCTTTAGCTTCAGTAGATAATTCAACCACTTTGTTAGTTTCAGCTGCCATTGCAAATATTCCTGAATAACTCTACTACACCCACATCTTAGTTACTATTACGGTTGCAGTTCTCTGTCTATTGGGGAATCTAAAAGCGTCACGGGAAGTATCTCAGGGCATTGTCTAGACTTTTGATAGTTTCGACTAAAAAGCATTAGCAACTTTTTCCAAAAAGCTTACCAAACATCATTTGTAGCCGTTTAAATACTTCATAATCAACTTTCAAATGACGCAATCTCCTAATGCTATTTACTTTTTTTATAAACAGTCTCTTAGTCTGATTCACTCCTTAAGACAGATGTAAGAGCAGATTTGATGGAACCTCCGGCTTCCTTGATTTTCTGGGCGATGGGTTGCTCATTATGCAAAAACACACGCGCACAGTTACGTCCCGGCAAACCGGAAATTGAACCACCCGGATGAGTTCCAGCACCAGTAAGATACAAGTTATCAATTGGTGTTTTGTAGTTAGCTAATTCCGGCAACGGACGGAAGCAAAGCATTTGTTCTAAGGTCATATCAATGTGGTAATAATTACCTTTGTAACTCCCTAGCCTTTCTCCCAACTCAGCCGGACTTTCCACATGACGAGCGATGATTGAATGTTGCAGATTGGGGGAATATTGCGCCAGTTTATTAATCACTTTGTCTGCAACTTTGTTTTTTAGTTCATCTGTCCAACCCGTACCTTTTAAACCTGTACCGTCTGCACCAGCAATTTGATAAGGTGCAAAAAACTCTATCCATAATGTATGCTTGCCTTCTGGTGCCATCGATGGATCGAGTCCGGTAGGCATTACCACATACATCGATGGATCTTCATCAGGAATTTTACCCAGAGTAATCAGACTATGAGCTTGTTCTACATGATTGACGGAATCAGCAATCAGAATAGAGCCCATTAGATAATTATCTTGATGATTGTGGTGGACAAAGCGCAACGGTTCAGATAAAGCACAATCAATTTTGAGGATGGTTTCATTGTTGTTGACGATGCGGCGGTCTAACCTTTCGCGCAAGTTGCCATCGCTATTATCGACATCGCTACTATCCATCAGTTGCAAGAATAAGCGCTTGGCATCAATACTTGAAATTACACCTTTGTTAGCACGATATTCTTTGCCACCAGCAACCCGCACACCAACTGCTTTACCATTATCTACCAATACTTTTTCTACCTTTTGGTCGGTGAGAATCGTACCACCTTCAGCTTTTACCATTTTCACCAAAGCTTCCACAAGTCCACCACTACCACCACGCGGTCTTGCCATACCGGGATTATGACGCAACATCATCATCATCGCCCCAAAGGACATAGCTTTTTGTGAGGGAGGGGAACTTAGTTCGGCTGAGAGTCTAGCCAGAGGTGCTTTGACAAACTCAGAATCGAAGTACTCGTTAATATTATCTGTGGCACTGCTGAGTAAGGTACGGAGTAAATCAAGGGTTGTGTTAGAGCCACCTAGAAGGGAAAATAAGTCTTGCAGACTATTGAGATTGTAATTACCAGCAATATCAACAATTGATTTGGGTGGTGCATTGAAGAAAGGAGCAATTCCTGTGATAAAGCGCTGCCAAAAATCGGCATATTCAGCGTATTTTTCAGCATCACGCTGACTGTAACGGGCAATTTCGGCACAAGTTTTTTCCACCGATTTGTGAGCTAAGAAATACTTCCCATCTGGATGAGGGCAAAAGGCAACTGGATCGCAGCTAAGATATTCCAAGCCGTACTTATGCAGTTCCAACTCTTGGATGACTGGCCCTAAGAAAATAAACAGATGGTTAATCGCGCAAGGACTAAATTTAAAACCAGGTGCTTCATCAGGCATAAGTTCTTCAGTTGTAGAACCGCCACCAGGGAGCGATCGCCCTTCTAATAACAGGACGCTGTAACCAGCTTTTAGCAGGTAGCCAGCACAAACTAAGCCATTATGACCAGCGCCAATAATTACAACGTCATACGATTCCATGACTGCAATGTGGTAAGTAAAGTATATTCCCTGATATTAGAAAGTGTTGCAGATATCTAAATCTTTCGTGGGTTATAGAATATTTATATATCTAGTAGTAGTATTTTGATCGCCAAGAAGGAAATTTATTTTTAACCCACTTTTGTTACTATGTTGTACCCAACTAAGAAACACTATAAATAAATCCAGATTTTATATTTTTGATAGATGGTATCAGTTTTTACCTATATTTTTCTAGTTATTTCTTCTAGTTCTTTGAGGTGCTGTGCGTTCACAAGCCATTTTTCTTCATAATTAGATTTATCTGTACCATATTGACTTTGTTGCTCTTTTAGTATTGCAATTTCATGATTAATTATTGGTAACGCTTTCCCTTGGATAATTACTTTTTTGAGCAACTCAAACCGGGATATTTCATTGATTTGACGCAAGAGTTGCGAGATACAACGACTAATAATAACTTCATTGCTAAAAGCAAGAATGCTATGAGATTCATCATCTTGAGATAATAATTGCTCGCTGAGATCAAACAAAGCTTCTACAACTGAAGGGATGTAATTCACAGGAATTTCTTCGGTGGAATTTTCTAGATTTTCTATGAACACCCTGGCTTGCGTTGTGCCATTTGGAAGTTTTTGTTTAGCAAGTTTTATCAGATAATTTCTAAGTTTTTCTGTATTTTCCACCAAACCAAGGATAATTTTTATCTGAATATTAGACAATTCACTTGCTGATAACGACAGACGAAAGTAAATAGGAAATATTTCTAAACTACACACACGTAGCTGTTCGCGCCATTCCAATTGCTTTTCATCTAGAGAAGTATTATCCATAATGAATTTTAACTTAGGAAAAAGGTGCATTAGCAGGTTTTTAATAGGCTGCTTGTCTTCATCTCGCAGTTGAGCAATCCAGGTATTCAGAAGATTCTTGAGTTCGTCTATTGAAAGCTTTACCTCTCCTACAAAAATATGAGGATTTTGATGGATTATACTATAAATTTTTGGGCAAAAGACTCGCAAAGACTCAATGGCAAGGAAATCAACAGGGTTTACTTCATCTTTTACTGCTGGATACGTCACTGTTAAAGTGTTAATAAAACGAGTAATATCGCGGATACTAGTAAGAAAATGTTCTATTCCTTGAAAGTAAATATCACCCCAGCGAGTTTGGTTAATTTGTTGTTTTGGTGTTTGATAAAATATATAATTCAGCTTTTCAAAAAGCAGCCTCCGAAGCGAGATTTTATCAGGATTAGGTAACTCAAAACTAACTTGAATAATCTTTTCTAAATATGCTTCTTCAGATATTTCTTTAGTATCTGCAATTTTTCTGATTACAACTTCTTTATCAAAAACCATAAGATAGACAAGATTAGTAAAATTCCGCATTGCTTTGAAAATACGAAATAACTGCTTAATATCTTCCGCAGCCAACCGATCGATATCGTCAATTGTTACAACTATTCGCCGTTGTTGCTGTACTAATGTGTTTTCTACTTCTTCTTTTAATTCACCAGCTTCCTTGTCCTTCTCATCCAATAATGCCGCTAATGCTTTGCCTGTTTGAGCATAAGGTAAAGGAATGTCTGAAATAACAGCGGCAAAATCAGCTACTCTCTCTCTCAAGCCTTTTGGCACAGATGACTGTTGGCTTAAAACATTTTTTAATTGATCAAAAAAGCGCCTTGTAATATTTTGGTGTCCAGAGAATAACCAGGGATTAAAAGGAACGATGATTGGTTTCTCCTCCTCTGGCTTTTGCTGAAGATAGTGAACTACAAAGTTTAATAGTGTAGATTTGCCAGAGTTCCAAGAACCGTAAACTGCAATAACGAAACCTTCAGGATAGGTCATTCTGCAAATACTTTCCGCTAAATACTTGGCAAAGTTCGCATGTCCTAAAAGGTCTTTTTCTGGATCGACTAAGGAGCTATCTGCCGATATGTCGTTAATTTCTGTCTGTGCCATAAAAAAATTTGACTAATGTTGCGATCCTGGCACATTTATAAGGATAAGCAGTCATACCTCACGATAGAAATTTCCGGTGAAATAATTTTATCAAGACTTATGTAATTGGTTATAGATTAGATATTTAGCATCGCTGGGGTGAGGAGGTTAAATAGACATAAGATATAGCTATTCTCCTTTGAATGAGGTATATGGGTAGGAGCGCACAGATATGAACCCCTACAAGGATATATTTTCATCTGTAGTTAATTATTTTTTCTATACCTTATCTGGCTGGAAACTGCTATAAATAGCATATCTGGTAAATTTTTTCTATACATCATTTAAGAACGTGACTTAAAGAAGTTCAATTTAAATTCAACTATTAGCTATATAAATGCAGCATGATTTCTATCTATGTGTACTAGTATAAGCTAAATCTTAGGATTTCTATATAAAGGTATTAATTCTCAAGAATGATTTTGAAAAAATCCTATTATTTTATATTCGGAGAATATTAATTAACTGCTAAATTTATTTTATCCGAAAGCTTCTAGCGAAATCTGTAAGCAATACGTTAAAGAACTGACTTATTTTATAGAAGCCAAACCGCAGTTATATGTTAGTGATTTCTGTTAAAGCAATTTATAGTCAATACTTACTATGAACTATAGCAATTCGCTTTGATTTCTGTTCGCGGAGCGTGGTGTAGGCATACTGATTTGCGTAGACAGGGAATAGGCAATAGGCACTCTTGCAAGGGGAAAGAAGGCTTCATAGTTCTACTGAGCTTTTTCAGAAATCAAATATGAGTCCTATAGCCTTCTGGACAAGTAAGCAATTGCAATGCCTTAGACTTATTGACGAAATCATATATAAGTTTTACTAATTTTGGTTAATCAGAGCTATAACAATTTAAATCTTTAAATATTAACTAGATAATATGGTTCAGCCCCAAGAAGATGACATTTCAGTAGAAGCTAGTTCTCTTCCCCCTGTCCCTATTCAAGAAATCTCAGAGGATAGGGCATTAACAGAGACGGTACTTTTCCCAACTCCAAAACTGTTTCTAAAAATTCCTAAGCCAGAAATTCGCCAAAGTCTCAGGGCGTTAACTTTTGAAAGTGTCTTTGCTGCGGTTCTTTATAGTATCATCGGCGGCGCGTTGCTCAGTAATTTCTTGCTAGAGTTAGGCGCTGGGGCAGCCGAAATTGGTCTACTCGCCGCCATCCCTCAGATGGTGAATCTGCTCCAACCACTGGGAGCGTATTTGGTAAATCGAAGTACCAGCTTCCGTTGGTATTTTATGTGTATTTTCATCCCGTCGCGGCTGCTATGGTTGGTTCTTCTGCCAGCGATTTGGTTGGTTACTTCATCTCGTATTACTGGATACCAAGTAGTACAGTTGACATTGGCAATTCTCTTAGTAGCTAATATCATCGAAGCTTTTGGTCGTGCGCCTTGGCTTGGGTGGTCAGCTGTGTTAGTACCTCAACGGTTACGGGGGCGATATTTCGGCTTTCGCAATAGTATTCTCGGCTTGACTAACCTTGTTGGTGTGCCTCTACTAGGTTTAGCGGTATCAGCTTGGCCTGGTGGAACCCTTCAAGGTTATGGCACTGTCTTGGTTATAGGAATCATATTAGGGCTAATCAGTGTGGGCTGTCAGTTCTGGATGACTGATATAAACCCGCAGCTTTTAAAAGTTGGGGATTCAGACACATCACACTCACAGCCCCAAGGAATAGATTTGAGCTTGTTTAAAGATGCTAATTTTTTGAAGTTTGTGCTTTACCTGAGCATTTGGTGCTTTGCTGTTAACATCAGCAATCCTTTCTTTAACCTCTATATGCTGGATAACCTGGATATAGATATTAGTGTAGTAACGATTTATCACGGCTTAGGAACTGGTGCGAATATGCTAATGCTGCTTTTGTGGGGTAAACTGGCCGACCGGATTGGGAATCGCCCACTACTACTATTAGTGGGAGTCTTGGTGGCGGTGACACCTCTGCTGTGGCTTTTGGTTGGAAGCGATCGCATTTCTTTTTGGATCTGGCTACCCTTGTTGCACATACTAGCTGGCGCAACGTGGGCAGCAATTGATTTGTGTACCAACAATTTGATGATGGGAATAGCACCGTTGGGTCATCAGTCGAGTTATTTTGCGATCGCAGCTGCAATTGCTGGTATCACTGGAGCAATGGGTATTACTGTCGGTAGCTTTCTAGCAACTCTGTCCGGTGTTGCGGGTTTGCTGGGGTTGTTTGTTATCTCAGGCTTACTACGCATGGCTGCACTTGTACCCTTAGTTTTTGTTCAGGAGCAACGCTCTATACCACTAGGCCAGCTAATGCGATTCTTATTCCCAATGAAGCAGTCAACCGATCTGATAGAAGTGGAATAATCAGTTTTCAATTATGTATTTCAACAACATCCCAGCAAACTATAGAGTCGTTGAGCATCACGAATAGCGTTTCCATCGGGGTCGTTGTTGAAATACACGTAAACGTCAATTTCTTGGATTAGAAATGAACGGATACGTTCAACCCATGTAGATAATTCTTCATCGGTATAACCTACGTTCCATTGCCCACTGTGCATACGGATATAAGTCCAAGGGGCAGTCAAACAGATATCAAGAGGAACTGTTGGGCTGATAGGTAGACAAAGAGCTACACCTGTACTTTCTAGTAGTTGATAAATTTGTGGAATCAGCCAACTTGAATGACGAAATTCAACTGTAAATCTTTGTTGAGGGTAGGTTTGCAGTAATTCTAAAAAGGGCTGAAGATGTTCAATATTAATCTGCCAAGTATGAGGAAATTGAAATAAAATAGGGCCGAGCTTTTCTTGCAATCCAGATGCGCGTTCCATTAGGCGAGATAGCGGCTCTATCGGGTCTTTTAATTTCTTCATGTGGGTGAGATAGCGGCTACCTTTAACAGCAAAAATAAAGTTAGATGGTGTTTGCCTACACCAAGTTTCAAAGACAGACCGTTCTGGCAAACGATAAAAGGAAAAGTTAATTTCTACAGTAGCAAAATGTTGGGCGTAAAATGATAGTTGCTGGTCACTAGCCAAATGTGGTGGATAGAAAATATCCATCCAATGCTTATAAACCCAACCACTAGTACCGATTTGTAGTTTACTCATTTAGTTATCTCAGTTATATTATTCTCCTAATGTTATTGAATGTAAAATTAATTAAATTTGCTTGTAGTAAGCGACTATAGCCCTATTTTAAAGGCTACAGCCGCTTACTACAAACCTTTAATATCCTTAAAATAATTTTCAAGCTAGTAGTTTCTGGCTGAATTTTTGGAGTTGACATTTAACCCAATTACCGCCCTGAGCTATACATTGATGGCATATATCTCCATAGCTTTCGCCTTGGTCATTGCATACAATTAACCTAGCTTCATCTGCTTGAGAGGTTTGCTGACAAATTAAACATCTTTTGCTAATTTTGCCTGTATTACATTCTATTTGAAATTTCATGTCTCGCCTCCTGTTTAAGGATTCGCTCGCAATCCCTTATCCTGTAATTTCTGCTCGATATGCTGCATTTCCTGGATAGTTTCTCCAGTGACGATCGCATATATTTCGGTGTAGATTTTTCCGTATTTGACCCTTTCTAAAGCCGACAGAACGATTAAGTCCTTGCGATCTAGTTCTGGTTTTAAGGTGACTAAAATTGAATCTAATGTACCTTCCATACGGTAGCTACTAGAATATTTAGCAACTTCCTTTCCTAGTCCCAGTAGGGTGTGACGCTGCAAGCACAACGGAGTCGATCCATTAACTCGGAAATTGGCATCGATCGCATAACATTCTCCGTCTCGATCTTCTAGCACATCGAACCCAATCACGCCAAAATAACCTTGTTTGTAAGCATACTGACCAATGGCAGCAATCATCTCAAAGAACTTGCTCGTGTCAGTGTTGCGGTAGTCAATTAGTCCGCCTAAATAGTTACCTTCTGGAGTGACGAGTTGGCTGGTAGTGCCAATGAGGGTTATCTCTCCCGCTTTGTTGACATAAAACTGTACGCAGTAATTCTGCACCTCATTTTTGACGAACTCCGAGACAATAATCCAATCGAGCGACTTAATATTGAGGTATTTCCTGATTTCCTCAAAGCAGTAGTTCAAATCGTTGAGGCTTTTGACGATATAAGTGCCTTCCCCTGAGAGTCCGTGGGACGTTTTAATTAAGTAGGGAAATTGTGGTAATTGAATCTCTTCGAGATTGACTTTATGTAAATTGTAGCTTTCGTATTTTGGACATTGCACCCCCAATTCGGCTAAAGTTACTTTGCTGAGTAAGCGGTAATGAGTGTCTGAATCAACAGCGTGTTTTTCAGGTTTTAGGCAATCAAAAGGAAATAACGCGATCAGTTTGTCAAAGCGTTCGCTGTGGCTGAGGTCATCCAAATAAGTTGAGCAATCCATCATCGATCGATTGGAGTCGCTGAAGCCAAAATGCTCTTGCCAGTATTCAAGCAGAGATTTTGATGGTGGAATAATCACAATTCCAGGAATGCGATCGCCTAATACAGCCAGATTTTTCCACGGTTCCTTCTGACAAATCTTGTCGAAGGAGGTTTTGGTGGCTTCACTACTGCCATCTTGAAGAAAATATTTTTTTCGGTTAGGATAAGCAGCCCAACTGGCAGTTGCAGGGTAATTCAGGATAAACCCATAAGATGCATCTGTGATATCAAGAGCAAACAAGTCAGAAAGAGAATTCCCTTGAAAGTATTGAAAGTTATATTTTGAATTCATCTAGTCCTCCGAGAAACCGCATTCATCGAGGGATGCGGTTGTTGATAGCAAACAAGTCTCCTTTTTTTTTATGAGTAACATCAATTTCAAAAAATAAAGCTACACATTCAAACTTTAAAATCTAGATCAAATGTTACTTTCTGAATTACGGATTACGTTAGGATTAACCTTGCTCAGGCTATTACAAATTACCAATTACGAATTACGTTAGCGATGCAGGAGCGTCATTACGAATTACGAATTGGTAGGAGTTATTTCTTAGTAAATGCAGCCACCTTGTCTTGTCCTGCGGTCATATAAGCACAAGCCATGTGTGATGAGTTATACGCCCAGCCAACGCGTCCTTGACGGTCTATGAGGATGCACCCAGCTTCACCTTTAACCTTAGAAACCAAAGCGTCAATTGCCATTTGTGCGGCTTCATCTGGATGCCGATCGCCACTCAAAAAATCGATCGCAGTTTTAGCCAAAACCACGGGGATAATCGACTCGCCATCGCCTGTTGTTGAGCAAGCACCGAATTTATTATCAGCGTACAAGCCACAGCCAACAAGCGCAGTGTCACCGACGCGACCTTGCTGCTGCTTCGTAGTCCCGCCAGTTGAAGTACCAGCAGCTAAGAGGCCGCTAGTATCCAAAGCTACACAACCTATGGTGTTGGGGCGATCGATAACTTCCCGATCTTCCTTCCACTGCTGCCATTGTTCTTCGGCTATTAAGTCTTCTTTTTTACACATTTCAGCACCACAATCTATGGCGAAACGTTCTCCACCCCGCGCTACTAGCAGCCTGGGTTTTTCATCCATAATTTTTCGGGCAACCGAGATGGGATGACGTATACCTTGAACTGCTGCAACTGCTCCCCAACTTAAAGAGCCTTCCATAATTGCCGCGTCTAACTCCACTTCTCCGTCGCTGTTGAGAGTTGCGCCAAGACCAGCGTTAAATGTCGGGTCAGCTTCCAAAACACGAGTAGCTGCTTCCACAGCTTCGACGGCTGTACCCCCACTAATTAGCACAGCCCAACCAGCCTCTACTGCTGCTGTACAGCCTGCATTATTGGCTGCAACTTTGTCGTCTGTGATGGTTTTTGCTCCACCGTGGACAATGATGGTCGGTGTCATATAATTTCTTCTTGTTAGTATGAATTTTGTCGGACTGCAATCGCCTTCACAGGTTCGTCAATTAGTTGTAGCGATCGCAAATTTACATACAATTATTGTTCGTTAGCCACCCAGAACGCAAAAGTGCGATCGCTTCTTCTTTTTGTTTGGCTTCGACTTCAATCCACGGTGCTTGGTAGTAGACGTGAGGCATATCGGTAATCAAGTCGCTGTGTTTTCGGTCATTGAAAGCTTGCTCACCATTGGAAATATGGACTAATTGCCAATCTGGATTTTTCCAAGTTTCTCGCGCTGCGTAAAACATGGATGCTACACTCGGACGATCGTAGCTATCCAAATTTTCGTGGCAAATATGGTGATGGGCATCAAATACCATCGGCACATCAGCTTGCTGACATACTGCTAAAATTTCATCGGCACTATAGGCGTATTCATCGTTTTCTAAAGTCAAGCGACTTTTGATGTTTTCTGGTAGTTCGGAAATTACTTTTACTAGTTGTTCAGCCCGTTGAGATTTGCCACCATGAATATTCATCAATGACCAAGGCGATCGCGGTAATCCCAGTAAGTCAAGTATACGTGCATGTCCTGCTAAATTATTGATACTTGCCTGTACTACTTCCGGGGAATCAGAACTCAGCACTACATATTGATCTGGATGCAACACCATTCTGATGCCCAATGCATTCGCTCGTTGACCAATTGCTGCTAAATCAGCGCTCATTGCTTCTAATATATTTGCGCCGATTTTGTCTTCTAAGTCACTTAGGGGAAATAAATTAGAAGACATCCGATAAAGTTGAATTTTATTCTGCTGACAAAAGGAGAGAGCATCATGTAAGCGTTGTAAATTATGCCGATACAGTTCACTCAGGGCACTTTCGCGATCGCTAAGGGAAAGTTTTAAGTATCGGGTGCGTGTCATTGTCCGAAAGCGCACTTGTTTGTCCGAGGTGATGCAAACTAGCCCTAAAGAGGGCAGTATACTTTTTTGACACTGCTGTGCATTAGGTAAATTTTGAAACTCGATTACGCTCATTAACTAATACTAACTGATACTTGTTTTAAGCCATTCTTTAATTTAAACAAGTTCTACCATTGGTTTACGAGTACCGAAAGAATGAATTCCTAAGCCTTACAGGATGTTTTAAAATGTCTTTATTTATGTCGTTGTTGATGCCATTGCCAAGCATGGGCGATAATTTCGTTCAAATTAGGATACTCTGGATGCCAACCCAATATTTTAGTTGCTTTGTCGCTGCTGCCAACTAAAATAGGAGGGTCCCCTGGCCTGCGATCGCGTTCTTCTATTTTAATTTCTTTGCCTGTTATCTCTTTAGCAGTTTCTATCACTTCTCTGACTGAAAAACCACTGCCATTTCCTAGATTAAATACTTCGCTCTCTCCACCTTTGAGTAGATATTCCAAACCTAAAATATGGGCTTGTGCCAAGTCAGTCACATGAATATAATCGCGGATACAAGTTCCGTCTGGGGTAGGGTAGTCAGTACCGAAAATCAGAATAGATTCACGCTTACCAAAAGCAGTTAGTAGTACTAATGGTATGAGATGAGTTTCAGGTTCGTGGTCTTCACCCAGCAACCCATTAGGGTCAGCACCTGCGGCATTAAAATAGCGAAAACGTACAGACTTCAAATTGTAGGCTGCATCAAAATCTGATAATATCCGCTCTACCATCCACTTGCTAGTAGCATAAGGACTAATGGGATCTTGCGGATGGTCTTCGGTAAGAGGAACAAACTTTGGTACACCATAAAGAGCGCAAGTAGAAGAAAAGATAAATTTATTAACTGATGCAGCAATCATTGCTTCTAAAAGTGTCAGAGTGCCTGCAACATTATTTTGGTAATATTTGGCTGGATCGGTGACAGATTCACCCACTGCGATATAAGCAGCAAAATGCATAACCGCAGTTATATTGTGAGTTGAAAATATGTCATCAAGAAGAGAGCGATCGCTCATATCTCCAACAATCAATTTTACCTGTAAAACTTCTTCTACAAGTTCTCGATGTCCGTTCGACAGATTATCTAAAACAATTACTTCATAACCTGCGTTTTTCAGAGCTAATACAGCATGGGAGCCAATATATCCGGCTCCTCCCGTTACTAAAATAGTTGACATAATTTTGCGATGGCGAATCGGGAATGGGGAATGGGGAAGAGACAAGGTAGACAAGGGAGAGACTTCGTTCAATAATTCCCCCTTGTCCCCTTGTCTACCCTTAAAATTAGATTGCTAACCAGACCACTAATTTCTTTCTTCCAAGTAGCGAGAAATTGCATTATCAAGGTGTGGCATTAATTCACCTCGATTGCTGCCAAGAACGCTGTAAGCTGGGCGGGGAGCAATCCAACCAAGTTCTTGTGTCGGACGAGCAATTAGACTGCTGACACTCACACCTGCTTTTTTCGCCGCCAGTCGCGCTAAGTCAGACCAAGCTATAGCACTTTTGTTAGCCAAATGCCACAAACCATTCTCGCCATCAATCAGCAAATCAAGGCTGGTATGGACAAGATCGGGTACATAAGTAGGCGAGACGATCGCATCTTCGACTGCGACAAAAGTATTACCAGCAGCTAATTGTCGTAGGGCGATCGTCACAAAGTTATAATCATCCCACGGGCCGAAAAATGCGCTGGTGCGAATCACTAGCGATGCTGGATGAGCCTGCAATACCAGCTTTTCTGCCAAAACTTTGCTGCACCCATATATATTGAGGGGCGCAACGGTATCAGTTTCGACATAAGGATTAGACTCAGCACCATCGAATACCAAATCTGAAGAGAAAGTTAGCAGCGCCACATTATGTTGAGCGCAAGCAGCAGCTAAAATCGCTGCCCCTTCAGCGTTTACCTTTAAACAAACATCGGGTTCGCGTTCGGCATCGTCCACGCGCACGTATCCCGCAGCGTTCACAACTGCCCACGGTTGTAACTCGGTAAGTACTTTATTGACGGAAGCAGGATTGGCAATATCCATATCTTGCCGTCTTAGCAGGCAATATGAAATTCCTCGCACTTCACACAACCGAGCAAAAGCTTTGCCTAGAGTTCCTGTAGCTCCCACGATCGCCAAGGGACGAAGAGAAGCAGGGGAGGAAAACGGGAGAGATGGGGGAGATATGCGACAACTGACGGCTGGGTATAATAGGCGCTCTTGTCGATGCCACCATCCTGGTGTATCAAGTAATGGATGATTGGGTTTATGCCCAGTGGCTAAATCCTGCACCATCTTAGCGATCGCTGTCTGTCTAGGCTGTGGCGAGCGCAAATCAAACACACCTGGCTCGTAGTATCCTGCCGAGCGAGTCACTAAACTATTCCAATCGTAGCTGCCCAAAAGTGCCCAAACAGTCACAGCACGAACATCTGCGCCCTGGTCTCGTAATTCTTGGGCTGCATTCCACACTTCATTGAGCCAGCGTAGCTGCTCCTCACGGGTGCAACTCAGGTGAACTTCGGTGACAGCAAAGGGTAGTTTGTAGCGTTCCCATGTCTCTTTGAGCAATGTTCGCGGCCCTGCCAAACCCTCAGCGCAAACTCGCACTGCCTCTACATCTGCATACTTGTCTCGACCATTGCCACCATGCGTCCAAGCTGGATAGTTTTCTAGGTTTTCATCTAAAAAGCGTTCGCTTGTCAGGTAATGGTTAATGCCGATAATGTCGGGTGGACAGATATATTGCAAAAATTCTTCAAGTTCAGTCTCGCTGATGCCACAGTCGCGCAAGTAACTCCACATCGGATGAGTTGGGTTGATTCGACCGCATAATAAATCCAAACTCAACCAGCGACGTTCATTCTCAAATTCTGCTTGATAAGCCAGCTTTGGCGTACTATGAGTTTTACCCAAATCCTCAGTTTGTACGAGTTGGGCGTTGGGATTGACTTCTCTGATTGCCTGCATCGAAAGAGCGATCGCTTTACACTCTCCTAACAATGCACGGGCGAAGGTTAAATCGTCCTTTCCGTGAGGATACCAGTGACCATACATCCCACTGAATCGCGCTGTTGTCAGTGGCTCGTTTACAGGTGTGTAATGTGTTATCCAAGGATAGCGTTCTGCAACTGCACGAGCAAACACCGCTAGTTTCTCAGAAAATTCTGGATCTACCAAGCTGGTATCACGCGGCCCACTGCCATGATGCACTAATCCCACAATCGGACGGATGCCGAGTTCGCGCAAGCGTCCCAGCCGTTCATCCGCCCACGACCAATCAGCATTCTCTAAACCATTTGGCGCTATCCTCTCCCAAAGCACTGGATAGCGGATAGCGTGTATGCCAAGTTGGGCGAATAAATCTAGGTCATCCAAGCGGGTTGCATGGCCATTGCGTTCTAACTGATCGAAATACTCTTCACCCACACGATTAACCGTACACTCGACACCAGCCCAAACTTCTAGGGCAAGTTTTGATTTAGGAGTGTTGAGTGTCTTGAAAGCAAAAGCCATAATTTACAACTCAAGCTGATATTTTATTTATTTGATGCGTTCTTTTTCAGTTTTGTAGTGGCGTGGCAAACCTTAAATGTTGCAATAAATTTTCTTGTGGGACGGGTGAGGACACCCGTCCGGGCGGGCAAGATGCCCACCCCACAAGAGTTTGCTAATGCACAAATTTAGCCTTGACACGCCAGTAGGGTGTGTTATGCCGGAGGCTAACGCACCATGCTAAATTTTCAGTGCGTTAGAACTAGGGCGTGTTTTCAAAGTCTTAGATCCCCCTAACCCCCGATAAATTGGGGGGCTAAGAATCTCTTAAAGTCCCCCAATTTATCGGGGCATTTAGGAGGATCTAAAAAATTAGGAGGCTAAACGAGTAATTTGAAAACATACCCTAATGTCCATAACAATTACGAATTACAAATTATTCAAGCCTTAACTGCAATTTGTTTGTACACAGCTAGAGCTTGAGCAACACATTGATCCATGTTGTAGTACTTGTAGGTTGCTAGCCGCCCCACAAAATAGATCCCTGGAGTTTCATCTGCCAGCACCTTGTATTTCTTGTAAATTTCCTGATTCTCAGAACGCGGTACGGGATAATAAGGGTCTCCTTCAGCTTTGGGAAACTCATAAACAATACTTGTTTTAGAGTGTTCCTGACCAGTTAAATATTTAAATTCTGTCACACGCGTATAAAGCTGTTCATTGGGATAGTTGATGACTGGTGCTGATTGAAACACTGAGGTATTATGCGTCTCATGCTTGAAATCAAGCGAACGATATGGTAGTTTGCCGTAGCGATAATCAAAGAATTCGTCAACTGGCCCGGAATATACCATCTCCCGGCAAGGTATAGCTTTTTGAATTTCCTGATAATCAGTGTTTAGCATTACCTTGATGTTCGGATGATTTAGCATATTGTCAAACATCCGGGTAAAGCCGTGTAGCGGCATCGCTTGGTAGCTATCGGTAAAATAGCGATCGTCACGATTGGTACGGGTGGGAATTCTGGCAATTACTGATTTGTCAAGTTCCGATGGGTCGAGTCCCCATTGTTTGCGCGTATAATTTCGGAAAAACTTTTCATACAGTTCTCGCCCAACTTTGCTCACCACCACATCCTCACTAGTGCGGATGTATTCCATTGGTTCAGCAAGCGATTTGTAAAACTCTTCCACCTCAAATGAATTGAGATTCATGCCATACAGCTTGTTGATGGTGTCGAGGTTGATCGGAATCGGAACAAGTTGCCCGTCTACACTGGCAAGGACGCGATGCTCGTAAGACCGCCACTTAGTAAACCGCGAGAGGTATTCAAAAACTTCGCGGGAATTGGTGTGAAAGATGTGGGGGCCGTATTTGTGTATGAGAACGCCATGATCGTCATAACGATCGTAGGCATTGCCGCCTATGTGGTTGCGCTTGTCTACAACCAGCACTTTTTTACCTTGAGTTGCCAAACGTTCAGCAATGACGCTACCAGAAAAACCAGCACCGACAACCAAGTAATCGAAGACAAAATCTCTGGTAATCACATTTGGTGCTTGTTTACCAGCCGCACCTGTGGAGTTAGCTTTGTCTTCACCATTACGCGCTGCAATGGCAGAGTCAATCAGCTTCATCATTGATGCCCAAGTGCGATCCCAAGAAATCTTTTCTAAAAAGGCATCTACTCGACTCAGCCATTCTGAGGTTGGGGTATCCTCTTGCATTGCAAGTTCTGCGGCGGTAACGAACTCAGAAACTGTGTCTGCAATTCGCACCAGTTTTGACTCTCCATAAGGACGCACTACATCACGAATTGAGGTAGATACTACAGGCCTACCTGCGGCAAGATACTCTGGAGTTTTGGTAGGGCTAATAAAACGTGTTGACTCATTACGCGCAAACGGCAACATTGCCAAGTCCCACCCTGCTAAATAGGCAGGTAGCTGTTTATAGTCTCTGCCACCGAGATAATGGATATTTTCATGCTGTGGCAGAGTTGCGGGATCGATTTTGACAACTGGCCCAATAATTACTAGATGCCAGTCAGGACGGGCTTCGGCAATACCAGCAAGCAGTTCAATATCCATCCGTTCGTCAATTACGCCAAAGAATCCAAGGCGAGGATGGGGAATATGAGCTTGATCTTCTGGTTCTTGAAGATTTCTCGCCTGACCAAAGTGGGGGACATCTACACTGCTGGGAAAGGCATAAACGTTGGGGTGCTGGTTCACCTTACTTTCGTAAAGGCTTTGTCCCCCTGTAAATACTAAGTCTGCACGGCTGAATAGTTCGGCTTCGTAATTCTTTAAAGTAGGTGATGCGCCGTGGAATGCAGACAATTCATCCATGCAATCATACACCACGGCTTGGGGTTGCAAGTGGCGCGTGAAAGCGATCGCCATTGGTGTGTAATACCAACAAATGTATTTGTTGATATTATGCTCTGCAAATAAATTATTAATTAGTGCTTGTAAATTTGCGTTGATTGCTTCTTCGCTTAAACCTTGTTGCAGCTGTGGTACAACCACAACTACTCCATGAGAATCTTGGTTTACATCTAACCTTGCCAACGGTTCTTCAGAGAAAATTGGTTCCTCAATAAAGAACACTCGCTTTCCTTGGGCGCAGCGACTAAGAAGATGTTGTGGTCTTTGATAGACGAAATTCCAACGCAAATGAGATAAACAAACTATATCAGGCGTGTCTTTAAAGGTTTCTGTTGATTGAACTTTTTTGTTAGACGAAGTTAAATTCAGCAGTGATGTACTCGATGATTGCGTTTGGGCTAGCTGCGATCGCTTTGTTTTACGCTGCTTCGACGAAATAACATTGCTGACACCGTTGTTTTTGACTTGAGATTTTTCACTTGCCATAGTTCGTCTCATTATTTAAATTATTAATTCTGACTAGCTAAACGCTAATACCTTTTCTATGTAAAGCAACACCAAGCTTACTTCCAGGCAAAAGCTTGCAACATATTTTGCTGCTTTTCAATATTGAATCGGTCTCATCAATACTTTGTTGCACCAAGAATAAAATACTGTTTTATATCTAATTGTTTCATCTATCCAAATAAATATAAAATTACTTTCTTGATTAAGTCTTAAGCACTATATCTTGAGCTGAAATTCATTGATTATTGATTTATGTAACGTTTTTTTAGTTATAAACCTATGCAAATATAATTATGTTTGTCTGTTCGGTTTCGTACACAACATCATGAAAATAATTATTTCTAGTATTAAAATTAATAATCTCTGGTTATTTATTAATTTGCTTTGTTATTCATATTAATTTGGAGAATATGACAGTATATACGAACTAGCTATTTTTTAAACATAAAAAAATATTTATTTACAATATCTACATTATTTTGTCATTTAGGATACATATTGTTGTAACAATTATTTTATAACCTATAGTAAATGAAGTAATTTCTTTTATTGTTGGTTTCTGAAAAACAAGTATTATAAATTTCACCCTGATGATATATATATTCTCTCAGCCTTGGGTAGGTTAAAAGCTTTTTGGCTATATGTACAATTGCTCGTAATTCAATTCATAAACCTCACGCGATCGCTTCCAATGATGCCAATCCGTGAAGCGATCGCTTTTATCTAAATATTTCTCTAAGAAAATAGGTAATGCAGCAAGTATAAGCATTGATATTCAAAACTCATAATGTTGCTTTTTAGTAGCATTCAAGATTAATAAATTAACTAGCAAATTTTCTGGATTGAAAAGTTGAGCGCTTCTTTATTAATGATGTAATTATATTTTTAATTAAAATTATTAATTGAGATGTAAAATCTCAAACTCAATCTTAAATCTACTGACAGAGAATACATTGAAACCTGTGACAGATAATTGCAAGTTTCATATTAGCTAAAACTTTAGTTATCACTCCATTAGTCAAAGGAATTACGAGTAATGAATGCAAGTATCTGCGGGTTTTGGTTATATCTTTGGTGCAATTCCTACCAACTTTTTGCATAACATTGTACGTTGCGCCGTAGGATTGTTAGGAATTACTTCTTACAACAATACTACCACTGCGCGTCTATTCAATCGTGGTTTTGCAGTTTCTTATGCCTTGCTGGCAATCGTTGGATTGTTGCCTTTGGGTAAGACATTTTTTGGCTTAATGCCATTGTTCGGTGCTAATGTTTTGCTTAATGCATTAGCAGCGATCGCAGCTGGCTACTATAGCGTTGTTATACCAGCCAAAGTTAGCGGTGTTAATGTATCGCAAAATCTTCAATAGTTGCTGATAGTCTGCGGTGTCCAGGTAGGGCCATTACAAGATGGTCCTTCTGGTTTCCATATCAGCATATCTAAGCAGATTTGCCGCATATCCATGTTTTTCGTCCAAGCATGGTAGACAACATACTCAGTCTTACCATCTGGCCCAAGAACAATAGAATTATGTCCCGGCCCGATGACAAAATTAGGAACAGACTTTAGCACCCGTGGCCCGGTTTCGTTACCTGCATCAGAGTAAGGGCCCATCACGTTGTCAGCAACGCCATAATCTACGCCGTAGTTCTCAGTTTCCCAGCGTCCACCACTATAAAAGCAGTAGTATTTACCTTCATGCTTACGAACGCAGGGACCTTCTAAAGTATGCCAATCATAGATTTCACCATACATCAAACGGTTAGCTAAAAAACGTTGCCAATCGGATCGCGCCCGTAAAACCACTTTCCCTTCACCAGCAAGTTTAGTCATGGTTTGGAGTTTGTCTACAACTAATGCTGTGCCAGCACGCACTCCATCGGATGTATCCAGAAAATCACGGGCGTAAAACAAATACCACTGTCCATCGTCATCCTGAAATGGGTGCGGATCGATCGCAAAAGGACAAGATTTTGGATCTACGACTGGCTCACCAACATCTTGATATGGCCCTAACGGAGTATCGCTTGTAGCTACACGTAACTGATGATTTTTGTCTTCATGCCCTACAGAATAGTAGAGATAAAATTGGCGATTGCAGTAAGCAACTTCGGGGGCCCAAAAATTATCGCCAAGGGCGGGATCTGGCCGCTGTAGCGCGTTCCCAACATAATCCCAATTCACAAAGTCGAAAGAGCGTAACAGAGGAAAGACACAGGATTTTTTATTGGAGTTAACATTTGGTGCGTCCGCTATTTCATCTACCGTTCCTTCTGCTTCTGCTGCGCCAGTGCCGATCGCATAATATACGCCTTCGTGTTGCCAAACAAAAGGATCGGCAAAATAACCTTTGTAGACTGGATTAGTGTAGGTTTGCATCTTAATTATCTATCGAATAATGACAAAAATCTTTCTTCCACTAGTAGTCTGGCAACCCAAAAATGCTGGGTGAGGGCTGGGGAAAGGGAAAAGGGTAAAGGGTAAGGGATTTAAACTCTTTCCCCCTTCCCCCTTCCCCTTTACCCCGCCAAGTTTGCTTGGCGAACTACTAGTATTTGAAATTCACGTAAGTTTCGACTTTGTTCTTAGGTAAGCTTTCTACTAGCTGACACCGTAGCATCTGCTTTAGTTTTTCTGGGAGGCTTTGATAATAGTCTTGTGGGAGAGTCAAATCTACCTTTGGTGTGTGCAACCAATGCATAGCATAGCCCATGACTACCATCGGTCTTGGGTGGTTTGTCCGATTTGGGGAACCCCGATGTAGTGCTAAAGGCGATCGCACCATTACGTCACCTGGCTGCATATAAAAAGATTCCATCGGAATTTCACCACTGGCAACCTTTTTTAATCCTTCTTCACGCGGTATAACATGGGTACCGCGTGCCATTTGGAACGGGCCGTTGTCTGCGGTTACTTCTACAAGGGGAAAGTTAACTGCGAGGGCGTACAGTGGTGTAACTATGCGATCGCTAAATAATGGGCGAAAATCCCGATGGGTTTCCTGATAATCTGAACCCTGGAATGGGACATCAACTCCCATCTGAACCATCACGTATTCTTGGTAAAATACGCGATCTAAGATACCCATAATTACTGGGTTAGCAAAAACTAATTCATTCGCAAATGGGTAAATCCAAGGCAAGGTTAGATAGTAGCGGGAAACTTCACGAGGAGCCAACCCACCCGGTTGATTTTGACGCTCGTGAAATAATTTTTCAAAAGCTTGTGCCCACTCGTCAATTAATTTTTGCTCAAAAACACCGGGAATCACACAAATTCCGTCTTGATTCAGTTTTTGAGCAAATCGGTCTAGGTCGGTAGCTGAATATTTCGCTATACCGCCTATACTTTGAACCATCTTTTTTATCCTCTTCAACTTATAACTAGAGGCGTATTAATATCAGACCTCTAGGAGATTTTTTATTGCTTGTCGATAGTAGCGCACTATTTTTAAAATTGGTGGCTTATGCCAATCCTCTGTAACAATTAATTTATATTAATTATAACGAATTACTTAACATAACTAAACTCTTTGACACTCCAGACAATGCAACGCGATCGCCTGCCGTTTAAAAGGCATCTAATAGTCAAAAGAGTGCAGTTGGACTCACCAAACCACCAATCTACACACCTGCATACATCAGCACATCGGCAGCTTTACGGGCGAGGGGAAGTGCGACTGCTAGCCCAATTCCAGAGTTACCACTTGTTTGTATGGTGTTTTGCTTTGCAGTTTTCCAGAATTGCGATCGGAATTTTTGCTATAGCTGTTAGTTATTGTCAAAAAATTGTCATCAATTTTCTCGATCTGTACTTGAGTGAATAGCTTTGTTCAAATCCCGCAGCAATTCTTCTTCTGCATCGCGCTCTTGCTTGAGTTCTCGAATCATTTCTTGACTAGAACCAATTAGCAAGCCTGCAACTGCACCAACGATCGCATATTTTTGCTCTAAATCTTTATACATTTGACTTGTGTAGGGGCAAGGAAGTAAATTAGCAATAATAAAGCCAATTCCTGCACCTACAAATGCTGTCACAAAGCCAGAAAAAGCGATTAATTTAGCGTTCATTTGCTTTGCTCCAATGCTTATAGCTTTGCTAAATTATTAAGAGATACTCTACATTGTGTCAGTGGTTCCCAAAGTTACAGCTTAATCTTTACCTCTTGTAATAATACCGATTCTGGGTTGAGTTGGTACTGAACCCTACCCCCAACCCCCTCCTCGCTCTAGGGTGGTTTCATACAAACAGAGAACAAATGAAACCAGCTTTCTAAGTACAGCTTTGCGTAAAAGCGTAGTGTTTTTAATGCAAGCCGATGCATTAACCTGATTTTTCACGCCATCTGGAAAACCTCTCTTCTATTTCTCTCTCCTAAGAGGAGAGAGACTTTGAACTTTCCCCCTTCCCGTGTCGGGAAGGGGGTTAGGGGGTCTTTCTGGGGCAGGTTTTTTTGATTAGACAAATTTTTGGGATTTTAAAACCAAAACCATTGTCTGAGAACTTAAAACTATGTTCAATAATTGAGAACATTCTCAACTATTTATCGAAAGCCTAAAAGCCTGCCCTTGAAAGGGTTAGGGGGTTAGGTTTTTGGTGGACTTTTCCACATAACGTGAAAAGTCAGATGTATTAACAAGGCCGCCGATGTATTAACAATGCAAGCCGATGTATTAACAATGCAAGCCGATGCATTAACAAGGCCGCCGATGTATTAACAATGCAAGCCGATGTATTAACAATGCAAGCCGATGCATTAACAAGGCCGCCGATGTATTAACAATGCAAGCCGATGCATTAGCATTGTCGTGTATTGCCAAATTTAATTCGCTATGAATTAATGAAATGCTGTACTAAGCCTCTATGCGCTTGCCTAACGGCAGGCTGACGCCCAATACGGTTTGGTTAAACTTTTTTAATGAAAATTTTAGATCGCTAAAGATACGATAAATCATCACAAAGACGCGATAAATCGCCGTCTCTACAATAACCAATCTTTTGTCTTGACGGCGATTCATCGCGTTTCTTGCCTTAACCCTCTTGCTTTTTTATACCAATTCAATTAATGATTGCAACACATCCTTGGTTGAAGACGCGATGAATCGCGTCTCTACAAATGATCTATTTGTCGCATTCTTTTTTCAAATTGGTATTACTTACTCGAATCATTACGTTTGCGATCATCAGCATTCTGCCTGATAATTACAGATGAATGTTGATGAGCGTTCGTCGCTGGCGCAGCGTCTCCGACTGGAGTTGGCATCGCTCTTGATTTTCCATCTTCGTTTCCATCCCCAGATGGCGGTTGGGAAGGATTAGCAGGTTTTTTCTTCAAGAAGCGTTCTTCCAAAGTTTTGATGATTACGTACAGGACTGGAACAATCAGCAAACTCAGAATTGTTGCTACGAGTAACCCGCCAAATAAGGCTGTTCCTAATGACCAACGCGAGGCAGAACCGGCTCCGGTGGCGATTACCAGGGGGAAAAATCCTAGCAAGGAGGCGCTTGAAGTCATCACAATCGGTCGGAATCTTTCTTGCGCTGCGGTTACGGCTGCTTGTCGAATTGTCGCGCCTTCTTCTAGGGCTTGATTGGCAAACTCGACGATCAAAATCGCGTTCTTTGACGCTAATCCAATCAGCATCACTAACGCCACGTTTGCGTAGACATCATTAACCAAACCGCGCAAAGATAAGGCACTCAATGCACCTAACAACGCTAACGGTACAGTTAAGAGAATAATCGCCGGATCGATATAACTTTCATACTGAGCAGCCAGCGTCAGAAATACCATAATGATCCCGAAGCCAAAAATCAAAATCCCCAAGTTACCTGCACTTAATTCTTCGCGGGCAGTGCCAATCCAATCACTGCCAACACCTGGTGTTGCTGCTTCAGTCACGGCTTGCTGCATTGCCTGAATTGCCTGTCCACTACTGTAGCCCGACGCTTCTCTACCTTGCAAATCGATCGCGCGGAAGCCGTTGTAATGGGAAATTACAGATGGGCCTGTAGTAGGTGTGATTTTTGCAACCTCACTCAATGGAACCATTTGGTTATTTGCCGATCGCACATAAAGCCGCCGAATATCATCAGGCGATCGCCGATAGTTAGCATCTGCCTGAACATATACGCGGTAGCTACGCTGTCCCAAGGTAAAATCGTTAACATACTGGGAGCCAATTGCAGTTCCAAGCGTGGTGACAGCTTGTTGAAAATCGATGTTAAGTGCTTCTAAACGAGTGCGATCGAAGTCAATTTGAAACTGTGGTGTACTAGCAGTAAACTGAGTAAAAACGCCGCCTTTGAGCGCTGGTTTTTGATTGGCTTGGGCGATTACCGCTTGAGCATTCGCATAAAAATCATTGATTGTTAATCTTCCGTTAGTTCGGTCTTCTAGCTGTAGCTCAAATCCCCCTAACGTACTAAAGCCTTGAATTGGTGGGGGACTGACTGCGGTAATAATAGCTTCTGGAATCGTTGCAAATTCTTTATTGATTCGGGCTAAAATTCCAGAGGCAGTTTGATTGGGTTGAGTGCGCTCCTCCCACGGCTTGAGTTTTGCAAAGAAGACACCGCGATTTGAACCACTACCTGCAAAGCCAAATCCCGAAGTGGCGAAAACGTTACTCACCTCTGGTTCTTTTTCGAGAATTTGTTCGAGTTTTGTAATTACTTGGTCGGTATAGTTGAGGGCAACTCCATCTGGCCCTTGAATAATACCTAAGACAATTCCCTGGTCTTCACTCGGAACAAATCCGGTGGGAACATGGGTAAACATAAAATAAGTGGCAGCTAAACCAACCACAAATAATCCAATTACCACATAACGAAGGCGGATCAGAAAATTCACCGTCGCTAAATACTTGTCAATAATCCATTGTAAAATTTGATTGAAACGACTAAAAAACCAACCAAGGGGGCCGCGTGCAGGGCGAGGCGGGCGGAGCAAAATTGCCGATATACTCGGACTAAAGGAAAGAGCATTAAACGTTGAGATGGCAATTGAAAAAGCAATAATCAACGCGAACTGTTGATACATTTTTCCTGTCGAACCGGGAAAAAATGCCACCGGGATAAAAACCGCCATCAATACCAACGACGTTGAAACTACCGCTCCGGTAAGTTCATCCATTGCCTCGACTGATGCTTGCAGTGGTCGCATTCCCTGTTCAACTTTGCGGGCGATCGCTTCCACAACGATAATCGCATCATCTACCACTAATCCTGTTGCCAAAATTAAGCCAAATAACGTTAAATTATTCAACGAGAATCTAAACACATAAGCAAATGCCAACGCCCCAATCAGTGAAACGGGAATGGCAACCAAGGGAATAATTGTGGCTCGCCAGTTTTGCAGAAACAGAAAAATCACCAGTACGACAAGAGCGATCGCTTCAACTAGTGTTTTCAATACTTCTTCGAGTGACGCTTGCACAAATCCAACGGTATCGTAGACAATCTCAGCTTTTAAGCCCGGTGGAAAGTCTTTCATCAACTCATTCATCTGAGCCTGAACGTTTTTCGAGACATCCAGGGCGTTACTACCAGGTAATTGATAAATTGCGATCCCAATCGACGGCTTACCATTATTTCTCGCATTGCTGCTGTAAGTCTCCGAGCCAAGTTCTGCACGACCTACATCTTGGAGTTTAATTAAACTGCCATTACTTCCGGCTTGAATAACTAGATTTTCAAACTCTGACGCATCTTTAAATTGCCCATTGACTCGCAACGGAATTTCATAACTTTGACCTGGAGGGATAGGCGATTGACCTAACGTTCCGGCTCCGGCGAGAATGTTTTGCGATCGCAATGCTGTAGAGACATCTGCTACAGTTAAGCCTCGACTTGCCAGCGCATTCGGATCGAGCCACAACCGCATTGCATATTGCTTTTCACCAAAAATTGTTAAATCTCCAACTCCCGGCGTTCTCAGCAGTTGATCTCGCAAATTCAGATCGATATAGTTACTAATAAACAGCGCGTCATACTCATTATTTTCGGGGTAAAGAGCATAAACTAACAAAATACTTGTAGAAGATGTTTGTGCTGTCACGCCGAATTGTTGCACCGTTGTCGGTAGGCGAGGTGTAGCACGGGCGAGACGATTTTGGACGTTAACTTGAGCAATATTTTTATCTATCTGCGACCCAAAATATACCGAAATTTGACTACTACCTGCGGAACTGTTCGAGGTCATGTACTGCATTCCCTCTACACCGTTAATTTGTCGCTCCAGCGTAGTTGTCACCGCAGTTTCGACAGTTTCCACATCCGCCCCAGTATAAGAAGCTGAGACTTGAACGCGAATCGGTGCAATATCTGGCAAGTAATTAAGCGGCAACAACGGAATACACACCCCACCGACAATCAGAATCAGTAGAGTGCAAACGGTAGTTAATACCGGGCGTTTAATGAAGGTATTGGCGATCGAAAAAATCATAAATTATCCTGGATTTATGATACTGGTTGGATTGGTGCGCCTTCTCTAAGTTTGAGAATGCCAGAAGTTACAATCGTTTCGCCGGATTTAAGCCCATCGATAACTTGATAATTGGACCCTTGAATATCTCCCAGGCGCACTAAACGCTGATGCACAACTTGCTGCTGTTGTCCATTGACGGTTTTGTTTTCGGTGACAAACACAAAACTTTGTCCACCAACGCGAGAAATTGCAACGGTGGGAATCAAAATACCTGGTTGTCGATTCCAAATCACGCGAGCTCTAACGTATTGTCCATCGCGCAATCGCCCTTGTGAATTCCGAAAGCGGGCTTTGCTCAAAACAGACTGTTGATTAGAACTTACATTTGGAGAAATGTAGCTAATCGCACCTGTACCAATTACTTGCTGGGTGGTGGGATCGATTAACTGCACGGGTAAGTTCGTTCGTAATTGGCGCAACCGATTTGAGGGTATAGAAAGATTGAGATCCAGTGAATCGTTTTGTGTGAGTGTGGTAATTGTTTGTCCGATGTTGACATAATCTCCAACCTTGACCGGAAATTCACCGACTACGCCAGTAATGGGTGCTACCACCTGCTTAAAATTGAGGCTGACTCGCGCCGCAGCCGTGCTTGCTTGAGCTTGGCGGATATTTGCCTGTGCTTGGCGGACGGCTGCTCTAGCTGCTGCGACTTGCTTTTCGGATGTTTGCAGGTCTGCTTGAGCAGTTTGTAAATTATTTCTAGCAATGTCTAACTCTTGTCTTGCTATGGCTCCTTCGTTGACCAACTGTTGGCTACGATTGAATTGTGTGCGTTGCAGTTGAACATTTGCAGCTGCTTTGGTGCGTTGGGCTTCGGCTTGTTGTTGCTCTGCTTGAGCAGTAGCCAATGCTGCTTGCACCGAATTAGCAGCTGCGATCGAACTGGTGACATTGGCCTGAGCCTGATCTAAACTCAAAGATGCGATCGGCGTACCCTGTTGCACTCGCTGACCGCTCGACACCAAAATCGATTCGATTCGTCCTTGAATTTGTGGCTGTAATATGACCTTTTGCTGCGCCTCCAACGACCCGACAAACTCGGAACTTTCTTCGATTGTGCCTGCGTCAATTTTTTGAAGTTTTACTGGCAATGCTGGCGGGCTTTGAGCATTAGCTGCCGGATCGTTTTTTTGACAACCACTCGTCAATGTTGTAAGCATTAGTACGATAACTAATACTGGATTTGCGAGTAAACAGTTTAAGTATTTAAGTAGATAATCGCGTTTTAGCATGAAATAAAATGCTGATTAGTTAAATCTATACACTGGATAATTTTTACGTCTCAATCCAAGGGATTAAGAAAGCCTCCAGCTTTGTTGCAAGACAGCAGAATTCAGAAGTAATATGATGTCCGCTTGATTACTTATTAAACTCGAATCACCCCACCTCCAACCCCCTTTCTGGGGCAGGTTTTTTTGATTAGACAAATTTTTGGGATTTTAAAACCAAAACCATTGTCTGAGAACTTAAAACTACGTTCAATAATTGAGAACATTCTCAACTATTTATCGAAAGCCTAAAAGCCTGCCCTTGAAAGCCTCCAACCCCTCCGTCGAATTACCCCCCTTAATCCCCCCTTGGAAAGGGGGGAAACTAGAAATACAGTTCCCTCCCCTTTCCAAGGGGAGGGTTAGGGAGGGGTAAAACTTACGCTTAAACTCAAATGAGTGAACTGTTTCAGACTTGTGTGTACACCGTAGGCTCTTCGGGAGGGGAGACAAAGCACAGCTTTGGCGGGGTGGGGTTTTTTATTATGGATAATTTGGCGGACATGATATAAAACAAGTTTTATACCTGGCTTTGAGACTTAGGTTGTGTACTTCACTAACTTGAAATTTGCAATAAACTTTCTATATGTCTAGATATTTTGTCGATCGCATTAGATGCATCTTTCATTAGAATCACGGCTTTACGTCAAGCAAACTCATCTCCAAAAAATCTCTGGATTCATACTACGTGAGTTCAACGGATTAAAAAAAATACCAAAGATAGAGATAATTAAGTTTGTAGGGTAGATATCAAAGATTTTTGAAAATGATAAGTAAGTCGGCACAATAAAAGCAAACTGTGTAAAGAAAAGTAAACAAGGCTCAAACCCTCTTTCCTTATGCTTCTACCCGATCGCAACGATAATTATTTAAGCCAACCTACTTAAGTATCTGACTTTGTATCTTAAATCTGATGTTGACAAGCAAAGTAGCCCTGAAAAATCAGAGAGCATCAAACCTAATTAAAATTAATTATGCTCAATTACTTAGCAAACTAAGTCTTTGACACTCCGGCTAATTCAACACTATCACCTGGTTTTGAAGGCCATCTGACAGTGAGAATAGTGCAGTCGGACTCAGCAACCCACCAATGGGACACACCTGCACACCAAAGAACATAATCACCTTCACGAGATAATAAAATTTCTCTATCTTCAAATTGCAGGCGAAATTCCCCGTGAATGAGAATTGAAAGCGTCGCAGCTTGGTTATTTACTGCCCATTCAGTTCTACTGTCACCTGCTTTGTGAACAGCCCATTTTACTTCTAGCATTTCCGTGGAACGCGGATCGTCTTCAGGGGTGATAAAGTGACCCATGAACCATCCCCAACGATTTACACCTTCAACGCCTGCGTTTCCATAAACAACTTTAGGCTGCATCACTTAACTCCAAAGAAGGAACCAAAATTTGCCCGTTGTAACCGACTTGCTTATATTGTTCAAGGATATGGGTTGCAATACTTCTGGCTTCACCAGCCACAACTAAAGCGACACAAGCACCACCAAATCCAGCACCTGTCAGTCTTGCACCAAACACTCCCGGAGTTTTTTGCAATAATTCGACTAGAGTATCTAGTGCAGGTACAGACACTTCGTAATCGTCTCTCAAACTGGCGTGGGATGCGTTCATCAATTTGCCAAATCGCTCAGATGTTACTCCCTGTAATACTTCCAAGACGCGGTTATCTTCTGTAACCACATGACGGGCACGCCGCCGTAGAGGTTCGGGTAGTTTTTCTGTTACGTTAACATCAGTAATATCTCGTAGTGCTTTAACTCCTAGCGATCGCGCCGCTTCTTCACACTCAGCCCGACGCTGATTATAACCGCTACTTGCCAGGGTGCGAGGGACGCCGCTATCAATAACCAAAATCTCTGCATTCTCAGGCAAAGGTATCACCCGGCGTTCTAAAGTCCGAGTATCTAAAAACAATATATGCTCAGTATCAGCCAAGCTAGAAGCCATCTGATCCATGATGCCGCACTGCACGCCAGCATAGTGAATTTCTGCTTGCTGGGCAAATTGGGCAATTTCAACGTCATCAATGGGAAGCTTCAGAAGTTGGCGTAATGCCCGCAGCGTTGCTACTTCCAAAGCCGCGCTGCTAGACAAACCCGAACCCATAGGAACCGACGAGTTGACGTATACACAAAGCGGCGGTATTGTGTATCCTGCTTTTTGCAAAAGCTCAATACAGCCAAAAATATAACTAGCAAATCCAGACGGGGTATGATTGATATCTGAAATGCTCACTTGCTCGTTTAAATTTTCCGAGTAAAAGTGATGCTGGGAATCGCTACTAAAACCTAGCTGTACTGTCGTACCCTGAGGAATCGCAGTTGGCAGAACGAAGCCATCGTTATAGTCAGTATGTTCGCCGAGTAAATTTACTCTTCCTGGCGCACTGGCTTCAGTTTCAGGTGGTTTACCGAATACTTGTTGAAAATCCATAATTTTTAATTGTACAAAGGTACAGGGCGTAACCTTCCTTCTACTTCAACATTAGGAAAATTTGGATCGAAAGTCAGATTTTCTAACTTTCCATCCTTGAGAATCACAAAAGTATCTTCAACCTTTGCCCCTGGTAAACTGGGATTCCAAGCGACAGCAATACCTTCTGTCAAAGCATCAGTAGTAGTTGGATTGGCAACGATTTCTCGCGCTAAATATCCAGTGGTTCCTCCCTGGTGGTGTTCGCGGATGGCATTAGGAAATCCATGCTGCTCATAAGCCTGAGCTAGCGCGTGATAAACTGCATCGAGAGTGGTTCCGGGTTGGCACAAATTCAAAATTACTGCTTCTATTTCGCGCACATGGGAATGCAATTCGGCCCGTTCGCCTGAAAGCTCACTAAAACAAACAAATCGAGTCAGATTTGCATACAAACCGTAACCTCTCGCGCAAAACACCAGCATCGCTTGCTGTCCAATCTGTTCTCCGGTGGCTGTTGCATGACGGTATAGCGGTAAACGCCTCTCACCCGCTACTAGTGTCAGCGCTGGATGTAACCCTTGCGCCCATAACGCCTCTGCACCCGCACCCGCTAATTGATATTCTGTCCAAGTTGGCTTGGCGGCTTTGAGTACCTCTGTCATTGCCTGACTAGCTTTTTGCCCGACTTGACGATATCGCTCTAATTCACTTGACATCATTACCCGTTTATGTTTTTGCAGAGTTACGGGTAACGGCTGTTCTAAATTGGAGATGGGGCGATCGCTAACTACTTTCCCGCCGCCAGTTACATCACGAACGAAAGACTCACGGGCAGCATAATCAGCCCAAGGGTTCGCATATACCTTAAAATTAGCTGGCAGTTCTTCATCCTGAAGACGCTGGGCTTCAATTTCATCCGTCAATACCCAGGCATCTTCAGTAGTTACTAATACTTCTGCTACGCCAGTTTCAGCAGTCAGCAGCACGGTATTAGAAGCGCCAGCTGTCACCCAAGCAAACCAGTCTGTACCACGCAAACGCAGGCCTTGCACTTCTGATTCATGCAAGGTTTGCCTGATTAACTCTAGCTTTTTGGAGACTTCCTCATTCATAGGGAAAATACAGATAGATAGAGATAATTATCAAGTTTATCTAGGTCTGTCTGCGTCTGTCTGAGGTTGGTATTCCAAATGGTACACTAGCGATCGCTATTACCGTCGGATTACTCAACAATCCTGATATGGCAGTGTATTAATTGTATTAATCTATATCTGATTTTCTAACCAGTTCTCTAATTGTAAGTTATCAATTTTACTAAAATAATTGATATTAGCACCTTCAATTAACGGTACATTAACCTACTGCATAACATACCCTACATCTACTAATAGATTCTGAATTCTTCTTTCTTTGCTGTGTATTGACAATTACAGATCGACTTTACATCGACTAACTCCTTTAGGCGAACCGCACATCAAGCCAAGGTAATTCTCAAGAACGATGTAAGTGTTAGTAAATTTTTGAAATTATAAAAGCGCAATAGCTACAAAGACATCAAAAAAAGCCCATGAAATCCCAAGAGACTCAAAACAAGATAACAGAAAATAATGTTCCTCTGTCAGAGAACCCACCTAACAACATGAATGCTCAAGAACCCGATCGAGCTGAGCAGATGACTCAGGTACAAAAGGATAATATAATCACCAATCATGACTTACCCAATCCACTAGCTCGCTATGGGTTTACCGTGCTTATATTGGCTACTTTCTTATTTGTTGTCGCTCTTTACTACGGAATTATTAACCCCTAAATAATTTACCTAACTTAGGTTTCAAAAAAAGTAGAAATACTTGGCATTTTAGCTTACCAATATTTACTTAAACTTGAGCTTAATTTTTTGTTTTATTTTGCTAAAAAACTATCATCATGTCACGTATATACAAAATTTTAAGCTCATTTTAATAAAAAAATTATTAAAATTTCCAGCTATGAGACTGTATTTAAGACTACAAATTCATTTAATACAAATATCGTCCGATAGTTAGATGGAAATGGTAGTCATTAATTAGTTTATTACTTCTATGGAAATGAATTGCATCATACCGTCTAATGATGTAAGTCTAAGAATTAAGGCTGTTTTATCCTCAATACTCATCAGCTTTTGCTATTTAGATTGACCTCCAATCCAAGGCTGAAAGGGTGCTGATTCAATTGTAAAAAGTTGCTGACTCGTTAGAACTAGCAACTTGGATTAGCGTTTAAGGAGATGTAATTAAATTGCATGGCCACAAAATATCCTAAATTTAACCAGGATCTCGCACAAGACCCAACTACGCGTCGGATCTGGTACGCGATCGCTACGGGAAATGATTTTGAAAGCCATGATGGGATGACCGAGGAAAATCTTTACCAAAAGATTTTCGCTACTCACTTCGGTCACGTGGCAATCATATTTCTGTGGGCATCTAGTCTATTGTTCCACGTAGCTTGGCAAGGTAATTTTGAACAGTGGATTAAAGATCCTCTGCATATTCGCCCAATCGCTCACGCAATTTGGGACCCTCATTTTGGTAAACCAGCAATAGAAGCTTTTACTCAAGGGGGTGCTACTAATCCTGTTAACATTGCTTACTCTGGTGTTTACCACTGGTGGTACACCATTGGGATGCGGACGAATAATGACCTCTATCAAGGTTCAGTGTTCTTGTTGCTGTTAGCAGCATTGTTCTTGTTTGCTGGTTGGCTACACTTGCAACCTAAGTATCGTCCTAGCTTGGCTTGGTTCAAGAGTGCTGAACCTCGCCTAAATCACCACTTGGCAGGTTTGTTTGGTGTTAGCTCTCTGGCTTGGGCTGGACATCTTATTCACGTTGCCATTCCCGAATCTCGCGGTCAGCACGTTGGTTGGAATAATTTTCTGACTACCTTGCCACACCCAGCAGGTTTAGCACCTTTCTGGAGGGGTGATTGGGGTGTATATGCCCAGAATCCTGATACACCAGGGCATTTGTTTGGCACATCTCAAGGCGCAGGGACAGCTATTCTGACTTTTTTGGGTGGCTTCCATCCCCAGACTGAATCGCTATGGCTGACTGATATGGCTCATCACCATTTAGCGATCGCAGTTATCTTTATCGTTGCCGGTCATCAGTATCGGACTAACTTCGGGATTGGGCACAGCATCAAAGAGATGCTCAACGCTAGAAAATTCTTTGGTATTCAAACCGAAGGTCAGTTCAATTTACCGCACCAAGGGCTGTACGACACCTATAACAACTCGCTGCACTTCCAGTTATCTATACACTTGGCAGCACTGGGTACTGCCTTGTCGTTAGTGGCACAGCATATGTACTCGATGCCTCCTTACGCCTTCATTGGTAAGGACTACACAACACAGGCGGCACTGTATACTCATCACCAGTACATCGCTGGGTTTTTGATGATTGGTGCATTCGCCCATGCTGGTATTTTCTGGGTTCGGGATTACGACCCAGAACAAAACAAAGGTAACGTTCTTGAGCGCGTACTTCAGCACAAAGAAGCGATTATCTCTCACCTGAGTTGGGTATCGTTATTCTTAGGCTTCCATACTCTGGGGTTATACGTCCACAATGATGTTGTAGTTGCTTTTGGCACTCCTGAAAAGCAAATTTTGATTGAGCCAGTGTTTGCTCAATTCATCCAATCTGCTCACGGGAAACTACTGTATGGCATGGATGCTTTACTATCTAACCCAGATAGCATTGCCTATACAGCTTGGCCTAACTACGCTAACGTCTGGTTGCCAGGCTGGACAGATGCGATCAACGCTGGCACTAACTCCTTGTTCTTGACCATTGGGCCTGGCGATTTCTTGGTTCACCATGCGATCGCTTTAGGTTTGCACACCACCACCTTGATTTGTGTTAAGGGCGCATTGGATGCTCGTGGTACTAAATTGATGCCTGATAAAAAGGACTTCGGCTTTACCTTCCCCTGCGATGGGCCAGGTCGGGGCGGTACTTGCCAAACTTCCTCTTGGGAACAGTCTTTCTATCTCGCTATGTTCTGGATGCTGAATCTCCTTGGTTGGGTGACTTTCTATTGGCACTGGAAGCATCTCGGTGTTTGGCAAGGTAACGTTGCTCAGTTCAATGAGAACTCTACATATCTGATGGGTTGGTTCCGTGATTACCTCTGGGCTAACTCCGCTCAGTTGATTAACGGTTATAACCCCTACGGCGTCAATAACCTGTCTGTCTGGGCTTGGATGTTCCTCTTTGGACACTTGGTTTGGGCAACCGGTTTCATGTTCTTGATTAGCTGGCGTGGGTACTGGCAAGAGTTAATTGAAACTTTAGTCTGGGCACACGAACGTACTCCGCTGGCTAACTTAGCTCGCTGGAAAGATAAACCTGTTGCTCTGTCCATTGTCCAAGGTTGGTTAGTAGGTCTAGCTCACTTCACAGTTGGCTACATCCTTACATACGGAGCATTCCTCATAGCTTCAACCGCCGGTAAATTCGGTTGAAACCCATAAAAAGCTTCTGACCTTAGCCATCTCCCCCTTTATCCTGTCCGGTTAAAGGGGGATTTTTGTATATTCAATACCTTCGCCAAAAAAGAGATTGATTATATGAGGTGCGCTAAAAGCGTAATACCAATTCACTAAAATTATGAAACAGATGTAAACCCTGAAACACTTGATATCTCTAAGTTTTTTAATTGCGTTAGCGTAGCGGGGCAAAGTTAGACGTAGTAGCGTGACATGCTTAAAATGTTGGGTTTAAAAAACTCACAAAAACTAAAATCTAATCATTAACAGAATTATTCAACCCAACCTACAATTTTTTTGTAATATTTTAACCTTGCCATGCCACTACGCGTATTTCAAAAATCAAATATGAGTACTATAGTTACTTCAGGTACTAGTATTTGATTTTTCACTTGGACGTTCGGTAGCAGGAGGAAACTTAACACTTTCTTCGACTCTATGGACTTCTGTGTTAGTTTGCTCTTCCGACAGGAGATCGTCAGGGTTTAATGATTTATCAGCAGCATCATCAATTACTCCATTGGCATTAACATTGGGTTTATCAGAAGTTCCTTTATGGTTAGCATGTCCACTAGGCATAACTATTACCTCTCATTTTTATAACTAAACATTCCCAGACTAAACTTTTTTGTTTAGAGAAATACACTATCAGAAGGCTTATAGCAAAATTATCAGAATCCAGTCTGGAGTGATATAGATTTCTCGTTAGGGTAGACAATACTCATTGGTGTCAACATTTCTACAGAAATGGTGTTTCGCGGTTTATACCATTTTCCCAAGTCGTCCTACGTGGTAATACTACTGACGCTTACACCCAACAAATTTGGGCTTCATCTTCTTAAGTTGACACCAATGAGCAATACTGTGCCCTGAACACGTAGTATCATTAATAGTTGAGAATGAGCGATCGCATCTCTTTTTTTTTCACTATCTGTAGTCGTATACGTCTAACGTCTCAAAGAGTTGCAGCTTGTAGTCACACTTCGCTTATCCTTCAGAACGCCTTGCAAACAAGAAATGTTAGATTTATTTATTTCTACTTACCTAATTTTTGTAAAACAAGATACATTAAATGGTAGTTTAATCGCAAAGGAACCAAAAAGCATGGCCGTTAGTAGCCCTGAAGTTATCCGTCATATATTGATCGGATTGGGATATTTAGCTCCTGAGATCGATCCTAAGCCGGATCTGACTAAATTTGCTCCCTGGAAGCGGAATAACAACTCCTTGACAGACGATCCTACTGAAGAAGCGATTAAAAAGTTTCAGAAACAGTACTCACAAAAACTTGTGGTTAATGGTAATGCTGATGCAGAGACTCGAACTGTAATGGAAGAAACAGTCATCGGGCTTCAAAACAGATTGAAGTTTCATGGTTTTGCAACCAATGCTGAAATTCCTCCAAACAAGCCTTTTTATGGCCCGGCTACTTATACAGCAGTCAGAAAATTTCAGAAATCTCAGGGTTTAACTGAAAATGGTATTGCTACTATTGAACAGCGTCAAATTCTACAACAATCTAGTCTCACAGATAAGCCCCAGACTCCGCCTCAGTCACAACTAAAGCTGAGAGATTTATGCTTTCAATTCCAAAAGAATCCTCAAAATCCTTCTTACATCGCAGCGTTAAATAACTTACAACAAAATCTACCCAAGGACGTTTTACACAAAGTTACTAACAAATGGAGGGGGACAAACGATCAAAATCCTGAGATTGTCAAGCTGACAAATCTGTTTACTTATTATGATGACAATAATGCAAATCATCGTGATGCATTAAATCACTTACAAAGTCAGATTACCCCAGCTATCTCTCAAGCATTTTTAAGTCTTTGGAATAAGAAGTAACAAATGGGATTGATAGCAGAAGTCTGAATTCAGAATTCAGAATGGGCTACGCCTGGCTGCGCTAACAGAAGTAAAACACGCTTTCTACCTAGATAACAGATTTAGCTTGTATACCTCATCAACTTGAAATCTGCTTTTTTACATCTGATACCAATTCAAAAAATGTTTGCGACAGATCAGCCCACCCACGCTGACGCGCACTCTTTAGTAAGGGTAGGGTTGGTGATATCTATTATCTATGTGTTGCATTCTTTTTTCAAATTGGTATGACATATGAAAATTAAAAACCAGGTTTCTAATCTCTGGGGAGTAGGAAACCTGTTTTTTAACAATTCTGAATTCTGATTTAATACTCAATTCCCGGTTGTGCTTTTACACCTTGATCGCGGAAAGGGTGCTTAACTAGAGTCATTTCAGTTACTAAATCAGCACGCTCAATTAAAGCAGGTGGTGCGCCTCTACCTGTGAGAATAACGTGTTTGTTAGCGGGTTTTTGCGCCAAACCTGCTAAAACGTCTTCTACTGGTAAGTAAGCCATTTTGAGGGCGATATTGATTTCGTCTAACAACACTAGATGAAAGTCTGGGTTGCGAATGTATTCTAAGGATTTTTCCCAGGCGGCGCTAGCTTTGTCAAGATCGCGATCGCGGTCTTGAGTTTCCCAGGTAAAGCCTTCGCCCATTGCGTGAAATTCTATCTGATCTTCCCAATAGCTGAAAACCCTTTTTTCGGAAGGTTCCCAGCTACCTTTGATGAATTGGACGATCGCTACTTTATACCCATGACCGAGCGATCGCAACACCATCCCCAAAGCCGCAGTGGTTTTACCCTTACCGTTACCAGTATTTACAATAATTAATCCTTTTTCTGGTACAGCTTCTGCTATGCGCTTGTCTTGCACTTCTTTGCGTCGCTGCATTTTTTTCCGGTACTGTTCATCAGTCAGAGATGAAGACATTACCTCATCAATTAAGCGCCCAATTTCTTGGTCTGGGTTCAATTCTGGTGGTGTATCGTGTTTCATTAAGCTTGTCTAGAAATAACTGTTAAAAGTGTTGAAAATGAACCAAAATCGCCTTAGTTATCCAATTTTACCTACATTACTTGATTGGAAATGTCCAGTAAGCTTTCATGTTAAATATTAATAGTGCGTTAGCTTTATTAATGTTTTACAGACACGTGAAACTATATATGATACACAAGCTGAACTTATAATTTGAGTTTACTATTACTGTTTTAAATAATCTAATATGTTCATTAAAGCATTTTACCAGTAAAATTTTATTATCTTTTTTGGTACAGTCATGAGTTAGATACTTTAAGTATCAGGAGTATGATGTCTATCTAGTATCATAAGTTTTGCAATTATGGATGTTGTTGTTTCCATTTTTCCCATAAAGCCTGCGTATCCTCTGGTTGCCCGTCATAGTTGAGCAATTGGTCTGAAATTATCACCCATGACTGGGCACTGCGTGTCCAAATGTTACCCACTGGGCGCAACCAACTTGTATCATCTAAGGTTCCAGCTTTGACATTGATAGTATTTGCATTGTAAGTCCTTTCGTGAAACAATCGCGTTCCGCAGTCGCCACAAAACAGGTTATTTACTTCACGCCCGCTATCATTTTTCCGAGTCCAAGCTTTCGGTTTCCCCTGAACAATTACAACAGCATCTCGTAATACTGTAAGAGACATTCCAAAAGCACTAGACGATTGTTTTTGACACTCCTTACAGTGACATAGATAAAGTGTTAAAGGTTGGGCATGAATTTCATAACGAATCTGTCCACATTGACAACCTCCAGTATATGGAAGATTCACAGGTTTTACCTCCTAACAATTTGTATTGCTTTATTGTAACTAAAACTACTTTAATATGAAAGCAGGTTTTATTAAACAAAAATATAAAATATGTGGATATGAATATATTTTCATTCTCTGCACTTTCCTAAATCCTTTTCATCCTTCATCTTCATCCGATTCATCATCCTCACTCCAATATTGTTGAGGTGCATTTTTGCAAACTTCTAAAATCTTCGGTTTTTTGATTTTATTATCAGGTGGATTAATTGCTTCTAACTGCACATCAAATTTCCAGTTGTCACCAAAATCATAAAGATAGGTCATTTTACCACCTGGTTCTAGAGACAAATCACCAACCTGCACTTGGTCTGCAAATGGGGGTATTTCCATATAAGCATGACCAATTTTTATGATGCGCCCAAAACTTCATTATTTCCCCAAATCAATCAAGCTTCTAATAAATTGAAATAGCGTTCTGTTAAATTGAGGCTTGACCATGATTGTAAAGTTGCGGCGTCTAAAGCTAAAACCTGCTTCTTTCCTTGGGATTTAATTTGGGCTATTCCAGAACTGCGTAATAACAGATATAGTCCATTAATGTAGGGGTATGATTTCTGTACGGGGCGTTTGAGTTTAGTTTCAATTGGGTAACTTAACTGAGAATTAACTTCTGATATGACTTTTAGCGGTAGAAGATTATTAATACTACTAACTTCCACTCCATTTGGTTGTAAGAAATCTATCAGAGTTTGAAAGTCATGCAGAATCGTACCGGGTTGATTTTCATCAATACTGAGTTCTTGGAGGAGTTTTTGTTGTGACTCTGTTAAGGAAGGCAGTTCAGGATTGAGTGTGCGTTCTAGTCGCGCAAATAAATCTTCCATAAAGAAAAATTCTAAATTCTAAATTCACAATTTAACCTTTTGTTCAACCTGTTTTCTTTATACTATGACTACAGAAGTTATCCTGATAAACATTGGCCTGCAAAGTGTCACAACAGGACTATCAATACCGTAAATTTAATGAAATGCGAATGATAATATTTTCATCTTCTACTTGACAATCCCAGGAATTTGATATGAATAGTAACACTCGCCTACAGATGATTTTAGCTGATACACGTATTAATACAGTATTACCTGCGATCGCTCAACTAAATCTACCTAACTGGTGGTTAGCCGGAGGTGCAGTCCGAAACACCGTTTGGTCTTCAATTTTTGGCAATGGCTGTGGGTTAGGTATTAAAGATTTCGATATTGCATTCTTTGATATAGAAGGGAACCGTTCCCAAGAACTAGCAGCAAAAGCGACTCTCACAGAACAATTTCCTGATGACGAGTTTGATGTCAAAAATCAAGCCAGTTTTGCTCGTTGGCGTCTTGGTAGCAAACTTTATACTAGTACAGAGGATGGCATCACAGATTGGCTACACACCGCTACCGCTGTAGGAGTTCGACTAAATGCTCAAAGACAATGGCAATTTTTTACACCTTACGGGTTGGATGACCTATTTGCTGGCATTATTCGACCTACACCAACGCATACTCATAATTTAGATGCCCATAATAAGGCATCTGGATTTTTACAGAAGTGTCCTTATCTGCGGTTGGCGTAAAAGTTACAGTCAGATTTTAGCCGCTAGTTTCCGTGACCAGGAAATAATCACTTTTTGATTTACAACCCTTGGATACCGAAGCGCAATGTTAATAATTTTCTACGTACTGGGAATAATTAAACTAGAACCCCTTTCACAATAGAACAGGGATGATGCTAATTTTATAACTTTATAGGCAAAAATCAATGCCAAATCGTACTGGATACCAAATTAACTCCACTCTCCACGAAGGAATCCAAACAATTATTTATCAAGCACAAACTCCAAAGACGCAACAGCGAGTTATCCTCAAGCTGCTTAAAAATGAATATCCGACCCTTGAAGCCTTTACTCGCCTTAAAAATGAGTATCAAATTCAGCAAGGTTTAGACCATCCAAATATAATTAAAGCTATCAGTCTTGAAACCTTTGAAAACCGTGTGGGATTATTGTTAGAAGACTTTGGTGGTCAGTCTTTATCTCAACTGCTCCAAATAAAAAAGCTTGACTTAATTAACCATTTAAAGATTGCTATTCAACTGACTAAAGCTTTAGATTATTTGCATAATAATCAGATTATTCATAAAGATATCAAACCTAATAATATCATAATTAACTCCCAAACAGGTATTGTTAAACTCGCTGACTTTGGTATAGCCTCCCGTCTCAATAAAGAAAATCCCCAATTTAATAACCCTAACTGCGTTGAAGGCACACTTGCCTATATGTCTCCTGAACAAACTGGGAGAATGAATCGCATTCTTGATTATCGTACTGACTTTTATTCCCTTGGTGTGACTTTATATGAAATGCTCACCGAGAAAACACCATTTGTTAGCCAAGATCCCCTAGAAGTAGTTTATAGTCACATTGCAGTTAAAGCGAGAAACCCGCAATCATTAAATTCACAAATTCCTACTGCTATCTCTGAAATTGTGATGAAGTTGATGGCAAAAAATGCGGAAGACAGATATCAAAGTGCTACAGGATTATTAGCAGATTTAGAATCATGTCTCAAGCAGTTAGAAACAAAGGGAATCATCACTGATTTTGTGCCAGGTCGTTTGGATATATTGAGCCAGTTATTAATCCCCCAAAAATTATATGGTCGTCAAGAACAAGTTAATGAACTTTTAGCTGCATTTGAGCGAGTTACATCTGGAACTAGTGAAATGATGCTAGTTTCTGGTTATTCTGGGATTGGCAAATCAGTTCTAGTCAACGAAGTTAATAAACCCATTACTCGCAGACAAGGGTACTTTATTTCTGGTAAATTTGATCAGTTAAAACGGAATATACCCTATACTTCTTTAATTCAAGCCTTTGCATATTTAATGCGGTATCTGCTGACAGAGAATAATGAAAAAATAGAAATATGGCGTAGTAAAATATTATCAGCTTTAGGAACAAATGGAAAAGTTATTACTGATGTAATTCCAGAAGTAGAATTAATCATCGGTACACAGCCGGAAGTCGCCCAAATTGGTGCAACAGAATCACAAAATCGATTCAATCATGTTTTTAAAGAATTTATACAAGTTTTTACTCAAAAAGAGCACCCATTAGTTATATTTTTAGATGATTTACAATGGGCAGATTCAGCTACTTTAAATTTAATTCAACTGCTCATAACCGATCCTGATAGCAAATACTTTTTATTTATTGGGGCATATAGGGATAATGAAGTTAGTTCAGCACATCCTTTAATCCAAAAAATAGAAGAAATTAAAAATAATGGCACGGTTGTTAATAATCTTGTATTGCAACCCTTAAATTTAGATAATGTAATTCAACTAGTTGCCGAAACTCTTCAAGAAATAGAGGTGAAACAGGATAAAGAAACAGGAGTCTTTAACAAAGAAATTATTAAGCTAGCTGAGTTGATTTGTAACAAAACAGGTGGGAACCCATTTTTTATAACACAACTAATTCAGGCACTTCATCAAGAAAAACTTTTAAAATTTGACTTTAATAATGCTAAATGGCAATGGAGTCTAGAGGATATTCAAGCAGTTGGAATTACCGATAAAAATGTAGTTGAGTTAGTTGCCAGCCGAGTTGAAAAATTACCAAAATCCACCCAAGATGTTTTAAAATTAGCAGCTTGTGTAGGCGACAGATTTAGTCTGGATGTTTTATCGATAGTCAATGAAAAATCAGCTTCTTTGACAGCAAATGATTTACACTCAGCTTTGCAAGCGGGATTAATTCTGCCTTTAAGTGAAGCTTACCGCATCCCTTTAGTTTTTAATCAAGAAGAAGCGGTACATTTAAATTTTGACACTTCACGGGTGGGTTACAAATTCTTGCATGATAGAGTACAACAAGCAGCATATTCCTTAATTCCACAAGAACTCAAGAAATCTACTCACCTAAGAATTGGGCAATTGCTTCTCCAAAATATACCTAAAGAGGAAATAGAAGCTAATATTTTTGATATTGTCAATCAGTTGAATGTAGGTATTGTTAACCTGATAGAGCAATCTGAAAAAACTGAATTGGCACGATTAAATTTAATTGCAGGACGAAAAGCTAAAGCTTCTACAGCTTACGAAGCTGCTCTTAAATATTTCACAAATGGGATAGAACTGTTAAATATAGACGCTTGGCAAACGGAATATACCTTAACCATCGGTTTATATGAAGGAGCCGCAGAAGCAGCCTATCTGGGTGGTGATTTTGAGCAGATGCAAAAATGGGCTGAGGTAGTGCAGCAAGAAGCAAAAACTCTTTTAGATAAAGTTAAAGTTTATGAAGTACAGATTATCGCTTGTATCATTCAAAGCAAGCAATTGAAAGCTATTCAAACCGCAGTATCAATTCTGCAATTGTTAGGAATAAGTTTTCCAGACGAACCGACATCAACTGATATTCAACAGGGAATGGATGAAATTGCTGTTTCTTTGAAAGGGAAAGCCATTGCAGATTTAATTAACTTACCATTAATGACCGATCCTAACAAGATTGCAGCTATGAGAATCTTAATGGGAGTTCTCCCTGCGGCTTTTCAAACTGCTCCGGCAATGATGCCAATTATTGTCTGTAAAATGGTCAATTTATCCTTAAGCTATGGAAATACAGCTGTATCTGCTTATGGTTATAGTCTTTATGGATTACTTCTTTGTGGAGTTCAAGGAGAAATTGATTCTGGCTATAAATTTGGGAAATTAGCTTCACGTCTAGTGTCACAATTTAATGCTGAAGAACTCAAGGCTAAGATTCTGACGGTTGTTAGTGCCCATGTTATGCATTGGAAAGAGCATATTAGAGAGACATTAACATCATCAATGTCAGGATATTCTAGTGGTCTGGAGACTGGAGATTTAGAATATGCTGGTTATTGTGGTTATATTTATCCCTATCATTCATTTTGGCTGGGTAAGGAACTTTGGGTTCTAGAAAAAGAACTGATAGCTTATTGTGAGTCGCTGAAAAAAATCAAGCAACAAGTAGCTTTCACTTGGAACTCAGTGTATTTGCAAACAGTTCTGAACTTGAAAGGAAGTTTTGAAAATGTCGACTGTTTAATTGGAGAAGCTTACGATGAGCAAAGTATGCTGCCAATTCATCAGCAAGTAAATGACCTTTACACAATTAACCATTTATTTGTTAATAAGCTAATGCTCTCTTACATATTTGGGGAGTATTTTAAAGCTGTAGAAAATGCTGCGATCGCAGAAAAATCTTTAGGTGGTGTTACAGGATTGTTTGTTGTCCCAGTGTTTTATTTCTACGATTCTTTAGCTCACTTGGCAATATATCATACTGCTAAAGAATCTGAGAAGCAAGCAATTCTAGAAAAAGTCCAAGCTAATCAGCAAAAGATGGAACTCTGGGCTACTCATGCTCCCACCAATCACTTACACAGATTTTATCTCGTGGAGGCAGAACGGTATCAGGTTTTGGGTCAAAAGCTTGAAGCAATGGATTATTATGAAAACTCGATTGCCAAATCTCAAGCAAACGGTTTTCTCCAAGAAGAAGCTTTAGCCTATGAGTTAGCTGGAAAATTTTATCAGTCTCTAGGTAAAGAATTAATTCATCAAACTTATATAACTAAAGCTTATTATGCCTATATTCGCTGGGGTGCGATCGCTAAAGTTAAACACTTAGAATCAAAGTATGTTTTTCTAGTAGGACAAACTACTACCATAGAAAACACTAGTTCAAAAATAGATACAACTCATATTACCACTAACACTACTACCAATAGCAGCTTAAGCGATTTTCTAGATTTTAATGCATTCATCAAATTTTCACAAGCGATTACTAATGAAATTGTTTTAGAAAATTTATTGGGTAAGTTGATCCAAATTTTACTAGAAAATGCTGCCGCACAAAAAGCAGCACTACTCCTACTTAAAGATAATCACCTGTATATTGAAGCTTCTGGAAATGCTACTGACGATGTAGTGACGGTTTTACGTTCTATTCCGGTTGAGACCTATCAAGATTTACCGCTGTCTGTAATTAATTATGTTCTCCGAACTCAGCAATATATTGTATTAAATGATGCAATAAATACGGAACCTTTTAATTTTGATATCTATATCCAAAAATCTCAAACAAAATCAATCTTTTGTTTGCCGATTATGTACCAATCACAGCTTACTGGTATTATTTATTTAGAAAACCAGTTATCATCAGGAGCTTTTGTTCTAGAAAGGGTAGAAGTATTAAAAGTCTTAGTTTCTCAAATGGCTATTGCCATAGAAAATGCCAGTTTGTACACAAAGGCGCAAGATAAATCTAAAGAATTAGAACAATCGATAAAAGATTTACAAGAGGCACAACTACAACTTATCCAAAGTGAAAAAATGTCTTCTCTGGGTAATTTAGTTGCAGGCGTAGCACATGAAATAAATAATCCTGTTGGTTTTATTATAGGTAGTATTACCCAAGCAAAAGATATTGTTAAAGATTTAATAGACTATCTGCAAATGTACCGAGAAAAATTCCCCAATCCTGGTGCTGAAATTGAAGAAAAAGCCGAAGAGATAGATATAGATTTCCTGTTAAAAGATTTACCAAAAATGATTGATGGGATGACAGTAGGGACACAGCGCATTCGTAATATTAGTACCTCTCTCCGTACTTTCTCTCGTGGTGATACTACCTCTAAAGTATTAGCTAACATCCATGAAGGTATTGATAGTACTTTGATGATTTTACAACATCGTCTGAAAGCCGATCGTAATCGCCCAGCAATTAAGATTATTAAGCACTATGCAGATATTCCATCTGTAAAATGCTATTTGGGACAATTGAATCAAGTGTTTATGAATATTATTGCAAATGCAATTGATGCTTTAGAAGAAGCAAATATCGGTCGTGATTTTTTAGAAATTCAAGAAAAGTATCCTAATATTATTACTATTGAGACTTATCTACAAGTAGATACTGACAAGGTGGTAATTAAGATTCAAGATAATGCTAAAGGAATGCCTGAAGCAGTTAAAGAGCGCATTTTTGAAAACCTATTTACTACCAAAGGTGTCGGAAAAGGTACGGGATTAGGATTATCTATTAGTCGGCAAATTATAGTTGAAAATCATGGTGGAAATTTAATTTGTGAATCAGTCTTGGGAGAAGGAACACAATTTATAATTTCTATTCCAATTTTGGGAGAATAAGGAATTTTTGATAGTTTTAGCTTAACACTCTCGATCGCTCTAAATATAGGTTATGAGGTGCTTAAAAAACCACCTCACATTCGCTTCATCAATCTAGTTAGTGTTAATAGAGAGTATGTGTTGCAATACTTGTCGGTTAAGGGGGAAAGGGGAAAGAAAAAACCTTTAACCTTTACCCTTTAACCTTTTCCCCAAACCCAATTCCGAGTTAAGAATGCACAAAGCGTGCAGTATTGGTATGTGTTGGGTTTTGTTCCTCAACTTTTGGTATGGGTGCGGACGGTTTGCAGTATTCTTGATTAAATTGGTTTATATCTGCATTGTCAATTTTGAGCAAGTGAATTTTCGATAAATTTACTGTTCCTCAAAGGTGATGGTTGCGTAAGTCTTGTATGTAAGTAGTTACTTTATTACTTAATCAAATCAACACATAGTAAGTCACAATTAACACTTGTAACTTACTAATTAACTGTTATAACTAATTGTATACATCAACTCTTGTATGTACTAGCTTTATCATTTACTAGAAAAAAGATTTTCTAGCAGATATAAAAGTCAATTACTAGTGAAGTCTACAAGCAAATTAGACAGTTTTGATGGGCTAAAATTATTAGCCCAAACTTTAGTTTGTAGTCAAGTACAAGATGCAAAAATCGTAAATAATTAAGGGAGTCATCTTGTGGACAAAAGAAGAGAAAATGGGGGAATAGTTTCAAAAGCTATTTCGTTTTTGTTAAATCGTATAACTTTGATTGCGCTTGCAGTTACTCTTGTGCTGTTTGTTGGAGGTAAGTTTGAGGTAGCAAGTGCAACTCAACCTAATGCAGAATTAGAAATTCAAAAATTAACATCGTGTTACGCTCTGGGAACTGACGCTATTGGTAGAGGAAATCTCCAAGAAGGAAAGAATATTTATCGGGATTGTTTTACTCAAGATTCAGTCCTCACTGCTATTTTTCCTGATGGGGCAACTCAAACAAATTATGGGACAGATTCTTGGGCAGATTTTGTCTATTCAGTATTCCAAGGAAATGGTTATACAGCTACTCAACACTTGATGGGTACGATAAACATTTCAATTCAAAATAATCAAGCAACGATGACTTCTTATCTCCATGCGACTCACAAACGCTCGGAAACCAGCATTGATGTAGCTAATGGCACTTATGAAGATCAAGTCGTCAATAGAAATGGACGCTGGAAAATTCGTAATCGTACCCTTAAACTCATCGATTTCTTAAATCTCAGTTCGCCAACTACTGCTTCTTCAAGCACTAATGCTCGAAGTGCTAATTCCTCAGCTACCTTTGTCAGACCAAATATACCTCGTTTAAAAGAATAATTATTGAGATTGGAATAACACTAATACGGGTTGGATAAGTATTCTTTACCTCCCTGATGGCTGAAAAAAGGGGTGAATTAAAACATTCACGCCCTTTTTTATTTGCCACTTGAGTAAAATATAGTGCAAGATAAACAACCTTTGCAGTCAGTCTTTATTCTGCTTGATATATGAATAGAGAAGTTCGCGATCGCTCCCAGGATTTACAATTAAACATGGACTATTTCCGTAACTTCCATTACTGACAATAACTACAGTAATGCCCATCCGGGGACAAACTCCTAAACAACTGGTGCTAACTACCCGAAAATCACCCCATAATCCCTCAAACTTTAAACGAGATTTCAACCAATTCTCTAAATCTTCAAAAGCGGTTGAGCCTAACTGCTCGTTTGCACATTGCGAACACACAAGCACTAAACCAGATTTCCATCGGGGAGAAACAGTTGGAATAGAAGTTTCTAATCGAGAATTTATTAGGGGCGATGGTTGCTGAGAATTGGATGCAAACCTCTTGAGGATACGTTTGAGTAATGCTTTAATACGCTGTAGGAATTTTTTCATGGACTACCCTATTTATTTCTCTGACAAGATAGTGTAAATTTCCTGTTTAGTCTGTTCTGTTAGAACGCCCAAGAAATGCTAGTCTATGCCAAGTCGTTTGTAGACGATGTAGAATTTTCACTTATGGACGCTAAAAGGACATGATATTACTATCTTTAATTGCAACTCAGTATTACAATCTAGGGGTTCCCACTCGCTGGGGAAAGTATATGGAATTAAAACATGACTAAGCTGATTGAATACGAAGAAGCCAGCGACGAAGTACGTGCAGTGTATGACGACATCCGCGTTACACGTCAAAATGACTACATCAATAACTTTTGGAAAGCCATAGCTAACCATCCTCCCACCCTGCAACGAACGTGGCAAGCTGTAAAGGAAGTGATGGTTAGCCCTGGTGAAATCGATCCACTGATGCGCGAACTGATTTATATTGCCGTGAGTGCGACGAATGGCTGTGAGTATTGCATCGCCTCGCACACAGCGGCAGCGCGTGCCAAGGGTATGAATGATACTATGTTCGGGGAACTAATGGCGATCGCAGCTACTGCTAATATGACCAATCGCCTCGCCAATGGCTATCAAATTCCGGTGGACGAGAAATTCAAGACGTAGGAATTTAGCCTTGTCTATCCCTACTTAAAAATAAGGTTTAGCAGAATTATTTACTATGCCCAAGGTTCAGATTAACGGGATTGATTTGTTCTACGACATTAAGGGAACGGGTGAGCCTTTGCTATTAATAGCTGGCTTTCTTTGCGATCATGCTTATTGGTCGCTGATTATGCCATCGCTGGTTTCGCAGTATCAAGTCATTCGCTTGGATAACCGAGGTATGGGGAGAAGTTCTGCTCCCAAAAACCCCTATAGTCTGAAGCAGATGGCTGGTGACGTTGCAGCATTGCTCGATCGCATCGGCATCGATCGGGTGCATTTGGCAGGTCATTCAATGGGTAGTCAAATAGCTCAAGAGCTAGTGTTAGCACACCCTAAAAAGGTAAAAAGTCTGATGCTACTCTCATCTTTGGCAAAAGGTGATGCATTATTCAACAGCATCATCGAGACTTGGGGCGAACTTCCTAGTCATGTAGACTTAAAACTTTATGAAAAAGTCATATTGCCCTGGATATTTACAGATACCTTCTACTCAATTCCTGACACGATCGAAGGTCTGATTGAATTTGCGATCAGATATCCTTTCCCGCCTGCAACTCATTCACTTTATCATCACAGCCAAGCCATCCTTAACAGTGACACAATAGACCGCCTCCAAGAAATTCATTGTCCTACCTTAGTTATGGTTGGAAAACAAGATATTCTCACTCCGCTAAAGTTTTCTCAACAACTTGCTCAAGGTATTCCCAATGCTGAACTTGTAGTCATTGAACGTGGTGGTCACGGCTTCTTGATTGAGTCGCCGGATGCTGTAGTTTCAGCCATGCTCAATTTTTTAGGGAAGTTTAAGCCAACTTATAGCAATTTTGGATTTTAGATTTTGGATTTTAGATTACTTCCTAAAACCTTGTTTCGAGAATCTCAAATAATACTAACTAAGAGATTTTACCAAATCCACCACCGCCAGGAGTTTCTATTACAAAAACATCCCCAGTTTTCATTTCTACTGTTGCTGTGCTGTCTAAATTCTCTTCAATTCCATTCTGACGTTGTATCCAGTTTCGTCCTACTTTTCCTGCCTCCCCATCATTTAATCCAAAGGGGGGAATAACTCGATGACCAGAGAGAATATTAGCTGTCATCGGCTCAAGAAATCGAATGCGGCGGACAACTCCATTACCACCCGAATATTTTCCTTTGCCACCGCTATCGGGACGAAGACTAAAGCTTTCTAAAAGTACAGGATAACGAGTTTCTAGAACTTCTGGATCGGTCAAACGAGAGTTAGTCATGTGAGAATGAACACCATCAGTGCCATCAAAATTAATCCCCGCGCCAGAGCCGCCGCAGATAGTTTCATAATATTGATATTGCTCATTACCAAAAGTAAAATTATTCATCGTTCCTTGAGAAGCAGCCATAACACCCAAAGCACCATATAAAGCATCCACAATAGTTTGAGAAGTTTCGACATTACCCGCGACTACTGCGGCTGGATAGGTTGGGTTGAGCATACAGCCAACTGGGATAATAATTTCTAAAGGATTAAGACACCCGGCATTGAGAGGAATATTATTATCAACTAAAGTACGAAAGACATATAAGACTGCTGCTTGAGTTACAGCTTTAGGAGCATTAAAATTACTATTTAGTTGCCAAGAAGTTCCGGTAAAATCGATGGTAGCACTGCGGTTTTTTGGGTGGATAGTTACTTTAACTTTAATTTGCGCCCCATCATCCATTTTATAAGTAAATGAGCCATCCTTGAGAACTGCGATCGCACGCCTAACAGACTCCTCAGCATTAGCTTGCACAAATGTCATATAAGCCTGAACAGTATCAATTCCATATTGTGCAACCATTTTAGAAAGTTCTTGAACTCCCCGTTCATTTGCAGCAATTTGAGCTTTAAAATCAGCGATATTTTGATCGGGGTTCCGAGCAGGATAAGTATGATTTGCAAGGTGCTGTCTGACTGCGGTTTCTCGAAAATTTCCCTCTTCAACCAAGAGGAAATTATCAAAAAGAATTCCTTCTTCTTCTACTGTGGTACTGTGTGGAGGCATAGAACCGGGAGTAATTCCACCAATATCTGCTTGATGTCCGCGAGAAGCAACAAAAAAGATGGGCATGGGGCATTGGGCATGGGGCATTGGGGATGGATTTTTTTCACTACTTTCTAAAAAAACAGGGGTAATTGCAGTAACATCAGGAAGGTGGGTTCCGCCGTTGTAGGGGTTATTAGATAGATAAACATTTCCTGGTTTTAGAGTGTTGCCTTTATCGTTAATTAAACTGCGGACACTTTCACTCATTGAGCCTAAATGTACCGGAATGTGTGGAGCATTTGCTACTAATAATCCCGATGAGTCAAAAATTGCGCAGGAGAAATCCAGCCTTTCTTTAATATTCACTGATGTGGCGGTGTTTTGCAACACAATTCCCATTTGTTCGGCGATAAATTGATAGAGATTTTTAAAGATTTCTAAGCGAACTGGATCGGGTTGAGATGTTATGTGCATTTTTAATTCCTATTTGTTGAAATTCAATGAATTAACGTGAGTTCGACGAGTGCTATTTTGACCTCTCCCCCAGCCCCTCTCCTACCAGGAGAGGGGAGTAAAAACCCTCCTTACTGGTTACTCCTCCCTCTCCTTACCCAGACGCACCCGCGTTCGCCTTTTAGAAGAGGGAGGCTGTCCGGGAGAAGTCTGTCGAACTCACGTTGATGTAAGTTGAGTTCAGCAAAGTGCAACCCAACACAAAAATTGATTCATGTTGGGTGTCACTTCACATATTATGTTCTCGACCTATAAACCTCATACATTAAGAGGCTACCTGCTACAGCAAGATTGAGAGAGTCAACCGCACCTACCATCGGAATCCGAACAAGATGCTGGCATAAGTCTCGTTGTTCTGGGGTTAGACCTTGGCGCTCCTCGCCCAGGAAAAGAAGAGTAGAATTGGGATAATTAAACTGATGAAATTCAGACATTCCATCTGGTGAAGCACCAATAACAAGACAGCGATGGTTCTGTACCCAGTGACGGAGCGCAGAAAAGCTTGTACGTACAACCTTTTGGTTAAAAAGCGAACCCATAGATGCCCGAATAACATCGGGAGCATAGGGATCTACGCTATCTTTGATAAAAATAAACCCAGCACCGCCAACTGCTTCTGATGTGCGAATCAAGGTTCCGAGGTTTCCTGGCGAGCGAACAGTTTCAAGAGCCACCCAGCACAAATTAGGTTGTGGCGAGATATCACGGAGCTTGAACCAGCGCTGACGAACTATTGCACCAACTCCAGAAGCGCGTTCGCTCAGAGAAACACGTCGAAACTGTTCGGGTGTCAGGCTGATGCAAGGAATACCAGAACGCCGAGATTGCCTAACTAACTTCCGTGCTAGAGGTGCTGTTAGCAGTTTCTCACTAAACGCGATCGCTGAAATATCAAAACCGTTGTCAATTACTTTTACAAAGTTACGCACACCTTCGATATAGAATAATCCAGAGGCGTTACGATGTGCGCGGTCAAATTGGAGCCTTTTAACTTCGGTTAGCGTAGCCTCAACATCTAACCGTTCATGGCTGGAACTATTAACACCAGCCATCCTCCTTGAGCAGAGCTACTTGGCTCTCTACATACAAAACTTGAATTAGCATGAAATATTGCGGAAACTTTACCGCAGACATCAACTTCACTGCGATCTATATTACCATGTATTCTTTATATTTTTAACATTCCCAGTCATAGATAATATCGCTAAAGTCTAATTTTTTAAGGTCATCTTTTAAAATGTGAAAATTACATACATCGGCTATCCAGTTAATACTTAACACCTCATTAGATTCCCTAATCATTTGAAACAAAAGAATTTCTGTGTCTTGCTCAATTGCATATCGTAAAAATTCTGTCGTTTTTTCTTCCGGATGAACAGTATAAATTAATTTTGTTCTAATAGAATCTGGATAACCACCTATCTTACTACGCCAAGAATATGATAGATTTATATACTCGTCCAATATTCCTTCATTCGTATTTAATAGTTCAAAATAATCATCCCCAACAATTTCATTGATGCCACTGTGACTTATTGGTGCATATTTTTGAGTAAAATTTAAACTACAACAACCATCAATAAGATTTGTTTCTCTTTTAGGCAAAAAATCAAAGTTTGTGATTATATTTTCTACATTCAAGTCTGGTTCTTGAAAATATAAAACTCTAAATCCAGATTGGTCTGTTTGATTGTCATAGTTCAAACCATACGGAAATTCATAACTGATATAAAACTGTACGATACCCTCATTTGGGAAACCTTCCAAGAGAGGTACTTCGGCAAAATTAATCTGTGCAATAAAAAATAAATAGTCACCTTCGGAACTTTTTGGATAATCAAAACCTTTTGGTAAATAAGGCAAACCACCAAATTTACTTTGCCACCAATCTACCCGGTCATTATTTTCAATTGTGATTTCAATAAAAGGCCGTATCGTCGCTTCAATTCTGTCCCGATAAGGTTCTAGTTCTAGAGGAATGGGAATGTACGGTTTATAATTCATATACTATTCATCAATATCAATATTTGACCAACTTTTGCTATGAGGATGTATACAAAAATTTTGAAATGCTAATTTATCGCAGTATAGCATCATTCCTATTTTAGATTTACTTGCCGCCCTCATTCCTTACCTTCTAGATAACATTAAATGATTGCGTTCAGTGAGTATTGCTTTCCAATTAGGTTCAACTACAATCGTGCTAATTTTTTCGACAATAATCGCAGGCCCATTAATAGTATCTTCTGGTTGTAAATCTTCCCGTCGATAAACAGGAGCATTATGCCATCTATCAGCAGTAAACATCCTGATTGTCTCAACACATACGGGGGCTTCATCTAAAGAACGAGTACGAATAATTAAAGGTTCTTCAGGAGTATCCATTTTCTGAATTACTTCCACTGAAGCAGATTCGACAATTAAGTTTTTATCTAATTGAATGAAACCATAGCGTAATTTATGTTCACTCTCAAATTCTTGTCTCATATCTACCACATCATTGGCAAAATTAACAGTCAAGATAGAGTTAGTACCTTCGTATTTTAAGTTAGCTTTTCGGATTACTTCTACTTGAATTGGTATTTCATCTATTTCACTTCTAGCTTGAGTTTCTAAATATTCCATTAACTGCTGTAATTTAGGGATTAATGCTTGAGTTAAAGGTTGTTCAACTCCTCCTTCTCTGATTGCTCGCACATCAGCTAATCCCATTCCATAAGCAGAGAGAACTCCTGCATAAGGATGAAGAAATATCTGTTTCATTCCTAAAGTATCGGCAATTAAGCAAGCAACTTGCCCACCTGCACCGCCAAAACAACAAAGCACATATTGGCTGACATCATAACCCCGTTGCAGACTGATTTTTTTAATTGCATTCGCCATATTTTCCACTGCGATCGCCATAAATCCAGCAGCTACTTGTTCGGGAGTACAATCATTTAATGTAGCAGCTTGAATGTCTTGGGTTAATTGGGTAAATTTTTGAATAACAATATCTTTATCTAAAGGTAAATTGCCATCAATGCCAAAAACTGAAGGAAAATATTGTGGATGAATTTTACCTAACATCACATTGGCATCAGTAACCGCTAATGGCCCGCCACGCCGATAACAAGCAGGGCCAGGATTTGAACCAGCAGATTTAGGGCCGACACGATAACTAGAACCATCAAAAAAGAGAACTGAACCACCACCAGCAGCAATGGTATTAATTGCTAATACAGGAACTCGCATCCGCGCCCCAGCAATTTCTGAATCTAGTTGTCGTTCATACTCTCCTTTAAAGTGAGCAACATCTGTACTTGTCCCTCCCATATCAAAGGTAATAACTAACTCAAAACCTGCTCTTTTACTAGTTTGAACTGCACCAACAATTCCGCCAGCCGGGCCGCTTAAAATACTATCTTTGCCTTGGAATTGTTCGGCTGCGACTAAACCGCCATCAGATTTCATAAACATTAATTTGACGCTGGGTAACTGATTCGCGACTTGATTAACGTAGCGGCGCAGAATAGGAGTTAGATAAGCATCGACTACTGTTGTATCTCCTCGGCTAACCAACTTCATTAAAGGACTAACTTGATGGGATACGGATATTTGAGTAAAGCCGATTGTTTGGGCAAGCTGGGCTATTTGTTGTTCGTGTTCGGGATAGCGAGCGCTGTGCATAAAAATAATAGCGCAACTCCGAATTCCTGTATGATAAACTGCTTGCAAGTCAAAAGTGACTTGTTCAATATTTATAGGTATTAATTCATTTCCATTAGCATCATAGCGTTCGTCTATTTCAATTACCTGTTCGTAAAGCATCGTTGGTAAAATTATCTGGCGCGCGAAGATGTTAGGACGGTTTTGGTAGCCAATTCGCAGCGCATCTTTAAATCCTTTGGTGATCAGAAGAACAACCCTGTCTCCCTTTCTTTCTAACAGAGCATTTGTTGCTACTGTTGTCCCCATTTTTACTACTTCTATGGCTTCAGTAGGAATGAGTTCGTTGCTAGCAATACCCATGATATCTCGAATACCTTGGATGGCTGCATCTTCATATTGTTCGGGATTTTCTGAAAGTAGTTTGTAGACTATAATCCATTGCTGATTAGGCAGAGTCACAATTAAAAAACGTTCGGGATGTTGTGAAAGTCTATCGATAATTGCTTGATTATTAGTAACAGCAACAATATCTGTGAATGTACCACCTCGGTCAGCAAAAACCTTCAACATTACTCTGTTTCCTGTAGAATCATGAGAAATTACGCAATAGCTCTAAGGGACTTCCAATTAAAAAAATATTCCGTCGCTTAGAAGGCAGGGGAGCAGCACTTCGGCTCCTTTCGACTTCGCTCAAGGCAAGTCGCTCAGTGACCGAGAGGCAGGGGAGCAGCGGGAGAGAAAGTCGTATTGATAAGGGTGAAATGGGATAATTTATTTTCTGGAAGTCCCTAAGAGGATATTGGAAAAGTCGCGGTAGATTCAGCTTAGTACAGAATTTCATTAATTCATAGCGAATTAAATTTGGCGATATTCTGCATTGTGAATGCGGCGGCGGCTTTGTTAATACATCGGCTTGTATTGTGAATGCAGCCGCGGCCTTGTTAATGCATCGGCTTGTATTGTGAATGCGGCCGCGGCCTTGTTAATGCATCGGCTTGTATTGTGAATGCGGTCGCGGCCTTGTTAATACATCGGCTTGCATTAAAAATGCTACGCTTTTACGCAAAACTGTACCTCTAGTGGTTCTCAATTGCGTGAAATACAGACCTAACCCCCAGCCACTTCCCTGCTAGCGTTGGGGAGTAATATCGTGTCTGGTTAAAGACTTATCATTTAGAGGGCAGGGGAGCAGGGAGCTCTTAGCTGGGGGAAAGAGGGTTTCCTTTTGCACAGATGTGGGAATTATAACTAATTAGGCGGAAATGATATAAGACTTAAAGCCTCTCTCCTTTTAGGAGAGAGGTTTGGAGAGAGGTCAAAGTGTATTACATACAAACGAGAAACGCTATATTTATTTTATTTTGGTTAAAAAGTTAACCACGTCAGATGATATTGGTAATTAGATAGCTTGCTGATTTAGCGGAATTACAATTACAAATTCTGTTCCCTGCCCAGGAGCAGAAATACATTCTAATTTTCCCTGATGTTTTTGGGTGATAATCTGATGACTAATAGATAAACCTAACCCAGTACCTTTATTAACTGGTTTAGTCGTAAAAAATGGTTCAAATAATTGTTTTTGTATCTTTTCTGGAATGCCTATACCATTGTCACCAATACTAATAACTATCTGATTTTCGCTCGTGAGTTTAGTCTGAATGCGTATCTGGGGAGTAGAAAGCGCTTTTTCTCCTACTTCCCACTCACCATTTTCCACTGCCTCTTCTAAAGCATCGATCGCATTTGCCAGAAGATTCATAAATACTTGATTCAGTTGTCCAGCATAACATTCTACTAATGGCAAGTCACCATACTCTTTAATTACCTCAATTGCTAGATTGTTAGATTTAGATTTGAGGCGATGTTCCAAAATCATTAACGTATTATCTAAACCTTCATGGATATCCACAGCTTTCATTTCTGCATCATCTAACCGAGAAAAGTTTCGCAGAGATAAGACAATTTCTGTGATTCGTTCTGCACCAACTGTCATCGAAGTTAGCAAATTAGGTAAGTCTGCAATCAGAAAATCTAAGTCGATCGCTTCTATTTCTTGTTGAATTTCCTTTGGTGGATTAGGATAGTTTTTCTGGTATAATTGCAGCAATCTTAATAAATCTTGGATATATTGATTGGCATAGCCGACATTCCCAGAAATAAAATTGATTGGGTTATTGATTTCGTGCGCTACACCTGCTACTAACTGCCCCAAACTAGACATTTTTTCACTATGCACCAGTTGAGATACTAGCTGCTTTGCCTCTTGGCGCAATTGTGCTTCTGAGTATCGCAATATCTGTTCTGCTTGTTTGCGCTGGGTAATGTCGTGGAGAATCACAACATATTCCTGAAAATCCCGATGGGGTCGGTCTGAGATGGAAACTTCCAGAGTTCTGTTTTTCCCATTGCCGATGAGAATTTGTTCGCTACGCTTTGTCCACTGCTCTGGATAGTAGACTAATGCGGGTAGCCATTTGTTCAGATGATTTCCCCGCAACTCTGATGGGTTGACACCAAAGAATGATTTGGTGGCTGGGTTTGCTTGCTGGATAATACCTCGATTATCAACGACTAAAATACCATCCTGGGCGACAGTAAACAGGTGTTCGGCAGCAACTCTGGCTTCTGCGATCGCTACCACTTGCGGTAAACTTGTCCAACAAGCGATCGCTACTCCTACAAATGCCACGCTCATCAGTAGCACCACAAATATATTCTCACCGCCCGCAGTCGCTACTTTATTGAGTTTAACGCCAAATAACCAGCCAACTGCCACGGCGCTGCACAGTAAAAAAATCAGGATACTCACCTGAAGAATTACTGAATCTTTGATAATTACTACAGGGCGGGTGCGATATCGCTGCATCCACCAATCAGGATGGAAAGCCGGAAAGTTCACCCGGCGAATTACTGCATCTATGCCCATGACACCAATGGGAAATAATAGCCCAATCAACAAGTTGAGCCAACCCCAGGCAAATCCGCCCACGAACAGCACCACAACTTCTAACAGTAGAATGGCCAGAGATATGCGAGGAAATAAAACTTCCGGGCGATCGCGCCGAAGCCAAAGCCCCAGATGCAGTAACATAAAGGAGACAAACCAACCGATGTTGCCAACAGCGACGATTCGCGCCACATCTCCCCAAATCAGATAGATTAAGCACAATACCAGTGTCAATGTCAATGCTGGGACAAACACACCCCGACGTGAAACAACAGAAAATACTGGTGAAATGTGATTATCTAACGCCAATTGATACAAAATTCGCGGGCAATTAGAAACCACCGTTGCCGAACCGAGTAGACAAGCAGCTACTAACAAAAAAGAAATACTTACACCAGCTAATTTTCCCCAAAAGGGCTGGGAAGCCGCCACCAGATTCAGAAAAGCATTATCTTTGAGGTTGGGATTTGTTGCCAACCGCATGACTACCCAAGACCCTCCCAAAAAGATGGGTGGCATCATCCAGGCGGCAACGTTTAGAAACCGTAGCGTCTGGGTGGGGTGGCGGCTATCGGCGACAAAGGAAGAAGCCGTTTCACAACTGTAGGTTGCATAAGTGACGAAAAAGAACCACTTTGCCCAATCTACAAAACTCAAAGATGACCAACTGCTAGGAAAAAACCCCGGACTAACGGGAGAAAACGCTAACCAGCCAAGACCTTGGACGCAGAAGGTCATTAGCAGTGCAAAGGCTGGAATGACAAAAAACAAATGTAAAATACTCAGGGCGCGAGTCCCACTAAAAGCCACAACAAAAGGCAAGAGTGTAAAGCTAATATCCAGAAATATGTCTGGACAAGCAATACCCAACGCCTCTAAATTTACTTTAATTAAATCTTTGAGTACGATTGTATTCACTGATAGGTAAGAAACCCAGTTGAGAAGGTATCCAATTGCTGCATAGCGAGCAAGTGCTGGGTAGTTTTGCAGTAGCTTGGTAGCATAGTTAGGTGTTCCTCCTGCTACATTGATGAAATGCATACCCAAGCGTTTTACTTGATAGTTGAGCAGCATTCCAAAAATTACCGCAGGTATCCAGACAAAAATAGCTTGGGAACCTAAAGCAGCATGAATCGCTGGAACCAATGCTGTCCAAGAAATATGAGCTGTCAAACCAAAGCCCCAACTTTCAACAGCACTCAAGCTTCTAGTTAAGCGAGGGGAAGAAGATTGGCCCAATGTGGAATGAGCAAAATGGGACATGATTAGCGGTGTTCGATGGGATACTCTAATTAAGCTTATTAGCTAGAGTTCCCATCTCGTAAATCTTCTGAATAAAAACTTTCTGTCAGGAATAATACTTAAGATGTTAAACCTCGTCTACCTTGAGAACCGTAGTTTTGTAGGTTGGGTGCAGCGATAGCGTAACCCAACATAAAATTTGGTGATAATGTTGGGTTGCGTTTCACTCCACCCAACCTACAAAAATATATGTTTAAAAAAACTCTAGGTTTCAACGTAGATGAGGTTTAATACATCTATACATCAGATAAAATTCACTTTACAACAGCAGTATTTATTGCCCTCATCCCCCCACCTTTCAAGGGCAGGCTTTTAGGCTTTCGATAAATAGTTGAGAATGTTCTCAATTATTGAACGTAGTTTTAAGTTCTCAGACAATGGTTTTGGTTTTAAAATCCCAAAAATTTGTCTAATCAAAAAAACCTGCCCCAGAAAGCATCCCCCCACCCCTTCTCTTAAATTGGGAGAAGGAAAGCTAATTTCAAAGTCTCTCTCCCAAGCTTGGGAGAGGAATTTATTTTGATTCACGCAACAAGTCTATTAGATAAATTTCGAGCGTGTATCTGCCAAGGCGGGAACTTTGACTTCTGTTTCGGCTTGTAAGTCAAAGTCATACCACTCGTTACGCCATTGCAGGCGAAACTTCAGACGCGTCCAGTTGGGTGGTAGATTGGGACAGGCAACGGGGCCAAATTGAGTCATCCGAATGCCGCCAAATCCAAAAACTACTGCTTGCCATACTCCTCCAGCACTGGCGGCGTGAATTCCTTCGGCGGCGTTCAGCCTCACATCCTCTAAGTCTACCAAGGCCGATCGCAGAAAGTGTGTATAAGCTTCAGTTGGTTGATTGAGGTCGCAAGCTAAGATAGCGTTAATGGCTGGGCCTAGTGAAGAACCATAACTGTGGTCGGTGCGTTGGGTGTAATAGTTCCAGTTGGTGGCGAGAGTTTGATAGTCATAACGTTCGCGCAGTAAATACAAGAGCATCAAAACATCTGGCTGCTTGAGAATCTGCTTTTGGTTTGTAGCTTCAACTCCCAACAAACTTTGCAGAGATTTGCTGCGCGGTTCGTAATCAGCGAGGTTAACGTCTTCTAGCTGGAAAAAGCCTTCAAATTGCTCAATTAAACCTGTTTGAGCATCTTCATTGACAAATAGACGCTCTTGGATTTCCGCCCAATGGTGCAGACGCTCTGTAGTTAAGTTGAGTTTTTGCACTAGTTGGGCTGAGGTTTCAGGATAAGCTTGTTTGAGCCAATCCCACAGCGCTAAAGCTGACTGCAAATGCCACTGTACCATCAGATTGGTGAAGGCATTATTATCGACGCGATCGTGATATTCATCCGGGCCAATTACATCTAAAATGTCATAGCTGTGGCGCTCTTGGTTCCACTGCACTCGACTTTCCCAGAAAACAGCCGTATCAAGAATAATTTCTGCGCCATAATCGCGCATCCAGTCATCATCGTTGGTAGTTTGCCAGTAGTGCAAAATTGCATAAGCAATATCTGCGGTGATATGCACTTCAATGTCACCGCACCAGATACGCATTAATTCACCATTGGGAGCCGGAACCCAACGCGGAGTGACTTCATCGCCAGTAGTAGCACTTTCCCAAGCATACATCGCTCCTTGATAACCAGCTTCTTGAGCTTTGCGTCTGGCTCCTGGTAGGGTGTGGTAGCGGTAAGTGAGCAAGTTACGCGCTAGAGCTGGTTGAGTTAAGGTGAGGAAAGGTACGATGAATATTTCTGTATCCCAAAAGATATGTCCGCTATAGGCAAAACCAGAAAGAGTTTTGGCAGGAATGCTTACTCGGCTGTCGTGACGCGGTGTTACAGCTAGTAATTGAAAGAGATTGTAACGGACGCTCAATTGAGCCAAGCGATCGCCTTCTATTATAATGTCACTGTCTTGCCACACTTGCTCCCATGCAGTAATGTGAGCTGCCAATAGGGTAGTATATCTCGGTTCCTCAGCGAGTCTTTGTAAGGCGGTGGCAATGGGGATTTCTGTTTCTCGTGAAGTAAACAGGGTGACAATTTTTTCTACTGTCACCGTTTTTCCGGGATATAACTCTAAGGTAGTTGTCAAAGTGGGAGAAGTAGAAGCGTTTTCGACGTTCACGAGTGCAGTCTCGTCACCATCTACCACTAACTTAGCTGCCATCCCAAGTTGAATATTTGAGTAAAGAGTTGTACTGTTTAACCAGATAATTCGATCTATGCCACCTTGGTTTAAGGTTCGCCAATGTTTGACGCCTTGGGTATGGGGTTCGCTGTCAAATCCAGCTTCAACGGTAATTTCACCCTCAAAATCTACCGATGTAATTTGAGCGCGAATCGCCAAAACGTGCTGGTCTGCTAAACTAATGAAACGCTCGAAGTGAAAATCTAAGGTATGACCATTAGGACTACGCCACCGCACATCGCGGCTAACTAAACCTAAGCGTAAATCGAGCCGACGTTCGTAGTTGAGAATCTCACCACTGTCCATACTAAAGCGATCGCCTGCTACTTTCACCACCAATGGCAGCCAGTTGGGACAGTTTACCAATTCGGTATGAGTAATTGTCACATCATCATAAACACCGTGGATGAGTACGCCTGGAAAATCTTGGGGATATCCTTCCTCAAATGTACCCCGCACTCCTAACAACCCATTACCAAGAGTGAAAACAGTTTCTTTGTGATGTAACTGCGTCGGGTTAAACTCCGTTTCAATAACGTTCCAGTCAGTATTGTCAATTAATTGCTGATTTTGCTGAGAATTGGAAGTGGACACGTTGAGCATGAGTGATAAAACCTATGTCTTGGGGGTTGCTGTGGGCAGGATGAAGTAAAATTAGGAAGCGAATCTTTAAATGATTAGACTTCTTGCAGAAGTGGGGAAAAGGGTAAGGGGTAAAGGGGAAAGGGCTAATAAAAACCCTTTCCCCCCTCTTGCAAAAGTAACTTTTGCAAGAGGTTTATTAACTCTTTTTCTTTAACGCCTAGACTAGAAGATAATCTGAACGCTAAAAAACACGCTTCTGATAACAGTAGCGTTTCAAATTTCATCTGTCTACAGTTAGATTTCTTTAAAACTGCCAGTTATAACTCATAAATCTCAACTAGCTACGAATTGATTCGGCTTTTCATCAATTTGTTTCATATTTACAATTAACGCAAGGCGCGATGAATCCTGAAGGCAAGACGCGATGAATCGCCGTCTCTACAATAATCAGTCTTTGTGATGAACGTTAGTCATATTTTGGCTGGTAAAATCTACAGGTGCAGTTAAGTAACGTTTTGTTGTTTTAACAGAAGTGGTATATTGGCACTTGACCTGACCGAGTACAAACTATGCATAAGCCCACAGGAGAGCAAACTCGAAGTGTTGTACTCAGTAATATAGGACAGGAAGGGGGAGTGGGCAGATGAACAAAAATACTGGGCAAGGTAATGTTTTTTCCCTGTTTAAAGGCGTACCTCTAAGTCGCATTTTGGTAGCGTTGTTTGTGCTGCAAATCTTGCTAGCTGTGGGATTGACTGCATACTTATCAATCGGAAACGGGCAAAAGGCAGTCAATGAGGTAGTTAACGAATTACGTCATGAAGTTGGCAATCGAGTCGAGCAGAATTTACAAACTTACTTAGCAACTGGGCGTCAGGTACTACGCAGTAATCAAAATGCGATCGACATGGGGTTGCTGAAGATAGAAAATCTGGCAAACTGGGAGTCATACTTAATAGAGCAGTTAAAGATTTTTCCAGATGCGTTGGCAATAACTGCAAGCAATGAGCAAGAATATTTAGCGGTGGAGAAGTTCAACGATCGCCAATTTTTACTCAGAAAAGCCGATAAGTCAACTGGGTACGACCTCTACACTTACATAATTGACTCTCAAGGTGAACGTACTCAATTACCAGAGGTGATTAAAAACTATGATGCGCGATCGCGTCCTGAATATCAAACAGCAGTTACCGCCAAAAAATTCAGCTTTAGTCAGATTTTTACACCCCGCACTGAACCAACACTCTTAATTAGTGCTTCTCTTCCCATTTATAATTCCCAAGGCGAACTACTCGGAGTCAACAGCACTCTCACTCACTTATCACAAATTGGGGATTTGCTGCAAAACATCAAAGTTGGCAAATCTGGGCAAATTTTTATTATCGAGCGATCGGGGCTATTAGTTGCAAGTTCTACAAACGAAGAACCATTCCGCTTACAAAATGGTAAACCTATTAGATTAGCAGCTTCCCAAAGCGGCAATTCTTTGACTCAAGCAACCGCTAAATACTTAACAACTAAATTTAGTAACTTTGATCGAATTCAAGGTTTACAGCAACTAGATTTTTCCTGGGACGGCAAACGGCAATTTTTAGAAGTTAGACCCTTCGAGGGCGAAGCAAATGTCAATTGGTTGATAATAGTAGCTGTCCCAGAAGCAGACTTTATGGGACAAATTAATCGCAACATTCAAACTACAATTTTTCTTGGTTTAGGAGCGTTGGTGCTAGCTATTATCTTGGGAATTCTCACCGCTCGGTGGATTACTCAACCAATTTTGCACTTCAGCAAGGCGACAAAAGATTTAACTGATTTTACCAACAGTGAAAACTCAGTGGTGAAAGTACAAGGAATTCAAGAACTAGAGGTACTGGGTGGATCTTTAAATGAGGTAGCGCAGAATTTACGCAAAACCTTTATTGCACTGATGAGTAAAAATGAGGATTTAGAACTGCAAGTTAAACAGCGAACTCAAGAATTACAGCACGAGGTTGAAGAACGCATTAACAGCGAGCGAAAACAGGAACAGCATCATCAAGTACTTACAGAATTAACAAATCATAAAGCGATTTTTGAAGGAAATTTAGAAACAGCATTCAAAGCGATCGCTCAAAAAGCAGCCAATGCCTTAGAAGTAGAACGAGTCAGTGTGTGGTTATTCAATAACGAGCGCACCAAGCTACAATGCATAAGTCTTTACGAACGTAGCAATCACAAATATTCGGCAGGTTTAGAACGCAACCTTGCAGATTATTTCATCTACTTTAAAGCCCTATTAGCTTCTGGTACTATTGCCGTCTCTGACACTCGTACCGATCCACGGGTACAAGAATTATCGGATAAATTGCTCGAACCAAATAATATTGTATCCCTAATTGATACCATTCTTTGGGTTGGGGGCAAAATGGTAGGAACAGTATTGTACGAGCAAGTCGATCTTCCCCGGAAATGGGAACTGAGCGAGCAAAACTTCGTTAGAGCGATCGCGGAAATTGTCGCTCTAACTTTAGAAGTAGGCGATCGCAAACGCGCAGAATCGGCTCTACGTGAGGCTAAAGAAATCGCCGAAGTCGCAAATCGTGCTAGAAGCACCTTTTTAAGAAACATTAACCACGATCTGAGGACTCCTTTAAACTCAATTATGGGAATCACAGAGGCACTCAAAGAGCAAGTCTACGGCCCTGTAAATGAAGAACAGCGCCAGTCTTTAAATATGCTCGAATCTAGCGGTAAGAACTTACTAGAATTAATTAACCAAATCCTTGACTTTACCGACACCGAATCGAGCAAGATCGAACTGCAACTAGCTACTACTTCGATTCAAGAAATATGTGACTTCTGCTTGAGTTTTGTCAAACATTTAGCCTTCCAGAAAAATATCCGGCTGACGGCACAAATACCTGAAGAACTCGAACCCGTCCAAGTCGATGAGCGCCGCATTCGCCAAGTATTTATCAACTTATTAACTAACGCCATTAAGTTTACTAAAGAAGGAGGCGAAGTCTGGATTGAAGTCCAGCCAAGTTCCACCAATGAATATATCTTTATCAGCGTGGTAGATACTGGGATTGGGATGCTTTCCGATGACCTTTTTAAATTATTTCAACCTTTTGTCCAAGTTGAAACTGTTCCCGATCGTAGTTCTTCAGGCACAGGTTTAGGATTAGTAATGGTGCAAAAAATTGTCGAGTTGCATGGTGGAACTGTCCACGCCGAAAGTCAGTTAGGCAAAGGTAGTCGATTTACTGTGAAGCTTCCTTGGAAAAAGGCCAAGGAGTGGGGAGTCTAAGCGATGTGACGATAAGTATTAAACGGTAATCCAGTGCGCTGCTTGACATCAATCAACGATTTATACTCACCTCGTTGCTGCCTTTCAACAACAATTTGCTCTGCGATCGCACCATCTAATCCACAGGTAATCAATTCATCAGTTGAATGTGTGTTTAATCGTTTCCAAGAACAATCAGCTTCTTTTTTGTAGTTGTAGCTAAAAGTAATCAGTGGTGTAATTCGCTCTACTTGCTTTTCGGGAATTCCGGCTATTTCGATTAACTCTTCTACATGAGTAAAAACATATCCCTCATTCATCAATGATTCGATGTTATTTGCATAAACTATCGGTAGTCCTAAATAGTTAACTAGTTCATGTTTTGAGCATTCATTAATATCTACTTTTTCACGAGTGTTCGCAACTAATTTTGCTAACTCTTGTTCTTCGGGAATTGGTAAATTCTTTGGATAAGTTTTGATTAAATAAAATTTCTTGAGATAAAATGCAACGCCAATCTGAGCTATCCAGGGCGCAAATGCTAAACTACTAGCTGATAAAGCTAAAGCTAATATAGAGATGCTAATCCCTAGAACAACCCAAGTTTTAGTCTTGGATTTATAACCTGCATAGACAATCGCAAATCCCCCTAATGTTGGAATTAATGATAACCACACCCAAGCAGGAGTTTGTTGAAACCAAGATTTAGATTGTGACATCATAAATCGACTAATAATTTTAATTTACAAAGATTTCAGAAGCTTTTGGCGCTTTTCTTCATACTCTTCTGCGGTAATTATCCCAGAATCAAAAAGATTTTTTAAATCAGCTAGCGCGCTGGTTGCATCTTTTGCAGAGACGGCTCCACCTGAACTGGCGATCGCTTGATTATATTTTGTATTGAATTCGGTATCTGACATCAAAACTAAGACGAAGAATTCAACAAAAGCTATTAAAGATGGAATACAAGTCCAAAAAAACAATAAGTACAAAATACCTGCTACATTTTCTCCTAAATAAAATTTGTGGATTCCCAGCCACCCGCCAAAAAAGCAAAGTATAATTGCTGTAGATTTAGTCTTCATAACATTTACTTCCTTAATTAACTCTCATAAATATCTATTGGCATATAATCCAACCAAACTTTTTGACCTGCTTTGATTATTTATGTGCTTTGTTAGTGAATTTTGCCGTCAAAAAATAAATAACGATTATACCTAGCTGAGATTCCATTAAGACTAAATATCCTTTAACTATGTAGTTTAAATCTAGGTTGGAATTGAAATAAAAAATCAAAGAACCAATTGCTAAATATGGAATTAAACGCAACTGATGAAGTTTAAGTTTTAGTCTTTCGTTATTCAAATCGCTCATCAGTAGATAAAGTTATATTGAACAACAGTTGCCGATCGACAATTAAGCAGTTATTACAAATTTGCTTGGTTTAACAGATGTTGACTGCTATTTCAAGCTAATCTTAGTTAATTTCTATCTGTTAAACCTCACGAATTTTACCGAGTTTGCTTATAGTTCCATCAATAGACTTACGTAAAGTTTCTGATGACTAAAGTAAAATGCACAGCATAAAAATCACTGAAGTTTTGTTTTGCTTTCTTTGCTTTTTGAGACAACAAAACAATGCAACATTCAAGCATGACAGATCGGAAGTTCTTGTTCATGCTAAAATCTTGCTAAAAACAAGCTTTGTTTCAGTAGCAGCAGACTTTAATCTCAGGGCGCTTTTATACAGCCGTAGCATCCTTAATAACTGCTTCCTCTGAAGCCGATTTCAATCGGGTTGCTCTGCTTTTACGGATGCGATCGCTTTTGCGAACACCACCCGCCATCTGATATTCATGGCTATCTTTGCCGTACTTAAAAGCAACTCCCAGGAGCATTTTTTCACTCAAATCGCTCAAAGTTTTTTCCAACTCTTTCATCTCACTTTTATAAGAGTCAATCACAGCCAGAGTCGTATTATAAGCATCTATTTTACTGCGGTACTGTTGAATAACTTGTGCGACATTTTGCAAGTTACGAGTATCCCCAAAATCCATAGTGGGATCGATTGCTTTGAGTCCAGCGATTCTCAATTCAGCTTTTTCTAGAACGCGATATGTACGCTTTTGACGAGGCATAATGATGTTCTTTTGATGGTGTTCTAGAGCTAGCTTGCCTTACTAAAGCCTAATTTTGGTTGAGTATAATCCACAGTATTTGGTGTTTATTACAACAATCTACTCAGCAATGTTAACTAAAGCTATGATGTTTGTAACAAAAATCGTAGTGAGAGTAACTAAATTTGTAAAATTGTAACGAAAATCGTAGTGATGGTAACTAAACTCGTTATTTTAGTAACAAATTTGTCAGATTGTAACAAAAATTGTAGTGGTTGGTAATTAAACACAGCTTCAGCCAAGCGATCGCTCTTGTGCCACTGTTAAACATCCTTAATCTCATCCTGGCATATCTCAACGAACTTAACTGCGATCGCTCATAAACTTAACCAGATAATCCAACTTATCAAGAGATATCAAAGCGATAACTTATTAATCCCTAAAATAGCAAAAATCATTGACACGCTAAGTATATACGCAATAAAATTATTTTAGTAGAACCTAACAATAGAGTTAATCAAAATATTTTTCCCAGAGAATAATAGACGAGCAATATTAAAAATAATTTGGATCGAGCAAATGAACGCCAAAATTATTGCTTTCTTGGGGATTACGGCAGCCTTTGTAAGCTTAGGAAGCCAAGTCTACGCTCAATCACCAGCATCAAACTCAAATCCCGGACAATATCGATTAAGTGGTGATTCTCTACTTGGAATCGATCGGAAAACAGCCCAAGATGACTTTAGAAGTTTTTTTGAGCAAACTAATCCAGCAAGCCTTTCCAACAATAATAGAAGAGAAAATAAAACTCCAACCCAAATTCGCTTTAACGAATCATTATCACAGCCAGACACCTCAGTTTTCTTAACACCGGCTCAGTCAGGCAGTGACAATGATGGATTGCAAGTACAGTTAGATATCGGGAGAAAATAAGCAGGGATAAAAGCTGACGGTGTAGTTTTAATTAATTATGCGTTGGCCAAAATCCTTGCTAATAGTCTGTTAAGTTTAAATTAGTAAGGTCAACAAGTTCGTAGTAAGCACTTTAGTGCTTACTACGAACTTTTCATTACTAGGTTAGACATTGTACTAAGCACAACTTAAAAATTATTTCCAGATTATTTTCACTCTTACTATTTTTACTTAAATCAAAACAGTTTTATTAGAAAATATCGTTCAGACAATCGCAATTTTAACCGCTCTTACAGCCTCCTCTAGCAGAATAAAGTTTTGCACCTGACTCAATCCGCCTTCCTGAGTCGATAATTATGCAATCGTTTTGCAGTAAAATTAATCGTCAAGATAAGAGGAGAGCTTTGCGATGACTCGTGTCATCATGGTGTGACACGTTTACAGATGAGATCCGGCTCATGTTGTTTTGTTATGTAACCTTGTAATAATGGACAAATTGTGATTTTTACTCTCTTTTAGTTGTAATTTGGCACAAAAGCAAACGCTCTAGCTGTTGACAGTATAAAATAAACGGCAAATTAAGCGTGGACGCGTTGGCGTAGCGCACCCTATCCCTACAGGGAAGCAAGCTACGCAAAGCGTCTTGCAGAGAATGTATCGCCACTTCCAGATTTTAATTGTCACAGTTACTCCCAGATTCTGCTAATTATTGTTAACTTAAAAGGATGATAATTAATGCTGAACTCCTACTGCAATATCAACGCTGTAAACGCCGACCTTTTCTAGATATCCACGGTGACACAAGTCAGCGCGATGCTCCCAATGAGTTGCTACAGAAACTGCAACAGGATAAAATCGCTCATCAGTTGAGTGCTTTAGCACAGATGACTTATTATCAACCAGATTATGCTTATGGAAACTGGGAAAAGGGAGAGAAAGCAACTTTAGAATTGATGCAGCGTGGGGTTGAGTACATCTATAAAGGAGTACTGTTAGCAAATTATTCGCAAGCACACACCCTGCTAAGTCGTCCAGATTTACTTGTGAAACAGCCGGGACAATCAAATTTTGGAGATTGGATCTACGTCCCAGCTAGTATTGAACTGGGTAAGCGCCCTAAGCAAGAATATCAAGTTGTTGCTGCATTTCATGCCCAAGTATTGGCAACAGTGCAGGGAGTTGCACCTGAAACAGCTTTGCTCATATTGCGAACCAAAAATACAAATTATGCAGTGGATCTGTGCAAATGGACAATACGGATGCAGCAGATTTTGGAAGAGTTTATTCAAGTATTAAAGTTACCGAATCCGCCAGAGGTATTTATTTCTCGCCAAAAGTGCAATTTTTGCCATTGGTATAGTGAATGTTATGCGATCGCTCAATCTGAAAAACATCTCTCACTGCTACCAGGTGTAACACCGCTGCGCTATACTCAACTCCAAGCCTTAGACATTACCACACTGGAGTCTCTTGCTAACACCAGTCCCAGCAGCTTAGAAAAGCTACTTGGTTTTGACACCGAAGTAGCGCCCAAATTGGTAGTACAAGCTCAATCTGCACTAGAAAAACGGCCGTTGATTCTACCATATCCGCTACCAACAGAAGATATTACATTTACAGCGCCCATAGAGCTTTATTTTGATATTGAAGCCCAGCCAGACTTAGATTTAGATTATCTTTTAGGGGTTTTGGTTGTTAATAGACAAACTAATACAGAACAATTTTATTCTTTTTTAGCAGATAAACCAGAAGACGAAGAATTAGTTTGGCAGCAATTTTTGGATTTGGTTTGGCAATATCCCGAAGCGCCAATTTATCATTTTTGTGTCTACGAGTTTGATACAGTCAAACGGTTGGCAAAACTTTACGGCACTCCACATTCCTTAGTGCGTCCTGTACTGAATCGATTTGTGGATGTGTATGAGCAATTAACCCAAAGTGTAGCATTGCCCGTAGAAAGCTATGCCTTGAAAGCGATTGCTCGTTGGCTAGGATTTGAGTGGCGCGATAAAGAAGCTAGTGGTGCCAAGTGTATTTACTGGTACGATCGATGGTTAGAAACAGGCGATCGCACTTTACTAGAAATTATCCAACGCTACAACGAAGATGACTGCCGCGCCACCCATAAAGTAAAAAATTGGCTTGTCAACTTTTTCCAAGATGAATATGACTTACGATTAGCTTAAGTAATTTATTATTTTTTAAAGGTTTTCAAATTAAAAAATACGTTTTGAAAAGTCTCAGTAAAAAAACATCTGCTCAGACTTGTCACCAATTTAAAAAAAATGATTAGCGGGATTTTCAGGCTTGTATCTATTAAATTATTTATTTAATTGATATTATTTGAAGGGATGTATAAGTGTTTGTTCCTAAAAATATTTATTTGATAAAAATTATGCAGATATTTAAAAAAATCTTCGTATTTCCACGAATTATTTACTTGTTGATTGCAATTATAATTATTAGCTTTGTATTCACAAATTTTCCTTCAAATAGTGTTGAAATTAGTAGTATAAATTTTATTGGAGAAGCAACCTTACAGAAAGGTTTAATATTTAAAGAAACTGAAGTAGGAGGTTTATCTGGAATTACATATAATGCCAAAAACAACCTGTATTATGCTATTTCAGATGACCGGGGACAAAAAGCTGCCGCTCGTTTCTACACGTTAAAAATCGATTTGAGCAAAGGTTTACTAGAAAAAGATGGAATTATTCCAGTCAGCGTTACTACATTATTAAATGAAAATGGTCAAAGATTTCGCCCTGGTGAAACTGATACAGAAGGTATTGCATTAACTAATAAAGCGACTGTGTTTGTATCTTCTGAAGGCGATGCTGCAAAATTAATTAATCCTTTTATTAAAGAGTTCTCACTATCTTCTGGTAGAGAAATTGCAACACTCCCTATACCAAACAAATTTTTACCAGATAAAACTAATCAAAAAGGTATCCGCAACAATTTGGCTTTTGAAAGCCTCACCATCACACCCGATAATAAGCATCTATTCACAGCCACCGAAAATGCTCTAATTCAAGATGGTGTCGCAGCGAAACCTAATATTGGTAGTCCTTGCAGAATTTTACAATACAACTTGCTCAACAACCAGTCAGAAAAGGAATTTCTTTACCAAACTGAACCAGTTGCACCATTTTTGAATCTGATTGGCAAATTCGCTAGTGGATTACCCGATTTACTCGCTCTCGATAATCAAGGACACTTCTTAAGTTTAGAAAGGTCTTTTACTGGTTTAGGATTTGCTATTTCCTTATTTCAGGTTTCTTTAGAAGAAGCCGATGATATTCATAATATTGATAGCCTTTTAGCAATTGACTCCAAAAATATTAAACCAGTTAAGAAAAAACTGTTGTTAGATTTGAGAAAACTAGATGTACTGCTAGACAACATCGAAGGCTTAACTCTTGGCCCAAAACTACCAAATGGTCAACAATCATTAATTCTCATCAGTGATAATAATTTTAACTCCCTACAACGCACCCAGATACTAGCCTTTAAACTTAAAGTTGAAAATCCCTTAATTAGATTATTACGCCGGGTACTCCCAAATTTTAAGCTTTAATTGCACAGAGATAAAGGTGCTTAGGCGCAGCCCGTCATAAACATTGCAACTTAACTGCTATTTAGTTATTTCTGATTATTCCTGTGTATTTACTGAATATACTAAGTAATTTTATCTAGCTTATTTATAGTTTACGTGTAATTTCTCAACCGTACTCCTTAATAAATATGTTACACAATGTTTAGTAGCTTTTGCAGAAGGCTTAAGCATATTTACAGCATATAATTAATTTTCTCAAAATTCGGACATCTCTTAGATTTAAATTTAATAATTAGCTAGACTTATTAAAGTATTTTGCCAATAACATTTTTTATAAATGATTTTTATGCCAGAAAATAAAATTGAGAGTATGGTAGGGCAAAAGGCAGAATTAGACGATTACATCGGACATTTTTTAAACAATCGCTATTTAATCAGAGATTTGATTGGCAAAGGGGGGATGGGTAGAGTTTATCTAGCAGAGGATACTGCTAAAGACGGTATGCCGATCGCCATCAAAATCTTATCACTTAGTTTGTCAAACCAACAAATGTCCCAACGTTTTGCCAGAGAGATTTTTATTGGCGCTCAATTGGGTCGCAAAAGTAAACATATTGTTCGCATTTTAAGTTATGGAGTTACTGAGGATAAAACTCCATTTTATGTAATGGAATACCTCCAAGGAAAAAATCTCAAACAAATTCTGAAAATTCAGCCCTTAACAATACCGAAGTTTCTAGAAATTTGTAATCAAATTTGTTTAGGCTTACAATGTGCCCACCAAGGTATTAGTCTTAAAGGAGAGATTTACCCTATTGTTCACAGAGATATTAAACCAGAAAATATATTTATTGCTGAAGATAGTAAAAAAGGTGAAATTGTTAAAATTCTAGATTTTGGTATTGCTAAGTTTTTAACAGAGCGAAGTGGAATGACCCTAACAGATTCTTTTATTGGCAGTTTGCCTTACTGTTCTCCGGAACACATGGAAGGGCGTAAACTGCTAGATATCCGCTCTGATATTTATAGTTTGGGAGTATTAATGTTTGAGATGCTGACAGGTAAACACCCATTTCAAACAAAAAGTAACTCCTTTGGTACTTGGTATCAAGCCCATCGCTTTCAAATGCCACCTACAGTTGAAGAAGTAAATCCGCAAGTTAAAATACCAGAAATATTAGAAAAAATATTAATGACTTGTTTAGCTAAAGAAGTAAGCGATCGCCCTCAGAATATCAACCAAATATTAGAAGATTTAGAAAAAGTTAGTCTTCAAGTTAATAATGTTATTTCTAGCACTAGTACAGACCTTATTAAAGTTTCACTTCCAGTTCAATTAGTACCCGCAACTTTATTATCAGAAAAAGAGTGCTTGCAAAAAAATTGGCCTAAAAATAAACCAATTGCACCAATTGGTTTTCCCCATTTACTACAGACTTCTCAAAGACCTATACCAACTTTTTGGGCAATGTTGCCCAAACAAGAGATTGCAAAATTTTTGGATAAAATACATAGTACTGAATTTATTAGTAAAATGAATGTATACCCGATGCTAATGTGGTTAACAGTGCTATATGACGCCCAACCTTCTACGACTAAGTGGCTACCTTATTATCTGGATTTAAAAGATAACAAGAGTCAAAATATAGCACGTAGTTTAGCAGAAGTAGGCTACTATCATTTACTATTTTTCCCCTTAGAAGAGCCAACTCATTGCTCTCATGTAACGACTTTAAATCTCACGGCTAAACAGCGTCAGCAACTTTTAGATTGGTTAGATATGAGTCAACAGTCAAATGAATTGATTTTGCCTGGTCAAGCCAAAAATATTCTAAAAGCAGAGTACGAAAAGCTGAAGTTAGACATATTACGAAACTTAGCCACACATCAAAAATCTGAGACAGAAGTTTTAAAAACTTGGATAAATAAATTTTTGGAAATGTTTTTGAAAATGCTATTACGTCGTTGAGATTCTGCTAGTAAAATCAAAATGCTTGCCACCATTAACTAAGAATATTTTTATGTGTTTATTGCTAACTTTCAATGGACTCAGCATCAAAGGTGAACAAAGTGAATCAGAGCTTATCTACATCTCCCAGTAGTACGGGCTTGCTTGCCAATCGTTATCAACTTAAGCAATTAATTGGCAGCGGTGGCATGGGTGAAGTTTTTTTAGCAAATGATGTTTTGTTAGGAGGTATACCAGTTGCTATCAAGTTTTTGACTCAAACTGTTGTTAATACCAAAATGCAACAAGACTTTGCTCGTGAAGCTTTAATGAGTGCAGCCTTGAGTCAAAAGAGCGTACATATAGTGCGGGCGTATGATTATGGTGTGAATGAGAAAGGAAAACCATACTACGTCATGGAATATTTATGTGGTAAGAGTTTAAAGGATTTAATTCCGCTATCTCTGCCCATGTTTTTGACTCTCTCTCGCCAAATTTGTTTGGGCTTACAATGCGCTCATCAAGGAATTAACATTGATGGCAAAATTTGTCCGTTGGTTCATCGAGATATCAAGCCCGCTAATATATTAGTTATTCCCGATCCGATATTGGGCCAGTTAGTTAAAATTCTTGATTTTGGTATTGCTAGATTTTTGAATTATGCATCAACAGCTAGTACAAGTAGCGGATTTAATGGCACTTTACCCTACTGTTCTCCAGAACAGCTAGATGGAGAAAAATTAGATAGTCGCTCTGATATTTATAGTCTGGGTGTGATGATGTTTGAGATGCTCACAGGCAAAAAACCTTGGCAAACAGAAACTGATTACTTTGGCGCTTGGTATAAAGCACATCATTTTGAAGCACCAAAAACGATCGCAGATGTTACACCTACTATTAAAATACCTCAAAAATTAAATAATTTAATTATGGCTTGTCTGGCTAAAAAAGCAAGCGATCGCCCTCAAAATATCGCGGAAATTTTACAAGTTTTAAACAGTCTAGAAAAGTCTAATTGTCCGAATTTACCTACAAACTTGAACTTTAAATCTTCCTTAAATTCTGCATTACCAATCACTGTAGAACAAAGCTATCGGCAACTTTTGTGGCCTCAAAATAAACCAATTCAAGAAATTGTTTTTCCCCAGCTTCTAGACACTCCTCAAGGATCTATAACAGCGCTATGGTTGATGTTGTCTAAACAAGAAATTAAAAACTATGCGGTTTCTACCCGTTATAACCAGTTTGTCTTTGTGACATCCCCTCACCCAATGTTGTTGTGGGTAACTGTACTCTATAATCAGCAATTCGCTCCTAAGTGGCTACCTTGCTACTTAGATATGCAAAATCCCCAAAATCTGAGGATGGTAAGTTTCCTGGCTGAAAATGAACAATATCCTTTGATTTTCTTTACTCTGGAAGCACCACATTCCTGCATCAAGGTTCTCAGCAGTCGCATTGAGTCAACTCAGCGGCAAATGTTAAAAACTTGGGTGCAACAAAGCCATAGTCTACCACCCACTTCTCAACCCCAATTGAGCAAACAACTATTGAAACAGCAGTATAAACAAATGCAATCCCGAATATTGCAGCATCTCGAATCAGAGCCACAGATTGTGTTATCGCGGTCTATTTAACGTATAATTTGCACCTTGGAGATACGTAACAAAAATAATTACTAATTCCTAACTCCGAAACACTTGACAAGTAGAAAAAAAATAGTGATAATAGCAAAGTTGCCAAACAAGGGACTGTAGTTCAATTGGTTAGAGCACCGCCCTGTCACGGCGGAAGTTGCGGGTTCGAGCCCCGTCAGTCCCGTTATAAATTTATGAGTAGCGAATCACTAAACTTAGGTGATATTAGATTCTGAATTACCCAAAGAGGTTGACCCAGATTCAGGATTTAAATATAAGCTACATTTATCATGCTTTGCGAAAGAGAGAATTAACTGTGACTGTTAGAGTCCGTATTGCGCCGAGTCCAACCGGAAATTTACATATTGGTACAGCTAGAACTGCTGTATTCAACTGGTTATTTGCCCGTCACCACGGCGGTAAATTTATACTGCGAATAGAAGATACAGATTTAGAGCGATCGCGTCCCGAATACACCGACAATATTCTGGAAGGACTGCGTTGGCTAGGATTGAACTGGGATGAAGGGCCATTTTTCCAATCCCAACGCCTGGATCTTTATAAAGAAGCAGTAGAAAAACTGCTAGATCGAGGATTAGCCTATCGCTGCTACACCAGTTCTGAAGAATTAGAAGCGCTCCGAGAAGCTCAAAAAGCTAGAGGTGAAGCACCTCGCTATGACAACCGTCACCGCAACCTCACCCCAGAACAACGCGCCGCCTTTGAAGCAGAAGGTCGTTCTTCAGTAATTCGTTTCAAAATCGAAGACGATCGCGAAATTGTCTGGAACGATCTAGTTAGGGGAAAAATGTCTTGGCGAGGTAGTGATTTAGGTGGTGATATGGTCATCGCCCGCGCCTCAGAAGAGAGTAGCGGTCAACCTTTATACAACTTTGTCGTTGTAGTGGATGACATTGATATGCAAATCACCCACGTCATCCGGGGAGAAGACCACATCGCCAACACTGCCAAACAAATTCTGCTGTATGAAGCGATGGGTGCAAAAATTCCAGAGTTTTCCCATACGCCATTAATTTTGAATATGGAAGGGCGCAAGCTTTCTAAGCGAGATGGCGTCACTTCCATTTCTGAGTTCAAGCAAATGGGCTTTACTGCTGAAGGCTTGGTAAATTACATGACATTGCTGGGTTGGTCGCCACCAGACTCGACGCAAGAAATATTTACTTTAGAAACAGCAGCTAAAGAATTTGGTTTTGAGCGCGTCAATAAAGCAGGTGCAAAGTTTGACTGGGACAAGCTGGATTGGTTGAACAGTCAGTATATCCACAACACGCCAGTAGATAAACTCACAGATTTACTCATCCCCTATTGGCAAGCGGCTGGCTATAAATTTGATGGTGGAAGAGAACGCCCTTGGTTAGAACAGCTAGTAACTTTAATTAGCCAGAGTTTGACTCGCCTGGTAGATGGAGTAGCTCAAAGCCAACTGTTTTTTAGCGATACAGTTGAATTTAGCGAAGAAGGCAGTACACAACTCAAGCAAGAAGGTTCAGCAGCTGTTCTGGAAGCGATTGTCACAGCTTTAGAAAATCAGCCGCAACTCTCGGAAGCCGCCGCCCAGGAGATTATTAAACAAGTTGTCAAAGAGCAGAAAGTCAAAAAAGGTTTAGTGATGCGATCGCTCCGAGCAGCTTTAACTGGAGATGTTCATGGCCCCGACTTAATCCAATCTTGGTTACTACTAAATCAGATTGGTTTAGATAAGCCCCGCTTGAGTCGAGCGATAACGGAAGCTAAGTAACGATTACTTGCAGATTTTAGAGATATTTGAGATTTTAGGGGCGCACGTTTGTGTGCCCCTATCCATAAGAGACCTCTTGGCATTTGGCACAAATGCCAAGAGATCGGGAAATGGGTGCATGTTAAAGGGGAATGTTAATTCTATCCCTTTTCCCTTTAACCCTTACCCTTTACCCGACAAATGCCAAGAAGTCTAAGGTAAAGCAACTATGGAAACAAGAAATCATTGACTAATTACTAATGAATTATCCCCCATTTCACATCTAAAATAGTTAGTCAATTCTCCTCATGTTGGGAACTTGGTGTGTAAAATTCATGTCTTCAAAAACACTTAGAAGCGAACGTAATTACAATGCCGACAAAAGCGCTCAATAGAGGGATGAGATTATCGTTCATGATAGTTACGCTCTTCATCATATCGACAGTTAACGCTGCGGTTGATGCTCAGGAAGCGCCAACGATATTTGGAGATGTCACCCTTAGCCCTCAGTTTTCCCCAGACCCTCTGACAGTTCGCGGGATGAGTGGTGGCTCAATATCTGGGAGTCAAGTAGGTGGAAGAAGCGAAACAGCCACTGGCCCTTGTACCGGATTTGTGGATGAAACACCAGACCACACATTAGCGTTAACAAGTAAATTTGACTACCTGAAGTTGCAAGTGCAAAGTCCTGAAGACACCACCATGATTATCAAAGGGCCCGGTGGTACTTGGTGCAATGACGATTTTGATGGCAAAAATGCTGGTATTGTTGGTGAATGGCTAGCTGGAAGTTACCAAATTTGGGTTGGTTCCTACGAAAAAGGCAAGTATCTCCCTTACACTCTAAAAATTACAGAAGTAAAGTAGGGTATTGGGCATTGGGCGTTAGGAGTGCTGTTAGCGATAGCGGGGCGTTTAGTCCGTGCTGAGTTAAGAGTTAGGAGTTTTGTTTATCTCCTTGTCCCCTTACTTCCTCACTCCCTCACTCCCTCATCTCCCTGCTCCCCTGCTCCTCTGCTCCCCTGCTCCCTCATTTCGCCCACTCTTGACAGACGCGATTCATCGCGTCTCCCTAAATAGAATCATGATTTAGAGCGGCTTGAACGATACAAGGGGCATTCTGGAGAAATTCCTCTGTCTTTGCATACCGTTGCGCTCCCTTTTCTCGTGCGATATTGTATTAAAATTAAGTTAACTTTGATTAAGATTCTTGTTGGCATCGCCATAATGCTCTAATCCCCTTATGGTAGTGCATCTAAGAGATCGAATTAAACAAAATGGATTTATAAACATCCGTTTAACAGCTTAAAGTGACAGAGTGATGAACATTCGGTTACTAGAGCTAACAAGTTGTATAGGCATCTAGAGGCAAATTAAAATGAAATTCTCTTGGAAAGTCGTAGCACTCTGGACGTTGCCGGCTTTGGTAATTGGCTTTTTCTTCTGGCAAGGAGCGTTTGCAGGCGCACCTGCTGACATGAGTAAGAATGCAGCCAATACCCGCATGACTTACGGTCGCTTTCTAGAATACTTGGACAGCGATCGCGTCACCAGCGTGGATCTGTACGAAGGCGGTAGGACAGCAATTATAGAAGCCCGCGATCCAGACCTGGAAAATCGTGTCCAAAGGTGGCGTGTGGATTTGCCTGTTAACGCTCCTGAGTTAATTAGCAAGCTCAAAGAGAAAGCCATTAGTTTTGATGCTCACCCCATGCGGAATGATGGCGCAATTTGGGGATTGTTAGGCAATCTCATCTTTCCAGTTTTGTTGATTACTGGGCTGTTCTTTTTGTTCCGGCGTTCTAGCAACCTCCCTGGCGGCCCAGGTCAAGCAATGAACTTTGGCAAATCTAAAGCGCGTTTCCAAATGGAGGCGAAAACCGGAGTTAAATTTGACGACGTAGCCGGAATCGAAGAAGCTAAAGAAGAACTACAAGAAGTCGTCACCTTCCTGAAGCAGCCAGAAAGATTTACGGCTGTGGGCGCACGGATTCCCAAGGGAGTGCTATTAGTTGGACCTCCTGGAACTGGTAAAACTTTATTAGCAAAAGCGATCGCAGGTGAAGCAGGCGTACCTTTCTTCAGTATTTCCGGTTCGGAATTTGTGGAAATGTTCGTTGGTGTGGGTGCATCCCGCGTCCGCGACTTGTTCAAGAAAGCTAAAGACAACGCCCCCTGTATTATCTTCATCGATGAAATCGACGCCGTAGGACGGCAACGAGGCGCTGGTATCGGTGGCGGTAACGACGAGAGAGAGCAAACCCTCAACCAATTGCTCACCGAAATGGACGGGTTTGAAGGTAACACAGGCATCATTATTATTGCTGCTACCAACCGTCCCGACGTACTAGACTCAGCATTATTGCGTCCTGGTCGCTTTGACCGCCAAGTAACAGTTGATGCACCCGATATCAAAGGGCGTTTGGAAATCTTGCAAGTCCATGCGCGGAATAAGAAACTAGACCCTAGCGTATCTTTAGATGCGATCGCTCGCCGCACTCCTGGATTCACTGGTGCTGACTTAGCCAACTTACTCAACGAAGCAGCAATTCTCACTGCTAGAAGACGCAAAGAAGCCATCACCCTCCGCGAAATTGATGATGCGGTGGATCGGGTAGTTGCAGGGATGGAAGGCACTCCCTTGGTAGACAGCAAGAGCAAGCGCTTAATTGCTTACCACGAAATTGGACACGCCTTAGTGGGGACTTTGTTAAAAGACCATGACCCAGTACAGAAAGTTACCTTAATCCCACGGGGACAAGCACAGGGTTTAACTTGGTTTACACCCAACGAAGAACAGGGGTTAATTTCCCGTTCCCAGTTGAAAGCTAGAATTACTGGTGCTTTGGGTGGTCGCGCCGCTGAAGAGGTGATTTTTGGCGCTGCGGAAGTTACCACTGGCGCTGGTGGAGACTTGCAGCAGTTATCGGGAATGGCGCGGCAAATGGTAACTCGTTTCGGGATGTCCGACTTAGGTCCATTGTCCTTAGAAAGCCAGCAGGGAGAAGTATTCTTGGGTCGTGACTGGACAACCCGATCTGAGTATTCTGAATCTATTGCTTCCCGCATCGATGGACAAGTCAAGGAAATTGTTGAGCAGTGCTACGACAATGCTAAGAAGATCATCCGTGACCATCGCACTGTTACCGATCGCTTAGTAGATTTGCTCATTGAAAAAGAAACCATTGATGGCGAAGAATTCCGCCAGATTGTAGCTGAGTACACTGAAGTACCTGAGAAGCAACAGTACGTACCGCAACTGTAATAGTTGACTCTTTTCTGATACCATCAGGAAAAAAGTAAAGTAACAAAAAGTAAAATGAGGATGGCGTATACCATCCTCATTTTTTTGCAATTTTTTAGTGTTAGGAAGATTCTAATTTGAAAATTCTCATAATTTATAAACCCCTAAACTCTACAACCAACCTTGTTTTTTCAACTTAGCTAGCGCATCTTCCGCAGCAGCTTTTTCTGCATCTTTTTTATTGCGTCCCTTACCTTCTCCATAAATTTTTTCATCCACCAATACTTTGGCTATAAATTCTGGCGCATGAGAAGGGCCTCCTATTTGGTCTGTGAAATATTTGGGGGGATTTGGAGTAACATTGCGTTGCACCCATTCTTGAAAGCGATTTTTTGAGTCTACATTAGAACGAGATACAATTATATGCTTAGGATCTACAGAATCAAATAGTGGTTCTATAATTTCGCGAACTGTTTCGATATTGGAATCACGATCCAAATAGTAAGCACCAAGAACTGCTTCAAAGGTGCTACTGAGCAAATTAGGATTTTGGTAGCCTCCGTCTCGAATTGCGCCTTTTCCTAACCGCATCCTAAAGTCTAAACCTACCTCTTCAGCGAACTTTGCCAGTTGCTTTTCATCTACAAGCGCCGAACGGCGCCGGGTTAATTCATCTTCTCCCATTTCTGCATGACGACCATAGAGATATTCACCACTTAAGAAATTCAGCAAAGCATCACCAAGAAACTCTAGGCGTTCGTTGTGTTCGCCTTCTCCGGGATTTTCATGCACATAAGAACGGTGAGTAAGCGCACGGCGTAAAAGTTTTTCATCATGGAATATTAGAAGTTTGTGCATTTTAATGTCTACTTTCTGTGATATTTAAATGAAAAAGGCAGGCAAGATGCCCACCTTACAAGAGAAAAGCCTAATACAATTGGGGCAGTAACTAGAAACAGTTAAGCTTTTTGCTGCCAGGGGGGTAGAGACTGTTTCCACGAGAATTATTGCATGGAAAACAAGAAAGTCGTAAGTTTTCAAAAAAATTAGAACCGCCACGACTCTTAGGTAAGAGGTGATCAAATGTCAAATTTTTTTGTGGTAAATTTTGACAACACCACCAACAGTGAGAACCATACAAATCAATGAGTTGCTGCTTCATATTGCGCTTCTGTTTAGGATTCATTTGGTTGATTTTCCATTTTGCTTTTGTGTGCAACAGCATTGGAATATCACGCATCTAGCTTGAACAAATTTGTTTTGAGGTAAATTATCAAAAATGAATCTTCCTCTATGAAAAAATTTGCTATCTAAGCTTTGGTTTGGTTTAAGTCTTAGCCGTAGAATTCCTGGCTTCCTACCAAGTTTCGCGTCATCCTTTCCCCTGAACATTCATCCAAACATCTTGTCTTCCTCTTGAAAGTCTAGTCAATCAGTTAACTTGACATTGGGCTAAATACTCAGCCGAAGGGATGACACGAAGCTCAACAGGAAACTAGGAATTCTGCTGCTAAGACAGCTACCAAAAACCAGCGCTTTAGAGTGCGGTTACTTTGCTGTCTTAAATATACATTGGCATAGCTGTTCCTAGATGTCAATATAGTTATTTATGAAGATTTAGTAAAAGCCCTCACTCATATCTATGAACTTTAAAAATGCTCTATGGGATTATTTAAAAAATATTTAAGCTAATAAATAATTTACAGCTTATTTTGCGCGATCGCACTATACAAAATACCTAAAATTTTCTTAATATCCTTAATATAATATTCACTCAAGTCAATCGAAACTACATTACCTTCAAGCTTGAGAAATTGCCAGATAGTACCGATAGTAACAGCACCATATATAGCTTTTATTTGATTTCCACCTCTCTCGTTAAATAACTGAGCAGCTACCATTTCGGCAATACATTGCGCTAAACCAGACCTCAAATTTTCATTTTTACTTTCTACTAGGACAATCACCGGACTTCGTACAAGCAACTGCTCCGAAGAAAGACTCAAAATAAAATCACAAAATCCGTTTAATCCTCGCTGGCTATCAACAGTGAAATCAACTCCAGAAAAAAAGCTTATTTCATAATTAAATTTGCGTCTAATTTCTAATAATATTGGACTAATTATCATCTCACTACGAGCCTTTTCCGAGCTTATTGCTACTGCTAAATCAATATTTTCACTCAAAATAGTAGATAATAAATCACTACATTCTTGCTCCGGTACATTTGCGAATAGCCCAGATGACTCGTGGATAACTAACCCAAAAAAATCAATAACTTCAATAAGTTTAAAATCGCTATAAGCCATAAAACTTACTCCTTTGTCTTATGACTGAATCCTATAACAAAGTTTAAAAATTCAGCTTTGGCGGAAACACCTTAGCTAAATCAAGAGCTAAATCAGGGAAATAGGGGAAATTTATTACTTCATTTAACAAGAAAATTCGCTTATTTGAATAACCATAGCTGCCTTGATTATCCTGATATGGTTTACTATAAACTTCCAAATAATTATCGAATAAATTGAATATCAAATAATCAGTAATACCCGCTTTAGCATAGAGAGGTATTTTAAAATCTTGGTCATAAGCTAAAGAAGAATCTGAAACCTCCATTCCCCAAAGCACATCAGCAGGTTTAGGATGACCAGATAGATAATTATCATCTCGGTTTTGAAGAATAGTAAAATCCGGTTCAGGTTCACTATTCGGTGGCAAAGCAATCGGAGCTTGAGATTGCAAAGTTGCCCTATCACCTACAATTTTTGGAAGTTCTCGTAACAAGTTTCGCAAACAAGTTTCATCAGCCGTACCCTTGGATGCCATTTCAATAATTTCCTCATTAATTAATTCAATATGGTCATCTTCATGGAAAAAGCCCAATTCTCCAAGCTTGTGGTATTCATCCAGTGTGAAGCGTTTAGCCTGAGCAATACTCATAACCTTACCTTTGATCTCATTGCCATAATCCTTATTCTAAATGTGTCAGAAATTGGTATGCTAAAGGCCGAGACTCGCTATTGAAAAAACAATGCCTGCGCCTACTATCAATCCCACCATCACTGCCTTTCCCTTGACTGCCGTAGTCGGTCAAGAAGCAATTAAATTAGCCTTGCTTTTAGCAGCAGTCGATCCTGGTTTGGGAGGAGTAGCGATCGCAGGTCGTCGCGGTACGGCAAAATCTGTAATGGCTCGTGCTATCCACGCTCTACTACCGCCGATTGAAGTTGTCAAAGGTTCAATTAGTAATTGTGACCCCAACTACCCAGAAGAATGGGACGATCAACTTTTGGCGGAGTACGCAGACAAAGATATTCAAGATGTTCCCGTCGAAATTATCCCCGCGCCTTTTTTGCAAATTCCTCTAGGTATCACCGAAGACCGACTCCTCGGTTCAGTAGATGTTGAAAAGTCGGTAAAGCAAGGTGATACTATTTTTCAGCCTGGATTACTCGCTACAGCAAACCGGGGTGTACTGTACGTAGACGAAATTAATTTATTAGATGACCAAATATCAAATCAGCTTTTAACAGTATTATCTGAGGGACGCAACCAGATCGAACGAGAAGGGATTAGTTTTCAGCATCCGTGTAAATCCCTGTTTATTGCTACCTATAATCCAGAAGAAGGTGGATTACGAGAGCATTTGCTAGATAGAATTGCGATCGCCCTCTCTGCTGACGGTGTACTCGGCTTAGATCAAAGAGTAGAAGCAGTGGATCAAGCGATCGCTTATTCTAAATCTCCTCAAGACTTCCTCCAACAGTACAACGAAGATTTAGACTCACTCAAAACCCAAATCATCTTGGCGCGGGAATGGCTCAAAGAAGTAATCATCACCCACGAACAAATTGCCTATTTAGTGGATGAGTCCATTCGCGGCGGAGTTCAAGGACATCGCGCCGAGTTATTCGCCACGCGGGTTGCCAAGGCCGCCGCAGCTTTGGAGGGACGAACAACAGTTAATGCCGAAGATTTGCGCCGTGCGGTGGAACTGGTAATTGTACCACGCGCTACAGTTGTGCAGACACCACCACCAGATCAAGCACCACCTCCGCCTCCGCCTCCACCACAGAATCAAGAAGAACCTCCAGACGAATCTGAAGAGGAAGAACAAGAAGAACAGGAAGAAAATCAAGAGCAAGAACCTCCCAGCATCCCGGAAGAGTTTATCTTCGATCCGGAAGGGGTAATTCTTGATGACAGCGTGCTTTACTTTACTCAAATGGCGAAGCGGCAAGGTAAATCTGGTAGTCGCAGTGTCATTTTTTCTGATGACAGGGGACGCTACATTAAGCCGATGTTACCCAAGGGGAAAGCGCGACGCATTGCAGTAGATGCTACCTTGAGAGCAGCGTCTCCTTATCAAAAAGCGCGAAGAGAAAGACAACCAGATAGAAAAGTTATTGTCGAACAAGCTGATATTCGTTCAAAACGCCTGGTACGTAAAGCTGGGGCGTTGGTAGTATTTGTGGTAGATGCTTCTGGCTCAATGGCACTGAATCGAATGCAATCAGCTAAAGGTGCGGTAATGCAACTGTTGACAGAAGCTTATCAAAACCGCGACCAAATAGCATTAATTCCCTTCCGAGGAGAACAGGCCGAGGTATTATTGCCTCCAACACGTTCTATTGCTTTGGCGCGTAACCGTTTGGAAAGGTTGCCCTGTGGCGGGGGTTCGCCCTTAGCACATGGTTTAACTCAGGCTGTGCGCGTCGGCTTAAATGCTCAGATAAGTGGAGATATTGGGCAAGTTGTCCTTGTAGCAATCACCGATGGGCGAGGTAATATTCCTTTAGCGCGTTCTTTGGGCGAACAGCTAGAACCAGGAGAAAAGCCAGATATCAAAGGAGAATTATTAGAAATTGCTGCGAGAATCCGTGCTTTGGGAATGCAACTATTAGTAATTGATACAGAAAGTAAATTTGTGTCTACTGGGTTTGCTAAAGAATTATCGCAAACAGCAGGCGGTAAATATTATCATTTGCCGAAAGCGACAGATCGAGCTATTGCTGCTATGACCAAAGGTGCGATCGCTGATTTAAAATCTAGATAATTTGTCATTTGTCATTAGTCATTAGTCATTGGATTTTTGACTTAGCTATGACTACGATCCAGTGGGCATTACTTGTGGTTGTAAATAGCAAATCAAATCTTGAATTCCCTTTTGCAGATAGCGCGTTACTGTCATTGGACTAGTACCAATGTTCTTAGCAGCATCCTTGCGAGAAAGTTCCTTCAAAAATACCATTTCAACTGCCATGCGGGGCTTTTCTTCCAACATATTGATTGCGCCTTGCAGCTGTTGGCGTTCTTCTTCTTGTTGCAGAAGCACATGAGAACGAGGACAAGGAAGTGCCTCACCCAAGGTTATTTGACAATCAACATAGTTAACTGCGGTTGCATCTAAACTCAAAGGCATCCGGTTTTGAGCAGCTAATTTGGTTTCTTGCCACTCTTGTACAGATACCCGAAGTTGGCTGGCAATTTCAGCATCCTTGGGCGGGCGACCTAAAGACATTGACAAATCCTTGCGAATCTTTTGTCCTTCATTGTATAATTCTTGCCAACGACGGGGAATTTTTAATAAAGTACTGCGATCGCGCAAAAAGTGTAGCATCTCACCGCGAATATATGGCACTGCAAAGGAACTAAAAGCATATCCTTGGCTAGGATCGAAACGCTCAATAGCTCTAATCAAACCAAAATACCCAATTTGTTCTAAATCTTCATAAGGTTCATTGCATTGATGGCTGAATTTATGAGCCATTTTCCGTACTAAGCCAGTATGTAACTGTACAAGTTTATTACGAAGTTTAATAGAAGGATTCTGGTGGTACAAGTGCAATAATTCTATACCATCAGTTCGTAAAGAGGACTCACTTGTTGCCATATAAATTACCTTTGTTGTAACTCCTATTCCTGAGAAAATGGAGCTGCGTATATTTTCTTCTAAGCTGTTATTATTTTGCTGAGTCAGGGAAGAATAAGCCATCGTCGTTTCACTGAACTTGTTAGGGGTCTAACTCTACAATTCAGTATTTGTACGCATGATTTTGCGAACCCCTCTATTACAGGTGATTTTTGCTTTTATATAACTGTTGAATGGTAAATAATCTTTAGCTTTTGCAACAAAAACTAGCTATTTATGCTGAACAATGCATTCCTGACCTCATATCTATCAGTCATACTGAGTGCAAGTATAGGAATCCGCTTTGATTCGGAGAAATTATTTGCGTAAGGAGGGAACAGGGAAGAGGGAATAAAAGTATACTGAGTTTTTTCACGCAATCAAATACGCTTCAGATTTGACAACTATATTAAATCCTTGGCTGTTAACCACAAAGATTGGTAACAATAGGAATAAGCAGAACGTTTTCCTAAAAAACAGTTTTTCAATATGAGCAATACCAGTAATTTTCGTGAAGCTATCCATGAGGCTAAATCTCACGCTCTCGTTGGCCCAAACGTGATTGCCAACGCCCTCCCCTACGTCGGTGGTGGATTGGTGCTAACCGCATTAGGAACCTACGGCGGTTTGGGAATTATCCGTACTAACCCCGAAATATTCTTTCCCACCTTCATTGGTGCGGTGATTTTGGAGTTAATATTGTTTTTTGTTGCCCAAAATGTTGCCCAAAAAGGTAATAAAGGTCTTGCACTACCCCTGTTGGCAACCTACAGCCTGTTGTCTGGATATACTCTCAGTGGCTTGGTATTTGTCGCCTTGAGATCCCAAGGTGTTGGCATTCAAGGCATTGGTTTGGCTGCCCTTGGTTGTGGTGTCACCTTTATTGCTGCCCGTCAGATTGGTTCTAATCTTTCTGAACAAGACGGCATGGCTTTGACGAAAACCATCAATCTTGGTGTCATTGCCTTGGTGGTTGTGTGCCTTGCCCAATTCGGATTTGCTATGTTTGGTGTTTACACGCCAAATTGGTTAGAAATCGCCATCTCCGGTTTAGGAGTATTTCTGTTTGTTGGGGTTTCTGTTGTCGATTTTTACATCTTGCCCCGCACTTACAACGATGACCAATATCTGCCTGCTGCTTTGTCGATGTACCTTACTTACATCAACTTGTTTGTCTTTATCTTGCGGTTGCTAATTGCCATCAATGGTCGTGATTAATTACCTGTAGGCACTAACAAAAGTAAAGTTCTATAAAGCAAAAACCGTGGTTAAATTTTTAGCAACCACGGTTTTTTCATCGTTTTAATTTCCAACCGCCCTTTTAACCTTAGGTTGACACCATTAACACATGTGCAGACCTACAGGGAATTGTGGTTCGAATAGATAAAAAAGGTTGTAGTGAAAATTTGTGGAATAATTTATCATATATAAAATTTGCATTCAATTAATTCTTTTTCCAAAGGATATAGATTTTTTAAAACCAGGATAAAAGTAGTATTTTATCCAAATGTTATTAAGTTTTTATAAAATTATATGGCTGAGGCGTTTGTTTCTTACTCCCGCAAGGATAAAGAGTTCGTCAAAAGGCTTTATGAAGCACTCAAGCAACATAAGCGAGATGTCTGGGTGGACTGGGAGGATATTCCGTTCACGGCAGATTGGCGGAAAGAAATTTATGAAGGAATTGAAGGCGCTGATAATTTTATCTTTATTATTAGTCTGAATTCAGTCACTTCTAAAGTCTGCGGTGAAGAGATTGCATATGCCCTCAAGCATAATAAACGTTTAGTGCCAATTGTGTTGCAGGATGTTAAGGGCGTTCATCCCGAATTAGCCAAAATTAACTATATTTTCTTCCAAGAAAGTAATAATTTTGAGCAAGCCTTGCAATCATTACTCAAAGCACTCGATACTGATCTAGTTTATGTTAAACAGCATACCCGCTTACTCGTGCAAGCCTTGGAGTGGGATCGGAAAAAACGCAACAGTAGTTACTTACTACAAGGTAGTGAACTAGAAGAAGCAGAGCAATGGTTCACCCAAGGAGCAGGGAAAGAACCCTCGATCGCACCACTCCAACAAGAGTACATCGGCGAAAGTCGTAAAGCCCAGAGGGTACGTCACAGAACAAGATTTATTGCTCTGACATCAGGATTTGTAGTTTCAACAGGATTGGCTATTGTTGCTGGAATAGGGTGGAATGTAGCTATTAATCAACGGATAGCAGCACAAAAATCGGAACTCCGAGCCTTGATTTCAGCATCAGACGCACGTTTTACCTCGAATAGAAATACGATTGATGCCCTGATAGAAGGTTTAAAAGCCGGCAAGCAACTCAAAGAACTAGATACAGCCAAAGTCAACATTCCAAATCAAGAACGGGCGGAAGTTATGACTGTGCTAGGGCAGGCTCTTTACTGGGTAAGAGAGCGCTCACGCCTTCAAGGACACAGCGATTATATCAAAAGCGTTAGTTTTAGTCCCGATGGAGAAGCGATCGCTACCGCTAGTGGAGACAAAACAGTGAAACTTTGGAACAAACAGGGTCGTTTGCTGAATACTTTAAAAGGGCATCAAGATCAAGTTGTCAGTACAAGTTTCAGCCCCGACAGTCAAATCCTTGCTTCTGCCAGTTTAGACGGAATAGTGAAACTCTGGAAAGATGGCAAGGAACTTAAAACCTTTAAAAAGCTGAATACTAGAATTCGGGCTGTGAGTTTCAGTCATGATGGCAAGACCCTTGCTTCTGGTGGTGACGACAACATCGTGAGACTTTGGAACATACAGGGTCAGGAACTCAAAATGCTCAACAGGCATACAGGCCCAGTCTATAGTTTGAGTTTCAGCCGTGACGATCGGATACTAGCCTCTGCCAGTTTTGATAGAACGGTGAAACTGTGGAACAAAGACGGTAGGGAATTTAAGACCTTAGAAGGACATAACGATACAGTCACTAGCGTGAGTTTCAGTTCTGACAATACCCTCGCCTCTGCTGGTTATGACGGAACGGTGAAACTTTGGAATACTGATGGAAAAATGCTTTCACCTATTAACACGTCAAAAGTACAAAGTAGTCCCATCAACAGCATCAGTTTCAGTCCTGATGGTCAGACCCTTGCCACGGCTAATGAGGATAACAGCGTGACGCTGTGGCAGAGAAATGGCCAGAAACTTACTACTTTTACAGGACATAGTGGTGAAGTTAAGAGCGTGAGTTTCAGTCTGGATGGTCGTACTCTTGCATCTGCTAGTCAAGATCGGACAGTGAAACTATGGCAAATTGACAGCCCTTGGCAAACTATTCTTATTGGGCATCAGGCTGGTGTCAATCGCGTCAACTTCTCACTCGACGGGAAAGCGATATCGCTACCGCCAGTGATGACGGAACGGTGAAACTCTGGAATCAGCAAGGTAAGCAGATTAAATCGCTGAAGATTAATGAATACAACATCTGGGATGTGAATTTTAGCCCAGATGGTCAAATAATTGCTGCTGTCAGTTCTGACGAAGGGGTGGTAAGACTGTGGAATCGGCAGGGTAAACTGCTTAAGACTTTAAAGCATAGCGATCGCATTCGCATTCATAGCGTGAGTTTCAGCCCAGACGGCAAAACAATTGCCACTGCTGGTCAAGATAGAACAGTAAAACTCTGGAATCGCCAGGGTCAGTTAATTAACACCCTAAACCATAGCGCTACTGTCTATAACGTCACTTTTAGTCCAGACGGCAAAATAATTGCCACTGGTAGTAATGACGGGATAGTGAAACTCTGGAATCGGCAAGGTCAGCCGTTTAACACCATCAACCATAATGCTGCTGTCTACAGCGTCAGTTTTAGCCCTGATAGTCAGACCCTTGCCAGTGCTGGTGCAGATAATAAAGTAAAACTTTGGCAGCTTAACGGTCGGGCGATCCGCAGTCTTGATGGGCATAGTGCAGCTATCTGGCAAGTAACTTTCAGTCCTGACGGTCAGATGATTGCCACTGCTAGTGATGACAAAACAGTGAAACTTTGGCACAGAGACGGGACTTTGATTATTACTCTTACTGGTCATAGTGGTGAGGTGAATGGGATCAGTTTCAGCCCTGATGGTAAGACTCTCGTTTCTGGCAGTAAAGATGGTACAGCTATTTTGTGGAATGTAGAAAATCTCACCCTAGATAATTTGATCGGGCGTGGGTGCAATTGGCTGCATGATTATCTAGCGAATAATTCTCAGGGTCAAAGCGATCGCTATCTTTGTGATGGAGTTAAAACTCCGAATAAATCCTGATTTTGCCAATTTTCACTATTATTTCACGTGGTTAAATACTTCAAGAAAAGTAATAAAATTTAAATATTTTTTTGCATAAAAAGAACTAGGACGATAGATAACCATAACAGCAGAAATCTGAGAGGAAATCACCGTGGATAAAAAAGCAACAGGCTGGATACCAGACTACCCCGATTTTAGAGACTACGGCATAGACGAAATCAATCAGAAGTTAATTGTGAATGTTCAAAATATACAGATAAGTAATGATAATGATTTACAAACTAATCTAGAAGAATTATTTAAACTATTCTTAGATTCAATAAAAAATGAATTAAAGGAACCTTCCACAAAAACACTTGTTCCCAAGTTGAAAAACTTTGAGAAAAAAATAAGTAAAGGTTTAAAATTAGTCAACGCCAAGGCTATTAAAGAACAAATATTTTTAGCTCCTGGTTGTGCAGGTCAAGAAGTCTACAATCTTCAACAGAAGTTACTGAAATTTAGTAAACATCAGGATAAATTTGGAGCTGTGTGGCAAGAGAATATTGCTCAGTTTCAAGAAGCTGTTTCAGAATCAGAATATATGGAATATGGTTACTTTGGTAAAAATACAGAGAAGGCAGTAAAACTACTCAAGATGATTTTTGGACTCTCAAGTGTCTCAGATAAGAGTGTTGATAGTGTTGTCTCAAATGACAGTACTGACAGTGTTGTAGATCAAGTAACACTCTATACTTTAAACCAAACTTTGGAAATACTAGAAAGTCTAGAAGCAGAAAAAACTTCTCAATATGAAGGCACGGAAAAAACAATTAAAAAGTTGGGAATGTTTGATCCAGAAATTAAAGCCATTCAAATAAAACTGAATAAACTGGGTTATCTGAAAAATTTAGGAGAAAATAACGGGGCAATAATAGGATTCTTTGATTATCTCACACAGGATGCGGTTCAAGAATTCCAAACACAATATCATTGGCATGATGCTTCAAACTTTGATGGTATTTATGGAATAGTTTGCGAACATACAAGCAAAGCTTTAAATGATCTATTTCAGAGATATAATGCACAACAGCAAAAATCTGACGGTGACGATCGAGTTAAAAAACTACAAAAGCTTTTACGTGAGTTAGGAGAATTTGATGGACAAGTAACAGGGTATTTTGGATTACAGACACAGACAGCAGTCAAATCATTTCAGGCTAAATATGGACTAGCAGTAGATGGTCTAGATAATTGGAAAAAAACCTTAGAAGTATTATGTGAGCTAGTTGCGCTCAAAAAACAACAGCGGCGAGAAGTTTTACCTGTATCCTTAGCAATACCCATAAACCTTTATGAAATCATTTTAAGAGTTTTTGAAGTTTCTGAATTTCAAGCTGAAGATTTTGTTAATGAAAAAGGATTGCAACCAACTACAGAGACTAATGCTGAAAAAGAATTACAACCAGCTACAAATACTAATAAGTCTGATATTGCTGAACACAAAAATGCATTGAAGCGATCAATTGATATGATAGTTAAATTGGTTGCTCAACTAATTTCTCCTTTAGCTCAACATAGAAATCTTGAAAAAGCAGTAAGAGAGGTATTAAATAAGCTAGATCAATGGTTTGATAAATCAGAATACGTTAACGTTCTTCGTAAAGAAAATAATTCACAAGAGAATCAGCAATTAATTAATGATGCTGTCAAAAATGAAGCTTTTCAGCAAAAGTTATGGAAAAAATCTAGTATTTTTTCTCAAGCAGGACAGGAAAGAAACTTATTTAAAGAATGGGATTTAAATCCAGTATCTTCATATATAGCTTTTTCAGCAATTTTAAATTTCCAAAGCTCCCTGAAAAATATCTGTCAAATAATTTCTGCTGAATCAAATAATGATAAAAATGAAAATGAGAGATTAGCTACTTCTTTAAAAAAGTCTTTAGAGAAGATAGATGAGATATTTAAGTCCATCAAAAATTTAGAAGTAAATATCAGAAATTTAGAAGTTAGTCTTAATTATAATCCTCAACTTCAGGAAGAAAATTATTTAAAAAATCAACAAAAAAATCTGAAAACAGTCATCCAAATACTTCCAGAACTCCAAGATGAACTAAAATATTTGGATAAAAACCCAGAATTTCAAAGTGATTTACTACTTCCGGTAGAAGGTAATTTACAGGAATCTATCAGAGAAAAACAAGAAGATGGCAAGAAGGTAACTGTATATTTATTAATGCCAGAATTTGTAGATTTAAGCTTTTGGTGTTCTCCAATTGAAGACCAAGGCTCATTGGATTCATGTACGGCACATGCTGGTGTTGCTTTAATGGAATACTTTGAGAAAAGAAGTTTTGATAGGTATGTCGATGCTTCTCGGCTTTTCCTTTATAAAGCGACACGTAATCTCATGCATCGTCAAGGTGATGTAGGAGCATCTCTTCGGCAAACTATGCAGGCAATGGCGTTATTTGGCGTACCCCCAGAAGAGTACTGGCCTTATATAGAAGATAAGTTTGATGAGGAACCAACCCCTTTTTGCTACTCTTTTGGTCAAAGTTATCAAGCGCTGAAATATTTCCGCCTAAATCCTCCAGGCACTACAGAATATATACTATTATTGCGAATTAAAGCAGCTTTAGCCGCTGGTTTTCCCTGCGCGTTTGGGTTTACTATGTATTATTCCATTGAGGATTTAAACCCAAGTGGTTATATTCCATATCCAGTTAAAAACGATAAGGTAAAAGGAGGTCACGCTGTTGTTGCAGTTGGCTACGATGACCATAAGATAATAGAGAATGCTGATGCTAGTAGACGGTCACAAGGAGCATTGCTAATTAGAAACTCTTGGGGAACCGATTGGGGTGAAGGGGGCTATGGTTGGCTTCCTTATGATTACGTATTGGAAGGGTTGACAAATGATTGGTGGTCGCTGCTCAAGTCTAAGTGGTTTGAGACAGGACACTTTGGATTAGCAGCAAACAATTTGGGGGGAGGATCTACAGATGACAAACCGCTACACAACCCTAAGCCGCCTAAAAACCCACATTCCGCAACAGAAACATAGGTAAAGATGGTTCACATTCCTGCTGGAATTAGTGTATTTTGTAATCAAGAGCGCAGTCAGATGCGAAACAAAGAGAAAGCCTTGACTATTCTTAAGAGTAAATTGTTTGCGATGCCTACGGCTGGCTACGCCTACGCACTAGCCCAAGGTGTCTGTTAAATTTTCAGCAACTACGGTTTTTTATCGTTTTAATAGTATAATACGTAGACAAGTTCAGCCTAAAGTGAGTAAAACTATGCTAGAACTCTCAAATATCAAAATCGAAGTAGAAAGGTTGTCTAATATCTTGACCAAAGCTGAAGGCTGTCTTTGACCTGCAAGAACTCAGTGCAAGAATCGAGGACTTGAATCAATTAATTGCTCAACTTACTTTTTGGAATAATTCTGTCACTTTCTATCAAAAACTTCAAGAAATTGAATTCCTCAACGCTAAAAAGAAACAATATCAGCGATCGCACTTCATTCTAGAAGATATCAAGGCTGCACTAGAATTACTAGAATTATCTGCTGATGAGGAATTGTTGCAAGAGGCACAAAGCAACCTTACCCAACTTCAACAAGAACTTGAAACAGTAGAAATAGAACAATTTCTGTCCGATCCCTGCGACCAAAAGGGGGCATTCTTGGCAATTACGGCTGAGGTTGGAAGTATAGATGCTCAAGACTGGGCAGCTATGTTATTACAGCTATATCATCGTTGGGCAGTAAATCATAATCATAAAGTATATCTAGTGCAAGAGTCAGCAGGTGATTTAGGAGGGTTCAAACATGCCACCCTAGAAATTACAGGGCGTTATGCTTACGGCTGACTAAAATCGGAACAAGGAACTCATGCAAGAATAGAGCGAATTTCTCCTGTTCATGGCAATGGCAAACGGCATACTTGCCTAGCCAGCGTAGAAGTCAGCCCGATTTTAGATGAGTCTGTTGATTTTGAGATTCCAGAAAAGCATTTAGAAATTACTTTGCCCCGGCATCAGGGGAATGTTAACCGCCCAGAAACATGGGCACAGGTGTTTCATATTCCTACCGGGATTAGTGTATTTTCTAATAATGAGCGCAGTCAGATGCAAAACAAAGAGAAAGCCTTAGCTATTCTCAAGAGTAAACTGTTTGCTATCGCACTATCCCAAGGTGTCCAGATTGACAAAATTCAACCTCGGCTAATAAAGTCTCTATCCAGCAAGCTCATCCGTGAATATATCTTGCATCCTTACACCAAGGTGAAAGATTTACGTACCAATGTAGAAACACTTGCTGCGGCAGAGGTATTAGACGGGAAAATTGATTTGTTTATCAAAGCCTATCTGCAACAGCTAAATCACGCTACTTCAGTGAGTAAAGAAGCGCTTGATAATTTCAAGTAACTTTTGTAACTTATACAAGTAGTGCAGAAAAAATTTACCCAACTACAGCTAAAATCAAGAAACACAAGTAGAATAAAGAGCAATTTCTTAATCCAAAGCGCTCTATCTATCATTCAGCAAGCACTATGGAAGTTTTAGAACTCAAACGCGAAATCGAAACGTTGTCTAACCGCCTGGGTAAAACCCAGGACTATCTTTGACGTACCTGCACTGACAGCTAAAATTCAAGACCTCGAAAAAATATCTGCACAGCCAGAATTTTGGGATAACCAAACCCAAGCCCAGCAAACGCTACAAGAACTCAACGATCTGAAAGCCCATCTTCAGCAATACGATCGCTGGTACGCCAATCTCGAAGATACTAAGGCAGTTGTTGAATTGTTGGAGTTAGAAACTGATGAGGCACTACTCCAAGAAGCCGAATCTACCATCACCAAACTCAATCGTGACCTAGATCAATGGGAGTTACAACAGTTACTTTCTGGTCCTTATGATGCGGAAGGTGCTGTACTGACGATTACTGCTGGTGCTGGTGGCACAGATGCTCAAGACTGGGCATTTATGCTAATGCGGATGTACACCCGTTGGGGCGAAGCTCACGGCTATAAGGTAACTTTAGCTGAAGAGTCGGAGGGTGATGAAGCCGGAATAAAATCGGCAACCCTAGAAATTACCGGTCGCTATGCTTATGGTTATTTGCGATCGGAAATGGGTACACATCGTTTAGTGCGAATTTCACCTTTTAATGCTAACGGCAAGCGCCAAACCAGTTTTGCCGGGGTGGAAGTGATGCCACAGATTGACAACTCTGTGCAATTGGATATTCCAGACAAAGATTTGGAAATCACCACAACTCGCTCTGGTGGTAAAGGTGGGCAAAATGTCAACAAAGTAGAAACTGCGGTGCGGATTGTTCACCTACCCACGGGTATAGCCGTGCGCTGTACAGAAGAGCGATCGCAGCTGCAAAATAAAGAAAAAGCCTTAAATCGCCTCAAAGCAAAGCTGTTGGTCATAGCCAAAGAGCAACGCGCCCAAGAAATTGCTGAAATTCGTGGCGATATGGTAGAAGCCTCTTGGGGAAACCAAATCCGTAACTATGTGTTTCACCCTTACCAAATGGTGAAAGATTTACGTACAAATACGGAAATGACAGCGATTGGCGATGTGATGAATGGCGAACTTGATACATTCATCCAAGCTTATCTGCGCCAAGAAAATAAACTAGTAGAAAATACTTCGCCATAGAGGCGCTCATTCCATAACACCCTGATTACTAAGGCGTTTCATACAGAAACGCCTTAGCAATATATGGGCGATCGCAATTCTATCCCAGACCAACTGTTACAGTTATAAAAGAGTCTGTAGGCAAATAATTATGAGCAACTCACCTTCAACAGAACCTCAACCTAGCTACGTCAAACTCGCCATGCGAAACATGGTGCGCAAGGGTGGAACTTCCCTAAAGCATTTTGGATTGACTGCTGTAGGGCTTTTAGCTCTGCTTGTTGGTCTTGCTTACCTCACTCACTAAGCATTACGCAACTGGTGAGGATTTTTATTAGTCATTAGTCATTTATATTTCAAAGGACAGATGACCAATTGACTTAGGACAGTTTTAACAACAAATCGTAAACCTCAGACAAGGAGACTGTGTGCCCCTGAGAGTTGAACTATATGTGGAGGAGTATTTTTATGAGTTGTCCCCGACAACATCTGTAAAAATTGACGAGACTGATGCCCGAATTACCCCTGAAACTTGGAAAAACTGGTTTAATCACTGGTTGGAAATACTTCACCCTCAGATTCCACCAGCGCCAAGTTATGAAATTGGGCTGCGTTTGACAGATGACTTGCAAATTCAAGAACTGAATGCTCAGTATCGTCAGCAAAATAAGCCGACAGACGTTTTAGCCTTTGCTGCTTTGGAGGTGAATTTTCCTCAAAGCAAAGAAATGCTTGCCTCTGTCCCATTATACTTAGGTGATATTATTGTGTCTGTAGATACAGCACAACGCCAAGCTCAACAACAGGAACATAGCTTATCAACTGAGCTAGCTTGGTTAGCTGCTCACGGTTTATTGCATCTGTTGGGCTGGGATCATCCTGATGAAAAAAGTTTGGAGCGAATGTTAAAACAGCAAGTGGGATTGCTGAATGCAATAGGTATTGCTATTGACATTGAATAGCAGTAATTGAAGTATCTCTTAATGTTAATTTTGGGTAATACTTTTATAATACTTCTGTGGAAAATTGCTTAAAGATTGCCTCAAAGTTAATTCTGCCATTAAGATCGGCGAATATTCCCACTGTAGCAACTCTGTTCTTGTGTTTTTAAGTCTATGTCCCAAAAAATTTCTCCATCACCAACGCCTACCTCGTTACAAACACTGGTGTCTAACGAACGGGAATTCTCCTGGAAAGTAGCCTCTAATTTATTTATTAGTTTTAAATATGCTTGGGCTGGAATCAGCTATAGTTTTCAAACTCAACGTAATTTTCGCATCCACGTAAGTGTTTGTGCAATGGCGATCGCTTTAAGCGTTTTTTTGCATCTGCAAGCGGTGGAAATAGCGGTAATTGGTATAACTAGTGGTTTAGTTTTAGCATTAGAGTTACTAAATACAGCACTTGAGTCTGTTGTGGACTTAACCGTTAAGCAGACATACCATGATTTGGCAAAAATTGCTAAAGATTGTGCGGCTGGTGCAGTACTTGTCTCTGCTTTCGTAGCGATGCTAGTAGCAGGTACGCTATTGCTCCCTCCTCTAGTAAGGTTAATTATATCGGCTTTGTAGACGTAATTTAGGCATCGCTAAGTGACTCATTAAGAGAATCACACTCTGTCCGAATTCCCTTTGCAGAATATATTCAAAATTTAAATCGTGCGATGTCTACAATGGTCACTGAAGCTCACTCGAAGTGCGGTCTACGCCAACGCGCCAAGCATCCTGGCTAAAGGATTTGGATAATCTTTAGAAAGTAGCCGTAGAGTAGCCGCTTTATACTTACACGTCTACGTCAGCATTATTTTTACACCTAATGAACAAATAGCATGAGATACTTATCTATGCTTTTTACAACTGATGAGTGGTAAAACCAGGAGTGATAAGCTTTGATTATAGTTATCGACAATTACGATAGTTTTACATATAATTTAGTGCAGTACTTGGGAGAATTAGCATCAGAGTTCCCAGTGGCAGATGATATTAAAGTTTTTCGTAACGACAAGATATCCATAGACGAAATTCAGGCATTAAAACCAGAAGCTGTAGTTATTTCTCCTGGGCCTGGTCGCCCGGAAGATGCCGGCATTTCTTTAGAATTGATTGAACAGCTAGGACAAGAATTACCAATTTTGGGTGTCTGTTTGGGACATCAAGGCATTGGTCAAGTATTCGGTGGTAAAATAATTCCTGCTCCAGAGTTGATGCATGGCAAAACCTCTCAGGTGTCTCACACTGGAGTGGGGGTTTTCCGGGGATTAGAAAATCCTCTGACCGCCACCAGGTATCATAGTTTGGTAATCGAACGTGAGACTTGCCCAGATGTGTTAGAAATCACCGCTTGGGTTGAAGATAACACCATTATGGGAGTGCGACACCGGAACTATCCTCACATTCAGGGCGTCCAGTTTCATCCAGAGAGTGTCCTGACATCTTCAGGAAAACAGTTATTGCGAAATTTTCTGGAACAGTTACACTCAAGAGCATAATTAATGAAACGACGACAGTTGATGGGCTATGCTGGGGCGGGGTTGGTAACAGTTTTGGTTACTAACTTAGGTTCTGAATCCCAAGCTGACGCACAATCTAGCGGTTTATCAGTTCAGTGGTTGGGTCATACTTGCTTTCTTTTTACTGGTGGTGGTGCGAAAGTTCTCGTCAATCCATTTCGGTCAATCGGTTGCACTGCTAAATATCGTCCACCAAAAGTTGCAGCAGATTTGGTTTTGATTAGCAGTCAACTGCTAGATGAAGGTGCTGTGGATGTATTACCGGGAAATGCAAAACTCATCTATGAACCAGGAGTTTATGAGTTTAAAGGCATTAAATTCCAAGGAATTGCCATAGACCACGATCGCAAAGGTGGTAAGCAGTTTGGCTCAAATACTGCTTGGAGTTGGAAGCAAGGCGGAATTAATATCCTACACTTAGGCGGGGCTGCTGCACCCATTTCTATTGAGCAAAAAATCCTGATGGGGCGTCCCGATGTGGCATTTATTCCAGTGGGAGGCAGTGCAAAAGCCTACAATGCTGAAGAAGCAAAGCAGGCTGTTCAAGTATTAAATCCCAAGTTAGTGATTCCGACTCATTACCGGACACAGGCTGCTGATGCTGCTAAATGCGATCTTTCACCACTAGATAATTTTCTGACCTTGATGCAAGGTATGAAAGTGCGGCGTAGCAGTGCAGATAGTATTTCTATTAGCCCTAAAGATTTGCCGGAGAATAGCGAGATTCAAGTTTTAAGTTACAAATTTTGAATAAAGGGGACTGGGGATTGGCGACTAGGAAAGAAGCAGAGGAAGCAGGGGGAAAATAATCACTCCTGCCTCCATCTCCTCAATTCAGAATTCTGAATTCTGATTTTAGAACGTATACCACTCTCCGGTCAGCTTATCTGCGTCGCTGATGGGATTATCAACTGCTGTCGTTTCATTTATAGTCCAAATGGTGTCTGTACCTGCTGTCTGATCGCGCCAGTAGATATCAGTCTTGCCATCGCCGTTGAAATCGCCAAGTGATGGTGTCAAGGCTGCGTTATTAGCTGGTAAGAAAGCTTCAGTTGCAACTGTTGTGCCATCCATCAACCAAGCAGTATTCTCACCTGTGGTTCCATTGTGCCAGAAGATATCAGTCTTGCCATCACCGTTGAAATCGCCAATTTTGGAAGTCCAGGCTGGGTCAAGTGTCTTTAAAGCACCTTCTGTGACTAAAATGCCATTCATCGTCCAAACCTTGTTCTCACCAGTTTGAGCGTTTCTCCACAGAATGTCTGTCTTAAAGTCACCATTGAAATCACCAAGGCTAGGAGTCCAGGCGGCATCTTGTGATTGTAGAGCAAAGTCAGTCTTTTGCGTACCATCCATAAACCAAGCGACGTTATCGCCAGTTGTCTGATTGCGCCAGAAGATGTCACTCTTACCATTGCCGTCGAAATCAACAATGGTAGGAGTATACGCTGCGTCTGTAGTGTCTAAAACAGTTGCATTCAGAACTGTAGTGCCATCCATCTCCCAAATAGCATTCTCGCCAGTTGTGGTATTATGCCAGAAGATATCGGTTTTGCGATCGCCATTGAAATCGCCAATCTGAGGAGTCCAAGCTGGATCGACGCTACTTAGAGCAGCCGCACTACCAACTTTAGTACCATCCATCAGGACAACGCTATTCTCACCGGTTGTCTTATTGCGTAATAAGAAATCGGTTTTGCCATCAGCATTGAAGTCAGCAATTTTGTAATCATAGGCGGATAGGTCAAATTGACCCAAAGAACCCTGTTCGATAACTTTTGTGCCATCCATCAACCGAATGATAATCTCACCTGTTGAAGAGTTGACCCAAACTTTGTCCGTTTTGCCATCACCGTTAAAGTCAGGAGTAATTGCCGCACTAGTTAAGTAAGGATTAGGATTGGGATTTGCTGACGTTTTAACAGGCACAGTCACTGGTTGACTTTCTAGTGCTAGCGAAGAACTCTTATTTCCAAACCCTAAATCATAATTTAAACTCTTAAGAGAAGTTGTCAAGATTTCTGATTTTGCAAAAGACTCTGATGCTAATCGAGATGTATTCAAAGCTAAGGGTGAGGAATTTTGATTTACAGGCATGGTGAATTTTTATTATTGGCTGTCATATTTTTTTAACTTTTTTTGCCAATCTCTTTCTGTAACGAAATAACATTTACCTGGTTTTCAAACTTTTTTTATAACTATTTTTTATTTATTAATGTCACTCTTTGAAGATAAATCTTTGTTTGTTTTAAACTATTATTCTAAAATTTTCAAGTTCTATATAAGCATTTGCAAAATATATTTTGTAATTAATATATGATTATTTATATATAAAAATAATTGTTTTATCTACTTTCTTTGACATTTGAAGGTTGTATAAAAAATCTATCTACGAATTTGATCTATAATTAGATAGGCTTAATTAAGAGAGAAGCGATCGCTACATTATTCCTAATATATTTTGTATAATCTTACCTTTGTTTTCTTAGCACTTTTTTAAGTAATAGCTGAATCATGACTGTTTTTTATTTTGTGAACAAGCTTAGATAAAAAATAACCTTGACCACCTGCTATACCTAAATTTGAGCTATCTAATTTAACCCAATAAAAATCAAAGGCTATAGGGTTTTTGCTGGTACTTGGATGTATTTCCCAATGCCGCCAAGTAGATGGTGTAGACTGAGTTAATTCAAGATGATAAACATAACGTTCTTGAATTTCATCCCGATAGGGAGTCATATTGTATTGAGAAATACCCAATAACTCAATAATACTAACTCCCTTTACACCGAATTCTTCATAAATTTCCCGCAGTACAGCTTCAGATGGCTCTTCATTTTCTTCAACTGTACCAGCAGGTACTTGTACACCAGCTTCAGGAAAATCAGTATGTGTAAACACCATTAATTCATCTTGGTTGGTTACGTAAGCGCTCGCTTTTTTTATTAAGGGTTGAGTAGACATATTTTTTACTGTATGTTGTTAGATGTATTAAATACCAAAATTTGTATAAAATAAACGTTTAAAACTTATTTAACTTCATGAATATCCTAAATCTTTTGATAACAACAAGATTTCCGAATTGTTTAAAAAGTAGGAAAACTGAGTCTTTCGAGATAATTGATTCTTCTCCAAGAATTTATGACTTGAGTGGAAACAAATATTGGTTAGAATAACTTAGATTAGCAACTATTAAGAGGCATAAGCAGTGCATATTATAGTTGTTAAAGTGTCAAATACTACAATACTTTTTAAAAGTACATCAACTATGCAAGCAGAATATCGGCAGCGTCGCGAGCAATTAATGGCAAAAATTGGTGATGGTACAGCCATTTTTTGCAGTGCGCCAATGGCAGTGATGCACAACGATGTCGAGTATGTTTATCGTCAAGATAGTGATTTTTTTTACTTGACTGGTTTCAATGAACCACAAGCAGTAGCAGTGTTAGCGCCGCATCATGCAGAACATCGGTTTGTGCTGTTTGTCCAACCGAAGGATCGCGAAAAAGAAGTATGGACTGGTTATCTTTGTGGGGTAGATGCAGCCAAGGAAATTTATGGTGCTGATGAAGCGTATCCCATTAAAGAATTAGATGAAAAGTTACCGCAGTATTTAGAAAAAGCCAGCCGGATTTACTATCACTTAGGACGCGATCGCAATTTTAACGATCAAATCCTGAAACATTATCAAAGTTTACTGCGGACTTATCCGAAGCGCGGTACTGGGCCGATCGCTATTGAAGATACTGGCCCTGTTCTCAACAGCATGAGATTGCTCAAAAGCGAAGCTGAGTTGGAATTGATGCGTCAAGCAGCTGCGATCGCCACCGAAGCACACAATTACGCCCAAGAAATCGCCGCGCCGGGACGTTATGAGTACGAAATCCAAGCGGAGATGGAACGCATCTTTCGAGTCCGGGGTGGAATGGGACCTGCTTATCCTTCGATTGTGGCATCTGGTGTCAATGCTTGCGTACTCCATTACATTGAAAATAATCGTCAAATGCAGGATGGAGAATTACTGCTAATTGATGCCGGTTGTGCTTACGGTTATTACAACTCGGATATTACCCGGACATTTCCGGTTGGAGGTAAGTTTACGCCAGAACAAAAGACATTGTATGAGATTGTTTTGGAGGCGCAAAAACAAGCGATCGCTCAAGTCCAACCAGGTAATCCTTTCAAGTTAGTTCACGATACAGCAGTGCGCGTTCTCACAGAAGGTTTAGTCGAACTTGGCATCCTCAAAGGTGAAATTGATAAGTTAATTGAAGAAGAGAAATATAAACCATATTATATGCATCGCACCAGTCATTGGTTAGGTTTGGATGTTCATGATGTCGGTGTTTATCAGCATGGTGAAGACAAACCACAGATTTTACAACCAGGTCAAATTTTGACAGTGGAACCAGGATTATATATTGTGCCAGATACCAAACTAGCAGAAGACCAGCCACAGACTGAGCCTCGATGGGTTGGGATTGGTATTCGGATTGAGGATGATGTGTTAGTTACACCTGGGGGACATGAGGTGTTAACTGCGGGGGTTCCTAAAGAAATAGATGAAATCGAAAGATAAAAAATGGGGAGTTCATCGAATTCACGTTGTATTAATCCACGCAGGTGGACTTTGCTTGTATAGCTGCGATTTCCAGTCGCCCAATATTTTTAAAGCTCCACTTCTAAAGGAAAAATCGCGGTGAAAGTAGAGCCAACGCCTACCTGGGAGGCTAGGTTAATTTGACCTTGCAATAGTTTTACTAAACGTGAGACGATCGCTAATCCCAATCCTGTACTATCAGGAAGATAGGGGCGATCGCTAGAACTGACGCGAAAGTAGGGTTCAAATATTTGGCCTTGGTTTTCGGGTGCAATGCCAATTCCAGTGTCAGAAACGGCGATCGCCCATCTCTGCTTCTCCAACACCTGACACATGATGATAATAGTCCCCGACTCTGTATAACGAATCGCATTACTAAGAAGATTTGTAACAATTTGTTGCAACTGAAAAGAATCTGTGATTAATTTTTCAGGGATGCGATCGCAATCGACTACAATTTGTAAATTTTTTCCCGCAGCTAAAGGTTCCAACATTTGACAGATATTATCGATTAATTCCCGCACATCGGTAGGCGCTAATTGGATTTTTATCTGTCCTGCCTCATAGCGGGAAAGTTCTAGTACATCATTGATTAAATGGAGTAACTGTCTACCATTGCGTAGTACCCGCTCAATATGTTCTAAATTAGTATAGTTGTCTTTTATATCAGCCTTTCGTCGTTGTTGGCGTAAAAACAGATCCGAATAACCAATAATAGAAGTTAGAGGATGTTTTAATTCGTGGGCTAGTTGAGAAAGATACTCTTGATTGGCGGTAATTAACCGCGTTAGTTCCTCATTATGGAGCCTTAGTGATGCTTGCAACTGCTGTAATTCCCGCAAGCGTTCCTCAACATAACTCTTGAAACATCGAGCGATCGCTTCGTCTAGGATAGCGTCAATCAAACGCATAGAACGAATTATCTCTACAGGTGTTCCCTCCAATAAATCTGCTTGTAGAGCATCAAGTATTATTGTTCGCAGCAGATGATATTCTCTAGCGATTTCTGCTGGATCAAAGCCTTGTTCGGCACGAATAGCTCCATGCTGAAAACTGGCAGTAACTATTGACTGAATATCATTATCCTGAAATTTTGAAAGCACTGTCACCATAGCTTTCAAAACATCAGGGACGTGATCCTTTACCGCTGTATAAGATAGATCGTCAGCACTTTCAATCCGTCTATCCTTGCGAACCGCTAAAATCCATTTATCGACGATGCTATCCGTTTTCTCAGCCAGTACTTGACTAAAATCCATTATGTTAAATTCAGCTAAAAGATAGATGAGTAAACTTCCATATCCAATTAGTTTAGCGAGTGCAGTGGATTTTTACCAAATTTAACAATTTAGTTCACCTATCAAAAGGAATAGATTATATATGTTATTTTATTTGCTAATTAAGTAGCCGTATATAAAATTTTATCAGTATCTTTGTTTTCTATTAAAAAATATTAATTAAGCACGTAATATTCTTGATACTGGACTTGAATATATTGTTTAGCTGGCTGTGCAAGGAGTTCACTCACAACACAACTAGAAATTTTAGTAGTATTTAATACTAAAGACTAGTTAGTAATACTTGATCTAAGTATTAAAATAAACAATATTTTTCATAAGATAGATGGCTTTTACTGAGGATCGATGTTATATTGTGCATAATTTAGTATCCATTAGAGTAAGTCAGCCTAATTCGGCGTGTCACAGTGCATAACGCTGGAGCGGAGGAACCAAATTGTGGGGCGTATCTCATAGAAAGTGAGGAGTTGGAAGTAAGGAGTTAGAAGTTAGTTTACTAAATACTTAAATTTGTAACTCATAACTTATAACTCATAACTCATAACTTTCTTGTGAAGGGCATCTCTCAGCCCTAGCCCGTCAGCTAACTTCGTAGGCATTGAGAGGAGACTGAAGAGACGGCATTATTTATGATGTTCCGATCTCATCGGTGTCCAAGGCTGGTACTGCTCGGATTTTTTGTACCTGCACTTAAATCTGTTGAGGTCGTAAATGATATTTCAACTAAATTTGGCTGCGATCGCCGCGATCGCTGGACAAGCTGCTTGGAAAAAAACAAAACCTGTTATTGTTAGGGATGTTTTCTTTATACCTATATTGGGTTTCTTGGGAATAATTGTGTTGTGGTGGATTGTTGCACTTGCCAACCATGAATTGATGCCCACCCCACCAGAAGCTTTAATCGCTAATCTCGACTACATTTTAAATCCCTTCTATGAGCGAGGTCCAGGCAACTTAGGAATTGGTTGGTTGTTAATAGCAAGTCTGCGCCGGGTATTAATAGGCTTTTTGTTGGGTGCGGTAGTAGCGATTCCTCTGGGGTTTCTAATTGGCATGTCCAAATCGGCAATGCTAGCGCTCAATCCGATCGTGCAAATTTTTAAACCTGTATCGCCCCTAGCTTGGCTACCCATCGCCTTAGCAATTTTCAATTTAGCAGATCCTTCAGCCATTTTTGTCATCTTTATTACCTCTTTATGGCCAACAATTATTAATACCGCCTTAGGAGTTTCTAGCGTTCCCCAAGATTATTTAGATGTAGCACGAGTCATCGAAATGCCCCGTTGGCGACGGATTACAAAAATAATTTGGCCTGCAAGCTTGCCGTATATTTTTACAGGTTTACGAATTAGTTTAGGCATAGCTTGGCTAGTAATCGTCGCTGTGGAAATGCTCACAGGCGGTATTGGTATCGGCTTCTTTGTCTGGGATGAATGGAGTCGCTTAAACCTGAGTTCAGTCTTTTTAGCTGTGTTGGTAATTGGTGTAACTGGGTTAATTCTGGATTATGCCGTGGGCATAATCCAAGGATTAGTAACCCATCGTCCTAAAACTTCCAACTAACAAAATTAGCCTGCTATCAAAACAGCAAGATTTAACGAGACTCTGCGCCTGAAGCGTGAGCAATTAATCACCAATGGAGCTACAAGAATGGGTGATATTAACTGGACTCGACGAGATTTTATCAAGGGAATAGGAGCAACAACGGCGGGAATGACGCTGTCTTCCTGTGGCATTTCAGGAGATAGATCGGCCAAAGGATTGACCGAAGAAGCCTTAGCTGTGCAACCAGTAGTTAAAAGCAGCGACCTAGAAAAACCCGATCTTACAGTTGGTTACGTTCCCGTTAATGATTGTGCGCCATTTGCGATCGCCTGGAAAAAAGGCTTCTTCCGCAAATATGGTTTGAACGTTACACTCAACCGCGAAGCCAGTTGGGCCACCTCCCGCGACGGTGTAATTTTTGGTCGCCTGGATGCTTCGCCCGTGGTATCTGGTGCCGTCACCAACGCCAGAATTGGTGCTGAAGGCGCACGCCACGCTCCCTTGTGTGCAGCCATGACCATCCATCGCCACGGTAATGCCATGACAATGGACAAAGCCATGTGGGATTTTGGGCTGCGTCCGTGGTACGAATACCAAGAACAATATGGTGATGGCGCGCTAGAAGCCTTTGGGCGCGATTTTCGAGGCTACTTTGACAAGCAACCGCCAGAAGGAAAAGTTTGGGCAGTAGTGCTGAGTTCGGCTATTTATGAATACTTTGTCCGCTACCTATCCGCTGCTGCTGGTGTCGATCCGCTTAAGGAGTTTCGGATCATCATCGTTCCGCCACCCCAAATGGTAACAAACGTGCGGATTGGTGCCATGCAAGCTTACATGGTTGCAGAACCTTGGAATACACGAGCAATAACAGGTAACGAAAACATCGGCTTTACCTTTGCACAAGGTAAAGAAGTCTGGTTGGGACACCCAGATCGTTTGTTGGGCGTGATGGAATCTTTCATTGACAAATATCCCAAAACCTATCGTTCTCTAGTCAAGGCAATGATTGAAGCTTGCCAATATTGCAGCAAAGTAGAAAACCGTCAAGAAGTAGCCGAACTGCTTACAGAACGTTCCTTTACAGGTGCAAGACCCAAAAAGAAAGATGCCCCTATCGCAAAATTTACAAGTCCGGGAATTCTCGGCAACTATAACTATGGCGGCTTTGACGGCAAAGACCGCACCATCGAAGCCGCTGACACCACGATTTTCTTCGATATTCCTGACAACCTTCCAAAACAGCCAGGAGAACACTCCACATTCTTATGGAGATCGAGAAGTATCTGGTTGATGACACAAGCAGCGCGGTGGGGACAAATCAAGCAATTCCCCAAAAATGCCGAGAAACTAGCAGAACTTGGCTGGAGAGCAGATTTATATCGGGAGATAGCATCGGAAATGGGCATTCAATGTCCCAAGGATGATTACAAGGTCGAACCACCAGAGGTATTTATAGATAAGAAAGGCTTCGACCCCAGCGATCCGGTGGGTTATCTGAATAGTTTTGCCATCAGGGCTAACGCTCCCACTCGTTTTTTCATGTCTTAATTCCCAAGTTCAAATATTGATTGACTAAATTATTTCCGGAGCCTTTGATGATGGAATATACCTCATTACCTATTAATACCCAGACCGAAGTTATACCCCGCGCTGGATTTTTAGAAATTGAAAATTTAGTCAAGTCTTATCCGACACCTGATAAAGATAACTTTGTCGTTTTAGATAAAGTCAATTTAACGATTGATGAAGATGAATTTATTTCTGTAATTGGTCACTCAGGTTGTGGGAAATCAACTCTCATAAAGATAGTAGCTGGTTTAGAAAAAGCAACTTCCGGTTCAGTCAGGCTAGATGGAAAAGAAATTCGTGAGCCAGGAGCCGAAAGGATGATGGTATTTCAGAACTATTCGCTGTTACCTTGGTTAACAGTGCGAGAAAATGTCCGTTTAGCCGTAGATGAAGTGCTAAAAAATGCTAATCGTGCCGAGAAAATTAGCATTGTAAATGAACACTTGGCAATGGTAAACTTGACGGCGGCGGCTGACAAATATCCTGATGAAATTTCTGGAGGTATGAAACAAAGAGTAGGTATTGCCAGAGCCTTAGCTATTCGTCCCAAAATGTTGCTGATGGATGAACCTTTTGGGGCACTAGATGCACTAACTCGTGGGAAATTACAGCGGCAGGTATTGGATATTTGGGAAAATAATCGTCAAGCAGTGATGATGATTACCCACGATGTAGAGGAAGCAATTTATATGTCCGATCGCCTCGTTTTGATGACCAATGGGCCAGCTGCTAATATCGGGGAGATTTTAGAAGTTCCTTTTGAGCATCCACGCGATCGCGCCGCTATGCGAAACTCAAAAGAGTATTTTGAACTCCGCAACCACGCCTTAAATTTCCTCGATCGATATTTTGCCCAAGACGAGTAAATTAGATTATCATTTTTTTAGCGGGTAGCCTAATTCAAATCCATGAAAGCTGCATTTGGAACGGAGGAACCATATTGTGTGTGGGGCGTATCTCATAGAAAATGAGGAGTTAAGAGTCAGAAGTTAATAATTATTAATATTAACTCAGCACTCAGCACTCAGCACTCTTAAGAGAGAGACACCTTCCAGTCTTAGCCCGTCAGCTAACTCCGTAGGCAATGGAAGGAACCCCCAAGACCTTGGCTGTAATACAGTTATTATTGGGGTTTCCTTGACTAATTTAAGATTTGAAATTTTGGTTATCGTCACTCAATCTAAAATCCTTCGATGGTTCCTGAGCGAAGTCGTACCCCTCCGGGGAAGCAAGGCTACGCGTAGCGTCCCGCAGGGAAGGACTGAGCCTAGCCGAAATTCAAAATATAAAATTGGTCGCCCTGCTTCTCATTGCTAATTCATTTCATTAGGAGAAGTAAAGCTGTGCAAATTAAGCCAATGTTAGCACGTCTGCAAAGTGCCACAGGCCGAGATGACTTAATTGAACAAATGGTACTGTTGCCACAACCAAACAAACCTTTTTCTAAAAAACCTCAAAAGGCGAAAGCAATTAATCTAATTGTTGCTTATGATGCATCTCCCAACAGTCATACGGCATTAGATATTGCCTTTTGGATTGCCCATCAAACACGTTTGGCCACCAATACAGAAGTTACAGTTCAAGCCGTTTATGTAGTGGAAAATAATCAAAGCAATCAGTATCCAAATATCTTGAGTTTTCCCCAACAACAATCTTCATTAGAATGTGAAGTTAGTGAAGTATCAAAGTCTGTCACACAGGTATTGACTCAACCTAAATTACAGACAGCGATCGCTCCTCTACAACAAGCAGATATAATTCTCTGGCAAGCCCGGAGTTTGGCTGAAGAATGGCAGGGTTCTTTCAAATCTCATTTGCGGTTTGGCTGCATTTCTACAGAACTTAGCAAAGTTGTTGAATCAGAAGCGGCTGATATTCTGTTTCTAGGTTGTAACTCTGTCAATCATCCAATGATTGAAGCTCTAGGTTCTAATTTTCCCTGTGCTGTTTTGGGTATTCCCAGTAGTATTGATGAATAATCACTCTTTAAAATTTCAGTAATTTTTGTCAAATTTTGATCATAGAAAAGTCACCTAGTTGTAAGTGACTTTTTTGCTACTCAATAAATAAACTTCCATAAGTAGTATGTGGAAAACTGGCAAGCATTTATAGAAGCCAATGCAATACTGCTAAGGCTAAAAAATAAAAACCTGTAGGTTGGGTTGAAGAACAAAACCCAACCTACGAATTAACAATCTTGGTAAATTTGCCAAATTGGTGCAATCTTGTACCGTCTCTGAATGGGAAGCGCTATAAGCACTTAAGTGCTTACTACAAACATATCTTAACCTGTGATAATGTTTGTGGCAGACGACTAGCAGTCTGGCAACCCAAAAATGCTGGGTGAGTGCTGGGGAAAGGGAAAAGGGTAAAGGGTAAGGGATTTAAACCCTTTCCTCCTTCCCCCTTCCCCTTTACCCCGCTTGCGTTCGCTTGGCGAACTACTAGTAGCTAATCAGATGTAAAACGTCGCGCAGGACACTATAACCAGCCAAATCCCAAAGCAAATAGGCTAGAAAGCCAATTGCTGCCAAACGACCATTCCAAATTTCTGCTTGAGGAGTCCAGCCAAACAAAAATGCATTCCGGTCTATGCCGTTGTATTCCGGTGCAACAACTGGTAAATCAGTAGAAGGACGAGTTTCTTGAGTTGCCATTTTTTTCTCCAATATCTAATAGGTTTTTAGGTGTTTAGTTTCTAGTAGCCAATCAGATGTAAAACGTCACGCAAGACGCTATAACCAGCTAAATCCCAAAGCAAATAGGCAACAAAGCCAATAGCCGCCAAGCGACCATTCCAAATTTCTGCTTGAGGAGTCCAACCAAACAAAAATGCATTCCGGTCTATGCCGTTGTATTCCGGTGCAACAACTGGTAAATCAGTAGAAGGACGAGTTTCTTGAGTTGCCATTTTTTTCTCCAATATCTAATAGGTTTTTAGGTGTTTAGTTTCTAGTAGCCAATCAGATGTAAAACGTCACGCAAGACGCTATAACCAGCTAAATCCCAAAGCAAATAGGCAACAAAGCCAATAGCCGCCAAGCGACCATTCCAAATTTCTGCTTGAGGAGTCCAACCAAACAAAAATGCATTCCGGTCTATGCCGTTGTATTCCGGTGCAACAACTGGTAAATCAGTAGAGGAACGAGTTTTCATTGTTTTTTCCTTCCTAATCAAGTTGGTTTTTATTCTTTAAATGCTCTCGTAACCAATCAAGTACAAAACTCACTCTATAGCCAACTAAATCCCAAATTAAATAGGCAAGAAAGCCAATCATTGCAAAACGACTGTTTAAAATTTAGGCTTGAGGAGTCTAATCAAACAGAAAATCATTGCGATCGCAACTATTATATTATGTTGATATTATTGGCAAATTTTTAGAAAAAGGAGTTGCCATTTCCTTGCCTCAACAATTCGTTTGTTAACTTTAATGTAGCTATTAATAACTAGAATGCTTTCTGTCTATAGGCATAAAAGACAAGCACTTCTGCTGACCGATGCTCAAACGTATTATTATAAATAAATCCACCTAGAGAGGGTGATAGAAATAGATATTTAAATAAATCTAAACTCTTTAAAAGTAAACTATTTTGAAAATAGAGTTACTCACTATAAATTAAACAATTAAAATTAAAATTAGCAGTAAGTAAGTAAAATTGCTTGCCATTTAATTATGTTTTTTATCAAGAGATAACAAAAGTTATATCTTCCGCTGTATGAGGTTTTCAGCCCTTGGAGAGATGCTTTAAAGAGGTAAATTCTACGATTGTGATCTAAAGAGTTAGGTATTGCCATAGGTACAAACATAATAAATACTAAGAGTTGCTTCTCAAGAAATTCTTAATTCCCCCAAATTTAAACTTAGTAGGTAGAAGGAAATCCAATGTTCCAAAGTACGGAAATCATGGTGGGACTCTATAAACCACTATTGTGGTTAGCACAGGTTCCAGTAGAACGCTCAAACGTCACACCAGAACAAGCATCGGTTCTCTTTTCGGGGCCACGCTTTTTTGTGGCTTTAATCTCCGGCGTGATTCTTGCCTTTGCTTTCCAATTAGTTCTAACTAATCTCTCCCTTGCAGCCGGTATTTCCTACCTGGGGCACTCATCTGACTCGGATTCAGATAATGGAGAAGTCGGAAGTTTGGGCGGCAATATTCGCAAAATCGGCACAGCAGTGGGAATTTGGACATTAGTCACTGTGACTGTCGCCTTATTAATCGCTTCTTACCTAGCAGTAAAATTGAGCCTTGTCATCTCAGATCGAGGATTGGGAGCGACTCTCGGCTTAGTAATTTGGGGTGCTTACTTTTTGCTCCTAGTTTGGGTAAGTTCCACCACCGTAGGCTCCTTAATTGGCTCAGTTGTGAATACGGCAACATCTGGGTTTCAAGCGATTATGGGGACTGCTACCGCCGCACTAGGTGCGAAAGCTGTAAATAACCAAGTGGTAGCCACAGCTGAAGCCGCCGCCGCCGCTGTCCGTCGAGAACTAGGAAGCGCCATCGACCCCGTAAGTATCCGAGAAAACATTGAAGAGTACTTAGATAAGATACGTCCTCCAGAACTCGATGTGTCAAAGATTCGGAGTGATTTTGAAAATTTACTCAACGATCCGCAATTCAAAGCGATCGCTGGGACTCCAGATATCCGCAACATCGACCGCCAAAAGTTTATCGAGTTAGTCAGCAGCCGCACCGATCTTTCCAAAAAAGACGTTAGCCGCATTGCTGATACCTTGTATAAAGTTTGGCAGCAAGTGGTAAGTCAGCAACCAGCCACCCAAGACCGTTTAGGTGAGTTGATGGATTATCTGAAATCACTCCCAGCAGGACAAAGCAAGACAGATGAACTCAACGCCAAGTTGGAACGGTTACTAGCAGAAAAGGGTGGTTCCAAAGAATCTGACCAAAAAGCAGCTAGCGGGCCAATTCAAAGTACACTCCAGCAAGGATTATCTGCCTTAACCGGCATTGTGTTGGGACGTGCAGATTTGTCTGATTTGGATGTAGAAAAAATCTTAGGTAGTCTTACTAGCGCTAAAGATAAAGTCACCGAACAAGCAGATAAGTTAGGCTTGCCAACACCATCACAACCCTATAGCCCAATTCGGGCTGATGTCGAAAATTACCTATACAATACTTATGCTTGGCAACTGAGTCCAGAAAGAATTGCCCAGGAATTTCATGATGTCATTTACGATCCAGCAGCCGATCCAGGAATCGTCCGTAGGGAACTAGAACGACTATCCCGCAATGATTTCGTCAAAATTTTGCAACAACGGGGATTGCTGACTCAAGGTCAAATTCAACGCATTGCTAATCAGCTAGAAACTGTCCGCCAAGAAGTGCTAGTAACAGTCAGAGCTATTGAAGAAAGAGATATAGTCCAAGACTTGCAACGCGCAGTAGAAAGTTATCTACTGGTTACTCCCAAGGCAGATTTGACAGCCGAAGGCATTGAGCAGAATTTTAAACCACTGTTGGAAGACTCAGAGGCAGATTATGAAACCCTGACATTGCGGCTAGCCCACCTTGACCGTCAAGAAATTCGGCAGATATTGCTACAACGTAATGATGTCCAGTTATATGAAGTAGATAGCATTGTCGATGAGTTGGAAAAACAACGCGATCGCGTTTTGGTAGAATCCAAAGGACTAGCAGAACAGGCACAATATCAAGCAGAAACCCTGTGGTTAAATGTAGAATCATATCTGCGTAACACCGGCAAATCAGAACTGAATCCTGATGGCATCCGCGCCGACTTCAAAAAGCTACTAGAAGATCCGCAAGCTGGAATTAGCTCAATTCGGGCACGCTTGTCTCGCTTTGACCGCGATACCTTAGTACAATTGTTGAGTCAACGGCAAGATTTGAGTGAAGATCAAGTTAATCAAATCATCAATGCTACTGAGGAATCATGGTATAATATTCGCCACACACCTCAAATTGTAGCCGATAAAGCTAAAGAGCAATACGACTCTGTAACCACAACGATCGCAGATTATCTCCGAAATACTGGCAAACAAGAACTCAATCCTGAAGGTATTCAGCGAGATTTGACCAGATTGTTTGAAAATCCCAAAGAAGGAGCCGTCGCATTGCGCCGTCGGTTGTCACAGGTAGACCGGGATACACTGGTGAAATTGCTCAGTCAACGCCAAGACTTGAGTGAAGAACAAGTCAATGAAATCATTGATTCCACCCAAACTTCAATTCGTAACTTTGTGCGCGCGCCTCGTCGCCTAGCTAGCCGTACACAGCAAAGAGTAGAATCATTCAAAGGTTATTTGGAAGAGTATCTGCGCCAAACTGGTAAAGAAGAACTCAATCCTGAAGGTATCAAACGCGACTTGCAATTATTGTTGCACGATCCGCGAGTCGGCGTAGAAAGTTTTGGCGATCGCCTTTCTCAGTTTGACCGTGATACCATCATTGCCCTGCTGAAAATTCGGGAAGATATTTCTGATGAAGAAGCAGCACGGATTGCCGATAATATAGTGTCCGTAAGGGATCAATTTGTCGAACAAGTGCGCAGCATCCAACGCGGCATTCAAGATGCAATTGATGGGGTTTTTGCCCGCATTCGCAACTATCTCAACTCCCTGGATCGCCCGGAACTTAACTATGATAGTATTAAGCGCGATATTCGCACAGTTTTTGACGATCCTCAGGCAGGTTTCGATGCCCTGCGCGATCGCTTGTCCTCCTTTGACCGTGATACCCTAGTGGCAATTATGAGTTCTCGTGAGGATATCTCCGAAGAAGATGCCAACCGAATCATCGACCAAATTGAACGGGCACGCAACACAGTATTACAACGTGCAGAACGCATACAGCACGAAGCCCAACGCCGTCTAGAACAAGTAAAGCATCAAGCACAGCGGCAAGCAGAAGAAACCCGCAAAGCCGCAGCTACAGCAGCGTGGTGGCTGTTTGCCACAGCATTCGTCTCCGCCATTTTCTCTGCATTAGGAGGAGCGATCGCTGTAGTTTAACAAGTTGTCTCCGCTAACTTTTCAGCCTCCCATTATGGGAGGCTTTTCTATTTTAAGGACGTAGAGAATAAAGTAAAAAAATACGTATTGGCATTTGTGTAATACCAATTGGAAAGAAGAATGCAACAAATAGACCATTTGTAGAGACGCGATTCATCGCGTCTTTACCCAAGGATGTGTTGCAATCGTTAATTGAATTGCTACCAGTATGTCTTTCAATATAGTCATATATGAATATCCTTTACTGCTCTAATCTCAGCAATTAGATGGGTGAAAATAGAATTGGTTTAATGTTTTAATTTTATTAAATGACTTGCAATAAAATCTCAGCCTATTATCAATAAATTACTTCGTAATTTTTGCAAGTTAATAATTTTACCTAAGTAGTAATTTCAAACAATGGAAAACACGTTAGTTGATAAAACCTTCCGTGACAGCAGTGGCAAAATTGTTGTGGCTCAAATGCCAAACCCACCACTTATTCTTTGGATAGTAGCTAGTTTACTCACTCTAGTTTTTACAAGTGGTAAAATCAATACAGTGTTAGACTTTGTGGCAAATGGCGCATTGTTTACTTGGGCGTGGATGGAGCTATTTCAAGGCGTTAATTATTTTCGCAGAGCGCTAGGTCTTGCCGTATTGATTGGAATGATTGCATACAGAATCCTGTAAATATACATAATTAAGTAAAAAATAATACTAAAAAGGAGGAATTTTAAACTCCTTTTTTTTGTCCAAAGTTTAAAATGTGAATAAAGTCATACTGACATTATGACTTTATTACACTGTGTTTTCTTATTCAGCATTTTAAACTGAGAGCAATACAGCAAATCAATTAAGTCGTGTAACAAACAAAGCTTACTGTAAAGCTAATGAGTAAGACTATCTGTTCGCAAATTATTGATAAATGCTGTATAAAACTCAAGCAAATTAATTGATGGAGATTTGGATATGAAACGTATTTTATTAGGTACATTACTTGCTCTCCCATTTGCAATTTCCTCCTTACCGTCACAAGCATCAGCAGCAGAAATCATTGTCAGACCCAATGTTCATAGAACTGCTATTGTGCGTAAACCTATTGTTGCCCGATATCAACGGAAGTTAATTCCTGCACATTGGGAAACAGTACGACGCGGTAACAGGTGGGTTAAAGTTAGAGTTCCTGCTCGTTATGTAAATGTCAGAGTTTAATATCTAAATAGAGGCTAACAACTTTAGTTGTTAGCCTCTATTAGTTAAAACCTTGTTGCTAAATAAGACTTATAATTAAATACAAGTAGTTAACATAAGTCAATTGAATCAACATGAATATCTCTCCAAATTATCATCTTTTAAAAAAACTTTTAATATTTATACTAGGAATTAGTTTCGTAACAGCCTGCGATTCCATTCAGGCTGACGAAAAAAATATAACTAAAGAAAAAATCTTGATTGGTGATAATTATGGAGAACTACACAATCAAGGTAAATTACGTACTTACTATTTTTACACTCCAAAATCTTATAACCTACACCGCCCGATGCCATTAGTTTTAGTGTTTCATGGAGATGAGGGTAATGGTCGGTCTATCAGTAACGTGACTCGCTTCAATAAATTAGCAGAGCAAAAAGGATTTATTGTTGTTTATCCAGATGGAATTGACCAAAAATGGAGCCTCAGAGGTAACGGTCAAGGAAAAGTAGATGATGTTTTGTTTGTCAGTGCTTTGATTAATCATCTTCAGCAGCAACTTAATATTGATAGTCATAAAGTTTATGCCACCGGTTTTTCTAGAGGTGGTATACTTACCCAAGCACTAGCTTGTAAGTTACCTGATAAAATTGCTGGCTTTGCATCAGTAGCTGGTTCGCTCCCAGTTAGACTTAAACCTAGTTGCCAGCCTCAAACTCCCATATCGATGTTAACGATCAACGGTACAAACGATCGCGATGTCCTTTATGAAGGTGATGATCACACTCGAAGAGGAGCGCTGGTTTCGATCTCAGACATGGTAGAGTTTTGGCGATCGCACGATCGATGTACCTTATCAAATGCATCTCCAAATTTTCCTAAAGATAAAGTGAAAACCGCTATCTACACAGGTTGTACTGGCAATTCCGAAGTCTGGCAGCTAGCGGTAGTCAACGGTGGACATTTCTGGCCTGGTGGTTCTTCAACTGACGAGAACCTAAACAAATTCAATGCCAAGCTAGGGTTGAACGCCAGTGAAACAATTTGGGACTTTTTTCAGCGTCACAGTTCATAAGTAGCTAATTTTTTAAACACCATTTTCCTTAAACCATGCCAAGAGGCGTTTCCAACCATCCTGAGCTTCTTGTTCGCGGTAGGAGGGGCGATAATCGGCAAAAAATGCGTGGGGTGCATTGGGATAGACGATAATTTCAGATTTGCTACTGCTGGACTTTAAGCGATCGCGCATCTGCTCTACTGTATCAACAGGAATACCTGTATCCTTGCCACCATAAAGTCCGAGAATCGGGACTGTCAGTTTTGATGCAATATCGACAGGATACTGGGGCTGAAGTTCGGTAGCATCGCCCACAAGTCGCCCATACCAAGCTACACCAGCCTTCACCTGGGGATTATGTGCAGCATATAACCAAGTAATACGACCGCCCCAACAGAAGCCTGTAATTCCCAACTTCTGGCCATTACCCTTAGCTGACTTCTTTGCCCAGTCTACTGTAGCATCAAGATCGGATAATACTTGGGCATCTGGCACTTTGGCGACAATTGGACGAATTTCGTCTATGTTGCTTAACTTCGAGACATCACCTTGACGGATAAATAATTCGGGTGCGATCGCTAAATATCCCAACCGAGCAAAGCGACGAGTGATATCCTGGATATGCTCGTGTACGCCAAAAATTTCCTGGATTACCAGAACAATTGGGAAATTATCACCACTAGCCGGTGCTGCTCTATAGGCAGGAATTTCGCCATCTTTGACAGGAATTTTCACTGCACCAGCTACTAACCCCTTGGCATCAGTAGTGATGACTCCGGCAGAAATGGGTTGTACTGCAAGGGCAAAACCTGTCGCCACTGTCGCTGTTGCAATAAATTTGCGGCGCGTTAGTTCTTTCATCATCTCTACGTTGAATTACTAAGTTCCTTTATATTTAGATTACTGTATGGTCAAATGCGCGTAAGGGTAGGTGTACAAATTTCACACCCGAAAAAAAGTGCTTCTATCTCAACACCAGCAAGCGTTTCACCCCACCAATTGTCCAAATTCATCCGCGCAATCTCTGAAATGCTTACAATAATTGAGTTTCAGCCTTCAACCTTTCCTGACACTCTTCCCAAAGAAATTCTCTAATGCTATGATTGCTCTAGAATCGCGCAACCGCACCTTGAAAACTAAATATAGCTTGGCTTTCAGGCTCCCGCTATTGCAATTAATCAAAATCCCTATTAGGGATTGAAACGCACCACGCTACACCATCTCGGTTTTAAGGGTAGCTTTCATTGCAATTAATCAAAATCCCTATTAGGGATTGAAACCTCAGTCGATTGAGATTGGTAAGCTTCAACACCTGTTCCTTGAATTGCAATTAATCAAAATCCCTATTAGGGATTGAAACCCATACCTGCTGCTATTTGAAATCCGCCACTTAATTGCCCATTGCAATTAATCAAAATCCCTATTAGGGATTGAAACGCCGCCAAGTAACTCTAAATTGATTCCTGGCTCTTTTATTGCAATTAATCAAAATCCCTATTAGGGATTGAAACTGTGTAAAAGTGAGCTTTAGTTTCTAACCCTAAAAATTGCAATTAATCAAAATCCCTATTAGGGATTGAAACATATCCAAAGAGCATGAATAGCGATCGCACCTCCATTGCAATTAATCAAAATCCCTATTAGGGATTGAAACAAAGAACGTTGGCAGTATCTACAGAGTTGGTAGAATTGCAATTAATCAAAATCCCTATTAGGGATTGAAACGCCGCCGCCAGAGTGTCTTAAAATCCTGGTTCTCTGGCTTATTACAATTTCTCAAAATCTCTATTAGAGATTGAAATATAGTAATGGGTGGAAAAGAATCATAATGATGACAAAATTGTAATTCATCAAAATTCCTATTAAGAATTAAAATATTTTTTTATCGCTTACCTGTTTTCCAATCTTCTCCACCGGATAACTGAGTTAAATTTTCAGCTAAAACTGCGGGTAACTCCTTAGCTGAATAGGAATAAGTTAGCGCCAAAAACTTCAACGCAGTCTGAAGAATTTGTTTTCTATCTACTATTTCAGATAGTTGAAATTGATTATATACTCCATTCATTACTTCATCACTCGCATCAGCGATCGCATCTTCAATCACTTCCTCTTCTATCAAACTCTCCCACTCACCTAAATTAATATAGTAAGATTTTTTATTATCTTTGATATTAAGACTTTTAATTTCTCGGATTGAATTACGAATAGAATTTGCCCATGAACCAGTTAATCGTTGTTCTACTTGGTTTTTAATCAGATGAATCAGCAGAATCCTTAAATAAGCTCGGATATTCCGCAGAATAGCTTGTTTACTCATGCCTTCTAATTCGTCTACAATTGCTAAAGCATCTGCATAACGTCCTTCCAAAATACTCTTTTTGAGGTCTATTAGTTCCTGCGTCATTTTTTCTTTGCCTACCTGCTTAAGTACTATATAAAAACAACCTATACTTTATTAATAGCAAAGTCTCTTCGCTGCCATTAATAAAGTAGTATTGTTCACTTATTCGCCTGTATCACTTGCAAACTCCCACCTGCATATAAAGTTGACTTACTCACTTCAAAGCCAGTCTTAGCTAACAACTCAGCTAAATCAGTTTTCAGTAATTCCCAAGCCGTTTCCGTCTCAAACAACAACAAAAACACTGATATCCCAGGCCAAAATATCGGATTTGTCGGAGCGTGAAAATCCACCAGCGTAAACACTCCTCCCGGCTTCAGCACCCGATAAACTTCATTAATAATTTTTCGTAATTGCTGAGGCTGCATCTCGTGTAAGGCAACGCTGGTATGTACCACATCAAACAAATTATCTGCAAATGGCATCTCTTCAGCAAAAGCTTCTACATAAGAAGCTTCCGGTACATTTAGCCGCGCCCGTTGCAAAGACTTGGGTGAAGCGTCCAATCCTGTTACGTTTTGTGAATTTTTTACTAAAAACTCTGTTGTTTGACCACTACCACAACATAAATCTAAAACTTGAGAATCTGAGTGAATTGTTAAGCCTTGCAAAGCAAGTTGCCGAAAACGTGCTTCACCACCTACACTTAAGGCTGCTAAACGAGAGATACCATCATATAACCACTGATAGCGGTAACTCCAATCCCTTAAAATTGTTGCCATTGCATATTTCCTTGCTATTAAGCTTTATATTTAATAAAGATATATTGTTAACATTAGTAAAAAACCTGAAAAGATTGGGGGAAAGTAACTGCTATGGGTCGTGTAGGCGTCTTATTACTCAATCTCGGTGGCCCTGATAAGCTAGAAGATGTCGGGCCCTTTTTGTACAATCTATTTTCCGATCCGGAAATTATTCGCCTACCATTTCGCTGGTTGCAAAAGCCCCTAGCCTGGTTTATTGCCACGCGGCGAACCAGAACATCTCAAGAAAATTATAAGCAAATCGGTGGTGGTTCCCCATTGCGGCAGATTACAGAAGCCCAAGGGGAAGCTCTAAAAGAACAGTTAGGTTCTTTGGGGCAAGAAGTTAATATTTACGTGGGAATGCGTTATTGGCATCCCTATACAGAAGAGGCGATCGCACAAATTACCCAAGATCGGGTAGAACACCTAGTAATATTACCACTATATCCCCAGTTTTCTATCAGCACTAGTGGTTCCAGCTTCCGGCTTTTAGACAAGCTTTGGCGAGAAGATCCAAAACTTCAACCGATTGATTACACCGTTATTCCTTCTTGGTACAAACAACCAGGCTATCTTCAAGCAATGGCGCAACTTATAGCCCAGGAACTTGAGCAATTTCCCAACCCGGATGAAGTTCATATATTCTTCAGCGCTCATGGCGTTCCGAAAAGCTACGTTGAAGAAGCAGGCGATCCTTACCAGGTGGAAATTGAAGAATGTACTGCGTTGATTATGCAGACTCTCAATCGACCCAATGCCCACACCTTAGCTTACCAAAGTCGTGTCGGGCCAGTAGAATGGCTTCAACCCTATACTGAAGATGCCCTCAAAGAACTAGGCGCGCAAGGCGTGAAAGATTTGGTTGTCGTGCCAATCAGTTTTGTCTCAGAGCATATCGAGACACTACAAGAAATTGATATTGAGTATCGAGAAGTAGCCGAAGAATCAGGAATTCACAATTTCCGCCGCGTACCGGCTCCCAATACCCATCCAGTATTTATTAATGCACTAGCCGAATTAGTGATTGATGCACTGAAAAACCCCAGTTTCAAGCTTTCGCAAGCTGCTCAAATGAAGAAAATGGTCAAAATGTACCCTCAAGAGCGTTGGGAATGGGGTCTGACAACTAGTGCTGAAGTATGGAATGGTCGGATTGCGATGCTGGGTTTTATTGCCTTAATCGTAGAGCTGATTACCGGTCACGGCTTCTTGCACATGATTGGGCTTTTGCAGTAAATGAAAAGAGTTAGGAGTTAGGAGTTGGGAGTTGGGAGTTTTTAATTTTTCTCGCTAACTCTTCACTTTTAACTTCTATCTTCATTCCTAACCCTTCTCTACGAGACGCTCCGCGAACGGCAGGCTCAGGGCATCGCTTCTCACTTTTAACTCCTAACTTTTTAGCCGATACCAGTCATACCACTGTTTAGCACTACGAACTGCAAACCAAAGCAGTATTAAAGCAATTAGTCCTCCTTGCCAAGGAGCATCAAAGGCAAATAGTACTAGAGCAATGCACAAGGTATCTTGAAGGAAGACTGCCCACAACGGTAAGCCACGTAACCGATAGAACCAACCAATTTGGACGAGCTGGAGTACCAAAGCTAATAAACCTCCAATTATGGCAATCAACCAGTTTGGGGTTGCTGTTGCTGTCGCTACTCCTAACCCCATAATCGCCCCTACAAGGGGAGACATGAATAACTGAACCACTTGGAGCAATCTTTGCCCCCAAAGCTTTTTTGAGGCTAATAATTCAATTAATGACCAACTGGTGAGGCAACATAATAATATTGGTGGAGAAATGTGAGATAAGATTGGAACTTGTGACCACAAGCTGCTACCCTGCAATAATCCAATAATTAGCAAAGGTATGCCTATTCTCATTCCTGCTGCCGCAGAGGCAGAAAGTGTGGCTAGGATTTCAATCATCAAAGCACTCGTAGTATTAATAAATAACTAAGTATTTGTAATGTATACTACCCAGTGCTAGCAAGAATTCGAGCATCCAACAGATTGCAATATTAAATATTGTTGGTACCTTTATATAACAGAATTCAGGCGCAGTTTTTTTAACAGGCTCATCCTACACATTAGACCTCTTGCAAAAGTAACTTTTGCACTCTTGCGGGAAAAAGGACTCATCTTGATTGGGAAAAGGTTTTTTTTATTCCTTTTCCCTTTCCCCTTTACCCCGACAAATGCCAAGAAGTCTATTATCCACAGTTCTTCTCAAACTCCTCGTACTCCAAAGGCAGCATGATGCCGAAATGGTAACAGAGCGCCTTAACATCGCGGTAATCGTTTTCATCAAACGCGTATCCAGTATGGAACCTCACCATCCACTTAGGCGATATACATCTTACGGGATATCCAGCTATCAAGCCATGTCCGGATAGTGAGTCATAAGGATATTCAATGCCATAAACATGATTACCCGTTGAATCAAATGTATACGAATGAATATCGATTTCATTCCCTTGGTGATTTACCAAAACAAAGTTGCAATCGCGTGTATCGTCGCAAAGCTTATCCTGATAGCCTCTAGTTTCAAGCAAAACTCTTATTTGAGCCACATCTTTGTGCTGAACAGCTATATCTAAGTCAGTATGGCTTCGAGTTTGCTTTCCAAGCAAAGCATCAACTCCCCATCCCCCATCAATGTAAACTTCAATTGCATTCTCCTCAAAAAGCTGCACTATCTTAATCACTTCCTGTGCAGTCATTTCAGGCTCATATTCTTGCATCTGAGCACTCTCTCCAATACTAAATCACCATTAAAACTTGGTCTTCAATAATTAATCTAGGACGACCTGTTTTCTTTTTCTTTTGAGCATCAGCTTTAACTACATCCACCATTAACTCAAAGGTTTGACAGCTTACTCCAGTCATAGGCTTAAATTTTCTTGAAGTAAGGTGTTTAGCTTTCTCTATTTTCACTGCTAATCAAATTTCCTAATCGCAAATTGCCAAATTTTTAATTATACGACAAAACATTTTTGCAAGAGATTCTATGAGCTGCGCTTACAAGGAACAATGAAAATGTCTTTTCCTCCTGCCTCCTGCCTGGTTGTTGAGCGTAGTCGAAACACTGCCTCCTGCCTTATTTTCAAGGCAGTTCTTGAGTATAAACAAGCTTGAAATCAAGGCTTTTAGCAATCAACATTGTCCTAGCCTATGTAGCTACGGCTATATATCTTTTTTGATGATATCTGCATATTTTTGGGGTAATTTACTTATAGTAAGTGCCTAAACTCCTACTACAAGTAAATTAATCTTAAATACCTAATCGTTGGTAAACTTCTTCTAAATGCCGCAGATGTTGCTGGGGATCAAAACAAAGCTCTAGTTCTGCTGGAGACAACTTTTGGGTAACACGCGGATCTTTGCTAATCAAGTCTTGGAAGTTTCCTTCTGGCTGATTCCAAGCGGCGTGAGCGCTTTCTTGAACGATCGCATAAGCCTCTTCTCGGCTGCTTCCCTTGTCTATCAAAGCCAGTAACACTTTTTGGCTAAACACAACGCCGCCGTAACAGTTGAGATTGCGTTTCATGTTCTCAGGATAGACCAATAAGTTTTTCACCAAATCGGTTATTTCTGACAACATAAAATGCGTCAAAGTACAAGCATCTGGCAAAATTACCCGTTCTACAGAACTGTGAGAAATGTCTCGCTCATGCCATAAAGCAACGTTTTCTAAAGCTGCACCGGCATGACTTCTGACGAGTCGTGCCATTCCCGTCAGTCGTTCCGAACGGATGGGGTTGCGCTTGTGTGGCATAGCTGAGGAGCCTTTTTGACCTTTGGCAAAAAATTCTTCAACTTCTAAAACGTCTGTTTTTTGGAGATTGCGAATTTCTACAGCAAAGCGTTCAATGGTTGCGGCTACCAAAGCTAATTGTTGCACGTAGTCAGCGTGGCGATCGCGGGAAATAACTTGAGTTGAGGCCGTATCAGGTTCGAGTCCGAGTTTTTGACAAGCGATCGCTTCTACACGCGGTTCAATATTCGCGTATGTTCCGACTGCACCAGAAATTTTACCGACAGCGATCGTTTGGCGGAGTATTCTCAGACGTTCTTGGTGTCGCAACACTTCTGCTAACCAACCAGCTAGTTTAAAACCAAAAGTAATCGGTTCAGCATGAATACCGTGCGATCGGCCAGCCATCACTGTCTGACGATGTTCCCGTGCTTTTTGGCGAATTACCTGAATCAAATCTTCCAGACGTTGCAATAATATATCCAGACTGGCAACTAATTGCAGTGCTAAAGCTGTATCCAAAACATCCGAACTAGTTAAACCCAGGTGAATGTAGCGTCCGGCATCACCAACATATTCATTGACATTTGTCAAAAAAGCAATGACATCATGGCGAACTACAGCCTCAATTTCCAACACCCGCTTTGGATCGAAATCTGCCTTGGCCTTAATTTCCTCAACCGCCTCAGATGGAATGTAACCAAGTTCAGCTTGAGCCTCACAAACAGCAATTTCGACTTGCAGCCAAGTTTTTAGTTTATAGGCTTCACTCCACAGATTAGCCATTTCGGGCAAAGTATAACGCTCAATCACAGTTCGGCACAGAATACAACCGTCATATTTTACAGTCTAATTAATGTACATCGCTTTTTAACGCTACTTTTTGCTCAGAGACGGAAGCAGTTTTTGAATCCGACATGATAATACTAATCCTGCCATCAGCTTCCATATACGCGAACTTCACATCAGCTAAAAATTCCACACCTTGCTGACGTAACTTGCTCATCAACTCATCATCTGTAATTAACTCTCGTTGCAGATGGCGTTCAATCATCCGACCGTTTTTTACCAATAGCAGCGGTGGCGGATTCATGAAACGTTGGAACTGGGGAAGTTTGTAACCCAACCAGTTCAGCAAGTAACTCCAAAAAATCACTGTTCCTACCAGGATAGCGCCTTCAGTAATTGATGTGTAATTACTTGCCATAGCATTTTGAGCAGCTTCTGCAAATAATACAACTACGAGTAAATCAGTAATTCCTAGTGTTCCTAATTGTCGGCTAGGAAGTAGGCGTAGCACTGAGAACAGCGATAAATAGACTAGCGATCCGCGGATAATCAACTCAAAGATGCTGATGCTAGGAATAAAAATTGCTTGCCAATTGATAAAAAACCATTTTTCCATTAGCACTGATTTTCTTCCTTGTTCAATGGGCTTCTGGAAAAAATCCAGTATAAAAAAAGTCAGAATTCAGAATTGCTGAATACTTTATTTATAACCTATGGCAAGAATAATTAATTACTTTGATGTGATATTAGATACAATATCTATTAGATTTATAAATATAAATCTCCAGTAATTAAAGATTAAAAACGCTGATTTCTTCTCTTTTTTAAGCGTTTAGGCTTCCTAAAATACTGAAAAAAGCGATTAATAAAGCGAGAAGATGGCTTTTTCTGACTCGATGCTTGTTCTCTTGGAGCCTTGCCATTATAGTTTGTGTTATCAGATATATGTACAGCATTTTTAGTTGGAACTATGCCGCTGCCATACCTTCGGGAATAAACTTGAGTGAATTCTGCACCGAAGAAAAGAATTTGTGCGGCATAGTTAACCCAAGCTAAAATCACCACTAGTGAACCAGCAGCACCATAGGTCGATCCAAAACTGCCATTACCTAAATATTGTCCTAATAAAAATTTCCCAATAGAGAACAAAACTGAGGTGAGAGCCGCTCCAATTAAAACATCACTCCAGGCAATTTTGACATCTGGTAGAACTTTAAAAATTAGTCCAAACAGTACTGTAGTTATTGCAAAAGAGATGACTAAATTAGCAATCTGCCAGATGAAATCGAAACCTGGCAATAAGTTACTAAAGTATGTTACTAAGGTTGTTAATATCGTACTAATTACTAGAGAAACTAAAAGTAAAAAGCCAATTCCAATCACCATTGCAAAGGACAAAACGCGGAGGCGAATCATGTTATTTATGCCACGTCCAGGTTTGGGTTTCACTTCCCAAATCGTGTTCATCGCATCTTGCAACTCAGTAAATAAGCCTGTAGCGCCCAATAACAAAACTAAGACACTAATAATCGAAGCGATCGCTCCTGTCTTTGGTTGGTTAGCATTTTGGATGGCAGTTTCGAGAAACTTGGCGCCATCTACCCCGACTAAACCTTGAATTTGTCCGACAATTTGACCTCTTGCCGCTTCCTCTCCAAATACTGCACCTGCGATCGCAATTACAATAATTAGTAATGGTGCAATGGAAAAAATCGTGTAATAAGCTAACGCCGCCGCTAACCGCGAGGCTTTATCGTCACTCCATTCTTTGAATGTCTCTTGTAGTAACTTCCAAATTTCTTGCAAATTCATCCAATCAGTCTCCTTGTAAGGGATGTTGCTTAGTCCCTGCTATATTGGATACTGATTTGCTGAGTTACGGCATCCTCCCAAGGGTGTTTGTGAAGCGTCCTTGGGGAGGAATTTAGAATTTTATAGTGACATAACAATGCGATGTCTACGGCAGGCGTAGCTGCGGCGCTAATTAGCGATAATTAAAGATGCGCTGATGTTGATCGAAGCAATGACACAGACCACAGCAATTACCACTCTTCAGGATGCAGAAAATCGATTTGGTTTTGTCCGTGTTGAAAACGAGCAATTTTTCCTAGAGTGGTATGAGGGGTTGTCTGAAATTACAGAAGCGGAAAAAGCTTCTGTGGATGTCGTGCGGCGCAGATATCTTTATCACCGTGCCGGAGGTGATTTACTAGAAGGGACAGTCATATTGTTGTTGGTGTCACCAATACTTGCACTTTCTGGATTTTACGATCCTCCTTTCAGAATCAAGGCTGAATCATCCGTGGAAGTAATGCTGAATGATGGCGAGGAGATACTGCGCGGACGAATTGATGTTTTAGTCTTACAAGATCGGTTGTGGGTGATGGTGTTGGAGTCGAAAAAAACCACACTCTCAGTTTGGTCGGCTGTACCGCAAGCTTTAGCTTATATGATGGCTAACCCCAATCCCAGTAAACCTGTGTTTGGAATGATGACGAATGGAGACGATATTTTATTTGTCAAAGTGACGCAAACAAATACACCATAGTACGATTTGCCAGGAGTTTTTGCTCCCTTTGTATCCGTGAGAGAACTGTACGCGGTTTTGCAAATTCTCAAGCGTATTGGTCAGTTAATTTCTTCTGCGTCTTAGCGTTCCTTTTTATTGCATTCTATCTATCGTGCGATATTGAATCGCTTCCGCTACATGATTGGTTTTTAGCTGATCTTCTCCTGCCAAATCTGCAATAGTCCGTGCTACTTTGAGAATGCGATCGCTTGCTCTTGCCGATAAACCTAATTTTCTAATTGCTGCTTCTAATAAATTGCGACTTCCATCATCTAACTTGCACCATTTTTGCAGATGACTGCTCTGCATTTGGGCATTGCAACGCAGATTTGCTTCTCCTTGAAAACGAGTAATTGCGCGATCGCGTGCTTCTTGTACTCGTTGACGCACCGATGTTGATGCTTCCCCCGTCGGTTGTTGAGTAATTTCTTCTGGTTTTAAGCGATTCACCGCCACTTGTAAATCAATCCGATCCATCAACGGCCCGGAAAGTTTTGCCCAATATTGCTCGCGTTGCCGAGGAGAACAAGTACACTGTTGGATAGTATCGCCATAGTAACCGCAAGGACAGGGGTTGGTACTCGCTACCAAAGTAAACTGTGCGGGAAAAACAACTGATAATTTGGTGCGGGAAATCGTCACAAAACCATCTTCTAAAGGTTGACGCAGAAACTCTAAAACATCACGTTTAAATTCTGTCAATTCGTCCATGAATAAGATCCCATTGTGGGATAATGATATTTCGCCAGGACGAGGGAAACTACCGCCACCCACCAGAGAAGGCCCGGATGCTGAGTGGTGGGGACTGCGAAAAGGGCGATCGCGTACCAATGTACCACGATTTTTCAATAAACCAGCTACCGAATGAATGCGAGTCACTTCCAAAGATTCGGCAAAGCTCAACGGCGGTAAAATTCCTGGTAAGCGCCTTGCTAGCATCGTTTTCCCACTACCAGGCGGCCCGACAAAAATTAAATTATGCCCACCAGCCGCAGCAATTTCTAAAGCACGACGCCCATGAGCTTGTCCTTTCACATCATGTAAATCTGCGCCAGGATAGGATACTGTTGCTATCTTTGTTGTACTATCGATCTGCACAGGTTTGTAACGCCCCGGATTATTTAAAAAATCCACCACCTCAGACAGATGTTTGCAGCCGTAAACAGCTAAATCTTCAACCACTGCTGCTTCTTGGGCATTATCAGCAGGGAGAACTAAACCTGCAATTCCCATCTTTGGCGCTGCTGCTGCGATCGGTAATACACCAGCCACAGGACGTAAACTGCCATCCAAAGAGACTTCGCCCAAAAATAGATAATCCCCCAACAAATCAGCGCTAACTTGCTCAGAAGCCGCCAAAATTCCTACACTGATAGGCAAATCGAAACAGGGGCCTTCTTTGCGTAAATCTGCCGGAGTTAAATTAATTACTATCTTTCGCATCGGAAAGGCAAAGCCAGTATTTTTTAAAGTTGCTTTGACTCTTTCTCTGGACTCTTGAATCGCTGAATCTGGAAGTCCCAAGACAACAATTCCCGGTAATCCCCCTGACACATCGACTTCCACGCCGACTTTGACGGCATCGATGCCCACAATTGATGCACTCCAGACTCTAGCAAGCATTGCTTATATAACAGTAAACCTTTAAAATCTCTAGCAGATGAGTTGGTGGATTGGCATTAGTAAAACCACATAGACAATTTTTTGGCATTGCTACGCCCACAGAAGCGGGTGCAGTGAGTTGTGGTGGTGCGATCGCACAATATCAAGAAACGCGATAATAATGTTTAAAAAGTCAGATCCCTCAACAGTATCAAAGCTGAACTCACTCGCGCAAAGATACTCTACGCTAAGGTAGACACGCTCTCAGTTTGCGTCGGGTGTAGTGACTTGTTAGACTGACGTTTGATCGGAAGTTTTACAACTTTACGCCCATGAGCAATCTGTTTCTTTCGTAGATCGTTAAAGATTGCGTTCAGGTCATAGTTAAATGAGCTAGCATATTCCTCTCTGTACTTATGAATTTCCTCTAAAATTTCATTTTTATACATAGATTATTCTCCTGTAAAATCGTATCCCATTAACTCATAGGGTGTACAGATGACTGGTAATTCATATCCAAGTTTAGAGCTAATTTGTGATAGCTTTCTCTGGATTTGGGCGTTTGCCATATGCTTACAGTTCCATGTTAACAGGTAGTCTAAACCGTAAACTGTTGCTAATGACATATGCAAAGCATCATTAGAGGCTTTTGGTGGTAGGTTGCTTTGTTGCAAAAACTCTTGTGCAAGCTCTATCGCTTCTTCTGTGAGATCGAGAAACGTTAAAGACTCTAACAAATTCAGCCTTTGATCCGCGATCGCTGCATCTCCCCTAGCCGCTTCGTCTTCTACAATCTCAGAAGCATAAAGGACAAAAGAACCGCGACGAATATTCCACCAATCTTGCGTGATTTTCATGTTTGCTGCCAAAATCAAATTTTCTGTCGATCTGGCAGTCAAGTATCCCAAAATACTAGTTTCAATATAGACAGTTTCGCTCACAGAAATCTCTAGAATTTATTTATCCCTCATCCTACAGCGTTTAATTCTCCTTCTGAGGGTCTTGGATTTTCTTATGTCAACCCAATCTATAAGATCGGCGATCGCTCAGTCGCAAAACTACCATAACCTTATAATAAGGAGGGAATTAGCGGTCTGACGACCAAATTCACCGAGTTTTTGCAATTCAACCGACAATGACGATCGCAACTAATTAAAAACCTCTCGGCGTTTCATAATTATTAGTGATTAAAATTGCGTCAAATTTAGACTGATAGAGAATATTTATCAGGTTTTTGGGAATTTTTTAGTTTTGGGTACTAAATTAAACACGATAGGGACGCATAGTTATACCTCCCTATCGTGTAATCAAGTTTTAGATGCTGAAAATTTACCTTGTTATTACCGCCAGTGTTGGGGTATTTTCAGATTTTCCGGTAGGATGGTTGTGCGATCGCCAATTGCTTGTTCAATCTGCTGTGATTCTACATTTTCCGAGCCGCTCAAGTTGGCTCCACAGAGGTTAGCTTCTTGGAAATTAGCTTCTTGGAGGTTAGCTGTACTCAGTAATGCACTTTCTAGATTAGCGCCAGCAAGTTTTGCCCTTTGCAAGTTACTGCCAATCAAGTTTGTATCTTGGAGATTGCTACCCTCAAAGTTAACTTCTTCTAAGTTGGCATCACAAAGGATTGCTCCTTCTAAGTTGGCATCGCAAAGAACTGCTCCTTCCAAGTTGGCATCGCACAGAACTGTGCCTTCCAAGTTGGCATCGTAAAGGATGGCTTGGGAAAGGTTCGCTTTTCTAAGAACTGCGCCTTGAAGATTGGCTTCTGGGAGGATTGCTTTTTGCAGGTTGGCTTCATAAAAGATTGAGCCACAAAGACAGGTAACAGATAAGTCTGCTTCAGAAAGGTTTACTTTGGTAAAATTGATCCATTGCAAGTTAGCTCCGACAAAAATTGCTCTAGAGAGATTAGCTTCTGTTAAGTCTGCATTGCTAAGGTCTGTATTGCGTAAATCGAGTTTCTGATTGACTGGATCTTTAGATGAATCACGTCTGCCAATGACAGTTAAGGCTGTTTGAATATCTGTAGGAAGTTTTGATGATTGTAGTGACTCATTCTCATATTCTCTATTCACCGGGGCATTCTCGCGGATAAAAGCAGCGAGGATTTCCATAATTGTCCAATGATCTTTCGGGGAATCTTTGGCAATTCGTTCTAAAGCATAAATTGCAGCAAATCGCGTTTCAATTTTTTCATTTCCCAGTTGTTCAATTGCTTTAGAAAAGCGTTCGGAAACAATTTCTTGGGGAGTTAGTTGTGTCTGATTGATACAATTTCCGATATTGTTATCCCAAGCTAGTGTTTCAGTTAGTAGTTGCGTTAACAAGCTGTGATTCTCCTCTAGAGAGAGTCTAGAGGTATAGTAAGCATTAAGAATTAATGCCAATCCCCCAATAATTATGGCAATCGTTGTTAATGCTTGAGTAATGTATTCAATTTTTTCTTGATTTGAAAATCCTTGAATATTTTCAAAAAATAATATAATTAAAGTGAATGATAAAATAAATATAACTGAGACAAATGCCAACAAAGTCGTGAGTCCATTGGTTTTTATGAAAGACATGTCATAAGTCTTCATATCCGACTCCTTACGGAAATAAATTTAGGTTGATTCTAAGAGTATCCGTAAAGTTATGATAGAGTACAAACACGGATAAAATTGGCGAACTATTAAATCTATTAGATAAAAATTATCTATATACCAATCCTGAATCATTCACGATCGACAAGATTATCGACTTTTTAGAGAAGTCAGGGATCTGATTATTCACGAATGATTAGACATCTAGTGAAGTTAAATATGCTATATCCAGAAACCTTGTAGAGACTTAGTACTGCTACATCTCTACACTCTTTTTCACTCAGATTGATTTGATAAAATTTTCAGGTATTTAGTCCACAATCCAGACGGAGAATGAAAAGTAGTGTAGTTCAATTACTTGAAAGGTACTGTCAATAAGGTGATATAAATTTTTGACAAGAGAATAAACTTTTTATATCAACACGCTGTTGGAGCACAACATTTTTCTGGATTACCAGGAGTATTCCAGGCAATTAAAAAGACCATATTACTTGTGAAGAATAGTTTCAAATCTGTAACCTTAAGCCAGTTCAATTACTCAGATCGATCGCAAACCCTAACCTAAGTAGATTGGACTAAGTTAGAAATCGCCACGAGCAATTCCTCTGGTGCTACAGGCTTAACAATGTGCTGTTGAAATCCTGCTTTTAGTGCGTATTGCTGATTGATTTCACCTGCATAAGCAGTCAGAGCGATCGCAGGCATCTTTTTTCCTCCGACTTTTGCTTCCAGAGTCCGCACCTGTTGCATCAACATATAGCCGTTCATCTCTGGCATTCCAATATCGCTGAGTAAGATATCTGGCTTTGACTGGGTTAGCGCTTGTAATGCTTCATCTCCTGATGCCACTGCGGTGACGATCGCGCCAAACTGTTCCAGCACAAAGCTGAAAAAGTCGCGGGTATCATCATTGTCATCCACAACCAGCACTTGTAAACCCATGAGGGGAGAGGAGGAAAAAGCGGCAGTTGAGGAATCAGTATTTGTGTCATCCTCGCTTGTCGTACTGTCTTCGATTAGCGGCAACCTGACTGTAAAAATCGCTCCTTGCTCCTCACCAGGACTTTCCGCCCAAACTGTTCCGCCGTGCATCTCGATCAAGTGACGAGCGATCGCTAAACCTAACCCTAATCCACCAAACCTTCTAGTTGTTGTACTGTCACCTTGACGGAAGTAATCAAATACATGAGGTAAAAAGTCAGGGTGAATGCCCTTACCTGTATCGCTGACGGTAATCTGCGCTTGAGTGTCGATGCGCTGCAATCGCACATTTACTTTTCCCTTAGTCTCACTAAACTTGACGGCATTCGATAAAAGGTTCCAGAAAACTTGCTGTAAGCGGGCTGGATCGCCCAAAACTTTGCCCACATTTGGATCGAGCTTCGTCTCAATCTGAATAGTTTTAGCCTCTGCTGCTAAATGCACTGTTTCCATTGCGGCTTCAATCGTGGATACCAGATCGACTGGGATCGTGTTGAGGCTGAGTTTGCCTTGGAGGATGCGAGAAACATCTAGTAAGTCTTCAATTAATTGAGCTTGTAATTTGGCATTGCGCTCAATAGTTTTCAGTGCTTTGTTGAGCGATGCCTCATCAAATTTCCGGCTCTGCAATAGTTTTGCCCAACCGAGAATTGGATTCAAGGGCGATCGCAATTCATGAGAAAGTACTGCCAAAAACTCATCTTTGATTCGGTTAGCAGCCTCAGCTTCCGCCCTAGCTATTTGCTCAAGCTGCAAAAGGCGATCGCGTTCTGATTCGCTGCGTTTGCGATCGGTGATATCAGTTAGCATGGCGATCGCACCTAAACACTCACCTTGTTCGTTCAAAATCGTTCTTGCAGAAATCAGTGTCCAGATGTACGAACCATCCTGGCAACGCAATCGCCCTTCTTTGAGATCGCTTCCTTCTCCTTTGAACCACTCCAGTTTTGCTTCATCGGCGATCTCATCAGCCACGATAAAATCAAATATAGAACGACCGAGTATTTCTGCTGCCGGATAACCCAACATCTGAGATATCCGCTGATTCACAAACTCGGTTCGGGTTTTGGAGTCAATCATCCAAATTCCCTCATAAGAGGTATCAACAATTTGGCGATACTTGGCTTCACTTTTTTGTAAAGACTCCTCTGCTTGCTTGCGCTTACGCCGCTCCTTAGCTTCCCGCAATGCGCGTTGCACCGAGGGAACTAACCGCCCTAATCGTTGCTTTAATACATAATCGGTTGCACCATTCTTCAAAGCTTCGATCGCTAATTCTTCACCTAGTACGGCAGAGACAAAGATAAAAGGAACCTCTGGATAGTGATTTCGGGCAATTTCCAAGGCAGAAATTCCATCAAAAGATGGTAAGGCATAATCGGCAAGAATTAAATCGAAAGTTTCTGTTTCCAAAGCAGCTAGGAAATCAGCACCGGTTTCGACTCGGATCAGTTCGCAATTAATTCCCCCTTCAGTTAATATCATTTGGGCAAGCTCTGTATCTAACAGGCTATCTTCCAAGAGGAGGAAACGCAGGACATTCATCAGTTGCTCTCCTTTTGAGGATGAGGAGCCGGAGGTAAAGCACCAACTGGAGGCTGATTGATCACTGCCCAAAACAAGCCAACACCTTTAATAGAATCGGCAAAATCACGGTAATCTACTGGCTTGACAATATAAGCATTCACCCCTAGCTCGTAGCAGCGAACTAGGTCAGGCTCCTCGCGAGAAGAGGTCAGTACCACCACTGGAATTACTCGCATTACTGGGTCAGATTTGAGTTGCGCCAGCACTTCTAGTCCATCAACTTTAGGCAGTTTCAAATCGAGCAACACTACAACAGGATACCCTTCCATTCGCAACCGGAACAACCCCCGGCGATAAAGATAATCTAATGCTTCTTCGCCATCACGTACCACCACTACTTCATTGGCGAGATGGTTTTCTGACAAGGCGGCTAGGATTAACTCTGCATCGTTGGCACTGTCTTCAATTAGCAAAATTCGCTTCAGTTCTTTCATTCACTCTCCTCTTTGGACAATTTAGGCAGCGAGAAATAAAAGGTGGCGCCACTGTCAACTACAGCCTCTGCCCAAACTCGACCATTATGCCGATGAATAATGCGTTGCACGTTTGCCAATCCAACACCAGTGCCTTCAAATTGTGGGTCGCTATGCAGACGTTGAAATACTCCGAATAGCTTGTGGACATATTGCATATTAAAGCCTACGCCGTTATCTTGTACAAAAAAGATAACTTCGTTTTCATTGTCAATACTGCCAACAGTAATTTCTGCTGGGTTTCGAGTCTGGCTATATTTTACGGCATTGCCTATCAAGTTGCGAAGCACCAGTCGCAGCATGGAGGGATCGCCCTGCGCTTCTGGCAGTGGCTCGATGTGCCAATAGATTATCCGTCCTGGGGTTTCTGCGATCGAGTCGCGTTTTACTTCTTGTACCAATTCCTCCATATTCAAGTTGATGTAGCGCATTTCGGTGCGCCCCATCCGAGAAAATGTCAGCAATTCATCGATCAGTATCCCTGCTTGTTTGGCAGTGTCGGCAATTATTTTCAAATAGCGCTGACTTGTTCGATCTAAACTTGTTGAGGTCTGGCGTTTCTGAAGCAATTCGACAAATCCGGCGATGTGGCGCAGTGGTGCCCGCAAGTCGTGAGAAACTGAGTAAGAGAAAGATTCGAGTTCTTTATTAGCGGCTTCGAGTTGGGCAGTGCGCTCTTGAATCCGTTGCTCTAGCATTTCGTTGAGTTGTTGCAGGGCGGCTTCGGCAACTTTGCGATCGTGAATGTCGCTGGCGATGCCCACCCATTTGATAATCTGTCCGTTTGCATCTCGAAATGGTAAACCCCGGACAATATGCCAACGATAGCTACCATCAGAAACTTGACGAAAGCGAACTTCTATTTCGTAGTTGGTGGCGTTAGCAACAGCCTGCATCGAACTTTTAAAGACGCGATCGCGATCGTCGGGGTGAATGACATAAATCCAGCCATACCCAGCGGTTTGCTCCATTGTCAGTCCGGTGAAATCTAACCAGTGTTGATTGCAATAAGTAATACCACCATCGCTACTGCCCATCCAAATGGCCTGCGGTGAGACTTCCGTTAAAATTCGGTATCGCTCCTCGCTGTCACGTAGCGCTTCTTCTGCCAACTTGCGATCGTGGATATCAACACAGGAGCCGATATAGCCAAGAAATTCCCCGGTTGGTGCAAACCGAGGCACACCAGTATCAAAAACCCAACGGTATTCGCCATCACAGTGTTTGAGACGATATTCGATTTGAAAATTTTGTCGGGCATCAAAGGCATGGGTGTATGTATCTAAGGAACGCTGAAAATCATCAGGATGAATACCTTCAGTCCACCCTTTGCCCATCTCTTGCTCCAGAGTCCGCCCGGTAAAATCTAGCCAAGGTTTATTAAAGTAGTTACAAAGTTTGTCAGTGCCGGACATCCAAATTAGTACGGGAGCAGTGTCTGCCATTTGGCGAAAGCGAGCTTCACTTTCGCGCAACGCAGCTTCTGCCCGATCGCGTTCGCGTAGCGCAGCTTGCTGTTCGCTGATGTCGGTGACTAACGCCACATACCCTTCAACGATTCCCTGTTGATTAAATTGGGGAACGTAAATGGCATTAATGTAACGTGTGCCACCATCTTTATAAGGAACTTGACTTTCAAAAGTAACCTGCTCTCCTGCTAGTACTTGTTCCACATAAGGACGAAGCACTTCATAAGCGGATTCACCCAATACTTCCCAAAGATGCTTTCCATAAACTTCTGCCGTTGAATGCCCAAACCAATCTTGATAGGCTCGATTGTTGAAGCGGTAGCGTTGTTCTGAATCTACAAAAGTAATCAGAACTGGCAGCGTATCTGTAATTAAACGAAGTTCTGTTTCTCGTTGGCGCAGTGCTTCTTCTATGAGCTTACGGTTGGTGATATCGCGCCAGCAATCTATTGCACCAATAATCTCACCTTGGGAATCTCGAATTGGTACGACATTGGCGATCGCTGTAATTGTAGTACCATCTGGACGTTCAATGATGCATTCTTCATCGCGGATGGTTTCTCCATAACGCGTAGCACGGTATAAAGGTAATTGCTCTAAAGTGAGCGACGTTACACCATCAGCCAAGAACAGACTGTAAAGCTGAACATAAGATTCACAAGACATACCAACGAGAGATTCATTTGGTCTGCCCAAAAGTTTTTGCGCGAGTTTGCTGTTAGCGATAATTGGGAAATCAGGGGGGCCACCAGCGATCGTAATTCCCTCTGGGACGTGTTCTAGGAGCATTTGCAAAATGCTCTGGGCTTCTTTTGCTTGGCGGGAGAGATGCTGGGCTTCTGCTTGGGCTTGTTTGCGTTCGCTTAAGTCAAGTACAAAACCAATGATTGTCCGATCTCCCTGTTTAGCAAAACCAAGTAGAACAGGAACTAAAGAGCCGTCTTTGCGGATGTATTCCTGCTCAAAGGGCTTACAACTCCCAGTCATTGTCAGTTCTTGAATCGCTCGCTCGCTTACCTCAATATATTGGAGTGGAACAATATCGCCCCAGCGGATTCGACCAGAGCGCAAATCTTCGCGTGTATAATTGAGCATTTTGAGAAAGGCATCATTGGCTTCAACGATTAAGCCGTTCAGATTAGCCACAATCATCCCAATAATATTGGACTCGGTTAAGCGACTAAACCGTGCCTCACTTTCGCGTAGTGACTTCAGGCTCGCCTCTGCTTGCCGTTGGGCTGTGCGGCGTGATTCGTTAAGCCAGCTGATTAACCCTGCTGTCAGCATGAACACTACCAAGGGAACTACAATATTCAGATTTGTAATGTTCTGCACGTGAAGTGACTTAAAAAAGAAGTAATTGACTGCAAAAGTAGACAAAAGGGTAGCAAGTAACCCTGGCCCTAAGCCACCGTACCAAGCACTCACCATCACCGCAGCAAAAAACAGTGCCGCAGGCGTTGAAGTGAGATATGGATTGAGTAGCAGAGTTGTCCATAGTGCTAAGACAACGGATAGGGAAGCAACACCATAATGCAGCAGTTTCTCCCGGATGAATGCGCCCTTGTCTCTACCGTCAGTAAAGATTATTTGCGATTCAGATGCCCTTGCCTTACGACTCATAACCCTACTCTGCTTCTGGAAAATATTGAGTTAGCAGTCTTTTGCCAGGTTCACCCATCTTCCGTAACATTTCTTCTATTAGTTTTAGCGCTATGCGTGAAGGGACTGTATGCCCATTCTCCCAACGGTTGACTGTTTTGAAAGAAACTCCTACTTTAGCAGCAAACTGTTTCTGAGAAAGATTGAGCTGCTGACGAAGTTTCCGAATTAAATCTAAAATTTCCAGCCGCTTTGTTAGAGACATCTCTGTGTTTTATCCCCATAGGATAATTAGCGTAGGACAGATGTCTTATTCATTGTCTCTTACTCAGGGAATATTTTAAAAGTGAATGGCTGTAATTTTAGGCACTTATCGATCCCTCCTAACCCCCCCTTAAAAAAGCTACAGTGTACACACAAGTCAAACTCCGTATAAACGGTCATTAGTCATTAGTCATTTGTGTTTTGTGTTTCTAAGGACAAAGAACAAATAACAAAGGACAACCCTCATTAGTTAATGTGCAATTTTAATGCGTAACAGCTTACAATATTGCACAACTTCGTTGATGAATTGACTGCGATCGCTTACCCTTTTAGTACTTTTTTACTATTTAAACATTTGCACCCAGAATTGAAGAATCATAGTGCTGTAGTAAATCTTCTGGATCGTTGTCAATTGCGATCGCAAGCGATAGTTGTTCATCGCTAAAGCTACCGCAACGCAAAGCAATTACATTTACTCCGGCTTTGTCGGCAGACTCAATATCGTAGGGAGAATCTCTTAGCAGCACGACTTTTTCAGGTGTCATTTGCCCTTTGTTCAAGGCAGCTTCTACAATTTCAGGAGCAAGTTTAGATGCTTCGGCATCATCGGATGTAGTTACTTGCGATAGCAAATCATCTACTTGAGTAATTTTGAACGCGATCTCAAGTTCTTCAGAACTTGCTGAACTAGCGACAACCAGATGCAATCCCGATTTTTGCATCTTTAATATTAAGTTTCTGCCACCATTGGCAGCAGTAATCTGCTGTATTTGTCAAATAATAGTTTTTTGCGTAGTTGAGCGATCGCTTTGCCAGTTCCTTCTTCACCATTTAATTCTGCACTACTTTGGGAATCAGATAATTCTAGAAGGTGCAGATAGCTTGAGCAAAACTGAGAAACCTTTGGAGCGATCGCATGAGACAATTCGAGTAGAGTGCGATCGCCTAGCGTCTCCAAAGGAGAATCGCCAGACTTTTGCCAATTATTTATATCATGTCCTTTGAAGTAACCATAATATCCGCATCACCCCACCCCGCCAAAGCTGCACTTTTCAAACCTCGTTTCCAGCCTCTGGCTGGAAATGCCGATCGTTGCGGCTCTGCCGCAAGTCTTGAGGCGGAGCCTCAACGACGAACATCCCCAGTCGGAGACTGGGAACGAGACAACCGAGACAATATCTAAAAGCTTGTTCTCGGCTGGCTTTCACGTTAAGTTGACACCAATGCGCATCACCCCACCCTAACCCTCCCCCCTTCGACAAGCTCAGGGCATCGCTTGCAAAGGGGAGGGAACTAGATTTCCGATTTCCTCTCGGCAGACATCGATTGCTTGCGACTGCACCAAGGCTTGCAAAGAGGAGGGAACTAGATTTCCGATTTCCCCCCAATGCATCGGGGGGATTAAGGGGGGTAATTTGACTTGTGTATACACGGTAGCCCCTCACCAAGGGGTGGGGTGCAATGACTGTGGTAATCATAACTAAATTAACCGACATCATATTACTTAATATCATCACAAAGACGCTTGTCTCTCTCACCCAAATTCGGGTTATTCTGCAAATAATCATGCAGCCAATTGCAACCCCGCACTAGCAAGTGGTCTAAATTCTCCACAGGCCACAACCGCGCTGTCTTGTCATCTGATGCCGTGGCGATGGTTTTGCCGTCCGGGCTAAAACTCACACTATTGACACTGCCTCGGCCTTGATATACTTTGAATTTTTGCAGCAGTTGCCGCCTGTGTATTATTTATTATTTCTCGACTTGCTGCTTGTTGATGTGCTGTTTGTGCTTCTTGATGTGCTGTTTGTGCTTTTTGATCTGCTGTTTGTGCTTTTTGATCTGCTGCTTCTATTTGTTGATCTGCTGCTTCTATTTGTTGATGTGCTTTTTTTACTTCTTGATCTGCTGCTTTTATTTGTTGAGATGCTTTTCGACGTGCTTCTTCCGCATCTTGATGTGCTTTTTGATACTGTACACCCGCTACTTTTATTGCTTCCTTTGTTTGTGTAAGTCTTGCTTGCATTTGCTTGAGAGTGGTTTGGGCTTGCTTAACTTGAGATTCTGCTCGCTCTCGTTCTGTCTGTGCTAGTTGTAATTTTACTTCAGCATTTTTTGCGCTTTCCCGTGCATGGGCATTTTTCTCTAGTAATTCTGAGGTTTCCCGTTTTAGCTCTTCCAAGTTTACTTTATAAGCCAACGACTCTTGTGTTGTTGATTTTAATTTTGCTTGTAGGAATTGCTTATTCTTCTCCCCTTCTTGAAACTTCTGCTCTACCTGTCGCTTATTATTATTAGCCACTTGAATTTTATTGAATGCGTATCTTGATGATATACCTGCCAATAATAATAGACATACCGCTAAACCAGAACTCACCATCAACTGCATCCGCCCTTGGCGAATTTGTCGCTTGGCTTCTTGTTGAGCATCAACTAATATCTGCCTTGCATCTTGTTCAAGCTTCAGCTTCTCTTCTGCTTGCAAGCGTTGTTCTCGCTCTCTAGCTAGTTGTGCTAATATCTCATTGCCCTGTTGTTGGCGAATAAACGACACAAGGTAATCATGCACCAATTGATAACGGTCAGCAGGCGATTCTGGTAACAGCAATACTAACCCTGATGCCACAAAAATCTCTAAAACCAAATCTAGTTTATCAACTTCTGCTGGCAAATCTGCGGCTAACTCAGCACGAGTCTTCAGGGGACGAGTACCATTTTCATCTGTAAGTAAATATAAAACCAGTCGAGCAACCTGTTCATTCTCCGCACCACAATCATGAATGACTTCTTCTAAAAATCGCTCAACCAGTTTTTCTTTCGTGCCAAACTGACGATACTTTTCTAAAGTTGTAATTTTATCAGTTTGCAATTGTGTCCCCACAATTTGTAACTCAATCGGGCGTACCTCCCCCAACTCACCTGCTAAATCTCGGACTAATTCATCAATCAATGCAGGTTCTAAGTAAAAGTGAGAGCGTTCTGTTAAACTCTGCACAACTGCTTTAGCATCGGCTGGTGAAAAGTTACCCAAATAATAGCGAATATGTTTATCGAGAATATTATTATTAATTGCACTCAAATTAAACAGACGGTCTAATTCTAATAAATAATGTAAATAATCTTCCCGCAAAGACAGAATTACCTTCACAAAAGGAATATCTAGACAAACTCGTAAAAACTCATAAAATGCTCGTCGTTGACCTTGGTCTGGATAAACAAAGAAAAACTCCTCAAACTGGTCAAATATTAAAACCGTTAACAAATTCCGGTCAGTATTTCTTCGTAATTGTTCTAAAATAGCTGTTGAAGAATCAAGATTAACAGATAATTGATTACCTCTGACTTCCTCAAAAGCTTTAGCCAAACTCTGCCCCAACATCCCCACCCAATCTGTATAAACTCGCACCAGAAGGGGTAAAGCATCTCGCTCGCCAATAGCTTGCTGTTGCAACGCTGGGATTAATCCACCCTGCAAAATTGAACTTTTCCCCACTCCTGACTGACCATGAATTACAGTCAATTTATGCTCAGTCCCGCCAATTCTTTCTCGCAACCGCTTTACATCTTGTCCTCGACCAGAAGCAGCAATTTCTTCAGCAATGGTTTCAGGATTTTCTACTTGCAATGCAGAACTAATTGCTTGTCGCTGCGGATTGAGATAAGATGCACCAACAAAGGCGCGAAAACCATACTGCTGTTCAATTTGTAGTTGCTCTTGCTTAATATGAAAAGCTTTGAGATATTCACCTTGTTCAAAGTAGAGTAAGCGCAACCTTTCTAATATAGATATATATAATTGTGGGTTGTACTGATGATTACTTTTAGCTTTTGCAGTTTTTAAACTATTAATTGCTACTTGATATTGACCTAAACCCTGTTGAGCTTTTGCTAAAATAAACCGATACAATTCAAATTCATTTGATTGTAAATTAGGTATCTCAGTTAATATTTGTAATGCTTGCCCTGCGAGCTGATGAGCTTCATCCCAACGTGATTGCTCTAAAGCTACCTCTGCCAAAAAACCATAATCTTGAGCCAACTGCAACGACGTGCCATAATTTTGATGTAGCGGCAAAGATTTATCCACAAGGCTTTGCAACTCTGACCATGCTTGTAAATTTTGCAGAACTCCACCCAGTTTAGTAATATGTTTTGCGACTAAATCAGAACGTTGTGCTTGTTCAAAAATCTCAATAGCTTGCTCAAGGTAATTTCTCGACTCTTGCCAATAGCGTTGATTTTCTGTCTGATTTTTTTCAGCTTGACGGTTATAAACTAAAGCAATATTAACGAGTAATATACCTTGTAGTTCTAAATAATTACTTCGTTGCCAGAACTCCAAACTTTGTTGATAATGTGCTAAAGCAGAATCTATTTGATCGTGTAGATAATCATTCAAGCCAAGCGAAAACTCTAAACTTGCTTGAAGTGCTGCTTCTAATACTTCTCCTCGATTTTGCAAATCCTGACGAGCAGTTTCTAATTCTCGGCACATTTGGAGATTAGGCGTTACTTCACCAGCAAAGATTTCATCACTTTTTTGCTGGAGAAAGTTGACTAACTCATCCGTAGGGTTTTCAAACTCAATGATCGTTGCCCAATTTTCTAAATCAGTTGCTAATCGAATAAATTTTTGCAGAACTGAATCATTAACCCATAACAATATCGGAAACGGGAAGTTCTTTCTAAACTCCTCCCGCACTTGGTTAGCTGAAGTCAGAACTGTATCAATATCTTTAACCGACTCCAAACCAAAAATCATTAATGCTGGTGGCTGTTCATCTCCCAACTGTTCGCGTATATTTGTGTAAAGCGTTTTGACTGATGCAGGTAAAGTAATTTCATGAATGTGTACAGGAGATAATTGGCGCAGACGTTCTACCATCCGCTGACGTAAATCAGCATAGTTACAGCGCAGTAAAATCAGCGAAAATGTTTCCTGAGAAAGGGTAATTGTTCGCACCAGAGTTTGCAATGAATGCTCATTGTCAAAGGCTAAATTTTCTGGCTCTTGCTGATTACTCATAACATACAGCAGTTTTCTTTTGCATAAAGTACAAAGCTACGGGTTTTGAGCCAGGAGGTAGGAGGCAGGGGGCAGAAAGGATGACGGACGATTTCTGCTAGTTGTAAAAGCTGTAGTTGTGAAGATGACAACTGACACGGCTCCCGCACTTGTTGAAACGGCTCCCGCACTTGTTGATCTAGCTCCCACACTTGCTGATATAGCTCCTGCACTTGTTGATCTAGCTCCCGCACTTGTTGATCTAGCTCCCGCACTTGTTGATCTAGCTCCCGCACTTGTTGATCTAGCTCCCGCACTTGTTGATGCAGCTCCCGCACTTGTTGAAACGGCTCCCGCACTTGTTGATCTAGCTAACGTTATTATCTCGTTCCCATGCTCTGCATGGGAATGCTCCTCGTTGAGGCTCTGCCTCTAATCTGGCATTGAGTCAGAGACTCAATGAATGCATTCCCAGTCGGAGACTGGGAACGAGGAAAGTCTTATCAAGCTAGGTTTTTAGGAAATAACTGAAAAACCCAAGGTTTTACCCCACCCTAACCCTCCCCTTATAAAGGGGAGGGAACTAGATTTCTTGTTTCCCCCTTCTCTTTTCCCTTTACCCTTTAACCTTTCCCCCTTATAAAGGCTACGGTGTACACACAAGTCTTTTACCCCACCCTAACCCTCCCCTTATAAAGGGGAGGGAACTAGATTTCTTGTTTCCCCCTTCCCTTTCCCCTTTCCCCTTTAACCTTTCCCCCTTATAAAGGGGAGGGAACTAGATTTCTTGTTTCCCCCCTTTATAAGGGGGGATTAAGGGGGGTAATTGTTCATATATGCCGATTTATAACCTAAATTCTTTGGCTTCTGCCAAAATCGGATTGATATCAAACCACGAACCATCCTCATTCCGGTATTCAAATACAAACATACTGCGGAGCAAAAGTTCGTATCTTTCATGACCTCTTAGGTTTTTCTCTTGCGCCACCTCACGCAGTACTTCCCATTCATCGGGCGTAATTGCCAAAGTTAGCTCATTGCGGCGCTGTTTAATCACTCTATTTACGCACTCTTGCGACAAAGGTGGGTCTTCTTGCTGAAGACAGCGAAACAATAACATCAACAAGTTACGCAAATGACCACCGCTAACTTGGCAAAGTCGCTCTAATGTATCAGGACTATCAAAAACCTCAGTAATTAAATTCTGACTTTGTTCCCAACTGACACCAGGAAAAGCCCTTGCCATAACCATCTGTTGTAACAGTACAATTCCCTGTGAGAATTGCGAACCATCTTGTAATTGCACAGGAACCATCGGCAAAACCTTGGGGTCTACGCCAAAGCGATTTGTTAACCTTCCTAAAGCGTTGGAAAAAATCAACACTAACGGAATGGTATAAACAACATGACAATTTAGCTGGTTTAACTGTTCGCCCCGTTCCACAAAGAGATATTCTGGCTGGTAATGACCGGAAGGTTTCTGAGAATTATCCACTCTGTCGAGATTATCTATAATTACCACCAGTCCTTTTTTACCCTGCTGCTTGAGTTTTTCTCTAGCAGGCTTGAGCAATTCTTTGTTAATTGATTCTAAAATGCCGTTGGTGCGCGGTTCTAAATATTGCCGTAACTGAGAGCGAAGTCTGGGACTATCTTTCGTTTTGGCAGTAATTTTGGCAATACCTACAGATAACTCTCCCCCAAGTTCTATCGGCGTTTGCAAAAATTCACCAAGTTCAGTAAACAGAGTTTGAAAGTATCCAGGCTTGAGGTTAATTTTGATTGCTTCCAAACTTTGACTAACTTCACGAGCTACTGCTAATAAAATATCTGTAACATCAATATCAGCCATATCCAGGCTTTGGCTAGACTCGAAATAAACCACATGAAATCCCTGCTGCTCTAACTCTGCCTTTAGCCGCAGTAATTCAGTGGATTTGCCACAACCGATATGTCCGGTAAACAATTGACAAGTGGGTTCTTCAGGTGCAAGGCGGGTGATAGTTCGCCCAAGTTCCTCAATAATCTTGGCACCACGCACTTTAGAGAAATCAATATAATATTGTCTATCCTCCGGTTTGCTCACGACCAGAGTTTTACTGGGGTTGCAAGCTTGAAAAAACCTGACTAAATCTAGTTTCATCACAAATTACCCGAAATCAGCCTAACGCTCTTGCCCATTTCAGTGATTATACAGACGATAAAGCGGCTATTTCGGAAAAAACTTTTTCAGATTGAGTGATTATTTTTGTCTTAAAGGTTCAACGATGAAGCTTAGAGGTTTGACGATGATGCTCAAAGGTTCAAAGTTTCAGTATCTAAGGGTGAAACTTAAGCTTTCCAATGTTCAGGTGGTTGAAGATTTTCCGGTAGGATGATTGTGCGATCGCCTGAAAAATGAGTTTAATTTGGTCTACTAATTTTTAATTATGATAAGCGTTCTTCTTGTAGTTGTCTGTCTATATCCTCAGCAGTTCGAGAAGGGTGTCTCCTACGGCTTTCTTCTATAATCTCAAGTACAGAACGATGTTTGGGTTCAGTTTTTTCTGGTAAAATCACAAATACATCAACGCTATCGCCTATTTCAGCTTCTGGAATTTCAATTTCTATTTTGTTTCCTGGTAAAACTTTGGTTGTGATACGTAAAGCTGATTGCATGGTTTTTCCCTCAACATTGATTAATACTGTAGGCAAGATTATTCTCTTCTACATTCTCCTACAAGCCATAGAGGGCACAGCACTACTCTCATCTATTTCTTATTTTTTGCTAAATGAATAAATAATCTAATAAATAAAATTAAAACTATAAACAAATTTCTGGCTGGTGTGTGCTGTTATCAGACATAGCTTTCATTTTCTTCATCTTCAGAATTGTTAGGGAGACTTTTTGGAAAAACTATAGCATTAAGTGAAAACGGTAGAATACGCCCAAATAACTAATGATGCTGCGATCGCTTAACCCGATTGCCGCCAATGTGTAGGTGCTTCGATATAATCAGGTAAGCGAGTGGTGCGATCGCCAACTGCTTCTCTAATCTGATCCAACTCTAAGTTTTTTGCTCCTGTCAAAATAGTCCCTTCCAATTTGACATCATTGAGGTTAGCTTGGGAAAAGTTAGCTCCCATCAGGTTTGCCTGAGTCAGGTTAGCTTGATAAAAGGTTGCCCTATAAAGGTTTGCTCCAATTAGATTAGCCTGATACAGGTCAGCTTCCGTTAAGCTAGCTTCTGAGAGGTTGGCAAAATAGACTTCTGTTTGGTGGAGTTTGGCTGCATTTAAGTTAGCGCCAGAAAGGTTAGCTCCATTTAAGTTCGCTCCACAGAGGTTAGCACCAATCAAACCCGTTTGGTGCAGGTTGGCTTTACCCAATTTTGCACCTTGCAAGTTGGCTAAAAACAACTTTGCTCCAGAGAGGTCAGCAACTTTTAAGGTCGCTTGTTGTAAGTTAGCTTTATAAAGGTTCGCTCCCTGTAAATTAGCTGCACGCAGACTTGCACCGGAGAGGTTGGCTGAACGCAGGTTGGCTCCAGAGAGGTTAGTACGATTCAGGTTAGCCCAACAAAGGTTGGCTCCATATAAACTAGCTTTTAGTAACTTGGTTTCATAAAGAATCGACCTAATGAGTTTAGCGCCACTAAGGTCACATCCACTCAAATCAGCCCCACGCAGATCAGCCCCACTCAAGTCAGCCCCACGCAAGTCTGCTTGTTGCAGGTTGGTTTTTAGTAGGTCTGCTTGTCTAATATCGGTGTTACGTAAATCAAGTTTTTGATCTTTTGGGTCTTCGAGTAAATTACGCCTGCCGATAACAGTCAGGGCTGCTTGAATATCGGTGCGTATTTTGGGGAATTCTTCATGGAGATTTTGCTCGAACTGCGGCGTTGGACGCGGCCCACTTCTACGCCGACTTGAGTAAATTGCTCCTTGATATTCCGGCTTTTGTTGCTCGCCTTTTACGTGCTGGATGGGTGCATTCTCTCGTACAAAGGCAGTGAGAATTTCCATAATTGTCCAGTGTTCTTGAGGAAAATCCTGAGCAACCCTTTCTAAAGCATAAATTGCACCTGTCCGAGTTTCCACTTTTTCATGGCCAAGCTGGGCAATTGCGCCCATAAAGCGTTCTGCAATCAATCTGTCTTGATTGAGCTTGGCATTTTGCAAGCCAATTTCTAAGTTTTTCTCAGATGCGATCGCACTCTTCTGCATAGCTTGGGCACGCCTTGCTGCATAATAAGTATTAAACATTGCTGCCGATGCCAGAAAAACTATTGCAGTAGTTGTTAAAGCTTGGTTTCTATACTGGATTTTTTCTTGAATTGACAATTCTTTAATATTGGACAAGACAAAGAAAATTACAGTCAACGAGCAGCCAAATACAGCTGTTAAAGTTATCAACCAATTCAAAAGAGCGTCTGTCTTTTTAGAAGACATGGTAAAAATTTTCCTTACAACCTAGAATTATTACTTAGATGTTGAGGAAAAATAGTATAGCATTTAGCAGAAATTTATAATAGGTGTCAAAACACTCATTGAACTAAGGAATTATATCTAATATAATTTTACGTCACACATTAAGAAACGCTTGCGCTACAAAAGTTACGAATTACGCTGAAAATAGAGAATCAGGAGAGAGGCAAGGCAGTTAGTTGCGTCTCTACTAAAGAGTAGGGAAAAATTTTTCAATCAGCAATCAAGCGAATATGATATTACTCAGAGAATTTGGTTTCTCTGAGGTTTGCTTGATCAAGTATGGTGTCATAGAGAATTGCTCCATGCAAGCTAGCTAGATATAAACTGGCACGATGCAGGTTAGCTTTAGAAAGGTTAGCTTTATCTAGATTAGCTGCACTGAGGATTGCTCCTTCTAAGTTCGCTAGATATAAATTAGCTCCTTCTAGATTAGCTGCACTAAGTATTGCCCCCGCTAGATTAGCTTCTCTAAGATTAGCCCCAGCTAGATTAGCTTGATAGAGATTTATCTGTTGTAGATTCGCCCCTTTCAAGTTTGCTCCTTTGATATCTGTGAAGCTCAAATCAAGTTGCTCATTTACTGGGTCTTTGTTTGCATCTCTTCTAGCAATAACAGTCAGCGCGGCTTGAATATCTAAACGAATTTTTGTTGACAGGTGGCTCGTTACTTCCTCTTGGAGCATATAAGGAGCATTTTTTCGTACAAAACTAGTAAGAATATCTACGATCGTCCAATGGTACTGTGGATAGCTATAAGCAATTTGTTCTAAATCATTAATTACAGCTAGACTGATTTCTATAGTGTTATTTTCTAGCTGTTCGCTTGCTATTCTTAAGCGTCGTTTTAGCGAATGATGCTGATTTTGTTTGACTTGTTGCTGGAAAACAGGTATCCGCAGGAATATTTGGGATAGCTGGATGTGACTTTTTGATAAAATGTTTTTCATGGGATTAAAGACATTAATAATTAATAGAAACAAATTTCAATATTTAATTTTTATGTATTAAACTATTTACATCTATTATTTTCATAGATATTTAGTACTGAAATTACTGTATGCAAACAACAAAATGGAAAATATAACTTCCTTTGCCAGTAGACATTTCCAAAAATCAGTTGTATTCACTAGTCTTTAGTCTTCACGGACAATTAACTCTCATCATGATAATTTTGATTTATTTATAATCATTGATTAACTAAAGATGACTATTAAAACTCAGCAAACTATACAACCAATAGTTAAAAATCTGGTGTTAATTGGTGGCGGTCACAGCCATGCTATTGTTATAAAAATGCTCGGTATCAAACCGTCAACAGGAGTACGTTTAATACTGATTACCACAGCATCAGAGACAGCCTACTCTGGAATGTTACCAGGACATATTGCCGGATTTTACAGCCACAATGAATGCCATATTGACTTGCAACCCTTGGCGAACTTTGCTCAAGTACAATTGTATATTGACACGGTAGTTGCCCTTGACTTAAAAAACAACAAAGTTCTTTGTGATAACGGACTGGCGGTAGATTTTGATGTGCTGTCTATTGATATTGGCAGCACTCCAGCCATACTGTCTGTATCAGGTGCGGCAGAATATGCGATCGCAGCTAAACCAGTATCGCAGTTATTAGAGCATTGGTATGAACTAATTGCAGCTGTAAGTAAAAATCCTCAAGAAGCAATTAGGATTGCGATCGTAGGTGGTGGCGCGGGCGGTGTAGAATTAGCGCTATCGATGCAATCTCGGTTACATCGGATTTTGGATGAAACTCAACAACCTATTCAAAACCTAGAAGTTCATTTATTCCAGCGCGGACAAGAATTGATGCCCAATTATCATCAATCAGTACGGCATCAACTTCAGCAAATTTTAACTGACCGAGGGATTAAGTTACATCTGGGAGAAACTGTGTGTAAAATTGCACCTAAAACCCAGAATAAAGCTAAAAAAGTATTTGAAATTAAATGTGAATCTGGTTTGACAGTAGAGTGCAATAAGATTTTTTGGGTAACACAAGCATCAGCACCCGAATGGTTAAAAAACGCTGGACTAGGAACTGATGAGCAAGGTTTTATTTTGGTAGAAGACACGTTGCAATCTCAAACGCACCCGCAGGTATTTGCATCTGGTGATATTGCCACAATGGTAAATCATCCGCGTCCGAAAGCTGGGGTATTTGCTGTTAGACAAGGTAAACCTTTGTTTGAGAATTTACAGCGAATTTTATTAGACAAGCCGCTCAAACCTTATAAGCCACAAAAACAATATTTGAGTTTAATTGGGACGGGAGACAAACGAGCGATCGCAACCAGAGGCACTTTTACTTTACCACCCCACAAACTCTTGTGGCATTACAAAGATTGGATTGACCGCCGCTTCATAGAACGCTTTCGCTTTGAAGAAACAAAGGAGTAGGAAGAGACGACGCAATACTGTTCGGTTAAGACAAGAGACGCCGATTTATCGCGTCTTTGTCATGATTTATCTTGTCTTGCGACTCCCTTATTTCTTCATTGAAGCTGTTCAATAAGCTCAACAATTTGTTGATAATACTGGATATTTCCTTCTTGGTAATACAAGTCTGCGGATTTCTGAAAATCTTTAATTGCTCGCTGAGAGTCTCCCAAATTCCGGTAGACATCTGCTCGCAGGATGTAAGCTGAAGCCCAATTAGGCTGACGCTGTAAAGCTTGGTTTAAGTCTGCAAGCGCTCCTTGTAAGTCTCCCAACAGAGAACGGCTACGACCCCGATTGTACCAGTCTTCGGCAAAGCTGGGGTCAAGCGCGATCGCTCGGCTGTAATCTTCTATTGCCCCTTGATAATCTTCTAAGGCATAGCGAGCATTAGCGCGATCGCTGTAAAATGCAGCAGATTGGGGATTTATTTGCAAAGCTTGGGTGTAATCTGCGATCGCACTTTCATATTCTTCTAAAGCATAATGAGTGGAACCTCGGTTGTAATATGCTTCAATTAAATCAGGATTAATTTTTAATGCTTGATTATAATCTGCGATCGCTCCTTGTTCATCCCCTAAAAGACGACGAGCATTTCCCCGATTGCAATACGCTTGAGAAAAGTCAGGAACAAGCTCTATGGCTTGAGTGTTATCATCAATTGCACCCTGTAAATCGTGCAGAGCTTCACGGGCAATACTCCGACCATAATAAGCTGCGGCTAAGTTATCATTAATTTGCAATGCTCGATCGTAATCTTTAATTGCGCCTTTATGATCTTCTATAGAACGACGAGCCGCCGCGCGATCGCAATATCCTTCTGCTAAATTAGGATTGAGTTGTAATAGGCGATTGCTATCTTCAATTGCACCTTGATAATCTCCCAATCGCCGACGAGCATTTGCCCGAAAGCCATATACTAAAGCTAGAGTCGGGTTTTCTTGTAATGCTCGATCGTAATCTGCGATCGCACCTTCATAGTCTTCAAGAGTACTACGAACCAAACCACGCTCACAATAAGCTTGCACATCATCAGGATTCAGCTTTAATGCTTGATTAAAGTCTGCAATTGCTTCATGATAATTTTTGAGGTGAGCAAGCACTAGACCCCGATTATAGTACGCTCCGGCAAAGTTGGGATTGATTTTTAGGGCGCGGTTGTAATCTGCGATCGCACTTTGATAATCTGCTAAAGCGTAGTGAGCATTACCTCGGTTATGATAAGCCTCTGCCAAGTTAGGATCTAATTGTAATGCTTGGTTATGGTCAGCGATCGCTTCTTGATAATTGCCTAAAATATGGTGAATATTGCCGCGATTGCTGTAAGCTGCGGCAAAATGGGGATGCCATTGTAAAGCTTGCTGAAAATCTGCGATGGCTCCTTGACGATCGCCGCGTTCAAAACGAGTTACGCCTCGATTATGATAAGCATTGGCAATATCAATATTGATATTATCAGCTAATTGGGTACTCATTTCGATTGTTTGGATATAATCTGCGATCGCTTTGTCGTAGTTTTCCAAAGCAAAGTAGGCATTGCCGCGGCTGTGGTAAGATTGCGCCAGATTGGGATCGATTTGTAATGCGACGTTATGATCTGCAATCGCTCCTTGATAATCGGCTAAAAAGTAACGAGCATTAGCCCGATTGTAATAGGCTGTGGCAAAATTGGGATTAATTTCGATGGCGCGATTGAAGTTAGCGATCGCACTGCGATAATCTTTGAGTTGACCACTTAAAATCAGCCCTAGATTATGGTAAGCTTCGGCATAGTCAGGATTTAGCTTGATTGCTTGGGTGTAAGCTGCGATCGCGCCTTGATAGTCTCCTTGCAAATTGTGGTTTAATCCTTGTTTAAAAAAATCTTCCGCATTCATATAATTTTTTTGGCTTTTGACATTTTCTAGCCTCAAGCATCGGGATTGTTAACGATATGTTTTTAAAATCATTCCAACTACTATTCTAATTGTTGCAACGAGGTTTATTTAAAAGCAGAGACTAACAAATTATCACTATATATTTTAACATGAGCCAACATCACCTCATCTCGTTGATGCCAAACAGCAAATATTTTCTGTCTGCCATCATATAGCGTTTCTAAATCAATTTGATAAACCTGATTCACTCGTTTCAGCTTCAAACCCAACAAATTTAATAGTCTACCGAGTATTTTGATTGCTGAAACTTGCTCTTTCTCGCCGACTAAATTAATACCAAGCGCTCTTTTAATATGCTTACTATGCTGAAAAGCAATATTTTTCAGCAATATCAAATCTGTATCGTTTTCAGTAAATTCGCGTTTTTCTTCGAGAAACTGGAGCATTCCTAAAGCTCTCATAGCTTCAACTTTGAGCGTGTAAGTTTTTAAATCTGGGAGAAAAACTTTTCCTTCACCCCAAGATAATTGCTGATGCCATTCTTGTTCATCCCTAACGTGAAAATACTCGCTTTCGTGAGTTAAATAATAGTGGATTAACAACTGACGATAATATCCGTGTTCATCTTGCAATTTCAGCCAAGGAGTAATTTCTACACCATACCTTTGCCTGAGAATATATTTGTTGATTTGGTTGCGTTCTCCATCCGTTAGGGAATGCTTAACTAACAATTGCTCATATTCCACATAATCGATATCTTTAGCATTGGCAACAGCAGTTGCTACCGATAGTTGGTTTTGCTGCTTAATTTCTTTAATTTTGCGTTTAATTTCTTTAGCTTTTTGACGACTTTGTGCCCAATCTTTTTGAACTTTAACAATTTCTAAAATTAACCTTTTGCGGGTAGCTAAATCATCGGCATCGGTTGCCAAAAATGCCAGACGTAAATCTCGAATAATATTATTATGGACTGCATTACTCCGCACTTGAATTTGATGCCCATCAGTAATTAAACCATCTTGCATCGATTGCCGATAGAGGCGAATAGAAGCATTTACCCTTGCAGATAACTTTGCCCAAGTCCGCAAATGAATCGGGTCATAAACTAAGGGTAAATCCACATCTATTTTATGTAGAGGACTCAACAAAGCTAAGTTTTCTTTTTGATTTTCTTGATACCAATCAGATAACAAGCGATAATTTGTACTCCCACTACCAATCAAACCAATACCTCGTTTAGCACACCAGACAACACGCGGTACATCATCCCGGACTCTTGCTAGCGCTTGTCTTGCTTCCGAGTCAGGAATTACCCCTTGAAAAATGCCATAAACACGGTCGAAATGTTGGACATCAATACTAATTCCCGTACCAAGGCTAGGGGTAACAAAAACGCCGTCATATTCCGATATTTTTTGATTAATCGCTGCGATAAAATCAACTGCTGCGTGACCCGGTGTATTTGTAGTGTAACTACTAACTACCAGAGTTTTAGGAAATTGCCGCCGTAATTTTTGTAGCCTTTCTTTCAAATAACGTTCAATTGTTTCACAACTATAACGCCCAGCGCGACTATCGGTAGTAACATAACATTTACGTCCAGCAAGTAAATCTAATTCTAATTGGTGAATTAGCGGTGTTGGGTTTGGTGAATCATAAAAAGTTACGTCCCAACCTTGGTGAGGCTTCCACTGATTGAGAACTACCCAAGGTGTTAATTTAATTCCTGCCAATCCCTGCAAATATTCTAGTGAGACATCTGACAAATCAGCATCTTGAGCAATTACTAATCCTCCAGTTGTTAAAACTGTAGCTATTAATTGTTGGAATAATTTTAATATTTTTACCCGCTTGTGCTTACAAGTATTACTATTTAAAAGATGCCATAAAGATTGCTCCACTTCATCTAAAATTATTATTGCTCCTCGCCAATGTTCTGGGTTAAGTTTCCAAATCGAATCAACGCACAAGCCGAGAGATTGCTGAGGGAATAGAGAGCGTAGGATAGGAGGAGCGGGGGTAAGTGTTTTATTAATCTTTTTCTCTGCATCGTCTTTATGTGTTCCCCATTGAATACCAATTTTTTCACACAAGAATCGTCCAAGTATGATTCTGTGAGTAATTAACAAAACGGGTTGGTTTCGACTTTTTGCTTGTCGAACAACGCCTTGCAATGCCGTAGTTTTCCCCGTTCCTTTCGCTGATTTGACTCCTACTAATCCAGAGGTGGGGAAAGGTATTTCACCTATATAAGGACGGTTAAAGGTAAGTGCAGCAGGAATACTTAACTCGGTGTGGGGTTTGGTTTGAGCAAGATAGATTTCTAAATCAACACTTTGGCGATAAACTTTCTCAAAATTATTTGCACCCTTAGCAACAATAAACTCATCAACTCCTTTTTCTATTCCTGGAAGTTCGATGACTTTTACAGGACAATTTTTTTGCTGAAATAAACAGCCAAGTTGAGAAATAGCATTGTTTACAGCAGCAATTGTCTTGGGTTGAGTTTCAAAATCAAAGCAAATGTAAAAACTGCGCTTTGTAATCGCAAACGCGGCTAAATCAGGAATTAGCTGACGACGGGTAACTTTACCAAATTCATCTTTCACAACTCGATAACCACTGGTAATTCCGGGAATGGCAATGGCTACATATCCTTGCGTCAACAACGTGGCTGCTTTCTTTACACCCTCGCAGATGATAAGGGGAATGTTCTGTTGCATCACCCATTGCCAAAAGCCTCCAGCCTCGCCATCAGGAGTAATAGTGATATTATCAGGCATGACCAGATTGTAACGCCCAGCGACTTGCTGCCACACTTGCAACGTTACCCGCAAACAAAACACTCGCGTTGGCGTACTTGGCGGATGCTCGTACTTGATGGACTTGCCATTGTGATTTTGTCGGGGTTGGTTTGGCTTAAAGCATCCCCATTCCATCATTTGCCAATTATTCAGAGGGTCTAGTCCCGAACACCACCAACCACCTTCTGTGATGTGAGCGTAACGCTGCAACCAACTACTTTTCACCATTCCGGTATTGGTGCGGGGGAGTAGCTCAGAAATCAATAGGTACTCATAAGCTGTTACACCTTGGAGCGACCTAAAATTGAGATGCACTAAGTGTAAGTCTATACCACTACTCTTGACTAACTCTTCAAGGTGTTGGGGGTGTAAATAGTGCAGATGCATAGGGAAAGGCGCGAAAGGAAGACAATGAGATTAAAACAGTAACATGCATCTGCTTTTTTTTAATACGCGAGATTGCGAGGCTTTTATGATGTTTTTTTTACTTCGTTGCCGGAGACACATCGGTTATAACTGTAGTGGGTTATTCTGCCTATTAGATCCCCGAAGTAATAATTTTGTATTGTGATATTTGTTCGCTTTTAATTTTTATTTATCAGTAAATTTCTACGTTAAGGAATGCGATCGCAAAATAACATCGCTATGAGGTAATATCTTCATATACTTCAGCAAAGGCTTTACACTGAGCATCCACTCTAGATCGCGCCTGTAACCTCTCTGAATCCAAAACGCTCACTCTACATAGCCTTTAAACCTCGCTCCAAAGGTTTGAGATAGTCTTGAGTATTAATTTTTCTTTGCGATCGCAGCTAATACAGATACCTCAACGTAAAACTTTTACTCCAGTAGTACGGTAACTTCTCAAGCTGATTGGAGGTAAAATAAACAACAACTTTTAAAATAAGTTTAATCTGCTTTATAAACCCTTTGCTTTTAGTTGCGAATGTAGGAAATATGGCTTTGTACTTTTTCATTTTTCCGTGTGTTTGTTTCATCACTGGCTATTTTTTATTTAAAAATAGAAATAATGAAATCTCACATTTAGTGACTGTATTTGCAGCTATCAGCCTGATTTTGGGTTTAATGTTAGCTCCTTGGCAGATTTTACTTCTACTATTAATTCTTATTATTATCAGTGCAAGCTATGAGTATTATACAAACAAAATAGTCAACAGAGAAACACAATCTACACAACAGCCAGTACTCAAATCAGAACCAGATTATCACTTAATCTACCGTGGAGCTTCCTATCATCATGACCTCAACCCCAAATTAGATGGGGAAACCACAGCATCAATAACCCATAAGTTGAGCTTTCGGGGATGTGCTTATATTGTTGGCGCCGATTTTAATACCCAATCGACTGGAATCATTACACCACAAGCAACTCATAAGTTGAGCTTTCGGGGAAGCACCTATTCTATAAATAGAACTACGCACAGAGAAATTAAAGAACAAAGTAGTTAGAAACTTGGTGCAAGTCTTTGAAAGTTTACATTTTATTGGCTCATACTTTCCAAATTCAAGAGGCGATGTCTACAATGGACTATGACGATCGCAAACACTACACTACCGATGAGATACTAGTGCTATTTATTTCAATTTCTGCTGTAGCACCTGCAATTTAATGTCATTATAGACTTTATGCCCAGCAATATGCGATACCAGTACAGAGCTTATAGCGATCGCACATCCTCGACTATTGCCTACTGAACTCTATGCTGCTTGATTATGCGATCGCTATAAATCACAACCATTTAACGAAATAACTCATACAGATACTTTGAGAAATAGTATATAATCTATGGCTTTGTCAAAAATCCTAGACGAACAAATAATGTTAAAAAATAAGAAAATATTGTGGAAACTACTGTTGAGAAAGTTTATTTTTTATATAAGTGAAGTGGAACTTCTTTAGTAAAAGAGATATCTAGTTAGTTTGATTATTAACTATTCACTCCTTGAGGAGGCGGTTAGTCTCCAGAAATAGACAACATATTTTTAAGCTGTAAAATTATGTGGAAATCAAAGTTAGTATTTAGATTGATACTGTCGACTGCGGCGATCGCCACTAGCGTGCAGCTAAGTTCAGTGAGTAACTATGCTATTGCTGAAAGTACATCTTCTAATGCGACTGTTGAATCTGGGCAACAAAATCAAAGTTTAGAAGATGCTAAAGTTGCTCTGGCAGGAGTTGGCATAGGAGCCATTGCAGGCTTACTAGTTTCTGGTTTATGGTATCAGAAACGTCGTTACCGCAAAATCCAGTCACGTGCCAAAATAAACCGCTTTCGTGAAGAGTTTCTCTGTGGCTCTTTAGCAGATTATTATTTATCTAATTATAAAGCAAATTCTTCACCTACAAATTCTCGGAAAACTTTACCAACACCCACTAAAGAAGAATCCCCTACTTCTGAGGAAACTTTCGTAACGCCAACTAAAGAAGAAATATCCGATCCATCTACTTCTGAAACAAATAATCTAGCAGCAGAACCTATGCTAACCGCACTATCTGACTGCTACCACAAGTTGATTGAGGAAATTATTAATACTGACCTTAAAGATAAAATCAGTTCTAAAGACTATATATATCGTCAATTAGTAGAAAATGTGAGTAGTGATAATGGTGAAATCTTTGAACGCTGTTTGAGCGATCGCTTGCATTCTACCCAATCTGAACTACATAAAGTAATCAATTCTCCAAGTTTATTCCAAAAAGAGACTCCTGAGTTAAAGAAAGCTCGTTTAAATCGCACCTTGAAGACATTACAAACTATTCAAGGGGAATGGGAACAAATTCAAAAACAAAAACTAAATTAAGCCTCAGTTAACACAACTGTGCAATAAATTCTCACAGACTGAAAAGCAAAAAACTTTTCAGTCTTGTTACCAAATATAACTAGCATTTTCAGTAATGATATCGAGCTTGAAGAAAATCAATTCGGTCGTTACTTACTAGATAAACAATCCGGTGTTCTTGAGTAAGTCGCCGCGACCAAGCATCTGAATCTAAGTATTTCAATGGTTCAGGTTTACCAATACCTGTAAAAGGATCTTGCATAATCGCTTCAACCAAGTTAAAAACACGAAGCGCAGTTTTGCGGTTTGTCTCTACCCAATATACGAGGTCTTCCCGAAATTCTGGATGAAATACAGCATCTCGAACTTTATTTTCTTGGGGTTGGGTTTCATCCTTCTTCTTCGTCAATTCCCAACTTCTGACGCAACCCTATTCTGAAAAATAGGGGCTATGAGTTACACTGTTCAGTAAAGATTGTGGTTGCAAGCATGGATTCTCTTAAAGAAAAGATTTTGGATAAACTAGAACGCCTTCCAGAAAATGCACAGCAGCAAGTTCTAGATTTTGTTGAGTTTTTAGAATGGCGAAAGAAAAATCGTCAACAAACTCGGCTATCTGTAATCAGTGAAGAATTAGATGAAGAATCTGATATGGGATGGCTAGAAACTGACTTATCAAATTTGGGTAGCTATGAACCTTATGATTGGCAACCCGGCGAACTAGATAAAGGTTTACCTGTTAAGTATGTTCCTGGGATGGGAGTAGTAATTGTTGAATAATGACAACTCGTTCTTTACAGTTTGGGGATGTTGTAACAGCACGTTTTCCTCAACAAAACCCTCAAGGTCGTGAGCAAGAGGGTTATAGACCTGCAATTGTTGTAGGGTTCCCAAACCGCTTGGGGATACCTCGCTTTTCGTTAATAGTTGTAATTCCCATGACTACTGATAGAGGGCAAACGTGGGCAATCGCTTCACCAGATTTATATCCACGTTTTGCAGCAGGAGTTGCTGGATTAAGTTCACCATCTATTGCTTTATTAGATCAAGTCAGAGTTTTAGATGTTAACCGTATTGTTGATTATCGAGGGAGTTTGACACCTGACGAGTATGAGCCTGTCTTGACTGGACTTCAGCGCATAATTAGTCCTTAATTTTATAGGATGACGATAATCACCCATAAGTTTAATCTTTATGAGTATAATTACTCTAAAATTCCATGAATATATTATATATTAATAAACCTTAAACCGTATAATCTCCGAGGCTATTCAATAATTCTAAAACATAAAATTGAAATGCGATTAATCGCCCACATACGTATGTTTTTTGGGCTTATCTGAAATTTATTGAGATATAACTGATTAGTTAACCTTCAGAATAAGATTAGCTACCGGAGAGTAAAAGAAAGTGAAAAATTTTTTGAGTATGTTTTTGGCTGGCTGGGGAGACAGTAGTTTAGAGCGAGGCAATACTGGGGAAGCACTTGAAGCCCTTAACCAAGCAATTAGTTTTGATCCCAATAATGCTATTGCTTACTTTAAGCGAGGTCTTGTCCGTACTGAATTAAAAGACTATGACCGGGCTATTCAAGATTTTAACCAAGCAATAAAAATCAATCCTAATCATGTTGTAGCTTATTCTCACCGGGGATTTGTTTATCTTCAAGTGGAAAATTACAAAGCAGCAGTTGAAGATTGCAATCGGGTATTAGGTCTTAATCCAAACGATGGGTTTACTCGTTATAACCGGGGACTTTCTTATTTAAGAGCAGGATACCATAAAATAGCAATTCAAGACTTCACTCAAGTGATTATCAATTATCCTAAATTAGTAGATGCTTATAGATATAGAGCCTTTGCTTATGCCATTTTAGAAGATTATTCCAGAGCAATGGAAGATTATAATCAAGTACTTGTATTAGATCCTAGCAATTTCTACGCTTACTATGGTCTAGGACTGATCTCTGTTATGAATAAAGATGCTAAAAGAGCAATTGAGCTTTTTAATCAATCATTAAAATTTGCTCCTAATTTTGCTCCAGCCTACTCATATCGTGCTATCGGTCGTTATATGTTAGGTGATCAGAGAGGTGCAATAGATGATTTGCAGAAGGCTGCAAATTTTTTCTTGGAGCAAGGTGATATGGAAGGCTATCAAACTACATTAAATACTATTAAAGATTGCGAAAAGAGACAATTAACACTATGAAAAGTCTTGTTACTGTATGAATATAGATAATTTAGCGATAATACCAAGTTTTATACTGCTTCTAGAGGTGGTCTTGGTGGTGGTGGTACTATATCCACTAATTTTTGATTATTAAAGTAATCTTTGATATCTTGGGCTATTTGCCCAGAAAATTCAAGACGCTCTTGAGTAGAATTTGCTAATAGCATAATAATCTTATCTTCAAAAAGCTCAATAGTGGCTATGGCACTTAAGTTAATAAGCCGATCGCCAACTCGAATAAACTTCATAAATATACAGATAAACTATCAGCTTTTATTATACATATTCCGTCTATTAAATATATGTAAAATTATTTGTAATTGAAATAATGCTTTATAAACAGTGAGGAGTATTTTTTACTCCTCACTTTAAAACAATAATAAGCTAACTCGTTAACCTATGCCCCGACAGCTTCCTTCGCAGCGTACAATACCTCAGCGTTGATTTCTTTAAAACCACGATCGCGGGCAAATTTCTCAGTATTACGCTTCACTTTGCCGCGCACAAATCCCGGAATTTTATTCAATTCTGCTTGACCATCTTTTGTCCAATTCAAATCAGAATCAGCAGAAATTCCCCTAGTAATAACTTCTTTGGTATCGTGACCGCCAAAGATTTCTAACAGGTGATCTTCCATTCCCAAAGTGAAGGAATTGTAGATCAAATCTGTAATTTGATTCGTGCCTTCGTAACCCATAAATGGTTTGTAACCAATGGGGAAGTTTTGGACGTGGATTGGTGCAGCAATTACGCCGCAGGGAATATCCAAACGCTTACCAACGTGGCGTTCCATTTGCGTACCAAAAATGGCAGAGGGTTCGACACGAGCGATCGCATCCCCAATTTCACCATGATCTTCGGAAATTAGCACTTCATCACAATACTCGCTCACCTGTTCGCGGAACCAATCTGCATCATATTTGCAGTAGGTTCCAGCCCAAACAACATGAATCCCCATTTCTCGCGCCAGAATCTTGGTAATGGCGGCGGCGTGGGTATTATCACCAAAGACCACAGCTTTTTTGCCAGTCAAGTTTTGACAATCAATCGAACGGGAGAACCAAGCAGCCTGAGATACATGCAGGGTTTGCTCATTGATGAAGTCTTCATAGTCAACTTCTGCACCTTGAGCGTTAATTATCTGCTGAATCTTGCGAATACAACGGGCAGTTTCCACTACACCCATTGGAGTAATGTCTATATAAGGTGTGCCAAATTGTTCTTCCAAGTAACGAGCTGTGGTTAAACCAAGTTCGCGGTAAGGCACTAGGTTAAACCAGGCTTGGGGCATCTTTTTCAAGTCATTCACCGAAGCACCTTCAGGAATTAAGGTATTTACCTCAATTCCCAAGTCAGCCATTAGCCGTTTCAGTTCGGTGCAGTCGTGATTGTTGTGGAAACCAAGGGTAGTAGTACCGATAATGTTCACCGAGGGCTTTGCAGTTTTGCCCTCTGCCAATTCGCCCCGCTTCCGGGCTTTTTCGATGTAATATTGGACAATTTGATCCAAAGTGCGATCGGCGGCTTGCAGTTCGTTGTAGCGGTAGTGGTTCACATCCGCCAGCATGACATCTCCTTTTGCTTCCAACTGCGCCCGTTCGACAAAGTTGTGCAAATCCTCTTGCAAAATGCTAGAGGTGCAGGTGGGAGTTAACACAATCAAATCTGGGTGTTCCTCAGCATCCTTGCGGGTGATGTTATCTACCACCTTCTCTTGGGAGCCGCGGGCCAAAACGTTGCGATCGACGACACTGGTTGTCACCGGAGTAAAATCCCTTTCCCGCGATAGCATGGAGCGCATGACGTTAAAGTAGTCATCGCCAAGGGGGGCGTGCATGATCGCATGAACATTTTTAAAAGAGCTAGCGATTCGCAGAGTGCCGATGTGGGCTGGGCCCGCATACATCCAGTAAGCCAATTTCATGTTTGTGTCTCCCTTTTAAACTCAAATAACTAAGTAAGTGGGCATAAAAAATAAGATGAGAGCTTACCACCAACCCCTTCAGTGCGTAGTTTACCGCCGTAGGCATCGCTCAGTGTGCCGTTGCTAGAGAAGGGGAGAGGTTTGGAGAGAGGTATTATCTTTGAATTCAGCCCATTTACTTATAAGTACTTGATTATTAAATCGTTTCTGATTTTCTCAAACCTGCTGGCTGAAAAAAAATAAGGTTTGTTGCGGGTTTTAGGTGAGGCGATCTGGCTGGAACTTATTTACTGCTTGGGATACAGCTATCAATTTCAACAACATTTCTGTTGGTTTTGTAAAAAAATCTTAATGTTTCACTAAATTAGACCTAACAAGAACAGCCCCTTCCTTACTAGCCTTAGAGAGTAAAATTCAAAGCCTCACTTCTAAAAGGAGAGAGGAATGGAAGTGAGGTCAGAAATCCTTCATTTCCTTCTCGGCAGCGTTTTTACCTAATTCGCTAAGATGTACACAAGCTCATTTTCACAACAATTATGGTGAAAGCACCCTCCCAACTTTGGACAATTCCTCCTTTGGAAAATGGCGACAAACTCACCCGCTACGAATTTGAGCGTCGCTACAATGCCACCCCTAACCTGAAAAAAGCTGAATTAATCGAAGGGATTGTCTATATTATGCCAGCTGCTCTGCGTTTCCGAAGTCACGGTCAACCGCATGGTTGGATTTTGACATGCCTTGGTACTTACGAAGCTGCAACTCCTGGTGTAGCCTTGGGAGTTGAACCTACCGTCCGCTTAGACTTAGATAACGAACCTCAACCCGATGTTGTTCTGTTGATTGTACCGGAAGCAGGTGGTCAAACGCGGCTGAGTGAAGATGATTATATTGAAGGTGCGCCAGAGTTAGTTGTGGAAATTGCTGCTAGTAGTGCGGCTATCGATCTTCATGGCAAAAAACAGGCTTATCGTCGCAACGGTGTCAAAGAATATATTGTTTGGCAAGTTTTAGACCAAAAGTTGACTTGGTTTTCTCTGGAACAGGGTGAATATTTGGAGTTAGTACCTGACAATGAAGGCATTTTGCGAAGTCGGGTATTTCCAGGGTTGTGGTTAGCGGTGACGGAATTATTAGCAGGTAATATGCAGGGTGTGTTGAAGGTTTTACAAGCAGGTTTGCAGTCTGCTGAACATGAGGATTTTATCAATAAATTGGGTAGGATTAACCCCCTATAAATAGGAAAAATATCTTAACCAATTATGTTTGCACACCAAATTCTTCTGCTTTAGTATGTATAGTTAATTCAGCAGAAATTTCCGGATTTTTGGCAGCCGTCATCATAATTAATGACTTTCGTGATTACATCTAGTGTAATAGCCAGAATTCAGTCCTAATTTTGTTTGCGTAGCATTTCGTCAGAGAAGACTAAAGTCCTCACTACAAACCATGAAGATTTTGATGGTAATTATATTATTTGAATCATCCACTTTTTCAAGAGGAAAAATGCTGTTTCACCACATCTAAGCGGGAACAGTTCCAATAATCGATATGGGAAATAATCAAACCATCAGAGTTAAGACCTAATTCACTCCAACCGGGAATAGAGATCCGTGGTTTCCAGGGGAGAGGAGTATTCCAACTAAGTGTCCACTCAGTTTTGATTGTGTCTCCTAAACGTTGAATATTATGTAAGTCCATCTTGGGATTTAAAAACCAAGTTTCGATAAAATTAATCATCGCTTTGTAACGTTTAACACCACGGAATTTATTCATCGGGTCTTGAAAATAAACCTCTGGGGCATAAATGCTGTAAGTTTGATTGACTGGGAATCTTTGATAGTCTTCTTTGAGGATTTCAACGAGATTCATGATAGATAAATATATTTGTAAATTGGTTGAATATGAAAACTGAAAAACTGAAATTAACCCTCATTCCATAAACGTTCTAACTGACGCCGCCAAGCAGTTAAGACTTCTTCTTGCGCTTGTGAAGTTTGATTTATTTCGCCCATCATTCCTTCTGCGTAAAAGCGTTCTAAACTTTGCATAGTAGCTTGCAGAGATTGTCCTTGCTGTTTTGCTACTTGAATAATTTGCCGGATGCGGCTTTCAACTAGTTGATTAAAGACATTATCTAATCTAGCCTGATGGAGAGATAAAAGTCGGTTGATTGCATTGGATAAATCTGCACTCACTAAAGTTTTGCTGTGATGTTGAAATACCGCCCAAATTACTCTTTCATGCAAAGCGTAACGTACTTCTTGAGTGTCATCAAAGTTGGCTTCTAGGAACTGTTCTAAAAATGGTTGGGCTTCTTGGATGGGCAGAATAGGCAGTAAAACTCGCAGCCAAGTATTATCTTCGGAAAGCAGCACCAACAGCCGAAAAGTAGGAGTGTCTACTTGCCACGATCCAGGAGCAGTCGTAGTAACAGCCGATGTGTCAAATAATTCTGTAAGCGTAGCCGCAATTTCTTCAGGTGTCATAACTTTTGATTTATATATAGCCTCTAGATTAGCGCAGAGGTGCATCAACATATTCACTAGAAAGCTCGATCCAGTTTAAAAACGCAGTGGGGGCGCACAGCTAGGTGTACGCCCCCACGAATGAATGTATTCCACTGAATTGAAATATCTGATTTAAATTTTAAATAAGCGAATTGCTCAAAAACACGATACCGATCGCACACAAAGCGAAACCAGCAAGGCTGATTTTCCAGGGTAAAATTCGGTTTATCTCTCCCATACCCATTCCAACACCAATTTCTCTAGCACTCATGGCAACGGCAAACAGAGTTAAGGTAATGCCTAGTATATAGGCAACGACTGATATTGTTCCTGCCCCAATAATAGATTCAGCATTAGCATAACCCTGAAATAAACCAGCACTGATGCTCATCAGCGCAAGCACCAGAAAGTTTAGTTGATTTGGCATCATCAGCATAGTACCAAAAACGATGGTAGAAATGGCGATGGCTATTTCTGTGCCTGGTAAATTTAGCTGAAATATATGAATTACAATGCCTAAAACTGTTGCCAAGACAAAACATCCAGCGATCGCAGCGCCACGAACAAATACAGATGAGAGTAAGCCAATCGCAACAATACCAACTAAACAATTCAAACTAATTACTGGATCTGCCAATCCCCAGACAAGGGCTTCCCAGCCGTTAGAGATGTTATGGTCAAATGGTGTTCCACTCAATGAACTCAGTAAGCTAATTAAAATTAAAGCTGCGATCGCTCCAATATGGCGATCGGCTAACTTTGAGGTATAAAATTCTGGTGAATTATGGAATTCTGATAATTTAGTTTTGAACATCACTATATGCCAAATTAGTTTTTTCGGTAATTTATACTACCCAGCTTTCAAAAAAAACTAACAGTTATGTAAAGCCGCAGTTGTAGGAACAGCCCTGATAATCAACTGTATTAATAATCACCAGCAATTTAAATTTAAGATGCGATCGTTGATTAGCGATCGTTTCAAATGACAATACAACTAAACTATAAAAATGAATCTAAAGTACGGTGAATTCGATATATTAGAGCGAGAACTAGAAGCTCTTCCACCGATGCATCGAGTGGCGTTTGCGGCAGCTTGTTGCGAGAGATTGTTTCCGAACTATGGCATTTTCTTGCGAGAAATAAAAGAACAAGGCTGGAATGAAAAAGACCCTATAAGAGAAGCACTTGACGAAATATGGGAATTTTTGGCAGGTAAAAAAATTGATGCGGCTAGATTTCGTGAGTTATTGTCTAATTGTGAAGAATATCCCTATGAGTATGAGAACGAAGAAACTCCGGAAGGACAGAGAGGTGCGTGGATTGTCTGTGAGACTATAGAACTTTGTCTCGAACAAATTCCGCAAGAAATTATTTTAGTAGCAAAAGAAATAGACGAAACTCTTTTTATGTATATAGATTATTTAAAATGCGAGTCTGAAGGCCATAACTCGCAAGACATTCCACACGAACAACTATTACAATTAGAAATTTGTTTAGATCGAACTACGGAACAGACCATTTCAGTAGTAAAACAAATACATGAAACTCTTTTTGAGTATATAGATTATTTATGCCAGTGTGAAGACGAATACTCAGAAGACATGTCCCATGAAGAACTAGTAGAAATAGTTTCCAACCATCCGTTTACAGTACGAGAAATGGCAAAACAAAGCGAAGATTTGCGGCGCTTGCGAGAAACTCCCGCGTTAACTGCTGAGTTTTTACAATGGCTGCGTATTTCTTCTCAAAATGGTGGTAAAAGTCTGCTAGATTTAAGTTGAGAAAAATCGTTCCAACAAATATTGACAATACAACTAAACTATAAAAATGAATCTCAAGTACCGTCAATTCTATATATTGGAGCGAGAACTAGAAGCTCTTCCACCGATGCATCGAGTGGCATTTGCGGCAGCTTGTTGCGAGAGATTGTATCCACACTATGATATTTACTTGCGAACAGCTAGAGAAGATGATTGGGATGGAGAAGATTTATTTAGAGTAGCACTCGATGAAATCTGGGAATTTTTGGCAGGAAAAAAGGTTGATGTGGCAAGATTTCGTCAACTTTATTCAGATTCCGACCAAAGCTACCCCGACTATGAAAACGTAGAAACTCCAGAAGCACAGAGAGCCGCAAGTGCAATTCTCTATACTTTAGAACTTTGTTTAGATCCAAGCGTACAACAGACTATTTTAGTAGTAGAAGAAATACATGAAACTCTTTTTATCTATATAGATTATTTATGCCAGTGTGAAGACGGATATTCAGAAGATATGTCTCACGAAGAACTAGTAGAAATAGTTTCCAACCATCCGTTTACAGTACGAGAAATGGCAAAACAAAGCGAAGACTTGCGGCGCTTGCGAGAAACTCCCACTTTAACTCCTGAGTTTTTACAATGGCTGCGTACTTCTTCTGAAAATGGTGGTAAAAGTCTGTTAGATTTAAGTTGAGAAAACAATCGTGAAGGGTAGGAGTATAGAATTCAAGAAAACATAGCAGAAAATTCTCACATCAATTAATAATTGTTTTAATAACTGCTGACATACAACTAAATTGAAAATCATCTAAATTAAATAATCAAATCAAATAAAACTCTTGTGGGGTCGGCATCTTGCCCGCCCTAATTATACAAATTAAATGCAGAGCAGCTTAAACTATAAAAATGAATCTAAAATACCGTCAATTCCATATATTGGAGCGAGAACTAGAAGCTTTTACACCGATGCATCGAGTGGCATTTGCGGCAGCTTGTTGCGAGAGATTGTATCCACACTATGATATTTACTTGCGAGCAGCTAGAGAAGATGATTGGGATGGAGAAGATTTATTTAGAATAGCACTCGATGAAATCTGGGAATTTTTGGCAGGAAAAAAGGTTGATGTGGCAAGATTTCGTCAACTTTATTTTGATTCCGACCAAAGCTACCCCGACTATGAAAACGTAGAAACTCCAGAAGGACAGAGAGCCGCGGATGCAATTCTCAATACTTTAGAACTTTGTTTAGATCCAACTGCACAACAGACTATTTTAGTAGCAAAACAAATACACCAAACTCTTTTTGAGTATATAGATTATTTAACATGCGAGTCTGAAGACGAAAACTCGGAAGATATTTCCGAGGAAGAAATAGTTACCAACCATCCGTTTACAGTACGAGAAATGGCAAAACAAAGCGAAGACTTGCGGCGCTTGCGAGAAACTCCCACCTTAACTCCTGAGTTTTTACAATGGCAAATGGAATCTAACCTTGCTAGACTTTGGAGCGATAATTTGCAGGGCAAAAAATCCTCTTTGTAATGATTGCCCTCTTTCAGCAAAGTGCAATTACGTCCAAACGCAACGTAACTAAAATAAAAAGTATTGTTATAAAACTGCTTGCAGAATTTGAGAATTAGCAATTAATTTATTTGCGATCGCATTATCTTAGAGCAGTATAAAGGAAAAATCAATGAATCTAAAGTACGGTCAATTAGATATATTGGAGCAACAACTGGGACTTATGAATTCTTTGTGACGATGTACTCAACTAATTGTTGAATCATTTGGGCATCTGTTTCACTTAAACTTTCTAACTCAATTCTATTGTTTTCTTGTGGCGTACTAGAGTCGCTACTATATATACGACGAGTCAAGCCTACAGGACTATTACCATAAAATGTTGTATAGAATACACACGCTGCTACATACGATCCAATCGGACTAGGGTGGCTTCGATCCGAACTGTAAAGGTTTAATTTCAGATTCGCTTCTTGGATTTTTTGCCAAGCTATTCCCACAGGTGCAACTTTAGCTTTCAGTTCTTGAGCAATGTTCGTGTAAGCATCAGTCAATATCTGTTGCGTTTCTGGTTTATTTTGCTTTGCCCAAGTTAAGTAAAATAGTGTTTGGGAATTAACTCGTTTAATTTCGGCATCAAACAGAGTAGCGTACTTGTACATTTCCTGGGGATTAGTAATTGGTAAAGTACTTTGCTCTTGCAGTACTACATAATCCCAGCGTTTCGCTTTCAAAAGTTTGAGTGCTTTACCACGTTTCCAGTGGTTTTGAAGTGTCGCTCCACCAATCACAACCATTTCAGTTTCTAAGGTTTTAGTTTCTTTTGCCGAGGCAGCTAACTGTTGTGTCAACCAAGGAAGATCGTTGAAATATGTATAACTGTTCCCAATAAATAAAACTCTGATTACCTGTTGTTCGCCTACGGGTAAAGAATTTCTCTGAATCTGCCTTGCTAGCATATTAAACAAGAAAATTATCAAAAAGAGGAATAAACATACATATACTATCTTGGTATTGCTCATCATCCCTAAAATCTTTGAAGTATAACTTATTCTTGGACAGGATTTTTTTGGAAATAGTTCTGGCTATTGATGAGTTGATGAAATTTTTTCCCAAGAGATTGCAAATTTTACCTAACGTAAAACTTTGTAAGTTATTTTGCAATCATATTGCCTCAATTATCCAAAATTACTTTAGTTGATGAACTAGATACACTCCTCTATCCCCCTTGCCTCTTAATCGTTTTTTGATGGGGGAGAGCGAACAACTACGGTTGGCTGACTAATTTGATTTGGGTCTTTGATTTTGACGCTACCCGTAATTTCTGTAATTTTGGCAGACTATGAACTTTTATAAAAAATTGGCTGGCTCTGCATAAAATTTGTGCGCCCAACGTAAAGTAAACAGGTACTAGCTTGATGAAGATGAATTGTCATGTACTCGATCTGTTATTGCTTAATCGTTGTTTAGAAACTACTGCTTATAAACTTAGAAAATTCTTCTTCAAAGAGCAAGATTTTCAGAGATTAAAACTTCAACACACACAATTGCGGAAAATTATATTATGTCCAGACTAATTGTTTCTTTACCCCCATTCATAGGCACTTCTGGTTCCGATCTAGCGGTGGGACAAGAGGATAACGCAATCCCAGCAATTGGAATTGAGGTTCTAAAAAACGGAGTCATCGATACTAAAGCAGGTAACGATACTATCGAGGGTAGTGGCACCGGCGGCGACGACACTGACGTTGGTGGCACAGGCACAGGCATTGCTAACAGTGGCATCATCAATGCAGGGAGTGGAGACGATACTATCTCTGGCACAGGCAGTGGTGGTTCCGGCTATAGAAACTTTCAACCTGGTACAGGTATCTCTAACACTCAGGGTGGTTACATTAATGGAGGAGATGGAAAAGATTTGATCGAGGGAACCGGAACCGGAGGTGACGGAAGTGGAATAGGCATCGCGATAGGCATCCAAAACATTCACAAAAACCGCATTGATGGAGGATTTGGGGATGACTCTATCTTTGGAACTGGAATTGGAGTATTTGAGGGGAATGCGATCGGAATCTCTAACACTGAGGGCAGCAACATTAATGGAGGAGAAGGGAACGATTCCATCAAGGGAACTGGAACTGGTGGAATTAGTAGTACTGGAGGAGAAGGTACAGGTATCTTCAACAGTGGTGGTAGCAACATTAGTGGAGAGAAAGGAAACGATTCTATTGTTGGTATCGGCAAGGGCAGTGATGCAATGGAAGAACCTTTTAGATCGTACGATGCGGGTAGGGGTGTAGGCATCTCCAACAGCAAGGGTAGCACGATCGCTGTTGGGCAGGGAAACGACTATCTCTCTGGCACAGGCACAGGCGGTGCAGGGTTCTACGCTGATGACCCTTTTGGGCAAGGGCCAGTGGAGCTTGCACCTGGTGTAGGTATAGGCATTATTAACAGTGGCACAATCAATTTAGGCGATGGCAATGATACCCTTATTGGCACTGGCATTAGTCAAGGCACAGGTATTCTTAATACTGATGGCATTATTTATCAAGGGGCAGGAGCTGATATCCTTACTGGCTATGGTACCAGCATTGGCATTCAAGGCGGCACCATTGATGGCGGAAACGGTAACGATAAATTCAAAGCTCGTCGAATTGATGCTAACGGTAATACTGTTTCCGATCAAGGGGGTGCTATTGCCAATGTCTTGATTAAGGGTGGAGGTGGAAATGACATATTTGATGTTGGTTACGGTAATGCCACGATCGATGGTGGATCGGGATCGGATAAGCTAATTCTGTCCGATCTCAAAAGTGATTACATTATTACAGGTACAGGCAGCCCGAACAATTACACCATTAAGCGTGATGAGTTCACCTTGAATGTCTTGAATGTTGAGGAAATTGCTTTTAGTGGCGTTCCTTTACAGCAAAATGTGCTTGGGACTGTGAATTAGGAATTTCCAACAAATAAATTATCCAATTTTGTGGAGTGGGATGAGGGCTTGATAACCGCAGCAGTCGGTTATCTGAAGTGCAACAATAACACTTCACTTTTTGTATGCGAGTAAACAACCCCGATCGCAATTTTTAGATAATTCAACCATAGTGCATAGTAGCACAACTGCCCTACTGGGGATTGAAACAAAATCCCTCAATACTTTAGAGTTAATAATAAACTCAACTGCAAAGCGCGATCGCAATGACTGATAAAGAACTCAAACATCTAATTGAGAGTAATGCTAAAACAGTCCAAGCTATGTTAGATGAAATGGCGGAAGCACGACAAGAACGCCAAGAACTCCGAGAAGGAATGCTCCAAATTCAGAATGCAGTCGCACAGTTAACGAATATACAAGAGAGAATAACCAATTTACTAATTTCTATTGATGGCGATCGCCCCACAATTCTTAAAAAACTCTCAGCACTGGAAACTAAGCTTGACCAGTTATTGCAGCAAAACCTAACGGATGAGTTAGGGTGAATACTCATAATAATGCCTAGACGTGTTGAAACAACATTTATTTTCCTTAAACAGTCGATAATGTAAATAAATGTAAAAAATTCTCAGGCAGGATAAAAGCATCTATGCGTGTAATTTTAATGACTGGTAAAGGCGGCGTGGGCAAAACTTCTGTCGCGGCTGCAACTGGACTCCGTTGTGCGGAACTAGGTTATCAGACGTTGGTTTTAAGTACAGATCCCGCCCACTCTCTTGCAGACAGTTTTGATATGGAATTGGGACACGCACCCCAAAAAATTCGCCCAAATCTCTGGGGTGCGGAACTGGATGCGCTGCAAGAACTGGAGGGAAACTGGGGTGCTGTGAAACGTTATATTACCCAAGTTTTACAGGCAAGGGGTTTAGATGGCGTACAGGCGGAGGAATTGGCAATTTTACCAGGCATGGATGAGATTTTTGGCTTGGTAAGGATGAAGCGCCATTACGATGAAGGTGAGTTTGATGTCTTAATTATCGACTCAGCCCCCACCGGCACAGCACTGCGTTTGCTGAGTTTACCTGAAGTCGGTGGCTGGTATATGCGCCGTTTTTACAAACCATTTCAAAACATCTCGGTAGCACTTCGACCTCTGGTTGAACCTTTTTTTAAACCAATTGCTGGTTTTTCGCTACCTGATAAAGAAGTAATGGATGCACCTTATGAGTTTTACGAACAAATTGAAGCTCTGGAAAAAGTATTAACAGATAACACTCAAACCTCAGTGCGTCTAGTAACAAATCCCGAAAAAATGGTGATTAAAGAGTCTCTCCGTGCCCATGCTTATCTGAGTTTATATAACGTTGCAACAGATTTAGTCGTGGCTAATCGCATTATACCGAGCGAAGTCCAAGATCCATTTTTCCAACGTTGGAAGGAAAGTCAGGAGCAATATCGCCGAGAAATTCACGATGATTTTCACCCTCTACCTGTAAAAGAAGTTCCCCTATTTTCTGAGGAAATGTGTGGATTAGCTTCATTAGAACGCCTGAAAGAAACTCTTTATAAAGATGAAGATCCAACTCAGGTTTATTACAAAGAAACAACTCTTAGAGTAGTGCAAGAGGAAAATCAATACAGCTTAGAACTTTACTTACCTGGTATTCCTAAAGACCAAGTTCAACTCAGTAAAACTGGAGACGAATTAAACATTACTATTGGCAACCATCGTCGTAACTTAGTTTTGCCACAAGCCTTAGCAGCACTACAACCAGGGGGAGCAAAGATGGAAAATGACTATCTAAAAATCCGCTTTGCTTAGAACACAAGAGTTGAATTTTGTTGAACGTTACTTTGTCAACAAAAAGTTAAAACTAAAATGCAAGAAATTTCTCTTGTAGCTAGTACAGACGCAATCTTTTTAGCGTCTGTTTTTATGATTTTTTGGTGAATTTTAATCAAAGCCAAAAAAATATTTTTATTAATGATTTGACCGTAGTTTTACTGAAGACAAAATGATGAAATAAATTTCACAATGTCTTTAGATTTAATTATGCCAGTTTTCAAATTATTAATTTATTTTGCTATAACAATGACCTCCAATCCCGAACAAGATTTGCCCTTATGTCGCGATGAAGAAAGTTTACTACGCCGCATTACAAACCGTATCCGACGAAGCTTAGAGTTAGAAGAAATTATCACAGTGACAACGACAGAAGTGCGATCGCTATTAAAAACCGATCGAGTGATGATTTACAAATTTCATCCCGATGGTAGTGGTCAAGTGATTGCTGAATCAATTAATAAAAATTGTTTGCCGTCGCTACTAGGGCTAAATTTTCCTTGCGATGACATCCCATCTTATGCCCGCGAACTATTTATCAAATCACGCGTGCGTTCTGTTGTGAATGTTGAGACTAAAGAGATTGGTCAAATTCACCTGCGTGACTTGGATAATGGAGATATCTCAGAGGAGATCCGTTACCGCCCTGTAGACCCCTGCCATATTGAATATTTGACGGCAATGGGGGTAAAATCCTCTGTAGTAGCGCCTATTCTCTATCAAGATCGACTTTGGGGGCTGCTGGTTTCTCATAATTCTGAAGCGCGTTCGATTTCAAAATATGAGCTAGAAGCAATACAAATAGTAGTCGAGCAGCTGTCAATGGCGATCGCTCAAAGTACCCTTCACACTCAAGTTCGCAAAACAGCCGAACGAGAAGCGATCGTTAACCGCATTGCTACCCTATTACATTCACTGCCGACGATTGTCTTACAGCCAGCCCTAGAAGCTGCTGTTGCTGCCTTTAATGGTGTTGGTGGCAGGCTTTGTATTAGAAATGAAGCTCTTGATTTCCACAATGGCAACGTCACCAGCTTAACAGAATGCTTAATACCAGGAAATAGCTGTATCAAGCTTTATATCTGTGGAGAACAACCTGTAATGCCAGAACAAACTATATATCCACTAATCGAGCAATATAGTCTCTGGCAGGAACACTACAAGTTTACTAACTACGATGTTTGGGCGATTTCAGATATATATAACACTCCTGGGTTGCGAAGTTTGCAAGTTGCTTTTCAACCAACTAAAATTCGCAGCATATTGATGATCCCACTCCAGTATCGTCAGCAGTTGTTGGGCTACTTAAGTATTTTCCGCAATGAAGTAGATACAGAAACTTTATGGGCGGGACAGCATGAGTGCGATCAAAGGCAACAGTATCCCCGGCGATCCTTTGAGGTTTGGCGCGAATCTAAAACAGCACAAGCTCAAAAATGGACAATTGACGAGATTGAACTGGCTAGAAACCTCAGTAAACATTTTGCTTCCGCAGTTCAGCAGTATGAACTACACCAACAAGTACAAGTTTTTAATGAAAATTTAGAAAAACAGGTTAGAAGACGCACTGTTGAGTTACAACGGACAGCTGAACAAGAACAGGCTGTGTTTAAAGTTATTGCCGAGATTCGAGAATCTTTGGACACAAATACGATTTTTCAGACCACAACTAAAGAAGTTTGTCAATTAATCAAAGCCGATCGCGTTTCTGTTTATCGTTTCGATGCTAATTGGGGTGGTGAATTTGTCGGAGATTTCGAGGCTGCTAGTCCATACTGGTCGAATGAGTCCGAACTAGGTATTAATACTATTTGGAATGATACCTACTTACAAGATACAGAAGGAGGACGTTACCGCCACAATGAAACATTTGCAGTCGATGACATCTACAAGATGGGGTTTACTCAGTGTCATATCGACAATCTAGAGCAGTTTCAAATTTACGCTTTTGTGCTTGCGCCGATTTTTGTTGGACAAAAACTTTGGGGTTTGTTGGCAACTTATCAACACACTGGCCCTCGGCAATGGAAAACTTCTGAAGTTAACTTCCTCAGTCAGATTGCTGCCCAAATGGGCGTAGCACTCCAGCAAGCTGATTTACTATCTCAGACACGACAACAGACATTAGATTTGCAACAAGCAGCAGAACAACAACGGGTATTGTTTGAAGTTGTGGCGAAAGTTAGAGAATCTCTCGATCTAGATGCGATTTTTCAGGCAACTACCCAAGAAATTTGTAAATCACTACAAGCGGATCGAGTTGCAGTCTACCGCTTCCAGGCTGATTGGAGTGGTGAATATATTGCTGAGTTTGTAGGCGATAACTGGTTAAAGTTAGTAAGTTCAGATACCAAGACAGTTTGGCAAGATAGCTATTTGCAGGAAACCCAAGGTGGGCGATATCGTCACAATGAAACTTTTGCAGTTGATGATATCTATGAAGTTGGCCACTCTCAATGCCACGTTGCAGTTCTAGAACAAATTCAAGCAAGAGCTTATGCGATCGCACCTATATTTATCGGGCAACAGCTATGGGGCTTGTTAGCAGCTTACCAGAATTCTGCACCCCGCCATTGGGAAGCTTCAGAAATTAAATTTATTACTCAAATTGCCAATCAGCTTGGGGTTGCACTCCAACAAGCCCAATTACATAATCAAACCAAAGAGCAGACGCAAAAGCTGGCTGAAGCTTTGCATGATTTACAGCAAACTCAAACCCAACTGATCCAAACTGAGAAAATGTCCTCATTAGGTCAATTGGTAGCTGGTGTGGCTCACGAAATTAATAACCCCGTGAACTTCATTTATGGCAACATCAATCATGTCAACGATTACACCCAAGATTTACTCAGTATTCTAGACCTTTATTTGCAAAATACTTCCAACCCTAGTCCTGAAATTAGCGATCGCGCCTTCGAGATCGACTTAGAATTTATCATCGAGGATTTGCCCAAAACTCTATCTTCCATGAAAATTGGGGTCGATCGCATCCGGCAGATTGTCTTGGGTTTACGGAATTTCTCTCGTCTTGACGAAGCAGAAAAAAAACCAGTTGATATTCATGAGGGCATTGATAGCACCTTGCTAATTTTGCAACATCGCTTGAAAGCAAAACCAGAAAGTCCGGCGATTAAATTAGTCAAAGAATACAGCAACCTTCCCTTAGTAGAGTGCTATGCCGGGCCGCTAAATCAAGTATTCATGAATGTTTTAAGCAATGCGATCGATGCTTTAGAAGATTACACGCAATCTCAATCAAAATCTCATAGTAGTCAAATTACTATCCGTACTCATTTTGGAGAACTTGAAGGCAAAATCAAGAGTGTAGTAATTCGCATTGCAGACAATGGCCCAGGAATACCCGAAGCTATGAAGGCAAGAATTTGCGATCCATTTTTCACAACTAAGCCAGTGGGAAAAGGCACTGGCTTGGGGTTATCGATTAGTTACCAGATTATTGTAGATAAACATGGTGGTGTGTTGAAATGTGATTCTCAGCCGGGGTTAGGTACAGAATTTTGGATTGAAATTCCGATTAAACAAATTCGTCATTAGTCATTGGTCATTTGTCATTTGTCATTGGCAAAAACTTTTACCTTTAACTAAAGCGTATTACCGATCTCCAAATTTTTGAAGAACTTGGGGTTCTAAATCAAGGTTAAATGATATTTCATACTACAGTAATTGGATTTTGATGACAAGCAATAATTGTATTGTTAAACAACACATTATCATACTAACCTTGCTAAAGCTGCCAAGTTTAAGCTATTTAAAATAGTAGACTTAATTGGACGTTTTTCATCCCAAAATATTAGAGATAAATAAAAATCTTTTGCTAATGAAGAAGTTAAAAGCTTATATGATTCGTATGCACTTTTCTCATCAACAAAGCTGAGAAAGTAAACAGTATCATCAAAAATAGGAGGCTTGTCATTTATTTTACCAATTAATCTAAAACTTAATTTTTTATAAAGTCCACAGATTGCTATTTTCCAAGGTGCAAAAGTATATGAGCCAACACCAAAAATAGAAAATCTGGGGCTATTTTGATAAATCTTACTTTTCCTATTATTTAAAAGACTTTCATACTTTTCTAAATATGCCCATGTTTTAGGTGCTAAATCTTTTATAAATTCAGTAGACTCGCCAACAAAACTTTGAGGAACTAAAATATATCGATCGGTCACTTTTGTTTTATTTTGGGCAACAGAAGAACCTTTAACTAAAGGGAAAATATAAGTTTCTTCGAGTTCATAAGATTCTCCTAGCCCGTTTATAAAATAGTCATTATTTTTGCGAAATTCCATGACGCTAGCGCAATCATGCTTAATACCAGAACGCCATTTTGTTTTTGATTGCTTATTGTATAAGCTTTCTACTTTTTTAAATGTAATCAAATCCCTAACCAGAATATTATTTAAATAGCCTATACGAGAGCAAACTGAGCTTTCAAGACTATCAAATACATCACAATAATATTTTTGTGAGTTGGAATCAAATTTACAGAAAAATAAGCAAGCTTCAACAGCAGCATCAAAATATTTCTTAGAATCTATCTTATAAACTGCACAGTAAGCAAGATTTAGCTTTTCCGAATAGATATAATTTAAAATTTTTCTAGAAACCGAAGTTTTACAAAGCACCGCTAGATAACTGTTATGTTTCTGTAAGTATTGTACAAACTGTATGAGCATCCATTCTGATATATCAAAATTACTTTTTCCCGTAATTGCATCTAAACCAGTATGATTTTGAAAATTGCTCTTTTTAGGCAAATTTACGCCCCCAATACTACCCTGTTGTGAGTTTGTTACCCAAGGTAAATTACCAAGCACTAATATTTCTTCATTTGATTCACCTATTAGTGATAACCAATCTACTTGAAAAAAATCCTCACATTTAATTTCAATCCTTTGGTCATGTAAAAACTTTTCTTCTTCTAGAATCTGTCTAAAGTAATCAAGGTTTAATTCAATTCCTAAAATTTTTTTTGCTGAGTCAAAACAAGATGAAGCAGCTTCAACAAAATTTCCTATTCCACAAGTAGGCTCAATTATAATATGTGGCTTAACACCAAGCTCTACTAACTTTTTACATACCCGATCGGCTAATTCTATCGGCGTTTGAAAATCGCCGTATTCTACTTTAAGTTTTTGAACAGTACGCATCAGGGATTAGCTCTATAAACGGTAATTATACCTTTTTCTTGACCAGCACGTTCTATCACTCTCCCATACTGAAGTCGCCATTGTAAAGCATTGGAAATCGTTAAAAATCCCTGTAAAGGTGGATTTCTCAATATTTCATTCGCGATGTTACTTGCTTCAAGTTCGTCAACTGGCAAATTGCGGTCGAGCATAAAAGCAATTAGGTCATCTTTATTACCTTCGTTCTCTAAAATACTAGAAATTCCACGTGTCATCTGGAAATCTGCGGTTCTTTCAGCACTTACGTAAATCGTATGCAAAATATTCAGAGTAGCCGTGCGGTTTATACTATTATCTGCCTTATCGTAGACAAAGATAAGCAACGAATAGCCAAGCCCAAAAATTTTTTGGCGTGCAGATTTGAATGGGCATGATGATTGTGGTTGTCTAACACTTGTTACCTTCATATCTATAAGCAACCCCGGAAAATCAATACCACTCGCAGAGTTACCTTGTATGAAATCGTACTTAGCTTTTAAGTAAAGTCGAAATTTCTGTTCCAGGTAAGTTCCGACAGCTTTTCCATCAGTAACACCATACAGCAGAGGTTCTGGATGCTGAGACTCGGCTAATGAAAATATTTCAGCTTCTAAACAGAGGATTTCTGCTGTCAAAATCGGCATAGGTAAAGGAAAACACAGGGTTAAACACCATATTTTATATTATTGACAAACTTCTCACTCTTGTGGAATGAATCAGCCCTGCCGCAAGCAAAGAGCAGGGCTGTTTCATCCGAAATTTCAGGGATTTTGTCAAGAGTATGAGTCAGAAATTTGCTTGAGTGGGAAAAACAAAAACTACCACCTCAACCAGTAAATTTAAGTGCAATCGTCATTTTTCTGCCCAATCAGATTTTTAAGTCACCTGATTTTTTTGCTTGGAACGCTTGTAAATCAGTGCCTTTTAGGGAATGAATCAGCCCTGCTTGCGGGGAGGGGATTAAGGGGTGGGGTGCAATGACGTGGGAATCATAACTAATTATGCGGACATGATATCACCTCTAACTTCTAAGTTGCACAGGCATAGCTAAATAGGTCATTTTCAAACCACTCAATGGTGTAAAAATCACTGGAGTTAGGCTTTGATTCAAATGCATTTGAATTTCAGAAGATGGTAACTCTTTCAAGCCTTCCATCAAATATTTAATGTTAAAGGCAATCTCGATATTTTCACCAGAAATTTGTGCAGGCATTGATTCTCTACCACTGCCTACATCTTGAGCTTCACAAGATAAGGTAATTTCTTGAGCTTCGCTATCAATACTGAGTTTAACAATATTATTTTTCTGATCGGCTAATACAGCAATCCGCTCCAAAGTGCTGACAAATTGTCGCCGTTCAATTGTCACTTGTCGCTCAAATTGGCGCGGAATTAATTGTCGATATGCAGGATATTGCCCTTCTAATGTACGACTAGTCAAACGTTGATTTTGCCATCCAAATACAACTTGACCTCGATCGAAATATAAAGCTACAGGTTCATCTGATGAAGCGCTATGAGCTAGCATCCGTTGGAGTTCGCGTAATGCTCTCGCTGGTACTGTCACCTCTAGTTGACTAGTTCCCTCTAGAGGACGCTCGTTGCTAGTTTCTACTACTGCGAGGCGATGTCCGTCGGTAGCTGCAAATTCTAGGGTGTCTTGTTTAACTGTTAAATGCACACCCGTGAGTACTTGCTTGGTTTCATCAGCACTAGTAGCAAACAATGAACCCCGTAATCCCTCAATTAATGCAGTGGTGGTGAGATGGATTACTTCTGTATTTTCAATTACAGGTAGTTCGGGAAATTCTTCAGGCCCCATTGCTCGGACTTGGTAATGTCCGCTTTTGGGTGTGAGTGTGACAATTAAACCTTCTCCACCAGATGTTGCACCTGTCAAGGCTGATTCATCGTCTAAAGTGATTTCGCCTTCTGGAAGACGAGAGGTGATGTCTACAAGTAACTTAGCAGGAAGTGCGATCGCCCCACTTTCCCATACCTCTGCATTAAAGCTGGTGCGGATTCCCAAGCTAAGATCGAAGGCTGTTAAGCTTACTTGGTTAGTTTCAGCATCCGCTTGTAACAGCACATTGGCAAGTACTGGATGAGTTGGTCGTGAGGGGACTGCACGACTAACGAGTGAGAGGTTTGTACTGAGATCGCTTTGGGAGCAAACTAATTTCATAAGTCAGATACAGCTTGTGAAAGATATCGTAACATCCTTATGTTTATAGGCGATCGCTATTTGTTTGATTAGCATGTAAGTATAATCCGCCATCAGTATTGCTTCTTTACTGCAAACTGTAACAATTTAAACATCTGCAACACATATTCTTCCATGTATAAGAAACCCTTAAGTATTTCCATGAAAGTGCGATCGTCAGCTAGCTAAAATCTATTTGATGAGTGAATAAGTTTGTAGTAAGGACTTTAGTCCTTGATTTGAGCGCTAAAGCGCTGACTACAAACTCAGCAAACTTAACAGATTACTAGAAAACTCCACAATTTCTATTGCAATTATAGTTAGGCAAGTTTACCTTGTGGAAAACTTGTGGAAAAGTACTTGAGTTTTTCCACAAGGTAATTATACTCAATTAAATTTTCACTGTAAAATATCAAGTTTTCCCCAGTTTTTTGCACAATATAAGTTAAATTTAATCAATTTTTAGACGTTACTTAATATTCTTGACCCGTCAAAGCTCATAATTCAGACTCCTGCTTGTGGAAAACTTAAAATAAATCTTCAGGATGGTTTTTGAGAACGGCTAGTCATATTGATGCGATCGCTCAATTCACGTAGAGTTTGTACTAAGGTGCGATCGCTCTGCTGAAGTTGAGTAATTTTATCGCAACTATAGATTACCGTTGTATGGTCTTTACCACCAAACTCCTCGCCTATTCTCGGCAAACTCAAGGTCGTGTGTTGGCGCATCAGATACATTCCTAATTGACGCGCCCAGCTTATCTCTCTTCGTCGCGAGTTACCTTTGAGGTCATCTATTGAAACATCAAAATTATCTGCCACCACCTTTAAAATTGCTTCTGGGGTAGCTGCCATTTTTTCGTTAGGCGGTTCTAAAACTGGCGTGATATTGTCCACCGTCATCGGTAAGCCCCAAATAGAAATATAAGCCACCGCCCGAATTAAAGCTCCTTCTAATTCTCGAATATTAGAAGTATAGTTAGAAGCAATGTACTCTATCACATCGCGGGGAAGACTAATATTTTCATCCTCAGCTTTTTTCTGTAAAATTGCCATTCTCGTTTCTAAATCGGGCTTTTGGATATCTGCAATTAAACCCATAGAAAACCGAGAACAAAGACGTTCTTGCAAGCTAGGAATTTGGTTAGGCGGACGGTCGGAAGCAATGACAACTTGTTTACCAGCTTCATGTAAAGTATTAAAAGTATAGAAAAATTCCTCTTGGGTATATTCCTTTCCTTCAAGAAACTGAATATCATCAACTAATAAAACATCAGCCGCTCGGTAATGCTCTCGGAAACTTTGCATACTATCCTTACGGATAGCTGTAATTAAATCATTAGTAAATTGCTCAGTAGAAACATAAAATATTTTACAATTAGGAAAAATTGCATAGCGATAATGACCAATAGCTTGCATCAGATGAGTTTTACCCAAGCCGACACCACCGCATAAAAATAAAGGATTAAATTCTTTACCTGGAGATTCTGCAACTGCCAAAGAAGCAGCATGAGCCATACGATTGTTAGCACCAACTACAAACCGCGAAAAGACATATTTAGAGTTTAAGTCAGTAGTTTGATGATTATGATTAGGAACAGCTTCAGAAATACTGCTGGAATTTGGTGATTCCCAAGCAACCTCTCGTTCACTAAAATGAGAAACTTGATCGCCTTGATCAACGGTAATGTAAATTCCCACGGGATGACCGAGAATATCTTGGACTACATGAGCAATAGTATTGATGTAATACTTCTGTAACCAATTACGAGCAAATGGGTTAGGAGTGCGGATAATCAAACAATTATTTTCTAATCGCTCTGCACTAGCAGTTTTGATCCAAGTTTCAAAGGTAGGTCGGGATAGTTCAAGCTTTAAGCGCTCTAGTACCTGAATCCACAGACTTTCTATGGGAATTTCCATTATCCACCACCTTTGCTGCTAATCGTCACAATAGAAGAGAAAGCACTAATTTAGCATTGAGACACGCTAGACCTAAAATAAGCTTTTAAGTTGTAACCATTTTGGGATCTACCCAGTAGGCAAGATCCTAGCACCCACTGACCAAACCGAGTGCTGAGTGCTAAGTGGTGAGTAAAATAAAATTTCTCAGAGCTTTTGTACCCAGTATATGCATCGTCCCTAATGAGCGGTTTTAACTCAGCACTTTGCACTTTTAACTCAGCACTCTCATTGACACGGAGAAGCAACGACACATGAAGATAACAAACCATCACTCAGAACCCAAAAAGATTGAAACCAGGGGTTTACCCCAGAGGTTGTGGATGCTCTCATACGGGGTAGTAGTGGTGTTCCTGGGGAGCTGCTCTCTTTTACCTGCTAAGACTGTTGATAATCAGCAAAGCGATACTCAAGCCCAAAACACAACAGTACCGAATCCGGTAATTGTCCCCCCACAGATTTTCTCTTCGTCTGGAGATCCTAATTTTGTTGTGAAAGTAGTGCAACAGGTGGGGCCTGCGGTAGTTCGGATTGATTCTTCCCGAACAATCACTTCTCGCGTACCAGACGAATTTAACAACGATCCATTTTTCCGGCGGTTTTTTGGAGAGGGAGCGCCACAGCCTAGACAACGTGTAGAGCGCGGTAGCGGCTCTGGATTTATTATTAATTCTTCCGGTCAAATTGTTACCAACGCCCATGTGGTAGATGGTGCTGATAGAGTGACTGTTATACTAAAAGATGGCCGGACTTTTGATGGGAAAGTTTTGGGTGAAGACCCAGTAACGGATGTGGCAACGATCAAAATTAATGCCAACAATCTGCCAACTCTAGCTGTGGGTAACTCCGATGCCTTACAACCAGGAGAAGCTGTAATTGCCATTGGTAATCCCTTAGGCTTGAATAATACCGTCACATCTGGAATTATTAGTGCTACAGGGCGTTCTAGTAGCGATATCGGTGCAAGTGACAAGCGGGTTGATTACATCCAAACAGATGCTGCAATTAACCCTGGTAATTCCGGTGGCCCATTGCTCAATGCTCGTGGTCAAGTGATTGCAATGAATACAGCGATTATTCGAGGTGCTCAAGGCTTGGGATTTGCTATACCCATTAACACCGTGCAAAGGATTGCCCAAGAATTAATCGCTAAAGGCAGGGTGGATCATCCTTATTTGGGTGTGCAGATGGTGACATTGACACCAGAAAATAAAGAAAGAATCAAAAATGTTGCAGGCGATCGCTTAAATCTTACAGCAGATGAAGGCGTTTTGCTGGTTGAGATTGTGCCGCGATCGCCTGCATCTGTAGCTGGTCTACGAGTAGGTGATGTGATTAAAAGCATTAACAGCCAGCCTGTTACTAAAATTGAAGAAGTACAAAAGCTAGTAGAAAAGAGCAAAATCGGTACTAAATTACCCATAGAAGTGGAACGCAATGGGCAAATTGTCCAAGTAGCAGTTCAACCTGCTCCTTTGCCAGTCAGACGTGAAGGATGATGTTTGTCATTTGTCATTTGTCATTGGTCATTGGTCATTTGTCATTGGTCATTTGTCATTGGTTATTTGAAAAATAACTGACATACTTCACTCTCTCCATGCCCCATGCCCCATGCCCCATGCCCCATGCCCCATTACCTAAAGGAGTTTTATCATGACTGAATTAGCGCCAATAATTCAATTAGGCAATCCAACATTGCGCCAAAAAGCTGCTTGGGTTGAAAATATTCAAGATGAGCAGATTCAAAAATTAATTGAAGATTTAATCGCCACTGTTGCCAAGGCTAACGGCGTGGGAATTGCTGCGCCTCAAGTAGCACAATCCTATCGTTTATTTATTGTGGCTTCCCGTCCCAATGCCAGGTATCCCAACGCGCCGGAAATGGAACCTACTGCCATGATTAATCCCAAAATCATTGCTCATTCAACTGAAGTTGTCAAAGATTGGGAAGGTTGTTTAAGTGTTCCAGGAATTCGGGGGTTAGTTCCTCGCTATAAATCTATTGAAGTAGAATACACTGACTCTGAAGGCAATTTACAAAAACAAGAATTAACCGATTTTATCGCTCGGATTTTTCAACACGAGTACGATCATCTCGACGGTATTGTATTTGTAGATCGCCTAGAGAACACTCTTGATATGATTACTGAGCAGGAATACCAACAACGAGTAGTTAACAAATAAATGGGAGTGGGGAGTGGTGGTGAAAAAGCAAACGATTAACCTAACCCCCTAACCCCCTTCCCGACCTTTACGGAAAATTATGTATAAATGTTAAATAGCTAAGGGCAACACCAAGTTAAACGCGAAGTAGCAAGAGTCCATTTTTTAAAGTTTGATTCCACAGAGATGATTTTTGAGCTTCTGGCAAAGAAAGAGGCTGATTTACTGATAACGGTGGCTCTTGTTGCAGAGATAGTTGCCACCAGCCAACATCGTGCCACTTACTAAATTTATATCCAACTCTGTAAAAAACACCTAGAGGCAAAAAACCGACAGCTTCATGCATAGCTACACTTGCTGGGTTGGGTAAAGCGATCGCAGCAAAAACGTTATAAAATCCTTGGAGTTGCAGCAAGCCAAAAAGAGAAGTGTATAAAGCTTTAGCAACTCCTTTTCTGCGATATTCAACATTTACATACACGGATGATTCTACAGACCATTGGTAAGCAGCACGAGTCCGATAGGGAGTAGCATAGGCATAACCTAGAATCTCACCGTTAATTTCACACACTAGCCAAGGCATCTGCTGTTGATAGTTATTGATGCGTTTTTCAAATTCTGTTTTGCTGGGAGGCTCTATCTCAAAGGAAATTGAAGTTTCCCACACAACAGGCGCATAAATTGCCAGCATTTTTAAAGCATCACTTTCGTTAGCTAGTCTAATTGCAGCTTTCACAACAGATCCTTTTTGGATTTTAATAATTGGCTAGAAACTAGGTTTGAAAAGGCTTTTGGCTTAAGTTTACATCAAAGTCACGCATGAGGGTGCAATGACTCTGGGAATTGTCTTAAGCGTGTGCTTCACAAACTTGCTCGCCCCGCCACAATTGATACAACCGTGTAGCTGGCATAGTCATATATAAAACATCGCCATCACTGAGGTTTGTTTCTAATAAATCCCAGCCGTGAAGAGTTTGGTGATTTGTTTCTACGTACAAAGGTACACAGTCAGCAGACATTGCTACGTCTTTCACCCACTGACCGCAAAAGACGTGTGAAGCTGTAATTACAGTGGCAAAAGCTACCCAAAGACTATCGGCTGTGATGCCATTGCCCAGGATACGTCCCCCTAGTGCAGCGGCGGCAAAAGCTGGTGCTGCTAATTCAGCCGGACTCAGCACTGCATCGAAGCCAAATAGCTGTTGGGCTATGCCAGCAAAATCAGGATCGCCATAATGAACAATCACCGGAATACTGGGTGCCAAACCTTTGGCTTTGAGGGCAATTTCCAAATTGGTAGCATCATTGCTAGTAACAGTAATCACTGCGGCGGCAGAGTTTATATTGCTAGCTTTGAGTATTGTGCGGAAGCTGGCATCACCCTGAATCACAGGGATACCGAGTTCGCGGGCGGTGTTGATATATTTACTGTTGGAGTCGGGTTCAACAACGACAACTTCATGTCCGCTGGCGTGGAGTTGCTGAACAATTCTCACCCCAATACCACTCAAGCCACAGACAATGTAGTGCGATCGCTGGGGAATTCGGGCTGCATCCCAAAATTGCTTAAAGCGGCTTCCTAAGACAAAATCGGTGAGCATGGCATACCAAATACCAATCACCACTGCTCCAACCAGCATCATAATAACAGTAAATAACTTAATACTGTTAGGAGCATTTTCTACTACTTTGTCATTGCCACCCGCTCCCGTAATCATGCCGACAGAAAAATATAGAGCATCCACAGGAGACAAACTCAACTCAGCCGACATATAGGTAAATGTAGCGATCGCAATAACCGTCAATAGTGCAATAGCACCCACCACTACCGATCGCCCATGTTCCTGAAACTGCCTCAGATTAGTCATAACTTTCAGCAGTTTTCTAATCAACGATCTCCGGGGAGAACGGATGCGGGGTTGTGTACCAATAATTATGCGATCGCCTACTTGAATCTCTTGGCCAGCTATGACAGCTGATACTAAATCCATCTCACCTTTGACTGGTAAGTAATAAATTAGCATCCGCGATCGGTCTGACCACAATTCACTCAGCTTTCGACCTTTCCAGAAGTGGTTTTGATCGATGTATTCTTCGTGAATTGGCCAAGTTTGCTGAAATAATTTAATTTGTCCGATCGCTCGGTTTCCCAGCGCTGCAAAGGTGAATACGGGTGCTGCTAATCCGACAACACTCATACTCAAATGGTCTGGCAAACTTTGATCTAGGCGCTCACCCAAATTTGTATTATAAAAACGGTTAATAATCCGAATCTGGGGATTCAGCACCCGCGCTTGCATCATAATAGACAAATTCAGAGCATCTTTAGATCCAGCGATGACTAAAGTATGTGCCTGTTGAATTCCTGCTGCTGTCAGGGTAGAAGCTGCTTGTAAATCTCCAACAATCACATCTCCTGCGGTTTCGCCAGGGATAGATTGATGATGAATGCCAACAACGAAGGCTCCCTGATGTCTTAGCAGACGAAAGGTTTTATATCCGGTACGTCCTAAGCCACAAACAATAATTCTGGGTTTCATGAAACGGCAGCATCTTTTACAGGTAGGGCTGCATTTCTAGTTAGTTATCAATATTGATTGTTGCCCATTTTTCTGGAATATTACTGTAGCTGACAACACGATTGTTTTAATTGGAGGCAGGGGGCAGGGGGCAGGGGGCAGGGGGCAGGGGGCAGAGGGCAGGGGGCAGAGGGCAGGGGGCAGGGGGCAGGGGGCAGGGGGCACTTTCTGGGGCAGGTTTTTTTGATTAGACAAATTTTTGGGATTTTAAAACCAAAACCATTGTCTGAGAACTTAAAACTACGTTCAATAATTGAGAACATTCTCAACTATTTATCGAAAGCCTAAAAGCCTGCCCTTGAAAGGGCAGGGGGCAGAGGGCAGGTTTTTTTGATTAGACAAATTTTTGGGATTTTAAAACCAAAACCATTGTCTGAGAACTTAAAACTACGTTCAATAATTGAGAACATTCTCAACTATTTATCGAAAGCCTAAAAGCCTGCCCTTGAAAGGGCAGGGGGCAGGGGGCAGGAGGCAGGAGGCAGGGGCTTTCTGGGGCAGGTTTTTTTGATTAGACAAATTTTTGGGATTTTAAAACCAAAACCATTGTCTGAGAACTTAAAACTACGTTCAATAATTGAGAACATTCTCAACTATTTATCGAAAGCCTAAAAGCCTGTCCTTGAAAGGCAGGGGGCAGGGGGCTGAGAAGCAGAGGGGAAAAACTTACTGCAACTTCTCCCCTGCTCCCCCTGCCTTCCTCGATAAAATAATCTAGAAAAATATGGCAATTTTTGTAGGTTGTGATACGCTATCTGCTTGAGAAGTGTGGAGGAGCCGAAAATGACTAAGCTGCGGGTGGGGTTACTGTTTGGCGGTCGTTCGGGAGAACATGAAGTTTCGATCAAATCAGCACGGGCGATCGCTAACGCCTTGAGTGCTGGGGAAAATGCTAGTAAGTACGAAATATTGCCTTTTTACATCCAAAAAGATGGCCGCTGGCTAGCAGGAGAACCACCCGAAAAGGTTTTAGCAACCGGCAGTCCGTTACTGGAATCGGCATCAACTTCTGAGGGAAATCTGACATCCAACCCTCAAGCCCAAACTCTGAGCAATTGGCAATCTCCCTCTCAAGTTGCCCAAGTAGATGTTTGGTTTCCCATTCTCCACGGCCCCAACGGTGAAGATGGAACGATTCAAGGGTTACTCACCTTGATGCAAGTCCCTTTTGTCGGTTCTGGGGTGTTAGGTTCGGCAATGGGAATGGATAAAATTGCCATGAAAATGGCTTTTGAGCAAGCAGGATTAGCACAGGTAAAATACAAGGCGGTAACTAGATCGCAGGTTTGGTCTAATCCGTGCGTATTTCCGAAACTGTGTGATGAAATTGAGGCAACATTAGGTTATCCTGCTTTTGTCAAGCCTGCTAATTTGGGTTCATCAGTGGGTATTGCCAAAGTGCGATCGCGCCCAGAATTAGAAGCCGCTTTAGATAGTGCTGCCAGTTACGATCGCCGACTAGTTGTAGAAGCTGGGGTAGTCGCTAGAGAAGTTGAGTGTGCCGTTTTAGGTAACGAGCAACCCCAAGCCTCTGTCATTGGAGAGATTACTTATGACAGCGATTTTTATGATTATGAAACTAAATATACTGAGGGTCGAGCAGATTTACTGATCCCAGCCCAGCTTCCAGAGGCGATCGCTCGTCAAATTCAGGACATGGCTTTGCAAGCTTTTGCTGCTGTTGACGCTGCTGGGTTAGCAAGGGTAGATTTTTTCTATGTGGAAGCAACACAAGAAGTATTTATTAACGAAATCAATACCTTACCAGGCTTTACTGCAACGAGTATGTATCCTCAACTCTGGGCACAGAGTGGAGTCTCCTTTCCAGAATTAGTCGATCGGTTAATTCAACTTGCTCTTGAAAGGCATTCTCCTAGCTGACAGAACAAAGAAGCAAACTGATTTCCGATTATTACGGTAAAAAGCCACAATAAATACAGAACTTTGGCAAAATTTAGCCAGATTTGGTAGCTTATGTCTTACAAAAAAGCTACTTAAATCTAAATTTTGTTACGGATACCTGATGCTTGACTCCTCCAGTACAATTTATTCACTAGAGGGGTACAAATCTGAAAGTAATCATGGAAAAAAGTCAGAGTGTACAGCGCGAGCGAACCCAATTAAAAAGGGCTACTCCAGAGCTGACAAACAGGAAATCGAGACTAAAAAACAGCTCGAATGTTCTGATATATCTGGTTGCACATCATCCTTGGCTATTGTTAACCGGGTGTTTAGCCATGTTTATGGGAGGTGGTGCCTTTGCTTTATATAGCTTAGGTAATGCTGGCCCCGTGCCACAAGAAGAACCAGAAAAAATCCCAGTTATAGTTGAAGAACCAATCAGTCCGCCTTCTGAGAATAGCAATCCTACACCTTTATGGATGGTTGCTGCGATCGTTCTCAGCTGTGGCGGTGGTTCTTTGCTGATTTTCCGAGTGCTTAACCGCACCAAGCAACCGCAAAAAGTTCAAAAACAGGTTAATCGCCATCAGGTACGCTTGGCACAGAAGCATTACCAAAAATTGGAACCAAATCTTCCCAAGAGTCAGCCAATTTTTGTGCCACAGCCACAACTAATGCCCCTGATGCAGATGCAACCGAAAACAAAGCATCTGGTAACTGTTCTCCCAGCAGAACACAAGCACCACCTGGATACGCGCACAGAACCCTTAGCAGAATTGATGGATCTTCGTAAAAATAGTTCATTGTCTGCTATTTTACGCCAGTATTAATACTACGGTAAAGTAAAACCCCGTTAAATTAACACTTTTTGCCAATTAGCTTGGCTTAGATTCCCGACTTTCTTTAAGAAGTCGGGAATCTTGTTATAGCGTTTTCCATTCAGATGTGGTACGAGGTCATATCGCAAGGTGTAGGCAATACTTTTCGGTTAAGGGGGAAAGGGGAAAGGGAAAGGGTTTGAATTTACCTTTTCCCCTTTCCCCTTTAACCTTTTCCCAGACCAAAAGAGAGATTATTAGGCTTATCCGAAAAGTATTGAAGGTGTAGGGGCACGGTATGCCAAAAATCTCGTTTCTAGCCTCTGGCTAGAAATGCTGCTCTTGGTGGCTCTGCCGCGAGTTCGGGAGGTAGATCCTCTCATTAAGCATTCCCAATCTGAAACTAGGAACGAGATAATGTACGAATAATTAATTTGCTATATAGCGGTTTAACTGCTTTTAAAAAGTTAGATATGAGCAATTAGGATATTTAAAAACTTGCCAAAATGGCAACCAGCTTTTGACGATTCAAGTTAAATTGTATGAAGATAAACGACTTCAAGGGTTTGATTATCAGGGGCTACCACCTAAGAGGATTCCTTTTGTAAAACACTATTTACTAAGTGATTTACAAAAACAAAAAGCTATCTATAACAATTATTTGCAGAGGATTTATCTCAGTAAATAAGTTCAATAATTAGGTTTGGCATTTGCTGCAACAGGAATATTAAATGCGTGCAGGCGTTGTTGAACTACGCATTAGCCCCCAATAGGGGTAACGTCTGTATACATTCCTGTTCACTTCAGCAGCAAATGATAGAGTGGGAGTTTGAAAGCTGACTGATATGCTTCCTCCCACTCTCTTTTTATCAAAACAAAATTCAGGAGTCAGGATTCAGGAGTCAGAATGAATTTTGTGCAACTGGTATATAGCGCAACAGTAGCACTCCTGCACAAAAGCAAGCTACGCGCATCGTCTATCTGCAACACGCTGCGCGAAGTAGAGAGCGTCTGAATCACCGGATTAATATTACTGAATTCTGGCGTATCTGTTTTCTTCTTTAAAAATTAGTATCTTGTAAAAACTTAAGAATCGTTTTATTCAACACCGCAGAAGCCCCTGTTGAGGCATCATGACAACAGTTAGATAAAATCTGTAATTTGGAATTGGGGATATGTTGATGTAATTTTTGACCATGACTAGCAGGAAACCAACTATCTTGCTCACCCCACAAAACTAGTGTGGGACACTTAATTGCACTCAGGTTATTTTGAATTTTGGTGAGCATATTGGGCTTATTTGCTTGCCAATTCTCAATTTCTCGCGCGGCTATTTGTAACTCTTCGGCAACTTTTGCGATCGTACCAGGCAATTCAGTAAACGGGTAAGTTATCCAATAGATATCTTCCTGCGTTAAAATTGAGGGATCGAATAATACCCTACGTCTTTCTATTGCCATAACTTCTTTAAATAGAGGTGCAAACAAATATGCCAGACGTAAGGAGTCAATTGTTTGCATTATTTCTAAGGGCGTTTGGGCAAGCAACCACATAGACCAATGAGGTAGCTGTTCGGCAAAAACAGGTACATTTACTACTATAAGCCGTCCGATTAACTGCGGGTTTTCTTGAGCAAGAGCAAGGGCAACTAATCCCCCTAAAGATTCTGCCACAATGACTGCGGGTTCATCACATAATGCCTGAATAATTCTTTGAAATTCAATAACTTGATGACCGTTGTGTTCTTTACGAGACAATGGTTTTTCGGAAAAACCAAAACCTTTGGCATCAAAACAAATTACTCGGTAATATTTAGATAATGCTGCTACGCTGTGCCGCCAATTGTAGCTCCAACTCCCCATACCATGTAATAAAATGAGCGGTTTACCTCTACCTCTTTCGCCATAAGCAATTTGTACAGGATACCCTTTAGCGTCACTAATAACTAAACTTTGCCGCCCTTTGGGAAAAGTAGCTTGCCACCAATCTTTCATTCTTTTATCAATAAACAATTTAACCGCCTGTAAAGGCGTTCCACAGGATTCTAATTAGGATCACAGGCAATGCTACTAAGACAATGGAGATGAGCAATAATCCAGCCAAAACGGCAAAGATAAACCATCTGTTTGCACTCTTTTGCTCGCTAGGAAACTTTAAGTATTCTTCCAAGAGCTTGATATTATTAGTGTTAGCTCTCCAGGCAACATCAAAAAAGTCTCCTAAAACTGGGACAGCGCCTACCAAGCCATCAATGATTACGTTCAAAACCATTTTACCTAGAGTGGCTCTAGATACGCCTAGCCGTGCTGCTTCTAGAATAATGTAGCTAGAAAACATTATTCCCAAAAAATCACCACCAATCGGTATGAGTCCTAAAATTGGATCTAAACCAAAACCAATCTTTGTGCCAGGAATGGTAATAATATTATCCAGCAGCCGACTTAGCTGACGCAGGCGCTTCAAGGTGGGTGCTTTGGCATCAGGTTCAATCATCGGAAATCGAGCAGGAGAATCAGGCATGGAGGCGATCGCTAACTTTGTATTGAATCGTTAGATATTTTACTCCCCTACTGAGCTTTTGCAATCATTTTCTCAAGGATTTACGAATTAATATTTGACTTGCGATTGCGGCTGGGCTTTTAAGCGCATATCTTCGCCGACAGTTACGTTCAACTGATCGCCGATTAACAGAACAGCAGCGCTCATTGACAGCCAGAGCATTAAAACTATCACTGCTCCTACAGCACCATATACTTTATTATAATTGCCAAAATTCGCCACATACAGCCGAAATAGGGCAGACAACATTGCCCAAAAAACAGCTGCTAAAATTGCTCCAGGCATCATTGGCGTGCCTGAGTTCCACTTGCTTGGGCCATAGCGATAGACAAAGCCAAAAGCGACAGCGACAATACTTAAAGCTAAAGGCCAGCGTAACAGTAGCCAAAGATGCAACAAAAAGATTAAAGAACTATTTTCCCGCACTACTATTCCCAAAAGCCAGTCGCTAGTAAACACTGAGAAAGAAGCCAATACTAAAAGCAACATAGTACCAACTGTTAATCCCAGAGAGACAAGCTTGGCTTTCCAAAAAGGACGGATGTTTTCTGGAGGAATTTGATGGATTTGATCGAGGGCTGTCATTGCAGTACTCACCGCCCCAGAAGCAGTCCAAATTGCTAATACAAAGCTTAGAGAAAATAAACCACTGTTTTTGGAGTTAGTAATTTCTGTGGTAGCAAAATCACGAATCAGATCCAGAGCTTGTTCGGGTAAGACTTGACTTACTTGTGCCGCCAGCTGTTTAAAGGTGTTTTGTAAAGATTCTGCCAATAAGCCAATGGCTGTAATGATAGCAAGAATTGCTGGAAACAGCGATAGCATGGCATTAAAGGCGATTTCCGAGGCGAGTCCAAAAAGTCGCCTTTCGATTGTTCTGGAAAAAGTTTTTTTAATCGTGCGCCAATTGAGGTGGCGAAAGAAGCGAAAAAAACGAAGCTTTGGCATAATTTAGAGTTAAAACTGGTTGGGTTTATTAACTACTGTGCTAAATTTTGCGTAGCGATCGCATCTATACTTTCTACCGCAAGAATACTGAGTCAAGAGTTTCTAATTAATGACCATTGAGCAATGACTAATGACTATTAATGTATGAATCAAGATTTAACACAACAGTGGTTGACAGAAATCCAGGTAATCAAAGAGCAGATGGCACAGCTTCAACACGAGCGCGATACAGCTTGGGAAAGTGCCCAAAAATGGCGTCAGCTTTACAACACAGAAGCAGAACAACGCCGTACAGATACTCAACTTTCCCAACAGACGATCGCTTCTCTCAAAGCAGAACTGCATAAACTCCAAGGTCTTGAAATAGACACACTAGCTGCTGGGACACCAGCAACTATCCAACAAGAAATAGAACAGCTAAAATCTGTGGAAGACTTGCAAGCTAAACTGATCGCCGCAATTAAAGAACGCGATCGCCTCTTGCAAGCTTTGAAAACTGAGCAGGACAATCATGCCCAAACCCGCAATAGCCTTACTACTGCATTGGGTGATGCTATTGATAGCCTGACGCGCGAACGAGCAGGAGCAGGGAGCAGGGGAGCAGGGAGATGAGGGAGTGAGGGAGATGAAGGAGACAAGGGGACAAGGGAGACAAGGAGATAAATAAAACTCCTAACTCCTAACTCCTAACTCAGCACTCTTAACACCCAATGCCCTAAAATCCCATTGCCTCAGCTACTGCGCCCAGTTCTGCTGCGATACCTTGTTTAAATTGACTGTGATTGTGTTTAATAGCTGTATCTGGGTCTTTTAAACCATTGCCTGTGAGGACACAAACCACTGTCGCTCCTGTAGGAATTTGGTCTTTCACCTGCAACAACCCAGCGACAGAAGCGGCGCTAGCAGGTTCGCAGAAGATACCTTCTGATGCTGCCAAAAGTCGATAGGCGTCGAGAATTTCGGCATCGGTAACGGCGTGGAAATTTCCCTGACTGGCGGTTTGGGCTGCGATCGCTAACTCCCAACTTGCAGGGTTGCCAATCCGAATTGCTGTCGCTAGGGTTTCGGGATGCGCCACTGGCTGACCGTGGACTAAAGGGGCTGCACCTGCGGCTTGGAATCCCATCATCTTGGGTAAGCGATCGCACTTTCTGGCTTGATGATATTGACAAAATCCCATCCAATATGCTGTGATATTTCCCGCATTGCCCACGGGAATACACAACCAGTCTGGTGCATCACCCAATGCATCGACAATTTCAAAGGCTGCTGTTTTCTGTCCTTCTAGTCTGTAGGGATTAACTGAATTCACCAAAGTGATCGGATAGCTTTCGGCCATGTCGCGGACAATTTCTAAAGCTTGGTCAAAATTACCTTTAATTGCCAATACTTCTGCACCGTACAACAATGCTTGAGCTAATTTGCCCAGTGCTACATAACCGTCGGGAATCAGTACAAAAGCATTCATACCTCCGCGTCTGGCATAAGCGGCGGCGGCGGCTGAGGTGTTGCCCGTGCTGGCACAAATGACTGCTTTTGCCCCTGCTTCCTTGGCCTTGGAAATTGCCATAGTCATCCCTCGGTCTTTGAAGCTGCCGGTGGGATTAAGACCGTCATATTTTACAAAAACCCGTACTTGTCTGCCAATGCGTTCTGCGATCGCTGGCGCTGGTATTAGAGGCGTGTTACCCTCCAACAGAGTCACAATCGGTGTTTTTTCGCTGACAGGCAAGTATTCGCGATAGGCTTCTATCAGTCCAGGCCAGGGTTGGCGATGAGATGTAGCAACAGACAGGCTCAAAGTCACGGGATTTAAAATTTCTTAATGTAAGGATTGGATATTTAGAAAGTGTGGGATCGGGAAGCGCAAAATGGGAAACAGGAAGAAAGTAGATTTTTCGTTACCAGCTGGCTGTTCAGAGTTTCCTAATCCCAAAGAATCTTGTTAAGAATATTATTTTTTGTGGTGCAAGCGTTTCACTGACTATTTTATTTAGAACGTTAATTTATCATAAACTGCCACGGCGACTTCGGTTCAACAAATTACCTCAGAGGAGACTGACAAGGTAAAAAATCATCTGTAAATCTATAGGACTCTTATTTGATTTTTGAACAAGACTGAGTACGTGTTTATCCTATTTTTTATTTTGTGTTCCCTGTCTATAGAAATAAATTCTCCGAATTAAACCTGATTTCTATATCAGACTTACGTCATAACTCTCTAAAACTCTTCTTTATCCGTGGTTTTAGTCGCATTTGGTGAATCATTTTATTCAATCATATCTATGTATTTTCCTACTCTATGTGTTTTAGTGAAGATAGGAAAATACTTAAGAGGCTGTCTCTTTTTGATGTTAGCCTTCCACCTCCCTTTCTACGAGAGACTGCACCAAGTGCCAGTGCTTCGCCCTACATTTTTTCATGATTTAGGATAATTCTTGATATAGTCTACATATAATTTCTTGCGTAAATTCCTCAAAAACAGCGATAATCATTTGTACAACCATAATAGACAGAGTATAAATTAACTATTCTTAAGTACCTTCCCGTGGAAGGATGCTTTACACACTTGAGTCAGTGTTTTTTTGGAACACAGCCATTATAATCACCGTCTTTTATGATTGAACCCAAAATCCATTAGAGTAATTGATTGAAAATATACAATTATTTAATAAAGCTTAAAAGAGCATTATTATAATATTTCTAATGGTGTGAGTTAAATAGTGGATTTAATTAACGATGCCTACTTATTTATCTAGTGTTTCCGATCGCGAGTCCCAGACTGCCTGGGTCAGTAAGTTAACCAAGTCTTATTATCAAGACGATCAGCAAGCTAAATTGATGCATTTACAAGCAGAGGTAGACTCTTTGTTGCAGCAGTTGGAAAACCTGAAGCACCAACGTCTAGCCGAAACCAACCAAAAAGAAGAATAAGTCAGTCTTCTAGATAGCGATGTCTACGACGGGTGGTTCCTGAGCGCAGCCGTACCACTTCGTGGAAGCAAGCTACGCGCAGCGTCTCCGACAGGAGAAGGGCTACGCCTACGCTTTTCCCCTCTTTAATTTAAATTTGAGTAATGGGGAAATTTGAGTCAGGGGTGCGTTATTCAAAGCGCTGATTTTTATCTGACCAGCGCCTCAAACTGTAGTTATGAGCATTTTCTACCAGTAAAGCTAAGGATTGCACCCCTGAAATCTTGGCGATCGCAGAGAGTCTTTGTAAGTAATTTCCTGTAAAATCAGTGTAAATAACTTTATTTGCATCAGACAAAATTATAGTGCGATCGCGGCGCTGCTCTGTGTTTTCTCCCTGAATTTCAGATGTCCCCTGACTTAAGGATGCTATTGCTTCTGGTGAGATAGTCAAGATTATTTCTGGTTGAGCGTTATTTGTTAAATCAATCACTTGAACGGGCCAATCACCCAATTTTTCCTGCATCTGTTCAAAGCTAGGAATAGCACTAACCGGAAATTCACCGGATTTTTGTAAAGATTGCCACAGACTCGATAGCATTACCTTCACCCCTTGGGGATTTTGTTGATGCAGTTCTCGTAAAGTAATAGGAGATGGTTGCACCCATTCCAATGCGGCATTTGTCAAAGCTAAAGGTTTGGGTTGGAGAACATCATTTTGATTATCTGGAATTTTTGGCCCAGCAGCTAATAGGCGCAAAACTTTACCCCGTAGTTGCACCGCTTTGATAGCGGCTATAGTAATTTTTTGCTCTCCATTTGGCAACCAAACTACAATCTGGATTTCCGGGTCAGAACTGATTCCCAAAGTTTTCCAGAAAAATTTGGCGGCGTCAGTTTTTGGTGGGTTGAAATTCTCAAAAGGAAAATTTAGCCAGCGTTTCCCGTCATTAAATGCACTTACCTCCACCTGATACCAAACTTGGTTATCCGTAAGTTTCAAATCTGCTGGGGAATTTGGTTGCAGCCATTCGGTGTTGGTAACTTGAGCAATTGGTTGCACCGTACCAACAATCTGACTAGGGTGAGTCGAGGATATTTGCGATGTTCCCTTACCATTGAGTCTTGATAATAGACCTTGAATATAGGCAAGATTCTCTTTTGTAATTTTTGGTTGCGCTTTTAACCAAGAATTAGCGTGTTCTTCTCCTCGCTGAACTGCTAAAATTAACGCGAACCAAGCTTGCACCTCTCGTCTATTTGGGTTCACCTGCAACGCCGCCACTGTGCGATTCCATAACCGTTTTTCATCAGCTTTGAGTAGAGTAGCAATTTCTTGGGCATTATGTGGCGAGGTTTCAAACACCTGTAACGCTTTCTCCCAACGACCATCAATCAAATCTGCTAGCACTTCTTGACTAGGACTTGCCCAAATTTTCTGGGCTTGGGTTTTAGTAAATTGAGAATGCAAGCGAATCAAATCCATTTGTGCTTGCGCCGCTTCTGGTAAAACTCCTTTGCGCTGTTTCTTGATGAATTTCAACCATTCAAAGGCTGGTGTCCACAATCCGCTACGAGCAATTGACAAGGCACTTTGGTATCCAAAATCCTTGAAGGTCGATGATTGGAGGCTAATCGCCTCCAATTGAATTGGTTTGAGGAATAACTTCAAAGGCTTGACTTGGTAAACCTGTAAGTGCGGTTCTAAACCTACTGTTTGATCGATAACTAACTCTTTTGTACCATCACCAGTTACCTGCTGCCATTTCGGCAATTGTCCATTAGGACTAGTCCAAGACAACATTTGTAGTAAATTGGTGCGTTCTGGATTGTAGTATACGACATAACCGTAGCGGATCGTATCAGTTGCTTGTTGGCGTTTACCCCGCAAATCAAACCAAACCCCTGATGATGGTGTCTTACCTTCAAAGCGTTGCACTTCAGTTAAAGGTAGGGGAATACTGATATCCTGGGGTTCTGAAGTTCCATCAAGCAAAGAAGAAATCACAAAGGATTCATCTGGACCAGTTATAGATAATTGAGTCGCTAGATAATAGTAACTTTCTGACTGAGATTTAAACTCTAACTCTTCTGAGCGCTCGTAAACCCTGAGTTCCACAAGTTCTTCACAATCAGATTGACAATTAGCACGTTGTTGAAAAACTGGTAGTAAAAATGAAGTTTTCACATCCTGATTTAAAGGCAGGGTTTTCCCAAATATTTGGTTTTTTTTACTCAAATCGAGTTTAATTTGTTTGAGAGTTTGGGGACGTTCGTGCTTACCAAGGGGGATTTGTGCCCATGCAGGTAAAATTTTATTTAGCCAGCTTACCTCGTCTGGATTGAAAATGAAGAGAACACTAATCCAGGCAAAAGCCATAATTAGACTAGCACTACTTAAGATAATTGCGTAGCCTGCCGCCGTAGGCATCGCTAATATTGATGACAACCAACTTCCTCGTTTTAGCTTTTTCTGGGGTTTTTTAGCGACGCGTTTCATCGCACCAGCATGAGGTTGATTTGGTTTAGAGGCTTTTGGCTTCAGCTTGCGTGAACGATTTGCCATAGATTCGGGATTAGAGAATTGAGGATTAGGGATTGAGAAACTTTTTCCTAGTCCCCAGTCCCGAATACCCAATACCCTGTTATACTCGCCCTTGCAAAAGTTGCCCAGAAGCATTAAGTCTAATTTGGGGCAAAATCCGTAAATGTCCCCATGTGAACCCTAGACAATCGCGCATACACTCTTCACTTAAGTATGTGAGCAGAGTGTAAAAAATTGAAAGGTAGACTTATTAGCCGCAGTTATCGCAAAACCTGGATGCTCGCATGGTTACTAATTGTGGGAGTAAATGGAGTTGCACAAAAAGCATTAGCACAAGAATACATCAATCCAGAAACCACTCAGGAAATAGGAGTTCAGGGCGATAATATTATTCCCTCATCCTCCTCCATTTCCCCAGAAGAACCGATGGCCCAAGTTACATCGGTATCTCAACTCAAGGATATACAACCCAACGATTGGGCATTCCAAGCCTTACAGTCTTTGGTGGAACGCTATGGTTGTATAGCCGGCTATCCAGATAGCAGCTATCGCGGTAATCGCGCCTTAACTCGGTATGAATTTGCTGCGGGTGTAAACGCTTGTTTAGATAGAGTCAACGAATTAATCACTACAGCCACCAACGATTTAGTCACTCGCGAAGATTTAGCAATATTACAAAAATTACAGTCAGAATTTGCCCCTGAATTAGCAACTTTGCGGAGTCGTGTTGATAATTTAGAAGCCAAAACTGCTGAAATTGAAGCCAACCAATTCTCAACAACAACTAAACTCAGTGGATTACTGATAGTTGGTATTCAAGGACGAACTAACAATCGTGGTGATGTTAATCCTAGAGATGGACAAAAGGATACAGATGATGCAGGGACAAATATTAATGTTATTTCCCTGGCGCAGCTGTATTTAACTAGTCAAATCACTCCCAGTAGTTACTTGTTTACAGGTCTTTTAGATGGTAACGGAACAACTGCGCCTAGATTTACCAATAGTGTTTCTCGGAATGATGTTTTACTTGGCTACGAATTTCCTACAGATAGCTTAATTGTAAGTGACCTAAATTTTCATTGGCTGGTGACAAATAAATTAGCAGTAATGGTAGGAACAGAAGGCGTAAGTATGCCAGCTGCTTTCCGAGGCCCCAATCGGGTAGAAAGCGCTGCAACAGGGCCATTATCTTATTTTTCCCAAAGAAACCCAATTTTAAATATGGGATATGGTCACGGCGGTATAGCTATTGATTGGCAATTTGCTAAACGCGCTAGTTTGCAGGCAATTTATACTAGTTATCAACCAGGAAATCCCGGTAAAGGTAGCGGTTTATTTGATGGAACCACCACTACAGGTGTGCAATTACTGCTGACACCAACTAATACTCTAGATTTAAGTTTATATTACGTTAACAATTACGCTTCAGATGGTTGTTTGCTAACCTTTGTTGGTGATGAATGCTTAACTACAGTTAATACCACTACCGGAAAATCAGCACCGCTACAAACTAACGCCGTGGGTGCAACTCTTACTTGGCAAATTTCTCCCCGCATTAGCGCAGGTGCGTGGGGTGGTTATACTAAATCTTATATTCCTGGGCAGTCGGGAAGTGTAGAAACAACAAATTATATGCTGTTTCTGAATTTCCCTGATTTATTGAAGAAAGGAAATTTAGGAGGAATTTATGTTGGTCAACCTCCTAAAATCACTCGTAGTGACTTACCTGTAGGAAATAATGTCCCTGATTTTATCAATACAGGCTTAGGACGAGCAGGTGGACAACCAGGCACGACCACTCAAATTGAGGCATTTTATCGTATTCAGTTAACAGATAATATTAGCATTACACCAGGAATAATTCATCTTATCCAGCCTGGTAACACACCAGATAGTGACTCAGTTACTGTCGGCATTCTGCGGAGTACTTTTAGTTTTTAATCCTGCTTGCAAATAAATATTATATAATTTAAGTCTTGATAGCACTTAAATTAAAAATTCAATTGGTCTTAATCAATTATTAAATATATCTTTTTTAATGCTATATACCTGATTTTCAAGAGATACAAAAAAGCGTTTGATTCACCGCCAAATCTCGATATCAATCCAGTATATAACAACATCTCAAATTAATTTATTCACGATTATATTCATCAGACATCTTCCTATAGGTTGTTTGCAAATATGCTGAAACTTGATAAATTCAGCTTTGATATGACCAAATATGTAATAATAGAAAATTAATCTGCCATAAGCTATAATTTTTATCAGTATTTTTACAGCTATAAGGAATAATTTTTGCACTTGCTAATGCCTAGCAAATACTGTTTATAATTGGACTTTTGTGGGTAATACTAGACAAAAATTACTGACGAAAAAGTTCATCATGAACCTAAGTATAGTTGATGATAAATTGCAGATAGAATTTACGTTTAAAGAGCAACTGCTAGCTGTTCGTTTGAATAAGCTTTGGCAAATATCACTAGCTCATATTGAACGAGTTACAACAGCCGAACCCCAAAGTAATTGGCGAGAATTGCGCGCCCCTGGTAGTTTTATTCCTGGAGTGATTAAAGCTGGAACTTATTACACTAACCGAGGTAAAGAGTTTTGGTATGTGAATCGAGAAACAAATTATTTAACCATTGAATTGCAAGATGAATCTTACAAGCGGATTATCTTAACTATTGATAACAATGAGTCTTGGCAACAAAGACTTGTTCAGATCATTGCTGTATAGTTAGTCAAGTAAAATCAGTCCCACAAGATTAAGTTGTGCGGTATTGCTTATTAGTGTCAACATCAGCCATATGGGTGAAATTCTTGTTTTCACCTAACAATCGCCTGGAAATGCTGGCTGCATTGTTTGTACCGCGAGTAAGAGAGGCGGCAGCCCTCTTAATAAGTATTCCCAGTCGGGAACTGGGAACAAGTCAATGTTGCAAAGCTTTGTCTAATTAGGCTTCTACCTTATTTGGTGTTTTGTGTATTAACCACCGGCGACAGCTGGGACAATACTTACTTCATCGCCATCTTTAAGTGTTGTATTAATACCATCTAAATGGCGAATATCTTCGCTATCAACGTAAAAATTTACAAATCGACGTAGCTTGCCTTCTTCATCGCACAACCGGGATTTAATACCAGGAAAGCTTTGTTCTAAGGAATCCAACAATTCAGCAATGGTGCTACCGTTGGATTCTAGACTAGCTTGATTATTAGTCAAATTCTGAAGAGTTGTAGGAACTAAAACTGTTACAGCCATACTAAGTACAAAGTGAAGAGTTAAAAGTGAAAAATACAATTTAAGAGTTAGGAGTTATGAATAAAAAACTCATAACTCATAACTCCTAACTAAACGAGGACTTGTTGCCATTCCAAGCGATCTAGAGTACGCGATCGCTCTAGCGCACGTTCAAAACTATCGAGTTTTGCATCAATAGTCAAGGGTTCACCAATGTAGCCTTGGATTGCTTCTTGGGTTTTCAAACCATTTCCTGTGATGTAAATCACGGTGGTTTCATCTGGATCGATTTTGCCAGCTTCTACCAGTTTTTTCAGCACGGCCACGGTTGTACCACCAGCCGTTTCTGTGAAGATGCCTTCGGTTTCTGCCAGCAACTTGATGCCATCAATAATTTCGGCATCATTGACTGACTCAATATTACCACCAGTCTTCTGAGCTAGCTCCACAGCATAAATACCGTCTGCTGGATTGCCTATTGCTAGGGATTTCGCAATTGTATTCGGTTTAACTGGTTTAATAAAGTCGCGTCCTTCTTTGAAGGCTTGGGCAATGGGCGAACAACCTTCAGCTTGAGCGCCACTGAAACGGACGCTCTTATTTTCTACTAAACCAACTTCAACAAATTCTTGGAACCCTTTATAAATTTTTGTAAAGAGCGAACCAGATGCCAAAGGAGCAACAACACGATCGGGTAGTTCCCAGCCTAGTTGTTCTGCAACTTCAAAACCTAGTGTCTTAGAACCTTCAGAGTAATAAGGACGCAGATTAATGTTGACAAAACCCCAGCCATGTGTATTTGCAACTTCCGAACAAAGACGATTGACTTGATCGTAGTTGCCTTTGACGGCCATGAGGGTGGGACTGTAGATCAAGCTACCGAGAATTTTACCAGCTTCTAAATCTGCGGGGATGAACACACAGCAGTCTAAACCGGCATGAGCTGCGATCGCCGCTGTAGAATTTGCTAAATTACCAGTGCTAGCACAAGAAACAGTAGTGAAACCTAACTCCCGCGCTCTGGATAGAGCGACTGACACCACCCGATCCTTAAAGCTTAAGGTCGGCATATTCACGGCATCATTTTTTATATAAAGCTTATTTAGACCCAGGCGACGGGCAAGACGGTGGGAACGAACCAAGGGAGTCATCCCCGTTCCCACATCTATAACATTGTCGGTTGCGACAGGCAAAAAGGGACGGTAGCGCCAAATGGAATTGGGCCCAGCTTGAATTGTTTCACGAGTGACAGTCAGACGTAGGGCACTGTAGTCATATTTGACTTCTAACGGGCCAAAACATAACTCACAAACATTACTGGCTTTGAGTTCGTATTCCGCACCACATTCTTTACACTTCAAGGCTTGAAAGTAGGCAGTGCTGGTTTGGGTTGGGGTTTGGGTTTTGATTGCCTGAGTCATAAAACTAGCTTTCCCTGTTTGTCTGTCACTTGTCGCCTGATACTAACACGAGCAAAAATACCAGTCAAACATACCCGACATTTTTAGTCGGGTATGTTTGGTATTGAGAGGAATGATTATTGTAAAATTTTAATACTAGTAATCTCTAATTTTAGTATTTATACGTATATTTTTAATGTTATGAAAAAATAAAATAGCTTTTATTATTCAGCATTAACACTGGAAAATGCTATGATTAAATCGCATTTTTTTATGACTAAATTGCATTTTTTGAAATTGCTATCCTATTTAAGCGATCTAGATTGCCTAGTTAATTTTCAATTTTTTTGATCTAAATGACTTTCCAGGGCAGTATATATTTCTGATAATAAAGACTCAAAAACATTTATATATATAAGTTTTAGTGTTTTTAGCATCTGAATCAACCCACTCAAATTGCTATGTGTGTTGCCACAATAAAGTTAATTTTTCAGCTTTGATGCACTCATTGATAGCTATAGAAATTACTTATTTATACGGAAGATTTTTTTTGCTTTAAAAGCTACATTGCTATTTACATCTCTAACTAAGCAAAATACAGTAATAAATTACACATATTTGCGATTGCCAGCTTTGATTCTCAAGGGTAAGCGTAAAACCACTATAGGACTCATATTTGATTGGGTGAAAAAACTCAGTACACTTTTATTCCTTTTTACCTGTTCCCTGTTCCCTGTCCCCTGTCTCTACGAGTGATTCAGGAATCCGATTTGATTCCTATAGACAAGTTATTTCTGGTTATTGTCTCAATATAATTTCCCAGGAGTGTCAATAATTTAACTCCTTAAATATGTATTCCCAAAACTTCAACGTTTTGGGCAGCCATAATCGGTAATTCCTTAAAGGGAATTGCCGAACCTTATCCTGTCTCAAAATCCGAGATACAAGTTCAGCAAACAAACTACTTATATGGTAAATAGAAATCAATCCGTAAATAAGCAGCGTCAACTTTACCAATTTCTAGTAGCAACAGCATTATTAACTGGTAGCCTTTTTCAATTTCTCGCACCCGTATTAGCTGACGGAACGACTGCGGGTACATCTATTAGTAACACTGCAACAGCAACCTACGAAGATCCCAACAGTCCAGGGACAACTATAAATGCCACTTCTAACACTGTCGTTGTCACTGTAGCAGAGGTTGCTGGAATCACCGTTACAGGGTCTGGAGTTACAGATAACAATGGCGGAACTGTTGGAGTTGGCGACTTACTAACCTACACCTACACCTTGACCAATGTAGGTAATGACCCCACCAAATTCCACATTCCCAACCAAGCGACAACAACTGGGCCGGGTACAGTTTCTGGCACATTACCAGGTGGTACAGCTAATAGCCTGCAATATAGCACCGATGGTGGTCTAAATTGGATAAACGTCCCTCAAGGTGGCGTAGACACACCTTCTGTTCCGGTTAACGGTACTGTGTTAGTACGTGTGCCAGTAACTGTACAAGCTGGCGCTCAAACCAATGATGTCATTACTGTTACTCTTGGTAATACTCCTGGTGATGCTCAAAACCAACTGCGGAGTCCTGATGGTGGTGACATATTTACTGTAGATAACCCCGATGGTAGTGCTGGTGAGGTATCTGGCACACCAGTTAATGGTACGCGGGAAGCTAGCGCTACCGAGCAAATTAAGGTTGGTTTAACGGTGAAGACCTATGCTTTAGCCACCATTCTCAAGACTCGCAGTGGCTATAACAATGCTGGCACAACTGCAATTACAGATGATAAATTGACCTACGATTTGAGTTTGCGAGTTGAGTCCAACGATCCCACAGGACAGGGAATTACACCAGCAGCTTTGACGGGTACAAGCATCAATGTTAATGGTGTTGCTGGCACTTATATCTTGGTTTCTGATGCGATTCCTGCGGGTACAGATTTAGCAGTAGCACCAACTGCACCTCCTGGTTGGCAAACAGTTTATACAACTACCGCAGTTGGAACTAATGCTAATACAGCTAGTTGGACTACGACAGCACCACCCTTGGCCTCAGTCACTCGCGTTGGTTTTATCAATAATCCAGCGACTATTACTTCCATCGCTCCTGGGACAACAGTGAATGGCTTCTCGATTCAGCTAGCCGTTGAATCAACTGCAACTTCACCCTTAATCGTCGCTAATATCGCTCAATTGTTTGGTCAAACACCCAGTAGCAATTTCCCAGTATACGACGAATCTGGCGACCAAAACCCTAGCAACTATGACGGTTCCCCAGGTAGTATGACACCTCCTACGGGTACAGATACCAATGGTGATGGTATTCCCGATACTTTACCGTCTGGCAACGTTGATGATGGCTATATTAATACTCCAGCATCTCCAGAAACTGGAACTGACACGGGTAATAACAACAGCGGTACTGGTACAGGCGGTGAGGCGAACGTCTTCACAGTGCAAGCGCCTATTGCTTCAGCGTTACTCAACGGGCCGCAAAATGCCCCAGATGCTACTGGGCCATCAGGTGGAACCAACGATGATTTCACTAACAAATCTTCTCTCGTTCCTGCTGGTACAGCACCAGGCAGTACACTTGACCCACAATCAGTTGGCTTCACCAACACTATTAAGAATAGTGGTACTGATGCAGGTGTCTTGAAGATAGAGCCGACGCCACCAACAATTCCAGGAGATTTACCAAATAATACAAAGGTGACTATTACCTATAATAGTCAGTCTGCTGTCTATACCTACAATAATGGAGTTTTCAGCACAACTGGTACAGTAATTACAATCCCCAACGTTGCTCCTGGTGCAAGTATCAACTATGGTGTGGAAGTTGATTTACCTCCAGGCACGCAGTTATCTACTGATATTAGTAAAGGCTTCCCAGTACCCATAATTGCTTCGATTGACAACTATACGACAGATACCAACGGTGATGGAATTAAGGATACTGGCAACGATAATACCTTTGATTCATCCAACATCACTATCGATCGCGTCTACACTGGTTTCCTGAAACTGCTGAAAATGTCACGAGTCTTACAAGGTACTGGGCCTGTAGTCCAGGGGAATGATAGCACATTCAGTATCGATCCGAAGAAGCCTTCACCAGGAAACATTATTGAGTACCAAATTCAATACACAAATATTTCCGATCCTCAATCTGGAACTGGGAATGTGATTTTGAATGCTAATAAAGTTGTGATTACTGAAGATGGTACGAAAAGCCCCAATAACTGGGCATTAGACAACGATGCTAGCGGTCAAATTGATACTAGCAACATTGTTGGTTCAGCTAAGGATTCCGGGAGTGCAACCATCCAATTTTTCAGCGGTAATCCAGCTACTAACTCTGGTATCGACCAAACTGGAACTACGGCAAACACTGATGTTGCTAAGTACATAGATACTGTCACTGGCACGATCGCACCGGGTATTCAAAGAACATTTACCTTCCAACGCAAGGTGAACTAATTCCTTGGGATTGGGGACTTTGAAGTTTGCACACTCTGGTACAGAAGAGTCTGCGAAGCATTTGACCCGATCCCAACCCCAAACAGCAAGCAAATAGGAGAGTGACTTTTTCTGAGCAAAAGCTGGGAAAGATAAGTCAACAATTCACATTCTGGAAGTTTTTTGAGGTGATTTATATGAAGCGTGTTTCTTTTGCAGGTTTAGGAGCATTTGCTCTCATTGCCACAGTTCCATTTATCGGTCAAATTCCGGGAATCGCAAATGTATGGCATTCAGAAAGTGCTGTTGCTCAGAATATCAAAACTCAAGGGCAAATTCAATTGCGCTTAGAAGCAGAAAAGCAAGTGGTGGCTCAGGATCGACAAGGTAAGCAAAGCCAAAAATGGGAACCTTTAAAAGGTCAAGTTGTGGTGCGACCAGGAGATGTATTGCGATATACCTTGATTGGCGAAAATCAGAGCGATCGCCCAGTGAAGAATTTGACTTTCAATCAACCTATTCCTAAAGGAATGGTCTACGTGCTTAATTCTACCAATGTCGCCAAAAATGCCAAAATAACTTACAGCATTGATGGTGGGCGTAGCTTCGTCGAAAATCCCACTGTTAAAGTTACTCTTCCTGGCGGCAAAGTGGAAACCAAACCAGCCCCAGCCATTGCTTACACTCATATTCGTTTCCAGATTCCGTCACTTGCTGCGAAAACAACAGTCAAGGCGACTTATCAAACTCAAGTGCGCTGATTAACACGCCGCCTTACTAACTCCCAAAAGAACCGCAATCAAAAATATTTTCAGATTTTTATCTGGAAACGAGATTTTTAAAGGATTTTAGCTTAACTGGATTTCCCCAAATAAATAAGTGCTTTTATTAACAACAAACTTGACATTTCAGAGGAGATGTGTTAAGTGAGCCGTCCTCAAAACCATAAGCAAATTACTTCTAGCGGTAGCTGGTGGCGACGGTTAACAGCTACTGTTCTTCTGGGAAGTTTTTTGCATACTACTATATCTATGCCAGCGATCGCGCAACAGACTAACAATCTGGTTGCGTCTTTGCCATTAATAAATCAAGCTACTTATACTTATACAGATTCTGCTAGCAATTATCAATATCAAGGAAGTTCTGAGCAAATTAATGTTAGTCCTATCCCCTTACTCGATCCATTAGGACGGATTTTAGGTTGCGCTGGGACAATTTTACCTGACTATACAGGTTTTTCAGTTGGGGTATACGAACCTAACTCTAGCGACCCAACGGGGACAGAATTGAGCAACTTAGTTTCTCTGACTAGAACAGAGTTACCAGATATTCCCAATAACAACGTTCCTGGTGGTAAATCTCCAAATACTGAGAATAGTAATCCCTACTTCGTTACGAATAACCCTGCGGGTGTCTACAATTTCCTACTCGATCCGAATAAAGGTCAAACCGCTCCAGGTAGAACCTACATTTTTGTAGTTAATCCACCACCAAATTCTATCTATAAACAGCGACGGGTCAAGATTGAAATCCTTGCTAACACTGGAACACAAGGTAATGGTGTTGTGCGATATGTGGCCAGTTCTCTAGATGGTCAACCAATCAGTCTTACAGGTGAAACCAGAGTAGAGCAAACAGTGGTTTTAGTTCCCAATGCAGAAACGGTGGGACTGGATTTATTAGCCTTTGAATTCACTACAAATTTGTGTCAAGCCAATCAGTTACAGATTATTAAAACAGGCGATCGCGCTACTGCTGAACCTGGAGATACGGTAATCTATCGCCTGTCAGTAAAAAATCTTGCTGATGCTGGTTTGAATAATATATTTGTCACCGACAACCTACCTTTAGGATTTCAATTCTTGCCGAAATCGGTGCGGGGAGAGTTGGACGGTCAACCAGTTGCGATCGCTTCAGAACGCAATGGTAACACAGTGACATTCCGCACAGACGTAACAATTTCCCCAGAGAAAGTCTTGAATATTGCCTACGCTGCTCAATTAACAGCTGATGCGCTGCGTGGTACTGGTCGCAACAGTGCGATCGTTAATGGTCAACGAACTGATAACCGTTTTAGTACTAAGGATGGCCCAGCAACCCACCAATTGAAAATTCGTCCAGGAATCGTTTCTGACTGTGGCACGATTATCGGTCGGGTGTTTGTTGATAAAAACTTTGACGGAGAACAACAGCGTGGTGAACCTGGAGTAGCCAATGCAGTGATTTTTCTGGAGGACGGAAACCGCATCACTACAGATCCTAATGGTTTGTTCTCCCTAGCTAACGTCTTACCTGGATACCACACAGGTGTACTAGACCTTAGCAGTGTAGCGGGTTACATCCTAGCTCATAACGAAAAATTCCGCGAACGAAATAGCCAATCTCGCTTGGTGCATTTAGAGCCTAGTGGCTTAGTACGCATGAACTTCGCTGTCACCCCAACATTTCAGGAGTCAGTCAAGAAATGAAAATCAGACTGCACTGTATAACTACATTTAACCTGAGATTGATGGGGGCGATGCCAGTAGTAGCTCTCAGTCTTATTTTATACCCTGTAATAGTCAAAGCAGAAATCACTAGTGAAAACCTCATTTTGCCTGATTCCCATTTGCAAGCAGAAAAGAGTGTCGAAGATCCTGACTTTTCAGCGCATCTGGAAAACCTCTCTTCTTCTAAAGGAGAAGCTTTAAATTCTCTACCTCTCGAATTTACCTCAACTTCTTCAGCATCGGCTGCTGATACTTCAATTCCCAATGTCCAGCCGAGTGAAACGGAAATACTACCATTTCAACCAGCAACTTCTGTAGGTTTGCCTAGAGAATTACGCAAAATTGCAGAAGTACAGGACGCGGGGACAAAGGGACAAGGAGTAAATGAAAATCTTCCTGTGTCCCCTACTGTCCCTATCTCTACAGCAATTAAAATCCTGACTCCGACGGCTGACAGTGTTGTAGACGTACAAGCAAGCACGGTGATTGTACAGTTTCCCGCTGGGAGTCAAGTGGAATTGCGGGTAAATGGCGCGTTGGTAGACCCTTCTTTAGTGGGACGGACGGAAACTGATGCTACCACCAATTTAGTAACGCAGACATGGTATGGTGTCTCGTTAAAAGAAGGTACAAACACCATTTCTGCACAGGTTGTTGGAGGAACAGAACCCCCTGTAACAGTGCAAGTTGCAGTGCGAGGAGCGCCGAAGCAATTAACTTTAGAAACAGTTGAGTCTCGTATCCCAGCGGATGGGCGTTCTACGGCGACAATTCGGGGTCAACTCCTTGATGCAACTGGCAATCGCTCGAATCGTGATGCTATTGTCACCCTTATACCTACTGCTGGGGAGTTGGTTGGGAAAGACTTCAAACCCGATGAACCGGGATTTCAAGTGGAGGCGAAAGCGGGGCAATTTACAGCGACGTTGCGATCGCAGCTAAAAGCGGAAACTGTGACAATTCGGGCGATCGCAAATGATTTAGAAGCCTTCACCCAACTGCAATTTGAAACGGCACTGCGTCCGAGTTTAGTTACTGGGGTAATTGATTTACGATTGGGGGCTAGAGGTACAAATTATTACGGCAGTTTCCGTGATTTCCTCCCTCCTGACAAAAACAACGGAACGCAATTAGATTTCCATTCAGCGATATTTGCCACTGGTGCGATCGGAGAATGGTTGTTTACAGGCGCATACAACAGTTCTCGTAACCTCAATGAAGATTGCAACTGCGATAATCGCCTGTTTAGAACTTATCAATTCAGCGAGCAAAACTATCCTGTCTACGGCGATAGCTCGAAAGTTGATGTAGTTGCTCCTTCCATTGATAGTGTATTTTTGCGTTTTGAGCGTTCAGCTCGTACTCCTGGCGCCGATCCTGATTATGCGATGTGGGGTGACTATAACACAGAAGAATTTGCGCGGCGATCGCAGCAATTTACTTCTATCACCCGTCAACTCCACGGTTTTAAAGCTAATTACAACTTAGGAAACCTCCAAATTACAGGTTTCTATGGCGACCACTTAGAAGGATTTCAACGAGACACTATTGCTCCTGATGGTACTAGTGGCTATTACTTCCTCTCTCGCAGACTCTTACAAGCAGGTAGTGAAAATGTCTTTATCGAATTAGAAGAACTCAATCGTCCTGGGACTGTATTAGAACGCAAACAACTTAACCGAGGCCCAGACTACGAAATCGACTACGATCGCGGTACTTTATTATTCCGCGAACCGATTCTTCGTACCGATATCGATCGAACCGGACAAGTATTGGTGCGTCGGATTGTTGTTAGCTATCAATATGACACTGAAGACTCTGACGGGAACATCTATGCTGGTCGTTTGCAATATAATCTTTCCCGCAAACTTAATTCCGAAAGTTGGATAGGAGCAACTTACATTCAAGAAAATCACGGAGTGCGCAACTTTCAACTCTACGGTGCAGATGCACTGATTGCTTTGGGTGACAACGGTAGGTTAATCGCAGAATATGCCCATTCCACGAATGATTCTGATGTCGTGGGAAAAGTTAGAGGTGATGCTTACCGTTTAGAAGCTGAAGGAAAGATTGCTAATGGAGTTCAAGGTCGTGCTTATTATCGCTTTGCTGATACAGGTTTTGCCAATAATGCCACTATCAGCTTTGTCCCAGGACAAACCCGTTATGGAGCGCAGGTTACAGCTAAAGTCACCTCAACTACCAACGTCAGAGCGCAATACGACCACGAAGACAATTTTGGGATTGCTCCCCAACCTTTAGACACTTTTGAAGAACTGTTTGCACCGCGTTATGAGGCGATACCTGGTAGTAAGGTTGATAATTCACTGACGACGATTTCTGCTGGAATTCAACAACGCTTGGGTAGCGCCACTATCGATCTGGATTGGATTCACCGTCGTCTGGAAGACCGTATCCCCGACAGTACCCTAAGTAGTAATTCCGATCAACTGCGATCGCGTTTTTCAGTTCCTCTAGCTAAAAACCTGACTTTCCAAGCCCAAAATGAACTGAGCTTATCTTCCCAAAAAAATGCTATTTACCCAGACCGTACCATTTTGGGGTTGAATTGGGCAGTAATTCCTGGTGTCAACGTCAGTTTAGCCCAACAGTATTACAGTAGCGGTCAATATTCGGGTAATTCCATCACCAGCTTGAGTGTCAACGGCGAACACAAACTCGGTTCGGATACTACCTTAACTGGTCGTTACTCAATTTTGGGTGGCGCTAACGAAATGACTACTCAAGGAGCAATTGGTATAAATAACCGTTGGACTATTGCTTCGGGATTGCGGCTGAACGTTGCTTACGAACACGTATTTGGCAACTTCTTCGGACGCACTTTAGCGGGTCAACAATATGCTCAACCCTACGCCTTTGGTCAAGCTGCATCTGCGATCGGATTTGATGGTGGCGATAGCTACAGTGTGGGGCTGGAATACAGTGATAATCCGCAGTTTCAAGCCAGCGCTCGTTACGAACATCGTTCTTCTTCTGGAGGTAGTAATACAGTAATTACCGTAGGTGCTGCGGGTAAAATTTCTCCGGCTCTCACAGCTTTGGTACGTTATCAACAAGCTGGTTCTTCCAATCAAAAGCTTTCAGGATTGGGAGATACTGCTAACCTCAAGCTGGGTTTAGCCTACCGCGATCCCAATAGCGATAAATTTAATGCTTTATTGCGTTATGAATATCGCAAAAATCCATCAACCATCCCTGACACCATTCTCTTAGGTAGTGGTACGGGTTCCGAAGACCATACATTTGCTTTAGAGGCGATTTACGCTCCTAACTGGCAATGGGAATTCTACGGTAAGTATGCTCTACGTAACAGTACATCTTACATAGCTAACGATTTAGCGGGTACTAGCACAGCTAATCTGGCCCAAGTACGCGCTACCTATCGTTTGGGATATAGCTGGGATTTGGTGGGTGAAGCTCGTGTAATTAGTCAGTCTAGCTATAGTGAGACAGGCTTTGTTCTTGAAACAGGCTACTACCTCACGCCTAACCTGCGTGTTTCGGCTGGTTACGTCTTTGGTAAAGTTGATGACCGAGATTTCTCAGGAACACGTTCTGCGGGAGGCGCGTATTTAGGCTTTACGGTTAAGCTCAACGAATTGTTTGAAGGCTTTGGACAACAAAAACCTATAGCACGTCAGCCAAAGGAATCAGCGATGAAAACTTTGATCGGTAAACTCAAGGCCGCAATCAGGGGGATGCCAAAACGTGAAATATAAAAGGGTTATTTGATGTAGAGATGTTCATTGCAACCTCTATCTCTATATACGAATTTAACCTTTCCCTGTGGGAATACTATAGGAATCCGGTTTGATTCGGAGAATTTACTTGTGTGGTGCGCATTCGCAAAGCGTCTCGCAGAGAAGCGCAGCGCAAGCGCGATAGGCAGGGAATAGGGAACAGGAAAGAAAGCTTTCTAAGGTGTACTGAGTTTTTTCACCCAATCAAATATGAGTCCTATATTGTCGTAAGATTTTTGATTTGCTTTGAATCTAGTGCAAAAACGTTTCAATTTTCATGTTGGTATTTGTATATTTATAAACTCAATATCATTGCTTACATATTATGTATTTTTATTGGAAATAAATGATGAAATATTTACTTAAGAAATTCAGAGCGATCGCCACAGTAAATATCGATAAAAATGATAAATTTTTTCTGACTGTGGACAATCCAGTTCAAAAAAATATGGGAAAGCGATTAACAATTAGCCGTCAAAAACTATGGCTCAGTAGCGTGGGATTTTTTTTATGTATTTTCGGCAATAGTATCCAACCTAGCTTGGCTGAAGGCAGCAAAGAGTTAATTTCTGATGGCGGATACAGACCTTACTTGGAATGGTCAGATTTATTACTGGCAGGTATTGTTCGGAAAACCATACTCAAAGTTTATGTTCAGCAAGGAGAAACAGTTAATCTTGGCTCTAGTGTGAATACTAGTTTCTCAAACCCACAAGATATTGTTTATCGCAGTCCCTTTGGTGGTCAAAATGGCTCTTGTGATGTTTTGAATACTGGTTTTGGTTTTATTGACACCGTAACCAAAGAAACGGCTGGCCCTTTACCTAATGCTGGTGGCTATACTCCTTGTAGTTTCGTCGCTACAGAAACAGGTATTTACGAAGTTGAATTTCATTCTCCGAATACAGCTGGTGCAAGCAATCCGCCGCCAATAGCTGCAACGGCTGCATTTTCTACAGGTAATACTCAATTTTCAGGGGTGGCGGCTTGGGATATCACAGTTCGAGATAGTAACGGTGTTGCCAAAAAAGGGCGAGTATTTACCAACTATATCGCTATGAATATGGGGGCAAATGCCAGTAGTGGTACACCCGTAGCACTCAACTCTAAGCTCTATATTCAAACTAAAGATGGGTATCGTTACGAAACTGACATGAATGGAGTCGATCCTTTTGGCTTCATCTTTTTTGCTAATAACCGGGGATATATTGACACAACAAATAGCAGCACTCTTTACCATTCTGCTGGCGGTGCTAGTAATAATAGTTTGATCTTTCCCGGAAATGTGCAAGTTCAAAATCCAAATGTTTCTGATACGACAACAGACATTACCCACCTAGTTTTCTTCAATCGGCCAGACACCGCAACCCTTAATTCTTTGAGTATTCCTATTGCAGCGACGATTCCCACAGTACCGACTTCGTTCAAATTCACTGGAGGTAATGGAGGTAGTGGGAACCAAACTTCTGTGGGTGTGGGAGGCAATTTTAGTTTCAATGCTGCCTCAACTGGTAGCTATCAAATAATTATTGACACCAATAATGATGGCATTTTTGACCCTAGTAGCGATAGAGTAATACAAAATGTGCTGTCTGTCGGCTCAAATGTGGTGTTTTGGGATGGGAAGAATGCAAGTGGGGTAAATCTCCAACCTCTACCAGGAAATGCAGCATACAATGCCATAATCACAACACGATCGGGTGAATATCACTTTCCCATGTTGGATGCTGAAAATAATCCGCTGGGGTTTAAAATCACAATGGAAAATCCTCCCGCTGCTTTTCCTAACCTTGTAGATCAAAATGGCCAGCAAATTGGATCGACAACCGTTTATTACAACGATAACAACTATACTACCGCTAACGGCACGGCGATTAACTTAAATGGTACGGGAGCTACTAACCCGCGTAATGCTGCTAGAGGGATCAATAGTGTGTCAGGAGAGCATGAATTTAGTAGTAATTATGGTGACTTTAAGGGAATAGATACTTGGACATATTTCCCAAGTCAAGCAATCACTACTCCCTTGGTAATTACTACTAACACTAAAGCAAATGTCATAGGAACCAAATCTGTTCGCTTCCTTGCAGACAATGATAGTAGCGGAACTGTGACAGTAGGCGATCGCATCGAATATACCATTACTTATTCCAACCTAAATCCAGGTAATAGCGATGCAATTAACTTTGTTATTAACGACTTATTACCCTCACAATTAACCTTTGTGAGTGCCGCAATTACTGCTGCAACTTCAGGAAATAATATCACAATTAATCCCAGTTACAACGGTACTAATGTTGTGGCTGTAACAAATTCTGGAACTCTGCGTGTAGGTGATACGATTACCATTAAAATTACTGCCACAATTAATAATGCCAATGGCGGTAATCCAATTAGTAACCAAGCAAATGCTACTTTTAACACACCTGATAATCCTACAGGAACTGTTGGTACAGTCTTTACAGATGCAGACTCTGCTGGCGCTACGAATAATCCACCGACTCTTGGTAATTCGTTCTTACAAATTACTGATAATGGTGTAAATATCGGTAATAATCCTGCCAGTACGGCAGATGATGACCCCACTTTATTTACAGTAGTAAATACTGTTAGTTCTAACCCTAAATTGCTGTTAATTAAACGCATCACCCGTCTCAATAACCAAGATTTAACTGATATTGTGGATGGTCGCAGTGATGTTGCTACTAATGCCAGTAACTATGTACCAGAACCTTATGCTACTGATGATAGCGATCCTAAATGGCCTGTTGGCTACTTGCGAGGATTAATTAATGCTGGTACTGTCAAACCGGGAGATGAATTGGAATACACGATATATTTTCTTTCCAATGGTGTTGGTAATGCAACTAATGTGAAATTCTGTGACTTAGTTCCAACTAATGTTAATTTTCTTCCGACTGCTTTTAATGGTATGACTCCTAGTGATGGTGGCTTACCAGGAGCAGATCGAGGAATTGCCCTAGCTATTGGTTCTACTACACCTACGCTTTATCTTACTAATGTAGGAGATAGCGATCGCGGGCATTTTTATATAGCTAACGAATCAGGCACACCATCATACTGCGGTACTAACACCAATGGAGCAGTAGTGGTCAATATTACAGTCCCCAGTTTTCCTAATTTACCCGCAGCCACCGGATCTGGCACACCAGCTAATTCTTATGGTTTTGTCCGCTTTCGCGCCAAGGTGAAATAGTTTTAACCACGGCTAACTAGTGTAATTAAGGACATTAGGAGAGTTTTGGCTGTACGGTAAGAGGCGATCGCAGTTTTTGAAAAATATCTTTTGAATAATCCGAAAAGCAGTAACTTCAGTTTGGAGATTCAGCATATACCTACAAATAAGTTATAGGAAATATGAATCTAAAACTGAGATTTAAACCAGTTTCTCACAGTTGGGTTGCTTTACATCCAAAGCCTAAAGGGGTAATTCAATTTATTGCTGGGGCTTTCTTTGGTACATTTGCCCCTATGCTTTTTTATCGTTATCTACTGCAATCTCTATTTGAGCAGGGATATACAATTATTCTTTTGCCATTTAATTTTACTTTTAACCATTATCTAGAAGCTGGTTTTCTCATGAGAGAACAGTATGAAATTCTGCCAGAACTTGTGAAAATGGCAAGTGTTGCAGGATATGATTATGAAGCTTATCTAGATGATAAAAACTTTTCTTGGATTGGACATAGCCTTGGCTGTAAATATATCTCGCTGTTAGAAGGATTTACTGCTCTACCTCCAGAGCCTCAAGATAGAGAGCAGTTTATTCGCAACCTGCTATCTAATACTTCCGATGAGTCAGAGATAGAAAGTGTGATTGCAGACATTAATCTTCTCTTTGATGAGCTAACGCGAAAAACAGTTGAAGTTAAAAAATTAATTTACACTTATGTGCATAAAAATATCCAAATTAACAGTGTCTTTATTAAAGGACAGGTTTCTATCCTCTTAGCACCTGCCATTGCTGACACAGGGAGCGCAATTCGTCCTCAATTTTTAGCGGATATCATCGACAATCTTGGTTGGGGTGTGAAACCAACTGTTAAAGAAACTCAGTATTTAATCAAGGATAGTAAGCTATTTAATATCATGGGTTTAGTCTGTTTTAAATCAGACAATATTGCTAAATCAACCTGTGAATGGTTTACTAATATTCTGCAAAAGCCACCGCAAGATTTTCGCAACACTGTAGCAGGTGGACATCTAAGACCTTTAGGTATTCAGCTAGCTAAATATGTCGTTAATCTTTTTGATAAACCGTTAATTGAATCAGTTCCAGAGCGAAACAAAGCATTTGAGCATAATGTAATTCAATTGCTTGAAGAACTGAAAGAAAAATCAAGATAATGGGCATTGGGCATTGGGCATGGAGAAGAGACAAGGTAGACAAGGAAGAGGGGGGAGACGAAGGAGAAACTTGTCCCCCTGCCCCTCTGCTCCCCTGCTCCCTGCTCCCTGCTCCCCTGCTTGCTAACCCTCTTTCATGACAATCCCAACTCTTCTGGAAAACCGAGCATGATGTTTAGGTTTTGGACTGCGGCTCCTGATGCGCCTTTACCCAGATTGTCAAGACGAGCAACTAGCAAGACTTCTTTAGTGGTGTCATTGGCAAATACAAAAACCTGAACAATATTAGTACCGTTCAGTGCAATCGCATCTAGAAATGTTCCGTCTCTGAGCAGTGTAGAATCTTGGAATGGAGCAACTTGCACGAACTTTTCAATTTGGTAGTAGTCAGCGATCGCTTGATGAATAATCTTACCTGATGGTGGATTATCCAAAGTCCCCAGTGGCAAAGGTATCTGTACCAGCATCCCCTGCTCAAAATCGCCCACGGCTGGTACGAACAGTGGCGGCAATGCTAACCCTGAGTAATGTTGCATTTCCTTAACGTGCTTGTGCCCAAACTGCAAACCGTAGATGCCATAGGGGTAGAGTGACTCTGCCCCGGCTTGCTGTTCGTGGAAGCTATGATACTGTTTAATGAGATTCTTTCCGCCACCAGAGTAACCTGACACTGCATTAACGGTGATGGGAAAGTTACTGTTCAGGAGTCCTTTGGCAATCAACGGACGGATACAAGCTAAAAATCCTGTGGGATAACAGCCCGGATTACTGACAAACTGGGCGCTGGCGATTTTCTCTCGCTGTCCTGGATTTAGTTCGGGGAAACCATATACCCAGTCCTTAGCGGTGCGATGGGCAGTGCTAGCATCAAGAATCTTAACTGTATTACTACTGACTAAGCTAACAGCTTCACGGGCTGCATCATCAGGTAGGCAGAGAATGACAACATCAACGGCATTGATTAGTTTGGCTCGCTCAGTTGCATCTTTACGTTTAGATGCCTCAATGCTAACCAACTCGATATCATCGCGTTGGTTGAGGCGTGAGTAAATTTGTAAGCCTGTAGTTCCCGATTCTCCATCAATGAAAATCTTCGGTTTAGTAGTCATGCGCTTTTGATTATATGGGAATGATATTTGATAAAGTAAGAGTTATTTTAACGAGCAATTTTTGCATAAAATTAGCCTGCTTTCACCATCCAGACCAAAAAGATCAGAATTGGTTCGATAGGAGGAAGCGAATAATCCATTAAATCAATTGTGACTGTTTGTCCCTCTAGTTTCAGAAATCGCCATTGGGTTCCACTGCTTACAATACCGTAAACTGCTGTTAAAGGTTGCTCTCTGGCTTGATTGAATCGCTGTGCAGCTACCATTTCTGCAATGCATTGTCCCAATCCAGATTTTAAATCTGATTTTTTTGCTTCAACAATGACAATTGCAGGTGCTTCTACCGTTAATTGTTCAGGCGAACGGCAAAGTAGGAACTCACATACACCGTTAAGTCCAATACTCGGATCGACGTTAAACTCTTCCCCTGAAAATACGCTAATTGTAGAATTAAAGATGCGTCGCACTTCCAGTAATATAGGACTAATTATCGCCTCTGAACGAGCTTTTTCTGTATCTACTGCGTTCGCGCAGCGTCTCTTTAGAGAATCGCCCACGGTAAATCTTCTAAAATACCTTGTAGTCTGAAACTTGGAGTAATGGGTTCAATTGAGTCTGGGAAAAAGCGAACTCCTTCTATAGTATTTAGATGAAAATCTTGTTTTACTCGGTCAATGTTGAATTGACTGTAGGGCATGATAAATCAATACTCCATCCATTTGTTGATTAGACCTCTTGCAAAAGTAACTTTTGCAAGAGGCGGGAAAAGGGGAAAGGTTAAAGGGGAAAGGTTTTTTTATTCCTTTTCCCTTTCCTCCAAACCCAATTCCCTACAAATGCCAAGAAGTCTATTGTAATAGATTGTTATTTTTTCCTTCGCCTTCCCCTTTTCACGATCTGAATTTTCGCTTTAACTCGTTTTTAGTTCGGTTACTCCTCCCAAGCTAGAGTACGTTTCACTGCTTTTTGCCAAGTACCAAATTTGGACAAGGGAAAATCACTCTTCGGCTCAAACACACGCTCAATTTGCCGTTGTTTCACCAGTGTTTCATAGCTCTGCCAAAATTCTACAGCTAAACCTGCCGCAAATGCTGCACCCTGAACGGTGGTATCGCGCATTATTGGGCGTTCAACTGGAATACCCAACACATCAGCTTGAAATTGCATCAAAAAATTATTCTCGCAAGCACCACCATCTACGGTTAATCGCCCAACTGGAGTACTACTAGATGCATTTATCGCTTGCACCACCTCCAGAACTTGATAAGCGATCGCTTCCAGCACGGCGCGAACTAGATGCTCTGGTTGTACACTGGCGGTAATGCCGAAAAAAGCTCCCCTGGCGCTCATATCCCAATAAGGTGCGCCCAGTCCACTAAATGCTGGCACAAAATAGACTCCGCCGTTATCTTTTACCTGATTGGCCATTGCTTCAGTTTCAGCAGCAGTTTTAATCAACTTCAAGCGATCGCGCAACCATTGAATACAAGCACCACTAGTAAACATACTGCCTTCAAGGGCATAGCCGACATCTAAAGTATCCTTGGTATTTGCTTGTGTCCACGCCACTGTCGAAATGAGTTTATGGTGTGAGCGCACAATTCGATCGTCTGTGTGAGCTACTAAAAAGCTACCAGTACCGTAAGTGCATTTTACCAAACCGGGGCGATCGCAGCCATGACCAAATAAAGCCGCTTGCTGATCTCCCAAAATGGCCGCGATCGGAATTTCCGCACCCAACAAAGTTGCATCAGTGACTCCAAATACTCCTAAACTCGGCTGAATCTGGGGCAAAATATGGGCTGGAATTTGCAACAGATCCAATAAAATCTCATCCCACGTACAGGTTTTAAGATTCATCAACATTGTACGGCTGGCGTTGCTGTGGTCAGTAGCATGGACTTTTCCACCTGTGAGATTCCACAACACCCAGCTATCAATAGTACCTGCTAAGACATTGTTCAGGTCAATATCAGTAACATTGTCTAATAGCCATCTGAGCTTGGTAGCAGAAAAGTAGGCATCAATGATTAATCCGGTGCGATCGTAAATTTCATCAGCGTAGCCTTGCTCTTGTAACTGGTGGCAAAGGGGAGCAGTGCGACGATCTTGCCAGACGATCGCTTTATGGAGTGGTTTCCCAGTAGTTTTGTCCCAAATCAAACAGGTTTCGCGCTGTACAGTTAGTCCCAAAGCTGCGATCGCTGATGGTACAATCTGGGCATTTGCAATTGCGGTTTGCATTACCCAACAGGTATCCTGCCAGATTTGTTGAGGGTCATGTTCTAACCATCCTGGCTGAGGATAATACTGAGTTAATTCTTTATATGCCTGTCCAACAATCTTGCCGTCTGCGTTAAATACAAAGGCGCGATTGCCTGTCGTACCTAAATCCAGTGCTAAGATGTAGCCCAATGATAGAGTTTTTTTGCCAAGTGTGTGCATAGCCGCTTTTAATGTTGCGTAGGCGTAGCCCAACCTAGACATCGCGATTTTAGCAATACGCCTTCAATCACATATACATTATTTTGGGTACATTTTGAATTTCCTGTTTGGATAGCGTTACGTCTCTGTAAGTTTAAAAACGCTACAATTTTACGCAAGGGACTTCCAAATAAAAAAATATACAACTTTTCTTGTGGGGTGGACATCTTGTCCGCCCCTGTCAACGGGCGCTCGTGTCGCCCACCCCACAAGAGTGGATAATTTATTTCTTGGAAGTCCCCAAAGTTGTACTTAGCACAATAGGTATTGATGTCCGCCTCAAATCCCAAACCTTGACAACATTGCAAGACGCTGTGTATTGGAATTATGTGTAAGTAAGTATATCGGCACAGGAAATAATTACCAAAATGCTGCGTTCAAAGGAATATTACACACAAATTCATATAAGTTTTAGGATTAAATTTATGTGGCAATATACAAAGTGTCACTTTATTTAAATCTGATGACGATCCTCATGTTTTATAGTTTGCATATAAAAATTAATAGTAACTCAATACAATTCACCAAGATGTGAAAAATCATTATAAAAACACAAATCGCCATTTTCACAAAAGACTAATTCTTGTAGAGACGGCGATTCATCGCGTCTAATTATTGTCGATACGGCGATTTTCGCGTCTAATTCTTGTCGATACGGCGATTCATCGCGTCTAATTATTGTCGATACGGCGATTTTCGCGTCTAATTCTTGTCGATACGGCGATTCATCGCGTCTAATTCTTGTCGATACGGTGATTTATCGCGTCTAATTCTTGTCGATACGGTGATTTATCGCGTCTCTTACCTTAACTAACAGTATTGATAGTAAACCTCGTTAATATAGATTTTATTACAAGTAATCATCTTAATTTAATCTAAAAACTATAATTTTAAAAATAGATGTATTTGAAAATTCAAAACCATCAAAATATAACAAAGTTTCCCGATGTTAAAAGCTAACCAAAATCAAAATGCACTACTAGCTCTGTTGTTACTTGTGCCAGTTCCGAGCATTGGTATTGCAACTCAGCTATATATACTCCCTGGCTTCCAAGGACATTTAGTAGCTTTATTAGCTAAAATCTGGTTATTGCTAGTACCCATTATTTGGTTATTATTTGTCGAGCAAGAAAATTTAAAATTTGAATATCCTAAAAGCCGTGATTTATTAGCTGGTGTCGGATTAGGGCTATTAATGCTAGGCATCATTTTGATTGTTTATTGGCTGCTGGGCGCAAAATGGATAGATGTTGAATATGTTCGCGATCGAGCAACACAAATTGGATTGAACAGTTTTGTAATTTACTTAGTCGGTGCAGTGTATTGGATATTTGTTAACTCTTTACTTGAGGAATTTGTCTGGCGTTGGTTTGTTTATCGTAAATGTGAAATTTTGGTATCAAGTCCTTTAGCTGTAGTACTGTCTGCACTATTTTTTACGATTCATCATGTTGTTGGTTTAGCAGCTTACTTTGATTGGCGTGCGACAACATTATGCTCATTGGGAGTGTTTCTCGCAGGGGCGGTTTGGTCATGGTGCTACTTAAATTATTGCTCGATTTGGCCTGGATACATCAGCCATATTTTTGCAGATATAGCAATTTTCCTAATTAGCTGGCAACTGATCTTTACTTAAGAAAAATGTCATCAATCAACATTTCTCAAGATAATATGTTTTTTGAAGTCGAAACTGATTATACCTTCTTCTTGCAATTTCCCTATCAATCGTGTAATTGTTACTCTAGTGGTACAACAGGCGCTAGCAATATCTTCGTGAGTAAAGCGAATATTTAGGCGAGTTCCCTCTGGTACAGTTTCACCCACTTCTCGTTTCAAAAGTTGTAATAGATGTTGTAAGCGATCTTGTACTCGCCGTCTACCAGAAATTGCTAAAAAAGATTCTGTTTGCTGTAACCGCTGCTTAATTTTTGGTAGAAGCGTATGGCTCAGTGTTGTAGAAGCTGATATTTCTGTTGCATAAATTGACACTAAGCTAACATCAGCAAGCGCTGTTGCTTGGTAAATGTCTAAAGATGTCAAACTAGAACCAAAAACCATTCCTGGTGTTGCCAATCCAATCAGCACTTCTTCACCCGTTTCACAGTAGGTACTGAGTTTCACCAAACCCTGAGAAACATACCAAATTACTAATGGGTTGAGGGGAATAGTTTCTCCTTTATCATATTTATGTAGGGGGCGATTGTTGAAAATGTCACTCTTGTCTTTAATTGCTGATTCTAATTGCTGACGCTGGGTTATATTACGCACCATCCAGCGCAGAGAAATTGCCTTACCCTGCTGATTGCGGACAACTGTCACTGTCAAAGCTGCATAAAATAGCTCGCCATAACGTTGTTGCAAACGTACCAATAACTCTTTAACTTTGTCTGATTGCGATAGCTGTATCAGTTCGTTGCGAATTTGCTGACGTTCTTCTAGAAGGACAAAGTTAATTATTGGTTTGCCCACTAAAAAATGCTTGGAAACATTCAACAACTTAGCTACGGTGAGGTTAGCTTCTTGGATAATTCCTTCTGTATTAGTCACTAAATAGCCGTCTGGCGCTAACTCGAATAAATCTTGGTAGTGATGGCGCTCTGCTTCTAACCAATTCCGTGTTTTTACTAGTTCCTCGTTTTGCTGATAAAGTTCCTCTGCCGCTAACTGTGCTATTTTTGAGGTGTTATGGAGTTCCTTAAAAGCTTCCGGTAACAAATCAGGCGAAATCCAAGGTAATAAACTAGCAGTTTGGTATAAATCTGCTAAACGCTTGTGCAATATTTCTGTACGTTGGACAAATTTTTCTATGTTCACCTTAAATTCCCGCCATTTGCTTGCAGAAGTTAAGTAAAAAAACTACTAAGTAAACCCTTGAAAAAAATTGCAGTATACTTAATTTTATTGAATTATAAATTTAATAGGTTATAAATTGCAATTTTCATGTAATTGAAGTAATAAAGTTAATTTATTTTGGGTTTTTGACAATTTATATCCTATAGTTGCTACAGATGAGCCAGTTTTTAAATGACACATGTAGCATTCAACCTAGATGCTCAAAGTAAATTGAATCTACAAATTGCAAAGCATCCACAGAGATATTTATTTACTAGAAATTTTACGGAGTTCTGCTAAGTATTACTTCTACCCTTGGTGGTAAAATTATGTAAACTCAGCTAAATACGAGTACCAAATCTGCCATCTAAGATTATGCTAATTTTTGACTAAACTGATAAGTAAGTCAAAATAACGATTAGCAAAGAGCAGATACTACACTCGGAAAACTCTACATCTCAACCTTAATTTCTGAATAGTATTGTTGAATCCGCTTTGTCATTCCTCCTAAGAAATAATTTAGTGCTAATAATAATTGTTTCCATCTTTACTAAAAGGATGTTTGGAAAGCTATATTTGTTACCCAAAGTCTCTAATACCCCCCTAACCCCCCCTTGGAAAGGGGAGGAAATAGTCTTTTGAAGCCCTCTTTTATAAGGGGGGTTGGGGGTGTAATGTCACAATTTAATATGCTATACGACACTTTTCAAACACCCTCTAAGAATAACTAATAAGACTTTACCCAACTTCCATCACAAGAATTAAGCAATTACTACCAAAGAGATAGAATCTAAGTTAAGTTTGTTGGTGATTCTGAATACTTTGGCTATTAATAAACTTAATAAACTTTATAAAAAATTCATAACAAGATTCCCAATTTTTTTAAGAAGGTGTTTTAAAAGTTTTATTGCTAACACCAAAAGCTTAGAAATTTCAACCTTACTCCAACCTTACTCCTTTGTAGGGGTTAGATTTCATCTCGACGCTAGGTACTTCTCCTTTAGCGCAGACCTTCCCATTTTCTTTAAGAACTTGGGAATCCAAGCCTTTCCATCTTCAAATTCATTATAAAACTATCTGACACGGGTAAGAGTAAAACTATTAAGAACAAGCAATGGTCTACTATATCTAGAATTGTAAAGATAAATATTAATAAGTTAAAAAAGTTTGTATCGTCAATCACGTATGAACTTAATAATTATCCGTCTCTTTAGTTAGAGGATAAATGAAGTAGTAAGCTGGTGTAATTTAACAATGCGTAACAGCTAATCAACGCGCAAGTTACAAGGAGTGATGAGTGAGGTGTCAATGTAATAAAATCTCATCACTCCTTTTTACTTAACGTGAGTTTGATAAACCTCTTCCTCCCAACCTCCCTCTCCCACGGGGAAAGCAGGGTAATTTCATACAACCAGAGAAAAACTAAAACTGGGTTTCAAAGCCTATCGACCTTTCGGAAAGAGGTTTAGAGAGGGGTAAAAAGCCATGCTACAAAACAAGAAATGAAGGCTTATGTATTTTTCTTTTTTCGTATGAAACCACCCTGCTCTAATGCACTATTTTTTTGCTTGCCACGCCACTACAATTTTTCTTAACTGAACTGTATTGGTTTATGAGCTACTAACGAATACCATCATTATCAATGGCGCTGTAGCTGTCGCTGGGGAAAAGCCCCAACCAAGGGTCAGAACTAGGAGTTAAAAATAGTTGTCCGTATACTTGTTCATTGAGCGCTTCCACACTCCTTGTTTGCTTACCCTGCATAAACCATTGATGAATTTGGCTGTGCAACATATATTCATTTCTGACTGTATCTAAAGCCATTGTGGCTTCAAAATTTTTCACTATTATCGGCAAATTATCTTTTTGAGTGTTGGCAGATTGAGACTTTTTAGCTCTAATTAGAGAGATGCTGTTTCGATCTAGCTTGACATCGGGGGCATAGAGTTGAGCAATTTTGTCCCAAACTTTCTGGTCAGTAATTTCAGCCAAGGCGTTTTGATTTCGTTCAGCATTAGACTGGAGAGCAGTTAACATTGGCGTTTCAACTCTCATTTTAGAAACTGCTAGAGAGCTTGCTATTTCTGCTGTTGGTGGTTGAGTGGGATTGCTGGGAGTTTCTGCCAACTTAGGGGGAGATTGGATACCCAGGCGGGATAAATCTGCAACCCATTGAGCTTGGATAGAATTTAAGCGATCGCTGTGGTATTTTCTTAAATAAGACTCGCGATCGCTTGGTGTAAGTTTACTGTAATTTTTTACTGCTAATTCAGCCTGCTCTAGCTGCTGCAAAAATGCTTTGGGACTATATAACCCTGGAATAGCATCGATTGGCCGACCTGATGCATCTAATACATAATGAATGCTATTGCCTGTAATCGTTCGCTCCAACTTGCGTCCGTCCCCAAAATCAATAGTTACTTTGGGTACAGGGCGCACTGATTGCCAATGCAAAATGAAACGGTCTTGAAGCAGTTTAGAAATTTCCACATTCGGATACAGTGCTACCCTGAAGAATCTACTATTAGCACAACTCAAATCTTGATCCAGCCTACCCAATAACCGCAGAGATAGAATGGGTTTACCACTGGTTCTAGCAGCAGCTTTGGCTTGTTCTATATCAGTATACCAGTACAAACGAGAGGCGTAACAGTCCCGTTGTTGACAAAGTTCGTCTAAAGCTAGCCGAAGTGCAGGAGAAGGTAGAACTGCTCCTGAAGAAGCGGTATTTAATGTATTAGCATGGGATTTAAGAAATACTTGTAACCCTTTTGGGCCCTGTTTCCGAAGTACAGAAACTTCTTGAGATAAGTTGGAGATTTCAGCTACAGGAGTTTGAGCATCAGCTATCTGCACAAAACCGAAGCTGACTAGGATGAGTGCGAAAGGATATTTGCAGGTTCTAAATTTCATATATTTTCAGATATTTTCAAGGAAAATAGAGGGTGTGAGTGGGGAGCATCCGGTTTTGGCAATAACGAACAGAAAGAATTTGGTTGATACTCTCAACATTCCACTGTCAGCCAGAAATTTTAATCCTAGCTTATCGCCTTTCTTATGGCTGATATAAAAGTATGTTTTTATACAACATAACTAATAATACAAAAATATTTACAACAAATCAACCCGTCTAATTTATATTTTTGGACTGGTTAAAACTAAATATATAAACTAATTATGGAAGTGATTGTGGGATGTTTTTATCTAATTAGTTGATTGTTGATATTTAACCTACAGCATAATCTGTAAATTGGCGCTTAAATGGCGAATGAAAGCCGATAACAATATCCTGCTTGGGGATACCTAGATTTGCTAAATCTTCTCCTACTTCATTTTCTGTCCCATTGTGTTGCAGCCAAACTTTACCATCTTTGATGTCTAAATGGATAAAACAACCATAGACACGACGTTGGTTTTTCCAGCCGACATTTACAAGTTGATAGTGGTGGCGTTCTGTGTCAAAAATTAATTGAGTTTCAACTTCTGAGTCTTGGCTAGAAATTGCAGCATATTCTTTGAGAAGTTGCTGAATTATTTCTTGATATTTTTTTAGTTTATCCATTCGACAATAACCTCGGTTACAGGCTGATAATTAATTAATTTAAGCTGATATGTTTTGATAATGTTTTGTACAAGTCTGATAGTAAAGAAAGAAGTATATGTATCGATGGGAACTGCTAAATAAAGAGTACGGTCTGGATCTTGTTCGGATAATGCTAGTCTATAGTTAATAAATTGTCCTAAAGCTGTGTGAAATTCAGAAATCGCAGATGTTTTAAAAAAGCTTTTAATTTCAACAGCGATTTTTGCACCCTCTCTTTCTGCTGCTAAAATTCTTTCTGCACCTAAGTCTATATACATATCTCCTAACTCGAAACTTACGGGTAAGGGATCGTGGGTAATTTTCCACCCTTCTTTTTCTAGTCCTTTTTTGACTGCGTTGTGAAAGATATCTCTTGCTGGCATAATATTGCATTATAGTTGAGTTGACATTAATGATATTGGACTCTTCCACAAGGGCGTAGGCGTAGCCCGCACAACTCTTGGAGACGCTTTGCGTAGCTTGCTTAAGAGGAGGGGTACGACTTGGCTCAGTGACCATCGTAGACATCGCCACTATAAAATTCAGATCGATTAAAAGTAGGTTGGGTTGAGGCTTTGCAAAACCCAACAACACGATTCATGTTGGGTTTCCTTATGTCAACCCAACTTACATTTAATACACAATTTTATGCTTGACAACGCACTAGATTTATGCAAAAAGTGGATTATTGCAGTAAAGGAGTTGTGTTTTTACCGTTAGTTGACGCATCCGCAATTGCAGCTTGAGCCGGTTCTGTGGAAAGAAGCGCTACAACTGGAGCAACTTTTGAAATAGATTTTTTATTTCTTTTTCCATTAGAGCCGCCAGCTTTGGAATACTGTATACTGTTTCTGCCGTAGATAGTTGCAACTCCACTTAGCATTCGTTCAGACATTTCGGAGAGGGCTTTATCCATCTGGATTATTGTTTTACGCGATTCTTCAAGATTGGATACAAGCGTGTTATGAGCTTCTAACGTCGCACGGGTAGTATTGATGAGGTGGTTGTAGGATTCAATGTTTAATCCATATCCTAAATCCAGATTTTCATCAACGGATTTAAGCAAGGCAAGACGAAGTTGGGCTTTGTCAACAGCAGCAGAACTACGAGTTCTTAAAGACATGAGATATCCTTTTTTTTAAGATTTCCTTTTTCAACATAGTGGAGTATCCTTTTGCCTGAAATGGGTAGTTTTGTGGATTTATTTCATTAAAAGTTCAACGAAATAATTACGAGTTTGTCTGTATTTTTACTCATTTTTCATATCTATTTGTTGTTTGAGAATAAGTGCAATCAGCAATTGCGATCGCTAAATCAACAATTGCGATCGCTAAATCAACAATTGCGATCGCTAAATCAACAATTGCGATCGCCAAATCAACAATTGCGAACTCCAAATCAGCAATTGCGAACTCCAAATCAGCAATTGCAAACTCCAAATCAGCAATTGCGAACCCCAAATCAACAATTGCGAACCCCAAATCAACAATTGCGAACTCCAAATCAGCAATTGCGAACTCCAAATCAGCAATTGCGAACTCCAAATCAGCAATTGCGAACTCCAAATCAACAATTGCGAACTCCAAATCAACATTAGAAAGGGGAAAAAAGAAATTTAATCGTATACACAAGTCGAATTACCCCCCTTAATCCCCCCTTCGACAAGCTCAGGGCATCGCTTATAAAGGGGGGAAAAAAGAAATCTATCTAGTTCCCTCCCCTTTATAAGGGGAGGGTTAGGGTGGGGTAAAACTTTTATAAGGGGAGGGTTAGGGTAGGGTAAAACCCTGGTTTGTAGGCTACGCAGCGTACACAAGTACTAAAAATCTCATCGCTTAAGGAAACTTAACCGTTTTTATACGCAGATGAATATACTCTCTGCGTATTTTTTACGAAAAAAAGATTCATCCCAATGTATATTTCTGCATTCTTTTGGGAATCATAAATCGAGGAAGCATGATAAATCACAAAATATGACTTCCTGAAATATCACGTAACTTTTAGAGGATAATTATGTCTAAACGCAAGTTGCCCAAAGGTCGTAGTGTTAGTTCAGTTGCTCTAGAACCAGAAGTGGCGATCGCAATTCTTGGGTTATTTTCCGCTGCGGCTGATGGTGAAGGTATTTCTTCCACAGAAGAATATGCTTTGAGTGAATTTCTCGGTCGGGTTGACTTATTTGAAGATTACTCTGAAGAAGACTTTGAAGAATTGACCGAAAAAGTCGTCAGCTTGATTGAAGAAGAAGAACCAGAAGATTTAATCGCTCAGTCTATCGAATCCTTACCCAATAGAGGTTATCGGGAAGCTGCATACATTACAGCTATCTTAGTAGTAGGGATTGACGAAGAAGTACCTGAAAGCGAACAAGATTATATCTCTGAACTTCAAGAAGCCTTAAATATTTCAGACGAACGCGCACAAGAACTTATAGACGCAGTGTTTGGAGAAGAAGACGAAGAAGAGGAAGAAGAGTAATATTTTTTGACTTGCAACCCCATACCATTTTGGATTTTAGATTTTAGACTTCGGCTGCGCTCAGTCGAACGATTTTGGATTGTGAAATCTCCATTAAATAAGTGTTTCAGTTTTCCATCTGTCGCAATCATTTTTCAAATTGGTATCAGTCATCTACCATCTTTAATTTGGGGTTGCTAATTTAGAATATGAAATAATTTTGTTTGAGTTAAGTTGTTCAGATTCCCGGCTTCATGAAGAAGTTGGGAATTTTGCATTGTATCAAAATTAACATTTTTCAGATAAAGGTAAAATATCCTTGAGCGATCGCCATTCAACTTTCACATCACGTTATCATCGGATCTTGTGGAATTTCTGTGCATAACTCGATAGCATCTATGACCGCCTCTCACTCCGAAACTCCATCTACCAAGCCCGATGCAAGTACTTTTATTTCTGACCATCTACAGGTGGATCGCAGTAAGCTAAGTCAAATGTACTTGCATTATGTCGAGACGAAGGATAAATATCCTCACGCGGTATTGCTGTATCGGGTAGGAGATTTCTTTGAATGCTATTTCCAAGATGCTGTCAAACTAGCGCAAGAGTTGGAATTAGTTCTCACTAGTAAGCAAGCTGGGGAACAGGGACGGGTGGCGATGTCTGGTGTTCCGCATCACGCTTGGGAACGCTACGCGACGATGCTAGTAGAAAAAGGCTATGCAGTCGTAATTTGCGACCAAGTGGAAGATGCTTCTGAAGCTGCTGGGAGATTAGTGCGGCGAGAAGTAACGCGCATCCTTACCCCCGGTACTTTGCTAGAAGAAGGAATGCTCAAATCCAGTCGCAATAATTACTTAGCAGCAGTAGTAATTGCCGCAAATCATTGGGGTTTAGCTTATGCAGACATCTCTACAGGAGAATTTCTCACGACTCAAGGTAGCGATTTAGAACATTTGACTCAAGAATTAATGCGCTTACAACCTTCAGAGGTGTTAGTTCCGACAAATGCGCCCGATTTGGGTAGTTTGCTGCGTCCGGGAGAAACTTCGCCACATCTTCCTGAGTGTTTGCCACCATCATTTTGCTATAGTTTGCGATCGCAACTTCCCTTTTCTCAAGGAGAAGCTAAACCGAGATTATTGCAGAAATTTAAAGTGCGATCGCTCGAAGGACTCGGTTGCGATCGTCTTCCCCTCGCCGTTCGTGCGGCTGGCGGTCTTCTGGAATACCTGGAAGATACTCAAAAAGAAAACCCTGTCACTCTTCAAAGACTCCGCAGCTACACTCTCACCGACTATCTAATAGTTGACAATCAAACCCGCCGTAACCTAGAAATTACCCAAACCGTCCGGGATGGAACTTTTCACGGTTCCCTACTTTGGGCGTTAGATAAAACTAGTACAGCAATGGGTGGGCGTGCTCTGCGGCGTTGGTTGTTGCAACCGCTACTTGATATTAAAGGCATTCGGGCACGTCTTGATACCATCCAAGAATTGATGGAAAATACGCCCCTGCGTCAAGATTTGCGGCATTTGTTAAAGCAAATTTACGATCTAGAACGCCTCACAGGAAGGGCGGGTTCTGGTACAGCGAATGCTAGAGATTTAGTAGCTTTGGCAGATTCTCTCTCACGTTTACCGGAATTATCCAACTTAGTAATTGAGACGCGTTCTCCCTTCCTGAAAGCTTTGCAAAAAGTCCCAAGTGTGTTGGAAGAATTAGCACAAAAGTTACACGCGCATCTTGTAGAGTCACCACCCATACTAATTAAAGAAGGCGGATTAATTCGCCCTAGTGTAAATCCCTTGTTGGATGAAAGAAAAGCAACTGTAGAAGCAGACCAGCAATGGATTGCCAACTTGGAAGTTGATGAAAGAGCTAAGACAGGAATTTCCACACTCAAAGTAGGATTTAACAAAACCTTTGGTTATTACATCAGCATTTCTCGCACCAAAGCAGACCTTGTACCCGCTAACTATATTCGCAAGCAAACTCTGACCAATGAGGAACGTTATATCACCCCAGATTTAAAAGAACGAGAAGCCCGGATTTTGACGGCGCGAGAAGATTTAAATCAGTTGGAATATGAGATTTTTACAGCGTTGCGGGAAGAGGTAGCACAAGAGGCAGAAGTAATTCGCAATCTGTCTCGTGCAGTAGCGGCGGCGGATGTGTTGTGTGGTTTGGCTGAGTTAGCGGTACATCAAGGTTATTGTCGTCCCGAAATATTGCCAGGAAGAGAGATAAACATTGTTGATGGTCGTCATCCAGTGGTGGAACAGTCTTTACCAGCGGGGTTCTTTGTACCGAATTCAACGCAATTGGGTCAAGAGTCATTAGCAGATGACCAAGAACAAATAACAAATACTTCTCTACGAGAGGCTGCGCCAACGACTACGCTCAGTACAAGTGACAAAGGACAAATGACAAATGACAAAGGACAAATGACAAATGACAATCCCGATTTAATTATTCTTACCGGGCCAAACGCCAGTGGTAAAAGTTGTTATTTGCGTCAGGTAGGATTGATTCAGTTAATGGCGCAAATTGGTAGTTTTGTACCCGCGAGGTTTGCCAGATTGGGAATATGCGATCGCATTTTTACTCGTGTCGGTGCAGTAGATGATTTAGCGACTGGTCAATCTACCTTCATGGTGGAGATGAATGAAACTGCAAATATTCTCAATCATGCCACATCTAGGTCGCTGGTATTATTAGATGAAATTGGTCGCGGCACAGCAACATTTGATGGTCTTTCCATCGCTTGGGCGGTGGCAGAATATATAGCAGTGGATATTCGATCGCGGACAATTTTTGCCACCCATTACCACGAGTTAAATGAACTGGCTAGCATTATCCCGAATGTGGCTAACTATCAAGTGACAGTGAAAGAATTACCCGACCAAATTATCTTTTTGCACCAAGTCCAACCCGGAGGTGCTGATAAGTCTTATGGAATTGAAGCGGGAAGATTAGCAGGTTTACCAGCCGTAGTTATTCAACGCGCAAAACAAGTGATGGGGCAAATTGAAAAACACAGTAAGATTGCAGTAGGACTGCAAAATCTCGATGGATAAACAAGTTCGTAGTAAGGACTTTAGTCCTTATTTTCTAAGAGAATGTTTTAAAAGTAGTTAGCTGTGATTTTAACCGAATTATTACCCCCCTTAATCCCCCCTTGTAAAGGTGGGAAACAAGAAAATCCGGTTCCCTCCCCTTTATAAGGCTGCGGTGTACACACAAGTCTAATTACCCCCCTTAATCCCCCCGATGCATTGGGGGGAAATAAGAAATCTGGTTCCCTCCCCAATGCATCGGGGAGGGTTAGGGTGGGGTAAAACCGATATTTATCAACGACTTCAGACTTGTGTGTACACCGTAGCCTTTATAAGGGGAGGGTTAGGGTGGGGTAAAAAATATTTTATACATCAATCATGACTTTTCAAACATCCTCTAAGCACTAAAGTGCTTACTACAAACCAAGGTGTTAATTACTGCCGAAAAATTTCTACTTTTTCTAACACCACTTCTTTATTCGGACGATCTCTAGTTGTAGGTACATTAGCAATCTTGCTAACTACATCTAGACCTTCGACAACTTCACCAAAAACACTGTGATTGTTGTCAAGGTGAGGCGTTGGTGCTTCTGTAATGAACCATTGCGAACCATTAGTACCGCGTCCGGCATTAGCCATCGATAGGATACCTGCACGAGTGTGTCTCAATTCAGGATGAAACTCATCTTCAAATTGATATCCCGGGCCACCAGTACCCCAGCGGTTGGCTGTATCTAGATAACGACTCAGAGGATCGCCACACTGAATCATAAAATTAGGGATGACCCGATGAAAGCGAACTCCATCGTAAGCTGGAGTTCCCTTACCTGATTGACCTGTTTTCGGGTCTTTCCAGTCGATTGTTCCAGTTGCTAGACCGACAAAATTTTTAACGGTGTTGGGAGTTCGTTCTTCTTCCAAACGAACTACAATTTCACCCAAGGAAGTAATTAAACGAGCGTGTAGCTTGCCATCACCGGGAATATTAATTTCTGGAAAATTCATTAGATATCCTATTTTAACCAGTGCCAATGTTTGAACTATATAAGTTTATCAGCATTCAAGTTACCGCCTTTAGACATAACAAAAAACCTGAAGGCAGGAAACTTGAGCCAACAAATATTTTACTCAGGCAAATTTATCGCTGGATTACGGCTAAAGAATCCTCTAGGGACTAACTTAAAGCCAACTCGGTGAACAGGCATCACAGGCCAATCTTCCGATCGCGGAATATGAGTTACGCCCATTGTGTACCACAGTACGATATCTTCACCCAGCAAAGACTCATTGTCTGCAATATATTTCGGTAAACCCTGTCCGGGTTTCGTCTGGTTGGGATAATCGCCCCCAGCATAGAGTTCAGTCGGTTTATATTTTGTTACCCACACGTGATGAGTTGCAAATTCTGCCCGTTGACGGATTTTTGAGCCTTCCACAGGAAAAAATATAGAATTTCCTTCAGGCATCAGCATATATCCAGGTGCAGCACCGAGAGCATTCTTTTTGTCTGCACTAACAATCATCCATTCTCGACTGCTTTTCATATCCAAATCGCGCACAGCAGCCGTTTCTTTGGCTAGTGGGGTTTCTGCAAGTGCGATCGCATTTCCTAAAGGATTTTTCTCATCCATCGGCAAAGCTTTCACATTCATTTCCATCACAGAGTTAGCCTGACCATCGACATCGAAATCTAGGCGATAATTGAAAAAGTGCTGATGATTGACTCCAAAGATATTCTGAGCAATTAATCGACCATAGGAATCATCATCAGATTGCTTTTGGGCAGCCGTTCCCTGCGCTAATACAATACCCGTTAATTCATTTTGGACTTCCAAAGTCCCATCTTGGTGAAAGATCCAATTGATGCTGTAATCATAGTTGTCAATGGCTACCGTCATCTTCATCACTAATTCTCGACTGCGACGGACATCATTACGCTGAGTATTATATTCATAGTGTTTCCACAGCATTCCGTTGTCGCGTTCGTAGATACCGATAACCCCTGGTATTTGATAAGGTTCTCCTTGCTCATTAGCAAATACAGCATTTAGTAACAAGCCATTTTCAGGAATTTCTTTACCTAATTCCATCGTATTTGCTAGTAAACCTAAGTTATATTCTCCAACATCAAAGGCATTTCTAAACGACCAAGTAGGCTTAGGATCGCCATAAGGTACTACCATTTCTGAAAGGCTAGCACGGTATAAAACTGGTCGAATGTTTTCCCCGTCTTTGTGTGTCACTTGGTAGAGCATTAATCCATTGCGAGGATGTATTGAATAGCGAAACTTCCAACCTTGCCAGCTAATTTCATTGTCTTCAAGCTGGAAACTTCTACCATTCGGTTGGAGTATTTTTAATGCTTTCAGTGGTGAAAGTAATTTACCCAAGGATTTGAGATCGTAATCCCAGTTTTCTTGAGAGAAAGGTACATTTCCTCTATCAACAAAACTGGCAATTTTACCCGAATTCAAATTAACTGTTGCTAAAACTCCTTCAATCGGACTACCGTAATAGTTCCAGCCTTTGCCTTTGTAGTAAGATAAGCCCCGACAAAGACGATTACCTGTTGCTTCTTCGTGTTCGCTGAGAATTCCTGGTGCCCACCAACTGATTTTAACTCGATCGAAATCGCTAATTCCCCGCCTTTGCATCGCTTTTTGCCATCGGGGATCGGCTTTAACTACCTGAGTTGCTAGTTCATATTCTGAATTAGCGATCGCAGGTTGAACAGACGGTATTTCTTTCCAAGAACTTAAGGTTTTGCTTTTGAGATCAACAATTCCTTCAAAGGTTTTGTTTTTTGAACGTTCATAGATTACCAAAAAAACTTTTCGCCCAATTACTTTACCAGGTGTAAAATTTATAACTTCTTGTTTATCTGGTTCTTGTAAAGCAATAAGTGGAAAAGCTGCCATTTCGCTCAAAGTTTTTTCTCTTTGGATGACCGAAACAGCTGTGCTAATTTCTACCTCAGTTAGCGAAGTGAGAGGATGGGAAATCGAAGGCGGTTGAGCCATCAATGTTTCCATTAATCCGATTGAGATAAAAATGACAACAAGGATAACAATAGCTAGCCATAAAAAACGCTTTAGCCGCTTAATCATCTTTTACATTTTTACAAAAGACTTATAGTTATCTATTTCCAAACCTAAGATTGAAAACCGATAAATTAAGAGGCTAAAGCGAAATTAATTATAAAATAACCCCACCCCGTAAGCGGCTACGGTGTATACACAAGTCGAATTACCCCTCTTAATCCCCCCTTATAAAAGGGGGAAACAAGAAATCTAGTTCCCTCCCCTTTATAAGGGGAGGGTTAGGGTGGGGTAAAACCGTGATTTTTGAGCTATTTCAAACTTATGTATACACAGTAAGCTTGCGGGGTGGGGGTTCGGGGATTATGCTTATCTTACGCAGAAACCAAACGGCGTAAAGATTCAGCACGACGTTTAGCAATAGAGTTATTTGGAGCAAATTTGAGTGCTTCTTCGTAAGCTTGTAACGCCTGAGTATTTAATTTTTTCTTCTCGTAGGCATGACCGAGATTATTCAATCCTGTCACGTAGTCTGGTTTAGACTTGAGAGCTTCTTTGTATTGACGAATTGCTAAGTCATATTGCTCTTGGGTAAAATAAACATAGCCCAGTCCGTTGTAGATAGGGGCGATATTTTCTTCTCCCTCATCTTCAGCAGCTTTGAGAGCTTTTTGAAATAGCGCGATCGCTGGAGAATACATTTTTTTTTCTGAATAAATACTGGCTAACTCATAATATTCTTGAGTCGTACCCTTTTCTTTCTCTAACTTCTTTCGCAATCTGGCAAAAGAGCCTTCAACCTTGCGAGTTTTGAAAATCTGGCGAAAAACACCCACGGCTGCAATTGTGAGTATCACCACCAAAATTGAGAGATAAACAACGGCTAGACTGTTATCCATTACTGCAAATAGAAATATTATAAAGTTTGTTATTTGTTATTTGTCCTTTGTCATTTGTCATTTGTCCTTTGTTCTTCGTTAATGACTATTGTCCTTTGATCATTTGTTCTTTGTTCTTTGTTCCTTGTTATTCGTTAATGACTAATGACCAATGACCAATGACTAATGACCAATTTACGGTAAACCCCAATATTGAGAGCGTTGCTGGAGCCAACCTTTTTCTAAATAACGAGCGATCGCTTGATTCACATTTCGTCTTAATTCATCGTACTGCAATCCCTTGGGCATTACTACACATAAGGGTTCAGTTGATAACTTAGTTGGCAGTAACCGATATTGAGGATATTGTTGCACCCAACCGCTTAGAACACTAGCATCTGCGGCGAAGGCGGCGGCGGCATTATTTTCTATTTGCTCTCGCGCTTCTATATATGAATTCACTCCTACTAACTCGGCATTTGGCACATAGTACCGCACTTGAGCAATAGTGCTGGAGTTATTGAGTACGGCAATCTTTTGTTTTGATAGATCGCTCAACTGCTGAATTGAAGTATTTTTTGTAACTAGTCTAGTGCCATCCAAATAGTAGGGAACACTGAAACTAACTATGCGGCTGCGAGATTCGGTTGCTGTGACTCTAGCGATCGCAAAATCAACTTTCTTGTCTAAGACTACAGACAGGCGATCGCGATTCGCTACAGGTTGAAATTTTACAGCTTCGGTTTTACCAACCAAGTCAACTGCCAAACGCTTGGCCAAGTCAATTTCTAAGCCTTGCAAATTCCCGTTGTCATCTTTAAATCCCAAGGGACGCAAGTTATCTTTCACGGCAACATTTAAATAGCCCCGCTGCTGAATTTCTGACATTTCGGCAGCAGATGCAGTTAATCCCGTTCCCACTAGAGAAAAGCAAAAAATCCAAAAGATAGTGATGGATAATACCAGATGTAACCGAGTAATTGTTTGCCGTCTGTTACATCTGTTATACATCCCTCACCACCTTTATCCTTTAGCTTGAAGTGCCAATTGTGCAACTTTGCCGAAACTAGCTGGATCGAGGACTGCCAATTGTGCCAACATCTTGCGATTTAGTTGGATATCAGCTTTTTTCAAGTTACCGATCAACTGGCTGTAACTCAAGCCGTGTTGCCTGGAAGCAGCGTTGATGCGGGTAATCCAGAGGCGGCGAAAATCGCGCTTTTTCTTTTTGCGATCGCGGTAGGCACTCCGTAGCGCCTTCATCACTTGTTGGTTGGCAGTTCTAAACAAAGTTGAATGGGAACCGCGAAAACCTTTAGCTAGTTTGAGAATTTTATTGCGGCGTTTGCGAGCTACATTACCGCGTTTTACCCGAGTCATAATTTATTTCCTAAAATACTTACAAATATGGGAGCATCAAGCGCACGTTAAGTTCGTCGCGTTCGTGTACAAGCGCACTCTTACGCATATCACGTTTTTTGTCAGAAGATTTGTGTTCTAAAAGGTGGCTTTTGAAAGCTTTGCGACGGACGATTTTGCCGCTACCGGTGGCACGGAATCGTTTTGCCGCGGCTTTACGAGTCTTTAGTTTAGGCATGGTCTAGCTTTGATTCGACACGATCCATTATTATATACTATTAAAATTGCTATAACTGCAATTAAATGAAGGATTTAAGCAACGGCGATCGTTACGAAGTTCTAAAACGCGACTTTACGGCAAGTTTTCGGAGCGATCGCGAAGCTGATACAAATGGTAAAAATGACTATATCCGTGCTTTGATGGTCAAAGCACGGAATCAGGATATGGGGAAAAACCAAAGCCATTGATTATTTACTTTTTTCAGTAGCGTTGGCTTTGGGATCTAAAATTATTTGCGAAGTGGATTTATTCACATGGTAAATCCAAGATTGCTCTTTAACCTTGACAATCACTTCCCAACCTTCCACGGGGTCGTACTGTTGAGTGCAGACTTCGCCAAAGTTGAATTGGCAGAGATTTCCAAAGGTTTTTGGTGTAGTTTGAGTAATTTTTACATCAGTAATTTCCACCCCAGAACGGCTTGAGGCATCGGTCAAAATTGCATCTGCGATCGCTTTTGGCAATGTTTGTGAAGTACTCACTTTCGGATCTAATATTCTTTGCTTTCCAGATTTATCTACATGGTAAGTCCACGAATCTTGGCGGACTTTGACAACTACTTCCCAGCCTTCAATGGGGTTGTATTCCCTAGTACAAACTTCTCCAAATTTAAACTCACAGGGATTACCAAAGGTTTTCGATGTGACTTGGGTAATCTCTAATTCCCGCTTACGTAGACCGGAACGGAAGGATGCATCTCCTAAAATTTTATTAGCGATCGTTTTTGGTAACTCGTTTGCTTGGGATTGGGATATTTGAGTGCCGTCTGGGTAAGGAATAGCCCCAGCAGAATTGTTTTCAATGACTCCGAATCCACAAGATAGCAAGCTTGTCAACACTAGCGTCAAGAAAATTCCTCTGGGTGACTGGAAGGTACTTTTAATTACGGCAGATGCTCGGACGATGGATTTCATATATTATGTATTGATTGTTAAAAATTTAACAGATAATATTGCAATTGCAATCATAGTTTGTTTGACGTTGCACTCTTAATTCAGTTTCCTTATAAGAGGTTGTTTGAAAAGTGGTTGGCTATCTATCCCGCCTCGGAATAAATTCCGAGTCTCGTAACGAAAGGCTTCTTTTAGAGGACTAAAGAAGAAATTTAGTTCAGTCCACTTGAGTGGACTTTAGCTATCAGCCCGGAACTTTAGTTCTGGGCGGGATATTTGCTCAGTGTGCGACTTTCACGTGAACAGATATACTTATTTGCTCATTGCCGCTAAATTCACCACACATTCAGGAAATTGACGTTTTAATGCTGGAAACACCGGACAAGGTGCTTGTTCTTGTAAATTGTCTGGTTTACTCCAAGTAAAAGGGGCTTTCTGCGCCGCAGACATCCACAACAAAAGCTTGGCCCGTGTCATGGCCACATAGAGTAAACGATACTCTTCAGATGTTTTCAAATTTTTTGCCACCTCCCATGCTTGACTAACATCCGGTATGATGGATTCTTCGTGGAGAGTAGCGCGAATTTGGGCGCGAGCTACTTCTGATAAGGTAAAGTCGCCTAAAAATTGGCTTTGGGGAGGAACCCAAAATCTGCCAGGAATCAAGTTTTCGTGGAGAAAGGGAAGAAACACATAGTCCCAATCTAGCCCTTTAGCTTTATGCATAGTGATAATTGTCAGTTGACCGCGACGGGTATAACGTTCTTCCGAATCCTCGGTTTCCACTGGTTCAAACCGTTCGGAACTAACAATTTCACTTAAAGCTGACAGCATTCTTCCCATCGAACTATTGCCAGCTATCTGCTGGTTTACCCGTTCTGCGAGTTTATCAGCAGTTGCCAATTCTGCTTGGTCATAATTTAAAGTCAAGGCGAGAAAGGAAATTAGCTGGTAAAGAGGCAATTCCAAACGAGCGCGGAGCAAGCTGCGACACAAGCGGGCAGCTTTTTGTACTGTTTCTGGCTGGGGTGCTGCTAGGGGGCCAGGATACAAAAACTCTTCTGGCAAACTAGCAAGGGCGTTGAGGTCTTGGGTAGGAATTAATTGGCGCTGTACTAATGCTTCTAGGGCTGCTTTGAGGTAATCGGGGGAGTGGGGGCGATCGCAAAATTGCAATAATGCCAAAATCTCTTGAGGAACATGGGAACGGCGATCGCGTTCTCCCACATCGTAAAGTGTAATTTTATGCTCTTTGCACAGAGGTGTCAAAGCTTCTGCTAACCATCGTCCTTGACGATTTTCTCGGACTAAAATCGCGGCACTATTTTTTGTTGGATCTTCACCAAATAACTCAATTACTCTTTGAGATAACAATTCAACGGTGTGATGAATATCACGCGGGGTATAAAGTTCTAATCCTCGTCCTACGGGTGCGGGGTTGGCGTTAGCTTGCGGATCGCCAACTTCCACAGGGCGAATTGTCTGCAAGCGAAATGGTACTTGTCGGTTGTCAGGAATCTGTTGTTTGTTGTTAGTTTTGGTTGTTGCTAACCACTGATTATTGATCCATTTGAGGGCAAAGTTAGCGGCTTCAATGATAATTCTAGTACTGCGACCAGCTCGATCCATCGTTGCCAATCGTTCGATGCGATCGCACTCTTCGCAAAATTGCCGGAAATAAATCGGATCGGCTGGAGTAAAGGTAGAGTTAATCGCCTGGTTAGGGTCGCCAACTCGGACTAAATTTAGTGGGGAGTGCCAAGAGACGCGATTCATTACGTCTGTATTGAGTGAGGAGTTAGGAGTTAGGAGTGGAGAATTTTCTTGCTGATATTCTTGATTACTTGCCAAAATTTCTAATAGCTGCGTCTGAAGAGGGCTAGAATCTTGGGCTTCGTCTTCAAAGACGGCGAATATTTGGTTTTGCTCGATGCGGCGGGCGCTGTCGTTTTCTAAAACGCGCAGTGCGGCTAAAATCATATCGTCGTAATCGATAAAATCACGCGATCGCATCAAGTTTTGATATTGCTCGTACAATCCCGCCGCTACACTCAAAATTGCATATTCGTCTGTGGTTTGCTTACTCCACTCCCGCAACAATTCTGGCGATATCCCAGAACTTTTTGCTTCATGAATTACCGTATTAGCCAATTCTGGTAATACTTCTGTTCGCAATACCGATTGACGACGCAACCTTTCTGTCTCTTCTCCATCAAATTGATGACCTTCCAATAACCGCAAATATACATCTGGATTATTTACAATCCATTGTTCTACAGCAGTTCTGATCAAGCGGTGACTTTGGGTCGGTGTAATTAATATGACATTTTCTAACTCTAAACCTGACAAATCAGAATGGCGGTTGGCAATGTTCAACGCTAGACCGTGTAGGGTATAGACAAAAAATCCTGTTTGAGGTAGAGATAAATCATCTCGTAAAAATTTACGAATCTTCGCTTTAATATTGGCAGCAGCGGAGCGAGTAAAAGTAACGACTACCAACTGACGGCGGGAGGATGAACGCTCATATTGACGAGCGATCGCGATCGCCGCCGCCGCCGCCATTCCAGTAGATTTGCCTGCACCAGGAACGGCTGAAATCGCCAAAGGGCCAGATTGCCAATCAGCCATTTGCTGCTGTCCAGGGCGGAGACTGTTGCGGATGCGTGCTATGGCTTCTGCCCGTAGGGATGACACAGGCAAAAGCCCAGACAATTCTGGGTGGAGTGATTCTGGAGGTAAAGCAGCAGTAAAATTAGTGTCTGACATTATAAAATTTTATATTTTAAATTTAAGATTTAATCCAAAACCGCAGATATCAAAAATCATTGTTGTTTATCTGTAGTGACAAATATTTAATTGCAAACCAATTAGCTAATAGCTATATGAAGATACTAACAACAAAGAAAATTATTTTGATTGGCGGCGGCATCGGTGGCACTGCAACTGCGCTTGCTCTTTACCGGGCTGGATTTGAACCCATTGTTTACGAGCGCACGGCAACATTACGCGAAGTTGGGGCAGGAGTCGCGCTTTGGGCAAACGCTACCCATGTCCTAAAGGAGTTAGGCGTGTTGGACGATGTGTTACGCCAGAGCAATCCAATTACCAATTATCAGTTCTTCTCCCAGATGGGCAAAGAATTAATGAACCTCTGCATCAATCATTTTGAAGTGCCAGCCTTAGCCATCCATCGTGCTGATTTGCTCTCGCTGCTCTGGCGGAAACTGTCGAGTGAGCATTTTGTTTTGGGTCAGACATTTGAGCGTTTCGAGCTAGTTGGAAACAAAGTTCGTGCCTATTTTACTGCTGGTTTAGCAGATGAAGGCGATGTGTTGATTGGAGCTGATGGACTCAGATCAAAGGTGCGATCGCAACTGTTTGGTCAAGTAAAACCGATTTATCGTGGGATGACATCGTACCGAGGGCTGACGAATTACATACCTAACACTTATAAACCTGGATACATTTGTGAATTTCTGGGTTCCGGCAAAGCCTTCGGATTTGTGACGATTGGTAAAGGGCGAATGTATTGGTATGTAGCATCCAAAGCCGCAGAAGGACAATCCGACGCACCTGTTGGTCCCAAGCAAGAACTTCAGGAAATGTTTCAAGATTGGCCTACCCCCATTCCTGAACTCATTGCTGCAACTGATGAAACCAGTATTTTGAAGACTGATCTCTATGACCGTGTACCGATTCCCAAATGGAGCTTTTCAAACATCACGTTACTTGGTGATGCCGCACACCCAACTCTACCAACGATGGGACAAGGGGCGTGCATGGCAATTGAAGATGCGCTGGTCGTTACTCAGTGTTTGCTAGAACATTCAGATCCCGCAGCAGCTTTGCGCCAATACGAATCGCGGCGGCTGGTTCGCACCAAAAAGATTGTTGAACAATCTTTACTAATAGGAAAAGTTGCTCAATTAGAGAATCCTGTTGTTGTGGCAGTAAGAAATACATTAATGAAGTTGTTGTCACAACAGTTTGACAATGACTATAGAGCTATTCATGCTTACAGAGTTAGCTTGAAACTCGATAAATACTGATTTTATATTGGTTCTTAAAGTTGGTTATGAGCAAGAATAATTGGCTAGCGATCGCGCCTGACTACGGTCATTCTTCCGGTTCAGGCGACACACAAAACTAATTAGTGTCTTTGTAAGTGGGAAAACACAAGAATATCCTGGCATTAAAAAGCAATTTCTGGGCGAGCAATTGAACATTCTTTTAATCCCCTGACTGAACAAATAACGCTTGGCTAATTTGTTCAGTCAGGGGATTGTTAAGAAGTCTAAAAATGAAATCTCAAGCGATGCCTACGGCAGGCTGTGGTTTTGATCGGCTGCTGTAAAACCAGAAATATCGCGCCAGATGGTACAGTTGAAAATGACTTTTAGACTAGCTCTTTGACGTTTTGCCGTTCACCTACGGTTGATTCACTAAAGATGGCTACATACAACCATCCTGCTAAAATAGCCCCCAAGATCGGAGCTATCCAAAACAGCCAGACTTGCGAAAAAAGTTCTACACCTGCAAATAGAGCAACTCCCGTACTACGGGCAGGATTAACCGAGGTATTGGTTACAGGAATGCTAATTAGGTGAATTAAGGTGAGTCCAAAACCAATTGCTAGGGGTGCAAATCCCTTAGGAGCGCGGCTATCAGTCACACCCAGAATAATCAGTAGAAACATGAAAGTCATCACAACTTCAGTAATCAAACAAGCAAATAGTGTGTAACTACCTGGAGAATGAGTACCGTAACCGTTGGTAGCTAGTGGGTTGGAACCAGTCAGGGTAAATCCAGCTTTGCCGCTAGCAATTAGGTAGATAATGCCCGCACCAACAACTGCACCGATTACTTGAGAGGCGATATAAGGTAGTAAGTCAGATCCCGGAAAGCGCTTACCTGCCCACAATCCAAAGGAAACAGCTGGATTGAAATGACCACCAGAAATATGACCAAGAGCATAAACCCCTGTGAGGACAGTAAGCCCGAATGCCAAAGATACACCTACTAATCCAATCCCCAACGGAAAAGAAGTATTCTCGCTGATTTTTGCAGCATCTGCTGTGTAGGCTGCGGCTAGAACAGCACTACCACAGCCACCTAAAACAAGCCAAAATGTGCCGATAAATTCTGCCAAACAACGTTTTGTGAGAGACATTTTTGGAAAATTCCTTGTTTCGCTACAAATGAGTAATAGTTACGTTACACAATCTTTAAGTCATTGCTGTCAACAGAAAATCTATTGCCTTTATTTTGTGATGAAACTAAGCTGTCAACAGAAAATCTATTGCTTTTATTTTGTGATGAAACTAAATTGAAAAAAATCGGAATTTTTTTCTCAATAGTTAATTATCGTGATAAAATATGAAAATACAGTAAAATTTCAAATAACCAAAAAAATACTTAATTTTTTAATAATTTTCATTTTATATAGCGGTATGCAGTTGAGTGAAAAGAAAAACAAAAATTTTCCTGAAATGATTTTACAGTAAGGGCTTTGGTATTCTTATCAAATCGATAACCGCTATAATATAGTTGTTGCAATCCGGTTGGTCTTAGCTTCAAAAACCGTAAACTGCTTAGCTTGCTTATCTAGTAATGGTATCAAGACAAACCCAACAAATGGCCAAAAATGTTGGGTTTAGTTCTTCAACCAACCTCCGATTTTCATTAACTCAAGCGTGTTGAGATTTTTGCTTTAGTTGGTTTCATGTCCAACACTCCCACACCTTCAGGCGTAGGAGTGTTACGCAGTTAGCTCGTCAAAAATTGAATTTATTCGTCAATCTGCCATGAATCCTTAGTTAATTCTTCATCCAGAATTCTCTTAGGACGCACAATGATCGTAATTTGTCCTAGTAGAGGAATTTCTGGCTCAGTTTCAAACCATTGAAAATCTAATTCACCACCATTTTCAACGACAAAATAGCTGGAGGCATCCCATTCTCGTTGGGCACGATCTATGACAACTAAGACTGGCTCTGTTTGGCTTTGGGTTTGGATGGGGAAGCGATCGCTATTTGCTAAAATCACTACTGGATCTTCTGCCGCCAATAGTACTTGCCAACCAGGTAAAGGTACCCAAGCTTGCTCTCCAGAAAACTTGACCATCCGAAAAGGTTCAATTTCTGTCACTATGGGCACAGCTTGCAAGTCTTGGCGTGATAATGGCAACTCTCCTACTACAGGCAAAATTCGGGGTAACTGTTCTTCAAATTCCAGGCGGTAAAACGGTAAAATTGGCGCTGGACGCTGAGGAACAGTAGTAAAATCAGTCAGTAGTTGTTCGATTTTTTGCCTTGCACCTGGCGTATGAGCAAAACGCAAACCTTTGGCAATTAGGCGCGATCGCTGTTGTAAATCTGCATTTTGGCGTGCTAGTTTCCAAACTTGGTGAGCAACCGCATCTCCAGGATGAGCAGAAAACCCTTCTGGCAAAGTGCGAAAATAGGAAAACTCTTTAATTGCTTTTGCTATATCCCGTGCCTCATCAGCATCAACATTGTGGGCAAATATCAGTTCGGCAGCGGCGGCGCGTTCTTCTTGAGTAAGTAAACGTAGCTCGTATAAAACATCGCTGCCACGTGTAGTATAGTGCGATCGCGTTTCTTGCGATACTCCAAACTTTTCCAAAGAATTGTAAACTTGAGAACCAACAACCACTTGGTTTTGTTGAATCGGCTCAAATCCAGTCGCCTCAAAAATTTCTTGGGGGTTGTAACCGATTTTTAGCAACGAGGCGATCGCGGCTCCCCATTCCACCCAGTTGCCTTGTTTTTGCCTCAGTCTTCGCAGTAACTCTTGTGCTACATCATTGTTAGCATTATCTTCGGGATTCTGAGTGTTGGGTGGTAGATCAGTCATAATCGGAGTGCAAGCTTCAACTTGAGAGGTTAATTAACACCTCATGAGCAAGTATTATTCTAATCTATACCCAGACTTACACCTCATCCACAATCAAAACTGTCATAGTTTTGCTGATTTAGTTAGTTTTTCTAGTGGAACATTTTTTCAGATATTTGGGCAGATAAATTTCCTCTGTAGCGCTCACTATTAGCGTTCTCAAATATGCAAAATAACTCCGTATAAACCCTTGGCGATTTTTGGCTATTCTCAACTAAACTTGGTATGGAATATAACAAGAGAGTGAATATTTAAAGGAAAATCTTATGGATAAACCCAATCTCGAAATTGATAAAGTCCAATCTCAAGTTATGACTCTCGAACGACCAAAAAAGCTGAAAATACTGGTAGTTGACGATGAGCCAGATAATCTCGATTTACTTTATCGCACATTTCGACGTGACTTTAATGTTCTAAAAGCTGATAGTGGGGTGAACGCTCTACAAGTTTTGGCGGCAGAAGGGGAGGTAGCGGTGATTATCTCCGATCAACGGATGCCAGAAATGAAAGGGACTGAATTTCTCAGCAAAACTGTACCTCAGTTTCCCGATACAGTAAGAATAATTCTCACTGGATTTACTGATATAGAAGACTTGGTAGAAGCAATTAATGCCGGACAAGTCTACAAATATATTACCAAGCCTTGGGACCCAGGGGAACTGAAGGCAGTAGTGCAAAGAGCAGCCGAAACCTACGACTTGCTTAAGCAACGTACAGAAGAATTACGCCGCGCTCATGCTCAAATGGCGTTACTGAGTGTTTTGGTACAGGTAACTCAAGCCGCTTCTAGCTTAGAAGAAACTCTCGCTCCCATTGCTAGGGCTGTGAGTGAAACTTTTGGGGCAGACGGCTGTATTTTACAACTTACAGATGGAAAAACTCTGGTTGCAACTCAAGGAACTTATAGCTATACAGGTACAATAGAAAATTGGCTATCTCTTGACCCACTAACCAAGGAAGCGATCGCTACAGGACAAATGCAAGTTTCCTTAAATGTACTTAAAGACACTAAATTAGTTGATGCAATTCACTACCAAAATACGGGCGTGCAAGCACACTTAGTCATCCCAATTAGCTACCGCAATCAACTTTTAGGTGTATTGTCGCTACAGTGGAAACAACCTTGCACTTTGCGAGAAGATGAATTGGTGCTAATTAATTTATCAGCGCAACTGGTAGCGATCGCTCTGACTAGTAGTCACGCCCATTAAGGTATTGTGTAGTTGTCATTAGTCATTTGTCCTTTATCTTTGGCAAATGACGAATGACTAACGATCAATGACTTATTGACCAATGACTAACGAAATTCAGTCCATTTTTAACCGTATTGCTCCAGTTTATGACCAGTTGAACGATTGGTTGAGTCTGGGACAGCATCGAATCTGGAAGGAAATGGCAGTAAAATGGAGTGCAGTTAAACCAGGAGATACTGCATTAGATTTGTGTTGCGGTAGTGGTGATTTAGCTTTACGTTTAGCACGGCGTATCGGAGCAACAGGACAGGTGTATGGAGTGGATTTTTCCCAAAACCTGCTAGAAAAAGCTAAAGAACGCTCGTATTGGCAGTACCCGCAACCTGCTATCACCTGGGTAGAAGCTGATGTCCTGAATTTACCCTTTGACGACAACCAATTTGATGCTGCAACAATGGGCTATGGTTTAAGAAATGTTAAAGATATTCCCCGCAGTCTCCAAGAGTTATACCGTGTTTTGAAACCGGGAGCTAAAGCCGCAATTTTAGACTTTCATCGACCGAGTAATCCTCAGCTACGCGCCTTTCAACAGTGGTATTTGGACAATTTTGTGGTACCAGTTGCCAATTATTTAGGCTTAAAAGAAGAATATGCTTACATCAGTCCCAGCTTAGATCGCTTTCCCATCGGTAAAGAGCAAATAGAGTTAGCTCATCAAGTTGGTTTTGCAGTTGCCACACACTACCCCATTGCGAACGGTATGATGGGAGTGCTAGTGCTTAGTAAGTTAGGAGTTATTAGTTAAAAGTTATGAATTATCAGTAGTGATAAATTCTCATTTAAAATTTATCATTTCTAACTCCTAACTCTTCTAAAGACAAGGGTTAATCGCGTCTCTACTGTTAACTCCTAACTCCTAACTCTTAACTCCTAACTTTTAACTCCTGACTCTTGTACAGACAAGGGTTAATCGCGTCTCTCCTAACTCTTAACTTTTTTAATTCTTCCCTTGGACTGGTCTCATCTTTGGCTTTATGTGTCTCCCCCGGTACTGGGTGGAATTATTGGCTATTTCACAAATGATATAGCCATTAAAATGTTGTTCCGTCCTTACCAAGCAATTTATATTGCTGGACGAAGAGTACCCTTCACCCCTGGATTGATTCCCCGCAACCAGGAACGTTTGGCTTTGAACATTTCTAAAACAATCATGGGGTCACTTTTGACACCGCAAGAATTGCAAAATCTGGCGCGGCGTTTGTTGCAAACAGAACGCGTGCAATCAGCGATTCTTTGGTTGTTGCGATTAGCAATTGAACAAATCAAAACAGATAAAAACGAGAAAAGTGCCAAAATTGTAGCGGGAATTTTGCGGGATTTACTAGGGGAATCTTTGCCACGATTGCTTAAGGTTTTAGCGCGGCGTGAAGATTTTTTAGAAGCGCAGATAAATCAAATTTTTGACCAGATATTGCTGGAATTTCAACTGAGTGAAGAACAAGCTACACGGCTTGCTGATTGGTTGTTGCAAGTAGTTTTACCGCCGGATCTTTTACGCCAAACGATAGTTGATTTTTTGACCGATCGCACAATTCAAATTATCGATGAAGGCTTCCGCGAAAAAACCAGTGGAACTTATTGGGTAGTAGCAAATTTGTTTGGCTTACGTAATACTCTTACACGGCTACGAACTTTTTGTTTGGATGAAAAAGAGGTTGCTAATACTCGCTTGCAGGAATTGACTCAAGATTTGCAAATGCGCGATCGCATTCGCAAATTACTGCAAAATTTATCATTACAAAACTTGCCAATGGGTACGGTTCGTCAACTCCGAAAAACCACCCGCGAAAGTGTCCGCCATTACCTGCAAAATAGTGGCAGCGATTTTTTACAAGGATTAACTGATTCTGTTGATTGGGAAAATATTGCTGTAGTCCTGCTGAATCGTGTTAGTACTTCACCAGTTGTCAGTACTTCTTTAGAAGTCATGAGTCAAGAATTGGCTTTAATTTTAGAGAAGTATTTGGAAAAAGATTTAGAAGCAATTGTGGCGCAAGCAATTCCGATTTTGTCAATAGATCAAGTGATAGTCGATCGTGTAAAATCAACTTCACCTGCTGATTTAGAAGCTGCAATTGAGGGAATTGTCAAAAATGAATTGCAAGCAATTGTGACTTTAGGTGGTATTTTGGGTTTGGTTGTGGGGTTATTGCAATCAGTGTTTTTAGTATTAAGTCAATATTAATTTTTCTGTAAATTTGTATTACATTAGAGTTGCAAGTTCTGCCGATTTTGAAATGAGTGAAATTGAGCAATCGCCTTTTGAGAAGAGATGTGAGTAAAAAGCGATCGCCTAACTCAAAATCTGTGCTAAATCCAGCACCAATCCAGGTAATACATCCTCTCCTGATAAGCTAGTAGGCGATCGCAAAATCTCAACTTCCTGTCCTGGACGGTAAATTTCCACCTGTTGGTTTTGCGGATCGATCAGCCATCCTAAACGCACACCGTTGTCAATGTACTCCTGCATTTTTTGTTGCACTGTCTTTAAGCTGTCTGAAGCAGAGCGTAATTCTACCGCAAAATCTGGAGCGAGTGGTAGAAATTTGTCGGGGTCTGGATTCAGGGCTTCTAATCGCTCTCGGCTGACCCAAGATGCATCTGGAGAGCGATTTGCGCCATTGGGGAGTTTAAAACCCGTTGAAGAATCAAAAGTCAAACCTGTGCCATCAGCATCAGCCCAAAACTCTAACCGGGCTGTTAGTTTTGAATTACGATTTCCACTTTCCCATCCAGTTGGTGGCATGATAATTAATTCTCCTTCTGCTGTGCGCTCAAGTCGCAAATCTCGATTATTCTGACACAGTTGGAAGAACTGCTCATCTGTTAGTTCAATGGTGGGGCTGAGGTTCAGAATCAGGGCAGTCATAATTGCCTCTCAAGCTTGCTAACTGTAGCGTAGCACTTGGTTGACATACTAGGTTTACCATCTAATAATTACCATGCTTACTAGACAGCTATTTTCAGTCATGTAGAAATTTAACTCTTTAAGGGATGCTTTATCACCAAAGGCTCAATATATGCTTGTAGAGTATCTTTAACTTTAGAAGGCTGACGAACTGGAGCGATCGCTTTGCCGTGAAATGCTGGATACATTAAGCGACGAGTTAGGCGATGTTCTTCCCCATCTTGTAATAAAATATTGTTGCCAAATGTTGATTCTAAGAAATACCACCCGATCCGCGACGACATATTTTCCGCCTGTTCCACCAGCACCAGCCGATTAGCATCAGGGCCAATTAAATAAGCACGTTTACGCCCCATGAGGCTCGTTTTAAAAACTGAACCATGCTGCTGGAATCTTCGCCATAGATACAGTTCTAAATCCCGAAATATTTCTAAAGTCTCCCCCAAGATGGGCAAGCCATAGCTACCAGGCATTGACTCGGCGGATTTTAGCTGCCGCATATTTGAGTACCTCCAGCAGTAATTAGCTACAGTATCTACTTAATTGTAAAGCGCAGTTAGGTTCCCACCAGAGGAAGCTTTGATGAACGGAATATTTAAAACTAAAAAATGGATGGCTGAACTTGCTAGAAAAGGTGAAAGTTCTACTTCTGCTGCAAAATCTGAGACATATCGACTAAATGGTACAAATTGAAACTACGATCGCACCTCAAAAAAAAACCTCTTAACAACATTATTAGCAGGTGTGCGTAGGCATAGACATCGCATTACGAATTCCGCCCAGTGCTACTAGCCTTTAACTTCGGATAAGCAATGCGTTTGTGATGAAATTGCTCCCAAACATCCACAAATATCTGGGCAATTTGTGACATCTCTTCCCGTTTTAATCCTGAATCTACGAGTTGATTGTCTTGCCACTTGGCACGCAGGATATTATTTAGCATTGCTAAAGCTTGTTCTGTGGAGACATCTTTAACCGATCGCTTTTCTCCCACAGATTTAGCCGATACTTGCAGCGATCGCAGCGCTGCTTCACAAGAATCTGCTAACATGACAATCCCGGTTTCCCGTGACTGGGGAATTGGCCCATCGTAGCGAAAATCTGCGTCGTCTACAGTTAAACTTGGATCTTCCTGAGCCATTTGCTGGGCTTGGTGATGGAAATAAGCAATCAGCATCGTTCCCTGATGCTCTGGAATAAAAGCTTGAATCGCCGTAGGTAAAAGGTGTTTGCGCGCCATTACCAACCCTTCAGTTACGTGCTTTTTGATAATTTCTGCACTTTTCCAAGGATCTTTAATCTCTGTATCGTGTTTATTCGGCCCACCCATTTGATTTTCAATAAAGCCAAGAGGGTCGTGCATTTTACCAATATCGTGATATAATGTACCAGCCCTGACTAGTTCAACATTGCATCCTAATTCTTTGGCAGCAGCTTCAGCAAGAGTAGCCACAAGTAAGGTATGTTGGAAAGTTCCCGGAGTTTCAGTAGCGAGTCGTTTTAATAAAGGGCGATTAGGGTTAGCCAGTTCTGCTAGACGAATTGGGGTAACTAAATCAAAAACTTTTTCTAGATAAGGACTCAAACCCAAGGCGATAACACTCCAGCCTAAGCCGGATAAAGCAAATAATCCCGCTTCTTGGAAGACAATATACCAAGTTGAACCAAATACTTGACCAATTAAGATTTTAACAAACAGGTAAATGCCACCCTGAGTTAAGGCGATCGCAACGCCTAATAATGCCAACTCTTCACGCGATCGCAATCGTTGGGCGATGTAACTACCTAATATTCCTCCCCCAACCCCAGCTAAAAGCGCAGCCTTGCTCATATCCAAACTAATGCCTAATATCGGCCACAGCAGGCCGACAACTGTCAACCCCAAAGTGGGGCCGTAAAAGCTTCCCAACAATAAACCAAGGGCGCTCCAAGTGGTATAGGGCAATCCAATGACGATTACTCCTGGCACACTCAGAGTTAGCAATAACACCAACAGGCGATCGCGTTGTCGCAATTCGTAATCAATATGGCGTTCTACCCAGACAAAAATGCCAATCGCGATCGCGATCGCGCCTCCCAACTTCACCAATTCCTGCCACTTTACCTCCCGACGAATCAAATGATAATGCTCCAGTACCTCAAAGTCCCATGCAGTAATCTGCGCTCCTTTTTTGACAATCACCTCACCCTGCCGTACTTTCACCATCACGGGTGGCACTCCAGCCGCCGCCTTTTGAGCATTTTGTCTGGTTTGTTCTTCATCCTTTTGCAGATTCGGCTTGAGTACAGCTAACAACAGATTCTTTGCCAAAGTTTCAGCGGATTCTGGTACAAAAGTCTGTAATTGTAAACTCACCGCATCTTGCAAGATATTTTTTGGCAGTCCCTGTGGAATGCCTTGGGTGAGAATCCGCTCTATACTTTGATGGATTCCTATTTGGGTTTTTTCCCATTCCACATCTGATAAATCCAAAAGTAGAGATTCTTCATATACTGCTTCGGGGGTAACAGTCTCTAACTTTAAAAGTTTGGTAGTGGCTTGGATGTATCTTTGACGTGTTTGGGAAATTTCGGCAATCACTAAGGACAAGCTTTTCTCTGGAGTTGTGAGACGGTAAGATTCTAGTTCTGCTACAGCTTGAGTAAAATCAGTGTTTTGAGAAAAATCTACTGGCTGTGTCTTTTGTAGACTCTGGGAATCAGATTTGGATGTGATGCGTGGTTGCCGTTTCTGATTGGGTGCAGCTGGGGTGGTTTGTCCGATTCTTTTCTGCTGCTGATTTTTACTATTTTCTACAGCCGATAGCACTGCTTGCCATTCCGACTCAGAACAAGAGCGGAGGTAACGTTGGGTGGAGATGGATAAAACTACAGGATCGAAAAAAGGAAAAGCTCCAGCAACAGCGCGAATTTCGTTGCCATCATCTAGAAGTTGTTGCAAATTTTCGTTGATTTTTTCGTTGATTCGCGCATCAAGCATCAATACCTGTAAGGAGCTTGTGCTGACGGCTTTGCGCTCGGCTTCGGTTTTTTTCTGATCTTCGATGCTAGCTGTGTAAGGCGCTGTAATCGTTTGGGGCGCAGGATGTCCTACTTTGAGTTGAGTCTGATTGTATAATTTATGCCCAATAATACCTGTAAGAGACACTACAGCGATCGCCAGAATCACCGAGTAACGCTGTTTATATGCCCAATCTAAAGCGACTGTACAAATACTACTCTTAATGTTGACAGATTTTGCCTTTGACCTTAGCGCTCTTTCTTGTTTTCGGCGTTCGCTTTTCTCATTGGTTTTTGATAAAAACAGAAATACATTCTTGAGCATAGTCCTTAGAAGTTTCCTTCTATGGGTTTTACCTTTGGGACTTCTCATTAACTTTCCTTTACGGCGTAGTGTTTTGTACTGTCGCCGCCAGTGAGTCAATTGCTGGTTCAAGAACTGCAAAAATTTATGCATTTTCATTATCTCTACCTGCAATTGCCGACTTTGATAGTTCAAAAAAGACAATCATCAGGAAAGTTCGATCTGCGACGGTTGTAACTAGATGGTGCGGCTTTTTTATTGCTGATTTACCACAATAGTTAGCTACAGAATCAGTCCAAGGGTTTACTGAAAAATACTAGTATATGAAATTAATACAACTGTGGCGGAAGTTTGCCTAGCTTTAACCCCTTATCTGGTTAATTTAAGATTAACGCGACCGAATAACGCGAGGAGCTGCGTAAACTGAAAGCAAAGCCATTTCACATCCCTCCTCTGTTAACTCTTTTGGGTTTAAGGTAAGATTATACACTCCTGACCATACCCCTACAAATGCATCGGTCAATTCTAACACTTGAGAAAAGCTAGTTAGTCCCCATACTGGAGAATTCCTCTGCAAGAGCAAGACTTGCCAATTTACGGGAATTCCGCCTATGCCGTTATATGCTCCCGACAAAGCACCAGTAATTGCACCTGTAGCCTGTGAATTTAGAAGCGTAGCATCTTGTTGAGAATTGCGATTGTGAGTAGCCTGTAAAACTGTCAGGCGAAAGTCTTCTAAGGTACTCAAAAAGCAGTAAAATGCCATAGCAATAGTGTTACTAAGTTTTTCTTCCTTAGCAAACTCAGCTTGGGTCGTTGATAATCCGGCTCCTTGCTCTAATAAATTCTGGACTCTTAATAATTTTTTTGGGATTGATGTCGGTGTTTCTCCGATAAAAGAAATTGTTTGTGGGATAAGAGTTAGAGGGTCAAGTTTTTCAGTTAGGGCAAGAGCGATCGCATATCCTACTGCTAGTGTTCCATCCCTGATTACTGGGTCATCCTCCCAGATTTTCAGCACACGCAACAAGTTTTGTCGCAGCTTAATCGGATTTTCGTGGAAAAAGAGGGCTACTGGTAATGTGGCAATAATTATTTTTATCGAGATGTCATCAGTTACTACTAAATGAGGAGATTCTTCTTGCTGACGCTCTATCCAATTATCTAAATCTAATCTACCCAAGGCAATCAAACTCTGGATACCCAGAATCGCCATTTTACCTAAATCTAGGGAACTCTCAAACTGTACTTTACCACCAGAAGCTAAACTTCCTCCCAGGATTGCTCCGAGTAAAGTTCCTTTAAACCGACTTATAGGAGAGTAACGCATGAATTATATAGTTAAAAGTGAGTAGTGAGGAGTGAGGAGTTAATGAGAGATTGCTAATTCCTAACTCTTGTATAGACGCGATTAATCGCGTCTCTACTACTAATTCCCAACTCCTAACTCCTAACTCCTAACTCCTAACTCTTAAATGATTTATCAAAGCTTGTAAGCCCAATAAGTAACTTTGAACCCCAAAACCACTTATTTGCCCGATCGCAACTGGGGCGATATAAGAATGATGGCGAAATTCTTCCCGGCGGTAAATATTACTCAGATGTACTTCCACTGTGGGCAAGTTAACAGCAGCGATCGCATCTCGCAAGGCCACACTTGTGTGGGTGTATGCTCCTGCATTAATCAGAATTCCCTGATGTTGCCCTAACGCGCCATGAATACTATCTACCAAAATTCCTTCATGATTTGACTGCAAAGGAAAAACTTTCGCCTGTAATTTGAATGCTTCTTCTTCTAACAGGCGGTTAATTTCAGCTAGTGTCAGCGAACCATAAATTCCTGGTTCTCGCTGTCCTAGCAAATTTAAGTTTGGCCCATGCAGTGCCAGAATACTTAAGGATTGCAACGTCGATACCACTGTGGGGTTACTGGCGACGCCGAGAGCGATCGTTCACAGGAATCGGAATCAGTTCCGGTTCCGGTTCAGCCTCTGGCCCTAATAGGCTTTCAATTAACCTACGAGCTAATTCCTTAAGCTTTTCCAGCACCTTTTCTATATAGTCCATGAACTGACCGCTCCTGAGATACTACCTCAATTTTTGATTAACAGGTACGCAGAAAAAAACATACTTTCGCACCTCTGGCTTCCAATCGGGCTGATACACAATCCCGCATTTGGGACATAAGCCACTTCTAAAATTTAGCGTTGTGTTTTCCCTTACTTTTTAGAGTATCACACTTGAACCTAATGAACTGTATCCTATCAAGGATGGATATCAAGGGTCAAGAGTTAAAAATCGGACTTTAGATAGACTATTGAGTAGGAATTTTAGATTTTAGATTGTGGATTAAGAGAATTTTGAGATTCATGTCTTGCCCGTTATGGGCGAAATAAATCTCAAAGACACGCCTTTGTCGCTAATGCTACACTAGCGTAAATCTAAAATCCAAAATTGTTTGACTTATCACTAGTTTTCTGTACCCTTTTTCTTGGCAGCGGTTGTTGATGATTTCGCAGTTGACTTAGATTTGGAAGTCGTTGATTTACTCGTTTTGCGAGTCGATTTTCCTGTCGATGTCTTAGCTGCCAACAAGTTCAGCGCCACCGCCAGGGTTACATCTTCTACCGTTTGACCTTCTGGGATACTGACATTAGTTTTGCCATGCTTGATGTAAGGACCATAGGGGCCATCGTAGATGTTAATTGTTTCCCCGTCATCTGGATGCGTACCCAATTCGCGTAAAGCTGCCTTTGACTTGCTGTTGGTGGAACTGCGCCCCTTTTTCGGTTCGGATAGCAGTTCTAATGCACGCTCTAGGTTAATTGTCAATACATTGTCAGCAGCTTTCAGGGAGCGATAGTCTTTCCCCTCCTTACCCTGGTCATGAACCACATAAGGGCCAAAGCGTCCCAAACTTGCTTGGATTTTGCCGCCAGTAACTGGATGAACTCCTAATGTCCGGGGTAGTGCCAATAGACCAACAGCCATTTCCAGGGTAACGGTTTCTGGGGTAACACCTTTGGGTAGGGAGGCTTGTTTCGGTTTGGGGTTTTCGTCGGTTTTGTCACCCAATTGCACATAAGGCCCATAAGCACCAATTTTTACATAAATCGGTTCGCCAGTTTCGGGATGGCGGCCTACCTGGTCAGGGCCTGTGATTTTTTGCCGCAGCAATACTTCTACCTGTTTGGGGTCGAGGTCGGCTGGTGTCAAGTCTTTGGGAATTGAGGCAGTGATCACCCCTTCACCGTTTTCGACTTCAATGTAGGGGCCATATTTCCCAATGCGGACTTTGGCATCTAAATTTTCTAGTTCTACAGTCCTCGCTTTGGTGGCATCAATCTGACTTTCCTGCTCTTTTACCAGTGTTTCCAGTCCTTTGTCTCCCAGATAGAATTGCTGCAAGTAGGGTAGCCATTTCGCTTCACCTGTGGCAATGTCATCCAGGGTTTGCTCCATCTTCGAGGTAAAACTGGGATCGACAACATCCGGGAAATGTTTTTCCAGCAAGTCAGTGACGGCAAAAGCAGTGAAGGTAGGAACAAGAGCGTTACTCACTAAATGGGCATAACCTTTGTCAACGATCGTGCCAATGATGCTGGCGTAGGTACTGGGACGACCGATACCTTCGCTTTCTAAAGTTTTCACTAAAGTTGCTTCGGTGTATCTTGCTGGTGGTTGGGTTTCGTGCCCAACTGCTTCTAGCTCTGTACAATCGGGACGATCGCCCACTTTTAGATTTGGTAAAATTACTTCCTGGTCTTCCAGTGCTGCTTCTGGGTCGTCTGAACCTTCGACGTAGGCACGTAAGTATCCGGGAAATTCAATCCGTTTGCCAGAAGAACGGAATCCAGCATCCTCGACTTGCAATTGCACCGTAATTTGAGTTTGCCGGGAATCAGCCATTTGACAAGCAACAGTCCGCTTCCAAATCAAATCGTAAACGGCAAGTTCCCGACCGCCCAAACCAGTTTCTTGGGGGGTGCGGAAGGTGCTACCCGCTGGACGAATTGCTTCGTGCGCCTCTTGTGCGCCTTTGGATTTGGTGGTGTATTGCCGGGGTTGGGGACTGAGGTATTGTTGACCGTAGAGCTTTTCTACACAACTGCGAGCAGCTGCGATCGCCTGGTCTGACAAATGCACCGAATCTGTCCGCATATAGGTAATATACCCTTGCTCGTACAAATTCTGGGCAACCCGCATCGTGTCACGGGCTGAGAGACGCAGTTTCCGGTTAGATTCTTGTTGCAGTGTCGAGGTGGTGAACGGTGGCGACGGTTTGCGCGTCACTGGGCGTTCTTCGATGTCGTTAACATTCCAGGTTTTCCCAGTTAAGCGTTCCTTGAGAGCTACCGCTTGTTCTTCATTGAGCAACAAGACATTACGACCTGCGATAATTTGTCCGGTTGCGGCATCAAAATCGCTGCCGTTAGCAATTTTGGTTCCTCCCAGTGTTACCAACTGGGCAGCAAAGGGGGTTTTTTCCTTTGACAAACTAGCTTTCAAATCCCAGTACGTACCCTCACGGAAAGCGCGGCGTTGGCGTTCCTTAGTGACTAAAAGTCGCACGGCTACAGATTGCACTCGCCCAGCAGATAATCCCCAGGCGATTTTTTTCCATAGCAAGGGAGAAAGGGTATAGCCCACCAGCCGATCTAAAATTCGCCGGGTTTCTTGAGCGCGAACCAACTGCTCATCAATATTGCGGCAGTCTTTCAGAGCTTTTTTAATTGCCTCTTGGGTAATTTCGTGAAACACCATCCGCTTAGTCGGAACTTTCGGCTTCAGCAATTGGTATAAATGCCAACTAATGCTTTCACCTTCCCGGTCTTCGTCCGTTGCCAGAATCAGTTCATCTACATCCTTGAGGGCATCTTTGAGCTGGGTAACAATTTTCTTTTTGTCTTTCGGGACAACATATACCGGTTCAAAGTCGGCGTCCACATTTACCCCTAGCTGTGCCCATGATTCCCCTTTGACGGCAGCGGGAATTTCACTAGCCGACTGGGGCAGGTCACGCACATGACCCATAGACGCCTCCACCCGATAGCCTGATGGCAGGTAGTTGCGAATGGTACGAGCTTTTGTTGGAGATTCGACGATGACGAGAGTTGACATGGAAATTTCAATAAAAACAAGAGCTACTAAGCTAAACAGTCAAATTGAGGTAACTTTTACAAATTGTCAAGATAAATGGTCACGCTTAGGGCGGTGATTTAATCCTCACATAAACTGCCTGTTTGGGAAAAAATCCGCTGAACTTAATGCCCAGTCTGTCCCAGAGGATAAATGAGGATACGCTGGGTTTGAATTTCCAGCTATTTCAATCTTTAACTTATCTAACGCATAATTGGCGACTATAGTTTTCAAAATATCTTTTAATTGGGCATGGGGCATGGGGCATAGAGTATGGGGAATGAGAGATGAGAAAGGAGGGGAGCAAGGGAAGAATAATTATTGAATTTACCAATGCCCAATGCCCGACTTTAATAGAGCTTGTGCCAAAATTAAATCAAACTTGAGAGCAAAAGCGAAATAGCATTTATACTTATGTCAGGAAAGCAAAACCATGCAACCAATTCGTCAGGGTGATGTTATCTTACTACCTGTGCAGCAGGTTGAAGGACAAAAAATACCTCACTTAACTTTGGCAGAAGGCGAAGTTACGGGTCATAAACATCAGATTACTGAGGGCAATGCGGAATTATACGAAAAAGATAGCACACTCTATTTACGTGTGTTTTCTGATTCGGCATTGCTAGCTCATGAGGAGCATAAAGCTATTTCTATTCCCCAAGGTGACTGGATGGTGAAAATTCAGCGAGAATACGAGCCTGAAGGTTGGCGTTATGTCGCTGATTGAAAAGTTAACGCCTGAGCAAGAGGCTTTGATTCCAGTTTATCGAGAGAAGTGGAGAGCGATCGCACTTTCAACTGAGAGAATCGATCGTGAAAAAGCTGCGGAAGCGATCAAAGCTACTTATGTTTTGATTGGTATGGAAGAACCTAAGATAGTTTTTTATGATAGCCCGAATGCTGCTTTGATAACTACTTTAAGCAAATTATCACAAGAACTTGGTAGCGATTGGGATGGTTCGGATCTGTGGGGGGAATTATGTATTTATGAACTACCGCCTGCAAACGTATGTCACGATCTAGAGGATGAATTATATAAACAAATTGATCGCGAACTTAATTCTCTACTGAGGTTTGAATTAAAAACGAAACTAGAGAATAGTATAAATAATTGTAACCATTGCTGGGAATTATGGAGCGAATTAGATAGAGAACTGGAAAGTCAACTACAACTTGAAGTAGAAAATGCCAAGGATGACTGCATTGAATATGAAATATTAGCTTGCGGTGCAAGTTTCAATGATTTTTGTATTTCGGTTTTGAATTGTGTGTACGATCGAGTTAAATGGAGTTCTTTTGAGTCAGTAGTCAAAGAGTGCGGCTGGATTTTCGCAGGTAAAAACATTTGTCTTGTCTGCGATCGCCCCCTTCACCTGCGCTTCGATAATGAAAATCGTCTCCACGCTGAAGGCGAACCAGCCATTGAATTTACCGATGGATATAGTCTTTACTCCTACCACGGCGTAACCTTGCCTGAAAAATACGGTAAAATCCACCCGCAACAATGGCAATCTCAATGGCTTTTATCAGAGGAAAACGCCGAACTACGGCGAGTATTAATTGAGGGTATCGGTTACGCTAGAATCTGCCAAGAACTACAAGCTATTGAATTAGACAACTGGCAAGAATATACACTATTAAGAATTGATAAAAATGTGGATATCGAGCCGATTTATTTATTAAAGATGACTTGCCCTAGCACAGGGTTTATTCACGCCTTGCGAGTTCCACCAAATATCAACTCAGCGCGGGAAGCAATTAGCTGGGTAAATTGGGGCGTAGATCCAGAAGAATTTGGTGTGCAAACATAATTACTTACAGCACTTTCGAGGTAAATGAGGTACACATAATATTGGTGTATCAAGACTTAAAATGAAAGCATACTCAATCGATTTACGAGAAAAAATAGTAAATACTTACGAAAAGGGTGGTACTTCAATAAGAAAGGTTGCTGTGCAATTTGGTGTAGCAAAAAGCTATGTGCAAAAGCTAATCCAACTTCATAGAGTGCAAGGACATCTAGAACCTAAAAAGCAAGGTGGAGCCATGAAGGGTAGGTTAGATGATTTCGTGAGCGAATTAGCCGAAATGGTTCAAATTTACCCAGACGCAACTTTATTGGAATATTGCGAATATTTTGGAGAAAAATACAACGTTTGGGTGTGTGCAAGTGTGATGTGTTGTGCATTACAAAAACAAAAATTAACGCGAAAAAAAAGTGAAAGTGCAGCCAAGGAAAAACAGAAAGAGTCCAAAAACTGAGAATAGAGTATTGGGAGAAAGTAAAGCAAGTAGACCCAGAAGACCTTGTATTTATAGATGAAATGGGTGTTTTACTTGGCTTAACTAGAACTCATCAAAGAAGCGAGCGCGGTACTAGAACGTATAATTTTAAACCATATTACCGGGGAGCAAAAATAAGTGTAATCGGAGGAATTAGCTTAAAGAAGGTTTTAGCCGTGATGACTTTAAACGGCTCAATGGATGGAGATGCATATAAAGTTTTTGTAGAACATTTTTTACTTCCGCAATTATGGGTTGGTGCAGTCGTTGTAATGGATAATCTACCTGCTCATAAAGTCGAAGAGATTAAGCTTTTGATTGAAGGAGTGGGAGCAAGTGTTCTTTATCTATCTCCTTATTCTCCTGAATTCAATCCAATTGAACATTGGTGGTCACAATTAAAAGCTTTTCTGAAACAATTTTCTCCCAAGAGTGCATCTGTCGTTGATGGTTTAATTAAAATTGCGCTGAAACTAGTTGATCCAAAGCATCTAAAAAATTGGTTTACTAATTGCTGCTACTGTACCTCATGAACCTCAAATTTGCTGTAAAGGACTTGCCCATTTAGAAATTGTTCAAAAAGGTAATGACAATCTATTCATGTTAGATGTCACATTAGCAGAAATGGCATACTATAAATTCTTAAATGCAGTAACTTGGGAGTTAATTATTCATTTTTGAGTAATACAGTGAAGATACTACCATTTGGATAATTATCTTCGATGGTAATCGTACCGGAATGTGCCTCGATCGCCATTTTGCAGAAAGCCAATCCTAAACCAATTTGCGAAACTTCTGGTATCGAAGTTCCAATTTCATACTTCTCGAAAATGATTTGTCGTAACTCCAGACTTACTCCCGAACCAGAATCAGCGACTTGCACTTTTACACCGCCTGCTGCTAAATACTCTCCCCGTAGAGTGACTTGAGACTTGTACGGGGAGAACTTAATGGCATTGGAGAGCAAATTATCCAGCACTCGACGAAAGATAACTGCATCTACTGCAACAATACCACCAGATTCGGGTAGTTCGCGTATCAGAGTCAGGTTCTTTTGATTAGCGATCGCCTCAATATCTGCCAATGCTGACATACACAGCGTACAAAGGTCTACTTCTGTATAATTGAGAACCATTTTCCCAGATTCCAGCTTTGCCACTATCAGCAAACTATCGATCAACAATTGTAGTTGTTGTCCAGCAACTAAAATTTGATCGACTTTTCTTTGATGCTGTTCAAATGACAAACCTGACAACCGTAGAATTTCTGCGCCTAAAACAATACTGGTAAGTGGATTTCGCAGATCGTGCACAATCATATTTACCATATCTTCTCGCAGTTTTAGCAATACTTGCATGTTGTCGTATTGCTGTTTAATCCGCAACATGGAATGAACTCTAGCTCGTAATTCCACACCATTGACGGGTTTACTAATAAAGTCATCTGCACCCGTCGCCAGACATCGAGCCAAATCTTCTTTATCGGTTAATGCTGTCACCATAATAATCGGCACTGCTTGCCATTGTGGATTGGCTTTGATGCGTCGGCAAACTTCCATCCCATCGAGATCGGGCATCATCACATCTAATAAAATCAGATCGGGCTGAAAACTGTCGAGGCGGTTTAGAGCTTGTTGACCACTAGGAGCGTAGTATAGCTGGTAGTTTTCACCATCCAGCAAGGTTTCAATTACATCAAAATTATCGGGTTCATCATCAATTACTAAAATAGAGAGTTGACTATCCATCGAGAATTTCCGCTACCTTCCTAAAAATTGTTGAATTGTAGTTACAAGCTGTTTAAGTTTTACGGGTTTGGTCAAATATTCGTTAGCTCCAGCTGCGAAACTTGTTTCGCGATCGCCGGGCATAGCTAACGCTGTTAGTGCAATTATGGGAATATGCACAAATTGGCGATCGTTACGGATGCGGCGGATTGCTTCTAATCCATCCATTCCTGGCATTTGAATGTCCATCACAATTAAGTCAGGGCGTTGAACTCCTATAAGGTCAATAGCTTGTTGTCCATTGTTTGCCAAAATGAGATGATACCCTCGACTTTCAAGATAGCCGGACATCGTATCAATATTTGCTTGATTATCTTCTGCCAACAAAATCAAAGGAGTTTCTAAAAAGACTTCTGGCAATACAATTAAATTTGGCGAGTTAAAACGGGCAGGATGTTGTAGTTTCTCTATAGTTACCTGAAGTTGAGCGCGGGTAATGGGTTTGACCAGATATTCAAACGCTCCCTGAGCTAGTCCTTTGCTATGTTCATCCATAACTGAAATGATGATCGTTGGAATATCTTTAGTTTTTGGGTTGGTTTTGAGTTGATTTAGCACCTCCCAACCCGATAGGTTCGGTAGTTGCAGATCGAGAATGATTAGAGCAGGTTGAACTCGCACCACCTCTTCTACGGCTCCTTCACCTTGGGGATAGATGATAGATTGCATTCCCATTTCGTTGAAATAACGAGTAATCTGATCGGCCGCGGCCACAGAATCTTCAATAATCACAACTTGAGCATTTTCAGCAATTAAGGGATAGCTGGGTAATGAAGTAGTTACCTGCTTCCTGAGAAAATTATCGCTGGTACGATAGGGAATACGGACGGTAAAACAACTTCCTTTTCCAACTTCACTGCTAACTAAGACTGTTCCTCCATGTAGGGTAATAATCTTTTGTACCAGTGCCAAACCTAGACCAGTGCCACTGTACTGGCGGTTAAGGCTGCTGTCAAGCTGGATAAAAGGCTGAAACAGCTTGCCAATTTCTTCAGGGGCGATACCGATGCCGGTGTCAGTGATATGGAAGCAGAGATTTGGGGAAGATGAGGGGGATGAGGAAGACAAGGAAGACAAGGAAGACAAGGAAGACAAGGAAGACAAGGAAGACAAGGAAGACAAGGAAGAATTTACTTCCCCTGCTCCCCTGCTCCCCTGCTCCCCTGCTCCCCTGCCCTCCTGCTCCCCTGCCCTCCTGCCCTCCTGCCCCTCTGCCCCCTCCAGCCTGACTTCTAGCGTTACAGATCCCCGTTCTGGCGTAAACTTGACAGCGTTACTTAACAGGTTGATCAGTACTTGACGCAGGCGGCGATCGTCTACTTGGATGCTGTCAATATTGTCATAAATATGAGTACTAAGACGAATGCTTTTTTTCAAAGCCATCTGTTTGACAAAGGCAAGGCTGGTATCACAAAGGCTCCTAACAGAAACATCACTTGGTTGCAGTTCCAGTTTGCCAGATTCAATTTTAGACAAGTCTAGAATGTCGTTGATTAGTTCTAGTAAATGTCTGCCACTGCGCTCAATAGTGGCGATCGCTTTTGCTTGTCTTTCATTAATCGAGCCGAATACACTTTCTTGTAAGCCCTCTGACATCCCCAAAATAGCATTGAGAGGTGTTCGCAGTTCATGGCTCATGTTTGCGAGAAATTCGTCTTTGAGACGAGTGGCGCGGGCAAGTTCCACATTGGCGTTAGCAAGTTGCTCATTTGTCTGCCGCAGTTGTGCTTCTGCTTGTTTACCTTCTGTGATATCTTCGTGAGATACCAGTACGCCAATCACCTCACCTGCGCTATTGGTCAAGGGAACTTTATTTGTTCGCAGCCAGAGTTGTTCGCCATTATCCCCTTCAAATGGCTCCTCATAGCCTAGTTTAGGTGTTCGGGTGTTCATCACCATCGCATCGTCTGCACAGTAGAGGTGTGCTAACTTGGCCCAAGGTAATTCAAAATCGGTCTTGCCGATAATTTCATCAATTGTCAGTTGAGAATGGCGGATAAATGCTGGATTGCAGCCGAGAAAGCGCGATTGGCGGTCTTTCCAGAAAACACGTTGCGGAAATGTATCTAGTACAGTTTGCAGCATTTTACGTGATTCTTCCAGTTCTTGCGCGGTCTGTTTGCGTTCGCGGATATCAAACAGGGTGGTGCGGCTGTATACATAGTTACCCTCTGCATCCTTGACAGCAGTAGCGCTTACCAGCACTGGGAAAACTGTGCCATCTTTACAAATCATGTCAAGTTCCAAATCCTTCAACGAACCCTGCTTTTTGAAGTGAGGGTAGTTTTGCGCAAAGGACAAGCCACTTGCTTGAGTGAAAAAATTCAGCACGGGTTGGCCAATCATTTCCTCACGGGTATAACCCAACCATTGCAGTTCAGTCTCGTTTACCTTGAGCAATCGGCCTTCGCTATCGAGGGAATGATAGCCACAGGGAGCATTATTGTATAAATCTTCGACCTCATGGGCATATTTCGCCAATGCCTCTTGTGCTTCTTTCCGTTCGCTGATATCAGTTATCCTAACTAGATTCATGGTGCGTCCGGCTACAGTAATCGGCTTGGCTGCAATGTTTCCCCAGAAAATCTTACCCTGAAGAGTAATATATTCAATCTCTAGGCTCCAGAAACCTTTTGAGTGCATATCTCTGACGATCGCATCCGTTTCGTTGGTAGTGAATGGCCGCAACTGGAGTGTCTGCCCATTGATATCGACCAATTCAGCGTTGTCAACCGCCTCAAACATTTCTACTGCCCGCCGATTGCAATCTAGGGTGAGCAGAGTTTGCGGATCGACTAGAAAGATGGCATCGGCAGATTCGTTAAAAATTGCTTCTCGCAAATCCCGATTGTGGATAAGTTCCTCTTCGGCTTGTTTGCGTTCGCTGATATCATAGTTAACTCCAATCATCTGTACAGGTTCACCCTGTTGGGCACGCTTGAGAATGCCGTAGCCTTTAAGATAACGAATTTCTCCACTTGGTTGAACGATGCGGAACTCGACATTATATTCTTGCTTTCCTTGCAGAACTTGCTCTATAGTTTCCAACATATAAGGGCGATCGTCTGGGTGCAGGCAGTTTAACCAAGCATCAAAAGAACCGTCAAAATCAGTGTTGCTCACTCCATACAGTTCGTACATCCGATCGTCCCAAATCTGCCTTGCTTGGACGAAATCATATTCCCAAATACCAAATCCTCCAGAGCTGATAGCTATGGTTAGCCGTTCGGAGAGGTGATGCAACTGTTCTTCTGCTTGCTTGCGTTCGCGCAGTGCGGCTTGCTGTTCGCTGATATCTGTCAGTGTGCCGATGTAGCCAATAATGGTGTCGTTGGCGTTAATTTCGGGTAGCACTTGGACATAGAACCAGTTGATGCTGCCATCTGGGCGTAGATGTCTGCCCTCACTCTGATAAAATTCCCTTGGGTTAACACGTTCTTGCTCAAATTTTAGAGACCATTCCCTCCCCAAACGCTCGGCGTCTTCTGGGTGCAAAGCCTGTAACCAACCTATCCCCAATGCTGCCTGTGTTGGTCTACCAGTCATCTCACTCCAGCGATCGTTAGCATAGATGCAGTTACCAAAGGCATCCAGTCGGAAAATAGCTACAGGAGCCGCTTCTGCCAAATTTGCATAACGGAGTTCGCTGTCTCTAAGGGCTGTCTCTATTTGTTTTTGCTGGGTAATATCTTTGGCAATACCCAAAAATCCGATATTGTTTCCTTTTAGATCCTGGAGAATTTTTACTGACAGAAATACAGGGAATCGAGAGCCATCTTTACGAATGTAAGTCCATTCGTTTTCATAGGTGCTTCCGTCTTGAGTGACGATAGTAAAAAATTCTCTACCAGGTGCAATTTCCCTACCCAATTTCAACGAGAGTTCTGCTGCTCGTTGCTTGAGTTCCTCTGGGTCGTGAAATGTAGTTGGATTTATTTGCCGAACAACTTCATCTGCTGTGTAGCCCAACATTTTCTGAGCAGCTGCGTTGAAGGTTTGGATGCCATTCGAGTTATTAGAAATAATGGCATAGTCAGTACCATCTAAAATGGCTTGTTGCAAATTAGCGATCGCTAACAATTGAGCTTCTGCCTGTTTGCGTTGTGTAATATCAATATGGCAACCAATCATCCGCAGGGGATTGCCGTCTCGATCCCAGGCTATGACGCGACCGGAACAAATGACCCAAACGGTAGAACCATTTTTATGTCGATATCTCACCTCATTGTAAAAGGGGATTTGTCCGCGACTTTGGACGTGTTGCTCAAAAAGTTCCAGAACACCCGGTAAATCCTCTGGAAAAATCAGGCGTTGCCAGCTGTGTGGTGTATTTGGCAATTCACGATCTTCGTAGCCTAACATCTGCTTGAAGGTTAAGCTCAAGTACTCTTGATTGCCCGGAATATCCCAGTCCCAGTAACCTGCTAGGCCGACTTCGAGAATTTGCTCCAGAAGACGTAATTCAATTCGCAGCATTTGGGCCCGCCGCCGTTCTTGTTCTGAAAGCTTGCGTTCTGTAATATCTATCAGCACGCCCAGCATTCGCAGTAGTTGTCCGGTTGCGTCGTAAACTCCGCGTCCTTTTGCCGATACCCAATGAATGCTGCCATCTTGCCAGACAATTCGATATTCCACAGCATAATCGGTTTGGGTGGCGATCGCTTGCCTCAGTTGCGGCTCAACCCATTCTCGATCCTCTGGATGGACTTGACCCCGCCACTTTTCATAAGTCCAGTTCACATCACTCAGATCGGAACCAAAACAGCGAATTGCATTCTCGCTAGCAAATATTTGATTGATGATTGGGTTCCACTCCCAATAGCCAATACCAGCAAAACTCAGAGTAAGCTTGAGTTTCTCTTCGCTAGTTTTTAGCGCTGCTTCTGTCCGTTGGCGTTCTGCTAGTTCTGCCTGTAATTGCTGATATGCACTTCCCTGTTGAATGGCGATCGCTATTTGCACCGCTAGTCGATCCAACAAATCTAGTTCTACTGATTGCCAATGACGAGATGCACTACATTGGTGAGCAATTAATAATCCCCATAATTGCTCTTTGACCAAAATAGGTACTACTAGATTGGCTTTAACTTCAAATTGTTCTAAAAGCTGCAAATGACAATTGGTTAAGCCAGCCTGATAAATATCGTCGATTGCTCGTTTTTTCCCTTGACGATAGTCACTTCTGGCTTTCTTGTGAAAGCAGGTGTCTAGAATCTGCTTTCCCATAGCCACTGTCCAACCAGGAAGCACTGATTCTGCGACAATTGTACCGCTCATATCCGGCTGAAATTGATAGACCACTACTCGGTCTGCTTTAAGAAACTGCCGTACTTCTGTAGCTGTGGTACGCAGAATTTCTTCTAGTTTCAGAGACTGACGAATCCGTAAGGCGATCGCAGCAATCAGTTGTTGTTGTTCCCGACTTTGTTCTAACTGTCGAGCCAAATCCATCCGTTCAATGGCATGATGAATTGAACCTTGAAGAACTTCAGGTGTGAGTTTATTTTTAACCAGATAATCTTGCACACCACTTTTCATCGCACGAACAGCGATGATTTCATCCCCTTGTCCTGTTAGCAGAATCACAGCAGTTTGAGTATTGCTATGACATTCCCAAAACTGCTGAATAAACTTCAGTCCATCCCCATCAGGCAACGCAAAATCTAGCAAAATGATATCTGGAATCTCCTGTTGACACCATTTCAGTGCTGGCCTTAGCGTTTCAAATTCCAAAAAGCGGTAGGTATACAGGCTGTCTTGCTTCAAAAAGCGACGATATGCTTCCCGATCTTCAGCGCAATCATCAATCAGCAGGATTGTGAGGCAAGAAGGATAACTCATAAGTTAAAAATACAAACGCGATCGCGTTTCAAAAAATTATAGCTCGATATCATCGTCTTAATTGCTTGATGTAAATCAAATCACGCTTGGACAAGAAAAACATAGAACAGGCAAAATACCTGAGATATTTTTATATTGCCCTTTAGCGCGATATTTTGCCCAAATACCTTAAAATTTTGGCATTTTAATCGCTTTACGATTAGGTGTTATAAACGAATGGCTTCGCAGTTTTACTTAAACACCTCCTCAGAGATTCAGTAAATTTGCGGTCTTCAAAATTCATCAATTAACAGCCGCAAAAGTAACACTCAAACCTCTGTTTTGCAGTGATTTTTATCATCAGCCAGATTGTTTTAAAGTTTCACATCATCGGTTTTATTGGCTTGTTCCTTACCATTCTTCTAGAAAATCTCCTCTATCCTACGGATGAGCTAGAGTTGCGACTCAGTATTTATTCAGGAATCACAAATAGCCATTCAAGTAAATACTCTCAATTTCATTAGAAAAAAAATCCTGTTTTTCCTCGATTACATTTTCATTTAAATTTTGAATACTAAAACTATTACAAACAATAATTACTAGAAAACATTTGTTTGTAACCAGTTCATTCTCTTGAAAATTTCCAGTTTAAGTACAATTCCAAAAGGAGTTTTAACCTAATGTCACTAGTAGGTATAGAGCGTCGGTTACAGCATAAATTAGACCTTAAACAAGCTGTAAATCACAAATGGAATTCTGTTAATATTGTGTTGTTACTAGTAGCTTTAATTATTCTAGGAAGCTCTAGTTTTATTATCACCTCTTATGTATTGTCTTCAATTAGTTTGATAATTTCATCTTCAGATGCTAATCCTACATCAATTCCCTGGATTGAGAATAAGTTTGACTGTCAATCCAGTAGTAGAACCTGGCGGGATAACAAGTGTTGGGATTATGAACATAATCCTATGTTTTAAAGTTGACTTCTAATTACTTGGATTACAGTTAAGCTGCATCTACCTTAAAGATCGTTATTTTTTTACATCAAGTAACAACTCATAACTAAACCCAGGAAAAAACCAAAACATATTTCATAATAAATAAAAATTATTAAAAACAATATAAATTTTTATATCAATAAAAAAAATCATAGAAAACACTGATGTTTTTTCATTAAATATAAGTAAAATATTATTTACCTTTTGATTAAATATAATTCCATTCCAAGCATATATACATAATGTTCATTAACTCTCTCATATCTGATAATTTACAACAGACTATCATTCGTCATCCGCTTGTTGTTAGCTCTGAAATTATGCTTCCAGATGTGATTGCACTAATCAATCAAGCATCAGCTAATCATGATAGTTTGCCAATCAAGCATAACAATTATTTGCCTAACCCTGGTAAAGATATAGGTAGCAACACATCTCAAGCCACCAGTTGTGTTTTAGTTCTGGAAAACTCGCAGTTAGTGGGGATAATTACACAGCGAGATTTAATTAAGCTGACAGCACAAGGCAAGAATATAGAGGGTATCAGTGTTGCCCAAGTGATGACCAGAGAGTTAATAACATTGAAATTAAGAGATTTTAAAGATGTTTTTACTGCTTTACATTTGCTAAGAAAAAATCGAATTTGCCACCTGCCTATTATTGGAGATCGAGAAGAGTTAATTGGATTAGTTACTCCCACTAGTCTACTGGCAGTTTCTATTCTACAAGCCGAACTTTACAATCATACACGAGTTAAACTTGTAGAACGCCAGAAAATTGAGGCAGAACTGCGATTGGAGCGTAATTTTGTTTCTACCGTTTTGAATCTAGCAGACGCTTTAGTTATAGTACTAGATTGCCACGGAAAAGTTGTTCGCTTTAATCATACTTGCGAACAAGCTACAGGTTACGCATTCGATGAAGTTAAAGGAAGATGTGTTTGGGATGTGCTGCTGTTACCTGAAACAACAAAATGTATCAAAGATATTTTTCAAAATTTAGCCGAGAGAGAATTCCCTCAACGTTACGAAACTTCTTTAGTTACTAAAGATAGCGATCGCCGCTTAATTTCTTGGTCAAATAAGGTCTTACTTAACTCTAATAATCAAGTTGATTATATTGTTTGTACAGGCATTGACATTACTGAAAGCCGAAAAGCACAAGAGGAACTCCAACAGACTCGCAACTTTTTACAATCGATGATTAATAATCTGCCTGTAGCCGTCTTTGTTAAAGATGCTAAACCAGAAAGTTTTGGAACAATCAAGCTCTGGAATCATACGTGCGAAAATATTTTTGGTGTTACAGCAGAACAGGCTATTGGCAAAACAGATTACGAATTCTTCTCGAAAGAACAAGCAGACTTTTTCTATCAAAAAGACCTAGAAAGTTTTGCTAGCGGTGTACTTCAAGATATTTCTGAAGAACCTATTGACAGTCCTAGTTTTGGCAGAAGAATTTTACACATGACTAAAATTCCTTTGTATGACAAAAACCATCAACCCGAATACCTATTGTGTATTTCCGAGGACATTACAGAATATAAACTAGCAGAAAAAAATCTACAACAAGCAAAAGAGCAATTACAAACGGTTTTAGATGCACTACCTGGGTTTGTTTCTTGGGTAAATGATGATGGATATTATTTAGGGGTTAATCGCCATTTAGCTGAAAGTTTTAACTTGACTCCTGATGCTTTTGTTGGTCAAGAATTGGGCTTTATGGAAAATAGCCCACAATTTACAGAATTTATGCATGAATTTTTAAATAGGCAAGATGTAGCAGATTCTAAGGTTATTGATGTCCAAATTAATGGTAAAACATGTAATTATTTGCTCGTAGCTCAAAAATATCAACAAAACACAGCCGCCGTTGCCATCGGAATCGATGTTACAAAACGCAAACAAGCTGAAATAGCCTTACAAAGTTTAATAGAAAGTACAGCTTCTACAACTGGACGTGACTTTTTTCCAGCATTAGTTGAGCATATTTCTTCGACTTTAGATGTCCGTAATACTTTAGTAAGTGAGTTAATTGATGAGCAAGCTCACACTTTAGGATTTTGGTCTGATGGGCAGTTACAACCCAATATTTGCTATGACCCAAAATCAACTATATGTGAAACTTTGCTCAAGCAAGGATTTTACCAGTGTAGTTCGAGAATTCAGCAACTCTTTCCTAATGCGAAAAGATTAGCTGCTATGGAAGCTGAAAGTTCTATGGGAGTTATTTTAAGTGATGATTTTGGTCAACCAATTGGCTCACTATGCATAGTAGATGACAAACCTATACCTGACCAACATAAATTTGAAGGAATTCTCAAAGTATTTGCAGCCAGAGCATCTGCTGAACTGCAAAGACAACGAGCGCAAGAAGCTCTACAAAAACTCAATCAAGATTTAGAAATCAGGGTTAAACAACGCACTTTAGACTTACAACAAAGTGAGGCAGAACTTAGAGCTATTTTTAATCAAGCAGCTGTGGGAATTCAGCTAGAAACTTTAGATGGACATTTTGTTAAAGTTAATCAAAAGTTATGTGAATTTTTAGGCTATAGCCAAGAAGAAATCCTCCAAAAAAACTTTAGAGATATCACACATCCAGAAGATATACAAATCCATCTAAATAAATTGCAACAATTAATAGCAGGAAAAATAGAAACATTTTCCATTGAGAAGCGTTATTTACATAAAAATGCTAATGTAATTTGGATAAATCTAACGGTATCTCTAATTCGAGATCCGATTGGCAAACCAATTTATGCGATCGGTGTAGTTAAAGATATACGCGAGCGCAAACAAGCTGAAGAAAATATTTGTAAAGCTTTAGTAAAAGAAAAAGAACTCAGTGAGTTGAAATCTCGTTTCATTTCTATGACCTCCCACGAGTTCCGAACTCCTTTAGCTGTGATTGCTTCCTCTGCTGGAATCTTAAAAAGCTTTAGCCATAAACTAGATGAAGAACAAAAGCATAAACATCTCCAATGCATTGAGACTTATGTGCAACATACTACTCAACTATTAGATGATATTTTGCTAATTAATAAGGCTGAAGCTGGAAAATTGGCATTTGAACCAACTTGTATTAATTTAATTAATTTCTGTCGTTCTTTGGTAGAAGAAATTCAACTCAATTCTTCAAAACATACCCTAACCTTTTTTCCTCAGTATTTAGGGAACTCATTAATAGACGATCCCTTTATGGCTTGTATAGACAAGAAACTTTTGCGACAAATCTTGAGCAATTTGCTTTCAAATGCTGTCAAATACTCGCCAGATAGTAGCAATGTTCAAATTGATTTATTAGTTCAAGATGAAAGCGCAGTTTTTCTAATTCAAGATGAGGGTATTGGTATTTTACCAGAGGATCAACAGAACTTATTTGAACCATTCTACCGAGCGAGTAATGTTGGTAATACGCCAGGAACTGGATTAGGTTTGGCAATAGTCAACAACTGTATAGACCTTCATAGAGGAAGAATTACTCTCACTAGCCAGGTCGGAGTAGGTACGACTTTTAGGGTAGAACTGCCACTGATTATAAGTGACTTCCTCAATGAAAAATATCGAATGTGTTATTAGTAAATAATTTTAGGGAACAATAAACTGCGGGAGATTGTTTGGAATCTAATGTAAAATCCAAGTTCTCATCTGAATAATTAGTTTTAACAACTGTATTTACTGCGTCTGTAGATATCGCAAAAATGCCTAGTAAAAATCAATATTTGAAGAAGCCAATGAACAAAAAAATATTAATAATTGAAGATGAAGTCCAAATCTGTTCAAATATTCAACAGATTTTAAGTTTTTCTGATTTTAATACTATTACTGCAAATAATGGTTTAGAAGGATTACGACTTGCTAAAACAGAACAACCAGACCTGATATGTTGTGACGTTATGATGCCTGAACTTGACGGTTACGGTGTGCTAACGGCCTTACGCCAAGATCCTGTAACTGAATTTATCCCAGTAATTTTTCTGACTGCAAAAGTAGATCGTGGTGACTTACGCCAAGGTATGGAATTAGGAGCCGATGATTACCTGACGAAACCTTTCTCTATGGACGAACTTTTGAAGGCAATTCAGGTCAGATTAGATCGAGTAGAAAAACCAGCTTTAATCAAACAACAATACGAGCAAGAACATCAAGAAAATACCAAGTTGAAGCAGGAGATAGAGATAAATTCACAAAAACTGCAAGAGAGCCAACACCTAGCAGAAATATGTAACGAGGTTTTACAAAAACTTTTACAAGATTTAGGCAATCCGCTTTCAAATATCAATATGGCAATCTATATGCTGAAAAAAGCTCAATCAGATGTTGAGCGCGATCGCTACTTGAGTATCCTACAACAAGAGTATGCTAGAGAAATGATGTTTTTGAATGAAATGAAGAATTTACAAGCATTATTAACCCCAGAAAATGCCAATATTTTGCAAAATTTTAATTTGCTTAACCATAGCAAATAGTATATCTGCGCAACAAATATATTGAAATAGATCGGCGTTTTTACTTAGATCATTAATATGATTATACGGTATTATTGACAATTAATTTTTCTTGTTTAGCAAGATAAGCTTTGTGTGGATATAGCGTTTCCTAAGCAACTGAAGTATACCAAATCTTGTTAACCAAGGTTAGTAGCTTTGGAAACGTATCTTACTAGGTCGTAAATTGCTATACCAATAATATAAAACTGATACTTTTATTTTTATTAATCATAAATGAACACAATTTTAATTATAGAAGACGAACCCCAAGTCAGGGGAAATATTCAGGAAATTTTACAACTTTCTGATTTTGAAACTTTGATAGCTGCAAACGGTAAGATTGGATTAGAAATTGCTCAAGCAAAATTACCAGATTTAATTATCTGTGACATTATGATGCCTGAACTAGACGGTTATAGCGTACTGTCTGCTTTACGTCAAAATGAAGCAACTATCAATATTCCTTTAATATTTGTTACTGCTAAGGCAGAGCGTTCAGATTTTCGTCAAGGAATGAATTTTGGAGCTGATGATTATTTGACTAAACCATTTACTCCGGAAGAATTACTCAATGCGATCGCTTCTCGTCTTGATAAACACGCTTCGGTTGAGCGCCAAGCTCAAGCCAAACTAGACGAACTGAGAATGAATATTGCTCACTCATTACCTCACGAACTAAATACGCCTTTAAATGGTATTCTCGGTATGTCACAGTTGTTAATACAAAATTGTGAGTTCATGCCTGACTCTGAAGAAGTCGAAATTGCCGAATTAATTTACAAATCCGCCAATCGCTTGAATGTACTAGTTCAAAGATTTTTATTATATAGTAATCTGGAGTTAATAACTAAAAGTCTCGAAAAAACTCGTCAATTCAAAGAAAAAAAAGATAGATGTTTTGCTGAAAAAATTCTTATTGAAATTGCTTTTAAAAAAGCTAAAGAAAACTGTAGACCAAAAGATTTAAAGTTAGATATCGAAGAATCTACAGTACAACTATCAGAAGAAAACTTGAGTATTCTGATTGAAGAATTACTGGATAATTCTTTCAAATTTTCTTTGCCAAGCAGTGAAATTCAAGTTATGAGTAAGATAGAAGGTAGCAAATTTAATTTATATATAATTGACAATGGCAAAGGGATGACAATTGAAGAGATTAACAAAATTGGAGCTTTTGTACAATTTAATCGAAAGTTATGGGAGCAACAAGGCTCTGGCTTAGGACTGGCTATTGTTCAGCATATAGTTAAATTATATGGTGGTGAATTTACAATCGCTAGCATTCCTGAGAAAGGAACTATTGTAAGTGTTAGTTTGCCTTGCTAGGGTGTACTTGCCAATATAACCACAAGAAAATAGCCAAGTTATATTCAGTGGTTTTAAGTGCGCTTTTTAACACCAGGTTTGCACAACATGACCCTTTAACTGTTGTCCTAACCAAGGTGTATTTTGTGAAAGTGTATAAAGACTTTTCCGTTCAACTTTCCAAGTTTGCTGGGGATCAAATAAAGTAAGTTCCGCTGGTTGATGAGGTACGATCGCACTTACTTTTTCTCCCAAACACTCTGCTGGATTGGTACTCAATGCCCGCCATAATTCTAAAGCTGTAAATTCCTCAGTTTCAACCAGATATTGCCATAAAAGAGGTAATGCTAATTCTAAACCAATTGCTCCTGGAGGCGCTTCGGCAAAGGCTTGGACTTTTTCTTCGTAGCTGTAGGGTGTGTGATCGATAGCGATCGCATCGATTACACCCACACGTACCCCTGTACGTAACGCCGCCATATCACTGGGATTACCTAAAGGCGGATCTAAATGCAAGCTGCTGTGATAACTCTTAACTGCTTTAGTATCAAGTAAAAGGTGCATCCAGGTGGTGCTGGCGGTGATGGGTAAACCAGCGGCTTTAGCTGAAGCAATTAATTCCACGCTGCGAGCTGTGGAGACACGCATGATATGAACTGGTGTGCCGATGGTTGCAACCAATTCAAGCATAGCTGCGAGCGCAGTTGTTTCAGCGCTGGTGGGTATTGGGGGTAAACCAAAACGCAGAGCATTTGTCCCTTCTCTCATGACACCATTGGCTGTTAACTGGCGATCGCTAGGCCAAAATGCTACTGGTTTACCCAATGGCTGGAGATACTCTAACACTCTCCGCACCAGCGCCAAATTTTCTAAAGGTTTACCATCAGTAAAACCAACAACCCCAGCAGACGCTAAATCTGCTAATTCCGTCATCTGTTTCCCAGCAATATCTACAGTGATTGCACCCCAGAGATGAAGCAGGGGGAGAGAAGAAGACAAGGGAGAAAAATTGCCCCCTTGTCCCCCTTGTCCCCCTTGTCCCCTTGTCCCCCCTCTCCTCTTCTGCAACTGTGCCACAAGCGCAGGGTTATCAATAACTGGGGATGTATCGGGTAAAATGCTAACTCTAGTAAAGCCGCCAGCAGCAGCAGCTTGTAAGAAAGACGAGAGTGTTTCCCGTTCTTCAAAGCCAGGTTCACCAGAGTGGCTGTACAAATCCACTAATCCAGGGCCGAGAACTAATCCCTGACAATCTCTGATTTGAGTATCGGAACTGATGTCAGAAATGTGTGAAGCCACTTCTCGGATATAACCATCAGCAATCAGTACATCAAAGAGTTCATCGATTTCAGAAACAGGGTCAATTACTCGTACTTTTTGCAGCAGTTCAATCATAAAAGTTTTAGTTATGAGTTAGGAGTTAAGTAGGTAGGCATAATTAAACATAAAGTAAAATCCTAGTTCGTAGTGAGTGATTCATCGCTCAAAGAAAGGATTATAGGACTAAAGTCCTTACTACAAACTTTAATTTATTTACGTCTAGCTACTTCTGAGTTATTTGTTTTTCAGTCATTGCTTCTAACTTTATTCCTCACTCCTCACTCCTCACTCCTTCTAACTCCTCACAGGCTAAACGTCCCGCTGACGATAACAGCACTTAGCACTCACAATGCTCCCGCTGCTGTTTTATCTAGTACACCTCCACCAAAGTGATAAGTGATATTCATTGCTTGCAGTACTGGTAAACCATCGATTCCAGCAGGGTAGTCGATAACACTAACTGCACCATTACCCTGACGAAAACTCCAGAAGTTTTCCAGCGATAAACCCAGAATGTGACAAAGCAAGGTTTTGTTAGTAGCGTCATGAGCTACTACTAATACAGTTTTGAATTGATTATTTGATGCTGTTTGCAGAATTGATTGCCAAGCTGCAACGCTGCGCTCCCACACCTGTTGCAAATTCTCCCCTTCAGGCATTTGCACTTGCGTTGGTATCAACCGCCATCGCTGCAATTCTCCTGGAAACTCTTGCTCTATCTCTGTTTCTAATTTTCCTTCCCAGAGACCATGACTGATTTCTCTTAAACCATCTTGCAATTCTAATTTTACATTCGGATGTTGTTTTAAGATAATCTCTGCTGTTTCTTTAGGGCGCAGCATTGTGCTACTGCAAGCAAAATCAATTGCTACTTCTTGGAGAAATTCGCTGGCTTTTTGTGACTGTTGTCTACCGTTGTCGTTGAGGGGGACATCAATTTGTCCTTGAAACCTGGTTTGGCGATTCCAGTCGGTTTCACCGTGACGCACTAGTAACAATCGTACTCCTTGATGATCCGGTCGCAATGAGGGTAGAGTTTCTCCGGTGTGTTGCGTCTGATTTAAGGATTCTAGCTGGACTGGTTCGCCCAATCCGCCAGCAAAATTTAATACGGTGATCCCACAGTTAGATTGCTGTATTGAGTGGTAGCGACTGGGAGGGATTCCTAATGCTGTGCTAATCAAAGCGCGATTGATTCCGTTATGTCCCACGATGAGAATGGTTTCGCCTTGATGTTGGGACAAAATTTCTTGCCAAAACTGCCGTGCTTGTTCGTATAAAGCAAGAACGGGAAAATGTTCTCTTGTTCCTTCTGCATCATTAAGCAGCATCCGCAGTTCGTCGGGGTGTTGATGCCAAGTGCGGTAGTCTTCAGCAAATTTTTGCTTGACTTGGGCAGTCAGCAATCCTTCCCATAAAGGTAGATCGATTTCTAGTAGCAAATCAGAAACTTGAACTACAGCAGATTTTTGAGCATGAGTAGCTAACTCACTATGGATAATATCTGCTGTGTGTTTCGCTCGTTGTAAGGGACTGCTGTAAATCGTATTAAATAAGATATTGCTGAGGGCTTTGCCTACTAGACTTGCATCCTTACGACCTTTTTCGGTTAATGTTGATGCATCAGTGCGTCCTTGGATGCGCCGCTCGGTGTTATAACCGCTTTGACCGTGGCGCACAATGATGACCTTTAAAGTTTTATTTTTCAAAAGCTTCAGCCTTATTTTTACAAAAAATACTCAATTAATGCTCAAATAATTAATTAAGTGCATAGTTGCACATTAAAAGTATAAATTTATACTCATTTTCAATGCTCAATATATGCTCAGATTTATCTTACTTCCTAATTACTCCAAGTAATACTCTGAGTTAAAATGACTCCTTACAGTACAAGCATTCTAGCCGTTTTTACGATCGCGGCATTCATTCTTATCTGTTAATAGTTCCATCCTTTGACTCGAAATGGTAGACTGGAGGCAATTCTAGGCATGAATAGGGATATCGTGAGAGTCATTATCACTCACTATTGATAATAGACTGGGTGCGATCGCCGGAAATACCATCAAAGATGTAATCCATGAGGTCTTGGAACCAGCATTGCCAGTCGAGGGGATGCCGTAACGTCGGCATGAGAAACTGTCAAAATACTTTTGAATATCAATAGCCTGCAAACAGCAGATATCCCTTGTAAATTATGACTAGTATTTCTGCATCACCAATCAAGCTGCATCGTCATCGAGAGCAATTTCCCGCTTTAGGGAATAAGGCTTATTTTAACTATGGAGGACAAGGACCCATGCCCCAAAGGGCAATGGATGCGATCGCCGAAACTCAAGCTTATGTTCAGCAAATAGGCCCCTTTGGCAATGAGGCGTTTAGCTGGATAGCACCTCAAACTCAAGCCGCAAGAGAAGCGATCGCTTTAGAATTAAATGCACCAAGCCAAACAATTACTCTCACTCAAAATGTCACTGTTGGCTGTAATATCGCCATGTGGGGCATTGAATGGCGGGCTGGCGATCATCTACTGCTCTCAGACTGCGAACATCCAGGCGTAATTGCCACAGCAAGAGAAATCTCGCGGAGATTCTCTGTAGAAGTTACCACTTGTCCCCTAAAAGCGACTTTAAATGAGGGCGACCCTGTAACCATTATTTCCCAGCACTTGCGCCCCAATACCCGCCTAGTAATATTGAGTCATGTTTTCTGGAATACCGGCCAAGTTTTACCTCTGGACAAAATTGCCGAAGTATGCAGAAATAATCATTCTGCACTATTAATAGATGCTGCCCAATCTGCTGGTTTATTGCCTTTAAACTTGACTGAATTGGGAGTAGATTTTTATGCTTTCACTGGTCACAAATGGCTATGTGGCCCTGCGGGTGCTGGTGGCTTGTATGTCCGACCAGAAGCACGAGAAAGCCTAAAACCTACGTTTATTGGCTTGAATGGTGTTGTTGTAGATAGTCAATCTCAACCTGTGGATTGGCTTCCAGATGGGCGACGATATGAAGTGTCTACATTAGCTTATCCGTTGTATCTTGGTTTAAAGGAAGCGATCGCAATTCATCAGCAATGGGGAACATCACAGGAACGTTATGAGCAAATTTGTCATAATAGCGAGTACCTCTGGCGACAATTGACGGCGTTACCTGATATTAAATGTTTGCGAACTTCTCCACCTGAAAGCGGTATAGTCTCTTTTCAACTTGCAAATAATCAGCCTCAAGCTCATTTGAAGTTGGTGCAATTTTTGGACTCACAAAAAATATTAACTCGGACAATTGCCGATCCTAGCTGTATACGTGCTAGCGTTCATTACTTTACTTTAGAATCGGAAATCGACCAATTGATTGAGGCGATTCAAAATTTTTGCAAAATTAATTAAAAGTTAGGAGTTGTAAGTTAGCGTGTAGAGATTATGATTTTAACTCCTAACTCCTAACTCCTAACTTAAAAATGGAACGCCCAATCTTATACATAACCATAACTAACCACGGCTTTGGTCATGCTACCCGCACGGCTTCTGTAGCTGCAACAATTCAAAAGTTATGTCCAGAAGTTTTACTAATTGTGGTGAGTACTGCCCCACGCTGGTTGCTAGAGTGTTATATAGAAGGCGATTTTATCTATCGTCCTCGTGCATTTGATTTGGGTGTGGTGCAAACAGATAGTTTGACAATGGATAAAGTAGCAACTTTAGAAAAGTTGCTAGATATTAAGAAGCATCAAAATTCGCTGATTGCCTCAGAAGTGAATTTTATCCGCCAAAATCGCGTTAATCTTATCTTGGCAGATATTCCCTTCCTCGCTCCTGGGTTTGCCAAAGCTGCAAATATTCCCTGTTGGATGATGAGTAATTTTGGTTGGGACTTTATCTACCGAGATTGGGGAGGCGAATTTACCGCAGTTGCAGATTGGATTAGTGATTGGTACTCAAAGTGCGATCGCCTGTTTCGTCTTCCTTTCCACGAACCAATGCCAGCTTTTAATAATATCACAGATGTCGCCTTAACAGGCGGTTCTCCCCGTCACTCTGCTGATGATTTACGTTCTCTTTGGGGAATAACTGCACCAGTCGAAAAAACCATTTTGTTGACCTTTGGTGGTTTGGGTTTACAGCAAATCCCTTATGATAACCTAGAGCGATTTCCAGATTGGCAATTTATTGTATTCGATCGCTCTGCCCCTGATTTACCGAATTTAGTGAAAATTAATGACCACAAATACCGCCCTGTAGATTTTATGCCTATTTGTGGGCGAGTCGTTTCTAAACCTGGTTATAGTACTTTTTCGGAAGCCACAATACTAGGAGTACCAATTGTCACCATACCGCGTGAAGACTTTGCCGAAGCAACTTTTATAGTAGAAGGCATAGCTAATTATAATCAGCATCAAATCATCACCCCATCTGAGTTTTTTCAAGGGACTTGGAATTTTCTTTATGAGTTACCCCAACCTCCAAGGCAATCTCAACCAATTGCTAAGGATGGTAATGAAACTATAGCTCAAGCTGTTATCAATTATTACCAAACTAGAGATTGTAGAGCGTATTCCTAATAGTAGATGATATTACGAAATTACTAATATATCTTAATTTTGTAAATGCCGAAATTGCCTTCGCCTCTTGATTGCATACTTAACTGCTAGTTAACTTTGATACGTTATTTTTGCAGAGTGAATGGGGGGCGATCGCTTACTGCCGATCGCTCACAAGGAGAACTACCGTTATGGAAAAATGGAATCCAGAGGATTATTGCAAAAATTCTTCCGACCAACAAAAATGGGCACAAGAGGCAATAGTGAAACTTAACTTAAAAGGAAATGAAAGTATTTTGGACATTGGTTGTGGAGATGGAAAAGTCACTGCTGATATTGCCAGTTATATACCTAATGGTTCAGTTATAGGTATTGACAATTCTTCAGAAATGATTGATTTTGCTCAAAAAACCTTTTCTCCAAGTGATTTTCCTAACCTTAGTTTCCAACTTGCAGATGCAAAAAACTTGAACTTTAACAAAAAATTTGATTTGATTGTTTCGTTTTTTTGTCTTCATTGGATTATCGACCACATTCCGGTTCTTACAGGTATTGAAAGGAGTCTCAAACCAAATGGTAGAGTATTACTGCAATTTACGGGAAAAACAAATAATTCTCATATAGATACTGTTATGAGTAAAGTTATGTCGAGCGCAAGCTGGAGTAAGTATTTTGCTCAATTTACTTGGCCTTGGGGTTTTTATGAACCAAATGAATATAAGAATTGGTTAGAAAGTGTTGGTTTAAAAATCAATCATGTTAAATTACTTTCAACAACAAAAGGAATTTTTGAAGGAAAGGAAAGATTGAATGGATTTATCCGAACAATATTGTTTCCCTTTACCGCCAGAATACCAGAAGCTTTACAGCAAAATTTTGTTGAAGAGATAAGCAAAACATACTTGGAAACTTATCCTTCAGATCGCATGGGTTTTATATATGTTCCACCAGTAGTGAGATTAGAAGTAGACGCGACTAAAATTGCCAATTAACAGATTATTTGTTGTTAGTAAACATTCTTAATTGGCAGGATATTTTGATTAGATGTCAATTTTAATAATAGTTGAGTCGTGTGGCGATCGCCAGAACAAGTTGTTTAATATGCTTATAATACCTTAATTTCAGTATTCCACATGACTCACTATCAAAAGTTACTCAGAATTTCTACTACTGGCAAATCTTTTCAAAACATCACCGCAAAAATTGCAGCTATAGTTGCAGAATCGGGAGTAGAAACTGGCCTTTGTACTTTATTTTTGCGCCACACTTCAGCTAGTTTAGTAATCCAAGAAAATGCCGATCCTGATGTACTTGTAGATTTAGCTAACTTTATGGCAAAACTTGTGCCAGAATCAGGCAAATACATTCATGATGCCGAAGGTTCCGATGATATGCCGGCACACATTCGTACTGCACTTACCCATACTTCTGAACATATACCTATTAATCGCGGTCATTTAGCATTAGGAACTTGGCAGGGAATTTATATTTGGGAACATCGTCAACGCAGTCATTCTAGAGAACTAGTTGTGCACATTTCTGCATAGCAAATTTCTTAAATTTAGAAATCGTAGTTAAATTTTATTAGGACTTACGCAAGTGTCCTATTTTTTTTGTGCAGCTTGTCCAAAGTCAATAATCAATAATCCCAAAACCTTGACTTTAGCCAGATTATGCTAAGTATTTTTACACTCTGGGGATGAGAAAATTCCTTTATTGATAATTAACTAGATATACACTGAGTATTTCATGTCAGTTTGTAAACTTAAAAGTTAAGTTTATTTATATAAGTTTAATAACTTATTTGTTTTAATATAAAATAACACTTAATGTAACCTGCTTGGGCTATTACTATTACTATGAATCAAAAACTAATACCAACTAATACTTTTCAGTTTATTGATGAAATCTTTACCCAGCAGTCTGTTAAATTATTATCACTGAGTCCCAAAAAAACATTAATTACCAGCTTTGCAGAGTTAGGAAATTTGATTGCGGAACAAAATACCGACATTCAAATTATCACAACTATTCAAGAAATTCTCGAAAGCATAGTCCGCACTCAATTGCAAAACTTTCCAGAAAACATCTTTTGGGATTTCGATTTTCTGGTAAGCAGTATGCTTAGGCAGGCTTTAAATGCAGAGGAGGGCGCTATTACATTCTTAAAAGTTTTTGGTGAAAAGATGGTTTGTCTAACAAAGATGTTCGGCAATAAAACAGAAATCCGCTTTCGTTATGTTCATGATTTTATGTATGGGTTTGAGTGGGCTAGATGGGTACAAAAAGAGCCAGAAAAACGCGCACATATAGAGCCTTTTAGTCTGTTATTTTTAGATTATTTACTCATCAAAGGTAAGGAACTTTTACAACGTATTAATCATGGTCAGGTTGTATCTTATAAACTGTGTGAAACGGGCTACCGCAACCCCTTCACTTTTTCTCGCGAACCAGAAGATGAATACCGTCTATTAACTTATCTTGCTGAAGAACAACTTATTCCAGTAACAGTATGGAACTGGAATGCTAGCCCTGTATGGAACAAACCTTTCCAAGAAATGCGCCAGCAATTAGCATTAAAATTAAATATTCAACCACAGAAACGCTGATTAGTAATTAAAAATTACTGAAGAAGATAATTATGAAAATTGCTGATTTAATTACTTGGTTTGAAGCATGGGCGAATCCTGCTTGGTGTGAAAGTTGGGATAATTGTGGCTGGCAAATTGAACCAGGAGTTTTGCAGGAAAAAGCACGGGTTTTGGTCTGTTTGACACCGACTTTGGCGGTAATGCAGGAAGCGATCGCAAAAAATGCTAATCTGATATTTGCCCATCACCCTTTGATTTTTAATCCTCTCAAATCTTTACGTACTGGTGAAGCGATCGCTGAAATGGTACGGTTAGCCTTTACCCATAATATTGGTATTTACACTGCCCACACGAATTTTGACCAAGTGCAAGATGGGACTGCTGACGTGTTAGCTCAGATTTTAGAACTCAAAGAAGTTACCCCCATCGAAGTTACACAACCAGGATTAGGATATGGTCGTGTTGGTTTGCTAGAACCATTTCTGACATTACAGGAATTACTCACCACCATTCAAACCCGACTTTCTCCCCCTAATTTGATTTTTTCCCCAACTGCTGATTTACAGCAAACAATTTCACGAGTTGCTGTTTTGGGTGGTTCGGGGGCTAGTTACATTTCAGCCGTCGCCAAAACAGGTGCCCAAGCTTATCTAACTTCTGACTGTAAATTCCATCAGTTTCAAGAAAGCCGCGATTGCAATCTTATTTTAATCGATGCTGGACATTACGCTACCGAACGTCCGGCTTGCGATCGCTTAATGCAAAAATTCCAGTCTTTAAACTTAGACTGGGTACAATTAAGTCAAAAAGATGAAGATTTCCGCCAGTTTTTTGCTTGATTGCTGATGTTTAATTGGATTTTGTAGATGCTTCTCGAAAAAATTGTTGTATTTTAATTTTGTTAAGTATCAGCTTTTCAACATTGATGCTGAAAATTTTTTTGCCCTTTTATCTGTGTAATATTAAAGTATCAAAAACTCATATTGTGATGTAAATCACTGGTTGACGTAATACTAATCACACAGTATTAATGTTTCATATCAATTAGCAAGAAAGGAAAATGTTCCACACTAGACCTAATAATTTGCTCACTCTGCCCTAATCAAGATGATTCGCACAATTATTGCATCTGCTTTCCAAACTGGATATCTTAGTGTTGAATCTGAGGGTTTACTCCAGCAGGTGCTAGCCACTAAATGCTATCAGTCAGAGGATTTGCCAGAGCTTGCAGCCCTATACGATGCAGTTCGCGCCGGAAAAATTAAACGAGAAGCATCCTCGTCGAACGTGCTTATAGAATTTCCTTTACCACATAAATCCTCCTAAGACTTCTGGAGTAGAATTTTCTCATGGTGTTTTCCTCTACTCTTCCCTGACGCTGTTGCCTTTTTTCAGGTTTTTGACTGAAAAACTCAAAACTATTTGGGTGTTGTTGTTGAAAAGTATCAAGGTCAGCAAGAGAATGAGTTAAGATCAGATACAAGTGGGTAAAAGTAAAGCCAAGTCCCCGGACTTCCCAGTAATGCCAATGATTAAAAGTAGGCAAATTAAACAACCGCAATCAACGATTGTTTTGGAGTATTCTTTATTACATAATGGTAAGAATGACTCAGCAGCAAATATGAACCTGGTTAGGACAGGTACCGAACTGTTTGACTTCTATAGAAGCAGACATTCCCTAAAATAAGCTGGAGGGAGATTGAGTTCATTGTTAGAGCAACCATTGATTTATGACCCAACATTATCCTGATATTTTGACAAATAGAAGCAAATCTTGGGATTGGGTTATGAAGCGCACTTGTTCTAAACAGTGAAATTAACCTCTTAAAGGTGTAATGTAATGGGGTAGAACCCAGATTTTGACAGGTTTAACTACGTTGTTTAAAAAGGCAGAAACAGTACATGCTACACCGCAAGATTTATCAACTGTGTTGCGATGGGCGCGAGGTATGTGTTTTCTTGCGGGACCAGCAACGCTGGATTGAACGCGCCCGCATCATAGACATAGAGGGAGATTTAGTGACCCTACGCTATGAAACAGAAGAAGAGGACGAAGTTTGTTCTTGGGAAGAAATGGTTCGTCTCGAGAGCATTGGTGCTGTAACGCAAAAATTGGCTTCAGTACCGCGCGGTAATGTAGAACCTCTGATGACTGAAGATTGTCCCGAAGCAGAGCGCATTCACAACCGTTACACTGACTCGAATCCAGAATAATTCAGCGCTGAGTGCTGAGTATCGAGTGCTGAGTAATAAATCCTAACTCAGCACTCAGAACTCAGGACTCAGGACTAGATAAGCCTTCAAAAGCAGGACAGTAACCTTCGAGAGTTACTTTAAAGTTATACAACGGGGAAGCTGGATTCCAACACCGCTGCCCCCTTTGATGTCGGCAAGTACCACAACAGTCTACATCTGTCCAGGTATAGCGATCGCTGTTTTGGTTGAGCAGTTCTCGTTGAGACAATCCCCTTAATACTAATTCTTCCCCTTGCCAACGAGCTTCGATTAAACCAGTATCGGCAAATTGCCGCCAACGCTGATCGGCAGTAATCACATTCGGTAAGGTGATTGTGATTACTGTTCCTAACTCTGTGAGTTCGCCTTCATAGTTAGTCTCTGGTGCTGCCGGTTGTAAAAATGTGTCGCCGATGGGTAGTTCTACTAAAGTATCAGCCGCCGGAGAATGTACGTGGTAGCGGTTTTGCAACTCCTCTAAGCTAGTCAGGTCTGCCAAATAGCCAGGGGAACCATGAACAAAAATGACGTGCTGGGGTCGCAAATTATGAATTAGCTGCGTAGTACCAGGGCCATCGCTATGTTGAGCTAAGAGATAAGTTTCAACAGTGGTGGGTGCTAAATATTCTTTGTTAACTTTTATATCAATTTTTTCCGGTAGGAGAATCAGCCAAGGCCCGGTGTCTAATTGGCAGTGTTCGCCTAAATCAGATGTCGAGTCGGTGAGGACAATACAAGGTGACTTACCGACATTGGGGCGATGTTCTGGTTGTAGACGACGCACGCGGGGACGTACCCGTTCATCCCAAAATAAGGGTTGATGACGGGCGAAGTTCTGCACTGATGGGGGGAGATGGGGTAGCAGTTCCAGATATGCATCGCATCCAGTGGCGACAGCACCATCTACCCAAATATCTAAATCTCGTCCGGTGAAGTGGTGATGCGATCGCAAGAGCATTAATAATTCTTGACCTAATCCTAAAGCTGGGGTGGGAAGGATTACAGAACAATGGTCAGCGATCGCTCGATTAATTCGCTCGGCTAGTTGATTTTCTTGGTTGCGGCGGTGAGGATGACGGGATGTGCCATAACTACCTTCAATGATTAGCACATCCAAATCTAAACCCCGCAGTTCCTCTAAACGCAAACCTTCTACTAGTCGGGAGTTTGATAAGAAAAAGTCCCCTGTATACAGTAGCTTGTAAGTACGCTGCTGGGTGGTATAGGTAAGGAGAATTGCCACTGCTCCTGGTAAATGCCCTGCGGGAAATAATTCTGCCACCAAACCATCTTGAAATTCCACAGGCGATCGCAATGGCAAGGCATGACAAAATTGGGAAATTTTCTCAGGGTCTTCATCTACCCAATTCAGCGGTAGTAACTTGCTAGTTACCTCACTACCATAAATCGGTAACTTGGGAAAAGCTGTATGCAGCGCCAGTAAGCCTTTAGCATGATCTGGGTGGGCATGACTAATCAAAACTAAATCTGCTGGTAGGGGCGAACTAGTTCCACGTCCCGATTTAGTCAGCCCCTTAGCCAGCGATGAAATATCCTCAAAACCACAGTCCAATAGGATGCGGTGTGGGCCCATTTTCACCAACAAACACACGCCCTCATTGTCATGCTGGACACTATAGGGGAAACATTCTAATTCACTACCTAGTTCCGCAGCATCTACGCGAGAGGATGCCGATAGATTATCCCTCATGCTCTCCTCCCCTCAAACCTCATCATCATGGACATATCCCAAAAGCCAAAAGTTACACAAATTTTGGTTTTGTGACTTAGGGGTAAGTTTTATCGTGCGCCCCTACACCCTGAGAATACAGATTTTTGATTGGGGAGGACGCCTGCACCGAACCCGGACTGATTCGGAAAGGTGGGCTAACCAGAAGCCATCAAACTAGTAGCTCAAGGAGTTTGCCTCTTGTTTGTTTTCCCTTTACAAGTTTTGAGCGCTCTTAGCCAACTCACCCTCCGGGAAGTCGATCGAGCGTCTACAGATTTATCTTAATGTGCGGAGCCATTGCCATGATAATTATCTGAATCATAGAATCCATTCTTCGTGCCAAAAAATAAGCACGAAAGTGTAAATATAACTGTTAATCCAGCTAGAATCAGCTTTACATCCATTTGTCTGCTGCCCTTTACTCAAAGACTTTCCTATATTAATTTAGTGCTTCTGCAATCAAACGGAATCACTAGAAAATCTTTACTATGCTTATATGGATTGGGCAATAGGTAAATTTACCACAATCAGTCAGATTGTAGAACCTTTCGGTCAAGCTGTCTATCTAGATGTAAAGCAATATGACAACGAGCAATCGTTTACAGCCCGTAAAAATCTTCGTTTGAAAATAGCATCTCGCAAACCGTACTGCTTGGTGATTAAAGAGTGCTAAGGGATTTCCAAAAAATAAATTATCCCAATAAACGTAGACGCATACCCCTACGGGGATCTTGCTACGCAAAGCGTCTGTCTGCGACACACTGTTCGCGTTCGTAGGCCACAGGCTACCTATTCCAGGCGCAGAGAACACAGAGAGAATCTTTGCATCAGTTTTGGGATATTTTTTATTTAGAAGTCTCTAATTTCGATTAAACAACCACAAAATTGTTTTCGCTGACTGACAATCCAGTAGATAGTTGTGCAAATTTTACCTGAGTAAACCCAGACGCACTGCCATCAAGGTCAAAGAACAGTCCACCTGTAGCACTGTTATAGATAAATCGTTGATTGCTTGTCGTCACAGATGTTCCGAGGGTAAACTGACTTGTCTTAAGCGAACCTGGTGATAACCCACCGCCAAAGCCAGCAGCCGATACCTGAATCAGTTCATTAGTCGCGTTGAAGTCGTTAATACTGTCAACACCTTTACTGTAACTATTGAAAACAAAGGTATCAGTACCAGTTCCTCCATAAAGGATGTCATTACCAAAACCACCTATAAGGATATCATTCCCACTGCCACCATAGATTGTGTTCTTACCAAAGGCGCTAGAAGCGGAGATATAATCATTGCCAGCGCCACCATCGAGTAAGTTATCACCTTTTGAATTACTAGCATCCAAGTTATCGTCCCCAGTGCCACCGTTAAGAGTGTTTTTTCCAGACGAGCGAGAGTCGTATGTAATGGAGACATCGCGGGGTGAATACGGGTCGCTAGGAGTGTATTTGAAGTAGCCAGAGATGGAGAGATAATCATTGCCATCACCCCCAGAGAGCAAATTATCACCTGTTGAACCGCCAGCACTCAAGGTATCCTTACCTGCACCACCGTTGAGGGTGTTCTTACCAGACGAGCGAGAGTCATAGTCTTGGTAGTTGCCTCCTTCGTAGTAGCCAGAGATGGAGAGATTATCATTGCCATCGTCCCCAGAGAGCAAATTATTGCCTGTTGAACCGCTAGCATTCAAGTTATCGTCACCTACGCCACCGTTGAGAGTGTTCTTACCAGACGAGCGAGAGTTGTATTCGTAGTCTGGGTAGCTAAAGCTCTCATAGCCCGAGATCGAGAGATAGTCATTGCCATAGCCCCCAGAAAGCAGATTATTGCCAACAAGGGAGTCATTCCCCGTACCACCGATGAGGGTATCATTTCCCGCACCACCAATGAGGGTATCATCACCCGCCCCACCTCTGAGCAAATCGTTTCCACTCAAGCCATCGATGTTGTCATTACCGCCTTGACCATTAACTACATCATTGGAATCCTCTAACCCCGTAATGTTATTGTTGAGGTCATTGAGGAAAGTTACTGTGTTCTTGATGCCCAGGCTAGTATCAGTAGAGTTGGAATCGAGGACATTAAAGCTGTCGGTGATGCTATTTTGCCCGTCAAACAGGATATTACCAATTGCTGGTTTGCCTCCAGAAGCTTTCAGATTCTCTAAATTTTCTAGTTTGAAATTTTGTAGAATAACTACGGTATCAGTATTCCCCTCAAAGGTGATTTCTAGATCGTTGCCATTCTGAATCAGCAGTAAATTTTGAGCAGTTAATCCTGCACCTTGAAATTTGATGGTATCCACTTCAGCAATAACTGCTGCTGTCGGGTTAGTTCCTTTACCTATGCCACCAAAATCAGTAATTGTATCAGTGCCGTCGCCCAAGTCGTAAACAAATTTATCCTTGCCACCGCCACCAGTTAAAAAATCATTCCCAGTACCACCAATGAGAGTATCATTCCCAGTACCACCCTGTAGTAAGTCGTAGCCGCTGGTTCCAATGATGTTTGCCATAACTTTTGCCTACCTGATTCTATTTTTTCAGTAATTTCAGTTCTCAACTTTGAATTTAATGCTGTTTTCGGGCACAAAATACTCACCGAAGTTGACGTATAACTTAAAAATTAGGAACAGTAATATTCATCAAAGATTCACTCTATGAAAAAGCTTTTCAGTAGCACTGATTTATTCTCAAACTATCTAAGTCAAATGGCACTGTACACACTAATCAGGGTGTAAATTCAAGTCAATAGTTAACTACTGACAAAAAAGGAGATTTTTATACCCTCGTTCCGGTAAATTCTGCGTGCATATCTACTTTGAAATATAGAACATCTAAATAACCCAACACTAACCATATACTACCGCATTTACTTAGATGTTACACACTTTAAATTTAGTTCAAAAATTTAGTTCAAGGTAAGGAGAGATTTGTTGTACTCAGGTTAATTAAAATATTCTCGACTAGCTTTGAGGGTGTTTAAAAAGTATGCCAAGCCTAAATTAACTTTGAGAGCGTGTGTAAGTCTGCGCTCTATCTAGTTCGTTAGGTGTTTTAGCTTACAAGCGATCGCAATTTTTTCGAGAATTTCTAAGCAAAACTTGCGAGTCTCGTCTTGCTTGAGTTAGTAAAAATGGACTTCTTAGGATTGTGGGTAAAAGTTTCTTCTTTAATATTTCCCTTTTCCATTTCTCAGTAATTACCCTGACTTGAATTTACCCAATTAATTACTAAAATCTAAGACTAGATTCAATTTAATATTTGTTCGGATATGAGTATGATTTCATTTAAACCTTTGACTTTGATTATAGGCACAAGTATTGGTTTACTGCCTCTGCTGTCCAACTGGTGCGTCCAAGCACAAAATCAATCACAAAATATTGAGCTAAAAGTTTATAGTGAAAACGAGCAAAAACAAAGCTGTCCAGACAAGGTGATTGTCACTGAAAAACCCCGTCCTTATCAAGAAGGTAGTTTTGCAACAGATGGCTCTATTAACCTGAGTGCCTATACCAGTAACATCTCTGTTCAAGCCAGTAATAGCTTTAGTGTTACATGGGTTGGGACACTCAAGCCAAAATATGCTAAATGCTTTGCTTCTGCTGGAATGACTAAGGTTGACGGGCAAGACTACTCTGGAAAAATTAATTATTTACGAATGCACTTTGTTAAAGGTAAAGTTTACTTTATCTTAGATTTGGCTGGTGGCTCTGATGCTAATGATTATCCCCTAGTAGTGCTAAAAAATCGTTTAAAGAATGGCAATCCTACCTGGACTTGGGGTGGAACTGACTAGAGATAATATTGGAGTTCGGCGATTATTGTTGAGCAAAAGCCAAGTCACTTTCAATTAACTTGGCATTTGTTAGGTTAGCCCCACTCAAATTGCACAAGTGAAAATTTGCTCCTCTTAGGTCTGCTAATGACAGATTAGCTCCTGTTAAATCTGCACCAGTAAGGTTGACTTCACTTAAGTTAGCACTACTGAGGTTAGCTCCTTGAAGTGAAGCTTGTTGCAGGTTAGCCTCACTTAGGTTAGCTCTCATCAAGTATGCTTTACTTAAATCGGCTCCACTTAAATTAGCTTGACTGAGGTCTGCTGCTGTTAAATCAGCTTTACTTAGATTGGCTTGACTTAAGTTTGCCCAACTCAATGAGGCATAACTTAAGTTAATTTCACTCAGTTTCATGGTCGCAAGTATTGCACACCTCAAATTAGCATTAACAAAATTTCTTTCTCCGATTGCATAACGGCGTAAAATTTCATCAGTTGTTACTCTGTTTAAAACAGCTTTTGATGCGCCTTGATAACACCAAGTGGCTTTTAATAGTTTGGCAGCAGTGTTAACAGCTACCTCATCACTAGAAGCCACAATTACACCATTGCAGCCATCCCATTTACCGTTAAGCATCAAGGCAATCTCATTAGCCGCAGCAATTGAGTCAAATAGTAAAACAGATTCTTTATGCCGTTTTAACCAGTTATTCCAACCAATCGAGATAATATTTTTCATTCTTATAAATTTTGGTCTTTTCAGACAATTATGGCTCCAAGTATCTATTCTGACTAATAACAATCAGACTGGTGTGTGTAACAACCGACCATTATTGTGTGTGCTTAACGAACGCTTGCTAAAAGTTTTCTCTTGACCGACGCTGGGCGGGTACGTCATCACACTTAAATATGTTCTTGTTGGGTACGTAAGCTGTTAATCGTAGCGGTTAAAACTAGAATAATTGCCAAAACTAATACGGTATTTCTGAGCATTGAGTTATCAGAATGCTTGAATGCGATCGCTACCAGTGCCCAGATTGTTACTCCTGTATAAGCGATGTCTCGACGCTGGATGACCATAACTGCTGCAACTGCTGTTGCTATTAATACCATAATGAGAGTCCAGATTACAGCAGAAATTCCCCAACCGTTCCACCTGTGAAAATCCAAAGCACACGCTACATTGACAATAGTCGCCACGCTAATCCAACCTAGATAAATGCTAATTGGAAAGTGAATACACCATTTTTTTAGCCAAGGTACACGCGATTTGCCAATTTCTAACTGCACATAAACACCAATTAGGGGCAACAGAATCAAGAGCATTGCAATTACAGAAAGAGCAAAAAGCCTAGACAAAAACAGATACACCCAGATACTTTGAGCAACACAGGCGATCGCCAACAAATAACCTGTCTTACGTAAATCAGGCTCATGTCGTTGGTTAGGTAGAGCTTGGTATACCCCAAAAGCAAACAACCCAAGGTAAATCAGCCCCCAGATAGCAAAGGCGTAATTGGCAGGGATAATCAGAACATTTTTAAACAAAGTATTGGAAATTTCCCCGATACTAAGTCCATTGAGCGGAAAAACATTCGATACTACGTTGATAAAAAAAGCACCAAAGATTGCAGCCAAAGTAACAAGCTGTCGCCAAAGATCCCGGTAATTGTCTCTTGTAGACTGCTGCATAGATGTCAACTCATAATCTTTTGTGCTTTTAGCTTACATCTGAAAAACAGCGATGCATATAAGCCACAGTCATATCTAGCGAGTTAATCAGGAGTTAAACTAATTATTGACCTCACTGCTTTTAAGATACTGTCCATGCAGCTACTTCAAACTACCGACAAAGATTTTTCTGTCAAATTCAAAACCCTTGTAAGCGATCGCCGGGAAGTTACAGTTGATGTTAGTGGGACAGTACGTGAGATTCTAGCTGATGTCAAAGTGCGTGGTGATGCCGCAGTCAAGGACTATACTAGCCGCTTCGATCGCAACAATCTCCAGTCTTTGCATTTAAGCGAAACTTTTATTGCCGAACACGCAGCACAATGTCCTACTGATGTCTTGGCTGCACTGGAATTTGCTGCTGAGAGGATTGTGGCTTTCCATGAAAAACAACTACCGCAAGATATTGCTTACAGCGATGCAGTCGGGGTAAAACTGGGATTGAATTGGGTAGCACTCTCGCAAGTGGGAATTTATGTACCAGGGGGACGGGCTAGCTATCCAAGTTCTTTATTGATGAATGCCTTACCAGCTAAAATTGCTGGTGTTGAAAGAATTGTTATGACAGTACCAATGCCTGGCGGTGAGATTAATTCCGTTGTATTGGCCGCTGCTCAAGTTGCCGGTGTTACAGAAATATATGGCATTGGTGGGGCGCAAGCGATCGCAGCATTAGCTTATGGTACAGAAAGCATTGCCCCAGTAGATAAAATAGTTGGCCCTGGTAATGCTTATGTTGCTGAAGCCAAGCGCCAAGTCTTTGGCACTGTTGGCATTGATAGCATCGCTGGGCCTTCTGAAATTTTAGTGGTAGCCGACAGCCAGAACAACCCAGATTGGATTGCCTGGGATTTACTATCGCAAGCAGAACACGATCCTAGTGCCCAGTCAATCTTAATTACTGATTCCAAAATCTTCGCGCAACAAGTAATCAAGGCTGTTGAGAAAATTCTCACTGATTTACCTACCAGAGAAGTTGCCAGTGCAAGTTGGCAAAATTATGCAGCCGTTATTTTAGTTAGCGATTTAGCCGAGAGTATACCACTGCTCAATCAACTAGCTCCAGAACATGTGGAATTGTGTGTGGACAACCCGCAACTCCTTGCCAATCAAATTAAGTGTGCCGGCAGCGTGTTTTTAGGACGCTATACTCCAGAAGCGATTGGCGATTATTTAGGAGGCCCCAACCATGTACTGCCAACTGCCCGTTCTGCCCGCTTTGCTTCTGGTTTGAGTGTGTTCGACTTTCTCAAACGAATTACTTTTTTAGAATGTGACAAAGAATCATTGCAGACAATAGGCAAAGCAGCTGTCACCTTAGCAGAGGCAGAAGGTTTGCCAGCCCATGCAGGTAGTGTATCTGTACGCTTGTAATAATAAAAAACTGAGATAAGTAAAACGGCGTAAATCTTTGTAGTTGGGATGAGGCAGGAGGCAGTGTTTCGACTACGCGGCAGTTGAGCGTAGTCGAAACTCAACAACCAGGCAGGAGGCAGGTGGTCACTGAGCAAAGCCGAAGTCAGGCAGAAGGCAGGAGAGAGCATCTACATTTGACATTGATTAAAAGGTTCTCGAACAAAATAGAGTGCATCGCGTTTTTGAACTTCCATACCGCCTCTATTCCAGCTTCCCCAACGAGTTATAAATTTTTTCCCACCTTGGCGACGTTCAATCGCAACAGTAAAATTATTACGGAGTTCCCGATAACATCCATCTAAATTCGTTAAAGTCAAATCCAGTGCTGGGATATTAAATTTATTCTCTCCTTTATTGACAACAAAAAATCCTTCACTGCCCCGCTCCATTAGCAATACAGTCGGACTATCAATTGTTGCTAAAACATTTCCTTTGGTATTTTTTCCCTGAGTTCCTCGTTGATGCATAATTTGGCGGAATTTGACACCATATTTGATAAAAGGAACATCTTGATTATCCCAGTTGAGTATTAAAGGAGTGCCACTTTCTCTCGCCAAGATATATGCTGTTGCCAGGAAAGAGTCAGAAGGATCGCTATAGGGGTTAATGGCATTAGAATTAATCTCACGGATCGTATCGTGGTTTCTGCCAAAAGTGACGCTACGCGGATCGTTTATGGCTGTAGGAACTCGCAGACAACGCAAATCTCCACCAAAGCTGAAGGCATTTTTCATTGAATTGTAGAGAACAAAATCTGTGACAGCAGCAATCCAGTTATAATTTTCTGCACTGGTGTCGCTATCTGCAATTACCTCAAGATAATTCCATGCTTTGCCTTTACTTTGTCGATCCACATAGCTGATGTACTCTTTAAGAACATCTGCTGGGATATGTTTGGCAGCATCAAACCGAAATCCATCAATTCCTAAATCTAGCAATTGTTTTAAATGAGCTTTTTGAATTTTTTTAACATTATTGGTAAATTTCAATTCAGGAAGTCCACCTAACCAACAATTAATTTCTGAATCTCTATTGCCATCACTATAATTAATGCTACAAGATTTTTTCCCTGGACGATTTGAATCCGAATTAAAGTCATTTATAGAAAGACCTGGAAATTTAGTTAAATCTTCAAAATCATCATTGCCATCTAAATTAGCCATGTGATTGAAAACAACATCAGCAATCACTTTGACCTGACAACTGTGGGCTTGATTAATAAGTTCTTTTAAATCTAAGAGTGAACCTCTACCTTCGATAATGCTGTAATCTACAGGTTGATAGCGTGCCCACCATTCTAGAGCAGGATTAGATTTTTGGGCTGGAGAAATTTGAATGTGAGAGTATCCTTGCTTCCCTATTTCACAAACAAACTTTTCAATATCAATGTACTGTTGATCGAATGCATGAAAAATCGCAGAAGGTTTTTCTCCTGCTAATGTCTTAATCGGGTAAATACAAGTTGCGCAGATGACAACTGCACAAATGAAGATATTTATTATCAAAGATATTACTCCTCAACCGTATTGTGTTTTACTATTAGTTTGCCAAAGAAACTTGACTTTTTATTGAGTAATATAGGACTAGTATTTGATTTCTGAAAAAGCTCCGTACATTTGAAGAGTGGCAAAATCAAAGGTAGTGTGTCGGAGAAACCACTCAAACATCCATTTGAGATGAGAGAACGAAGGAATCAAAGCACAGAAACGCCTTACCCAAGTTTTAGCTTGTAACCAAATATCTTCAATTGGATTTTGTGATGGGCAATTAGGGGCTTTAGCGTTCACAATGAATTTTCCAGTGTTCTTGAGACAAACCAAGGTTTATCTCGCCTAAAAAGTTTTGAACCAGATGTGAACGATGGTAAGAAGCACCATCCCAAAAAAGAAGTAATCTTTGGTTGGGCGACTGATCTAATAAATAACGTAGATAATCAATCGTATTTTCTGAGTTACCTGCGTTATATGCTTTGAGCAGTAAGCCTCCCTTCAAATAGTCAACTGCCCCGTAGTATGTCTGTTTATCTCGTACATTAACAACTCTCACTGTTATCTCTTGGTCAGTTCTTCCCCAAACATATCCGCTTAAATCTCCCCACATTAAATGACATTCATCAAGCAGTAATACTTTTAACTTTCCTGTCTCGATTTCCTCCCGATGCCTTGCCAACAGTGTTTCAATCTCTTTTTTTTTTGCAGCAACAGCATCCTCGTCAGCTTTTGGATTCAAAGAAGTAGTTTTCTTCCAACTAATTCCTGCCGCATCAAATAAATCGTAATAGCTCCGTTTTGATTCATAAGTTAGATCGTATTCAAAAGCCAATTTATATTCGAGTTCGCCAAGTTCCCAACACTCCTTTGTTTGCAACCAACTTAAGATTTCTTCTCGTTGTTGAGCAGTTAAGTAGCCTTTTCTTCCCTTGTGGTTCAAGTGCAGCCCCGAAATTCCATATTCCTCGTAGGCTTGTTTCCAGCTTGTTATCGAACCAAGTGACACATCTAAAATTATTTGAATTTCTTCATACTTGTAACCTTGATAAACCAGTTTAACTGCCAAAGCTTTCCTTACCTCACGCGCATCTGGGCGATCATCTATAAATTCTTGTAGTTCTGCGATCGCGGCTTGTAGATGCTGGTTTATCATTGTTCTTTATTAGACAGATGCACATCTCAGTATTATCGCTTGGTTTTTTTCAGAAATCAAATATGATTCCTATATCATGTCCGCTTGGTTACTTATTAAACCTCAAGAACCCCTCTCTGTATGTATTGAGGCTACGGTGTACACACAAGTCGAATTACCCCCCTTAATCTCCTCTTAAAAAGACGTGAGTTCGACGAGTGCTATTTTGACCTCTCCCCCAGCCCCTCTCCTACCAGGAGAGGGGAGCAAAACAATTACAAATCCAAAATTGATTGGGCATTATTGACGCGATGGTTTCTTACCAAAGCCATAGCGTGTTGTATCCATAATCCAAGTTTGGAAGTTGTCAATGTAACTAAATATCACTGGTACTACTACCAGTGTCAACAGAGTGGAAGTTGTAAAACCGCCCATAATGGCAATTCCCATTGGTTGGCGAACTTCAGAACCCGCGCTGATTCCCAATGCTAAGGGCAGAATCCCGGCGATGGTTGCGAAAGAAGTCATTAAAATTGGGCGCAGACGTGATACGCCTGATTCAACGAGCGCCTGACGCTGGGTTTTGCCTTCTTGCATGTTGACGATCGCATAGTCAACTAACAGAATCGAGTTTTTGGTGACAATCCCCAACAGCAACACGATACCAATCAAGGCATATATTCCTAAGGGTTTTTGAGCAACCATCAACGCTACCAATGCCCCACCTAAACAAAAGGGTAAGGCTGCCATAATCGATAATGGATGGAGAAAGTTGTTATACAGCAACACCAGAATTGCATAGATACACATTAATGCCAGCCCCAACGCACCGCCAAAGCGACCAAAAATGTCTTGCATAATTTTGGCACTACCTGATGGTTGCTGTATTACTCCTGGCGGTAAGTTTTGCATTGCAGGTAGTTGGTTGATTGTCTGGACTGCTTCTCCTAAAGAAAGCCCTTGCAAATTCGCTTCTACAGCTACTTGACGGGCGCGATCGTAACGGTTGATAGTAGCAGGGCCGCTACCAAAGCGGATATCTGCCACTGCTATGAGAGGAACTAATCTGCCATTTTGACTAGGGACTTGCAAATTTGTGATTGTGTTGATATCAGCCCGCGCTTCGGGATCGATTTGGACGCGAATCGGGATTTGACGATCGCTTAAATTAAATTTCGCTAAGTTCGCCTCATTATCACCGATGGTTGCAAGGGAAGCAGTCCGAGCGATCGCTTGCACTGTCACTCCCAAATCTGCTGCCCGTTGCGGGTTAGGAATTACCAAAATCTCTGGTTTGACTAAACTTGCAGTAGATGCCACTTCTACTAATCCAGCTAGCGATCGCATCTGCTTTTCTAAGGCATCAGCAGCTTGATTCAAAGCTTCGGGATTTTCACTTCTGAGGACAATTGATAAACCTTTGCGACTGTCACCCGGTGACTGACTTTGAAAACTAATTCTCGCTCCTGGTATTTGTTCAAAGTTAGGACGTACTTGTTCCTCAAACTGTTTTTGGGAAATATTTCGTTTCTCTCTGGGTTTGAGATTAATCGCAAGGTTGGCAGAATTGATCTCTTCTGTTGCTAGTACGCGTTCAACTACTGGATTTTGGCGGATAATATCAGTTGCTTGTGTAACTACTTTGTTAACGTCTGACAAAGTGGAACCAGGAGGTAATTCTATAGATACGTTGGAAATTCCGAAATCGCCATCATCAACAAAACCCTTGGGAATCAGGGGAACCAGCATCAGACTGGCAATAAAAAAAGCGAAAGCGATCGCCATTGTTGTCAATCTATGGCGTAACGCCCACTGTAAAAGCGATCTATAAGGTTGAAAACCGCGACGCTTTTCATCTCCAAGTTTTCTACTTCCGTTCCCACCACCTGGAAGTATAAATTTAAAATTAAAAATTTTTATTACTCCCCCTGCCCCTGCCTCACTTCGGCTCCGCTCAGTGACCACCTGCCTCCTGCCTGGTTGTTGAGTTTCGACTACGCTCAACTGCCGCGTAGTCGAAACACTGCCCCCCTGCCCCTCCGCCTCCTTTAACAGATACGCCCCCATCATCGGCGTAACCATCCGCGCGACAAGAGTTGAGAAAATTGTGGAAACGGCAACGGTAACGCCAAATGGTTGAAAAAATTGCCCTGGAATCCCACCCATAAAGGCAACGGGCAGAAACACTGCAATAATCGTCGCTGAACTGGCGATTACCGCTAACCCTACTTCGTCGGAAGAGTCAAAAGCAGCGTCCCAAGCTGACTTGCCCATAGCCATGTGGCGTTCCATGTTTTCAATTTCGACAACGGCATCATCTACCAAGTTGCCCACTGCCAGGGCTAATGCCAACAAAGTCATATTGTTGAGGGTATAACCAAGGGCTTGCTGCACTGCGAAGGTGGGAATTATTGACAAGGGTAAGGTGACAGCCGTAATTAATGTTGCTCGCCAGTCCCGTAAAAACACTAAAATCACGATTACCGCCAGCAGCGAAGCTTGAATCAATTCATCAATGGTGCTTTGGTAAGATTGGCGGACAATATCGGCTCTAGTAAAAATTAAATCCAGTTTGACATCGGGGGGAAGGGTTTTTTCTAGTTGTTTGACTGCTGCTTTCACTCCTTCTTCCACAGTCACCAGAACGCTGCCAGTACTACGTAAGACTTGAAAAGCTACCACAGGTTGATTATTCAAACGGGCGGCTTGGCGCACATCAGCAAATTTATCTTCTACAGTTCCCAGGCTAGATAAAGGTACGGAACCACCTTGTGGTAAAACGATTTCGTAGGTTTTCAAAATATCCACACTGACGGCACTTCCTAAAGTACGGATACTTTGTTCGCTACCACCAACTTCGGCACGTCCGCCAGGTAAATTAATGTTCAAAGCGCGGATTTGGTCGTTTACCTGAGTAGCAGTGATCGCTAAAGATTGTAAGCGGTCTGGATTCAGATTAATGCGAATTTCTCGGTCAACGCCACCCACACGCTGAATTTGGGCTACACCACGAACTCCCAACAAGGCGCGGCTAATAGTTTGGTCTACGAGATTGCTTAATTCTTCTACAGAACGCCGATCTGATTTAACTGCGTAGGTAATCACCGGGCCGCCGGAAAATTCTAGGCGTTCCACAATGGGGTCGTTAATGTCTTGGGGTAAATCTTGGCGAATTTGAGCGATCGCATTTCTAACATCATTGGTGGCGCGATCGCTATCTGTACCTAAAACAAAATTGATTGTTGTCTGAGAATTCCCATCGCTAACGGTAGAAATCATGTAATCGATATTGCCCAACCCCGCCACAGCATCTTCAATTTTTTTCGTCACTTGGGATTCTAGTTCTGCTGGGCCTGCACCCGGTTGGGTAACTTTGATCGAAACTGTTGGTACATCAATATTTGGGTTAATATCAATTCCCAAGGATATGAATGAGAACCAACCGACAACCGTCAAAATTAAAAATAAAACGATCGTGGGAACAGGTTTTTTAATCGACCAGGCTGAGATATTAAAAGACATTGGGAAATTTGAGATTTGGGATTTGTCATTTGTCATTGGTCATTGGTCACTTGTACTGAGCGTCTTGCCCTGAGCGAAGTCGTTGGCGCAGCCTCTCGTAGAGAAGGGAGCCGAAGTATTGGTCATTGGTCATTTTTCCCTATTCCCTTCAATTTGCAACTCGAACCCGATCGCCATCTTTGAGATAGCCTGCACCATCAACGACAACGCGATCGCCTAACTGTAACCCACTCTTGATTTCCACTGTGTCGTTATTGCCAGGATCTCCTAACTCGACTTTCTGGCTGCTGACTGTATTTTCACCCGATAAGATGAATACAATTACACTTGTGTCAGCTTGGGACTGGACTGCTTTTTGTGGCACTACCATTTTCATCCCTGAGTCAGTAGTAATTGCAGCACTAGCAAACATTCCTGGTTTTAGTAAAGTTGTTGGCGGCAAGTCAATTTTCACTGTCGCTTCTCGTCTTTGATCGTTGAGCTGTGGTTGTATATCTCTGACTCGGCCCTGCGATCGCACCCGCCGATCGACATCAGAAGTAATTTGCACCGATGCGCCAATTTTCACCTGAGTTAGTTGAGTTTCGGGCACCTTCGCCTGGAGTTCTAACTTTTCATCTCGGATAATCGAAAATAGCTTTTGTGTGCCACCAATCACCGTCCCCACCTGGGTTTGCGGCGGTACGCCAGTGACATCACCGACTCTAGCTAGTTTCTCGGCAATTACTCCTGAAACCGGCGCACGTACTACAGTTTGTTCCAATTGAGTTTGCAGTTGTTGCACTTTCGCAGCACTGCTTTTAACATCGGCTTTGGCTTTGTTGACGATCGCTTGGGCGTTATTAATGTTAGCTTGGGCACTGCCGATATTAGCCTGGGCACTACGTATATTTTCTTGGGACAGGTTGACAACTTCTATGGCAGTTTTCACAGCGTAAGAACGAGTATCAAGTTCTTGTTTGCTGATTGTTCCAGAGTCAGCGAGTTTTTGATAGCGCTGATAATTTTTGGCTGCTTCCTCCAATCTCGCCTTAGCTTGAGCTAAATCGGCTCGTCTTTGCTGGACTATTGCTTTATTTGATGCCAAATCTGCCTGCTTGGATGCCAAATCGGCTTGTTTGGATGCCACATCTGCTTGTTTCGATTCCACATCTGCTTTTGCTTGGCTAATTTGATTTTGCAGTATGGAACCATCTAACACTGCCAACACTTGACCTTGTTTGACAAAAGCTCCTTCTTTGACATTTGCGGGGATGCTTTTAATTTGTAAACCGTTTGTTTGCGGTAGCACCGGAATTAAATCACTCGCGGCTACAGTCCCAGTAGTTTTGAGTGTACGGACAACACGGGCGGTTTCTACTGTGGCGGTGGTGACAGTCATCGCTGGGTTAACTTTTTTATCCGCTACCGCGCTTTGTTGACGGGATGGAAAACGATTTAATACACTCATTCCAACCAAGGCGATCGCAATTCCTAAACCAGCACCCAAGAATAATGGCTTCAACCATGCCCTGGTTTGCTTTTGATCTGATTTGCTTAAAAAATTCCGATTTTCAGAGGTTATAGCTTCTTCCACCTCAACTTCTGAAAGACTTTCATCGCTCACAGTTTCACCTCTACTTGCTGTTTATACATACCAAACCTTGGTATTTTCTTAAAAAAACTTGAAGTTTATTTACTTCGATATCAACTATGACGTATTTCATAGTGAATGTCTTTTATCGACAACAGTATATAATATAACCTTTTAGCTAAGAGAAATTACTGTTAAAGAATGATAATAAATTTTATGTAGATTATGATAAAAAAATTCTCTCATCTTATAGAGCTACTCTATGTCACACACCATCTGTATTGAGATCACTGTCATCCAATGCTTAGATATGAAAAACTAAATATAGCCGATCTAGATTTATCTAATTAGAATCGAAAGTATTTATGTACCTTGGTAGACCAGGAAATTATTTTTTACACGTAATCAATCATTTCTCTAATGCCTTTGTGTTGCTAGGAAGTTATATATCCAAACATAGATAAAGCTAGCGTCTACAGGTACGCGTGAGTTACAAAGGAGCAAACTCCATTGCCTGAAATTCCAGCAAGGATGGCCTTGATTAGGGAATTTTGAAATCAATCAAAATCAATAAAAAATTGGTATATACCAGAGTCACCAGATATGTTCAATGCCACTGAAATTTTAATTGATGCCTTCGTAAATGAAATTCGAGACGGCTATCGCCGCACTTATGGCTGCTTTAAACATGATTATCAGGATATTATCGCCTGGGCGGGTAACATGGCTTTGGAAAACATTGCCAATAGCGATGCCCTTTACCACAATGTTGAACACACTGTCTTAGTCACCCTGGTGGGACAAGAAATTTTACGTGGCAAACACATCAGGGAAGGCGGTGTTTCTAGTGAAGACTGGTTACATTGTATTATTTCTTTAGTCAGTCATGATATTGGCTATGTTAAAGGAGTTTGCCGACAAGACCGAGAAACAGCAAACTTATATGCCACAGGTAAAAATGGCAAAATGATTTCTGTGGCTGCTGGCGCTTCTGATGCCAGTCTGACACCGTATCATGTTGATAGAGCCAAGCTGTTTATTGATGAGCGGTTTGGAGGTCACAAGTTAATCGATGCTGAGGCAATTAAAAGCAATATTGAATTGACTCGATTTCCTGTACCTGCGGCGGAAGACCATCAAGATACGAAGTGCTTTGCAGGATTAGTGCGTGCTGCTGATTTGATTGGTCAACTAAGCGACCCGCGTTACCTAAAGAAAATTACTTCTTTATTTTACGAATTTGAAGAAACTGGTGTAAATAAAGTTTTGGGCTATAAAACCCCTGCCGATTTGCGTAACAACTACGCTAAGTTTTACTGGAATGGCGTCTATCCTTATATCCAAGAAGGACTGCATTACTTATCATTGACACAACAGGGAAAACAAATTCTCGCTAATCTCTACTCAAATGTATTTGTTGTGGAACATCAAAAACAACAGGAAGAACAGCAGCGGTATTTAGAGAAGTTAGCAGTTGGGAATTAGAAGTTGGAAGTAGAGACGCGATTAACCCTTGTCTGTACAAAATAGGAGTAGAGACGCGATTAACCTTTGTCTGTACAAAAGTTGGGAGTTGAAAATTATTAATCATGAGTTATGAATTAAGATAAAAACTTAATAACTCATAACTCCTAACTTATAACTCCTAACTACTATGGATTGGTGGCGACGACTTAAGAAAAATCCTTTGGCACGATTTGGGGTAACTTTGCTGTTAATTTTCTATATAGCAGTAATTGCAGCTGATTTCGTAGCTCCTTATGACCCCTATGCTTCACAGCCTAATGGTTCACTGCTGCCACCAACCAAGATACACTGGGTTTCTCAGTCAGGGCAGTTTATTGGCCCTTATGTTTATCCGACAACTCAAGGAGATACGAATTTAGATACAGGCGATCGCGAACTCATTGTAGACTCGAAAAAGCCTTCGCCTCTGCGTCTATTTGTCTCCGGGTCAGAATACCGTTTGTTGCAGATGAGTTTGCCACTACCGCCTACGTGGGATGAAGTCACAATTTTTCCTGGTATTCCCTTAAATTGGCATTTATTTGGCACAACAACTGGCGCAAAAATCAACATCTTCGGTACTGATGACCAAGGCCGCGACCAATTTAGTCGCTTGCTGCATGGCGGCCGCATCAGTATGTTTATCGGGATTTTTGGCATTATCATTACTTATCCCCTCGGTTTGCTCATCGGGGGAATTTCCGGCTATTTCGGCGGTGTAACTGATAGCATCATTATGCGCTTGGCAGAAGTGTTAATGACTTTCCCCAGTATTTATCTTTTGGTGACATTGGGTGCAGTCTTACCAGCAGGTTTAAGTAGTACCCAGCGCTTTTTGCTGATTGTGGTGATTACTTCGGTGATTAGCTGGGCTGGTTTAGCACGGGTCATTCGGGGACAGGTACTATCAATTAAAGAGCGAGAATTTGTTCAAGCCGCGCGGGCAATGGGCGCGAACCCAATTTATATAATTATCCGTCATGTTTTACCGCAAACAGCTAGTTATGTAATTATCTCTGCGACTCTTGCAATTCCTAGCTTTATTGGTGCAGAGGCGATATTGAGTCTCATCGGCTTGGGTATTCAACAACCAGACCCCTCTTGGGGCAATATGCTTTCTCTAGCTAGCAATGCTTCAATTTTGGTGTTGCAACCTTGGCTAATTTGGCCGCCGGCTGTGCTGATTATCCTCACAGTGCTGGCATTCAACTTACTTGGTGATGGGCTGAGAGATGCACTTGATCCTCGTAGTTTGAGAAGATAAGCCTTCAATAAATAGCAAATGGGTACTCCGAAATAACAAATGGGTACTCCGAAATATAGCTGTTGCCAGTAGAGTTAGGACACAGCAGATTTGAGAACAGATTCCATAGCTGGTCGTAAATCAGAACAAGAGGATAAGATGTGGCGAATACGACATTTAAGCCAAGCCCAACACTTTTCAATGCGGTTGAGGTCTGGAGAATAAGGCGGCAAATATAATAACTGACAACCTGCCTGCTCAATCAATTGGGCAATACGTCCGCCATGATGAAAGGTGGCATTATCAAGAATAATCACTTGTCCTGGTTGGAGTACAGGAATTAAGCAAGTGGAAACCCAAGTTTCAAAAACTATTCGATTACAAGCTCCTTCCACAGTAAATGGTGCCATCAACTGTTGTTGGCAGTAGGCAGCAATCATATTGACCCGACCCGTTCTGCGTCCTGACTTGAGTGCTTCAAACCTTTGACCTCGTTGACACCAGCCATAACCGTAATCATCCCGTGCATCCATTCCTGATTCATCTATATACACTCGTTGTGACTCTGGAATTAAATCTAATTGCTGGATAAAAATGGCACGTTTAGCCTGATCTCGTTCTCGGTATCCATAAGACTTTTTTTTCGAGACCAACCTATTTTTTTCAACCCTCGTGAAATCGTCCTCGGACTGATCTGACCTGACCATAGCTGTGCCATTTGCACTTGTGTCTTGTCCCCGTGCATTTGAGCAAACTGACTAAACTCCTCCCAATCTATAATTTTGGCGTTTGTTTTCTGGGGACGAGTCGGCTTAGGCTGGTAGTCTCCAGTTTCCGCCTGCCTTTGTAGCCATAGATTTATGGTGTTGCGACTGATTTGGAATACTTGCGCCGCCTCAGTTTTGGTCATGCCATCTAATACGATCGCATTGATTACTTTTTGTCTTAAATCATAACTGTAGGGTTTTGGCATCGACTGTATTTAATTTTCTCTTTTACCTTCTCAGTTTACGTCCTAACAGTCTTGTCCGTTGCTATAGCAAATGGGTACTCCGAAATAACAAATGCGTACTCCGAAATAGCAAATGGGTACTTCAAAATAACAAATACGTACTCCGAAATAGCTTTTGCGAACGCCGAAATAGCTTTTGCGAACTCCGAAATAGCTTTTGCGAACTCCGAAATAGCTTTTGCGAACTCCGAAATAGCTTTTGCGAACCCCGAAATAACTTTTGCGAACTCCGAAATAACTTTTGCGTAGGCGTAGCCAGCCGTAGGCATCGCTCGTACTCTAACGTGAGTTCGACGGAACTAAAAAATGGCAGGAGGTAGCGCAGGCAAATCTTTTGGGTAAATATCAATTGAAGGTTTTTTAGGCAAATAGGTATAAGCAGCTAAACCAGCCATCAAATTCACCAAAAAATTAAATGGACTACGATGGCGAGAGTGTTCGATTTGACATATATTTTTCAGATGGTCATTGACGGACTCAATCACAGCACGTTTGCGTAATAGAATTTTATCAATCAGTTTTACCAAGCGATTTTTCATTTTCTTTTTAGATTTTGTGATTAATTGCAACCCTCGTTCATATAACTCCTCAAATAATTTTTGAGAGATGTAACCTCTGTCACCAAAGAGTTTACCAATTAAATCTTTAGTCATATCTGGGACTGGTTTTCGGTCATCGATATTTGCTGGAGTTAGTGAAAATGCGAGTAATTCTCCACAATCATTAATAATCAAATGCAGTTTAAATCCAAAGTGCCAGCCCACAGAATTTTTGCCCCATTTCACCAACCCTTTAAATACCTTGTGAGAATGCGCTCGACAGTTGTGACAAACATCTATTGGGGTGGAATCGATAAAACTAATCCCTGTAATTTCTCCTGTTCGTGTATGCAAAAAACAACACAGCAACATTAAACACCAAGGCATGAGTTCCACAAATCTTGTGTAACTGACCAAATTTGGAAACACTCCACGCCAGCTTTGTAGTACGTGCAACGTATAAAATTCCTTAAAAGTCTTATAACCACTGCCATGAAACGCGATTACTATTGTCATCACTTCCGATAAATGCATCCTGGACTGACTGCGACGTTCTCCTTTGGTGGATGGTAACTGTGGTACTTGTTGCCATAAGCTTTGCCACTGATTGCAGAAATCATCCACATCCCAGAAGATTTGCGTGATATCAAGGCGAGATACAATGGTGGACATAGCCGAGACCCTTATTTTTCTTAGATATTTTTAGTCTCGGCATTTTTTTGTGATTTTTTGGCTAATCCTCAATTAATCTTAGCGATCGCTGCCGTGAATAACCTTGTTTTGCAAATCTATACATCGCAAGCTTTTTACCTTTTTATAACCGTCGAACTCACGTTACTCTACTGCTGCAAAACCCAACGGCGAAACAGTTCTACCATAATCTGCCAGTTTCCCTGAGTTTCCTCAACTACATCATGACGCTTTAGAGTATTCAGCGCTTCCTGTAAATTGGTGTCATTCAGACCTGTAGACTGAGCTAAGGCATCCAGACTTAGCCCTTCTGGGTGAGGTGCAAGCACTTGTACAATCGCTTGTTGACCCTCAGCACCCCGCGCCGCCTGACCCCAAACCCCATCAAAGTAGTAGCGTCCCCGTTTAAAAAACTCAGGGTTATTGAGAACTGCTTCCACGTCTTCTACTGTGAAAACTGGGTCACGCGATCGCCCTTGCTCAAAAACAAAGTCATTGTAGCGGCGCACTAGCTGAAAACCCAGCAGTTGCACTAAATATGGTTGACCGTGTGTCAAAGCATAAATTTTATCTAAAGCTTCCGGTATATAGTCGAGGAGGAAGTCTTCATTACCTGGGTTAGCTAGAATTTGGCGCGTAGCTGCACGTTCTTGAAAGCTGACATGGATATTAATTAAGCTTCCAAAGAATGGATGAAAGTAATTTGCTGTCATCTCCTCTAAAGTGTGCAAACCAGCAAAGGCAAAAGCGACTTTACAACTCATTTGCACCAACCCTCGCAGATAACCCATAAAGTCTGAAGGTATTTTGCCAGCATCAATCAATTCTTCAATCTTCTCGAATTCGTCTAAGGCAATAATTAGTCCACCTTCTAAATTTGATTCCGCTTGTTTCAAATACCGTTCAAAAGTTCGGTAGGGAAGATTCAGCAAATCACAATCAGCAGGAGGTGCAAGTTGTACAGCTTGAGAGATTTCATCACTAATTGCCATTAACACTTCACCAACACCTTGAGGGCTATCTCCCAAACGCAGTAAATTGACATATGCTAGCTTGATTCCTGACCCTAGACGGTTAGTAGCATTAAGCAAGATAGAGGTTTTACCCATGCGCCTATGACCGTAGATAACTACAGACTGAAGTTGATAACCCAGCACCCAAAGTTCTTGTAGTTGCTTGATAACATCTTCTCGCCCAATGAAAAGGTTTCCTTGAACGGGATCGCCAACTATGTAGGGATTAGCCACACGATGATCGATGCGAACTTGCCCTACCTCAGTAGCTACATCCATTAGGGCTACTGACCAATTAATCGCTATTTTGTTGATTAGCTCTCGTTCAAGTTCAGGTAAAATATAATATTTGTCTCGCAAACTTTTAAGTTCTCCAATAGCACGGCTAAGGGCAAAGGCTCTGGCAGAACGAGACGAACTATCCTTAATAACTTTGATATCTTCTGCAACTCGGCGCAAACTAGCAATTGCCTTCCAAGTCTCCGGGCGTAACAAACGTTCTATTGGAAAATTTGGTATTTGAAGAGTAGCAATATTATTTAAATTCTTAGCTCTATCAAAGTTGAACAAAGTTTGAGTAAGAATATACATCTCTGAGCCTTGATTTAGAGAACTTACAACAGCAAAAGCTTTTGTTGACTCGCGAAGATTTTTTTGATGTAAAAACCAAAATCCAGCAGCAGTAGCAGCAACAGGAGTATCCAATCGATACGATAAAGGAAATAGATAACCACAAAGACAACGAATCAATTCCCAATTGTAAGGAGGTTCGGCCAATTGTGCTACACGATATACTACTTGGTCTAAATCTGTTTCAGCTAAAACTTGATTAAGAGCTTTAATAATAGGTATAAATTGAAAAGTATAAGAAAAAAGTTTTTTAGCATTTATTGCTCCTTCTTCCCAATTATGATGTAACCAAATTTTTAATTGTTCAGATAGATAGGGAAAAGGTATTGGAGTTACATGGGGAAATTGCTGCCCTCTATTATCGTTACATAAGTTTTTTTTTCTAAATAAACTTAAAAGCCAGTCATCAGGACGTAAGAATATAAAACATACAACTAATATGGAGGCAATACCTGATAATAAAATAAATAGTGTAGATTTTACTAATCCAAACTCAACGGGAAGATTTTGAAAAATGACTAGAAAATTCGTTATAATAAATACAAATATAAATATGCTAATTATAAAAAATGATTCAATATTTGCTACATCTATTAGAATTACAAAAGCTGTCTGAATAGATATACTTAACCAAACAAATCGTAATGCTGAGAAAATTAAACTAGTTAATATATCTGCCGCTTGTTCTTTAGATGGCAAAGCACTAATACTATAAAATAGATTAAAAGTAATACTTAAATTGATAAATAAAGGTAGCCCACAACTTATCCAGCTTTTTAAAATTTCTATATAATAATTATTTCTATTCGATTCATAACTAGACAGATAAAATAGATATAAAAAGAAAAAATAACCAATAAATATTAAAAAAATGCCACCTAATACATATAAATAATTTAATGTAAAACCTATTTTTTGTAAAATAAAGACCTGACCTAATGCTAGAATAATCGCTAATATTAAACCCTGTAAAAATAATTTGGCTATAATTTTATTAGGCAATAATCCCCAAGCATTCTTCCAATTCAGATTTTCAGGAATAAAAAATCTTTCCGGCAAGTTTTGGGTGTACCAAAGTGTATACCATCGTAAAGCTTGGGGAAAGAAAAATACCCAGTGCAATAGGCGCATATAATCCAAGGGATTCCAAAGTGACAGAGGTCGCCTCAATTTAGGTGCTAAGTCTAAGGGGGGTACAGCGAGGTATTGGGTCATTATTCAGTCTCCTTTTTTACCTGTAAAAAAACCTAATTCTCTAAATTACCTTCCTTTGCAAAGGAGATGTAAAGCACTATATTTCATTGCAAACTCTCCACATACCGCGAATAAGTTTGATAACACAATTGCATCAGTTTGCGAGGATGTCCGCCACTTTCTTGGATGAGTTGGATGATTTCTTCTTCAGTAAAACTCACTGAAGTTCTAGCCAAACGGTTGGTAATAAAAGCACGGATAGTAGCTTCATCCCAAGGATGAATGTGTTCCTCTTGGCAAATACCTGCCAACGGAGAAGTCTTACCTTGCTCCTGACTATCGTTAAATAAGTTGTTGAGAGGTTTAGTGGCAGCTAAAATCAGTTTCAACGGAGCATTACTTCCTTCAGCTAAACCGCGCAAATAATCCCTTATTTGGCGAGTAAAATCTTCTCTCTTTAGTTTTCCTACATTGTCTAGAGCCAGTAGTATTTTATAATTTCGCAAATTGCGGGTTAACTGATAGTCTTTACTTTCGGGTATACCAATCTCGTGGCACAAAGCACTATAAAATTGACTTTCATTATGAAATAAATTCAAGTCTAAGAAAACTGGCTGACGTTTAACGTTTAGACGAGTTTCTGCTTCTTGGCAAATCATCCATAGCAGCGAGGATTTTCCGATTCCCTCTTCCCCAATTAAAACAACACTACTACCGCTATTCAACACCTCAAATATTCGCCGGATTTCGCGCTCTCGGTCAAAGAATAAATACTTTTCTTCTACTCTGGCATTAAGGGGAATGAAGGGATTTTGATTTCGCGGTAATAGATTATCTGACTGTGATTCATCTCCTTGTGCTAGATGAATTGGTTCTAGAATTGATTGTTGGGAAGGTAAAGTTGTTTCTGAATGCTGTTGATAATGATATTTAATTTGATTTTTAAAATTTTTCTTATTAACTTTTATCCCTAAATTTTTTGTAATCTTTTTGCATAAATTTGCACCTGCATCTCTCAAATATTGCTCAGAGAGAAAAGTCTGAGTAGCAATATCTGAATAAATCTGACCTTCCCAGATTCCTAAAAAAAGCTGTTCTTCCAATTCATTTAAGACTTGATTATTCTTTTTAGCAAACAGCGCATTAATGAATGCTAACGCTTGTTTTGAGTCCATTAGGCGTAATTGAATTGGCAGAGCGAAGTCAAAATCAGCCAATAGTGTAATACTTTACCCTACAAACCTACATTTGCCTACTTTCCCTTACAACAATTTAATCACTCAAACTTCCTACTAGCGCCTACCTATAGAGCCTGTGTCTCAAGTGATGATGGTGTTACAGAACAAAAGTTGAGGAGTTTGAGAAATGACAACTTTTAGACAACAGCTTGCACTTGCTCTTATCGCTGCCACCGCCACCATAGCAGCTGCCGGAGTGCCTGTCATAATGGGGCTTGGGAACAAATCTTCTCTAGAGTCACTCTCTGTCACCGCCACTTCTACAACGTGTGATAAAGTTACTGTGGCTAAAGTATGCATTGATAATCTTACAGTGCAGTTTAATAGTAACGAACCTCAGCAAGTAAAAAATCGCGATCGCATATCTTTAAAAGCTGGAGATATTCTAAGATTATCAAATCTAACCTATTGCATACCATCTAAAGCTCCAGTCAATCGAGTAGAAGTAAAAGTTTATTTGTTTCCAAATGGAGTTGAGAGTTATAAAAATGGACTTTTCACTCCTAGTAACTTCCCAATTAATGCTGATTGTCATAATATTGGTAACTTCCAAAAAACTTGGAAGCTTGAACCAGGACAGCACCGAGTTAGCATATCTATTGTCAAATATGTTGGCAGCAACAGAATTATAGACAGTAGTTTCTACTTTAATTTGGATGTTGGACAGTAATTTCAGTCTTCTGTTTGAAAGGGAAAGCGAGTAATAGTTTTATGGCTTACAGCGAGTTTAGTTTAGCTAAAGCAAAACAAGAGTTTAGTTTAACCACGTTAGAAAAACGCGATATTTTCGCTCCCGTTACTGAATTAACAGCGAGTAATTTACTTGTAGAAACACTCAATTATAACTTCGATATTGCTTTAGGTAGCAATAGTGAAAAAGCACGTTCTGAGTTGATTATTGCACCAATTTTAGTTGATTTACGCCGACAATTACAAGAACAAATTGGTTTATTTTCTGGAGTAGATTTCACTGTCGATAATGCCAAAGGATTAAACGGTACTTGCGATTTTATTATTACGAAATCTCCAGAAATTCTAATTTTGACAGCACCAGTAATTACAGTTGTAGAAGCTAAAAAAGAAAATATTACTGGCGGTTTGGGTCAGTGTGCAGCAGAAATGGTAGCAGCCCAAATATTTAATGATCAAGCTACAAGTGAGATTAAAACAATTTACGGCGCAGTCACAACGGGCAGTATTTGGCAATTCCTGAAACTAGAAGCACAAACATTGAGCATTGATTTAAGCGAATATTATCTCAAAGATGTGAATAAAATTCTGGGGATTTTAGCCAGTGGTATTTCTCAAGAAATTTAATACCGAATTCGTGGATCTACATAAGCATTTAAAATATCAATTAAAATACTGGCGCTAACAACGATCGCACCAAAAAATACGAGTACTCCCTGGACTGTGGGATAATCGCGATCGGCGATCGCTTGATACAATCGATTAGCTAACCCAGGCCAGGAAAATGTTACTTCTGTCAAAATCGCTCCACCCAACAGAGAGGCAAAAGTCAATCCCAACACTGTAATTACAGGAATTAGGGCATTCTTTAAAGCGTGGGAAGCTAAAATCTTATTTTCACCAATACCTCTAGCTCTAGCCGCTTCTACATAATCTGCTTGCAAGGTTTGCTTTAAATTCACTCGCACAATTCGCTCAAAAATTCCACTGAGCAAAATTCCCAAAGTGAGACTTGGTAAAGCCAGATGGTGCAAGGATGCCAAAAACTGGGTGAAGTTTCCACCGAGTAAGCTATCAATTGTATACAATCCAGTCACAGGAGTGGGAGCCGGAAGATTGGGCGGAAAGCGGTTGGAATTAGGAAACCAACCCAGTTGGACTGAGAAAATCAACTGCAAAAGCATTCCCGCCCAAAACATGGGGAGTGCGTAGGTGATGATCCCAAATAAGCGCCCACCAACATCGAAATATGTCCCCGGACGAGAAGCCGAAAGAGTCCCAACTGCAATTCCGACGATGAGTGCAACCGCCATACTACATACTGCTAACTCCACCGTCGCCGGGAAATATTGACCAATTATGTCCCAAACATTCTCTCCCCGACTCAACAAAGAACTTCCCAAATCAAAGCGCAACAAATTTCCCAAATAATTGAGGTACTGTAACCACAGCGGAAGGTTTAAACCGAGTTGTTTTCGCAATTCTTCTTTAGCTGCTTCTGGCGCACGTCCACCAAGTATTGCATCTGCTGGATCTCCTGGTGTTGCTCTTAATAAGAGAAATACAATGGTGATAATTGTTAATAGCTGAAGTGGCGCAAGAAGCAACCGAGAAACAATGTAATATTGTAAAGCTTTAGAACGAGACATAATTTTAGTTATTTGTCATTTGTTATTTGTCATTTGTCATTTGTCATTTGTCATTTGTCACTTGTACTGAGCGTCTTGCCCTGAGCGAAGTCGTTGGCGCAGCCTCTCGTAGAGAAGGGAGCCGAAGTATTTGTCATTTGCAAATGACTGTAGCAGTTCTCGCTTGAGTGCAGTACAGTTTTGACCTCTCTCCAAACCTCTCTTCTACAAGGAGAGAGGCTTTGAATCTTACTCCTCAATGCTAGTAGGGGCATATTTTCTCCCCGTTGTAGCAACTGGGGTAAAGAATTGCGGGTTAGGTCTGTATTAGACTCAACTGCAAACCGATATAATTACTACCGATCAATGACCAATGACTAATGACTAATGACTACTTTTTAAGTGTCTGGTAAACCAAAATTTGGGTAGGGTTAAGTTTTACGCCATTAACACCATTCCGGGCAAATACATAGTCTTTGTTTTGCCATAAGGGAACGTAAGGTACATCAGTAGTTACTTGCGTTTGAATTTCGTTAAAGATTTTCTGACGCGCTTCAGGGTTTTGTTCTTTGCGTTGCCCATCAATCAGTTTATTTATAGTTTCGTTATAGTAGAACGAACCCTGAGTTTGACTGCCTCCATCTTCGCATCCTTTAGCAGTTGAACCTTTATCACAAGATAAAAATGGCTGGACGTAATTATCTGGATCTAAAAAGTCTGGATACCAATCAAGTAAAGCTGCCGGATACAAACCCTTGGCAATATCTTTAAAAAAGGCAGGCCCTTCCGCTTGGGTAACTTCAAATTGCAGTATTCCATCCATTTTGACATCCACAAGAGATTTGAGTGTCTGTGCTGCCAAACTACGAGTAGGTGAACTAGAAGGATACCAAACTTGCACTTTTGCAGGATTTTCTTTGGAGAAGCCAGCAGTAGTCAATAATTCTTTAGCTCGATCGAAGTTAGCATCACCATATTTATCTTTGAATAATGGCACAGAAACTTTAAATGTTGCGGGAATCATGCTATAAAGCGGATCTGCTTGACCAAATAATACTCGCTCGTTTAAAAGTGGACGGTCAATTAAGGAGGCGATCGCTTGTCTTACCTCTAATTTATCTAAAGGTTTTTGATTGCGGTTTAATACCAGATAACTTACTACACTACCTTCAGCTGCGATCGCTTGCCAATCCCCTTTTTTACCACCTTCTTCCAAGCTTCGATTTTGATCTGGTTGCAACGACAGATAAGCTACATCGACTGCACCTGTACGGAAAGCATTAAACAAATTAACTGGACTAGTTTGAATTTGGAGATTAACACCCTTGTTAACTGGTTTTTCCCCCCAATATTTATCAAACGCATCAAATCGGATGGAATCAGTACCATACTGTCCTAATTTGTAAGGGCCAGTTCCCACAAAAATATTTGGCTTGAATTTCCCAGCGCCGATTTCGTAAGCTTTTGGTGAAATGGCACACACTCCAGGAAACGCCAACAGTGAGGGAAAAGCTGCAAAGGGCTTTTTCAGCTTGATTGTCAACTCATATTCGCTTGTCGGTTTTATTGAATCTACTATATCAGCTAGTAAGAATGAGGGTTTTCCTTTATTTTCAATAAAGCGCTGAATGGTAAAGGCCATTGCTTGAGCGTTGAAGGGAGTCCCATCATGAAAAACTACCCCCTGACGTAAAGGAATGGTATAAGTTAAGCCGTCTTGACTAACTTTGGGTAATGCTGTGGCTAGTTGGGGTTTAATTTCCGTGCTTCCTGATTCGTAATTATAGAGGCGATCGCTCATATTAAACACTAAACCCAAAGCTGCTAACTCATAAGCATCAGCCGGATCGAGGGTTCTTGGCTTGGCTGTTGTACCGATAGTAATCCGACCATCACCTGTAGGAGTATTTACAGAACCAGATGGCGGCGTAGTTGACTGCGGACGAGGAGCACAACTAACAACTAAAAATAAACATAGACAGAACAAAGATAGGAATTGTGTAATCCGACCCCATCGTTTCACGAACAAGGAAAACCAGGTCATAGCAATAATATATTTGATCTCAGCGGTCAGCAATTTTACTACATTTGTGACTCTTATGCTGAATCTTCACAATTTATAGTGGTTCTTGTTGCGATGGAACGCTCCGTAGCTATCTAAATCAAAAACTTGTGGCAGATACTCAACTTCATAATCAAGTTTGTTACTGCGATCCCTACGACGGGATACGCCTCAATACTTGTCGGGTTTTGGGGAAAAGGGGAAAGAAAAAACCTTTAACCTTTACCCATTAACCTTTTCCCCAAACCCTATGCCGAGTTAAAAATGGTTAACCGAGCAGTATTGGGATACGCCTGTGCACTATTTGGTTACAAAAAATCATTAATAAAATATAAAATTTAATATTTAAGATTTGTTAAGTATTGAAAAGTTTTTATGTAATTAAATTTTTTAACAGTTGGTTAAATTTGTCGTAAATTCATATTTACTAAAAAAATGGGTATTTGTTAAGCTTTGACACTTAACCCAAGTAGTGTACGTTGAGATTTTACTTGTTGCTACTTGGGAATAGACACCGACAAAGGGTTTTCTCGTCAAGATCGGCTGTATTCTCAAAAAGAAGTGTGTTTGAACATCAGCGACTAAAGCGATCGCGATATTGTTAACAGCAGATTGAAAGTCGAAATAGTGAGACTAAGACCGTGAAGTATTTCTTTCTATCTGAGGGATGGGCAGTTGCAAGAGTCTGGGCATCTGATGGACTCTGGCAAATAACCGCATGGCGACGCCAACCAGATATTCAGCGAATGAATATTTGTTTAGTCGAAGAAAATGAATTACTCTGGCTTTATCGAGTTGAAGAAGCCGTTTTAACCGTGGAAGTGAAGCCAACAACACCAGTAATTGGTAGTCAGACCATCGGTCAAGTAGTACTCAAGCGTCTGATGAGCGCCGAACAGGTAATCGAACGCCTGGGTACAGCCGAGGCGAAGTGTCAACTGCAAAATATCCACTTGGTGGTTCAGTAGATAGTGGGTATGGGGCATGGGGCATTGGGAGTGCTGAGTTAGGAGTTAGGAGTTTTGTTTATCTCCTTGTCCCCTTGTCCCCTTGTCTCCTAACTTCCTCACTCCCTGCCTCCCCTGCTCCCTCTTCTTGAAGCCTTTTATGCCCAATTCCCAATTCCCAATTCCCAATGCCCCTCTCATCGTAAAGAAAAGATAAGCAAATTTCATCCTCGACGGGTATTAGTAGCGAAAAAACTTGGACATGCTACGCGATCGCATCAATTTACACGCTTGCAAACAATTCCATCAATAGTTACACTTTTTAAAACATTCTCATTTTTGCTTGGCGATGGCTACCCTAACATAGGTAAACCTCCCGAAGCGAGTAAGCATTGCCAAAGCACCCACGCTGTCTGACTTATTAAGACTAAGCTGTGGTGATACTCTGGTGGCAATAACAAAAAACAAGAGAGAGTTTTATGAGTGGCGATTTTCGTCTTTCATAACCTCAGTAAGAAAATTGCTTTGTAAACTAACTCATCGAGGAGGAGCGTAGTCGATGGGACTACCCTGGTACCGAGTACATACAGTCGTTCTGAATGATCCAGGGCGACTGATTTCTGTACATTTAATGCACACAGCCTTAGTAGCAGGCTGGGCTGGTTCGATGGCACTCTACGAACTAGCTGTTTTTGACCCTAGCGATCCAATTCTCAACCCAATGTGGCGTCAAGGAATGTTCGTCTTGCCGTTCATGGCACGTTTGGGTGTTACTCAATCTTGGGGTGGTTGGAACGTTACTGGCGGGCCATCAACCGATCCTGGCTTCTGGTCATTTGAAGGCGTTGCTGCCGCTCACATTGTTCTTTCCGGTTTGCTATTTTTAGCCGCCGTATGGCACTGGGTTTACTGGGATTTGGAACTTTTTAGAGATCCCCGCACTGGTGAACCCGCTCTCGACTTGCCAAAAATGTTTGGCATTCACCTGTTCTTATCTGGTCTCCTTTGTTTTGGATTTGGTGCTTTTCACGTCACCGGACTATTTGGGCCGGGGATATGGGTTTCTGATGCTTATGGTCTAACTGGCACCGCCCAGGCAGTAGCACCAGAATGGGGCCCAGATGGTTTTAACCCCTATAACCCTGGTGGCATTGCGGCTCACCACATTGCCGCTGGTGTTGTTGGTATTATTGCAGGCTTATTCCACCTGACAGTTAGACCCCCCGAACGGCTCTACAAAGCCCTACGGATGGGGAACATTGAAACAGTACTTTCTAGCAGTATTGCAGCAGTCTTCTTTGCTGCTTTCGTGGTTGCAGGTACTATGTGGTACGGTAACGCCGCCACTCCCATTGAATTGTTTGGCCCTACCCGCTATCAATGGGATCAAAACTACTTCCGTCAAGAAATTCAGCGCCGCGTCCAAACAAACGTTAGCCAAGGTGCAACCCTTGAGCAAGCTTGGTCGCAGATTCCTGAAAAATTGGCTTTCTATGATTATGTCGGTAATAGCCCCGCCAAAGGCGGTCTATTCCGTACAGGGCCAATGGTGAAAGGTGATGGCATTGCTCAATCTTGGCAAGGTCACGCCGTATTCAAAGATTCCGAAGGACGAGAATTGACCGTGCGTCGTCTCCCCAACTTCTTTGAAACCTTCCCAGTGGTTTTGACTGATGCCGATGGAATTGTCCGCGCTGACATTCCCTTCCGTCGGGCAGAATCTAAGTATAGCTTCGAGCAATCTGGTGTCACCGTTAGTTTCTACGGTGGCAATCTGAATGGTCAGACCTTTACAGAACCAGCTGATGTGAAGAAGTATGCCCGTAAAGCTCAAGGTGGTGAAATCTTTGAATTTGACCGGGAAACCTTGAACTCTGATGGTGTATTCCGCACCAGTCCTAGAGGTTGGTTTACCTTTGGACACGCTGTATTTGCTCTGTTGTTCTTCTTTGGTCATCTTTGGCATGGCGCTCGGACAATCTACCGAGACGTATTTGCTGGTGTTGACGCCGATCTTGAAGAGCAAGTTGAGTGGGGTCTATTCCAAAAAGTGGGTGACAAGTCAACCCGCCGGAAAGAAGCCCTTTAATTTCAGTGCTGAGTAAAGAAGTGCTGAGTTCCGAGTTAAGGCTCTGACTCAGCACTCAATTGACTCAGCATTAAAAACTTTAACAACTGGCTGGATAAAGAGGAAATCGTAATATGGAAAGCGTTGCGTACATCTTGATTTTTACTCTGTGTATAGGTACTCTCTTCTTTGCGATCGCATTTCGCGAACCCCCTCGCTTTGAGAAACCAAAAGATAAGTAGATCCTATCCACAGACTTTTAAGCGGATTTAATCTTAATATCCGTTGCTACTAAGTATGGTGGCAACGGATATTATTGTGTTTGTCATTTGTCATTTGTCCTTTGTCCTTTATGTTGCTTCTCACTACTAACCAATAACAAATGACCAATACTTCGGCTCCCTTCGACTTCGCTCAGGGCAAGACGCTCAGTACAAGTGACCAATGACCAAATATTGTGATATAATTTCCAATCTTGGGAGTAGATATGTGTTAATGCTAGCTTTTCTGCGCTAGGATGAAAAAGGATGTTTTGTGTAAGCTGCCATAGTACTGCTTGCATAACGCATCGCAATTGTCGCACCACCTTTACGGAGACTAGAACCAGGAACAAATCAGCATGGTCAATCAGAATTTAACCGCTACAGAAATTGGATTCACTCACGAAGATTTCGCTGCTCTACTTGACAAATACGATTATCATTTTAGCCCTGGTGATGTTGTCCCAGGAACAGTTTTCAGTATAGAGCCGCGCGGCGCTCTGATTGACATTGGTGCTAAAACCGCAGCATATATACCTATACAAGAAATGTCTATTAACCGGGTGGATAGCCCGGAAGAAGTATTACAGTCAAACGAAACGCGCGAATTTTTCATCCTTACCGATGAAAACGAAGATGGTCAATTAACCCTTTCCATTCGCCGTATTGAATATATGCGGGCTTGGGAACGCGTGCGGCAGTTACAAGCAGAAGATGCGACTGTCCGTTCTGGCGTATTTGCAACCAATCGCGGTGGAGCATTGGTACGAATTGAGGGATTACGTGGCTTTATCCCAGGTTCTCACATCAGTACCCGCAAACCTAAAGAAGAATTGGTCGGCGAGGATCTGCCGTTGAAATTCCTAGAGGTGGACGAAGAACGTAACCGCCTCGTTCTATCTCACCGTCGGGCGTTGGTTGAGCGCAAGATGAACCGCCTAGAAGTCGGCGAAGTAGTAATTGGTACTGTTCGTGGGATCAAGCCCTACGGTGCTTTCATCGACATTGGCGGCGTCAGTGGTCTACTGCATATTTCTGAGATTTCTCACGAACATATTGATACACCTCATAGCGTGTTCAATGTCAATGATGAAGTAAAAGTTATGATCATTGATTTGGATGCAGAAAGGGGTCGCATTTCCCTATCTACCAAGCAGCTAGAACCCGAACCCGGTGACATGATTAAAAACCGAGATTTGGTTTATGATAAGGCAGAAGAAATGGCTGCTAAGTATCGCGAACAGCTATTAGCCAAGCAGCAAGGTGCTACTGCTGCGGCTACACCGGGGGAAGTTCTTGCAGACGAAGATATTCCACCAGCAACAGAACTTGACGAAGATATTCCAGTAGTTGCGGCATTTGAAACAGCAATTCCAGCAGCGACGGAAATTGAAGAGGAAATTCCAGCAGCTATTGAAGAGTAATAGATTTTTTATAGTTTTACTTGTTTTTAAGTAAGAGTATCAAATCATTTTATAAAGAGGGAAAAACCCTCTTTTTTTATGTCGAGAATCGAGAATAAGTTTGGAGAGACGCGATTAATCGCGTCTGTAGAAAAATTGAAAGTAGTTAGAAGTTAAATATTATGGCAACCATTCAATGTAAAAATATCACTTTTGATAATATCCAGGCAATTTTGTTTGACAAAAACGGTACTCTAGAAGATTCAGAAACGTATTTGCGATCGCTAGCACAAAAAGCAGCAAGATTAATAGATGCTCAAATTCCTGGAACTGGGGAACCCCTATTAATGGCATTTGGCATCAATGGCAATTTTCTAGATCCCGCAGGTTTAATATCAGTAGCAAGCCGCCGTGAAACAGAAGTTGCGGCTGCGGCATATATTGCCGAAACAGGAAGAGGATGGTTTGAGTGCTTAAAAATAGCCCGTCAAGCTTTGGATGAAGCGGAAAAATACATTGGAGAAACTCCTTCACCACTGTTTGTAGGTAGCCTAGAAATTTTGAAATATCTGCGGGAGGGTGGTCTAAAACTTGGCATTCTCTCGGCTGCGACAACTGAAGAAGTACGCAATTTTGTAGCCAATCACCAGTTAAGCGATTATATCCAGTTAGAAATGGGCGTAGATGAAGGGCCAAGTAAACCAGATCCAGTGCTATTTTTGCAAGCTTGCCAAGCTTTGGGAGTTGAACCGACCGCTACCTTGATAGTAGGTGATTCAGTTGGGGATATGCAAATGGCGCGTAATGCTAAAGCCGCAGGTTGTATTGGTATCACTTGGGTAGGTAATTCAGATAACGTCCGAGGTGCAGATGTGGTGATTAATCAACTTGATGAAATCCAAATTTTAGAAGATTAATTTAATCTGAGTTTGATGAACTCAAAAAAACGGCAGTTGGAGCGTTTTCTGCCACATTAGTTTTTATACCGTTTCACTAAAAGTGTGATACATATAATTGCAGGTGTAGCACTCAAAAAAAACAATGTGTAGGGTTATTAAACTAGAGATAAAAGAAACACAGGGTGAACTACAAGAGTTGTTGAGACAGCAAAAAACTGGATATGGGAAAGAACGAATACAGGCATTGTATTTACTCAAAACGCGACAGGTAGAAACAGTACAGCACTTAGCAGTAGTGTTAGGTAGAGGGCGTATGACGGTGCAGAGGTGGTTAAAACTCGAAAGAGTTGGTGGATTAAGCACCCTGCTTGAACTTCGTAAAAGTCCAGGACGACCAAAAACCATTTCCCTTGAGGTGCGATCGCGGCTAAAAGAAGAACTAAAAGACTCACTTGGATTTCAAAGCTATGAGGAAGTGCGTAGATGGCTTTTAGCCTCCGAAGGTATAGAAGCCTCTTACAAAGTTGTGCATGAAGTTGTGCGCTACAAGCTGAAAGCGAAATTAAAAGCACCTCGCCCACGTAGTGTCAAACAAAACCCTGGTGTAGAAGAAGACTTTAAAAAAAACTCCCATCATGGCTTGAGCTAATAAAGAAGTACTTAATATCACCGATAGAACAACGTAAAGTACGTTATTGGTGTGGGGATGAAAGTAGATTCGGTCTTCAAACCTTAACGGGAAGATTAATCACACTAACGGGAGTAAAACCAGTTGGCTTCACACAATGGAAAAGAGATAACTTTTATATATACGGAGTCGTAGAACCATTAACAGGAGAGAACTTTGTCTTGGAATTTACACATTGAGATACAATGTGTTTTGCAATGTTTTTAGAAAAGTTCGCAGCATCATATGCAAATGAAATACATATTATTCAAGTAGATAACGGGGCATTTCACTTCAGTAATTATCTCCGAGTTCCAGAAAATATAATTCTCTTGTTTCAGCCTCCGTATACACTCCTATGTCAATCCAATTGAAAGATTATGGAAAGAAATTAAAAAAGCTTTGAAATGGGAATGTTTTCAGACGTTAGATGAGTTACGAGAAGCTGTATGGAAACAGTTAGATAAATTAACTGCTAAAATTAAATCTATTGCTGGCTGGAATTTTATTTTGCAGGCATTATTTGTATCAGGCTTTTCGTGAAATGGTATTAGATGGCATAGAAATCATCTATGTCGCAATACGCTTGGCTTTGTAAAAAATTGTAGGTTGGATGAAGCAAAGCGCAACCTAACAAAGCTATGAAAATGTTGGGTTTCGTCGTTCCTCAACCCAACCTACACAACTTAAAGTTTTTAGCGCTAACCCAAGCGTCTTGATTTATGTTGCAGAATTTCTGTGTCAAATCAATCAAGATATCCTAGTGTCCATCTATACCTGATAATAACCTTTCTATTTTATTCGCAAAAATAATATTAAATTAACATATCAAGATAGTTTTGCAATCTTTCTTTAGATAGATAGTTAAAAAATCCGTAATATCTCTAATAGAATAAAATGGAAAATTTTTTAAAATTAGGGTAAAGGGATTCTGTAATCCATGCCCAGCAAGGGTTAAAAATTTAGTCCCAAAAAGAAATAATGCTTAAGCCTTTTGCCGAGTAAGCATTATACAAATAAGATGCGTTTACCTTGTTTTTGAGAATAAAGACATCGCGATCCGATCGCAGTCTCAACTAATTTTCGATCATTTTTTATTGGTGTAAGCACATGAATTTTCAAAGCTCTGCTTCACCTGTCATCATTTCTGATTCTAATGATGTCAAAGTTGAAATGTCTTATGTTCAAGGGATAGAGCATTTAATTGAGGTTGTTCAAGCATTGTCACTAGCACGAACGCTAGAGCAAATTATGGAGATTGTACGAAAGTCTGCGCGTGAGTTGACTGGGGCAGATGGGGCTAGTTTTGTGCTACGAGATGGAGATCAATGTTATTACGCAGATGAAGATGCGATCGCTCCTTTATGGAAAGGGCAACGCTTCCCGATGAGTATTTGCATTAGTGGGTATACAATGCAAAACCGCCAATCCGTTGTGATTAGCGATATTTATGGAGATCAACGGATTCCATTTGCAGCTTACCAACCGACTTTTGTAAAAAGCTTGGCAATGGTGCCGATCCGAACGTGTAACCCCATCGGTGCAATTGGAATATATTGGGCAACGTTACATCAGCCAACGGTAGAAAAAGTAAAGCTATTACAGGCATTGGCAGACACAACGGCTGTCGCAATGGAAAACGTGCAGATTTATCATGAATTAGAACAAAGAGTCCATAATCGAACTGCTGCATTAGAAAAAGAAATAGAAGGACATCAAAAAGTTGAGGCAGAAGTTAGGCGCTTATCTCTAACAGATGAATTAACCGGAACGTACAATCGACGAGGCTTTTTTCTATTTGCAGATCAGCAATTAAAATTAGCTAATCAGCTACACAAGCCCTGTTGTCTCTTATTTATAGATATAGATGGATTAAAGCAAATCAATGATACGTTTGGACATGAAGTTGGAGATCGTGTAATAGTAGACGCCGCAGACTTACTAAGTCAAACCTATCGAGATTCTGACATCGTTGCCCGATGGGGGGGTGATGAGTTTGTTGTATTCATTCCTAAATGTTCACATCATACGAATGCAATTAGTGTTCGCCTACAAACTAACATTGATTTATTTAATCAGAATTCAAGTAGAAATTATCATCTATCAATGAGTATTGGAGTTCAAGAGTGCGTTATCAACGAAGATGTTTCATTGGAAAAACTCATATTCCAGGCAGATGAGTTAATGTACCAGCAAAAACGTGCCAAGCGAAGTTCTAGCAATAACAATAGCAGCTTTTAATCCCTTAGAAAGCATATCTAGTGTTAATACTCAGCTTTTTTATCTCTTTTTTCATTCCCGACAGTTCTTCCGCTATCTTGACCTAATTCTCAATTTATACTTTTTAGCTTTTTATTCGTTTAAATTACGTTAATTTATTGCAATTTAGATAAAGTCCATCAATAATCAAAACTTCATTATCCCGATTACTATACTGAACTTTATTTATAGCTATTATTATATTTTTATCTAACAGAGAAGAGTTTATTGAATTAATTTTATTCTTCGTCTTTATTCTCTTCTAAATTGGTTATCTTTGTATTTTGCAGAAGGATATCGTCTTCCTGATTAGGTTTTTCTTCTTTCTTTTCTTGTACAACTTGAGTAGCATATATTTCCACATCTCGCTGAATAATATCTTCTACATGACTTGCAAATAGATTAAATGCTTGTTGATGACTTGGATAAATCCGATAAGGGCCTGTCAACTGCGAGAATTGCCACCCTTGGGTTTTCAAAGACTCAACTGTTCGGCGATAGTGTCGCCAGCGTTCCCCATAGTGAAAAAACTCTTCAATGGCAGCACTAATAGCAACTATTTGGCTCAAACCAAAAGTTAACCACATAAGGATATCCCTATCCCGATTGTTAGGTTTGAAATTAGTGTTAATATTTAGACTTACTAATGCCGGGAGAACGACACCACCAATAATAGTTGTTACCCGTAAAAAATAATGGCGATCGCGCGATGTATTCGCCTTCCTTTCCATCCATAGTACTTGCTCTAACCAGCGCGATCGCAAAAAATGTTTTTGCACATCACCTAAGTTAATACCTGCAAATAACTTGTTAAAATCTTCTTTTAAAAATTCATGATAACTATTTTTTTTAGCCATTTTTTACTCCTAATTAGAAAGTAACCCCTTAATTACTTTGCCTAAATTATCAACTCCTTTCTCTATGTCGATTAAGTCGATGTATTGTAATGTACCAGATTTAGCCAGCTTTTTAGCTCGTTCATCAGTAGCTTTTCCACGCAAAGCATCTGCAAGTATATCTGCGGTTCTACCACTACCAGCAATCACAAGAACTATCCTGTCGCTATTAACGCTAAAAAAGGCATCCTTAAAGGTAATTTCACCACCGTTCAAGAGTATTGTCATTGAAGGTGCATCATTGGCCAGCATAGTCGCAACGCCAGATATCCAAGGAGACTCATCGCCCCAATTTTTTCCAGGAACTAGTACAAAATGAGTATGGTTTGGCTCTAACGGTGTTAAATCAGCAACAGTTTCCGAATGATTAGGTAAAGCCACTTTGCCTTCAGGTGTCACACCAACTAAAGCAAACTTAGCACCTATTTGAGTACGAGCCGCACCCATCATTCGCATAATTCCTACATCCGTACCCCCATCGACGACATAAGCCCCCAACGTTTCGGCCATAGGGGCTAAAACTTCCACAAACAACCGTTGAATACGAAGAAAATCAGCTTCACTGATGTTACTTGCACCCCCCACTATTACTAAAACAGGACGCGAACCGCCAAGCCCTATTTCCTCAAGAGCATAAGCCAATTCTTTTGGTTGCTCAACTTGAGTCGCTAGTGCTGTTTTCCCATTGTCAAAGGTAAGCTTTAAACAACTTTTCATTTTTTAAAAATACTGACTGCTTAGGTTTCCCAGCGTAGTGCCTCACAGTCATTTTCTGCAAGTGTTGTATTCCGTTTTCACCTGAAAAATAAAGAATTTTATGATGCTTTTGTCGGGGTTGATCGTTGATTAATGCGCTACCAGATTTCCTTTTATAAGTAAATGTATGTAAATGGCGATGCCTGCTGTGGTAACAGAGCTTTGTCCTTTGCGTAGTGTCTCGTAGACAAGTGCAGACTACACTTACACTCAAGTTTTTTACGATTATTTTGCTTGCTGGAAAACTTTTGATGCACAAATTAATAGCTTCTTATTTTTTTGCATTATAAATTATGATTTTGCACTTTATTTATAGACAAAATCGCCGATTTTTAAGTTCATCTGAATGATTGGATTTTAACTATAAGTTCCAGCTCTATCAGTTATTACCGTAACAGGTTCGGACTCTATATCCTCTATCTTATTAAACTCTCCAGCTTGCCAGCTATCTGTTGTATCTTTGATAAAGCTGGCAATAGGGATCGCAATTAACAAACCCAGTACTCCTCCCAACTTTGCGCCCAGCAATAAAGAAATCACCACCCACACAGGATTTAAGCCAGTCAAATTGCTGAGAATTCGAGGTGCAATAATATTAGAATTAATTTGATCGATCGCAACAGCTACACCTAAGACTTCCACCCCTAACCAAAAATTTTGCAGCGCTACCAACAAACTTACTATGGCGATACCTACCCCCGTACCAAAGGGGAAGAGTGAAAATAAACCAATACCAATACCAAAAAGTAAAGCAAGGGGAACTTGCAGCGCCAAAAACACCAGAGTAATTGTCACCCCTAACACAGCTCCCAATGTTGCTTGACCGATAAAGTAATTGTGGAAATCTTCTCGCAGTAATTCCCGTACTCTTGGCCCAATATTAGGGGGAAACCACTGAAAAATTCCGTCCCAAAGACGTTCACCATTCAATATTAAGTATATAGTCAGTACTACCGCTAGCAGCACATTGAGGACAATACCAATGGTATCGACAGCAAAACCAAGAATTCTACCAGTGAAGGACTGAAGTTGGTTAGATAATCGTTCCAGAACTTGCGTGAATAAACCACTTAAATTAATCGGAAGTTGCTGTTGACTTAACGCCCAATCTTGAAAAGCTTGCAGCTGCTGAGTACCAGAATCAATCCAACTGGGCAAAATATTAGCCAGTTCAACGAGTTGTTGAATAATCAAGGGAACCAAGGTGATGCCTAAACCTACTAAAATCACCAGAGTCAAAAGCAACACTCCCCCGATCGCTAAGTTGGGTTTCACTCCTTGTTCTTGGAGAAACTGGATTGGATAGTTCAAGACAAAAGCTAGTAGGATGGCGGCGGCGATAACGCTAACTAAGGGTTGAAAATACTGTATAACTTGGAGCAATAGCCAGCCGTTGAGAATAGCAATGGGAAATGCCAATCCTATAGTTAACCATCGCGGCAGTTTGTTTGCTGATTGCATTAGCGATCACCTCATAAGAGTTCTAACTTTATTTTGGCTTCTAGGGATGTGGGGAGTAGGGGAGCAGGGGAGCATACTTCTACTACGCTCAGTAACCAGGGGAGCAGGGAAGCAGGGGAGTGAGAGAGTGAGAGAGTGAGGGAGTGAGGGAGTGAGGGAGTGAGGGAGTGAGGGAGTGAGGGAGTGAGGGAGTGAGGAGACAAGGGGACAAGGGGACAAGGAGATAAACAAAACTCCTAACTCTTAACTCAGCACTGGCTCAACGCCCCGCTATCCATGTACAGCACTCAGCACTCCCAATGACAAATGACTTATGACTTATGACTTATCCCCAAATTATGTTGGATTTTTCTCAATAAAATCCAACATAATTTTCTGATGCATTGTCCCTAAAGGTCGCACTTCGCCAGCATTTTGTGAATAACAGTTACCTTGGCGAATATCTTCTGGCGTAAATAACGCCATATCCCAGCCTTCATTTAGAACCAGTTGATTTAATTCCACTAAGAGTGGTGCATGAAAGACATGACGGACAACTCTTTCGTTGGGATAACAGCCAAATTCAATAAAAGGTGGTAGATCGTAGCCGATTTCTTCTAAAATTTCTCGTTTTACCGCTACATCTGGCGTTTCACCAGGTTCGATGTGACCGCCGAACAGCGCCCAATAACCAGGGTAGAGAATACCGGGGATGTTGTCACGCAGTTGCATGAGAAACTTGTTTTTCTGGTAGAGAATTGCGATCGCTACGTGCACCTGTTGATTGTTCATATCTTTATTTTTAATTATTCTTCTTCTAAATAAACTTCCCCCAATTCTTTGCCAGCTAAGGGAATACTTCGGTAGCGAACTTTACCCTTAATTACAACTTCTGAACCTTCACCCAGATTTTTTTGATTGGTGACAACCCAAATTTTGCCCGTTGAGTCCTTAATTTTATAAGCCCATTGTTTGATCAGGGGAGCTTGCTTTTCTACCTGACCTTGGATGTAAACTATAGCCTGATTGTCTTGTTTTGGTTTAATTTCTCCAATTGGAGTGACATTTGTACCAATTTTTAAGCCAGCACCACGCAAACCAGGCGATGTCAAGTTACCACAACTACAAAGTCCTGCGATCAGGAAAAAACTTAACCCCAAACGGTAAGGAACAATACTGTGCCCGTACAAGAACGAAAGAGATAAATTTCTTATTTGTCGCATAAAAGCCACCGATTTATTTATTTTGGGCATTGGGAGTGCTGAGTGCTGAGTGCTGTACATGGATAGCGGGGCGTTGAGCCAGTACTGAGTTAGGAGTTAGAAGTTTTGTTTATCTCCTTGTCCCCTTGTCCCCTTGTCTCCTCACTCCCTCACTCTCTCACTCTCCTGCTCCCCTACTCCCCCACTCTCCCACTCTCCCAATTCTTTATTCTTCAGATGATGCCGTTGATCTGAGAAAATAAACATTATGAATTTACTGTGAGAGAAACGCTACGACATCAAACAGCAACACAATAATAGTCGAAAGTCAAGACTTAAGAATCAATATTTTCATTTTGGACTTTGGACAAAAAGCGAACATAGCTGGGAATTTTCATGGAAACAAAAACTGCCAAAATCCTTGATGGGAAAGCGTTAGCTGCAAAAATTCAGCAAGAACTTTCTGTTGCTATTACACAATTACAACCAAAAATTGGACGACCGCCTGGTTTAGCAGTGTTGATGGTTGGTGATAATCCAGCATCAGCGGCTTATGTACGCAATAAAGAAAAAGCTTGCACTAAAGTTGGGATCGCTTCTTTTGGTAAGCATTTTCCTGCCGAAACTACCCTTGAGGAGTTAGAAGAGGTAATTGCTGCACTCAACCACGACAAAAGAGTGGATGGCATTCTTGTGCAATTGCCCTTACCTAACCACCTGGATGCTGTAACTCTACTACATCAAATCGATCCCGATAAAGATGCTGATGGACTGCATCCAGTTAACTTGGGGCGATTAGTACGGGGAGAAACTGGGTTACGTAGCTGCACCCCGGCTGGTGTGATGCGGCTTTTACAAGAATATGAGATTCCTTTGCAGGGAAAACAAGCAGTAGTGGTAGGGCGCAGTATTTTGGTGGGTAAACCGATGGCGCTGATGCTATTAGAAGCTGATGCCACAGTCACGATCGCTCACTCGCGATCGCATGACCTGAAAACCATCACCCAAAATGCTGATATTCTAATTGCAGCAGTAGGTCGTCCCGGATTGATCTCTGCTGATATGGTGAAACCGGGCGCTGTTGTGGTAGATGTGGGAATGAATCGCGTCACCGATGCTAATGGCAAAAGTCGTCTCATTGGCGATGTCCATTTTGAATCAACCACTGATGTCGCAGGATTTATCACCCCAGTTCCTGGTGGTGTCGGCCCGATGACTGTTGCCATATTGTTGGAAAATACATTTGCTAGCTATTCTAGAGCGGCAAAAGAAGAAAGAGAGTGAGGAGTCAGAAGTGATGAGTTAAAAGTTGAAAGCGATCGATTAAAAGTTAAGAGTTATTAACTCCTAACTCCTAATTCCTAACTCCTAACTCCTAACTCTTCATTTTTTTCAGTCCCCCAGCACCTTAAAATTGTGACGTATAAGGCAAAAATCGCAAAATGTCAGGAATTAAAGAATGGTAGCAACTGATAACGTCCAAAAGACACCACCAGAAGAAGCCACATTTAACTTAGCAGCTTATTTAAAAGAGCGACAAAAGCTTTGTGATAATGCTTTGGATCGGTCTATCTCGGTCATTTATCCAGAAAAGATTTATGAGGCGATGCGCTACTCATTATTAGCTGGAGGTAAGCGTGTACGTCCCATTCTTTGTCTTGCCACCTGTGAAATGATGGGTGGAACTATTGACATGGCCATGCCAACAGCTTGTGCTGTGGAAATGATCCATACAATGTCGTTGATACATGACGACCTGCCAGCGATGGATAATGACGATTACCGTCGGGGAAAGCTGACGAATCATAAAGTCTATGGGGAAGATGTCGCGATTTTGGCTGGCGATGGCTTGTTGGCTCTTGCTTTTGAGTCTGTTGCCATTGAAACCCCTCAAAGCGTTAAAAGAGAAGTAGTTTTGCAGGTTATTGCCCGTCTTGGTCGAGCCTTGGGGGCAGGTGGTTTGGTCGGCGGTCAAGTTGTCGATTTAGAGTCAGAAGGTAAATCTGATATTTCCTTAGAAACCTTAAATTTTATTCATAAACACAAAACAGCCGCCCTGTTGGAAGCTTGCGTAGTTTGTGGCGGGCTAATTGCTAATGCATCACCTGAAGATGTGCAGCGGCTAACCCGTTATGCTCAAAATATTGGGCTAGCATTCCAAATCATCGATGATATTTTGGATATCACTTCTACCCAAGAGCAATTAGGTAAAACAGCTGGCAAAGACCAAAAAGCTCAGAAAGTTACCTATCCCAGCCTTTGGGGACTTGAGGAATCACGCTCAAAAGCCCAAGAGCTAGTTAAAGAAGCTTGTGTAGAATTAGAACCATTTGGAGATAGAGCTAAACCACTCCAAGCGATCGCTCATTTTATTACCAGCCGTAATAACTAGTAACGCTTTGGGTAATTCCTAATTCGTAATGACGCTCCTGCGTCGCTTGCCGCCGGCGCTAACGTAATTCCTATACCGCAAACGTTTCATTGATTGGGAATGGGTGGTTTATTTACACCATACTGTACTACTACTGCCCAACGAAATTAAAAATTCACTGATTCAAAATTACAAAAGCTTATCAAATCAGCTTTTAGACTATTTTGAATTGTTGGTCTTTTTCCAACGTGATAGATCGATTTGGAAATTTTGGGTTGAATCTAAATGTTTCCTCAATCAACAACTGCTGCTAATATTTACTAACCTAACCAAAATAACATGCAGGACATAGGCAACATTTTAGACAACCGGGTGCTGCTGGTTGCTCTGGTAGCTTGTTTAATTGCTCAAGCATTAAAGCTCGTAGTTGAGATCGTCAAACATCGCAAACTGAATGTGCGTGTTTTGGTGACAACCGGAGGTATGCCCAGTGCCCATTCGGCTCTGGTTACGGCTCTAGCCGCTGGTGTAGGGCAAACACTGGGTTGGGCATCTCCTGATTTTGCCGTTGCGATCGTTTTTGCCATCATTGTCATGTATGATGCAGCTGGAGTTCGCCAAGCGGCTGGTAAGCAAGCTCGTATTCTCAATCAAATGATTGATGAATTATTTCACGAAAAACCAGACTTTAGCCAAGACCGTCTGAAAGAATTACTCGGACATACACCAGTCCAAGTAATCGCTGGATCGGCTTTGGGTATAACCATCTATTGGTTAGCTAGGTCTGCTTATTAAACTAGAGCAATAAATCTTTGTTTGAGGGGCTATTGATCATTAATAACTGGTAATTTGTCAATCAATTTTGGATTTTGGATTTTAGATTTACCCCGTGAATAAATTTAGGGAATTAAAAATGAAAGGATTTGTTCCAAATAACTTGCTTCACGCAAAGCGAGTATAAATATATTCCCTGGAAACCCTTTGAAATTTTGAATTTAAAATCACAAATTAGGTCAATTGACAAATTACCACGTCTGGTAGATCGCATCAGGATACCAGTGAACTTAAGATAGCTAAAACCGCACAGTCGAGCGCAGCAAAATCACTTTACGACTATCTACTAGGCTGGCAACGAAACCGCCATTGTTTAGCTTTTGCAATGTATTATACGCTTCAGTTTGGTTAGTGGTATGAACTGCTAGCAAGTAAGGGCGTTGTCCATAAGAAACAAAACCGACGTTACCTCCGACCACTTGCTGCACACTATTTACTAGTTCTGGACGGTTGTAATAATCTACCAGTACTGCATAACCTTCTCCTAATGCTTGAGGATTATAGCTGACTGTCTGCTGAGGTGGTTTGGGCTGTGACTGTGGCTGCACATCTGCCGTTGTCGTTGGTCGAGTGGTAATTATGGCAGACAAGCCAACAATATTGCTGACATATCTTGCCCAACGATTGGCATCGTCAATTTTATTAAAACCTCCGACTCGCGTCACGGTTTCGTTGAGATATTTGCAGGTGATAGTTTTAAGTTCGGGTGGTAAGGCGCTACGTAACTGCTTTTGATTATTTGCTGTGGGACTGACTACCAATAAAAGATACTCACCCGTATTTGGTGGTTGACAAGAGGGAATGGTTTTTTGAGCAAGTACAGAACTCATGCCACCAATCAACCCTACAATCGCTAATCCTAAAACACTTGGTAAATTCTGAAATCTATGCACAAAAGTTAGATTATGTAAATTAAGGTGTCTTAGAAGATTTTATAAGAAAAAAGCTGAAAACCTAGCTACTTCAGTATGGTGATGAAATCCGTGTCAAAAAATATATTTTGTTACTCAAAAATCAAATTAGGGAGTGGGGAAGAGGCAGAGGGTCAGGGGAGACAAGGGGACAAGGAGGAATTATTGAACAAGTCTCTCCCTTGTCTTTTCTCCATGCCCAATGTCCAATGCCCTATGCCCCAATGCGCTATGCCTAAGATACGGTAGCTAACGATGCCAAAGCATCTGGTATTGCCTCAGAAGGAGCCTGGAATTCTCCAGTAATGACGTACTCTAAACGCAGTTTTAACCAAGTAATAAATTGAGGATTTGTAGAAATAATTGCTACTGCTGGTTGGGGACACTTCGTTTTTAGCTCTGTAAACTGCGGTGTTTCCAAGAAAGCTGGTTGCTCAACTAACCAAAAATCTATTTGTTTTTCTTGTTCGTGGTAGTTACGGGTGCGTTCTTTGAGAACTTCGTGTATCGGTTCTTCTTCGAGAAGAAAGCGGTGACTTGCCAAAACGTAATGGTATGTTTGCATTTTCATCCTTTGGTTGCTATGTGAATAATTTCAGGGCACAGTGACTCTGTACCCTGACAAAACTAACTTTTGTGGGATTTCTTAAACCAAGAACTGAACGGACAAGCACTTTTCTGGTTTTCAGATTTTATCTGTTTGCCACCAGATGTTAGCTTTTCCAAGAACAGATTATTGTCGAAGTAATGTTCTAAGGAAATAATCTTCAAGTCATCGGTAACTTTTGCAATGGTCATGCCGATAATTTCTAGCGTCTCTCCAGTAGGTGCATGGTCTTTGTATTCTCCGTTAAAATGTCCCCAATGCCGCCATTTAAATGTGACATTCGGTGGCCCAGAGAAAACTTCCATTACTTCCCAAGGAAATCCTTGGGGAAATGTTGTGTGGAAGACTTTTGCGGATGATTCAAAACTTTCTTCTGAAGCCTTATAATGCTCTGAATCAGCCATAAATAAATTGTAAGTACCTTGGGCTGATAAATCTGCTGCGGTATACTCTACTCCGCCATTAGTACTGACGCGAAAGTTGTCATTCACAATAGATAACCACTCTTGCGGGTTAGCTTTGAAAGATACCTCCATCTCAAAGGTTCTCACCAAGTTTTGCACGATCGCTTCTAGTGTTCCTTCAAGATGATTATAGATACTTTCTTTAGCAAGATTCTCTTTTGAACGGGAATAATCAGGCGGTGTCTGATAGCGCCACTCGACATCAGTACTTTCTGCTATCACCTTATCCCGATCCTGTACCCAAAGTGGTAGGTTGTTAGATTGTGTTGCGCTCATAGAAGTTTTTGCTGAAGATTCGATCCCAATTTCTAGATTTCGCAGTGACAACCCCTCTTTTAAGATACGGGAGTGAGGAGTGGGGAGAGGGGGGAGATGGGGGAGATGGGGGAGACAAGGGAGACAAGGGGGACAAGGAGGAATTATTGAACAAATCTCTCCCAAGTCTTCCCCCTCTTCCTTGTCTACCTTGTCTCTTTTCCATGCCCAATGCCCAATGCCCTATTCCCCATTCCCTCTTATAGCTTGCTTCATCTCGCGGACTGCCCTTTCCATACCTACTAATGCTGCCCGACTGACGATGGTATGACCAATGTTCAGTTCTTCCATGCCTGGAAGCGCAGCCACCGGATAGACGTTCCAGTAGGTGAGTCCATGACCAGCGTTGACTCGCAATCCAGCTTGAATCGCTTGTTCACACCCTTTAGCTAATATGGCTAATTCTCGGTGGCGATTTGTTTCATCTTTAGCCTCAGCATATTGTCCGGTGTGCAATTCAATAAACTGCGCCTGTATCTTGACAGATGCTTCGATTTGTGCTGTTTCGGCATCGATAAATAAACTAACTGGAATGCTAGCGCTTTGCAATTTATCGACTATTTCACCTATTCTAGCAATTTGCCCGACAATATCTAGTCCGCCTTCTGTTGTGACTTCTTCGCGCTTTTCGGGGACTAAAGTCACGTAATCTGGTTTGATATCGAGAGCGATCGCCAGCATTTCATCTGTAGCGGCCATTTCTAAATTAAGATGCGATCGCACTGTTTGCCGCAATATCCGCACATCCCGATCTTGGATATGTCGCCGATCTTCACGCAAATGCACCGTAATTCCATCAGCACCCGCTAATTCTGCCAGCACCGCCGCCGCTACCGGGTCTGGTTCCACCGTCCGCCGCGCTTGCCGGATAGTGGCGATGTGGTCAATGTTAACGCCAAGTGTAGGCACCCCAGGTTTCTCCCAAATCCACAGTCCTTAGAACTTGATTTTACCGGAAATAGCGGTAGTTTTGCTGAAAAAGCTACACATAGATTACACGCGTACAATGCAATTGTTTAAAAGAAAACTGAGTTAGCAAAAGCTTATTCTTGGGCAAACTACTTTAAATAAGTAGCTGATTTCACAAGAGTTGATGAAGTATGAATACAGCAGTTGAGCCGATGGACAAGCTTTTGAACTATCAAATTAGCGAACAACTTTATGCAGGCTCTAGAACCGTAGTTTACCGTGCTATTCGAGAGGCGGATCGACTTCCGGTTGCGATCAAACTGCTCCAGCAAGAGTATCCTAGTTTCAATGAACTGCTGCTGTTCCGTAATCAGTACACTATTGCTAAAAATCTTGACCTACCCGGTATTGTTCGTCCCTACAGTCTGGAACCTTACCGCAACAGCTATGCTTTGGTGATGGAGGATTTTGGTGGTATTTCCCTTAGAGATTGGCTCAATCAAAAAATGGAAAGCAACCAATATACTTTGACAGAGTTTTTGGATATTGCGATCGCTCTGAGTAATACTCTTGACGGACTTTATCGCCATCGAATTATCCACAAAGATATCAAGCCAGCCAACATCCTTATCAACCCAGAAACTAAGCAAGTCAAGTTAATTGACTTTAGTATTGCCTCTCTTTTACCCAGAGAAACCCAAGAAATTTACAGTCCTAATGTCTTAGAAGGTACTCTCGCTTACCTTTCTCCAGAACAAACCGGGCGGATGAATCGCGCAATCGACTATCGCAGTGATTACTATTCCCTCGGCGTTACCTTCTATGAATTGCTGGCTGGACATCTACCTTTTAAGTCTAACGATCCGATGGAGTTGGTTCACTGTCATATTGCCAAGCAACCAGAGCAATTAGGAGGTAGGGGGCAGGGGGCAGGGGGCAGGGAGGAAGAAATTCCCGAAGTTCTTTGTGAAATTGTGATGAAATTGATGGCGAAAAATGCTGAAGACCGCTATCAGAGTGCATTAGGGCTAAAATTTGATTTAGAAAAATGTTTGTCTCAATTGCAAGAAATTGGCAGGGTTAAATCCTTTCAATTGGGTGAGCGGGATATTTGCGATCGCTTCATCATCCCAGAAAAACTTTACGGTCGCCAAGCCGAAGTTCAAAATTTACTGGATGCCTTTGAGAGAGTCAGCCAGGGAAGCACTGAAATTATGTTGATAGCGGGCTTCTCTGGCATTGGCAAAACTGCTGTGGTAAACGAAGTCCACAAGCCAATTGTACGACAACGGGGTTACTTCATTAAAGGTAAATTTGATCAGTTCCAGCGCAACATCCCTTTCTCTGCCTTTGTGCAAGCTTTTCGAGACTTAATCAGGCAACTGCTGAGTGAAACTGATGCCCAATTTGAGCGGTGGAAGCGCAAAATTCTTTTTGCTTTGGGTGAGCATGGACAAGTAATGATCGAGGTGATTCCAGAACTGGAAAGTATGATTGGTAAACAGCCACCTGCGCCGGAACTCTCTGGAAGTGCGGCACAAAATCGCTTCAATTCGCTGTTTTTGAAATTCACTCAAGTCTTCACTGCATCAGAACATCCATTAGCGATCTTTATTGACGATCTGCAATGGGCAGATGCTGCTTCTTTAAACTTAATGCACTTGTTAATGAGTGAAGCTGACATCGGCTATTTATTGTTAATTGGTGCTTATCGAGATAACGAAGTCAACCCAGTACATCCGTTGATGCTGACTTTAGAAGAGATTGAGAAATTAGATGCCACAGTCAATACGATTACCTTATTACCCCTCGATCGGGTTTCTATTAATCATTTGGTTGCAGATACATTGAGTTGCTCTTTAGCTTTAGCCACACCTTTAACAGAATTAATATTGAGCAAAACTAAAGGGAATCCTTTCTTCAGCACCCAGTTTCTCAAAGCGCTACATCAAGATCGACTAATTACATTTAATTTTGATGGTGGTTATTGGGAATGTGATATTGCTCAGGTGCGATCGCTCGCTCTTACCGATGATGTAGTAGAGTTCATGGCAATTCAGCTTCAGAAATTGTCAGCAAAAACTCAAGAAGTTTTGAAGTTAGCAGCTTGTGTCGGAAACCAATTTGATTTAAAGACATTAGCGATCGTCTATGAAAAATCTCAGTTGGAAACAGCCACAGATTTTTGGAAGGCTGTACAAGATGGGTTGATTATTCCTACCAGTGAGGTTTATAAGTTCTATCATGATGAGTCTGAATTTAGAATTCATAGTTCACAATTTCAGCAACACAATTCTCCTGACTCTTGCTCTTACAGATTTCTTCATGACCGTGTTCAGCAAGCGGCCTACTCTCTTATCCCTGAATCTCAACGAAAAGCTACTCATTTCAAGATTGGGCAATTACTGTTAAACAATACATCACCTGAAGCGCTTGAAACCAGCATTTTTGACATTGTTAATCAGCTAAATGAAGGAATTGACATAATTGATGGACAATCTCAAAAATATGAACTTGCTCAACTGAATCTAATTGCTGGTAAGAAAGCAAAAGCTTCTACTGCTTATAAAGCAGCCCTGAAATATTTTACATTGGGTAGAAGTTTGCTGATAGCAGAAAGTTGGTTAACTAACTATAAAATTACGTTTGAATTATATCGAGAATCCGCAGAATCTGAATATCTAACTGGCAGTTTTAACCAAGCCGAGAAATTATTTGAGATAGCGTTATATCAAAGTCAAGATAGGTTTGAAAAAGTAGAGATTTATAAGATTCAGATGTATCTGAAAATGACTCAGGGGGAAAATATCGCAGCTAGCATTGAAGCTGGAGTAAAAGGTTTGAGCATTATGGAAATGCATCTGCCAGTCACTCCTGAAGAACAGCAAGCTGCTATCGAAACTGAACTTCAAGAATTAAAAGCTAAACTGCAAACGGTTCGTATATCAGATTTATTCGATCTGCCTGAGATGACAGATCGAGATCAAAAGGTTTGTATGGGTATTTTAGCTGACCTTTGGGCAGCAGCTTATATGGGAGGAGATGAATATCTCACTTGCTTGGTTCCTCTATTAACGATTAATTTATCATTTAAATATGGCAATGCAGAAAGCTCTGGTTTTGCTTACTGTATATATGGGATGAGTCTAGCAAATCAAGGAAATTATCAAACTGCTTATGAGTTCGGTACATTAGCACTAAAACTCGATCGTTACTTTAATAGTACTCAATTTATTTTTAAGACCAATAATATCTTTGCACACACGATTAATCCCTATAATCAGCATTTAAAAACTAATTTGCCACTTTCTCAGGAATCATTCCAAGTCTGTCAAGAAACAGGAAATTTGGTATTTGGTGTTTGGGCAGTTTCGTTTTTGATTTGGGCAATGTTAATTAAGGGCGATCGCCTCTCAGAGGTTTACGCAGAAACTGAAAAATATCTGAGTTATGTCCAACAGGTTAATGATGTCAATATGCTGTATGCGTTTACTTTACAGCGCCAGTTCTTATTGAATTTGCAAGATATATCTAAAAAAACCGATTTATTAGACGCTCGCAACGACGAAGATATTCCCTACATAGAAGTATGGAGACAGAAGAACAATTTCGATCATGGAATTAATTGGTACTGCTTTCTCAAAATCCAATTGTCCTACCTTTATGGTCGTTACACAGATGCTGTGCAAGCAGCAGAAGAAGCTGAAAAAACTCTTGCTTGTAACTCTGGCTTTTTCCCAATTATTCAGTATCATTTCTATTATCCACTCAGCTTGATAGCTCTCTATCCCAATGTGACATTAGAGAAGAAAAAGCAGTATTGGGAAATTATTCGCGAGCATCAACAAATTCAGAAAAATTGGGCGAATAGTTGTCCAGATAACTTTCTACATCGATATCTCTTATTATCTGCGGAAATAGCAAGAATTTCTGGCAAGTATATGGATGCAATCGAGTCATACGATCGCGCCATTGCCAAAGCTAAAGAAAACGAATATGTCAACGAAGAAGCTCTCGCTAACGAACTTGCAGCCAAGTTCTATTTAGAATGGGGCAAAGAACGCATTGCTCAAGAATATTTGATTAATGCTTACTATTGCTACAGCCGTTGGGATGCTAAAGCCAAAGTTGACGATCTAGAACAGCGTTATCCACAACTGCTAGCCCCAATTTTACAACAGAAGCGTTCACTACTCACACCCAATGAGACGTTCGCAAATATTGACAGCATTAGTACCTTCCACCCAAGCATTCATAAATCAGTAACCTCTAGCAGCAATACATCAGTAATGCTAGATTTGGCAACAGTTTTAAAAGCCTCTCAGACTCTCTCCAGTGAAATTGAACTGGATAAATTACTTACGAAGCTGCTACAAGTGGTGATTGAAAATGCTGGAGCAGATAAGTGTGCGTTACTACTGCTTAAAGAAGATAGATTGCTAGTTGAGGCGATGGCTGAAGTTGGGCAGCAATCAACGGTGTTACAGTCCATTTGTGTGGAAGATAGTGCAGATGTTCCTCATAGCCTAATTTACGCCGTCAAACGCAGCCTGGAACCTACCGTTATCCTTGATACAACATTGCATCCGGCGTTGATAGCCGATCCCTATATTATTCGTCAGCAACCCAAAAGCTTGCTGTGTACGCCGATTCTCTATCAAGGGAAACTGTTAGGGATTTTATATTTAGAAAACAATCTCATGACTGGAGCATTTACTAGCGATCGCGTCGAAATTCTCAATTTATTATGTACTCAAGCTGCAATTTCCCTAGAAAACGCTAGGCTTTATCAGCAAGCACAAGATACTCTAGAAAACTTGGGACAGACTGAACAATTTTTGCGGTTAATTATTGACAATATCCCACAATCTGTTTTCTGGAAAGACTGCAATAGTGTTTATTTAGGCTGTAATCATAAGTTTACGCAAACTTGGGGTCTAGGAGTGCCAGAAAATGTTATTGGGAAAACAGACTACGACCTTAGCTGGACTAGCGAGCAATCAGATTTTTTTGTAGCGCGCGATCGCCGCATCATTGAGTCTGGGGAAGCGGAACTCAACATTATTGAAACCGTGCAACAAGTAGATGGACAACATAAGTGGTCTAATACAAATAAAATTCCTCTAAAAGATAGAGAAGGAAACGTTTTTGGTATCCTCAGCACATCTGAAGACATTACTGAACGCCAACAAGCACAACAATTGTTACAGCAGCAAAAACAACAGTTGGAACAAGCGTTGCAAGAACTCAAAACGATGCAATTGCAAGTGGTACAAAGTGAAAAAATGTCTGCCCTTGGCAATCTGGTAGCAGGTGTTGCCCATGAAATCAACAATCCTGTAGGCTTCATTGCTGGTAATATTGAACCTGCCAAAGATTATGTTAAAGATTTGTTTGGACTAATTAATCTTTATCAACAAAATTTTCCCAATCCCGGTTTAGATATTCAAGATGAAATTGATGCCATAGACTTGAATTATTTACGCGAAGATTTGCCTAAATTACTAGACTCGATGAAATTGGGTGTTAACCGGATTCGTAGTATCAGTACCAGTTTGCGAACCTTTTCCAGAGCAGATAAGGACTATAAAGTTCCTTTTGATATTCACGAAGGGATTGACAGTACTATTCTGATTCTCAGACACCGTTTAAAAGCTAATGAAAACCGTCCAGCAATTGAAGTGGTGAAGAATTATGGCAAACTACCTCTAGTGGAATGCTTTGCAGGACAACTTAATCAGGTGTTTATGAACTTGTTAGCAAATGCCATTGATGCGCTTGAACAATACAATACAGAACGCAGTTTGGAAGCGATTCTTGCCAACCCCAATTGCATCACTATTCAAACTTGTGTAGTAGATTCAGGTCAAAATGTTTTGATTAAAATTGCTGATAATGGCGTCGGGATGTCACCAGAGGTTAAACAAAAAGTATTTGACCATTTATTTACTACTAAGCCTGTCGGAAAAGGCACTGGATTAGGATTAGCGATCGCTCGTCAAATTGTGGTCGAAGCACATGGCGGTTCGCTCTCTTGTACTTCCGAACTTGGAAAAGGTACAGAGTTTCTCATTCAAATCTCTGCTCAACAACAATAATTAGTGCTGAGTGCTGAGTGCTGAGTAATTTATAGTTTACTCAGCACTTTTTATTTTTAGTTTTTAAATTCTTAACTGGTAGGAAAGCTACAATGATACTTAAGTTGCAGAAAACCTGGTCGAAAATTCATCTCGGATGGAATACCAATATCAACAAAAAATACTACTCATTTCAATGGCGATCGCGGAAGTTTATATTATTATCAATTGTGATAATTCTGTCTATTAGCATTAGTGCCACAGCTATCACTAGTTACAAGATTGTTAAGGGATTGCTACTCACTAGTCTCAAAGAACAAGTACTGTTAAAAACACGGCGAGGTCAGGATGATATCGATAACTGGTTAGCCATTCGGAAGACAGAAATTAAAACTTTGGCAAATACTACTGTGGTGCGATCGCTCGATTGGTCTGTAATGGAACCTTACTTGCAATCTGAATTGAAGCGGCTGCAAACGTTTTTGCTCATGACGTTGAGCATACCAGATGGCACATTAATGAATACTCAAGGCGATCGGCTCAATGTTAAAGACCGAGAGTTTTTTCAACGGAGTATGGCGGGTGAAACCGTAGCAGCCGATCCAATTATTGGACGCACAACCAAGCAGCTACAGATTCAGATTAGTTCGCCGATTCCTGCCGAAACAGGCATAAAGCCAGCAGGTGTTTTAATGGGAGGAATTCCAATTAAGCGAGTCGTTGAGGCGATCGGCAATTTACATCAAGGTAAAGTCAGCTATGCCTTCGCGCTGAATTCTCAAGGAGTTCCCATTGCCCATCCCAACAAAGAACTAATTGGTACACCCGAAAAAGCTGCCAAAAGTTTTCTGAACTCGCGCAATCCCAGATTAGTTGAAATTAGCCAAAAAATGGTAGCTAAACGCACAAATATTGAATTGGTGAAACTGGATGGTAAATGGAGCTATATTGCTTACACTCCCCTCAGAGAAGCAAATTGGTCAGTAGCGTTAATTGTGCCAAAAGAAAATATTGAATCGCCATTACAGGCGTTGAACCTGTTGGCTACAGTTTTGGGAGGATTGCTATTGATTGGGTTGATTAGTGCGTGGCGACAGGTGCAGCTATATGAACAGATTCGCGATCGCGCTTTGATTTCTAGCCAGCAGGCGCAGCAACTCAGCAAAACCCTGAAAGAATTGCAAAATACTCAAGCTCAACTCATCCACACCGAAAAAATGTCTAGTCTGGGACAATTAGTGGCTGGAGTGGCACACGAAATTAATAATCCCGCCAATTTTATCCATGCCAATCTCAATCATGCCAGCGTTTACAGTCAAGATATCCTCGATTTGCTCAAGCTTTATCAACAAACCTACCCAAATCCTACCCCCGAAATTAGCGATCGCATTCAAGACCTTGATATTGAGTTTCTAGCAGAAGATTTACCCAAATTAATGGCATCAATGCAATTGGGAACCAAACGCATTCGTGAAATTGTACTGTCGCTGCGTAATTTCTCGCGCCTCGATGAAGCAGATATGAAATTTGTAGATATTCATGAAGGATTAGATAACACTCTGATGATTTTGAACCGTCGCCTTACAGCCACGCCCAATCTACCAGAAATTCAGATCGTTAAGCAATACAGCGATCTACCGCTAGTAGAATGCTACGCAGGGCAACTCAATCAAGTGTTTATGAATGTTCTAGTCAATGCGATTGATGCACTAGAAGAAGCCAGCCAAAAACGAAGTTTTGAGGAGCTTAAAACTAACCCAAATCAAATTAAGCTCCAAACCCAAATTGACAAATCAAGTCATTGCGCGATCGTTCAGATTTCCGATAATGGTATTGGGATGTCAGAGAATGTCAGGCAACGGGTATTTGACCACATGTTTACTACTAAACCTGTGGGTAAAGGAATCGGATTAGGAATGGCGATCGCTTATCAAATTATTGTAGATAAACATCGAGGGACTATTGAAGTTGATTCAACCCCAGGATATGGAACAGAGTTTACCATCCGTATTCCTTTAACAAGTAAAAATTAAAAATTGCTGACAAAATTGAAACAGTCAAAGATTATATCAATGAATTATTTTGGTTAATTTGTACACTAATGGTCATAAGCGATATACTTTAAGAAAGTTGATTTGTAAATTCCATCTAATACATACAATTATTACTATATCAACTCTCTGAGGTAATATGCTTTTAAAACTGCAACAAATTATTGTTAACCCTGGTCAACAAATGTTACTTAAAGATATTAGTTGGCAGCAGTTAGAAGATATTTTAGCAGAAATGGGAGAAAGACGTGCAGCACGTATTTCTTATAGTCATGGTTGGTTAGAAATTATGGTTCCTCTACCAGAACACGAAAAAGATAAAGAATATATTGGTGAATTAGTAAGAGTTTTATTAGACAAACTCCAAATTGATTTTGAGCCTTTTGGTTCCACAACACTAAAAAATGAGCGAATGCGGCAAGCAGTAGAACCAGATACCAGTTTTTATATTCAAAATCAAGCTGCTATAATTGGAAAAAATCGCATAGATTTAAATATAGACCCACCACCAGATTTAGCAATCGAAATAGATATTACCTCTCGCACTCGATTTGAGAATTATGAAATTTTGGGAGTTCCTGAACTTTGGCGACATACACAAAAAGGTTTAGAAATTTGCTTGCTAAAAGAAGGTAAATATATAAAATCTGAATCTAGTCCTAATTTTCCTGACATTCCAATTGTTGAATTAGTTAATAAATATGTGCAGCAGTGTTTAACAATTGGGAGAAGTCAAGCTATGCGTAACTTTCGAGATTGGGTAAAGAATAATTTATGATAAAAATCTAAAGCTTTCTGAGAAAGGCGATCGCTCATGACTACCGAAAACAACCCAAGAGCCATTCTAGACTGGGAACACCCCACACCGCCCACAAATTTAATTTTTGATGACGGAGAACCTTTGGAATCAAATCGCCACCGTATTGCTATGAATGTCCTAATTCGGTCATTGCAACAAGCTTGGGCTGAACGGAATGATTTTTTTACTGGTGGCAATATGTTTATTTATTACAGCAGCGCCCAAGTACGTAACCAGGATTTTCGTGGCCCCGATTTCTTTGCTGTCTTGAATGTGGATGGGACTAATTCTCGGCAAGGTTGGGTAGTGTGGGAAGAAAACGGTCGTTATCCTGATGTGATTGTAGAATTAATGTCACCATCTACAGCCAAAATAGATAAGACTGTTAAGAAAGACCTTTACGAACAAACTTTTCATACTTCAGATTATTTTGTCTATGACCCCTTTGACCCGACTTCTTTGCAAGGGTGGCATTTAGATCATAATCAGCAATATCAATCTTTGACACCAAATGAGCGTGGTTGGTTGTGGTGTCAAAAGTTAGGTTTATGGTTGGGAACGTATGAAGGAACAATAGACAGAGAAACGGCGGTATGGTTGCGGTTTTATGATGTCGCTGGCAATTTGGTTTTGTTACCAGACGAAGCTGCTGCTGCACAAGCACAAGTTGCAGTCACGCAGGCGGAAATTGCTGTTGCACAAGCACAAGCCGCAGTTGCACAAGCAGAAGTTGCTGCTATACGAGAAGAAGCGGCTGCTGCACAGGTGGCTCGTTTAGCGGCTAGATTGAGAGAATTGGGGGAAAATCCAGATATGTTGTGAGAAATTTTGGCTTTTTTGATTTGTAGGAGTAATAGATGAAGAGACAATGTACGAGCAAGTTGCCAATAATTTCTGGTCAAGAGTGCATTATATCAAATTCGAGTGATTACTTGTAATAAAATATCTCAATGTAGGTTGGGTTGAACGGCAGCGAAACCCAACATGAACAATGATAAAATGTTGGGTTTCGTTCCTAAATCCAACCTACAGATATTATAAGTGTTTAACTAATAATTAATTGTTCTGGTTGAGTTATTCTTAACTCCTGCACTTTTCCTGATTGAATAGGTACTACTTCTAGTATACTAATATTTCTACCAATTAAATCTTGGGGATTTTGTGGTTTCGGGAATGTTTGAGTATTCGGCAGATTTTTAAGCTTTGCCTGAAGTATTTCTTCTGTCAAAACCACGCGATAGATCCGACTTTTATTACAATATAAGTTTAAATAAATAGTTGTACCTGTATCAATATGATATCCATCAACCTTTCCAGCAAAGCTATTTACCTCAAAAAGTTGTGCAATTGGTTGTAATGATACCCAACCAGCAGCTATTACCCCTAAATAAAGTGCAGTTATGTCAAATCCAACTTCTTTTTCCAGTATTTCTTTTAATGTTTGTGAAGCAACCAATTGATAAAACAGGCTGATACTAGTTACTAAGCCTCCTGAAGCAAGTGCTATATTTATTGCTGCTGTTAAATTTAATGATTGCTTACTTCGGAAAGAGTATAATGTAAAAAATATAAAATTTACCAGCCCCCATATTATTAGTTTTGTTGAGTTACTCATAAATTTGGTTATTTCCAATTACTATTATCTTCTATTGTGTGAATTAGGCTTTATATTTTAGAAATAATCGAACTCAAAAAGAATCCACATATAGCACCAATAATTGAGCCGGGAATTTGAGCAATTAGTCCACCTAAAAAAGTGCCACCTAATGCCAGGGCAATCATATAATTACCTTGTTTCCAGATATTGTTGTCTTTTCTTGGCTCGTAAGATGTGAATGCGGAAACATAAATTGATGGCAGATTGTTTTTTTGATAATTTAATGCGTATACTGCTCCAATTAAAGCTCCAAACACGGATAATGAAGTGTTACCAGCCAGACTTCCTATAAATGCTCCTCCACAGGCAAAAGCAATTATATATTTAGCTTTTAATAAACCCCCAGTAGCCAACAGAATTGCTGAGATTAGAATGTTTTGATAATTATAAACTTCGGCAGAAGTGGAAGAAAAGCATAGACTCTCAATTAAAGCTATATCTCCATCTCTGAGTCCCGACGCTTGTTCTTCCGTAATGCTGGAATTTCTGGCGTTGCCTGCGATAAACTTTTGAGCTTGTTCAATGGCGGCGTTTAACTCTTCCCGGCTGCTAGCTTTCACCTTGAGTTTCTTGCCGTTGGCTTCAACTTCCAACTCAATGGTTTTGTTACCCAAGCGATCGCCTAAAAATCCCAGCAATTTCTTAAAATTGGCAAGGCTCACCTCTGCTTGCAACACCCCCACCAGAAACCCGCCAACAGATTTGGCTCCTTCGGGTATTTCTGTAGCTGTTACTAGTTCAGCACTTTCAACATCTAAGTCTTTGATTTCTCGCAGCAGATTCCGTGCTTCTCGTTCTTGCTCCTCTGCATCTAAATCTGGATTAGAAAGAGCGATCGTCAGTTTGACGTTAGATTCAGAACTCATTTTGTGCCCTTTTAAGTTTTTCAGCAGTTGATGGTCAATAGTATTTCTGTAGTATATCGATTGACATCACTTCTTCTATGTAAATTTCCTGAAACTTTTTCAATATTTTTCCAAAAACTCACGAAAATAAGGTAAAAATCTGGTATAAATACAGAACGTCCCTCTTCAATAGCTTCAAAACTTAGAGGCGATCAATAGTATTTCATCTGACAAATTGTTTCGATACAGCAGTTTGTTTTACCACGCTTGCGATCGCAAAGTAAGTTACTGAGTTTGTCCTTGCAAATTCTTTAGAAGCGATCGCTAGATCAAACGATTACATAACAGCGTAAATCCAGCGATCGTCTCAAATAACTAAACAAGGGGCTGAAGCCCCTTGTTAAAGGTAGGCAAAGCGCCACAGTTGTCAGGTTAACTAAAACAAGTCCAAATCTGTTACAGCACCAATACTGCTAGAAGATACCAATTTGGCATATTTCGCCAACACGCCTTTAGTATAACGCGGAGCCGGAGGTTGCCAGTTGGCACGACGACGAGCCAATTCTTCTTCGGATACGTTCAACTGCAATAAACGAGCGGGTGCATCAATAGTAATACTATCGCCTTCTTCTACAAGCGCGATCGCCCCACCAACTGCTGCTTCTGGAGCAACATGACCAACCACCATACCGTAAGTACCGCCAGAAAAGCGTCCGTCGGTAATTAATCCGACAGCATCACCCAAACCAGCCCCGATAATTGCCGAAGTGGGAGCCAACATTTCGCGCATTCCAGGGCCGCCTTTAGGCCCTTCGTAGCGGATGACGAGAATATCACCAGCTTGAATCTTACCAGCTAAAATTGCATCTAAAGAGGCTTCTTCTGATTCAAATACTCGTGCGGGGCCGGTAATTACTGGTTTTTTCACGCCGGTAATTTTGGCGACAGCCCCTTCCGTTGCCAAATTACCTCTGAGGATGGCTAAATGTCCTTGAGGATACATCGGGTTATCCCAAGTCCGAATCACATCTTGATTGGCAGATGCTTCTTCTGGGATGTCTGCTAATATCTCTGCAATGGTTTGACCGCTGATGGTGAGGCAATCACCGTGTAATAAATCATGCACAAGTAACATCTTCATTACTTGCGGAATGCCACCAGCTTTGTGCAAATCTGTAGCAACATATTTACCACTTGGTTTTAGATCGCACAAAACGGGAACGCGAGCGCGGATAGTTTCAAAGTCGTCTATAGTTAACTCTACATTAGCGGCGCGGGCGATCGCTAAAAAGTGCAGTACTGCATTGGTAGAACCACCCACCGCCATAATTACAGAGATAGCATTCTCTATAGATTTGCGGGTAATAATTTGCCGGGGTAAGATTTGTTTGCGAATCGCTTCGACTAACACAAACGCTGATTTTTCTGTGCTATCAGCTTTTTCAGCATCTTCTGCCGCCATTGTCGAAGAATAGGGTAAACTCATCCCCAGCGCTTCAAATGCTGAAGACATGGTGTTAGCTGTGAACATTCCCCCACAGGAACCGGCACCCGGACAAGCCCGACTTTCGACTTCTAATAATTCCTTGTCGTCAATTTTTCCCGCACTGTATTGACCAACAGCTTCAAAAGAACTAACAACAGTTAAATCGCGTCCGTTGTAGTGACCGGGTTTAATTGTGCCACCGTAAACGAATATTGCAGGGATATTCATCCGGGCGATCGCTAGCATTGCCCCTGGCATATTTTTATCACAACCGCCAATGGCTAGTACACCATCCATACTTTGTCCAGTACAGGCGGTTTCAATGGAATCAGCAATCACTTCCCGCGATACTAAGGAATATTTCATCCCTTCAGTTCCCATCGAAATCCCATCGCTAATGGTAATCGTACCGAACACTTGCGGCATTGCTCCGGCAGTTTTAATCCCCACTTCTGCCCTTTGTGCCAGTTGATTTATTCCCATATTACAGGGAGTGATCGTACTGTAGCCGTTGGCAATGCCCACAATAGCTTTATTGAAATCTTCATCTTTAAAACCAACTGCACGCAGCATAGCTCGATTAGGCGATCGCTGCACTCCTTGCGTCACAATTTGGCTTCTCAAATTCTCCGACATCTTTTTTCCTTCCGTGCCATCATCGCAACTGTTGCGATTGTATTACCTGATGATTTTCTCATGCCTGGGCAGTGCGATCGAATATGAGTAATTCTCTATGTTTCACTGTGTCTTTTAGTCAGCCCTAATTAAAATAAATCTTCATCTAAGCGTTTGTGTTAAATAGGGATGATTCTTGTGTATGACATTTAGAGTGCCGGAAATACTATGGATAGCAATACGAATTTAAATATGAAAAAAAGTCATTGCCCCAAGGTGAGGCTCTGACTTTCCACATTTATAAGCTTAGTATATTGATATTGATTCCGGTACACAGATGGAGACACTCTAACTTTGCACTAGAGTTCTTCTTCAAAATTATATCTGCCTTGAAAATAGTGACTAGGGATTGAAGACTGGGAAAGAGATATTTTCATTCTCTAATGCCTTCTACCTTCTGCCTCCTGCCTTATTTTCAAGGCAGGAATATTAAATTAAAGAATGAGGTCACTTGACACTACTTGTGGTGCTCCTATAAGCCGAATTTGAAAATTAGCCGACAGATTCCCATCGGTGTTACCTTCGAGAACACCTCCTGAATAACGGATTTGGCCGGGTGCGGAGAATTGGGCACTTCCAATGAAAGTGAAAGCTTGATTACCCCCAATAGTGGAGTTGGCATCAATATTAAATAGATCGATGCGATCGCCTGGCAAGCTGCCATTTCCACGAAAGTCAGTGATGATGTCGCGTCCCGAAAGTGGAGTATCAGAAATTGAGTTGTACTTGAAAACATCATTACCCGATCCTCCAGTGAGAATATCCTTTCCACTACCGCCAGTCAGGACATCATCCCCAGTACCACCATTGAGCGTATCGTTACCAGCACCACCGTTAAGAATATCGTTACCAGCGTTACCAAAGAGGTTATCATTGCCACCACCAGCGTTAAGGATACTCTTGCCACTACCACCTATAAGGGTACTGTTGCCACCACTAGTGTTAATGACATCGCTCTGACCATTATTGCTACTACTGCTACTACTACTGCCACTGCCACTACTACTGCTATAACTACTAGAGCTGGCACTAACACTGCCGCTACCAGAGGAGATTGATATTGAACTTGCCATTGATGAGTTTCTCCTAAACTTAGAGGAAAAAAAAATTACCTCTTTACTTCTCCATTATAAAACGGCATTGCTGATTAAGAGTATGAATTTGATTTCCTTCAAATGCATAAAGCAAGCAATTTAAAACATGGAATTTGGGAATTCCATACTTTCATTCAGCAATGCCGACAAAACCAAGTCAAAATATCAATAATTGAAGTATATTGTTGAGCAAACCTGATTAGAACAGTCCTTGACTATTAAGTTTGAATATTTGAGAGTATTTGAGAATATTTAAGAAGTGCTAGATGTATTTGATGATATTTATTTCAAATTTGTACCAAAAATCATCTGATGCCCTTGTACCTTATCTTTTCAGTTGTTTCAGTTGGAAAGTACTCAATAACAAGAGATTTTTCTACGTGATTATATATATTTAAGGACATTAATAATGTATTTATAATAACAGTACTATAGTATTACCCTCCAGCAAACTTTTTTTTAGAAAAAATAATAATTAGCTTTTTTATTCTCTGGTCAGAATAAAATGGAAAACCTTTGTCCAGGTAGAGCTGGTGAGAGCATATTGATATTTGTTTAGTGTTTTCTGTAGTTATATATAACAAATAATTGCCAATAAGTTAAAAGCTTTGTTAGACAGATGACACGAAGAAAAACCTAAAGATTTGTGTAACTTGATAACAAATAATTACCAATAAGTTAAAAGCTTTGTTAGACAGATGACACGAAGAAAAGCCTAAAGGTTTGTGTAACTTGAATTCGTTACCAGTCTTAAGACTTGAAATGTGTTTCGAGAGGGATGCTGCCTCTGCTAAAGCCATTGGAGACGGAGCCTCCCAGGATCTAATTGGGGCTGTATTTTAACTTATTGCCATTCCCTTGTTAGACGAGTGCGACGCCGATAGCGAAGCGTTAGCGAGTCTTGCCTACGGCACGCTGCGCGAACGAGCGTCATAGCCCGCACTTCTTTGCGAGACGCTTTGCGTAGCTTGCTTCCACGAAGTGGTACGACTGCGCTCAGTGACCGTCGTAGACATCCCTGCACCCCTAACATTACAATTTGGCTATTGTGGCATCATCACAAGTTTTGCGATTGATTGTATTAACAGATTTTCTCATACATTAGCAACCCAACCTACAATTATCCTTAACTGAACCGTATTGACCGTTAAGGATATCGCTGCCAGCATCGCCATTTAAACTATCGTCGCCGGCATTGCCATTTAAGGATATCGGTGCCAGCACCCCCATTTAGGGCAGGACGAAAGATTAATGGGGAACCGTTGATGGTATTGTTGTCATTAAAAATGCTACCATTGATAATTGCCATTAGTTAAGTTTATCCTGAACTTAGAAGGTAAAAAATAACCTCGTCACTTTCCTATCAGAAAACGGTGTTGCTGATTAAGAGTATGAATTTGGTTTCCCCCAAAGGTGTAAAGGAAACAGTTTCAAATATTAAATTTTTAAATTTCCCACTTTCATTCAGCAACGCCGAGAAGACAAGGCAAAAAAATAACGAGTGGAAATAGACGATCGAACCACACCTGATTGGAACAAGTCTTTGGTGTTAAGTTTGAGAGCTAATTTGTAAACTCAAGTAAAGTACTTGTCTTGCAAGGATTTCAGGAATTTGAGTCAAAAAAATACTTATTCGCTGAAACTCAGACCTAGTAACGAGTTGAGTATCCTTCAGATTTTCTTTACGAATCAGCTCTGAAGATTTGACAAGCACTAGATGTATTGATGCTCTTGGCATCAAAATTATGCCAAGAGTAATGTCATGTCTTTATATCTTTACTGTTTGCAGTAGTAGGATGGTATGAAACAAGTTGATTTACTCCTACAGAAGCGCATAACTTTTAGAACGTTTTGATGTTATCCACAATCACAACACTATACTATTACTTTCAAGCCTAGTTTTTTCTATCTATAAGAAAGAGTAATTATCCCTTTTTTATTCCTCTCGCGAAAACAAAATCTGAAACCTTTGTTCAGATAGGGTTGGTTTTGCTTTTTGAGATTTATTCGATGATTTATCTAGTTATATATAAGGAAATAATTGCAATAACTTAAAAGCCTTGTTAACCAGCGCAATCGCTACGTCCCTTGTGTCACAACTTGCCTTCTCAAATTATCTGACATTTTTTCATTAAGTGGCATCATTACAACAGTTGCGATTGTATTACCTAATTTTCTGATATATATGCGGCGCAATTTAATAACTATAAACTATAACAGAGGCAAGCTAAACTTATCTCTCTTTGCGACTATTCAATTATCAAAATTCTGCATTCTGCCTTATTTTTAAGGCAGATAATATTAAATTAAAGGATAATGTCGCTTTCTACTAATTGTGGCGCTCTTGTAAGCCGAATTTCAAACTCAGCCGACAGCTCGCCATCAGTACTACCTTGGAGAATACCTCCTGAATAACGGATTTGACCGATTGCAGAGAATGCACGACTCCCGATAAAAGTGAAAGCTTGATTGCCTTCTTTAGTGGAGTTGGCGTCAATAGTAGATAGATCGATTTGATCTCCTGCAAGGATGCCGTTTCCTACAAAATCAGCGATCGCATCCTGTAACAAACCAGGTTGGCTCTCTGAAACGAAGTTGAAATCGAAAACATCGTTACCCAATCCTCCAGTGAGGATATCAGTCCCACCAACACCAATGAGGATACCACCGTTACCAAAATCACCGCTAATCGTATCGTTACCAGATCCGCCAACTAGGCTATCGTTGCCTAATCCACCGATAAGACTATCGTCGCCAGAACTGCCGTCAATCTTATCGTTGCCCGCTCCGCCGTTAATTGTATCGTTGCCCACCCAACCGTTAATTGTATCGTTGCCAGATCCGGCGTTAATCCTATCGTTGTCATATCCACCGTCAATCGTATTATTGCCATCACCAGCGTTAATCGTATCGCTGCCTGTTCCGCCGATTATTGTATCGTTACCAGATCCGGTGTTAATGATATCGTTGCCAGAATCGCCGTCAATCCGATTGTTCCCGGCTCCAGCGTTAATCGTATCGTTGCCAGAACCGCCATTAATCGTATCGTTCCCAGATCCAGCGTCAATCTTATCATCGCCAGATTGGCCGTCAATTCGATTGTTGCCAGAACCGCCGTTAATCGTGTCGTTGCCAGATCCGCTTTGAATTTTATCATTGCCAGATCCGGTGTTAATCGTATCGTTGTCAGATTTGCCGTAAATCGTATTGTTGCCATCACCGGCATTAATCGTATTGTTGCCATTTTTATTACTCTTGCGATAACGAAATATGAAATATTTTTTCAGATAGAGTTTTTTGATATATCATTTAGAGCGAACAAGGCTTTTCCGATTTTTGCACAGATGCGGTAATCATAAGTAATTAACGGGATTTAATCTCACGGTAATTTTTTGATAAATAAAAAAGTGGCATTCATTTGTAAAGACTGAATGCCACTTTGTATTTCTCATAATTCTTGATGACGGAGATATTTTACCCAGGTAGAGTTATCCCAGTCACAGCGATCGCACCTGCGATCGCACTGGCACAAAGAGAAGTAATTGCTGTCCCAAATATCCACCATGCAGCATTTGCAACGGTTTTCTTAGTTTCTTCGGCTTGCTTTTTAGCTTGTTCTTGAATCGCTTTCAGACGTTTTTGAGTTTCTTTCTGAATGCGTTCGGCTCGATGCAATACGCTATCTCGCGCCGCTTCTATTTGGTTAATAATGCGGTTAGCATCCGCCTCGGAAATATCTTCACGAGAACTCAATACAGCAACTAAGGTATCACGATCGAATTCACTGAGGCGATCGCGCAATGCTTCAAATCCAGCTTGGGGATCGTCGAAGACTTTCGCAAAGTCTTGCTTAATGCCTTCATAGTTGAGTTCAGAACGATTCAGGGAGTTGAGATAGTTGCGAACTTTGGCAAAAACTCCATCTAGCACTGATTGCACTCTCTGCTGTATCTGCTGGAATTGTTCGACAATCGAACTGCGAACAGAATCAATTTGATCGACAATTCGGTTAGCTTCTTCTTCTGAGATATCCTCACGTTGGGATAATAGCGCCACAATTGTCGAACGGTCAAATTTTGCGGCGCGATCGCTTAAACTCTCAATTCCAGCGCGGGGAGAAGACAGCAGCAATTGTAAATCGCGTTTGATTCCTTCGGGGTTGAGTTCTTCTTTGTTGGTATTACGCAGATATTCTTCGAGATTAGCTTCAAAATCTAAAGCTTGTTGAGTGGTGCGCTTGGTTAAACGTCGTGGCGCTCTCAGGATATCACCAATGGCATCTTGAGCGCGATCGATGATCTGATTAACCTGCTCTTGGCTTAAGTCGCCGCCTTGACTCACGAGTTTTACTAAGGTTTCTCGATCGACATTAGATAAGCGATCGCGCAGTGCTAAGGCTCCAGCTTGAGGATCGTCGAGTAATTTTTCCAAATCGGCTCTGATACCTTCTGGATTAAGTTCTTCCAAGTTGGTATTGCGGAGATATTCAGCGATCGCTTTTGTAGTTTTTTCGTACTGTTCTTTCGCTTGTTGCGGTACTTGCAAAATACTATCTCGGACTGCTTCAAGCTGATCGAGAGTTTCGTTTATCTGTTCTTCGCTCAAATCTTGACGCTGACTGAGCAATTGTACCAATGTATCGCGGTCAAATTGCGATAGGCGCGATCGTAAAAGGCTAATTCCGGCTTGGGGATCGTCTAGCAAAATTCTAAACTCACGTTTGATCGCTTCGGGATTGAGTTCGTCTTTGTTAGTATTTCGCAGATATTCTTCAACTCTTTGGCGCAGTTCATCGGCTTTCGCTTTTGCTTGTTCTTGCAATTCCCTAGCACGATTCAAAAGATTATCGCGGTTGCGTTCGAGTTGACTAACAATATTATTAGCTTCCTCTTCGCTGATATCTTGACGCTGACTGAGTAATTGTACAAAAGTATCGCGGTCAAATTGCCCGAAGCGGCTACTTAAATCTTCAAAGCCAGCTTGGGGATCGTCCAGCAACTTGCCAAAGTCCCGTTCAATACCTTCGGGATTAAGTTCGTCTTTACCCGTCGAACGCAGATAATCTTCGATGCGGCTGCGGAAATCTTGCCCTTTTTCTCTTGCTTGAGCCTGTTTGACAGTTTCTAAAACTTCCAGGCGATCGCTTTCCATTTGCTCAGAAATTTCTTTCACCCTAGCTTCGCTAAGATCACCACGTTGCTTTAGTAAGTTGGTGAAATATTCTTGATTGATTTCTTCCAACTCCCGTCTCACAGTTGTTGGATCTGCATTTACGTCATAGATGACTTCTTTAAATTCATCTATTAGAGTAATTCGGTTAAAGTGCCAAGGGAACGAATGCAATATGTAGTCTTCTACATCTGCCTTAATCGCGTTTTCTAATGATATGGGTAATTTTGTAGATACTTGCTCAGTTGCTTCCTCTCTAAACTTTTGAAATTGTTCTGTGACTTGCTCGACATCGACATCTTGAACTTTTTCTTTCAGTTTTTGCAACTGAGTTGTAATTTTGTTCACATCAATATTAGAAAGGTTTACCCGTTCCAGAACTGCTGGCGCAGCTGCACTTAAACCATACGTAATAGCTTGCTTGATTATACCATTGCCATTACCGCCTCCGATTGTAACCAATTCTTGCAGCCGTTCACCTAATTGCTCAGAATTAAGTTCTTCTGGTGTAGCGGACTTGAGTAAATTAATTACTTGTTCGGTGGGATTTTTGCGATTTAAAGCTTGTTGCCATGCACCTTCAAATTGGTCGGCAATGTTATTGATATCTTCTTGAGATAAATCGCTACGGCTACTGATTAAATCAACGACTTGTTGGCGATCGATATTTTGTAAAAGTTCGCTGTTTTCAACAGATTGCAAATCTGTATCTTTAAGAAGTTGGTCAAATTGACTGCGAATTTGTTTGATATCCAGCTTTGGCAATTGCAGAGAACCTAAAGTACTTTGGAGAGTATTTTTAATACTTTCAGAATCAAAACCTGAAGTTAATTCCCGCCGGACTGCGGCTGTAATATCTTCAGCAGTAGAAACTAACTGTTTTTTTGCAGTATTAGCACTGATGCCAGCAGTTGCCGTACCCATCAGAGTTTGAAAACCAGAAGTAACAGTATTCGATATAGAACCAATTAAAGAACCTACTGCTGATGAACCCAACCAAATTACTAGTGAAAAATAGGTAGACCAAATGACTACACCAATAATTGCTCCTAAAAATGCGCTTTCGATTAGGCTAAGTTTTACTGCTAAAAAACAAGCAATAAATAATGCGATACTAACGGTTATTAACGCCCAAGCACCAATTTTAGCTTGACCTTTACGAATTGTCTTACCCAAACTTTCAGACTGATCGTCAGAATCTGAGCCAATTTCCCAAGATGAAATTCCGACTGCAACTGAAAAGTTTGTTAATAATAATTGAAAGGCAAATGCCATCAAAACCCCAGCTAGCAGTGCTACCAACAATTTAGGCCCAGAAAAAACAACTGATGTTTCTTCTGGAGTTAGTACTTCCTGAGCTAAAGTTATCGGCGCTAATCCCAAAGGTAGCTGATCCCATTCCAAAATACTTAAAACAGCTTGAAACATAGAAATTTCTCACTTTTACTCAATTAAATACCCATTTATAAAATGGCTTATTTATCAGCTTAATTATCATTTATGTAAACTGACACTTTCTTAAGTAATAAGTTGGTTGTCCAAAAGTCGTATAAAAAAATAAATATTTATTTTGTATAAGTTAACTACAATTTATGATTTGATTAATATTTTCTTGAAAAAAATATTGGGCAAAAATGAATTTTGTAAAACTGTATCTACCGATATAGCAAGTTTGGAGTGGGTGAGTTACACTAGCAAACCCTAGAAAAGAATATTTTGTTATCAATTGTATTAAAGAGATTGAAAACAGAGAATAATTGTTATAAAAACTTTAGAAAATAAAACATATTTTCTGATAGAGATTTAATTACTAACTTTAGATAAAACCACCTATATCTAATGATAGAGAGAAAAGTTCTCCCAAGCGATTGATGAAAACTAAATAGAAACATGTATTAATAAGGGTTACTACGAGCTATGAATTAGTAAATAATTGATTTGTTGCTGAGGAGAAAGAATAATGGTAGTCGGTCTACATAAACGTGCTGTAGGTGTATTTTCTCATCGTCGAGATGTTGAACATGCCCTACATGAATTAAAAAAAGTTGGCTTTGACATGAACAGAGTTTCTGTCATTACTCAAGATGGTGACAGAGACGATATTGCTGGTGCGGATGTGAGCGATCGCGTTGGCGATCAATCTGACGAAGGTGCTAAAGTCGGAGCAGCTACAGGCGGTGCTTTGGGCGGATTGACTGGCTTATTAGTTGGTCTTGGCACTTTAGCAATTCCTGGAATTGGGCCAATCATGTTGGCTGGAGCCGCAGCAACTACCCTAGCTACAACTCTCGCTGGCGCTGGTATTGGTGCAGTAGCTGGTAGTTTACTTGGTGCATTAATTGGTTTAGGAATTCCTGAAGAACGAGCTAAAGTTTACGACGAACGTGTTAGACGAGGACACTATTTAGTCATTATTGATGGTACAGATTCAGAAATACTTAGAGCAGAATCAATTTTAAATCATCAGGGTGTAGAAGAGTTTGGCATTTACGACCACCCAGATGCGACAAATCCAGCCACTGGTTATGTGACTCCAGCTGCAACTGCGGGTTATAGTGGTGTTTCCAAACGTGCGATCGGGGTATTTTCTCATCGTCGAGATGCTGAAGTCGCAATTACAGAATTACGAGATGCAGGTTTTTCCTTGAATCAAGTCTCCATCATTGCCAAAGATACAAACGGTCATGGGATCGGTGGTGTAGATGTAGATAGAAACGTTGATACAGGTAATAAAGCAGACGATGGTGCAAAAGCTGGAGCTGCTACAGGCGGTGTTCTAGGCGGCTTGACCGGCTTATTAGTTGGACTTGGAACTTTAGCAATTCCTGGAATCGGGCCTGTAATTGCTGGTGGCGCAGTTGCAACAGCTTTAGCGACAACATTAGCTGGTGGCGCGATCGGTGCAGCAGCCGGTAGTATTGTCGGCGCACTTGTTGGCTTGGGAATTCCTGAAGACAGGGCGCGAGTATATAGCGATCGCTTTCAAAGAGGCGACTATTTAGTAATTCTCGATGGTACAGAAGCTGAAATCCACCAAGCTGAAGCAATTCTTAAGCGTCGAGGTATTGAAGAATTTGCAATCTATGATGCCACTGAGATTAGTGACTATCGCCCAGGTTCCGACCGAGTAACGCATAGTGACGCCGCAGTAGTCGATCCGATTCGCCCCAATTACTCAACAGAATCTCATAGAAACGATCCTGCTGTAGTTATTGTCGATCGTCGTGATGAAGTACTTTAACCTAAAGTAGTTTTCACTCACACTAATTAGACAAAATTGCAGGAGCAATAATTTGAAAACTTTGCTCCTGACTACCAAAACTTGCTCCTCACTTTTGCCGTAAATATCAATAGATTTCACTTTCTGATTCAGAATTAAACCAATGAAAAAGCTAACCCCTTTCGTAATTAGTTGCCTTTTAGTTTTTGGCGTTGCTGCTTGTGATAACGCTTCTAAAACAAGTGAATCTGCACCCAACAATCCTAATGAGGCTCCCCAAACACCAACTGCAAAAACAACAGAAGCTTCTCAAAAAGATGCACAAAGTGAAGTTCGCAGAAGACAACTCAATGAAGATATTCGTGCCCGCGAACAGCGCAACAATACCACTGGTGGCGATACAAAAAGAGCTAAAGCTGACTTAGAAAGTGAAGTTCGCTCCAAATTAGAGGCTAATATCCCCAAGAGTCAACTAACAGTTAATGCCGCAGATGGTGGTGTTGTGACTGTGGCTGGAACTGTCACCAATCAGCAGGAATTGGCTAAAATTGAAAAATTAGCTAAGGAAATTAAAGGTGTTAATAGTGTAGTTGTGAAAGCAACTGTTGCCAAAGTAACTAACTAAGGCAAATAACAAATCCAAAGGAGCAGTTAGCCGTAAACAAATTTAACTGCTCTTGTTAAACCTGAGTGGTCAGTAAGAAGTTTAACTGACCACTAATAATCGATCGCTGACAACCTTAATAACTATATTTCATTGATGCTCACAGTTATACAAAGTCTTGTAGTTACCAAACAATAAAAACTATGGAAACCGAACAACAGCAACGTGAATCGATCAATGCTTCCTTATCACAAGGTACGCTAGCACTTGAAGGTACTGATACTGCAAACTTGCCAAAGTTACCCCCAGCATCTGAACCTGAATCTCAATTGCAGCAAATTAGCAGACAAGTTTCTCAATTTTTAGAGCAACTGCCCCAATATTTAAGTGACTTTTTTCGGGACTACAAGCAGCCTCTAATAAGCGTTGCTTTAATTTTGGCAGCGATTATTACAGCTAGAGTAGTACTGACAGTGCTAGCGGCAATCAATGATATTCCTCTACTATCACCACTTTTTGAGTTAGTTGGAATTAGTTACACCAGTTGGTTTGTTTTCCGTTATCTACTGAAGGCTTCAACTCGCCAAGAATTAGCCGATGAAATTCAATCACTGAAAAACCAATTCCTGGGCGAGTAAATTTTCTATCCATTAAACAAGAATTTACACGGGCAAATAGAATTTGCAGCTAGACAAACTCTCGTCCGCCTTTGCAGAATTGGATAGGGTCTCTTATAGTTGCAGTTCTAATTGCCCTTTTTATATTTAAGTTGACTTCAACCAAAACCCTTGTTCTACCAATAAATGTCAATTCACAGTATTTAACCGGACTCAATCTTAATCTTTTAGATACATCAAAAGATAGAGAATATAACATTATTTTTAAATTTAAGTCACTTCTCAAGATAGTAGCTTGGAGATCGGAAACAGCCTAATCTAGTTTCTGAAGTTATTTAATAGATTCTTTAACGAGGACATAAATTATGGCTAATGAAGCAGTTAAGAGAGATACAGATTCATCCGATAGAGCGGAAGTCAATAATTACGATCGCGGCATTATCCCTGCTGAAACCGCCGCGAGAATGGAAAGAGAAGGAGATAAATTCAAAACACGTCCCACGGAAGAAAAAGAAGCAGACGCACCTACTGACGATCAAACCGATTCCGAAAGTATACGTACCACTGACGGCTATACCGTAGATAATGAAGGTTTGTCTAATAACTATGCAATTGAACCGGAAATGTATTACGAAGAACCGGGTGATGCACGCCAGCAAGCCGCAGAAGATAAGCAAGAACGTATCGAAGAACTTGGAGAAGTTAATCAGGATGAGGAAGGCAAGTTGACAGATAAGGGTGACAGCCGCGGTAGAGGCCCAGGAATAATTTAATTAACAACTCTTTTGCTGGGTGCAATTACACGTAAGAAGGCTAAATAAGTGGTTTCTAGAGACGCAAATATTGCGTCTCTAATTTTATGGTCGAATAGCAGTGCGATTAAACGGACTTCTTCGCGAATGCTGGATACGATGCTAGTGGCAATATCTGGTAGTCAACGTAATCAACCTCGATCGGTGGACAGCTGTCGATATTGCTGCTTTATCCTTGTTTGCGCCGCGCAACAAGGTCGAAACAAGTAAGCGCTCATACAGGGCAGCACGATCGCTGGACTTGCCTAAATCTACCGTCAGTCTGAAGGTGAATGAGCTAGAGCAACGGCTAGGAGTCCGATTATTTTATCGCACGACGCGGCGGGTTTCTTTAACTGAAGAACGTCTTGTCTCAATAGTCACTGGCTCCAGTTCCAATTAACGCACTTTATCCTAGCCGAAAATATATTCCGATGAAAGTCAAGGTCTTTGTAGAGTTCCTTGAGCAAAAGATGCGATCGCATGACTTCCAGAAAATAAACTGATACTGTTGGTGAACTTAATAATTCACCCAAAAGTCGGAGAATTGCAGAGTAATGAAACTAAGCCTTTTGCCTAATACTTCTCTTAGCTTAGTACAAATGCCCAATTTCCAATGCCCATTCCTTAAATAATCAGCGGCTCAAGTTCGCGATTATGCCATTGCCGCTGATACCATTCGGCAACCAAAGGACGGACAATAAACTTGGGCTGTTTATCGCCTTTAACATCAATACGTAAACCTGAATAAGGTCGTCGCTTCTGAGAACCTTGACCGTTGCGACCGATGAACAGATGCGATCGCGCCACTAATCTATTCTCCTCCATCAAATCTGCTCCTTCAATTCGCTGGCGTCGCAAACTAAACCCGCTACCGCCACAAACAATCCAGTGGATATGAGAATCAGCGTGTCCCGTATCCATTGTTTCTAAGTGTTCCAAGCAGTGGGCGTGACCATTTATTACTAAATCTACTAAAGGACGACCCTGATTTAAGGAACCGATTTCTTTAGCTACCGCATCCAGTACGCTACGCAGGCGATCGCGAACAATTAGAGTTTGTGCTTGTTGCCACTTCGTCGCCTCAGTTACATAGGGAGGATGATGGAAATAAATTATCCTTCCCCGAACTTCAGAATTATTCCAAGATTCAATTAATCTTTGCTTGAGCCAATCCAGTTGTTCAGTGTCGGTCAGTGTTGTTTTATTAGTGGCTAGTTGCTTATCGATATCAACAATAATTTCTTCAATTTGTGACATCTTGGCATGGAAGTCATCTAATTGATCCGCTTCACTGGGGTTTTCCGGTCGAAGTTTGGCTGAAGTTTCAATAATTTGCAGTTTTTCTTGCTCTAAATCTTCACGACGTTTTTCTAAGAGTTTGCGATCGGCGTTACCTTTTTTTGTTTTCGGTAGCGGTGGTGGATCGTTAAAGGTATTAGAATCTAAAGCAAAGAAATCAATACCGCCATAACGAAAAGTGTAATAGCGATTGGGAAGGCGGGTAAATTGCCCCGGTTGATAGGAAAGACAACGACCTGTGTCTGTCTTGGCTGTGTAATACCGATCTAAGTGACTGGCTAACTCTCCTGGAAGCTGAAACGCCTTTAGATAGTCGAGAAATGCCTTTGCGTAAGCGTCACCGCATCCTGAGCCATGTAAGCCCACATCTAGGTCTAACCGCGATCGCAACAGGTGGCGAATGGGTAATGTTGTTAGAGATGCCAAGCTCAATAAGATTGGCAAGTTATAGTAATCGTGATTTCCCGGCACTGGTAAAATGGGCAGCTTAAAAACCATCTGGTCATAAGCAATCCGTTTGCGATGCTCTATGCCAGAGATAAACTCTCGGTAAGGCTGGATGAAATTTTGCTGGTAATATTCACTCGATCCCACTAAATAAATCACATCCCCCGTATGCAGCATAAAACGGGATTCGTTGTGATGAGGCAGCATAAGTTCAGCTACTTGTCGCTGGGGATTGTGTCCTCTGTGCCTGCCGGAACCACTATCACCGACAACTAAAAATGAGAACTCAGAGTTGTCTGTTTGACCATCTTCCAAAACCAGCCGAGTTTGGTCAATATCCCGTTCCACAATTAACGGATCTTGCCACCGTACCCGCTGATTCATTTTCCGAATTTTCTTAGCGATCGCTGGATCGGATACAAGTTTCAATGCAACCTACTCCTGAGTTTTCAATTGAAGGTGAGCAGGGAGAGCAGAGGGGCAGGGGAGCAGAGGGGCAAGAGGGGCAGGGGAGACAAGGGAGACAAGGAAGACAAGGGGGAATTATTGAACAAGCCTGTCCCTCGTCTTCCCCCTCTTCCTTGTCTCTTGTCCATTCCCAATGCCCAATGCCCCATGCCCCATGCCCTATACCCTCATTCTTCTGCTGTATCTTTCATCTCAATAACTAGATTAGGGAGTCCCTCTAGTTTTTCGGTCGGCTCAACTTCTTCTACTAATGGTACGAAAATTCTTAAGCCTGCTGGTACACACTTAATTTCTACAGGTGTTGTGCCTACTATTTCACCATCTAAAACAACTTTTTGTGGTGGCTCAGTGGTAATTTTAAATTGTTTGGCTCGCAGGAAACCAATATCATCTCGTTCAACGGCGTTACCTGTGGAAGCCGTTTGAAATAGATGAAATGTGGCAGCGATCGCTCCTGCTTTGTTAGTTGGAGCTACAATCGTTAAATCTAGTAACCCATCATCATAAACCAGACCTGCTGGACCTTGAGCCAAAACTGAAGTGGGAGGCGCGGCGTTCGCTACTGTTACTGCACAGGCACTAGTTTTAATTATCCTATCTTCAGTTTCAATCTCAACATCAAAGTTTTTTAAATTTCTTAATTGCTGGATTCCTGCCAAAACGTAGGCCATCATCCCAAAGCGATTCTTGGCGTCTCGATCTGCTAATTCTACAGTTTCAGCTTCAAAGCCAATACCTGCCAAAAGTACCATTGGGCGATCGTTGCAATAGGCTACGTCTACATGAGTGGTTGCTCCCTGCAAAATTGTCTGACACGCACCTGCGATCGTGTCAGGAATTCCTAAAGCTGTGGCAAAAGCGTTCGCTGTTCCTCTGGAAATGATCCCAAATGGGATATCAGTTCCCACTACCGCCGCCGCCGCTATTGAGAGAGTACCATCTCCCCCAGAAGCAATGATTGCATCTACCCCTCGCTCTACAGCTTGATATGCCAGTTGGTCAGCATCGATTTCTTCAGTTGTAAAATAAATATCTAGATCGATCTCTGGCTCTAATATTGCCCGAATTTCTGCTAGCTCTGTATCTGGGTCGCCCTGACCCGCAACAGGATTGAAGATCAGACAGGCGGAACGATTCATAAGGTATAATAACTAAACTTGGATAACTAATGAAGATAACAAATTATTCTTAGCATTCGTGTAAATTTTCAACTTCCCTTTTGGGGCTGAGTTTTTTAAACGATCGCATCATACCACCAAGAAAAGGCAAGAACCTTTAATCGTTCTTAAAACCTTCCCAAAGAACTCTATTTTTAGCTGCCTGTTTCAACATCACTCAACTGAAAAGGTGTTTGTTAGTCGGTAGAAAAATTTAAAGCCATCATCAGAATTGTATATAGACAGGTTTTAGGAAATTCCTATATTATGGGAAGTGAGCAAATTACTATTCTTGAGTCGTAGTTTCAGCAAAGTGAAATCAGCGATCGCAAGTTTGTATGTTTAGTAGCGAAGGCAATTTAATTAAACTTTAGGCATCTATTCAGTTGCGCTCCCATCAATGCGTAAATCTAGCTACTATCTCAATTAATCAGACAAGTTGCTTGAGCAACTTATTCAAGGTAGATAAAGTTCCACTACAGCCTATTAGTACAATGTCTAACTTAATCTTGAAGGTTTGTAGTAAGCACTTTAGTGCTTAGAAAATAAGGACTGAAGTCCTTACTACGAAATTCAATTTGGCATACTACTAATCAATTTGGCGGTAATTACAATTCAAAGGGCTAATAACTGGGGATAAGGGAGACAAGAGCAAAATTAAATGCCCTTCAGGAATGCTGAGTTGGGAATCTTCAGAAATCCAAACTGACTCAACGCCTAGCTAACGGAACTGTTTTGGCTCATACATAATTCCCAATCCCTACAAATTTATAGCTCTAATATGCCTATTCCTTTGTTAAGCTATTCCCCCTCATCTCGAAATCATCGTGTATCTGGATATGAGATTCTTGGCGACGAGCAACCTAGAATTTATACAGCCGAATATCTGCAATCATCACTAGAAATGGATGCCTTGATTAAGGCAGCCTATCGCCAGATTTTCCACGAACAACAAATGCTAGATAGCAATCGCCAAATCTGTCTAGAATCCCAACTAAGAACTGGTCAAATTACAGTCAGGGATTTCGTTCGAGGATTAGCAATATCTGATGCATTTCGACGACTCAATTACGAAAGCAACAATAATTACCGCTTTGTGCAGATATGCGTACAGCGCTTATTGGGTCGCGAGGTTTACAATGAACGCGAAAAACTAGCCTGGTCAATTGTGCTAGCTAGTAAAGGACTGCACAGGTTTATCGACGATTTGGTGGATAGTGAGGAGTACATGAGTAACTTTGGTTACAATACAGTCCCCTATCAACGGCGACGGATTTTACAAGGACGCTCTCTAGGGGAATTACCTTTTGCCAGAATGGCTCGTTATGGCGAAGATTATCGCGATAAATTGCCGCTTCCCTTGACGAGAAAGCAGGTTGAGCCTTTTAATTTACAGACCTTCTTACGTAGTTCTGACAGAGATGTGGTGTTATTGCTATTAGCTTCGACACTGGTACTGATTGCCTTGTTTAGTTTGCTGACTACATTCGGTTATTTGCCAAAATTTGGTGGGTACTAGCTGAAACTTGAGATGTAGCGATCGCTCACAAGGGCGATCGCCTTCAACAGTCAGAACATTACAAACAGCTACAAACACTCAACCCTGAATTAGAACACTGCGTTCAACAACGAACTCAAGAGTTAGCTAAAGTCCGCTCACAAGGAGCAATGAAAATTCCTTTTCCCGATTCCCGATTCCCCATTCCCCATCCCCTTCTACATATTTGAGATTTCACAAACAAGTTTTTGGTAAAGAATTGTAATCCAAAATCCCAAATCCAAAACCCAAAATTCGCATGAGTCCCTGACTACGGTAGTCTAGATGAAAGTGAATTTATCGCGTGCGATATTATATTGTTTTATGACTTCAGTTGTTTCTAGTCCCCCACGCACTATTCGGATTGGTTCGCGCAAAAGCCAACTTGCTCTGGTTCAGACCTACTGGGTACAAGAGCAACTCCAGAAAGCCTTTCCCGATCTCACTTTTGAAGTCCACACCATGTCTACCCAAGGCGATAAAATCTTGGATGTAGCATTAGCTAAGATTGGCGATAAAGGACTTTTTACTAAAGAACTTGAACTCGGAATGATCGATCAAGAGATTGACTTTGCGGTTCATTCTCTCAAGGATCTGCCGACTCACTTACCAGAAGGGTTAACGTTAGCAGCAATCACTGAACGAGAAAACCCAGCAGATGCATTAGTGGTGCATGAAAAGCACAAAGATAAACAAATCGATACGTTGCCAGAAGGTGCGGTAATTGGTACATCTTCTCTACGGCGGTTAGCACAGTTACGCCATCATTTCCCTCACTTTACCTTTAAGGATGTGCGGGGAAACTTGATTACACGGTTGGCAAAACTGGATGCAGGCGAATACGATGCTTTGATTTTGGCAGCAGCAGGATTAGAGAGATTGGGAATGGGCGATCGCGTTCATCAAATCTTACCCAAAGAAATTTCCCTCCACGCGGTTGGACAAGGAGCTTTGGGGATAGAATGCCGTGCTGATGATAGTGAAGTGCTATCCCTACTCAAAGCAATTGAACATACCGAAACACGCGATCGCTGTCTCGCTGAACGATCTTTTCTCCGTTCTCTAGAGGGCGGATGTCAAGTACCTATCGGTGTAAATACAGAAATATCTGGTGATAATTTAACTTTAACTGGGATAGTCGCCAGTGTAGATGGTCAAAAGTTCGTTAAAGATACCGTCACCGGACTTGCCAATAACGCCGAAGCACTAGGCACAGAACTAGCAGAACTGTTGCGGCAACAGGGAGCGCAAGAAATTTTATCAGAAATTTTTGCGGTGATTCAGCGCGGTTCCTAAGCAATTGGGCAAGCCAATGTGATTAGATAAGAATTGATCGCCGTTGCACTAAAGATGTGCCAGACGCGACAATTCGCGTTGAGCGGGATTTCAGAAAGTTAATTTGACAATATCGACTCAGGGAAGCAAAAATTACCATGCGGATTCTATTTGTTGCAGCAGAGGCAGCACCAGTTGCGAAAGTAGGAGGAATGGGTGATGTTGTCGGGGCATTACCCAAAGTCCTGAGAGAAATGGGGCATGATGTGCGGATATTCTTGCCTTACTACGGCTTCCTGCCAGACAAAATGGAAATTCCCTATGAACCCATCTGGTGGGGAGATGCGATGTTCCAGCATTTTGCAGTGTATGAAAGTATTCTGCCTGGTACTGATGTTCCCTTGTACTTATTTGGACATCCGGCCTTCATGCCGCGCCGCATCTATTCTGGAGATGATGAAGATTGGCGGTTTACATTGTTTGCTAATGGTGCAGCAGAGTTCGCCTGGAATTACTGGAAGCCAGATATTATCCATTGTCACGATTGGCATACAGGAATGATTCCCGTATGGATGCACCAAGATCCTGATATCACCACAGTGTTTACCATCCATAATTTGGCTTATCAAGGGCCGTGGCGTTGGTATTTAGAGAAAATTACTTGGTGTCCCTGGTATATGCAAGGACACAACACAATGGCGGCGGCAGTACAATTTGCCAATAAGGTAAATACAGTTTCGCCTACATACGCCGAGCAAATCAAGACACCTACTTACGGTGAAACATTAGAAGGTTTGCTGTCTTTTATTAGCGGTAAATTATCTGGAATTATCAACGGTATTGATACCGAAGTTTATAATCCAGAAAATGACAAATACATTGAGCAAACCTTTACTGCTGATACTTTAGAAAAACGCAAAGCCAATAAAATTGCTTTGCAACAAGAAGTAGGATTAGAAGTTAATTCCAAAGCCTTTTTTATTGGGATTGTTACCCGATTAGTAGAACAAAAAGGCATTGATTTAATATTGCAAATCCTCGATCGCTTTCTATCTTATACAGATGCCCAGTTTGTGCTGTTGGGGACAGGCGATCGCTACTATGAAACTCAGATGTGGCAATTAGCATCCCGCTTTCCCGGACGCATGGCAACTTACTTACTGTATAACGATGCCCTGTCTCGCCGGATCTACGCTGGTACTGATGCTTTCTTGATGCCTAGCCGTTTTGAACCATGCGGTATTAGTCAAATGATGGCTTTGCGTTACGGTTCTGTGCCGATTGTCCGCCGCACAGGTGGATTAGTTGACACCGTAAGCCATCACGACCCTGAAAATGCTGCTGGTACTGGTTATTGCTTCGATCGCTATGAACCGTTAGACCTTTTCACCTCTATGATCCGCGCTTGGGAAGGTTTCCGTTTCAAACCGCAATGGCAAGAACTACAAAAACGTGGCATGAGTCAAGATTTTAGCTGGTATCAATCTGCCAAGCAGTACGTGAAGTTGTACAGATCGATTTACGGTTTGCCAGAAGAAGAAGAGACGCCAAAACCAGAGTTAGTGTTAAACGAAGCAGTCACCAGTAGTAAGTCCTAAACCGCCAGTAGAAGCGTACAAATGTGCGTTAGCTGCCGGCAACCCCTGCCGTGTTATCCGGGAACTAACTCCTAACTCTTGTACAGACGCGATTAATCGCGTCTCTACTCCTAACTCTTGTACAGACGCGATTAATCGCGTCTCTACTCCTAACTATTGCTTACTCGTCGCTTTCGCCCTAATTAACCAATCACGATCGCCAGCGCAAATTTCCCGACCGGACGAGTCTCCTAAGCGGTCTAGCGCCAATAAACAAGCGTATTTCAAATCCCAAATCGGCGTATTTAGGCACATTTTGATTTCAGGAATTGCTCGCGAATCACCCAATTCACCAAGAGCGATCGCACACGCCGCACGAGATTTCTGAAACTGGGGTTCGCGGTTGTGCAGGTTTTCTATTAATAAATCGTAGGCGAGTGCATATTTTAGCCAGCCGAAAAGCTTCATTACATGATAATGAGCGCCATAGTCGTTATAGGCTTTGTCGCTATAAGTTGTTAACAATGCTGCTGGCGCTTCTTGTGGATAGATATCTAGTAAGGTTTTTGTCGCTAAATAGCAGCGTCCAAAATCGGTTTCGTAGAGTTCGTTAATCACAAAATCCAGAACAGGGGTGGCGTCATACTCATGTACTAGGTCGAGGTCGTTGGGACGATCGTAGAGTACTTGCTCTAAGTAAGGTTGAATTTCTGTAAAGGTAATTTCACCACTGGGAACGCCTGCATCCAAAAGCATCCGCAATGCTCGTAACCGGAATACCAGAGATACTGGACAACGAGCGATTTCTGGGATGGCTTTGTAGTAGCGGGAATCAATCAAATCTTGAATGCAACCGCGTCGTGCATTGACGCTAGAACTTTGCAGTAGCGCCATCACCTCAGTAATTTGGGAGTAGTCACCCGTGAATCGACAAACTGTAGCGATCGCCGCACTACGAGTAGGTTCATCCTCAGATAAAGTAAATTTTCGTACACGTTCAAGGGACGGGTGATAATCAGCGTTAGCTAAAGTGTGAATAATGACTCGATAGATTTGACCTGGTTTATCCAGAAGTTGCGCCACCTCTTCGAGAATTTCTGGATCTTTAGTCCCGATTTCTCCGATCGTCCACACGGTATTTTCAACAGTATAAATATCATCATCTTTAAGACATTGGCGAATTACAGGTAAAGCTGATTGTGCCTGCAATCGCCCCAGACTTTCCACAGCTTTGCGTCGGACAATGCGGTGGTCTAACTCATCAGGGTTACTGTTTTCAATCGCCCGCACCAAAGCCGCGATCGATTGCTCAGTCGGAAAGTTAATCAAATGGGAAACAGCAATATACTTATCAGAAGCGTCTTCGAGTTGTTCTAATGGGGTATCAATAATTGCGATCGCTTCTTCTTCTGTTAGCCCAAACATTTTAAAAAAACGTTTATCCATTGATCTGTAAATTGCTCTTGGATAATTGCTTTGAAGTCACTTTTACTATCGTACTAGGGACTGGGTACTAGTTATTGGGCATTAGAAAATAATGTAGTTGAGTTAGACTTTTGAAGATTTACATCAAAAAGCTTTACCAGTGGTAACGCGATCTGAGAAGATCGAAACATATACATTTGTCAGCTATTAGTTAGTTGTCTCTCTTTAGCGAATAACCAAATACAAACATTTTTGGGAACACCGCTCGCAGATCATTCATATAAACACATATTTAGGAAACAAAACTTATGGATGAAACTTCAGAACTCACAACAACAGATAACGTAACCGCTCAAGATGTAGCAGAAGTGATTGCAGAACTTGAGCAATATCGGGAACGTCTAGTTCAAGAAACTACGGAAACGGCAAAACGGGCTAAGTTGAAGAAAGTAAGCGTTATGGCAAACCTGGAGCCTGAGCTTGCCAAGATTGATTCTGCCCTCCAAGAACTCCGTAATCAGCAGGCTGCCCTGAGTGGCAGCAACTAGTCATTTGTTTTAATAGTTTAGCTAGAAATTATATGCTCAACTCCGAAACTCAATCCGAGGCAGATTCGTTAAATCTGTCCCATGCAGAAACTGACGCTTTATTTAAAGCGGTGAGTGAGCAATTAAGCTTAAACACCTTCAACTCGGATGACCAAGAGCTACTAAAGCGGATGGTTGAGAGTATGGGAGACTCACGAGGCATGGTGAGGTTGAGTTTTGCAGAGGCTTTGGGTAAAATCGGCAAACCAGCGACCCCTTTATTGATGGAAGCTGTGGCAAATCATCCCAACCCAGTTGTGCGCAGAGCCAGTGCTAAAACCTTGACACTGATTGCTGACCCGATCGCAGTTCCGACTTTGGTCAATGCCCTGTTAAATGATGAAGATATGGTGGTCAAAACCTCGTCGGTGGGGGGGCTTGCCAAAATAGGTAAAGCAGCTGTACCAGCATTGCTGAAAATCTTAGCGTCAACTGAGTATCCAGAAAGTGCCAAAGGTCATGCTGTATGGGCGTTAGGATTTATTGGGGCAGAGGCGAAGGAGCATTTATATCGAGAGATTAACTCCGACTCTGCTGAAGTTCGGGCTGCGGTGGTGGGTGCGATCGCTAAAATTGCTCAAGAAGGCACTCAAGAAGGAGCATTTAATATTCTAATTAACGCCCTCAACGACCCATCTGAAATTGTCAGGTGTGAAGCCGCGGCAGCTTTGGGTAGCCTGACTTATCGTTCGGCAATTCCTAGCCTTGTTGAATTACTATATCATCCCGATTGGGAAACCCGAAAAGCAGCGGCTCTGGCATTGATGAAAATTGGCGATGGTGCTGCTTTAGAACGCCTGCAAGCCGCATTAACTAAGGAAGAAGAAGCGGGGGTTCAGGCGGTGATGAAGTTGGCGATTTCTCAAATTGAGAAGCAGTTAGAGGAAGAAGCTTGGGAATAAGGCGATGGACATTTACACTCCCAAGGTGATTGAGACGAAAGAAGAGTACGGATCGCGCCCTAGCAATAGCAGAACGCCTAACATTTTCTCAAAACCGGACTCCAGAAGAGCAAGCTCTGCATAAGCTGATAGTAATGCTGATTGAAGCGTATGAGGCGCAGAACTATCCAATGGATGAATCTACACCGCATGAAATTCTCCAACACATTATAAAAGTCAGTAACACCCGTCAGGCTGACTTGGTGGGCATTATCGGCTCGAATGGCGTGGTGTCTGAGGTTGTGAACAGTAAGCGGTCGATTAGTAAGGCACAAGCTAAGGCACTCGGAGACTACTTCAAGGTGATACCCAGTCTGTTTATCTAAATGTATCGGCTCTATTATGACTGATAAAAGTAGTTGTATTTAAGAGCGATCGCTACTCTCTCTTCTCGAAAATTTGGGTCTAAAATCTCTCCCTTCTAGGCTACAAATATCAGAGATGAAGGTTTACGACTTTTGGCGGGAGGGCATCTCGCTTCTGCTTCTGGACAACATGTAAGACCGTTTAAAGGCACTGCTTTTAGAGGCAATGTTGGTTGAAAGAAGAATCCTCGCCGTTAAGAAGGCGAATTGCCAAATTTAATCACTTGATCTAATCGGGGTAAAGCGCTAACTGCTGACTCTCGAACATACGGATCGACAGATTCATCATTTGTCAATGCCGTCAGCACTTCCACCCCACGGATATCACCCATCGAACCGAGTGCATTGACGATCGCCACAGCCACCGCAACATTATCTATTGTTTTCAAAGCTTCAGTCAAAATCTCAAAGGCGGGAGATCCAATTTCACCCAGTGCCATTACGGATGCAATATAAACAACTGGATTTGGGTCATTGAGCGCTGTTTGCAATCCCTGTAAGCCCTCATTCGGGAAGGGAACATCGGGATGATTAGCAGCAACCTGTGCTAAAGCTTTAGCACAACTACCTCGAATGGTTGCATTATCACTATTTACTAATGACTCTACCAGTAGCGGTACAGCATCTGTACCAATAGCACCCAGTGCTTTTACCGCAGCTCGACGATAAGTGACATCTTCTTCATCTAAAATACCCATTAGCCGAGGAATGGTATTTTCATCACGGACATCAGCCAGTTCCCACATAGCTCGTTCCCGCAAATTGGGGTTGGGGTGTTTTAACTGTGCAAATAAAGAATCTATTGTCATAAAAGAAAATTTCCCTGTTTAAATCCCCCAAGTTAAATCATTAATTACGAATTACCAACTTGTACTGAGCTGGTCCTGAGCGTAGTCGTTCGCGTAGCGTCTCCGACAGGAGAAGGGCGTAGCCGAAGTATTACGAATTACGAATTATTAACAACAGAGGGACTCTTGGTCAATCACCCAACCTGATACAGGCAAAGCAACAGACTGAGAGTCCCTAAGTTTTAGAGGATGACGATCGCTCGTCTACGTCTAGTCAATCCTTATGACTATGAAAGAGAGTTGATTACGTAGTCGAGGAGATTGCGGAACTCAACCAACGCTTGAGGAGACAAGTCGCGAGGAGAGCAAGCGCGATCGCGAGTATAAGTCAATGCGGTAACGTAGGGAGCGGTGGGCAGATTCAAAGAGCGATAAACTTCGCGAGCACCTGCAATACCCCACTCATCCAGAGGGCCAGTACCGCCCACAACTAAGCTGTAGTTGATCAAGCGTAGGTAGTGCTTGATGTCGCGCAGGCACTTGTCTTTCTTAACTTGAGTGTCGCCAGCTTCACCTTCTTGGCTCAGGAAAGGATATTTCTTGAACGCAGCATCATAACCTTCTTTAGCTACGGCATCGATCCCAGAAGCTAGCTTTTCAGCAGCTTCTAGACGAGCATTAGCACGCTGAATACTACCTTGAACGGATTCTAGATCGGAGGTGGTTGGAAAACGACCTGCTGCATCAGCAGATCCAATAACTGTAGTGATAACTGATTTCATTGCTTTTTATACTCCAGATTAGATTTGATCGAGTTTTAATTTCAGTTTGCTTGGCTAATAGCCTTTAGCCATGAGCAATTAGCTCAAAGCAGAAATAACGCGATCGAAGTAGCTAGCAGCTTCAGCAGCTAGAGCAGAGCAGTCGCCTTGAACAACTTCTTGTTTGCGGAATTTTTTACCAGCGTTAGCTTCAGTATTGGTGTTGGTGATGTGAGCGACACTGATAGCCTTCAGGATTTGGAAAGCCCGTACAGAAGAGCCAGTGGGTACGCCCAAAGCTGTGTAGGTTTCTTTCAAACCGTTCAAAGCGCGATCGTCTAATACGGAAGAATCACCGGCCAACAGCGCATAAGTTACATAACGCAGAACGATTTCAGCATCACGCAAGCAAGCAGCCATCCGACGAGTGGGGTACAAGTTACCACCAGATTGAATCAAGCCTGTGTTTTCACAAGCAATTCCAGCAATGGCATCAGAAACCGCACAGCTAGCGTTGCTGGCGATCGCATTCACTGCATCAAGGCGCTTGTTGCCTTCAGCGATGAAAGACTTCAGGGCTGCCAAGTCAGCACCACCGATAGGAGCGGTTTTGGCATCAGCCGCAATTACAGCTCTGGAAAAAGCATCAAGAACCATGAGTTCTCCTTAATATTCACAAATGGCGGATATTATTTTTGGCGTGTTCTCGATCAGGTTAACTGCGAGTAGCCAAACAAAAACATAGGGGATCGATAGTGCCCTAGTCTTTACTATGAGAGACAAAGTAACAATCTGTAATATTTCTCTTGAGTATGGGGAATTGGGCATTGGTGAAGAAGCTTTGTAGGCGGGGTGCTCTTAGCAAAGAGTAAAACTCTTCTCCCTTGCGCTTTGCTTCCTGCTAATTCTCTAGACCCAATGCCCAAAAAATTAAGACTTACGCATTTTGATGGAACTCTCCCATTGCGTAAGTCTTAAGGAAAAAATTTTGTTTTTTAGTCGATCAAGCTTGTTTTAGGAGATGTTTGACCAAATTATCTTTCACCATCATCTGCCGTAAAACTTCTAGTAAAAATTCTTGAGCTTCTTGTTGACTCAGATTTTTTACCTGATCTTTCAAATTTTGTAAGCGAAACTGTTGTTCTAAAGTTAATTCAACTGGAAAGTCCATCATTCACTCCTGTGATTGACTGCATCAAAGGGTATTTGTTGTTAGTAGAAGACGATCGCTTTCTATTAGTCTAGCATGTGGATATTAAAATGTCTACATTGTCAAGCTATAAGAAATCACACTCATAAAAGTTTACAATTGCATAACAACACCTCTACAGATTCCTTTTTAGGGTGTTTATTGAAGCTGGCCGCTAATCGCTGTAATGATTAGAATGTTTATATACCAACTACTCTAAAAAGAAACAACTCGCAAAACATCATCCGCAGGAGCAATAAGTAGGAGTCAGAAGATTGATAGACGCAATGGAATTTTTTCAGCTAAGTGCTGGTAAGTGGCGATCGCAACGTGTAACTCATCATCTGGCGTTCAAGCGCTCAGAGATAGGAGAATCGGATATACAGGTAGAAACTCTCGATGCCAATCATCCCGAAATCATAGAATTGTGCCGCTATCATGAGATTGACCCCAGCCTTTCAGTCGGTGGTTCGCGCGTGCGTTGGCTAGGAACAATGGCTTGGGATCGAGAGGATGAGGAGAATCATCAGGGGAAAACCATATTTGCGATCGTGCCTGATAGCGATAACCCAAGGCAAGGCAAATTACTCCGTGAAAGAGGTTATGCCGAAATAGTGCCTGTAGTTGGTCTTTTTCACATGGATGATGAAGATGGACTAGTGTTGACAACCGAATATGAAACAATGAGTTCCATTGAGCGATTCTGGTTCGCCAGCCCAAATATGCGACTAAGAACCAGTACAGTCAAAAGGTTTGGCGGCTTTAGCACCGCATCGTTTTGTAGCGAAAGCCGCATTGATTCTGTTGAGGCTTCTAGCTCAGAAGAAGTAACACAAAGACAAGAAGCGGATATTTTGGAAAAAACACAGTTTTATTCAGTTTTGGGCTGGTGAATGATTCTCAAGCAGAGCGATGCTTTTACTCGTGGGCAAGATTATCTCCATCGGGTACAGGGACTTGCCCTAGAACCGGGTATGGTGAATGTGTTTGATAACCTGCGCGATCGCATTCCCATTTATACTTGGATCGGTGAAAATATTAACGCTGTGAACGCTCAGATCAACACCTATCTAGAAGTTTGTCATCAGTGTTTTCATCCCCAAGAGCGTCGCCACATCCAAATTTTTGCAGTCCCCATAGCTCAATCTTTTGGCATAGATGGGCTATGCAACATTCTCACAAACCCAATCACTATTTTGATAGATGTTGGTCGAGTTGCACCTAAAGACTGGTTTGGTGTAGTCGTCCATGAATACGCCCATGCCCATCTAGGAGAGTTTGGTCACAATGAGCAATTTACTGCTATCCTATCTCATCTATGCTTAGGGCTGGGATTGGAACCACCCTACTGGGAGGCAGGAATGGAAGCAACTTTGCGTAGCTGGCCTTACTGTAAATCAACCATAGATCCCCTGGAATTTTGGATAGGTCGCTGAGTCGCCGAGGGGAGCAGGAGAGCAGCACTTCGACTACGCTCAGTGATCGAGGAGTAGGGAGTGAGGGAGTGAGGGAGTTAGGGGACAAGGAGATAAACAAAACTCTTAACTCAGCACTCAGCACTCAGCACTCAGCACTCAGCACTCCTAACGCCCAATGCCCCATATTTTATTAATTTCTTTTGCTAAATGTTAAAAATTATTGCTTCAGTTCAAAAAGGTGAAACTGAATCTCATAATCTAAAATATGTGAATAAGATTTTTTAGTCATTTACGTAGTCATTAAGCTGGAAGTCTGATTACCTATTTATTGATTAGCTATGGGTTGAATCCAGCAGACTAATCATTTATCCTACGAATACTTAAATTTCCCTTAGTTAAGTTTCGTGAAATTTAATCAGAATCTGAAGTTTTGATACAACTACTCCCTTAATATGTGATTAAAAGTTGTTAACTTTAATTAAGAACATGGAGGCTTTAGAGTGCCACTTCCTCTGTTAGAGTATGAACCTTCAAGTCAAAATCAGCGTGTAGCTGGATACGAAGTGCCGGGTGATGAACAACCCAGGATTTTCACTACCGACAATATACTTTCTCCGTCAGATTTAGGCGATCTGATCGAAGCAGCATATCGTCAAATTTTCTTTTATGCCTTTGCTGCCGATCGCGAAACATATTTAGAGTCTCAACTCCGTAATGGACAAATTACAGTACGGGACTTTATTCGTGGGTTGGTGCTTTCCAATACCTTTAAGAAAAGCTTCTACGACCTCAACAATAATTATCGCTTTGTTGAGCAAGTAATTCAGCGAGTTCTAGGACGCGATCCATACAGCGAGCGGGAAAAAATCGCCTGGTCAATTGTAGTCGCTACCAAGGGGATTGTAGGCTTTATTGATGAAGTGCTTAACACTGAAGAGTACCTGAGCAATTTTGGATACTCCACAGTGCCTTATCAGCGCCGTCGGATACTCCCATCCCAATCTGAGGGTGAGTTGCCATTCAACATCAAATCTCCGCGATACGAAGATTATCACCGTGCCAAACTGGGTTTCCCCCAAATCATTTGGCAGGTCGAAGTACGCAGATTCCTCCCACAAGAGCAAAAGCCGAAAGCTGGCGATCCAGCTTTATTCTTGGGTTTGGCACAAAGTATCAATGCAACTGGCAATCCTCCACAACGGGTTTCGCCATACAACATCGATATCGAAAAGTCTGTACCTTATCGGCAACTCTCAGGAATTAAATAACAACGATTTTTGGTCGGTGGCTGGCTAGTACATCCATTCGATCGCTTTATAGCGTGCATAAGTCTTGGGTTATGTAGGAGTTTTATTTAGATATAACTAAGTGAAACAGACTCTATCCCATGTCTAATGCACGCTAGTTGTTAATGGGCATTGGGCACTTGTACTGAGCGACTCGTACCGAGCGGAGCCGAGGTAAGTCGAAGTATTGCGCATGGTTTTTTTTCTGGATGCTTAATGTCTGTGAAATGGTTCTACTTTGTTCGTCTTTTTAGCATCTCTAAAAGTTTTGTGAAGTGGGCGGGAGGAGTCGCTGTCACCTCAATCAACTCCTCAGATAGGGGATGCTGCAATTTGAGTCGCCAAGCGTGTAGTGCTTGACCAGGTAAATTTACACCCACTGAATGGCCAGAACTATAAACTGGATCGCCGACAATGGGATGACCGATTTTGCTACTGTGGACGCGAATTTGATGGGTGCGTCCAGTTTCTAATTGAAAGTGAATTAAGGTGAAGTTACCAAGGCGTTCTAATATTTTCCAGTGAGTGACGGCGACTCGTCCGCCTTGTTCGACAGGCATAACAGCCATTTTTTTGCGATCTTGGGGATGACGACCAATGGGCAAGTCGATAGTGCCACTTTCAGTTTTTGGCACACCGTAAACTATGCCCAAGTATTCTCGTCGTGCAGTTTTTGCTTTCAGTTGTGCTTGTAAATGATGATGGGCAATATCTGTTTTAGCGATCGCGATCGCACCCGTAGTATCCTTATCCAATCGATGGACAATTCCCGGACGTTGGACTCCGCCAATTCCTGGTAAATTAGGACAGTGAGCCAATAGGGCATTTACTAAAGTACCATCTGGATGACCGGGCGCAGGATGGACAACCAAGCCTGCGGGTTTATTAAGAATAAGTAACTGATCGTCTTCGTAAAGGATATCTAAGGGGATATCTTCGGCTTGCAGTTCTAAAGATTGAACTTCTGGTATTTCGAGAGTGATGCGATCGCCTAGCTTGACATTGATCTTCTTGGATGTGCAAACTCGATCGTTAAGTTGGACATTGCCCTGTTCGATTAACTGTTGGATGCGCGAACGGGATAAATCTGGTAATTCTTGGGAAAGGTAACGGTCAAGGCGATCGCCTTTGGTGTTGGTGCAGTGTATCGTACTCTTTAGGGAAAGCAAGCTAGGTGTAGCATCCTCAAGTGGAGTTGAGAAGCGATCGCCCTTGGCGTTGGCAAAGCCATCGCTATTTTCTTGGATTTGTAAATTAAATTCGGTCACAATTGCTCTAGATTATTAATTCCCCTTCTTTAAGTAAAGCGCGGAATGCTTTAAATGGCTTCTCGTCTTTCCTCTTCAGCATCCTTGGCGTTGGCGCAGCGTGTTGCAGACAAGTCTCTCATAGAGAAGGCGGTTCGTTATTCTAAATCTATAACTTCTTGCGGCAACTCAAATAAACCATCTTCTCCAGTTTCAAAGTCAATCACTTGATACACAGCATCAATATTTAACTCACCATAAATGTGAGGAAATAATTCCCCTATTTCAGCAGGTTCATAGCGAATTTCAGGTCGGACTTTTTCAGAATCAATAAAAAGTAGTACCAATTTTTTTTGATTATCAAAAAATCTTTTTGCAACTTTGAGTATTTGCGTTGATTTTGAACAGTGGATAAAACCTTCACTGTCTAAAGAATCAGCGCGATATGTACCGAGATTTTTTGCTTGTTCCCATTGTTGGCGTTTAGTAATGTGGAGAATAGTGTTCATAGAAAATCTAGGAATTACTGCATATTGTAATATTTTCAATACATCTTCTAAATTTGTAAAGTCTTTAATTACTTTGGTAGCACCTACATTTGTTAATGTAGTATCACCTATTCCAATAAAAGCAATATTCAACCGATAGGCTGCTTTGACATCCCAAACACCATCACCGACAAAAACAATTTTCTGAAATTTTTCAACTTGATAAACATTCTTTGCTTTGATAATAGCTGTTTTAATAATATCTTCTCGTGAAAGTGCATCATTAGCTGAAGCCAATGGAATGCCTTCTATTTGTAAATTAGCTTTTTGAAGTTTTAATTCAGCAGATTCACGCCAACCACCAGTTGCGAGCGCAATACACCAATCAGGGTCTAGCTGTAATTTAACTAATACATTTGCAGCACCAGGAATTTCGCTGAATAAATCTTGTTTATTAATAAATCCTTCCTGGAGTAGGCTAACAAAACGTGTTTTCAGTCTAACTATCTCTTCATCTGAAGGAAGACGTTCTAATTTTTCTTTGAAAATTTGTTGGGTAATTCCAGAATCTGTAGTGTATGCGTATTCAGACCAATTTGTATTTATACCAAAAATGCCAAATTCCAATGCAAAGGCTTGTACAAAACAATTTTCATCAATTTTGTTGGTATTTGTTAGTGTACCATCAATATCAAAAACGACTAATTGCATACGAGCGATCGCTAAATATTATTCTTTAAAATTTCATACCCAGACGACGAAATACAAAGTTTTGATTTCTGCCTTTAAGGAAGATAATTCTATAAATTAGGCGGAATACAAATATCCGGCGCGCATAAACCAGGAAATTTAAGCGTTATTACTTCAAAAGTATTCAAATCTACGCGGCGGATAGCATGATTATTGGTATCAGCAATATATAGATATGAATTCAAAACACTCAATCCCGAAGGTTCAAAAAACCGAGTGTTCTTACCTTGATCATTTTGTAAACCAGCAGAACCATCTCCCAAAACTGTTTGACAATTCCCATTAGGGCTAACTAATTTAATTTTATGATTATAAGTATCTGCCACCCACAAAAAATTCTGCGCGTATTCCACTCCTAAACAGTGTTGTAAACGGACATCTTCACCTTGTCCATCTACATCGCCAAAACCAAATAAACCGCCACTACCGCAAACAGTTCTTACTTGATACGGTTCGACAATTCCTACACTACGAATTGAACTAACTTCACTGTCAGCAATATATAATTCTTGCTCATTATTAGTAATACCGCTAGGTTGAGCAAAGGCAGATTCAGTAAGTGAACCATCAATACACGCTTCTGCACCAGTACCAGCATAAGTTTTGATGATACCAGTTTCTAAATCCATTTGCCAAATTTGATGCGGCCCAGCCATTACAATAAATAGGGTATTTCCTACTTTCACTAAATCCCAAGGAGAATTTAGTGCGGTTTCTAAACCAGCACCGCCATGAGGATGGATATTACGGCTTTGTTCGCCAGTCCCCGCAATAGTTTCGACGATTTGGCGTTTTAAATCAACTCGCCGCAGTGCATGATTTTCTGTATCAGCAACATAAAGAATCTGATTTTCGGCATCATAAGCCATTCCTTGCGGTGCAAAAAATTGTGCTTCGCTAAATGAACCATCGGTTAAGCCAGATTTTCCAGTACCAATTAAATGTAGAATTTCTCCGTCGAAACTACTCATAACTAGGCGGTGATGTCCAGAGTCAGCGATGAATAAACCCATTTGAGTAGCTAGAACTTTACCAGGAAAAGCTAAAGGTGTGATTAATGGTTGGCGCTGTTTTTCTAAAGTTAAGTTGATTTCTTGGAAATTAATTGTGCCTTTGTCTTGGTGTTGCTGAATTAACTTTTGAATCAACTCATCTAAAGTGTCACGATTTCCTTCACCAGAAATCTGGGCGATCGCATAACCTTCTGGATCGATAACTATTAATGTAGGCCAAGCACGCACAGCATACTCTTCCCAAATCCGAAAACCGCTGTCAACTACAATAGGATGTTCAATGTCGTAGCGCAGGATGGCTTGGCGAATATTTTCTGTTTCTTTTTCGTTATCAAATTTGGCAGAGTGAACGCCGATAATAGTAAGACTATCTTTATATTTTTGTTCTAAATATTTCAGGTTTGGCAGAATATGCAGACAATTGATACAGCAGTATGTCCAAAAGTCTAAAATTACGACTCTACCCTTAAGTTGTTTAAGAGACAATGGTTTATCGGTATTGAGCCAAGAGTAATTTTGTGGTAATTCTGGCGCTCTGACACGGGGAATCATACTAATTCGTAATTCGTAATTCGTAAATAATAATTTAACGTGGCTGTATTTGTTGTGAAAGGACTTGAAAAATTAACTACAACGGAGTTATCAGGCTGGGTGCAGCTAGCGAAAACCCAAGTTGAACGAGGACAAGTTGCCGATCGCATTCCGCAATTGGCTAAAGCTAATCCTGATTGGTTTGCAGTTCATATCTGCTGTAAATCTGGACACACCATCAGCTTTGGGGATACAGCTTGTGTGTTCCCGCTAATGAGTGTAATTAAGACATTTTCTCTACTTTATCTGCTAGAACATCTCAGAGCAGAAACTGTTTTCGGCTGGGTTGGGGTGGAACCATCGGATGCACCCTTCAATTCTTTAGAACAATTGATTAGCGATCGCGGCCATCCCCGCAACCCGATGATTAATAGTGGGGCAATTACTTTGTCTGATAAGTTACCAGGAAAGGACGCGAACGAACGCACTTTTTTATTTTGTCAATGGCTCAACCAATTAGCAGGTTGTCAACTAAGCTTAGATGAGGTGATGCTAGCTTCAGTGCGATTAACCCGCTCAAAAGCCAATGAAGCGATCGCAAACTATCTTGCCGAAACAGGTCATCTAAAAAATATTGAAATAGCACTTGACACCTACGAGCAAATATGCTGTATATCTGGGCGAGTTGAAGATTTAGCCGTATTAGGAAAACTGCTAGCTTGTGAAAATAGCTATTTTTCACCACAAAACCGTCGCATTGTCAACGCTGTGATGTTAACTTGTGGACTTTATGAAGCTTCTGCCAAGTTTGCAGTCAGAATTGGTCTACCGATGAAATCAGGAATTGGTGGTGGGCTTGTAGCAATAGTACCAGGAGAGGGGGCGATCGCTTGTTACAGTCCAGCTTTGGATGGTGTAGGAAATCCGGTCGCGGGTCTTGTTTTTGTTGAGGCTTTAGCACAAGAGTTGCAGTTGAGTATTTTTGGCTAAATCCTGTTTTTGAATAGGCAGAGAAATGATAAATTCTCTACCACTACCCACCTCAGATTTACAAATTAGTCGTCCTCCATGTTTTGCGACAACCATCTGATGACTAATTGAACGTGAGTTCGACAGACCTCTGCCTCTCCTAAAAGGCTACGGTGTACACAAAAGTTTTCTAAAGCTGTCCCACGTCTTGAGCTGTAATGTAAATGCATCGACTTGTTATGCCAATACATCGACTTGTTATGTAAATGCATCGACTTGTTATGCCAATACATCGACTTGTTATGCCAATACATCGACTTGTTATGCCAATACATCGACTTGTTATGCCAATACATCGACTTGTTATGCCAATACATCGACTTGTTATGCCAATACATCGACTTGTTATGTTAATGCATCGACCTGCAAAGATTAGCCCACCCTAAGTTACACCTAACTTTTCTACGTTATGTGGAAAAGCTAACGATTGACCTAACCCCCTAACCCCCTTCCCTCGCAGGGAAGGGGGAAAATTCAAAGTCTCTCTGTTTTTGGAGAGAGAAATAGAAGAAAGGTTTTCCAGATACCATGAAAATTCAGGTTTTTCGGGTAATTCAACAGAAGGAGGTGTTGGCGTTACCTCTGCTTATGGTTCTAGTGTTGGCGTAATAATTTCTGGTGCAGGAGACTCAATAATCTCTGGCAGCGTTGGTGGCAAACTAGGAGATGGGGCAACTGTTACTTGGGGAGTAGGTGTCTTGGTCGTTCGACGGTTAAAAAATCCGCCAAATCTAGATTTTGTTGGTTGAGGCGCAACTTTTTCGGGTAACGGTGTTGATTCGGGAGTTGGCGTTACCTCTGGCTGTGCTTGTGGTGTTGGCGTAATAATTTCTGGTGTTGGAGACTCAATAATCTCTGGCAGTGTCGGTGGCAAACTAGGAGATGGTGCAACTGGTGCTTCTGGGGTAGGAACTTTACCAGCCCCACGGTTAAAAAATCCACCAAATCTAGGTTTTGTTGGCTGAGGCGTTACTTTTTCAGGTAACGGTGTTGATTCGGGAGTTGGTATTACCTCTGGCTGTGGTTCTGGTGCTGGGGACTCAATAATTTCTGGTGGTATTGGAGACAAGCTGGGAGTTGGTGTAGCCGTGGGAACTTCTAATTTTGGTTGTTCTGGCTGTGTTTTGGATTTTTCTGGAATTTCAGTTTCCGGAATCGGCTGTTTTTCTACCTTGGGCTGTGTTGGGGGTGTTTTTTCCACAGAAGGTGTGGGTGTGGGTTTAGGTGCAAGTTTATAATTCGGGTCTACAATAGGGCGCACCTCATCTGCTGTGAGTTCTCCTCTGACAATTCTCGACAAAGTGTCTTTACCCTTTGGCTGGTAGTCAATCAATCTAACTGTAGTATTAAAAGCATTTTTGACAGCATTTCCCTGATTATCGATAAATTCTAGTTTTACCCAGTTTTTCCCTGGACGGAAGCCTTTAAGATAAACTGCCTGCCAGCGATCGAAAATAAAGCTTTCACCATTAATAGTGGAGCGAATGCGCCAATCACTGAACTCGTCGTTGGGGTTTTCCTTACCAACAAGGTGCAGAGGAGCGTTAGTTAGGTAAAAGTCCAGTAAGATTGGTTCTGCCCCGTAGCTACTTTGAGGACGGCTGTAAGTTAGCAGGGGTAATTTAGGATCTGGGGTGTTGTCGTCGGTTTTGGTGAAGACGTGAAATGTTGTTTGGGCATAAGCGCCTTCATTCTTAAAGCTTTCATGCCAAGGACGAGAGGCAAAGACGCGCAGGGTATGACTACCTGGAGACAAGTCTGGCAAAACTAAAGGCTGATTCAGGTCGTAAACAGGTATATAAGGTTGATTATCCAGAATTACGTGTAAATGTGGCCCCAGTTGTAATTGTGGGTCTTTAAATATTGGTAGATCCTTAACCTGAAAACTAACTGTAACTTTGTTGTCTTGAAGAACTTCATCAAATTTTGGAGTAACAATTGTCACTTGTGGCTGATAAACTTCCAAAATTGGACGCAGTTCTTGAATAACAGATGGAGGGGAAACTTCCGAAAATTGCTTTGAAATTTGAGAAATCTTTGGAGAGTTTTCTTTATAGGCAGTAGATACTTCCTGGCTGTCGGCTTTCTCGCCGCAACTGGTCAAGCTTAATACCAGCACTAATATCATTACCCACCTGAGAATCGGGAACCTCTGAGGGAGGAACTTCTCTAACACCCTTTTCTGCCACGAGTTCATGCGCTGCACCCAGTGATAGTCTTTGACAATTGACAGATTATTTTGGCTCAAACTGTCCATCTGGAACTATAGCCCAAAAGGTGAAATCTGCCTTACATCCTATAAGTTTTCCTTTATGTCTCATAAAATTTTAAAATTAAGTCATATTCTTTACAGTGTTTTACTTGCAAAAATTGAAATATGACATAAATGTTCATGAGTAATCGCAGTAAAAGTTGGGACATCCGCTACATACAGCCAAACCATAAATTTTACGAATTGTTATTCTTTGTAAATTAAATAGTTAAACTATTGACTTTTGGACAAAAAGTTTGAAGTTAAAAGCCAGTTAAGGCATGAATTTCAGCAATATTTGAGCAAGTTTGAATTATTGTTAAAATATCTCCAACAATGTACAAGTGAAGACTTTATAATTCAACGAGAAACAACAATCCACATAGGTCTTCATCGCGGCTTCAGTACAATTCTGGAATTTGCGGTAATGGTTAATTTTGTGGTATTCATGATTCCTCATTCCTTATCAAGAGAGGAGGTCGAATGACAATAAGTCCTCCGGAGCGAGAGGAAAAAAAGGCAAGAGTAATCGTCGATAATGACCCAGTTCCAACCTCATTCGAGAGATGGGCGCAACCTGGACACTTTGACAGATCCTTAGCCAGAGGTCCCAAAACCACCACATGGATTTGGAACCTGCACGCACTCGCCCATGATTTTGATACACATACAAGCGATTTAGAAGACATCTCCCGCAAGATATTCTCAGCCCACTTCGGCCACCTGGCTGTAGTGACAATCTGGTTGAGTGGGATGATTTTCCACGGCGCGAAGTTTTCTAACTACGAAGCTTGGCTAAGTGACCCGTTAAACGTTAAGCCTAGCGCTCAAGTCGTTTGGCCCATTGTCGGACAAGACATTTTAAACGGTGATGTTGGCGGTGGTTTCCACGGTATTCAAATCACCTCCGGTTTGTTCCAAGTATGGCGTGGTTGGGGGATTACCAACTCATTCCAGCTTTACTGCACAGCGATCGGTGGATTGGTATTAGCAGGCTTGTTCCTATTTGCCGGCTGGTTCCACTACCACAAACGCGCTCCTAAACTGGAATGGTTCCAGAATGTGGAATCGATGCTAAATCACCACCTGCAAGTACTGCTAGGTTGTGGTTCCTTGGGATGGGCAGGTCACTTAATCCACGTGTCCGCACCGACCAACAAGCTTTTGGATGCAGGCGTTGCTATAAAAGACATACCCTTGCCCCACGAGTTCATCTTGAACAAAGACTTGTTGACCGAACTGTACCCTGGCTTTGCAGCTGGTTTAGCACCTTTCTTCACCTTGAACTGGGGTCAGTATGCTGACTTCCTCACCTTCAAGGGCGGTCTGAACCCGGTAACAGGCGGCTTGTGGTTGACTGATATTTCTCATCACCACTTAGCGATCGCAGTTCTCTTTATCATTGCTGGTCATCAGTACCGAACCAACTGGGGTATTGGTCACAGCATTAAAGAGATCCTAGAAAACCATAAAGGTCCTTTCACCGGTGAAGGTCACAAAGGTCTCTACGAAAACCTGACCTCATCTTGGCACGCTCAGTTGGCAACTAACCTCGCCTTCCTGGGTTCGTTGACCATCATCATCGCGCATCACATGTACGCGATGCCCCCCTATCCATATTTGGCAACTGATTACGCTACACAGTTGTGCATATTCACTCACCATATTTGGATCGGTGGCTTCTTAATCGTTGGTGGAGCAGCTCACGCTGCCATCTTCATGGTGCGCGATTACGATCCAGTTGTGAATCAAAACAACTTGCTCGATCGGGTAATTCGTCACCGGGATGCGATCATTTCTCATCTAAACTGGGTGTCTATATTCCTCGGCTTCCACAGCTTTGGACTGTACATCCACAACGACACGATGCGTGCATTGGGTCGTCCCCAAGACATGTTCTCTGATACGGCAATTCAATTGCAGCCAGTATTTGCCCAGTGGATACAAAATATCCACGCTTTGGCTCCTGGTACAACTGCACCCAATGCCCTAGAACCAGTTAGCTATGTCTTTGGCGGCGGTGTATTGGCTGTTGGCGGGAAAGTGGCAGCTGCACCCATTGCTTTAGGGACAGCGGACTTCCTAATTCACCACATTCACGCTTTCACCATTCACGTCACCGTCCTAATTCTGCTCAAAGGTGTGCTGTTTGCCCGTAGCTCTCGTCTGATTCCAGACAAAGCAAACCTGGGCTTCCGCTTCCCCTGCGACGGGCCTGGTCGTGGCGGTACTTGTCAAGTGTCTGGTTGGGATCACGTATTCCTCGGACTTTTCTGGATGTACAACTCCCTGTCTATTGTAATTTTCCACTTCAGCTGGAAGATGCAATCAGATGTTTGGGGAACCGTAGATGCAGATGGTGTTGTGACTCACATCACTGGTGGTAACTTTGCTCAAAGCGCCATCACGATCAATGGTTGGTTGCGTGATTTCTTGTGGGCACAAGCGACACAAGTCATCAACTCCTACGGCAGTGCGCTATCTGCTTATGGACTTATGTTCTTAGGCGCTCACTTTGTTTGGGCATTCAGCTTGATGTTCCTGTTCAGTGGTCGTGGCTACTGGCAAGAATTAATTGAGTCCATTGTTTGGGCGCATAATAAACTGAAAGTAGCACCATCAATTCAGCCTCGCGCTTTGAGCATTATTCAAGGTCGGGCGGTAGGGGTAGCTCACTACCTATTAGGTGGAATTGCTACTACTTGGGCATTCTTCCATGCACACATCCTTTCAGTAGGGTAGCAATCAGGAAATTTTGGATTTGAAATTTTAGATTTTGGATTGAATCCAAAATCTAAAATCCAAAATTCAACTGGTATTTGATGGCTAAAGGTCAGAGGATTTATTAAACCTATGGCGACAAAATTTCCGAAATTTAGCCAGGATCTCGCACAGGACCCGACGACTCGTCGGATATGGTATGCGATCGCTACAGGCAACGACTTTGAAACCCATGATGGCATCACAGAGGAAAATCTTTACCAAAAGATTTTCGCAACTCACTTCGGTCACTTGGCAATCATCTTCCTGTGGGCATCCAGCCTCCTGTTCCACGTAGCCTGGCAAGGTAACTTTGAACAGTGGATTAAAGATCCCCTTCACATCCGTCCCATCGCCCATGCGATTTGGGACCCCCACTTTGGTAAACCAGCGATCGAAGCTTTTACCCAAGCTGGCGCTAGTAATCCCGTAAACATTACCTATTCTGGTATCTACCACTGGTGGTATACCATCGGGATGCGGACGAACAGCGAACTATACAACGGTTCAGTATTCCTATTACTGTTAGCAGCTGTACTCTTGTTTGCTGGTTGGCTGCACTTGCAACCCAAGTACCGTCCTAGCTTGGCATGGTTTAAAAGCGCAGAACATCGCCTAAACCACCACCTAGCAGGTCTGTTTGGTGTTAGTTCCCTGGCTTGGGCTGGTCACTTAATTCACGTTGCTATCCCCGAAGCTCGCGGTCAGCACGTAGGTTGGGATAACTTCCTGAATACCCCACCCCACCCAGCAGGTTTGACACCATTCTTTACAGGCAACTGGGGTGTTTACGCTCAAAACCCTGACACTCCTGGGCATATATTCAGCACATCCCAAGGTGCAGGAACTGCAATTCTGACTTTCTTGGGTGGTTTCCATCCCCAGACAGAAGCTTTGTGGCTGACTGACATAGCTCACCACCATTTGGCGATCGCAGTTATCTTCATTGTTGCTGGTCATCAGTACCGGACTAACTTTGGAATTGGTCATAGCATCAAAGAAATGCTGAACTCCAAATCCGGTTTAGTACCAGGTACCAATAGTGAAGGTCAGTTCAACCTGCCTCACCAAGGGTTGTATGACACCTATAACAATTCACTGCACTTCCAGTTAGGTATTCACCTAGCTGCTCTGGGAACCATCACCTCTCTGGTGGCACAGCACATGTACGCCATGCCTCCTTATGCATTTATTGCAAAGGACTACACAACTCAGGCAGCGTTGTACACGCACCACCAATACATTGCTGGTTTCCTGATACTTGGTGCTTTTGCTCACGGAGCTATATTTTGGGTACGTGATTACGACCCAGAACAAAACAAGGGCAACGTCCTTGAGCGCGTATTGAAGCATAAAGAAGCGATTATCTCCCACCTTAGCTGGGTATCCCTTTTCTTAGGCTTCCACACCCTCAGCTTGTACGTCCACAATGATGTAGTGGTTGCCTTCGGTACTCCTGAAAAGCAAATCTTGATTGAGCCAGTGTTTGCTCAGTTCGTCCAAGCTGCTAACGGTAAGGTACTGTACGGTTTAGATGCTTTGCTATCTAACCCAGATAGTATTGCTTACACAGCATGGCCCAACTATGCTAACGTTTGGTTGCCAGGTTGGTTAGATGCTATCAATGCTGGTACTAACTCCCTGTTTTTGACAATTGGTCCTGGTGACTTCTTGGTACACCATGCGATCGCTTTAGGTCTGCACACCACCACCTTGATCTTGGTCAAAGGTGCTTTGGATGCCCGTGGTTCTAAGCTGATGCCCGATAAAAAGGACTTCGGCTATGCCTTCCCTTGCGACGGTCCCGGTCGTGGCGGTACTTGCGACATCTCAGGTTGGGATTCCTTCTACCTCGCTGCGTTCTGGATGCTCAACACCCTTGGTTGGGTTACGTTCTACTGGCATTGGAAGCATTTAGGTATTTGGCAAGGCAACGTAGCTCAGTTCAATGAGAACTCTACATATCTCATGGGCTGGTTCCGCGATTACCTCTGGGCTAACTCTGCTCAGTTGATTAACGGTTACAACCCTTATGGCGTGAATAACCTGTCTGTCTGGGCTTGGATGTTCTTGTTTGGACACCTAGTTTGGGCAACTGGCTTCATGTTCTTAATCTCCTGGAGAGGCTACTGGCAAGAGTTGATTGAAACCCTTGTTTGGGCACACGAACGCACTCCTCTAGCTAACCTAGTTCGCTGGAAAGACAAGCCCGTGGCTCTGTCTATCGTTCAAGGTCGTGTAGTTGGTCTAGCTCACTTTGCAGTTGGTTATGTTGTAACTTACGCTGCATTCTTGATTGCTTCTACCGCTGGTAAGTTCGGTTAATTCGGCTGCTAGTTTTGTAGATAAGTAATAAAAATCCCCTGCCGTAAGGTGGGGGTTTTTTTGTTAAATTGATTAAGTTTAAAATTACAGTAATAGAAGTTAAAAATACTATAAAAATAAGTGGAAATAAAGTGCAATTTCAACAAAAATCTATTCTCAAAGAAAGTTGGTGGCTGATGTGGTGTAGTTTTCCTAACTTAAATTGGGCCAGGTTAAGAACTTACGATGATTTCTCCGCTGAGATATTAGATTGTGATGGTTCTAAATACACATTTTCTAATGAAGAAGAAGCACGTTACTTCTTAATGGAGGATGAATATACACAATTTGAATCACTTGATCAAGAAGATGAACAAGAACTCGGTATCCCGTTGTGTTTCATACAGATACCGGAAGGAAAAAACGAAAACGAATTAATAGAAAAAATGTATGTAAAACAAACCGAAATACGAAATGAACACTAAACTTGTTGAATCACTGTTGCAAGTAATTCTATCTCTCTCTGATGAAGAGCGATCGCTTTTGAAAGAAAAGCTATTTTTCGATGAATCAGAGCCTTCAACTGATGAGCTAGTGCTACTTGCCCAGAATGGAGGAGCCTTTAACTTTCTTGAAAATGAACCAGATATATACTCACTTGACGACGGAGAACCTATCTAATGTCTCTCCAAAAAGGTGATATCGTCTTAGTTCCATTTCCATTTACAGACTTGAGTGGAACAAAGCTACGCCCTGGTTTAGTTTTATGGATAGACACTATAGGCGATGATGTCACTTTATGTTTTATTTCATCTCAAAACATAAGTAGTTTGAGTCCAGAAGAGTTTATCTTAGAACCTTCAGATCCAGATTTTACTAGTACTGGATTACGGGTTGCTTCTAAAGTTAGGGTGACTCGAATAACTACCATAGAGCGTAGACTAATCACCAGAAGAATAGGTAAATTGGGAACAAGTCAAGTTCAGCAGTTGAATTCAGTGATTCTTCAAGCTCTGAAAATTACATAATTTCAAGTATGTTATGAAGCTAGTGAAAACTGTGTAGTTTACCGCCGTAGTCATCGCCTAAAATTAACTTAGCGATCGCCAGCTATGAGCATAATAATCTACAAGGACTCACTGGAAATCCTGGTTATGGTGAAGTTGCTTGTATTATGAAAAAACGAATTTCAGTAGAAAAATATTCAGCAGTAATCTCAATTATTATCTGTTGTGACAATCGAATTGTTTGGCGGCAAGTTTGTGCTGAGGAACCCCTCAAAGGTTGTCTTGTAGTGGCAGACGAAATACAAACGCGAATCAGGCGATCGCAGTGATAGTATATATGGAAAATCAGGGGAGTTATCAGGTGTCTGTTCCCGAAATTACTGAAAAGCTATTAGCAGCAAAACAAGAGAAAGGATTAAGCTTTGCCGATTTAGAAAAAATTCTCGGACGGGATGAAGTCTGGATTGCTGCTGTCATCTACCGTCAAGCTAGTGCTTCCCCAGAAGAAGCTAAGTTACTAATCGAAGCATTAGGGCTAGGCCCAATTTATATTAATGAGTTGACTGAATATCCTGTCAAAGGATTAGGCCCAGTTGTCCCAACTGACCCACTGATTTATCGTTTCTACGAAATTATGCAGGTGTACGGATTCCCGCTTAAAGCCGTGATTCACGATAAATTTGGCGATGGAATTATGAGCGCCATTGACTTTACTTTAGATGTAGAGAAAGAAGAAGACCCCAAAGGCGATCGCGTTAAAATCATTATGTCTGGGAAATTTCTACCATACAAAAAATGGTAGTATTTCAATAACATCAAAACAAGTTATAACTATAAAACTGATATTACTTGATAAATCTTGCAAGAACAACCAATAACGCCACCTAAAGAAATAATTATTAATCCCTCTTATACTCAGCAGAACAGAGCCGCATATTTAGGTGATAGTCTGAAACTGATTAAGTTTATTGATGATAATAGTGTTGATTTAATTCTCACCTCACCGCCATTTGCACTCACCCGAAAAAAAGAATACGGTAACGAAACTGCCGAAAAATATATCGAGTGGTTTCTACCTTTTGCATCCGAATTTAAAAGAGTACTGGCAGATAATGGCTCATTCGTACTAGATTTAGGCGGCGCTTACTTACCTGGTAATCCCGTGCGGAGTATTTACCAATACGAACTTTTAGTCAAATTATGCAAAGAAGTAGGTTTCTTTCTTGCTCAAGAATTTTACCACTATAATCCGGCTCGACTGCCAACCCCTGCTGAGTGGGTGACAATCAGGCGGATTCGTGTGAAAGATTCTGTAAATACAGTTTGGTGGTTGTCTAAAACACCCAATCCTAAAGCAGATAACAGAAAAGTATTAAAACCCTATAGCCAGAGTATGAAACAGTTACTCCTCAATGGCTATAAAGCAAAAATACGTCCTAGTGGACATGATATTTCTGATAAATTTCAAAAAGATAATCAAGGTGCAATTTTGCCGAATTTGCTAGAAATTGCTAATACTGAATCGAATAGTGCTTATTTACGACGCTGCAAAACAGCAGAAATTAGACCCCATCCAGCACGCTTTCCTCAAGGGTTCGTCGAGTTCTTCATCAAATTTTTAACTGATGAAGGTGATATGGTATTAGATCCATTTGCAGGTTCTAATACAACTGGCTTTGTTGCTGAAACTCTGCAACGCCGATGGATATCTTTTGAAATTAATGAAAATTATGTAATGGGAAGTCGTTATCGATTTAGCCAATAACCAAATTAAGTAAAGAGTCAAGAGTGAGAAGTTATTAAAATTTATAACTCATAACTCTTAACTCTTAACTTCTAACTACTTACTCAAATTTCTCCATTCACTTGCATTTGATGAACTCGATCGGCTAGCTCTTGACGACCTCGATCATCTAGTTTATCAATAGCTAACATCCCCATCAGAATAACTTCTTTCAGGGTCAAACGTGTGGAATGTGCCTGTTTTTGCACAATCTCTTTAATAATGGGACTGACACCAATCGCTGTACTAGCTCTAGCCACAGAAGAAAAGGAAACACTAATGATTCAGCCTAAATCTTAGCACTTTCAATGAGGTTATTCTCTAGAGCTAAAACTTAATTTAAGTGTGTTTCAACTCATACTTCAAGGAGTAGACATAAATTTGAAATTACGTATAGTGAGTTATCAAATTTTCAGTATGGCAAACCTGATACTTGCTCATTGAGGACACGTTATCGTATGATATCAATATTCTCAAAAGTTAGAATTTTGGCTATTTTTTCCAAAATTTCCACTAAGTTCTCAATTGTCATATTGAAGATACGAGCTAATTTTGATATAGCAGGGAAGTCAACTGTTGTCGTTTTGTGACGACGCGCATAACTTGTAACTCTGCTGCAAATTACCTCACAATGGTCAGAAGCTTCTTTTAGTGACCACACTTTCACTTGTGCTAGTTATCGAAGCTGTAATCTGAACTAATCACATCTTTAATAACTAGCCAACTCTCATGCGATCGCGACTATTAACTGAAATCTAGAAACCTAAAATCTGATGTTTATTTCACATATTAGCAACATCAAAAGCAAAAACCTTTGTTCTGAGATCCTCAAAAATAACTCACTAATCGCCAGTTTGCAAACCTGGTTATATTTGTGATAACTGAGTTAGAAAAAGCGAGCGGCTGATGAGAACAGTGCTTTCAGCAGAAGTATTCGCACAAATAAGACTTGTATACCACCGGGAAAACCCTACTTTAAAGAGATCGTAAATTGTCATATATAATCTCATGAACACGCTTTACAGAAATATACAGCGTAAATAAAAATAATAACTTAACCAAAGTAAAATTTTCCTGAATACAGCCAATTAATGCCGTCATAAGGAAAAGCAGTGAGTAGAGGAGAGAGAAAGCGATGAGGGACCCTTATCTGTTGGCAGCAGGCTTGTTAACAGGATTAGCAATACCAGCATCGGCTCTTCCACATCTGTCAATTGTCCTGCCAGAAAGTTCTAGATTCCTGTGGGATTTAAAACAGGGTTCGCAGACGATAGTCAGTACAAAAATTATCAATAGCGTCGATCTCTCCTTACCCGAACTCAGCTCTCAAGCGTTCCAACCCCTAAAAAGTTCGCAGCCAATAGTAAGTGAGAAAAACGTCCCTAGCGTACCAGAATTCAGCAGTCAGGGATTACCAGTATCAACAGAGTCATCACTCAACCCCAGCACCCAAGCAACTAGCCTCTTATTGACATCTGGAAATCAACTTTACTACCAAAGATTGGCAGCTCTGAAAACAGGTCAGATTTATACACGCGTAGATAGTGATAATTTGCAATCATTGTGGGAGTCGATCAAGAAACGTCAACTAACTTATGACGACTGGAAAAGTTTATTAGCTTTAGAAGCAAGAGCGATCGCTCAAGGTCAAGGTGCCAATCATCTAAGTATTTTAGTTGGTGATTCTTTGAGCATGTGGTTTCCCAGAGAAAAACTGCCTGCTGGTAAATTGTGGCTGAATCAAGGCATATCTGGAGATACTTCTAGTGGCGTTTTAAAAAGATTGGGGGCATTTTCAGCAACGCGGCCAGATGTTATTTACATTATGGCTGGGATTAACGATCTACGAAAAGGCGCTAGTGATGAAACAATTTTGTATAATTATCGCCGGATTGTCCGGCGTTTACGCCAGACTCACCCCAAAGCTCAAATCATTGTCCAATCAATTTTGCCTACTCGTTTACCAAAAATTTCCAATAGCCGTATTCGTCACCTCAACATCCAACTAACCGCGATCGCTAGACAAGAAGGTGCTAATTATCTCAATATTTATAGCTGGTTTACGGATATGGAAGGCAATTTGCGCCCAGAGTTGACCACAGATGGGTTGCACCTGTCTCAAGAGGGATATGATGTGTGGCGAACGGCACTACAGCAGATAGAATACACACTCACTCAGCGTGAGAATTGAGCGATCGTGCCGACACTAAAAGCGATGTCTACGATGGGCTGCGCCTATGCAATTTTTTAATTTATGGAAGTTACTGAAACTGATGCCATCAACATACGTTCTGTAATTGAATACCAATTAGCAGCCTTTAAAAAAGATGATGCCCAAGGCGCTTTTGCCTTTGCTAGTCCGGCGATTCAGGCGCAATTTGAAACCCCAGAAAATTTTATACAGATGGTAAAGACAAGTTATCCAGCAGTATACCGTCCTCGTTCTGTCTTTTTTGAGAAAATAACAACCATCCAGGGAAACATCACTCAACCAGTGCTGCTACTTGCTCCTGATGGAGTCCCGTTGAGGGCTTTATATTTTATGGAAAAACAGCCCAATAATATCTGGAGAATTAACGGTTGCTTTCTAGTTTCTCTAGATGGTAAATAAACTCTATATTTATAGAACTAAAATCCTATACTTTAACCCCCAAGGCTTCCCTATTTAAAACCTGATTTAACTTACCGCTACGATAACCTTCTAAATCTAAGGTTACGTAGATAAATCCAAAATCTTGAAATGCCGAAACTAGTGTTTGTAAATCGTTAGTTAATACAAACTCTTTGATTTGTTCTGGTGGTAATTCAATACGTGCTGTATCCCCTTCCGATCGCACGCGTAAATTCTGCCAACCTAGCTTTCGCAGATAAATTTCTCCTCTACCAACTCGTTGCAACTTAGCGACAGTAATTTCTTCACCGTAAGGAAACCGGGAACTGAGACAAGGTTGAGCAGGTTTATCCCACCAAGGTAAACCGAGTTGTTGCGAAAGTTGGCGAACTTCAACTTTAGTGACACCCACTTCAGCTAAAGGCGATCGCGCCCCTCTCTCTTTCGCCGCCTGAATTCCTGGGCGATAATCATGCAAATCATCAGCATTTACCCCATCCACCACATAAGGATAACCCAACTCTAAAGCTAAAGGTTTGAGGGTATCGTGCAACTCACTTTTGCAAAAATAACAGCGGTTAACCGGGTTAGAAGTGTAATTGGGATTTTCCATCTCGTGAGTCTGGACGATTTTATGAGGAATCCCAATTGTTGCAGCTTGAATTTTGGCGTCTTCCAATTCTTCTGGTAACAGTGAAGGAGAAACAGCAGTGACAGCCAAAGCGCGATCGCCCAACGCATCATAAGCAATTTTGGCAACCAAAGTGCTATCAACGCCCCCAGAGTAGGCAATCAACGCCTGCTCCATTTCTGTAAATAAGGCTTTTAATTGCTCAAATTTTTCTGTCAGCATCATTTCCCAATCCTGCCAAAACCTTACAGCACCCAATCATTTATATTGTAGTCATTGGTCATTGGGAAAGACTTGTTAAAAGGTTCTCACTCAAATCACCTTGTCCCCTTGTCCCCTTGTCTCCTTCTCCCCTACCCCTCTGCCCCCTGCCCCCAGCAAGAACTGCTCCCCTGCCCTATACTGGCGGTTTGCTGTACTTAGCCACCAGACGGGCTAAAAGTGGTAAATCAATTGGTTTAGAAATATAGTCATTTACTCCAGCTGCTAGACAGGTTTCGCGATCGCCTTTCATCGCCATTGCTGTTTGAACAATTACCGGAATTGTCTGATATTGCTCGTGTTCTCGCAGTTGTTGCACCAAGTTAAGACCATTTCCATCTGCCAAACAAACATCCATTAAAATTACCGCTGGATCTAGCTGTGTTAGAGCTTCCCACATCTTGTCAGCATTCTTAACCCAAGCCACTTGATATCCCAATTTATGTAAATAAATTTGTATTAAATTAGCGTTGGGTAAATCATTTTCTACCAGCAAAATTTCTACAGAGGAACTAGGTGTCAAAGGCAGAGGAAATGAGGGAAAATTTGCTTCCTCTGCTTCCTTATCTACCCTGACTCCCATCTCTTGTTTAAGGGGAAGTACAAGGGTAAAACGGGAGCCACGATCTATTTCCGATTCAACTTTCACCGAACCACCGTGAATTTGGGCGAGTTTCTGAGTCACTGTTAAACCTAAACCAGTACCTTCAATGCCATCTGCTACGGCCTTGGCAATTTGGAAATATGGCTGAAACAGTTGAACTTGGTCTTCCTGGGAAATGCCAGTGCCTGTATCCCAAACTGTAAAATGCACAAATCCACCTTTGGAAGCAATGTGTAAGCCAACACTTCCAATACTTGTAAACTTTAGAGCGTTGAAGAGTAAATTCAACAACATTTGCTTGAGTCGTAAGGGGTCAGCTACTAAGGTTGTAATATCAGGTTCAAGTTCTAGACACAGTTTCAAACCTTTATTAGCAGCTTTCTCTTTCACCAATGCCAAAACATTGCCACACAGTATTGGCACATCTATTGTTTCCCACTGTACTTCTAGCTGATTTGCTTCAATTTTAGAGAGATCCAAAATATCATTAATCAGAGCTAGTAAGTGTTTACCGCTAGACTGAATAATATTTAAATACTCTTGCTGGCGTTCTTTAGTTGGTTCGTACCCTGGGGCTAAAAGCAGATGGGTAAACCCAATAATGGAACCAAGCGGTGTGCGAATTTCGTGGCTGGTGTTTGCCAGAAACTGATTTTTCAGTTGATTGGTACGCTCCAATTCTTGATTAGAGTTACTTAACTGTTGACACCGTTGCGACCAAGACAGGATGTGTCTAAGTTGTAACAAGGCTGTAGTACAGCATTTGGCAGACCTTGTTATCAATTGCGATCTGAGTTGAGCTTGCGATTCTATGAATGGCTCATGATGAGAACTTAGGGGCGCTGTGGCAAGAATTAGCCAGCCCATAACGCTGCCAGAATCATCAGCCAACCGCCAAGCGCTCGGTAGTTGTTGATTCTCAAGCTGTTGCAAATCTTCAATTTTTATGACTTCTTGCAATCTCAACAGCAGCTTTTTTTCTGCTGTCAGCACTTCTAAAAATAAAGGTGGTGAATTTGGGGATGGAGAACGAGAAACATAGCAAACTGTGGCAACAGTTTCTTGTGGTTGACACATAGCGATGCCTACGGCACATTCTGTAAGTGCCAGATTACTGCTGTGAACAGCACTGTTAATCTCGTTAACCACGGTTTGGAAAATTTCTGCTTGTGCTGCTTCTGACTGTGGGACAGTGTTACAAGCAGAAAGCAAGCAATCATTAAGGCGACTTTGCAACTGATTTAAGCTGCTCTCCAGCCACAGCTGCGCGCGAAGTTGCTCAATTGTTGTCAAAAGTTTTGGCGTTGCATCTATCAGTGATTTTTGGTCTGGTAAGCTTGAATACTGCTGCATGGTCAACTAGACCGCTGAACAAGTTTAGCTTCGCATAAAAATCCCAACAGGATTTTATGTATATTAGCCGAGAATTCTTTTTTATTTATAAACGATAACTTATGTTGTTATAAACCATAACTTATGATGTCGAGTTTAGCAGCTACTCCAAAAAAAAATTATTGTATAAACCACCAACCTAAAATTTTTTAAACGCAACTGAAAACTTATGGATGCACAATTCGCTCAACTAATCGTGAATGGGATTGCGGTGGGGAGCATTATTGCTCTAGCCGCAGTCGGACTGACTCTTACTTATGGAATTTTACGGCTATCTAACTTTGCTCATGGTGACTTTCTCACTTTAGGAGCCTATCTAACTTGGCTGATAAATACCATTGGAGTGAATATTTGGCTGTCAATGATTTTGGCGGCGGCGGGAACAGTAGCAGCAATGCTGTTATCGGAAAAGTTACTGTGGTCAAAGATGCGCTCTATCCGTGCTACTTCCACTACGCTAATTATTATTTCTATCGGACTTGCCTTATTTCTTCGGAATGGGATTATTTTTATCTGGGGTGGCAGGAACCAAAATTATAATTTACCTGTTACTCCGGCTTTAGATATTTTGGGTTTAAAGATACCGCAAAATCAATTATTGGTATTAGGGTTAGCGGTACTGGCAATTTTGGCGCTGCATTACCTGTTGCAAAATACCAAAATTGGTAAGGCGATGCGAGCAGTTGCCGACGATCTGGACTTAGCCAGGGTTTCAGGTATCAATGTTGACAAAGTAATTTTTTGGACTTGGGTAATTGCTGGTACTCTTACCTCATTGGGCGGCAGTATGTATGGGTTAATTACAGCTGTGCGCCCGAATATGGGTTGGTTTTTAATATTACCATTATTTGCCTCAGTAATACTTGGGGGGATTGGCAACCCCTACGGTGCGATCGCAGCAGCTTTTATCATTGGCATCGTCCAAGAAATCAGCACTCCTTGGCTGGGTTCACAGTATAAACAAGGTGTCGCACTGTTAATCATGATTTTGGTGCTGCTCATTCGTCCCAAAGGTTTATTCAAAGGAACGATTTGAGCAGCACCTATCCACTTCTAACTACTCAATAATGTGGAAATACCAGGCTGCTACCAGGAAATTGATAGCTAACAAGAATATTGCCCAGCCTGTGCGATAGGCGTAGGGAGGTTTAGCTCCACTGTCGGCAACTGGTAAATCTGCAGGATTCTTTGTTGTTTTAGAGGTCATAATCCGATTCTCCTATGTCATGACTTTTTAAGAAATACCAAACTGGCGTACCAAATACCCAAATTCTTTAAGAATATTTGTGTGAATTTGGAAATTGGGCATTGGGCATGGGGCATTGGGCATTGGGCATTGGTTATTTCTTCCCCTGCCCCCCTGCTCCCCCTGCTCCCCCTGCTCCCTCATTCCTCCTCTCCAGCATGATAGGAACTGCGAACCAGAGGGCCAGAACGAACATGGTTGAATCCCATTTCCCATGCTAATCTGCCAAGCCGATCGAATTCCTCTGGAGTCCAATATTTTTGGACTGGCAAATGTTCTAAAGAAGGACGCATATACTGCCCAATAGTCAAGCGATCGCATCCCACAGCCCTTAAATCAGCCATTGCTTCAATAACTTCATCAACTGTTTCTCCGTGTCCCAGCATCAAACCTGATTTGGTGGGAATTGTCGAATCGATTTCTTTAACCGTAGCCAGCACCAAGAGGGAGCGATCGTATTTGGCTCCCCGGCGCACTGGGCCAGTTAACCGTTGCACTGTCTCGATATTGTGATTAAAACAAGCTGGTTTGGCTTTGACAATCATCGCTATCCGCAGGCGTTGACCTGACTCTCCAACACCAGCACCACCCCAAAAATCTGGGGTCAGCACTTCTATTTGAGTTTCTGGATTCAATTGGCGGATAGTCGCGATCGTCTCTACAAAATGCCCTGCACCCCGATCGGGCAAGTCATCACGGGCTACAGAAGTCAGCACCACATAACGCAATCCCAAAAGCTGCACCGCCTGGGCAACCTTTTCTGGTTCCTCTAAATCAAGAGGCATTGGTGCATGACCTTTATCTACTTGACAGAAAGCACAAGAGCGTGTGCATGTTGGCCCCATTAGCAAAAAAGTTGCAGTTTTTTGGGCATAGCACTCTCCACGGTTAGGGCAGCGTCCTTCTTCGCAAATCGTGTGAATTTGGCGCTGCTTAATAATGCGTTGTACGGTAGAGATTTCACTGGCTTTACCAATCGGGCGACGTAACCAGCTAGGCATTGCCATAATTTCAGACTTTAGGTCGGCTTGTTGTGACGAAATCATAGACATCTAAGCAAGATGCGGATATAGATGTAGTGGTCTGTTGATTAAATATCACAATGACACAAATTTAAAAGAGCGCAAGCAAAAGTTTTGCAAAACACTTCTAACAATGTCATTTATACCGAAATATACTATCCCCCAATCCCTAGAAATTATGTATATAGTGGGAGGATTCTCAAGGACAATCGGCAAAGCCGCTATTTACACTTATAGTTTCTGTTAGAGCAAACAGTCGTGGCAAGCAACAAGATTTTAGTTATCGATGACACTACAGTTGTCAGGGTAAAAGTACGAGAAATGTTGCCTCCGGGCAATTTTGAGGTACTGGAAGCAAAAGACGGTGTGGAAGGACTAAATTTCATTCTTCAGGAAAAACTCAGCCTGATTATGCTGGATTTCCTGTTGCCTAAAATGAGTGGCTGGGAGGTTTTCCAGAAAGTTCAAGCCGATCCAGAGTTAAGGAAAATTCCTTTAGTGATCATGTCTGGTCGCAAGGAAGAGGTGACTGAGAAAATCACAGAACCATTTGAATATTTTGAATTTCTGGGCAAACCTTTCGATCAGAAACAACTAATTGGTGCAATTAAGCTAGCTATGGCTAAGGCAAAACAGCCACGCCCAGAACTAGTCTCAGTAGGAGCAGCAATTGGTGTCAAAAATAGCACAATAACAACCTCTGGTGTCGTCAATGGTACGGTAGTAGCTCCTAGCGTTGCAAATAGCGTCACAGCCCCCAGCATCACAACTCCCAGCACTGGAGGAGTCTCCGAGGCAGAACTTAATGCATTGAATGAGAAAATTGTCAAAATGCAAGCAGAAATTGATGGTTTGAAGAAACAGCTAACTCAGGTTGTGACTTTTATTAAACAAAAAATCAAGTAGTATTTGTGCTCGTTATTATTATCGCAGCCAAAAATACACCATCTATACTGGTGTCCGGTTAAAAGCGGATAAAAATAGTTAGTTCAAAAACACTTATGTTGATAAATCATCATTATTTAGTGAGGTACAGCTTGACCTAAGCCCGGTAAAGCTGTACTTTATCTTCCCTCTTAGTAAGTTTAAAGAGAGGTTGTGGTTGAGATTTTGATATGTACTTCACTTAATGAGGGAACGCTACAGTTTAAAATTCAGATATTTAGTAATAAAAATATATTACAAGTCATATTTTATAATACAAATTAAACAAAAAAATCCTCTTTCATGATGAGCATAGTCTTTGCGCGGGAATAATAAGCCATAGAAACAATAATTATGAGTATAGTCTGCAATGTTAGTAGTATCAGATACTTTATATTCGTTTCCTGGCTATCGCATTACTGAACAAATCTACTCAGGCAGTAAAACCCTAGTTTATCGAGGTATTAGAGAAAAAGACCAAAAATCAGTCGTTCTCAAATTGATGCGGAATGAATATCCTACCTTTGCGGAAATAACTCAGTTCCGAAATCAATATATCATCACCAAAAACCTCGATTTTCCTGGCATAGTCAAAACCTATAGCTTAGAAAATTACCGTAACAGCTATGTCTTAGTGATGGAAGATTTTGGCGGTATTTCCCTCCAAAATTGGCAAATAGAGGACAAGGTAAAAAAGGAAAACTGGCTTTCCCTGAACGAGTTTTTCCACATTGCGATTAAAATTGCTTCTACCTTGGAAAGACTCCATCGCGATCGCATCATTCACAAAGATATCAAGCCTGCCAACATCCTCATAAACCCTAGCACAGATGAAATCAAACTCATCGACTTTAGTATTGCCACCCTTCTGCCAAGAGAAATTCAATTTCTCACGAATCCCAACACCTTAGAAGGTACTCTGGCTTACATTTCCCCAGAACAAACTGGAAGGATGAACCGAGGTATTGACTACCGCACTGATTTTTATTCCCTTGGTGTCACCTTCTTTGAGCTCCTCACCGGACAGTTACCCTTTACCAGCAAAGATCCGACGGAGTTAGTTTATTCTCACATTGCCAAACAACCGCTAAGAGCCAGTCAGATTAACTCCAATATTGGGCCAATTTTGTCTGACATCATCAGCAAGCTGATGGCAAAAAATGCCGAAGACCGCTATCAGAGTGCTTTAGGGTTAAAACATGACTTGGAGGCGTGCCAAAGCCAGTGGCAAGAAACAGGAAATATTGCACCCTTTGAACTCGGTGTGAGAGACATCTCAGACCGTTTTATAATCCCCGAAAAACTCTACGGTCGCCAAAGTGAAGTTGAAACCCTACTCGCTGCTTTTAAGCGTGTAACGAGCGGGGCAACAGAAATGATATTAGTCGCAGGTTTCTCTGGCATTGGCAAAACTGCCGTGGTCAATGAAGTCCACAAACCGATTGTGCGGCAGCGTAGTTACTTCATCAAAGGGAAATTTGACCAGTTTCAACGTGACATTCCCTTATCAGGATTAGTGCAAGCCTTTCGGGACTTAATCGGGCAACTGCTCTCAGAAACTGATGCCCAAATTCAACAATGGAAAGTCAAAATTCTGCGGGAATTGGGGACACAAACTCAGGTGATTATTGATGTCATTCCTGAACTCGAACAGATTATTGGTAAGCAACCTCCGGTTACTGAACTCTCTGGCAGCGCTGCCCAAAATCGTTTCAATTTATTGTTTCAAAAATTCATCCAAATCTTCACAACTAAACAACATCCCCTAGTTATCTTTCTCGATGACTTACAATGGGCAGATACGGCTTCCTTAAAATTAATTAAATTATTAATGTGTGAAAGCATGTTATCTTCTTTTTCAGAAGAAACAGAACAAATGTATGAAACCAAAGGAGGGTTTTTATTAATTGGTTCTTATCGAGATAATGAAGTTTCTAAGGCACATCCGCTTTCTTTGACACTACAAGAGATTCAAAAAGCAGGAGCAATCATTAATACAATTACCTTGGCACCTCTAAATCAAGGTGATTTAAATCATCTAATTGCTGATACACTTCATTGTTCTGAATCAGTTGCTTTTTCTCTTACCCAGATGGTGTTTGCTAAAACTAAAGGCAACCCCTTCTTTTCTGTTCAATTTCTCAAATCTTTACATGATGATGGGCTAATTGTATTAAACTTTGATGCAGGTCATTGGCAGTATGATATTTCCAAAATAAAAGATTTAGCTCTGACAGATGATGTAGTAGAATTTATCGCCCTGCAAATAGAAAAATTGCCAATATATACCCAAAAAGTTTTGAAACTAGCTGCCTGTATTGGGAATCAATTTGACTTAAAAACTCTGGCGATCGTTAATGAAAAATCTGTAGTAGATACAGCATCAGACTTGTGGCAAGCATTACTTGATGGGCTAGTTTTACCACAAGCTGAAAATTACAGCATTTTTTCAAAAGATAATACTAATCAAGAATTCATTGTTGATCGAATAGAATCTACACAATTTTCAAATTCTAATTTACAGCTACCTAAGTATAAATTTGTCCATGACCGAGTGCAGCAAGCAGCTTATTCTTTAATTCCTGAAGAACAAAAAAAGCCAATTCACTTAAAAATTGGGCTACTGTTATTGAACAATATTCCGGTTTTAGAACAGGGAGAAAAGATTTTTGAGCTTGTCAATCAGTTTAATATCGCAGTAGAATTCATCTCTCCTCAAGCTAAACGAGATGAATTGGCCCAGATGAATTTAATTGCTGGACGTAAAGCTTTAGCATCAACAGCTTATCCCGCTGCTGTTAAGTATTTAACTATCGGCATCCAATTGCTGGCAAGTGATAGTTGGGAGACTAAATATCAACTAATCCTAGCTTTGTATGAGACAGGAGCAGAGGCTGCGTATCTAGCTGGCGACTTTAGGCAAATGGAGCAATTAGTAGAAGTAGTGTTGGCACGAGCAAAAACACTGCTAGAAAAAGTAAAAGTTTATGAAGTCAAAATTAAAGCTTATGGAGCGCAAAACCAAGCACTAGAATCTGTCAGGACTGCACTAAGTGTTCTAAAATTGTTGGAAGTTGAGTTGCCTGAAAATCCTAGTCAGTCAGATATTCAGCTAGCGATCGCTGAACTAACATTAAATTTAAATGGAAAGCGGATTGAGGATTTAATTGATCTGCCAGAAATGACGGCAGAACAAACATTGGTAGTTATGCGGATTCTATCGAATGCGCTTTTTTTCGCCTATGCAGTTACTCCTGAACTTTTTTTCCTGATTGTTCTTAAACAAATCAACTTATCGCTTAAATATGGCAATGCCCCTTTGTCCGCCTTTGCATACGTTCTTTACGGAACGATCCTCTGTAGTGAAAAGGGAGATATTCAGTCTGGCTATGATTTTGGCAAACTGGCTTTAAGTTTGGTGGCTAAGTACAATGCTAAAGAAGTTGAAACAAAAGTTATGGAGGTATTTCATGGAGGTATCCGTCATTGGAAGGAGCATCCTAAGGAAACATTAAATACTGTACTAGAAGCTTACTCTCTAGCGATAGAAACAGGAGATTTAGAATTTGCAGCTTTATTTCTTCAGTTTTATTGCTTCTGTTGTTATTCCATTGGTAGAGAACTTACAGGGCTGGAACGCGAGATAGCAAACTACAGCAATGCTCTGAAGCAAATCAAGCAAGAAAGAGCGTTTAACTGGAATTGTATCTATCAACAAAGTGTCTTAAATTTACTGGGGTTTGTAGAAAATCCTTGTCGTTTAATTGGTGCAGCCTATGATGAGGAGAAAATGCTGCCACTGCATTTGGAAGCCAAGGATGGAATCGGACTTTTATATCTATATTTCCATAAACTACATTTATGCTACTTATTTCAGCAGTTCCCTCAAGCAGCTGAAAATGCCACCCTAGCTGAAAAGTATTTAGATAGTGGTACAGGACAACTAGTTGTTCCTGTTTTCTATTTTTATGATTCTCTGGCCAAACTGGCGGTGTACGCCGATGCACCTGATTCAGAGCAAAAGCGTATTCTCGATCGGGTGCAAGCTAATCAGGAAAAGATGCAATATTGGGCATATCATGCCCCAATGAATAATTGGCATAAATTTTATTTGGTAGAAGCAGAAAGGTATCGAGTTGAAGGGAAATATTTTGAAGCAATGGAAGAATACGACCGTGCTATCTCCCTAGCTGAAGAACATGACTACAAGAATGAAGTAGCTTTAGCTCAGGAACTTGCAGCTAAATTTTATCTAAAATGGGGCAAGCAGAAAATTGCCCAAACCTACTTAATTGATGCCTATTATGGATACGTTAATTGGGGAGCAAAAGCCAAAGTTGACGATTTAGTAAAACGCTATCCCCAATTACTCACTCCTATATCCCAGCAACAAAAACACAGTATCCCTGCTAGCGAGGAAAGCGCTTCTTTCAATAGCATATCTATATCATCTTTATCTACCCTAAGTAATCAACAAACTGTTATTGGCTCGAAGACAAGTATTTCTGATTCTCTGGATTTAGCCGCATTCATTAAAGCATCTCACGCACTCTCTGGAGAAATCGAGCTTGAGCGACTACTTTCTACTTTAATGGAAGTTGTTATGGAGAATGCAGGAGCTTCTAAATGCGCTTTAATTTTGAGTGAAGGTGATAACTTAGCATTAACTGTCACAGCAGTTTGTTCAAGTTCAAATTTTGAACATACCTATACTGAGTTTCCATCAACTTGCCTTGAATCAAGCTACGATGTTCCCATTACTTTGATTAACTATGTTAAACGCTCTAGAGAAATCTTGGTTATTGATGATCCAATAGCTGTTTCTTTTCTAGCAAGTGATAGTTATATCACTAGTGAAGAACCTAAGAGCTTATTGTCTATACCTCTTCTAAATCAAGGTAAATTAATTGGGATTCTTTACCTAGAAAATCGTCTGACAACAGGAGCATTTACACGCGATCGCATAGAAGTTCTCAAACTTCTCACCACCCAAGCAGCAATATCTCTAGAGAATGCTATTCTTTATAAAAACTTGGCACAAGCTAAAGAAAGTTTGGAGGAATACAATCATACCCTAGAGGGAAAGGTTCAGGAAAGAACTCAAGAACTCAACGACAAAAATCAATGTTTACAACAAACTTTACAAGAATTGCAAAGTACCCAAATCCAATTAATTCAAAGTGAAAAGATGTCTTCTTTGGGACAAATGGTAGCGGGAATTGCTCATGAAATAAATAACCCGATTAACTTTATTCATGGCAATATCAATCATGCTAGCGAGTATGTTCAAGAGTTGCTGGATTTGATAGTTATTTATCAGCAAGAATATCCCCATCCTTCCCCTCTAATTGAAGAGAAATCTGACGAGATTGACATAGATTTTTTATCAAAAGACCTTATCAAGATTTTAGATTCCATGAAAGTAGGGAGTTCGCGTATCCGAAATATTGTTTTGGGCTTACGTAACTTTTCTCGCTTAGATGAAGCTGAAATGAAACCTGTAGATATTCATGAAGGAATAGACAACACCTTAATGATTTTGCAGCACCGACTGAAACCAAATAGCAATTTACTAGAAATTGAAGTCATCAAAAAATATGGACAATTACCAGAAGTTATTTGTTACCCTGGTCAACTAAATCAGGTATTTATGAATATCCTGAGTAATGCAATTGATGCTTTAGAAGAGTTATTTATCATAGATCATCCATCATTAGTAAATGATCGAGAAGAATTAACAAATGATATAAATACGTCACCGACTTTTCATCGTGTACGACAAATTCACATTTTTACTGAACTAACAAATTCTAATACGGCGATAATTCGGATTACTGATAACGGTTCTGGCATGACAAAAGCCGTGCAGCAGAAAATATTTGACCCATTTTTTACCACCAAGTCAGTAGGAAGTGGTACAGGTTTAGGGTTGTCGATTAGCTACCAGATTGTCGTGGAAAAACACAAAGGTAGTTTAACCTGTGATTCTACACCAGGAAAAGGGACGGAGTTTACTATTGAGATACCAATGCAACAGTTAGAGGGCTAGATGAGTAATCGATCGAGTCCAAACCTAAGAGTACTAAAAACGCAGTTTTTGTGAAAAGCTGCGTTTATAATATTTATTAAAATCGCTCTGACAGATTATTAAAAGACAGATGTGGATGTAGTTGTCATATTCACTCTAGGCTCTTCACGCACATGTCGTCCTGTAACTACCATCTTCACCCCATTAGCAGGCGCAAGTGCAAAACCTCGACGTTGAGGATGCTCTGGCCGCTTACCAGCTAGAGCAAGTTGATAGCCTGACAGTACTTTTGCTAATACTAGCTTCATTTCAAACACAGCCAAAGCTTCACCTATACAGCGACGAACTCCACCACCAAAAGGCAAAAATTCATAGGCAGAAAATTCGTGTTCTAGAAAGCGTTCTGGTTTAAATTGCTGAGGCTGCGGATATAAATCCTCGCGCTGATGAGCCAGGTAAATACTGGGAACCAGTAATGTTCCAGAAGCTAAAGGATGTCCTAGTAGTTCACAGGATTCTTGGACTATCCTGGGGAACGCGAACATTGCAATCGGGTAAATTCGCAAAGTTTCATTACAAACAGCCGTGAGATAAGGCAGTTGGAAAATGCTCATGGGATCTGGGGAATCACCGAGGGAATCAAGTTCTTGAAGCAATTTCTCTCGGACTTTCGGTAAATGATGAATCCAATACAATCCCCAAGCCATTGCTGTTGCCACTGTTTCGTGTCCTGCTACCATCAGTGTCATCAAATCATCACGCAACTCTCGATCTGTCATCGGATTACCCGCTTCATCCCGCGCTAACATCAGCAAGGATAAAATATCGATGCGATCTGGATTGGGTTCTTCCCGGCGTTGGGCAATTTCAGCGTAAAGCAATTCATAAATTTGTTGCCGTTGACGCAGAAACCATCCCCAAGGACTCCAAGCTCCTAAATCTTGTTGCAGGAAGGGGAAAAAAAGGAAGCTAGAAGTAAAGGGTGAGCTAAAGAGATCCAAAAGCAACGCCATTAAGCGCTTGATTTTGTCGTAACGTCCTCCCTTATGCAAGCCAAAGACAGCTTGTAAAATGATTTGCAGAGAAATTTCCTGCATTGCAGTACGAGCTAAGAAGGGCTGATTTAGCGGTAACTGACTAAAGACTTGTTCGGTGAGATTAGAAATCAAAGAACCGTAAGCTCGCATTCTGTCGCCATGAAAGGAAGGCATTGTGAGTTTTCGCCGCCGTTTATGGCGTTCACCGTTCAGCATGAGGAGTGAATATTCCCCGGCTAAGGGTTCAAATATTCTGTTCACTTTACCAACGAATAGAAACTTCTTCCGATCGTTAGTGAAAATTTCCTTGATTGCTTGAGGATGGTTCACAAAAACCACAGTCTCCCCAAAACCAATTACCTCAGCAGTAAAAATGTCAGGATATTGCTGAGCTGCATTTTCCATAAAACTAACGGGGTCTGCAACCCACTGGATTTTCTGGAGCAAAGGGGGAGTTTTTAGTGGATTAGGTAGTTGCATTTGATTTTTCATACTGAAATTGCGTTATTTTTGTATTGTTAGTTATGGGGTAATATTGATTCACTTTGAAGCAGTAAAATTCTAGATGCTCCCAACACCTTTAAAAAATCGTTGGGAGCATCGTGGAAAATATTCTTTGAGATATTATATTTTTCCTTATGATGGTAGTAAAACTTTCATGTTTGAAAGTACTTGCATATTGCTTTGAGATTTATCTAGCTCTAAAGTTTCTACTAACTCTAGCCTTTCTATAGTTTGATAGCGATCGGAATTAAAGTACCAATCTAGATTGCCGCGTATCCAGGCATACATTCCTGATATATACTTTGCAAGTTCAGCATCTACTTCTTCTCCAAAAGATGGCAGACATGCTTCTAATTCGAGCAGTTCTCGTACTTCTCGATCGTGGATGTCGATTGCACGCTTAATCGCTATTTCTAGAGGTAGTTGCTGTTGATAGTGCAATACTAATACTAGATTGTGAACATCACCACTTGCCATTTCTCTAGAATACGAGAAGATATCATTACACCAGGCAAGAATATTAATTGTCTTCTCCTTGAGTTTTTTAAAGATGTCGTGCTGTCGTAAAATATCAGGAATCAGCAATTGCTCGCAAAATTCAATCAATACTACGGTAAGATCCCCCGCCGAACTTAAGTTTCGTATTCTGATATAAGTATCAATATCCGGTATTATTTCCTGTGCGCGATTACTTGCTTCCTGTACACACCCGGCGAAGTATTCCTCAAAGCTAAAAACAAAGTGATGGAACCATTTTATGCTCCCTATTTGGAGCATCCGTTGTCGTAGGTCACTTAAAGCATAGCTAAGGTGTATATCGTTGCTTGTAAGTTCTGCTCCATTTAATATTTCAATAAATCTCTGGTGAAAAAGCTTAAGTGCTTCAGGTTGTTGGCCTAAATCTGACATATCACATTGATCGTCCCAAATAAACAGCCAACTGAACAAGTCACTGGCAATCTTTATTTTTTCCAGATTGCAGTAAGGATAAGCACCTGCTACGAGCTTGAAAAAATTTGACTTGAGGAAACGTCGATAAACTGATTCATTTGCCAGTAAGTTAAAGCAAGTTACCCATTCAAGAGCATACTCTTCTAAAACATCAATATGCTTATTGATATGGGATGAAAATGGACAGTATAAATCGGAGGAAAGTAGTTCCTTCATAAAAATATATTAGTTAGAATTAACTAACATAAAGTACAGGAAAATAAAATCAATAGACTCATAGAAAGCCTATAAATTTTTTTTGAAAATAACTCCCTGTCACACCACATATATACAGTGTGTAAATCATATTTACGTCACTGTATATATGTGGTGTGTAAATCTATATGAGTATTTTCAAACTTAAACAGTATTGTTCTATGTTTTTTTTTTTTTAATAACCGTAAATATACCGTAATTTTCTGGAATGATATTTTTTTATAAAAAAATTACATCTAAGAATACTCATGATAAACACTGTTGACGAAATGAAAAAATTAACTTATGGCATCAACAATATTATTCTGGGTTAGCGCTACTTTTATAAAAAAGCAAGGGTAATAATGACTAATTTCAGAGCGATCGCCTTTATAAAGGAAGATATTTATCTCTACTGAAATTAAGATTGGTGGTTAATATTTCTTATGTAGCGATCGCCCCAACGCAAAGCTATAGGCAATTTAGCGTGAAAATGTTGCTGTTATCAGAGTTTTTGGGAACTATAGGGTTGTCAGACGATAAATTGGCTGCCTGTCTACCAAGAAAATAGAGGGGACTTAGCTGCGATCGCAAGGCAAAAGGCAATAACTAACAATGAATAAAATTAATTTAAATATATGAATGAAAAACCAGATATGAAAATGCTTTATACCCCAGAAGATAGTTTAATCTTAGTGGTAGATGATACTACTACTAATTTAGAAATTGTCTTTGATATATTAACTAATGTAGGCTTTAAAGTGATCGCGGAAAATGATGGAGAAAGAGCACTGAAGCAGGTTGAGTATCAACTTCCTGACTTAATTTTATTAGATGTGATGATGCCAGGAATAGATGGATTTGAAACTTGTAAAAGACTGAAAGCAAATTCAGCTACTTGTGATATACCTGTAATTTTTATGACAGCAAATTCTGATACTCATAGTAAGGTAAAGGGTCTAAATATAGGAGCAGTTGATTATATCACAAAACCCTTTCATCAAGAAGAATTATTAGCTAGAATTAAAACCCATCTTCAATTACGAAATCTCACAAAAACTTTAGAAAAACGAGTTTTAGAAAGGACAGCAGCATTATCTAGGGCATTAAAAGACCTACAAGAGTCTCAACTTCAGCTTGTACAGACGGAAAAAATGTCTGCTCTTGGTCAATTAGTAGCAGGAGTTGCTCATGAAATTAATAATCCAGTTGGTTTTATTCATGGCAATCTTGGACACGCTTCAGTATATTTCCAAAACATGATTAACATTATTGACCTTTATCAGGAACACTATCCTAATCCAGTTCCAGAAATTCAAGAGGAAATTGCAGCCATAGATTTGAAGTATATACTTGCCGATCTACCTAATTTAATTTCCTCAATGAAAGAGGGAGTTCAGCGCATTCGCAACATTAGTACCAGCTTGAGAACCTTTTCTCGAGCAGATAGCGATCGCAAAGTGTATTGCAACATTCATGATGGTATAGACAGTACAATTATGATTCTCAAACACCGTTTAAAAGCATCCGAAGATCGACCCGATATTCAAGTAATTAGAGTTTACGATATATTGCCAGAATTAGAATGTTTTATCGGACAACTCAATCAAGTATTTATGAATTTATTAGCTAATGCTATTGATGCTTTAGAGGAGTCTAATGTAGGACTTACCTATATGGAGATTGAAGCAAATCCTAATCAAATTTTGATTCAAACTACTCTTACTGAAGATAAAAATTATATCTTGATTAGGATTAAAGATAATGGCGTGGGAATGTCGGCTGATGTCCAAAAAAAAATCTTTGACTATTTATTCACTACTAAGCCAGTCGGTCAAGGTACAGGATTAGGCTTATCAATTGCTCGTCAGATTGTTGTCGAAAAACATGGAGGAACTCTAGAGGTAAATTCATCAATAGGGCAAGGTTCAGAATTTATCATTAAACTTCCCATTTAATAATTATAGTAAGTTACGTTTATTAACATAATAAATAAATTTATGTTCAAGGCAGTAGTAGACCACAGTAACGATCCAGATTCTCTTGCAGCAGTTGAAGAAGTTTTTCAGCAATGTGCCAGTTCTCTTGCAAAAGATATACCAAAAGCTGGGATTATTTTTGCTGGCTAACCTTTTAAGACTCGATCTAATTCCCCACTCTTTAAGGAGGGTTATAAAAAATAATGAGGAGTTAACCTAGAAGAAACTATCAAGACCGTAAACTGTCACAACAATAAGGCTCAGAATTTCTTATGAACATTTTTTCCTGATAACCAAAAGCAAACATTAAATTCTCAGAATAAAAAGATTAAGTAGTTACTTTATAGAAATTTTGGGGAACTCTATAAGTGTACTTCCAAGATTGTATTCTCAAAATTTATGATCGATGTACCCAAGGACTCAATAGCTACGCTTAATCTTTCTTTAGAACGCGACATATTTTTACGTACACTAATTAGAGAATTATCTGGTACTTTGCAGGATGTAGTGGGTTTAGAAGAAGCTTCGGGATTTATTAGCGTTGTTGGTGAAAGGATGGGAAGACAGATTAACCAAGATTATAAATCTGCCCTGGAAATCTCTAACCTTTCTCGTAAGCAGGTAGCTGATGTCTTGATTGATTTAAAAAAACGAATCCAGGGCGATTTTTATGTTATTGAGCAGAATGATGAAAAAATCGTCTTTGGCAACCGTGTTTGCCCATTTGGCGACAAAGTACTGAATCGCCCTGCCATGTGTATGATGACTTCAAACGTGTTTGGAACGATCGCAGCTAATAATCTCGGATATGCAAAAGTAGAATTGCAAGAAACAATAGCAGAAGGTAATTCTGGATGTAAAGTTATTGTTTATTTAAAACTTACAGAAGAAGCAGAAGATGCAGAAGGTCGAGAATACTTTAGGGGACTAGAATCTGTGTAAATCCTTTACGATTAAACAAAGTAACTCCAGGATTAAGCTTAGTGCAGATATGTAAAGTAGAGTCAAACCTAAAAGTTGAAGCCCCATGACTCCTGAACAATTTATTGAATTTGCCAGAGTTTTACCAGAACCTTTACTTCTGGTAAGTGCAGAGGGTCAGTTGTTAGCGACGAATCAACCAGTAGCAGATATGCTGGGGTTACGCCGTCAAGAACTGCGGGGAAGAATGCTCTTTGAACTAGTAACTGAGTCTAGCGACGATCTTGTAAAGTATTTACAAGCTTGTTCAAGTAGTAGGGCAATGGTGATTGGCTCTTTGACTTTACGAATGAATGATGGACAAACCTTAATATGTCGTAGTCAAGGAGCAGTTATTCAACCTTGGTCTCCTGAATCTTCAGCTTTAATTCTCTTACGGTTGGAAAATAGAGTTTTAGCCAGTAGTAATTTCGTTCTGTTGAACGAAAAAATTGATGAGTTAGCCAAAGAAGTTCAGAGACGAAAACAAGCAGAAGAAGCGCTCAAGAAAGTGAATCAAGAGCTAGAAATTCGAGTCGAGGAACGTACAACTGCTTTACAAGACACATTAAATGAACTACAACTTACGCAAACTCAGCTTATCCAAGCTGAGAAAATGTCTAGTTTAGGCCAGATGGTCGCTGGTATTGCTCATGAAATTAATAACCCCGTGAGTTTTATTTATGGGAACCTCCACCACGCTCATAAATACACTCAGGATTTATTGAAATTAATCGAAGCTTATCAACAAGCTTTTCCAAATACTGTTCCAGAAATCCAACAGCAAGTAGAAGAAATAGACTTAGATTTTTTGATTCAAGATATAACCAAACTCTTCCAATCCATGAAAGTGGGAGCAGAACGCATTCAGGAAATTGTTAAATCACTACGTAATTTTTCCAGGCTGGATGAAGCAGAACTTAAGCAAGTCAATATTCATGAAGGAATTGATAGTACTTTGATGATTTTGGAGCATCGCCTGCAAGCTAGGCATGAGTACCCAGAAATCAAAATCATCAAAAAATATAGTCAGCTACCGAATGTAACTTGCTATCCTGGTCAACTCAATCAAGTGTTTATGAATATTCTTGCTAATGCAATCGATGCACTGGAAGCATCAGCGCTCAACAGTCAGTATTCAGAAGTAAATACACAAAAAACTGAAAGTCAAAAACTGATAAATAATAATCCCCAAATTCAAATTAAAACTGAACTAATCGATGAAAAATGGATAGAAATTAGTATTGCTGATAATGGTTTGGGGATAAATGAACAAGTTCACTCAAAGCTATTCGATCCGTTTTTTACCACTAAAACTGTGGGTAAAGGTACTGGACTAGGGCTATATATCAGCTATCAAATTATAGTTGAAAAACATAACGGGCAACTTAGCTGTTTTTCTGTTCCAGAAAAAGGTGCAGAGTTTGTAATTAAAATACCTATTCAATCAGCCTCATAAAATTTCAGTTTAAAGATATAATAACGCCTGTCTGCTCATTAGCAAACAGGCGTGTTTTTGATTACAAAATCTGGTTGAGATTCAGTTATATCTTGGCAGTAGAATCAACAGAGGATTCAGACTGACTAACCGAATCTAACTTTGGTAAAAGCAGTGGATTTTCTGCTTTTACATTAGTGTTGATTGTTGCTTGCAAAAATGAGGTATGGGAGATGGAATTGTTAGCCAATGTAAACAGTGGATTTGACAAAATCCCTGCTATGGAAGTGGCAATTAATGTTACCACCAACCCGACCTGCAAAGGTCTTAGCCCAGGCAAATCCCAACGCACTTGTGGATAATTCTTCACCGCGTCGGACATTTCATGGGGTTCTTTGACTACCATCATCTTAACTACGCGAATGTAGTAGTAAATGGAGACGACGGTGGTAACTAAGCCCAGCAAAACTAACCAATAAAGTCCTGCTTGCCAACCAGCCCAGAATAAGTAAATCTTGCCGAAAAACCCAGCCAATGGTGGAATACCACCCAAGGAAAGCAGGGAGATACTCAACCCCAGTGTTAGGAGTGGGTCTTTTTGATATAAGCCAGAGTATTCGGCAATCTGGTCAGTTCCCGTCCGCAGTGAGAATAGGATGATGCAGGTAAAACCACACAGATTCATGAACAGGTAAACCAGTAAGTAAAATATCATACTGGCATACCCTGCCTGTGTACCAGCAATCAAGCCAATCATCACAAACCCAGCTTGAGCAATGGATGAATAAGCTAGCATCCGTTTCATGCTGGTTTGGGCTAGGGCGACTACGTTACCCAAAATCATGCTCAGAACGGCAAGAGCTGTGAAGACAAACCTCCACTCGTCAGCAACAAGGGGGAAGGCTGTTGTTAACAAGCGGATGGCTAAGGCAAAACCAGCTGCTTTGGAACCAACAGATAAAAAGGCGATGACTGGGGTGGGAGCGCCTTCGTAAACGTCTGGTGTCCACTGGTGGAAGGGTGCAGCGGAGATTTTAAAGCCAATACCCGCGATCGCAAAAACCAGGGCAATCACTAAACCTAAAGATTGTCCCACTTTTGCTGTGGCAATGCCATTAGCGATCGCACTTAGTTCAGTTTGTCCTCCAGATAGTCCATACAGCAGGGATACACCGTACAAAAATATTGCTGTACTGGAAGCTCCAATTAACAAGTATTTCAGCGCCGCTTCGTTGGAGCGGGGGTCACGCTTGGTATAACCTGTTAACAGGTAAGACGAGATACTCAGGGTTTCTAGGGAGATGAAAATCATTACCAACTCACTAGCCCCGGATAAAAACATCCCTCCTAAAGTAGCACTCAGCAAAATAGCGATGAATTCGGCTAAAGCTGTGCCGCTCTGCTCAACGTAGCGAATTGACATTAGTATAGTCACAATCGCAGACAAGGCAATAATACCGCGAAAGACAATACTCAGGTCGTCACCATTAAAGCCACCGCTAAAAGAGATGGGATTAAGAGAGTCCCATTGAAAATATAGGGCGATAATCGAAGCAAATAAACCTGCGATCGTTAGATATCCAATCCAGCGTCCAGATGTACGCCCCAAAATCAAATCAACAATCAAAACCCCCAAGAGGGTGAGAATAACAATCCCCTCTGGTAAAATCGTTCCAGCGTTTAGCTGGGATGCAATATTAGCAAAATCCATGAGATGTATAGGTTTTGGCGATTAGACATTAAGGCTAACTCTGTTCACTCTAGCAAGTTTTCTAATCCCCGGACTAGCTCTTTTAACAAGAGCTTAACAGCTTGGATGCAGATGGCGATTGCACCAACCTTAATACTTTACCAGCAGCTTTCTCAGTATCCAGGGATTCACTTAACAACTTTCCGACTTCGTTTTTCAGGTGTGACCAAATAATTTGTAATTCGTAATACTCGCCTTCATGCGAGAAGCAAGCTACGTCATTCGTAATTAAAAATGGTACAAGTTGTTACTGATAGGAATCAAGAATTACTTATTATCAATTACGAATTATTTTAATTTTTAGTGAATACCTTGATTACATAAATAATTATGTCGCAGTCAGGGCGATCGCGTAGCGTGCCGTAGGCTATCGCCACGGATAAAAAGCTCATAAAATTAATCAGGGCACAGCAATGCTGTGCCCCTACAATATTCATAACTCCTAAATTTATTAAAAATCGGCGGATGGCAGTTTGCCTTGTAAAGACTGAAATTTAGACTGAATACAGTTGGCACAATTGCAACCAACTCGATCGATAATCGGATTAGATGTTTGAATCAAATGTGGTGTTGGCTCAGGAATTTGTTGTGTAGATACTACCGTCATAAATTGGGTAGCATAAACAGATTTCAGGCTGGATGCGTTTGCTGGATTGACTACCAGCAGCATGGATACCAGAAATGCGGGACAGGCAAGTAAAATCAGTTTGACAATGTTCATAATTTACAAAGATACCTTTGCTGATACAGCATAGCCAATAAATTGCCCAGCTTCAATTTTAATTACCAAGTATTGCTTAACTACGCCCAAATCCTTGACCCCGCAAAACCTTTGACCATACAACTAATTCGCCCTGTTCACCGCCTGCGGCCAGTAACTTACCTTGGGGATGCCAAGCTAGGCTAGAAAATCCTGCTGAGACACCTGTGATAATTTGGGATACTTCTTTGGCTTGGTTCCACAAACATAACCAGCCGTCAGCAGCAGCAGAAGCCAGAAGGAAGCTTTTAGGTGCAAAGGCGATCGCATTAATTACACCCACATGATTAGTTAAAACTCGTGCTTCCCAACCTAAAGAATCATCCTCTAGCTTTTCCCACACCACAATACCTTCTACGCTAGAAGATGCCAATATTGGCGCACCCACTTTAGTCATAGCTTCTGACCATGCCAATTGGCGAATTTTACCGGGGAAGCCACGCATTACCCAAGGGTCGGGGTTGTTCCATTCTAAAACGGTGACACTACGATCCATGTTGCCAGAAGCCAGGTATTTGCCATCGGGCGACCAAGCCATCGCTAAACTGACAGTAGTCATATCTAAGCTGTATGGTTCTTCATCCCAGTTTTGACTGTGCCAAATTTTGACTCCCTTATAACCACTAATGGCTAAGTATTCTCCGTCAATGCGCCAATCTATACCCAATACTGAAGAGTTGTCGAAATTCAGTGTCACGACAATTTCACGAGTATCTGCATCCCAAACTTGGACGTAACGCCCCAAACTAAAAGCCAGTTGGTTGCTAGTGTAATTCCAAGCTAGTTTGTCAACCCATGCAGGGGCATTTTCTAATGTGGCGATTAATTCAGTGTCGCGCCAAATCTTCACCTGTCCATCTTGTCCGCCAACGGCTAAAAATTTTCCATCTGGCGAAAATGCTAGACAGTCTACTGATTTACCGTTACCAGTTTGTAGGGTTGTGAGTTCGCCATCATTCCATAGAACGACTTCGCCGGCGGCAGAAGTTGCTGCTAAAGTTTTACCTTGTGGCGACCAAGCGATCGCAGTTACATAATCTGAAAGTGTCCCCGAATAGTGTTGTTCAAATTCCTTAGATTTGGTTGTGGAGTTCATATTTTCTACAGAAGTTAGAAGTTAGGAGTTAGGAGTTAGAAGTTAGGAGTTAGGAATTTTTAACTCATAACTCATCACTCATAACTCCTAACTTTTTTTATGCTAGACAGGCGAGAAAATCTTCCTTGAGTTTGGCTGCATCAAGATTGCGACCGATGAAAACTAGTTCATTTTTGGGGGTTTCGTTTGGTTTCCAAGGGCGATCGGGTTTGCCATCAAAGATCATGTGTACTCCTTGGAATACAAATCGATTATCTTCTCCAGCAATATTTAAAATGCCTTTCATCCGAAAGATATCTGGGCCTTGAGTACGCAGTAACTCGGAAAGCCAAGCGTTTAATTTTTCTCCATCAACTGCACCTGCTTCTACTAGAGCCACAGAATAAACAGTTTCATCGTGTACGTGGGCATCTTCGCCTAAGAAATCTGGATCGATTTCTAATGCGCGTTCTAAATCAAAGGCTTTTACACCTAACAAAGCATCCATTCCGAGTTCAGAATTTTGGGTACGGTAGATTTTTGCGATCGCATTCATTGCCCGAATCCGTTTTTCTAATTCATTCAACTCTTCTGGCGCTACCAAATCTGTTTTATTAAGTAAAATTACATCGGCAAAAGCAATCTGTTCTTGTGCTTCGTCTGCATCCCAATGCTGCCAAATATGTTTGGCATCGACCACTGTCACCACCGCATCTAAAGACAGTTGGCTTTGCAAATCTTCATCAACAAAAAAAGTCTGAATTACTGGTGCTGGATCGGCTAATCCAGTTGTTTCAATTACTAAATGGTCAAATTTATCGCGCCGCTTCATCAAATTGCCAATGATGCGAATTAAATCGCCGCGCACTGTACAACAGATACAGCCATTATTCATTTCAAAAATTTCTTCATCTGCATCGATAATCAATTGATTATCAATACCCACTTCCCCAAATTCATTAACAATCACAGCAACTTTTTTGCCGTGTTCGTAGGTGAGGATGTGATTGAGTAGAGTCGTTTTACCTGCTCCCAAATAGCCTGTAAGAACAGTAACGGGAACTGAATTGTTGATTACGTCAGCCACCATACTCTAAATTCCCCTTATCTCACCTTATGGATAATCATTATCGCCTATGATAAATCTTTTTATATTTTTCTGCGAACTTGCTATTATTTTGGGCTTCAGAAAAATAATTACATAATTTAACGTGAGTTCGACGGAACTAAAAAATGGCAGGAGGTAGCGCAGGCAAATCTTTTGGGTAAATATCAATTGAAGGTTTTTTAGGCAAATAGGTATAAGCAGCTAAACCAGCCATCAAATTCACCAAAAAATTAAATGGACTACGATGGCGAGAGTGTTCGATTTGACATATATTTTTCAGATGGTCATTGACGGACTCAATCACAGCACGTTTGCGTAACAGAATTTTATCAATCAGTTTTACCAAGCGATTTTTCATTTTCTTTTTAGATTTTGTGATTAATTGCAACCCTCGTTCATATAACTCCTCAAATAATTTTTGAGAGATGTAACCTCTGTCACCAAAGAGTTTACCAATTAAATCTTTAGTCATATCTGGGACTGGTTTTCGGTCATCGATATTTGCTGGAGTTAGTGAAAATGCGAGTAATTCTCCACAATCATTAATAATCAAATGCAGTTTAAATCCAAAGTGCCAGCCCACAGAATTTTTGCCCCATTTCACCAACCCTTTAAATACCTTGTGAGAATGCGCTCGACAGTTGTGACAAACATCTATTGGGGTGGAATCGATAAAACTAATCCCTGTAATTTCTCCTGTTCGTGTATGCAAAAAACAACACAGCAACATTAAACACCAAGGCATGAGTTCCACAAATCTTGTGTAACTGACCAAATTTGGAAACACTCCACGCCAGCTTTGTAGTACGTGCAACGTATAAAATTCCTTAAAAGTCTTATAACCACTGCCATGAAACGCGATTACTATTGTCATCACTTCCGATAAATGCATCCTGGACTGACTGCGACGTTCTCCTTTGGTGGATGGTAACTGTGGTACTTGTTGCCATAAGCTTTGCCACTGATTGCAGAAATCATCCACATCCCAGAAGATTTGCGTGATATCAAGGCGAGATACAATGGTGGACATAGCCGAGACCCTTATTTTTCTTAGATATTTTTAGTCTCGGCATTTTTTTGTGATTTTTTGGCTAATCCTCAATTAATCTTAGCGATCGCTGCCGTGAATAACCTTGTTTTGCAAATCTATACATCGCAAGCTTTTTACCTTTTTATAACCGTCGAACTCACGTTAATTTAATCAAGAAATATTTTATTTTTATCCATCTATAATATGGCGATTCTCATTTGAATAATTAGGGGCGCACATCTGTACGCCCCTAAAATGGGATCTATGTTCATCTCTGGTTAATTATTTCTGAGATAACAAAAAATCTTGAACTGCTTCTAAAACAACTGCTGGGTATTCTTCATGCAGTCCCAAAGAACCGGGAATGACAACGCTTTTCACTCCTGGTAAGGCTACCAAAGCGTTCATTTCTTCTCGTGATTTTGGGGGGCTAGATTCCCCAATTACTACCATCAAGGGTACGGTTAAAGACTGTACAATTTCTAAAAAATCAGATTGTTCGCGTACAGCATCGAGATTACCAGTTACAAAGGCAGCAGATGCAAATCGCGCTCCTGGTTGTTGAGTGGTGTGCCACTTTTTCTCAATGAAACTGGGTGTAATTTTAGCCGCGTCAGTAAAGACATGACGGCGGTACATGAAACTTAAGAAAGATTGAGTAGTGTTGAGTTTGTAGAGAGCTTGACCAAGTATAGGCGATCGCACCAATTCTCTCACAACGCCAGCTATCTGTTGACTTGCCCCCATTGTTGGTAAAGGCCCACGCCAAGTAGGAGCCAACAATACAATTTTTGAGAAAGCAGCCTGCTTGACAGCTAATTGTAAAACGTATGTAGCAGCATGACCAGCCGCCACCACAGTAACAGGAGTATTAAAAACAGCTTTGACAAAATCTTCCAGAAATTGCTGATAAATTTCTGGTCGATAATTCAAACTAGGGCGAGAAGATTCACCAAATCCCGGCCAGTCTAAGGCTACAACTTGAAAATTGGGAGCTAGTAACTTGGCAAGTTCGCCGACTTCCAAACGCGTCGAAACACTGCTGAAAGCTGGTAGTAGCAATAGCGGTGAACCTTTCCCGAGGGTTTCATAAACAACGCGCAATTCCTGATTTTCCCAGTTCCAGAGATATTCTTGAACTACTCCACCAAAACCAGTAGCAGCAGAGGTAGATAATAGATTGGTTGACATGACACTAAATTTTGGTAGTTGTACCTTATTTGTCCTTTGTCATTTGTCCTTTGTCCTTTGTCCTTTGTCTTTTGTCCTTTGTTGATAACCAATAACTAATGACTAATGACTAATGACTAATGACCAATGACCAATGACCAATGACTAATGACTAATGACCAATAACCAAGTTTAGCTAGGCAAATCTAACTTACATTCCAATGCTTTTTTTTGCATGGTTTTAAAAATATTGTAAAATCCATTCGCACGGGAAGGTGTCAGGCTAACATTTAAACCTGTTTCTTGAATAAAATCTGGAGTAAGTTGAACAATCTCAGTTGGCGTTAGTCCATGTAATCCCTCTACCAGAAGCCCGACTAATCCTTTGGTTAACTGAGAATCGGAATCGCCCTGAAATACAACCTTACCATCATCCAAGGCTGCGGTGATATAAACTTGAGACACACAACCAGGAACTTTGTTTTCGGGTAATTTATCAGCTTCTGGGAACTCATTGAGCTTCTGAGCATACCAGATTAGCTGTTCGTAGCGTCGCTTCGGTTCAGAAGCGCGTTGAAAGCGCTGGACAATTTTAGCGAGCGCAGGTGGCAAAGAATCTAGAGTTGAGGACATAACAGAAGCTGAAAACGATCGGTATCTCCTTGAGTGTAGATTATCTTTAGAGCAATCGCGCCTCTGGTTCTCTTGGCATTATCAAGCTTGCCATTACTGACTCTAATTTATCAAATCCAGCTAATTACTGCGTAGTCGCAGCCCAAGCTAGGTATCGCATCCCCATCGTCCAGGTTTTTCAATGCCTCTAATTACAAAAACTTAATTTTATTCTAAATAGAAAACTATATAACTTCGTAGCATATTGTCTGCGAATCTACTGCGCTTACCTTTGCGTCCCTCTGCCTTGAAATTTCAACCCTCAATTCTCCACGATTCGACAATGCTATGCTTACGCACTTACAAAATTAGCTGCAAGTAGATTTAACCAAGCAGCTAGATAACTATCAACAATAATTAAAAATTAAAAACCAAAAAAAATTCTGATTTTTAATTTTTAATTTCTCTCCCTTGAGGATTAATTTGTAGTTTGTGCAGCTAACATCTGCTTCAGCTTTTCTAATTCCGAAGCCCAACGAGGATCTGGACGAATAGCGTCTGAATCGGTGGTTGTAGTGCTGGTTTCGCGAGAACCTCCGCCACCGCCGCCACGACGAGGCTTCTTAGAGCTTTTCTCACGACGGCTACCTTCTCTATTGGGGCTAGGAGTCGGGGTACTATTACTAGTACTAGCAATAACTGGTTTAGGAGCTTGCTCGTCGCCCTCTTCACCCTTTGTCCGAGGTAATGCCTTCTCTAGCTTAATGGGAGTGTCTTTGAACATCTGACCATTATACTTTTCAATAATTTCGTCAGCTTGTTCGTCATTATTGACTGTAAGAAAACCGAAACCACGGCATTTGCCAGTTTTGCGGTCTTTAATTAATTTAGTAGTTACAGCATCACCTTCTGCTGCAAAAACGGCTTGCAGATCTTGACGATCTATTTCATCTTTAGGCAAATTACCTATATATAGGCGAACGGACATGAACTATACCTCCAGAGTTAAATGAACATGGCAAGGCAAGAAAACAATCACTTAGCTTTGACTTTTAAATAAATGCTATTGACCAAGACTGCCATAAACCAATTTTTTTGCTCGAAACTGTCAACCTATACAACAATACAGTTTTTCGTCGGGATCAAGCTTGTTTAATCCAAAGGCTCACACTAATGGTGAGCTAATAACACCTTAATTCTAAGAATTGTAAATTTAATAGCCTATTGCCTGCTAAAGTACACGCTTTCTTCTATGCCCTTTTTCGCAGAATCAAATACCATTCCTTACATTACCACGGTATTTTCTACGTAGCTAGTTTAGCGCCTACATTTTCAGCATTACTATTACTGCATCGTAACATAAAACACATTTTTTTATGCAAGTGAGCATATTTTGAAACAAAAACCAGCCAGTGGCTGGTTAATTTGCTGCTGTGTTGGGAGGATAAAAAGGTATAGAGCGGGGAAAAAGCACCTAAATCCACAACTAAGCGGTGATGCTGAGTTATGTCGGTTGCTCTTGTTTGTGTAAATAAATGTAACATTTGTTAAGGAAACCTGCAACTTTTCTTTACATTCCGATTTGTCCTTTGTCCTTTGTCCTTTGTCCTTTGTCCTTTGTCCTTTGTCCTTTGTCCTTTGTCCTTTGTCAATGCCCAATGACTAACCAGTTAGAAAGACGTATGCGCCCCAAGCCTGTGCTGCAACAGCCAAAAAAGTAGACCAAATGGGATGCGGGCTATGAATGGTTTTACCACTTTGAGTTTCTAGGGTTTGGATATCGATCCAAGGTGTTGCTCCTCGTCTGAACCAACCTGTGACGATAATTTGCCGCCCGATTAGATCCTGATGATTGACTGACTGTCCTAGCCAAGAAATGTGGTGCAATTTCACCAAACCTGCGCTGGATTGCAAGATTAAATCTTGCGCTAGGGTGTTACTAGTACCTTGACGACCTAATAATTTACCCACAAGACGCACGCTGACGCTATCAATAGGTAAGGCAGAAGGGTCAGCTAACAGGTTGGGTAAGCTGTCGTCAGTTTGTACGGTGGCAGGTTTAATATCGGGGAAGAAAGAATTAATCCGCATCACAGTACCGATGCTAAAGCCAATCAGAAGGCAGCCTGTAATGAAAGACCAATCTTCATATATCCACTTTAGATTTAAAAACTTGAGTGTGAATGCTAGTTGCCAGGTTAGCCAGACGAAAGCTGCAAACAAAAGCCCTAGAGGAATTCCCAACCAGGGAGCGACTTGTAATAGAAAAGACTGACGCTTAACCTTTGATGGAACGCTATCAAAATGTAGTTCGGTGTCTAGATGCCAGTGACGGGCTATTTGGCAGAGGCGTTCGAGGCGATCGCCCATTAAAGGATGGCTATTATTAATCGTAAACCATCGGCGATAAGGATTGGCGGTATCCCACTTCAAAAAGGATTCAAAAGATAGATTACTGGCAATAGTGCCCAAAGATAAACTCTGTTGGTAGCTAACTGGTGTCAGCAGATTTAAGCTTTCTAGTTGCCAACTGGTGTGTTCTTGTTTTTGGATGTCAGCGGCAATGCCAATGGCAATTTTGAGTAAAGCGCGAATCAGGGCATTGGGATTACCAGTAATTTCAGCGGCGACGCGATCGCTATAATAAAGCCGCAACCGCGACAACCACAATGCAGTTCCAGTCAACAAACACCAAATTCCATAAATTAGACTCGCCAGAATTGTCACTGGCCAGCGCCAAATTTTCGCTGATATTTTGTCTCCCAACTCCGACACTTGCTGATATAGCTGATGAGTTGGTAGTGTTACCAGCAGCAACAAAGACATTACAGCAAAATCCCAGTGAGCTATATGCCCGAGCTGCGTGGCGTAAATAATGGCGATTTCATCATCTGCTAACTGCTCTAATAACCCTTGACTCACAACAATCCTGGCATTACGTGGTAAACTACCATAAGTCAGAATAATTGGTGCAGCCGTTGGTAAAATTCGCAGTTTGGGTAACGGCCAGTGCCGCTGTTGGCAACAACGTTGTAGCACCCGAACGGCTTCGCGGCTATGAGTATTCAATACATCTTTCGGAAATTCTCGCTGACCATACAAGTTCGCCAGTAGCAGATCCAGCAACCAAGGTGATACTCCGATTAAAATCACCAATGCGATCAGCAACAGTTGGGTAGGATCTTCGTATAAAAGCTGTATCGGCTCCAGATAAGGTAGTTTGACTAAAGTCTGGTTGATTAATCCCAATGCGAATTTGAGGATTTCTCGGATCGTCCAAAACAGGGCGATGAATGTCCCTGCGGACAGTAGCCGCAAGGGAATTAATTTTGGTTTACGTAGTGGTTGCCATGCTTTGGCGCGTTGTGCTTGCCGCCAATAAATAACGCCGAATAATTTGGCTTGAGTGCGGGTAACAGAACCCATGAAGCCGCTTAGGGGTGTAGCCGATGGTGGCGGTGGTGGCGGTGTCGCTAATGTAGCTTTGAGTCTAGCTAGTGGCACCATCGGCGGGATGTCGTCGCTTCTGGTTTCTATGACTCGATCGTTCGGTTTTTCCTCTGATGTAGGAGTTTCCGGGGGAGTAATGGGGGTTGAATCTGGTGTTGAATTCTCAAAGGGAACAAATCCAGTTTCGACTTTTTTTGATTCTCGATCGGATTTTTTACGTTTTGTCAGGTGTTCGAGAGCGCGTGTTGCCCACTCTTGAACTTGCGGATTGTTACTCTCAATGAGATTCTGGGAAATAGCGATCGCTTTGGAAACTTCGCCAGTGCGAGCATAAGCCATCACTAAACCAACTTGGGCTTGTAAGCTAGCAGTACCGCTTTGACTGGTAGCAATAGGTTCTAGTTGGGCGATCGCTGTTTGGTAATTTCCCTGCTTGAGGGCAACTAAACCAGCCTCCAAAGACGGTTTGGCATGTGAAGGCATACAAATTCTGGCACTCCAATCTCTTCTAAACGATCCACGTTTGGGCAAAAGCGCGAACCTCGGATGCCGTGGAAATCAACCGCGCTCAAGTTTTGCTTGTCAACTAATTTTGGATTTTGGATTTTGGATTTTGGATTGAGCCTGACCACAAGGTTACTTGGCTCAAGGATTTTAAATTAAGGATTTTAGATTTGTTCTACCCACTAGGGGCAAGGCATGAACAAAAAAATCTAAAATTTAAAATCTAAAATCTAAAATTCGTAGTGAATTATTTCTCCACTGGTTGTTGACTAGAAAATACTGGAGCGATCGCGCTTAATTTTAACTCTGGATGGTCGCCCAATAACTGTTGACAATTCCATTCATTACGGAATAGCAACACTGGTCGTCCCATACTGTCTTTAACTGTAGTGGTATTGAATATTCGTCCCACTTTTTCTAATGCTTCCCAACCACCCTCAACCCAACGGGCGACACTGTAGGGCAATAAATCTAATATGGTTTCTACACCATACTCATTTTGTAAGCGAAACTGTACCACCTCGAATTGCAACTGACCCACCGCCGCCAAAATTGGATCGCGCTTGGCTTCATCAGTTGAATACATAATTTGCACAGCACCTTCTTCTCGCAATTCCGCAACGCCTTTTTGGAATTGTTTAGATTTCGAGGGGTTGGGATTCCTCAAAGATGCAAACAGTTCCGGCGAGAAATACGGAATCCCCTCATATTCGAGCTTTTGTCCCGTGTAAATTGTATCCCCGATTGCAAAAACACCAGGATTATTCAAACCGATCACATCGCCAGGATAAGCCACATCAATCGATTCTCGCTCTTGAGCAAAGAGTTTTTGCGGGCGAGATAGACGGATGAGTTTACCAATGCGGGCGTGATTCACCATCATATCTTTTTCAAACTTACCAGTGCAAACCCGGATAAATGCGACGCGATCGCGGTGTTTCGGGTCCATATTCGCTTGCAGTTTGAACACAAACCCCGAAAATTCCGGGTATGTAGGGGGAACTTCGCCAACACTGCTGATATGAGAACCGGGTTTGAGGGCATAGTCGAGGAAATACTTGAGGAATAACTCGACCCCGAAGTTAGTCATGGCGCTACCAAAGAACACAGGCGTCATTTTGCCTTCGTGTATCAACTGTAAATCTAGTTCTGGACCAACTCCTTCTAACAGTTCTAGATCGTTTTTCAGTTGATAGTACAGATTTTGTTCTAGCTGTTCTTCTATTCTCGGATCGCCTAACTCTACTATCGTATCGCGGGCTTCTCGGCTGCCGTGGGCGCTGCGTTCAAACAAGTGAATTTGTTGCTTGTGTCGGTCAAAAACACCTTTAAAGCGATCGCCCATCCCAATCGGCCAGTTTACCGCATAGGTTTGCAATCCCAATTCTTGCTCAATTTCATCCAACAATTCCAGAGGTTCCCTTCCTGGGCGATCGAGCTTGTTGATAAATGTAAAAATTGGGATACCCCGCAACTTACACACTTCAAACAATTTACGGGTTTGCGGTTCCAAACCTTTTGCCGCATCAATTAACATCACTGCATTGTCGGCAGCAGCGAGGGTACGATAAGTATCTTCACTGAAATCTTGGTGTCCGGGAGTGTCTAATAAATTGATTTGACAATTCTGGTATTCAAATTGCAACACTGTGGAAGTAATGGAAATACCTCGTTGTTGCTCCATCGCCATCCAGTCAGAAGTAGCCTTTCGCTGTGCCCGTCGTGCCTTAACGGCCCCAGCTTCGTGAATTGCACCCCCGTACAGGAGTAGCTTTTCAGTTAGTGTAGTTTTACCAGCATCCGGGTGAGATATAATCGCAAAGTTGCGGCGAAGTTCGACTGCTTGAATAAGTTCAGACTGAAGTTCAGTAGACATAAATGTATTTGTTTGAAAGCTAGCTTAATTTTTTTTGACTCTGGCAAGTCTTTTAATCTTAAGACAACGATGCTCATGATAGGGTCGTAGTATAACCAACAATCTGACTAAATAGGAGAAAGCAATGTACGACACAGACAAGCGAAAGCTTCTATCTGCCTTGTCTCATGGAGCGATTTTTTTCAGCACAACATTGGTATCTGTAGGCATACCTATCGCCATACTGCTCGTATCTGACGATCCTGTTGTTAAAGAAAACGCCAAAGAATCCATCAATTTCCACTTTAATGTCTGGTTTTATGGTGCAATTCTGGGAGCGCTGTTTTTTCTATTCGGTTGGTTAGTATTACCTCTATTATTGCTGGGGCCACTAGCCGGTCTGGGATATCTATTACATTGGGGATTAACAATTTGGGCGCTCATTAGAGTTTTCAACAATCCTGATATACCCTTCCGTTATCCTTATATTTTCCGAGTTTTTTAGCATAGATTATGGGTATGGGCATTGGGCACTTGTACTGAGCGTAGTCGAAGTATTGGGCATTGGGCATTGTAAATTATTTGTTATCAATTACAACATTTCATTAATTTGTAGCGAATTCTCTGCGTGCCTCTGCGTTTACCTTTGCGTCGGCAGTCACTCATGGAGGAAACCCCCTTTTCTACGAGACGCTTTGCGTTCGCGTAGCGTTCCAAAGGAAAGGCGCTAGCCTCTCACGAATGGGAGAAGACCGCGCTGCCTCCCCTTTGCTTTTAAATCTCAACCCTCAATTCCCCACAATTTTGCCAACAGACAGTCTTATCATTTTAAATTTTGAATTTCTTCATAATGTTGTTTTTTTTCCAGTCCGTCGGATAGGTGCAACCAAGCTGTAGAATACAAAATTGCCCTACAACTTGATTAAGAGTAGGGCCAAGGACGGTTAAGCACTGTTTGTAGTCTGTCTGACGGCAGGAAAATTTTAGCCTGCTTTTGTGACGCTTTGTTTTGTGTCTATTTGGGTTGTTTTTCTTGATAAAATTTTATGTTTCCTATACATCGCCCCCGTCGTCTGCGTACTCATCCTCAACTGCGCCGGATGGTTCGTGAAACTGTTTTAACAACAAGCGATTTAATTTACCCACTATTTGCTGTACCGGGTGAGGCAATCGCTAATGAAGTGAAATCCATGCCCGGAGTCTACCAACTTTCGGTAGATAAAATTATTGAAGAAGCAAAAGAAATTTACGACTTAGGAATTCCTTCGATTATTCTATTTGGTATTCCGGCTGATAAAGATGTGGATGCCACTGGCGCTTGGCATGATTGCGGTATTGTCCAAAAAGCGGCGACGGCGGTAAAAGAAGCAGTGCCAGATTTGGTTGTAATTGCTGATACTTGTTTATGTGAATATACTAGTCACGGTCATTGTGGTTATTTAGAAACTGGTGATTTAACAGGACGAGTTTTAAATGACCCAACTTTGGAATTGTTGAAGAAAACGGCAGTTTCCCAAGCAAAAGCAGGTGCTGATATCATCGCGCCTTCAGGAATGATGGATGGGTTTGTGCAGGCAATTCGTCAGGGTTTGGATGAAGCCGGATTTCAAGATACGCCGATTTTATCTTATGCTGCTAAGTATGCTTCGGGTTATTATGGCCCATTTCGGGATGCAGCAGACTCGACACCACAATTTGGGGACAGAAGAACTTATCAAATGGACCCAGGTAACGCCCGCGAAGCGATTAAAGAGATTGAATTAGATATCGCTGAAGGTGCTGATATGCTGATGGTTAAGCCAGCCTTGGCATATATGGATATTATTTGGCGCGTCAAAGAAGCAAGTAACTTGCCAGTTGCGGCTTACAATGTTTCTGGTGAGTATGCAATGGTGAAAGCTGCGGCTCTCAATGGTTGGATTGATGAAGAACGGGTGGTTTTGGAAACTTTAACTGGGTTTAAACGCGCTGGTGCAGATTTGATTTTGACTTATCATGCCAAAGATGCGGCGAGATGGTTAAAGTAGGCTAGGCATATTGAATACTAATTTAGTGGGAAATCTCACGCAGAGGCGCGAAGACGCAGAGTTGTGTTTTGGTGTTTGGGCGTGAGATTCTTTATATTTTGGGTTTGGCTGGTGCGAAATTCAAACAAAATTTAACTAATCCACGTTATACTTGTCATACGTGTATTGCAAAGATGATAAAAGTTATGCTCAGTGTCAGGCTGGATGAAGAAACAGAACGGCAGCTAGCCGATATTTTAGCTCACGAGCAAACAGACAAGAGCGAGTTAATCCGACGCTTGATTGCTGAACGCTGGCTAACCTTACAAGCGGGTAAAACTTTGGTAGAGAGGCGGGGTGGACACCCTGAACATCTGCTACAAGATGCACCAACGGATTTATCAGAACGCTCAAACCGTAAAAAAGCGATCGCTCAATATCTCAACAAGCGGCATTCATGACCTATTATCCGCTTATACTCGCGGATAGCGGGTTTTTGTTTGCGTACTACAGCGCCAGAGATCGGTATCACCAACAGGTGCGTCGCTTCTTTGAAAACTGTACTTCTAGGCTGGTAACTACGCCCATTTGTATTGCAGAAGTGGTGTGGTTGCTTAACTTTGATTGGCGTACACAAAACGAGTTTCTTCTAGATGTTGCTAAACAACTCTACGAGTGTGAGCAACTATTACCACAAGATTTTTCGCGCATTGCTGAGTTGAATACTCAGTACAGAGATTTACCAGGGGATTTTGCAGATTTATCCTTGATTGTTATTTCAGAGCGTTTGGATATTGCTGCGATCGCTACTTTAGATAGTGATTTTAATATTTATCGATGTTATCGGAAAAAACCTTTTGAGCGGGTGTTTTAGGGATGCGATGTCTACGACGGGCTACGCCTACGCTACTTAATTGTAATTTTTTCACCGGACACCACTAGCTAAGATTCCTAAAATTTTATTAACATCTTTAAGATAATATTCACTTAAGTCTATTTGGATAGATTGCCCTTCTAATTTTAAAAATTGCCAAATACTTCCAGTGGTGACAGTTCCATAAATTATCAAATTTTCATTACCTGCTCGTTCGTTAAATATTCTTGCTGCTAACATTTCGGCTACACATTGTCCTAAACCAGCAGTAATATTTTCTTTTTTAGCTTCCACAATAATAATGACTGGTGCAGTGATAATTAGTCTTTCTGGAGAACGAGTAATTATAAAATCACAGATTCCATTTAAACCTTGTGCAGGATCGACATTGAATTCAACACCAGAAAACAAATTTATCTGGTCATTTAATTGTCGTCTCAAATCTAGTAATATTGGAGAAATAATCATCTCAGAGCGAGCTTTTTCACTATTGCTAGCAATAGCTATAGGTAGATTATATTGAAGAATTTCTTTTAATAAATCACTGGATTCTATCTCAGATATTTTAGCAAAAATATCAGGTTGCTCAATAGTATTTATCTGAAAATTCTGTTTAATTCTGTCTAAAGTAAAATCACTATATGACATATCAGGAGACACCTTCAGACAACAATGATAAAACTTAATCTAAAAAATAACGACTTAAAAAATCTTGCGGAGTTAAAATTGGAATTCCATTAAATTCTATCAACACCAATAAATCTAAATCACCAGTAACAATTGCTTCAGCATTTGCCGCAACAGCCGCAGCCAAAACTAAATTATCTTTTGGATCGTGTAATTGAGGAGCATCTACAGAGACAGTTGGACAATCATTTGATAAACCCTTGACTACAGAAATCAAATCCTCAACCGTATAACCTCTTTGTTGTAGTCGCAGTTGAAATTTATCACGTTTTAAAGTTGTTTCTAGTTCTAATAATAAAAATTCAGAAGCAAATATATTAATTTGTTGATTTCTTGCTAAACGCAAGGTTTTACCAGGAACACCTCCCCACAACAAAGCTGAAATCCAAACATTTACATCAAGGATAACTCTCATGGGTTAGACCATAACTCTTGTCTGACATCCTTGACAATTTCACTAATTTCTTCCAGCGTGGGTTGATTAGGATCGGGTTCTAAATCTTCTAAGCCTTGCAGAAATTCATCTAAATTTACATTCGGTTTAGTAATTTTTTTCAACACAATTTCATCTTCTGTAACCGAGACTTCATACTCAGTAGAGGGTTGAAGCTGTGCTAACACTTCTGGAGGAATTTCTAGCTTTCCATCAGCCGTTACTTTGGCAATAATAGCTGTGTTCATAATTTTCATATTTGAGTCTAATTCGATTTTATCCTTTTATTTATGGCATTTGGCTGGGGTGTAAATAAAGAATCGCTTGTATTTAGACAATTATAGGTAGACCTTTTTCTCCTTCCTTATCTCCTAATACTGTTCGGTTAAGGCAAGAGACGCGATGAATCGCCGTCTTTACAATAATCAGTCTTTCGTATTGACAGTGATTTATTGCATCTTTAGCGATCTAGAATTTTTATCAAAAAACCTTAACTGAACCGTATTGGGATATAACCAATCTGGCTGTAAAAATCGATTTCTTGGATAAGTTGGCTGCTGGTAATTAATCCTTGGTGATTTGAATTTTGTAGGACACGCATCTTGCGTGTCCTACAAAATGGTTGATTTGTTGAAGTTAGCTATTTACATGATAGGTAAATTGTCAAGTGTGTAGTACATAAATAGAGAATTCCCTTCTTTGCCAGAGTGGGAGGCGATCGCTGTTAAAATTTGGTTTGAGGGTTGCGATCGCTCAAGCTTGCTTTCGTAGTCTTTCTAGGTTTTGTTGATGCAATTCTGGGAAGTTTTCTAAATCATCTATTGACTGCGGTGCAGGGAAGATTACAGCGTCTTCAGAGGTGAATCTATCTAGATAAGTTTGAAAAGCTTCATCATCTTCTCTGTGGTCAAGAATATATTGACGCAATTGGACACGGGGCATTGTCAGAAAATCTGGCTTACTCATACATATCTCCACTTCCCGTCTAGGTAAATTAGAATTTCATTTTCTTCACCAGCGAGAATCACAAGATTTTTTGTTCGTTCATCGATTCGCACTAAAAACACAGGTAAATACATTTTAGTAGCCCAAAAACTTAAGATAAACAACGTTTTCAATTGTTCTACAGTAGGGATATTTAAATTGTTGCTACAACAAATTTTTTACTCTAACGTGATTAAAGTTAAGTTAGTATATTTCAATCGTGAATATCTGAGTATATTTTAAACATAACTCTACGTTTTATTACATAGAGAAACCAGCCGCATTTGGTAGAGTCAGAGGCGATCGCTCATAAAACATCTAAAATCGAAGTTAAATAGCTTTGATATAGTTATGGCAATCACTCGCTCTATGCTAGGGGCCGTTTATTTAAAAAACCTAAACTCTAACTAGTGCGATCGCTCACTGTATTTGCGACAGCAGCACGATAAAATTCTAAAACCATAATCGTACTAAAAGGTCTAAATGGCAGAAACACTATTCTTCAACGCCTTACGGGAAGCCATTGATGAAGAAATGGCGCGTGACTCCAGCGTATTCGTTCTCGGTGAAGATGTTGGACACTACGGCGGTTCCTATAAAGTTACCAAAGACCTGTACCAAAAATATGGCGAACTCCGCATTCTAGATACCCCCATTGCTGAAAATAGCTTTACTGGGATGGCTGTGGGAGCCGCAATGACTGGGTTGCGTCCGATCATTGAAGGCATGAACATGGGCTTTTTACTGCTTGCCTTCAATCAAATATCCAACAACGCTGGGATGCTCCGCTATACTTCTGGCGGTAACTTTAAAATTCCAATGGTAATTCGCGGCCCTGGAGGTGTAGGACGGCAGCTAGGTGCAGAACATTCTCAGCGACTAGAAACCTACTTCCAAGCTGTGCCAGGGTTAAAGATTGTTGCCTGCTCCACACCAAGAAACGCTAAAGGACTGCTGAAATCCGCTATCCGCGATGATAATCCGGTGTTGTTCTTTGAACACGTTTTACTTTACAACTTGAAAGAAGATTTACCAGAAGAAGAATACCTCCTCCCCCTAGATAAAGCAGAAATTGTGCGTCCAGGGAAAGATGTTACAATTATTACTTATTCCCGGATGCGCCATCATGTAGTGCAAGCCCTAAAAACTCTTGAAAAACAAGGATACGATCCAGAAGTTATCGATTTAATATCCCTCAAACCATTAGATTTTGATACCATTGGTGCATCAATACGTAAAACCCATAAAGTCATTGTTGTGGAAGAATCGATGCGCACTGCGGGTATTGGAGCAGAAGTCATCGCCTCAATCAACGATCGCTTATTCGATGAATTGGATGCGCCAGTACTGCGGCTTTCTTCCCAAGATATTCCCACACCTTACAACGGCAATCTGGAACGACTAACAATCATCCAACCAGAGCAAATAGTAGAAGCTGTGGAAAAAATGGTCGCTTTGCGAGTCTAGGGACTGAGGACTGGGAAGAGGCAGAGGAGCAGTGGAGCAGGGGAGCAGGGGAGAGAGAACTTGCAGTTAATCTTTTCCCTCTGCCCATGCCCAATGCCCAATGCCCGATCCCCAGTACCCAATACTTGCTCATAACTCCATAAAAGAGCGCTATTATAGCGTTTGTCAGTTGCGAGTTATGGTATGCAAAGACAGCGATCGCTATTAGTTTTGATTTTAGTCCTGATAATCGCCGCTATTACGGTGATTGTCACAATTCCGATACCTCTAGGGCTGGACTTGCGCGGAGGTTCACAGCTCACAATTCAGGTGAAACCATCAGCGGATATCCCCAAAATCACCGAACGCGAATTGGAAGGTGTGAAGAAAGTTGTCGAAGGCCGGATTAATGGTTTAGGTGTTTCTGAGCCAGTAATCCAAACAGTCGGTACAGATAAAATATTGGTGCAACTACCAGGAGTCAACGATCCAGAACAAGCTGAACGGGTGCTAGGGGGTACAGCACAGTTAGAATTTCGTACCCAAAAGGCGAATACAGAAACTCAACTACTTGCTTTTCAAGCATCAAGAGCCGAATTGAAATTTAAGCAAGAAGAATTAAGAAAAAGTACCGACAAAGCGGCAATTGTCAAGAATCAAGAAGACTTACAAAAAAATAATCAAGCGATCGCAGAATTGTTTGAAAGCACTAATCCACCGCTAATTGGCAAATACCTCAAGGATGCCTATGGTGAACCCACCCAAGGTAACAATTGGAATGTTGCCATTCGCTTCGACCAAAAGGGTGGCGAACTGTTTGCCAATTTGACGAAAAATCTCGCCGGTACTGGGCGTAGCATTGGTGTTTTTCTGGACAATGAACTGATTAGCGCTCCCACCGTGGGTATAGAATTTGCTGCTACTGGCATTACAGGTGGTTCTGCCGTAATTACAGGACGTTTTACCGCCCAGCAAGCCAATGACTTAGGCGTGCAGTTACGCGGTGGCGCATTACCTGTACCAGTAGAAATCGCAGAAAGGCGGACAGTCGGAGCAACCTTGGGTAAAGATAGCATTCAAAGTAGTATTTATGCTGGAGTCGGTGGTTTGACTTTAGTATTAATATTCATGGTGGTTTACTATCGACTACCAGGATTGATTGCGGATATATCACTAGTGATCTACTCTCTCTTAACTTGGTCAACCTTTGCTTTGTTGGGCGTTACCCTAACTTTGCCAGGAATTGCTGGTTTTATTCTCAGCATTGGGATGGCAGTTGATGCCAACGTGCTAATTTTTGAAAGGACGCGGGAAGAATTACGGGCGGGTAAATCTCTGTATCGTTCTGTAGAATCGGGTTTTTATCGCGCATTTTCTAGTATTTTAGATAGCAACGTCACTACATGGATTGCTTGCGCTGCCCTGTTTTGGCTGGGGTCTGGTTTAGTCAAAGGCTTTGCTCTTACTTTAGCTTTGGGGGTAGCTGTGAGTATGTTTACCGCAATTACCTGTAGTCGGACATTGCTATTTTTGGCAATTTCAATTAATTCTTTGCGGAAGACAGAACTTTTCTATCCAAACCTGCCAGCATCGAATAAGGCAGAGGTGACTCAATGAAACTAAGTATTAATAAATCGCGATCGCTTTGGTGGAGTATTTCTGCTGCTATCATCATCGCTGGTATCATCTCAATGGTGATTTCTTGGCAACAACCCAATATTCGTTCCCCCTTACGCCCCGGTTTAGATTTTATCGGTGGTACGCGGTTGCAGTTTGTCCGAGATTGCACCAAACCCGGTAACTGCGACAAACCAATTGATATCAACGCTGTCCGGGAAGTAGCAAAATCACAGGGACTAGGTGATAGTAGTATCCAAATTGTCTCGGAAAATGGTGCAGAAAATGGTGTACTAATTCGGTCAAAAGATTTGAGTGTCGATCAACGTACCAAGTTACAAAACGCTTTAAGCGAAGAAATCGGCGTTTTTGACCCACAAAAGAACCAGATTGATTCCGTTGGCCCCACTTTGGGAAAAGAACTGTTTACATCTGGGATGTTAGCTCTGATAGTTTCCTTCATCGGTATTACTATCTACATGAGCTTCCGTTTCCAGTTAGATTATGCTGTGTTTGCGATCGTTGCCCTATTCCACGATATCTTGATTACAGTTGGGGCTTTTTCAATTTTGGGTTTGGTGGCAGGCATCGAAGTAGATAGCCTGTTTATCGTCGCTTTACTTACGATCACAGGTTTTTCAGTCAACGATACAGTGGTAATTTACGATCGCATTCGGGAAACCCTGAAAATCCATCCCGAACAGCCAATTGCCCAAATTGTAGATGATGCGGTTAACCAAACATTGACAAGATCGATCAACACTACCTTAACCGTATTACTGACATTATCTGCAATCTTTCTATTTGGCGGAGAAACACTGAAATACTTTTCCCTGGCTTTGATTGTTGGCTTCACAATGGGGGCTTATTCGAGTATTTTCATCGCCAGTACTCTTCTAACTTGGTGGCGAGAGCGTCAAGGGGAATCCCAGGTGTTAGACAACGCTGATTCGATTGATACATCTCCCAGTTCCCAGGATAGTTAAACTTGTGTATATTTCAAAATTGGGTGAAAGCATTTTTAATTGCTCACCCACGCCTTGCAATTTTATTCCCCTATGGATCAACCGGAAGAACGATTAAATACTGTCCCAGACTTTGAGAAATCTGACCCATCGTTTGCTCAACAAGTACAAAGGCTACATCAGCTGACAGTATATGGCAGATGGCTGTTTGTGGGCTGTTTATGGCTGACTGTTGCGCCTGTCTCCTTGTGGGGTCTACGTGCAGAAATTGCTCTGTGGCAACAATATTTTACCTGGGTAGCAGTGAGATTTGGATTATTCTACCATCCACTTTCTACCTTCGGTCTCGCTTTTTGTCTGGGGATGACTGCTGCTGTTTTAGTTTGGCAAAGTCGGAATATTCTATTTGGACTGCCACCGCAGGAAAAACAACGTTTAGAAAAACAAGTTTATCGGATACGTCAACAGGGAGCAACTCATCCTCTATGGAAGTGGGTTTGTCATTAAATTTTCTTGCTCTACACGTACAGAAATTTATAGCAAAATATGACTGAAATCAAAGTTTAAATTGATGGGTAAGCAAGTTTGTAGTGAGTTAGCGCGGTCTTCTCCCAAGGGGAGACGCCAAGGGCGATGGGGGTTTCTTCCATGAGCGACTAACTTTCCCGTTGGGTCAGGACTTTAGTTTTTAATTTTCTCAGCACTCAAGTGCTTACTACAAACTTTTCATTACTAGCTAGCTTAGACATTGTACGAGACATCTGCTGAAAAAGAATGTAAAGACTTAGTAGTGCTACGTCTCTACAAGACTTCTGAATAATGCATATTTAATTTCATCAAATGTCTGCTCAAAGATACTGCTAAAAGTGGATGCCATACATGAACGATCTTCAGATTAAGTTTAGCGATCGCAAGTCTGAAATTGACCTTTATCAACTCCAAGAACTGTTAAACGTTTCCGCTTTCTGGGCAAAGGGACGCAGTATTGAAGACTTAGGTATCGCTATTGCCAACAGTGAGCCAGTAATTTCCGTCTGGAATAGCAATCGGCTCATTGGCTTTGCCAGAGCAACATCTGATGGCATCTATCGCGCCACAATTTGGGATGTTGTGATTCATCCAGAGTATCAACATAGTGGTTTGGGAAGCAATTTAGTAGAAACCGTTTTAAGACATCCTCGTATGAAGTCGGTTGAGCGAGTTTACCTGATGACTACTTACCAACAGGGTTTCTACGAAAAGATTGGTTTTCAAAGCAACACTACCACTACGATGGTGCTACACAATCAAGCTAACCGTACTTTCCTTGCTGCTACAGAAATTCAGCTTCAAGAATCATCGAAATAGTTCCGAGCAATGAGTGCTGTTAGCAGAAAGCTAGGGTTTAGCCCGTGCTGAGTATAAGAACTGTAGTAAGGTAGTCAAGGCGCAAGATTTCCTATTTACTACTCAGGACTCAGCACTACTCACTAAAGGGATAGATATTTGTATTCTGGTACGCAAGAGTGGTTCCTTGACAATAGTCGAGGGCAAGATTTCTAACTTTCCTCCCATAACTTCCACCAAAGTCTGATTGATTAATAGTCTCATTCCTGGGGAAAGAGTAGCGTTTTTGTGGTCAATCGGAGTCAACCGCTCTTCAAATTTGAGCAAATCAATCGGCTCACTCAAAGGTACAGCATGAGTTGGTAAATCTAGCCAAATTTTTACAAAATTGTTTGTAGGTAGAGTGCTAGTGGAAATACAAATGCTGCCTTCCTCCATTTGAGTAATCGCAGTGTCTATTAAACTTATCAATAATTGGCGGAGCCAGAGGTAATCTGTCAAAACATAAATTTCGGAGTCTGGGGGTAATAATTTTAAGGGAAAATTGCGATTTGCCGCCAGCATATAAGTTAAGTCATGAACCTCCTCTAAAATTTGGGCTAAGGGTCTAGGCTGAATATCTAATTTATTGGTGCCGTGTTCAGTTCTAGCAACATTGAGAATTTCATCCATTAGCTTCAGCAACTTCAGCGTTCGCTCGTGAGCTTGGGCAATGAATTCTCGCTCTTCAGCTGGATTTTCACACAAATCTGACAAAATTAATTGATGTAAGCCAATCAAACCATTAAAAGGCGATCGCAATTCATGGGTAGTCCGCGCCAAAAAACCAGCTTTAAACTGGCTCATTTCCTTTGCCATCAGATATGCCAGCTGCGTTTGCTGTAGCTGTTGTGATATTAGCGACATATCCTGTTGAGCTAATGGCGCTACTGGGGATGAGCTAGATGAAACATTAGGCGATGCCTGCTTTGGGCGTAGCCATCGCCCAAATAACTGACGGAAAACCATACCTAGTGCTATTCCTACTCCTAGATATATCCAGTTGCTCCAATTCATATCTGGCAATTATTAACTTGCTAATTAAGTACAACAGCGCCAACTAAAGTTTCAGATTTCTCTGTTGTTAACACCACGAAAACAACATTATAACTACCTATACTTAGTTATCACTCGATAAATCTAACTCGATGGCACCTTGTCGCAAAATCTGCCAATTTATCCCTGTCCATTTCGCAACGGTGGAAGGTATACCCATCCCTGGTATTTCACTCTGGTATTCTGTCGTTGCTAAAGTAAGAACTTTAGGAAACTGAGTCTCAATTTCTGCCATTGTTTGCAAAGGCGGCTGACCAGAAAAATTGGCGCTAGTGGTGGCAAGAGGGCCTGTTTGTGCCAAAATAGTTTGAGCGATCGCACTGTTCGGTACTCGAATCCCAATTGTTGTTGGATCGATGGGATTCATAACTTTTGGTAAGCGTTCGCTCGCTGGCAAAACTAATGTCAGCCCTCCTGGCCAATATTTATCTGCTACTTCTTGCCAAACTTTATATTCATTCTCACTACCTTTGACATACGGCCACAAATCTTCAGCACTACCCGCCATCAAAATCAAAGGTTTGTCTTGACTGCGTTGTTTCGCCGCAAAAATTAATCCTGCTTTTTCTGGCATCGCTGCAAGTGCCGGAACAGTATCCGTCGGAAAGCTCACCAAAACACCAGCACGTGCGCCAGCTATTAGATTTATTAAAGAAACTTGGGTCATATTTACAAAATGAGGAGTTAGAAGTTAGGAGTGAGGAATTTCATAACTCATCACTCATCACTCCTAACTTTTGTAGGCCAGGGCAAAACGTTCAATTCCAGCTAAATCAGCGTGAATTTGAATCTTACAATAGCTACCTTGATTTTGTAAAAGTTCTCGCACTGCATCCGCTTGTCCAGCCATCATCTCAATCAGCCACACGCCACCCGATTGCAAATAACTAGGGGAGATTTCGATCAAATGACGAATGCAATCTAAGCCATCAAGGCCACCATCCAAAGCCAGATGTGGTTCGTGGTTAACGACTTCTGGTTGCAAAGTCAGTAAGGTGTTGGTGGGTATGTAAGGGGGATTCGACACCATACCACTGAACTGACCTTTTAAGAATGTCAGTGGCTCCCACCAAGAACCTTGATAAAATTGAATCCGGTCAGCAAAACCCAAATTATCAGCGTTGGTTCGAGCGATCGCCAGAGCTTCTAAACTGTAATCAACTGCATGAATTGTGGCTTTTGGCAAGACATCTGCTAATCCGATGGCGATCGCACCACTCCCAGTCCCTAAATCCGCCCAATGTCCTGAAGTATTGCTAGTAGATGCTTCAGCTAAATCGATTAAACACTCTGTCTCTGGTCTAGGAATCAAAACTGCACTCGACACCGCGATTTTAAACTGACGCCAAGGTGTAACTTTGGCAATGTACTGCACTGGTAAGCGGTCATTTAATCGCCTCTGCCACAGATGCTCTAACTCTTCTAGCGGCAATTGCAGTTGAATTTGCGGCCAGTTTTTAAAAGACTCTAAACGCAGTGCCAAGCGGTCTAATCCAGCAACTTCGAGGAGCAACCAATCTACCTCCATTGGTGGGACATCAGTGGCGATCGCTGCTTCTTGAGCTGCATTCCGCCACTGCCAAAGTTGTAAACCAGAGACTATCAGATGTTTCTCCCCCATACGTCAACTTTGGAGCGCATATCCGTTATTTTTTCGGAGCGGGGGCAGCAGCTGGCTTGGCACCTGGCGATTGATTTGGCGCCAGGGAGCGAATAAAATTAATCGACTCCCGTGATGGATACAGAACAATTTTATTAATACTAGGATCGCTGCTGCTATTGAGAGCCTCCATAACACCGTACAAATCCACCACCTGAATTTCAGTATTGGCTCCTTCCTTTGGCACGGCTTTTTTGAATTCCTCTAACAGAGCCACTGCTTGTTCTTTCTCAAAAAAGAAAGGGATGTATCGCTCATTACCTTTAGCAAGGGGAATAGTCAGATAGCTATTATCTTTCTTAAATTTTGGTACAAATAGGGGAATACCATTGAATTGCTCTACCTTTTTACCATTTTGATTGAGCATACTTGTTGCCGAAGCTACTTGCTGTTGCGTCGGAACTAAGGTATAAATCACAGAATCTGATTTCTTTTTGCTTTCTTGGACTATTTTATAGTAGTCTGCCAAAGACAAAGGTCTAACCTGTAGAGTGCCTGCTAACTGGGGATTTTCTTTTTTGAGCCGATTGTCAAGGAATTTTTGAGCATCTTGCTTGCTAATAAAAAATCCCACTTGTGAGATCGGCTTGGATGCGTTGTTTCTCGAAAGAACTACGAATTCGCCTTTAGGATTGGTGAGCGTGAATACTGGTACTTCTTGGAGCTTTTTCACTACCTGATCTTGTGGCAGAGCGATCGCCTCTAGATTGCCCATTCCTGGTATATTGCCTATTCCTGAAAGCCCTGTTAAAAATACACTGCCAGCTATACCCAATGTTGCGCCTAAGCGAATAAATGATTTCATGACTGCTCCTCGCATCAATAGTCCAATTAAATTAAACAAATGGTTGGATTTGCACAGCACCAACTAGCTTTAGTTATATAGCAATTCATTTTAGTTTTGAAAAATTCATTATGCGCGTTGAGGTTGAGTGTTAAGCGTGAGGCAGCCCAGTCTTGTTGTTCCAAGAAAGAGGGACTGCCGTTAGCGCAAGCGGTAGCGACACAGGAGCGTCACCCGGAGTTTCAACGGTCAAAATCCAATGTTCCCTAACTATTTAGAGTTGCTATAGTATCGTTTTCACAAATTGGCTGTGCTAACGTTGTGTTTTTCTAGGTTTCGCTTCGCTATTTACCGCGAAATGCCGTAGATGCTTATTATATGTCTTCTCAAACAGCAAAAAGTTTCTCCATCTCTCCAACCTTGGAGATGATAAATGCTATTTTATCGACTTTTTCTAATATTGGTTGACGCTATTACTTAATCAACGTTCCATCTGCGATTGCTTTAATATCTTCTCAAATCTATACAAAGCTCAGTGTTCAGAATATCTTACTACTGAATGACGAAATTTGTCTGTTAGGCTTCAACCACAGAACAGCCTAATTGGTCTTCACCGTAAAAATATCTAATTAAATTGCAGATGTTAGTAAATAAAACTTAACTAACTACCCTAGCTGTTAACTATATTAATTAAATCGGGATGACAGGATTTGAACCTGCGGCATCCTGCTCCCAAAGCAGGCGCGCTACCAAGCTGCGCTACATCCCGTTATACTCATCCGCTTTTTTGGGTTTGCTTTTTAGCTCCCCATCAAAGCGATCGCGCTTTCACAAAAGCGTTAAGGCAATCATATCACATAACACTGCTCATGCCTAATATATTTAACGTGAGTTCGACGAGTGCGATTTTGACCTCTCCCCCAGCCCCTCTCCTACCAGGAGAGGAAAGCAAAAACCCTCTACTTTCGCTACTCCTTCCTCTCCTTACCCAGACGCACTCGCGTTCGCCTTTTAAAAGAGGGAGGCTGTCCGGGAGAGGTCTGTCGAACTCACGTTATATTTATATCTTCTGCAAATACTAGCTAGATTAGATATTTGGATTGATAAAGATTAAAGGTTTGTCTGCCGACTTAGTTATACAAGAGATATTACTTGTGCGTTCGTCGGCTAAACCTTGTCAAACCAAATTTCAATAATAGATTTGTACTACTATACCTGATTTTATTGTGCGAATCGGGTTTTATTTGGATTGAGCATTAGTGAGGATACCAGAACATGCCTTTGATGCCTTCTGGATCGGCCATAAACCCCATAGTTCGGTAGAAATCTACAACATGGGGGTCAGCGAAGAGAGTGACATTACTAATTTCTTCACTCCTAAGTTTTTTGAGAACGTATTTCATCAGCGCCTTGCCCAGTCCTTGACTTTGAAAGTCTGGATGAACCACTACATCCCAGATAGTGGCATTAAAGGCGTGATCTGAGGTAGCACGGGCAAAACCAATGAGCCGCTTTTGGTTTCCTCTCACTTGCCACATTGAAGCAACGAGAAAACTATGCTCAATAGCTTTTTTTACTTTTCTTAGAGGACGACGCGACCAACCAACTGCATCACAGAGTTCTTCTAACTCATATAGGTCAATATCTCGTTCCGTGCTGAAGACGATCCGAGCCTCCTTTGAAGCAGCTTCGCTAATACTACTCGGGCTAGAGTTGCCCGCAGTTTCTGCTGTATGCTCTTCAAAGAGATTTGTCCTAGTTGTCCCTACAGATTCAGGAGTACTAAACCAAGTTTTCCAAAAACCCATGCCAACGCGGTTCGGGTAGTATAACTGAATTGGTTTCCACTCTTAGGAGTGTTGATTCACTTTTAACATCGCTACGCCCATTTATTACCCTATTACACTCAAAGTTTTTCGGTTGTTTTCGGGATTTGCAATGGTAACAGCCAGTTAGAGCGTGTTTCACACCAATCATTTTCAACTTTAGCATTTTGTTGTAAAGGCTAGGAGAAATTCACCAAAAGGGTAAGGATATAACTAATTCAAAATTCACGCATTCACGCATTCAAATGAAAAAACCTAATCGTGGCAATTGCTCCTATAGAGCTTAAATGCACGTTAGCTTAGGAGTGTATTGTATAGGGGATTTGGGTATAAGGTATGGAACATTGAGAACACTCTTCTCTTGTCCCCCTTGTCCCCTTGTCCCCAGTCCTTAACATCTAACCCCTAACACCCAGCCCCCAGATGACGAAAGCAAGCGAGTTTTACCCTTAACAATGGCTTCTGGTTTAAAATCTTCGACACTGGAACTCCTAAAGCGCTTTAATCGAGCGTTTCCCCAGTTTTATGAGCAATTCGTCAGTAGTGAAATTCAACTGCAAAATTTGCGGCTAGCCTACCGTCTCTATAAAAGTAGACGCGCTGTGATTGAACTGAAACCGGAAGGTAGCAAAAGTGCCCTGCATTTTGCTTACCGCAACCAGTCTTTTCTCCTCAGCGATATTTTTGGTGTACTAGCAGCTTATGGGTTGACTATCCACGGTTTAAGTCTATACGGTCAAATCCGTCCGCCAATGTTAGTTTTTATCAAACTGTTGGTATCTCGTGGTAGTAAAGCCTTGACCGAGAAAACCGCAGAAAATGTCTGTCGCGCTATTCGCGAGGCTTTAGGAGGTCGGTTTGAGGTAGAAGAGATGCTGGCAGTAGAATTTAATCTTGACACTGGCTTAGAGCAGGTACAAACTGAGTTTTATGTCGATCCGGTATTTCATCTCCCTGCCTTAGTGATTGAAGCTGATAATCAACCAGGATTATTTTACAAAGTGATGTATGCTATCTGGCAGGAAGACCTTCTAGTCGTCAATGCCAATTTACTGGTTTGGCGCGGACGTACACGGCTAATTCTCTACTTGTTAGGGCCGAATGAAAGTCTCATTCCTGAATATCTGGGTCACAAAATTGCTGAAGGAGTGCGACAGAGGTTGCTGGGTAAATAAAAAAAGTAAAAAGTTATGAGTTATGAGTTATGAGTTAAAAATTCTTCACTCCTAACTTCTAACTCTTTCTACTTTAGTATTTAGTCGCACCCGTCCTTAAGGGTACGATACAAGTATGGCAACTATTGAAATCTTGGGCGTTCCACACGCATACGAGCTAACGGCTCCCACTTCCTGCCCCCATGCTTTAGTATTTATCCACGGTTGGCTCAATAGCCGTGGATATTGGCAACCTGTGATTTCCCGCCTATCAGATGATTTGCAGTGCCTGTCCTATGATTTGCGGGGTTTTGGTGAATCCCAATCCCAGATAAAAACCGATTTTAGTCGAGCACAAACGTCTTTGAGTATGATGCCTATCTCCAGTAGTACGGCTGACTCATCTTTCGATTCTCTTTATACTCCTGCTGCGTATACTCAAGATTTAGCAGCTCTTTTGAAACAGTTGAATATTAAAAGTGCTTGGCTAATTGGTCACTCATTAGGCGGGACGATCGCTCTTTGGGGAGCAGATCAAATGCCTGAGCGTGTTAAGGGAGTTATCTGTATCAACGCTGGCGGTGGTATTTACCTCAAAGAAGCCTTTGAGCAGTTTCGCTCGGCGGGTCAGAAATTTTTGCAAGTCCGTCCGCGCTGGCTGTCCCAAGTGCCTTTGATTGATTTATTGTTTACTAGAGCTAGTGTGGCTCGTCCTTTAGAGCGCTATTGGGCACGTCAGCGAGTAATAGATTTCGTTGTGGCCGATCCAGAAGCGGCTCTGGGGACTTTGTTAGACTCTACAACTGAAGAAGAAATCAATCGTTTACCTGAGCTAGTATCCCAACTGAAGCAGCCAGTTTATTTTTTGGCTGGCGCGGAAGACAAGGTTATGGAACCCAAGTATGTGCGCCATTTAGCTAGCTTTCACAGGCTTTTTCAATATTGTGGTGACAATGTTCTGGAAATTCCTAATTGCGGACACCTGGCTATGTTAGAACAGCCGGATGCAGTGGCAGATCACATCCGATCAATAGTCATTAGTCATTAGTCATTAGTCATTGGTCACTTGTACTGAGCGTAGTCGAAGTATTGGGCATTGGGCAACTGCAAATGACAAGGGACAAATGACATAGACGCGCCAGCGGCTACTCTTCTCCTGACGGAGACGCTGCGCGAACGAGAACGCCAAGGGCGAACCCGCAGAGTAGGACAAATGACAAAGGACAAATACTTCTCTACGAGAGGCTGCGCCAACGACTTCGCGGTAGTTGAGCGCAGTCGAAACTCAGTACAAGTGACAAATGACTAATGACTAATGACTAATGACTACTCAACAGGCTGATACAATTTCATCACCTGAGTAAGCCCTAATCTAGATTCAACGCCTAGTGTCAGGGGGGACGTATGACCACGGGATAGATGGTCAGCGGCGGCACAGCCAATCATGGCAGCGTTATCGGTACAGAATTTTAGAGGAGGGAAGAGGACGCGTAGGTTATGTTTAACGGCGGCGGCTTGGAGATTTTTTCTCAAGCCGCTATTAGCTGCTACACCGCCGCCAATGGCAATTGTGTCTAGACTATAGTCAAGGGCACAGGCGATCGCTCTTTTGGTTAGCGATCGCGCTACCGCATCCTGAAAGCTCGCTGCTATATCTGCCACTGGTACTTGTCCAGTATCTTTCTCTAACTGCTGCACTAAACGTAATACAGCCGTTTTTAACCCACTAAAACTTGCATCATAACGATGAAACCCCCCACCAGGTAAAGAAACTTTTCCTTCCGGTAAAGCAAAGGCTTGAGGATTACCCTGCTGTGCCAACTTGTCAATCGCTGGTCCACCCGGATAACCCAGCTTTAACAATCGCGCCACTTTATCAAAGGCTTCACCCGCAGCATCATCACGGGTTTGTCCCAGAGTTTCGTATATACCACAATCTTTGACATAAATCAAGCTTGTATGTCCGCCTGAAACCAGTAAGCTAAGAAAAGGGGGATTTAAAGTTGATTCGCTCAAGTAAGTTGCACAGATGTGACCTTCGAGGTGATGAACTCCCAAAAATGGCTTATTGTGTACCATCGCTAGAGTTTTGGCAGCAGTTAATCCCACCAATAGCGCTCCTACAAGTCCAGGGGCACAAGTGGCGGCAATTGCGTCAATTTGTCCCCAATTTAGTTGGGCTTGCTCTAAGGCTTGTGTGATCGCAACATTTATCGTTTCCAAGTGCTGGCGAGACGCTACTTCTGGTACTACCCCGCCATACTGCTGATGGACTGGAATTTGCGAGGCTACGATACTGCTGCAAACTTTACGATTGTTAACAATTGCGACGGCTGTTTCATCACAACTGGTTTCTATTGCTAAAACGGTTGTCATTGAGAGTGCTGAGTGCTGAGTTTTTGAGTTCTGAGTCCTGAATCCTGAATAGTAGAGAAAAAATCTTGCTTCTTTACTACCCTACAACAACAATTCTTATACTCGGCACTCGGAATTCAGCACTCAGCACTAATTTTGGTTGAGAAGCTTTAACTTTTATTTACTTAAACTTTACTCGGTTCCCACCCAAGAGTATGATGACTTCCTAGTTATGCAAATAAACAACTGTACAAGCCGCTTCGTTTTGTACAAAGAACTTCTTGTTTTGTAATAAAAGGAAACAACTCTATGCGACGATTGTTTGCTTTGATGTTAGCGATTAGTCTTTGGTTCAATTTTGCCCCCCCAGCACAAGCTTTAGGGGCTAATTTGACACCGTGCAAAGACAATCCCGCTTTTCAAGAGCTAGCAGCTAATGCCCGTAATACCACTGCCGATCCTGAATCTGGGAGAAAGCGGTTTGAGCGTTATTCTCAGGCGCTGTGCGGTCCTGAAGGATATCCCCACTTGATTGTTGATGGTCGTCTAGATCGTGCTGGTGACTTTTTGATCCCTAGCATTTTGTTTCTATATATTGCTGGTTGGATTGGTTGGGTAGGTCGTGCCTATCTGCAAGCAGTCAAAAAAGACTCGAATACTGAACAAAAAGAAATCCAAATCGATTTTGGTTTGGCACTACCTATCATAGCGTCAGGCTTTACTTGGCCAGTAGCAGCAGTCCAAGAATTTCTCTCTGGAAAATTAGCAGCCAAGGATACAGAAATCCCCATTTCCCCACGCTAAATCAGCTTAACTAATTCATTCGTTTTGGAGACTAAATTTATGGCAGACAAAGGCGATCAATCAGCTTATTTGATTAAATTCATTTCCACAGCGCCCGTAGCCGCTACGATATGGCTGTTCATCACAGCAGGTATCTTGATTGAATTCAACCGCTTTTTCCCCGACCTACTTTTCCACCCACTACCATAAGTGTCAAATAGGACTTAGGACTGTTGAATCAATGTCTTGTTTTTTGCTTAATATTGTGTAGTTGATTTTTTCAGCTTAGTTAGGCAGAATTATCACTAAAATAGCCGGCAAAAATAGTTTTTTGAAACTCGTGATACTGTTTACAGATCGCGAGTTTCACGGTTTTAAAATCAGCTAAATTAATTTTTCTAAACTTCCTAAACAAAATGCTTCTTTAGCGACAATTATTATTAATATAAAAATGCCACCATTTTAATTTAAAGGCGAACATAAAATATGGCACAAGCAGTAGATGCATCAAAGAATCTTCCCAGCGATCCTAGAAATCGGGAAGTTGTTTTTCCCGCATTTGGCGATCCACAGTTAGGCAACTTAGAAACCCCGGTTAATTCTTCTCCTTTGATCAAGGGGTTTATTAATAATTTACCTGCCTATCGCCCAGGTTTGGCTCCTGCTAGACGCGGTTTGGAAGTTGGTATGGCTCATGGTTACTGGCTATTTGGCCCCTTTGCCAAATTAGGCCCACTGCGGGACACAGATAATGCTAACTTAGCTGGGTTACTGTCAGCTATTGGCTTGGTTGTAGTTCTCACAGGCGCTCTATCGCTGTATGCAAATAGCAATCCACCCAAAGCACTTCCTAGTGTTACCGTACCCAAGCCTCCAGCAGATGCTTTTAACTCTAAAGAAAGCTGGAACAACTTCGGCAGTTCTTTCTTAATTGGTGGTATTGGTGGTGCAGTAGTTGCTTACTTTTTGACCAGTAATTTGGCACTAATTCAAGGTCTATTTGGTTAATTACTAGGAGTTAGCAGTAAAGACGCGATTAATTGCGTCTGTACAGGAGTTAAGAATTAGGAGTTTAAATTTATAACTTCTAACTCTTAACTCCTAATTTATTTAAACAAAACTCCTTCAATATCATTTAAAGCAGTTTCAAAATCGTCATTAACGATTTGAATATCAAATTCATCTGCGGCTTGAATTTCTTCTTGGGCGCGAAGCAAACGACGGGCGATCGCTTCTTCAGAATCTTGGGCACGAGAGCGTATTCGTTTCTCTAATTCATCAAAGGAAGGCGGTAAAATAAAAATGCTGAGGGCACTGGGGAAGGAAGCACGAATTTGTCTTGCCCCTTCTAGTTCAATTTCCAGCACCACCAACTTACCGAAATGAATTTGGTTAAGTACTGCTTCACGGGGTGTGCCGTAATAGTTACCAGCAAATTCTGCCCATTCTAAAAATTCGCCTTCAGCAACTAATTGTTCAAACTTACTGCGACTGATGAAGTAATAACTTTTGCCATCGATTTCCCCTGGACGGGGAGAACGAGTTGTTACGGATACAGAATAATAGAGTTCTGGATGACGCTCTAGGAGCGATCGCATTAAAGTGCCTTTACCGACCCCACTAGGGCCAGTTAAAACAATTAATTTGCCTAAATGTAAGCATTCTTCGGTAGTCGCACTACTCTGGATCGGTAAAACTGGCATCATCCCTTCAACCTGTGAATCAATCAATACATATTATTCATTAGTCTTGTATTCCTGGTCTAGTCCACTGGTGACTAAGGAATTTGTAGCAAGAGTGACAGAAAATTTGTCTAATTCACATGGTACTACCGATACGGTGCAAAGAGGAGTAGGAAAAACCCCTTGCTAGTCAATTATCTACAGTTTGATGCTCGCGAGAAATCACAAAGCGATTCGCTACCGTTTCCGGCTGAATCGCTGACAGAATTACGTGGCTGGAATCGGTGATAATTACAGCCCTAGTCCGACGACCGTAAGTTGCATCAATCAGTTGACCTCTGTCTCGTGCATCGGTAATAATCCGCTTAATTGGGGCAGACTCTGGACTGACAATGGCAACTACTCGGTTGGCAGAGACGATGTTACCAAACCCGATGTTAATTAACTGAATGTCCATAAAAAAACTGACGCTAAAGGCGGTTTGATAAAGCTTGAAATAAACTTCTTTCCATGTTATCGCCAAAAAACGGGAGTTACAACGCTTAAATTTAAGCCAATCTGCGTTTTTAAATAATGTCTGCTTCTTTTAGCTATTTATTAGCTATTTTTCCTAAAAATATTCCTAAAGATACAGGTAAAATCATACTGATACGAGCTAGTTAGGTAATGTATCTTCTCTGAAAATAATTAGTACCGCAAGAGGCGAATTCAAAATTCACAATGACGCTTGCAAACTCGCGAACAAAATTCAAACAGGTATACAGCGTAAGCATTTTACTGATTTGAAATGAGTAGTTTCTTTACGCCGTGCTGTAAAAAGTTAGCTTACCTTTAACAAGGGGCTATGCCGCGCCAGAGCATTTCAAAGAAAGTAAATAATTTTCAAACTTGTGTTATTGTTCATTATTGAATCTTTGAATCTCCTCAATCAAACGATCCTAATCAAGATGTTCTAAATCTTGTTCTTGCAATTATTTTAATGTAGTTTATAACCACAAGTGATAATCCTGTTTATAGAGAATTTGAGTAAGTATTTTTAGATATTACTTAATATTCTTCTAATTTACGAAGATTGGGAATTAGGTTTTATTGACGTAAACTTCCAGCTTCACAATCGCGCAACCAAGCTTTAACCCCTTGGGCAACAGTACCGTTACTACTATCTCGTGGTGGAGATAGTGGTTGCTGTTGTGAATAGGAACCTGCTTGAGAAAACATCATCACTAGTTGCCAACCACTTTTAGTGTTAGTCAATAACAGCCAGTGAAATTCTTGCAATTCTACAACTTTCCGATCTATGTACTGCCGCTCCAAGGTAGTAAAGAAAACTTGCTTAACTCCTGATGCAGCACTTTTAGACACATCTGCACTATATTCTTCCAGGTTAAGGGGCAGAGGATTAAACTCAGGTCTTCCTGCCACTAACATATAACTGTAAACCTGACTGCTTCTACTGAGGCGGCGGGCGCGTTGACTAGCGCGATTGGTATAACTAGGTAATTTTTGCAGTAGCTGTATAGTTAATGTTTCTAAATTTTGCTCAGAACACAAAGACTTCGCACCACTGTTCGCATTTTCCCTTTCTGCAAGCGTCGAGGGTTTAGGGATAGGGTTTATCGAGAAGGCTGGGTAAGCAAAGCTATTTGAAACTACAACCCAGAAGCCACAAGCAAACAGGAAACTATAATGTTTCTGACTGAGTGAAGAGGCAAGATTGTTCTTCTCTACACCCTGCACTCTGAGTTTCTCACTGACTCTTAGCTTCATGCCACCGCGATTAACTCCTCAGAAATTCTCTTCCAGGCTAACTCAGGCTCAGTAGCAGTGGTGATGGGACGACCAATCACTAGATAATCTGCACCGGCAATAATAGCTTGAGCTGGAGTGAGCGATCGCTTTTGATCCCCTTTGTCTGCCCAAGTTGGTCTAACCCCCGGACAAACAAGCAAAAAGTCATCTCCACAAGTTTGTCGTAGCTGTGCTACCTCTTGAGGCGAACAAACTACCCCATCCAAACCAGATTCTTGAGCCAGCAGGGCCATTTCTAGAGCATATTCTGGCAATTCTAAGGGGATTTTTAAATCAAATGCCAGCTGCTTACTAGAAATGCTCGTTAACAGAGTAATCGCTATTAACTTTGGTGGTTGTACACCCGCTTGTGCTGCTCCTACTTGTGCCGCTTCTGTTGCAGCCTTGAGAGCTTCTCTACCACACGTAGCATGAATTGTCAATAAATCCACACCATAACGAGCTGCACTACGGCAAGCACCTGCAACAGTGTTGGGGATGTCATCAAACTTTAAATCCAGGAAAATCCGCTTTTGCCTGGATTTTAGCACTTCCAGAATTTTCGGGCCAGTGCTGGTAAACAACTCTAAACCTACTTTGAAGAAAGTAACATCCTCAAGTCGATCTACAAGGGCGATCGCACTTTGTTCATCCGGTACATCCAAAGCCACAATTATTTTGTCATTAGTCATTGGTCACTTGTACTGAGCGTAGTCGTTGGCGTGGTCACTGAGCGTAGTCGAAGTGCAGCCTCTCCAAGAGTTGTATTTGTCATTAGTTTTTTCATTCTTACTCCCAATTTAGGGTACTAAGCGCACAAACTTATTTTTTCCAACTTGTAAAACTTTACCTTGTAATTCACCAAGAGCATCGAAAGTGGTATCAGCATCGGTAATGCGATCGCCATCTAAACGCACGCCACCCTCTTGAATTTTCCGCTTTCCTTCACCTGTACTTTTGCACAAACCAGTGACATTGAGAATATATGCTAACTTCGTAGGAAATTGCTGCACGCCAGCTAGAGAAAATTCTGGAACAGCACCTTCTTTACCGCCACTTTGGGCTGCTTCTTTTGCCTCTTGGGCTGCTTGTTCGCCGTGGTACTGTTTAACAACTTCCCATGCTAAGAGTGTTTGGCGATCGCGGGGATTTTCTGGCAGTCGATCCAAAGGTAAATCCGTCAACAGTTCAAAATACTGTTCTAGGAGATGATCGGGAACTCCTTGCAACTTTTGATACTTTTGTCCTGGGTGTTCTGACAATCCGATATAATTACCTAAAGACTTAGACATTTTTTGCACGCCATCTGTGCCAATCAAAATTGGCAGTAGCATTCCAAATTGGGGCTTTTGACCAAAATGGCGCTGCAAATCTCTGCCTACAGCAATATTAAATTTCTGATCGGTGCCGCCTAATTCTACATCTGCCTCAACTGCAACCGAATCAAAACCCTGCATTAACGGGTACAGGAACTCATGGATAAAAATCGGATTCTCTTTTTTATAGCGATCGGCAAATCCTTCCTTCGCTAACATCTGCCCCACCGTCATCGTCGAGAGTAACTCCAAAATTTTCTCTAAGTTGAGCTTAGAGAGCCATTCGGAGTTATAGCGCACCTCTAACCTTCCTGGTGTGTCAAAATCCAAGATAGGACGTACTTGATCTAAATAAGTCTGAGCATTTTGAGCTACATCTGCTTCTGTAAGCTGACGACGCACTTCAGATTTACCAGTTGGATCGCCAATACGCGCTGTAAAATCGCCAATAATTAAAACTGCTGTATGACCTGCATCTTGAAATCCTCGCAGTTTTCGTACTGGTATGCTATGACCAAGATGAATATCAGTACCAGTAGGGTCAATCCCCAATTTGACCCTTAAAGGTTTGTTTGTAGTTTGTAAGAGCCTTTCTAGACTTTCGCTGTTAACATCAACTGATTGTGGGAATACTTCTACTACACCACGACGCAACCAAGCAAAATCTGGCGTCATGCTAAGAGATTCATTATTACCTATGTTTTGCACACTAGAAGTTAAGTTGGTTATAAACACTTGCAATTTATCCACTTTCTCATCCGCCAAACTACTATAATTGCAAAAAACTAACCGCCTTGCTTCACCCAATCAATTACAGTTAAATTTACAAATGAGGAAGTGAAATAGCCGTGTCGTCGTCTAGGACTTTTGAAGATAAACAGCCACAGCGTCGGGCTTCATCAGGTTTTGAGTTTTTGAAAGGAGTCGGTCAGGTAACTGGCGGTACTCTCCTCTCAATCACCATGCTGGCAAGTTCCATTGTAGCCGGAGGACTGGTTGGTTTAGCCATCAGTTTCCGTAATTTGCCAGATGTCAGACAGCTACGTAACTTCTTTCCCTCAGAAACTACTTACATTTATGACGTTAAGGGCAAACTCTTAGCGAGTATTCACGGGGAAGCCAATCGGGAAGTCGTACCCCTAGATAGAATTTCCCCGAACTTAAAACGGGCAGTATTGGCAAGTGAGGATAGCCACTTCTACGATCACCACGGTATTAACCCTACTGGTGTTGGCCGGGCTATAGTAGTTAACGCTGTAGCAGGTGGAGTCAAAGAAGGTGGCTCCACTGTTACTATGCAGTTGGTAAAAAACCTGTTTTTGTCTCAAAAGCGGGCCTTTACCCGTAAGTTAGCAGAGGCTGTGCTAGCAATCCGGTTAGAACAAATTCTCACTAAAGACCAAATATTAGAAATGTACCTCAATCAAGTTTATTGGGGTCATAACAATTATGGTGTACAAACGGCAGCCCGCAGTTACTTTAATAAATCATCAGAATATTTAAGCTTGGGTGAGTCAGCAATGATGGCGGGTTTGATCCAAGCACCAGAAGAATTTAGCCCGTTTGTGAGCATGAAGCTGGCAAAACAGAAACAAAAAGAAGTGCTGGGACGGATGCTGGAATTGAACTGGATTAGCCAGTCAGAATACGATAATGCCCTCAAGCAAGAAATCAAACTTGGTAAAATCAAATCCTTTCAAGGTAGTGCCCTACCTTATGTAACCAATACCGTAGCGCAGGAGTTGGCTAAGAAGTTTGGGCGTGAGACACTACTCAAAGGCGGGATGCGGGTGCAAACTACAGTTGACGCCAACTTCCAAATCATGGCTGAGGAAACTGTTACGAAGTGGCATAAAACACTTTTAGAGCAGGGATTATCTAAGAATCAAATGGCCCTGGTAGCAGTCGATCCACGCACGCATTTTATTAAAGCATTGGTGGGGGGTATAGATCCGAAGATCAGTGAATTCAATCGTGCGACTCAATCTCAGCGCCAGCCCGGATCTTCTTTTAAACCGTTTGTATATTATACTGCTTTCGCTAGTGGGAAATATGCACCAGACTCAACGGTGGATGATTCTCCAGTCAGCTATCGAGATGGTAACGGTTGGTACTTTCCCAGAAATTATGATGGTAGTTTTAGGGGAGCAATGCCAATTCGCACAGCTTTAGCCCAATCGCGAAATATTCCTGTGATCAAGGTTGGTAAGGCTGTGGGGATGAATAGAGTCATAGAAACCTGCCGGACTTTAGGAATTACGAGTCCGATGGAACCTGTGACTTCCTTGCCACTTGGTGCAATTGGTGTCACCCCTCTGGAAATGGCTAGTGCATACGCTACTTTTGCTAATTATGGCTGGCAATCTCCACCAACTGTAATTGCCCGTGTCACCGATAGTAGTGGTAATGTGTTGCTGGATAATACCCCGAAACCGCAACTAGTTCTCGATCCTTGGGCATCAGCTGCAATTATCGATGTGATGCGATCGGTAATCACTGAAGGTACAGGTAAAAGTGCTGCGATCGGTCGCCCAGCCGCAGGGAAAACGGGAACAACATCATCAGAAAAAGATATTTGGTTTGTTGGCACTGTGCCACAGTTGACAACTGCTGTTTGGGTAGGGAGAGATGACAATAGACAATTAGCTGACCATGCCACAGGTGGTGTCATGGTTGCTCCCATTTGGAAAGATTTTATGGAGAAGGCACTTAAAAACGTACCTGTAGAAAACTTCAAGCCACCTTCCCAGTTTTCTCGTCCCAAGTCAAATTAAAGTTAGAAGCGATAAGTTATGAGTTATGAGTTGATTGACAACTCCTAACTCCTGTAGAGACGCGATTAATCGCGTCTGTACTTCTAACTTTTGCTAGGGCTGTTTTTCTAGCTCGGCTTTCATCCGTTCTAAAGTGAGGTGCATTTGGTCAAACATTTGTTGCGGAGTAACACCGAACTGACCTAATTGGGTTTTCAGTTGTTCTACTGTCATTTGTGCCATGAAATCTTCTGATAGCTCGAAGCGCTTCATAAAGATGCGGTACCGATCCATCATGGTTTCCATTTGCTCAATAAACAGCTTTTTGCCATCGCGGTCAAATTTGCCGTAGCTGTTGCCAAGCTTGATCAGCGCTTGATAATCCTCAAACAGCTGTTTTGCTTCTTGCTGAACTATTTCAGAATCGAAGAATCCCATATTGCTTATACTAAACTGAGCGCCCAGACTCAGTAGCTTAATAGTTTTACTTCTATTTATTATTTTAGTCTAGGGGAGTAATCTAGTCACGAAGCTTCGGTTTTGGTACGGTTTGTTACCGAAATTTCAACACTTGACTTGAGAAGGTTTCCCCTTGTTAAATCGACTTAATAAACTCGCAATACTCAGAGCTTTAGCCATTGATTTCGGATTGGTATTTTCACCCGGTTCAATTTTCAGTCTGGTAGCGTATTTCTGAGCTAGTGAATCTTGCGGGTTAAGTTTTAATGCCTGACGGATATAAACCCTGGCCATCCCGATAAATTTCTGTTTTAGATGTACTAAACCTAATAAAGCATAATAGTCGCTGTTATTTGGCTCTAACTTGATGGCATCGCGCAGTTCTTGTACGGCTAGGGCCCAATTGGCTAGCCTGACGTACTCAATCGCTCGCTGGTAGTGACGTTGGGCGTAATTTGTCAAAACTGGTTTGACATTAGTTTCTTGATTAAATGTCAATTCAATTGGCTTGACTTCTACTTCCGGGATGATGCGAACAGCTTTTTGCGGTAGAAACAAGTCAGGTTTATGCAACTGTAAGTAAACTAAATTCAGTATACTAATTTGTTGTGTAACTTGATAAAACTGATGGAGTGATTTGTATTGAGCTTCTGCATAGGAAGCGATCGCTTCTTCATAAAACAACTCTGCTTGGGGTGCAGACATTTCTATAATTTCCTGAGCTATGGCACTTTGCCCACACAAAGCTTGCTGCTGTAGTACTCTTGCGTCCGATCGCAGCATAGCTATAGTAATTAAGCGCTTGTGTCGATTTTTGAGTTGTTCGTAAGCTGGATTGATTAAATAGCTAAGTATTGCCGTTGCTAATTCTTGGTCTGGATTGCAGCTTTTAGCATAGCGATCGGGATGTAGCAGTTTCGCTAAAGTGTGATAGCGTTTAAAAATCTGGCGATCGTCAGCACTCACAGAAATTCCTAGTACAGCGTAAGGATCGCAAAGCTGTTTTAGCCATTCTGGCGGTAGGAAAGTCTGTGACATCGTAGTAATCTAGATCCGTTAAAAACTTAAAATTAGCATCAAACCTGAATGCACAGTCATGTGAAACTTACTCAAATTTTTTCAAATACTAAATTGTGGGACTTTCCACCCAAAAGTCTAAAGAGCAAAACAGGGTAATTAACTAAAATAAATTTATATAAACACTGGCCAAGAACACTTTTGCAAAGCATCTCCTAGAAAAGAGAAGAATCGTAGAATGTGCATAAGTCTTACTAAAATTACTTTTACTTTTCTTGTCTATGAGACACTACGCGAACTTATGGAATTTTGAGTGAGTTTTGAATTGTTTCTGTGCCTTTTGGCTGTCTTATTGTAGGAATTATGGTATTCGTATATTTATTAGAAATATGTTGACTAAGCGCAAAAGTCGAAGTGTTGCCGCTGTTTTAGCTTTTTCTGGCACGCTGACAATTTCAGGATTACATAAATTCTACTTGGGACAGCCCCTGTGGGGTGTTTTATATGTGTTGCTTTCCTGGACGCCGATCCCCAAGGTAGCTAGTGCGATTGAGGGAGTTTGGTATTTAGCCCAAGACGAAGAAGCTTTCGATCGCAATTTTAATCTAGGGAAGTCAGCAGCAAGGAACTCACAAAAAGCGATCAATCAGGTAGGAGCGATCGCTGACGCAATGCGAGAATTAGATGCTCTGCGCCAGGATGGACTGATTTCAGAGTATGAATTTGAACAAAAGCGCCGCCAATTGCTAGACCAGATTTCTTAAGGTAAGCAACAATCATGAATAACTGGCTACCTTTAAATTCCAGACTGCAAAAACTCCGCGCCAAGCTACTCAACGATCCCTACTATCGCCTACAATCTGGGGAAGAAATTCAGATCGCGGCCCAATTAGGTATCCGTATTGATGCTAATCAAGCCACTGTAGATGATTGGTTACGCTTACCAGGTTTGTCAATTCACCAAGCGCGATCGCTTGTGGAACTTTCACATTCGGGTGTTAAATTTTATTGTATTGAAGATATAGCTGCGGCTTTGGGTATGCCAGCGCCGCGCTTAGAGCCATTAAAGCCTCTGCTGAATTTTATTTACTATGACCACGAATCTTTAGAAAATCCTACCCATTTACTCAACCCGAACACAGCAACCGTTGAAAAATTAGCACAAATTCCATTTGTAGATTTATCTTTGGCGGAAGCAGTGGTGCAAAATCGGCAATCAGCCGGGCCCTACCGTAACCTGGCTGATTTCCAGCGACGGCTGGAGTTAACTGGTGATGCGATCGCCCAGATAATGTATTATTTGAGGTTTTAAGTTAAAAGTTAGAAGTCTTAAAATAACTCCTAACTCTGGCAATTTTGGATTGAAAGAAAAATCTCAAATCCAAAACTGATTAAATGAACCCAATGCGATCGAGAGGCCAAAAGCGAAACGTTGCCCGACCGATGACATTTTTTCTGGGTAAAAAGCCCCAATAGCGAGAGTCATTACTATCATTGCGATTATCTCCCATAACAAAAAACTCGTCTTCTGGGACTTTCACTGCTTGATATGGCTGATTTGGAGGTTCAGCGATGTAGTCTTCTGCCAAGGGTTGACCGTTGAGGTAGACTTTGCCAGAAGCAACACTAATTACCTCACCAGGCTGGCCAATAACTCGCTTGATAAACGCTTGGTCTTTGGGATATCCTCGACGTTGTAGTTCTGCGGGTGGCTGAAAAACAATAATATCGCCAGTTATGGGAGGGTGAAAATGGTAGGAGATTTTTTCAACTACCAAGCGATCGCCAGTATGTAAGGTGGGCAACATCGAGTCAGAAGGTATATAGCGCGGTTCGGCGATAAAAGTCCTGATCAGGAATGCCAAACACAGTGCGATCGCAATTAAAATCAGATTTTCTTGCGAACTACGCCATACTTTTAACGACGCACGCTCTTTTTTTGCATCACTTTCGTGAGGAATCATAAAAGTTTCTAGCCAGTTTCAGAAGTGAGACAAATACCTTGATTATTTTGACTCAAAAGTTATATTAATAGGAAAACAGGGTTTAAGGTCAACCTATACAGACATTAAATAATACACTTACCCATTTGCTAAAGATAAGCAAAAGTACTGTAAAGAAACTATGACTTGTCTAAGGTAATATAAGCTAATAGTTAGGATTGCTAAATAGATAATTAAAAATAAAAAATTCTAATTGCTGTAATTATAAAGCAAGTTATGAGACAATTGTAAGTTTTGTTTCTTCCTGCAAAATAAGCTAGTTACAGACTGCTAAAGCGATACAACCAGTAGGTTTTTTCTTTAAACAGAAAATTGGTCGTATAGTTGCAAAATAATCTACCTGATGTTTGATAGTATCTACCTCACTTTACTGAAAAAAGGCAGATAGCGCAGCGTAAAGCCTTCTCTACGAGAGGCTGCGCCAACGGCATGGCTTCGCTGAGAGCGAGTCCGCGTACTCTTACAGAGAAGCAAGCTACGCGCAGCGTCTCGCAGAGAGCGTCGGGCAGTTTTGCTGGAGGTTGAGTTACAAGAAAATACATTTTTTAAGTAAAATTACATAAACTTAACCAAAATTTAAATGTACTTTTAAATGCATAAATATAGTTCAAAACAGCGTTTTTAGTAAAAAATACTACTTTTAAAGATGAAATATAGACTTTATTACTTCAATGGATAAATGCTATTCTATTGTGATTTTAATCACTTGCCTATATTTACGAAATTAATTTCCGTAATTACACGGTGACAGTGCATATTAAACTGTACTATTAATTAAGATATAAACATACTTAATTATCGAAAAAAACATTCACAGACAGAAAGCTACTAGCAATTTGAGCTAAAGTATCAGCATCCGAAAGAGAAATAAGCTGCTGATAGAATTATTTTTCTTGAATAAGTCAAAGGTAACTAGATTGAAACAATAAATGCCCCTTGCCAATGAGAAACTATATTGAATCAATTTTCGTCTGGTCTATTTCATAGAAAGTACAAGGTAATATTCTGTCAGTTAAAAATTTAACTTTTTCTTAAAAAGGAAACAATGGCAACAGGCAGTAAAATATATCTTATCAAGATAGAACTAATAGTTTACCAGACTCTTATTTTAAAGAGACCGCACCCTTTTAAGTAATTTTGTATGTTAATCAAACAATACACTTAAGTTGTAAACTATGCAGTTTTACAGTGAGAAAGTCTGACTAAAAAAACTTCAGTCTGCGAAAAGTGCAAATTGTAGGTATGACAACTAAGTTCATCTTATTTGAAAAGCTATAAAACTTGAAAGGATAATGCTGCCTTAGCGGTGAAGCGAAAAACAACAACTAATTCAGAACTCCTATTTAAAAGGATTTTGGGGTGTGGTTAATTATTTAATTGTGTTCCTCTTCTTCTTCGAGCTAGTGGTGAGAATGTGGAAGCACAAAGCTTACTTTTTATGACTGGGTTGAAATTAAACAGTAGCAAATATTGTATATTCAACGCTGTCCAAATCGAGAGCGTATAGATTTCAGTTAAAGCAATATAGTCTGTCTTATCAATTCTGAATTCTCGTTAGTACCAATTCTAATTTTCATGATTACCAGAAAGCAGCTGGTATCTAAATATCTAATAAAAATGTGCTATAACGTACCGTCATAACTGTGGTGATGGTTCGATCTTTGAAGGAGCGTTGAGGTGGAAAACAATAAGTCGTTTCTGTGGCCAGAAGGAATATTAATTGCGCTACTTGCTTTAGGTGGTGTTTTTAGTCTTGCTTTTATGATGCTTCTAAGGCCAAATGCTTCGGATGCTCAGAGTAGACCAAGTATAAATATCAAGGATGTATCTGCAAACGTAGGAACTCAGCAACGCATTGAAAAATTAAAGGCGGCGATGCTTACAAGTTGGCAGCAAGAAGCACAAACAAAGGGTCTAGCCTACCCCATACCATCACGTTTTCAAGGGGCAATAATTAATGCTGCAAAACTCACTCAGGGTGAGAAAGTAATTGCTCTTACCTTTGATGATGGTCCTTGGCCTCAGACTACAGAGCAAGTGCTAAATATTCTGAAATCAAATAATATCAAAGGGACGTTTTTTGTAGTTGGGCAGAACCTCAAAAATTATCCAGAGTTAGGAAAGGAGATTGTCGCTCAAGGTCACGTCATTGCCAACCATACTTGGCATCACTGGTATCACTTCTTTAATCAACAAGCAGCTGCTTTTGAAATTGAGCGCACAACAGACTTAATTTATCAAGTTACAGGTGTCAAAACAAATCTGTTCCGACCGCCTGGTGGTATGCTACACAATGGATTAGCTGGTTATGCAAAAGGACAAAAGTATGCTGTGGTGATGTGGTCGGCTGATTCCACAGACTACAAGTTACCAACTGTACCAAAGTTGATCGATAACGTGATTAAAGATTCAAAACCTGGTGGGATTGTGCTGATGCATGATGGTGGTGGTAATCGTTCTAGAACTGTGCAAGCTTTACCAGAAATTATTAGCAACTTTAAGAAGCAAGGCTATCGCTTTGTGACGATTCCAGAACTTTTAGAAATCGAAGATGCTGACCAAAAGTTGCTTGCTACCAAAAAGTAATAATGATTAATTTAGATTATCTAGGAACCAGACGATCTAACATTATCAATGCTTATCATAATATTTTTTGCATCACCTTTTCCTGAGCCACCAAGCACTCTAGAGTTCTTAATAATTCTGGCAATAATATTTGGGCTACCCTTTTTTGGAGGAGCATTTATAGGAATAGCTACTCTACTTATCACAAGGAAAACCAATTTTTTTATTGAAATATTTAGACTATTAATTGCTGCTATTGGAGGATATGAATGTCTAGTAATTGGGTATATTATTCTTAATAAAGATTCATTTAAAAATTCAAATGAAATACTTAAAGTAATTATTAATTTTCCTCTTGATTTTAGATTTTTTATTCCGAGTATGTTGGGGGCAATAGGTGCAAGTATAGCTATATTTATGATGAGAAAAGTATTTCGCTAGCGTTCATAAATTCCTAAACTATAAATGTAACCTTTTTCTGTTTTTTGTTTTAGAAGTATTTGTTTTTAGATTATTCTTGGGGATGTTCGACGGAGTTATTACACGAGTGTTTTAATTAAACGTGAATTCGACAGACCTCACCCACCCAGCCTCCCTCTCCTGCGTTCGCGTAGCGTCTCGTTCGCGTTAGCGTCTCTGAAAGAGAAGAGAAAAGAGGGAGGAGCAACGAAAAATTAGGCTTTTTGCTCCCCTCTCCTGTTGGGAGAGGGGCTGGGGGTGAGGTCAAAATCCTGTGCATCGAACTCACGTTAATTAAAATTATCAAGCATACGCTGCCGTAAATTCTTATTAGGCACAATTCATGAATTGTGCCTACTTCATTTTTTAATTCCGATGTCTAATGACTAGTCACTAAACTGAACTCAGTTTTTTTTTCAGGATTAGCTTCTGGACTATCAGCTTCAGAAGGCGGAACTAACTGCCAGAATTTCGGCAAAAATTCTTGCCAGTTTTGCAGAATTTTCTTCGCCTTTGGTGAACCAGTGCGTTCTGCATGATTTTGGATTAATTCTTGCAGTTGCTTTGCACCTACTTCGGTAATCACCCGCTGTATTTTGACTATTTCCGGGTTGACTAACTCACGAAATGAGTCGTCTTCATCCAAGAAGTATGCGAGTCCACCAGTCATTCCAGCAGCTACGTTTCGTCCTACTTTGCCAAGGACGACAATCACACCACCTGTCATGTATTCACAACAGTGATCTCCAGCACCTTCAATCACTGCGATGCCTTTGGAGTTTCTCACAGCAAAGCGTTCTCCTGCTAGACCATTGGCAAATAATATGCCACCAGTAGCACCATAGAGGCAGGTATTGCCAACTATCACGTTTTGTGATGCGTTATAGGTAGCATCTGTTGGAGGTTTGATGATGATTTCACCACCATGCATCCCTTTACCTACATAGTCGTTTGCTTCTCCTTCCAAGCTGAGAATTATACCTGGGAGGTTGAAAGCACCAAAGCTTTGTCCAACACTACCTGTAAAGTTGAGATTAATTTGTCCTTCAAAGCCACTATCACCGTATTGAGAAGCGATCGCACCCGCTAATCTTGTACCCACTGTTCTGTCAGTATTGATAATTGGGTAAGTCTTGGTGACAGTAGACTGATCCCTAATAGCAGCTTGAATGTCAGGATCGGCAAGGAACTTGTCATCCAAAACCACGCCGTTGCTGTGAACTTCTTCATGCACCAACCAACTGCGATTGTCTCTGCTATTTGGTAGCTGAAGTAAACAGTCGAGATTGAGCGATCGCGTTTTGGTGAGATTTACCTCTGGGCGCAGTTTTAATAAATCTGCACGTCCAATGATTTCTGACAAAGAACGGTAGCCAAGTCGGGCTAACAAACTCCGCACTTCTTCGGCAATGAAGTAGAAGAAGTTGACAACTTGTTCCGGCATTCCCGTAAACCGCTTGCGGAGTTCTTCTTTTTGAGTAGCAACACCCACAGGACAGGTATTCATGTGGCAAACTCTCGCCATAACACAGCCTTCAGCAATCATGGCAATGGAGCCGAAACCAAATTCTTCACCACCCATCAATGCACCCATTACCACATCCCAACCACTCTTGAGTCCGCCATCTACGCGTAAAATCACGCGATCGCGCAGGCCATTTTCCATCAAGACGCGATGCACTTCGCTTAAACCTAATTCCCAAGGGGAACCAGCATGTTTAATCGAACTGAGTGGCGATGCACCTGTACCACCATCATGTCCAGAAATCTGAATAATATCAGCGTTTGCTTTGGCTACACCAGCTGCGATCGTGCCAATGCCAACTTCTGCAACTAGCTTCACCGACACCTTTGCTTTGGGGTTAATTTGGTGTAGGTCAAAAATCAGTTGTGCTAGGTCTTCAATGGAATAGATATCGTGGTGTGGTGGTGGCGAAATCAGCGTAACACCTGGTTTGGAGCGCCTTAACATCGCAATGTATTGGCTCACCTTGGGCCCTGGGAGTTGTCCACCTTCACCAGGCTTGGCACCTTGGGCAATTTTGATTTCAATTTGTTTGGCGTTGACTAGGTACTCTGGGGTGACACCAAAGCGTCCCGATGCAACTTGCTTAATGGCACTATAAGCTCGATCGCCATTTCGCAATCCTTTTAAATGAGGTAGGGTTGGCGAGTAACCAGATTCGTCTACATCATCTAGAACTGTGTAGCGCACTGGATCTTCGCCGCCTTCTCCAGAATTGGATTTACCGCCAATGCGGTTCATAGCGATCGCTAAAGTTTCGTGGGCTTCTCTTGACAAAGCGCCTAAAGACATACCACCTGTGCAGAAGCGTTTAACTATTTCATATACCGATTCCACTTCTTCTAGAGGAACTGGGGTGCGATCGCCTTGGAAGTCTAGCAAGTCCCGCAAAGCTGTTACTGGTCTGCCTTGGAGGTGCTTTTTATAAACTTCGTAGTGGTCGTAGTTTTTGTCATCTAGAGCCTTATGCAGCGCCTTAACCATTTCGGGGCTATTCATGTGGTACTCGCCACCAGGACGGTACTGTACAAAGCCCAGGTTTTGTAACTTATTAGCCGTCAGTTCTGGGAAAGCTTTGCAGTGGAAGGAAAGCACTTCATCAGCAAGTTCGGTAACACTCAAACCACCAATGCGGGAAGTCGTCCCACGGAATCCCAGGTCGATTAAATCTCCACCGATACCAATAGCTTCAAAGATTTGGGCTGCTTGATAGCTGGAGAGCAGAGAAATTCCCATTTTGGAGAGAATTTTTAACAAACCTGACTCTACTGCTTTGCGATAGTTTCCTAAAGCTTGTTCTAGGGTGAGGGTGGGAATTTTCTGCACACCCATTAACTTTTGAGTTTTGGGATCGGACCACCAATCACGCACCGTATCTAAAGCCATGTACGGGCAAACTGCACCAGCACCATAGCCAATCAGACAAGCAAAGTGATGGGTACTCCAGCATTGAGCAGTATTCACAATCAGGGATGTTTTCATTCGCAACCCCTCACGAATCAGATGGTGATGCACCGCACCTACTGCTAATAGGGGAGGAATGTAGGTATATTCTGTGTTGAGACTGTCATTAGCTTGATCGCTTAATATTAAAATCTTTGCACCTGCCCGGACTGACTCAGCTGCTTGTGCTTGTAAAGATTGCACTGCGGCTTTCAATCCTTCAGGGCCAGTGGCGATCGCAAATAGCGTTGACAACTCAGCCGTGGCAAATCCTGACAGCTTAATTGCCTCTAATTCACTATCAGTTAACACTGGCGATTCGAGTTTTAATCTCCGAGCATATTCTGGCTTAGGTTCTAATAAGTTACCCCGTTCGCCCAGTTCAACTTTTAGAGACATCACTAGCTTTTCCCGCAGGGGATCGATCGCTGGGTTCGTCACCTGAGCAAAGCGCTGTTTAAAATAGTCATAAAGCAGGTGGGGCTTTTGCGACAGCACCGCTAAGGGAATATCATCACCCATGCAGAAAGTCGGTTCTGAACCTGCGATCGCCATTGGATGAATCACCATATCTACATCTTCTGTGGTGTAGCCAAAGGCAGTTTGACGCTGAAGTAAGGTTTGCTTGTCAATTGTCACTTGTGCTTGGTCATTTGTCATTTGTCCATTGCCATTGCCATTTGCTAATGACGGATGACTAATGACTAATGACTTTAATTCTTGACGATGCTGTTGTAGCCATTCTCCATAAGGATGCTGCTTGGCGATGCGCCTCTTTATATCCCAATTCTTCAGCACTTCATGATTTTCTAAATCCACGGCAATCATTTGCCCTGGGCCAAGTCTACCTTTTTCGACAATATCGGCTTCTGGGAAATCCACCACACCAGCTTCCGAAGCTACAACAATGTAATCATCTTTGGTGATCGCGTAACGAGCGGGTCTTAAACCATTACGGTCTAGAGTTGCACCAACTTTTTTGCCATCGCTGAATACTAAAAGTGCTGGCCCGTCCCAAGCTTCTTGCAAACCACTGTAATATTCGTAGAAATCAACAATTTCTGGAGATTCACGTAAAGAAGGCTGATTTTGGTAAGCCTCTGGAACCATAATCATTAAAGCTTCCAAGGGGCTGCGTCCAGAGCAAACCAGCAATTCCACTACGTTGTCTAGGGTAGCTGAGTCGCTATTATCAATGTGAACTAATGGCTTGAGTTCCTGGATGCGATCGCCCCATACAGGATGATTCAGGCTAGCCTCTCGTGCCATCATCCAGTTGATGTTACCCAATAAGGTATTGATTTCGCCGTTGTGACCCAAAAGCCGCATTGGTTGGGCTAGCGGCCACTTGGGCATGGTATTGGTACTAAAGCGGCGGTGATAAACAGCAAAGGCGCTTTTGTAAGCTGGATTTTTTAAATCGTCATAAAAGCTGCCCAAGACAGCAGAACGCACCATACCTTTGTAGACAATTGTGCGACTCGACAACGAACAGATATAAAATTCTTCTGAGATATCAGTTGCAGCTTTACTAATGCGGCGGCGGGTAATATACAACTGCCGTTCCAATTCATCACCGCTTTTGTCAACAGAAGCTAACAAAACTTGTTCAATCTGGGGTTGATTTTCTCTTGCTTGTACCCCCAGTAAATCAGATTGCACTGGTACTACTCGCCAACCCAATACAATTAATTTCTCTTCAGCAGCTACTTGCTCGACAGTCACTCTAGCTTTTTGTGCTGCTTGCTGGTCTTGTGGTAGAAATATCATCCCCACAGCTATGCGATCGCTAGATGGAAATTCCTTCCCTCTTTGGGCAAAGTCTTGTTGGAACAACTCCCAAGGAATAGCTGTCAAGACTCCAGCACCATCACCAGAGTCGCGATCGGCGCTACAACCTCCCCGGTGTTCTAAGCAGGCTAAAGCAGCTAAAGCTTTTTCGACAATTTCATGGCTGGTATGATTTTGGCGATGAGCAATAAAACCTACACCACAGGCATCTCGTTCATCTACTAACCACTTTTGCCCCTGATAGGTATCTCTTGAGTTGATATTCGCTGTGATTTTCTGGCCTTGATTCATCGGTTTATTATTCATACCCTGTTCCTGAAGTAATGAGTTACCAATTTTGCCACTACACTGTGGGAAAAAATTTCTAAATTCAGCGATGGAAAAATATATAAGCACCGAAATTTAGGGAAAAAAAATTTTAACTTCGGTTTTACTTTGTTAGTTAACCCGTGTTAAAATGTTTGCGTATTTTTTATGTATTTATGCGGTGTTAGACAACTTACTTCAGCCAAGACATCATTTTTGCCCTGACAGTTTCTTTTTTATATTTTGAAGCTAAGTATTTTTTCAATTTCTTTTTCCAGATGCACGCTAGCTACTCATGGAGCCTATTTCGGCTCACCTGAAACAAAACTAAAACTGAACGCTGCACTATTTTTTTAAGCCAAAGCCCAGATAATTTGTAATCGATCGTGACAATCAAGAACTCACTCTAAGCAGTCGCGTTGCGTTTCTTAAAGAAGCTATGCTAAAGGCTTTACGCTACGCTACCTTAATTCGTGGTTGCAATCAGTGAGGGGTTTTACCCTCCATTGTTTTGTTAATCATTGAATTAAAAATTGAGTCTGAGCTGGTGTACCCTTTTAATTACGAATTACGAATTACGAATTAGTAATTATTTGGTTATCCCGATCCAGCAATAAAATCAGCGTATTACAATATATACCCATTTGACAATTCCCAAATATTTTTGTTGTCTAGAATTTTGCCGCTTACTAGTTGCCGCATGTATTACTATTAACTAGACATTACTGAAGTAATAACAGTAGCAACAATCAGCTAGGATTAAATATCTTAATCCGGTTTTGATAACCAAAACTACCGTATATAGTGTGGTTAGAATTAGTTGGGAGTTAAAAAACTTGGTTGCAGTGGCTTTAGCGTCTAAATAAATTAATGTGTATCTAAAAGAGATAACTAGCCAATATATAGATTATCATATTTATTCAAAAATAAAGTCATGTTTCCTTTATATTTCCAAATAATTGGTTAGTTTAAACCTTGGGTGATAGTTTTCAAAAATATCTAGTAAATTATGGTAAAAATGCTGAATTGTTGCCAATCAGAGATTAGCGACGGCTTTACAAACGCCAAGGGCGATCACAGATTTTTTTGGGCTACAGTGTCACCAATACTTTTAACAGTACTGTGCTTAACGACTACTTGTGCTACCAGCGCCCAGGAGTCCCCGAAAACTACCAAATTTATACCCAGGTTAATCTCACAATCACCTGCACCTCCTTTAACAGGTGTAGCATCCTCTGGAAATCAAATTTCCCTCAATGGACGTACTTTACCTGGAACTTGGTTACAACGGTCTGGAAAATCTGGCCAGGTGACAACCAATATCAGTGATGGGGCATTCAGGCAATTAATTGGAGTAAATTTCTTAAGCAGTAGTAATTCAGCGAAGCAACCAATACAGTGGTTTTCGTCCGTGACAACGCCACTGGTTTTATCCACCAGACTAATAGGAGCATATCGCTATCTGGATATTAGCAATTTTGCTCAAACATCTGGATGGGAAATCCGAACCAATGGCAACATTTTGGTGATTGCTACCCCAAAAACACAAATCACAAATATTGTTCAGAGCCAGGAACCTCTAGAAGCGAGTGCCCCTTTGCAACAGACTCGGATTCGTGTCGATTTAGATCGTCCCACTCCCTGGCAACTTGCACAAGGATCGGCGATCGCCAAACCGCAAACACCATCTTTCGATCCAGATACGCCAACCCCAAAATCCACTGTACCGCCAAATCGGAAGTGGACAATTACTCTTGATGGAATCGCCGATCCCATTTTGATAGAACGCTATACTCCCCAGCCACCAGCAGCACCAACAGCACCACCATTGTTGCCAAACTTGCTCAAACAATTATTACCAATTACACCAACACAACCAATACCAGCAGCACCAGCCCCAACCCCTGAACCACTGATTCAACAAGTGGAGGTGGTAAAAAACCAAACCATTATTAGTCTGAGCGTTCCCTTTGGTTTATCACCTCAAGTTAGTACTGTAGATAACCCCAATCGCCTGATTATCGATATTCGACCCGATCCTTTAGAAGAACGAGATATTACTTGGGCCCCAGGATTGCGCTGGCGACAGCATTATGTCAACTTAGGCACAGAACGCTTTCCGGTGGTCTGGCTAGAAGTTAATCCCCGCAAATTTGGGCTAACATTGAAACCGATGTGGGCTAGTCCTGATGGACTTGCGGGTACTGCTCCCTTAATTCAAACAGCACAACGTTACTTAGCAGTGGCTGGAATTAATGGTGGTTATTTTAACCGCAATAACAGATTGCCATTGGGTGCGATTCGTCGAGATAATCAGTGGTTATCAGGCCCGATTCTTAACCGAGGTGCGATCGCTTGGAATGATTCAGGTCAATTTTACTTCGGTCGTCTCACCTTGGAAGAAACTTTAATTACGGCAAATGACCAGCGCCTACCAATTCTGTTTCTCAATAGTGGTTACATTCAAAGTGGCATTGCTCGTTACACCCCAGCTTGGGGATCGACTTACACGCCGTTGACGGATAACGAAATTATCTTAGTGGTACAAAAAAACCAAATTACTAATCAGTTACCAGGCGGCAAAGTTGGTGAGACGCCGATTCCCATTCCCCAGGATGGCTACCTACTAACTTTACGCGCTAACGCTGCTAGCGCTGCCTCACAACTATCTATTGGAAACGCAGTAAGTATTTCCAGCGCCACTACTCCAGTTGATTTTAGTCGTTATCCCCACATTATCGGAGCGGGACCGCTATTAGTCCAAAATCGTCAAATTGTCCTTGATGCCAAAGGTGAAAAATTCAGCAACGCCTTTATTGCCGAAAAGGCTATTCGCAGCGGTATTTGCACAACGGCAACAGGGACATTAATGATTACTGCCACACATAATCGTGTCGGCGGTTATGGGCCTAATTTGGCAGAACATGCTCAATTGATGCAACAGATGGGCTGTGTAGATGCTTTAAATTTAGATGGCGGTAGCTCTACCAGCCTTTATTTAGGAGGGCAACTACTCGATCGATCGCCCAGTACCGCTGCTCGTGTTCACAACGGAATTGGTATTTTCCTGCAACCACGAAAATGAGGTAATAGGGAAAAACTTAATCCTCAATCCCAGTCACTTTTTAAAGTTTAGAACAAGCCGTCATTTTGCTTGATGAAGACTTGGTGTAGACATCAGAATTTTAGTAGTGATGGTTTACACCATAAGGTTTGATTTTGCTATGTTTATCAAAGTGCGACAAAATTGCTGATTTTCAAGGTTGCAAGATAGCGCCAAATTTTTTTATCAATAATTAAGAGTACCAACGGTTTGTTATGTCTTCAAATGAGGTAACTATGGCTCGATATCAAGAAACTACACAGACTGAAACTCTACACCTCCCTCCAAACATAACTTCCAGGGGCGTTGCTGCAACAGAATTACGTCCTTGGGGTGCTTTTACAGTTTTAGAAGAAGGGCGCGGATACAAAATTAAGCGCATCGAAGTTAAGCCCGGACACCGCCTCAGTCTACAAATGCACCATCACCGCAGCGAACATTGGATTGTCGTCTCTGGTACAGCTAGAGTAGTTTGTGGTGAGAAAGAAGTACTACTGAGCAATAATGAGTCAACATATGTACCCCAATGTACATCTCATCGTTTAGAGAATCCTGGCGTGATTCCGTTGGTATTGATTGAAGTCCAAAATGGCGAATACTTGGGAGAAGATGATATTATTCGCTACCAAGATGACTATGCCCGTACCAAAGATTAAAACCAAAAGAACGCTATTAATGCTCTAATCCCAAAGCTGAATACATTTTTGTTTGTGTAAACCGTCTTTGTGAACGAACTACTACACCCCAGAAGTCCCTACCTTGACTAGGTGGGGACTGAAGCATGTTAGTGTTATAAATGTAGTAATAGCGATCGCGCTCATGCCTTTGGTGATTTGGAATTTTTTTGCACAAGCAAGGGTCAACCTATCTGTAAAATGGAAGATGGGGTATTCAACTGCAAAAAACGAGTTCCATGATTCATCTGAGTCAAGCAGCCGTAAGTGAGATTGGGCGAATAAAGTCCAAGCAGCCAAATGTCTTGTTTCGATTGGCAGTAAAACCAGGTGGTTGTTCTGGATTCTTTTATGATATGTCCTTCGATGAAACAATAAAAGTTGGCGATCGGGTTTTCGACTTGGATGAGATTCAAGTCGTCATCGATGCCACAAGCTTAAATTACCTCAACGGTTTGAGAGTTGATTATTCAGAAGACTTAATGGGTGGTGGTTTTCGCTTCCACAATCCCCAGGCGATCGCTACCTGTGGCTGTGGCAATTCCTTCTCCTTTAGTCATTAGTCATTGGTTCTCACAAAGGACAAATGACAAAAGACAAATAACAATTGACATAAAGCCGTAAAAAAAGATATAATCAGGATTTGTTAAAACTTAGACCATAAGCAGCTTTACGCGCTGTAACTCATGCCAACAATACAGCAGCTAATACGAAATGAGCGCGAACAAGCGCGTCAGAAAACCAAGTCTCCGGCTCTGAAACAATGTCCCCAACGTCGGGGAGTTTGTACCAGAGTATACACGACCACACCAAAAAAGCCTAACTCAGCCCTACGCAAAGTAGCAAGAGTCAGACTTACCTCTGGATTTGAAGTCACAGCTTACATTCCAGGCATTGGTCACAACTTACAAGAGCACTCAGTTGTGATGATTCGTGGCGGTCGGGTTAAGGATCTACCAGGCGTGAGATACCACATTATCCGTGGCACCCTAGATACAGCCGGAGTCAAAGACCGCAAGCAAGGCCGTTCCAAGTATGGAACCAAGCGTCCTAAAGAAGCGAAAAAATAGGATTAGGCGATTAATCGCATCCAAGACGATTAATCGTCTATCTTAAAAGCGCCCAAGGGCAAAAGAAGGAGCGCCGTCTTTGTTCTAGGAGTTGCGATCGAGGCTACTAAAGTCTGTTTCCAAAAATCAAGCAAACTACATCTACACTAAGCGAGCAAGTGTAGAAGTTCTGAGGAAGAAAATGCTGTAACCCACAGCGAATTTCTCATCTGAACATTAAAGTTTATAATCTTGTCGCCTTGAGTATTTCGTTGCAGATAGTAAGTCAAACAATTTTTGATTTTAGATTTGCGATAGCGTAGCATTAGTGAGTTATCGAGCGTCTTTTGGATTGGTCGAACCCAGCAGGGAATTAGGCTTACAGACTTTTGATTTTTTCAGATCCTTGGGATCGGAATAGATACCAAAAACTTTTAATCCAAAATCCAAAATCCAAAATCCAAAATTGGCAGTAAATAAGTCAGACTTGCTGTAACGGTCGAAAAAATTGAGGAAGTCTGAGGGTTGGGTTGTACCGCTTTTAGTTTCCGGTGTCTGATAGCATATAATTTCGTTGCCAATTCCGAATTAAAGGTGAAGTATGTCTCGTCGTGGTGTTATTCAAAGGCGCCCAGTTCCGTCTGACTCCGTATATAACAGTCGCCTTGTGAGCATGATTATCAGACGGATCATGCGTCATGGCAAAAAATCACTTGCCGCACGCATTGTTTATGATGCATTAAAAACTATTGAAGAACGCACTGGTGCTGGTGCCTTAGAAACCTTTGAAAGAGCAGTGCGAAATGCCACGCCTTTAGTAGAAGTAAAGGCTCGGCGAGTTGGTGGAGCAACCTACCAAGTACCAATGGAAGTGCGTACAGAACGGGGCACTACTTTAGCACTGCGTTGGTTAGTGCAATATTCTCGCTCCAGGCCAGGCCGGACAATGGCCAGCAAATTGGCAAATGAGTTAATGGATGCTGCCAACGAAACTGGCAATGCCATTCGCAAACGCGAAGAAACGCACCGGATGGCGGAAGCTAACAAAGCATTCGCACACTATCGTTATTAAGTAAAAAAGCGATATATCGCCTTGCCGAAGCGGTATATCGTAGATTTACACAAAAAGACGGTTTTCCGTAAAAGTATAGAATCTTAACAAAGAGTAATATACAAGATATCATGAGGCAAAAACTATAGGAGGTAGCTGTGGCACGCACGATCCCGCTAGAGAAAGTACGCAACATTGGTATTGCGGCGCATATAGATGCGGGCAAAACAACAACAACAGAGAGAATATTATTTTACTCTGGGATAATTCATAAAATTGGCGAAGTTCATGAAGGAACTGCCGTCACAGACTGGATGGAGCAGGAGCGGGAACGGGGAATCACCATTACTGCCGCTGCGATCAGTACCAGTTGGAAAGATCATCAAATTAACATTATCGATACTCCGGGTCACGTAGACTTCACAATTGAAGTTGAGCGTTCCATGCGCGTGTTGGATGGTGTGATCGCAGTATTTTGTTCTGTGGGTGGCGTGCAACCGCAGTCTGAGACAGTGTGGCGGCAAGCAGAACGCTACAAAGTTCCTCGGATAGTCTTTATCAACAAGATGGATCGCACGGGAGCGAACTTTTATAAAGTTCACGACCAAATCCGCGATCGCCTGCGGGCAAATGCGATCGCCATTCAACTACCAATCGGTAGTGAAAATGACTTCCAAGGTATCGTTGACCTTGTACGGATGCGTGCGTATATTTACGCAAACGATCAAGGAACTGATATCCAGGAAACTGATATCCCGGAAGCGTTGCAAGCGCAGGTAGACGAATATCGCACCAAGCTAATAGAAGCTGCGGCAGAAACTGATGATGCTCTGATGACTAAGTACTTCGAGGGCGAAGAACTTACAGAACAGGAACTTCGGACTGCTCTGCGTACAGGCACAATCGCCGGGACAATTGTACCAGTACTATGCGGCTCGGCATTCAAAAATAAAGGCGTACAGTTGATGCTGGATGCCGTTGTCGATTACCTGCCAGCACCAAGTGAAGTACCACCAATTCAAGGCTTACTGCCGAATGGCGATACTGTTGAGCGGCGGGCTGATGACAACGAACCCCTAGCCGCTCTGGCATTCAAGATTATGGCTGACCCTTATGGTCGCCTGACATTTGTTCGTGTTTATTCTGGTGTCCTGAAAAAGGGCAGCTACGTTCTCAACGCTAGTAAGAATAAAAAAGAACGGATTTCCCGCTTAGTTCTAATGAAGGCAGATGAACGGCAAGATGTCGATGAACTGCGAGCGGGTGATTTGGGAGCAGCTTTGGGATTGAAAGACACCTTGACAGGTGACACGCTCTGTGATGAGGGAGCGCCGGTAATTCTGGAATCCCTATTCATTCCTGAGCCTGTAATCTCGGTAGCGGTTGAACCCAAAACCAAAAACGACATGGACAAGCTGTCCAAGGCTCTGCAATCTCTCTCAGAAGAAGACCCCACCTTCCGTGTCCGTGTCGATCCGGAAACAAACCAAACCGTAATCGCGGGGATGGGAGAGCTACACCTAGAAATTCTAGTAGACCGGATGTTACGAGAATTCAAGGTGGAAGCGAATGTAGGTGCACCGCAAGTAGCTTACCGAGAAACAATTCGGAAAGCTGTGAGCAGAATTGAAGGTAAATTTATCCGCCAAAGTGGTGGTAAAGGTCAATACGGTCACGTTGTGATCAATTTGGAGCCTGGAGACCCTGGTACTGGCTTTGAATTCGTCTCCAAAATTGTCGGCGGTTCAGTACCGAAAGAGTACGTTGGCCCCGCAGAACAAGGAATGAAAGAAAGCTGTGAATCAGGTGTTCTAGCTGGATATCCATTGATTGACGTTAAAGCAACGCTAATTGATGGGTCATACCACGATGTAGACTCTTCGGAAATGGCTTTTAAAATCGCTGGTTCAATGGCGATGAAAGAAGCTGTGCTGAAAGCTTCACCCGTCCTCTTAGAGCCTATGATGAAAGTTGAGGTTGAAGTTCCTGAAGACTATATCGGGAACGTCATTGGCGACCTCATTGCTCGCCGAGGGCAGATTGAAAGCCAAAGCACCGAACAGGGACTTGCTAAGGTCGCATCCAAAGTTCCGCTGGCGACCATGTTTGGCTACGCCACTGATATCCGGTCAAAAACGCAAGGTCGGGGTATCTTCACGATGGAGTTCAGCCACTACGAAGAAGTGCCTCGCAGCGTAGCTGAAACTATCATTGCAAAAAGCAAAGGGAACGCTTAGTTAAAATAAGGAAATGAGTATTCATGGCACGCGCAAAGTTTGAAAGGAATAAACCCCACATCAATATCGGTACAGTTGGCCACGTTGACCACGGTAAAACTACCTTGACAGCAGCCATCACCATGACCTTAGCAGCTATGGGTCAGGCTGTAGCTAAAGGCTACGACCAAATTGATAATGCCCCAGAAGAAAAGGCACGGGGTATTACCATCAATACCGCTCACGTAGAGTATGAAACTGCAAATCGACACTATGCTCACGTAGACTGTCCAGGACACGCTGACTATGTGAAGAACATGATCACTGGTGCTGCACAGATGGACGGAGGTATCCTTGTAGTTGCTGCTACCGATGGTCCTATGCCTCAAACCCGCGAACACATTCTGTTGGCAAAACAGGTTGGCGTTCCCAGTCTGGTAGTCTTCTTGAACAAAGAAGACTTGATGGACGATCCAGAACTCTTGGAACTAGTGGAATTAGAACTGAGAGAACTGTTAAGCAGCTATGATTTCCCTGGCGATGATATCCCTATTATCAAAGGCTCTGGTCTGCAAGCTCTAGAAGCAATGACCAAGAATCCCAAGACCCAACGCGGTGAAAATCCTTGGGTAGACAAAATCTATGAACTGATGGATGCTGTAGATTCTTACATCCCCACACCAGAGCGGGATGTTGATAAACCCTTCCTGATGGCTGTAGAAGACGTGTTCTCAATCACAGGTCGTGGTACTGTAGCCACTGGTCGGATTGAACGCGGTGTAGTCAAAGTAGGCGATAACGTTGAACTAGTAGGTATCAGAGATACTCGCGCTACTACCGTAACTGGGATTGAAATGTTCAAGAAGAGTCTTGAGCAAGGTATGGCTGGAGATAACGCTGGCGTACTACTCCGGGGTATTCAGAAGACTGATATTGAACGGGGTATGGTAATTGCCAAACCAGGTTCAATTAAACCTCATAATGAATTTGAAGGTGAAGTGTACGTCCTTACAGAAAAAGAAGGTGGTCGTAAGACTCCATTTTTCGCTGGCTACCGTCCCCAGTTCTACGTGCGGACAACCGATGTAACTGGTACTATCAAAGCCTATACCTCCGATGAAGGCAAAGAAGTAGAAATGGTGATGCCAGGCGATCGCATCAAAATGACAGTAGAATTGATCAACGCGATCGCGATTGAACAAGGAATGCGCTTCGCTATCCGCGAAGGTGGTCGCACCATCGGTGCAGGTGTCGTCTCCAAAATTATCAAGTAGCACCTTTTTGCTCATAACAAAGGAGCAGAGATGGTATATATTTTGCCTCTCTGCTCCTTTCTCTTCCCTCTATAAATAAGGTAATAGGTTACAGGGGACAGGTAATAGTTTTCTGTAACCTTTACCCTGTAACCTTTAACCTGTAAATACTCCCCTAATTACGCAGAACCTGGAAAATTAAAGATGGCAACTCTACAGCAGCAGAAGATTAGAATTCGCTTACAAGCCTTTGACAGGGGCTTATTAGATACATCTTGCGAGAAGATTGTAGACACCGCTAACCGCACCAACGCTACAGCCATAGGCCCAATTCCTTTACCAACAAAACGCCGGATCTATTGTGTGCTGCGATCGCCTCACGTAGATAAAGATTCACGAGAGCACTTTGAAACCCGTACTCATCGCCGGATTATTGACATTTACCAGCCCTCTTCTAAGACTATTGATGCCCTGATGAAATTGGATCTACCATCGGGTGTAGATATTGAAGTCAAACTTTAATTTAGTCATTAGTCATTGGTCATTTGTCCTTTACTAATGACAAAGGACAAAGGACAAAAGACAAATTACATTAGTATGAATATTTACACAGCCCTGAAGAAATATATCTCAGGGCTTTTATTTAGCTAGGAAACAAATGATAGAATGTAGATAAAGTACGGGAAAAGCAGAGAAAAAGAAATTTTAAAGATTAAGTTTATACCAAAGTAACAATGACATCATCTTCTAAAATTGCAGTTCGCGAACTACCTCTGTTCCCGTTACCCGAAGTAGTTCTGTTTCCTACCAGACCATTACCCCTGCACATCTTTGAATTTCGCTACCGAATCATGATGAACACGATTTTGGAGAGCGATCGCAGGTTCGGTGTTTTGATGTTCGATCCAGTCAAAGGTACAATTGCAAACACTGGCTGCTGTGCCGAAATCATTCATCACCAAAGGCTGCCAGACGATCGGATCAAGATGATGACTTTAGGGCAGCAAAGATTTCGTGTCTTAGAGTATGTTCGTGAAAAGCCATATCGCGTTGGCTTAGTTGAATGGATTGAAGACCAACCACCGACTAAAGATTTGCGGCCTTTATCAACTGAAGTAGAACAACTACTGCGAGATGTGGTGCGTCTGTCAGCCAAATTAACCGAACAAAATATTGAATTGCCGGAAGATTTGCCCGATCTACCAACAGAGTTATCTTATTGGGTAGCCAGTAATCTTTATGGTGTCGCCGCAGAGCAGCAATTATTGTTAGAAATGCAAGATACTGTAACTCGTCTAGAGCGGGAAGCAGAAATTTTAACTTCTACTCGGAATCACTTGGCAGCTCGCGCTGTTCTCAAAGATACATTTAGTGAAAAGTGAGGAGTAGAGACGCGATTAATCGCGTCTGTACAGTGAGGAGTTAGGAAGAAAAACAAAAATAAAAGCTCGACTACTTATAATTTATATTTACTAGCTGATAACTGGTAAATCCTAAATAATAACTCTTAAAAAAGAACTTCTAACTTTTTAAGTAATGGCGGCGATCGGTAAAACATTGTAAGCGCCAAGAATTTTTAAAATCTCTGTGTGGGTAGTTAATTCTGCTAAAGCAGATTGCATTTGTGCTTCTTTGGCATCTGCTTCTAAATCTATGAAAAACAAGTATTCGCCTAGCGATCGCTTCGTCGGACGAGATTCAATTCGGCTGAGGTTAATCCCTAGTTGAGCAAATATTTGCAAAGGTTTGACCAATGCTCCGGGTGTGTTAGCAGGCATACTAAAAGCCAGTGATGTGTGACTAGCAGGCGCTTTTCTTACCTGATATCCAGCCTCCACTTCACCGTGACTTACTACCCAAAAACGAGTAAAGTTTTCTGGATTGTCGTTGATACCACTAGCAAGTATCGGCAGGTTGTAGAGTTGAGCTGCTCTACTAGAAGCGATCGCTGCTGTTGTTGTCTCTTGCTCCAATCGCTGTAGTGCTTCGGTTGTAGAATTGCTGGGAATAATCTGTACAGTCGGGAGAAACCGCTCTAACCATCCCTGACATTGTGCCAAAGCTTGCGGGTGAGAGTAAACAGTTTTAATTATATCTAAGCTAGACGCGCAAGAAATTAACGTATGGACAATGGGTAATATCAAAGCCAACTGAATTCGCAAACTGTCTAACTGCCAAAGTGTATCCAGTGTTGTTGTAACACTCCCTTCAATAGAATTTTCTGCTGGCACAACAGCCAGGTGGGTTTGACCATCAGCAACGGCGTGCAGTGATTGGGAAATGGTGGGATAGGGACATAACCTAGCTTCAACTCCCGTACTTTTAGTTAGCCAGTTGACATAAAAAACAGCTGCTTGTTCTGTGTAAGTGCCGGGAGGCCCTAAATGTGCGATCGATAAAGTCATACTTTTAGCCTTGAGTTGCGAGTCTAATGCCTAAACAAAGATTATGATATTTTGGTTTGGCAAATATATCCAACATTTATTCTTACTAAACACTGTTATCTCTAAAATTTACGCACTAAAGGGATAGAAGGAAATATGTATCCAAGAAAACAAGTTATGAAAATCAGTCTTCTGGCAGATAGATTTCCTAGTAGTTTTTTACTAAATCCCTCTAAAGATTTAAAAGCAATGATATTGGTTTCTACCCAAAATAAAGAGCACATTATTGTTTTTGTGTCAATATTTAAATCATAATCTATATTTCTTGAACCAAGATAGAATGAGCGTAACAACTTTGTGCTAATGAGTATAGCTGATAAGCAACAGTCGTTTTTATAGTCAATAAATTTTGTAATTTTCTAATAATCAAAACTAAGTTGTTAAAAAATATTAAAATTAAGAAACAGATATTTTTATTAGCTCATGGCTACCCGGTTTACTGCCTCCCAATCGGTTGAAATCGCTGTTCCAGAGCAGCCTATTCCCATTCAGCACTACTTGCGTCAGCCTCAACGTCTGGTTAAGGCTTTGGTTGACAATAGCCGGATTCAGCAGCTTTCTGAGGAAGTATTTCGCTTGAAAATGCGTCCGCTGACTTTTATGTCATTGAGTATTCAACCTACTGTAGACATGAGAGTCTGGGCAGAATCAAATGGAATAATTTATTTGCGATCGCTAAACTGTGAAATTTTAGGTTTCGAGTATATTAACCAGCGCTTTGCTCTCAATTTAAAAGGCTATTTGTCTCCCAAAGAGTTTAGCACTGGCACACGCCTGCAAGGAAAAGCTGATTTAGAAGTAGTGGTGGATTTTCCACCGCCATTTTCCTTTACTCCTAAGCCGATTTTAGAAACGACTGGTAATGGTTTGCTCAAAAGCGTGCTGTTGTCGGTCAAGCAAAGGTTATTGAATCAACTTTTGACGGATTATCGCTACTGGGTGATATCACAAACCAAAGATAGAGGACTTGACAGTGATAGTACTGAATTACCAATCCTGAATGCTGAGTAATTTGTTAACAAACAGAATTTAGGAGTCACGAGCCAGAATACCCTTTCAGGGTAGCAAGCTACAGAATTGAACTCTGTAATTAGTAGAAAGTCTGTAGCTTGCTTCCCACAGCTTATCCCCTACTAAACTAATTTATTCTGTATTCTGTATTCTGTATTCTTCTTCAATCACTCAACACTCAGATTTTTGATTTGGCAAGGACGAAAAGACTGACGATGTAGGGGTGAGGGCCCGTATTGTTGCAAAGCCAGCAAATGCCGCTGGCTACCATAACCCTTGTTACACTCCAGGTTGTACATAGGGTATTTTAATGCTAGACGCATTATTAATTCGTCACGCCAAATTTTAGCAACAATACTAGCAGAGGCAATAGCGAGCGATCGCTCGTCCCCTTTAACTATTGTTTGTTGCGGCAATAGCAAATCTTTGATTGACTGATTGCCGTCAATTAAGCAGAGTGCAGGCTGTACCTTTAACTTCAGCACAGCCCGCTTCATTGCTAACAACGTCGCTTGCAAAATATTTATCTTGTCAATTTCGGCAGTAGAAGCAAACCCAATTTTCCAATCTATAGCCAGCGCACAAATTTGCTGCGCTAGCTGAGTTCTCCGAGAACTAGACAACTTTTTACTGTCTTTAATTTTAGCTGCCATCAGTATTGGCAAAGCGCGATCTGGTAGGATTACTGCTGCCGCCACCACAGGCCCAAACAGAGCGCCTCGCCCTACTTCATCCACACCTGCAACCAACCCTGGAATATCTGACAAGGTAGAAAATTCTAGCCAAGTGGATTGTTCCAAAGGCGTTGGCGATGTTTCTACCATAAATTAAATTAATTATCCTCGATCGCTGAAGAACGACGGCGGCGGCGACGGCTGGCTGTGGCGCTACTATTAGCTTCACTTTCATCTGCAATCTCTTTGGCCGCAGCAGCTTTTGCAGACAAGCGTCCCGAAGGATTCACAGTTAACTCCGATGGTGCTTCAGTTGTCTCTTCGATCAAAGATTTTTGTTCTGGCTCAATAACTTTTGGTGTCGGTATTTTGCTTGCAGTTATTTCAGGTGTTGCTTTTTGGGCAATAGTGATTATTTCAGGTGTTGCTTTTTGGACAATAGTTGATTCTGAGGTTGATTCAATTGGGGTCGTTGGTTTTTGACCGGGCTGAATCACATTAATAATCACAGACTTGGTATTTTTAACCTCTTGCTCTAACTTCACTAAGGGAGATATTCCCATCAAGGCAAATATATCCTGTTCTTGGAGGCTCATTTCTACAGTTCTAATCTCCGGTGGTTCGACCACTGGTTTAACTGGTTCTGCCTTGATAATTTTAGTGCGCTCTACTCTTTCACTCCAGCCTGGTTTACCAAGGGTGGGTGAGGGAATTTCTGGCGCAACTCCTAGTTCTGGTTCTATATCCAGGTCTAAATCTGGCTCGTTAACAAAAGTTAAGGGACTGGGAACAATCCGAGCTTCATCTTTCCCGTTTAACCCATTGACACCAATTCGACTGCGGCGAGTTCGGGTACGGCGCTTATCATTAAGTTCTTGATAACTAGGATGATTGATCAGATTTAGGTTGCTCAATTCCGAGTCGCCGTCAAATCCTTCCCCAAATCCATCATAGGTTTCTCGTGGTTCCGGGATACGCGCAGATGGCTGACGTGGTTCTCGGTGAGGCAAGGATACAAAACGCTCGCGCTCTGGTGTCTCTGTAGGTATCGGTAATCGGTTTTCGAGTTCTCCAGGCAGACGCACGGTATGTCCTAAACCGCCACAGGTGGGGCAAGTTTCACCAAACAATTCATAAATATTTTGGCCCTGACGTTTGCGGGTCAGTTCTACTAAACCCAGTTCGGTAAGTTGGGCAATCTGGGGACGAGCTTTGTCTGCTTTGAGTGCTTTATTAAAGTGTTCGAGAACTTGTAGTTGGTCGCGTCGCGATTCCATATCGATAAAATCAACGACGATCACCCCAGCGATATTTCGCAGACGCAACTGGCGAGCGATTTCTGTTGCTGCTTCACAGTTTGTCCACAAAACTGTTTCTCTAGCTGTTGCCGATCGCGTAAACGAACCTGAGTTAACATCGATTACGGTTAATGCCTCCGTCGGCTCGATGATAATGTAACCGCCAGAAGGTAGGTCTACCCTTGGTTTCAGGGCTTCTCTAATCGCAGCAGTGATGCGGAAGTACTCTAAAATTGGGGAGCGATCGCGATGATGGTCAATCAACAATCCCTGCGGTGTTTGACCGCCACTCCAATTCTGCAAGTACTGTTTGACGCGCTTCAAACCAGTACTGGAATCTACCACAATCCGATTGACATCCGCGCCGTACATATCCCGCAATACGCGCTGGATAAAGTCATCGTCTCGGTTGAGCAGTGCTGGCGCACGGGTAGAATGGGCTTCTTGCTGGATAGCCTCCCATTGCTTTTGCAGCAACTCCAAATCTTCCATAATCGCTTCTTCGGGTTTACCTTCTGCTTCTGTACGCACAAGCAAACCCATTCCCGCCGGCTTGACCAAAATCGCCAGCGCTCGCAAGCGGTTGCGCTCACTTTCACTTTTAATCCGTCGGGATAAATTTACGCCCCTGCCGTATGGCATCAGTACTACGTAGCGTCCGGGTAAAGTAATATTCCCCGTGAGCCTGGGACCTTTTGTCCCTGTTGGCTCTTTCATTACTTGCACCAAAACTTTCTGTTGTGGTGCAAGTAGTTCTGTAATTGCCGCTGCAGTACGCTTGAGCTTCAATGGTCCCAAGTCGGTAACATGAATAAAACCGTTGCGCTCTGGGTCGCCAATATTCACAAAAGCCGCATCTATCCCAGGTAATACGTTTTCTACTACTCCTAAGTAGATATCACCTATTTGATGATGACCCGTAGCAACAACGAGTTCCTGTATTTGATCTTCAGAAAAAACCGCAGCAATTTGGTGCTGCTCCGCGATGATAATTTGTTTCGGCATTCAATTTCCTCAAAAATTGGCAGCACTTATAGGTTTGAGGTTTGTTGTATCAAGTCCGGTTAATTACTTAATAATTCAAAACTAATTGCGTCTTTGCATCAGTTTGAATTCCCAGTGTTTTCTCGGTTTGATATTATACTTTCGCTGTCCTCGCAACCCTCAAAAGGCGCTACTGATAATAAAAATCGCAAATCTGAGCTTCTAAGTTAAATAGCTATTGGCGCTCTTAAGAGCGTTTTTACGGCTGATTATTCCAGAACTGCTGCATATCGTTTAAGCTATTAAATCAACCGTTCGTGGTTGATTTGTGATGCAATACTCTCAAATCTTGAGAGTTCTGAGTTGAAGTTCTAAATCCTGAGTGAGCATTGTAACTCAGGATGTTTTCTTTGAGAGTAACCTATTGAATTCGTTAAGAAAAAGAAACTATTTCTATTTTCCATTCCCTGGATTTATCTTAGGGTTATACTCAGCACCACAGTTGCTACCCTGCCTTGAGCCGTTCTAAACTAAGACAAGCACCGCTTTGCGCGTCTCGCGAACGTCTACAAGTAAGCAGAACCGACAGCAGTTGCTTTAACTCTAAAAAAGTAATGCACTAGCTCTTGGGCACTACGTGGATTAGACATTCAGCAGTTGTTTAAAAAGCATGAATTTAGAGAAGCTAACCGAGCCTGCTGTTAGTTACTGATTCACAAGGTAGCTATATAGATGTGCATTCTTTTATCTGCTTTTTGTTTGTCTAGGATAAAATCCTAGAAGTTGCACTCTAATATCTTTACTTTCGCCCCCTGAATACCAGGGTAGTGAACCAGCTAATTCAATGCAGCGCCAGAAAATTTCTCTTCACCCTATTCTAACGCAACCTTGCTAAAAATCAATTCCTGTGAGCTGCCATTTTAGGACAACTACTAGCAAGTTGCCCTACAGGGATTATACCCCTAAAATTAGCCGATTGCGGTGGATGTGCAGGAGTTGAAATTCTACACCAGCCACTGTCTCTAGCATAAACAGGATTTGTTCGGGACGCAACAGCAAACCGTCCTGGCGATAGCTACCTAAATAACGGATTACAGATGACATAGATTCTGCAATGCTATTGTGGGTTTCTACTAATTCCAGTTCAAATAAGCGATCGCGCAGATTTATTAACTGGCTCTTGCCTGATTTAGTTGTTTGCTCGTACCAAAGTTCCTCTTTTGCTTTGATTGTATCAATCCAGGTTTGCCATTGTATGGGTGTTGTTTCTGCTAGTGCTGTTACAGTAATTAAATACTCTGCGGACTCTAGCAGTTGGGTAGCGGCACTAGCTTTTAAATCTATCTGCTCCACATTATATATAGGTATGTCTGTGGGCATTTCATGAGCCAACTTTCTGAAGAAAGTATCAACTTCCACTGGCACAGTTAACTCAAAATCTGCAATTTCACCGCTGCTAGTAGCCCCTAGAGCCAAAGCAGTTGCTAGAGAAATGCGTGGCATTGGGTGAAACCCACCAGTAAAAGCAATTGGTAAGCCGGATCGCCGCACAATTCGGTCAAACAGACGGATTAAATCAAGATGGCTTATTAAAGCCATATTACCTTGTTTCCCAAACCAAACTCGCAGTCTTTGCGCCTTAGTTGTGTTGGGGACAAATTCGCCAGCAAATTTTGGGATAACAGGTGATTTAATCACCACGTTGTGCCCAAAATCAGTGCCACAGACGCCACAATGAGAACAACCTTCAAAAGAGCAGTCTGGTACAATTGCAGCTTCTAGAGCGCGTTGCAAGTCTTCTTGGAGCCACTTTTTGTCAATCCCGGTATCAATATGATCCCAAGGTAGGGGAATATCGAGGGAGTGGGAAGAGACGCGATTAATGGCGTCTGTACTAGAGAGTGAGGAGTTAGGAGTTAGGAGTTGGGTATTTTCTTCATCTTCTGTGCTCCTGGGCGCCTCTGCGTGAAACAAATTCCATTCGCCATTTTCTACTTGGCGGTATTTCCAATCTAAATCAGCTTGGGCGATCGCAGATCCCCAAGCGCTAAAAGCTCGATCTAAATTTTCATACCAGGAATCCATACCTGCACCCAATTCCCACGCCAGGCGGACTACTTTACTCAAGTTGCGATCGCCTCGTCCCACAAAATCTTCCATTGCCGAAATGCGGACATCGGTAAAATTTACCTTCACTGCCTTGATTCGGCGGAATTCTTGCCGCAACAGGTTTTGTTTTCGCTTAAATTCAGCGGTAGAAACTGAGTGCCACTGGAATGGTGTATGGGGCTTGGGCGTAAAGTTAGAAATTGTCAGGTTAAAGTTCAGGGGTTTTCTGCCCTTACCCCGACATTCTCGCTGTAGCCAGCTTACCGTTTCCGCAATGCCCACAACGTCAGCATCGGTTTCACCTGGCAAGCCAATCATAAAATACAACTTGATTTTATCCCAGCCTTGCTCCCAAGCGGTTTTTACTCCCCGCAACAATTCTTCATTCGTCAACCCCTTATTCACAATGTCTCGCATCCGCTGAGTACCAGCTTCTGGAGCAAAAGTCAGTCCACCTTGGCGCGTACCTCCCAGGATATTGGCAATATTTTCATCAAATCTGTCTACCCGTTGGCTTGGTAGAGTCAGAGAAATATTTTCATTTTTTAAGCGATTTTTGATTTCCATCCCCACTGCTGGTAGGGACAAATAATCAGAACAACTCAAAGATAGGAGGGAAAACTCATTGTAACCAGTTGCCCGCATACCCTGTTCAATTGCTTCTACAACCTTATCGGGTTCTACATCCCGTGCTGGTCGAGTCAGCATTCCTGGTTGACAGAAGCGACAGCCACGAGTGCAACCACGCCGAATCTCAATGGTCAAACGGTCATGCACCGTTTCTACATAAGGAACTAACCCAATGGAATATGCTGGTATGGGAGTTGCAACCCGTCGCAGAATTCGCTTCGGCACATCTGGACGAAGAGGGTGAACTGAGCCATCCTCTGCCATATCGTAAAACTGAGGCACATATACACCTGGTATCTGTGCCAAATCCAGTAACAGCTGTTCCCGACTTAATCCTGCTTGTTTGCCTTCTTCTAACACCAAACCAATTTCTGGCAGCAGTTCTTCTCCATCTCCAAGGGCGATAAAGTCGAAGAAGTCAGCATAAGGCTCAGGATTTGATGTCGCTGTTTGCCCACCAGCAAAAATCAACGGAAAGTATGACTGGGTATCGATAGATTCCCTGACTCCCTGCCCCTCTGCTCCTCTGCTTCCCTGCCTTTCTTGCCATGTCAAGGGAATTCCAGCCAAATCCAACATTTCGAGGATATTAGTTGCACCCAGCTCGTAACTGAGGCTAAAGCCTAAAATGTCGAATTCTGTCAGCGATCGCTTTGACTCTACCGCAAACAATGGCGTATTAGTTTCGCGTAGTTTGGCTGCCAGGTCTTTTCCTGGGAGGTAGGCGCGATCGCACAATTGACGCGGTTGGGCATTCAAGATGTTATAAAGGATGATGTGCCCTAAATTAGATGCACCGACTTCATATACTTCTGGGTAGGTTAAAACCCAACGTATTGGTGTCGTATCCCAATCTTTGTGTACCGCTAACAGCTCGTTACCTAAGTAACGTGCTGGTTTTAAAATATCCGACGTTATTAATTTTTCAACTGCAACAACCACTGTGCTATCTTCTAGCTACCTTAATTACAGCTACCTAAACCCAACATTAGCATTGAATTAGGTCTTCTAACAGATTTTATCGTTGCAACTTACAACTCCTTTACATAAAGTCCACTTAATTATTGCTCGAACCTTTGTCTTTTACATAAAGTTATATTTGGGTCAATTTGGCTTCAGCGTCTAATATTTCAAATACCCTATCGAGTTGCGTCAGTTCAAAAATCATTCTAATTTGTGGGGCAACAGCGCTAAGTTGACAACTTCTTCCTAAAGTAAGAGCCAGCTTGTGTGTAGATAACAATGCCATCAACCCCGCGCTGTCTAAGGATTCTACTGCTGCGAGGTCTACTACCAAGGTGGAAATACCATTTTGCGCCAACGCTGTAGCCATATCTCGTTCAAATTCCAAGGCGTTTGCAGCATTTAAACACCCTTGGGGGCGAATAACTGCAATCTTGGGATAGTTAAGCACTGCCTGCATAGTTACATCCTATTAAGAATTTTGAAGCGTCAAGCTAAGGATTATTTGAACATAAACTCTATTTTGTTGCATCGACCATACGTCTTAGCTCTCTTTGCTGAATCTTTATTGCTTTAGGATGTCTGTTTAAAGATTGTTATAATTCCAGGTTAAAATGTGTTTATATATACTTTTTTTTTATGTCACTTCAAAAACAATCAACTATAGACGGCCATAAAGCAGACAATTTATCAGTAACTATGCTGAGAAAGCTTGCTTAGTCTATAACTAAAGCTAATTTAGCCAAGTCTTAACAGTAGGTTAAATCTTACACTTTAGCGTTGCTGATGGCATACAGCAAAGTCATAGTGAATTATCTCTCTAACTAATTAAATTGTGATATATATCACTACTAAGTTAGTATTTGGATCGCTCTTTATACTGAGGCCAATCTGGGATTATTAGTGTCATATTACAGTTGGGTTATTACTTATGAAAACTCAGTACGCTATTCGTAAATTGGTAGAAAAAGCTCTTGACATTAAAAAACTAACTCCTGAGATAGAGAATGAAATCAACTCAGAACTGACGGAATTAGGGTACATTTCTGATGTTGATTACGAAGCCTTAGAATTATTAATGGCAGAGATGGATGCTGGACGAATCCAGTTGGTTCCTAGCCTGGGATTTTAAAATAATTCATAATCACGCTTTCTAAGAACGCGAATAGCGTGTTGCAGACAGAAGTTCTGTGTAGCTTGCTTCTCTGTAAGGATACGAGGACTCCCTAACGTAATTCGTAATTAAATCTAGCAGGGGGATAAAAGGGCGGTATGATTAGCTAGTATTTTTCTATGAGGTCGATTATTTAAATAGTTAAGGTGGCGTCAGCTGTACTCAAAAACCTCTACATTGTGCATTCTATCGAAAATCGCCATACAGTTCGCTAAACGCTTAAAAAAATTCCTCCCAATCTGTTTGCTGAATTTGTCCACAAGCGGAATGAACTCGTTGCTAAGGGAGTTGATATCATCAATATGGCTACTGGCGAGCCAGATAAACTGACTTCTAGTCATATCCTTCAGGTGATGCATGAAGCGATTGACAACGCTCCTAACCACAATTATCGACCTTACGAAGGGACGAAAAAATTTCTGGTGCGAAGAATTTAGCAATCGAATTTCATAGTCTTCAACACATGAAAAATGCTGGGAATTAGGGACTGGGGACTGGGAAGACAAGGGGGAATTATTCAAGAAGTCTCTATGTTGCCTATTCCCAATGACGGCAGTTGCTCCACTTGAGGAAACCCCAGACGCTCGTACCTCGCTTGCCGCCGGCGCTATGCGCTAAAGCGTCTCCCCTTCTCCCATTCGTGAGAGGCTAGCGCCAAGGGAGAAGACCGCACTGCCTCCCCCATGCCCCATCCTAATCTCCAATCACCAATCCCTCTTGATATGCTTGCCAAAGTTGGTGAATAAACTGATTGAGTTGCTGCTTTGCGGCTGAATCAGGTTCAGTTTTTGGTTCTTTGGCTAAAAGTTGGCTCAAGAAGGTAATTACTTCTGTATCTAGTGCTGGGCGAAATAAATTGGCAGGCCAAAGTAAGTCAGATGCGTCTCGCAAATCGGTAATTAGGGGTGATTCTTCTATAAAAGTAACCATTAATAAAGGACGCACCCAGCACAACTGGCGGGAAACTACAAATTGAATGACTTCTGCATACAGGTTCCTGTCGCCATACTCTAGAGACACAATTTGTCCCGTTTGAAGAAAATCTAGGCTCATGTCCATCTTGGGCAGGGGCAAGGATTGTTTTGCTTGCAACTTCTTTAATTTTAAAAGTGAAAATGCGCTACGTTTAAGAAAAGCTTCTGTAAGATTAGGGTAGCACTCTTACGGCAGCCATGTCTTAGACGTGTGCCTTATCAGGTGGCTACGCAAAATTAATCAACCAATCCCTGCCAGCAAAGGGTTTTCCTAGCATAGTATCTGAGCAGAAATACTATAGAATAGGTAAACAACTGTTGAGCGATCGCAAAACAGAGACTTTGTTGTAGTGAAGTAACGAGAAAAGAGCAAAGAGCCGTGTCAGTTGAAACTATTCAAAAGCCTTCCACAACCCGCAAGCTCGCGCCTCGGTATCGCGTTTTGCTCCATAACGACGACTACAACTCTATGGAGCATGTTGTACAGTCGCTAATAGCCACTGTACCTAGCCTTACCCAACCCCAAGCTGTGAGCATCATGATGGAAGCCCATACTAACGGGCTAGCTTTAGTCATTACTTGCGCCTTGGAACACGCTGAGTTTTATTGCGAAACATTGAAAAGTCATGGTTTAAGTAGCACGATTGAACCTGATGAATAGTCATTAGTCGAAGTATAGAGTATTGGCTGGTGACTTATCATTGGTATGAAAGAAAACCTTGTCTGTTTAGCTGAACGCCCTGCCCCTATCAGGCTGGGCTGTTTTATTTTGACTTTACTGTTGCTATGGTTGCCATTGGCTACACCAATATACTTACTAGTGCATGATTCAAACCTAGAAAGTATATTGACATTGGTATTGTTATATGCAATCTTTATTTTCCTCCTGAGACTATGGGGTAAATATGTCTACCAGCAGCCCCAAATTCTGCGGCATTATGGCTTAGAATTCACGCGGCAAAACGGTGTGGATTTAATGCGTGGCTTGGCTCTGGGGATAATTAATATTTTGATACTTTTTGGGTTAGAAAGTTTATTGGGTTGGTTGGTGTGGCAACAACCGAAAGTTTTTTTGCTGAAAGTTGTTTTAGAAGGTTTACTTGTTGGCTTAGGTGTTGGATTTGCTGAGGAGTTGTTATTCCGAGGCTGGTTGCTAGATGAATTACAACGAGATTACAGTCTGCGTGTGGCACTGTGGACAGATGCAACTGTGTTTGCTACATTGCACTTTATTAAACCTTTGGAGGCAATTATTCATACACTGCCGCAATTTCCAGCTTTAGTACTTCTGGGATTAACGCAAGTATGGGGAAAGCGTTGGCGGAGGGGACGCTTGGGTTTTCCAATTGGTTTACATGGTGGTTTAGTTTGGGGTTACTACATTATTAATGTAGGTAAATTAGTGAAATATTCTGGTGAAGTTCCTGATTGGGTAACTGGTGTGAATAATAATCCCCTACAAGGAGTGATGGGGGTGTTGTTAATGAGTGTACTAGCTTTGGGGATACGGGGGCGAACTGAGCGATCGCATCATATATGAAAATAAAAATATTAATCGTATCAGCTTATTTTTTAGTACTAATTATTTCACTAAGCTTCCTTTTGGCTGGCTGTGAGAATAAAGACGAAAATAAGGCAATGGATGAAAAGATATCAAGACTTGAGAAAGAAGCAGAAAAGCATCTTGTATATAAGATTCAGGAGCAACAGAGCTACTTCTCCAAACACAAAACCTTTTTTAAACCTCCTGATGAACGAGGAACTAATTCTGGTTACTTTCCACCAATTTTCGGAACACAAATTTGTTATGGTTACTATACTGAGATAAATGCTGACGTTCTCTCTAAGACAACTATTGATGCTGTTTATAGCTATGCCGTTCAAGACTATTGTAATGGAAAGTGGGGCTTTGAGCTTAAGTCCTATGTTGGAGCAGTCTTTGCCGTTCCCATTACTGGAGATAAACAACTGAAAACGCTAAGTATTGTTTGTAAAAGCGTTGAAAGTTTTGCCCCACCCTCTCGACCAGAATACATAAACGGTGTAGTAAAATGCCCCAATAAGACAACGAAAGTATATTAACGCGAGCAAGGACTGAGCGATCGCGTCATATATGAAAATCAAAATATTAATGTTATTTTATAATATTATTTTAATTAACTTGCTTGTCGCTGGATGTGCTGAGATATATTCACCAGGTGAGGAACCACAATATGAAAAAATTGCAGAAGATAATATTATATCTATGATTCAGACTCAAAAAAACTACTTTTCAACCCATAAAACTTTCCTGAAACCACTTGATAAACCATTAAAATCAAATTCATCTTTTTTCAAAACTGAAAAATGTTATGGTTACTACACTAAAACTATTCCTGAAATTAATGGTACATCAACTGTAAACGGTATTTATATTTATGCAAGACAGGAAGCATGTGATGGCAATTGGGGCATAGATTTGAGTTCTTATGTCGGTGGTGTTTTTGTAATTCCTGTTATTGATGCTAAAGAAATAAAAGTGGTAAATATCGTATGTAAAAGTACTGGGCCAGGATATGCACCCTTAAATTATCGACCATACTATACAAATGGTTTAGTAGATTGCCCTCCAAAAGCCGAAAAAGTATATTTAGAAACTGAATTATTTAATAAGAAAAACGATGACGCAATCTAACACTATTAAACAGCAGCAAGTGCAAAGAATATTAGAATTATTTGCGAACAAAAATTTTAACAATACCTAAGAATACTGCAAAACGGGGAAGCAATAACCTTCGGATGGGAATAAAACGATCGCCATAATTCACATTGGGCGATTGCACCTACGCCACATTTTTGACTAAGATAATTCCTTCACCACACCACTGAATCAATAACCATCTGTCAGAATCTTTATCCAGTGCTGGCTTGAGACGGAAATTAAAAACCTCTTGCCATACCTCTACACCATACTGGGATACAAAATCTGCCTCCAGTTCTTTGAACTGTTCCCATTGGCGATTTGCGATCGCAGTCAACATGGAAATCATGGTGGTGATTGAAACTTGGGAGGCGACGGTTGTCATTCTGGGTAGTCCTCAACAATACAACTAATCGGCATAGGTAGTTTTTGAATGCAATATTTACGCCGATGTCTCAACCACAGTACCCACTACACACGCCTTATTCAAATTAACGCCGCTCAAATTTGCACCTTCTAACTCTGCACAGAGTAAATTCGCCCCCGTCAAATTCGCCCCTGCCAAATTCGCCCCCCGCAAATCAGCCTCTTCAAGATTTGCTTCACTCAACAACGTCCCTTGCAAATCGGCGCGACTCAAATCTGCACCTTTGAGATTTGCCGCTGTCAGGTTTGCACCGCGCAAGTCAGCACCGCGCAAATCAACGCCTTGCAAGTTCACATTCATCAAATTAGCACCACTCAAGAAAGCACCCACCAATGACACATCACTAAGTCTGGCTCCCATCAAGTTAGCGCCACGCAAATTGCTACCCCGCAAGTCAGCACCGGTTAAATCTGCTTGCATCAAGTTTGCTCCCATTAAATTCGCCCGCAAGTCAGTTTGTTGGAGGTTCGCCCCCATTAAATTTGCCCCCTCCAAATGCCCTCCTTCGAGTTTGGAAGCAGCAAAATTAGTGCCAACAAGGGTAGCACCAGCAAGATTAATCCGGCTTAAATCCAGTCGAGAGAGTTCCTCGTCTTCTAAATTTGCCCCTGGAAGTTGTTTGAGTTTTCCTAATTTAATGGCTTCAATGTTCATGTAAAGTAACTACCAATCTGCTCACTTATCTTGCTGTGGCTGTCCCATTGAGAATCAAGTATCCAAATGCCGGCGCTGACTTTGGGTGTCATGATGGGTAAGTCGAGTCCCTGTTGTAAACCCATCACCAATAAAGTTAGGGTATCTACAAGTTTAGGGTCAAAGCGGGTAGATTGTTGCTGTCTGCACTCATCTAAAGCTTGAGTAAATATCTGTTCCCGGCTTTGATTTGACGATTTTCGCTCATTGACTCGCCACTGAAAGTCTGCCAATAATGCCAAAATCCTCGACTCTAGGGGAATTTCATCTCCAGATAAACCTGCTGGTTCCCCTGTGCCATTCCACCACTCGCTTTGGTGAGTAATAATTTGGGCAACTGCTCGTAATCGTGGCATGGTTCGCAATACTTGCGCCCCTGGTACTAAGGGACAAGTTAAAGGACAACTAGGGGCATCTTCTTGGTAGCGTGTGGATATACCGTCAGTGAGAACGCTTTCTGCTTTCTGTAACGGATCTATGCGATGCAACAAAGCCGCCAAGCGCAATCTTTTAATCTGCCATGCGGGAAGATCCAAAAGCTGGGCGATCGCTTCAGCAAGTCCTACCACTTCCGCAGCTGCCATTGGATTGTTGACATCTGCCATATCCATTAGTTGCGCCATTCGCAAAAAGGCTTGGATTTCGTTGGAAACCAAGTTGCGATCTAGGGTTTGTTGGTGAGACGCTGTTGGGATGGATAAATTATCTTGCCCAGTCTGGAGGTAATCTACTACACGTGAGACAACTGCACCTAAATTTTCCGATCTCGCCATTGACGGGACAATTTGTTGTTTGTCGGCTGTGAGTTTTTCTGCCAGTTCTGGGTTGTATTTTTTGATGTGAGCGATCGCTATTTCTGCTGTCTCTTGTACTAACTCCGGCTCAAATGTCCACAAGCCATAGAATTTACGCTCTAAGTCCGATGTCGGTACTCCAGCGCTGCCATAGTCAGCCTCTGATAATTCTTGACAAATTACCATTGCTGTGTATTTTGGCGATAAAATAATTAAGTGCCACTCCTGCGCTACTGGATCGCCTGAATCTAATCCCACTAAGTCTACATTGGGGAGCTGGCTGGTAGAATGTTCAGCAAAGCCAGATTCAGAGGCAGCCATGATGGCAATATGGCGACTGTACTGGGCGATGTCTGCATATCGTTCAGCTTCTTGTAGATACCATTTCCCCTGTTGAAAGGCTGTGATGACTAAGGGTGTACCGTCATCGGCTAAGATATGATCTTCTAGAGCGTGGCACAGAGCAACTAAGGTATTTTTATAGTAAACACCGAATCGAATTGGCCTGGTGGTATGGCGATGGGCTGTTTCTAGCTTTTGTAGTATTGAACCTTCTAACATGGGATTTGGTAAAAATAACCGCAGAGGCACTGAGTAAGAAAGAGGGAGAAATTCAAAATTCTGAATTTCTTCATATTTTAGTGTTTTCTAGGATACACCTGCTAACTGTTTTTCTTTCGTCTCTAATGGTGCTGTCAGTGCTGCTTCTAAGTCAGCACAACCCAGCTTTTCTTCTAAGATGTTCATGACTTCGCGTCCGAAGTCGTTGGGGTTTTGTTGCCAAGCTTGCAAGCAGACTTCGCCGAAGAATGAACCAAGGGGTTCGGGATTCCAGAGAAGTTTTTTGGCTGTCCACGGCATCAAACTCATTGGATCGTACCCTGGCTTGAGGATGCCTTCTTTGAAAGCATATTCTTCCAAATGGGTATGGGGTTGTAGTCCAATAAAGAAGATAGCAGGTTCGACTTTATCAGCACCAAAAATCCGTTCTAGTTCGCGGTGGTAAGCAATGGTTTGGCGGATGGTTTCGGGACGTTCGTCAATCACATTAAAGGAGTAGTTGACGGAAACTAAGTCGTTGAAACCAGCGGCTTTTAAGTCACGGCAGTTTTGCAAGACGGTTCGCAGGTTGTAACCCATCCGCATTTTCCGCACAAGTTCTTGAGAACCACTGGTAATCCCGATTTCAAAGTAGTTCATTCCGGTTTTCGCCATCAACTCACACAATTCCGGTGTCAAATTGTCGGCTCTGATATATGCTGCCCAGTGGATATCTGTCATACCAGAATCGACGATTTTTTGCAACAATTCTACAGCATCGGCGATAAATTTTTTCGCGGGGATGAATTGAGCATCGGTAAACCAGAAATTGCGAATGCCGCGATCGTATAATTGGCGCATCTCAGCAACTACTTCATCTGCTGGGTTGATGCGTACTTGTTTGCCTTCGACGACGGTGTAGACGCAATAACAACAGTTGTGGGGACAACCACGTTTAGTTTGTACACCTATATAAAAGTCTTGCTCTTGCAGGTAAAAGTTAAATTCCGGCCAGATGCTTTCGATATAGTCGTAGTTACAAGCTGTTTTTTCTATTGGGGTGGGTTGTTCGTGAATTAGCCGTTGACGTGGTTGAGTTTCTCCGGCAACGTAACAGCGTTCATCTCGAAAATCTCTGCCACTTAAAAGTTTTTCCAGCAGGGTTTCGCCTTCACCCACAGAAATAATTGTTCCTTGGGGTAAACTTTTACCCAATTGCTCGTAAAATACGCTGACTGCACCACCACCGACAACTACGCGAGCATCAGAATTATATTTTTGGGCACGCTTTAAACCGCGTTTGATTAAGCTCTGGTTTCGCCACAACTCTACATAATAAGCGATGAAGATTCGCAAACCGCCCAATCCGCCGCGTAGTTTCAATAGAGGATTCTTGGCATAGTAAAATTCAAAGGCGTTTTGCAACGGGTTGCCACCACGTCCGCCAACTGGGGCATAAATTTGAATATCCCGCCAAGAAAATACTAGCAGTGTCGGTTTAAATTCATCAATACAGCGATCCAGAGCCGAACTGTAATCTAAAGGTGGCACTGTTCCCAAATCAAAGATGCGCTGTTCAATATTAGGAAACTGCTTGTGGACATGATCGCTTAGGTAGACAACCCCAATAGGAAAGATGGGGTTACAAGGAAGGCGAACGTAAAGAATTCGATTTTCCATCATCTGTGTTTTAACTTCCATCTTGCCAATCTGTGGAGAAAGCGAGAAAAACATTCACTTTTAAAGTGTGTGCTTGTTTTATTTGGTTTTATCGATCGCAATCATGCTTGACATTTCAGCCGATTATTGATACACGCTAACCTGCCGTTAACAACTGCCAAAAACGCTAAAATTGCTGTGCATAAAACATACATGGAATCTATAGAGAGCTTTCTGAAGACATTTTTTCATATAGCTTTACCATAACATTGAGTTTATTCATTAAGCGATGATCCCTGCCGATTAATCCTGGGATAGATGAAAGAGCAAAACTCACTTCCTCGCTATGCTAAAAGCTAGGGGATCGTTATTATGTCAATTCCCTAACAATCTGCTTTCAGAGAATAGAAACTTTTATACCAGCAAAAAATCTCAAAAACTTTTCTTTATAGTGTATAATTCCGAAAAAGGTGTGAATAATTACAAAATTTTCATAACTGAAAATATATCTTTAGACAGAAATAATCTACAAAGACTCAGTTGGTATTCGCAGTTACAACAACTGGGGATCAGTGGGTGTTAGGCTTGGCTAGTGTAATGTAAAATTGTGGCGTAAAGCTCCTCAGCAGTTATGGCTCAAATATTAGATCCTCTACCACCTGAGCAATCAGGAAAAATTCTCTGCTGCTACATTAATGCCACGAGCAAAATACAGGTAGCTCGCATCTCCAATATTCCCAACTGGTATTTTGAAAGGGTTGTTTTCCCTGGACAACGTTTAGTTTTTGAAGCTCCACCAAAAGGTCAAGTGGAGATTCATACAGGGATGATGGCAAGTGCAATTTTATCCGATAAGATTCCGTGCGATCGCCTGATGCTCGAAGAACCCAGTACTAATGAGTTTGATACAGACTCATCAGATGAAAAAGACCCTTTTAATACCAAACTAATGGTGCAGCAAATTAATACAAAAATTGGAGATACTACAAAACCCTTGCAAATCCTTGGTTTAGCCTCGGTTGATTAAAAAAACAATTTTATCTAAATTTAAGGGTTGCTAATTTAGCAGCCCTTTTTGTTTACTTTTTGTTTATTATTTATTGGGTATGGGGCATTGGTTATTCTCATTGTCTCCCTCATCTCATCTACAATCATTCTTATGAATCTGCCTTCATTTCTTTGGTTGTGGAAAATAGCCGCCTGGTCGATGGGGTTGTCCCTGCTGGCATATCTAATGTTAGCAATCACCGGCGTTTGGATGTTTCGGGCGAGAACTTCGCAACAATTTCCTTTTATTACGCCATTTATGGGCGGTAATAAAGGGGTGCGATCGCTTCACTATACAATGGGCATCAGCATGGTAAGTTTAGTGCTACTACTGCTAGCGATCGGCATCGTTGGCACTTGGGGGCATTTTGGTTCACTAGGACACTCGTCACACTTGGTTGCTGGGTTAATAGTCGTAGCATTAGTTTTACTATCTGCTTTCAGTGCCACCCAAATTAGTGTCAGACGACCTTGGGCTAGACCCTTACACATCGGCGTAAATATTATTTTATTTATAGGATTTGCCTGGGTATCCCTTACTGGTTGGATTGTAGTGCAGAAGTATTTACCGTGAACTGCCATACATCAACTACCAGGGACATAGACCTACCCTACAATGAAGAAAAGTATTGTAATTGAGCCGTGACAGCAAACTCAGCCAATATCTCAGCTTCTATTTTTCGTCTGTCTCCTTTGATTCGGATAACGTTGCTGAGTCTATACATAGCACTCACAGTCCCATTACCCTTTTTATCGCAGGTAACAGCTGCACCTGTACCTCCAGAATTATTGTGGATAGGGATTGGCATCGGTTTTGTTGCCTTGTACGCGGTATTAACTGAACAAGTAATGGTAGATGACCAAGGAATTCAGGTTACTTACCCCGCCTGGGTGCCTCGCTTTTTTCGTAAAGGCTGGTCTTTACCTTGGTCACAAGTCAAAGAGTTAAAACCCCGCAGCACTGGCCAAGGAGGGCTAGTTTATTACTTCCTCAGCCAGGATGGAAAAGCTTATTTACTACCGATGCGTGTAGCTGGATTTGCCCGTTTGGTGCAAATTGTCCAAGCAAAGACGAGTATTGACACCACAGATGTTCGCCCTTTAGCGCAGCCTTGGATGTACCTGATTTTACTAGTATTCACACTGCTGCTACTATTAGTCGATGGCTGGGCGATCGCTACAGCTTTAACTAGTACACAATTAACTTAGGTTATTTCTCTGCAATCCTCAGTCCCGTTGAATACAGCAAAAGCCACACTCAGGCTAGAGCAAGTTAATCTGTTTACAAAGCTGAAAACGCAACTTCCCGGCAATCAGCAAGGGTATCCCATATTACGAGATATTGACTTGGAGGTATTTCAGAGCGATCGCATTGCCATTGTAGGGCCAGTAGGCGCTGGGAAAACTTCGTTATTACGCCTCATCAATCGCCTAATTGAACCCACGAGTGGTAAACTCTATCTTGAAAATCAAGAATATCGCCAAATTCCCGTCATCCAGCTACGGCAGATGCTTGTACTTGTATTGCAAGAGTCAAAGCTGTTGGGGATGACAGTTGGGCAAGCCTTGGCTTATCCTTTAGTTTTGCGTGGTTTACCCAAACAGACAATTCAGGAACGAGTCAATCACTGGACAGACCAACTGCACATTCCCCATGAATGGTTAGGGCGAACAGAGGTGCAACTTTCTGCGGGACAACGAGAACTAGTAGCGATCGCTCGTGCCTTAGTCATCCAGCCTAAAATATTACTATTAGATGAGCCAACCTCTGCCCTCGATCCTGGTACGGCTTCTCATCTAATGCAAGTCTTAATCCAGTTGAGTCAAACTCATCAAACAACGATTGTGATGGTAAATCACCAACTGGAGTTAGCCCAGATGTTTTGCACTCGGTTATTACACCTACAACAAGGTCATTTACTCGCAAATCAAAGAGCCTCGGAGATAGACTGGATTGAATTACGAAAAAGCCTGATTCAAGCAGCAGCTCAAGACGATTTTGGATTTTAAATTTTGGATGAGACAGGAATCAGGAATCGTTTTCTTACTCCCCCTCACCCCAATGCCCACTTGCCCTGAGCGACTTGTGCCGAGCGAAGCCGAGGTAAGCCGAAGGGATGCCCCATTCACACTTGACTACTAGTAAGTGTTGAACGTTGATTATTAAATCTCTCTCTAGCTAACTTTGTTGTTTGTGACAGTGAAATATTCGTATTCAAAATTTCCATGTTAAAACGGTATCCAACATTGCGGATAGTTTGAATCAAATTAGGTTGGCGGGGATCGAGTTCAACCTTTTTCCGCAGGGATAAAACGTGAGTATCAATGGTACGAGGGTTATCGATAGCGTCAGGCCAAGCACGACGCAGCAATTCCGATCTACTTAGAGGTACTCCTCCAGCTTGTGCTAAAACATACAGTAAACTGAATTCTTGGGGCGTTAAGTCAATAAACTCCCCTTGAAAGCGGACACGACGCTGAACTAAATCGATTTGCAAAGTGCCATAATCCAAATAAGCTGGTGCAATAGGTGTGCGCTTCCGCCGAATCAGTGCCTCTACCCGTGCCAAAAACTCTTGCATTCCAAAAGGTTTGCTCAGGTAGTCATCTGCACCCGCCTTTAAACCTGCAACTATATCAGCTTCACTATTACGGGCAGATAGCATTAAAATTAGAGGTTGCTGCTGACGATGCAACCAACGACAAAACTCAATGCCATCACCATCAGGCAGGTCTGCATCTAAAACTACCAGTGTTGGTTGATGGCTCAAAAATACTTCCCTTGCTTGATAAATACTGGCAGCTTGATGCACGCGGTATTCCAGTTGTTGCAAGTGCCAACCCAACAACGATCTCAAATGGGGATTCCCCTCAATGATTTCTATACAAACCGAACCCACGGCGGCAAGACCCCTTAGCGTCGATGACTTTCAAAGTAACAAGCCCATCTCTAAGGTTTTGTAGCCTTTGTTACTTCAATTGCAATTAACTTTACATTTCCTAATAAAATGAGTGGCAATATCTTTAATCTATGCCTTGCTGATAGGCGATTAGAAATATTATTAAATTTTTATTAAATTTCTCGAAAGTGTTGTTAGACTTATAAAAAGTTCTTTTAGCTTAACATTTTGCTTTTAGATGGGTGTTATATGACAAATATCTAGAACCCAACTAGCTAACCCTGCTACAACAGCTTTTCAACTTGATGATGAAAGTCAATTTTATCGCAAAAATTTAGTGCTTCATCCAGGAATATAACATCAATACAATTGGGCTGTTGATTGTGAAAATCAAAAAAATAACTTAGCAGTTAACTAGAATCGATGTTTTCTGGAATAGGATTAAAGTAGCTTGTAGCTGCTATGAGGGTAATACCCAAAGTAGATGTGTTGACCTTGAGTTGATGCCAAAGTGAAATTACACTTCACTTTTTAGCGTGAATCATTTACAATTCTCATTCCAAAGAGATTAATACAGCAGTTATGCTCCAAGACACACAAACCATCCGCTATTACCAAAGACTTACCGATGCCTTCATCGAGCTATGGAATCGCGGTTATCGCACGGATGATATGCGGATGTATTTGGATGGATATCTAGCCGCACTGCGACATAGCAATGTCATTGAACCTTATCTGATTCATCGCCTAGAAGAGGAGGCCAGCCGCTTCTTGTACGATGGATCGAACTTTGCAGTACCGCAACCACAGCCACAACCCGATTACTACTAAGTACCATTTGCCTGGTCGTTGATAGTAACCGTTAATTACCGCAGATGATTATAGCATATTATCTGTATTCGTCAACGGGTTGTCGTGGTGTGAAATTTTGGAGATATTGTATTGATTAAACGCATCCCCTCAGCCCTATATTGGTTTTGCCAATTAGACTGAGGGGATTGTTGTTTAGCAATAAAATCAAGTCCAACAAAGAGTATTTTTGTCATAAACCGATTAAAAAACCCTTGAAAGGGGAAATAAATAGTATCTCTCCTTTCAAGGATATTAAAAACGGCACATTAACTCGATTGCGAAGTGCAAATTCAGCAACATACCCTTTAGTTTGGCTAAAGAGAGCTTAAGAAGCTAATGCTACTTCTACCTTTTCTTGCAATTCACCTTTTTGGTACAGTTCAATCAAGATATCAGAACCGCCAAGGAATTCACCATTAATATATACTTGGGGAATTGTCGGCCAGCTAGAGTATTCTTTAATACCTTGACGAATTTCCGGGTCTGAGAGAACGTCAACCGTCTCAAAGGGAACTCCCAAGGTATTGAGAATCTGCACAACATTGTTGGAGAAACCACATTGGGGCATTAACTTGTTTCCCTTCATAAAAACTAAAATCTTGTTTTCTTGTACCAAGCTATCAATTTTGTCTTTGAGTTCTGGTGTCATGGTAATTATGTTTCCTATGTTGCATTAATAGAGTGAGGAGTGAAGAGTGAGGAGTTAAAAATTCATAATTCATAACTCTTAACTTCTAACTTCCAACTCCTAACTTTAGGAACTTGCTGTTGCTTGCCAAGCTTCGGGAGTGTATGTTTTCACCGCCAAGGCATGAATCGCTTCAGTTGACATCGCTTGACCCAACGCACCATAAACTAACTGGTGCTGTTGCACTAGTCCTTTACCTGCAAAGTGCGATGAAACTACTGTTACTTGATAGTGGTCGCCGCCACCAGTCAAGTCTTGCACCTGAACCTGTGCGTCTGGCAGTTCCGCCTTGATCATTTCCTCAACCTGTTGCGGACTAATCATCGCAATTCCTGAAAAAACTTACTTTTCTATTATTAACAGATATAGAGCAAATGCCTGTGCCAACTTCAGGCTTTGGCAAGGCTGTAGATACACGCGCCTCTAAGGTGTATTTTTGAGAACGCTCAGGTTTTGGCTGCGGCGGATAGCTCTATCCTAGCACTGGGGCGTTCCCAAGCGACTGGTTAAGGAAATGTGGGTAGGGAAAAACAGGTAACAAAAATTTAATTTATTTTTTTGGGGATGAGGAAGATGAACTGCCACCTTCTCTGGGATAGGGAGAATCAACAAAACCCAACTCAAATAACTGTTTATAGGCTTTCTTGCCTAAATCCCGCGTCGGGTTTTGACTCTTAATTATTTGAATCAACAATGGTACAGCTAATTCTGGCTGATTTTGTGCCCGATGTACCAATGCTAGCTGAAAAGTGGCTTCATCTCGCTTTTGGGCTGTTAATAGAGCTTTTTGACGCTGAGAATCAGAAACTCTGTTGTCAATTCCCGAAAAGCTAGAATTTAACTCTTGATAAAAATTAGATAGCTGATTATAAACTTGACGTGCTTCTTGCAGTTTCTTAGCAGCTAAGGTGTAGTTTTGAGCAGAAACAGCTTGTTCTGCATCTTTTACTAAGCGATCGCCACCTGCAATGCTCAAAAGGCTGTTATTTTCGGTTATAGGGCGGAGGTTATTAGGATCGTTGGGGTCAATGGGTTGTGGTTGGCTGGTAGTGCCTGGTGACTGTAATACCTGAGCATTCACAGGTGATAGCAGGCTGAGGACTGCTATAACTGATAAAACAGTACGGTGCATCAAGGTAACAGCGACAGCAGTGTTCATGGGATCAATTAGTGCGACAACTATACAAAAGAGTTATGGAAACTTCGGGTATCTTAACTCTGTTTTGGTCTTGGACAAAGCAAAGTTACATCCTAAGTATCTCTGATTTAGACTAAAAATCAGTTTAATAGAGTTCCCATTACCCCTGTATACCAACAAACTTATATCGCTGCGATCGGCGATACCTACGGGGGAGTGCGTCACCATCTGCTTAACTACCAGCTTTCCTCCCCAATAATTAGACTTCTTGCATAAGTCGGGAAAAGGGGGAAGGGGGAAGGGGAAAAGGTTCTGCAAAAGTCCCCTTCCCCTTTAACCAAAACCTTTTCCCCCAAGAGTGCAAAAAGCACAAATGCCAAGAGGTCTATTATCTCTGGTTAACTGGGATATTTGGCAGGAGAATTTTCTCAAAGCACTGCTTGAAGTTTTTGCGTAGGCGTAGCCCGCACTTCTGCTGCGCTCAGTGACCGCCGTAGGCATCGCACCAAATTATTTCAGATTAGCCATGTCTTCAGTCGGCGCTTCCTAACTTTTATTTAACTGTCTGACCGAATGTGAAAATATTTATCATCAAGCAATTCAGTAGTTTGCAGACAATTAATTAGCTATTGGCTCAAAAAAATGCCAATTTGGCTGAATATATTATTAATAGAGCGTAATCTATATATATACATCCTCAAAGGTTGCAAAATACTACTGATGTTTTGTGACTTACTCAGGATGAATATAGCAGTTAGTAATTAGTGTCAAATATTGGATTTTGCAGTTTCTTAATTATGCACGGTCAATAATTATGAGGTTTTACTAAATCAAGAATTAGTAATTTCTGCAAATGCGTGATTAGTAACTTTTGTTTCTTGATGGCTCAATTGTTGCAGTGCCTTTGCTAAATCAGTTGTGATGCTTTTTGCATCTTGTTTTATACAGCCATTCATGTAATCCGCGACTCTAATTGGGGAGCCAATGTCAATACTCACATCTGTACCCCAATTGGGATAAGGTTGGCTGTAGTTAATTCCTATGGGTATAATTTTCACTCCCAGCCCGGAATGACTAGATTCAGCACTCAAAGCAAGACGAGCAATTCCCGGTTTCAACTGATGAACTTGGCCATCACGAAAAATGTTGCCTTCTGGAAAGATTACCAGGGTTTTGTGCTGCTGAAGTAGCTCTACTCCATGTCGTAGCGTGCGGATTGATGGATGCTTAGAATTTACAGGAAACCCACCCAAACGTTGGACAAACCAGCCTTGCAAACCTTGGCATTCGTCAACTGTTACCATAAATCGCAAGTCTTGCTTTCTCAGACAAGCGGTAGCGTAGGGTACAAGCAAGGCATCCCAACGCGCCCGATGGGTAGGCGCGAGAATCACAGGCCCAGTTGTGGGGATATTTTTTTGTCCGGTTATTCTAATTTGTCCAAAGAATAATGGTAATAGGCAGTGACGCCCTAATAAATATGCCAGAGGACTTAACCAAGGAGAAACCCTTGAGGTAGTACCAGCTACCTGATGATTTGCTGGTGTGTGCTGGCAGGTATCGGATGAAGAGTAAAATTCCATCATGACGGATGCAGCTGATTGACGGGTAAAATTTAACGAAAAGTCTGATTAGTTACACCGTAGATTCTCTTGCGTGACTTGTCTGGTACTAGATGGACAGTTTTACCTCTGTCCGTTAGTTTACCTTACGCCGCCTAGCAGCAAACCAAGTCTGTAATTGCTGACGACAAGCTGACTCTAGAATGCCTCCGATTACTTGGAGACGGTGATTAGAAGCAGCACTATCAGGGATGTTAATAACTGTACGAATGGCGCCAGTTTTTGTATCGTCTACTCCATATACCAGTATTCCTAGCCGTGATTGGACGATCGCACCTGCACACATCGGGCAAGGTTCGAGAGTTACATAGAGTGTGCATTCATTAAGATGCCAATTTTGTAAAGTTGTTGCCGCTGTCTTGATAGCGAGAATTTCCGCATGAGCGGTAGGATCTTTGTCACGCTCTTTTCTGTTTTCTCCTTGTGCTAGCAATTTGCCTGTTGAATCAATGATAACAGCACCTACAGGGACTTCACCTGCATCTCCTGCTGTTTTTGCTAATTCTAAGGCATAACTCATCCATTGTTGATGTATAAGATATTCTGTGTATTTAGTTAGCATATTCTTATCAATATAAAAATTTCAAAATTCCACACATTTTCTAGGATGAGTATCTCTCCTATCTAACAAGAAATAAAAAGCATATAGCCCGCAGCTAGAAGTCTGGGGCTAAACTATAAATCAAAATTCTTAAATTTAGCGTTACCAAGCCAGCCATTGGGGGCTAATTTGATTTCTAAATCAATACGCTTGGGTTAGCGCCAAAAATCTTAAACTGCGTAGGTTGGGTTGAGGAAGGTAGCAAGATCCCAAAGGCTAACCCAACATTTTCGGGACTTTGTTGGGTTGCGCTTTGCTTAACCCAACCTACAATTTTCCTTAACTGAACCGTATTGATTTCTAAATAGCGACTTGGGCTAAAAGGGGATCGAGTTGACTTTGTGTGTCTAGCTGATAGAGGTCATCGCAACCGCCAATGTGCTGGTTATTGATAAAAATTTGTGGTACGGTACGTCTTCCGTTAGCGCGTTCTGCCATTTTAGCTCTGGCTGCTTCGTCACCGTCGATTTTATATTCAGTGAAATTTACACCTTTCCACCACAGCAGCATTTTGGCACGAATGCAGTAGGGGCAAGTTTGCCAGGTATAAAGTTCGACGTTGGCTTTGAATCGCTCTGGATGGCGATTTAAGAGGGGATTAAGAAAGTCCAGCATATTGATCTTAAGCAATGTTTTAACTATGTCTCTAGCCTAGAACATTGCTTACCGCATCGGCGCTGGAACCCACTTTTGGAAACCCTCTAAATGACTCCAGTAAGCCAAATATCCAGTCAATGCCCAAATTAAAGCGGCTACTATCAGCACTGCTACGCCAATTAACCGCCAGGTTCGGTTGGGTTTCCAATAGAGGGTTGGCGCTGCAAAAATACCACCTAAGCCAGTTAAAATAAAGCCGATTCCCGATAAAAGCGGTTGCTTAGTCAAATTCAAGTTGATGATGCGAATACCCACTACGATCGCAACTACACCAGCAAAGAAGCCGTAAATTGCGATTGTCAACAAATCCCAACTTTGAGCAAGAGAAATCGCAGCCGCCACAAACAAGATTCCAAATAGGATACTTGTTTCACCGAAGGCAATATTGAAGCTACCCATTATTGGCCAGGTGAAGCTCATGTGTAAACCAGTTGTGAGTGCGATCGCACCCGTAATTCCGAAACCGGGAATCCACTGTCTCTGATTAGAACTATCTATACCACGATACACATAGTCAGCCAGTAGAAATAGCCCAGCTACCATGTTGATTAACATCAGTGTGATGTAGTCGATAAACACGATTAACCTCTGAATTTGACAAGCTTTTTACTTTGCGTCTCGTTTTTTAGTTTTTAGTGAATTCACCAGCTTTTTTTCTTTATTATTTTATACCTAAAGATAAACACTGAATAAAAGCAATGTTTTAGATATACACTGCTACCTATTTGTGCTAGTTCTTAACTTAGTTGCTTTTGAACACGCTTTATACTGGAGTAGTTAGGGGTGAAAAATGAGGATGTGTTAACTGGCACTTTTCTAACGAGTTAGCAGTAAAACTTAACTTTCTTCCACGTGTATCCGCCCTTTGGTAGACTTGAAAACTGAAATGGCCAGATAAAGCAGCGGAAATTCAAGCAGTTGAGAGGGCAGACTCTGTGGAAAATACACTTGGGTTAGAGATTATTGAAGTAGTAGAGCAAGCGGCGATCGCATCCGCAAAGTGGATGGGTAAAGGCGAAAAAAACACTGCTGACCAAGTAGCTGTGGAAGCTATGCGGGAGCGGATGAATAAAATCTATATGCGCGGTCGCATTGTGATCGGGGAAGGCGAACGCGATGACGCGCCGATGTTATACATCGGGGAAGAAGTTGGTATCTGTACCCAACCAAATGCCGAAGCTCTCTGTAACCCCGATGAATTAATCGAAATTGACATCGCCGTTGACCCCTGTGAAGGTACGAACTTGGTAGCTTATGGACAACCTGGTTCGATGGCTGTCTTGGCAATTTCTGAAAAAGGTGGATTATTTGCTGCTCCTGACTTTTACATGAAAAAGTTAGCAGCACCTCCCGCCGCTAAGGGCAAAGTAGACATCAACAAGTCAGCAACAGAAAACCTCAAGATTCTCTCTGAGTGTCTAGATCGCTCGATTGAAGAACTCGTGATCGTGGTGATGAAGCGCGAACGCCACAACGATTTAATTAAAGAAATCCGTGAGGCTGGAGCGAGAGTCACCCTAATTTCAGACGGTGATGTGGGTGCAGCTATAAGCTGCGGTTTTGCTGGAACTAATATCCACGCGCTGATGGGTATCGGTGCGGCTCCTGAAGGTGTAATCTCGGCAGCTGCAATGCGTGCTTTGGGTGGACACTTCCAAGGTCAACTGATTTACGATCCCGCAATCGTAAAAACAGGTCTGATTGGAGAAAGCAGAGAAGCCAATATCGATCGCTTAAAGTCTATGAATATCAATGACCCCGATAAGGTCTATGATGCTCATGAATTGGCATCTGGTCAAACTGTTCTGTTCGCTGCTAGCGGCATTACCAGTGGTAATCTCATGCAAGGTGTACGTTTCTTCAACGGCGGAGCCAGAACTCAAAGCTTGGTAATTTCTAACCAGTCAAAAACTGCTCGATTTGTTGATACAATTCACATGTTTGGTGAAGGCAAGACTCTCCAACTGAACTAATTTTTAGGGGATGGGGAATGGTAAAAGTAGAGGTGAAGCATTAGGAAATAAATCTTTCTAGAAAATGGAAAAATAGTCAACCAAATGCTTCATCGTTACACTAGTTAGTAGTTAGTATTTAGTGATTAGTTATTGTTTATTAGTTGGAAAAATTATCAACCAATAAACAAAAATTCCCCATTCCCTATTCTCACTCAATGCCCTATTTTCAACTACCAACTAGTAACTACGATTTAGCAAATGAATATAGCAGTGGTGGGGTTAAGCCATAAAACAGCCCCAGTAGAAGTCCGGGAAAAACTGAGCATTCCAGAACCACAAATTGAAGGTGCGATCGCTCAACTGGCCAGCTATCCCCATATTGATGAAGTTGCAATTCTTAGTACTTGTAACCGTCTGGAAATTTACATTGTTGCCAGTGAAGCAGACCAAGGTATTCGGGAAGTAACGCAGTTTCTTGCGGAATACAGTAAATTACCCGTGCTTTCTCTGCGACAACACTTGTTTATGCTGCTACATGATGATGCAGTGATGCACGTTATGCGGGTAGCAGGTGGTTTAGATAGTCTGGTACTCGGAGAAGGTCAAATTCTGGCTCAGGTGAAGACTACTCACAAACTGGGACAGCAATATAGCGGTATAAAAACCATTTTGAATCGATTATTTAAACAAGCGCTGACAGCTGGTAAGCGGGTTCGCACTGAAACGAGTATTGGTACTGGGGCTGTCTCTATCAGTTCGGCAGCTGTAGAGTTAGCACAGATAAAAGTGGCAAATTTGGCAGCTTGCCGAGTGGTAATTCTGGGTGCTGGTAAAATGTCGCGCCTCTTGGTGCAACACCTAATTTCTAAAGGTGCTGTGGAAATTAGTATTGTAAATCGCTCTCGCGATCGCGCCCAAGAATTAACAAAGCTGTTCCCTCAACAACCGATCAAAATTCATCCACTATCGGAAATGATGAGCGTAATTGCCGAAAGCGATCTAGTGTTTACAAGTACTTCGGCAACAGAGCCAATACTTGACCGTGCCAAATTAGAAATGGTTTTAGAAGTTCAGCGCTCTTTAATGTTATTTGATATTTCTGTGCCGCGTAATGTTCATGCGGATGTAAATGAATTGGAAAATGTGCAAGCGTTTAATGTGGATGATTTGAAGGCTGTTGTAGCGCAAAACTACGAAAGCCGTCGCAAGATTGCACAAGAAGCCGAGCGACTCTTAGAAGAAGAAGTGGAAGCCTTTGATATTTGGTGGCGCAGTTTAGAAACTGTTACCACTATTAGCTGTCTGCGAAATAAAGTAGAAACCATCCGCGAACAAGAGTTAGAAAAAGCTTTGTCGAGATTGGGTTCGGAATTCGCCGAAAAACATCAAGAGGTGATTGAAGCATTAACACGGGGAATTGTCAATAAAATTTTACATGACCCGATGGTGCAATTGCGATCGCAGCAAGATGTTGAAGCTAGACGGCGCTGTATGCAAACTCTGCAAATGCTGTTCAACCTCGATGCAGAAGAACAATTTAGTTAAATTTAACAACAAAATCCCCGGCTTCTGTGAAAAGTTGGGGATCTGAGCTTTCAATTAGATATACTTCTAATTAGATATCTATCTAATTAGAAGTTAGTTATGCAACCAGAGCAATTTAATATCTTACTGCGCTTTTTCAAGGCATTAGCGGATGATAGCCGATTGAAGATTGTAGGTATTTTGGCGAATCAGGAGTGCAGCGTTGAAGAATTGGCGGCGCTACTGCAACTTAAGGAACCGACGGTATCCCATCATTTAGCGAAACTTAAAGAGCTAAATTTGGTGACAATGCGTCCTGAAGGTAATAGCCGTCTATATCAATTAGATAGTGAGGCTTTGCAAAGCATTAGCAAGGAAATTTTCACACCTGAGAAGATAGCATCCTTGATTGAGGATGTGGATACTGAAGCTTGGGAAAGCAAAGTGTTGAAAAACTATTTCGAGGGTAATCGCCTCAAAGAAATTCCTGCTAGTCGGAAAAAGCGCTTAGTAATTCTCAAATGGTTAGCAAACCAGTTTGATATAGGAGTCAACTACCCTGAACGCCTGGTAAATGATATTCTCAAACGCTACCATATCGACTGCGCCACCCTGCGACGAGAGTTGATTGCTTGCCAGTTAATGCAGCGAGAAAATGGGATTTATTGGCGTATAACGTAGATATGAAAGATGAATAAGCAACCCCATAATCATAGGTCGTATATTTATGCAATTAGAAACACAAAAATTATATTACACACCTGAAGAGTATTTAGAAATTGAAGAAAAGGCAGAATACAAAAGCGAATACCGTGATGGAGAAATTGTACCAATGACGGGTGGCACTACAAATCATAATAAAATTGCAGGCAACTTTTATGCTTATTTGAAGTTTGGGTTGAGAGGCAATAATTATGATGTTTATATTGGTGATGTGCGTTTATGGATACCCCGTTATCGGCAGCATACATATCCTGATGTGATGGTGATTGAAGGACAACCTATTTATACAGGAACCAGCACAACAACGGTTATGAACCCGATGTTAATTGCTGAAGTTTTATCTAAATCGACTAAAAATTATGACCAAGGCGATAAGTTTCTTTATTATCGCTCTATTCCCGAATTCAAGGAATATATTTTAATTGACCAATATCAATATCATGTGATGCAATATGTAAAAACTGCGGAAAGTCAATGGTTATTTACTGAACTTGAACATGAATCTGCAATTTTATCGCTGCAAACAGTTGATTTTCAAATTGAATTGCGCGACCTTTATGAGCAAGTCAATTTTGCAGAAAATAACGAAGATTAAAAAATAAAGCTTTGATTCACCCCGGATGCTGATTTATCCAACAAAATTAACTTGGAATTGTTTAGGGAGTAGCTACCAAAATCCTTCACTAAATTTGTGTTTCTTCCTCGGTAAAGATAGGAGGCCACAATTCAGTAATGGGTAATTCCCAACCGGGAAAAAGTTCTGGTATAGTTAAAATTTCGCCATTTTCTAAAACTGTCGGTTCACCTGTAGAGCGATAAATTGTAACTGTCTCTTCATCAGGGTCAATCAGAATACCGACGATCGCTCCTAGTTCTATAAATTTTAAAATCTTGGCTACTATAAGTTTAATTTTATCGCTCTGAGATTTAATTTCTACCACCAGGTCAGGGACAAGTTCGCCAAAGTAACGAGGACTTTGCAGAAGTCGGGAAGCACGAACAAAGGAAACATCGGGTGCTTTGAGGTTTGTATCTGGCATGATAAAACCGCCAGCAGAATCAAAGACTCTTCCCCAGCGACGAGGATTTATCCAAGCAAAGAGAAAGGCGATGAGACGACTACTGATTTCGCTGGATACAATATCTGACGGGCCCATGACTGAAATTTTTCCATTTTCGAGTTCCAGCTGGTAATCTAAACCTGCTTCAGTAAAAGCGGTTTGAACTTGCTCTAAATCTTTGACTGTCATCATTGACATAAAAAGCTTTTTCCACTGAGATATACAACTCGATTTTAACAAGAGCCAAATTTGCAAAAAAATTAATCAGATGAGAGCAAAACAATATCACCTTCTTTTGCAGCATTCTGAAAAAACTCTACCAATTTTGGATATAGTTCAAACAATGGCTCTATCTCCTCTTCTTCCCATCCTCCAGGGGTAGGATTTGGGTAAATTTCCGCTTCATTAAATACAGTAGAATTAAATCGCCTCTTCAATTCTTCAACAGAAATTTGACTTAAAGCATTGGCAACATCTCGAACCTCTTCAAGTGTGAGATAGCGTACAAATCCGTAACCCGCTTCAAACTGTGTCGGCGTACCTCCCATGACTACATTAGAAAGAGGCGGTAATGCTTGGGTATCACCTTCCAAACTTGACTCTCCAGTGAGAAGAAAATGTAGTGCGTGCCAATCTTCAAGGCTGAAGTAATGTTCATCGCTTCGTTGCTCTTGTAATTGGGCAATCATTGCCTGTGGATTACTAAAATCAAAAACTAAATTATCTAAATCAGGATTAAAGAAAGATGCTGCTGCTTCAGTATCATTCTGAATTTCTGCAAACTTTTGTGGCGTAATGCGTTTATAGCTAGCTGTAATACCCATAATATTTACTCTAATCTAAACATCATTAATAGTGTTCACTTTAACTTTGGACAAGTCACAGTATTTATGTACTTTTATTTGTCCAAAGTCAAATCACTAAATACATTGCATAAACAGAAAGCTAATCACATTCTATTTTCCCAAATAAGCTTCTAGAACTTTGGGATTAGTTTGAATTTCTGCGGGTGTCCCGTCAGCCAAATTCTGTCCTTCGGCAAGTACCCAAACGCGATCGCACAAGGACATAACCACATCCATATTGTGTTCAATAATCAGAAACGTCATCCCATCTTGGCGGTTCCAAGTAATAATGCGATCGCAAATATCATCAATCAGTTTCGGATTCACCCCAGCCGCCGGTTCATCCAACAAAATCAACTTGGGATTAGTCATCAGCGCCCGTCCCATTTCTAGCAGCTTGCGTTGTCCACCAGACAAGCCACCAGCGTAATCGTGTGCTTTTTTTGCCAAGCCTACTGATTCTAACAGGAACATTGCCCGCTCTTGCAGTTGCTTTTCTTCCTTAGCTACGATGTGCGGTTGCAACTGCACCTGCCAAAAATTTTCACCCGTTTGTTTTTGCGCCGCCAGCAGCATATTTTCTAACACCGATAACCGCGAGAGAGTTCGTGCAACCTGAAAGGTACGGATTACTCCCTGCTGGGCAATTTGATATGGTTGCAAGTTGTGAATCGGTTCGCCGTCAAAAATGACTCGTCCCTTATCAGGGCGGATGAAGTTTGAGAGTAAGTTAAATAAAGTAGTTTTACCAGCGCCATTGGGGCCAATCAAGCCCGTAATGCTGCCTTTAGCAACTTCGATTCTGGCCTCATTAACTGCTTTGACACCACCAAAGCTTTTAGAAAGTCCACTGGCTGCCAAAAGGGGAAGTGGAGATGAATAGTTATTTACCAAGGGTGAGTTCCTCTTTTTTCCCTAAGATACCTTGAGGACGCCAAATCATCAGTACCATCAAAATTAATCCGATTACCATGATGCGAAATGCACCCAAACGTGCTTCATCAAGGGAAACGATTCGGGGTAAGACTTCTCGCGTCAGTGCATCGTAAGCAAAGAAAATTACCGCACCTAAGATTGTGCCAACATTATTCCCAGAACCGCCTAAAATCACCATAATCCAAGTGTCAAAGGTGATCTGCGGTTGAAAATTATCAGGGTAGATAGCGCCCAGTTGCCAAGCGAAGAAAGCACCAGCGATACCTGCGATCGCACCTCCTAACATGAGAGATTGTAATTTATACCAAAAGACATTTTTTCCCAGCGCCTTGGGAATTTCTTCATCTTCGCGGATGGCTTTGAGAATTCTACCCCAAGGCGATCGCACCAAAATTTCTAACCGCCAGTATACAAATGCTAAAACCAACAGCAACACCAGCATTAAACCCGCTTTTGGGTTGTAATTATACAGTCCAATCGCCCCTGAAATATAAATTGCTACCGCCAAAATTGCTAACACAATTCCCACACCCAAGCGGGATATAAATTCTTGTTTGCTAGTCGTCCTTTTGCCTAAATCAGTAGTCCGAGATATTTGAGTGGTGCGAATCCATTGCCACAAAGTAAAGAAAGTTACAGCAGCCAGCAGGGTTAAAAGCCCAATCATGATTAATCTGACAAACAAACTTGGCTCTGTGGATAGGGGTATGGGGTAACTTTGTACACCAAACGCCCCAGAAATCCAGGTGTCACCCACAGGTAATTCCTGATTATTCACCACCAAACGAATTAATTCGCCCGTACCAATGGTGACAATTCCTAGATAATCTTCTCGTAAGCGGAGAGTTACAAAACCAATTATCAAACCCAACAAAGCAGCGACAATTGCCCCAGCCAGTGCTGATACAAGTAAGGGTACACCCTTTAAGCTTAACAATACCGTTGTATATGCTCCCAGAGTCATGAAAGCAATATGACCAAAGTTAATTAATCCCGTAAAGCCCCACTGTAAATTCAGTCCTAGTGCGAATAGAGCAAAAAGCGCCGTAGAAATTGCTAAGAAAATTAGATAGTCAACCATATTAAATTATTTGGGAATTGGTCATTTGTCATTTGTCATTTGTCATTTGTCACTTGTACTGAGCGAAGCCGTTGGCGCAGCCTCTCGTAGAGAAGTATTTGTCATTTGTCATTGGTCAATAGTTATTTATTATTCTCCCCTGCTCCCTGCTCCCTGCTCCCTGCCCCCCTGCTCCCTGCCCCTCTGCTCCTCTGCCCCCCGCGCCGGGCGAATAAATTTTAGCGTAGCTTGAGCGGAGCTAATTTTATGGGAATACTATTTATTGTTGGTGTTTGGTGGTAGGGAATAATTAACGTATGAATTTACTGCGACTTAGAATGCATCACTTAATCGAGCAATTAGGCGATGACGATTTGCAAGACATTTGGAATGTTCTTGAAGCATTATATTATGACTTTTATATGCTCAAAGCGATACAAAAAGTCAAGCGATCGCAGCAACCGTGGGATATCTTAACCCATGAAGAAGCTGTAAGACTGTTGATGTTTTTTTAATTCAGCAGCGCTTTTGAGCTAGTGCCAGTGGCCCCTCAAGTTTTGGTGAAGGTAACGCCCAGTGAGTCTGGAAATGCGCTATGCCAGGTCTTTTTTGCTAGACCTGAAGAATTTAGAACCTGCCGCCTACGAGCGGGTGCATGATTTTGTTTTTATTGAATTAGCCCAAAAGTGGCAGTTGAGCGATCTAAAAGAACTGCGACAGCTTGATAGTGAAGGCATTTTTCACCGCTTCACCCTAGACAATTATCTGATTGGTATAGAAATTAGGGGTGAAATTGTGAAATTTCTGCGTGTCATCCCTATGCCAGATGTTTAAAGTCAAAAGTCAATCAATTTTGGATTTTGGAATTGCGGATTTTGGATTTGTTCCACCCACATTCGCTTTCTTGGCACATTCGCGGTAGCGTCTGGTAAAGAAGTGCGGGGCATCAACCGAAATAATTTTTAATCTAAAACTTGTACTGAGCGAAGTCGAAGTATCTAAAATCTAAAATCTAAAATTGGCACGGTCAAGGGAACACTTAAAACTGTAAACTGTATAAGGCTAGGCAGGGATCGCTATAACCTTACATTAAACTGGTTTTTGAAAAACACTTTATTTGAGATTTCCCTATGGATGCTAGGGCACTTTGGCAACGATACCAAAACTGGTTGTATTTCCACGAGGGATTGGGACTGTACTTAGACATAAGTCGGATGCGGTTCGATGATGCCTTTGTGGATTCGTTGCGGCCGAAGTTTGACAAGGCGTTTGCAGATATGGCTCAACTAGAGAAGGGTGCGATCGCAAATCCTGACGAGAACCGCATGGTTGGACATTACTGGCTGCGAAATCCTGATTTAGCGCCAGCTCCAGAACTTACACAAGAAATAGTTCAAACTCTAGAACAAATCGAAGCCTTTGCGGAAAAAGTCCAAACAGGTGCTATTCATCCTCCTAGAGCAAGCCGCTTCACGGATATTATTTCCATTGGCATTGGTGGTTCCGCTCTCGGCCCCCAATTCGTCGCAGAAGCTCTCGCTCCTGATTTTCCGCCCCTGAAAATTCATTTTATCGATAACAACGATCCCGCAGGTATCGATCGCGTTCTTAATCATCTACGAAATAGCCTCGCCAGCACTTTGGTATTGGTGATCTCCAAATCTGGGGGAACGCCGGAACCGCGCAACGGCATGATTGAAGTTAAAAAAGCCTACGCCGGACACAATTTGGAATTTGCCCAATACGCGGTAGCAATTACTAGTGTTGATAGCAACCTCGATAAGCTGGCCAAAGATGAAGGCTGGCTGGCCAGATTTCCCATGTATGACTGGGTAGGAGGACGCACCTCAGAAATGTCTGCTGTGGGGCTAGTACCAGCCGCATTACAAGGCATTGATGTTCGCGCTATGCTAGATGGCGCCAAAGAGATGGATGACGCTACCCGCGTCCCAGATGTGAAAAATAACCCAGCAGCCTTGCTTGCTTTATCTTGGTACTTTGCAGGTAACGGAAAGGGCGAAAAAGATATGGTTGTTCTACCTTACAAGGACAGCTTATTTTTATTCAGCCGCTATTTGCAACAGTTGGTGATGGAATCCTTGGGTAAGGAAAAAGACTTAGATGGCAACGTTGTTCATCAAGGTATTGCCGTTTACGGCAACAAAGGCTCAACAGATCAACACGCTTATGTCCAGCAGTTACGCGAGGGTGTAGCGAATTTCTTTGCTACCTTCATCGAAGTGTTGGAAGATCGTCAAGGCCCATCCACTGAAATAGATCCAGGAGTTACATCAGGCGATTATCTTTCCGGTTTTCTCCAAGGAACCCGACAAGCGCTTTATGAAAATCACCGCGATTCGATTACAGTCACGATTCCCCAAGTTAATCCTCGAATTGTAGGGGCATTAATTGCTTTGTATGAGCGTGCTGTTGGTTTATATGGTAGTTTGGTCAACGTCAACGCCTATCATCAACCAGGCGTAGAAGCTGGCAAAAAAGCTGCTGCTTCCATTCTTGATTTACAAACACGAGTGATAGCAGTGCTACAAAAAGAAAAAGCTCCCCTTACTCTTGACGAACTCGCCGAGAAAGCAGGCGCATCAGACCAAGTTGAAGCAATTTACAAGATTTTGCGTCACATCCATGCCAATCAGCGGGGTGTAGTTTTACAAGGCAATCTTCAGAAACCCGGTAGTTTGACCGTTTCTGCTAGCTGATAGCTCTAATCTAAATCTTAGATTTTGTCTAGAATTGTTGTTGAGACAACAATTTTTTATTGTGAAGCATCCTAAATAGAAGATATATCTTCTGTCTAGGATGCTTCACCGTATAATTCGTAATACTTCTCTACGAGAGGCTGCGCCAACGGCTACGCTCAGTACAAGTTCGTAATTCGTAATTCAGTTTGATCGCTCAATACTGTTTTATCTAAGTGTTGCTTTCTTCTCTTCCTTTGCCTGATTACGAATTATTTTAATTATGAATTGCCATCAGGCGTTGATTGAAGTAACTCTTGGGTAAAAAACAGCGATCGGGTAAAAAAGGATTGTTGAGATTTTGACATAAGAAAGTGCTGGGTTTATCCCGATGACAAAATGGTGGCACGATTCCCCAATGTTCTGCTAGCCAAATCCAGTATCCTGTTTCAATTCTGCCGTAGCTTGATACTGTGAGAATTTCTCCAACGCTGTTGTTAATAGATACTAAATCTGATGATGATTTGATGTCAATTAGCAGCCAAGCTAACTCATCAGCAGAAAAGTAATAGCCATTTTCGGCAGCAATATCGACGAATTGCTGCGGATCTTTAGCTATTAGTAATTCTTCTTTGAGAGATGGCGTTTTTTGGGCAACATCGAAAAGATCCCAAATCTGTCTTCTCGTAACTAGAAACCAGCCAAGTTCTTCTGCGGTCAAATTATAACCGTTTTCTCTTGCTAATTTGAGAAATGGCTCAAGGCTATCGGTTTCTGCTAGTTGACTTTTCAACTGGAAAGTTTGCTCTACTAGTGACAAGAAATCAATAATCTTTTGCCATGTCACTTTGTCAAAGTTTTTGTTAACTTTTATTTTTTCTTTCCAATAGATGTATTTATCTTCTTTAAGAAAGAAATTCCAAATTTGATAATACATAGGTCATCTTGCCTAAGTTGTAAACTTGGTAGAGGTTTATGATTAATGAACACCAGTGTAGTAAGTATAATGTGTTTCTTCGACAGTACTAAATCTGTAAATGAAATTACACAGTGGTTAAGTATGAACTTATTGTAAAGTTTGTCACCATAAATAATATTTACTGAGGGAAACATGAAAGATTACGATGCCTTGGGGCGGTCTGCAACTAAGATTTTTATTGCTTCTCATAAAATAAAATTAAGTCAAGAGATAGTATTAATTATTCATGAAGCAATTAATTGTAAAGCAATCTGTACTTTAGTTATTTTGAAGCGAATCAGATATTCCTACGGGGAAGAAAGCTAAGTATAGCATCTTGTCGAAAAGTAAGTATATTTTATAGTTATACACAAAGTATAATTACATAGATAAATCGAGCGATCGCCTTTGTCTTCCTCTAAAATAAAGTTAAGGCAGCATTAAAAAATGGGATTATTGAATTATCAGGCTGTGTATATTAACTTTGAGATAAATAGAATCGCGATCGCTCTTCCAATTCTTTGATTTTAAATCTTGTTAAAATAGGTTAAAGCTGTCAAGAAACACGAATATAAATCATGAATATCCAAATTAAACCTGAACTAGAGCAAATTATCCAAGCGCAAATTGCTACAGGTAGATATGCGAATCCCGAAGAAGTTATTAGTAAAGTATTGAAGTTGCTATTAGAGTGGGAAAAAGGTTACGAGCAATGGGTTGAAGAAACACGCAAAAAAGTGGAGGTTGCTATCGCTCAACTGGATAAAGGTGAAGGTATTGATGGAGAAATTGTAGTTGAACAATTGCGAGAAAAACTTCGTAAAGCAAGAGAACTACAAGGATGAAGCAACATATTATCTCTCCAAAAGCCAGTCAAGATTTATCATAAATTATTGATTATTTTGCCAGGATAAATATTGATGCTGGGGAAGATTTTGTTGAAAATTTTGATAAAAAGTGTAAATATTTAGCTAATTTCCCTAATATGGGGCGCAGCTACGGAAATATTAAATCTGATTTGCGCGGTGTTCCTTTGGATAATTATATTATTCTTTATCGAGTTATAAATAGTGGAATTGAAATTGTCCGTGTAGTTAGTGGTTATCAAAATTTAGAATCTTTATTTGCAGAATCAGATGAGTAAGTTGATGTTTTAGTTGATTTATAATTATCTCCTGGCTTTGGCTACGCCTAGACACTTCAGTTATTTTTAAATGAACCGCCTACTCATACGGAGAAGCAAGCTACGAGCAGCGTCTCTTAGAGAAGATGCAGAGAACTCACAGGGAAGAAAAGAGATATATTGTACTATCTTTAATTAATAAATAAATCTCGGAGAAAGTAAAAGCGATCGCTCTTCCAATCACTACTTTTAATTCGTCCTAAATAGCCTGTTAAAGGTGAGGAAAGTTCTATCAGAATTTCGTGCATTTCTGCTATTTTGATTGGCTGTGGCGGATGCGATCCGAAATAAGCACCATGTAGAGCTTCAACACCAGTAGATTCTATACCTGAATTTTCTAAATAGTTTTTGACAAGCTGGGTAATGTGCGATCGCAACCTTATAGATTGTTCAACTTTATCGATATAAGTATTAAGTTTATCTTCAGCTAAACCAAAAGGAGCTTGTTGCAAACACTCTTTTAGTTCTAACAAGTTGATAGAGTTTTTGTAGTGTGCTTGCAGTTCGATTAGTTTTTGTAGAGTTTCCGGGCTAATAACATTCATTTGATTTTCGGTAGCTGTTCTTGATGCGTAAAAATTTAATTCTCCGGCGGCTATAATTAATTTAATAGAATTGTCATACTGAAATTTACCAAGATGGTTCATACCTATTTTCAGTAACTGTGCAGGTGTACCATCAGTAACTTTTTCAGTTTTAGTTGCTTTGCACTCTCCTACTATTGGATAAGGTTGTTCAGTGTAAAAATCCATGCCTCCTGCGCCACCCGTTGCATCTGGATTTAAGCCTGAACCTGTAAAGCCTAATTTTAGTAATCCTCTACGAACCAATTTTTCAAATGTATGTCCATCGCTAGAGTTTCCGACTTTAGCAATTCTCTGAATCCAAGGTAAGTCTAAATCTAATGGATTTGTTGGTTTGTCACTACTCCAACCCAAAAAGATTTTGATATCGTCGTCTAATTGTTTAGCTGCTGGTTGGCTAATGCTTAGAGATGCGATCGCACTCTGCAATTCTTCTAATTCAGGATGCAGTGGTGGCTGTAGATTTTCTAGTTGATGCTTGCGTTGGGCGAAAGTGCGATCGGTTAATATAGGTTTGGTTTCAAAATTATTTAGTGCATATGGTAGTGAAATGAACTGACTACTTAAATTTGCAGGTACTTCAATAGGTTGAGGTAGTTGGTAAACACGTAGATAAATGAGAAATAAAGTGTGCCTTTTTGCTAATATTTCTTGTAACCCATCTCTAGTCCAAATGCTTAAACATGATATAGCCTCTAACCATTCAGTAGTATCTGGTATTTGACACAGCTTACACTTAGCCCAAGCTTTAATTAATATACTCTGAGAATTACACTGAGTAAAAGCACCTTTGGCAATTGGCAGGAAATTTGGATCATAGTATTGTTCAATTGGTAATGAGAGAGTTGAAGCATTAGCCGGATAAAGAGCAAATTGGCGTTCACATTCAATAAAAATACGAGAAAGTGCTACAATCATTCGCCCTTCTATTAATGCTTCAACATCAGGAGTCGGTAGACATATAGCTTGGTCAAGCACAACAACTGAATCACTCATTGTTAATCCACTATAGCTAGTTCACTAATATCACCCGATTCAGATGATTCAGAGTTGTTAATTTTATCTATAATTTCTAAGTTGTTTTCAATAATATCTTCGGATATTTTATACGAAGGGTCACTCAAAATTTCTTTTAGTAACGGATTACTAGCTCCTAGATAATTGGCAGAACCTTTCTCCTGAATAAACTTAAAAATCTCTTCTTCTGTCAACCCATAATCTACTTCACGTTTTTTATGTACAAAACGAATAGCTATAAGTGGTTTTATTTCTTCTTCCTTTAGTTCTACAAATTCACCACCTTTAGATATAAGTGGTGCGACATAAGTATTATATATATAACGACTTATTTTTTTATCTTTAGATTTAGAACGAACGAAACAACCACGAGTTAATCCAAATTTATCAAAGTCATTTAACCTTCTAAATCCTGCTCCTAACTTACTGCCACTAGTATGTTGAAGAACAGCAACTCCAATACATACATCTTTCCCATTCTCTTTCCCAATAATCTTAAAATTTAAATAATCATCTTTACCTCCACGTTGTTTTACCTTTTCTTTAATTTCCCCAATGGTTACTCGCTCTATTGTTTTATCTTTCAAAGCCTGGAAGTTAAATAATAAGGCATCAGCTAACAAATAGTTATCATCTAAATAACTACTAAATTCTTGAGAAATTTCCTTTTTAAAAGCTTCTTCAACTCTATTTTCTATACGTTGTGTAGGTTTACAGTTTTCTCTGCACCACTCTAAAATTCTTCTTACTGGTGGTTTTTCACTACTTAGTTCTCTGAGTTGACCTTCAGTAAATGGATAAACTCTAGAAGGAGGTAATAAATTTCTGTTTTCATAGAATTCTTTTAACCACAAAGCTACTAGCTCAATAATTGAATCTCCGTCCATATATTTTAAGTCAAGAGGATGAGAGTGAGCTGTAACTTTACTGTATACACCAGTAGGTAATTGCTTGATTTTATTAGTCCAAGTTGCAGGCATCATTACGGTTAAGATGACACCTCTACTAAAATTTTCAAACAATTCTTTGACAAAACCAGCAACAATCTGTGCTTTTGTATATCCAGCGTCATTAAATTCAGATGGATTATCTAATTCATCAAAACAAATGAGCAACTGATTGTAATCACTAATTAAATCTAAGACTTGCTGTATAGTATCAAAAGATCCACCACTTATACTAGGCAAATATAGTTCATTAGCTTTATATTGAGCAAGTTCATAACCAGATAACCAATTTACTGCGTACAGTCCTTCAGAATCTGCTAGTGTCCAAAGGATAGCTCGGACAATATCAGGATTCTTTAGATTAGGTTTAGTTTTACGGAATGCATCTGTTAATTGATTTACTAAAGTTCTGTTTTTACTTAATTCGTTTCGACTTAGTTTTTGTACTAAATCTTGGGATAACAAAGTTTTAGCTTGAGGGTGAATAAACTTGACAGCTTGATTTGCAATTGATGAGGCAAGTTCTTGCCATTGTGTTACTCCTTGGCTGCCAACTTTACCTAGACTATCTCCCAAAATACGCTGGAATCCGTGCTTAATATTATTTAAATCACTAAATTCAGTAGCGTAAATAAATAAAGCACCACCCTCAGTCTGAAGACGATGGCGAATACGGCTGATAATATGTGTTTTCCCAGTGCCTGATTCGGCTGTGATAGCAATTGAAGTTCTTTGGTACTGACCAGTACTGATTTGGTTAATTGCTTGAAACACAGCATCAGAAGCATGAGCATTGAGAGTTATCACATCAGGAAATTCTTTGCCCCAAACTTCTTGGCTTCCTACGTATGGAGGCAGTGCAAAGGGGTTGTGATTTTGTAAAGCTGCGTTAATATCCTCAATAGAGGAAATGGGAGAACTAGTCATAGTGGTTTGTGTGCAAGAAGAAACAACAGGATTTAGATTAATTTGCAAAACTGAGGCGCTTGGCGTAATAGCGTAATCCACTTAATTTAGTTGTGATTGAGTCTTCAGCTTTATCAGGAGTAATATCTGTCATCTCTCCGCCTATTAACTGAACAATGTCGTTCTTCTGCATTTCCAGCAGCCATTCATTGAAATCTTCACGAGTGATCTGATCGCCTATTTCTCTCCTGATGCGATAAATTGGCACCAGATCGTCTAGGTTGTAGTTTCGGTTTAACTTGTCGTATACTTCTAACGCTACAGACTTAAACTCGTCGTAAGAAGCGATTTCTTCGGAAAGCTGCGCTAACGCACCCTTCCCATTAACTGGTACATCTGCACCAACTACCGCAACATCAATCTGACTAATCCATTTCACCAACGCATTCGCCGCCCAAGTTCCGACAATCGTCCCTTCAAACTTAAAATCGCCACTCCTCAAACCCTCACCCAATACCTCTAAACCTTTGCCAGATGTCAGAGAGTATCCCTTTTTGGAAATTGCGATCGCCCCCTGCTTCTGTAATTCCTCGAATATGCCCTGATAATCTGCTACCCTCTGGCTTTTGGCTACAATTCGCTTAGTGAGTTGACTTTTCTTAACTTCCTGCTGCGTTCCTCCCAAATCCCATAAAGCCAAAAGAAGACGAGTGCTAGTATTTTTTGATGTCATATTGAGTGTACTTTTTGACAAAAAGCATCATAGTAACTGTATCTTTGTAAATTATTTATGCACAAAAAATAACCGAGAAATTGCTGAATATTTCAGCTAAATAGATTAATAAATAATCAACAATATATTTCCTTAGGATGAATGCAGTTTCTCTCAAAGGCGGGATGGAATACTTGAGAAAATCGCCGATTATGAACAGAGAAACGCTGTAGCTGCGCAGTTGTAAATTGAGTGGTATATGTTTTTTCAATTCCCAGGGAAATAACAGGAATTCCAACTTTGTTTTTGCAACAGCAAGGCTTTTAGCAAATACAGGTGAGAACGAAATCCAATGAACACAATATATAAAGAACGTAAAATAGTTTCGCGTCTATTTGCAGTGCTGCTTTCGGCATTGCTAATGGTGCCCTTGCTGAGTAGCTGCGGAGGCGGTTCCCAAAAAGCTAATGTACCACCACCTGTTGATGATACCGTCGGTAGAACAGTGAGCGATCGCCAAACCGAAGCGAAAAAGGGCTTGTCTACAGGACAGAAAGTTGCTATATTGGCGGGTGCTGCGGGACTTTATTACCTCTACAACCAACATAAAAATGCTCCCCAAGATGGAGCGCAAGGTAAGTACTATCTTTCTAAGAACGGACGTGTATATTACCGTGATGCTGAACATCGCGCTCACTGGGTAACACCACCAGCAGAAGGAATTCGAGTACCAGAATCTGAAGCACAAAAGTATCGGGAATTCCAAGGCTATAACCGGAGTGCTACAGGTCGCGATCTAACTGGTATAACTTCATCCGCAGCTCCAGCACTCTAGATCGGTGAAGCGTGTGTATAAAGCGGGTTTCCCGGAGGATAACGCCGATCGCGCCCGTCGGAAACACGAACTTAAATCAGGAGACAGATTATGGTAAATGAATTTTTCCGAAAGGCGAAAGACTTACTTTTGGGATCGAACAGCGATCAAGCCGATCAAGATGCCGAATTCCGCGATCGCAATGTACGTCCAGCTAGCGAAGATCCCTACGGCGATCCCGCAGACCCGGCATCTTACGGCAATGTTCGCCCAGCTAGTGAAGACCCTTACGGCGACCCCGCAGATATCGCATCTTACGGCAATGTTCGCCCAGCTAGCGAAGACCCTTATGGCGATCCCGCAGATATTGCGTCTTACGGCAATGTTCGCCCAGCTAGCGAAGACCCTTACGGCGACCCCGCAGACACAGGGGAGTTTGGTGATGTCCGCCCAGCCAGCGAAGACCCCTACGGCGACCCCGCAGATCAGGATTACCGCCGTTAACGCAAAACCAATCTGGTGATATTGGTTTTCATAAGGTTTGGAATAACAAATAAGGCAGTGGGATTAGAACCTACTGTCTTTTATTTTGGCTGCTATTTATACAAATTACGAATTACGAATGATTTCTTGCGATCGCTCAATATTTTGACGCACAGATCGAGCCGAAGTATGCAAACCCTCTCTTTCTTCATCAGTCAGCGTCAATACCAAAATACTCTCAATTCCACCGCATCCCAACCGACAAGGAACGCCAATTACAACATCTTCTAAACCGTATTCACCTTGCAGATACGCCGCCACAGGCAACAACCGCGACTGATTTAATAAATAAGATACGATTTTTCTCAGCAATAATTCAGGAGTCAGAATAAATGCTGAATTCTGACTTCTGACTCCTGAATTCTTTTTACTTATTTAAACTCTTCGAGTTGATCCACACGTAACCAAATATTAGGTGTTGGCACTTTCCCAAACTTAATCAAGGCGTAATCACCTTTAATATCGACAATTTCGCCCTTGGTTTCAAACAAATATGAAGGAAAGCGAGCATCACTGGCTTTAGCCTCCAGACTGTTTTCTAGTTTCTCGCGCACAGCGCGAACCATATCTCCTTTTTTAACTGCCATAAGTTCCTCTCTCAAATTAACGTCTTTCACCTGCATTTTAAAAGAGTTCCGAGTTAGAATTCTTAACTCTTGTAAAGACGCGATTAATCGCGTCTGTACAAGAGACGCGATTAATCGCGTCTCCTAACTCCCCCTAGCGTTTGACACTCAAAGCAAAAATGACTAGATCGCCCAGCTAACCTGATCCGTTGAATTGCTGTACCACAAACTCGACAGGGTTCTCCAGCGCGGTTATAAACCCAGGCTACACCACCATAATTGCCATTAGTACCTTTAACATTCAAAAAATTACTAAATGTCGTACCACCAGCCTCAATGCTGGTTTCTAACACCTGAATTATCGCTGTTCGCAAACGTTCAATTTGCTTTAGCTGCAAATCTATACACAAGGTTTCAGGGAAAATTCCACTCTTAAATAATGCTTCATCAGCATAGATGTTACCTAATCCCGCCACCACGGATTGATCTAGTAGCGCAGTCTTAATCGGACGGCGACGGTTTTGGAGTTTGTTTGCTAGATATTCAACAGTAAATTCTGATGAAAATGGATCTGCTGCCAGTTTTGCCAAACCAGTGATAATGCTTTCTACAGCAACACCAGGCGGAACCCACCATATTTTACCGAAGGTTCGCTGGTCAACAAAGCGTAATTCTTGTCGATCCCCAAAGAATAATCTAACCCGCGTGTGCTTGTGTAATGGTTCATCTCTATCCAGCCATAATAGTTGACCGGTCATTCGCAAATGAACCCCTAGCCAGCCGGAAGACGAGGAGAGTTCGGCGAGGAGATATTTACCGCGACGATGCCAAGTAGCGATCGCATTATTTTTAATTCCATTAACAAACTCACCAACAGAAAACGGGTAGGCGATGGTGCGATCGAGCAACACATCTCCTCCCGTAATTTCTTGGTTGAGGGTCAATTGATTTAGACCCCTTCGGACTGTTTCAACTTCAGGCAGTTCGGGCATTCAAGCTGAGTTAAGCAGGCAATTGTGATTTATTTGAGGGTTCGAGCTAGAAAAGATGGGGTAGTAACTTACATAGCCGTAGATGGCTCGTATTACTACCCAAAAGAAACCGTAAATACCCGCAGGGCGGCTCTCGTAGATTAGGGTAGGCTAGGACAAAGAATGAATGAACTGAAATTTTCAGACTTCATACTTCAGACTTGAGACTACCCTTCATCATCGCATCAAACAACCCCCTTGTAGCTTTGCTGCTATTTTTTCGGTGCTTTAGCCTTTGGTGCTTCAACCTCGACTAATTCATCCTGGGCAAAGTTGTTGGTATTAATACCAGAGTAATTGACCTTTTCAAAGCGGACAATTACAGGGTATTTGATGCCGCTTTGGTCGATGGAAGCCACAGTTCCTAGATCCTGAAACCAGTAGGATTCAGGGCGGAGAATACGTACTTTAGAACCACGTTGAACCATGATTATTTTCCCTTTTAGTTATCAATCGCCAATCTAGAGGGCTAATTGATTTCACTCTACAACCTCAAGGTCGCAGCAAGAGTCTTTGTTAAGTTATTTGTCTGAATTGAGGAGTGGGCATTGGATTAGGGGAGAGGTTACAGGTGAAAGGTGATAGGGAATAATCTGTACCCTGTAACCTGTACCCTATTCCCTTCTTCACTCCCGACTCCATACCACATCCAAAATTACAAAAGGTATTAAACCCTACTTGACAAGGTAAACGTTATAGTGTACCTTCATTCGCAAATAGCTATTTTGTAAAAGCTTATGTTTTAGTTAAGACAAACACACTTCCCTCATTACCTCTGCCGATCCGTAGGTCGTTATCTATATAAGTGATATCTAACCAGCCTTGCTGTTTGTCACTGTTTATGGCAACATCAATTCCGGGAAATTTTCTACCTGCTTCAATTTGTTGGATAAAAGTTACCGGAGAATTGTATTCTATTAAACGTTGTAAGCCGATAATAGAACGCTCAAATTTTACTTGGACACGCCGACCTGAAACTGGCTCAAATTTAGCAGCAACGCTGACTAATCCTTCTAAATAAGGTAAGCCATAAATCTCAGCTATGTTGTAAACACTGGTAGTATCTACCCGGATATACTGATAGATTTGACCTAGTTTACATAAAGGTAAACGATCTAAGTTTAAAAGAGCCTTGCTATTGGTGTATAGTAATCGCCAATTGCCATCTAGCAAATTACTAGCTTCCACCGGACGGGGTGTAGGATTAAAGTCTTCTAAATAGGCGATCGCGATTAAGATAGCCTGTTTCTGTTCTTCGGTCGCCAGTAAACCGCGATTAGTAAGTGCGATCGCATCCATAAGAGCCGCTTTTGGCATCATCGCCTGTCACCTCAAAAATCACTCACTTTCCATCAGCATAAACAAGATATTAATGACATATATGTACAGCCATAAAAATTACTAAGAATCGCTTGACTTAAGCCTTATGCTTATTAAATAAAAAAATTTCTATCTGAATGCGGATTTATCAACTAAAGGGTTGAAAAGATAACTAAATTAATCCGTGTCAAGTGATAGACTCTAAATGTCAACTTACGTAAACCTTTTCTTGTCCTCACTCGATATGTTGAACTCTCCATTACGTGAAGAACCCCGTAACCAGCGAGCCGATGTCATCCCCCTAAAGCCAGAATCTTCTTTGTTGGACTGGTTACAAAATAACGGTCGCATCATCGCGCGTGACCTTCACGAACCGGATTTTCAAGCTGACGAAGAAGGAATAGACTCCTTAATGGGTGTAGAAGATGGAATTGGCTACGACCTCGATGATGATGAAGATGATGATATAGGAATCGCTGAGAATTAGCCTTTTCAGGCTATGGAATTGGTAGTATCCCTAGTTAATGGTATTCAATTTTATAAGTGTGGAGTGAAGGGAAACTTCTGTGGACGCTAAATTATCTCCTGAGCAAGGATTAAACATTTCTGGAATCGCTCTAGCCTCTTTATTAGCCGTAGGGTTAGGTACAACAGCATTTTTCTTGGATTCGATGGCCAATCGGCTACCTTGGCAAAGTATGTCGTTAACCCTGCCATTACTGTTGTGTGCATTGGGTTCAGGTGTGGTGGGCTATTGGGTAATACCTTTACTTCAAGCACTTAAAACTGGACAAATAATTCGTGAAGATGGGCCTCAAGCTCATCTCAAAAAGGCAGGCACTCCCACAATGGGTGGTATATTTTTTATACCTGTATCTGTGTTGCTTGCCTGCATATTGTCTAACTTTTCTAAAGAGGTGCTTGCTGTTTCGGCTTTGACCATCAGCTATGGATTGATTGGCTGGCTCGACGATTGGCAAATTCTGCGCCGGAAATCAAATAAAGGTATATCTCCACAAACAAAACTGGCTTTGCAGGTGAGTTTTGCGGCTATGTTTTGTCTATGGCTGATGTTTAATCAACCTTCTAATATTACAAATATTGCTTTGCCTTGGGTGAGCTTCACACTACCATTAGGATTTCTATTTTGGCCTTTAGCAGGTTTTGTGCTAGTTGCAGAAAGTAATGCGACTAATTTAACAGATGGTATTGATGGCTTGGCAGCAGGAACAGTAGCGATCGCACTTTTGGCATTAGGTGCTTTAGTCGCACCAACAGCACCAGGATTGATGGTTTTCTGTGCTGCTTTAAGTGGCGGGTGTTTAGGTTTCTTAGCCCATAATCGCAACCCAGCCCGCGTTTTCATGGGAGATACTGGTTCCCTGGCACTGGGAGGAGCTTTAGCTGCTGTAGCACTATTAACAAATACCTTAGTAGGTCTGTTTATTCTCAGTGGTATCTTCTTCGTAGAAACCCTTTCGGTGATGGCACAGGTAACTTATTACAAAGCCACGAAGGGCCCCGATGGCAAAGGCAAACGCCTCTTTAAAATGGCACCTTTACACCATCATTTAGAACTTACTGGCTGGTCAGAATTACAAGTGGTTGGAGTGTTTTATATAATCGCTGCTATTTTGGCTACTATTTGTTTAGCGATCGCTCCATTCTAAATGTTTTAAAAACTGCTTGAATATAAAAAACAACTCCCACATCTTCAGGGAGTTGTTTTTTTATAGGCAAATTTATAAGTTTCTGATTTCTATGCCAACACAAGCGCAAAGGATAGTTATAGAGTCAATCGAAAATCTAAAATCTAAAACCTAAAATTGTTTGACTGCTTGCGGTATTCTAAATTCTTTATTCTTCAATTATAGGTATTTATATATTCTCTAACTCGATTCTTTCCTGTTCGCTTTGCCTCAAGCATCGCTTGATTTGCCCGATTTAGAAAATCTTTAACCGTAATTCCTGGTTCTGATACAGCTATTCCAAAAGAAGCGGTGATGCTTTCGAGGAGCCGATCGCCGTCCTTCAATTGCATTCGTTCAATATCTACCCTTAATTGTTCTACTCGCTTTCTGAGCGTTTCCAGTGTCATATTAGGCATAACAATCACAAACTCTTCACCACCCCATCTGCAAGCAATGTCAAAGGAGCGAATAGATTTTAACAGTAACTTTGCTAATCCCTGGAGAACAATGTTGGCAGTCACGTGTCCGTAGCGCGAATTGTAAGATTTAAAGTTATCGATATCAAGAAAAATAATACTAAGAGGTTGTCCCGATCGTTCCGCTTCAGCTAACCTTTGTTCCGTGATGGTTTCCATATAGCTTTGATTGAATAGTTGGGTCATCCCATCCCGCAAGTTTTCATAGGTTAGACGTTGTTTGATCGATAGATTATTCAGTGCAATGCCTAATGTTCTAGCAATAATCTCAGAAGTTTGTCGCTCTTCTAGACTGATTTCTTCAAGCGCGTCGAGGTGTAAACTGCCAACTACTTCGCCTTGTGCAAACAATGGAATGCACAAATGTGTGCCGCTAACAGGCTGTATTAAGTGACTGCACATTAGTCCTGAATTACGAGGCGATAAAAGATTTAATTTTCCTCTCCGCAAAGCCCAACAATCAGATAGTGAAAATATTTCTTTACTTCTTCTTTCACCTCCCCAAAAACTATTCATCTGAACATAATTTTTAGAATTAGCAATTATATAAATAGAACCACTCATATTCGGAAATAGCTTGGAACACGTTAAAGCAACTACTTGATACACCTCATCTTCAGACTCGCAAGAATAAAGCATCTCCGCCATATCTGAGAGATATATAAGTTCTCGTTTTTTTGCTTCCAATTTCAGTGTCTTTTCTTCTAACTGCCGATTTAAGTCAGTTAGCGATCGCTGTACTTCTATGGATTCTGTAATATCAATACTGATTCCCCCAATCCGGTAAGCACCCGTTGCGTAATCGCTAAACGGAAACTTAAACGATAGCCAGTAACACGGCTGATTGTTACTAGATACTTTTACCTCTTCAATTAGCTTCAAAGGACGTAGAGTCTTCAAAACAACTCGATCGTTCTCCATAACCTGCCGCCCCTCTTCTGGATCTGGCAAGAATTCACTATCAGTTTTTCCCAACCATTCTTGTGAATCTACAGAAAATCTAGACTGTATTTCCTGGTTGTAGTAAAGCACTCTAGATTGTTCATCTTTGATATATGCTGCAAATGGCCCCTGATCTAGGAATAGCCGTTGCATCTGCTGGCTACGTTGCAGTTCGCGGGTATCTTCTTGATATCTGGCGATCGCCTCTACAATTTGATAAGCGGTTGGCATTAGGTAGAGTAAAGCAGATAAAGAAATAAATGCCATTACATCAAGCACACCTAAGTGCAGCAGGGACACTGCCATATGTGGCTCGAAGATCGTCAGAAGGTGATGAAATCCGCAAAATAGTACGAATCCACCTGATAAGAAAAAGGCTAGCCAAAACTTAGGAGGGATAGTTGCCTTAGTTTTGGCAAAGAAAACCCCTATGATTATGGGGATACCAAAGTATGAAAATGCAGTAATGCTATGAGCAATTATGCAATTCCAGGAAATAGGTTCCATTACTGACCTGATATTAAAATTTCATCCGTTTCACTATAATTCTAGGTAGTCTCAAGGTGTAAGTGGATAAAGGATGATTTCAGTGCTTCATACCTAAATTTTATGGTAGCTTTCTGAAAGGTTGCTCATTTCAACCCTTACAAACCTGACTTACCAGGTGAGTGAGTTCGGGTAAAATCAGTTTTTCCATCGCCAGTCGCACAGCATTACTGGAACCAGGAAGCGAGAAAATTAATTTATCTTGATAAACACCAGCAACAGCGCGAGAAGCGATCGCCCGCGAACCAATTTCTTGATAACTTAAAAAACGAAATAACTCACCAAATCCTGGCAAAGTTTTCTCTAGTAACTTCTCAATAGCATCATAGGTCGTATCTCTTGGTGCAATACCTGTACCACCATTAAAAATTACAGCATCCAAATTTGCGCTTTTGCCCAGATTTTCTATCTGCTCTTGAATTTGTGTCGGTTCATCTTTGATAATCGTGTAGGCTCCTACAGCATGGTTAGCACCAAGGAGTAACTGCTGAATTAGCTGGCCACTTTTGTCTGTTTCCAAAGTGCGTGTATCGCTGACAGTAACCACAGCACAAGTTACTAAAACTCCAGGCGAGTCTGGATGGGGTTGTGGCATTATATGTCACTCATGAACTTTTAATAATGAATAATTGGGCATGGTAAATGACGCATTGACAGTTACCAATGCCCGATGCCCGATGCCCTATGCCCTATGCCCTATGCCTCATTTTTACTCAATCCCAGATCGTTTTCTTCAGCATACCGCTCCATGAAGCGCATAAAGCGATCCCATTCTTGGGCAGATTTCATTATGTAAAGTGCTTCTAATTCTTCCGGTTTCCCGTTAATAAATTTAGCTTTAACTTCACGGGTAATTATCTCGCCTTCTTCGTCAATCAAGTACATTCCGGTAATATCTTCGGTAGTACCTTGATCTAAAATTTTCGGATTCGTAAAAATAAAGGTCGCTGTACCACTATCTCCAGTACGCGATCGCGTTAAGCGCACATCTGGAATTACCTCTTCGTCAAGACCTCTAGAAAACTGGATTTTCGCCATGATGAATGAATTTAAACTTTGGTGATGGTTAATTTAATATTCTCTCATCAATTAGAACACCACGGTCTAGAAGCTACTGTGATTCAGTTTTTAGTGTATATACTTAAATTGCTTCTTTTTCAAGTAACAAAGTTACGGGCCCATCGTTTTCAATGATAACTTGCATCATTGCACCAAATTTACCAGTTTCTACCTGCAACCCGCTAGCTCTTAACTTGATAACAAAACGATTATACAAATCTTCTGCCGATTGGGGAGCGGCTGAACGGTCAAAAGAAGGACGGCGACCTTTGCGACAGTCACCATAAAGGGTAAATTGACTGACTACTAACAAATCGCCGCCAATTTCTTGTACAGATTTTTGCCAACGGTCGTCTCCTCCTTCGTCAGGAAACAGCCGCAACTCTAAGCACTTACGCACCATCCAGTCAATTTCAGCATCAGTATCGGTATTGGCTATACCTACGAGCAAATTTAGCCCCCGCCCAATTTTACCGACAATTTCATCATTCACTGTAACTTGAGATGATTTGACTCGCTGGATAACAACGCGCATTTTAATCAGAACATTTATCAACGTTTTGATTTTAGAGCAATATATACAGTAGGGAATAGGGAATAGGGAATAGGGAACAGGGAACATGGAATAGGGAATGGGGAATAAGGTTTCAAGTCTCTTGGTATATGACTTTTTTATGAAATTTTGTACCTCATTTCCCTGAAATCTGCTGTAAAAACAACGAGTGTCTACCACCCGATAAAAATTCTTAATGTTCGATAAAACTTGTGAGTTTCTTGCTGAAACTTTCTGTATTCAGAAAGCGATCGCTATTCTCTCATTTTACTTAAAATTGATGGCGGAGCCATTGAGAATACATTCCCAGGTTCCACCTGGGAACGAGTAGTAAGTTTCTAACTTCTAACTTTTATTTGCCAAACCCTTTACCGCGAGAGGTTGAAGGTAGACAAATGCAGTTTTCGAGTTGACTAATTAAAGTCTCACGATCCAAATTTTGACCAATCAGTACTAACTGGTTTTTCAGTTGGCCTTTCCATTCATCATCATCCAAGGTGAAGCGTTTACCACAAAGGTGGAAAATATGACGCTTCGGGCTTTCATCAAACCACATAATCCCCTTGGCTCGGAAGATATTTGAGGGTAGCTGATTATCTAAGAAATACTGAAACTTCCTAATAGAAAAAGGCTTGTCACTTTGGAAAGAGATGGAAGTAAAACCATCATTTTCTAAATGGTGAGAATGATGGTGATGGCCGTGATGGTCATGGTCATGGTCATGGTCATGGTCGTGATGATCGTGACCGCATGTTGAGTGGTCATGGTCATGGTCATGGTCGTGACGATCGTGATGGTCGTGTTCATCCACCACTGTGTCAAAATATTTATCAGACTCAAACAGACCAACACTCAAAATTAAAGGAAGTGGCACTTGCGATCGCGTCGCGCGGATAATTCTTGCTCCTTCCTTGACTTCGTTAATTTTTCTTTCTAACTGGTTCAAAGTGGCTTCATCAACTAAATCTGCCTTGTTCAGCACAATCACATCACCATAAGCAATTTGGCTGTATGCTGCCTCAGAGTTAAATAAATCTAGGCTGTAATTAGCCGCGTCTACCACAGTAATAATCGAATCTAAGCGGGTTAAATCCCGCAACTCTGTGCCGAGAAATGTTAAAGCTACTGGTAGCGGATCTGCCAATCCAGTTGTTTCCACTACTAGATAATCTAGATTTTCTTGGCGTTCTAAAACTTTGTAAACTGCATCTACCAAATCATTATTAATAGTGCAGCAGATACAACCATTATTTAGCTCCACCATGTTCTCACCAGTGGAAACAATTAGCTCGTTGTCGATGCCAATTTCGCCAAATTCATTCACTAGAACAGCGGTTTTTAAACCCTGTTGGTTGTTGAGGATATGATTGAGTAAAGTCGTCTTGCCGCTACCGAGGAAACCCGTAATAATTGTTACTGGCATTCCTTGTTTGGGCGTATCCATTGCCGAAGATTCGGGTTTAACTGCTGATTGCATAGCGCTGTTATCAAATAGTCAAAAAAGAGTAATGTAGCGCAGATAGTCCAGAAAACACTAGCATAGGGATGCTGGACTGTCATCCCAGCTGCTTTACCCTATTATTACGTATCTCTCTATTTCAGCATTACTCTGTTATGACCCTAACCCTTTACAATACCCTCACCCGTCGTCAAGAACCGTTTGAAACAGTCGAAACAGGCAAGGTTAAGATGTATTACTGCGGCGTGACGGTATATGACTACTGCCATTTGGGTCATGCTAGAGCTTGCATCGTTTGGGACGTAGTACGCCGATACCTCCAGTTTATCGGCTATGAAGTCCGATATATCCAAAATTTTACTGATATTGATGACAAGATTCTTAATCGAGCCTGTGTTGAACATTCATCAATGGATATGATAGCCGATCGCTTTATCAAAGCATATTTTGAGGATATGGCGCGGTTGGGAATCAAAGAAGCTGATGAGTATCCCCGCGCTACTCACACGATGAATGGCATTCAACGGTTAATTCATGAGTTGGAAAATAAAGGTTTTGCTTACCCATCTGAAGGCGATGTGTATTATGCAGTGCGGCAGTTTGCTGAGTATGGCAAGCTTTCTGGACGCAAGTTAGAGGATATGCAAGCTGGGAAAAGCGAGCGCGTCAATGTAGAAGATCCAGAGTACCAGAAAAAGAAAGACCCTTTTGATTTTGCTTTGTGGAAAGCAGCAAAACCGGGAGAACCTGCTTGGGAATCACCGTGGGGCGCAGGTCGTCCGGGGTGGCATATAGAATGCTCGGCAATGGTGCGCGATCGCTTGGGTGATACCATAGATATTCACGCTGGTGGTGCTGACTTAATTTTTCCCCATCACGAAAACGAAATTGCCCAATCTGAGGCTGTAACCGGAAAACCATTAGCGCGTTATTGGTTGCATAACGGCATGGTGAAAGTAGATGGTGAAAAAATGTCCAAATCTTTGGGCAACTTTACCACTATTAGAGACTTACTGGATCGAGGAGTTGACCCGATGGCAGTACGGTTGTTCGTGCTGACCGCTCAATATCGCACACCAATTGATTTTACCGACGAAGCGATCGCCGCAGCAACCAATGGCTGGCACACCATTAAAGAAGGTTTACTCTTCGGCCACCAATACGGTGAAAAACTAGGATGGGGAGTGGAGACTACCTCACTACTTCCTGAAACTGTTGAACGCTTTCAAGAAACCGTAAATAACGACTTTAATTTTCCTGGTGGGTTAACAGTGCTGTTTGAATTAGCCAAAGAACTGCGCCGTGAGGGAAATATTCTTGTGCATGAAGGGAAAACCGAAACTTCCCCTGATGAGTTACAGCGTCAATGGCAAACTCTCGTCACTTTAGCTGGAGTCTTGGGTTTAGAAGCCGAGATAGAAGCCGAAACTCAAACAACTAATGGTTTAAGCGATGTAGAAATTGAGGCGAAAATTCAGCAAAGGCAAGAAGCACGTAAAGGCAAAAATTTTGCCGAAAGCGATCGCATTCGTGACGAACTTCAAGCACAAGGTATTACGCTAATTGATAGTCGTGATGGCACGCGCTGGCATCGGAATTAGAGAGAGTGGAGAGTAGGAGTAGGAGGGAAATATCCTCTCCTTTGTACCATTCCCCATGCCCCATGCCCCATTCCCCATTCCCATTCTTTATTCTTTATTCTTTATTCCCCATTCTTTATGTGGTCTGAACTCAAAAAAGCGATCGCTAGTTTCGATATTCCCGCAGATTGGATTGGTATTAGAGCCGTAAAGGAGACTTCTACTACCCGTTCAGTCCGTGACGCCTTACCCCAACTAAACGGCAAATCCTTCACTGTCGGAGCTATGCTGGAAGTTTTGGTGAATGGCTGTCTGGGTTACGCAGCTACTAACTCCCTAGAATTATCTTCCCTGCAAACTGCTGCTCAAACAGCCTATAACCAGGCACTAGCAGCCAGTGAATGGTGGATACATCCCTTCCGTGAAAGTGAGCGCCCTAAAGTCGTTGGTGAATATAAATCTCCCTTTCTTAAGCCATTGGATGCTCTAAGTCCAGGGGAAATCAACGATTTACTGGTTCGTATTTGCCAAACGCTCAAAGTTGACGACAAAATTGTGCAAACCATAGCTAGTGCTAGCACAACTGAGCGAGAATCTTGGTTTATTAGCAGTAACGGCTCAGAAGTCTATCAAAAAATCCTATCTATAGGCACGAATTACGGAGCTACTGCCCAAGATGGAGCGGTTGTACAACAGCGCAGCAACAACGGCTCGCAAGCAAACTGTTACCAAGGCGGACTCGAACTCTTAAAACAAGAAAACTTATGGCATCGGGTGCGGCAAATAGGCGAACAAGCAGTAGAACTATTGACAGCAGAAGAATGCCCAACCACCCGTACCAATTTAGTTTTAGCCCCAGATCAAATGATGCTGCAAATCCATGAAAGTGTTGGGCATCCCCTAGAAATTGACCGAATTTTGGGAGATGAGCGTAACTATGCTGGGGGCAGCTTTGTTAATAAAAGTGATTTTGGCAACCTCGTATATGGTTCGCCGTTGATGAACATTACCTTTGATCCTACCGTGGCTGGTGAATTTTCTAGCTACGGCTTTGATGATACCGGTGCTGTAGCAACGCGGGAGTATTTGGTTAAAGAAGGTGTACTGCAACGGGGTTTAGGCAGTCTGGAAAGTCAAGCAAGAGCAGGTGTAGCAGGAGTTGCCTGTGCCCGTGCTTGCTCATGGAATCGACCAGCGATCGATCGCATGGGTAACTTGAATTTAGAGCCTTTAAACGGCACTTTTGAAGACATTATTGGCGAGATAGAACACGGCGTTTACATGGAATCTAACCGTTCTTGGTCAATTGACGATCGCCGCTACAAATTCCAATTTGGTTGTGAGTACGCTAAATTAATTGAAAACGGTAAACTTACCAAAACCCTTCGTAATCCCAACTATCGCGCCACAACACCAGAGTTTTGGCATAGTTTAATTAAAGTCGGAGATGCCACAAACTGGCAAATGTATGGTACTCCTTATTGTGGCAAAGGAGAACCAAATCAGGCCATTTGGGTAGGACACGGTTCACCTGTTTGTGTATTTGCTAATGTCGAAGTTTTTGGTGGAGGAACTTGAAAAATACAATAGTTATGAGTTGGTAGTTAGGAGTTTTAAATTAAGTAAATAGGCATAATTAACATCAAATAAAATCCTAGCTTGTAGTAAGCGATTCATCCCTCAAAAAAATGATTATCAGGACTAAAGTCCTTACTCCAAACTTTAATTTATTTTCGCCTAGCTACTTCTAAAAATTCTTTTAACTCCTAACTCCTAACTCCTAACTCCTAACTTTCTCCCTCTCTTTATTCCCTATTAATTTTTAATATCCATGAAAATTGAAGAATTATCTGCGTTAGAAGTCAGCTTTAATCGACTGATTGAAAGTCTGCTGATCAAAAAAGCAGAAAATGAACAATTCACTGTAAGACTTAGTAGTGAAATAAGTCAATTTACTCGTTTTAATCATGCGAAAGTGCGTCAGACTGGTTGTGTTGCTGATGGTTGGATAGAACTAACTTTGATGCAAAATCAGCGCAATAGTGTTCGGCAGTTTCCTTTTACTGGAAATTGGGAGGTAGACTGGCAGTTAGCATATAGTGCTTTGCAAGAACTACGTGACGAACTTATTCTACTACCTGTCGATCCATATCTAGTTTTGCCATCAGGAAATAATCTCAGTAGAGAAATACATTCTGGAAATTTATTGGCGGCTAAGGCAGTAGTCCCGACTGTACTTGAACTAGTTGCTGAATTGGATTTTACAGGGATATATGCAGGGGGAGTGATAATTAAAGCTTATGGTGATTCTAGCGGTCAAAAACATTGGTTTGCTACTGATTCTTTTACCTTAGATTATTCTCTATTTTCCTCATCTGGACAAGCAGTTAAGGGCACATTTGCCGGGAGTAATTGGGATGAATCTAAATATATAGCCAAAATTAGCGAAGCTAAAAAACAACTAGAATTGCTTGCTCACCCAACAAAAGAACTGCCACGGGGACAATACAAAACTTATTTTGCACCTGCTGCTGTTGCAGATTTATTATTAATGCTTTCTTGGGGAGCGGTAAGCGAAGCTGATATCCAACAAGGAAACAGTGCTTTAGCTGCTTTATCGCGTCAAGAAAAACAACTTTCTCTAAGATTTAGTTTAAAAGAAAATTTTCAGCAGGGATTAGTGCCGCGATTTAATGAATTGGGAGAAATGGCAGCACCGGAGTTACCTGTAATCGAAAAAGGACGTTTGGTAAATACTTTGGTGAATTCTCGCACTGCTAAGGAATATCAAAAAATTGCCAATGGCGCTAATGGTTCAGAGACTTTACGAGCGCCAGAAGTGAGTCCGGGAAATTTAGTATTTGAGCAGATTCTTCCGAGTTTAGATACAGGATTATATGTATCTAATTTGCATTACTTGAATTGGAGCGATCGCCACACTGGTAGAATCACAGGTATGACCCGTTATGCTTGTTTTTGGGTAGAAAACGGAGAAATTCTTGCCCCCATTGAAAACTTACGTTTTGACGAAAGTCTCTACCGCTTTTGGGGAGAAAACTTAGTAGATTTAACCAATTTTCAAGAATTCATTCCCGAAGTAGGAACTTATGAAAGTCGTCAACTTGGAGGTAGTTTAGTTCCCGGTATGCTGGTAGAGGATTTTACATATACTTTGTAATCGTAATTATCTGCTGACAGGAAATCAAAAGCTAACAGGTATAAATAGGCTCTATCGCTCCCTTTATGGTTCCTAATATTAAATCCATACTTTTTTAAACCTGTTATCCTTATGCAGAAAGGGTTTTGCAGTTTTCTAGCTTGGTATTTAATAATAGCGTAAGTCACTTTAGCATAAGGGGCGCGATAGAACCTAGAAATCTACTCTAACGGGGAGGTGACATTGGAGCCAATGACAAACAAACTATTACTTGTGAGAAGGGTGATCCTATTAACCTAGAGCGGCGTAGACATCAGTATTTCCAAAACCGACAATATCATTGTGGCTATCGCCGTTAACATCACCAAGCTGACGTGGATATTTGTCAAAGCTAGTCCATGCGCCATCTTTGACAGTAAAATTATTGTTCAGACCTGCAAACACCGAACCGAAAGTGCCATCGCTTTGACCTAAAGAGACCAAGACATTATCATTTCCAAAACCGACAATATCATCACGACCATCGCCGTTAACATCACCAAGCTGACGTGGATATTTGTCAAAGCTAGTCCATGCGCCATCTTTGACAGTAAAATTATTGTTCAGACCTACAAACACCGAACCGAAAGTGCCATCGCTTTGACCTAAAGAGACCAAGACATTATCATTTCCAAAACCGACAATATCATCACGACCATCGCCGTTAACATCACCAAGCTGACGTGGATATTTGTCAAAGCTAGTCCATGCGCCATCTTTGACAGTAAAATTATTGTTCAGACCTGCAAACACCGAACCGAAAGTGCCATCGCTTTGACCTAAAGAGACCAAGACATTATCATTTCCAAAACCGACAATATCATCACGACCATCGCCGTTAACATCACCAAGCTGACGTGGATATTGTCAAAGCTAGTCCATGCGCCATCTTTGACAGTAAAATTATTGTTCAAACCTACAAACACCGAACCAAAAGTGCCATCGCTTTGACCTAAAGAGACCAAGACATTATCATTTCCAAAACCGACAATATCATCACGACCATCGCCGTTAACATCACCAAGCTGACGTGGATATTTGTCAAAGCTAGTCCATGCACCATCTTTGACAGTAAAATTATTGTTCAGACCTACAAACACCGAACCGAAAGTACTCATGATAATGCTCCTTTAATGAACAATCTGGCAAGTAGTAAAACCACTTGCATCTCAGTATTCTGTCTTAGGTTCAGGAACTACGCAAATCATTTACAAACTTTTACACAGTAACATTTCCATGACAGATTCTAACTACCAGGCGATGACTGATGAAGAGTTGCGGGACTGGGTTCGCTACCATCCCAAAGATGTAGAAGCCTTCCACATTCTCATGGATAAATTAGAGCAACGTCCAAAAGTCTTTTGCAGCACAGATGAAGAAATTGAAGCCGAATTGCAAAAGCGAATTAACCAATCACGATCGCAGTGAAGGATACTGGGGACTGGGGATTAAGTAATTTTTCTAGTATCCAGTACCCATTTTTCTGAGTTTTAAACACAAATATTAATGAGATTCTCCCAATATTAAAACTATCTATCTCTGTAAACTGCATTAATTACAATATCTTTGATGCTCAGGTAAAGAATTAATAGCAATAATAAAAATTGCTCAAATTGAAGAACTGGATCTAAACGCCAACCTTGATAATACAAGATTACTCCACTTAACAACATTATAATTGGCGTAAATATAAGTTGGATAATGTAAAGGGCTAAAGCCCAACCTCTAAGCCTGGTTACACGTTGGGATAGCCAAACTAATGTTAAAATTAAGTAAATAATTGCCCAAAGCAAATAAATAATTACAATTAAACCAGCTATATTTAATCCAAAATTCACTTGCGCAAAAGTAAGCATTTATTAAAAATCCTGCTTAATTACAAGCTAAAATTTTAAATTTATTAGTAGGTAGATTCCCTAAAATTATTCCTTCATGAAAATTGTTGGGTTAAGCAATAGCGAAACCCAACTGATAATTTTTCCTCATCTCTTATTAGAACCTCTATCTTTTTTTGCCAGGAGGTGAATTGCGCTGAGTGAGGTTATCAATTTGCAATTGTTGCCGACCGTTAGTGATAACTTGCAACATCTGTTTGAGATCCTGCTCGATATTTCCCAAAATGCCATCGGCATAAGCATCAGCACCATCTTCAATTTCTTGAGCATGAGCGATCGCATTTTGTCGCATCAGCTCTAACTCTTGCTGACAAGCATACCGCTTGCGGTCAATCTCGGCGAGGGTTTCTTGCATTATTCCCTCACACTCTTGTTGCACTTGTCGCCGCAGTCGTTCAGCTTCCTGTTCAGCCTGGTGAATAATATCGCTTTCAGCTAAAATTTGCGCTCTTTTGGCTTGTGCAGCCTCAACAACCTGCTGTCCATACTCTTCCGCTTCTAGCAGAATTTCGTCCTTTTGGTCGAGAACTGCTGCTGCTTCTTGAAAAAGTGATGGTAAAGCCAGCCGAATGTAATCAAGCTGATCTAGCAGCTTTTCTTCATCTATGAGTGTGCGTCCCGTCAGCGGAATTCTGAGACTAGAGAGAACCATTTCCTCTAGGCGGTTGAGTTCCTGCTGAATATCTATGCTTCCCTCTCCACCGAGATATTCTTGAGAGGGGGGATTGCTTCCGTTGAGATTGGGTTCAACATTGGAGATTTCTGATTGTAGCATTGGTATATATCTAGGGCAATGTGTGGGGGAACGAGATGATCGATAGAGCCACCAAACCTTGCAATCTCTTTTACCACACTACTACTTAAAAAACTATACTCATTTGAGGTTGCGAGAAAAACTGTTTCTATTTGGGTAGAAAGAGTTTTATTGGTGTGAGCCATTTGCAGTTCCACTTCAAAATCTGACACAGCCCGTAAACCCCGGATCAAAACTTGTGCTTGTTGCATTTGAGCATAATTGACGGTAAGACCATCAAAGCTGTCTACTTTTACATTAGGTAGATGTTCTGTAGAAAGACGGATTTGATTTAGCCGTTGCTCCACACTAAAAAGTGGCATTTTGTTAGGGTTCCGTAGTACGGCGACAATCACCCGCTCAAACAGCCGACTACCGCGCCCGATGAGATCGAGGTGTCCCAAGGTAATGGGGTCGAAGCTACCAGGATAAATAGCAATCACAATTTTAAATATATCAAAGTTGTTTAGGTGATTATATCGAAACTATTTTGTGTAACTTACTCAAATCTACCATCTTGCGCTCTCAGTAAGGATGGTAAACCCAATTGTTTTAGTGGCACAAGTTATGCTCAACTAAGCGTTAGGAACTAGACTCCTAAATATGAATACTGGATTTTTACCTACGTCCCCACAATATTGTGGAAGATTTAAGTGTAGTTACAGTATTCGAGACACAAGAAACTCCGTACTTAGCAAAGTGCGCGGGTAGTTAACGAACTTTTCTAGGTAATTTTTCATGGCACTGGATTTTCCCACTTTGCCCTTGGCGTTTCAATTTACTTCTCCAGGACCGATTCTGGTGAAAATAGGGCCACTAAGTATTCGTTGGTACGGCTTGTTGATTGCCACAGCAGTTTTAATTGGCGTCATCCTTTCCCAGAATTTGGCAAAGCGCCGCAATGTTAATCCTGAGTTGCTAGGCGATTTGTTCTTTTGGTTGTTGATTGGGGCAATTCCTGGCGCACGGCTATATTACGTTTTTTTTGAGTGGTCAAAATATGCCCCAACTCCAGGAAAAATTTTTGCGATCTGGGAAGGCGGTATTGCCATTCATGGAGCGATTCTTGGTGGCGTTGTGGCTGCGTTAATCTTTGCCAAAATCAAGCAGGTTTCTTTCTGGCAATTGGCAGATTTAGTAGCACCTTCGCTGATTTTAGGGCAAGCGATCGGACGTTGGGGCAATTTTTTTAATTCTGAAGCTTTTGGCGATCCGACTGATTTACCCTGGAAGCTCTATATTCCACCAGACCATCGTCCTTTAGAATATGCTAGTTTCGATTACTTTCATCCCACCTTCCTCTACGAATCTCTATGGGATTTAATGGTGTTTACGCTGCTAATAACGTTGTTTTTCCGGTCTTTATCTGGTAAGCCACGTCTGAAGGTAGGCACACTGTTTCTCATTTACTGGCCAGCCTACAGCTTAGGACGCTTATGGATTGAAGGCTTTCGCACTGATAGCTTGATGCTGGGACCATTACGGATGGCGCAAGTAGTCAGTAGTCTAGGAATTCTATTGGGATTAGTTGGATTAGCTTGGCTTTACTTACTCAAACGCCCTTTACCCGATGTAGTTCCTACTGCTAAGGGAAATGGGGAGAGGGGGGCATGAGAGGGACAAGGGGACAAGGGGACAAGAAGAATAACTATGCCCTATGCCCAATACTTCGGCTTACCTCGGCTCCGCTCGGTACGAGTCGCTCAGTACAAGTGCTCAATTCCCAATGACTAAAAAATAAAAAATGCCCCAGAGTATTCTCTAGGGCTTAACCAGGGTGCATCTACCATTACTCTCTACTAGGGAAAGAGGGTAAATCCGGAAAGATACTGAGAAAATATCAAAAAGATTTTTTGAGGGATTGCCGTGTGTTCTTTTAAAAGTGAATATACAGAAAATGGGAGTGATAAAAAAACACTATATGGTATAGAACCATCTGTGTATATTGTCGGTGCTGGACCTGGAGATCCTGATTTATTAACCGTGAAGGCACAGAAATTACTGGCTGTTGCTGATGTAATTTTATTTGCTGATTCTTTAGTACCCGAACAAATTTTAGAACTTTGCCGAAAAGATGCCGAGATAATTAGGACTGCGAATCAGACTTTAGAAGAAATTTTGGCGATTACTCTCGATAGAGTGCGATCGCAACACAAATCTCTCGTCCGTCTCCATTCTGGCGATCCTAGTCTCTACAGCGCCATCCACGAGCAAATGCACCTCCTAAGAGAGGCAAATATTCCTTTTGAAGTCATACCTGGTATTAGTGCCTTTCAAGCTGCTGCTGCCAAACTCAAAGTAGAACTGACTGTCCCTGGTTTAGTTCAAACCATTATCTTGACACGCATCAGCGGACGTACAGAAGTCCCCATCGCTGAAGAATTAGCCACTCTTGCAGCACATCAGGCTAGCCTCTGCTTGTATTTAAGTGCGCGTCACGTCGAAAATGCCCAAGCTAAACTACTCGAACACTATCCAGCCGAAACCCTAATTGCGATTTGCTTTCGCATCGGCTGGCCTGATGAAAAAATCAAGGTTGTCCCTTTGAATCAAATGGCTGAATGTACTCATCAAGAAAAACTAATTCGCACAACACTTTATATAATTAGTCCAGCCCTCTCGACAACAAAAGGGCGATCGCGTTTATATCATCCCGAACATAGTCACCTATTTCGCTCAGAATAGTCCAAAAAATATAGCAACAGAGATGTCAATACCGAAAAAAGGTACAAGAAAAATAATAATTGATGGAGAACCATTCATCTGGCTAATCCGAAGACAAGCTACTAACTCTCAAGCAGACTATGCTGATGGACATCTCCATGTTGCCGTAGAACACGCTACTGAGCCTGGCTCAGTATTAGTGATTATTACTGATACGCTTCATCCACAAGGGTACAGCCTTATTAATAGCAATCTCGTGCCAATACAACTTCAAGATGCATCAGGAGAGGTTCGGGTTTGGAGAATTGAGCGGAGGTATGAAATAACCGCAGTTACACCAAAAGACGTAGCGTTATGGATAAAACAAGCTATGCAAATAGGATGGTTGCCTAGAAAGTCAGGTATAACCTTTAAGGTTAACGTTATTGGCAGTAGTATGAAAAAAGCTGCAACTAGGGAAAAAATACCCTTAAATTTTTATTAGCAAAAACTTTTAGAATATTAAACTGTACTCTGCTTTTAGATAAGCTTAAGAGTGTAATAAAATCCAAAATTCCAATTTGGTACTATGCCATTAATTAAAGTGCAAACTTCTGCATCTGCTCCTCAAAAAGCTGAAATTGAGTCGATGCTTTTAAACCTATCAGCCAAGTTGGCGAAACATTTGGGAAAACCAGAATCTTATGTAATGACTGCTTTTGAGCCAGAAGTTCCTATGACTTTTGCAGGAAATACAGACCCAGTTTGCTACATTGAAATTAAGAGTATTGGCACGATGAAGCCAGAGCAAACGGCAGCAATGAGTCAAGACTTTTGCCAGCAGATTAACCAAACTCTAGGTGTGCCGAAAAATCGCATTTATATAGAGTTTGCAGACGCTAAAGGGGCAATGTGGGGCTGGAACGGCACAACTTTTGGCTAATTTACCGTCTTCTTTGGTCAAGGCTAACTTTATCTAGCAGGTGTAGGATAGAGATCCTACATCAACTCTTGATTTTTTTATGTCTGCTACGCCTCTTGTATCTCAGGTTGACTTCAACTCAGAAAAATCAGAATTAATCCCTCCCCTTCTAGGTGCTTCTCTGGCAGAGTTAACTACTTGGGTGCAGCAACAAGGACAACCTGCTTACAGAGGAAAGCAGCTGCATGAATGGATCTACGACAAAGGGGTGCGATCGCTAGCTGATATTTCTGTATTTTCCAAGCAATGGCGGCAAGAAGTGGCAGAAGTTCCAATTGGGCGCTCAATTTTACATTACCGCTCTGAGGCTCCCGATGGTACAGTGAAATATCTTTTACGATTAACAGACGGGCAGATTATTGAAACTGTAGGTATCCCCACCTTTGCAGAAAGAGGAGAAGGCCCAAAAGCCCGTTTGACAGTTTGCGTCTCTACTCAGGTGGGTTGCCCAATGGCGTGTGATTTCTGCGCCACTGGTAAGGGAGGCTACAAACGCAACCTAGCACGGCATGAAATTATCGATCAGGTGTTAACTGTGCAAGAAGATTTTCAGCAACGGGTTAGCAATGTGGTGTTTATGGGACTGGGCGAACCGTTGTTGAATACTGAGAATGTTTTAGCAGCTTTGAAATGTCTCAATCAAGATATCGGTATTGGGCAGCGATCGCTTACAGTTTCCACAGTGGGTATTCGCGATCGCATCCGTCAGTTCGCACAAAATAATTTGCAAATCACTTTGGCTGTAAGTCTCCACGCCCCCAATCAAGCACTACGAGAAAAACTCGTCCCTAGCGCCCGTGCCTATCCTCTGGAAGATTTACTGGCTGAATGTCGAGAATATGTAGAAATCACTGGCCGCCGCGTTACCTTTGAATATATTCTCCTGGCTGGTGTTAACGATTTACCAGAACACGCATTAGAACTTTCAAAATGCCTGCGAGGATTCCAAAGTCATGTGAATTTGATTCCTTACAATCCTATCCAAGAAGTAGACTACAAACGCCCTAATCGCGATCGCATTCAAGCATTTGTCAACGTCCTTAAGCAACAAAATACTGCTGTTAGTGTCCGTTATTCCCGTGGTTTAGAAGCCGATGCTGCTTGCGGACAATTGAGAGCAAGTAAAAATTAAACTTGTTGCAGTCTATTCTATGAATGAATATCAAACCGCAGATAAACAGAGATATGTCTTCAGATACATCTCTGTTTATCTATGGCGTAAAACCGCTTGAGATCCCTTTGTTAACTTACCCACCGCAGGTAGATTTACGGTAATCCGGCAAACCATGTAAAAAATTTAAATGTATAATTTAATTAAAATGAATATCTAATGAATATCTAATAAGCAAGAGTTTTATGAAAAATCAAGAGAATGCACTGGATATAACCTTGATTTAGAAAGCTATTCCCAACGCACTAATATTTAGAACACGTCGCCGACTGAAGAATGTTGGCGTAGTCAGCCGTAAGTATCGCGTAAGCCCATAACGCTAAATAAGACATTAGCTTCAGTTAACTATTGCAAGCCCCTATATTGATGTATAGGGAAATTTTGTTGACATTTTAAGGGTTTAGCGATCGCTCAACCTAACTTATAACAATTGAGGAAATAATTGTATGTTGAATCGCTTATCGTTGGTTAAAGTATGGCTACCATTGATTGTGCTTGCCAAAGCTTTATCGATTAATTCTCCTGTTAATGCCCAAATAATTCGGACGAATCCCCAGACGCAAGATTCACTTCAAGAAAGAGTCAGACAACAACAGGATCGGCAAAATCAGCAAACACAAGAACGAATGAATGAAATATGGCTACGACAAAATTTTCAACAGCCACAACAACTACAACAACAACAGACAATACAACAGCAAGAATTTACACGACAACAGCAAGAAATCTTCCGCCAGCAACAATTGAGACTACAACAGGAAGAAACAAGACTACAACAGCAAGACTTTTCACGACAGCAACAACTAAGAATACAACAGCAACAACTTAGACAAGATCAACAAATTAGACAACAGCAACAATTTAGGTTACAAGAACAGATCCGACAGCAACAACTCAGATAACAGAATAATCTGTAAAGTCTTTAAAATTTTTGACAAGTAACTTTATTATTAGAAATTAGAGAAAACATTCTCTAATTTTTAATTTTTATTATCTAGCGCTGTGCATAAATTCCTGGTGCATAAGCCTCAATTACTTTGCCAGTGCGAGTGCAACTAATCATCAAGTAGTCACAACTAGAGCATTGTGTTCGAGTTAATTGACTATCAGTAATATAATAACGTTCTGCTTGGCAGCCGCAATTTGGGCAGTAAATCTTTTGTACTGTCTGCATTTTAAAACCCCTGGTTGTAAGTATTTTTTATTGGAGAGAACTGCCAGTTAAAGTAGCAATGATTTTGGTTTGAACCAACTTAACAAACGACTTTAATATTGGCTAATTATTTTAAACAAAATTTCAGATTTGAAAAAGTTTTCGATATCCTTTTTGATATCTTTGTATATTATCCTATAATTTAAGTGATTTTACCCTCTTACTTTAGATACATAAATTATCTTTAAATTAGATACTGCTTAGAGATTTACTGATCCCTATGACGAATGCCTTGAGAGAGGCTTATTTATAGTCATCTTGGGCAGATGCAAAAAAAAGCCGTTCTTGTATTCAAAAATTAAACTACAGAAAATACTGTATATTTAGTAACAAAATATTTATCTTAAGGATTAGTTAATATTTGCTAGCAAGATTAGACCTCTTGCATAAGTCGAATAGACCCCCCTTAATCCCCCTTTCTGGGGCAGGTTTTTTTGATTAGACAAATTTTTGGAATTTTAAAACCAAAACCATTGTCTGAGAACTTAAAACTACGTTCAATAATTGAGAACATTCTCAACTATTTATCGAAAGCCTAAAAGCCTGCCCTTGAAAGCCTTAATCCCCCCGATATATTGGCGGAAACTTAAAATCTTGCCCCTCCCCAATACATACGGGGAGGGTTGGAGCTTTCTGGGGCAGGTTTTTTTGATTAGACAAATTTTTGGGATTTTAAAACCAAAACCATTGTCTGAGAACTTAAAACTACGTTCAATAATTGAGAACATTCTCAACTATTTATCGAAAGCCTAAAAGCCTGCCCTTGAAAGGAGGGTTGGAGAGGGGTGATTCAAGGATTTTTGCAAGAGGTCTATTTATGAGGTGAAATTCTGGTATGAAAATTTAATCAAAATTATCATAGTTACGAAATACCGTAAATTTACGGTATTTACACATCTTAAATTCTCGCAGACAACCTTAACAGAATCCTCTGCGAGAGTGGAACTAATACTTTGTCAAGCTAGTTTGAAAGGTTTGTAGTAAGGGCTAAAGTCCTTACTACAAACTTGTTTATTCATACATCAATTGAAATTTGACAAACTACTAATCTCCTCAAGCAGGATGAAAATAGTCGTAAATTTCTTGAGCCAAACGCGGCCCGATTCCTGGAACCTCGGCAAGTTGCGGGGTTGTCGCTTGCCGAATATAGTCAACTGAGCGAAAATGCCCTAGTAGCTGCTTTTGTCGATGATGTCCTAAGCCAGGAATTTCATCTAAACGCGATCGCTTCAATTTATCACTGCGCTGTTGACGATGGAAACTCACTGCAAACCGATGCGCTTCATCCCGCAGCCGCCGCAACAACTGAACCCCAGGTTGTTCTGCATCAGTCGTCAAGGGTTTAGATTCTCCTGGTAAAAAAATCTCTTCTCGCTGCTTTGCTAAACTTACAACTCGCAAGTCTTCTAATAAATTCATCTCTTGCAAAACGGCAACAACTGATGATAACTGACCTTTACCACCATCAATCATGATTAAATCAGGCCAGTCAGGATTACCCAAACGTTGTAATTGCTGATCTTCCCCATATTTACGGAACCGCCGCTGGATGACTTCAGCAAGACTGGCAAAATCATCTGAGTGTCCTGCTGTCACCGTGGGGTTTTTAATTTTGTAGTGACGATAGTGCTGTTTTGCGGGTAATCCGTCGATAAACACAACTTGCGAAGCTACAGCATTTGACCCTTGAATATGGGAAATGTCATAACCTTCAATGCGGTGGGGTACATCTGGTAAATCGAGAATGGTGGCTAAATCTTGCATTGCTTGGTGATGGCGATCGCCAAATTTCTGCATTCTTTGCAATTCATACTGAGCATTTCGCTCTACCATCTCAATTAATTCTGCTTTAGTTTGGCGCAAAGGAGTCAATATTGTGACTTTTTTGCCTTTACGTTGAGTTAAGACATCTGCCAATATTTCCGTATCTGGTAAATCATGCTGTACCAAAATCTCTAAAGGGATTTCTACGGAATCAGCAGTTTGGTAATGTTCCTCTAAAGCTCGTTGTAAAATAGCTCCTGGTTCTGCGTGAGCATCCGCCACAAAGGCTAAACGTCCTACCAATTGCCCAGCGCGAATCTGGAATAGTTGAATGCAGGCGTGCTGTTCGTCAGCTGCTAGTGCGATCGCATCCCGCGAAACAGTATCATCTGGTAAGGAAACTTTCTGATCAGCTGTCAGCGACTTTAACCCAGAAATTTGATCGCGAATCCGCGCTGCTGACTCAAAATTCAAGTTCTCAGCGGCTGCGTTCATCTGTTGGGTCAAAATATCAATCAATTCCTGGGTTCGACCTTGAAAAACCATCGCTATTTTTTGGACAATTTTGCGATATTCTTCTGGTGAAATCATCTGTTGACAAACACCTGGACAACGCCCTAAATCAAAATTCAAGCAAGGGCGGTCTTTAAAAAGTGGTTGAGGTCGTTGTCGTTGTGGAAAAATACGCTTGCAGATGCGGACAATTTCTCGCAATAAACCAGCATCAGTATAAGGTCCGTAAAATTTATCCTTTTCTTTACCGAATTGGCGTTTACGGGTAATAAAAATTCGCGGATAATCTTCTGACCAAGTAATGCAGAGATAGGGATATTTTTTATCATCTTTGAGCAACACGTTAAAGTATGGCTGGTGCTGCTTGATCAAATTGGCTTCTAACGCTAAAGCTTCAGCTTCAGTATCAGTGACGATGAATTCAATTTCTGTCACTAACTTGACCATCGTGGCGATCCGTTCAGTCTTGTTGTAGCCATCCCGGAAATAGGAACGGACACGCGATCGCAATTTACGTGATTTACCTATATATATAATGCGATCGCTCTTGTCCCGCATGAAATAAACCCCCGGTTCCGGTGGAATTTCGGCTAGACGGTTTTCTAGTCGTTCTGGCTCTTTAACCAGTGGTAATATTTGAGTAGATATTGTCACAACCAAAATTAGGTAATCTTTCTCTATTTTAAGAAAAATTATTTTTTTGTGCCGATTTAATAAATTATTTATCAAGTAAATATAAAGTAGTAGTCATGAGTGGCATCTACCAGAACAGATGAAAAAGGGGCTGGGGACTGTGGGAGAATAATAACCCCTAACTCAGCATTCAGCACTCTTTACTCATCACTCTCAAGCCAGGTAGGCTTTTAGCCCGCATAAAGAAAAGTCTGTTGTAGTCACTTCTTTGGCTTCCAAGGTAGAGGCTCACTTGCCAAAAAACTTACTGCAAGCAGTATAACTTTGGAGCGGACGAGAGTTTGTCTAGCTGCGGCCTTAGCCATTGGCTGCTACTGTCAGAATAAAAACTTTGCTTTTTGAATTTATAATTAATATTTTTAAATCGATCGTACTTTATTATTTGAAACTTTATAGTTTAGATTAGATGCTCGTATTTCTATATTGACTTCAGTTTTTTATTCATCAATAATATGTTTGTATATTGCTTGTATAAATATCACATAAAATTTTTATTTATTGATAATATTTATGTTTATTTATTGAATTTATAATATTAAGCGAATTAACGGATTTAGTCAGTTAATTTTACGATTATGATTGAAAAATATTTATTATGATGATTTCATACAAGAGCTAAATTATGAATTTACAAGACTTTGAAATCCAGTATCGTGAGGCTATGGCTGAAACTCTTAATGAACTGCAAACAGCAGTTTTGTTATTAGCGCAAGTACAACATAAAATCTCAACAATTGGCAGTTCTGTACAAAGTCTTAGCGAGTGCGTTGAAGAGTTTATTGCCGAACAAAAAGCGGAATAAACACACAATTAGCAAAAAAGTTTATCTGTGGCGACAAGAAAACTGTTCTTCAATTGCAAGGATGAGATCCTTGAGTTTTAAAGGTTTGACAAAATAGCTACATGCACCCAAACTCAGAGCTAGTTCTTGATCTGCTTTAAAAGCAAAGGCTGAAACCACAATGATAGGTATTTTTGACAAATCAGGTTTTTGCTGGACTTGTTTTAAGAGTGAATAACCGTCAATATCTGGCAATTTCAAGTCCAATAACATTAAATCAGGCTCGAATTTCTCTATGGTTGAGAAAAAAGCAGAACCTTCTGATAAACTTTGGACTTCATAACCACAGTAACTTAGATAGTCACTAAGCAACATCCGATTAAGGTAATGGTCTTCAACTAGTAAAATTCGTCTAACTTTGTGTGACTGCAATGGCTGATTTATATTGAGTAATTGTACTGTCATTGCTACCTATTATCTGATTATCTTAATTAAAAGCTAGTAATTATTACCATAAACTAAAACAGTAGTGCATTTAAAGAGTGAAACAAATAGAAATTGTACTTATACGATTTAAATCCAAAATATAAATCAATCAAATTTAGCTGCACTATAGGAATCCGCTTTGATTCCTGAAATTATTTGCGTAGGGAGGGAACGGGGAACAGCGAAGAAGGAATAAAAGTGTACTGAGTTTTTTTCAAAAATCAAACACGAGTCATATACAATACTAAAATGATAGTATTATTAAATGTAATTAAATCAAAAATTAATCTTTTTTTTACTAATTTTTTATAATCTAGAGTATTAAGTTAACTTCTGTTTTTACAAATTTACTTGCCTAAATTTTATGAGTAAAACTACTTAAGTAATACTGGTACTAATATTATGGTAATAGCCCTTCTTGAAGCCGTGAGGGTAAGCAATACTATTGTTGTGCAAAATCCATATTATAAACAAGTTAACTTGCTAGGGGTATACAGATGTAGAATTTTGCAACCGATTCATTTGTTGCAAGTATTTTTAGAAATAGTATAACCTAGAAGACTAAATTTATTATAGCTGCAAGGAATTATTCATCAAAAAAGGGAGCTAACAGCTCCCTTACTTATTTTTTGGAATGCAAACCGGAGTTTCAACCAGATACTTTTTTTAACTTGCGTTGTGTAACAAAGATACCAGCAACACCTAAAATACCAAATACTACTGAGGGTTCTGGTACTGAAGATGGAGAGACATACTTAGGTGTTGACCAAGTGTAAATTGCACTATAGGATACACCATCATCAGAAGCAGTAATACCGGATGCAGTGGGGTTAAAGCTATAGGCATAGTAAGTTTGACCGCCAGTAACGACCTTAGCAATTTCACTAGCCGCAATTTCACCTTGATATGCATTTAATGCAGCTTGCAGAGTCAGTACATCTTTAAATGATGTGAGTTGAGAGATTTGACCTGGTAGCTGATTTTTGAAAGTATTTAAGTCACTAATTTGACCCGTCAGTTGAGTTTTAGTGGTATTTAGTGAAGTGATTTGACCCGTCAGTTGAGTTTTGGTAGTATTTAGTGAAGTGATTTGACTCGTCAGTTGAGTTTTGGTGGTATTTAGTGAAGTGATTTGACTCGTCAGTTGAGTTTTGGTGGTATTTAGTGGAGTGATTTGATTCGTCAGTTGAGTTTTGGTGGTATTTAGTGAAGTGATTTGACTCGTCAGTTGAGTTTTGGTGGTATTTAGTGAAGTGATTTGACTCGTCAGTGTTTGCCTTGTTCCTGCATTGGCTGGAGTGTTAGGAATTGCGTTCAGCTGTGTTTGCAGTGATGCAATTTGTCCAACAGTTGTGTTCAGTTGTGTTTGTAGTGATGCAATTTGTCCGACAGTTGTGTCTAGTTGTTTTTGCAGTGGTGCAATTTGTCCGGCAGTTGTGTCCAGTTGTGTTTGTAGTGGTGCAATCTGTCCGGGAATTTTGTCTAGTTGTGTTTGCAGTGTGGTAGTCTGTCCGGGAATTTTGTCCAGTTGTGTTTGCAGTGTAGTAATCTGTCCGGGAATTGCATCCAGTTTTGTTTGCAGTGTAGTAATCTGTCCGGGAATTGCATTCAGTTGTGTTTGTAGCTGTGGAATTAAACTTTCAACTTGTGAAAGGGTTGGTGAAGTCGTTTGTTGAGGAAACTGTGATTTAATTGCATTCCACTTTTCATCAACCTTAGTAGAAATAGTTGTTGCAAGTTTAGTCTTTACATCCAAGTGACCAACTAACTTCAGTTCCACCCCGCCATTTTGACCGAATTGGAAACCACCAATGTTAGGATCTCCCATTCCCAAGGAAGGAAAATAACTAGTTACTAGTGATTTGCTGTCGGCTGAAAATCCATTCCAAACTGATTGAAATGGCGTGTAGCTACTCAATAAATCGCCTAGCCATTGCGAACCAAAACTATTCCAGTCATTAGCAGTGACACTACTAACGGTAGCACTGTAGTTTCCTTTTGTGGCGGTGAAGCCAACATTAGAACCTGGGGTTTCGCTACTATACCAAAGCTCAACGTTAGAACTGGAGTCGTTATCTGTCAAAGCTTTGATCGCAGCTTTAGTACCACCTTGGGCATTCCCTTTAATGAAGGTACCATTTGAGCCACCAGTGTAAGTGTTAATTTCTCCATTATTATCGAAGCTAAAAGATGTAGCGTGTGCTGGGGCAGTAGCAAGAGCGCTCATACCAATAGCCATTGAGGCACCAATTACAAGTGTCTGAAAAGTCGTTTTCATTGTTTTCAAGTCTCTGTCAGTTTGGAAGTTAAGTTTTAAACTACTGTCGTTTTTAGGCTTGGGCTTTCTTGACCACAGGTTTTTTAGCTATACAGATGCTTACCTGCATTGTTAGCCGTCTTTAGTATCTAAGCGTACAAACCCAGTTTAAGAAACGAGGAGACCTGATTGGGTAAAGTTAACGCTGATTATCAATAAAAAGATCAAGAATGTTTTGATAGTTTTATACGTTTAATTACGTATTTTTTATGAATATACATAGTTACAAAAAATATCGTACAATCTTTTTCAGATCAGTACAATACGGTGATTAGTACGGATGTACAAATGTGCATTAATGCCAACTAAAGCTGAAATCTCCTGACTGTATGAGTTTTGCCCTCACCCTCAGATATTCTCCTTATTTGGAACGGGGGAGGAAATTCTCCAGCTCCCCTTCTCGCAAATTGAAAGAAGAAGTTAGGGGATAAGGGCAACTCTAGAACGTTTGCTAAACCTAACTTTTACTTTAAGTTGACACCAATGCACAAATGTGTATCCTACCGCGTGTTCCATTGATAGACTTTGGCGCCAAAAATCCTTGGCGTTCAGCTTGAGAAGAAATTTAATGAAGAAACTCAGCCATTCTTTCTACAGCAATTTCTAACAAAGGTGGCTCATGCACCAAAGCAAAACGGACATACCCTTCTCCAGATTTGCCAAAGCCAGCACCTGGAGAAACTGCTATACCAGTTTGTTTGACTAGCTGGGTACAAAATTCTACGGAGTTTTCACTCCAAGGTGAGGGCAATTTTGCCCAGATGTACATTGTGGCTTCGGGAGTAGGAACATTCCAGCCAATACGGTGTAAAGCATTGATGAAAGCATCACGCCGCCTCTGGAAGGTGATAACAGCAGATTTTACGCCAGATTGAGGGCCAGTTAAGGCAGCGATCGCACCATTCAAAATTCCCCGATACTGATTAAAATCAACGGCGGCTTTTACCTGGCGTAAGGCGTTAATTAACTGAGCATTACCGATGGCATAGCCAATGCGGAAGCCGCCCATATTGTAGGACTTGGAAAGGGTGAAAAATTCAATCGAGACGCTTTTTTCTGGATCGGCTTGCAGAATTGAAGGGACTAGGGATTTTGGATTTTGGATTTTGGATTTTGAATTGGGAAAAGAATTGCTCCACTCCCCAGTTTCCCCAAATACCAAATCTACGTAGGGAAAATCGTGAACCAACACGAGATTGTGTTGTTGACAGAAGGCGACAGCTTCTTGGAAGAAAGATAAAGGTGCGATCGCAGCGGTGGGATTATGAGGATAACTTAATACCATCATCCGCGACTGCGCCAAAACTGGGACAGGAATATCAGCAAAAACTGGTAAAAAACCATTTTCTGCCAGTAGTGGCATCGGGTAGATTTGACCGCTGGCTAGGTAGACTCCCCCTGCATGGGATGGATAACCTGGATCGAGCAACAGGGCAAAATCTCCTGGATTAAGTATTGCTAGGGGTAAATGGGCTGTGCCTTCTTGAGAACCAATTAGAGGTAGTACCTCAGTTTGAGGATCGACTTTGATACCAAATTTTTGTTCGTACCAGTTAGCCGCGGCTTCGCGAAATCCAAGGGTACCGTTAAACAACAGATAACCGTGGGTAGTGCGATCGCCAAGAGACTGGGCGATCGCCTCAAGAACGTGGGACTCGGCTGGTAAATCGGAAGACCCCAAGGATAAATCAATTACCTCTCGGCCAGCGGCCAAAGCGACAGCCTTGGCTCTGTCCATATCAGCAAATACATTCGATTTTAGGGGTTGTAAACGTTTTGCAAACTGTATGTTAGTCATTTGTCCTTTGTCATTTGTTCTTTGTCATTTGTCCTTTGTCATTTGTCAAATGACCAATACTTCTCTACCAGAGGCTGCATCAAGGGGAACGCTCAGTACAAGTGACCCATGACCAATACTTCGACTTACCTCGGCTTTGCTCGGCACGAGTCGCTCAGTACAAGTGACCAATGACTAATGACCAATGACCAATGACTAATTACTATTTAAGTGGGTATCTAGGAGAGCAAGTAATTTCTCTTTGCCGATGACTCCCTCGGTGGATATCAAAACTTCTTGGTCTTGAAATAATCTGAGGGCGGGTACACCTTCCACTTGATACTGCTTAACAGTCAGTGGGTTGGGGTCAATTTCCATTTTAACGACTTTGAGGCGATCGCTATATTTGCTAGCAGCTGAGTTAATCAGGGGCGACATCAATTGACAAGGCCCACACCAGGAAGCCCAAAAATAAACTAATACAGGCTGCTCGGCTTTTAACACTTCGGTTTCAAACTCAGCATCGGTTATGGTGATTACAGCCTTACTCATTGTAGTCTCCATCAGGTGGCGATCGAAGTTGGCACACACAATACTTTATCCCAAAGTTGTCAATAGTCCATAGTTAATAATTTATAGTTATTAGGATTGTTAACTATTGACTAATGACGTAAAATCCCACAGCCAACAGGTGTGGGACTAGCTCAAATAAGTTTTCTGTCAATTTTACAGTTGATCCAATTGCTTGCGTAAGGAATCTAACTCAGCATCAACCACCTCATTAGATTTAGGAGCAGTGGTTTGTTGTTGCGGTGGCAGTTGGGCTTGATTTTGGGGAGCGGCAGGTGGTAACATCTGGGCTTTCAAAGCTGCCAATTCATCATCAACATCGCTACTACCTTCCAATCTAGCAAATTGACTTTCTAAATCGGCACCTGCTAACTCTTGCCCTGCCTGGGCCCGGGCTTCTTGCATCAAGACTTTTTCTTCCATCCGCTCGAAGGCAGACATTGCACTACTAGTATTCATCCCACGCACCATGCCTTCGAGTTGCTCTTGGGCTTTGGCAGTGGTGATTCTAGCTTTGAGCATTTCTTTCTTGGTTTTAGCCTCAGAAATTTTGCTTTCCAGCTGGATTAAGTTGCGCTTGAGGGTATCAACTTGAGTGCTTTGTGTATCTAAACTAGCTTTGAGAGATGTGCTGCTGTCAGTATAAGTTTTCTTACGCTCTAGAGCTTGTCGTGCAAGATTCTCATCACCTTTTTGCAGCGCTAGTTGGGCATTGCGTTGCCACTTATTGATTTCATTTTGGGCATCATTGTACTGTTTCTCACTGCGTTTTTGGGCGGCGATCGCTTGAGCTACTCCCTGACGCAGCTGTACCAAGTCTTCCTGCATTTCCAGGATGGCTTGCTCTAGCATTTTTTCGGGGTCTTCGGCTTTGTTAACCAGGTCGTTGAGGTTAGAACTAACTACTCGCTTAATGCGATCAAATAATCCCATAACTTTGTTTTTCCTTGTGTGATTTACGCTCTTTGTTGGACAGTTAGCTTTTTTACTTTTTTATAGCTACCTATTTCAATGTAATCTTTCCAGTTTGAATCAGTACCTCCTAACAACTCTTAATTGTTAAGATATGCCAAACTGGGGTAATTAGTCGAACTTCAAGAATCCTGAGTTTTGGGTAACTGCTGTTGGGGAGGCTGCTCTGTCTTTTGGTCCTCAGTTAGGATTTTGTGCTGTGTGTTTTCTGACTGCTTGAAAACCTGCACCTTCATCGCTGCCAATTCGGTATCTACATCATTAGATTCTAAAGAAGTAAATTGTGTTTCCAAGTCGTCGCTACTAAGTTGAGCTATGGCTTCTGATTGAGCTTCTATCTGTGAAACTTTTTCTTCCATACGCTCAAAGGCACTCAGACTGTTATTAGCAGAAACTCCGCCGAGCATTTCTTGGAGGCGATAAGACGCTTCAGCAGAACGCGCGCGGGCAATATACATATCTTTTTTAGTTTTCGCCTCGGAAATTTTTAACTCTAGCGATCGCATATCCTTTTTTAGCCTAGCAACTATCTCGTTTTGCTGCTCTATCTGCGAACAGAGGGCTGTAGTAGTTTCTTTATAGGCTTGGCGCTTAGTCAAAGCTTCACGTGCTAGAGGTTCATTGCCTTGTTGCAGCGCTAATTGGGCGCGGCGATACCATTCTTCCGTTTGCGACTGAGCGGCCGCTGCTTGTCGTTCGGTGCGTTTCTGGGTAGCGATCGCTTGTGCTACACCCTGCCGCAACTGCACCAGATTTTCCTGCATTTCCAGGACAGCTTGCTCCAAAATCTTTTCTGGATCTTCTGCACCACCGATCAAACTATTGAGATTAGCGCGAATCACCCGCAGAATACGCTTGATTAATTCCATATCGGCTCTCCAACGAAATCCAGTTCTGAGTGCTGAGTTCTGAGTGCTGAGTGCTGAGTGCTGAGTATAATTATTCTTTTTTGTCACAGGGTAGTTATGAGTTATGGAGTACTGAGTGCCTAATTAAAGTTTTGAGTATAATATTTTTTGTTGTGAGGTCGTAAACAAACAATATTTTGTCTCTTTGTCTCTACCACTCAGCATGGGCTAAACCTGCTACCACTCAGCACTCAGCACTCCCTACTCAGCACTTATTGGCTCAGGACTGTTATCTCATGGTATCGTAGATTTTTGCAATTCATGGCTGCTGAACTCGTGCCTTGATTCCCTTCGCTTCTAACAGTTTCATCTGTTGTTTTACTTGCTCTTTAGTTTTAAAAGCACCCAGATAAATCAATTCTTTGTTAAGCGATAAATAAGCATCAGGAATTATTTGCCGTGCTGAGGCAAAAGCTGCTCCTTTATTATCTATCACTACATGATAAAACCCATCTGTTCCTGGTTTGATTTCTGTATCTGGCTTTGGTGACGTTGCGATTGGCTTGGGCGAGGTTTTTGTCGGTGAAGTGGAAGGTAAAGAAAGAGGAGGCAAGGATTGTATTCTCGGTACTGGTGCTAAGGCGATCGGGTTGGTCGGTTGGGCTGTATTGGGGTTAGACAATGCCCCTTGAGGATTTGCGGGGTTTTGGGGAACAACTGGATTAGGCACTACTGCGGGGGTTGGTTGGACTTTGGGTTTTAAGCCAACTACATCATTGGGATCTCTTACTTCAGGAAACTCTTCAGTAGCTAGATTGGGATATTTGGGTATAGATGTGCTTGGTGGCTGAATTTGAGGTTGGACATTACTCCCAACTTCCTCAGTATTTTCTGGTGTGGGGGAGGAGTTGCCGTTAAATAAATTGCCTAAATTCCATTGTGGCAAGCTTTTGGGATTGAAGACTGCATAACCCAAGATCAGACTAGCTACCAATAGCAGCAACATGGAGCCAATACCCAAAGGTGATAGCAGACTATCGTTAGAATTGCTTGGTTTCTTGGTGGTTTCTGGTTGTTCTTCTGTCAGACTTCGCAGCAGTGCTTCACTAGACTCTAAATAGTCATCTGGGTGCTTGGGGCTATCATCTGTCTGCAAGTGATTTTCGCTTTTAGTATTTTTAACGATTGCTGGCACGATACTGCTATTAAAGTTGGGTGGGGGTGGTGGAAGTTGAGTTTGTGTTTTGGCTGCATTGGAGGTAGAGGGCGCATTCAGATTATTCAGTTCCTCAATTGCCGTAGTTGGTGCTGGATTCATCTCAGGATTCACAGCTACAGATGCGGGTGAAACATCAATTTTTGCCGTAGCTGGCGCTGGATTCATCTCAGGATTCACGGGTACAGATACAGGCGATACGTTGGTTTTAATTTCCGTTGCTGATGACTGAGTTGCGCCCAATATTGTCGAAATGGTACTTAACGGTTGGGGTTGTCCGCTGATGTAACTTGCAACACGGGACTGCTTAGATGACACCAAACCAGTTCGCGTGCGTCGGTATCGAGCTAACTCTTGATCTAGTGGCACCTCTAAACTTGCTAGTGCTGCTGCTAGTACTGGTTTCAATCCAGGTGTTTTAGACGATTGATGAGTGCTGGAGTCGTTCAGGGAGTTTTGAGTCATTGCCTTTTTGCCTCAAACGTAGATTACTGGAATCAACTTTTAGATAGATATATTTTGTGATAATAGTAGCGGAAATTATTTAAATAGATAGAGTGGGCATTGGGCATTGGGCATGGAGAAGAGACAAGGTAGACAAAAAAGAGGGGGGAGACTTGGGAGAGACTTGTTCAATAATTTCCCCTTGTCCTCCTTGTCCCCTTGTCCCCTTGTCTCCCCTGCTCCCGTGCTTTCCACTCCCACACTCCCCACTTTGAACGATGTCGTTGAAATCAATTAATGATGTTTTAAGGATTCTGGAAAAGCAATCGAAATGGCAGGAGCAACCATTTCAACGCCTGCTCAAGTGTTGGGCAGAAGTTGTTGGCCCAGTAGTTGCCGCAAATACTCGACCATTATTAATTCAGCGTGATGTTTTGTCGGTAGCAACTTCTAGTGCTGCTTGGGCGCAAAACCTGACTTTTGGTCGCACATCTCTACTTTTAAAGTTGAATAAAAAGCTGCCAACGCCTTTGGTTGATATTCGCTTCTCTACTGCTGGCTGGCAGAATCCGTTGGTGGAAAGAAAACAGCAACAAACGGTTTCGCCTCATGAGCATCCCAGTTACCTTGGTGATGAGATTAACCGCCCCGATCCTATACCTACCAAGGATGTAAATGCGGCTTTTGGATATTGGACAAAGATTGTGCGATCGCGATCGCATGGCTTACCCTTTTGTCCCCAGTGCCAATCTCCCACCCCTCCCGGTGAACTCCAGCGCTGGGAAGTCTGTTCTGTCTGTGCTGCTAAACAGTTTTCAAAGCAAAATAGTTGAGCGATTATTTGTTGAGCAAAGTTTATCCTGAAATAACTTGCTGCTATTACATCAAATTTTTATGATTCTTGAGAAAAAGTATAATTTGCCGCTGAAATATGCCAAATGTGGTATGCAAAGCAGACTATTTATGTGAAATTCTATGCCTTAAGCCATCCTTAAGGAGGAATTTAAAAGGCTGAATAAATCAAAAGCTTTAGTTTTAGTCTTGATCCCTAATAAGTTTTAGACGATACCTATATATAACTGCTTTAGGAATTATTTAAATATATAACAAGATTATAAAAATATCCTGAAGTTTATTTTTTACTTGGGATCGCTGAAACCTATAGAAAATAATGACTTTTTGGCTTTTCTCCGTCTTTATATATAGAAGCAGAATATAAAGATGAAATTCAGCCAGAAACAACACTAAAGATGAATCCGAATGAAACCCATTAAAGTTTTAGCATCTGCCTGTAGATATTGCCGTCATTACCAGCCAGAAGGTCGCCGTGGTGGAACGTGCCAGCAGTTGGGCGCACCAGTTCAAGCGACTTGGAAAGCTTGCTCTTTGGCGCTTCCACCTTTTGCACCTTCTTGGGAAACCTTAGAAGATGCTTGGGGTTTACCAGATGCAGCTCCAGTTTTAACATCTTGTCAATCTTTAGCTTCAGATTTCGATAATGCTGTTGCTCCTCTAGAGGAAATAGCTGCCTCCATATCTGAACAGGTAAAAACTAAAGCAGTGGTTATTTAGTCATCCATTATTACTGGACTGAGTTTGTAGTCTGCTTAAAATAAGATTTGTTTTTAAGATTTTTAGTGCTGTAAAAGTTGATATATACAAAAATCGCACCTTACTATAGGGTGCGATTTTTGCAATTCTAAGGTAGCCAAGGAAAAGAGCGAAAATCTGGTGGACGCTTTTCAAGAAAAGCTTGTTTGCCCTCAGCTCCTTCTTCTGTCATGTAATAAAGTAGGGTGGCGTTGCCAGCAAGTTCTTGTAAACCAGCTTGTCCGTCACAATCAGCGTTAAAAGCAGCTTTAAGACATCGAATTGCGATCGGACTTTTTTCTAAAATCTCTTGCGCCCATTGAATCCCTTCCGCTTCTAGTTGTTCTACTGGGACGACACAATTAATTAAGCCCATTTCTAAAGCTTGCTGTGCATCATATTGGCGGCAGAGAAACCAAATTTCTCTAGCTTTTTTTTGTCCCACGATGCGGGCAAGATAGCTGGCTCCAAAACCACCGTCAAAACTGCCGACTTTCGGGCCCGTCTGTCCGAAAATGGCATTATCGGCAGCGATGGTAAGGTCGCAAATTAAGTGTAGGACGTGTCCACCACCGATCGCATATCCAGCTACTAAAGCAATCACCACTTTCGGCATGGAACGAATCAGCCGTTGTAAGTCCAGCACATTCAAAGTGAATCCCCAGTCACTAGAACTTGTCATCTCGGATTTGAAAATTAGACTGTTTGTTGAGGAAACCAGCTATTTGCTTGACCCAGTTAGCCAGTCGATCAAACTTGTGCTTGACCATGCTTTCAATACCGTTCAGACGATACTCAACAAAAAGCTTCTTTTCGCTGTATTCGGTTAGATGCACGTCTACTTTCCGCTCAACAGTATATAAGCGATCGACAAAGTTATCTTTAAGTTGATCGACGGCTGTCAAAACAGTAATTTCAACTTTGTTAATTTTGGCATTGATATTAGCTTCCACCTGTGCTAATCGGTAGATAGCTCCTATCAAAGTAAGCAAGCCAAGAATAATAGTTAAGGCATTGTTAATGTCAATTTTCATTTTATATACCAAGCGATGTTTTTATCGCCTGAACATCATCTTCTAGGCTTGTCGTATCGCTTCCTTCATATTGATAAATGGCAATATTGGCATTAATAAACCATTTAGGAACTTGAAGGGATAGAGAATAATTAATATTTAGATCGTCAAAAGTTATTAAATTAAACTTACCTAAAAATAAACTTTCAGCTCCGCCAACGAAAGTTGCGCCCAAGCCAGTTGTTAAACTGCGGCGTAAATATCCTGCATACTTCCAAATTGCTCCGACAGGAACAGTAGTGTTAACAGACACGGCAATAATAGGTTTATCAAACACTACAGGAATATTTATTTCAGTTATTCTTTGATAGATCGGTTTCCCTGCTGAATCATTCAAGTAACTTACAGCCGGGAAAGAATCACTGTATTGCAAATGCCAATTACTTTCTATCCCTAGCTGTAAATTGCGCGTCATACATCAAGCATGGGAGATTACAAAATCAACGTGTTCGGCAAATTCATCTAAAATTTCAAACGGATTAGGAATACCGTAATGCTCCAACTTATCGAGATATTCAACGATGTCAATTTTCCCAGTCAGCCAATCTCTACCCGCTTGATTGATGGCAAGCATTCCCTGAAATTCAGATTTGGAACAGTTGCCATCAACATCAACAGATAGCAGGTCTAACGGATCGTCTGGAGTCCAAATAATTCCAGTTCTCTCTGCTATCTTGCTCATTAGCCTTCAGGAGTGAATCTAGCCCGATTTTTACCGCCGTTTCCTTCAATGAAGGTCACGTACTCTGTTGTTTCTTCGATGGCCAAAACAGCTGCGTCGTAGGCTTCACCACCAGTCCCTTGACCAAAAGGCGAAGTGACCGAATCAACATCGGGCTTTTTATACTCAGCACCAGTAATTCGACTAGCTTTCTTGACAGTCCCAGGCACAACAGAAGTGAGTGTTAGCTTGGCAAACTTAAATTTTTTCGTGTCAATCTTAATTGGCGTGGTTAATGCGGCAAATTCGGTAGCTGTAGTAGTACGGCTAGCAAGCAGCCCCAAAAGCACTGTAGCCACACCAGCACCCTGTCCAGTTTGTCCACTCTTGATCAGTTGAGTGGGAAGATAAATCTTGGTAGTGCCAGCCGTGCCAAATGGAGAAACATAGCCATCTTCTCTTTCTGCCCTTGCCCGCTTGGTTTCGTCAGTAATAGCAGCAAACTTTGCTTGCCGTTGTGCTGGAGTGGATTCTAGCCATATTAGGTATTGGTCATATCGAGCTTTCTGTGCAGGATACCGATTCAGGTCTCTAAACCCCATAAATTTTATTGGTGAGAGTTACAGTTTTCACCAACTCTAGCCCTTTAAAATCCTTAGAATTGTGTACGGAAACCTAATAGGTTTTTACCTTTATTTTCTACCGCAGTTACCCCAAAGTACTCATCTAATCTCAGGGATAACGGACTAATCCCTGATTCCTGAATGTTGTATCAATTAGAAATACAGGTGGAACAAGATTACCTAGAGAGATGTAAGCACCTCTGAATCTCAGGAGTGACACAGGTCTATACCGTCGATTTTGTACCTGTTTGCCTAAAATTGTAGTTTTTCCGGCTGTAGCCGTTGTTGTGCTGGGTTTATCCGGATCGTTCAGTAATACCCTGTCTGCGTGAAATGGTACATCAATTACGTTGCAAATTTTCTCATAAATTTCTACTCCGTCAACTTTACTATTGACTAAGATGTAATTCCCTCTAGGAAATCCATTATCAGGATCGGTGTAACTTGCTGATTTATTTCCTGTGGTATAAGTTATTCCTCTACTACTTGATAAAAAAGTAGTTTTAATTTCGTTGGCTATTTCTGTCATATCTGCTTTGGTAATAGCTGGTTTAGCGTTTCCAGAAGCACAAGAGAATTTCATCAATCTGACAGATTTTTCATGCTGTATTGGTGATTCTTCAGGAGGTGAGGCCGACTCATCTTGTGAAAACACAAAAAATAATTGTGGATGCCCAGCAACTGGGGGAGCAGTATCAAATTTACTGCCATAAACTACAGCTAAATTTTTTCTGCTATAGCCGATTACATTAAAAAATAAATTATGACGCATATTCATAATTGCGTCGTTGTCGTCATCGGCAATTCTGCACGCTAATTTTAACGATGCCCGCGGCGATGATAAATCACCATTTCCTTCAACATCCCTAAAAAATCTATCTACCCGCCGATTGAATTCAGTTCTATAGGTTTGTTGGAGATGTTCAAACGGGTTAAAATCATCTGGGATATCTGCCATTATTAATCTTCTCCATCAAACAAATCGGAGAAGTCAAAGCTAAATGGCTGAGAGTTAGCAATTGATTGCTCAACCTCGTTTTTCTTATCCTTGTTCTCTTCAGTTGGAATACCACTTTCTTTTGGAGTGCCATCGGTATTCTTATCACCTTTGATGGCTGACTTGAATTCGGAGTTGGCACTATCGATTTGATTTTTAGCATCAACAATACTTACCGGAATTTGGACTACAGCCTGGATAGTATTAGCCCCAGCCTCAGCATTATTTAGGAAGGTAAAATACTTGTTGTGAAAATTGGGGTTAGGGTGAAACCATTCATAAGCTTTCTGACCCAATACGCCCCAGTATTTGAGAGCATTACCTATTTTTGCTGTATGACTACCGATAACTTCTAATGCGTTTATGGTTGTACTTACTGCGTTTGTTAGTGCGTTAAATACATTTGCTGATGCTTGATAAATTCTGTTAGCCATTGCCCATTCTTGGCTAAGTTTAGTGTAGTTGGCTTCACCAACAGCTTCTTTTATAAGAAATTCTGTTGTTTTACCAAGAACAGAATTAATATCAAGCGGCGTTCCATCAAGCCCTTTGGGTAATATTAAACCCAAGATTGTATTAATAATACTTCCAAGCGTCTGACCTAAATTATTGGTCAGCATCAGCGCATTATGTAATGTGGTTGCGAAAGTTAATACAGCAAGCGCTTTTTCGACATAAGTATTCTGAGCAATACTCGTTACTAGCCCGCTAATACCTCCCGTCACTTGTGCGCCAAGCTTGCTATTGATGATATTTAATAATGTCAACTGTGCAGCATTGCTAGCAGCATTCAGTAAGCCTAAAATTCGTTGCAAGATAGCAAGCACCGGGGCGAATGCAGTCGTAATAAATGCTCTTATTTGTGCCCTAGTACCAGTGTGCTGTGCTGTACTATTGGCTCGTGTTTGTGTGTGCTGCTGAATAATTAAAGCTCTCAGGCTTGCTGCTTCTGCTGGACTCACGTCTCTTCCATTCCTTCCCGGTATGCCGGGTACACCTTGCCTTCCTGTCTGTCCTCTTGGCCCAGGCGTGCCGGGTAAAGTTACTACGGTTGTCACACCGTCTCTGCCTGGAATGCCTGGTATTCCCTGGATACCTTGCAATCCCCTTTCTCCCTGCCTTCCAGGAATGCCGGGTATACCTTGCAATCCACGGAGGGACTTTACGCCCTGATAAAGTGCGATCGCAGTGAGTGCCGTAGTAAGTGCTATTCCAGCTTTATTGAATGCATCTCCAGCGATGCGCTTGGCTTGTTCCCCTATTCCTTGCGCTTCATTCGCTTTCTTGTAGGCAGTGGTCGCGTTGCTGTTGGCGATCGCCGCATTGCGAACTGCACCATCTGCGGTCAATTGAGCTTGCCTTGCATTACCTAATGCACTTTCTGCCAAACCTTGTGCCCTGGCAGATGTCACCTGCGCTGCCCCTGCTTTTAGATTTGCAGCCTCACCTATACTTTTGGCATCAAGGGCGATATTTTTTACTTGTGCTGTAAGGGTTTCATTAGCGCCGATACGGTTTTGCAGTCCCAACAACTTACCAAGAACGCGGGACAAATCATTACCCAGTGCTACCACCCCGTTTTCTACTGCGTCGATTCTCTCACCAAGGGTGTTTAGTACTGCGAGCTGTTCAATCAAGGTGAATATTGTCGCAACCAGGTTAAACAACTCCAACACCCTGCCAGCTAACCTTGCTGTCGCTCCTAACGCTTCACTGCTGATACCAATTGCTTTTGCAGCATTTGCTACCGCAGTTGCAGTTTTTGATTCCAATACCCCAATAGCTTTACCAAGCCCATCGATCCTTGATCCGACACCATTTACTAACTGCCTCAGCCCAGTTGCCTCTGTTGCTGCATTAATTGCAGCCTTTGAAGCAATAGCCGCTTCAGTCGATGCAGTTGTTGCTGTTCTGCTTACTGTATTTACATATTGGTCAAGTGATTCAACTCTCGCACGAGCTTGCCTTCCCGCTTGTCCACCAAGTACAGCATCAGTAATTTTGGGTTCCAGTTGTTTTACCGCATTTTGTGCGTTCTTGCTTCCTAATACTGCATCTGTAATCTGCGGCCCGTACCTGTTGGTTATAACAGCTATACCACCAGCTACAGCAGTGGTAATGTCTGGTTGCAATGAGGCTTTAATACTGTTTTTTAGTGCGCTTTCGTTTACTGGCTTGATTGCCGATAATCTGGCATTAATAGCATTGATTTGTGCTTGTAGTTTATCGCAACAATCGCATTTACCAGCACAATCAAGCGCTGATTGCATGGCTCCAATTACGCTTAATGTACTCATATTTAGCCGCAATTTCTATTTTTTAATTGATTGGATAAGCCCTCTATTTCCGCCCAATCGCTATTACTAATACACTTGCCACTACAGCCAGTGCCGCAAGCGATTTCGCATTCGCTCAATGATTTGTATATCCCTGGTGTGTTGTAGGTAGATTTTTTTATGCAAGCGCCATTAATGCAATCGTGAGGTAGTTGAGAATTATCCGGTTGGGATGGTGGACAAGAATTGGTGTAGTAAAGAAAAGCCACATCAGCGCAAGTATTTGTATTCGCTGCGCCTAGTATTTCACCAGTAGAGGGATCTCGTGCTTGAACCCAGAATTGAGCTACACCAGGGCAGGGACCAAAACCATTCCCTGCACTCACCATCTCACCAATCCAGTTGCCATCTGGAACATTAATTGAGTAACTCTGTGTAGGGTATGTTTGTCCCGCAGAGGGAGTTCCTGGGATAGCCGTTGCCGAATAATACACCGTTACAGTACAAGACATTAGTAATCGCCGGGGTTGATAGTAGAGCCAGTATCAGGTTTGGCGAGTGATATTGTTTTCTGATCTTGTCTGTAAGGTGTATTGTCAGTCCCTCTAGTTGTAAAACTAGAAAATCCATCCGTCACAATTAATGATTGGTCGATATTTGAATCGAAATTTGATTGTGTCAAATAGCTCTCAGCATTTTTTACAATTGCTACTAAATGCCCTTCAGCGGTTGCCGTGGTAGGAGTTGCCAAGCCTACTGCGACAAAAGCACTATCAGGAATAAATAAGCCTGATGTAGTGGTGGTAGCCCCAGATGCTAAACGTGTTGTACCAGTTCCAAAAACTTGACCTAAATTTGGTTCCATTTCAAATAAAAGCGGATTTAGATGTTGTGAATAAATCCGTTGTATTCGTTAGCCAAAAATAAGTAAATGTTCCACTTTTATGTAGAAGTGGAATATTCACTGATGCCGTGTATCCTTTGCTGGGAATAGGATTGAGCGAATATTTACTAATAGTGAATATTTAGGTAATTCCACTTTCACCTCTGATTCAGGTAAAAGCGGAATACGCGAAGTTTATTTTTTACGTCTATGGCAAAGAGTAACAGAAAAGGAAAAGCCGCCGTAATTACAAACGCTGAATATTCCAAAGTCAGGCAACAAATTTTAACAGAAAAATACAAACTGCTTTTAGACATTGGATGGTTTACCGGCGAACGCTGGGGGGCTTTGGTGAAACTGAAAGTAGCCGATGTTTATCAGGAACCAGGTATTGCTAAAACCGATATCATTTTTCCTGCAATCATTAGAAAGCACAGGCCAGACGGGACAGCCGATGCCACAGAGATTCCAGTACATGCAATCTTGAAAGAGTCTTTGGAGCGATACAAACCAGCCACAAATAGCGAGTGGTTATTCCCGTCCCGGTGCGGAACTAAGCCGATTGTCTGGAAAAATGCCTACAACATTTTGATGGCTGCGGTGGAGAAAGCAGGGTATGAAGCGAAGGGAATATCCACTCACAGCATGAGACGGAGCTTTGTTAACCGATTGAGAAAGAATGGAATTCCAAAGGAAACTATTCGCACCTTCACCGGACACCGCGATAATAAAGGGCTTGACCCTTACTTTGAGATAGAGACGGATGAGAGAAGAGGCGCGATCGCAACTCTATGAACCCCAACCTGCTATTCCTCCAAATCGAAATCTTCTTCGAGCGCTTGCAGAAAGGGGAATATGACCATCCTGTGTATTTGGCTATGGCACTGGAGAATCTCACAAATCTTGCATGGGATGAAGTCGATCGGGTTTATCCGAATTTGGACAAAGCATGAAACGAGCGGATAAGCTTATATATCCTAAATTTCAAAAACAACTAGCAAGCGATCACACTTTCACCTCTGACCAAGTGCGATCGCTTTTTATTGGGCATTGGGCATTGGGCATTGGGAACAAGGGAGCAGGGGTAGCAATTGCAATTAAAGTAAAAACGCTGTATCCTGCCTTGACACAGGCCTTTCAAGAAACTTATATGGGGCAGCCGCCAGGGAAGAATAACACCAGCTGGCAACCAGCTTGGAACAATGGCAAGACCAAAACTATCCGTGTGCCGATTGCACTGGAGCATCACATTTTGGATTACGCTAGGGCTGTAGACTCCAAACTGTTAACTAATGAGTCTGCAAAAATCCCCATGCTGATAGGGGATTTCCTCGTGATAATTGACCGCTACATTGCTTGGAGAACTAAGAATTACCGATCCACACAGCTTTTTGCAAAGCCAGACATTACCGCTCGTACTTGGGATGAGTTGCGGAAGCTTCAGAATTTGCTGCGGGAGTCTCCCGAACTGTTGCAGGACTAAAGCTCTTACGGCATTTTTGACAAAACCACCTTTGTATTACTGTGTGGTCAGCCAGCTCGTAGCTACCGTTTTTAAAAATTAGTACTTGCTGATCGCAGATTGGGCATGGTGGGCGATTTGTGGTCATTCTTCCAGCCTCGGATCAAGTCCTTTATCTCAAATGGTAATTTACCATCTGCGATCGCAGTTTCCACAACTTCCCGGCGCTGGGTAGCCAAAGGCGATGCAGTGCTGCCACCCGAAATATGACAGTGGTGAATTTTCCGGCCCGACATCCAACAGTAGCGGTAATAGTTATGTTTGCTGTTGCCACGCTTGACCCAGTACTTCTCAACCCAATGAGTATGTTCGGAAGCAGGGGGGCAAGGGTCATCTAAGATACTTTGTTCGGGAGCAGATGTTTGTGTATCATGCTCCCGAACAAAGGAGCGGCGTAGGCGTAGCCCGTCGTAGACATCGCCCGTGGTTTTTTGCGAGTCCTTACTTACTAATGCAGAAACCTGTGTATCCTGCTCCCGAACAGTTGACTCCCACTGCTCCCAAGCTTGCTCGTAATCATCCAGATTTTTAAAATCGTCTGGGTCTGGTGGCTCGTCACTGTCATCAAAGAAAATTGTCAGTTGTCCGTTGTCACTTAACTTGCGGGGTACTTCCCCAAAGTCGGCCGGGTTCCATCTGGTTTCTGGCTCCTGATGTTCGGGAGCAGTTTCGATTTCATCCCAGTAAGGATCGTGAACGGTAATTTTCTTTTCAGTTGGTGCAACAGTCAACAGTGTTAACTGTCCCGGCACTTCAGAATTATGTTTCATAATGTTTTTGAAGTAATAGAATTCGCGGCCGCTGTAACGGCCGTTTTTTTATACATAGAAACTAACCAGATGGGAATAATTCATCCCACTCTGTAGAGTTCCCAAACATCTCAAGTAAACGGTTATAATTGCGCGGAAACTCCCACCAACGCTCGCGTAAACATCGCCGTATAAATCCTTCTGGATTAAAAATTTTATCTAAACTACCACGGAGATTAAACATTAAAAGTGCCAACTTTATTTCATTAGTTGGACGTTCAAGCACTTCTTTCTCTGTGGAGTCAAAATGTATACCCGCTTCTTCTAGAGTTTCCAAGTTGATATCGGAATTAGAATGCTGCTGCTGTATAGAACCCGGAACGAGAGACTTATGGTTTGAGGGGTCTGTTTTGTAACTTAAATTATGGTTTTGTAAGTTTTTTTCTCGCTTCTTTCTCGGTGGCTTCAACCACTCAAGGGGTCTTACAAGTAACTTAAATATCTTCCAACTGTACTGTTTAACGACTTGTATAACTCTGTGTTCTACTAGTTGGTCAAATATCTTTTTGAGATAATTATGTGAGTATCCTTTACCTCTTGCTTTGGCTACTGTGGCATTAAATTCTGATAAATCTGGTTCTATATCTTCAGCTATTGCACCCTGCCTCATTAGCCATTGCCAAAGTGATTTCGCAGCAGGGCAGATATGATGTTTGTAGCAGAATGCTTCATGTTCTTCCGTCCAAGGAAGTGAGTTTTTTTCTCTATTTTCTGGCATAATACTATTAGTTTGTTTTTCAGAAGGCCACCACGATCGCTAAATCTTTCGGTGGCTTTTTGGTTTTTTTTGATCAATTGCGAGTATTCTTTTGCTTGATATTCGCTGCTATCTCTTTTATGCGATCCACTAACTCAGGATTTTGCTTGAATAGGTTTGGCAGATCGGCTAAGACAAATGCTGTCAGCACGATCGCTTGATGCGGTTGCAGGTCTGAGTCAATGGTGCGGATGTAGCTGATGAGCTGGTCTAGCTCGTAGACGGCGAGGCTTCTAGCCCGAACTGCCTTTGATAAGAGTTTTGCTTTAGTCATTGGTCATTAGTCATTGGTCATTTGGCATTAGAAAACATTCCTCCCAGTGGTAAGTTGCCTCTGAGAGATTTCGCTCTACTAGCTGGTAAAGATGTCCTTTGCTGAAAATGAATTGGGGCAATTCAAGAACGCCGATTAATTCCCTTGTTTCAGCTATTTGTCCGGTACTGATTTTTAGAATCACTTTCATGCTTCGCACCTCGTAACATCTTCGTGGCGATCGCACTCCGAGTTGAAGTGAAGCGACACGCCACGAATAAAGCCGTTTACCCAAGAAGGCAAACGGCTTTATTCTTTATGCTCGGACGTTTCAGGAGAGATTAGATCGTATATCTCTTGCTTCAGCTCTTGAACTGCTTTTTTGAAAACTTCCTTGTGCTTCTTTGTTTCAAAAAGACGAATTTCTAAGTATTGTTGCTGTTCGTCAACGTAATCAAGATAAGCGTCTTCGATAAATTCGAGACGCTGGAGGACTTTGCCAGGAGTAGATTCTCCTCGCTTGATGTTTCCCCCAACAGAACTTTTCCCTGGGCTATATGTCGCAATAAGTCCGATCTTGTCAGTCCCATTGACTGAGCTATTGCGTCCATGCTCGACCAGTCTTGCGGACTCATCCTTACGTTGACGGTCTTCTCGTCTCCTGCTAATTTTTTTGGTCTTGCCATTATTTTGAGTCACTTGAGAGATAGCCTCATTTTATCTTTGCAAAACTTGTTTTGTATAGACAAAACCGTTGACAGGTTTTGTATTTGCATTATACTAACATTAGTTTAGCAAAGACAAAACTTTGCAACACAACTTACTCCCCAACGCCTAACCCTTTGCGTTGCAACCGGAGAAAGCACCCGCGCCTCGACCTTGCGCGGAAACACCCTGTATCTGATGCCAAGTAAAAAGGCAACCGCTACTCGCAAGCGATCGCCTTGTTTAATGCAAATGGAAATTTATCAATTATCAATGAGGAGATTTTACCAAATGAGCAAGCCGTTAGGCTACTACACCGCTTACACCCCCGGCGACAATTCACTTTTAGAAAGACTGCAAGAGGAGTATGGCAGCACATTTGAAAAAATGACCAAACGAGAAAAACTGGTTATTCTCACCGTTTTGGCATCACACATTGGTTGCCAGCTAGAGGGAGATGTTCGGGGGCAAATTTTTGATGTTGCAAAACAGATGAGAGATGAGCTTTCACTCTCCGACCAGGCAGGAATCATGGAAGCGATAATCTCTCAAATTCGTTGGGGGCAGAATGCAGAACCTATACACCACTCCTGAAGCAGCCAAGTTAACCAACATCCCAGAAAGTACCATTCGCAGTTGGTTACGCCGATATCCTGGGGTATTCCAGATCGACGTTCACGTTGCAATCGATGGCCACGGTCAGAAATTGTGGACTGAAGCGGGAATTGAACTGTTGCACAGCCGACGTGCAACTAAAGCTGCAACTGACGACGATGCAGAATTTGATGCAGAATCCGATGCACCCGATTTACTTGAATCGCTTCTGGAGGAGGATGCACAGCGACTAGCTAACGAATATTACCGACAGCTACCCGGTCGCACCTTGCAACGGATAAAACAGATGCGGTTTAATCCCACACCTGAACAACGCAAAATAGTCGAGTTGTCATTCCGCACAGCGCTCAACGCCGGAACAGAGCATCTACTCTTACCCACATATCAGCCGATGTTGCTAGAGGGAGGAGGGGGAGATGAAACAGACTAAGAAACAGCTTACCAGCAAGGTCGTACCATTCACCGGCGAATTTTACCCAGTTCCCGATCCTGAGCCGACGGCAGCCGGGAATAACATTGCAGCTTATTTAGTAATCGTTGCAGCTGCACTAGTCGCTGGTTTAAGCATGGGTGCGATGTCAACTTACCAAAGCGCGGATCAAGTGCAACTGCGCGAGATGAAAGCCCAAAGCCAGCAGTTAGAGAAAGTTAAGAGTCAGGTTTGTAATAGATAGGAGTAAACAATGGGAATCCTTGCACGAATTACCAATACTGGTAAGTCTTCTAGCGCGAATACAAATCAATCATCCCTTTCCACTGGGGGACATGGAATTGATAAAAATCAGGTGCTAGCCCCCACAGATCCAACTGTCATCAACCCGATGAATCCGGGAACTTGGCAGACCGTGAGAACCGCACCAATTAATGAAGCTCCCCGCTATTCCAACAAAGCTGAGGCTGATGCACTCAAGCGAGTTGCATCTCAAAAGAGAGAGGAAGCCCGTCAGGCTAAACGCGCTTACAAATCACTCATAAGCCTTGAACAATCTGATGCACAGGTACACACTGCCCATCGTAAATACATTAAGGGAGTGGCGGACAATGAACTGACTAAGAAACGCGCCGATGCAGCCACAGCCAGACATTTGCATACACTCAGACCAGAATACGCAAAGTTAGGTTTTGGTCTAGACCGCGCCGAAAACAAAGCACAGCAACGGATTGACGAACTCAAAGCCAAGGTCAAGGAAAAATACTAATGGCAAAGGCGGTACACCTGGGGGCTTGGTTCCTTTTGGGGTGTATCGCCTCTAGCTTTGTGGCTTGGCTAGGGGCGCTGCATCCTGCTTTGTTTCGTGTGATGTGGGTTGTCTATATTATGTCCGGCGCTGGGCTGGCTATCGCCTTGCTCACAGATGATGCTGTTAGGCCCTTTCTCAAACTGTCTGAGCCGGATTATTACGCCTTGCTGATTGCGATCGCAGTTTCGATTGTCTTGGGAGGGCTTATTACATGGCTGATAGGTGGTTAAAAACCAACTGCTTGCTGGCTGGTACGATAGCTTTTTGGTTGACTGCACTTTCTCCAGTTCCCGCGATCGCAAAGGGAGTTAGCTATAGCTTGGCGCTAGTTGCGTCGGTGCAACTTGTCCAGGAGTCACGCCGACTGATTGTGCAAGATGCCCGTCGTGCAGCGCTTGCAGCCATGAACCAAGAACTAGAACAAACAGAATTTGCACTGCACACGCAACAGCAAGAACAAGCGCTCTACGAAAGCTATAGCGATGCACCGTCTTACCCTAAGGAAGTCAAAGAGGAACTAACCACTAGCCTGGAACACTTATATAGGGAGCCGAGCGCGGAACGGAACGGCGAGACTTCCGCTTCCACTTCCGATGACAAAGCCTTCTATTTAGCTGTGAAGTCACTACTGGAAGTTAGAGGGGAGACTTATGTGATTGAGCAAATTTTGAAGATGGGCGGCCGCCGATGGGAGGAGGGAAAGCGGCGATTGCAGCAGATATTGCAGCAAGGCAGGGAGGAGGAGTGGGACTAATTCAAAAGCCATCGCGGCAGGAGGATTGCGATCGCAATTAATCGATCCAAACACTTGAAACAGGACTTGTAAAACATATCACATTCATCATGACTAAAAACATAGAATTCATTACTTTTTACGATTTAGACAGAGAAAACAAACATGGCTTCTCTTCTAAAGATATTCCAGCCAACGAACGAACTTTAATACTTAAAGAGCAAATTATTCCTGGTGCATTTGGCTATCCAGATATGTATATCCGGCACATGAAATTAAGATACGGTAATCAAGATTACCCGATAATTTGCATGACCGATTATGAGCTTGATGAAGTTAAGAGATTAGAAATTATTGCGGGTGCTGTAAAGTTCTTAGAAGGATCGGGAGTTTAATGTTTGGATTCGATGGTGATACCAAAGGATTGAAAACTATTCTCAAACGAATTGCCAGCAACGATGATTCAGGAAAACTAACCCACAAAGAAGTAAGAGCTTATGCAAGGTGTATGCTTGCAATTTTTGAATTCCTGAGAATAGATACAGAGTTAGAAGCAGAATTCAAAATTTTGCTTGCAGCGCTTTCTGGAAGCGGCATTCCTCATTACGATCGCTCTTTTATAGCTTCAAAACTATTGGAATTAATCGAGCGAAACGACAAATTAAAAATTGAACAAATCTCAAACGAGCATTTTTAAAATGACTAAAACTTCAAATATTCCAGAGCCAGATCCAAGTTGGGACTATTACGTTACCTGGCACAAATTATTAAAAGCTAAATCCCAACTCGATAAATTAATTAAAGACGTTTCTGAATACGAAGAAGAAACTGTTACTCAAAATGAATATTTTGAAGAGCAGTTATCAAAAATCCTCAAAATCTTAAACTCGACACTGCCAAAAATCGAGACTGAGTAACCGCCTGATGAATCGCAATTGTTGCGATCGCGCTACGGCGCGGGCTACCTGACACAGTAGCCGAAACGGTGGCTTTCTCCACCGTCGCGGGTTGTGTCCAAAGCAATCCGCCCCACTGTTTCTAGGGAGTGGGGCGTTAGAAGTGAATTGCACACCCAAAAAGTGGGGTGTTGTTTCTTTCAAGCGCAACCTTCCTAGAACTACCGGGTTAAACCCAGCGTTAAGAGTGAATCGCGCCCAACTAGAAGGTGGGGTGTTAGGGGATTCAAGCGTCAAAACTGGGTTTTCAAATCAATTCGTGTGCCACCACGAATACTAAAAACCCCAATTCTCGGCAGAACCATGACAATTAAATCAATTACATCTTTGGGCGTTGATGTTAGTAAATCAAGCGTCACTTGCCACATTTTAACACAATACCCATCAGGGGGTTTGAAGAATTATTGGCAAAAAACTAGAACTTCTTCTAATAAATTATTTCCAAGTTTCTACTCTAGTCCTAACCCAAAAACTAATCAAAAATCAGCTTTTGATTTTGCTGATTATGTAAGAAATAATAATCCTGATGTCGCCATTTTGGAGCCAACAGGCAATCATTATTCACGTCTTTGGGCACGAATTCTAGAAAGCTTAGAAATTAAGATCCTCTGGGTTGGACACGTTGAACTCAAGCGTTATCGCGGTGGTAAAAACCTACCCAATAAATCCGATGCCGCCGATGCTTTGGCTATGGCTGCCTACGCTGTAGACCAGGAAAATTATTTAGAAACTGGAGAACTCAACGGGCGTCAGTTTCTAATGCACCGTCCCGAACCGATTAACCAATTGCGGGAACTGGTACAGCAACTCGAACACCTTAACCGCGTTCAGTCGCCAATTATCAACTACACCCGTCAAGCGCTGGCCTGGCAGTTTCCTGAGAAAGCACACAGTAAAACTGAAAGCACCAAGCCGGGAAACGTACCCCCGTTATGGGGTTGGCTAGCGCAGCGCCAAAGCGAGGTACATCCACCCAGCTACAAATCGATAACCAAAATATACCAACAGTCAATCGCGGTACAACTTGGGCTAGAAATAGACCCAATTGTCAGGCTTCATGCTGATTGGTTATGCGATATTGACTTAGAGGAGCAACGCTTAGAAGCTTTGCTCAAGCCTTTGATCAACCACGAGCAATTCAAAACCTACAACCAGGTCTTCGACGGGTTTAATTTTGGCCTGAGAATTCGGGCCCGGCTGCTCAGTCGAATTTATCCATTTGAAGCGTTTTTGACCAACGGCAAACAGTTAATTGAGCGAGAGGTCAGGGAAGTAAAGAAAAAGGAGGTCAGCCGCGAACATGGTAAATCTGTAGTCAAGTTTCTCCCTGGTGACGTGAAGCGGGTTAAACGCAACCGCAGCCGCGACGGTTTCAAACTGAGGCTGGGCATGGGTACTGTCTTAGAGCAGTCCGGCGATAAGCTAGTTGAGAAAGGTAGTGGTAGTGCCCTTTGCCGAATGAACTTTTGGCAATATGTAATTACCAAAATCGAAATCAACGGTCGATTGCCCAATAATCCCATTGGTGAGGAAATTGAACTTTATAAAGAAACCCTCAAAAGTAAGGTTGATGCTTCCGGTAAGCAGTTGCTTAATGGTAAGCACTTGCAGGCAAAGTTAGGTTCTAAGGTTGCCAATATGTTGTTTCGGGAGTTGACAAGAGCGATCGCGGTTAAGTTATCCACTGAGTAATTAAAATTTTCCCGTCAAAACTTTAAACTATTGAGAGGTTGTTCAAATCCCTCAATAGTTTAGAGTGAACGTTTCGGATTGATGGAGTATTTTTACCTCCAGCTGATGCAGTTTCCAAAACCGTCTTTTTTGCTGAAGTCCAGTTTCAGAAGGACGAAGACTTATATCACCGCTTCTTCAGCGAATTGTTTTTGTTTCTCTACCGCAACTCTATTCGTTACGATGACTGGTTTGGGGTAATAATTTTTGCTTCTCGCAGTCTGGAACCTTCTTCCTCTTTGATTCACCGCGCTTTGTTGGAAAGTGGTCAAGTCAGGCGGGTTTATCTGGATGAGTTAGGGGATTTGCGAGAACAACCCTTGGGATTGGGTTTGATGTTGCTGACAAATGTTACTTCGGAAACGGAAGCAGTGGAAGGGGCGCGGTTTTTGCTGGAACAAGCACGGCAACAATCAGAGCAAGCGATAATTGATTTAATAACGACGATTATTGTCTACAAGTTTTCTACCTTAAGTCGAGAGGAGATTCAAGCGATGTTAGGACTGAATTTGGAAGAACCACGGGCTATTCTGGAAGCGAAGGAAGAAGGGCGAGAGGAAGGCGAAAGAGCGATCGTTTTACGACTATTAAATCGGCGCGTAGGTAATATTCCTGATGCGCTTCAGTCCCAGATTCAAGGGTTATCGGTCGAACAGTTGGAAGCTTTAGGTGATGCTTTGTTGGATTTCTCTACTCTTGCTGATTTGGAAGGGTGGTTACAAGGTCAACCTACAGGGTAAATTCCACGCACAAGAGAAAGGCGATCGCACCCGATAAAATATCTCATAGCTACAAATTTGAGGCTGGAAGACACGCGGGTATATCAGGAAGCGGTGGGAGAAAGAGTGCGATCGCTCCTCCTGCAACTGTTAAAACGACTATTTGATGAAATTGCTGAGGAACTGTGGAAACGTTAGCTTTGGCATTATTGGAATTGAGATTGCGATCGCTGACTTGGAAGGGTAGTTACAAAATCAATCAGTAAATTACTGAGTTAATTTTCTCGCTTTTCTAATATCTTGAAGCCTCATATTCTCAGCAATAAGCTCTTGAGCGCGAGCTTGAATTTTTGCTAGACGTGCTGGTGGAAGTTTTTCCATTACATCACTTAGTTTTGTTGCCATAATTTCATTATCCTTTTTATTTCAGTTCATCGATATAAAAATAATATTACTGGGAATACTATTATTAGGATTTATTTTCTTAGTAAAAGGATTTAAATATATGGATGACCTTAAAATTTTACTAAATCGTGCCTCATTTGAGGAGAGGAAAGCATTGGCAGAGATTCTTAAGGCAAAACAACCAACAGCCGATTCTATCGTTGATCGTCTATGTGAAAAGAGTCAAGATGCTGTCAGTTATGTATTTAATGAAATATTTGATGATCGTCCAAGTTATCAAAAAATAGTTAGGCGTGCTGCTAAAAAGTTAAACATAAAATGTAGTAAATATGAATCTGCTAGTGCAATGGAGATCAAAATTGCACAGAAAGTTATGGAAACAATTTTGGAGAAAATGACCCCAGAGCAAAAGCAAGAAATAGAACAGCAGTTACGAAAAACAGCATCAAAATTTGATAAAGGAGGTGAATTATTAGGAAGTACTAGTATTTTTCTTGCTTTGACAGGCGCTCAATTGTCTGGTTTTGGTATTTACTTACTGGCTTCAACAACATTGGGTACACTTACCGGAGTAATAGGGGTTACTTTACCCTTTGTTGCTTATACAACAATGTCAAGTGCAATAGCTGTGATTATCGGGCCAGTTGGTTGGATAGGTGCAGGATTATTCACAGTATGGCAGTTGGCAGGCCCTAGTTATAAGAGAGTTATTCCAGCTATTCTTTATATTTGCGCCCTCAGAGCAAGATTGGATGGTGGTTTTGCTTAATTTTTTCTATACTTTCAAAATATGTGATTGTCTAGACTGATTGTTTTAGTTGGGGTTCATCTTTCAAATAAGCTTTAACTACAGAATGTATAGCTATTTCGCCTCAACCTTAATGACGAACATCTTTAACCTTAGTTATTTTGTTATCCACTACAACTACATACATTCCTCTAATAAGTAGATTTTGTACCATCCACTTGTCTTGAACTATAAACAATTCGTAACCGCTGCCTTTTACATATTCAGTAGCTTCTTCAACTGTTTTTCCAATCAAAATTCTTTCATCTATCATGACTTTTTGATTTTAATTTTCTAACGCTGAATTATTATCTTCACTTACAATATAGTTAAATTGCAATATTTGCGCCAAACTTCCGTAAATTATCCTGTCGCCACTTGGCATCTTTTTTCCGATTTGTCTGCAACTCTAAAACCCGAATTCCCTTAGCTGGAAGCGGGTTTAATCTTTGCTGTAATTGCTGCCAAGAAGTTATCAATTCATGCTGCACATTATAAGTGGCGCACAACTGAGCAAAATCAATATCCTGGGGAGTGCCAAAAAACTCTTCAAATGGTGGATCAAATTTTGCGATGGGTAACATTTCAAAAATCCCACCGCCATTGTTATTGATTAAGACAATCGTGAGATGTCCGACAAACTTATTGCGGATTAAAAAACCATTAGTGTCATGCAACAGAGCTAAATCTCCCGTTAAGATCACACTACTTTGCTGGCGATGGGCAATTCCTAAAGCTGTGGATAATGTGCCATCAATGCCATTTGCACCCCGGTTAAAGTACGATCGCACTCCTAAATTATTTGGTTTCCAGAAATATTCCACATCTCGCACAGGCATACTATTGGCAATAAACAGAGGCGTTTCTGGCGGTAAAATCTGAGAAATTAACCAAGCTGCTTTACTTTCAATGATTTCATCTATCTCCGCCATCGTCTGGTCAACAACTAACCTGACTTTACCTTCCGCATCGCACCATTGCTGCAAATAGTCTGAGGAGAAAGATAAATTTATCTCCTCTGCCTTTATCTCTTCTACAGATATCCGTAAATGCGTCGTCCTCCCGTGCAAAGGGTCAAGGTTTTGGTCACTAGGATCGATTACCCAGCGTCGCGGTTGGGCTGCATCTATCCAGCTACGTAGTTCTTTACTCGTAGGCATTTCTCCCACCTGAATCACCATTTCGGGCGCTAACTGCTTTGCTAGTTGCTGATTTCGCAAAATTAGATCGTAGGTGGAAATCAAATAAGGGTTGAGTTCGGCATAATTTCTGACTGGGGAGAGTCCCTCAGCTAGCACGGGCCATTTGAGAGTTTGGGAAAGATGCGCGATCGCTCTACAATATTCCTCTGGTTGCTGTGGTTGGGCAACACCTGCGATGATGATACCGCGATCGCATTCTTTCCATTCTTGGGGAATGGGGAATGGGGAATTGGGAATGGGGAATGGGGTAGTCCTTGTTATTCCTGCGAAAAATTCTTCTGGGTGAAACTGCGATCGCAAATAGCTCAAATCATTTCCATCAGGCAGAGGTGCTAAGGGATCGCGAAAGGGAATATTCAAATGTACTGGCCCCTTTGTAGGATTTTGCGCCCTTTCCCAGCTATGAATTACCGTTTGTCGCAGATAAGCTAGCATTCCCAGATCGGCACAGGGTAAGGCTAACTCTGTTTGCCAATTTGGGTAGTTTCCATATAATCTCAATTGATCTACAGTTTGCCCAGAGTGACAATCTCGCAATTCTGGCGGTCTATCGGTAGTTAATATCAATAGTGGGACGCGACTATACGAGGCTTCAATGACTGCTGAATAAAAATTTGCTCCTGCTGTACCAGAGGTGCAAACTAGTACTACAGGGCGTCCGGTTGCTTTAGCTTGTCCCAAGGCGAAAAAGGCGGCGGAACGTTCATCGAGAATGGAAATTGCTTCAATCTCAGGTGCTTGTTGAGCAAAGGCGATCGCTAAGGGTGTAGAGCGCGATCCGGGGCAAATAATAGCACAAGTCAATCCCAACCGCTTTAAAGTCTCTGTTAAAATATAAGCCCAAAGTTGATTAACATTCCTATAAGCGATCGGCATTAAATCAAACATAGCTATAAAACAATCTTAAATTTTAGATTTTGTCTAGGGAAATTCAATTTAAAATCCATCAATGCGGTGTTGAGTTCCATCACCGCCACGCGAGTTTCTGGGAAAGAAAATCTCCAAACAAACTTGCTGAACTTTCTACAAAATGCACAATTTGCTCTCAAACTTTTATGGACTGCATTCATTTAACGGGAATTCGCGGCTATGGCTACACTGGGTATCTACCAGAAGAACAGGTGCTAGGACAATGGTTTGAGGTGGATGTGAGGTTATGGTTGGATATCTCCACAGCGGCCAAGACTGACGCGATCGAGGACACTTTAGATTATCGCAGCGTCATTAGCTTGACACAACATCTGATCAAAACGTCTAAATTTGTTTTGGTGGAGAAATTGGTAACAACGATCGCAGATTCTATCCTCCAAGAGTGCGATCGTGTAACAAAAGTCCAAGTCACTCTCAGCAAACCTGCCGCACCTATTCCAGACTTTGGTGGCAAAATTAGCATTGAACTGACTAAAATCAAGTCCAACCTTTAATTCACAAAATGTGTTTTTTTCAATATCTATCAGATAGCAAAGAACGGGAGGTTTATGTGGAGCTTGGAAGTGTCTCACAATGAGAATCTTTCCTGCCATTGGCACCAGTACCTATTGATTACCAAAAAACTAAAAAATCCCGCGAGCGGCTGATGAACATTTAACTTACATATTTTCAGAGGAGAGGAATTGTGATTAAGTATTAACCAGAAGCTCTAGAGCTAGTATTTTATTTTTAAAATACGCTTAGTGGCGTGGCAAGGCTAAAATAGTGCATTAAAAATATCTCAGCTATTGATATTTGAGAAACATAACTAATTTTATCTTGCACATATTTAGGCTTACCATGCTATTACAATAATCTTGATATTTTTTAATTATGATTATTGTATTAACATTTCTAATTAATCCGAGTTGACTGTTAATTAAATATTTCAGATAGCTTTCGCCCGCAATCTAGACCTCATCTGATATAAAATATATTTGCAGGTAAAGCAGCATTAAACTTTTTAATTATAGGTGAAGATTAATTATTACTAATTAAGTGAATGTAGATTAATATATGACATCCAAGACACTCTAGATTTTTTGAAATATATTAAAGTAATCTGCCGTGATTTTATGATAAATTTTCTTGATTAATTTGTATATAGATATTATACTTAGTATTTATACTTTCCCAAGAAAAATTCTTGTATACATTTTAAAATCAGTTTTTGAGTGCTTGATAATTGCATTCTAATTTTAATTTGATGTTAGTAGCATCATATTAGCTACATAAATTAATCAAAATTAGTTTTGATAAGCATAGAAATTTCCGGAGATTAATAACATGATGCTATTTACTCATTAGTCAGTATTAATATCAAGCAAGAATACAGGATAGTTAGAGATTGTTTATGATAAGATAAGCACTTTTGACTTGAGTTGACACTTATAACAAGAATCTGAACCTTAGCAAACAGGTTATTGTAACATGTTCGCCCGCAAAATCCTAGTTGTTGAGGATGAAAAAAACCTAACCTCAAATATTAGAAAAAGTTTACAAAAATTAGGTTATTTAGTATCAGAAATAACTGAATATGGTGAAGAAGTAATAAAAAAGGTAGCAGAAACTCATCCACATTTAGTATTAATTGATATCTGTCTAGCTGGAGAAATAGATAATCTCCACGTAGCGGATATTATCCAGAATCACTTTCATGTGCCTGTAATATATCTAACAGAGTGTTCGGAATATCAAACATTACATAAAAATCAACTAAGTGAGCCTTTTAGTTACATAGCCAAACCATTTCTTGAAAGTGATTTACATTTTGTGATTGAAATGACACTGTACAAACATCAGACCAAAAAAATATTAGACGAAGAAAAACAGAGGTTGATGACAATTATTAATAGTATGGGTTGTGCAGTGATTGTTACCTATGCAAATGGTTGTATTGAAATGATGAATCCCATAGCAGAACTAATCACTGGTTGGAAGCAAAGTGAAGCGTTGGGGAAAGATTTAATAGAAGTAGTTAACTTAGTTAATAAAGATGTAGGAGAAAAAATTGAAAATTTGGCCACTTATGCAATCGAAGCAGGTAAAGTTTTTAATTTACCAGAAAACTGTACATTGATTACCAAAGATGGTAAAGAAGTAGCGATTGGGGATAATGTTGCACCTATCCGCGATCGAGATGGCAATATTACTGGCGCGGTTTTAGTTTTTCAAGACATTACTAAACGTAAGCAGACAGAGGCGCAACTGATCCGCAATGCATTTTATGATGGGCTAACAGAATTACCGAATCGTGTTTTATTTTTAGATCGGCTCAAACAAACTATTGAACGTAGCAAACGCAGAAGCGACTATTATTTTGCAGTTTTATTTTTAGATTTAGATGGTTTCAAAGAGATTAACGATCGCTTTGGGCATGGAATAGGGGATGATTTTTTAGTAGCGATCGCTAGACGTTTAGAGTCATGCTTACGTAGTGGCGATACTGTAGCACGATTTGGTGGTGATGAGTTTACTATTCTTTTGGAGGATATTAAAGACATTTCCGATGCTACCAATGTTGCCAAACGTATTCAAGACTCCTTAAGATTGCCAGTTAACCTGAATGGATATCAATTATCTGCTACCGCTAGCATTGGTATTACTTGGAATTTTAGTAATTATGAGGAGCCTGCAACTCTACTGCGGGATGCTGATATTGCGATGTACCAAGCTAAAAGGCAGGGAAAAGCTACTTATGCCATATTTAGTTAAGAATGGAATATGCCACTCTAGGCGCTACTAAGGTTATGGTATGAATCGAGAAGCCCGATAATTCTGTCATGGAAAAAACCGAAAAACAGAATTCAGGAGTCAGTAGCCCATTCTGAATTCTGCATTCTTCTTCAAAACTTATAACCTCTAGCAATCCAATAGAGCCAGTCTGCGATCGCTTCTTGAGTTTCACTGTCAACATCAATGGCTGCTATTTCAGATAATTTTGCAGAATATACATCTTCATCCTTACCATTAATATAAGCCACTTCGACAAACATATCTTTTAAGCACTCGTCATCTGGGGCCATTCCCAATACTTCCACTTGTTTCTCCTCGACAGCACCTGATTTGCGTCCCTTCTTAGTCCATGTAGCCAAAAAGGGAAAATTCAGAGTCTCTTCGAGGTAGTAGTACCAACCCATAGCTCGGTCTTCTTTGTCTTCGGCATCTACAACGATCTCCGTTTTAATGCGATGCTCTCGGTTTTCGTCGGCTTCAACACTAGGCATAAGATAACACTTTGCGTATAATTCATTTTGATAATACTACCAAAATGTTTCTAAAATCATACTTAAATATATCTATGATGTCCGCTTAATTACTTATTAACCTCCCAAAACCCCACCCTTTAATCCCCTGTTTGCAAACTCTTAGGGCCGGGTGGGGTGAAATGGCTGTGGGAATCATAACTAATTATCTGGAAACGATCTAAACTCTACAAAAAACCGCTTGTCATTGACAAACGGTTTTCTAGTTATTGTTCTTAAGGGGAACTTATTCGTTGCACTAAGATGCAAAATTTTTCAGAGATTAAACAAGTCTCAAATCAGGATAATTCGCTAACACATCATCAGATGTGAGGGTATCATTTTCAGCTTGCGGAGTCCAAAGAACTTCAATTGCTAGAAGCTTGTCGCTAGGAATACTACCAATTTGCCGTAAAGCTTGACGCAAATCATCAGCACTATTAATAGCTGTGGGGATTTCAAACTTACCTAGTGTCGCCGCCAGTAAGGTGACAACAATGTATTCACCAGGGCCTTCGGTAAATAGACGGGTGGGGTTGTCGAGTTCGCCAGCCGCAGGTAAAGCATCCTTGGCAAGGGCTGCTCTTAGCTGGTTGTTGACATTAGAAAGAGTTTCTTCGCTAAACTTGCTGCGTTCTGCCAGTGACAGGCGATTAAACTGACCTTCAGCTGAATTTAAACTGGCTTGTTGAGTGCCACCGCCTGCATATACAAAGTATTCCGGATGGCGGAGTAAAGCTAGACTGGCTTCTTGGAGAATTTCTGCTCTACCTTCGGGGGTGTTAGTATCAGCAGTTTCAGCAATGTGGTTGAGTTCATTTTGCAATTCACGGGCTTGAGCTAACAAACCTACTTGCAAACGAGTTACAGAAACAGGAGAGTTACTGCTGTAATCTGCTTCTGCTGTTTCACCGCTAGAGACGCGGCGGAAAGTTTGCAATAAGAAATTAGCGATCGCAAAGAAAATTAAGATGCTAAACAGACCACCAAATCCTCCGCCAATACCCCAGAAAGGAAGTAGGAAGGGAAAGCCAAAGCCACCACCAAAGCCACCACCATAACCACCGGGATAGTATCCGCCTCCGCCAGGAGGTGCATAAGTGCGCGGTGTATAGGTACGGCTAGAAGGCGCTCTAAAGGAGCCACCACCGATACGACCCCCACTGCGGGCTGCTAACGCGCCGTCAGCGTGACCAAGAGCCAAAGCTAACACCAAGCTTAGGGCTAGGAAGGTTTTGAACAGCGGTTTGATGGTTTGTTGTAGTTTTTTACGCATAAGACAATCGCTTGAAAAACGAAGTTATTATTTATGATTTCTCCCGATGGTGGGAGCAGTGTTCCAGGATCTTGCTAACGCTAGCCCGTAACAAGCAAGTTTGTAGCATTCACGTAGTATTACCTTTTAGAGGCTACATATTCAATTTACCGCGTCTTATCTTGGGTAAGTAGCGATCGCAGGGGGGATTTCTCGACTGGGGAACCGTACCTGAAGACATGTTTATTTTCCCAGAAATTGCGATGTCTACGATGGTCACTGACTTGTACTGAGCGCAGCCGAAGTAGCTTGTCGTACTCCTTTCCTGCGGAACGCTACGCGAACAAAGAAGCAAGCTAGCAAGAGCGTCTCCAAGAGTTGTGCGGGCTACGCCTACGGGCAATGGTTTGCTATGCCTCAGACTAGTTTCAGACTACAGTTTTGAATTATACAGATGATTTTAATTTTTAGTGATTATTTTGACTAATTTTTTAATCCTTCACTGAATAAGTACTACTTCTGAACTTATTTTATGATTCAATATTTAGCACGGACAAAACGCCTAGCTAGCACCAACAGCACTCATTAATACATTTGGAGGCTTCTAATTTACGTGTGCGTAGAAAGCTAGGAAGTGTCTGTAATCCTTATAATTTTTCACAATAGACATCATGTTGCGACTAAGTAGTTAGAAAAATTTTGGCATTTTGGCACAGGAGTTTAAGTGTTTAGGATATTTTATTAAACGTAGCTAAATTTCGGAATTTTCGCCGCAGATGTTTACTGAGCATTTTCGCTACAAGTATTAGCTTTGATTTTTTGTTCATTATGCACAGAAACTCTCAAAGAATGAGAAATGTGCAACAAAAATAAAATTAACACAATAAAAAACAATCTTTCTGGCTAATCTTCTGAAATAGGCTTCAAATTTGTCTACCAAATTCGTTTTAAAAGAAATAAAATAATAATGATGGCTTTGAAAGTAATTCTAATTGTAAATATTAAAAACTATTTGAAATATAGTCATCAACTTGATTATGGAACATATTTCTCAACTAACAGCCGAAATCAGAGACAAAGCTGCATACCCAGATATCCTAGTCATATCCCGGATCTTTCTACCGAAAGAAGCTGTAATTGGGGAATATATCTACAATCGTTGTCTGCAAGATCCAGAACGAATAATTGTACTGGCAGCTAGTTGCTCGGGAGATCGAGTATTTGATAAGAGTCAACAGTTTCCTGTGTATCGCTGGTATTATCCTAAATATTGGCGTAGTGGCTATGTGGGAAATATCCTAAAACCTTTGGTCAATATCGTTTGCTCATTTGTCCTAGCAATTAAACTCTATTTTCGCTATCACTATCGTTACATAGAGTGGGGCCACGGTTATGATTTCCCTTCACTGTTGCTATTGAGCTATTTGTTACCTATTCGCTTTTTTATCTATCTGCACGGCAACGATCTTCTTTGCACTTTACACAATCCCGTGCTGCGATCGCTATTTAAATTAACACTTCATAGAGCTGAAGGCATTGTTTGTAACAGTTCTTATACAAGAGATTACCTAAGAACTGCTTTCCGATTAGATACTCCTACCCACGTCATTAACCCCGTAATCAGACCAGAAAAATTTGGTAATAATGTAGCCAGTCCCAGTAGCCTTGATGATTTACGGGTTCGCGTGCGTCAGACGTACAACATTCCCGAAACAGCAATAGTGATTCTCTCCATCGGCAGGTTAGTAAAACATAAAGGTTTCGACCGAGTAATTGATAACATCCCAATATTGCTAACTTTTGGGGTCGATGTCCACTATATACTCTGCGGGCAAGGGCCAAGTGAGTCGGAACTGAAATCTCTGGCGCATCGTTTGCGAGTAGATAAACGCGTACACTTTGCTGGATATGTGCCAGAGCGGGAATTAGCAGGTTATTATGCAGCTTGCGACATATTTGCTATGCTGACTTTATCAGATACTAAACCTAATAATATGGAAGGTTTTGGTATGGCTTATTTAGAAGCAAGTTACTTCGGCAAGCCGATAATTGCCCCTCGTTTAGGTGGTGTTCTAGATACAGTTCAGCATGAAGAAAATGGGATACTGGTTAATCCCAATTCTGGTTATGAAGTTTTTCAAGCTTTCAATCGGTTGTGCAAAGACCAACAACTACGCGAGCAACTCGGTCGTAAAGGTAAAGAATTAGCCAAGCGTAGAACTCTCCATCGATCGCTTTATAAATAAGATGGAAAAAATGCAATTTGGGGAAATGATTTGATTAAATAAACAGGATTGAATCATCCAATTCAAAAAATACCAAAAAGGGCAATTTACTAAAAGTCATATTTCTGCATAACCTTTAACCAATTGCTTCATAAAAGAGCGAGATTACAGTGTAAAATCTCGCTTGTGATGCGATTAAATGTGCCATGAAAAATATCTGGTTTAACATAGAGCAATTCCTTCGGCGTTACGCAAAGCACCGAATGCAATCTTTCGTGTTTACAGTCATTGGATGTCTTGCTGTAGTTAGTGTGATTACCTTTGGGGCAATGTATGTTGTAGCTCAACCTGCTTCAACTTCCTCTGAACGTCCCGCTGTGAAAGCACCAAATTTCGGGCGACACTTTCAAGAATTTGGGCGTGAAGGCTCTATCTTGATTTACGACTCAAAAAATAACCGCATCTATGAACACAATCCTCAACGTAATGCAACTGCGATCGCTCCAGCTTCAACATTCAAAATTTTTAACGCGCTAGTAGCACTAGAAACAGGTGTAGTTCCTGATGATGTGGCGGTTCTCACTTGGGATGGAATTCACCGAGATTTTGATGCCTGGAATCATGATACAAATTTGCGTCAAGCCTTTAAAGATTCAACTGTTTGGTTCTATCAAGTACTGGCACGTAGGGCTGGATATGAACGGATGCAGCAATTTATTAATAAAGTAGGCTACGGAAACCGTCAGATTGGCACTGTTGCAGACATCGATCGTTTTTGGTTACAACCGCAGTTATTACAAATTACACCCAAAGAGCAAATTAAGTTTTTGCAACGGTTATATCAAGGCGATTTGCCTTTCTCACAACGGACAATGAATCTTGTCAAAGACATTATGGTACGCGAACAAACTCCAGACTACACACTGCGAGGAAAGACGGGATGGTTAACGAGTACTAAACCACATGTTGGTTGGTTTGTGGGTTATTTAGAGCAAAACAAAAACGTCTATTTTTTCGCAACAACCCTTGATATGCAAAAATCGGAAGATGCACCCGCCCGCATTGAGATTACACGACGTAGCCTTAAGGATTTGGGCTTGCTAGCTCAAATCAACTAACCACCACCAACAATAGTTACCACTTCTAAGCGATCGCCTGGTTGCACTTTTGTTTGCGGCCAAAATTGTCGGTGTAAAATTTCGCCGTTATACTCCACAGCCACCAAGCGGGGGTTAAAACCCAACTCTTGAAGCAAATCGGGTAAAAAAGTTTGAAACGAACAGTTATGGGTTTCCCCATTTACCTGAATCGTAATCTCATTAGACATAATATGTGGGAACTGGGGGCTAGAGAATGGGGTATTTGGTATTGGTTACTTACTTTGGACAAATGACAAATGACAAATGACAAATACTTCTCTACGAGAGGCTGCGCCAACGACTTCGCTCAGTACAAGTGACAAATGACAAATGACAAATGACTCTTTTAAAGTTCTGGTTTAATGCGATTGAGTTGAGAGAGCAAATATTGCGTTACTAGGGTAGGCTGTTCGGCTTGCATGAGCGATCGCACCACCGCTACACGTTCGGCTCCAGCATCGATCGCATCATTGATATTATTGGCATCTATTCCCCCAATCGCAAACCAGGGAATTGAGCAATTTTTGGCGGCATAGCTGACATATTCTAGCCCTGTTGCTGCCTTACCTACTTTCGTGGGAGTTTCATAAACTGGCCCTACGCCAATATAATCTACACCTTCAGCAATTGCTGCTTGCATTTCTTCTTTATTTGTGGTAGATAGACCGATCAGACGTTGCGAACCCAGTAATTGCCGAGCAACAGCAATAGGCATATCTTGTTGTCCCAGATGCACGCCATCGGCATCGACCGCTAAAGCTACATCCACGCGATCGTTAACAATAAACAAAGCACCGTAGATGTGGCATAACCGCCGTAATTTTCTCGCTTGTTCTAGACGCAAAGAATCATCGGCGGTTTTGTCGCGGTATTGTAAAAGCGTTAATCCGCCTTTGAGTGCAGCTTCGACAGTGTTCAACAAATTTTCACTAGGGGAAGTCACAAGATACAAACGCGATCGCCACAACAATTGATGGCGCTGATGACCCATTAAACTACTTTCTAGGGTATAAACCTGATAGCGCATCTGTTTACAAGCTTTAGCCATACTTGGCTGAAAAAGCTTACTGTATTCTTCCAACACCCGTAATGCTTCTTCTATCCGGCAAAAGTTAGCTTGCAAAACCGATTTTATACTAGCTCGTTGTTCTTCTTGAGGATGGGTTAACTCAGTCCCAAGATCGCCTGGTGTATCTCGCGCCGCCCGTAATTCTGGGGTATGCCACTTGGCTACTTCTTGTCGCAGCCGCTTGCATTCAAGAGCCAACTGGGCATTATTCAAACCAAATCGGCACCATTCCTCGATAATTCGCAAGCCCTCACGAGCGCGGTCTAAATTGGCATCTAAAATGCGGTAAACAACTTGCTGTGTTTGCTCTTTTTGGCTGTATGGCTCGACCATCACAACAACCCCATTAGTGCTTTCATCGAAGTGTGAATTATCATAAGTCCTAGTAACCATAAGTTAAATAAGATTGCTTTTTTTTACTAATTTTTGCGGAATCTACGCAAAATAACGTAGTAGTGAGGGTTACGGTAAATTATCCCATGTTCCTATAGACAGTGATAAGGGTAGTTTGAGGCTACAGTTTCGCACTGAGCTTAGTCAAGTGTTTTACGATAGACAACGAGCTTACAAAAGACTGGCAAAAGGGAATACACCAGAAAATTCACAAAAGTCCTCCAAAAGAGGACTAAACAAGAAATTTAGTTTAGTCCTCTAAAAGAAGCCTTTAGAGGTTGTTTGAAAAGTGGTTTGCTGTGATTTTAGACACTTATCGATCCCCCCTAGCCCCCCTTAAAAAGGGGGGAATTAGAATCAAAGTCCCCTTTTTTAAGGGGGATTTAGGGGGATCTAAAACAATTTGATACATCATTAGGGACTTTTCAAACATCCTCTTAGCTATCAGCCCGGAACTTTAGTTCCGGGCGGGATATTTGCTCAGTGTAGGACTTTCACTTGAACAGAAATATTGGGTGAGTAAGATTTTTAGAGATGTGTGTACACCGTAGCTTCTTAAGGACTTCCAAAAAAAAATATCCAATTAATTCTTGTGGGGTGGGTAACATGATGTTACGTCTCTACAAGGGTTTTGGATAACACTTATTTAATTTCACTTTATATCTATCTATTAGATAGATGATATAGGCACAATTCATGAATTTTGCCTACAAATTATTTTGGGCAACGCACAATTAATTTCTGGAGATGTCTAATATCATTTATTACTATGTATTAAATATCGCCAATCGGTGAATATATGAGTAATATTATCGACATAATACTCTCTAGGGAGTATAAGAATTTATGATTACTTATAAGGAGTGGTGTTAAATATGATTCTTACTCGTATGTTTACTGAGTACCGTAGAGTAAATATTCTGTTTGCAAAGCTGAAGTTTCTGAAATCAGCAAGGCTTTTATTTTTTAGTTTTTCAGTATTATCTTTTATTGTAGGGATGGGGGCGGCAAGTATAGCGTTTCTGGGTATCAGCCTGGATAGTGCGATTGCTCAGATTCCATCGACACCAAATTCAGCACCTCTAAATCAGAAAACACCTTCTCAGGCTAATGTGCTATTTGTCAATCCTGGTGTTGGAGATGACAAGACAGGCAATGGCAGCGAATCCGCTCCTGTAAAAACGATTACCCATGCATTGCGATTAGCTAACGCCAATGTTGTAATTATGCTCTCTACGGGCACTTATAGCGCCGAGACAGGAGAGGAATTTCCCTTAATATTGAAACCGGGTATTTCAATTCAAGGCAACCCCAGCAATCAAGGTAAAGACATTATCATTCAGGGAGGCGGTGATTACCTGAGTCGAAGCTTTGGCGGTCAAAACGTCACAATTGTTGGAGCAAACCAAGCCTTGCTCACTGGGGTAACGGTGACGAACTCTAATCCTCGTGGTTACGGTTTATGGATTGAATCTAGCAATCCGGTAGTCGCAGAAAATACATTTACTGGCAATACTCAAGATGGAATTTCCGTTAGTGGTAATGCTGCACCTACCATTAGCAAGAATTACTTTGATCGCAATGGAGCCAATGGGATCACAATTGCTGGTAACTCTAGTCCCCAAGTCAAGGAAAATGTCTTTCACCAAACAGGTTTTGGAATTAATATTGCCCAAAATGCTGCTCCTATAGTTATAGGTAATCAAATTCAAAACAATAGATCGGGAATTATCGTACAAGCAAATGCCCGCCCGATTTTGCGGAATAATTCTATTCAAGATAATAAAGAAGATGGTTTAGTTGCGATCGCTCAAGCAATGCCAGATTTGGGTAGTGCATCCGAACCTGGAGGTAATACATTTCAAAATAACGGCCGCCACGACATTAACGCCAGTGCTGCTAAACAAATGATTTCTGCTGCTGGTAACAACCTTGTGAGCGATCGCATCACTGGTAAGGTAGATATTAATGGTACAACAGCACTAGCAACCGAAAATTCTCAACCAGTTCCCAACAACGTATTACGACAAATACCACCAAGTGGAGAAATCACCTTCTCGGCTCCCGAAACCTCTGAAACTACTAATGGGCAAACCAGCAGCATTTCAATAAATAATCCTGTTTCTGGGCAATTAAATAGTCAACTGCTGCCATTAAGGCCAGCCAATAATGTACCGCCTCCCCCCCCTATATCCAAACAACCACCGACTTCTAGCGTCGCCGGATTTCCTACTCCTAGCAGCTTGTCAGGTAGACAAATACCAATTAACGCACAGCCACCTGATACACCACAGTTAAATTACGTGCGCATCGATCCTAATACCATTGAGTTTACTGCCCCTGAGTCCCCATCCAATTCAGTTGCACCTGAGCCACCAGTTGCAAGCATGAGGAATCAAACACAACAGCCATTACCAATACTAGAAACTGCTGCTCCTGGTGCTTCAGAACTTTTACCACTTCCCAATCCCAATATCCCCATTGTTAATACTCGCAATCTGCAAACAAGTTCTGCAAGTATTGCCTATGGTGGTAACTCTGCAAGACAATTTGGTATACGTTATCGCGTAGTAGTGCCACTAGCAACCGATCGGGATCGAGATTTAGTGCGATCGCTTGCTCCTGGTGCGTTTCTCACAGTTTGGGATGGTCAAAGAGTTATGCAAGCAGGAGTATTTAGCAGTGAATATAACGCTAAAGAAATGCTCAAAACACTCTCTAATAAGGGTTTAAGAGCCATTATGGAGCCGTTGAATTAATTGGGTATGGGGCAAAATATATGGAATTAGCGAGAAAAGCACCTCAAAATGAATATTGATCCACTTTAAAGAGCGATCGCTTTCCTACTGTGGGGAGGCATCGCTCTTTTAGTCATCATCATTCACTTTTCTGCTTAAGCTTAGTACTTAGCTTAATTTGATACTTTATTCTCTCTTCACTTTTCAGCGGAATTTATAATTGACAAAAGCAATGTTATCCTAACTTGTCACGAATGAACCGATTTAATTTTATTCAATGGTAAAAGGTATGGAACCGACCATCGAACAACTTAAAGCATTTTTTGACTTTTGCGTTCGGGCTAGTAATTTGTTTAGAGATATAGCATTGGTTAGATTTGATGAGAGGACAAGCCGAATCGTGATTTTGATAGGCGAAACCATCCAAGTAGAAATTCTTAGTAACGGGGAGAACATTATCCGATGACAGACTATTTAACTCTTAATGAGCAAGAATTAAGACAATATGTAATATCAAACCCCCAAGATGAGGAGGCATTTCAGCATTACCTCAGCATCATGAGAGCGAAACCGGGGGTAGTGGTCAGCACTCCAGAACAATTAGAGGCTGAGTTAAAACGGCGTATTAATCAAGCTAGTTAATATAAAACCCGTTACTGACATTCTAGTAACGGGGTTTTTTCAATTTAGCAGCTTGACTCAATGTGAATTTTGGGACTTGCCTTTATTGAGCAACGCCGATATTCTCGCGATCGTACACCCTTATATCTGCGCTGATTTGGCAACTTGCGTCTGGATACAGCAGGCTGAGTTTTTTCCGTTTTACCAACTTTCGGTGATTGGCGATCGGCTAAGATATCCAGCACAGACAAATGACGAGACTCGACGGAACAAGGGGTAGCGTTACCGTCAGTATGTCAGATTTTTATCGTTTTACCAACATTCGGTTATTTGTTGGTAAAAATGCCCAAGCGTTTAAATTGATTATTTAACAGGACTTACGCAACGTCGTAAAGCTCCTCTTTATAGAAATCATATTGCTTGTGCCATGCTGGTTTGGCTTAAATTAAAAAATTTAGTTTATCAAACTTGTTTTACTGTTTATAAAATCAAGCACAACTTACTGTTTTAATATTCAATCTTATCCAAAATTTAATCCATTTATCTACTCCCTAGATATTTTTTTGCCAATTATTGATCTGTGGCTAAAAAATTACTAGCTACCTAATGCAAATGCGGGGCGCGAATTCTTGGGTTTCAAATCAGGAGAATTGCTACGTTATTATTTATCCGTTCACATTATTTTAGGCTGGGCACTCACTACACTTTGGGTTGCAGGTTTCTCCGGCATCATTCGCACCAATAGTAAGTAATGATACTTTTCAGCGCGATCGCCTTTGCCCTAAGTTGGGTTAAGCTTATGTCACCTACGCTATATCTGCCCCTTTTTGCCCACAGAGATGGGCAACAACTGCAATGATTTCGGTTGGGTCAACTGGTTTTGCTAAATGGCGTTGAAAGCCAGATGCCCTCGCAAGTTGCCGATCGAGCTCTCCGGCATAAGCAGTCAAGGCAATGGCTGGAATTTGCCTCTCTTGCTGGAGTGCCCGAATTTGTTGCATCAACATATAGCCGTCCATTTTTGGCATTCCAATATCGCTGATGATGAGATCGAAAACATACCGATCAATAGTTTGCAATGCCTCAATTCCCGATGCAACGTTGGTGACGATCGCGCCTGCTTGTTCCAGAACAAAGGCAACAAACTCACGGGAATCTGGTTCATCATCCACCACTAGGATGTGGATGTCACTTAAATCGTCATCCGTTGAGAGTGAGTCAACTGTTGAAGACAAAGTTTGACTTGATACAGACGCAAGCGGGAGTTGCACTGTAAAGGTGGCGCCCTGTCCTTCACCCGGACTATCAACCGCAACAGTTCCACCATGTAGTTCGACAATTTGCCGGGCGATCGCTAATCCTAATCCCAGTCCACCAAATCTGCGAGTGGTGGCTGCATCTTCTTGGCGAAAATGTTCAAACACGTAGGGTAAAAACTCAGGATTAATTCCTTTTCCAGTATCCTTGATTTGGATTTGGGCATGAGTTGCTCCTTGAGATAGAGCAACTGTGATTTGCCTACCTTGAGGCGTAAACTTGACAGCGTTGGATAATAGATTCCAAACTACCTGCTGCAAACGTCCTGCATCCCCCATTACTATGTTAATCTCTGGGGGGAAAATGGTTTGAATTTGCAGTGACTTGGCTTGGGCGGCTAAACCAACGGTTTCTAAAGCGGATGAAATAACCATCCTTAAGTCAACGGGCATCTGATTCAAGCTCAACTTACCGCGCAGAATGCGGGAGATGTCGAGCAGATCGTCAATCAGTTGAGCCTGAAGTTGAGCGTTGCGTTCGATTGTCGCCAGCGCGGTCTTCGTCCTGATTGTGTCCAGTTTGCCTTGCTGCAACAGCTTTGACCAACCCAGAATTGGGTTGAGGGGCGATCGCAACTCATGGGACAGGACTGCCAAAAACTCATCTTTGACGCGGTTGGCGCGATCTGCTGCCTCTCTTGCGGCTTGTTCGCGGGCAAGGAGTTGTTCGCGCTCTTGCTCGGCGGTTTTGCGATCGGTGATATCTGCCAGTGCCCCAGGAAAAGCTAGCGGTTTGCCATCGGCATCATATTCGACGCGACCTCGTGCAGCCAGCCATCGCTCCGAGCCGTCTGCCATGTAAACGCGGTACTCGGCGGCATAATCTTCGCCAGTTTCGATCGCCTGGTTGATGGCTGCAATTACTTGGGGGCGATCGTCTGAGTGCATTGCCTGCACAAACAGTTCGATGGGCAAGCCGATCGCAGCCAGCTCTGGGTCAACACCAAACAGGTGAGCAAAGGAGGCATTTACAATCACGAGATTTTCAGGAATCTTCCACCGCCATGTATAAATGGCTCCTGCCGCTAAAGCAGATTCTAATTGCACATGCACTTCTCGCAGTTGAGCTTCGGCAAGTTTGCGATCGGTTAAATCAATCACAAAGAAAATACCACTGTTCGGATCGTCTAGGAACGATGCAGCCCCGACCAGAATCGGAATTTGTCTACCGTTTTTGTGGACGTAGACTTTCTCATAGGATGAACTGAAGCCTTGAGCGGCAATTTCGCTCAAGGCATTTCGATCGAGTGCCCAGTATTGGGGCAAAGTCAGCGTTTGCCAGTTAATTTGCCCCGTTTCTAACTCCGCTCGCGTGTAGCCAATCAACTCGAGCAAAGTCTCATTGGCTTCCACGATTTCTCCGGCAATCGTCCAGATACCCATCGGGATCATGTTGCACTCAAAAATGCGGCGAAAGCGGGCTTCACTCTGCCGCAAAGCTTGTTCCACCCGTTTGCGATCGCTAATGTCACTAAAGACAACCGCAACTTTTCTATCGCCTGGGTGCCCAACGCGAAACGCATAAACGTTGTACCAACGGTGTAAAGCTGCGGCATAGTTCTCAAAGCGATTAGGTTCACCCGTTAACGCAACGTTCCCATAGATTTCAAACCAATGCTCCTCATGATTCGGCGCGAGTTCGCGCATTCGCTTGCCTTGAACGTTGCTCAGTCCCGTTTGTTTCTCAAAGGCAGGATTGGTTTCCAGGAAGCGGTAATCAAACGGTTTATTGTTTTCATCAAACAGCATTTCAATCACACAAAAGCCTTCATCCATCGACTCAAACAACGTGCGACATTGTTCTTCCGACACGCGCAGGGCGGCTTCGGCAAGTAAGTGCGACTCTTCGACGCGCTTGCGAGCGGTTAAATCAAGGGCGAAGAAAACACCTGCTTTGTTTTGCTCGTCAAAGTACCCACCGCCAATCGCAATTGGAATTCGATGCCCGTCTTTATGGATGAATTCTTTTTCATACGGTGTGCAAGCACCGTCTGCCATGACTGAGGCAATCGCTTGTTGGTCTCGATCGCGGTATTCAGGCGGCGTTAGCTCAATCCAATGAATCTTTCCAGCTTCGAGTTCTAGGCGGGTATAACCGATTAAGTTCAGTAGCGCATCGTTCGCATCCGTAATATTGCCTGCACCTGTCCAGATGCCCATTGCCACCATATTATTTGAAAACACACTTCTAAACCGCGCTTCCAACTCACGGCTTACCACTTCGTAGGACTGTACAAGGCTCTTGCGTTCTACTTTCAACTGCCGCATTTGTGCTAATGACAACTCCTGTTGGTTCAAGGCGTTGTCCTTTACCTCCGGGTCGTTGAGGAGACAATTGGCAAACGCTTCATGGGTTGCCAGCAGTTGATTGATGTCATCCTCAAAGTGTAGTTCTGGGTGAGTTTGCGTCCAGTAGTGAGCCATTCGCACGAACGCCAGGAACACGTTGAGAAATTCTAGCTGCACGCTGCCCAATATCTGCCGCAGGGCAACCATCGCTCTAGGTGCATCGGGGGTCTGCAAAAACATATGGGTGGCGCAGGCAAAGATTGCTAATTCTTCAGCAGTGTCAGGACTGGGAAATTCAAAGCCAGATGAATCGTTGGCGGCACAGAGGGCGATCGCAGGTTCTAATTCCTGGCCGCGTGGGAGCGGACGTTGCAGCAGCGGCAGCACTTGCTCAATTGTTTGGGGCAGGCAATAGCGATCGCCAGCTGGGTATCCCAACCCAACCAGAAACCCAACGTGCCGGGCGATGCAATACCGCACCTCACAGAAGCGCGAGAGGTAGACAAATAACCGCTCTTTAAATAGCGATGGTAGCGGACTATCCAGGTAGGCGAATCGGCCAAATCCCCAAAGGTTGACTGTTACCTCTGGGGTATCGCTGGCAAGCCGAAAAAAGTTTGGCAGGACACCAAAGCGTTGCTCAATCTCTTTTTCTAAAGCTATTTCCGCCATAAATACGGTTTTTGAACTCGCAATATTTTTGCAATATTATTTTAGTTTACCAATGGTAGAGTCAGGTAAACATTGTATCTCGTCTGCACAGACCTATGCGCTGACTGCAAAACTATACCAGCCTTACGCTTACCAGGGTCAACTGTACATTGTTCATGATATTTTTCAAGGAAACCCATCATCTAATACTCCGACACGATTTTGAAGTACCTCAAAACGACTTTGGAGTACCTCAAAACGACTTTGGAGTACCTCAAAACGACTTTGAAGTACCTTAAAACGATTTTGAAGTACCTCAAAACGACTTTGGAGTACCTCAAAACGACTTTGAAGTACCTTAAAACGACTTTGAAGTACCTTAAAACGACTTTGGAGTACCTCAAAACGACTTTGGAGTACCTCAAAACGACTTTGAAGTACCTTAAAACGACTTTGAGGTATCTGTTGCTGATTTAATGTTACTTTTTTTGACAAGTTTAATAAAAAACTCAGTACAATCAACTAAAAATAATTAGGTTGATTTGAATTTGCTTTAATTTTTCCGAATTATCTCTCAGAGAAGTTTATTGTTGCATTGGCTAGAGTACATGCAGTAATCCTATAACTTCCTTCAGGAGAGCATTTTATGGCACGACTAAAACGCAGTTCACCCACTCTCGAAAACGCTCTCCGTCGAATTGCAGGAATGCGATCGATTAGCCCAACGCTAGAATTTGGCAACGGATTAAATTTGACAGACTACGACAGCCGCATCCAAACCTTGCAAACCCAGCTATCTACATACAACACTTTACTCTCTACTCTAGATGAAATGGCAGGTCGTCTCTCTAATTGAAGAAGAATTGCGCGGCTACTCTGAAAAGATGTTAATGAGTGTGGCAACCCATTATGGCAAAGACAGTTTGCAATATATCCAGGCGGGAGGCAAGCCACGCAAGAAATTATCACGCCGTTCGAGCAATACCCAATCCCCATCTGAGAGTACAGCTACAACCTTGAATGGTGCAAACAATGGTAAAAGAACCTCTATTGTTTGATTTTAATTATTTAACTGCATCATGCTAATACCAATTCAATTAATGATTGCAACATATCCTTGGCTAAAGACGCGATAAATCGCGTCTCTACAAATGATCTATTTGTCGCATTCTTTTTTCAAATTGGTATAATGAATTCTTAATTACGAATTACGTTAGTGCAGCGTTAGCGACGCAGGAGCGTCATTACGAATTACGAATTACGTTAGCGTAGCACATTACGAATTACGAATTATTCGATCGCTGGCTCTGCGTCGGAAAACTCCACCTGATACTTCTTATCTCCCCACTTCCTATCCTGGTTTATGATCCAAACGGGTGGCTTGCTCTAGCGCGGCTTTTTCTTTGGCTCGGCGGACATAAGGTTGTAATTGGGTGCGATCGCAAGCTGTGAAAATACTCAAATTTTCCAAGGTAATCCCCCGCATTAACATTTCTACGCGCCAAGTTTGTTGTGCCTGAGCGATCGCTGGCGTTTGTCCTTGGGGAGTTAACAATCCCTCGCTCCATGCTTGCCAACGTGTCTCAAGTTCTGATTCTGAGATGGGTGTACCTGTTTCATTCAGAAACATCGCTGTTTGAGTATCTTTACGACTTTTCAGCCATTTGAGTAAGGGATTATTGGTAAAGGAACCGTAGCGTTTGCCCAAAATCCACTGATTCACGGGTACTTGACGAACAAATCCGGGGATGGTGATTTGCAGGAAGTGCCCTTGACTATCGTAGATTTGGTGCGATCGCTCCAAGCTAGTTATTTCTGTAGCGGATAACCCAGCCCCAAATAATACGTAAGCTAAGGCATAATCTCGTACTCCGAATTTCCTGGCTTGTTGCAGAATTTCGTGAACCAAACTAGCTGGTAAATCAGCTACTTCTGTGGTAGTGAATCCTCCTTGTAAGGAGTTTATTGCTGATTCTGTTGAAGATGACATGGCTCCATGTAAAAACAACTCCACCAAATTTTCCAGAAAATCGTCCCGATCCTCCCAAAGTTCGTGAAATTCGCTGGTGAACTCAATTACTGCATATCCCAAAATCATCCCATTCAGCAAACTGGCTAATTTTTCTGCGGGTAAATAAGTATTTAGGTGTCCTTGCTGAATTACAGTAGCTAAATACTGAGCTACATAACGGTTTGCCTCTGTGACTCCCCTGCCTAGTGCGCGGCGATTTTCTGCCGGGAATTGGTCGGCTTCACCTACCACAGATCGGACGAACTCTGGTACTCGTTCTAATGCATGTAAGCTATCACTTGCATAATCTTTCAGAGCTTGGTAAACATTGCCGGGAGGTGTTGCCCGCCGTACCAGCGATTCACCTAAATCCTTGAAGGCTGCGGACTCTTCCAGTACAGCTAAAAGTAATCCATGCTTATTGCCAAAATTCCGAAATAGTGTCACTTCATTGACTTCGGCTTTTTCGGCAATTTGGCGGGTTGTGGTAGCGCTTACTCCCTGAGCAGAAAACAACTCAAGTGCAGCTTGAATCAGGCGTTGACGAGTGGAAATGAGTTGAGATGACATAGAAAAATGCAAGTGGCACTTGCAGGGGTATCAGAGTTCTGCTAGCATAACAAATGTAAGTGATACTTGCTTTACTCTACTGTAACTAACTAGTAAGAGGTTGGATAAATCCTTAGTCGGATTATGCCCAAGAAAAAGTAAATCACTTCATGATCCATCAACAGGAATTTTTATGACCGCAAATTTTGGGGCGATCGCCCCTGAGAGAGGCAATTCACCTCGACTCAGTTGGACGAATGTAGTATTTTTTGCTACATTTCATGCCTTAGCACTTCTGTCTCCTTGGTTTTTCTCCTGGTCAGCATTAGGTTTGCTAGTGTTTCTGCACTGGTTATTCGGGAGCATTGGTATTTGCTTGGGATATCACCGACTACTGAGCCATAAAAGTTTCCAAGTTCCTAAGTGGTTAGAGTATGCGATCGCCCTGATTGGAGCGTTGGCTTTACAAGGCGGGCCAATTTTTTGGGTAGGTGGACACCGCCAACATCACGCCCACACAGAAGATATCAATTTAGACCCTTACTCTGCCCAAAGAGGCTTTTGGTGGAGCCATATATTGTGGATTTTCTACCCACGTCCAGAATTTTTTGACTATGACACCTATAAAAAATATGCCCCTGATTTAGCCAAACAACCCTTTTATTGTTGGCTAGATCGTTACTTCTTGCTGTTGCAAATACCCTTCGGGCTGCTGCTTTATGCTCTAGGAGGATGGCCTTTCGTATTCTACGGAGTGTTTCTCAGATGTGTCTTGCTTTGGCATTCAACCTGGTTTGTGAACTCAGCATCACACCTGTGGGGTTATCGCACCTTTGATGCCAATGATGGCGCTCGTAATCTTTGGTGGGTATCCCTCGTCACTTATGGAGAAGGCTGGCACAACAACCATCATACTTATCCCCACATGGCAAAATCTGGGTTTTCTTGGTGGGAAATTGATGTTACTTGGTGGAGCATCTTAGTTTTGCAGACTTTGGGTTTAGCTAAAAAAGTTGTCTCGCGTCCTCCTCAAGGTGCAACTCACGGCTAAATTGCAATTAAACGATCGTGAATTTGTTATGCCGATTGCTTCTTGCAGTCGGCTTACTAATTTTTATCAGTAGTATTTCACGGTAAAATCTAACGGATTAAATCACCGTAGTACATCAAGTGTGAAAACTGACAGCATTTTTTATCGCCTTTTTCAAGAACTTCCTAGCATCTTTTTTGAATTAATTGGCAATCCACCGCAAACGGCAGAGGGTTATCAATTCTCTTCAATTGAAATCAAGCAAACGGCATTCCGTATAGATGGTGTTTTTCTGCCAACACAAGGAGAAGAAAATCCGATTTATTTTGTTGAAGTCCAGTTTCAAACTGACACAGAAATTTATTCCCGCTTATTTTCAGAAATTTATTTATACTTACGCCAAAATAAACCGAAAAATTCTTGGCGAGGAGTAGTTATCTATCCCAATCGCAGTTTAGATACAGCAGATATCAATAATTACAGTGAATTTTTCACAAGTGGGCGCATCAATCGCATTTATCTTAATGAATTAGGTGAGACTGCATCATTGCCAGTTGGAATTGCTACGATGAAATTAGTGGTCGATGATGAGGAGACAGCAATTATAGCTGCTAGGCAGTTAATAGAAAGAACCCAGCAAGAAATCAACATCGAACCACAACGGCGGCAGTTACTAGAATTGATAGAGACAATATTAGTTTATAAGTTTCCAACGATGAGTCGAGAGGAGATTGAAGGTATGTTTGGGTTAAGTGATTTGAAACAAACACGAGTTTATCAAGAAGGTAAGCAAGAAGGCAAGCAAGAAGGAGCGCGTGAGGAAAAGTTTAGAACGATCCCTTTGTTGTTGAGGCTGGGATTGAGTTTTGAAGACACAGCAAAAGAGCTAGGTTTGAGTCTAGAAGAGATTCAGCAAGAAATGCAAAAACAGCCTCCAAGTCAGGATATGTAATTTACAATTAGCACTGCTCGCAGATAACCCTAACATTCCGACTATTTTCCATTTCCATTAATTTTTAATTTTTTGTATGATTTCGCTCTCCCCCATTCTCCAAGCTAGACTTTCCCAACCCCTCAAAATTGGCTCTTTCGAGGTAAAAAGTCGGGTTCTCCAGTCGCCTCTATCTGGGGTTACAGATATGGTGTTTCGCCGTCTAGTGCGTCGCTATGCCCCAGATTCGATGATGTATACCGAAATGGTGAATGCTACGGGATTGCATTATGTCAAGCAGTTACCCAAAATCATGGAGGTAGATCCCAACGAACGCCCAATTAGCATTCAACTATTTGATTGCCGTCCAGATTTTTTAGCAGAAGCAGCAATAAAGGCAGTTGCCGAAGGTGCTGATACTGTTGATATTAATATGGGTTGTCCGGTTAATAAAATCACTAAAAATGGTGGCGGTTCTTCATTGTTGCGGCAACCAGAAGTAGCAGAAGCAATTGTGCGAGAAGTGGTAAAAGCTGTTGATGTACCTGTGACAGTAAAAACCCGTATTGGCTGGAATGACAACGAAATTACGATTCTCGACTTTGCCAAGCGGATGGAAGATGCCGGGGCAAAAATGATTACGGTACATGGACGCACCCGCGCCCAAGGATACAATGGTAATGCCCGTTGGGAATGGATTGCGCGTGTCAAAGAAGTGCTTTCTATCCCAGTAATTGGGAATGGAGATATTTTTTCGGTTGAAGCGGCAGTGAAATGTTTAGAACAAACTGGCGCTGATGGTGTGATGTGTTCGCGTGGAACTTTGGGTTATCCGTTTTTGGTGGGAGAAATCGATCATTTTCTGAAAACAGGAGAGATATTACCATCGCCAACCCCGATTCAGCGCTTGGAATGTGCAAGAGATCATTTACAAGCCTTATGGGAATATAAAGGCGATCGCGGTGTACGTCAAGCCCGTAAGCACATGACTTGGTATGCTAAAGGTTTCGTTGGTGCTGCCGAACTCCGAGGACAGTTAAGTTTAGTTGAAAGAGTAGATCAGGGTTTGGCAATGATTGACCAAGCAATTGAAAAATTAGCTAATGGTTATGAACTAGAGGAAGAAGCAGAAGGTAGTTTGGTAATGCTTTAAAAAGTTGATTTTAACACTAGCTTAGGGTGATATTGCTGGTTGCTAAAAGTGACGCGATCGCTTGGATACCAATATTTCAGTTAGGGTTTAAATCTCCTGATGTAACTCTCTTGAATTTTGAATGTTTAACTAGCCAAAATAGAGGCTCACAATGTTAGTTTCCAAACACAACAATGTTGTAACCGTCCCCGAAATCCTTTCATTAGAAGACTTCATGGCAAATCCTCCAGAGGGCATGGAGTGGGTAGATGAGCAACTAGTAGAAAAAACAGGGATGACATTAAAACATAGCGAAATTCAATTTAATATTGGTTTTTACTGGAGAAGTTACATTAACTCTAATCAACAAGGTGGGAAAGTTTATACTGAAGTACCTTGTCGTACATATAAACAGGGTCGTCGCCCTGATGTAGCTTATCTTACGCCTGAATTGGTAGCTCAGTTTGGTGATGTTCCCACTTTGCCACAGAGTTTCCCGTTGATTGCTGAAATAGTTTCCCCCACCGATTTAGCTGAAGAATTATTTCTCAAAGCGCAGGAGTATTTGCAGTCTGGTTGCGAGGAAATTTGGCTAGTATTTCCTGAAAGCCGATTAGTTTTTGTAATGACTGATAATCAGCTTTTGGGATTTAAAGCTGGTGATGTGGTTAGTACTCAAAAAGTATTACTGGATTTTAGTGTAGCTGTAGACGAATTGTTGGGTTTAAAAAGCGATCTATACTAATAGGAATATGAATACTGCTGCAACAATGTATAGATAATCACTTGTACATATTTGCGGCAGACTGCATCGCCTTAGTAATTGCTTCCGCGTTTGTTTGCGCCCTTCTTGTTAATGCTGCTAACTGCGGGTCTGTAGAAAAACCAGTGCAAACAGCATTTACTAACTGGCTATTTACTGTCCCCGACTGAGCTTGCATTGCTGGCATATTCAACTGCTCATTTTTTGTTACCTGTCCGCTTTGGTTGGCTTCGATTATCCAAGCGTACTGAATCGCATCAGTACCACAATCAGCCGCCATATACATCCGAGTCGCAGATATGTTTCCTTGAGTGTGATCTATATGCACCCAAAAGCCATAAGCAGAACCACTTGGCTGAATACTATTTTTATCAATGGAAAAAATCTCACCTTGCACTCCTTTGGCTACAGGTATCCATTGACTAGCGATCTGGGCATTAACAGGAAGGCAAACAGCAGAAGGCAAAAGACACAAAGCAATCAATTTATTAATCACTGCTCTAAGTTAAATTTGATACCTCCATTCTCAAAGGCGATCGCTCTCTGAAGCATCGGTAACTTTAGCAGTTGATTGTAAAGACTTGAAAAACTTGCTTCAATCCCTAATAAAGATTTTATTGAATTGCAATTTCAAGGTTCAGTTGCGCGGATGGTTTAAAAGTACCATTGCTCTCAAAGTCTTGTATAGATGGAGCGTAGAGCTTTTTTCGCTCCTTCTCATTTTGTACATCTACCCATCCGCGCATTTGGCAAGAAAATTAGTCTGATTGGCGATCGCTACCTCTATTAAAATAAGCGATCGCCTAATCCTGGCACACCTTAATTGACCAAATCAGGAAACACCTCTTGCACAGCAGGATGCACTAAGCGATGATTCTGCACATTCACACCCTTAGCTAATGCTGGGTTAACCTCCAGTGCCAAAATTCCCAAATTCGCCAACTGGACAACATAAGGTAATGTACTATTATTAAGTGCCTGAGTTGCTGTCCAAGGTACTGCTCCTGGCATATTAGGAACGCCATAATGCACCACACCTTCTTCAAGGTATACCGGATTTGTGTGGGATGTTGGGTGTAAAGTTTCTATACAACCGCCTTGGTCAACGGCTACATCAACTATCACCGAACCAGGACGCATTTGTTTCACCAATTCGCGGGATACTAATATTGGCGCTCTACGTCCTAACACTAAAACTGCACCGATGAGCAAATCGGCTTCAATGACTGCGGCTTCAATATGAGCAGAGTTGCTGTAAAGCAATTCGACTCTAGAGCCAAACAGTGTTTCTAAGTAAGATAAGCGCTCAACACTCACATCTAAAATCTGCACGATCGCACCCATGCCCACAGCAATTTTAGCTGCTTCTGTGCCGACAACGCCGCCACCTAAAATTACTACTTTGCCCGGTTTGACTCCAGGGACTCCGCCCAAAAGTACACCTCTACCACCTTGCTGACGTTCTAGGAATCTGGCCCCAAATTGTACTGCTAGCCGACCGGCAATTACGCTCATGGGGGTGAGCAAGGGTAATCTGTTAGCGCCTGGTTGTTCTACAGTTTCGTAGGCGATCGCAGTTGTGCCACAATCAATTAAATGCTCTGTCAACTTGCGATCGGCTGCTAAATGTAAATAAGTAAATAATACCTGCCCTTTTTGCAAAAATTTATACTCAGATGTCAGCGGTTCTTTGACTTTAACAACCAATTCCCGATTCCAAGCTTTTTCTGATGTGGGAACAATTTCGGCTCCAGCATTTTTGTAGTCGTCATCTGAGAATCCAGCACCATTACCTGCTTGCGTCTCGACGAAGATGCTATGACCATTTTCTCGCAGCACCCTCACACTAGAAGGACTTAACCCTACCCGAAATTCTTGATCCTTATTTTCCTTGGGAACGCCGATTTCCATATATAGCCTCTGATAATTTTTTTGTTTAACTGTAGCCTTCCAATCTCAAGCTTGCTACTTCCGTCTTCCTAGTTCCGTATTAGAGATAGCTGGATTAGAGATACCTAATTTCTGTTCTAACTTTCTTAATTCAATCTGAGTAGCCCAAACTCTTACCCTTGACTATTGCCCCAGTATTTATACAATATATAAAGAATAGTAACAATTTATTAAAAGAGCGATTGTATAGCTCCCTACTTAGGAAGCTTTTGCTGAATTTCTCAAGTCATCTTGGCATTCAAGCACTGCAATCAGCTTTTAAGTTAACTTGACTTTTCAACGTCATCTGAAAATTTCAAAGTCTCTCTTCTTTTAAGAGAAATTTAGAAAGGGGTTTTCCAGATACCATAAAAAGTAAGTAGCGATTATCCCCACTTTCTGCGACTTCTACCATAAGTCTGATATCAAGTCCCGTTTGCCAAAAAAAGGTTTCTTAAAAAATGACACAAACACAACCAACAATTACACCTAAACTAGAAGAGCCTAAGTTTGGCTTTAACGAATATGCCGAACGCTTGAATGGTCGAGCTGCAATGATTGGCTTTGGTTTGATGCTGGTGATTGAATATGTCACTAATCAAGGGGTGCTATCATGGCTGGGTCTGAAGTAGTGCTATCAACAAGCACAATCTTAAAGTTGTAAGCTAGTAATTAAAAGAGTTTCAACCAGCTGGAACAACCAGTTGGTTTTGACTTCTATAATTGATAGCGGAGTACTTCGCCCTAGATAGATTAATTATACTTAATTTATAAATAACTGCCCTAGAATGTAAGCAAGAGAGGAATCGAAATACCTATTAGCGATTGAAATATCATAGACTTGCAACTAATATGTGCAAGGCGATTAATGAGTAAATTTCCTCCCCCTACTAAAAAAATCATAACTTAGTGTCTGCCTTGAATGAGAAAGGCAAATTATGGGTGAGGTATTCTTGGTAAATATACACAAAAGGTGAACTGGAACCAACCAAGCTGTGATGAATGCTGTATTACCTCGTTTTTTGAAGTCAACCTACCGAAAAGAGCCACTAATCAGTGTACTGATGACGATGGGCGTTATGGATGCCCTGATTGGCGGATTGAATGATAGCTGGTCGTTGTTTGCTTTTGGTTTGGGAACGGCAGGGATAGCGCTAGGCTTTAAGTTGTGGCGTCTCCAGCAGCGTCGTTCTTTACCAGAGGAGCCTGTAGTGCAACATTATTTGCCCTCTCGTTCTTCTAGTGCGCCTTTACCAATGTTAAGTGTTTCTAAGAAAAAACCACCTCTTTAAGATGTGCAGAGTTATGACTTAAAATAACTCTGCAAAATTTATGAAAAAAAGTTAGGTTTAAAACCTCGCCCCGGACTTCGTCTTGCTACGCTAACGTGGGCGAAAAAATCCTTATCTCATTTGGTAGGTGGAAACTCCAACCCTTGTGGGTAGCTGTATTTAATTTTGAATTTTGAATGCGTGAATTTTGAATTGATTCATTGGGTTTAACTGTATCTATAAAAGTGAGGAAAAAGAGTGAGTAGTGAGGGAAGAGGTGGCGGTAATTTTCTGCGGCCGTATATTATCCTGGCATTTATGGCAGTTGCCCTTCCAGTGAGTACCTGGGAAGGGTTTTATATTCACCAAGCTCATGCTGCCATTGAAGTAACGCCAAACTTCCCAGCTACCAGCAGCTTTGCTAATGCTCAACTACTTTACACACTCATCGGACATAACGGAACCATTAAATCCCTCGCTTTCACTCCAGATAGCAGAATTCTGGTGAGTGGAGGTGCAGAAAACGAGGGTGTAATTCGCCTGTGGAATTTAGCAAAGGGCAAAAAGTTGGCGACTATTAACAAAGCACACAAAGCAGCCGTAGAATCTTTAGTGATTTCGCCAGATGGACAAACCCTCGCTAGCTGTAGTGATGACGACACGATTAACCTCTGGAGCCTAAAAAATTTAAAATTTAGCCGCTCTTTTGTCGGACATACCAGTAACGTCTTATCTTTAGCGGTGTCTCCTGATAGTAAAGTTCTCGTCAGTGGAGCTTTAGATGGGATTCGGATGTGGGATTTGCTACAGCAGCGTCCTCTAGGGACTATAGTACGCTTTGATAATTTGATTTATACTCTCGCTATTAGTCCTGATGGACAGACCTTGGCTAGTGGTGATAATAAGGGTGTAATCAAGCTGTGGAATTTGAGTACTGGTAAATTAATCAGTGAATTGGCAGCTCATTCTAGTGCTGTTAGCGCTGTGCTCTTTACACCAGATGGACAAACATTAGTTAGTGCTAGCCACGATCGCACTATAAAACTGTGGAATATTAATACTGGAGAATTAGTCCGCACCCTTACAGGACATAATAACTGGGTAAATGCGATTGCTCTTAATCCCGATGGACAAACCCTTGCTAGTGCCGGTAGAGATGGAATTAAATTGTGGGATTTAACTACAGGTGAGTTAATAAATACACTGAATGGACATACAGACTGGGTAAGTGCGATCGCTTTTAGTCCCAATGGTAAAATTCTTGCCAGTGGTGGATTCGATCGACAAATCAAGATTTGGGGGATTCCAACAAAACGAAAGTAACAGCGATCGGACAAAATAATCGTCAAAGAGTAAACTATATCCCCCATTTCTTTTAAGAAGTCGGGGATATCATTTTGACGCTCCTTTCAAGGCTTTGTGACTTGCCATAGCTCAAATTCTCACTTCATGTAGAAACTTAATATCGCTAACGCCGAAAAATTCCCCCAATTATTTCCTGTTTCTGCTAAACTTTGGTCTTGCCTTTTTAAAGTTTTTGTAGTAAAAAATCAACCAAAGCTCAGATCGAATTTTGCTATAACTAGTCAAAATCAATGATGGTAGCAACCAACAGCGATGTCTACAACAGGCTACGCCTACCCCAAATTTTGAAGAACTGTGAATACTTGATGAAAATACAGCCGAACTAATATCTGATCCAGCAAATTACTGTAAGTATAAACATAGGTAATTTCAAATCATCTGTGCAGTTACTTGCCCTCTAGATGGGAACAATTTCTGAACTTAGACAATCTTAGAAATAATCGTCGTCAGTAAATGCACTCAGTTAAAATTCACGAACTCGTGTGAAGTCAAGGCTTGTAGCGCTTAACCGCTATTTTGAAGATAGGATAACTTGTTACTTAAATAATGTTTAATTTTCCCGAACTGCTTTTGATCCCCATTTCGATAGAATGACTAGGCAGAACCCTAAAACTAAAAACCGCTTTTGACTGCGACGCTCATGAATCAACTGAACAATGGTTTTACGCTATTTTTAAGTCTGCTAGTCGAGGCGATGCCTTTTTTGCTTCTTGGGGTTTTATTCTCCAGTTTGCTGCTGTTTTTTGTTGATGAGCGCAAACTAGTAGAAAAAATGCCCAAAAATCCGCTGTTGGGTGCTTTAGTTGGCAGTGCGATCGGCTTTTTGTTTCCGGTGTGTGAGTGCGGGAATGTACCGGTAGCGCGGCGATTCCTGATTCAAGGAGTACCCACACCAGTCGCAATTGGTTTTTTGTTAGCAGCACCAACAATTAACCCAGTTGTAATTTGGGCCACTTGGACAGCATTTCGAGATCAGCCAGAAATAGTAGTCTTACGAGTCGTATTTTCCTTAACAATTGCCACAATTATCGGCTATGTTTTCAGTTTTCAAAAGGACTTAAATCCCATAGTCCAACCTGCGATCGCTCGTTATATGAAGTTTAATCCACCCGCGCAGCCCCAAACCAAACGCCGTGGTAAGCCTTACCAAGGACAACAGGAAGAAACAGTACCGAATCTGTTGCAATCTGGGACTTATATCTTAGGAGGAAAAGCAGGTATCCCTCTACGGATAGATCCTAATTCAGTACTGCCTACCTCAGTCTCTACTGCTGATAAACCGCTAGCAGCTAAACTGCGTCTAGTTGTGGATAATAGCATCCAAGAATTGCGGGAATTGGGCGGAGTGATGATTTTAGGAAGTGCGATCGCTGCTGCTATTCAAGTCCTAGCTCCCCGTGAATTAGTTCTCAGTTTGGGTGCTGGACCCATTACCTCAATTGTGGTCATGCTGATATTAGCTGTAATAGTATCAATTTGTTCTACAGTCGATTCTTTCTTCGCCCTATCTTTTGCCTCAACCTTTAGCAGCGGTTCATTATTGGCATTTCTGGTGTTTGGGCCAATGATTGACATCAAAAGTGTTGGTTTGATGTTATCTATTTTTAAACCCAAGACTATTTTTTACTTATTTGCTTTAGCAGCACAATTGACATTTGTCTTTACTCTTTTCCTGAACTTGCACGTCTTTTAAGAAAATAATTGTCATTAGTCATCTGTCCTTTGTCCTTTGTTTAATGACCAATACTTCGGCAAAGCTCAGTACAAGTGACCAATGACTAATGACCAATGACCAATGACTAATGACTAACAAAAATCCCAAATCTAAAATCCCAAATCTGTTACTTCCTTGGCTGGATGCTCTAGCAATTACGGCTTGGGGTATTTTGATGCTGAGATATTGGTTAACTAATAAGCTGAACCTGTTGATTCATCCAAATTACATTTGGTTTGTGGTTGTAACTGGTATCAGCTTGATCGTTATTGGTTTGTTCAAGATGCAGGAACTTTGGCAACGGCGCCGCCGCGATGTTACGCCAAACACCCAGCATATTAGTTTATTTCCCCCTGGTTGGGGCAGTGCTTTATTGTTGACTACAGCGATTCTAGGTTTTATGATTACACCGCAAGTTTTTGCTAGTGACAAAGCACTCCAAAGGGGCGTGACGGCTGATTTACTGGGAAGCACACGTGTCAAACCCCAAGCTTTTCGGGTTACTGTTCGTCCAGAGGAGCGATCGCTTGTAGACTGGGTACGCACTGTCAATGTCTATCCTGAACCAGATACATATACAGGGCAAAAAGTCAAGGTGCAGGGATTTGTGATTCACCCGCCCGATATCGGAAAAGAATATTTGTTTTTAGCACGATTTGTCTTAAGTTGTTGTGCAGCAGATGCTTACCCTGTGGGATTGCCCGTCAAACTACAAAATAATCAAGAGCTTTATCCTGCTGATACATGGCTGGAAGTAGAAGGACAAATGGTGACAGAAAATTTGGCAGGTAAACGTCAACTTACTATTGCCGCTACCTCTCTCAAAAAGATTCCTCAACCCCAAAATCCTTATAGTTATTAGTTATTTGTTGATGACAAATGACAAATACTTCTCTACGAGAGGCTGCGCCAACGGCTTCGCGGTAGTTGAGCGCAGTCGAAACTCAGTACAAGTGACAAATGACAAATGACAAATGACTAAATCTAAAGCATTTATCCAACCCCTGGATCGTATAGCGATCGCACTAATGTTACTGTTGAGTGTGCTGATTGGGTTAATCATCTTGCAAGGTGATGTGGTAACTGCTCGTGTCCGGGAATTTACCTGGCAAAATCAACAAATTGGGGCAGAAGATAATTCCTTCACCCTCACCTTCAGCCGCCCAATGGAAACAAAAAGCGTCGAGGATAACTTGAAAATCGAACCGCCCCTAGCAGGTAAATTCAGTTGGGCAGGGCGGCGGATGGTTTATACACTGGTGACACCAGCACCTTATGGCACAAACTATAAAGTGCAGTTACAAGGAGCCAAAGATAAATTTGCAGAGCAAGAAGGTACAAATCGGCTGATACAGCCCTTTACAGGTAGCTTTCGGACACGCGATCGCGTTATCCTTTACATCGGAACCGACAAAGAAGAACAGGGACGGTTAGTTCTTTACAACTTAACCCAAGAGCAAAAAAGGGTACTTACTCCCAAAGACCTGATAGTAATCGACTTTGAGTCATTTCCTGATGGGGAGAAAATTTTATTTTCTGCTCGCGCCGCAAACAATCAAGACTTACTTTCAGCTCAACTCTATACAGTGACAACAGGTGTTTCTGCTAAATCTGGACAAAAAGCAGAACCAGAAGGCAAAGTTGACCTGACTTTAGATAGTAAAGATTATCAAAACCTGAAATTTGACTTATCACCTGATGGGCAAACTATTGTCATCCAGCGAGGAAATAAAACTAATCCTGGTGACTTTGGACTATGGTTTATGCCAGCAACCAGTGATGGTTCAGCAGAAAAACCCACCCCGAAACGCCTAAAAAGCCAGCCGGGAGGTGACTTTATGGTGACACCAGATAGTAAAGCCGTAGCAGTTGCTCAAGGGCAAGGAGCAGCAATTTTACCACTGCAAGATGATGCAAGTAAACCTTTGGATTTTCTGCCGCAGTTTGGTTTGGTACAAGCTTTCTCCAAAGATGGTTCTCAAGCAGCAATGGTAAAGTTTAATACAGATTACACGCGGGATTTATTTTTGGTGACAAACCAAGGTGTGCAGAAACAGCTATTAAAAACAACAGGTTCAATTCTCAGTTGCCAATTTGACATCGCTTCACCCACCCTCTACTGCTTGCTAACACAGCTAGTATCCAAAGAACAATACATAGAACAGCCCTATGTGGTGGCAATTGATTTGAAAACTGGGCAACAGAAACCACTGTTAGTACTGCCTCCCGCTCAACGAAATGTGCAAATGAGTTTATCTGCTGACGGTTTAGGCTTGTTATTTGACCAAGTAGTACCGCAGACAAATCCCCCAGCATCATTACCCACAAACACTTTGAAAACCGATGATGGAGATACAATTGCTACCAGTAGCCTGTGGTTAATGCCTCTATTGCCCATCGCTGATACTACGACTGTTGAAATTAAACCAGAACAACTCCCCTTAGCAGGATTTCATCCCCGCTGGCTACCTTGAGAGAATAATTCCTAATTCGACTTTGGAAGGTTAGTTAAGGTGTCGCCACCAAAAATCAAGTTGAATCTAATGGAGTTCAGTTCCATCTTTACGGAGCAGATAGCGATCGCTAATCAACTTCAAGACTACTCTACCTATTTCTGGATGCGTTTTCTCAATGATCGGTTGCACAACAACGCCTTCCATGATGCAATTGGGACTGACTACACTATTGGCATTATTGAACTGAGACACTGCTTCCCAAGTATAAGCACCGATATAAAGTACAGGTACTCTCGGCAAAGCAAATTCTTCGCAAAAAGCCACAAAATCGCTGTAATTGAGAAAATAGCTGCCCCGACGCACAGCAAATATAGCAATTCCAATATTGCCATTATGCAAGCCATATTTGATATCTTGCACGCCATAGATTTCACCAAAAATCTGAGTTCCTGGTGGAAGTTTCTGGAAAGCTTCGTTTTCGTTGTAAGCACGAATATAAACTAATTTTTTGTTTACTTCGCTGTTTTTCCAGAAGTAATTATGGCTGCCAATTTTAGTTGTGCCATCAGCATCAACTAAGACAGTGAAGTTAGTTCCGTGTAACTTTTCTGTGACAACAACTTCTTCACCTTCCATTAGGATGTTTTTATAACGTTTCAGATTTTCTGGACTGGGAAATTTGTAATGTCCAATAAAACTCTCTACATCCCCACTCATTCCTTGAGGAATTGGATATTCGTACTTTGTTACACCAAAAAACTCCGTGTAGTCGTCTCCGACATTTCCCGTAAAGTTTTTACCAACGGGAATAAGCAAACCCTCAGAAAAAATTCCACGAAGTTTTGCAGCACGCAGTTTTTTTGAGTAGTAGTTACGAATACCGAACTCATCTAAAAAGTTTTCTGGAATAACACTATCAATAGGAAAGTAAAAAGCTAAATCTCCAGGGTTCAAGTTACCTTTGGCTATAATTACCTGATACCCCATATCTTCAATAGAGGCAATATCTAGCCGATCGGCATTGGGATGAGGATTAATACTATTGATTTTGACAACTTCAACTTTAAAAATACTCATAGCTTATCTCTTTTCAAAAAAATCTATTTTAGAAAAACTCTAAATTTATTACAAAGTATGTACGCGTAGCTAGCCGTGCATACTTGTCAAATTAAAGCTGAAACCTTTGAAAACTTAGACTTGGACTCTTTTGTAGTAGTGTGGCAAGGCTAAAATAGTTTTTGAAGCTAAAGGTTCATAGTCGTCTTTAGCTTCAAAAATAAAGCATAAATTTAATGTCTTGCCACGCTACTAGGGTGCATTAACCTGGGTCTTGAGTTAATTAAGTAATCAAACAAACCTGATATTAAAAATTATGAATTAATAATGATTTGTTGATAATTTATCCAAGCTTCCCAAAAAATATAAATTGATAGTATTCCTAAGAAGATGCGAAGCACTAAGCTTACAGTATAATCAGGTAGTTTTGGCAATGTGCGAGTACTCATTTGAACACCTAAAAGACCGCCGCATCCCAAAACTATACCTTGAGCAAACAGAATATTGCCTTCTAATGTATGTCCTGTGCAGGCAGCTAAAGCAGTGATGACAATCACGCCCAAACTAGTTTGAATTGCTACTTTAATTTCTTCTCCCAGTAGCAGCATTTGTAGCGGAACCATAATCGTACCGCCACCTAAGCCGAATAAACCTGCTAAAATTCCTGCTGCTCCCCCAGTGCCAATTTTAGAAACTAAGGGATTAAATACTGGGGCTGTATCTTCTTTTTCCTGCAAGGACAGTTGCTTGCGAAGCTCAATCAGATAGATGTTAGTAAGTAGTATGATGCCAAATGTAAAAAGTATTATATAAGATGGAATTTTATTGGCGAAATATACACCTATTCCAGTTGTTAGAAAAGCTGGAATTCCTAAATAAATTACTCGTTTAAAGTCAAAGTAGCCCATCCACCAATTTTGCAAACTTCCAGAAATTGAAGTAATTACAATAGCAAGGCTACTAGTAGCGATCGCTTGAACGGGAGTATAACCTAATGTGACTAAAAGAGGAATTGTGATAATACCGCCACCTATTCCTAAAAGTCCAGCTATGACTCCAGATATTAAACCTCCACTCACTAAAATCAACCAACTAAAATCAATCATAAATAATTATTTTTCTAGAGAACTGATTGTACTGAGTGGGCATTGGGCATGGGGCATTGGGCATAGATTATTCTTCTTGTACCCCTGATCTCCCTTATTTTTCTCATGCTTGTACTGTCACCGGATGGCTAACAACGCCTCCGTAGAGCAATCCAGAGTCATTCCACGGAATTGTACTCGGTTGTGTATTACCTAAATTGTCAGTAGCACGAGCCTGGAGAAAATATTCTCCAGGAAGTGGGTTCCATTCAATATCCCAGCGTACCCACGCAAATGGAAAATTTGGTTCTCTCAGTCGTGCAAATTGCCAAGTTTTGCCACCATCTAGACTGACTTCCACACGCACAATTTTTCCTTTCCCAGACCAAGAACGTCCGCGTAGTAAGTGGGTTTTAGCAGAAAGAGTCGCTGGCCAAGCCAACTCGAAAGCGCTCTTAACATTTTGATAGGTAATCAGCTTACCTTTATATGGTGCGATCGCTGGGTAGTCTGCACCAACTAGCACCATCTGCTCCGTTACCCACTGGGTATATATCGGTGTTTCAGAAACCTCAATCCGCTCAATCCATTTAACGTTGGCGTTTCCTCCCCAACCAGGGAATAAAACACGGCAAGGTTGACCATGATCTGGAGGTAATGGTTCTCCATTCATTGCGTAGACGACGAGCGAGTTATCTGCTAATGCTTTGCTAATTGGAACTACACTACTGAACTTGGATTTATTTGTTTCCTTTGAATCCAGCGAATCCACATCTGCACCCTCAACGAGTACATCTTTTGCTGTGGATTTCAGTCCAGCTCGTTCTAATAACATACCAAGTGGTACACCAGTCCACTCAGCCACACCAATAGCCCCAAGTCTCCACCGTGTTCCAGGGAGTGGTGTATTGTAAGCTTCTTCAAAGAAACGCCGACCATTAGCAGCACACTCAATGGCACAAGTGACTGAGATGGATGGCATGGCGATGATTTGATCGTAAGTAAACTCACTAGGGGCAGAAACGCCAGTTCCATGAATTTGCAAACGCCATGTAGATGGGTCAAAGGTCGGTGGTGCGCTGCGGTTGTGAACATAGAACCAATCATTTGGTACTAAATAACCACGCCCATACATCGCTTCCCAGTTCATCTCTAATGTGCCTTTGCTATGAGAGATATATCCTGGTGGCAATGGCTTAAGTATTTTGCTGCCTTTAGTTTTAATAGCTGCCTGACTGTGAGCAGGCGCAGGTTTAGCTAATCCCCCGATGGCTGTGGCGCCAACCATAGTAGCTAGTATTTTCAGAAAGCGCTGGCGCGAAATACCTGCATCTGTACTTTTTTGCCAGATGCACTGTTCAACCCGTGCCTGTAAATAGTCCTCTTGGTCAAAGAGGTTTTCATCGCTCAAGCTATTACCCCCTTGTAATTTATAATTCGTAATTCGTAATGACGCGACGCTCCTGCGTCGCTAACGCTTCACTATCGTGGACTCGCTACCGCTACGCTAACGTAATTCGTAATTTAAGATACACAGAATAAGGCTTGATGAAGAAGCAGGGGGAGCAGTGAGAAATAAGCAATGCTCAATGCCCCATCCTCTATGTCCTGAAAAAACTAGCTGTTTATCGCTGTCCAAACACCGGTTATCGGATCTTGTGTGTAGTTGGGCAAATAGTGAGACAATCCGTTTTTAGCTATTTGAGCGATCGCATTTATAAAGCGATCGCAATCTTCTAATGTATTATATACAGCAAAGCTGGCTCGGATAATACTAGGAATGTTCCGTGTAATTCCTCTATCTACTTCTTGAGCAATTTCGTTGTCTTGCTCGTCTGAAATATTCTTGAGTTTGCGAATGTATTCATAAGTGCAGAAAGCCCCAGCCCGAACGCCAATACCGTATTCTTGTGCCAGAATTTCTGCTACTAAGCGTCCGTCAAATCCATCAATATCAAAGGGAATAACATGGGCTAAATTATCTCCGGGAATATGTATTTTGACATCAGGAATCAGCCCAAGCCGTGTATATGTAAATTCAACTAGAGAGTGTTCATACTGAGCAATGCGCGAGCGTCCTACTGCTTCGATAATTTCAATCGCTTTGGCAATAGCGATCGCACCCATTGCGTTTGGTGTTCCAGGATCGTGGGCCCGTTCTGTATAAAAACGCTTAATCTCTAAGTTTCTGGTGATATAAGGCAGGTTTCCACCCCCAATTTGATAAGGGTAGGAGCTATCAAAAAATTCCTTTGGCCCTAGCAAAACCCCGGTTCCATAAGGGGCATACATCTTATGTCCAGAGAAAGCCACAAAATCTAAATGACATGGATCGTCATCAGCACGCATATCGACTCGTTCATGCTGAATTAACTGACACACGTCGGCAAAAATCTTCGCACCATACCGATGTGCTAAAGCTGCAATTTCGTAAATCGGTGGTCTATAACCTGTAATTGTCGAAGCACCTGTAATAGTTACTAACTTAATTTGCTCGGCTTCGGGGAGATTTTGATGTGCCTTGAAAATATCTTCAATTTCTGCAATACTTACACTTCCATCTGGTTGCGTTCTGTACTGCACAACTTCGTCTCTAGTAATCCAAGGCAGTAGGTTAGATGAATGCTCAATATCAGAAACTAAGATTTTGCCAGGTTTTTTTGCCCAAAGTGTGGCGGCTCCATTAATTGCTTCTGTTGTATTCTTCGCAAAGATTACATAGTTGTCTGAAGATGACCCGACAAAATCCCGAATGATGTTTCGACTGGCGTCATATTCTCGTGTAGTGATGATGGATTTTTGCCCAGAACCTCGATGTACGCTGCCATAGGTGTCAAGCATTTCGTCCACATACTGCTTGAGGGTTGCAAAGGGTGTGGTTGTAGCTCCATTATCCAAGTTCACGTACTTGACATAGTTTCCGTTAAGAGTTTTCACCTTGAAAGATAGAGACTCATCTGTAAATAACGGTCTGATTTCTTTGTCCCAAAAGCTGTCACAATTTTCTACAAACAGCGGTAATTTAGCAGTCTCTTGCTTGATATTTGCGCTCATTGCAAGTATATCAGTCATCTTTAGCACCCCGATTTTAAATTTTGATTTTTTTGAAAAAGCCTAACTGCTGCAACACTTTATTTCGCGCTACAACCAGATTAATTTTCAGTAATTATGGTCTTTATAATTACTTGATTTCTAGTAGAAACCGCGGTTATTACAATTATTCTTTAATAAAATAATTAAAAATAGTATCCGTATTAATGCTCAAATTAAATATTTTTATTGTAAATTAATATACAGTGTATATAATATTATTAAGTAATAAAGTATACTTTAAGCGATTTTATTCCAGTCATTAAGCAAACTTGACGTATTGAAGATAAGTCGATCGAAAAGCTTATAACTAATAAAACCTGCAATTCCTTACTGGCAAGGTATTTATCCAGAAAAAAGCCCTGACTAAGTTGAGATTACTCTTTAAAAAAGTTTTATATTTTACTTAAACGAATTGTTACGTCTTTATTAAGACTTTATAAGTATTTACTCGTATTGAACAGGATCTCTTAAGATTGCAGTTATAGCGAAAGCTCTTAGTTGTTTGCTGACATTAAATAGCGATCGCTTCGGATGAGAGAATTATCATTGAAGAGTAGATACTTGTACGGACATCATCTAAGTACTCAATCAGGAATTACAAAATGTATTTCAGGAGAAACTCATAATTTATATCTTAAGAAAGATGCGATATTAAAAAATAAAGTATATTTAAGGCAATTTTTCATGTAAAAAACTTCATCAGCCAGCCAATACAGTTTAATTTTTAATGTATCGGGTTTCTCCTCTCTTTTGCCTATCTTCAAAGGCGGCCAGAGTTCCCCTTCCACCTCTTCTTGACGGGGCAGAGCATCATAATGTTATAACGGCATCAGTCTAGATACAAAATGGGGAACACCAATTGATGATTAATTGCTGGTGCTTGGAGAGAGTTAAACTTAGCTTCTAGAGCAAACCCTGATTAGACACAGTTGATAAGCAATGCTAATGCCAGCACTGCTGAATATTTTTAAGCAGGTGAGTCAAGAGTGATGAATGAAGCTGACACCTCAAACAAGGGGGCTGTGATGGAATCCCTAAATTCTGCTAATTCGCCACAATCAGAGCAGGCGAATTGTCCCTTTTACTCAGTTGTGCCTAATGACAATATGACAGTTAAAAAACTGCCACTCCTCATGCCAGCTGAAGATACACAATTTTTACAAGATACCACCCAGCAGGACTGGGTTGCAGAGCCTGAAAGCGGCAAACAAGCACTTATTGACTCGGAATTTCAGAAATTGCTGGCATTGAACGAAGAATTACGTACGGCTAACAATAAATTGTATGAACAAGTGGAGCAGCTAAAAGACAATCTAGCTGAGTCAGAAAAGGTTTTGCAGTGGCAGAAAACGCGCTCCAGCGTTAGTGAGTCGATGCTCAACCAACACACTCAGGAACTAGCTGCGGCTCAAGAACAGATAAAATCTTTATTTCAACAATTAGAAACTGCTGTACAGACTGTTCAACGTCAGGAAATTTTTACCGATACTTATAAAGCACAGCTACAAATTAGCCAACAACGCCTAGCCCAGTTAGAGCGAGAATGTACGTTGCTACACACTAATAACAACGAACAATCTCAGCAGTTATTGCAATCAGAAAATGTTTGTCGGGAGTTACGTACTAGACTGATGCGACAACAACGCCAGACGCTGCAATTCAAAGCAGCTTTGGAAAAATGTCTAGATACATCCGTTCCTAACTATGACTCCTTAGAAGATGCTGCAAAACATCCTAAAGACATAACTACTAGCCAAGGAAGATTTTCTAGAAAAGCTCGGTCTTTATTTCCTAACGCCCAGCCAATTCAACCTTGGTCAGCAGAAGAAGAATCATTAAGTAACGATTTTGATAATTCTTGGGGTGAACCCTCAGCACCAATCCCATTCCAAAGAAATGAAGCTCCTGCGACACCGCCATCATCTCCTTGGAATTGGACAGTTAAGAAAGACACGCCAACACCAACACAATCCGCGCCATCTCCAAAAATTGATGATTCTCCAGATACAAGTGAAGCGGTTTCACCTTCAGGTTCATCAAATTTAGATCGGCAATTAGATAGTTTAATCCAAATGTTTTTCACCTCCCAGCCTGCATCTACATCACCACCACCTGCTGCGAAAACGGATGTTAGTGATGTGCCTATTTGGGAGACTTTAGCAACAATCTTAGAAGACGATGAGGAACTAGAAAATCCACAGGAAGAAGATTTGAAGGCAGAAATTAATCCTTCTGCAACTACCTCTACTTCTTGGACGACGGATTCTGTGCTTTCACCAGCCAATAACTTACTGCTTTCCTCTAATCCATCTCACACCGAAACGTCTGTTGGAGAAACTGAAGACTACTGGTCAGAAGTTTCCCAATTGTCAGCAAGTGATTTGTCCTCAGAGTCATTAGGTGATAACACCAATGATGACAATTCACCTTCACCAGTAGTTTATCCCCAGCGTCCACCCAAGGGGCGTAAGTCATTGGCATCTGTAGAACTGCCGAATTTTCGTCCCAAGAGTTAGGAGAGACGCGATTAATCGCGTCTGTACAAGTGATTAATGCCCAATGCCCAATGCCCCATTCCTAATTCAGAATCCTTGCTTCTGACTTGGGAATTATGTCCTCTGGGTTGGATTTTGCCACCTGACTTGGCGATCGCGGTTTGCCTGTGGCGATCGCATAATTAATTGCCAACAGCCACAGCCACAAGCCTGGATTCCGGGGTTCTAGCCAAAAACCTACCCGATTTAAGAAGTGCGAGAACCACGGACTTAATAAAGCACTAACCAGGGCATGACGACCGAAGTTGAAATAACTACCAAGCCATCGCCCTAAATCTCTAGGCCCAGCAAGTTCCCAAATCCATAAAAGCAAGGCAGGATTTTTCCTAGCTGCTTTCAGTGCTAAACGGTTAAAGGTTAACCAATCACAGCGATCTTTGATGAAGTTATCTGCTACCTCTGGCGGTTCGTCTGCTAACAGTCCAAAGAAGGTGTTGAGCATAGAGTTAATCCGCTGGGGTGGTAAAAATTTCCCTGTAGGAACCATCATCCCTTTGGAAAATAGCCAAGTCACGGAAACGTTGCTTTGGTAGGCGCGAATTTGGTTCAAGTGGCAAAAACTCAACAAGTCATGTTTGAGAGCAGCATCCAACAGCGTTGTTAAGCGCTCTAGGTTGCGAACTAGGGAACCAAAACCGGTGAAAACAAGGGGAGATTGGAGTGATGCAGCATCGCCGATCGCCATCAATCGATCGAAGGCAACTGTGCGATCGCGACTTCCCACACTAAAATGCCCTGGTATATATCCAAATGTCGGCTTTTTCCACACCAATTTGTCCATATCGCACCTGCGATACTCTGGCAAAATTGTGAAAAAGTCTTCGTACATGTCCAGCAAAGAACCGGGATTTTCAGCATTGACTTCGTGGTAATGAAATAAATAAATCGTCAGTTCCTCATCTGCTGCGGGAAACAATTCCCAAATCAACTGCCTTCCTCGCGAAATATCCCCATGACTGTAAAGAACGTCTCCATATTGGGAATCCCATACTCCCGGCTCGAATCCGCTCTCAATTGCCGCTCCCACTGTCGGACAGACACTATCAAAGGCACGACCACCGTTTAATTGCCAAGCGATGGGGGACGCAGTTCCCATTGCATCTATTAGCAGTCGTCCAGTTACTTGCTTCTCAATCTGACTGGGCAAGTGCTTGACTTGCAAAACTACCTGTGATATATCAATATCTGCACGGATAAATTCTGTTTCATCCCAAATTTCACCGCCTGCCGCTTGCAGTTTTTGCCCACACATTTGGAGCCATTTATCGGAATCCAAGCCTAAATTTAGGACTGTGGGTGTGTGGAGGACAGGCGATCGCAGTTTGGCTGGATTATTAGCATCAAAAAACTTATTGAATCCGTCTTTGTACTCCCTGGCAATGATGGTTTCTAACTCAGCGGGGGTGACTAAACCCAAGTTAACCAAGCTTTGAATCTCGTCGCGCGAAATATTCCATTCTCGGTTCATCCGCCCAAAGGGCATTCGTTCCACCAGCAAGACTTTATATCCGAGTTTTGCCATCAATGCTGCATGGATTGCACCGAGTGCGCCACCGATATAAATAATATCGTACTGAGCATTAGTAATTAGGGATTGGGTATCGGAATTACCTTTTCCCCTGTCCCCTGTTCCCTGTCCCGTGTCCCCTTGATTGGAAAACACCACTTGACGCGGCTGCTGCGGATTTCGCACCCCTTCGCGCCATCGTTTTTCCCACCAATAGGCACGAGTTAGGTCATATTCACCGTTGGGCATTTTCTGAAAATACTTGACGGTAAGGGGGTAAGTAGAACCTAGTGCGGCAAATATTGATTGCTGGGATAAATCAATTGCTGGCGGTTCTGGGTAATGATGCGGAAAACGGCTTCTGATTTCCTTGGTCAAGCGTTGCAGAATTTTTCCTTCACTAGGAAAAGGTTGTTCTGCCCAGCGAAACACTTTCAGATAGGTAGTTCGTTGTACCGACCAGACAAATATTGAAAGTTCTGTAGGCAAGTTTTCGGAAAGACTCACTCCCGCAGGTGCAGTAGCACTGGGTATTTTAAGGCGAAAGCCTTCCGAAGTAAGCACTTTTTCTCCATTTCCAGGTTCAAAATCTGTTTGTAACCAACTACGCACAGTTTCTGTTTCTGGAGTTGGAACTTCTAAATAAAGGATTTCTTTCATGTTTTCCTGACATCTCCCATCAATCTACTCACTTAGACAGATTTTCTTAAGGCATAAAGTAAAGTAAACTCCGCCCTATTAGTTTCATAAAGATTCAGTGAAGAAATTTTAAGAGTTTGTCAAATTTATTGTTCATTTTGTATTTCTGTAAACCCACGCCATGAATTATCCCATTCCAGACAGTCCCCAAGAAATTATTGACCTACGACAACAGCCAATTGACGAAGAACTAGTTGCCAGTGCGATCGCTGGAGTAATTAAAATTGTCCGCGCTCAGGGTCAATCTTTGGAAGAATTAACCGCTCAGTTGTTAGCAGACGATCCGCTGCTGGATCGGGAACAACGTCGCTGGTTAAGCCAATTAGTTGCCCAATGCTGGGAAAAGTTCTCCTAAAACCTTGGATAAGATGAAGTTTTGGTCGCAGCATTAGATTTCTGGGTCTGCACCTAAATATTGGCGATGCCTGCGGCGGGCTGCGCCTATGCATTTTCAGTATTGTAGTAATAATAATGACCAGTATGGCATTGTCAATTGGGTTGCTATTTTTGCGTTCATGGCACAGAAGCTACTAAATGAACCATATCAGCGTTTTACGTTGCTTATGAATTTTACAATGTTCTGAAACAGAAAGACCTTTGGCGCAAAATAGAGGTCTTTTTTTTGCGATCGATCTTCATACTGTTTGAACAACGCCTCGGCAGATAATTTTGTTGAGCGATCGCTAACTAAGTAAAAATAAATACATTTGCAAGCGTTGACAAAGAATAATCGTAGTCAGCGGCTCTAGCCATTTAAAATCTTATGCAGAGCGATAAATCGCTCACTACGAACAAAAGTTTTATTTTAGATTTAATTATGTCTACCGACTTATCCACTGACGATCGCTTTCAACCGATCAATCTTTTTGAGTACGAAAAGCTAGCAAAAGAATATCTATCTCAAACGACACTTGATTACTATAGCAGTGGTGCCTGGGACGAAATCACATTACGAGATAATCGTGCTGCCTTTGAGCGAGTCAAGCTGCGACCTCGGATATTAGTCGATGTGAGCGATCGTAATTTAAGTACCTCCATTTTAGGACAACCCCTGCAATTACCTTTGTTAATTGCACCGATGGCTTTTCAATGTCTAGCCCATCCAGATGGAGAAATTGCCACCGCCCTAGCTGCTGCATCAGCTGGTGTGGGTATGGTGTTAAGTACAATGGCAACAAAAAGCATTGAAGAAGTGGCGACTGCATGTAATCAGTTTCCAGATTCTCTGCGGTGGTTCCAGCTTTACATCCATAAAGACCGGGGATTAACTCGTGCTTTGGTAGAAAAAGCCTATAAAGCAGGCTACAAAGCACTTTGTCTTACTGTGGATGCACCCGTTCTCGGACAGCGCGAGAGAGATAGACGTAATGAATTTGCCTTACCTCATGACTTACATCTGGCTAATCTTGCTAGTATCTCAGGACTAGACATTTCCCATGAAAAAGGTGAGTCTGGATTATTTACCTACTTTGCTCAACAACTAAACCCAGCAGTCACTTGGGACGATTTGGAATGGTTGCAGTCTTTATCTGGACTACCTTTAGTTATCAAAGGAGTTTTACGCCCAGATGATGCTGTGCGGGCTGTAGAATATGGAGCTAAAGCAATTGTTGTTTCCAATCATGGTGGTAGACAACTCGATGGTGCGATCGCTTCTTTAGATGCCCTCGCTGAAATAGTAGCCGCAGTGGATGGTAAGGTAGAAGTAGTGTTGGATGGCGGCATTCGTAGAGGCACAGACATTCTCAAAGCTCTGGCATTAGGAGCAAAAGCAGTACTAATCGGACGACCTATTTTGTGGGGACTAGCGATAGCAGGGCAAATCGGCGTTTCTCATGTCATCTCACTCCTACAAGATGAGTTAAATGTGGCAATGGCACTTAGCGGCTGCGCCAAAATGCAGGATATTGACCCTAGTTTATTGACCCTGCCACGTTTTTAGTCGGAGAACTGTTAGAAATGTGATTCCAGCAAAACTTTGAGAAATAATTTTCAGACTTGTTACAAAATCTCTTAATTAGAGTATACTAGTTAAGGTTAGATACAAGGGCGGGTGGCGGAATTGGTAGACGCACCACACTCAAAATGTGGCGGCCTTACGGTCATAGGAGTTCGATTCTCCTCCTGCCCACTACCAAGCAAGTGATAAAGAGGTTAAAAACTTATGCGCCTAAAAAGATGGGAATCTCCCCGTAAAGAAGGCAGAAATGATAAAGGTAGAGGCGGTTCTGCTAGGAAGCGTCAACTAAAAAAACAAAGGCAAATGTTACGCCAAAGACTTAAAGAAAGTAACAAGCAAGACTTTAACAAAAACGATAGACCAGGGAAAGATAAATTTATCTTTCCCTTATTTTTTGGGCTTTTATTTCAGAAAAAAAGAAAATTTAGAGATTTTTCAATACAGACACTACATTAAAAAATCTGTAATCAGTTTGGAAATTATAATAAAAAATTATATTCATTAAAATATACTAAATTAATTCAACTTCTTAAGCGCATATTGACGTATAAAACCCGCTGATTAAGTGGTTAGCATTTTACATCTATACTTAAGTTGTCAAGTAGTATATACTACTTTAAAACTCAGCTTTTCTTTAGGAATTTATCGCAATTATAATGCTTAGATGAACTAACCAAAAATTAATTATGAAGGAAGTATGAATTTTGTCAAGCAGTGTCTAAAATCCTTAACATAAAACAGTAAGCTAGGACACAACAGTAAATAATTGTAGTATTACCGATTAAGCCAAAAGTATACTAAAAAGGCAATTGCACCTCCACGTGTTAACTTCCAACAATCACACAAGCCGACAAAAAGTTAGGAGTTATCCAATCCAAATATTAAATCGTTGGGATTGGTCTAGGTAATCTATGAATTGTTTTCTTGGATACAGGAGTTATTGATGGTGGCAAGAGTGCTTCTACCTACTAAAAAAGTGCTTGATTTTCCTATTACTGCTTTACGGTTTGACGAGCAGATACAAACAGTAGTGAAGTGGGCGAGTAGGCGTGAGAGTAAAACTGTATATGTAGCCAATGTACACATGCTCATTGAAGCCCATTGGAATCCAGAGTTTGCCACCGTATTGCGAAATGCAGATATAGTTACTCCTGATGGTATGCCTCTGGTATGGATGATGCGAAAAATGGGAGCGCTTTACCAAGACCGTGTAGCAGGGATGGATATTTTTCTTGCATTGTGCGAGCTAACTCAAACACACAATCTGAGCATTTTCTTTGTAGGTTCCCAAACAGAAATTCTGTCTAGGATGCAAAACAGGTTAGAGAAGGAATTTCCACAGATAAAGATTGCGGCAATGGAACCTCTACCCTTTCGTCCCCTAACTGAAATTGAAGACGAAGCCTTGGTTCAAAAGATTAACTCTAGTGGTGCTAGCGCTGTCTTAGTGTCTTTGGGATGTCCCAAACAAGAAAATTGGATAGCTCAACATAAGGGCAAAATACAAGCTGTAATGATTGGACTGGGTGGAGTTTTCCCTGTTTATGCCGGAATTCATAAGCGCGCACCCCGCATGGTTCGAGACTTAGGACTTGAATGGCTATATCGATGGATTCAAGAACCGCGCCGACTTTGCGGCCGCTATGCTAAGACTATTCCACTCTTTATATGGTTGGCTACTAAGCAACTACTGTCATCAAGTCGGATTGCAGGGGTCTTCCTTCACGAGACTGGAGACTAAAGAAAAAGAAATAGGTTAAGACCAGACTCAAAGCGGCTCATCATCAAAAGAACCAGACTTTAGATGCTCAAGAAAAAATCTTCTGCTTGAAGCACGAAGATTCAACGGTTCACCTGAAAGTGATGAAAGAATTCAAGTACAAGGATTCCCACCAATCATTATCCTGCTGTAAAAACCCATTATCTGAAATCAACTATTAAAGTACTTGACATTAACCCAGGACGAAGTGTTATATTAACCGTAGTGAAATTGTTGGGGCGTCGCCAAGTGGTAAGGCAGCGGGTTTTGGTCTCGCCATCCCTGGGTTCGAATCCTAGCGCCCCAGTTAACCAAAAGACAGGCATAATAGCCTGTTTTTTAGAGTATTTAATTGAATTTTTAAGATGTATCTCAATGCATCTAATTCTGTAAATGTTACTTATCAGGGGATTTGAGAGCTTGATCTAGGGTCTGCCTAGCTAGTTCTGCTTTAGCTCGCGCTTCTTGGTAACGCACATTAGCTTGAGCAAAGTTTTTGAGAACTTTAAAACCTTCCTTGAGTCGAGTCATTTCCTCTTCTGTCACCGAGTCATCGGTAAATAGAATATCAACAGCTTTACGAATTTCCAACGCTTCAGATCGTGACTCCTGAACTTTCAGTTTGAGCGTAGCCAGGTTACTCAGAATCTGAACAGCTTGTGTAATCGTATCCTCACCATTAGCAGTATCAATAGTTGACTCTTTTACCTCAATTAATTGTTGAGGGCCAAATCCTTCTTCCAGTTCCGTGGGTAGCTTACCTGCATCCATCAGTTCCATTAGCTGATCCATTGCTTTATCACGGGCTTTGGCTGAATCTTTTCCAGAAACAGTAAGGATAATTTCTGGGCTTTGAGCGAGAGTGTATTGAACCATATTTGAGCAGAAAATTTGCTGATTTAACCAAGCTGAGGCAAGTAATTATATCATTTTGCGTGTCCGATCGTTTGTTGATTGTCTAGTCAATTAAAGAGTTGAAGACCGAACGTCAACACTTTGAATTTTGAATTGTTACCTCTACCCAAGCTAAGTCGCTCAAAATAAAACTTTATACTTAAGAAAAGGAATAATTTTCAATAGGAGGGGAGAGCAATGGCTCCCAGTCCCACCATCATGCAGGCTGTGGAACAACTGGGCTACCGTGTCACCGTTGGTGATGTCGCAACTCAGGCAGGATTGAACGTCGCTGAAGCTAATCAAAGCTTGTTAGCTCTGGCATCTGATGCTGGCGGGCATTTACAGGTAGCGGATTCAGGTGATATAGTTTTCCTTTTTCCACAAAATTTTCGAGCAATTTTGCGTAATAAATACTTCCGGCTACGATTGCAGGAATGGTGGAAAAAAGTCTGGAGTGTTCTGTTTTACCTGATTCGCATTTCTTTTGGAATTTTCTTAACTGTTTCCATCGCCCTGATAACTGTTACCATCTTCATTATCATTACCTCTATCAATTCAGACCGTGACGGCGACAATCGAGGCAGTAATTCCGGCGGTGGAGGCTTCTTCTATTTTCCAAATTTATTTTGGTATCTTAGCCCAAATTATGACACCCACTACCAAGAACGACGACGTGAAAGCCGGGAAGAAAGCAATCTGAATTTCTTTGAAGCTGTGTTTTCGTTTTTATTTGGCGATGGTAATCCTAACGCAAATTTAGAAGAACGTCGCTGGCAAGAGATTGCTACGGTGATTCGGAGTAACCGTGGTGCAGTGGTAGCAGAACAAATTACCCCATATTTGGATGACCTTGGCGAAGGATACACAAGAGAGTACGAAGATTATATGCTGCCCGTTCTAACGCGGTTTAATGGGCAACCGGGAGTAAGCCCAGAAGGGCAAATGGTTTATTATTTCCCAGAGTTGCAGGTGAGTGCAGTTAAAAAGCGCCGTCATGCAATATCAGATCGTTTAGAGGAATTTCCTTGGCGTTTTAGCGCCGCAAGTTCCGGGCAAATTATGCTGAGTGCTGGGTTAGGGATACTAAATTTTGTTGGTGCTTTAGTACTGGGAAGTTTATTGAGAGATGGAACTGTTGCCGTCCAATTAGGTGGACTGGTAGCTTTTGTACAAGGAATTTATTGGCTGCTATTGGCTTACGGAGTAGGTTTTTTAGGTATACCGTTATTGCGTTATTTCTGGATTGGGTGGCGTAATCGCAAAATAGGCGATCGCAACCGCGATCGCCTTTCCAGAGCAAGATTATTGGCAAGTCCTGATGCACTTTTGCAACAAAAAATCAACTATGCTCAACAATTTGCAACAGAAAAAGTCATTGGCAACGAAGATTTAGTGTATTCTAGCGAAACCGACTTACTCGACCAAGAAGTTGAGCGTTCTGCACAAATTGACGCTGAGTGGCAACGGCGCTTAGAACGTGGGAGTGGGGAATAAGAAGCAGAGGGGCAGGGGGGCAGAGGAGCAGGGGGAGAAGAATTAATAATCAGTCCCCAATGCCCAATGCCCAATACTTCGACTTCGCTCAGTACAAGTGCCCAATGCCCAATGCCCAATCCCTAATTACTTCGCCTGAATTGGTGTTAGAGCTACACCTTGATAATAATGTCCCAAAATTTGCAGATGGTTCACTCCTTGCCGAGCCAGATTGTACGCCCCCCACTGACTCATACCTAAAGCATGACCATAGCCAAGCCCTTGCAGTACAAAACTACCATCTGCCCCCTTGGTGACGCTAAATTTGGTACTTTTTAACTTGAGGGCTGTTCGCACTTCTTCACCCTGTAGCACCTTTGTGCCCTTGTTACCGACAATTTTTAAAACTTTAACACTGCCAAAAGGTGAGTATGTCTCTGGAGTCATCGCCGTCACACTGCCCACATCAGGAAATTTAGCGCTAATTTCACTGGGCGAGAAGGTTTTCACCCAATTACACTCGCGGATATTTTGATCGTAGTCTTGAACAGCACGTAGATAAGGTTCGCTGCTTCCCCAAACATCTTCTACGTTTTCAGTGTGTCCCCCAGAACAAGCGTGGAAGACTGAGAGAATAATCCGGTTTTTGTAAGTTAGTACCTGCCCTAGAGTAGAATCCACTGCGGCGTAAGTAGCAGGAGATTCACTGATGACACCTTTGTAAATTTGCCAGCGATCGGGGGTATTGCCTAAATCATAAACGGGATTATTGCGTTGTCTTTCTCGTTCGTAGAGGGCGTAAGTGCGGGCTGCGATCGCTTGGGCTTTTAGTGCTTCTTGGGGCCAGCTAGCATCCATTTCCCCACCAAGAACGCTGTAGAGATATTCTTGATCGTCAACCCAGTTAACAGCCGTTAAGCCTTTTTCTGTGGGGACAACCAGAGTTCTGCCTCGATACCAGCGATCGCCAATATAAACAAATCCTTTACCAGTTGGTTCAATCCAAAATAAACCAGACTGCCACTTATCTAAAGCAACTCCGCCAGGAACGGCTTGGGCATAATATGCGCTCATTGCTGGCAACTGTCCAAGAGTCCGGCCAGTACTATCCTTAACGATCCCAGTGGTGGAACTGCCCACTTTTACCTGATTAACGCCTCTCTCGATTGCCACGCGTAGGATTACAGACGCTTGGGCTGGGGCAACCAAAGCTATCCACAAAAAGATACTTACCCACCAATAACGTACTTTAATCTGAGAAAATAAAGAGCCTAAGTAAAGTTGGAATTTCATACCGATCATCTAATCACACTAGTATCTAATTGACGCTCTGGATTATGGCGTCTACTACTTTAAGATGAGACAGTTCTCCAACGCAGGAGGTTGCCACCTCCTACTAATTATGCATTTTGCTTTAAATATAAGTAGGATTTACGCAAAATTATGAAAAAACGTAGACACGAAGTGGCTTCTCGAATGGTGCCGCAAAGACGCAAAGTACACGTTCGCGCAGCGTCTCGCACAGAAGTAATAAGAGTTTGAGAGAGTTTTTGCGTAAGTCCTAATTAGCTAGAAATCAGAAATTGGGGAAAGTGAATCGTCTAAACCTGACTGCTGTGGAAGAGAAACTTTTATTCTCCGATTTACGATGTCAATACCTTTTGAGAATTGCTTGCTTCATTAGCGATAATTCCAATTAAATTTAACTTACTCAAAATTTCTGTTGCTTGAGTCAGTTCAGTTCGAGTCACTTTCCCCATACGCTCTACCATTACAATAGCACTGCAAAAAGATGCCACAATCCTGGCATCAACCGTGCCTAAAATAGATGGGGCATCTATTAGTACTAGGTCATAACTTTGCTCAAATAGCTCTATTAGTTCTTTCATCCGTTGACAACTGAGCAACTTCACTGTGTCTTCTGGTTCTGGTCCAGCAGTCAAAATATCAATAGAGGGGTGAATCGGCTGGATGTAATCTTGAAAATGAGTCGTTGTCTCATCAACTAATAATAGAGATAGTCCCCAATCATTGGATAGTTCCAAGATTTTGTGCAGGCTAGGATTATGTAGGTTAGCATCAATTACTAATACCCGTCTATGCATCCGGGCAGCGCTAGCTACAAGTCCTAATATTAAGGTTGTCTTTCCTTCTCTTGGTAGTGCTGAAGTGAACATCAGCGACTTGAATGGTAAGGGATATTTTAATATTTGAATATTTTGATAGATCATATCCAAAGTTTCATGGACGGGCAATTTATTACTGGCTTCTATTATAGAAGAATTTGAGTTGACTCGGAAATTCCAAGGCAGGCCAAGCCGCCGTTTTTTGACACCACGTGACGGTAGTTTTGGTACCGATCCTAATACACGTAGATTTGTCACTTTCTTTAAATCTTCGGCACAATAAATAGCGTCATTAAACTTTTCCAAAATCAGAGCTGCTAAAATACCTAAAATCGGCCCAATTATTGCTCCCCCAACCAAAATGAATAATCTATTGTTACCCATATAAATACCAGGAGAAGGTTCTGCCAAAACTTGCCAGTTATATCCTTCCTGAGCAATTTTCAATCCTAATGACTGTTGCGCTTGGATTAATTGTTCAAGGTTTTTACGACTAGTTTCTACCTTTACCAGTAGACGATTATACTCTGCTATTAAGCTTGGATATTGGTTTAGCTCAGAGCGTAGTTGCTGTTCTGATTCGACCAAATTCTTTTCATTGGCAGTTAGTCCTAAAACACTTGTCTGTACCAAAACAAACTCATCTACTAGTGTTGGATCGACCCCTAACATTTGTCCTTTGAATAAGGGTTTTTCTTTACTAGTATTAGTAATATTTTTTACCTCTTCTCGTAAAAGGTAAAGTTGACTTTGGCGTTGCTGTTTTAATTTTTGTACCGATGGGTAATCATCTGTATACCGGAGCCGCTCCTTAGCCAACGCTAGTTCAGTCTTTTGAATTTCACTTAATAATGCTTGATAGCGGCTTGACTGATTTAAACGAGAAGAAAGTAGTGTATTCTGCTGGGATGAAGATGCTATTAATTGCTCTAGATTATCGTAGCGAGCGTTTACATCTTGAAGGTTGGCACGAGTGGTTTGTAATTGTTGTTGAATATCGGCTAGAGATTCTAGCAGAATTTTACTTTGGACTTCGGGATCGAGTAATTTATGTTTTTTGCGAAACTGTTCTAAATTTTTCTCAGCTTTACTTACCTCTTTTTTGACCTCAGGTAGGCGAGTGTTTACAAAAGCTAATCCCTGATTCAGACGTTCTTTTTGCTGCTGTTTATTGTAGTTTTGATAGACTTTCTGTAGCGCTTGAAGTACTCTTTGTGCTTTTACTGGATCGTCATCCTGAAAAGAAACTTTAAATGACTGATTAAAAACTTTATTTGCTCCTATACCTCCCGCTTCTGGAGTTACTTCTAAAGGTGCTTTTTTGTTATGTTGTTTTTGACCATTGATATCTTGTAAAGTAAGCTCAGGATAATCAGAATGGAGTAAATCTACAGCTTTCTGAAGCAACTTAGAACTCAGCATCAGTTTCATCTGAGTAGCGGAATCAACAAGTTGAGAATTTGACTGTGACCCTTCAGATAAATTGGAATTCACCAATATCTGCATATTGCTCTGGTAAGTAGGTTTGGCATTGATAGCCAAGAGGCTAGCAACTGACATAACTACACAGGAAACCCCAAAGATCGGAAAGCGTCGGCGAAGCAAAATAGTAGATAGTTGTCTGATGTCAACTGCGCCTTGTGTTGAAGTAGTAACCTGTTGCTCTTGATTCAGACTAGTCTTAGCCACTATTAAACTCCTCTAATATCGAAACACTATATTTATTTGGAAGATTTATGAGAAATATGAAATGATTTTTTTTACACCTAATAGCTGCGATCGCATACTTAATTCTTCTTCCAACAATGACAAGCTAATTTGGCACAACATTATGCCAACTGGCGCTTTCATGTTCATCAATTCATGCATATAAATTCTGAATCAGTGTGAGAAGGATAAAATTTTCATAAATATTTTATTTAATCAATAAAAATCTTGACGAAAAATTAATGATTTTTCCTAAGTATTTGAGTATAAAACTATCCAACTCACAAGAATACTAGATATATTAAAGTTATTTTGATAACTTGTAATAAAAAAAACATTGATAAAAATATTTAAATAATACTATTTGTATATTCTTGATACATCTAGTTAACAGTAAATTGTTGGTTAAATAATTGACTTACTTCCAAAACGAAGCTACTGATTATTTGCTTGATTTTATGATTGAGACTATTAAAATCTAAGATAGAACCTGGTTAATTTTAGATTTTAGATTAGAAGCGTTCAATAAAAAATCTAAAATCTAAAATTGTTAGACTGAGCGTAGCCGTACCCTTCTGGGGAAGCAAGCTAGGCGTAGCGTTTTGCAGGAAAGTCCAAAATTTAAACGCCTACCTTGGTTAACTCTACTTCCCGTCGTCTGGGTACTTCATGAATCATAAAATCGTAAGCCATATCAGTACGGGGAAAAATAGCACGAGCTTCTTTGAGGAGATCCTTCAACTCTAAAGTATTTCCCGGAGCATAGCGGGGACTAAAATGACTCATAATCAGTCGATGCGCCCCAGCAGCTAAAGCTGTTTGTGCTGCCATTGTGGTAGTCGAATGTAACCGCTGGAAAGCCATATCTGCATCTTGATGGGCAAAGGTTGCTTCGTGAATTAATACATCGACATCATGAGCTAATTCCACTGCACCATCACAATAAATTGTGTCTGTACAATAGGCAATCTTTCGACCAATTTCTGTAGGGCCGCATAATTGAGTGCCATCAATCACCCGTCCGTCCACAAGCGTAACTGTTTCACCCCGCTTGAGTTGACCGTAAACCCGACCAGGAGGAATTTGCAACGCCTTGGCTTTTTCCACATCAAAGCGTCCGGCTCGGTCTTTTTCGGCTACGCGGTAGCCAAAAGCTGTAATCCGATGATGCAAATTACCGCAGCTAACGGTGAAGTCATCGTCTTCATAAATTATCCCTGGACGGATGGCGTGAACTTTGATCGGGTAAGAAAAATGCGTGTAGGAATAACGTGAGGCGGATTGAATGTAATCATTTAATCCAGGTGGGCCATAAATATCAATTCGTTCCACATTGCCAGCCAAGCCGCAAGTAGCAAGAAGTCCCATCAAGCCAAAGATGTGGTCGCCGTGCATGTGGGTGATAAAAATTCGGGAGAGTTGACTGATTTTCAGTTCACTCCGCATAATTTGATGCTGAGTACCTTCGCCACAGTCGAATAACCACAGTTCTGCTCTTTGAGGTAATCTCAGAGCGACACTGGAAACATTGCGCGATCGCGTGGGTACACCGGAACTCGTCCCTAAGAATGTTATCTGCACAGTGTTCTTTAGTCTTCCTATTGCTCAATTTGCAGCTCTATTTTCTATAGTGGCACGGTTATTGAGCAAAATATTTAGGAATTTGAGCATTGGGCATAGGCCAAAACAGTTCAAAGTTCCGTTAGCGGGACATTTAGCCCGTTCTCAGTCCTGAGTAAAAAAGTAAGATTCCCCACTCAGCACTCTTGAGTAGCATAGGTCATTGGTTACTAGTTATTCTCGCAATTTAGTATCCGCAAGTGACTAGATAATAAGTTGATAAATACCAAATGATTGCTGTATTATTGGTTGTGTTATGACTTCTTCTTGGGAATCGAAGTACATCTCTTAATACAAACATAAGCTTGCACTCAATACTTGATTTAGGACTGAAACAGATAGATTGTTTTTCTTAGTTAAATGACTTGAGAAAAACTTTAATTTCTTTGCTTCTCATATCTTCGGAATGGCGCTCCAACTGAGTTAAGTCTCTATTTGCAATTAAGGAGAATGTTCATGAGTTCTTTCCGAAAAATCTTGCAAGGACTATGCTTTATCGTTTTTCTTGCATTCTCGCTCCCTTCAGGAATCGCTCATGGTGTACAAGTTACATCTTTGGTAGGAAGCCCTACGCAATTAACGATTAGCACCTTTAATGTCGAAAACCTCGATCCTAAAAAGGAAAACGTCTCTAAGGTTGATAATAAGTCGCCCAGAAACGTCGATGATGATGTGAAAAACGGTAAGTTTACAGCTTTGGCAAACCAGATTGTTACTAATCTTGAAGCACCAGACATTATTGCTTTGCAAGAAGTACAAGACAATGATGGAGCTGAATTAAGTTCTGTAGTTGATGCTACTCTAACTGCTGACACTCTAATCAGTTCTATCCAATCTGTAGGAGGCCCAGCCTATGAATATCGGGAAATTCCTCCTCAGAACGGACTTGATGGAGGCCAACCAGGTGGCAATATTCGGGTAGGCTTTTTGTTCAATCCTCAACGAGTTAAGCTACAAAAGCTTGAACGCTTTGCGGACGATCCAGCTTTTTTAGAAAGTCGTAAACCTTAAAATAGATAACCAAGGCGGTATAGTAACAGACATCTACGCTGGTTACAGTGTTCCGATCGACCCAAATTCAGATAAACCCAGAGAGGAAGCAGCACAACGCAGAATCAATGCTGAACACGTTTGGCCGCAGAGCGTGGGAGCTGAAGGCCCAGCAAAAAGCGATTTGCATAACCTCTTTGCTTCACGTGTAGAAATTAACAGCGATCGCGCCAATTTTCCATTTGGAGATATTCCTGATAATCAAACTACGTCTTGGTATCTCGATGATGATGAACTAAGTTTCCAACCAAGTCCGCAGGATATTGACAAATACAGTGAATTCAAACGGGGATTCTTTGAACCACGGGAGGCGAAGAAAGGAGATATTGCTCGGGTAATTTTCTATTTCCGCACAGTCTACCCAGAACTGGCGAATGCAAGCTTCTTTGATGCACAAAAGGATACTCTCTGTCAATGGCAAGCAGACGATTCAATTGATGCTGGTGAGGTAGCACGCAGTCATGCGATCGCTAAAACACCTCAGGGTAATGATAATCCCTTTGTGTTAGATTCTACCCTGCCACAACGAACCTACTGCAACTAAAAAAAATACATAGGTCTTAACTCTATCCTGGTGGGAAGAGTTTTAGACCTCCGTTTTTAAGAAATTGAGCAGATGGGTTTTTCTGAGCGTAGTCGTTGGCGTGGTCGTTGAGCGTAGTCGAAGTGCAGCCTCTCCAAGAGTTGGGAGTCGAAACACTGCCTCCTGCCTTCTTAAATTGGAAGTCCCATAGCAATTTTTTTATGTAATATTCTTTACGAGCCGATTGCAAATTCTTTGGAGTTGGTCTTGAGTTTTAATTGGCTCTCGCGGTGCTGGCAATTCAGTATTTGGCCAGTTAGGTAAATCATTGCAGGGACATAACAACGCTGGCATCCCGACGTTTCGCGCGGCTACTGGCATATTGCATCGGCTGCAAGGTAGCATATTCCATGCTGGTGTCAACAATTCAGCAATAGTTTCATGTGTACCCTCAAGGTAACAATCACCCGATTTCGGTGAAATAATTTTTTGCCAGCATTCTTCAAATTCTTGACTATAGCGATCGCCATTTAGCACCGATTGGGGCAAAAAGCTTGCCTCACCGTTGCCCGTAATCACCCTCTTACCCAACTGAAACCAGTAGGCAAGATATCCTTTAACTTCTTGTTTGGTTGCCATATTACAATTCTAGATTTTAGATTTTAGATTTTGGATTAATTTGAATCAACAGTTAAGAATCTTGACTCCTGAATGTTCCAGCATCAGCTCTATTTGGCAATGGCGAACCAAGGATGCTGAGATTGAGAACATGGCCGCCAGTCACTAAATAAACAGTTTCGCTAAGTGTTGCTAGCTGGCGTACTAAAGAACCGAGGCGATCGCGGAACGCCCTTCCAAGGGGATAAGCTGGGATCACACCCCAACCCACTTCTTCTGCTACAAACAGCATATCAGCAGCAACCAATTCCACCGTCTCTAAAAACTCTGCAAGGGTATTTTCCCAGCTATATTCATCCTGTTCTAGGAGATTGGCAACCCAAGTCCCTAAAGAATCAACTAAGAGACAAGTATAGGGTTTGGCATCAGCGAGGGTAGCAGACAGTTCTATAGGTACAGATAGAGTTACCCAGTCTTGGGGACGACGTTCTTGGTGTTCTAAAATGCGTTGGTGCCACTCTTGGTCATCTGGGTTATCGGTGGCTGTTGCTATATAAATAACTGCTTTTTCTGACTGCATAGCTAAAGTTTCTGCCCATTCACTTTTACCAGATCGTGCTGGCCCTGTTACTAAGATGATTTTACCCAAAGTTTTTTACTGAGTATTTTAACAAGAGAGGCAGGAGGCAGTGTTTCGACTCCCAACTCTTGGAGAGGCTGCACTTCGACTACGCTCAGTGACCACGCCAACGACTACGCGGTAGTTGAATCTCGACTTCGCTCGATTACCGCGCAGTCGAAACTCAGGGCAAGTCGCTCAACAACCGGGTAGAAGGCTCAGTTGGAATATTGCCGTAGCCTCCTGTAGTTATTATTGCAAGTGAGCTTGCGGTTTAAGTCCTCCACCAAAATCTACAAAATCGTAGATTGGAATTAGATGGGGTTGAGAGCAACAGATAAATTCCCATCTCCTGCCTCCTCTACATACCCACGGTTACAATTGATCGCCACATTTTTTACTTAATGGGTGAGATTTTTGGTTTCAAATAACTTTTAAGGGATAAAATTAGCACCAACATCATTAGATGTTACAACTGGCAAAAGCCAAAAATCCCAACTACCCCATTCTTAATTATTCAATACTACTGGGGACAGCAAACTTTAGGATGTCTTTATGAACGCAGGCTTAAAACGCATTGAAGCAACTCTACACGATTTAGGGAATCGCGGCACTGCCTCTACTGCCGAAACAACTGATTCGACAACAAAACGGCCTTTCTCCTTTAGAATCAGCGTCGGCGCTAACGAACCTACAGAAAGTACACAAGTTCCATCCTCTCAGAATGGGGAAGTTAAGTCACAAGGACAAACAGTTGATTTAAATGTAAATACTGAGGTTGATTATCCTTCTGACCAAAATTTCTTTCCTCACCATGAATCTGTGCAGACCTTTCAAGCAGAAGAGAATGGTAACAAAACACCCAGCCTACCCAAGTTGAAAACTCCGACCTTTAGTAACCATCGTCACGGTGCCAATCCTGCATTGGCGATGAATCTATTGCAAGAAATTCAGGAAACTGTTGCTGGTTGGCAAACAGAATTGCAAAATATTTTAAAACAAATTCAGGATATTTACTTAGAAGGGCCAATTGTCAATGGCTGGTTAGAATCCAATCCCACCGAACCAGAACCAGGAGGAACTGCGACACTGCGCCATGCAGAAGTTGATCGCCTGATGAACTACGTAGAAGAAATTTGTGCTACTGGTGGAAAAGTATCTTATCAATCATCTATTACTGGCTATCGCCTCTGTGGTGTAGACGATACTGGTAAAGTTTGGTCGCGTCCATGTCCACCAGATCAGGTTCCCAATGTTAGTATGGCGATCGCTCGTTACCAAAAGTTACGTCAACTGCTAGGGCGCAAGCAATCTTTGGAAACTCGCCTTAGTCAACTGGCGCAAACTCTTGTAGTTTTACACAGTCATATTCAACAAACGTAAAGTTTTAAAGATTATTTCCGAATAAACTCGGTTGGTAGGTCGGTAACTTTTGGTTTAGATTAACTCTCAGCAGTTATAGCGTTGGATTTAGATTTTAATCTAAAATCGTTCGACTGACCGACTTGCCTTGAGCGTATCGCTAAAGCGAAAGCTCCGCTAACGCGTAGCGTCTCGTAGAGAAGTCGAAAAAAGCCGAAGTCCCAAATCTCAAATCCAAAATTCAATCTATGCCAGACATCCAAATCTCTGCCATTATCTGTACTCACAATCGAGATACCTATTTAGGGGCTGCAATTGATAGTCTTTTAGCACAGGATTTTGCTGCTGACTTTGAAATTGTGGTAGTTGATAATGGATCTAGCGATCGCACTCGTGAGGTTGTAGAAGAAAGAACCTACGATCCGCGCCTGAAGTATGTTTTTGAACCCACCATTGGTTTATCTGTCGCCCGTAACACAGGTGCAAAGGTAGCCAGTGGTGATATTCTTGCTTATTTGGATGACGATGCCGTTGCCAGTAAGGGCTGGCTACAAGTTTTATATTCTGCCTATTACAATAATTCTAAGCTAGCGATCGCAGGTGGCAAAGTCACTCTCCTGTGGCCTCCAGGAATTCAACAACCACGGTGGCTATCTCCAGGGCTAGCTGCAAATTTGGGTGCATACGACTTAGGTGACAGTAACGTTTACATTGAGCAACCTGGCTTAACACCCAGAGGCTTAAATTACTCTATCCGCCGCAGTTTCTTAGAAGAAATTGGCGGTTTCGATCCTCATCTCGGTCGAGTGGGGAAAAATTTATTATCTAACGAAGAACTGCAAATGACCGAATTCGCCCTACAGCGTGGTTGGCAAGTCGCTTATCTTCCCGAAGCACTCGCCGCTCACAATGTAGCCCCAGAACGCCTCCAACGCTCCTGGTTTTTAAACCGGGGTTGGTGGCAGGGTATCAGTGAATGCTATCGAGAACAACTCGCTGGTAAAGCTGGGATCGCTCAATTACAGCGAGGTAGCGAACGGTTTGTGCGAGGCTTATATAAAGCTTTACAGTATTTCTCCGATCCCGCAGAACGGTTTGACAAACTGGTGTATGCTTACGGTCAGATTGGTTACTTAAATGCTGCTATTCAGGGTCTTTTATTTACATCAAATAAGAAATAACTAGTAACATAATTTTTACTCAATATGTCATCTAAAATACCAGTTTCAGTACTAATTCCGGCAAAAAACGAACAAGCTAACTTGCCTGCTTGCCTTACTAGCCTCAGCAGAGCAGATGAAATATTTGTAGTAGATTCTCAAAGTACCGACAACAGCATTGAGATTGCTAAAAGTTACGGTGTAAATGTCGTACAATTCAACTTCAATGGACGCTGGCCTAAAAAGAAAAATTGGTCTTTAGATAATTTGCCTTTTCGTAATGAATGGGTGCTAATTGTAGATTGTGATGAGCGCATCACCCCCGAACTTTGGGAAGAGATTGAGCAAGCAATTCAAAATGATGAATATACAGGTTACTATCTCAACCGCCGCGTATTTTTCTTAGGAAAATGGATTCGTTATGGCGGTAAATATCCTGATTGGAATCTACGTTTATTTCAACATAAAAAAGGTCGCTACGAAAATCTAAATACAGAAGATATTCCTAATACTGGTGATAACGAAGTTCACGAACACGTGATTTTGCAAGGGAAAGTTGGATATCTCAAAAATGATATGCTCCACGAAGACTTTCGCGACCTTTACCACTGGTTAGAACGGCACAACAGATATTCCAACTGGGAAGCTAGGGTTTATTTTAATATTCTTACAGGTAAAGATGATAGCGGTACTATCGGCGCTAATCTATTTGGTGATGCCGTACAACGCAAAAGATTTTTGAAAAAAGTCTGGGTACACCTACCATTTAAACCGATTTTGCGGTTTGTTTTATTTTATATAATTCAACGCGGTTTTTTAGATGGCAAAGCTGGATATATCTATGCACGTTTACTGAGTCAATATGAATATCAAATTGGCGTTAAACTTTACGAATTACGCAACTGTGGTGGTCACTTAAATACTGCAACTACGCCGAAGGAGGGAGCAGGGGAGCAGGGGAGCAGAGAAGCAGAAGCAAAGCTATTGACCATTGATTCCTGACAATGACTAATGACCAACCTTTCGTAGATTTACGCAAATATGACCAATCTTGGTTTGACCGGGGGCGTCCAAGTTGGTATGTTTTATTATGGTGGTTTGTACAAGCGATCGCCTTTCCTCTAACTCCTCAACCGTTAAATATTCTACGTTGTGCTTTGTTACGATTATTTGGCGCTCGTATCGGCAAAGGTGTATTAATTCGACCCACAGCCCGATTTACCTACCCCTGGAAAGTTACCATTGGTAACTACAGTTGGATTGGAGATAACGTAGTTTTATATAGCCTCGATCAAATCCATATCGGCGAACATTGCGTAGTTTCCCAAAAAAGTTACCTGTGTACTGGTACTCACGATCTCCAAGATCCGGCCTTTGGGTTGAAAACAGCGAGTATCACCATTGAAAATGGTGTATGGGTAGCCGCAGATTGTTTTGTTGGGCCAGGGGTGCAAATCGGGGCTAATGCTGTGATTGGCGCTCGGAGTAGTGTTTTTACTAATATGCCTTCTGGACAGGTTTGTTGGGGAAGCCCTTGTCACCCCAAAACGGCTCGGCTAAAACTCGATCCCTCCACAACTCCATAGATTTTTTATAGATAAATATAGTAAGGGCGCGCAGCTAGCTGTGCGCCCTTAACTTTTCCATATATATATTTGTTTTTGGAAAGAGAATAAAAGTGCGATCGCTATATAGCTTTTTCTAATAAAAATGAGGTATAAGACTAGTATTTGATTTGTGAGAATTGCAACCCGTAGATCCCCGACTTCCTAAAAGTTACCGAGGATCTTGTTTTTTACGAATGCTTCAAGATTGTTATATATACTTCATCACTTGGAAACCGCTATTTTGTGGAAATAGTTTACTTTTATTTAATCAAATCTTTTTAATTTAAGTCTAAAATTTGTGTGTATCTAAAAAAATTGGCAGAAAGTATGGTATCCCAAATCAGCCAAGAGATATTTTAAATAGCAAAATTATTTTTGCCATTCCAACAAGTAGGCGATCGAGTGCCATCTGCCACACATCTTCATTAACTTGCTAAAGCAGGACTTACGCAAATAATAACTGAAACCCTGATTTTTAGATAGGAGTAATTTATGAATTGCCCCTACCACTTGTAATTTTACGAAAATCTTATAAAAATTTTATTTTCAAGGAAAACAAATTATAGAAGTTTTAAAAAAATTTAATAAGAGGGAAGTATGAATTTTAATACAAATGGAAAACCTGTTATTTTAATAGTCGATGATACTCCTGTTAATTTACAAGTATTATTTAACTTTTTAGAGTATTACAGCTTTCAAGTTTTAGTATCTGAAGATGGTCAAAGTGCCGTTCAGATAGCAGAATATGCTTCACCTGACCTGATTTTACTGGATGTATTAATGCCGGGAATCGACGGTTTTGAGACTTGTAGACTTTTGAAAAAAAATCCAGCCACTCAAGATATTCCCGTAATATTTATAACTGCCATGAGTGACAAGGTAGATAAAGTTAAAGGTTTGAATCTTGGGGCTGTAGATTACATTACCAAACCTTTAGAATCTCAAGAGGTTTTAGCTAGGATAAATACCCATTTACGTTTACGGAATCTCACAAAAAAACTTACAGAGCAAAATAACCGTTTAGAGATCGAAATCTTGGAGCGCCAGCGGGTAGAGGAAAAACTACGATGTCATTCAGATGCATTAGATGAGTGGAACAATCGCTATCAAGCACTAATTCAAGCAAGTGGTCAGATTCTCTACGACTGGCACTTGCATACCAACGAGATTAAATATGATGGCAATGTAGAGCGAATATTAGGTTACTCTATGCCTGAGATGTTGGGAGGTTTGAACCGCTGGTTAGAATTGATTCATCCTGACGATCGCAGCTTCTTTAACAAAGAGATTAACCGCGTTTTATCCACAAAAGAGCGATTCCATCTTGAATTTCGTGTATGTCGTAAAGATGGCACTTATATCACAGTTGAGAACAACGGGTATATCTTTTTAGATTCTACAGGTAAAGTTGCTCGAATGGCAGGCTTTGTAATTGATATTACCGAACAGCAAGCTGCGCTACGCGAACGCAAAGATGCAGAACAGAAAATCCGCGAGCAAGCTGCTTTGCTTAACATCACCACAGATGCGATTATCGTTCAAAATTTGATTAACCAAATTCAATTTTGGAATCAAGGGGCTGAACATCTCTACGGTTGGATGGCAGAAGAAGTAGTGGGCAGGAATGTCAATCAGCTTTTTTATCAAAAGCAAAGTTTTTGGCAATTGAAAAACATCCAGGAAACTTTAGCTGAGAGTGGTTCGTGGCAAGGTGAACTATATCAAGTCACAAAACAAGGCAAAGAAATCATCGTTGCTAGCCGCTGGACACTAGTAAATGACGATTGGGGGCAAGCCAAATCCATCCTGATTGTCAACTCCGACATCACAGAGAAAAAGCAACTTGAAGCCCAGTTTCTCCGGGCCCAACGGATGGAGAGTCTTGGCACTCTAGCAAGTGGCATCGCCCATGACCTTAACAATGCACTGACACCGATGATGATGACAGTACAACTTTTAGAGGCAAAGCTGCCGGATGAAAAAAGTCAGAAATGGCTGACAATTATGGAAACAAATATTAAACGTGCAGCAGATTTAGTTAAACAAGTGCTATGGTTTTCCCGCGGATCTGTAGGTAACTTTAAAACCTTACAGATACGGAATTCAATTTTAGAAATCGAAAATATTGTTAAGCAAACATTTTCCAGAGCTATTGAAATCCACATTGATGTTCCTGGGCAAAACCTGTGGGATGTCTTTGGTGATGCAACTCAGATACACCAAGTACTGATGAACCTCTGCATTAATGCTCGTGATGCTATGCCTCATGGCGGTATCCTAAAGATTTCTGCGAAGAATTTCTGGGTTGATAGCCATTATGCCCGGATGAATATTGATGCTAAGGCCGGTTCTTATGTGATGATTACCGTGCGCGATACAGGTATAGGAATTAAAAAAGAAATAATAGATAGAATTTTTGAGCCATTTTTCACAACAAAAGAAGTGGGTAAAGGCACAGGGCTTGGTCTTTCAACAGTCCTTGGCATTATCAAAAGCCACAGCGGTTTTGTGAATGTAGTTAGTGAAGTGGGCAAAGGTACAGAGTTTCAAGTTTGCTTACCCGTAACGCAGACAATTGAAGCAGATAGTAAATTAGCTAAATATCAGGAATTACCAGCAGGGCATGGAGAATTAATTCTCATTGTTGATGATGAAGATTCAATTCGAGAGGTTACTCAAACCTGGTTAGAACAAAATGCCTATAAAGTTTTAGTGGCTGGTGATGGTATTGATGCGATCGCACTATATACAAAACATCAACAAGAAATTAGTGTGGTGTTGGTTGATATGATGATGCCATATATGGATGGACCAACAACTATCAATGTATTGAAAAAAATTAATCCAGATATCAAAATTATTGGTGTTAGTGGATTAGCCTCCAATCATACAATGATTAAAAACCTTGGTAATAGTGTCAAAACCCTTTTATCCAAGCCCTACACCTCAAGCGACTTGTTAATGAACTTACAGATGGTGATTAGCACAAAGTAGAGTTTGTCATTAGTCATTAGTCATTAGTTATTAGTCATTAGTGAATAACCAATTTCCAATGCCCAAGCAAAATGGTCAGTAGCAGTGGTAATATGTTTTTATGACTGCTCTAATCCTTGCTATTAATGAACAAACTATTGGATGAAACGCTGTCAATCAAAATTGCTGAACAGATAAACAGCAGAGCTAGCACTCCGTTTGATAATGCTTATAAAGCAGCATTATCTACAAAGGGAGCAAGGTATATTCAGGGATTTCTAGCTTTTGCTGGGAAGCCATATAGACCGATTGAACACAGTTGGATTGAGCTAGACGATACCTCTGATGTTCGGATTATCGATCCCACGTTACCTCACCTGAACAAAAATCCTCAAGAAATCTGGTATTTTGCAGCACATAGTCTGACGGTTAAAAAACTGAAAGCTATCATTGAAGAATCAAAAGAAGATTATCCAGAAGACGATCCATTACCAATTTATGGCGATCCACCTTATGAATATTACGGTGATGTAATGTTGGGTGGTCAAGACTATCTGGCAGCATATCAAGCCGCAGAGGCTAAGTGCAAAGAAATCAACGAACTCAACCCTGAGAGTAACTAAAAAAAATGAATTATTTAATTCATAATTACGAATTACGTTACTATCACTTTGCCACAATTTTGACTATTCAGAAGATATTCTATAACTAGAGAGGTGTAAATAATTCAAGGTTTGTAGGTAAGGATTCAGACCTCATAAGAGGACTTTAGTCCTCACTACGAAATAATCCCAATATTTTTTACGTTACTTAATCTAGTTTGATTTATTCTCACCGACTTACTTAGCTTCAGAGAGTCATAAGTAATTATTTTTACTTTTTATCTTTTCTGTGCTATCGTCTGTAGCCATTCAATTAGGGGTCTTAAGGTTCCTGGCAATGCTGACTCACTGACAGTCACTGTATGCTGCTTGCCGTTATCTTCTACTGTTAATTTATATTGAAAGCGATCGCTCTGGGGATTTGGCGAAGTAATTAGTTCCGGTAGCCTAAATAAATCAGCAACTTCCACTAGTTGGCGAAGTGTGGCAGCTTCATGTGGTGGCAGAGTATCTGTATCAACGGTTGTCTTCTTGGTAATTCCAGCAAAGCCGCCCGTGCGTTCAAATGATACCCGCATTTTTTTGCTCTCCGTTGTGTTATTTAGTTGAAATACATACTAAGACTGGGAGATGATAGTTCTCAACTCCCAGTTTAACAACAACAAACAACACATCTAAAAGTTAGGAGTTAAGAGTAGAGACGCGATTAATCGCGTCTATACAAGAGTTAAGAGTTAGGAGTTAGAAGTTAAGAAAAAACTCCTAACTTTTAATTCCTCATTCCTCACTTTAAATAACTCCTACCTTTTGCCAAGCATTTCGCACAGCTTTTTGCTCATTACTGTCATTACCGTAGAGTTCGCCAGCAACTTGAATGGTGACGTTGGCAGCTTTTTTAAAATCTGCATTAGGACGTAGGCGATCGCGTAAAGCTATATACCATATTTTGCCAGCTTTTTCCCAGGCATAGCCACCAATCTCAACAGCCGCTAGATAAAAGGCATAGTTAGGGATTCCTGAGTTGATATGTACTCCAGCATTATCTTCAGTACCAGTATATTTATCTTTTACATGGGCAGGTTGCGGATCTTTACCCATTACAGAGTCATCGTATGCTGTTCCAGGTGTTTTCATGGAGCGGAGGGCAACACCTTTGACAGTCGGTACTAAAAGACCTTCACCAATCAGCCAATCTGCTTCTTGTGCAGTCTGATTTTTAGTCTTTTGTTTCACCAAAGAACCAAAGACATCAGAAAATGACTCATTCAGTGCCCCAGGTTCGCCATAATACTGTAAACCTGCTTCGTACTGGGTTATACCGTGAGTTAACTCATGTCCAATCACATCAATTGATTTCGTAAAGCGTTGAAATAGTTCTCCGTCGCCATCACCATAAACCATTTGGTCGCCGTTCCAAAAGGCATTGTCATATTTGACACCATAATGCACGGTGGAGTCTAAACGTAGTCCTTTATCATCAATGGAATTGCGATCGAACATCTCATGAAACAAGTCATAAGTCGCACCAGCAGCATCATAGGCTTCATTCACTGTTGGATCGCTGCTAGGAGGATCGCCCTCAGCACGCACCAGCGTACCAGGAAGTTGCTGCCCATTTTTGGCATCGTAGATGGTGCGGCGTTTCTCACCAGGAGAAGGCGCAAACGAGATATTACCTACAACATTTCTTCGTCCTAAAAATTGTGCCGAAATATTTAATGTATGAAATGCCCAAGTACGCTGCTGAGGATTGCCATTCACCACGACATTTTTTAGTATATGGGGTGGGATAATACAACAAATAGGGCATCTAGAGTATGGTGATTGCTCATGCTTGAAACTGACTGATTTCTTTTTATTTCGAGCCATCCAAGATATTCTCCTTTTGAAACTAAGTGATGGCAAACAGTGGCTTGAACTCCACTGGAGAAAGGAGCAGAAAAACGAGTCCAAATCGCGTGTTCCTGGTTTCTTTTCTGAAGAAAATTTTCTACTCTGTATTTTTGAATAGGTCTGTAGAGGATTGATAGTATGCTTGCTGGTACTTATGATGTGGAAATATTGTATAAAAACACCAAGCCAGCTTAATTAACGCAAGTTTCAGTCAAGATCCTTGTGTGAGTTAGCAAGACTTCCTCTACAGGCCTATTGAGTTTATATATTAGTTCTTATCAACAGAAATAATATTATTTATTGCTGTTTTGTTACTATCAAGCTGTTAATTTTATAAATGCCTATTGGAGACAGGGAAATCTCAAATCTAGGCATCCAAAACCGATAATTTTCACAAACAGCCACCAAATACCGCTAGACCATAATATTTCCAAGGTACTGCAACTGTCTTAAATCCAGCTTTGCTCAACATTTGGAAATGAGTCTCTAAGCTAGCTAGCTGGTCTTGACTAGAGTAACCTTGAGTAGTGCTAGTGGCACGTTTAGCGCGAATCTCTGTCAAATTGATTCCCTGTTCAACTGCCCATTCCTCTCGTGCTGCTTTGTAAACTTCTGCTAAGGCTGGTGATTCTGGTAAGGTAGGATCTGCATTCCAAAAACAGCCGTCTTGAGTGAGGCTAGCAGCAATTCGCTCAAATAATTTCAACTTCATCTCATCTTGGAGATGGTGAATTGCCAAAGATGAGACACAAGCATCAAATTCGCTACCAATATCCAAGTTCTCTGGATTATCTGCCCAATCGCCAAAATCTGCTTGTATACCAGTCCAGCGTTGTTGATATCCAGCTGCTGTGATTTTATCTTGAGCAAATTGCAACATTCTAGGTGAGTAATCTAGAGCAATTACTTGAGAATCTGGAAAGCGGTGGAGTATATTAAGACTAAGTTCCCCTGTACCACAACCTAATTCTAAAATACGCCGACTTGTGGAAGGTAAACAACGGGTAATTACCTCCAACATCTCATCGTATCGCGGTAACAGTTGGCGAATACCAGTGTCAAAATCCGCAGTGTTGGCGAATACCTCTCCGGGAAATACCTGTTGCATAGGATTTGGAAAAAATAGACAAATTAATCAATATTAATCATCCATCATTACTGGGGTATATGCTACACCGATAAGAATAACTTTTAGTATTAAAATATATGCACTAAAATATATTTTTTTAAAAACAACGTACAATTTTGCTGAGAGATTGCTAAAGTCGTTCAGAGTGAGAATGAGCAAAGTTAATTCTGAGTAGCCTGATATAACAGATAACGATATGTTTCCAGATGAAACAAATCGTTAATTAGCATCGAAATTCTATGTAATCGCCGATTAAATCGTGATTTTTCTAACATATAGGATGAATTTTTGGTCTTTCATATAGCTACAAGCCTTACTATGATTGCCATCAAAAAACATCGCCGCGATTATTGCCGTTGTAATAATTTCCGCATCGCTCATTTCTCTGCGACAGTCTTCTTAGCGATCGCTCTTGCATTTATGATGAAATAAGCTGAGGGACTTCCAATAAATAAAATACCCCTGCTGCGCGTTTATGCGATCGCTCATCATGACGAAATTACCTGATTTTTGCGTAAGTTTCGATATAAATTAATTATAAATTACGAATTATTTTAATTGACTCTGCAAATCTTGCTGTCTTCATATTATATAAAGCCTGATTCAGACGAATTTTCCCATACAGTAATTGTCCTTCATGGGTTGTCAGAATCACTTTGTCAGTCCTTAATTGCTGCTGAAATTCTTTAAGACTAGGAACCACCATACTATATTCAATAGGTAAATTCTCAGGCCATGAGGCTGCTGCTAACTTCAGAAATACTATAGCGTAAAAAATCTGACAAACCTGCTGCATGAGGAAAAATCGAGCGCGTTTATAATTGTCAAGAAAGTCGCCAAAATATGACCTCAGGTAAATTTCTGCTTGCGCTGCATTGGTCATAAAGTAATTAGCAACGTTGGCTAAATCAACATAACGGTCATTTTGAAATGCTACCCCCCAATCAATAAGCCATATCTTTTTCCCATCAAAAAGAATGTTATTCGGATTGAGATCGTTATGACTCGCAACTACATCGGTATCGTAGCGCGGATAAAATTGTTGAATTTCTGAGTAATATCTGAAATGTTCTTCAGTTGCACTGGCTGGCAAAAATTCTAAAGCTTGAAACTGCTGAATAAATAAATCGATACCATCCAAAAAATTTACAAGTTTCGGAAAATTTGGTAAAGAATGAATCGACTTTACCACATTTGCCAATTTCGGTAAAAAATTATCTGGTGAACCAAAATGCTCAGATAAAGATATTGTTCTAATAAAATCCGTAATCGATACAGCGTCTACTGCATTAGTATAATAGACAATTGGCGCAATACCAGCTTCGGCGGCAATATTCATACAAATATATTGCCGCACTGGGTCACTAAGTTCATCAATTTGAATGACAATTCTTAATACATAAGCTTTGCCATTCACTATAATTTTGTAAACCAGCGCAGAACTAAGTCCGCCCGTCAGAAGTTCAATGCTTTCAACAGTTTTGGTATTGAAGGTTGTTTGCAGTGCTTTTTCGACAGCTTCTAGCTTTGCTTCTGGTATCAGTGATTGTAAGGTAATTTGTGTCATCAGCCTACGCCGTAAGAGATTATACAAAAGATTTGGTTTTAGCACTCATTACTTGTTTTGCGATCGCACTTACCGTTTCTGTCCATAGATGATTGGGATACTGTAAACTAAAAATGCCACTACTTCCCAAATTAAACTTGCTGCGCCAGATCGAAACCTACAATCAAGCGATCGCAGTTGATTGTACTACTTGAATTACGCGGCTCTCACCAAACACATCGCCACAACGCCTTCTAAAGACCAACGTACTACAAACGCTGCTTTACAGAGTCTTGAGGCTAGGCACAAACCTGAAATAAATCCCCAGCCTTCGCGGGTAGATCGTGGGCGTAGTCGGTTATTCGTTTTAATAAGTTAATAAGGCTGGGGATTTAGTTTTATGGATCTCTCTGAAGTCATTAGTTCAGTAAGAACCTGTCTTTTCACTAACCTCTATCTTCTGTCAGGTGCGAACTGACATCAAACGTACTAATCTACCTCTAGTGGAACAGGCTTCGCTGTGTTTGGTTGAGCAAAAGATGGATTTTAGTCAGACTCTAATTGCAAAAAGTGATGCCATTCTCGATCAATGGGTAGAAGCAGTTTACCAGGATCAACAAATTGAAGCTACTAATGAACTTACTTTCAACGCTGTACGGGATAGCTTACCCCGCATCTTGAAAGCATTAGCAACAGTACTTTCTGAATCTGCAACCAGCGATTTACAGACAGTAGTAGATGCAAGTTTGGAACACGGTACACTTCGTGCCCAACAGGGATTTGAACCAGAGGAAATTGCGCGAGAGTATCGTTTACTTCGGTTTGTAATTTTTTCGTTTTTAGAAGAAGATTTATTACAAGGATCTGCACAAGAAGTGCTAAGGGCTGTTCGCTTGATTGATACAGTAATTGATGAAGCGATCGCGCGATGCTTTAATAGTTATACTCAAGGACGATTACAAGAGCTTAAACAACTCCAAAGTCAGTTGCGGTTGACTAACCAAGAGCTAACTCGTTTGGTTCGTGCTAGTAAAGAAAGTCTCTCTCATTTGGCTCATGAGCTGAAGACGCCTCTTACTTCAATCATCGGTTATGCAGACTTATTTCTGCGCCAGCAGCGTCAACAATCAGAACTCAAAGACACCTATACAAATCTTGAAAGTATCGAGCGAGTTCTTAAGAGTGGTAGACTTATTGTCCGGTTAATTAACGATACTCTGGAAATTTCGCGTTACGATGCCGGACAGATGAAATTGCAGCCGACTTTAACCGATGTCCGTAGTTTAATCAACTCTATTTTAGAGATGATTGAGCCATTAGCGCGTGTGAAAGAATTATCCTTGGTTGTTGAATGCGAACGCGCCCCCAGTCAAGTTAACACAGATCCGCTTCGGCTTCAGCAAATTCTGACAAATCTGCTGAGTAACGCAATTCGCTACACAGAATCTGGTTCAATTCATTTGGAGTGCTGGACGATATCTCAACAGCACTGGGCTATCTCTGTTACTGATAGTGGTATTGGTATTTCTTTGGATGCTCAAGCACAAATCTTCAATCCTTATTTTCGGGAAGTAACTGCTCCCCAAGTGCAAAGTTCTGATGGTACAGGATTAGGTTTAGCAATAGTCTCTCGATTGGTTCAGTTAATGGATGGTGAAATTAAAGTAGATTCACAGCTAGGAAAAGGATCTACATTTACTGTCATTTTGCCATTAGAAGCAATCGTTCAGGTATGACTGTTGCTATTCCTAAAATTCAAAACTTGAGACTAAAATTGCATAAACTGGTGCATTACACTGCGTTAACGCACCTAAAATTGGCACATCTACCCGTCAATTTGACCAACGCGGCGGATATTCAAAATGTCGCTCATTTTCTTAATTTGGACGAATACTAGCAATTACTTGGGCATCTGGAAAACGGTTGAGTATCTTGAGACTAAGTTCGCCTGTACCACAGCCCAATTCTAAAATACGCCGACTTGTGGAAGGTAGACAACGGGTAATTACCTCCAACATCTCATCGTATCGCGGTAACAGTTGGCGAATACCTCTCCGGGAAATAATTGTTGCATAGGGATTGGAACTAATATATACACTAATCAATATTCCCAAGCAATTTTGGGGACACCTTCTAAAGATGTGACATCATCAAAAATTAAGAATCTATTACATCTCAATTGAAAACTACTATAGTCAAGTCGCTTCGCTCCAATTAAAAATTAAAAATTATTAATTAAAAATTCTATCATTGGGAAATTGTACCCAAAATTAATTACAAATTATTATTATTCTTAATTTTTAACTTTTAATTGAAAAAAGGTCACGAAAGAACTGTTTTTTCTCTGACCCAAGCAATTAAGTTTTTAACTTTTCCTTTTAAGCTATATTGAGAAGTATCAATTGTATTAGCTTCTAGGATATCAGAAATCAACTTTGCAACTACACCAAAAGTAGAAGTTTTATTGTATATTAGATAATTACATTTGCTTAATAAATAGATATCTATTAAAGCTTGAACACCATTTTCAAATCTATCTGGACATTCAGGATTCTGATGTAAAGAAGATCCTGAGGCAGGGTACCACTTATCTGTCACTAAAATATTAGTATATTTATCTCTAAACAAATCTTCTACTGCTGGATTATCAGTAGCTAAAAATATCAAACTTTTAGGATGTTTTTCAAGAATCTTATCAACAAATTTTAAATAGAGGTTTTTGGAAGTTTTTCTGTCAGTATATCTAACATGAACGCCGATTACTATATCTTCAAAAGAACTATCTACAGTTTTTTTAACAATTGCTTCAATATTAGGGTGTAAACTCAGATTTTCTCTAATTATCTTTTTTAAAATAGTTTCATTACTCAGACTTTGTAGATAAGCGAAATCACCTAAAAAATGTCGTCTTAGCTTATAAGTCTCTGTTACATACGACCATCTAATCAAAATATCTTCACTATAATCTATGCGGGACATATTAGTAGTATATTTTGACCAGATTTTCGGGTTGTTATATCGCAAATCATCTGGAGATTCGTATGAGAGCAATACTTCATTCACAGATTTATCTAAGCTATTCTTCCAGATACTTGGATAGACAGATTGAGTAGAAGGTATTTCTGAAGCTTGAGTAACATTATGAAGATTAAAAAAGTCAGGAAAAACATTGTTGCGATTATTTGAGTAAACCTCATCGCTCCAATCAACAACTATCTTTCTATTAGTAAGTTGAGCATATAAAATACTGTCCAAGAGAGCGAGAAAACGGTTTCCCATACCTGCTTTGCCTTTTACTACTAAAAACTTCTCTGAAACCATTTTTGATTGCTCCTAACAATTTTAAACTCAAAAAATCGTTGACGAACCTGCCAGGGAAGGTTTTATTCATATTTTCTAGCTCGCCAAAATAATATCACTCATGATAGGTCAAATCAATAGTTGACGAACCTGCCAGGGAAGGTTTTATCTCTTTAGAGGCAGTTTATAGCCGTCATATTGAGTTCCCAGACAGGCTGCTAGGTAAGCAAGAGAAGGTTTTTTGTGATGGGGATATTGATACCCCGATTACTCATCAATTTGACCGACGCGGCGAATATTCAAAATGTCGCTCATTTTCTTAATTTGGACGAACACTTGCTCTAGTTGAGAGCGATCGCGTATATCTATTCCTAAATCGATCAATGCAGGTTGGCCAGCAGAGGTTTTCACCTGAGCATGACGGACATTAATTCCTTGGTCACTCAACCGTGACAAAATATCCTTTAGTACCCCTACACGGTCAAGAGCTTCAATTTGAACATCCACTGGGTAAGTATGCGGACGACCACTATTTTCGGCGGCTGGATTCCACCTAACTGGTACTAAGCGTTCATACTCCACAGTCTCCAGATTATGGCAGCCTTGGCGATGAATTGAAATCCCCCTACCTCGCGTTACCACACCAATAATTGGTTCGCCAGGAATCGGGGTACAACACCCAGCTAAATAATATACCAACCCCTCTACCCCAATAATTGGCGAATCACTGGAGCGTGAAGTAGTTGGAGATGCATCTCGCAAAGCTTTTGAACTTGGTTCTTTAGGGATAAATGGTGACACAGTGGCAACTGGTTGTTGTCCCTTCGCTACTTCTCGCCAACGATTTAGCACTAGGTTTAACGTAATTTCTCCGTAACCTAACCCAGCAAGTAAATCTTCCACGCTATGGTAGTTACACTTTTCCGCGACAATCTGCATCGCCTCTGACTTCAGCAGACTATCAAAACCAGTTTTGCCAAGTTCCTTTTCTAACAACTCTCGTCCACGTGCGACATTTTCTTCCCGGCGCGATCGCTTGTACCATTGTTTTATCCGATATTTCGCTGCCGAAGTTCTGACAAAGTTCAACCAATCTAAACTCGGATGGCAGTTCTTTTGGGTGAGAACTTCTACAATATCGCCATTGGAAAGCCGCGTTGACAGTGGCACCATTCGCCCATTCACCCGCGCCCCTGAACAGTGGTTTCCGACTTCTGTATGAATGCGATAAGCAAAATCTACAGTGGTAGCACCAGGGCTTAAAGGCACAACATCCCCCTTAGGGGTGAAGACATAGACATCATCTTCAAATAGATTATCTTTGACGCTATCAAGATATTCTTGGGCATCCTTGAGATCGGTTTGCCATTCCAGCAGTTGCCGCAGCCATGTAAACTTGTCATCTGTCGCTGTCGAATGGCTAATGCTAGAACCACCTGTTTCTTTGTACTTCCAGTGGGCGGCAATCCCATACTCGGCGATATGATGCATTTCGATTGTGCGAATTTGCACTTCTAAAGGACGGCCAGTTAATCCAATCACCCCAGTATGCAATGACTGGTAACGGTTAGGTTTTGGCAGTCCAATGTAGTCTTTAAATCTCCCAGGAATTGGGCGAAAAGCATCATGAACCACTGCCAACGCCCGATAGCATTCTTCATTGGTTTGAACAATTATTCGCAGCGCTGCCAAATCGTAAATTTCATGAAATTCCTTTTGCTGGCGGTGCATTTTTTGATAAATGCTGTAAAGGTGCTTGGGACGACCGCTAATCTCCTGAAAGTGGATTCCGGCTTGCTGCAAACGTTCTCGCAAAATATCTGTAGCTTTGGCCAATTTCTCTTCTCGCGCCGTCCGTTTTTCAGAAACATGCTCTTGCATTTGGCGGTAAGCTTCCGGTTCCAAATACTTGAAAGCCAAATCTTCCAGTTCCCATTTAATTCGCCAAATCCCCAAGCGATTGGCTAAGGGTGCGAATATATCTCGCGTTTCCTGGGCACTGCGGCGGCGGCTGGCCTCTGACATATATTGTAAAGTTCGCATATTATGCAAACGATCTGCCAATTTCACGACAATTACCCGAATATCTTGCGCCATTGCCAAAAACATCCGCCGGAAGTTTTCGGCTTGGCTTTCGGTTTTGCTGGTGAAATTGATTTTAGAAAGCTTGGTGACACCTTCGACCAATTGTCGCACTTCTGGGCCAAAGCGTTCTTCTATTTCTTGACTTGTAACTTCTGTATCTTCAACGACATCATGGAGAAATCCAGCTGCTATCATAGCAGCACTGCCTCCCAAGTCACGCAACAATTCAGCCACAGCGATGGGATGAGCAATGTATGGTTCTCCCGATTTGCGATATTGACCTTCATGCAGTTGGTAAGCAAATTCAAATGCTCGACCAATTAAGACGGCATCATTATGTTTTCGGTCATCTTCTGCTGCGCCGCTAGTTGTCGATGACTCCTTCAAACATTTTTTTAACCATTCGGGAATGGCAAGGTCAACTGATGAATTTATCGCTATACTGCTCATACAATTTGGGTTTGAATGGATCGGTAGATAAGTGAATGATAAATAAAACTAGCAGCATCGCCCTGATAAAGATGCTGTTGCCCAAAGAAGGGTGGAAAAAGCAGTGTAAGGACGATTCTCCAATTGCCAGTGGTAGTCATCCAGTTTGAATTTCAAGGATCGTTAAAGAAAATCCATTGATGGCAAATAAAGCCCCAAATCACGATTTGAGGCTTTTAGTACTGATAAGTGTTTAAGAAAGTTTATTGTAGAAGAAAAATTACTTGACATTAATACTATCTTAATTAGCACTGGATGTCTTTAAACCCTGAGAAATATCTGGCATTCGTAACTTTATTAGAGCAATTACGCTCCGATGCCACAACTACCCAAATCGCTGCGCCCGAACTGCGGCAGCGTGTAGCCACGTTGCAGCAATTTTTTGGGCAACAGATTGTGCCTTTGGCTGATGAAAACTGGCGAGTGCAGTCTTATCAAACGGAGATGAGCAAGCAATTGCGCCTGTTGGAAATAGATGTGATGTTTTTCCAAGGAGCGCGGCAAGCATCTACTGTACAAACGAGACTTCAAACGATTAGCGATCGCTTGACAACCCTCATTCAATACTGTGATGCCATTCTGCAACCAGAAGCGGAAGGAGAAAAATAACAATTGTTCACCTTTTTCTCTAATTTCTCCATCATCTCATTTATGACCTATGATGGAAAGTTATTTTGCTAACAAGTTGAATTGGGGACTGGGGACTGGGGACTGGGGACTGGGGACTGGGGACTGGGGACTGGGGACTAGGGACTGGGGACTAGGGACTGGGGATTTGGGATTGGTTATTCCCCTTGTCTCCCTTGTCTCCCTTGTCCCCCTTGTCCCCCTTGTCTCTCTATTCCCCATTCCCTATACCTTTGAGGAGAAGATTCATGGTGCGGCGCATGTATGCTTCTACTGGCTCGGTTGTGGGTTTGAAGATCAGTGCATAATATAGTGAACCGCTTACAAGGTCGATAATTAAGTCTACGTCTGCGTCCTTGTGAATTTCGCCTCTGGACTTGGCACGCTCAAGTATTTTAGAAAAGGCTTCACGTCTGAGTTTTGTATATTTTGTCCAATAGACCTCGGCAAACTGAGGATTGCTAGACGCTGTACTAATAATCAGCGCAAGTGTCTGACGACCAAGGGGACTATCTATTTTTTTGGCGGCATTCTTAATCAGGATATCCATGTCTCCCCAAAAGCTACCGGTATCGGGGATCGCTAAATCATCTCTAAGACTTTCGATCGCGTCTGCAACTAGTTCTTCTTTGGAAGTATAACGCCGATAGATGGTTGTTTTACCAACTCCAGCACGAGAAGCGATCGCTTCTATACTCATGCTTTCATATCCTACCTCTGCAAGCAGATCCAAAGTTGCTTGCAGAATCGCTTGGTCGGCGTGGATGCTGCGTGGGCGTCCAGAGGTGCTGTTAATTTGCTTACTCATAAAAATATCATCCCCAAGCAATATCTTTTTGGTCGTTTACTCCACTGTTGGGCATAGAACATAGCCTCTGGGAAACAAATAAGCTTTATACCCAATACCCTTGATTTAAGGGCTACTGGCAACAATTTTGGGGTTTCAAGACGCGATAAATCGCCGTCTCTACAAGTGTTTTTTTTGTTGCTCGTTCTAAACTGTATTGCCTGATAACCCAATTCTCATGCACTAAAACAGCAGCAATGACCATCCATCTTTAGCATAAGTATTTCTGCCATTTTTCAGAAAAAACTCTCTTGACCGTTTTTATATGATACGCTACCGTAGCGTATATATACAATACTTAATTTTAGCTAAGGCATTGCTTGACATCTCCCAAATATTATTTGTGCTAAAGAATGGCTACCAACATTAAAGGTTCTAGTATTGACCAATTTGGTTATGTTCACGGCCCCTTGAAATGGGCGATCGCATTTACGGCTTCTCTGGGTGCGATATTAGAAGTAATTGATACTAGTATTGTTAACGTTGCTCTTACTGATATCCAAGCTACCTTGGGTGCAACTGTCAGTGAGGTGGGTTGGGTAGTTAGCGGATATGCGATCGCTAACGTCGTCTTAATTCCTTTATCTGCATGGTTGGGAGATTACTTTGGGCGTAAAACCTACTTTATCTTCTCGCTAGTTGGTTTTACGATTTCCTCTGTTTTATGTGGGCTGTCCTTCAATCTACCGATGTTGATTGCGGCTCGAATTCTCCAAGGTTTATGCGGTGGCGGATTGCTAGCAAAAGCCCAAGCGATTTTGTTCGAGACTTTTCCCCCAGCCGAACAAGGTTTGGCTCAAGCAGTTTTTGGCGTGGGTGTAATTGCTGGGCCAGCAATTGGCCCAACATTAGGAGGATTCTTAGTAGATGGTTTAGGCTGGCGCTGGATTTTCTTTGTCAACATTCCCTTTGGGATCGTCGCAGTCGCCATGTCTTTGGCGTTTTTGCCAAAAAATAAGGATAAGAGCGATACAAAGAACCAAGCTGTTGATTGGTGGGGAATTGGCTTTTTAATCGTGGCTGTGGGTAGCATACAAACTGTATTAGAAGAAGGGGAAACAGACGACTGGTTTTCCTCTAGTTTCATCGTCTCTCTGACTATCCTCGGTATCATCGGCTTGGGGTTGTTTATTTGGCGAGAACTGAAAACAGATCACCCGGCTGTGGATTTGAGAGTTTTGCGTCACCGTTCTTTAGCTGCGGGAAGCGTTCTTTCAGCAGTGGTGGGTATGGGGCTTTATGGCGCACTGTTTGCTGTGCCGATATTTGCTCAGAGCGTGCTGCAATTTACGGCAACACAAACAGGACTATTATTAGCACCTGGGGCTTTAGCGTCTGCGATCGGGATGATTTTATTAGGCAAACTGACTAGTATAGTTGATGCCCGATTTTTAATTGCGATCGGCGCTGTCGGCTCATCTGGAGTCATGTTTCAATTAGCAGCAATTACCCCACAAAGCGGCACAGACGATTTATTTTGGCCATTGGTATGGCGCGGAGCTTTTACTGTATTTATGTTTCTCCCTTTGAGTTTGGCAGTTTTAGGCCCGCTACCCAAAAAAGATATTTCTGCTGGTTCTGGTTTCTATAACCTGACTCGACAACTAGGTGGTAGTATCGGCATTGCCCTACTTACTACTCTGCTTGACCAAAGACAGACTTTTCATCGAGCTATTCTGTTAGCAAAACTTAGCCCTTATGACCCAGAAACCAATCAACGTCTCGACTTGCTTAATGGGGCACTTCAAAGCCAAGGCATGGATGCGGCAACAGCGCAACAACAAGCACTAGCTTTATTAAGTCAAACAGTAGATATTCAAGCTGCTGTTTTGTCTTACGCAGATTGCTTTCGAGTCGTAGGCATAGGATTTCTTTGCTCATTACCCTTATTATTATTCTTGGGTAAAGGCGGTGCAGGAGTGAAAGCGCCAGTCGGGCACTAGGCTAAAGAAAATAAGGAAATAGCGATCGCATCCCTATTCTAAATTTTTTGATTGCAAAACTACGTAATAACACGGCTTCTAGATTATTCTCTGCCGAAAGTGATAGCAGAAAATTAATACACACGGATTGTTCGGGATGAAAAAAGCAAAAGTCCCACTCAGTTTTGAGCGGGACTATGTAAAGTCTTATTGCTAAAATGAGAAATTTTAATCTTAGAAAAAGTTCATTATTGTAATGATCCCAACGCTGGTTAACATCATTAAAGCACCCATAATTATAGATTGGCCTAATGGGTTGCTAAATTTTGCATTGTTCATTTAAGTAAAATCCCTTTTATTAATAGTTCCTTAACCATATCAAAATCAGTATAAATATCTATAAAATTATTGTAAAACTTAAATTACTGTAAAGTTTCTTAATAAAAACTATCACAAACACTTTTGTATAATTTATAGCAAGTATATAGCGTAATTATTTTCTTCTCCCATTCCCCATTTTCAAAATGTAGTAATTTCCACCCAAAATAATTACCTTATCTCCGAGCGGAATAGGCGTCTTCATGGAGTAAGATCGATATTAATCAAGGTAGAAATATTTGAATAGAAGATTATCATGACAGTCTCCACGGCATCTAGAAACCAAGCGATCGCTTTTGACTTAGAAAAATTAAATGAGCAATTTGAAACTGCCAGTCCCAAAGAAATACTGGCATGGTCTATAGAGAATATCCCAACGGGACTGGTGCAAACAAGTGCCTTTAACGTGGATGACATGATAATTACCCATATTCTTTACAGCGAACTGAAGCATCCCGTTCCTGTAATCTTTCTCGACACCTTGCACCATTTCCCTGAAAGCTTAGAATTAGTTGCCAAAGCCAAACAAATCTACAACCTGGATTTGCAAACTTTCAAAACTCCAGACCTAGACACCCGCGAAGCCTTTGAAGCCAAATACGGCGACAAACTCTGGGATACGGATATTGCTAAATTCCACCAGATTACAAAAATTGAACCACTGCTACGGGGTTTAGACGAACTCAACAGCGTTGCTTGGATTACCGGGCGCCGCCGCGACCAAGCAGTAACCCGTGCAAATATGCCCATATTTGAATTAGACGGTAAAGGTCGGCTGAAAGTAAATCCCATCGCTACTTGGACTCGTCAAGATAGTTGGGTTTATGTGGCTGAACATGGAGTCATCTACAACCCCCTCCACGATAAAGGTTATCCCAGCATCGGCGACCAACCCATCACCACCAAAGTAGCTGAAGGCGAAGACGAACGCGCCGGACGTTGGCGGGGAAGTGATAAAACAGAATGTGGAATTCATATTTAGTCATTGGTCATTGGTCATTTGTCATTTGTTATTTGTCACTTGTACTGAGTTTCGACTGCGCGGTAATCGAGCGACTTGTACTGAGCGTAGTCGAAGTAAGTCGAGATTCAACTACCGCGAACGCGAACAGCGTCTCGTAGAGAAGCCGTTGGCGTGGTAACAGAGGGTAGTCGTACCCCTGCGGGGAAGCAAGCTATGCAAAGCGTCTCCAAGAGTTGTGCAGCCTCTCCAAGAGTTGTATTTGTAATTAGTATTAGACAAAGGACAAATGACTAAGAACAAAGGACAAATATGATAAAAATCCTCCATCTCTCCGATATCCACATGGGAAGCGGCTTCTCCCACGGACGAATTAATCCTGAGACTGGATTAAATACACGGTTGGAGGATTTTGTCAATACATTGTCTGTATGTATTGACCGAGCGCTAACAGATGCCGTTGATATGGTGATATTTGGTGGCGATGCTTTCCCGGATGCGACACCACCGCCTTATGTACAACAAGCGTTTGCTAGCCAATTTCGCCGTCTGATGGATGCCAATATTCCGACAGTGCTATTGGTAGGCAACCACGACCAACATTCCCAAGGACAGGGAGGGGCAAGTTTAAATATTTACCGCACTTTGGGAGTGCCAGGGTTTGTTGTTGGTGATACATTAACTACGCACTGTATCGAAACCCGTAATGGCAAAGTGCAGATAATTACCCTGCCTTGGCTGACTCGTTCCACCCTGATGACTCGCCAAGAGACTGAAGGTTTATCTTTGGCGGAAGTCAACCAACTATTAACGGAACGTCTGCGAGTTGTTTTAGAAGGGGAAGTTCGCCGTCTTGACCCAGATGTACCTACTATCCTTTTGGCTCACTTGATGGCTGACAATGCTAGCTTGGGCGCAGAAAGATTTTTGGCGGTGGGTAAAGGTTTTACTCTGCCCTTATCTTTGCTGACGCGACCTTGTTTTGATTATGTAGCGTTGGGACACGTCCACCGCCACCAAAATCTGAATAAATCTAACAACCCGCCGGTGATTTATCCAGGGAGTATTGAGCGGGTAGATTTTAGTGAAGAAAAAGAAGACAAAGGCTATGTGATGATAGAACTGGAGCGGGGAAGCGCTGAGTGGGAATTTTGCCCTTTAACAGTTCGGACTTTCCGCACCATTGAAGTGGATGTCTCAAAAGCAGACGATCCGCAAGCGGTGTTAATGAAAGCGATCGCCAAGTATGATATTCAAGATGCTGTAGTGCGGCTAATTTACAAACTCCGCTCTGAACAGATGGATTTAATTGACAGTTCCTCTCTACATACTGCTTTAAGTCCCGCTCACACCTACACCATGCAAGCAGAATTAGTGAGTCAATTAGCCAGGCCCCGCATTCCTGAATTGAGTGCAAGTAGCAGCATCGACCCAATGGAAGCGTTGAAAACTTACTTGAACAATCGCGAAGACCTCAAAGATATTGCAACATCAATGATGGATGCAGCACAGAAGTTGCTAGCAGATGATGTGGAAGTTTGGCTGGAAGCAGCAACTAATGAGTAGGTTAAAATAACTACAATGAGAAAATATCTAAGATTTGAGTAGTAGGGATTACAGGAGTAATCATACAATGAAGATTAGAGGAATTAAACGCGGTCAAACTATTGAATTATTAGAGCAAATTCACAGTATTCCCGATGGAGCAGAAATAATCGTTAATTTAGAACTTCCTGATACTGAATCTGTAGTAGCAAAACTAAACTTAACAGATGAAGAGAGATTAGCAAAATTGAATCAATTATTTGGAGTTTGGCAAGACCAAACAGAGTTGATAGATGTCTTTGCTGAAATTAACCAGCAGCGTCATACTTACCAAGGAAGGGTAATAAACTCAATAGATAAATAGAATAAAGACTAATGTATCTCTTAGATACTAACATTTGTATTGCATTGCTTAACGGTAATTCCAAAGTAGTACCTGTATTTAATCGCTATTTCAGCCAATGCTATCTATCTACAATAGTAGTTTCAGAACTTTACAAAGGTGTTTACTGTTCTAAACAAGTTGAAAAAAATTTAGAAACACTAGCACAACTAACTGAACTATTACCTATTGAGCCATTTGATATAGATGCTGCCAGACAATTTGGTAAAATCCAAAGTGAATTGAGGCAAATTGGTAGACCAACAGGAGAAGTAGATGTACTAATTGCTGCTGTTGTCCGTTCTCGTAATGATATTTTGGTTACAAACAATATTAAAGATTTTGAAAATATACCTAATTTGCAATTAGAGAACTGGTTAGAATAGCAAAAAAGCTATATATAAGTATTTCTACAAGTGAGCGATCGCCCGCTCGTATATTCTCACAACAGGGGCGATCGCTCTTTCAATAATGAGAGAATAATTAATATGTCCACACGATTAAACCGATTCGTAAATAGTCGGTTGATTGGCGATCGCTCTTTCAATAATGAGAGAATAATTAATATAGTATAAATTCAGATAATTGATAGTCTTAATGAGGGCGATCGCTCAATATGATACTCAAGATGCTATAGTGCGGCTACTTTATTTTAAAAACAGCTTTACTGGCTAAAAAAAGTCGAATTTACACTACTGTTTTGTATTAAAAATCACATCTTTTTAGCAAATATTATGTATGCAATCAGATTGTTTTTCTATCCAGCAAAAAAACTGTCTTCTGAAATGCCTTGGTAAATCAGATTTATTTGCTACTTTCGATCGTTAATTGCTCATTGAGTAAAAAAAAATTAATTCAGATGATAAATATTATTCTATATACCCTATAATTCTCCTAATCACGGTATGCGTGTAGAAATACCGTAGATTTAGGGGTGATTCTAATGAGCAAGTCGCAACAACCGACACAGTTAAGTAAATTTCTAAGTGAAGGAATACAGCCTTATGTCATGAAAGCTTTGCAGAGTATACAACTCCGGTATCAACACGCAATTAAAAATTGGTTGAATGGACGCAGTGTACAAAGCTTTGTGAGTCTATTTTTAACAAGTATTTTTTTGAGTATAGCAGTTGCCTCCTGTTCTGGAAGCAGTTCAGCTAGCAAAAATGATGTTAAGCTAAAACTTGTATCTTTCTCTGTCACCAAAGCCGCTCATGACCAGATAATTCCCAAATTTATCCAGAAGTGGAAGCAAGAACATAACCAAAACGTCACATTTGAGCAAAGTTATGGAGGTTCTGGCGCTCAAGCGGCTGCTGTCATTAACGGTTCGCAAGAAGCAGATATAGTACACTTGGCACTTCCCCTGGATGTCAGCAAAATTCAACAAGCAGGTTTGATTAAATCGGGTTGGGAAACCGAAGCTCCCAGAAATGGTATTGTTAGCAAATCGGTTGCTGCGATCGTTACTCGCGAAGGCAATCCTAAAGGTATCAATACTTGGGCAGACTTGGCAAAAGATGGCGTGAAAGTGATTGCAGCTAACCCAAAAACTTCTGGTATTGCTATTTGGGAATTCTTAGCTTTTTGGGGTTCGGTGAGTCTAACGGGAGGCGACGAAACCACAGCGTTAAATTATGTCACTAAAGTTTATAAAAACACCCCTGTTCTAACAAAAGATGCCCGTGAAGCAAGCGATTTATTTTTCCAAAAAGGTCAGGGAGATGTCTTAATTAACTACGAAAATGAGGTAATTTTGGCGGGTAAAAATGGGACTAAGTTGCCTTATATTGTACCCCAAGTCAATATTTCCATTGATAATCCTGTAGCGGTAGTTGATAAAAACGCCGAGAAACACGGTACAAGAGAAGTTGCACAAGCATTTGTTGATTTTCTTTACTCTACAGAAGCTCAACGGGAATTTGCAAAATTACAATATCGTCCTGTTAACCCCACCGTTAGCCAAGAAGTAGCATCACAACATCTGCCAATTAAAACTTTATTCACATCTCAAGATTTAGGTGGCTGGGATATTATCCAGAAAAAGTTTTTTGGAGATGGAGCAATTTTTGACAAAGTGCAAGCTGCAAACAAAGCATGATATGTATTTTTTTATGCAGCATTTTTTACTTGCAGATAGCCAAATATAAGCAATTCACAGTCATTTTACTGAAATTAATAATTTTATGAGCTTTCGTAGCCGATTTAAGGATAGCTTTTTCCTAACATCTTTAATGCTTATTGCCAGCAGTATCAGTGCTTGTAACGGCGGGCAATTGAAAAGTCAAGTGAGTATTGATGGTGCTGCTGTAGGCTTTCCGATTTCTTTAGCAGTTGCAGAAGAATACGGTAAAGTTAAGCCTGAGGCTCAAGTTAGCGTTGCCTCAAGTGGCACTGGTGGTGGTTTCAGTAAATTTTGTAATGGCGATATTGATATAGCTGGTGCTTCTCGCACCATTAGAGATGAAGAAATCAAAAAATGTCAAAGTAAGAATATTCAATTTGTCGAGTTGCCTGTAGCTTTAGATGGCATCGCCGTGATTGCCAACCGTAAAAATAACTTTGCCAAATGTCTAACTATTAAGGAACTGGGTAAGATTTGGGGCGGCAAATCAGACGGCAAAATATTGGCATGGAATCAAGTTAATCCTAAATTTCCTAACGAAAAGCTGAAGCTATATGCTCCATCTTCTGATACGGGAACATTCGATTATATGACTCAAGCTGTGACTGGTAAAGCCAAGAATGGCCGTACAGACTACACTGCCACTCAGAATCAAAACCTTCTCGTACAAGGAGTGTCAGGTGATGTAACAGCCTTGGGTTATGTTGGGATATCTTACTACATTCAAAATCAAGAAAAACTGAATCTAGTTGCTGTAGAAAGTCTTACTGGAAAGTGTGAAAAACCAGTTCCGGTGGATAATGTAATTAAAAATATTTATACACCTTTGTCTCGTCCTCTCTTCATCTATGTCAGCAAAAAGTCTTTAGATACTAAGCCAGCAGTCAAAGAATTTGTAGATTTTTATCTAGAAAATTCTTGGAAGTGGGTAGATAGTGTAGGTTATGTAGCATTACCTGATGAAGCTTACCTCAAAGTCAAACAAAAATTTGCTACTGGTGAAACTGGGACAAAGTTTAAAAAAGCAAAACCAGGTGAACCGATCACAAACTTTATTTAATTTAAGTCTCAGCCATAGTAGTTTAATTTTAGTGAGAAGTTAATTGTTTATGCAAAATACTAATTCTCAAGATGGTCTTTATCTACAATCTAGAGAATCACTGGATAAAAATCCATCTGAAGATATATCTGAAAAGATTGTGGCGGTAATTTTATTTGCTTGTGCTTTAGTTTCGGTTTTGACTACTTTTGGTATTGTCGTAATTATCTTTCAGGAGACATTCAGTTTTTTCCAAGAAGTTTCCTTTGCCAAATTCTTTCTTGATACTAAATGGACACCTCTATTTGCAGAGAAACATTTTGGCATTTGGCCCTTAATTAATGGCACTTTCTTGACTACAGCTATTGCAATGGCAGTTGCTATTCCTCTAGGTTTGTCTTCTGCGATTTATTTAAGTGAGTATGCTCAACCCAAAGTAGCAGCTATTTTACGTCCGGCAGTAGAACTTCTGGCGGGAGTGCCTACAGTAGTATATGGTTACTTTGCCTTGTTGTTCCTAACACCATTGCTGCGGAATGTTATCCCTCTGGAAATATTCAACGCTTTGAGTGCGGGATTAATGATGGGGGTAATGATTACTCCTACTGTTGGTTCTATCAGCTTAGATGCCATCCGAGCAGTTCCGCGTTCTTTGCGAGAAGGATCTTATGCTTTAGGTATCACTAAACTGGAAACCATTTTTAAAGTAGTTCTACCAGCCGCACTTTCTGGAATCATCGCCTCGATTATTTTGGGTATTTCTCGAGCTGTGGGTGAAACAATGACTGTTCTCATCGCCGCTGGACAGCAACCAAGACTAACTATCAACTTTGCGGAATCAGTAGAAACAATGACAGCCTACATGGCACAAATTTCTGGTGGAGATAGTCCGCGTGGTAGCCTGAATTTCAAAACATTATATGCTGTAGGTGCTGTTTTATTTCTACTTACCCTTGCTTTGAATATTGTTAGTTTCTGGATTGCTAATCGCTTTAAGGAAAAATACGACTAAATAAATATGGCTACAAGTTATCAACAAAATGATTCTCTAGATTCTGCGGCAGAATTTACCGATAATGTTGAAAGTAGAGAAACATTGGGTAAAGTATTTGAAGTACTTTTTTTGTTAGGATTGCTGATTGGTTTATTTATCCTAGCGTTGCTACTTTTTGATATTTTGAAAGACGGATTAGGCAGATTTTTATCACCCGGCTTTCTCACGGAAACTCCTTCTCGTTTTCCTGACCAAGGTGGTATCCGTCCTGCAATTGTCAGCAGCATTCTTTTAGGGTTGGTTGTGATTTTAGTTACTGTCCCCATTGGTGTCGGAGCAGCTTTATATCTAGAAGAGTATGCACCTAAAGCTTGGTGGACAGCGATTATTGAGATTAATATCAGTAATTTGGCAGGTGTACCTTCTATTGTCTATGGATTGCTGGGTTTAGGGGTTTTCAATTATTTGCTTGGGTTTGGCCCTGCTTTGATTTCCGGTGCATTGACTTTATCTTTGTTGTCTTTACCAGTAATTATTGTGACAGCTAGAGAAGCAATTCGCTCTGTCCCAGATTCCCTGAGAAATGCTTCTTACGGATTAGGTGTCACAAAATGGCGAACTATTAGCAATCATGTCATACCTTATGCTGTTCCCGGTATTCTGACGGGGGTAATTATCTCTGTATCCCGTGCTATAGGTGATGCAGCCTCTCTGATTGTTGTCGGTGCTGTGGGTTTTCTCACCTTTAACCCTGGTTTGTTTCAGAGGTTTATGGCATTACCCATTCAAATTTACAGTTATATAACTCGTCCCGAACCGGGTTTTGCTAGTGCAGCAGCAGCCACAATTATTGCGTTGTTAATCTTGATTTTAGCTTTAAATGGTGTTGCAATTTATATTCGACAACGCTTCTCAATAAATTAGGTAATTAAATATCTAATTTGGATAGATTCACAGATATTGGAGTTCAACAAATGACTTATAGCAATAGTAGAAGTAAATCAGATAGTGCCACAATCGACCAAGATAATGGTGTATTCAATGTTGAAGGTGTAAAGGTCTTTTATGGAGGATTTCTAGCACTTTTAGATGTCTACTTAAAGATTCCTGATAAACAAATTATTGCTTTTATTGGGCCTTCAGGGTGTGGTAAAAGTACCTTACTGCGTTGCTTCAATCGGATGAATGATTTAATCCCTGGAGCTAAAGTTGAGGGTAGACTGAATTATCGCGATCGCAACATTTACGATCCTAAGATCAATTCTGTAAAATTACGCCGCCAAGTCGGCATGGTTTTTCAAAGACCGAATCCTTTCCCCAAATCAATATACGAAAATATTTCCTTTGGGCCGCGGGCTAACGGTTATAAAGGTAACATTGATGAATTGGTGGAAGATTCTCTCAGACGCGCTGCTATCTGGGATGAAGTCAAGGACAAACTTAAAGAGAAAGGTACTGCATTATCTGGCGGACAACAGCAACGACTTTGCATTGCGCGTGCGATCGCCATGAAGCCAGATGTATTATTAATGGATGAACCCTGTTCTGCTCTCGACCCAATTTCTAGCCGCCAAGTAGAAGAACTCTGCTTAGAACTCAAGGAGCAATACACCATCATTATGGTGACTCACAACATGCAACAAGCTTCTAGAGTCGCAGATTACACGGCTTTCTTCAATACAGAAATTGACGAGCATGGCAAACGTCGCGGAAAATTAGTTGAGTTTAATCCGACAGCGCAAATGTTCAGTTCTCCTCAAACGAAAGAAGCTGAGGATTATATCAGTGGACGGTTTGGCTAAAGAGGCATCACAGTAGAAGGGGAAAGGTAAGAGTCAAGTTCAGTTGTGAACTACTATTATTCTTTTGCCCTTTAACCTTTCCCTCCCGTACAAGCTGAGACTAGATAATATATATACATCTAACTACGAATTAAAGGCATACAGTGGAAATTCAAGAATTAAAAGCATTGATTAAAGAAACTATGCGTGAAGTTCTGCAAGAAGAAAGACTTCGCCTTTGCCAAATTCTTATTCCTTACATAAATGATGATGAGCAACGCGAACTTGAAGCTGAGTTTGGTGTACCTTCAGATGATGCTGAGGATGAAGTAATTGATATGACCGATTGGGTAAGATATGGCAATAAAATTTCGCAAAAAAGCGATTAAATTTTTAGAAAAAGCAAATCCCGAAGATGTCGAAAATATTCGGGAGCAAATAAAGCAAATTTTTATTGCTGTCGAAGACTAAGGTATTATCCCGTTTACAGAACTAGATATCAAAAAGATGAAAGGTGATTGGGAGGGATTTTACAGACTACGTATAGGTAAAAACAGAATTATTTTTACAGTCGATATTGATTCCAAAGACATCGAAATTTACGCTATTGGTGCGAGAGGAGATGTTTATAAAAATAATTCGTAATTAGTAAGTTAATAACTGGGAATTACCAAAGTAATTCTGGAAAATATACTGAGGCTTGAAAGTACTAAACTGAAGTAACATTTTAGTCTAGCACTTATACTGTGTATTATGTTTAAGCCTCTGTCATTTGCTTTAGTTGCAGCTACCATTCTAGTTGCATCAATCAATAATCCCAGTGCCACTTTCGCTCGAACTTGTGCCTCTAAGTGTGGGTCGCACCAAATTCAATTTACACCTGGGCAACACATCAGAGTTGAAGTTATAAATAGCACACCTAACCTGATCAAAATCCAAAAACCTTCTGGGACTGATGCAATATCTTTGAGTCCAGGGCAGAAATTGAGTTTAGAAGAAATAGAGGGTACGGAGCCAAATACATCTTTGATATTTTGGAGCGAAAAGGGTTTGTCACTGCAAGCAATTGTCTCGAAACTTAATTTTGGCACATTGCGGCTGGAACTCCGTCCGACTTGGCGCTCTCCGGGCGATCGCTCGTTATATATTATGGATGATGGTAGGATAAACGTGTTTTAGATAGCAAATTAATGTTATTAGTTATGAGTTAAGAAATAACTTTCAATTCAACACTCATAACTGAAAACTCCTAACTTGTATTGTGCTAGACCGAGCTGTATCTGAACTATCAAAGCCTCGCAGGCGCTTACCCGATCAACGTTGGCAAATTTATCCACAAAAACCAGAATTTGCCCAAAATCTGGCGGTTTTGACAAATATTTCCCCGATTGTCAGCCAGTTATTGATTAATCGGGGTATGGAAACACCAGAACAGGTACAAAGATTTTTAAATCCAGAGTCTTTAGTTTTGCCTTCGCCGTTAGAAGATTTCCCAGATTTGGCGATTAGTTTGGAGTTGTTGGAAAATGCGATCGCTTCTCAAACAAAAATTGCTATTTGTGGTGACTACGATGCTGATGGAATGACCAGCACTGCTCTACTTTTGCGTAGTCTCCGCACTTTGGGCGCACAAGTAGATTATGCTATTCCCAGCCGAATGCACGAAGGTTATGGTATTAATAAACGCATAGTTGAAGAATTTCACAGCGAAGGTGTGGGATTAATTCTGACTGTAGATAATGGTATCTCTGCGTTTGAACCAGTCGCCAGAGCTAGAGAACTTGGTCTTGCGGTGATTATCACCGATCATCACGATATACCCCAAAAATTACCGCCAGCTAACGCTATCCTCAACCCTAAATTGATAGCTGAATCCTCACCTTATCGGGGTGTTGCTGGTGTTGGTGTTGCCTACATCTTGGCAGTTTCTCTAGCACAACAGCTAGGGCAGACTAAAGGCTTGATCCAGCCAATGCTAGCATTGTTTACACTGGGAACGATCGCAGATTTAGCCCCCTTAACTGGCGTGAATCGCCGTTGGGTGAAACGCGGTTTACAGCATTTACCCAAATCCAATTTAGCTGGTGTACAGGCATTGATTCAGGTAGGCGGCGTTCAATCGAGGGGAGACGGGGAGCAGGGGAGCAGGGGAGCAGGGGGAGCAGGGGAAGTAGGGGAGAAAAAATTCAATATTCCTAACTCCTCACTCCTCACTCCTAACTCCTCAAATCCAAAATCGCTCAAGCCTGAAGATATCGGGTTTCGTCTGGGGCCGCGAATTAATGCTATTGGCCGGATTGGTAATCCCCAGACTGTGATTGAATTGCTGACTACAGATGATATGGGAGTGGCGCTGGAAAAAGCAATGCAGTGCGAACAAATCAACGCTTCTCGCCAGGAGATGTGTCAGCAAATTGAACAAGAAGCGATCGCTTATGTAGAGACAGAATTTGTTGCGTCTCTACAAAAAGACCGTGTATTAGTTGTTGTTCAACCCAATTGGCATCATGGCGTTATTGGGATTGTCGCCTCTCGTTTGGTGGAACGCTACGGTGTTCCTGTATTTATTGGAACTTATGAAGATGAGGGACATATACGCGGTTCTGCACGCTCAATTCCAGAGTTTCATGTGTTTGAAGCTTTGGAATATTGTCACGATTTACTAGGGAAATTTGGCGGACACAAAGCAGCCGGGGGATTCTCTCTACCAGCAGAAAATTTACAGGTGTTGCGATCGCGTTTGATTGAGTTTGCTAACCAGTGTCTTGAACCCCAGCATCTCAAACCTCTGCTGAAAATTGATGCCGAAGTCAACCTTAATCACATCAATCAACAGCTTTATCAACAGCTTAATGCTCTACATCCCTGCGGTATGGACAACCCCGATCCAGTTTTCTGGACACCTAATGTTCAAGTGGTTGAGCAAAAAATTGTTGGTAAAGGTCACATCAAACTGACCGTTGCCCAAACTATTGATAATCAGGAGTATAAAATCAAAGCGATCGCTTGGCGTTGGGGCGACTACTTCCGCTTACCATCGCGAGTGGATATCGCTTATAAACTGCGAGAAAATTACTTTAACGGTAACACTAGCATTGAGCTAGAGTTGATAGGAGTCAGACTGCCAATTCAGATTCAACAATTTTTTGCTTCGCCACCTATTCAGTCAAGCACCACCTTTGAGTACAACCAGCGACAATATACTTGTGGTTTCTATAAAAATGGTATTAAAGCAGAATTAAGAATTAGAAATTCTGAAGGCAAAGTCTTAGCCATGCAGCCAGGACATATAATTGGTTTGCTGGGCACTAATCGTCAAAACGCTAAAGAAGTTGATATTTCTCAACCACAGTATGACAATATTATCCAAGCTGCCCTTCAGGCGTTATCAGTACTGAGTGCTGAGTTATGAGTTATGAGTTATGAATTCTTAATTAACTTCTCACTCCTAACTCTTAACTGTTAACTCCTTAGTCAGCACTCAGCACTCTTATAGGTTGCCGTTGCGAAATGCCAGCACAAATATTACTGCTGGCCCAGCAATCACGATCAGCGCCACGGACAACAATTGGAAAATAACTTCCCAATTGATACTGGTAAAAGCGTTAAACAAGTCAGACACAGCGTCAAACATTTTTCCTTTTCTCCTGCCAATAGTCTTAAAAAATTCAATAACTTAAATTAGAAAACCCGAAATCGATCATATATGGCTATGGACTGTTAAATTTAATTTACTTAACAAAATTATAAGAAAAGATATAAAAACGTAAAATAGGGGGATTGGGATTAAGGGAGAGGTGACAGGAAATAATCTGTACCCTATTCCCTGTCCCCTATTCCCTTCTTCAATCCCTAATTAAAAATGTCAACTTGGCAATGTGTAAAGCAATGTGGAGCCTGTTGTAATCTCGATCCAGCAGAGCGTCCAGACTTGGAAGAGTACCTCTCTCCATCAGAACTAGAACTCTACCTCAGCATGGTAGGCGAAGGAGGATGGTGCGTTAATTTCGACCATACCACGCGAGAATGTCGCATTTACCCCAATCGTCCCCGCTTCTGCCGTGTGGAATCAGAAGTGTTTCAAGATATGTATGGGATTGAACCAGAAGAAGTCAACGATTTTGCTATTGACTGCTGTCGCCAGCAAATAGAAGGAGTTTATGGCGATCGCAGTTTAGAAATAATACGCTTCGACCAAGCTGTTGGCCTTTGACATCCAACCCTGCTTTTTTTGTGTGAGATTGCAATTTATGACAAAAATCTGAGAAAATGATAGAAATATGAAAACACCCTAGCAACCAAAACTACTGCTTGTGAAACTTGATTCTGCACCTTTGGAGATTTCTGACATATCTCACACTGAGATCGAGCTAGAACTGGAAGACAGCAATGATTTTAACTTAACTCCTGCGATCGCTCCCTTGGTTCGGCCTGTAATTGCTGATAGTCCTCAAAAGCAGCAATCAACGCTAGTAGTTTTTGGTACGACTTTTGTAACCATTTTTCTAGCAGAAATTGGAGATAAAACTCAGCTATCCACTTTGTTAATGAGCGCACAATCTCATTCGCCGTGGGCGGTATTTATCGGCTCGGCGGCAGCGCTAATAACTACCAGCTTATTAGGTGTACTTTTAGGTAGTTGGATAGCCAGCCGACTCAGCCCAAAAACTGTAGAAAAATCAGCTGGCGTGATGTTATTGGTAATTTCTCTAATGCTGTTTTGGGATGTATTCCAAGGTTAGTTACAAGTTAGGAGTTAGGAGTAGAGACGCGATTAATCGCGTCTGTACAAGAATTAGGAATTAGAAGTTAGTAGTTATTCTCCCTCATCTTCCCCATTCCCCATCAATTATATGGATTGGCATCTTTTAGGACTTAGCTTTATTACGGTTTTTTTATCAGAATTGGGTGACAAAAGTCAGCTAGCGGCGATCGCACTTTCAGGACGTTCTAATTCTCCACGTGCAGTGTTTTTTGGTGCAGCAGGCGCATTGCTGTTGACAAGTTTGTTGGGATCGTTAGCAGGGGGTGCAGTAGCCGAATTATTACCTACACGGGTTTTAAAAGCGATCGCGGCTGTAGGATTTGCCATTCTTGCTGCACGTCTGCTGTTATTTAACAATGAACCATCGGCAGATTCTGAACAAACACCTTGAAGAAGAATTCAGAATCCAGGAATCAGAATTAGTCTTTGTGGGCGATTGGAAGGCGCCAAGGTTTTAAACCAATCTCACTTAACCAGACTTGAATTCATACTGAATTCTGACCGGAGCTAACGGAAACGTCTCCGGCTTTGCTCCTGAGTTCTGAATTCTTTTTTACAAACGTTCCCAAGCAGTTCCTTTGTAGCCGTATTGAAAAATTTCTGGATGCAAAATTTCTGCCAAAATTTCTAGCGAATCTACCAGTCGCGGCCCTGGACGATTGAAATAAGAATTGCCATCGGTAATGTAGACTCTACCAGTTTCGGTAGCGTGTAGTTTTTCCCACTCTGGACGTTGAGTTAATAAATTGGCTTCTTTGCGAGTGCGGTTTAAATCAAAGCCACAAGGCATAAAAATAATTATATCGGGATTAGTTGTTACTAGTGTTTCCCAAGGCAAGATCGGAGAAGGCTGACCTGTAGCGCAAAATAAAGACTGTCCTCCTGCTAAGTTAACTAATTCAGGAATCCAATTAGCAGCGATCATCAAAGGATCGGTCCACTCGATACAAGCGACAGTAGGCAGTTCATCTAAAGAAAGTCCTTGGATTTTTTGCTGACAAATTTTGACGCGAGCTTCTAAATTTTCTAAGACTTTTACCGAGTCTACGCCAAAGGTGTTACTGATTCGTTCAATGTCAGCCCAAACATCCTGGAGAATATTGGGTTGTAAAGAAATAATCTGAGGTTTACTGTCAATGAGTGTAGCAACTGCCTTTTCAACATCGTGTAAGCTGACAGCACAAACGTCGCACTGGTCTTGAGTGAGAATGTGGGTAGGCTGCAATTGCTCTAAAACATCTGTTTTGATTTCATAAATACTCAGAGCAGATTGCAATAAATTGTTCACGTCGTCGTGAATTTGGCTGCTGGAGGCATCACTATTTAAACGTGCTTGGGTACAAATGGGACGATTGAGGATTTCTGGAGGATAATCGCATTCGTGCGATCGCCCCACAATAGCATTAACCAAACCTAGTGTCGCTAAAATCTCCGTTCCACCGGGAATTAGGGAAACAATTCTTACATCACTATCTGTCATCGCTTCACCTCCGCAAAAGCTGCCGTTACCTTAAGTTTGGCAGAATTTGAGCCATTAAGTATCTTTCTCTAGGAGAATCAAGGGTATTTTGCTAATCAGTACTCAGCAAGAAATTGTACTAGCGATTGGGTATTGAGAAAAGTCTTTAGCACTCCCCAGTTTTAAATAAAAAATACTATACTACTTATACTACTTGATAGTAAAATTACTTAATAATGAAATTACTAGAAATGCTAATTATCCCCTGGCAAAAATTATTGGTATGAAGTAACAGAAGTAATCAGCAAAATCTAGCTTATAACTAATTAGCCAGAATCATAAAATTTAGTTAGAAAAATTATACTTTCCGGTTATGAAAAACCATAGCAAGTAATTGTAGTTATACAAAGACAGTTCTACTTTTTCCGTAGAACTGCAAGTCCAAATTATTTCTTCTTGAGGGCAACTAATGCAGGTGGTGTCAGCTAGAAATATAACAGAGCACAACCAGGCCCAAGAGGCTTTACGAATCAGAGAAAATAGTCGGCGAAAACAAAGCCAGATGCTGGTGCAACTGGCAAGAAGCAAGACATTTCAGCAAGGTAATCTCAATGCGGTGTTGAGGGAAATTACAGAAACTGCTGCTCAGACGCTGTTAGTAGAGCGAGTTGGGGTATGGTTATATAATGAAGAACGTTCAAAAATTGAATGCATTGATTTGTATGATGTCAGGACTAAGAAGCATACCTTTGGTAACTCGCTTTTAAAAACAAATTTTCCTGCTTATTTCCAGGCTTTAGAAGAGGAGCGTACTATTGCCGCAGATGATGCTAGAAACGATCCCAGAACCCAAGAATTATCCGAGTCTTATCTTTCAGTTTTAGGCATCACATCTATACTAGACGCACCAATTTGGCTAGAGGGTCATTTGATAGGCGTAGTTTGTCACGAACACATAGGTGAAGGTCGCCAATGGACTTTAGAAGAAGAGAGTTTTGCTGGCTCAATTGCAGATTTTGTGACACTGGCTATAGAAGCGAGCGAGCGAAACGTCGTACAGGAAGCACTGCGACAGAGTGAGGCACAATTTCGGGCGATTTTTGAGCGTTCCTCTATCGGCATTGGCCTGATAGATATGAAAGGGCAGATAGTTGATACCAATCTGGCATTATGCCAGATTTTAGGATACAGCCGAGAAGAGTTATACGGCAAATGCTTTACAGATTACATTTCCATAGAAAAGGAGGATTTAAAACTTTACAAACAACTGATGTCAGGAATTCGCACAGACTTAAAGAGAACTTCAAGGGACGGTTTACAACCCTCCAGACATCAAAAACAGCTTGTTGAAAGACATCGTATTGAGATAGAAAGATGCTGCCAGCATCAAAATGGTAACTTACTTTGGACTCATATCTCTGTTTCTGTTATACCAGGCAGCAATAGTAAACCTGAGTTTTTTCTAGCGATGATTGAGGATATTACTGAACGTAAGCAAACAGAGTTGAAACTACGTGCCTCTCAAGAAGCAGCAGAAGCTGCCAATCGAGCAAAAACTGAATTTTTAGCAACCATGAGCCATGAGTTGCGGACACCTCTCAATGCGATTATGGGTTTGTCACAGTTACTGCAACAAGAAATAGTTGGCTCTCTGAATGAAAAGCAAAACGAATATATAAGTTGTATATATAGTAGTGGCGAACACCTGCTGGCAGTGATTAACGATATTCTTGACTTATCAAAGGTAGAAGCAGGCAAAGAGGAACTGTTACTATCATCTTTATCAGTGGCAGATATATGTAATTATGCCATCTGGACAGTGCGCGATCGCGCCTCAGAAAAGGGATTGCAACTCACACATGAAATTGACCAAGAAGCTGATATTTGCATTGCTGATGAGCGGCGCATCAAGCAAATGCTACTCAACCTGCTCACTAATGCTATTAAATTTACCCCAGCAGGCGAAGTATCGCTGGTAGTCAAAAAAGTGCCACAAGGGATAACGTTTACAGTCTCAGATACTGGCATTGGTATAGACTCAAGTCAATTTCAATTTTTATTTGAACCGTTTAAACAGCTTGACAGTCGGTTAAATCGTCAGTATGAAGGCACTGGTTTAGGTTTAGCTTTGACGCGGAAATTAGCGCGTTTACATGGTGGAGATGTTACCGTGACATCAACTTTAGGAAAGGGCAGTCAGTTCACTCTGTTTCTACCAAATCCAGAGCATCCGGAAAATGGGGAAGATGAGACAAATCATCTCGATGAGACAGAAGAGGAAGCAAATACCTCGTCCTCCTCTTCTTCAGGCATCTCCACAAATAAAACTATTTTGCTTGTAGAAGAAGAGGAAAACACAGCAACAGTATTGCAAGATTATCTCCACACAATTGGCTACCAAGTCAAGTGGATAGATAATGCTAACGACTTTTTGAAACAGATACAAAGCTTCCAACCAGATTTAGTTTTTTTTGATTTGCAGTTAGTAAAAGATGTTCATATCTGGAATTTGCTGAATATCCTTAGAAAAGAGCCTTATCGGGAACATTTACCGATTGTGATGATGACCTTTAGCGAACCTTTAGAGGAGGAAATCGCCATGCTACCAGGTAGTTTTGATGACTACCTGATCAAGCCAATTCGTATAGTCCAGCTAGAGTCAATTTTAATGAAATATTTTAGTTAATTGCTCATAAAATACATTTTTATTTGAACAATTAGTGAAAAAACACTATATAATTGTAATTAAAATGTGAAAATACTTTTCTCATTTTCACATCGCAAATACAGCTTATTCAAATATTTATCGTTCTAGAAAATCCAGTTTTTTGTATAAATATTTCATATATTATTGAGCATGAATTACGACTTCTGGAATATGTTGTTTAGCTATCACTAGGACATTTTCAATAATTTTCTTACCAATACTTTGCTCTCTAATTGTCGATAAAACAGCTAATCTTTCTGTTTTGGCAGTTTTATCATCTAAATATCTGATTCTAGCAGTACCTACAGCTTCCACATTAAAGAAGCAATTAGACGCTCGAATATTTCATCTTTGCCATCAAATTATCAAGCAGGATCTACCCTTATTCTTTTTGAAAAACTAATACCAATTCAATTAATGATTGCAACACATCCTTGGGTAAAGACGCGATTCATCGCGTCTCTACAAATGGTCTATTTGTCGCATTCTTTTTTGAAATTGGTATAATTTTCTAATTACTTAAATTGCCGGAAAATCTTTAAGTAATTCAGCAACTTTTATAACTAAATTACTCATTAAACTCTGTTTGATGTTACTACCTATTGTAGTTTAACGTGAGTTTGATGTACCTCTCCCTGCTTTGAACGAAAGTGCAAGCCTGTCCCTCTCGTAGTCGTCGGAGCTACGGTGTACACCGTAGCTTGGTAAGGGGGAGAACCGGATATTTCCCCCAATGCATCGGGGGAATTAAGGTTGGTAAATCCAGGATTGGGGGTTCATTACCAAGATGTGTGTACACCGTAGGAGTCGGAGAGGAGGGTTTTACGTAGTCAAATCAGGAACAGGTGTTTTGATTGTGCTAATTAGACGGACACGATATGAGCCGTAGATTTGACATTAGTTTAATCTGCTCCTTCAATTGGTGCAAAACCTTGACGTTGAATATTTTCTGTCACCGCGCGTGGTTCTAAAAATTGCAGTAAGTAGTCAGGACCGCCTGCTTTAGAACCTACTCCCGAAAGTTTAAATCCACCAAAAGGTTGCCGTCCAACGATCGCTCCGGTAATATTGCGGTTGATGTACAAATTCCCAACTTCAAACTCTGTCTGCGCCTGCTGAATGTGAGAAGGTGTTCGAGAATAAAGTCCGCCAGTTAAGGCGTAATTTGTACCGTTGGCGACTGCTAACGCTTCCTGAAAATCTTTCACCCGAATTACCGCCAGCACAGGGCCAAAAATTTCTTCCTGGGAAATTACCGCATTTGGCGATACTTCACTAAAGATGACTGGGCCGATAAAATATCCTTGTTCGGGTGCTGGTAATTCCAAAGCTACCTCTGCTGATTGACGACCTATTTCAATATACTTCTGGATGCGATCGCGGGCATTAGCATCAATCACCGGCCCAACTTGGGTACTCGGTAACTCTGCTTCCCCAATGTTCAAGGATTTTGTCGCTTCTACCAACCGTTGCACAAAGGTATCATAAATCGGTTCCAGCACAATCACCCTGGAAGCAGCAGAACATTTTTGGCCGCTGTAACCAAATGCCGACTGCACCACTCCGACAACAGCTTGGTCTAAATCAGCACTTTCATCGACAATAATGGCATTCTTGCCGCCCATTTCCGCAATCACTCGTTTCATGTGTTTCTGTCCGGGTTTCAATATTGCGGCTTCTGCGTAAATTCGACAGCCAACTTCCTGGGAACCCGTAAAAGCAATTACATGAGTATCTGGATGATTTACCAAATAAGCGCCAACTTGCGAACCCTTACCAGGTACGTATTGAAATACACCTTTGGGAAAACCAGCGTCTACCAAGATTTCTGTGAGTTTCGCTGCAATTACAGAAGATGTTTCCGCAGGTTTGAGGAGAGTGCAATTGCCCGAAACTAAAGCTGCAACAGTCATTCCACAAGCGATCGCTAGCGGGAAATTCCAAGGAGAAATCACGACAGCAATTCCTCGTGGCTGGTAGATATAACGATTTGTTTCGCCAGCTATGTCGTAATTCACACCTTCGTCTAACCGTTCAATCTCATCAGCGTAGTACCGACAAAAGTCTATCGCTTCCGAAACCTCTGCATCAGCTTCCTTAACTGGTTTCCCAACTTCCAAAACTATCCAAACTGAAAGTTCAGTGCGGCGGAGTTCCATCAAATCACCCGCTTTCCGCAAAATATCAGCGCGTTGTTTAGCTGGTGTTTTCTTCCATTTAGGAAACGCCGCTTTCGCAGCTTGCATCGCCTGTTCTGCTTGTTCAACGCTAATCAACCCAACTTTACCAATTATCTCACTGAACTTAGAAGGATTGAGAGAATCAACAAATTCCGGCGGATTAACATATTCGCCATTAATCAGTGGTAAATAAGTTTTACCCAACTGTTGACGAACGCTTTGGAAAGCTTGCGCCGCCTTCTTTCTCACCTCTTCCTCGGCGTAATCGGTATCAGCAGCACCAGAGAAATGAGAGTAAGGAGTTAGGAGTGAGGAGTTAGGAGTTAAAAAGTTGGTTTCTTCTTTGAGAATCGGCGGCGCTAATAACTCTTCAATCGGCCGATTTTCGAGATTTTGCCGTAAAAAAGAACTATTAGCGGTATTTTCCAACAATCGGCGAATTAAATACGCCATCCCCGGCAATAATTCACCGTAGGGACAGTAAACTCTGACTCGATAACCTTTATCAACCAACGCCTTGGCAACTTTATCACCCATACCGTAGAGGACTTGCAACTCAAAGCGACGGCGGGGGACATTTAAACTTTCAGCGATGGCAATAGCGCGAGAGTGCGATCGCACATTATGGCTACCAATGGCAGAATAGACATATTGATGATTTTCTAGCAATAATTGAGTGATGGTTTCAAAGTTAGCATCAGTTGCGGCTTTGTCGTTGTAAACTGGCTGTGGCCAATGCTTTTGGGCTGCTTTGATCGTTTCTTGATCCCAATATGCGCCTTTCACCAAGCGGATTGTTAGGGGATAACCGCGTTCTTTTAACCAGGAAATTATGTCTTTGGCATCTTGTTCGCTATCACGCAGATATGCTTGAATTGTCATGCCAATATCTGTGCGTTGCCGAAACTCCTCTTCTAGTAACAGTTTTTTCAGAATGCTGAGAGTTATGTCCTTATAAGCATACTGTTCCATATCAAAATGTACAGCTGCGCCTAATTCTTTAGCACGACGTAAGAGAATCCGAATGCGATCGCTAACTCGTTCCTCACTACCTTTAGCATCTAATGGGTCAAATTGGGAATAAAATGCCGTTAATTTCACAGAAACCTGAACTTTTGGGATCGGTTCGCCATCAGCCTCATCAATCGCCGGAATAACTGCCCAATTCTTCGATGCTTCCACCAATTGTTGCATTAATTCTAGATAGCGTTCTAGATAAGACTGCGCTTCCGCTTCGGTAATTACAGCTTCACCAAGTAAATCGATGGTGAAAGCCATTTTTTCTTTTCGCAGTCGTTCAACTGTTTTAATGACTTGTTTGATATTTTCCCCAGAAATATATTTATGGGCAAGTGTCTCAACTGCTGTCCCAACAGTTGTAGCAGCAACTTGTCCAGGCATCGAGTCGGGGTTAGCAAAGTTTAGCATTCCCTTCAAAGCTGCCGGCAATTCTACAGATTCATCGCCTAAATATTCTTGTAAATGTGAGGCAATTTCTGATTTACTGTGCAAAGCAGGTAGCGTATCTATAAAGCGAAATAGTTGCACCCGCAAGCCAGGGTTACTCATGGCCCAAGCTAGTAATTTATCATCCCAACGCATTTGATCCCGCAGGGAAGAAAAAAACGAACGATTTTCCTGCGTTGCGGCTAGAAGTTGTTTAGCAATTTCTTGAGTTTTGGCTTCGTAGGTGCTTGTTTGTACTTGTAATACCACTGATAATAACTCCGTTAATCAAGGCAAGGCTTTTTGTACAAAGCCTGTGTCTCTATTTTGACGCTTTCATCTAGCTGTCACCATTATCCGGAATTGGTAATTACTATAGCGTAAGGATTTCATTGATTTTGAATGATTTACTTATGTCGTGCGTTCTAGGGACTTGCAATTAAACTCGACTATGACAACGCACTTAACAATGCCCGCTTAAATTCAGCTGCACTCTTAAAGTGAATTTCTGGCTTATCAACCAACGCCAAATCAATCACCTGCGCTAGGGGTTGCATAATTGTTGCATCTCGTTGGCGAATTGGTATGGGATTATTCTGTAAAACTGCCAGAAAAGGATCGCCTGTGAAGTTGCGGGGGAAACAACCTGTTAGCATATTGTAGAGACAAGCCGCAACTGCCCAAATATCTACCTCCGGTTGGGCATATTTAAAGTTAAGCACCTGCTGTCGCGGCATGAAAACGGGAGTACCCGCTTGAGTTCCAGTCAAAGTTTGACCACTTAAACCAGCCAAGTCAAAGGCCTTAGATAAGCCGTAATCACCGATTTTAGCCACCAGCTTTCCGTCAATCTTAGTCAAGAAGATATTACTCGGTTTGAGGTCGCGGTGAACTATACCTTTACCTTTGCCAAACTTCCCATCAGCCAGTTTGACATAAGGAAGTTCAACATTGTGGGCATATTCTAAAGCGTCTAAAATTTGGAGAATAATCGGTACTGCAATATCAACAGACAATCGCCCACCCAGTTGTTGCATGAAATCCCATACAGTACCGCCCTCACAATATTCCATTGTCAAAAAGAAGATAATTTCCGAGAAGCCAGAATCCATTAGTTGCACTACATGAGGATGTTGTAATGCCTTAGTGTTTTCAGTCTCCCGGAGAAACATCTGCACAGCAAAGTCATTCGCCGCCACTGCTGGTAACATGACCTTTAAGGCTATGAACTTGCCAGACTGATTATGCTTTGCTAAATAAACTTCTCCGAATTCACTCGTGCTGAGAAGTTTGACAATATTATAACCGCTAATTGCTTTGAGGTTGCGATCGCCACTCTCAGCCAATTTCAGAAAGTATCTGATGATGTCTAAGCAATAAACTTGTTGTACTGGGTTATTTTTGACAGTAACATCGTCAGGGATGAAGGTTGGTAGATTTACTTCATCTGGATGTATTTCTATACTAACTTTAAAGACAGTGTGACCTAAGTTAATTTCGTCGCCTGTTCGTAAATCATACTCTGGAAAGTGGCATTTTACAGCTTCTTCAGCCGTTTGATTTCGTTGGCGTTGTCCAATATTTTTACCGTTAATGTAAGTGCCATTTTTACTACCAAAGTCCCGCACCCGAATATCAGGAGGATTAATATCCAGTAAACAGTGATAGCGGGAGATGCCCCGATGATTCCGATCATCTGGTAACTGAGGATTGCAATCTGAACTTCTACCGATTATGCAGCTACTGCGGCAATCAAAAATATATTGCTGTCCTAATAATTGTCCTTGAATAACGGTAAGGATGATTTTAGCTGGCATCTGAACAATAAAAAATTAATGCCCACAATCATAACTTACCTGTATCAGATATCACAGTAGTGAACCACTGATGTCCCGCAAAGTATCTGAGATTAAATCCGGTTGAATACTGATTACAAATCTTGATGAAAAAGAAAACACCTACAACCCCACATAAAACTTTTACCTGTCGCTGCTGGAAGTCTTCTTTACTTTGTTGAATATGATTGAGGGTTTTAATAACAACTAAATTTACCTGTATGCTGTTCTATGGCGCTATAGGTGACACCAAAGCCACCGCCACCAAGGACTTTTTGTATAATGAATCTTCCGTTGTCCAGATGTTGATTGGGCGTCCAAAGTTTCATTGATTTATAACTAGATTTATAACTTGTAAATATATTCGCGTGAACTCACTCTTAACCCTTTACTACAAGTAAGGGGAAGAAAATTTTTCCCCTCTTTCTCGTAGCCGAGTTAGAAGATGAGGTTCTACTTGAAGTCTTCTACTGCTGTTTTAACAGTATGTACTTATTTTTTCCAATACTCAGAATGGGTATACTGCCTCTATGCCTACAGAAAACTTTATGGATATTTTATTTTATAACTGGCAACACACACTCCAACCCTTTGGCGTTGACCAGGTAGCGGCTGAGAAAGCCTTTAATCTCTTGGTAGAAGCTTACTCTACCCCTGGTCGCTATTACCATACACTGAAACACATCGATCGCGTTCTCAGCACAATTGAGATTTTGCAAGGCTATGCCAACAACTTAGCTGCTGTTCAACTAGCTGCCTGGTTTCACGATGTAGTGTATGACACTGAAGCCAAAGATAACGAAGAACGAAGTGCAGACTATGCTTTTGAATTGCTGAATAATTTGGGTATTCCAGAAAGTATCATAATTACTGTCACCCGTCTGATTTTGAACACTAAAAACCACCAAGCTGCGGTAAATGACTATGATAGCCAAGTCCTAGTTGATGCAGATTTAGCCATTTTGGCTACTAACCCAGTTGATTATAAAGAATACGCCCATGCTATTCGTCAGGAATATGGCTGGGTAGCAGAGGCAGATTATATCACAGGTCGTCAGAAAATTTTAGAACGATTTTTACAGCGATCGCGTATTTATCTTACACCTTTAATGTCAGAGTTTGCCGAACCATCTGCTCGTGGCAATATCCAGGCAGAAATTCAATCTTTATCGCTTGGTTAGTTTGATAAAAATTTCAAGTCTTGGGAACCAGGACTCCCCATCAAAGCAGCGAATGTAAGACCAATAAAACAAGGAGTTCTGAAGGCTATCCCTGATGAATTGGCAGACCTAACACCATACCGCAAGCGCGGTTGGTGTCTGGTAATTTACCGTCTGCCACCACCACGATGAGGTACTTCAGGCACTTCAGTATTTTCTAGCTTTCTTTTTGGTGCAAACATTTCTTGATGTTGTTGCTGTTGAATTTTTTGCTGTGCAAATTTTACGCGGGTACGAACTCCCACATCGGCATCAGTATCAAGTATTTGCTGAAGTTGATTTGTAATCCGCGATGCTTGCTCTGGTAAAGTGACTGCTATGGCAATCGCTAGTGCCTCTAAACTCGTCACTGCTGCATAGCGCACTATCCACTCTGGATCTTGAGAAATTACTAATAGTGCCTCTAATACCTGAGTCTGAACAGATTCCACTTTCTCAGCAGGTAGTTGCTGCCAACGTAAAGTGCCTAATCCCCTAGCAGCTGCTCGCCGCACACTTAAGGAAAAATCGTTTTTTGCTGCCTCTAATAAGGTATCTAGCGCCCGAACATCGCCAATTCCCGCTAAGGCACGAATCGCCCAGGCTCTCGCACTGTAGTTGTAGTCATCAATTAGTTCCAATAGTGATGGTACTGCGACTTCGCCGATCGCAATTAGTCCATCTACTGCTGCCACTGCTGCCCCTGGATTGTTGTAGCCCAAAGCTGCAATCAGAGTGGGAACAGATTCCTCAATACCAGCTGCCGCTAACTCCTGAACTGCGTCTAATAAGCGATCCGAAGAGTCTGCTTCTTCCACAGCACGAATTAATATTTGGGCAAGGTCACTGTTATTCATAATAATTTGCCATCAGTCATTAGGGATCTGCCAATTGTAGCTTAAGCCCTCCGTAGTTGACATCAGACATAAACCCCCTAGCCCTTATTTCGCAATTATGTTAGGGGTTTACGTGCGATCGACACTTGATTTAAACGTATTAATAACAACTAATGCCTGGGAAATTATAACTACAAAAGCGAGTCCATCAAATTTATCACTTTAATCGCACCATCTGACAAAGTGCTTGTTGCTGTGTGCTTAACTTGATGTTCTAGTAATCCTTTAAGAGAAATTAGCTTCAGGCTATTTTCAGCAAGAGTTTCGGCGATCGCATCTGCTGCGGGTAAATATCCAATCGCTCCCAAATCTGCTAACACTGCTCGACGCAATTGCAATTTATCTCCTGCCAGAGCTTTAACTAACCGTTCTCCATAAACTGGTTCTTGGGTTAATTGATACATGGCTCGTGCGGCAGCATACTGCACCAATTCGATTGGATGCTCTAAAAATGGTTTTACCAAGGCGATGTACTCAGTCGCCCTCAATGTTCCCAAGGCTTCTAAAATGGCTTCGTAGGGTTGAGATAAATCAGGCTGCGATCTCAGTTGCTCTTTCTGCAAACCTACTTGTAATAACTCAATCAAAGCGGGGATGCAAACCGGATCGCCCAGCATTTCTAAGGATTGTGCCGCTGCTTCCCTGACATAAAAATCTGAGCAATTTAAACACCCAATTAAAGGCGAGACTGCCTGGCGATCGCCTAGTTTCCCTAAAGCCCTAGCTGCGTTACGTCGCAGAGGATATCCGCCTTCTGGTGTTCTGTCGGCTTCATCCTCTAGCGCTTTAATCAATCCTCTAACCGCAGGTGCTTCACAGATTTGAAACCTACCCAACCACCAGGCAGCATAAAAGCGCAGACCTAAATCTGCACTCTCAAGATTAGCGATCGCTTGCTCTACTGTTAAAGATTCACCATCGCCAGAGTTACCTGTCGGTGATAAATCTTCAAATTTTTGCGGACTAGAATTCATTATGAAGAAGGAGGATCGCTTTGTTCGCTATTTGTTTTAGCTTCAGCGTTCAATGGCTGAATGCTGACTATTTTGCCACCCAAGCGAGTAATCCGCTGCATTTCTTGATTCATCCGGTTCTCTGGTACTGTGAAAAACACAGTAGCACTAGAACGAATCGGATAGTTGGTTTTTTCAGTTTCTTCGCTTTGGCGCAAACCCACCACTTCATACCGAAAGTAGCGACTACTCGTACTACTAATTGCTCCAACCATAAAATTAATTTCCAATTTTAGATCGTCATTAGTCCTTTGTCCTTAATAATGACTATTGACTAATGACTATTGACTATTGATACTAAAGGGGTTTCACACTAGCTATTTTACCACCTTGTTTTACCACTCTCTGGAAGTAACTAGATAGTTCTTCATAAGGTATAACCACCGCTTGATTGACGCGGCGTGTGCTGGGATACCCAGCTCCAAAAACACCTGCTACTTCAATACGGTAAAGTCTGCCTTCTTTACCAAAAGTTCCCGCACCACCAAAAGTGCTGCTGGGGGTAACGCCTTTTTCAGAAGCAACGTATGAAAAGCCTGAGGAAGCACCAGAGGGAGGAACAACGACGGATGCACTATTGCGACCTAATTCGCTAGCAAGGCGGGTGTCTTTGCCTTTGAGTTGGGAGGTATCGCTACTGGCATAGCCGCGATAAAGTTGAAATATTCGGGTAAATCCGACAGTTTTTTGTCCTGTTTGGGTTTCAAAGCCGCGATAGTAAGGCACTATATTTTCACCAAAGTTAGATTGATACTCTGGCGAATCGATATAAGAATCGATGTCGGCTTCATATCCCTTGGTTTGATACAAGTCCAAGTGATAGACGACATCAGACTCATCATAAGGGGCACGACCCAACAAATGTTTGTAGTTCAGTTCGATGACGCGAGTTTGAAAGTTGTCGTAGAAAAACTTGGTTTTGTACAGTTCCGATTTAGCTAGTTGACGTACAAATTCTTGCACTGTAATTTTGCCATCGCGGAGGATAGATTCAGCACTTGTCAGGCGGTCAGATGCCAATATGTAGTTGTTGCCCAAAACTTGACGATAGACGGCAGCAATTACTCTTTCAATGTCTTCTTTGGTTGCATTCGGACGCAATTCTACAGGAGACTGATCGCTAAAAGGTTCTGTTCCCAGACGAGAAGCTGCTGTTGTAACGGCCATTGGTAATTTTCCTTTTGTAATTAATAGTTGGAAAAATTAGGAGTTAGGAGTTAAGAGTTAGAAGTTAAGGTAGAGATATAGTTAGGAGTTTAAAACTCATAACTTCTAACTCCTCACTCTTGACTCCTCACTCCTCACTCCTAACTCCTCACTTAATTCCCGATTCCCTATTTATACGGCTGTAATGCTAATAACCTTACTGCCCTTGCGATTCAACTGCTGTAATTTACTAGAAAGTTGTTCGTAGGGTACGATCAATTCCGCAGTACCGCGCCGTACTACAGCTGAGTTTGGGGAAGCTGCTTGTAGTACTCTGATCCGGTATGTTTCGCCGCGATCGCCTCTAGAAAGACCTGCTAAGGCTCCAGCAGAGACTGGATAAATGGGTGAAGCTAGATTCTTAGCTACTTCCCAAGTGAGGCGTCCTTGTTTTTGTCCTTGAGCGCGATCGCTATTGGCATAACCCCGGTAAAGTTGGAACAGTCGGCTATAGCCAACATTTTTCTGTCCTACTTGACTTTTAAAGCCTCTGTAGTAGGGCACAATATTTTCGCCAAAACTCTCTTGATATTCTAATGAGTCAATGTAGGAATTAATCTCAGCTTCGTAACCTTGTGAGTTGTAAAGCTCAACATGGTACGAAATCTCTGACTCATCTTCTGGGGCACGCCCCAATAAATGCTTATAATTCAACTCGATAAACCGAGTTTGGGAGTTGGAGTAGAAAAACTTATCCCGATAGAGTTCTGATTGAGCAATGGCTAGCACAAATCCTCTTACGGTGATTTCACCTTGTTGCAATAGTGATTCTGCACTCTCTAGACGCTCTCCTTCTAGTAGATATGCATTACCCAAAACCTGACGGTAAGCCGTCCGGATAACCACTGCTACATCGGCTTCTGTTCTATCAGGGCGTAGTTCTACTGGTGCTGAATTCTCAAACGCTGCAATCCCTAATCTTGCTGCTTGTCCCAAAGCTGCCATCTTTAACCTCCTCAGTTTTAACTGCAAAACTGAAAACTTTTTAGAAAATTTTTTCTAGTTTTTTAACAGTCTTTTTGAAATTGACACTCACCTTACTTTCAATCAGGTGATTTTTAAGACATAGCTGCCTTAATATCCTGTTTCCACAGGTTCCCAGGCTCACCTTATCGGTTTGGCAGTCCCTCATGGGAGAGAAAAACCTTCAGATGTTCTCTGCTAGACACTGCGCGTAGCTTGCTTCCCTATAGAGGGCGCGGACTCGCTAACGTTGCACTAGCATCTTTCCTTCCCTACGGAACGCTCCGCGAACACGTAACGTCTCCTGGGAGAAGGTAGAAGATTGCGCTCGCTGCCTCACCACATTTGCCAAAAGGCGTAGTGATATCTCCTTACGTTATTTCGGGCGTATACTTTCCCCCAGTCCGAGGGTAGGTGTTTAAATCTTGTACTGACAAAAATATTGTGCCAATTGACAGTAGCTTAAAAGAGGCACTGGGTTGTGAACTTTCCCAAATTTGTAGCAAATACCGTGCTACGTCGGCAGCTTTCATCCCTGTTCTAAAGCAAAAAATACAGAACTACGTTCCTCTTTCTCCAAGGTTTTCAGCTAGCTTTTCTTAAAAAACTGCCCGGAGAGGTAAACAACTCATAGAACTCACTTGTCATAAGAGCTGATTTCCTCTCCGGGCTAAAGAAACACTCTAGCTTAGAGTATTGATTACGTAGTCGATGTAGGAATTTGCTTCAACAGCTGGATCGCCGCTGAGACCGTGGTTAGCTTTGATGTACTTGAGAGCTTCAATGTACCAGCTAGGAGACAGGTCAAAAGTCCGGTTGATTTCAGCCAAGCCAGAAATTAAGAAATCATCCAAGGGGCCTGTGCCACCAACAACTAAAGCGTATGTGATAATCCGCAAGTAGTAGCCGATATCACGTACACACTTGCCTTTACCGCGTGCATCAGCCGCGAAGTTAGGGCCTTGTTGTTGAGTGGTGTAAGGGTACTTGTTATACACTGCTTGAGCAGCACCTTCGGTCAAGCGTTGAGCATTGGCGCTCAAAGCTTTTGCTGCTTGTAAGCTAGCAGGAGCTTGGCGGAAGCGACCAAAAGCAACTTGAATTTCGGTGCTGCTGAGGTAGCGTCCTTGAGAATCAGCCGATGCAATTGCTTCAGTTAGAGGTGTTTTTGTCATTTTGGTATTTCCCTTTTACAAACGTTATGGTTGAAATTTTGTTTTGTCCTATAGACAGGACAATTATTTAGTCAACATCAGCAATGCTTGCTTTGCTTAAGCTACAGCAGCAGCAGCACGATCGAAATAGCTAGCTATTTCAGATGACAAAGCACTGCAATCGCCTCTGGTGATATTGTTTGTATCGTTGACAATTGCCAAAGAAGCTTGTTTCAGCTTTTGAATACCAACAGCAACTGAAGCTCCTGGAGTTCCCAATGCCAAGTAGGTTTCCCGCAATCCATTGAGGGCACGATCGTCTAGTACGCTAGAATCGCCAGCAAAGATAGCGTAGGTGATATAGCGAAGAATGATGTCCAAGTCTCTGATACAAGCAGCTGCACGACGGCTGGTGTATGCATTACCACCGGGAGTGATCAATTGGGGTTGTTCTGCCCACAAATCACGAGCCGCAGCAGCAACAAGAGCTGACGCATTGCTGGTAATACGGTTAACAGCATCTGCACGCTTGTTACCATCTTTGACTAGTTCGCTCAATGCATCTAATTGTGCATCAGAGAGATATTCGCCGCGTGTATCAGCTTGGGAAACTACTTTTGCAAATGCATCTAAAACCATTGCGTTAAATCTCCTAATTTGCTTGGTTAAGAATAATTGGACTCAAAACTGAATGGTTCAGTTGATTTTTGATGTCAGCACTGCCTGACGAGTTACGAAAGGTTTAAAACAGACATCCAAGAAATAAGTTTACGATCTCCAGGCTTTCAGATTAAAACTTTTGTTAAAAAACTTCAAACTTCTATGAACGACTGGAAAACCTGATTAAGATGTTGTTTTTTACTTCCAAGTTCTCTTTATACAATGCTGCTGCATCATATTTTATTACAAATTATTGTTATGTTTGTGAAAATTATTTACATAACTTCACATTTTGGACTATGTTTAGTTTACGAGCCGATCGCTGCTGTTGTGGGAGGGCAATAGATATTGTAGTTAATGTCACTTTGTAGTGATTTCTTATATGTCTTATGTAAAATTACTCAAATTTATTTTGGAGAAAGGCAATAACGCGCTTGAATGCTTGGGAGTCTTGGTAAAGAAAACCATGACCGCCCTTAAAGAACTCTAAATACGAACCTGGTATCTGTTTGTGCATTGCCTCAAGATTGGCAGGAGGAGATATGCCATCGTGATGGCCGCCGCAGATATAGACAGGAATATGCAGTTGAGAAAGTCGATTATATGTATCGTGAGCAGCACGAGCCTCAAGCTGACGACGACGCCCAACTTCACGACTTGGTTCGTTTGTACCCGCTTGAAAAACTGCTAGTGTCAGCTTTACTAATTCCTGAAATTGTGTAGTTCGGCTAGAGAGCCAAGCTTCCTCTTGCCAACGGGTATCAGCAATTGTGATTTGCCGATGAGCTAGTTTTTCAGCAGCAAGGTTTGCGAGTTCGTGTAGTGGATATGACGACCCACCAGCACCGCCACTACTAGTACAGGCCAAAACAAGACGTTTAACGCGGTGCGGATAGCGCAGTGCCAACTCTTGGGCTACCATACCCCCAAAGGAAATTCCGATGACATGAGCGCTTTCCCACCCAACTGCATTTAACAAAGAGTCTGCATCAGCGGCGTAATCTGCTATGGTGTAAGGAATATCAGGTTTTGAAGTTTGACCCAGACCGCGCTGATCGTAGGCTAAGATTTCAAAGTGTGGGGCTAGTGGTGAGTCAAAAATAGTCGGCGATCGCTGCAAATCTCCTCCAGTACCACTGATACTGAGTAGGCGTTGACCAGTGCCACGAATCTCATAATACATTTGCAGGTCGCGAACAGATACAAATGGCATAAGTATTTTTTCTGATGAAATTCGGCGAATTTGGCTCAAGAAGCGATCGCAATATCTCTAAATAAGCATCCTCTTTTTATCCTCACTGGATGTTGTTGCATTGAAGAGCTGCTAGATCCCCGACTTCTTTAAGAAGTCGGGGATCTGAACACCACTAATCTCTCAAAACTTTTGGGACAGACTACTAGTTTCTACCAAACACACTGCCAAGGGCACGCGCCATATTTTGCGGCTGCATTGCATCCATTGCGGCGGTGGGTTCGTAACCACAATGAACCATACAATCGGCACACTTAGGATTACCACTCTTCTGGCCGTATTGACTCCAGTCAGTTTGTGCCAGTAATTCCTTAAAAGTAGAGTAATAACCTTCGTTCAGCAGATAGCAAGGTTTTTGCCAACCGAGAACGCTATAACTAGGGCTACCCCAAGGCGTGCATTCGTAGTCCTTATCACCCGTGAGAAAATCTAGGAACAATGGATTGTGATTGAAGTTCCAATTTTTTTCACCACTTTTGTAGGGAGCCAGAATTTGCCGGAAGAGGGCGCGGGTTTGTTCGCGGTGGAGAAAATGATCTTGATCTGGTGCCCACTCATAACTGTAACCGGGAGAAATCATCATCCCGTCAGTATTTAGTGTTTCCAGAAAGTTGAAGAACTCTTGCATATCTTTAGGTTCAGTACCTTCAAAGATAGTGGTGTTAGTTGTAACACGAAAGCCTTTAGCTTTAGCGGCACGAATGGCTTTGACAGCAATATCAAAAACACCTTTACGATCGACGCAGCGATCGTGTAATTCCCGCATTCCATCTAAATGCACGCTGAAAGTGAGATAGGGAGAAGGTTGAAACTTATCCAGGCTCTTTTCTAATAACAAACCATTAGTACACAAGTAAATATATTTCTTGCGCTCAATTAATCCCTGGACAATCTCATCAATTTGGGGATGTAGCAGAGGTTCTCCACCAGGAATGGAGACAACTGGTGCGCCACACTCTTCCACAGCGGCAAAACACTGTTCTGGGGTGAGATTTTGCTTTAATATTTCCTTCGGATGTTGGATTTTACCACAACCAGTACAAGCGAGATTACACCGAAAAAGAGGTTCTAACATCAACACTAAGGGGAAGCGTTTGCGTCCTTTCAAACGCTGTGTAACAAGATACTTCCCAATATCCATAGCTTGTTGTAGATTAACTGCCATTGTTGCGATCGCTCCTCTTTTAAAGATAAATGCACCACTTTCTCAACCCCAAGATTTATCTGTGGGGTCTTCAATTTTGAATGCGTGAATTTTGAATTTCCCAGAGGGGTTGACATATCCCTGAGCAACAAACCAATCCACAGCGTCTTTGAGTGCGGCGTTCAGCGAAGATTGGGGTAGATCCAATTCTCGTACAGCCTTTGAAGCATTGTAATACATAGGTTGTTTCGCCATCCGAACGCCATCTAATGGTACTGAGGGCGATTTACCCAATGGTGCGAGAATTTTTTCATCAACCCAGGCAACACTCAGGGGCAACCAAGCGGGTACTGTTTGTTGAGGTGCGCTCAGACCTGTGATATCGGCGAGTTGTTCGAGTAGTTGCTTAAGACTGAGGTTTTGATGACCTAAGATATAGCGATCGCCAGATTTACCCCGTTGCAAAGCCAGTAAATGCCCCCATGCCACATCCCGCACGTCGATAAAATTTAGACCAGTATCCATGTAAAAGGGCATTTGCCGTCGTAAAAACCGCAAGATTATATCACCCGTCGGGGTAGGTTTGATATCCAACGAGCCAATCGGACTGCTGGGATTGACAATAACTACCTCCTGACCTGTAGCAACGGCTTGCATAGCTTCTTGTTCAGCCAAAAACTTAGACTTTTTATAGTCACCCACCAACTTTTCTAAAGGACTCTGATGTGTTTCATCCACAACTTCCCCTGACGCTCCTACCCCAATCGCTGCTACTGAACTTGTGTAGACAGTGCGTTCAATGTTAGCCTTGCGAGCTGCTGCCAACACATTGCGCGTACCCAGGACATTGTAACGGTGGAGTAATTCTCGGTCTGTCTGCCAGAGGGAATAATGAGCTGCTACATGAAATAAATATTGACAACCTCCCATCTGTTGCCAGAGATTTGGATCGTTCAAATCGCCTTTGACAATTTCCACCTCTAAACCGCGTAAATTCTCCAAATTGCTGGTTGAGCGTACCAGTGCTTTGACGGCATATCCTTGTTGCAGCAACAACCGTACCAAATGGGCACCAATAAAACCCGTACCCCCCGTGACAAAAACCTGCATCAACTTTCCCCCTGCTCCCCTGCTTCCCTGCTCCCCCTCTTCTTAAACCGGGGAAACCAATCATCCAAAATGGTGTAGACTACCGGCACAACAATCAAACTGAGAATAGTTGAAGTTACCAGTCCACCTGCGATCGCTACAGCCATCGGCGATCGCAATTCCGAACCAGCACCCAAACCCAAAGCGATCGGCAGCATCCCTAAAATAGTCGAGGCCGTGGTCATCATAATTGGTCTGAGGCGCACTAGTCCGGTGTTGAGAATCGCCTCTGTACGGTCTAAGCCAGCATTGCGTAACTGGTTGATATAATCTACAAGCAAAATCGCATTTTTATTTGCCAGCCCCAGCAAAAAGACGAAACCGATCAATGAGATCATACCAAAGTCGCTCTTGGTAATTAGTAGCGCCAACATCGCCCCCACTAGTGCTAAAGGCAAAGAGACACCAATAACTAAAGGGTCTACCCAGCTTTTGAATAGTAAAATTAGTACCACAACAATGCACAAGGCAGATAGAGCTAAAGTACTGCCGAAACTGCTAAAAACCTTATTTTGGTTAGCAGAGTCTCCTCCTAAATTTAAAGAAACATTAGAGGGTAACACCGCGTTTGCTTCAGCTACCACTTTGTCGGTGGCATCACCCAAAGACAGATCCTTGCCAAGATTAGCACTGATGTAGGCTACGCGCTGATTATTCAGACGCTCGATCTGAAAAACCGTGCCCTGTGGATTCGTTTCACCTGTAACTGTGACATCAGCGAATCCCGGTAGCCTTTGAATCCTTTCTTTAATGGCTTTGACTGCTTTGCTCAAAGCTTGGAGATTATCACCTTGTAATGCTATTTGCAGGGGTTTTTGACCGCCAGAATCGACAAATTGAATATCTTCAACACTAGTAGTTACCCCAGAAAGAACAGGTAAGGAGGAGCGCAACTGGTCTTGTAATTCCGCAGTTGCGATCGTGCGATTTTCCTTTAACTTTACGTATAGTGTCCCTTTATTCGGCTCACCCTCACGAGAACCAACGGTGGTAAATACCGTTTCAACTGCCGGTGATTTTCTCACAACCTCTTCTAGTTTCTTCGCAACCACAAGAGAATCATTTAAAGGATTGGGAATTGGGGATTGGGGATTGGGGATTAGAGATTGGGGACTAGGAATATCACTCCCTTGTCCTCCTTGTCCTCCTTGTCCTCCTTGTCCTCCTTGTCCCCCTTGTCCCCCTTGTCCCCCTCTGCCCAAATCAGGGATACTCGGCAAAGGAGCCGTATAAGCAATATTAAATTCGCCGCGATCGAGTTTGGGAATAAATCCTTTGGGAATTAGTGGAATCAGTGCTATACCTGCGATGAAACTGAGTGCAGCTAACCCGATAACTATCTTGCGATGATTTAAAGACCAACTGAGCAAATTTCTGTAAGATTGGGTAAACGCCACCCAGATTTTTGCTTCTCTACGCGGGGAGAGCGAGGATTTCGGTTTGAGCCAGTAGATAGCCAGAACTGGAGATAAAGTCCGAGCAACTAGCATAGAAGCAAGCATCGCCGCAGATACAGTGATGCCAAAAGGCTTGAAGAACTGACCAATTACCCCACCCATTAAACCTATGGGTAGAAAAACTGCTACTGCTGTTAAAGTGGCGGCGGTAACTGTCAACCCAATCTCATTTGTCGCTAAAAGCGCTGCTTGGCGAGGAGTTTCTCCATCTTCAACGTGTCGCATGATGTTTTCCACATCCACGATCGCATCATCAACAATGCTACCAATCACCAAAGCTAAAGCCAGCAGGGTGATTGTTTCTAGGTTGAAGCCGAAAATCGCCATGACGATAAATGTCGCCAGCAAAGACGTGGGAATAGCCAAGGCAGAAATGAGAGTTGCCCGCCAATTCCATAAAAAAGGAAAAATTACCACTATTGACAACAAGACGGCTTCCAGTAAAGCATCGATGGTTGACTGGGTGGCTTGGCGGATATATTCTGCTTGGGTGGCAGCTAAGGTAAGTTTGACATCTTTGAGGGTTGAGCGTAGCCTTTGAACTTCTTTCTCAACCCGACTCACTACTTCCAAAGTATTAGCATTACCGCGTTTGATTACCTGAAATGCGAGTGCATCTTCACCGTTAAACCGGACTAATGTCGCCCCACCTTGGGGGATTGTTGCACTCGCATTCGCTGGATTTATCGAAGGAGTTGCAGTCGCAGCGCCTAGTAGTGAGACTTTTAATACTCCTGGTAATTTAGCGATCGCACTAACAATCTCATCTTGCGCTAACTTCGTCAAATCTTTGAGATTCCGTGTAGGACTCTCTATGGCATAACTAATGGCGGCTGACTCGTTTAGATTCAGGGGAATAATTTTAGAAGTCGCTCCTTGAGGTAGAGCCAACTGCTTCAGGGCAGTTTCAACCTTTTTGGTTGATGTTTCTAAATTCGTCCCAACGACAAAAGAGAGGCTAACGGCTGTTTGACTAGGATAGGTGGATGAGCGGATAACCTCCAGTCCTTCAAGGGAGCGGAGGCGTTCTTCTAGGGGTTTGGTGAGCTTCGCTTCTGTATCCAGGGCAGTTGTCAGGGGAGCTGTAGCATTTACAACCACTACTGGAAAAGTAATATCTGGAAACAAGGCATATTTAAGGGAACTGAAAGCCAGAACACCAGCTACCGTTACGGCAATCCAAAAACTCACCGTCAGCCACGAAAATTGAATCGCCAATTTGGAAATATTGAAGAGTTCTCGTGCGGATTTGGAGTTATGAAGCTTTACCATCTTGGAAAATTATCGTGTGGATGACACAATTATTTAGTCATGCTACAGCAATCATCTTCGGTTTGCTAATTTTTGGTTACTACTAAACGGCAATATTACTTATTATCACTCAGAGATAGCAATCCTATTTGATTTGTGAAAATGGGCGGTGTTCAGATCCCGACTTCTCAAAGAAGTCGGGGATCTAATTGGAAGTCCCTTAAAACTTGAAACTATCGAGAGAGCTAGTGTCTAATTTTTTGCCCATCAACACAATTTTGGTACCTCAAGGAGCAGAATATAAAGCTGTGTGTCGCGGATTAAGCGGCGTTACTGCCTTCATGCCAACAGTATTAGCCATACCTGTTGGCATGAAACCTTTACTCAAATACCTGCAACAAGGACAATTTCTGACTCCAAAATCCAGAGTCCTAATTATGGGTATATGTGGCAGCTTGAGCGATCGCTATACAGTTGGCGATCTTGTGCTGTATCAAAATTGTATTTATCAGGAGAAACAGCAAGAATGCGATCGCACTTTCACAGCACAATTGCACTCTTTTATATCAGAGAAAGCCTCATTAGTCAAGTCCCTAACAAGCGATCGGGTGATTTGGTCTGCTGCCGAAAAACGTCATTTAGGTAAGACTTTGGCGGCTGATGTTGTAGATATGGAAGGATTTACCGCTTTAGAATTTTTCAATGCGGCTGAGGTGTCTGTGGCAATGCTGCGAATAGTTAGCGATGATTGTCAGCATAATATCCCCGATCTTACACCAGCAATTAACTCTGATGGCTCTCTAAACCCTTTTTCGTTAGCGATCGCCATGCTTCGACAACCTTTTGCCGCTACTCGGTTGATTCGAGGTTCATTGACAGCATTAAAGGTGTTAGAGCAAGTTACAAATCGGCTCTTTTCTGGCAATCAGCTGGAATAATTTGTTGCAGAATTAATGGCACACAGTTATTTGAGTTGAGCATTCAGCAAACTAGAAACAGCCTATCTTTTACATTGCTGACTGTTTTGAGAACACTTCAAATCTGCGCCATGCCCCCATCGACGAAGAGTTCGATGCCGTTGACAAAGCTGCTGTCATCGGATGCAAGGAAGACAACAGCTTTGGCAATCTCGTCTGGCGTACCCACCCGCCCAAGGGGGATATTGACAGCCTGACTTGCTACAAATTCCTGCACTTGCTCCTCGGTCAGTCCCAGAAGATTGTAGCCAGGAGTAGGCACAACACCAGGGCTGATAGCATTGACACGAATTTTGCGCTCTTTGAGGTCGAGTGTCCAGTTGCGTGCAAACGAGCGCACGGCGGCTTTGGTGGCGCTGTAAACGCTGAATGCTGGGTTGCCTTTAATAGAAGTAATCGAAGCATTGAGAATAATTGAAGCTCCCTCTGACAACAAAGGCAATGCCTTCTGCACAGTGAAAAGCAGACCTTTGACGTTGGTGTTAAAGGTTTTGTCAAAGTGTTCCTCAGTTATCGATCCAAGCGGGGCAAGTTCCCCACCTCCAGCATTGGCGAAAATGATCTCAAGGCGACCTTTCTCTTGCTCAATTGTGGTGTAAAGGCGATCGAGGTCTGCAAGAAGAGAGACATCGCTTTGAACGCCAGTGACGTTTTTACCGATCTCTTTGACGGCGGCATCAAGTTCATGCTGACGACGACCTGTGATGAAAACATACGCACCTTCGGCGACGAATCGCTTGGCAGTCGCAAGACCGATGCCGCTGGTGCCACCTGTAATGAGCGCGACTTTTTCTGAGAGCTTTTGTGACATAACGATGTTCTTTTGAATAAGGTTTAGTGATTGTGAGTCCGATCGCATATCGTTCAAGCTGTAAACCCACCATCGATCAAATGGCTGGCATCAGGAGCTTTGGTGGGCATAATAGTTACCAACTAAATGCTTATTTACCAATCGATACAAAAAGTATCCCTTGATTAAGTCTTGGTGTCAAGGAAGTTTTATACTTATAGGTATGAAAGCGGAAAAATCTAATTAAGTCGCAAGGAAATCCTTGCGCTTTCGATATTGACGAAGCCTGAGAGCAAGCTTTGCATATGTTTTGGCGCAAGGACTATCTGGGAGCATCCCTTATAAAGCTAACTGAGGCGATCGGCATTAACCGTCTGAGCCGAATAGCACGCTTGTAAAGCCCAAAGGTTTGTGTTGTCTTGTTCCCAGCCTCCGGGCTGGGAATATATTTAGAAGCTCTGCCTCTTGTCAAGCTACTGGAGGCGGAGCCTCCAAGAATGAGTTAAGAGCTTAAAAACTGGGAACCAGTCAAATCAAGGGCTGTATCTTTTCTTAGTACCATTCCTGTCTGAGCTTCTATGTTAAGCTAATGCGCCTACATATTGCACAAACTCCGTTAAGACCATCATTAGTCATTAGTCATTTGTGTTTACCAAGGACAAATGACTAATGACAATTAACTTAGGACAACCTTCACCAGTTGATGCGCTTTTCTTTTTGCGTAACAGCTTACCTTTGCTAATAAGAAAACTTTATTCCGCGTCTTTAATTTACTAAAACCTTAGTTCAGGGTCTCTATAGGCTTGCATTTTTTGGCTTTATTTATAATATTAATTACATTTTATTAATCGAATGCAATATCTATAAAAAAGACCAAATAAACTAAGAATTTATTATTTATGTACGTCTAAATTTGTGGAAAAATATTTACAATTAGCTGATTAAATTAATTGATATAATAATTAAATTTTGCTTTAAAAATCGTATTATCAAGCTTTTTTCAATTTGATATTAAATTTGGATAACTACTGACAGTATGAAATTCAATAGAATTGTGATTATTAAATAGTTTATAAAATAAGTTTTACAGAAACTTTATCATAATGCATATTAAGTAAGAGTCTAGATTGGGAAACATAATATATAACCTTGTCAGGGTTGGGTTCCATGAGAGCTAATTTTACTGGAATGTGAATTAAAAATACTTTTTTCTCAGAATAGCTCGGAACTAATTTACCAACTATCAAACAAAATCTATGAAGCTCAATCACAAGCTCAATCTATACTCATTCCTAGCTAGTTTTCCATTACTCAAAAAAAGCTACACTGCTAAAATCATGTTGGTGGCATTTTTGGGTACTCACATACCACTTCTAAGCTTACTCTTGAGTTTCGTGATCTCAAACTCCTATTCCTTGGAGATGGCGATTCGAGTTATGCTTATTGCTCTGTTGGCTACCTTAGCGGGTACAGCCGCCACCCTCTACGCACTACACCACCTGCTCAAACCAGTTATTTTGACATCTGCGGCATTGCACAATTATCTAAACACCAAAACCTTACCTAAATTGCCCACAGATTTTGCTGATGAAGCCGGTACATTGATGGCGGATACTTCACAAACTCTTTACAAATTAGATGAATTAATTCATTACATCAGTAATTATGACGATCTAACTGGATTACCCAATCGCGATCTATTTCGCGATCGCCTCCATCAGACTCTATCTCAACCTGAAAATAATCAGCGCTTTGTAGCAGTCTTTTTGTTGGGTATTGATGATTTCACTGCTATGAGTCATGGTTTGGAGCATGAAACAACAAATTTGTTGTTAAGAGCAGTCGCTCAGAGGTTATCAGTCTGTATGACACAAACAGATATTTTTGCCCATTTGAGTGGAGATGAATTTGCCATTGCCCATATAGACATTATTTCTTTTGAAAGTGTGATTAAGCTATCTCAGATGGTATTAAGTACCCTGAGCAAACCTTTTTCTATACAGGGTAACTTGATTCATATTACCGCCAGCATCGGCATCACAATTAATGGAATAAATGAGCGTAATAGCGTAGATCAACTTTTGCAACAGGCTCATATCGCACTGTACCAGGCGAAGCAGCAAGGGCGTAGCAAATACCAATTCTATTCACCAGAAATTAATGCTCAGTTGCAGGAGCGAATAACTTTAGAAAATGAATTACGTGGAGCGCTTGAGCGCAATGAAATGCTGGTTTATTATCAACCTCTGATTGATTTACACAGCGGACAAATTACAGCTATGGAAGCGTTGGTTCGCTGGCAGCATCCTACATTAGGTTTGGTTTCGCCAACAAAATTTATTCCCATTGCTGAAGCCAATGGTTTGATCCTAACAATTGGTGAGTGGGTCTTGCGAACTGCTTGTGCCCAAAACCGTGCTTGGCAGCTTGCTGGATTTAACCCAATTCGGATGTCTGTAAATCTGTCAGCCCGACAGTTTGAACTACCGAATCTGGTTGAGGTTGTCAGTCAAATTCTTGAGGAAACTGGACTCCAAGTATCTTACCTGGAATTGGAAGTGACAGAAAGCTTCTTGATGGCTGATATGGAGCGATCGGTTAAAACCTTAAAACAATTACGAGAACTGGGTATATGCTTGGCTCTAGATGACTTCGGTACTGGTTATTCCTCCCTCAACTACTTGAAGCGCTTTCCTGTGAATATGCTCAAGATCGATCGCTCATTTGTACAGGATGTCACATCTAATCCTGATAGTGCCGCCGTCACGAATGCAATTATTGCCCTGGCAAAAAGTCTGCGGTTGAACATCACGGCAGAGGGTGTGGAAACCCAAGAACAGCTTGACTACCTGAAAATGCTGGGATGTGATGAAGGTCAGGGTTACTACTTCAGTTGCCCTGTACCAGCCGATCTAATTACCCCGATGTTGCAGAAAATTTCTCAGCAGATGGAGAAAATTCCAGCATAAGTGGATGCCTAAGCCAGAAAATACACCCCTGATAACGTTTCACTTAAATATTTGCTAGAAATGATTATCAGGGGGCAGATTAAGGAGGCAGCTATGCTGAAGGAATCCCCATAAATAAATTTACACTGACGCTGTGAGCCTCAGCCGAACGGAGATTTAACAAGGACGCTGTATTTCTTGCGCCCAGTTAATAAAATACATATTTTTTTATTTTTCATAAATAAATTTAGTTGCTCTCAGACCATTTTGCCTCCAGAGAAAATTCTTTTCTAAAACCTCCTTCCCCCTGCCCCCTGCTTCCTGCCTCCTGTTTTTCTCCGGTGACATAAGCAGAGAAATCCAGGATTAATCAGACCAATAAAAGGTTATTTATTTTGAAACTGTAGAAAGCTTTGCAACCATGTGAGCACGAGATGAAACCTCAAGCTTGCGGAACATCCTTTTTAAAGCTTGCTTGACAGAGTTTTCAGTAATCCAAAGTTCAGCACTAATTTCTGCATTGGTTTGTCCTTGAGCCACCAAGGAAGCAATTTGCATTTCACGAGCCGTTAAACGCTTTGTCTGTAATAGTGGTTGTTGCAATCGCGTCATTGCCACCCAAGTAGAAATATGCAGACAAAGCGCACTCAAATCTGTAAGATTTTGTGAATCAAATGCAGGCATTCCCTGCTTACGAGTAAAACCTACCACGCCTACTAACTGCCCATTACTGACAATTGGCCCTGCCATGACGTGCCAGTGATCGGCGCGAGGACAAATCAACCTCCACGTCTTAGGTTCTACTACTAAAGCTTCATGAACAGGGGCATGATGTTCTAGCAAATAGCGTGCAACTGGGTTGTGTTGGGGTGATAATGCGATTTCCACTGCTTTTTGAAGCTTGCTGTTAGCTAGAGAAATTTGAGCAAAGAAAAACAGCCCACCTCGTGTAGCTGAAAAATATTCACTCATTTCTGTGGATATGTGCGATCGCAATGTCTCTTCATCTTTAGCTTGAGCAATTGCATGAAATAGAGCTTGTAAGGCAATCATGATTGGCAAATTGTACCCTTTCGAGGTCTAGGCGCAGTATAGCAACCAGACCTATCTTAGCTTTAGTCACACCAAGTCTTTTCCTTTGTTTGCTTTTTTTGGATTACTTAACCATGACTCTAAATCCTGGCATTGATGATACACAGATATCTGGGCGCTGGATTCAAATTAGTTTTTTTATCGCAGTAGTGTTTTTCAATCTCTGTTTAGCAATCCAAGTATTCAGCGTTGGACTGGCTTACTTTTACAACTCTAATTGGTGGAACCTACATATCTGGCTCGTGCGAGGATATAGCGGACTCTCGCTAATTTTGTTGATATGGGTGTTTCTAATGCCGTTTCCTTCAAGAGTCCAGAATCTTACTGCAAGTATTCCAGTGTTGTTGGGACTGCAATTTCTCACAATTCACTTGAAGACTTCTTTTCCTTTAGCAGTCTTCCATCCACTCATCGGCTTTTCCTTATTCTCTATTTCTACAACCCTAGTTCATCGGACATCTCGCATTGTATTTCCCAACCACAACCAAGACTAAATCCTTAACTTTCAATTCTTTTAGGTATAAGGATAGATTTCATAGCAACTGTCATCAGGAGATTGATTCATGACTTACTCACAAAAACATATTATTGGCTTGGTACTTTATCCTGGGATGGCGGCACTTGATATTGTAGGGCCCCAGACAGTTTTTAGTTTGCTTCCTGGTGTCCAGATCCACCGCATCTGGAAAGCGTTAGACCCGATCAAAACCGATGACGGAATGATGATTTTGCCTGATACCACCTTTGAAAATTGCCCACCCTTAGACGCGATCTGCGTCGGCGGCGGTTTAGGACAGAGTGCAATAGTAAACGATCCAGAAGTACTTGAGTTTTTCCAGAAACAGGGGAGGACAGCAAAGTTCATCACCTCTGTGTGCAGCGGGTCTGAGTTTTTAGCGAAGGCAGGACTGCTACAAGGCTATCGAGCGGCGACTCACTGGATGGGGCGTGAACAACTCGCAACGTTGGGCGTTGAGGTCGGAACGGAGCGAGTTGTGATTGACCGAAATCGTATGACTGGTGGGGGGGTTACGGCAGGCATTGATTTTGGTCTAACGATCGCTGAAGTGCTTTGTGGTGACGAAGCCGCCAAGATCGCTCAACTATTAATGGAGTACGATCCAGCCCCTCCATTCGATGTCGGTTCACCCGAAAAAGCGGGGGCTGAGTTAGTCAATAAAGCAATGTTATATGCTACGGGGACATTGGGTTTAAACGTAAAATAGGCAGTCTGACATGACCACAAATTCGGAAATTGAACGTGTTCTCTACACGTTGGATACAAATCCGTTTTTATACGACTTAAATCGTCTTTAACCTCTGCTTGATTGCTCAGTTATTAACGATTGGGGTTGCTTAGTTCAACGATCCTGCTTGGTGGACTATTCATGTTTGGCTCGTTTGAGGGTACAGTGGACTGTCCTTTCTATTGCTGGGAGGGTCGTTGATCGCCCCATTTTCGGACAGAAGTTGTGGTGTATAGAGCAGCATTAGCATAAAAAAATGTATCGAGATGCGCTATCGACGCGATCCAACGTTTCTCCTGCTTCTTGAATTTGGATGCTCTCAATAATCCCAATAACCGCACCTTTACAGACGGACACCACTACCGCGATCGAGATTAAAATCTCTTAACCTTTCGTTACACTAGAGACATCGAGAAGGACGAAAGCAAACCTCTCGAAGCTGAAATCAAAGGTGAACGACATGAATGGCACAATTCGCGTTGGTAATCTCTTCGGAATTCCCTTCTATATCCATCCGTCATGGTTTTTAGTTCTAGGTTTGGTAACTTGGAGCTATAGCAGTGGACTGGCGGCGCAATTTCCCCAATTGTCTGCGGGATTAGCTTTGCTACTAGGATTGATGACAGCGCTGATGTTATTTGCCTCTGTCGTCGCCCATGAATTAGGCCACAGTTTCGTTGCAATTCGTCAGGGTATTGATGTCAAATCCATCACTCTGTTTATCTTTGGCGGTTTGGCTAGCTTAGAAAAAGAGTCGAAAACCCCAGGTGAGGCTTTCTGGGTTGCGATCGCCGGGCCTTTTGTTAGTTTACTACTATGCGGTATCGTTACAGCGATTGGTGTTACTACATCTGCATCAGGGCCGTTAGCAGCAATTCTTGGTGTTCTTGCTTCTGTTAACTTGGCATTAGCCCTATTTAACCTGATTCCTGGTTTGCCATTAGATGGCGGAAATATACTGAAAGCTATTGTTTGGAAAATTACAGGCAATCCTTATAAAGGTGTAACCTTTGCGAGTCGAGTTGGGCAAATCTTTGGTTGGGTAGCAATTCTTTCAGGCGTACTTCCCCTACTATTATTTGGCAGCGCCGGTAACTTCTGGAATTTGTTAGTTGGCTTCTTCTTGTTGCAAAATGCTGGTAATTCGGCTCAATTTGCCAGAGTGCAAGAAAAACTCACAGGTTTGACTGCTGAGGATGCTGTAACTCATGACAGCCCGATTGTATCTGCTAATCTTACCTTGAGAGAGTTTGCCGATGAGCGAGTCATCAGTGGGCAAAACTGGCATCGGTTCTTAGTGACTGATGATGATGGACAATTAGTAGGTGCGATCGCAATTGATAGTTTAAGAACCATCCCCACAGCACTGTGGTCAGAAACTCAAGTTAAACAAGTCATGCGACCAATTACTGAATCTACTACAGTCCAATCAGATCAACCTCTGCTGGAAGTCATACAGTTACTCGAACAACAAAAACTATCTGTGCTTCCCGTGATTCGCAAGAATGGTGTCCTAGTTGGAATCTTAGAAAAAGCTGCAATTATACAGCTACTTCAAAGCCGAACCCAACCTAACCCTGCATAAAGACGCAATTCATCGCGTCTATCAAAAAACCCTAAACCTTGTAGAGACGTGTCAAATCGCGTCTCTATATTTTTTTATCACCCAAATTTTTGATTGAATGAAAAAACTCCATACAATTGAAAGAGCCTTCTTGACCGTTGCCTCTTATCTGTCCTTGTAAATAAGTTCAAAAATCAAATCGGATTGTTATGTAGCACTCCTATTTAATTTTTGAACAAAACTGAGTATATATCTATTCCCTATTTCCTGTATTTCTGTTCCAAAGATTTTTACGAGATATCAGGTATATCCCTAGCAATGATAGACCCAACACTGACGCAGGTTCGGGTATAGTTTTGATTTTGGCATAAATAGCTGTTGTAGTTGTAGCTTCTTCAAGAGCCTTAATACTTATCTGGCGACCGTCTAGATTAAAACCGATTAACTCAAGGGTATATTTATTACTTCCAAAGGTGAAACTGCGATTACTCAACTTTGTGTCTAAAAATACCAAGTCTGCACTCTTCTCAGGGTCTTTTGGGTCGTTAAGTGTATTTACTAAACGTAAATTGAAGTCAAAAACTTGGCTGGTTCCCACAGGTTGGCTGAAAGATACATTGAGATTTAAAGGTACAAATTCAACGCTTGAACCAGTGTTTACTGTTCCATTAAAGTAAGTCAAATCAGCTATTTTGAATACAGAGTTAATGTCCGCAGCAAATGAAGTTCCATTAGAGGTTAGTTTATTTGGAAGTCCTGACAATGACGACGAATTAACTTTACCCCAGGTAAATGTGTTACTTCCCACACCTGTATATATGGGATTAGTATCACTGATTCCTGGAGTAGGATTTCCCCATGTCGCACTAGAGATGCCAGAAAAAGTTAGAGCTTGTGCTTGACCAGAGAAACTAAATCCTGTGGTCAAACTCACAAAAAAACTAGATATAGCAGTAGCAAAAACAAAGCTTAGTTTCATAATTCTAGGTTTAAAGGTTCATTCTGGAGCTTCTTTCAAGTAGGTATTCAGTCTACCTTAGTAAATTTACGGAAAATACGCCAATGTCTTCTTGTATTTTTTATAAAATATTTATGTGTATTTCAAAATAATTTAATGAATAATTTATATTTATGAAGTTAAAATTATGACTTGTTAAAATATATTTCACTAGTTTGTAATTAGTAAAACAGTAAACCGATTGTAAAATTTCCCTAACACGCTACCTCTCAGCAAGAGTGGAGACTTTAAGGGAAGTCAAAGGCGGATTAGGGTTCTTTTTTGATTTATGCAAGAAGTCTAGTAATTACGCAGGCAATTACGTAGGCGTAGCCCGTCGTAAACATCGCTACCTTACTTGACTTACCAATAAATTGTCAAGCTGATATGAAGTTACAGTTTTTTGACATTCTCCGCACTATGGGGAGGAATGGGATTCATAATTTTGACAAAATCTCTGGTAACAACTGGCTAGGAACTTTAGATAAAGCCAGATTTTGTCCCTGTATGCCTAACTCATTATGAAAAGCACGAATAGTTTTCACCACATAAGCAAAGGTTGTTTGATAAGCCTCTGGTTGTTTACTTAATCCGTTTAAGGCTTGCAAATGGTTATCTAATGCTACTTCTAAGTGTTGAGAGCGTGTCGCTTTGTCAATATTAAAAGACTTATCTATTACTAGCTGATAATGTGCTAGTCCCAGGTTATTGTGAGAGGCAAGCAAATCAAAACTTAAAGAAGTACCGCTAAGTGAGTGAGCCAAAGCTATAGCTTCCTCGTAAGCGTTGATACATAGTTGCAGATATTTTTGCCGTGCCTCTTTAGTAGTTTCAGATAGGTTTGCTAAATGCCAGTAGGCAGTACCCAGATTATTTTGTGTAGCGGCGCAGGCACTGGGAACATTAGCTGGAGTGCGATACTTGAGAGCTTCGCTATAAACGTCTATGGCTAGCTGGAGATTTTGGGCAGGTTGTTCGTATTGTGCCAGATTCCAAAACGCAGTACCGATATTGTTTTGAATCATGCCATACTTGAGCGGTTCGGCTTCCGGGTTGTAGTGTGCAAGTGCTTCATTGTAAGCTGCGATCGCTTTCTTTAAATGCACAATCGGTTGGTTGTATTGCCCTAAATGCCAGTAAGCAGTACCCAAATTATTTTGGCAAGCCGCATACTTTAATGAATCCATTTCAGCTGTACGGTAACTGAGTGCTTCACTGTAAGCCAAAATTGCTTGCTGCCAATTTTCCGATGGGTGAGAGAAACGAGCTAAATCACCATAGGCTGTCCCCAAATTACTTTGTACGCGAGCGTAAGTTTCCGAATGTGTCTGAGGCGAAATTATCTTTAACGCCAACTGATAAAATTCTATTGCCTGCTCTATATAAGTTTGTCCCTCTTCAGAATTGGGTGGTGTGCGGTATAGCATCCAGTAGAGTGTACCCAAATCATTCAAGATATCTGGGAGTTGCGGTGAGCTTTCGTCATAGCTAATTGCTTCCTGATAGGCAATAATTGCCACCATTAGGTTTTCTAAAGTTGCCTCTCCTTGCTCAATGCGAAGACGGTATAAAGTACCCAAGCGATGATAAGCCTCTGCCAGTATCTCCTCTGAAACAAGATTTTCGTGTAATTCTTCAATCTCTAATAAAATCTGCTGTGGTTGTAAAGAATCCTCTGTATTTTTAGTATTACTTGTATTAATTGTTGCTGTTACTAGTTCTCTTAACTCACTGCTAATATGAGATAAAGATGACAGCGATTGATTATTACTCCCACTACCAGACCGATTTGTAGATTCCTGTTGTTGTGGCGCAGCCTTCAATAAATCTGCTGTTGATGGTGAAACTTCCTCAGTTTGGTGTACGCGATTCCCTTGTATCTCTACTGGAAAATCAGAATTATTCTCAAACTTGAACTCAGTGGCTGCGGTTCTGAGTTCTGCTTGGTTAGCTGATTCATCTAAAATCGACCGCTCAATATTTTCTAAATCCAAGCTTCCTGAACGTGAAAAACGTTCTGGATAGGCCAAATTGTGAGTTGCTGGTGTGGGTTCTCCAGCAAACACAAATACACCAGTACGACAACGCCAAAACTGTGGTGCTGATTGCTTAATAGCCGATAACCAAGGACGTGGTATCCACAAAAGCAAATTAGATTCTAGGAATCGGCTGGATTCTTGTGTAGAGAAATATTGTTCGCTTAAGCGGAGATAGTGCAAAAATAAACGCTGCGTTGCAACTGGTTGCTTAGTAAGATGCTCCACGCCAACAATCTGAAATGCTGGTACTGGAAAAGGTCTTCCAGGAGTATCTTTTGATGCTCCAACTATTGGCGGTGGGTAATTAGTCAACCATTGATTAATCTGGATTATGGGATTGGGATCGTTTAAATTCAAACGCAACGTGACTAATCGCGGATAAGCTGGAGTGCTATTTTCCTGAGCATTTGATGATTGATATAGCACCTGTCCAACAGGATAAGCCAATGTAGAATGCAAACGGGCTGCTACCTGATTTCTTAAGTATAAATCATCACAAACTGCCAAAAGAATTTGTCGTCGTAAGCCAAGACTTAAGGCAAGTTTCAGGCGGTGGTATACTTGCCGATTCCAAGTAGAATTATTGTTGGGTGCAGTATCATTCACGCTCATAGCGGCTAAAAAGCCAAAACATAGTACATATCACCTTTCTGGGTGCATTCAAGTGGGCTAAAGTCATAATAAAAATGATTTTTAATAAGTAGATGTTGTGCTGCTGTGGATATATTGAGCCTTCAATTATAGTTGGAAAAATAAAGTATAATTATATACTTTCATTCCTAGTTCAATTTTAACAAAAAATAAAAAAGCAGGCCCCTCTTAAAATCGGAACCTGAAAAACTATACAAAAGATGAAGTTTTCTTAAAATGTTTTACGATCAGCTGCTCTTAGAAACAAAGAAGGCGACTAGAATCAAGCCGGCAACCAAAGCTGTAGCGGCAATTCCTAGTAAGAGATAAGTTCGCTTTTGCCCTTCTGTGGGAGGTTCTGCTTGATAAACCTTTGGTTCCCGGGCAAAATTATTCAGAAGACCGCCTTCTTCATTGGTATAGGGCATGAATGAATTCCTTTATCTTTATCGTTAATTTAATGTTACATAAATGCTAAATCTGGTCTTAAACTGCTAGATAAATCGTTACATTTTGGATTGGGGACAAGAGGCAGAGGAGCAGAGGGGCAGAGGGGAAAGACTTACTGCTACTTCTCCTCTGCTCCCCTGCTCCCCTGCCTCTCCAGTCCCCATTCCCTAACTTGTAATCGTCCCAGTTAGAGGTGAACTAGGACTGGCGTAATCTTTAATAGGCATTCTGCCGGCAAGATATGCTAGACGACCGGCGACTGTCGCTAAATTCATCGCATGAGCCATTGCTGCTGGTTTTGGAGAAAGAGCGATCGCACTATTAATTAACAAGGCATCTGCTCCTAATTCCATTGCCTGGGCGGCTTCTGAGGGTGAACCAATACCAGCATCTACCACCACTGGCACACCTGCATTTTCGATGATTATTTGGATATTGGCAGTTGTTTTCAGTCCTTGTCCAGAACCAATTGGTGATGCCAAAGGCATGACTGTAGCACAACCTACTTCTTCTAAACGCTTGGCTAACATGGGGTCAGCATTGATATAAGGCAATACTGCAAAGCCTTCTTTAACTAGTTGTTCTGCTGCTTGCAGCGTCCCAATCGGGTCCGGGAGTAAATACTTAAGGTCGGGTATTACTTCTAACTTTATAAAGTTATTATCTTCTTGCCCCAATAATTTCGCCATTTCTCGCCCTAAACGCGCCACCCGAATTGCCTCTTCAGCAGTTTGACAACCTGCGGTATTGGGTAACATCCAGATTTTCGTCCAATCTAAGGCTTCCGCTAAACCTTCATGCCCCGGAGCCTTGGTTTGTACCCGTCGTACTGCTACGGTGACAATTTGGCAATCGCTGGCGGCGACGCTTTGCTGCATTTCCTCAATGCTGCGATACTTACCAGTTCCCGTCATCAAGCGGGATTGAAAGGTTTTGCCAGCGATAATTAGTGGGGAATCGGTAGAGACGGGATTAATCGCGTCTGTGGGGAGTGGGGATATAGCAGAGTGATGTCCGTTAGAGAAATTGGCAGAGTGAGTCAGCATTGCGGTGGAGGTAGATGACTTGGACTGGAAACGCGAATAGTGAAAATCAGCAAGTAAGGGGTCAGATTTTTGTTCTAAGATTAAATCGGCAATCAAAGCGGCAGTTACGGGCGCAAGTAGAATTCCGTTGCGGTAATGACCCGTAGCAAAGGTTAAATTTTGACAGTGGCTAGTGCCCAGGATGGGTAATTCATCAGGGGTAGTTGGGCGAAATCCCCACCAAAATTCCTGGATGGGATAATGCTTTAATTGGGGATACAGGCGAATGGCAGCTTGTAGTAATTTTTGAATACCTTCTGGGGTGTTGTTGGGGATAAAGCCAACATCTTCACTGGTTGCGCCAATAACCAGGCGATCGCGTCTTGGTACGATGTAAATATCCTGCCCGAACAAAACCCGCTTCAAAGGCAATTCCGGCGAAATTTCTGGTATCCGCACACTCAGCATTTGTCCTTTTCTAGGTAGTACGGGTAGCGGTAACAATTCATTTGACCAAGCACCTGAAGCTAAAACATAGTGCGCGGCGCGAATTATTCCAGCATTGGTTTGCACGCCAACCACTTGTCCCTGCTGCTGTAAAAATGCTTCTACTGTAATGCCATCTTTGAGTTCAACACCAACAGACTCAGCAGCCGTCCGCAATACATGAGCTAGAGCTTTATTATCAACTTGAGCGTCTTCAGGATACCACCAGCCACCAACTACCTCGGCTCCCAATCCTGGTTGATATTGATGAATTGCCTCTTTGTTTAACCAGTAAGCCGGGGACTCTTCGCTAGCAGAGGGGCAGAGGGGCAGAGGGGCAGAGGAGAGGAGTTTTCCCTGCTCCCCTGCTCCCCTGCTCCCCTGCCCCCCTGCTTCTTCAAAAACAGGTGCAAGGATACCACAGGCGCGGTAGCCAGTATTTAAGCCGGTCAGTTCTTCTAATTTGCGCGTCCAGTCGGGATATAAAGCACGCGATCGCCAACACAAGGAACGCATTGCTTCATTAGCAATGTTTTCCGCATCTGGTGCCAACATCCCGGCGGCGGCGTGGGTAGCGGCAGCCTGAAAGTCACGACAAAGCACGGTGACATTTGTCCCGCGCAATTTTAGTTCAATGGCGATCGCTAAACCAATAACGCCACCACCAATAATCACAGTCTCACTAATCATTAGTCATTAGTCATTAGTCATCTGTCATTAGCCATTTATCATTAGTACATAACTAATAACTCATAACTCATAACTCATAACTTATAACTTATAACTTGTAACTAAAGACGGGTCTGAAGACGGATCTGATCGTTACCACAAGGCGCGAATTGGTTCGTTGTTTTGATTTGTATTGCTAGATGGTGTGCTTGTTTCTGAAGAATTTGTATTGCCGTCTGTTGTACTGTCAGTTGAGTCATCGCTAGAATTCTGGGCAACGTTACTCCTGTTGTCAGGTCTTGGGGCTACAATAGAGCGCCTATTTTCGTTTGTTTGAGTTGTTTCGTTTCCTTCTGTTGCAGTTTCTTCATTCTTGCTGCCAGCACTGCTATTAACATTGATATTAGCTGGCAGGACTTCTGATTTCTTGTCACTAGGAGCGTTAGCAGTTTGTACGCCCATCGGAAAGTTGATGCCTAGTAATGTACCAAGCAGAATGGCTAAACCTCCAGCCATTAAAATTAAGGGTGTCCATCTACCCATCTTGTCTTAACTCCTTTTTAACCTTTTGGTGTCCACACTATTCGAGAACCTTGTCCCCAAAATCCATCAAACTTTGTCACTTTCACATCGCCTAAAACCTGAGTTTGACAGGCTAAACGTAAGTCTGTTGTAGGAGAATGGGGAGGAAGCGAACGCCGCGCAGGGTCGCGCCAATTCGCTGCTGAGACTTTGCCCTCTACCTTAACCGCGCAGGTACCGCAACTGCCAATGCCCCGACAGTTTATTACCTTAGCACCGTCATTGTAGAGGTCAATACCATTTTGCAGCAAAATCTTGCGGAGATTGCTTCCATGCTCGCAATCAATTGTTTTACCTTCAGCTATTACTTTAGGCATTTTTAAGTTGCCAAATCGGCTTTTTGTTGTATATTGACACATTGCCTCGAAAGTTGTCTCGTCGGTCCCAGTTTTATGACCACAAATTCTTTACCTCAACTTTGGCTCTATGACACTACATTACGGGATGGCACTCAGCGCGAGGGGCTATCTGTATCGATAGAAGATAAGTTACGCATTGCCCGTAGACTCGATCAACTGGGAATTCCCTTTATTGAAGGTGGTTGGCCTGGTGCCAATCCCAAGGATGTACAATTTTTCTGGCAACTCCAAGAAGATCCGCTCAAACAGGCTGAAATTGTCGCTTTTTGCTCGACTCGCCGCCCCAATTCCACTGCCGCCACCGAACCGATGCTACAAGATATTTTGGCGGCGGGAACTCGCTGGGTAACGATTTTTGGCAAGTCTTGGGATTTACATGTAACAACCGGACTCAAAACGACATTAGAAGAAAATTTGGCGATGATTCGCGACACCATTGAGTACCTCCGTTCTCAGAGTCGCCGGATTATCTACGATGCCGAACATTGGTTTGATGGCTATAAGCACAATCGAGATTATGCTTTACAGACATTAGAGGCTGCGATCGCCTCTGGTGCGGAATGGCTAGTCCTCTGTGATACCAATGGCGGCACTTTACCCCACGAAATTAGCCAAATTGTTCAAGATGTAGTCAAGGTGACTGGGGAATGGGGTATAGGGCATAGGGCATGGGAAACTAAAAAAGACTCTTCCCAATCCCCAATCCCCAATACTTCGGCTCCCTTCGACTCCGCTCAGGGCAAGTCGCTCAGTACAAGTGCCCCATGCCCAATGCCCCAAATTGGAATTCATACTCATAATGATTCGGAAATGGCGGTTGCTAACGCAATAGCCGCCGTGATGGCAGGGGCAAAGATGGTACAGGGCACAATTAATGGTTACGGTGAACGTTGCGGTAATGCTAACCTCTGTTCGTTAATTCCCAATTTACAACTGAAGGCGGGTTACAGTTGTATCACAGAAGACCAGCTTACACAACTTACAGAAGCTAGTCGTTTTGTAAGTGAGGTCGTCAACCTTGCGCCAGATGAACACGCTCCTTTTGTGGGACGTTCGGCTTTTGCCCATAAGGGCGGTATTCATGTATCAGCAGTAGAACGTAATCCCCTAACTTACGAACACATTCAGCCGGAACAAGTCGGGAATCGTCGGCGCATTGTGATTTCGGAACAGTCTGGACTGAGCAATGTTTTAGCCAAAGCCCGCAGTTTTGGGATTGAATTGGATCAACAAAAAGCAGAGGCTAGGGAAATTCTCCAGCGCCTCAAAGATTTGGAAAGTGAAGGATTTCAATTTGAAGCAGCAGAGGCCAGTTTTGTGCTGTTGATGCACGAAGCTTTGGGAGGCCGCCAGAAGTTTTTTGAAGTCAAAGGTTTTCAAGTTCACTGTGACTTGATTGAGGGGAAAGAAACTAGCAATGCCCTAGCTACAGTCAAAGTCGCTGTTGACGGGAAAAATATTTTGGAGGCGGCGGAAGGTAACGGGCCTGTTGCAGCTTTGGATGCAGCTTTACGCAAGGCTTTGGTGAACTTTTATCCTCAGATTGCAACCTTTGATTTGACAGATTACAAAGTGCGAATTCTCAACGGACATACGGGCACTGCGGCGAAAACTCGTGTGTTGGTAGAATCAGGCAATGGTCGTCAACGCTGGACGACGGTAGGAGTTTCTACCAATATTTTGGCGGCTTCCTATCAAGCGGTGGTAGAGGGCTTGGAATACGGTTTGTTGTTACATTCCCAAGCAGAAGCAGCGGTGAAAGCTTCTAGTTGACAAAAGGGATATGTAGTGTAATCACGGTTCGGTTAAAGGGGAAAGGGGAAAGGGAAAAGGGAAAGGGGAAAAAAACCTTTAACCCAAACCCACTAAACCTTTTCCCTAAAGGTAATTCTGAGTTCAAAATATTTATCCGAACTGTATTGTATGTAGTCTAGGGAAAGTTTGCATTTTTGGATAAAAGGGGAAGCGATCGCACTTTAGCGATCGCTTCTCACGATCTATTCAAAATTTTGTGCTTAATATAGCAAAAAAGCTGTTGTAAATAGAAGCTCTACCAATTGCGCCATCCACCTTTGGGTGCAACTTCATTATTAGTAGACTTCAGTCCGTGACTGTGCAACAGAGTTTGATATTCGGTGCTGCTTGCCCAACGGTCAATTTCTCGCGCCCGCAGTACTGGCACTGGATGGGTTAATTGGGCTGTACGGGCAGCTTTGACCATTTCACCCAGTTCTGTCTTGCTAATATCATCGTAAGCGCGGGCTTGGGCAACAAAGGCATCGAGATTCAGTTGGGGCGCTAAGGTGGGAGAACCACCAGCCAACTTCATCAACACGGACATGACCACTTTCGGGTCTTGGGTTGCTAGTAATGCGGCGCGATCGCAGGTAAACTCAGCACAACGTACCCATTCCAAAAGTTGCGCCTGTATAGCTTGAGCCACAAAGGTTCCGACATTGGGCACAATCGCCGCAGCTAATATTAGTAAATTTACAGGAGTCAAGTAAACGCTATGGTCACACTTGAGATGTCCCAACTCGTGGGCGATTACTGCTTGTATTTCCTCTGGTGTGAGGATATCAATCAGGGAAGTGTGTACCACCACAAAAGGCTGCTTACCCCGCACAGCAAAAGTATAAGCATTGGGAGCCGGATGTTGCCGGACGTACAACTGGGGAGGATCTATATCCAGGATTTTACAGGCATCTAACAATAGCTTGTATAAATCGGGTAGTTGCTTTTCACCCACCAAAATGCTAGAGGCAATATTTTCCACATAAAAAACTTGCTCTGCCATTGGCCCAAGCCAATTTCGCACCAACATATCTATGCCTGGTATCTGCTTGAGCGCTCTGGTAGCTTCCAGGTCTAATGGATGACGAAATGAGTCAGCTTTTAAACCAATCAGCGGGGTTTTGAAGAAGGACATAGTGCAACAAGCTATAAAAAAATACAACTATGGAATCTGGCTGGATAGATAAACAGCCTCCCACAGTTAGTATAACGATTTCAGTTGGGGGTTTCCTTTCTTGCATACTCGTAACTTTCGGTATTACTGCTCATTTCACCCCTTTGCTACATACGCCTACCGAGCAAATCCTCTCCTTTAGTGTCCGTTGCAGTTAATCTTGATTGGACACACTAATTCACACTCGGAGAATTGAATGCGCTTTGGTTTTTTGACTTTATGTGTTCTCGCACTAGCGACAACTTCTGGACACGCCGCTCAGTCTGCCAAGATTCCAGCACTGGTGATGACTAGCCCAAATTCAGCTGAGGCCAACTACGAAGATAAATGCAGCAACGGTGGCAACCTTGACCAGTTTAATCGCGATAAGTTTCTTAAACTTATGCTTGCTGATAAAAAATCAAAGCTATCTCAACTGAAAGTAGCTCTCCTCAATGAAATTAAACAAAGTGGTGATGAGCCACGAGGCGAGGGTGTCCGTATTGGTGAATGGAATCAAACTTTCCATGACCGAAGTGGTTGTGGCACAAACACTAACAGTTACTCAGCATTTGTTGTCACCGTGACTGGTGGAAATGCAAACCATACGGTCGTGAAATACCTGGTAACAATTGATGACGACGATAACGCAGGCAAAAGAACCCTCAAGATCCGCGACATCCGCCCAATCAAACTACGAAATGATAATTGACCAAGCACTTCTTTTCGCTTCCTAGTTCCAAGTCTCTGAAATTTAGAAGCTTCAAAGTCTTGTTGTGCCCTGAGAAAACTAAGTACAGAATTTCATTAATTTATAGCGAATTCATGAAAGGCAATACCGTGCAATGCCAATGTGTAGGCTTGCATTGTTAATGCAATGGCCGCCTTGTTAATACATCGGCTTGTATTGTTAATGCAATGGCCGCCTTGTTAATACGTCAGCTTGTATTGTTAATGCCATGGCCGCCTTGTTAATGCGTCAGCTTGTATTGTTAATACGTTCCCCTGAATTAAAAACGCTATGCTTTTACGCAAAACTGTACTAAGCATGAAGCTACAACTAGTGACACGATCAAAAGAGATCGTTTTTTTCTGTTGTCACTATGAAAATATTGGTGCTAAATGCCGGATCGAGTAGCCAAAAGAGTTGTCTGTATGAAATTGCAGATGAAATGCCTACCCAACCACCCCAACCTCTTTGGGAAGGGAAAATTAACTGGACTCAAGATCGGGGTGTGGCAGAAATTGAGGTGAAAACTGTTACGGGTGGAACGCTGCAAAAATCAATCTCTGGTGATTCTCCACAGGCGCACCTCACCTATATGCTGAATACACTCGATCGTGATGATACCAAGGTAATTGATCGCTTGTCAGAAATCGATGTGGTGGGGCATCGGATAGTACATGGTGGAGAGGATTATCGAGATAGTGTAGTAATTACGGAGGATGTCAAAAAGGCGATCGCCCATCTGTCTAATCTTGCTCCCGAACATAATCCCGCGGCTGTGCAAGGCATAGAAGCAATTGAAAGCATCCTAAAAGATGTCACTCAAGTAGCAGTATTTGATACCGGATTTCATGCCACCTTACCCGATGCAGCAGCAATCTATCCCGGCCCGTATCAGTGGGTAGAGCAAGGTATTCGTCGCTATGGATTTCATGGTATCAGTCACCAATACTGTTCTCAACGTGCTGTCCAAATTCTCGGTCGAGATGTTGCATCTGAGCGGTTAATTATCTGCCATTTGGGCAATGGTTGCTCTTTAGCAGCGATAAAAAACGGTCGCAGTATTGATACTACTATGGGATTCACGCCCTTAGACGGATTAATGATGGGTAGCCGTTCTGGTTCAGTCGATCCGGGGATTTTGATTTATTTGTTGCGGCACTGCAATTACTCTATCGAAAAGTTGGATGAGTTATTAAATAAAGCTTCTGGGTTAAAGGGAATTTCGGGTGTATCTAGCGATCTGCGCGAAGTGAAAGAAGCGATGTCTACGACGGGCTACGCCTACGCTCAAGATAATTCCCGCGCTCAATTGGCATGGGATATCTACGTACATCGCTTGCGTTCTGGTATCGGCGCAATGCTTGCTAGTTTGGGGGGATTAGATGCTTTAGTATTCACAGCAGGTGTGGGTGAACACTCCGCAGAAATTCGCCAAGCCGCCTGTGAAGCCTTTGGATTTATCGGACTGAAAATAGACCTTGAGAAAAATCAACAGCAGCCAGTGGATGAAGATATTGCCACACCTGACTCAACAGTGAGAATATTAGTCATACATACTCAAGAAGATTGGGCGATCGCCGGGCATTGTTGGCAAATATTGACAAAGTAAAAATCATCAAAAAGCCAACCCCTTTTAGAAGTTGGCTAAATTGCAGCAGATTTCAAGTTAGTGAAGTAGAGTATTTAGGTCTTAAAGCTAGACACAGAGATTATTTTAATTCTTGTAGCGCACCGGGGCGTAGCCAATTCTGAATTCTACTGTAACTTTCTTTGAAAGGAAACTCTTAAGAATCTGTAATCGCAAGCCGCGCTACAAAAGTATCTAATTCTTGGTCAATAGCATCTAATTTTCTGTTAAGTAATTGTAACTCTCTAATTGTTGCGTCAACGTCAGATTGTCCTTGTTGTTTTTCTTTTAGAATTGAATCAATCTGTTCTCGAAACTTTTGAATCTCTTGACCAAGACTCTCATCTATCGATTTTTGAATTTCAATTAGCTTTATTACTACCGCATCTGCTATTTTATCGCCTCGTTGGTCTGCTGAATCACGAATTGAAACTGCAAATCGTTTAGCAGCGTCTTCTTTAATCTTGTTATTTGTAGATTTTGCAGTTAACAATCCCTGAATGAGTCCACCACTAGCCATAGCTCCAAATATCAACAAAGGATTTGCAGCAGTTAGAGTAATTGCTGCCACACTAATTATTAGTTGAGGAATAATAGCTTTTGCCATCTCTTGATAGCCAAAAACAGCACCAACCCCGGCTAATCCAATATTTGCTCCTAACAAAAAGCCTCCACTCGCAGCCAGTACTCTTTCGATGACACTAACTTTTTTAATGTTAAGGTCATCTATGGAAACTATGCCACCTGCAACTTGAATCTTCAGGCTATCTAATTGATGTACAAATTCGTTGGCACGTTCATCTATCTCTTGGGTAAGACGTTCTAGACGGCTACTAACCAAAGGTTGTAATATTTCATTTTGCCAGACTAATAATTCATTTTCCATCTTGCTGGAAAGTTGGTTAGTCACATCCTTAATTAACTTTTCAATTTGCGACTTAGTTAACACCATTGATGTTTGGGTTTCCAACGTTTTCACCCATTCGCTCACAACTTTGTCAGCCAGACGGCGATAGAAACTAGAACCTTCAGCACTAATAGTCTGTTTGATATCTTCCAAAAAATTAGAGATACGTCGCACTATCTGTTCTCGCTGCATTTCCAAACGCCGTAGTGGCTCCTGAGCAGCTTCATATCGAGCTTCCAAGGTTTTTAAATCAGTTCTTAGCATCGCTTCCCGCTGAGGAATAACTCCTCGTGCTTCATAAATTGCTCTCTGGAGTTCTGCCGCAGTTCTGAGAATTTTGATGTTACCTTTTTCGTTGGCTAAGAATTTTTCTAGTTCTCTTTCAACCAAAGTTAAACCTGAAGCTTCAACTTGCCCCTTATCGCCTTTGAGTTTTCCTCCTAAAGCACCACGAGCATCGATAAAAAATATCCGTTTTTTATCACGTTTTGTTTTCGGAGCTAGTTTGTTAATTCCAAGTTGCTTAATGCTGTCTTTTTCTTCATCTTCAATCATATTGAAGCGATTGCAGATAAAGAAAATATCTTTATGTCCAGCAGGTATTAAAGTATTGTCAATCACATCCATTTCTGACTTAGAAGCCAGTGCTTCGCAGGAAAGTACAAAGAGTATTGCATCAACATTAGACAAATAGTCCATTGTTACTTTCTGGCGAGTATCATGTTCATTCAGTCCAGGAGAGTCAATAATTTCTACTCCATTGCGGCAAAGTTCTAGAGGCCAAAACAATTCAACTTTTTCGTAGGGATTGCTATTAATTTCACTTACATCATCTTTAATTACAACATACTCTTCAATTTCATTAATAGGAACTTCTTGAGGCAAAGACATAGGAGTATCTACCGACTTTGCAGGATGTAATAAAGCCCGACGGCTATCTCCCCATTTCACTTCATTAATGATTGCAGTACAAGGTCTAGCATACGCAGGTAAAACTTTCTCACCCAGCAAAGCATTGATAAAAGTACTCTTACCACGCTTAAATTCACCTAAAACTAATACCTTAAAGCTATTGGACTGCACTAGATATTCTAATTGTTTAAGTGACTTTTCTGATTCAGTCATGTTTAGCGAACTAATTAGCTTCAAGTGGCGTTGAATTAAACTCGCTAGCACATTTTGTTTCTCTTGAAACGCTTCATAGTTTTGGTATTTAACAGTTTGAACTACCATAAAAATTTCCTTGCAGATTTATTGGGTTTATGTACTTGAAAGAAATGTAATTTAGGGCAATAACAATCGTGAAATTTCTTTTTTCAAAGTAGAAGCTTGAGAGATTATTTCTGTCCAATGGTTTTCCGGTTGTTCTTGCTTATTATTGAAAGCAAGTTTATAGGCAGATTGCCAAGCAATTTTTTCCTCTTCCATTTCTTCACTCAATTGGTTATATAGTTGTTGAAAACGATTTGCTAAACGTTTAAAATACTCATCCATACAACGGTCAAGGCTATGTTCTAGCTCTTGATTAAGTAACTTTCGCTGCTCTTGCAATTTTTCCCTAATAACTCGCTCACCAACAACCCATACTGTTGTACTTACAGCTACTCCAATTGCTCCACCAAAAACACAGCCACAGATTGTAGCAGCACTACCTCCAAGGCGGGTGAGAAGTCGATATTTTTCGATTTCAGTCAGGGAAATAGCTTGTAAATCTAAATCGATTTTAACTATCTCTGAAGTATCAATATCTTCTGTATTTATCCGAGTTGAAAACTGTTTCGATACTTCATTTTGTAGCCACTCAAAATCTAGAGCCAAAGCTTTTAAAATATCGCTTTCTAATTGTCGGCTCAACCTGAAAAGCTCACGTCTTAATCTAAATGGTAAATCTTGCTCCCACCAAGTTTTAGGATCTTGGGTTCTTTTGAGTTCCAATGAAAGATTTTCTAATAACTCTGTTTTAGCTTCGAGAACTTTTTGGTGTAACGCCTTAGTACGGTATAAGCGTTTTTGATCCAAATTCAGGCGAATTCTTTCCCAGTCAGTTTGGGCGTTTTGGATTTCCTGATTTACCTTCATTAAGGCGCTCTCTTTCGCTGTTGCATCCATTGCAACAGTAGAGATTGCTAATTCTCCAACTTTGATTAGATGTGAAAGATAATCTGTTATTTGACCTGCAATTTTACGGCTACGCCAGATCCGGCGATCGCCTTTTGCTACCATTGACTCAATCTCAGCTTTTATTGCTGCAAATACTTCAATTTCTGAATTACTATCGCTGACAGGATATAGCGGTAAAACAGGAATTGTTGAGGAAATTTTTGCTATTCGCTTACGAATACTATTAAATACCTCTAACCTTTCCTCTTCAGCAATAGTATCAAGCTTGGAAACAGCAACCAAAATCCTGGGAATATGGCGACCCATTACTTCCTGTTCTAAAAAGGTTGCTTCTGTCATGCTGAAAGGTAATGTAGCACTGACAACTAAGACAGATGCATCACACTGGCTCAACAGATCGAGTGCAAGAGCCGCACGACGACCACTTAAGTCTCCTACTCCAGGTGTGTCAATTAATTCAACATCAAGTGCTTGTAACCAGGGATTGGCTAATGTTAAACGGACTTGGCCAACCACCTCTTGTTCGCTACCATTGCGATCGATAGCTGTTAAATCTCTCCAAGATAGTGCTTCCATTGGACGAGTCTCCCATCCATCTTTGGAAGATTGAACTTCCATACGGTCTTCTGACCCTGCGACAATTGAGGTTAAGGTCGCTGTAGTTGGAAGATCGCCAACAGGTAAGATGTTTGCATCTAATAAGCGATTGACTAAAGAACTTTTGCCACGACTGAACTCACCCACAAACGCTAGACGGAAACCTGGCAATTCCCACCGTGAGTTTAGTACTTTTAACTCAGCAGTAATATCTTCACAATCAGATAAATTGGATAATAGCAAACACTCATCAAGCCAGAGGCGAATCCATTCACTCAAGTTATGAGAATCTTCTGAAGGTGCAGGTGATGGTATTTGAGTTTCGATAGTACTAGCATTTACTACAGATTTAGAAACACTATCGTCTGGATTTTCTGCTTTGAAAAAATGATCGTTGACAGCTTCTACTACACCTGAAACAACAATCTGAATTGTCTCAACAACAGCGGTATTTATCGCTTCTGGAACACCATCAATAACAACTTCTTCCAATGAAGAACCTAGATAATTTGAATCTTCCTCACATTCTGATGCTTCATTATAATACTGAACTGAATATGAAGCAGGTTCTAAATTATCGCTGCTTTCTTCTAGGAAATTATCCTTGATATCAGTTTCCGCTTCAAAATGAAACCAATCATCAAAAGCATTGGAAAAAGACTTATCAATCATACAAATTTTCCTTTAAGATATTTACTTTCTGCTCAAGTTATTGGATTTTGCTGTAACGCCATCTGCGACTTAATATTTTGACTTCATTTCCATTCCTCTATACTAAAAAGAGAGAGGCTTTGATTTTTGCTCCCCTTCTCTATAAGGTAAGTAGGGGTTAGGTTTGAGAGAAAGTCGCAGATATCGTACTGTAATAACTTTTAATCTGGCAAATTTAACTCAGCTGTAGATATACTGGATATATGCAGTACAGCCGCGTCTGATTGAGCAATACTTAATGATTCAAGTGCATGAAAGATAATTTCGGATGCGATCGCAAAAACTTCGACTAATTTTTTGCTTTTCTCAAAAGATTTATGAATGGATTGTTTGCAGTCTAAGAGTTTGACTTTAGGTAAAATCCATGATATGGGTCTTGCTGTGATAACTATGAAAGTGGGCTAGATTGTAATCAAGAATACAAATTATATTTTCATCAATAAATTAGACATACTAAATTTAATCACAGGAAGCATTGTCATCTTTGACAAGGCAAGATTACAAGCCAAATGTTCAGCTTCATATTTTTTAATCACTTTCGGGAGAGAATATTCAAAGCTCAATTCTGAGTAAGGATTTTAGATTTTACTCTAGTGATAGTGAAAAAAAGAAAGTTAAAAGAATTTTATTTAATTTAAATTTCTTAATAAAGGACCCATAATCAATTTAACAACTCGCCCCCATGTAAAGCTTAAAATGTACTCTACAAGTTTTGGGACGATTAGTGAAAAAAGCGGTAAGAATAAGGCAGTAAAGTTACGAAAGCTAGTACTAGCAACAAAAACACTAGGGATGAAACAAATCAGCGTCCATATCAACCTATTTATAAATTTAGAATTTATGGAAGTACGACTTTGAAATTGATTAACAACTATATAGCGAGTAGTAGCAAATAATATAGTTAACCCTAACCAAGCAAATATTACTAGCATCCAATTTGCTGGATGGAGATTGTAAACTAGAAAACCAGCAGGAAAGAGAGAAGCTATCTCCCAAACTAGCAGATTTAATTTACTCCGCAGACAGCTTAGTATTTGCTCAATAAGCCAATAATGCACATAAACAATATTTAAACACTGAGAATTTTGGATAAAATCACTCCTAATTTTGTGAATTATGTCGCCATAAAACAAGATATTGCTTTGTACAATAATATCTTGTTCTTTCCAAAAATATAAAGCTGATGTATCTTCTCTATAATAAGAATTAAAAGTAAGTCCATACTGTAATCTCGATTTATTTTGTAATGATTTGCTCCAAAATAATTTGATAAAATTTCCGATAAAACTATTGTCAAATATTTTCAATTTATTTTTAGTAACTACTAATTTAGTGTATGGTGTAACGTTCTTATTCAAGCAAATCTTATCGCTAAAACAATTGTAGTACCAAAGATAAGCTAGTAACTTTGGAGGAATGTATAAAGAGCAGCCTATTTCTCGTGCTTCCTCAATTTGTTTTAAAATGGTCTTATTTAGATAAAAAGTATACTGTCCTGATTCAACCTTAATTTTAAGTTCAATAGGAGTGCCTTGAGGTATTTGTACAAAGAAAGAGAATTGAACATCAACTTGATTATCTGTGTGTGTTTGTTCGGCGTTCATTGTCGGGATAATTTTGCGATATTTTGTATAATACCAATCAGAAAATCTAGTGTTCCACGCCACTGTTTCTCTCCAGCAACTACCCCTTCATTATGGATTTTTAGAATTAAATCTCTATCTCCTTCAGATAATTGAAATAGCTTTTTATGATAACGACTAATAATATCTCCATCTAATTGCATAACAGTTTGAGCATAAATAATATCAATATCTACGCTAGTAATGTTGCCACTATTAAGTGCCGCTTTTAGTTCAGACATTTTTCGCAAAGTACGAATAAATTTATCATTATTTAAAAGTTCTTCAATCTCTTTCCACCTTTGCTGCAAACTTTTTAGATTATTTTCTTCTCGATCTGCAATAGGAGTGGGAGCAGGTAATATTGGTCGAGCTAACTTTATGTATACCTCGTCAGTTGGAACAATATTCGCTTTATGTTCCACCTGATATTTAAGACGTTCTTGATATTGAATTATTCTAGAGTCTGGCTCACTACTTTCATTACTTTTTTCAAGTAGAATGTAAAAATATTCTCTTTCAAGTTGCGAAAATAGACTTGTATAACGCTTGCGTAATTCTTGAGCTTGAGTTTTTTCTGGTTCCGGTAAACCGTCTGGATTTGGAATGCCTTTGACATCAAAGTAGTCTTTGTCATTTATTGAATAAATCTCTTCATACGCTTGCCAAGCATTAAACTTTGCGCCAGTAATTTGCTCCACAACCATTGTATTTATTTCTAAAGCTGTAATATCATCAACTAATTCATGTACAGATGAGACTACTTTCTCTAGCAAATCTTTGGCTTGTTCTTGAATTTTGTTAGGCATAGTCATAATTTCCTTAATTTATTTAAAGCAAATTAACCTACAGGTTTGGATAAATTCCTATTCTGTAGGTATTTTAGGCTTACTAAGCTATTAATTAATATCAATAATTACTGTGGACGAGATAGCGATTGTTGTGAAGTTTTACGAGATTTCATAATTTCTATAAAAAATCCATATAACTTATGCAAACTTTCTATATTTTTTTGCATAATTTCCCGACTTTCTTTAATTTGAGTTAGATGAAATTCGCGAAGTTCTGTATATGGACCGCTTCCAACAAATTGACTACCAACTTCATTAGTTATATCACCATCAATTAGATTGATTATAGTGTGCATTCGATTACCTGGTTGAGCAATTTGCTGCCCTTGTAGTTGTTCTAAGTGAGTAGATGATTCTGGAACCCAAGTGGTAATTTCTAGCTCGATAACTTCAACTATTGCTGTTTGAATAGCATCAATAATTTCATCAATATTGAATCCTTCTCCCTTACTATTTAGCTTCTTAACTTTGATTTTAAATTCACTACTTGGTTTGCTATATTGACTATTGCTTTCCCAATTTTCTATGGCTTGACCATTAGTTTCTGTGTTTTCATTAAAAGTATTATTCACCATGATATTTTAGAGGTTCCAGATAGATTTTAATATAAACAAGATACAACTATAGGTTATGTCAAAAGTTTTCAGGCTTTTACTAAAAAAAAGTAATTAAAGTCAAAAAAACTTAATATTCAAGAAATTTTTACTAAAAAAATTATGATTTCTTAAAGCCAAATTTATCTTAAAAAAAGAATAATACCATTTTAGATTTTGGAAGAACTGCGTTGCAGCGAATCCAGCACTACCGTAGGATTTCCCTATTATCCTAAGTAGCGTGATTCTGAAATAATTATTTAATTAATTAGCTTTTGGGCGTTTCGTTCCAATCAGTATAAATTAAATATTGCTTTTATACAAAGAATGCCTAAGTATTTTTCAAGGCAAAGATAAATTTAAGGTATTAATAAGCACAAAGTAATAAGATTAATTTATTTGAGTCAACTTTTTTATCTTACCTAGCAAAGCTTAGACGCACAAGTAGACCTGACTTTTCCTATAGCACTATGTATACAATGATATGACTGCGATCGCAAAGCAAAGGAAAATATGTTGTTATCTCGTCAAGCTTTTGCTACACCTTTTGTAATTTCTATGTGTATTTTAGGAGTTGGCTTGATTCAATTCCCCCAATTGCAAAAACTAATAAATAGAAAACAATCTGCCTCTATAGAAAGTTTAAAACAAGAAATAAAATCTGAAAATATTCGTCTAAAATTTCTCAAAAAAACACCTAGTTTTAGTTATGATAACTTCATCGCAGATTTGGTGTATCTCAATTTTCTCCAATATTTTGGAGATGATGAAATTCGGGATAAAACAGGTTACAGTTTAAGTCCAGAATATTTTGAAGTTATTTTAGAACGTGACCCGCGATTTTTAGCAGCCTATCACAGTCTTTCGATCAGTACTTCATTATATGCTGGTATGCCAGAACGTGCGATCGCAATATCAGAGAAAGGCTTAAAATCAATATCTCCCTCAGTTCCCAAAAAGTCTTATTATATATGGCGTTATAAAGGAGTTGATGAGTTATTATTTTTAGGCAACGCGAAAGCTGCTCAACAGTCTTTTGCAACGGCGGCAAATTGGGCTAGTAAATTTTCAGATCCAGAGAGTCAACTTATAGCTAATACTTCCCAAAGAACTGCGGAATTCCTGAGCCGAAATCCTAACAGTAAATATGCTCAAATTTCTACATGGTCAATGGTTTTAAATAATCATGCTGATGAAAGAACTCAGAAACGTGCAATTAGGGAAATCGAAGCTTTGGGAGGAAAAATAGTTACAACTCCTGAAGGCACTAATAAAATTATATTTCCCCCTAAAGATTAAATTATTGCAAGTGTAATGGAAGATTATATTCACTCAATTAGTTTCAAGTTTATCATACATGATTGAGTAAGGTGATACTGATGTCAATACAATTGGCAGAATCTAACTCTCAAATATTAAAGTGTTTTCCTGTTATTTCTCAGTTGCGCCCTCACCTGGAGCAGGATAATTTTGTAGAACAAGTTCGATATCAAATGAAAGAAGGATATCAACTTGCATTCTTGGAAGTAGAAAAGCAAGCTGTAGCAGTGGCTGGATTTCGTATTTCTAATTGTTTAGCATTGGGAAAGTTTTTATACGTTGATGATTTAGTTGTTGATGAGTTGAAACGGTCACACCGCTATGGTCAACAGTTATTTCAGTGGCTAATTGAATATGCCAGAAATCATGAGTGTAAACACCTGAGTCTGGATTCTGGCGTTCAGCGATTTGCAGCCCACAGGTTTTATCTTATGCAGCGTATGAGCATTACAAGTCATCATTTCTCAATGGAGTTGTAGCAACAAGCAATTTGGTTGTGACAAATAATATTTTTTGGTATGAAGGCAAATTAATTCACTCTCAAACCCTAGAATTAAACATTAACGATCCGGGTTTACTTTATGGGGCAACTGTTTTTACAACATTGCGGGTTTATGAGAACTCCCTAGATAGTAATTTAACTAATTGGCAAGCACATTGCGATCGCTTACTCTTCTCAATACAATCTTTTGGTTGGCAGCAACCCAATTGGAACCGTCTGCGTCAAGGCGCTCAAATTCTTCTGGCACACTTTCCTGTTCTCAGAATTACCCTCTTTCCCGATGGACGGGAATGGATAATTGGTAGATTCTTACCACAAAATTTGACAGAAAAACAAAAAACTGGTGTTTCGTGTGCAGTTGCGAGTCCGGAATTTTCTCGCTCTCTCCCTTCTCATAAAACTGGAAATTATTTGAGTGCTTGGTTAGCAAAAACTAGCTCAGATGCTCAAGAAGCAATATTAGTCGATGCTCAAGGAAATTGGCTAGAAACCAGTACAGGCAACCTTTGGGGATGGTGCGATCGCACTTGGTACACGCCACCAATAAAGGCCGGAATTTTACCGGGAATTGGGCGATCGCAACTTGTAAACTGGTTGCAAAACCACCACCAGCCAGTGCGAGAAGAAACTTGGAGCGTCGAGTTAGTCCAGAAATTTGAAGCGATCGCCTACACTAATAGTGTGGTCGAAATTATTCCCATTCATACAGTTCATCTGCCTTCAGGGTCGCTAGAATGTAATCCCTACCATGATAGTTTTCAGCTAATAAGGGAGCTTTTTTTAGCATGACAACCACGCCAAATTTGTTATATCTTAAGATAAGTTAACATAATTCTTAATAATCACCTTTTTGAGCAGAGAAGCTAGGCGATTGCGCGAAAAATACCGGAGGATAGACCTTAGTGAATAAAAGATGGAGAAATGCAGGGCTGTACGCGCTGCTGTTTATTGTCGTAATTGCGTTGGGAACAGCATTTTTTGACAAACAACCCCAAAGCAGAGAGACATGGCGATACAGTCGCTTTATTCAAGAAGTTCAGCAAGGCAGAGTAGAAAAAGTCAGTTTGAGTGCAGACCGCTCTACAGCACTGGTTACACCCAAGTATGACCCAGCTAAACGGATTGTTACCTTAGTTAACGATCCAGACTTGATTAATACTCTGACTTCTAAAGGCGTTGATATTTCTGTTTTGCCCCAAACCGACGAAGGATTTTGGTTTAAGGCACTGAGCAGCTTATTTTTCCCTGTATTGCTTTTGGTTGGCTTATTCTTCTTACTACGTCGCGCTCAAAGTGGCCCGGGTAGCCAAGCGATGAACTTTGGCAAATCCAAAGCCAGAGTGCAAATGGAACCTCAAACTCAGGTGACATTTGGCGATGTCGCTGGTATTGACCAAGCCAAGTTGGAATTAAACGAAGTCGTAGACTTTTTGAAAAACGCCGATCGCTTTACCGCCGTTGGTGCAAAAATTCCTAAAGGTGTGCTGTTAGTTGGCCCTCCTGGTACAGGTAAAACCCTCCTAGCTCGTGCGGTAGCTGGTGAAGCAGGTGTGCCCTTCTTCTCCATCTCCGGTTCAGAATTTGTGGAAATGTTCGTCGGTGTGGGTGCATCCCGCGTCCGCGATTTATTTGAACAAGCTAAGACCAATGCTCCTTGTATCGTCTTCATTGATGAAATTGACGCCGTAGGTCGTCAACGGGGTGCAGGTTTAGGTGGTGGTAACGATGAGCGGGAACAAACCCTCAACCAGTTGCTCACAGAAATGGATGGTTTTGAAGGCAACACTGGCATCATCATTATTGCTGCTACCAACCGTCCTGATGTCCTAGATGCAGCACTGTTGCGTCCTGGTCGCTTTGACCGTCAAGTTGTGGTTGACCGTCCCGACTATGCCGGACGCAGCGAAATCCTCAAGGTACACGCTCGTGGCAAGACCTTGGCGAAAGATGTGGATTTGGATAAAATTGCCCGTCGTACCCCTGGATTTACTGGCGCAGATTTATCCAACCTGTTGAATGAAGCCGCAATTCTGGCAGCACGCCGGAATTTGACTGAAATTTCAATGGATGAAATCAACGACGCGATCGACCGCGTATTAGCTGGGCCAGAGAAAAAAGACCGGGTAATGAGCGAAAAGCGCAAAACCTTGGTGGCTTATCACGAAGCTGGTCACGCTTTAGTTGGTGCTTTGATGCCAGACTATGACCCAGTACAAAAAATTAGCATTATCCCTCGTGGTCGCGCAGGTGGTTTAACTTGGTTTACCCCCAGTGAAGACCGGATGGACACTGGTTTATACAGCCGCGCTTATTTGGAAAATCAGATGGCTGTAGCTTTGGGTGGTCGGATTGCTGAAGAATTAATCTTTGGTGAAGAAGAAGTGACCACGGGTGCTTCTAATGACTTGCAGCAAGTAGCACGGGTTGCGCGTCAAATGATTACTCGATTTGGGATGAGCGATCGCTTAGGCCCTGTTGCTCTTGGTCGTCAACAAGGTAATATGTTCCTCGGACGCGATATCATGTCAGAGCGCGATTTTTCTGAAGAAACGGCTGCTGCTATTGATGAAGAAGTTCGTAAACTTGTAGATGTAGCCTATACACGCGCCAAAGAAGTGTTAGTGGGCAACCGTCACATTCTAGATCAGCTAGCGCAAATGTTGGTTGATAAAGAAACAGTAGACGCTGAAGAGTTGCAAGAAATTCTGTCGAACAACGATGTGACGACGGCTGCGTTTGCTTAATTTAATAAGTAGTTAGGAGTAGAGACGCGATGAATCGCGTCTTTACAAAAGTTAGGAGTTAATGGCAAAAGCCCGGTCATGAAGACCGGGCTTTTAATCCGTAATGGGGTTATATTCCCCGAAGGTTCGTTATAGAGTTTCAGTATAAATCGCTAATCTGATGATAAAGACTACCACACGAGCATAATCAGTTCCGGAAAATTAGAAAAATTTTTTTTAGATACACCAAAATCAAATTACTAACGCCGGAAGAACGTGTCCAAATGTTGGCACAGAAGTTACGCGAACTTGGTATCGATCCTGATTCTCTCCCGTAATCACTCGAAATCAGGGTAACTCGGAGATTTTACGAATTACCTTGATTGCGATCGATGCAAAAAGAATTTATGCATTCTGTCGCACACCCCTCATGGCATCAAATAGATAACTTTCTAAATCTCGATCGGACTAGCATCACGAGTGACTGGATACTAATCAGTTGGTTTTACACTCTGGATGTCGGTTTCAAAAATAGCCACGCCACAAAGAATGTAGCCGCCGTAAATAGTTGCGTTAAATCCAAAGCAGATAGATAGCCATCTGCAAATGAAGCAATGCTGCGATCGGTAATGCCAAATACCCAGGATGACAGGCCAAATAACCAAATCCCATTCTTGAGATTTCCGACGAATTCTTTAGAGTCCGATCGTTTTTGATCTTTCATAATCTTCTGTTCCGTTGGTGAACAATCTAGTGATTGATGCTCAATACCTGCCATTAGGAATTTTTTCCGATTCCTGACGCTGAATTTACATTTACTATCTATTAATAATATTAATAAATATTTCACCTACTTGACATCCCTACCTAAAGGTACATCTCATAATGATGACATTCCTCTTTTGGTTCTGTTACCTCCGATAGACGGCAATACGTTGAGTTCTCAGCTTTACAGCGTCAGGTTTGAATACTGAAATCACATGATTTTTAAATAACCATATAAATATTTATTTATGCTTCGCATAAAATACCTCATAGGATAGATGCGTTTCCAAAATCTCTTTATATTTCAATTGTGTAGAGACTTCGTAGGGGCGCACAGCTAGCTATGCGCCCCCACAAAGAAATGAAATACTTATTTTGGAGTAGATTAATTCCTTACTCTTGACTCAGCACTCAGCACTCAGCACTCTTCATCTCACCAACTGCGCGGCGGAATTAAAAAATTGACGACACAACCCCTTCGTGACTAAAACTGTTGTCAACAAGTTAGCAAAAGCAACCATAAACATAATCAAAATTTCGTAGGAGACAGCATCTAGAGGTTTGACACCAGCTAATAACTGTCCGGTGGTAATTCCTGGTATTGCGACCATACCTATGAGTATCATTTGATTAAGAGTAGGAATCAATCCGGCTTTGATGGCGTCTTTGCGATACTGGCTAACAGCTTGCTCTGGAGTTGCACCTAAGCTTAAATGGGTTTCTATTTCGAGATGGCTGGAATTAATGGTGCTGACAAGGCGATCGCCTGCGATCGCAGCTGCATTGGTAGCATTTCCTAAGACTATCCCTGCTAGGGGAATTATATACTGTGGTTCGTACCATCTCTCTGGTTGAACGATTAACAAGTTGATGTAAAACACTGTCACGGCGGTACTAATTAAAATTGCACCCCACACCAAAGGCAACAGATGAGGAATTTTTGGAGTAATGCGATTTCGTGCGACAATCGCCGTAATTGTCAGCATTATTGCTAATAGCGCCAAAACTGCCCAAGGATTGTCTAAAGCCAAGATGAAATCTAAAATGTATCCCAATACAAGAAGTTGTAAGATGGTTCTCCCAGTAGCAAGGGCTAGGTTCAACTCTAATCCTAATTTTTCCCAAGCAGATAAACCAATGGCGATCGCCATCAATCCCACACCAATAGCTAAATCCCCGAAATCCAGCTCGATCAGATCCTGCATAGGTTCTCTATCTCCTGGTATTTTCTGCTCAAAGCAGCCCACACAAGAGGAACTTTGACCAGATGTGTTGGATCTTGGTTGATATATATCACTTTCATCAATTCAAAATGGTACGACCTTAACATGGCAAACACCTAGTATGCCTACATCTGTAAATTAAATGTGCGGTGGTTTCCTGTACCACAATTTAAGTAAAAACCCTAATAGATGCGTATCTTGGGCGATAGTCTTTTAGTAGCTCCTCTTTGATTAACAATTCAATCAGCGAAAATTGACTGTCGAAGTGCATCCTTTGTATCTCCCGATAAAATGAGAACTCATGATCCAAAGTGTAAATCCCATCCCTGTCTTTGATATCAAGCAGCAATATACCACCATCGAAGCAGAAATAAGTGCAGCCGTCTTAGAGGTTTTAGCTTCTGGCCGCTATATCGGCGGCCCCTTAGTCGAAGGCTTTGAACAACAGTTTGCCGTTTATAATACTGTTACTGAATGTGTGGCTTGTAATTCTGGTACTGATGCGCTCTACTTAGCGTTACGAGTTTTGGACATTGGTGCAGGCGATGAAGTTATTACAACGCCTTTTACCTTTATTGCAACATCTGAAGTGATTAGTGCCGTTGGCGCAAAGCCTGTTTTCGTTGATATTGACGCGACTACGTTTAATTTAGATGTAGAGCAAGTCGCAGCGGCGATTACACCCCAAACAAAAGCGATTATCCCGGTTCACCTCTTTGGACAACCCGTGGATATGACATCATTAATGGCGATCGCTCAGTCTCACAATTTGTCCATAATTGAAGATTGTGCTCAGTCTACAGGCGCGATTTGGGCCGGTGAAAAAGTCGGAAGTATTGGACATATTGGTTGCTTTAGTTTCTACCCTACCAAAAATCTTGGTGGTTGCGGCGATGGTGGAGCAATAACCACTAACGACCCAGCGATCGCCACTAAACTGCGAATCCTACGAGATCATGGTAGTAAGGTTCGATATTTACACGAAGAAATCGGTGTAAATAGCCGCTTGGATGCTCTCCAAGCAGCCATTTTGCAGATTAAGCTACGTTATTTGGATATTTGGAACGATCGCCGTCGAGATATTGCCAATTATTACTATCAGTTCCTCAGTCAACTTCCGGGGATTGTCCCGCCCCAAGAATTACCTGGGGGTATTGGAGTATGGAATCAATACACTATTCGCATATCAGGCGAAGGGCGAAATGGTTCTAGCGCCAAATACCGAGATTGGGTGCGTAGTCAATTGCAAGAACAGGGCGTAAGTTCAATGATTTACTACCCCCATCCTTTACATTTGCAGCCAGTTTATCAAAGTCTGGGCTATAAAATTGGAGACTTTCCAATAGCAGAGCAAGCTTGTCATGAGGTTATATCCTTGCCGATGTTCCCAGAACTGACACAACAACAGCAAGACCAGGTGATTTATGCGCTGAAAGAAGTTAGGAGTTAGAAGTTAGGAGTTAGAAGTTAGGAGTTAGAAGTTAGGAGTTAGGAGTTAGAAGTTTGAAGTTAGGAGTTAGGAGTTAGAAGTTAAAAGTTTTGAATAAATAAGTTTCTTCAACTCATAACTCATAACTCATAACTCATCACTCCTAACTCATAACTCCTAACTCTTAACTCACTTAATTACTGCATTTGCAGTCGCTAAGGCTTCTACTAAGCCGCGCACAGCAGCAATCATTGCGACTTCGCTATTGAGTTGATTGATGGCGGAACCAACACCAACACCAGCAGCACCAGCTGCGATCGCTAATGGTGCTGTAACGTTAGAAATGCCGGAAGCACACAATACTGGTACTGACACCACACGGGAAATCTCAAAAGCTGCTGCCAAGGTGGGAGCAGCTTTTTCAATTAATCCTAGAGTCCCGGAGTGAACTGGGTTACTGCTAGTACCGCCTTCGGTTTGGATAATGTCTGCTCCAGCTTTCACCAATTCTTCTGCTAGCTGTACTTGTCGATCTAGTTCCAGGATGTGGGGAACGGTGACAGATAAGGTGATTTCCGGGAGGAGAGCACGAGTTTGCTTAGTCAGCGCTAGCACTTCTGGAGCTTCAAAACAGCGTCCTTGAGCATAAAAGGAATCGAAATTCCCGATTTCAATTAAATCAGCACCAGCTGCCACTGCTTGCACAAATTTCTCTGGTTCTACGGCTGAAACACAAACAGGTAAATTTGTCAAATTTTTAGCTAGCTGGACTAAAGCTGGATCGGCGGCAATATCGACAAAAGTTGCACCGCCTAATTCAGCAGCTTTAACAGTAGCACCGACGCTAGCGGCGTCGAAGTTATTCAAACCGCTAATCACTTTGAGAACGCGGCGGTTAGTAAATGCACGTTGGAGTGTGGAATGCATCGTCATAGTTTGGCTTTTGAAGCTACGAAAATTAGGTATATTCTACCGTCCCTCAGTTGATGAGAGACTAAATCAGTATGATAGTTGCCAAATATTGATAGTTTTTTGATAATTTTATCCTTAGCGCCACCGATCAAAGTTTTGCCATCTGTACTGAGAGCGATCGCATCAACTTCTAATTCCATCCATTTATCTACGTTTGTAAGGTTTTTACCACTATCCTAGTCAAACTCTGGAGGCCATAAATCTGCGATTGGTACTTCCCATCCTGGGAGCAGTTCGGGAACTGTTAAAATATCGCCATCACGAAGTATTATTGCCTCTTGTCCAAAGTTGTAAACTTCAACAATCCGCTCATCTGGATTGAGCAAAATTCCTACCTTAGTTCCCAAACTCAGAAATTCTTGAATTTTGGCTCTCAAATCCTCTAAATTATCGCTAGGGGACTTCACCTCTACAGTCAAATCGGGAGCCAATTGAGCAAAAGACTTGGGACTACGACGCAAGCGTTCGGCTAAAACAAATGAAGCGTCTGGTACGCGCAAATCTGAATTGGGCAATCTGAAACCGGCGCTAGAAGCTGCTGTTCGCCCCAGTTTGCGCGGTTTAACCCAGTTGCGTAACTCGGCAATCATTGCCGCTGCGACTTCATCTGATTCGTATCCTGATGGACTCGAAACAATAATATTACCCTTGACTAGTTCCATACGAAAGTCAGGATGCTGTTGCTGCATTTTTTCCAAGTCTTCAAGCGTTAGGGACATAAAACCTCTAATTACACGCCTTGTTTTTATATTAATTATGGAGACAACAGACCTCTCTAGGTGCGATCGCTCCATAAATTACCTTGACTTTTTACGGAATTTAGAAAGGGTACATTGATTTTACTAAATGAATTTCCTAATTATTTTCCACGTTTACAATCAAACTTTATTTCCTGCGACTATGACTTTAGATACCAAAACCATTTTTGCTATCTTGACTGATAAAGGGTCTGCCATCGACTGGAACCAACTGCTTACCGAAATCCTGACCGCTTTCGATTGCTCTACAGGTAGCATCCATACCCTAAATAAAGACAGCCAGTTATTGCACCTAAAGGCTTACCAAGGCATTCCAGAATTGCTTTTGCCTAAAATGACGATAATTCCCATTGGCAAAGGAATGGCTGGTGTCGCCGCCGAACGCAAGCGACCCGTACAGATTTGTAACCTGCAAACCGACGAATCAGGAGTGGCTAGACCCTCAGCAAAAGAAACGAAGGTAGAAGGTTCTATGGCAGTACCGCTGATGCTGAATGGTCAATTGCATGGTATCTTGGGCATCGCCAAGCCAGTTACCTACGAATTTACTTACGAAGAGAAAGAGATACTGATGGAGATTGGAGAGGCTATTAGCCGGAAAATCGTCAGTTAAAATCAAATACTATTACTATTTTTCAAAATACTTCATTGCTGTTTGTACTTTCTCAACTTGTCTGGGTGCTTGCATTTCGTTAAAGAGGGCGTAGGCGTAGCCCGTCGCAGACATCGCTTGGACAAAACTTTCCCTATTTTTCTCAATTTCACCCATTTTTTTATGAGTCAATGCCAACTGATAATAAGCCTCAGCTAAGTCTGATTTAGCACCAATTTTATTAAGAATTTCTATTGCTTTTGAATGATGAAAAATTGCTATAGTAAATTCTCTCTGTTCTCGAAAAATTTCCGCCAGACAACTTATAGCTTTAGCTTTAATCTGGGTAAAGTTGTTTTCTTCAGCATGAAATATAGCTTGTTGGCAGAACTTAAAGGCTTTTTTTAGATTACCTAAATTTATATAAGTTATGCAGAGAGTTACTAAACTATGCCCCATTCCCCATAAAGTCACTCTACTTGACAATGACATAGTATAAAAGGCATCTTCAGCAAGGTAAAAGGCATCTTTTCTGCTACCAAAACGTGATTTGATCAAAGCTAAACAACATTGAGCATAAGCCATGTAATCATCAAGATTGCTATTTGCTTCAGCAAGGCTACAAACAGAATTAAAACAATCTTCGGCTGCTTTTATTTCCCATAATTCTAGTTTACAAAGCCCTGTATTGAACAAAATAGATATTTTTGTTTGCTTGACATCTAATTTGCCTAATACTTCTTCTGATTTCTCATAGCATTCTATAGCTTCTCTAATGCAACCGATAATTCGATATGTATAGCCAAGGATATTGTAAAGTCTAATTAATCTTTCTTGCGATTTTATATCGTCTATTATCCGTTTAATGACAGAGAAGTTTTTCTGGAGCAGTCCCAGTTGGTAAAATGAGCAACCCAAAGGCAAACCTATACTCCACTGTTTACCTCGTCCTTGTAAAATTACATCACCAGCTTTCTCAAAATCATTAATTTCTACATAGTGATAATAAGCTTCTAAAGCAGTCAAAGCATCTGTAATATTTTTGATGTCTGTAACTCTTTGCGTCCAAAATTCTGCGGCTTTTCGGTTGACTAATTCCCATTCTTCACTGACTAACCTTAATCGGCTAATTGCTTCATCACGAATTACCGGATGCAGCCAATATTGTCCTTTTTTTGCTTCTATTAAAGACAAATCTTGCAGAGCTTTAATTACCCGTCTACGTTGTTGTTCTGGTACATCCCAAAGCAAAGATAAAACTCCTTCAATAGGCACTGAAGTAATATCTTGATAACGATAGCATCCTAAGCGACACAAGAGGCAATAGGCTTCTAAATCATTCGTTTGGAGTCGCGTAAATTGACTGGCAACTAAATCTTTTAACTCTCTTTCTATTAATAAATATGTACAGTTTTCCTGCCAATAGGCGTGTATATCACCAGAAAAATCTGTCAATATTGCTCCTCGGAGAATTTGCATTGCTTTGGCATTACCTCCATAAGCTCTACACATTTCACTGAGAATAGTAGAATCACAATTGATATGGTGACGGCTGAAAAACTGTCGCCATGCTTCATCATCTAAACCTTCGAGTGGATAGAGATGAACTTCTACGCTAGACTCTCGCAAACGCTCACGACTTGTTACTAAAGTAACTGAATGCACATCTGAATCTGCTAATACTCTCAATAACTCAACATAAGGACGACGATCTTCTAGGAACTTACCATTTTTATCGAGAGCAGTTTCTAGATTATCGATAAATACCCCAATTTTAAAAGTTTGCTCTCGGAGTTTGCGCCGTAGTCGTTCTAAGCTGATACCAAAGTCACCTCCTGGTTCTTCGTTAAAGTATCGCCGCAGCCATTCTTCAACCACACTTTCCACTGGCGTGAGGTTTTGGATTTCTGTAGCCATCCACAGTTCCAGGACAAAATTAAATTTTTGACTTTTAAAATATTTGCGTGCTAATCTGGTTTTGCCAACACCACCTTCACCCTGGATGAGGATAACTTTTGCTCCCCGACTAACAAGGGTGTGAAGTTCGGCTATTTGGCGATCGCGCCCTACAAAGTTAGAATCTAAATCTTGGGGTCTAGTGCCATTAGTAGCTAAATTGGCAATGTGGAGGATTTTTTGCGACTGTTGGCTTGTTCTAAATCCCTGAACTATCCCTTGGAAGGTTGATTTAGAGACTTTCACTCCTAGCACTTTTGACAGTAGATGCCAAAGTTCTGCACCAACTGATTTTAAATGCGCTTCTGTATAACCACGTCTGCTGGCAATATCCTGGTAAGTCCGCTTTTCATCCTCCCACAAATGCCGCAAGATAATCCTTTGAGTTTTATCTAAGTGTTCTCCCGTCTTGAGAAAAACCAAGTTATCTACAAACTCTAAGGCTTCTTCTGCACCCATTTGCGAACTTGATGTATCATTTGCAGTTTATTATAACTATATTTTTACTACTTATTCCTACCTTCCATAGTACAAAATACTTTTTCCTACTCGGTAGGAAACTTACTTTATCCGACTGCAAAGCATTTTCGGCTGTATTACTCTTGTAATTAATACAGGCGAAGTTAAGTTAAGCGCCAAGACAAGGTGGTTGAGGAGAGGTTTAGAGAGCGCTACTACTGCAAGCTTAGTAAATCACAAATGTTATTGTCCCATATTAATTACTCATGAAAGTGGTGTCTACTAAACAGGCAGTGGGTATTAACTAACTAGATTCTGTAGAGCGTATTTACAACTAAGTATGTAAGTCTTTACCCTACAGGAGGTTCAATGATGTTAGACAAAGATTGTCATCATGATTGCAATCAGAATCAGTGCCCTTTTGCCCAAGATACGCGTAATCCCAATAGATATGTCTGCCTCAAATGTGGTATTGAGCGAGAAATAAATCAGGATTCTTCTGGTTTTGGCTCGTTATTGCTGTTGTTATTGAGCTTGTTTATTGCATTTCAACTACTAGTTAATTATGAAAAGCAAAACAATGTACAAAGACAACAACAGTCTTTGAATAATTCACCTGACAACGCAATTATCCACTTATAAAACTAATACTGTTGATTCTCCATAGCCTCATTTTTTCAGAGGTTTAGGGGAATCATATCATGTCCGGTCAAAGACTTATCATTAAGGCAGCAGAGGGGCAGGGGGGCAGGCGGGCAGAGGAGAAGGGTTTTTGGGTTTTTGCATAGATTCGGGAATCATAACTAATTAGCCGGACTTGATATCACAAAAAATATTCACTGCCAAAAATTTAGCTAATTTCGTGAGTAAAAACATGGACACAAATCAGGATACGCTTTTATTTCGTTTTGCCTCTAAATCCTTGAAATATTTTTTGTTGGTACTATTTGGCATTGCGATCGCTTACGTTTTATCAAGTGGTTTAGGTATCTTACAAATCATACCCATACTGCTGTACCTTTTACAACAGTTTTTGTTTCCACTGGGAATTATCCTGTTGTGTTTAATGACAATAGCAGTCATTTTTGAATCCCTGCGTTAAAAATTGGGGGAGTGGTAAGTTAGGAGTTTGGAGTTAGGAGTTAGGAGTTAAGAGGATGAATGAACAAGTATTTTTGGTAACATCTAAGTCTCAGAAACCTAACCCCCCTAGCCCCCCAACACTCACAAGGGAATGGGGGTTTCAAAGCCTCTATGCGCTTGCCTAACGACAGGCTGACGCCAACGGGGAGAGGAATGGAAGTGGGGTTTATAGTATACTTTGTGACTTTTCAAACAACCTCTAAGAATAGAATTGCTTCTCTTGTCTCCCTTATCTCTCTAATCTCCATCACTTCTCCCTGGCATCTAAAAACTTCAACTGGTGGTATAAACAGCTAATCTGCACTAAATCCACACCTACTGCTTGGGCTTTTCGTAATGGGTTGCCGAAAATTGCTTCTATCTCCAAAGGACGATGTTCGTCGTAGTCAATTTTCATACTGGGGCGGTAAGGTGTCATTTTGACAGTATAATCGAGCATTGTTTGAATGAAGCGATCGCTAATAATCCGCCCATAACTTTTCGCCCCCGCCGCTACTTCATACATCAACTGTTCGACTAACTCGCGGGTGTACTCATACGCCATTAATTCATCAGTTCTAGCGTTGAGAATCACAGAAAGTCCATTGTAGGGGATATTCCACACCAACTTTTTCCAACGTGCTAGTAGTAAATCTTCGGCTAATTCAATTGAGATACCAGCGCTTTCAAAATCATCAGCAATTTGCTGCATCCTCTGAGTTATCCCACTAGGCTGATAGTTAAGGGTATATTCACTGAAGTTAATTTGCCCATAGTCTAGATGGTGTATATGCCCTGGCCCTACTTTGTTAGAACACAAAAAGCACAATCCACCGATAACCGTTACATTACCAACAATTTCAGCGACTTCCTCTTCTACACCAAGTCCATTCTGTAATACCAACACTACCCCATTGTCTTTAACTACAGATGGCAACATCTTTGGTAGTAAATGGTTTTGCGTCGTCTTTAGTGCCACCACCACCACGTCGCATTGTGGCATCTTTTCTACGTCGTTGTAGGCATGGACTTCAGGAAGGGTAAAGTCTCCATCTTTTGACTCTACCACCAAACCATATTTGTTTACCTGTTCGTAATCACTCTTGAGCAAAAAGTGGACATCCAACCCAGCTTTTTGGAGTCTAGCGCCATAGAATCCACCTAATGCTCCAGTTCCCAGAATGGCATACGTGCGATCGGACATTTCTTTGATAACGGAATTTTCCTAGAAACATCATAAGGTGATGTCTGACGAGGGTACGCGTCTAGGTGTAGTTTATTCAACGCCTGATTTTAAATTTATTTTGTTTAATAAAACTTAAAACAGGTTTATTATCCTTTAAAATCTTTTGCAGAGATTTAGGTAAGATATATGGCTGATATTGTTGATATTGCAGTTACGTCTGAGTCGTTTAAAACACTGGTAGCGGCTGTACAAGCTGCTGGTTTAGTAGAAACATTAAAAAGTCCTGGCCCGTTCACTGTCTTTGCACCAAATGACGATGCTTTTGCCAAGTTACCAGCGGGAACTATCCAAACTCTGTTACAGAATATTCCCCAGCTAACACGGATTTTAAAGTATCATGTCGTTCCTGGAAAGCTGCTAGAGGCTGATTTGGCACAACTCGGTACGGTTAATTCTGTGGAAGGTTCACCCATTAAAATTCATTCTTCTGATGGTTTTGAAGTTAAAAATGCCACAGTTTTAGCAGCAGATATCGAAGCTGATAATGGTGTAGTACACGTTATCGATACGGTAATTTTACCGGGTTAATTCTGGCTAGGGTGGGTATTTTCCACCCTACCGATCCAAAATCTTTATAATTAACTAACTATTGGTACTATCAAAACGCAACTCAAAAGTTTAGTTTGTGTTATGTTTGCAATGTGAGTACTCACTGTTATGTTAATGTAAATTTCGTTGTTTTAAAATAAATTAAATTCTTAAAAAGCCAACATCTATCCCAGGAAATTAATGCTCGATTTTAACACCTTGGCTGAGTTCTCTCGTGGCAATTGCGTAAGTATTTGTGCATTTCTCGTACCAGCGAACTTACTTGTCACAATTTTAACGATGAGCCTAGTTGCCTTACGTCGTCCATCGCCTCAAGTGTGGCAATCTGCTGGAATCGCTAGCTTTTTCGCTTCTGTAATGATACTGCACGTATATACTTGGTTCATGATTGGTGTGGTGATGGCTCCTACTTATATCTTGATGTGGCTAGCAATCACCTGCTTAGTGACTAATTTTGCAGCAATTCTTTTTCAAAGACGCTACAGCAACAGCCCTAGTCTTTCCAATTAAAGTCTATCGGGCATCTATGGATGATATTTTCAGAAAATCAATCATCATTTGACCAAATAATTACTAATTCGTAATTCGTAATTATGAAGTTAAACTACGAATTACGAATTATGTTGACGCCTCTCCATTCATGCTCAAGGATGGCATATAGCCAAGAGTCTCGCCATTCTCCCTTAATCCAATGGTGTTCTCGCAAATATCCTTCCTGCTGCATTCCGATTTTTTGCATCACTCTTGCTGAGGCAATGTTTTCTGGGTGACAAGTAGCAAAGATGCGATGCAAACTTAACTCCTGAAAACCAAATGATACAACGGCTTTTACAGCTTCAGTTGCATATCCTTGCCCCCAAAATTCCTTAGTAAAAGAGTATCCAATAGAGCCTATTTGGTTGTCAGTATCCTGAACGGATATACGACAGATACCAATTAATTGCTTTTGGGGTTTCAAAGTCACTGCCAAGGCAAAATGCTGACGGGGTTTTTCCCCTTGCAATGAAATCTCTCTTTGCAAAAAGTTTTTGGTATCTTCTTCGGTATTCGGGCCAAAAGTCAAGTAACGCACAACTTCAGCATCAGCAGCGTATTGATGAACCTCTTGCCAATCTGATTCTACAAAGTCTCGCAGTATAAGACGTTTGGTTTCTAGTGGTATCATTTGGGAAATTCTGCACGTAACTGATTGACTACCCGATCTAGTCCCACAGAATGGGCGGCTTTGAACAATAAACGATCGCCTGCTTGCACAAATGTTTTCAACCTAGCCACCAACTCGGCATGAGTTGCAAAACACTCCGATGCAATACCCTCAGCACTAAGAGCGATCGCTTCGGCATCTTGTCCATCTACCAAAACCAACAAACCGTCTAAATTCAACTTTCGTACTGTTTCTCCCACTCGCTGGTGCAACTGCTGCGATCGCTCTCCCAATTCTTTCATTGCACCCAATACGGCAATTTTTCGCTTTCCGGGTGTATCTGCCAATAATTGCAATGCTGCAATCATAGCTTCTGGTGCAGCATTATAAGTTTCATCTAAGATTACCACATCGTTGGGTAAGGTAAATCGCTGCGATCGCCCTGTGGGCATATCCACCATTACACCTGATTTGAGGGTTGCCCAATCGATCCCTAAAACCTTTGCCACCGCTAAAGCTGCCAAGAAATTAGTGGCATTATGACGGCCCGGTAAAGGTAGAGGTAGTTCGATTCCTGCAACTTCCACCTGGTCGTTATCAATTAACTGCCCTTGAATATCTCCACCAGAAAAGCCGTAAGTCAAAACTTCTCCCTGCCAAAATTTCGCTGCTGTGGCCATTAATAAAGGATTGTCGTGGTTGAGAATTGCCACACTATCAGCAGGCATTTCGGCTAACAACTCACATTTTGCCTCAGCGATCGCCTCTTCGGAACCGAGTAACTCAATATGCGCCGTCCCCACATTGGTAATCACTCCAATTGTTGGCCGCGCTATTTGCGTCAGTTCGGCAATTTGTCCTCTACCGCGCATCGCCATTTCAATCACGGCGTAGTCGTGTTCTGCGCCAAGTTCTAAAAGAGTTTTCGGAACACCGATTTCGTTGTTGTAATTTCCATAAGTTTTGTGAACTCGTCCCTTTGTTCCTAAAACCGCGGCGATCAATTCTTTGGTTGTAGTTTTACCCACCGAACCGGTGACACCAATTACAGGAATATTAAAGCGATCGCGCCACCATCTGCCAATTTGTTGATATGCCTTGAGAGTATCTTTTACTTGTAGTACAGGGAATCCCGGATTTTCGTATTCAAAATCTACGATTGCAGCTATTGCTCCCTTTGCGATCGCATTTGGCACAAATTCATGTCCATCAAACTTATCGCCTCGGAAAGCGACAAATACTTCACCCGGCTTCAAGGTACGGCTATCTGTTTGGATACCACTAGTTACTTGTGTTAAAGCAGTTTCAGATAAGTTTACAGAATGGGCCAAAATAACTTCAACCAGTTGGGTTAGGGTAGCAGAACAGCGCATAAGCAATTGATAATTTATTTAAAGTTGAAAATCATAAAAGCAAAAAATAGTGGCAAAGAAGCTTAACTTCCGTGCCACGCTTTATTTATAAGCTACTTATACAGTTTAATCAAGTAAGGACAATGGGCATAACAAGTGATGTTCGATCGCCCTATGCACGATTTTTAATCAAGATTACTTGCACAATTTGTATTGCTATCTCACTCGAAACCCCTAAAGCTTGATATAAATCAATTAAGAAGTTTTTTTCTTCTTCAGGTATAATACCTTCAGCTAGGACAAAATCGGTGGCTACTGTAAAGGCTGTTTCCCGCAAATCTTGAGATAGAGAATCTTTGGCTGCATTAAACAAAGCATTAAAGTCATCACCTTGGAGAATGCCCAAAATTTTTTCAAACAGCCTGTTCATCATTTCATTAGAATAACTTTTAAAAAGTTTCATCAGAGACAGCACAGAAATGATAGAATTTGCTTGCTCAACAGAAAGATAACCGTCTGAAGCCGTTGCCGTCAATATAATGACAGCAAAAGCTTCCGCTGGACTGAGTGCTGCTTGGGCTTGGCTATCTGTACCCAACACAGCGTCGAATAGACCCATTGTAGTAGCTCCTTGGTTAGAGTCCCAATAGCGTTACTGTTACCTGTATGTTTGGTAGATTTACAGGTAGGACTGTGACGCTTGAGACTTTCATCCTTTAGTGTTCCCAGGATTGATTCACGGCGAACACTCGTATTCAAAGGTTTTTGGCAGGAACTACATTGCTATCTTTAAACTTAGCGTTCTCCGGTCTTTTCTATTGTCTCAATTACCGCCAGACCTATACCAGAAGCTGCCATTAACAGTACTACTGAGATCAGATAGGCATTGGTCAGCATTCGTAAGGCTTCGTCGAAAAAAATATAGGTGGTCATTGCTTCACCTTTTTAAATTTGTGCTGCTTGTGCTTTTTATTTCTCCACACCCGGATAGGTGAATTTCGCTGAGAAACTTCTAGCAATTGCATCTTAACAAAACTTTAGCTCTTTCAGAACCCCGCTGAAAATTTTTCTTTCTGAAGATTCTATGAAGTTTATAAAAAAGAGAATGGGGAATGGGGCATCTCTTCTCCTTCTCTACAAGACGCACTTGCGTTCGCTCAGGGGAAGTGGGATTGGGCAAAACAACTTTCTCGCTGAAATTTCCCTTGCTCCCACTGTGATTTGGCTCAACTAATGACATGCACTAGTAGTACGCCAAGGAAACGCAAGCGGGGTAAAGGGTAAGGGGGAAGGTGGGGTCTCCTCTGAGGATAAGGTGCAGGGGGAAAGGGTTTAAATCCCTTACCATGAATTCCCTTTTCCCTTTCCCCTTTCCCCAGTCCTCACAAGCGCATTTTTGGGTTAGCAGACTACTAGGTGGAATCACACCATATCTTGCCACGATTTTTTTCTATGACTATTTTGTAGCTGATGGATAAGCCCATACCAGTACCTTTGCCGATGGGTGTCGTGGTGAAAAAATCAAAAATGCGCGATTGCACTGTTTCAGGTATCGCACAACCATTGTCGGCGATCGCAATCGCACCAACTACAATCCTTAACAAGGAAACACCAACAAAGCTTGCAACCAGTTTGTGAGAAATTTTCATAACTGTATGTCAGCTATAACCGTGTCAGTATTCAGTGTTCCCAAATTTTTGCAAAGAATTTAGGTTATTATCTTCGGTAACTGCGATCGTCGGTATATATATCAGGTATTTTGTGAAATTGGGATAAACAAGACAAGCTTAAAGTAAACAGCGTTCAATCGTCGCTACAACTGATTGAGAAAGAGTATCGAAGTCGTAACCACCTTCTAAGCCAAACAGAATTTTACGAGTTATCCCCAGACAATAATCAGTAAATAAAGCGTAGTCTTCTGGCTGTAAATTAATACTTGCCAAAGGATCTTCCGCATTGGCATCGTAACCAGCACTGACAATTAGTAAATCTGGCTGGAAGTTGGCTAAAAACGGTACTACCTGTTTTTCAAATAGTGGCTGATATATGGCAATATCACTACCAGGGCGTATTGGTAAATTTAATACGTTATTGTGAAAACCTCGTTCTGTCGATCTTCCCGTACCGGGATAGCATGGGTACTGATGTAGAGAACAATAGGCGATGCGTGCTTCAGTTTCCACGATCGCCTGAGTACCATTACCATGATGTACATCCCAATCAAGGATGGCGACGCGGTTAATTCCAGGTTGTTCTAGAGCAAATAAAGCGGCGATCGCGGCATTAGAAAATAGGCAAAAGCCCATCCCTGCATCACTTTCAGCATGGTGTCCTGGGGGACGCGCTAGTACAAAAGCTGGATTAGCCGACCTTAACACAACCTCAACTCCATCCAACCATGCACTGACTGCCAATAATGCTACATCATAACTGCGTGGGGAAACTGGCGTATCTCCATCCAAAGGGCCGCCGCCACTAGAAGCGATCTGCCACAGTTTTTTGATGTAGGCTGGGCTATGTGCTTTAACCAACGAAGACATCAGCGATGGCTGTTCTGATGCTGGTGTAGGCAACTGCCAGGTAATTCGATCGGCGAATGTAGCGGCTTTTAGAGCATTTGCGATCGCACTTAAACGTTCTGGTTTTTCGGGATGGTATTTTCCAGTCTTGTGATCTAAAAATTCGTCGGAATAAATGACTGGTAGCATAGGACGAAAAAGGTCGGCAGCAAGACAATGAATTTTATTGTATCCTCACTGGTACAAAGAGTTTCCCTTGTACTAGATTGTTGGTCGTTTACTTTCAAGGATTTCTGTTGCTTTCTGTTCAGGAAGTGGGCGGTAGAATAAAAAGCCCTGTACCTCCTCGCAGTTGATAGATTTCAAAAACTGCAATTCCTCTTCCTTCTCTACCCCTTCGGCTGTTAACTTTAATCCCAAACTGTGTCCCAAGGTAACTATGGCCTGGATAATATGAGCTACTTTGGCATCCTGCGTCAAATATTGAATGAAAGATTTATCTATTTTCAGATTGTGGAGTGGCAAAAGCTGTAGGCGCGAGAGCGAGGAATGACCTGTACCAAAGTCATCGATGGAGATATAAACACCCATCTGCTGTAGCTCCTCTAAAACCCTTCTGGTAAAACCCAAGTCCTCAATCGCTGTGGTTTCCATAATTTCTAATTCTAAAAAGCGCGGCTCCAGACCCGTTTGTTCTAAAACCTTAGCTATAGTTTCTACCAATTTGGGTTGGCGGAACTGCTTCAGAGAAAGATTGACAGCGATCTTAATCGGTGGTAATCCAGCATCTTGCCATGCTTTATTTTGGCTACAGGCCGTCTGTAGAGTCCATTCGCCGATGGGGACAATTAATCCACTTTCTTCGACCAAGGGAATGAATACACTGGGGGCAACTAATCCCATCTCTGGGTGTTGCCAACGCAACAGAGCCTCCATACTAGTAATTTCTCCTGTGGCAATGTTCACACGAGGCTGATAGTAAAGCTTAAATTCATTGCGTTCTAGGGCATAGCGCAAGCTCTTTTCTAAAGTTAAAAGTTCAGGATTTTTAGCACTTAGGGAAACACTGTAAAATTGGTAGTTATTCCGCCCTTTGTCCTTGGCGTAGTACAAAGCGGCATCTGCGTGCTGGATTAGTGTTTCGGTGTCAGGGCTGTTGCGATCGAGTAAGGCAATACCCAGGCTAGCAGTTACATAAAGTTCATGCTCTTGGAGATGAAAAGCATCCTCTAAGGCTTGTAAGATTCTCTGCGCCACTAAAGTTACTTCTTCAATATCATTGATTCGTGGAAGTAAAATAGTAAATTCATCGCCTCCCCAACGGGCTACAGTGTCTCCATCTCTGAGTGAGTTTTTTAATCTTTGAGAGACGCTTTGTAACAATTGGTCTCCCAGAGTGTGACCCAGAGTATCATTAATTACCTTGAAGCGATCCAAATCGAGGAAAATCACAGCTAAACTTTCGCCATTTCGAGTGGCGTTGGGCAGAGTTTTACTGAGCATCTCGTTAAATAGGAGACGATTCGGCAACCCTGTCAGCAAGTCATGAAGGGCTTGATAGCGAATTTTTTCTTCTACTTGCTGACGCTGCCGCGCACCAATGATACTGGCGGCCATGGTCAAAAGAGTAGATTCTTCATGCTTTGACCAATGACGTTCAAAGGTGCAGTCTGCCAAGCCAAGATACCCCCAGAAATCATTATCCAAGCGAAGAGGTACCAAGAGAAGGGATTTAATGCCATCTCGAATCAGGAATTCTTGTTCGGCGACAGGAAATTTTTGAGTGATGCCGCTAATCGACTGGCCGCTAGAGAGAACTGTGTACCAACGGGCTAATTCAGGAGCTTGATAAAGCTGATTCTGCCAATGGTGGTGGGTAGATTTAATCCCAGATTGTGTCCATTCAAACCGTAGGCTGACTGCCATTTCCTCTGTAATAGGATGGAGATGGTTCTGAAAGAGATAGGCACGATCTGCTTTGGCAGCTTCACCCACTACAGCTAGAGCTAGATCGATACCAGTTTCGTAATTCATTTCTCCTAGCAAATAATTGGCAGCTTCTGCAACTGCTTGTAGCAAGCGATCGCGCTGCCGTAGTTCGGCTGTAGCTTGTTTTTGCTCTGTAATATCTCTAATAATAAAAGTTCTAATTAAATCACTTTCTGGAAGATAGAGTACGGATTGTTCAAAAACTTCTGTGCCTACTTCCACCTCCCGCACAAAAGAATTGTTTTCTAGATTGTTAGCTCCAACCAACAGTCCCGTTAAAATTGGGTGTTCTGTCCCAACTTCCCTAAGATTGGGAAACTTGATCGCTGCGGCTGGATTGACATACGTAATTCTTCCCTCGAAATCCATCTCAATAATTGGATTGGGGATGAGTTCAGGAAAGGATGCTAGCCGAGCTAGAGCAGACTCACTAGCTGCTTCAAAACTGGGATCGATGGCTAAGGTTTGAAACGGATTGGCAGGACTGGCTTGCTCTGATAAAAAACCAGATAAGTCTTCAACATCAAAAGATTCAGAAAATGCTTGTTCGGAAATATTGGAAATAGCATAATATTTAGCCTGAGCTTTATTACTGCCAAAAGCTATGACATCTCCATGCCTAAGATTATGAGAAAAGCATTTAGTGCCATTTACAAATAAGCCATTAGTACTTCCTTTCCCCTTATAGTTACCATCAATAATCTGGAAGCCGTATTGGTCAGTTTCTGGAACAGTGACTCGCAATAAAATTGCATGTTGCATTGATACCGATCGGGAAGCCAAGACAATAGTGTTTGCAGGATGCCGCCCCAGAGAATAAGTAGTCTCTCGCAGGGGGACAGTTCGCCGCCCTTCTAGGTCTTGGATGACCAACAGATGGCGTATTTTTTCCCGCTCATTTCCTTGCATGGCTGTTCCTCAAATTTTTTATATAATTAATATTTATGTCTCTCACCATTTGCGTAGGCGAGCATTTACCGCAGGCATCGCAAAATTGGTATGAGGGTGTAAACGAGCTTTTACCTTCATGATTGACCGCACTCAGTACTCTTCTTTTTATAGAATGAGTTGGCTAATTGTTCAATCAGTTTTTGTAGTAGAAATTATAGTTTTTTTTCTCCTCATAGATAAGTTATAAACTTTGTTCCTTCATCTATATCATTTAACCTTGTCTTTCTTAGGATACCCAGATTAACAATTCAAAATTAAAATTTTAAAATTGTACCCTTACAGGGAAGCAAGCTGGGCGTAACGTGATGTTGCGGCAGCCTCTTGTAGAGAAGAGAGTTACATAATAAAATTCCAAAGCCGACTAAAACTGAACAAAGTCAGAGCCAATGCGCCTTCGATCTCAGTGTAGATTTTGGCCTTAGTCTCTCTTTGCAGCTATCCATTAGCCACATCTTTTTTAAGACTTTATAAAATACCTAATCTCCGACCTCATAAACTTAGAGACTTTTTATGTCCTATATATAGATTATTAGTCCAAGAACTTAGGGATATAAGATAGAGAGGTATGTTTAACTTTTCTTCCCTTGATAATTGGGTTGAAAAAGTGAGCATTAGTTAAGTATGGTTAATGAGTACGAATTCATACCTATTATTCACAATCGAATGCTGAAAGTAAGTGTTTTGAGCATTGGATGAGCATTTTAGAGAGAGTGAAGGCTGAAGTGTTGACATTATGTCGGTTTATCGTAATCTGCAAGAAACTCACTTAAATCGTGCCCGCGCCAGTCTCAGACAAGCGCTTTCTTGGTATGGATATCTTCGCAAGTCAGGACAGTTATCATCTAACCCAGAATTTGTAGGTTTGATGAAACCAGAATTGGAAGCTTTGAGGCCACACTCAACAAGCTGGATTCAAACGTCATTAGAATTGCTGTCTTTGGTTTGGTGAGCCGGGGAAAGTCAGCAGTTTTAAATGCCTTGTTGGGAGACAAGATTTTGCAAACTGGGCCCCTGAATGGTGTCACCCAATGGCCTCGTTCCGTGCGGTGGCAGCCCAGTGATAAGGTGCTAGTAGAGTTAATTGATACCCCTGGATTAGATGAAATTGAGGGGGAGTCACGGGCAGATATGGCACGAGAAGTAGTACATCAGGCGGATTTGATTTTGTTTGTCGTGTCTGGTGATATCACGCGCACTGAGTATCAAGCGCTGCTGCAATTAAGGCGATCGCAAAAACCCCTGATTTTAGTGTTTAACAAAATAGACCTTTACCCAGATACAGACCAAGGGGCAATTTACCAAAATTTACAACAACTGGGTGCAGGGCATCCAGAAGCGAAACCTCTATTACCCGATGAAATTGTGATGGTGGCAGCAGAACCAGCAGCAATGGAAGTCCGGGTTGAATGGCCTGATGGGCGTGTCACTTATGAATGGGAAACACCACCACCGCAAGTAGACGAACTCAAAGAGATAATTCTGAATATTCTGAATCGAGAAGGGCGATCGCTTCTGGCTTTAAATGCACTCATCCAAGCACGGGATGCAGAAGCCGCGATCGCTCAAAAAACCATCGATTTACGCGAAAAGGAAGCCGAAGAAATTATTTGGCAATTTACCAAATACAAAGCTTTGGCAGTAATGCTCAATCCCATTGCCTTTTTAGATATCCTTGGCGGAACTGTTGCTGATTTAGCTTTAATTCGCGCTCTCGCTAGATTGTATGGTTTGCCGATGACTAGCTATGAAGCCGGGAAAATTTTAAAAACGATTTTATTTAGTTCTGGCGGCTTGCTACTTGGAGAATTAGGTAGTAGCTTTCTTTTAGGTTTAGGTAAAACTACGGCTGCAATCGCCAGTGGTGACAATCCCAGCAATATTACTGCTTTTGCTGGCAGTGCGATCGCTCAAGCTGGTATCGCTGGTTATGGCGCATATTCCGTTGGCAAAGCTGCCCAAGTTTATCTCGAAAAAGGCTGCACTTGGGGACAATTGGGCGCTAGCAGCGTCATTCAAGAAATTCTCTCTCAAGTTGACCAAAATACAATTCTGTATCGTTTGCGACAAGAGTTAAACATCAAGTATTGAGAATAATTAAAAACTGCTATCTTTTTGTTACCGTTTATAAGCGTTTATCAACTTCTATCAAAGTCTTCTGACAATTAACTGACATTCTCAATTTGGGATGCAAGATTGAAAACATGACCACCTCTGCTTGCGATCGCAACTAGTAGAATTCCCATACCTTTTTGAATCTAAAGATGCCAAGAGGGTAATCCCACTCAATTTTGCGAAAAAGATGGCGGTGTTTACCACTACTTTTTGTGGGAAGCGTATCTAAACTAGAAATGTGAGCTGACTGAGGTCATTAAAAGCTTGCAGCTAATAACTCTGTCTGTAAATTAAAGGTGAAAGTATCATGACAACTACCCTAAAAATTGAAATTGCTGGGGCAGAAACTCTAGAAGAAGCCATTACTAATGCCATTACTGAAGCCCGTACAACTTGCGATCTAGATGGCAGCAATTCTGCTGGTTGTGCTGTAGCGTGGGACATTGTAGAAGAATTGCAAGCCGAAAAATCTCATCAACACCAAGCAAAATCCAAAAAAACCTCTTTGGAAAATTACTGCGATCGCCATCCAGATTCCGTAGAATGTCTAATCTACGACCTTTAATTCTTCCGTAAATCAGTTGTTGCTGATTGCGTTATTTGCTTAATTGCCTCTAAATCAAGTGGTGGTGTTTCACTTTCCATTGCCAACCACAACAGATATTCGATATTCCCAGCAGGCCCAACGATCGGCGACCAAGTTAAGCCTTTGTATTTCCATCCTAATTCGTGAGCAGCTTGCAAAACCTGGAAAATGGCATCAGCTTGGTCGTTTGGATCGCGCACAACACCTTTTTTACCCACACGGGATCTGCCGACTTCAAACTGTGGCTTGACTAACAACACAGCTTCACGATTAGCTTGAGTTAGTTGCCACAAAGCAGGCAGAATCTTATTTAAAGAAATAAACGATACATCAACCACCGCCAAATCAGGAATCGGGTCATTTTCACCATATAACTCATCCGGTCGTAGTTGCCGTAAATTGGTGCGTTCCCGCAAAATCACTCGCGGATCGTTCCGCAACCGCCAGTCAACTTGTCCGTAACCGACATCAATACCGTAAACTTGTTTTGCTCCAGCTTGCAAGAGACAATCAGTAAAACCACCAGTAGAAATTCCACCATCTATACAAATGCGCTCTGCTACGGGAATGGCAAATACTGACAAAGCTTTGGAGAGTTTTTCACCGCCTCTAGAAACAAAAGGCGATCGCTCTTTAATATTTATTTGAGCCGAAATATCAACTTCTGTTCCAGGTTTATCAACTAACTGTTGATTAACAGTAACTTCCCCCGCCTGAATTAACCTCTGTGCTAAGGCGCGAGAAGAACATAAATTTAACTCTACTAATAATGTATCGAGTCGCTGTTTAGCCAATTAATTAGACTCTCCTGGTAAGATTAAAGCCAAAGCACGATTGATAATTTGTTTTTGGTTAACCAGCTTTTCTAATTCTTGGACTTCATAACGACCTTCTTCTACTTCCAAGGAAGCCTCATCAATGGCATTTAAATAGGCTTCTGCTAAAATTTCTAACAATTCTTCTGGGGTGAGATAATAGTCCCCAGCTTTGGGCTGCTTATTTTCTCGTTGAATTTCCCGAACCGAATTCCGAATTGAGACTTCCCAAGAGCGAGTTGTGCGATTTTCAGCTTGTTGTTTAATTAGATGCAACAATAAAATCACTGCATCGCTACGAATCGTCTTGATGATGTCATTTCGGCTCATTTCCTCTAATTCTTCAACTATAATCAATGCTCCTTGAACATCGCCTTTAACAAGTAAATCTTTCAGGGTTAATAATTCTTCCATCATCAGCGCCTCAAACATCGGCAACTTCTATTGTGGCTTATGACGTTTATTCCTATGCTCTTAAGAATTAGCTGACTAATCCTGCCGATCTTCAGAATTAGACGAGGAAGTGTCGCTATTTGTATCCTGCTGTTGAAAGTTAGGAAGAGTAGCAGCAGGGTCAGTGTAAACTCCTTGTTCATAAGCCTCCAATGCCCTCGTAAGTATTGCTGCGGCTAGATTACTGGTAGTACGTTTTTGAGTTTTTGCCCATTCCTCCAGTCCTTTTAGTGTTTCTTCTGTCAGGTTTACTGTTAATCTCCATCTCGACGGCATTTCAAATATTTCCATACTTACACCCCCTATATAGTGCCTCACTGTGCTGCCAAAATTTTACCAAATAAGTGCATCCAGGTGCAGCACTAATGATATTATCTCTGTAAAACCGACGCAGGTTTTAACTACAGAATCTGCAAAAAAATAGCGATCGCCCCCAGCACGGAAAAGCGATCGCTTCGTAAACCCCCATATAGGGAGATAAATACAATGATGACACAATTACAAAAGTTAACAGATGTCCAAACTGACTATCAAGCATCCCCAGAAAGAGAATCCATCAATAGTTGGTATTCACAAAAAAGCGATCGCTCCATTAAACCAAAGTGCGATCGCTATTTATGTTTATGTCGAGGTAGACACCTGGCCCACTTAAAATCTAAATATCTATCTCGCTCAACTCACGTGTAATGTGATCGAATGGTTCATCTACAAAAGCACTGTTAACCACACCTGCTGCTGCTACTTGCTCCTTAATTAGATCCTTGAGAATCTGGATACCGCGAACCGTAGGCCCAATAGGTACTCCTAAAGAATTGTAAGTTTCCCGCAGCCCTTGCAGCACTCGTTCATCCAACACATTGGTGTTCCCAGCAACCAGCGCATAAGTGGCGTAGCGCAGATAGTAGTCCATATCGCGCAGACAAGCTGCATAACGACGAGTTGTATAAGCATTTCCACCAGGGCGAATCAATTCTGGCAGTTCTTCAAATAACTGTAAACCAGCTTGCTTGACAAGTCCAGCCGCATTAGAATTTATCGCCGCCGCTGCTTGTACTCTTGCTGTACCACTATCAAAGTAAGACTTCAGGCTATCGATCGCATTCCGGTCAAAATATCGACCAGCTAGGTCATAATTCTTAATTAAACTTGTTACCGCATCGCGCATTCCTTCTTCTCCCAATCATTGCTATTTATGGTTTGATATTTATTTGGCTGCACTTATGCACCAGTAAAGTTTTGTGCTATTAAAAATAGATTCGGCACAAAAACAATCTATCCACTATCTATGGATTCTATGCCAAAGTTGACCCCTATATGATGAACTTTCCAGTTTTGTACAGATGATCGCCGAAAGGTTAATATAACCTGATAATCCAGATATCTGTAGTACAAGCTACAAAATCAGCTAATGTCTAGTATTTAAGATATTTCTGGTGTGTCACGGCCTGATTGAGATCGGCAGGGTTAGGATGCAATGTAATATTCTGGTTTACTTTAGGAAATTGGTAGAGAAGGAGTAACAATGACAACACCACAAGAAGTCTTGAAATTGATCCAAGACCAAAAAATTCAGCTGATCGATCTCAAATTCATCGATACAGTAGGGACTTGGCAGCACCTCACACTGTACCAAAACCAAATCGATGAGACTGCATTCACTGATGGCGTACCGTTTGACGGTTCCAGCATCCGAGGTTGGAAAGCGATCAACGAATCGGACATGACGATGGTACTCGACCCCAACACTGCTTGGATCGACCCCTTCATGGAAGTGCCAACGCTAAGTATAATTTGTAGTATTAAAGAACCCCGCACGGGAGAATGGTACAACCGTTGCCCACGGGTTATTGCCCAAAAAGCAATAGATTACCTGGTTTCCACTGGTCTTGGTGACACAGCTTTCTTTGGCCCTGAAGCTGAGTTCTTTATCTTTGACAATGCTAGATTTGCCCAAACCGCCAACGAAGGCTACTACTTCTTAGACTCCGAAGAAGGTGCTTGGAATTCCGGTAAAGCTGGTACAGATAACAAACCCAACTTGGGTTACAAACCACGCTTCAAAGAAGGTTACTTCCCAGTTTCACCAACGGATTCTTTTCAAGATATCCGTACAGAGATGCTGTTGACAATGGCACAATTAGGTGTGCCCATTGAAAAACATCACCACGAAGTTGCTACTGGTGGTCAGTGCGAACTAGGTTTCCGTTTTGGTAAGTTGATCGAAGCGGCTGACTGGTTGATGATTTACAAATATGTCATCAAGAACGTTGCCAAGAAATACGGCAAAACCGTTACCTTCATGCCAAAACCAATTTTTGGCGATAACGGTTCGGGAATGCACTGTCACCAATCCATCTGGAAAGATGGCCAACCTCTGTTTGCAGGTGATAAGTATGCTGGTTTGAGCGAAATGGGCTTGTACTACATTGGTGGTCTTCTCAAACACGCACCAGCGCTGTTGGCAATCACCAACCCTAGCACCAACTCATACAAGCGCCTAGTACCTGGTTATGAAGCTCCTGTTAACTTGGCTTACTCCCAAGGGAACCGTTCCGCTTCTATCCGTATTCCTCTATCTGGTACTAACCCCAAAGCCAAACGTTTGGAATTCCGTTGTCCAGATGCTACTTCTAACCCCTATTTGGCATTTGCTGCAATGCTTTGTGCTGGTCTCGATGGCATCAAGAACAAAATCCATCCTGGTGAACCCTTAGATAAGAATATCTATGAACTCTCTCCAGAAGAACTGGCAAAGGTTCCTTCAACTCCAGGTTCTTTAGAACTGGCTTTGCAAGCACTGGAAAAAGATCACGCCTTCTTGACCGAATCAGGCGTCTTCACGGAAGACTTTATCGAAAATTGGATTGACTACAAACTAGGTAACGAAGTCAAACAGTTGCAGCTGCGTCCTCATCCTTACGAGTTTTACCTCTATTACGACGCTTAATTAAGAGTCGTATCTAACTAAAAAGTCATAAGTAAGTTTTGCCACCCTAGATAAAGGGTGGCTTTTTTTAGAGCTGCCGGTTGAGATATTCACTCAAAAAATCAACCTTCAAACTTAGCTCATGGAAGCATGACTCGGCCCATAAATCATCCGAGTGTTAGCATCAACCTTCCCTTGAATTGGGTTCCAGTAGTGGGATGCTTCTTCAGGAAGACCAAGTTCTTGTGCCGCACGCATCAGCATTGATTGTTGGCGATTCTTGACTTGTTGGTGTTCACGCGCCATTAACGCCCGAGATTTATCTGCAATAGACATAACCATAGCCCTCTCTATTTTGTGAATATATAATTTTTGTTTTCCTGAGACTACTATAACAAAAATTCTGTAACATAAGCTACTGTTTTAAAAAATTTATATTTGCTTTTGCTGACAATATCAGCTATTTTTTCCCAGAGCTGGAAAAATCTCCCTAAGCCACTTTTGACGGCTAAAATCATCTGGCTTCAGATTGTCTCACCTGAAAAAACACACCTCTCTCAAGACAGAACACTTATTCGTTACTTTTGTTTACATTTAAAAGGTCTGACACTTCAGTTCAAAAGTGACTAGTTCAAAAGTGACTAAAAAGTGACTAATTTTTATAACTTTTACTGTTTTTTTAGGTGAAGCGGCATAAATACAACAGTTGAAAAAATTAAGTTAGCATTAAATAAAGATTTACAAAACTTTACATAAGTTATGACAGTTACCTACCCACGCAAATTTCAAAATGTTTTGAGTGCGAGAGATATATTGAAACGAGTGGTATGCGATCGCGAAATCCATCTAATTACTCTCAACCGCTACCGTTACAGCGAACAACGTAGTTGCAAAGACCTAACTGAGGTAATTGAACAACTGAATGGACAGCCACGGGAACTGGTACGGGATTTGTCTCATCACATCTCAGATGAAGCTCGTCATGCCATGTGGCTAACTGATTTGTTGATTGATTTGGGAAGCGATATAGGAACTCCCCCCGGAACTTCCTATATTGATGAATTTGATCGGCTGCTCGACAAAGACACCTACGATCCAAAACATAACCTAGAGGACGGGATAATTGCTGCCTTGGCCGCAATTAACATTACCGAAAAGCGGGGTTGTGAGTATTTCTCTGCCCACATTCACGCGCTTAAACAAGCACCTCAGACAGAAGAAAACATCAAAATTCGGGAAACGATTGAAAAAATTCTTCCAGAAGAAGTAGGACATGTCCGTTGGGGTAATCGTTGGCTAGGAGAAATTGCGCGTAAGAGTCCAGAACATCAGCAAAAAGTAGAGCAAGCCAAGCGAAAATATACCGTAATTGAACAAGCCGCATTTGAATCAGGAATGGATATCACCTTGGGTGCAGAACTACGGCGAGTTGCCAACCTGGTGGAAGTGGCAAATACTATGCCGCTTTGGCAACGTCCTCAATATTTGATGGAACGCTTACCCCAGACTTTGCTAGCGCCGGAGTTGCAATTTACTAGGATTCAAGCTGCACAAAAGGCTTGGCAGCGAGATCCACAGATGTTTATTGAGAAGTTTGTGCCAATGTTCCTCAACGGCATTCAGGATACAGAAAGTAGCCGCAAGAAAACAACGGTGTAAAAGGGCATGGGGGATTGGGTATGGGGCATTGAAATAATTAATAGTTTTTCTCCCTCATCTCTCCCACTCCTTTTTCTTTAACGTGAGTTCGATGAATCTCTCCCTCCCAGCCTCCCTCTCCGAAACCCAAAGGGAGGAGCAACGAAAAATTCAGCTTTTTGCTCCCCTCTCCGTGTCGGAGAGGGGTTGGGGGAGAGGTCAAATAAGACTTGTCGAACTCACGTTTCTTTAAAAAAAATTCATATAAAAAGGCCAAATGCAAATTTTTGCATCTGGCCTTGGGTGTAAAATAATTAAAAAGACTAAGATGATCTGGCAGATCCTTCTTAACACTTATTTCGTCGGGAGCCATCTACGAGGAGAACGAACCAAAGGGTAAAAGTAGGTCAAGAATAATAAATTTGTTAGCAAGTGCAATAAACCTATACTACTTATGCGAATCCCTACCTAGATAAGCAAGAGATGAAACGAAAGGGATTTTATGCTTCGGCAAAAGGCGCTAAACAAATGTCAGAGCGAAGAGCGGTTACTTTCTTTTGTAGATAATCGGCTACTCGATGTATGAGAAGAAAATTTATTGGGGAATAAAGTGAAGTTGCCCTAAGGCTGTTTCTTCAACAAGCAAAATGTCTGAATTAGATGTGCTTTAGATTAACTCGTAGCCTAAATAACATCTATTTCTAGAGCCGTTGAGGATTGAGATGCAAAGCTTTCCACCGAAAATGAGCAACAGTTGTAGAGCTTTTGAGGAGTTGGTAATGCTATCAATCAAAGCACTTAATTTGATTTGCTTTTTGATCGGCAGAATTGAGACCAACTATATATATACAAAGTTTGCAGTTGAAATACTAAGCGATCGCTGAAGACTTTCGTGTGTCAACTGTATATATCTCCGCCAGAAAAGCTGTGTAAAAGACGTTAACACAATATCCTGTTTCCTGGTAATTCTGTTCCTTTGGGAAAAGAGGCATTACCCTACAGTAGTTAAACCACAGCATAGATATTTCGGACTTTTTGTGTCACTTCTCTGCGCCCACTACCACGATGACGTGGCGCATCATCTGAAGCTTGTTCAGATGCCGCCGAGAGCCACTGTGACGAAGTAGGCGTGGAAGGCAGCCCTGTTGATAAGTGATTGACCATTGCTTGGCAGTTAAAAGCTAAGGGGCCGAACACCAGACTCGAGACTAAAAGTGAAATGGCAGCACGCATAGCAAATGTCTATTTGGGAACTCTCCACTTCACTGATACTTAGCTTTTTGATTAATATCCGGACAATTCATCAAAAAGTATTCTGTTTTACTGAAAATAAACTCTTCTTATCCTCCGTTTAAATGTTCGACTAATAACCAATTACCAGAGTGATTGTAATGACCCCACAATGTAACTAATTGTTCGTGGGGATAAGCGCGTAATTGCTCGTCGATATGCGATCGCAAAGTCACAAGCTGCCAGTTTTGCCCTTGATATGTGGCTGGTGCTGTGACAGTGAATCTGTATTCCTGCTGTTCCAAGCGGTAAAAAATCCCTTTGAAACAGTTACTTTCCGGAATTAATGGCTTGCCAAAAGCAGATTCAGGGCAATCGCCACTAACTGGATAGGCTTGTGGGTTATCTAAGTAATACAGTTGCCAGTGCCGCCAATCCGAACGATTGGGGGGAAGATTAAACAAAGGAATAATTAGCGCTTTTGAGCGATTATCATCTAATAAAGCCGTTTGCAGCTTTATAATAGGTAAATCCCTCGGCTGGCAGTTTAATTCAACACATATCGCCGCCGCCATCCCTGCTGCTTGACCAATTCCCATCACCACAGGTTGTAATCTGGTAGCGCCATTGGCAATGTGGGAGACAGAAATATTCTTTTCACACACCAAGAAACCATCTGTTGCGGCTGGAATTAGACAACTGTAGGGAATTGTAAAAGGAGTTCCAGTCCAACGCCCCCCCCAACGGATCGATTTAGGTTGCAGTGAGAATTGAACACCAGGATAATGATGGTCATTGGCGTAATTACCAACTGCGATTGCATCATTAAATATAGATGCAACTCTACCTTTTGCGATCGGCAAAATATCCTGTTCTCGGACAGTAGTTAGCCCCACCAAGCGGCGGCTTTCCCGGTAATAGGGATGCAGTGCAAAAGCTGTAGAAGTGTGAGGAAATACTTTTTCTGCTAAACCATAGCGACGACCAAGCTGTTTTTGGATAAAATGAGCAAAATTTTGGCTGTGCCAGCGAGATTCTTGGATGAATTCACCTCTGGATACATCTGACTCTATCAATCGCCCTACCCCTTCGCCGTAGTCATTGCCACAGATTGGCCAGTTGATCATAAATAGGCCACCGGGCAAACGTCCATAATTTAAAAATGTCTCTGCTCCATAGGCATCCCAAGCACCTGTAAACTGCGATGAATTATAGTTAGGCGCAGTTGGAATCTCTGGTGCTATTGCTTCACCAAAGTCCTGCATAATCACTACATAAGTGGGCGCTTGCACAGGATATTTGTGGGTTAAAGAGCTAAAAGTCACTGGGGCGCTGGGTTCTCCCCACTCAGATTGCAATTCCCAGCCCCAACGGTAAGGTATGTCAGCTAAAGCTAATAAATCTCCTAATTCTGTGCCATCGAGAATAATCTTGGCTGTGACAGCAAAATCAGCAAAGCGGACACCAGTAATCAAATCACCTTGTCGAAATACCTCTAAAGGTACTTGTCCAGAAATCCAGTGCAAATTCGGCAATTCCTGCACCCAATCTGCAAAAATCTCTGCTCCAATTCGGGGATCGTAACTAAAAAAGCTTACCCAACTGTTATCTAATCCTCCAGGCTGTCGTTGTCGCAATTCCTGCAAAAACGCACCCCATAACCCTGTTTGAAAGGATTCTAATTCATTGCCATCGGGTACAGACACTCCAGCCGAAGTTAGCATTCCTCCCAACCAAGGAAATTCACTCACCAAAATGGTTTTGGCTCCCCGTCGTGCCGCTTGGATAGCAGCCGCAGTGCCTCCGGTTCCACCGCCGACAACTAAAACATCAGCTATATATGTTTGATTAACCATAAATAATTTACGTATTGTTGACGAGATACATGAGATTTTATCCTCTTGCATAAGTCTTTTATTATTGTCTAATGTTTGTATTAGCTAATGATTAAATAATTAGAATGTCAAATTGATTATCTATTTATCGTATTTTTACTGAAAATAAATAGTAATTATTTGGGAATACTAATAAATAAAGAGGAACTTGTGATTAAAATGGAAGTTTTATTGATTTATGCTTGGGCTTATTTTTCAATTTCTTGTCACGAAATGGGACATTTTACAGTAGCTAAAATGATTGGTTTTAATCCATATTCAGTAAAAATTGGAACTGGAAAAAGAATGTTAAAGTTTAAATTATTTAATTGTATATTTGAACTTAATATTTTCCCAAATGGTGGTATAACTTATATGTCTAATTTAAGCTTGCATAACATTAAACCTAAGTTGATATTTGTGTATTTAGCCGGGCCGATGATTAATTGTTTATTATTTGGATTAATTATTAATATTTACAATCAGAGAATTTTACATTATAAATTTACAAGCTTTCTAAATATTATAATATTTTTTGCTGTTTTTGAATCTTTATTAATTATTGGAAATCTTTGTCCATCACAATTAACTTTATACGGACAAAAGCATTCCAACGATGGTCAGCAAGTACTCGATGCTTTGACTAAAACTCAGGCAGAATTTATTCAACAAAAGTTAGGTTTAGCTAGATACACAATTAATAAAAATGATTCTTTAATTGAGTTTTTTAATAATAATTTGAAAATATTACAAATACTATATGAAGCTCAAGTAGAATTCGAGAAAAGAAACTTTGATCGAGCAATTGAATTATTGGAGGCAATTGTAATCAACGATTGTCTGATTGTAAGAGATAAACTATATATTCTTGATATTTTAGTTTCGATTGTTATTGAGCATGAACAAATTCAATATTTGCAAAAAGCTGATGCTTGGTCTGCTCAAGCACTGGCATTAGCTGGTGATATTAAAACTATTCAAGGAACTAGAGGAGCTATTTTAATAGAATTAGGTAGATATAGTGAAGGTAAAGAAATGCTTTTACCTTTAACGGAATCAGGTAACGATCTCATTGATATCGCATATAGTTGTTGCTACATTGCTAAAGCAGATTATTTTTTAGGCAATGAAAATCAGGTCAAAGATTGGTTAAAAAAAGCTAAACAAGTTGGTGTTGCTCCTCGTACTTTACTAAGGATACAAAAGGAAATTAATTATTTTATATAAATTAAAATTTTTTTTGATGGTTTGACCAAAACTACCAGTTCCCAAGACTCGAATGATTTTATAATCTCACTTTAGTGACTGACCCAATATCAAGGCTTAAAGGCGATCGCCTACCATGAAGAATGTCTATATTTTAACCTTACTCTTACAGATGCTAAGTGTTGAGCCTTTTTACCACTCTCCCATAATTTTTGTTTGTCAAGGGTCAGTAGTCCATAGTCCACGCCAGTTTGCTCAAGCCGGAAAACCCGCCCACCCAACTGGCTCAAAAAACTATAATTTTGACTATTGACCAACTTTAAAAATTTGAACAACGCTTAAAACAAGCCAACACACAAAAATCACAGGTGTGATAGCCTAACGTTGACTGCTAATGTTACATCTAGTATCGTTAAGCGGGGAAAAACCAAGGTGAAAGCACAGGTATTTAGAGGCGTTAATCAACTGTCTTACGAAGATATCCCAGTTCCAACTCTGGAAGCAGATGAAGTGCTGGTACAGGTGCGGGTTGTGGGATTGTGTCAGTCAGATATAAAAAAAATTCGTTATCCACTGTATGAACCGCCGCGCATTTTTGGACATGAAACCGCCGGCACGATCGCAGCAGTAGGCAATAATGTCAAAGGTTGGCAAGTTGGACAACGGGTAGCAGTGATGCATCACATCCCTTGTATGCGTTGCGCCTATTGCCTAAATGATAATTTCTCGATGTGCGATGTTTACAAAAACATCTCCACTACCGCAGGCTTTAACGCCAGTGGTGGCGGTTTTGCTGATTATGTCAAAGTTCCAGGACATATTGTGGAAAACGGTGGGTTAATTTCCATCCCGGATAATATTAGTTTTGAAGAAGCCAGTTTTGTAGAACCAACTAACTGCTGTTTGAAGGCAGTGAGAAAAGCTCAAATTGCTCCAGGACAAACTGTATTAGTTACTGGTGCTGGGCCAATTGGGTTAATGTTCATTATGTTGGTGAAGTATTTCGGAGCAAAAGCGATCGCTACTGATTTACTACCCTCTAGAATTGATAAAGCCTTGAGTGTCGCTGCAGAGGCGGCTTTTGATGCTCGCGATCCCGATTTATCTGCCAAAATTCATGCCTTAACTGGTGGACTAGGCGTTGATGTCACCTTGCTGGCGGTTCCGAGTGAGAAAGCTTTCTTTCAAGCACTTGATAGTACCCGCAAAGGCGGTAAAATCTTGTTTTTCGCCGAATTTCCTGATGAGGTGGAAATTCCCATTAACCCAAATATCCTCTACCGTCGAGAAATTGACTTGATCGGCAGTTATAGCTCATCTTATCGGCTTCAGAATCTATCAGCCGATATTGTGTTTAATCAGCGAATTGATGTAAAAGCGTTGATTAGCGATCGCTATCCATTAAAAGATTTATCAGCAGCCGTGGAAGTTGCGATCGCACCCACACCGGATACTTATAAAATCTTAATTTATCCGCAAAAGGAAGATTAGGGAGATAGGAGAGTGTTAAAACTAGAAGTTTAAAGTTCTGTCTGAGATTCAGCTACGAAGCTAAAAGGTTCGACGATGGAGCTAAAAGGTTCAACGATGAAGCTAAAAGGTTCAACGGTGAAGCTCAAAGGTTCGACGGTGAAGCTCAAAGGTTCGACAATGGAGCTAAAAGGTTCAACGGTGAAGCTAAAAGGTTCAACGACGGAGCTAAAAGGTTCAACGATGAAGCTCAAAGGTTCGACGATGAAGCTAAAAGGTTCAACGGTGAAGCTCAAAGGTTCGACGGTGAAGCTCAAAGGTTCAACGGTGAAGCTCAAAGGTTCAACGACGGAGCTAAAAGGTTCAACGGTGAAGCTAAAAGGTTCAACGATGAAGCTCAAAGGTTCGACGATGAAGCTCAAAGGTTCAAAGTTCACCCTTACAAGCTCACGTTTCATCCTTATCTCTCTCACTTTCCCCTTGTCCGCAACAAAATGCTTATTACTCTACTTTTCGTCGCTCTACTAGCTTTCTACGTCGCCTGGAATCTCGGAGCAAACGATGTCGCTAATGCGATGGGAACCTCTGTAGGTTCCAAAGCTGTCACTCTCAAACAAGCACTAATAATTGCTGGGGTATTAGAGTTTACGGGTGCTGTGTTGTTTGGACATGAGGTAACGGAAACTCTCGCAACGAAAATTGCTAATCCCGCTTTATTCGCAGCTACACCCCAAATATTAGTTACTGGGATGGTAACGGTATTAATATCCTGTGGTGTGTGGTTGCAAATTGCCACATCACGCGGTTTACCAGTCTCATCTTCTCATGCGGTTGTTGGTGCGATCGCTGGATTTAGTTGGGTAGCTTTGGGAGTAAATGCAATTGATTGGTCATCAATTGGCTTAATTACCATTGGCTGGATTTTAACGCCATTAATTAGTGGTGCGATCGCCGCTTTATTTTACAGTCAAATCAAGCACTGGATTTTGGATCGACCCAATCAAATAGTCCAGTTACAAGAGTGGATTCCCTGGTTAAGCACTGCGCTGCTAGGTATATTCGGCGTAATTGTCTTACCATCGCTCACAGAACCGCTAACCAATTTTGTAATTGAGCAAGTTGGTTTTACAATCCCTGCTTACGACATCCCTCTGTTAACAGGTGCAATCGCAGCAGTTGGACTCACAATCATTAGTTGGCGACAATTGGGAGATAAGGGAGACAAGGGAGAAATACTCCCAAATCCCGTAGAAAGATTATTCGGTCGATTCCAACTCCTAAGTGCTTGCTTTGTCGCCTTTGCTCACGGTTCTAATGATGTGGGAAATGCGATCGCTCCTTTAGCTGCGATCGTTTACATCAATCGCACTGGTAGCGTACCTACTGATGGTATAACTATCCCGCTTTGGATTTTAATCCTTGGTGGTGCTGGTATTGTTGGTGGTTTAGCTGTCTGGGGAAAAAAAGTTATTGCTACCATTGGCGAAAACATCATTGCCTTGCAACCCAGTAGTGGATTTTGTGCCGAACTGGCAACTGCTACCACCATACTTATTGCTTCCCGGCTAGGTTTACCAGTCTCCACCTCTCACGCTCTCGTCGGCGGTGTAGTTGGTATTGGACTAGTGCAAAATCTCAAGTCGATTAAGTTTCAAACACTAAAAGGTATTGCTGCCGCATGGCTAATTACAATCCCCGTGAGTGCTGCCCTTAGCGCTGCCATTTTCAGCATCGCCCGAATTTTATTCTTCTAAGAATTATTAATATTTTCCCAACTTTTCCTCTATTGGAATTTACTCAAAGCAAAACCCAGACTGCAACAACGCCAAAAAAAGCGTGCTTTTGCAGAATTGTTGCTCATTCATTAGAATGTTGTGCAGGGGATAACGTAACTTAGAATTTCCACAGAAGGATACTTTAATCCCCGTTTAGAGATATAAACTGTCACACCAGTTACATTCCACACAAATTTACAGTTAGTTTCGCAAGTCAGACAATTTGGTGGGGATATCTAGCGACAAGTCGCCTACGCACACGCATCTGTGAATCTTTGACAATTATTGTTGGCAGCAAAACAATAAATATTTATTTGGAGTGAGATTTCTTTAAAAGTAAAATTTCATTGGCAAATAATTTATGAAAATTAAACTGACCAAAAATAAAAAAGTTCCTATTTAAGGCACTTCCAGGCGTGGCGATCTAATACTTTTCGGGTTTTGGGGAAAAGGAGAAAGAAAAAACCTTTAACCTTTAACCTTTACCCTTTAACCTTTTCCCCAAACCCAATGGCCAGTTAAAAATGGTTAACCGAGCAGTATTGAGACGGGTGCTACCTCACTAAAATTCCAAATCTAATGGTTAAATACTTATCAATACTGAAGAGAACACGGTGTAGTCAGCTGTGTTGGCAAACTTAGATGCTTTGCTAACTTGTGTCTAGTATGACAGAATTACGTTGAAATGCGGAAGTGCTGTTAAAATTTTTAATTTATCTGACAAAATACAGGAAATTAGGATGACCGCCAATAAAGTGTACGGGAAGCAGCTTTATCGTCAAAGTATTAGAGGTTAGAAGCTAATGGGGCGATTCGAGAAGCAACCAGAAAACCCAAGAGTCAGAGGGGAGCTATCTAGAGCAGCAGAAAATGCTCTTTGGGCTTTAGTTGAAGACTTAGAAAATCTTCAGCAGAATGTCCTCAGAGGCTTGCAGGAAGACGTAAAGCGGCTTCAGTCAGAAAAAAATCGGTTATCTGATGAGATTCAAAGCTTGGTAGAGGAAAAAGAGCATTTACAACAAGTGCGCCAAATCACCGAGCAGCAAGTATTAATTCGGCAACTGGCAGAAGTTCTGGCAAAGCATATATCTTCACAACTGCAATCCTCTCTGACAACTTTAGCTAATCAAAGCATAGAGGGCAAATCTTACGAACAAGCGGCGTTGAAGTCTGCTGAAGTGAGCAGCAATGTAGTCGGTGAAATCAATGAAAAAGTCGAACACATGTTTGACAGTCTCGATGACACTGTTACTGTTACCTTTAATTCCTTACAACAGGAACTGAAGAACTATCAAAGTAATCTTTCCCAACAGTTGTCACGGATGTATAGCCAGCAGCAGCAAGGGGAAACGATTTTGGCGGAGTTTGTTAACCGCCTGCATGGAGAACTAGAAAAAACTATAGAAGAAACTTCACGCAAATCAGCAACAGCAGGTATACCTACTGTTTTGCAGTTTACGGAGCCACAAAAAAACAGTTCTGTTGAAACATCCTTGCCAGAGTTTGAGCAAGTAGTAAGAAATTCCCTTGAGCCAATTTCCCCGATCTCCAATCAATTTTCACCAAGGGAAACAACATTAGAACCGCCGACTGTTAGAGAAAACACCGCAAATCCAATTTCTTCTCCCAGCAAGGATGTATCGGTCAGGGAAATAACATCAGAGCCACCAATTGTTAAAGAAAACGTCGCGAATCCAATTTCTTCTCCCAGCAAGGATTTGTCGCCAAAAGAAACAATACCAGAGCCGTCGATTGTTAGAGAAAATACCGCGAATCCAATTTCTTCTCCCAGTAAGGATTTGTCGCCAAAACAAACAACACTAGAGCCGCCGATTATTAAAGAAAATACCGCGAATCCAAGCAAGGATTTGTCGGTAAGAGAAACGCCATCAGAACCTACTGCGGCTGTAGTTCCGCCACCAAAGGATAATGCCACCGAGCCAATTTCTGTCCTCAATCAGGAATCGCCGGAAGACGAAACGAAATCAGAGCCTCAGCTCGCATCTGTGCTACAGCCGAGAATAATCCGACCTTCTCTCAAGATTCCTGCTGAACCACTTTCTGTCCGCCGTAAGAACGTATCGCAAAGTACAGCTGAATCCTCATCGACCACTGCGCCAGAAGCGCAGGTGGAAGCAAAACCCCCACAATCGCGATCGCCTAATTCTTCTGGGTTATCGACACTCAGAATCGGTTTGTTTTTGATCGTCTTATCGGCAGTGGTGTCGTCACTTTACAACGTAGCCATCAAGGTGATTTTCCATGAAGGTTCCCAGATTTTTGGAGTATTAGAGGTAGAGCAATTGCTACCGCCGACTTTGGGCAATACTCTGTTAATTTTGACGCTACGGTTTATGGTAGTCGTACCACTAATGGTACTTTTGTCTCCGATATTGCATCCAAGACTGTGGCAAGATTTGGATAACTTGTCTGCTTCAGTCCGAGGAAATTCCACACCTGCCAATGCCGCTACCAAGCAGATTTTGGTGTTGTCAATTGTGAGTGGCTGCTTTTTGTTTTTATCTCAGGTATTAATCTATATTGCGATCGCTCAAGTCACAACGGGAATGGCGATCGCACTGTTCTTTATCTATCCAATGGTTAGTGGTCTATTCTCGTGGTTTCTGTTTCGCGATCGCCCCACTCTATTCCGCATCGCCGCGATCGCCGCGATTTGCTGCGGTGAATTGTTGGTTTTAGGAGGTTCTCCCAGCATCGGTATCGGTAATACTTCAATAGGAAGCAGCACTGCCATTCTTTCGGGTGTGGCTTTTGGTGCCTACATAATTCTGACGCGAGTCTGTGCTAGCAAACTCCATCCGGTGACTTTTACTTTAATCAACTTCACTACCATGTTGTTGTTGAGCTTTATCTGTTTGATGCTACCTTTGCCCAGCAGTTGGAACTTGGTAGTAGTTGACCCCTCGAAAATGCTGGAATTGGTTTTAAGCGCGTTTATTTTAGGCGTGCTGACCCTTGCAGGTTATTTGCTCAATAATGTTGGTATTAGTAAACTAGGTGCCTCGCGATCGGCGCTCATCGGTGGTAGCATCCCAGTTTTAACCGTGATTTTCGCTGGGTTAATCATTCAAGAAAATTTGGATATTGTGCAAATTCTGGGAGTGTTATTTGTAACCTTTGGCGCAGCTGCTTTCAGCTTTGAAACAATGCGAAATCAGGTTAAATCCTCTAGTCCCACGAATTAAATGGCGAGTTCAATCAGCTTAAGAGTGATAGGAGCTACTTTACTCCCCATCACTCTCAGCATCAATCTTGACGCTAATGCACTCACTTGTAACTTCAAGATCCCCGACTTCTCAAAGAAGTTGGGGATTTAAGTTTTTACGAATAATTTCAGAATGCTGTATAGGTGCAGATACAATACTTGTCGGTTAACGGGAAAAGGGGAATGGGAAAGGGGAAAGAAAAAACCTTTGATACCAATTTTAAAAAAGAATGCGACAGATACATACGGACATACCTTTGTCCTGTCTAGCTTTCCTAATTTTGAATTTTGAATTGGTATAACCTTTTCCCAAAACCAAATTCCAGTTTAAAATCCAAAACCCAAGCAGTATTGGGTGCAGATATATAGCGATCGCCAGGTAGGTTAGGACATAAACTGAATATAGAACCTAGACACCAAGAGACTTTCAACCCTGTCCTCTGTCACCTGTTCCCTGTCCCCTGCTATAGCAGTTGCCAGGTAGATTAGGACATAATGACAAGCGGAAATCTCAGAAATAGCAAGGTTTTTACCTCCAGCATGGTTGTTGAGCGACTTGCCCTGAGTTTCGACACTTCGACTGCGCCCTTCGGCTACGCTCAGGACAGGCTCAGTGCATCGCTGCGCGGTAATCGAGCGACTTGTACTGAGTTTCGACTGCGTGGTAATCGAGCGAAGTCGAGATTCAACTACCGCTTAGTCGAAGTAAGTCGAGATTCAACTACCGCGTAGTCGTTGGCGTGGTAACAGAGCGTTGGTCATTGAGTTTCGACACTTCGACTGCGCTCAGTGCATCGCTGCGCGGTAATCGAGCGACTTGTACTGAGCGTAGTCGAAGTAAGTCGAGATTCAACTACCGCGTAGCCGAAATGAGTCGAAGTGCAGCCTCTCCAAGAGTTGGGAGTCGAAACACTGCCTCCTGCAAAGCTGCCTCTTGCTATAACACTTAATAGATCGGCAAGCAGTATTCAGAATAAATCGACTTGTAATATATTTTTAGGAATTTAGCCTGATACAGGTAGGGAAAACACGTATATGTAAGCAACATGAGTAGTACGAGCATAAGTACTTGCTCAGAGAGAATATTCGCAAGGAGTTAAGACTATTGCAGCATATTTTGGAACTAAGAGATGGAGAAGTCGCAGAAATGCTTAGAGGAACTCGTTTTTTCAAGCCAAACGTACTTAGTTGATATTAGGCGGTCGGCCTACCTGTTTTTTCAGTATAGGAGGCAAAGTAAGTGGGCAAGAATAGACTAACTTATGTTAAGCAATGTAAATTACATGAAATTGCCTTGTAGTGAGAGCTAAAGTCCTTGTTGTTCCGTTTTATTTGTCCTTAATGAGGAAGCCTCCCAGACTGCACTAAGTCACTACAAATCTTTAATTATTCACACCCACTTACTAATTGTGTTTTGTAAAATGGTATCTTTATTTCTATCGTTTTATACAAGTCAACTTAATCTGCGATCGCCAAAACACCCAGAAAAAGAAGCTTTTATCGTAGCTTACTACGGATTCTCACTCTTTTCTCGCGACAAACTATCTACGTAATTTAAGTCTCTGAAATATACAAAATAGCGAGGTAAAACATACTTGAAAGTAGCCAAGAAATTAGTTAAATCATCAAAATTTAAAATTCTTTCATGAAAGAAATATAAATTTATGGCAAAAAAAACTCTAAACAATCATCGGATGGAACCCAAGATGTCTTATTATATGTATAGCTATTAACTAATCTTTCGGTTATTAGCACGAGCAGCAAAGCCTTATATCTACGCGATTGAGTCGGAAGTAATCGCGGCTTTTTGTGTCCACTCATCATATATAAAATAATAAATAAAAGTGGGATTTAGGATAGATATAAAATATCATCAAACCTTGATTTAAGCAGAATATAAAATATTTAAATAGTCATCATTTATAAACTTTAAAATGCACAATTTTATTTCAAAACGAAAAAATGGTGATATGATATAGAACAATATTTGAAAAACAACAGGTATTTTGAAATTGGAATTATTTGCTCTACTTGATGTCTACTATCTTTCCTCAAGCCAACGGCTCATATTACCGAGACATCACTGGAGGTTGTGAACAAAATGATAGTTGACAACGGGCTGTATAGCTCAACCTCTAAATGTGGCTACACCTGGTAAGCGATTTGTTTTGAGACAATTCCCAATTATTTCTAGTCAATTGTGTACTACAAATAATTCGCCAAAGTGGCAAAAAAGCATCTTTTTCTAGTAACAAATATCCCAGATTAACTGTGCAAACTAGTTTTTATTCTGAATCGGCACAGCACCATCATTAGGTGTAAGCAGCTTGACGTTGTTGCTCTTGAAAGATGAAAAAAACCAGAAAACTGAAAGGCTTTGGAGATGAATTGCAGCATAGTTGACTGTTGGGACATAAACCACCGTTAAACTAGATTTGGTGGTGTCTCTAATTTCCCGGTTAAATGCTTCAGACAGTTATAGTCACAACTAGCAACTCTGCTTTTTAACCAGGAAAGATGCGAAAATGGTAGTTTGCGCTACCACCGATATCATCGTTATCGCATACTAATATAGTTTGAAGTAAAGACAGCTTTCAGCCAGGTGTGTACTACTTATTTTCACTCGATTAAAATTGTGTAAACGTGCTATTCAATTGTCTGTAATATGAGTAACGACATAGATCTGATCAAACGTCTTGACCCCAGTGCGATGGATCAGATCATGCTTTATCTGGCTTTTAGTGCCATGCGGACGAGTGGGCACAGGCATGGGGCATTTTTAGACGCAGCCGCAACAGCAGCAAAGTGTGCAATTTACATGACCTATCTAGAGCAGGGACAAAACCTGCGGATGACAGGGCATTTGCACCACTTGGAGCCAAAACGAGTAAAAATTATTGTAGAAGAAGTCAGGCAGGCACTAACAGAAGGCAAACTGTTAAAAATGCTGGGTTCTCAAGAACCTCGCTATTTAATTCAATTGCCTTATGTCTGGCTAGAAAAATATCCTTGGCAACCGGGGCGATCGCGCGTTCCTGGTACTAATCTGACAAGTGAAGAAAAAAGACAAATTGAGCAGAAACTACCAAGTAATCTACCTGATGCTCAGTTAGTTAGCTCCTTTGAGTTTCTGGATTTGATCGAGTTTTTACACAAGCGATCGCAAGAAGACTTACCAGCAGAACACCAAATGCCTTTGAGTGAAGCTTTGGGCGAGCATATCAAGCGCCGTCTGCTTTACTCAGGAACAGTAACGCGGATTGATTCTCCTTGGGGAATGCCCTTCTACGCGCTTACCCGTCTTTCTTATACCCCAACAGACGATGAAGAACGTACACACATCACCGTGGAAGATACTGCTCGGTATTTCCGCATGATGAAAAATTGGGCAGAACGACGACGAAATGCCATGCGTTTGCTGGAAGAACTTGATATCCTCCCAGAAAAAATGGATCGGGCTATGGAAGAATTGGATGAAGTTATCCGTGCCTGGGCAGACAAATATCATCAAGACGGTGGTATTGCAGTGGTTTTACAGACAGCTTTTGGTGAAAGAGAAGACTAGTACAACTAACTGTACAAACTGTGCAAAATCCTAAATTCCCAAAGCTGAAAAACTGACGTGAGTTCAACTAACCTCTCTCCAACTCCTCTTTGCGTTGGAGAGGAGAATTATAATGTTTTTCATTTATTTGAATGAAATGCTTATCTGGTCAGTGGACATGGGAACAGTGCTAGGTATCGTATGCCCACAAGTGGCAGAAGTGCTACCGAAGTTTATCCTACTTAATACAACGTTTGACAAAAGTTGCATTAGTGTACAATCCGCCTGAAGGTTCGCGTGATATCTTTGTAGTCTAGATAAGATCGGGTGTTGGCATCATTGAGAAGGGCAAAAAGACGGCTTTTTTGGGCGAGATGCTGAAACTTCTTCAACCTTTCGATGATGATATAAACACCAAAGTAAGAAATATAGTAACTATTATTGCTTTAATTCCAGCTTGTTCCGACTTGGAACTAGTGCGACAAAGCGATCGCTTTCTCTACGATCGAACTACCGATAATTTAATACGCTTGGGTTAGCACCAAAAACCTTAAGTTGTGTAGGTTGGCGAGGCACTGCGCCTTTGCGGTTTCCCGACTTGTACCCCTTTGGGGAAGCAAGCTTCACGCTGCGCGTCTCTCCTTCTCCTTTTGACAGAGGCGTTGCGCTAAGGGAGAAGCAAGTGGGGTTTGAAAAACGTAGACCCGAAGGGGCTTCTCGAAGAGTAACCCAACATTTTCATAGCTTTGTTAGGTTGCGCTTTGCTTCACCCAACCTACAATTTTTCACAAAGCCAAGCGTATCGATCGGTAATCTTTTTTTTGACGCAGATGGGATTGGTAAAGCTGCACAAGTTCAAATCGCCTAGTTCTCGAATCAAGCAATAGTAACTAATGTAAATATTACTGTCATTGCCTAACCAAAGCTATACAGTCAGCAAAGGTAAATTATCCAGTCAGGTTGAAGCATTGTAAATATATAAGGCTGGGTTTCGCTGTTGCTCAACCCAACCTACAAATTAAAATCGGATAATTTATTTTTTGGTAGTGCCTGAATCAGGTTGGCAAATAGCCACTCTAAATTCAACCTGTATATCAATTACACAAAGCACTGTAATCTAATTAGTGCCCGGTTGAGTTGGAACAACTGGTTGGGTTGGAATAACTGGTTGAGTTGGAATAACTGGTTGAGTTGGAATAACTGGTTGAGTTGGAACAACCGGTTGGTTTGGAAATGGGGTAGTTTCTAAATTTGGACTTGAACCCTCAGGAATTATCGTTGGCTGTGTAGACGAAGATGAAGCACCGATAACACTATCAGCAGCACTGATACAAGTATCTAGCGCTTGAGTAGCGGGAAAGTTGATTTGGCTACGCAAGCCAACCACACACTGACCAAAGCGCACGGGTAACAAACTGCGTCCACAATAATCTAAAACTGTCGGATTAGCTTCTTCCTTAGTACTTAAGCTAACACCAACTACACAGGTTGCTAACTCTTCAGGACGCCGGGCCTTCCCACAAGAAAAAAGCGCATCCGTTGCAGCAATTTGGGTTTCCTTATCAATTTTCACCACGCAAGCAGCCAAATCTCTTGGACGCAATGCTGCTGCACAACCTGCTGATGCCGCTTCTGCCTTTACACCCACACTCAGTAGGCGACCCGCACAGACACTATAATCATTCCTGTAAGAGGCAGCAACAGCCACATTAGGCAAGATTGTTAAACATCCAGCTATAGCCAAAACTGGTAATGTTAAAATCCTGGAGGTGGAACTGCCTTGTTTGTTCTTAACTCTGCTAACCACTTTTTTGCTCATTGACATTGCCATTCTCCAAACACCCAAAGTTATGCTAACTCAAATATCTTAAAAATCCTCTGTAATCTAAGAATTTCAGAGGTAGTAAAGTATGGACATAATTAATTATGTCGAAAATTGTGTTAATATAGCTGTTTGAAAGATAAGTAGGCAACGTAAAAAGTATTTCAGAGTAAGAATACTGCGTAAACCAATCTGATGATTGAGTAGCCTACGAAACTAAATAAACACAAAAAACTTATGGGCAGAAGTACGGCGTGACAGGTCGGAATTCAGGCTTGGAGGCTAGTTTGTCGGGTTTACCGATTAAAAGCAACTGGCGCAAAAATCGATGCGTCTACCTTGGTGAGATACGTCTTACCTCGGTAAGCAGCTTCAAAAAACCAAGAATCCCCTGATTAACAATTAGGGGAGTGTCAAAATGGAATGTTTCGATAAAGTTTAAACAGGATTAGATTAAGGAAACTCATGTCCCGATATAGAGGGCCCCGCCTCAGAATTGTCCGCCGCTTGGGCGACTTACCAGGATTAACTCGTAAAAGTGCCAGACGCGCTTACCCACCTGGGCAGCATGGCCAGAATCGCAAGAAGCGCTCTGAATATGCTATCCGTTTAGAGGAAAAGCAAAAGCTCCGCTTCAACTACGGTTTGACTGAAAAGCAATTGCTCCGCTATGTGCGGAAAGCCAGACGTGTTACTGGTTCTACCGGACAAGTACTGTTGCAATTGCTAGAGATGCGCTTGGATAATACCGTTTTCCGCTTAGGTATAGCTCCAACTATCCCAGCCGCTCGTCAATTGGTAAATCACGGTCACGTAACTGTTAACGGTCGTGTGGTGAACATTGCCAGCTACCAATGCCGTCCTGGTGAAACAATTGCCGTCAGAGATCGGGCACAATCACGGAAATTGGTGGAAGCTAACTTGCAATATCCCGGTTTGGCAAACCTCCCCAGTCATTTGGAGTTTGACAAAAATAAATTGGTTGGTAAAGTCAATAGCGTTATTGAGCGCGAATGGGTGGCATTACAAATTAATGAACTACTTGTGGTGGAATACTACTCACGACAAGCTTAAACAGTTAGGAGTTAGGAGTTATGAGTTAGGAGTTGCAAGACGATAATTTCTAACTCCTCACTTTTAACTCCTAACTTTTTTCAACCGCCAATTTGCGACATGGTGCGAGTATATGCACCTAAAATGCCAGAATCACGCCCTTTAAAGTTAATTTCTGGCTTGATTCCGAGTAAATGTCTGACCTGCTCTTGTAATTGAGTGGTGCTGACACCAGAACGCAGGGCAGTTTTTAAATCTATTTGACCAGTTTCATTCAATAGACAGGGACGCAGCCAGCCATCAGCACTCAGGCGCATCCGATTACAACGATCGCAAAAACATTCCGACATCTGACTAATAAATCCTAGTGTCCCCTTCGCATTGGGAATTTGAAAGACATCAGCAGGGCCAGCACCACGAACTTGTGATTCTGTCAAGCCCCAGCGATCGCGAATACGTTCTCGTAAATCGGCTGAAGATACCCAACCGCGATCGCCAAACAAATGTACATTACCAATGGGCATAAATTCAATAAAGCGAACGTGCCACTGTTTATCAATTGTTAGGGCGGCTAAATCGAGAACTTCGTGGTCATTAACGCCAGGAATTACGACCACATTCAGCTTCAGGGGGTCGAATCCGACTTGATGGGCAGCTTGAATCCCCTGCCAAACTTGTTGCCAACGAGAACGCCCCTGATTACCAATAATTTGGTCAAAAATATCGGGATCGAGAGAGTCAAGACTAATATTAATTCGTCGCAGACCAGCATTATAAAGGTTTTGTGCCATCGGAGCCAGCAAAAAACCGTTAGTGGTCATTGAGATATCTTGAGTTTGGGGTAAAGTTGCGATCGCACCGACCAAATCCACCACACGCGGACGCAATAAGGGTTCCCCCCCAGTCAACCGAAATCGGGTAAAGCCTACTGGAATAAATACCTCTTGAATTAAGGTGAGTAGTTCTTCATCAGTCAATAACTGTTGCTTGAGAATATAGTCCAGTTCTACTCCCTCTGGCATACAGTACTGACAACGAAAATTGCAGCGATCGATTAAGCTAATGCGGAGGTAGTCTACCTGGTTCATCGTTTTATTTTTATTCTCTCTGATTAATTAAAGAAGAATGCACAATTCAGAATTCAGAATTCAGAATCAAGACACTCTCTACAAGACTCTGCGCTATCCGCCAGTACTTCTCTACAAGACGCTGCGCGTAGCTTGCTTCCACGAAGTGGTACGACAAGCTCAGTAACCATCACACAGAATTAAATTCTGTTAGCGGATAGCTAAGGTTTAGCCCATTCTGGCGACTGACGCCTTTATTCTTGACTTTACAAAGGTGGTTTACCCCCAATACTTATCGGGTTTTGGGGAAAGGGACTCATGTTAAAAGGGAAAAAACCTTATATATCAAGCCTTCTACTCCTTTTCCCCTTACCCTTTTCCCTTTAACCGAGCAGTATTGGGTTTACCCCTTTCCTACTATCTTTGTTGTAACTCAAAATACCGTACTCCCCCTTAAGTGAGAGTCCACAGATTGTGGCATAATAAGCCGATCGCATCCACTAGTTAGTCATCAATCGTGCAAGATACCGACTCCATCAACGACCTTGCTGCTGCTTTACAACAGCCAGCCGATATCAGCTTTGAACTGCCCGATCCAGAAGATGAACAGATTCTAGAGTCAGATTTTCAACAGCAGCTAGAAATAGCTTGGCAGGTATGCGATCGCTTTGATTTGCAAACTGAAATCTGGCGGGGACGAATTTTACGGGCGATCCGCGACAGAGAAAAAGTCGGTGGTGACGGACGTGGTACTGGCTTTTTGCGATGGTTAAAAGAGCGGGAAATCAGTAAAAGTCAAGCATACTCCTGGATTCAACTGGCCAATAGTGCCGATACTCTGATTGAAGATGGTAAACTTGACCCCGGATCTGTGAACAACTTCAGTAAACGGGCATTTGTTGAAACCTCCAAAGCAGTCCCAGAAGTGCAACAGATGGTGAGTGAAGCCGCCCAAAAAGGCGATCGCATCACTAGGCGAGAAGTGCGTCAACTCAATGATGAATGGACAGCCATGTCCTCAGATTTATTACCCGAAGCCGTTAAAGAAAAAGCCGCAGATAACACCCTTCCCCCGCGCTACATTGCCCCACTGGTGAAGGAAATGGAAAAACTGCCAGAATCGCATCAAAAGTTTATCCAGAAGGAAATAGCTGCCAATCCTGATGTGGATACCCTCAAACAGGTAACTAGCGAAGCGCGTAACTTGGCGAAATATCTTAAAGGGGCGGCTCAAGTTCAGGCGCTAACGCAGGAGAATGTTGATATTGAAACAGCTTTAGAAGAAGCGCAAAGAGTCGGCTGTTTGAGCATTGCTGCTGATTTGGTAAATCAAGCATCGCAGATTGAACAAACGATCGCTAAATTGTACATGACTTGGAAACGGATCGGTAATTTAGCAGATCGATTATATGTAGATACTGGTGCAAGTACACCCAACTTGCGATCGCTCCTCACTTGCTTGGAACCTCTGGGTGGTGAAATCATGGAATTGCAACTTAGTGGTGCGACTGAACACACTGTTCGTTTGCAAATTCAGGAGACAAATTAGGGGGTGGGGAGTAGAGACGCGATTAATCGCGTCTGTACAAGAGTTAGGAGTTAGGAGTTATTCTCCTCCTGCTTTCCTCTTTCCCTTCACTGGGATAAGTTTGGGTTTGTGGGTCATCTAATATGACGTGAGTTCGACGAGTGCTATTTTGACCTCTCTCCCAGCCCCTCTCCTACCAGGCTACGGTGTACACACAAGTGTTGGTGCAGTGTATCTATCCCGCCTCGGAATAAATTCCGAGTCTCATAACGCAAGTCCTCTAAAAGAGGACTAAACAAGAAATTTAGTTTAGTCCTCTTTTAGAGGACTTTAACTATCAGCCCGGAACTTTAGTTCAGGGCGGGATATTTGCTCAGTGTGGGACTTTCACTTGAACATATTGGGTGGGTAGGATTTTTAGAGATGTGTGTACACGGTAGCCTACCAGGAGAGGGGAGCAAAAAGCTTCCTTACTCGTTACTCCTCCCTCTCCTTACCCAGACGCTACGAACTCATTTGCTACGGCGTACGCAATTGCTATTTCGGCGAACTCATTTGTTAATTTAGCGTACGCAATTGCTATTTTGGCGAACTCATTTGTTAATTTAGCGTACGCAATTGCTATTTTGGCGAACTCATTTGTTAATTTGGCGTACGCAATTGCTATTTTGGCGAACTCATTTGTTAATTTGGCGTACTCATTTGCTATTTTGGCGAACTCATTTGTTAATTTGGCGTACTCATTTGCTATTTTGGCGTACTCATTTGCTATTTCGACGTACTCATTTGTTATTTCGGCGATGCCTACGGCTGGCTACACCTACGTATTTGCTGATTGCGTTTATCCTAAAACAACTTAAAAAACAAATACCTCTCTCTGGTATTACTACGCAAAACCTGTCCCTCTTTAGATCAAAGAAGGACAAGCTTGAACCATAGTTCAAAATAGGGAGAGGTTTGTCGAACTCACGCCTAATTAGCAGGGCAAGATTTAGAGGTGAGCGAGGAGTTATGGGGCGTCGCTGTGGGTACTTGAGCAACCAGAACTACGTTCCCATTGGCATCCATTACCCAGCCTTGGGCTTCTACAATTTGAGTAGGTTCATTGACAAAATTAACTTTCTGTGATTTTTTTGTGTTTCGCTGCGCCTGAACAACGGCTCTTTTTTGAATACCGCCAGCACGATTCTGACTCTCTGGAGGGAGCGCGATCCAATCTGCTAGTACAGCATCATCAGCTATCAATGGCTCCGTGGGATCGGCTACTACTCCTCCGCGTCCAGTGGTAATAAATGAATTTCTTGCTATTTTTCCACCAGAACTACAACTAGCAACAATTTGCCGCGAAGTATCAACCAGATTTACGGGCAGTTCCACTAATCCTTTACTGGGGTCAGCATCTGGTGAATTGATTTGTACTGTGCCATTTAATGAAGGGTTTTGCTGAGAAAATGCGGTGATGTCACTTGTTGGCAAGTTATTCGGGTCGATTTCCTTTGGATCGAGTCTCTCTACCTCTGTACGGGTGCGTGGCACAAACCCAAAGATGTTCTTAGTGGTGATTGTGATTTTACCACCTGAGCCAGAAACGGCGTTGGCGGTGATATCGCTATTTCCGAAATTTCCAACGGGAGCAGCTACAAGGAAGCCATTAGCTGCATTGATGGTGATATTACCGCCATCTCCATCACCGCCTGCATTAGTGGTTATTTGACTGTTGCCGCGCATCAGTAATAAGTCCCGCACTTGTAGCGTAACATTACCACCGCGACCTGATTCAGTGTTGTCAGATGTAAGTTTTCCTTGGTTTTCCAGAAGTATGGAGCGAGCAACTATATTGAGTTCGCCTGCTTTCCCTGGATTACTTGCAGACCCTAAACTGCTCACAGTTATTGCAGATCCGTCCTGGACAATCAATTGCTTTGTAGTAATTGTCACGTTTCCAGCATCTCCAGAACCTGAAGTCGAAGCAAATAAGCCACTGGAATTACCTGTTGTTGAGCTTCCAGTTATCTCTACTGAATCTAAAGCATTCACAGTCAAATTCCCTCCTTTGCCTGTAGCTACTGTAAATGATGAGTTTTCTGGTGAGTTTTCTACTACTCCACTAGATTGTGTTGATATTGTTGCTCCATCTTTAATACTTAACTTCCCTGTGGTAATTGTTATGTCACCAGCTTGTCCAGCAGCGCCGGTTGTACTAAACAATGCACTCGATATACCATCAGTAGAAGTACCAATGACATCCAGGGATTTGGAGGCATTAACATTCAAATTTCCTCCCGCACCCTCAGATATAGTAGAAGTTCCCACTTGTGCGCCATCCTGGACAATCAATTTCTCAGTGGAGATCGTTAAGTCTCCAGCCTTTCCAACTCCAAAAGTCCCAGTCCTTAAAGCCGTATTTTGGTCAATCAGTTCTATGGACTCTGAAGCCGTCACTGTAAAATTCCCTCCTGGTTGCGATCCTAAACTTATAGCCCATATTCCTGAACCGCTAGTGAGCAGCACCTGCCTACCCTGCACCTGGATATTACCGCCACCTTCACCACTGGCATCTACAATAGATGGAATCTCAAAACCATCAGTTCGCTGGATTAATTTAATATTTTGAAAATTTTGGACATTCTCATATCCCAAAACCCAGCCTTTGTTTATTGAGTTCAGACTAACAAGGCTATTACTGGCGACACTTCCTAACTCAATTCGTCCCGATTTTGCTGTTAAATTTCCGCCCTCAAGCACAAGATCGCCACCGACAAGTGCTAAGGTGTGGTCTGGCTGAACCTGTAGACCAACAGGTTGCTCAAAGAGATTTTTTACGCCATCAACCTTTGCTTGAGATTGATTACGGATAGAATTTGCAGTTGCTCCAAATTGCAAACCAATGGGTACACTTAATGTTAGCAGGGGTGTGCTTTGAGGATCTGTGGCATTAAACTTAGTACCATCGGCAAAGTTCAGACTACTTGCTGTACTCGCCAGGAATGAACCACCGACTTGTAAAGAAGCATTGGGACCAAAAATAATCCCGTTGGGATTAATCAGAAATAGGTTAGCTGGTCCATTAGTTGTAAGGATGCCATCAATATTAGAAATAGACTTACCGGTTACTCGGCTAATAATGTTTTGAATATCGCCAATATATTGAAAATCAGCCGTACTATTCTTAATTACTGAAAACTCGTCAAAACTGTGGAACAGATTGCTTCCAGATCGGGTTCCACCTTTAATAATTGTGATATTGCCCTGTTGTATAACTTCAGAATTATTAGGTAAAGTATTATCCGGGCTAATTTGGGCAATAGCAGAGTTTGCAAAGAAAGCTATTGCACTACCTATGGTAACTCCTAGACTTTTAAACCAGACTGAATGAGTACTCATACTTAACACAATCCTCCAAAGAATTAACAATTACTGAACAATAGTGACGCTGCACTTGTATTAAGTAAAGTACATTGAAATTGCTAATCTGCGTTTTGCTATTTACCAATAAATAAAATGCAGCAGGATACAAGATTGGTTGTACCCTACAAAAAATCTGTAATTCTTAAGAAATTGAGATTACTGCCATTAAATTGATAATACTATTAGGGCTGCGGGGGGCACGGAACACAACGTCCAAATTTATCTAGACAGCAACCGCCTATATTCGATAGAGTTAAATTTAGCTCGGTACTGTTCTGTAAATCTAGCGAATTGTCTTCTATATTGTGGTTTTCGAGCGTAACATCTATCTCAGAGTTCTTCAGGTCTTCACTCAATTCGTTGTGAGTATCGTTTGTTGACTGCTGTGTATTTTGAGAATTCATAATTTTCGATTTCCTTGGAGACTGGTAAATTGTATAAACTTATCTTGTGATGTACTAAATTAACGCGAGTTTGATTAGTACAGTTTGGCAATGAAGGAATTAAGAATACGGGGTCTATAAGAGGACGAAAGAGTTAAGTTACTAAAGCTCTTGTGAACTCCGATAATTATGAATTCAGCTTTGCTAGTTATAATTACGTATTGCGTAACAAAAGTTCATATATTTTTGTTTGATTTCCTTAAAGCATTCATCAATCTAGCTACTGACCATTAGACCTCTTGCAAAAATCTTTGAATCACCCCTCCCCAACCCTCCCCGTATGTGTTGGGGAGGGGGCAAGATTTTAAGTTTCTCCCCAATATATCGGGGGGATTAAGGGGGGTCTATTTGACTTATGCAAGAGGTCTATTGATCGCTCAAGAGAATTGAATAATTGATATCTCCTCAAGTCTCACACTGTGCTTACAGTTTGGATAAGCTTAGAAGCTTTATTAAGGCGATAAAGGTTATTACAAAGCAGCGATGTCTACGATGGGCTACGCCAACGCACTGATTTAATGGAAAAAGCGATCGCTCATATAAAGTTGATTGCAAAGAAGCGGTGTCTACGCCGACGCTGCAAGAAAAGTTATGAGAATCTCAATCTTTAATTAGCACCGCAAGATGTAGCAACCAGCGAGGAGTTATGAGGCGATGCAGTGGGTACTTGAGCAACCAGAACCACGTTTCCATTGGCATCCACTACCCAGCCTTGGGCTTCTACAATTTGAGTAGGCTCATTGACAGAATTAACCTTCTGTGATTTTTCTTCTGTGTTTCCCTGCGCCTGAACAACGGTTCTTTTCTGAATACCGCCAGCACGATTCTGACTCTCTGGAGGAAGGGCAATCCAATCTGCTAGCACTGCATCATCAGCTATCAATGGTTCTGTGGGATCGGCTTGTATTCCTCCACGCCCTGTAGTAAAAAACGAACTTCTTCCTATTCTTCCACTAGAACTACAACTAGCAGCAATTTGCTGCGAAGCATCAACCAGATTTACAGGTAGTTCCACTAATCCTTTACTGGGGTCAGCATCCGGTGAATTGATTTGTACAGTGCCACTCAATGAAGGATTTTGCTGAGAAAATGCAGTGATGTCACTTGTTGGTACGTTATTCGGGTTTATATTTTTTGGATCGAATCTCTCCACCTCTGCACGGGTACGTGGCACAAATCCAAAGATATTCTTAGCGGCGATCGCAATTTTACCACCAGAGCCAAAGTTGGCGTTAGCGGTAATATCGCTATTTCCGAAAGGAGTGGCGACGAGGAAGCCATTAGGTGCATTGATGGTGATATTACCGCCAGTTTTATCACCTCCGGCATTAGTAGAGATTTGACTGTTGCGACGCATCAGTAATAAGTCCCGCACCTGTACCCCAATGTCACCGCCCTTACCTGACTCACTATTAGATGTGAGTTTTCCTTTATCCAGCAGGATGGAACGAGCGTTTATATTGAGTTCGCCTGCTAGACCGAAATTGGGTACACCCCCTTGATAGTTAACATTTTTTCGAGCTTCACTGCTGACAGTGATTGCCGCTCCATCTTTGATCGTCAATTGCCCTGTAGTTAGGGTCAAGTTGCCACCATTTCCAGGCCCTTGAGTACCAGCAAACAAGCTACTGAGCCTAGAACCATTTGCTGAGGTTCCGATTAATTCTACAGACTCAGAGGCATTCACTGTCAAATCTCCTCCATTTCCTGTAGCTGGTATAAATTGGTTAGAAAAACGCCCAAGTATACCCTCAGAACTTGTTGATATTGCTGCTCCTCCCTCGATACGTAACTTTCCAGTATTAACTATTATGGTGCCAGCATTTTGAGCGCCATAAGTTGCACTAAATAATCCACTGGATATTAAATCACTACCATCTGCCAAAGGAGAAATGGGGATGCCTGCAATTAGTTCTACGGAATCTGAGGCGTTGATGGTCAATTGTCCCGCCAATCCCGAACCAACATTGAACATTAAGACTTGCGCTCCATCTTTGACAATCAACTTTTTGGTAGTGATATTTATATTTCCAGAGTTTCCAGCGTCGAAAGTTCCAGTAGACAAGAACGCATTTAATCCAAGTTCTACAGACTCGGAAGCGTTCACTGTTAAATTTCCTCCCGGTTGCGCTCCCAGAGTAAAAGCCAAAAGTTGTGAACCGTCAGTTACCAGTACGCGCTGTCCTTGCAGGTGGATATTACCGCCACCTTTGCCACTGGTATCTAAAGTAGATGGAATCTGACTTTGCTGGGTGAGTTTGATGTTCTGAAAATTTTGAACACCCTCATATCCTAATGCCCAACCTTGATTCATTGAATTCAGACCAACTAAACTATTGCCAGCAACGCTTCCTAACTCAATTCTTCCCCCACTTGCCGTTAAATTTCCGCCCTCTAGGGTTATATCACCACCGATCAGTGCTAAGGTTTTGCTTTGCTGCACCTGTAGACCAACACCTTGTGCGAAGGTATTAATTGCATTATTGGGACTTGCTTGGGATTGATTGCGGATGGGCGCCGCATTTGTTCCAAATTGTAAACCTACAGGAACACTTTCTGTGAGTAGAGGTGTAGTTTGAGGTGATGTAGCACTAAACTTTGTACCATCAGCAAAGTTCAAACTACTCGCCGTACTCGCCACAAATGAACCGCCAATATTTAAAGAAGCATTGGGCCCAAAAACAATGCCGTTCGGATTAATCAGAAATACGTTGGCTGTACCGTTAGCTTTGAGAATGCCATCTATATTAGAAACAGAATTGCCTGTCACCCGACTGATGATGTTCTGAATATTGATTGCATTGTTGAAATGGGCTGTCCTTCCCGCAGAGATAGAAAATTTTTCAAAGCTATGGAGCAAGGTTGTACCACGAACTGCTCCACCATCAATCTGGTCTATAGGCTGACCATCGATGAGCTTTGGTGTAATGATTGAACTTTCAGATCCAAGTGTGGCATCTTTTTGAATCTGAGCTAGAGCAAAACTCTCAGCAAAAATGAGCACTTTAGCAATTACTAAAGTACTCACTATTTTTAACTTCCAGTGGCAACTGCTTCGTTTTTGAGACATGAAAAACTGGCGCTCAAAACATCAGAGTTTATTAAAATACTGCTTTTTGCTAAGTAGTGATGTTAGTACGTTGATGTTATCTCTGTAACTTTAATACTACATAAAATCAAAGTTTAGTATTTTTACATTCACTAGAATAAACTCTTTGCAGTCCGAAGATTAAATTATTTAGCAGTTACAGCCTAAAGGGCTACCAGTTGATGGGCAAGGGATACACAATGCTTTTTTGACTAACACAATTTCTGGTATTGAAGGTCTTGAAGTTTCTGCCAATAATGTATTGGGTTGCTGTTCATCAACTGCATCATCGGATTTGAGTTGATTGGGATCGAGATTACACTGCCAATGAATTCTCAAGACTCTATATTCTAATAAGCCGTACTTTTCAAGCACTGAATGTAAGTCAGCGTTTTCTAGGCTTTCATTCATTTTCTGCTGAATCTCTTCTTGTAACTGCTGTAATATTTGAGGATCTATAACTTGTTGAGAACTCATGAGTGTTTTCGTTCCTGACGGGAGGTGGATAATTATTGCTTCAGTTTAGTTAGCAATGATTACGGTCAGTGTCACAAAAGTTCATAATTTACCTACGGGATTTTATTTACAGCTATTTTTAACTAATACCAATTCAAATTATTTATTGTCGAGTGGGCATCTCGTCTAGTAACTAAAATCGGGCTTCCACTTACCGCCTTCCCCACTAATTCTTAATCCCTGTCGCAGCAATACCTTGAAGAAATTGACGCTGACCGATGAGAAATAATACCATCACTGGAATTGTGGCTATTGTCACTGCTGCCATCATCAAGGGCCAATTATTCGTAAATTGCTCCTGAAACTCAGCCAACGCTAGTTGCACTGTCCTTAATTCTGGTCTTGTCGTAAATACTAAAGGCTTAAATAAATCATTCCACTCACCGATGAAGGTGAACAAAAACAGCGTTAGCAAGGCCGGACGAGCTAAAGGTAACATCACCTGCCACAAAATTTGCAGTCGGTTCGCCCCATCTATCGCTGCGGCTTCCTCTAACTCTACAGGAATTGTCTGGAAATACTGACGTAATAAGAAAATCCCATATCCGCTAACCGCAGTGGGTAAAATCAGCGCCCAGTATGTATTTATCAGGTGTCCCCACTTCAACACCAAAAAGATGGGAATCACCAATAACTGAAAAGGAATCACTAAAGTTGCTAAAACGACTAATAGCAGTGCTTGGCGTCCCCGAAACTTCAACCGTGCTAGAGCGTAACCAGCCAAAGCAGAAGTGACAATCTGAAACGCCGTCACAGCGATCGCTACCAAGGTAGAATTAGCAAACGCGAGCAAAAATTTTCCTTGTTGCCACGCAATGCGGTAATTTGCTAAAGACCAGTTATTTTTGAACAAATTTTCTGGGCTAGCGGATGTCGGTGCAAAGGAGGTGAGAAAGACCACAAACAATGGTAGTAAAACGATAAATGCCCCTAGCAGTAAGATTACTAGGCTCAAAAAATCGCTAGATTTCAGATTCGGGTTTGATTTGAACATAAACTTAAACTGCAAAGCATTTATTTCGCTAGTACTAGAACATTGCCCCCCAGCAACAATTAATCTATAAACATAGTCTACTTGTTAAGTTAAATTAAACCACAGTAATTGTTACTCTTAGTTCATAGGGAAAATCAATACTTGGTGTCAAATAACTCAGGTTTACAGGAGTAAAGATAACTATGCAGCAGCTTGCAGACCAATTTAAAGAATTAGATTTCAAGAGCGAAAGATACAAAGATGCTTATAGCCGGATTAATGCGATCGTGATTGAAGGGGAACAAGAAGCCCATGAAAATTACATCACATTAGCCCAACTGCTGCCAGAATCTCATGATGAATTGATTCGCCTCTCCAAGATGGAAAGCCGACACAAGAAAGGATTTGAAGCTTGTGGGCGGAATTTGGAAGTTACCCCAGATTTGCAATTTGCCAAGGAATTTTTCTCTGGACTACACCAAAATTTCCAAACAGCAGCAGCGTCCGGCAAAGTCGTCACTTGTCTGTTGATTCAATCTTTGATTATCGAATGTTTTGCGATCGCAGCATATAACATTTACATCCCTGTTGCCGACGCTTTTGCCCGCAAAATCACGGAGGGAGTAGTAAAAGATGAGTATAGCCACCTCAACTTTGGAGAAGTTTGGTTGAAAGAACACTTTACAGAATCCAAAGCTGAACTTGAACTAGCAAATCGCCAGAACCTACCCATCGTCTGGAAAATGCTCAACCAAGTAGAGGGTGATGCCCAGACAATGGCAATGGAAAAAGATGCTTTAGTTGAAGACTTTATGATTCAATACGGTGAAGCATTAAGTAACATAGGCTTCACGACTCGCGACATCATGCGCTTGTCAGCCTACGGACTCATCGCCGCTTGAAAAAGTCCTGAGTAGAGACGCGATTAATCGCGTCTGTACAAAAGTGCTGAGTGCTGAGTCGATGAAATTCAGAACTCAGAACTCAGAACTCCTAACTCTAGAAAATTTCCCCGCCCTCAAGACGCATAAGCCTAATAATCACTACATGTTTGGTCTAATTGGACATCTGACTAGTTTAGAACACGCTCAAGCGGTGGCTCAAGAATTGGGATACCCAGAATATGCCGATCAAGGGCTAGACTTTTGGTGCAGCGCCCCACCGCAAATTGTCGATACCATTATTGTCACCAGTATAACTGGGCAAAAAATTGAAGGACGGTATGTAGAATCTTGCTTTTTGCCGGAGATGCTGGCTAGTCGCCGCATCAAAGCCGCAACCCGCAAAGTCCTCAACGCGATGGCTCATGCACAAAAGCATGGCATTAACATTACAGCTTTAGGCGGATTTTCCTCGATTATTTTTGAAAACTTTAAGTTAGACCAATTTAGCCAAGTCCGCAACATTAAACTAGAGTTTGAACGGTTCACTACAGGAAACACACATACTGCATACATAATTTGTAAGCAGGTGGAAGAAGCCTCAAAACAATTGGGAATCGATCTGTCAAAAGCGACTGTTGCTATATGTGGGGCAACAGGAGATATTGGTAGTGCAGTTACCCGCTGGCTAGATGCGAAAACAGATGTCAAAGAACTTCTGTTGATTGCCCGCGACCAAGAACGCCTCAAAGAACTGCAAGGCGAACTAGGGCGAGGAAAAATCATGGGTTTGACAGAAGCACTACCTGAAGCTGATATTGTAGTTTGGGTTGCGAGTATGCCCAAAGGCGTGGAAATCGACCCGGCCACTTTGAAACAACCCTGTTTATTGATTGATGGTGGCTATCCGAAAAACTTAGCAACAAAAGTTCAGCATCCTGGTGTATATGTGTTAAATGGTGGGATTGTCGAGCATTCCTTGGATATTGACTGGAAAATTATGAAAATCGTCAATATGGACGTGCCAGCCCGCCAGTTGTTTGCTTGTTTTGCCGAATCAATGCTGTTGGAATTTGAGAAGTTATACACGAACTTTTCCTGGGGACGGAATCAGATTACCGTAGACAAAATGGAGCAGATTGGTAAGGTATCAGTGAAACATGGATTTAGACCGCTGTTGGTTTAGTCATTGGTCATTGGTCATTGGTCATTGGTCATTAGTCATTGGTCATTTGTTATTTGCACAAAGGACAAAGGACAAAGGACAAATGACAAAGGACAAAAAAATAGATAACTCGTACTTATAAACCCTACGATGGCAACTACCGAGCGTAAACCGCTACTGTTAGATTTTGAAAAGCCCCTAGCAGAACTTGCAACCCGAATCGATCAAATTCGGCAACTTGCAGAAGAAAATGGCGTCGATGTTTCTGGTCAAATTCGTCAACTAGAAGCACGCGCCATGCAACTACGTGAGGAAATTTTCACTAGTCTATCCCCGTCCCAGCGATTACAAGTCGCTCGTCATCCGCGTCGCCCTAGTACTCTCGATTACATTCAGGCAATTAGTGATGAATGGATGGAATTGCATGGCGATCGCTGTGGTGGTGACGATCCGGCTTTAGTTGGTGGTGTTGGTCGTCTGAGTGGACAACCTGTGGTAATGTTGGGTCATCAAAAAGGCCGCGATACCAAAGACAATATTGCCCGTAACTTTGGAATGCCTTACCCTGGCGGCTATCGCAAAGCTATGCGGTTGATGGAACACGCCAACAAGTTTAGTATGCCGATACTAACCTTTATCGACACACCAGGAGCTTGGTCTGGGGTAGAAGCAGAACACCAAGGTCAAGGAGAAGCGATCGCTTACAACTTACGGGAAATGTTTTGCTTGGATGTGCCAATTATCTGCACAGTTATCGGTGAAGGTGGTTCTGGTGGCGCACTCGGTATTGGTGTAGGCGATCGCTTACTCATGTTTGAACACTCCGTTTATACCGTCGCCACTCCCGAAGCATGCGCCGCAATTTTGTGGAAAGACGCTGGTAAGGCCCCCCAAGCCGCTGTGGCGCTAAAAATTATTTCCCATGACCTGAAAAAGTTGGGAATTATCGACCAAATACTGCCTGAACCCACTGGTGGCGCTCATTCCGACCCCTTAAAAGCCGCTACTACTCTTAAGCAAGTGCTGATGGAAAACTTAGACGAACTCAATCGTTTAACTGCTCCAGAACGCCGCCAACTGCGCTATGAAAAATTCCGCAAAATTGGTGTTTTTACAGAAGTTGCCCACTAAAGCAACTCTATAATGATAGATTAGCAAAACAGCAATGTTATAATTGCCTATGTGCTTAAAGATTTTTAACAATCTAGCCATAGGCATTTGCATTTTTTGCAAATCTACTCAATTTGATTGAGTGGGTTTTGTATTATGTAAATAATCTAATTTGAATGTACGATGTACCGCGTGGTTTTCCAGGCAACAATTTGTTGTATTTACTGTTAAAAACCACAAGATGGTTACTATTGTGCTGAATCATAACATCTGCTTAATGAAAATCATCAGATTTTTAGATTCCTTTAATCTATGCAAACCGAGAAGTGTGAATAATGGGGTGGTAATAGGTTTTGGGAACTGTCAAAAAATTGGGAGACACCATGAGTGTTGAGCAAAAACGACGCGCCCTGATTACTGGGGCAAGTAGTGGAATTGGGAAAGCAACGGCTTTAGCCTTTGCCAAAGCCGGAATAGATGTTGCCTTAGTCAGCCGTTCTTTGGATAAGTTGGAGGCGGTAAGAGAAGCCGTAGAGCATACTGGGGTGGAAGCGAAAGCTTACGCTGTAGATTTAGCGCGGATTTTGGAAGTCAAAGACAAGATCCAAGCGATCGCCCTTGACTTTGGTGATCTAAACATTCTGGTAAACAATGCTGGCATCGCTTATACAGGCGCTTTAAGCGAAATACCTTTAGAGGGCTGGCAGCAGGTAATTGACTTGAATCTCACCAGTGTGTTTCAGTGCATTGTGGGGATTTTACCTTCAATGCGCGATCGGGGCACAGGCACAATTATCAACGTCGCCTCAATTGCCGCCAAGCAACCCTTTCCCGGTTGGGGAGCATACAGCGTCAGCAAAGCTGGTTTGATAGCCCTCTCTCAAACCCTGGCACAAGAAGAACGCATTCACGGCATTCGTGTCACAGCTATTTGTCCTGGCGCAGTCAATACCGAACTTTGGGATACAGAAACAGTCCATGTCAACTTAGACCGTTCTAAAATGTTAACCCCGGAAATTGTGGCTCAATCAATTCTCAACACAGTTCTGTTACCACAACAGGCAGTGATTGATGAATTGACTCTGATGCCCAGCGCTGGCGCACTCTAATTAGTCCTTCGTCCTTTGTCCTTTGTCCTTTGTCTTTTGCAAATGACCAATGACTAATGACTAATGACTAATGACTAATGACTAAACCATAACCAAGACTGAATCATGACTATTGCTAGTTCCAACGGTTCCAATTGCTCTCAATCGCCTCTGATTCCCGATTTGGCAGAAGCCATAACTCCTAGACCCGATCGCAACACCCACAACGGGCGACAAGCGGATGTGTCCCCGCCAAAAGAGGAACATCTGGAGGAAATGAAGGATGCCGTGCGGACACTAATATTGGGAGTTGGTGAAGATCCCGAACGCGAAGGACTCCTGAAAACACCCAAACGAGTAGCCGAAGCAATGCGGTTTCTTACCAGTGGCTACAACCAATCTCTTGAAGAACTCGTTAACGATGCCATCTTTGATGAAGGGCATAGCGAGATGGTACTTGTTAGAGATATTAACTTCTTTAGTCTGTGCGAACATCACATGCTGCCATTTATGGGTAGAGCACACGTTGCTTATATCCCCAACCAAAAAGTTGTTGGACTGAGTAAGCTAGCCCGGATTGTTGAGATGTATTCTCGGCGCTTACAAGTACAAGAGAGACTAACCCGCCAAATTGCTGAAGCAATTCACACGATTCTTGAACCTCAAGGCGTTGCTGTAGTTATGGAAGCTAGCCACATGTGCATGGTAATGCGGGGCGTTCAGAAACCAGGTTCTTGGACTGTTACTAGCGCAATGATTGGTGTGTTTCAAGAGGAGCAAAAAACCCGCGAAGAATTTTTTAACTTAATTCGCCACCAACCAGCATTTTTTTAAGTACTGAGTTAGGAGTTAGGAGTTAGGAGTTAATTCACAACCGATCGCTCCTAACTTCTAAGTAACTCAATGTTCTTTAGACTGTGAAATAGCAGTGCTACTTTGTCTAAATCCTTATCTCCTGGTGTCCGTTCCACACCACTAGATAAATCAACGCCGCTAGGATTAACCTGATTTAGGGCTTCCACAATATTATCGGCTGTTAATCCTCCTGCTAAAAGCCAAGGACAACTAGGGCTAAATTGCTCTAGCATCGTCCAATCTAAAGTTTTGCCTGTACCACCTAGTTGTTGCGGATGGTAGGCGTCAAGTAGCAAAGTATCTACAAATTTGGTGTAATCAACCGCTGTGTCAAGATGCTCAAGACTGCGAATTCTCAGTGCTTTAATAATTTCGACATTGGGTAAAGCTTGACGTAATTGGTAGCAAAAATTTGGTGATTCATCTCCGTGCAACTGCACACCAGTCAATCCAGAATCAGCAACTATCTGACTGATTTCAGCGATACTAAGATTGGCAAAAACCCCAATTGTGTCAATATTTGCCGGGAGTTCTGCCACTGCTGCCCGAATTTGGGATGTAGTCACGTAACGAGGTGAGTTTGGCACACAAATAAATCCTAGTGCCGTTGCGCCTAGAGAGGCGATCGCTATAGATTGCTGTGGTTGAGTAATGCCGCAAATCTTAACGCGCATAAAAATTTAACAAATTTAAAATAATATCAACAAATTCTAAATTATCTGAAAAACTTTTGTGCCTTGGTAATTTTATAATCTTGTAGGTCTACATTTTAGGAGACAAAAGCTTGATTTCATCTATTTTATTAGCAGCAGCTGAAACTGTTCCCGCAACACCTGCGTGGAATCCTACAGTGGGCATCATCATCAGCATTAGTAGCTTAGTAGTTCTTTTGCTAAGTACGAGGATTGAAAAACCTTTAGTAGGCCCCAAGTTCCCCATCCTGCCCGTTAGTATTCCAACATTCGTTGCAGCGATGGCTTTTGGTCATATTATTGGCGTTGGCATCGTTTTAGGATTGACTAACATCGGTCGTCTATAGTTTTGCGATCGCAGAGGTGTTACTTGTAACCCCGCTATCAATGCAAAACTGCTAAAAATGATTTTGGGCAGGGGGAGTAGGGGAGCAGGGGAGCAGGGGAGCAGGGGAGCAGAGGAGAAGTTACAGTGACCCTTCTGCCTCTCTGCCCCTCTCCTTCTGCTTACCTGCCTCTAATGCCTCATGCCCAATTCCCAATTCCACAGTTTTGCTCACAGGCATTAATTGTCTATTCTAGAAATAAGAGCATTTCGTCACTTGTTACTACCGAATTGATGCTCAATATAAATGTGTATACGAATATGCATAGGATTTCGGTATAAAAAGTACTGGCGATATCTAGTTTTAGGGCAGTGTAATGCAAACAAATTGGAGAATTGGGTCATTATTTGGAATTCCCCTGTTTTTAGACCCGTTATGGTTTGTGATTTTAGGGTTGGCAACCCTGAATTTTGGGGTAGCTTACCAGGAATGGGGGCCTGTTATAGCTTGGAGTGCTGGAATAGTTATGGCACTACTGCTATTTGCTTCGGTGCTATTGCATGAGTTGGGTCATAGCTTGGTAGCCCGATCGCAAGGCATTAGAGTTAATTCAATTACCCTATTTATGTTTGGCGGAATTGCTGCCATTGAAGAAGAATCTAAAACTCCTTTTAAAGCCTTTCAAGTTGCGATCGCTGGCCCTTTGGTGAGTATCATCCTATTTGTCCTGCTCCGTCTGGCAGCTTTTGCGATCCCTGATACTAATCCCCTCAGTGTCATGGTTGGAGATTTAGCGAGAATTAACTTAGTAGTAGCTCTATTTAACTTGATTCCCGGCTTACCCCTAGATGGAGGGCAAGTGTTAAAAGCAGCACTATGGCAAATTACAGGTAATCGTTTTCAAGCCGTACACTGGGCTGCAAGGGCTGGGCAAATATTGGGTTATGCTGCGATCGCTTTCGGATTTGTTGTAGATTTCGTCACCAAAGAGTTAGTACTTGGTTTGTGGATTGCGCTGTTAGGTTGGTTTGCTGTCCGCAACGCTAACACCTATGACAACATGACTACATTGCAAGAAAGCCTACTCAAGGTGGTGGCTGCCGATGCGATGACTCGTGACTTTCGGGTAATTGATGCCGACCAAACATTGCGTTCCTTTGCCGATTTATACCTCTTAGAAACCAATCCCTCACAAGTTTATTTTGCCGCTTCTGATGGACGTTACCGGGGTCTAGTTTCCATTGACGATTTCCGTTTAACCCAAAGGAGTGAATGGGAAACTGAAACTTTACACAGCATAGTGCATCCACTGACAGAAATACCTACCGTAACAGAATCCACAGCGATCGCTGAGGTAATTAACAAGCTAGAAAATGAGCAGTTACCGAGAATTACTGTCCTTTCTCCGGCTGGTGCTGTAGCTGGTGTAATCGATCGGGGAGATATTGTACGATCGCTGGTACAAAAGTTAAATTTGCAGATAACCGATGCTGAAATTAAGCGCATCAAGGAAGAAGGTAGCTATCCGCCTGGGTTGCAACTGGGAGTAATCGCGAAATCAGCTACAAATTAAACGTCATACACTCGTCATAGGTTTGCAATAGATACGTCAAAAGCGTGTGTGATATTTAATTTGGTATTTGGTTACAAAATGCTTTTTTTGGGTAAAAGGTAGGACATCCTCCTACCTTTTTTATTTTTCAAAGTATGGCATTACCAAACAGCCCATCGTAGACCAATACGGTTCAGATAAGAATTCTTCACCTCCCTTGTAGTTTGGGAAAAGGGAAGGTGTAAAGGAAAAAGGTTTGAATTTCCCCTTTCCCCTTTCCCCTTTACCCCAAAACCCGAACCCTATTGCATCGTAGACATCGCCTCAGATGATGGGAAATTATTAAAACTTCAAGTTTAAAGTGAGTAAAATGTAAGTACGTGATATACTACGTCTCTCACTTACCCTGGTTTTATGGCACTGCCAATTGTTGCAATTATCGGACGCCCAAATGTGGGCAAATCCACCCTGGTTAATCGACTCGCCGGGGAACAAACGGCGATTGTCCATGATGAACCGGGAGTGACACGCGATCGTACTTATCTTCCAGCTTTCTGGAATGGTCGCGAATTTTTAGTGGTAGACACTGGTGGTTTAGTTTTTAATGATGATACCGAATTTTTACCACTGATTCGCCAACAGGCAATGACAGCCCTTACAGAAGCGTGTGCCGCTATTTTTGTCGTCGATGGTAAAACAGGCCCCACATCGGCAGATTTAGAAATCGCCGAATGGATGCGCCAACAACCGGTACCTGTACTACTAGCTGTAAATAAATGTGAATCGCCAGAACAAGGCTTAATGCAAGCTGCCGAATTTTGGGAATTGGGATTGGGCGAGCCTTACCCCATCTCCGCGATTCATGGCAGTGGTACAGGAGAATTACTCGACGAGTTAGTTAATCACATCCCTGCTATTGAAGACATTCCAGAAACGAATGAAATCAAAGTAGCAATTGTAGGACGCCCAAATGTGGGCAAATCGAGCTTACTCAATGCTTTTGTCGGGGAACAAAGGGCAATTGTCAGCCCCATTTCCGGCACAACCCGCGATGCTATTGATACTGTCATTGAACGAGCCGGACAAACCTATCGCTTGATTGATACCGCCGGCATTCGTAAAAAGAAACACATCGAATACGGCACAGAATTTTTTAGTATTAACCGTGCTTTCAAAGCGATTCGTCGCGCTGACGTGGTTTTATTAGTAATCGATGCCGTAGATGGAGTTACCGAGCAAGACCAAAAATTAGCTGGGCGGATTATCGAAGATGGTCGAGCTTGCATCATCGTCGTTAATAAGTGGGATGCTGTCGAAAAAGACTCTTACACAATCTACGACTACGAAAAAACTCTGCAATCACGGTTACATTTTACCGAATGGGCAGAAACAATTTTTGTGAGTGCCTTATCAGGACAACGAGTAGAAAAGATTTTAGAATTGGTGAAAACGGCAGCTGAATCACACAAACGCCGTGTCAGCACATCAGTTATTAACGAAGTCTTAACAGATGCTGTGAGTTGGCATTCACCGCCGGCATCCCGTGGTGGGCGTCAAGGGAAGATTTATTATGGTACACAAGTCAGCAGCCAACCACCAACGATCGCTTTATTTGTCAACGACTCGAAACGCTTCAACGACAACTATCGCCGCTACATTGAACGGCAATTTCGTCAACAGCTAGGATTTAAAGGCACGCCAATTATTTTACTGTGGCGGAGCAAGAAAGTCCGTGATGCCGAAAGTGGTGTTAATAGAGCAACTCGCGTGTAATGATTGTCACTTGTCATTAGTCATTTGTCCTTTGCATAATGACTAATGTTAATCGAGTAAATCACGTATAATAATTTTCACTTATGATTAGTCATTTGTTTTTTGCCTAATGACTAATGACTAATGACTAATGACCAATGACAAAACATGGATTTATTGCGATCGTTGCCACTTGGACTTTATTTAGAACAACCCCAAACTTGGCTGCATAAAATCGATCCGCGAGTCAAGTTCGCTTGGTTGATGAGCTTTTTAACTAGTTATGTGTTAGCCAACAACAATTGGCGGGTGCTGCTGGTGGTAATTTTGATTATTGCCACCTTGATTGCCAGAATTCCTCGACGCGTATGGCAACAGCAAATGGGTTGGCTATTAATGCTATCGTTTTTTGTGCTAGCGATCGCAGCCATTAGTCCTGATGGTCTGGGTATAGATTATCAGTCACGTTTGCCAGCTAACGAACAAATCTTAACCCAGCAAGCAAACTCTAATAATATTCAAGAGCCAGCAGCCGAGAAAAAAGCTTACAGCTACGTGCTATTTCACAAAGGCCCGGTTAAAGTAACTCGCTACTCCTTGAGTTTGGCAGTACGCTTGAGTACACTTATATTTACGGTTATTTACAGCACCAACCTCTATCTGCTGACAACCGCACCAGAAGAAATCACATCTGGTATAGAAAGCTTAATGCAACCCTTGCGACGCTTCAAGTTGCCTGTCACAGAAATTGCTTTAACTTTAACCTTGTCTTTGCGCTTCATTCCCTTGGTTTTGGAAGAAGTGCAAAATTTATTTCGCTCCGTGATGACAAGGGCAATTAATTGGAAAAAGCTGGGATTAAAAGGAGCATTCAAGGTTTGGATGACAGTTGCAGAGAGACTTTTGGAAAATCTGCTCTTACGAGCCGACCAAATGGCAAATGCCATGATGGTGCGGGGTTTTACTAGTCCCAATGAGCATCGAGTCCAGTGGCACGATTTACGATTAAAAGGGCGTGACTGGCTGGCGATCGCAACTTTAATCTTATTCTGGGGAATACGGCTAGCTATAGGAACTCAAGCGTAATTTTGCACCGAAAAAATGGTAAGAGGTAACACAGCAGAATTCAGAATTTAGGAGCAAAGCCGGAGACGCTCCGCCAAGGCGTCAGAAGTAAAACATTAAATCGCCCTCTCTACCAAAGACTAATTATTGTAGAGACAGCGATTCATCGCGTCCTTGCTTTAACCAAACAGTATTGAGCTATGGGTAACAATATGGTAGGGTAATTTGAATAGCTACCCAGCCATAAAATTGATCCCCTAGCATTTCCTGTAGATTTTTGATATTAACCAGCGTTACGCGAACACTACAAACTAATCTGAAGATTTTTGACCGAGTACCCTTATGAATCTCTGCACAATGTTCAGGCACAAATTCCCCCACTGAAAATACTGGATAGTTAATAAACCTTTTGCATAAATAGTAGTTTTCTTTCCAGTACCTAATTTTGTGCCATTGGGCGACAGTTGTGGCAGTATGGAAAGAAGTTGAAAAATTCGCCGTTGCCGTTGGGAACTTCAAAGGGTGTTTTTCCTTCTCACGTCGAACTTTCAACCAGAGGAGCGGCAATATTTTGTGCCTTGTCCCTACAGATTGCTAAATTGAAGTCACCAAAGCAGATGGTGATATTTGTCAAACAGCCTCTACTCTTTGAATCTATGCTTCGCGGCTTCTGTTGTACCATTGCGCTTCACTACCACTAGCTTCATCTGCCCATTAGGAACTAGATCGAGGTCTTCGTAACCGCAGCTTCGCATTTTAACCAAATATTCTGACGAATGTTGGTATTACGTCTGAATGTTTGGAATTCACTGCGAAAAGATATATATACTTCCACCTTGACTACACCTTGACTCTTAAATGAATCCAGAAAACGCAGAAACTTACATAAACCATCCAACTTGGGGTTTACTCTACAAAATCTGTATGGTTGATGAGAACCAGGATTTGTTCACCACACTTTATGCCCAGCGCTTATTTTTTTTGGTGGCGAATGACGTTAAAGGTGTTAAATTCCAGTCTCTAGGACGTACTGAGGCGAGGATGATGTTGGAAAATCGCTTACGTACTCTGCGGCGCAGTGGGCATTCTCAGGAGTACGATCAGCTTCAGAGTGTTTTCCAGCGCACCTTCCAATGAACAGTTCGATTTCCGAACGTATTCTTTCCATTCGTTCCTCACTGCCAACTTCAGTCAAATTGATTGCTGTTAGCAAGCAAGTTTCTGTCCAGGCCATTCGGTCTGCATACAACGCAGGAATTCGTGATTTCGGGGAAAGTCGTATCCAAGAAGCTGCCAGCAAACAAGCCGAGTTGCAAGACTTACCGGATATTACCTGGCACTTTATTGGACATTTGCAAAGCAATAAAGCCAAAAAAGCCATCGAGCATTTTCCTTGGATTCACTCCGTAGATAATTTGAAGCTGGCACAGCGCTTAGACCAATTGGCGCAACAGCTAGGAGTGAGTCCCCAGGTTTGCCTGCAAGTGAAAATTCTCCCCGATCCCAACAAGTCTGGTTGGAGTGTGCCAGCACTTTTGGCTGATTTACCCACACTCAATTCTTACAAAAATTTACAAATTCAAGGTTTGATGACAATTCCGCCTTCAGGATTAAATGATTCTGAAATTCTCAGTGTGTTTAATCGCAATCGTCAGCTAGCCAAAGAAATCCAGGAGCAAAACTGGTCGCATATTAAAATGCAGCACCTATCTATGGGTATGTCAGGCGACTACGAACTGGCGGTGCAAGCAGGCGCAACGATGGTACGATTAGGAACCATATTGTTTGGCGATCGCTATTAGCCGATTAATCATCAGTCTTACTCTTGGGTATTAATAGAAGCTAAAGATTTGATGACAAGAATTTTGTAACAGACTGGTGCAATCGGAAACAAAGGATATAGTATTGACAAGAGCAATCGCCAAAAGAAAATGGGGTATAAAGAAGTCTCCTTCGGATAAACCTTAGGATATAATCTTTACTCATTATTGTGTTTAGGCGATGCACAGACCTTTCCAATAAGTGTCAGTTCATCGCCAAAACCCGTAGTATAGGCTACAACTAGGAATACAGTTGCTGAAGTATCCACCGATGTAGCGATTGCTCCTAGCTCAATCAATCCTCAGCCAAGGCAATGCAGGCTATTCGCACCAGGAGAGTACACACACAATGAACAACATTTTTTCCAAACTCAGAGACTTTGTGGGTCTAAATGAGCAAGTAGAATACGAGTATTACGAAGAAGAACCAGAAACAGATAATAATAATTACCAAAATCTGTATCAGCAAGAAAATCCCCAGCCAGCACCACAAGAGAGTCCAGCCGCTCAAAATCGACGCTGGCGGGAACCAGTGCCTACAATGGGAGATGATATGACAGCAGGTTCAAAGCCAATGGGGAATGTGATTGGTATGCCAGGAGCAATTAACGGAATTTCGGAAGTTTTAGTACTCGAACCACGCACCTTTGAAGAAATGCCCCAGGCAATTCAAGCGTTGCGCGAACGCAAGTCAGTGGTATTAAATCTGACAATCATGGACCCAGATCAAGCTCAACGAGCAGTAGATTTTGTTGCAGGTGGTACTTACGCACTAGATGGACATCAAGAGCGCATCGGTGAGAGCATCTTTTTGTTTACACCAAGTTGTGTCCAAGTTAGCACCCAAGGTGGCGTTCTTCATGAAGTACCACAACCACCAGTACGTCCCTCTCGTCCGACAACAGGTACTCCAAATCAAACCTGGGGCAACGAAACTAACCGGATGGCACAATAAAGTTAAATTAGTATTTAGTCCTTTGTCCTTTGTCATTTGTCCTGAGTTTTGCTCATGGTGACAAATGACAAACGACTAATGACTAATGACCAATGACTAATGACTAATGACTATAAAATTTGGCTTAATTGGTGGTGGGGTAATGGGAGAAGCGCTCTTATCCCGCCTTATCGCGCGTGGAATTTATCAATCATCAGAAGTCATAGTTAGCGAACCATTATCTTCACGCCTAGATTTTTTAAAGCAGCAATACGGTGTTGCTGTGACGACAGATAATAGCCAGGTTTTCACCGAAGCAAAAGAAGTTCTATTTTTGGCAGTAAAACCGCAGGTGTTTAGCGCGATCGCTCAAGAATTAGCAGATATTGATATTCTTAATAGAGAACATTCACCTCTGATCGTTTCTATTTTGGCGGGTGTGCCCTTAAGTCAGCTAGAAGCTGCATTTGTGCAATTGCCAGTGATTAGAGCAATGCCCAACACCCCGGCCACTGTGGGAGCAGGAGTTACCGCGATTTGTTCAGGTGCATATACTAATGCCTTGCATCACCAAATAGCACAGCAAATTTTTTCTGCTGTGGGTGAAGTGGTGGAAGTTTCAGAAGGGCTGATGGATGCAGTTACAGGGCTATCTGGTAGCGGCCCCGCTTACGTGGCGCTCATGGTAGAAGCACTTGCAGATGGCGGAGTAGCCGCAGGTTTACCTAGAGTAATTGCTAATCAACTAGCCTTGCAAACCGTACTGGGAACAGCAAAACTGTTGCAGGAAACCAAAATACACCCAGCAGAACTCAAAGATCGCGTTACCAGTCCCGGCGGTACAACCATTGCGGGGATTGCCAAGCTAGAACAGGCAGGATTTCGTTCCGCTTTAATTGAAGCAGTCAAAGCTGCCACAGAGCGATCGCAAGAACTGGGAAAATAAATAAGAGTCATTTGTCATTAGTTTTAGACAAAGGACAAAGGACAAATGACAAATGACCACTAACGAAGTTGACAAAAGACTCGTTAGTATAGTAAACAATCTGGTTGCAAATGTGATTGAGTGAATTATCCTGCACCGTCTCCAGAACTTGACTTAGGGTTTATATTTCCCTTTGAACTGGATCAGTTTCAAAAAGAAGCGATCGCGTCCCTGAACGCTGGGCGCTCTGTAGTTGTATGTGCCCCCACAGGTTCGGGGAAAACATTAGTCGGGGAATACGCTATTTATCGCGCCCTAGCGCGAGGAAAACGCGTGTTTTATACTACTCCCCTGAAGGCGCTGTCGAATCAAAAATTACGTGACTTTCGAGAAAAATTCGGCTTCGATCGAGTCGGGCTGTTAACTGGAGATGCTTCCATTAACAGGGATGCACCGATTTTGGTGATGACCACAGAAATTTTCCGAAATATGCTCTATGGCACACCCATTGGGCAAATCGGCATCTCATTAGTAGACGTTGAAGCGGTGATCCTTGATGAGTGCCACTACATGAACGATCGCCAGCGCGGTACTGTTTGGGAAGAATCAATCATCTATTGTCCCCGTGAAGTGCAACTAGCAGCCCTCTCAGCAACGGTTGCCAATAGCGATCAACTCACCGATTGGCTAAACCGCGTTCACGGCCCAACTGACCTGATTTACTCCGATTTTCGCCCAGTCCCCTTAGAATTTCACTTTTGCAATCCCAAAGGGTTATTTCCCCTGCTGAATGATAGCAAAACCAAAATTAACCCCCGCCTTCAGAAGAAAAAAGGGAAAGGGGGAGAAAGAGATAGGGGGAGAAATGGTAGACCTGAAGCTCCAGGTATAATTTTTATCCTTAGCCAATTAGAGCAACGGGATATGCTACCAGCAATTTACTTTATCTTCAGCCGCCGGGGATGTGATAAAGCGGTGGCGGAAGTGGGTGATTTATGGCTGGTAAATAATGAAGAGTCCCAAATTTTGCGGCAACAGATTGATGACTTTTTAGCTCGCAATCCCGAAGCTGGACGTTCTGGACAAATTGCGCCTCTGTATCGGGGAATTGCTGCCCACCATGCTGGGATTTTACCTGCTTGGAAAGCACTGGTAGAAGAACTATTTCAGCAAGGGCTGATTAAAGTAGTATTCGCCACCGAGACACTAGCAGCAGGAATTAATATGCCCGCCCGGACAACGGTAATTTCTACCCTTTCCAAGCGGACTGATACCGGACACCGCCTGTTGAACGCTTCCGAATTCCTACAAATGGCAGGACGAGCAGGCCGCCGGGGAATGGACAAACAAGGTCATGTGGTGACAGTCCAAACTCCCTTTGAAGGAGCCAAAGAAGCCGCGTATTTGGGAACATCCAAGCCAGACCCTCTAGTAAGCCAGTTTACGCCCAGTTATGGCATGGTACTCAACTTGCTGCAAACCCATACCCTAGAACAAACCAGGGAACTGATAGAGCGCAGTTTTGGGCAGTACATGGCGACCTTGCATTTACGGCCAGAATACGATGAGATTGCCGAATTGCAAACCCAATTAGCTCAACTTCATGAGCAAATCGCCGCAGTTAATGAAAATGAACTGGCTGTTTATGAAAAATTGCGGCAACGCCTGAAGGTGGAACGCCAGATATTGAAAACTTTGCAAGAGCAAGCACAGGAAGACCGCCAAGAGGAATTGGTGATGATGTTAGGCTTTGCAGTGTCAGGAACTCTATTGAGTCTCAAAGGCAAAAATATCACAGTGTCTTCACCCGTAACGGCAGTTTTAGTGGGGAAATCACCCGGTTCTGGTCAAGCTCCTTACTTGGTATGCTTGGGGCACGATAACCGCTGGTATGTGGCAACCACAGGGGATGTAGTCGATTTGTATGCCGAACTGCCGCGAATTGAAGTGCCGCCTGATGTATTACCACCGCCAGAGATGCCTTTGAAGCCAGGACAATCGCGCCGTGGTAACGAAGAAAGCTTTGCGATCGCCGTGCGTATTCCCAATCCGATAGAATCTTTGCATCTAGCACCAGAAGTAGCAGAACAACTCAGTCACGTTACTGCTGTTCAAGAGCAATTAGAAGCTCATCCCCTACATCAATCAGGCAATGCGGCAACGCTTTTCAAACGTCGGGCCCGTTATGTCGAACTAGAAGCCGAACTCGAACAGTTGCAAGGGCATGTAGAGCAACAGTCACAACGTCATTGGGAAGAATTTCTCAATTTAATCGCCATTCTGCAACACTTTGACGCTTTGGATAACTTAGTTCCCACACAATTAGGGCAAATCGCTGCCGCCATTCGAGGGGAAAATGAATTGTGGTTGGGTTTAGTATTCGCTAGTGGTGAATTGGACAATTTAGACCCGCATCATTTAGCAGCAGCAGCAGCGGCTTTGGTGATGGAAACGCCCCGTCCAGATAGCAAGGTTAACTTTGATCTAAGTAATGAAGTGACAGAAGCTTTGAAAAAATTGCGGGGAATTCGCCACCAAATGTTCCAACGACAACGACGCTATAACGTAGCACTGCCGATATGGTTGGAATTTGAGTTGATTGCCATAGTCGAACAATGGGCGCTGGGAATGGAGTGGACAGAACTCTGCGAGAACACTACCTTGGATGAAGGCGATGTAGTGAGAATTTTACGCCGGACTTTGGATTTATTGTCGCAGATACCCCACATTCCCCATTTGCGAGACTCTTTCTTGCGTAATGCCTATCGGGCGATGCAGTTGATTGATAGATTCCCTGTGAATGAGGTGGTTGAATAAATAGGAAGTGGCAATTTCTGTGCGTCTTTTTCTCTCAGTACTTATGCAAAAATAGTTGCTGTTGGGGCAATTCATAAATTGCCCCAGCAATGAACTTACATGTTATCAAATAATAGTAGTGGTACTTAGTTAAAAATGCTTTTTTGGTTTCGTATATTTTTTATGCGTGATTAATCGTGGTATCTAACAAAAGTTATAGTCGCTATCAGCGCTATTCAATCTTAGTACACCAAGTTTCCAGTACCCTGCAACTGACGCAAAGAATTTATACATAATGGACAGTCGCAACCAAATACCCTAATTGCAGCATCGCTTTCCTCTTCAGTAAAGTTCAACATGGCAACATTCCGATCTGATACTGATGTGACAATTGTTGAGGAACTTTTAGAGGTATACGGACGTTTTCTCTCCGAATCTCGAATGCACACAAAATCTTGTCCGCCATGTGGGTTAGTGATACAGGTACGACCGTCTTGTGTGTGCAGTAATCTCTGTGTAATGCTACCACTAGCATGGGCAGGATGAAATGTTACCAGCGTAGACATCATTGACACAAAAATTGAGGAACTGGAAAGCAAATTCAGAAGAATTTTTTTGTTCATAGATTTCCTTGAGAAAATTGTCTATTAGATTAGGGTATTCGATTAACTTTCAAACTTCAAGTGAATTTTCCCTGAGAATAGCTAGATAGACACTTGTTACCCAAAAAAGTTCCATCTCTACACCAGTTCGACCGGAAATTATTTACTACATCATAATTCAGCAATCAAACAGGCTTGATATATCGCTTTTAGACGCAACCTTATACAATTGAGCAAATTTCAATCCGCTGTATATTGCCAAGACGGTTATTATTTGCTTGCTCTAAGTATAAAAGCTTAATTAAATTAGAGCTAGTAATTAGCCCTTCTAGCCCTTTAAATTCTTATACAGAGCAATAAATTGTTCGCTACGAACAAAAGTTATATTTTACAAATTTTATACAATTGAAAGCCGCTATAGCTATCTTTACAAAATTAAAAATTTTAATTTTAATCAAAAGGTAGTTGATGTATTTAGCAATAAATTTGAGATAGATTCTAATACTGTTCGGTTAAGACAAGAGACGCGATGAATCGCCGTCTCTACAATAATCAGTCTTTCGTGTTGATGGCAATTTATGGCATCTTTAGCGATCTCAAATTTTCATCAAAAAACATTAACCGAATCGGATTGAGATAGATTATCGTTCTTGAAATATGAACTTGTAAAAACTTCTTTTTTTCATTACATTTAAAAAAAGGCTCATATCTCAATTAATTTACTAGCCTACATATAAAAAATGAAGCAGAAAGTACATTCGGAATCTTCAGATTGTTGCAGCTGTGAACATGACCATCACGAGAATCATAACCATGTTCATAATCATGATGATAATCATAACCATGACCACAATCATGAACATGGGGGAGAATTCAATCTGAAAAATGAGCTATTGCCTTTGGTAGCAATTTTAAGTTTATATGCGCCTGGTGTGATTTTTGAAAATCAATTACACAATACATTCTACTCAATAGGAGAATATCTACTTTTCATTCCTGCTTATTTATTAAGTGGATGGAGTGTTTTAAAAACTGCTGGACGCAATATAGTCCGAGGTAGAGTATTTGATGAAACCTTTTTAATGACGGTAGCAACATTAGGAGCGATCGCAATTCACAAATTACCCGAAGCTGTCGGAGTTATGTTATTTTATAAAATTGGAGAATTGTTTCAAGATATTGCCGTCAGTCGCTCTCGTAATTCGATCAAATCATTATTGGAAATCCGCCCAGACTATGCAAATATCCAAATAGAAGGAGAACTAAAGAAAGTATCGCCAGAAACAGTAAACATTGGCGATATTATTGTTGTCAAGCCGGGAGAAAAAATTCCTTTAGATGGCGAAATTATAGATGGTAATTCGCAAGTTGATACATCTGCGTTAACTGGAGAATCTGTACCGCGAACGGTAAGAATTGGAGAAACAGTTTTCGCTGGAACGATTAACAAAATAGGTGCGCTCGTCATTAGAGTCACAAAACTATTTGATGAATCTTCTATTGCCAAGATTTTAGATTTGGTGCAAAATGCCAAAAGTAAAAAAGCCGCAACAGAAAAGTTTATTACTAAATTTGCCCAATATTATACACCAATCGTAGTTTTTACATCGCTAGCAGTTGCAATATTGCCTCCTTTATTGATTTCGGGTGCAACTTCTTCCGAATGGGTTTATCGGGCCCTGATTTTACTAGTTATCTCCTGTCCGTGTGGACTCGTTATCAGTATTCCATTAGGTTACTTTGGAGGTGTGGGAGGTGCAGCTAGACGTGGGATTTTGGTTAAAGGCTCTACTTTTTTAGATACTTTAAATGCAGTTAATACAGTTGTTTTTGATAAAACTGGGACATTAACTAAAGGTGTATTCAAAGTAGTAGAGATAGTACCATTAAATGGCTGGAATGAACAAGAACTGCTGCTATTAGCTGCTAAAGTAGAATCGCACTCAAATCATCCTATCGCTCAATCTATCTGCAAGGCTTATGGTGGAAAAATCGATGAATTTGAGATCGGAGATTATGAAGAAATAGCAGGCTATGGAATTCGAGCCAAGATTGAAAATAGGGTAGTAATAGCGGGAAGCGATCGCCTATTACATAGAGAGAAGATTTCTCACGATAATTGCCAGTTAGAAGGAACAGTTATTCACCTAGCAGTGGATAAGATTTACGCTGGCTATATTGTGATTGCTGATGAACTCAAAGAAGATGCGAGAGAAGCTATTCAAGCACTCAAGCGAATGGGTGTAGAGAGAACAGTAATGTTGACAGGAGATAACCAAGCGATATCGCTTCGCGAATTGCCCAACAGCTTAGTATAGATACCTACGAAGCAGAGTTATTACCTGAAGAAAAAGTTAATGCCATTGAGAAGTTACTCAGCACCGTCGGCAAGCATGGTAAAGTTGCCTTTATTGGGGATGGAATTAATGATGCCCCAGTGATTGCTAGAGCAGATGTTGGTATGGCAATGGGTGGATTAGGCTCAGATGCAGCGATCGAAACTGCCGATATTGTAATCGTGACAGATGCACCATCGAAAGTGGCAGAAGCAATCCAAATCGCCAGAAAAACAAGGCAAATTGTTTGGCAAAATATTGGATTTGCGTTAGCAATTAAAGGTGTATTTATTGGATTGGGTATTTTCGGGATAGCGACAATGTGGGAAGCTGTATTTGCTGATGTCGGAGTAGCAATGCTGGCAATTTTAAACGCAACTAGAGCCATGAAATAAAGTTATTGGGAAATCGGGAATCTTTAATTGGTAATTTGTAGTAGTTAAATTATGAGTACTCCTCACTCATGTTCTACTAACCGAAATAAAACCCATGAATTCATCAATCAAAGGCATTGCTACAGCTACTTTAGCTTTACTGCTAAACTATTCAGCAAACCCAGCCTTTGCACTACCCCAGAAAATCAATCACCCAATTACTGTTGCTAAATCGCAACCCTTAAAAGATACCTTAATTGTTCCTGGGGAAAGAGTTGGCCCGATAACACGCACAACCACCAAGCAGGATTTAGTCAAACTGTTTGGTGCATCCCATCTCGTTGATAAAACAATTTCTGGTGCTGAAGGAATAGGTAGTTTTGCAGCTACTCAGGTAAATCTAAATCAGGGGCGATCGCTCTTGGTAGTTTGGAGTGATAATACTCGTACCAAACCTCTAGATGTGCGTAACCTGGCTTGGGCTTGGAAAACCCGCGAAGGTATTGGAGTGGGAACCCCGTTGAGCGAGTTACGTAAAAAATTAGGTAATTTTAAACTCTATGGATTGGGTTGGGATTACGGCGGCACGATTTTGTTAGATAGTAGTAAATTATCCCGTTATCAAGGCAAAATCATTTTACGAGTAGACGCTGCTCCCAATGCTTCTGAAAAATTCCCCAATGACTATCAAGCGGTGTCTGGAGATAGTACTTTTTCCTCCAGCAATCCCCACTGGAAACTTTTGGGAATTAGGCTTGCAGAAATTATCGTTGTATTGAATTCAAGTCAGTAGTGGTATGCTAAACATCAGTTTGCTTGCTAGAATGTAGGAAGACTATGGAGATAAAGTTTTTATACTAGTTTTATAACTGGTAAATTACATAAGTAATAAATTATACAAATGACATCTCCTGTCGCAATAATATTTTAGCTATTGAAATCAAACACATTAAACCAGATTTGTAGATCGATAATCTGGCTAGTCGTAGTGAGTAAAGATTAGTTAACTCAAAAAGTATCTGCATGTCTTCCGAGCAGCATCTACAACAAGAAATTGATGCATTACAAGAGCAAGATTATCTAGTAGCCGAGAAGTTAAAAAGGTTGCGTCACGATTATGCGATCGCAGCAGATACTCTTATTCGCTTCCAATTAGAAAAGCAAATTGAACAAACTGAAGCTGAACTAAAAGAATTGGATCGGCAACTTGATGATCTCGAACAAACTTTATCTAGTGAAAAAGTGTATCGTGCTTTGCTGAAATTGGGCTATCGAGAGCAGACGCGAGCATTTCGGAGATTTATTGAGACTAATTCAGTAGGAGCCTTTCTAATCCACGGTTCACTTTATTATGGTCAACGCTGGTTGTTAAATCGGTTAATGCGACAAAATCTTCCCAATATTATGACGGGAAAGATTGTGCGAATTGAACTCAGTCGCATTGCTCGGAGAAGTGACAGTGCTGCATTGTGGCGGGAACTTAGTGGTAGAGTTGGTCTGGGTAGACAAAGCTCAATTCCTGAAATTGCTGAACGAGTTTATCAATGGTGGCTAACTCAAAATGTTTTGCTAATTTTATATGATGTCGATTGTCTTTCGGAAGGTCTTTTGCACGATCTGATCCGAGATTTCTGGTTACTATTAGCGGCTAAAGTTAAGACGGCTAGCCCGCAAGCGAGTCAATTCAAATTATTAATGTTCCTGGTAGATTATGACGGCTGCGTAGGTAGTTGGAATATTCCTTTTGTAGAACGACTCGACTCTACTTGGAAGCCAGATAACCCTGTGAAACTGCCTGAGATTAACCAGTTTTCTGACGATGAACTGACTAACTGGCTAGAGTATGCAGCAGATGAATTGCCTACTAAACTTATAGATCAGTTAGATGAAACAGTACAAATAATACTGAAAAATAGTGATAATGGCATTCCCGAACCCGCATTAGGCGAAATTTGTCACCTGTCTGGCTGTAATTGGTATGACGAAGAGGAAAAATGGTTAAGGCTGTAGGCGTAAAACTCTTGGAATATACAGGTAAAGTGCAGCCCCAACTAGGAGAAAGGGGGGCAAACGGACAGCTATTATATCCCTATTTACCTAATCCTGAACTGGTAGAAGCAGTCAACTTAGCGATTTACTTGGAACGTCCCTTACTCCTGAAAGGTGAACCGGGATGCGGTAAGACTCAACTTGCAAGTGCAGTTGCTTACGAGCTAGGTTTGAACTTGGAAGCTTGGTATGTCAAATCCACTAGTCGGGCAAGGGATGGCTTGTATAACTACGATGCCGTTGGACGGTTGCGGGATGCCCAGCTAGCTGCTTCCAATCGCCTTACAGTAGAACAAATCCAGCGAATTGATGACCCAACTACCTATGTACGCTGGGGGCCTCTAGGACGGTCATTTCAGCAAGAAAATCGCACTGTCGTACTGATTGACGAAATTGATAAAGCTGATATTGACTTTCCCAACGACCTGCTGCTGGAATTAGATGAGCGGCGGTTTATTGTCGAGGAAACAGGTCAGGAAATTGAGGCTAAGGCAGCGCCAATTGTTTTAATCACCAGTAATGATGAGAAAGATTTGCCGGATGCCTTTTTGCGTCGGTGCTTGTTTCACTATGTGGAATTTCCTAGTCGTGAGCGGTTGATACAGATTGTTAACGCTTTGTTTCCTGCTTCACCTCAAGCTTTGGTAGATAAAGCAATAGTTCGCTTCTTACTACTGCGGGAAGAAATGCGAAAAGATAAAGGGGAGAGTGGCAAAAAAGTCAGCACCAGCGAATTAATTGACTGGTTTCGCGTCCTGCGTCGGTATCCTCAAGATGAAGCTCTGGCACAGCTGGATGGCAAAATACCTTATGCTGGTGTGTTGCTAAAAAGTTGGGATGACCATATACGCTATTTGAGACAGAGCCGTGGAAGTGAATGATTTGCCTCTACTGGAACTTTTTACTAAGCTGCGCGAAGCTGGCTTACCACTCGGTATAGAGGAGTATCAGTTAGTTTTGCAAGCGATACAAGCTGGCTTTGGGATTAATGACCAAGCTGCTTTGAAGCGTCTGTGCCAGACTTTGTGGATCAAATCTGCTGAGGAGTTGCGATTATTTGAATATCACTTTGAGCAATTGATAAGTATTAATAGTATCTTGCCAACGTCAGAAAAAGTTGTTAGACATTCTGGACAGCATCAATTATCTCTAATTACTCGCTACTTGATTCTGGGGTTCGTTGGAGTAGTAATTGTCTTGGGTATTGAACTAGCTTTAAAACAGCGAAATCCGACACCACAGCCAACCGCACAGCCAACTGCACAGCCAACCGCACAGCCAACCGCACAGCCAACCGCACAGCCAACCGCACAGCCAACGCCACAGCCAACACCACAGCCAACGCCACAGCCAAAAGACACAAACCAGCCAGATTTAATTTTTTGGAGTTTGCTATCAGTTATAAACTTGAGTGCTGGAACTGGATATATATTTTGCAGGTGGATATTTAAGCGGAGGGTTGAACAACGCATTGAGCAGAATGCCTCCCTTCCCGAACCAACTCCCAGTTCGGTTGCTTCTCCTGTTCCTACAAAATTGACACAAACAATAGAAGATGAGGTACAAGTAGCTCAAGTTGTGCTGCAAGCTACCAGTAGAAGTGAGGAAATTTTCTACAATCGTTTCATCTTGACTACTGAGTATCTTCCTGTAACCGAACGGCAAATGAAGCAGATTTGGCGCTACTTGCGCCGCCCGATACGTGAGGGACAATGCACAGAGTTGGACGTAGAAAGAACAGTCAAACAGATTGGACATCAAGGTTTACTACTCGAACCTGTTTTGCTACCCCGTCGAGTGAACCGAGCAGAACTATTGTTACTAATTGACCAAGATGGCTCAATGGTGCCTTTTCATGAGATGTCATATCGTTTGGCAACAACTTCCTGGCGCGGGGGTCGTTTAGGTAAATCTGGGATTTACTATTTTCACAATTGCCCGATTGAATATCTCTACCGCGATCGCAATTATCAAGAAGCAGAGTTAGTCAGTGATATCATTACTCACAATTGTTCTAATCGGACAGCCGTATTAATTTATAGTGATGCTGGCGCTGCCCGTGGCGGTTATAGCGAGGAACGTTACGAATTAACCAAAAAATTTCTTGCTCAGTTGAAACAAAAGGTGCGTTACATTGCTTGGCTGAATCCGATGCCAAAAAAGCGTTGGCTTGGGACAACATCTGGAGAAATTGCCCGCCTTGTCCCAATGTTTGAAGTCAATCGTCGGGGTTTACAAGATGCTGTAAATGTGGTGCGCGGACGGACTACGAAGTTTGAGGAGCAGAGGAAATGAGCAAAATTAGCCCTCAAGTTGCTAACCGACGTATAGAGTCTTTTAGTAAACGATTCGGAAAAGCGCACCTGTATTTGGCATATCATGCTGCTTTTCCCTTAGCGCTCACACCCAATCTTTTATATCGTATATGGGCTAATTTCCAGCGAGATATTCACGCCGAAGTGCTAGATATCCCCTGGATAGGGGTAGCGGATCTGTTGCTTTCTAGCCTTTGTGATGAAGTTGGGCATGAACTCTATGAAATGGATTTGTCCATACGAAATGTGCTGTTAAAGCGATTACAGGAAGATGAAAAGTTTGGTCAACAGAGGATTAATGAACTGTCGAAGTTTTTACTTGATTATGTACAACAACAACTTCAAAGTGATGATCCCGATCTGCGCGACTTTGCTCAAGCTCAGTATTGGACAGCGATCGCATATACTAAACCCAGTCAGGCAGCTGATGAACTAACAGCTACTCTCAAAAAAGCCTATCAGACCGATAGAGCGGATTTAATTCGATTAGCATCATTGGTAGAAACTTTAGCAGAGCCACTAGCAGAATTTGAGCCACTACTGATTGATGCTCGTAAAATGAGGAGCTTTGCCTCTAGCAATCAAGAAGCTGTAGAGCCTCCATTGGCAAAAAATAAATTTCCCAAGTCTTTAATTTTTTCTGGATTGGCTTTAGCACTGGTTAATGTCAGTTTTTGGTATCTTTACGAGCCAGCAAAAGCAATTCCTATGTGTATGCAGTCTTTCCTTGAGCCACAGGCCAATGACAAAGCGCTTGGTATTGATGTTACTGATTACAGCGAGAATATCGATTGGGAAAAAGTGAAAAGTCAGGGTATTTACTTTGCTTATGCCCAAGTGAACTACGGAACCTATAGGAAAGATACTCGATTTGCTTCTTACTGGTCTGCCATGAAGAAAGCTGGTATTATTCGTGGGGCTTATTTCTTCTTTCGTCCTTCTGAAGAGGTTGACCCGCAGGTAAAAATGTTTGCTCAAGCCCTAGAGATAGAACCAGGTGATCTCCCCCCAGTAGTAGACATTGAGCCAGATTATTACAATAAAGGACAGAAAGATCACTGGGATGACTTAACTTTGACACAGAGGTTAGACCGTGTTTCCAAGGTATTAACTGCGGTGGAAGTTACTACAGGTTACAAGCCGATAATATACACAGGAAATTCCTTTTGGCAAAATAAGTTGGGGAACACTTCACGCTTTGCTGATTATCCTCTGTGGATTGCACACTTAGATACAGATACTCCTAATGTTCCAGGCGGTTGGCAATTTTACACTTTTCACCAATACCGGGAAGATCAGACTGGTTTTCCTGGTATCTCAGGTGATGTAGATCGCAATAGATTTAACGGCTTAACACAAGACCTTAAATGTTTTGTCAAGTCGCCATCCCTCTTCCAAGTGATATCCCAATTACGTAATCTTATATTTGGACAAAAAGCTACAAAAACTACAGAGCCTTCTATGAACCCAACTTCCACATCAGTAAAATAGCTAAGACTACTCAATATTAATATTTTTGGTCATTAAAAGCTTTAAAATTTTCTAAATGTGTGTAATTAAAAATTGCTACGGCAAATTGTAACTAGTGTTAGGCTAGGCGATCGCATTCCTCATGTACCGCATGACAAACCAAACTTTTACCAACGGTTATGCATTACTCATTGGCGTAGGTGCTGATTTACCAGTCACCGTCAAAGATGCAACGGCTTTACGAGATATACTGATTGATAGCGATCGCGCCGCCTATCCATCAGAACAAGTCACACTGCTAACCGAAACCTCTGCAACTCGGCAAAACATCCTTGCAGCTTTTGACCAAATCATCGCCCAGGTAAATCAAAATTCTGATGCGACAGTCATCATTTACTACTCTGGTCACGGTGGACGCATCCAGCGCACCAATGAATACTTCCTTGTACCATTCGGCTATGACCCCAGTCAACGCGCAGACACAGCTATCTCAGGTGTAGAATTTACCCAAAAAATTGAAGCAATTACAGCGCGTAAACTCGTAGTTTTATTAGATTGCTGTCATGCAAGCGGCGTTCCAGCTTTGAAGGAACCAGGAGAAACCTTTGTAAAATCACCCTTACCGCCGGAACTGTTAAATGTGCTAGGAACAGGAAGCGGTCGAGTTGTGGTTGCTTCTTCACGAGAAGACGAATATTCCTACACAGGTCAACCCTACAGTGCTTTTACAGATTGCTTGTTGGAAGCCTTGCAAGGTAAAGCAGCCGTGAATAAGGATGGATATGCACGTATTCTTGATATTTTAGTTTACTTGTTTGACCAAGTGCCAAAAAGAGCATCAGGGCCGCAGCACCCGTTTGTAAATAAAGTTCTGGATTTGGGCGATAATTTTCCCCTTTGTTATTACGCTGGTGGAAGTAAATTTTTGCCTGGTGAAGCAGCAACTATTGAAACTAGTCCAATTTCTACTAGTATAACTGCTGGACAACGACGGCGATCGCAACAAAAACTAGACGCACTTCAGGCAGAATTTGACATCCGCAGCGAGAAGTTTAAGCAGATGAACAAAGCTTTGGCTATTGAGGCTGGTACGGCAGTCAAGTTTCAATTAGAACATCAACTTCTTGATGAAGAGGCAAAACTAGCATATCTTAACGATGAGCTTGATAAACTTGAGTCTGCATTACAATCATGAGACTTATGTAAATATACAGTTATTTGGTACATAAAAATCAGGATTTACTCACTTATAAACAAGGAAAATAGAGATATTCAGTTAATTGGTGTTTGTTTATACTATTTCATTTTTTTGTAGTCGTTATACTCATAACTTAGGTTCTACCTGGGAATTAGGAAGTGGCTTTGCCACTTCTTTTATTTATCTAGTAATCCAGTAAAAAAGTAACTTTGTTAAACTTTTAATTTTTATTAATTGTTATATCATTTCGGAAAATACTTGCTAGACATACATTGGTAGAGGCGTACATCTATACGCCCCTACAAACGATTCATTTCTTGCAAAGATTGTTGACAATAGTTATGATATCGTGTGCGTTTAATTGGCCAAGCAGTTTGACGGAATTTTGGTCATATAAACATGATGTTAGTCATTACTCATTGTATCTTCCCATCTCTCACGCCTAAGCTTGCTCTCCACATCGCGCGATCGCATTTCTTGCCAAGTCCCCCACATTAGAGATTGCTGTTTTTCAACATGGTTAATAAACTGCATAATTGAGTAATCTGCTTTGATGGGAGTTTTCAAATCAAACTGAATTGTTTGAAGAATCTTGATGTCACCCATGAGAAAGTATTTAGCCGCAATCTTAGTCAGCCATAGCACAACTCGATTGCATAACCAACCAAAAATTCCTTTACGTTTTTTAGTCATCAACAGAACTTGACCTTCAGTTTTTCCCCCTTCGTAGAGGCGAACTGCAACCATCATGTGGACATGAAAGAAATCAGGGCCAAGTGTCACAATGCCAATGCTACCGTACCAATAGCAAATACTGTAAGTTATGACATTTTTGTAGAAAAGACGGATGAGCTTAATCAAAAAGAAATTGTCTTTGATGGGTGTAGTATTACTGAAGATAATTGCATTCTCATTTAGTTCGTGTCTTTCAAAAATAATTTCTAGTGGCAATTTGTGAACTGTATTGAGGTGTTGAGCATCAATTGCATTAATCATCACCACATTGGGATGACAGTTCAGCAAGAAGTGGGAATGGATGGCGACATCACACTCTTTTTGCTCTAACTCTGGAACAAAAGGTAGGGGTTGCTGTGGTATTTCTCCAGTCCAAACCCAAATCATCCCATATTTTTCAGCAGTGGGCCAAGTTTGTAATTTTAGGGAAGGTGGTATATCTAAACACGGGATATCAATACACATCCCCTCAGCATCAAACTTCCAGTGGTGGAAAAAACAACGTAGTCCATTACCCTCAACTTTGCCTTCAGCAAGGTGAGCGCCCATGTGTGGACAGTAAGCATCTAAGGTAACTACTCTTTTATCTTTCCCACGGTAAATTACTAATTCTCTACCCAAAATCGTGACAGGTTTTACTTCACCCACCCGCAGATTTTGAGAGGGTGTTACCCAATACCATCCCTCAATAAAACGCTCTGGATTATTGAAAATTTTAGGTTTACGGATTGAGCTAAAAGTCTGCGAGTTGAGATTCATTTTTATGGTTTCACTTGAAGTGAAGCAGTTGATCTAGAAATAACATGGCAACTTCAAAAAAACAGTTACTTTCAGTACCATGAGAAACAGCTACCCAATAAATAGATAAAAATCATCAAGTAAAATCTGGAAAAAATATTATAAAAAATGTTAAAGCTATGCAAATTTAATATTAGCTAAATTCCAAATATCCATTTAGAATAGATATTTGAAAATTTCAAACTTAGTAAAATCTCTAATTAAATAAAAATTGCCAATACGGATGCCAATATTTGGTTCAACTCGCAAACTACTTAATATTTCAGAAAATATGTAATAATAATTACAAGAATTGGGAAAATCTACCATGTTAACTCAAGAGAAAAAACTGCTTTTAATTGGTCAGGTAACAGATTTAACTGGAATACCCATCAGGACAATTCGTTATTACGAGAGTTTAGGCTTAATCAATTCATTCAGACGAACAGACGGAGGCTTTCGCCAGTTTTCATTGGATGTGCTAACTCGTCTGGCATTCATTAAAAGGGCACAAAATCTTGGTCTTAGCCTAGAGGAGATTGGAAATATTCTTCAGGTTTACGATCGAGGGCAAACTCCTTGTGGTGAAATCAAAGAAAAACTTGAAGAGAAGGTTTTGCAGATCGATCGCCAAATCGATCAGCTGTTAACTTTGCGCTCTGAAATTAATGGATTACTTTCAGGCTGGAAGAATACCAGCGACCATCATGAGAAGACAATTTGTCCGATTATTCAAAACACCTCTCAGGGCTGACACTAATCAGGAATCACGACTTTTATAGAGAAGAAACCAATACAACTCTAATCCAGTTAAGGCTAAACCTGCGATCGCAACATTAACTTTCAAGCCTAAAGGTTGCTCTTTGCTCTGGAATTGACTGGTTTGTTCGGAATATTGAGCAGTTGATGGCAGCTATTATCACTGCAAGTCATTAAGTTTCTTCGTTCTTAACCACATAACTAAAATTACAGCTGATTACGCAAGCAGTTAATTTACAGCAGCAATCGAATGATACAATGTCTCTGGCTTTTTGGCTCTCGCCTCAATATCATTGGCGATCGCACGCTTATCCGTTCGAGCATTACGAGAAAGCAATGCGATTTTGTGAGATGGCACAGGGGGAGCTGGGGAGGCTGGGGATTAAGCCTGCTTTTTGAACCAAATATTGAAACTGACCGCGCCAAGGAGCAATTATGTCGAAGAAAGTATTGATCGTCGTTTCAAATGCTTACGTCATTGGTCCACACAACAGAAGGACAGGCAATTTTTTGCCGGAAGTCGCGCATCCATATGCTGAATTCGACAGAGCACAATACCAAATTGACTTTGCAAGTCTTACCGGAGATACTCCATTTCTGGACGCGCTCAATCTAGCTAACGACCCCGATAATCTGGCCTTTTTGGTAGGAAAAGGATGGGCCTCAATGCAGAAAGCCAAGAAACTGTCAGACGTAGATGTTAGTCAGTATGACGCCATCTTCATACCTGGCGGTTTGGCGCCGATGGTTGATATGCCTGAACATCCGCTACTTAAGAAGGTTATCAAAGAGACGTACGAGCGAAAGGCGGTCGTTGGGGCTGTTTGTCATGGCCCGGTATCGCTGCTCAACGTCAAGCTGAGTAGCGGAACCTTTTTACTGGCCGGGAAAAATATCAGCTCATTTACAAATGACGAAGAAGAAAACTACGCTAAAGCTGATGTGCCTTTCGAGTTGGAGACAGCCCTCACCCAACAAGGCGCTATCTTCCATAAGACCGCACCTTGGCAGCCATACAGTATTGCCGATGGAAATCTCGTCACCGGCCAAAATCCCGCTTCTGCCAAAGGCGTTGCCGAAAAAATGATCGAACTCTTGGAAGCTGTGTGAAGCAGTATCCTGAAGGCATAATACCAATTCAAAATTCAAAATTCAAAACTCAAAATTAAGAAACTGAGACGTAGCAGATGTTTGAGCGTTTGCATCTGTATCATATTTTTTGTGAAATGGTATAACCACACGCTGCAACAGATCGGGTGGGCGTCGTTATCTCTGTTTGAATGTGCGTCCGGTGTCCGGGGTGAAATGAGCAACCGATACTGTTGGCGAACTTAATAATTCACCCAAAAGGGCGTTGTTGCGTGAATAGGTAATAATTGACCATTTTGCCTATTTAGGCTGAGAATATTCTTTTTGGTTGAAAGTTACGCAATCTCAGGGCATTGCTAACAACAGAAAGTGAAGAAAGTGCCATCGCCGCCCCGGCGATAATTGGATTGAGTAACCAACCAAAGATAGGGAACAAAATTCCCGCCGCAATAGGAATACCAATGACGTTGTAAATAAAGGCAAAGAAGAGATTTTGCTTAATATTATTGATGGTAGCGTGACTAAGTTGAATAGCCGTGACAATTAAGAGCAAATCTCCAGAAATTAAGGTGATATCGCTAGCTGCGATCGCTACATCTGTTCCCGTACCAATGGCAATTCCCACATCAGCCTGTGCTAAGGCTGGCGCATCATTTATGCCATCACCTACCATTGCGACAATTTTAGATTTTAGATTTTGGATTTTGGATTTGGGAAATTTCTCTATCTCCCCTTGCAAAGATTGAATAATCGCTGCCTTTTGATCTGGGCGGACTTCCGCAAAGATTCGCTCTATGCCAACTTGTCTAGCGATCGCATCAGCAGTTTTACGATTATCTCCGGTGAGCATTACTACTTCTAAACCTAACTTCTGTAAGGCTTTCACCACTGCTGTTGATGAAGGTTTTAGGGCATCGGCAATACCCATTATTCCTTGTAGTTCGCCATCTACAGCAATCAAAATAACTGTTTTACCAGCAGCTTCCCAGGCATCTTTATATTGCTGGAGAGTGATGGTGTTAATTCCAAGTTCGGTTAACCAACGTTGTGTACCAATTTGCACAAGCTGATTTGCCACAACTGCTTGCACACCACTACCTGCATTAGCTACGAAGTTTTTTGCATCTATTAAACTCACCTCTTGAGACTGGGCGTATTTTACAACTGCTTCAGCTAAAGGATGCTCAGAATTGCGTTCTACCGTTGCTGCTAACTGTAAAAGCTGGATTTCATTACCATTAGCTGTGCCGTTGACTGTTACAAAGTCTGTAACTGTAGGTTTCCCCTGAGTCAAAGTACCGGTTTTATCTAAAACGATGGTTTGAATTTTGTGTGCTAGTTCTAAGCTGTCAGCACCCTTAATCAAGATGCCATTTTCTGCACCTTTGCCCGTCCCCACCATTACAGATGTGGGGGTAGCTAAACCCAAAGCACAAGGACAAGCGATAATTAGTACACTCACCATTGTCATTGTTGCTAAGGTAAGGTTGCCAGTGAAATTAAACCAAATGACGAAAGTGGCGATCGCGATCGCAATCACAGCTGGTACAAACCATCCTGTAACTCGATCTGCCAAGCGCTGAATGGGTGCTTTTGAACCTTGTGCTTGTTGCACTAGTTTGACGATTTGAGCCAAAAACGTATCATTTCCGATTCGTGTCACCCGAAACTGAAATGCACCCGCACCGTTAATCGTCGCCCCAATCACCTCATCTCCTGGCTGCTTTTTGACTGGCAAACTTTCACCCGTCACCATCGCTTCATTTACCGTTGAAGCGCCTGTAATCACTTCGCCATCCACTGGAATCTTTTCACCAGGACGCACTAAAATCACATCGTTGATTCTGACTTCGGCGATGGGAACATCAATTTCTCTACCATCACGGATAACTCTGGCATCTCTAGCTTGCAGTCCGATGAGTTTGCGGATAGCTTCAGAAGTTTGTCCCCTAGCGCGATTTTCTAACAACCGCCCCAGCAAAATTAAGGTAATCACAATGGCGGCAACTTCATAATAGATATGAGGTATCAAGCCTTGAGCAATAAAAAATTTGGGGAAAATAGTGACAAACAAAGAATATAGATACGCTGCACTTGTGCCCAAAGCAATCAGCGTGTCCATCGTTGCTGTATGGCGCTTGAGGGATTTCCAAGCATTGCGGTAAAAAGATCCTCCACACCAGAATACGACAGGTGTTGTCAGCACTAACTGTATCCAAGGATTTTGCAAGAAACTTGGAATCAAGGGTGAATTTAGCCCAGTCATCATGGGCAATGACCCCAAAAATAGGAAAATGCTGATTACACCTCCCACCGCTACCTTGAGGGAAAGTTGGCGTTGTAATGCTTGCCTACTCGCAATCTCTGCATCATCTTCTTCGGTGAGCAATTCTTCCTGAAGTGAGTAAGAAGAGTATCCCGCAGCTGCGATCGCACTTTGGATTTTCTCTAAATTCGCTAGAGAGCGATCGTATTCGATCGTAGCTTGCTCTGCTCCAAAATTAACGTTACAGTCAATTACCCCAGAAACAGAGCGAATTGCCTTTTCGATATTGTTGGCGCAAGCGGCACAACTCATGCCTCGAAGTTTGAGTGTGAGAGTATCCATAACTAGATGAACCCCTGTGATTGGTGTGAGGAGCGTGAAGAAGGCAGGAGGCAGGTGGTCACTGAGCGTAGTCGAAACACTGCCTCCTGCCTTTCTTGCTAAAAATTAAGCAACTGGATAACCCGCAGCAGCTAATGCTTCCTTAATTGCTGTTTCTGATGCTTGAGTTTCAACACTGACAAGCTTGGTTGTTGGATCGGCTTGAACGCTAGCATTGGCATCGACTGCCTGAAGTGTTTTGGTGATGGTGCTTGCACAAGCAGAACAAGCCATGTTGGGAACTGTGAGTTGGAGAGTCATAGATTTACGGGATAATATGAACAACTTAGCCAGATCGGGCTGGATGATTGAGACGTATCTCTCACACATTAGAAATAACTGGAAAGAGAGTCGCCTTAAATTTATCCTAGACTCTCTAGCCGGCTGGAGAGTCTAGAGATTTTTAAAAGTTTTTCGCCAAACTTCAAATTTCTTTACAGCTTTAGATTGACTGAGTAACCGTTGCCCATCAAAAATACAACGTACTACAAAACACTTGTCATTTGATGAAACTGTGTGTTATTAAGGCTATATAACCACATTAGTCAGAATTAACTTGTTGTTTTGCCCACAGTTCTGGAAAAATGACCTTCTGCACTAATTGAGACGCGGCTGCTGAACCAAGTCTCCTCCTCTCTTCACAACAAAGGGTCTTTTTTAAGACCTTATTTGGAGTTTTCATGCAGCCAAAAAATCTCAAACGTCTCCTGCGTGCTTTAGAGCGGCAAGGTTTAGATGTAACTTATAACAATCGCACTTATTCAGTTCGTTTAGTTAATTCTCCTGATGCCCCTGTAGCAGAAGTGTTGCTGCCAGAAGACTTCCCCGTAGAAGCTAAGGCATTAAAGCAGTTAGCAAATTTAGCAAGCGTCCGTCACCCGTCAGGTGGATGCGTTTGTCGCGCCTGTGCTACGCCTGACTTTCACCCAGGTGATGCGGGTGTTGCCATTGGTTCAGTCGTAGAAACTGTGGGTCAAGTCATTCCTGGTGCTGTCGGTTCTGACATCAATTGTGGGATGCGCCTGCATGTTGTTGATTTGACAATTGAGGAATTCCTGGCAAAGCGCGACCAATTCGTAGAACGGATGAAGGGGGATTACTTCTTCGGTACGCGTGATGTGACAATGACTGCTCAAGCAATGCGATCGCTATTTCAGTACGGGGTTCCCGGTTGGCTGGATGCCATGCTAGACGAGCCTACAGGGAGTGTAATCAAATCTGATTTGCAACAACTTGCCCAAGAGAGCGAACGCATCTTCTTAGGTGGTTCAATGGATGGTGACTGGAAACTAGCACCTGAAGAATTGGTTCCCGATGCTGGACTAGTACGCGATGGCGGACTGGCAACCATTGGCGGCGGCAATCATTTTGTCGAAGTGCAACGGGTTGATAAAGTTGAAAATCGCCCACTTGCCCACGCCTGGGGAGTGCGCGAGGGACAGCTAGCTTTTATGATTCACTCTGGTTCTCGAAACGTGGGTAAGTATATTGGGGGAATGTGGCGAGATCGAGCGAAGGCGACTTGGCAAAAAGGTCTAAAGTACCCTGATTCTCAAATTTTTCCTCTCTCTACTTCTTCTCATCCTGAACTAGTTGCCAGTTACCTACAAGCTGAGGCCACTGCTGCTAACTACGCTTTTGTCAATCGCCTGTTGTTAGCAGAATTGCTACGTCTGCGTTTGCGAGAAGTATACAAAGATGTCGAAGCACCTTTAGTTTATGACTTACCCCATAACATCACCTTACCAGAAGGTCAGGGATGGGTAACACGCAAGGGCGCTTGTCCTGCCCATCTTGGACAACCAGTGATTATCCCTGGTTCGATGGGTGCTTATTCTTATCTGATGGTGGGTAAAGGGAATCCAGCATTTTGTAATTCGGCGTCACATGGGGCGGGAAGAATTCGTTCTCGCTTCGACCTCAGTCGCAAAGGTGCATCTCAAAGTCAGGCAGAACTGGGATTAACCGGAGTAGACTGCATCACCTTGCGTGAAGAACGCCGAATTGAGGAAGCACCTGCTGCCTACAAACCGATTCAGTCTGTAATTGATGTGCAAGTTGAGGCAGAAATGGTGGACGTTGTGGCGCGATTGAGTCCGGTGTTGACGTTTAAGGCGTAAGAGATTGTGAATTAGTCAAAGAAAATGAATTATTCCAGCTAAATTTCTCTAAATGTAGCTCAAGAGTTTATTGCCACCCGATTGAACGATAAAGTGTAATTAGGGGAGTAAAAGAAATTTTAGCTTTTACAACCCTATCTCTTGAAATAAGGAACAGCAATTGTTATGCAGATACTCGATATAAATACAGCTAGCCTTGCCCTATCTGTAGTTCGTATTGAAGTAGAACGACTCTTTGGTAAGTATACATATACTTTGGAAAAGAAAAATAATAATCCTTACATAGATTCTTCACTAATCATCCTTTATGGTGACAATGGTTCTGGTAAGACGACTATCCTCAAGCTCTTATTTCATCTGCTCTCAACGAGTCACAATCGCGGTCATCGCACTTTTTTAGCTAAAACCCCTTTTGCCAAATTTTCAGTCTTTCTAGCTGATAAAACAAGTATTATTGCTAGTCGAGAAAATGGTGTTTTAATTGGCTCATTTCGACTTCAGCTTTCACAAGGGAATAGCATTCTATTTACTCAAGATATCCAGGCTGAGTCTAATAATAGCGTCAAAGCAATACAAGATTCTCTACCAATATATGAATTTTATAAGAATATTTTGCAACTTCAATTAAGTGTATTTTTGTTAGGTGATAATAGAGTTTTAGATAGTGATATTTTTGAAAACGAAGATGTAGAAAATGAAAAAAGATTAAGGCGAATAGTATTATCAAATCTTGGCGATACACTTGAAGATAAATATAGCATCAATAGAGAACATGCTCTTAAAACATCTATTCATAGAACTGAAGAATGGATTCGTGAACAGGCGTTAAGAGGCGCTAACCAGGGGGCAGAAAATGTTCATAGTATATATGAGCAAATTATTCTAACAATTATTCAAAGTTCAGGCAAGATAGTTGAAGAACTACCACAATCATCTGCAATGCTAATTGAAGAACTCAAAACTCATGAGAATCGCAGCAAAGATTTTTCTCGCTTCGGGTTAATGCCACCATTAGAGGCTCAGAAAATTGTTCAGATACTACAATCTAACGCTCAAGCTGATTACTCGATTATATCAAGAGTTTTAAAACCATACTTAGATAGTGTAGCGGCACGTTTTGATGCTCTACAGGATACACAAAATTTATTGGCAATTTTTGAAACGACAATCAATAAGTTATTTTTTCGTGATAAATATATAAGGTTACATGTCAGAGACGGACTAAAAATATTTACTGAAGAAGGAAAAGAATTGTCTCCAGAAACCCTTTCTTCAGGAGAAAAGCAACTTTTACTGCTTTTTTGTAATACTCTGACAGCGAGAGATAAAGCAACAATCTTTATTATTGATGAACCAGAAATATCACTAAATGTAAAATGGCAGCGTCAACTTATTCATGCATTGCTTGAACTGACAAAAGGAAGCCAAGTTCAATTTATATTAGCTACTCATTCAATTGAATTACTTTCTCAGTACAACAACAATGTCGTTAAGCTTGTGAAGATGGAGAAATAATTGAAAAATGGAGAATGAAAGACGACGCACGCTTGACGAACTTGTAACTAGATATGAACTTGAGCCTGAACTGTGTGATATATATGTTGAAGGTAAGACAGATAAGCTATTAATAGAATGGTTTTTAGATCAAAAAGAACATCAAGGTTTTGCTGTTTATGAAATTGATACTGTTGAAATTCCTACTCCATTATTATTTGAACAAGGATTAAAAGACAATAATCGAAGTCGTGTGATTGCTCTTGCCCTTTATATAAATGATAAACTTTCAGAAACTCCTCTACATATTACATGTGTTGCAGATAAGGATTTTGATTGGCTATTTGGCAAAGAGTATCAGTGTGATTTACTATTATTTACTGATTATTCGTGTCTTGAGATGTACCTATTTAATGAGGCTGTTTTAGATAAATACCTGCGTTTAGCACTACGTTTATCTCAGCCCAAGGCTAGGGAAGTACTAAATCAATTATCTAGAGTATTGGAGGATTTATTTTTAATTAGGGCTACTAATGAAGCACTCTCATTAAATATGAGATGGCTCGAAAAAGTTAGTGAATGTTGTAAATTGAATAAAAATAATTATCAGGTTCAGTTCGACTTAAAAACTTTCATTACTAAATATTTAAATAGCAATAGTAATCGCTCACAAGAATCGAGATTCATAACTAAACTCGAAGAATTACGTGCAAAAGAACTGATAGAAATACGATATAAAATTCATGGGCATGATTTTACTGAGCTTTTGTGTTGGTACATCAGACCCTATCTTGGGAAAGAAATCAAGAATTCTTACAATTCAGAGATTCTTGCAAGGAGCTTATTGGCATGTATTGATACTGAAAAATTGGCTCAAGAAGGTCTATTTCAGCGCTTAGTGGATCGTATTGACAGATAATCTAGGCGAACAATCACCTACATCCTTCATAAAAGTCAGCCAGACCAATTTTCCATAGAGCAAATGAGATATAAGTATTCATAAGCATGTCATATAAATTAAAAATAGGGTAGGCATAGCGGGTCGTAGACATCGCTGTTTAACTATGACTAGAAAATAAATACATAGACGCAAAACGGCTGTCGCCAGATTCATATTTTTTCTAATAGTATAGCTTGTATTGATTGCCTCATAGGGCTTCTAACGATTGCCCTTCCGGAAAGTGACAGAAGAAGGATATCTAGCGCTTCCTATTTCAACAATGCAAACGATAGTGCTTTACAGCTAAATAAAAAGCCCCTGGTGTTGGCCAGGGGTATCCATCTTTATTCCCTCATCTAGAATCGCATCTGTGAAGCTATTGTAGATCCGTAGTAATGCAATAAATGCATATAATAATGATTATTTTGCAATTTTCATTCAAAACATGGGATTGTGTTCATTATCCCAACACTTGCGATCGCTCCAATTTCTGCCAGTATGTTCGCATTCAGATGCATTATCTATCCAAGGAATCGATGTAGAGTGGTACGAGTTTCCAATGGAAGCGAATAAGCTAGCACTGAATAAGGGTAATAATAAAGATAAAATTATTAATGTACAAATCGGTAGAGTGATTAAATATGCACTCAGCAGTACAATGTTGCTATGAGTCAAAATAAATGTACCTATTTTCTTGTTTTTTTGACGAGTTTTTAAGCTGGTTTTTGAATTCGAGAAATGCATAATGCAACCCTATTAATACCAGTTTATATAACAATCAAATTTGATTTTTAATAGCCAAGCTAACTGAGAGCAAGCCCGATCGGGTTTTGCTCTCAGTATATTTAGCAAAAATCAAATATGAGTCTTATATAAGTATGGATTTTTACGTAAGAATATTATTCAGGCTATACACTCTGATGTCAAAGGTACAAGTGACGACTTCTTATAATTTTTAATTTGTGGACGCAAAAAAATATTTTACATGAAAATATCTTGAAGTTTTAGCACTCGCTTTTGTGTAAGTACTGACAACTTTAAGTTATCTGGATTATTGCGATCGCTTTTTGATAAAGTGTAAATTTGAGTTCCCATCGCAGCCTTTGAGCATGGAAACCATAATTTCGAGATATTCTAATCGGCAACAGTAGTCGGGTTGGGACACAGATGACTCGCAGAAAGCTTTTCCAGAGATGAAGAGATTCCGGTTCGCAACCTTAAGTATGTGCGGACATTTGCCGAAGCTTATCCAGACGAGGAATTTGTGCAAGCAAAAAGAAGATACAGTGGGTGGGAAACGCAAAGAAACGGAGAGAGTATTTATTAATAACTTCTCCGCCTCTGTGCGTATTTAATAAACAACTACCACCAAACTCGATTTCCATTTTCGTCAACTCGTGCTTCCCGAATTACGTCGGAAATTTCTTCAGCATCTTTAACGTGATGGAGTGCTTTCTTTTCGCCGTCGGGTTCATCAACAACGAAGTAAGTAGGTACTGTGATTTTGTCGCCTGTAATATCTGGTACATCATCAATAGCTGCCTGTTTAGCCTTCTCTTCAACTGATTGAGGCTTATCAGAAATTCTATCTCCTGGATTCGCGGTTAGGTTTCTTTCGTTCACATCTGGCTTTTCACGAGAATCCCGATCTTCGCTTACTGGTTGATTAATTTGATTTTCTTGATTTTTATCACTCATGGCGCTTTCAGTTATTAAAATATGGAACTCGACTAACAACAGCTTAAAAAATCAAGGGTATAAAGAGTTCTTTCTCTGGAGAGAGTTTAAGAATATATTTTGAATAGATTTTGTGAGGAACATATCTGAGGTTATAGCCTAGCTCTGAGGTTTATAAATAACCTCCTACTCCAGAAATAAATAATAAATAAAAATTACAGTTCAGGCGCAACTCTTAAAAAATCAAATTTATTAAAATTAACCTACAGTAAACACAAATGTACATATTAATATTAATGCGATCGCACCGTAGTATATTAGTAAACCTTTGTGGGTAAATCCAATCATCATGGAAGATTATTCTACTAAAGTCAGCCAAAGTCGTGAGATAGACCTAGAAACCCAATGCTTCACTCGATCGCAAGTATTCACGCTGTCAAAATTATCTTCCAGGATCGGTTGCACTGGCTGAAGACGGCAAACAAATTCAGGCTAATGCACTATTAGCAACCGCAAAGTCAGAAATTCCGATTCTGGTAAAATTATCTGATTATTCAAAACGGGCCGCAAATTGCTGAGTACGCTATCAGTCCAATCTGTACCCATTTAGGATGTACAGTCGAGTGGGATCTTGAGAAGAATAACTTTATGTGTCCTTGTCATGGATCTCACAATATGATTCTCAGGGCCGAGTTGTTCGTGGCCCAGCTAAACGTTACTTACCACTAATCACCGTAGTAGTCAAGCAAAATCAAATTCGTTTAGTCGATGGCAAACCTGCTGTAGATCCTCGTTAACCTACCATTAACAAATCAAATTTTACAATGCCACCATACTTTTTCAGCAAATTTATGAATTATAAAAGACTAACGAAAATTACTGCATGATTTAAATTTGTCGGGTAAGCTGACAACAGCAGTTTTATTCTCAAACCAATGACCACAAGTAGTCCCCAAATTTTAGCCCTGGACTTTGATGGAGTGATTTGCGACGGATTAATTGAATATTTTGAGGTAGCATGGCGTACCTACTGTGAAATTTGGTCTTCTGCTAACGACACACCGCCAGATGATTTGGCTTTAAGATTCTATCGATTAAGACCTGTTATTGAAACAGGTTGGGAAATGCCTATTTTAATTAAAGCCTTGATAGATGGAATTTCTGACGAAAAAATTCTTCATGAATGGGTGAGCATTGCTCCACAAATTTTGTTAAACGATAAACTCCAAGCAAGAGAAATTGGTGCAAAACTAGATAACCAACGAGATGAATGGATTACCACGGATTTAAGTGGTTGGCTGAGTCTGCATAAATTTTATCCGGCTGTAGTAGAAAAAATCAAATTAACTATTGACAGTGGAGTTAAGCTATACATTGTGACAACGAAAGAAGGTCGTTTTGTACAGCAGTTGTTACAACAAGAAGGAGTAAATTTCCCACCAGAATCAATCTTTGGGAAAGAAGTTAAGCGTCCCAAATATGAAATTTTGCGAGAATTAATTCAGTCATCAGAAGACAAATCTGTTAGTCTCTGGTTTGTAGAAGATAGACTCAAGACATTACAATTAGTCCAACAGCAAGCAGACCTTGAAAATGTGAAACTTTTCCTTGCAGACTGGGGTTATAATACCCAAGCAGAAAGAGAAACTGCTCAAAACGATCCGCGAATTCAGTTGTTATCACTTTCTCAGTTTGCCAAAGATTTCTCAGCTTGGCTTTAATATATTAAATATCTAGTCAAAAAGAGACGTAGCACTGCTACGTCTCTATAAGGATTTTGAATAATGCATATTTAATTTCTGACGTATTTATATAAAAAAAATATGTATGTCAATTTAGGTGAAATAATAACTCACAAGTATTCACTCCTCACTTCGCACTTACTTTTATGCTTGACCTAACAAAACTGGCGCGACAAATGCAGGGTTTAAGTCAGCATCTTACTTTAGAAGCTGCTGCTAGTCGTCAGCGTTTAGACCTGGCACAACAACATTTAAAAAATGCTTACGAGTGTCAACAAGATTTAATCGATCGCCAGGAAAAATGGCGCGATCGCATTCTCTTTGCTAATGCTACCCCAATCGAGCCGCTAGAAACCTGCATCGATATCCCAGTTCCCCCAAAAATTCATACTGTCATCGCTACCGATGGTTCCCAAATTGCCCCCAACCATCATGAAATTGCTTACTGTTATCTGCTAAATATTGGCAGAGTCGTCTTGCACTACGGACAAAATCGCCATCCATTACTCGATAGTTTGCCAGAAGTATTTTATCGCCCAGAAGATTTATATATGTCTCGGCAATGGGGAATTAGAACCGAGGAATGGATGAGTTTTCGCCGCACTGCTTCCGAAACAACGGTGTTAGCAGAACTTGCGTGTGATGCAGCACAAGCGGAAACGCCAGCGCTAGCGATGGTAGATGGTTCGCTAATTTACTGGTTTTTAGAACAATTGCCGATGGATGCACGCGATCGCATTTTACCCCCCATCCTAGAAGCTTGGCAGCAGATGCGTGATGCTGGAATTCCTTTAATGGGTTATCTTAGCGCCTCTCGCAGCATCGAAACAATGAACTTTTTACGGTTATTAGCTTGTCCCCATCCAGCGCCAGACTGTAAAAGTCATTGCCCAAATCAACTAGAAAAAGTACCTTGTAAAATTTTTGAACAGTTGCGAGATACTTCTGTTTGGGCAAACCGACTCAAACCAGGACAACGCAGTACCTTGTGGCGCAGCAATTCCCCCATTTTGGAACTTTATGGCGATCAAACAATTTACTTTTGCTACGTCCACGTTGGCACCGAAATCGCCCGCATCGAAGTTCCGGTATGGGTAGCCGAGAATGCAACCATGTTAGACCAAGCACTGGGACTGATGTTAGCACAAGTGCAAAAAGGATATGGTTATCCTGTAGCGATCGCCGAAGCGCATAATCAAGCAGTAGTAAAAGGTGGCGATAAAGCGCGTTTCTTTGCTCTACTTGAACAACAAATGATTAAAGCTGGTTTGAAAAACGTGGGAACTTCCTACAAAGAAGCCAGAAAGCGCGGGAGTATTGCTTAAAATAATTTGTAATCACGCTCCTGCGGACGCTCGAATACTCGCTAACGCTAACGCTGCGTTAACGTAATTCATAATTCGTAATTGAATTCTTAACTACAAATTACGCTTTGCGGTACTAATACCTTAGCTACTTAAGGACAATTACAGATAAAAGTTCTGATGAATTCAGTTTACGTAACACTTCTTATTTTAAATTTAAAATCTAAATGTTTACTTTACAGCTTTTTAGGGAAACCTTTATTTAGTAGAGAATTAACTCAATAACTAGCTAGTTTCCTCAGTAGAAACTACTAGATACTTATTGGCTCTACATCAAGTTAATTACGTTTTTATTGGTAAGCTCAACAGTCTTGGTTAGAACTGGCATTACGTGAGTTCCTGGGTTGATAGATGACATCAAAATGGTAATTAAACTTCAATAAATAAACGTATTAACTGATTTAACCTTTTTCAAAAAAGATTCATACCTAAAAAGCTGATGAAACTAGTTAAATATGAGTTCAACAAATCTGAAGAAAAATACTCCCGTTTTTTTTCAATTTCTTTAGATTTATTGTGTATTGCTAACTTTGATGGTTATTTTAAGTATTTAAATCCGGTATGGACAAAAATATTAGGTTGGTCAATTCCGGAACTTGTTGCTCAACCCTTTATCGAATTTGTTCATCCTGAAGACCGTGAATCCACTATTGTTGCAGCTGAAAAAATTGCACAATCTGTAGATGCAGTTAGCTTTGAAAACCGCTATCTTTGTCAGGATGGTTCTTACAAATGGCTGTCATGGAATGCAACTAGTTTCAGTGAAGAAAAGTTGATTTATGCAGTAGCTCGTGACATAACTCTTAATAAAGAGAATGAGATAGCGCTACAAAAATCTATCAAAGAATTAGAAGCTTTTAAATTTGCCTTAAATGCTCATTCCCTGGTAGCTATTACTGATAAATCTGGAAAAATAACCTATGTCAATGACCTATTTTGTGAAGTTTCTAAATATTCTTCAGAAGAACTTCTAGGGCAAGATCATCGGATTATCAATTCTGGACACCACACAAAAGAATTTTTTGCAAATTTATGGAAAACTATTGCTCAAGGAAAAATATGGAAGGGAGAAATTCAAAATAAAGCCAAGGATGGAACTTTTTATTGGGTTGATACTTTGATCGCCCCAATGTTGGGACAAGATGGAAAGCCCTATCAATATGTATCAATTCGTACAGATATTACACAGCGTAAGCTTTCAGAGTTAGCTTTATTGGAGCGATATCGCGCTTGTCAGTTTTGAGTGCAGAAGTCAGTTTAGCCTTATCTCAAAGTGGCACACTTCCAGAAATTCTGCAAAATTGTACAAATACTATTTCCCAATACCTTGATATCGGCTTCGTTTGTATCTGGACATTTGAACGCCAGACAAACCAGCTACAATTGCAAGCTGGCGTTCATTGCACAGAGATTACTTGTAGTGCTTTGAGCGATACTCAAGATTTCCCAGATCATATCGCTTTAGTTAATAATACTATTGGCTTAATGATTCAAAACCATCAAGCTATTTTTAATCAAGAATTATCAATTAGTAATTCAGTAAAGCTTATAGAGTCTACATTTTCAATTTCTCGATTTTCCGCTTATCCTCTGATAGTAGAGCAGCAATTAATCGGCATCATTGCTTTATTCAGCAAGCAATTATTTACCGAACCAACTCATAACTTATTAAATTGGATTGCTAATAATATTGCTGTAGCTATTGACCGAATCTGGGCGCGAGAAGAACTCCTCAGCCGTCGGGAAGCCTTATTACTGCGTTTAGCTAGCCAAATCCGCAGTTCTCTTAACCTAGATATGATCTTAGAAACAGCTGTGAACGAAATTCGCAGCTTATTACAAATTGACCGTTGCTACTTTCTTTCTTATTTACCGCACCCATCTCAACCAAGCCTGACTATTACCTATGAAGCGCGAAACCCTAACTTGACAAGTATGTTAGGCAGTATTCCACTGCAAAAAAGTAATTTTCTGACTCAAACCCTTCTCTCTCAAGAACTAATTTGTATAGAAAATATTAATAGTAAATCACCACTTGATTATGATATGCAAGAACTTTTAACTGAGTTTGGGATTACATCTCAACTAATGCTACCAGTTAAAAGTAATTCTGGAGAGATTGGAGCGATTGTGTGCAGTCATTGCAGTGGCGATCGCATTTGGAATAACAGTGAAATTAGCCTACTACAAGCTGTTTGCGATCAACTAGCGATCGCCATCGATCATGCACAACTTTATACCCAAAGTCGCACTGCTACTTTAGAAGCTCAAACCCAAGCTGAAAAACTCACCGAAACCTTGCATAAATTGCAACAAACTCAATCTCAACTGATCCAAAATGAAAAAATGTCTAGCTTAGGACAATTAGTCGCTGGAGTTGCTCATGAAATCAACAATCCAGTTAATTTTATTCATGGTAACTTAACCTTTGCTAACGAATACTTTCAAGAGATGTTAACTCTGTTGCACCTTTATCAACAACATTATCCCCAACCGGAAGTAGAAATTGAAAATTTCGCTAAAAAAATTGATTTGGAATTTCTTACGAATGACCTTTCTCAACTCCTATCATCGATGAATATGGGTACTAATCGTATTCGTGAAATTGTTTTAGGATTGCGAAATTTTTCTCGCCATGATGAAGCAGATAAAAAATTAGTTGACATTCATGAAGGAATTGAAAATACCTTATTAATTTTGCATCATCGGTGGAAAAACAATGGAATTGGCTTGGATATATCTATAATTAAAGAATATGGCAATTTGCCTCTAGTTGATTGTTATGCTGGCCAGTTAAATCAAGTGTTTATGAATATTTTAACTAATGCGATCGATGCCTTAGAAGAGTCAATGGTCAAGATAAAAACAAATTATAAACCGCAAATTGTAATTCGTACTGAAATTTTAGAGAGTAAATTTGTTGTCATCCGAATTGCTGACAACGGATTAGGAATGGTAGAAGATATTAAAAAGCGGTTATTCGATCCATTTTTTACCACAAAACAGGTAGGTAAGGGAACAGGTTTAGGATTGTCAATTAGCTACCAAATTATAGTAGAAAAACATGGTGGAATTTTGAATTGTCTCTCAGAACCAGGAAAAGGCACAGAATTCTGGATTCAAATTCCAATTTAAAACTTTTGAAGACTGGAAAATCTTAAATTATGATTTGCGATCGCTCCACAAATTAATTAAAAAATAGTTAATTTGTTGAAATCATTCCGAATTATCTTTTTATCCCCACAACTTCACTTGTTTTTTGAGTTCATTCATATCCAAATAATCATTAGCAAAAGCTTTTCGTAAAAGTGAATGAGGAATAAAAGCATCATATTTTTGAATTTCCGGTGCTTCTGAGCTACTGACTAAATCTTCTGGAATAATTCTTTGTTCGCATAATGAACTAATTTCACGATAAAGATATTTAAATTTATCCTTGCCTAATTTAATTGTCAAATAATAGGGATTTACTCCGCCAATACTTGTAATTTCCAACGATTCCCGACAGTATGAGTTGAGTAATCTTTCTAAGGTGCGATAAGCAACCGTACCCATCCAAGGAAAAATACAGCATTTACCTTTTTCTAATTGCAAAATATTCTGCCGATCTAATCCAACTTGCTGCGCCATTTGGCGAACTTGACATAACCGTTTACAAGCATTTTTTTGTAAGTAACTATACTGGATATTCTCAAATAATACTTGCTGCATTCGTTGTAAAACTTTGGTATGAATAGTCCCACCACCACCACGCCAATAAATACTAGATTTTCCCTCAGCTTGTTTAACAAAAATAGCCTTTTTTTTAAAGTCAACTTCTACAACTTCCCAACTTCTACCAGCTAAAGCAAATTGATTGCCAACAGGAAGCGGTGTGACAATACTGCCAATTTCTGTTGTACCTTGCTTAACAATATATTCTTGCTGTTCAGCAAAGACAGCATAAAACTGAAATTTTCTCACCACTTTTTCTCCTGCCAAACCCAGGATTAATTTACCTTGTTCAGTCTGCTGAATATGACCAATATCAATTAAATAACGTAATAATAGTTGAAAATCTTCTTTTAAAAGAGCAGTAAAGGGGGACAGATTAAAAATTTGTTTAGCTAGAGCATTAGCTGAAATTTCCCCTGCTGCTGTTAAAATACTCATGGTTTGGTGATAAAGCAAACTCAAAGGATATTTAATTGGTCTAATTGGTTCAATCCATTGTTCCTCTAAATAAAGTTGAATTATCGCAATACACTGTAAAAGTTGCCAGGGGATTTGTTCTGGTAGAGAAGCTTCTGCTAATGGCTTATCTTCAGCGCAGACAAAACGCATATCAGCAGCTTCTCCTCTTCTACCACTTCGTCCCAAGCGTTGTAAAAAGCTAGCTACAGACAAGGGTGATTCTAACTGAATCACTCGCTCTAAATGACCGATATCTATGCCTAATTCTAGAGTCAGAGTGGCGGCGGTAACGGCTGGATTGTTGGGTTCACGCATCGCATTTTCAGCAGCTTGCCGTAAGCTAGCAGATATACTCCCATGATGCACATGATATATATCTGGTAGTCCTTGTTTTGTGGCAATTTGTCGCAAAGATGCAATTACAGATTCGGTTCGCGTGCGATTATTAGCAAATATCAAGCATTTGCGAGACTTGCTGAGGTTGAAAATATATTGCTCATCAGCTGTCGCCTCTGATTCATCTACTTCATCATTAATATAAAAATGTTCTACAGCTAGTTTTATTTGCCGTTTTATACCATCAATTTTTGGTGTAATTACTGGTTTATCTGTTCCCGATCGCAGCCAATTTTCCGCTATTGAGTAATTCCCAAGAGTTGCCGATAAACCAATACGACGCGGTTGTTTTTGCGTCAACTTTGCTAAACGTTGTAATTGGCAAATAATTTGACAACCGCGTTCTGAACCCATAAAGGCGTGAATTTCATCAATGATAACAAATTTTAAATCACCAAATAAGCGAAGTAAGTCGTTATTTTTATTAATTAGCAAACTTTCCAGAGATTCTGGAGTAATTTGCAGAATCCCTTGAGGATTCTTTAAAAGCTTGTTTTTTCTAGTTTGCGAAACATCGCCATGCCAGTGCCAAACTGGAATATCTGCTTCTTTTAGTAAATCATTAAGACGCTCAAATTGATCGTTAATTAAAGCTTTAATTGGACTAATATATAATGCGCCAATTGTGGCAGCAGGGTTTTCATGTAATAGAGTCAAAACTGGTAAAAAAGCTGCTTCTGTTTTCCCCGCAGCAGTTGCAGCAGTAACTAGCAAGTGAGCATCAGTGTCGAATATAACTTGACAAGCGGCAATTTGAACTGGTCGTAATTCAGTCCACTGGTGATGATAAATATATTCTTGAATGAAGGGTGCAAGTCGGCGAAAGGCATCGCTCATATTGTTTCTGGATAAAAATGTTAGTAAAACTACTCCTTGGTATTTCAGAATCCTCGAATCATGGATCGACGAGTTCCATGCTTGGAATTACCGATTGCTAAAAGCGATCGCTACTCTTAAATTTCTGCCGTAGAGATTCAACGACAAGAGCATTGATGGCAGAAATTCCACCTACTATGTCATATATGAAGATTGTTTTAATTATTTTATGTCTATTCAAGTCTACGGAATTCCCAATTACAGCACTTGCAAAAAAGCTTTGACGTGGCTCCAACACAACAACATTGACCATGAATTTATCAACACCAAAGATACTCCGCCGACTCGTGAGATGATTCAAAACTGGGTAAAGTCTTTGGGTTTTGCTCCCATGCGAAACACCTCTGGTCAATCCTACCGCGCTTTAGGAGATGAAAAGAAAACTTGGGCTGATGAACAGTGGGTTGATGCATTCACTCGCGATGCAATGCTGCTCAAACGTCCACTTTTCGTCAAAGATGGAACAGCTGTGCTGGTCGGCTTTAGAGATGAGGGAATAGTTCGAGAAAAATTAGATTTAGCTTCAACATCATAACCCCCTGCCACGAAACAGCCGGCAGGGGGTTAGGGGTGCGGTTCAGTACTTACTTAACTGAGAACGGGTATAGGGCGATCGCCTTTTTAGATTTGGTGCGATCGGAAGCCGATAGGCCCTTCACCAGCATAGGTCGTGGTTCCAGTTAGGGTCTTCCCACCATCACTAGATGTGAGGTTGAGCGCCACTACATTCTGTTCCACACGACTACCGATTATCCAAGTCCCACCAGGATTCCACGGCGCTGTATTACCACCCCACTGGTTTTCTACTGTGTAGTTGTTGCTGCCAACAATGTTACCTTTAAAGCCGATGGGGCCTTCACCAGAATATGTGATAGTTCCAGTTAAGGTTTTACCGCCATCGTTCGATGTAATATCGATCGCAACAACATTTTGATTGGCGCGAGAGCCAAGTACCCAAGTCCCGCCAGGATTCCACGGAGCAGATGAGCCTCCCCACTGGTTTTCCACATTATAGACACGGCCATCAACAGCAGCACTCTTAAAACCGATAGGGCCTTCACCAGCATAAGTGATAGTTCCAGTCAGGGTTTTACCGCCGTCGCTTGATGTAATATCAATCGCAACAACATTTTGGTTTCCCCGCGAGCCGAGTACCCAAGTCCCGCCGGGATTCCACGGAGCAGATGAGCCTCCCCACTGGTTTTCTACATTGTAGGTGTCGCTCCCAGTTAAGTTAGCCTTAAAACCGATCGGGCCTTCACCAGAATATGTTGTGGTTCCAGTAAGTGTCTTACCGTTGTCATTGGATGAAACTTTGAGTTCGACAATGCGCTGATCTGCTCTAGCTCCAATTACCCATACTCCACCAGGATTCCACGGAGCAGAGGCACCACCCCACTGATTTTGTACATTGTATAGATTATTAGCATTAGTAGTTGTTGTAGCTGTCATTGTTTTCCTCCAAAATTTTGATTGTTTAGTCAAAGTGAATCTGTAGCAATCCAATTTGATTCGGAAAAAATTACGCACAATTAACAATACCTTTGCCAAATTACGAGGCTTGACATCGAACAAACCTAAGATTTTAAATGCTTCTTTCTACCATGTAACAAAAAATTACGTCAAGAAAATTCTGTTCTGTATGGTTTTACAGAAGTAGTTTTAACTGTCGTGTAAGTATGAGTGCAGATTCTAGTTTCTGCCTCATATTCAAGCAAGCGCTTGTCTTAGGCTATTTTGGCAAAAGTATTGTTAAGCAGCAAATGTTACTGTTTTGCGCTGTCGTAGTTATACTAGTACAAGAGTAGTTAAAATTGCAAGCGTAGTTAAGAAAATTTTTGATAAAAATGTTGTTTTGCTTTACTAATCGAGCCGTGGCATAGTTAATAAATCCTTTAGTACAGTCCGGTGCATCAGTTTTATTTATAGTTGCAATCACTTTTTTCAAGAGTGCCCAATTGTGAGTTCCGTGAGCAGATAGCTAGGTTTAGCCCGTGCTGAGTGCAATTATTGCTTTTTTATTCAGCAATGCCGTTTTGTTCAGAAGGCAGAAGGCAGGAGGCAGAAGGCAGAAGGCAACCCACCCTTAAAAGAGTGGGATTGAAACAAGGACGTTTTATACCTCGCTGCAAGCAGTCTCGGTATAATTATCAGTTTTAACTGGGCTTTATACCCTGCAACTTTAGTTTTAATTGATACTCCTGAACTTCTGCCTTCTGCCCTCTGCCCTCTGCCTTTCTTGTAAATACTTGGGAAAATTTTGTTGATTTTTACTCCTATTGACTCAATGCAGATTAACATCCATCAGTCAAACTGAAGTAATAGGGGCAAGTATATATAGAGGCAAAAACCATGAATAAGCATAAAGAAACATTACGTGTCATCCTTGCTATATCCATCATTGTGGTTGGGATAACACACTTTCTTGTTCCACAAGAATATGTCAAAATTGTGCCGCCACAACTACCTTACCCTTTAGGATTAGTTTATCTCAGTGGCTTTTATGAAATTTTGGGTGGCATCGGGTTATTAGTTCCGCCTGTAAGTCAAGCTGCTGCTTGGGGACTTATTGCTCTTTTTATTGCTGTTTACCCAGCGAATATTTATATGGCAGCTAATCTGATTAAGATTGAACATATACCAAACTCACCTTGGGTACACGTAGTTAGGCTTCCCTTGCAAGCTGTTTTAATTGCTTGGGCTTGGTGGTATACAAAATCTTCGTTTGAGGAAAAACAAGCTTCGATCGTTCCTAAGTCACTGATTCCCAAAGAACTAGAATTAGAATAAGTGCGTTTTTTATATCTGAATCATGCGCCTCACAACTTTATTTGGAATAACACTCTCGTTAGCAATAGGTATTGGAGAAGTTACGCTTCCGGTGACTCAAGCTGTGCAGCTTAGAGATGGCTTGGTCTATTTTGTCCAACCGCCGACACTTGTTAAGGCGACAACTACTTACAAAGAGGTGAATGTTTGGGGCGCAACTTACTATTTCACTATCAATCTGCCAGAAAATGCTGGAGAATCGCTTCAGAAGGTATCGATCGCCCAAAAAGAAGGCTCAGAAAACATCCGCTACAATCTTGATGATACCTATGCATTTGTCGGCACACGCGATCGCAAAGAAACGCAACTGCATCTAGGTTCAGTCATAAACGAGAGCAAGATACGCACTGTTTCTGTAATCTTCGATCCACCTGTAACTCCAGGACAGACAATTACAATCGCCCTCCGTCCTGTGAGTAATCCCAGCTTTTCTGGTGTCTACCTAATGGGTGTTACAGCATTCCCTGTGGGTGAAAAATCTCACGGTCAATTTCTTGGCTTTGGACGCTTTCAGTTCTATAGCAACAGGGGAAGTTGGTTATTCCCATAGAGGGAATAGGGGAATGGGGAATGGGAAACTTGTACTGAGCGCAGTCGAAGTATGGGGAATATTTTCTACAAGTACGGCGTTGGGAATGGGTGTGGAAATATTTGTTAGATGCGTGGAAAAGTTTTTAATTGAGTGGGTGTAAATTAGCTGTTTTTTTACCTTGGTTAATTTACACCCAACTTTCCCAAGAAATTTCTCTGACTTGTCGCATTCGCTCAAAGTCGCTATCAGATGAAACAAGAGTCAATGAATGACGTAAAACTGTAGCAGCTATCCAGAGGTCATTTTCACTAATGCCTATGGTATTCAATTTAGTTGTTTTACGTTTATTTTTTTCTTTCGGGCCAAATTGTTTGATAATTTTTGATTTAAAATCACCGTATATTTCTGTTGTTTCTTTGTCGATTCCGTATAGGTTAATTCGTTTAATAAATGCATTGATTTTTATTAAATTAGCAGCTTTTTGATGTGAATTTTGCGCCATAAAGTGCAACTCACCAGCAACAATAACACTAGTTGCTAATTGTACCTGACCAAGCGATCGCAAGTGATTTACAACGCTAGGCACACCTTCCATCAAGAAAGAACAGTGATTAGTATCCAATAGATACATAATTACAATTCTAGAGGTATCCGACTGTCATGAACTAGTTGCAGGCATTCTCTAATATCTGAACCTTCCCAACTGCCCACAAATTCTAATAAATCTTCAGCAGTAGAACCTGTGAAGGTGTGCTCTGTTGTAAGTGTTTGAGCAGGTTGGCTATCTAAAGATATGCTGTTTGTTTGATGTTTGGCTTGCAAAGATTGCACAAAGTCTAAAATTTCCTGCAATAAGGGTTCAGGTAATTTTTCTAATTCTTGATTAATTTGTTCCTTAATAGTCATTATTGGCCCTGTGTTTACAAGGTTGAAAAACTGGGTATTGATTTATATATTATCTAATATAGATTGCGGTTTTTGTGTTTGCGAAGTATGCGCCTTAATGCCTTGCCTATTTAAACAGTGCCAGATAAAGAAAAGCTAGAACCCGCAAGGCTTCGTGGAATATATCTTGTTCACAAAGTTTTACAAATCTCGAAACCCTTTATAGATTACAATTTACAAGTCTGGACGCGAGAGAAGAAAGCACCAAAGGGAAAGAAAATTGCCCCCTTTTTCCCGAATCCTCATATCTCGCCCATGCGTGGGGAGATGCCCCTGCGCTGAGTCTCGCGAATAGTTGTATTCGTTTATCTCTAGCCAGCGAATTTTATTGCGCCATCCTAAGCGATCGCCCAAAAGACACTCCGCTTCATAATCTACTTTGCCACCGCATTCTAGCCAAATGCGTTTTTGTACGCTAAAGCCAAAATGACCATTGCTGTATTTTACCCACAATTGGTCAATTGTGCGTAAGTCTGTGCAGGGAAAATTTTCAATTGATTCATAATCAAGCCAGCCTTGCTGTTCTTTTTTGGCTGCTTTCAGCATGACTCTGGTAGTTTCTTCGTCTGCTGCTTTCCATTGACCCGCTTTGAGTAAATTCTCTAGGTTTTGGTAATTTACCACCACATCTGAAGCTAATATCAATACTTCTACTTCTATACTCTTAATTTCTACAAAATACTTCCCCTGTTGCAAGGAGGAGAGTAAATTCAACCACTCTTCCATTGTCTGGGGTCGATCTTTTGCCTCTAATGCCATGCCTTGCAGAATCGCTTCATTTACAGCATCACTAAGACTAGGGACAAGTTGCTTTGGTGGTACTAATTCCTCTTGTTCATACTTACGGTCAAATGAATTGGTGGGGCGTTCTCCAGTGATGGCATAGTACAAAGATCCAGCTAAACAGTAGATATCAACAGTTGGATGACGAATCCCTTTGCGTGTTAACTCATACGGTGCAAATACCTTGTTACCAAAAGACCTAGACAGGGTACTCGGTGGGGACATATCGCCGGCAATACCAAAGTCAATTAATACTGCTTTGCCTGAGTTAGGAACATTTAGATCAAAGTTGAGCATAATATTGGGAGGAGTGACATCAAGATGAAAAACTCCTTTTTTATGTACCTCTACCAAAGCTAAACCCATTTGACGGATGTATTTTACAGCTTCAGTTTCGGGTAATTTCCCTTGGCGTTGCACGTATTCCCATAAACTCTCACCTGCTATATATTGCATTTCTAAGCAGTAGCGACCATCTTCTTCAAAAAAGTCGAATACTTGCACAATATGCGGATGTGGGTCTGGGCAACACATTGCTAGCATCTGTGCTTCTTTTTTGAAGCGTTCAATATATTTGGGATAGTCTGGATCTCGTTGAACGTTGATGTTGGGGGTTTTGATGACGACTCGGCGGTTTAGCTTGGTATGCATTGCTTGGTAGGTAAGTGCAAAACCACCACCACCCAAGTATTTTTCTATTTTGTATTTGCCGTTGTATATTAGCTGTCCGTCTTGCCAGAACATACGCCCAGATTTATTAATGGCTAATGTTGATTGTGACACGCTTTTTCTGAGTTCTCGTGGTTGGTGTTGCTGAATAAGCTCACGCAGAGGCGCAGCACTTCTCTACGAGAGGCTGCGCCAACGACTACGCTCAGTGACCGGCGCAGAGAGGAAGGTTGAGGTCTTCTGGCTACTGCTGAACTAACTTTTGGAGTCGCAAAAGCTACTAGTGTGACTTGAAAACTAACTTTTGGAGTCACAAAAGCAACTAATGCGACTTGAAAACTAACTTTTGGAGTCGCAAAAGCAACTAATGCGACTTGAAAACCAACTTTTGGAGTCGCAAAAGCAACTAATGTGACTTGAAAACTAACTTTTGGAGTCGCAAAAGCAACTAATGCGGCTGCCGATCTAGCTATTGCATAGGTGTAGCTGGCCGTTATTACCTATTTTGTGGTTGAGTGGGGGATGATGGCGTTTGTTGTGTTGAGGGATTGGTCGGTGTTGATGGACTTGAGAAAAATCTATCAATCAATTGAACACCATTATTAAGTACTGAAATCAAAGGTTCTATCTTAGTTGCAAGTGCGCCAGCTGCGAGGATTGCTGCTAGCAGTAGCTGTAAACGTTTATTTCTCAAACTAGGAAAAGCAAATCTCCTTCTCCAACCCAATTCTTTTAACCAGTGTTCTACTGTTTCGGGACGGTTGTCGGGTTGTAGTTCCATTGCGTGGAGAATCGCTTGATTGACGCGATCGCTAATCTTATCGTTCAATTCGTTAGGTGGAATTAAACGCTTATTGTTATCTTGACGCTCAATAGCACTTTCTGGCAGTTTTCCTGTTAATAAAAAATATAAAGTTGCCGCAAGAGAATAAATATCAGTCCAAGGTTTACGTCGCGCCTGTTGTCTAAGAGAGTTGGAATACAGTTCAATTGGTGTAAATTTATCAACCAAGTTACCGCGACTTGACACTGGGTTATCAACGAATCTTCGTGCTAAGTCGAAGTTTATCAAAACAACCTGATGCGTACCTGCCCGCAAAATGATATTTTCTGGTTTCACATCTCGATGCAAAAATCCTTGTTCATGCACTACTATGAGTGCTTTTCCAATTTGTTGGATGTAATCTAAAGCCTCTTTTTCAGGGAGAAATCCTCGCGGTTGGACAATCTTAGCTAAATTATCTCCTTGAATATACTCCATGACCATGCATTTTAAATCACCTGACTCGAAGGTATCAATGACTTGGACAATATTCGGATGTATGCATATTGCTAGTTTGCGGGATTCATCAGCAAAACCTGATTTTAAGCGATCGCGGTCTTCGTTACTTAATTGATTCAGCAAATTGGAATCCAATGTTTTAATCACAACTTCCTTGCGATCCCGATCCTCAGCAAGATAAGTAATAGCGAAGTTCCCCTGTCCTAACTGTTGCTTAATTTCATACCGATCGCGGTGTAACTTTTGTCCAGATGCCCAAGTCATTGGTTGATTATCTCAGAGACTTGTATTAATTTTTGCATATAGCAATTTTCCTGTGGATGTAATACAGCTTCTCTCAACAAATGTTCTGTAGTTTGTACTCTGACATCTAATAGTGAAGCTGTTATGCTTCAAAAAATATAATATGACGCGATCGCAAAAGTTGTGTTATAAAAACGGGCAAAGTCTTACCAAATACGAAAGTCTTTACTAGTAGTCCACCAACCCAAAAATGCTGGGTGAGGGCTGGGTAAAGGGTAAGGGATTTAAAACCTTTCCCCTTTCCCCTTTCCCCTTTCCCCCGCCAAGTGAACTTGGCGAACTACTAGGAAGCTTTTTCGGTAAATGCGTAATTTCTACATCAATGGCATCAAATGCTACTGTAACCAATCGAGCTTTAGCGTTTAATCATCAGTAATCTTTAAAAAATTGAAAAAATAATGTTAAGTATACCTATTAACTTAAATTTACCTCGTATACCCCATTTAATAACTTCCTTACCTGGGCCTCGCGCTCAAGCAATTGTACAACGCGATCGCGCCGTAACTTCTCCTTCTTACACCCGCGATTATCCGTTAGTTATATCTCGCGGTCAGGGCTGTATGGTAGAAGATGTTGATGGCAATGTATTTCTGGATATGACCGCAGGTATTGCTGTCACCGCCACTGGACACGCTCACCCAGAAGTCGTCAAGGCAATTCAAGAACAGTCGGCGCAGCTGCTGCATATGTCAGGCACAGATTTCTATTATCAGCCGATGGTGGAACTAGCGGAACAATTAGCAATTCGCGCTCCCTTTCCCCACCCACAGAGTGATACTGGGTTTCCTGCAAAGATATTTTTCACCAATTCCGGGGCAGAATCGAACGAAGGAGCAATCAAACTAGCTCGATATTACACCAAGCGATCGCTAATCGTAGCCTTCTTAGGGGCATTTCACGGACGCACTTATGGAGCGATGTCTCTGACTGGTTCCAAAGCAGTGCAGCGAGCTAACTTTGGGCCTTTAGTTCCTGGGGTAACTCATATTCCTTATGGCACTCACGCTAGCTTAGATTACTTAGAACAACAGCTATTTACCACGATTTTACCACCGCAAGAAGTAGCGGCGATCGTCGTCGAACCGATTCAAGGAGAAGGTGGATATATCGTACCCGAAGATGGTTTCTTACAGCAGATTCGAGAGATATGCGATCGCCACGGTATTCTGATGGTAGTGGATGAAGTACAAGCAGGAATGGGGCGGACTGGTCGCTTATTTGCGATCGAGCATTGGAATGTAATGCCTGATATCATTACTACTGCTAAAGGTATCGCCAGTGGTCTGCCATTAGGAGCGATACTTGCTAGACCAGAGTTAATGACTTGGCCTCCTGGTTCTCACGCTACTACATTTGGCGGTAATCCCGTAGCTTGTGCTGCTGGTATTGCCACACTGCGATTGCTAGAAAGTGGTTTGATGACCAACGCTACCCAGATGGGAGAATTCTTACAAGCTAGTCTTACCCAGTTGCATCAAAGATTTCCCAGAGTATCGCCGCCACGAGGTAAAGGTTTAATGGTAGCGGTAGATTTATTGGATGAACAGGGTAATCTCGATCATAAATTGCGCGATCGCATTATCCAAGAATCTTTCTTACGCGGTTTATTATTGCTAGGTTGCGGTAAAGCAGCAATTCGTTTCTGTCCCCCTCTAGTTATCGACAGCGACCAAATTCAGATAGCCCTTCAGATTATCAGTGAGATTTTAAGTTCTTAAAATATCAGGGAGATGAGGAGTAGGAGAACACAGGATAAATGGGGAAATGACAAATAGATTATTTGTAGAGACGCGATGAATCGCGTCTTTACCCAAGGATATGTTGCAATCATTAATTGAATTGGTGTAACAAATAACAAATGACAAGTGACAAATGACAAATAAAATAGCCCTTGATTTATGGAAATTACTTTGGCAAGAATATAGCGCCAGGGTCAATCATGCTCGTACCTACCAGCAAATGATTACTACTGCGGGTGGGACTGTCGCCAACGACCACATCGCCTTTCGGTCTTTGCGTTTATTAGTAGATACTCCACAAGGTAAACTTAACTTAGGAATTGACTACCTCGGACAACTTGCAGAAGCTTTAGGTTATGTGGCGGCTGGAGAGTATACCTTTGCTCAAACTCATTTGTACGCCCGTCATTATCGTCATCCACAGCAAGAGGAATTTAATTTACCCAAGCTGTTTATCAGCGAGTTGATTGTCGATGAATTGCCTGCTAATATTGCCCAACTCATCTTTAAAACAGTATCTTCAATCCCCAACAAACTCATCTCCCCCCTTACTCTTCTACAAAAAGACGCAGACTTTGAAACCAGCGCCAAACAACTCCAGCAAGTTTTTACCCGTCCTTGGCAACCTCCGCAGCGTTCTGTTGTCGAAGAGGTGAATCGGGTTACTCAGTATGGAGCTTGGGTTTTACTGCACGGATATGCTGTCAACCACTTTACAGGTTACGTTAATGGACAGAATACCCCAGAATATCCAGACATTGATACTACTGCTAATGCTTTGGCTAACTTGGGTGTACCAATGAAAGCAGAGATAGAGGGAAATGTTGCTTGTGGTTTGCGGCAAACTGCAACTCAAGCAGTAACGGAAATGGTGACGGTATTAGATGATAACAGTGGTGCAAAAATTCAGATTCCTTGGACTTACGCCTATTATGAAATTGCCCAGCGCTATCTAGTAGAAGTGGAATCTGGAAAGCAGCAGCTTTTTGATGCTTTTCTAGGAAGTAATGCCCAGCAATTGTTTGAAATGACTCGTCTATCTAAATAGCCTAGAGATTGTTCTGTAAAGGATTCAGTTCGGTGTTCCAAGCTTGAAGTTTCATGTTTCAAGTAGGTACACCGTGTTTTGGGCAAACTACGCTTGCAAGACAAAATCAGATGCTGTAAGAGTCGGCGCACCAGTTAGAGTTGCAAATAAACCGCCACTGCCAAAACCAGCCGCGCTGCCATTTTGGTTGTAAAACAACTGCCCACTCACAGCGTCATAGACAATTTTCGCTGTGCTAGTTCCGGCGGAAGATGTTATTTGAAAATCACTCTTGTTACTAAAACCTGTTCCGGGAGTAGAAGCGATCGCGCCAAAGGTCGTTTTATCCAGTAAAATCTTGTCACCTTGGGATCTGTTAAAGTCACTAATGGTATCTACACCAATGGCAGAGCCGTTAAAAGCAGCACTAGTATTGTAAAGGAATCTGTCAGCACCAGCACCGCCAACGAGAATATCATTACCCGCACCTCCAATGAGGGTATCATTGCCAGTACCGCCTCTGAGTATGTCATTGCCACTCAAGCCATTAATAATGTCATTACCTCCCTGACCATTAATCACATCGTTAGAGTCGTCAAAACCCACGATCTTATTGTTTAAGTCATTAAGGAATGTCACCGTGTTTTTGTTAAACAAATGAGTTTGAGTAGACTTGGCATCGAAGACATCGAAACTGTCAGCGATACTGGTCTGTCCATCAAACAAGATATTCCCAATAGCTGCTCTTTTAGCCAATGCGGGTAAATTATCCAGGTTTTCTAGTTGAAAGTTTTTGAGGATGACTTTGGTATTAGCGACACCTTCAAAAGTTACTTCTAAGTTCTTGCAATTTTGAGTTAATTGTAAATTTCGGGCAGTTAAGCCAGAACCAGTAAATTGCAGTGTATCAACATTGGCGATCGCTGTTGCTGATGGGTTTAAGCCTTTACTTACGCCACCAAAATCGGTGATGATGTCATTGCCATCACCAGGGGTAAATACAAATGTATCTTTACCACCGTTGCCTGTAAGGGTATCGTTACCAGCTTTGCCGTCGATGGTGTTGTTGCCAATTGAGCCGAAAAGAGTATCTGCACCAGAGGTTCCCGTTAAGATAGCGGTGCTGCTAGTGCCAATATTTTTTCCGCCAAATAACACGTAGCTCTGTCCTGAACTGGTACCGTTGGGAGACGCACTTATTGCCCCGATAATCAGGTCGTCAAAACCGTCACTGTTGATATCTCCCGCACTACTAACTGAGTAGCCTAAAGAGTCATCTGCATTGATGCTGTTGATGACAAAGCCATTAGTACCATTGAGGTTAGAGAGGTTGAGTTGGGCATTAAAACCGGACTTGCTGCCAAACACTACGTAGCTCTGCCCAGAATGGTAAGAGTAGTTGTTTGAGGGGTTGGCAAAGGGTGCGCCGATAATCAGGTCGTCAATGCCATCGCCGTTGACATCTCCCGCACTACTGACTGAGAAGCCTGAACGGTCATCTTTATTAACACCGTTGATTACAAAGCCGTTAGTGCCGTTGAGGGTGGAGAGGTTAAGTTGGGCATCAAAACTACCCTTGCTGCCAAACACCACGTAAGTATGGGTGGTAACAAGTGTCCCGATAATCAGGTCGTCAAGACCATCGCCGTTAATGTCTCCTGCACTGCTGACTGAATAGCCAAAGTAGTTATCTCCCTCAGTGCCGGTATTGATGGCAAAGCCATTAGTGCCATTGAGTGTGGATACGTCAAATTGGGCATCAAAACCCCCCTTGCTGCCAAAGACCACATAGCTTTCTCCTGATTCCCCGAAGTAAGGGGAGGCAAAGGGTGCCCCGATAATCACGTCGTCGATGCCGTCACCGTTGATGTCTCCTGCACTGCTGACAGACCGACCTAAGTTACCACCCAAACTGAAGCTGTTAATCACAAAGCCATTAGTGCCGTTAAGGGTGGAGAGGTCAAAACTGGCATTAAAATTCTCCTTGCTCCCAAAAACTACATAGCTCTGCCCTAACTGCTCTATGGCAGCCCTTGCGCCGATAATCAGATCGTCGATGCCGTCGCCATTGATGTCTCCTGCACTGCTGACAGAGTAACCTGACAAGTCACCTATACTGAAGAAATCTGATTTGTTAATTCCATTGATGCCGTTAATCGCAAAGCCATTAGTACCGTTGAGGGTGGAGAGGTTAAGTTGGGCATCAAAACCCCCCTTGCTGCCAAACACCACGTAGCTCTGCCCTGAGTCTTCACCGTTGGGATTGGCAAAGGGTGCGCCGATAATCAGATCGTCGATGCCGTCGCCGTTTATATCTCCCGCATTACTGACTGAGAAGCCTGAACGGTCATATTTATTGATGCCGTTGATGGCAAAGCCATTAGTACCGTTGAGGGTGGAGAGGTTAAGTTGGGCATCAAAACCGGACTTGCTGCCAAACACTACGTAGCTCTGCCCTGAACCGATGCCGTTGGGGTTGGCATTGAGTGCGCCAATAATCAGGTCGTCAATGCCGTCGCCGTTGATATCTCCCGCATTACTGACGGACTTGCCTGAGTTGTCACCTGGATTGATGCCGTTGATGGCAAAACCGTTAATACCGTTGATGTCAGAGAGGTTGAAAACTGAATTTGCCATGAGTTTGTCTTTTTGTTTCTACAAGTAAAAATTTAAACAATAAACACAGGTTGTTACAGTAGTACAAATTGGAACTCGAAGTTTGCTGTTCCAAACTTGGAATTCGGTATTTTGGGTAAACTACGCTTGCAACACAAAATCAGATGCCGTGAGAGTTGGCGCACCAGTTAGAGTTGCAAATAAACCACCACTGCCAAAACCTGCTGCGCTGCCATTTTGGTTGTAGAACAATTGCCCACTCACAGCGTCATATACAATTTTTGCGGTGCTAGTCCCGGCGGAAGTTGTAATTTTAAAATCATTGGCGTTACTAAAACCTGTTCCGAGAGTAGAAGCGATCGCACTAAAGGTAGTCTTATCCAGTACAATCTTGTCACCATGAGAGTGTTTGAAGTCACTAATGGTATCTACACCAATGGCAGAGCCGTTAAAAGCAGCACTAGTATTGTAAAGGAATCTGTCAGCACCCGCACCGCCAACGAGAATATCATTACCCGCACCACCAATGAGGGTATCATTACCTGCTCCTCCACGTAGATAGTCATTGCCGCTCTTACCATCAATCTTGTCATTACCCCCCTGACCATTAATCACATCATTGGAGTTATCAAAACCAGCGATGTTATTATTCAAGTCATTGAGGAATGTAACTGTATTTTTATTGAAGATGCTGCTAGGATTTGAGTTGGCATCCAAGACATCAAAACTGTCAGTAATGCTGGTTTGGTTATCAAACAGGATATTACCAAGTGCTAATCTGCAACCCAATGCAGGTAAATTATCCAGGTTTTCTAATTTGAAGTCTTGCAAAGTGACTTTGGTATTAGCCACATTTTCAAAAGTCACTTCTAGATTGTTGCCGTTTTGAGTTAATTGCAGATTTTGAGCAGTCAATCCACTCCCTGTAAATTGCAACGTGTCAACTTTACTAATCACAGCCTGAAGTGGATTTAAACCTTTACCTACGCCACCAAAATCTGTAATAATGTCATTGCCATCACCAGGATGGAATACAAATATATCTTGACCACCGTTACCAGTGAGGGTATCGTTACCAGCTTTGCCGTCGATGATATCGTTGCTGGGTGTGCCTTTGAAAGTATCTGCACTCTTGGTTCCCATGAGGTTAATGATGCTACCGATATTTTTCCTACCAAATAGCACGTAGCTTTGCCCTGAGTTCTCCCTGTCCCCGTTGGGGTCGCCACCAGATGCCCCAATAATCAAGTCGTCGATGCCGTCGCCGTTGATGTCTCCTGCATTACTGACAGAGCTGCCTGAAGTGTCACCCGCATTGATGCCATTGATGGTAAAGCCCTTAGTGCCGTTGAGCGTAGAGAGGTTAAGTTGAGCATTAAAACCTTCCTTGCTGCCAAACACTACGTAGCTCTGCCCTGAGTCCTGATTGCCGTTGGGGTCGGCATTTAGTGCCCCGATAATCAGGTCGTCGATGCCGTCCCCGTTGATGTCTCCTGCACTACTGACAGAGAAACCTAATTCGTCGTATGCATTCATGCCATTGATGGCAAAGCCGTTAGTGCCGTTGAGGGTAGAAAGGTCAAAGCTGGCACCAAAATTGCCCTTGCTACCAAAAACCACGTAGCTCTGCCCTGAAAAAATGCCGTTGGGGTCAACACCAGGTGCCCCAATAATCAGGTCAACAAGACCGTCGCCGTTAATATCTCCCGCATTGCTGACAGAGACACCTAATTCGTCGTATGCATTGATGCCATTGATGACAAAGCCATTAGTGCCGTTGAGGGTGGAAAGGTTTAATTGGGCACTAAAACCCCCCTTGCTGCCAAACACCACGTAGCTCTGCCCTGAGGTATCACCGTTGGGGTCGCCACCAAATGCCCCAATAATCAGGTCATCAAGACCGTCGCCGTTAATATCTCCCGCACTGCTGACAGAGTTGCCTGAGAAGTCACCTGCATTGATGCCATTGATGATAAAGCCATTAGTGCCGTTGAGCGTAGAGAGGTTAAGTTGAGCATTAAAACCTCCCTTGCTGCCAAACACCACGTAGCTCTGCCCTGAGGCGTCACCGTTGGGGGCGGCACCAGATGCCCCAATAATCAGGTCATCGATGCCGTCGCCGTTGATGTCTCCAGCACTGCTGACAGACTTGCCTGAACCGTCATTTTGAGTGATGCCGTTGATAGCAAAGCCGTTAGCACCGTTGAGAGTGGAAAGGTTTAATTGGGCACTAAAACCTCCCTTGTTGCCAAACACCACGTAACTCTGCCCTGAGGCGTCACCGTTGGGGGTAGCCAAGAATGCCCCAATAATCAGGTCGTCAATGCCGTCGCCGTTAATATCTCCCGCACTGCTGACAGAAATGCCTAATTTGTCACCTGGATAGATGCCATTGATGACAAAGCCATTAGTGCCGTTGAGGGTGGAAAGGTTTAATTGGGCATCGAAACCTCTCTTGCTGCCAAACACCACGTAGCTCTGCCCTACTAGGATGCTGTTGGGGTAGCTATAAAATGCTCCGATAATCAGGTCGTCGATGCCGTCGCCGTTGATGTCTCCTGCATTACTGACAGAATAGCCTGAACGATCATTTGCATTGATGCCGTTGACGGCAAAGCCGTTAGTGCCGTTGAGGTCAGATAAGTTGAAAACTGAATTTGCCATAATTTCTCTCTCTAGTAAGAAGCTGGGTATCATTCTGATAAAGTTAGAGTAAATTTTAGGAAGTGCTATATAAAGTTTTTGCGTCACCGATAGCGTACCTCTACGGAAAAGCAAGCTACACGCTGCGTCTTGTAGAGAAGCGTTAGTGAGTCTTGTCTGTAACAGGCTTTTGCGTTCGAGCGTCACAGTCCGTCGTAGATATCGCACTGCTTTTTACAGATTGTGTTCAGAAATGAACCCAACATTTGCACCTTTGTTGACTAAAGTTTGGGTTTAATACAACTTACAATTACAGCGTTAGTAATGAAAATAACGATTTTACTAACCAAAAAGATAATTTTGTAACGAAAATTCTAATGTTTGTAGCGAAAATAACAATTTTACTAACCAAAATGATTTTTTTCTCACAAAAATTATAATGTTTGTAACAAAAATAATGAATTTAGTAACCAAAATGGTTTTTTGTAACGAAAATGATGTTTGTAACAAAAAAAATGGGTTTTTATAACGAAAATTGCGACTTGAGTTAGTAAAGTCGCAATTTTTATAACTAAAATCAGAGCTAATGTTCAGAAAATCTCGCGTTTTGCCAAATATTGATACATCTGCCAACGTGCATCTACTTCAGCTTGGGCTTGTTTTAACAAATGTTTGGCAACGTCAGGTTTACTCTTAGTGAGCATTTTGAAACGATTTTCTTGATACATCGAATGTTCTACTGATTGCGTAGGCGATCGCATATCCAATTGCAATGGATTTTTACCCTGGTTAAGCAACTCTGGATTATGCCGATACAGCAACCAACGACCTGATTCTACCAGAGTTTTCTGATGATTCATCCCTGTGGTCATGTTGATGCCGTGGGCAATGCAATGGCTGTAAGCAATAATTATTGATGGGCCATCATAAGCTTCTGCTTCTAAAAATGCTTTCAGGGTATGTTCATCTCTAGCACCAAGGGCTACACTCGCTACGTAAACATTTCCGTAGGTCATGGCAATCATCCCTAAGTCTTTCTTTGGTGCTGGCTTACCACTGGCGGCATATTTTGCAACTGCGGCTTTTGGCGTCGCTTTAGAAGATTGACCGCCTGTATTAGAATACACTTCTGTATCCATTACCAAGATATTGACATTCCGACCACTAGCAATTACATGATCGATACCGCCAAAATCGATATCATAAGCCCAACCGTCACCGCCAACAATCCAGACGCTTTTTCTCACCAAGTAATTTGCAAGGGATTTGAGATTTTGGATTTTGGATTTGAGACTTCGGCTACGCTCAGTCGAACGATTAGAATCGAGAGTTACAATTTCATCTAACCTTTGCTGCAACAGTTCTATCCGTTCGCGCTGTTCCCAAATGTCAGCTTCAGATTTTTGTTCAGCTTTCAGGATGGAGTAGACAAGGTTTTCATCTATTTCACTCCCCAATTCTTGCAACAATTCTGCCGCAAACTCAGCTTGTTTGTCGAGGGAGAGGCGAAAGCCGAAACCAAATTCGGCGTTATCTTCAAATAAATTATTAGACCATGCGGGGCCGCGTCCTTGGGCGTTGGTTGTCCAAGGAGTTGTAGGAAGATTCCCACCATATATTGAGGAACAACCTGTGGCATTGGCGATGACGGCGCGATCGCCAAACAATTGTGTTAATAATTTTAAGTAAGGTGTTTCACCACAACCTGCACAAGCACCAGAGAATTCAAATAAAGGTTCTTGCAGTTGTTGTTGGCGAATCTGGTTTAATTTTAGCGATCGCCTGTCAGGATTAGGTAAACTCAAGAAGAAATCCCAGTTTTTCCGCTCTTGCTCTTGTAAAGGCAACTGCTTTGCCATGTTAATCGCTTTGAGCGATGGCTCAGATTTATCTTTAGCAGGGCAAATATGCACACAAATCGTGCATCCCGTGCAGTCTTCTGGGGCAACTTGAATGGTAAATTTTTGATTGGCAAAGTCTTTATCTTTTGCACTAATTGACTTGAAGCTTGCTGGTGCTTTAATTAACTCATCCGCTTGATAAGCTTTGGCACGGATGGCACTATGGGGACAAACCATGACGCACTTACCGCATTGAACGCAGACATCCGGTTCCCATACAGGTATCTCTTCGGCAACGTTACGTTTTTCCCACTTGGCAGTACCTACGGGAAAGATGCCATCAAATGGTAGTCTGCTAACAGGTAAGTCATCACCTTCCCACACCATGATTTTACCCAGAACTTCTCGCACAAATTCGGGAGCAGAATCGAGCAATTTTGGATTTTGGATTTTAGATTTTAGATTATTGATTGTCTGTGGTATGTCTACTTTATGCAAGTTGTCTAAGGTATTATCTACAGCTTGCAGGTTCATACGGACAACTTCTACGCCTTTTTTACCGTAAGTCTTGTCAATCGCTTGTTTGATTTTAGCGATCGCTTCTTCTTGCGGCAAGACACCCGCTAAGGCAAAGAAGCATACTTGCATAATGGTGTTAATTCTGCCACCCATACCACTTTCACGGGCAACCTGACTAGCATTAATGACATATAACTTCAAATGCTTGTCGATAATTTGCTGCTGTACCTTCAACGGCAGATATTCCCAAACGGTATCTGCATCATGAGGACTGTTAAGCAGCAAAGTTGCTCCAGGAATAGCAGACTTTAAAATATCTATGCGTTCTAAGAATCCCCAGTGATGACAACCAATAAAGTTAGCTTGGTCAATTAGATAAGTAGAGCGAATTGGCTTTTTACCGAAGCGGAGGTGAGAGACGGTCATTGAGCCAGATTTCTTGGAGTCAAAGACAAAGTAGCCTTGGGCGTAATTGTCAGTTTCTTCACCAATAATCTTGATAGAGTTTTTGTTAGCGCCAACAGTACCATCAGCACCTAACCCATAGAACATTGCCCGAACAACATTATCCGATTCTGTAGAGAAATTAGGGTCATAGCTCAAAGAAGTATGACTAACGTCGTCATTAATCCCAATCGTAAAGTGATTTTTTGGTTTAGCTTGGGCAAGATTATCAAAGATGCCCTTCACCATCGCCGGAGTAAATTCCTTAGATGAAAGACCATAACGACCACCAATAATTTTAGGGTATGAGAAAGTATTTTCTCCCCCTGCCTTTTCTTTCCACGCTTCATGAATAGCAGCCACTACATCTAAATACAAAGGTTCGCCAGCGCTACCTGCTTCTTTGGTGCGGTCGAGAACTGCGATCGCTTGTACACTAGTTGGTAATACTGCAACAAACCTTTGAACATCAAAGGGGCGGTAAAGTCGCACTTTCACTACACCAAGTTTTTCACCACGGGCGTTAAGGTAATCTACTGTTTCATGGACGGTTTCGCAGCCTGAACCCATAAGAACGATAACGCGCGAGGCATCGTTAGCACCGTAATATTCATAGATTTTATAATGCCTTCCCGTGCGTTCTCCAAATTCATCCATGATGCGTTGGACAATTTCTGGACAGGCGTTGTAATAAGGGTTAGCACCTTCACGTCCTTGGAAGTAGACATCGGGGTTTTGGGCAGTCCCGCGCAATACGGGACGATCTGGGGTGAGAGCGCGGCTGCGGTGGGCGAGTATGAGGTTATCGTGGATGAGCGATCGCAAATCATCATCTGAAAGCAGTTTGACTTTCTGCACTTCATGTGATGTGCGGAAGCCATCAAAGAAATGCATAAAGGAGACTCGCGTCTCTAAAGTAGCAGCATGAGCAATAAGAGCAAAATCTTGACTTTCCTGCACCGAAGCCGAACACAGCAGAGCAAAGCCAGTCGCACGAGCTGCCATTACGTCGCTATGGTCGCCAAAAATTGATAAAGCGTGGGTAGCCAGGGAACGGGCAGCAACGTGAACCACGGCGCTAGTCAACTCACCAGCAATTTTGTAGAAATTGGGTATCATCAACAATAATCCCTGAGATGCCGTGAAAGTGGTACTCAGAGAACCTGTTTGCAATGCTCCATGTACAGCACCAGCCGCTCCCCCTTCGCTCTGCATCTGCACGACGCTAGGAATAGTACCCCAGAGGTTGGGACGACCTTCTGCTGACCAAGCATCTGCCCATTCACCCATTGCTGAAGAGGGGGTGATGGGATAAATGGCAATCACTTCATTTAATTTGTAAGCAACACGGGCAACAGCCTCATTCCCGTCGATGGTTGCAAAGGTTTTGTTCATAATATGATTTTTGTCCCCGCCTCTAAGCTGCATTATCAGAACACGCGAATATAAGAATCAGAAATAGCCAGTACTAGAAAGTAAGTGTATTATCTGCATTAAAGATTTCACGGTAGGATTTACTCCGTGTTTAAAGGATAGTTTGTTAATACCTTTAGGCTTTTAAATTAACTTTCAATCAATACTGCATCTATTAATATCTCATCTGCAATACTGCATCTATTAATATGTATTAATAATGTACTCAATGACAAAAGTCTTTGTTTGAAAAGACTTTTAGATAATTTCTTCTTTTTTGTGGGGTACAGGGACGGGAATATTACATTGCTAATCGCCGATTTCCATACCATTGACTTAAATCATCTTCAATCGCCTCAAGAATCGCGATCGCCTCAGTTATTGATTTTGCATCGGCAGCTAAAAGTGCAAACGCTCGCTCAACCCGCTGTTGATAGTTCTGCGGGCAAATAGCAAACTTATTAGCAATTGCGCTCGCCCCTTTTTCATTCAACAGGTAATCTTCATTGATGGCTAACTAAAGCACGAGCGATCGCAACTTGTTGTTTTTGCCCTCCAGATAGGTTTTTTGGGTAATAATTTATACGATATCCTAAACCGACAGTTTCCAAAATAGCGATCGCTTTGGCGTCGATATAGTTTAATCTAGTTTTGCCCTAGATGTAATATTTCTCAATTTTCATCTTTGCCACTTAAGTATGAAACTATGATTTGATTTGGAAAAACTCCGTAAATTCTGGAGGTAGAATGGTCAAATAAGAATCAGTGTATTTTTATACGGTAAAATAATAATCAATGGATTTTTTATTAAGTGTAATTTATGACTTATCGAAGAAATTTTTTAAGGAGAGCAGGATACACAACCCTTTCTGCCTTATTAACTATGGGGTTTTTACAAAAGGATAACCAAAAACAAGACCAAAACACGAATTCTATTGCAGCAGATTATACAAGTAAAAATTTAAATTCTCCCCTTCGGCAATTAGCTGCCGCCAAAGGAAAGCGTTATGGTGCAGCAATTTCTAATGAATTTTTGCAAACAGAGAAAGATTACGCTAACCTAATAGCTCGTGAATGTTCCATTGTGACACCGAATGGTGAATTAAAATGGGACGCTACTGAACCACAGCCAGGACAATTTACTTTTGAATCAGCAGATGCGATCGCTGATTTTTGCCAAAAGCATAATATAGATATGCACGGGCATACTCTTTTCTGGCACATGGGAAGACCAAACTGGGCAACATACCCGCCTACACTTAAGATGATCGAACGCCATGTTAACGGAGTCATGGGGCATTATCGCAATAGTCCTGTTTTAAAGTCTTGGGACATTGCCAATGAAATTATCGCTGATAGTGAAAATGAAACTGATAATGCAACAATCGGTTTGCGTAAAGGGGTAAAACCAGAATTAATTCGAGACTTATTTTTAATTGCCGCAACAGTAGATAACAGCAAGAAATTTTACCTAAACGATTTCGGCATCGAAGGCGCTACATGGAAATCAGATCGTTTCTTGAAAATGGTCGAATATCTGAAGAATAGTGGCGTTAAAATTGACGGGGCAGGTCTCCAATCACATCTATGGTTTTCTACTGCATATCCTTTTGACGAGAAAGGACTTAATTCGGTCTTAAAACGGCTTAACGATCTTGAAGTGAAACCAATAATTACAGAATTAGATATTATCATTGATACCCCGCTACCCGATAGTATCAAAAGCCTAGACCAAATGGTAGCCGATAGTTACAAGCGATATCTTGACCTATGCTTTGAGAATCAAGTCGATACTGTGATTACATGGGGACTTACCGACCGTCATACCTGGATACGTCACCCTCAGTGGATGCCAAGAAAAACCTTTAGAAACAATCCAAGTCTCTGGAAATTTCTGCGTCCGCTTCCCTTCGATGAGAACCTGCAATCTAAACCAGCTCGCAATGCTATAGCCCAGGCTTTTCAGGAATCAACTTAATACTCCACTAAGGCATAAATGTAGTATTTCCTCAGCAACTGAGGTACACCCAAATCTTGTTTACCAAGCTTAGTAGCTTTGAAAATGTACCTCACTATGCCGGGAACTACTATAGTATTGTATTTTTAAGTATTAATCTAAGCAAAATAAATGCAAATATTTTTAGTTATTCACGAATATGAAAGTTGAATAAGACTTCCTGACTAATCAATCATTAAATCTTAGTACAATATTTCATAAATTCGTGACGAATTGAGCGACCTACTGGTAAGAGTCTGAGAAACTCGATCAAGCTACAAACTTTTGAAATTTCGTACTTATCAATACCAGAAGGTTATTTTTTTTTCGTTTACTTGAGATACTCCAAATTTCTCGTAAAAATAATGTGCCAACAAACCAAGGCTCTAGTAAGTAACGTCTCCAAAGTCTTTTCGGTTCAGACAACAAGCGATACAACCATTCTAATCCCACCTTTCCCATCCAGCGAGGAGGAGTAGGTATTGCTCCTGCTATATAGTCCATACAAGCTCCACTATTCAAAATAGTATTGGTATGAAGATGTTCAAGATTTTCGTAAATCCAATACTCTTGGCGTGGCATACCCATTCCCACCATTAATATATGAGGTTTGTAAGCATTAATTGCAGCTACAGTGGCGAGATTTTCTTGACTATCTTTATTTATATCAATATAGCCATGAGCGCAAGCAATCTGTAAACCAGGAAATTTTTGGCATAAAATATTTGCTGCTTTTTCAGCAACTCCTGGCTTTGAACCTAAATAGAATACACGCCAGCCTTTAGTAGCAGCTTCTGCCATCAGAGGACATACCCAGTCAGCATAGGTTACTCTTTGTTCGCGTTTAATTGGAAAACCCAACAGCTTTCCAATAAACACCAAAGGCATACTATCAATATGGGTATATTCTGCTTTTGAATAAAAAGCTTGCATTTTTAGATCGTTATGGAAGAGATAAAGACTATGTAAGTTGTGATTAGCAATAATCCATTTTTCATCCCGATCAATAGATTCTTCAATCAATGAATTTAAGTCAAGGATAGACAGTGCATCTACTTGAGCACCAATAATTTTATAAGAAAATCGCTTTTTCATATCTTATTTTTATTTTGATAAATATGAGATGTTATCTCAAAGTCAAGGTGAGTATTGTAAAATCAATCATCAATATTTCAATACAAAAGTACTTAAATATTGAAACACCTAAGTTTTTTAGTTAAAATTATTATCTAAATATAACTAAAAAGCACTTATTCTTATGAGGATGTCTGCGATATTTTGTGCTTTTGCATTCCACGAATACTTTTCGGTAATTAAACTATATGCTGTATCTACAAGTGATTGATATTTATCAATATTGGAAACAGCATCCAGTATTGTGTTAGCAACTTCTTCGCTAGAGTATCCTGTTACCAACAGATGTTCCAAGTGGCGAAATTCTTCTAAACCTCGCAAACCTTCTGGCGTTGATACAACTAATTTTCTACTAGCGAAATAATCTAGTGCTTTATTGCGAGCGCCACCTGCTACTGCTTGTTTTGAAAATGGCAATAAAGCAATATCTGCATATTTAAGATGGACGATAAAATCTTCCCTTTTAGGTAAAAACCCTAAAAAAGAAATGTTAGAGGGTATTGCTTCTGAAATATCACTACTATCCCTACCAATGACAACAAAATGTACTTGTTCTTGATAATTTTCAAGGGATTTAGCAACTTCAATAGCCATTGATACAGACATATCATTAGTTGGAAATTGAAATGTCTTGGGAGCAATGATAACGACTATTTTAGCTGGTCTGAATGCCTGATAGGGGTCTTTATCTGGAAAAACTTCAGTATTGAGTAAGTCTTCAGTAACTCCGTTCCCGATAGAATAAATTTGTTGTGGAGTTTTTCCATACCATTGGGAAATTAGTTTAGGAATTGATTCACCTGCTGCAATAATTGGACTACCAGAAAATATTAAAATTCCCTGAGCAATATATGTCTTAATACATTGTGCAAACTCTTTGAAAGGATTGGCAACTGAAAACAAGCGCATCCAGTATTCATAAGGCGAAAATGTATGAAAATCTAAGACAAGAGAGGAGCTACTGTGTTTTCTAAGCTTTAGTGAAATTAAAGCAGCCAATCCAGGTAGTGTTTCTTGAGCATACACAATGTCTGGACAAAACTCGTCGATGCACTTTTCTATGGATTGAATATATGACTTCAAGCTTCTTGAGCCAATAGAAAGAGAAGGTGCATAATTAACAGATGAGCAATCTAAACCTAGTTGAAAAACATCAAAATGTTTAGTAAGATATTGTCCTAGATAAAAAGGTCTAGTAAATGCACCAAATGGCTGACTAGAATCGAGTGTTGAGACAATCAGTAAACGTTTACCCATAAAATAATTGTTGATTATTTTATAATTTGAAATTACATTTGTCAAATTATTAAGATAGTTACAATTTATCTAAATACTATGCATCAATAACTATCGTGCAACTATTAAACTTCTGAGTTACTTTGATTAATATCCTCAGAAAATGTCGGAGAAGTTGCTAAATCTTTGTAACCAATAATTGCTCTAATATAGGGTAAGAACCAGTACAATATCCAGAATGGCCCAGAGTGTCTGCTACAAAATATAGTCCATGATTTCAATGGAAAGGCTTTGATTTGTAGTACTTTTTTCAAGCGTTCTAAGAGATTTAAATTGGTATCTGCCCAACTATTGCGGATAGAGTTTTTAGTGCAAGTACCAATATACCCAGGAGCTACCCATATTTTACAACCCAATTTACGCGCTCTCAGGGCATAATCTAAATCTCCTAAACTATGAACAAAAGCTGTATCAATATTACCAACTTTCGCGGCAACACTTTTAGGAATTAGCACGCAGTTACCATACATAGCATCACATTGTTGGATAACGGAGCTTGGTTCTAAAAATTCAAATTTATTAGAATACCACTTTTTAGATTTTACCGCTCCTCCATAGGTTGCTTTTCCTGTAATTGAGTCTTTAGTTGAACCAACTACAATTGAGTCTCGATAACCAAGTTCTGTCAAATTTTGATGAACCTGTAATAGTTTACTCACAGCATTGGCTTCCAAAAATGTGTCATCATTCAACCACAGATAATAATCATATTGATATTTTATTGCCTCACTGAAAGCTAGACGCATTCCTCCCACCCAAAATAAATTGCCATTACCTTGAAGAATTTGTACTTCTGGATATTCTGCTTTAACAGCCTCTGTAGTCCCATCAGAACTTCCATCATCGGTTAAATAAACATCACAACAATTTTTTTGCTGATATAAAGCGTTTAGACAGGCAAGAGTTGTATTCCGTCTGTTATAACATGTCATAATTACAGCTATATTCGCTTTCTTCATCTCATTTTCCTCATAATAATATGTACAAAAGCAGTCAATCTAAATAATAAATTTAGAGACGTTTTGGATGGATTTTATTCAATCTTAATTATCAAAATTTTAACTTTCATATATTCATATATAGTGATGTCAGTTTAAAATTTAACTCTGTTTTCTATCCATCCACTGAAATTAATATCTAAGTTAAAGCTTTTTAGTTTTTGTTCCATTCTTCTGACTCCCAACAAATATCTATGCCAAACTGATACACGAGGCATATTAAGTCTGACAACCTCTTCAGATAACCATTGATATTTCTTAGAATTGACATTCAACTTTTTCAATCTTTTTATTTGTCCATGCCAATCGTTATAAAAAAATAAGTTGAAATAATGAATGGATACAATATCATCCCAATGTTTAATTTGTAGTTTGTTTGATAAACGGTTATGTAAAGGTAATGGATAACTATAATTAGGGGGAAGATGTTCAACGTTTTCTTCCAAGGCACATAAAGTTACAGACAAAACAGACTGCTCAACAAAATAAATACCCTGGGGAGGAGTAATATCCAAGCGCATTACTTTTTCAAAATTCTCTTTCCAAGTTCTAAATATACCGGCACTTTTTCTTACAGCAATCAAACCAGAATTCCAGTAGGCTCTGATTCTTTTATTACCAATGGGCGTGTCAACAAATACCTCACGCTTTACTCCTAGTACTTCATATAGTTTTTGCCAATACCATTCTTGAGGATCTTGCAAACCTGTAGAACCAATTCCTTGGCCATACTCAGGACGCATTCGCACATTACAATCTACGGGCAATAAAAATTCTTTCGGTTCAGAAAAAAAGCATTTGTCACTGTCTAAAAAAACCAATATTTCTGCATCGATATTTTCTTCTGCATAGGCACAAACTAGGGGCTTATTAGCTAAATAATATTCATGGAATTCTCGATTTATCGGGATTTGTTGATGAGTCACCTGCAATGCTTCAAAGGCTTGTTGGGTTTGCTTTAAAATCGGTTCACCTACTCTAGGATGGAAACTATATATAGGTGTATTTTTCAATTCGCCGCAGAACTTACGAATACTTTCTGCAAGCATCAAAGATTGACCTTCTAAACGACCAGGTTCTGTACAAATTATAAAAGCTATAGGTATTGACATAGTATGAAGTATTGATTTAATAAGTTAATTACTCAATGAAGATTTCTTTGCTATCATCAATATTTCCTGAAACAAGGCTGAATAACGACGTGCTTGAAGTTCCAGGGTAAATTTTTGCTCGGCTTTCTCACGTGCATAAAATGACAGTTTTTGCAATCTCTGTTCATTTTCAAGAACCCAGATAATTCCTTTGGCAAAATCCTCAACTTCATAAGGTTTAGCCAAATAGCCGTTCTGCTGATGATCGACAATATCTTTTAAGCCAGTAGAATTAAACGCCACAACTGGAGTACCACAAGCGAATGATTCTGAAGCTGTCTGTCCAAAAGATTCTTGAAGAGATGGTACAAGCATTACATCAGCAGCTGAGTAAACAGTTGCTAAAGATATAGCATCATGTAAATGTCCCAAATAGTGGGTTTTGAAGCCTAAATTAGGTGGATTTTCGGGTTGAGATGCTCCAAAAATCACAACTTCCAAGTCATCTTTCCAGCCAGATTTACTCAATTCTTGTAAAGCTGGTTGCAATAAATGAAATCCTTTATTTCTATCGCTTGTTGCTTCTATAGCTCCAAATAGTATCAGCTTTTTATTTTGAGGTAGATTGAGTGTTTCGCGGGCAAAATGTTGATTAATCGGTCGATATTTTTGAGTATCTAATCCGTGGGGAATTATCTCAATTCGCAAATTTTGGAATAAAGAGCTAGAACGAGCGCACTCTGCTAGCCAAGAACTTGGTGAAACTAGAGTTAAATTTAAATTTTTCCAAGCTTTTGCTTTGCGCTGCCATACCCAGCGGGATAAATCCCATTCATTACCACTATTAAGTTGAGGACAAGCCCCGCAGGATATTTTGTAGCGATCGCATTCTCCAGTAACGTGACATCCTCCAGTAAACCCCCACATATCATGGAGAGTCCAAACTAAAGGGCGCTTCAGTTTAGCAAAGGTTTCTATTTGCATAAAACCTCCGCTAATCCAATGCAGATTGATTATATCTGGATTAATCTGAGCAACTTTAGGAATAACTCTATCTGGCAACCATTGAGTAAAAAATGGGGTATTTTTCTTTTGACGATAAAGCTTTAATGGCAAACTTTCAACTGTCAGCTTTGCTTTAGCGATGCCTTGAAACAGTCTAATTTTAGGTGCAATTATTGTTTTATCATTACTAGATTTTTCCTGTACTAACATTTGTGACTGTAGTCCTATATTCTGTAAACCTGTGTGTAAACGATATGCAGCCCTAGCTGCACCACCACTAATATCATGGGTACTAATATGTAAAATTTTCATTTTTATTAACTTAATATTCACTAAAACTATTTCTGACTGCCATAAAAACTAATTGAATAAAATCTTTTTATAATTTCGTTGAGATTCAACAGTTAAAGATAATGACGTGGTGATATACATTAACCAATTCCAGCTTGGAGTTAATAATCTGGCTTCTGAAAAATTCACTATGACAATGATAATTAGCATCTGCATTGGCCAATAATCTTCTGGCTTTTTAGCGACAGAAATAATTCGAGTCAATGCCATTACGAAAAACCGGACAAACCCGACTGCAAAAGTCAAAAACCCTAAGAATCCCAATTCTAACAATAATTCTAAAAAACCATTATGGGCGTTACTTGCCCAATCGTAAGTAGCTCTTAATTTGGATGCAGCATTACTAGTCCAAAATCCCGAAAATCCATAACCTAACCAAGGTCTCTCCAAAATCTTAGAAATTACTAGCTCCCAGAGGTCAGAGCGTCCATTGAAGGTAAGGTCTTTACCAGAAGTACCAACTACAGTTTCGGCATTATTGAGAAGTAATATTGAAGAAATCATCAGCAACATCAAAGTTGAAGTTATCGTAATAACTTGTAACTTATAATTAGTTTTCTTCAGGGATCTATAGACAGGTAAAAGCAATATCATTGTCAATAAAATCGTTAAAGATGTTGTTGAACGTGAAAGGATAATTAGACATATAGATATCCCACATAGTGCCCACATCAACCAACGATATCGATGACCACTAAGAGCCAGGTGCAAAAAAACTCCTGCACTCCAAGCCATCATGTAACCTAATTCATTTTTATGACCATAAATTCCACTCCACATACCTAGTAACTCAGGTGATTCGTGAATATAACCTGGTACAAATGCAGAAAATAGCATAGATAATGATGCAGCTACCCCAAGTGCCCAAGCTATCAGCTTAATTTGTTCCTTAAGGGGATAACGCATTGCTAAATAGATGGCAAGAAAATATATTCTGATTAGACCTCTTAAATAAGTAAGACTAGAACTTAGGTCTTCTGACCATAAAAGAGAAAATATAACTATTGCTAGTAATAAAAACTGTAGCGGACTTCTAATAATTACATAAAGAAAACCTTTCCAGTATGAAATTAGAAAATAAAATAGGATTAAATATGAAACTATATTGAACAAAGTATCTAGCTTATCACCTCCAAGTGTAGACATTGAAACTTCTTGTGCGGGGTGTATTGTTAATGCCCCTACAGAAATTAGTAGTAGCAAGATAGTTAATATTTTTTCTGTTAGTTTTATTTTCATTTCTGAGATTTAAGTGACCTATTTTTTATCATTAAGTAATTCAATCTTTTCTTCACTTCTTCTTTAAAAATATCTAATGTAGTTGCTTTATAAACTGTTTTTTGTATAAAATTATCTGCTTCTACATTCCTGACAATAAATGGTGGATGCTTTAAGGGAAATTCCATTGCCTGTATGGGCATATTGATGAAGGAAAATTCTTGATTTGAAGTGAAATGAGTTGCGTCTGCACCAACACCAACATTAGAGATTAAATTGACATTGGGAATAATACTTAAGCTTCCCTGCATCCAACAAGCAAATGTCCATTGATAATCCCAGGTTATACCTGTAGGATTGTCATAAACAGATTGAAATATTCGTTGCCAAGAATTTACCGCTTTTTGGTCTATAAGAATGTCATGTAAAAGATTTTCTGCTTGCACCTCTTTCCAGAGTTTAATAGTCAAATCATAATGTTGCCAAGCACGTCTCCAACTTGCCCAACCCCAGCAGTGGTTGTAGCGAGAAAAATAATAACTGTAATTTGTACGTTTTTTTTCTAGTTGGAGATTTTGAGCAGAGATTGTGGCGATTCTGGTATCATTTCTATATTTTTCCAGCAGTTCTTGACTAAACCTGAAAAAAGTTGGATGAGGAATACAATCATCTTCTAAAATAATTGTTTCTTCAACATTATTAAAAACCCAACTTAAGCCGCTTGATACTCGTTTTGCGCAACCTAAGTTGATATCAGAATAATTTTTAATTACTTCACAATTCCAATCAACTCTCTCAATAACTGCCCTAGTTGCTTCGCATTTTTCTGCCTCACCTTCGCGGTCAGTGCGGGGTCCATCTGCAATTACAAAAAGTCTTGTTGGCTTGGCTTGGCGAATAGCTTCAAAAACTTTCTCTGTTGTTTGTGGACGTTTAAAAATAATAAAAGTCACGGGTGTTTGCATAATAATAAAATTTCAGTAACAACGATTAGTATCTATAAAAATGAATAAGCGATCGCACTTGAATTTTAAATAGTTTTTGTGTTCTTGAATCAAATGCATTACATATAAAAGCAGCAGCAGCTTGAGATATTATTGTTGCGATCGCAGCTCCAAGTCCTGCATATTTAGGAATAAGTAATAAATTCAGAATAATGTTTAATATTGCCCCAAATAAAGTTTTACCTAAAGAAACGTGGTTTAAACCTTCAGCAATAAACCAAGGCGATGTTGCAAGACCCATAAATACAAAGAAAGAAGTCCAAATATGAACTGCTAATATTGCTCCTGCATCTGCATATCCACTTCCAAACATCACCATAATTATGTTGTCAGATAAAAAGGACATTGGAAGAGCAATTGCTAAAGATATACATGTCATTAGACTAAGTAATTGTCCTATTCGCTGATAGTAAAGACTTTCTGATTTTTCTTTTGCTGCATAAATTGCCGGAGCAACAGAAGAAACAATAGCCCCTGGAATAAAATACCAAATTTCAGAAATACGCACAGCAGCAGAATAAACTCCAACCTCACTATCTCCAATCATTTGACCTAACATCACCTGATCTATTCTCATAAAAATCATGATGGCGAACCCCGAAAAAATGAGAGGTAAACTCTCTTTCAGAAGAGTTTTGGCAGCCGCAATGCTCCAACGCCATAACCACAACGAAGATCCTTTGATTTGGTAAACAATCAGTAAGGCAATTGCACTCATTACAAATTCTGCTAATGTTACCAAAGCAAAAGCTAGCAATGGTGCTTTTGTTAAAATTAATGCAATTTTGATGACAGTGTTTAGCAGAAACGCCGTGTTTTTAGCGATCACAGTATACTTTGACTGCACCTGTGATTGAAACCACAGTTCAATAGTATCAGATGCCCTAAAAACTCCTGCTGTTCCTAAAATTACCACTAGCCATATCTTTAGTGTTTCATGCTCACCTAAGAAAAACATTGTGCTAACTGCCAATAAAACAGAAGCAATTCCACCCAAAAATTTTAGCCAAAAAGTAGTTCCTAAAATTTCCTCTTTGTTTGATAATTGACGCACAAGATGGCGAACTACTACGTCGTCTAGTCCGAGAGTAAAAATTGGACTAAATAAGGCAACAAAAGCTAAAGCATAGTTAAATAGACCATACTGTTGTACTCCTAAATAACGTGCTACCCATACTCCTACAACTAAGCTTGCACCCATACGTAGAATGCGGTCAGCAAATAACCAACCTGTATTAGCAATAATTGCACGCAGACCAGAACGAGATTTAAATTGCGATAAGTTTTTGATTTTTAATTTACTTAACATTATTTTTATGAACTAATCATCTGAAATTATTTGTACTTATCCATCTTGTTAGTGAAGTTTTCAATTTTTGAAAATACGAAATAAAGTGTATTTACTTAGAACTTATATTATTGAGCGTTGACGATATTTTGAATTTACCAATAATCAAAATTTTCAAAAAATAGTTAAATAGGAAAATAATGCCCTTAATTTTCCAATACAAACTATGCTCAAATAAAAATATTATTTTCAAATAAGTAACAAAATCTTGAGATTTTGGGCATGGTATTGTTTGTAATTCATTGATAGATGTAAAAGCTAAAAATAATGGAGAGCTAAAATTGTTTTTTTGCAGGATGTAATTAAAGAGAGAATTACGTTTCCAGAATCTTTTGTATTCATAGTTTTTGTCTACATCTAAAAAGTTCTTATTATGATATTTATTATGATCGTGTATTCTATACCTTACTAAAGGTTTAGACATATAAAACTTTTTAGCCCCCACCAAAGAAGCTCCCCATACCAAACAGTCATCAGCCCTTACACGCCAATCTTCTAAATTTGGAATAGGTAAAAATTTTCTGACTATTTCTCTACGTATTGATAATGTTGAAGTTATAGAACCAATCCATTCACCATTATATAAAGTTCTAATTACTGAATAACCTAAATCTAAATCAACTACATCGTCTTGAAATATGCCTTCTACTGCTCCAAATTTTTTATACGCACAAAATAAAAAATCACATTCACTGCGTCTATTGTAAAAATTTAGAGCGTTTTCTAAATACTGAGGTTCATAAATATCATCAGCATCTAAAAAAAATAAAATGTCACCAGTAGCAGCTAAAAATCCTTCATTAAAAGATGATAGTTGTCCTTGATTTTGTTCTTTAAAAATTGACTTAACATTAGCTAGTTGAGTAAATTTATTGATGATTTTCACAGAATTATCTGTAGATGCATCATCAACAATAATAATTTCATCAAATTTGACTGTCTGATTTAAAGCGCTATCAATTGCCTCAGATAGAAATTCAGCATAATTGTAATTGTTAATTAAACAAGAAGTTTTGATTTTAGTTTTATCCATTATTCCTACACTCACAAAATTAGGTTTAGATAGTTTTAGTGATGGTAGCTTTCACAATTTCTAAAAAAACTTAACGCTCTTTGCGAAATTTAGTTAAGCTGCTAGAAGATACCAAATCTTGTTCAATTTGTCGTTTTTTGGTGTCATAAAAATAATTATTAGGTTCATTTTTAGTATTCACACCATTGATGACTATCCCTAATACCTTCTGACCTGACTGAGTTAAAAACTCTTTAGCTGCATTTGCACTGTTCAAGTCAACCACTCCAGGACGAACGACTAATAAGATACCGTCAGTCAAAGTGCTTAAAACAGCAGCATCTGCTATTCCTGACAATGGAGGAGTATCAAAAATTACAAGGTCGTAATCTCTCCCAAAGTTACTAATTAATGTTGCCATACGTTGAGAATCTAGCATTGCCACTGGATTGGGAGGCAAAACTCCAGAAGTAAGAACTTCCAGATTAGGCATGACTTCCTGAACAACTGTATCTAAAGAAGCTTGATTAATTATTACATTACTTAATCCCATTGTATTTGTTAGCCCCCAGATATGATGCTGTATGGGATGACGCATATCTGCATCCACTAACAACACCCTACGCCCCGCCTGAGCCATAGTCACAGCTAAATTTGCAGATACGTCAGACTTTCCTTCTTTGGCAACGGAACTTGTAATTACAATGCTTTTGAGCGGTTTATCAGAACAGAGGAACTTCAAGTTTACTTGTAGTATTTGATATGCATTACCAACAGGGAAGTAAGGAATATCTCTGCCAATAATTTTGGGAATAGCTCTATCCAGCCCTGGTATAGAAGAATGATCTTTACCATTTCTACCTTGTGTAGGAATTACTCCCAAAACACTGTATCTTAAGACTTCTTTGGCTTCTTTGACGGTCTTCACCGAGCGGTCTATCAAGTCTAAAGTAAAGGCGACAATGATACCTAAGAAAAAACCAACTCCTGCTCCACCAATAATAAACAGCATTTTCCGAGGCCCTTCTGCTTTATCAGGGGTTAAAGCATAGGAAATAACACGAGCATTAGGAATCTTTTGATTCTGTGCAATATCAATCTCTTGGCGTTTCTTTAAGAGTGTTTCGTAAGTCGTTTGAGCTGCTTGCAATTTCCGTTCTAGCTCTCGTTGGCTTTGTTCTAGCCTTGGCAAATTATTTGCTCGTTTGATATAGGCATTTTGCTGTTGTTTGAGTGTGGCAATTTGTCTCTCCAGACCAACACGTTCTGCCTGAGCACGAGTAATATCTGCAATTAGGCTTTGCCGTAGTTGTCCAACCTGTAAACTTCCCTGTGTTATCTGTGCTCCACCAGCTACTTGTCCTGTCCGCTCTTTTAACAAGTTCTTAAGAGCTAAGACTTTTTCTTCTAAGTTAGTAATTGTAGGGTGTTCAGGTGAAAAACGGGTACGCTCTAGTGCAAGTTGGCTTTCTGTTTCTTGAAGTTGAGCTAGCACTTTCTGAACTCCAGGTGCTTGACTCAATTCAGATTCGATTACACCTTGCCGTGAATCTATCTGAGCTTCACTGCTTAACTGTTCTAGACGACCCTTCACATCATCTAGTTGAGCTAAAGCTTGAGAAATTTGATTTCCTAACTTAGAAATGGTATCGACTGCTGCGGCTGCTTCTTGTTCCAGAACAACAACTTTATTCGTTTCTTTAAATAGCCGCAGTTTTGATTCGGCTCTTCTGACAACTTCCTCAGCTTTAGGTACTTCCGTTACAAGAACCTGTTTGGCTGTCCGCGCTTCATTCTGATTAGCCTTGATATTTAGATCGATATAACTGTCAATAACTTCATTAACGATTTTGGCAGCTAGTTCTGGATCGCCACCTTTATAAGAAAGTTGTACAACATCAGTACCTTTAATTCCTTCTATTTTCAGTTGTTTTGCCAAATCGGGAATCGAGAGCAGTTTGCCTTGACTATCTTTAAGGTTGAGGGAATTAATCGTTTTCTCAATTACTGGATTCGATCCAATAACTCTCACCTGAGTTTCCAGGGGATTATCGTTCACATTCAAAGCTTCTAGGCGTCCTATGTCATCCGGTAAGCCTGTGAGTGAGGAAGAGCGATTTGTTTTAATCATTAAACTTCCTTCTGCCTTGTATGAAGGTTTTAGTGAAAATGCATACAAGCATCCAAGGCTAACAGATATGGCGAAAATTCCAACTAGAGGTAGCCAACGCCGTTGAAGAACTTCTAAGTATTTCTGAATATTTACTTCTTCAAAATTTGGTAAAGATTCCATTGTCATAATATATGTAAACTTTTATAAAAAGACTATTTACTTACAGCAAATTGTTCTCAAAATTGTGACTACATTCCTAATAAAGTCTATTTTGCGATATTAATATTTGCATGAATTCGTAGCTAATAACTTGCTGCTGAGTTTCTTCAATATCTGAAGTTAACTAATAGTTTTGCAAGCTGTAATTTTAACTTATACTGATACTATAATGAGAGCAAAAACAGGATAAATCACAAATTTATCCCTGATTTAGTCGCTTTCCATTTTTGGGGCTTACTTAATTTTAGTTAACTTCGTTTTATGCTACTACTAATGCAAGTATTGATTAGTAAGCTAACAATCACTATCATATTATGTAAAAACATTGATTTTTATAACTTTACAAAAAATTTATACAATAGACTAATATATTCATTCTCAGTCTGCTAATTCTTAAAAGACAAGAGGAGTTAATTCGTTCCGGGTAAGGAATAGAAGAATTGTGTCAGTATATAAGCAATGGAAGCACTTCAGAGATAGGCTTTAGACAGTGAAAAAGATACCTAGAAAGACTGGATGAATCTTTACAGAAGCTACTTCAAAACTTTAATTAACAATTTATTTTTGCTCTAAATAATAGTCAAGTTTGGTAATAATACGGTACTAGCAATCATAAAATTGCATGATTTAGGTATTGAACCTATAAAGACTCGCAATCAGTTTAATTTGCCTTTATGTAGAAATACATTCATTTTTGTAACACAAATGAACTATATACGATTACTAAGTAAATTGGCTCCAGCTTAAATTTAACGCAGTCCAACAAACGAGCATCAAATAACAGCGTGACTAAATCGAGAAATTAGTCTATATCAGACTAGTACAAAATAGCAAAAATCCAGCTACTATCTCAATTAAGCAGACAAATAGCTCAAGCAACTTGTTCAAGGTAGGCAAACTCCCGTCAGATTCTACTAGATTTCACATATTTTTAATGAAGTTTCCCTATATTTATTATTACGTGTGTTAATCTAAGGTACTCAAGCTAGCCTGCTATTTCTTGGTTTTTATATTTAGGCAATTGTAATTATTAAACTGACATTAAATGTTGAGAGATTGAATTATGAAATCCTCTTTTATGATCTTAGGCATTGTGATTAGCACATTCACTCTCAGTCAAAGTGCCTATGCTAATCAAGAGAATGTTCCCATAAAAATAGGCGATCGCGATCGGGCTGGAGTTTTATTGACAGAACCAGCTACGATTAATACTACATGGAGTAATTTGATCGGACAGACTAATAATTCCAAACAAACTGCTGAATCAATTTCGCTAATGCAGGAGCGAGGATGCCAAAAAATTAACCCGCTTGAGTTCATCAATAACCCCAGCGCTTTTTTTAAGCAATGTCAGGAGCCAATCAAGACTCAAAGTACTGAACCAATTGAGTATCTCAAAGTTCCGAAACTGGATTCTGGTATTAGTGTGACAGTTACTAAGTTTTGATATTAGGAACTTTTTTAACAAAAAATAGCTAATTCTTGGTAGTGTGATTTATCTAGATAATTTACGCTCAAATATGGATGAAATATTTATGCTGGCTGCTTTAGCTCAAAGCAGAAAAGCTTTGCCGGAATGTTTGCCGAACCCACCAGTAGGCTGTGCGATCGTATATGGCCAAGAGATAGTAGCTCAAGGATACACGCAAGCACCAGGAAAACACCATGCTGAAGCTGACGCACTTAAACAGATTCAAGGTAAAGCTTTCAACTTGTTGAAAATGTATGTAATATCATGTCAGGTTGAAGACTTATTATTTAGAGGGCAGTTCTTGCTGGGGGCTATTAGCTGGGGGAAAGAGACTTTTGGGATTTTTGCACAGATACGTTAATCATAAGTGATTAGCCGACATGATATAACTCTTGAACCTTGTTCTTTTCATGGACGCACACCTGTATGTGCTTTAGCGATCGCTAAAGATTGTCGGATACATGAAATATATGTATCTATACTCGATCCAGACCACTGCAATAATGGTAAAGGATTAGACATTCTCAAGAATTGCAGGAAAAATAGTTAATGTTGGGTTATGCGCCAATGAGGTGAATGCTTTTCTTAACCAATATCTACTAAAGTCATAGTTGAAGAGTTAGATTAAAACTTCAATATAGTACCATTTTCCCAAAAATCTTTGCAATAAGCCAATCATTTATGTAGATAGATAATTGTGCTTTTGTGCAACTAAAAGTTAAAACTAGTAAGCGATAAAGCTGTGAGATATTCCTTCATTAGGAGTTTTAGACTATTTCCGACTTCTCCAAAAAGTGGGAATGTTGTTGTTTAAGCAATGCTGCACAGCAATCAACTAGATACTTTTACACAAAAATCTTTTCGCTTCAAGAGAATATTAGTTAGGGCGATCGCGGGTGTTGCTGTCTTGCCAAGTATCATCCTTGATGTTAATACTACCACTGTTAGTACTTTTAGTCCATAAAATTTCTCTAGTAGTAATCGAGTTGATTGTACCGCATCCAATACAGATGTCTGCGTTAAATTATGACACAAGTGCAATTGTCACAGATATCTGCGTCTTCTGGATCGTCCTAAATTTCAGGAAAGAGATATGAGTAAGAATGAATGTACAGATGTAGCAGTGCTACGTCTGTGCAGGTGTTCTGGATATCGTATAATTAATTTCAGTAGATGCCTCATTACTAAAGTATTTGACCAGATTCTTAAAGAAAGCGGTTATTAAAGAGGGGAAGCAGGAGAAATTCTTTCTTTCATATTTAACGATCGCCCACTATGTACTTGGCTTGATATGCTTAGATTGTATTACAAAAAAATGAGGTAAAAAATGCATATTTTATATTTAATGAGTTTTTATTTCATGAATTACATTTATTGATAATTAGACTATGAACAATTACACAAATGAACTTTTTGTGATTTTTCAGAGTTGCTATTAATAATTTATCTTTTAGATAATGGAATCGTGGCTCAGTATTTTTTACTTTTCCAGTAAGCGCATTGGATAACTAGACTAAATTTAATTGTTAATTGAATTTTAGAAAATGCAAAAATCAATAATAAAGGAATGTAATTACTTCCAAGGATATGCTAATGATACTTTAGGTAATTGATTTGTGACTGATGATGATGTTATTATTAAGGAGTAGGTTGATTTTGGGTTTATTATCTCCAAGAATTAACTTGTAATGTATCATAGATCAGAATTCATCAGTGTTGCAAATTGATTAGACCTTTTGCATAAATTACAAATTAATAAACCCACCTCGCAAAGCGTTGCTTTGTCTACCTCCCCCAAAAGCGGGAAGGAAATTAAAGGATGGGGTGTTAAGTACTTTTGCAAGATATCTATGATTAGCAGTGTGAAATGGCTGTGGGTCTGAATATCTAGACTTGATACCAATAAATTGATGAGGTTACAGAGGAGCAAATAACCATGAGCAACTTAACATCTCCACATACCGAAGTTCAAAAAACGAAGAAAAAAAGTTTAACCGCAGATAAAAAGCCTCGATCTACAGATGATATTGTGCGTAGTTATCTGCAAGATATCGGACGTGTAGATTTGTTGACTCGCGAACAAGAGGTTATTTTTGCCCAACAAGTGCAGCAGATGATGAATTTATTAGCTGCTAAGGATGAATTGGCTGTCAAATTAAACCACGAACCCACGCTACAAGAATGGGCAGATCGGGTGGAGTTAACTGTGGAGGTGCTAGAGCAACAGCTAAATTTAGGACACCACGCCAAGCAGAAAATGATTCAGGCTAATCTCCGGTTAGTGGTAGCTGTGGCAAAGAAATACCAGCACCGTAACCTGGAATTTATGGATTTAATTCAAGAAGGTACTTTAGGTTTAGAGCGAGGTGTGGATAAATTTGATCCCGCCCTTGGTTATAAGTTTTCTACCTACGCTTACTGGTGGATTCGTCAAGGAATCACACGGGCGATCGCTCAACAAGGACGTACAATTCGTTTACCGATCCACATCTTTGAGAAACTGAACAAAATTAAACGGGTGCAGCGAGAATTATCTCAACAGTTGGGTCGCGTTCCTACTACTGCTGAAATTGCCACTGCCTTATCTTTGACAGCTAGCCAGGTTCGAGAGTGTTTGTACTTGGCCCGTCAGCCCTTCTCTCTAGAGGCGAGAGTTGGCGAACAACAAGATACAGAATTGCAAGACATACTGGAGGATGATGGTCCTTCTCCTGAAGATTATGCCGTTGAAGAATCTCTCCACCAAGACTTACAAGACTTATTGGCAAAGCTGTCTCCCCAGCAGCGAGAAATATTAACCCTACGTTTTGGTCTAACGGATGGGTATGAACTTTCTTTAGCACAGATTGGCGATCGCATGGGTATTAGTCGAGAACGGGTGCGTCAGATAGAACAAAAAGCTCTTAGTCTCCTCCGGCGCCAAAAAGAACAAGTACGTAGTTATCTAGCTAGCTGAGGTTATTTTTTCATAATTTAGGGCATTTAAACTCAGGAAGTCACTATCATAACTGTGTAAAATTCAGTCATTATGGGCGAAAATAAACTTAGATAATCACTTTTAATGATTTGATATGAGCACATCAAAGACAGTGCAACAGTTGCAAGTGCAATGGGTGACTCCTGAAAACTTTCGGCCTTATGGACAGGTTATTTTTGCAAGTCTTGATGGCAAAACTTACGATGGGGAAGATGCCCAGTTAAACCTGCAAAACGGGATTCCACGATTTTATCTTATGCGATTGGAGAAAATAGGACGAAAGTTTCACAAAATTACTCGCCATGTGCAATGCACTCAATGTCTGGGTTCTTTGGAAGGGAAGGATTGGTTAATTGCAGTTTGTCCTCCTCATAATGATGTGAATGAACCAGCATTAGAAGATATTGCTGCTTTCCGCATTCCGGGAAATTGTTTTATCAAGCTACATGAGGGTACTTGGCACGCTGGCCCCCATTTTGACCATGAAGCTGTGGATTTTTATAATTTGGAACTAGCTGATACCAATATGGTGGATCATTTCACCCATGATTTTCTTAAGAGTCATCAATTAGAGTTTGAGATGGTTTAGGTAAAATTAGTTTAATTATAGATATAGACAAGCCATTTTCCTGAATCAGTTCAAGTATTACGTCAGTTTGGTTATGATGTATGGATGTGTAATGTTAGCCTAGAAATTGTATCCCAGCAGAATGGTTGCGTAGAAGTTTCCACTGCTTTTGAAATTTTTCTTAAACATTCATTTTATGTCTTCTTCCAAGTCTCAATCTTCTGACAAAAGCTTTGTCTACCGCGAATTTGGCAATGACAACTCCGCCGCCACAGAAAGACCGATTCCAGAACTACCCCCACAACAACAAAATTTGAAAGTACAAGCTTCCCGCAAAGGACGCAAAGGCAAAACCGTCACAGTAATTAGCGGTTTTCAAGCCAAACCGGAAACCTTAGCAGATTTGGTGAAGCAGTTGAAAACCCAGTGTGGGACAGGTGGGACACTTAAAGACAACGAAATTGAAATTCAGGGCGAACACAAACAGAAAATTGTTGAGATTTTGACCAAGCTAGGTTACAAAGCCAAAATTAGCGGTGGCTAATCTTGAGTGCGGTTTACCGTATCTTAAGCGCTATCTAGATTAAGAGAGGGAATGTTATCTTTGAGAAGTACAAATATGCTTGAACAGTGGTAAATTAGTTTGCCAACAAGCTGTCTTTTCTGAGATTAACAGGAGGTTTAAATGGATTTAGTTCGGATTCTGTGTGCCATTTTTCTGCCGCCTTTGGGAGTTTTTTTACAAGTAGGTTTTGGTATAGACTTTTGGATTAATATACTTTTGACGCTGTTTGGTTACATTCCTGGGATTATTCATGCAGTATGGATAATTGCTAAGAAATAATTCTTTGTAGAAGTAGGTTAAGCGTACCAATATCTGTGTTAGTGATTGTTATAGAGGCGATTCATAAATTGCCTCTATAAAAAATTTTATGAACTTAACTACTTTGTATTCGTAACTTTAATTAAACAAAAAGCTCTAAAAATACTATTTTATTTTTGAAATATATATAAACACTACTTAAGAAAACGCGATATCTAAATAAAAGTTGTAAAAACAATATTTATCAAGTCTTTAATGTCGGCTTATGTGTGGCGGTAAATACCGAATTAACTCTAACTTTTTAACATGGCATAGAGTCTAAATTCTAGAAGCAAGGGGCAGATGTGCAATTGCCATTGCACAGTTGAAACGTTTAAATCTTTGATTAACCCAGTGCTTATATCTAATACCCAGCCGTGAACCATAGGTGCTTTTCGCTCATGGAGTACTTGACGCATGACGGAAGTTTGGTAAAGATTTTTCACTTGCGCCACAACATTGATTTCTGCCAAGCGATTCAGACGTTCTTCTCTTGTTGGCAAAGTATCAATTTCTTCTTGTTTCTCTAAATACAGTTCCCGAATCGGATTTACCCAGTTATCAAGAATTCCGATAGTTCGCCCTTCTAAAGCTGCCTTAATTCCTCCGCAATCGTAGTGACCACAAACGATAATGTGTTCCACTTTCAGGTGTAAAATTGCGTATTCTAAAACGGCTAAAAAGTTTATATCCGTTAGAGAAACTTGATTGGCAATATTACGATGTACAAATAACTCTCCTGGTTCTGTACGGGTAAATTTTGTTAATGCCAGACGACTATCAGAACAGCCAATGTATAGAAAAGGTGGTGTTTGTCCATTAGATAATTCTTGAAAGTAAGTTGGATCTAGAGCTAGCTTTTCGGCAACCCAAGCCTGATTATTTCTGAGGAGTTCATCAATGCTGTTGTATTTCATCTTTCGTCAATTTCGAGAGAGAATCTCATCAATATTTTATTTTAACCGATCTCCAGTTTTGTCTAAATCAAGATGAACTTTCTCAAAACTAAAATCTGATAAAGATGACAATTTTTTTCAATCGGGGGCAACAACTTTGCTATCGTTATGATGGTTAATTGACCAACGGTGATCGATAGTTACAGAGGAAAACTCGCAAATTTCTTCTAGTCGCTTTTGCTGTACAGCAGCTTTACGGAGAGTAATAATTAGCTGATTCACCTGATGCCGTAAATCTGGATTATCATTGACTGCTAACATAGTTTGTCTTTCTAAGAGTTGAAGTATAAGTTCGTAGTGAATAGGCGAAGGTAGAGGAATTTGCTCCATGAAGTTAACTTTTGATTTCATATTTGGGATTGTGTATTAGTCACAGTTTATTTCTTGTTAATAAATTGTTACATAATAAATAACTAGTTGCTTATGGCTTTGGTTTGATTAGCAATGAAGATTTAGCAAAGATATTGATGATATTTGATAGCAAAGTGCTGCGTGTATACGCATAGTATGCCCAATTGCTCAACTATTATGTGCAGTTGCCCTGCGCCTTTTAGGGCAGATGGGGTGTTTATTTCAAAAATTCTTCGGTAATATACGGGCGATCGCAGCGCCGGGATCTGGTTGTTTTACCAAAGATTCTCCAATGAGTACAGCAGATGCACCTGCTGTCAGCACTAAACTCAAATCTTCTGGGTTGTGTAGTCCTGACTCGCTGACAACAAGGATATTTTTCTCTTGCAATTGTCTACCCCTTGCAGCCAAAAGTTGGCAAGTAGTTTGCAGATCGACAGAGAAATCTTCCAAATTGCGATTATTGATTCCTATCAGGGAGACTCCATCTAAGGCTAACACACGGTCAAGTTCTGCCAAACTATGGACTTCAATCAAGGCTGCCATTTTCAGGTTGTTAGCAATTTTCAAGAAGTATTGCAAATCTCGATCGCTCAAAATAGCTGCAATCAACAAAATCGCATCTGCACCCTGAACCCGTGCTAAGTACATCTGGTAAGGATAGATGACAAACTCTTTACACAGTAGGGGCAAATCTACGGCAGCCCGGACTTTGGCTAAATTGTCAAAACTACCTTGAAAGAACTTGACATCTGTGAGTACAGAAAGACAACTAGCACCTCCTTGCTGATAAGATAGGGCGATCGCTACTGGGTCAAAATCTGCTCGTAAAACGCCTTTACTCGGTGAAGCTTTTTTAACTTCGGCAATCAATGCTGGCTTTGTCTTACCTTGACGCAAAGCAGCAACAAAATCACGGGTTGGTGGCGCAGAGAGTGCTTGATGTTGCAATTCCCGTAAAGGCAGCCTTTCACGCATTTGGTCAACTTCAACTTCTTTATGCCAGACAATTTCTTCCAAAATGTTGTTTGGCGCTGCATCAGGTACGGCAGCCTGATAACGTAACATGGACACGGAAATAGCTGGGTTAGGTGAACGGCGACGGATTTGCATAATTAGTGCTGAGTTAGGAGTTAGGAGTTAGGAGTTGGGAGTTAGGAGTTAGGAGTTGGGAGTAGAGACGCGATTAATCGCGTCTGTACAGGAGTTAGGGATATTAATTCTTCACTCCTAACTTTTCACTTCTAACTTTTAGATGGCTCGTTTATAAGCTTCGTCCAGGACTTCCGAAAGTGTCGGGTGGGCGTGAACTAGATGTGCGAGACTTTGGACAGATTGACGGTTGGCGATCGCAGCTGAGGCTTCATGAATTAAGTCTGAGGCGTGCAGTCCGAAAATGTGAACGCCCAAAACTTCTCCGGTGTCTTTGCGATATATCACCTTGGCAATACCGTCGGCTTCATTTTCTGCCAACGCTTTGGAATTTCCTTTGAAGTAACTCCTACTGGTGGCGATTTCAAATCCTTCAGCTTGTCCCAACTCCTTAGCTGCTGTTTCAGTTAAGCCTACATAGCTGACTTCTGGGTGGGTAAATGCCGCTGCGGGGATGCTGCGATAGTCTACTATTCTTTCCCTCCCAACTATATTTTCTACCGCGATGATGCCTTGAGCAGAAGCAGCATGGGCTAACATCATCTTCCCATTAGCGTCGCCAATTGCCCACAAATGCGGCACTACTTCACCTGCTGATAGCACTGCCATGCGATCGTCTACTGGAATAAAATTCCGCCGATCGACTTCCACGCCCACAGACTCTAAACCAAGATTTTTGGTCGCCGGGATGCGTCCCGTAGCCACCAAGCAAGCATCTACTTCGATGACATCTACATCTTCTTTGGTTTTGAAATCCGCTAACTCAATCACCACAGGTGAACCTGGGATAACTTTTTTGGCGTATATACCGACTTTCGTTTCAATATCGCGGGGAGTAATTAGCACCCGTTCGGCAAGTTTGGCAATATCGCGGTCAAATCCTGGCATTAACTGATCTAGGGCTTCAATCAAGGTGATTTCACAACCCAAAGCTGAGTAAATATCAGAAAATTCTAAGCCGATATAACCACTGCCAATAATTGCTACCCACTCTGGTAGTGATTCCAACTTCACACCTTGGTCGCTGGTAAAGACAGTTTTGCCGTCTACTTCAATCCCTGGAGGCACAAAAGGAATTGAACCAGGAGAAAGGATAATGTCTTTGGCTGTGATGGTTTTTTCACTACCGTCTCCGACGATCGAGACTTTTTGCGCCCCAGCGATTTTTCCCCAGCCTCTGATGATATCGACTTTTAGACGTTTGAGGCTGTTGGTTAAGTCGCCTTGAATTTTCGAGACGAGATCGTTGGCATGATTAGCGATCGCTTGGCGATCGAATTCTACGCTACCAATTTGAATTCCCAGTGACTTGAGGTGGTGGGCATTGCGTAACTCCCGCACACGTCCAGATGCTGCCAGCAGCGCTTTAGAAGGAATACAGCCCCGATTAACACAGGTTCCTCCCATATCAGCAGCTTCAATAATTGCTGTTTTCAAACCACAACTTACGGCGTGTAAGGCTGCGCCATGTCCGCCTACACCAGCGCCGATAATTACTAAATCGTAATCATATCCTTGACTCACGTTAGTTTCCCCGTCTGCTTCGCCTATTTATTCTCAACTTGACCGACAATCAGCGCAACCCTTTTAACAGTTATCAGTTATCAGTTTTATCGCTGAACTCTAAATCCCTTACCTTACATTACCCTGACTGTTTACTGTTGACTGTTCACTGATTTCAGGTTTGGGTATTGCTAACTCAAATTATGATTCACTCACTTCTGGCGAAAATATGGATATTTTCATTATATGGGTTGGTTTTCCCAGAAAAGCGACAAGAAATGAAGTGAGTATTTGCAGGGTAATGAAACTGATTCCCTGTTATGAGCTAGTTAATGAATAGAAATTGCAGTCTCATTCAGAATCGCCACACCTTTTTCTTTACAGCGCGTTAGCGTAACACTAAGCTGGATTTAGGATTGATCCAGAAGATTTACGCAGGCGATCGCTCGATGTCTATTCCCCAAATTAGTGAATTTACTATCCGCCGTCATGCCAACGCCAAATCTTTCCAGCGGGGCGAGGCATATTATAACGCTGGTGCTGTTCATACCGTTATCCAACGTGGTCATCGGCTTCAGGCAGATGTTCTAGGCACCGAAGCTAGACCTTATCATGTCAACCTGAATTTTGATAGCAGTGGGTTAACCTCAGTAAAATGCACCTGTGCCTACGACTATGAAGGGTGGTGCAAACACATAGTAGCGACGATGCTGGTTTGTGCGCGTAACTCAGAAAATATTGAGCAGCGCCCCACCCTTGAGGAACTACTAAATCGCCTGAATTATATCGAAACTCAAAGGTTGCTGCAAGAGTTGGTAGCAGAATACCCCCCTCTAATTGAGGCGATTGACCGCCATGTAAGTTGGATGACAAATCTTGCTGACAACCAAACAACCATCAAATCCGTGCGTCGCAGTACTATCGATCCGGCTGCTTTTCGGCGGCAAGTACGGCAAATTCTCAAGGATACCGTGCGCTACTTTGAGGAGGGATACGAAGAAGACCCGATTGGCGAAGATTTGCTGAGTGTAGTGCAAACTGCGGTAGATTTTAGCGAACGGGGAGAAGGTGAAAATGCGATCGCTATTTTGTCAGCGATTACCTCTACCTGTGTGGAAAATTGGGATGATGTTGCCGAATACGGCGCTGAAAATGATGAAGTTGTCGGCGAATTAAATAATGCTTGGTGTGAAGCAATTCTCAGCACCGAACTTACTCCAGAAGAAAAAGTTGATATTCAAATAAATTTAGAAGCTTGGCAAGATGAGTGGAATGCTGATTTTGGTCTAGTTATGGAGGCTTTACGCCAAGGTTGGGATTATCCGCCACTGGTACAAGTTCTCCAAGGTAACATTACTGAAAGGGGAGCTTGGGAAGAAGACGTACCAGATTATGCTGATGATTTGGCATTAATTCGCCTGAAAATTCTCGAACGTCAAGAACGTTATCAAGAATACCTGTATTTAGCAGAAGCGGAAGGGCAAACTCAGCAATATCTGACAATGTTGGGGCGTTTAGGCAGGGTAGAAGAAGCAATTGATGCTGCTCATACCCAGATGAACTCAATGGAAGAAGCCTTTGCCCTAGCGAAAACACTCAGCGTTCAGGGGGCGTTACAGCAATCACTAGATATAGCCCAGAGTGGATTAAATTTACCGGGTAATTGTCAGTATGAATTGGGAATTTGGACAAGTGATTTAGCTGTTGAGTTGGGTAATAATGAAGTTGCTTTATTAGCAATCAAGGCGGCTTTTGAAATAAAGCCCTCCTTGGTGGACTACCAAAAAATGGCAGAATTCGCTGGGGAAAACTGGGGAAGTGTCAAAACAGACCTGCTGAGAATTGTTCGTACTTGTAATGGTTGGGGAACAGAATCAGCCAAGGTAGATATATTTTTGCATGAAGGGCTAATTGATGATGCAATTGCGATCGCTAGCGAACTAAGTTCCGATCGTTCAGAGTTAATTCACCGAGTCATGGATGCTGCTATCCCTCATAATCCTGGTTGGGTGATTGCTAATGCTCGTCGCCGTGCTGAAAAGATTATGGATGCAGGTAAAGCCGAATACTATTATTACGCGGTTGAATGGTTGAAAAAGGCGCGTAATGCCTATTTGAAATCTGGGAAGAAAGCTGACTGGTTAAGCTATCGGGAAAACTTGATGCAAACTCACGCTCGTAAACGTAAATTGATAGGAATGTTTAAGGAAAGTGGTATGGAGTGAAGAAGGCAACAAGTAGGAGGTTTCAATGAGCGGTGTAGGTTTATCTTTCAGAGACGCACAAGGGAAACTACACTAGACTTTTTGCAGAAATGGGGTAAAGGGGAAAGGATGGAATTTTTCCAAACCCAGTAACCTTTCACATCCACTCCAACGTCAAGGCAAAAGTTACAAATGCCAAGATGTCTACTGATTGCAGCACACTCTCATCAGAAATTTGGTATCAGATTTCAACTGTAAAAAAAGCACGGAGATACTACGCGTAGCTTGCTTCCACGTAGTGGTACGGGAAGCCTTTGACTACATAAATTTTGCCTACCAAGGATTTCGAGCAACGCATAATTAATTTAATTTCACCAGATATCTTATTAATACTTTTAAGTCTGCAATCACCAGATGATTTAGCTTTTAAATTGAGATTTGCTCAAGATATCAACTTTAGCGACAAAAGATGAAGTAAGATTCACATCTGAAGCAGTCCCGGTATAATCCCATAGTTACTGACAAAAATAGTCCAGCGCGATGATTGATAAATACCCTCAGAATCTTATAGTGTCCTGCTTACCGCTGAGTATGCTTCTATTACTTGGCAGTACATCTTTAAGTCCACTGAAAGCTGAGACTGTTGATACTACACAATTACCAACAAGTAATTTCATCCTATCACAACAAATTCCACCACCACAGGATATCCAACCACCCACACCTTCACCACTTCCCTCACCGGAAGTGCCACAGCCACTCCCCCCACCAGCAGAACTACTTCCACCCTCTACCCCAACTCCCACACCTGAGGCACCACTCCCTGGCAACTTTCCTCAAACTATTGTTGTTGAACGCTTTGAAGTTGTTGGTAGCACAGTTTTTAGCGCCCAAGAATTAGCCCTCGCCACTGCTGAATTTACCAAACGACCGATCTCACTGACCCAAGTGTATCAAGCACGTTCTAAAATCACCGATCTATATGTCAAAAATGGTTACATTACTTCTGGTGCCTATATTCCACCTCAAACAATCCAATCTGGTGTTGTCAAAATTCAGGTGGTCGAAGGTAAATTAGAAGATATTCAGGTAACTGGGACTCGGCGGCTGAATCCGAATTATGTCCGTAGCCGACTAGCAATTGCGACATCACCACCTTTGAATCGCCAGCGTCTATTAGAAGCCTTGCAACTTTTGCAACTTAATCCTTTGATTAAAAACGTAACTGCTGAACTCTCAGCAGGATCGCAAACGGGTACGAGTCTTTTGGAAGTTAAAATCAGTGAGGCAAAAACCTTTAGTGGCCAAATAGTTCTTGATAATGGGCGATCGCCTAGTGTTGGCAGTTTCCGACGCGGGTTAAGATTGAATGAAGCCAACTTACTCGGATTGGGAGATGGTCTAAGTGTAGGCTACACCAATACTGATGGTAGCAACTCCTTTGACGCTAGTTACACATTGCCTCTTAATCCCCGCAACGGAACTCTTAGCTTTAACTATGGCACTACATCAAGTAATGTCATTGAGCCTCCTTTCGACACTTTAGATATCGAATCGGCTTCTCGCTATTACGAACTGACATTCCGTCAGCCCATAGTCCAAACTCCTACACAAGAGTTTGTCCTTGGGTTGACAGCCTCCCGACGCGAAAGTGATATCTCGTGGAAACTACAAAAAGAGAGCGAAGGAGGGTTTCCCCCTTCTCTACTTTCGCCTGGCGCTGATGATGAGGGACGCACTAGTAGTCTGCCAAGCTAACTTTGCTAAGTAAAACCTTTAATTGGTAAACTAGCCAAAAACGGGGTATAACATGGCAAAAAAGTACATTGTAGACTTGAATGAGGATGAAGTTTCACAACTACAAGCAATAATTAAAAAAGGTAAGCACAAAGCAAGAACGATAATCCGTGCAAACATTCTTCTGATGGCTTCTGAAGGAGAAACTGATCAAGCGATCGCTGGCACAGTTAGAGCGCATGTTGCGACAGTACAGCGAATACGAGAAAAATTTGTCATTGGAGGGTTAGATTTTGCTTTAAAGGATGAAGTCCATCCACCAAAACCTAAAAAACTAAATGAAAAACAAGAAGCATTTTTAATTGCAACTGCTTGTTCTAATCCACCAGTTGGAAGAGTACGTTGGACAATGCAATTATTAGCAGATCATTTAGTGAACGTTGGGATCGTAGATTCAATTTCGGATGAAACAGTACGTCAAACTTTAAAAAAAATGAAATCAAACCGTGGTTAAAAGAACAGTGGTGCATTCCTGAAGTTAATGCAGAATATGTTTTCCGAATGGAAGATGTACTGGATTTATACAATGAGCCTTACGATCCTAAACGCCCCGTACTTTGCTTTGATGAGCGCCCATATCAATTAGTAGAAGAAGTAAGACTTCCTCTGCCACTAGAGCCGGAGCAACCTGAACGTTATGATTTTGAGTATAAACGGAACGGGACAGTAAATTTATTTGCGTGTTTTCAACCTTTGGCAGGCTGGCGGCATATTGAAGTTACACAGCGTCGAACTAAAGCCGATTTTGCTCTTCAGATGAAAAATTTAGTGGATGTTTGCTACCGAGATGCTGATGTGATTCGTTTAGTAGTTGATAACCTGAATATTCATACCCCCAGCGCATTATATGAAGTTTTTCAACCAGAAGAAGCGCGACGAATTGTTCAAAAATTAGAGTTTCACTATACTCCTAAACATGCCTCTTGGCTGAATCAAGTAGAAATTGAATTATCTGTTTTATCTCGCCAATGTTTAGAACGGCGTATTCCTAATGCAGAAATATTATCTTCTGAGATTGCCGCTTGGGAGAAACAACGTAATCAGCAAAAAGCCAGTGTCTATTGGGCTTTTCAAACCAAAGATGCTCGCCGAAAGATGCAGCGTTTATATCCAAGCTTAACCTAGCAAAATTGCCTTGGCAGACTACTAGGGTATCTGCGTTGCGATTTTTTCAAGAATGGACGAGTCGTAACAGTCGTGAAGTTATCGCCCTACGCTCTCAATTCAGTTTGGGTCTAGATGTGTTGAATGCCACGGTTAATCAAGATGCTCCTGATAGCCGTTTTTTTGCTTGGCAAGGGCAAGCGCAGTGGGCGCGCCTTTTAGCTCCTGAAACCTTACTATTACTTCGTTTAAATACGCAACTTGCATCTACAACACTTCTGCCGATAGAGCAATTTGGCTTAGGTGGACAGGATAGCATTCGCGGCTACCGTCAAGATTATCTGCTAACGGATAATGCCACTTTTGTTTCTGCGGAAGTTCAAGTACCGATTCTGCGCCTACCGCAGATAAATAGCATCTTACAGGTTATTCCCTTTGTGGATTTTGGTGTTGGCTGGAACAGTTCTGGTGAAGAGAATCCCGATCGTAATACTTTAGCTGCTGTTGGTCTGGGGTTGCGTTGGGCACAGGGCGATCGCTTCACCGTTCGTCTTGACTGGGGTATTCCTTTGGTATCTGTTAACTCAAATGAGAGAACATTACAAGAAAACGGTCTGTATTTTAGTTTACTTTATAATCCTTTTTAACTGCTGTCCATGTCCACCCTATTAAAAGTTGAGAGTGGACATGGACAGTAGTCAATGATGAAAAAATGATGATTATCTAGGTTTTTATAAAAAAGACCCTGGGTTATGATTCCAGGGTGCATACACGTTTTTCAGGCATTAATAGGTTGAATAATAACTTTGTAAAATAGTTATTTCTACTATCTATAGAATGATACAAAAGTAGATTTAGTTATTTTAATCGAGCGATACATCTACCGTTGGGAGTATACAAATATTGGAAGAGGCAAGTTATCCGGCAATATTCTGATTGGATTAACCTTCAAATGCTGCTGTAATTAATCCATATTAATTTAAGCTAATTTTATTTTTGCTGGGCGCATCAAAATACATTCAAAATTAAATGTAATTTCTTGGGAGATATCCGCAAAATAATCGGTAGTGAAGGAGAACAACTTAAGCATTTTTAGGTAGTTGCACAGTAAATAAACTACCTTTCCCTACTTCCGAAGCGACCTTGATAGTTCCTGCGTGCCCTTCTATAATGCGATGGGATAGATGTAGTCCTAAGCCACTACCCGATCGTTTATTTCTGCCTTGGCGAAATCGCTCAAAAATTGTTGCCCGATCTTCTGGCGCAATTCCATATCCTGTATCTTCTACCTCAATTACTACCGAATCTGGATCTCCTGGATTAGATGATGTTTCATAAATGCGGATTGTTATGCCTCCTGTATCTGTAAATTTGATGGCATTTGCAATCAAGTTGTTTAACACTCGCCGTAATTCCAAACGATCGCCCATGATCGTAGCAGCATTTGGACTCAGTGGATCTAATTGACGGGTATCAATTTCCAGAGTCAAGCCTTTTTCATTAGTTAGAGGACTTAATTCGTTGACTACTTCTTGAGATATCTCACATAAATCGCATTCCTCCCAATTCAACGTTTTTTTACCCGCCTCGAAGCGATAGACTTCTAATAGGGTGTTGACCATTTCCATCAAATTTTGGTTACTGCGAATCATGACTGCGATCGCTTGTTTCATTTCCGGCGAAATTTTGCAGAATGTTTCCATTTCAAACAAATTCAACATGCGATCGGCGGCTACTAAAGGAGTTCGTAAATCATGAGTCAGACGGGAAACAAAATCTTCCCGTTGGCGGGCCATTTTTTGTTGTTCGTCCAGACTGTGCTTGAGACGTAATAGCGATCGCACCCTTGCCAGTAGTTCATCAGTATCAAATGGTTTACGAATAAAATCGTCAGCACCAGCATCCAAACCTTCGACAACGCTGGATTGATGAAAGGCAGTAATTAATAGAATTGGAATATAAGAGATAGCAGGGTTATTCCGAATCCGACGTGTGACTTCATAACCATCTATCCCCGGCATCATTACATCTAACAGAATCAGATCGGGTGGAGATTGCTCAATTTTCCGTAAAGCTTTTATTCCATCTGAAGCCAAATCAATTTCATACCCCTCACTTTCTAAAATTGCTTGAACCAAAATCAGATTATCTTGAGTGTCGTCAACTGCTAATATCCGATAAACTTTATTATTTTCAACTACAGACATGATTTATAAATTTTTATCAGTTTTTCTGGAAGTAATTTTTCAATTTAGGATATTCTATTGGTATTTTTCTGGCTTGAGAAGATGAATGATGAGGATTTTGTGCAGGAGAAAAAAAATCATCCCGATCTAACTGTGAAGCTGGAGCATTTGCTGCTACAGTCGGTAATGTAATTTGACGTGGCAATTCAATTTTAAAAATTGAACCCACCCCCAATTTACTCTCAAGAAATATTTTACCGCCCATCATTCGCACTAGCGAATCTATAATTGCCAAACCCAGACCTGTACCTGGATATTTGCGAGTGATAGTTTGATCGACTTGCCGAAATGCTTCAAAAATATGTTTAAAATCTTTGGGGGCTATGCCAATACCTGTATCTTTAACGATAACTACTACTCGATTTCCAGGTAATTCCTTAACCTCAACCGAGATTTCACCAGACTCTGTAAATTTAATGGCGTTGGAAAGCAAGTTAATCAAAATCTGTTTGACACGAACTGGATCGTTAAATATCAAAGGATTTTGCAAATCAGTTTGTACTAACAATGAAAGATTTTTAGCATCAGCGAGGGAACGCATTTCACTGACAACGAGATTGATTACCTTTGATATATCAAATCTTTCTGCCTTGAAATCTAATCCTCCTCCCTCCAGCTTGGAAAAATCGAGAACTTCATTGAGTAGCATCAGTAAATGCTTCCCATTATTCAAAATGCGCTCAACCATATCTGCTTGCTGGTGCGTTAGTTGACCGAACTTAGGACGCAAGAGTATTTGTGAAAAGCCAATAATCGCATTCATCGGCGTTCTAAGTTCGTGGGAAATAGTTGCCAAAAAAAGTGATTTTAGACGTGATGCCTCCAATAACTTGAAGTTTTGCATTTGAATCTGTTGCTGTTGCCTCTCCAATTCTTGATTCTTAAAAATGAGTTGTTCGTGAGTTTCTCTAAGCTGCTGATTTGCCAAATCTGCCTGTATTTCCGCCCGATAAATCCGAATTGCATTCCGCAAAACCTGCGACAAAATTTCTGGGGATATTTTAGACTTAGAGAGATAGTCTGTAGCACCAGCTTTCAATAATTGAAGAGTAATTTCTTCATCTCCTTGACCAGTTATAACTACTAAAGGAACTTTAATTTCTGAAGAACGTAGCTGTTGAATCAAGGTTAGTGCGTCCCGATCTGGTAAACGATAGTCGAGGAAAACACAATCGTAAGTAGTAATGCTTAAGACAGAGAATGCTTCATTACCATTGCCTACTTCAGACAGTTCTATCCGAACACCTGCTTTAGTCAGGGCAGAACAGATTGCTATCCGGTCTACTTCGTCATCGTCTACAACCAAAATTTTCAGCGTCTCTTCCATCGGTTTTAATTTTCGCCGCCAAACATAGGTTGATGTATAAAATTTATCTTTTTAGATTATCCAACTAAAGAATATAAGATTTTCGGACATTTAAAACCTGTAATTTGATTGATTAAGATATTTTGCATAAAGATCCACTTTAATACCTGCTTGACATTCATCACATTCTACAACTTCGTTCTCCTCCGTTAGTAGTATGTCGTTCGCTCTTTCGGGTCTTTCCTTGGGTTGAATTGAGTCTGTTGTATCTTCAATCTGGTTAATTTACCAGATGGTAACTAAACTCCTAACAAATGACCAATGTCTGGCAAAAAATTAGTCATTAACAAGCAGACACCGTTGATAGAAAGTAAAATAAAATACTTTACCAAGCTTAAAACAATTGTAGATGAGTGAGGAAGCCACCGTCGTCAGTCATTGGTGAGAGTTGCATCCCATTATCGTGTACCATAAGCTTGAACTGTTTTACCTATCAGGTTAGTTAGACCAGATAAATAAAAAAGTAATATCTATAGCTATTTGTGAATCTGAAGTAATCCTACCTCCTGAAATTTCAACAATTTTCTTAGCGATCGCCACATCTGTGTTAGTATTTATTTAGGTATATCGAACTTATGGATGTTCGCAAAGTTACCAAAGCTTAATTCCAAAGAAAAGTTCCCGACAAAAGTTAGGCAAAATTCAAAACCTAAAAGGGGAGAGGTTAGTACAGAGCGGCTTGTATTATATCCTGTGAGTCAGACGGACAAGTTTGTTACAAAGGACTACGAATTACTTTGCTGTTTCTGATTTCAGTGAGTTTTAACGCTGGTTGATTCCCTTCCATGAGGATCTCTATTGGCTCTATCAATCGGATGAATCCAAAGGTTTGATTAAAAATCGTTCGCAACCATCTTTTACTTTCTCGGAAAGCAACTTTTACACAGTATAATTTTTTCATTTTCGTAAGCTTTTTTTAAAGTTTGCTCCCAAATAATACTAATTAACGGATGGAACATGACAACTCAAAGCTGAATTATCAGCAAGGAAGAGCAATTTGGCATTCGTTTCAATATTTCATACTTTTTGTGTAAGTATCTATATATCTCCAGCTAGATTTGTCGTCTATCTAAATATAAAAATTTTGGCTACTTGTTATTTCTATCGGTGGATGCAGACAGGTTGAAATATCATCTATCTTGAGTTTGGGAAAATAATAGATAATAGTTACAAAAGGCAATACTTTGAAAGATGCAAACAGCGCAAGAGTGAGTGTAGCGATGAATGAAATTAGTATTATTTTAATTGAAGATCATGACTTAACGCGAATGGGGCTACGAGCAGCATTACAGTCTCATAGTGCATTGAAAGTAATTGGAGAAGCGGCAAATGCTACCCAAGGGTTAAAACTTTTAGAAACGGCAAAGCCAGATGTCGCGGTAGTAGATATCGGCTTGCCTGACATGGATGGCATCGAACTCACTCGTAAATTCAAACGCTCCCAGGCTGAAAATGGGCAATCTACTACGAAGATTCTCATTTTGACAATGGATCATACAGAGGATGCTGTACTTGCAGCCTTCGCAGCTGGCGCTGATTCTTATTATATGAAAGAAACCAGTATCAGTAAATTAACCGAGGCAATTCAAGCAACTCATGGCGGTAACTCTTGGATCGATCCGGCAATTGCCAACGTGGTATTGCGGAAGATGCGCCAAGGTATTCCTGGAGAAAGTCAAGGTTCTGACAAGCCGAAGACTGTAAAAATTGAAGCGCTGGCGACAGAATACGAGCAAGTTTTGGAAACATACCCTCTGACTCAACGGGAACTGGAAATCCTAGAGTTGATTGTAGCTGGGTGTAGCAATGGTCAAATCGCCGAGAAACTTTACATTACAGTTGGTACTGTAAAAACCCATGTTCGTAATATTCTAAATAAACTATGTGCTGATGACCGTACCCAAGCTGCTGTCAGGGCCTTACGTTCTGGATTAGTAGCGTGAAGAATTGAGACAAGAAAGAGATGGGGAGATCGGGAGAATAACTCCTAACTCCTAACTCTTAACTTAGCACTGTTTTGCCCACTGCCTCATTATCCCAATTTTTCCCGCAAGCAATTAGCAATACGTAGTGCTGCTCCCGGTTTTCCCATACGTCGCCCACCATTTTCAGCAATAATTTGCAAATTATCAGGGTTTTTAAACAAGGATTGTACAACCTTCGCTACATCTGCTGGTCGATCGATTAAAATCAAAGACGATCCCAGAAGACGACTTTGAGATTCAGCAAAGCCAAGGTTATATTGTGGACCATTACCGGGAATTGCGATCGCAGGTTTGCCTAAACCGATAAACTGTTCTGTGGCTGTACCTGCCATTGCGATCGCTAAATCTCCCAAATGCAAGCAATCATTATAGGCTCGTTGTGTTAATAGTAGATAAGCATTTCTCTGTTTAAATGTCAATATATTTGGATCGCCAAGTTGGATAGGAGATGCTGATTCAGCACGCCAGCCTTGGGATTGCACACTTTGGGATAAAATATTAGAGTCTAAACCAGGAGCGATCGCACCTAAAAACACTACTTTGTTAGAACTATAAAAGATTGAATCTCGCTGTTGAAAACTTGTCATCAATGCAGATACGGCAATCATAATTGTTTCCCAGTTGGTGTATGCTTCTGGGGGACGAGAACCAGGAAGAAGAGTCACTACAAAAGGTCGAACTGTCTCTTGCTGTTGGACATTCTGACTATAAAATTGTTGGCGTGAAAACCTCGATTCTAGACCATCCATCATCGGATTACCCAAATAGAAAGCTGGAATTGGCCATTGTTTTAATGTTTCTGTTGTCAGCGCATCTCTCAGGAACACAGCCTTACAACGGCGACGACTCATTAACCAACGTTCCCAAGGATGGTAAACTGAACCAGAAAAGTTTTCCCAACCTGCGTCTTTAGATTTTCGTGGTAATAATCCAGCTTCATCTCGCACATAATATTCAGATTTTGCCGTACCGACAAAAGCATAATTAGCGCCACTGAATGTTGCAAACAACAGTGGCAAAATATCTCCCACTGCTAAAATCGCTCTCCTATTACCTAATTTTTTTTGAGAACTTACCCAACGGCGGATAGCTTTAATTTGGCTGAGGGTAAGTTGCAATAAACCACCGCGTACATCCCGCGCTAATTGGTGGCCATCCATATAAATAAAGCCGCCAGAAGGCATATTCAGGACTGAACCGATAAAGGGGATATCCAACTGCTCATAAGCACGTCCCTCACCCACCAGAGGCAAAGCAAATATCTCTGGTGGGTTTGGTTGTCGTAGGAGTTCTTGCAGAATCCGAAGTGCAATCATATCTTCCCCATGACCATTACTTAATACAAGTAACCGCAAAGGAGAAATTGCTGATTGGGAGTTTAAAGCTAGAGATGACCGAGATAAATTACTCATAAGAAACAAAATATCAAAATTAACTGTCTGTTTGGGTAAGAGGTATAAATAGGGAAATCGACAAGGAAGCTGGAAGTTAGTATTATCCCTATTCCTTTACTTCCTTACAACTAATACCAATTTTGGATAGGAATGTAATTGTTTGAAATTTCTAGAACAGCCTTTTGGTCAATACTTTTAATCAAAAATCTAAAATCTAAAATCCAAAATTAGTATAACTCCCAGTTAATTAGGTTAAATATTTATGCGAGTTTCTACTACTGCTATTTTTACTTTAGCTACTTTAGCTGCTGGCAATGTTACTGGGCAAGTAACGGCTGCACCTGCTAAAACCGTTACTCCAACTGCAAAAGCTGGTAACTTGGTAGTACCGATAATTGAAGACACTCCCGCACGGGTAGAGACAATTGCTTCCCCAGAAACTATAGTTGCACAACAATTTTCTCAAAATCCTGTCGCCGTGCAAACAGGTGCAAACAAAAATTCCCCAGTAGTCTTAAAATCAACAGACAAGGGAAATTCATCAGTAACGCTTCTTCCCACTCCCTCTTTTTCGCCTTCATCCCCCAAAACTCCTGCTACTGAAAGCGATTTGGTAGTCAGAGCTACAGATGTACAGGTGGTGGGAGCCAATCAAGAATTACAGCAAATCATTGGCCAGGTAATTAAAACCCAGGTGGGTGGAGAAACCAGTCAAAGCCAGCTACAAAAAGATGTAACAGCAATTTTAAATACAGGTTTATTTAGTAGTGTCAGTGTGAATAGCTTTAGCACTCAGGCTGGATTGAATGTAGTATACCAAGTCCAACCAGTGATTGTGCGATCGCTGCAATTATCTGGTGCTAAAGTACTTACCTATCAAGTTGCTCAACAACGTTTGCAATCTCAAATTGGAACCACCATTAGTCCCAGTGGACTGCAACAAGCAGTGGCACAAATTAACAAGTGGTACGCCGACAATGGTTATAACTTAGCACGGGTGTTATCAATTAAACCTAGTTCTCAAGGCATTCTCACTGTGAATGTCGCTGAAGGTTTGGTAAGTGATATCAAATTTCGCTTTGTCAACGATGAGGGTAAAACCGTTGATAGCAAGGGTAATCCCATTGGAGGACGCACCAAACCAGATTTCTTACAACAACAACTCAAGTTGAAACCCGGTCAAATTTTCCAAGAAAATGTCGTTAAACAAGACATCCAACAGCTATATCGTACTGGTTTATTTGAAACTGTGAATGTTGCCTTAGAAGGAGATGCGACAAAACTTGATTTAGTCTATCAACTTAAAGAAACTGGGGCGCGTGGTGTTAACTTGGGTGGTAGTTACAATGCCGATCAAGGATTGGTAGGTACAATCAGCTATCAAGATCAGAATGTCGGTGGTGTTAATGATACTTTAGGTGTGAATGTTGGGGTAAGTAGCCGAGACTTGCAGTTTAATAGCAAATTTGTCAGTCCCTATCGGATAACTAACCCCGATCGCTTGGGCTACACTGTAAATGGTTTTCGTAGTCAGGAACTTTCGGAAACCTTTGATGACAAGATCAAGCTAGCTAACGGCGACAAAGTGCGAGAAGGGCAAATTGGTGGTGGTGTCAGCTTGCAGCGACCAATCGACGATTGGAATACCTCATTAGGATTAAACTATACCCGAACTAGTATTCGCGATCGCCAAGGTAATATTACCCCAACTGACGCTCAAGGCAACCCCCTATCTGCGAGTGGAACTGGTATTGACGACCTAACTACTGTATCCTTCACCGCCACCAAAGATAAACGAGATAATCCCCTCAATCCAACTCAAGGTTCCGTTCTAAGTCTGAGTACAGAACAATCTATACCTATCGGCGAAGGTAATATTTCCCTTAATCGCCTCAAAGCCAACTACAGCCAATATTTACCAGTGCAGCTATTTAACAGCAAACAGCCACAAGTATTTGCGGTGAATGTCCAAGCTGGTACCGTCCTTGGGAATTTACCGCCCTACGAAAGTTTTAACTTGGGTGGTTCCAACTCAGTGCGCGGTTACGATTCTGGCGAAGTTGGCAGTGGTCGCAGCTATGTGTTGGCTTCGGCAGAATACCGTTTTCCCGTTTTACCAATCGTCGGCGGTGTATTATTTGCCGACTTTGCCTCAGATTTAGGCTCTGGTGATACTGTATTAGGAAATCCGGCAGGTGTACGGGATAAACCAGGTTATGGTTTTGGTTATGGGGCGGGAGTGCGATTAAATTCACCACTAGGCTTAATTCGGGCTGACTATGGCATTAACGACCAGGGAGAAAGCAAAGTGCATCTGGGAATTGGGCAGCGATTTTAATTTGAGTTTAGGCGTTGCCAATACGGTTCGGTTAAAGGGAAAAGGGAAAAGGGGAAAGGGGAATAAAAAACCTTTAACCGCAAACCCATTCCCCTTTTCCCCAAAGCCTATTCTGAGTTCAAAATACTTATCCGAACCGTATTGAGTCATATCTAGAAATTAAATATGCGTTATCCAAAACCCTTGTAGAGACGTAGCACTGCTACGTCTCTACATTCTTTTTGGCTCATACAGCAGATTTCAAGTTGGTGAGGTACACAAGCAATAAGTCTGTTACCCAGGTATAAAGCGTGTTTTACTTCTGAATTCAGAATTCTGAATTATGAATTCTGCTGTATCTCTATTAGCGATCGCCTTTGAAAATGACTTTTATAAATTGGCCAATTTATTACACAATATTTAATAGTATATAAATTTCAATAATCAAAGAAAAAAAGCTATTGTCACGTTTTTATGAGACATTAATTTTTTAATAGCGCTAGTCATGCAGAATATAAAAAAATATTATAAGTAATAACATGGAAAAAAGTGTTATTAATGCCAGCCTTTCTACTCAAAACCTAACTTTTCGTCCAGGTGATACTCCTGTATCATTTGAGGTAACTGTCAATAATGACAGCGATCGCTTCGTCAATTTTCAGATAGAAATTACCGCCGCCGGAGAAATCCGCAACACAGGATATCGCTGGTATAGACTCGAACCAGAGGTAGCGGCAGCCAAGCCACCGGGCAGTAGTACCATCTTCCAAGTGTTCGTATTCAATACACCCATGCCGGGATTTGTTGGTACTGTCAACCTGATGGTAAATATTTTTTCACCGCAATTAGCACAACAGTCCAGACTTGTGCTGCGCCTGAAAATTGAGCGAGACAACAGACCAACACATTTAAGTGTAGAATTACCTGTACGAGAGTTCCAAGTTTATCCCCGCAATTCTGTCGATATACCAGTACGGGTGCGGAACTTGGGGCAACAACCAACTGAGGTAATGCTACGTTTTACAGGCGTCGATCCGTCTTGGCTGGCTGGCAGTGCAGAACGCCGATTACCCTTAGATGCAGGTGGTTTAGCAGAAGCTACATTCCAATGCCAACCTCCTTCTGTAGTGCAAGCGCCCAGTCAAAATTATCCTTTTACTATTGAAGCTGTTAGCAATAATGGTTATCCAACTAATGCTGAAGGCAATATTGAAGTTTTGCCAGTGGGTTTTATAGACTTTACTACCACCGAAAAACACCTGAAAATCCCCAATAAATCGGCTTGGTTGCCTGACTGGAAATCTGATACAGCTTCCTTTGAATTACTATTTAAAAATGCTAGCAATCTCAATCAGCAAATTAATGTGCAGGTACAAGGTAGAGACTGGCGAAAATGCACTTTTAAAAAAATTCCTGAAACCGCCAATCTTCATTTAGGAGAGACAAGTAAAGTCATCCTCGATGTTAAAACAAAACGTCCTTGGATTGGAATCGGCAAAACTTTGTTGCTGGAGGCTAAATCAGAATTATCCGACCAACGTTTAGGGAGTACAGACCCAGCCACGCAGACATTAGAAGTAGAGGCTCTGCCAATTATACCTTTATGGCTACAATTAGCTGCGATCGCACTATTAGCCGCACTCCTGGCATTAATCCTGCAACCAAGAGGTGTAATGCATACACGTTCTGTCAACTCAGTGCGTTTTAGTGGCATTGGTTTATCTGTGGTCAGCGGCTCAGATGATTGCACCTTAAGGCTTTGGAGAATTGGTGCTGATAGCTTAAACCCTGATGATACGGTGACATACGCTGGGCAGCCCCTTGCTTGCGACCAAGCACAACAGCCCAAAGGCTTGATGGCCATTACCGATGACGCTGTAGAAGTCTTGCGCTTTATGCCATTACAAAATAATCGTGTTGCTGTTGGTTTAGATAATGGTGTAATTGAACTTAGAGATGTCCCTTTAGGTGCCAAGATTAGCCAACTTCAAGACCTTAAAGATCCGAAAGCAAAAGGCGATCGCGTTTTTGACCTAGCTTTCACCTCAAACTCACTTAACTTATTCAGTGGGTATGGCAGTGGTAAAGTGAGACTATGGTCAAGACCAGTGCCTAACAGCGATTTTCTGCCAGAACCGCAAGTTATTGACGTACAAAGTAGATTGAAACTCTCAGGTTTCCAAGTCCGGGCATTAAATCTTAGCCCAGATGCAAAAACTCTAGTAATTGCTGGAAACTTTAAGCGTTTTATATTGTGGCAGTGGAATCAAACTCAATCTGATAAACAATTCCCAAGTTTATCGGTGCAAAATCTAGAAAAACTAGACCCATTAGTTGGTCCTGAAGATTATATTTGGGGATTAGCTTTTGTTCCTGACTCAACAGGAAAAATCCTCGCAACTTCTGATTCTGCGGGATTTATTACCATTTGGGATTTAAATCAGTGTCAAACTATCAAAAATCCGAATCCGCTAGAAAAAGTAAATGAGCTTAATTGTTTACAACTAGACCGTTGGTCAGCATCAAAAACATCTGTGCGAACTCTAGCATTTAGTGACGATGGTAGTCTCTTAGTAAGTGGTGGCGATGATGGACGAGTCGTAGTGTGGTACTTAACTCCCGAACATAAGCTTGACAAAACAAGAGCAGCAGAAGGTAAAACAATTTACCAAAGCTCTAAAAAAATCAATAGTATCGACTTGAAAACCAATCAAGGAACCATGATTGTGAGTGGTGGTGAAGATTTTCAGGTCAAATTACACCGCATCAAATAAGGGAATCAATGACATGCAAGCTAAATTCAATCCACTGCAAGTTATTATCAACCCACCTGGAATTCAATTTGGGATGCCAGGAGATACCATTGAACTTTATATTGTTGTAATCAATCAGGGAAATCAAAGCGCGGTTATTGACTTATATTTTGTTTTTGATGAAGTATTTCAAAATTTAACTGGTTGGTCTAGTTCTCCTAGAGAAAGTTTAGCATTAGCTCCAGGGCAAAATAGTGACGAAGTAAGATTTGAGTTTCAAATTGCCGCAAATGCTCTTCCAGGAACCTATGACTATACACTAGTCGTAGATTCTCCTCTACATTATCCACAAGATACTCCCATAACCTTCCCAAACCAAATTAAGGTTCTGCTAAAAGAACAGACCGCAATTCGGGTGAACGACCCGACATTTTCCATTAGACCTAACACCAACCCCAACAAACCGTTAATTTTCAATTCTAGTGAGTATCTGCAAGTAGAGATAATAGTTGACAATCGCTCTTATCTCGTAGATAGATTCCGCTTGAGTTGTCCAGATTTAGACGATGACTGGTTCACAATTAATTATCCTGCAACTGGATTTGAGGGGCCAGGATTAGTGTCTGACGTGACTGCATTAGAACTCAATCCTGGTACTCAAGGTCAAATATTATTGAAATTTCACCCACCTGGGGATACCCTTGCGGGAAGCTATTCTCCGACAATCCGCTTGTATTCAGAAAACTCTCCAGATTTAGTACTACTGGATTTGGTATATATCCAAATTCCGACAAATTATCGCTTAGATATACAACTTAATACCATCTTGGGACAAGTTAGCCGTAGTCTTGGCAAGTACGAATTATCACTAGCTAACCAGGGCAATATTGTCCGCGAACTGATATTAAACTTAAAAAGTCGAGACGAAGAAGAACTATATACTTACAAATTCGATCCTACGGAAGTCAGATTATTACCTAATAGAAGTGCTGTGGCTAATTTGACGGTCAAACCCAAACCTTGGTGGCGACGACCGTGGTTTGGTACAGGGCTAGCGATCAACTTTCAACTCGATGTCAAAGACCAACAAAATTTACCCCTACCGAACACACTGCCTCAAGGAACTTTGGTATGGAAACCCCGTCCTTGGTGGCAATTTCTTCTATTAATTTTAGCAATTTTGGGGTTATTGGGAGGCATAGGATTTATTATTTGGCGAATTTTAAACCCCGATCCTTTAAGATTAGAAAATTTTAGTGCAAATGACTCTCAAATTACTGAAGGTGATGAGGTAGCTTTAAACTGGGAAATTCATCAATATAAACAGTTAAAAAAGTTAGTTTTGACGGCTAAAGGTTCCCAACCTATTGCGCCTATTACTTATGACTTTAACAATGGCATTCCTGAAACACTGGGTAAAGGAAGTGCTAATGAAATCCCTCCTTGTCAGGTACAAGACAAACAAGAGTTAATTTGTAGCAACGTAAAAACTGGAGTGAAAACAAAAGGTAATTACACTTTTGAATTACAAGCCTTTTATCGCAATGGTATACAAATATTTTCCCGAACTAACCAAGTAGTAGCGCAAACTACCCAAGTAGAAATTGCAGAAAAACCAATTGCATCAGTAGTTAATTTTCAGCTAGATAAGCCCCAGTACACAAAAGGTGAAAATATTCTTTTTAGTTGGACAATTGCACGTCCATTATTGCTGTCACAACTACAGGTTGTTGGCAATGCAGATGATGGTACATCTTATGGTAAACCAGTTACTTATAAATTTAATCAAGGCAATATTACAGACCCTAAACTTAACAAACTATGTATACAACAAAATCAACAACTGCAATGTAAAAATATTCCTTTATTAGCAAATCAAGTGGGGAGTTTTGCATTTGAAATCAAAGCTGTTTCTAATAATGGCAGCGACAAGATTAGTTCTAAAAAAGCTGAATCCAAAATTCCAATATTACCCAAACCATTTAAGATTGTTTATTTCAAAATTAACGGTAGCGAACAACCAAATTTAGTTCTCAATGAAGGAACATCTGCTATTCTGAGTTGGAAAGTAGAGGGAGAAAATATTCAGGTTAAACTTATACCATACGGCAATGATGTTCCAGCAGTTGGTTCAACGAAGTTTCTAGTAAATCAAGCTTTCCCCGCTCAAATCGGACTGCTAGTCAATGATATATCTGGTAAGCAACAACCCCAGCAAAGAGGATTTGCAATCACAGTCCTCAAAAAAGTAGAGCCTACTCCTATACCTAGCTTTAACCCAATTCCACCTAATAATAGCCCATTTAAGACTCCCTTACCTCTGAGGTAAGGTTTATCGAAGGAAGGCTGTCTTGAAAATAAGAAGTAGGGAAAGCTCATATTTTGCACCTTGTCACCCATCTGCTCAAGAACCACTATATCACTTTCCCTTCGTCCAAGATTTTTTGTTAGGCTTATAAAGGTTGTTTTAAAAGTAGTAAAGTATACTCAAAACGTTAAAACACCCATTTCCTTGTAGGGAAGAGGATCTGGGGGGTTAGGTTACGAGGGTTTTGATGTTACCAAAAATACTTTTAAAACATCCTCTTAGGGAGATTCTCCATAGACTATAAAAGACTTAGTTAAACCGAAAACCTTTTCTTCATAAAGTTGCGCTTTGGGGAACAGATTCAGGAATCTTCTCTTACTCAGCAGCTTAATTGAATTAGCTATCCTTCTAGCCAGCTGTTTATCAGATACCTTGTCAAACCATCCAAGAGCAAAATTGGTTAGTAGCCATACCTGAAGATTTATAGGAAGAAATTGAAATAAAGGAAAAACAAAATGGGGTTCAATCGGAAAAAAAAGATTAGGTGTTTGAACAAAATATCTTTTTCCTACTCGCATTACTTCAGTGGCCATTTGGTACTGTTTATCATAATCTCCTACATGTTCAATCACTGAATTTGAAAAGACTATATCAAACTCATCGGATTGAAAATTTACCATGTTTGTAGCATCTCCAACAACTTGGTTGATCTGTGGGTGTGTTGAGCTTGTTTCAGTAAATTTTATATTTAGTAGAGTAATTTTTACCTGTTTATTTTCTTCATTCAAAAAACCTAAATTCTCCCAAAAGCTTACTGTTCCTCCAACATCGAGTATTTTTATATCAGAGGGTAGTGAGTCTAATATAGATGTGAACAAAGAGAAACGTTTCTTTCTAAGTCTACTTGCCCAGGAGTCAGTAAGACTAGTGTCATATACATTACGCATTAATTTAGTCATTTTTTATTCACACAAAAATGATTTTACTCACAGCTGATTCTTTGACTTAAGTAACTGAGAGCCATCATCTTACCACAGTTAAGCATCAAGGTTGCCGTCCTGCTTCCTGCTCGCTCAATTCCTATTTTTCTGAAAAGCTCGGCGCCTGCGCCCATTTTCAACTTGAGGTTTTCGCAACGGTACTACCTCAGCTTCACTACTCTCACGTGCTACCCGAATTAGCAACCCAGCAGCTATTAAGCTGGCAATCATAGAATTACCACCATAACTAAACATCGGTAAAGGTAAGCCAGTAGTCGGAAGAGAACCTGTAGCAACACCGATGTGGAGCAATGATTGTCCCACCATCAAAGTCGTCACACCGATCGCTACCAATCGATGTATTATATTTTTAGCCTTCAGCGCCACAACTAATCCGAGAGTAGCGAATGTAGCTAAAAGTACCAACAACACCATACTGCCAACAAAGCCAAACTCTTCAGCGAACACCGCAAAAATAAAATCGGTATCTTGAATTGGTAAATAAAACAACTTTTGTTGAGAAAGCCCATATCCAGCTCCCCAAGTTTTCCCAGAACCCACAGCTAGTAGACTTTGCACCAACTGGTAGCCATCTCCTGTAGCATCTGCCCAAGGATTGAGGAATGACATCACCCGCTTACGCTGATACTCTTTAATACTAATACTGAGTATTGCCAACATCACTCCACCAATTGCTGTTCCTCCCAAGTATTTGTAGGGTAAGCCAGCTGCAAGAGCAATTAGCCAGATAGTCATGCCGCAAAGTGCCGTTGTACTCAAGTTAGGCTGGGCAAGAATTCCTAAAAGTACCAAACCAAAAACGCCCAACCAAGCGAAGCGAACCCGCCAACTAATTCGTTCCCATTGACCAAAAAGCCGCGCACTTTGCAGCACCAAAAAGGGTTTAATTAGTTCTGAGGGTTGAATCGGAATTGGCCCGATCGCAATCCAACGCGCTGCATCAAAAGCTTTTCTTCCCAATCCTGGGATCAGTGTGACAAAAATTAACCCCAAAAACAGCAACAAAAACCAATGGGATAGTCCCAAAATTTTCTGCAACGGCGAATTAACAATAATATTGAATCCGATTAAGGAAACTAAGACCCAAAGCAGTTGACGTTTAAAGTAGTACAAACCATCATTATGACGAGCATCAGCAACAGGATATGATGCTGAAAATAGCATGATCAAGCCGACGAACAGCCAAATCAACGTTAACCAGCGCAACAACCGCGCTTCTAATGCCCAGTTGGAGACTGAACTATCAAAAATTGGAATCAGGCGGCGTAGATTCACGATCGGTACAGGTAAAAAGTTAGAAATTAGGAGTTAGAAATAAAACTCATAAATCATAACTTATAACTCATAAGTAGGCTTTACAACTATAAAAGACCATTTATAAAGTAAATCTTTAGACGACTATAGGAATCCGCTTTGATCCGGAGAAATTATTTGCGTGGTGCGCGTTCGCAAAGCGTCTCGCACAGAAGCGCAGCGCAAGCGCGATAGGGAGGGAACAGGGAACTCTTAACAGGGAAGAAAGAATAAATGTGTACTGAGTTTTTTCACGCAATCAAATACGAGTCTTATAGACGACGTAAACATAATACGTTTACCGTTATCTCCTTGATTGAGCGATGTCTACGATGGTCACTGACTTGTACTGAGCGCAGCCGAAGTAGCCTTGTCGTACCACTTCGTGGAAGCAAGCTAGCAAGAGCGTCTCCAAGAGTTGTGCGGGCTGCGCCAACGCTTACTATACCCCTAGCTCAAAGCCCTATTCTCTCGTGAATTATTGTCACTAATATAAAGTTATTGAGAATACAGTCTAGTCTGAAACTCTTGCTACTTCGTTGTTTCATGACTTAACGGTAAAAGTCAGATACCGCTGGGCATCTAAACGCCGTATGACTTTCTCTAAATTACGTATCATCAACCAAAAAGAATTGAGTCGATGGCTAGAATTGGCAAGTACAGCAAAGGTACAGTAGTTAGCTTCTCGATCAACACTCTACTAATTGATATCCTGACTTTTAATCTCTGGCATTTTGTTTTAGATACTGGCACACTCCCGCACTCATTGCTAGTAGATTAGGTTGTATATTTTTTCCTAAAAAATCTTCAACTACATTAGCAATTGTACTTGTGAGAAAGAATGGTACTCCATTGATTTGTTTTGGGTCGATCGCTAGTTCACCACGGCTTTCAATTATTGTCGTATTCCCATCTGACAGAAAGCGATTTTTGCCAGAACACTTGACTGCTTTTGTGAAAGCATGAGTTTCAATACGCCATTCAACTGTAAACAGAGCCTGATTCCACGTATTATATTCTGTCCACGAGAGCATCTCTTCACTGAGGATAACTCTTGCTGCTGCTGGAATTTCGCTACCACCATGCCACTCATTAACAGTATAAATATTACTGCCTACTTCACTACGTGATTTAACTTCGATGTCGCGCACGTTTGGCATATAGGGAACTAGTTCAACTAGTTTGTCCCGATAGGTAGCATAAACCAGGGAACGGGGAAAAGGAATTTGGCTATTAGCAGAGATGAGCATTAATTAATACCATATTCAAATATAGACATAACGAAGAATTGCCAAGAATTTGGCGATGGCGTAACCACCCACCGAAGGCGATCGCAATATAACTATTTTTCACAGTAGCATTTCAAATTCGGTAAAAAGCTACTTTTTTTTGATATGTTTAGCTTTAGTGTCGAAAGTCTCAAGTTTGTTCGTTAAGTTAGTAAATGTGCTTTAAATCATAATTTCTCATGAAATTGGCAATTCTTCCTCCTGTTGCTGATAATAGTTTTAGAGCTAATTATCTAAGAGGTTGATTGTGGTCTTTGCTCAAACCAGTCTCTGTGATGTAATAACAACTCGCCTCACGTTAGACGAGTATCGGGCTATGGAAGAAACCAACCCCGAACGCCGTGAATACCGTAACGGAGAGATTATTAATATGTCGGGAGGGTCGGAATCTCACAGTGCGTAGACGCTCTTGCGGCTTGTCGTGAGACATCGCCAGCAACTTCTTAATTTACTTGGGATTTTTACTAAGAGACACCGATTTTCGCTTGTATAATAGCGACTTGCGAGTTTGGATTCCTGAATATCAGTGTGGGACTTATACCGATTTGATGGTTGTTAATGGTGAACCAGAGTTCAATGGCAATGTCTACGACAAGCCGCAAGAGCGTCTACGCAATGATGAAATTCTTAATCCAATGCTTATTGTCGAAGTTTTATCGCCCTCTACCGAGGCATACGATCGCGGCGAAAAGTTCAGAAAATATCGCTCGATTGCCAGCTTTTGTGAATATCTGCTTGTAAGCCAAACTGAACCCTACATTGAGCAGTATCACAACTTGGATCGTAATAGTAACGATCGCTGGCTATGGCAAGTTCACTCTCACCTCGAGCGGACGATTGTTCTGCACAGTTTAAACATAGAAATTCCCCTGACTGAAATCTATCGTCGGATTAATTTTTAACAAAGTTTGGGGTTTAATTCCCCTGCCTAAGAAGGGTAACAGGTTTTGTGTTGGGGTTAAATCCACGTTACAAAACGTAATTGCGAATTGCGAATTGGTTTAAGGGTGGCTAACTCTTTTACGAAAATATCAACTAAGCCAGAAAACTATTTCCTCCTCCAGATGGGTAGAGTGTCCATACCCCTCCGACTCCCAAGAGCTAACAATGACCTTTCCCATAGTTTTCCTCCTTCTTGAATTCGGGAATTTTCTCACAATACTTTAACGCCAAGCTGATTTACAAATGTCACTAAAAACGTTGCGAACAGCGTCAACAAAAACCAGGTATGAATACATAGTTTTAATGCTTGAATTAGTGAACAGGTGAATATCTGAAAAGTGGATATTCACCTGTAATTAGTTATTGAATTGTTAACAATCGGGTACTTGGCGTAGCAATTATTTCTTTTGAGCAATGCGATTTATCCTGTTATGTTCAAGAGTGCTTCGCCAGCATTATCAGTTCAGATTACGGAATTGTGGAGTTCGCACCACAGGCTGTTGAGCGATCGCACCCGAAGCTGGTCTTGCCACCTTCGCCCAAGAGAAAATACCAACCTTCAAGCGATCGCTCTGATGGTTCAGTTAAATATACTGGCGATCGTCTTGCTATGTCTTTCCCACTTTTGTGTTCAGTGACAATTACCAGATAAAATATTACCAATAGATTGATAGATTGCTCCCCTTACCAATGCAGTCCAACATGAAGTAACCTCTGCTGTAACCGTGTGTAGCGTTGTTCTTGCCGGACAGAACACACACCCAAAGCAGAAAATTGGACCCAAAGGAGAAATCACCATGACCCTGACAATGACACCCACTATTACCGCCTTTGAACGGTCGCCTGATGGCGGCAAGGGACTGGCGCGTGACATGCGCGTTCGCTGGGCGCTCGAAGAAGTGGGGCAACCTTACAACGTTCGTCTTGTTTCGTTCAGTGAGATGAAGCAACCCGCGCACCGTGCGCTTCATCCTTTCGGGCAAATTCCAACCTATGAGTCAGGCGATCTCGCCCTGTTCGAGTCGGGGGCGATCGTGTTCCATATCGCAAAGCGCCATACAGGGCTGTTGCCAGACGATGCCAATAGTCAAGCGCGAGCGATCGCCTGGATGTTTGCCGCACTTAACACAATGGAGCCGCCAATCGTCGATCGGGAAATCGCCACGTACTTAGAGCGCGATCAAGTTTGGTATGAGCAGCGCTTGCGTGTCGTCGAAGGTCGCATCCGCGACCGGCTCTTAGAACTTTCCAGTCACCTTGGAGATGCCGACTGGCTTGATGGCGCATTTAGCGCAGGCGACCTGATGATGGTGGAAGTGCTGCTCAGGTTGAAAGACTCTGGTATGCTCGACGACTATCCGAATCTCTCTACCTATGTCGCCCGTGGCGAAGCGCGGCCCGCCTTTAAGCGGGCTTTCGCCGCTCAATTAGCGGTTTTCACTCTTCAGCAGCCGACTGGCTGACTAGCGCAAAAGATAGATATAACACTATTGCCCATAGTGTTACATCCTGGAGTTTAGACTAAAGCAAGCAAAAATAGCTCAACATTTGAACCAATTTAGATTTTTCGTGAAATGGTATAACAGCACTCTAGAACACTGTTTGGCGCAATTCTGGAAATACTTTGGAGACTTTATTCAGAAGATAATCGCCATAAGTCCCGCGAAATTCGTGGACACTGGCTTTATCCCAACGATCGCTTCGATCGTCATTCACTACTATGCCGTTCAATTCAATGGGTTTGACTTCAATGTTGAAATTGGGATCGAAGAAAAATGGAAATGATAAGCGACTACTTGTCGATCGGTTCTGAACGCGGTGGGGTGTTGAGCGATACAGTCCTCGTGTCATCCGATCGAGCATATCCCCAATGTTACATACGAATGAACCAGGAATAGGAGGTGCATCTATCCAACCAGACTTTAATTTGACTTGTAATCCACCGACATTATCTTGTTTTAGTATAGTTAATACTCCATAATCTGTATGTTCGCCAACGCCCCATTTAGATTCAGATAATGATGAATTAGGAGGGTAATTGAAAATCCGAAATAATATCAATGGGTTTTTTGTATAACGGTCTGCAAAGTAGGACTTTTCTAACCCCAAACTTAGAGCAATACCAGCCATTAGGGTGTGTCCAAGTCTGGTCATTGAATCTATATAATTCAGCACTGTTTCCCGAAATTGGGGAATATTCGATGGAAAAAGATTTCGACCGTGCATTGGTACACCAGTTTTCACAAGTGGGTGGTCTGATTCTAGTTCTGTACCGAAGTAAATACCTTCTTTTAAGTCCGGTCTACCTGATGTCAACTCATTACCCACGGGGAAATATCCTCGCCATGCTTTACCACCAAGAGCCATACGAATCTTCAGTTTTGTTTCTATATCCTGCGCGAAAAACTGTTGGCTGAGATGTTCTAACTGCTTTTGTAATTGCTCATCAACTCCATGTCCGACGATATAGAAGAAACCGTAATCATGGAGAGCTTGTCTAATTTGGTCTGCAATTACATCACTGGAGTTGCTAGTTTGAGAAACCAATGGACTAATATCAATGACGGGAACTTCTGAAAACTCTTTATCTACAACTTGTAAGATTGTCATACTCTGTTTTTTTAGTAGTGTGTAGATTAATAACTAGACTACATAATAAATAGTAGACCTCTTGCAAAAATATATTTTTGCACTCTTAGGAAAAAGGTTTTGGTTAAAGGGAAAGAATTTTGAGTTTCTTTACCCTTTTCTCCCGCCCCTTATCCCCTTCTTGGGACCCCACCCTCCCCTCTTTCTGGGGCAGGTTTTTTTGATTAGACAAATTTTTGGGATTTTAAAACCAAAACCATTGTCTGAGAACTTAAAACTACGTTCAATAATTGAGAACATTCTCAACTATTTATCGAAAGCCTAAAAGCCTGCCCTTGAAAGCACCCTCCCCTTTACCCCGACAAATGCCAAGAAGTCCAGTATGTAATTGAACTGGTATGCGATATTTCGCCACGACTAACGCCCAAATCTACCTTGTGTCACCTGAGATTCTTCTTGCTTACTAGAGTTAACCATTTGCATCAAGTGTTGGTTTAAATAGTTTTGTGGCGAGAGAAGAATTTTTCGGATTGTGTCGTCAGTGAGTAGAAGATTTGTCTGTAGGTGGCGCTTTTACGGTTTGGTTCCCTGATGTTGGGTTCTAGCGGTACGTCTGTCGAGAACGAGTCTACATGGGCGGTGGCGATAATGCACTATAGCATCATGGAGTAGAGCAGCGATCGCTCTTTTTTCATCTCTGATTCTGGACACTCATCTAGCTCTTAAATAAGTAAAGCTAATGATTTCTATTGACTCTACAAAATTCTTAGCACTTGATTAATTTTTGTAAAGCGGTGTAAAGTAATTTCACAGGCGAAAACGAAATCGCCTGATTCATAAACAACCGCAATCATAAAACCATGACAACAACCTTACAACAGCGCTCAAGCGCCAATGTATGGGATCGATTCTGCGAATGGATCACCAGCACCAATAACCGGATCTACATCGGTTGGTTCGGCGTAGTCATGATCCCTACCTTGCTAGCCGCCACCGCTTGCTTCGTAATCGCCTTCATCGCCGCACCACCAGTAGACATCGATGGTATCCGCGAACCAGTAGCAGGTTCGTTGATCTACGGAAACAACATCATCTCCGGTGCAGTAGTACCTTCCTCCAACGCCATCGGCTTGCACTTCTACCCAATTTGGGAAGCAGCATCTCTTGATGAGTGGTTGTACAACGGTGGTCCTTACCAATTGGTAATTTTCCACTTCCTGATTGGCGTATTCTGCTACATGGGTCGTGAATGGGAACTATCCTACCGCTTAGGAATGCGTCCTTGGATTGCTATTGCCTACTCAGCACCTGTTGCAGCAGCAAGTGCAGTATTCTTGGTATACCCGATCGGACAAGGTTCTTTCTCTGATGGTATGCCCTTGGGTATAAGTGGAACCTTCAACTTCATGATCGTCTTCCAAGCAGAACACAACATCTTGATGCACCCCTTCCACCAGTTAGGTGTAGCAGGTGTATTCGGCGGCAGCTTGTTCTCTGCGATGCACGGTTCTCTTGTAACTTCTTCCTTGGTTCGTGAAACAACCGAAACCGAATCTCAAAACTACGGTTACAAGTTCGGTCAAGAAGAAGAAACCTACAACATCGTTGCGGCTCACGGCTACTTCGGTCGGTTAATCTTCCAATACGCTTCTTTCAACAACAGCCGTTCGCTGCACTTCTTCCTCGCAGCATGGCCTGTAATCGGCATCTGGTTCACCGCCTTGGGTGTAAGCACAATGGCGTTCAACTTGAACGGTTTCAACTTCAACCAATCAGTAATTGACTCTGAAGGTCGTGTGATTTCAACTTGGGCAGATGTGATCAACCGCGCTAACCTGGGTATGGAAGTTATGCACGAGCGTAACGCTCACAACTTCCCTCTGGATTTGGCTGCTGGTGATTCCGCTCCTGTTGCTCTGACTGCTCCTGCGATCAACGGTTAATAGCAGCGATCGCGTCAAATAAAATCAAAGGCGCTCTCCAGAAAGGGGGGCGCTTTTTAGTGTCGATGATTGGTGGTGGCGTGATAGCAGAGCATCAGTGAAATGGTATAAATTTCGGCTGCAACACAGTTGTTGTACTGTGCCGCAGCGATGGTTGATTTAACCCCGAACCGGGAGTGAGATGGAAAACTCAGAGCCTTGTCTCAATTGGGACTGAACTTCCAGTTGACCATGATGTTTTTCGACGACAATCTGGCGGGCGATCGCTAAACCTAACCCCGTTCCCTTGCCAACCTCTTTAGTAGTAAACAAGCGATCGAAAATCTTAGATTTAACTGATTCATTCATGCCTTTACCGTTGTCAGAAATACGAATTTCAACCGCATTTTGTTCGGATAATAATGCAGTGGAAATCGCGATTTGTTGGGGATGATTTTCTAACTCTTCAAAGCTTGTTTGCTGTGCTATTTCATCGAACATATCAATCGCATTAGCCAGAATGTTCATAAACACCTGGTTAAGTTGACCGGGGAAGCAATCAATTTCAGGAATATTACCGTAGTTGCGGATAACTTTAATGGCAGGCCGATTTTCATTGGCTTTGAGTCGATACTTGAGAATCAACAGCGTACTATCTAACCCTTCGTGCAAGTTGGCTTTAACTTTGTGTTCCGTGTCGGCACGAGAGAAGGTACGCAGGCTCGTACTAATGCTTTTGATGCGATCGGTTGCACCTTTCATCGAGTCAATTAATTTGGGTAAATCCTCCAACATAAACTCCAGGTCAAGTTCTTCGGCTAATTCGGCCACCGCATCCGTAGGTGGCTGGTGCTGGTGATAAATGTGTAAATAATCACATAAGTCTTTTACATAATCTTTGGCATTGTTAATACTACCGTTGAGAAAGCCAATTGGGTTATTAATTTCGTGAGCCACCCCAGCCACCAAGTTACCCAAAGTCGCCATTTTTTCGCCTTGCACAATCTGAAGCTGAGATTCTTCCAGTTGTTGAGTATATGCTTGGGCTTGCTGATAGAGACGAGCATTCTCCAGTGAAATCGCAGCTTGGGCGCACAGCAGATTCAGCACCTCAACGCGATCGCGGGTAAAGGCTCCTGTTGTCAGGTTATTTTCTAGATAGACTATGCCCAGCAGCTTGCCCTGTTGCAGAATTGGGCTGCACAGCAGACTCTTGGGCTGTTGGTTTTGGATATACGCATCGCCAAGCAATAGCGGCTCTTGTGCAGCGTTGCTAATTACAGCAGGCTGCAAGCTGCGTTTGACTTTTGTTACCAGAGCGATCGGCACTATACCACTCTCGACAAGCGACTGGGTTGGATGGAGAATTTGCGTTTCGATTTGGCGCGATGCCGTAAGTTCTGCCCTCGCCTGAACTGTGAGATTTTGCCCCTCACTCAACATCAAAGCGCACTGCGTCGCACCAGAGGTTTGCATTACCGTCAGCAAGAGAGTAGCAATTAATTGATTAAGCTCAATTTCACCCGAAAGAGTTTGCGACGCTTTGAGGATGGCAACCAGATCCAGAGAATCAGAAAGACTCGTGGAGGAACTACTAGTCGAGGTGACAGTTGCAGTGGAAAATAAGGTTTCGTCAATAGAGAGTGGTGTCTGCGCCCCTTGGAGGATGGGAGTTAGCAGTTGGGGATAGCGAGTTTCCAAGTCAGCGAGTTTGGCTTTCGCCCCCCAGCGAGCATAGCCATAGTAAGCTTCGATCGTGTAAGCTTGGGCGATTCGCTCTTTGTTCCAATCCAGGTAAAATTTTGCCGCCAGTTCATTGCCAAGGGCTGCTTCCTGAGAATAGCCATTGGCTTTGGCACCCGCGATCGCCAGATCGTAAAATTCTATAGCTTCGGTTTTGCGATCGAGAACGCGATATTTTTCCGCTTCTACTAAATGATATTTGTGCAAGTAATTCATGGGGCCATAATCTGCCCAATCTTTTAACTTAGCTTGATTTTCTTCCATTCGCTGCCATTGCGGTTCTGACGGGGAAATTGATTCACCAGGATGAGCCAGCATGGTCAGAGAATCATAGAAATAAAAGATTGGTTCAACGATACTTCCCATCCCGCCGGCTAAATAATGTCGCGTTTGAGCGGCATCGTGTTGGGCTTTGGCAAAGTCTTGCAGCCAGTAATTTAAGGTGAAGCGATAAAGGTAAAAGAAGGATAGTCGGTAAAAATCGACTTTTGCCTCATCCAGAACTTTCTGTTCGTAGGCATCCTGGCGTAAGGAAATTTCTTGTTCTGACTGACCTAAGAGAATTTGCGCCGCTTGCCAGTAAGCCAATACACAGTTTGCTGCCGTGACTTGGTGGAGGTCGGACAACTGCTGGTAATAGGCACGAATTTGGGGTTCGAGTTCAGCCAGCGGTTGACCGTACCAATACGCATTGAAGCAGTACAACTGGGCATCGTAACCCATAAATTCTAGATTGCCAGTTTCCAACCCGGCTTGATATCCATCTAGTAGAATAGGCAGCGTGTCTTGCAGATGGATTGTCCAAGAACCCACATAAGCCCCCATTAACATGGCGGTTGCGGCTCGAATGTTTTTGGCATCGGGTTCTAAGGCGAGTTGGTATCCTAATTGCCCAAACTGAGGCACTTTTGACATATCGCTCCACAGCATCCTCAGTTGGAAGGCGTAACCTACGTAGCAAAACGCCGAAACCGGACTGTTGCCAAATTGAATCGATAATTTGACCTGGAGTGCCACAACTAGGAAATAAAGCTTTGTGCCGGACATATAACAAACTGGTGTCAGCCGCGCCGCATTTTGCATAATTGCTAATTGCTGCGGATCGGTCATTTTCGGCAGATGAATGAATGACTCAATGGAACGACCCTCAATTAAAGCATCAATTTCTTGCTTCAGGAGGCGAATATCATCTAGGGTTGGTTCATCTGGCAAGTTTACGCCCAACATCCGGAAGACTGATTGACCGATCGCAATCGCCTCGACAAATTGATTGCGGGCGACTAATGCCTGAATTCTGACTTGATAGACTGGCACTCGTTCTAGAGGCGTTTTTGCACGATCGATTACCGCTTCAATCCACTCATCCATCTGCTCAAAAGCACCAGCCAAAAAAGCAACCTCAGCAGCTAAGTCATGCAGGGATAGAGTTATTTCATACTGCCGTTGCCAAGCGTCCCCTCCCAGCAGTTGCAGCCCGACTGTGGCATATTCACGGGCGGCTTGATAGGCAGTTGCGCCTCTGGCTTTGCGGCAAGCCGTGAGGTTGAGTTGAGCGAGTTCGTCCCGTTGGTGTTGTTTTCCAATCAGCGTGGTTCCATAGTTCAACTGATTGACGATTTCAAAAATGCGCTCTTCTCTGGCGGCTGGGGAAACTTGTTGCAGTAGAAGTTGTCCGATTTGGTAATGAGTCGTCTGTTTTTGCTCGTCAGGGATGAGGGAATAGGCAGCTTGCTGGACGCGATCGTGGAGAAAGCGATAGGAACAGTTAAACGATAATGGTTGCTGGACTTGTGCCACCTGAAGTTCTGATGGTTGGTAGAACTTATAGACATCGCTAATAGGCACAATCATGCCTTCTTGCAAGGCTTTCCAGAGGTCGAGTGCGGTATCTTCGGGCGATCGCTGATTGACAATCGCCAGGGTAGACAAATCGAACTGAGCGCCAATGCAAGCTGCCAGTTTCAAAGCAGTCTGGGTGGCAGTCGGCAATTTTTGCAACTGAAGTGCCATGAACTCGACGACATCATCCGTGAGTGCGAGTAACTTCACCGTTGCTAAGTCACATTGCCAATGTCCTGTCTGGAAGTCAAACCAAATATAGCCGTCCTCATGCAGTGCTTTGAGAAATTGGGTGAGGAAGAAGGGATTCCCCTTGGTTTTTTGATAGACCAACTCCGAAAGCGGTTGAGCCAGTTCAGTTGAGCAACTGAGCGTATCTGCTGTTAACTGATTCACATGGGCTTGGCTCAGAGGTTCTAGGGTGAGGGTATGGATAAAGGTTTGGGCTTTTTTGACCTCATCGAGCATCAGCATCAACGGATGAGTCGGGAACACTTCGTTATCCCGATAAGCTCCGATGACGAATAAATAACCGCGCTCGCGTTCTGTCAGCAGTAGTTTCAGCAAGTTTAGCGAAGCCGAATCAGCCCATTGCAAATCATCTAAGAAAATCACCAGTGGATGCTCTGGCGTGGTGAACACCGTGATGAACTTCTGGAACAGCAGATTGAAACGATTCTGAGCAGCACTACCGGAGAGTTCTGGTACTGGGGGTTGTTGACCGATGACATGTTCGAGTTCCGGAATCACCTCGATGAGTACCTGGCCATTGTCACCTACTGCCGCCAGGATTTTCGCTTTCCACTCAGCTAACTGTGCGTCATCGCTGCTTAGAAGTTGACCCATCAGGTCGCGGAAGGCTTGGATAAAGGCACTAAACGGCAGATTGCGGTTGAATTGGTCGTATTTACCTTTGATGAAATAGCCATACCAACGTACAATCGGCTTATGCACTTCATTGACGACGGCAGTTTTACCAATACCGGAAAAACCTGCCACCAGCATCAGTTCGGAGGCTCCGTTAGCAACTCGGCCAAAAGCATCGAGCAAGGTTTGAACTTCTTGTTCTCGTCCGTAGAGTTTTTCGGGAATCAAGAAGCGATCGCTAATATCCCTTTGCCCTAAATCAAACCAGGCGAGTTTGCCCGCAACATGATATTCTTCCTGGCATCGCAACAGATCGTACTTCAGACCGAGGGCGCTTTGATAGCGGTCTTCGGCATTCTTGGCCATCAGCTTGCGAATGATTTCACCGAGCATGATGGGCAAATCGGGATTGCGATCGCAGATAGAGGGTGGTTGTTTCGCTATATGGGCATGAACCATTTCCATTGGCTCGTCTACTGGAAATGGTAACTGTCCCGCGAGCAGTTCAAAAAACGTAACTCCCAAAGAATAGAAATCGCTGCGATAGTCAATTCCCCGGTTCATCCGCCCGGTTTGTTCCGGTGAGATATAGGCGAGTGTGCCTTCTAGAACGTTGGGATTTTGAATCTCTTGGGTTTCGCGGGGTAATAGGGAGGCGATGCTAAAGTCAATCAGCTTAATCTCCCCCGTTTCTGGTTGAATCAGAATGTTGGCTGGTTTAATATCTTTGTGGATAATCCGTTGCTGATATAGCTGGTGGAGGATATCTACAATTTGCAGGGCAATGGGCCAGAATTGTTCGACACTCAAAGGGGCAGCCTGGATGTAATCGCGTAGGGAGATGCCACCGATGTCTTTCATTACCAAAGCATAGCCATTTTGGTATGGTTCTAGACTCAGCGGTTGGACAATGCCTGGGATGTCGAGATTTTTGGCGATCGCATACTGATTGCGAAACTGCACCAATTCGCTAAAGCTGGGATAGTCGTGTCGCAGTAGTTTAATAATGACTGGTTTTCTATCTAATTCCCTAAGAGCGCGATGTACTAGGGTATTGGAACTCGAATAAATTAACTCGTTTATGCGATAACCAGCGATCGTCAACATAAATCTTATTTTTATTTACAAATCTTTTTTTATCTATATAGAGAATTCCCGTTTTAAGATTATCTTTAACTTTTAGAGACAAAAATTAATAATTATGGTCAAATTTGCGATCTTTTGCTCTAAAATTACTGGCTCAAAATGTCATTAATTAACCTGAGTTCGGGTTAAAGATAAGGAGGTAAAAGCCACTCCAGTTGAAGGCTAGGTTTCTTAGGTTGATGACAATAAGCGATTAATCCGCAAAGAACGTTAACGCAAAAATTAACGGGGCTTCGGTGTCGAGAATGTTCAATCTGAGAAATGTTTTTGAGTTGATCATTAATCGTTTCAATAATTGAGCGTTTACGGGACAAAAGTTTGTCATGAAGACGCATCAGCCTATTCTTCATATTGCGACGGGGTTTAGCGAAAAATTGGATTCCGAACTCTTCCAAAAGCTGAGAAGCAAGTTTTTCAGAAACATAGCCGCGATACCTTCGGTAAGCTTCGCTAACGCCAAATATTTTGCCAAAAAGCTTACACAGTAAATCTGGTACGGGTTTACGGTCATCAATATTACCAGGAGTAAGAGTCACATTTAAGAGTTGACCAAGCTCATTGACAACAATATGAAGCTTAAAACCAAAAAACCAATCCACGGAAGTCTTGCCACGAGCGGCTAAACCTTTAAATACCTTATGCCGAGAAATCCGACGATTATGACATACCTTCAAGCAGGTTGAATCGATAAAGCCGATACCCGTACATTGTCCGAAACAATGCTTCAGATAGACGCATAAAGGTATTAAAGTTGATGGTATCCATTCAATAAATCGTTGATAAGAAGGAAGACCTGGAAACGCAGAACTCCACTGCTGTTTCACCTGATTCAAATAAAAATGTTTGAAATTCCGGTAGTGATTTTGATGAAAAGCGATGATAATTGTCATTATTTCACTTAAACACAAGCTTTTCGCTCTTACACGTTTTATTCCTCCATGATTTAACAGTTTTCTCTGCCATTGAGCTTCAAACGCTTTACAGAAATCATCTACATGACAGAACAAAGCATCTAAACTAAACATAGGACAGGTTGCTGGATTTGTTGTTATTTTCAGCTTACTACCTGTCCTTTTCCTTATCCCGAACTCAGGTTAATTGTGTTTGATGAAACTGTTGAACAAGCTAAGAATAGAAAGAATGCTGACGCTCCAGTTCCACTTTATACTCGTGGGTATCGTCTTTTAAATATGTTTAACTTTTGATTTGCATAAAATCTGAGCCATAAAAAAGAGGTCTTTCTCGACCTCTTACCAATTCCCTAAAATAATATTCTATTTACAGAATTACGACAAGCCAGTATTAGCGCCTTGCTTACCAGTTGCCAGTTCCACTTTGATGATTGTGCCGCCTGCTTTTTGAATGCGTTGCTGTTCGCGAAACCAGTTTTCATAAGGAACTAGCTTAGTGAAGTAAGTATTTTGCAGTTCGCGTTGGGTCCGAATTCGGGTTTGGCTAGGAACTAGAGCAGTAATTTTAAACAAACGGGACATATTTTGAAAATCTCCTGTATACTTTGTGAAAACTTTTTTATCTCAAAATCTTGAGTGCAAATCTTTTAATCATTCAAAGGCTGGAAATCAAACATCAATACTAGACCACCAACACTCATCACTGATAATTTACCAAGATAAGCAATATAACGTTCTAGCACTCACGGCTGATTTCCAGACCTTAATAAAGCCGCACCTAAATTCTTAAGCGCAAACTAGTTCTTAGCTTAAGCCAGAGGAGATATAGTCTAAGTAAACGCCCATTTCCTTACCAGCATCAGAACCTACCAAACTGGCGGTTACTTCTTTGATTGCTTGGATAGCTTGTACGGTAGCACCAACGGGAACACCTAAGGAGTTGTAGGTTTCCTTCAAGCCATTGAGCACACGCTCGTCTAGGATGGAAGGATCGCCAGCCAACATAGCGTAGGTGGCATAGCGGAGGTAATAATCCAAATCACGGATGCAAGCAGCATAGCGGCGGGTGGTGTACATATTGCCGCCGGGACGGGTGATGTCAGAGTATAGCAAAGATTTTGCTACAGCTTCTTTGACGATCGCAGCAGCGTTAGCGCTGATGGTGCTAGCAGCACGTACCCGCAGTTCGCCAGTAGAGAAGTAGCCTTTTAGCTTCTCTAAAGCAGAAGAGTCTAGATATTTACCTTGAACGTCTGCGGAGTTAATGACAGCGGTAATTGCGTCTTGAGCCATGTTGTTAATTCCTTATTTCCAACCGTATTGCAATACTTCTGTTTAAGTAGGTAAACAGCTTTACCCTATCCTAGAAGGGCACCAACTAGGTAGTCGAAGTAGCCAGCAGCTTCACTAGCTTCATCACCAGAGAGCAGTGATGCAGAGCCATTCTTCAGTCCGCGAATACCTTCAGCAACACCATCGATAGGAGTTCCCAAGGACTTGTACAGTTCACGGGCACCAATAACACCAATTTCTTCGATGGGGGTGACATCACCAGCAACGATACCGTAGGTAACGAGACGGAGATAATAATCTAGGTCACGCAGACAAGTAGCAGTCAATTCTTGACCGTAAGCGTTACCACCAGGAGACACAACATCAGGACGCTTTTGGAACAGTTGATCGCCAGCTTGCTTAACAAGCCGTTCGCGATTTTCTGACAAAACTTGAGCAATCCGCACCCGGCGCTCACCACTTGTAACAAAGGACTTGATCCGATCTAACTCACCAGGGCTGAGGTAGCGAGCTTCTGCATCAGCATTCACGATAGCTTTCGTGACGATACTCATTAATGGATTCCTCCAATACGAATGAAACCAGGATTTGATTAAACTGGTGCGACTTTGAGTTTGGTTTACTGAGTTTGTTTTTTCGTCCTTTTAGACACAACAATTTTACAACTGCTACGGCTAATAAATTACGAGTTTGCTTGAGTCAACATAAGTACACAAGCTTTCAAACTCAGTTACCTTCCGCAAAACATTTTCCGGCATTCTGTTGAGCATTTATGACTGCTCTTAATACTTTGTAATATTGCTTTTCAGAATTTGCTGTTCTAACTGCAATCTGAGAGCGGGATTACGAAAGGTTACGAAGGGGACAGGGGATAGGTTACAGGGGATAGGGAACAGTAAATAATCTGTACCCTATTCCCTATTTTGGACTCCCTACTCCTTAATCAACCGCTACACTGCCAAGGTAGTTACCTACTGGCACAGATGGGAAGCGGTTGTAAGGTACAACATCTTCACCGAAGTAGCGGCTATATTCTGGGCTTTCGACTATTGCTTCTACAACGGCTGACAAACCACTATTGGTTAGCAAGTTGTTGTATTGCACAATTTCTTCCTGAGTTGCGGGTGTACGCCCCAACAGATGACGGAAGAGGAACTCAATGACCTTGGTATGAGGATAAGGTGATAGGAAGCGCTGGCGATAGATTTGGGAACTAGCTAGTTCGCGCACAAACTCCCGCACGGAAATTTCACCATTTTGGAGTTTGCTATCTAGGTCAGTGCGACGGAAATTATCAGGCACTTCACCGCTAAATATATCCAAGACTTGACGATAAATGGCGTTGATTGCCTGTTGTTTTTCGTCTTGGTTGGTGTTTTCTGTTAAACGGTAAATACGTGCATGTTTACGCACACCCTGTTCCACCGTTTGTCCGCTAGCATCGTTGTAGGAACGACCCAGTTCAGCAAAGGATGGCTGACCATTTGTTTGGGCTGCGATATCTGCGATCGCCTGTGCCAAAAGCGGTGTATCGTTACTAACTCCGACACGGGCTTGTACTGGCTTAAAGCTTGGTACAACCACGTCATCGTTTTGCTTGGTCAGCTGGTTGTAAAGCTTCTCTGTATTCGGGAAGTTTGCCGCTGGCAGGGTCGGGAAGCGGCGGTAAGGAACAGTATCTTCACCAAACACCTGGTTATATTCCACACTATCTACCAAAGCACCAATAAAGGCACGAATACCTTGAGTAGCCAAAATTTGGTTATACTTGCGGATTTCTGCTTGGTCTAATGGCGCACGTCCCAAGAAGTGTTTGGTTCCTAACTCAATCACTTTGGTGTTGGGGTAAGGTGTGTAGAACTCTTTCAGGTAGAGGTTAGAGTAACCCAAACCTTCAATAAATTCCTTCACGCTAATTTCGCCATTCCCCAGCTTGCTTTCCCATTTGCTAAATTCGTTTTTGGCGATGTATGGTGCAATATCCCGCTCAAATATCTGACGATAGGCAGCGCTGATCAAAGTTTTGACTGCAACCTTGTCAGTAGTATTCGCCACCAATTTGAAGATTTTGGTTTGTTCCCGTTGCTTGCTAACACCTTGGTTAATGCGGAATTGAATATCTGGTTCTGACCGCTTTTCTGTCACTGTACCCAGTGTCACAAAGCTTGGTGTTACCTCCTTCTGGACTTTCGCGGCAATATCATCACGAATGCTACCAACACGTAATTGTCGCCCTGCTACACCACCAGGAGTCAGATACCGTTCGTAAGGAATTGTATCTTCACCAAAGGCTTCGCTGTATTCTACGCTGTTAATAATGGCATCAACCACCGCGTAAAAGCCCTGTTTTGAAGCAATATCAAAGTACTTGTTGATTTCTTGACGACCATAAGTCGGACGACCCAACAAGCGGCGGTGAATATACTCGATCGCTTTACAAACATACAGCGATGACCAGTACAGATTGCGGAAGACATCCGACTTAGCCAAAGCACGGATAAATTCCCGTACTGAGATGTCACCATTTTCCAGCTTGATTTCTAATACCTTCGGGCGCTGACCTTCGTAGACATCGCGACCAAAAACTTGCAGGTAAGCAGCTCTAATTACTGCTTGCGTGGAGCTTTCGGAGTATCTGATACTAGAATTTTTGGGAGCCTTTTTACCTCTAGTACCAGGCAGTTGGTCTAATTTGAACACCTTGGGACCAAGGGTACCAGGAGCTTCACCCCGCGCTTTGGGATTACTATTTTGGTTATTAATCCCTGCTCCTTGGTGAATCAGGATGCGTTTGGTATCCTTGCTAAAAGGAGCCGGACTGGTACTGGGGTTGCGAGTTTCTTTCGGGAAAATCGCCCCAAACTGAATTTCCAAGGGGTCGTTACCAGAACCGTAGGGATGTTGATCTGGTAGCGGTTGCTCGTAAGCCGCAAATGTGGTGATGAACTGAGGTATCTTGCGGAAAGGCGCACTGTAGTTAAACAGGTCTTGCTGAGGCCCCCAGTTGCGACATTCTTGTGCTTCTTGACCTAGACCCCGCAGGTAGGGTACTGTTTCTTCGCCAAAATAGTCGCCGTATTCAGCAGAATCTACTAAGGCATCTACTAAGGCTGGTAGACCACCATTAGAAATAATCGAGAAGTATTTTTGTACTTCTTCTCGGCTACTTGGGCCCCGTCCTAAAATGTGACGGAAAGCTAGTTCGATGACTCGGCTGTTAATAAAAGGCTGGTAAAACTGTTTTTGGTAAAGGGGAGATTTAGCTAAACGACGGACAAACTCTTTCATCGAGATGTCGCCATTCTTCACCTTGGATTCTAGGTCAGATATGGACAAACTATAAGCACGGCTAATGTCGCGCTCAAAGATTTGTCGATAGGCCGCTTTCACTACCTCATTTTTTTCGCTACTGGATAACCCAGTCTTCATCACAAACTTGGGACGACGTTCTGAGGCATTGAAGTAGATTTGCGGCAATTCTAACCCTTGCTGGTCGCTAGAAGGACGTTGGCGCAGTTTATTTGAAGGTGTGGCTGCTTTGAATTCTGTTAACAAAACATCCATGTACTGAGACACAATTTCTGTACCCTCAGCATCGTTGCGGAAAAATGAAAGTGCCCCAGCTTTGATTTCTTGTAAAGCTACTAGCGTGGCTTCTCCAGAGCAGGCATTTTCAATGATTTCCCGCAAACCCCTTGTATTCACCGCTATGATGTTGGGGTCGCCAGCAACGATCGCATAAGTAGCGTAGCGCAAGAACCAGGATAAATCCCGCAAGCTCTTGGCCATGTTGCTTGGGCCATATCGAGCAATGTTAATTGGTCTGAAACCTGGAGGTGTCGGGCCGCTGGGGGATGAGTTAAATATTGAGCGTAAATTTTCTAGGAACCCGCCACGACTTTCAACGTAGGTTACAGTTCCCAGTTGCATCCCTTGCTGAACATTAGCACCGGCAACAGCACTAACAGGTACTATTTCTACTTCTTTGGGCTTTTCTAAAAAAGCCATTGGCGAACCACCGACAAAAATTCGGTTAGCAGCTCGAGACACAATAATCTCGGCATTGTCGGTCAACGTCTGAGAAATTTCTAGACGTTTTGCACCAGATGCAAAATAGCTTGCCAGTTCATTTAGTTCACCACTTCCCAGGAAACGGTCTTGCTGCTCCGCTTGGGTAATTGTGGATACAGTTAGGGTTTGATATAGTTGCGGACGCGCAACCGAGCTTCCACCACTCGCCTTAACACTCATCGGATTTGTAAAACTCCCATCATAAGCGTTTATATGTTAAGTCTGGATTGTTTTGAGGCTTGACACATCGACGTGTCTATGCTTTATGAGCTTGAGAGTTTTGCCTGCAAAACTGCCAGTAAATTAACCCAGTTAGCTTTTAGATTAGAACGTTTTGCGTTCTCAAGGCGGATTTATTAAGAAGTATGTAGAACCTGTATCTTCATCTCCAGTCTTAAAAGTGCATACCCCAGTTTATCTGAGATTAAGTCTAAGTTTTGTAACTTAGTCGTAGGTTAGGAACTGTCTACCGATTTCTTTTTTATTTAAAGGCATAGGCACTTCGCCTTCTGGAAGGGTAGGGGCACAGAGGGAAGCGCAGAGGCAAGCAAAGAATTGGCTATATGCATTAATTAAAGGTTGCACTTAGTCACTGTCCAGTGGTTATTCGTCAATGTGAAGTGATTTTTGTTATCAGTAAAAGTATGTTAAAACTGACACTAAAGGATAAATAATTTTTAATGTGTGGTAGTTTAATCTGGAAATAGTCAGTATTAAGATTAAGGGTAAATGCTAAGAACAAAAGTTTTAAATTTAACTATTGATTCAATGCTAACCTATGTGCGATCGCAATTATTTTCGCTGTCACTCCGCAAATGCGCTTCCAGAGAAAATATCAGCACCGTTGTCAAGTGAGCAAAGACTAGATTTCAAATACCAACTTTGGTATACAACGGTGAAGTCCACCACTACGACGATACCAAATTAAATGTATAAATTTATACTTATATTTTATGTCACTTTTTAAAAAGGGACAGTGACTAAAGAAAGCATAACTGTTAGTGGTAGCGATCGCTTTAAATTGACTACAAAAAATGCTAACGCAGTGAAACTGTTACAAGATATTTATAATTCTAAATATTGCGAATGATTTTCATAGAACCAGCATATATCACCAAAGTTAGACGTGACCAGTTTTATCGCGGACAAACAGTTGCTTACATCGCTGCTGAGGTATGAGGTAGGTACTCAAATGTCCTTGAATTAAGTTGCAATGGTTCATAGATAATAGCAAATATTGCCAAACCAATCAATGTGATGTTTAATTAAGCTTGTTCTGAAATTTAATATTTGAGAATGATAACGCGACGTAAATTTCTAGCTTTAATTCCTGGTTTTTTATTAGCTAGTACTAGCAGCATACTTGTCAGTTTAAATCCCAAAAAATATTTAACTAATCGAAAACGAAGTTTACCCTTTTTCTTAGGATGGTATGACAATATCAATAATATAGATGTACCACTCAAAGCATCTTCTAAAGGAATTGACTTATTAATGCCCTATGTTGAAAAAGAAGGCAAGGCAAAAATCCAGGCATTTTTGGATACTTCTAAAAAAACACCAATAAAAATCTTGCTTGAGATTCCTCGTCCTTTAATCGAATCAGAAAATATTTTAGGAGTAAAAGACTTTATTCGTACTTATAAAAATCATCCTTCCGTTTATGCTTGGTATCTTTATGATGAACCAGAAATAAAAAAACCTAGACCAATTTCTCCAAATTTGTTAAAAAAGGTATACAAAGCTATTAAGGAAGAAGATAAATCAAAGCCAGTGGCATTAGTTTTTACCAAAATAGAAAAAATTGAACCTTACAGCGATGCAATGGATATATTGATGTGGGATTGTTACCCTTGTAAATACGGCGTTGTAGAATTTCAATGGGTATCATTTTACCGAAAAGCACTCTACGATGTCATTTACCTTGCTGATATTAAAAACAAAAAGTTTTGGAACGTAATACAAGCTTATAGAGGAAATCAGACTGATTTTCGATTACCAACAAAGTTAGAATTTCGCTATATGTTTTATTTATCAGTCCTTACAGGGGCTGATGGGCTGCTATTTTGGATACACTATCTCTCTTCACCTTCCTGGAATGAGTCAGTTTTGTATCCTACTATTAAAGAATTCCGAGATTACATTCCTGCAATCGTTAGAGGAGAAGATTTAAGTAATCCAGTACAAGTAAATAACCCTAATATAGAAGTTAAATTATTTCCTATTCCTAATACTACAAAATCTTTAATTATAGCTGTTAATCACACTTCGACTCAAATAAATTTCGTAGTAAAACTGACTCAGAGTTTAGCTGGTAAAATAGTTACTTTTAATGAAAAAACTATTAATAACCTATTTCCTAATGCAAGTTTCAGTACTCGTTTAAATCCTTATGAAGTAAAGTTGTATCAAGTAAAATAAGTTAATAAGCTTAGTAATTAAATATAAGACATCTAAATTCTCCAAACTTCTTATCCCATATTTATTAACTCCGAGAAGTAGGGATGAAGAAGTTTGAGCTATGTGGCGTAGTTAAGTCTATTTTATGTTTAATTGCGTTGTTCCACTGAGAGATAGAGTATGATAAATATTTTTTACGAAGATTAAATTAAATAGATATGATATTAAATCAATTTTTATGATAATAATTAATACCTATAGCTTAAATCTAATTAATTAGAAATATTCGATTTATATTTAACTAAAAATTCGCCAGCATTTTGATTAAAATTGCTCTCTTTTTTAAATTTTTTGTATCCCCAAACTTGCATTTTATAAGGAAGAATACGAAATAGTAAAGACATTACTTTGAGAATATTTAATTTTAGTGAAAGAGTATTGTATTGATATCGTGCTTTAATTTGCTGTCCTAAAGCCGCAGACCTTCTACTTATAACGCCTGTATTTCTATAATAAAGTAAAGGTTCAGATAAATTTGAAATACCAACTCTCAATTTCAATGCTCTTGCCCACAATTCTAAATCACATTCAGAACGAAATTCCATGTTATAAAGTCCTGTTTTAGCAAAAACGCTACTTCTAAACATCACAGATGGATGTATCAACGGATTTTGATAATGAAACAGTGCATGTATCTCCTGATTACATACAGGCATTATCCTAATTGAGCAATTTTCTCTTGGAAATTCATCCTCAAAGACATAAGCCCAAGTACCTAAGATATCAATATCTAAGTGATTTTCTAAAAAATCTATTTGTTTACTTAATCGGTCTGGATGTGCAATGTCATCAGAGTCCATTCTTGCGTAGTATGTAGATGAAGAGTTTAATATAGAGATATTAAGTGCATGAGCTAAACCCATGTTTTGAGAAATTAAGAGGTGTTTTATATGAGGATAAGTTGCAGTATATTCATTAATAGTTTCCTCCAAAGTTTTTGAAACCAAACCATCCTGAATTAAATGAATTTCCTTTGCTGGTACACTTTGCCATAAGATAGAGTCAATAGCAGCACGAAGATGTGCAATATTGCTACCTTGGTAAAAAGGAATACCCACTGTAATGCTTGGCTGTATGTTGCTAGAAACTGTAGGTACTGTATTCGACATGGATATATTTCACCTCTGTATCAAAAACAAAAATGTGTTTATAAAATTTCTTGCAAGGTTTTTGAAAGATAAGCTTCTGAATGATTTTCTTGGAAGTATCTTATTGCTTCCCAATAGCGGGTTTCATAATCATTTATGTCCATACTAAATACATCATGGATGCATTTTGACATTGAGCTTTCGTCATTAAAATCAGTAAAAAAGACAAAACTTAGACCTTTTAAATATGAAAAAGTAGGAATATCATTAATAATTAAAAGCTTTCCATAACTCAAAGCTTCTGTCACCACACCACTTTGAGTTGAGAATGAGTAGGGAATCACAACAAAGTGGCTTAAACCAAGTAGGAAACTTTTAGCACTATTTGAAATGAAGCCAGGAAATCTAATTATTAATTTTTCGTCGTAGTTTACTTGTATGTTCCTCTCACTTCCACCCCGAATAAATCTCGCTTTTTTTGGGTAATTTTTGTTAATTATACTTGCTAGAGATAAAAATCCTTGAGGGTTTTTATCTCTATCTGCTCGACCTAATAATAAAAAAGTTTTTTCTTTATCCCAACTATACTTTAGTTGTGTTAAATTGTTCTGTAAAATATTTTCTGGTAGAGAAATAAATGATAAGTTTAACTTGTAAAGCTTATCATTATTAACGAAGTCTTTTGCTTTCAAAAATGCCTCATTACTAGGCAATAATAGTTTATCTCCTATATAACCAAAAATTAAATGATATAAAAATACAATATATGCTTTTAAAGGGTTAATTCTTCTTTTTTCAAATTTAGGTTCATGCATTAAATAAAAAATTTTTAAGTTCTTATTCAAAACTTTAGTAATACTTTTTAAAAGTAAAGCTAATACTAAATAATCTAACTGAATTAAAAAGAAAAATACTGAGATTTCTTCTTCCTTATTTAGGCTCACGAACTGTTTGATTAATGGCCAAATTTCTCGTAAAGTGACGGAATACAAGTATTTTACGGAATAACTAGCTATATCAAAACCAGTATTTAGTGTTATTGCTTTGTAAAAAGATTCTGAGCAATGATGTACTCTGGGATTTTTCGGTCTAAAAAGATATATTATATGCATAATTCACAAATGGATCAAAACGCAATTTTAGTAAATATTCGCTAATATAATATTTGATTTATTCATTTTTTGATGCAAAAGGTGAATCAATTTTGAGATAGTTTTTAAATAGAATTAATGTATTTAAAATGCTAATTATCAATTTTTCATGTATTTTATTAGCGTAAATCAAACGTATTTGTGAATGTTCACTAATTCTCTTTTGAGTTTGGCTAGAAATACCTCCAGGTTCGCGTATTGATATTACTGTAGGTAAATAAAAGATTGTTATATTTTTGAGCATTCGCAGAAATAACTCGTAATCCATAGAAATTTTTAGAGATTCATTGTATTTGTAATTCTTATGTAAAGAAGTTTCACAGAAAAACCCCTGGTGTGGTAAAAACATAAAATATTTTAGAAATTTCGATGAAAGTTGCGGCGGACGATAAAATATGGTTTCTCCAGCAAAACTTGTAGTGACAGTGACACCAATAGCACATTTCCATTTATGTTGCATATAGCTTTCCACAACTTCAGAAATCACTGTTTTGGAAAAGAATACATCTCCCGCGTTTAAGAAGAAAATTAAATCCCCATTACTTTTTTGTAAACCTTTATTGAATGCGCTAGATATCCCATTATCTAGTTCTGACAAATAAATATAATTTTTAGAATGGGTATATGAATCTAAAAACTCTTTACTTCCATCAGTAGAATCTCCGTCAATAACAACATGCTCTATTATTTTATAGTCTTGTTCTTTGACTGATTGTAAGGTTTTTTGTAATCCTTGGTAATTATTTTTGGATATCGTCACTATTGATACTTGACAATTATTCATATTAGTTATGATTAATTAGGCTTAATACAAACTGATAAAAAAGGTAAAAATATTCACTGATTGGTGTAGTTAACGGTTCACCATTCCAAAAAGTTAGGTAGCTTTGAGGAAGTGTGATACTAACAAAAAAGTAAATCATCCTGAAAACAATTGCCAATATAAATATAAAAGTATCATAGCTATAGACACCATCAAGTTTGTCTGAAGAGAGAGCGATAATATAAAAAAAACCAGGGATGCAAAAAAAGATACTGGTAATTCTCAAATTAAATCCATATGTCAAAGATCCAAAATAAAGCAAGAAAAGCAAAAAAAATGTTGTAATCCATCTTATATATCTTCTATTGGTTTTGCTATATACTCTATTTATTTTGCTGATATCAGTTCTCAAGATAAATATAGAGATAATAATATAATCAACAATAGGACGGATTTGATTTTTAATTTTATCTCCAAGACTGTAGTTATCACCACCACCCCCATAAATATCGATTCTTTGAGATACAGAACCATCAAAAGATGACAATGAACTTGTCAAATCTAGCAGTGATTTCATTATTACTGATGAGAATAGAAATATCGAGCCAAAACAAATAATAATACTCAATCTATTATTCAAATATTTAGAAAATGATTTGAATGGATTTAATGCATTAATAAATTTATACTTGAATAGTCCAGGCAATATGCCAAAAATATACATTAAAGAAGATTTATGTGTCCAATAACCGACATATATACAAAGACAAGCAATGACAAAATTATCAACATAAATAGCAGGTATTATAAATATCCATGAATAAATTTGTCTCATCCAAAAGAGTTGAAAATAGTATCCTTGAGTCGTGACATTAATTAATATGATTAATGGATAAAAATCGGGCATGAATAGCATGGAGAAAACGGTAAAAGCCGTATTCATGCTCAAAGATTGAAGGAATAAAAAACTCAGTTGACTAGGCCCTATTAATACACTCAAATATTTAGGCAAAATGAAAGAGACTGGTTCTAGTTCGATATCTGGAATAGTCAACCCTGTTTCTTTCTGAAGCGAAGAATAAATATCAAGATATACAATTGTATCTTGAAATGGCTCAAAGCTGGCTATATATGTAGTAATTGTAAATAAAACTAGTAAGATTGGAAATATATTATGTACACGTTTTTGGTTTCCTAGTATTTTATTTTGGGAAACGTTTATTTGGCAATATGTAAGTATAAAAACTATACCTAATAACGGAATAATAGCCCAAATAGCTAGACCAAATATCAAAATAAAATTTTTAATATTACCAAAAAAAGAAAAAAAATTATGTATTGAATGGATTTTATTTGTTTCTGGGATGAATTTAAGAAGCATAATTTTTAGATATTATAAGTGCAACATTATCACCTCTATAGACTCAAAACCCTTGCACTTTCTTTGAGAGGTTGCTAAACGAATTTGATGAGACTCTGTTACGAAACTAGTATTTATCAAGCTGCGTGAATTCTAAATCCACAGTGCGGGCTTTTTCAACAAGCCCTATATAGTTACTCACTCACTTTTTTTGTATATTCATTGCTTCCTTATAAACCGCAACGTACTGCTGTGCGATCCGAACTGGGTCAAACATATATTCTGCATGACGACGGGCTGCTAAACTAAGAGATTTACTTTCCTTTTGTTGCTGTAGAACCCATTGAATTCCTGTTGCTAAATCTTCTGCTTCGTATGGTTGTGCCAAATAGCCTGACACCCTATGCTGAATTAAATCAGGCATTCCTCCAATTTTGAAGGCAACAGTAGGAGTACCACAGGCTATTGCCTCAACAACTGTATTCGGTAAGTTATCTTGTCTAGAAGGTGCAACAAAAACATCAGCAGCAGAATACAGTAGAGCGAGAGAAATATCATCAGCAAGATGTCCTGTGTATCGAAGTGGAAAACCCAATTTAGGAACTTGTGGCGGACGTGACTGTCCAAAAATTACTATTTCAATATCTTTTAACTGTTGAGTTTCAAGAAAACTGATGGCTTGTAATAATAAATCAATACCTTTGCGAGGATCGTTAGTTCCACCCAAGGCACCAAATAAAATTAACGATCGCTGTTGAGGTAAATTCAAAAGCTGTCGTGCTAATGTTTTTTCAATCGGGCGAAAGCTATCTATATCTAAGGGATTTGGTATTACTGAGACGGGACAATCTGCCATCAATGCACTATTGCGAACGCAATCTGCTAGCCAATTACTAGGACAGACAATATGGAAAGGATGTTTCCAGTTACGTTGCTTGCGTTCCCAAGTCCAACGATTTAAATCGAAACCAGACTCATCTTGGGGACGATTGTTTGCTCGATAACCCTCACGCCAGCGAGCATTAAGTCCATCGTTTGTATAGTGCTCTGCTCCACAAAATGCCCACATATCGTGAAACGTCCACACTATTGGTTTACGAATCTGACCAATTTCACTAATGGATAAAGTCTCTGCACCTACCCAATGAATATTTATCACATCTGCATCAGAGGCATGGAAAGATTTTACCCAATTAGAAGGAAGAATCCCCGCTGAAAAACGCGTTGGATCGGAACTTTTGATGGTTTTTTTGGCTAATAAACCAATACCTGTGCGAATTTCTGTTGTTATTCTTCCGATTTTTAATGAATTACCTCTAACTGTTGGATCGTCAGAAATTTTTGACAAAACTTGCATCCGAGAGTCTATTTCTGCCTGTAACAGACAACGATGAATCCGGTAAGCTGCACGAGCAGCACCTCCAGATAAATCAGAATAACTAGTATGAATAATTTGCATAAATAGATTCAATGATTAAACATTAAGAGATTGACAAATTATTTGAAATTTTTGAATGTTTTTCTGAGCTTTCTCTGGACACGTTTCAAGAGACTTGGCATATAAACATTTTGTCTTGTGAAGCGATCGGCTTGGCGATCTGGGATCGTGAAGGGCGGATGTTGTAATGGAAATTCCATAGGTTGTGTCGGAACATTGGAGCGTGGATCGCCTCGATCTGTAGTATTGGTTCCATCCAGATCGAATCCCAGATTGCTAATCAAATTAACTGTGGGGATAATGCTCAAGGCATTTTGTAACCAGGAACAGAGCATCCATTGATAGTCCCAAGTATCAAAACCATCATAGGTAGATTGAAATTGGTTTTGCCAAAATTGGACTTCTCTAGAATCTCTAAGAATGTCTTCTAGCCAACCCTCGTCGCGAATGGTTGACCATTTTTTCATTTCCAGATCGTAATGTTGCCATGCCCTACGCCAGGTTGCCCATCCCCATGTTCGGGCATAAATTGAAAAGTAATAGCTATCCTGAGTCTGCCGATTTCTAGGATTGCCCAAGGGGGTATTATCTCCAGAAATTGTCATAACCCGCTGATCGTGACGGTAATACCTCAATAATTCTTCGCAATAGGGAAAAAATGTCGGATGAGGTAAACAGTCGTCTTCCAGAAGAATAGCTTCTTCAACAATGTCAAATACCCAAGAAAAAGCAGTAGCTTCTCGCTGCTTCATTCCCAGATTGATGTCAGAATAATTGGTTAAGACTTCGCAGGGCCAGTCTACGCGCTCGATTATCGATCGCGTTTGTGCACATTTTTCGGACTCTCCAGTTCGATTTACACGAGGTCCATCCGCCGCAACTAAAAGCATCGGTGGACGCGCTTGGCGAATTGCCTCAAACACTTTTGCGGTTCTATCTGGGCGATTGAAAATGATGAACGCAACTGGAGTTTGCATTTTGACAATACCTTTCTTCCTGAAAGTTGATACATGAGATGATGCGTTTGTAAAGTGCGTAAGTCCTAAAGTCGTAAAACAATAAACAAGCCTGGAAGCATTTTAATGACTGGAGAGACTATCTCAATTACTTGCCACAATTGGTATTATTTAGTTTATTTAACTTCGATAAAATGACAGGGAACGTTTCAATCCAGCTTGGGTAGCAAAGTAAATAAAATATGCCATAACTTTTGGTGAAATACTGCATTTAAATGCCTCTTTAATTTGGGCGATCGCAGCAGATAAATCGCCAATCATCAGCATATTTTGGGCTGTTCTAAGAGCACAGATTGCCGAGTGTTTTTTATTGGCATCGATCAGGCGATCGACTGTTGATTGTGACAGATAAGCAGGTAAATAAGACTGAACAATTTCCAACCCACGGCGTACCTCTTGCATATTTTTGCCTGTACGCACAGTTTGTCCAGTATTAGATACAGAATGTAGCCGATAAATAGCTAGTGGCTCAACTTCGTACCATACAGGGTATTGTGCGGCAATTCGCACCCACATTTCCCAGTCTTCATAATAAAAACAAAACCGATGGTCAAAACTACCTAACTTTTCATATACTTGTCGGCGAACGACAATAGAGGGAGTTTGAATATATTGTTTAACTATAATTTTTTCCAACCAATTATCAATTGTGCCGCTTTGAGGTTGTAATATCTCAGAAAAGTGTCGCCAGTGCCCTGTTTCATCCATAAAGATGTGACGACAGAAAGCGGCTCCTATTTCCGGCTGAGTATCAAATGTTTGTTGCATCTTGCGATAAAAGCCTTCCCGAACGCAATCGTCACCATGCAAAAGATGGATGAGTTTGCCACGCGATCGCTCTAAGCAGGTAGTAAAGTTCTTAACATGTCCAACATTCTCTGGCTGGCGATAAAAACTAACGCGATCGCCTGCTAATTCTCTAACAATAGCTTCTGGATCGTCCTTGGTGGAGTGGTCATCAACCACCTCTATTTGCATTATCTCCGGCCCTGGGTCTTGTGATAACACACTCGTCAGTGTTTCACGCAGATAATTTGCACAGTTGTAAGTGGGAATCATCACTGACCATAAAGGTCGTGGTTCTCCATCGGGCACAGGTTGAATAACAGATCGAAAAGGGTATAGCTCATTCATAATAATTGGCTTTTCGTCAGTTCCGGTGTTCAGTTAATTTGTTTTTTATTGTTGTAATTAAATAATTTCTTCAAGTCATTGTGAAAAACTATTCGTCAATTAGTTCTGGACAGGTCACTAGATTTAGGCCATGTCTGCCTTAATATGAATTTCACGATTTTTTTTATACTCCTAGTAAAAGATTGAGCAACATCTGGAAAAAATTGCCATAAGTAGAACATTCGTGGGTGCTGATAAGGCCATAATGCTTTATTTAAAGCTTGCCAAATCTCAGTATCCTGGTATCCTTGTTCGCACAAATATTTCTCTAACCAGGTCAAGAAAGTTAAGTGGGTAGGATTTGGTTTGAGTGGATTGTATTCTCCTAAAGCTTGTGCAACATAACAGGAGCTTTTTGGGTGTTGTCGATACCTATCCCAACAGCCACTTTCTACGAAGACAGATGCTTTGACACAGACTTTGGCAAAGAAGGCTTTATCTTCAAACAGTCCTCGAAAGGACTCCTCAAAGCCACCGACATCTTCAACGAGTTTGCGATGTATGAGAACGCCGCAGATGCCTGGTGTTTCGGCTTTGCCTTTCAAAAACAACTTGAGCAGTGTTGGCGGTTTTAGCAGGGTATCAGGTTTTACACCCAGAGTTCGTTGGCGATCGTGCTTCGCATCTTCAGGATTACCCGTCCAGCCAAACCACGTCAAAGTGGAGCCATAAACCATACCTGCTTCAGGGTGAGCTTCTAATATTGCGACCTGCTTCTCCAGTTTTTGTGGCAACCAGATATCATCTGCATCTAGTAAAGCAATATATTCACCTTTTGCATGGCGAATTCCCAGATTGCGCGTTGCACTCATACCGCGATTTTGATGACCTTCATGCTCCAAATAACGCACTTTGTCAGGGTATTGTTGGGCATATCGCAACGCAATGGCTGTACTTTCGTCGGCTGAACCATCATCTGCTAGTAAAAGTTCCCAATTGTCATAGGTTTGAGCAAAAATGCTTTCTATTGCTTCTATAAAGAAATTTTCAACAGCGTTCAAAAAGATGATGATGCAGGAAACTAACGGTTTCTTATTTATCTGTTCAACCATAAAACCACCTCGCTAATTGCTTGGCAAATTCTTCCCCATTCCAGTTTTCAATCCCGAAGCGAGGCAATTGAAAACTGTTGTGTCGCCAGACTATGTCTTTAGTTGTAGTGCAAGCACAGTCAAATCCAATAGTTTGAGCCAACTCAAGGGTTTGTTGAGTGTAATTACCAAATGGATAGGAAAAACTTGTTATGGGACGATTGAGCATCTCCTCTAAAGTAGCTTTGCTTTGCTGGATTTCATATCTTTGTAATTCTGTTGATTGTGCTGAAAGAAATGGATGGGTAACTGTGTGAGCGCCAATTTCTACTAAATCTCCTTGTCCCAAAGCACACACCTCTTCGGGTAAAAGGGAGCGGTGAGTCTTGCGTACCGTAGATTCGGCATTAGCCCAAATTACTAACTCGTCTAGAGCTTTTAAACATTCCCATTCTGGTAAAGGTAGTAATACTTGCCAAATTGAGTAATAGAAAAACATTCGAGAACCGGGTTTAGCTTCCCAATATTTACAGATGCGATCGCTTTGATAGTCTTGTTGAGTGTAATTGGCGGCTTGACCCAGTTCCCAGTGACAAAGGCTACCATTAATATTCAGAGAAAGTTTCTCCGGTAATTTGCCCGGTCGCAAAAGTAGCCGTTCTAATTCATCCCACCAAAACTCACGCTCTTTTCCTATGTAGCCAGTACTCACGAAAACCGTGGCTGGAATACTATAGCGCTCAAGTATTGGTTTGGCATAATGGAGATTGTCTGCATAACCGTCATCAAAGGTGACAACCACTGCTCGATCTGGAATGTTGCCATCTCGATGTGCTTGTGCGAATTGCTTGAGGCTAAGAGGTTGGTAATATTTTTGTAAAACTTCTAGTTGCTCGGCGAAGTTTTGGGGAGTTACGCACAGACTCCAGGGGTCTAATTCTACCTCAGCGACGCGATGGTACATCAAAATCAGCCCCTTAGAGGATGCTAAATTTTTCTGGAGCCGTTGAATCGTTCGCTGCAATTTGTCACTTCCAGGTATTTTCATTCCATCACCTCATATCAGGTTTCACTGCTCTGACGGTGATAGTTACCTCGTAGCTACGGTCATGATAATCTAGCTTTCCCTTGGGTATATCTTGAACTACCAATCCTTGAAGAAAAGCTGTGGCTGCCAAAGCATTTCCGTGGGTTTCGACTTGAATATTCTCTTTAGGGAAAACCTCCTCAAACAGTCGCTGTGCAGATACGGCTGTAAAATTCCAACACCAGCAATGGTTCCATTGCCGATCTTTGAGTGGTGTGATTCCCGGAAACGTAGCCAGAACAACACCTCCTGGTTTCATAATTCTGTAGGTTGTTAAGAGCGCTAGTCGCACTTCGTAAATTAGCTGAAGCGTCTGAACCAGTATAAAGCAGTCAAATGTATTTGATGGTATGTGTTCTGCATCTGTTAGGTCTGCGATGATTGTTGCATTGGAGTTATCTTGAACATGCAATACATCGCTTTTAGTAACGCGATCGCCTCCAAATTGCTGAGTATAATAGTTATCTCCAATTTCTAATACGTGCCCATGAATATCATTTGAATGGCGACCCAAAAAATTCTCAATATAGTAGCGGTCAATTGGTTTTCCTCGTTCAAAACCCCAACCTGAATTTATAGGTTTTAAGCTTTGCAGAGTACCCAGGCGTACCTTATTATATTGAGACTTTAGCCAGTGGTGGGTAGGAGATGGTAATATCTTTTGAACGATTAGTTTTAACTGTTTTTTGTTCATCAGAAAAAATTATTTTTTTTAATGAGTATGGCTTTTTTAAAGAAGAACTATATGCCCAACAGTTCTGCATAACTCCAATTTGCATAAACACGGACACCCCGTTCTAAAGATAAAAAATCGGTTATTCCTAAACTTCCTAATTTTGTAACATCAGCTTGCCAATTAATGGGGGTTCCAACAGGAACTATTCCATCAAACTCAACACTACCCTTGTAGTCTAAAGATTGAAACACCATCTCCGCTAATTCTGAAATTGTAACTTCTCTTCCACTTGCGAAATTATATGTTTCTCCTTGCATTGGTGCAGAAGTTGCTACTACTAATAAAGCTTTGGCAATGTCGAGTACATGAATAAAATCACGGCTTTCTTTGCCAGTTCCTTGTAATTTAACTATGGGTTGATAAATTGCTTGTCGGCAAATATCCCAAAGAACTTGACGACGCAAACCAGGGCCATAAGCAGAAAAAATTCGTACACTTGCAGTTGGTAAATCATAAACTTTGCTAAATTCTAAACATAGTTGTTCGCTTTGTAACTTATGAAATCCATAAGGAGAAATGGGGTTACAGCGTTGAGTTTCTCCAATAGGTAATGACTCTGGATTTCCATAAATAGCTGCACTAGAAAGAAAAATAAATCGACATCTAGGAGCATTAATTCGCAACGCATTTAAAATTTCAAAAGTTAAAGTTGTGTTAGATTGAAAGTCAATATCTGGTTCAATAATCGATAAGCCAACAGAGGCACGCCCTGCACAATGAATGCAAATGTTAGGAGAATATTCCTTTAATAAGTTATTTAAAGAGGGATCGGGTAATTTGAGACGATGATAAACTGTTAAGTTGTGAAGGGGAGCATTTTCAGGAGGTGAATTATCAACGCCTATTACCGACCAACCTTGCTCTGAGAAATACCGAGCAACGTAACGACCAATAAATCCCGCTACCCCAGTAACTAAAACTGATTGATGGAAAGTAGTCATTTTGGTTATGTTGTAATAACTAGTGTTTGAAAATTTTGATAAATTGAGATAAATGAATTTTGATAATTATCTCAATATTTAAAGTTAAACCTTTACATATCTAAAACAGTTTTTGTCCACCAATCTTTTCGAGTATTAGCAAAATTAAAAGCATCTTCTAAGATGCGGTTACTTAGTTGCTCTAAGACTTCTTTTTTCGATAAAGTATCACAAATATAAGCTGCTGCTTCGTCAGGGCTATTAATATCTAAAATTGGCAAGCCAGATAAATATGGTAATGCTTTCAGACAAGGCTCAGTTGCAAAGAAAGGAATTCCATAAGAAACACATTCAACTAATTTCATTTTTACTGAAAAATCATTATCAATAGGACATATAAAAATATCGGAAGTCTGAAACAAAGTCTCAAGCTCTTCTTTAGGAATAAAACCAGGAATATGAACGTTACTTTCTATAGTCCAATCTTTAGGCATATTAGAAAAATCTGTACCAGTAATCACAATTTTTATTTTATTATTTAGTCTTAATAACCTCGGAGATAATTCACAAATTAACCATTTTACAGCTAAAAAATTGAAATAGAAATTAATATTACCAGCAAAGAAAACTGTCTTTGAATTTGTATATCGCCAGCCGCCGCGTTTAGGCGGAAGTATTTGTGAATTGATCGATGCTTTTTCATTACCTAGTAAATATTTTGGAATATCTGCTTTGGACATAAATATACATTTATCAGCCAATTCACAGACTTTTCTTTCAAAAAATTTTAGTCTTAAATAACTAATAAAAATGCTCAATTGAGATTTGTAATTGAACCAATTATGGGGAGCAAGAGCCTTAAAAAATTCTGCCTCTTTATCAGTTGCAAGGTATATCTTTTTTTGTTTAAGTTTGAGAAAATTTTTAAACCATAAAATACTATATAGTTGTTCAACAATAACAACTTGAATCGAGAGTTGTTCGCAGAGTTCAGTTAAATATTCAGAAACATGTTTTGCTCGATCCCAATTGTAGTACGTTACATTCTGAAAACTAAAAGTCGAGCGTAATTTATACACAAATCTTTTATATACTTTTACTACTTCTTTTAAAAAATTTTCTTTTTTTTCAGAAGGAGTTAATCGAGTAGTTAAGTAATAATTAACTTTCAGGTTTTCTAATTGTATTTTAGTTTGCAATTGATTACTTTCGTTACAAGTAACGGCAACATAAAGGTTGATATCTTCTATCTGAGATAATTGAAAAATATCATTTAAAAGTGCCATTCCACAACCATTATTAGGGTCTAAAGGATAACTTGTGAAATAAAGAACATTTTGCTTTTCCATGCTTTCTCTCTTATCTATCTTGTATCAAAAGGGATGTCTGGTTTTGGATTAAATAAACATCAGACTATCTCTAAAAGTCTCTCATTGAATTATTTTTAGGTTTTTAAATTTAGATTTGAATCGGCGATTGGCGCTGAGAATACTTGAAAGTTACAGGTTACTAAACCGTCACATGTTATACCAAAATCTTCGGATGGAAGTTCAACCACCTCTATTTCAAATGCCGACTCAATATAATCAAAGATAGTATGGAATGAAGAATCGGAAAGCCAAAGACCAATGACATAAGTACCTGATTTTAAATGTAGCTTTTCAATGTTTAATTTAACTATATTTTCTCCCTGCTGAAGGGATATTATTTGCCCAAGTGATACAATATCCGCATTTACTAATTTGATACCGTATTGGTTATAGACAACAACTGCAAGACTTCCTATATTTCTTGAGGAATCTGATTCAATTTTTAGTAAAAATTCAAGTTCCCCATTTGAATAAGCATTAAAAGAAATATCTTTTTTTGAACTACTATATTGAACAGCGATAAAACGAGCTTGTCCATTGCCATTTCGATGTGCATCGCTTAAATTTATCCACTTTTTGGGGAAAGCTTGATAAGAATAATAGTTACTAGATAAATATTGAGTTATCACGCTGTTTGTATTCCCGTAATTAATTAGCTGCCCCTTATTTAGTAACAAACATTTAGAACATAGCCGTTGAATTGCTTCAATATTATGACTTACAAATAGAACTGTTCGAGCTCGATCGTTGGATACTTCCTGCATTTTGCCAAGACATTTTTTCTGAAAATTTGCATCTCCAACTGCTAAAACTTCATCCACAATCAAAACATCTGGCTCTAAATGTGCTGCAACCGAAAATGCAAGGCGTACATACATCCCAGAGGAGTAGCGTTTAACAGGCGTATCTAAAAATTTTTCAATCTCTGCAAAATCAACAATTTCATCAAACTTGCGTTTGATCTGTTCCCGACTCATGCCCAAAATCGCCCCATTGAGGTAAATATTTTCCCGCCCTGTCAACTCAGGATGAAAACCCGTCCCCACCTCTAGCAAACTCGCCACTCGCCCCGTAATCTCAATACTGCCATGAGTAGGTTCCGTAATCCGGCTCAAAAGCTTCAGTAATGTCGATTTTCCCGCTCCATTTCGCCCAAGAATTCCAACCCGATCGCCCTGCTTAATCTCAAACGACAGATCCTTGACCGCCCAAAATTCCTCACGATTCGAGTTTTGCGTTGTGCGTTTTGCGTTTTGATTAAAGGGGTTCAACGTCTTCGCGATCGATTTCGCCCCGTCCGCCATCACATCGCGCAACGCCTTATAGCGATATCCTTGCTGCTGATGGCTCAACACATAGCTCTTACTTAAATTCTCAACCTTAACCACCGTATCTGCCATATATTCTCCAACCTCTGCTAACAACTCCTGAAACCCTGTACCTAAATAATGTCCGCAAACTTGCGCTCCATTCGGCGGAAATAGTAAATTCCAGTAATCAGCACTAATATCACTAACGCCATCGACAAGAGAAATCCTGGTAAATAAATGTCAAAATTTTTACCTAAAATTGCCCACCGGAAACCATCAATTACACCCACCATTGGATTTAATGAGTAAAGCAGTCGCCACTGTTCCGGCACCACACTACTACTAAAACCCACCGGCGAAATATATAATCCAAACTGCACAATAAACGGCACAATATATCGGAAATCCCGATATTCCACGTTTAATGCGGCCAGCCATAACCCCGACCCCATTGCTGCTGCAAATGCGATCGCAATAAACAACGGCAGCGTTAAAATTCGCCAATCCGGCACAAAGTTATACCACGCCATAAATCCCAATAGGATGATTGCAGAAATCATAAAATCGACAAAACTCACAATCACCGCACTCGTTGGCACAATCAAACGCGGAAAATAAACCTTAGAAATTAAATTAGAATTACTAATTAAGCTATTACTACACTCACTCAAGGCATTGGAAAAGAACTGCCAAGGTAGCATCGCCGAAAACACCACAATCGGATAAGGCGCACCCGCCGACGGAGCCTTGAGTAAAACACCAAATACAACCGTAAACACAACTGTTGTTAAAAAAGGTCGCAGCAACGCCCAAGCCAGCCCGATGGCCGTTTGCTTATAGCGCACCAAGATGTCTCGCCAAGCCAAGAAGTAAAACAACTCCCGATACTTCCAGATATCCTGCCAGTACTGCTGCTCGGTTTGCCCTGCCTTAATCACTAATTTCTGCCGAGGCTCGAGCGTCTGTTTTCCGATCATAAAAATACACCTATCCCAGAGTTAACTTATAGTCAAGTCAATAAATAAACTTCATCAAGCTCTTAATCCCAGGCAAATTTATCTGACTCAAAGTAGACCTTTTTCCACCATCAGATCCTCTAGAGTGATAGTAATCAGATCCCTTTTCAGCAGTAACCCCATTTACCACCATTCCTAAAACATGCGATCGCGCTTGCTCTAGCATCATTTTCGTACTCTTAGCAACAGCACGGTCAAGCACTTTTGGATGTACAACTAGCAATATCCCATCTGCCATCTTGCCCAGCATCAGTGCATCACCAAACAAACTCAAGGCAGGAGTATCAATAATCACACAATCATAGTCTTTGACTGCCTCTTGAATTAACAAAGCCATACGCTGCGAATCTAGCAATGCTGCGGGGTTAGATGGGATTGTCCCAGCCGTTAATAAATCTAAGTTAACTAATACTTCTTGAGTGGTGTTGCGAAACTCTGCTTGACCAACCAAAACATTACTTAGTCCGACTGGATTAGATAATTTCCAGATTTCCTGTTGAGAGGAGTGACGCATATCCGCATCTACTAATAGGATTCTGCGCCCCATATGTGCTTTAGCTACTGCCAAATTTGCAGCCACAAATGATTTGCCTTCACCTGGAGCCGAACTAACTACGGCAATTACTTTTAATGGTCGATCGGAGATAGTAAAATCCAGGTTCGTCTGAAGCATCTCAAAGGCTGAACTTGCTCCTGAACATGGATTATCTTTGACTGGTAGTTCGACTAGACCTTCCCCACTGTTTTTAGCTTTTCGATCCAAGCGAGGAATCGTACCGAGTAAAGAGTAACCTAATAACTGCTGGGCTTGCTCAAGAGTTTTCAGGGATCGATCCATAGCTTCTAAGATCGAAGCTACGCCTACACCCAGCAAAATTCCCAAAAATCCACCCAGTGCTAGCTGAAAGACAATTTTGGAAGGAATAGCTTTTTGAGGAAGTAAAGCCGCAGATATTACCCTGGCATTACCGACATTCTGATTTACTACTACATCGACTTCTTGCGATCGCTTTAGCAGTTCTTCATAAGTAGATGTAGCAACTTGCAACTGTCGCTCTAACTGCTCTTGTTTTTCTTGGAGTTGCGGTAAAACACTCAATCGTCTTTGAGAAAGTGTGTATGCATTCTGCAAAACCGTAATTCGGTTAGCTAATGCTGAACGTTCTACATCCGACTGTACCAGTTGGGCCACTAAGGTCTGCTTGAGTTCTCCCATCCCTAAATTCTGGGCTGGTACAGATTTTTCTCTATCTGCATTCTCAACAATTCGCGTCTCTAACTGCTTTTTGAGGGCTGCTTCTTTTGCTAACAAATTAACGATCGTAGGATGTTTGTCTGTATAACGAGTCTTTTCTACTGCTAACTGGTTTTGCACCTGTTGGTATTGTGTTAATACTTCCTGCACAGCTTTTGATTGACTTAAATTCCCCATATCCACAGCCTGCTGCGAATTCAATCTCAATTGACGTTGCAGAAGTTTTGAGCGAGTCTCAGCATCCGTTAAATTTGCCTGGGCTTGGGTAATCTGGTCTGATAAGTTTGCGAGTTTGTCCACTCCTTTTGCTGCTTCTTGCTCTAAAGCGATTACCCGATTTCCTTCTTTAAATCGACGCAAAGCTGCTTCCGATCTAGCTACCCTTGCTTCAACTTCAGGCAATTGCTTGCGTAAAAACTTCTTTGCCACTGTCGCTTGGGCTTGGTTAACGTGAATATTGTTCTCCAGGTAATATCTCATCAGCGAATTCACAACATCTGCGGCTTCTTTTGGATTGCTGCTGCTGTACGAAATCGCCAAAATATCTGTACCCCGAACACTCTTAATTTTGACTTGTTTGAGAAACTCATTTATTTCCAAGGGTGTTCCTTGCTTATCTACCAACCTGAGACTAGCAATAGTTTTCTCAACTATTGGATTAGAACGAATGACCTCTGCTTCTGTATCCAACGGACTGTTGATTTCAGTCACACTTCTCAACTCCCCAACTTGTGCCGAGGGATTTGTCAGCGAAGAAACGCGGTCAGTTTTACTGAAAAGCAATTTACCTTCTGCTTCATAAATTGGTTTTTGCTTGATAGCATTTAAAGTTGAAAGCCCAAAAATAGAGGCAGTCACCGCAGCTATAATTAGCCAACGCCTTTTCAGAAGTAGCGAGTATTGCTGCAAATCTAAGGAGTTTTGGTCTTCTTGGTTAGAGGGCATGGAGTATGTTACGAATACCTGAAATTGTTTTTACTAATTTTGCTTCACAATTTTGGTAGTCCAAGATAGCCATTTGGACATAATTAGGATTAATTACTAGTTATTTGTATAAAAAATCATAATATAAGTATCCGTATTTTTTAAAATGTTTGCTTTTTATTAGATTTCCTTAGATTTATCCCAGAAATATTATCTGAATGTCAAGGTGTTTTTAATTTTTTTTTCTAAAATTTTAAATTAAATTAAAAAGCATTTATTTTAACTCATTAAGTAGAAAAGCATAAATATTTATAGTTGAGGTCAGGCAGGAGGTAGAAGGCAAGATATAGGAGGGAAAAAGCTTTTAGCCTCATTTATCTTGGTTAACATGATTATGTTTTTTTTCACCCACTTACTTCTTTGGTATTAATTTAATAACAGCATTTCAACAGCTTGCATAAGCTTTTTCTTTATTTTGTTACTTTGTGAACAGCTACTTTAACAGCAAATATACGCTAATCAAAAAATTAAATATAAAGTTCAGATTGACTACACTCATGGCATAATGCAAATGTCAAAAGAACAACCTTGAAGCCGTAGTGTAGTTCGTACAGCCAATGCAAGTTAAGATGTATCTCCTACAGATATGCTATACCGACGCACAGATAGTTCCCCTCCTAGTTTGTAATACATAATCTCCAATTTCTTTGACAAACAGAGCATACAAACTTTCTTATTTTTGTATGCTTTGGCACAATACGGCTAGTCTTTAATATTCCCTTATTTGACTCGGTTGCTGGTTTTAACGAAGAAATCGATATCAGGATACTGAAGAATAATAAAAACCAATGACTTCCACAAGTTATGTCAGTTTACCTATCAATACTAGGCTGCCAAATATAGTCCGCAGCCTACCGATATTGCTCTTGTTAGGGGATATTTTTGGGTTGCTAATTTGTTTAGCGATCGCACAATGGTTGCGTTTAGATCAACCCTTACATTGGCTAAATCCGTTACCTTATACATTTGTCTGCATGATACTTGCAGCATTTTATTTAGCAGATGCTTACCATCCAGATCGGCAAATTTCAGGTTTAAGAGCGCCCGCTCGAATTATTGTTTGTAGCATTGCGATCGCCTTGTTGATTTCTGCACTAATTTACTTGTCAGATATTGCCAAATACAACCCGATATCGTGGCGGAGTGTCTTCTTACCCAGCTTAGGAATCTTTACTATCTGGGCAATAATATTGCGCGTGGTAGCAGTGAGATGGGTGCGATCGCACGCTTTAAAAAGCCGTTGGTTAATACTAGGATCGGGGGATAATGCCATCAAATTTACACAAAAATTGCTAGAACTTAATCCCTTAGGAAAGTTGACTGTTCTAGCAGAGGAAAACCAAAAAACCATAGACTTACCAAAAAGAAATCTAAGTTATCAGGGAAGCCTGAGCGATTTGTCGCAATGGAGTCAAGAATCCTGGTCTGGGGTTATAGTGACAGCGCAGATAAACTTTTCCAAGTCACAAGCACAACAATTAATGCAGATGCGGTTGCGAGGCATTCCGGTTTATACATTGCCAGATGTTTACGAAACATTTTGGTATAAACTACCTTCGTCGCTGTTACAAGACAAATGGTTGGCTTTTAGTGATGGTTTTAACTTAATGCCTGGTTACTTCAGTATGAAACTGAAGCGAGTTATCGATCTCATCTTGATCCTCTTTTTACTAGTATTAGTTGCACCACTTTTATTATTGGTTGCATTACTAGTTAGGCTAGATAGCCCTGGGCCAGTATTGTACAGTCAGCAGCGAAGTGGGTTATACGGTAAACCATTTAGAGTTTATAAATTTCGCTCCATGTATCAGAATGCAGAAAAGTTGGGGGCGCAGTGGGCTAGTCAACGCGATCCACGAATCACCAGAGTCGGATACTGGCTACGTTTGTTGCGTATTGATGAATTACCGCAAATATGGAACGTCCTACGGGGTGAAATGAGTCTGATTGGGCCTCGTCCAGAACGACCAGAATTTGATGTCAAACTCAAAGAAGCGATTCCCTACTATGAAGTTCGCTATTTGGTCAAACCTGGAATTACAGGCTGGGCACAGGTTATGTATCCCTATGGAGCATCTATAGAGGATGCTTACGAAAAGCTGTCATACGATCTGTACTACATCAAAAATTATTCCATTTGGTTGGATTTAGCGATCGCCTTCAAAACGATTCGAGTTGTTTTGTTAGGTAAAGGTAGATAAGGAAAAAGAAATGAAAAATAAAATATTGGTAACTGGCGGTGCTGGTTACATTGGCTCCCATGTAGTTCGTCAACTAGGGGAAGCTGGTTATGATGTCGTGGTTTACGACAACTGCTCTACAAGTTCACCAGCATCGGTACTACACGGGAAACTAATTATTGGTGATTTAGTAGACAGTGGGCATCTTTATCAAGTTTTTGCCCAGCATAAATTCAGTGCAGTCTTACACTTTGCTGCTAGTCTGATTGTTCCAGAATCAGTAGCTCATCCCCTCGACTACTACGCCAACAACACCCGCAACACCTTAAATTTGCTGCGCTGCTGTAGCGTTATGGGTGTTAACAAGTTCATTTTTTCCAGCACAGCCGCAGTCTATGGAGAAGTAAAAGACAATCCTGTTACTGAGTCGAATCCTACACAGCCCATTAATCCTTACGGACGTTCAAAGTTGATGAGTGAGTGGCTGATCCAGGACTATGCAGCAGTATCTTCACTAAACTACGTAATTTTACGTTACTTTAATGTAGCAGGTTCGGAACCAAGTGGACTATTGGGGCAAATGTCACCGAATGCCACTCATTTGATTCGAGCTGCTTGTGATGCGGCACTCAAGCGCAAGCCAGAAGTCCGAATTTTTGGTACTGATTTTCCTACGCCCGACGGAACCGCAATTCGAGACTATATCCATGTTGAAGATTTGGCGACTGCTCACTTAGATGCTTTGGATTACTTAGAAAAAGGAGGGGAAAGCCAAATTTTCAACTGCGGTTATGGGCAAGGATACAGCGTGCGACAAGTTATTGAAAGAGTCAAGGCTATTTCTGGTGTAGATTTTCCCGTTATTGCCGCACCACGTCGTCCAGGCGATCCTGCCTGTGTTGCAGCTTGTGCTGATAAAATCTATAGGGTTTTGGGTTGGCAACCAAAACACAATGATTTAGATGAGATTATCAACACAACCATTGCTTGGGAAAAACACAAGAGTAACTTGGCAAGTCAAAGGCATATCAATATGGCATATGCATAATTAGAACTTGGCACCTAATTAACCTTGTTTTTGCAATTTAGATAACGTGAATTCGACGGCTCATATAGTGTCCCTATAATTGACTCAATCACAAAACTTCTTAGAGGTTTTACTACACAAAACCGTCCCTATTGGAATCGGAGAAGCACAGACTTGACTTAAAGTTCAAGGCAGAGAGAGGTTCGTCGAACTTACGTTGATATAAGCATTATCAGTAAACAAAGGCACGCAATCACTAACGTTGCAGGCGGCGGACAGTTCAACATCTGACTCAAAACCTTTTTCAATCAGCTCTTTACCAGAACTGCATTTTTTCAAGTACCCCAATAAATCTTGCTGAAAAGCCTGAAATGTTGTCACAGCAACTTCGGCTTCTGGTGATAGACTGCCATCTAAATAACTGAAAATTGCCCCAGCACCAATTAAATCTTCAAATGCAGGTCGGAGGCTACCATCTTCTTTCCACCTCTCACCAGCCGGAATCACAGCGATTTTATCGCCATACTTTTGAGCAAATTCTGCCACAGCTTGGCAATTTCGCAAGCAGCCAGCCAAAGTTGGTGTATTTCCTGTATGTAAGGTTAGGAAAGAACCATTAGGTGATGGTAAAACTAGTTTAGTTCCAGCAGGAATCTGAGCCACCGATTTTGGTGAGAGAGAATATCCAGTTGTAGTCCAACGTTGTCTATGACTTGCTAATTCTGCTTGCACTGACTTGGCATAATCTATGGCTGATTCATCTTTATATGCGTAAGGAAAAATTATCGCGCCGTTATTGGTGGCAATTTCTACACAAGTAGAAAAAGAGAGAACATCAACTATCACAACTACATCACTGATAGGAGCGAGTTCAGCAACTCCTTGCGGCCCCCATTCACAGCGTAAATTGAACTCTGATTGGTTGTAAATCATTGGTGCGATCGCAAAAGACAATACGATCAAAATCAAACCATAAATAAGTAAGGCAGTGTAAATTCTTAAAGGTTAGTAGTCATCTACGAAACGCTACGCTAACACGTACAAACTTTCAAGTTAGCAGTAAGTAGGTCAGCAGTTATAATCAATATAAAACTTCCAGGTTAAAAATGTTATGAATTTAACTATAAAAAATTATCCTAACAATACTGTACCCAAGTTAAATTATGATGTGCTGATTGAAAATCAACAAGATGGCGGAGTTAGTGCGACAGTGCTAGGCTTACCAGATTTTAAAGGCTCTGGTGTGACTAAAGAAGAAGCGCTAGAGAAACTAATCCAAATTTTACAAGAGCGAAAACCAGAAATAGTGACTTTGGAAATTGAACCTCCCCAAACCGAACATCCTTGGATGAAATTTGCAGGAATGCACAAAGATAATCCTCTTTTTCCTGAAGTTCTGGAATACATAGAAGCTGACCGAAGTCAAATTGACTCGGAGAATGAGACAAAATAAGTATTATGTGGATATTAGATACAGATCATCTGTCGTTATTTCAAAATAGTCATCCACTAATCATGCAACGCATAAAACAGCATAATCCTGAAAATTTAGCCATAACAGTGATTACATTTGAGGAGAAAGTTAAAGGATGGCTGAATGTTATCAACAAATATAGTAATCAACCGTTTAAGTATGACAAATTAATATGGGGATACAAGGGATTATGGGATGAAATCGAATATTTCAAAAATATAAAATTACTTGAATTTGATACTAAAGCCTATGATGTTTATGCTAAGTTAGTTAAGCAGAAAATTCGCGTTGGTACTCAAGATTTACGCATTGCGGCAATTACGTTGTCGGTGAATGGGATTTTAGTAACCCGCAACCGGAAGGATTTTGAGAAAGTTCCTAATTTGTGTTTAGAAGATTGGACTATATCTTAAAATTGATAGACTAAAAAACTGCGTTATCTAGTAGTCTTCAGAATTTAATCTGAGTTTGATCGCCAAAGTAGTTTAATATTTATTGAGTTATACTGGACAAACTTTCTTTAATTTTTAGTTTATTTACAATACTTTCTTCCAAGAGATGATAGAGAAAATGAGGTGTGTTTAAATTAGCTAAGTGTAAAAGTTTGTGATAAACTTGGCAAGCTGAATCATCATTTAAAATCCTGTCATGAATAATTCTTGTCCATTCAGGTGCATCGATCATTAATTGGGGTACAACTTTAATAAAAGCTGCAATTTGTTCTTCTATATCAAAAGATTCGAGAAAATGAATTAAGCTGAACATCACTTCTGGCTGTTGACATCGATCGTCTAAAACAAGATGATATGCAGATAAATTTTGCCCATCAGGATTCTTAGCTATTTCAGCCAAAGTATTTTCAAAGTCGGTAACTTGCTGTTGAGTTTGCATCAAGCGATTTTCTCTTAAAATAGCCAACAGATTGTTTTGATTCATGGGTTTCAACCTACTTTATCAAAAATACCTTGCCAAGTTAGTCTATTCAGGTTAATTAAACCTTGCAAACTTTTCCTGATTTCTCTATTGTACAAACCTTGACGAAGATAAATAGAACGCACATCCCAAACTTCTTGGGCCAATGTTTCTCTTGCTGATAAGCTTAAATTAGGAGATTTACCGTAAGAAATTGTTTGCCGATGACGACCTCCTTTTCCTGGTGATAAATGTTCCATCATAATGGCAATTCCTTTATCTGTAGTATAACCAAGAACTTTAGCTTTCATAAAAGCATCCGCAGGTATATGATGAGGTGTAAGGTTATCGCCTCTACGTCCTAGTTTGAGTAAGCCCCCATAAGTACCTATACTGCCCTCTCTAGGAAGAAGTTGACGTTGATTATTAATAATGTTTTACTCCATATTCGCTATTTCTATTGATTAGTATTCTAGTTACCAAGGTAAATCGGCTTGGCAATATAGTAAATATTAGCCAAGATACATACCAAGACTTTTTCTCACGTCAATTCATTCAAGATTCTTTAAAAGAATATCAAATTAAACTTTTAATATTTAATTCCTTAAGTCAGGACATTGTTTTATGGAAGGAATAAATTACTCTCAAATCATTCAAGATATTTTAAGTAATCATTCTGCTAATCATGTGGCTAATGGCACAGAGATTCAATTATTGTTTGACGCAGAACGACATCATTATCAAGTCTTAAATATTGGCTGGAAAGAACAACGGAGAATTTATGGAGTTATCATTCATGTTGATATAAAAGACAAAAAAATTTGGATACAAAGAGATGGTACAGAAATCGGTATCGCTAATGAATTAATTGCTGCTGGAGTACCTAAAGAAGATATTGTATTAGGATTTCATGCTCCTTATAAACGCGAATTTACTGACTTTGCTGTTGGATAAATAGTAAGAAATAAGCCATAGTAATCTTTGCCTTAATCAGCCACTATCCGTTAAACTCAGAAATGCTGCGTTATTCCTCATCATGTCCGATTCCCAAACTGTTAGTGCTGCTGTTGCCAAACTCTACAATACCTACCCCTTTCCGCCAGAAGCCCTGTTGGATGAACCACCTCCAGGCTATAACTGGCGCTGGAATTGGCTAGCGGCTCATAACTTCTGCACCGGTCAAAAGCCCCAAAAGCAAGATATTCGGATTTTAGATGCAGGTTGCGGTACTGGTGTGGGTACAGAGTACTTAGTTCACCTCAATCCTCAAGCTTCTGTTGTGGGAATTGACCTCAGTACTGGTGCTTTAGCTGTAGCCAAAGAACGTTGTCAGCGTTCGGGGGCTAACCGCGTTGAATTTCATCACCTCAGCTTGTTTGATGTAGAACAGTTAACAGGTGAGTTTGATTTAATTAACTGTGTTGGCGTTTTGCATCATACCCCCGATCCCATTCGTGGGATTCAAGCTTTGGCGAAGAAGTTAGCCCCAGGTGGCTTAATGCACATTTTTGTGTACGGGGAGTTGGGACGTTGGGAAATCCAACTCATGCAAAAAGCGATCGCACTTCTTCAAGGCGATAAAAAAGGCGACTACCGCGATGGTGTCCAAGTCGGGCGACAAATATTTGCTTCTCTACCAGAAAATAACCGAATTGTCAAATACGATAAACAACGTTGGTCGCTAGAAAACAACAAGGATGAATACTTTGCCGATATGTACGTTCATCCTCAAGAAATTGACTACAACATTGAAACGCTGTTTGAATTAATTGATGCTTCGGGATTGGAATTTATTGGTTTCTCGAATCCGAGTTTCTGGGATTTAGACAGACTTTTAGGCAAAGCACCAGAGTTAGTGGAACGAGCAAAAGAATTGAGCGATCGCCAGCTTTATCGCCTGATAGAATTATTAGACCCAGAAGTAACTCATTACGAGTTTTTCCTCGGTCGTCCTCCTTTAATCAAAGCCGACTGGTCAGATGATAACGCTCTACTAGCAGCGATTCCCGAACTGAATCCTTGTATTGAGGGATTTCCCAGTCAATGTTTCTTTAATTACGATTATCAAATTGTGAATTTATCTGTAGCAGAATTTGAGTTTATGCAAAGATGTGATGCTAATGCCACAGTTGCAGAGATACTGACAAATGTAGAACTGGGATTGGATAAGGTAAGAAGCCTTTTGCAACAGCAGTTGATTTTATTGACACCTGCTTAGGGAATTCAAGTAAAAAATATCCAATTATTTATTGTGGGATGGGCTTTTCGGCTATCCCACAATTAGATGTTTACCCAATACGGTTCGGATAAGCATTTTGAACTCAAAATAGGGTTTGGGGAAAAGGGAAAAGGTTAAGGGTTAAAGGTTTTTTATTCACCTTTCTCCTTTACCCTTTCCCCTTTAACCGAACCGTATTGGATGTTTACCCTACAACAGCCGAACTTGCTACTTTCTCCTGTCTTTGAGAAGGCGGACGCATTCCCAAACCAAGTAAATTCAGCATTTCTCGGTCAGTATCGTAATCTGGACAGGGAGTTGTCACCGTCAACATCTTGTTGTCGTCGCTAGAAAAGATAGAATTGGCCCCTGCCATAAAGCAGAAAGCTTGCTCAACTTGAGAAAGTCTCGCCCTACCAGCACTAAGACGCACATCGGAAGCTGGCATTAAAATTCTGGCTGTGGCAATCATCCGCACAATATCCCAAATGGGAACATCAGGCTGATTTTCTAAGGGTGTGCCCGGTACTTGGGAAAGAATATTAATTGGCACAGACTCTGGATGAGGATGTAAGTTTGCCAGAGTTTGTAACATCCCAACCCGGTCATCGACTGTTTCGCCCAAGCCCAGGATACCGCCAGAACAGACGGTAACATTTGTCTGACGGACATTCTCAATTGTGTTCAAGCGATCGCTATATGTCCTTGTGGTAATAATTGTGCTGTAATATTCCTGCGAGGTATCTAAGTTATGGTTATAGGCATAAAGTCCTGCTTCTGACAATTTCTTGGCTTGATTTGCCGTCAACATACCTAGAGTGCAGCACACTTCTAAACCCATTGCAGTCACATCCTTGACCATTTCCAGGACTTCCTCAAATTGTGAGTTATCCCGGACTTCGCGCCAAGCAGCACCCATACAAATGCGACTAACACCAGTTTCTTTAGCTTTTTGGGCGATGTTAATTACCGTTTCCTTTTCTAGAAGTGCTTGCGCCTTTACCTCTGTTTTATAGCGAGAAGATTGGGCGCAGTAGCTACAATCTTCTGGACAACCTCCCGTTTTGATAGATATGAGCTTGCAAACTTGTATTTTTGTTGGGTCATGATATTGGCGATGCACGCTAGCAGCTTGATAAATAAGCTCTAGCAAAGGCGTGTTGTATATCGCCCGAATCTCTAATTCCTGCCAATCGTAGCGTATTCCCACCACATCACTATCCTTCTTGTAGACTGGGTTAAATCTTGAGCTGTCTTTTGCTTAAATCTGCTGCGGTACAGCCTTTGGGCAAAGCTATTTTATCGAAGTTGTACCCTGGACTGTGCTTTATCACCCATTGGCTCTCAATCCTTCCGCTCTAGATATTAGACATCAGCTTATCAAGATTTTGGTTGAATGGCAGATTAAAAGCAAAAATACTCACCCTATCTTTTGTAAAGGGCATTGGGCATACATATATCTTTTGTCATGCTGGTCAAGAGTTCAAAGTCTATATAAAATCAGTTAATTGACCCCTGACTCTTGACAAACTTTATGAAAAAATTATAAAACTTGCGTCAGTGCCGATCGTAAGACAGCCAATCTAACTGCTGCTAAACCGCAGACTATGAGAGAATTTATAACATTTAGAGAATATTTTGAGAAGATATCCCGCCGATTAAATAATTTATGATATCAGAACTGCCAATAATTGCAAGCGATCGCCTATTATTACGAGCAGCGATCCATGAAGATATACCCCAAATTCTCAAATACTTCATTGATAACAAAACTTATCTCACTCCATTTTACCCTCTTTGGGCTGATGGTTTTTTCACTGAAGAATATTGGCAATATCAGATAGAGAATAGTTTTCTAGAATTTATCAATGGGCAATCGTTAAAACTATTTGTTTTTACCAAAAGAAATCCTACCGTAGTTATTGGAACGATCAACTTTAGCAATTTTGTCCGAGGAGCCGCTCATTTTTGCTATGTGGGATATAGTCTTGCTGAAAATAAACAAGGAAAAGGATATATGACAGAAGGTTTAAAATCTGCAACTCAATATCTATTTGAAGAGTTAAATTTTCACCGAGTTATGGCTAACTATATGCCTCACAATCGGCGCAGTGGTAATGTACTCAAAAGACTCGGTTTTGTCGTTGAAGGATACGCTAGAGACTATTTGTTAATTAATGGGCAATGGGAAGATCATATTTTGACAAGTCTTACAAATCCTTATTGGAAAGAACCTAAAATTTAAAAATCTGAGGATTATTGCCAATATTATTTATTTAAATTATCTATTTAAGCTGCTTTTAAATCAGTTAATTTATAATTCATAATTACCAACCTTGTTTAGTCAATCTATAGAAGTAAGTATTTTTTAAATTGCACTCAAATACTAATTTGTAATTTTTGAGTAATCCCTATCTTACAGCTATTCGCAATCTTATCATATCTATATGAGAATGAGTTTAATATATCAGTTGTAACATTTACAAATTCATAGTAAATTCATCATAAATACACAACAACTCCACAGGCAAATGCAATAGTAATACTTGTTCGCTAACAAGCTTAGTTACTAAAGTTAGCTTTAGCCAATGTGTCCAATTTTCTTAAACAGTTGAGGAGTTTTTTAAAATGCTCATTAATTCTATAAAGCGCTTATCTGTCTTTTCTACTATCTTCGCTTTTGCTACCATCTTAAACGGAGTTGTCTTGGCAGCACCAGGCGCAAATTCCGCCACTACACCAGCCTTAAAAACTCAGACTAGTGCTGCATCACACCAGCCAATCAAACTCACAAATCAACAGCGTCTACAAATCCAAGCGGCTCGCCAGCAAAGAGACAAGGATATTGAGGCTCTATTAAACCCGTCCCAAGATACTAAATTTAAAGCAGCACTGCAATCCCGTCAGAGAATCAGAATAGTGTTAAAATCTTTGGATCTGAATCCAGATCAACAGAAACAGGTTCAATCAATTTTGCAAGCTTATAACCTGCAAGTGAAAAAAATTCTAGCTTCACAGGTATCACAAACAACATCAAAACCAGGAGAAATTGCTTCACCAACATCACAACCAATTAAAAAATAAAAAATCAGTTTTATTTCATTAAGTTTAAATTTTGCAAGACTGGCGGATTTTATCCAAACTTCGATTAAGCCAGTCTTATTTTTTTTAATATCCAAAACTTTATTTATTTTAGAGGATGTTTTAAAATTTATGATTGATGTATCAAATATTTTTTTTGCTCATTTTGCTCATTATTTAGTTTAAGTTAAAAAAAAGGCTATAATTTTTGAATCAACATATCTCATGGCAGAGGTAAAAATTTACTCGTGAGCGATTGACACGCGTCTACGAACTTACGCCAGCTTCAGCGTTATAATTATTCTGAGTTGCCTAACCCAATACAGGTGTATAAGCTTCAACATTGAGAGGGCTTATTCTGTACAAACCACTTTTCACAGGCATCTTTGACCACTTTTCTCTCTTCAGACGACAAAAGCTCATCTGGCTGACCAGAAGCTAAAATTTTAGCGGCAGTAACCGCTTTTTCATATAACACACCGCACTGAACCAGTTCTGTGCAAAAGATTTTTTCTCTTTCTTCTACTGGTGTAAAGAAATTACTTGGCATTTAGAAAAAAATATTTAGTTTTGTTTTTAAGAGAATACTTTTTATAACTAAACTTCTTCTTCTATCTAGTGAATAATTTCAGGTAGATAAAGCATGGTTTAATGTAAAGTTTGCTAGTAATAAAATATACAAAACTGAAATTTATCGCTGATGATTTTATTAGGCAGTTTGATACAACTACAAATTAGTCAGCGTTCTTGCTTCAATTCCACGTTTTTCAAGGTGACTCACTTCTGCCTGCTGAAGCGCTCCCCATTTTGATCTGGATCGCTTTTTGCGTCTATGCTGATGATGCTGAAGCCAGAGGTAGTATTAAAGAAAGAATGAATTAGCTTTGCTCGTAATGACTCTGGCTGAAACTCCAAACGACAAGAATTCTAGCAATCCTTTTCTCACCCTCAACTACGAAACCGCCTTAGAATCTCTAGGAGGCGACTACTACGATGAGGTTGCAGCGGCAGAATTTCCTCAACACCTCCTGCGTTGGCGTAACGATGAACTATTACCCCGTTTCGGTCTAGACCCCCAAGCAGTCAAAGACGAAGATTTCATCACAGCCTTTGGCCAATTTCAGGGGCGTAAACCCTTGTTGGCACTGCGTTATCACGGCTATCAATTTGGTGAATATAACGGACAGTTGGGTGATGGTAGAGGCTTTCTCTACGGGCAAGTCCGCGCCAATGATGGCGAATTATACGATTTTGGCACTAAAGGTTCTGGGAGAACGCCCTACTCCCGTGGTGGTGATGGTATGCTCACGCTCAAAGGTGGGGTGCGGGAAGTTCTAGCTGCGGAAGCGCTGCACTACTTGGGTGTACGTACTTCGCGCTGTCTGAGCATGATTGAAACAGGTTTACCACTCTGGCGGGGCGATGAACCTTCGCCTACCCGTTCATCTGTGATGGTTAGGATGAGCAGTTCTCATATTCGGTTTGGCACTTTTGAGCGACTGCACTATTTCCAGCGTCCAGATTTAACTCAGAAGTTATTAGACCACGTAATTGAGCAGTATTATCGACACTTAAATGCTGAAGAAGATAAATATATCCTGTTTTACGCTGAATTAGTTAAACGGGTTGCACAACTAGTAGCGCAGTGGATGGCGGCTGGCTTTTGTCATGCAGTGTTGAATACTGACAATATGTCGATTACGGGAGAAAGTTTTGATTATGGGCCTTATGCATTTATCCCTACTTATGACCCATACTTTATCGCTGCATATTTTGATTATTATGGACGCTATTGTTACAGCAATCAACCAATTATTTGCAAGCTGAATTTAGAAATGCTCCAGGAACCTTTAAAGGCAATTATTGATAAAGGTGATATGGAGAATAGTTTAGCTAGGTTTGATGAATATTATCAAGCTGAATACAATTCTTTGATGTTGAAAAAGTTGGGTTTTGTGGAGTTGCAAAATCCACAAGCAGAAGAACTCTTAAATCTCACGATTGAATTCTTGAAAGCGAGCCAAGTTGGGTATCACCAATTCTTCTATGAGATGGCTCGCACTTTTTCATCTAAATGGCGGGATGAACCAGGTTTTGTAATGAATAATTCAGATATTGTACCAGTACCGGGCGCATCAGCAATTTTTGATGATTGGTGCATAGCATACCACAAAATCTTGAATGATTTTGATAGCGATCGCCTTGATATAATAGCCCAAACTCTAGCTGTTAATAATCCCAAAACGGCATTATTAAGACCTGTAATTGAGTCGGTTTGGGAAGCAATTACTCAGGAAGATAATTGGCAACCTTTTTATGATTTAATCAAGGCAATTCAGTCTAGGAAGTAGTCAATTTACAGCTACTTTCTTTTTAATATAGTACTTCTCGTTTGTATGCAATACACTCTGACCTCACTTCCATTCCTCTCTCCTCTTAGGAGAGAGGCTTTGAAACTTACTCCCCTTCCCTTGTAGGGAAGGGGCTGGGGGTTAGGTCTGTATTCCATGCAATTGAGAACCGCTATATTATGACTTTTTGTGCTTGGTTAGTGGTTAGCTGTTCCACCTTTAATTTGCATAATTAGGGCAGGCAAGATGCCCAATCCACAAGATGTATAATTTATTTCTTGGAAGTCCCTTATGGATATTGAAGAAATGTTGGATAGATATGAAGCGGGAGAAAGAAACTTCGCTTGGAGTGTTAATTGCAGCAGAACTGGTTTGTTCATGATAGCGGTCGATCTGAGTGGGGCTGACCTGAGTGGGATCAACTTGAAAGGAGCCTTTTTGGAAGGAGCTGATTTGACTAATACCAATCTCAGTGGGGCTAATCTCAGGGGAAGCAACATGCATCAAATTGATTTGACTGGGGCTATCCTTAATGGTGCTGATTTGACTGGGGCTGAGGGGGCTGAAGCTAGTTTCTATGATACTTCTTTTGTCAGGGCTAACCTGAGCGGGGTTGAAATGAACCAATGTATTTTTAATGGTGCTAATTTCAGCCATGCTATTCTCAGGGGCGCTATTCTGGAGGACTCTAGTTTTCGTGGTGCTAACTTCACCAATGCCGATTTGCGTTCGGTTGAGGGCTTCTATAACATTCGTGAGGCTATTTTCAGTAATACCATTATGGAAGATGGAAATATTTGGTACGACAGTATTGGGTATTGAAGACCATACAATATTGCTGTCCGCATATATTTCGTTCTTTTGGAACCTTCATATATAAATTGTCTTAGCCAAAACGCGATCGCGAATTTGAGGTTTAAGACCGCTCTTAGTGATAATATCTACCTTCAACCCAAAAAGCTGACTTAAATAATCCCTAAGTTCCACCAACATAATAAAAGTAGATGCTATTTCATAATCAACCAGAATATCTATATAAATCACTTGCTTCTGTCTGCTCTCTCTAGCATAAGAACTAAAGATACCGATTTCTGTAATTTGATAAATTTTATAGAGAGATTGCTTTGGTAGTGATAAAATTTGTCGAATTTCATTAATAGTTTTCATCACATTTCATCCTTGCAAAACTTCAGCAACAGTCAACTTGAGATCGGCAAATAGAGGGGAAACGATCGCATTATCTCCCACATACACCTGCTCATCATAAAAACCCTCCACCCACTCCAAAACCGTCACCTTTTGGGCAATCGGATCAACAATCCAATACTCAACAATTCCCCGCGCTGCATACTCAGAACGCTTGTAACGATAATCCCGATTTTCCTGATTTGAACTCACCACTTCAACCACCAATAACGGTGGTGGCATATCCATCAAAATTAGCGATCGTGTAGCCCCTTGCATTACAGTCGCCAACTCCTCAGAAAACACCACCAAATCAGGAACACGCACCCCCACCTGCCGGCTATTCACAGAAACTTCTGTTTTCATACTCAAACGGTAATAAGGAATACCTAATTTAGAAAAATAGATTAATAAAAACGTAGCTATCCGGCGATTTAGCTCGCTTTCTAATGGCATTTGAATTAATTTTCCATTCTCCAATTCATATAAATTATCCGTTCCATCGTCAAACTGAAGAAATTCTTCCAAAGTCATCTTTTTAGTGGCTGCAACTGTCATTGCTTTTTCTCCCATAGTTAGCTTGTATTGATTATTTTAACTAATTACTAATTCGTAATACTCACCAAAAGCTAGAAGCAAGCTATGTAATTCGTAATTTTTGGGTTTAATTCTCCTTCTTCTATACGTGAATTTGTTTGGATCGAGGTCTAAATCCCCGTTCCAAACGGTCTTTAACTAGGAATTACGAATTATCAATTACGAATTATTTTAACAATGCCTCTAATTTCTCCATCCCCTGCTGAATCTCCGCCTCTAACTTTGCCAAATTAGCAATTTCATTCTTTTGGAACCCCAAATTTCATCGAGTATAGATACTCATTCTTCTAGCTCAAAAACCGAATTTGTGAACTCAAAAACTAATTCGGTTGTCTCAAAATCTCAAACTTCCCTGCATCTAACTAAACTGTTGAGCATAAAACCGCGCATAGCGACGCTCTAGAGCTAACAATTCTTCATGAGTTCCCGATTCGACAATTTGACCCTGTTCGAGAACTAAAATCCGATCGCACCTTCTAACTGTCGATAAACGGTGAGCAATAATAAACACCGTCCGTTTTTCCATCAATCTTTCCAGCGCTTCCTGTACCAGTGCTTCAGACTCGGAATCTAATGCTGATGTCGCTTCATCGAGAATCAAGATTTGGGGATTGAGGAGAACAGCACGAGCGATCGCAATTCTTTGTCTTTGTCCACCTGATAAGTTTACCCCACGTTCGCCTACCCAAGTCTTATAACCTTCTGGTAGTTGGCTAATAAATTGATGGGCATTAGCAATTTTTGCTGCCTCTTTAACTGCTTTTATGTCAAAAATATATTGTCCAAAGGCGATATTTTGAGCAATCGTCCCCGAAAACATGATGGTTTCTTGAGGAACAATCCCAATTTGTCGCCGCAAACTATGCAATTTCACATCTCGAATATCAACATCGTCAATAAAGATTTGACCAACTTCGGGATCGTAAAAACGGGGTAAAAGATTTACAAATGTGGTTTTACCAGCACCAGAAGCACCCACAAGTGCGATCGCTTCACCTGGCGATACCAATAAACTGATATCTTTTAATACAGGTTCACCCGGTTTATAAGCAAAGGAAATATGACGATATTCTACTTTGCCTTTGACTAGGGGGAGAGCGATCGCATCGATCTTTTCGATCGTCGTCGGCTGAATTGCCATTAATTCAAAAACACGGTCAACAGATGCTTCACCCTGCTTAAATTCGTTGTAGTTGTTAGTAGTATGACCAATGGGATCGATTAACAGCGCCGCCGCCGCCAGGTAACTGAAAAAATTCGCCACTGTCAAGTTACCTTGGGAAATTTGCCAAGCTCCCACAATCAGTAACGATAACGCACTTAAGGCTTCCAAAAATCCAACGATCGGAATCTGAATCGCTTTCAGGCGTTCGGCTGAGTATTTGGCTTTGAGACTGCGTTCTGCTTCATGGCCAAAACGAGCAATTTCGTAATTTTCAGCAGCAAAAGCTTGTACCAAACGAATCCCGTTGAAAACTTCCGCGATGATGGCTGATAAACCCGATACGCGATTTTGACTTTTTAAGGAATACTTACGTAACCGTTCGCCAAACCAGCCAACTAAAATACCCATGAGTGGTGCAACTATCACTGTTGCTAATGTCAGTTGCCAATTCAGATAAATCATATAAATCGGAATTGCTAGCAACTGCAAAATACAGGGGATAAAGTCGTGAAATACTTTATTTACCACTTCGCCAACGCGGTCAACATCTTCGGTGAGACGGTAAGATAAATCACCTGCTTTTGCGGTTTCAAAATAGCTGAGATTTAGCTTTTGCAGATGGGCGTAGACTTGCTGACGGAGATGAAAAGCAACTTGCAAAGCAGCTTTCGCCATGTACATATCTTGTATAGACTGAAACAAGCCTCTAACAAGAAATACTAAAGCACAACTGCCAGTTATTTGAGCGATCGCTACTACATTACCTTGGGCAAAGGGAGTTGCCAATTTCCCGGCAAGATTAATCAACACTAAAGTCGCTAGTACGTATCCCAAGATCCCAATAAGTCCCTTGGTGATGGTTTGCCACTGGAGCCGGATATAAGGCAGTAGTTGCCAGTAATTAGAACGCGTTTTCAAGCTCGAAAGTCCACAGCGATATTTTACTTTGTTTGACGCTAGCAGTTTTGGGGAGTTTCTGAACACTTAACTAATTAGTTACACACTGTTTGAGCGTTCGTTCTTTTATGATTGAAGTGGAATGTTCATTCGTGGGGTCTTGCTTTATGAAACTGGAAGAGTATTTCAACACCCTTGCACCAGATGACATTCGACTCAAAGGAACCCGCATTGGGATTGAGAGCATTCTTTACGAGTATATCTATCGCTGCAAAACACCAGAAGAAATTGCCGGACAATTTCATACGGTGACGCTGGAACAGGTTTATGCCACGATTTTGTATTATTTGCATCATCGTTCAGAGGTTGATGCGTATCTGGTAGATTGGTTAGAATTTTCTCGAACCATGCGCGAAGAACAACAGCGAAATCCTTCTCCTGCCAGGATGAGGTTTCGGCGGATGCAGGAAGAAAACGCTCCAAAGCATTTACAGGAAAGCTAATGGCAATCCGGTATCTGTTGGATGAACATCTGAATCCTACATATCGCTCCCAACTTGTGCGGCGCAACCCTGAATTGATCGTGCGAATCATTGGCGATTTAGATGTGCCATCCAAAGGCACTCCAGATCCAGAGATTTTGATTTGGTGCGAAACCAATGAATTTATTTTGGTGACAAACAACCGTAAGTCTATGCCTAGACATTTGGCTGACCATTTAGCTTCAGGTCGCCATATACCTGGAATATTCACCATCGATGCAAACCAAAGCATCGGACAAACTGTTGAAGAGTTAATTCTCATTGTGGAAGCTTCGTTTGAGGATGAATACCAGGATCGAATTGAATATCTACCCCTGAGCCAATAGCCCATTCTCCACTCCCTCACCCTTCCACCCCTCACTTCCCTGCCTACTAAGATAATTTTTGCTGTTTCTCAACAATTCGTGTGTTAATTTCTTGAAGTTCTTTTATGTAGGGTATCCATAACTCTTTATCAGCTTGCTTAATTACTTGCTCAACCTTACGCATATCTTTTTTGCTATAGCTGATTTCAGGGATCTCAGAAACTCTTTTACTCAAATTACCCTCTAGTTTAGACAGTGCGTTGTGCTGTTGCTAACGCTCTCTACTGTGTTCTAAAAAATTAGCCCTCTCCTTGTAAGTAAGGAAAAGGCTGAATTAATCTTAAAATACTTCGTAATTTTCCGGTTCAATTACGAATTACGAACTTGTACTGAGCGTCTTGCTCTGAGCGAAGCCGTAAAGCCTGCGCCATAGCTACGCTTCGGGCGCAGCCTCTCCAAGAGTTGGGAGCCGAAGTATTACGAATTACGAACTACTTAATATCCGCCTTCTTCTTCGTATTCTGGCTGTCTTTCCTTGACTTTTTTCGGAATATTCACAGGCTTCGGTGCATCTTCCCAAGCATCGCCGTCTACGTCGTCATAATCATCGTATTCGTCAACGTATGGCTTGCTATAGGGCTGGGCTTCATACTTTAGTGGCTGCGGTTGTTGATACCTGTCGCTGCCCGTTGCCTCGCTCCAGTTATCTTCTTCCTCGTCTTCTTCGTATTGAATAGATTCATACTGCCGCGCCTTCATTACCTGACGCTGTGGCCTTTCTTCTTCCACATAGTCTTCATTCCATTCTTCTTGCGCTACGGGTTCGGGGGCGCGAACTTTTTGCCTGGGTGGCTGCAATGGCACTCCACTAGGCAGTTGATTGGGTGGTGCAATTGTCCGAGGTGGAGTATAGCCGTATTCTTCTTCTATATCTCGCTCCCAAGGTGCTTTGCCGATACCCAGACGCTCTAGTAAACCAACTGTTAATTGATTCACTCGTTCTTCAGCTCCCTCAAACACAATCAACCGATTAGGGCCAGTGCTGACAATTTCATCGACTGAGAACTCGTAAGTACTCACAAATTGATCGGGAATTTGGGGTAATCCTAAAGAAGCAATGACTATAGATTCAAGCTTCCCACTTTCGCCGTTGAACTTGAAGCCGCGAACTTTGCCTAAGACTTCACCTGTTTCTGTAATTACTTCCCAGTTAATTAAATTACTGAAAGATTCAACATCGATATCTTCAATAACATCTTCGTTATCAACCAGGATGACATCACCAATCTGGCTGATGTTGTTGAGGTACATATAGCGCGGTATGCCCGAAATAGAGATCAGGCTGTCTCGCAAACCAAGAGCCACAACCTCTCGTTGATCGATATCAACCCAGACTTGACTGATGATGCCTAGCCGCTTGCCGTTGTCGCGGGTAATCACCTGGGTATTTAATATGTCGGAACGCCTAATTATCTGTTCGGAGGTCATTCTATACCGAGTCCTGATCTCGAATCCGGTTTGGTTTATCTATACACTATTATTAACAAAAACTCAAGCAGATGTATTGGATGATTGTAATTTAATCCCCAAAACTTGAGTGTAAGCTCCTCGTGCTTGAGTAACGCCAATTGTGCGTTCGGCTGATTCTATCATCGGACGACGCAAACTCACAACTATAAATTGCGCTTGTTGTGACTGTTGTTTAATCATTTTAGCTAATCGCTCTACGTTTGCTCCATCTAGGAACATATCTACTTCGTCAAAGGCGTAAAAGGGCGATGGGCGGTAGCGTTGCAGGGCAAAAATAAAGCTCAAGGCGGTGAGTGATTTTTCTCCCCCAGACATGGAAGCTAGGCGCTGTACGGGTTTACCTTTGGGATGTGCGACTAAATTCAATCCACTATTAAAGGGATCTTCGGGATTTTCGAGTTGCAAGAAGCCGTCACCATCTGAAAGAATGGCAAAAATTGATTGAAAGTTTTCATTCACAGCATCGAAAGCTTCTTTAAAGGCAAGTTGCCGCAATGTGGTAAAGTTTTCAATTCGTAAAAGTAGTTCGGTGCGTTCTCCTTCTAGTGTTTCTAATTTTTGCGTGAGTTCTTGAAGGCGGTTTTGAGTGCGTTCGTATTCTTCCAACGCCAGCATATTAACAGGTTCCATTGCTTGTAAGCGTTTGGTAAGCGATCGCAATTCTTTCTGCAATTCTTCTAAATCTACTTTGTCTGGCACTTCTGGCAAGGGATTTGGTAATTCTGCTCCCATATCTTGCAATTGAGTTTGCAGTGCAATTAGTTCCTCTCGCCGCTTCTCTTGGGTTTCTTGGAGTTTTTGGATTTCCCATTCCAATTGTTGTTGGCGCAAAAGATGCGATCGCACTTCTTGTTCTGTAGCGTCGCGTTTTTGTTTCTCTTCGCCTAAATTTTGTTCCATTTGACTCAACGATAAACGGGTTTGGGTGATTTGCTCGTCTATCGTTGTGGTTTGTGAAAAGACGCGATGAATTGCGTCTTTACAAGAGGTTTGTTGGGTTTCGTATTCGGTGATTCGCGTTTCTGCTTCTTGGATTTTTTCTTGTAAACGTTGTTGCTGATTCTCTAAATTTTTTAATCTTTGTTCTGCTTCCCGTAATGCTGTTTCACGTTGTTGTAATTGTTGCTCTTGAATTTTAATGGTTGCCTGGATTTGTTGCCATTCACTGGGGGTTTGGGATGCTTCTAACTCTGCTAATGCGTGTCGCAATTGTTGCAACTCATTTTCTTGCCCAGGTAATTCCCGCTCTAAAATTTCTAATCGGGATTGAGCAGTGGCTAATTTTTCGCTGTTTTGGGCGAGTTGCGATCGCGTCCCCTCTAATTGCGCTGTCAAATTCTTAATATCTTTTTGCAACTGTTCCAATTGCAACTGCTGTTCTCGCCGCGTCTGACGCGCTTCTGTTAATTCTTGGGTGAGTTTTTTGGCTCTAGCTGACAAAGTAGCGATCGCTTCAGTACAACGCTCTAAAATTCGCTCAATATCCACCAAGCGACTTTTTAAAGCGATCGCTTCATCAGATTCCGCCGCTTCACCCGTACCAAAACGTAACGCTGAACGCTGGGTATTACTACCACCAGTCATTGCGCCACTAGTTTCCAGAAGTTCCCCGTCTAAGGTGACGATGCGATACAATCCTAAATTTTTCCGCGCCGCTTCCAGGTTGGCAAATACTACCGTGTTACCGAAAACATAGCTAAATACATCTTTGTAACGGCGATCGCAATCAACTAAGTTAACAGCATAGTTAACAAAACCGCTAGCAAAACGCAGCGTTGCATCTTGGGTAAATTTGGGAACGTGAATTTTATTTAGTGGTAAAAAAGTCGCTCTCCCTGCACGTTTCTGTTTGAGCAGTTCAATCCCGGCTGCGGCGATGCTGTCATCTTCCACCACAATATGTCCCAAGCGTCCACCAGCAGCCATTTCCAAGGCTAGCTGATGGCGGGGTTCCACCAGTCCCAACTGCACAACTAAACCGCAAACACCAGGCATTCCTGATTGTAAAATGACTTTACTAGCTTGGGTTCCTTGGACTTCTTGCTGTGCTTGCGCTTGCGCCTCGATTTTATCCAACTGACGTTGTTTTTCTCGTTGTTCAGAAAGTAACCGTTTTTGGGTTTCCTGTTGGATTTGCAGTTCTTGTTCTGTGGCTGAGAGATTTTGGGCTAAATTTTGGATGGGTTCGCTAGAGGTGTTAAATTCTGTTTCAATTTGATTACATTCAGTTTGTTTTTCTGCTAGTAGCGGTTCGTCGCGTTCAATTAACTGGCTTTGCTCTTGGATTAACTGCTGTAACTGATTATTGCGTTCCCTGAGTTGTGCTTGTTCTGTGCGTTGCGGTTCTAAAGTGTGCAGCAAAGCTTCTATTTGACGGTTGAATGCTGTTTGTTGCTGCACCCAGGCTTCTGAAGCCGAGGCGATTTCTGCGGCGGCTTCGCGGGAGGTTTCTAAGGCTTGGTGGGCTTCATTTCTTTGGTGTTGGGAAGACGCGATGAATCGCGTCTCTACAAGCTGGGTTTCGGCAATTTCTTGTAGGGAATGACGGTGTTTTTGAATCTCTTGCTGAGTTTGAGCTAGACGTTTGGCAGTTTCTTGGGAAGCTGTTTGTAATTCGGTTAGCTGACGCTGGAGTTGTTTACGTTCTGCTTCTTGGGTGGCGAGGGTAGATTGTACTGCCAAAAGTTCCTCTTCTCCCAATGCTTTAACGTGGGCATTGAGTTGTTCGAGTTCAGCCGTTTTTTGGACGATTTCAGAATTTAAGCTGGTGAGTTGGGTAGTGAGTCCGGTAAAATTGCGATCGCCTGTTTGAATTTCGCGAACTAACTTTTCTTGTTGTGTTTGCAAGGAACGCCATGATAGTACAGCTTCCCAGGATTGCTTCGCTAGAAATTCTGTGCGGAGTTTTTGATATTTCTCAGCTTTCGCCCGATCTTGGGAAAGGCGATCGCGCTGTGCAGTTAATTCCGTTTCAATAATCCGACAGCTATCTTCCTTTTCCTTCACCTCATCTAAAGTTGATTTGGCTTGGACAATTTTGCGATCGAACGCCGCTACCCCAGCTAATTCATCAATAATTTCCCGTCGTTCCCGCCCATTCATCGAGATAATGCTGGTGACATCCCCTTGGAGTACCACATTGTAGCCTTCAGGATAAACCCGTAGATTACTTAGTTCCCCATGCAACTCTGTTAACGTGCAAGGTACACCATTGATATAATAATTCGATGTGTAAGTCCCTTGGTGAGTGACTCGTAGCCTTCTAGTAACACTCCACTCGTCCAATTTTGGATTTTGGATTTTGGATTTTGGATTTTCTTCTTCTGCTTCCTCTGCTCTCTCTGCTCCCCCTGCCTCCTCTGCTTCCTCCCTGTCTGCCTTTGCGTCTTTGTGTGAGATTTCATCCGACAAATCAAATGTCACCGTGACGCTAGCTTCAATCGAAGCACGTCCTTTAGCCGTTTGAGTGTTATTTACCAAATCCGGTAAGCGATCGGCTCGCATTCCCTTAGAACTAGAGAGTCCCAGGCAAAAGAGCAGTGCATCTAAGATATTAGACTTACCCGAACCATTTGGCCCAGATATGACAGTACACCCCGGTAGCAAAGGGACAGAAGTAGTGCCACCGAAGGATTTGAAGTTCGTAAGTTCCACGCGCTTGATGTGCACCATAGGCGCTGGTTCCCTGGGCTAATGAAGAACAAGTGTATCAACTAATTAAGAATTCGCAAGAGGGTAGGAGGGAGGATTGGGGATTATTGTAGACGCACTGCGATGAGCCTGCAAGCTTTACCCAAAAGGCTTACCACAGGCGATCGCTCAGTGTACGACAAAAATTTTGATGTCGCAAACTGAACATCAAAATTTTCCCAGAGCAGATAATATCATGTCTGACTAATTACTTGTAATTCAAAAATTTCTTTCAAGATATAACTAGTTTGAAATCGGCTCAAGGCATTCTCACACCGCAATATGACCTGCTCAGGAACAGAAAGGAGTCAGAAAAAAAAGTAACTCAACCAAATGGTAGAGGATATTAAAAGCACCAAATGAATTTATAATATAGTAATCTTTACAATTGGAAAAACGTAGAAAGAAAGTCCTCTTTACTACCCCAATCTACTGTCTGTGATTTAGTTCTTAACCCGCAAATATTTGTAGAACTTAGTAATGAAGAAATTAATTAAAGGTCTGCGCGAATTTAAATCTAGCTATTTTTCGGTACATCAAAAATTATTTGAACAACTTTCGCATGGTCAAAAGCCCAGAGTATTATTTATTACCTGTTCTGATTCTCGTCTCGATCCAAATCTAATTACACAAGCTCAAGTTGGTGAATTATTTGTCATTCGCAATGCAGGCAACATCATTCCACCCTATGGGGCAAGTAATGGCGGTGAAGGTGCGACAATTGAATATGCTGTTCAAGCTTTAGATGTTCGCCAAATTATTATTTGTGGTCATTCTCATTGCGGTGCAATGAAAGGATTAATGAAGTTACACAATCTCAGCGATGAAATGCCGCTTGTACATGATTGGCTGAAATATGCAGAAGCAACTCGAAGGCTAGTTATAGACCACTATAGCCACTACGACGGAGAAGAACTGCTAGAGATTATGATTGCCGAAAATGTTCTTACTCAAATTGAGAATTTGCGGACATATCCAGTGATTCACTCTAAGCTTTATCAGGGGGAACTCAGCATTTATGCTTGGATTTATCACATTGAAACAGGAGAAGTTTTCGCATACGATCCCCAAAAGCACGCTTATGTTTTGCCTCAAGCTTTGGTTCCAGAATCAGAAATAGATGAGTCGTTCAGGGATCGGGTTCCAAATACCAATGTAGCAGTGCGTTCCCCTCAAAACCAGCAGGATGATGTTCAACCTTATGAGAAACAGTCTGTTTCTCCATTTGAATGGTTTCCAATGAGACGACTTTCTCCAGAGCAGATGGAGCGAATTTATCGAGGTTCAAATAATGGAAGTTGAAAGATAAAAATATAGAATTTCAAACATTCTATTAGAGGGTTGAGGGTGAGGTTTTTGTACCTTACAGCTATTTTCAGGTAAATAAACTACGCGGTAGGGGCACAAGCAATGCTCAGTGGTGTAAACTTAAGCCAAAACCCTTTTCAAATCTCGTTTTCAGCCTCTGGCTGGAAATGTTACTCTTGGCGGTGCCGCGAGTTGGGAGGTGGAGCCTCAATGAAGGGCATTCCCAGTCTGAGACTGGGAACGAGATCGATGGGTATTAACTACCTATTCCTGACTTTTATTTAAGTAAGTCAAAAATAGAGACTTACGTCTGTATAAGTCTCTATTTGGTTTCCATGTCGATGCTAACTGAAAGCTTCAGTTATTCTTTTATGGCTTTTTTACAGCATCAACTTTTGCTTCTACCTTCACCGTCTTCACACCTTGAACTTCTTTAGCCAAGGTTTCAGCTTTCTTAAGTTCTTCAACAGAACTGGCTGTACCTTTAAGAACAATTTCACCCTGTTTGTTTTCAACTTGTAACTTGTTGCCTGGTAAGCCTTTATTTAACTGGGCGCTAACTTCAGTTTTTAAATCGCTCTTAGCTTTTGTTGCTGCTGTTTTTTCAGCATCAGTTTTAACTTTAGTATCTGTACTAGCTGCTAAAGGAGTAGTTTGTGTTTCTGGAACTTTGACAGTTTGATTTGTCTGTGAAGCTGGTTTTGCTGGTGCTTGAGCGGCTTCATTAGTTGTGCTAGGAGTTTCTGAACTAGTTTTAGGAGCCTCTTGGCAGCCAAAAGTACCAACTACCAAAATGCTACTAACTAATAATAGAATTAGTTTTTTCATTATTTATCTCCGAATTGAGTACTTGAAGCGATTAATTGAGATGTGTGTCATGGTGAGGAGCAAATTTAAAAAAACAATTAAAAGTGAAGTCGCAAAAGTGCTTCAGCAATAGCTCAGGTTACTGAAAATTGAAATTTGGGCAATTTCTTGAAGCTAAGATTTTGCACCCGGTTTTGAGAAATCTCAATTCAATTTTTCTGACGGCTGCTAACCAGGATGGCTTTACACACAGTCTGTGGCTCTCGATGAATTTAATGTAGATGCACAGTAGCTCTTTTGATGGTAGACTATGCCACTCCACAGTAGTGACTCGATGTTATCAGATTTGAATTAATTTGGCGATGTCTATGACGAATTTCAAACTTCAGCCTTTTTGCAATCCTGTATAAGCATTCTTACCAGCAAAATGTTACTTTATAAAACTATGGCTTACTTACAATGCCTAAAATTTGACATCCTCACCGACCTAAAGAGGCGGTGATTCTGGAGTAATAAGTAATGAGTAAATACCCATTTTTCATCCACTTCTTACTCCTTACTCATTACTTTAAAGCCGTGCTTCTAGCACGGGGTTTCAAACCCATTTTTCTGATCGGGAAATATTAGTCAATGCCCTACCTTACTTCGGCTAGCGAAATTCGTGCCATTGTCGCTGAATATACAAACGCTAAAACATTGTGGATAGATACAGAAGTCGCTGACTATAAAAGTCGTAATCCCCGATTATCGCTGATTCAAGTATTAGATAATCCTCAAGATATGAGTGGCGATCGCGTCTATCTTTTAGATGTATTAGACCAGCCTAATATTATAGCTGAATTTATTGAAAAAATTATGATAAATTCTGCCATTGAAAAAGTTTTTCACAACGCGAGTTACGATCTAAAATTTCTCGGTAGCAAGAAAGCCAAAAATATTACTTGCACTTTGGAAATGGCTAAAAAAATCCCCTATTATCTTTTGCCATTACCCAACTACCAACTCCAAACAATAGCTACAGCACTTTGTAGCTTTAATAATATCGATAAACAAGAACAAAAAAGTGATTGGGCAAAACGCCCTCTGACTGAAGAACAGATAGAGTATGCTTACCTAGACTGCATTTATCTTGCTCAAATTCACCTAAATTTGTTAGGCTTACAAGCCCAAGCCAGCCCTGAACCTGCAACAGAAGACTTAAGCTCGCTAAGTGCTAGATACTCGCAAGTTGAGCAGCAGTGGAAGTTGTTGAATTCAGAATTTGAGCATTTGCAAGAACGTATAAAAAAAGCTATGCAAGCTCAGAATATATCAGAAACTTATGATTATAAACTGACTAGTTATGAACGAACTACAATCAAAGCTGCATTTACAGAATTGGCAAAGCTAGCACAAACTCAAGGTATTGATTTAGATTTTCCGATTACGCTAACTCAGAAACTCCAAAAAGATTTAGGGGAAAATCTAGAACAACTATCTGTAGATATTGACAAAACTACCTCTTGGCGACTAACTTCTAAAACTCCAGAGAGTGAAACAGAGGATGAGTAAATTGTTCATATTGATACAAATGTCAGATTTTCTAGAGTGATTGTGAAGAATAAATATTGAAATTTAATAATTCTTTCCTCCTCCCTTATCTGAGAAATATATAAAATATTAGGGAAATTTGTCAATTAACTTGAAAGGACTATCAAAAGTTAGAATAATTATTGAGTTAAAGAATTAAAATCTAGATTTTGGTACTAATTCCATTCAGGTATTATGGCAGTTTATATTAACTTATGAAACGGCGTTTATTTGGGCGAAAGCGAACAAGGGTAAATACTTTATTTACCATAGCTATTTTTACTACATTGACAGCAACTAGCAGTATTTCTTGTAGTAAGAATGACAATGTATTAGTAACAGAAATAGGAGTTAGTCAACCTAGCCGTGGTTCAGCGACAACTTCCATTGGTGGGGAATTTTATCTTCAGGGAAAGAATCAGCATTTAAACGGCGACTTGCAAGCTGCGATCGCTTCTTATAGTAAGGCAATTAGTCAAAATTCTCAGTATGGCGCTGCTTACAACGCGCGGGGATTAGCCTATTTTGATTTGGGAGACAAGGAAAAAGCGATCGCAGATTACAATCAAGCACTCCGCATCAACCCCAATGATGCCGAAGCCCACAATAACTTAGGGAATGCCCGCGCCTCACTGGGAAACAACAGAGAAGCAGTTAAAGATTACAGTGAAGCAATTCGCCTAAATCCCAACTATGCCGAAGCCTACAATAATCGGGGAAATGCCCGCGCCACCAATGGAGATAAAAAAGGGGCAATAGACGATCTCGACCAAGCGATTCTCCTCAACCCCAAATATGCGATCGCCTATAATAATCGAGGAAATGCTCGTGCTGCCAATGGAGATTTCCAGGGTGCGATCGCAGATTACAATCAAGCCATTAGCCTCAATCGTAACTTTGCCCCTGCCTACAATAACCGAGGAAATGCCCGCGCCACCAATGGAGACAAACAGGGGGCACTCAGGGACTTACAACAAGCAGCAAGTATTTTTCAAAGTCAAGGTAACAACGACTTATACCAACAAGTGATGGATAACATCAAAGAACTTGGACAGTAGCAGGGGGGCAGGGGAGCAGGGGGCAGGGAGCAGGGAGCAGCTTTCTGGGGCAGGTTTTTTTGATTAGACAAATTTTTGGGATTTTAAAACCAAAACCATTGTCTGAGAACTTAAAACTACGTTCAATAATTGAGAACATTCTCAACTATTTATCGAAAGCCTAAAAGCCTGCCCTTGAAAGGCAGGGAGCAGGGGGCAGGGAGCAGCTTTCTGGGGCAGGTTTTTTTGATTAGACAAATTTTTGGGATTTTAAAACCAAAACCATTGTCTGAGAACTTAAAACTACGTTCAATAATTGAGAACATTCTCAACTATTTATCGAAAGCCTAAAAGCCTGCCCTTGAAAGGCAGGGAGCAGGGGGCAGGGGGAACCTAATGCCCAATGCCCAATGCCCAATGACAAAATCACATCCCAGAACCAATGTGAATGCGATCTTCAACTTCTGCAAATTTTTCCTGTGCCAGCTGTTCAGTACTCAACAGTGAAACGACAATCGCCACAATAAACGCCAGTGGGATACTGATTAATCCAGGATTTTTGAGGGGAAAGGGTGCAGAAGCGTGCTTGAGAATCGTTACTTGAATAGTAGGTGATAAATAAATCAGCACTAAAGAGGAGACAGTTCCTACTAACATACTTGCAACCGCACCATTGGTAGTGAAGCGTCGCCAAAGCATGGATAAGAGCAATGCTGGGAAGTTTGCACTCGCAGCGATCGCAAATGCTAAACCTACCATATAAGCGACATTTTGTCCTTTAAACAAGATGCCCAAGAATATCGCCACTAACCCCAAAAGCATTGTTGCACCGCGAGCCACCTTCAGTTGTTCTGACTCGTCAGCATGGCCAGAGCGCACCACATTTACCCACAAATCATGAGACAATGCAGCTGCACCTGAGAGTGTCAACCCAGCGACAACTGCCAAAATCGTTGCAAAGGAAACAGCCGCGATAAAACCTAAGAAAGCATCGCCACCGAGAAATTCTGCCAACATTGGTGCAGCCATATTACCACCAGTACCAATTTGCTTGATGGCATCTTGACCTACTAACACCATCGCTCCAAAGCCCAGAATGAAGGTAAGGAGATAAAAGAGGCCAATAATAGCTGTGGCATAAGTAACAGAGAGCCGCGCTGCTTTGGCGTCGGGTACTGTGTAGAAACGCATGAGAATGTGGGGTAATCCAGCAGTGCCGAACATCAACGACATCCCCAAGGAGATAGCATCAAAGGGATCGGAAACCAGTTTGCCCGGAGCTAATACACCTGTATACTTCTGGGATGCAGCAGCGAAAAGAGCGATCGGGTTAAAACCAAATCGTGCCAGTACCAAGATAGCTAGTAAAACAGTTCCGCCGAGCAACAAAACTGCTTTGATAATTTGTACCCAAGTGGTGGCAATCATCCCGCCAAAAATCACATAAGCCATCATCACACAACCGACGATGACCACAGCTAATTCATAATCAAAGCCAAACAATAGTTTGATTAATTCCCCAGCACCTACCATCTGGGCAATTAAGTAAAAGCTAATTACTACTAGCGTTCCAATTGCAGATGCGATACGTACAGGTTTTTGCTGCAAGCGAAAAGCCACTACATCGGCAAAAGTGTATTTACCTAAGTTACGCAGTGGTTCGGCAATTAGGAACATGACAATCGGCCAGCCCACCAGGAAGCCGATAGAATAAATTAAGCCGTCAAAGCCATTGAGTGCCACCAGCCCAGCGATACCTAAAAAGCTAGCTGCACTCATAAAGTCTCCAGCCAAGGCCAGCCCATTTTGGAAACCGCTGATTTTACCACCAGCTGTATAGAACTGTGCCGTATTTTTGGTGAGCTTTGCCGCCCAATAGGTAATGCCTAAAGAACTTACAACAAACAGAAAAAAGAAAGCGATCGCCAATGGGTTAAACTTACCAAGACTGGTAATATCCGCCGCTAGTGGCAGATCGAACCACACACTATTCATGCTTTTTTGGTTTAGTATTTTTGAATTTGGGACTAGAAATTGCTAATAGCTATTGAGCATTGGGTATTGGGAAAGAGGACGCAAGAGGCAGAAGTTCTAAAATTTTTGAATGCGTGAATTTTGAATGCGTGAATTTTGAATTGATTTCTCCCTTATCCCCATGCTCCATGCCCATTTTCACTTGCGTGTCAGCCTTGCAATTTGGTCGTCATAACTACTATTTGCCCAACGCACATAGATAAAAATTAATACCCATGCTGAGACAATTACCAGCGCCCCTAGTAAAATTCCCAAGCTGAGACCAGGAACTACTAATGACCCCAGCAGAGGTTTATTGAACGCGATTAATAGGATAAAGCCAAAGTAAATAAACATCATGGCTCCACTGAGAATCAGGGATACCCGCCAACGTTCAGCGGCGAGAGCCTGGAGAGCCTTTGTGCGATCGTTCATGTCTTCCTTTAGGTTGAGAAGATTAGGTCAGATTGTCTCATTGAAGCTGATTTCTGCGTAATTTTCTTAAAGATTATTAGTAAATCTATTGCTATATCAGGTAATAAAATTAACTTTGCATGATATACCCAAATAACAAGACAATAGCGACTCTGTTTTGAGTCAAGAAACATAAAACTATAGATGCAGTTAGACACAAATAAAGCTCATCTATTTGTGATTTGTGATTTTGCGCATACAAGTATTTTTTTATACATTTAATTAAGTCTATAGCTAACCAATTAAGTTTTTAGATACTAAAAAATAAAATAAATACGTAGTTATTCCCAGGTTTTAAAATCCTTAAAGTGTTATGAACTACTTTTTTTTAAGCTATAAAATCAACTGAGATTAATATAAGTAGTAAATTTTAATTTATAAAATATACCAAAAATTACAGTAGCTATTTAAGTACCAACCTTAGTAAAATTTATACCATTATTTTGTTATTACGTAGATAGGGCATTACCAAAATTTAGTAACGTATGTTTATCGAAACACTAATCACAAACCCGATTCATTTTTTCAGAATCGTTGTAATTGTTATATTCTCCATCACTTTGCATGAACTTGCTCACGGCTGGGCTGCGATGAGTCAGGGAGATGACACTCCAGAACAAACTGGTCATCTGACGCTTAATCCTGTAGTTCATATGGGTCAAGAATCTCTCATCTTTCTCTGTCTCATGGGTATAGCTTGGGGACAAATGCCCGTCAATCCATCCAAGTTTCGCTCAGGTAAGCTAGGCAATATTTTGGTATCCGCTGCTGGGCCAATATCAAATCTGGCTTTAGGTATTTTATTTATTATGATGCTTAAAATTCTCGCTAATTTGAGTCTTTCAGGACTATTCAGTGCCGAATTTCTTTACCTAGCAGCTCGGATAAATTTGACCTTATTTTTGTTTAATCTTTTGCCGATTCCACCACTCGACGGCTTTCATGTCTTCAGTGAAATTTTTCCTCAGCTAAAACCATTGAAATATACTCAATTTGGACTTTTTGCCATGATGGTTCTATTTATAGTTCCGGGTTTTGGCATCGGACTTGGTAGGATTGCTGATTTTTTTATCCGGTCAGGATTGGGGATTTAAACAGCAAATATTTAGGCAAAAGCAAGGAAAATTTAAATGGAAATCAAGCAAAAATTTGTGGTTGCTGCTACTAGTATTGCCTTGAGTATTACTGCTATGCTTCTACCATCTGGAGAATCAATGGCGAGTACATTATCTATAGGTCAATATAGTAATAAATGGCATTCTATAAATAATCATTTAGTTAAATATCCTTACGAAATAAGTCCACAATTAATGGTTGTGCAACCAGAGCTATTTAACTCCGTGTTAGGAAATTTTGTAATTGAAAAAGGTAATTTTATGACCTGTTTGGATCGGGAGCGATCGCCATTTACCTCTTCCATTGAATTATTGATGAGATTATTAATCATTGGAAGTTTTGGCTCTGTGGGAATTGCAGGTTATTCTTCCTTTGTAGAGCGCTATTTTCAAATCATTAATAAAGATTTAAAAATTATTTATTACAGTATTATTTTGTTATTGTCTTTACAGATTATAGGTAGTGTTATTGTTTTGATGTCTTCACCCACAAGGTCAATTTCTTCTGTAATTAGTCCAAGCTCTACCTGTATTTTAGGGAATCCCTAAAAATGGTGCTTATATTTACAGTCTTTTAAAAGAATACTGAAAAGTATTGGATAGTGATTACTTCAGTAATCTTAACATTGAAGTTAGTGGATATGCTTAGTTACCTTAAAGACACAACTTGAGTGGCAAGATTACTGTGTTTGATCTGGAAGACTTTTTTAACCTTTCATCTGATCTATTTTGTATCATCGGACAAGATGGTTTTTACCAACAAGTTAATCCAGCATGGGAACAAGTATTGGGATGGAAAGCGGAAAACTTAATCGGGCATCCGTGGCTGGGATTAGTGCATCCAGATGATATCACAATCAGTCACTTGCCAACGGAACCACAGCAACAGTTGCAATGGGACAGCCGTTATCTTCATAAAGATGGTAGTTATCGGTGGTTGTGTTGGAGTTTATCAACTTCTCAAAAAGGACTCATTTATGCAGTAGGTAAAGACATTAGCCAACAACTGCGGCGAATAGAAGCGCTACAAACTGAACGGGAAAGCCTTTATAACCTACTCAATCAGTTACCAGCTTTTCTCTATCTGCAACCCAAGGATTATGGGGTGGGATTTTATAACCAACGCTTTTGCGAGGTATTTGGAGACCCCACAGGGAAACGTTGTTACGAAGCGATCGCCGGATTAAAACAACCTTGTCCTGAATGTCCTACCTTTCGTGTTTTTGATAGTAATGCTCCGCAACTTTGGGAATGGGTGGATAGTAAAACAGGCCGGGTATATCAGATTTACGATTATCCATTCAAGGATATAAATGGTGAGCCGATGGTTGTGGAAATGGGTTTAGATATCACTGCTGTCAAAAAAGCCGAGGCTGCTTTGCGACAAAGGGAGCAGGAATTAACTCAAAAAAATCAACAACTTCAAGAAACCCTTGAACAATTACAAAAGACCCAAGCACAACTAATTCAAACAGAAAAAATGTCTTCTTTAGGACAATTAGTTGCGGGTGTAGCTCACGAAATTAATAATCCCATTAGCTTTATTAATGGCAATATTACTCATGCTAAAGAATACATCCAACAATTGCTAAAAATACTGCAACTTTACCAAAAAGAATATCCTCATCCAACACCATTGATTCAGGAAGTAATAGAAGCAATCGAGTTAGATTTTGTCATTCAAGACCTACAAAAACTGCTAGATTCTATGCAAATGGGAAGCGATCGCATTCGCAACATTGTACTGTCGTTGCGGAACTTCTCACGACTGGATGAAGCAGAAATGAAAGCAGTGAATGTTCATAGCGGTATTGATAGTACGCTAATGATTCTGCAAAACCGCCTCAAAGCCAAACCTGACAGTTCCCAAATTCAAATTATTAAAGAGTATGCTCAACTTCCTCTAATAGAGTGTTACGCTGGTCAACTTAACCAGGTGTTTATGAATATTATTACTAACGCGATCGATGCTTTGGAAGAGTTATATGTCAATAACCAGGAGTCAAGTTGTAATCCACAAATCACTATTCGCACTGAGTTACTCAACTCAGATTGGGTTGCTATTGAGATTGCTGACAATGGAGTGGGAATGTCACAAGAAATTCAACAACGTCTATTCGATCCCTTCTTTACAACTAAAGTAGTAGGTAAGGGAACTGGTTTAGGGATGTCAATTAGTTATCAAATTGTCACAGAAAAACATCAGGGTCAACTGCGATGTATTTCATCTCTAGGAGAAGGAGCAACATTTATAATTGAGATTCCTATTCGACATTTACTGCTTGACAATAAAGAAGTGCAAAAATGCTAAAAACCTTTAATCTTTTGGGATTTTCTATGAGGTTTTTCCAGTAGTTATCAATTAAATTCATAATATATATTTGTAGTGACACAACTATTTGTGCCACTCCTGTGTAATCAGCAAAAATTATAATTGCTAAATAATCTAATTATCTGTAATGGCATAAAGAACTTTACTGTAATATTCTGTTTTGGTATAGATACTGATAATACTATCACCAACTGCAAAAAAACTGCCTTCTTGCTCATTTTTAGAAAATTGCAAATTTGGGTATTTCGCAGCAGCTTCGTCAGCAGTCATAGTTTTGGCTTTCATTTGATCTGGCAAGAGTCCAGTACAACCAATGTAAAATACCAAAGGAGATATTTTATCTTGGTAGATATTTTCTGCATATTTTTCTAACTTTTTATTTGCCACTGTTAAAACTAAAACCATTTCCTCTTTGCCGATTTGCTTACCAGCTTGTTTGTCCCGCAATAACTGCGCTAAACTATCAGCACCAACTTTCTGAAGAATACCTTCAACAATGCCATTTTGCTCAAGCCCAAGAAAATCATCAAAAATTGGTTTCATCAATTCGTCAGCTTTTGTAATCTTGGTACGGGATGACAGTAATCTGTGCCTCACAGCGAGATTCTGATTAAATGCCATCTCGAAACTCGGATTCATGATAATTTCTCCGGTTTCTTTGTCATAAAGGCGATACATTCTATTGAGAAACTTGTTAGCAGAAGGTAATTTACTCAAATTCAGAATATCTTGACTGCCGATATCGATTTTATAACTCAATTTGGAGTCAATAGTACCATTAGCTAAAGCTTCGCTGATATCAGTGTATTCATTGGTTGTAGGAAAGTTGATGTAAGTATTCTTAGATAGATAGTGCTTTTTAAACTCATCTAACTGCGCCTCGATAAATACATCTGATTCCTTTTTTAAGTGAGCAGAAATAATACTAGTCAAGATTTTAATTTCTGCGAGTTCATTGAATAGTCCATCAATATTGCTGTAACGACTATTAGCAGCTACAAGTGGCAATTTATCTAACTGAATCGTATATTCTGCCCGAAAATCAAATTCTTCTGCGTTTAGTATGCCTTTTTGTTTGAGTAAATCAAAGACTTTTTTACTGCTAATTTTGACTTTTAATGAATTTACATTGATTTTGCCGTCACTTACAATTGTATAATTATTAAAGGTGTTGAGGTCATTTACTAACAATCCTGCTACTTCAATAGTAGGAGTTTGATCTTCAAATTTTATAAGTTTAACTCTACGTTTGACAAGCATATTGATAGTAGCAGTGTTGCGGCTAAACTTAAACTCGCCCAGATCGACGTACTCAGCATTATCTATATATTCTGTTGTAAACCAAGGTTGTAACAGTTCTCCATTTTCGTTTCTAATGCCTCTAATACGCTTAACACCTGTTCTTTGATAATATTCTTGTAGGTGTTTGATGTTGATAATAATATTATTGCGATATTCGGCAAAAATTTTGATTAGTTCTACTAAAGAAATCTGATTCTTTGTCATATTGCCACCTTGCATATAAAGGTCAAGAATCTTTTATAGTGACAGTTATTGAAGCCTATTAATTTTCCCAAATAAGCTGTTATAACCGTGTAAAATTTAATGGTAAGTTCGCGGGCAATTGAGGGTTTAAGTTTAAACGCAAAGGAGCGCAGAGTATACCGCAGAGGAGCGCAAAGTAAGTTTTGAGTCTATTCGCTAGGAATTTAGGTAAAGCGAAGAACAGCTTGCCTAAGTTTATAGTACAATTGTATTATACAAAGAACAAGCTGTGTAGGCGTAGCCGCTGGTAGATATTGCTTTGTTTTGAGTCTACATTTAGGCTCCGGGTTTGAAATAATCGAAGAGGCGATCGCCTGAATCTGCGCGAATCAATGCTACAACTACATCTGGTAAGGCAGCTAAACTGGGGTAAACCAAGTAACGCGGTTCCCAACGGGGACGGAACTTGTCTTTGTAGGCGTGCAGTCCTTTGAAGTTGTAGAAACGATTCAAATGCTCGTAAAGATAGTGCAATACTTTCTCCAAGCGGCGCGATTCCGGGTTGTCTCCAACTCCAGCAAGTGCAGAAAGACCGAAATTAAAGCTGTCGTACCCATTCTCTTTAAAATGCTGGAGCAGGGAAATAAATAGAAAGTCCATTGTGCCATTTTCAAGAGATGAGCGATGTCGCATCATGTCAATAGTCGCTTCGTTAAGTTGATACTCTCGGATAATGTTGGCAAAGGCGCTAATCTCACCTTCAGGATTATGCACCACAGCAATCTCGCACTCTCGCAGGTAAGCTTCGTCAAACCAACCCAAAGAAAATTGTTTTTCTGAACCTTGTACCATTTTTAGCCATTCATCACTCACAGATTTGAGCCGATGCAATAAATCATTAGCGATTGGTGGTTGGTAAAAGTCGATTTGGTATCCTAGCTTAGTTAACCGACTGATTGATGGTCTAAAGTTTTTACCGGCTTTACCTTGTAAGGTAAAACTTTTTAAGTCAACGATCGCTTCCTCTCCAATCTTGAGTACCTTAAACCCCAACGATTTATAAAGCTCAATATCATCGGGCATAGTTTGGTAAAAACCAGGATACCAGTCATTACGCTGACAAAACTGTTGGAAAGCAATAATTGTCTCTTTGCGGTCTTCAATGGGGCCGATGGGATCTCCCAAGGCGATCGCGCCCCGTCCTTTGGGAACATAAGCAATTACACTATTACCCGAAGGACTGAAATAATAACTTTTATCATTTAAGAGAGTGAGCGCTGCTAAAGAAGAACATCCATATTGCTCGACAATTTCTTTAACTCTTCGTCGCTCATTTGTAGTTGCTAGATTGCGCCAAAACACAGGTTGCAACAGCATTACTATTGCATAAGTAAAAGTACCTGCGGCAATAATATAGATAGAATTAGCAAAAAATTCCCCAAATCTACTTTTTGGTTGCAGTCCCCAATTATCCTCGGTGAAGAACATTGCCAAAGTCTGAACTATCGCTTCCCGCCAATTAAAATTCTCTGAAAATTTCCCGTCTAACAAGTAAAATCCAATAGTTCCGTATGCCAGAGTAAATAATAAAGCGCCTATCAGCACTCTGACTCCCCGTGCAATCGAAGGACGGTCTGATTGCGCCGTGAAATAATGCCGCATCAAGATTAATTGCAGCAGCAAAACTCCAGAGAGTAGACTCTCTTCATAGTCCAATCCTTTCAGCAAATGGCTGAAAATGGAAATTATTAGTAAACCAATGGTAAGTAACCAGGCTATTTTTTTACGGCGTAATAAATTAGTAGCAAGTGTTAATAAAACAAACCCAGTCAATGCTGCAAATATATGACCGCTGGCACGAATTTCAAATGGTAAAAATTCCTTTAACCACTGATTCCGTCCATACAGGTTAGGTGTCACGGCTGATAATAAATTTACTACTCCGACTAAACCTGTTAGAAAAGCTGCACTCCAAAGTCCAATCTGAGTTTTTAAATTATTTGTCATTTGTCACTTGTACTGAGCGTAGTCGTTGGCGCAGCCTCTCGTAGAGAAGCATTTGTCATTGGTCACTTGTACTGAGCGAAGCCGTTGGCGCAGCCTCTCGTAGAGAAGTATTTGTTACTTGTCATTTGTTTTGGCGTTAAAACTCTTAACTCCTGTACAGACGCGATTAATCGCGTCTCTACTTTGACTTTTTAAACTGTTCTCCGACATAAGAGAGTGAATCTTTAAGGTGTTTGTGGAAGTAGTTCCAGCCTACATTAGCACCAGACAAACCATGACCGCCAGGAAATGCATAAAATACGTGAGCAATCCCTAATTTATTTAAGGTTTCGTTAAAGGCTTTGGTAGAGGCTAACAAATTAGGATCGTTCACACCCGCATCTAGGTAAACACGCAATCGCTTCCTATCTTTAACTGGTAGCTGTTGCACAATTTGTTGAGGACTATTTTGTGAACCGCTGTCATCAGTAAAGTAACCGCTATGGCTAAACAAAATCTGAAAGTTATTGAGATAGCGTAATCCAATATTAAATGCACCCCATCCTCCAGAAGATAGACCTCCTAGCGCCCAAAATTGGGGTTCTTCCAAAGTGCGGTAGCGCGACTTGACAACTTGTACTAATTCTGAACCAATCAAAGTCCCCATTTTGCCATTCGGCCCATCAAAGTAATCGGGGTCGTATAAAGGACTAGAACCGCGATTATCATTACCATCAGGTGTAATCACAATCGATGGCGGTAATTTTCTACTTTGATAAAGTTCATGCAATACATCTAAAAGTGCGTATTTATCAGCATAAGCACGAGCATCATCATGACCCCCGTGTAGTAAGAATATCACAGGGTAGCGCTTTTGGGGATTTTTGCTATAACTAGGGGGCAAAATCACGCCGTAGTTACGGACTGTACCCATCGCTTGGGAGTTGAAGGTTGCTAATTGAAACTTTAGCCCGGTATTTGCCTCTTCTTGGGGTGGGTCTAGTTGTGGCGCACCTAAAATGAATACATAATAATAACCAGCGCTAGCCAGGAGTGCGATCGCTCCTACTAAGGCAATTAAAAATTTAGAAATTTTCATATTCTTTATATTCTTTTAACTTAAAAAAAATTACCTCCATTAGAACTTACTATAATGAATATTTTACAAATGTCAGTATACTTTTTAACTGTGGTTTTAAAGTATTAACTGGTTGGCAAAATAATATTATTTCTACTAGTAGTTCGCCAAGCGAACGCAAGCGGGGTAAAGGGGAAGGTGGGGTCCCAAGAAGGGGATAAGGGGAGGGTGGAAGGGGGAAAGGGGAAGGGGGAAAGGGGAAAGAAATGGAATTTTCCCTTTCCCTTTAACCTTTAACCTTTTCCCCTCTTTCCTTCTCACAAGCGCATTTTTGGGTTGGCAGACTACTAGCTTAGACATTTTATAGCAGTTCTTGCTGGAGGTAAAACTATTGCTAACTCTAGCATTCACCTTTCCAAAGGTTCTAACCTGTGTAACTGCGGCTATACTATGGATTGTTAATTATTTTGAGCATTTTTTTATGATTAATACTTAAAGTTTTATCAGCCATATTTGCTGTTTCTGAAGCTCGAAATTGTTCGCCGACAAATGTTAATGAATCTGCTAAATGCTTCCGCCAGTACTGCCAAGTGTGACTACCAGGAAACTGACGAAATGAATTATAAATTTTCAGTTGATTTAGTACTTTACTAAATTGTTCTGCTTCCTTGAGTTCATCAATATCTGATGTACCCGAATCCAGGTAGATTTTTAACCTTTTTTGAGCTTGTATAGGAATGGTTTTAATATAAAATATTGGGCTATTTGCTGGGCCACTTTTATCATTAAAATAACCACTATGACTAAATAAAATCGAGAAACGATCCAGGTTGTGTAATCCGACATTCATTGCTCCCCAACCACCAGAAGATAAACCACCTATCGCCCAAAAATTTGGATTATTTATTGTGCGATAACGGCTTTGCACAACTTTTACTAACTCATCGCCTACGGCTGTAGAGACTTTACCATTAGGGCCATCGAAATATTCTGGATCTCGGTAGGGACTAGAGCCACGTTTGTCGTTGCCATCTGGTGTAATGATGATGCTGGGTGGCAACTTACCTGTAGTATAAAGTTGTTCTACAGTCTTGAGAGCTTGTCCCTTATTCTGAATAAACCAATCACTGGGATTACCATGTCCACCGTGGAGGAGAAAGATTACAGGATACCTTTGTTTGGGGTTTTGCTCATAGCCAGGAGGTAAAGAAACGCCATAAGTGCGACTTGCACCCATTGCTTGACTATCGTAGGTTTCAATTTTGTAGGTTAGGAGAGTTTCTGAGTTGCTAGTATTGCGCTGAGTTGGAACAACGGAAGGCGTTGTTTGTAAATCCTGCTGTTGCGGTGGTTTTGCAACGACACTTTGGTAAAAATTACAGCTAACTAGAGTTAACACTGAAAATAGCAAGAGAGTTTTAGATTGTTTGTAGTTCATCTTTGAAGGGAATTGAGCATGAGGTAGTCGTTGCTTGTTTTCAAAATCTTATGCAAATGATATGTCAACGCTGTGTCAACAGAATGGAAACTTTACGACTGGTTGTAAATTAAAAGTCAAGGTTAGGATAAGTTTCTTTACTATGCTTAAAAAGCTGCAACTGAATTTCAGTTCTTTGTTTGGCTTGTTGCTGCTGGTGCTTTCCCTGTTGGCGATCGCTAACGAATTACGTGAGTATAATTATCGTGATATCCTCAATTCTTTAGCTGCTATTCCCAAAAGTCGCGTAAGTTGGGCAATTTGGCTGACAGCTTTGGGCTATCTAGTGATGATTGGATACGATATCTTAGGTTTTAACTACATTAATCGTTCTTTAAGTTGGAATAAGATAGCTTTCACTAACTTTATTAGCTCTGCATTTAGTAATACCATCGGTTTTGCCTTGCTAACTGGCAGTGCTATCCGTTATCGATTTTATGCTAGTTGGGGAGTGTCAGCAGTGGCGATCGCTCAAGTAATTGCTTTCGCCAATTTTACTTTTTGGTTGGGAATGTTTGCCGTTGCAGGTTTCTTATTTATCATCAACCCCCTGAAGATTCCCACTCAATTACATTTACCTTTTGCTACTGTGCGTCCCATCGGCGGAATTTTTCTGCTATTAGTTGCAACTTATTTACTAGGAAGTATTTTTATCAAACAACCATTAATCATTCGTAGACATGAATTTCGATTTCCTTCTTTGAAAATATCCCTGGCTCAAATAGCAATTTCTAGTTTTGACTGGATTCTGGCGGCAGCAGTTCTTTATGCTTTACTTCCTAGCAATATATCTTTGTCATATTTAGACTTTTTGGGAATTTATTTACTAGCGATGTTTGCAGGTGTAGTTAGTAATGTTCCCGGTGGTTTGGGAGTATTTGAAACTATAATTTTGCTGATTCTATCTTCAAAAGTTTCGGCGGCGGCAGTTTTGGGTTCAATGTTAGCTTATCGGGGAGTCTACTATTTCTTACCTTTGCTAGTAGCAGCAGGTTTGCTCGGAATTTATGAGCTTAGATTTAGAAAGGGGAATTAAAAAATAGAACTCTTGTATGAATCAAAAGCCCCGATCTCCCAACCCCTTCTCCCAAGCTTGGGAGAGGGATTTAGGGTAAGGGGTATTTATGTCAAATTCGTAAAATCAGTAACTACCGTTATTTTTAAATGCGGAATTCTGCGGTGCTATCTTCACATTCGGCGGCAGAAATTCATAATTTTTGCTGAGGCGATCGCTAAACAAATACCACAAAAATAGTAACAGTTAGTTGCAAATTTTGAAGTAGATTTCCAGAAATCACCATCAAAATTTGGTTTTACTGTTTGAGGATAGAAAAAATCATGAAAAATAAAGTATTGTTTGGCGCTATATTCATAGCAACTTGGGTAGGAACATTAATACCTAGCGCTTTTGCTGCTTCACCCTGTTCTGTAGGACAAAAGGCTGAGGTTCTTTGGAAAGAATCATGGTATCCGGCAACGGTACTTAAGGTTAATGATGACAAGTGCTATATTACCTACGATGGTTATGATAGTTCCTGGGATGAATGGGTTGGCACTGCACGCTTTCGGGCATCATTTCAAGCTGGAGATGCAGTGAGAATTTTGTGGAAGGGAAAATGGTATCCAGGGCAGGTTTTAGAAGTTAGTAACGATCTTTATAAAATTACTTATGATGGCTACGATAGCTCTTGGGATGAGTGGGTTGAACCTGCACGGGTAAGCAGATAAAGAATATTTCACTTTTATAAGTTTAAAGGGACGATTTCAACTGTTGGAGTCGTCCCTTTATTTGTTTTATCTAAACAGAATTCAGGAGTCAGAAGTCAGAAATTATGTACAACTCTGTTAAACTAAGAGCCATAAGTAAAATCTCGTATGTTTTTACAAACTTATGGAGCCAGTATCACTGACAGCAGGTGCGATCGCCACTCTGGTAATCACCAAAGCCTTTGAAAAAACTGGGGAAATCATCAGCGAAAAGGCTTGGAACGAAGGCGAAAAGTTGTTAGTTTTGCTGAAACGCAAGGAACCTAGCACGGCGAAGGTTATCGAACAGGCTAAAACACAAGCTTTAGATTATGGTCAAGCTGATCTCATTGGGCAGCAAGTAGAGGAAGCGGCGAAGAAAGATCCTGAAATTGCTCAAGCTGTAGAGGCAGTGGCGGATGCTGTTAAATCTCAACCCTCTATTATCCAGAATTTTACGAACACAGTAGATAAAAATTATGGCGGCAATGTTGGGAACGTTTCTAATGATAACCGAACCCAAACCTTTAATTTCTGACTACAGTCGCCCGAACGGGAACGGGTAAAGTCAAATCCCTCTACTGAAATACCGCAAAATTTGCCCCTGAGTGGGGTGGTGGAATTTGTCGGACGTGAGGAAGAATTGCAAAATCTTCACCAACTTTTGCAGGATAATAAACAAGTTGCGATTGCTGCGATCGCTGGGATGGGTGGAGTTGGTAAAACAGAACTCGCTCTGCAATATGCCATCCAGCAACGCGAAAGATATAACGGTGGACTTTGCTGGTTGCTACCAAAAACTGGGGATGTGGGCATTCAAGTTGTGCAGTTTGCCAGAATGCAGCTTGATTTAAAGCCGCCAGAAGATTTTGACATACTCGCCCAAGTGCAATATTGTTGGCGGCGTTGGCGTGAAGGTGATGTGCTGCTAGTGTTGGATGATGTCAGCGATTACGAGGAAGTTAAGTCTTACTTACAGTCGCTACCTTCTCGGTTTAAAGTGTTGATGACTACGCGCCAAAAGTTAGGACGCATTGCACAGTTATCTTTGGATGTGCTGCAACCAGAGGCGGCGCTGGAGTTATTAAAGTCAATTATTGGCGTAGAACGAATTGAAAAAGAGAATGACCTAACCCCCCAGCCCCCTTCCCTGCGAGGGAAGGGGGAGTTTGATTCCCCTCCCCTACTAGGGGAGGGGTTAGGGGAGAGGTCACGCGGGGAACTGGTAGCATTGCATCTGTGTGAGTGGCTGGGATATTTACCTTTGGGTGTGGAATTAGTGGGGCGCTATCTGGCGCGGAAACAGGATTTATCTTTAGCAGAAATGTTGCGGCGGTTGCAGAACAAGCGATTAGATGAGCGTTCTCTGTCTAAATCTAAGTCGGAAGTTGACATGACAGCACAACGAGGTGTGTTAGCAGCCTTTGAGTTGAGTTGGCAAGAATTAGAAGACGACGATAAACAATTGGGTTGTTTATTGAGTTTATTTGCAGCCGCACCCATACCTTGGAAGTTGGTGGAACAGTGTGTAACAGAAGAAGATGCCGAACATTTAGAGGAAATTAGAGATGATCGCTTGCTGAATCTGCATTTACTTCAGCGCAAAGGTGAGGGAATCTATCAACTGCATCCACTGTTACGGGAGTTTTTTCAATATAAGCTTACAGGTTTAGATAAGGGAGAGGAATTAAAGCGATCGCTTTGTTGGGTAATGGTAGCAGTTGCCCAAGATATTCCTGAATCGTCCACCCTTGAGCAAATCACCGCCATTTCTCCCGCTATTCCTCATATAGCTGAAGTAGCGAATCATCTCATTCAATACGTCAGCGATGATGATTTAGTTGAGCCTTTCATCGGCAACGCTACATTTTACAATGCTCAAGGTTTATATAACCAAGCTTTACCTTGGTATGAACAGTGTTTAGAAGTCACTAAAAAGCGCTTGGGTGAAGAACATCCAGATGTCGCACAAAGTCTCAACAACCTAGCAGAACTCTACTACTTCCAAGGCAGATACAGCGAAGCCGAACCCCTTTACATCCAAGCTTTGGCACTCAGGCGCAAGCTGCTGGGTGAAGAACATCCAGATGTCGCACAAAGTCTCAACAACCTAGCGGGACTCTACGACTCCCAAGGCAGATACAGCGAAGCCGAACCCCTTCACATCCAAGCTTTAGCACTCAGGCGCAAGCTGCTGGGTGAAGAACATCCAGATGTCGCAGTTAGTCTCAACAACCTAGCGGGACTCTACGACTCCCAAGGCAGATACAGCGAAGCCGAACCCCTTTACATCCAAGCTTTGGCACTCAGGCGCAAACTGCTGGGTGAAGAACATCCAGATGTCGCACAAAGTCTCAACAACCTAGCGTTACTCTACTACTTCCAAGGCAGATACAGCGAAGCCGAACCCCTTCACATCCAAGCTTTAGCACTCAGGCGCAAGCTGCTGGGTGAAGAACATCCAGATGTCGCAGTTAGTCTCAACAACCTAGCAGAACTCTACCGTTCCCAAAGCAGATACAGCGAAGTCGAACCCCTTCACATCCAAGCTTTGGCACTCACGCGTCAACTGCTGGGTGAAGAACATCCAGATGTCGCACTTAGTCTCAACAACCTAGCGGCACTCTACTGTTCCCAAGGCAGATACAGCGAAGCCGAACCCCTTCACATCCAAGCTTTAGCACTCAGGCGCAAGCTGCTGGGTGAAGAACATCCATCTGTCGCACGTAGTCTCAACAACCTAGCGGGACTCTACTACTCTCAAGGCAGATACAGCGAAGCCGAACCCCTTTACATCCAAGCTTTGGCACTCAGGCGCAAGCTGCTGGGTGAAGAACATCCAGATGTCGCACAAAGTCTCAACAACCTGGCAAAACTTTACTACTTACAAGGACGTTATATCGAAGCTGAACCATTTTATCTGCAAGCTTTGGAGATTTTTGAGCGACGGTTAGGTGCAGATCATCCTAATACTGTTACTGTGCGTAAAAATTTAGCAGATTTGCGCGATCGCCTCCCCCCAAATCCAGAATAAGCTAGTTTTGTGCAAAGCATACCGTAATAAAACTGAAAAGCGCGATCGCCTAGACTAAAATTCATATTGAACTAAGTAAAAATGCCATTCAACTTACTCAAAAAGAGCTTTTACTTTCTCAAAAGCAGCTTTTACTTTCTCAAACCCCAGTTTGCTTTCTCATTTTGGTGTTTTCTGCAAGCAAAATAAGCTTTGACTTACTCAAAAGCAGCTTTTACTTTCTCATTTTGGTGTTTTCCGCAAGCAAAATAAGCTTTGACTTACTCAAAAGCAGCTTTTACTTTCTCATTTTGGTGTTTTCCGCAAGCAAAAGCAGCTTTTACTTTCTCAAACCTCAGTTTGCTTTCTCATTTAAGTAATTCACGCATTCGTTTTGGTATATCATTGAGCCAAAAGCTGGCGTAGGCGTAGCCCGTCGGAGATATCGCTTTAGAAAAGAAGTTAAATCAACAGGCGATCGCTATTATGCAGTTGTGAATGATGAAGAGCAATGTCTCCCACAACAAAAAATCAGCTACGATAAATCATATAATTATCTTCACAAACATAGCAATGTTAATTACATACACTGCAAAATATACAAAAACTAATAGCGGATATATGGGACAACTTATTGAATGGCAAGAAGTCATCACAGAAGGAGAAACCTTAGAAGAATGCAGGGCTATGTTACAAGATGCAATCAAAGAAATGATTCTTGCCTATCGCCAACAAAATAAAGAAATTCCCACAGGTGGTTCTTTGCTCGAACAAATTCCTATAGAGGTTTGAGTGTGTTAGTCAAGCGAAAAGAGCTAATTAAATACTTAGAGCAAAATGGCTTTTATTTATTAAGGGAAGGAGGAAATCATTAAATTTATACTAATGAGATAAAAACTCTTCCTGTAAAACGGCATCGTACCATTGATCGTATTACTGCTAATGAAATATGTAAACAAGCAGGTTTATTACCTAATTTTTAACTACAAAGTGTAAATCAATAAGCGATTGCTCTTTTAAATCTCATCAAACACAGCAATGTTAATTAAAATATAGGATTACTCAAATAAATCAAATCCCTTTTCGCTTCTCAACTTTCTGTCAAAAGTCACTGTTGAACTACAACCAGAATCTTGATCAATCGCCCCAATTAAATAATCAGAAAAATCTGCACTTCCCTGCTTAAATCTTTGTAATGCTTGATAAACTAAAGAGCGATTTTCTAGCTCAAATACCGAACATTGCAGCATTAATTCTATAGTGTTACTAATTTCTTCCCTACTAAATTGATAAGTATTACTCCGTAAAACCCATACCAATTCACAAATCACTATATTAGCAACAAAACATTGCTCTCCCCCTTCGATAATTTCAGCAGCTTGCTCCCACTGCTTTTCATCATCTTTTGTTAAGTAGCGCACTAAAATATTTGTATCAAGTCCAATCACTTGCGCCTTCTTTAATTGCAGCTTCCATTTCTTCTAAAGTTGCGCTTTTCATGCCCGGACGGTGTAAAATCCCTGATAAACTTTGGATGGAGATATTCAGGGGAATTAATTTAACTATTCCATTTTCATCAATGACAAAATCAACTTTACTACCTGTATCAAGGTTAAGATAATCCCTAATTTCTTTAGGAATAGTTACTTGCCCTTTAGTGGTGATGGTCGCACTAGCCATTATCCAGGCTCCTTACATAAGTTCCTTACCTGATTATAAAGTCTACTGCGCCTAATGCACCGCCACAGGTAAATCGGCACAATAAAACCTTTAAAATATGATAGCCTCGCCCCAACAAAACTATCTTACTGTTGAAGAATACCTCCAAATGGAGGAACAGAGCGATATTAAGCATGAATATATAGACGGTTATATTTACGCGATAGCTGAGGTGCTCGATCCACACGTAACCATAGCTGGAAACCTTGCTACCTTCCTCCGTAATCATGTGCGCGGCTGTGGTTGTCGTGTTTACATCGCTGATATGAAAGCTCGAATCGAATCTCTGAATCGCTTTTATTATCCCGACGTGATGGTTACTTGCGACCAACGAGATCGAGAAACGCCAGGTTATAAAAGATTTCCCTGTTTAATTGTGGAAGTTCTATCTAATTCTACCGAAGCCTTTGATCGGGGCGACAAATTCGCCGATTATCAAACATTGGAAAGTCTGCAAGAGTATGTTTTAATTAATACAAAACGTCAGCGAGTTGAGTGTTTTCGACGCAATGAACAAGGGTTGTGGGTTTTACAATCTTACACATCAGAACATCAATCATTTCGACTCAATAGCGTGGATTTTGAGGAAACAATGGCAGCACTTTACGAAGATGTGGTTTTTGAATAGTCAATTATTATAGGGCATTCGACGCAATATTTAGTAAACTATATAACTGATAAGCCTTGAAAGCTTCCTTACCAGGCGGAAGCGTTGATGAAAGCAGGCACAATTGATTAAATAAAAAGTTATGGCGCTCATAGTTCAGAAATACGGTGGTACATCTGTCGGTTCAGTCGAACGCATTCAAGCTGTTGCACAGCGCGTTTATAAAACTGTTCAAGCTGGAAGCTCTATTGTCGTAGTGGTTTCGGCAATGGGCAAAACCACCGATGGACTCGTCAAACTAGCTAACGAAATTTCTCCAAATCCTAACCGCCGGGAAATGGATATGCTGCTTTCTACTGGCGAACAAGTAACTATCGCCTTACTCAGTATGGCTTTGCAGGAACTCGGACAGCCCGCAATTTCTATGACTGGCGCTCAGGTAGGAATTGTTACTGAAGCTGAACACAGCCGCGCTCGGATTTTGCATATTGAAACTACTCGCCTAACTCGCCACATAAATGCAGGTAAAGTAGTTGTAGTAGCTGGGTTCCAAGGTATCTCTAGCGTCGGAGAGATGGAAATTACGACTTTGGGGCGTGGTGGTTCCGACACTTCAGCAGTGGCGATCGCCGCCGCATTAAAAGCGAATTTTTGTGAAATTTATACAGACGTTCCAGGTATTCTCACTACAGATCCCCGCTTAGTTGCCGAAGCTCAGTTGATGGATGCCATCACCTGCGATGAAATGTTGGAATTAGCTAGCTTGGGCGCAAAAGTGCTGCATCCTCGTGCTGTGGAAATTGCCCGTAACTATGGTGTTCCCCTGGTAGTTAGGTCTAGTTGGACAGATCAACCAGGTACTTGGGTGACATCAGCCAAACCCCAAGGGCGATCGCTAATCAATTTAGAAATTGCCCGTCCAGTAGATCATGTAGAATTTGATACTGACCAAGCAAAAGTTGCTTTGTTGCGCGTACCCGACAAACCAGGTGTAGCAGCTAGGTTATTTGGCGAAATTTCTCGGCAAAAAGTAGATGTAGATTTGATTATTCAGTCAATTCATGATGGTAATAGTAATGACATTGCCTTTACTGTCACCACACCAATATTAAAACGGGCAGAAGCAGTAGCAACAGCGATCGCCCCAGCACTGAGAAGTCAATCTAACCCCAAATTTGACGAAGCCGAGGTAATGCTAGAACATAATATTGCTAAAGTCAGCATCGCTGGCGCGGGAATGATTGGGCGTCCTGGTGTGGCTGCAAAGATGTTCGCTACCTTAGCTGAAGCAGGCGTGAATATTCAAATGATTTCCACCAGCGAAGTGAAAGTAAGTTGCGTAGTCAATGCCGCAGAATGCGATCGCGCCGTTTTGGCACTCCGCACTGCTTTTGAGATTGAAGCAGGGGAAGGAGGGACAAGGGGACAAGGGGGACAAGGGGGACAAGGGGGACAAGGGGGACAAGGGGGACAAGGAAGAATCATTGAACAAATTTCTCCCTTGTCTCCCCCCTCTCCCTTTTCTCCCTTATCTCCTCCCTCTCCTCCCGTTCGCGGTGTCGCCCTCGATTTGAATCAAGCGCGTCTTGCGATTCGCCAATTGCCAGATCGTCCGGGAATGGCGGCGAAATTATTTGGATTATTAGCGCAACACAATATTAGTGTTGATATGATTATCCAATCTCAGCGTTGCCGGGTGATTGATGGTGTTCCCAGAAGAGATATTGCTTTTACAGTCTCGCGGATAGACGGGGAAAATGCCAAAAAAATGCTTACTCAAGTAGCGGCAGAGTTAGGATGGGGTGAAGTTGTTTTAGATAGTGCGATCGCTAAAGTAAGTATTGTCGGTGCAGGGATGGTAGGACAACCAGGTATTGCCGCTAAAATGTTTGAAGCTTTAGCTCAACAACAAATCAATATTCAAATGATTGCCACCTCAGAAATCAAAATTAGTTGTGTTGTGGCACAAGAGCAAGGTGTTAAAGCTTTGCAAGCCATTCATGCAGCCTTTGAACTGGCTGGTAGCGAGAAATTTGTCGTGCCAGCGTAAAATCTGAATCAATGAGCTTTCACCCTAAATCCCTCTCTTAAGCTTGGGCTACGTTTACACACAAGTCAAATTACCCCCCTTAATCCCCCCAATATATTGGGGGGAAACAGGAATCTTGTTCCCTCCCCTTATAAAGGGGAGGGTTAGGGTGGGGTAAAACCCTGGTTACTCAGCTATTTCAGACTTGTGTATACACCGTAACCGATATATTAGGGGGAAAGAAATCTTGTTCCCTCCCCTTTATAAGGGGAGGGTTAGGGTGGGGTAAAAAAACCTTGGGTTTTTCAGCTATTTCAGACTTGTGTATACACCGTAGCAAGCTTGAGAGAGGGACTTTGCAATATACACGCGGTAGCAGCTTGCGCATCGCTCTCATTGGAAATTGCTTAATAAATAAATATTTATATTTTAAAATCAGTAATAATAACACGTAAGCTATAATCGAACAATTTATCAGACTATAATTTTATATTGATGAATAGTCATTTACTAGATGGACATTATCAAATACTAAAAGTTCTCAATGATGGGGAAAAAGAGAAAACCTATCTAGTTGAAGATGTTAATCTTAATGGCCAAGAATTTATAGTAAAGCATTTATCTCTTCCTAATAGCAATCCTCAAGCTTTAACAATCCTACGCCGCTTGTTTGCCAGCAAGGCAGAAACTTTAGAAAAACTCGGACAAGAAGACGATAAAATTCAAAAGCTCATTGCTTCTTTTGAAGAAAATGAAGAATTTTATCTAGTCCAAGAATTCATACCGGGTAATCCTTTAACTGAGGAAATTATCCAGGGACAACTTCTCAAGGAAGACCAAGTAATTAGTCTTTTGTCAGAAACATTAGAAACTTTGGTAGTTCTACATAGCTATGGCATAATTCATCGGAATATTACACCAGCAAATATTATTCGCCGGGAATCAGATAAAAAATTAGTTTTGATTAATTTGGGTACTTTTAATGAAGCGATCGCTAATACTGTTGATAATTCTGAGTATATGCCTATAGAACAAATTAACGGCAATCTCAAATACAACAGTGATATATATGCTTTAGGTCTTGTTGCGATCGCCGCACTGAAAGGTTTACCTACAAAGGAAATATCTAATTTGCGAAGTCAGAAAAATAAGCTGACAGGTGAAATACTTTGGCGCGATAAAAATATAAAAGTTAACAGAAAATTAGCAAAAATTATTAATAAAATGGTGCGTTTTGACTATCGGAAGCGCTACCAGTATGCAACGGAAGTCTTAGAAGACCTGAAAAAGTTAATAAATGTTGATGACGATCGACAAAAACAGCATCAAAAAAAATTATTACTGGTGATAGGGGGGATAGCTGGCTGTGTTGCACTTGGTATCGCAGCTTGGCAATTTAAGTTGCTAAAACCTGTAAGTGATGCTCAACAGACATTATACCAAGAGGGAGTGAATAAATATGAGTCAGGAAACTATGAAGGAGCAGTTGCAGATTTCAATCAGGTTATTGAATTAGATCCGCAAAACGCTTTAGCTTATAATAGGCGGGGTGATGCTTATTATCGATTAGGAGACTACGAGCAAGCACAAACAGATTCTAGCCAAGCTATTTTACTCAATCCTCAAGATGCTAATGCCTATTTTGATCGAGGATTTGCTTTTTCGGCATTAGGCAAATACAAAGAAGCGATCGCAGATTATACTCAAGCCATTAAGTTAAATTCTAAAGATGCTTATGCTTACTATGGACGAGGATTAGCTCGTGCTCAATTGAAGGATAATAAAGATGCAATTGAAGATTTTAGTAAAGCGATCGCTCTTAAACCCCAGTATACCGAAGCCTACTTGCAACGAGGTATTCTCCACCGCCGCCTCAAACAAAGAATTGAAGCAATCCAAGATTTTGATAAAGTAATTAAGATTAATCCTAGCGATGCTAAAGCTTTTTATCAAAGGGCTTTAACTCAATCTCTTAATAAACAAAAAGATGAAGCAATTAAAGATTACACAGATGCACTCAACATCAATCCCAAATACATAGAAGCTTATCTGAATCGTGGTGATATTTACAGCGATCTGGGAAATCAAGTAGAAGCTACTGAAGATTACAACACTATTTTACAGATCGATCCTAAATTTATTGCAGCTTATATTCACAGAGGTATTCACCGCTTTTCTTTTGGAGATTATAAAGGGGCTATTCAAGATTATACTGAAGCACTAAAACTAGATACTAATAATATAGCAGCTTACAACAATCGTGGTAACGCCTATCTCGAACTGGGAAATAAAAAAGCTGCAAATCAGGATTATTCACGAGCGATCGCAATTAATCCTAACAACGCCTTAGCCTATTATAACCGGGGTGTGATTCGCACTAAGCAGAAAAATAAATCGGGTGCGATCGCAGATTTCAAAAAAGCTGCAAAACTATTCCGACAGCAAGGGGAACAAGATAGTTATCAAGATGCACGGCAGGAAATTGCAATTCTACAAAATAATTCAGCACCAGCGCCAACTACTCGCCCGAAATCTGGGAAAATAGAAAAAAATTGAGTTACTACTCAACATAGTGTTGACTATCAACCGTCAAAACTCTTAGAGAGTGATTGTGCTATTTAAATGTATTTTACTTTACAAATTTACGACTAGTACTTTATCAAACTAGTTTTAATGGTTTGTAGTAAGTACTTTAGTGCTTATATAACAAGGACTAAAGTCCTAATTAATTACCATGAGTCACAGTATTTTTTCACGACTCAATTAGGATTGTTATATGCTAATTCTCCTGACTTTTCATCCAGATAACCTGGAAATATTCAACCATAGAGATGTCGATACGGTATTGAAAAGAATTGATGGTTCTCACAATATTTGGTTGCGTTGCATTCACTTCCGCGATCGCACTGGAACAGCCAGGATTATCAAGCACTTTGGACTAAATCCATCTCGTGTTAACATGATTTTCAACCATTCCCCTGTAGGAATTGATGAAGACGTAGAAGATTGTTTATTTGACAGCTATGAAATCCTAAATTCTCAAATAAAAAATAATGAGTTTGAGGTGGTGCGTGGCAACATTGTAGTTGGAAATAATTTTATCATAACTTTTGAAATCACAGAACTAAAAATTTTAACTATTTTAACTAATAATCTCCAAAAGCGAACTTTAGATATTCAAAAACTGGGAATTGACTATCTTTTTTATCTCATATTTAAAGATATTTTAAATAACTATGAAACTGTATTTACCTATATTTCGAGAAAACTGGATGATTTAGAAGATGAAGTTTTAGACAATTCTGGTGATGAATTAACGTACAAAAAAATTGCCACAATGAGGCAATCTACTCGTTCTGGACGCCGTAATTTTCAAAGCATCAAGTTACTTATGGCTATTATGGATAATGAAGATTTCCAATGGATCGGTCAGCCAGTAAAAGAACTATTCAATCAAGAATTAGTTCATCACGTTGATAAACTCTGGCAAGAATATCAAGCTATAAGAGCCTGGATGTCAGAATTGATGGAAATTCAACGCGATAATATTGCTAGTAAAACAGGCGAACGAATTAATCGCCTGACTATCTTATCGACCATCTTTTTACCAATTACTTTTATATCTGGTTTCTATGGTATGAACTTCAAAAATATGCCGGAATTAGAACAACCTCTGGCTTACCCTGTAGTAATCTGTATGATGGCACTAATTGTGATTGGCAGTATTATCTATGCTAAAAAACAACGTTGGCTGTAGAATATATAAAGTTACTAATAACAAGATTATCGATTCATTAAAAAGCCATTTGTTTGAGTCTGTTGGTGCAGAATAAATTAAAATGCGATGACTATATATATTATTTAAATAAACTGAATCAACCCTAAATCGGCAAAGAAACGTGAATTTACCATTGATTATTCGTGCTGAAGAATATAACCAGAAAACAGCAATTGTGACAACAGACGGAGCATTTACCTATCGGGATTTGCTACACACTTCCAGTCAAATAGCAACAAGTCTTCTTCAAAATACAGAAGATTTGCAAGAGCAGCGAGTTGCCTTTCTCATTCCGCCTGGGTTTGAGTATGTAGCGACTCAATGGGGAATTTGGCGGGCTGGTGGCATAGCTGTACCTCTGTGTATTTCCCATCCCCGCCCAGAATTGGAGTATGTAATTACTAATTCTGGAGCATCGATTATTGTTGCTCATCCTAATTTTGAGGATATACTGCGCTCGCTAGCTGAAAAATACAATTTACGATTTATTCTCACCTCAGAAACGCTTCCACATAACATTAGTCGCCTCCCAGAGATAGATATCACTAGACGCGCCTTAATTCTCTATACCAGTGGTACAACAGGTAAACCAAAAGGTGTAGTTACGACTCACCAAAATATTCAAGCGCAAGTGACTAGTTTAATCACCGCTTGGGAATGGACATCTAGCGATCGCATTTTACATATCCTGCCACTACATCATATTCATGGGATTATTAACGTACTGACTTGTGCATTATGGGCTGGCGCGGAGTGCCATATATTGAGCAAATTTGATGCTGAAACCGTTTGGAGGCGAATTTGTGATGGTGACTTGACCTTATTTATGGCAGTACCAACAATTTATGTAAAGCTAATTGCGGCTTGGGAAACTGCCTCTAAAGAACGCCAAAAAATCATGTCAGCAGGCTGTGCTAAAATGCGCCTGATGGTTTCTGGCTCGGCAGCGTTACCAGTTCAAGTTTTAGAAAAGTGGCAAACCATCAGCGGCCATTTTCTGCTGGAGCGCTATGGCATGACCGAAATCGGTATGGCGCTATCAAACCCTTTACACGGTGAACGGTTGTCTGGATATGTGGGGAAGCCTTTACCTCAAGTTGAAGTGAGATTAGTAGATGAGAAGGGAGACTTAGTTCCAGCCGGAACACCAGGAGAGATCCAAGTTAAAGGCCTCGGAGTGTTTCTCGAATATTGGCAAAACCCCCAAGCAACCGCCAAAGCCTTCCAAGATGGCTGGTTCCGTACTGGAGACACCGCCGTAGTTGAGAATGACAACTACCGAATTCTGGGACGGATGAGTGTGGATATCATCAAAACCGGAGGGTATAAAGTTTCGGCTTTAGAAATTGAAGAAGTACTAAGAACCCATCCAGATATTCAAGAATGTGCAGTGGTTGGGGTTGCTGATTTAGAATGGGGCGAACGGGTGTGTGCCGCCTTAGTATTGCAAGGCTCACAACCTTTAACATTACAAGCTTTCAGGAGTTGGGCAAAAGAGCGATTAGCTGTTTATAAAGTGCCAACCCAAATTTTGATCGTTGAAGAATTACCGCGCAACGCGATGGGGAAAGTGACTAAGCCGACGGTGGTTGAGTTATTTTGCTGATAGCGATCGCCACAGAATTTTGGATTTTAGATTTTAGATTTTAGATTGAAAAGAGCAATCAAGTGAAATCGATTTATGAGTGACTTAGTTTTTCTACCCGCTCATCAACTTGCTCAGATGATTCGCGATCGCCAAGTCTCTGCTGTCGAAGTGTTCGATGCTTACCTGGCGCAGATTTCTAAACACAACTCAAAACTGAATGCGATTTGCACCTTAGACGAAGACAATGCTCGTACTAGAGCAAAGCTTGCAGATGAAGCCCTAGCTAAAGGAGAACACTGGGGCGCTCTGCACGGTGTCCCTGTGACAATCAAAGACATTTTTGAAACAGTAGGACTACGTACCACAGCAGGTTACATTCCTCTCAAAGACTACATTCCTCAACAGGATGCCACCGTTGTTGCCAGGTTGCGAGCAGCAGGAGCCGTTATCCTGGGAAAAACCAACATGGCAGAACTGGCTGGTGATTTTCAAAGTACAAATTCTCTATTTCCACGGGTAAATAATCCCTGGAATCTTGACTATACAGCAGGTGGCAGTTCTGGAGGTAGTGCTGCTGCTGTTGCAGCCGGACTTTCAGCATTAGATATAGGCAACGATATAGCGGGTTCTGTGCGCCAGCCTGCAACTTTCTGCGGCGTGTATGGCTTAAAGCCAACAGATCGCCGTATTTCCACCGCCGGAAGTATCCCTGAAGTACCGGGGATGCCGCTATGCTTGCGACAAATGTTGACTATTGGCTGTTTTGGGCGATCGCTTGAAGATATTCGCCTTTGTTTCTCGCTGATTGCTGGTGCGGATTTGCGTCGCCCAGATGTGCCACCGATTCCCCTTGATACTCCATCAGGCAAGTCCTTGCAGGATCTTAAAATTGCTTGGATTGATGAATGGGTGGAAGTTCCCGTTGCTGCCCAAATTCGAGCCGCAATACAAACAGTCGTGCAAAAACTCGCTCAAGCAGGTAGTTATGTGGAACGCTGGCTTCCCAAAGACTTTGATTTATCGACAGTGTGGAACCTCTGCGGACGGATGGAAGCATATATCAACAACTACGCCCAACCCAAGGATCGCTATAATGTGCTACGCAGCTTAGAGTTACTTTTTCGCACGGCAACTCAAGGCGACAAAAAATTGCGAAAATTGGGGAATTTCAGCAGCTTTCTGCCAGAAATCTTGAATCCCAGCTTAAAAGGATATTTCGAGACACTCACCGAGCGCGATCGCTTCATTTCCCAAATGGATGAAGCCTTAGAAGTATGGGATGTATGGCTCACTCCTGTGACAGCAACCCCTGCATTTACCCATTGTCCGGCTTGGAGCGCCATTGATATTCAGGGCAAATCCTATCCTCATGCAGTGGCAAACGGAGCTTACACTATGCCATTTAATCTCAGCGGTCATCCGGCGGTGGTGATTCCTATTGGGCAAACTCATAATGGCTTACCGATTGGAATCCAAATTATTGGCAAACGATGGCGCGAGATGGAGTTGTTAGCGATCGCTCAAGAACTTGATAAAGTGGTTGGTGATTTCCGCCATCCATTAGGCTATTGAGGAATGGCAGCAATTAAACTTCACCGTTATAACTTAATTTAGTTGAAGTTTCACCAGAGGAAGTTCAAAAGGCGCTCTTTGGTTTTTAATTAACGTGAGTTCGACAAGACCTTTTTTGACCTCTCCCCCAACCCCTCTCCGACACGGAGAGGGGAGCCAAAACCGTAATTTCTCGTTGCTCCTCCCTTTCCCCGTGGGAGAGGGAGGTTGTCCGGGAGAGGTTCATCGAACTCACGTTTAATTAAGGATAATTGTAGGTTGGGTGGAATGTAGTGCAACCCAACAAACCCGCGAAAATGTTGGGTTACGTTCCTCCACCCAACCTACGCAGTTTATGGTTTTTGACGCTAACCCAAGCCTATTGCGCTATAACCAACTCACGGGAAGTTAAAAAACTCAAACAACCCAGTCGCCAAAATAGCAAATGAGTACGCCGAAATAGCAATTGCGTTCGCCGAAATAACAAATGCGTTCGCCGAAATAACAAATGAGTTCGCCGAAATAGCAATTGCGTTCGCCGAAATAGCAATTGCGTTCGCCGAAATAGCAATTGCGTTCGCCAAAATAGCAATTGCGTTCGCCGAAATAACAAATGCGTTCGCCGAAATAGCAATTGCGTTCGCCAAAATAGCAATTGCGTTCGCCAAAATAGCAATTGCGTTCGCCAAAATAGCAATTGCGTTCGCCGAAATAGCAAATGACTAATTATTGTAGAGACGGCGATTCATCGCGTCTCTTGCCTTAGCCGAACAGTATTGCGATCGCCTCTACCCTATTTCCCACCCCTTCGGTATTTTCGGCGGACACCAAAAGAGGTTTTTACTAGACACACCAAGGGATTCTAGAATTCCTCGCATCACCTCTGTGCAGTACATCCAATGTCCCAAATCGTCATACATGCGATCGGGATTAAACTCGACATTGTAATGCAGCACATTGGGAAGGTCTAAAAACTCATCACCGCTTTGAGGAGAAAGAAGCAAGAGATGAAATGGCTTCCCCTGACATTGTTTTTCCAGCTTGTTGACTAAATCTAACACACCACCGCGTAGCTTGCCGCCGTAGGCATCGCTAATTCCTGTGCGAACAAAAAGCACTTTGTCGCAGTGCCGCAGTGTATACCAAAACCTTTCAGCGCGTGCCGTGTAACGAACCCGCATCCGTTCATAGACGGGAGACATATCTTGAACAGCGTTGTCTGTCTCCTCGACTTCATGGGCAAAGGATAAACCCGACCACTTACCGTGGTAAATTCTACCTGCATCGGGACTGTAATGCAAAAAAGCAGGGTTCCACATATCATCAAAACCGTGTTCGATCGCATCTGCAACATCTGCAATATTAGTAGTGCGCGTTAGATCGAAAGGAAAGGCGGGGCCATCGTACTCCATCTTATATAACATCATGCGGACGGCACAGCGATCGCCAAGGGGAACAATTGCCACACGGCTGATATCCGATAACTCACATTTGTATTGGAACAACACCGCAGACTTAGGTGGTGCTTTTACTCGGCTTTCTAGCCCATCCTTACCAATCATCATTGTGCGAAAAGGGACATCGGGATAAAGCGGATCTTCATAAACACCCGATGGCATGGCTTTAAGGGCGTTGCAAACTTCCGTCCACATTGGCTGGATGTTGTACTCGCTGTCTGATTCGTTGATTATCCAGAGGTGGCGTTCATCCGCTTGCAAAATCCCCAGATGTCCGTCATAGAATAAAACGTTGTTCGGCGAAAAGAGATTGAGGGCGGGGCTATATTCTAGATCGGTATTTGGGGGGATGTTTATTGTAGTTGCGATCGCGCCATCCTCTACAGCCAAGAAAGGGAGCGTCCCCGCCTGGGTATTCTTTGCAATGTAAATACCCGGTATCAATCCCGCCTGACTTTGCAGTGCAGTTTGTAGTTCTTGCCAATAGGGAGCGATCGTGTAGCTGTATGGCGATGAATTAACAATCCGTAAACGCTTTTCTTTCATACACACAAAGACATGAAAGCCTCCATTATCAAAGTAGATAGGAAATTCATTCGGTTGCCGGAAGCGTTGTTTTTCTTTTGCTAATTCGTCTTTGTCAATATCGAATAGTTGCTGGTCGATTTGCTGATACATAAGGCTATGACCGACTGTATTCGGGTGAGCCGGATCGAAGGATGCCCCCGCTTTCCATCTTCCTTGTCCATCATCGACGGCTGCCAACCAATCCAATACAGTCACGCCCCAACTTAGCATCCGTTTGTGTGTATCTCGGAGTAGCCAGTAATGTTCCAGAGAATAATCACCGTTGGGATAGACTCCGCCTAAAATCGGAATAGCTCCGATGTCGCGCGTCATTTTCACAAGCTGCTGCAAACCCCTTTCAAACTGCCGTTGTACTGCCCGCCGTTCGTGAGGGGGACAGTAGGCTAACCCTTCGTTGCCCAGAGACAAGGCAATGATGACGATATCCGGTTGTTCTGGGGTGACAAACCAGGGAAATCGAGCGATCGTTCTGCTGACATTCGCTCCCACCTCCGACACATTCACCAGTTTATGCCCATATTTTTGCTGTAAAGCTTGTGCCAACAGCCAAACCCAACCTTGCAAAAACCAAGCTTTATGACCTAATGCGACGGAACTACCAATGACTACGATTTTTAAACCTTCAGGCTCTCGATCCAGGGGGACTTTAACAACAGGCTTCTCAATATATCCGAACGGATAAGGTTGTAAATAACCGAATGCGCCATCATCCACAATAATTGTGCTAGCACGATCGCTAGAGTCAATCGGAATCCAGCGGTTTGTATCTAGTAAGCTTTCCCATTGGGCGTTGCCGTTGACATCGAGTAGCACATACTTGTATTCAACTCTCTGTTGAACGCCTGACTCTTGAATGTCAATTTCATCTGTCCCCCATAAAGGATAGCGATCGCCACTTGTACGCAGATGAACACATTTGGTGATGTCCCACAATCCCAACTCTGGAGTAGAACCCACCAGACCAATGGATTCGCCCGTTTGAGTGTATGCACTGATCTGGAATCGATACATAGAGTTTATCCTGATTTAGTGAGGACAATACCAAACGGTCAGTTGAATCCTTAAACCTGCTTTGAGAATATCACATAGAACTCTTAATAATTCGGTATTAATTTTTTTAAGTATACTGAAGCTCTGATTTACATCACCCAAAGCTACAGCAGGCAAGCTTTTCAAAAATAAAATCGGATTTTTATAGAAGAATTTTATACTGATTAAATAGAATCTATTGTATTAAAAGTCTTAACACAACTAAGAAAAAATCAAAAAAAGGATAAGATTAAGTTAAATTGGTTCTATCGCTCTCTTTTATACAGTTAGAGCCAGAAAAGCATTTATACGTAAGTGTTACAAATAGTTTCAAATTAAATTAATACTTGCCAAATAATTTTTAGCAATAATTAAGTTAAGCGAGTTGAGATTTAGCTAAGTATGGATAACTTACCTCAAAACAATTCTAGCTCCCCTGCTGGGGGTGGTTTACCTGTGATTCAGTATTGGGTAGAAAAAACTCTCTCATCACAAGGATTAAAATTATGGCAAACTCTCAATCATAAAAGTGCATGTTTATCCTGCGCTTGGGGCACGGGTGGACAAAAAGGAGGGTTTGTTAATGAAGCGGGAGAATATTTACAACGCTGTGCTAAAAGTGTAGAGGCGATCGCTGCGGAATTGCAACCAGGAATTAAACGAGATTTTTTCCGAGAAAATAGCATTAGTGAATTACAAAAACTGACTTCTCAAGAATGCGATTCCTTGGGTAGATTAAGTTATCCTGTCATTCTCAGAGCGGGTTCATCCCATTATCAACGTATAAGCTGGGAAGAAGTCTACCAGATCGCTACACAAGCCTTTAATTTCCCACCAGCACGAATTGCTAGTTATAGTTCTGGACGTTCATCTAATGAAGCTGCGTATTTACTACAATTATTAATGCGATCGCTAGGTAGTAATAATCTAGCAGACTGTTCAGATTTGTGTCACGCACCCTCAACAGTGGGGTTAAAAAAAGTTTTCGGCTCAGGTACATCGATGGTGAGCTTAGAAAACCTAAAACATAGTGATTGTATAGTTTTAATTGGTTCTAACGCCCCTGCAAATCATCCACGACTGATGAACGAATTGATCGAATTGCGGGAAAGAGGCGGGAAAGTAATTATTATTAATCCCCAAATTGAAATCGGTTTAGTTAAATTTGCGTCTCCGGCATTTCCGATCAAATCTTTACTCACAGGAGGTTCAGATATATCTTCTTTATATTTACAACCAATTCCTGGAAGTGATGCTGCATTATTTGTCGGTTTACAAAAATCTCTGATTGAACAGAATTTAATTAACATAGAATATCTGAAATCCTATACACAAGATTGGCAAAAAATTGTAGATTACGCTAATAATATATCGTGGGATAACATCACTAGCACCTGTGGCTTATCCCAAGAAGAAATTACAGCAACAGCTTATATAATTGGTAAATCAACGCGTGTAGTTTTTGCCTGGGCAATGGGGATAACTCAACACTCTAACGGCGTAGATAATATTTTTAGTATTGCTAATACAGCTTTAATTACAGGTAACGCTGGTAAAATTGGTGCTGGGACAATGCCCATTCGAGGACATTCCAATGTGCAAGGCTTTGGTTCAATGGGTGTTACTGTAAACTTGCGAGAAGAAATCAAACAAGCACTATCTCAATTATTAGGCAAAACTCTCAATGAAACTCCTGGCTATCATACTCGTGACTTAATCACAGCAGCAGAATTAGGAAAGATAGATACGCTGTTTTGTTTAGGAGGAAATTTGTATGCAGCTAACCCAGACTTACAGCAAGCAAAACAGGCATTCTCGCAAATAGAAACCGTATTTTATGTAGCCACCAAACCAAACTTAGGACATTTCCACGGATTAGCGAAACAGCAAACTTTAATATTACCTGTATTCAATCGTTTTGAAAATCCTCATAAAACAACAACTGAATCGGGTAATAATTTTGTGCGATTAAATGATGAAGGTAAAAGTCATTTAAAAGCGCCTAATGCCGAGCTAATTTCGGAAATAGAATTAATTACAGAAATTGCTCATCGTTTACATAGTGAAACCCCGATAAATTGGCGTAAGCTGCAAGATACAACTTATGTTAGAGAATTAATTGCTAAAACTATTCCTGGCTATGAGAAGATTGGCACAATTGACCAAAACAAGCAAGAGTTTATCATTGGAGGGCGGATTTTCGATGAACCGAAATTTCCCACACCTGATGGTAAAGCACAGATGTTTGTCACACCGTTACCGCAATTATCAGTACCAACTAAAGCAGCGTTTGGTGTGGCAGAAAATCAGCCAGGAATTGTGGTAATTTTAGGAACAGGACGCAGCTACGGTCAACATAATACTGTAGTTTATCGCAGTGAAGATAAATATCGAGGTATGCCTCATCGTCACTGTATTTTAATGAATTCTCTAGATGTCAAAAAAGCGGGATTCCAAGAGCATCAGCGAGTCATAGTGAAAGGCGATCGGGAAGAATTAGACAATATTGAAATTATTTGTGGGGCGATTCTTGAAGGTGTAGCTTTTATGTTTTATCCTGAAGCTAATGTTTTATTTAAAGCAAAAATCGATCCGCAAAGCGGTACACCTGCTTATAAAAGAGTTCCAGTTTGTATTATAGGTTCTCGTCTTCTTTAAAAACAGGCGAATCCAGGCTTTGAGTTTTTGTCGTTTGTAGACATCAGTTAAATTATTGAGAGTAAATTGTAATAAATAAACTTATTATCCGTTGTTTCAGAAAAGTTTAAATGGCTATTCCACAATCAGTTTTGTTACTACTCAACTGGGATGTGCCTGAATACAAGCATCATAAAAACATAAATAAATATTAATATCTTAATAGTTATATATAAGTTAAGAGTTAAATAATCTTAGGAGAAATAAAATACCTGGGATTTGCATGGCAGTTGTATTTGCCAGATAGAGTGATGCAGATCCTTTCTCAACCTAGAATAACAATTTTTTAGCTGGTACTGGCAGGCATCCTGAGTCGGTGACTGCCGAGAAACCTTGCGTTTGAACATGAAGGAAGCAACAATGAGTAGCAATCTAGCCGTCAAACTGCGCTCTGGAACTCAACAAGCCCACACCTCAGCGGAAAATGTGGCATTCATGAAATGTTTTTTGCAAGGAGTTGTGGATAGAGACTGCTTCGCTAAATTCTTAAGCAACTTGTATTACGTCTACAGCGAACTAGAAGCGGCATTAGAGAGCCATAGAGAGCATCCTGTGATTAGTGCGGTTTACTTTCTGGAACTTAATCGCCAATCCTCACTTGAAAAAGACATGGTGTTCTATTATGGGGATAATTGGAGAGAGCAAGTTACAATCTCACCTGCTGCCCAGAGCTATATTGAGCGCATTCGGGAAATTTCTGCTAGTGAACCAGCCTTATTGCTAGGTCATGCCTACACTCGCTACATGGGCGATCTTTCTGGGGGTCAAATGCTACAAAAAGTTGCTCAGTCAGCCCTAAAGCTTTCTGGCTATGAAGGCACATCCTTTTACAACTTTGAGCAAATTCCTGACAAAAAGGCATTTAAGGATAAGTATCGTCAGGCATTAAATGCATTACCCGTTGATGATATAACAGCAGAACGGATTGTTGCAGAAGCTAATAATGCCTTTGGGTTCAATTTAAAGATGGCTCAAGAGTTAGAGGGAAGTTTAATTAAAGCACTCGGTCAAGTTCTCTTTAATAGCCTCACTCGTTCTCACAATTCAGGTAGCCCTGAAATAGCTGCGGCTAATTAATTTTGGCATTGGGCATTGGGCATGGAAAAGAGACAAGGTAGACAAGGAAGAGGGGGAAGACTTGGGAGAGATTTGTTCAATAATTCCCCCTTGTTCCCCTTGTCCCCCTTGTCCCCCTGCTCCCCTGCTCCCCTGCTCCCCATTAATTACTCCCTTCATTTATTGGAAAGCAACTCAATGGTTTTTCTATTACCTGGTGTTAAGTTCGATCTGGATCTGATTCAAAAGTACGACACTCGCGCACCTAGATATACTAGTTACCCGCCCGCTACAGAGTTAAGCGAAACATTCACTGAAACTGATTTTAAGACCGCGATCGCCGCATCAAATCAACGTAAAACTCCTATGAGTTTATATTTCCATATCCCTTTTTGCCAAAGTGCTTGCTACTTCTGCGGCTGTAATACAGTAATTTCCAACAACAAGAATATTGCTAAACCTTATGTGGAGTCTTTGGTTGAAGACATTAAAAACACCGCAGCTTTAATCGATTCTGATAGAAAAGTGCTGCAAATCCACTGGGGAGGTGGTACTCCTAATTATTTGGAGCGTCACCAAGTAGAATTTTTATGGAAAAATATCAATCGCTATTTCAACATCGATCCCCAAGCAGAAATCTCAATTGAGATTAATCCCCGCTATATCGATAAAAACTACATTTTCTTTCTGAGAAAGATTGGATTTAATCGCATTAGTTTTGGCATTCAGGATTTTAATCGCCAAGTTCAAGTAGCTGTTAATCGCGTCCAACCTGAAGAAATGCTCTTTGATGTCATGAGTTGGATCAAAGAAGCTAAGTTTGAAAGTGTGAATGTAGACCTAATTTATGGTTTACCTTATCAAACACGTGAGACATTTCAAGAAACGCTGAAAAAAACGATTGAGTTAGATCCTGACCGAATTGTTGTGTTTAACTTTGCTTATGTACCTTGGCTCAAACCGACACAAAAAAATATTCCTCAAGAGGCGCTACCGCCAGCGGAGGAAAAGTTAGAGATTCTGAAAATGACCATTGAAGAATTAACGAAAAACCAATATCTATTTATTGGAATGGATCATTTTGCTAAAACTAATGATGAACTAGCGATCGCTCAACGTAATGGTACTCTTAAACGCAATTTTCAGGGCTATACTACCCACGCCGAGACAGAATTATTTGGTTTTGGTGCAACATCCATCAGTATGTTAGAAGATGCTTATGCTCAAAACCACAAGGAGTTAAAGGATTATTATCAAACACTGGCAATAGGTAGTTTACCTATTAGTAAAGGTATCAAACTAAGTCAGAATGATATTATTCGACGGGATGTGATTATGAGTATTATGTCTCATTTTCAGCTTTATAAGCAAGATATTGAAAACAAATATCAGATCGGTTTTGATGAATATTTTTCTGAAGAACTAGAGGCGTTAAAACCACTAGAAGCTGATGGTCTAGTCAGTTTATCAAAAAATCAGATTCAGATTACCGACATCGGTAGATTGCTAGTAAGAAATATTGCCGTCATCTTTGATACTCACACAAAAACGCGAGAGACAAAATTCTCCCGCGCCATTTGATATTGCTTCTGCAAATCTTTACCACATATTATCCCCTCAATCTACCTGAAAAATAAAATTTGAGGGGATATTATTAAGACTATAGTAATCCGATTTTATGTTTGAACTTATTTGTGTGTGTGGTGCATGAAGCGCAGTGCAAGCGGAATAGCCAGTCAAAAGGTAATTGGAATAAAGTTGTTAAATAAAAATCTGTAACAAAAATCTTGGTTAATTATTTATAGAGGTAATTAACGATCGGCGATCGCGAAAATTCTCAAAAGTTGAATCAATAAATATTTTTCATACATCCCCAATAAGTTAGATACGAACTTTATACCTTAAGAGAGAGATAAAAAAGAATATATTGATTACTTAATTAACATTTAGTTTTGCCGACAATAACTATGTCTATGATTAGATGTTTTTAATAACTTCTAGCTTACAATACGCAAAAATTTTCGTTTAACCTTAAAAAGATTTAAAAAACGCAAATTCTCATCCAATTCTGAATATAAAGTATTGTGTATAACTTTTGGATTTAACATTTACCCCATCTGGTAGAAATAATTCGTAATTAGAGTTGATAGCTTAGATATTAAGTGAGTGAGATTGTTGAGGCGGTTATGAGTATTATTGCTTGGATAGTTTTAGGACTTTTGGCAGGTGCAATTGCTAAAGCTATTTATCCTGGTTCTCAAGGCGGCGGAATTCTCTCCACAATGATTTTGGGTATCATTGGTGCTTTCGTCGGTGGAACTTTATTTACCTTGTTAAGAACAGGAACTCTGCAAATTACTGCGGCTGGCGCTGGTTTAACTCTTCCCGGTATTTTAGTGGCTGTGCTTGGTGCAATTGTTGCTATTTATATGTGGGGATTAATCAGAAGAAGCAGCAATGTATAACCGCTGATTGGCAGTTATCAACCCTGAGATAACTACTGTATTTTACTCAGTCTTCTAGTTCACCAGTTGAAGAAGCTATAAAACATCAAATTTAGCTCTATCTGGAAAAAAACTGAAAGATAAGTTGATTCGTTCTGTAACACCAAATTTTGAGAAGTGTAAATCTATGTTTTTCCACAAAAAAGAGCCTATTCATGCAGTTAACGTTAGTGAACCAAACCCTCGTTTTGCTCAGTTGCTACTAGAGCAGTTTGGCGGAGCGACTGGAGAACTTAGCGCAGCGCTTCAATATTGGGTGCAATCATTCCATGTCGAAAATGCTGGCATTAAAGATATGCTCCAAGATATTGCGATCGAGGAATTCAGTCATTTAGAAATGGTTGGTAAACTCATTGAGGCTCATACTAAAAATGTAGATCAAACAGAGGCTTACAAGAGTACTCTTTTTGCAGTCCGAGGAATTGGGCCTCATTTTCTAGATAGCCAAGGTAATGCTTGGACTGCAAGTTACTTGAATGAGGGTGGAGATGTAGTACGTGATTTAAGAGCTAACGTTGCAGCTGAAGCTGGCGCTCGTCAGACTTACGAAGAATTGATTAAGTTGGCAACCGACAAAGGAACCCAAGAGACTTTAGTCCATCTGTTAACACGAGAAATTTCTCATACTCAGATGTTTATGAAAGCTCTAGATTCGCTAGGTAAGCTGACAGATCCTTTCTTTGGTAATATTAAGCCAGATGAAACTGTTGCTCTCTACTACAATCTATCTACAAACGGAAACGGTCAAGATGAGCGTGGGCCCTGGAATTCTGAGCCAACATTCAAATACATTGCTAATCCACTAGAAAGCCACTCTTAATTGCATAGATTGCAGTCAAAATATAGGTTGATTTTGAGCAAAAAGGTTTTTGGCTGGTTCTGAACAACTCCCAATAATCTGGTGGGCAAATAGCTTACCTTGTTTAAAAAATGTTGGGCTGTTTAGCTACATTTAGCGAGCAAAAAAATCCCGACTTTTCTAAGAAGTCGGGATTTTTATTTTCAGCAATTTTCATGTATTTGAACCGCACCTGTCGTCGGGGCGCAAGCCCTTGCGCCCCTGCTTCAATTTCTACCCCGATATTTCTGACTTTAGAAATTAATTCAACTAAAAATCCGGAGATTAACTTGTGATTGTCAACCCTACGCCAAATGGTTGGGAAGTAATTTATCATCGTGCCCATGCTTTATTAGCAGCTGAACTGGCTGGACAATGGCGACGTAAAGATGCTCCTGCAAGGTTATATGAAACAATAGCTGCAATTTCTCATCACGACGATCTAGAAAAAGAGTGGGAAGAAGATATTCTAACTGAAGCGGGTGCGCCAAAGGACTTTATGCTTTCCACAAATGCTGATTTAGATGCAGGTGTCGATAAATTGGCTAATTTGGCAAAGAATGCCCTTTATCGTGGACGATGGGTAGCTCTATTAATTTCTATGCACATCAGCCGTTTAAATGAGTCAAGCCGGGGTAAGTCTTCAAAATTAGACAAACTTTTAAACGAGCAACTTCAAAATCAGCGACGTTGGCGTAAAGAATTGGGCATCAAAAAGGAGGAAGTTGATGCAGCCTATGCATTTATGCAATGGTGCGATCGCCTTTCGCTTATTCTTTGTCAGCAGGAACTACCTGAAGATGAGCGGTTTTTAGAAATTAGCAAGGGCCCTGAAGGTGAGCGCTATGACATTATGCAGCGCAGTGATAACTTGGTTGTTGTCAAACCCTGGCCCTTCCAAAACGATAAATTCACGGTCAACGTCGAAGCTTGCGACCTCTCCCAAGTGAAATTTGAGAGCAGCGCCGAATTAACTCAAGCACTACAAGAAGCGCCGATCGAGGTACTAGAGTGGACATTTGTTAAGAATTAGATGCATAAAGCTTACAGCTATTTTGCTGAAAATAGCTGTAAAAAACTAGGTTATGCGATCGCACTCTTTTATCAAATCCCTACTTATACCACTCCAATTAATAATTGCAACACATCCTTGGTTGAAGACGCGATGAATCGCGTCTCTACAAATGATCTATTTGTCGCACTCTTTTATCAAATCCCTACTTATTCTTACAATGGCGATCTCAGTCACGACTGCTGATGAGATACCAAAAGTAAGTAGGTCGGTGTAAATATTTATCGTTTGGATGAGGCAGGATAGCGCAGCGTTAGCGAGTCCGCGAGCGTCGGCAAGAGGCTCAGTTGGCAGGAGGGAAGAGGGTTTGAGTCTATTTAATTTTTATTAACATAGTTTGGTTTTTCCACATCGTTTTACTTAGCGATCGCATTTAGCCTTTAAGGGTGAAGTCAGTTTTAATTCTTCTAATTTTTATCTAAAGATGTAGTTTTAAGACAGATTCTTATTACTTATGATAGTTCCTCTAAATCATTCCAATCAGTGAAAGTAAATATACTTAATAACTGAGGTTCAAAGCATGGACTCAACAGGTAAGGTTCAAACTGTGGACTCGTCCTGGTCTCTTCCACTGCTGTTGAAAGAGTATGCAATGAGCCGAGTAACTGTCTACTTTTATAGCGACAGATGGGTTCCAATTAAATATTGTTCTTTGGAAAAGGCAATTTTGCTTCACCACAAGGCAAGTTTAGAAGGTAAGGAAATTTTGTTATTTCCTGCTAATGTAGACCCTAATGAATTCTCAAACTCTTTTAACTAAAATGCATTGAGGTAGACTATCTTTCCAACATCTTGGCAACAAATTAATCAACTATAAAGGCGTACATATATATGTACGCCTCTAATTGTAAATTGAGTTAGAAATGCGTGCCAACTTGAAAGCCAAAGGTGTGGCGATCGCCATAAAATACAACTGCATCAGGTGGTCTAAAGGCTGTATTTACATATATCTCGTCAAAGATATTATTGCTTAGTGCTACGATTGCTAAGTCCAAATATATACACAATAAAAGTTGTTTGAGCTACTAAGATTCCGAGCGCTGTTCCTCCAAGTGCTACCCTAGCTTGAAAATTTCCAAGCTCATCAAGCTTTTGGGTTTCAATATATACTCTGGATTGCGGATAGAATTGCCATCTTGCTGCTTCTGAGTTGACGAGTAAACTCAGAGGTAGACTGAGAATATAGCCCAGAATCGTAAATCCTAAAGCTGTCGGAATAGTCAGCTTCAAGTTTTGAAATAGTAATGAGCGCATGGAACAAAAAATTAGCTAACTTTAAAAGTTTTACAACTATTTGAATAGTTAGAAATATACCCAAAGGTTGGCATTTAGTATTTTGAAAGTTACATACAGAGTAGGAATCGCTATACACACCAATCCAGATATTTAGTAGTAAAGATTTGGATTACTTCTGATATTAAACCAACCCAGAACGCAGTGCCACAACTGCTGCTTGCACGCGATCGTCCACTGATAATTTATTCATAATCCCTCGGACGTGAGTTTTGATGGTATTGGGACTAAGATAGAGTTTTTCGGCAATTTCTGGGTTACTCAACCCGTCTACCATCAGCTTTAACACTTCTAACTCGCGCCCAGATAAGTTGGCGGTGTTGGTGGTGGGTGAAGGCGGTTTGAGATTATCAATGACTCGCCGCGCAATTTGGGGATCGAGATAGGCTGCACCATCAACTGCGGCTGCGATCGCACTTAACAATCTTTCCACACTTGCACCTTTGATACAATATGCATCTGCACCGCTAGATAGTGCCGCAATAATTTCTGTTTCCGTTTGATGAGATGTCAGCATCACTACATGAGTTGCTGGCAGCGCTGCCTTAATTTGCTGTGTCGCGGCAATGCCATCCAATCGCGGCAACCCAATATCCATAACCACCAAATCAGGCTTCAGTTGCAGTGCAGCTTGAACTCCCAAATAACCATCTTCAGCTTGTCCAACAATCTCCAGCTGAGGATGAGCCATTAACGATTGCTCTAATCCCAATTGCATCATCGGATCGTCTTCGACAATTAACACGCGCAATGGCGGAGCATTGACGGGTAAATTTAAGGGATAGCGAGTTTCTAAAGACATTTTGATTAATTAAGAGTCATTTGTCATTTGTCACTTGTCATTTGTCCTTTGTCTTTTGCTTGCCAATGACTAATACTTCTCTACGAGAGGCTGCGCCAACGGCTTCGCTCAGTACAAGTGACTAATGACAATTGACCAATTATTATTCTTCTACGCGATAGCCTAATTCTGCTAAACTAATCCGCGACTGTCGCCATTTTGGCTGGACTTTCACAAATAATTCTAGATAAACTTTGCCAGCGATTAATTTTTGGATTTGTTCGCGGGCTTCACTACCAATTGCTTTGAGCATCGCTCCACCTTTGCCGATGAGTATGCCTTTTTGGGAATCACGCTCGACGTTGATAGTAGCAAGTACGCGGGTAATGCTGGGAGTTTCTTCTACTAGGTCAATGGCGATCGCTACTGAATGGGGTACTTCTTCACGAGTCAATAATAAAATTTGTTCTCGGATCAATTCACCCATAATAAAGCGTTCTGGCTGGTCAGTTACCAAGTCTGGAGGATAATATAATGGCCCAATTTCTAAATGTTTAATTAATAATTCTTGAAGTTGCGGTAATCCGGTACTAGTCTTGGCAGAAAATTTCACGATTTCCCATTGATGGGATTGGGCCATTTGGGCGTAGCTATCATTTAGAAACTGCGAATCAGCCGGTTGTTGGTCGGTTTTGTTCATACCCAGAATTACTGGTGTTTTGCTGCGACTAAGCAATTCAGCAATGTAGCGATCGCCCGATCCACAAGCCACAGATCCATCTACCACAAATAACACTACATCTACCGATTCAATAGCAATTTTGGCATTTTGCACCAATACTTCACCCAATTGATGATGGGGCTTATGAATTCCTGGCGTATCTACAAATATTAACTGCGCTTCTGGTGTAGTTAATACACCGCGCAAACGGTTACGTGTAGTTTGTGCTACTGGTGATGTAATGGCAATTTTTTGTCCTACTAACTGATTCATCAAAGTAGATTTACCGACATTTGGACGACCAACAATGCCGATAAAACCTGATTTAAATTCAGGAGGAGCCTGGGGAATTGTTACTTCTCCTGAATAAGAGAAGTTGTAATTTTCAATACTAGTCACCTTTGGCTCCACCCTCATATTTGATAGCTGGGATAACTTGGTTCTTTTTTAGACACAAAATAGGCATAAAATTACCCTGGCATTTTTAGGGATTGCTTTTGCCGAGGTTTAATCTACTACTGGCTCTACACTTATATTTTACAGCTGAGATCGCCTTAGTTGTAGTATTCAGGAGCAAAGCCACATACTCCGAAAGCTTCGGTCAGAATTTAGTAGTCAGAATATTAAAAAAATTAAACTCCAAGTTTACCTCATTTCATCGGCAATCATACCAAACCCACATAAATTATGACTTCTGGTTCAAGAGTTGCGGAATTTTTAGACTTTGTTTTGTTTTTAGATCCAAAAGAAACATAAAATTACTTTGGCATTAACAGGGAGGAATTTTGCTTAAGTTTAATCTGCTGCTAACTTGGGCTTAATTTTCATCGACTGCTGAACATATACATTTGGATCAAAATGTCAACAAAAAATGTGGGAAAACCCAAACGCATAGGAATTTTGACGAGTGGAGGTGATTGCTCTGGTTTAAATGCTGTGATTAGGGCTGTAGTCAATTGTGCTGTAAATACTTATGACTGGGAGGTTTTGGGAATTCGTCAAGCGACTCTAGGATTAATGGCGCGTCCGCCACAATTCACCAAGTTGGAAGTTGACCAAGTTGACTCGTTGTTAACTGCGGGTGGCACAATGTTGGGGACAACCAATAAAGGCGACCCTTTTGCTTTTCCAATGGCGGATGGAAGTTTATGCGATCGCTCCGAAGAAATTATTGCAGGTTATCATCAACTAGGTTTAGACGCTTTGATTGGTATCGGCGGTGATGGTAGCTTGGCAATTTTGCGTCGCCTCGCTCAACAAGGTGGTATTAATTTAGTAGGTATTCCCAAAACCATTGATAACGATATTGGCGTTACCGAACACGCTATCGGTTTTGATACAGCAGTAAATATTGCCACAGAAGCACTAGATCGGTTACATTTTACCGCTGCAAGTCATAGCCGAGTCATGATTTTGGAAGTAATGGGTCGTGATGCTGGACACATAGCCATAGCTGCGGGAATTGCGGGGGGAGCAAATGTAATTTTAATTCCCGAAATACCTTATACAGTTGAACACATTTGCCACAAAATCAAAGAACGCCAAGAAAAAGGCAAAAACTATTGTTTGATTATTGTTTCTGAAGCAGTTCGTACCCAAGACGGCGAAAATGTGACAATTACCAATCGCTTAGGTCAATCTCGATACGGGGGAATTGGTGAATATTTAGCCGATGAAATTATTCAGCACATTGGTGTAGAAACGCGAGTCACAGTTTTAGGACACATTCAACGAGGTGGAACTGCTTCACCACTGGATAGATTAGTTGCAACAGCCTTTGGCGTAGCAGCAGTTAATCTAATAGCCGAAGAGCGATACGATCGCATGGTGACATGGCAAAATCGCCAAGTATTAAGTGTACCAATTACAGAAGCGATCGCTCAATATAGCGCTGTCGATCCCAATGGTACTTTAGTTAAAACCGCTCGTGGTATGAGTATTTATTTGGGAGATTAAACTCAATACTGTTCGGTTAAGGCAAGAGACGCGATGAATCGCCGTCTCTACAATAATTAGTCTTTTGTAGAGACGGCGATTTATCGCGTCTTTGTGATGACAATTACATGAATATTTATGCCCGATGCCCCATACTCTAACTCACAATTCCTAGTACAAACTCGCCTTCATTTACAGCTTGATTTGTTGCGACATCATAAACTAATCCATCATCTTGAGCGCAAACATCAATTACATTAGGTAGTTGACCTTCTTTATTAAAACTGAGAATTTGATACAATTTTTCCTCAGCTTTTACAAAACTACCTAAAGCTATTCTCCATTGAATCATCCCACCTGCGATCGCATAATATTTTTTTCGGTTGTTGCTAGATGCAAAAGTCATTTCATGGGTTTTTGTGTCACCTGATAAATCAGACATTTGTAGGACACCTTTTTGTGCTAAATAATTTTTTACACCCCGTACACCTTTAGCGACTGAATCAGGATTCATTTGCATTCCTGAGCCTAATTCTAGTGTCCAAGCTTCCACATCAAACTTGATTTCTCTACCAAACTCTTTAAAACAAGCTTCCAGCGCTAACCAAGGTTTGATAAAAGCTTCATCAAAAGCATCACCATCGTATTTATTAAGCAAGATTCCAAAATCGAGTAGAAAGTATTTTGCACTGTCTTCTCGATTTCGGAAGTAATAAATGTAGTCTAAAGCTTGATTTGTAGAACTATGTAAATCAATTAAGTAGTCTGCATCTAAACTCAGATTTTGTAGCTTGTAGCCAAAAAGCTCAGTGTATGGCACTGCACTAGGAGAATTAATTTTTTCTAAAATTTTCGCGAATTGTTGCTTAATTATAGTTAGATAATTTTGTCGAATGACCTTTAGATCGAGATGAAGTTGAGATTTAGTAAAAGCTACTAAATCATCAGCTTCTTTTTCGTAGTCCCAAAATATGCGATTCCAGTCTTTAGCTTCGTAAATGCAGTAACGTCCAGGAGAAAAATGATGAGCGCGTTCATTCGTCCCCATTGGATTACAAACGGGAACTAGCCAAATTTCTCCAGTTAAATCTGTATCATTTATTGTTAATAAAAACTCAATTAGCTGGTGAATAACGGCATTACCAGCAATTTCTGCACCGTGCAGATTAGATTGAATGTAAACCTTTTTACCAGGTTGAGCGCCGATGAATTTGTATAGTTGTAATGATAGGCGATCGCCCGAAGCCATTTGACGTAATACAATAGTCTCAATATCTGGCTGCATAAAATAATTCGCTGATAATTTGAGTACATTATCGCTGTATCTGTACTGAATTAAAACTCAATCTTCCTCTCTGTGCCTCTGCGTGAATTACTCAAATTAAGCTAGCATCAATTTACCCAGTAACCAGCACAGCAGCAATGGCAACAAATTGGTTGCGAATCACCCATCAAGGCGAAACAATCCAACTTTCTTGGCAACGCGGATATGAAAGTCCTCGCCTCGCCCCAGAAGTAGCCTTTCAGCAACCATTCGATGAAGAAAAGCTAACTGATTTGCGCTGGTACTTAGAAGATTATCTCAAGTTTCCCTACGGTATCTTTCTAGATAACGCCGCAAAAATCGAACAAAAGTTACAGCAGTGGGGACAAGAATTATTTGAGCTAGTATTTCGCAGCACAGAAAAAGGAAGAGAGTTTTTTCAAGAAGCCACACGAGATGGACTTGATAAATGCGAACTGGGCATCATTTCTGATAACGCCAACGTGCTGAATTTACCTTGGGAATTGCTGTATTCCCCCGACTATCAATTTCTTGCACCTTCACTGGCGGGAATGTATCGCAGTCTCAGCAGTCAGGGCGTAAAAGCACCATTGCCACCAATGCCCGATGACCAACTGAATATTTTATTAGTTATTGCTCGTCCTGACGATGAGCAAGACGTAGGTTTTAAAACCATTGCCCGTCCTTTGCTGGCAGCGCTGCAACCGATACGTCAGCGAGTTAATCTCAAGGTATTGCGTCCCCCTAGCTTGAAAGAGTTTGAAGCAGAATTGCAAGCTCATAAAGGTTTTTATCATATCGTCCATTTTGATGGACATGGGAATTTTGACAACCAGACACAGGGCGTTTTAGTCTTTGAGGATGAGCAGGGAAACGAGCAAACTGTCAGCGCAAGGGAAATTGCCCAATATTTAACAGATTGCTGCGTACCGATTTTTGTACTGAATGCTTGCAAGTCTGGACAAGTAGGCGAAGAAGCTTTTTCTTCTGTGGCGGGACAGTTGGTGAAATTGGGGGCAAAGGGTGTGGTAGCGATGGCGTATTCAGTTTACGCCAAAGGTGCAGAACACTTTATTGGGCGATTGTATGGGGAATTAGTCAGGGGAGAGTGTATCGCCACAGCCGTCGCAGCTGGACGGAAGTCCATGTCTATTGAAAAAATGCGCCCCAGTCCTAAAGTAGATTGTAAAAATCAGCGACTTATACCAAATCCTGAGCATCCCAATTATCCCGTATTAAGGATATAGCATGAATCTCCAATTAACCCCTGGCGAAATCCAAGAATTTCAGCAACTTCTGCCAAACGACACTCCAGCGCAACAAGCTCTTACTACCCTGCAACAACACAACGGTAATCTAGAAGCGAGTTTTGATACACTCTGGCAAGAGAAAGTCGGCAAAACAGATTATAGTAGGGGCAAAAAATCTCTTTTGCAGCTGACTCTCGACGAAATCCGCGCGGAAATCTGTGGGGATGATGGTTTACGGGGCAAAATCAAAGAATACACTAATAACCCTGGTAGTGCTTCTTTGCTCAATAGTATCATTGGCTCACTGGTAGCTGTTGCAGCAGTACATGGAATACCAATTGATGGTGCGATCGCCACAATTGTCGTGTTATATATTATCAAAATTGGAATCAACGTTCTCTGCAAATACACTGAGCCAGATAGCTAGGGAGAGCAAGGCAAAAATAATAACTCCTAACTCCTAACTCCTAACTTTTAACTCCCTCACGTTCCTGGTAAATTTCGTAACCGTTCATCCAAATGACTATGGTCTGCCAAAACTTTTAATAACGGCCCATGTGAGGTAAATTCTACAATACTGACCGAAGCCACAGGGCATCCCAAACGAAAACGGAAGCGTCCGACATCAACCCCTAGTAAACTACACAGAAGAATTCTAATGGTTGCCTTGTGTGAAACGACTAAAACCTTTCCACTAGTGTAATTTTGTTTAATTTCTTCAATTACCTGCAAGGCGCGAGAAGCAATTGTGACAGCCATTTCTCCGCCAGTTGGAGCATTCCAAGCCGGATCTGCTGACCAGCGAATATAATCATCGTGATATTCACAGCTAATTACTTCTGGGGTTTTTCCTTCCCACAAGCCATAATTGATTTCCTTCAAACCATCTCTAAGTTGTGGTTCTATCCCTATTGCTTCATACAAAGGTTTTGCTGTCTCCACAGTTCGCTGCATTGGACTACAAAATATTGCTGTCCAATCCATAGAACTATATGTATCTGCAAAAGCTTTTGCCATCTCCAAGCCTTCTGGAGTCAGTTTTGAATTTATAGAACCGCAAAAGGAATTATTGCGGCTGCATTCTGTCTGTCCGTGACGGAGAAAATAAAGAGTTAGGTTCACGGTATATTCTCATCGATTGTGAATTTAAGAGCGCTAACAATCAGATGTAGCTGAAGATAGTTAATGCCTGTGGTATATTACTACAATTTTTGATATTTTAAATGATTTTCATATTGAGCAAAGTTGTCTAGCTACGATCGTCGTAGACAGATTTGCAACGGAAAATTACTTTAAAGGAGGTTGAGGTATCTGAGTGTGTAAGTTCTAACTTGAGAATATGATACGGTTTAATTAAAGATGATTGGTATTTCAATAAGCAATAAATCGCTTCTCTACATCAGGTTTTTGTTGCTCATTGTGAACTGTATTGCTTTATAGTTTTAATAATTATAAAAAATAAATTACAGCATTTTGCATCTAAATGAAATACATTCTTACCCCCCTTAATCCCCCCTTATAAAGCAGGGCTGTTTCATTCCACAAGGGATAAGAGTTTGTCAATATCATGAGAGAGAAATCTTTGAGCAGTAGTGATGGAAGTATGACCATTTTGGCGGAGTATGTTGAGAGCGATCGCTCGTAGAACAGAGAGATTAGCCGGAGCATTACCCAGATGTATAGTAGAACGATCTTCATTCAAAACTACATCCTTAACCCAATGAAGTCGATTTTCTATACCCCAATGACCGCGAATACCCGGAGCAAATTCTTGCGCCGTGCGAATGAGGCTACTAATGTAACAAGCAATATCATGGTATTGTTTAGCTCCTCTTGTGCCAACTCTTTCAACTCGAATTAAAGACTTAATTCCAATCCATTTTGGGTCTATTCCATTCAAATCATGAAAAACTTCTACAGTTCGCTTTGTCAGTCTATCCCTTGTTTTTTCAGTGGTGATATAACGACTTGTAGGCTTTGTTTTAGCAGCAACGCTTTCGATATGACGATGAAGTTTTGGCTGATTTTCTTTAACAGCAATTACGTAATCGTTACCACTGTCTATAATTAACTGGCAAGTTTTTTTTGGCAATGTAAAGAATCAAAGCTGAATACAGCATCTTTGAGATCCAAAGCGGCAATTAAATTTTGCACAATTACGATTTCGCTTTCCTGTTTGTTTTCAAATTTTTCCATGCCTAAAACTAGTCCTCTTTTACTTGCAAATACTGAGACTATGCTGACAAAGTTTTGACATGATTTCTCGTGGTCTTGGACTGTTCCTTTAATGCTTTTACCATCAATTCCACACCAATCAGATGGCTCTAAATCAACGTATTGATATGCCCACTGATTGAATATTGCGACAAGTTTATCAAAATCTACTCCCATCATTACACGCCTGATAGTTGAGTATGAAGGTATACCATGTCTTTGAATGCTAAACATCTCTATTAGTACACGACGATGCCGTTTGACAAAATCTCCCCATGCACGATACCCGACATATCCACTCATAGTGCCCATTATTACAAACAGCAAGACCAACCAAAGTCGATGTCTTCGACCATCAGTTGTTCTGAAATCTTCAACTTGTCGCAAATGTTCAATCAGAGACGCACCCATGATTTTTATCCCCTCAACACTTGCAATTTTACCTGTTTTAGGGAATGAAACAGCCCTGCCTTATAAAGGGGAAACTTTAAATCTTGCTCCCTCCCCAACCCATACGGGGAGGGGTGATTCAAGGATTTTTGCAAGAGGTCTATTAACTTGCAATCTGCTGTAAAAAGAAATTAAGCATAAATATAGAGACGTAATTAATTACGTCTCTATAAAATTTCTGTCAATCAAGCTAGTCCTTTATCTTTCAACGCTTGCTAAGAATAGAATAAAGGCGCATAGCATTGAATATTTAGCATTTCGTAATTTTTTCTTGCAAAAATGGAATCCACCCCATTTATATCCCTAGAGTTTCTGCAAAAAAAATCATGAATTACTAGTCAATGTTTTTCTTGACATTATCTTTCACGTCTTCAATACCATGACGTACTTCGCTTTCGGCTTGCTTTGCTTTACCTTTAGCTTTATCTTCTGGATCTCCAGTAACGTTTCCTAATGCTTCTTGGGCTTTACCTTCAACATTTTTAGCAGCAGCCTTTGCGCGATCTTCTATGCTCATTTTGATACTCCTGATTCAATTAAAAATTCATTTCAAAGCTATCAACTGACTTTGAAACTCTTTGTTATTACCTTTACACATTAACTTAAAGTTTTTGCTAAAGCCTTCTACCACAAGGAAGATTCAATAATTCGGAATTCGTAATTGGTAATTCATAATTAAGAAAGTTAGTTTTAATAAGCGTTCTGGCTGTTAATTGAATATAAAATAAAGTGAGAATAGTTTAGTTACCTATGCTAAAAGACATAGAATAAATGTTACAAATGGTAATTTTTACTTTTTAAATAAAAAAACCCAGTTTCCTATAGAAAATGGGTTAATAAAGTTATGGGGATGTTTGTTGTTTAATCTAGAAAACCCATCAGGTTTTCAGGATTGTCAATCTGATTTGATGCTATCGGACGATTACCGAATGTCGAATAGCTTTCATCAATTACTAATGAACTTGAGGCAATTGGACGAATCCCAGAGAGATTCATACTTTCAACAATTTGGAATCTATTAGCACCAATTGGTCGAATACCCATTGCATTATAGGTTTCAACTACTTCCAAATTACTAGTGCTAACAGGACGCACCCCAGAAATTGAAAGGTGTTCAGCAACTTCTATGTCGCTAGCGCCTATAGGGCGAATTCCAGAAATGGCGAGTGTTCCAGAAGCTCCTACTGGCAGTTCATTAACTTCCTCGGCTTTATCTGCATTCAAGCTCTGGTCTTGTTGATTTTCAACTTCCTGTGTAGACTTGGCATACTTCTGCCGAGAACTGGTTGCTTTGCCAGTGTTGCTATTAGTCATAAACGAACACCTCTAGTTTGTTAACTGAATTTTACAATAATTAAGGAAAGATGAAATTTTTTCCCATATACCTTAGAGTTTAACCTTAAAAAACCTCATATAGATATAAGAATCTTTAAAACTAATACATAAGTAAATTTAAAGCAATAACTTTTATAAATAATTATTACTATTTATTTGCTCTAATCAGCCAGCTACAATAGATACAGAGCGGAATTGTCACCATGAGATAGGGTATTTACAGCAAAACTGTATGACAGAATTTTGTCTTCAAGCTCCCTTTAGTCCCACAGGCGATCAACCACAAGCGATCGCTAAACTTTCTGCTAGTATCCAATCAGGCAATCGTTACCAAACTTTACTAGGAGCCACTGGAACTGGCAAAACATTTTCCGTAGCAGCAGTTATTGAGAAAATTGGCAAGCCGACTTTAGTACTGGCGCATAACAAAACCCTGGCTGCACAGCTTTGTAACGAGTTGCGGGATTTCTTCCCGAATAACGCAGTCGAGTATTTTGTCAGCTACTACGATTATTATCAGCCAGAAGCGTATATTCCCGTCACCGATACTTATATTGAAAAAACGGCGGCGATTAATGATGAAATAGATATGTTGCGGCATTCAGCAACGCGATCGCTTTTTGAACGTCGTGATGTCATTGTCGTTGCTTCCATCAGTTGCATCTACGGTTTAGGAATGCCAGCAGAATATCTGAAAGCTGCCATCCCCCTTCAGATAGGTATGGAAGTAAATCAGCGTCAAATTTTACGAGATTTGGCAAATGTTCAATACAGCCGTAACGACATCGAAATGGGTCGGGGAAAATTTCGCGTCCGGGGTGATGTTTTAGAAATTGGCCCAGCTTATGAAGACCGAATTATTCGCGTCGAATTCTTTGGTGATGAAATTGACGCAATTCGCTATATCGATCCGGTAACAGGTGAAATTCTCAAAAGTTTGGAAGCGGTGAATGTTTACCCAGCACGTCACTTTGTCACCCCAGAAGAACGGTTAGAAGTAGCTTGTAATGACATTGCAGCAGAGTTAAAACAGCAAAAACTAGACTTAGAACAAGCTGGCAAATTATTAGAAGCGCAACGCATAGATCAACGTACACGCTATGATTTGGAAATGCTGCGCGAAGTAGGTTACTGTAACGGCGTTGAGAACTATTCCCGTCATTTAGCAGGAAGACAAGCTGGAGAACCACCAGAATGTTTAATTGATTATTTTCCCAAAGATTGGCTATTAGTTATTGATGAATCTCACGTTACCGTGCCACAAATTCGCGGTATGTATAATGGCGACCAAGCGAGAAAAAAAGTTTTAATTGAACATGGATTTCGGCTTCCTAGTGCTGCTGATAACCGTCCTTTAAAAGCCGAAGAATTTTGGGAAAAGGTAAATCAGTGTATTTTTGTTTCAGCAACTCCCGGAAATTGGGAATTAGAAGTTTCTGAAGACCATGTAGTTGAACAAGTAATTCGACCAACTGGCGTGATCGATCCAGAAATTTCTGTGCGTCCCACAGAAGGACAGATTGATGATTTGTTAGGCGAAATTAAAGATAGAGCCGACCGCCATGAACGAGTCTTGATTACCACATTAACTAAGCGGATGGCGGAAGATTTAACCGAATATTTGCAAGACCACGGTATCAGGGTACGATATTTACATTCTGAGATTACTTCTATTGAGCGCATTGAGATTTTGCAGAATTTGCGCGAGGGAAATTTTGATGTATTAGTTGGTGTGAATTTGCTGCGGGAAGGTTTGGATTTACCAGAAGTTTCATTAGTAGCAATTATGGATGCAGATAAAGAAGGTTTCTTACGAACCGAGCGTTCCTTAATTCAAACTATTGGTAGAGCCGCGCGTCACATTCAGGGACAAGCGATTTTATATGCCGATAATCTCACAGGTAGCATGATTAAAGCTATTGATGAAACAGACAGACGGCGTGGGATTCAAACAGCACATAATCGACTGCATGGGATTACACCACAACCGATTGTGAAAAAATCAAGTAATGCGATTTTGGCTTTTTTAGATGTATCTCGACGGTTAAATGCAACTGATTTAAAAGTTGTAGATGAACATCTAGATGAACTGCCATTAGAACAGATTCCCCAATTGATTACTCTGTTAGAAACGCAGATGAAAGAAGCGGCGAAAAAACTAGAATTTGAAGAAGCAGCAAAATTGCGCGATCGCATTAAGCATCTGCGAGATAAAATGCTAGGACGTTAACCTAAATCTTACGCTCACGAATCAGCAATTACCCGCACAGAAAGGTTATTAGGTCAACGTTTAGGTGACAAAGGCGCTTAAATTGCTGCCAAGAAGCGATAATGGATAAAATGCCATTTACGTTTTAAGAGTGTGGTAGCTATGACTGAGTTACTTGAGCGTGCGTAGGCGTAGCCCGTCGTAGACATCGCCCAACTAAAAACTCTACCTGTTGCTGAACAAGATGCGTAGGCGTAGCTCGCCGCAGGCATCGCTACTCGTCTTCTTGCCGAGATAGAGGATGAGCAAAGATGGAAAGCTCAGTTTGAATCTACTACAGATGCTCAGTGGGATCGTCTAGCTGATATGGTACGGCAAGAAATTGCTGCTGGCGACATCACTCCTCTAGCTGACGTTTTTCCCTCTGAGCAATGAAGTCAAGTGTTACGAAGCTATTTCGCAAGAAACTTGATGAGCTTCCTGCATCAGTTCAAGAACAAGCGGGCATTGCCTATGCTCTTTGGCGTTCAGATCCTTACCACAATAGTCTTCAGTTCAAACGAGTTAGCCAGCGCCAACCAATCTATTCGGCTCGTGTTAGTTTAGACTACCGCGTTCTTGGCTTGTTGTAGGACGATCGCATTTACTGGTTCTGGATTGGCGCACATACAGAGTATGACGAGTTGCTTCAGAGATTGTAGCGCCAGCAGCCTAAACGTTAGCTTCTCCATACAAGATTGCATTAAGCATCTGCGAGATAAAATGCTAGGACGTTGATCGTATTCAATCTATGACCTCAAAGTTCAAATTAGCGTAGGCGCAGCCCTTAAGCTGCGTTCAGGAACCACCTGTCGCAGACATCGCTTCACTATTTACCGTTAACGCTCGCACTCTTGGTATAATTTCGGCAGCAAAACGCTCCATTTCTGTGGTAAAGGGCTGGAATTGCAGCATGAAAGTACCAATTCCCACTTTGGTAAATTCAGCAATCCGATGGGCTACAGTTTCATAGCTACCAACCAATCCTGCTGCTGTACCGCCATTGCTTCCCACACCAGGGTACTTAGCCATGTTTTTGAACATAACTACTTCAGAATCTACTCCTTTGAGTAATTCTGAGCGATCGTCTTGTGCTAGTACCATTGCTCTAAGGCTTTGATATTCCGCTTTTGCCTCTTCGTCTGTCGGTCGAGCAATCACAAAAGCCGACATAGCAAAGCCTAGAGGTTGAGAGCGAAACTTAGTTTTTTGAGCAACAGCCGCAATGGTTTCGCGGATGACTTCAATCGGACGACCATTCAGGAAAAATGTATGCGCTTCTTTTGCAGCTAGTTCTTGGGCTGGTTCTGACTCTCCCCCTACATACACACGCGGATGTGGTTTGGCTACAGGTGGAGGATTGAGCTTCAAATCATCGATCTGAAAATATTCACCGTAGAAGTTGACTTTCTCCCCACTCCATAGGGCTTTTACGACCCTAATCCATTCATCCGAATAGCGATAACGCTCATCGTGGGTAAGGAAATTGATCCCCGACTTTTCTATTTCTGGCTTGAACCAGGCACTTACTAAGTTAATAGCAAAGCGTCCACCACTGATTGCATCAATACCTAAAGCCATTTTTGCTAAGACGGCGGGATGAAACAGTAATGGTTTAACAGCTGCAATAATCTCGATAGAGTTTGTTGCTTCTGCCAAAGCTGCTGCTGTTGTCCAAGTTTCTAGCTGGTCAAGTTCTTGATTCCTGGGATTGATGATATGTTGCGCGATTAAAGTTGTGGTAAATCCGCACCTTTGAGCCAACTGGAGGAGGTTCTTGGCTCGTAAGTAACTAGCATCACGAGGTTCAAGAGGATGGTTCATCACGCCGCAGTTGCCGTAAACAGGAATCCAAATCCCATAGTGTGGTTCAGACATAGCTTTCTAGAACCTTTGTAGTCGGCACTAAAACTTTATTTTTGCACCTTAAAAATTATACTGTAAATCGGTAGATTTATAGTAGTATATTATGAGATTTGCATAGGTGAGGATAAAAAACAAGGTATATTTCCCCAGTCCCCATTTAATTTGGAGGCAAGAATGTCAGAACCACGCTACGGTATTTGGGCCCCTGTTGGGGGTAACTTTGGCCCTCTCAATACGCCAGATGAACCGATTGATGCTAGTTATGAACGCACGCGATCGCTAGTATTAGAAGCAGAACGTTTAGGATATGTGACAACCTTAGTCGCACAGCACCTTGCTAATCCCCGTAGTCTAGATTTAGAACAGTTGGAAACTTGGACAGCTTGTGCGGCGTTGGCTGAAGCTACGGAAAGCATAGAAATTATCGCCGCGATTAAACCTTTATTATTTCATCCAGCCGTTCTAGCAAAGATGGCCTTGGGTATTGATGCTATCAGTCGCGGACGTTTTGCCATCAACCTAATTAGTGCTTGGTTTCGCCCAGAAATGGAGCGTACTAATATCCCCTTCCCTCCCCATGATGAACGTTATCGCTATTCTGGTGAATGGTTGCAGGTTGTTAGAGCTTTATGGAGTGGTGAGAGGGTGAACTTCAAGGGTGAATATTTCAAAATCCAAGATTTGAGTTTTCGACCTTTCCCTGTTGCTCAACCCTATCCTCGGATTTACTTGGGAGGAGCATCAGACCCAGCACAAATTTTAGCAGCCCAACAAGCCGATGTTTATTTCATCAACGGTCAGCCGATTGAAGATGTCCGCCAAGTAATTAAACAAGTTTTAGACCGACCACGTTTCCTAGCCCAACCAGTCCGTTTTGGTTTGTCAGCCTTTGTGATTGCCCGAACTACAGACGAAGAAGCGCAAGCAGAACTAGAACGACTCATGGCACTGCAAAAGTTGGAAGAACAATATAAATTAAGTGTTGCTAAAGGAATTGACCCAGAAGCCGCCATGTTCAAACTCTTCGCTAAAAATCCGGCTGTTGGCGGCAATGGTGGCACAGCCGCAGGATTGGTTGGCAGCTATGATACAGTGGCAACTCGCGTTGCAGCTTTCGTTGATGCAGGTATCGACACTTTCATGCTGCAATTTAATCCCTTTGTGCGGGAGATGACACGTTTTGCCCAAGAAGTTATGCCTCGCGTGCAGCACTTGCAAAAAGTTGCTTAGTTGTTGACTCAAAGGAGGCAGGAGGCAGCCCTTCGACTTCGCTCAGGGCAGGGGCAGGAGGAAAGAATTTATTTTCACTCTGTCATTCGGTTTCAAGTACACCAGTTCTAATCGGATCGGAAATTAACTTGTAATACTGAAATGTTTGATAAGCTAATAATTAGGGTATCATGCTAAATATAATTTGCCGTACACACTCTTTGTATATATTGTGCAAACTCTATCTACTGCATAATTTAGTCAGACAAATCAGCGATACCTCCGGTATAGCGATCGCTAACGCAAGTTTATAGACAAAAAAGCCGATGAGCAAAACACGCCAGTATAGAAGCTCATTGGCGAAGACTGCACCGATGACAAATTACTAGCAAAAAGTGGTGCTTAGAGGTTGTGGAAAATGCAGGTGGGTGGATTTTTGCTTGTAGAAGCCGCTCACAGTGGCAAAGAAATATGTTGACTGCTAAATAAGGAGGAAAGGAATTGCTAACAGAAAATGAACTACACCTATCTGCCGATGTGCTGGTAATTGGTGGTGGCCCTGCCGCAGCATGGGCAGCATGGGCAGCCGCATCCCAAGGAGTCAAAGTCATCATTGTTGATAAAGGTTTTCTGGGTACGAGCGGTGCAGCTGCTGCTAGTGGTAACGGCATTATGGCTCCTTCTCCAGAGAATTGGAACAAAGTTTTATCGGAGCGTTATCGCATAGGAAAAAACCTCGCTAACTCACGTTGGATCGAGCGTGTGATCGAAAAAACTTGGCTGAGTTTGCCCCTAGTGGAAAGTTGGGGCTATCGTTTCCCCAAAGAAAATGGGGAATCTGTGCGCCAGAGTTATTATGGGCCTGAATATATGCGGGTACTTCGCAAAAACCTTTTGCGTGTTGGTGTACAAATTTTCGACCAAAGTCCGGCTCTAGAACTTTTATTGGCTGACGATGGCTCAGTCGCTGGAGCAAGAGGTGTGCAGAGGCAACATCATCGTAGCTATACCGTTCGTGCTGGTGCAGTAGTCTTAGCAAACGGCGGTTGTGCATTCTTGAGTAAAGCATTAGGGTGCAATACTAATACCGGTGATGGGCTGCTGATGGCAGTAGAAGCTGGTGGCGAACTCTCTAGTATGGAAGCTTCCAATCACTATGCAATTTCGACCGCTTTTAATGCCACAGTGACGCGGGGTGTTCCCTTTGGCTGGGCTAGTTACACTGATGAAGCAGGTAACGATCTTGGTGGCTATATTGATGGTCGTCGCGATCCATCGTTCCTTCCCAATGCCCTCTTGAAAGGCTCCGTTTATGCTCGTTTGGATAAAGCCACACCTGAAGTCAAAGCAGTAATTGAAAAGTCTCATTTCATCGCTTTTCTACCGTATAAAAAAGCTGACATTGACCCCTATACAGAACGAGTGCCTGTAACCCTAATTTTAGAAGGTACAGTCCGTGGTACAGGTGGAATCCGTTTGACCGATGATAGTTGCGGTACAAAGGTTCCTGGTCTCTACGCCGCCGGTGATGCTGCATCGCGGGAGTTTTTAGCTGGGTTAGCTTCTGGAGGCGGTGGCCCTAATGCTGCCTGGGCAATCTCTACAGGGCAATGGGCTGGAGTTGGGGCAGCTACCTTTGCCAAAAGTTTGGGCGATCGAGCAAATGAACGGGTTGCACGTCCTGCTGGTCAAGTGGGATTGCGATCGGCTACGCTGGGCGGAACGCCATCGCCGATGGCGGGGCGTAGCCCATCGCCTTCACCATCTTCGGAAACATTCGATAGTGAGGCGATCGTGCGTGGCGTACAAGACCAGATGTTCCCGTTGGAGAAGAACTACTTGCGTTCTGAGCAGGGACTTCTAGATTCCCTCGCCAAATTAGAAACCCTGTGGCAGCAAGTACAAGGGAACCCGAAACAAGATACAGTGCGCGATGTGGAATTTTCTCGTCGAGCAGCTGCTCTGACGGCTGTAGCGCGATGGGCGTATTTTAGTGCTTTACATCGCACGGAAACACGCAGCGAACATATTCGTGTGGACTATCCCGAAACCGATCCAAATCAGCGTTATTACCAAGCAACTGGCGGTTTAGATAAACTTTGGGTGAGGCGCGATTGGATTAAGGATGCCATCGCTACACCACCAGTACAAACCTCTCAAACCACACCCTCTGTATCAAAGTTGTAATAGGAGCAGGATCGTGATCGAGCTTGTCAGCCATAAACTCTGTATCAATTGCAATCTGTGCGTCCAAGTATGTCCTACTAATGTTTTTGACTCCGTACCGAACCAACCACCTGCGATCGCTAGGCAGGAAGACTGTCAAACTTGTTTCATGTGTGAAGCATATTGTCCTGCGGATGCACTCTATGTTGCGCCCCAATCTCATACCAATGTTGCAGTCAATGAGGATGAATTAATTGAAAGTGGCATCATGGGTGAATATCGTCGCATCTTGGGTTGGGGATATGGCAGAAAAAACAATAGTGAATTAGATACTGCTCATAAACTACGCCAACTACCGCGCCCCTATCAAAGTTAATTTCGGCTTGATTCTTAGGAAAGAAATACAACTAAGAATCAAGCCTTTGCAGCAAGTTTTTGGTCAGATATTAGACCTCTTGCAAAAGTAACTTTTGCACTCTTGCGGGAAAACGGGAAAGGTCAAAGGGGAAAGGTTTTTTTATTCCTTTTCCCTTTCCCCCTTACCCTTTTCCCTACTTCTGCAAGAAGTCTATTGGCTCAATAGCACCCTGAAAAGTAATTTTTGTGACGTTATCAGAGTTCTCATTAGCTGGAAAAGTTGCCTTAGTAACTGGAGCGGGACAAGGTTTGGGACTAGAAATTGCCAAATCATTTGCCAAAGCTGGTGCGCGTGTCATCGTCAATGGGCGAAATTTGGAACGGCTTAATCAAGCAGTTGTAGTTATTGAATCAATTGGCGGATTAGGTTTTACGTTACCGTTTGACGTGACAGACGAAGTTGCGGTTCAAAGTGCATTTATTGAAATCCGAGAAAAGCACGGCTGTTTAGATATTCTGGTTAATAATGTGGGAATGCGCGATCGCCGTGGACTGTTCGAGTTTGAAATGGATGCAGTGCGTCGGTTAATCAATGCTGATTTAATTGCACCATTCAATTTGTCACGAGAAGCGGCAAAACTGATGATGCACAGAGGTGAAGGTCGAATTATTAATATTACATCAATTGCAGGACAACTTGCAGGTGCAGGTGACGCAGTTTATACGACAGCTAAAGGAGGACTCGAAGCCCTAACCCGTACACTTGCGGCAGAACTTGGGGCTTTTGGAATTACAGTCAATGCAGTAGCTCCAGGCTTTTTTGCCACACAGAGTAATGCTGATGTAGTTGCCGATCCAGCAGTCACGGAATGGTTGAAACATCGAACTTCTCTCGCGCGTTGGGGATCTCCACAAGAAATTACAGGCGCTGTTGTGTTTTTCGCTTCTCCAGCCGCATCTTACATCACCGGACAGGTTTTAGCTGTTGATGGTGGCTACCTTTCCCATTTCTGATTAATTGTTTTACCCGTAGACATACTTTTAGGACTTACGCAAGTGTCACCAAAAAATCGGATTTGTAGTTTGTAGTAAGCGGCTCTAGCCCTTATTTTGAAGACTAAAGTCCTCTCTGCGAGACGTTACGCGAACACTACGAACTGAAAATAATATGCTAGTTGCGTAAGTCCTGACTTTTTCGGATCTTGCATTTACAGCTTATGTGTGTGAATATTCTATGAGCAAAATACGGCAAATTGCCCGAATTATCGTAGTATTGATATTGCTTATAGTTTAATGTACGTATGTTCAGTAAGTATTTACCACATCGTCTGATGAGGATTGTCAGCAGCTTTCTTCAAAATTATGAAATATCCAGAATTGGTATATTTGCCTTATTCTTTACCTGTGGGTTAACTTTGACTCTTGTGATATCTGCGTGTTCTGCCACCAATACAGGTAACTCTGTAGCAACACAGCCAGCAAATCAAGGTGTGGTAGTTCGTATCGGCTATCAAAAAGCGGCGACTATCCTCAGTGTTCTCAAAAACCGAGGCAATTTAGCGCAAACTTTCAAGACTGCTGGTGCTTCGGTGACATGGGCAGAATTTCCCGCCGGTCCACCCATGCTAGAAGCAATGAACGCAGGTAGTATTGACTTTGGCTATACAGGTGAATCACCACCAATATTTGCCCAAGCCGGAGGTACTCCTTTGCTTTATGTTGCTTACGATCCTTGGAGTCCCAAAGCCGAAGCAATTATAGTACCGAAAGATTCACCAATTAAAACGGTTGCTGACCTGAAAGGGAAAAAAGTAGCCTTTGCTAAAGGCTCGAACAGTAACTATCTTGTTGTCAAAGCTGTAGAAGCTGCCGGATTAAAGTATAGCGACATTCAACCAGCACATCTAACACCAGCAGATGCCCGTGCAGCATTTACTGGTGGTAACGTTGATGCTTGGGCAATTTGGGACCCTTACCTAGCAGCAGTTGAACACGACACAAAGGTTAGGACATTAACAGATGCGACAAATTTAGCACCGAATCGGGGTTACTATCTTGCGCGTCAAGAGTTTGCTAATTCTCACCCAGATTTGTTGAAAACCCTGTTAGATGAAGTAAGCATTGTAAATAAATGGGCAACAAATAATCCAAAAGAAGTTGCCAAGTTTTTAGAACCAGAATTAGGTATTCCCGCAGTAGCATTAGAAATTGCCGAAAAACGACGAAAATATGGCGTTTTACCGCTAACAGATGAAGTAATCACTCAGCAACAAAACATTGCCGATACTTTTCACAAAATCAAGCTAGTTCCCAAGCAAATCCAAGTCAAAGATATCGTTTGGAACGGTAATAAATCTTAGAAGTTCCTCCCTACTCCCAAAAGCTTATGGACATCAACACCCAACAGATAAAAACTGATGTACTTGTCATTGGTGGCGGTACAGCCGGGACAATGGCTGGAATTAAAGCCAAACAAGCCAATCCCAATGCAGAGGTGCTGATCTTAGAAAAGGCTAACATCCGACGGAGTGGTGCGATCGCAATGGGTATGGATGGAGTTAATACCGCAGTCATTCCCGGTCATTCTACCCCAGAACAATACGTGCGCGAAATCACCCTTGCTAACGATGGCATTGTCAACCAAAAAGCCGTATATCAAACAGGCAAATTAGGTTACGAAGTCATCCAAGAATTAGAAAGTTGGGGTGTGAAATTTCAAAAAGATGCCCAAGGCAACTATGACTTAAAACAAGTGCATCGTGTGGGTAAATATGTCTTACCTATGCCAGAAGGAAAAGACCTCAAAACCATTCTTACCCGACAAGTTAAACGCCACAAAGTCAAAGTCACAAATCGCGTTATGGCAACCCGCGTCTTAGTCAAGGCCGGACGTGCGATTGGTGCAGTGGGATTTGATGTCAGAAACGGTGATTATATTGTCATTCAAGCTAAAGCAGTCATCCTGTGTACAGGTGCTTGTGGCAGATTAGGATTACCTGCTTCCGGCTATCTCTACGGCACTTATGAAAATCCTACTAATGCCGGCGATGGCTATTCAATGGCTTATCATGCAGGTGCAGAACTTAGTAATATTGAATGCTTTCAAGTTAATCCTTTAATCAAAGATTACAACGGCCCCGCCTGTGCTTATGTTGCCGGGCCTTTTGGCGCACATACAGCCAACGCCGAAGGAAATCGCTTCATTAGCTGTGACTATTGGAGTGGTCAAATGATGTTGGAAATCTGGAAAGAATTAAATTCTGGAAAAGGGCCAGTCCAATTGAAAATGACCCATCTTGATGAAGATACAATCGCGGAAATTGAATCTATACTGTGGGCAAATGAACGACCAAGTAGAGAACGTTTTCATCAAGGTAGAAATGAAGATTATCGCACTCACGGCGTCGAGATGCACATTTCTGAAATAGGCTTATGTAGCGGTCATAGTGCTTCTGGTGTGTGGGTGAATGAAAATGCTCAAACAACCATTCCAGGTTTATATGCAGCTGGGGACATGGCCAGCGTTCCCCATAATTACATGATTGGGGCATTTGTTTTTGGTCGCATAGCCGGAACTCATGCCATTAAATATATGGAAGATTTAAATTTTATCGAACCAGACACAGATTTTTTAGAAGCTGAAAAAGCCAGAATTTATGCACCTTTAACTCGTCCGAATGGTGTACCTCATACCCAGGTAGAATATAAATTAAGACGTTTAGTTAATGATTATCTGCAACCACCAAAATCAGGTAATAAAATCGAGATTGGTTTAAAACATTTTGTACAATATCAAGAAACATTAGATTTAATGGGCGCTCGTGACCCTCATGAATTGATGCGTAGTCTAGAAGTTCACTTTATTCGCGATTGTGCAGAAATGGCAGCTAAGGCATCATTATATCGTCAAGAAACTCGTTGGGGGCTTTATCATTACCGCTTAGATTATCCAGACAAAAATGATGATGAATGGTTTTGTCATGTCAATTTAAAGAAAGATGAATTAGGGAAAATGGTATTGTTTAAGCGTCCAGTAGATCCTTACATTGTAGATATCAATTTACATCATGAAATTTATGATGTAGCAGTGAAATAAATATGAAATATTTATTTTGGGATTTTGATAATACACTAGGTTATCGTCAAGGAATGTGGAGTGAAACATTACATTCAATTTTAATATTGAATGGAATCTCTAATATAAATTTAGAAGATATTCGACCATTGTTGAAGAATAACTTTACTTGGCACTCTCCAGAAACTCCCCATAATTTATTTTTTAATGGTAAAGGTTGGTGGGAGTATATGAATGAATATTTTGCAGAAATATATGAAAAAGTAGGAGTAAATAAAAATCAGGCGAAAAAATATGTTTTCCAAGTTCAGAATGAATATAAAAATTTGAAAAAATGGCATTTATATGATGATGTAATTTCTACTTTGCAAGATGCAATTAAAAATAATTATAAAAATATAATTCTCTCAAATCATATACCTGAACTACACGAAATCATAGACAATTTAAATATTACATAATACTTTGAAAAAATATATACATCTGGCAAAATTGGATATGAAAAACCCAACCTAAAATTTTACGATCGTGTCATTAATGATTTAAATATTGAAAAAACAGAATGTGTAATGATAGGTGATAGCTACAATGCTGATATCGCTGGAGCATTACGGGCAGGTATACAAGCAATTTTAGTCAGGAAGCCTAATGATAAAAATTATAAACTTTATAGTCAAGATTTCAGAGAGATACTAAAAATAATTAGAAAAATCTCAACTATTGAGTAGAGCATTTTCGGAAATGAAAGAATTGAATGAGTTATAAAGCCATAATTTTCGATCTCGATAATACACTGTTAAATTTTGAAATATGTGAACGTCAAGCTATTCTTGGTGCCTTGGAAGCTCGTACAATATCTTTGGATTTACATAAAATAGATGAAAATGTTTTTCTGCAAGCATTTGAAACTTATAATTCCCAGTATTGGAGACAACGAGAAACTTTTTCTCCAAATGAATTAATCGAGATGTCTTATCGAAGCACACTTGCTCAATTAGATATACAAACAGATCAAATCAGCAATCTTAGTCAAAGTTTTTGGCAAATTTTTAATCATTCGGGCATAATGGAACCTGATGTAAATGAAGTGCTAACTGTTCTCGCACGCAATTATCGTTTGGCTGTTATTACGAACGGGTTTGTATCAGCGCAACTACCGAGAATGCAAGCTGCTGGAATTGAGCATTTTTTTGAAGCAGTTGTAGTTTCTGAAGCAATTGGTTTTGCTAAACCATCTCCTGAGATATTCCATCATACTTTATCTAAGTTAAATTTAACATCAGCAGAAGTTCTTTACGTTGGAGATTCTCTAAAGCACGATTATGCGGGAGCAACACAAGTCAAAATGGATTTTTGCTATTACAACAGAAAAAATCAAAATTTACCACAAGAAGCAAAACCGAAGTTTATGATAAGTGAACTCTTAAATTTGCTGGAATTGTTTAACTAACAGATTTTTCATTGATTCATCTAAGTTAAATTTTAAATAGTTTGTTGTAAATTATTTTGAAGAATTTTCTAATATGTCTATATATAATTCAATTGGTCAACAATACTCAAAAACTCGCGTTCCTGATATTCGTATTGTCAATAAATTAATTGATTTACTCAATTTACCCAAAGGTAGCATTATAGCTGATATTGGCGCTGGTACTGGTGGTTACAGTTTAGCACTAGCTAATAAAGGATTTCTTGTTAATGCTGTTGAACCTTCTGTAGTTATGCAAAAACAAGCAGTAGAACATCAGCAAATTAAGTGGTTTACTGGCTATGCAGAAAATTTACCTCTACTAGATAACTCTGTTGATGCTGTTGTAAGTATCCTGGCAATTCATCACTTTTCTCATCTCGAAAAAGCTTTTCAGGAAATGCATAGAATAATTAGAGATGGGGCAATAATTTTGTTAACTTTTGATATTAGATTAGCTCAGAAAATATGGCTTTACGATTATTTTTCGTTTTTATGGGAAGATGCGTTACGATTTTTACCGCTTAAGGAACAGGTGAATTTAATTCAGAGTAATACTAAAAGGCGTGTTGAAGCTATACCCCTTTTGTTACCATACGATTTATCTGATTTATTCGCAGCAGCAGGCTGGAGACGACCAGAGTTATATCTTGAACCAGAAGTACGTGCAGGAATATCGTCTTTTGCTTTAGCTAATCAAGATTTAGTAGAACAAGGAGTAAAGTTACTTGCAGCAGATTTAATTAGTGGAAAATGGAGCAAAAAATATAGTGATATTCACAATTTGACAGAGATTGATATAGGCTATCGTTTTATCCGTGCAACGCTGGATAACTAAATAATTGTAATTTAAAATTAAATTATGACAAACAAAGTTAGTGTAGGTGAGAAAATTAAAATTAGACAAGCTGGGATTAAAGATGTAGAAAGAATTGCTAGTCTTTGCGAACAACTTGAATATTCTGTGACTAATCAACAAATAGAGCAACGCCTTACTAAAATTAAAAATAATGATGCTCATCTTGTGTATGTTGCCACTGTAGAAGATGAATATGTAATTGGTTGGGCGCACGCTCATATTTGTGAATCAATAGTTATTCCGACTCCAGCGATTATTTTGGGATTAGTTGTAGATAAAGATTATCGTCATAGTGGAATTGGACGTTTTTTGATGCAGCAAATTGAACAGTGGGCTTCTCTAGCTGGATGTGATAGTGTTCTGTTACGTTCTAATACTAAACGCAAAGAAGCTCACTTGTTTTATGAGAAAATTGGTTATACCAACATCAAGCAATCATTAACTTTTTATAAAAAATTGTTTTAGTGCGATCGCTATCTCCCGTAGGTTGGGTGGAACGTAGTGGAACCCAACACATGACATCGGGAAAACAGAAAACATTCACACTATAATAATCTCTCGATTTATTGTAAAAATTAATGCTAAACCTATTTTATATATTTAGTTATGCACTAAGATTAATATCCTTTGATGTTGGGTTACGGCGCAATATAAATTTTGAATTGTGCCGCCAAGATACTAACTTGCGCCTCCACCCAACCTACAAATAGATTATTCATTTCCTACATCTTCAGTAAATTCTATCTCTATTACTGAACCCCAATTTATATCGTAAACTCCTTTGTTTACATACAAAATCAAACTTGAATAATTCCAATCTTTAGGTGCTTTAACATATCCATGCTTAACAGGATTATAATGAATATAATCAACATGACGAATGAAATCAATTTCATCTTGAATTTGATGTTCCCAAAATCTGCGTTGCCAAACAGCTTTTTCACCTTTGTTTTGACGCGATCCAGAGATTTTTCCTTGATATTGAATATCACAACGATGGGTAAAATAATTTTTTATTAATCGCCAACGATTTGAAAAATCACTGTCTTCTGGGGGCAACGTCCAAATACAGTGTATGTAGTTTGGTAATATGACAATGGCATCTACAAGAAATGGAGATTTGCTTATTACTTCTCTGAATGCTTGTCTTAACAGCAGAATATTCTCTGCATTACAAAGAAATTCCCGGCGGTTATGAGTAACAACGGTAAAGAAAAATGTACCTCCTTCTATCTTGGCTCTGCGATATTCCATAATGCCTATAAACAACTTAAAATCATGAGATAATTAATGTAAGCTTACCCCATTTATTTAAATATTTAACAGTTTCAGTACAAAATCATGGAGTCAGTTTTATGGCTTTAATCAATCAAAGAATAGATGTTCCTGTGATCGTTGATGAATCAAAATGTCTAGAAAAATGCACAGCCTGTATTGAAGTTTGTCCCTTGGATGTATTGGCGAAAAATCCAGAAACAGGCAAAGCCTACATGAAATATGATGAATGTTGGTTTTGTCTGCCTTGTGAAAAAGAATGTCCAACTAATGCAATTACTGTACAGATTCCCTTTTTATTACGCTAAATATTCTTTTATCTCTGTGGTAAAAATTAATGAACGATGAACTCAAGCATTGGTTGGAAATGTTGCGATCGCCTGACGTAAACGATCGGATAGTAGCTGTCAAAACCTTGCAACATCTAGGCGATGATGACACAATCGACGCTTTAATTATCGCTTTAAAAGACGAACATATTACTGTTCAAAAAATAGCAATATCTGCCCTTTGGGAAATTGCTAATCCTGTGGCGATTCCTGCCTTAATTGAATGCCTCGGTTCAGCAGATTCAGATATTCGCACTGAAGCCGCCTCAGCATTAAACGAGTTAGTTACACAAGATGAATTGTTACTTTTACTAGATAAACTCCAAAGTAATGATGTAAATATTCAATTAAATATTTTAGTGCTGTTGCGGAAGATACATGATATTCAATCTTTACCCGACATTTTACCATTTTTAGAATCAAAAAATCCTGACTTAAGAGAAGCAGCCATTACGACACTGCGATATATAAATCAACTAGAAAAATGTCCGCAAGCTTTAAATTTAATCTTTGATGAGGAAGCAAGTGTACGTCGTGCTGCTGCTTTAACTTTAGAACATTTACAAGATGCAGAAGCGATCGCAATACTTTGTCAAGCACTTACAAATGATAGTGATTGGCAAGTTCGCCGGAATGCAGCTAAATCTCTGGCTATTCATGCAAATAATCAAGCAATTTCAGCATTAGAAATAGCTTTAAATGATGAACATTGGCAAGTGCGGAAATCAGCAGCACAAGCCTTGCAAAAAATTCCAGATATTCAAGTTATGCCAAGATTAATTAAAGCATTAACAGATGAATATGCAGATGTCCGAAAAGAAGCTGCGATCGCACTTGGAAATTTAGCTCATCCCGACGTTATTAATCCCCTACAACAAGCCTTAGACGATCCTGACAAAGAAGTTTCCATCCAAGCGCAACGGGCAATTCAGAAGATTCAAACAGATACAATAGTCTCAAGGGAGCAGTAAATAACTAAGGGAAAGCTTAATGGACAATCCATTTCCTGGAATGAACCCGTATTTGGAACAGCCTGAACTTTGGCATCAAGTTCACAATCGTTTGATTGTAGCGATTGCTGATGATCTGACTCCTCAAATCGCCCCTAAATACCGGGTTTCCATTGAAGAGCGAGTTTACACTAGTGTAGATGATATCTTACTCGTAGGAATTGCTGATATAGCAGTTGCCAAACGTAACACTACAGATAACAGTACAACTTTGACTACTGCAAAACTTGCTGAACCTAGTAAAGTGAAAGTTCCTGTACCCGAACAGATAACTGAGCGATTTTTAGAGGTGCGAACAACTCCAACTAAAGAAGTAGTTGCTGTGATTGAAATACTTTCCCCCAAGAATAAACGCTCCAAAGAAGGTAGAGCCACCTACGAAAGTAAACGACAGAAAATTTTGGCTTCTGCAACCAACTTAGTAGAAATTGACCTTTTGAGACAAGGGCAGCCAATGCCTATTCTCGGAGCATCAACCACAGATTATAGTTATAGTATCTTGGTCAGTCGCAGCTATAACAGGCCTGATGCAGATTTATATACTTTTGATTTAAAAAACCCAATTCCGGTTTTTCCTGTACCTTTGCGTGAGGGAGAACCTGAACCGATAGTTGACTTGCAAAGATTATTAAATGAAGTTTACGAACGTGCTAGATTTGACTTGGCAATTGATTATTCACAACCTTTAAAGATAGTGCGCTCGCCCGAAGAAGAAGCTTGGGTGAGAGAAGTTTTGCAGAGGATCTAAATCAGAGCGATCGCTTTTACTATACTGCAACTAGCAAATTTCTCATCCCTAAGCTTCTCTTAACCATGTCTAACCACCAATCCCCCTTTCAGCATCCAGAAGATCGCCCAAAACCAGATACTAATTTATATCAGCAAGAAGTCGTCCAGCTACTCAAACAAATCATCGAACCTATTTTGAATAATGATATCGTTAGTTTGGGAATGGTGCGAAATCTCCGCATAGTTGATGATTATCTTTACTTACGTTTATATATTGGTTTTCATCAGCACCAATTACAGCTAGAAATTCAATCTAAATTGTCATCTTTATCTTGGTGTAAAAAAACTTATATTCAAATTTGTACAATTCCCGGTGTTAAAACAACTCTTGCAGTTTCTAGCGGTAAAGGGGGTGTAGGCAAATCCACAACAGCCGTTAATATCGCCGCAGCTTTAAAACTACAAGGTGCAAAAGTAGGACTATTAGATGCTGATGTTTATGGCCCCAATGTTCCCCAAATGTTGGGTTTAGGACAAGCTGATATTCAAGTGATTAATACTCCCACAGGTGATAAGTTTTTACCTCTAGAAGTTCAGGGAATAAAAATAATGTCAGTGGGTTTACTTGCAGAAGCAAATCGTCCGTTGGCATGGCGGGGGCCTGTATTGCATAAAATTATCACGCAATTTTTGCAAGATGTGGAATGGGGAGAATTAGATTATTTATTGATCGATTTACCCCCCGGTACAGGTGATGCTCAAATTACAATTATCCAAGAAAGCCCAATTTGTGGAGTCATTTTAGTGACAACTCCTCAACAAGTAGCTGTTGCAGATGTACGACGTAATATATATATGTTTCGCCAAGTGGGTGTTCCTGTCCTTGGCATCATTGAAAATATGAGTTATTTAATGTGCGGTGATTGTGGTTCACGCACACCGATTTTTGGTAGTGGTGGTGGCAAACAACTAGCCGCAGAATTACAAGCGCCTCTGTTGGGGCAAATTCCCATCGATCCCCGCATTTGTAGCGGTAGTGATACTGGAAATCCGATCGCGATCGGTGAATATGCTTCACCAGCAAAGGAAGTTTTTACACAAATAGCTACTTCATTAAATACTACTTTTACGTTACACAATGAGACTACACAACTTGACCAAGCTTACTAGCTTCAGGAACTTCAATCAATTGCCCTGTTTTGACATCGTAGATATAGCCATAGATCGGAATTTCATTCGGAACTAATGGATGCAAACGAATCCGTTGGACATCTGTATAGACGCTTTTGGCTTGGTCATCAATAGTTAACCAATTGATAAACTTGCCTTCGCCCGATCCCGACCCAGAGCCAATATCTGACCAACCTCTTTCATCTAGCTTGGCTGTTTTGAGGCTACTAGAAAGTAAATTGCTGATGATTTCATTAGTGAAGGTTTCCATCCCGCAATTAGTGTGATGAATTACAAACCATTCACGCGTACCAAGTAATTTATAAGAAATCACTAAAGAGCGAATCGCATCATCGCTAGCACGTCCACCTGCATTACGAATTACATGGGCATCTCCTTCAGCTAGTCCAGCAAATTTAGCTGGATCGAGCCGAGCATCCATGCACGTGAGAATTGCAAACCGACGAGATGGGGGTATGGTGAGATTACCTTTATCACCGAATTTATCAGTGTAACTAAGATTAGCTGCCAGAACTTCTTCTACAATTTGGCTCATTTTGAGTTGATGTGGGCGATCGCTAGTAGGAGCGCAAGGCCTTGCGCATTCGTGTCAACTTAACGTGAAAGCCAGCCGAGAACAAGCTTTTAGATATTGTCTCGGTTGTCTCGTTCCCAGTCTCCGACTGGGGATGTTCGTCGTTGAGGCTCCGCCTCAAGACTTGCGGCAGAGCCGCAACGATCGGCATTTCCAGCCAGAGGCTGGAAACGAGGTTTGAAAAGGAGTTTGAGCTTAAGTTGACATCAATGGGCCTTGCGCCCCTACAAACGGTGTAGTTCAAATACACGAAAACTGATGTAATTAGTTTGACGCAGAGGCGCAGAGAGTACGAGTTTGAAACAAGTTTTTGCGATCTATGCGGGGTAAAAAACTAATGTTCGGAGTTCGATGCTTTCTCGTGGGGGAGCGTTGGCTGGGCTGGTGGGGTCTTCAAAGGCTGTATGGGCGGCAAAACGGGCGTATCCGTCTTCTGCGGAGTCGAAGCATTTGATAAATACTGCTTCGTTTCTGTTCATTTGCGGAAAGTAGAACCATTTATGTTGGGAGTTATACGTGACTCCGTATGTCTCACCAACTCGATCGCGGTAGACAAGATCGCCAGCTACAAGGTCTGTGGGTGCGATACTTTGCGCGTCACACAGTGCTAAGGGTGACTCTTGGATTGGTTGGGCGATCGCTCGCCAAACATTGATGATGGCAAATCGTTGTTTTAGTAACGTATCAATATCATCATCATCTATGCCTCGCGCTGCTAGTTCCAAACGGGCGCGAGTATAGCCTGATTTGGCGGTGAAGTCGTTGTGTACGCGCTTGGCGGGTTCTTTAATATCATTCTCACCTGGCTTTGACTGACCGGCGTTACGCAAGGTATGATCGAATATCACTACCTTCGTTGCACCTGTCACCTCTTTTAACAATTGCTCGGCTTCTGGATAGTAAACGCGGCGTATTTCGTCTTCATCGTAAAAGTTGCGGACATTAGTATTATGTCCAGTAAAGGCGAATCCTTCTCGATCTAACGAGATGTTCTCTGAGATAGAACGAGCGTTGTAAATTGGCAGTTTGTGCGTCTGATAAGTTGCATTCGTGCGAGGAATCCCGGTTGGCGGTTCGTAAGTATAGTTAACAGGTTTTTCTGCCATTGGAACCAGGTAAGTGAGGTTAGCCTCTACGGATGGCAGTTCTTGGGAAATCGGTCTATCTAGAACTTGGTTATTTAAGCTCATAGGTCATCCCATTTTGGATTTTGGTTAATTTTTGGTCAATACTTAACAGTTAACGGTTCACTCCCATTACCATACCTTTGTGTCCTATTTTTGAGATGCACCAACAGGAACAGGTTCACCGAGAACTTTGGCAAATCTTTGCAAATAGAAGTCTACAGGGTTTGCTACTGCTTGGATTGAGGAGCGATCGCTTAACCTGTTCCACCATGTCTGCAAACGAGGTGTTTCTGCTGGTAGTGTGAATTTGCGGAAGTGTTCTAAGAGTGGTAAACGTTCAAACCAGGGATAGAAGCTGATATCTACTAGGCTAAACCGATCTCCTAAGAAGTAATCACCTTTGCCTAATCCTTCTTGTTCAATATATAAAAGTGCTTCTGTGAACTCTTTTCGTCCTTGTTCTTGTTCTTGGCTATCTTTACCACGTAAAAATTTGTTAAAAGCCGGGACAAGGCGAGTATTGGCGTAGTCTATCCAAATCCGAGCGATCGCTTTACCTGCGGGATCGCGGGGTAACAAAGGTGGTTCTGGAAAAACTTCATCTAGATATTCATTGATAATGGCGGACTCGTAAATTTCCACATCCCCATGTTTGATAGCCGGAACTTTACCATAGCGCGAAATCTGCGTGTACCCATCTGGTTTATTTTGTAAATCAATTTCTATCGGGGTGAAGTCAATACCTTTTTCCAGTAAGACGACGCGAGTCCGTTGAGAGAAGGTAGAGGCTTTGGCGAAGTATAGTTGGATGTTGCTCATGAAATCTTTTCCTTGTAATAATCGTGATATGTAGACTATTCAACCTAAAGCAATAAAACAGAAGTTGTTCAAGAGCGATCGCCCACTATGGATGAAAGAAACCATTCTGTTTTCTCCAGAGCTAGATGTGTTGATTGGTGCAGTTAAATAATTGATTGCCAGGTATCTACGTCAGTTTAAATGATATACTACAGTTTATCGGTCGATTTAATGTACTTCAAATAGTATACAGTCTTTATGAAAATATGCATACCTAATTATTAGTGTAACCAAATAAATACTTTGACATAATCAGGCATTTGTGCATTGGGATTCTTTTTGTTGGCTGTGGCGTTTATCGCTCATTCGCAATCCTTACTGGCCACATCTGGCAGCTAAACAACTTGGACACGATAAACTCTGGTATGTCAATGCGATCGCGCTTGGCTGCGATCTCAACTGGGTTTAATTGAGCATCAACCACCTCAAACCCTTGCTGTTTAGCGGTTGGAGTTGTGGCTATTCGACCAAACATGGTATTGTATGCATTCTAGTCATCACAGTGCTATTTTTTTACTTTAATACTAAGTATACAAACTTTCTGTTTTACTAATATTAAGCTTTGCTAATACTATTTCAAGGCTGGTGATATGCAAGTCTACTAAAACTTAATCCAAAAAATTAGTAAAGACATTGTATTTCAACGTCTCTACCAATGTCCTAATCCGTGCAAATTATCTTAATCCAAGGGTAATAGGTAAAGGAAAAAACAGTATGAACAGAGTGAACGCAAAGCGCACGAAAGGCAACACAACCTAACAAGTAGAAACGTCTATCCCCCTTAACCCTGGTTTATCACTCTTGGAAAAGAATAATCGAATCCAGATTCTAAGACTTAGATTAAATCAAGGTTTGAGGCTTTCTTTTTTAACAGAAAATAAAATTTTTAGACAAAAATTAGGAATAAAAACCCGATAAAGTTTTGGGTTATTGCATCCTCCAAAAGTGACAAAAGAGGATAAAAAAGGGGGCTAGCGGATCTCTTGTGCGTAAGTCATAACAACGAACGAAGCATGAAAACCTTAAACAGGATTGGAATAATTTTAAAATAGGGAAAAACTGATGATACCAAGTAATAGAGTAAAAGTCCAAAAACATAAGCCAAAGTTTTTTTTGGAACTTCCACCTGCGCTTAAATCTGTAAACTTTTCTTGTTTCATTATTGGACAAAGTTTATCTTTTTTTGGATCTTGGATGACTCAAATTGCTTTGGTATGGCTAGTTTATCAGTTAACTAATTCGGCTGTATTAGTGGGTGTAGCTGGATTTACAAATCAAGCTATGGGCTTAATTATTACACCGTTGGTAGGAGTATTGCTAGATCGCTGGAACTTACGATATGTTCTATTAACTACTCAGCTAGTATCTATTCTACTATCTTCTACCTTAACCTTTTTAACTCTTAGCGATAACATCAATGTTGCATGGATTATTGTCATTGGCACGATTCAGGGAATTGTAAAAGCTTTCGATTTACCAGCACGCCAGGTAATTATTCCCAGACTTTTGGATAAGAAATCAGATACTTATAGTGCAATGGCTTCACATTCATTCTTGATTAATACAGCGAAGTTTGTTAGCCCAATGATTGGGGGTTTACTGATTGCCAGGTCTGGTGCAGCTTCTTGTTTTTTAGTAGATAGTATCAGCTATCTACCATTTATATCTGCAATTTTAACTATCAAAGTCAACCCAGTTATCAATAATTCCTTAGGTCAAAAACCCAAAATGTGGAAAAACCTTAAAGAAGGGTTTGTTTATGTATACGAATTTTTGCCGATTAAATATTTATTAATATTACAATTTATTATTTGTTTTATGGGAATGACTCATGTAAATCTAGTGCCGATTTTTGCTCAAGAAGTACTAAAGGGTAACGCTGAAACTATGGGCTTTCTGATGACAGCTTCGGCTTTTGGTTCCATAGTTTCAGGTATTTATCTCATCTCTAGAAAAAATGTTATGGGGCTGGGAAAAATTATAGCAATATCTGGCGCACTTTTAGGTTTAGGTTTAATAGTTTTTTCTCGCTCAAACAATTTAGAGATTTGTCTACTATTCATGTTTATCATCGGCATGAATAATACTCTAGCCTTGGCTTCAATCAGTAACTTTATGCAATCAATTCTTCCTGATGAAGACAAAAGAGGTAGAGTAACTAGTATATTTACAACTGGTTTTTTAGGAATACTGCCTTTTGGTAATTTATTTTTCGGAGCATTGACAGGTTACTTTGGTGTTAATAATGCTTTATTATTTGGCGGTGTTTGTTGCATTTTAGGAGCATATTTCTTTAGTAGACAACTGCCCCAAATAAGAAAAATAGTCCATCCAATTTATGCAGAGTTAGGCTTAATTGCCCAGTCCAATAAAGGCTAAATCCGCTTTGATGGGATGTTGTCTGGGAGCGATGTCTACTACAGGCTACGCCTACTCTTAGTTCTCTCAACTCAACTTTTCAACAACAACCGCCTTTGATACTCGCGCAAAACCCACTGCGTTGCGTTTCATCCACAGTCTCAAACAGAGAATATGACGCTGTGTGCTATTACTCTAGGGGTTTCACGCTCTTGCTAAGTTTATTGTAAAAACCTCTTGATTTTTATCACCGATTGTGAGACAGTCTGATTTAACATCCATAAACTACGGTAAATGGATAGATTTACAGTATTATTTAGCTTGAGTGGAAGCAACCGGTGGTTTTAGCTGTGCTTTAATCCCGGCTACATCCGATCGCACTGATTACAACTACAAAAGTATAACAGCCATGCAATGAAAGCATAATATCGGCATTCAGTGCTGGTATGACTGTCACGAAAAATCATATCAAGTTTGGATGATTACTTTTAATAAAATCTATCAATTTAGGTTGGGTTTGACTGCCGTTAAACCCAACCTAAACAAGGATCGAATGTTGGGTTTGACTGCGAGAAGCCCTTTCTCTAGGAGATGCTATTCGCATTAGATTCTAGGTTCTTCAACCGAAGCTACAGATATTATTAAGTGTTTAACCGAACCTGATATCACTCTTATGCAAGTTACCTTCCAGTACCAGTAAAGTAACCCCAGATATCATCCCAAATCTGGTTCGATTTTCCTGTTTCTCTAGAAGTGGGCATTTTCTGTGTGGCTAGTTGTTCTAGTTTTCAGATGCTCATGTATTCACTTATGACTAAATTTTGGGATTATTTTTTCTAGTGGAGAACATCTCATGCAAGTAAATCCAAATTCTCATCAAGATTCTGAAAAAAATGCTCAGGCTCATAGTGAAATAACAAAAACTAAGCAACCTCAAACGAGCGCAGGTAGTAAAAGATTATTCCTCAGTCGCGGCAGCAGACGTTTATTTCTCGGTCGCGCTGGTTTGTTTAGTGCAGCTAGTGTTGTGGCAGGGGTTTTCAGCTCATCCCTTTCCTTGAAGAAAGGAGGAAATGTTGTACAGGCCCAAAGACCTCCTGTAACGTCTACTCCTGCAACGTTTAACTATAGCAACTTTCGTAATAGAGCTTTTCAAGTACGTATAAGAGCAGCCAAGGTTAATTCGGAAATTCCTATTCCTCCTCATCCCACCAATGGAGATGAGGCGAAGTATGCTAATAAAATTGCGACGGATACACGAGGATTACCCCATAACAAGCTGGGCGAAGTGGATTTGAAGGCTTATCAATCTTTTATTAATGCGTTGACCTCCGACGATCCCAATGAGTATGAAAATATCATCCTGGGTGGCAAACGGAAGCTGGTACAACCGCTCGGTCCATTAGCAGTTAGCTTGAGTGGGCTGAATCCGACCCAATTGACAATTCCAGTGCCACCTACCCTCGATAGTGCAGAGCAGGCGGCTGAATTCCTCGAAATTGCTTGGCAACAACTGTTGCAGGATGTACCCTTTAGCGAGTTCCACAATAATACAACTAACCCGCTGATTCTGGCAGCAGTTCAGGATTTGAATCGGTTGTCAGCATTCAAAGGGCCTAAACAGAACGGACGAGTTACACCCGAACTTTTATTTCGAGGCACCGCAATTTACGTTAATGGCTCTGGTGGAACAACTTACTACACGTTACCAGGGGTAGATGTGGGCCCATACGTCTCCCAGTTTTTACTGCGTCCTGTGCCCGCAGGAACACAGAGTTATGTTCAGCTTAACCGTGTTCCTCTAGCTATTCCCGAAAATAGTTTTCAAACCAACTATAACGAGTGGTTGCTAGTGCAAAATGGTGGTGATTCTGGTCGAACGATTAAATTTAACTCAACCCCTCGCTACTTTATCAACGGGCGCGACCAGTCAGAGATTGCCCACACGCCACCACCCGTTTATGCAAATGCTGCTCTAATTCTACTCGCCAAGCCAGTCATTAATGACTTCCTAGCTGGTGGCGTTGGCTCACCTTACAATCCCGGTAATCCTTATAACAACTCAAAGACCCAAGCGAGTGGTTCTGCGACATTTGGTCCAGGGTATTCACAATCTCTCATCGCTTGGGTTGCTCCACATGCAATCAGAGCGGCTTATTGGCAGAAGTACTATGTTCACCGTCGCCTGCGAGCAGAAGCTTATGGTGGGTTGGTTCACAACAACAAGGTGAATAAAACAAACTATCCGATTCACCCCGATGTTTTTAACTCAGAAGTACTAGACCGCTTCTTTAGTAAAAACAAATCCTATCTGCTACCGCAAGCTTTTCCTGAAGGGGCACCATTCCACTCTTCTTATCCAGGGGGCGCTTCGGTGTCGGCAGGTGCCAGTGTCACGATTTTGAAAGCACTATTTGATGAGAGTTATGTGATTCCCAATCCGGTGGTACCCGATCCCAAAGATCCCACCAAGTTGATTCCCTATCAAGGCCCACTGCTGACCGTGGGCGGCGAATTAAACAAACTGGCGGCAAATATTGGCTTGGGTCGTGATAGTGCTGGGATTCACTGGCGCACAGATGCAGCAGCGTCGTTGGCCCTTGGCGAAGCGATCGCCATCAGCATTCTCAGAGATGAAAAGCTAACGTTCCGCGAAAAATTTGCAGGTTTTACCTTCACCAAGTTTGATGGTACAAGAATCACAGTTTAAGGCTTTGACTGTTTAGAAAATATAGAGACACGATATTTCGCGTCTCTACATTTACTTAAATCCTATTTAGTTTCAGAGTTCTACAATGTCTGATCTTCGGAGATTTTACTCTCGATGCCTGCGGTGGTCACTGAGCGCAGCCGTTCGCGGAGCGTCTCGTAGAGAAGTGCGGGCTGCGCCTATGCGATCTATGTTATTGAGCATAGCGGTAGCGATCGCTTTGCTAACGTCTTCGACGAACGCGTTCTTGATATCTACAACACAAGCACTCAATCCCAAAAATATAGTATCAGCACAAGAAGCATCGCCGGACATAGAACTAGCTAAGAAAATCGGTAAAGAAATTATTGCTGCTTGTCCCGTTGTCTCTGATGCTCAAAATTTAGCTGCCTTCAACTCATGCGCTGACAAACTCGCTAAACTAACAACCCTCCGCAAAACCATGAATGCACCCTTCTTGTGGGGCGCTCAAAACAAAGTCGGTAATTATAATCTCAAAGATAATCAAACAAGTGAATTTAATCCATTAGTTTGGCGTCGCATTTACCTAGCTACTTTTATGTTCAAAGGTGAACCAAAGGTTGAACAGGTAAACAATTTAATTGTGATTCACCTTCCCATTCAGTTCCGTAATCAGCTTGATATTGGTGCTTATCCTTATCCTTTTTGGCACTCATCGAAAAAGTGGAATTCTTACCAGCAAAGTACTGAATTACTTTTGTTTCTAGAACAGAAAAAGCTCAAAGGGGCGCTGCGTTCAGCTGTGGTTGACCCACAAAGACCAGTAGTAAATCATGTATGGGATGGTAATTGGGTTTGGAATGATGCTCATGGTCAGAAACAACCTTATGTGACACTGTATACTCGTTTGTTTTCTCCATCGAACCCACACGTCGCTGAAGTTGATGCTGCTTATCGTGCATTTGAGGTTAATTTACGTCAACACGCTTGTATTGTTTGTCATAGTCCAGACAACGCGGCTAAACAAAATCCTTTAGTAATGCTGAGTTATCCAAATCAAGCGCTCTCTTTACGACACGAAACGGTACGCCAAATTCAAGAAAAACGAATGCCGCCTCCGGCTGGTATTATTAACGATCGAGAGCGACAAAAGCTAGTTGAACTCGCCCAAGCATTTGCCCAAGCAGGCGACCAAGCCCTAGCTTACGAAGGAGAAAAATAACTTCTTTCAAATTCATTCAAACAACTGGTAATTGAATCTGATGTGGTACTGTCTGTGCTAGTTCCTCAGCTAAGAAAATCGACTGAGAATATTACATGATTTCACGATCGCACTCGTTTTCTCAGCCACCAAACCACAAAACCAACAATGATTCCCACTATGAAACTGGAACTGAAAGGGTAGTCGCAAAAGAAGCGAACTTGCTTAAAAAAAATATCTTTATTACAATCTTTTGCAGGCTCTCTTACCAGAGATATAGTTGCTATACTAGCACCCGCAACAGCTACAAGCTCTTGGAAGTTATGCTCTCGTTCAGATTTTTCCACTTCTATGCGACTGCGAGTAGCGTTAATTGTATCTTCTAAAAGTTGCAAGCCAAGCTGCATATTTTCCATATCTTTGGTAATTTGTGGTAAATATTTTTTGTTGGCTAGGGCGCTAAATTTTTCTAAAAAATCTAGCTGATTATTTTGACCTGCTTTTTCTTGAATCAAAGCCAAGCGAAGTTGATAATTAGATAAATTAATTTCAATAATGTTTTTCTGAAAAGAGAGGTTGAGTAAGTCGATTGTGTATTGCTGGAGAATGTTATCAATATTATTTAAAATCTTGCGAGAAGTTGTAATACTCTGCTTTTCTTGCCCAAAATGGCTTAGGTTAGTAATTTTTCTATTTGATTCAATCTGTTTATAATGATTGAGCAGAGATTCTTTGACTAAACGACTTTGCCAATAAGCCCACGAAATCTTACTGCGATAACAAAACAAACCCATCCAATCTTTATAAAATTCCGCAGCTTTTTCTGCGCTCTCTCGATTATTATAAATAGCAATAATCACATGATGTTCATTACTATTTAGAGGCGTTGTTACATTTTTTAGGCTCTGATTTATATATTGCGATCGCCCTAATTCAAAAACTTTCCCGTCTAAAAAAGTACCTTTTTCTGGTTGCCAATCATTATCATTAAATAAAGCATAATAGCAATTTTTAGCAATATCCTCATGGTTCTGAGATGAGTTTTCTGGTAGCCAACCAGAAAGCAACCAGCTTGTTCCAATTGTTGCTAGTTCTTTATTTAGTTTTTGTTCGATTTCAGTTTTTAAGATTGCAAAAGACTTAGCTGGTTGACTTTCTGTTTGATTATTAATAGAGCAATCAAGTTGTAAGCCATAAGTGTCATTTAATCTTACAGGATAATAGTATCCTTCTAAAGTTTTATTGTGGGAAATAAAGTTAATTTGAGGAGGATGGGTAATCTCTAAATACTCGGTTTCAATGTCAGGATCGTGGAATTGAGTGTCAGAGGGTAATTGAGCTAAAAAAGCTGCTTGGTTTTTTTCTGTTTCTGCATCAGTTGTGTTTAAAGAACTTTTTAAAGCATATAAAAACAAATCGAGTGTCGGATAGATTAAATCGCTCATTACAAGGGAAAAACTAATTTGATGGATTGGATTGAGATAAAAATTGTTTCCATTTTTCTAAAAATGTGGCTTGTTTAACTGTTTCTTCTGGTTGAGAAGAACTACCAACAATGACTACAACATTATTGAGTTGGCTTTCGTAGCCTGTAGCTTCATATTTTGGTTTAAAGCCTTTAGTCATTGGAGTCTTTTCAAGAGTATTAAGTCTACTAATTTCTGCTTCAGTCGGAAATAAACTTTGAGGAATTTCTTCTACATTATCTAATTGAGACTGATAAAATTGATAAGATTGATTTAATTCATGATTAGCAGTAATTATTTCTAATAAACGTTCTTTAATATAGACTTTCCAAGCTTTAGGTTGGGTTTCTAATTGCTTTACAACGTCCTTTAAATTCTGTTTATGTTGTTCTCCGAGGGCGGTTTTTAAGTCTTGAAATGCTAAGAGAAAAGCGATAATAGTATTGTCAGGCTTTATGTTCATAGGTTTTTATATCAAACTTAACTTACTACGACTAGTATAAACATAATTTAAGTGAGATGATTACAGCAGATATTAGATATTCTGTTTTGATTTTTTATGTCTAGAAAGAATAATTTACAGAATAGAACGTTCTTTTTTATACCTTTTGTTGCATAAATGAATATAGCTGATTGCACGGTTTTCTAGTTATTTTGCGTAAAAACTAAAGAATGCTGTGAATTAGTTATTAAAGTTGTGGACAGATTTTGCCTACAGTTTAACAAAAAGTTCTAATGGTTAGTCAGGTAAGAAAAATGGCATCGGAATGGGCTGCTCAAGTTATTGGAATTAATTATTACCCAGAGTACACCACCCTAAAGCCGCTAACAGCAGCAGCAGAAGATGCTGAGAAAATTGCCGAACAATTAGAACAATACGGTTATAGACCTTTTCGCGCTCAGTGTTTACCTAGAACTTTAAACCAGAAGGGAGAAAATAAAATTGACCGCCAAGGGGCGGTAAAGGTGCAAGAATTGATAGAAGCGATCGCTAATCTTTTCAATCCTCCTCCTCCTAACCCCGTCCCAGAAACAGCGTTATTCTTCTTTTCCGGACATGGCTGGTGCAAAACTGTAGCGGGCAAAGAAGAAGTATTTCTAGCTACCAGTGATGCCCTACCTGAAGAAGAATATGGTATACGCTTAAGTTGGTTAGGAGAGCAGTTGCAAACAAGTTCAGCTAAACGAGTCGTTGTTTGGCTAGATTGCTGCTATAGCGGTGAATTGTTGAACTTTATTCCCACAGATAAAGACTACTGTTTCATTACTGCAACCCGTTCCTACGAAACTGGAGTCGAAATTCCCCATACTCAGGGGTTGTTGACGGAGGCGTTACTTGCAGGATTGAACCCGGAAAATGACGCAGATGGGATCGTTAATAGCCACAAATTGGCAGATTTGATTATCAGCCGAATGTCGAATACAGTCCAGCGCCCGTTAATTGCCAATTCCCCACGCGCTATTCTGCTGACAACTAAGTTTTCGCAAAAAAGCTTTCAGGATAAGTGTCCTTATCGTTCCCTGTCATATTTTACCGAAACAAAGGAAGATGCTGAGGTTTTTTATGGGCGGAGTGCGCTAACTCAGGAGTTGATTCAACAGGTAAGAGAGAAGCATCGCCTCATTGCTGTGTTAGGTGCTTCCGGTAGTGGGAAATCATCTCTGTTACGGGCTGGGTTACTCTACCAGCTGAAGCTAGGGCAAGATATTCCAGGGAGCGATCGCTGGACTTATATTACTCCCTTTACGCCTAAAGAAACTCCTGTTAACAGTTTACAGGAGGCTTTTGCACTTTCCTTGCCTAGATCCCCCCAACCCCCCTTAAACAAGGGGGGCGAAGAATCTCTTAAAGTCCCCCTTTTTAAGGGGGATTTAGGGGGATCTAAAAAGTTAGGCGGGACAACAGAAAATATTGCCCATGTCATCGGCGAGAAGTTAAAAGCATTAAACACACCAGTGATTTTGATTATCGACCAGTTTGAAGAATGCTTTACGATGTGCGATGATAGCCAGCGCCAAGAATTCTTTGACTGTTTGCAGGAATTAATTGACTGTACAGATAACCTTTATATTTTCATTGGGATGCGATCGGATTTTCGGGCGAGATGGCGAGAATATCCCGAATTTGCGGGCAGAATCCATAAACCTTACATCAACGTCGAACACTTAACCCGTGAGGAAATTGAAGAAGCGATTACTAAACCGGCTGATTGGGTAGGATTAGGCATAGAGGGCAGGTTAAAACAGCAACTAATTAATGATGTTGAGGATTACCCCGGAAGTTTGCCTTTGCTGCAATATACCCTGACAGAATTGTGGCGTGAATCGAGAAATCAAAGCGATGAACTTCTCAGCCTGAAAACTTATCAGGATTTAGGCGGGGTGGAAGGAACGCTACAAAAACGCGCTGATGCAGTCTACAAAAGTCTTTTACCAACAGAAAAAACTGTGGCGCGGCGAATTTTTCTGGAATTGACGCAAATGGGAGAAACCACAGATATACGGCGGCGCGTGCGTTTGGGTGAGTTGGTTAATTCCCATCATTCCTTTAATCTTTTGCAATACGTGAGCGAGAAGTTAGCGGATAAAGATGCCCGATTAATTACCAAGACAGATGAGCCGGATTCCCAGGATGTAATTTTAGATGTTGTTCACGAAGCCCTAATCCGCCACTGGCAAAAGTTGGGGGATTGGAAAGAGGAATATAAGTTGGGAATAGGCATTGAGCGACAGATTGAAGCGGAAGCCCAAGAATGGGAGAGGAATGATAAAAAGTCAGGATTCCTGAGAAAAGATGACAGATTAGCAGTAGCAGAGGGATATTTAGCTAGATTTGGTGATTGGCAGATGTTGAATGGGGTAGCCGAGGAGTATATTCAAGAGAGTCAAGAACTACGAAATCGCCTTGAGCGAGAAGAGAAAGAACGCCAACAAGAAAAGTTGGCAGCAGCACGGCGGCAAAACCGAGTTGTTACATTGTTTAGTATGGGGTTAGCTGTGGTAGCTATCTTTGCGGTTTATCAATGGTGGAACGCACAAAACAAAGCCAAGGAAGCAACTGAGCAAAGTGCCATTGCTCTGGCGCAAAGTTCTGAAGCTTCTCTACTTTCTGACAGGCAACTTGAGGCTGTGGTTGCAGCTACACAGTCAGGTAGACAAATTTTAGGTAGACCACCAATTAAAAATGCCAATTTAGAACAAGAGGCTAACCAACAAGCTGTAGTGGCACTCAAGCGAGGAATTTACAATACCCAAGAGAGAAACCGCTTAGAAGGGCATAGCTCTGCGGTCTATAGCGTAGCATTTAGCCCCGATGGCAAAACCATCGCTTCTGCAAGTTCTGACAATACCGTGAAAGTCTGGGATGCGGTGAGTGCCAAAGAAATCACCACCTTCAAAGGGCATAGCTCTGCGGTCATTGGCGTAGCATTTAGCCCCGATGGCAAAACCATCGCTTCTGCAAGTTTAGACAATACCGTGAAAGTCTGGAATGCGGTGAGTGCCAAAGAAATCACCACCTTCAAAGGGCATAGCGATGCGGTCATTGGCGTAGCATTTAGCCCCGATGGCAAAACCATCGCTTCTGCAAGTGCTGACAAAACCGTGAAAGTCTGGGATGCGGTGAGTGCCAAAGAAATCACCACCTTCAAAGGGCATAGCGATGCGGTCATTAGCGTCGCATTTAGCCCCGATGGCAAAACCATCGCTTCTGCAAGTGCTGACAAAACCGTGAAAGTCTGGGATGCGGTGAGTGCCAAAGAAATCACCACCTTCAAAGGGCATAGCGATGCGGTCATTAGCGTCGCATTTAGCCCCGATGGCAAAACCATCGCTTCTGCAAGTTTAGACAATACCGTGAAAGTCTGGAATGCGGTGAGTGCCAAAGAAATCACCACCTTCAAAGGGCATAGCGATGCGGTCAATAGCGTCGCATTTAGCCCCGATGGCAAAACCATCGCTTCTGCAAGTTCTGACAATACCGTGAAAGTCTGGGATGCGGTGAGTGCCAAAGAAATCACCACCTTCAAAGGGCATAGCGATGCGGTCAATAGCGTCGCATTTAGCCCCGATGGCAAAACCATCGCTTCTGCAAGTTCTGACAATACCGTGAAAGTCTGGGATGCGGTGAGTGCCAAAGAAATCACCACCTTCAAAGGGCATAGCGATGCGGTCAATAGCGTCGCATTTAGCCCCGATGGCAAAACCATCGCTTCTGCAAGTTCTGACAATACCGTGAAAGTCTGGGATGCGGTGAGTGCCAAAGAAATCACCACCTTCAAAGGGCATAGCTCTGCGGTCACTAGCGTAGCATTTAGCCCCGATGGCAAAACCATCGCCTCTGCAAGTTCTGACAAAACCGTGAAAGTCTGGGATGCGGTGAGTGCCAAAGAAATCACCACCTTCAAAGGGCATAGCTCTGCGGTCAATAGCGTCGCATTTAGCCCCGATGGCAAAACCATCGCCTCTGCAAGTTCTGACAAAACCGTGAAAGTCTGGGATGCGGTGAGTGCCAAAGAAATCACCACCTTCAAAGGGCATAGCGATGCGGTCAACGTAGCATTTAGCCCCGATGGCAAAACCATCGCTTCTGCAAGTTTAGACAATACCGTGAAAGTCTGGAATGCGGTGAGTGCCAAAGAAATCACCACCTTCAAAGGGCATAGCGATGCGGTCATTGGCGTAGCATTTAGCCCCGATGGCAAAACCATCGCTTCTGCAAGTTCTGACAAAACCGTGAAAGTCTGGGATGCGGTGAGTGCCAAAGAAATCACCACCTTCAAAGGGCATAGCGATGCGGTCAAGAGCGTAGCATTTAGCCCCGATGGCAAAACCATCGCTTCTGGTAGTTCTGACAAAACCGTGAAAGTCTGGGATGCGGTGAGTGCCAAAGAAATCACCACCTTCAAAGGGCATAGCGATGCGGTCAATAGCGTCGCATTTAGCCCCGATGGCAAAACCATCGCTTCTGGTAGTTCTGACAAAACCGTGAAAGTCTGGCAGTACCTAAATATAAATAACCTAGATGATTTAATCACTTACAGTTGCAACAGGCTACGTGTTTATTTGCAATCGAATCCCAATGTGAGTGACAAGCACCTCTGCGATGGCATTGGTACTAAGAGCAATTAGAATGTTCCCTTCGACTCCGCTCAGGGAACGTCTTGCTCAGGGAACGTTTTGCTTAGGGAACGTTTTGCTTAGGGAACGTTTTGCTTAGGGAACTCGAAGCTGCCTGAGCGAAGTCGAAGGCAGCACTCTCTGCGATGGCATTGGTAATAAGACCAATTAGAATGTTCCCTTCGACTCCGCTCAGGGAACGTTTCGCTTAGGGAACGTTTTGCTCAGGGAACGTTTTGCTCAGGGAACTCGAAGCTGCCTGAGCGAAGTCGAAGGCAGCACTCTCTGCGATGGCATTGGTAATAAGACCAATTAGAATGTTCCCTTCGACTTCGCTCAGGGAACACTAAAGCGATCGCGCAAATCAATATTATGGCTTATATGTACATTCTTGAATGTGCTGATGGTAGTTACTACACAGGTAGTACAACGGATCTTGAGCGGCGGCTGTGGCAACATCAACAAGGTGAGGGCGCAAACCACACGGCAAAACGGTTGCCTGTGAAGCTAGTTTTTTGTGAGTATTATCAGTGCGTAGTAGACGCTTTTGAGCGTGAGAAGCAGGTGCAAGGTTGGAGTCGAAAAAAGAAGCAAGCTCTAATTTCAGGGGATACAAATTTGTTGCATAAGTTAGCCGAATGTCAAAATGAAACTCATTACAGTCGGCTGGCTGGCTTCGGTGGTGATGGCTTCGATGCAAGAACGCTCCCTTCGACTTCGCTCAGGGAGCCTTCGACTTCGCTCAGGGAGCCTTCGACTTCGCTCAGGGAGCCTTCGACTTCGCTCAGGGAGCCTTCGACTTCGCTTAGGGAGCAGTCAAAGGAAGCCATTGAAGGAAGCCGAACGGAGATAAAGGATTCGGAAGAAATGCTGGAATAAATCAGTATCAATTCGCGCAAGCTGTAGCAACTTCCGCTTTGCTTGCAGCAACTTCCGCTTTCACGTTTCCGCGTTTCGCGCAAGCTGTAGCAACTTCCGCTTTCACGTTTCCGTGTTTTGCGCAAGCTGTAGCAACTTCCGCTTTCACGTTTCCGCGTTTTGCGCAAGCTGTAGCAACTTCTGCTTTCACGTTTCCGTGTTTTGCGCAAGCTGTAGCAGCTTCCGCTTTGACGTTATATCAATTCGTAATTACAAATTGGTATAAAGCAAATAAATTTTAGGCTTTTTTAGAAAAATCAACAATTCCACGTATGACAACCTTTTTAACAATTGCCCACTATAGAGTTATGAGAAATTAAGAAAATGAGTATTAATTATGGGAAGGCGAAAACGCAATTCACGTACTCTTGGCAAAGCTGAACTACGTCTAGCAAGCGTTAAATCTATTAGTCAAACTCTCGATGTCGGAGAAGGCTTAACAGTCAAAGATTATACTGAAAAAATCGAAAGGGTGCGGCAATCTCTAGAAGCATACAATACCACCCTCTCTACTATTGATGTCTTACTAACCCAACTCGTCGAAAACGAACAGGAATTAGCAGACTATTCTGAGAAAATTTTGCGTGGTATTGCTTATAAATATGGTAATAATAGCCACGAATATCAGATGGCTGGAGGTACTCGTAAAAGCGATCGCAAGCGTGCTGTGCGTCAAAGCGTAGTTTTGCCGAATTAACTAGGCGCGATTAAATGCGATCTATGCGATCGCCAACCAAAAATTACTAGACCTCTTGCATAAATCCTTGAATCACCCCTCGCCAACCCTCCCCGTATGTGTTGGCTACGGTGTACACACAAGTCTGAAATAGCTGATAAATCTGGGTTTTACCCCACCCTAACCCTCCCCTTGCAAAGGGGAGGGAACTAGATTTCCGATTTCCCCCCTTTGCAAGGGGGGATTAAGGGGGGTAATTCGACTTGTGTGTACAACTTCAAAGGAGAAAGAAGTTTTCTAGACTAAAAGTTCTTCTCGACTAAACTTTTTGAATACTCCACAATAGTCTCAACCAACTCAAAATTCAATAAGCCTCCCACATAGAAGGTTTTGCGTTGACCTTGCAGGGCTTCTAAGCGATCGTAAAATCCCGCTTGCATGACCTCTGAAGTAACGTGAGGAAAGTAAGGCCACTTATCGTAGGTGTAGTAATCATCATCTACCTGCACTCCCAAATTCTCTAATGTCTTTTGAATCCCTTGGAGAACATCTGTTTTAGTGATTTTTCCCTCACGATCTAGGCGAGTGTAAAAGGCAATCAGGTCATTGTCAGCAAACTGTTGAGCAATAAACCAAGGATTCCCCACCGCATTTAAGGGAATGACATTAGTTACTGGGGTTGGCATTTCCAGTTCGGGAATCAGATAGGTAATCAAACTGTAGGGATTGAGAATAATCTGCTCAAATAGGTCTTTCTCCGCTGGCGACAAATCGAGAAAGGTGTTGAGAACATTCAATGTCAACGGACAAGCTAAAACCAGATAGTCAAATTCTAAAACTTCTTCATGGGTAACAATCTTGTCAAGAATCTGCTCTTGCTCGGTGAACCGCACCCGTGTAATTGCTCCACGCTTGATTTCCTTGATGTCAATATTCAAACGCACATTTATTCCCCAAGCAACACGCTCCCAGAAGCGTTGGAAACCATCAATAAACCGTTTAGGCCAACCGCAGCGCAAATCTGCACCGTAAGTAACTAAAGTCCCAAAGGTTTCTAGGGTCATGTATTTTAAGGCATAGGCAGCAGGGATTTCGTTTAAATAGCCATAGCCCATTGCGGTAATCGGAATTTCAAATAAAGTTGTTAGACATGACAAATTTTTCTCTGCTAACCACTGGGAAAAAGGTTGAGTGAGTTCGGGATGTTGACTGATACCGGCAAACCCAGGAACGGAAATAATTGGCTCTAGCCAAAGACGCTCCCACCAATAGCGCCCAACGGCTGCCAAAAACGTTACTGGGTCGGTTCCCTCGGTAACAGCATTCATAATTGAGGTGTAGGCAGGTTGTCCCGGTTGAGATTTAAAAGGGTTGTAGACTTGCCCTGGCCCTTCACTGTAAAGTTGAGCGCCGACTTCTTCAGCCATTTTGAGGACTTCTTTGTAAGCAGGGGTGAGATAATTTGCTCCTAAGTCAAAGGAACGGGAATTATAAGTAATGGAACAACACAATCCCCCCACCCGTCCAGCTTTTTCTAAGACAAGTACGTTGCGGTAGCCTTGCTTTTTCAAAAAGTAAGCCGTAGATAATCCGGCTGCTCCCGCCCCGACAATACAAATTCGTGCATCTTTAGATACTTTAGTCATAATAGTCGTTCTTCCTAGTAGTAATGTGCCCTGATTTGAGAATGTTGCGATTAGTAGAAGGCAGGAGGCAGAAGGCAGGAGGCAGGAGGTAGAAATGTTACTGTTCCTCACATTCACGCTCTCCTAATTTATATATAGGATTTACGCATTGAAGCCTGAAACATAGATCCCCCCTAGCCCCCCTTAAAAAGGGGGGAACCTCTAAGCCCCCTTTTTAAGGGGGTTGGGGGATCTGAGTGCGTAAGTCCTGATATAGATAGATCGCAATTTCTACTGAAAATGTGGATAAACTGCTTCTGTGAATAATTGCTGAATGGCTGGCTGTTTAAGTAACGATTCATAGTCTTGTCGCACGGGGATATCGTAATTAGCAGTGCGAGGTGCGATCGCAGATAACCAAGTAGTGTGCATTGTGAAGCCAAAATCCAGTTGTGGATGACTCAATTTGCATATAGGCCCAGCCCCTAATCGATCGGCTTGGAAGATCCAAATTTCGTTGTTATTTTCCCCAAATACCGTACAGACGATATAGCCATCTGTAGAACTGCCATTGCTGTTCAATCTCGGTACAAACTGGGGTGAACTGATGAAGTAACCAGAGGGCGCATCATAAAAATCTGCTACCTCCATTTTGATTGTATCTACCCGAAACAAAGAAGAAGGGCGATTGTGGAAAGCTTCTTCTCGTTGCATTAATTCTTTTAGTGGGACAGCCCGGTAGGGATAGTCTTCGTACAACTTGTAAATAAACTCAGTCAGCAATTCTGGCCAAAAACCGAGAGATTGCCAATAAATATTATCAATCCGTTGAGGAGGCAATCCAGAGGCCAGCTTTTCCTGGCAAGCGTAGAAACCTATACCCCAATGACGGCGAGTATCGTAAATTACTTTAGCATCTTGAATCTGACCTGTCTCGCCGTTTATTTGATAGCGACCCAGACGACCCACATCCATTTGCCCATTAGATAACATTCCTCCCAACCACAGAGGCGCAGATTTGGGAGCGTCGAATTTTGATATATCATACTTGCGAACCCATTCGGCAATATCTGTAGCGCAGAGATGGGCAGCGTGCAAGGTGATTTGACCGTCGGGGTTTTCGTAATCGGTCAAAAAATGCACTGTTTCTAAAGGAATTACGGCTGGGCGGACTACGACAGTAGTCACATCTGCTTTGAGGTCAGCCCGACGCACGATGTAAATGGGGGAATTGGGCTGCTGCGATCGCGTCAGTAATCGCCGCAGAAGGCGCTCAGTTTCCAAACTATCGGGAATGGGATTATTCAGGATTTGTTCTGGGCCAATCTTCAAGGAGGTGTCCATCAGCACCACGTAATCTTTGGTAACTGCCAACTGATGGATGCTTTGTTCAATCCGCACCGGGGAACCATCCGGCAGTATCAACTCCCACTGCTGGAGTTTACCGACACCATTCCACCGCATCAGACGAACAAAATCTGGCATGGCAGTTCCTAACAATTTCTCAATCCAGCCAATCAATAGTTGCGAGAAACTTTGAGAAAATTTCGAGAACATTCCCAAGGGAATCTGCAAAGGATTGTTGTCTAAAAGTTGAGCGATCGCACTTAGCAATTGCTGTAGTTCCTGGGGCAGTTGTTCCAGGTCATAAATGAAACGCGCACTTTCCAGAAAATTACTCAGCGATCGCCCATAGTTAACTAAGAAAACTTCGTTAGTATAACCATCAAAGGCTGGGTGAGACGTACTCAACACCGGGGGGAAAGGATAGGGAAAAGGTAGAAACGGTTTCCACTCAGTATTACCTCCCACTGGGGTAACAATCTCTAAACTATTGGTATCAATTTCATAGGGACGACCAGCGTCATAAGTAATCATTAATCGCTCTTGGCTGTCTTTAGCCGTATTAAAGGCGAGAAAGGCAATATCTACCTCATCTCGCAAGCCCAAGGAAGGGGAGAAGCGTAACAACCCATAATCGCGAAATTGATGAGAGCGATAAGTAGGATTTTTAAAAGTTGCTCGATCTGCATAATAGCAAGGTGTACGTGCCAGTTTCGTCTTGACAGTCACCTGTCCGGCTTGCCAATCTAAGCGGTAAATCATCCCATCACCGTTAAAAATGTGGGTTCCATTCGGATTGGGTAATCCCCCAGAGGCAACACTACCTACAGGCGCAATAATGAACGTATGTCCAGATAAATCTGTCGGTAAATCTCCATAGATGACATTCATCGGTAAATTTGATAGTTCCTCACGACTGGCAGTCATTGCTGCCTCTGGAAATCGGGGTTCGGGAATTTTAGGATTCATTAATTGATACCCTGGTATTGTCTAATTTGGTGTTTTGCCTTTAGGTATAACATTAGGTTTTAATTTAAAAGTTGAGTTTTTGCCCTCAAATGTCCAAACATCAGCTTTTTCAGGATTTTTAAATCCAACTATGAAGAGTGCTGAGGTGAAAGACCGCCTACAAGAGGCTACCGTGTATACACAAGTCTGAAATAGCTGAGAAATCACGGTTTTACCCCACCCTAACCCTCCTTTCAAGGGCAGGTTTTTAGGCTTTCGATAAATAGTTGAGAATGTTCTCAATTATTGAACGTAGTTTTAAGTTCTCAGACAATGGTTTTGGTTTTAAAATCCCAAAAATTTGTCTAATCAAAAAAACCTGCCCCAGAAAGCCCTAACCCTCCCCCCTTCGACAAGCTACTTCGGCTACGCTCAGCACAAGTCAGGGCATCGCTTGCAAAGGGGAGGGAACTAGATTTTCTTTTTTCCCCCCAATGCATCGGGGGGATTAAGGGGGGTAATTAATTACTCAGTACTTCTTAATTTAGTCAGCAATCAGTATGTAAATCCCTTAAAATTTAACCGCCTCAGTAAAAATTGATGCTATTTCTTTTCCTGGTTGACAGCGCTCAAGATACATCTGCGCGACTCGATCGCACGGGTTTTGCTGCAAGCAATCTTGAAAATACTCGGCTGCTGCGGCAAATTGTTGTTGTTCGTAACACGCTAATGCTGATGCAAATACTTCTAAAGTAGCCGCTTTACCTGCATTCACTTTTGGGGAATCGGCTGCAAACACTTCATGAACAGTCACAGCATTCGTTTTACCCTTCACCTTCACCTGACCAATTACACGAATACCATAGCGATCGCGATTTTGTAAGCGCTCAAAAGTTTGGTCGGTAATTAAAAGTGGGGCGTTGAATGTTTTCGTCAATCCTTCGATTCGCGCTGCTAGATTAACTGCATCACTAATCACTGTACTATCCATGCGATTCAACCCGCCGACTGTCCCCAAAATGAGCGAACCAGTATTAATCCCAATGCCAATTTGAATTGGTAAGTAACCCTTGGCTTGGCGTTTTTCGTTGTAGGTTGTTAATGTCTGCAACATGGCAATTCCCGCCTGTACGGCATCATCGGCATCTCCTGCAAACAAAGCCATGATCGCATCACCAATATATTTGTCGATAAAGCCATTGTTTTCGAGAATGATCGGCTCCATGCGGCTGAGATAGGAGTTAATAAATCGGAAATTTTCGGCGGGAGTCATGCTTTCGGAAAGGGTGGTGAAGGCGCGAATGTCGGTAAATAAGACTGACATTTCTCGCTGCACCTGATCGCCTAATTGCACGTCTATAATGCTTTGCTTATCGAGGAATTGCAGAAATTGGCGCGGGACAAAGCGTTCATAAGCTTTGTTGAGTGCAGCTAAATCTGTATACAAACGGGCATTTTCAATGGAAATAGCTGCTTGTGCGGAAAGCAGGTTGAGCAACTCCAAACGATCTGGGGTAAATGCTCCGGTTGTCAAGTTATTTTCTAAATAGACAATCCCTGCTAACTTTCCTTGATTAATCAAGGAAGTACACAAAATCGATCGCGGCTGGTATTGGCGAATGTAGGGGTCTTTGATGAATTCCCCAATCCCTACTGCTTCGTGGATGGCATCGTTTAGGACTACATTAGTTTTAGTGCGAATCACATAATTAACGATCGCAGTAGAAAGAGTTTGGTTATCTTCAATACTGAGTGATTCCAACACCTGAATAGTATTCTCACCAACGGTTCCCTGAGCTTCAATTAGAAATTTTCCTTTGGTTGACAACAGCAAAAATCCCCGTTGCGCCCCGGCATTTTCTATTAAAATCCGCATTAAGTTAGATAAAAGTTTATCTAGTTGAATTTCTTCAGAAAGGGTTTGAGAAGCTTTGATGACTGTCACCAAATCCAATGACTCTGAGCGGCTGGTACTTGTGAGACCTGTTGGGTGAGAAGTAGTGGTTGATAAAGTTGAGTTAACAGCTTTTTCGAGAATGCGCGTTAAGATTTGGGGATACTTGGCTTCTAAATCTTTTACCTTAGCGATCGCTCCCCACTGCAAATAAAGATAACGGGCTTCTTGCAGATATACTTGGGCAATCTTGGATTTGTTCTGGGCTAGATAAAATTTGGCAGTTAATTCATTAGCGAGAGCCGCTTCATTCAAATATTGGTTTTCTTGGGCTAAGGCAATGGCGCGATCGTAACAAGCGATCGCCTGACTAGATTCTCCATGCACCCGATGCCATTCTGCTTCTACCAGCGCTAATTTATGGGTATAGTTGACAGGAGAAAATTTCGCCCAGACTTGCAATTTTTTCCGGTTTGCTGCCACTCGCTGGAGTAACTTTTGACGTTCTGCTGCACTGACAACAGAAGCTAAAGCTAGTCGTGCTAATGAGTCATAAAAGTGGAACCATCCCACAATATATAAAGCCACAACTGCATCTAAATAAGGAATTGCTAAATCAGCATTCTTGACGGCTGTAGCGTAATCTTCAAACCAATAATTCAGCGTTAATTGATTAGTATAAATATAAAAAATAGCTGTGCGGTAGTTACTCTCGATATGCTGGGCTAACATCGACGTTGCATCATAAAATTCCCCCATCAACTGACAGGGATTAGCATTTTTGCCCTGTAAATTAGCAACTACTTGGCGATAAAGTTGAATGAGAACAAAAATCGGTTTTTTCTTAAACAGCTGAATTGCATCTGCGTAAATAGCTAAACATTCATCTAATTCAGCCAGATTTTGACCAGAAAAATAGCAATGCATAGAGCATGTATTCGCACAAAAGGCAGCGTACTCGGTATCACCCGTATCGCGCCCAACTTGAAATCCTGCTTGCAGCGAAGGAATAGTATTTTGGAGTGGTTCTTGCCAGTGGCGGACAAAGGAATTAACTACAAATAAAGTTCTCGCTTGCAAATGCTTGGCATTGAAGCGGTCTAGCACTTGCAAGGCTAATTCACCAAATTTATATCCCCCTCGCAAATCTCCAACAACGCCACAGAGAATCAAACCATAGGTAGCGTAGGCAAAGGCTGATTCTGCCGCATTGCCATATTTCGCGGATATTTCTACCTGTTTAAAGACCGTCAAAGGAAAAACATTCGGGGCTGCGAGGTAGGTCGCCGAGGCAATACTTGCCAGGATGCGAATTGCCGCTAATTTTGTGGGATGGGTGAGTTTTGGTAAGTCAACTAAGGTGTGTATTTGCTTACCTGCCAAAGCAAGTTTAGTTTTTAGCAATCCCAGCATAATTTGCGGTTGACCGGGGTTGCTGGCTAAGGGAATGCCCAGCAGTTGCAGAACTTGCAGACCGAGTTTAGAAGCTGCCAATAATTGATCGCAGGCGATCGCAGCTTGGATTTTAATGGCATAAACCTGCACCTGATCGACTGTGCTACGGGTCTTTTGCAGAACTTCATCTGTGAGTGCATCCATGCGTTCAAAGTCCCCACCCAAATAAGCAGCTTCGGCGGCGGCGGTATGCAATGCCAAAGCTAGCTGATATTGTTGCCGCCAACAGTTAGCTGCTAGGCAATTAATCCCCATTGTCAGATAATCTAAAGCTGGCTGATAGGCTGCTGAGGCTTTGGCTTTGTTACCTGCTGTTAAATTCAACTGAGCTAATTTTTGTCGCTGTTGACGATCTGCGATTAGGACGATGCCGAAATTTAGTTGATTAACAATGTCAAAAATCCTTTCTTCTTGCTTTTGGGGAGTAATGCCTTGTAATAATAGTTGCCCAATCTGCAAGTGTACTGCCTGTTTTTGGTCAGTAGAAATCAGTGAATAAGCTGCTTGCTGGACGCGATCGTGCAGGAATTTGTAGACTACATCCAAATTTGTCAGCGCTGTTACTTCTAGGTCGGCAACTTGCAAGAGTTGGTAGTTATTGCCTTGGGGTAAAATTAGTCCGGTTTGCACGGCTTCCCAGAGTTGGGCGGCGACATCTGCAAGGGATTTTGAGCTAGCGATCGCCAGAGTCTGTAAATCAAAGGAATTACCAATACAAGCTGCTAATTTTAAAGCTTCTTGGGTGGCTACTGGCAGCTTTTGAATTTTCAGCGCCATCAACTCAACGACGTTATCGGTAATCTGGGCCGCCTGGATTTTTGCCAGTTGCCACTGCCATTGTCGCTGAGTGAAATTAAACTGGAGTAATTCTTCTGCATACAGCGACTTCAAAAACTCATTCATGAAAAAGGGATTGCCATTAGTCTTCTGTTGCAGCAGTTCTGCCAAAGGAGTAACTTCTGCTGAATCGGCATTGTTGAAGGTATCGCTGAGGAGTTGTTGAATTTGGGGCAATGCTAAGGGCGTTAAGGTGAGTTCGTGAATAGCCACTCCTGCTTGTTCTAAGGATGCGATCGTTGTCCGCAGGGGATGGCTTTTATCTACTTCATTATCGCGATAAGCACCAATCAGCAACAGATATTGACTGTCTGCTTGACTAATTAACAACTGAATCAGCTGGAGTGATGCACTATCCGCCCATTGCAGATCGTCCAAAAACATCACTAAAGGATGTTCCTTTTGGGTAAAGACCTTAATGAAGTTTTGCAAGACCAAATTAAACCGAGTTTGCGCTTCCTTGGGCGATAGTTCTATAACGGGTGGCTGCTGACCAATAATCAGTTCTACCTCTGCAATCACTTCGATAATCACCTGGCCATTGACACCAAGAGCATCTAATAATTTTTTGCGCCAAATAGCAATTTCGGGTTCACTTGTAGTTAATAGTTGGCGAATTAAAGCTTGAAAGGCTTGAATTAAAGAACTGTAGGGAATGTTGCGTTGAAACTGGTCAAACTTCCCAGAAATAAAATATCCCCGTTGCTGAGTAATCGGTTTATAAATTTCTTGAACTAGGGCTGATTTGCCAATTCCAGAATAACCTGCAATCAGCATCACTTCACTTTGACCGTGACTAGCTCGCTCAAAAGCTGCCAGCAAATTTGTCACTTCCGCCTCGCGTCCGTAGAGTTTTTGAGGAATTTGAAATCTACCGGAGCAATCTTGCTGTCCCAGTTCAAATAAGGAAATTTGCCCTGTAGCGTGCAACATCTCCAAACATTGCTCTAAATCTGCCTGCAATCCAAAAGCACTTTGATAACGCGCTTCGGCAGTTTTTTCTAGCAACTTCATCACAATTTGCGAAAGCGCTGGTGGAATTTGAGGATTGATGCGATCGGGTGGAATCGGTTGTTTGGCAATATGGCTGTGAACCAGTTCTACAGGATCGTCGCTAATAAAAGGTAAATGCTGGGTCAACAGTTCGTAGAAAGTGACTCCCAAAGAGTAAAAATCGGTGCGATAATCAATCGAGCGATTCATCCGTCCTGTTTGTTCAGGAGAAATATAAGCGAGAGTCCCTTCTAAAACATTCAGATTTCGCAACGTGGGATTTTCCCGCGACAACAAAGTAGCAATCCCAAAGTCAATTATTTTCGTTTGTTGAGTTGTGGGATTGAGAAGAATATTGGCAGGATTAATGTCTTTATGAATAATTTGTTGCTGATGAATTGCTTCTAAAGCTGCCGCTACTTGTATAGCCAATTGCAAAAAATTATTTAGCGGTAGAGGCGATTGATTGAGTAACTCACGTAGAGGTTGCCCACCAAAATCCTCTAAAACTAACACTAAGGTATTTTGATATTTTTTCAAGTCGTAGGCTTGGATAATTCCCGGCGCTTGAGCGCGGCGTGTGAGATCGTATTCAAGTTTAAACCGAGCGATCGCTTCTGGGGATGGGTATTCTTGCCACAGAACTTTCAGTACTACTGGTTGTCGATCTAACTCTCGGTATCCTCGATAAACCTGAGAATTGGGGCTTGCGTGCAGTTCTGTCAGGACTTTATACCCTTCCAGTGCGATCATAGATTACTCAAGCGTTTGCTGTGTTTAAAGTCTATTCAGTATAAATTATTCACCTTACAAGTGAACAGAGATTAGCCGAATGCTACATACAAACTGTGAGTAGATGGACGAAAGCGATCGTCTAATGGATATAACGGGAGTCAGCAAATTGTATCTGCAATTTTCCCGGAAATTGCGCTTACAGTCGAACAAGTGTTAGCTGCGGGTAATGTTGGTTAGAAAATAGTGATGCTTAGGGGATGTTTTAAAAGTGGTTGGCTGTGATTTTAATAGAATGATTACCTCCCCTTTGCAAGCGATGCCCTGAGCTTGTCGAAGGGGGGAGGGTTAGGGTGGGGTATTTTTAATACTCTGTTAAATAACCACATATTAAGCAAAAATCAAAATATTCTTCCCTGTAGCGACTACCGTCCTCCCTGTAGCGACTACCGTCATCCCTGTAGCGACTACCGTCATCCCTGTAGCGACTACCGTCATCCCTGTAGCGACTACCGTCATCCCTGTAGTGACTACCGTCATCCCTGTAGCGACTTCCGCCTTCCCTGTAGCGACTTCCGTCATCCCTGTAGCGACTTCCACCTTCCCTGTAGCGACTACCGTCTTGACGTTATGAGAAACAGACTTGTGTTACAGCATCTTCCCTTAAATAGAATGTTCCCGTACTTCAACAATAAATATTTGCCAGAGATGCGATCGCCTATGCAATATCTTTAGGTGTAGCGTCTGTTACTAACATCGTTATTTTTTGGTCAGGTTGGGGAACTCTATAAATACGTTTCAGTAATTGCCCAACGCTAGATGTGGGCTGCTCTGAACCGTATTGTAACGATATCTGGAGTTTTGAGGATCGGCTGATGGATAAATCAATTATTCAGTTGGTTGACGAGTTACCGACTGACAATATTACTGTCAAAGTTTTAAAGGCTCTTGATTATGTAGCTCCAGGTGAATGGAGCAATTTGACGGGGTTTGACAATAATATCCGCGCCATTACTGGAGTTACCGATGCTAAGGTAATTCAGAAAATCCGCGATCGCGCTGCTAGTTTATACATAGATCCTCAACAAGGCTACCAGTTTGCCATCAAACTTTATCAAACAATTGATAAGGCAGACACAGCAATGGCGGCGGCGGCTTTAGCGAATAAAGCTAGTGAAAAAATCGGCTTTCTCTCTTTTTTAGGCAAAATTACTCCCAAAGCCGATGTCACTCAATCCATTGACTTGGTACTAAAAATCGCCGTCGAAATCATCGCCTTTTGCAAACTAAACGGTATTCCTCAACCTAATCCCCAAGAGTTTGCTAATTCCCTGACTAACAACTATCAAAATGCATCCCTAATCCGGATGGTAGCTTTAGTTTGTCTAGATGGAATTCTGCCCTTGGGCCCTGACTTCCTCAGCAAAATTCACGGAGTTATTAGTGGTACTGATGCTAGTGCAATAACTCAAAATCCGGTTTTCTTAGCCGTTAATAACTTTCTTCCAGGCAATAATCCTTCTGATAAAGTTGGTTTTATCAGTCAGGGTTTTAACTCCGTGCAAGGCTGGATGAATAATTTAGTATCCAAGACGGGCATAACCCCGCAATCAATTTCTAGTAATTTGGGTAATTTTATTCAGATTGCTGATGATAATTTAGATTTAGTTGCAGCATTCTTAGATCAAACTACCAATTACTACGAGCATACAGGAATTCAAACTGTCGCTCGCAGTTTGATTTTGCAAGCATACGCTCTAGTAAAAGAGGAAATCAAACAAGAAGAACAAAAGCCGATTCAAGATGTCTCATCTGCCTTTAAATCAGATAAATCAGATAAGACTCAGTATGAAGTCAGCAAAACTGTAGAAGTCTGGGATGATGATGAGGAGGATTGGTATCAGGGAACCATTGAGAAAATCCAAGATGACCAGTTCTTTATTCATTACCTTGGTTACGGTTCATCTTATGACGAGTGGGTAGGCGAAGATGACATTCGGACTCGCGATCTTCGCTCCACTGATGAAAATGGATATGCAGTAGGTCAAAAGGTAAAATGTTGGGATGATGACCAAGAGGCTTGGTATTCCGCAACGATTCAGCAAATCCAAGGCCAGCAATACTATCTTCACTACGTTGGTTATGACTCATCTTATGATGAGTGGGTTGATAGCGATGAGATTTCCTAATTGTTGAATTAGCACGGGGTTAGCGAAAATTGCAACCCGCAGATCCCCGACTTTTCAAAAAAGTCGGGGATCTTGTTGTTCGCGAATGGATTCAGGATTGTTCTAGTACTTTGAAAAATTCATAATTGATAGTTTGGTAATCAATTACGAATTACGAATTACGAATTACGAATTACGAATTATCTTGACACTTGCGCTACGATATCCCCTATTGCTTTCGTGCAATGTACGTGAGGAGTAGTAGAGATGAAACTGATGATAGAAGAATTAAATACACAGGATACCCGGAATCTGCTGGCGATCGCTAACCAATTCGCCCCACTGGGGAAGGTTACAGGCGTTAAAGCTTTTGGCAGTGGTAATATAAATGACACTTTTTTAGCAACTCTCGATTCTTCAAAGGAACAATATTTTGTCTTGCAACGCATTAACACACAGGTGTTTCGTCAGCCACAACTGATTATGCAGAATATGCGTACCTTAACTGAACACGTTCAAAAAAGGTTGCAGGATACACCCCTGAATCGTCGCTGGGAAGTGCCACGCGTACTGTTGACCAAAAACGCTCAAGACCACTGGAAGGATGCAGATGGCTCATTTTGGCGGGCAATCAGCTTTATTCCAGGCTCCCAGTCTTTTGATAGTATGCGCGATCGCTCCCACGCCAAAGAAATCGGTTATGCGTTGGGGATGTTTCACAATCTAATCAGCGATTTGCCAGCAGAAAAACTAGCTGACACCCTCAAAGGCTTCCATATTACACCGTTTTATCTCCAGCATTACGAGGAAGTTTTGCCGAAAACTAGTGCGCCTCAATCTTCGGAAGTGAATTATTGCTTACAGTTTGTTAGCGATCGCCAAGCCTTTGCACATATCCTAGAAAATGCTAAAGCTGAAGGCAAGCTACCCCTGCGTCTGATGCACGGCGATCCCAAAATCAATAACGTGATGTTTGACATTGTTACCCAACAAGCCGTCAGCGTTATCGACCTGGACACCGTGAAACCCGGTTTAGTACATTACGATATTGGTGATTGCCTGCGATCGGGTTGCAATCCGGCTGGCGAAGAAACCGAGAATTGGGAAAGTATTTATTTCGATACCGATCTGTGTCAAGAAATCCTCCAAGGTTATCTTGCTGTAGCTAAGGCATTTCTGACCGAGAATGACTATGCATACATATATGATGCTATTCGTCTAATTACTTTTGAACTAGGACTGAGATTTTTTGCTGATTATTTAGCAGGGAATGTCTACTTCAAAGTTAAGCACCCAGAACATAACTTAGCAAGAGCGATCGTTCAGTTTAAGCTGACTGAAAGTATTGAATCTCAAGAAACGCAGATTCGCAAAATTATCCAAGATATGAAATGAACAAGCAGACATTTTCCCTGCAATCCTTTTCTTCCACCGAGTCTTTTCCTGATTTGAAAATTACAGGCAATATCTGCCGAAATGCTAATCAACTTACTATCTACTACAACCTTGGAGGTGACTTCAAAGAAATTGCAATTGCTCCAACATCAAATGCACCATCACGCAAGCATAAACTTTGGGAAGATACCTGCTTCGAGTTTTTTCTTGGCATTAAAGATTCTGCACGATATTGGGAATTCAACCTCTCCCCCGCCGGACACTGGAATGTCTATCGCTTTGATGGATATCGTCAAGGGATGCAAGAGGAAACTGCCTTTAAAAAGCTACCATTTAGCGTTCAGAATCAAACCGATGCTTTGGTACTTGCGTTAGATGTCGATTTGGATCGAATCGTCTCGGCAAACCAAGCCATCGAAATTAGCATTACTACCGTTATCAAACACAGAGATGGTGAAGTGACTTACTGGGCGTTAACTCATCGAGGCGCGGAGGCTGACTTTCATCTCCGAGACAGTTTCATCGTTGAGTTGTGAAATGTGGTTACTGCTACCAATATGCCAAAACGAGAAGGCGGCAACAAGTCACCCATTTGGATGAAAGGCAATTCAACCATTTGGGTGAGTCAATTGTATGAGGTTAATTTCTATAAATAAGGGGAATCTATTAGTAGAAACTATTAATTCCACTTCACTATAGTTAAGGAGTACCTGATGAAATTAATAACATTGATAAATTCTACAGTTATCATTGCCTCTCTTGCCTTCACATCTGGCATTGCTAGCGCTCAAACAGCCAGATCGATAAACACAGCAGTTAATCCTGATGCATTAAGCAGTAATTCTACCAATGCCAGCTACATTCAGCCGTTTAATCTTGTTAATCTTGCTTACCAAGGTGCTTTCAAACAGCAAGGAGTTCCTAGCGGAGGAGCTTTGATTTCTCAAGGTCAGCGCGGAAATATTACTGCGAAAGATTTAGTCAAAGCTGCGATCGATGCTAAAAAATTACCAGCACAAGTTTTAAGCGATCGAACTTACATAAGTGCTGTTAGTTCACAATTGCAAACATTAACCGGGGTAAGTTATCCTGAATAAGTACAGCTTTGTCTATGGCTATGTTTAAGTTTTTAATTGGATGAAATACAAGTTAACCTTTTCCTTAAAGCATTCCGTACCAGTTGAAATAACCCCTGTACATCTAAAGTATGGGGGTTTTAGATTAGGGGTCTGCTAAATAATTTTGTTTAAGGCAAGATACGCGATAAATCGCCGTCTCTACAATCATCAGATAATAAACAAACTAATTTACTTCTTTCGTTTGATAGAGTTAATTAAAAGATAAGTAAGATATATAAATAAAAGCCAATTATCGAATATTAGCTTTATGCAAACAAAATATGGCAATCTTCAGGGTAGAAAATATAGTAAAACAAAACAATTACAACGGTTTTTTAAACAAATTCACCCAAAAGGTAGATTGATTTTACCGAATTTTATTAAATACTTAGCTGCAATTACTAAAGAAATTGTCTTGAACCAAGATCGGGTTCTGCTGGCAGGAGTGCAGACAGAAAATGTATCTGTCCAATTGTTTGAGGATGGGGTTTTTGGGAGGGCTAAATGAACTCAAAATATAACTTTCAATACTTTCAAGGAAGTTCTCTTTCCGATCTGTTTGCTCAAGATATCACAGATGCATCTTATGGGTTTATCCTCAATTACCCTGCAACTGCTAGTTGGGCTGCTTATCCCAATCTAGAAAAATATTTTATTCAAGATGGCAGTAGTGAAGCCACCAAAACCTCCTTTGACAAGATTTGCCAAAAGGAACCTTGGAAAATTTTAGCTGTGTTAGGCGATCGCATTCCCGGAATTATGATTAATCCACCGCCAAAGTCGCTGCTTGCATACTGGCAAGAGCATTTTGGCTTCAGCTACTCCCATAGGTTGATGATGGAGCGCTTAACTTATTTGGACGATCTTAGCCACAGCGATCGCTTTGACAAGCTCATCACTCTATTTCCCTTCGATCGCCTAAAACCTGAAAAACACGCTATTGATTCAGACACTCATTACCGCTTACTCAGCAAAGTAACTTTAGCCGAATTGGGGGTGCAATGTCCAAAATACGAGAGTTACGATTTGCACACCTGTAATTTAGAAGACATTCATTTACCACAATTTCCCTACTTAATTAAAACGTCCCACGGCCTCTCAGGGGAAGGCACTTATATTATCAAAAGCCTCAACGATCTGAACTACTGCTTTGAAGAAATCAGGAAATACCTCAATATTAAGTCGCTCGATTGGATTATTGTCTCGGAGTTCGTCAAGAATCAGGTGCAGAATTACTGCGTACAGTTTTATGTCAACAAAGCGGGAGAGATAACCCTCATCGGCACTACCAGCCAACTCGTCACTCCAGAAGGCAACTATTTAGGCGGACTAATTGACTACCGCAACACTGACACGAGCAAATTCTTTGAAATGATTGCCGCCATTGGTCAGTATGCTTACAAACATGGTTATTTCGGCGTGATTGGGTTCGATGTGCTAGAAGATCGAGACGGAGAATTTTATGCGATCGATGCCAATTTCCGAGTCAATGGATCGACTCCGTTGTGCTTACAGCGTCACACCCTACTGGAACTGGGAAAGGAAGTTGCTAAATATTCTAGTAGCTACCGCATGGAAGGAACATTAGATTCAATTTTAGTCACCTTAAAACCAGAACTAGATCGCAAAGACTTGATTATCCTGTCGGCTTTAGAGAAAGTCAAATACGGAAAAATCTACACCGAAATTTATGCGATCGTGACTGGAGAAACTATCCAGGAAATGCAGCATATCGAGCAGAAATTACAGGATAAGGGATTACAATGGCTCCCTTAAACAGGTTGGGGAGCAGGGGAGCAAAGGGGACAAGGGGACAAGGAGGACAAGGGGACAAGGGGGACAAGGAGGACAAGGGGGACAAGGGGACAAGGGGGACAAGGGGGACAAGGGGACAAGGGGGAATTTTTGAACAAATCTCTCCCAAGTCTCCCCCCTCTTCCTTGTCTCCCTTGTCTCTTCTCCATACCCTCTGCCCCTCGGTCACTGAGCGTAGCCGTACCACTCCGTGGAAGCAAGCTACGCGGAGCGTCTCGCACAGAAGTGCTGCTTCCTGAAATCTACTTCCTGTGGCGCTTTCAAATTCCCCAATAGACAGAGAAATGCAACCGTAATAATAATTAACGTATATATGTACTAGGAGAGTTATTAAGAAATATTTTTAATAACAACTGATACTAACAAAGTGGCTGAATTACCTGTTGAAGCTATCTCTAAGATTCTCGAAGCCAATTCCCAATCCCTAATTTATTTTAAAACGTAACACTTATGCAATTAAAGCCAATCAATCAGCAAGTCGTTTCTGTCGTTGGAGCCTCCAGCGGGATCGGACGTGTCACAGCTCTTGAGTTTGCTAGACGCGGCGCAAAAGTCGTAGTCTCGGCTCGGAGTGAGTCGAAGCTAAAGTCTTTAGTGGAGGAGATTCGCGGCTTTGGCGGTGAGGCAACTTTTTACGTAGCTGATGTGGAAGTATTTGAGCAAGTTAAAGCGATCGCAGATAAAACTGTGGAAGTGTACGGGCGACTCGATACATGGGTACATGTCTCTGCGATCGGCATCTTTGCCACTTTCGACAACATCACACCAGAAGAGTTTAAGCATGTCATTGATGTCGATCTCCTGGGACAAGTGTATGGTGCAATGGCAGCCCTACCCCATTTGAAGCGTGAGGGACGGGGAGCGCTGATCCATGTCTCTTCAATGGAAGGTAAGCGATCGCTCCCCTACCAAAGTGCTTACTCGGCAGCCAAGCACGGAGTCGAGGGCTTTATCGAAGCCATGCGCCTTGAGTTACTACATGAAAAATGGCCGATTAGCGTCACGAGTGTGAAACCAGCAGTGATTAACACCCCCTTTTGGAATAATGGTCTGACGAAATTAGGCGTAAAGCCTTCCGGGATACCACCTTACTACGATCCTAAACTTGTAGCTGATGCTATCCTCTACGTAGCCGAACATCCAACTCGTGACTACTTAGTTGGGGATGTAGCTAAAATATTAGATGTGGTACAGCGCGTCTCACCATCATTAGTAGATTCACTGTTACTGCTCGTCGGCTTTGATTTACTACGTTCTTCTGAGGCGAAATCTGAAGATGCACCAAATAATTTTTACCAATCTGTTCCTGAAGACGACAGAGTTAAGGGTGATTTTAGTAACTTAGTTATACCTAGCGTATCCGACTGGCTAGAAAAAAATCCGCTTCTTCAGTGGGGTGCGATCGCTGGTACAGCAGCATTAGCGTTGTTAGCAGCTAAAGTATTCAAAGATTAAGGATAAATAGACTTTTCGGAAAATTTGCAATTCAGTTTTTACAAGGATTTGAGAGAAATCATTGCAAACTTTTTAGCAACATAGTGATGAGATTTTGAGATAATTACTAATAATGCCATTTGGTAGTTATAAAAATCTTTTTAACTATTGATACTTTGCACAATCATAAGTTTCTTGTAATTAGAGTAAATCTCAGCAGTCAAATTTTCCGATCCAGGAGCATTCTAGCCAATGACAGACTATCAACGCACCTTACCGCCTCTGTGGATAGGTTCGGCGATCGCTTTCTATGCCTTTATTGCCATTGGTATTGCTGAAGCAGGATTAGGAGTTCTTTTGCCCTCGATTCTGTCTACCTATAACCTAACTCCCGCAACCGTCACTCTGCTGTTTCTCAGTCAAATTAGCGGTTACATTCTGGCAGCATTCACCAGCAGTCTGGTGAGTAGTCGGCTGGGGTTAGCCCGAATGCTGTTGATTGCTGCGGGCGCGCTGACGATGGCACTGACGATCTATGCCATCTCACCCTCCTGGTTTCTCATGGTTGCGGCTGGATCGGCGTTGGGATTGGGCATTGGGTTGATTGATGCAGGCATTAACACCTACATTGTCCAAGATTCCCGCAGTGCCAGTTTAATTGGTTTGCTCCATGCTTTCTATGGTATTGGCGCTCTTTCAGGCCCGGCGATCGCTACTACTTTATTAGCAGTTGGCATGAACTGGCGACAGGTTTATGGGGTATTAGCCGGGATTGTCAGCCTATTAATTGTGAGCGTGCTGGGTGTTATCATCTTCAACTACACACCAATGACAGTACGGATATTGCCATCAAAGACAACTGCCTTAGAAAATCTGGGCAGAGCGCTGCAAACTCCGATAGTACTGCTAACTGGGCTACTTTTGCTGGTTTATGTTGGCACTGAAGCCTGCATTGGTAACTGGGCATACACTGTGCAGTCTGTCGCTCGTCACACTCCCACGCTGATTGCTGGTTACAGCGTTAGTGCTTACTGGGTGGGATTAACATTAGGACGTTTCATCTTAGGTTATTTCTTGCAATCCCTTGGGGCGGTGCGCACAATCAGTATGTCGCTCAGTCTTGTAATCATTGGATTGCTTGCTTGGTGGCAATTGCCCGATCAATGGATTAGCTTACCGTTGATTGGCTTTGGGTTGGCAGCCATCTTTCCTGCAACCATTTGGTTAATTCCTCAACGATTACCAGATCCCCATGTTCCTGCGGCTGTTAGCATTGCCACTAGTGCCGCCAGTTTGGGGGCTGCGATCGTACCCACTGGAGCCGGTTGGGTTGCAAGTTGGACAACTTTAGAAATCATCCCAATGTTGATGCTGCCATTGGCGCTGTTAATGGTGGGCTTACATTGCTGGCTGGTACAACATTCGGTAACTGACTTTTCTCGTTAAGTCTCAAAAAACTTACCTATATTTGTTACCCAAAGTATCTAATACCCCCCCTAACCCCCTTTTCAAGGTTACGGTGTATACACAAGTGTTGGTGCGGTGTATCTATCCCGCCTCGGAATTTATTCCGAGTCTCATAACCAAAGTCCTCTAAAAGACAATACAGTTCAGTTAAGAAAAATTGTAGGTTGGGTGAAGCAAAGCGCAACCCAACAAAGCTATGAAAATGTTGGGTTTCGTTCCTCAAACGCCACGTGCTACAAGTCGGCATAGCCGCCCAACGCAGTGGCTCCCCAACCTACACAACTTAAGTTTTTTGGCGCTAACTGAACTGTATTGCTCTAAAAGAGGACTAAACAAGAAATTTAGTTTAGTCCTCTTTTAGAGGACTGTTAGCTATCAGCCCGGAACTTTAGTTCTGGGCGTTCTGAGCGGGATATTTGCTCAGTGTGCGACTTTCACTTGAACAGAAATATTGGATGGGTAGGATTTTTAGAGATGTGTGTACACCGTAGCTTGTCAAGGGGAGGGGAAATAGTTTCTTAAAGCCTCCCAATACATCGGGGAGTTGGGGGGGTAATGTCAAAATTTAATATGCTATAGGACACTTTTTAAACATTCTCTAAGCAATAACTAATGCCTTTAACTCCTCAGTTTTTAATCTTGGCCCATAGCATGTAACAATTTTAGAAGCTGCGGCCGATGCTAATTTTCCGGCTTGTTCATAGCTCATACCGTGGGTAATTCCATAGAGGAAAGCTCCTGCATACATATCTCCTGCTCCTACTGTATCTACAGCTTTTACTTGAGGTGCAGCGATTTCGATTAATTTCTCACCGTCAAATACTACTGACCCCTTGGAACCGCGAGTGATAGCAAATTTCTTACTCAGGGTTTTTAGTTTGTCTACAGCTACTTGAAAATCTTCTGTATCTGCTAGTTCTAATGCTTCACTTTCATTAGCAAAAATCAAGTCTAAACCAGGCCCAATGATCTCTAATAAACCATCTTTAAAAAATTTCACCATGTTGTAATCAGATAGAGACATGGTAGTTTTTACTCCCGCTTTTTCAGCTATTTCTCTAGCCTTGATAGCTGCTTCTTTTCCTGTGGGAGAAGCCACTAAATATCCTTCTATATATATATATTCTGAATCAGCGATCGCTGATGATACTAATTCTTGTGTAGAAAATTCTCCCGTAATTCCCAAAAATGTATTCATGGTGCGATCTGCATCGGGAGTTACTAACACCAAACATTTACCTGTTATTCCTGATTGGCGATCGCCATTTTTTAAGTTGGTATCTACCTGAGAGTTGACTAAATCTTCGATGTAAAAGTCTCCAAATTCATCATTAGCTACTTTGCAGGAATAAAAAGTTTTTCCTCCTAGTTGACTAATTGCCACTATTGTGTTGGCGGCTGAACCTCCACAACTCTTATGGCAATCAAGATTTTTGAGATTTTCCAAAATATGATTTTGACTGTCTTCATCTAGAAGTGTCATTACACCTTTATCAATCTTTAGCTTTTGTAGTAACTCTGGAGAAACTTCGTATTCTATATCTACTAAAGCATTACCTACACCATAAACATCATATTTCTTGCCCATTGTCGATCTCCGAGAATAATTTCTATCTGACTTGAACAGAACTGATAATAACAGATAGACAACTCCCGTAGGTAGAAAAAGCTTACTTGTTGATGAAATGCTTTCAAAAAGACGAGCAAGCAAATATAACTACTACTACTGTGACACTACAAGTACAAATCCTCAGAATGGCGCGAAGAAAAACTCAGGCGATCGCTACATCGAAAACGTGACGATTTTACACGAAGTTATACTTAGTGAGACAATTGTGCTTTCAGATGGTCAGCTAATCGAATTGCCAACGCGATAATGGTCAGCGTCGGATTAGCATAGCCTCCTGTAGGGAAAACAGAGCTACCTGCCATAAATAAATTAGAGATGCCGTGAACTTGACAATTTGCATCGACTACTCCTTGTTTTGGGTCGTGATGCATACGCGTTGTTCCCATATTATGATGGGTACTAAGAGAAGCAACTGGACGATCTTCTTCTGATTCAATCTGCAACTCACCCAGTCCGGCGCTAGCAAACTCTTGTGCAAATACTAACTGCGATCGCTTCACACTGCAAATATCTATTTCGCTCCAATAATTAATTAATTTTGCTTGCGGACAACCCAGCTTATCTAGTTGATTGCTGAGTGTCACTCGATTATCTGGATTTGGGGTTTGTTCAGTTTGGCTGAGAACTTCAAACTTAGTATATTTCTGTTCATTACCTTCATGCTCAGACCATCCTCCATGACTCAAATCAGGGAATAAATATTCTTTTTTAAAATTATATTTATACCAATCAGCTACTAAATCATCAATATTAGTTATGACATTTTGCAAATGCTGAAAAATATTTTTAGGTAACTGTCTTTGTTGAACTGAAGAGAACAAAATTTTTGCAGAAGCCTTTGCAACCGATCTATACCTTTCATCTCTGGGATATAACAACGCAGTCATATTTAGTAATTTCTCGCGGCGCATCACTTGTTCCGTTAGAGCAAATTTTCCCATGACTGTGACATTGTTCACGCGGCGTAAATCATACAAAGACATCGAATTAAAGATTTTGCGATTTTGCGGAACAAGCATACCACAACGGATAAAAGGATGATCCATGAAGAATCTACCCACTAAATCATGTTGATTGCCTAATCCATTCTTTTGAATTCGGTTTGATAGTAATAATAAACGCGCGTTTTCAATTCCACCTGCGGCTAAAACAAATACTTTTGCAAAAACCCAAAATTTATTACCAGATAAACAAGCAACTTGCACGCGTTTCACTGTTTGGGCTGTTTCGTCTGCCTCAATTTCTACCACATTGGCGTTGAGAAATGTAGTGATATTAGGAGATTGATTAATTTGATGTCGATATTCATTGGTGAAAATATCGCGCGGGCCAAACTGAAACATACTAGTAGTAACTCGGTCACTTGTGAAATGTGTCCGAGGAGATTGAGGATTTTCCCAAGCCTCAGCTTCGTAAGCAAAAGAACCGAGTTTACAGACTGCTTGAGCGCGCTCATAAAATGGATTGAGGTGAGATTTACTAAAAGGCCAGCCACTATATGGAACCCAATCTCGTTTTTCAAAATCTATTGCGTCTAACGGTACGTGCCTCAGACCAAGTTGATTTTTATTAATTTCAATATTCCAGACATTAGCCATTCCACCAAATTGACGATGACGCATATCTTGCAGTGGCGGAAAAGGATCTCCAGCCGTTTCGCCTTCACCAAGAGATGCAGTTTCTCGATTAAATTCCAAATCACCACTTTCTAGTAAGCACACTCGAAAGTCTTGCCCAATTAATTCTCGTGCGAGTGTAATTCCGGCTGGGCCAGCACCAACTATACAAACTTCCGTATTGATAATTTCATCTATTGGCAATTTACGGCTATCAATCAACATTGATTTAATTCCTTTTGCATAAATATTTATATTGCACAGATGTATAGAAGATATTAATTACGAAGTGTAAATGCGTTTGTAGTAAAGACTTTAGTCCTGAATTTTTAAGCACTAAAGTGCTTACTACAAATCGATCAAAACTTTTGTGATAAAGGGCTAGGCATTACAGAGCGGATTGCATTAATAAAATTTTGGGCATAATTCTGCGTTGAAAAATCGAGGGCGCGTTGTCTAGCAGCTATTCCCGCACTTCGGGCAAATTCTTGCTCGTCAAGATAGCGGAGAATTGCGATCGCTAATTTATCCGCATCGCCGTAAGGTGTTAATAATCCATTCATTCCATCGGTAATAATCTCTGTCGGCCCGCCTGCACTACCAGCAATTACAGGTTTACCCAGCGCCATCGCCTCAATAATCACAATCCCAAACGGCTCTTTATCCGACGCATGAACAAATACATCCATCGCCTGCACCCATTCCGGGATATTGCGCTGTAGTCCAGCCATAATTACTTGGTCTTTCAAGCCCAAAGCGGTGATTTCGGCTTTTAAGAAGTCCTCATAATCCGGTTCCAAATCGTGCTTACCGCCAACTACCAGACAATGGGCATCGGGATACTTCTGTAAAATTTTGGGCATCGCTTGCACCAATACGTGCATTCCCTTCCATCGTTGCAATCGTCCCACAATTCCAATCAACGGCCCGTGTAAAGGTAAGCCTAATTTTCGCCGTGCTTCTTCTGGAGTTGGTAAAGCATTCGGCTCAAATCGGTCTAATGCAACACCAGGATAAACCAAAGGCGTTGGTCTGTGCGGCCAAATCTCTGCCTGTGCTTGCTTGCCATCTTGCGAAAGAGTGATAATTGCCCGCGCTGGGATTAAAGTAGCGATTCGTACCAACCAAGTTTTATCGCTAGGTACTTCTAGTTGATACCACACAGCAGGCAAGCCCGCCAACATTGCCGCCAAACCTCCAGATATATGCGTAATCCACATCCAATTGACAATTATATCTGCACGTTCGCGGCGTGCGATCGCAGCTATCCGCAAAACAGCGCCAATAAAACGGTGGATTTGGCGTAAACGTCCACTTTCTACAACTCGCGCATCAATACCGAGAGACTTTACTTGTTCCACCATCGGGCCGGATTCTAAAAATATCACCAGCCACTCAACACCAGCATTACGTCCCTGCTGCACCAAATCCCAAAGCATCATTTCACCACCGCCTCGTTGCTCGGCTAGTGGCATAACAATAATTACTTTCATAATCTATATCAGTCCTATTTAAGTTATAAGATTTATGAGATTCTCGACTTATTAGAGAAGTTAGAAATATTGGAGAACATCTGAGGATTGCTATAGTACTTATGTCCTGCCATAGCCATAGCTAAAAATCCCCAAAGAATCATCCCTGAGACGCTCAACATCCCGCTACCGATAACTAACTGTGAAGCAGAACTGATGCCAATGGCACGAGCAGCACTGACAAAACTATCGAAACGACCTTCACCATAGCTGCTAACAGTAATAATCAAAAAGATTAATCCACCCATATAAAATATGCCTCCAAACCAACCAAGGGTGAAAAACATATCTAAAATGCCACTATCAATGACCACTACTTCAATTTGACCAGTTTTTTCGTTGACCTTCCAAATATTTCCTAAGCCGTTACCTAGACCATTAGAAAGGGCTAAACCAAGATTTCTGTCGTAAGTTCCCGATCTATCTTTAAAGCTGCCATCTTCTTGAATATTAGAAAAAGTTTCAAAACGTGCTGCTACCACCCCAGCAATTGGTTCGATAGTTGTCAATGGCACAACACAAATAGCCATGACCGCAATTATGGTAATTAAGCGCATTTGAATTTTGGCTTTGACTGAACCCATAATCATAATTATTCCAAATAACCAGCCTCCCCAATTAGTACGTGCTTGTGTTAATAGAAAAGATAAATAACCAACAGCTGAAGCCGGAAAAATTAAGCTTCCCGAACCGGTCAACAACAAAAGTAATCCAGCCTGCATAACCGAACCAAAGGGGCCGACTGAGTGTAATGTACTCCAGACGCGCATCCCGAAAGGTACAGGGTTTCCAGAACTCATGAATAATTTTGATTGGATGAGCCAGTACCTATCCCACTCAGGAGCTACTACAAATTGATATACGCCATAAGTTCCTAAAATCAACACACTCCAGAGAAATGTTCGTTGAATATTTTGGCGATAGCTGGGATAATCTCGCCAGTTGATAAATAAGTGAAAAGCGAAAATCACCGGACTGAGCCAATCCATTAATCCGCGTGCTACAGGGATAGGTGGGTTGTAAATTAGACCGATGAGAAAGCCATAAAAAACTCCAATAAAAGCCAAAACAAACGGCAAACCCCCTTGGCGAGAAGCGCGGGGAAAGTGTCGCAAAAATGTTGCTATAGTAATAAACACCACCAAGTAGGGTGCTATGAGCATTTGACGGCTAGCATCCCAGCCTACCCGATAATCAACTAAGCGAGTCGCTAAGGGTGTGAGAAACCAAATCCACCAGGTAAAGCCAATGTAGAGAATGGGATGCCGCAAGTATAAAAATACGGCTACTACTAAAGCTGTCGCCGGGTAAATTAGGCGCAATCCGGCAGTAACACCACCAAAATAGCAAACTACAGTTAGTAATATAAAGCCTGCGATCGCCATCCAACCCTGTAGCGATCGCTCTTCAGGAGAATAGTTTTCTTGTAAAAAACTATTGAAAAGTATCTGCTTAGAATTCATTCAATTTTAGATGTACATATAAATAAGTTCAACTCGTTCCCAGGCTAGAGCCTGGGAATGAAGTCATTCGAGGCTCTGCCTCATTCTGAATTGCGAATTCTGAATTTTGAAATGTTTATATCCCTGCCAACGTCCACGCCAAGATGCTAATAACTTTTTCCCTGCCAACTGCCCTTGGCTAGGTAAAAATCTCAGCCATTGTACTAAGCCCAAACTATCGCATGTACCCACAAATACTGCCCAAAATAAAAATGCAATCCGGCGGATAAATGGTAAATGCTCTAGTAAAACTAAGGTTTCATTATGGACTAAATTAATAAAGGCAATTTCATTAAAGTTATTTCGCTGATCTTCGTCAAAACGTTGGGCTGGATAATGATCTACAGCAACGCTAGGATCGTAAATTATCTTCCAACCCGCCCGCTTTAATGCCAGGGTGAATGCCATTTCAAAGTGTACTTGCGCTCCAGTACCGCGCATCCGCTCGTCAAAGCGTAGTTGTCCGATAGCTTGGGTACGAAAACTCATGTTCACGCCCTTAAGAATATCGACTTCGCGCGGTTCTCCCACTCCCAGGTGATGGTTGCCAATGACTCGCCCAAACCACTGCAACTGTCCCACTACTGGGCGGGATTCGTCTTCTAATTTGCTGCCGTGGTATATCCAATCACGCCCTCCCAGACCGCCGAGGTGACGATCGCAGGTAAAGTAAGCCGCAATCCGCTCTAACCAATCGGGGTGGGGTGCGGCATCATCATCAGTAATGGAAACAATATCGCCCTCCACTGCTGCTAATCCGGCGTTGAGAGCTGCTACTACCCCCGGTTGTGTCACTTTCACGGGATGCAGTGGCAAATTGTGCGCTGTGTATTGGGCAAGAAATTGCCAAGTTTCTGCATCCGTATCGCGGACAACCACTATTACCTGATCGACTGGTTTAGTTTGCTTCTGTAGCGCCAAAAGGCAGCGTGAGAGGTCTTGTGGACGGCGATAAGTCGGTATCAGAACGGTGTTCCGCATTCTTGCTTAACTCCTCGAATAAATCCACATAAGTTTGTGCCATAGTAGTCCAGCTGTGTTGTTCTGCCACAGAACGAGCAGCTTGACTCATTTGCTGTATGAGCATATCTCCACTTACCAAGGACATCATCGCCACAGCCAAAGCATCGATATCATTTGAGTCGGTTAAGACGATGCCACATTCTGGTGTCACCAACTCTGCACCCCCGGTAGCTGTGGCAGTAATTACTGGTAGTCCTGAAGAAAGTGCTTCTAACAATACGAGGCTACAAGCTTCATATCGGGAAGGAAAAATAAATAAATCTACTGACCGCATAATTTCGGGGATATCACGGCGAAATCCGACAAAATGGACGCGATCGCTTAACCCCAAGGATACTGCTAGTTGTGGGAAGGGACTACCTTCGATATGACCTACTACCGCTAAATGTAAATTGGGTACTTTCACCAAAGCGTGTAGGACTGTATCTAAATTCTTTCTGGGTGTGCGAATGTCTCCAGCAAACAAGGCTAAGGTGACATTCTCCGGTAAACCTAATTTTTGGCGATTGCTTTCACCAGGAGTAAACTCTTCTAAGTCAACGCCATTGACAATTACCCGAATTCGAGAACGCGGTACACCAATGTTGACTAATTCTTGGGCTACCTTTTCCGATACAGCCACCACAACCTGCGCTTTTTGGAAAGCCTGTTTTTCCCAACGGGCATTAAAAGCCGTAAATAGCCACTGGTAAAAACCATATAAATCGCGGCGGTTGCGGGAAATATGAACAGGCGATCGCAACCATGAACTGTGGACAAAATGCACAGCATTCACATCAGCCGCAGCCAGATTAATTGCTCCATTGACTTTAACTAAATCAATTTCAGAGCGATGTTTGCGCAACCAATCTGCACTTTTTTGAGCAAAGATGAAATTACGCACAAATTCTGTAGGATAGCCTTTGACTGAAATTTGAATCCAATTAACTTGGCTATTTTCTTCTAGTTCTGGTGCGACTTCACTAGCTAATAATGTCAAATGATGACCGCGACGAATTGCTTCCTTAGCAACCTCATAGTTTACCCGCCCCTGACCATCACCTTTTTTGATTTTATGAGTAACAATACAAAGTTTCATACACTATTTCCTTAAGGATAAAATCCTTGAATCACCCCTCCCCAACCCTCCCCGTATGTATTGGGTAGGGGGCAATATTTCAAGTTTCCCCCCTTTATAAAGGGGGATTAAGGGGGGTCTATTCGACTTATGCAAGAGATATCTTTAAGAAAGAAATTCCTCAACTCAGAGATATTGAGATATTATTTCGATATTCCGATTAACTTACTTGTTAAAAATCGCGGCGTAAAACTAAGACTAAGTGCTGCCATAGTTCGCACATTAAATTTTTGTTGATTCAGCGCTTGCCAAAAATAAGGGCGTGCTGCGGCTATCTGTTCGCTTCGTAGCAAACCAATTCCCAAAGTAGTATTAGCTTCTAACCATTTCTCCTGAAAATGAGTTCTAAATTCCTGTAACCGAGGATCTTCCATAAATACTTGATAGCAAAACATTTCGCTTTTCGCTTTGCGAATTTTTGCTTGTACATCTCGACTACCACTGAGCATAGTATCAGTTTGCTCATGGGCACGATATCGCGTCAATCTTTCTGGACAATAGTAAGCACCATAACCAGATATACAGAATAGATAGGTTAAATATAAATCCCACATCCCACCAACTTCTGAGGGAATACTATACCAATCCACCAAATTATTCCGAATCACGCAAGATGCAGCAGTAGGTATACTTTTATCTACCAATCCAATTTTGGAAAAAGGCTTATAAATTCCTTTGGCTAGTTTGTCTCGCTTGTAAGCGCGTGTATTTTCTTCAGTACCAGCATGATTAATTATGCCATTAGCATCTATAATATATTGGTCAGAAAAAGCGAGAATTAAATCAGAATTTGCTTCTAATGGTGGTACAAGCTTTGCTAAAAAGTCTTCATGCCAAATATCATCATCATGTAAACTAGCAACATATTTACCTTGCGCCATGCTAAAGCCATACTGCTGATTAGCTAACATTCCCACATTTTGCGGATGCTGCCAAAATTTGATGCGTGAATCACCAAAAGATGCGACAATTGCTTGGGGATTTTCGGAACTACAATTATCAGAAATAATAATTTCAATATTTTGATAAGTTTGTTTTATTGCACTTGCGATCGCTTGCTTGAGATAGTCTGGTCGATTATAGGTGGGGATAACAATACTGACTAAAGGTTGTTGACATTCTTGATGCAATGACATATTTTTCTCCCTTAATATTTTCTAAGTAAAAGATTGCAATATTTGATGTTTTTAGTAAATTCAGCTTATTTAGCTGGAGAGATACTATATACTTTGTTCGCTTGGGAAGGAAATTCAGCTATTGTTTTTGCATAAATTGTTCGGAGATTATTTACATGAGCAGCCATTGTAAATTCTTTCATCAATAAAGTATGACCTTGCTCACCCATGTATCGGCTTTTTTGATAATCTCTAGACAATTCATTAATAGCATCAGCCAGCTTTTGGATATTATTGCCTGGAACAAGAATACCCGTTTCTCCATCTTGTAAATGTTCTGGAATTCCTCCGACTGCACTACCAATTACAGGACGACAACGAGAGTAAGCTTCTAGAGTTACAAGACCAGCAGGTTCAGGCCAAACACTGGGAAAGATGACTGCAAAACACTGTTGATAAAGTTTATCTAATTTATCCGAATCGCACCAACCATGCCAAGTGATTCGCTTATTCAATCCGAGTGTACTTGCTAACTTTTCTAATCGTGGTCGTTCCCAACCATCACCTGCAATATCAAGTTGAATTTTTGGGTCTGTATGTATTAAGGTTTTCAGTAACCATTCCAGACCTTTATCAGAAACAATTCGTCCAGCAAACAAAATTCGATGATTTTGATGTACTTCCAAACTTAGGGGTGAACTTGCTGTTTCTGGTATAGAGATTCCACAGTGTAGGGTTATAACTTGTTCAGGGGATACACCGTTTTGAATTAACTCTTGCCGCACATATTCGCTATTCGCAATGAAAGTAATTTTTAGCCTTTTTAAGACATCTAAAAACTGATGAGTGGTTTGAAGTTCTCTAAGAGTTCTTAAAGGTCTACGGCTACCACATTTATCTGCTAATTTACCCCAGGTACACCCTAAGTAAGAGAAGTTGCGATCGCAGATTGTCCGTTGATCTGCTAAATACTTTGTGCCACTAGGACAGTAAAATGAGTGATTATGAACGCTGAAGATAGCAGGACATTCGCCTGTAAGCTGCAATAGCAAATCTGGACTGTGGATGTGCAGCAGTTTGAACTGTCTTTGATCGATATTTTTCAGTGATTTGATCACGCGATCGCTAACATCAGTTGGTCGATGTTCAAACAGAGAAGCTAAATAAGTTTCAACACCTCCGCTCCCACCGACACCAAAACTTGAGCATTGATAAATTAGGTCTTTGTCAAAGATTTCCTGGGACATATTTTCTATGAAATTTAAGTATATAGAATTAATTTTAATAACTTATTTATAGATAGAATAAGTGGTTAAAATTTTTTGTTTTACTATTTTGCAAAATTACTGATACATATTTAGGGGTTTACGGCTGTAGACATGTACAGCCGATTAATATGTTGTAATTAATTTGCTAATTGGATGTTGTTTTAATCTGGCTGCCTTACTTCATATTGCATTTGATGATATTTCCAAAGCTTGCCTTTTAGTTCCAATAGTTCTTGATACTTACCTTGCTCTACTATTCGTCCCTGTTCTAAAACTACAACTTTATCTGCTTTAGAAATAGTAGAAAGACGGTGAGCGATCGCAATTACTGTTTTACCAACAGATAGCTTTTCTAATGAATCTTGAATTAAACGCTCAGATAGCGAGTCTAAGGCACTAGTTGCTTCATCCAAAATCAAAATTTCTGGGTTCCGCAGTAGAGCGCGTGCAATAGCAATTCGCTGTCTTTGTCCTCCAGATAATCTAACACCCCGATCTCCTAATTGGGTATCAAAACCTTCAGGCATTTCCAAAATAAATTCTAGTGCATTCGCTAGTTTAGCGGCTTCTTGAATTTCCTCATTCGTTGCCTCTGGAGTTCCGTAAGCAATATTCTGCCAAACATTAGTATTGAAAATAAAAGTATCCTGACTGACGACAGCTATTTTGCGACGGAGAGAATTAATTTCAAACTGTTGGATCTCGATTTCATCAATATAAATATATCCATCTGTAGCATTATAAAATCGGGGAATCAAATCAGCAAGAGTTGTTTTACCAGCGCCAGACGAGCCGACTAATGCTGTCATCTTTCCCTTTTCAATCGTCAGGGTAATATTATGCAACACTAGATTTTCATCATCATAGCCAAAATCCACAGATACTAAATCTATTGACCTGTTTAATCCCTTAAACTGAACTCTGCCATTTTGAAAGTAATATTTTTCATCACTTTTCAACAGATTTTTAATATTGTCTGCTGAACCATGTAAAGTGCTAAGATATGCTCTCGTACCATTAATATCTTGAACAAATGGAATAAAGCGAAATAGTACAAAGAAAAAGGTTAGTAAAGAAGCAACTTGTAGTGTTCCATTAGTCACAAGACTAGTGAATGCCAAAATAATCATTCCGATCAATACCGTAGTCGCTACCGCTTCGGCAATTGGCTTCACAAGTGTCCAGGTAAATACAACCTTTGTTGTGCTACTTATTACTTTATCGCTAGCTTTATAGTAACGCTGACGCTCAAATTCTTGAGTACCACAAGAATGAACAGTGCGAATGCCATTAATAAATTCTATGGCTGTTGATGTGAAATTAGCATTAGCAGTTGTCATGCCAAAACTTGATTCTCTGACTCTAGCATTCAGATTTGACAACCCCACACCTAACAGTGTAAATAGCAATGCTGAGATTATCGTCAATTGCCATGAGATCAAAAACATTGATATTAAGTAGACAAAGGTTGTGAGTCCTCTAGTTACTAAAAAAGCTCCGCCACTAAAACCTTGTCTGATCCTTTCAATCTCTGTAGTAATTGTGTTAATTAGTTCGCCAGAACGAGTTTTACTAAAGTAACTTAGTGATAAGGATTGTAACTGTTCAAAAATTTGCTTGCGTAAGCGATCGGCAAGATGTAGTTGAGATAATTCAGTATAGACTTGAGAAAAATAATTGAAGGTGGCACGTAACCAAGTACTCAATAAAATCAGCAAAGATACGCGATATAAACGATTAATTGCTGATGTCTTGGCTCCTAAAATCCAAAGATCGAACCATTCTATTCCTGTTTGTACGGGTTGAGCATTGGGGCTAGTTAAGCTTTGCAAGAATGAAAGTAAGAAACCAATACTTACACCTTCAAAGGTTGCCGCCAAAATTGAGAAAACCAGAGCTGAAATTGCAATTTTGCGAAAGTGTTTAAATTCTCGCAATATCAAATAGTTGTCCTGCCAAAAGCTGCTAGCTTTGAGCAGATTACTGACTGGTTGAGGAAGCTGTAAATTCATTAATTTTCTCATAATATTTTAGCAAGGTACATAGACATCTATAGATCGATACAGTTCAGATAAGCTCAAAACCCTGACGTAAAGATGCTATTTATCGCGTTTGAAAAACTAATTATCTAGAATCTGATACTACATAAATAATTTTTTTGAGTCTCAGTGCGATAAATGAAATCATCAATTACCGCACCGATAAATTACAGGGTTTGGCTATCGAGATGTAACAGATGAGACTGTGCCTCTACTTCCCAGGAAGCTGTAATTTCTGGTAATTTATTTAGCTGTACTGCATCTTCCAAAGTCCAACAACGAGATCCGGTTAAACTCATGTCACCCCGTAGCACGTTAAATAACTGTGGCAGATTGTCGAGATTGTATTTACCCATCCAACGCCCTAGTGGTGTGGTATTGTCGGTGCAAAAACTCATCGCTTGAAAGAGTTTACCCCGTTCCCCAACACGCCATTCATGACAAAAAAGAGGCCCTGGCGAGTAAACCTGCATTAATACAATCAATCCCAACATGACTGGACTTACTAATAGCAGCAATATAAAAGCAGCAATCCAATCAATTACTCGCTGCAATTGTCTGAAGGGTTGGTTAGGGAGTTTTTTGCTAGCGGGTATGCTTAGGAATATTGGTTTTTGAGCTGCTTCACATGCATCTGCCCAAAATTTGAGCAAAGCCTCGCCCAATTTTGGATCTATGCTGACCAAACTTACTGGAGAATGTTGTAAGCATTCTACTAGCGATCGCTTATTATCTAATGAAGCCAGATATGGTTGTTTCACTCCTCCAAGCGGCTTCACCAACAGCTTACCCCGTCGCCACTGGAGTGTGCAGTACCCACGATTATCTTGGTGTGACTGGGTTACATCATATAAATTCTCTAGAGTTGGAATTATTGAAGTTGTCATAATGTCTTTGGGTTTATACAGGAGTGAATTACTGAGGCGTTATCAAAGGCTATTAATGCCAAAGACCCAAATCCGAATCTTGTTGTAAGTCCAAAAAGTTGGAGATAATTGAGAGCAAAAATATGTTATAGTATTTGCCACTCGACCAAGCACGTATTGCGTAGAATTCTGCTGGTGTAGAGATTTACAAATTAGACAGATACTAATTACATAGGTAGCAATCACCGCTACTATTAACATTCATGGGCAAATCTTGATTTTCCGGAAACTACTGACAGTAGAGAAGTGTAGAGAGAAATTACCCATGAATCTATATTTACGTTGAATTACGCTGAGGTGTCCATTATCTTGATAGATTTGAAAAACCCGTCTGCTCTTGTCTTCTAGCCTTTATGAAGGTGCTTTAATCTCTAGAATATAAGACTCTGTAGAAATAGCGATCGCTCAAATAACTTCTTTATTTATTCTTTAAAGAGTCAGTGATTTCTCTGAAAACTCATAAAGATAGCATAAATATACTGAATTCTTCCCGATCGCAACAAAAGCAAATTTTGATTATAAATACGAAACGCAAAATCCCCGACTTCTTAAAGAAGTCGGGGATTTATCATCTAGCCGTACTAGCTACTTTTCTACAGCTTGACGTAGAGCCAATTGTTGTTGTTTGATATTGGGTACGTAATTACTACTATTAGATACCCCATTAGCTACAACCCCAATCAGATTTAACTTACTCAGCATCGCTGTCGCTTGATTAAGCTGACTTCGCGTCACAATACCAATACTTGCCACCATAATCACACTACGACAAGATGATGCGGTAAGCATGGCATCTACTAAACCGAGAACTGGGGGCGCATCTATCAGAACCAAATCATAATTTTCCTCAAATGCTGTCATTAATTGGATCATCCGAGGGGAACTCAACAGATTAGCTGGGTCGGCAGGTTTGGGGCCAGCGGTCAAAATATCGATGTAGGCGGAACCTGAGTATTGAAGACTAATTTGGTTGGGTAGAGTTGTATCACTCGCCAATAAAGTTGAAAGCCCCTGCTCATTGGGAAGATTCAGTTGGTGGTGCAAACTGGGATCGCGTAAGTTGGCATCAATCAGCAGTACTCTTTTGTGTAAACGAGCAGCACTCATTGCCAAACCCAACGCCAAAGCTGATTTACCTTCATCGGCTAAAGCCGAGGTAATCATCAAAGATTTTAAATTAGTAACAGTATTTAAAAGTTCAATGTTTTTGTAAATCAGATCCAGCGATTCCCAACGCGGTGGAGATTGCAATACCTGAATCGTCCAAGGAGCGAGAACTTCTGGCTTGCCAAAAGGCAACTTAATCATTGATTCTCTAGGTTTGGCTGGCGGTAACTTGGGAGTTGTTCCCAACAAAGGCATAGCCATTTGCTTCTCTAATTCAGCAGTGGTGTGAACTGCATCATCAGCCGATTCGCGAATAAAGGCAGCAATACCTCCTAACATTAACCCAACCACAGCACCTAACAGCAAATTCTGTTGAAGATTGGGGCCTAATTTTGCACCTTTTTGAGGATCTTCTACCACTTCCCAATTAAATCCACCCTTGGAAAGTTCTTGCCGTAATTGTTGTTCTGCTCTTAAAAGCTGCTCTAATCTTTCACGACTAAATTGCAACTGTGGTAGCATTCGATTGTAATAAGCCAACAAAGGCGGGAAGCGTTTGATTTCCAAACGCAACTCGTTTTCTTTCTGAGCCAAACTTTGATCGCGAGCAGTTAAAGCAACTATAGTTGTCTGCGTTTCTACTAACTGACCAGCAAGGCTGAGATCGATTTGACCCAACTGCCCTTTTTCGAGAAGAGAATCTCCAGAAGTGAACGCACCAGCAGACTTTTCGCCTAAAGTTCTTCCTACCTCTTGTTGCAATAATTCCTTTTGGCCTTGAAGCTGTTCTTTGAGCTTTTGCACGCTCGGAGTTTGATCTGTAAACCGTAAGCGTTCTTGTGCTAGTGCCAATTCGCTTTTTTGGATTTCGTTTAGTAAGCCTTGATAGCGAGTAGACTGACTCAAACGAGAAGCAACTAGAGCATTTTGGGGAGAACGGTTAAGTTGTTCTTCTAAAGATTTTTGGCGTGCTAAAGCTTCCCCATACTGAGCGCGAGTTGTCTGTCTTTCTTGGGAAAGATTGTTCAAAGCTGTTTCAATCGCTTTCGCCTGTGACTCTGGATCGATTAAGTTCTGATTTCTGCGAAACCTTTGTAAATTTGTCTCAGATGCGTTTACTTCTTCACTGGCTTTACTTAACTGTTCCCTGATGATTTGCAGACCTTTTTGTAAACGCGAACTCTGTTGTTGTTTGTTATATTCCAGATAAACTTGTCGAATTGCATCCAGAACTTTTTGGGTTTTTTCAGGATCTCCAGCGGTATATTCAACTTGAAAGATTTTAGTAGCGACATTATCTTCTTTGCTCCTAATTTGAGTTAAGACCAAAGAAGCTTTAATTTCCGCCGAAGTTATATCTGGATAATTAGACTGAAGTTTATCAACTGCTTTTTGAATGAGTCCCGAACTTTGCATCAAGTTAAGCTGGGTGGCAGTATCTATGACCACATTAGAGTCAGTAAACTGATTGTCTACTCCCGCACCACCTTCCGTTTTACCTTGATAGTTAGGTTCTACTAGCAGTTGCATAGAACTTTTATAAGTAGGCTTTGTTTTTACAGTTACTATGCTGGCAATAGCAATAGAACTAATTAATACTGCTAAGAACCAAGGAAATCTCCGCACAAATACGGCAAACATTTGCCCGTAACTTGGTTCACTTTCAGAAGCTAGAGCTAGATGAGGATTTAGACTATTTTGAACCACTTTTATATCCTTGTCTTCAAGACTTACGCTAAGAGATTCTCCGAAAAATACCTATTTTTTTACGAACTGCCAATCACAAGAGAGCAAATAAATAGGTAATCTGATAGTGGAAAATTCAGAAATCAAATGAATAATTGCTGCACGCCACAAGCTTGGTTAATAATTTGCTCAACCTTGCCAAAGAATGCATTCTCTGAAAAATTTGCTACAGCATGATTGCGGATGCGATCGTAATCCCAAGAAATGCCGTTGGCTTCTTGTAATGCAATTTGTAGAGATTCGGGTGTTTGTCTTTTGAAAAAGACTCCTGTTTCACCTGGAATTTGAGTATCTAATACTCCACCTGCTCCATAAGCGATGACTGGTGTACCGCTAGCGTTAGCCTCTACTGGCACTAACCCATAATCTTCTAAGGCTGCGACAATAATAGACTTGGCTTTGGAAAACAAGTCTTTACGGGTTCTATCACTTACGTGTCCCAAGAACACAATATTTTGTAATGCTTTGGATTTTAACCGTGCTAATTCTGGTCCGTCACCAGATATTAATAGCCGCCACCCCAACCAATTAAAAGCTTCGACTATTATATCAAGTCGCTTATAACCGATCATCCGGGCGGAGGCCAGATAATATTCATCTTTTATATCGGAAAAAACAAATTTACTAGTATCAATTGGATAGTTCACCATCATTGCCTTTTTGCCATAAATCTTTTCAATTCGGCGGGCAACAACGCTGGAATTAGCTATGTAAAGGTCAGGCTCCTGTGCATATTTCAAATCTACCTTTCTCATTACTTGAAATATTTGTTCGATTAAAGGAGCAAAATATCTATAGTCTCCGTACTCTCTTAAATAAGTTGCTGTATCCCATAAGAAACGGGTGACGTTATGGCAAAAACAAATGTGGTGGGCATTGGGGTTTTTTCGCACTGCTTTGGCGAAGCTGGTGCTACTACTAATAATTAAATCGTAGTCTTGCAGATCCAAGGCACGAAAGGCAGGAAAATATAGAGGAGCCATCGACCTAAAATATTTTGCTGCACCAGGAATCTTTTGTAAGAAGGTTGTATTAACTATGCGATCGCCTAGATCGATAGTTTTTTGGGGATCGTACAAAGATGTGAAAATGTCTGCTTCAGGATAGCGCTTACAAAGCAGTTCAAACACACGCTCTGCCCCACCTCGCTGGGTTAAATAATCATGGACGAGAGCAATTTTCATGAAATTTGACCTAAAGTTTCGATCGGGTTTGTTGAAACGCTCCCCAGCAAGTTGTACCAATTCAAAATTAAGAAAGCCAGACAAAACGAAGGTTTGGAAGTGTTTATCTGTCGCATTCTTTTTTAAAATTGGTATTACTATCAACAACTTTAGTGTCCCGCAGTATAGTTTCTATCCTCTTGATGAAATTCTGGCGACAAATATATAGGGGCTTCGGAGATCCCCCCAACCCCCCTTAAAAAGCAGGGGGGCTTTTTCTCCTCTTTACCCCTTTTTTAAGGGGGTCGCCGCAGGCGGGGGGATCTGATCCGAAACGTATTAGGGGCATACAGCTGTACGCCCCTACAGCTAATTCATTTGTGGCGAATATTTTTAGAACCGATATTATCCAACTGCTACTAAGATTTTTTCTGGAGCGAAATAGGCGTTTTGCTCGGCTCGAAGTTGGTCGCAAAGTCTGCCTTCAGGTAATTCTACATCCTCATAAGTGAGGACTCGATCTTTAGAAATATCTCGTTTGAGGCGGCACCCTTCAGCTAAACCCATTGGTAGAAGATTTTGCTGTTGGACGATATCGGAATTTTCACATTGTCCGTAGGTCATGTAGTAGCCGATGCCATCTAAGGTTTCTCCTGCTTTCAGGTCGATTTTGGCGGTGGTGACAACATCTACTAACGGGCCTGCTAGTGGAGACATCACAGCATCACCAAATAAAACAGCACGCGCTACGGACAAGGGAACTTCAAAATGACAGAGGTGATAAGGAGTATAGAAGCTGTAAAGTGGGCCTTCACCTAATTTATATAAGTTGAGATAGTGGCGTTGCTTGGGGTCGTCGTGAGTGGCAAATACATATACGCCTGGGCCTGGTTTTGCTCCAACTACATAATCGACGATGCCGCCCAGTTCTTTGAGTTGTTCAACATCATATAAGTGGGTCATTTCATCGACATGACCGTTGAAGTCATATCCCAACATTCCCCGTTTGGCGACTTTCATGCCTGTGGCATTGGCAACGATCGCTTGCTCGAAGGAAATTTTGCTTCCGTCGGCGAAGCTAGTCACCATGTGGGGCTTTTGACCCCAACGTTTAGCAAATCCTTCCTGGGTGGTGGGATTGCGATAGGGGTCTTGGAGTCCTTTAATGTTACCGCACAATAAGGGAGTTAAACCAATGCTTTTTACAAAGCGATAAAGGTTCATTTGTACCCCTGGCTGATCGCCATCACAAGCGCTGAGAATCACACCTGCTTTGTCGGCATACACTTTCAGGATGGGGCCAATGGTGCCATCGAGTTCGGCATTCATCATAATCACATGTTTGCAATGGGCGATCGCTTCCATAACGATCTGAGCGCCAAATTCCACTGCACCTGTGACTTCGATTAATGCATCGATGCCTTCAGCCTGACACAGTAACTTAGCGTCTTCTGTGACTGCATACTTACCGTTAGCGATCGCATCTTCTAATTCGCTGATAGTTGCAACAACTTGAATATCTTCAATTCCTGCTTCCGAATAAGCTTGTTTAGCTGCACCAATCTGACGATTGGAGATAGCAACTAACTCCATTCCTGGCACTGAATTGACAATTTGGTTGGCAATTCCTCGACCCATAAAACCAGCACCGATCATTCCCACCTTGATAGGATTTCCTGCTGCTGCACGGGCTTGTAAGGCGCGATCGATAATAATCATGAACTAAACTCCTTTTTGGAACTGTTTGTTGTGTTACAAATTCTCGATAATTTTGCACTTAATAATTTTTTACAACTCAACATTAAGTACATTTTCATAGAAATCATCATTAATGATAGCTACTAACTGGTTGCTTGCTAGATGCCATATTTTTTGGAACTACCTTACCTCATACAGAGGAGCCAGTGTGTTGTGTGGAAAACACCTGGCACAGAGAAATAGTTGATGTTATCTGGAAGCTGTACCGCCAACAGTCATCATTCTCAACAAGGGCCAATTTAAATCTTTCTCGGAGATTTCAGTTACATCTAAAGGCCAATCAATGTTAAAAAATGGGTCGTCATAGCGTAAACCTCTTTCATATCCTGGGGTGTAAAATTCACCCACTTGATATACAACTTCAGTCTCATCGGTTAACGCTTGATAGCCATGAGCAAACATTTCTGGAACATACAAAGCGCGGCGATTTTCTGGGGTTAGCTCTACACCAATGTGTGATAAAAAGCTAGGAGATTCAGGACGCATATCAATAATTACGTCGTAGATTGCGCCTTTCGTACAGCGAATTAATTTGGTTTCTGCTGCTGGCAGAATTTGATAGTGCATTCCGCGGATAGTACCTTTTTTGTAATTAAAAGACAGGTTACATTGGGCAACTGTTGGCTTTAATCCGTGTGCTGCAAATTCTTGAGCGCAGAAAGACCGAGCGAAAAAACCACGGTGGTCTGGCTTTTCTTCTAAATCAATGATGAATGCGTCTTTGAGTGCAGTTGAAGTGAAGATCATGAATGAATAACCTTGAGAAGAATATTGAGGACAACAAAACTTGTTACAAACCTCATCAAAAATAGTTTTGAGTGGGTTTTTAGATTAACAATTAGCTTGCTTGGACTGAACTATATGGTGCTAACTTTGGTTGGGGAAAAGTATCGTCTCGATACTGAGTACAAACTTCTGGACGTTCGGGAGAAGTAGAAGTGTAGCACGAGAATAAAGTTAACCTATCTTCAGTGCGTGATGTACCGTGATGTATGGCTTTTTTGGGATCGACAAGAATCACAGTTCCTGCCGCTCCTGTACAAGATTTCCAAGCTTCTTTCGGGATAATTTCATTTAGTTCTTCATCTGTGATGCCTAAATGACCAGATTGCCAAAGCTTGTAGTAAGTACGGTAATAGTTTAATCTAAATAAAGAGGTTAAAGAGGCGGGAATATATTCAAAGGGTCCGTGCTTTTCTTCAACATCATTTAAGTAAATAATGATTTTGATCATGCGGCGGTCTTCTGCATCTTTATGCCATAGTTGTGTACCAAACTGATTTTTATTAGGGAAATCTTTGCGGAGATGTACACCATGAAAAATGATTGGCAGACCAATGTAGTTTTCAATGATGTTTAGGAGCCTTTTTTCGCTTCCCCAAGTAGCAAATTCAGGTAAATATGTAACTGTGTAAACTTGGGGAAATTTTTCATGTGAATCATCATGATTGCCAGATTCCATTTGGGACGAATAACCATAAGCTGCCTTGAGCAATTCTGCTGTTGAATCGAATCCCAATTCAGCAAGTGTGGTAACATGAATACCATCACATTTAAGGTCATCAAGAATTTTGCGATCGCTTGCTTCTAGTACAGGCAAATTAGCAGCGTGTTTCCAAAGTGCTAATCTGTAAACTAACTCAGATCCCAGTGAAGATATTTTGCGTTTAATCTTGAGCAGCATGGCATGACTACCTTTAATAGACTATCGGCTATTTTCTACTTGTTGTCTTAACTCTGCTCTGGGATAAGTATCATCCCAGTATTGGGTACAAAGTTCTGGTCTTTCAGGAGGGTTGGCGGTATAACAAAAGAATAGTGTTGAGCGTTCTTCTGTGCGGACTGTGCCGTGATGCAAAGCATTTTTCGTATCTACAATAATCACAGTACCTGCTGGGCCTGGGCAGGATTTCCAAGCTGATTTGGGGATGACTGGTTTCACTTCTTCATCATCAATGCCCATATAACCTGACTTCCAAAGTTTGTAGTAAAGCTGAATATAATTCCAACTAAACAAGGAAGTTAAAGAGCGGGGAATGTATTCAAAAGGCCCAGTTTTTTCTTCGACATCATTCAAGTAAATAAAGATTTTGATAATGCGACGATCTTCAGCATCGCTATGCCATAGTAGCGTGCCAAACTGATGTTTGCTAGGGAAATCTTTACGTAAATGTACACCGTGAAAAGCAATAGGCAGACCAATATAATTCTCGATCAGATTGAGAAGTCTTTTCTCCATTGCCCAGGCATAAAATTCTGGTAAACCTGTAACTGTGTAAATTTGTGGCAACTTTTCATCTAGATGGTCGTTGTTGGGATTTTCCATCTGAGACAATTGCTGATAAGCAGCTTTGAGCAGTTCGGAGCTAGAGTTTAAGCCTAAATCTGCCAGTGTTGTGACACAAACACCGTCTTTTTTGAGAGCTTTGAGGATATTGCGTAGGCGTAGCCCGTCGCAGACATCGCGCCCTTCCAATGCTGGCAAATTTCTGCTATGCTTCCAACGAGCTAGATAATATTCCAAGTCAGCAGATAGTGTAGATAATTTGCGTTTAATTAGATTAAACATCTGGTAAACTCTTTCTAATTTTAATGTCGATTTCTCAGTAATTTAGTAGCTTATGGCTTATAGCTTCGTACTTCTTGAGCAGGTATTTCATTTGATTCGGCTAAACTAAATTCTTTAGAAATCATCACGTCAAAAGCACATAAACCGACTAAAGCTAAAAATGGGACTACTGTCTTAATGGCAGACATAGGCCATCTTCTTAAAGCACCTAAGAAAACTTTCAAGTTGACTTCTTTACCGTTTTGCAAAAGCATCCGCCGACAAAACTGCTTAGAATATCCACTCTGCTCCAATTTCAAAATTACTTCGGGTATGTGTTTGTATTGCATTAAAAGTGCAGATTTTGGTTCTTTCTGCCAATAACTCACACCCACAACACATTCCAAATAAGTCTCTTTCGTGACAATTACACGACCATTAGAGGCACAATACCCGGCTAAATATGCTAAAGATATCCAATTATTCTCAGCATCTTGCCAATTTTGTAGAGCGCGTTTCACTAAATCGGTGCGGTAGATTGTCGCAGTCAGAAAAATGACTGCACCGACACTTTTTGAGAAACAATGCTCAAATATAGCTTTACCATCACCATCACCATCTTCACTATCTATATCAAACCAACGATTACCAACAATTGTTGGTGGATGAACTGGTTCACCAGTAATTTGGTTCCGGCCAGAAAAGTTGAGAAACAATAATGATAAATCTTCATATTGCTTAAGTTTGCTAATCACATAAGCAATGCCTCTATCTTGAATTGGGTCATCATCACCAATCGTCCAAACATATTTTGTTGTAGTAGAATTTAGGCAATACATAATATTTTTGACAACGCCTAAATTTTGAGGATTTTTATTTGATTTAAATGGGATACTACTAAGGATTATTTGCCATTTTTTAATCGTATCCTGAGTATTGTCTGTTGAACAATTATCAGAAACCAAAATTTCACAATCATCTTCAAAACCTTTGATAGCTTGAGCTAACCATGCTAACTGTTTATCCAGTAATTCAGCACGATTATAAGTTGGTATAGCAATGGTTAGTAATTTCTGCATGGTAAGAAATAGTAGTTAATAAATTGATATATGAATAGTTACAGATTACTTTCTAGCTGTTTGGGTGGAAAAAGAATTGCCCAAGCTGATATACTTAACAAACGTAGGTAAGGAAGAAATATCTTGATTGTCAATAAAGGCCAACGTTTTAAAGCGCCTAATAGGATTTTCAAGTCAGTTTTTTGATGGAAATTCTGCCAAATCATTTCCTGACAAAATTTATGAGGATATCCTACTTTTAGTAGTTTTATATAAACTTCAGGTATGTATGCATATCGCATTTTAAAGTTCCATGTCGGATCGAGATCCAAAAGACTAGCGCCCATAGTACATTCTAAATAAGTGTCTTTAGTGACGATGACACTCCCATGAGCAGCACAAAATGCAGTCCAATATGCTTGAGATGCCCAATTATTAGTAGCAGACGGCCATTTTTGTAAAGCGCGTTGCACTAGATTTGTGCGATAAATTGCTGCTGATATAAAAAGTACACCGCCAAAATTTTCATTCAGATAACTTTGAAATACAGTTTTACCATCAACTTTTAGTTCGTCGTTATCGCTATTCAACCAGCGTTCGACAACCAGTTGACCTGTTTGTTTTTGACGACCAGAGAAGTTTAAAAACATTAGTGCTAAATCTGAATGTTTTTTTAGTGTTGTTAGCACATAATCTAGGGTTCTCTCTTGAATTGGGTCGTCATCACCAATTGTCCAAACATATTTACTATTTGGAGCTTTTAAGCAACAAGCAATATTACTCATTACCCCAACATTTTCACTATTCTTATTTGATCTAAATGTGACATTACTAAGAATTATCTGCCACTTTTTAATAACTTCTTGAGTATTATCTGTAGAACAATTATCAGAAATAAAGATTTCACAGTCAGACTCAAACCCTTTAATAGATTTAGCTAACCAAGTAAGTTGTTTATCTAAAATCTGGGCACGATTGAATGTAGGGATTGCGATAGTCAGCAATTTATTCATCTTCGACTTTGTTTATTTGGCTTTTTCTCAAAATGTAGCGATGCAGTCCAGCGACAATCTCTTTAGTTTTCAGATGGCTAACTCGTTTACTAATGCTGAGATGAACGCCATAAATTTTAACTCGCTGATTGCAAATAACTTGAGGAATAGAATAAGCCCGAATCAATACTATTTGATTCGGAAGCTTAGATTCTTTTTCTGTTGCAGCTAGGCAGCTTTAGTATTTTTTATTCCAGAAGAAATCTTTGTCAATTTGCTCTGTCCGAATTAGATACTCTAGCTGTTTTAAACGAGTAAATCCTCTAAACAAGAAAGTATCTTCAGCCATGTGTATTTGACTGAATAAATCAAATAGCTGCTGGGCACCAAGTCGGGCATTCCAATCACATTTAAATCCAGGTAGGATTGTGTTGATTTTCTCGAAGGATACGCGATAGCTGCGGTTATCTGCGCCGTTGTCACCAAAGGACAATTTGCAATCTGGAAAAACATCAGCAATAATTTCTGCGATTTCTTTAACGCGATAGTTATTCGCTGTATCTCCCACGTTGAAGATTTGGTTATGTACAATGTCTCGTGGTGCTTCTAAGGTGCAAACTATTGCTTTGCAAATATCCAATGCATGGACTAATGGCCGCCAAGGTGTGCCATCACTAATCATTTTGATTTCTTTGCTAGTCCATGCCAACCCTGCTAAGTTGTTTAAAACAATATCGAAGCGCATTCTGGGAGAAGCACCAAAAGCTGTTGCATTCCGCATAAAGGTGGGAGAAAAGTCATCGTCAGCGAGTGGTGCGACATCTCTTTCTACAAGAGTTTTGCATTCTGCGTAGGCTGTTTGAGGATTAACTGCGGATTTTTCTGTGACATCACCTGCGGTAGCAACACCGTAGACACTGCACGAAGACATATATACGAAGCGACGCACACCCATAGCCTTAGCTAGACTAGCTAGACGAACTGAACCTACATGATTAATTTCGTAGGTAATATTGGGTGCTAATTGTCCGGCTGGGTCGTTGGAGAGTTCTGCCATGTGAACTATGGCTTCAATACCTTCCAAATCATCAGGGGTGATGTTGCGGATATCTTTGTTAAGGGTTTTGGGTGTGACTCCACTAGGGTTGTACAGCCAACCAACTTTATAGAAGCCGGTATCTAGACCAATAACTTCATGTCCTCGTTCGATTAACAAAGGGGGTAATAACGAACCTAGATAGCCTTCTGTGCCAGTTACTAATATTTTCATTGTGGTTAATTCCTTTGTATTGTATTGATGAGTTAAATTCTTCGTTTAGCTGGACGCACAGATGTATGTCCTAGAGTGTTGTTGCATCTAGAAGGGAACCGCTATATTTTTAGTTTGTAGGCTAAAAACTAAAACTGGTGTAGGTTGGGTTGAGGAACGAAACCCAACATTGTCAAGGCTTTGTTGGGTTTCGCTGTTGCTCAACCCAACCTACTATTCTTCTTAACCCAAGCGTATTGTCTTATACCAATTCAATTAATGATTGCAACACATCCTTGGATCAAGACGCGATGAATCGCGTCTCTACAAATGGTGTATTTGTCGCATTTTTTTTTGCAATTGGTATTACCTGTTTCTTGTATTTTCAGGCAGGTAAAGAAAAGATGCCCACTATACAAGATTCATCCCTTAATTCAGCAGTCCCGGAAATAACAACTATGATATCTATGCAGTGACTACACTCTCTAGATGCGAAAGTTGGGGAATTTCTGCTACAAGTGCTTTGCCGATTTCTAGAGAGGATGTCGCAGCAGGAGAAGGAGCATTGCAAACATGAATAGAGTTTTGACCGGAAACAATCAAAAAGTCGTCTACAAGCTTGCCATCGTTCATTAAGGCTTGAGCGCGAACTCCTGCATGGGTGGGAACTAAGTCTTCTGCTTGCACTTCGGGAATTAGTTTTTGTAAACTTCTGGTGAAGGCTGCTTTGCTAAAAGAACGAATGATTTCTTGGATGCCTTCATCAGCGTGTTTAGCTGCTAACTTCCAGAAGCCGGGATAGGTGATGACTTCCATAAAATCCCGTAAGTCAAAGTCGGTTTTTTTGTAACCTTCGCGTTTGAGGGATAGAACTGCGTTTGGCCCTGCATGGACGCTACCATCAATCATCCGGGTAAAGTGGACACCCAAGAAGGGGAAATCTGGATTGGGAACTGGGTAGATTAGTGTCTTGACTAGATAGCGTTTTTCTGGGGTGAGTTCGTAGTATTCTCCCCGAAATGGCACAATTTTGGCTTGGGGTTCAACTTGCCCTAGTTTAGCGGTGCGATCGCTATGCAATCCAGTACAATTAATTACAAAGCGGGTTTCAAAGCTACCCTTGTTTGTTTGCAGTACCTGATTTTTACCACTTGGAGAGATTTTCAGGACTTTTGTATTCAGGTGTAAATCTCCACCCTGCTGTTGAATTAGCTGGGCATATTTCAAACAAACTTGCTTGTAATTAACAATACCAGTTGAAAATACCCGAATGCCACCTACACATCTTACGTGAGGTTCAATTTCCCTGACTTCTTCAGGACTAATTCTCTGGACTTCTATGCCATTCTCTAAGCCGCGTTGGTAGAGATTTTCTAAGCGTGGTAGCTCTTGTTCTTCAGTTGCAACAATGACCTTACCACAAACTTCATGGTCAATTCCATGCTCTTGGCAGAATTCTACCATTGAACGAGAACCATCACGACAAAATTTAGCTTTGAAACTCCCTGGCTTGTAGTAAATACCAGAATGAATTACCCCGCTATTATTGCCAGTTTGGTGAAATGCCCATTGACTCTCTTTTTCTAGTACTAAAATGCGGGCATTGGGATAGCGTTTTCCTAAAGCTAACGCTGTCGAGAGTCCAACTATTCCCCCACCGATAATCGCAAAATCATACATTAGTATTATCGCACTTCAAATTACAGTAAATCTATTAAGTCATTTGTCATTTGTCATTTAACTCCTGACTCTTAACTTTTGTACAGACGCGATTAATCGCGTCTCTACTCTTAACTTTTGTAGAGACGCGATTAATCGCGTCTCTACTCCTAACTCTTCTCTTACCATACCTTCCAAGGAGCCTGATTGTTTTTCCACAGCCCTTCGAGATAGTTTTTATCGCGTAAAGTATCCATTGGTTGCCAAAACCCATCATGTTTGAAAGCAGATAGCTGCTCCATATCAGCTAGCTTTTCTAATGGCTCTTGTTCCCATACCGTAGAGTCATCAGCAATTAAGTTGATTACTTCTGGTTCTAACACAAAATAACCGCCATTAATCCAAGCTCCATCACCTTCCGGTTTTTCCCGAAAGCTAGTGATTTTAGTTTGCTCATATCCTAAAGAAATAGCACCAAAACGTCCAGCTGGCTGAACGGCTGTAAGTGTTCCTAAGCTATTTTGTTCTCTGTGAAATTTAACTAGCTCGGTGATATTAATATTACTAACACCATCGCCATAAGTAAAGCAAAAAGTTTCATTACCAAGATGTTCGCTGATTCGCTTTAAGCGTCCGCCTGTCATTGTATTATCACCTGTATTTACTAAGGTGACACGCCAGGGTTCTGCATAACCAGAATGCACGTTCATCTGGTTAAAGCGCATGTCAAAGGTAACATCTGACATGTGTAAGAAGTAGTTAGCAAAATACTCCTTAATGATGTAACCTTTATAACCACAACAAATAATAAAGTCATTAATGCCGTGGGCAGAGTAAGTTTTCATTATGTGCCAAAGAATTGGCTTACCACCAATCTCAACCATCGGCTTGGGTCTAACACTGGTTTCTTCACTGAGGCGTGTACCAAGACCTCCAGCCAAAATCACCGCTTTCATGCAATTACCTCGGAGATTTGTAGGGATATGATTATTCGACTTTTGCGAGATGAAGAGGATGCACTTCAAGGGAGAGAAATGTATTTCTGATTTCTGTTTCTCCGTCAATAATCTAACTGTAATTTCCGATGAAATTATAAAGGTAAGATAAATTAAAATCTTTTCTATATAAAAGCTCTATGAATATCTATAAATACAGAAATAAATTACTCAATGAAATAAAAATATCACCTATAAAATAACTAGGATTAGCTGGCGCTAACCCTAGTCATGCTTGATTTTTTCAATCAAAATCAACAAGATGCTAGTAACAAAACTTACTGGTTTCTAGTTAGTTTTTTCCACATTACTTGAGCCTTGGAATAAAGGGTCACATTTGTTTTCGATGACTACACACATATTACTGAGTGCTTGTTGATAATTATCCATGTCATCTTGCTCAAGAAATATTTTGGCAGATGCCTGTATATCTTCGACAGCTTTTGTCTGGTTTTTGTTAGCTTCACTACCGCCATATTGTGCCAGTTCATAGCGAACCATACCTCGTTTGAGATATGCTTTTGCTAGTTTGGGGCTGAGAGTTAATGCTTGGTTAAAGTCAGCGATCGCTTGATTATATTCTTGCTGATAATTGCTGCTATATTGCGCAATTTGATAATAAACAACACCCCGCTGGAAGTAAGCTTCGGCTTTGGAGATATTACGTTTTATTGCCTGAGTAAAATCTGCGATCGCTTTTGTGTAAGCTTGTTGAGATTCACCGCTGTATTTAGCCATTTGGGCGCGGACAATTCCTCGTCTGATATAAGCTTCAATTTCATTATTATCCAGACCAATGGCTCGATTATAGTCTGCGATCGCTAGATTATATTCTCGATCGGGATCGTTGCTATATTCAGCGAGCATATAGCGGGCATTGCCCCGATTTACCAGAGCTTTGGTTTGATTGGGATTGATTTTCAGAGCTTGGCTATAATCTGTAACTGCTCCTTCGTAGTCTTTCAGGTTATAGCGGGCATTACCACGATTTACAATTGCTCTAGCATGTGTCGGTTCTTGTTCAATTGCTTGGCTAAAGTTGACAATTGCTTTGTCATAGTCTCGCTCTTTATAAGCAATATAACCTTGCTGATAAGAATCAGCGAAGCTAAGTTTATTATTTGGCTGGGAAGACTTGATTGTTTGTTGGGTGTAAGCATTTTGGGAAACCAACGGCTGAGTAAATTTAATCATCACGTCTGCATATCCCAATAAACCAAAGCCCAGCAAACAACAAATAATCGGGTACAACTTTGACTTTTTGGAAGGTTTGTATGAACCGCTGGGAGTCATTATTGGCTGCCAGTAATTAGCTAGCTGCTGCGGTGACATGGCTCGCTGGGGAAAATGCGGTGTCTGATTGTAGCGTTTTCTCGCTTTGACTCGCGGTTGGAGATGTTCTCTAGCTTCTATAGCCCGATGTGATGGGAAGGGGTCGCGTCCGCCTAATCGCACGGTGCGTTCGCACCACGGACAGCTACGCATATGGTTGTTGTAGCGATGCTGGGGATTTGTTGTGCAGGTAATTAGGGACTCTTCGGCTTCAGCGATGGCTGAGAGCCAAGTCTGGGCACTGGGGCGCAGTTGGGGATTGTTATGACCCTCTTCAAAACAACGGACAAATAATTCCTGTAAGCTGGGATGGAGAATTTCCCAAGGGGGGGCAATGGGTGTCGGCAGGTAGGGTACGTAACGCTTTTGGCTGTAAGTGAAATGACCCGACGCAATGCGTGCTTCGTAGGGTGGTGGCTCAATCGCACCTTGAAAAATCCCCGAAAATGGGTGGGTGCCTTCCATTAAGAGTTGAAATACTAACACCCCTAACCCAAATAAATCGTGAGAAATTTCGCGATCGTGCTGGGCAAAAGTTTTATTCTGTAATTCTGGCGGAGTAAACTCTGGTTTACCTACTGGGCAACGATAAACAACATTGCTGTTTGGGTCGGTTACTTGGAAAGAGTCTGTGTCTATCAAGGTCACCAGTGCTGTATCACTGACGAGGATATTGGACTCGTTCACATCACCAATGCAATATCCACTAGCGTGCAAAGCGGCAAAAGCCGCCGCCAAGTTACGAGCCGTGCGGAGCAGGTACTGATAGTTGAATAGGGGGCAATGTTGCCGACGGGTTCTGGGGTTGTAAAAGTCGATGATTGGACGCATCCCCTGAATACGTGGCATCAAAAAGCCCAGGATGCTATTTTTGCCATCTGCCGCCCGTAATAAATCCTCTGGCCAAGCGATAGAGATATGCCCCAAACTCGCCGTCGGGTTTTCTGGCGGGTTGGCAAGCATCGCCTGGAGTTTTTCTGCATGAGCAGTGGTTGGCTTGTGGTAAATCTTTGCCACGAAGTCGTTATCGGATGGCACTGCATAAACACAAGCTTCACCGCCACGTCCCAAACTGACATTGAGACTGAGGATTTCTTTTCTGGGGGAACAACGTAGTACCTGCATAATGAAATTACCGCTAACGGAAGTTATTGTAAGATGTAGAAACCTGTAGATTTGTTGCTCATGAGTCGTTGAATGCAGCTATAATGAGTGTCAAATCATCATCAGTGCGTTGCGTAATCCGCTCTGAGCGTAAAAATTTTACCAATTGCTCCTTTGCTTCTGTCTTATCCTCGGTATTGGCGACAAATTCAAACAGCGGAAAAAAGAATGGTTTGTGAGGTTCGCCAACAACCATATTCAAAGCCAGCATTTGTAATCCGTCGGTGATGATACCAACGTTTACTATGTCTGTGCGCCATAGTCTCATTTGTGCTGTATCTAAAGCATTAGGCGAAGTTAAAAAAGTAGTTTCGTTAATGTATTCACCACTGTCAGGCATAGTTAGTGCCAGCAGATTGCCCAAACGATCTTTTGCCACTGCCAAACCATCACCTATCTGAACTACAGCTACAACTTCTGGTGTGGCAACCAGCATAATTAAGGTAGTTGCTAAATCTTGAGGCTGTTTGTCACAAGTAGCCGCCTCATCCTCCACAGCTTTTTTAGCGGCGAATATGGCATCATTTAAGAGCGATCGCACTAATGTATCATCAGTCAAACTTTTTCGGGTCAGCCCAATGGTAGAAATGTTTTCTATTGCTGTCTCTACAGCAACCATCGCTCCCACTTTCCCAAGGCTAGCAGAACCCGCGCCATCTGCTGCGGCCGCCACTAAAACATTATCTGACAATATCTGCCAGTGATGAGCATCCTGACATAATTGATTGTTTTTTAAGTGACTTGTACCACATACAGATGCAGCCACAATCCGCCATTGAGCAATCTGTTTTGATATGTTCATAAATTTTTTTCAAGCAGCTAGCTGGGTAAACATCAAGCTGCGCTTTTTCATTAAACAGTCCCCCAACCAATCGGCGGTAGTGCTACCTGTTCGTCTACTTGGGAATGAGAAACAGCCGACATACTAGTTGACAGCCAGACAAACATCTCGATAAAATTTAATCCTTTAAGCTTTAAGGGAGTACGTACAGTTATTTGATTTAAACGCGTCATATTTGCATTTTCTACTCCAACTGTAAAGAATGCTACCCGCTTGTTCGCCTCGTCTCCCTGTAGGCGCACAGATGCTTGCTCTACCACTTGCTCTAACTCACCTTGGGGTTCTCCATCGGTAATCATAAATACCCAAGGACGATAGTAAGCAATCCCGTTGGCACGATACTGAGATTTCCGCTCTTGAATTATGTCCAAAGCTTTATGAATTCCCGCACCCATTGTTGTCAAGCCTTGGGCTGTCAAAATCGGTGGATTGAATTGATCGGCAGTCACAAAGTCTTGTACTACATTGATATTACTATCAAAAGTGACGATCGCCACTTCCACCCGTCTCGCAGCTAAGGAATTTTTGACTAGTTCATCCTTTAAGCTTAGTAAACCTTGATTTAAAGCCTCAATCGGCTCTCCTTGCATCGACCCAGATGTGTCTAATAAAAGTACACAAGGACAACGGGGTTCTGGGTTCTCAGCAAATTCTACTACTTCATCAAGTCTTAATGTATCATGCATAACTTTTTGTGTTATGTTAAAGTTCAAAGCTTTATTTCCCTTTGCTCAGAGTATATAGTTCCAATCGCCGAGGCGACTACAGAATATAGTATCTATTGGTAGATGCTCTAATCTTTATTAAACAAATTATTTTCATGAAGTTCTCTATATATTTAAGATGAACTTGAGTACAGCTTAGTTTAGCAAAAAAGAGTTTATCAAAACCCAGCATTACCTGTTGTAATGTATCTACCAAAAAGTTATATCCATTAACCCTACAGTACAATAAATACGTAAACTTGTTTAGATAATTTTTTAAAGATTTTATGTAGAAGAATCGTTTCTTGAAGGAAAAGTAATTAACCATAATTAAGCTCGTTAACTCTAGAAGGATACCAGTGTAACTACGCGAACTCGGAATTAAATTTGCTTCTGGAAGTGAGTGGGCATAAAGAAACGTCATTATTAAGGTCTTCACTCAAGAGTTGTCAGTAATTAGTAAAATCCAGAATTAACCAACATCCACTGATAATCTCGTTATGATAGATGCTTACCTTTATTCATACCTACTTACTTTTTGAGATAGGTTAAGTAAAATGTGCTAAATGTAACAAAGTACTTATAAGCCTTACAATTTTTAATATATGTACATATTTTCAAATAAATAATTTGTGGTTAGAAAAATATTACAAAAAAGAGAATACTTTATAGCTCATATTTTCAATCTACAAATGTTCGCTTGTTGATTCCGCAAAAAACTTGAAAAATATGAATAACTCAGGTACATTCACCAAACTACGTCCTCTAAGTTTGTTAAGACAATTATCCAATTGTTCCGACAGTACTTGTTTACAAGTATTGAGTAACTCAGTTTCTTGGTCGATTTACTTAGAACAGGGCAAAATAACTTACGCTACCCATTCCGTGGAACCCTTCGATCGACTAGAACGCCATTTGCGACGCCTCAGCCAGCAAATTCCACTCCTGACTAATGAGGTTCGCCATCAAGTACGGCTGATGTTTGAACCTGACTCACACAGTCAGTTAATCAAAGATGACACTAATTCGAGAAGCCACCCTCCTGAGTATCAGGCTATATCCTGGCTTGTTAGTCAACAACATCTACATTCTACACAAGCAGCAGTACTGGTTCAAGAATTAGTTAAAGAGGTAATTGAATCATTTTTGCTCATCAAAGAAGGTACTTATGAATTAACAGAATCACTTGATAGGATGCCAAAAATTTGTCGGCTAGGTGTCGAAAAAATTCTAGAGTATTGCCAATTAAGATTACAAAATTGGCAGGCTTTTATACCTAAAATTTCTTCTGCATATCAACGTCCATATCTATTGATTAATAGCAAGTTTGATGACCAAGATTTACCAAATCTACAGCCAGATTTAATTAACTGGATGAAGGGTTTTAGCTTGTGTCATCTGGCTGTAATTTTAAATCAAGATGAAATTCAACTAGCTCGCAATTTATACCCTTACATTCTGAAGGGTGCGATTATCCTTCATGAACCCGATCCACCTTATGATAAGTTACCAAGGATTTTTGAGGAGCAATCGCTTTTCTCAAAATTGATTTCAGGGTTAATTGACACGAAACAAGAACTAAGTAACACTGTCAATTCTTACCAAAATATTCCTGAAGAGAAAATAGTGCCTGTTCAGCGATTACCACAGATTTCTACTCCTTCCAAAGAAAACTTTCAGGAACCAACAATATCAAATAACATAAATTCTGCTTCCCCAAGAGTAACGGCTGCTACTGTAACAGTAAAAAAAGTCCACAAAATCGTTTCTGTAGATGATAGCCCTACAATTCTTAAAGAAATCAGTTATTTCTTAGAAAATGAAAACTTTTCTGTAGTAACTATTAACGATCCAGTGAAAGCAGTTTTGTCAATTATAAGGCACAAACCGGATTTAATTTTGTTGGATTTAAATATGCTAGGAATTGATGGCTATGAGTTGTGCCGAATTATACGAAATAATTCACTATTTCAAAATACTCCTATTATCTTTGTTACTGGGAATAAAGGAATCGTAGACAAAGTAAAGGCGAAATTAGTTGGGGCTTCTGGATATCTGACTAAACCGTTTACTCGCGCCGAATTACTGAAAATAGTTTTTATGCATTTGACTTAAATTAACTACCTTACCCATTACATTTCAAAGAGTAATACTTCTGGGTTAATTACAGATTAGACTTACGCAAAAAGTGCTAAAAAGCTGAATTTATCGAACTGCCAAGAACGCCAATAACGTCAAGAATCGTAGAGTTTGCGTAAGTCCTAACAGATTGAAATTCTTGAAGTACTAGAAGATTGATTCTGGCGCTGCTCAATGAGAGCAATGTCAACTGCAAAGCTTAACCCAGAAGTATTGTATTCAAAATGTAATCAACTCAAGTTGGTAAAAAGGGCCATTGCCACAATAGACAGGCTTACCGATGCAAAACAGGTTCCTTTCTGCTACAAACTTTTAGGCTATGGTAGAGAAATCATAATTTGGGTTGTTGTAGCCTGGATTTGATATGGCGGATGTTACAAGGTCAGAACTGCTGAGTAAACTGCTGACATCAGTTCCTATATTTTGGCTAGGTTTAGTACTACCTAACGATATCAGTTCGCCACTAACAGAGAAATTCCAGCCTTCATTACCAATGAGTGTTTTGTCATCACCACTAGCTTCAATCCGGTTTCCCAGGAGATTGCTGTTAGTTACATTGGCAGTGTTGCCACTACCAAGGATATCGTTTTTACTACCAGGTAGTGTATTGGCATTACCAAGGATGTCGTTATTATTGCCTAAGTTCCAGTTACCGTTACCGTTGGTTGTATTCTCGTTACCAAAGCCCCAGTTGCCATTACCTTCGGTTTTACCGCCATCACCGTAGTTCCAGTTACCGTTACCGTTGGTTGTGTTACCGCTACCAAAATTCCAGTTACCATTACCGTCGGTTGTGTTGTTACTACCATATAGCCAGTTACCGTTACCTTGGCCACTGTTATCGGTAGCATCTGCACCATCTAATTTTTGAATATCAGATATCCAGTTGTCGCTCTTATAAGGTACAGGTTGACCGTTGCCAGTTTCAGGTAGGTTGCTACCACTTTCCTTGGAGGGCGGAGTGCTGCCAAATGGTAAGTTACCAGGGAGGTTGGCGCTACTACCAGATGCGTTACCACTAGATGCGCCACCACCAGCAAAGGGGTTGCTACCGCCACCAGATGCGTTACCGCTAGATGCGCCAGCAAAGGGGTTGCTACCGCCACCTAAGGCACTAATATCACCGCCAACGACGCCGATGAGTTGATTGAACGGATTATTGGTATCAGTTAAAGCCCGCTCGTCAAGTGGTCGCTCGTAATTATATTTGTACTTTCCATCTTCACTGGTTGTGGATGAGTTACCACCACCGATAAAGGAAGCGAAAGGATTACTACCGCTAGCAGCGCCACCAAAACTACTGCCACTATCTAAACTACTGCCATCGGTAGACTGCCATTTGCCATCACTGAAAGAAAAATTGCCATTACCAGTTGAACTGTTGCTAGTACTTTGTGAGCCAACAGTTTGATTGCTATTGTTAGAAGTTGCCATTAGAATTAAACTCCTATTACTCAAACTGAAATCCCTCTATCAAGAGGAAGATCGACGACATGAATGAAAGCATTTTTTTACTTTTATTTTCACTAAAAAATACTAATAAAAACAGCAATCACCGCATTTAGTAAAAGTGTACAAAATCAAATTTATATTTAAAATGAACAAAATTTCGATTGGATTGCCGATTTTTTAGATTGGATTGTCTATTCTTTCGATCTTGTTGAGGTAGATTTCAGAAAAATGTCCGATAATCCTGATTTTGAAAGCTTTAGAGGCAGTTTATACAGTGATTTTTCGGCACAAACAGGGCAAATTTATTTCTTTGGTGTTATACAACACAATGCAATATAATTCCACTACAAAAAAGAGTAAGTGTAATTTTTGTAGTCTCTTGAGTTATAAAATATTACTTGTGAGGTTTGATCGAGTTTTAAAGATTCAAGTTATGCGATCGCTAGAGCAAACACATCTAAATTACTCGCGATCGCAACCAATGTTAAGAACCAACGAAAAAATCAGCATTTCTCATTTGATTTATTTTTCAAGTCTCAAAGCCATATCTCCGATGGGTGGTTCCTGAGCGCAGCCGTACCACTTGCCTACGGCACGCTGTTCGCGTTCGTGGAAGCAAGCTAGCAAGAGCGTCTCCGATAGGAGAAGGGCTACGCCTCGTGAAATTGTGGTCATTGCTCATCTCAAAAAACTGGGCTTGTTGAGAATAGAGAAAAAATAATGTCCCTTTTACATAATGTAATAATTGCTAAAATATGGACTAATAATGCTAGAAAGTAAAACTAGGTGAATCTTCAAGATAAGTAAGTCGGGGAGAATAAACCGAACTATATTAATAAACATAAACATATTTTAAACCCTTACAAATGACCAATGACAAATTACAAATGACGATTATTGCTAGTTAGCTTTATTTGTATCGTTCTACTGAAATTCAGCAAAAAATTCCTTGCAAAGCACTGTTGAAGTTTTTGAAATCAGAAAAAAACTTGTGTATTTAGATTGCTGGTTTTATGGTATTTTAACTTAAGCGTGAGAAAGCAAACGGCTCTCACTCGTAATGGTTATGTAAGAAGCGATATCTACGACGGGTTGCACCAACGCACAAAGGTTAACTAATTGCGTTTTGTGTTTTGAAGCTTCACTCTAGCAGAAAACAAAATAATTTATCAGTCTGCTTTCTAGTTAAACTAATAATAAAAATTCCTGACTATGGAGTATAAAAAATGAAAAGTGTAGTAAGCGCAGCAGTTATATTAACATTGATTGGTGGAGCAAATTGTCTTCCTAGCTATGGAATATCATCAAATATCAAGCCTTCAAGCATAGAAGTTAAATCAATTGCTCAAGGTAGTCATCAACAATTGATGGCTAGAGTTGGAACTACTTTAAATACTCCATTTTATCTGAGATATGGAAGGACAGCTTACCTCCCCACTGAAAATATTGAAATCAAATTTTCAAAAGTTATCCAGGATTCTCGGTGTCCTTCTGATGTAACTTGTATTTGGCAAGGGCAAGTTATTATTGGATTAGACATCATAAAAAATGGTCAGCAAGTTTCAACATTAACGCTAACCTTGATACCAGGTCGTGATGCTTTACCAATTCAATTTTTAGATAAGTATTCGGTAAAATTAATAGAGGTTTCCCCGTACCCAAATAGCAAAAAGGCGATCGCACTCAAAGACTACATTGCTAAAATTGTTGTTAGTAAAAATTAGATGGCCAAATAATTCGTAATTCGTAATTAAAAAAGTTAGATTTAATCTGGGTTTTCAGCTTTACATCTGTAGCCTGATTTTGGAAAATCGGTATTACTTCCCTGCGTAGATACATTCTCAGTATTTACTTATTTTTACATTGGCTGTCTAACGTAGTAGGATTGTTCAAGTGAAAGGGTACACCTTGCAGGGCGAGTAGCCATCGAGCGCTTCTTGCACCCTAAAATAAGAGCAAAAGACGATTCCTAAAACAAGCACACTCCATGCGTATTTCTCTAAATTGGCTGCGCGAACTAGTAGAGATAAAACTTAGTCCAGAAGAATTAGCTGAAACCCTGACAATGGCGGGGTTTGAGGTTGAAGAGATTGAAGACCGCCGCACTTGGGCAAATGGCGTGGTCATCGGCAAAGTGCTTGAGCGTCAACCCCATCCCAACGCCGATAAATTGAGTGTTTGCCAAGTGGATATCGGTACAGGTGAAACTTTAAATATTGTCTGTGGTGCTGCCAATGTGAAGGCAGATATCTATGTCCCAGTGGCAACTACGGGTACTTACTTACCCAAAATAGATTTAAAAATTAAACCTGCAAAACTGCGTGGTGTTGCTTCTCAGGGCATGATTTGTTCTTTAAAGGAACTCGGTTTGCCCACCGATGTCGATGGAATCCATATTTTTACCCAGGAAAATTTACCATTGGGTAGTGATGTCCGGCCGTTGTTGGGTTTAGATGATGTAATTTTAGACCTGACGGCAACTGCAAATCGCGCTGATGCTCTGAGTATGGTAGGTGTAGCTAGAGAAGTAGCAGCTTTAACGGGTGGAAAGTTGAGCATTCCTGAACCTGCTGAAGTATCTATTCCCAAAAATGCCGGAAATTTAGCTTTAAAAATTGCCGATACCCAAGCTTGTCCTGCATACATCGGTACGGTAATTGAACAGGTGAAAATTGCTCCATCTCCCGAATGGTTGCAACAGCGTTTGCGGGCGGCTGGGGTACGTCCCATCAGTAATGTGGTAGATATTACTAACTACGTTTTGTTGGAATGGGGACAACCACTGCATGCCTTTGATGGCGATCGCCTAAAATCTGTTGCAGGTAGCGAAAATTTAACCATCGGCGTTCGCTTTGTCAATAATGGAGAATCCCTCAAAACCCTGGATGGACAAACTCGCACTCTATCAACCCAAAATTTGTTAATCACGGCTAACGAAAAACCCGTTGCATTGGCGGGAGTCATGGGTGGAGAAGAAACAGAAGTCCATGCAGGTACTCAAAGCCTAGTTTTAGAAGCAGCTTTATTTGATTCCGTGGCAATTCGCCGTTCTTCCCGGAGTGTAGGGTTAAGAAGTGAGGCTTCTGGCAGATATGAACGGGGAGTTAACCGGGCTGAGTTGGAAATAGCTAATCGCCGCGCTTTATCCTTAATTAGCGAATTAGCGAGTGGAATTATAGTCCAGCAAGAAATTGCCGACACCCGCCCCGATCCGTCTACCTGGAGTCGTTCTATCGCCCTGCGTTTAGAGCGAGTTAATCAGATATTGGGGCCCATCGATTTAGAAGAAGACACAGGCGAACTGCAAAAACAAGATGTTGAGCGCATCCTGACTGCATTGGGGTGTCAGTTAACTTCTTCAGGAGAAGATAGCAGCCATCACCCTACATGGTCAGTTTCCGTCCCACCCTATCGTTACCGCGACTTAGAGCGAGAAATTGATTTAATTGAAGAAATCGCCCGTCTTTATGGTTACAACAAATTCTGCGATACCTTACCAGAAAAAGCAGAAGCAGGCTATCTGCCTTTAGATGAGGAAGTGATTCGCAAATTACGAGCTTTCCTCCGGGCTGAAGGATTGACAGAATTAATCCACTATTCTTTAGTCAAACCAGGAGAAGACAGAAATATAGTACTGTCAAATCCGTTATTTGTCGAATATTCAGCACTGCGAACCGATTTGATCTCTGGGTTAATTGATGCTTTTCAATACAATTTAGAGCAGGGTAATGGTGCGCTGAACGGTTTTGAAATCGGGCAGATTTTCTGGCAAGAAGAAGACGGTTTGCAAGAAACAGAAACCTTGGCGGGAATTATGGGAGGGGATATTTCCGTTGGCAAATGGTCAAAAAGTGGACGCGAAGAACCGATCGCCTGGTTTGAAGCCAAAGGCATTTTAGAAAGTGTATTTCGGCAACTTAGCTTGCAAATCGAATTTCAACCCGATCGCCGCGACGATCGCTTACATCCAGGACGCACCGCTTCCCTGTGGATTCGGGGTAACAGACTGGGGATTTTTGGGCAACTCCATCCCCAACTGCGACGAGAAAAAGGTTTACCAGATTCCGTTTATGTTTTTCAGTTGGATCTAGATGTGCTTTTAGATTCTCTGGGAGAAGATGAAGTTCTCGTCCCCACATTCCGGCCTTATTCTACATATCCAGCTAGCGATCGCGACATCGCCTTTTTCGCACCCGTGAAAATCTCAGTTGTCGAAATTGAAAAAGTAATTACTAAAGCTGGTAAAGATTTGCTCGAATCGGTGGAATTATTTGATGAATATCGGGGTGAAAACGTCCCCGAAGGACAGCGGAGTTTAGCATTCCGCTTAATTTATCGGGCAAGCGATCGCACTTTGACTGAGGCTGAAGTCGAACCAGTACATAATAAAGTCCGCGAAGCCTTGGTGGAAAAATTCGGTGTCAACTTGAGAAGTTAGTCATTTGTCATTTGTCACTTGTACTGAGCGTAGTCGTTGGCGCAGCCTCTCGTAGAGAAGTATTTGTCATTTGTCACTTGTACTGAGCGACTCGTACCGACTTGTGCCGAGCGAAGTCGAGGTAGTGGAGCCGAGGTAAGTCGAAGTATTTGTCATTTGTCGTTTGCTAGGAGTGAGAAATTAATCATTTCTTACTCCCCGATGCACTGGCTGCAAAATCTAAAATCCAAAATCGTTCGACTGAGCGCAGCCGAAGTCTAAAATCTAAAATCCAAAATTGGTAAAGTTATGCCTAAATATGTACTCTGGGGAACTTACTGCGAAGACGTTATCGAAAAACGCGCCCCCTATCGTCAAGCTCATTTAGACGGATTGGCAAAACAGAAAGAATCCGGTGTGCTGATTACCATCGGCCCCACTAAAGATGTTACAAAAGTTTTTGGCATTTACGAAGCCGAAGATGAAGCCACTGTGCGCCAGTTGATTGAAAATGACCCCTACTGGAAAAATGGCATCTGGACTGAATATTCTGTCAAAGAATGGATTCAGGCTTTATAAATTGGGCATTGGGCATGGGGAATAGGGGATGAGTCTTTAATACTCGCTGACGAGTCTTTTATACTCGTGAATGAGTCTTTTATACTCGCTGACGAGTCTTTAATACTCGCCGACGAGTCTTTAATACTCGCTGACGAGTCTTTTATACTCGCCGACGAGTCTTTTATACTCGCCGATGAGTCTTTAATACTCGCCGATGAGTCTTTAATACTCGCCGATGAGTCTTTAATACTCGCTGACGAGTCTTTAATACTCGCCGATGAGTCTTTAATACTCGCTGACGAGTCTTTAATACTCGCTGACGAGTCTTTGATACTCGCTGACGAGTCTTTGATACTCGCTGACGAGTCTTTGATACTCGTGAATGAGTCTTTGAACTCCACTCTTCTGCTTCCTCTGCTCCCCCTACCTCTCCCCAGCGTATGAAAATTTGGCAGGTTGATTTTTATCGTCGTCCCTCACAAGATGCATCTGGACAAATTTTATGGGATTTGTTGATTTGTGACGCAACTCGCAGCTTTCAATATGAAGCCACCTGTCTCCAGTCAGCAGCAAATTCTAATTGGGTTGCGACTCAACTTGAGTTAGCTGCTGGTGAAGAATTGCCAGATGTAATTCAGGTGTTTCGTCCTCAGTCTCTAAGCTTAATTGAAGCGGCTGGACGTAACTTAAGTATTAATGTCGAACCTACCCGCCACACCTTGGCGTTAAAGCAGTGGTTACAAGAAAAGCAATATCCCGCAACGCTGGATAAACCACCTCCAGCACCATTACCAGAAAACCTTTGGGGAGAACAATGGCGTTTTGCAAGTTTAGCTGCTAGTGATGTAGAAACGAGATTTAGCGATCGCCCCATTCCCATTTTGCACATCCCAGAACATTTCAAACCCATCAATTTAGGTTTGGCATCAACAGTTCCCGTTCCTGGTGTCGTCATTTATGGGGGACGGCAATCAATGCGCCTAGCACGGTGGTTGCAGCAAGCCCGTCCTGTAAGCTTGAACTACATTTCTGGCGCACCGGATGGCTTAATATTAGAAGCTAGCTTGGTGGATAGGTGGATTGTTGCCACATTTGAAGATCCAGAAGTTACAACAGCAGCCCAAGCATTTGAACAACGCAAAAAGCATTGCCGAGGATTGCATTTTTTGTTAGTTCAACCCGATGATTCTGGTATGACTTATAGTGGCTTTTGGTTATTGCAGGCAGAAAATTAATATTAATTGCCAAAAATATTTGTCTGCTTATACCAATTCTGTATGAAGCTGCGCTAAATTGTGGAAAAGGGTGTATTTGGTAAAAGTGTAATGGGTCGGAGATTGATAATTGAAATTAAAGAGAGCCAAGAAGAATTACAAAAAGCAGTGAAATATGCGCTAGAAGCTAGTAGCAAAGAGAGATTACAAATGCTCAACTGGCTAAAAACAGGACAGGTTACAAGTAGGCGATCGCTGGCAGCGTTGTTAGGGAGAGATGAGGCAACAGTAACTCGTTGGCTAAAAAAATACAAGGAATTAGGATACAAAGGCTTACTAGAGGTGAAACAGGCACCAGGAAAACAGCCAATTGTCAGTGGCGAGAATTTAGAACGTTTAAAAAAAAGATTATCCGAACCACAAGGATTTCAAAGTTACAGTCAGATTCAACAATGGTTAATGGCGGAATTAGGACTAAATGTTGCTTATAAAACGGTATACCAATTAGTGAGATATCAACTTGGTGCCAAGCTGAAAGTTCCGCGTCCTCAAAGCACCAAACAACATCCAGACAGTCTATCTCACTTTAAAAAAAACTGCCTCTAGCACTCAAATTCTTGCAGGAGGAATTTGGCGAAGGGAAAAGATTGAGGTATTTATGTCAGGATGAAACACGTTTAGGATTAAAGACAATTACCGGACGTTTAATTACAGCTAAGGGAGTTAAACCTGTAGGTTTAAGTCAATGGCAACGCGAAAATTTTTATTTATATGGAGTTGTAGAACCTCTAAGCGGATACAGCTTTTTCTACGAATTCCCTTACCTTAATGGGGAAGCAGTTTTCAAAACTTCTTAGAGTTGTTGTCTGCTGATCTTGGTGATGATAGTGCCGTAATTCAGTTCGACCGAGGTTCTTTTCACAAAGCGAAAACTCTCGATTTTCCAGATAACATTATCCCGCTCTTTCAGCCTCCTCACTCTCCTGAACTCAACCCGATTGAGCGGTTTTGGGAATTTCTCAAATCTCAACTCCAATGGGAAAACTGTAAAACACTCTCACAACTACAGCAAAAGTTAACTGATGCCCTCAAAGAAATTACACCTTCCATGATTGCCTCTCTTACTTCTTACAATTTTATCCTTGAAGCCTTATTTAGCGCAGCTTCATAAAGAATTGGTATTAATTGCGATCGCTAAATAAATCGACTAAAGCGATGTCTGACCGCAAGGGAATATGGGTCTACGCTTTACTGTAATTTGCCAATATACGACAGGTGTATAAATCTAGCAAATTTTAGTACGACTACTGGGAACTTATTCATACAGCTTTAAATGTAGTTCTGGGATTTGTGGTTTAGAGGTGTTAAAGAATAAAAATAGAGATAAAAGTGAGGCAAAGGCGATGAACAAATTAAACTATTTCTTCCTGCTTTTGACTGAAATACATCGCAATTCCTTTCTCGTAGTAAGCTGCTTCATTAATAAAAATAGGATAAACAATAGACGCTCCCTCATAGAAAATATCTTTTCCTTCAAAAGTCAGAAACATTGGATCGCCTGGATGCAAAGGTTCATAATCCCTAAACTGAAGCTGGGGGTGAATCATGGCTTGAATTTCCCCGCGTAGGGGCAGCCCACCGTAGGTATCGCTTCTCGGATAATCGATAGTCTTAATATATTTATAAAGTGTAAGGTAGTTGCTTGTCTGCGGAATATTACCCTGATTGCACCTTTCAAAATAATCTAAAACTGCATAAATAAGCTGTTCTGTCTCCTGAAATAATTTGGCGTTTAAAACATTTTGAGCTACAGCACCAACTTCTATAACAAAACCCAATTCGCACAAAGAACGGAGAAAACCATTTTCTTTGGATTCCTGATTAATAAAGACTTTCACCAAAGGATTGATAGAACTTAAATAAGCGCCTAACCGGAGCAAGAAAGGATGCATATCACAAAAAATCAGACTTAACCCCATATTGGCAGTTGTGCTATGCAAATCAACAATTACATCTACAAAGGGCTGATTTTGCGGTTGCAATATCTGTTGAATTGCTTTTGCCCGCATATCTTCATAACTTAAGAGTTGGGGATTTTGTAGACCTTGATTAGTGAAACAACGATTTAAATCTTTTTCAATGTATCGTTTGCCTTCTTCAATAGCTTTGAGATTGCCAAGTAATGCCAGAGTTTCAAAACTTGCCCTGTTAATTAAATTAGGATATTGCTGAAACTTTTTGACTAAATGTACTCCTGTTAGCTCATTACCGTGATTTCCTCCAACGATCGCAACTCGTTCAATCTGACTCATAACAACCTCATCTCTAAAAAACTACCCTACGGTTATTGAGAATGGTGCAAGATCCAAGATAGAAGTATAACTTCTGTTGACTAAATCTTGTAAAAGCCTGACGCGATGTCTACGAAGGGCTATGACGCTCGGTCGCGCAGCGTGCCGTAGGCAAGACTCGCTAACGCTTCTCTACGAGACGCTGCGCGTAGCTTGCTTCTCCGAAGGAGTACGCTATCGGCGTCGCTCCATATTAGAGCCAAAATATGATAACTGTTAAGCTGTTAGATTTAGTACAAAAAGGGAGGAAATTTATGGAGCAGGACTTTCAAGCGATCGCTGAACTTTACAAAAACGCCCTCCTCAACGACGTACTCCCCTTTTGGGAAAAATATTCTCTCGATTGGCAGCAAGGCGGCTATTTCACCTGCCTCGATCGCCAAGGCAAAATTTATGATACAGACAAATTCATCTGGCTGCAAAACCGCCAAATGTGGACTTTTTCGATGCTTTACAACCAGTTAGAAAAGCGCGAAAACTGGCTAAAAATTGCCAGCAATGGCGCTAATTTTCTCGCCCAACATGGCAGAGATAGCGATGGTAACTGGTACTTTGCCCTCACCCGTGAAGGAAAACCATTAGTTCACCCTTACAACATCTTTTCTGATTGCTTTGCAGCGATGGCATTTAGTCAATATGCACTCGCTGGCGGCGAAGAATGGGCAAAGGATGTAGCGATGCAAGCTTATAACAACGTATTACGCCGCAAAGATAACCCCAAGGGCAAATATAATAAAACCTATCCCGGCACACGCCCGATGAAATCATTGGCTGTACCGATGATTTTAGCCAACTTGACTCTAGAAATGGAATGGTTGCTGCCAAAGGAAACACTAGAGAATGTCCTAGCTGAGACAGTCCGCGAAGTGATGACCGATTTTCTCGACCAAGAACGGGGACTAATGTACGAAAACGTTGCCCCTGACGGTTCCCACATCGATAGTTTTGAGGGAAGGCTGATTAATCCAGGTCACGGTATCGAAGCGATGTGGTTTATCATGGACATCGCGCGTCGAAAAAACGACACCAAAACTATTAACCAAGCTGTTGATGTAGTACTAAATATTCTGAATTTTGCTTGGGATAAGGAGTACGGCGGATTGTATTACTTTATGGATGCAGATGGTCATCCCCCACAACAACTGGAATGGGATCAAAAACTGTGGTGGGTTCATTTAGAGTCATTGGTTGCATTAGCGATGGGTTATCGCCTGACCGGGCGTGAAGTGTGTTGGGAATGGTATCAAAAGATGCACGATTACGCCTGGTCACACTTTGCTGATTCAGAATACGGTGAGTGGTTCGGTTATCTCAATCGCCGTGGAGAAGTTTTATTGAACCTCAAAGGCGGCAAATGGAAAGGATGTTTTCACGTACCGCGTGCATTATATCTTTGTTGGCAGCAATTTGAGGCATTGCGATCGCTGCGACGGTAAACAACGCAGTCAATTTAACAATGCAAAACTTAATTACGAATTACGAATTACGAATTACGAATTACGAAGCTACTGTACAAGTACTATTGGAAAGATGTCTCATGAATGTTGTGACACCTAAACGATTTACGATCGCAGAATACCATCAATTGATTGAACTCGGATTTTTCACAGAGGGCGATCGTATTGAATTGATTCGCGGAGAACTGATTCAAATGACAGCAAAGGGAACGCCTCATACAGTTTGTAGTTCTATCCTATGCCGTCAACTGGATCGGCTTCTAGGCGATCAAGCAGTCATCCGCGGACAAGATCCCATCACCCTTCCTAATCAAAGTGAGCCTGAGCCGGATGTTGTCATTGCACGAGGGAGAGATGAAGATTACCTAGCTCATCATCCCTATCCCGAAGATATTTTATTAGTGATTGAAATTTCAGATAAAACCCTAGATTACGACCAAACAACCAAGCTGTCTTTGTATGCAGAAGCCGGAATTTCTGATTACTGGATTGTGAATTTACCAGATAGTCAACTTGAGCGTCATAGCCAGCCATATCAAAATGCTCAAAATAAGTTTAGCTATCTCAGCAAGCAGATTTCTTTATCGAATCAGTCAGTGGCAATTCCTGGATTTGAAGATACATTATTAGACTTGAATCGGTTGTTTCCAGAGGGTGCTAATGAATGATTTTCGCTCATTTTCTAAAGTGAGTTAAGAGGATGTTTGAAAAGTGTTTGATTGTGATTTTCATTGCGTTGTTACCCCCCTTAGTCCCCCCTTATAAAGGGGGGAAACAAGAAAAATCCGGTTCCCTCCCCTTTTTAAGGGGAGGGTTAGGGTGGGGTAAAAAATATTTGATACACCAATCACGACTTTTCAAACAACCTCTAAGCTACTTATGCTTATTAGACAAACTAAACGCTTCTCTATTTAATGCTAATCAACCAAAAGCTATTTTAACCAATACTGAAAATAAATGAATTCGATGATAATTGCAGGTTTGATTGAGTTTTATTCCTATACATTTTTATTTTTAAGCAAAATCTAAGCAGTATTGAGTAGATAGTAAGTCGAATTGTAGAAAAATACTTTCTCTAATGCTTGTTGCTAACTTAAGTAATCTTACAGTGGGGTAGTAACAAACAGCAAAGCTATAAAAGCAACAAAGCTTTGGGGTCACGAGCAAATGACAAGTCGAGAATTGCCAGATTCTAATCAAGAAATTCTGTTAGAAAGGTATCAAGTGCAACAGGAATTAGGCAAAAAAGCCGGACGGCGATCGCTGCTAACTCGTGACTTACAAACTCAAGAATTAGTAGTGGTTAAAATACTGTCCTTTGGTAATGAATTTGAATGGAATGACCTCAAACTATTTGAGCGGGAAGCTGAAACTCTCAAAGCACTTTCCCACCCAGCCATTCCCCGCTACCTTGACTACTTTGAGCTAGATTCACCCAACAGCAAAGGATTTGCACTCGTACAAAGTTATATCCCAGCCCAATCTCTAGAAGCACAACTCAAAGCTGGGCGTAGTTTCAGTGAAGAAGAAGTTAAGGAACTAGCAAAAGCCATTCTAGAAATTCTCAAATATTTGCATGGCCGTCAACCGCCCGTGATTCATCGTGACATCAAGCCAAGCAATATTCTATTAACAAATCGCTCTAGTAATAGTGTGGGTGAAGTCTACTTAGTAGATTTTGGTTCAGTGCAAACCATCGCCAGAACAAGTAGCACTATGACTGTTGTGGGAAGTTACGGCTATATGCCACCAGAACAATTTAATGGGAGAGCTACTCGTGCTTCTGACCTTTACAGTTTGGGCGCAACTTTAATTTACTTAGTAACAGGTCAACATCCAGGCGATTTACCCCAAACAGACCTACGAATTGAATTTGAAAAGGCTGCTAATATTAGTCTTGGTTTTAGCAGTTGGTTAAGGCGGATGACAGAACCGATTATGAGTAAACGCTTGGCTTCTACTGAAGATGCTGTGCGAACCTTGGAGAAAGGAGGAGAAAATAATCAGAGTCAGTTTGAGAGTAGGGCAATTAATTCAATTCCTAAAAAACCTCATGGTAGTAAAATTTTGTTGAATAAGAATGCTAATTTTATAGATATCATCATTCCAGGGGCAGGATTATTATCTATTCAAACACTTACATTTATAATTCTCTACTTTTTTATACTTTTTATGATGAGTATTCCGCTTTTAGGTGGTGATGGGAGTAGTTTATTTAGAGGTATTTTAGTCATTTCTCCTGTAGCTTTTTTTCTGATTTGTATATGTGTATTTGGGCGAAAGCGACTTTACATAAATCGCCAGCAGATTTATTTGATTTATAAAATATTTCAGCTTGAGCATCACAATCCCTTTCCAAGTTCTAGACAAGAGATTTTACGTTTGGATATAAACAAAAGTGATTTCAATAAATATTATTTAACAATATGGGCAGGTATAAAAAAATATGTAATTTCTAGTAATGAACTCGATATTTTTACTGTAACTCTTTTGGAACTAGACTGGCTAGCTCATGAACTTAGCGATTGGCTAGGCTTACCAATTACAAAAAAGTAAACTTTGTAGAGTAATGTGCTTATTTTTATTGTTCAGTCTCTTCATTATTAATTACAAACTAAATTCTGCTGCGCCATCCTCATCCACATCTGCATCTTTACCCATCGCAGTAGGTTTAAATTTAGAGCCATGAATTAATTCACCAAACGCAATTCCTGGATTTTGGTGAAGAATATTCAACACACTCATAAAATCTAGCACAATTTCCCCTGGTGTAAGTAATGCTTCTGCACCCAAGCGATTAATAATTTCTTGTACAAACTCCTTCAACTCGCGATTTGTCAAAGTCTGTTCATACCCAAAATTGAGTGCGTGAATCTCAGCTAAACGTTGCAAAAGCATCAATATTTCTGCTTCACTCAACGGATTTAACCGAATCACTGGCCCTAAATGTTCCTGAATATTAGCTTGTGCAACAAAACGACTTTCTTTTGTGCGTCTTTGCCAAGCTTGGTCTGCAAAAAGTCCCCGTTTGGGGTCTTCTAAAAATTTAGTTGTTCCACCAACGACAATGCCAAGATGTTCTGCTTTGCACTGCATGGTATCGTTAAACATTGCGAGGAGTCGATTATAATTCTTTTCGCGCGTTACCGTAGTAGATATTTGATATAAATGTACGGCTTCATCAACTAAGATTAACAGTCCTTTATAGCCAATTTCAGCGACAAATTTCGCAAATAGTTTTATATAGTCATACCAACTATCATCATCAATAATTACCCGTACTCCTAAAGCTGCTTTCGCCTCAACTTTAGTCGTAAATTCTCCACGCAACCAACGCATTGCTGCATTTTTTAAACTATCATCATCCATTCGGTAGCCACGCCAATAAGCGATAATCACGCTACCAAAATCAAAACCGTGAACTAAATCTTCAATGTACTGAACTACTTCTCTAATTTTCGCTTCAACTTGGTCATCAAAACCATCGTCATTCGGACGCATTCCAGTTTCTTTAACCACTTCTTGTTGAATTTTATTAATCCATCCTTCTAAAATTGAGACTAAAGCACCACCATCAGGACGAGTTTTTGTAGCTAGGTGGCTCATTAATTCTCGATAGGTAGCGACACCTTCATTGTTACTTCCAGCTAATCGCCGTTCAGAAGATAAATCAGCATCAGCTACTACAAAACCTTGCTCCATAGCACGGTTGCGAATTAGTTGCAGTAAAAAACTTTTCCCAGAACCGTAGTTACCAATTATGAAGCGAAATGCTGCGACACCTTCTGCAATATCATCGAGATTTTGTAATAGGCTTTTTAGTTCTTTTTCTCGACCTACTGCGATATATTCAACTCCTACTCGTGGTACTACACCCGCACCAAGAGAATTAATTAAAGCAGTGGAGATTTTCTTCGAGATTTTGAGCTTTGCCATGTATTACACTTCACTTGATTCTAAACGCAGAAGCACGCGGTAAGTAGGTAAAAGATATATCTTACTACTAAATTTTACGACGGCAATAACAATTTAATTTGATGAAGTATGTCTGGTCATGAGGTCTTCATACATCGCAATCATTTTTTTTACATCTGTTATATGCTCTTGATAAACTTTTGGACTTTCCGAATCAGAATTGATTATTAATTCCCCAATCGTATCATTTGCGCGTTCATTTATAGAATCAATTAATAAATTTGGCATAGTGATGTTTGCTTCGGCAATGATTTTAATAGCACTATTAGGATTATCTTGTTCAACTATAGCTTTTAAAACTTGTAACTCATGTCCAGGGAGATTTTCGAGAAAATTAGTCCATTCTTCGGAGATATTTTTCGATGTCTCAACTTCCGAATTTTCACTGATATCAGAAGATTCAATTATCTCGGAAAATGGAAACAATTCAATATCATCTTCTTGAGAATTATCAGACAAAGGCTCTGAATTAAACGTTTCTACTTGTTGTAGTAATTCCCATACTTGATTTTGTAATGAGTCTCGTTCTTCTTGCAATAATGAAACTTGGCCTTGTAATTGCTGTAATTCGGCCTTGTGTTCTGCTAGTTGGGTTTGTGAATAATTAAGAATAGCTTGGATATTTTCTCTTTCAGTTTTGGTTGCTACTAGCAATTGATTATTTTGGGTTGTCTCAACTTCTAGCTCTTGAATTGCAATTCGCAGTTCGTATAATTTTTCTTCTAATTGGGGTTTGAGTCTGCCTAAAAGAGTTAAATTACTTTCAATTTCTTGTTTCTCGTGTTGTAGCTCAGAAATTTGACTTTGCAATTGGGTGATTTCAGCGCGAGATACATTACAATTTGACTCTAAACGGCGCTTCTCTGCGGTGAGGATAGAAAAAGCATTGTTCAATTCAGTTTGATTGTTCTGCAAATTATTAATTTCAGTTTGCAGGCTACTAACTTCTGTTTCTAATTGCTTCTTTTGTCCGGCAAATGTTCTTAATTCTCGATGTAGACTATCTCTTTGGCTGCGGCTTTCTATAACTTGATTTTGCAGCTGTTGTGATTCAGCATATAGTAAATTATGATGTTCTTCAATTTGATTGATTTCTCTAACAACACGAGCCTTTAATCCCTCCATCTCTTTAATTCGCTTACGCAGAGAACCTAAAACAAACATTTCATAATTTCTGCGCCGCTTATCTATGAATAATGCTGTTGTATGGATAGTAACGGCAGTAATTACACCTGTGAGAAAGGCTTTATTAAAATCCCAGCTTGGGACAAGGCTAAGACCAAAACTCACACTAAAGGCAACTATCACTAGTATAAATCTATTGCCGATCGTTACTGATTGCATATTGCTGGTTTTTAGCGTAGTTAAATTATCTGAATAAGTAGCTCTCATAGTAATTTGTAATTCCTAATTCGTAATTCGTAATTTGTAATTAAAAAACACATACACATAAAATACTTAATCCAAGTGGTTTATCTGGGAAATCAAGATATTTTTCTCAATTTTGGTATCAGAACTGTTATGAAATCTCTAATTTTAGTTAATATTGCATAACATTGTTCTGTAAGTTACAAAAAAGCGCAATCATTAATGAAATAATTTTAATGTTAAGCGTTGGATATATTTTTATTTGCATGAAAAATTGTTAAATCTGCTTTTAAAAAATCAACAAACTGCCGTGCTGTACGTCCAGAACGACCATTATGACGAGTTGCCCATTGTAATGCCTGAAATTCTAAATCTTCTTGGGTAATATTAATTTCAGCTTGTGCCACTAGATGTTGTACAATTTTTAAGTAAGTTTTCTGATTGGCTGGTTCAAAAGTTAAGGTTAAACCAAAGCGATCGCTAAACGAAAGTTTCTCCTGCATCGTATCCCAGGCATGGATTTCCTCGTTATCCTTTGGTGCAGGTCTATCCACAAAAAACTCCCGAATCAAGTGGCGGCGATTGGAAGTAGCATACACAACTACATTTTGCGGTCGCGCCGTTAAATTACCTTCTAAAACTACCTTGAGGGCTTTAAAGGCATCATCATCTTCTTCAAATGAAAGGTCATCGACAAAGATAATAAATTTTTGTGACACACCCCGTAAATGTTCCACGATTTCTGGTAGGTCTTTTAAATCAGATTTTGCTACTTCCAATAAGCGGAGGCTGCGATTGCTATATTCATTCAACAAAGATTTCACTAAAGAAGATTTGCCAGAACCGCGACTACCGTAAAGTAATACATGCAGTGCCATCTCTCCTGATAATAAAAACTCAGTATTTTTCAGCAAAGCATCTTTTTGAGATTCGTAACCGACAAGCGAACTCAGTTTAACCGGGTCAGAATACCTAATACCGATAAACTGCCCAGATTGCCAGCGTAAAGCGCGATATTCTGCAAATAAACCAGAGCCACATTGCCGATAATAAGCTGCTAATTCTTCTACAGCATCACCCCAATTATCTAACTCTTGTAGATATGTAATGAATTTTGTCTCTACTCCTAGCAATTCTTGCTCTTTATACCACACTACTGGTGAAATCGGCATGTGAGCTACGCTTTGTACCCACTCGCTCAAAGAAGCGCTGCTACACTCATAGAGACTTTGCAATACTTGTAAATCATGCTGAACTGCTGTTACTAAAGCTGGGGGCAAATCTTCAAATTCTTGCACTCCCGCTAGCTTTGTAAAGGGATTCTCAGAGAAGAGAATTTGAGTAATTAAATAGTCTTCCCAGTTTTGATTTCTAGCAGCCAAAGCGTAAAAGTAATTGCCGTAAGCTTGGAGACAACCCCGTGCATCGGTGTCAGTGTAACGTATAGCTTGCAACAGTTCCAGAAATGCCATCCCGACTTCGCCTTGCAGAACAGATTGGTACAGTAAAAGTGAGGCTGCTTGGCGCTGGAGATATTGAATTTTTGTATATGAAGAAGTATTTGCCATTGGCATCGCTTGATTATCCATCAATTAACTGTGTGGTATAGCTAAATAGCTATGGTAAATTGTCTGCTGACCCTGGCAGTAAAGTCAAAGTCTACATAGGTTTTAACAATGAATTTAAGTATAATTGCTGCTTTTGCCTACGGTATTTTAGCGATTGTTGGTGGGGTTATTGGCTACATTCAAGCTACAAGTAAAGTTTCACTCTTAAGTGGTAGCATTAGCGGTTTATTACTAATACTTGCCGCTTACTTTCAACTCCAAGGACAAACTTGGGGTGCGATTTTAGCAGTGTTAGTTACTGCTGTTCTAGTAGTTTTCTTTGCATTAAGAGTAGTAAAAACACGCAACTTTATGCCTGCGGGATTAATGACAATTTTGGGTATGCTGGCATTGGCGGTGATGGTGAATCAATTTGTGGCTTTAAGGTAGCATTAGTCTCTCAGCAATAACCACCCTCCTGTTTTTTTTGGTATGGCATGACTTTCCCTGCTTTGAATTATATTAGTACATGTATATTACTGTGACTTGTTACCTTTGCCTAATAACTTCTAGCATTCTCAATGAGTTATAGCGATTCTGTCTAAATAAGGTAAACGAGTGGAGGCGCACAGTACCTTTATCAAGGTGAGTCAAATTGTTGGCAAATATAGCTGAGTGTTGTTAGCGTCAGCGAGGCGTTTAGCTTGTGCTGAGTCAAAACCCAGTTGTTTCAAAACAGGACTTACGCAACTGGCATATTATTTTCAATTCGTAGTGTTCGCGTAGTGTCTCGCAGAGAGGACTTTAGGGACTTCCAAATAAAAAAACATCCCAAATTTTCTTGTGGGATGGGTGTCCCCACCCGTCCCAGATTTAGGGCGGGCTTTTCGGCCCACCCCACAGAAAGGGACAATACAGAACCTTTTCCCCTTCCCCTCGCCCCTTATCCCCTTCTTGGGACCCCACTTTCCCCTTTTCCCCTTCTTGGAACCCCACTTTCCCCTTTTCCCGACAAATGCCAAGAAGTCTACTTTAGTAGTTCGGCACCTCCTCGTTGTGGTGGCTGTGGGCTAGTTGATGTAGTCGGACTGGGTGCGGTATTGGAATTAGGAGATGGGGTATTTTGGGAAGCAGGATTAAATATATTGACTAAGACTTGTACTAGGGCATCTCGTTGGCTGCGGGTGAGACTTTTGATAGCTTTGCGATCGCCTTCTATCGGATTTTCCCGTAGTGAGTCATTCCCTGGATAGGTAGTATCATACATAATTTCGTTCACACCCAGGTAATCAGCTAAAGTCAGCTTCCAATCCAAGCGATAAATGGGGGCCCGCCCTTTGGTATAAATGTGATATCTAATGAGGCGATTTGCTAAAGTGTTGTTTTCGGCAACTTTCCCATTTTCTTTACTGATATACTTATTTTCTCGTGGAAAATCTGGCAATTGTTGATACACTAGCTGCCAAACATCGCTAGGCGTGACTCTCTGGGCAGAAGCAGGTTGGATACTAAATAAATTTCTATGTATTGATTTATCCGCTCCTGAACCTAAAACAATTACACTCACTAGTATTAAGGTAAGCAGTAGTGGTGTTAGCGGGAGCGGGGCGTTTCGCTTGTACTGAGTTGTGAGTTTTGAGAAAATTAATTTAAATAGAAATTTTTTCTTTTTCATAAAACAATATTTTGGGCGTTGCTGAGTGAAAAGATGAATTTGCCTGATTCGGCACTCAGCACTCAGCAATCAGCACTAAATCTTATAGTTCGCCGATAATTTCTGGTTGAGTCAACTCATCGGACATTTCGATAATTGCCCTTAGCACCGGCTTCATCATCGCATCTTCGTTACTTTCAAAGTCTTCGTAACGCCGACGTTTAGCACGATTTGCTACCTGAACCGTAATGCGGTATCGATTTGAGGCTGCACTAATCAGATCCTCAGCACGGTGCATAATCTGAGATTGAGTTGTCTCGAACTTAGAACGCTTTAGCATAATCAGTGATTCTTGGGGTCATTCTCCAGTGTAACAGTACGAAATCAGTCTACTGCTGTCTGTTAAATCGCCAGCAACCTCTCTATTGATAGAAGCTAAAAGTATTTTACTCACTTTATAAGTAACTTGTAGTATTAAATAACGCACCCTCATGGCTGACCTTGTGGAAACTGCGATCGCAGCAGGTAATTTCAATACCTTAATAAAAGCTGCTAAAGCTGTAAATTTCATCGAAACTTTGAAAAGCCCTGGTTCTTTCACGCTCTTTGCACCAACTGACGAAGCTTTTGCTAATCTGCCAGAGGGAACTTTAGACTCGCTACTACAAGATATCCCCAAGCTCCAGAAAATTGTGGCGTATCATATCGCTAGTGGGGATGTCAGGTCTGATGATTTGGTACAAATTAACGAGGCAGAGACGCTTGAAGGGTCAATTGTCGCCATTGAATCTGCCGACGGTAAATTTAAGGTGAATAACGCCAATGTCCTCAAAACAGATATTCTGGCAGACAATGGCGTCATACATATTATTGATGCGGTGTTGGTGCCTGCAATGGTGGCGGGGAAGTAAGGGCAGAGGTGCAGAGGTGCAGAGGCGCTGGGGGGCTGAGGGGAAAGACTTACTGCAACTGACTTCTCCTCGGTCACTGAGCGTAGCCGTTCGCGCAGCGTCTCGTAGAGAAGTGCTGCTCCCCTGCTCCCCTACTCCCTACTCTCCACTCCCCACTCCCAGAATACAGCCACTGCGTGCAGGAACAGTTAATGACAACTGCCGATCTCCTTTACTATTCCACTCAACTTCAGCAGTGCCATATAAAAGCTTGTTGGGTTGAGTACGCAAAGTAGCGACATCTGCATTCGCTGTTGCCGAACTTGTGCCAGCGTTGATGGCAATTATTAATTCCTCTGTCCCCAAAGTTCGCGCAAAGATATAAAGTTCTGCTTGAGCAAAGAGAACTTGGTAATCACCTGTACGCAAGGCTGGGTAAGTGTGGCGGAGGGCAACTAACTGGCGGTGAGTATTGAAAATTTCTTGATTCCAGTTAGTCTCTAAAGGAAAACCACGGCGTGAGTCTGGGTCTATTGCACCAGGTAAACCAACTTCATCACCATAGTAGATGCTGGGGGCGCCGGGAAAGGTGAGTAACAGTAAAGTTGACAATTCTATACTGGCGATATCGCCGCCTGCAATGGTCATCAATCGGGCTGTATCGTGACTCGCAAGCAAATTGAGTTGAGTTAGCTGAATTTCCCAAGGGTAAAGTTGCAGTACTTCTTGGATTTTGGTGGCGTACTCGGCAGCAAATAAGGGTGGGTAGGGTTGATAGTCGCGGCTTTGGACTTGTTCTAAGACTACGCGATCGCCTGCTGCAAAGGCAATTGTCGGCCCAGCAAATAGATAATTCATCACGCCGTCAAATTGCGTTCCATCCAACCACTCGCGGGAATCTCCCCAGACTTCGCCCACAATATAAGCTTCGGGATTGATGGCTTTGACGCGATCGCGAAATTCCTGCCAAAAACCAGGAGTTTTTATTTCAAATGGTACATCCAATCGCCAACCATCAATGCCGAATTTAATCCAATATTCGGCAATTTCCATAATGTATTCTCGTACTTCTGGATTGTCGTGGTTAAATTCTGGCAAGGCGCGATTTCCCGCCCAACCTACGTAATTGGCAGGGAATTCGCCATTGTAAGCCGAAAGGGGCCAGCCTTCTATTTTGAACCAATTTACCCAAGGTGAATGGGGGCCATTTTCTAAAACGTCGTGGAAAAAGAAAAAGCCCCGGCTGGAATGGTTAAATACCCCATCCAGAACAACTTTGATATTCCGTTGATGGGCTGCATCAAGTAATTCTTTAAAAGCCTCGTTGCCCCCTAACATCGGGTCAACTCGATAATAATCGTGGGTATGATAGCGGTGATTGCTGGCGGATTGAAAAATGGGTGTGAAATAAATCGCGTTAATCCCCAAATTCTGGATGTAATCTAAACCCTCCATAATGCCCCATAAATCGCCGCCTTTATAGCCCTGAAGGGTTGGCATAGAATCCCAATCTTCCCAACGGGCCTCTTGCAATAACCGTTTGCGTGGCTGTTTGCTTCTGGCAAAACGATCTGGGAAGATTTGGTAGAAAACAGCGTGCTTCACCCAGTCTGGTGTTTGAATTTGCATGAAATGAATAATTTTTTGTATGTTCAGAAGCGATCGTTGCAAATATTAGCTTCTTTATGGCTCTTACTTATGATAGAGAATCTGTGATTTCTCAGTATTCATTAGTGATTTAGCCTTTTTGATGCTGTTTTATACGCAAATGTTATCAGTCTTAACTATTTTGACTACAATTTATTTTAGTTTTTAACAGTTCATATACACAGACTCGTCACTGATTGCATTCTGAGTCTTAAATCTTCTTTAATAAATTTATTTATTACTTAATTCTTCTTAATTTTATTTTCTTCACTTTGTCCGTAATGATTTAGGCAGATGATGGATTAGTTTAATATAACGCCATGTGCGACTTTCTCTCAAACCTAACCCCTTCCCTACTAGCGTTGGGGAGCAAAAATCAAAGCCTCTCTCTTTTTAGGAGAGAGGAATGGAAGTGAGGTCAGAATATTAAGTTGCACATCGCGTATAGCAATCTTAAATGAGATTGTGAAAATTTTTGTTATGGTTGTCCTTGGCGATTTGTCAAGAGTAATTTGTGATTAGAAAGGACAAATGACTAATGACAGCCGACTCCAAAAATATTTCACAAATAATTTAGGACTACTATAGTTTCAGAAAAATTACTGTTACCTTAGATTTCGGTAATTCTTAGATGCAACCGAGCGAAAATGTCTCAGTAACCACAGAAAATCACTATGAGGGATACGCAATTCCAGAATATGAGTTAAGAATTAGCAATTGTCTTAAGAATAACTCTTACCTCCTAAACTTATTTGATGTTATCTATAAAATAAATAGATAACTATAGTCGCATCAAATAATCGAAGCGAAAAAATTACATAGACTGTGTTAATCCTAGAGCGACTTATCCTGCTATAACCACTACTTTGTTGACGGCAACTCAATTCAATTTAAGGTAAAAATGAGACACGAAAAACTTTCTCCTGGACTACTTTTAGCATATCAAGATTATCAAAATGAAGGAGATCGAGCTTTAGTTACACACAAGCGATCGCTTGGCATCATTGCCCATAAAAGCCCGGTTAAGCCCACTAAAAGCGTCGTTTTTATCTACTGCGATCCTGATGCAGACTTAAGTTATCTATCACAATATAATATTGAAGTCAATCAAAACTCCGGGAGTGTGCGAACAGCTTTCTTACCCATAGAGAGTTTAGATGTCTTATCTGAAGAAGATGTGATTGTGCGGATTAAGCCATCACGCAAACTTCATTTGAGGATGGACACTGCAATGGGAACAGTCAAACTGCCGGAATTTAAGCATCAAACCGGATTGACAGGTAAAGGAGTAATCATCGGTATTATAGACAGTGGCATCGATCCGAAACACCCCGCCTTTGCTGGACGAATTTTACACATTTGGGATCAAACACTACCAGGGCCAGGAGTCACAGAGGGCGGCTATGGGGCTGAATTTACCGGAGCGCAACTGACAGTTTCTCAGGATACTGGCGGTCATGGTACTCACGTCGCTGGCATTGCCGCTGGTGCCGATGCTAGTTATGGTGGTGTCGCACCAGAAGCGGAATTAGTTGTCGTCAGGTCAGATTTACAAGATGCCCACATTGCAGATGGTGTGCGTTACATTTTTCGAGTTGCTAGAGAGTTGGGACGCCCAGCAGTGGTCAATCTCAGCTTGGGCGGACACGCTGATGCTCATGATGGTAGCGATTCCTTATCCAAAGTTATCGATGCCGAAACTGGCCCTGGAAGAATTGTTTGCTGTGCAGCCGGTAACGAAGGAAACGATAACATTCATGGACAAGCGACAATACCCAGTGGACGCACTCGTGGTATGCGCTTCAATGTCCCTTTGAATCAAGTAGGCATCGTTTGGTTAAACGCTTGGTATGCCAAAGACAGCGAATTAGAAGTATCTGTGCGGAGTCCTAACGGTTTTGTTACTCCCTTCCAAAAAATTATTACTGAAGGTAATGCCGCCCAAGATTACCAATTACCAGATGCACGGGTGCAATTAGCGACACCAGCACCAGATAAAGCCAACGGCGACCATAATTTCTTTGTGCAAATACGCGGTATTGACCCCTCGCCAGTCATGGGAGGTATTTGGCAGTTGCGAGTCCGCAACACTTCTTCAACTGACACATGTTTAAATGTGTGGACACTAGATGATACTTCGTCAGTATTTTTCACAGGTAAAAGCGTGAAAGATGCCTTAAAAATTGGTTCGCCGGGAGCCGCCAGCAGTGCAATTACAGTTGCCGCCTATACTACTAAAACCAAGTACACAGATATTGATGGCCAAGTGCGAGAAATGGGCTTAGAATTGGATACTATTTCGGAATTTAGTAGTGAAGGGCCTCTACGCAATGATGGACAGAAGCCCGATGTAGCAGCACCAGGCGCGATGATTGTTTCCACCCTTTCTGCCGATGCTAATTTTGACCGCTCATCAATGATTAATTCCAAGTTTGTGGTTCAGGCTGGTACGAGTATGGCGACACCGTTTGTAAGTGGGTTAGTAGCACTGCTGTTGCAGCGAGATCCTAAACTCGATCCGGTTGCTGTGAAAGACTTACTACGTAAAAATAGTGCGATTCCCGGCAAACCCGCAGGCACATTTGATGATAAATGGGGTTATGGAGTAATTAACGCTTTGAATCTGTAATTAGACTGAGAATGATGGATATTATTTCTGTACAAGGGTAGGTAACAACAACCTATAAATTTGATAACTTAGGGTAGACAATTATTGCCTACCCTGTTTACCAAGGAGTTGCTGGTGAATTATCAGAAACTAGATGCCGCTCTTGCGACAGCGCTAAATGATGTTAAAGATTCCGAAGAAAGTAGTTTGGCAGTTTTTATCCATACTGAACCAATTTTAAACCCTGCTGCAACTGCTATTTTAAAAAGTTTAGGCGTTAGTGGTGTTAGCAGTGGCAAAGATATTTTCACAGCAACACTTTCACCAAATGCCATTTCACAGTTATCAGAGCAACCTTGGGTGAAGTATTTGAAGCGATCGCAGCAATTAGGTTTGGTTAATAAGAAAATAAATATAGGCAAGTTGGGCGTTTAATGTGTATTGCCTACCTTTTGTACAGATAATTTTTTGCTGTTACTGTGAATCAGGTTTTGGTTTTTCTGCAAACTTACACTTCACCTCAATTTGCAAATTACTTTCGGCTGAACCTTCGGTAATGTAAGGAATACCAGCTTTCCCACCCAACTTAATGCCAAATGTAAGTTTTACCTCCTCAATCTCCGCAGTATTAAAGTCTTTAAAAGCACTCAGAGCATAGATAGTATAAGAGCGAATCATTTGCCGAGCTTGTTGCATCCGAGCGATCGCATCTGTTCGCACATCCTTGTATTCTATGCCATCATCATCCTCCTCAATTTCCGAACTTGTTTCGATGGCTGTGACGTTAATCTCAATCTGCTCAATCTCCCCATCTGCTTGGAAAAAGAGTTGCTGTACTTCTGACATAACCTACCTCGGTTAAAGTTTTGTAACGTATCTGAATAAATTTCAGCTTGCTTGCAGAACAATAATAGATGGTGTTGTTTCTAGCAACACAGCCATCATTCTATCTGTCATGATTATCCCGCATTTACCTGACTAGAGTGTGTTAAATGGCACGATACGCGCTTGTTATTGGCATCGCCGAGTATATCAGCCCATCATTAACGCGTTTGTCGAAGACTACAAATGATGCTGAAGCTGTAGCGCAACTCTTAGAGCAGTATGGTGATTTCCAGTCTGTGCAAAGACTACCACAGCGCTGGAATAAAGATAAAAATGGCTATGAAATGGCAACGTCAAAAGTTACTGGCGCTCAACTTGGCCAAGATTTGAGAACTTTTTTACTAGAGCAAGCTGCTAATAATGAAGCGTTGATTTATTTTAGCGGACACGGTTTTACTATTTCCGACAATTTGGGACAACAAAAGGGATATTTGGCAAGTTCCGATTGTCAGATTGAAATTAAAGAAAACGAAAATGTTGAACAAAAATATGGCATTCCTCTGGATAGCCTCAACGATTTAATTCAAGAGTCGCAATTAAGTAGTTTGGTAATGCTACTCGATTGCTGTCATAGCGGCTATTTCTTAGAAAGGCAGTTAATAGAAAGAACTCTTAATGCTTTCAGTTCGCAAAAGGATTATTACTTAATTACAGCGTGTCGGGGCTTTGAACGCGCTGGAGTAATTAAGAGTGAAGAATATAGTATTTTCACAGGTGCAGTTGTTAAGGGATTGGCAATAGAAAATGCAAGTAGTAATAGTAGGCGAATAAGTGGGGATCGCTTGTTTGATTTTGTCAGCAACGAATTGAAAGGTTCCGTACAGGAGCCGATTCGCATGGGTTGGGGACGTTCGATTACTCTGGTTACTTATCCCCAATTAGATATTCCTACAGCCGAAAAATTTACTTTCAATCAAGAAAATCCATACCGGGGACTTTATGCCTTTGAATCAGAACAAGCGCAATATTTTTGTGGACGAGATGAAGCAGTTCGTACATTAATTTTGCGGTTAGCAGAGAGTCGATTTTTAGCTGTAATTGGCTATTCGGGTAGTGGTAAATCTTCTTTAGTAAAAGCTGGTTTGTTACCGCAACTGAAAGGCGATCGCCTCCCTGGAAGCAGTCAATGGGCGATCGCATCTTTTACACCAGGAGAACACCCTTTAGGTAAATTGGTTGATATTCTAGCTCGACAACAGCAGCAAAATCAACCCCAATTATTATTTATCGATCAATTTGAAGAAATATTCACCCTTTGCCAAGACGATGAGGAACGCAAAGCTTTTATTCGCTTAATAGTACAGGAAGTTAAGACGGCTGAGAGACAAACACGCATAATTTTGACGATTCGCGGTGATTTTTTAAACAAATGCGCTGACTATGTAGAAATTATTACTCTCATTAATAGTTTTCCTCCGACATCATTCATCGTGCCAATAATGTCTTTTGCTGAGTTAGAAGAAGCAATTGAAAAACCAGCAAAATTGCATGGTGTAACATTTGAGGATGGTTTAGTTTCGCAAATTTTCGCTGATGTAGTCAATCGTCCGGGTGCATTACCCATACTGCAATATGCGCTTAAAGAATTGTGGCGAGTTTGCATTGAAGAACCGGAATCGCCAAAACCACTTTTAACTCATAAAGGCTATGAAGAAATTGATGGAGTTAAAGGAGCTTTAGACAAACGAGCGACAATTTTATATGAAAGTTTAACAGTTGTAGATCAAGCCTTTGCACGTTGCTTGTTTATGGAATTAGTGCAGTTAGGTGAAGCTGGAAAAGTTACACGGCGGCGTGCTAGCTGGGATAGATTAGAAGTAGTTGCAGATTCTCCCCAACAATTGCAAAGAGTTGTCGGATTACTAGCAGGTTCTCAACAACGTTTAATTATCACCGATCAAAATACTGTAGAAGTTGCTCATGAAGCACTTTTATCTGAATGGAAATTATTAAATACTTGGATTGGTGAAAACCTGGAGAATATTCGTCTTAGTCGTTCTTTAGAGGAAGATTGTCAGGAATGGCACAAAAGGTTTAATAAATCGGATGATGCAGTCTTGACGGGCGCAAAGTTGGCTGTAATTTCTGAATGGGTAAATAAGACTCAGCGAAAACTTACGCCATTGGAAGCAGAATTTTTGTGTGAAAGTTTAAAGAAAAAAAATAGAGAGAAAGAAATAGAATTAACAAGAGAGAGACAATTACGAGAAGCCGCAGAAGGTAAAATAAAAGCTGAAGAAGAGAAAGTTAAAGAGGCAGAAGCAAAAGCTAATGTAGAGACACAAAAAACAAAGTTATCAATATTAGCTGGGATGCTGACAGCATTTAGTTTAGGATTGTGTTTATTAGCACAGCAACAGACAGCAAAGGTAAAACAGCGTGAAACACTTGCTACTATAGCCATAGTATCAAAAGCCAAACAGCTTGTTGAAACTGGTAATCAGCTTGATGCACTCATAACAAGCTTACAAGCCCTAGAAGAAGTTAAAGACGAAGATATAGCTAGCCAAGACAGTGCGTTTTTACAGGAACTTCAATCAATAATACTTAAAATCAATGAAAGAAATCGATTACAAGGTCATGATAAACGTATTTGGAGTGTAACTTTTGATAAAACAGGTAAATTTATAGCTTCTGCCAGTGATGATGGAACTGTAAAATTATGGACTAGAGAAGGAAAATTATTAGAAACATTTTTTTCTGATAATGCAGAAACTCTATATAGCGTAGAATTTAGTCCTGATGGTACTAAAATAGCTACAGCCAGCGATGACGGTACTATCAAATTGTGGAATATCAATGGAAATCCTAGACAACCTAATATTTTAAAAAATGGACATAAACAAGCAGTTTACGATATTAAGTTTGACCCTCGGAATGGACATTATTTAGCTTCTTGTAGTCTAGATGGTACTATTCTATTGTGGGATCTAAAATCTGAAAAACCTATTGCTTCGCATAAAGAAAAATCGGGTATTACAAATATGGACTTTTCTCCAAAAGAGGAATTAATTGCTTTTGGAGTTCCTGAAAATGAGACTAGTAAAAAATGGAGTGTGAAAACATGGAACTGGAACACAAAAAACAATAATACTAAACTTATTACTAATCATGATGGTAGTATTAGCTCTATTAAATTTAATCCGACAGGAGAAATCATTGCATCCAGTAATTATAAAGGTACGCTAAAGTTAGCAGATATAAAAACTAATTTAATATCAACTACAAAGACAAAGCATCAAGGTTTATTAAATACTATTGCCTTTAGCAAAGATGGTAAATTTATAGCATCGGGAGGTGAAGATGGAAGAATAGAATTATGGAAAGTAAAAGATAATTATTCAGGACTTAAATTGATAGAAATTATCAAAGGTTATGAAAATGAAATTCAGTCTATTAGTTTTAATCCCCAGATAAATAATGAATTTATTTCTGGAAATGCCGATGCAAAAGTTAGGATTTGGGAAATTATTTCAGACAAAACAAAAATTAAAGAAATACTGAAACTTGATAATCTTATTATATATAGTTGTGAAATAGGAAGTAATTATATTAAAATATATAAAGAAAATGATGAGGAGTTACAAAAGATTAGTAATTTTTGTAAAAATGAAACAAAGCTAAAATAATACGTTGTAATAATTAGTCAGCGAGCGCACATCGGACAGTAGTTAAATTTTGATTGTCAAACACAAATTAATAAAAGCTAATAATCATTGTTAGGAGTGCAAATGAATATAAATGAAGCAGCGCTAAAAATTTTAAAATTTGGTTTAGATGGTTCTTCTGTAGAAAATTCTAATTCAGAAGAAAGAATAAAAACATACCTTAGTTATATAAAAGAAATACAGGAAAAAATTTTGAATTCAGAATTGATTTTAAAAAAGAAAGAGTGCGATCCTAATAAACCTGACTATAAAGAGTGTCTTGCAAGACATGAAAAACTTAGAGATATGCTTATTAACTTTTCAATTATCAGCATATCTAATAATCTATCAACACCAATTGACATCAAAGAAAAAATTGATATTTTGTTAAATGAATACAATGAAATTTGTAAACAAATGGGTAATGCCTCCGAATTTTTCAACATTTCTGAATGAAAATAAAATTTCTTTTATCGTCAATAATCAGAATTAAACAATAATTTTGATCGAAAAGGCGGATGATATACACGGTGCTTTTGCACCTTAAACGAATCATTCATTTCCTGTAGGTGCAAAAGATGTCTTCAGTAGATTAGACACAAGAACTAAGAGGAATAGAGAACTGGTATTACTTAGTAATAATTGATGCATTTGCAATTGCGTGTCATCAGAGTTAGTGACAAACTGGAGCGCATTTAATTTGCACATCTAAACTGGGCATTTTGCCCACCCCACAAGACTTATGTTTAATTCACTTATGCAAACAAATTAGATGTTTTTTAATTGAGTACTAATATCCGAAAATCGTAATTATAAAATTCATCCCAAAGAATCAGACGATCCCCCTTACCTGTGGTGGCAGACAGTCCTAAACTGAAGATGAGAGTTGAAAGGCAGTCTGGAGAAATTTTGTGAAAAAAGTATTATCAATCATTCTTGGTGGTGGCGCGGGTACTCGGCTTTACCCGCTAACCAAACTACGCGCTAAACCGGCAGTACCAGTAGCGGGGAAGTATCGCCTAATCGATATCCCTGTTAGTAACTGCATAAATTCCGAAATATTCAAAATTTACGTCCTGACACAATTCAACTCGGCTTCCCTGAATCGTCACATCGCCCGTACCTATAACTTTACAGGCTTCAATGAAGGGTTTGTGGAAGTTCTCGCGGCACAACAAACACCAGAAAACCCTAACTGGTTCCAAGGTACAGCCGATGCTGTACGTCAGTACCTGTGGTTAATGGAAGAATGGGATGTAGAAGAATATCTAATTCTCTCTGGCGATCACCTCTACCGTATGGATTATCGCCAGTTTATCCAGCGCCATAAGGAAACGGGGGCTGATATTACTCTCTCAGTCATCCCCATCGATGAGCGCCGCGCCTCAGATTTTGGCTTGATGAAAATTGATGATTCTGGTAGGGTAATCGATTTTAGCGAAAAACCCAAAGGTGAAGCGTTACGCCAAATGCAAGTTGATACAAGTGTACTGGGATTATCAAAAGAACAAGCCCAGCAACAGCCTTATATCGCCTCAATGGGGATTTATGTCTTTAAAAAAGATGTTTTGTTCAAATTGTTGAGAGAAGGTATAGAAAGGACTGATTTCGGCAAAGAAATTATTCCTGATGCCTCTAAAGATTACAACGTTCAAGCTTATCTTTTTGATGACTACTGGGAAGATATTGGAACAATCGAAGCATTTTATCATGCCAATTTAGCCCTAACTCAGCAGCCCCAGCCACCCTTTAGTTTCTACGATGAACACGCACCAATTTATACCCGCGCTCGCTACTTACCTCCAAGTAAACTTTTAGATTGCCAGATCACAGAATCAATAATCGGCGAAGGTTGTATTTTGAAAAATTGCCGCATTCAACATTCAGTGTTGGGAGTGCGATCGCGAATTGAATCTGGTTGTGTCATCGAAGAGTCCCTACTCATGGGTGCAGACTTTTACCAAGCTTCTGTAGAGCGCCAAACTAATGTAGAACAAGGTGTTATTCCTGTAGGTATTGGTACTGACTCAATTATTCGCGGTGCTATCATTGATAAAAATGCCAGTATCGGTCACAATGTCAAAATCATCAATAAAGATAACGTGCAAGAAGCTGACCGAGAAAATCAAGGTTTCTACATCCGTAGTGGCATCGTTGTCGTACTGAAAAATGCCGTAATTCCTGATGGAACTATCATTTAGTCATTAGTCATTAGTCATTAGTCATTAGTCATTAGTCATTAGTCATTAGTCATTGGTTAATAGTTACAAGCAACAAAAGACAAAAGACAAAGGACAAATGACAAATGACAAAAGACAAAGGACAAAGGACTAATGACTAAACTTTTTTTACTGATTGGTCTTCCAGGTAGCGGTAAGTCAACTTTGGCAAAACAATTATTGGCAGAATGCCCCCAAATGGCGCTAATTTCTACCGATGCCATTCGGGGGCAATTGTTCGGTTCCCAAGCTGTTCAAGGGCCGTGGCTACTGATTTGGCGCGAAATTGAGCGGCAATTTCAGCAAGCTATTTCCACAACTAATACAGCTATTTTTGATGCCACTAATGCCCAGCGCCGTCATCGTCGTGAAGTGATTACTTTCGCCCGTAACTTGGGCTTTACCCACATTAGAGGAATTTGGGTAGATACACCAGTTTGGCTATGTTTAGCACGGAATAAAAAGCGATTGCGCCAAGTTCCAGAAGAAATTATTTTGCGGATGCACCGTCAACTCCGGGATGCTCCCCCAAGCCGCGAAGAAGGACTAGACAGCCTGAGCCGCTTATCAGAAAAATCGGAGTACGGGAATTGCGATTCCTTGGTGAGCAAGAACCACACTTGATTTTCTATATTTTTTGTTAATTTGAAATCAGATTCTTTTTGTTTGGCACTATAACCAGGCAAATTAAATATCTTTCATCTTCAAAAAAAACATAACGGGAATTTCTATAGGAGGCTGGTAGATGGCTGCAACCGACTTCAAGGACTATTACGCTATTTTGGGAGTCAGTAAGACTGCCAGTTCAGAGGAAATTAAACAAGCCTTTCGTAAACTAGCCCGCAAATACCATCCTGATGTTAACCCAAACAACAAACAGGCAGAAGCACGCTTCAAAGAAGTTAGCGAAGCCTACGAAGTTATATCAGATCCAGATAAACGCAAAAAGTACGACCAATTCGGTCAATATTGGAAACAAGCTGGTGAAGGTTTCCCATCTGGTGGTGCTGCTCCCGATATGGGTAACTTTGACTTTAGTCAATACGGCAATTTTGATGAGTTCATTAATGAATTGCTAGGACGCTTTGGTGGTTCTCCCCCTCGTGGTGGGGCGCGCCAAAGTCAGGCACGAAGTCACTCTTACCGCACTTCTCCAGGTACCTCAACTCATTTTAGCAGCAGCTTTAACGATTTTGGGTTTCAAGATGGAGGTGTGGGTACTGGCCAGGATAGTGAAGCTGCGATCGCTCTAACTTTTGCTGAAGCATTTAATGGTGTGAAAAAGCGCTTCAGTTTAGGTAATGAAACCATAGATGTCAACATCCCATCTGGAGCTAAAACTGGTACTCGCCTACGGGTGCGGGGCAAAGGTCAAATTAACCCCATGACTCAACAACGGGGAGATTTATACTTAAAAGTTGAACTTCAGCCGCACACGTTCTTCCAAATGGAAGGCGATAACTTGGTATGCGAAGTGCCAATCACACCAGATGAAGCGACTCTGGGAGCCTCTATTGATGTACCCACTCCCGACGGTTCAGTTAATGTCAAACTACCAGCAGGAGTGCGTTCTGGTCAATCTCTACGTTTACGTGGCAAAGGTTGGCCCCTCCCCAAAGGTGGACGCGGCGATCAGTTAGTGAAAGTGGCGATCGTTCCACCAAAAGACCTCAGCCAACAAGAGCGGGAATATTATGAGAAAATCCGGGCTATACGTACTTATAATCCCCGTAGTCATTTGAACCAATTTAGGCTTTAATCAGCAAAAAGAGAATCCCCATAATTGAAATCTCGTCATTACCCACATTTTGCTAACAGTCAAAGTATTATGCTAAACCACATCCTGTCTATAACTTAAGTTCTGCGGCTTTGAGCTACTGTTCACTTAAGTGGACTTGAATCATTTTCGGGCGAGTTTTAACCGAACTTGAGATAAATTGTTGTTTAGTCCAGTTAAGAGAATTTGAACTATTAGCCTTGGAGTTGTATTTCGAGGCACAATAGTTCTACTTGGTATTCAAAAGCCGGCTGATTGTTTATTTTAAGTAGTTTGTTTTTATATAAAAATTGTATTCTTATATTGGCAGAAATCTGATGATTAAATTGCTAAAAACAAAGCTAAATAATGTTGTTATCTTTTAATTATTAACTTTTCTGATACCGCATACCTGGTAGTTGCGAAATAAAACCCATAAGTTCCAACTGTAACAAAGCACTGGAAACTGAGCCAGCAGCCATACCGGTTTGTTGGACAATAAAATCGAAGGGTAAAGCATCACTTGCGAGTGCCTCCGGCACGCCTGCGGCGATCGCATTCATTACTGTTTGCAATTCTGGCGATAAAGTTGGCATTAACTGTTCTGGTGCTGTAGAAGCTTCAATCGCATCAATTTGTGGTATTGCTCCTAGCATTGTTAAAAGTTCGTCTAGTTCTTTAAGAATGAAAGTTGCTCCCTGATTCAGTAACTTTAAGCATCCTTGGGATGGATAATCGTCTAATCTTCCAGGTAATGCATAGACATCTCTACCAAATTCATTTGCGTAGGTAGCAGTAATTAAGGCACCAGATTTTAAAGGCGCTTCCATTACTAGGATGGCGCGGCTTAAGCCTGCGATAATGCGGTTGCGACGGGGAAAGTGAGTCCGATCGGGTGGGGTTTTTGTGGGGTACTCACTGACGACTAATCCAGCCGTCAAAATTTGCTTGTACAAATCTCGATTTTTATGGGGATAGATGACATCTACACCAGTTCCCAAAACTGCGATCGTGCGTCCACCTGCTTTCATAGCAGCGATGTGGCTTTCAGTGTCAATTCCCTCTGCCATACCAGAAACGACTGTAAAGCCATTTTTAGCCAAAGCTGTACTAATTTGGCGAGTCCAACGGATACCATATTCTGAGGGTTGGCGGGTTCCGACAATCCCAACCATTGGTTTTTGTCCGAGATTTTCTTGGAGTTCGACTTCACCGCGATAGTACAAAATTGGCGGTGGACTCGGAGTTTCTAGCAGTAAACGGGGATAATCTGCATCTGCTGGCGTCCAGAAATGAGAATTTTCCTGCTGGTGCTTGGTGAATAGTTGTTCTGGGTGCAAACGCGATCGCTGTTGTACTACTTTTTCTAGTGTCTGAAAACCAAAACCCTCTACTTCTCCTAACTGTACCTTAGTAGCGTTCCAAGCTGTTGCCAGCGTACCAAAATGCTGTTGTAGCCGTCGCAGTAATACTGGCCCAATTCCAGAAATTTGTGCCCAAGCTAGCCAATATGCGCCTTCTTCTACCACGGTTTCATCCTCACGCCTACTGGATTGAGTATTCCCAAATTAAGGTTGGCTGTTGATGGAGTAGGGGCGATACTGTGCGGTTAAGGCAAGAGACGCGATGAATCGCCGTCAAGACAAAGACCTCTTTCCCAATTCCCCTTGACTTTTGACTCTTGACTCTTGACTATTAACTATTGACTATCTATCTTCTTATCCTGTGTGATGAAATATTTCTATCGTCTTCTAATAAGCCTATCTGGGTGCTTAATATTTTTACTGGTGCATAGTGGCCTTGGTTTATTACCTAGTTTGGCAGCCGAAAAAGTTACCGTCAGGTACGGATTGTTTGAGCAATCGATTCCGGTGGCAGATATACGCAACTATGACAAGACACAAAAGGTTTCTAGCGATCTGAAATCTTTTCTAGATTACCTTAGCGCTGAAGAGAAACAGAAATTTCAAGAAGCCCTTCAGGTGAAAATGTCGCTTGATATTGTGGCTTTAGATAAGCTGGTAAACACAGGAATGGGCAAGCAAATTTTATCTTTTGCTTCCCAAGCGATCGCTCGTCGCGATCAGGCTAGTATACAAGCACTACGATCTGCCCTGATCGTCGGAGCAAGATCGCCAGAAGGTCTAGGAATAACCAGCTTTCTAGAAGCCTATCCCAGCGATCGACTAGTTATTGAGGTGTCAAAAATTAAGAAGCTGGTCGGTATGGCAAATTCTTCTGCTAGTTCTGCTGATGCGCCGCCGAAAGATGATGTCAGTTCTTCACCTTTAGGGAAAATTGCCCTACAATATCAAACACTCGCTGCCCAGGATAAACAGTTCTCAGGTTGCTTATTTGGCGATTCTATTTCGGCTGGACTTGGCAATACCCTAGGCAGTGGTACTTTTAATTTTGGGTTAAATGGTCTGAGTACAATCTCATTACTAGAACAACTGAAAAGTTTAATTCCTACCAAGGTGAAATGCGAAAAAGCCATTATTGCTGTAGGTGGAAATGATGCTTTGTATAAAATTAGTGATGAATTATTTAGCAAAAATCTCCAAGAGGCGATCGCACTTCTGCGCACAATGGGAACTAAAGAGATTTTTCTAATTCCGGCTTTTTATTCGACAGTAGCAGCAAGCTCAGATCCAACTGTAGCAGCCCCACTGAAGAGAGTTGAACAAATTAATGTTCTGATTAATCAAGTGGCTGAAACAGAAAAAGTGCCAGTTGCCGCAGCCGGACTAGCACCATTATATGAAAATAATGTTCTGAAAGAAAATTTCACCAGTGATGGCGACCATCTGAATGCAGAGGGTTTGAAAATTTATCGACAAGCATTATTACAAATCCTGGGTAAGTAATACCATTTTGGATTTTGGATTTTGGATTGACTGAAAAATCTAAAATCTAAAATTCAAAATTCAATGGCTGTCGCAGCCAATATTTCTGCTGTATTACTATTAGGCTTTCCAATTCAAAAACCGTGCATAAAGATAAGCTATACCTTCATCAAGAACCATCCGCACGCCTTCGCTAGAACTCCACCATTTGTTTGGATTATAATCTTGTGTTGTCGCAGCAATCACACCAACATTAATTTGAGGGTTAAGTATTTTTTTAAAAAGAAACCAACTCCTACGGGCATGAACGTCCAAGGAAAAAAGATTAATCGATTCTATCTTTAAATTTGAATTGGATAGCCAACGTTCAAATTCAGCAGCAGATGCATAACTACGATCTTTAACCACAAAAGGTGTCGGAACGGCTACTACTTTTTCTGCTTCTAAACCGAGTTTTATGAAGGTGTCAGCCGATACGTCTGCAAAGTTCTTGTATCCGGTAAGATAACTTCCTTTTCCTAATGTACCTCCGGTAGTAATTATTTGATGATAAGAACCGTTTTGAAATTCAGTCAAAGCTTCTTCTATAGCGTAATCTGGTAGCCATCCTTCAACAACTAATACTTCTGCTGATTGGATCGGGGAAGTTACGGCGAGAAATGAGTGTACATGAGTAAAAATGAAAAATATTAAATAAACAATCAAAGCGATCGCAATCGCCCACCCTTGAGCCGTAAGTGTCCACATTTCTTGGCGTTTGATTAGTTTGATTTTGGGAAATTTTTGACACCGACGATTTTTTATCCGCATTAAACCTTAGCTAAACGTTGTTCTTTCAAGTAGGTAAATACAGACTTATCTCCAATATCAGCAGGAATTGCTTGAACTGTCTTGCGCAGGGCAAACACTAAAAATAATATTGCCCAAGTTCCTAATAAAATACTTTCTACCTGGGTTGGTAAAATTCCTACCAAATGTCCTAACAACAGTAGCGGTACAATTGGGGTTAATACTTTGGTTTCCAGGCGATTGAAGCAAAAAGCCTCTTTAAAATAAATACCTGTTAAAGCTACGAAGATAAAACCAACTCCAAATAAGGTAATTGGCTGATTGTAAATCGCAAGAGCTAAAGGTTCACTACTAGCGATCGCCAGAATCACTGATGCGATACTACCAATCGCCCAAAAAACTTGCAATGCTCGGTGCAGTGATGCCATGTAAATATGGATGGTAAATAAACTTACACCAAGAGCGAGACTAAAACAAGCATATAGAGGTGTCAGTAAATTTACAACAGTTGGGTTATTGTTGAGTAAAATCAAGGCGCTGCCGATGGCAAAGCTCAGTGCTGCTACCATTAACCCAGCACGGTAGATAATTACGCCAGTGCGATCGCTCTGAGTAATTGTAAATTCCCCAAACTGACCTTGATAAACTTCTGGTGCAGAGAGTGTTTGTGTAGTCATAGCTAAGAATATAATTATGATTCTCTAGGAGAGTACAACAGGAAATTGCTCAAGGGTTACTTTTATTATTATGAGCAATAAGGCGAACTTCATGTCACCATTTTTAAACTTACATATTTTAGCAGTTGCTTTCTGGAAATTTTTGTCGAATCGGCACTGCCTACGGTGAATGAAAATGCTTATTTTTAAGTGATGTGTAGTTGGCTATGCTCCTTTTTATATCTAGAATTTTCCTCTTTTTTTGACTTTCCCACAAATTACCAACAGGCACTTTGCAGCCTGGGAATTTTTCACTGTCTTAACTTTAACAATATTCACTGGTCTGATTTTCTTAAAAAAACAAGACTTCTAGCGGATCTTGTAAATTAATCTGTAATTGTGAGTGAGCATGTCCGCAATTAATGGCAATTTCTACCCAACCGTGACTGCCGACTAAAGCTATTATCTCTCCCACTTTCACCTCACTGTAAGTTTCACAGCCTGGTACACTCAATCCTGCAACTTGCACATACCAACTTTTACCTTGCACGTAACTGGCTGGAATGTTACTCACTAAGTTGCCAAAGTGGTCAATATATTGAATGCAACCCACTACACCAGTGGTTGTCTGCTTGCAGTTGCCTATATCCAGGTTTACCAAACTTACTAAATCGATTTCTTGCCCTAGCTGTTTGAGGGGGACACCACTAGCAAGATTAGCTGCTACTGGTGCAAAAATATCCCTACCGTGAAAAGTCTTGCTTGGTTTAGGAGTGCGCCAATAATTAAGATTTGTAAGTTCGACGGCTGCGATCGCCAGACTTTGACTGAGTACCCCGCTGAATATACCATTATCTGGGCCGACCAAAAACCCTTGAGCAAATTCTACTGCGATCGCTCGTCGCTTGCTTCCCACACCTGGATCGACTACTGCCAGATGCACTGTCCCAACTGGAAAATGGGTATAAGCATTCATCAGGCTAAACCTGGCTGCTTTGATGTCTTGCGGCGGAATTTGGTGCGTTAAGTCTACCACCGTCAGTCTGGGGTTGATTTGGGCTATGACTCCCTTGATTATGCCTACATAAACATCGCGATCGCCAAAATCGCTCAGTAAAGTCACAAGGGGCTGTCGATCTATCTGGTTATTAGACATATTCTGGTAAAAATATATAAAAAATATATTTTCTGTAGCAACAGCTACAAAATGTGTGCTATGTTAAGAATACAAGACATAAATGGAAAAACTAAAGCAGGTAATCACTATGAGTCAAAATAGACTACAAAGTTTGAGCAAATCACGAGAAACTCACAGAGCGAATATTCAAAGAAGCCTAGAGCATCGCTTGGAAATAGCTAGAGCAAAAGGCGACGAACAGTTAATTCGTCAACTGGAAGCTGAAATGAGGTATTCCAGCTAAATCAAGTTTTCATTGTTCATAGTTTTGTTGTGTAACCTGCTACGGCGGGTTTTTTCTTTTTAGAGGGTTTCCTGGCAATTCTGGTAAAAGCTCATCATCCTTACTCAAGCGACGAGATTGATTCCACTAAGCGAAAGTTCGTTCAACAATTTCTCAAAGGTATTGGTGAAGCGATGTTTACGATGGTCACTAAGCGGCTGGTAAGCAAAGTCGAACCATGCCGTCCCGCCTGCGTCTCCTAGAGAAGTGCGGGCTGCACCTACGCTCCTGTATTATGACCGAATAATTAGCAGAACTTGAAACACCGCAATTAGTGTAAAACTTTGACCACAAAACTTCCCATGTTTAGATTAGATTACAGATTTTTACGCCTGTCTTGGCTCAATACCAAATATAAGTATCGATACTAGCTAGACCCTCATCATTGAAGACGTTGACTAAATCATCTCTCCCATCTGCGTTAAAATTGCCGACTAGCCATTTTTGAGTATCCCCAAACCCGCCTTGTCCAGTTGCCCATCGCTGGCTATCAAAACTCTCACCATTAGATAAGTGAGTATCGATACTGGCTAGACCCCCATCATTAAAGACGTTGACTAAATCATCTTTACCGTCTGCGTTAAAATCGCCGACTAGCCATTTTTGAGTATCCCAAAACCCGCCTTGTCCAGTTGCCCAGCGCTGGCTATCAAAACTCTCACCATTAGATAAGTGAGTATCGATACTAGCTAGACCCCCATCATTAAAGACGTTGACTAAATCATCTTTCCCATCTGCGTTAAAATCGCCGACTAGCCATTTTTGAGTATCCCCAAACCCGCCTTGTCCAGTTGCCCAGCGCTGGCTATCAAAACTCCCATCATTAGATAAGTGAGTATCGATACTAGCTAGACCCCCATCATTAAAGACGTTGACTAAATCATCTTTCCCATCTGCGTTAAAATCGCCGACTAGCCATTTTTGAGTATCCCCAAACCCGCCTTGGGCAGTTACCCAGCGCTGGCTATCAAAACTCTCACCATTAGATAAGTGAGTATCGATACTAGCTAGACCCCCATCATTGAAGACGTTGACTAAATCATCTTTCCCATCTGCGTTAAAATCGCCGACTAGCCATTTTTGAGTATCCTCAAACCCGCCTTGGCCTGTTGCCCAGCGCTGGCTATCAAAACTCTCACCATTAGATAAGTGAGTATCGATACTAGCTAGACCCCCATCATTAAAGACGTTGACTAAATCATCTTTCCCATCTGCGTTAAAATCGCCGACTAGCCATTTTTGAGTATCCCCAAACCCGCCTTGGCCTGTTGCCCAGCGCTGGATATTAGGAAAGTTTAGAGTACCACTGATAAAGTACTGCCCCAAACTGCCGTAATCCGTGTAGCCAGTTGAAAGAGGATCTTCTTTTCCTATACCATCAATTTTGAGGTAATAATTTCCAGCAACGACATTTGTTGTAATACTTGCAGATAGTAAATCTGTTGGATTGGACGATGCAATTAAGGTACCAGCAGAATTGTATAGCTCTGCCAAAATGTCTAAGTTTGGCCCTGGACTAAAAGGATTCACTGTCAAGCTAATCAAACCAGTACCTGTGACAAAACTATAGAAATCTAAATCTGTATTGCGCTCAATGATGCCACTACCACTGACAGACGTACTAGAAATGGTTAGTGGCTTTGCTGTCGCAATTGTATCGCCACAATCATCGGCTCGGTAGGTGAAACCATTTTGGGTCGTAATAATTTGCAAATCATCCTCAGTATTGTTAGCAGAAGCATACTCGCCTTTACTCCACTGGGTTAGGTTTTGGTAATACGCTGATCCCATGATCGGTGCCCAGCCAGTCTCTCCACTACCATGTCCTTCGTAGTAGTCTTCAGCGGAGGTTATTTGTCCATCATGCTCGAGTCCCAGCGTATGACCTACTTCATGAGAGATAGCATCAGCCGTATACTTCTCATCACCGAACGTATTTTCAGCAAAAACAAAGGCAGGAGTATCACTATTCCAGTTGAAAGAACCAAGTTTGGCGGTTCCTCCGACTCTTTTACCATACCAATCGTAACTGCTACCGCCGATCGCAACACGCACCCCCCAGCGAGTATCATTACTGCCGCTCTTAATCAGATCGTTAATATCTGCTGGAGCCTGCGTTGTGACATTAACATTAAATGGGCTGAAATCCTCAGCGACGCGCTGCCAGATATACTGAATTGTTTCAAGTTCAGCCGAGCTAAAGGATGCTGTATCGCCGTCGAAGTCGAAGGCAGGGGTGATAATGTTAGCCGGACGTTTACTTGTGTTCCAGGAAGTACCAGAGGTGATATTGCCGTCGAAATCTAAATAAATTGTCTGATTAGCTCCTGATAAACTGTTGAGGAAGAAAGTTTTAGACAGGTCTAAAGAAGCTGATACTGACATATAATTTCATCCTTAAAGGAAACCTCTATTAGTTTCTCTGTATCAAGCAGATAACTTTACGTACTTTGCAATGCAATCTTTACAAAAAGTTATAATTTGCTCTCACCGATACTGGAAATATTTGCATTTCATCTCGCAGGATGGTATCAACTAACTGACAAGAAGAGATAATGACCAAAGAATTTCAGAGTCTCGACCAAATTAATTTTGAGTTTGAGTCAGAATTGGTAAGGTAATGACAAATTCAGTTCCCTCACCAAGTGTAGAATTCACAACCAGTGAACCGTGATGCTTTTCTACCACAATAGAGTGAGCGATCGCCAGTCCTAAACCCGTACCTTTACCAACTCCTTTTGTAGTAAAGAAATGGCTAAATATTTTTTCTTTTAGTTCTTCATTTATGCCGTTAGCATTATCAGCAATTGATATTTTTACGTTATCATTTACCACTGAGGTTGTAATTCTAATCTGGTTGGGATTATCTTTAATTTCTTGAAAACTCCGCCCAGAATTTGCTTCTTCTAATGCGTCAATAGCATTCGCCAGAATATTCATAAATACCTGATTTAATTGCCCAGAGAAACACCTAATTCAGGTAATTTACCATACTCAGTCATCACTTCAATGGCTGGACGTTGTTCATTTGCTTTCAGGCGGTGTTTGAGAATTAAAATTGTGCTATCAATGCCTTTATGGATATTAAAAGGTACTGAAATACCGCAATTAGTGAGTAGTGTTGCAAAGTAGACCGCTCCCATAAGTTCGGAAGCTACTCCCATAAGTTTGGGAACTGCTCCCATAAGTTCGGGAGCTACTCCCGTAAGTTCGGGAGCTACTCCCATAAGTTTGGGAACCACTCCCATAAGTTCGGAAGCTACTCCCATAAGTTCAGGAGTTACTCCTATAAGTTTGGGAGCTACTGCCATAAGTTCGGGAGCTACTCCCATAAGTTCGGGAGCTACTCCCATAAGTTCGGGAGCGGCTCCCATAAGTTTGGGAGCCGCTACAGTTGCAATATTGATAACTACAGCTTAAGTATAGTGACACCAACTTCAATATTGCTGATGATACTCTAAGCATTCAAAGATAAGGGCGCACAGTTATGCTCTTATACTGCGTGTTGCATCCAAAATTTTTGTATTTTCCTTATTTTGCCAAAATCCGAAATATTGCACAGCAAACTTGTATAAAATCTCAGTGATACCAATTCTCTAAAATCCGTCACCAAATTCAAACCCCCAAACCCAGATTTAATCTGACTTTCTAAATTACGAATTACGAATTACAAATTACGAATTAGCGATTATGCCGCCAGACTACTCCGGTCAAAATCTTCAAGGTCGCTCTTTTAAAGGTCAAAACCTGACTGGGGCAAACTTTAGCAAGGCAGATATTAGAGGGGCAAACTTTACCAACGCAATTCTTAAAGATGCTGACTTCACAGGTGGTAAGGCTGGACTACAGCGACGTTGGGCTATTGGGTTGCTTATAGCCTCATGGCTGCTATCGGGAATATCAGGATTTTTTTCAATCTTAGTTGGTGGATTGGTTGCATCTATTTTTGATATTAAAAGCACTCAAAACGTCATTATCGGGATAGTTTCCCTAATTGTGATACTGGTTTTTTTTATTATTACCATTCGTAAGAGTCTAACAGCAGGTTTAGTAGCCTTCGCCTTCGCCTTCGCCTTCGCCGTAGCCTTAGCCGTAGCCTTCGCCTTCGCCTTCGCCGGAGCCTTCGCCGGAGCCGGAGCCTTTGCCTTCGCCGTAGCCGTAGCCTTAGCCGTAGCCTTAGCCGTAGCCTCCGCCTTCACCTTCGCCTTCGCCTTCGCCTTCGCCAGAGCCTTCACCTCCGCCTTCACCTCCGCCTTCACCATCCCCTTCACCTCCGCCTTAACCTTCGCCGGAGTCTTGGCCTTCCCCTTCGCCTTACCCTTCTCCTTCGCCTTTGCCGCAGCCCCCTTTACATTATTTAGCGCTTACATTGGCTGGCGTAGTTTAACGGGAGATGAAAAAGATCCTTGGATTCGCTCATTTGCTCTCGCCTTTGCTGCGACAGGTGGAACTAGCTTCCGCAATGCCGATTTAACCGATGCTGATTTTACTAGTGCAATCCTGAAAAACACAGATTTTAGAAAAGCAAACCTAACACGCACCCGTTTTTATGAAGCAAAAAAACTTGACTTTGCCAGAGTTGACGACACCATATTAACTAAATTAGCTATTCTAAAATTACTCGTCACTGGTAATGGTCGAGGAAAATCTTATGCTGGTGCAAACCTGAAAGGCGCTAACCTGATAGGTGCAGATTTAAAAGAAGCGAATCTAAAAGATGTTGATATTACAGAAGCCACCTTCCAAGGCGCTTGTTTAGAGCGGGCAAACCTAACTCTAGCTCAAGCTATAGGTACTAACTTCACCAGCGCCCAAATGACAGGTGCTTGTGTCGAAGCGTGGAATATTAAAAGTACAACCAAATTAGATAATATAGATTGTCGCTTTATCTATCTTTTAGAACATCCCAAGCCTGAAACAGACGACCGCGAACGCCGTCCTAGTAGTGGCGAGTTTCAACCAAGAGAATTTACCAAGCTATTTGAAGAGGTTTTAAATACTGTTGATTTAATTTTCCGCAATGGCATTGACTGGAAAGCTTTTGTTAACGCTTTCCAAACAGTAAAAAATCAAAATGAAGACACAGAATTAGCTCTACAGAGTATTGAAAATAAAGGTGATGGGGTAGTAGTCGTTAAGGTTGGCGTGCCTGATGGTGCTGATAAAGAAAAGATTCATAGTGATTTTACACAAAGTTATCAACTGGCATTGCAAGCTGTAGAAGAAAAATATAAAGCACAATTACAAGCTAAAGATAATGAAATAGTTCTCTATCGCCAAAAAAGTGCAGAGATAAAAGAGATTGTGAGCTTGTTGGCGAATAAACCGATTAATGTTCAAGTTGACAATAAAGTAGAGAATAAAAATATGACTAACAGCAATGATGCCAGCCGCAAAATTGAAATTGGCAGTGTTGGCAGAGATTTTAATGCCAGTGGACAAGCTTTAAATTTAGGTGATATTAGCGGTACGGTAACAAATACCATCAACGAGTTACCAGCATCTCCCGAACCTGATAAACCGGGAATTAAGGAATTGTTGACGCAATTGCAAGCAGCAATTGAGGCTGATACAAATTTACCGCAAGAAGATAAAGCTGAGGCGTTAGAACAAGTAAAAGCCTTAGCAGAAGCCGGGAAAAATCCTCAAGAGGGGACGATGCAAAAGGCGGCGAAAACGGCGATAAAGATTTTAAAAGGGACAATTTCTAGTTTACCCAGTGCCACAAAGTTGGTTGAACAGTGCAGCAATCTATTGCCGTTGATTTCAAATTTTTTGGGTTTAGGTTGATCCGCCGGTGATTCAAATCGTGGAATAATATAGCGCTTCTCGTTTGTATGCAATAGACTTTGACCTCTCTCCAAACCTCTCTCCTTTTAGGAGCTACGCTGTACACAAGTCGAATTACCCCCCTTAATCCCCCCTTGTAAAGGGGGGAAACCGGAAATCTAGTTCCCTCCCCTTTATAAGGGGAGGGTTAGGGTGGGGTAAAACCTTGGTTAATCAACTATTTCAGACTTGTATGTACACCGTAGCCTAAAAGGAGAGAGGCTTTAAATCTTACTCCCCTTCCCTTATAGGGAAGGGGTTGGGGGTTAGGTCTCTATTGAACTCAACTGAATAAATCGCACCCTTCAACCCTATTGAAGTCAGAGATTAAGGTAAAATTATAAATAAAAGTATTAAGAATTTTAAAGAAAATAATCAATGTCCAGCATTTCTCTTGACAAAAGTAACTCTCATATCGTCGTTATTGGTGCGGGCATAGGTGGACTGACAGCTGGGGCATTATTAGCTCATAGAGGTTACAGCGTCTTAATTTTGGATCAAGCCCTCGTACCAGGAGGCTGTGCTTCGACCTTTAAACGCCAGGGATTTACCTTTGATGTGGGAGCAACTCAGGTGGCGGGATTGGAACCAGGGGGAATTCACCACCGGATTTTCTCAGAATTGTCAATAGATTTGCCACAAGCAACGCCTTGCGACCCTGCTTGTGCGGTGTATTTACCAGGGGAAACTACGCCTATCAACGTTTGGCGCGACCAAGAGAAATGGCAAGAGGAACGGCAAAAACAGTTTCCTGGGAGCGAACCGTTTTGGCAGTTGATGGCAACTTTATTTGCTGCTAGTTGGGAATTTCAAGGACGCGACCCGGTACTACCACCGCGTAATTTATGGGATTTGTGGCAGCTAACTCAGGCGGTGCGTCCGAGTACATTAATTACCGTACCCTTCACCTTATTTACGGTAGGAGATGCTTTACGGTTATGTGGATTAGGAAATGACCGACGGCTGAGAACTTTTTTGGATTTGCAACTGAAGCTATACTCCCAGGTGGATGCAGAAGAAACAGCATTACTTTATGCAGCCACAGCGTTGAGTGTATCCCAACTGCCCCAAGGATTGTTTCACCTCCAGGGAAGTATGCAAGTATTAAGCGATCGCTTGGTACAATCCTTAGAAACAGACGGCGGCAAACTATTGATGCGCCACACTGTTGAAGAAATCAAAGTAGAAAACGGCAAAGCTACTGCTGTAGTTATTAGAAATCAAAAAACTGGCGAAGTTTGGACAGAAGCAGCCGACCACATAGTTAGCAATGTCACCGTGCAAAACTTGGTGCAATTATTGGGACAAGTGCCATCTGGTTATAAAAATCGGGTAGAAAAACTGCCCCAAGCATCGGGTGCTTTTGTGGTGTATTTGGGTGTAGATGCCAGCGCGATTCCGCTTGGATGTCCTCCCCACCTGCAATTTCTGTATGATGTCAATGGCCCCATTGGCGAGAATAATTCCCTGTTTGTTTCCGTCAGTCATCCTGGAGATGGTCGCGCACCGGAGGGGAAAGCGACAATTATCGCTTCTTCCTTTGTCGATCCCGCACAGTGGTGGCAGACTGATGATTATGAAGGACTAAAACAAAAGTTTACCCAAGAAGCGATCGCTCGTCTTGCCCAATACTTTTATCTCAAACCAGAAACTATTATTCATCAAGAAGCGGCAACACCGCGTACTTTTGCCCATTTCACAGCCCGCGATCGCGGTATAGTTGGCGGTATTGGTCAAAGAATTCCCACCTTTGGCCCCTTCGGGTTCGCCAATCGGACACCCATCCAAAATTTGTGGTTAGTTGGTGATTCCACCCATCCCGGCGAAGGTACTGCTGGGGTGAGTTATTCAGCGCTAACAGTAGTTAGGCAAATTGAGGCGTGAAGAAGGCAGATTTAACTATAATTGAAAACTCTGCCTTGATTAAAAGGTAAGTCATACTTATAACCGATGGCAAACAGCACACAAAACTGGTCAAATTAAGTTAGTGTTGCGAATGCTGGAGTAATGACAGACAGCGTTTTAATTCTTGGTGGACGAGGGCGGATTGGTAGCAGTGTTGCTCAGGATCTCGCTACTCATACGCAGGCTCAAATTACGATTACTGGACGTTCTGCGGAGTTTGGGAAGGCTGTTAGCTTGTCTTCAGGAGGACAAGTGCAGTTTTTGGTATTGGACTTGGCAGAAGTTGACAAGTTGCGAGATGCGATCGCAAACTCTAATTTAGTCATCCATTGTGCCGGGCCATTTCACTATCGAGATACTAATGTTCTCGAAACCTGTATTGCTGAAGGCGTTAATTATCTAGATGTTAGCGACCATCGGTCTTATACCAGCAAAGCTTTGAATTATCATGAAAAAGCTGCTGCTGCTGGCGTGACAGCAATTATTAATACTGGCATTTTTCCTGGTATTTCTAACAGCATGGTACGTCAAGGTGTTGAACAATTTGATAAACCAGAAAAGATTCATTTAAGTTATTTAGTTTCTGGTTCTGGTGGTGCTGGCATTACAGTGATGCGGACAACTTTTCTTGGGTTGCAGTATCCTTTTGAGACTTGGATAGATGGAAAATGGGAAATAGTCAAGCCTTATAGTGAAAGAGAAGTAGTTGAGTTTCCACCTCCATATGGACGCACCGGAGTTTACTGGTTTGATATGCCAGAAACCTTTACACTGCCCCATGCATTCCCATCAGTGAAAACTGTAATTACTAAGTTTGGTTCCGTTCCAGATTTTTATAATCATCTAACTTGGATTGCGGCACACGTTTTCCCCAAGTGGTTAATGCAGCGTCGTTACATGATTGAATTTCTGTCTCATGTCAGCCATTCAATGACAGATGTCACTAATAATTTTAGTGGAATTGGAGTAGCAGTTCGTTCTGAGGTTACAGGGCAGAAAAATGGTGAAACAGCCGTTTATTGCTCAACTGTAGTGCATGAAAATACAGCTGTGGCTTCTGGTTGTGGCACAGGTACTATTGCCCAATTATTGCTAGAAGGTAAACTCAAAAAACCTGGAGTTTTTCCTGTAGAAGAAGCATTACCAACAAATTTATTTGAAGAAGTAATGCAAAGCCGAGGCATAAAAATTAATCACAGTTGGTCATAAGTGTTTATCCGATCAGAAAGTAAAATATCAGTCTACTTGAGCAGACTTGAGCTATTATTCCAGAATTTGATGTCTGGACGGGATGTTACTAAGCACGATAATTTGGGACTATAGCAATTCTCATTTTAAACAGATACACGGGTAAGATTACACAATTTTGTGTTACTACTAAATCATTTGTGAACCACGAGATCCTCGACTTTTCTAAGAAGTCGAGGATTTTAGTCTTGTAAATCAGATTACTATAAAAACTAAAAATTAATATACCTTGAGGTAGAAGAAAGAACTGTACCTAAACACTTAGGATGCCTTTGAGCCTCAGATATTTAATCTATCTTCTACCTCAAAAGGCTCATAACAAAAAGATTAGGAGATTTTTTTCATGCAAAAAATTCTATTAAGTTTAAAACAAGTATTACGTTCAAGCTTTTTGGTTATTAGCTTGATGGTTTTCATCGGCTTGTCAGGTTCTTTCATTTTGGTTCAGCAAACTAGTCATGCAACTACTCTTGAAGAATTAAAACTAATACCTCCAGAGTATAAACCAAATTCTGAAGAAAAAATTAATCGTGCTAACGAATACGATCCAGGTGTTGGCATTCAAGAAGAAGACAGACAACAAGCTTATGAGCAAGCAAAAAAAGATTCAAAAAACCTTAATACTATAGAGAAGACTTATGAAAGAAATTTAAAGGCTGAACAAAAACAAAATCCCCCAGAAAGTTTTGGGGAAAAAGCGAAAGAAGTTATTGAAAAAGTGACAGGTAAATAGGGAACTGTAGCGACTGTCTTGAAAGTCGCTACATCCAAGAAATCTTTTTACTCAAATTCATCTATTGTGGTGGGAGGAGTAGTCTTTCTCTTGTTAGCAAAATGGCGCTCATACCACTTCATTAATGGAGTTGCACTAATTCCATGCACAACGACCGAGGCTACAATAGTAGTGTAAGTTATCCAAGCAATTTGTTCGGCTGCCTCACCTTTCAAACCATGACTAAAGGCATAGGCTAGATAATATAAAGAACCAACTCCGCGAATCCCAAACCATCCAAATAACAACCGAGTTCCTGGGTGGAAGGTTCGGCGGCGTGAATCTAAAGGACGTTTGCCTATTGTGCTAATCCAAACTCCTAAAGGTCTGACGATCAAGAATAACAAAACTATTACTAACACAGATTGCATAGCATAATTAAGTATTGGTTTCAATAATAATATTGAACCCAATAGTAAAATTGTCCCAACTTCCAGTAGTTTTTCGATTTGCTCAACAAATTCTAATTGTTCTATCGGTTTTTCAGGATTTCTGTAACTGCGTTGGACAACTAACCCAGCAATAAATACTGCTAGAAATCCATAACCATTAACCATTTCTGTTAATGAATAAGTTAATAGAATTGTGCTGATAGCAATAAAATCTTCCATTAACTCATCGGTAGCACGGCGTTTTTGAACTTTTTTTTCAATCCAAACTATAGATTTGGCAACAATAATCCCCATAATAATGCCAGATGCGATCGCCCATATTAAATCAACTGTAATCCACTGTTGAAACCAGTTACCCCAGTTGTCATCTTCTAAGGCATGAATGCCAAAATAAACGAAGGGAAAAGCTAAAGCATCATTTAACCCACCTTCAGAGGTTAAACCAAATCTCAACTCATCTTGGTCATTTATACTGGTCAATTGTACTTCTGATGCTAATACTGGATCTGTAGGTGCGAGAATTGCTCCTAATAAAATTGCTTCTCCCCAATTCATTCCTAAAAACAATTTACCCACAACAGCCAGAGCAAAAATTGAAATTGGCATCAGAAATACAATCAATCGCACTGTAATATCCCAAACCCCCAACTTTAGAGGCCGAACAATTCTTAAGCCGCAGCTAAACACAGAAATAATTACGACAAGTTCTGTTATTCTCTCCAGCAGTTCGGTGTTAAAAACGTCATCTCGACGTAATTGAATCAGCCCTAAGCCATAAGGGCCTAAAAAAATACCAACCACTAGGTAGATGATAGCAAAAGAAAGGGGTAAGCGAGTAATCCAACCCGACCCTAAAGTTACCATCAGTAAAAGTAGACCAATTACAAATAGGTCAATAATATAGATATCTAACATATAGCGATTTACATAAATATAAGGTGCTGCTTTGTAAGCTTAGTTGCAATACCTTTGTATTAGAATTTATCTATAGGCAGATTTTGTGGGATTAAGAATTTAGAGACATCACCAAATTGGAGAAGAAAAGAATAGATAAATTTGGCGTTGGCTTTGCCCATCGTAGACATTGCGCTTTTACGAATGGTTTATAAGCTAAACCATATCTAATTTAAAATTTATATATAGGAATCCTATTTGATTTTTGAAAAAGATTACGAGATAATACTGATGAGTGTACAAGTGTAAGAGCAGACAATGGTCAATCAGCATCTACAAACGGTAACACTACCTGGAGGAGTGGCAAGTGCGATCGCTGAATTACAAGATTTTATCGCAGGTTGTCGTGATGCCCGCGAAGCAAGAAAAGCTTTAGCAGTCAAATTGGTTTACCAAGATTACTTGTACGAAGAAATCCAAGCTATTTTAGATGTGTCTTTAGGCTCGATAACAGGTTGGAAACAAGCCTATGAGCAGTATGGAATAAATGGACTGTGCTTGAACTACAAAGGAAGAAAGAGCGCGCCTTCGTGTTGAACAGCGAGAAGAAGTGTTGAGTTGGCTCTCTACCAAGAACTGCTGGGAACTGGGTGAACTGGAGTATAAACTAGCTTTTGAGTATGATGTAGTTTATTATTCAAAACAAAGTTACTACGACTTGTTTGATGCTGCTGACATTAATTGGAAGAAAACCACAAAGTTGAATCCTAAAGCTGATGAGAATGCTGTTGCAGCAAAAAAAAAGAGATTGAGACATTGCTGGCAAAGCACCGGGAGTCAATCGAAACAGGAAAGCTTAAAGTACTGCTAATTGATGAGTGCCATTTAATGTGGGGAGAAATAAGATGGTTACGTATGGGGAAAAAGTGACCAAGAAATAGCAGTCCCAGTTGTAAACGAACGAGACAAGCAGACATACTATGAGGCAATTGACTATCTGCAAGGAAAATTAGTTCTCAAAGCTTATAAAGCAGGAAATTCAAAAAACACTATTGATTACCTACAATACCTGCTAGCTAACTCTCCCGACCAGCAATTACTAATTTTTTGGGATGGAGCTAGTTACCACCGTTCTAAAGAAGTCCGAGGTTTTTTGGACGAGGTAAATTTTGGGTTGTCATCTGAACAATGGAAAATACATTGTGTTCGCTTTGCTCCCAATTGCCCAGTACAAAATCCTATTGAGGATATTTGGTTGCAGGCTAAAACATGGGTTCGACGTTTTTGTGCTTTGATTCCTTCGTTCTCTCATTTAAAGTGGATGTTTGAGTGGTTTATCCGACACACTACCTTTGATTTCGCTACTCTCCAGATGTACGGAGTTTTTTCAAAACTCAAATAGGAGTCCTATAACTCTTGTGGCATAAGCCGAAAAGCCTACGCTAATTATGCAAGTTAAAGACTTCCAGTTCAAAAAATATCCCATCCCTGCGGGACGCTTTGCGTTTGCGTAAGCGTCCCGCGGGGTACATAGGGCCGCAAGGTCTTGCGCCCCTACTACAGATATAGAAACAATTAGGGATAATTTATTTTTTGCAAGTTCTTTAAATGTGGAACGGCTTAATTGTGTCCGGTTAAAGACTTATGATTAAGACCGGAAAGGGGAGGGACTTTTGAGCTTTCTGCATAGCTAATTAGACGGAAATGATCTATTTCCTACTTTCTGACTTGGACATCGGCCAATTTAGTACAAATATACTATAATAGTATAGCGTCCACAAAGCCTAGCCAAATGCATAATGGCTCTGTGAAAACCTTCTGGAAGATGGATTCAAGGGTTAGTTCGATGATGAAGCATTATATTCTCAACCTCAATCCGACTGCCAAGCATGAATGGGATCGGTGTATTTTACGTGACCCGCTGACTGCCAAACGCCCAGACATTGCTAAACTCATTGCCGAAGCAGTTGGTGCTGATACAGGTAGTTATTTGGTCAGCGTGAATATTGAAGTTCAAGTTTTGCAGCAAGCGGCAGTACCTCAAGCCGAACAACTCTCGCTTTCATTTCCAGAGGTGAGTGTGCCGTCACAACCACAACTGCGGGAAGCAGCTTGAGCTAAAGTGTAGAATTTAGCAGAAAATAATTAGCCTGCTTATGCAGGCTTACTTTATTAGCCGCAGACTTCAGTCTGACGGCTAAATAAGTCATAGGTGTATGGGCGGACTTAATCTTAAAAGGCAAAATAAATAGTGTTATTCAAAAGACATCTTCAGAAATGAATGACGATCGACATTCATTTTTACTCCTTTGTCTAAAGCTAATTTCAAAAACTTAAAAATTTAGCTCAGACAGAGTACAGAGACTCACATCTTGCACCGAGAAATATGAATGTCAAAACCACAACTACGTGTAAGAGGAGTTAGCCGTTTAATATTAAGTAAAAGAAAATACACAACTATTTGAGGAAAAATAGATTCTAAAGCAGTTTGTGCAGCTTGTCCCCAATCAGGTGAAGAAGCTGGCTGAGTATGCAGATAACTCCAATGAGCGATGAGATAAGCAGTCAGAGAAAGAATCAGCCAGCGATACATACCCTTAAGAGTACCTTGACCAAAACGATGTAAACCAAAGCGATGTTTGGCAGTTTTAAACCAACCTTCAATCTGCCAACGACGCTTACCCCACCACCGTAGAGTAGAAGCTTTAATTGGGCGGGTAGACAGAACAAAACGCTTTTCTAACTTGCCATTATCCCGCTTTAAGTAATACCAAGATACTGTAACAGGAAACTTTAAACCTACTAAACGAACCTGTTGACCCTGTTTGTGCAAATGTCGTAAAACTCTACCATCGGTCAATTTACGGCTAATCGCTACACCTGTAACAGCATGATATTTAAGCTGACGTATACCCTGCAAGAATTCGACACTACCAAAAGCTGTATCCGCTAAAATAATTGTTTCAAAGTGTTGAGTTAAAGATTGAGGTAAACGTTTCACTAGAGATAGTCCAAGTTTAGCTGGTGATGGAGTACCCTTACCTCTCCAAACACGGAAATTCCAGGGAATACGCCATTTTCCGATTACCAAATAAACTACTACCAAATGGAGACCACGCTTACCGTTATAGACTTTGATTAACTCACTAAAATCTTTAAATTTGCCACGTTTTTCTAAAGTCGTCAGGTCAATGATTACTTGTAAAAATGGTCTGCGCCCTCTGCCAGATGACGATAATGACTTGACCACTGTTTGTAATACTTGGTGGCGAACTATGCGAATCATTTCCCTTGTTGACCAAGGATTGATATTTAAAAATCGGCTGATTGCGCTGGGGGATTTTGCCTGACTATGTTCAGGTAATGGGTGTCCTTGTGCCTCTAAGAATAACCCCAGCATAGCTTCTAGGTTATCTTTTTGGTACTGCGTCGGCATCAACTTTTTGAGGTTGTAAACTAATTCTTGGGCGTGGGCAAGCATTTTTCTTGCTTTAAAACATTTCGATATTTCACGCCTTTTCTCTCATATTTCGAGATTCAGATGCAATCATCTCTCTATCTCAGGTCAAAAAGTCTCTGCATTCCAGCATCTATTTCTCTCTGTATTAATTGCACTATTTAAGTTATATTTAGCACTTAATCTCCCTGATTGATGATATTTACTTGTTGTATAGTTTTGCACTAGGTTATTTGAACTGTACGGGTGACTACGGTTGATGCAAGATGTGAGGAGAAAGATGAATGAAGTTTAACTTTAAAAATTTTTGAGAGTTTATTTTAACTTTATTTTAGCGAAAATTTAGGAAAATGATTGGCATACCTGCACTTCAGACATCGCTTTTTCTCCCCTAATTCAATACATTTTGGCTATAATATATATATAGCTTCCACCAAGCTGAGTTAAGTGTAAAACTGCTCTGTGATAGCCTTTTGGTAAATGGATTCAAGGGTTGGTCTTATACTTAAACACTACATTATTGACCTGAGAGGAAAATTATTAAATGATGCAACTGAGTCATTATCCAGCTGCGATCGCACAAGCTGCCCAACGGGCTAATGAAATAGATTCTCAGTTGATGGCAGTGCAGCACCAAGTTAACCGATTTGAAGGCAATGCAGACCGCACCGCCGCCTTTGAGATGGATTTGAAAAATGATGCTCAACGCAAGGCTCGTCGCTTTGAGGTGTTGCTTGTGAATCAGGAATATCAAAAAGCAATAGATACCCAGATTCGATTAACTGTTGATAAAGCAAATGCCATCGCCCATTTGGAATATCTGCGTAACCAGTTTAGTGTAGCTAAGTTGGAAGCAAGATTGGCGATCGCTCAACAACTCTCTGATTTTGAGTCTCGTGAATTAGTTGGTTTGTAATTACAACCATAAACCCCAGATGTGAATCTGGGGTTATCCAAACAAAATCGGTGATTGTCAGATTAGGGAAGTAATTATAATCTGTGGGACAGCAGTTGGAAAATTTGCTGATTAATAGTTGAAATATCAAAACGCTTACTAGCAGTAGCCCTGGCATTATTGGCTATAGTTGCAGTTATTTCCGTCTCTTGTAAACAAGTGCTAATTACTTGTGCAAGTTCCTGGAGTTCTCCTGGTGTCACTAAAAAACCATTAAGTCCATGTTCTACTAACTCTATTGCACCCCCAGCTTTGGCTGCAACTACAGGTTTTCCAGATAGCATTGCCTCTACAATCACTCTACCAAAGGGTTCTGGCGAAGTAGAGGTATGTGCCACCAAGTCACAAGCTGCCATTAACTGGGGAATATCAGAACGAAACCCTAAGAATTTGACGCGGTTTTCTAATCCCAGTCCGCTAACTTGTTGGTGTAACTTTTGGACATAATTTTGTTCGCCAAATAGTGCATCGCCCACTAAAATTGCTATCACATTATGCGGACATTTAGTAAGGGCATCAATTAAAATATGCTGCCCTTTCCAAGGTGCAAGACGGCTAAAGTGTCCAACGACAAATTTTCCTTCTAATCCTAACTGTTGCTGTAATTGTTTAATATCAGACTCATCAGTTTGATAAATTTTGGGATTAAAGCCATTATAAACAACTTCGATGATATCTGGGCGTCCTCCTGCTTGTACAAAGGCTGTTTTACTTGCTTGAGAATTAGCAATTACTAATGATGCAAAACGATTAGCTAAGTTAACAGCAATGCGAAGATTAGTTTGGCTAAAATGTTCTTTGGAAAGAATATCATGTAAATGATAAACCAGAGGGCGACGACTGAAAAAACTTGCTAACGCTCCGACAACTAATGCTTTTTGGGTGTTGGCATAGATTAAATCGTATTTACGCGCTTTTTTAACTATCTTAGTAATCAAAGGTGCAAGTTGTCCCAAACTCTTGAATCCTTGTAACCAACTGCTTTCTTTGCGAACTTGGATCGCTTGAGTTCCAAAGACTTCTACTGGAATATGATTTTGTTGTAGTAAATCTTTAAACGATCCCTCTGCAAATAAACCTACTAAAGCGCGATCGCCATAAGGTTTAGCAATATCTATTAAACATAATTCGGCACCGCCTGGTTTACCGCTTTGATCTAAAAAAAGAATTCTCATTAAACCTCTATTTTATTTAATTTGACTCATGTAGTGCCGCTAGAATTTATTAAACTTACTTGTCTAAGCTAATAAAACATTCCGTACTTGCTGGGCAATTTGATTCCAGTCGTAATGTGTGGTGGCATAGTGGCGACAGGTCAATCGTGAAGGTATGGGGATATTTCCCAAAAGCACTTGCTCTAACTTTTCAGCAATGTCTAATGCTTCTGTTGAAGTCGTAATTAAATCAGGTGAAAAATCTGATAAAATTTCTGGCATTCCCCCAACTGGAGTACATAAAACAGGAGTACCACAGGCTAGAGACTCAACTATTACTAATCCAAATCCTTCAAAAGATTGACTAGGCATAATGGTTAATTCAGCAGCTTGGTAAGCTATAGGTAATTGTTCATCAGGAAGAAAACCTAAAAATTTAACGTTGTCTTCTAGTCCTAATTCTGTAGCCTGTTGTTGTAGTGCAGCTTGAATGTGACCGCGACCTGCGATCGCTAGCCAAACATCTGGTATTTTGGGCTTAATTATAGCCAGAGCTTGCAATAATTTGTCAACTCCTGTTCGATGCACTAAGCGGCGTGATGTAAATATAACCCGGCGATTAGTAGGCCAGCCTAGCTTTGCACAAGCCTCTTGGGGTGATAAATTTGGTTGAAACCAATTAATATCAACTCCACCGGGAATAACATGAATTTTGCTCCACGGCACTTGATATTTATCGTGCAAAATTTGACCAAATGCTTTACTCAAAACAATGAAGCGATCGCAACGATTATAAGTGTTTTGTTCGATTAGCCAATGCTTGATTAAAAGACTAAGGTTTTTATTAACTACCTCTTGCTGGCTTTCCGAAGCCCAAGGGCCATGAAAGTTAAAAGTAACTGGTACTCCCTTTGGCAAAATATCTAAAATCGGAAAGCTGTATAATGCAAAGTGCAAATTAATAGCATCTGGTTTGCTGCTTCTTGTTTTCTGGAAGTTCGTGCGAATTGACCATAATCTTTTCCAAATAGCACTATCGGGACTCGCCAAGTTAGTCAGCTTAATCGGCGAATTTATTTCAGCCTCTGGTAGACCAACTCCGCATAATTCAATCTGGTCTTGATTTGCTGCTAATTTATGAGTTAGTTCGTAAATATACCTTTCTAGTCCTCCAGGACTTTTGGGAAACCAACCTAATCCCAGAGTGAGAATAGATGCAGATGATGAAGTAAAATTTTTTAGTTTATTTTCCACTAATGTATCTCCTATAAATATACTAAAATAGGCGCACATCTGTGCGCTTTTACATCTGTATACAAACCTGAATCAATAGAATTTATGAATACACATTACCAATAATAATTTTTGTATATAAGACCAATTTATAAACTATTTATATATCAACGTCAATAAGGAATAAAATCGGTGTTCTTATTAACTAGAGTGTACCGAGATAGCTATATATGATACCTATCAATTCAAAAATGTGAATGCTATATATAGAGAGATAAAAGCTGCTGTAAAGTAATAAATTTAGAATATTTTTGTATTAATGCTGACCATTTTGATTTAAAAATAAGTAAATATTAATACCTTAACTCGACTATATCCATTTTCGTCGTGACGCGATCGCCTAAGCTGAAACCTTTGTGGGAAAGGAGGTTTGCTTTTTTTAGCTTCATCGATATCTGTGATGTGGAAAAAGTATTTACCAAAAATTTAGAATTTTTACCGGATAAAGAAAACCAACTTCTTAATTTTGGATAAAGTCGAGCTTAAATAATGTTTTAAAGATATTAACTGAAAATTTCAAGAATAAGGGTAGCTACATAAAGCTTATGGGACTTACGTAAAAAACTCTCAAACCCTCATTACTCTGTGTCTCTTTAGTTCGTCTTTTCGTGACTCATGCGTAAGTCCTGGCTTATATAAAATAAAAAATAATTTGCTAGTTAAACCTCGTCTACCTTGAGAACCGTAGTTTTGTAGGTTGGGTGCAGCGATAGCGTAACCCAACATAAATCAGGTGGTAATGTTGGATTGCGTTTAACTCCACCCAACCTACATAAATATATCTTTTAATAATTTTTAAAAAACTCTAGGTTTCAACATAGATGAGCTTTATATATCGCTCTGCAATCACTCTGTTCAACGAAAAATCTCAGCCAAATTTGAAAGCAAAAGTAATTGGGGTAATAAATAATGCTAAAGCTTAGTACTTGTTTCGTGCACTGATTGATAGAGAACTAAGGCGTTTTCACGTAAAATTGCTACAGAAATAGCCTCAGCTTCAGCTACAGTAATATCAGAATCTGTAATTGCTTGCTCTAGCACTTCCCCTAAAACCTGGCGACCCCATTTTGCACCTAAGTAATACAATTCTGGAATTGAATGGGCATCAGAAGAATACATTAATTTAGTAGTGGGAGTTAATTCTAACATCTGCCTGATTGCTTCCCGCATCCCAGATACGCTTAAAAAGGGTATTGCTAAACCGAAATCTAGATAAACTTGGGGATATACAGAAGCTAGATAACCAGCCTGCTGCATATAAGGATATGAAGCGTGTAGCAATACTATTGGTACATGACTGTACTGGGGTAACTCTAGTAAATATCGCAGATTTAGAGGATTAGCCAATCGTAAATCCAAGCTGGGATCGCCGTAGCCAGTATGAAATTGGACTGGTAAGCGGTATTTTGCTGCTACTAATAATGCCTGTTGTAACAGAAAATCAATCAGCGGTTTATCTGTCAGTCGCAGAGGTTGATTGTGCAGTTGTTGCTTGAGGTTGTCAAAGCGAGCCGCCGCCACCTCGTCAGTTACCGATTGAATATCCAAACCACTCCGATAACAGGCAATACTTTTAAAAGCTACTACTCCCAGCGGTGGGGGATCGAGTTCACTGTTGAATCTGGCTAGGAAAGTAGCAAAATCAGGAGATTGCAGAATTAGCTGTTCTGCTAATAGTTCTAATCTCAGAATCCTTCGCACAGGAATAAACCTTTCATGCCACGACAGAGGTAGGATAGTTTCTGGCTGCAAACCATCATCTAAGTAAATTGCCTCTAGGTTAGCAGCCCGAAAATAAATCTGCGTTAGTTCTTCTAATCCTAGACTTTCTCGCCGTGCCAATATTGCTGTTTCTTCAGCTTCGCAGTTCAATAAAGCAGCAATCTCGCGCAAGCTACGCCGATAAAAGAAGGTATGACGGGCATGGTAGTTGATGATTTCAGGTTCGTAGCCTTCAGTAAAGGCAGCCGCATAAGGAGACTGGCCAGCTACTTCTGGTTTTAATATGTTGTGGGCGTGTTGGTCAATTAAAGGAATATCAGCCAGATTCATCTGTAGTAGGGAGTAGGAGTGGGGTGCTAGTATTTTTCTAATAATATTTTCACTTCTGCCGTTAATTCCCAATCTTTCATTGCTTGCCACTCTGCTTGACGCACTGCTAAGAACGCTTTGGCTAACTGGGGATTTAAAGCTGTTAATAGGATATCGTCTTGCTGGAGGTGAGCGATCGCTTGCCCCAAATTATTTGGTAATAAGTCTATTTTCTTAGCACTGCGTTCTTCAATTGATAAATATCCAGGGTCTTGATTTACTGGGTTTGGTGGTGTGAGACTGCGCTGCACGCCATCAAGTCCGGCTGCGATCGCTGCTCCCATTGCTAAGTAAGGATTAGCTGAGGCATCTACAGTTTTCAATTCAAAGTGGCTGGGACAGCCCAAAGCAGGGTTACTAGGGACTCTAACGGCTGCCTCCCGATTATCTAATCCCCAACAACAAAAAGCACCACTCCAACTATGAGGAAGAATGCGGCGGTAAGAATTAGTACTTGGGGTAGTTAGTGCCATCAGTGCCGGCAGATGGTGTAGGATACCAGCGATGAATTGTAATGCCACCTCAGAAAGACCATAGATACTCTGAGGATCGGGTAATAGATTTTTCTCCCGATGCCAAAGGCTCAGATGGATATGACAACCACTACCAGCTGCATCGGGGAAAATTTTGGGTAAAAATGAAGCGATGAGGTTGTGGCGGTGGGCGATCGCTCTGACAGTTTCTCGAAAAGCAATTTGCCAATCAGCTGCTTGTAAAGCATCGGTATAGCGCATGGAAATTTCCTGCTGACCTGGGCCTGATTCAGGATAATACTGTTCGACAGGTATACCTTGGGCAATAAGTGCATCAGCGATTTCATCAATTACTTCACGGTGGAGATCCATTGCCTGAGTTGAAGCAAAAACTGTGGAGTCAGCCGGAATGATGCCATCAGGTGTTTGCCGTAATAAATAAAACTCATTTTCAAAGGCTGCTCGTACTTCCCAACCAGTTGATTTAGCTGCCGCAATCATCCGCTTCAAGAAGTTTCGCGGGCATAACCCCCAAGCAGCACCATCTAATATCATATTGCCCATGACACGAGCATGACCAGGACTATAAGGTAAAAACTTGAGGCTAGACCAATCTGGGACTAAGCGAATTTCACCTACTGGCCCTAAATTTGTTTCTGGCACAACTGCATCATACATTATCGGAATTCCCTGCTGCCCTACAGAAATGCCTACTCCATGTTCAAAGTAGTGAGCTAACATTCCCAGATGCACAGCTTTGCCACGGATAATATTAGCATTATCGCACCAAAGAACTCGTACAAATTTAACATCAGCTTCTTCAAGATATTTTCGTATTTTTTTTAAGTTATTTTTTTCAGCCATTGCTAGTTATTTTATCTTTACTCGATTATTTTCTCATGAAAGTTCTAGCAGAGTGATATCAGATGCCGTGTCCATACATAGACTGTATCTTAGCCACTTCAAAATAGTTATATTTTTTTACGGATTTCATCAACAATGATTGTATATAAATAATTAAAACCTGAAAATTATATGATAAATAAATTACTGACGCAGTTAAAAAAACTACGTTATAAGCTCAATCAGCACACCAAAAAATTATCTAATACTAGATATTTACAAAGAAATAAAACGTTCAAATTTTTACTCAGTCTGACTATTGGAGTTATTGTTACTACCCTTGGAATTACAACAGACTGGGCGACAACTGGAACGCGCATGCTTACACATAATACTATTGGCAGCGAAAATCTGCGGGTACAAAATAATACTGAGATACCCACACTTAAAGGTAAAATATCATCAATAAATAATACTATTGCCAGCGAACATCTGTGGGTGAAAAACAATACTGAAATACCCACGGTTATACACAAAATATCACAAAAAAGTAATACTATTGCCAGCGAAAAGCTGCGGGTACAAAACAACACTGAAACACCCGCGCTTAACTACAAAACATCATGGATAGGTAATACTATTGGCAGTGGAAATCTGCGGGTACAAAACAATATTGAGGCCATGTATGTTGCTCCTGATGGCACAGTTTATACTAACAGCCATTGGGATGAGGCGGCAATGGAGGCAGGAATATATAAAGATGGTAAGGTTATTGCTGCCCTTGGGGATACTCACGGCTGGAGTCGTGGCGGTGGCAAAGCTGTAACCGCAAATAGTAAATATGTTTACATTGCGATGACTCAAGGTTCGAGGGGCGATACAAAAGAAGATTACCCACCAGAAGGAACAACTTGGTATAGCGTTAGACGCTATGACTTATCAGGAAAACCTGCGCCGTTTCCGAATGGACGTGGTTGGGATAAAAGTATGGTGATTACCAGTACTAAAAGTGAAGTTACTGGATTAGCAACTGTGGGAAGTGAGTTGTATGTGAGTGATTTTGCTGCTAACCGCATTCGTGTTTATGATACTGAGACGATGAAGGAACTCCGCAGCTTTACCGTTGCTAATCCAGGAGCAATAACTATCGATCCACAAAAAAATCTGTGGATTATTCAAAGTAAAAATGGTAGTAAGCCTGCAAAAATTTTACATTATTCCCAAAGTGGAAAGCAATTGCCGCAACAGATTGCAGATATCGTCGAACCAACTGCGATCGCTATTAATCATCAAGGTAAGCTGTTAATAGCAGAAAATGGCCCGCGTCAGCAAATGTTGACTTATGAGATCAAAGATCGGCCAGTGCAGGTGAGTAGTTTTGGCACTAAAGGCGGTATCTATGCAGGAGTTGCTGGTGAAGTTCGAGATTTAAAACTTTACGGACTTACCGGAGTCGGTACAGATGCTTCCGGCAATATCTATATAAATAGTAATGGTTTCAACAAATCAGGAACAGATTTGCGGAAATTTTCGCCATCGGGAAAACTAATGTGGCGATCGCTGGGATTGATATTCGTCGATAATGCAGATGCCGATCCGAAAACTGATGGTGTAGATTTATTCACCAAACAAGAACACTATCTGATGGATTATAGTAAGCCTGCTGGTAAGCAATGGAATTACAAAGCCTACACCTTAAATCCTTTCAAATATCCTCAAGATCCACGTCTGCATACATCGCCAGATGGAACCTTTGTTCGCCGCATTCAAGGGAAGCCGTTTTTGTTCCTCACAGATATGTATAACAGCTTTCTGCAAATCTATCGTTTTAATCCCGCCACAGATGGTAAAGTCGCCATCCCCGCCGGTATGTTTGTTGGTACTAACAGCGCAGATAAACCATTTATTACCGGAAATTGGCCGCCACATCAACCAGAAAAAGGGGAATGGATCTGGCGCGATCGCAACGGTAATGGCAAATTTGAAAAGAACGAATACGATCGCAGCAAAGATTATCCTTATCTCGGCGGCTGGTGGGTAGACAGCAAAGGAGATGTTTGGAAAGCTTTGCGAACAGAAGATGGTATTCGACACTATTCTTTACAGGGAATAGATCCCAAAGGCAACCCCATCTACAGCTATAGTTCGATGGAAAAGCAAACTACTCCCAAAATATTTAACGACTTGCGCCGGATCGAATATTTCCCTGAAACAGATAGTATGTATTTGTCAGGCTTTACGGTAGATCGCCCTGCATTTAGTGACGATGCTGGAGTTGCTGGATCTGAGATTGCCCGTTTTGACAATTGGAGTAAAGGAAATCGTACTCCCAAATGGCGGATTGTAATTCCCCACGACAGCATCGGTAAGCGTGAAGTGTCTACAGCAGCCATCAGTGTGGCGGGAGACTATGTATTTGCCGTGACAGTCAAAACCGCAGAGGTATATGTCTACAATGCCAAGACGGGAGCGCAAGTACAACACTTAAAACCAGGCCCAGAAGTTGGCGGCGAAAGTGGCTGGATTGATATACCCTACGGTATTCGCGCTTTTCGGCGTTCCAATGGTGAGCATCTAGTATTTGTAGAAGAAAATTGGAAAGGAAAAGTGATTATGTATCGGCTGGCAGGGTAATACCATTTTGGATTTTAGATTTTAGACTTCGGCTGCGCCCTTCTCCTGTCGGAGACGCTACGCGAACGGCTACGCGGTAGTTGAGCGCAGTCGAAACTCAGGACAAGCTCAGTCGAACGATTTTGGATTGTGAAACATCCATTGGATAAATGTTTCAGTTTTCCATCTGTCGCAATCATTTTTCACGCTTGGTATAAGTATTTACAGTAATTACGACACAACACAGCTTTCAATACTGCTCGGATGAGAATTTTAAACTGGAATTTGGTTTGGGAAAAAGGGAAAAGGAGAAGGGGTAAAGCTATGAAATTTTCCTTTCCCCTTTAACCTTTAACCTTTCCCCAGTCTAGTATTGCTATATGTACAAAAATATGCGATACATTTAATCGCATATTTAGTGTCAATTATTTTGTCATTTCTTATTTAGCCTGAACCCGCGCCTGCTTCACCATTGCAATCAAAGTTTGATGAGCGTCTTCCGCATCTATTAAAACACGATCGAATTGAATGCGAACTGGGACAGCTTCCCCATTTACTTGCGCTGTTAAATCCATACCCTGTGCATCAATTGACAGCATTTTGGCTGCGTTCGCATCTGTGACACCACCAAAAGCTTTAGCATAAATAACTACAGCATCAGCATGATCGTCATTCATGTGCTTGCAGATGCGCGAACTAATTTCAGCAGAAAAACCATTAGACATTGTGAACTTAAAAGTGATGAATATGGCAAGAGCTTAAATTCTCGGCTAAGTAGTTTAAATTAGCAGAAAAAGCTAGTCTTACGCCATCGTTATTATAAGTTATATCTGAAAAACAATTGCTGTTGTATATATTTGATAAGTTAAGTTTATTACTCGTACAAAAATTAAATTAAAATAAGCATTATCCAGTATTTTTACCTTTCATTGCGGAAAGCAGACAGCGTAAACTGTAGCAGAAGTATTAGCCAAAACTATTGCAGCTAAGAGACAATGAGCGAAACTAGCCCCAGACGAATTGTAATTGGGGATGTGCATGGACACTATGAAGGTTTAATGACACTGTTGGAGGCGATCGCCCCCACGTCAGAAGATCGAGTCTATTTTCTGGGAGACTTAATCGATCGCGGCCCTCATAGTGCACAAGTAGTTAATTTTGTCAAACAAAATAACTACCCATGTTTGTTGGGAAATCATGAGCAGATGTTATTAAACATTCTGACCAATGAAAGGACTTCCTCCTCGACGATGCAGGCATGGCTGTTTGGTGGAGGGCAAGCTACCGTGGCCAGTTACCACGAGGCTCCCATTCCTGATGACCATCTGGATTGGTTAAAAGCTTTGCCTACATACCTTGACTTGGGGGATATTTGGTTAACTCACGCTGGTGTTGACCCTTCCAAGTCAGTCACAGAACAAACTGCCGATGAATTGTGCTGGATACGAGAGGATTTTCACAGCATTGAAAAACCCTACTTTCCAGATAAACAAATTATCATCGGTCACACCATTACTTTTACCCTGCCGGGTGTTTCTCCTGGTAAACTGGCCCAAGGAAAGGGATGGCTAGACATAGATACTGGCGCTTATCATCCCCGGAGTGGCTGGTTGACTGGACTAGATGTCACAAATCAGTTGGTTTATCAAGTTAATATCTTTAAAAACTATATCCGTACCCTGCCTTTAGAAGAGGTTGTAAGTACAGTCGATCCAGCCAAAATTAAAGTCGATCGCCGCAATCGGAATTGAGGAATATTTGAAATGAGGGGGAGTGAGGAAATGAGGGAGATGAGGGGGACAAGGGGACAAGGGGACAAGGAGAATAACCATGCCCAATGCCCAATGCCCAATGCCCAATGCCCAATGCCCAATGCCCAATGCCCAATGCCCAATGCCCAATGCCCAATGCCCAATGCCCAATGCCCAATTTCCTCAAGACCTTACTAATGGTCGAATATTTGCTTTATAACTAGCATTATCCAAGCCAGATTTTCCATTACTAGGTTGAGCATTAATTGCACGTCTGAGGGCTTCAATGCGATCGCTAGTTCCGGGGTGTGTACTCAAAAATGTCGGAGTGGAACCGCCCTTTTTCAGCAGCTTTTGCATAAAAGAGACCATTGCTGATTGGGCATAACCAGTACGTGTCAAAGTTCGTAGTCCTCTTTGATCGGCTTCAAATTCGTTTTTACGACTGCGTGGTAAGTCCCGTGCTACCTGTACACCAATTTGCACTGCGGCATTTCGATCTAAGCCAGCCGCCGTTAATAGACCGCTTTCGAGGGCTTTTTGCTGCATCTGCTTGACTACGTGTTTCCCGCCAATGTGACCAATTTCATGGGCGAGTACACTTGCTAGTTCCGCTTCATTGTCTGCGGTTTTCAGCAAACCCGTGTGGACATATACATAGCCGCCCAAGGTCGCAAAGGCGTTAATAGACTCATCTTCAACTATCTGAAAAGTATAGGGGAGATCGGGGCGATCGCTATTCGCTGCTAAACGCCGACCAACTTGTTCTACATAACGATTCACTTCGGAATTGCGGTAAAGTCGGACTTGACTGCCGACCAATTCCTGATTAATCTGCTTACCAAGATCAACTTCTTGATTAGGGGATATATTAGAAAGCTGAAATGCCTGAACTCCTTGGAGTAAAAGAGGTAAGAAATCTAAAGTTCTTCCAGGCAAGGGTGTACTCAGGCACAGACTCAGGGCGACTACCACTGAAATTAGGGGATAAAACCAGCGACGCCGCCATACACGGTAATTTGCAGCAAAACCTTTCCAGTTGAACATAATACGCTTTGAAGATTATTTCGGAAGAACATAAAATGAGGGGACAAATTATGAGACGGATTTAAAGTATTCTAAGTTGCATTCTTAACTCAATATCAAAGGAGTTGTTATACAGATCATCTTGACTCAAATCTACCGAACTGCGGGAGGCTAGAGATTCTCTCTAGAGATAGCCCTAAACACTAGATTTTACTTTCTAGGCGCGTGAGGATTACAGCAGAATTCACAATTCAAGAGTCAAACACGCTTGATATATGGGTAACAGACGCGAGCTTGTGTACCTCACGTTCCTTGAAATCTGCTATAACAGTTAAAATTTTTAGGGTTAGCTACTGCCTCCTTGGAAATTACAAACTCGCGATCGACTGTCGCATAACTTCAACCCTTGAATACTTTGAGTGATTACCAAATAGGGAAAATTACTGTTCCCATCGAAAACTTTCTAGCTACAATCCTTTACTTCGCTATTACCTCGGAAAACTTTTTATGGCTATTTTAGATTCAAAAGGTCGCTTATTTGGCAAAATCAATCTCCTAGATTTAGGTGCTTTACTGGTAATTTTGCTAGTTATCTTTGGCATCTTTATTTTTCCTGGCACTTCTGGTTCTGTTGCCCAAGTTGGCGCGAAAACAGTACCCATAGAAGTAGACTTAGTAGTTCGTGGTTTGAATGTACGCGACCCAGAAAAATTAATCGACAATGGTTTAAAAAAAGGTGGTAAAACCAATGTGATTATCCGCAATCAGCCTTACGGACAGATTGAAATTAAATCCATTCAACAGCTACCTAGAACAGTCAATGTTTCCCAACCTGATGGCACTGTTAAAGAATTGCCAGATCCAAAGAAAAACAATTATAGTGCAGATTTTCTTTTGACTTTAGATGGCAAAGCCCAAGTTACTGAAAGTGGGCCAGTTTTGGGTAACAGTAAAGTGAAAATTGGGATGCCATTTGAGTTAGAAGGCTTTAACTACAACTTCAATGCAACTGTCATTGATATCAGATTGCAAGATAAATAGAATTCAGGAGCGGAGCCGGAGACACTCCGCCTCCGGTCAGAATTCATAATTCAGAATGATTTGATACCAAGCTGAATCAGCTGAAAAAATCAATAACTGATAGCAATTTTGGTTTTATAATCCAAGCTTACTTATGAATTCTGGCTCCTGAATTCTGAGTTCTTAAATTAATTAAGCAAAGGCAAAAATTTGCGAATTAACCCAATTGTCACTGCGGGCAATTCTAACTGTGGTGTCAATCCGACATCTTCCAACTGTTGAAAAAATCGGATTGCTAAGGGATTGATTTCAGCAAGGCGGCGACCAATTGAGGGGCCTGTAAATTGCGACTTTTGTCCCCAAATAATCGCAGTGGGAGTGACTAATTGTTGAATGTAAAGGGATAAATCAAAGCACAAATCGCCACGTACAAAGGACAGTGCTGCATACTCAGCATTAGGCTGTTGGGCAGATTCTAGATAAGCATCTACAATTTCTTCGTAAACTCGATTGGATTGAGCAAATTGCCGTTGTTCTAAAAAGCTGCGAATACCACCACTAGTAGCAATTCCAGTGCTGTAAAGTAAACGATCGACAATGGGAACGCTAACTAACTGAGCAAAAAAACTCCTAGAGTAGTCTTCGCCAAAGTCAGAAAGTCCGGCGGGGGTAGTAAGAATTAAAGACTTAAATAAATCAGGATGATTTGCTGCTACCCGAATTGTAAATGCTGCGGTCAAAGAAGAAGCGATCGCTGTTACTGGCCCAGTACAAGTCTGCTCGAAAAACTCCCGAATCGTGGTCAAATAATCCTCAATCTTGTAACTCCGTGCTGGATGTTCAGACCTACCCCAACCGAGCAAATCTGGCGCAATGACCCGATATTCAGCCGCAAAAGCTGGATAAACTTTCGACCACTCATAAGCAGAAGACCCACCACCAAAGCCGTGCAGGAATACCAAAGTTTCCCGATCGTCTTTGGCAGTCACATCATCCTCCCAAGGCGCTCCAGCAGCAGTATAATATACCATTCTACCTAGTGAGGTATTTATAGAGCGTTGTTCAAATCCTAGTGGTTGAAACATAAGTTTTTTTGTTGACTGTAGTGATTCGTTGGCACAAGTAAGACACGATACCTGAGGCGCAGGCGCACGAAGAGAAGATTCGATAATTTCTCCGCCTCCCCTTTAGTCACCCTAGATGTTGACCGCCCTCAGTGCTGAGTAAATTAAAAAGCACTTAATATTTGTGTACTTAGTAAGAGCAACGTCCTTTGTAGGCAGTCTTCTAACTCAGCATTCTTCATGTGTCTAGTTCAAACTCCCCACTCATTGTTATTATCAGCGAACCAATCACTCTCAGACTTCTCGCTAGCGTCAGATTAAGTAGATATAAAATTACTGGATTACTTGTAAAGATTTGGTGCTTTTTTTCATAAAAATAAAGTAACGGAACGTTGAAATTACTGTTTTATAAGGGTTTTTCATGGTAACGAGGATCGCTCCAGCGTGAATCCAGCATAAGTTTTTATGGTAGTCTATCAAAAAACCGATAAATAATTTTGAGCGTCAACACGTCAAAAATAGTTAAAACGCTTATTTTAATAACCTGTTAATTCTACTTATATATGTAGAAACTACAGTTTTTAATGTATAAATAATCTGATTTTATCTAAGTAATAGTAAGGCGGGATGTCATGGTAAAGCAGGCTACTCTTCAATCAAATAAACTACCAACGATTGAAGACCCTAAATTTGCGCTTGACAACTTGAATATACAAAACGGAATTAAAGCTTCAGCTAGGCGGGGTGAGGTTGAACCAGCTATTGATGCTACCAGACTTACTGTACCTACTTGTATTTGTCTAGACTTAGAAGACTTGAAGTGTTTTGAAGCAGTAGAGCGCCAATATGAACGTTGGGGAGTTATTTTTCACAATTGTCTAGCAATACAGCCATCAAATCCAGCATTTCCAACCTATTCAGGGCTAATAGTCTTGATGGGAGCGCCCAAAAGTGGATTTTTAGAAGCTACCTTCTTGCGTCCAGTGAACTCGGTTAGCGCCTTTGTCACTAGTTCGCAACGGCTAGTGCTTTCCGCCTACGATCGCGATCGGCAACTACTCGCTCAAACTGCACTACCAGGCTCTAATCTTGCCAATTCCGACTCGCCAATTTCCCCCAATACCTTATTATCTATAAATGTGAATAACATTTACAGCGTTACCTTTTGTACTTTTGATGGGCAATTCACCCTTGATAACTTTCGTTTTTGTCTTTAATTAAGACTTACGTACAAGATGCCCTTGCTCTGAGCGATTGAAAATGGTATGTTAATTGGCGCTGTGCTGTATTAGTCTACTATCCGTCTATTAAATCGGGCATTTTGTGATTTCAGCCTTCATTCTTTCTTCATCCATAGTAAAACTTATACAATAGGTAATTTCATAATCAAGTAGGTAAACACTGTGGCACAGGCTTCGTCTTCTTGGCAGCAATTGATCAACCAAATCCCCAACTGGAACTGGTCGCTTCCAAAATTCAAGACAAAGGGAGCCATAAAGCAGCAAACATTTAAACGTTTCTCTGGCCCTGGGGGCTTTCTTGGGTTCCTGACAATTATCATTGCCATGTTGTTGTGGAACTGGAAACTGCTACTGGCTCTTTTGATCGGCATTGGAGTAATGGTATTGGTTTACTCAATGCAGGAGTGGGACTGGCAATTGCGCTGGTCTAAAATACGTAAGTTCTTAAATAGTTCAAATCGTCGGTTAGTTTTAGCAGTCATCAGTGGTGGTATTGCTACTGTCAGCACTTACATGGCAGCGGCAATATGGGCCGACTCTCACAGTCACTGGATTGCTGCTGGTGCGATCGCTCAAGGTGTGGGAACCTTGTTAACTTTAATTTTATTGGTATGGCAAATTGTCAACTTCTCTGAAAATCGAGAAGACCACCTCGATCGCTTGTTGATGAATTTAACAGAAAAAGATCCATTGAAGCGGTTGATTGCTCTAGGTCAACTAAGTAAATTCATCAGCCGTAAGCGAGTTGACTCTTCAGTGCAGCAAGATATTGTGCAATGCTTGCAACTCCTACTCAGTCGAGAGGAAGAAGTTGTAGTGCGAGAGGCAGCTTTTAAGAGTTTACAAGCCTGCGATCGCCTACAAGTCCCACCCCCCAAAACAGCAGTACCTTTCGTACCCGTATCATCAAAAGTCAAACACCACGTTTATTAGTCCTTTGTCCTTTGTCCTTTGTCCTTTGCAAATGACCAATGACCAATACTTCTCTACGAGAGGCTGCGCCAACGACTACGCTCAGTACAAGTGACCAATGACCAATGACCAATGACAAATAACTATTTTCGAGACAATGTTCCATTACGAACTTGCACTACCGGATGATTGCACCTGCGTACCAATTGTTCATCGTGGGTGGTAACAATTACCGTAGCCCCAAAGGAATTTAACTTCTGGAGAATCTGGATTACTTGCCAAGAATTATCTGGATCGAGATTTCCAGTAGGTTCATCGGCCAACAGTAGGGGTGGTGTACTAACGATCGCACGGGCAATACTCACCCGCTGTTGCTCTCCTCCAGACAGTTGATCTGGAAAGTAGTCAGCTTTACTCAGCAAACCTACCAACTTTAAGGTTGGTTCTAAACGTCGTTGAATTTCTTTACGGGTATACCCTTGAGCTTGCAGCACAAAAGTGACATTTTCTGCTACTGTTCGTTGGGTAATGAGTTTGTAGTCTTGAAACACAATACCAATTCGTCGCCGCAATAATGACAAGCGATCGCCCCGCAAATCCGCTACATTACATTCATCAACAATTACTTCTCCCTGTGTAGGAAACTCCTGGCCATATAGTAGTTTCAAGAGCGTTGATTTACCAGAACCACTTGGCCCCGTGATAAACAGAAATTCTCCCTTTTTTACCTCAAGGTTTGCATTCAATAAGGCGTGAGTGCCATTAGCATAAGTCTTGGTTACAGATTGCAATTGTACCTTTGTAGTATTGCTACCGTGCTGTTGAGTTTCACTGTCTTCTCCGTGAACGGAAAAGTCTTTCTTAACTTGAGTTGTTAATACTGGCATTGTTAAACTTTCCTCATACCCACAACTAAACAGTTTGCCTGCTTAGATGTAACATTCTCCCCAAAATAAGGATTCCCAGGTTTCGCCTGGGAATTTAAATTTCAACAAAGAAAATTTAAAAGTTTTTCAAGACTTTAATACTAACTAAGTAAGAACACCCAGAACTCAGCACGGGCTAAACCTTAGCTTTCCGCTAACAGAACTCAGAACTTATAACTCAGCACTCTTAACTAATTGCACCTCTTGCTGTCAAACGATAAACAAACGCTTTCACAGCAAACGCTGGCAAAGCCAACATCCGCCGCCAGCGCCAAGGTTCTTGATAAAGGCGATACAACCATTCCAAATTATTATTTCCTAACCAGGCGGGAGCGCGAGTTTTAGTTCCCGACCAAATATCAAAACTACCACCAACGCCAATCCAAATTGCTTGGGGACACAAATGGCGGTTTTCGGCAATCCATAACTCTTGACGCGGCACTCCCAAACCAACAAAAATCACTTGTGGCTGCAATTGAGCCAGAGTTTGTCGCAATAGTGCTTCTTCTTCTAGAGAATGGTAGCCTGAGTGAGTGCCGACTATATTCAAATCTGGAATTTGCTGCTGCCAAAAATCTGCCGCATTTGCCGCCACTCCGGGCGCTCCTCCATAGAAAAATATCTTTGTCCCTGTCTTTTGTTGTCCAAGGGCTTGCAAAAGTTTTTCTGCTAATTCAATCCCTGGAAACCGCTGCACTTTTTGCCATAACAGCCACCGTAAATACAGAACAACCCCGGCTCCATCTGGAATCACGAGTTCAGCATTTTTAATCACCTGAGCTAATAATTGATTTCGCTCTGCCTGCATAGTCATTTCTGCATTGAGCGTTACGACATGAGTTCCTCTGCCTGTGTGCAGGCATTCTAACAACCAGCCTGGATAGTCAGCCATCACATGAACTGGTATTCCCAACACTGAAAATGCTTGATTGCCGTTAGACATAGCCTATTCTTAAGTAATACTCACACCAGATTTTGCATGAATGTTAAGTTTATCAAATTTTTTTATATTAGAACTTAGGCAAAAGAGATTCCCCTTTGCCCTGCAACGAGAATAAGCATAATTAAAAGACATAAGAGTGAAGAAGAATATATATACGCAGTCCTGCTACGTATATATAAGGGTTTTAGATAACACATAATTAATTTCACTCTTCTGTCTATTAATCTTGGGCGCTTGTACTTGGGCTGAACCAGTCCAGCTTTTATTGTTAAAGTGTAATATTCACTCAGTATAAAACGCTCAACTCGCAACTCTGGTTCCGGGAATAGAAACCCCCACTATACTGCTTGCAGCTAGTGTGGGAGTATGTCACGAAACTCGACTTTATGGTTATAGTGTAACGGGCTGAAGTTGGCTATGAGTAAAATTCGTATCGCTCTGATTGAAGATCATGACCTAACTCGTGTGGGTATTCGTACAGCACTACAGCAAAAGGATGAAATTGAAGTTGTAGGTGAAGCTGCTAATGCTGCTGATGGTCTAAAAATGTTAAAAATGCTACAACCAGATATTGCCATTGTCGATATTGGGTTACCAGATAAAGATGGCATTGAGTTAACACGGGAGGTAAAATCTACTACTAATGGCCAGCAGCTATTTACAAAAGTGTTAATTTTGACGCTGCGGGATAACAAAGAAGCGGTGTTGGCAGCTTTTGCCGCTGGTGCAGACTCTTACTGTATGAAAGATATCAAATTTGATAATTTGCTGGAAGCAGTACGAGTAACTTACAATGGCAACGCCTGGATCGATCCAGCGATCGCTCGGATTGTATTACAACAAGCGCAACAAAATCCTCAAAAGTTGGAATCGGCTTTGGTCGATTCCAAGATTATTGTTCCTAACCCAGATTCTTTTGAGAATTTGGAAGAAATTCAACCTTACACCCTGACAGAAAGGGAATTGGAAGTGTTACAGTTGATTGTCGAAGGTTGTAGTAATGCAGTAATTGCGGAAAGACTTTACATCACAGTTGGCACTGTTAAAACTCACGTTCGCAATATTTTGAATAAGCTATGTGCCGATGACCGTACCCAGGCAGCAGTCCGCGCCTTGCGTTCTGGGTTAGTTGGATAAATTTAATTTTGGTGTGGATCGATTGAGGATAATCAAGGGAAACTCACAGCTTTGAAAAGTTATATTTTCAAAGTAAATGACTTCTCTGATTTTCTCTTATTTATTAGGTGAGATAAACATCATACTATCTCGCCATTCAAATATATGAAAACAAAAGTCAAATATGGCTGAGATTGTTACGGACAAACCTAAGCTCATGGTGGTAGATGATGAGCCAGATAACCTAGATTTACTCTACCGCACTTTTAGGCGAGATTTTCAAGTATATAAAGCCAATCATGCCTTTGGTGCTTTGGAAATCTTGAATCAATTTGGCGAAATGGCGGTAATTATTTCTGACCAAAGAATGCCAGAAATGAATGGAACTGAATTTTTTAGTCGCACCGTAGAGCGGTTTCCAGACACGATTCGGATTTTGTTAACTGGTTTTACTGATGTTGAAGATTTGGTAGATGCGATTAACTCCGGTCAGGTATTCAAGTACATTACCAAACCCTGGAATCCAGAACGGCTCAGAAGCTTAGTTGAGCAAGCTAGTGATACATATCGCCTAGTTAAGAAGCGCACCCAAGAGTTGCGTCGGGCCCTACGGCGAGAATCTTTGTTTAATGCAGTAACAACAGCGATTCGGGAATCTTTAGACTACGATAGTATGCTGCAAAAAATTGTCGCAACTATTGGAGAAACATTTGAAGCTACCAGTTGCTTGCTCAAACCAGTAGAGGGCGATCGCCTCACACAAGACGAGTTTTTCTACCGCGATCCGAAATCCGATCTATTAGATTCCTCCTTCGACTCCAGTGTTTTAACAGAAAAGGTGCTGGAAACCCGTCATTATCAACTTGCTCAAGATATATATGACGGTAATCCTGGTCATCACCTAGTTGTGCCACTTAGCTACCATCAGCATCTGTTGGCTGTGCTAACCCTCCACCAATGGGGACGCGATCGCCCTTGGGAAGACGAAGACATCCAACTAATTGCAGGTGTTGCCGAACAAGCAGCCTTAGCTCTCTCCCAAGCAAAATTCTACCAACGCCTCCAAGAAAAGCAACAGCAGATTCACACTGAGTTAGAGGTGGCTCGCCAAATTCAATACAATCTGCTACGCCAAAGTTTGCCTGACATTAAAGGTGTGAAGGTACAAGCTTGTTGTTATCCAGCGCGAGAAGTAGGAGGCGATTTTTTTGAAGTTTTTGTCCATCCCAAAGGCGATTTGTGGTTGGCGGTGGGTGACGTTTCTGGCAAGGGCGTCCCAGCAGCTTTATTTATGGCTAGTATTATTTCAGTTTTGCGCCGAGAATTATCTCAAGAGACACCAGCAGAGCCGAATGTGGTCATGCAGAACCTCAACCACGCTCTCAGTGAAGATTTAATTAGCAACAATTATTTTGTCACTCTTGTGTTAGCTTGTTATACCCCTAGCACAAAAGAACTGGTCTACACTAATGCTGGTCATATTTACCCAATATTATGGTCACGCCAAGGTGCTTTAGTCGAAAATCCCAATTACCTGAAAGTTCGCAGCGTTCCTTTGGGGATTTTGCCTAAGTGGCAGGCACAGTCTGGTCGCTTGGTTCTCGCTGCTGGAGACACATTGTTACTAGCCAGCGATGGAATTACAGAAGCAATGGTATCAAATAATCCTGATTCAACAGTAAAAACTGAGGTTGGGGTTGAGTCAGTAAACCGTTCGATGCTGAATCAAGATGGTCTTTGGCAACTCTTACAACAAGAGCAACAACCACTTTCTCTTAACCATTTACTAGCTCGCATCCAGGCAGATAATAACGTTCAAGAAGACGATCAAACTATACTTTCACTGGAGATTTTGTAAGTCATGAAAAGTGAGCTTCATGTACCAAGCGACTTGAATTTTCTAAATATTGTTGAAAACTGGTTGTTGGGATGTTTGAAAATTCAGCTAGGGGAATCTGTGGATTGGTCGCGACAATCAAGTCGTTTGAGACTGGCTTTAGTGGAAGCCTACTCTAATGCAGTCCGTCATGCCCACAAGGAGCAACCAAATTTACCCATATTGCTGCGTTTAGAAGTGAAAGACCGGGATTTTGCCTTAGAAATTTGGGACTACGGCGAAGGCTTTGATATGTCTAACTACTACGCTCCAAACCCGATGGAAAAGCAAGAAGGTGGTTATGGTTGGCTGATTATGAATCGTCTCATGGATAAAGTAGATTACAAGTTGCAGGTTAATGGTGCTAACTGTCTGAAGTTAGAAGCTACTTTACCTGAATTAGTCCAATAGACAAAAGTTATACCAATTCACGCATTCAAAATGACGCTCTCTACGAACGCGAAGAGCCTGTCGCAGACAGACGCTAAAAGCGTAGCTTGCTTGCCCGTAGGGGTACGCGGACTCGCTTGCCGCCGATTCTAACAAAATTCATGCATTAAGAAAGCCAGACAGAACAAAGGTATGTCCGTATGTATCTGTCGCATTCTTTTTTCAAATTGGTATTACTATTTTTCAAGTTATGCATTTATGAGGAAGAATTCAGAACTCAGGAATCAGAATAAAGCCATGAATCCTATGTAACTGGGTGATAAATATTGGTTTAAAACTTTGCCCTTTGTAGTTATTTGCTATTTACTTTTCACGACGTAAATTAAGTAACTCTTGGGGGGAAGCTAAAAGTTTGATTCTAATATAAGAAATTTGCCGTTGTTGGTTGAGAATAAATAACCACAAGACATTGACACTACACCACGAAGTTTGTGCTTTGCCTGTTACCTGGACTTGGATATCTCCATTTTCTAAAGTCTCGGCTATTCCTGTGTTCGGGTAAGCTTTGATGTTTTGACCTTCTTGTTTTAAGTAGGCTGCGATCGCATCTGTCCCGACAAGATCGGATTCAAATGGCGGACGCATCACACCATCTATCGCAAATAAGGCAGCAGTTGCCTCAAATTCTCCTGCATTTAAGGTTTCAAAATAACGCAGTACGCTTGATTCTGTAATTCCCTCAATCTGGAATTCTGCTTGAAACTGCGCTGGCGATATAAATTCAGCAGAGGTCATAAAATTACCTGTATTATCCTATCTGAATATTAATTTCAATACAAAAATAAGTAAAAAAAAAGCTGCTATTGAAATAGATTGCTACATCTTAATAAATCTTCCTAACGATAGAAGTTTTGAACTACTGTGCAGTTTAAGACAGGCTATATATCGGGCAGTTAAAAAATCTTAATTAAAGGTATTGGCTACATCATATATAATTAAAACGCCTTTATTTAGGCAAAATCCAGATAAAAAAAATGAATCAGTATTCTGTAACGAGCAGCAGTCTAGTGAAAGAAAAAGCCAGCGAGTTGGGCTTTCACAAAGTTGGAATTACTGCTGTAGATCGGGTAAATGCCACAGAAGCGCAGAGGTTGCAAGCATGGATTGAACTAGGTTATCACGCTGATATGAAATGGATGGCTAATCCAAAGCGTCAGGATATCCGTTTAGTGATGCCAGAGGTGCGATCGCTAGTGTGTGTAGCGCTGAATTACTACACACCACATCAACGTCCTGAAAGTGAGGAATACGCCAAAATTTCCCGTTATGGTTGGGGAAGGGATTATCACAAGGTGATGCATAGAAAACTCAAGCAGCTATCTATATGGCTAAAATCACTCGATCCAGGCGTATTAGCTCTTTATTATGCAGATACTGGCCCCGTGCAAGATAAAGTGTTGGCACAACTTGCCGGAATTGGTTGGATTGCCAAGAATGGTAATGTGATTACACCAGAATATGGCTCTTGGGTATTTTTGGGAGAAGTGTTGACCAATTTAGAATTAGAGAGCGATCGCCCACACACAGAACACTGCGGTAGCTGTACTCGTTGTCTTCAGGCTTGTCCTACTGGTGCAATTACTCAGCCTTTTGTTGTCGATGCTAATCGCTGCATTGCTTATCATACCATTGAAAATCGTGACAAGGAATTGCCAGAGGCGATCGCACCTCATTTGCAAGGCTGGGTTGCTGGTTGCGATATTTGCCAAGATGTTTGTCCTTGGAATCAACGTTTTGCCCAAACAACTGATATTGAAGAGTTTCAGCCAAATCCAGTGAATATTGCTCCCCACCTGCTAGAATTAGCCCAAATCTCAGATCGGGAGTGGGATAAACGATTTCCAGCATCTGCCTTGCGGCGGATTAAGCCAGAAATGTTACGACGCAACGCCCTAGCTAATCTTGACGCATCCAAGCAGAAGAATGACCCAGAAAGTAATTATTTTTGATTTTGATGGCACAATTGCTGATACAGTAGATGCCCTTGTAAGTATTGCTAATCGTTTAGCTATAGACTTTGGTTATAAACAAATAAGCCCAGAACAATTAGCCTTTCTCAAAAACTTAACATCTAGGGAAATCATTAAGTACTCAGGAGTTTCTCTATTTAAAATCCCTTTTCTAGTTAAACAAGTTAAAGGGGAATTAAAAAACAAAATACCAGAATTAAAGGCAATTCCTGGAATTAAAGAAGCATTAACAGAACTCCAAAATCAAGGATATAAACTGGGTATTATCACTTCTAATTCTAAAGAAAATGTTACGCAATTCCTCACAATCAATGATTTGAATCACCTATTTGATTTTATTTACTCAGGAATTACAATTTTTGGCAAGACAACTATTATAAATAATGTCTTGAGGCAAAAGCAACTCAAACCTCAAGAAGTTATTTATGTCGGAGATGAAACCAGAGATATAGAAGCATCAAAAAAAGCAAATATCCAAGTGATTGCAGTCACTTGGGGCTTTAACTCACCGGAAGTACTAGCCAAGCAAAATCCAGATTATTTAATTCAACAACCTAGCGAACTACTAGAAGTGATGAACAGTCGTTAATTAATAAATAGTTAAATAGTCAAAAGCGGATGAACAATCGATCCAAACACTAGAGTGGGCAATGTCTAACAATACTGGGAACTTCAATTTTCATATTGGTGACATTGCCCATCTGACAAAATGGCAAAATATCAGAGAAAATTAATTTTTCCGTTCGCCCTTTTCCAAAGCTTCTTCTACTAAATCATCACTAACATCGGTTACAACCTCAGTCTGAGAATTTCCAACTTCTTTTGCTGACTCTTTGAAATCATCAGGATTGCCAGTTGACTGAGTTTGAGTTGTTGTCTTTTGTGGCTGAGAGATTTTCTGTTCAGGTGCAGTAGCTGCTTCGGCTGCTGCTGCACCTTTACCTGTGCGATCGACTTCACTTACGCTGAATTTTTGTGCAGCTGTATAATCAGCATCAAAATCCACCGTTGGCGCTTCTTCTTCACCACTAGCTATGTTATCGGCAGCTAATTGTGCATCCTGGGTGGAAGCTTCATTTAAATTGGGCTTCACTTCTTCATCAGGCATAATTAAAACCTTAGGTAAATTTTTTATTGCTTCAGAGCGATTATAGCCAAGTAATGTGCTGCTTTCTTGCTTCCTGGGGGAGACTTTTACCTCTATTAAAAGGTAGATTAAAGCTAGAATTTCCAATTAATTTAACTATTTCTATCGGTAGTAGAATCTGACGATCAAACTTTGATACCACTTAGTTTGGCCTATTAAATTATTTTGGAGACAAACAATAATGACTGCAAGTTACGATAAAACTATTTCTCAAGCTCAGAGCAATGAAACTCAAAAATTGGTGGATGCGTTTAACGCCTTAGATACCGATGCCAAATTAGCCTGGTTCTATTTTGTTTATAAAAAAATGGGTGATTCTATCACACCAGCTGCCCCTGCTGCGGCCGAACCAGAGTTAGCACCACTTCTACTAGGAGATTATTTTAAATTATCCGACGATGAGCAACTAGAAATTATGCGGGATATTGTTAACCGCAAAGACACAGAATATTCTCGTGCTTATGGGGCGATAAAAGAAAATAACCAGTTGCTAGTTTGGTATGCTTGGGCGGTAGCTATGGGAGATACAGTGGTTGGAATACCAGCTAGCTACCAGCCAAGTAAGGCAGTTAACGATCTGCTTTCCCAAATTGAAGGACTAGATTTTGAAGAGCAAATGTCAGTGTTTCGGACAATAGCTGGTGAAGTAGGTTACACCGATGTTAAGCCGATCGCAACGCAAGCAGAAACTGGGAAAACATCAAGTTTATAATCTTCACTTGGCGACTAGAGCCGCTGCAACACAAACTAAAGTCCGCCTCTGCGGACTTTAAGAACTTACGAGATAGCCAACTGACTCAAGTCGGCTGGGGTGAGGTTGGAGTGTACTACTTGACCATCACGGAACCAAACGATGCGCTGGGTTTGACGGGCGACTTCTGGTTCATGTGTCACCATGACAACTGTGATTCCACTGGCATTGAGTTCGCCAAAAATATCTAGGACTTCTTGGGTTGTGCGCGAATCAAGTGCCCCTGTAGGTTCATCGGCGAGGAGTACCAGGGGACGATTGACGATCGCACGGGCGATCGCTACTCTTTGTTGTTGTCCGCCAGATAGTTGAGTGGGTTTGTTGTTGAGGCGATTTGCTAAACCTACTCGCGTCAAGGCAACTGTAGCGCGATCGCTTCTTTCTTTCGGATTCACACTAGCATAAACCATTGGTAGCATCACATTTTCTAATGCTGTGAGTTGAGGTAATAAATGGAATTGTTGAAAGACAAAACCCAGCTTTTTATTACGGATGTGTGCCAAGGATTTATCATCCATTTGCGCCACATCAATATTATCTAAATAATAATGTCCGCCTGTGGGTCGATCTAGACAGCCGATAATATTCATGGCTGTAGATTTACCTGAACCAGATGGTCCCATAATTGAACAATATTCGCCCTCGTGGATAGTTAAATTCACATCGCTAAGTGCTTTAACTTCAGTTTCGCCACTGCCATATATTTTAAAGATATTCTCTAAACGAATAATTGTTGATTTAGGAACGGGATTAGGAACTAAAGAATCGGTAATTGAAATAGTGTTTGCCATAAGGATTTAGTTATTAGGTGGTAGAGATGCAATTATTATAAAAATTTGATTAATCCATAAGACGGGTTAACTAAGGAATCATTGCTACCTTAATTACTTTACGCGCTTTCATTTCACAAAACACCTGTTCTAAATCTTTTAATGGTCGTTGTTCGCTAATAAGTAACTCAAAGGGAATTTTGCGACTAGCTATGAGTGCAAGGGCCGATCGCACATACTCTGGTGTATTATGAAACACGCCTTTGATAGTAAGTTCGCTATAGTGTAGCTGTTCTGTATTCACAGTAATGCTGGTATTTCGTGGACATCCACCGAATAAGTTGACTGTTGCACCAGGACGGGCGCAGGTGATCGCAGTTTCCCAAACACTTGGGACACCGGTGGCTTCAATTACTACATCTGCACCCCATCCTTGGGTAAGTTCTTTCACTACACTGGGAATCTCTGAGATTTGATGATAATTAAAAGTCTGGGTTGCACCCAATTTCTGACCAATTTCTAGTCTGTGGTTATTACCTCCCCACAGCAAAACCTCAGCTTTCTCACTCAACGCCGCCACAAACATTAACCCGATCGCCCCATCTCCTAACACGACTACTTTATCTTTGGGCTTAATATTAGAACGCGCTACACCATGCAACACACAAGCTAAAGGTTCCGTCATCGCTGCCAATTCCCACGGCAACTCATCGAGAATCTGCAACAAATTATGTTCTACTATCGGTGCAGGAATTTTCAAGTATTGGGCAAAGGTCCCATTATTCCAGGTCAAATTTGGACATAAGGAATATTCTTGACGTTGACAAAAAAAGCATTTCATGCAGGGAGCAGAATTATTAGCGACAACGCGATCGCCTACTTGCCAATTTGTCACTCCTCTACCCAAGGCAACAATTTGCCCAGCCGCTTCGTGACCAAACAGGGTTGGCGGGATCAGCATCCTGGCATGACCACCACGCCGCCAGACTTTTAAATCAGTACCGCAAGTTGTTGCAGCCCCCACTTGGATTACAACCTCTCCAGCCGCCGGAGTCGGGTCAGAAACTTCCTCTAGGCGTAAATTTTCTTGACCATAAAGTAACGCTGCTAACAAAACTTTAAACCTATTAATTAGCTCCATCCGATTTTATCAGTTGAGGCTTATTGATAGGTTTAAACTAAATCAGTATTGATTTTTAGTAGCTTTTATATATTCAAAAACTAGGTATTCACCGCTGGCTGAGGAACTACTCCGGTGTTCCGGGTTTCCACATTAGGCAGGCGAGTAGCAGTTAACAGCGGTACTTCTTGTCGGCATGACAGGCAAAACCAATAGAGTTCACCATGACGGGCATGACGCAGGAGGGAACCACCGCAGCATGGGCAAGTGTTGGCTCTCGTACTCATACCAATGTCCTCCTTAAAAAATTGTTGTTTTAAACTAAGTCAAAAAAGCAGTTGATTAAAACTGGATGTTAGCTGCATGAATGCGGCCATTCGATTCTATGCGGTCTTTTATAATTTGTCTGTAAACAGCTTCATATCCGTTAACCATTTGGCTAACGCTAAAGTTGTTTTCTACGTGTTTTCTACAGGTTTGACGATTGAGTTCCAAAGCTGGTGGAATCATTGCCGCCATTTCTGCATAGTTATTGCAGATAAAACCTGTTTTACCGTGAGCAATAACTTCAGGTACGGCGCCGAAATTCATGGCAATTACTGGCGTACCACTTGCCATTGATTCAATCATTACTAAACCAAAAGGTTCTTGCCAGTTAATGGGGAAAAGAGTAATGGCAGCATTACCCAGAAGTTCAGTTTTTTGGGCATGGTTAATTTCACCGAGATATTCGATTTGCTGACCATCTATGTGGGGAGCAATCTCTTGTTCAAAAAACTCTGAGTGTACTGCATCAACCTTTCCTGCCATCTTCAAGCGCCAACCACTCTGTTTAGCAATGGCGATCGCATGTTGCGGGCCTTTATCTGGCGAAAAACGACCTAAAAACGCTAAATATCCAGGTTCTAACGGTTGGGCTACAAATGGGTAATCTGCTAGTTCAATTCCGTTATAAACCGTGCCAACATAATTAAGATCGATTTGACGCTGCGAGTTACTAATGCTGATGTATGGTTGCTTTTGGTAATAAGTAAATGCGTGACGGTTGTCAGTTGTAAAATTATTGTGCAGGGTGTGGACTGTAGCAGTTACTGTTATCAAACTCGCTAAAGGTAATGCCGAAATCCCTACATGAGAATGGATAATATCGAATTGGTCAGCACGCTGGTAAACTTGGCTTAGTTCTAGCATTTCATACACTGCATACTCTTTCACATTTTGGTCTAAGCGTAATGCACGTGGATAAACTGCTTCTAAGTTAGCCAAAGTTTGAGAATCACCAGAAGCAAATAAAGTTACCTCATGACCGCGACGAACAAGTTCATCAGTCAAGCGACTCACTACCAATTCTATTCCTCCATAATTAGGAGGTGGAACCCTTTCCCATAAGGGGGCAACTTGAGCGATTTTCATAAGTTTTTCTGGTTCAGTCTATGAAATTGTCCTCAATAATGAACTAGATCGTTATTTTATGAGGAAAGAGCATTTGTACTTACTCTTTTGACATTTAAATTAACCTTACAGGCTATCAAAAGCGCAATAACGGTTAACCCTACCGCAAATTTTCTGCCAACAAATCTAACTGACTATCGGCAAAAGTCAACTCTGAGCCACACTTCTAACCGTATAGCTATCTATTATTTGTTGCATCTGTCTTGGGGATCATAAAGAGGTAGAATGTTTTGTAGTAAAACTTACAAAATTGAATATTTAGTAGCTGACAATACTAAAATATTCAATGGGATCAAGCCATTAGAGCTTCATTTAAAGGTAATTGGGAAAGATAACAGAAAATATAAATATTAAGGAATTGTACAATAATTACATAATTTGTAATTAGTAATTTACAAAAATTCTGATAACTAACTAATGAAAATCGCTACTTGGAACGTCAACTCAATTCGCACTCGCCTGGAACAGGTTATTGATTGGTTAACCCTAAATCCTGTTGATGTTCTCTGCTTGCAAGAAACCAAAGTTGTGGATGCTGAATTTCCGCGATCGCCTTTTGAGCAGTTAGGGTATAACCTTTATATGTCAGGGCAAAAATCTTATAACGGTGTAGCCCTGATTAGCCGCCAGCCACTTCTAAATGTCAGTAGCGGGTTTAGGGCGATTTTGCCAGATTTACATCACGAATGGGACGAGCAAAAGCGCGTGATTACAGGTGTAATTGATGGCGTGCGGATTGTAAACTTATATGTTCCTAATGGCGCAGCGGTAGGAACGGAGAAATACGAATACAAACTGCGTTGGTTGACAGCGCTACACGAGTATTTGCGATTGCTGGTGTTGTCAGAATCCGCAATTTGTGTCTGCGGCGACTTCAATATCGCCTTGGAAGATAAGGATATTCACGAGCAAGTGAGTACAGAAAATCACATTATGGCAACAGAAACAGAGCGCCAAGCCTTACGGGATATTCTGAAATTGGGATTTGCCGATGCTTTTCGCAAATTCACCACAGAAGGTGGAAATTATAGCTGGTGGGATTATCGCTCTGCTGCCTTCCGTCGTAACTTAGGTTGGCGGATTGACCATCACTATCTCACGCCCATCCTGTATGAGCGTGCTACAAGTTGCATTATTGATGTCGCGCCGAGAAAATTAACTCAACCTAGCGACCATGTGCCGGTAATTGTGGAATTTTGAATGGAGATTGGAGGAGCAGCACTTCGGCTACGCTCACTGACCAGAAAGCAGGTGGTCACTGAGCGTAGCCGAAGTGGGAGCAGGGGAGAATAACTAATGACAAATGACAAATGACAAATGACAAATGACAAATACTTCTCTACGAGAGGCTGCGCCAACGACTTTGCTCAGTACAAGTGACAAATGACAAATAATGCCCCATGCCCAATCAATCAATTAATCAATTTAACGGCTGATATATATCCTCAGAACTGGGATTGAGATAAGGACGCTGTAAATCTATTAGATGCCGCGCAAAGTGTTGGTCAATAACCCTCATCCTTTCCTCCATTGCATTTTTACCTTTTTGCCAAGCTTCCAACAAAGCATTTGCGACGATTTGGCAACGGTTCATCCCAAAACTTTCTTGTGCGGCAAATTTTTGGGTTGGTTCTTCGGCTAAACCTAACCCTGGAGCTAAAAATTTGGTAAACAAAGGAATTTCGGGCTGGAAATGAAATTGATTTTTGATATAAACAGTCTGAAGGATTGCGCGGATTGCTGGATAGTCGGGCAGTTCAAAGTAAAGTAGCCCCGAATCATAGCGTCCGTATGCAGAGGGGTTGTGGAGAACTTGAAAGCTAAAGGGAATCGAGGCTGCATTTAGTTGCAGCGTCAAGCTTTCCATGAGAGCGATCGCACCAGATGCCGTAAAGTTAAAGTAGATTCGCCCTGCTCCTAAATCGGCGTCTGGGTTGCTTTGCCGTTCCTGTCCAACATTGCTAACTGCTAAGTAACAGCCATTTTGCAGTCGATTTTTGGGCATCCAGATTGCTACCATATCACCAACTTTGGTAGATTTCTTACTGGATTCTAGATGACAATCTGGCTCAACATAAAGTGTTAAACCACCTTTAGTCACCGCCATAGTCCCATCAGGTTCTTTCCGCAACACCTGCCATTGAGGGTCAAAGTAACCTATGCCGTGATTACTGGCGTGCAGTTGCTCGTAAAAGTCCCAGTCAATCTCTAAAATAGAATTATCTGCTAAATTATGCTTTTGCGGGCGATTAGTATTATCAGTATTGACTGCCAAAGTACTTTGCAGGGAGCCATTGTAATAGATTCCATAGAGAAAATTTCGCAGCAGGAGAGTGAGATACTTCTGTTGTAAATCTACAGAATTTTGCTGAAATCTATCGGCTATTTTAGTCGGCAGACCGAAGGGTTGATAATTGGGATGGTAAATACAAAAATTTGACTCAATCTGGATATTCTGAGCAATATCAAATAGAGAATTCAGCGATTGATTGATAGAGGAATTTAGCATTAATCCATTCAGAAATCAAACTTTAACAAAATTAGAATTCAGGAGTCGGAATACATAATTCAGAATTATGTGTTCTTTTTGAATTGTTCTGCAACCTATTACTAACAACCACGCAGCCGAGTTTTTTCGTAATAAATCCGAAGTAACTGTTGCTCCTTTACAGGCTGAGAAAATTTATGAATCTTTGCTACAGGATTTAGTATTTCTGACTCTGACATCCCAAAGATGGTCAATACAGCTTGCTCTGGCATTACAAGTAAACTTTTAGCTACTTGCAGCATACACAGTTCAACATTATTAAAATGTTTACGGCAGGTAATCATCTCCTGAATTTGATGAATTAGTGCCAGCCCCGCAAACTGGATAACCCGCGAAATAAAGTCACTGCGGTATTCCAAAATCATCGGGAAAGCATTTATATAAGCCCTAATTAAGGCAATAATTGAAGGTTGTAAAATCTCTAACGGTGTTAACGCCAAATGTAGGGATTCTTCTAACTCAATGGTGGGGTCTACTACCAGACTCTTAAGCCAAATTCCTAAATAGCTTGCCAGTAAAGTTCCTAAATCAAAGGCTGGGTCTCCCCAAGAACAAGCTTCCCAGTCAATTAGTCGTATAAGACAATTGTCTAATTGCTCCCATCTGGAATGAACCAAAATGTTGCTCAATTTCAGGTCGTTATGAGTTAAGCAGCAAGGATTCCAGCTATATGCCAAATCTGCGATCGCAGATGACAAACTCTCGTATTGTTGATAAAGAACATAGAATTTCAGTGCATCTGTGGGAACAGTCCCAAAAATCTCCGGCCCAATTGACCCTACCCCTTGCGCTGGATTGTAAAACCCGTAGCGAAACTCTCCTTGGGGAGCAGTTGCCATAAAATCCCGATATTCTCGGCGGTTGTAGGTGGCGCGATGCAGTCCCGCCAAAGTTGTGCCGATGGCAGAGGCAATTTCTTGTGGAAAAATCTCATTGTTGTGGTAGAATGTCGCAAGCTGTAGATATTCATTCAAGTAACTACGGACAAGAATCGAATTTTCTTCGTCAAAATGCACTACCAATGGCGCAATTGCTGAAGTGTTACCTAGAACTGGAAACTGTTGTAACAACTGGTGAAACAGCCACTCCTGAAACAATTCATGAGGCGCGCCGTCATTGTTATTAACGTTACGTTCTTGTTTAATCAGCAGCTGGCGATTATCTGCTAAAGTCACTAGTAAATTGAAATTTTTCTGACTACTTCCTGGCAACTCAGATTTGTCTGATGGGCCATCTTCTGAGCTACACAGACCCGCGTCTTGCAGATACTGGATAACGTTATGAGAAGACAGTGATAATACCATGTATTATTTCCTACTTCATTAAATTACTTCAACTTATCGTGTCAAATTTGCTTGGTCTTAAGAGTTTTAGTAGATAGGAACTAATGCAAGAAGAGAGATGTGAATAAGAATAAAGATTTCTACAATCTACTAATATCTCATATTTGGGAGAAAAACTTGCCAAATTGGCACCAAGTCCTTTGCGATTCCTTTAAAATTGGCTGCTAGATACTGTGACATCTTTACACTTTATCAGCATAGTTACTTAGATACATCTAGAGTAAGTTTTGTGGTAGAGCCTTTTTTTGTGGCAAAGAAGCATCACCAGCAAAAAGCTGATTGGTAGCAGATATTGTTTGATGTTTAGTAGTCATCTTGAAAGCAGCGAAGAATTTTAGTAATCCTTTGCGGTACGAAGCACGTGATTCAACAGTATTACTTTTATTTATCATCACAAAGCCAAAAAAACCGGAGTTTTTTAGCAATTAGTAATTATTTTTTGATTTAATTTTCCGAATTGATGTCTGGAAAACTTGTGATTACGTTATTTTCGTCACCTACAAATTGTATATGACTATAGGCGATCGCAAACAAAACCTACATGAGCGTACCTTATGTAAGTGTACTTTTGTCAAGCTTGAAACACGGCATTTTTCAAGTATGATTTGTGATTACTAGTTGGCGGATAACTTTTAAAACTTTAACCTGAGAATGCACAAGCCTACTTTGAATGGAACGCGTTGTTAAAACCGGATTGGGTTGGCGTATTGGCTGGAACCCCGATACACCTGAGTTTAAAGGTTTAGTTGGTACAGATGATTGGGCAATTGAGTTAACCGAAGCTGAGTTAAATGATTTTTGTCGTCTACTAGCACAGCTAGCAGACACCATGAAGCAACTCGCAACTGAATTGATGGAAGAGGAAAAAATTACTTGTGAAGCCGAAAGCGATTTATTATGGATGGAAGTGCAAGGCTATCCTCATGATTATAGTCTGCGCTTCATCCTAAATACAGGGCGATGTGTAGAAGGTAAATGGAATGCTTCTGCTGTTCCAAATTTACTGCAAGCTAGTGGGATGCTTAAGGTTTTTTAAAATTACCTCTTGATTAACCTACAGTTTTGCTATATAATAGGAATTCTGACCGGGGCGTAGCGCAGCTTGGTAGCGCGCCACTTTGGGGTAGTGGAGGTCGTGGGTTCGAATCCCGCCGCTCCGATTGATGATAAGCCATGCCTGCTAGTCTTTTTAAAAGATTAGCAGGTTTTTTCATAGCTTTTTCCTGAAAAAACCTAACCGAATAGTAAATAGGGATGTTATACCAAGCGTGAAAAATGATTGCGACAGATGGAAAACTGAAACACTTAGGGACTGACAAATAAAAAAATATACAACTTTTCTTGTGGGGTGGACATCTTGTCCGCCCCTGTCAACGGGCGCTCGTGTCGCCCATCCCACAAGAGTGGATAATTTATTTCTTGGAAGTCCCTTATCCAATGGATGTTTCACAATCCAAAATCTAAAATCCAAAATCTAAAATCCAAAATGGTATCACCCGCACAATCAAATTTTGTCAATGATAAGTAATTAGGCGGACTTAATATAAAATCTCTAGCAGATTAGTAGGTAGATTGGCATGAGTGAAACTACAGAAACGATTTTCAGCAAAATCATTCGTCGGGAAATTCCCGCTGATATTGTTTATGAGGATAATTTAGCCCTAGCATTCAAAGACATCCATCCCCAAGCGCCCGTTCACATCCTCGTGATTCCTAAAAAACCCATTGCGACACTAGCTGAGGCTGAATCTGAGGATCATGCTGTGTTAGGGCATCTTTTGTTAACTGCTAAACGTGTTGCAGAAGAAGCTGGATTAAAAAATGGTTATCGAGTTGTGATCAATGCTGGTGATGACGGCGGTCAAACAGTCGATCACTTACATTTGCATATTTTGGGAGGACGGCAGTTAAATTGGCCTCCTGGTTGATTAGAGGCAGGGGGTAGGGTAAAAGGTACAAACTCAGTCAAATTGTGGGCAAAAGCACCCTCTTCCCCTGCTTTCTAGTATCAAAGATCGTAGTGCTGAATTCTGGCAGCGCGTTTTCACTTGATTGTGCGGTAGTGTAAAAACAGATTGCTTCCAACCTGACGAGTTTCTATGAGTTCTAGATGAGGAGCAGCATCGGGAAGAAAACCCTCTCCCTCCACTGGGCTAGGGGCGTGCTTTCCCCCAAAAATGAGCGGCCAAATGGTCAGCCACCAATCGTCAATTCGTCCTGCCTGAACTAGAGCAGCTGTTAAAGAGCCACCTCCCAAAGCAACGACTTTGCGAATACCCCGCTCTGCCATCAAGCTGTAGCCCCGATCCCAGTTCAGGTCTGTATCTCCCAAATCAATTAATTCAGCCAGTTTTTGCAAAGTTGTTGTATCAGAACTGCGCTCTATAGCAGTCCGTGTGGTAAATATCCATCGCTCAATGTCCTGACTCAAAAAAGGCAAGTCCGGCGATAAGTTAAGGGAAGGTGAAACAACGCAAGTTATCGGCTGAGGAGACTGGCCGCGAACCTCACGTGCTGCCAACAGTTCGCGATCGCTAATTGCAAAGGTTCCCCCCTCAGCCCGAATTGTCCCTGCTCCTACCAGCACTAAATCGGCAAGGGAGACTTGATACTCCAAGTGTGCTTGATCGACTACATTGGGTTCGCGAGGCGCTTTCGGATCTACGGCACTAATTTTTCCATCGGCCGTCATCGCCAGAACCACAGTTGTTTGGATGGTTGACATGATTATGTTGTAACGATTCTTTATAATTTTACCTTTTTGAATCCCCTCCACACTTGAGAGTCAAAAGAGGCAGGGGAGCAGGGGGCAGCACTTCGGCTACGCTCAGTGACCGGGGAGCAGGGGGAGCAAGCCCTGCCCCCTGGCCTTCCGCTTCTTCGGTGAATAGTTATTGCATTGTGCTTTAAATCACTTTGTTAAGTATGGCTCAAGGTGGTAAAAAACTGTTGTTGAATGATTCTCTCTACACAAGAGTTTTTTTACGCCTCAGAAACTATCATGCTTAACCACATATCTGCAATCGTCGTATTTGTCTTAATTATAATTTTGGGGTTTGCATCTCCAGTTCAAGCTGCAACTCCCCGTTCGACTTGGGTGGTGAATGAAATTTACCAATATAATCATCCCTTTGCTTCTCAATTGCCTCAAGAACTAGCAACGAAAATGCAAAAGATGGCAGATCAAGATAGCTTTTTCACTTTTTATCGGGGGACGGCTCACATTTTTTATCGTGATATGCAGACCTTACCAAGTTCACGATTTGTCAACTCTTCAACCTCAGCCATCTGGTTAGAAGGAGATATGCATCTGCAAAATCTTGGAGCGATAAGAGATAGCAAAGACAACAACGTTTTTGACACCACCGACTTTGATGAAGGCTATCTTGGCCCTTATGTTTGGGACTTGCGACGGATGGCAGTCTCCATTCTGTTGGTAGCTAAAGAGAATGGTTTTAATTCAACTGATGCTGAGGATGTTGTCCGAAATTTCTTGGATGCTTACCTCAATAAAATGAACGACTTTAAGGGAAGCAATGATGAACTGTCATACCGTTTAGAATCTAGCAATACGAACGGTGTGGTCAAAGATTTAATTCAAAAGGCATCAGATAAGAGCCGTTCTAAGCTTTTAAAAAAGTACACAGTGCTAAATAACAGTAACAATCGCCTCTTCAAGACAGCCTCAGAACTCCAGTGTATATCCAGCAGCACCTATTCTGATATTGCTGGGGCTATGAGCAGCTATATCGCCTCAATTCCTATCAGTAAGCGCTACAACGACAGTTACTATACCCTCAAGGATATTCGGCTTAAATTAGGTTCAGGTGTTGGTAGTCTTGGGAAGTACCGATATTACTTGCTAATTGAGGGGCCAAGTTCAGCAACCGACGACGATCGCATTTTAGAGATGAAACAGGAAAGCAGTAGCGCAGTTGCGATGGCGTTCCGCCCGCCGGAGGCGATCGCAGTTCCAGGTTTGCTGCCGAGTTCAGTCTACGGAAACCAAGAAGGGGCAAGGGTGACAATCACTACGAAAGCGATGTTATCCAATCTCGATCCCTTGGTTGGCTATACTACTGTCAGTAGCATCCCCTTTATGGTGCGTGAAAAATCACCCTACCAAGTGGACTTTGACTATAAGTTGTTAACTAGCAAGTCAAAATTCATGGATGCGATGGGGTACGCAGGGAAGGTGGTTGCCAAAAACCATGCAATCTCCGATCGAGACTACGATGCTGCGATTATTCCTGTCAGCGTTGACAAAGAAGTGACTGATATTGTGAGTGGTAATAAAGCTGTATTCAAAGACGAAATTTTTAACTTTGCAGTGGACTATGCAACTCAAGTCGAATATGACTACAGGGGTTTTGTAGATGCTTATAAACAAGGGGTAAAACTCTACTAGAACATTGATTCAGTATTCAGAGATTGTTTTAATCTACACCAACATCAAATAATTGCTCCAATGAATTCACCTAATATGTACATCGTACATAGTCTAGGTTTCGGTTTTTTTTCGTACTTATGCTTTTTTTTATTCGGGATTTGGGCTTTGTTAAATATCAACCCAAATCCAGACACCAAAGCACTTTAGATTTATGTCCACACCTTGCTTGGCATTTTGGCGTAGGTGTATATTGTCGTAGACATTGCTTTAAGTTGTCACCAATCTACAGAGCATGGGAACGAGGTAAGCTTACAGCCAAGCGCGATCGTATTGAACAGGCCAGAGTTTATCGTGTCCCAATTGTTTGGCTGCCAGATGTGGCCAGTAAGGATTGCGGAGTAGTTCGCGTCCTAACAGCACTATATCAGCTACTTCTGTACGAATAATCTCGTCAGCTTGTTCAGGGGATGTAATTAAACCCACGGCTCCTGTATGAATATTAGCTTCGCGGCGGATGCGTTCGGCAAACTGAGTCTGATAACCAGGTTTAATGGGGATATGAACGCCCGGTATAATACCGCCTGATGAATTGTCGATCAGATCGACTCCTAAAGACTTGAGTTTGTCGCTTAAAGCAATACTTTGCTCAATGTCCCAGCCATTGTCTACCCAATCGGTGGCGGAGATGCGCACCCAAAGTGGATGTGTTTGAGGCCAAACCTCTCGGACTGCTTGAACTACTTCTCTGAGCAGACGAGTCCGGTTTTCAAAGCTGCCACCATAATCATCTTGACGGTGGTTGGAAAGAGGTGAAAGAAATTGGTGCAGTAGATAACCGTGGGCAGCATGGATTTCCACTACCTTAAAACCAGCTTGGAGAGAACGTTTGGCTGCTTGAGCAAAGGCGTCAATAATTTCTTGAATTCCCTCAAGACTGAGAGCTTCTGGAACTGGGCTATCTTTGCTAAAAGCGATCGCACTACTCGAAACTAAGGGACGCCAACCTTCCTGAGATTCATCCAGCACTTTCCCTCCCTTACTCGGTTTGGCAGTGCTGGCCTTTCTACCTGCATGAGCAAGTTGAATACCTGCAACAGCGCCAAAGTTATGAATTAATGCCACAATCTTGGCTAAAGTTTCGATGTGTGAATCTGACCAAATTCCCAAATCTTGCGGGCTAATGCGTCCACGCGGCTCTACAGCTGCCGCTTCTGTGAACACTATACCTGCACCGCCAACTGCGCGAGAAGCTAGATGAATAACGTGCCAATCATTAGCATATCCATTTGTACTGGAATATTGACACATCGGTGAAACGGCGATGCGGTTGCGAAAGGTAATTTCACGAATTTTGAATGGTTCAAATAGATGTGCCATTAATCTTGATTCCTTCTCTTGCTAAGTAAAATAAATTAGGGAGGGATTTACAGCATGAATTCGATTTTGCATTAATTAAAGGTAACTCCAAGAAATAAATTATCCAACCCTACAGGAGTTAATTGGATATTTTTTTATTTGGAAATCCCGAAATAGAGAAGTCAAAATTCAGAATGCAATTAGTGGGGAATTTCGACCCACCACTTGATAGTTTCCCACCAAATTTTGAATTTGCTGGGAGATTTAAACCCTTACTCTCAAAGCCGAATTTACTGCCGCAGGTATCGCAGTAGTTCTTGTGTAGGGCAGTATTCTTCCAGGCAACGCTCTCTACAAGACGCTTTTGCTAGCTTGCAACTCTTACAGAGTACGCGGACTCGCTGCTGCTACGATATCTTGCCTTACGCAAGAACTACCTCTTTTGTTAAATATTTGTTGAATGACTAGAGTCATCATAGAGATTTGGATAAATAGGCCGATTGTCAGGCTTTTGAGACTGCAATTCCCAAATATCGCGTTTTCCTAATTCTCGATCCACTAATAACTGTAGATGGTCTGGTAATTTGGTTGTTTGCCAAATTGACCAAATTTCTTCACTAAAGAATTCTTTTTCAATTTTTCCAGAAAACATGATTTGACCTCCACGAATGTTCAATTTTCAGTTTAGTAACTGCTAATTTAGGAAAGACGAAGTAACAAAATTGTCATTCTTCATTCTTTCGCTATCTTTAAAATACAGGTACTATTCGCCCTGAATACTGCTTGTTAAGAAAATCTCTAACTTGTGCATATTTAAGTAACTTTTCATTACAGATATTGTCGATGGTATCGCGTTCTGTGAGGGCAATAATCCGTTGAAAAAAGGCAAACGGATGAGCGCGATCGCTACCAATTTGTCTACTCAAAATTAAATGCAAATCCAGGGTTAGAAATCAGCAAAGTTGCCTGACTAGCAGCTTACAGAATAGACTTCTTGCATAAATCAAATGTCCTCACCCTAAATTTCTCTCCCAAGCTGGGGAAATTACGTATCAAGCGCATATAATCATGAGCTTCTTATAGCGCGACGACTAGGACGCCCTTCGTCATCTACGAGGCAACCAGTACCAGAAGGTGCTGTTGCTCCACTGATACCGCAGTAGCCTTTATCTACGAGTATCACTCTTACCCCTTGAGCAGCATTCCAAGTTGCCCAAGTTGCTGATGGATCGCGGCTTATGACTAGAACATCAGTTTCTAAATTCAGTTGCGAAGTCGAACTATTGACTGACTCAGATTGATATGTACTCACGATTACATTTCCTAAAAAGTTTACTTGGCACTAAATTTTGAGTTTATTGGCTAACCCACCTAATTTTTTGGTGAAATACGATAAACACATCGATTTACCGTATTATTTATTTATGAGATTTACATAGATTGTGCTAAAAAACAAGAGGCTATTAAAATTTATTGATATTACTCTTGAATAAAATGCAGCCTGTGGCGAAAACTTTCTCAAAAAAATAAAGGACAAGAACTATACTTGTCCTCAATGGTTAAAATAATATATCCTGCATCGAAAGTTTTAATTAATACTCCTAACCTCCTATCCGGTTGTTGAGCGTAGCGATGCACGTATCCTAACTGCTGCCTTTTTTGTAACTTGTTGGCTTAAACTCTACGCGAACAAAACTAATAATTAATCTTGCTTATAGTTAAATACGCTTAATTTCAGGGTTATTGGTGTAGATAATTGGTCTTTCCAGACGCGATTTATTTATCGCGTCTCTATATCTAGGTTTTGGGTTTATCTGAACTATATTGGCTGACAGTTTTCTGCAAAAAAGAATTGAGTAATGAGATTGTAGACAATCTTGTTGCTTAATTAAAACTTAACGAAATAAGTATTTGTTGGTAAGGTTTGGGCAGTTCCTACATTTGTAGGCAAGTCATTAATTTTATTATCTGTTTTGATTACTGCAAACTTATCAGTAAATAGCAATACTTCACCATTTCCCGGTGTTACCCAAGCGTGGCGAGTCATTAGGTTTTTGGAGACAACTAAAAGAGATGCATCTCCACGGTAAGGCGAGATGGGTTTACCCATGAAGGTTTGATTATCTCTATTGGCGATCGCATAAGCAGCAGAAGAACCCACAAAAATTTTACTCCCATCTGAGTAAATAGTTTTAGGGAAATTGCTACTGCCGTCTCCCATCCCCGCAGTTGTCGGCTTTCTTGGAATACTTAGCTGTCCACGCTCAACAGTAAAATTAGTCAGATTAATAGTTCCTATATAAACCTTTGTCTCATCACGGGTTTGTGCAGCATTGGTATAGCTGTCTGTGGTAATCAAAGTCTTTGTTAATAAGTCTTTGCCATTCCACCTGTAGATTGAGTTACCCCCATAAACTGAACCGAGGACATAAAGCTTGTCTTCAACAATATGTAATCGGTTAAGTCTTGTGTCTGCCATGTCGCGAGCAAGATCGGCAGAATTGTAGCCCCAAAGCTTACCTTGGTTATTTCCTGCTATATTTGCCAAAGCAAATATTTTTGCTCCGTCGAAAACCATCCGGTAAAGAAAAGCTACCTGGACGGGAATACCTAACCTCTTTTGTTGCTGGTAGCCACTAGTGTAGAGATAGCCATTTTTATACTCAAAATCCATTACCTCAGTTACGCCATAGCTCTGTTTGGCTTTAAAGTTGAGGTTTTTATCATAAATTGATAGAGTATTTGCAGACTGGTAAATAATCCAATTTTGCAAAAATTTTACCCGTGTCTTTGAATTAGCTTTATTGCTAACTATTTTTTGCCTAGTTCCGTCAGTTTTGATTTTTACTAGTCCTGTTGGAACAGCTAAGACATAAGTTTTGCCGTCAATTGCTACAATGTCACGAGCATCATAATTAGAGTTTGGGATTAATTTTTTCGTCCCATTACTTTCTACTTCCCATACACCTTCAGTATTGATGACCGCAACTTTACTGCCATTAGTACAAGCTGCTCTTGGCGAAGAAATATTAAGATATGTAGCTAAAGCGGGGGTAGAGTAATCAAACATTGTACAGTCCTAGATAAGGTTGACTGAAAAATATTGGCGCTCAATTAAGAAAAAAATTTGGGAGTTTTTGCGCGTTTTGAAGCTAAACTCGTCTGAAAATTGAAGAAAATATTGGCTACGGTAAACTCAAACTCAAAGGTTGAGTAACCCGCAAAATATGCATATCTGCAAACATCGCTAAAATTAGAATTGAATTGTTTGTGGTTATGTCGTAGCGATAACCTGTTAATTGGGGGAAAGTAACTTCAATTAAGCCTCTCTGGCTGCTTTCTAATTCGACAAATACTTTACCAACACTTTCTGCCCCAGCTCACCCATCTCCTTTAACATCCCCTGAATCTTTTGCATAGCTAGAGATTCAGGCTTGGTATATCCTTTCTCCCAACAGTTTCCCGTCGAAGAAGTTATACCTAAAGATGCTGCAAACTGTTCTTGGGTAAGACCAGTTATGCCACGAAGTTCACGGATGAGCTTTCCAACTTCCGGTTGCTTGATTAGCAAAGGTTTCTTAATAGTCATTTAGCTAAGAACGCACCTGTTAATCTGGCGAGTGATATGTATTCCGCTACATCCTATTGGGGCTAATGCTGAATTGATAGGCGAAAATATACTAGAGTTTTTATACTTTCTTGATTTGCTAACCAAGTAATTACACGTCCGTAGATACGTATTTCCTAAATGAAACTTTCAAAGAATCAATTACGCAACGAAATAAGCATCCTGTTGTCAAGAAGCAGTTAAAATTAATATATGACGTTCAGTGGCTTCAATTCAGGAGGGGTTGAACCGATAAGTGAATTACTCCTTCTGCGTCCTGCCTTTTTCAATCCTAAATTACTCATAGAGACAGGAAATAGGGAAGAAGAAATAAAGTTGAATTGTAATTTTGTTAAAAAATCAAGTAGGAGTCTTATAGAAGTTTCATTTCCCCAAATCCAGGTGATTTTGTAATGCTTGACGCATCACTTCTACAGGCAAAGTTTCCTGCTGCAACCAGATTTTTAATGCTGCTACCCCTTGTTGAACTAGCATTTCTAATCCATCGATCGCAATTGCGCCTTGTTTTTGTGCCTGCTGGAGAAATTGTGTTGGTTTAGGAATATATATTAAATCGTAAGCGATCGCACCCGTTGGTAAATTCGCGATTTCTTCTACACTTAAAGGCGATTCATCGACTTTGGGATACATCCCAATCGGAGTTGTATTTACCAGCAGATTTGCTTGGGGAATTAGTTTTGGTAATTCCTCCCATTGATGAACCTGGAATTTCTCAGCAAGGGGCGAATTGCTCCAACTATTGCGGAATTCTTCTAATTTCTGCATATTGCGCCCAACAACATGAATTTGGGCAAAACCTAACTGAGTACAACCTGCAACAACTGCTCTAGCTGCACCACCATTGCCTAAAATTACCGCTACTTTCTGACTCCAATCTTGTTTATATGTTGTCTGCAAAGGGGCGATAAATCCTTCTATATCTGTATTTGTGCCTACCCATTGGTTATTTTGGCGGCTAACAGTATTCACGGCTCCAATAGTTTGAGCCAGGGGTGTAATTTCTGAGAGTAAAGGAATGATTGCCTGTTTGTGAGGTATTGTCACACTAAAGCCGACAACCCCAACAGCAGCAAAACCTGCGATCGCCACCTCTAAATTCTGTGGTTCAATCCCAAAAGGCAGATAAATGTAATCTAATCCTAATTGTGCGATCGCTGCATTATGCATCACCGGCGACAGCGAATGCTCCACCGGATTCCCAATTACCCCTAGTAGCTTAGTTTTGCCTGTAATTTTTTTTGTCATTAGTCATTAGTCAGTAATTATTCTCCCCTGCCCCCTGCCCCCTGCCCCCTGCCTCCTGCCCCCTGCCCCCTGCCCCCTGCCTCCTGCCCCCTGCCCCCTGCCCCAATCCCCTCACCTAGCCTACAATTATTAAAAGCTCCTTAACATTTCTTTAAATCATGCAGGCAACTACAGCCTCCTCTACAACTCCAATTCCTGGCAAATATTGGCAGTGGCGCGGGCACAACGTTTACTACGTGCGTGCGGGAGAGAAACAAACGCAACGTCCGCCTTTGCTTTTGGTACATGGATTTGGTGCTTCTACAGACCACTGGCGCAAGAATATCACAGGATTGTGTCAAGATTTTGAAGTATTTGCGATCGACCTTTTGGGATTCGGGCGATCGGCAAAACCAAAATTGCAGTATAGTGGCGACTTGTGGCGCGACCAACTCCATGATTTTATCAGCGAAGTGATTGGTCAAAAAGCAGTATTAGCAGGTAATTCTCTTGGTGGTTATGCTTGCTTATGTGTTGCAGCCCAACGTCCTGACAGTGCGGCTTCCTTAGTGTTGCTCAATAGTGCCGGGCCTTTTAGCGAAAGCCAGCCGACATCGGAACCGGAAGCTTTGCAAAGCGAAATTCAGCCACCCAAACAACCCTCTTCTTTAGAGAAACTTCTGGGTGACTCGGTTAAATGGATTTTTCAACAACCTTTAGCTCAGTTTGTGTTATTTCAATACGTGCGACAACGTTGGGTAATTCGCCAAACTTTAGAAAAGGTATATCTTGACAAAAGTGCAGTTACAGATCAATTGGTAGAAGAAATTTCTCGTCCTGCTTTTGATCCGGGTGCATTGGATGTATTTGTTTCAGTTTTTAGCAGTCCTCAAGGGGAAAAAGTTGATGTACTACTAAAGCAATTAACTTGTTCTCTGTTAATGTTGTGGGGAGAAGCCGATCCGTGGATGAATGCTAGAGAACGTTCTCGAAAGTTTCGTCAATATTGCCCGGAATTGACAGAGCATTTTTTAACAGCAGGTCATTGTCCCCACGATGAAGTACCCGATAAAGTAAACCAACTTTTACGCGATTGGGTTTTGTAAAGGTTAATACAGTTCAGAATGAGCAACCAAACCCTCATGTAGAGACGCGATTGATCGCGTCTTGAAAAACCAATTATTTACAGCAATAACCCTTAACCCAAGCGTATTGGATTAAAGATCTGTAGTAAGCGGCTTCAGCTGCTTACTACGAAAAACTTATTTAAAAACGTAAGATTTAATTTCTTGCTCTATTTGGTCACTAATAATCTCAGTTCCCATACCGATTTTATCGAGGTTAACCCTCACAAAATTTGTTTTGTCTTCTTTTGTAAACTTTTTATCATTATCCGAGTCTTTAAGAATTTTTAGAAAAATTGCATTTTGACCTGGAACAACAACCCAACTGATGATTCGAGTATTATTTGGGGTAATTTGTTGGAGGTTTTTACCTGATAAATCAGAAAGATAGCCAATAGTAGCATCTTCGCTATTAAGTTTTTTATCTATATTTGTATCTTGGTCAATGATTTTATATAACCAAACTCTTGTATTGGGCTTGTTTGCCGCTTTTACTTCCAATAAATCGAAGGAAGCGATAATGGCTTTTTTATTTAATAAAAGATGAGCTTCACCACCTTGCTTTTGATAAAAGATGATGTTATAAAATTGATTATTTCTTTCCTTTTCATAAGAACGGGAAAGGTTTAAATCAATTCCTTTATCTTCATTATGCTCTACAAGACTAACAGGAATCATCAGATAATCTGATTGTTCTTTAATAATTAAATCGCCATAAATAAGATTTTGTTGTGGCTTCGGTTTCTCAGTTGCTTTTGCCTGTTCTGCATTTTTACTAACAGAAGATTTACAGGAAAAAGAAAGAGCAGCTACAATCATAGCTGTAGTAATCTTATTTAAAAAGCGATAATTTTTCATCAAATTTTCCTCGCAGGATATGTTGCTGTCTTATTTTATTCCCTGCTGGAAAATTAGCTAGAGTCCAATACGCTTCAATATAGTTTAGCTAAGACTAAAAATTATACTAAATTATACTGATGTAGGTTGGGTTTCGTTCCTCAACCCAACATTATCGAGATTTTGTTGGGTTGAGGAACGAAACCCAACAAAGCCCCACCGATAATCCCTGGCGTACTGAGAAAATCATATTACAATAAAACGCCAAAAACCTGGTCGAGGTTGACCAGGTTTTATCGAGTTTACAGATTTCAAATTTTAAACTAATTAACTAACTGAAGGTTAATAACTAGGGTGGACTAAAAAACTAACAAACTCAGCATTCTTGCGTTTTTCCGCTTTAGGATTTGGCTTTGCCTTCTACATTAAGCTTTTTGCCACTTTTATCACATTTGATATGCTGAAATTTGCTTGGGCTGATGACGAGGGGACACTAAGTCATTGACCCTTTTGTTTGGTTTTATTTTGTTTGGTGTCCTACTATCTAAATTATCACTTACATTTGTGAGTTGCAACCCTTGGTTTACGAAAGTTGACGTTTTGTTAGATTTTGCAATCTAGAGGCATAAATTTGATCCCCGACCCTCTTTTGAAGAAAGTTAAAGGGATCTTGAATAGATTAAGCATAGAAACCAAACTACATTGTCATCAATTCCACATAATCTGATTGTCATCCAGATGATCGGTGACAATAGGACTAATGGCATCAATTTCTGCCAATTCGGCTGTAGAAAGCTTGATTTGGGCGGCTAATGCATTGAAAGAGTGCTTGTTCGGGATAACCCCCTCTAGCGATATCTGGCGACAAGCCGCTATGACGCGTCTAGGCGTTTGTTTGAGGTTGAGCAATTAACCAGGCTAAAGCTAACTGAACAAGGGTACAATTATTAAGAAGGGTTATAGGACGCAGTTTTTCTAGCAGTTGTTGGGCACGTTCAAAGTTTCGCCTTGAAACAGTTTATTTTTAGCACGGTTGTCTGTTGGGTCAAATTTCTGACCGAGAGTAAATCTTCCTGTTAACAACTCCTGTGCTAAAGGCGAATAAGCAAGAATAGAAATATTGTTTTCGATACAATAGGGCAATGCATCTTGTTCTACCTGTCTCCAGAATAAAGAATAGGGTGGTTGTAAACTATCAATATGTCTATAACTTGCTGCTTCTGCTAACTGAACGCCAGAAAAATTGGAAACACCGATCGCTTTCCTAATTTATTGCCTTAGACAGGTTCGCACTTTATCAGTCTTAGCTTCAAATTAAATCAGAGTTACAGTAGATACCGATGGAATTGACTACAACTTTTCATGCTCTCAAAGAATGGGCAGTTGCCATAAATGCCTTAGAAAATGGCAATACAATTATGTTGCTCCGCAAAGGCGGTATCCACGAACGAAATGGACATTTCCAAGTTGCTCACAAGCAAATTCTGCTTTATCCTACTTATGAACATCAACAAGCTTTCATGCTGAAAGCTGAATATGCCAATAATGTCTATCCAGTAACATCAGGCTGGCATCCTGAAACAGTTCGCATTGGTAGTTGGGCTGAAATTACAGATATTTTGCCCTGTAGTGACGAATCTATTGTCAACAACTTACTTCCCTTCCATATTTGGAACGAGCATTTTATTAGCGATCGCCTCAAATGGAAAGCACGTCAGCCCCTTTATATTCTGCTTCTGCGGACATATAAACTATCGCAAGAGCTAGAAATTCCCTATTACGCCAAATACGCTGGCTGCAAGTCATGGATTGATTTAGATCGAGAAATTCAGTTGCAAACAGCACAACCAGTTTTATCTAACTTTGCATACAGCCAACTAGTAGAGACAATTCGCGAGATTGTCGGCGATAAGTTGTATGCTCCATCCTTCTAATAACCCAATTTGTTGCCCAAATCCCTGGCTTTTTAAAGAAGTTGGGGATTTAAATTTAGCTTATAGATAAATACGAAATTGTTTCTTGTCATCAAACGGACGATTGTATACAATAGACCTCTTGCATAAGTCGAATAGACCCCCCTTAATCCCCCCGATATATTGGGGGGAAACTTAAAATCTTGCCCCCTCCCCAACACATACGGGGAGGCTTGGGGAGGGGTGATTCAAGGATTTTTGCAAGAGGTCTAATCAACATCAAAATAGATTTTATATTGTTTGCTCTGAGTGTTTAATCAACGGAACTTTATAACTAATACTAATTCAATTAATGATTGCAACACATCCTTGGGTAAAGTAAAGACGCGATGAATCGCGTCTCTACAAGTAGACCATTTGTCGCATTCTTTTTTCCGATTGCTATAACTTCTAGAATCTACGCTTATATAGCTGTTGCCAGTAGAGTTAGGACACAGCAGATTTGAGAACAGATTCCATAGCTGGTCGTAAATCAGAACAAGAGGATAAGATGTGGCGAATACGACATTTAAGCCAAGCCCAACACTTTTCAATGCGGTTGAGGTCTGGAGAATAAGGCGGCAAATATAATAACTGACAACCTGCCTGCTCAATCAATTGGGCAATACGTCCGCCATGATGAAAGGTGGCATTATCAAGAATAATCACTTGTCCTGGTTGGAGTACAGGAATTAAGCAAGTGGAAACCCAAGTTTCAAAAACTATTCGATTACAAGCTCCTTCCACAGTAAATGGTGCCATCAACTGTTGTTGGCAGTAGGCAGCAATCATATTGACCCGACCCGTTCTGCGTCCTGACTTGAGTGCTTCAAACCTTTGACCTCGTTGACACCAGCCATAACCGTAATCATCCCGTGCATCCATTCCTGATTCATCTATATACACTCGTTGTGACTCTGGAATTAAATCTAATTGCTGGATAAAAATGGCACGTTTAGCCTGATCTCGTTCTCGGTATCCATAAGACTTTTTTTTCGAGACCAACCTATTTTTTTCAACCCTCGTGAAATCGTCCTCGGACTGATCTGACCTGACCATAGCTGTGCCATTTGCACTTGTGTCTTGTCCCCGTGCATTTGAGCAAACTGACTAAACTCCTCCCAATCTATAATTTTGGCGTTTGTTTTCTGGGGACGAGTCGGCTTAGGCTGGTAGTCTCCAGTTTCCGCCTGCCTTTGTAGCCATAGATTTATGGTGTTGCGACTGATTTGGAATACTTGCGCCGCCTCAGTTTTGGTCATGCCATCTAATACGATCGCATTGATTACTTTTTGTCTTAAATCATAACTGTAGGGTTTTGGCATCGACTGTATTTAATTTTCTCTTTTACCTTCTCAGTTTACGTCCTAACAGTCTTGTCCGTTGCTATATATCTCAGCAGAAAAACAAATAGTCTGATTGCCAACCCCAGCCAAAATAGTAGTGATTGTTACACACGATCGCAAAAAACGCGGATAACATGAGAAAAATCTCACCCAATAACCAAGGTGAGCCAAGGCTGTTTATCTTTATGTCCCGTTAGCAGCTGTCTTCCAGGCTATGAGTTATTAAGCAATTATCTCGCAGTGGATAGAACTTAATTACATTTTGTCTAAAGTACTAGGCAAAAATTATCCCCAAGGGTGATAATTAGCTTGACAAAGATCAGCTGTTATGCATCATTAGCTAAAAGCAAAGGAGTTTGCAATGCATCGACAAATGTGCTGGTTATCTAAGTCTGGTGGCGATGGAGAGAAAATTTTGTATTTGCAGACAGAACCTAATCAACCTTGGCGTCCTTACACAGCTTTTGGACATTTTGCAGTCCCAGATTATCAAATACCAGGTGGCTCTAAGGGTTGGGCAACTTATCAAAAACTTTTGAAAGCAGGTTGGACACTAGTACCTAGCGCACGGGCAAACGAGTTTGGCAGCAGCAGCTACGCAGAGTCAACAATCCAAAATCAATAGTCATTTGTGATTTGTCACTTGTCATTAGTTATTTTTTGCCTCCTAGCGTCTTCCTCACAAACCTCTGGGGGAACCTTCACCGCGAGGATCGGCGGCTCCTTCTAAAATTCCATCAGATGTAACAGCGATCGCGTTACCATTACCCCAAGGAGTAGTTTCCTTAATTTTGTGCCCCCGACGCCGTAAGTCTTGCAAAGTCAGAGCATCCAAGCCCCAGGATTCAACGCGCAACTCATCTGGCAGCCATTGATGATGTATGCGTGGAACAGAAATAGCCGCACCAACATCCATGTTGTATTCCAGCACATTCAGGATTACCTGCAAAACCTGAGTGATGATGGTGCTACCACCAGGCGCACCTGCTGCCATCCGAAAATGACCATTTTCTGTGACAATTGTGGGAGTCATACTGGATAGAGGAGTTTTGCGGGGTGCAATGCTGTTGGCATCATTACCAACTAAACCAAAAGCATTAGGCACTCCTGGCGCAGCAGCAAAATCATCCATCTCATTGTTGAGAATAATTCCAGTTCCCGGTGTCACCACACCAGCACCAAAACTAAGATTAATGGTGAAAGTCAGACTGACGGCGTTGTGTTCTTCATCAACAACATTTAGATGAGTGGTTTGGAGAGATTCATGCGGAAGACAAGGGGATGAAGGAAGACGCAGACATTTTGAATTTAAATCTCCTGGCTTGACTTCGGTGGAGGGTCGAGCCATTTGCATATTAATTTCTTGACGGCGTTTTTTGGCGTAAGCTGGACTGAGCAGTTCTTGTACGGGGACTTTGACAAAATCAGGATCGCCTAAATATTTTGAGCGATCGCTGTAAGCAATCTTCATTGCTTCTACCATTAAATGTATCGCGTCTGGATGATGCCATCCTAAAGATTTTAAATCAGTGTCACCGATAATATTTAAAATCTGCAATAAGTGAATGCCTCCTGATGATGGTGGTGGCATTGAGCAAATTTTAGCTTTGCGGAAGTTGCCACAAACGGGAGTACGCCAGATTGGTTTGTAGGCTTTCAGGTCTTCGAGAGAAATTAAACCACCATTTTTTACCATATCAGAAGCGATCGCTTGAGCAATACTTCCGGTGTAAAAACTTTGGGGATTTTCGGCAATTGCTGTTAAAGTGCGTGCCAAATCGCGCTGCACCAGTTTTTCCCTTGGTTGATAAAATTCACCATTGCGAGTGAAAATTTCTCGCGCTGCGGGATTCTTGAGAATTGCTTCCTGGCGCTGGTTGAGCCTCTGGGTTAGCACATTGCCAAGAATAAAGCCATCTTTAGCGAGTGCGATCGCAGGTTTCATTACCTCTTGCCAAGAAAGTTTACCATAGCGACGATGCACTTCATAAAGTCCTGCTACCGTTCCTGGTGTTGCTACTGCCAAATAACCATTAATACTTGCATTTGGACGGACTTTTCCTGCTGCATCTAGATACATATTTCTGGTAGCTTTCAGGGGTGCGCGTTCGCGGAAATCGAGCGCTTTGATCTCGCCAGTTTTCTCAGAGTGCATCAGCAAAAATCCGCCGCCGCCGATTCCCGCCGAAAAAGGCTCAACTACAGAAAGTGCAAAGGTTGTGGCTACAGTTGCATCTACTGCGTTACCACCTTTGCGTAACATCAAAATTCCCGCTTCACTTGCTAGGGGATGGGCTGAAACCACCATCCCCTTCTTGCTGCGTAGGGGTAAAGTTAAGGCTGCTGATGCAACTTGACTGTAAAGTAAGACGGTGAAAGAAAAGATTGCGATTGCAACTCGCTTGGGTTTAGCAACAGCAAGCTTTTTTATACCATTACTCATAGAAGATTATATCTATTTAGCATCTTGGTGTACTTAATTTATCAGATTTTGATAACCATTGTTTGCGTAGCTTGCCGCCGTAGACATCGCTCTCCTACCCCCGCTTGAACGATTATAAATATGAAGAGTATGCAAAGATTTTTTGAAAAGATAGACATCTAAGTAAATATTCGATATTTAATTATTGTCAGGTTATTTTGATGTTTCCTATTTTCCAGATAGAAATTCCAGGGCGATGCCTACGGTGGCAAGCTATGCTGACAACGAATGCATAAAAATTTCCTGTTTTGTGCTGTCTCAAGTGTTCCCTACCTATTTTGAAACTAGTAAGACTTATGCGTTGACAAACCAACTAAATTTTGTACAGTGCTTAAGACTTAGATAGTCTTCAATACTGGGATAGTAATGTTTGCAAGCGAATTAAAGGGGAAATCTTTAATGAACAATTTGCCGCTCTATCTAAAGACTGAATAGAGTATGCCGAAAGCTGCAACTTTTGGCACATTATTTGTGCCGTCAAATAGCATTAATAGCATTAACTCAATTATTGACAACTAAAGTTACTCTAAAAATCGATTCAGGTAGGAAAAACTTATGGCAATTACCATTGGAACCAACGGTAACGATATCCTACAGGGCACTTCTGATGATTTCTACAAAGCCCTAACCACCGTAACTGGTGGCGGTGGCAAGGATATATTTGCTTACAGCGTTGATGAAGTAGGTTCTTTTGTCAGTATAATAACTGATTTTAGTGGAGTAGGTAAAGGAACAAACCCCACAGCAGAAGTCATTGCTGAAGTGGATACCCTAAATTTCCAGAGCAATAATGGCTTCACTGCCCAAAACTTGCTCCTCACCCAGAATGGCAACAATCTGGAAATCAACTTCCAAGGGTTTACTTTTCGCAAAATTATTTTGGAAAATTTTGCCCTAGAAAGCCTGGATAACCTCACCAAATCCACTGGAGCCAGTGTAGATTTGGGCAATATTCTGTTTTATGGGCAAACTACCATCACCGACAGCTTTGATGTCTTCAATGCTAACTCCACCCAAAGCACTGTCTTTAAAAAAAACACAGTCACCTTCCTAAACGACCTATCTAACAATGTTAGTGGATTTGACGATTCAAATGATGTCATCAATGGTCAAGGGGGTGATGACATTATTGAAGGCTTAAGTGGCAATGACCTTTTGAGAGGTGGTGCGGGCAATAATACTCTCAACGGTGGTGTTGGTGACGACTCTTTGGATGCTAACTTCCCCTCAGGCAATAATCTGCTTAATGGTGGCAATGGCAATGATTCTCTGACAGCCTCTGGCAGCTACGAGTACTCCTACTACTCCGCCTATGAGGGCGCAAAAGTCGACGATCGCTCTTTAGGTAATAATACCCTCAACGGTGGTGTTGGTGATGATACTTTAAATGCTAGTGGTTCATTTGGCGATAACCTCTTAGATGGGGGCGATGGCAATGATTCTCTCTCCATCTCTGGGAGGGAAAACAGCAGTGGATACAGTAGTGGGGAGCAAACATCGTCTAACTCTCGCTCAGATGGCGATAACACCCTCAACGGTGGTGTTGGGGATGATACTTTAAATGCTAGTGGCTCATCAGGCGATAACCTCTTAGATGGAGGCGACGGCAATGATTCTCTCTCCATCCTTGGGGGTAGAAGTAGTGCGGAGTAGACATTGTCTAACTCTGAATCAGATGGCGATAACACCCTCAACGGTGGTGCTGGTGATGATACTTTAAATGCTAGTGGTTCATCAGGCGATAACCTGCTTTTTGGAGGCGATGGCAATGATTTTCTAAATATCTCTGGCTATGTTTACCTATATACTGACAACTACTCCAACTCTCGCTCATCTGGCAAGAACCTCCTCTCTGGGGGCGATGGCAATGATACTCTAACAGCCTCTGGTGGCACTGGTAATAACACCCTCAACGGTGGTAATGGCGATGATAGCCTTACAGGCGGTAGTGGTAACGATAGCCTCACAGGCGGCGGTGGTAAGGATAAATTTGTTTACAACGGCTTAGTCAGAAACACGATTGGCGAAATAAGCACATACCCGATTAATACTGGCACTCATACGATCGCCGATTTCGGTGGAGTAGGTAAAGGAACAAACCCCACAGCAGCAGTCATAGCCGAAGTGGATACTCTGATATTCCAGGACAATATTGGCTTCACTGCCGACAATTTGCTTCTCACCCAGAATGGCACAAGTTTAGAAATCAGCTTTCAAGGATATGGTGATACCAGATTCATCCTGGAAAACTTTGCCCTGTCCAACCTTGATAACCTCACCAAATCTACTGGAGCCAGTGTAGATTTGGGCAATATTCTGTTTTATGGGCAAACTACGATCGCCGACAGCTTTGATGTCTTCGATGCCAACTCCACCCAAAGCACTGTGTTTAGAAAAAATACAGTCACCTTCCTAAACGACCTATCTAACAATGTTAGTGGATTTGACAATTCAAATGATGTCATCAATGGTCAAGGGGGTAATGACATTATTGAAGGCTTAAGTGGCAATGATATTTTGAGGGGTGGCAATGGCAATAATACTCTCAACGGTGGCGATGGCAATGATACTCTCAATGGTGGCATCGACAATAACACCCTCAATGGCGGGAATGGCGATGATTCTTTAAATTTCTACTCCCTATCTACGTTAGTGACTCAAACAGTAGACGGGGGAACAGGTAACGACACTTTGTCTTTCAGTTATGGCAGTGCTACCACAGGAATTACTTCAACTTTTGATGCGACTACTAACATTGGAGTAATTTCTTCGACGGCAGACACAACAGTGTTTAACTACAAGAATATCGAACAATTAAATATCACAGGTACAGACTACAATGATTATCTTGTGGGAAGCAATGGTAATGATACGCTCCGTTCAGGCAATGGTAACGATACAATAGATGGCGGCGCTGGTGAAGATTTCTTGGATATTAGTCTTTCAACAGGGAATCACCTTCTCAATGGAGGCAATGGCAATGATTCTTTACAGGCCTTGAGTTCCATTGAGGACGAATTCGGAAATTATGTTAAGGATAGCGTATCTGGAAATAACACCCTCAATGGTGGTGCTGGTAACGATATATTGTATGTTTCCGGTTCAGCAGACGACAATCTATTAGATGGGGGCGATGGTAATGATTTTCTCTCTGTCTTTTCTGACGCCTCTGGTGAGAACACCCTCAACGGTGGTGTTGGTAACGATACATTGGATGTTTCCGGTTCAACAGGCAATAATCTATTAGATGGGGGCGATGGTAATGATTCCCTGAGAGCCTCTTATGCGACTGGTAATAACACCGTCATAGGTGGCAATGGTGATGATACCCTCACAGGTGGCATTGGCGATGCTATCCTCATTGGTGGCAAGGGTAACGATCGCCTCTTTGGGGAAGGTGGTACTGATACCTTTGTTTTCAATAGTTTCGATGAAGGTCTCGATTTGATACGTGACTTCGGGGCGATTAATGAACCGAATGAAATAATTCAAGTGTCGGCTGCTGGTTTTGGTGGCAGTTTATCAGCAGGTGTACTTCAGGCAAGTCAGTTTACACTTGGAGAATCTGCAACCACTCTTCTCCAGCGATTTATTTATAACTCCACTACAGGTGCATTGTTCTTTGATCGAGATGGTAGTGCAGGTGCATTTACTCAAGTACAATTTGCCGGATTATCTCCTGGGTTGTCACTAACGAACAACAATTTTGTGGTTGTTTAATCGTTATCCTCGATGTAATTGATTGACACTCCCCGACCTGAAGGTACGGGGATTCTGTAATCTACCTTGTCACTTGCTCTAATAGGCTCTCGCCTAAAAGAGTAGAGGTTACGAGTCCTACAGCGTTACTTCGCTTGTGCCCCAAGCTAGCTTGTCTTGCAAGATTCAAAATGTTAATTGTTTGGGTTAGCTTGTTGATGTAGCAAACTTTGCGGTTCTAGATTTTTTTCCCTTGAGGTTTTGATAGTGCTTGTAGTTCTTCCCAACTATAATGACTAGGTAATTCAATTGGTTTGCGATCTGCTCCTAATCCTAAGCCTACTGTTGGCTGGAGTTCTTCAATGAATTGCTCGGTGTATCCTGCCAGTTCATTGGCTGCAACTCCAAGTGCGATCGCACCTGCAACGCCACCAATTGCAGCACCAACTTTACCACCAATTGAGCGGCCTAGTGCGGCTCCTGCAATTCCGCCTCCGGCTGCTCCCAATCCTGTTGCAATAGAATGAGTATTTGAGGGTGTTTGATTTTCATTTTCTCGGTTAGAAATAGAGTGTTCTTCGTTCATAATCTGTTTCTCCTTGAAACTATAATCAGCATGAAACTACTTCTTGCTCAGGTGTACTAGCTTTCTACTTCAATCGTTTAGCTATGCGTCAAAGAAGCGCTGCTGCAAGCAGATCGCCAACACGCAATGCATTCGCCATAATCGTAAGCGTGGGGTTAACTCCCGAATTTGACGGAAAGAAACTACTATCTACAACATAAAGATTCTCGACATCATGGGCACGACAATTTAGATCCAGGACTGAGGTTTTGGGATCTGTGCCAAATCGACAACTACCGCATTGATGAGCAACTGCTTGTTCAGGTATATGAGTGCGGGGATAAATGCTAAATGGCAGGACGTGTTTGGCAGAATCAGGAATTGACTTGAGTACAGATGTCCAGCGATGAATTAAGCGATCGCTTGCTTCGGTATTGTTCAGTGTATAGTCAACATGAATCTTGTCGCCCACAACCCGAATCCGATTATTGGGGTCTGGTAAATCTTCTGTCTGCAACCACCAGCCAACGGATCGCTCGGCCAGCAAATGGCGCTCAAAATGAGGAATCAGCTTGATAAATGGAGCCATCAGTGGGGGTGCTTCACCGGGAATCATATCAGCTAGGACATTACCTGTATTCTGAATCATGCCCATCGGATAAGGAAAATCTGGCTCTCCCCAGTAAAAATCGTTGACAGCGATCGTTTTTTGAAAGTTGGCGTGATTCACCTCTAGATGTATGGAAACTATGGCTGTTTCCAGTTGTTTCATAAAATTCCGCCCCACTTGATCGGAACTATTTGCTAATCCGTTGGGATGTTTGTCATTAGCAGAGCGTAACAGCAAAGCAGCTGAGTTGACAGAACCACAGGCAACAACCACAATATCGCCTGCAAACCAATGTTGCTCTTTTGCAATTTCAGTTTCTACCTTCGTCACTTCTCGCCCCGACTCACTGGTATGCAGCCGCAAGACTTTAGTATTAGTTAAAAGAGTAACATTGGCATATTTTTCACGAGCCGGACGAATGGCGTTGACATCAGCATCGGCTTTTGCGTGTACGAGACAAGGGTATCCATCAAAGGTATCGCAGCGAATGCAAGGGCTATTTAGGCGATCGCTTTCATTGAGCTTTAATCCTAGTGGTAAATGAAATGGGTAGTAACCCAGTTCCCGGATGCCATCAGCAAGGGACTGCATATCTGGCTCATGACTCACTGGCGGATAGGGATATGGTTCGCTGCGAGGTGGTTCTGTGGGGTCTTCTCCTTCCTGACCATGCACGTCATATAGCTTTTCTGCTTGGGTGTAGTATGACTCAAAGTCTTGATACTTCAAAGGCCATTCTGGAGAAATTCCTTCTTTATGAATTACCCTTTCAAAATCTCGCTCCCGGAATCTAATTAGGGCTGCACCGTAGAGTTTGGTATTGCCACCAACCCAATAGCCTGTCTGAGGTTGAAAGGCTTTACCTTCCTTGTTATACCATTGCTCATCAGTATGGTAACGATGTTTTTGATAGACTTCCTCTGGATTCCAGTTAGCTTTCTCTCTCGGTAAAAAGTCGCCTCTTTCCAGTACTAGAATTTTTTTACCTGTGGGTGCAAGGCGGTGAGCTAATGTACCTCCACCGGCTCCTGTACCGATAATAATGATATCGTAATGTTCTGTGATGCTAGTCATAATTGATAATTGGTAATTTCATATTAATTACGGTTTAATTTCTTTGATGCCACAAATTAATTTGGCAATCTTTTAATTTACTTTATAAGTTTTTTCAAAATTTGAATACTTTTAAAAATATGTTTTAAAAGTGTCGTATAACACATTAAATTCTGATCTTAACCCCCAAAATCCCCTTGTAAAGGAGGGATTTAAGAGATTATTCCCCACCATTTACAAGGGCTACCGTGTATACACAAGTCGAATCACCCCCCTTAATCTCCCCTTATAAAGGGGGGAAACAGAACAAATGTTGTTCCCTCCCCTTTATAAGGGGAGGGTTAGGGTGGGGTAAAACCAAGATTTATCAACTACTTGAGACTTGTGTATGCACCGTAGATTTACAAGGGGGGTTAGAGGGGGTATTAGACACTTTGACCAATAACTATAGCTTTTCAAACACCCTTTAAAGACAGATTATTATGCTTAGATTAAAGCTTGAATTACAATATTACTTCTCTCTAATGGATTAATATTTATTTATGCCTAAAGACAGGTTCTTATTTCATTTTAATTTCATTTTTTATTTTTATTGTGTGAATTAGTCATGTAATATATTTACAAAAATAGTAAATAAATTTTGCTTGGCATTTAAGGAAGCTATTAATTCGATGGTGTTATAAAAGATTTATCTTGAACAAAAATAGTATTTTAGTGCAATCTATATCTATGGTTCAATGTTAATGGAGATCGATATAGTAAAAATTAGCTTTATAATCATTAACTTCAATATTGTATTTAGTAACTGATGAGAATAGTTGAAAATTTTACACTTAGTTTGTTGCCCGATATTAAGTAGACATTGGCAATACTTTTAGTATTAATTTATACCTGATATTTATCGTCAGTAGCCAAGTTAAATAACAGGAGATTTCTATGCCTGAAGCCATTGAGATTTATGACGATCGCCTGCGTGCTATTGTACGCCCAGAAGCCTCACTTCAAAAGCTTGCCAACGGTGCAGTCCATAGCGAGGGGCCTGTTTACTTCCATGAAGATGACAGTGTTGTGTGGAGCGATGCTCACGGTAATCGCCTGTTGCGGTGGAGTGCTACTGACAATGTGACTGTCCTACGAGATCCATCTGATTACCAAAGCGGTAATTACCGTGACTTAGAGGGTCGTCTGGTTGCTTGTTCCTCTGGTTTGCGTGCTATTATCCGACGCGAACAAAATGGTGAATGGAAGGTTTTAGTCGATCGCTACCAAGACAAACGCCTGAACAGTCCAAATGATTTGGTAGTCAAAAGTGACGGTACAATTTGGTTCACCGATCCGCCTTATGGGATTACCGAGCCAAATCAAGGTTACGGCGGCGAACAGGAACAACCCGGAAGTTACGTGTATCGCTTTGACCCAGAAACAGGTGAGATTTATCCTGTAGTAACAGACATGGTACGCCCTAATGGGTTGGCTTTCAGTCCAGACGAAAGCCTTTTATATGTTTCAGATACAGCTGCGTTTAATATTCCTGGGGGGCCTCATCATATTCGTGTTTATAAGGTTGTAGGCGAGCGCTATGTAAAGAATGGGCGTGTATTTGCAGTCATTGAGCCAGGACAACCGGATGGACTGCGGGTTGACGAACATGGCAATGTTTTTACTACCTCTCAAGATAGCGTGCAGATATACGCCCCCGATGGAACTCGCTTAGGAAAAATTTTTGTACCGGAGACATCAGCTAACCTGACTTTCGGTGGTCAAGAAGGCGATTCCCTTTCAGGGACACTTCGTGAACGCTTATTTATCACAGCCGGTCATTCGTTATATGCTATCAACCTTAATACTCGTGGTGTACAACTATGATTTATCAATTTGGGTTGGGTGTAGCGTTAAGCGGAGCTATTCCGAAGGAACTCGCTTTTTTCCTAGCTGCATTTAATTTCCCACAGCTCAGTCCACACTTGTTAAGTTCACTTTCTCCGGTGTATCCTGACGGATTCCCAGGATTGGCACTTTTACTTCTCAGAGTTAGCCTTGGCTGGTTGTTTATACTACACGGCTATCCCAAGATAACGCATCTTCGACGGTGGGCTGAGTCTCTAAAAATGCCTGTTTTTCTTTGCTTTTTATCAGCTGCATCGATGTTAGGTGGTGGAATTTTTCTGATAATTGGATTCCTCACACTCTTAGCAACTTTGCCTATTCTCTGCTCAATGATTTTTGCAATATATTTGCACATCTCTGGAGGTAAGCCTTTTGTCGCTCAAGATCCATACTTAATTCCTCCAGAACAGTATCAAGGTGCTTTAGGACAAGGTGAACCCCCAAGTTGGGAAAAGGCTTTTATGTATTGCGTTATGCTAATTGCGATCGCAGTTTTAGGCCCTGGTGCTTATTCGCTTGATGCTTTGATTTTTGGAAGGTGAATCATCATATTTATGATTCAGTTATTAACAACGCCACATCATAAAATTTAAACTTCTGATCTACAGTAATTATTGTTAGACCTTCTACCAAAGCCTGAGCAATTAACATCCGATCAAAAGGATCTTTATGATACATTGGCAAATCAGCAACTTTTATTCCATGTGCCAACGTAATTGCTAAAACCTCTAATCGACTAAAGCGCAAAGCCTCCTCTAAATTACTAGGAGCTATTAACTTTCCTAAAGACTGTTTAATCGAAATTTCCCAAGCACTAATAGCACTGACAAAAATTAAATTTTCAGGATTAGTAATTACTTCTCGTACCTGATTTGACAACTTAGAATCATTTGCTAAAAACCATAGCAGGATATGAGTATCTAGCAGAAAACTCATTGATCTTCCCCATAAAAAGCAGCAATCACCTCTTCGGAAGTTTCATCAAAATCATCAGAAATCTTAACCTGTCCTTGCCAAAAACCTGCAACTCTGGGTTCTAAGATATCTTCACTAATCATCACCATCGAGCCATGATTTAAACTTGCTTTTTCAACTATAGACTCTGCTTGAGACAGAGGTAAAACCTTTGCCCAAGGAACCCCTTGACGAGTTAGCGTAATTTCAACATTATTTTGGATATCTGATAATAACTCAAGTAAATTATCAGATAAGTAAGCAATATCGAAAGTTTTTTCTGACATTTTTATTTATGTCCTACCTCACTACAAGTATTATAGCCAATCAACGATCCATCGCTTCCCACATCAAGATTCCGCAATTAGCAATATTGCGTGTCCATCAGGATCTTTAACTAAATAACCTTGGCGGTAAGGAAAAGAGCGATCGCTAAACTGTACAATCCGCGACGATATAAACTGAACTTTGTTACGCCGTAGCTTATCTACAAACTGTTCAAGATTATTTACAACAAGCTCAATTTGGATATGTGCAATATCGCAACTTTTCCAGTCACTCGGTATTGGGCGGCCTTTTTCAGGCACAATATAGTCTAACAGTTCAATTCCCACACCATCTTGAACAGGTCGTAGTGCTGTAATTTTGACTTCGGCTCCTGGTAAATTATCCAAGCGAGATTGGGTTGCACCCCAGTTGAGACTGCGGCTATCAATTTGCATTCCCAGGAGGTTGCAGTAGAAGTGTAGACTCTGCTCGGTATTGGAAATAGCGATCGCGCTATGATCGATTCCCAAAAACAAGCTATGACTATTTTGATGCCACTTATCTTGTCCTTTATCAGGTGGAAACCAAATTAACTCTAAATCATGACCATCAGGGTCTTTAAACTTAAAAGCGCGGACACCACCAGATGCTTTATTCTCAGGTGGTATTGTCTGGGGAGCAACTGAAATTGGTTCAATGGGAAATGAACGCAAGTGAGTATAAGCACGATCCATATCACTCACGACAATTGCCAGATGTTGAAACCACAAGTCATTACTTTGTGAATCGCTGGGAATGGGTTTACCCTGAATATTAAGATACTCCATCAACTCGATCGGTTCATCACCTAATCGTAAAGTGACAATGCGAATTGTTGTCCCAGTCACACCTCCTAAGTCGCTGTAATCCTGTCCTTCAACAGTAATGTCAGAAACTAGTTCAAAAGCAAGTGCTTGTGTATAGAAATCCAAAGAGCGATTGCAGTTTGTCACTGTTAAGCCAATAGCTCTAATTCTTTGTACTTGTACATCGGTTTGACTTGACATATTCAACAGACTTTGTACTTATTATGTACTAGCTTCGCAAAAATTCAATATGAGTCTTGTATAAATCAATATCAAAAATATGATAAAATTTATCTCTAGCTGAAGAAAGACATGTAACTGAATTTATCCTTTAAAGATTTCATCCAATAATGAAATCGTGATGAAATTTTTATAGTTCTTTCGGTAGAAATATTTCTTAGACTTCTTGCAAAAGTGGAGAAAAGGGTAAGGGTTAAAGGGGAAAGCGGCTCATAAAAACCCTTTTCCCTTTAACCCCTCTTGCAAAAATTACTTTTGCAAGAGGTTTATTATCCCAATGGCTAGAGGCGTTAATTATTGCAAATCTCTAAAGTCATGCCAGAATCACCAAAATAGCTAGTCAAAGAAAACTTGCCGCTTGTTGGATACCTGCTGCTGGTATTCCCTGGTTTGTTGCCGTTTTTGGATGTGACTCAATAATTGCTAGAATTGCTAGCTTCAGGCGATCGTAAGGTTGCGGTTGATTAGTAGCAATTATGGTGCAACTCGCACAGGCTCCGACTATAGAGCAATCCTGTCGCTTGAGGTAGCGATCGGGGCAGTTAACTGACAGTTCAGAACCGCTATCTTTATCTAATTAAATAGTAACGAAAGATTAAGCATAGCAAATGACTGTGCGCCATCACTCAAAGTAATCTTTCTTAAGGCAAATAGATAAAAGTGAAGCGATGGAGTAAAATATTTGAATAAATTAAAACTGATTTAATTCAGAACAAATAATATGTTGAGTATACTTTGGGGTATTGTTGTTATACTGGTTGCTTTTTGGGCATTAGGACTGGCACTTCATATTGCCGGAAATCTCATTCATGCAGTGTTGCTTTTAGCTATTGGTCTTGCTATCTATAATTTTTTCAAAACGCGTGATGTGTGAATAAATATAGTATTTCTTCATCATGGTGAAGGTACATTATAGTCCCTTCCTCGCTTGCAAAGAGAGGTGAAGGATGCAGTTATTGTACCTCATTCATTATCTTGGCAATTGCAAACAATTGAAGAATTCAACTATTCTGAATTCAGGAGCAAAGCTGGAGATAATAGACTTATTGTATAAGTTGGGAAAAGGAGAAAAGGTTCTGCAAAAGTCCCTTTCCCCTTTCACCTTTACCCTTTTCCCCAAGAGTGCAAAAAGCACAAATGCCAAAAGGTCTAATGATGTATTGTGATGTATTGCAGTCTGCATAATACAGCAAAAATACTTTTGTAAGGCGGGCAAGACTTTGGCTTTGTTCAGTCGAATGCTGCCCACCTCCTAAGTAATTGGATGTTTTTATTTGAAAGTCCTCTGAGAACTTTTAAACTAGTGCTGTTGTTGCTTTTAATCTAAAAATCTTCTCAATTACATCTTCTACTACCTTATCAGGCGTAGAAGCACCAGAAGTAATGCCTACAACAATTTCCCCATCAGGCAACCAGTTATCTGTAGTTATTAACTGCCCATTTAATTGGCGATGTTCAATAGAATATACCGATTTAAGGCGTTCAACAGTATCAATATGGTAAGAAGGAATTCCTCGCTCAAAGGCAATTTGTTGCAACTGAGTAGTATTCGAGGAATTAAACCCACCAATTACTATCATCAAATCTAAATTATGTTCCACTAATTCCAACATGGCATCTTGCCGTTCTTGAGTGGCATCACAAATAGTGTTAAAGCTTTGGAAATGCTGATTTAACTCAGTGGGGCCATACTTTTGTAACATAGTCCGCTCAAAAAGCTTGCCGATTTGCTCAGTTTCGCCTTTAAGCATGGTAGTTTGGTTAGCAATGCCAACTCTTTCTAAATCGCGATCGGGGTCAAATCCTGCTGAACAAGCTTTCGCAAATTTTGTCAGAAATTCTTCACGGTTGCCACCATTGATAATATAGTCAGCAACATATTCTGCTTCTTGCAAATTTAACACAATTAAATACTTGCCAGCGAAGGAACTAGTCGCAACTGTTTCTTCGTGCTTATATTTACCGTGAATTATTGATGTATAATCGATTTTTTTGTGCTTTTCTACTGTATTCCAAACTTTAGATACCCAAGGACAAGTTGTATCAACAATTTTGCAGCCTTTATCGTGAAGTATCTGCATTTCTTGAACGCTAGCCCCAAAAGCGGGTAATATGACCACATCACCAATTCCAACAATAGAAAAGTCTTTATTCTTTTCTTTAATGGGGATGAATTGTACTTCCATCTCCTGCATCCGCTGATTTACAGAAGGGTTGTGGATAATCTCGTTAGTAATCCAGATGTGTTCTGTGGGGAAATGCTGACGAGTTTCGTAGGCCATAGCCACAGCCCGTTCTACACCCCAGCAAAAGCCAAAGGCTTGTGCTAGTCGGATTGTTACATCACCCCGTTGCAGAGTGTAATTGCGATCGCGAATTTCCTGAATCAAGTTACTCTGATACTCAGATTGCAACTGCGTGGCAACTTCTGCTTGATGACCAAAGCCCTTGCGATTGTAATTTTCTGAATGTTGGAGGTTGCGCTTAAAAGCTTTTGTATCCATTAGATTTGTCTACTTAAACTCACTATTTCTTATTTTCTCGCGCCTAGACGCGATTGATACAGAGTTGTCTTCAAAGATATTATCAGAGAGAGGCAAAGGGAAAAGGATTTAATGCCTTTACCCTTTACCCTTTAACCTTTTCCCCTCTTTTTCTTGCTGAGGTTTTAATTCAATCTCGCTATAAATCTGCAATGCAGAACGCCAAACCATATAGCCTTCAGGACTTAAATGTAAGCCATCAGTAGTAAATTCGCGGCGGAGATTTCCTTGCTTGTTGGTAAACAGGGGATGTAAATCGAGGTATTTGACACCTTTTTTGGTAGATATGCTTTGTAGTTGCTGATTCAACTCGCGAATGCGACTATTGGCAACAGCCAATAGTTTATCTCGTCCTTTCCAAGTTGCTGCTTCTGCCCCATGTGGCAAAATCGATTGGACAACAATTTGCGCTGTAGGATGAGTCTTTTGTAGGTGATTGATAATTTGGCGCTGATTATCTAAAATTTCCCCATTGCTCATGCCCCGAATTAGGTCATTAATGCCAATCATTACAAAAATCACCTCTGGCTGGGTGCGGTCAAATATTTTTAATCTTTTTAAGAGTCCATTGCTGGTTTCGCCAGAAATTCCTTGATTGAGCCAATTTTTACCTTCGGGTAATAACTCAGGGGGAAACCACAAACTCAGAGAATCTCCCGCCAGGATGGTTAAATGCGGAGGATGTTGGTCAGCGGCGACCTTGGCTTCTTGGTTGAGGATATCTATCCACTCTTGATAAGTGAGTTGGTGACGGCGACCTAAATCAGGTGTAGCAATTTGCGGTGAATTATTCAGGTTGATTGGCTGTGGGGATGCGATTATCCCAAAAAAAGCGGCCAATCTCTGCTGTTGCCAAATGAGCAGAATGACCGCCAACATTAGGATGCCGTTGGTTAACAGCGAGAAAAATGCCCAGATAGGAAAGGTTTTAAGAGATGTAGACACGACTAGCGAAATTTACCAATTATTTGAATCAAATTTTAACGCTAGCGATCGCAAATTACACAATCTTAAATTGGGCATTAGGGAAGCAACTCCTAACTTCTAACTCAGCACTCTCTACTGAGTAGGACGATCGCCAAACTCGGAGTTGTAACCTTCTTCGCCGTGTTCGTTGATATCCATACCTTGCAATTCCGCTTCCTCTTTGACTCGCAGCCCGACTGTAGCATCGATAACTTTGAGAATAATCCACGTACCGACACCTGCGATTACATAGGCAACGACAATTGCTACTAGTTCAACTATCAATTCACCAAAATTACCACGCAGCACTCCATCTTTACCTCCTCCGTTGACTTGAGTCGTGGCAAAAATGGCCGTTAAAATTGCTCCTACTGTACCGCCAACGCCATGCACAGGATAGGTATCTAAGGCATCATCAATTTGCAGCTTATGCTTGAAACTCACAGCATAGAAGCAAACAAAGGAGGTGATGAAACCAACTAAAATCGCTGATAGCGGTGTGACAAATCCGGCGGCGGGGGTGATACCCACCAAACCAGCAACAGCTCCTGTAGCTGCTCCCACTGCGGTCGGTTTACCCCGTAAAACGCTTTCCAAAATTAGCCACATTAAAGCCGCCGCCGCCGCTGCTGTATTGGTAGCAACAAAGGCTGTTGTTGCTAAATTTGTGACTACATTACCAGAAGTTCCACTGGCAGCAGATAAGGCACTTCCAGCGTTGAAACCGAACCAGCCAAACCATAGCAAGCCAGCACCCAGTAAAATGAAAGGAACATTGTGCGGCGGGCTAAGGCGATCGGGATGGGTTTTCCGAGGCCCAAGGACGATCGCTGCTACTAGAGCAGAAACGCCAGAACTAATATGAACTACTGTGCCACCTGCAAAGTCGAGGGCACCTAATCCACCGTACAAACCCAAGAATCCACCTTTCGCCCACACCATGTGGGCTAGGGGAGCGTAAACAAAGGTTGACCACAGTAGAACAAACAGCGAATAGGCGCGGAAACTAATCCGCTCAACGATCGCCCCAGAAATTAAGGCTGGGGTGATAATGGCAAACATGGCTTGGTAAATCATGAATGCCTGATGGGGTATTGTGCCGGCATAAGAAACGACTTCCGGCGGGTTTGACCCTTTGAGATAATCGGTTATCTCTAATCCGACACCATTCAAACCCAGCCATTGCAATCCACCGATAAATGGTAAACCTGGCGCAAAGGAAAGACTATAGCCCCACAGAATCCAGGTAACTCCGACGATTGCCATTAACACAAAGCTCATCATCAATGTGTTTAGGATGTTACGCGATCGCACAAATCCACCATAGAAAAACGCCAATCCTGGTGTCATTAGCAGCACAAGTGCTGCTGAAATCAGCATAAATGCTGTGTCTCCAGTATCAGCAGTAGGCGGGGCAGCAGTTGGGGTTTGGGCAAAAGCATTGCCCATCAACGGCCCTCCTAAAAATAGTAGGGTGATAGCTCCAATCATCACAACTTTCTTCAACACTTTTTTTTCTTCCTAAGCACCAACAATTTGTATCCTTAACTACATTTGATTACTTTTATTGACACATTTTTGTCTTGAAAGTTACTTAACTTGAATTTTCTTGAAATGTTAACAAAAATATAAACCCGATTGTAGTTGCCAAGATTTAAATTAGCGTATAAACACGCAATCATTACATTGCATCTTTTTTTTTAAAGAATAGAAGAATAGTATTTTATTCAAGCCGGACAAAATTACGAATTTTTAGTTACTTACTGTTACAAACCAAAATAATTGTGATATGTAACGAGTATTGTAAATTCTTGTCAGTATTTTCCGATAATTTGCCCAAATATGCTGCAAATTTCAACTTCTCGTGCGATCGCGAACAGGGTGCAAAGACAGAGGTTATGCCAATATGAGGTAGAGAAATACCCTACTGGTGCGATCGCGATCGTCATTTTAGAGAAGAGAGAAGCAAGTAGCGTGAGGGTTGTGGAGAAGTTTACCTCATCTAGTTGCAAAATGTTGCATCATGAGTTCTCTTTCTATTTCCCTCATAAACATGTAGATATCCAGATGCCTGCTTCTAACAGGTTAGTTGCGAAAAAACTTTTGCAATTTTGCGTGAGATTATTATTTGTTTACCAGAGAACACTATAAAAGTTCAAAATAATCTAGAAATTTTACTTAACTTCTGGGGGCAAACATGATAATTAAAACACTTATTAAAGCTAAACATACTCCGATTAAGTCGTAGCGGTCTGGAGTTACCCCGTCTACCTTCCAACTCCAAAGCATTGCCATTGCGATAAACACGCCGCCATAAGCCGCATAGACTCTGCCAAAATTTGTTGGTTGGAGAGTTGCAATAACCCCATAGAAAGCTAAAGCAATTCCTCCCAATATACCCAACCAGGACGGCTTACCTTCGCGCAACCACAACCAGATTAAGTAGCCGCCCCCAATTTCCAATAAGCCAGCCCACAAAAAATATAGCAGAGATTTAAGCATTTGATCGATTATTTAACAACATATAACTCAGTAAAATTACGCTAACGGTTTTAAGTAAACTATTGTCATTAATTAAAGGTAAGTTTATTGACCAAATTCGGCATGGGGCATTGGGCGTTAGGAGTGCTGAGTTAAGAGTTAAGAGTTAGGAGTTTTGTTTACCCCCTTGTCCCCTTGTCTCCCTATCTCCCTCATCTTCCCTATCTCCCCCTGCTCCCTCACTCCCTCACTCCCCACTCCCCAGAATGTAGATAAGACTCAAGGATGAAAGCACCATTACCTGATAACGAAGCCCAGAGAATCGATGCAGTTTTGCAGTATAAGATTCTCGATACGCCATCGGAAGCCACCTTTGACGATCTGACTCGTTTAGCCTCGTATATTTGTCAGACTCCTATTGCCTTAATTAGCTTAATTGATACAAATCGCCAATGGTTCAAGTCAAAAGTCGGTTTGGATGCCCCAGAAACGCACCGAGATTTCGCATTCTGTGCCCATGCCATTCTCCAGTCTGATGTTTTGGTAGTGCCTGATGCAAAAGATGACGAACGGTTTGCAACAAATCCACTGGTGACATCTGACCCAAATATTCGGTTTTATGCTGGTGTACCTTTAACTAACGCTGAAGGATACGCCCTCGGAACGCTGTGTGTAATTGACTACGTACCACGAGAACTTAATCCAAAACAAATAGAGGCATTACAAACTTTAGCTCGTCAAGTCATAAAGCAACTGGAATTGCGCCGAAATTTAGCAAGTTTGGTACTTGCTTCCAAGAAAAGCAACCAGGTACAGAGGGTACGCAAGCAATTTTTCAAAAAGATTGCAGCAAGTTTTGGTTTGTCGTCAATAATTTTAGTTCTGATTGGGGTGGTTTCCGATCAAAATACAAGAGTATTTAGTAATTTTAATCGCAGTCTAGTAACAAATACTTATAAAAAACTTAACAGCCAAGAGGAAATACTGTCCCAGGTAAAGGATGCTGAAATTGGGCAACGTAGTTACATCTTCACTGGAGACAAACTTTATCTAAAATCGTATCAAACAGCACTTAGTAACGTCGATCGAGAAATTGCCAAGCTGAAGAAGTTAACAGCAGCTCAACCGAATCAACAAAAGCAGATGGCAACGCTTGAATTTCTGATAACGGCTAAACTTACTGAACTAAAACAGACTATCGATTTGCGCCAGAATAAGGGATTAGAGGCAGCGTTGCAAGTACTGCTGAAAAACGATCGACAAAATCTCATGGATGATATCCGCAAGGCGATCGATGAGATAGAAAACGAGGACAGGGGACGAATCCGACAGCAGTCACAAGCAGCAAAGATTTGGACTCGGAACACAATTCTCACATTGGCGATCGCTATTTGCCTAAGTTTTATCGTTCTTGCTGTAGTCTACTACTCGATCTATCGTGAGGTTCTTGAACGGAAGAGGACAGAAGAAACCTTAAATCAAGAACGCAACTTTATCTCAGCAGTCCTTGATACGGTCGGTGCGTTGGTAATAGTTCTCGATTCTCAAGGGCAAATCGTTCGTTTCAATCAAGCCTGCGAGCAAATAACTGGTTACTCTTTTGATGAGGTGAGGGGTAGGTATAGCTGGAACTTGTTACTACTTCCTGAAGAAGTGGAGCCAGTTAAAGCGGTTTTTGATCGGTTACGATCTGGTCAACTTTCCCATAATTATGAAAACTATTGGGTAATGAAAGATGGTAGTCGGCGGCTGATTGCCTGGTCGAATACCATCTTAAAAGACTATGAGGGCTGTGTTGAATATATAGTTGCTACTGGCATTGACATTACCAATGCCAAACGAACACAACAGCATTTGACTGCACAATATGCTGCAACCCGCGTTCTAGCAGAGTCCACCACAATTAGCGAAGCTACTCACCAAATATTGCAAGGAATCTGTGAGAGTTTGGCATGGGATTTGGGTGAAATTTGGATGGTAGATGAGCAAGCAAATGTGCTGCATTTTGTCGATATCTGGCATAAAGCATCCATTGAAATGCAAGAGTTTGAAATACTGAAGCGGCAAACCACCTTTGCACCCGGAATTGGACTACCTGGACGGGTTTGGGCTAGTTCTGAATCGGTTTGGATCGCTGATATCGCTAAAGATATTAATTTGCCTAACTTCAAAATAGCTGCTCAAGTAGGACTACATGCAGCTTTTGGTTTTCCGATCCGCAGTGGTAATAAAATCCTCGGTGTGATTACCTGCTTTAATCGTGAAATCCAGCCCCTTGACGAAGATTTAGTAAAAACGATGAATTCTATCGGCGAGCAAGTAGGGCAATTTATCCAGCGTAAACAGGCTGAAGAAGAAATACAACGCCAAAATTTGCGATCGCAACTATTTACCGAAATCACCCTGAAGATTCGTCAATCTTTGGACATCGAAGAAATTCTCCAAATCACTGTCGAAGAGGTACAAAAGATTCTCCAGACTGACCGAGTTTTAATCTATCAGCTGATGCCAGAAACTACTGCAAACACCGTTGTTGAAGCAGTAGTTTCTGGCTTACCAGCAATCAAAGAGCAAAATAACGCCGCCCCCTACTTTGAAGCAGAATATCTCCAACAGTACTATCTACAGCAGTATCGTCAAGGCAAGGTTTTCGGACTGGATAACTTGGATCTTTTAGAAGTTGAACAAAGCCATCTGGAATTAATGCAACAGTTTGGGGTCAAAGTCAATTTGGTTGTACCTATTCTTGTTAAAGAAGAACTTAGCGGTTTGTTCATAGTTCATCAGTGTGACGATTCCCACCACTGGTCTAGCTTTGAAACCGATCTTTTGCGGCAAATAGCCGACCAAGTAGGTATTGCTTTGACCCAAGCCCAACTATTAGCAGCCGAAACTCGTCAGCGACAAGAACTTGAAATTGCCCGTCGCCAAGCCGAATTAGCTTCTCAGACGAAAAGTGCCTTTTTGGCAAATATCAGTCATGAAATTCGCACTCCGATGAACGCTGTATTGGGGATGACTAGTTTGGTGTTAGATACTCCTTTAGACGAAGAACAGCGAGATTTTATTGAAATAATTCGCAGTAGTGGAGACGCTCTTTTAAGTTTGATCAACGAGATTTTGGATCTTTCCAAACTTGAGGCTGGAGAGATGGCTCTCGAAACTCTCGATTTTGACCTATCCACTTGTGTAGAAGACGTGGTGGAATTATTGGCTCCTTCAGCCCATAACAAGGGATTAGAAATTGCTGCAATAATCGATCGCAACGTCCCCACTCAACTCAAGGGAGATACTGGTAGGCTGCGGCAAATTTTGATGAACTTAATCAGCAACGCCATCAAATTTACCAGCGCTGGCGAAATATTAGTACAAGCCGAATTGCGTTCGCTTTCTTTGACTACAGCCACCATCCATTTTGCGATTACAGATACAGGTCTTGGCATTAGCCCTGAAGACCAACGCAAACTCTTTACACCATTTACCCAAGTGGATGCTTCGACCACTCGCAAGTATGGTGGTACCGGTTTGGGATTAGCTATCTGTAAACAACTTGTAACTTTGATGGGAGGAGCGATTGGGGTAGAAAGCCAGATGGACAAAGGATCTAAGTTTTGGTTTGAGTTACTTTTTACCAAACAAGTTGAGCCTGTTGAGCCAAAATGCGATCGCGGACTTTTGCAAAATCGCCGCTTATTGGTAGTGGATAACCACACTACTAATTATAAAATTATCTGCCATCAAGCTACTCATTGGGGGATGGAGGTAGATCGAGCTGACAGTATTGCTGCGGCCGTTAAAGTTATTCAGCAAGCTAGCGAGCAGGGGAAATCATATCATGTTGCCTTGATTGATATGCAAATAGCCCAAACAAATGGCATGACAATAAAAGAACAAATTCCAGCCAATTCTGCAATTGCTAAGATCCCTTTGATTATACTCGCCTCTACTAATCAACGGGATGAAGTACAACAGGCGCTCAAAATCGGATTTGCTACTTATTTATTCAAACCCATTAAGCCATCACGACTCCTTGATACCATCATAAATATTTTAGAAACTCAGCCGAAATCAGAACAAGGGTGTAGAAACAGAAAGCTAGAGGCTACAGAAGAAATTCCCAGTACAGAAACTTCAAGTATTGTTACTTCCTGTCCACCTAATCCTTCTACTAAATCCAAGTTAAGAATTCTCTTAGCCGAAGATAATTTGGTGAATCAAAAAGTAGCACTAAAGCAACTCCAGAGTTTGGGCTACAAAGCCGATGTCGTTGCTAATGGAAAGGAAGTTTTGCAGCTCTTAGAAAAAATTCCTTACGATTTGATTTTAATGGATTGCCAAATGCCAATTCTCGACGGTTTGGAAACCACAAAAGAAATTCATCGTTGGCAAGAGGATGCTTTTGCATTGGGTCATCGTCCTGTAGTGATTGCGATGACAGCTAATGTGATGAAAGAAGACGAAGAAACTTGTCTAAATGCCGGAATGGACGACTATTTGAGTAAACCAGTATTTAAAGAAAAATTAGCACAGACTCTAGAATATTGGACAGGTGCGATCGTTTCCCAGCAAGAGGCAGGTGTGTATGAACAGACAGTTTCCACTGACTTAGCAATTGATTGGGAACACTTGCATCAGATATCAGGAAACGATCGAGAATTTGAATTAAATTTATTGCAAATATGCGTTGAAGATATTAAACCCCGTTTAGAGATAATTAAAGCAGCGATCGCAGCTGATGACCTTGGGCAAATAGCGCGAGAAACTCATCACCTTAAAGGTGCTAGTGTCAACATTGGAGCCACAGCTATGTACTTAGCAACTGACAAACTAGAACAACTAGCTAGCGATCGAGACCTTAAAGGTACTACTAATTTAATTTTAGAATTAGAAGAATTTGTTAACTGCATTCAATACTTTTTAATTAAAAACAAAGCCGTGAAGGAGGCAGAAGGCAGGAGGCAGGGAGCAGGTGGTCACTAAGCGACTTACCTTGATGCCACTATGCCTAAGCGATGAATAATCTTGTACTTTGATTTGTAATCTGAAATACTCATACTTCAAAAATACAACACGAAAGCGATCGCACCTGCGAAATGTGGGTAGTATTACAATACGGTTCGGTTAAAGGGGAAGGTGGGGCCCCCTCTGGGGATAAGGGGCAAGCAGGGTGGTTTCATACAAAAAAAGAAAAATACATAACCTGAGTTCGGGTTAAAGATAAGGAGGTAAAAGCCACTCCAGTTGAAGGCTAGGTTTCTTAGGTTGATGACAATAAGCGATTAATCCGCAAAGAACGTTAACGCAAAAATTAACGGGGCTTCGGTGTCGAGAATGTTCAATCTGAGAAATGTTTTTGAGTTGATCATTAATCGTTTCAATAATTGAGCGTTTACGGGACAAAAGTTTGTCATGAAGACGCATCAGCCTATTCTTCATATTGCGACGGGGTTTAGCGAAAAATTGGATTCCGAACTCTTCCAAAAGCTGAGAAGCAAGTTTTTCAGAAACATAGCCGCGATACCTTCGGTAAGCTTCGCTAACGCCAAATATTTTGCCAAAAAGCTTACACAGTAAATCTGGTACGGGTTTACGGTCATCAATATTACCAGGAGTAAGAGTCACATTTAAGAGTTGACCAAGCTCATTGACAACAATATGAAGCTTAAAACCAAAAAACCAATCCACGGAAGTCTTGCCACGAGCGGCTAAACCTTTAAATACCTTATGCCGAGAAATCCGACGATTATGACATACCTTCAAGCAGATTGAATCGATAAAGCCGATACCCGTACATTGTCCGAAACAATGCTTCAGATAGACGCATAAAGGTATTAAAGTTGATGGTATCCATTCAATAAATCGTTGATAAGAAGGAAGACCTGGAAACGCAGAACTCCACTGCTGTTTCACCTGATTCAAATAAAAATGTTTGAAATTCCGGTAGTGATTTTGATGAAAAGCGATGATAATTGTCATTATTTCACTTAAACACAAGCTTTTCGCTCTTACACGTTTTATTCCTCCATGATTTAACAGTTTTCTGTGCCATTGAGCTTCAAACGCTTTACAGAAATCATCTACATGACAGAACAAAGCATCTAAACTAAACATAGGACAGGTTGCTGGATTTGTTGTTATTTTCAGCTTACTACCTGTCCTTTTCCTTATCCCGAACTCAGGTTACATAAGTCTTGATTTCTCATGTACAACCATAGATTTTGACCCCTCTCCAAACCTCTCCCCGAAGCGGAGAGAGGCTTTGAAACTCAGTTTTATTTTTTCTCTGCTTGTATGAAACCACCCTGCTCTAGGGATAAGGGGCAAGGGGAAAGGGAAAAGGTATTGGTTTTGAATACATCCTTTACCCAATACCTCCAAACCCATTCCCCAGACCACACTCGATTGTGAAAAATGCTTATCCGAACCGTATTGGGTAGTATTACATCTATCTTTTTGCGATAGTTCCGCTGGTGCTTTTAATGCCAGCTTTGATGCTAATATCTAGGGCTAGGGTTGCTGTTCTTGCCGGACAGAATGGGCATTTGAATTGATATTATTTGAGCCACACCTATTTTATGTCCTAATCTATCTGGCGATCGCTATAACCCCTATTTAAAGGCGTTCCCTACCAACACGCACCCAACGGTAGCCGTAGCCTTCAAGTTGTATGCCGCTTTCTGGATGTTTGATCGGCTCATAGGGTTTATCTCCAAGCAAATCAATCCAATGGGATTCGCGATCGCCGCTAAACTTGAGAGTTACTGTACAACCATCTTTTGCCAGATTATGAAGGGCTACAACCCTTCCATCGCGCCACTGATAGTGTAAAGCTAACACTCCTGAGTTATCTGTCTCAATCAGTTCCCAACTTCCCCAACCGAACTCTGGACATTCTTTAAGCATCCGAATTGCTCGTTCCATCCAGTTTAAAAGTGAGTTGGAATCTCTTCTTTGAGCAATGACATTCAGGTGTGGGTAGCCATATTCCCCTTCTTCGATTACCGGGAGAATAAGTCGATCGCTAGGAGCGGTCGAGAACCCTCCATTAGACTCGGCTGACCATTGCATTGGGGTGCGGCTGGCGTCGCGTTGTTCCAACGATAAGTCGTCTCCCATACCAATTTCTTCACCCGCCTTTAGGACTGGTGTTCCTGGCATAGTAAACATCAGGCTGTAAGCCAAACGAATCCGACGCTCGTCTCCTTGAACCAAAGGTGGAAAGCGACGCCGAATACCGCGATCGTAAATCCACACCTGCTCTTTATTCTGATGAAATTTGGTCAATATTTCTTCTTGTTCCGATTTAGAGAGCTTGTCTAACGACAATTCATCATGATTGCGGATAAAGTGCGCCCACTGACAAATGTCTGGAATCTTTGGCGGTGCTTTCAATCCTTCTATAAGAGGAGCCGCTGCTTCGCGAGCCAAGGCAAGCATGAGATACTGATTAACGATAAAGCTAAACAACATCTGCAACTTATCGCCATCGTCGAAATATTTCGGTACATCCTCCATTGAGACATTTGCTTCTGCCAGAACGATCGCATCTCCTCGTCGCCAGGAAAGAAAGTTCCGCATCTGTTGCAGATAACGGTAAGGGTCTTTAATATCTGCCTGTTTTTCAATACCCTTTAGCTCAATTAAAAACGGAGCTGCATCAACTCTAAAGCCAGAAATCCCCAGTTGGAGCCAAAATCCCATGATTTTGTCGAATTCTTCGCGGACTTGAGGATTACCAATATTCAAATCTGCTTGATACTCAAAGAAGCGGTGAAAGTAATAGGCTCCAGCTTCCTCATTATATGTCCAAGTACTCTGTTGATAGCCAGGGAAAATAATTCCTGACTCAGCATCAGCCGGTTTTTCCTTTGACCAAATATAATAATTCCGGTATTTAGAATGCGGATCTTTGCAAGCAGCTTTAAACCAAGGATGGTCAGTCGAGGTGTGATTAATTACTAAGTCAACAATAACGCGCATCCCGCGATCGTTTGCCTGACGGAGAAATTCTACAAAGTCTCCTAATGTTCCCAAACGCGGATCTACACTGTAATAATCCGTAACATCATAGCCGTTATCTCGGTTTGGTGTGGGATAAAATGGCATCAGCCAAATACAGTTAATGCCTAAGCCTGCAATATAATCTAGGCGATCGATCAGTCCCTCAAAGTCTCCTATGCCATCGCCGTTACCATCCATAAACGTTTCAACATCGATGCAATAGATGACAGCACTTTTGTACCAGAGGTTTAGCATAATACTCACAGCGATCGCTTTCGCCATCGTATACTTTTTTTGGTTTTTCTTAAATATCTGTCGATAGAGTTAGATTTGCTGGCGTTGCTGAATCAAAAGATGATTCTTGTGGGGGAGCCACTGCGTTGTGGTGAATCCAGCGCTGTAGGCGGGTTTCCCGCCGTAGGTCACTGGTGTTAGCGTAGCGTTAGCGACGTTCGCGTAGGGTCTCGCAGAGAAGGAGCGTCACCTGAAGGGAGATTCCCGACGCTCGAGTACTCGCTCTAAGCGTACTCTTACAGAGAAGCAAGCTACGCATAGCGTCTCCAAGAGTTGCCATGCCGCAGGCTTTACGCTGCGCTATCCGTTGTAGTTGTAACAAGTGGAATCCTACTATACCAGTGCTCAATGGCTTTACAGCCTGCAATTTTTATTTTTTCATGGCTTTCAGCTTAACAGATCCATCCCGACACTTGACATTATGTAAATTGTGTATTACAAATGTAGTATAAAAGAAAAGCCTCCTCAAAAGCATTGCAATAATGCTTTCCTTGGGTCTGTAGCTCTAACGGTAGAGTTCCCAGATGTCACTTGTGCCCTGACAGAAAAAGCTTACATACTTGCTCAATGGTAGAGCGATCGTCTCTAAAACGATAAGTTGCAGGTTCAATTCCTGCGGTGTAACCACAGCTTTTTCAACTTGCATGAGGTGTGAGTGTAACTCTCACAGGGAGGGTATCGGTTCAATCCCGATCAGATCCACTAATATCAATTCGTAATTAAAACAAGAGGTGATTGCAATGGTTCATATTCGATTTGAAGGACGTTCTGTTGACGTACCAAAAACCCAATTGGGAATTGCAACAGGGATGAATGATGCAGCAGTGAAGGAGCGGGTTGCTCGACATTTAGATGTAAATAGCGATCGCCTTTCTGCTTATGTAATCGATCGCCGTCCTAGTGGCGATTTGATCGTCCGCCCTGAAGCTGTCTATGGTTAGATAGGAGTTAAGAGTTAGGAGTTAGGAGTTAGGAGTTAGGAGTTTTGAATAAATTAGTTTCTTTGACCGATCGCTTTTAATTTTTAACTCTGAACTTATGACTTAGCACTTTTAAAGCAGAGGTAAGAAAGTATAAAACATAAACCTTTGCTTCATTTCTAATTACATAGTTTTATTCCGCGCCCTAACTTGTGAAGCCTACACACACTCCGGCAACGGAATGCAGGTTCGATTCCTGCCGCTCCCTTTGATGGGAGCGTAGCCAAATTGGTATAGGCAATTGTGAAAACTGCTTTGCTAACTTGTGCGGAATTTCAATTATTTGAATTGTATTTATTTATAACCTGTACTCAATACGGAGGTGAGTTCAATGATGTTAGCTAACTCATGTTTAATAACAACTCAATTAGTACAACTGCATTTAAAGAACGTGAGATATGAGCGAACATCGTTTGAGCGAGATTGTAATTGAGCGTCCTCGGAGTGGAAGGAGAATTAGCCTCAAAAAGGTGACTGGCTTTAAGAAGCAATTATACAAAATCACCCAGGATGCAATTCAGGATGGATTGTTGAATCCCTACCTGATTAAACCAATAAATAAATCTAAGTATCTTTCAGATCATCTCGGCCCTCTGCGTCGGTTTTTGCGATCGCAAGTTGGACAGCCTTGGAATGAGGTTTATAGTCAACTGTGTCAACGATTAGATCCCAACACAATGGCAGGACAGCATGTTATCGATCATGTGTGGGATTATGTTGAACGGCATGTGGAAATAATTGATGGTGGTTTTTATCGTAAGCCTTATCAAGGGTATCGAAATCAGCTAGATGTAAGCTATCGCGATCGCTTCTATATCCATCCTGAAACCGGAATTCTTTGTGCCGCCGAGAAAATACCTCGAAAGCAAAAGCAAAAGCAAAAGCAAGAACAAACTGATATTGTCATCATTGATAATTATCATCAATACCAAAAGCTAAACGAGATTTGGTATTTAATTACCTTTGAAGATTTGCCATCGCCACCCATTCATTATGTGAAGGATGCTGTCAAAGGTACAATTCATCATTCTGTGGCATATACAGCTCGAATGATTTACGCTGTTAGTAAAAAGCAGTGTAACAAGAAAGAAATTCGATTTATTTTAAATCAACTTTCTAAAATCTAAATTTTTCGCTTCGTGCCCTAACTGAAAAAGCTTACATACTAGCCGAATGGTAAGGCACTTGATTGGAGATCGAGCAATTACGGGTTCAAATCCCGTGTGTGAATCAACAGCTTTTTCGACTTGCACGAAGCGACTTTATTTTATTTAAATATGGAGGTGAGAACGATGAAAAAGATTAATTCTTTCAACATCGAGCCTGAAGATTTCGACAATTTTGACGATTTCTGCTTTTGAACCATCGAGCAAACGTCGTCGTGGCTACCCATCTGAAAAAGCTGTTAAACGTGGCAATCGCCTTGTTCATGGCGACAAGGAACTAGAAGAAAAGCTTGGTAACAATGACCTTTGTCTTTGTGGTTCTGGTCGCTGCTTTCAAGAAGTGCTGTCGCAATAGCGGCAGATATGATGGCAGTTTACGCAGCTACTACTTTTAGGGAGTAGTACTAACGATTTCGATACTCATATCAAAACTGGCAGTTGTTGCCGCGCCCCGATCGCAGAAGCTTACATAATTTTGAAAAAGTTATACTCAATGCTTCTACAACTTGCGCGGTGATATCGCCCCGCGTGCAACATCTGCCTCCTTCAATTTTAGATTTTAGATTTTGGATTTTCGATTGCAATCCAAAATCGTAAATCTAAAATCCAAAATTCCTAAAGGAGGTTCCCATGAATACCGCAGAACGCGATCTGCGTTTGGAAATGCTCAACAGTTTGCTGACAACTCCTCATCGCAAACTTGAGCAAGTCGCAGAAATTCACCAGTTAATTGTTGAACTCGATCCCATATTCTACGGACATCTAGCTGTCTGGTATCAGCGTCATGGCGATGTCCGCGACCATAAAGAAGTATTCTTAGCTCATTTACTAACCAGCAATTTGATTGAACACCGAGATGCTGGATTTATGATGCTGCAAGAGTTTCCACCCTATCAGGTAGCTCGTGTGGTGGACTTCATGAAACAGCAGCAAAATAAGCTACCTCGTTCGGCTCGGACTGCGGTACGGCGTTACTTGAAGACACGGGAAAACAATCCGGCTCTGTTCGATCGCGCCGCTTTGCGAGGTCGTAAAGCAATGAAGCACTTATATGCTTCACTGCACATTAAGCCAAATGAACGGGCAAATGCGATTCTGTTTGGCGATACTCCTCCAGAGGGTTCCTTAGCAAATGTGCTGAAGCAGCTTGCTAAGGCAGAAAATGCCGCAGAACAGGCACGGCTGATTGTGGAGTTCAAAATTCCCTATACGATCGCAGTTGGTACTATCAAGCAACTTACTCCAGTTGTCTTGGTGGCGTTAATCAACAGCATGACTCCTCAAGAAGCGATCAACAACCTCAAGTCTCTCCAGACTAGAGGTGCAATGGATCATCCAGAAGTCAAGAAGCTGATTGATTCCAAGCTGGAAGCAGCTTCTAAGAGTGGGCGTGTTTCAGCATTCAAAGCACAGGTTGCCACAGATGCAGGAGATTTTGACGCAGACACCGTTGCCCAACTGGAAAAGGTGACTAACGAACAGGTAAAGCGGCGTGGTGCGATCGCTCGTCCAACTGCTTTATTGGTAGACAAGTCTGGTTCAATGGAAAATGCGATCGCGACGGGTTTGCAACTCGCTGCCCTCATCTCTGGTATCACAAAAGCAGAATTGTTTGTTTACGCCTTTGACACCATTCCTTACGCTGTTACGGCAAAGGGCAAGGAGTTGAGCGACTGGGAACGCGCCTTCCAGCACATCAAAGCAGGCGGTGGTACTAGCATCGGCTGTGCATTGGAAGCCATGCGGAAGAAGAAGCAGGTAGTTGACCAGATTATTCTAGTAACGGATGAGGGCGAAAATGCTGCTCCTTACTTCGGTGAAGTCTACAAGAATTACTGCCGGGAATTGGCGATAATGCCCAATGTGGTGATTGTCCGTGTAGGTACTCATTACAACTGGGTGGAGAGTCAACTGAAGCAGCAGCAAGCACCTGTAGATACGTTCACTTTCGCGGGTGACTACTACAGTTTGCCGAACATCGTCCCACTGCTAACGCGCCCCTCTCGCCTGGATTTGCTGATGGAGATTTTGGATATACCGTTGCCTGTGCGAGAGGATAAATAGGGTTACAATAAAACACTGCTCATTCAATATGAATGAGCAGTGTTTGCTGAAAATTCTACAAATTTTAGACATTCATGATGTAGATGTAACCTTCTCGATATTTCTTCTTATCATTAGGATTTTTAACGAAATTCAGTAGATAGTTTCGCAAATCAATAATTTCCCTCAGTCCCGAGAAGATAGGATTAATTTCCATTGATAGAAGAGTTTCGGCAGAAATTTTAGAAACGTTGTTTGTAAGGTATGTAGCAATTCCGGTACATAATTCTTCAAGATAAATTTTATCTAAATCCTTAACCTTACCTACATAGGCTTCAGCAGTCACTTCTCTCAAGAATATATTAGTTTGACTTTTATCTTGCTCAGAATCTAAATTGCTCTCAGATATTTTAGTTTTATCAGTACTAGGTTTTTTACCTTTTGAAGTTATTTTAGCTGCTTCTTTCTCAACAACAGCAACTAGCTTTAGCTTTGGAATCAAATAATCAATTAGCTTTTTAACTTCTGGAACTGATATGACAACTGGATTACCTACAAACGCTTCCGGATTATAGAAGATTTGAGAACCTTGCTGTTCTAGATTTAATGCAAAAATTAGGTGGTAACTCATGATTCGTATGGAGTAGAGTCTCTAGCAACTATAGTTATCCTGATTTTTTTGGCTTTATATTTCTCAACAGCCTCATATACGGTTTTTGTTGCACTAAGGCAACGAACAATTAGTTCATCCCCACCTTCACGCACATGAGTCCCTACAAGCGCGTCAAGAATTGGGCGAGTTAAACGACGATGTTTGAATTCCAAATTAATGTCATAGGTAGCCATCAGTAGTCTCCCTTAATAAGGATATTTCTGATGCGTCCAGCGACATTCCGTGCGCCTGCTTCTGTAGGAGTAACAATGCGAATCACACAATCAATTCCACCATCTTGACCAAAGCGTTGATCAATTGTTTCAGGACTGAGCAAAGAACCAGATAAATCTCTAAATTCAACCGTTTCAAAATTACGCAATCTCTTCATTAGTCGTTTTAGTTCATCATGCTCAAACTTATATCCTTCCTTACTGGGTGTTATTTTCTCTACTTGTTTAAAGAATTTTTGCTGAAACCATCCCACGACAAGAGCGATCATCTTATGGCTCCTCAGTTGATAAAAAGAAACTTACCTTAACCTTAGAATTCCCATAAATTATCTGAAAATATCAGTAATATTAGATTATTTTTAACTTTAACGCAACAAAGCAATACTGATAAGCGACACGAACAAGGTGTATGAAGTGGCAGCGATCGCTTTATTCCAAAATCCCTCTTTTCATCTCTTCCAAATTAATGTAGTATATTGTATTATATTAATATCCTGCGTGCCCCAACTCTTGGAGCCTACATACTAGTACGAGAGGAAAGGTAACACTGCCAAATGCAGTGGGCGTGTGTGAACGGGGAGTGCGAAGAACCTGGGAGGTAGGCTTAAAAGTAGCCATCCTTAAAAGAGTGTGTAACAACTCACCAGCGGAGTCCCTCTAGTAACTGAGAACACGCAATGCTCCACCAACTTGCACGCAGGAATCTTACTACTTTCTAAGTAGGAGGCTATTGATTAACAAAATTAAAATTAACTTCAATTTTTTGACTTTAATACTTCTATAGCTTTAAATCCTCCTATAGTCTGACCTAAAAATATCATGGGAACAATCAAGCTAAACGGTTTACCAGTTTGAATCATATTAAAAATGCCAGTTAACACATTTAGCGACATCAATCCTACTGCAATACCTAGTGCAATTTTTGATTTACGTTGTACAAAAAAACCTAGAACTAAATAGAGTAAACCAATAAATAAAGAACAAAAAACCAATATTAGATAATCGGGCAATCGACTACCAGCAACAAAGAATATTATGCTTAGAAAAATACTCAAAACTCCAATTGCGTAAACTGCACGGTAAGCAGATGCTAACTTTTTTCGGGACTCTGATATTTGTTGTATTTGGGTAGTCATTATTTTTCTATTTTTTGGGTTTATTGTCTGACAATTATGTTTTTTTATATACTTTGATGCCGAGAATATCTTGAGTAATTATGCGTAAATAGAGATAATGATGACTGACATCCGTAAGCTAATCAACCAAATTGCGATCGCAGAAGCACAATTGTCTACAACCCAATTCCTTGCACCCTGTGTCAAAGGTGGACGAGTTCGCACACGGGTAGCCGGGATGGTCTACACCTTCACGCCAAAGCCTAGTAAATTTGAAGGTTGGGGCATCTTTCAGCCTGTGGATGAGAAAACAGCAACGGTTGTAGAAGAAGCAGACTTACCCCAAATTGCGGAATACCTGCAACACTTTCCCCAAATACGACTGCGGTTAGCACACCAACTGCGGGGACAAACTTGGTTAGCATACCCGGTTAATGAAGTAGATATGCGTCAACGGTTGAAGGTAGTTAAACCGATCGCAGTCCACTTAGTTACCGAGGGCGTTACCTTTGAGCAAATCATTGCCCGATGGAATGGACAGTCTTGCTGGTTCGAGGAAGTAGATCGCCGTACCGATCCGGTAATTGTTGAAACACTGCAATCTACCGTTAAGCAAATCATTCCAGTTGAGGAATTACAGTTTAAAGGCATTACTCCAGAACTCCGCACAGTGTATGAATTAGCAACTCGGCGTATTGAGGGATTTACTCAACCCCAACAGGATGAAAAGCGATTGAGAAAGGCGTTGCAAATGGGTGGCGGTACCTTAAATCAATTCCACGATCGCAGCGACTACTGGACAGTCGATTGGACAACTGCTGATGGTGTTCGCCATAGTAGTGCGATCGCAAAAACTGATTTGACTGTTGTTAGTTCTGGTATTTGCCTAAGTGGACGCGATAGCGATTTTGACTTGCAATCCTTAGTAGGTGTGATGGAACAACAAGAGTATTAATTACGAATTACGAATTATTATGAGTATCTTTTTTCACGAACAGCTTTACCGCACTAATGCTGTGATGGCAAAGCTGAAAAACTATCCTGTAACCATCTGTGGCGCTGGAGCATTAGGAGCTAACATTGCAGAAAACTTAGCTCGGTCTGGTTTTGATAAACTTACAGTAATAGATCGCGATCGCATTGAGGAGCGTAATCTTTCAACTCAGCCTTATTACCGTTCTGATGTGGGAGCGTTCAAGGCGAAAATCTTGGCGAACAATTTATATCGAGCAATTGGTACTAAAGTTGATGCCAAAACAAAGGAGTTGACACTAGCAAATACAAATCAATTACTTCAAGACAGCCAGCTAATTATCGATGTCTTTGACAATAGCGTGGCACGTCAAGCAGTGAAAGATTATGCTGACCAATTAAGCATACCTTGTCTTCATGCTGGACTATCAGCAGATTATGCAGAGGTGATTTGGAATGACGTTTATCGCGTTCCTTCCGATGTGAATGATGATGTCTGTGATTATCCATTAGCACGAAACCTGGTGATGTTAACCGTTGCTGTGACGTGTGAAGCGATCGTTTCATTCGTTGCCACAGCAGAACAGCGTAACTTCAGTATTACCCAGAAGGATCTGACTGTTCAACCTCTGTTTTTATAGATTGCGTAGCCGTTTGTGATTTTAACGCAACTCTTGGAGACGCTGCGCGAACGTTGATGGTTGAAAATTCGGTTTCAGGTGGAGAGGGGTGTTGGGGAAGTAGAATAACACCAATTTGAAAAAAGACAAATAGATCATTTGTAGAGACGCGATTCATCGCGTCTTTACCCAAAGATGTGTCGCAAAATTGAATTAGTATAAGTAGCGATCGCTCTCAAACTCTTTCCCACTGCTAACACCGCGCTATTTCTAACATTCCGTTATCTCCCTACTCCCCTATATTCAGCAATTTCGCCATCGTTAACCGTTGCAGTTTACCGGTAGCACCACGAGGTAGTCGATCTAAAATGTGAATTTGCTTGGGAACTTTGAAGTCTGCCAGCATAGTTGCACAGTGAGCTAAAAGTTCTTTTTCGCTAGCTTCTGCTTTCAGAACCACAGCCGCGTGGATATCTTCTCCTAAAGATTTGTGGGGGACGGCAAAAGCTAAGGCTTCGGCGACGGCAGGATGGCGTAGCAAGACATCATCCACTTCTAAAGGAGAAATTTTTTCCCCACCCCGATTAATCAATTCTTTAATCCGTCCAGTCAAGCGGAGGTAGCCGTCTACATCCACAGTACCTTGATCCCCTGTACGGAACCAACTATTCACAAAAGCAGTGGCGTTAGCTTCTGGATTGTTTTCGTAGCCATCTATAACATTGGGTGCTTTGATCGCCACTTCCCCCAAGCTTCCTTTAGATAAAAGGTTGCCTTCAGAGTCCATAATACCCACTTCTACACCGAAGCCATAACCGACAGTACCTGGTTTCCTGACTTTTGGCGGTAGGGGATTGGTAGTCATTAAGTGAGATGCTTCAGTCATGCTGTAAGATTCCACCACAGGAGCATTCAGAGTTGCCTCTAGCTGTTCAATGATAATCGGCGGCAAAGAAGCGCTACTAGAGCGAATGAAACGAAAACGGTTAGCTTTGACAATTTCTGTATTACGGCTAGCGCGCGCCAAAATTGTCTGGTGCATGGTTGGCGCTGCGGAGTACCAAGTGGGTTTGTAGGTATCTACCAACTTCCAAAACTCCAAGGCATTAAAACCATTGGGACAAACTAATGTACCACCCGATGCCAGAGTTGCCAGCAAACAGCCCACCAATCCGTGAACATGGAACAAGGGCATTAGACAAAGTGTAGTATCAGCTGCTGTGAGTGAGTAAGCACTAATCAGGTTGCCGGCTGAAGCGATTAAGTTGCGATGACGAATCGGCACACGCTTGGGACGACTGGTAGTACCACTAGTGTGGAGAATCATCGCTATATCATCAGCGTTGGGGGCTGTGGGATTCGCGGATTCTGCTGGTTCTGAACCTGTTTTGACTAATTCAAAGCTTAATGTGCCGTCAGTGTTTACCTTGGCATTAATCAGCGCCATATCAGGTGTGACACTAGCAATGGCTGCTTCTGTGCCTTCAGACAACGTAATCAGTGCCTTTGCTTGGGTATCTTGGTAGTAAAAGGCAAATTCTTCTTGTTTGTATTTGGGATTTAAGGGTGCAGCAGTGCCACATAAAGCAGCAGCCAAAAAGGTAATCGCCATTGGTGAACCGTTAGTCATGGCAATGGCAATACGTTCTCCCCGTTTCAATCCAAAGCTGTTGAGTTGAGATACCAGTTCAATAACATTCTCGCGTAATTGCTTATAGGTTAGCGATCGCCCTTCAGGGGTAACTAAGGCTGGATGATTGTCTTCCCCTACTAAAAGCTCAAATAAATTCATTGTTTTTCCGACCTGTAAATATATGATTTAGCTTAAACAAAAAATTGTTACTTAGCTTTTAGTTATGAGACAGTGCTAGAATGCTGTTATTAACAACAATGTTTTAAATACCTTCATAACAATTTCTCTGACAGAATTTTGTTATGGAGATCATCCTGTAAAATCATAAAAGTGTACATTAAATAAATTTAAGGATCTGCGCTCAAGCAGATAAAGTTATTAGCATTAATTCTCAAGATGCCTTGGGAGTATTCCTTTGGATATAACTAGAATAAATTTGTTCAATAGTTTATATAAATAGCCGTGTACTCAATTTCCAAAACATATTAATTTAATAGCAATTATGAGTTTCATAAAAATTACTATGTTGGGCGAAAGCTTAGAGCGCCAAGGCGGAATAGTTTCAGTGGAAAAGCTGATTCTTGAAGAAACTACCTCTGATATTCAAATTGAACACATTACGACTTTACCAAATGGTTCTACTGTCTATAAAGTGTTAGTTTTTTTGCAGGCAATAGGTGAGTTATTTTGGAACTTATTAAACCAAAGAACTGACCTAATTCACATCCATGTTTCAGATAGAGGTAGCGCTTTTCGTCATTCAATTACTACTCTTATTGGTTGGCTATTTCAAAAACCAGTAATTATTCATACTCATAGTGCTGATTTTCATTTGTTTTACTCTAAACTACCCCAATGGCTTAAGCAGTGGCTAAGTTGGTCGTTTTGTAAATGTACGCGTTTCATTGTTTTATCAGATAGCTGGAAAAAATTCTATATTGAGAATCTTGGCTTGAAATCTGAGCAAGTTATTGTTCTGCCTAACCCAGTAAAAATTCCCGCACAAATTCCACAGCGAATAGATTCCAAACAGATATTTTTCTTATTTTTAGGGCGCATTGGTGAGCGCAAAGGCACTTTTGATTTAATTAAAGCATTTGCTGCTATGCCTGTTGCTCAACAAAGCCAAGCCAAGTTAGTTATAGCGGGGGATGGAGATGTAGAAAAAGCTCGTAGTTTGCTCCCAACTTTAAATCTTACTGACTATATCACTATTCTTGATTGGGTAGATCGAGAAAAACGTGACGATCTTTTCACTAAGGCTGATGTCTTTGTGTTACCTTCCTACAACGAAGGTCTGCCTATGGCACTATTAGAAGCAATGAGTTGGGGTTTGGCAGTTATCACTACCGCAGTAGGAGGAATACCCGAAATAGTTACTCAAAATCAGAATGGTTTATTAGTTAATCCGGGGGATATTCAACAATTGTCAGAGGCAATGCAATCTTTAATTGCAGACGAAAATCTGAGAATATCTTTGGGAAATAATGCCCGAGTCAGAGTCAAGCACTTGGACATTAACAAATATCTTACATCTTTAAGAGAGATTTATACAGCAGTTATCAATTGATAACCATCTTGATGAAAGTAGGTTTAAGTTACTTGCCCTATGTATTAAACACCAAATTCAAAAACGACGTAATTTATTCTGTATGCAAAGATGATAGGTGTTACCAAGTAGAGATTTAATTTAAAATTAGGAAAGTTTAAGGTAGCGATAAAGGGATTATTATTTTGTTGTTTTAATTCTTCTAAACTTGGTATACTGACTAATAAGTAAAGGAGTGCAGAAATGAAAACTTTTCCGGAAGTTAAATTGTTTGATACAAGATTCCATAAAGTTAAAGTACAAGAATTAGTTGATTATTTAATAGAAGCAGCAAAAAATAAAAAAAAGACAGTTGTAGGACATGTGAATATCAGAGCAATGAATTTCGCTTATGAAAAGTCTTGGTATCGAGATTTTTTGAATAAGGCTGATTTAGTATTTTGTGACGGATTTGGTGTAATGGTAGGAGCTAGATTCAATGGTTATTCAATGCAATCTGCACATCGAATGACAGCACCAGATTACATAGAAGATTTAGCATTAAAGTGCGATCGAGAAAACATTTCTTTATTTTTGTTAGCTGGAAAACCTGGCGTAGTAGATAAGGCAATTACTAAGTTAGGATCGATTGCGCCTAATTTACGCGTACAGGGACATCATGGTTATTTTGATAAATCAGGAAAAGAGAATGATTTGGTAATAGAAAAAATTAATAAATTCCAACCAGATATTTTATATATTGGTTTTGGTATGCCATTACAGGAACGCTGGATTTTAGATAACTTCAATAAAATTGAAACTACTGTATTTTTACCTTTGGGTGCTTGTCTAGATTTTTATACTGACTCTATATATCGCGGCCCGCGTTGGCTGACTGATAATGGTCTGGAGTGGTTAACACGCTTAATTACTGAACCTACTCGTCTAGCAGACCGTTATCTTGTAGGCATTCCATTATTTTTTTATCGCTTAGTTAAACAGCGAATCGCTCAAGGAATGATAACAAATCGCTAAATAAATTTTTTCTAAATTTCGCATTTGTTATAACCATGACTGCCCAAAAGAGGCAAATTGTTTCCCCTACCTCTGCTGCCAAGACTAGAATTAGAATTGATGTGACATTCTTCTAGTAGCCAAAGTGCCAGACTCTCTGCCATTAAGCGATCGCTATCTTGCCTTAATCGATGAAATTGTCGAAACCACCCTCAAGGGCAAAATTAGCTCTGTAGAACAGGTGTATCAAATGCTGCTTAAAGGAATTACTTCCGGTACAGGGGAAGTGTTTGAGCTAGCTTTGAGCGATCGCCTGAATTCCCTCCAAAGTCAAGTAGATAGCGAAAAAGACGAACTCAAGAAAGCCAAGGCGACTCGCTCTTTGAGAGCTGTTAAGACGATTCAAAATCAATGGCAACGCTGGCAAGAGCAAAACAAAGCAACAGAAGCGATCGCCTCCGCAGTTACAGAAATCACCAGAGCCAGCGCTGCCGAGCGTCTAGCGACATTTATCCGAGTTACTGACCCGAATCAGAAGTATCCGCTAAATTTACAACAGTTACAGCAGTTGTCCAAAGCATTACTGCAATTTGCTCAGGCAGATGCTGATTTACAACAATTTTCCGAAGGGATTACCCGTGGTTTAGCTTCTTGGCAGCGATTGCAAGACAACTTGCTCAGTTGGATGTACGAGCAAAAAGAATCTCTGGGGTTTGGCGGTGTACCGGGAGAACGCGGCCCTTGGGCAAGTTGGGCGAAACAACTCAATAGTGAATTACCCCAAGCACTCCTTCGCACCTTAGCTAGGGAAGAATCCGCAATTGAGTTTGCCGAACGACAGCGTGGTATCACCCTCAGAGATTGGGTGGAAATGGCATTAATTTTACAGTTCTTGCAACGGGGACTAATTAGCTGGTTTGACCAACAAGCTTACGATATTAAGGCTGGGCCAAAGTTATCCATTTCCACTTTTTTGACCTTTGCGGTGATTTGGAGTCAGTTAGCAAGTGGTTTTAGGAGCATTGGGACAATATACAGCGATGCCTGTTCTCAAATCATGCTCCAGATTTTGCGAACCTTCGCCCAGCGTCCGTATTTTCCCTTTTACGGCGGGATTTTTGCCTCTTTTACTGGCACTTATTTACGAGATGCCCTAGATTATTTAGATGAACCACTGCGACGAGGCGAGGGAACCCAGGAAAAAGCGCGGATTTTGACACTTTTAGGTTATTCTCAGCGTGCTTTGGGACAATACCAGCGCTCCATTGATTTTCATCAGCAAGCGCTAGAGATAGCCAGAAATGCAGGCGATCGCACCTGTGAAATTGCCAATCTCAACCACCTCAGCCGTACCTACGTACAACAGCAAAATTACGCTGAGGCAATTAACTACAGTCAACGAGCATTAATACTGAGTCGGCAAGCAGGCGATAGGACAGGAGAGGCAAACGCGCTGGTAAATTTAGGTTACAGCGAAGTCATGCAAGCTCAGGAATTGGAAAACCTAGAACCCGAAATATATGAAGCCGCAATTAATTATTTGGAACAAGGTTTAAAATTATCAGAAAAATTAGGCGATCTTCAAAGTAAAGCTTTATGTGTCAGTAGCTTAGGAATTGCCTATCTAGTAATCGGAGAATACCAAACGGCAATTAAGTATCTGGAAGATGGTTTTAAAACAGCGCAAGTTTCCGGTGATTTGTATCTCCAAGGGCGGAACTTAGCTTATTTAGCAGAAGCTTATTATCATCTGCAAAATTCCGAAAAAACTGTTTACACAGGTTCTTTGGGAATGTATCTTTTAGAGCAAATTGCTTCTAATGAGTGGCGTCAACCAGCAGGTTTACTGACAATTTTACAAGGACAAATCGGGGCAGAAGCTTTCCAAATGTTCTTACAGCAACATCGCCCGAAAATTATTGCGATTATCGGTGTAGATGGGTACGATCACATTCCGCAATTGTTAGAAGAATATCAGCAAGATATGTAAAAAAAATAAGGATTCAGACTTAATTGTTTTCAAGTTTGAGAAGAAAAGCAACAAATGCGATCGCACTTCCGACCGCCACATCATCAAAGAAGCGAGAGTCAATATCGTCTCATCAACGGCTTTGGGTTGTAACCGGAGGTCAAACAGGAGTTGATAGGGCTGCGCTCGATACAGCTTTATCACTTTTGTTACCGGTTCGTGGCTGGTGTCCAAAAGGGCGGCTTGCAGAGGATGGAAAGATACCACCTGTATACCCACTTCAAGAGACGACGAGTACAGACTATGCGTTACGTACCGAGTGGAACGTTCGAGATTCAGATGGGACGCTCGTCCTAGCGTATGGATCGCTTGAAGGAGGAACAAAGTTTACGGCTGACCTAGCGCATAAGTACGATCGCCCCGTCCTGATTATTAACGCGCTGTCGTTCAGTGGAAATGACGCTGCTCCTTTCTGGAGTTGGATTCAGAAGCACAACATTCGCATTTTGAATGTTGCTGGTCCACGAGAAAGCTCACAACCGGGTGTTATTTATAACCGTGCCCGATATGTTCTTAAGCAGCTCTTGGAGTCGTAAAAAGAAAGAGATAAAACTTTCCCCGGTATATTTTTTTAGCATAAATCCATATTGAGCTTGCTTATTTAAATGAATTGTGATAGCTTCATTGTAATTTAAATACTTTAAGTCGATTGACTTGCCGTAGTTTACTTGATAGTATCATTACTCTAGTTAAGAAATTTGTTTTCACTAGGTAGTTTAAAAACCGTAAATAGTAAGGTATTCATGGCTATCAGCCAAAAATTATTTATAATATTTTATACTGAATTAAATGAAATAATACGTATTTACAGCGATAAAAACTGCGTAGTTTACCGCCGTAGGCATCGCCCACCGAGCCATAATCCTTTATTGCGATCGCTAATTTAATGGTGAAGCAGTGTTTATCGATAAACCTTGAGGCTTTCAGCAGCAGTGATGCAGCATAGGTCTACTTAATCCATACGTAGGAGTTGAAAATTATGGTGCAAACTTCTCTCGTCCGCCCCAGCAATCCCTTTCAACCACCGACCTTCGTTTCTATTGAATCAGAGCGTCGCCATCGTCAAGAACGCTTGGCAGCAGCCTTTCGGGTATTTGCGCGTTTGGGTTTTGCTCAAGGATTGGCAGGACACATCACTGCCCGCGATCCCGAACTTACCGATCATTTTTGGGTAAATCCCTTTGGGATACACTTCAGTCGCATTCGGGTATCAGACCTGATATTAGTGAATAGTGAAGGTCAGGTAGTCCAAGGTGAAGGCAAAGTTAGTCAAGCAGCATTTGCCATTCACTCTCAAATCCACGAAGCCCGCCCCGATGTCATTGCAGCGGCTCATGCCCATTCTTTCTATGGTAAAACTTGGTCATCTTTGGGTAGGTTGCTCGATCCGATTACCCAAGATTCCTGTGCTTTTTACCAAGATCATGCTCTATTTGATGATTTTACAGGCATTGTTTTAGAGACAAGCGAAGGAAAACGCATTGCTCAGGCACTAGGCAAGAGCAAAGCTGCGATTTTACGCAACCACGGAATATTGACCGTAGGGCATAGTGTGGATGAAGCAGCTTGGTGGTACATCAGGTTAGAGGATACTGCTAAAGCGCAATTGCTAGCAGAAGCCGTAGGAAAACCCATCCTGATTGACCACGACATCGCCTTAAAGATCCAACAACGCGGTGGTACTCACCAAGCAGGCTGGGGTGGATTCCAGTATTTATGGGATGAAATTACCCACGACCAACCAGATTTGTTTGATTGATTAGGGAATGGGGCATTGGGCATTGAGAAGAGACAAGGTAGACAAGGAAGAGGGGGGAGATAAGCGAGAGAGTTGTTGAATAATTCCTTTGTCCCCTTGTCCCCCTTGTCCCCCTTGTCCCCCTTGTCTCCCCTGCTCGCCAACATTTTTAGGAGAATTAATTATGCCCATTGAATTTATTGGATTGATTCGGACAAAACGGACTTCGGAATTAAATAGTGCATCAGGTGGTCTGGGCGATGACATCATCGATCCAGCTTATGTTCGTGAATTTGCCAAAGCTCATGAAGAAGGAGGCTTTGACAAAGTATTGATTGGCTATAGTTCTAGTAGCCCTGATGGTTTGACTGTTGCAAGTTTTGCTGCTTCAGCAACCGAACGATTGGGCTTTTTAATTGCTCATCGTCCGGGTTTTGTCGCACCAACTCTGGCAGCTCGCAAGGCAGCTACCCTTGACCATTTTACCAACGGTCGGATTGCAATACATATTATTACTGGTGGTAGTGATGTTGACCAACAAAAAGATGGTGACTGGCTAGATCATGACAGCCGTTACCGTCGCACCGATGAATATTTAGAAATTGTTCGTCGCGTCTGGACAAGCGACACTCCCTTTGATTACGAAGGTGAATTTTACCGCATCAAGGATGCTTTCTCTGCGATCAAGCCGCTGCAAAAGCCCTATATCCCGCTTTACTTTGGTGGTGCATCTCGCCCAGCCGTACAGGTAGGAGCCAAACACAGTAATGTCTATGCTTTGTGGGGTGAGCCAATTGCCGCAGTTAAAGAACGAATTGCAGAGGTACGTGCTGCCTTACCACCCGATCGCTCCATTCGCTTCAGTGTTTCTCTGCGACCGATTCTTGGTGCTACAGAACAAGAGGCTTGGGAGAAAGCACATAATATTTTAGCACGAATTCAAGAGTTGCGAGGAGGCGCAAAATTAGCTGCCCCAGCTAGACCGCAGGCGGTAGGATCGCAACGTCTGCTAGATTTTGCCGCCAAAAATGAGATTTATGATAAGCGTTTATGGACACCGATCGCCGCAGCTACTGGTGCGGCAGGTAACACTACTGCTCTAGTAGGTACACCAGAACAAGTAGCAGAGGCTTTGGTTGATTATTACGATGCAGGTGTGACTACCTTATTGATTCGGGGCTTTGATCCTTTAGAGGATGCGATCGCTTATGGGCGTGATGTTATACCTTTAGTACGTGCAGAAGTCGCACGACGAGAACGGCAAACAGTTGGAATAAAAAGTTAATACCCCGGTCAACAAAGATAAATTAGGCTAAAGCCCTCTTGCTTCTTGCTTGATTCCAACTACAAATTTTGACGCTAACCTACTTGGAATAAATTACTCAATACTCAAAGAAGTCCTGCTGATTCATATAATCGTTTGAGCATTGCTGAAATCTTTGTACCATAATCTAAATCTGCTGACCATCGCCCTGATAGCTGATCGATTAATGGCGCAATCCCGCGTGTGACAAAACGAAACCTGGGATCTACTACTTCCTGTACCAAAGGTTCTAAACTAGCGTAAGCTTTCAAATGTTGAACGTGCGCCCTAACTCCAATTCTCGCACTTGGGAAAGACGCAGCCTCCGAACCGCCACCGATCGCACCTAAGCCTGCAAAGTTATTTTGCTCAGGTTTAATATCACCACCAAACCGTAAAAATCCCGTTTCTACACACATTTGGCAAAAGGCAATATCATAGTTCACTCCTTCTATACCTGCTTCTTCTCGATAAAGTTTGGGGATATCAGGAAACTTTGTTATCGCATTTTCATTATTATTTCTCAGGAATAATTGTAACTGGACTTCGGAAGTATTACCGTTCGACATTACCCGCGAAAATTGACCAGGGCAAACCACCAAATTCGAGCGCAAGCTAACAGTACGTGTCGCCGCATCCCAATTAACTGCAACATTAAAATCTCGCAGTTCGATTGCTTTGACATAAACTATTTTGTGATAGGTAATGCGATTGACATTAGCCGCTTTTGAAAGGTCAATTCGGAGAAGGTCTACTAAATCAATGGGGATGTAAGCATTCCCATTAACTAAAATTCCTTGCTCGGTGTAACTTTGTCCATTAATATTAATATTAATCGGTGGATAATTTGCTTCAGCTGGAGTTCCGGGAGTGGGGTCAATTACACGACTCCAAGTCACCAATCCATCGACAATTCCTAAAGCAAAGTCGCGGCGACGAGTTTGCAGCAAAGCCCGATCCTCTGGATTGCTGAGAAACCCCACTTGCATCACCAAAGCTGGCAGGGTTGTCTGACGACAGAATGCTAAACTACCCAATCCACTATCTGTATCTGGCTTGACTCCCCGATTCGGTAATTGGGGTACGCGGCGTAATAACCCCACCAGCAATTGTTCGGCATTACTCTTGCGATCGCTATTATTAGCAATGTAGAAAACGCTAGCCCCACGCACAGAAGGACTGTTAGCCGCATTAGCTGCAATTTCTAGGGCGACATCACCCCGGCGGCCGCGGGAATTGATCCAGGTGATAGTTTGGGCGGCGCTCAAGTCATCAGGAACCGCTAAAATTTCCAAACTCCGCGCCCTCAGTTCCGTAACAATCAAATCCCGCAGCAAAATCATTTCTTTTGCTTCAGTTGTACCACCTGCGATCGCACCCCGATCTATTCCTCCCGCTTCTTTGCCTCCATGAGCCGCTGATATAAAAATACGCCCCATTTTCAGTATTTCCTCTGATAAAATTAAGTCTAAGCAATTCTATACATCATTCTTGGTCTAGCAACAAGAATATAATAGCTATCAGAAGTCATTTGTCCTTTGTCCTTTGTCCTTTTTTCAAAGTTAATGCCCAATGACTAATAGACTTCTTGGCATTTGTAGGGAAAAGGGTAAGGGGGAAAGGGAAAAGGAATAAAAAAACCTTTCCCCTTTGACCTTTCCCCTTTTCCCACCTCTTGCAAAAGTAACTTTTGCAAGAGGTCTAACGACCAATGACCAATGACCAATGACTAACGACTAATATATGCAAATCCCCCGCTTGCACCCAGACACAATTGAGGAAGTTAAACTACGGGCTGATATTGTAGATGTCGTCTCGGAATACGTAGTTTTACGCAAACGAGGAAAGGATTTTGTCGGTTTGTGCCCTTTCCATGATGAGAAATCTCCTAGTTTCACCGTTAGTCAAACCAAGCAAATGTACTATTGCTTTGGCTGTCAAGCTGGGGGAAATGCCATTAAGTTTGTCATGGAGTTGGGAAAGCGTTCTTTTGCTGATGTGGTGCTAGATTTAGCAAGGCGTTACCAAGTACCTGTACAAACCCTAGAACCCGAACAACGCCAAGAATTACAGCGTCAGCTATCTTTGCGCGAGCAGTTATATGAAGTTCTCGCTTCTTCAGCACAGTTTTATCAACACGCCTTGAGACAATCCCAAGGACAAAAAGCACTTCAATATTTGCAATCTAACCGCCAACTCAAAGAAGAAACTATACAGCAATTTGGTTTAGGTTATGCCCCCGCAGGTTGGGAAACTCTTTATCGTTATTTAGTGGATGATAAACATTACCCAGTGCAAATACTGGAAAAAGCAGGATTGATTAAGCCACGCCGGGAAGGTGGTGGGTATTATGATGTATTTCGCGATCGCTTGATGATTCCCATCCGTGATGTCCAAGGGCGCGTTATTGCCTTTGGTGGGAGAACTTTGACTGATGAGCAGCCTAAATATTTGAATTCACCCGAAACCGAACTTTTTAGTAAAGGTAAAACCTTATTCGCCCTCGATCGAGCCAAAGATGGGATTTCTAAACTCGATCAAGCGGTGGTGGTAGAGGGATATTTTGATGCGATCGCTCTCCATGCTGCTGGTATTAATAATGCCGTTGCCTCACTCGGTACTGCTTTAAGCTTAGAACAAGTCCGGTTAATATTACGCTACACCGAATCGAAACAATTAGTACTCAACTTTGATGCTGATAAAGCTGGAATCAATGCCGCAGAACGAGCGATTGGTGAAATTGCCGAACTAGCATACAAGGGCGAAGTTCAGCTAAAAATTCTCAATTTACCCGATGGCAAAGATGCTGATGAATATTTGCATAGTCACACTCCAGAAGATTATGGAGAACTGCTAAAAAATGCGCCACTTTGGCTAGACTGGCAGATTCAGCAAATTATTCAAAATCGTGATTTAAAACAGGCTACTGATTTTCAGCAAGTAACTCAGCAAATAGTCAAATTACTTAAAAATATCGCTAACAGCGATACACGCAACTATTACGTTTCTTACTGTGCAGAAATACTCAGTTTAGGAGATACCAGACTTATACCCCTAAGAGTCGAAAATCTGTTAACTCAAATTGCTCCGGTTGCGGCTACATATTCTAAGCCTGTGTTAGCGAAGAAAGCATGGGGAGGTGGCAAATCCCCACTGTCCATTACTTCGGCTACGCTCAGTACAAGTCCCAACTCCTCACTCCCCACAGAACGCAGCCTTTTAGAACACGCAGAGGCATTATTACTACGAATTTACTTGCATTGTCCCGAACAGCGTCAAATGATTGTTGACGAACTAGAGAAGCGAGATTTGCAATTTAGTCTTTCCCACCACCGATTTTTATGGCAACAGATTTTAGAAATTTCATCCGATGATGAAGAGACAAAAAACTTTGCGTCTTTACCAAATTTAATTTCCCGCCTGCAAGATCGGTTCTTAGAATTTGACAGCGAGATCGGGTTAATTTCTCATTTATTTCATGTGGATGAAAAAAACCAAAAAGAAATACTGCGGACTGGGCAAGTAGTTCAAGCTGCGATCGCTTGTATGGATTTAGTAATGCTTGAAAAACGCTATCGTCACTTTTTGGAACTATGGCAACAAACCGATCCAGAAGCGGAACCAGAGCGCTATGAATATTATTATCAAGCTTTTTACGCTGAAAAAATCAAGCTTCAACAAATAGACCGACAACGGTTATTTTCCATCACAGAGCTTTTGTAGGCTTGCACTCACGCTCCACCTAAATCTTGATAGACCTCAAGATAGTTCAGTAGACTTCTTGGCATTGTCGGGAAAAGGTTAAAAGGTAAAGGTGAATGGCACTAAGAAAAGCCCAAAGGCTTGTGTAGTCTTGTTCCCAGCCTCTAGGCTGGAAATATATTTAAAGTGGCTTCTGCCTCTTGTCAAGCTACCTCTAAAGCAATACGGTTCGGTTAAAGGGGAAAGGGTAAAGGGGAATAAAAAACCTTTAACCCTTACCCATTTCCCTTTTCCCCAAACCCTATTTTGAGTTCAAAATGCTTATCTGAACCGTATTGACCTCTAAAATGGTTGCATCCCCAGCAAACCTGGTAAATCCAGAGAGGCGAGGTGTTGATAAGCTCGATCTATAACTCGCTTACCTCTAAGAAAGCCTGTATTAGCTCCAGGACAAATATACTGGAGAGTTTCTGGTGTAAAACGTTCTAACAATAATCGAATGCTCTGAATTTGCCTTGGCCAGTGAAAGGTTTTAGCTGTCCGTAATGGTACTGCTTGACCGTGCTGATTAGGGAGTAAATGGCGACCAGAAAATAATATACCCCCAAGTTCGCTGTAGTAGAGACAAGATGAGCCGGGAGAATGCCCTGGTGTCCAAATCACTTGCGTAGCTGCATCAAGAGTAAATTCTTGTCTAAAAGTAGTTACGGTTAAGCCTGGTAATAAATACGCTTCTTGCTCTTGAATCAACACTTCGCAGCCAAAAACTTGCTGAAATTCAGCAGTCTTGCCAATAGCACCGCGATGGGTGAGAAATAACCAACGCACGCCTCCATACGCTGCTAAAAAATCTTGATTTGTTTTTTCTAGTGCAGGGCAATCTATGAGGATATTGCCTTCATTTCTTACAATAAAATAAGAGGTTCCCCCTAATGTGTCCCGATTGGGTGGAAAGGCAAAAATGCTCTCTTGTGCGAAGTCCGATTGCAGAGAACCTCCGCTGAATACTTCGTTAGGGAAGACAGCCCGTGGTGGCTTAGTTGTATGACTTGGCTGTTGAGGTAAAGGGCACATAATCAAAGAACCGAAACTGAGGAGTTGTGGACAATTTGATGACAGTGCGGAAATTCTCAAGAATTGCAACTTGAGCGTTAACCAGCACTGTTAACCGTTGTGAAAAAAAATTGAGATTTGAGGTCTGCCTTGTAGTTAATGCTATGGTGCTGAAGCTACTGGTGGGGCGTTTTGTCAAAATTACTGAAGAGAACATGGCATTTTGGTTTCTGTTTATCCTCCTGCTGGGGCTTGCTACTTATCTAATGGTGCAGCGCAGCGTTGCTCTCATTACCCGCACACCAGTATGGTTGTTGTGGCTGGTTTTAATGACACCAGCATTTCTGTTGAGTGGATGGACGCTAATCTACGGAGCGAAACAACCTCCACCGCCAGAGCTGATCCTCTGGTCGGTATTTTTCTGCACAGTCTTGTACTGGGTGTTGTTTCAATGGGGGCGTCAAGTACCAAGAGATACACAGACTGACGAAGCCCAAACCCCAGCCTCAGAATCACAACCGACTATCCAGCCTACCCCAGAACCAATAGTGCGTCCCATTGAACCAACAGAAGAAACCCAACTACGAAATTGTTTTCCTTGGTCTGTATATTACATTCAAAATATTGAGTATCGACCCCAATCTGTGATTTGCCGGGGTCAGTTGCGAACTAAAGCCAGCAACGCTTACCAGCAGATTAAAACTAATATTGAAGCACAATTTGGCGATCGCTTCTTGCTGATTTTTCAAGAAGGCTTTAATGGCAAACCTTTCTTTGTCCTTGTTCCCAATACTCAAGCTGCTGCTAAACAGACAGATACACCACGACGCAACCAAGAACGATTAACTCGACCAGGATTAGCGCTGATGCTGCTAGTAGCTACTTTGATCACTACTACCTTGGTGGGAGTGCAAAATGCTGGTGTGACTCTGCCGCCTATCTGGCAAATTGGATCTTTGTTCAAACTTCTATCTAACCCAGATGTCCTATTCAAGGGATTGCCTTATGCTTTAGGACTGATGGCTATTTTGGGCACTCACGAACTTGGGCATTATTTAACAGCTAAATTTTACAAGATTCGCTCGACATTGCCTTACTTTATTCCCGTACCTTTCTTTTTGGGAACTTTTGGCGCATTTATTCAGATGCGTAGTCCTATTCCCAACCGCAAAGCTTTATTTGATATTAGTATCGCTGGGCCAATTGCAGGTTTTGTTGTCACCTTACCACTACTAATATGGGGTTTGGCTCATTCTGATATAGTTTCCCTGACTGAAAAAACCCGACTTTTAAATCCTGATGCTCTCAATCCCAAGTATTCAATTTTACTGGCTATACTCTCGAAGTTAGCTTTGGGAAGTCAGTTAACGGCAAAATCAGCCCTCGATTTGCATCCAGTTGCAGTAGCAGGTTTTTTAGGACTAGTTGTCACAGCGTTAAATTTAATGCCTGTGGGACAATTAGATGGAGGTCACATTATCCATGCGATGTTTGGACAACGAACTGCGATCGTCATTGGTCAAATTGCTCGCGTGTTGTTGCTATTACTTTCTTTAGTTCGAGAAGAATTTTTGGTGTGGGCGATTATCTTATTGTTTATGCCGTTGATTGATGAACCTGCACTGAATGATGTCACTGAATTGGATAACAAACGTGACGTTTGGGGGTTACTGGCAATGGCTTTGTTGATTGTAATTATTCTGCCATTACCGCAGGCGATCGCTAACTTTTTGCAAATTTAAAAAGATTCAGGAGTCAGAATTCTGAAGTAAAACAGGCTTGATACCTGGATTTGAGGCGAACCGTTGTGTACTTTACTTCCCCTGAAATTGGCTGTATCAGCGATCGCGATCGTTATCTCTCAGCAGCCCATAGATTTGTCTATGAGGTTTTCCCCTTGTCCCCTTGTCCCCCTTGTCCCCCTTGTCCCCCTTGTCTCCTTGTCCCCTTGTCCTCTTCCATGCCAATTCTGGAGTCCGCCCCTTCAAGCCAATCATCAATTTCAGCATAAATACTTTTAATACAGGTACTCGCTGCAAAAACCATAAACCCAAACGACGAACCACCACCACAGGGAAGAAATTATTAGAGAACATCCGATCTAACAAATCGGTGAAACCTAAAATTGTCAGATTCTCTAATTTGCGCCAGCGTTCATAACCTTTGAGAATCTGAATGTCACCAATATCTTTACCCGCTTTGTGCGCTGCTTGAATTACTTGTGCCAAAGCTGCGGCATCCCGAATGCCCAAATTTAAACCTTGTCCGCCGACGGGATGGCAATTGTGCGCCGCATCACCAATTAATGCCAGTCGCGGGAGAACGTAGCGATCGCTTTGCATGAGTTGTACTTGAAAAACAAAGCGATCGCCTAGTAATTCCAGTTTCCCCATTTGATCGCCATAGCGGCGGCTGAGTTCTGCCAAAAATTGCTCGTCATTTAAAGCACACAAAGCTTTTGCTTCTTCATGGGGCGCTGTCCAGACAATGCGGCAACGGTTCCCCGGTAAAGGTAAAATCGCAAAGGGGCCGCTAGACCAAAATCTTTCGTAAGCGGTGTTATTGTGGGGCTTTTCTGGTTTGACAAATGCCACAATGCAAGATTGCCAATATTTCCAGCCCGAAGTTTTGATTCCCGCCGCTTGGCGAATAGGCGATCGCGATCCATCTGCGGCTACAACTAATTTGCTCTTGACTGTCTTTAGGCGATCGGCAATTTTTATCTCGATGGTGACTATATTCTGTTGGTATTGCGTATTTACCACTTCCGCCGGACACAAATAAGTCACGTTGGGGCAATTTTGGACGAAATCTTGCAACGGCTGCAACAAAGCTTGGTGTTCCGCCACATAACCCAACTCTGGGGTATTTATATCATCTGTAGTGAATTCCACCACATCGGGATGATCGGCATCCGAAAGACGAACTCGGCAATATTTGGCGATTTGAGGCAACATTTTGTCCCAAACGCCAATTCCTTGATAAATTAGCGACGAAAGCTGATGAACTGCATAAGCTTGTCCCTTGGCTACCGCCACTGATGCCACTTTCGCCTCAATCAGCAAAATACTCAAACCAGAATCTTTTAAAGCAGAGGCTAGAGTTAACCCAATAATCCCACCGCCGACAATTACCAAATCATATTCATATCCTTGCTCATTTGGCGGTGTTGATTGAGGGGAAATTTGCTCAAGCTGCGTTATGGTCATTGTTAAGTTAGATTACAGCGTCTTAACTCTTATTTTGACGCGAGCGCGCCTTCTTGAGCAAGTTAACAATTCAAAATTTTATCCATAACCCTTGTAGAGAGGCGAATTTTCGTGTCTTTACGAATTATTTGCTGACTCGATAGACTGGTCTAACCTGACGATAAGTATTAAGTAAGCTGAGAAATTTCTGACCATCAAAATTTATCGGGTCAACTTTTTTACCAGAACGGTCTACTAGATGGTGCGTAGTGATGCGATCGTCTGGGACTTGACTTTGAGCAATTAACCAAGCAAGAGAATGATATTGAGCTTCCGTATAGCCGCTATGGGTTTGTTGGCTGCTACTGTCATAACTATCTGGCGGTGTTTCCAAAGAGACGTGATAAGCAAAATTATTCACAGACGCGGGTAAAGTCGGATTAGTCTGTACAGTTTCCACTCCCTGCGAACCATCAAACACAGAGTTAGCTGCACCAAAAGCCCGCTTGTCTGGCGGTACTAGATAAACCACTGTGCCGTCTAACTTGATTAAGGCGTGGTAACTTGCTTGCACACCTTCATCGCTATGGGCTACTTGAAAGAAATTAATGGCGCTAGAAGCAGAATAACCAGTTTCATGGATGACGATAATTGGTTGATTGTTGACAGGAATGCCGTTAACATCTTGGGTGTAACGTTCACCATAGTTACTTGGATCGACTGAAGCAACTTGATAATTAGGTCTGTACTGTGCAAAAGCTTGAGTGGTTATGTACCTTGCTACAGGCTGGTTAGTCTTGACTGGGGACTTGATAACATTTTGAAATTTCTTCTCTGGCTCTTTGGCTGATTGAAATTGCGCCTGGGGATATTTACTGAAAGTTGTAACCTGTGGATTGGATGTACGGGATATTGTCGGATTGTTGTGTAATTTTGTTGCTCGTCCAATTAGCAGTACTACAGTTAGAGTGGCGAACATTAGCCAGATTAGTAGTACTCTAGTCACCCAGTCTGTAAACTTCATTTTTCTAATACCCGTAAAACCGTAGATATTAATTTATAGCTAAACTGGCGTGTCAGTTGTAGAGGCGCACTTCTGTAAACCCCTACCGCTTATGGTATCCAAATAATAATCGCTATAATACTTTAATTCTAGTCAAATATACCTTGATAATCCCTGCAATAGTGCTGTTAAAAGCCATTTAATTTCAATGCCGTGGGTAGTGGATTCGTGGGTGTGAAAGTCTTCATCGTGTAGCGCTCTTAATGATGTTTTACCCACATCCTCTTCACCAACTACTAGCAGTTTAGAAAGATAATTATCCTTTAGCTTCTAACCTGGCTCGAAGATAGGTCAAAATTACCTCCGTTCCCTGCTCAACAATTTCAGGCGGCGGCGATTTTAATTGTGGATTATTATTTACGGATAGCTCAGTCAAGTTGGAGAGTCGACAGATTTCTAGCGGCAGGCTGCTGAGTTGATTGTAAGAGAGGTCTAGCCATATTAAGTTTGAGAGTTGGCTGATTTCTGGCGGTAGACTGCTGAGTTGATTGCCAGAGAGGTCTAGCCATTCCAAGTTTGAGAGTTGGCTGATTTCTGGCGGTAGACTGCTAAGTTGATTACAAGAGAGGTCTAGCCATGTCAAGTTTGAGAGTTGGCTGATTTCTGGCGGTAGGCTGCTGAGTTGATTACCAGAGAGGAATAGCTCAGTCAAGTTAGAAAGTTGGCTGATTTCTGGCGGTAGGCTGCTGAATTGGTTACCACAGAGGAATAGCTCAGTCAAGTTAGAAAGTTGGCTAAATTCTGGCGGCAGGTTGCTGAGTTGATTGTTATCGAGGTATAGGTGAGTCAAGTTGTAGAGTTGGCTGATTCCTGGCGGCAGGCTGCTGAATTCATTACCAGAGAGGGATAGCTCAGTCAAGTTGGAGAGTTGGCTGATTCCTGGCGGTAGACTGCTAAGTTGATTGTTCTCAAGGGATAGCTCAGTCAAGTTGGAGAGTTGGCTGATTTCTGGCGGGAGGCTGCTGAGTTGATTTTTATCGAGGTATAGGTGAGTCAAGTTGGAGAGTTGGCTGATTTCTGGTGGCAGACTGCTAAGTTGATTTTTATCGAGGTATAGGTGAGTCAAGTTGGAGAGTTGGCTGATTTCTTGCGGCAGGCTGCTGAGTTGATTGTTATCGAGGTCTAGATGCGTTGCTTTTTCCCTGGCAGCTTTTTCAATAATTTGCAACAGTTCTTCGTTTGTCATCAGCAAATCTCACCAACTCTGTAGCGATATTTACTCAAGTAGTATATCGTAACTAAGCATTACAGATTGGATTTGTGTGTTCATGTCCATAAAAACGGCTGTAATGTTTAAATTAGTAGGGTGCCGCAGCTACGCCCGTCGTAGACATCGCTACCCTTGCAATAACATTCACTTATTCATGAGTATCAAAGACTCGCTCACAAGTATAAAAGACTCGCTCACGAGTATAAAAGACTCGTCCATGAGTATCAAAGACTCGTCCGCGAATATCAAAGACTCGTCCGCGAATATCAAAGACTCGTCCGCGAGTATCAAAGACTCGTCCACGAGTATCAAAGACTCGTCCGCGAGTATCAAAGACTCGTCCGCGAGTATCAAAGACTCGTCCGCGAGTATCAAAGACTCGTCCACGAGTATCAAAGACTCGTCCGCGAGTATCAAAGACTCATTAATGGAGTTCAAAGGGTGCGCTACGCTTTCGCGCTAACACACCCGAAAACTGCGATCGCCTTATAATAAGGATGTCTACGACGGGCGTAGCTGCGGCACCTATAAAACAAATCCATAACTACTTACCCCAATTCTCTTGATGGAGAGACGGTTTCATTAGTTTGAGAAGATGGTTTATTCAAGAAGAAATTCCAAATTCTTTGAATAGCTATTATTAGAAAACCAATTACAATCGTTCCTGCTACCACTGGTAAAGCTAGCGCCAGCACAGAAAGTCCGATGGCAACGAGCAATTCAATGGTTGACACAACTGGATTGGTTAATCCACCGGAAACGCCAGTAGAACTTATCCGCAATAAATTCGTTAATCCCTGAGTTAATCCTGCGGTTCCACCACCAGCAACTAAAGCTAACGTCCATTGCACCAGTGGATTCATCTCTGGAGCAACAGATGCTGTGACGATTGTCCCGGCGATAAATGCCGCAGGAGTGGCTACAATATCCAGCAGATGATCCAACCAAGGAATGTAATAACCGATAATTTCTAGGGAACAAGCGACTGCAAATACAATTACAGCTTGAGGTGTTTCCACCCAATCAAAGTTAGTCGGCAAATCTAAATGTCCAAAAACTGAAGCCACACTCAATGCTAGCAGTGGTACAAATACTCGAAAGCCAGCCGCCGCACTCAAACTAATCCCCAGTAATAATTCAATAAATGTATTTAGATTAAACAAAGAATTTAAATCCATAGTAAGACTCAAGTTATACTCCTGGTGTTTTTTCCATCTTTGAGCTGAACGGAGTAACAACTCTAAGCTGTAATCCCAAGATAAGAAACTTGATGAAAATATTTCATCTGACTATGTGTAGAATCAGTGAAACCCTACCTATGTCAATACTGCGTAAGTTTTGCCTAAAAAATAACTCCAATGTAGGTTGCGTTTCGTTCATCAACCCAACATTTTCAGGGCTTTGTTTGTGAGCCAGCGACCTCTAGAGTAATATCATGTCCGCATAATTAGTTATACTAACCACAGTCATTACACCCTACCCGCCGATGCTTTGGCTACGGTGTACACACAAGTCACCAGTTTTATCCCAATACGCTTGGGATAAGTCAGAAACCCCTCATGTAGAGACGCGATTTATCGCGTCTAAAAGACTGACACGTTAGAGAGACGCGATAAATCGCCGTCTCTACAAAGAATGGACTCGTCAATTATTCCTTGACAGCTTTTGCATAATTCTTTCCTCGCCAACCTTGAGAAATCAGGCCAAAATGAGCGAATAGTAAGTTTCAGCAAAACAGACTTTATTAAAAGGATGCCGAAAATATCACAATCTTGGAAAATAATAAAGTAAGTCGAGTATCACATGACTCACTTGATATCCTCATTTATTCTAGGAAAATATGACTCATTCTTTCCTTGAACGCCTGCGTAGTCCAGATAGCCCAGTCCTCGTCTTCGACGGGGCGATGGGAACCAACTTACAAACCCAAAACCTGACTGCTGAAGACTTCGGCGGCCCGCAGTATGAAGGTTGTAATGAATATTTAGTCCACACGAAACCGGAAGCTGTCGCTAAGGTTCACCGCGACTTCCTCGCTGCTGGTGCAGATGTCATTGAAACCGATACCTTTGGTAGTACATCCCTGGTGCTGGCAGAATATGACTTGGCAGACCAAGCCTATTACCTCAGCAAGACAGCCGCAGAATTAGCGAAGCGTGTGGCTGCGGAATTTTCCACGCCAGAAAAACCCCGGTTTGTGGCAGGTTCCATCGGCCCGACAACGAAACTTCCTACCTTGGGACATATTGACTTTGACACCATGAAAGCATCTTTTGCTGAACAAGCAGAGGCGCTGTGGGATGGTGGTGTTGATTTATTTTTGGTGGAAACTTGCCAAGATGTGCTGCAAATTAAGGCGGCGCTGAATGCTATTGAAGAAGTGTTTGCCAAAAAAGGCGATCGCCGTCCGTTGATGGTGTCTGTGACAATGGAAAGCATGGGCACAATGTTGGTTGGTTCAGAAATCAGTGCTGTGCTGACAATTTTGGAACCTTACCCAATTGACATTCTCGGTCTAAACTGCGCCACTGGCCCAGACTTGATGAAACCACATATCAAGTATTTGTCAGAACATTCACCTTTCATCGTTTCTTGTATTCCCAACGCGGGTTTACCTGAGAACGTCGGCGGTCAAGCGCACTACCGCCTGACACCGTTAGAATTACGGATGTCATTGATGCATTTTGTTGAAGATTTGGGTGTCCAAGTGATCGGGGGTTGCTGTGGGACGCGTCCAGAACACATTCAACAATTGGCAGAAGTCGCTAAAGGTTTGAAGCCAAAAGTTAGACAGCCAAGTTTAGAATCAGCAGCAGCATCAATTTACACCACTCAGCCTTACGAACAAGATAATTCCTTCTTGATTGTTGGCGAACGTCTCAACGCCAGTGGTTCCAAGAAGTGCCGCGATTTGCTTAATGCCGAAGATTGGGATGGACTCGTGTCAATGGCGAGGGCGCAAGTCAAAGAAGGCGCACACATCCTTGATGTTAACGTCGATTATGTCGGACGCGACGGCGTGCGAGATATGCACGAATTAGTTTCGCGCATTGTTAATAATGTGACATTACCTTTAATGCTTGACTCCACTGAATGGGAAAAGATGGAGGCGGGTTTAAAGATTGCCGGTGGTAAGTGTTTGCTGAACTCCACTAACTACGAAGATGGGGAACCGCGCTTTTTGAAGGTGCTGGAGTTAGCGAAAAAGTACGGTGCTGGTGTAGTCATTGGTACTATCGATGAAGACGGGATGGCGCGGACAGCCGAGAAAAAGTTTCAAATTGCCCAACGTGCATACCGTCAAGCTGTAGAATACGGCATACCACCCACAGAAATATTCTTTGATACCCTAGCGTTACCCATTTCCACCGGGATTGAAGAAGACCGAGAAAACGGTAAAGCCACAATTGAAGCGATTCGGCGGATTCGTCAAGAATTGCCTGGATGTCATGTGATTTTGGGTGTTTCCAATATTTCCTTTGGTTTGAATCCAGCAGCGCGGATGGTGCTGAACTCGGTGTTTTTGCACGAAGCGACGACGGCGGGAATGGATGCAGCCATTGTCAGCGCTAACAAAATTTTACCGCTCTCGAAGATTGACGAACGCCATCAAGAAATTTGTCGTCAGTTGATTTATGATGAGCGGAAGTTTGAGGGTGATGTTTGCGTTTACGATCCCTTGGGAGAGCTTACCACAGTATTTGCTGGGGTGACAACTAAGCGCGATCGCTCTTTAGATGAAAGTCTCCCTATCCCAGAACGTCTCAAGCGTCATATCATCGACGGCGAACGCATTGGCTTAGAAGAACATCTCAAAAAAGCCTTAGAAGAATATCCCCCCTTGGAAATTATCAACACCTTCCTGCTAGATGGGATGAAAGTTGTCGGGGAATTATTCGGTTCTGGACAAATGCAGCTACCCTTCGTCTTGCAATCAGCAGAAACCATGAAAGCGGCGGTAGCGTTTCTCGAACCGTTCATGGAAAAATCGGAATCAGGTAACAATGCCAAGGGAACCTTTATCATTGCCACAGTCAAAGGCGATGTCCATGACATTGGTAAAAACTTGGTAGATATCATCTTGTCCAACAACGGCTACAAGGTGATTAACCTGGGAATTAAGCAGCCAGTAGAAAATATCATCAACGCTTACGAACAGCACAAAGCTGATTGTATAGCCATGAGTGGTTTGCTGGTAAAATCCACCGCCTTCATGAAAGAGAACTTGGAGGTATTCAACGAAAAGGGAATTAGTGTCCCCGTGATATTAGGTGGTGCAGCATTGACTCCCAAGTTTGTCTATGAAGATTGCCAAAATACCTATAAAGGTAAAGTTGTTTATGGCAAAGATGCCTTTTCAGACTTGCACTTCATGGATAAATTAATGCCAGCAAAGGCTACTGGTAACTGGGAAGATTTGCAAGGATTTTTGAATGAAGTCGAAACGGCTGAATCGACTAATGGTCACAAAGAGGCAAAAGCTAAGACTGCTGAAGAAACATCTGCTGAACCAAAAGAAGTAGATACGCGGCGTTCTGATGCTGTGGCGATAGATATTGAACGTCCCACACCGCCTTTCTGGGGAACGAAATTATTGCAGCCTAGTGATATTCCCATCGAGGAAATATTCTGGCATTTAGATTTACAAGCTTTAATTGCTGGACAATGGCAATTCCGCAAACCAAAGGAACAATCTAAGGAAGAATATCAGGCTTTCTTGGCTGAGAAAGTGTACCCAGTTTTAGAAAGTTGGAAACAGCGAATTATTGAAGAAAATCTGTTGCATCCCCAAGTGATTTATGGGTATTTCCCTTGTCAAGCCGAGGGGAATTCTTTACATATATATGACTCAGAAAACCAATCACAACAGGTTGCAACTTTCGAGTTTCCCAGACAAAAGTCGTTAAGGCGGCTGTGCATAGCAGATTTCTTTGCACCAAAGGAGTCAGGAATCATTGATGTCTTTCCAATGCAAGCCGTGACTGTAGGGGAGATTGCCACAGAGTTCGCTCAAAAGCTGTTTGCTGCCAATCAATACACCGATTATCTGTATTTCCACGGAATGGCAGTGCAGATGGCGGAAGCTGTAGCTGAATGGACACACGCCAGAATCCGCCGAGAGTTAGGTTTTGCTGCTGAAGAACCCGACAATATTCGGGATATGTTGGCACAACGCTATCGTGGTTCCCGGTATAGTTTTGGCTATCCAGCTTGTCCCCACATTCAAGACCAGTACAAGCAACTGGAGTTATTGCAGACTGACAGGATTAACTTGTATATGGATGAAAGCGAACAACTTTATCCAGAACAGTCTACCACTGCGATTATTACCTATCACCCGTTAGCCAAATACTTTAGCGCGTAGAATCCTACTCGTTAACTCAATACGCTTGATGTTAGTGATATTTTACCCTTAAAGATCCCCCTTTAAGGACTCTCTCCTTCTAGGCTACGGTGTGCATACAAGTCCTTCTCACCCCCTCTAACTCCCCCTTGCTAAGGGGGAGAACCGGATATTTCCCCCCTTAGCAAAGGGGAGAACCGAATATTTCCTCCCTTAGCAAAGGGGAGAACCAAATATTTCCCCCCTTTGCAAGGGGGGATTAAGGGGGGTAAATCCAGAGTTTGGCCTTCATTACCAAGATGTGTGTAAACCGTAGCCTTCTAGGAGATGTATTGTATACAAACGAAACAAGGTACTGTTACTTTGCTGATTTTTCCGGGAATCCTGTAGTTGTATACCCACCAAATTTATTAATCTCTCAGCTTAGGTAGGCAAGTTTTATGCAACTCATCACCTCCTTAGATATTAGAAATTCAGAATATTTATCCAAAAATCGCCTCATCAGTTATCATCACCAGTTGCGTCTAATTTTTTCGCTGGGTAATCAGGTAAAAAACGTTTTGGAAATTGGGATTTTTAATTCTCTGTTAACAGACATCTTGAAGAATAATGGATACAACGTCTCCACTGCTGATGTTGACCCCAGCCTCAAACCAGAAATAATTTTGGATTTGACTACAGATTTTTCCTTACCAAAAGATAAATTTGATGCGATTGTCCTGTTTCAAGTGCTGGAACACTTTCCTTACGAACAGTCAGAAGAAGCATTGAGAAAACTTGCTATTGCAACTAAGAAATTTTTGGTGATTTCGATTCCCTATTGCACTCAATACCTCTCGTTGCAGGTGAAAACCTCTTTCTCAGGTAGACCAAGGCATTTACTATTCAATGTGCCAAAATTCTGGAGTACAACGCCAGTCTGTGACGAACACTGCTGGGAAATGGGTTTGAAAGGATATCCGAAAACGCGGATTTTAAACTCTGTTGCCAAAGCTGGGTTAACTGTTAAGCAAGAATTTATCGATCCTACTTATCCATACCATTATTTTTTGGTGCTGGAGAAGAATTCTAGTAATACTTAAACAGCAATCTGTGGGGAGTGGGGAGTCAAAAGTAGGGAAATCCGAATCAGAAAATGGGGGCAAACAATGCTCAAAAAAGGTGCGATCGCCTAAGTTATGCTTTTAAAATCCTAATTGGTATCATGTTCTCCTGTGTTCTCCGGGTTTATCCTGGAAAGCAGAGGTTTAGGCTATATTAGCCACTATCATCATTCCAGATACTAACATCAAAGAATTACCAATTATGCTAGAACAAGGCACTATCAGTATTCATACTGAGAATATTTTCCCGATCATTAAGAAGTCGCTTTACTCAGATCACCAAATCTTCTTACGGGAACTGGTATCCAACGCTGTAGACGCCATCCAAAAGCTAAAAATGGTATCCCGCGCCGGCGATTATGCTGGAGACATCGGCGAACCAGAAATTGAAATTGCCATTGACAAAGATAAGAAAACTCTATCAATTTCCGATAACGGTATCGGGATGACCGCAGATGAAGTTAAGAAATATATCAATCAAGTTGCCTTCTCTAGTGCGGAAGAATTTATTCATAAATATGAAGGCAAATCAGATCAACCGATAATCGGTCACTTCGGTCTTGGTTTCTACTCTTCTTTTATGGTGGCGCAAAAGGTAGAAATTGATACCCTATCCTATCAAGAAGGGGCACAGGCGGTTCACTGGACTTGTGATGGTTCCCCAGCTTTTACTCTCGAAGAATCTTCTCGGACAACTCGTGGTACTACTATTACTCTCAGCCTGCAAGGGGAAGAAGAGGAATTTCTCGAATCAGCACGGATTAAGAATCTTGTCAAGACATACTGCGACTTTTTGCCAGTTCCAATTAAACTAGATGGCGAAGTATTAAATAAGCAAAAAGCACCGTGGCGAGAGTCTCCGAGTAATCTGACTAAAGAAGATTATTTAGAGTTTTACCGCTATCTGTATCCTTTTCAGGAAGAACCTTTGTTATGGGTACATCTAAATACAGATTATCCCTTTATCATCAACGGAATTCTGTATTTCCCGAAAATGCGACCGGATGTAGATGTTACCAAAGGACAGATCAAGCTATTTTGCAATCAAGTTTTTGTTAGCGACAACTGCGAAGAAATTATCCCGCAATTTCTGATGCCGATGCGGGGTGTGATTGATAGTACCGATATTCCCCTAAACGTATCGCGGAGTGCCTTGCAAGGCGATCGCACCGTGAAGCGAATTGGTGATTACATTGCCAAAAAAGTAGGCGATCGCCTCAAAGAACTTTTCCGCGATAACCGCGAACAATACATCAGCGCCTGGAAAGACCTCGGTACTTTCGTCAAATTCGGCGTTCTCAACGACGAGAAATTCAAAAAACAAATCGAAGATATCATCGTCTTCCGCACCACCGCCAAGTTGACAGAAAAACCTGCTGCTGAAACGCCAGTGGTTGAAGTCCAATCTTCAGACGGGGATGCTTGGCAAGATGTCACTCCTTCATCCAGTTCTGACTCAGCACCCAGCGCTCCCTATACTACGCTGAAAGAGTATCTAGAACGCAACAAAGAACGCCACGAAAACCGAGTTTTCTACAGCACCGATGAAGCAACCCAAGCTACATACATAGAATTGCACAAAAATCAAGGCTTGGAAGTCCTGTTTATGGACTCCTTCATCGACACTCACTTTATCAACTTCCTAGAGCGGGAATATCAGGATGTCAAGTTTACGCGGGTAGACTCAGATTTAGATAATACTCTGCTAGAACAAGATAAAGATAAGGAAATTGTCGATCCCAAGACGAATAAAACTCGCAGTGAGACAATCAAAGAATTATTTGAGAAATCCCTCAACAAACCCAAACTCAACATCCGTACCGAAGCTTTGAAATCAGACGATCCTCAAGGAACACCACCTGCGATCGTGCTTTTACCAGAAATTCTCCGCCGCCTGCGGGAAATGAACGCCATGATGCAGCAGCAGTCAGCAGAGTTTCCCGAAGATCACATTTTACTGGTGAATACTGCTCACCCACTGATTCAAAATCTGGCTAATTTGAACCAAGGTAGTATCATTCAAAGTAACGGTGAATCGTCTACAGATCAGTTAGTCAACTTGATTTGCCAACACGTTTACGATTTAGCGCTGATGTCTCAGAAAGGATTTGACGCTGAGGGAATGAAATCCTTCGTCGAGCGATCGAATGAGGTACTCACTAAGCTGACGGAACAAGCGAGTAAATAGTGCTGAGTGGGAAGTTAGGAGTTAGGAATTAGGAGTTAGGAGTTATTTCTCCCCTGCTTCCCCTGCTCCCTGCCCCCTGCCCCCTGCTCCCTGCCCTCATCTCTCCACTTCTGCTGCCTAAGACCTAAAATGGAAAGGCTGTATTAAAATAACAATCTGGAGATAGTAGCTATGTCCCGTCGCTGTGAACTAACTGGTAAGAAGGCAAATAACGCTTATTCTGTTTCCCACTCCCACCGCCGTACTAAACGCCTTCAGCACGCTAATTTGCAAGACAAGCGGGTTTGGTGGGAAGCTGGAAATCGCTGGGTAAGACTAAAGTTGTCTACCAAAGCAATTAAAACCCTACAAATTAATGGGTTAGAAGCAATGGCAAAAAAAGCTGGCATTAACCTAAATCATTACTAAGTAATCTGGATTTCATAACCTGAAACTTTTGTAGTAGCGTGGCAAGCCTTAAATGTTGCAATAAATTTTCTTGTGGGACGGGTGTCCTCAACCGTCTGGGCGGGCAAGATGCCCACCCCACAAGAGCTAAATTTTATGCACTATTTTAACGTGAGTTCGACAAGCCCTTTTTTGACCTCTCTCCCAACCCCTCTTGGACACCCAGAGGGGAGCCAAAACCCTAATTTCTCGTTGCTCCTCCCTTTCCCTGTGGGAGAGGGAGGTTGTCCGGGAGAGGTTCATCGAACTCACGTTATTTTAGCCTTGCCACGCCAGTAGGTTGCAATATAGGTGATTTGTGGGGGCGCACAGCTAGCTAGCTGTGCGCCTCTAGTGTTTATTACATCTTGAGTAGCAGGCAGGCTCTCTATATTTCAATACAGTTCAGTTAAGCATTTTTTCCTTCTCTTTGCATCCTTCTCTACAAGATGCTGCGCGTTGGCAAAAGCCTGTGGCAAGCCACTCTGCGTCTACGTTAAAAAAATTGACTTTGACAAAGGATTTCAGCCTTACAGCAGTTTTCATGTATTTGAACCACATCTGTCGTCAGGGCACAGTATTACTCATAGGTGTCAACTTCAGCTGGAAATAGCTTATCTGTTGGCTTCCATGCCCACCCGGAAATAAATTTTCTGGCTTTTAGCTTAAGTCTACTGAAGTAGACTGGAGATTTTTGGCGATATTTAGTCATATAAAGATGACTTTAGCGATGAGACGGGAATTTTAATTCCCGGCGGACAAGCGGTTTGGCGTTAAGTTGACACCTATGAGCATTGCTGTGCCCCTACCGCGTGGTCTATTTACCTGAAAATAGCTGTAACCCAAGCGTATTGCTCTATATTTTGAATTCTGTTGCTAGTAAGAGAGAAATATAGGAATCCATTTTGATTTGGAGAACTAACTTGATTTTTTAGGCAAAAGGCAAGAGCAAGAAGACTCTTTGAATTATACTGAGCTTTTTGACGCAATCAAGATGAGTTCTTTATGTAATTTTTACACTACGGATAAATTCCGGTGTTTCTGAATAAAAATACTTACCATTTTTCTATTTTTCATAATTGAAGTTAGACGGCTCTCCACCCAAAATTAATTATGAATTGATTTTGTAATCGCTCGACACTCTTAACAAGAGGCCGAAATAGAGATTAACTGAATAAATAGAAAAACTGCCTGACCTCAAACAACTATCAACTAGGCAATAGAACCCTTATTAATAGAGTTATACGAGGAAATCCAGAAACTAAAAACCGCACTGGAAGCTAGAAGTAAACAAGACTCTCCAATAACTAAGACTAGTTGAGCAATTACAAATAAACAAGGGAATACTGAAAATAGGTAGTCTATTTTATTTATAATTTATGACAACGAACAGTTATGAAGCGTCGAACCACTTAGATCGGCAAGAGTGTCACAAACAGCTACAGCTAACGGTTCAATATCAAAAAATATTGGCGAGGATTCTGGCTAAGATTCGCGCATCTGTAAATATAGAATCTCTCTGTTCGACTTCTTGTCAAGATATTTGTCGGCAATTGAAGATTGAGCGAGTTGCAATCTACCGTTTCAATGAAGATTGGAGCGGTAGTTTTCTCAATCGTTTTGGCTTTGCAGAACATCCTTGGGATGCATTGACTGCCTTTGGACAGGATTTAGTTTGGGAAGATTCACATTTGCAAGAAACTCAGGGAGGGCGATATCGCAAAAATGAGCCGTTTGCTGTAGCTGATATTTACGATGCAGGGCACGCTCGTTGTCATATTGAAGTATTAGAACAGTTTCAGATTCGGGCGTATGCGATCGCACCCATCTTCATCGGGCCAAAATTGTGGGGAATGCTGGCAGCCTATCAACACTCCGCTCCTCGGCAATGGTATCCTCACGAAGTTGAATTTTTCGCTCAAGCTGCCAGCCATCTTGGTGTGGCAATGCAGCAGACAGAAACCCTAGAACAAACCAAACAACGCACAGCAGAACTGCAAGATGCGATATCGCGCGGCAACGAGCTTTGACGGAAGTAGTAGGAAATATTCGCTCCTCTGTAAATACCGAAATTATTCTAGATACTGCCTGTCAGGAACTCTGCAAACTCCTGAAGTTAGAGCGGGCAGCAATTTACCGCTTTAATGAAGATTGGAGCGGCGAATTTGTCAGCCAATTCGGGATGGTAGAGGCGCAGTGGGATAGAATCAATCCTTTTGGCAAAAATCTCGTTTGGGAAGATACCCACCTCCAAGAAACGAAAGGTGGACGCTACCGCAATAACGAGAGTTTTGTTGTCAACGACATCTACCAAGCCGGACACTCGCGTTGTCATATCGATATTTTGGAGCAATTTAAGATTCGGGCATATACCTTAGCACCCATCTTCATCGGCCCAAAACTGTGGGGACTGATAGCAGCCTATCAACACTCCGGGCCGCGCCAATGGGCAAATTACGAAGTGGAGTTTCTCGGACAAGTAGGGGCACAATTGGGAGTCGCGATTCAGCAAGCCGAGAATTTAGCTCAGTCGAAACAACAGGCTTCTGCCCTACAAGATTCGCTTGCTCGACAACGAGCATTAACTGAAGTAGTCGGTAAAATTCGCTCCTCTTTAAATATTGATTTAATTCTAAAAACTACTTGCCAAGAAGTATGTAAACTGCTACGAGTTGAGCGGGTTGGCGTTTATCGCTTCAATCAAGACTGGAGTGGCGAATTCGTCAGTAATTTCGGTATGGTTGAGGCACACTGGGACAGTATCAATCCCTTTGGCAAAAATCTCGTTTGGGAAGATACTCACCTTCAAGAAACCAAAGGCGGACGCTACCGCAACAACGAAAATTTTGCTGTAGAGGATATTTATCAAGCTGGACACTCGCGCTGTCATCTCGATATTTTGGAGCAGTTCAAAATTCGCGCTTATGCGTTAACCCCAATTTTTGTAGGACGGAATTTGTGGGGATTGTTAGCTGCCTATCAGCATTCCGCACCGCGCCAGTGGGATAGTGTGGAAGTGGAATTTTTGGGACAGGTTGCTAGCCAACTAGGAGTGGCACTGCAAAGTTCTCAAATGGTGACTCAAATTCAAACTCGCGCTGATGAACTGCAACAATCGGCTGAACAGCGCCGAATTTTATTTGATTTAGTCGTCAAAATTCGGGAATCTTTGGATTTAGAGACGATCCTTAAGACTACAGTACAGGAAGTTAGGCGATCGCTAAATACAGATCGAGTTGGCATTTTCCGCTTCGATCCGAATGTCGGTTTTTGCAGCGGTGAATTTATTGCTGAAGATGTCTTACCCAAGTTCGATTCTGCCCTCGCCGTGAAGGTGCAAGACTATTGCTTTGGCGATCAATATGCACCGCAATATCGCCAAGGGCAAGTGCAAGTAATATCTGATGTCAACAGCGTTGGCTCCAAAGTACCTCATCTGGATATAATTGAGCGATTCCAAGTCAAAGCACAGATTATTGTGCCATTGATGGAAGGGGATGAACTGTGGGGGTTGTTGTGCATTCACCAATGCACCCATACACGTCATTGGGAAGAAGCGGAATTGGAATTTGTCACCCAAGTGGCGGCTCAACTCAGCGTAGCACTGCGTCAAGCCAATTTATTTCAACAATCCAGTTTGCTGGGTCAAACTCGTGAAGAAGCGAATCAACTCGCCCAAGCACTGAATGAACTGCGTACTGCCCAAATGCAAATTATCCACGCTGAAAAAATGGCCAGTTTGGGGCAATTGGTGGCGGGAGTTGCCCATGAAATTAATAACCCGATTAATTTTATCCACGGCAACTTAGAACACGCTCATCAATACACGCAAGAATTGCTTCGCTATGTGCAACTTTATTGGCATCATTATCCTGATGCCGCACCAGAAATCCAAGAGTTCTTCAAAAAAGCCGAAATAGCGTATTTGGTCGAGGATTTACCTCAATTATTCCAGTCCATGCAGGTCGGCACTGAACGCATTCGGGAAATTGTCACATCTTTGCGGAACTTCTCGCGCCTAGACGAAGCTGACTTCAAACCAGCAAATATTCACGAAGGCATCGACAGTACATTAATGATTTTACAAAACCGTTTGAAGTCCTCAGCTGATAGTCTCACCATTCATGTGAGCAAAGATTATGGTACTTTACCTCTAATAGAATGCTATCCCGGTCAGTTGAATCAGGTATTTATGAATTTGCTGTCCAATGCCATTGATGCTCTAGAAGAACGAACCACAAAGGAATCTTCTGAAGCACTGGCAAAAAACCCCTGCAAAATCCGAATTTCTACCTCCCTGCTCAATAAAGATTGGATTGTCATTCGCATCGCCGACAACGGACTTGGCATAGATGAAAAAGTCCTCTCTCGACTATTCGATCCATTTTTTACTACTAAGGTTGTCGGTAAAGGTACAGGTTTGGGACTGTCTATCAGCTATCAAATAGTTACAGAAAAACACAACGGTAAAATATACTGTCAATCTGAACTTGGCAAAGGTACAGACTTTGTGATTGAGTTGCCGATCCGTCAGGTAACAAATAAAAAACAGTAGCTAAAGTCAACGGATCAAACCAGGAATAAGTATAGAGGCAAAGTGATGATTTTTACGCATTCATCTGAAAAATTATCACTTTTTTACTCGGCACTCACTACTGTTTTAGTAACAGCATTATTACATAATTGTTTTACCTTTTCTGTTACCCAATCAACACGATCCTTTCCCCAAAACCTCTCACCTTCGACTACCCAAGTCGGCACTCCGGGACAGCCAAACTGTTCGTATTCTGCCAAAGCTGCCACTGCTGCAAGTTTTGCTGCTTCGCCGTGGATTAATTCAAGAATGCGATCGCCATTCAACCCAACATCATCTGCAACTTTCTTAATCACAGACTCATCGTTGACATCAAGTTGATCGATGTACGTCGCTCGAAAGAATGCGGCATCAAGCAGATGCTCCTTCCCGGTTCCACAAACAGCGTAATAGGCTCTCGCAGGAAGTTCTTCACGACCAAACTTCATTTTCTCCCAGCGCTTGATCCACCTACCAAATTCTTCAAACTCCTTGAGCCGAATTTCAATGCCGTACTTTTTTGCCCACCGCAGACAATCTTCTTTGTGATAGGACGATAACACCGCGCTTTCACTTCGTCCTTGTAGGTCAGCTACCTTTATCCCGCGTTCTTTCGGTATGTAGATTGGTCGTCGTTCAATATCAACAGGCAAACCCTGCAAAGCTTTTTCGGCAAGAGCGATACCAATATATGAATTTGACGAGTGGTATATCGAGTAGGAGTATACTTTGATTCGCTGCGACATCTTAGCTACCGTAGCTACCTAACTCATAAATAATTTTTGAATTTATTTTTGCTGAAGCTTGTCAATTATACCTAGAATCAAGTCAAAGAGAAAGACTTTCCCAGTAATTTAATGCCCATTCAAATGAACGCTTATCAAACCTTTTACTAATTTGATATATCTCTTCCCAAGAATATACTTTTTTTGAAACTCTCTCTTGTGTGCCTGCTAAGTTGGAGATTACTATGTAGTATTTACCTCGTCCATGAACCTGCTTTTTGACTGTATCTACTACTCTACCTGCTGGTCTAAAAGTTATTTGAACATCATCAAGTGCTGGTTGCTTGCTGAGTGTTACTGCGGGATGACCTTCTGAGCATACACAGTCTCCTTCATCTTCAGGGTCTTGTTTATCCTTGAAAAGAGTCCACTGATGCCCAAAATCACACATATATGCTCTATATTCTTTCATATATTTTTGCTCTCCTACACTTTCTTAACTATTCACACTAAAGTACTTACTTCATCTGTAGTGTTGGCATTTTCCCTTTGAAAAAATCAAAATTTCCACCTAAAGGACAGTTTGCCAGTTCAATAAAGGAAGGTATCTGATTGCTACAGTCGCGGTGAAAAATACTAAGCTGGTAGATAGCACGTTAAAACTTTAGCGGAAATTCGCGATCGCATTCATCGGCGGTTTAGAGTTCCACATTGGCGAACTACCTGTAATTACATTATGTTTGATGCATTATCTGACCGTTTAGAAGCCGCCTGGAAAAAACTGCGGGGACAGGACAAAATTTCTCAATCCAACATTCAAGATGCATTGCGCGAAGTGCGCCGCGCCCTGTTGGAAGCAGATGTCAATCTCCAGGTAGTAAAAGATTTTATTAGCGAAGTCGAAGCCAAGGCACAAGGAGCCGAGGTGATTACCGGCGTGCGACCTGACCAACAGTTCATCAAAATTGTTCATGATGAGCTGGTGCAGGTGATGGGAGAAGAAAATGTTCCCATCGCAGAAGCCCAGGAACAGCCTACCATCGTGTTAATGGCTGGGTTGCAAGGTACTGGTAAAACCACAGCTACCGCTAAGTTAGCCTTACATTTGAGAAAATTAGAGCGTAGCTGCTTGTTGGTGGCGACAGACGTATATCGCCCAGCAGCTATCGATCAGTTGCTAACGTTGGGTAAGCAAATTGACGTACCAGTATTTGAACTAGGAAGCGATGCCGATCCCGTAGAAATTGCAAGGCAAGGTGTAGAACGCGCTAGGGCAGAAGGTGTCAACACAGTAATTATTGATACTGCTGGACGCCTGCAAATTGACGAAGATATGATGGCGGAATTAGCCCGCATCAAAGCAACTGTCCAACCCGATGAAACTCTGTTGGTGGTGGACGCGATGACTGGTCAAGAAGCAGCCAATCTTACCCGCACCTTCCACGAACAGATTGGAATTACTGGAGCGATTCTCACCAAATTAGATGGTGATAGCCGTGGTGGTGCTGCGCTTTCGGTGCGAAAGATTTCGGGAGCGCCGATTAAATTTGTGGGCGTGGGTGAAAAAGTCGAGGCACTGCAACCGTTTTATCCCGATCGCATGGCATCGCGGATTCTCGGTATGGGCGATGTTCTCACTTTGGTAGAAAAAGCCCAAGAAGAGTTTGACTTAGCCGACGCTGAGAAAATGCAGGAGAAAATTTTGTCAGCGAAGTTTGACTTTACTGACTTTCTCAAGCAGTTGCGGATGCTAAAGAACATGGGTTCTCTGGGAGGCTTGATCAAGATGATTCCAGGGATGAACAAGCTTTCAGACGATCAACTCAAGCAGGGAGAAACCCAGTTAAAGCGCTGTGAGGCGATGATTAACTCCATGACTCGCCAAGAACGCCACGACCCGGATTTATTAGCCAGTTCTCCCAGTCGGCGGCGGCGGATTGCTGCTGGCTCAGGCTATAGAGAGTCAGATGTCAGCAAACTGGTGGGTGATTTCCAAAAAATGCGATCGCTCATGCAGCAAATGGGTCAAGGTAGCTTCCCTGGAATGCCGGGAATGTTCGGCGGTGGCGGCATAGGCAATGCCTTCGCTGGTGCTGGTAATCGTCCCGCAGCCCCCGGATGGCGAGGGTATGATGGTGCCTCAGCCACAAAAAAGAAAAAACCCAAAGATAAAAAGAAAAAAGGCTTTGGCAATCTTTAGTCATTCGTCATTAATAACCAATAACAAAGGACAAATGACAAAGGACTAATGACAAATAGCAGCAAATGCTAGGCAGTGCTAAAATTAGCATTTCGACCTCAGAATTTATTAGCAGAGGAAACTAACCCTTAATTTCTCGGCAGCAGCCAAATTTAGGTTACTTCCTCACCAATTAGTTGCTAACTAATATCTAACTACAGGAGAATGATTCTTCAACCATGATCAAACTGCGCTTGAAACGATTCGGTAAAAAGCGGGAAGCAAGTTACCGCATTGTCGCTATTAACAACCTTGCTCGCCGCGATGGCCGTCCCTTAGAAGAATTGGGATTTTATAACCCCAGAACTGATGAAGTGCGACTAGACGTTCCCGCCATCGTCAAGCGACTACAACAAGGCGCTCAACCTACTGACACCGTTCGTCGCATTCTAGTAAAAGCTAATGTTTTTGAGCAGGTCAGTGCAACAGCCGCATCATAATTTGAAAACAAAACTCCCAACAGCTAGCCCCAACTATGTTGAGCTGGTTCGGTTTTTGGTACAACCGTTTTTGGAATCTCCAGAAACATTAAGCGTCGATTGTGAAATTTCTCAGACCCTCAATCGGGTTTGGGTTCGCATCGCCTTTGAAAGCACAGATAAAGGAAAAGTGTTTGGTCGAGGGGGACGCAATATTCAGGCGATTCGTACAGTAATTGCCGCAGCCGCAGCCGCAGCTGGGCAATCAATATACCTGGATATCTACGGCAGCACCACGCCGGGCCGCGAGGGTATGTCTTTTGATGAAGAGACAGAAGAGCGATCGCCACCGCCAACTAAGAGAGAACCGCGAAATGATGGGCCTAAACCCATTGTTAAACCACGCCTCCGCTAGGTTGAAACCAGAGAGTAAATCTGAGCGGTTGTTGTTACCTCCGCTCAGAATTTTTATAAAAATGGAAAGTAACAAAAAGATTTTTAAATCTTTTTTTGAACTCTTCACCAGTAGGGGCTATGCCCTCACCCCCAGCCCCTCTCCCATGTTGGAAGAGGGGAGTAAATTCTCCAGTTCCCCTTCTCCCAACATGGGAGAAGGGGTTAGGGGATGCGGGCAAGCTGTACGCCCCTACGGACGATTAATCTGTTGCAAATCTTTTTCACAATGTAGGTAATAAAAGCATAATTTCGCCGTTAGCGAGAAAAATTAACCTTTGTCAAATACAGATCCTCACCAATTAAGAAATACTATGGCAGGTGCCTTAACAATTCAGCTGCCGAATATTACCAGTGCGATCGCTCTCGCTGGAGATGGAGAAGAAAATCTCAAAATCCTATCTCGGCAAACAGGAGCCGCTTTAGTACTACGCGGACAGGAATTAGTGATTTCTGGTACTGAAAAGCAAATTGATTTGGCCTCTCGATTAGTGCGATCGCTTGAAGACCTCTGGATTAAAGGCAATACTATTTCCAGTGCGGATATTTTAACAGCCCGTCAAGCCATAGATAGCGATCGGCAAGGGGAACTGCAAGATTTACAGCGAAATGTCCTCGCCAAAAGTCGCCGGGGTGAAGAAGTCCGTGCCAAAACCTTCCGCCAGCGCCAATATATTGACGCACTCCGCAAACGCGATCTCACCTTTGGCATTGGCCCTGCTGGTACCGGCAAGACTTATCTCGCTGTTGTTGTCGCTGTCCAAGCACTCCTTGCTAACCAATTTGAAAAGCTAATCTTAACTCGCCCTGCCGTCGAAGCTGGTGAAAAACTCGGTTTTTTGCCTGGAGACTTACAACAGAAAGTTAATCCCTATCTTCGCCCACTTTACGATGCTATTTATGAATTCATCGATCCAGAAAAAGTACCTAGTTTAATGGAACGCGGTGTGATTGAAGTCGCACCACTAGCCTATATGCGGGGACGCACCCTCAATAACGCCTTTGTAATTGTAGATGAAGCTCAAAATACTACACCTGCTCAGATGAAAATGGTTTTGACTCGTTTGGGTTTCCGTTCGCGGATGGTGATTACAGGCGACATGACACAAACTGATTTACCACTTCACCAACAATCAGGTTTAGGAGTGGCTTTACAAATTTTAAAACACGTTGAAGGTATTGCCTTTTGTGAATTTTCCCAAAGAGATGTTGTACGCCATCCTCTAGTTCAACGTATTGTTGCTGCTTATGAACAATATGAAAAATAGGGATTGGGAATGGGGAATGGGGCATTGGGCATTAGTTATACCAATTTGAAAAAAGAATGCGACAAATAAACCATTTGTAGAGACGCGATTCATCGCGTCTTTACCTAAGGATATGTTGCAATCATTAATTGAATTGGTATTATGAATCATCGTTTAATCAACGACAAATGACAAAGGACAAATGACAAATGACCACAACATTAAAAGAATTTTTAGAAGCTTGCGAGACTTTGGGAACTTTGCGTTTAATTGTGACTAGCAGCGCTGCTGTATTAGAAGCACGAGGCAAAATAGAAAAATTATTTTATGCAGAATTGCCTAAAGGGAAGTATGCGAATATGCACACCGAAGGCTTTGAGTTTCACTTGAATATGGATAAAATCACTCAAGTTAAATTTGAAACAGGTGAAGCGAAAAGAGGTAACTTTACAACCTATGCCATTCGGTTTTTAGATGATAAACAGGAGTCTGCTTTAAGCCTCTTTTTACAATGGGGTAAACCAGGAGAATATGAACTAGGACAAGTGGAAGCTTGGGAAACTTTAAAACAGAAGTATGGGGAAGTTTGGCAACCTTTACCAGCAGAAATTTAATACAGCTAAACTGATAGAGGTGGAGGAAATCGGATATCTGCACTGAACTGCTCGATATTAACGCTGCGATGAATCGGTAAAACATATTCTAAATTTTCGTGGGGGCGGGGAATAATGTGATTAGAAAGTATCTCACCACCGTCAACTCGCAGCACCGCCTTCAATCCTGCTGTTACTGCTACATTCACCTCGCCCACAACTCCTCGAATTAAGACAGTAATTCGTCCCAAATCAGTGTTTTCATAACCAACAAGGGTTACACGGGCAGCTTTACACATAGCATCTCCCACTTCCACTGCTGTGGGAACGCCATAAACTTCAATCATGCCTAATGCCAATGTCATGCTATCACTATAAATTCGGGATAGGGCTAATTATCTCACTACAAAGTTTTAATTTATTACAGAAAATTATTTAATTTTTAATCGATAAACAATAACCATTAAATACAAAACTGCTAATGCTTGTAATGAAGGTAATTTGGAGTTTTTGCTTGCTGTTTTTATTCCTTGTGTGGGGTGGTGAAGCTTTTGCAGGAGAGTTGTCTCAAAGGTTAGCAAATTTTCCACAGTGGGAAAAATTAACTTCAGTGCAACCGGCTTCAGGTGATTTAGTTTACCCTGAATGGATGGCTGGAACTTGGAAAGTTACAAGTACCTTAGTAGATTTAGCTGCGCCTTTAGCACCAGAGATTGTAACTCCAGGATTTGAAGGTAATCGCCGACAATTAAATCAACCTGTGAGTTTTGTAGTAAGATTTGTGAAACAGCAACCACTTATTTCTGGATTAAAAATACTTCCTCAGATAGGTTACAAATCCCCAATTTTAGTAGCGGATAGAGCGTTTAATAGCTTGAATTTGGCAAGAGCTTATTTAGGGGATAAAGCAGTGTTATCAGTCAAAGTAGATCCAGATTCACCTAATCGTCAAATTACGTTCTTGCGTAGCAGTCGCCAACTAGTTTCTATTGTGACTGCACGTGCTACAGAAACTACTCCTGATGGCAAGTTCATCACCACAGAAGTGTTTCAACAACTATTTAAAGGCGGTTCGCGCCCCTATTTAAACTCTGTAGAATCGACTACGGCTTATCATCAAGTTTCAACATCTAATCCGGCGATTGAAGCAGATCAAGTTACTGCTGTCTATCTTTCACCCCAAGATCCAGATTACTTTAAAGCTGGTTCTCGACCAGTTGCTCTCTATCGCTATCGCCTCGAATTTTTCCCTCAAGAGCTACCAACTACTCCCAAAGAGTGATTTGTCATCTATCTCTTGATCGCTTTGTAATACAGTTGTAGTATATAAATTCCAAGTTTTCGATCGCGCTCTTGGACGGTGTGCATCATGGCCAAATTTCAAGATATTGTCAATTACTTTCGCTCTTACTGGAAAGTGAGTGTTTTCAGTATTACAGCATCCAGCGTTTACGAAATTATTGATTTGGTTGTTCCTTATGCGATCGGGCAGATATTAAACGTTTTGTCTGCTCAACCCTTGGACAAACCACTTCAAAGTGCGATCGCAACTTTTTCGGATATCACCAATTACCCAGTTAATAAAACTCTATCTTTGGGTGTATTACTGGGTTTAATTTTCGTTGTCACCGTAGTGAGAGCGCCAACACAACCCTGGTTAACCAATTGGTTTCATTGGGATATAGCCTTCAGGTCGCGTCGAGAAAAAAACGAAACAGCGATCGCTAAAGTTCTGACTCTGCCACTAGAATTTTATGATGAAAATAACCCTGGACGCATTGCCGGCAGAGTAGCTAGAGGTGTTGCTAACCACACTTGGGTATATCCCGAAGTTACCGGACAGTTGATTCCTAAACTGGCTCGTGTGCTGGGTATTTTTGTGTTTATCTTGTTCATTGAGTGGCGGATTGCAATTTTATATCTAATTTCCTTTGTAATTATTCTCAGCTTCAGCTTGAGGAGTTTACAACAGCTCATTAGGTACGAAAGTCGTCTAGATAAGTATGCAGAGGACACCGAAAGTCGCACTTCCGAATTAATCACCAATATCAAAACGGTAAAAGCATTTGCTACAGAAGCTAGGGAACTGAAGCGGCAAAAGCAACGTTTGGATCGAGAATTAACGGTGCTTGATTATCGCATCCACAAAGGTTATACGATATTGGGTACTTGGCAAAGAACCGTAATTCAGTTTTGTGTATTTACAATTCTGGGTTTGACTTTAGCAGCAACAGTAAATGGGAAAATTTCTCTCGGCCACTTTGTCATGACCTTAACTCTTTCTAGCATGGCTTATGCCGAATTAGAACCTATTGGTAGCTTGGCAGAAGTTTTTGCCCGTCGTTATTCTTCTATGCTGCGGTTTCACGAATTTCTCCAAGAGCCAACTGCATCCGATTCAGCTAGTCTTTTAGAAGAGAGTAACCAGACAGAATCACCTTATAAATTTACTGGAAAAGTTGAGTTATCTCATATTAGTTTTGGATATGATGCCAACCGTCAAGTTTTGCAAGATATTAACTTGTTGATTGAGCCATACCAAACGGTGGCATTAGTGGGGCGCTCCGGTTCTGGTAAGTCTACTTTAGTGAAATTGCTGTTGCGATATTTTGAACCTCAAGCAGGCCAAATTCTGATTGATGGTCAAGATATTCGCACTTTGGATGTGGGTAAGTATAGACGAAGGCTAGCGATCGTTCACCAAGAAGTAGACGTTTTCAACGGTACTATCTTGGATAACCTCACCTACGGCAGACCAAATGCCACTTTCGAGCAGGTTCAGGAAGCCTGTAGAATTGCCAGAGTCGATGAAGTAGTGCAGCACTTACCCAAAGGTTATTACACTGTCGTGGGAGAACGAGGTGTCAGGTTATCTGGAGGACAAAGACAACGTTTGGGAATTGCTAGAGCGTTGTTAGTGGAACCAGACGTGCTGGTTTTTGACGAAGCTACCTCTAGTTTAGATTATGAGTCTGAGCGTTCAATTCAGCTAGCGATGCGATCGATTCAAGGCACTTGCACCACCATTGTTATTGCCCACCGTTTAAGCACAGTCCGGGAAGCTGATAAAATTGTCGTTCTAGAGCAAGGAAAGATTGTAGAAATGGGTAGCCACGATGAACTCTTGCGTCACGAGGGTATTTACCGCCGCTTGCACTCCCTACAAGAAACAGGAGAACTTCTGAGTTAGGGGACATACACATTTTGGATTGGCCCCACAAATGAATCCGCCTGATTAAATCGACTTTATTCACAATAAGGTCGATTTTTTATAGATATCTTCAGAAATTAAATATGTGTTATCTAAAACTCTTTCGCGCCTATTCGGTGGTATAACTAATATTATCAAGTGGGGAATTTGCTCCTATTCCCCAAGAAAAGCGTTAGCCATTGAAATTAGTTTTACGCCCTTTCGTGAAGCGTGATAAGTAAAGTAAATAATCCATTCCCTACTGCTGGAATACTAATCACTAATCGAAGTCTTCCAATCAGAAAAAACTAAGATTTGCTCTTATCTGCTTCTTTCTGTGCCGCCTCACTGTATTTTTTATAAAGTTGAGTACGAATTTTAGCTTCTTGATAACGGCTGTGGGTTTGTGGTACAGTACTCATTAAATCTGAAGCCCGTTGCCACTTAGCAGCAATCTCTAACCACTGAGTTGAGGTTGTAGCTGTTTTTCCAGATGCAGAAGCTTGGTTGGCAATTCGCACAGATATTTGAAATGGATCGTCAGAAGGCTCAGAAAAGCTATTGTTAGAAGCGCGAGATGATGTTTGGGCTTTGCTATCTTTAGTGTTTTCTGTAGTTAAAGATTTGGAAGTTTCTGGTTGTATTAGGTTTTTCAATTTATTACCTAGCTGGGCATAAACAACCCAACTAAGCAATAACAGCGAGCATAAACCAGCTGCTGCTAATATCTTTGTTTTAGGTTTATTTTTGTATTTTTCTTTGTTGATGAGTACTAAAGGACGAGAAACTTGAGTTTTCGGATAATTTGGTTTTCCTAGTTCAGCTTGAGCTTCTGTGAAATCTTTAATTAATTGCTTTACAACATTTGGCTGAATTAATGTAATTTCCTGTGACCAAAGCAATTGATTTTCGCGATCGCTATCTATTTCTTTTAACCATAGCAATTGTTGTTCTCGAACAATCCGACTGTTGATTTTAACACGGCGAATGTGACGCGGGGCGATAGACTCAAGAATTTGCTGGATTTGTTCTACCAGAGGAGATTGCTCAAGTTGTTCTACTTTAGCTGCCTCGCACAGAATTTGTAAGACACCATCAGAAAAAATGGCTCTAGTTCTGACACAAGACTGGGCTAGCTTTTCGTTCAATAGCTGAATAATCGCCGCAACGCTGCCTTGGTGAGCTTGCCAAGCGATATCGTTTATCCGGTCTACCACCTGAAATTTAGTGATAGCTCTTCCACCCTGAGTGATTAACGTATTCATTAATTTAGGGACTCTTTTTTACTGACCTCGATCTTGTCTTCGATTTTACGAGTAAAAAGATGAGTTGCCAAATAATATCATAAATATGGAAATCTGGAGCCTTCCTTTTTGGTTTGCTAAGGACGCTTGCTGATGCTCAGTTAATTTGTACGCTTCTGAGCCTTGAAAACGTGCAATTCTCCGGCTGAAACTCTGCTTTTCAGGTAAGGCCCATGCTGACAGAGGAGTTACCTGTTTGACATAATACACGATCGTGTCTTTTTGCGTAGGCATCGCCTTTAATCAGAGTGAGGTAGGTGAATACACTCTGTTCCCAATGCGAAGCGCCGACGAGCAAGCGATCGCAAAGTTCATAAACTAAACAAAATAGTCGTATCGGGATACTTTTGTGAGGAATTATCGTTTTTTTTAGCTTTTTGCCACAATGGCAATACCAAATAGCACAGCGATCGTTACATTAGAAGATATATAAATAAAAATCAACAATGATTTTTTTTCGTTCGCAGTTCACACAAAATCATGAGTGCAAGTACCATTATTTCCGATAATCCCTTACTCCAAGGCACTGGTTTACCTCAATTTACAGAGATTAAACCAGAACGAGTAGTACCCGCCTTCAATCAGCTGCTAGCAGAACTTGACCAGCAACTTGCCACTTTAGAAGCTAATGTACAGCCGACTTGGAGTGGTTTAGTAGAACCCTTAGAAAAGCTGACGGAACGGCTTACCTGGAGTTGGGGGGTGGTAAATCATTTAATGGGTGTTAAAAATAGCCCGGAACTGCGCGAAGCTCATGAAATCGTACAGCCACTAGTCGTACAATTTATCAACAAACTCGGTCAAAGCCAACCCATCTACAATGCTTTTAAGGCACTCCGTAGCAGTGATAATTGGGCAACTTTAGAATTAGCTCAACAGCGCATTGTGGAAGCCGCCATTCGAGATGCAGAACTTTCTGGTGTTGGCTTAAAAGGAGAGATAAGAGACCGTTTCAACGCCATTCAGATGGAGTTGGCAGAACTTTCTACTAAATTCTCTAACCATGTACTTGATGCTACGAAAGCCTTTAGCTTAACCCTGACAACAAAAGCGGAAATTGACGGTTTACCACCAAGTTTGGTGAGTTTAGCTGCTCAAGCTGCACGTGCGGCAAAAGAAGAGAACGCCACACCAGAAAATGGCCCTTGGCGCATTACTTTAGACTTTCCCAGTTACGGCCCTTTCATGCAGCACAGCACCCGTCCAGATTTGCGCGAACAGCTCTACAAAGCTCATATCACTCGCGCTTCTAGTGGCGATTTAGATAATAACCCGTTAATTGTGCGTATTTTGGAGTTACGGCAAGAACTCGCAGAGATACTTGGCTTTAAAAGTTTTGCCGAGTTGAGCCTTGCAAGTAAAATGGCTCCTAATGTTGAGGCAGTCGAAGCACTATTAGAAGAACTACGCCAAGCCAGTTATGATGCTGCTGTCAAAGACTTAAAAGAACTTCAAGCTTTTGCTGCATCTTATGGAGAAGAATATCAAGATTTAAAACATTGGGACATCAGCTTTTGGGCAGAACGCCAACGAGAAGCAAAATTTGCCTTTACCGCTGAAGAATTACGTCCCTATTTTCCCCTTCCCCAAGTGCTAGATGGCTTGTTTGGACTTGTTAAGCGGCTATTTGGTGTTACAGTAACCCCTGCCGATGGTCAAGCCCCAGTATGGCATGAAGATGTCCGTTATTTCCAAATAGCCGATGAAACTGGTTCTCCTATTGCTTATTTCTACTTAGATCCCTATAGCCGTCCAGCAGAAAAACGTGGTGGTGCTTGGATGGATGTATGCATCAATCGTGGCAAAACTGAAAATGGTGCAACTGCCATCCGGTTGCCTGTGGCTTATTTGATATGTAACCAAACTCCCCCAGTAGATGGCAAGCCGAGTTTGATGACTTTCTATGAAGTAGAGACTTTGTTCCACGAGTTTGGTCATGGATTGCACCACATGCTCACCAAGGTTGACTATGCCGGAGCCGCAGGTATCAATAATGTGGAATGGGATGCAGTGGAACTACCCAGTCAGTTTATGGAAAACTGGTGTTATGAGCGACCCACTTTGTTTGGTATGGCTAAACATTACGAAACTGGAGAAGCCCTACCAGAGCATTATTATCAAAAGCTGCTAGCGGCGCGTAATTATATGAGTGGTACTGGTATGTTACGGCAAATTCACCTTAGCAGTGTTGATTTAGAACTACACTACCGCTATCGTTCCGGCAGCAATGAAACTCCAGCAGATGTGCGTCATCGCATAGCTAAGACTACTACTGTTTTACCACCACTTCCAGAAGATTCAATATTGTGTTCTTTTGGGCACATTTTTGAAGGTGGTTATGCAGCAGGTTACTACAGTTATAAATGGGCTGAAGTCCTTAGTGCTGATGCTTTTGCCGCTTTTGAAGAAGCTGGGCTAGAAAATGAAGAAGCTATAAAAGCGACAGGTCGGCGTTATCGGGATACGGTACTAGCACTCGGTGGTAGCAAGCATCCAATGGAGGTGTTTAAAACTTTCCGGGGTCGTGAACCAAGTACGATCGCTTTGCTCAGGCATAATGGTTTAGTAAGTGCTGCTGCAAACTAAGTAACACATCTGTGGAGATGTTGTATTGCAACGTCTCTACACCAAAATTTTTGCTTATACCAATTCAATTAATGATTGCAACACATCCTTGTGTAAAGTAAAGACGCGATGAATTGGTGTAAAGTAAAGACGCGATGAATCGCGTCTCTACAAATGGTCTATTTGTTGCATTCTTTTTTAAAATTGGTATTAACTGAAAATTTTTTCCTAGTTTAAGGTGTTCCTGGAACAATGGGTTCTCCGGCAACATCATCTAAGCGGATGCTGCTCAACAAATTTCGCCACTCTGCTTTCAGGGCTGCATCTTGAGGATTTTGTTGACGCAGTTCAGCTAACGTCGTCAGTGCCTCGTACCATATCCCATTTTGGGCGTAGATAGCATAGCGCTTTAGAGGTTCTGCCGTTTCTAGTTGTTTGACTGTTGGTTGACTAAGGTTAACTCGTTTTATTACCCCTTCAACAAAACTTGGGGGAGCATTCTTTTCTTTGTCACAGTTAATGGTGAAAAACCAACGGTATTGTTGGCCTACTGCTAAAGTGGGGGCAGTGCTAGGCAAAGAAACGCGGATGATTCCGGGCTTATCCGGTAGAGCGATCGCTTTTTTGTATACCTCGTTAGCGTCTGGATCTTGCAACACAAATTCAACTGTATAGGGCGAATCTTTGGTATATGGCACATAGAAAAACCAACTTGGATGTTCTACTGTTGTTTGTCCCCAGACATTAATCACTGAGTTAGCTTCCTGAGTAAAGGGTACTAAAGCAGTCAAGTCAATTTCAGGTGAAGGACATCCACTAGGCCCCCCGCGCTTTGCTCCACCACGAACGCGACCTCCCGGAGGTGAGCCAGCTGGAATTGGAGGTTGAGTAAAAGTTGTGGCTTGAGCAAGGGTTGTTTTAGCGTCAGAGCGATTAGGAGTTGTTTTTGCCAGTATTGGAGTCAGACTAACTAATAAGCTTGTACAACTAAAAGCTACTACTAAAAACAGTTTTATCGGTTGTGAATTTAAATTCATAGAAACCTGACCTCATAGGATTTTAGATTTTAGATTTTAGATTTTAGATTTTAGATTTTATATTGGGCACAAGAGGCACAGGGGCAAAGGGAAAAAACTTACTGCAACTTCTCCCCTGCTCCCTTGCCCCCTGCCCCCTGCTCCCTTGCTTCTTCCCCATTCCCCGCCCGGACTTTTGTTTTTGAATGATTATAAATTGACATTAAAACCCCCATAGCTAACAACGATAAAGCCGACGGTACGAAAGGCACCCAAGCACCCGAAACGAACAGACCAAAGCAAAGTACATACAAAACGCTAGAAGCAACACCCATTGCCAACGCCAACCAGGGTAATGAAAGTCTGCGCCAAACCAGTATTCCCCCAATCAAAGACCAGCCCCAAATCCAGACTACCTCCGCCCACAATGACCAAGCGCGCAGCAACGGCCGTCCATCCTGAACTGCACCAAGGATCTGGCTGACCATGTGAGCTTGTACTAGTACTCCTGGCATTTGCTCATCTAAAGGAATGCCATAAGGTGTAGACCAAGTGTCTGGAGAATCCCCCTTTGCAGTCACACCAATCAAAACAATCCGGTTTTTGATGGCGTTAGGGTTAACCGGACCAGATAAAAATTGCGTTAGCGTTACCTGTTCGGCTATTTCTTTTGAAGAACGATAGTTGAGTAAGATTTGACCGCCATTAGCATCGATACCTTGATAGCCACCAGTACGAGACTTCAGATTCTCAAAAATAGTCTTACCCAACTGCAAATTTCCTTCAGGGGTGAACTTTGTTTGAATTCCTAAAGGGCGCAGATAAAGGGATGCTAGTTGTAAACTGAAGGAATATGGAGTAAAACACGATGATGTCGTCTCTTGATTCATGAACAGAAGATGCCGACGAATAACTCCATCGCGATCGTGAATAAAGTCACTGAATCCCAGATTTGCTGGAGGGATTTCTGGTGGCGGCTTAATGCCTTTGATATTTCCTGTGCGATCGCTTCCCTTGCATACGCCAACCAAGTTCTGAGTTTGCTGGAGACGAGTAATTAAATCTGGCTCTTTGGCCTGAAAATCACGGTAGACATCCAAGCCGATCGCGCGGGATTGGTATTGATTCAGTTTTGCTAAAAGTTTATTCAGAGATTTTTCAGAAATGGAAGCTCCAATTAAGGACTCGCCATTTTGTCTTTGAATTGCTAAATCCTCATCGTCAATTGTAATAATTAACAGTCGGGGATCGAGTCCTTCGGCAGGGCGCGATCGCATCATTAGGTCATAGGCTTGAATCTCTGGATTTTCTAGCAATCCCACCAATCTCACGCCAAAAACCAAAGCTGTAACTGCCAAGCTGGATAATACAATTCTCTTAAATTTGCGTTTGTTAGACAAAGGTAAATTTGCTGGCTCTTCATCTTCAGATTTTGTAGACCTTAATTCATCCCAAGTCGGTGGTATCTGCGCCGGATTTTGGCAAATTACTGGTAGCCAAGTCGCACAAGGAAATCTATCTTCAAGTCCTTGCAAGCGTTCCCGCGCTTGGCGTACCGCTTGATATAAAGACTCGCCACCAGCAAAACCTTGGAGAAAATATTTTAAAAACTCCTTCGCAACCTGGTCTGGGACGGGTTCGCGCATGACAATTATTTGAGGAATTTGCAAATCAGCTAATTCTCGCGCCAATCCCAATCCATCACAGGAGTTGAATATAGCTAATTGCAAACCATTTTCAATGGCTTTTTTGAGAGCGTACTTTAACTCGCCAATGGTAAGACTATCAGTTCTATTCAGATAAATTCGTCCGCTTTCGCCATTTCCTTGACTGGAACTGTGTCCGGCAAAGAAGAGAATATCCCAGTTTTTTCCCCAGAGATGCTCAGTCAAGTCCTTACGTTGTGGTTCTACCAAAAAGCTCACCTTTGCGTTACTACACTGTTGCAGTAAAGCTCGATCGGCTTGGGTGTCAATCCCTTTACTATTGCCGACAATTGCCAAAATATTGACTAATTGATTGAGAGTGCGTGGCTTGTGAATGCGATCGTAGGATGGTGAAGAAAGGGCAATTTCAGCTTTGGGATAGCGTTCTAACAAGTCCCAAAGATGCCAAGGTAATAGCTGCAATTGGCTATTTTCTGTTTGCAGAATTACCCGTACTTCGTCGCTGGATGATAATTTTTCTAACCATTTTTCTCTCAAAGGGCGAAACTCCTCTGCTCGCAACCAAGTATTAAAGCGTGCGCGCAAAATATGAGAAGCGTTTTCGCAGTCTTGCACCATTGATACATTCGTCACCTGCATTTTGTCAGCATGGAGGCGATAACGATTGCCTATTTGCCGATAACTAGACTGCCAATGACTATAATAGAGCGGCATTTCCGGGAATGAAGGGAGCCTCCCGGTGATTTCGGTTGTAGCACGCTCGTGTTCTTCACCAATTTGGAGGGTGACAGCAAACCCCTGCTCAAAACTACCCTCTCCAAATTTGATCGCCACTAATTTACCCATAACCGTCGCTATTTCCCCATGCAAGATCGTGCCCTGTTCTCATGTCCGATCGCAAGCTTCACAAGTCTCCAAAAGCTAGCTTGGATTTTTAATTTTTAATTTTCAATTAATGAATTATCACTTAATAAATTACCGACAAACAAGGAAGATAGTTACATATTTCAAATTCGGAAATATTCGGTAATACTGGTATTATCCAAGGCTACCCTAACACTAAATTGCTCTCTAGGTTCACCACGAAACTGCAATTGAATGTAGTTGTCTGATTTTCTAGATTGAGCGTCAAGAAATATTGCTCCTGAACTATCTATAACAGTGAGATGAACTCCTGGTGGCAAGTAAATTTGATTTCCAGTGGCGTGCAATTGGAGATGAATACTAGTTTGTCGATCTTTTTCGGGACTGATTTCCACAATCAACATCACAGGTTGGTTGTAGATTTGGATACCTAAATCAATCACTTTTGCCCGTTTAGTAATTGATTCTGGTTGTTTGAGGGTATCTAATTCCAAAGTTTCAATACTGCGAAAGGCATAAGTTGGCATGAGTTCCGGCACGTTCCACAGCGATTCAATAGTTTCCCAACCAGTCTCAAATATACCAGCAAACCATTGACTCAAATTTACTAATGAATTAAGTGGGGATTGACGCAGTTCCCAGATGTGGTCAATAAACGCTTCCAATGGTTGCAGTTGCGCTAAAGGAACTGTTTCAGTTGCCACACTAGGGACAAAACCAAGCAGCCTTGCTTCTTCGAGCGATTCATCAAATTGAACTATTAAATAACCCACCCGTTCTTCCCAAGTTTCTGGAGGAATAAAACATATTTGCTGATGCAAACGGACAGGGCGACACTCCAGACGGCCAATTGAGGGCAGTTCTAAATCAGCGACATCCCCACAAAGGCGCACAATTGGGTTCCAACTGTCACTAGCATGAAGATCGGTAGGAATATCCATCATCTGCAAGTAGTCATTCACCACCCATACAGCTAAAGTATTCAGCCGGACTTGCTCTGCTTTTTCAAGATTTGGTTGCTGGTTAGCAAATTGCTGGGCAGTTATGCGAGCTGTTTGGGAAATCGGCAATGTTAAAGCGAAATCATCTAGCTGATAGGTGGAGTTATTCATAAGTCAATTTCTAGGGTTCAATGCTGCTATGTATATATCACCCGCATTCAATAAATTTATGCCACAAAACTGAACACTGGAAAAAAAAACTGAATACTGGAAAAAGAGAATTGGGGACTGGGGATTAGGTAAAAATATCCCATACGATTAAAAGATTGTATATTGAAATCATCTGAGAGATAGATATTTTGAGTATTTATACCTCGATAAAATAGCTTAAAGCTGCTAAAAGCGGCTTATCAACTAGCAGATAGTTTGCCAAATTTTGAGCGGACAATTTGAGCGATCGCTTACAAAGATCGGCCCCTCAAATCACAACCAATTGCCAATCAAAACATAGGCAGACCAAAAGCTTGGCGCTCTGTAATTGGGATGTTTCAGCAGTTGTAGTTGGGCACGATGGACTGCTTCGGCTTTGGTGATTTTGCCACTTTTGAGTTCTCGATAGAAGGCACTAACAAACATCGCTGTTGATTCATCATCAATTTGCCACAGGGAAGCGATGGTACTACGCGCCCCAGCTCGGACAGCTGCTCCTGCTAGACCGAGTGCTGCACGGCTGTCTCCTGTTGCTGTCTGGCAAGCACTCAAAACCAATAATTCTACTACGGTTTTATTCTGGCTGTGGAAGAGAGTATCAAAATCTTTGACATTGATCTGACCATCGAAATCTAAAATAAAAGTGTCTTCGAGGCGGGAACTAAACTGACCGTGGGTTGCCAAATGCACTATGTTGAATGAAGCAGCGTCAATTTCACTTTCCAAATTCTTTTTCTTAAAATCTCCATCCAATAGGCTGGTTGTCGAAACTCCTGCTTTGGCAATACCGTCAAATTCAGATTTGATCGCCAGCAATGGTGCAAACTTGGGAAATCCTGGCGGCGGCATAGTCAGTCCTGCGGTTAGCGCTCTGAGCTGCTGTTTAATTAGCGGTTTCGGGTCGAGAAGTTGTAGACCAACGCTGAGGGCGATCGCATATTTCTCTACTAAATATTGTTTACCATCGTAGAGAGCTGCCATTGGTAAATTGCGTAATGGCCCATCTAGGACGAACACTAACGTATCGACGCCACTTTGTTGCAATTGTGACTCAATGGGTTTAAGCAGCCAGCTGTAAACTTCTTGCGATTGGGTTTGGACGATCTTAGTAGCAGTTGGATCGACAAGATTTCTTCGCAGTTTTATTAAGAGTTGCTCTACTTCTCTTTGGGAAATTTTGGTACTGTAGCTTTCCAAAGGTTGTTGAGGAATTTTGACAATTACCTGGAGTTCGTCACGAAGAATAATTGGATAAAGAATGGCAGCCTTGGAATTATCTTTATCTACTACTCGATCGAGGGCTACTTTCTGACCTTGCAGACAAGCTTCCTGAAAGAAGTCGTCTAATTCTGCTAGTTGGAGTGCTTCAATTCGCTGGCGTGCTTTATCCAATATTTCTTCATTTGGTTTTCCTTTTTGAGATTGCAGCAGTAACTCTACTGACTGGCGGTAGACAGGTTCTACACTGTCCCGGAAATCAAATTGCACATCCTGGTTCACTACATCTTTATTGACTACTAAATCTCTCCGCAGAGACTCAAGAGTGTTTACAGCAGCATCATAAGCCGCGATCGCACCATTAATATCTTTTTGTGCCCAAAGCAATCTACCTAACTGCCACTCCAAGCTATAGGTAATTTCTGGTGCATTGCTACTCTGTGCCAAAGCTAATCCTTGCCGAGTCAGGTCTTGCGCTTCTGACAACTGTCTGGTTTCTTCGTACAAGCCGCCTAAACTCTTTAGAGCATAAGCCTCTGCCCGCTTGTCACCTAAACTACGGGATTGCTGAATGGCACTAGCGAGTAATTTTGCTGAATCTTTTGTACTCGATCCTGAGTAAAAACTCTGACTCGATGCTTGTAATACACCACTCTTGACTTTTGCCAAACTTTGTGAAAAGTTAACCTGAGCGTAAATACTCGCACGGCTGAGGGGAAGTTGCTTGAGGTGGGACTCAATCAACGGCAAAAGAGTTTGAACCTTTGCCCATTCTTTATCTTTAATCAGTAGTCCCAGGTGATTGAGTTGTGCTTGAACTTTTGTGAGGGGTGAGGGAGATACTGCGACTGTTTTTTGATAATAGGCGATCGCCTGTTCCTTTTGATTTTGTTTGCGGGCATTATTCCCCAAGCTGAACAGACTAGCCCCAATATCAGCGCTTGATTGGAGATTTTGAGCAATTATCAGACTTTCTTCTAGCGCTTGGCGTGACTTTTTCAAATCGCCCAATACCAAAAGGGCATCACCGAGCGATCGCAAACTCACTGTCTTTTCTAGAGAATCTGGTTGAGATTTTAACGTCTGACTGATTCGATCGAGGGTTTTGATCGCTCGCGGGTAAAATCCTTGGGTGCGCCACGCTTGTGCTTGATTGATTAGCGATCGCACCACGCCACTTTGATTATCTGCTTGTTTGTAAATTTCTTCTGTCTGCTGCCAAGTTGCCAAAGCCGCCTCGGACTTTCCCATTGCCAATTGCAGACGACCTTGAATATCTAATGATTGGGCAAATATTTGCAGATTTTGGTTTTTATCCGGTTCTTGAAGTAAATTTAAGCTTTCTGTAATTGCCTGCTGCGCCTGATTCCATGCACCGAGTTGCTGGTAAGCTAGGGAAAGATTACCCAATGTGACTGCTAATCCAAGGCTCTCCCCTTGCTGCTTATATATTTGGACAGCCTGTAGTAAAACTTTTACAGCTTTGGTAAAGTTGCCATTACTATATAGAACTTTGCCCTGCTGTAGGAGTGAGGCGGCATCAGTGGGCGTAGTCAGCGATATTATACTATTTATTGGCAGTTGGGATAAAGAATTGATTGAGCCAGGAACTTTTGCTAGCACTGGTGAACCGACAATGCATAGCAAAGCGACCAGGAAGTACAAAGGCAAACGTAAAAAGTGAGTTAGAGGAGTGAGCCAGCGCGTCCTTGCCGTTTCTCGACCCCTGCTTTTGAACTTTAGAGAATTTGCGCTAAAAATCCTAGTTGTTTTAGCCATAAGCATGACGAGAGGTAGGTGATAACCAGAAACACATAGGATGAATTATTAAGCTAACAGGCTAATGTTACCATCCCCATTCCCGATCAATCTTTGAGCTTCCACAATTTTCTTATTTATGGCGATCGCTGTGAAACTTGATTAGCAAAGTAAATGAAGTACACGGGTAGGGGCACAATATATTGTGCCTCTACGATTATCTCTACCTCATCATGCAATCTGTTGTAGTTAAAAAGCACAATGCTAACGCATCGGTTTAAAATGCTGAACCTATCTGACGTTTTCACGATTTGATTTTAAGTATTGTATCTTTTCAGTCATAGACTGCCCAACACCAATCAATACCCCGTGACGATCTTCACCCAGTAGCCACTCAAACTTTTTCGAGACTATGTAATATTCAAATCCATACATTTTTCCTATTAAGTCGGCAATTACCTCGATCTCACCCTCATAGAGCCAAAAATTACCATGCTGTTTAGTTCTTTTCCAGTCTTCAGCCACAAACCACACTGTCTCTTCTAAAGGTACAAGTTCTTTCAAAACATCGGGTGCATATTCGAGATGAATTGAGCAAGATGGTTCTTTGAATGAACCCCACCACCAGGGATAATTTAGTCCTTTTTTACCCAAGCTTGTGAATCGCTCAAGAATTGACACCAATATCTGTTCGTATTCATGAAGGCTAACTAACCTGAAATCATTCCAAGAAAGGTTTAGCGTTTTTATGGCTTCTTCAATATCTACTCTGAAATCTAAGCGTTGAGTCATAAAATCTACATCGCTCTAATACCAATTCTCTATAAACGATGACGATTCGTTTCCTTGGCGTTATTAGCAAGTTCGCTTCTATTTATGCTTCTATTTATTAATATGAGTATTTTACACTTTTGACTACAATGCTAACGCATTGGTTTAAAATGCTGAACCTAGTTGAACAAGAAGTATTGGATTTGATTGATGAACCCGAAACCTAGTGAAGTGTGGCTGGTTGATTTAGGACTTGCAGTTAGAAAGCGTTAAACTGCCACATCAGCAAGAATTATGGAAAGATATCTATAAGTTTACTTACTATTTAATTGATCTAGGAAAGTTCTGGTGGGAAGCGAGGTTTTTTGAGAACATACTCACGAATTACATTGGTTGCTCGCCAAGCAATCCCACTACCAGGAGGAACACGACAACCAAGAGTCCGTGCCGCCCCAAGGTTATTTCCCAATCTATCAAAGACTTCAAGCCATCCATGTGAACCATCTGTTATTACCCGAACGGCTAGTGTATCTTCTCCTTGAATCGTGATTCTTAAACCAAAAACACTTCCAATATCTGCCGCCTCAATCGTATTCTTATAGAAGTTATAGGCTTCCCAGAAACTATCTGGTGCTATTAGTGCTGAAGAGTTCTGCATATCGTAAAGCCATATTTCAATACCTTCAAGATGAAAACTAAACCTTACCTGACGTACCCATTGATCGTAGTCATCAACGGAAGTAAACTCTTCTTGATTGAGATTTTCTACTCTTGGAAGAGCTAGCCCATGAACATGAAAAGAGCTGGGTTGGAATATCGGGAGTGATTCAATATTTAATAACTCACCCCGATCGTAAACTCTTGGATAACCTTGAGAGTAAAAATGCTTTACAGTTTCGGCGAAATTGCTCATATCAAACGTTGGACTGGGACTGATTAAATATAGCTTGCCCCACAATCAACCTCAAAGTATTGCTTTAATACAACATCATAAGCGTTACTCTGCTGGGATGTTGCCCGCTCGGTGTACTCAGGTAGGGAGTCACTTCACCTCTGAAGGATAGGATTTGCACTTACATCTAAGACACAGTTATAGGTTTTCAGGCTTTAATCGCCCGCGAATCCACATAACTCATACCTCTCTACTTACTAAAGGCTCTTAGTTAGAACGAGGCGCACCTCACCAAAAAAATAGAGTTGTTGCATAAACTGATCGCCTCCAAAGCGGTAGCGATGCCCAATGCCCCATTCCCAATGCCCAATGCCCAGAATTTAAAATCCTGCCAAATGATGTGAAGGGTTCAAACTCAGGGATGATGAGTAATTAGCAATTAAATTGACAAAATCACACTATAAAGAGTGATATTAACCGATAAATAGCGCTTGTAAAGGACTAACGGGCATGATTAAATCTTGGATGGTGATTGGGGGCGTGGCTTTCTTGGTTGCTTTAGCCGCAAACGTGATTACGCCTAGCGATCGCCAATGGTTCAAGCGTTTACAACGACCGAGATGGCTAACTTTTGAGGGCGCAATTCCGATTATTTGGACTGTAATATTTATTTGCGGTGCTTGGTCAGCTTATATTGTCTGGGAAAAAGACCCAGGAAGCACCTCAACTTGGTTAATCATGGGTTTATATCTGCTATTAGAAATTGTTACCATTGCCTATACGCCTGTAATGTTTAAGCTTCGCAGTCTGAAAGTGGGTACAATTCTCGGTGGCACAGGTTTGATTATTGATGTTTTATTGATACTTGCAGTCTTAGGTTTTTCTGGTTGGGCAGCCCTATTACTAGTTCCTTATTTACTCTGGAGTCCCATTGGTACTTATACCACTTGGCAGATGATGAGTCTCAATCCTCAAGATGCCTAAGAATCGCACCAGAGAATGATTAAACATATAGCCTAAATTGTCACACTTGCAGTGTATGAATTGACAAAATACACAAAGCTTGAGTGCATTATGATTCCATCTTGGATAATAATTGGGGCTGTAACTTTCTTAGTCGCCCTTGGTAGTTTCTTCATCACGCCGCGTGATGTGAAATGGTTTGCAAATTTAAGTCGCCCTCGCTGGTTAGTTTTTGAGCCGCTGATTCCGGTCATCTGGACTGTGATTTTTATTTGCGGTGCGGCTTCAGCTTATATTGTCTGGGAAAAAAATCCCGGAAGCCTAATTACTTGGCTACTAATGGCTTTGTACCTCTTGGTGGAAATTATCACCGTTGCCTACATACCTACAATGTTGAGGTTTCGCAGCCTCAAAGTTGGGGAAGTTCTTGGTCTAATCGGTTTGATTTCAGGGGTTGTCCTGGCAATCTGCGTTTTACCGATTTCTCTAATAGCGGCGTTATTACTCCTTCCCTATCTAGTTTGGACTCCCATTGGTACTTACACCACTGATGAGTTAAAAGAATTGAATCCTCAAGATGCATAACGCATTTATGCAAGTCGCCCATAACGTGCTGTGGTAGGATTGGCTGGATTAGATTGATTATTCAGCCAAGCCCACATTTGATCGCCAATAGAAAAATGCCACCACTCTCTAGGATTGCGTTGAAAGCCAGCTTTTAACATTACATCTTGCAATAGCTGACGGCGAACATGATACTTTTGCGTTTCAGGACGATCGCTATTGGCATAATAATCGGGATGCGATCGCTCTGACATCTCATCAATGGGCGAACCCATATTCACTATTTGCCCTGCATCATCTACCAGCGTCACATCCACCGCCCCACCAGTACTGTGAGGAGGCGGAGTTTTTTCATCCAAACTTGGTACTGCCCAAATTGCATAAACCGCTTCCCAAATCTCTTGGCGTTGGTTTGGGGATAACTCCACGTTAGTTAATCCCCTATCTTGCATTGCTTGGCTGAAGCTGTAATCTACCATAAACTGCTGGACTGCGATCGGGCGATAAGCATCAAAAATTTGGATACGCCAGTTAGGATGCAATTGTTGAAGATAATTTTGCGCTTGGAGCAAATTTTCAATAACGCTTTTACGGAGATAATAAGGAGAGCGATCGCCATAGGGCGCACCTAACTTTTCATAAGGATGGGGAGATTCCACCGCAAACAATTCTAAAGGAATCGCTATTAACGGTTCACCACACTCGAAAATTGGGATTTGATGATAAGGTCTCATCTAGTCAGCCACATAGGACTTACGGATTTTAACGTAAGCATAGCATTCTGTGTAACGAGTCTCTTCTTCCTCTGTGTCCTTTGCGCTTCTGCGTGCAATACCAATTTTTCTCAACCCTGAACAATTTGTTACTTCGGAGTACTCATTTATTATTTTGGAGTACTCATTTGTTATTTTGGAGTACTCATTTGTTATTTTGGAGTACTCATTTGTTATTTTGGAGTACTCATTTGTTATTTTGGAGTACTCATTTGTTATTTTGGAGTACTCATTTGTTATTTTGGAGTACTCATTTGTTATTTTGGAGTACTCATTTGTTATTTTGGAGTACTCATTTGTTATTTTGGAGTACTCATTTGTTATTTCGGAGTACTCATTTGTTATTTCGGAGTACTCATTTGTTATTTCGGAGTACTCATTTGTTATTTCGGAGTACTCATTTGTTATTTTGGAGTACTCATTTGTTATTTCGGAGTACTCATTTGTTATTTTGGAGTACTCATTTGTTATTTCGGAGTACTCATTTGTTATTTTGGAGTACTCATTTGTTATTTCAGCGATGCCTGCGGTGGTCACTGACTTGTACTGAGCGCAGTCGTAAAGCCTGCGGCGGCGTAGCTACGCTTAGGGCGCAGGCTCTCCAAGAGTTGTAGCTTTGTCGTACCCTTAAGCAATTGCCAAATCATAATGTAAAACTAAGATTTCATCTGCTTTTAAAGTCGCAATAAAATTGATGCGAAAACTCTAGCTTTATGTTTTCCACTCGGATGTTCTGGGTTTAGACAATAGACCTGTCTTGAAAGTCTACTTTCATCCTTGGTTGTGAGCCGAAGGCTCATGGAGGTCTCTTGCAAAAGTGTTTTTTGCAAGAGGGGGAAAAGGGTAAAGGTTAAAGGGGAAAGGGACTTTTGCAGTACCTTTTCCCCCGCCCCTTATCCCCAGAGGGGACCCCACCTTCCCCTTTCTTTCAAGGGCAGGCTTTTAGGCTTTCGATAAATAGTTGAGAATGTTCTCAATTATTGAACGTAGTTTTAAGTTCTCAGACAATGGTTTTGGTTTTAAAATCCCAAAAATTTGTCTAATCAAAAAAACCTGCCCCAGAAAGCCTTCCCCTTTCCCCTTTTCCCGACAAATGCCAAGAAGTCTATTGTCTATGAATATGCCCTAACAAATTTAAGATTCTATCATTAACGGTTCGTTTTTCAAAAATGCTCAATCAAAACCAAACACCTTTATTAGATGCCTTAAAAGCCAATGCAGCAAGACCTCATGCGCCTTTTTACACCCCAGGACATAAACTAGGTAAGGGAATTTCTCAACCCTTGGCTGATTTACTTGGTACAAAAATTTTTCGCGCTGATTTAACTGAATTGGCAGATTTAGATAATCTTTTTGCACCCCAAGGCGTTATTCAAGAAGCACAACAACTGGCGGCTGAGGCGTTTGGTGCTTCGCAAACATGGTTCCTTGTCAATGGTTCTACCTGTGGGATTGAAGCGGCAATTCTCGCTACCTGTGGCACAGGCGATAAAATCATTCTGCCTCGTAATGTGCATTCTTCGGCGATCGCAGGTTTAATTCTCTCTGGTGCAATACCAATTTTTCTCAATCCTGAATACGATCCAGTTTTAGATATTGCCCACAGTATTACACCCAATGCTGTACAATCTGCACTCCAACAGCATCCAGACGCTAAAGCAGTGTTGACAGTTTACCCAACATATTACGGTGTTTGTGGAGATTTGAGTGCGATCGCCAATATTACACATCAATATAATGTCCCTCTACTTGTAGATGAGGCACACGGCGCACACTTTGCCTTTCATCCCCAATTACCCACTCCCGCTTTAGCCGCAGGTGCAGATTTAACTGTACAATCCATCCACAAGGTACTCGGTGCAATGACACAGGCATCGATGCTGCATATCCAGGGTGATAGGATAAATGGCGATCGCATCAGTAAAGCTTTGCAACTTGTACAGTCTACCAGCCCTAGTTATTTACTTTTAGCTTCTTTAGATGCAGCGCGTCAGCAAATGGCACTCCACGGAAAAATGCTGATGTCTCGCACTTTGCAACTTGCTGACGAAGCTAGAACCAGAATCAGTCAAATTCCTGGATTATCAGTTTTGGAAATGCCTCGGTTGGGGGAACCTCTAGGCTTTATAGCTTTAGACAAAACGCGACTAACTGTCACTGTTTCTGCTTTAGGTTTAACCGGATTTGAAGCAGAAGAGATTCTCGATGAAAAATTTGCTGTCACTGCTGAATTTGCCTCACTACAACATCTCACATTTATCATTAGTTTGGGCAACACCCCAGCCGATATTGAACAATTAGTGCAAGGTTTCACCACCCTCGCCAAAGAATATCGCCGAAGCAACTTGACTGTTAAAAACCAGGTTTTACTAAATTTAGACAGAACACTAGATTATGCTTTACAATTTTCTCCGCGTGAAGCTTTTTTTGCTGTCAGTGAAATACTACCTTTGACACAAACCAATAACCGCATCTGTGCTGAAATCGTCTGTCCCTATCCTCCAGGAATTCCTATGTTAATGCCGGGAGAAGTCATCACCAAATCTGTCCTTGAATACCTACAACAAATCCAGGCTATGGGGGGATTTATCAGCGGTTGCGATGACATTAGCCTCAAAAGGTTGAAAGTTGTGAAATAACCTTATAACTCCTGAATTCTTCATAAAAGTCTAATTGATGAAGTCAATAGTAAATGTGCGGTTTTTAAAATGAGTTAAGGGAAAATATACAGTATTTATACTAATGTGAAACTTCCATAAAAATAGCTAGTACACTAGTGCAATCTTTGATTGATACCCATAGGATCGTTTTGATGATTCCTAAACTATAAGATGAAATCAAAAACCTATTATATTTGGGGGCAAGTAACAGGTCCGATTGTATTCACTCTAGCGCTGGGTTTCTCAGCAAGAGCGAATGCAGTTGAGTTAGGCACTGCCTCTGATTACAATGTATTTGTTTTGGGAGATATCTCTCAAAAATATACAGATATCGAAGGAAAAGTTGCTGCTGGCGGTAACATCAATTTCGTCGGCGGACTTGGAAGCAGACTTTCTGGCAATAGCGGCAACGTAGTAGTCGCTGGACAGAATTTAACTTTAAGCAACGGTCAAGTCTACCACGGGAATGCTGTCTATGGAGGCAGCGCCAATGTATCCAGCAATGTGGGATTTCCCCAAGGAACTCTCAGCCAGGGTAATCCCATCGACTTCAATGAAGCAGGGAAACAACTGCGAGGGTTATCTGAATATTTGGCAACCTTGACTCCTACTGGTAACACAACAGTTCAACCTTGGGGTGCTATTAACCTTAGTGGCAGTGGTACTGCTTTGAATGTTTTTAATCTTGCAGGCTCATCTGTCTCCAAAACAAACTATTTTGAAATTAAGGGGGACGCAAATTCAACTATCGTTGTCAATATCAGCGGTAAGGATGTATCGCTGCAAAACTTTGGGTTTAATATCATTGGTGCAGATAAACAAAAAGTAATCTACAACTTTTATGAAGCAACTAACTTAACTGCTAGCGGAATTGGCATCCAAGGCAGTATTCTTGCGCCTTTGGCTAATTTCAATTTCAATAACGGTCAAGTTAACGGCAATGTCGTGGTAGCTTCTTTGACAGGAAATGGCGAGTCTCACAATTATCTATTTAATGGCGATTTGCCAGATGTCCCAATAAAGTACTACACTCCGCCTAAGCCTCCCACTCGTAAGGTTCCAGAGCCTGCAAATGTTCCAGGTTTAGGATTAGTTGCTGTAGTATTTGGTTTGTTTCGCTACAAACGCAATCGAGCAACTTGTTTAGAATAATGAAAAATTTTTGGCAGCATAGCGCATGATGCGAACTTATTTACAGATTTTCGCTTATGCGCTATTTCCTTGCTCTCTACCTTCTACAATAAGGATAGACTTTATTGAGATTTGTATAGTTGGGGATCGGCTGTCATGGCTCCCGCCGTTTTAATTCAAAATCTGCAAAAACGTTACGGTACAGTGGTTGCCGTCCAGGATGTTTCCTTTCAGGTAGAACCAGGAGAAATTTTTGGTTTGCTTGGCCCCAACGGTGCTGGGAAAACTACTACCTTGCGTGCTTTGTGTACGTTGACCACACCGGATGCAGGCATTATCGAAGTATCTGGCATCTCTGTGTTAGATAATCCGAAAGTGGCAAGACAACGACTAGGCTACGTAGCTCAGGAAGTCGCTATAGATAAGGTGTTGACTGGAAAAGAACTGCTGCAATTGCAAGCAGCACTTTATCACCTCCCAGGCGCAGTAGCCAAACAGCGGATTGAGACGGTATTAGACTTACTCGGTTTGCAAGAATACGCCAATAAAAAGACAGGAACCTACTCAGGCGGTTTACGCAAGCGCCTAGACTTAGCTGCCGGCTTGCTCCATGCACCGGATGTTCTGGTATTGGACGAGCCAACTGTAGGGCTTGACATAGAAACCCGTTTTGTGGTATGGGATTTCCTCAGAAAATTACGCGCTTCTGGGACGACGGTAGTAATTACAAGCCATTACTTAGAAGAAATTGACGCTTTAGCCGATCGCGTGGCAATTATAGATCGCGGCGTTGTCATTGCTAGTGATACACCTTCGCAATTGAAAGATCGAGTAGGGGGCGATCGCATCACCTTGCGAATCCGCGAGTTTTCCCCGATTGAGGAAGCTGAAAAAGCCAAAAACCTCCTGAAACCTTTGCCTTTTGTCCAAGAAATCATCATCAACAGCGCTCAAGGTAATTCACTCAACTTGGTAGTGACACCTCAAAATGATGTTCTCATTAACATACAGCAAGCGCTGAATACCGCTGGCTTGCCCATATTTGGCATCGCCCAATCTCGCCCCAGCCTCGATGACGTTTATCTCGCTGCCACAGGACGCACCTTGTTGGATGCAGAACTCGCAGCCGTAGCTACCCGCGATCCCAAAGCTGAGAAGAAGCAGAATATGAGATAGAGAATGGGGAGTGAAGAAGGGAATAGGTGACAGGTTACAGGGTACAGATTATTCCTTGTCACCTGTAACCTCTCCCCTAATCCCAATCCCCAATCTAAAATCCAAAATCAAAAATCCAAAATTGCTATGAGTGTTACTCCTAAGTCTGATATCAATTGGCAGCAATTAGCATCGCCGCAAGCTGATGCTAATACTGCACCTAACTTTTTCGGTGAATTGGTACAAGAGACGTTGGCTTTAACTCGTCGCTTGTTTATTCAGTTGCAACGCCGTCCCTCATCTTTGGTTGCTGGAATTATTCAACCAGTAATGTGGTTAGTGCTATTTGGTGCTTTGTTCCAAAATGCTCCCAAGGGTATATTTGGTAATACAACAAATTACGGTCAATTTTTGGCGGCTGGCATTATTGTGTTTACAGCCTTTGCTGGGGCGCTGAATGCTGGTTTACCTGTAATGTTTGACCGCGAGTTCGGCTTTTTGAATCGTTTGCTGGTAGCACCGTTGGCATCGCGGTTTTCCATTGTCTTTGCCTCAGCCATTTTCATCATCAGCCAAAGTTTGTTGCAAGCAGCCGTAATTGTTGCAGCAGCAGCATTTTTGGGCGCAGGACTACCCAATATAGCTGGTTTAAGTGCGATCGCTTTAATTGTCTTACTCTTAGCTTTGGGTGTAACAGCCATCTCCCTCGGTTTAGCTTTTGCTTTACCCGGACATATTGAATTGATTGCAGTGATTTTTGTCACTAACCTACCGCTATTGTTTGCGAGTACTGCTTTAGCACCTCTATCCTTCATGCCTCAGTGGTTGCAGGTTGTAGCTACTCTAAATCCTCTCAGTTATGCGATCGAACCAATTCGCTATCTCTATTTCCACAATAATTGGGGACTAAGTAGTATAGTGATGCAGGCTCCTTGGGGCGATGTTACCTTTGGAGGAGCGTTGCTGGTGTTGTTTGGCTTTGCCCTAGTCGCCTTGCTGAGTATTCAACCCCAACTGCGGCGTACTCTGGCTTAAAAAGATAAAATAGATCAATTTTAGGTAGGGTCAAAACCCATGAAAAAACCATTTTTACAAATTACTAGACTCTTTGTAGCTACGGCAGCAGGAATTAGCTTTGCTTCCTTGCTCGCGGCTCAACCAAGTTCTGCTCAAATCAGCAGCCCAACGGATGCTTTCCCCAGTAATAGTACAACAGACCAAAATACCGATCCTTTCGCCCGTTCCAATTCAGACAATTTCAACATGTTCGATCTGATTCATCGGGCAAATTTCGGGACTCTCAACTGGGATTCTAACCAACAGAACGAAGAACTAAACTCAGCAGCAGCAGCCTTTAAAGCAAGGCAGCAAAAACTAATTCAAGGTCAACAACAGCAACCAACCCTCAGTTTGCCAACGGTTAGACAACCATCAGTGACGCCACCATTGATTACACCACCATCAGGTAACTGAATCAAACAAAGAACCCCAAGTCTCTAGAGGCTTGGGGCTGAAACTATTAAAAAAAACCTGAATTATCAGGTAAAAAACTACAGCCCAAGTGCAGCTAAAATATCGTTAGCATGGTTGCTGGTATTTACATTGGCGTCAACATGGGTAATTTTGCCGTTGGGGTCAATTACGTAAGTGACGCGCTTGGCATAACCACCGCCATCCACATCGAAAGCTTTGATGAGGGATTTGTCGGTGTCAGCCAGTAGGGGAAAATTCAAATTATATTTTTGGGTGAATGCTTGATGGGAGACTTCATCATCTGCACTCACTCCCAAGATGACAATATCTTTACCTTGATATTCAGACTGGGCATCCCGGAAACTACAGGCTTGTTTGGTGCAGCCTGGCGTGTCATCTTTGGGGTAAAAATATAAAACAACCGTCTTCCCTCTCAAATCAGATAGCGAGACTGTGTTGCCGTTTGTATCTTTGGCGGTAAATGCAGGTGCATCCGTACCAACTGCTAGAGGCATAATTAACCTTTCCTGTTTCAGATTGTTGATGCACTTGAAATTTTACATTAATTTATAATGTTTAAATATAATTACTAAAAAATAGGATAAATACACTTTAGGTAACTAATTTTGGTTTAATGGGGTATTTGGTACAAGAAAAAATATATTCTTAAATTAATCTTTGTTAGAAGAAAAATTTATACCAATACACAATGGCTGCTGTTGATTCCCAAAACCCAAATATTTTTGTCTATCCTCAAAGCACAGTAGAAAGAGCCGAGCGATCGCTAGTGTGTTCGCCTTTTAATGTATCTTTATTTGAAGTGATGAGACACCAGAGTGTGTCATTAACTGCGATCGCCCTAGAAAATGGACTCAAGAAGGGCTATACTAAACGCCCTTTATCAGAATTAGCCTGTAATGACGCTTTGGGGTGGTTGATTCAAGTAGGTGTATTGCGCCGAGAAGTTGATGGTCAGGGAATTACAGATAGTTTTCGCCTCACTCCCTTGGGACGTCAGTTAGTAGAACAGTACCAGGGAAAAAATTGGCGTACTCCTTCATGGCGCGATCGTTTGTATGATTCTGTAATTCGTTGGTTACGGATACCTTTTTAGAATAAAAAATCCAAGAGTTAGGATTAGGGAATCAAAGGGAACAATATATACGGAAACATCACATCTATTCATGAAGTCTTTACCATAACCATCTAATTGCAATTTGTGATGGTTATGGTGAGCATTGGGCACTTGTACTGAGCAGTTCGGCAGGTTTTTACAGGTAGCTCTGTCGAACTGTTTACTGTGAGATGTTGCCATTGGCGCAACCTCTCGTAGAAAAGTGTTGGGCATGGTGTATTATTTCTTCTCCCCTGCTCCCCTGTTGTTCGCTCTCAAAATTAACCCTGTATCTTGAAAAACTAAATGATAGCAACTATGAAATCAATTATGGTGGTGGGGACAACATCCCATGCAGGGAAATCACTTTTAACTACAGCTATTTGTCGCATTCTGTCGCGGCGTGGTTGGCGAGTGGCTCCCTTTAAAGGTCAAAATATGGCTTTAAATGCTTATGTCACTGCCAGTGGTGGAGAAATTGGCTATGCCCAAGCAGTGCAAGCTTGGGCTGCGGGAGTCGTGCCTTGGGTAGAAATGAACCCAATTCTACTCAAACCTCAAGGGGATATGACTTCTCAAGTAATTATTAAAGGTAGGTCTGTAGGTAAAGTCAGTGCTTCAGATTACTACGAGCAATATTTTGACCTGGGGTGGCGGACAATTGAAGAATCGCTACAGCATTTAGGAACGGAATTTGACATGGTGGTTTGTGAAGGTGCCGGTAGCCCTGCAGAAATTAACCTCAAGCACCGCGACTTAACTAATATGCGGGTAGCAAAACATTTAAATGCACCAACCATATTAGTAGTTGATATTGACCGGGGTGGTGCTTTTGCCCATGTCGTTGGCACCTTAGAGTTATTAGAACCAGATGAACGCGCCTTAATTAAAGGTATAGTAATTAATAAGTTTCGAGGGCAGCGATCGCTCTTAGATCCGGGGATAAAATGGTTAGAGGAACGCACAGGTATCCCCGTTATCGGTGTTATACCCTACTTGCAAGAAATGTTTCCAGCAGAAGACTCCCTTGACCTGCTAGAACGTCAATCGTCCACGAATAAAGCCCAAACTGACCTCACCATTGCCGTCATCCGCTTACCAAGAATTGCCAATTTCACCGACTTTGACCCACTGGAATCAGAAAGTACAGTTTCAATTAAATACTTAAGCCCTAAGCAAGATTTGGGACATCCTGATGCCGTAATTATCCCAGGTACAAAGACCACAATTGCTGATTTGCTATTGCTGCAAAAAAGCGGTATGGCAGAAGCGATCCAAAACTATGCTGCTTCTGGGGGAACGGTTTTAGGTATCTGCGGTGGCTATCAAATGCTCGGTCAAATCATCGCTGACCCAGAAGGGATAGAGGGGCAAGCTGGCAGATTTCAAGGGTTAAATCTTTTACCAATCAGAACTGTCATTACAGGACAAAAAATCGCCCGTCAGCGCCAAGTTAGCTCAAATTATCCCCAACAGGGCTTGCCAGTCAATGGCTTTGAAATCCATCAAGGGCGATCGCGCATCGAACAGCAAGGCATAGATCCCCAATCGTACCATGCCCTATTTGATGATATTAATTTAGGGTTAGTAGATAGTTGTCAATCGGTGTGGGGTAGTTACCTCCACGGGCTTTTTGACAATGGGCCTTGGCGACGGGCTTGGTTAAATCGCCTCCGTCAACAGCGGGGTTTAAAATCTTTGCCTACCGGTGTTGCGAACTATCGAGAACAGCGAGAGCAAATTTTGGACTCTCTAGCCATTGAAGTTGAAAGCCATTTAGACTTAAGTCTGTTTTTGTCTTAAGCTAAAATCCCTTGAAATGTCATTAGTCATTAGTCACTTGTACTGAGCTTGTCCTGAGCGTAGCCGAAGGGCGTAGTCGAAGTATTAGTCATTTGCAAACACAAAGGACAACTGACAAATGACAACTCTATTAAATGCGTAATATTGATGATTGTTCGTATCCGCTTTTTACCAGATGATGTCACAGTAGATGCCGCAGTGGGAGAAGCCCTCTTAGATGTAGCAGACCGGGCTGGGGTATTTATTCCCACCGGTTGTCTTATGGGGTCTTGTCACGCTTGCACTGTCGAATTAGAGGATGGAGAGATTGTTCGCGCTTGTATCACCGGAGTACCGCCACGCGAAAAATTGACGATTAATTTGTTTAGCGATCCTACTTGGTAATTTTTTAATCCTCTAAGTTCAAAATGTCAGATGAGGAAGTAGAGGAGAAGAAACAAGATGAGTAAGGAAAATTGTAGGTTGGGTTAAGCAAAGCGCAACCCAACAAAGCCCCGAAAATGTTGAGTTTCGTTCCTCAACTCAACCTACATATTTCAAAGTTTTTGGCACTAACCCAATCTTGGTAGTTTTTTAACCTCTAAGTTCAAAATATCAGATGAGGAAGTAGAGAAAAAGAAACAAGACAAGATGAGTAAACTTAAATACCAAATGCTTATTCAATGGTCTGATGAAGATGATTGCTTTTTAGTAGGATTCCCTGATTTTCCAGGACAACGCTGGCGGACTCATGGAGATACTTACGAGTTAGCTGTAGCAAATGGAATTGAAGCTTTAGAGTCTCTAATTATTGCTTACGAAGCTGTAGGCGAGTTACTTCCAGAACCATCTTATGAGGCTGGATTATAAGGAATTGAACTACCAAAAAGACTTGCACTAAAAAGATTGTGCAAATTCACAATTTCTATATCACCATTATCAAACTGAGCAACAACGTCATGAGATGAAGTCTCTTTCAGAATTGTTGCAATCCTACCGAGTGGATAAACTATGCATTTACCACCAATATAAAAATCGTAAGTTCCTGTATCAGCTTTAAAGCAAAGTGCTCCTTTTGAAAAAAGTGTCTTTACTTCACCAGATTCATTGATGACGTTCAAATTAATGTGACGCATTTAATTCTCCAAAAATTTACAATAAACTCATAAAAAATTATAACCTTTTCTAAGAAGTGTCATATACACATTGTTTTCTACTGCCTGTTTTTACTATGTATATCAATTAGCTTTAACATTCAGCGCGTATTCTTTAAACCTTTCCAAATCAGCTTGAATTGTTGATTCAACTATCCGCCCCAAAAACAAATTATCCATAATTTTGCCAAGAATGCCAGGGATAGCGTAGGAAATAGTCATTTTCACAATGCTACTATTGTGGCGATCGTAAAAGCGAATCGCTCCCTGATTCGGCAAACCATCAACCGATTCCCATTGGATAATTTGGTTAGGAATAACTTTGAGAATTCGGGATTGCCAATTAAATTCTAGACTGCCAGTTTTTAATTTCCAAAGAGATATATCTGGATTATCTGGCGGAATTTTCACCGAATCAATCCACTTCATCCACCGGGGCATTTGCTCTAAATCAGACCAAAGGCTCCATACTAAATCTATGGGAGCCTCTACTTCTACCTGCACAGTATGCTCTAACCAGTCTGACATTTCTTTTGTTCCTTCTCTACGAGATGCTTTGCGATCGCGTTCTTTGCACTCTTTGAAGTAGCCTGCGGCAAGCCAGTGCGTGTCTACGTTATTTCTTTAAACTCTCCAAAATCACTTTTGCTGCACGTCGTCCAGAAATAGTAGCACCTTCCATGCTGTCGATGTAGTCTTGCTGAGTATAACTGCCGGCAAGGAAGAAATTATCTACTGGTGTTTTTTGGTTGGGACGGTACGCATCCATCCCTGGCGCTTCTCGGTAAAGAGACTGAGCAAGTTTTACCACACTGTACCAAGTCATATTTAGCTCCCGCGACGAGGGAAACAGTTCATGGACTTGCTTGAGAACATGTTGTGCGATCGCTTCATTACTTTGGGTAATAAACGGATCTCCCGGTGTCAGCACTAACTGTAACAATGACCCCTGTCCTGGGCGATAATAATCAGCAGGACTAGTTAACGCTAAATCGGCAAAACAAGAAAAGTCAGCATCGGCTGTGTAAAGTAAATTATCAATTCCAGCCGCCTGATTTAGCTGTTTACGTTGCTCTCCATCGTTCAGTTCTGTTACCCAACCGTCAAAGCGTAACTGCACTGTAGCTACTGGCACTGCATCCAGTTTGTAAATATTGTCAAATTCTGACCACTTACGCCACTCTTGGGGTAAGATGCGTTGAATTCCTGGAACATCACAGGCAAAAACGTAAGCATCAGCTGCGATCGTTTCGACTGCATCACCTTGGGCAACTACTATACCAGTGACACGGGTTTGTTCGGCTGACTCAGTAAACTGAATTTCCCGAACTTGTCGGCGCGTGTAAATTTTGGTGCCCCTAGCTTCTAGATATTCCAGAATTGGTTTGTGTAAATATTCAGCTGGAGAACCTTCCAGCATTCGCAAAACTGAAGCTTCAGTTCTAACTGCAAATAGCTGAAATATGGTTAACATACAACGGGCAGACATATTTTCGCAATCAATAAATCCCAATGCGTAAGCAATGGGGTTCCACATCCGCTTGATGCTGCCATTACTCCCACCATGACTGCGAAACCAATCGGCAAAGCTAACTTTATCTAAATTGCGGATAGTTTTCATCGCCCCATTAAAGTCTACCAATCCGCGAACTACCGGACTAGTACCCAAAGCGATCGCATTTTGCAATTTATCCTGCAACGATAGTTGGGAAGTAGTGAAAAATGCCTTTAACCCATTGAAAGGCGCACCTGTAAGAAAGCGAAAATCCAAAGCACCAGTGCGCCCCCCTTTATTGATAAAAGTGTGAGTATGTTCCTTGAGGCGTAAGTTTTCTAACACCCCCACTTTTTTCATTAAGTCAAATAGTTGGTAGTAGCACCCGAAAAATACATGCAACCCCATTTCTAGATGGTTGCCATCTCCATCAACCCAACTGCCAACTTTACCACCGACAAACGGACGAGATTCAAAAATCTCTATTTCACAACCAGCATCAGCTAGATCCACTGCGGTTGCTAGCCCAGCCAGTCCCGCACCTACGATTGCAACACGCATTCCGTCGTTCCTTTTCAGTTTCTTTACAGATTGTAACTGGGTTGGTGTCGGAATTTGCTACTTAATATCAACTCCAGCAGCATATTAATGCTTGCCAATATTGATACTAAAAACTCTTTGATTACTTCTTTTAGTTCCGGTAAATGACCAGACGCGATCAAAACGCGTCTGTATCATCTAGACAAACTTTTGTCCATAGCAGCGGACTCTCAAAAGTATCAGAGATATTTTTTTGGTGGCAAAGCAGTTTTCTGGATAAGTTGTGAAAGTCACTTCTTAGTTGTTTGCATCTTTACTGTCGTCGGAGACAGGCAAACTTCTAATCAGTTCGCGAATCACATCAGTTGCAGGTCTACCTGTTTGTTGGCAATATTTTTCTAGTTTTTCCGCTTCCTGCGTTGCAAGATTAACTGTTATGCGTTTAACTGCCCATTTTTTATTTGTCATTATCATGCTATCTGCTGTATATTTAGATGGTCGAAAGGGTCTAAATTAAAGAGGGAACCGATAAGATTATCAGAGTTTGTCTCACGAAACAAGTAATACCATTAATATTAAGAATGTTTGTTTTGTCAAAGGCTCGATCATTTTCTAAAAAAATCAAAATACTACACTTTATTTGTTACTATTGTGACAGCATAAATAGCACATCGTTGCTTTTGAAGATAATAACCCTACTAACAGCATGAGTAAACCCTAACAATTAAATTTTATAAAGGAATTCAACATACCTACTGTTGACTCAATGAAGATTTCCAAAGTTATTCTCCATTGAAAGCATTTGACCTTCTCTCTTAACTAAGTTCGTCAAACCCAGTTGGAGAGAATATCTGCTAGAACATCAAAAAATAAAGCTTCAGAATCATTATCATACTGAAATGCTGCTTGACAGGAGGGTTGGAGTGGTGTGTATAGAGCGTTAATAGTGACTTAGAAAGTAGACAAATAAGCGATCGCCTTAAAACAAACACCTATATCTAACCAGACTGTAACCAAGAACTTAAGAGCTACTTGAACTGTTATCAATTTTGGCTTACTTCGATCAAGCTGATTGCTTTTCACTGTCAATATAGTAGCCCAAAAAAAAAAGGACAACGCTCAGTCTACTGAGTCTAAATTGCCAATTATCTTGGTAATTTTTGACAACAACATCTGTAATTTCACACAGACGAATTCATCCAGAATATATGTGATGTTATTTGACTGTTGCCGATAATATTTTAGTTTTGTTTCATATTTTTACAATAAATCATCGTCAGAATGTTATAAAACATTCCATCTTTTTTATCTTCTTTCTAGCGATATAGTTTGCTTTGAAAGCAGCAAGATTTTTACGATTTATCGTCTTCATTTATCTAGAGGTTATATAAATCCTTTTTAGCCAAGTAGGGCGTTAGAAGTTTGACATAAAAATTTTTCCTCATCTGTAAGCTAAGATATAAATTCCTGCAAAGAAAATTTTTGTCACAACTATTTTTATCTGGTAAGTATACCCGTAAAAAGAATCGTATATTTTATTTTTTTTAGCATTGTGTTTATTATAGCTATTATTTACGCACTTTAAATAATCTTCATTTAGACACTAGCAAACCTATTTTTTATCCTTTATAAAAAAATTACAAAGAAAAACATATTATCTGAACTTTTGCTTAATGATATTGATATATAACAGTTAAAAAAAAGATTTTAATATCTCAATGCATCAGTTAGGTTTGATTCAAGCAGTGTTTGGAGATAAAATTTTAGTGTGTTGTAGTTATTTATACTTAGCTAACTTAGATAAAATAACTAGAAAACTATGAAAATATAGGTACTTCATGAAATTTAGGTAAAGTTAGCTTCTTAAGATTGGTCGCGTATTCGTATTGACATATACGTGAATATTCATGAAAAAGTGCCGCATGCTGATAGGTACGCAGATCGCCAAGACTGAGTAGAACCGGAAATACTCTGCCTCTACTTAAAAGACTACCTACCAGGGATGGGTTGCATACTAATAGGATTTAGTTAAGGGTTAGTGGTGTAGACAATTGGTCTTTCAAGACGCGACAAAACGCCTGTCTACATCTGGGTTTTGTTGCTCATTCTGAATTGTATTGGGGTATATACAAAAGTGAAAATCCTGAACCTGTTTACTTCCCTGAAACAGTTACTCCTGAATTCAGAATTCTGAATTCAGGAGTAAAACACGCTTGATATTTAGGTAACAGACTTAGCTTGTCTAATTCACTTTCCTGGAAATCTGCTGTCAATGATGCGCCCTTACTTTCATCCCCACGTTTTGCTATGGGGTAAGACAGTACTCAGCACTGGTGAATCAACACTCTGTTGGTAAAAAGAACAGGGGTAAACGTTAAAAGGTAAAGCCTTCCCTTTTTCCCTCTCAAATGCAGTTTTAATCAATCAAATACACATCAACTTAATTTCTCATACCGATAATTTGAGATTGAGGATTGCGGCAATTCGTACAATTACTCAAATTTAAGTTGGGGCATCAGTTGGAGAGTGCCAATACCTAAATCTTTAGGTGAAAGCGATCGCCCTTCAAACAAAGCCATCATATCTCGTAACTGAGGATTGCCACGGGAGGCTCCCGTTAGTCCTTTGGCAATGATTAAGCCACAGTAGCCCTTAGTATTTTTACACCGCTGATTCCATTTTTTTCGGGCTTCGACATGAATCGGATCTTCATCTAAAAATTCCCCGAATAGGAACAATTCGCCATTTTGAGTTTGCAATAAACCTAAGTCGTAGCGATCGCCATCAAAAGGATCGGCACCTGGATTAAAGCAAATTGCTCTTAGTCCGCCCGCTGCTTCAATTCTTTCAATTACAGTCTTCGCCTTGGGCCGGGAAGTTTGAATTAGAATCACCGGCAAACCGTCACCCACTTGTTTGATTTCACTAGCCTGGTGGTAGCTGACCCCCTTTCGTAGAGAATCCAACATTTCCCAGGACACTACACCTAAGCTGAGGAAGGAATCTTCTGGTATCAAGTCATCTCGCAATGATTGGAAATCAGGGTTGTTAATCTCCTCGTCATCAATACCAAAGCCTGCCATTTCCTCTAATTCTGCTGCTAACTGCGGCATGGTAGAGACTGTTACCGACACTGATTTAGTTGATTCTTCCGACTGCGGTAGAGAAATGCGATAGCGACGGCTCAGAGTTGGGAAAATGTGTTCGTGAAGTTGGCGACGGTGATCGCGAATAAAGCGGCTCAGGCTTTCGATCGCAACCAAGATTACCAATGCTTCTTCGTCATACAAAACAGACCGTAGCCCTTCTAAAGGATGAATGTTACCAAAAGTAGGGTCAATTTCTGATAATGGCAGATCCGCCAAATCATCTTCTTCATTCTCATCTTCATCGGTTTCGTCAACGCTCTCGAAAGTGAGAAACAGGCAATCTTGCTTAAGGAACGCTTCTTCTAGATGCTCTGTTGATTCTTCATCCGTTAAAACTGCGGCGCGAAACTGTTTTAAAGACTCTTCTGAGCGATAAAACAAAATCCCATACTCCATTCCCAGCATTCCCATAACTGAGGCGTAGAGTGTGCCAACATCCCACCGATTAATCTCGATTGACAAAATTTGCTGTTCTTCCAAAAATTCCCAAGGTGCTGCTTGCCAAATTGCAAATGCTTTCTCTCGCAAGATTTGCGCATACTGTGGGGGTAAATCGGGGGTTTGACTATCGAGGATGTCGGCGAATCCCCGAAATAGTTCGTCAATTAAAGGCAGTTCTGGTGCGTAGTCAATAGCGATATCCAAATCTTGCAGCACTCCCCGCAGGTAAAATTGGATCTCGCGGTCTTTGACTACAATTCTTTGGGGTCTAGCAGGTCTTGCCGGACTTTGGGGATGCTCCATTGCTTGCATTAAGGTGCGAACTATTGCTTCTGGGCCGGTATCAGAAGCTACCACGTCCATTCCTCGAACAACACCTTGAGAGTAATCTACCCAAAGAATGCATTCTCCCTTTGCCTCTGAGTCTGAGTGCTGGTTTGGTGATGACAACGGACGGCGATCGCCCTCCCATACAGAAGGAATTTGAGTTAATTTCTTCAACCGACGACTGGTAGAGCGATTAAAACTTGTCATAGAAATCAAAAGAAGCAATTTGGAAGTAAACTTTGGGGGCTAGCTAGCCTCGGATTAAATTTTTATGGCTGCACCTGAAGGGTGGTTGCTTCTGTTGCTGCCGTAAGGCTTGAATTTTAAGAATACCGAATGTATAAACACATTGAGTCTCTCAATTCTAGAATAAAAATCTTTGGCTACTTTTGACGGAGTGTTTACAATTTGGTATCTAGCAACATCTAAGCCGCTAGAATGAATACAAAAACACTTAACGAGCAACCCAGAAGCATTACAAGCCGATATAGGGTAACGCTTATACTAATTAAGGAGTTGAAAAGCAGATGACACAAGCAATTGAAGCTCAACAACGCGGAATTCTGTTGAGCGAAGCCGCATTGCACCAGGTAAAATCCCTCCGGGACAAGCAAGGCACAGACTTGTGCTTACGGGTAGGAGTGCGTCAGGGTGGGTGTTCTGGGATGTCTTACATGATGGACTTTGAAGATACCAGCAAGATCGCTCCTGATGATGAAGTTTTTGATTATGATGGCTTCAAAATTGTCAGCGATCGCAAGAGTCTGTTATATCTCTACGGTTTAATGCTTGATTACAGCGATGCTATGATTGGCGGTGGTTTCCAATTTACTAACCCCAATGCTAATCAAACTTGTGGTTGCGGCAAATCATTTGGGGTGTAATATTGTCAGTTGTCATTTGTCATTTGTCTTTTACAAATGACCAATGGCTAATGACTAATGACTAATGACCAATGACTAATGACCAATGACTAATACAGTTGAATCCCTGTTTGATACAGGTTTAGAACGCTATAAAGCAGGAGAATCAGCAGAATCTTTAATCCCTGTATTTAAAGAAGTGTGCGATCGCGCTCCTAAAACTAGTGCAGCTTGGGTTTGTTTAGCGTGGTTGTATCTACTCGATAACAAACCCAATTTGGCTTACAAAGCCGGACAGAAGGCAGTCAAGCTAAATCCACAAGATCCCCAAGCTAGAATCAATCTCGCCTTAGCAATGTTAGAAACAAAGCAAAAAGGTTTGCGGGAACATATTGATGTAGCACAACAGTTGATTTTTGTCAACGAAGAATGGAGTGATGAAATAAAAAATAGTATTGAGGACGGTTTAAGTAGAAAACCAGATTGGCAAAGTTTAACAAAAGTCAAAAGTTGGCTATTTGAAAAATAAAAGATGGGGAGTGGGGACTTTTAAGAGGCAGGGGGGCAGGGGGAGATGTGGTTCGACTGCGCTCACCAACCGGGAGATGAGGGAGATGAGGGGACAAGGAGATAAACAAAACTCCTAACTCCTAACTCCTAACTCCTAACTCAGCACTCTTAACGCCCAATTCCCAATGCCCAGTACCCAATCCAATCATGAAAGATAAATTGTTAAATTGGCTAAACATGGTTTTAGTCGCCGATGTTTTTTTGGTTTTGTTTGGCTTTAGCTGGTTAGCGATCGCTGCGATCGGTGATGCCGCAGGAGTAAACCTGGGTTTGGATTTGTGGCATCAACTGTGGCAACCCTTGTTTAACCCCGCAATTGGCATCCTCATGGGCGGTGCAATTCTCAGCGGTATTATCAGTTGGGTTTCCAAAAAATTTCTTTCTAGCCAATAGTCAAAAAATCAGGTATGGGGCAATTCAATTTTGGATTTTGGATTTGAGATTTTGGATTAAATTTCAATCTAAAATCCAAAATCTCAAATCTAAAATTCTTACTCCCCACTCCCTTTTAATTAAGAATTTGTGTTAATGCCGATTGCAAATTAGGATATTTGTACTCAAAGCCTGTTTGCACAGTGCGTTTTGGGATAACTTGTTGACCTTCTAAAACTACTATTGCCCCGTCTCCTAAAAGAGCTTCAATCGCAAAAGCAGGAACAGGCAACCAAGAAGGGCGATTCATCACTTGTCCCAAAGTTTGGCTTAAATCTGCCATCCTAACTGGGTTAGGGGCAGTGGCATTATATACACCTTCTATTTCCGGTTTAGTTAAAGCTTGCAAAATCAGGTTAACTAAATCGTCTACGTGAATCCATGAGAACCACTGCCGACCACTGCCAATAGGCCCGCCAGCAAAGAGTTTGAAAGGCGGAATCATTTTACCTAAAGCACCACCATTACCCAAGACAATCCCAAAACGCAGAATTACCAGTCGCACACCAGCATCTTTTACTTTTCTCGCTTCAGCTTCCCAGGCTTGGCAGACTTGGGCAAGAAAATCGTTACCAGATGGACTGGTTTCATCAAAGGTAGCCGTTTCACTGGTGCCGTAGTAGCCAATAGCTGAAGCGTTAATTAACACTGATGGTTTAGGATTAGCGTTGGCTATTGCTTCAACTATTTTTTGTGTACCTAACTTTCGGCTATTGAAAATTTCTTGTTTCCGTTCTGGTGTCCAGCGTCCTTCACCAATAGGTTCTCCTGCCAAATTAACTACGCTATCACAACTAGCAATGACACTTTGCCAAGAACCAGATGCATTTGGTGTATGGGCAACAATTTCTACATTAGGAAAAGCCTCAGATGGAAAAACCTTTTGAGCAAAAGTGGTATTCCGAGTTAATGCTACTATCTTATGACCTTCTTTGTGTAATCGTTGTACCAAACGACTACCGACAAATCCTGTTGCTCCGGTAATTGCGACTTTCATTTTCTACCTCAGCCAAACCTTTATTGTAAAGTTTTCGATCGAACTTTCAGCTTACCAAAGAAGGCAGGAGGCAGAGGAGCAGAGGAGCAGAGGAGCACTTCGGCTACGCTCAGTGACCGAGGAGCAGGGGAGCAGAGGAGATATGTTTTAGAATGCAATGTTAGTGTCACTATACATTAATGAGGCTTTGAACTCCTTTAATGAGCTTTTGATACTCATTAATGAGGCTTTGATACTCATTAATCAGCCTTTGAACTCCTTTAATGAGACTTTGATACTCATTAATGAGGCTTTGAACTCCTTTAATCAGCCTTTGAACTCCTTTAATGAGGCTTTGATACTCATTAATGAGGCTTTGAACTCCTTTAATCAGCCTTTGAACTCCTTTAATGAGGCTTTGATACTCATTAATGAGGCTTTGAACTCCTTTAATCAGCCTTTGATACTTGCAGACGTAGCTTGGAACTTTTCCCCTGCTCCTCTGCTCCTCTGCCCCCTGCCCCCTGCCCCCTGCCCCCTGCTTCCTCACTGACTGTATATCCGGTAATACCTACTCTCAAAAACTTTGATTTTTTAATGACTTTATATTTAGATACTTCGGTATTATAGGATGGACGGAGTGTTGCAAGGCTTGGGGCTATTATGGCTCGCTATACCTGTTCATTTATTATTTCTGTTCCTAGTGACCATCTGGTGCCGTTACTTGTAGAACTTCTACAGGACTGTCAGTTGGATATTCAGTATCACACAGCCGAATATATTATCGGTCGTGAGGTTCCTGGAAATGTTCCTTTTCCTAAATTAATAACAGTAGAAGTACTGATTGACAAATCAAAATCTACTGAAACAGAAACCCGGATGAGTATTGTGATTAAAAATGAAGAACTACCAATTCACCTAGATAATTACTGCCGACAAATGTTTGAGTTAATCAAGCAAGCTATTGAAAGTAGCCGCCATTGGCATTTGATTGAAAGTATTGCAGGATAGTTTTGGTGATTGAATTGATACTTCCACGGACTCAAACCGTGGGAGTACCAGACTGTGATTGGTAATTATAATTCACTCTCCTAGTCCTCTAAATCCTCGGCCATACCGGGGTTTATCAGTGTAATGTCGTACTCGCTCGAATCCGTTTGTCCTAAACGCTGAGTGTTTCTTAAAAGGTAATAAATGGCACGTACTTGAGGCCCAAAAACGATCTCGTCTTCATTTTTGAGATCGTGGGCTGGTATCTTGCGTCCATTAATCATCAAACCATTGGAACTAGGCTTACCTTTGGCATCGCCATCTACAATCCGGTAATAGTAGCTATGACTATTATGCTCTCGTGGCAATCTCACTAATGTGGCATGGCGGCGGGAGACAAACTGCGACATCAAACGGATATTACATTCGCGGTCTCTACCAATAGAGTAGACAGGGTGCTCCAGAGAAAATTCTTTGCGACCTTGATCGTCTTCAATAATTAGTAGATGGTTTTCATTGGTTTCTGCTGCCATTGACAAATCGTGGAACTGTAATTGATTAAACTTTGTTTAGTATCGTATCTTGCCATTTTTGCGCACCAAAAGTTTGTGGTGCTAATCTAAATAAGCTTTAAAATTGCATAATACCTTGAAAGAGTAGAACATGGCCGTTCTACTCCAGTAGCTATGATAGCTTTGGTAAGTGTCTTAATCTGACGACTGACTTCTGAATTCTGTTTTGATAACCAAGATTTGTGGTGGCAAATTGGACGTGTAAAGGAGTATTCTACACGCGATGAGCGAATCGCCGTAATAATATTGAGTTGGTGACGACGCTAACAGAACTAAAAGCCATTAATGCAGCAGCACCAGATGGATTAAGCACAAAACCCAGACTAGGAAATAAAACACCTGCTGCTAAAGGAATGCCAAGTGTATTATATGCAAAAGCCCAGAATAAATTTTGGCGGATTTTGTTGAATGTGGCGCGACTAAGCTGAATAGATTCGACGACATCGTTTAGGCGATCGCGCATTAAAATAATTTCAGCAGTTTCCATCGCCACATCTGTCCCGGAGTGTAAAGCAATTCCGACATCAGCTTGGGATAAAGCTGGAGCATCGTTGATGCCATCTCCTACCATTGCAATTATTGAGTGTGTAGAGACGCGATTAATCGCGTCTGTACGGAGTGAGAAGTTAGGAGTTTTCTTTGCCCCCTTGTCTCCTTGTCCTCCTTGTCCCCTTGTCCCTTCTAACTGAAGAGACTGTATTGCCGCTGCTTTTTTAGCTGGGGGAACACCTGCGATTACATCAGCGCTATCTAATCCTAGTTGTTTAGCTATGGCGCTAGCTGCTTCTAGACGATCGCCACTGAGCAACATTACCCGTAAGCCCATCTGATGCAATTTGTCTACAGTGGATCGAGCATCCGATCTAAGGGTATCAGAAACACCAATTAGTCCGGCGAAAGTTCCGCCAATTGCTACACAAACGACTGTTTTACCATCTGTTGCCAAATCCTGTGCTAACTGTTGTGCGGTTTCGTTAATGGCAATGCCGTGCCAACTTAACCATTCCCAGTTACCCAACAATACAACTGTGCCCTCGATCGCAGCAGATACCCCTAGCCCTGGTTCCGTGTGAAAGTCTACAGCCTCTGGAATAGATAACTGTTGCCGTTGTGCTTCTTGTTGAATCGCTTTTGCTAGGGGATGGTAAGTACCGCTTTCTACGGCGGCTGCTAGTTGGATTAGGGAGTAGGCTTGCCGTGAGCGTAGCCGAACGGGAGTAGGCTTGCCGTGAGCGTAGCCGAACGGGAGTTGTGAGTGAGGTTGACTACTCTTTATTCCCCACTCACCATTCCCCATTTCCTCAATTAGCAGACAATCTGTAACTATGGGATTACCTGTGGTAAGAGTGCCAGTTTTATCAAATACTACGGTGTTTAACTGGTGTATTTTTTCTAAAACATCGCCACCTTTGATTAACAAACCTCTTTCTGCGCCCATAGCAGTTCCAACCAGAATGGCTGTTGGTGTGGCAAGTCCCAAGGCACAGGGACAAGCGACTACCATAACTGCGATCGCTAGTTTTAAACTGATTAGGAGTGATGAGTGCTGAGTGCTGAGTGCTGTTAGCGGTAGCGGGGCGTTTAGCCCGTGGTGGGCTTCATGTGTAGCGTGGCTCATCATTTCCATACCACCAGACATGGTGATATTAGCCCAGATGTGAGTACCGAAAAAATACCAAAAGAAAAATGTTAAAACAGATGCTGTTAGTACTCCGTAGGTAAAATAACCAGCTACTGTATCTGCTAATTTCTGTACTGGTGCTTTCCGAGTTTGGGCGGCTTCTACTAAGGCGACAATTCGAGCTAGAGTTGTATCACTTCCAATCCGGGTTGCCCGAATAGCGATCGCTCCTGACTGGTTTAGTGTTCCCCCTGTCACCATATCTCCTGGTTTTTTGATTATTGGCACTGCTTCCCCGGTTAGCATTGATTCATCAACCGTTGTTTGACCAACCACCACTTCACCATCAACGGGGATTTTATCACCTGGCAGCACTTGTAAGCATTCACCGACACGCACCTGTTCAGCAGGAATTTCAACACTAGAAGAACCCATTCCGGCTTTCTCTGGATTGGCTATCAATCGCGCTAAGAGTGGCTGGAGTGCTAGCAATTTCCTAAATGCAGCCGCCGCACGACCTCTAGCTTGTTGCTCTAATGTCCTTCCTAAGAGAATAAAGCCCAGCATCATTACTGGCTCGTCAAAGAAGCACTCCCAACCTAATTGGGGAAAAAGCAGTGCTACTAAACTAGCAATGTAGGCTGTCAGCGTTCCCAATCCTACTAGGGTGTTCATGTTAGGCGCATTTCGTCGCCAGCCCAGCCAGCCATCTACTAAAATCGGGCGACCGGGAATTAACAGCGCCACTGTTGCTAGTCCACAGTGAAACCAAATATTATTTAGCACTGGTAGCACTGAGCTACCAAGATTACCAAAATGTCCACTTCCCGACAATATCAGCAACAGCGCTGCGATCGCTAACTGCCATAGAGAAGAACGCATTTCTCGACGTTGTCGTTCTGCTGGATCTGGTAAGGTTGATATTTCGCCTGCTACTGTGCCATTAGCTTTTCGGGGTTGAGTCGGGAATCCAACGGCTGTTAATCGCTGTGCCAGTGCATCTGCATCTATTGCACCAACTTCTGACTCTACAACTGCTACCTCTGTGGCCAGGTTCACACAGGCACTCTTGACTCCTGGATGTTGGGTCAGCTGTCGCTCTACTGCGTTCACACACCCAGCACACTTCATACCCCCAACATCTAAAATAATCTTCTCTAGGATTGGGTCAGGTTCTAGGGCTGGCTTAGTTTTCGGGACAAGTTGCATGGCTTGTGTTTAGATTCGCTACAGAAATTCAACGCCTGACTAAAAGCGTCTCTAATTCGAGCGTAGGCTAAATATGGAACTATGACTCAATGTCAACCATATTAAAATTATTAATTTATCGTACTTCGTTGAGCATCAAGACTATCGCTGCATTTTAATTCAACGTTCCAAGTTATCAGATTTTTCTGTAGGGTTCTGAATTTGAAATTTGAAATTACCCTACAGGGGGTTGACATTTCCAACGTCTATAAGTGATATAAATAATTGCTGCCACCTGTATTGGCGCGATCGCAATCAGGTTTTTGAAGAAATAGTTGATTTCTAAATGAGATATAACGCTGAAATATCCTAAGCCTAACAAGAAGAACATTGCCCAGTTAAGCTGTTTAGGTTTGAAATTGAGCATATTAATAAAAATAAATATAGAAGGTAAAAGTGCTGTATAACTTTTATTAAAGGTAAAAGGTGAAGCGAAAGGGAAAAAGGATGTTTCTTTAGTTGCTAACCTTTATCCCTGCGCTTTTGCTGCAATTCTCAGCTTGGAAACGTGTGTTAACATTTGCTTCCAGTAAGAAAGCTATTCTTGCACTAAGTAGAAGGACTAAATTAAACCTAACTCGCTCTCGCCGGGTTTCGACTGCGCTCAACCCTCAATGAATAAGCTTACCGAGCATTGAGCGAAGTCGAAATGCGTCTTCTAAATAATTGTGTCCACCTACTTAGAACCAGCCCTGCTTATTTTCAAAATAGGTATTTACAAATCCTTCAGGGGATTTATTTAAGTAGATCATGCCTTCAATTAAACCTACAAGTTGCATAACTAACAAAGCAACGCCGTAGGTAAAAGAACCCCCAACGACAGAAATCACTAACATGATAAAGCCTTCCGAAGCGTATCCTAGAATAAACTTATGAACCCCAAACGCTCCCAGAATAATGCCACAGTAACCAGCTAGAAGTTGTTTGGTAGGGTGACTGGGGTTAAGATTTGCCATATAAGTGCTGCTCCTTGATAAGTGAGTATAAAAATAAAGTCTTTATTGTAATGGAAGCAAATACATTTACTTGCTTAATAAATAGATTTTTAATTTTTTCAGTCTGAGTAAGTCTCAAGATGAATAATTAAAATCAACGTGCTTCTATTCCAGAGGAGACGCCAAGATGTCTTGCGCTATAGGCCGAACTGGCGCTCCTTGATGACTTTTGCTGGATTTGACGATCGCAAACCCTGGTGCAGCAGTTTTGCAGATTTTTCGCTCAGACATTTATCTTGAGCAGAATCAATCTTAAATAATCAGCAAAAGCTGCTACATACACCACTTTTTACAAGTCCATCAGTATTATTTCCGGATTCTTTTGCGATGCTTCCAGCGAATGTGAAATACCATCGCACCAATGGCAAGACAATTACGTGGCTAGTGGGAATCTAGAAGCGCAAAAGGCATCTTCCATATCTTTACTAACCGCTTTTTAGTTACCGATCCCCACTTCCATAAGCGCAAACCGGAATTGCATTCCAATTTATGACAGCTAAAAATGGTTCAAGAAGACAATTAACATCTCGAAAAATGGCTAAAATCTACCTGAATCAGAATAAATGCTTAACTAGATAGTTTGTTGTCTATGTTAATAGCATTCTTTAATTTGCTTTTGCCATTATCCTAATTGGGTTTTCAGCTAGTATTTATGCTTGTAACCAATTATTACTAGTAAATTGTCTCTATCTATGGAGATAAAATCAGATATTTTTGTTTTTGGCAACAGTACTATACTTGTATTAATTGCTTCCCAAAATAAACAGACTTAACAGTGTACCACTATTCCAAAGGCTGTGGAGAAGCATAGGAGCGAGGAGATTGCGCGATCGCGTGTAGACTACTCCCAACACAATGCCCAATGCGGTCAGGGGGAGAATTTCCGATAAGCTGAGATGAGCGATCGCAAACAACAAACTACTGATCAGAATCGATCCCCACACGGGTAAGTAACGAGTTAGAGAGGGTAACAAAAAACCGCGAAATAGGATTTCTTCAAAAAATGGAGCTGCGATCGCCGCTGTGGAGAAAAATATACCAAGTGCGATACCATCTTGGCTTTCCAGGGCTAATTGCAACAGAGGATTACTCCCACCCTGTCCTTGCCATAGCTGCTGATTAATCAAAGATACCACCACAACTACTGGTAAAGCCGTGCAATAACCTCCCAGTCCCCACAAAAACCAGTTATCTTGAAAACGGAAGCGAAACCAGAATTCAGGTAGTGGAAAAAAGCGTTTGAGAGAGAAATACAGTACTAACAGCGCACCTAATGCTACCAAGAAGTAACTAACCAACACAGAAAATGCCTGAAGTCGCACATCCACAATGGGACGCGGAATGGGTAGCACCGATATTACTAAGGGCACAAAAATTTGCCCCATAAAGAAAAAGCCAATGATAAAAACCTGCAAAACCGTTTCACCACCCCAAGGCGTTGACCAAGGGATATCAGCATTTTGAGCTAATAACGAGGCTTTTCCTTTCAACAAGCGTTGAGCAAATAATAAAATCAGCAGTATTAGACCAATTAAAGCTGCCAAGGTGGGAATAGTGCCAATAACTGCCAATTTAATCACTGCTTGAGCAGAAGATTCTTGTTGTGCGGCTTTTACTGCTGATAACGCATCTTGTCGTTGCTGGAGTTGGTATAACTTAACCAAAGCAGTAGAGCGAAACCAACCTTCTAAATTCTTTTGAATTGGTTCTTGAGCATTTGGGAGGATACGCGGAGGATTGCTCCACAGTCCAGTCAATACAGCGGCGGTTTCCCCAAACCCTGGATTAATATCTGAGCGTTGTTGTAATTCGCTCCAAGTCTTGAAGGCTGTATCCGTCTGTCCCTGCTGTGCTTGTAAGATTCCCAAGCGCAGGTCTAATTCAGCCAGTAATTTTTGTAATTGCTCAAAAGACTGCTGTAACTGTTGCTGTCCCTGTTTAGAAGTTTTAATAGTGGGAGGAGCGTCCGGTAGAGGTTTCGGAGGTGTGGGAGTTATTTCCGCTTGAGAGCGTAATTGTGCAAGTTTATTGTTAACTTTGTCTAAATTAGCTTGAACTGATTGACGCGCCTCCTGATACTGCTTTGTAGCGCTTTCTAGGGGTTGTTCGCCAAGTATTGCTTCCCGAATCGCCTGGAGTTTGTCATCACCGCTATCTTCTGATTGCCAAGCTTGAGCTTGTAAAGCAATATTTGTTTGGTATAGTTCCAAACGACTTTGAAATTGAGGTTCTTGCCAACTACCGAATAAAGCCGAAACTGCCAACAGAACTGCTATCGGCGTCATCACAAAAAATAAAACCAACCGCTTGAGTGTCATCTATCCCCCTTTGACTAACCAGTGGAGAGCGCGTCCCCCTTGGGAATTATCGCAATAAAAAGTCAGAGGTGGATAGATATCATCAATATTATAAGTTTGCGATGCCTGCGGTAAATGCTCGCCTATGCACCCACGATGTTAAATATACAGTTAATGCGTGCTCCTACAATGCCATTGCATCCCGATACAATGTCAATGCGTGCCCCTACAATGCCATTGCATCCCGATACAATGTTAATGCGTGCCTCTAGAATGCCATTGCATCCCGATACAATGTTAATGCGTGCCCTTACAATGCCATTGCATCCCGATACAATGTTATTGCATCCCCCTGCATTAAAAACGCTACGCTTTTTGGCAAAATTGTACTTAGAGGAATTCAGAATCGAGAAGTTGTTCCATAGTGAAAGGACACTCAAGGGGAAAAGTTTCTATTGGCTTTTGAGTCTCATTTACTGCGTCTCTACGAGCGCGGCGATAATATTTCTGTATCCACTCCCAGTCTTCTAGAAGGCGCTGCAAGCTGGGAGTATCTTCCAAGCAATCTTGAATTTGGTTTCGGCAGTTTGAGATTGTGTTAACCCAACTTTTAGTTTTTCGTGATTGATATTGGCATTTGAGTAAGTGCATTAAAAGCACTTGTAAATAACTTCCAACTTCCTTTTGTTCACTCCGACCCAAAGCCTCTAATTCCTCTACCAAATGTTCAACATCTAATTCAGCCCAGCGTCCTTTCTTCAGACACTCAGCTTGTTGCTGCGTCCACACCAGAAAGTCCTGATTGTAGAGTGTAGTTTTACTCATCAACAGTCACCCCTTTGTTTTCAGCAGCATTTTGCCTATTTTTGCTCAATGCAGTGCTTTACTAGACATTTTACAAACAAAGTAGGGCGAAAGCGCTGACTACAAACCTTTAATTATTTATGCTGTCCTATTTAATCCTCCAAAAGGAATCTAGCAATTACTCCTTTGATTAATTTCAAGTTGTGTATTTTTTAGTACTCAAAATTCAAAAATAATGAAGAGTGAAGAATCAAAATTTTAATCCTTCACTCTACCTCATTGCATATTTCTACGATTCTCTTCCCGATGCCCAAGTGTCACGCCATTTGACAGTACCTTCTTTTGCAATCACCCAGCGGCGATTTACGAGATTTTCGCGTAGAGGCGATCGCCCTTCCCGCCACATGGCATATTTATAAGCTATGAGATTTCCGGCACTCTCATTAAAGGGAATTTCAGCAAACCAAGTATTGGTGTTGATGTACTCTAAGGGATAGGCTTTGCCAATATCCCAGTTACCTAACTCTGGGCAATCTCCTGTCACCACAATGATTTCACCAGGTTTGGTCTCCACACCATTGAGTTGGACGCGGACAATTGTTTGTCCTTTTATCCGTTCGCCAACGTGGCTGAAAACAATCACTCCCCGTTCTTCTAGTACTAGGTCATAAATCTTGCCATCTTTCACTTCATACTTGTTGCGAGTCACCACGCAGGTATGTTCGCCATCGGGCAATTCTGTTTCTACTTCTGGTAAAGTAACTTCTCCTCCCCGATTTAAAGCGACAAAACACACAGAGTCACGATAGCGGCGTACATAGCAGTAAACATCAGCTGTTAAGTATTTTTGCCAGTGGCTACCCATTGAAACGGCTGGATTCAATCGTCGTAAGCCAGACAGCAGCCTGATGCAACGATAAATCTCACTCTCAGTATCCCAATTTTCCATCATTGGGCGGTTATATGGGTCGTTACCGCCATCAGTATCGTTATGCAGATATTGTTCTGTGCCGTAGTAAATGCAGGGAATGCCGCGACAGGTCATAATTAAGGCGATCGCCACCTTCAGCATCGCTGGATCGGGATTCAGCGATTGGAAACGGCACATATCATGGTTATCAATGAAAGTAATTAGCTCTGTTGCCCCCTTGTAGCGATAATCCTGATCGAAAATATATTGAATTGTTTGGAATCCGTTTTCTGAACCTTGCCCTAGTGCAGCTCGAATTGCCACGCACAACCCAAAGTCTAGAAGTGTCATGCCTGAGTGATTGGCAAATTCCACTGAGCGATCGTCACTGGGATTACTATAAATCCATTCACCAAAAATAAATACATCTGGTTTGTGATTGGTCATCTCGCCAGTGAATTCTTGCCAAAACCAAATCGGCATGTGCTTGACAGTATCCACCCGCAGTGCATCCACACCCCGGTCTAGCCATTGTTTAATTGCTGACTTAATATACTGCCGATATTCAGTATTATTTTCATTAAAGGTTGCTAGACCAGCTAGTTCGCAGTTTTGTACTTGCCAATCGTCTTCCCAATTTTGCACTTCGCCATAGTGGTGATACCAATTATTGACATCATTATTGAAATCAGCAATTTTGACACCATCATCATACAATTCACCTTTACTACCGCTAGTATCAGGTGTACTATGGTTGCAGACAATATCTAGCACTAGCTTCATATTGCGCTTGTGCATTTCTGTAATTAACCGATCGAAGGTTGTATTTTTTTCTTCTTGAGTGGCGTTTAAAGAAGGGTTCTCTCCCTCCGCAATGAATCGAGGATTAAGCCGTTTAAAGTCTTTTGTCCAATAACCATGTATCGCTGCATTGCCAACAAATAATTCTTCAACCTGCTCGAACAGGGGAGTTAACCAAAGAGCGGTAACTCCCATATTTTTGAGATAATCTAATTTATCGATGACACCTTGCAAATCGCCACCCCAGTACTTACCCCAATCTTGTCTAGTTGGATCGTACAGTTCTGAGTTTGCACCTTCGCTGTTATCTGGATCGCCATCATAAAAGCGATCGACTACGAGAAAATAAATTGTTTCCTGACGAAATTCAATATCTCTGGTGTAAAGGAACTCTAGAGCAATCTCAATATCTAACTGCGGTTCTTGTATAAGAGCTTCTACATTTTCCTTTGCAGGATCTACTTTATATTGATCCGGTGAAAACTGAGATGGTGGGGTTTGTACCATAAAAAACTCAAAATTTCATCTAATTCACACTTGCAGAACCAACAGTACAACGTTTCGAGTATTGTGTGTCGCTACAAACTTCGGTATTGTGACATCCTGCCTACGGTGTAAGTATCTATCGCTAGCTAGTTTATAATTCTATCGGTAGATATAATTCATTTGCTAGAGGATAAAAATAAAAGAATATAGCGGTTATTAAAGATAATTGCTGGGTTACAAAAATTTACAAGATTTAATTAAACTAACCTGTAGTAAATACTGAGTTTATCTCGTACTTAGGTGTATATTCGAGAAAAGATTTTAGAACACCTCAACTCCTTGGAGATTAGTTGTCAATAAGGTTTAGTTACACCTGAGTAATACTGACTCGACCACTATCAGCCAACTTTTTCTCTAGAAGATTCGCTCCATTGGTAAACTGACCATTGTCACTTTCAATCTGTTATTACTATCAAGGAATTAATTTAGGTAGCAATTATGACTAAATATGACAAGGTTTTTAATTCACCAAAGACATCAGAGGAATCACTAAGTCCAGAGGAAGCGGTGGCGGCGATCGCAACTGTGACTGCGATCGCTGATTCATTTATTGAAGAGGTAGATGCAGAAAGCTTGGCGGGTATCCTCTGGGAATTCGAGGTTTTCGAGGAATACTCAGAAGATGATATTGCAGAAATAGTTGATAGACTCATCTCCATTGCCGAAGAAGAGGGAATTGGGCCTTTGTTTAATGCCGCCAAACTATCTCTCTCAGATGAATTAGTGCTAGATGGTTTTGCCGCTGGGGTAATAGTGCTTTTAGACGATGACCTCGCCATCCCCAAATCGAAACAAATCTACCTGAAAAAGCTACAAGCAGCCTTAGAACTGGAAGATGAAGAAGCAGAGGAAATCATCAAGGAAGTAATTGCAGCTTTTAAAGAAGCAGAAGATGAAGAATATGCAGACGATGAAGATGAGACAGTAGTCATCGAAGATTTTAGCGAACAGACATATCAATCTCCTTTAGGTAATTTTACCGTACCGATTCCGGTCGATCCGCAGCAGGGTGGTAGAATTCAAAGCCAAGAAGGAGTAGTTGGCTTTTCTGATGACATCGGTACTTTACTGAGAATCGATTATTATCCTTTCCCCCTAGAACAGTTAGAGGAATTGGAGTCTGTTGGTCAAGAAGAATATTTACAAACAATTTTAGTAGACAAGTATGTACCCCAAGCGATTTTTGCCAATGTACCAGATGCTTCTGTGGAATATACCGAATATCTGGAAAATACTTTGCGAGGCGCTTACTACGTGTTAATTGATATGCCCAAAGGTTCCACAATTTCTAAGCAAGAAAATAATGGAACTGCAATCAGATTAGATGCGTACCGGGGTTTGCTCACCTTTATCAGTGGTGAATTTTTGTATATAGTTAGTAGTCAGCACAGTTTTATTAATGGTGAAACTCCCGATTCTCTTGAAGAAGAGGCTGAAGACATCAAAGAAAGTATTTTAGAGTTTGTTGAGACTATAGAGTTCACTTAGTAGAGTATTTCATAAAGTAGCGAAGTAAATTTGGCAGGATTCTGCGATATCAATGCATCGGCTGGCATTAGACATCAGAATGGAGAGACGTAGCAGTACTACGTCTCTTCTACAAGAATTCTGGATAACGCATATTTAATTTCACCAGAGTATATTCGCCCTAGCTTCGCTTATGTGATGTACATTTGGAAAGGGCAATGTCTGACGACAAGTTTGGAGAAGACAAGAAGTCTCCGGCTTTGCACTGGGTGTCTACGCTTATAATTTTTCATGACAATAACCCTGCTGAACAATCGCTATCAAGTTATCCAGGTAATCGGCGCTGGTGGGTTTGGCGAAACCTTTCTAGCAGAAGATGTCCACATGCCTTCTCGCCGCCGCTGTGTAATCAAGCAACTAAAACCGATAACCAATAATGACCCGCAAACCTACCAACTTATCCAACAACGGTTTGAACGGGAAGCCGCAACCTTGGAGTATTTGGGTGAAAGTAGTTACCAAATTCCCAAACTCTACGCCTACTTTTCTGAGAATGGACAATTTTATCTCGTCCAAGAATGGATTCACGGTCAAACCCTGACAAAAATTGTCGAAGCCAAAGGATTTGAGAGTGAAACTGCTGTTCGGCAAATTCTTTTGAGTCTGCTTTCAGTTTTAGATTATGTTCACAGTAAAGGCATTATTCACCGGGATATCAAGCCAGATAACATTATTCTGCGTTCTGTTGATAACGCGCCAGTTTTGATTGATTTTGGTGCAGTCAAGGAAACAATCCGTTCAGTGGTGAATTCTCCAGGATACCCCACGCGATCGCTTGTCATTGGTACGCCGGGATATATGCCTAGCGAACAAGCCGTTGGCCGCCCAGTTTATGCCACTGATATCTACAGTTTAGGTTTAACGGCAATTTATCTGCTGACTGGCAAACACCCGCAAGAATTAGTAACCGATCTAAAAACTGGGGAAATACTTTGGCAGCAGCACGCCCCTAAGGTGTCTTCTCAATTGGCCGCGGTACTTAATCAGGCAATTAAACCTCATGCTGGCGATCGCTACAGCACTGCCAGTAAAATGCTATATGCCTTGCAATCTGGTAGTAATATACCTCCTGAGTTAGCTGCAAATACTTCTACAGTTAGTTTTTCTCCCACCGCATCGACTCGGCAAACTCAGCCATTATATTCTCCACAAAATAATTCTACGATTCCAGGGTCTTCCAATCCTAGAAACTGGCAAAAACCTGCTGTGATTGTTGGTAGTTTGTTGATAGGCGGCTTGATTGGTGCAGTAGCAATTCCTAGCATCATTCGTCAGCAACAACCAGAAACAACCATTAGCACAAATCCCACGCCATCGCCAGAATCTTTTCCAACTTCTGCATCTACCGAACCGCCCGTTTCTTCTCAAACGTCTCCAGTTCCAGTTATTCCTAGCTCACCACCACAACGGCCACCAACCTCTAATTCTCCAGTTGTACCCATACCACAGCCAGACAAAGAGCCTGTCACTTTAGATACTCCAGCACCGATAGCAGTATCCACACCACAGCCAGAACCAAAGGATAAGGAAAGCGCAATTCCCAAACCAGAAGTTCGTTCCACACCACAAAACAGCGATCGCTCGCCTAGTAAATTAGCTACCAATAGCCAAAGCGTTCCCGCATTTCCTACAGGTACATCAAGAAGTGACGTAGAAGCTACCCTCGGCAAGCCAAATCAAGATTTAAGAGGCGCATGGGGCAAGACTCGTGCTGTCGTTTACAAACTAGTGCCAAACAAAATTGACCTTGGCTACTTATTCGATCGTAATTCTAAAACGCTACGTCAAACTGAGGTATCTTTTGCTCAATCGGTAGACCCACAAGTAATGGAGACTACCTTAAATGGAATGTTAGCAGGGCAAGCCACTGAAGAAATTAAGCAGGGACTCAAACAGGTACAACAGCGCCAATCTGATAATTTTAGTTTTAAAAATGGCTCAGTCAAGGGTCAAATTATCCGCCAACAATGTGATTTTATTTACATCAGCATTTGGGATGCAGATTTACATGATTTTGTAAATCCATCTACAGCCAAACAGTGTTAACTTTCTGGCAAACACTGTTCTCAAAAGTTAGATTTTTGTATCCTCCAAGACAGACTTAGTATTCAACATAGTGATTCAAAAACTAACTTTATTCAGGTACGATCGAGATAATTTCAGTCTTCCCAAACACAAAAAGCCAATTTTTAGAATTGGTGCATTTGTTTTCTAGATTTTGCAACTAAATCCCTAAAAATCTGTTTTTCCCATTCCCTATTTCCGATTTTCAATTCTTAATCTTCATAAAGTTATAAATACCATTATTAAGTTTTTAATAATACTTGTCTCAGCTTCTACATTCATGTCGTAAATTGCGATCGGAATTGTGTAATCTGAAGACAGCAAAGCTAAATTATTCAATCGAGGTCTGATGACTCCTAAAATCATACGTCAGCTTTGGTCAGTGGTTGAAACCGCCCAAGCCAAGCTCCTCTTACAACTGGATGATGCTAGCTTGGTACAGTGGTTAGTAAAACAAACCGAAACGCAAGTGTTGTTAGATTCTAACGAAACTGATTTTCTTAGCCACTACATTCAATCTCGGCTAGCCCTCATACGCGATCTTGCCCATGAACGCCAATGTTCATGATGCCTACGGCGGTCACTGAGCTTCTTGCCTTGAGTTTCGACTGCGCTCAACTACCGCGAAGCCGAAAGGTGTCGAAGTGCGAGCTACGCCAACGCAAAATCAAGATAAATAGATCGCTCGTCAAGCGTTATTACTGTTGACTATTAGCTTTTGGGGAAAAATAACCTTCTACTAAGCAGTCAGAGCCTACTACACGCCAACGAACACGTTCTAAAGACAACGCCTCAGTCATGGTAGTAAAACCTAAATCGCCCACTGGTGTGGGAGCAATACTACCACCAATGATCTTTGGGGCAATAAATGCCAAAACTTTTTGCACTGCTCCTTGAGCGATCGCACTAGCAGCTAAAGTGCCACCACATTCCCACAGCACGCTACAAAAACCTCGTTCATATAAGTACGCCATTGCCTTATCCGGTGTCAGCGATGCTAATTCCACCACCTCCACACCCTGGTTGAGCAACAGGTCTTGAAAATCGGGGTTAGCACCCTTCTGTGTCAACACCAAAGTTGGAGCATCCGCGGTTTGCCACAGATGGGCACTGGCCGGTAAGTTAAGATGGCGACTCATCACCACTCGTAGGGGATTATGTGCCCCCACCTGATGGCTGGTTAAGTAAGGATTATCTTGTCGGACTGTATTACCGCCGACAATTATGGCATCACAAGCCGCCCGCACTAGATGTACTTCACTGCGGGCTTCTTGACTTGTTACCCAAGCGCTATGACCAGAGGTAGTAGCAATTTTGCCATCTAAAGTCATGGCATATTTTAAAATTCCCAAAGGTCGCTTATAGAGAATGCGATGCACAAAAGCTTCATTTAGCTGACGACAGGCTTCCTCTTCTACTCCAACCAATACTTCAATTCCTGCCGCTCGTAAACGGGCGATGCCACCTCCAGCCACCAGTGGATTGGGGTCAACCATACCCACTACTACTTTTGCCACCCCTGCTTCAATCAATCCTTCCGAACAAGGGGGAGTACGTCCGTAGTGATTGCAAGGTTCGAGTGACACATAGATTGTTGCACCACGCGCGCGATCGCCTGCTTCCCTCAAGGCAAACACTTCTGCATGAGGCTCACCTGCGCGAGGATGAAATCCTTCGCCTACAATTTCGCCATCCTTGACAATCACCGCTCCCACTAGCGGATTTGGCGAAGTCCGCCCTAAAGCGCGACGGGCAAGTTCTAAACACCGCAGCATCATGCGAGAGTCAAAGTCAGTTCCTACCTTTGGCTTCGGTGGTGAATTCGAGCCAGCTGCTGACTCCACTATTGATGTATTTTCCTGAGTGAAATTTGGTAAGGATGCATCTGCTTGAGCGACCACTGGGGAATTATCCATAATTTTAGGCAACACTGTAAATATTCTGCACGCGATCGCGCAGCCTCTCCACAAGAGAATCGCGCTTTGCTCCTGATAATTAAACAGTAATATCTAGGCGCTATTATTGGCTGTCTCAACTTACATGAGTCTGTAATATTCACACTTACAGTTCACTGTAGCTTGAATCCATATTGCCAGAGGTTGCCCAAATTCCATAAAGATTTAGGTTACAGGGTACAAAAGATAATTTTCTTGACTCTCACCTATAACCCTTCTTAACTCCTAACTCTTGTACAGACAAGGGTTAACCCTTGTCTCTACTCCTAGTTTTTGTACAGACAAGGGTTAATCGCGCTTCTAACTTTACTATTGCTCCAATAATTTCATCCGCTGCCACCAAAGATTCAACGGATAATAGACGACAGGCGCCCACAGACTACTCAGAATGGCAGAGGCCAGAGCGACGCGCTGATAATATGTCCAAATATCTGTCACCTTACGCTCATTGCCCAGCAAAGTTAATTGCAACCCAAAGATAGTTTCTGCCAAAACTGCTAAAACAAAGACAATTACAGCAATCGAAATAAAATCTTCTTCGATAAAACGCTGTTTCTGGAGCAGACCAGTTAAAGCCCCGACTATCCCTAAACTGATGGCATGAGTCGGGCTAGGTGATGTCATCGAATCTTGAAGTAGCCCCAGAACTATACCAGCTAATGCTCCGGCAAACACCGTGCGCTTCACACTCCAAGCTACCACCCAAATTAATAACCAGTTAGGGCCAATTCCCAACAATTCCATACCTGGGAATCGGGTTGGTAATAATAGCAAACATAACAGTACAGAACTAGCCGTCACTATCCAACCAAACAACTGACGTATACCCGGATGCCAACGAGCAAGCGGCTGAATTCGGAATTTCGATTTTTGCTGTGACGATTTTGGCTTTTTCTGCCTGCTACCACCAAATGCAGGAATCTTCATTTTTCTATTTTTTCAAAGAATTTACTTAGACTTTTGCGGCACGTGATTTGCCGACTCTTGGTTTTCTGGTTTGGGATAAACAGCTACCCAATCGAGAGAGCGGATTGGCGGAAAAAGCTCAATTTTTGCCACTGATGCTGGGAGTTTCTTTAAATCCAGCGACTTAATTCGTCCTACTGCCAAACCGGAGGGAAATTTCTGACTATAAGTAGATGTGGAAACTAAATCTCCTACTTTGACATTTGGAACTTTTTCATAAAACTCCAATACAGCTTCAGCAGAAGAATCTCCTCGTAAAACGCCTTTAGCTGCTGTGCGGCTAACCGATACACCCACTTGACTCTTGAGGTCACTGATTAACAACACGCGGCTAGTATTGGGAGTTACACTCTCCACCAAACCCACTAATCCGCCTTCTGCCTTGACTACGAAGCCTTCCTGAATCCCCGCATTTGCACCGCGATTCAGCGTTACTTGTTGCCACCACTGGTCAGCACTACGTCCTACCACCCGTGCTGGAATTGGTCGCGATGCCAGCGGCTCTTTTTCCACATAGCCTAATAAATCTTGTAACTTTGTCTTTTGACTTTCCAAATCTACTATACGGGTTTGCAATTCCATTATCCGGGCATCTCTAAGACGTTCTTCTGGAGTTGGCCCTGACTGCAACATCTCTAATGGACGCGTAATTGCCTGGTATGTCTCAAGCACTAGTTCACCTTGAGTCTGTCGCAATATCCAAGCACTACCAACTACTAAAGCTAATAACCCAATTTGCAACCCTTTACGATCCCACCAACGCCGTATTGTCACCATATATACCTGTATGTACTTATATAAATTAAGTTCTACTTGGATTCTATGTATATAGAACCCAAATAGAACTTAAATAGAACTCAAGTCTGATATTTTTTTGTTACATATTGCGAGAGCTTTCGATAACAACTCGTTCCAACTGTTTAAAGTTTTCTAACACACGACCTGTTCCCAGCACAACACAGCTCAAAGGATCGGCAGCAATATGGGTAATAATCCCTGTTTCATGACTAACGAGGGTATCTATGCCTTTGAGCAAAGCACCGCCACCAGCTAACATAATACCTCTGTCAATAATGTCTGCCGCCAGTTCTGGCGGTGTGCGTTCTAGTGTCCGCTTCACAGCTTCGATAATTACTGATAGCGGTTCCATCATACTTTCACGGATTTCCGGCCCTTTGATTGTCACAGTTCGCGGTAGACCAGAAAGTAGGTGTAAGCCTCGAACTTCCATCATCGTGTCATTATCATCATTAGTTGGATAGGCAGAACCCATCCGAATCTTGATTTCCTCGGCAGTACGTTCGCCAATGACTAAATTATGAACTTTCTTAATATACTGAACGATCGCATCAGTCAGTTCATCTCCAGCAATGCGTACTGATTCGCTGATTACCGTACCTTGAAGACTCAGCACTGCAACTTCTGTTGTCCCACCACCAATATCGATGATCATGTTGCCAGTTGCTTCAGCAACAGGTAGTCCTGCACCAATGGCCGCAGCTACAGGTTCATCGATTAAATAGACTTTTCTGGCTCCTGCTTGGTGAGCTGCATCCATCACCGCTCGTCTTTCTACTCCTGTGACACCACTGGGAATACCAATGACAATCCGGGGTAGGATTAGAGATTTACCTTCATTTACACGCTGAATAAAGCTTTTGAGCATCAGCTCGGCGATATCAAAGTCAGCGATTACACCATCCCGCAAAGGACGCAGAGCAATCACATTCCCCGGCGTGCGACCGAGCATTTTTTTGGCTTCTTCTCCTACTGCTAGTGCCACCTTTTCGTTGACATCGATAGCAACTACAGAAGGTTCTTGTAGTACAATACCTTTACCAGATACATAAACCAGGGTGTTTGCAGTACCAAGGTCGATACCCATATCCCATGAAGTGCGAAAGTTCCTAAAAATACCCACGCGTCTGTAAGCCCCCTATGTGCGATACTTCTTGACTACAACGGTAAGAGTTAATCGTGCTTGATTCGATTATGTTTGTATCCTAAGTTGAGTAAATTAGACAATATTTTTATATGATTCCCAGAAATATTTAGTATGTCTCAAGCCGCGTACTTTTTGATATTCTCTGGTTAGATTAGTATATCCGTATATTTTTATGTGTTTCTCCAAATAATGTGTATAAATTTTCAAGTCAATTATATTGTTAACTGTTTAACACATTATTTTCAAGTCTTTCACAATTCGCTATGATGAAAGTCGAAATTGCTAAGTACGTTTGTACTGAAAGGTAACGCACATGAGTATTAATATTGTCACCCTTGTGGGTCGTGTAGGTGGCGACCCTGATATAAAGTATTTTGAGTCTGGTAGTGTGAAGTGTAGATTGACACTCGCGGTAAAAAGGCGATCGCGCAACAGCGATGAACCTGACTGGTTCACGCTGGAGTTATGGGATAAGACGGCTGAGGTAGCAGGTAATTATGTGCGTAAGGGAAGCTTAATCGGCATCAAAGGTTCCTTAAAGTTTGACACATGGAGCGATCGCCAAACAGGAGCAAACCGTTCTACACCAATTATTAGAGTAGACCAACTAGATTTATTAGGCTCTAAGCGTGATGGAGAAGGCGGTACAGGAGATATGTCTTCAGAACATTTTTAATTGGGCATCCCTTCTCTGCGAGACGCTACGCGAACGGCTCCGCCCTTCGACTACGCTCAGGACAAGCTCAGGGCAAGTGGGAATTGATTATTAGTCCTTTGCCTTTACAAATGACAAAGGACAAAGGACTAATGACAAATGACAAATGACAAATGACAAATGACAAATGACTAATAACTAATTTGCAACGTCACCGATGCTTCTACTTGCTGTTCACCACCAACAATCGGGGTGGAAGCATCAGCTGATTTCGCAGCCTCAGCCCGTAAAAACATTGGTGGTGGTGGAGGCGTATTAGCATTATTAACTTGAATGCTGACTATTTCTTTGGATTTAAAACCCAAAGCACTAAAAACGGCATCAGCTTGCTGTCGCGCGTCTTGAGTAGCTTCTTTTAATGCTTGCTTTTGAGCCGCGGCGATCGCTTCATCATTCGCAACAAAACTAATGCCGTTAATTTGTGTTGCACCGGCTTTGACTGCATCATCCAATAATGTCCCAGCTTGTTCAACAGGAATACTAAAACTTACAGTGTTAGTGGCAGCATAGCCTGTAATCCGTTGCACATTATTGGTGTAGCTGTAAACCGGATTGAGACGAATACCGGTAGTTTGTAATTTTTCAACATTTTTGCTCTTGAGAAACGCAACCACCGCCGATGACCTCTGAGCGGCTTCTTGCTGTACCTCTTGAGCTGTTTTCCCTTGAATCTCCACTCCTAAATTGACTTGTGCCAGAGTTGTCGGAATTGTTTCCACTCCGCGACCACTGACACTAAGGGTTCGCCACAATTTATCTTTTTCTTGTGCGAATGCAGGTAGTGCAAAAGTTGCACATACAAGAATTGCTAAAGGCAGTATTTTCCACAAGTTTCCAGACGGAAATTGAGAACCGGGTAAAGCGGCTCTAGTCATCATATTTGCACTCCTCAAAGTATCCACAGATGTTTTAAATAAAGGTATGTAGCAATCTGCTGGTGGTCGTTGAGAGCCAACAGCCACCACAAGTTTTTCACAACTTAAGTGCGATCGCTAAATACGATTTGTATGTTCTTACTTTGACACTGCGATCGTCAAAAGCGGAAATGGTTACATTTTTTGAAACTAAAAAAATTACACTAGTACTGCACAGGGTAAATGAAACGTTTACGCTGTATTCCTTTTGAATTCGGATTGCTTCACCATAGGATGTTTTTCAGAAACGCGTCAGAATCAAAGAGAAGGATTTTCAGAGAACCTAATGCATTTGTTAGAACCAATCAACTTCTCTTTTCCTCTGCTGGCTAGCGCAACACAAGCCGCAGACAGTTCAATGGTAGTAGCAGCAGTGCTACTAAGCTTAGTAGTTATTTATCTCGCCAGCAAAGTTGGTGGAGAGTTATCAAACCAAGTGGGTTTGCCGCCTGTTTTAGGCGAACTCGTTGGCGGTGTGGTAGTTGGCATCTCTGTTTTCCATCTTTTAGTCTTTCCAGAAGGCGGCACAGACAGTTCTAATTCTTTGATTGTGTCCTTTCTTCAAACCACTGCTGGTTTAACGCCTGAAGCTGCTCCAGCGGTGTTTGCAGCCCAGTCCGAGGTCGTTTCCGTTCTGGCAGAATTGGGTGTGATTATTCTGCTGTTTGAAATCGGCTTGGAGTCGAATTTAAAAGATTTAATGGCAGTTGGTATCCAAGCCACTGTCGTTGCAGTCGTGGGGGTAGCAGTACCCTTTGCCGCTGGGACTGTGGGACTGATGACTTTGTTTGGTATTAGCGCTGTACCTGCAATTTTTGCAGGGGCGGCTTTGACTGCTACTAGTATTGGTATTACTTCCAAAGTGCTGTCAGAACTGGGGCGACTCAATTCTAAAGAAGGGCAGATTATTTTGGGTGCTGCTGTAATTGATGACGTACTAGGAATCATCGTTTTAGCGGTAGTTGCCAGTTTAGCTAAAGACGGCGTGGTGGATGTCAGTAAAGTCATTTATTTGATTATCAGCGCCACTGGTTTTATTTTGGGAGCAATCCTACTAGGCAATGTTTTCAATAAGTCCTTTGTAGCGATCGCCGATCAACTCAAAACACGTGGTGGACTAGTAATCCCAGCATTCGTCTTCGCTTTTGCTATGGCATACCTGGCTGCTGTCATCCAGTTAGAAGCAATTTTAGGAGCTTTTGCAGCTGGTTTAGTTCTAGAAGAAACAGATAAGCGTAAAGAACTGCAAAGGCAAGTCTGTCCCATTGCCGATATGTTAGTGCCAATTTTCTTTGTGACTGTTGGCGCAAAAACCGATTTGGGAGTGTTAAACCCAGCAATTCCCGACAATCGTGAAGGTCTAATTATGGCAACTTTCCTGATTACAGTAGCCATTCTCGGTAAAGTAATCACAGGTTTAAGCGTGTTTGGTCAACCGGAAATCAACCGTTTAGCGATCGGTGTGGGGATGATTCCTAGAGGCGAGGTTGGGTTAGTGTTTGCTGGTGTCGGCGCTGCTAGTGGCGCTCTCTCGAAACCATTAGGGGCAGCAATTATTATGATGGTTATCTTGACAACCTTTTTAGCTCCTCCATTGTTACGATTTGTGTTTCCAGATCCAAAAACCGTGGACGGAAATTCAGAGCAACTAATTTTAGACAGTTCCTCTGGGACTTCGTTGGTAATTGAACCACCTCAATCGAGGGTGCCAGCATCAAATGACAGCAGCAATTTGGGAGTAACTCCAGATTCTGGCGATCGTTAATTATTGGGAATGGGGAATGAGGCATTGGGCGTTAGGAGTGCTGTTAGCGATAGCGGGGCGTTTAGCCCGTGCTGAGTTAGGAGTTAGGAGTTAGGAGTTTTGTTTATCTCCTTGTCCCCTCATCTCCCTCATCTCCCCCATCTCCCCCATCTCCCCCTGCTCCCTTGCCCCCCTGCTCCCCTGCTCCTCTCCTCCAATTGTGCAGTGGAAACTTCTATCCTCAAATCTCCGTCCCGTGTGATTGTAGAATAATCATTTGTTTATAATTTCTACCAGCATTCAGAATGTTACTTAATTTCTAGTCTCCCCTAGCTTGTGAGCCTTTATATGAATATTTTCCACATAATTGGGGAGTAACACCCATAAATCTTGCTAGATCGTTTGACAGTAATGGGAATTATTTAATCAGTGCATCGATGGCAGCAAAGAACAAACACTAATCAGTAAACAGCTATCAATTATCAGTTTTGTAGCCTTATTGGGAGTCAGAGTTTTCCACCTGTAAAGGTGGAATGTTTCGCATGGGGATTTAAACTTAATTTGAAACCCGATCGATGATTTTAAGTGTGTCTAAATACTAGTTTAAAAATCAAACAAGGGATTCAGAAGTCAAGTTTAGGTGGTGATAGTGTGATGATGATTTACCAATGAGTTGAGATATTGACGGCTCCCATGAATGTGAATTAGGAGAAAGGACTGTGAAATTACATTGGTTACTAGCCAGCACTATTGGAACTATCTTCATGCTATCGTCGCCAGCAATGGCCGCGAGACTTGAATCTTGGCGCTTTGATGCCAATCAAAACAGGCTGGAAATTAATACTGTGGGAGCAGTTCAACCCCAAGCACAACTAATTTTCAACCCAACTCGGTTGGTAATTGATTTGCCGGGAACTACATTTGGTCGTCCACAGTTAACCCAACAGGTGGGTGGTGGAATTCGCTCAATTCGTGTTGGACAGTTTGATGTAGATACAACACGCATAGTTGTCGAATTGACTCCTGGTTACAGTTTAGATCCGAAACGAGTGAAATTTGTTGGTACAACTGGCGATCGCTGGACGGTGCAATTACCGAAACCAGAAGTCGAAAAAGTAGCTTCATCTCCTAGAAGTGCTTACAGTGTAGTTACCCCAGACTCCGAACGTCAATCTAATATTTCAAGAGTTGCTACTACTACACGAGGGGCAACTCAAATTGAGAGCTTACAGGTAACAGGTGATGGGTTGTTCATTCGTACCAGTGGTGGTAATCCTCCGATTCAGGTAATTCGTAGCCGCGATCGCGCTACCATCTTCGTTGATATTTCTGGTGCATCTTTATCATCACGTCTGATGCAGCAGAGGAATATACCCGTTAACAAATATGGTATTAGCCGCGTCGAATTCACCTCATTGCAAAGCCAACCTCCTAGTGTCCGCCTCACATTGCGGGTAGATAAAAATAGCCCAGATTGGCGAGCAAGTAATAGTAGCGATGGTGGTTTGATAGTTCTACCTAGTCGAGTTGTCAGATTGCCTGGAAGTAATAATTCGGACAATCAGTCAGAAGCCGTTTCCTTTCCCAATAGAGCATCTACCAATAACTCGCCAGCAACAATTGAGTCTGTGCAACTTGCTGATAATGGCAAACAACTGCTAATTAGAGGCAACCAACCTTTATCTGCTACGGGAACCTGGGATAGATCCTTAGGTATTTTCCGCGTCACAATTACCAATGCTAAGTTAGCTCCCAGAGTTATCGGGCCTACTTTTGCTCCCAATAGCCCCATTCTTCGGGTACGTCTCCAACCCCAAGCATCCAATACAGTGGTTGTTTTAGTTCAACCCGCAGGAGGAGTGCAACTTGGGCAACCCCAGCAAATCGGCGAGCAGCTTTTGGTACCAATCCAAGGTTCTCGGCGAGTTGTCACCCTTCCCGGAAGACCACCCTTTGCTTTACCTGGGCTACCACCACCGAACCGCGGGCCATTCCCAGACCCAAACAATCCAAACCCTCGACCCCTAATACAACCACAACGCCGAGTTACCAATGGGCGAGTGGTAGTTATTATTGACCCCGGACATGGTGGTAAAGACTCAGGAGCGCTTGGCATTGGGGGAGCGCGCGAAAAAGATGTGATCTTGCCTATTGGTAAAAGGTTGGGTGAGATTTTGCAGCAACATGGTGTACAAGTGATTCTGACGCGGGATTCTGACTATTTTGTTACTCTTCCGGGACGGGTGCAATTAGCAGAGCGAGCTAATGCTGATGTGTTTGTGAGCATCCACGCTAATTCCGCAGGTGCGAGTCGTCCCGATGTTAATGGCTTGGAAGTCTATTATTACGACAGCGGACTGGATCTAGCTCGTATTGTCCGTAGTAGTATTCTTCAAAGTATTAGTACTATCAAAGACAGGGGAGTGCGGCGAGCCAGATTTTATGTCCTCAGAAAAAGTTCTATGCCTTCCATTCTCGTGGAAACAGGTTATATGACTGGTCGACAGGATATGGCTAGGCTCAGAACTTCAGCTTACCAAAATCAAATGGCAGAAGCGATCGCTCGTGGCGTTCTTCAGTATCTAAAGAGAAGATAAGTAATTTAGTCTAAATTTTTAAATTGTTGAGTAAGTACATCTAATCTTTACCATTTTTATCCAATTTAGTAGTAAAACAATTTAAGTATTCTTGCGGCGGAATAAGAGCAGCTTCTTTGTTATTGTCATTTGATACTTTGCAAGTCAACAAATTTTGAATTTTAGACTGTTCTGCGGAACGCTACGCCTAGCTTGCTTCTTTGGAGGGTACGGCTACGCTCAGTCGAAGGATTTTAGATTTTGGATTTGTATCACTTACAACAGGTGTTAGTGTAGCAAGACCCTAGTCTGGCAGAAAACTAAAATCGGGAATCTAAAATCTAAAATTGGCAGTCAAATTTATATAGGCTAATGGCATGGCAAAATCAGAGGAGCGTGCTATATTTTACGCCATTAGCTGTGTCTTAATAACAGCGCAAAACTCAAGTGTGCGCGGTGACGGTGTGAGGATTTGCCAATATGTTGAGATGTTGACGGCTCCCATAAATGTGAATCAGGAGAAAAGACTGTGAAATTACGCTGGTTACTATCCAGTACTATTGGAACCATCTTCATGCTATCGTCGCCGGCAATGGCCGCGAGACTTGAATCTTGGCGTTTTGATGCCAATCAAAACAAGTTGGAAATTAATACTCAAGGGGATGTTCAACCCCAAGCACAATTAATTTTTAACCCGACTCGTCTAGTTATTGATTTACCAGGAACCTCATTTGGTCGTCCGCAGCTAACCCAACAGGTGGGCGGTGCAATTCGTTCAATCCGTGTTGGGCAGTTTGACGAACAAACAACGCGCATAGTGGTTGAACTAACTCCTGGTTATAGTTTAGACCCCAAACGAGTGCAATTTGTGAGTACAACTGGCGATCGCTGGACAGTGCAATTACCTAGGCCAGAAGCCGACAATGTACCCGCAAGAAACACTGAAGGGCAACCAGAACAAGCTATAGCCTCTGATACTTCACCCAGAACATCTACACCAACATTCCCCCCAAGGAATATTTATAATGTGGTGACAAGTGGCTCTGTAAATCCACAGAACACCAGATCGCTGAACAACAGAATGATTGTCGCCAAAGTTACTCAAATTGAGAACTTACAAGTCACTGGTGATGGTTTTTTTGTCCGTACCAATGGTGGTAATCCTCAGATTCAGGTAAATCGTAGCAACGATCAAAAGGCAATTAACATCGATATTACTGGCGCAACTCTATCACCAAGTTTAGAGCAGCGAGATTTGTCAATTAATCGCTATGGTGTTAGCCGTATCCAGTTCAGCCAGCTGCAAACTAGTCCATCTGTTGTTCGCCTGACTTTACAAGTAGATGAAAATAGTCCAAATTGGCGAGCAACCACTAGCAGTGTTGGTGGTTTTGTGGTTCTACCCAGTCGTGGAGTTGCCCAGTTGCCTGGAAGTAAAAGTCCACGTCCCATACCACCAAGTAATACACCTGCTAGCATTCAGTCTGTACAACTGGCTAATAATGGTACACAACTGCTGATTCGAGCCGACCAAACTTTGTCTGCTACAGGAGGATGGGATAGAACCTCTGGTCTGTTCCGCATCACTATCAACAATGCTAAGTTAGCCCCCAAAGTCACAGGCCCGACTTTTAATCCTAATAGCCCAATTTTGCGGGTACGCCTGCAACCACAAGAATCCAATACTGTCACCGTCTTGGTTCAACCAGCCGCTGGAGTACAAATTGGGGAACTCAACCAAGTTGGCGACCAGCTTTTAGCTTTAGAATTACGGCGTAGTAGCAGCATCACACCGCCCATTGCTTTACCTCCTCTGCCATTACCAGACCAAGGACAATTACCAAATCCCATAGATAATCCCCGTCCAATCTCCCAGCCACAGCCACGCCCCTCAGTTCCCAGAGGGAAATTGCTAGTAGTTATTGACCCAGGACATGGTGGAAAAGACTCAGGTGCCCCTGGTTTGGGAGGACTTTTAGAAAAGAATGTAATTCTGCCTATTGGGAAAAGGGTAGGAGCAATTTTAGAGCAAAATGGTGTACAAGCGGTACTAACGCGGGATGCCGACTTTTTCGTAGAACTTCAGGGACGGGTAGATATTGCCAAGCGGGTTAATGCGACTTTGTTTGTCAGCATTCACGCTAATTCTGTTGATAATCGCCCTGATGTCAATGGGTTAGAAGTATATTATTTCGATAGTGGTTACAATCTGGCTGAAGTAGTTCGTAAAACCATTCTCCAGGACATCGGTACTATTAAAGACCGGGGAACCCGCAAAGCGAGATTCTATGTTCTGAGGAAAAGCTCCATGCCTTCGATTTTGGTAGAAACAGGCTATATGACTGGTTACGAGGATAATCCCAGATTGGGAACACCTGAATATCAAAATCGGATGGCAGAAGCGATCGCTCGTGGCATTCTAAAATACTTACAGCAGAGGTAATATAGTACAAATTACTAATTAAAGAGGTGGTATTTAAACTTCTTTGACGCGCAGAATTTAGTGGTCAATTTGGAGATTGTCTGCTAAATTCTGTATTTTAAATCTCAAAACCTAAAAATATATCTGCCTGTGTATTCATCTTCCATTTTTGAAGGGAATCTTGACGATTTTTCCAATCGAGAACCCCAACGTGCCCCAATTGGCATCTTTGATAGTGGTGTGGGTGGGCTAACAGTACTGCGACAAATTTATCGACAACTTCCCAATGAATCAATAGTTTACTTTGGGGATACAGCTAGACTTCCTTACGGAATTCGTTCACAAGCAGAAATTTTACGATTTACACGTGAAATTATTACCTGGCTACAACAGCAGCAGGTAAAAATGGTGATTATGGCTTGCAACACCAGTTCTGCCCTAGCCCTAGAAACCGTGCGTCAAGAATTCAGCATACCTATTTTGGGAGTAATCCTACCGGGTGCAAAAGCTGCGGTGCAGCAAGGAAAACGGATTGGTGTAATTGCCACTCCAGCTACAGCTAAAAGTAATGCTTATAAGCACGCTATTCTTGAAATTGCTCCCGATGTCCAAGTCTGGCAAGTTGGATGTCCGGAGTTTGTGCCATTGATTGAGCAAAACCGCATTCACGATCCTTACACTGCACAAGTCGCACGAGGCTACCTAGAGCCTTTATTAGAGCAGGAAATTGACACTCTAGTTCACGGCTGTACCCATTATCCCCACCTGACACCAGTACTGCGATCGCTCCTCCCCTCTCAAGTCCAGTTGGTCGATCCAGCTGTTCATGTTGTCGCAGCTTGTGCGCAAGAACTAGACTTACTAGGCTTAAGAAATACTCATCTACCATTACCAACTCGCTTCGCCGTCAGCGGTTGTCCGCAACAGTTTTCTCAGTCAGGAGTGCAGTGGCTAGGCTATACCCCAATGGTTGAAGAAGTTTCTTTCACCGATATCGCTATTTCCCAACTCCAATAAAACTATTTCAAAAGTGAGAAGTTAGGAGTTAGAAGTTTTGAATTAATAACTCCTCACTTCTAACTCCTAACTATTGACTATTAACTGCTTGAGTTACCTTTGTCCTTACTGATATCTCCTGCTTGTGTTTTCCTTCGGTAGATGAAGAGAAACTTGTCGGAACAGTCTTTGTACCCGTTCGCTTCGCCAGTGCTAATAACAGGTAGACTGTGAACAAATATCCAGAGGCTAAAATAAAAATCATCATAGGTATACTTCCGTAAATCATTGTTCTACTAGCACCCTTCTAAACGAATATAAAATTTCATAAAATTAGTAGAACCTCAGCCAAGCAAGTACATTCTTGATGACTGTAGTTTCCTATGGTAAAATTACCTATAGAGATAAAATCCTCTACGGACAAAAAATGACCTAATGCGACTTCTTGCAAACCATAGATCCCACAGCAGTTAGCTTGCCGTTTAGCAATCTAAAACTACGATTCTCAGCGGTCTACTCGATCTGCGTTATTTTTGCTCAAACTGCTGGGAAAAGAGCAATGCTTGCGCTCTACGTGCGCTAAGTACGTGTAGCGGCTTCCCATAGGGATATCACACAGCTCCAAACCAAGAGTTTTACATATCGTAGGAAAAATTAAAGAATTTATTCCCTTAATCTACCGACGAATATTTATTTTATACTCACAGCACCAATTAAGTAAAATCAACTAGTAGCTGACTTAACTTTTGGGCTGCCAATATCTTACAAAATTTAAAATTCCTATATTTTAGCGTAACACAACGACCCTAAATTTTGAGCTTATTGGGCTACTAAATTTCAAATTTTTTGAAGAGCTACACCTCAATCTAGAGAAATTTAGCCTTGCCTCTTGGCGGCAAATTTGGATTACTTAATTTTTGTCAATAAGTAATATTGCTTAAATTGTTTTTGGAACTGTGGCAATGAAGGTGAGATGAGAAACTACTTAAGACAATTTAATGTAACCTGTCTCCCGTGTACTGAGAATTCATTTTTTAAGTTAGTTTAAAGTTTAGTGTTCAAAATTAAGTATAATTGCCTATTGACAAAAACCTTAACAACCTTAATTATCACCCATAGACTCATAAAAACGGGATTACCTGATGAAAACTTTGCGCTGGCACAGGGTTATCTTAAAATGAGTATAGGATATGTAAACTTTCGTAACCTAAGTCAGAGTCCGCCCATCCATGACCCCAGCCACCTCCCTGTTTACCCCTGTGGAAGCAGACCTGCGATTACTAGCAGATAACCTAAAACAGCTAGTTGGAAATCGCCACCCCATTCTGTTTGCAGCAGCCGAATATTTATTCGGAGCTGGGGGAAAGCGTATTAGACCAGCAATTGTCCTGCTAATATCGCGGGCAACAATGTTAGAACAAGACATTACACCGCGTCATCGTCGCCTTGCTGAGATTACAGAAATGATTCACACAGCAAGCTTAGTACATGACGATGTGGTAGATGAATCAGACGTGCGGCGAGGCGTTCCCACTGTTCATAGTTTCTTTAACAGTAACCGCATTGCCATCTTAGCAGGAGATTTTCTCTTTGCTCAATCGTCCTGGTATTTAGCAAACTTGGACAATTTGGAGGTAGTGAAACTGCTCTCACAAGTCATTATGGATTTGGCTACTGGGGAGATTCAGCAGGGACTTAATCGTTTTGATGCTGGTATCTCTATTGAAACGTACATTGAGAAGAGTTATTACAAAACAGCTTCGTTAATTGCCAACAGTTCTAAAGCTGCTGCGTTACTTAGTGAAGTCTCGCGAGAAACTGTTGAGCATCTGTATAGCTACGGTCGTCATTTTGGTATAGCATTTCAAATTGTTGATGACATTTTAGATTTCACCAGTACAACAGATACCTTGGGTAAACCAGTGGGGTCCGATCTCAAAAGTGGTAATCTGACTGCACCGGTTTTATTTGCTTTAGCCGAAAAACCATCCTTGGAAGTGCTGATTGAACGAGAGTTTGCTCAAGAAGGAGATTTAGAGCAAGCACTAGCATTGATTCAAGATAGTCAAGGTATACAGCAAGCGCGAGAGTTAGCTGCTCATCATGCTAAGTTGGCAATTGAACATCTTGCAGTTCTCCCATTCTCAGAATCCCACCAGGCATTGATTAACATTGCTGAGTACACACTGAGTCGCCTCTATTAAATCAGTTCTCAGTTCTTAGGTAGAAAGTGGGAATTTAGATGTAGGTGTGTTGTGGCTTCTGTAACCCACGGAAAACCTGAAATGTTGTGTTATGCAACGCTTTAACACACTGAGGTAGCTTTATGTTTAATTTAATCCACTTATTTAGCAAGTAGAAAGTGGGGTTTTGATTTGGAAGTTCTTAGGGATTTCTAAAAAATAAATTACTACTACTTCTGGGGTGGATAGTTTTGACTGAGCGTTCACTCTAAAGACTTGTCCGCTTTTGGTTACTGGCCACCTCACAATCAAGAATGAGATATTTTTTGATGTGAAAGTTTTTAAGTATAAAACTCTGCTTCACTAGGAAACTAAAACTTAAAAACGGAAAAATGTTCACTGATAACTATTTTTTAATCAATTTTAGGTTTCACCAAAAGTTGAGTCAGTCGTATGGTGTAACGGAAAGAAAAAATTTCTTTTTTCACTGATTTAGAAAACTTTTTTAAAGAAATTTGAGATTTAAAAATTTGGATGTGGGGTTGTATCTAAAAAATCCCACATCCAAATTTTTTCTATGCAATATCAGGGGGTATCTGTTTAGGCGATCGCTTTTGTCGTAACTGTTTCTGCATGAGTTTTTCTAGTTCAGTGCGTCGAACTTCGACGGTATGAGTGGTCTTACCCGGCGTCTCCAAAAAAACGATACTATCTACGGGTTCTAATGCCACCAATTGGAACAAAATATGGGTGACAGGAGTAATTTTAGCTAGCATTTGAGGGTCAAGCCCATCAGGGGAAATTAGAGAGACATCCTGTATGGTAGGGAAAGCGTAAATCACACGTTTTTCTAATCCTGGGTTAGCACGATTGCTCAATGTAGTTAAAACCCAGCTTGACTCCGAATTCTGGAGAATATAGTACTGGGAGTAGCGTAATTTTTGAGCGATCGCTCTCAGCGCAGGAGCAATTGCTGCAACAAGATGTGGTGTCATACCATCGCGGGGTGCATTGTCAATCAGCAATTGAATTTGTGCTTCTAAATCCATAATGACTTGTATACGACTCTTGGGTAATGGCAATAACATCTATCAAGTGTGAACAATCCCATCAGAATTGGGAATAATAAAATCAGCCATATCTTCAATATAGGATTGGCCTGCGTTTAGCTTATACGTAAAACCAAACTAGCCAATACCCACAGTCCTACAGGTTGTATTTAAGTTAAGTTAGGGTCTTTTGAAAACCGAGACTATGAATTCAGCCGCAACCGCAACTATTCCATCTGCAACTATTCTGGGAGAAAATTCTACAGGCGTGGAGGCGATCTTTCAACTCCTGTCCAAGGAGTTTCAGCAGTCAACCAAAGCTTCGGAACAGAATTGTCACGACGTAGCAAGACGTATTACCACCGAAGTCTACCGGATTTGTCATGAGAGTAAACGTATCCAAGCTTCTGGATCTGTAGAAAGCTCGGCGATGACCTTGGCTCGGCATCGGCTGCAACAGTGTCTCAGGTACTATCAGTTGGGTTCAAATCGGGGCAGAGTCGAATTACACAGTACTTTGAGTGCAATTATTTATCGATACATTAATCCTCCTCAGAGACAATTGAGCTATCAAGGGCGGCTGACAATCATCGAAGATTTCCTCCAGAGTTTTTATTTAGAAGCGTTGAACGCTTTCCGGCGAGAAAATCAACTTGGTGCTACTTATCGCCCGCAGACGCTCTTGGAATTGTCCGAGTATATGGCATTTACCGAGCGCTACGGCAAGCGACGCATTCCCTTACCAGGGCGTCAGCAACAGCTAATTATCCTGCGCGCGCAAACTTTTTCCCAACAGCAGCCCCCAGAAACCAGCGTAGATATAGAACAAGCCGCAGAAGGTAGCAATAATGAAGGTGATGGTTCTTGGGAAGAGCCAGCAATTCACCAATTGCGCTCCACAATGGCAACGCAAGCCGAACCCGAACCCGAAGAAGACACCTTGCGTTCCGTTGTGGTTACGGAACTAATGAATTATCTCGAACAACGGCAACAATCTGACTGCGCTGATTATTTTTCTCTCCGCCTCCAAGATTTATCAGCACAGGAAATTGAATCGGTTTTAGGTTTAACCCCTCGTCAGAGAGATTATTTGCAACAGCGCTTTAAGTATCATTTAATTCGGTTTGCCCTGTTGCACCGTTGGGAATTAGTTCACGAGTGGCTGGAAGCTTCTTTGCACACCAATTTGGGTTTAACTCCCCAGCAATGGCAAGTATACACAGCACAGCTGGACAATAAGCAACGGTCTTTATTAGAGTTGAAACAACAAGGACAAGCTGATGAAAAAATAGCAAAAATTTTAGGGCTGTCAATGGCACAACTGCAAAAACGATGGTTTAAAATTCTTGAGCAAGCTTGGGAAATTCGTAACTCATTAGTTTCCGGATCGGGTGCATCTACTCATGAATAGTGACTCAGAATCCTTACAACACCGGTGTCTCGATTGGTTATTGACAGATGATGTCAAAAATAACGAGCAATCGGTAGAAAGTGAGGAAAATGACGGGGTAAAAAACCTCCTCAAAGAAGCCACTGCTTCAAAAAGCAGTGAGCCAAAATTAGGAGGAACGCCCCAGACCTTTCAACTGGGAGAAATTCCTACTGTGCAAGATCGTTTTCAAGCTGTCCTTAAGAATCGGTTACAAATCCAAGCCCAAGAACACCCACCGTTGTTTCCTTGGGAAACACAATTAATCGAATATCCTGATTTTGTTGATGAGCCTTCAATGACACTCGTTCCTAGCTGGGGATGGATGGTACAACAGTCAAAGTTGACCTTGCCAACCCGCTTACCGGAAAAAGTTTTCCAGCAATTGCTAGAACAATGTCAGGCTTTAGTGACATCTTCAGTGCCATTGGGGGCAAAATTAGTTCAAGTGGTGGAGAACTTTTTTCCCAATGAGTCTCAAGCACTAAATGACATAGCTGGATTGGTGCTAAGAAGCACCTATCGGTCTGCAAGTACTCTGGAGACAATGCCTGCTATTGAGAGCGATTACTCAGATTTACAACCGCGTCAACAGATGGCTTTGTCGTTGCTAGCAGCTAAACAACTGTTAGAAAATCTGACTCTACCAGTTTCAGCAACCAGTCCGGTGGTAGAAAGACAATGGCTAACCAGTGTTGGTGCTTTGAACATCAGAGTAGAATACCAGTCTCTGGGTAAACTTACGAAGTTACTTGTTCAAGCTGAGTTACCTGTTAAAGGAACTTTGACGCTACGGGGAAGTGGCACTTTAGCAATGACAACATCTTCGACTTCGGGATACTTAAATGTAGAGTTAGGCTGCGAGCAACTTAACCCAATTTATACCCTGGAAGTTGAATTTCCAGAAATAGACGAACAGTCGTTGTTATTTGTGATTAATCCCACGATCTAGTTGAAATTGCCACCGCTAGCACACTATCTCAATCAACGCCGATATATATTAAGAGGATTTTCCTGGTTTTGAAGCTTATCCTATTTTTCAATAAACGGTCATTAGGGTGTCTACGAGAAGCAGTTATTACAAAGACACAGGGACACGGGGATATGGGGACATAGGGATATTGAGAAAGTATTTGATTTCTCGATTCGCCGTGTCACCCATTTCTCGTGTATTTCCATCTCTACCCCTTAGATATCATTTTTTTAACACAGTGCTAGGGTAGCAAATGACGTCCCCTGTATTGTGTTTGTTGCATCTACATCATTGCTTCTACTAGACTCAAATGTTTAACTTATCCAGGATGAATCGGTTTTGGCGTCTCCCTGTAGGTAATTTCTGGCGACAAAATCCGCAGGGGTCGCCTTTGATTGAAGTGGAAGATTCTATTTCTTTACGGGTGCTGGTGCTAGCGTTGGTTATTTTGGGAATTGTAGCGACGGATATTGCTGCTGAAACTTCATTTAGTTTTTGGGCGTTACCCCTAAGTCTAGTGGGTGCAATTTGGAGTTATTATCGTCGCCGCGATCGCAATGTTGCAATTAAATTCTGCATCGCCATTGGAATGTTAGTAGCACTGGGTGCTTTCTTTGGGCGATTAGTCGGAGAGTTGAATGATACGCGGTTGGGTTTAGCAGAGTTATTAATTCAACTCCAGGTCTTGCATAGCTTTGATACACCCCGCCGGAAAAATTTGGGCTATTCAATTGTTATCGGACTGATTTTATTGGGTGTAGCAGCAACCCTAAGTCAGACTTTAGCATTTGCACCTGTATTGCTATTATTTTTAGCGATCGCTCTGCCAACTCTAGTATTAGATTATCGTTCGCGCTTGGGTTTGCAGCCATTAAAAACTCAAAAGAAAAAATTCAATCAGAAGAATTCCTCAAGTCTTAATTTTAAATTTTTAATTCTAACTTTTTTGCTAATTGTCGGTTTGGGACTGGCAATTTTTGCTGTTTTACCGAGATTCCCCGGCTATCAGTTACGGAATTTTCCTGTAAGTTCTGCTATTCAAGTAAAAAATAATTTTACAGGACGTAGTATCATTAACCCCGGTTATGTCCGCCAAGGGAAGGGTGAGAATCAAGGCAGTGGTAGCGGTGGTACGGCACAAAATAAAACAGGTGAACCAGGTAAAGTAGATAATAATTTTTATTACGGCTTTAATAGCCAAATGAATCAAAACCTGCGGGGGGAGATGAAACCCAAGGTTGTGATGCGGGTGCGATCGCAAGCTGAGGGTTTTTGGCGAGTATTAGCATTCGATCGCTATACAGGTAAGGGATGGGAAGTTTCTCGCAATGAAAATGTGACGACTGTTAGGCGATCGCCTTGGTCTTACCAAATTTTTCTTTCCCCATCTGTACTCACTGGTAAAACCCAAGAAGTAGTACAAACTTATACAGTGGTGTCGGATTTGCCTAACCTGATTCCGGCGATGACTTATCCCAAAGAAGTTTACTTTCCAGCACCAGTAATCGCTGTTGATAAAGAAGACGGATTGCGATCGCCTGTAGAATTATCAGAAGGTTTCACCTACACAGTAATTTCTGAAGTGCCATACCGCGATCGCACTAAATTAGGTGAAGCTTCTACTAAATATCCGCAACAAATTAAAAAGCATTATCTGCAAATTCCTCCCGAAATTGCCGAAAAAGTCCGGCAACGTACCGAAGAAATCCTCGCTAACTACAATCAAGAAAAAGTCGCAAAATCTGCTAAAAGCCTGGATTCACCCTACGAAAAAACTCTCTATTTAGCTCAATATTTAAAGCAACGCTACTCTGTTCCTCAAAATCCCTTAGAACTACCTTATTTGAGTGAAAAAGAAGACTTGGTAGAAACTTTTTTGTTTAAGCAAAAAGGAGGCTATCCAGACCATTTTTCAACAGTTCTCACGGTGATGTTGCGTTCCATTGGGATTCCAGCGCGGTTGGTAGCAGGGTTTAGTTCAGGAGAGTTTAATCCATTTACAGGGCTGTATGTTGTCCGTAATACTGACGCTTATGCGATGACGGAAGTGTATTTTCCGAAATATGGTTGGTTTGCCTTTGATCCTATTCCCAATCATCCTCTAATACCACCTTCAATAGAAGATACTCAGACTTTTAGCGTATTGCGCCAATTGTGGCATTGGGTTGCTGGCTGGCTACCTTCTCCGCTGACAGGTTGGTTGAATAATGTATTTGAGACAATATTTAAGTGGGTGATTAGAGCGATCGCTTGGTTTTTAGCTTTATTCTCTCAAGGTTGGTTTGGTGTATTAACTGGCTTAATCTTGTCAACTACAGCAGCTTTCTTCGCTTGGCTGGGTTGGGGTCAGTGGCGAGAGTGGCGCAACCGCCGATGGTTAAAGAAATTGCCAGCGATGGAGAGCCTTTATCAACAAATGCTGCAATGGACAACCCAAAAAGGTTTAGGCAAACATCCAGCACAAACACCTTTAGAGTATGCCAGAGTCTCATACCAGCATCATCCTATAGCAACTGCTGAGGTTATAGATGAAATTTGTCAAGCTTATGTTGGCTGGCGTTATGGCGATCGTACACCTAACTTGCAGCGATTGCGCCAAAGATGGCAAGGTTTGAAAAAAGCTGCTAAGTAGATTCAAAATATTGTTTATTTGTATCGAGGTGTACTCTCACATTTTGAATATGTCCATCTAACAGGACTTATAAAAACGATAGCCTCAACCCTGATTGTCAGGTAGTGGCAATTCATTAATTGCCCTACAGTGTGTAATTTTGAGTAAGTCCAGTATTTAGAGTCATCGGTAGAAATCATCAATTGGCGACTGTTGGATATGTAGCCCTCCAGTGTGCGGTTCCTGCACATAGGTTTTTGGTGGTCGAGGAAGTCTGTCGATACAGATTTGTGAACAAGCATTAACAAGAAGGGGCAAAACATCCGTAGCTACCGGAAGAGATATCCATACTTGATGTAAATTTGGAGCTATGACAAGAGCATTACATACACTGCACTTTATGGAGGAATCTGCCTCCACAGTTTTTCCTACCGGAAGCTTGGGAAATGGCGGGCGAAACTTGTAATTCCCATAAAGAGTACGAGTACTGACAGTACTATGCTTTAGTTTTTTGCAACGAGTAATTTCATAGGGAAACCAATGTAATCGATGGGATGTGTAGGGAGTAAACGTTTCTAAATTCGTCATCTCACCGATTTCTGGAGGTATGCGAACAAGATTGCTCCCGTACAGCATCAAGTGCTTAACAGATTTTAGTTTCGATATTGTCGAAGGCAGCGTGATAATCTGACTCCAGTCATCCCAGCCTATTTCACGTCCAGGGGCAAATTCTTCTCGCTCATCTGCGGATACAACCTCCACAAGCTCTAATAATCGCTTCCATGCATCGCACTCAATATCTTGATGCTCTTGATGCAGCTTTATCTCAGACCATTTATTGCCCAAGTAGTAAGCTTGGAAACACTTGCATGAAGGGCGGTTATTCATGTGTTCCTTTAGAGGACATAAAGCCTAGATATTATAATATGACCAACATTGACCTCAATCTCGCATCTGCATCAAATTCCTTGAAGAGTAGCGAAGCAAACCTTAGTAAAACACACCTGCACCAACCAACAGCACAGTAGTTGACCCAGCCACTGCTAGCACAGCATGAATTAAAGATAGCGATCGCAATGCCTCAATTGGCAAATAAGTCACCAATCCAGCCGGAATCAACGTGTACAAAAGTAGTTTCACCGTTCCCTCAAACAAAGTTGCTCGATAAGTACTGAAGGTAAGAATGGCATTTCGCCACTGTTGTGTCAGTCCTTTGGAATTGCGTAGATAAAAGCTGAGGCTACCCTTCAAAATATGAAAGCCGACAACATCGCCATTGAAACTCTCAATCCAGTAAACAACGCCAAATGCACCGCATCAGGCTTGACAAAAAACCAATCAATCCCATATCCAAAAAGCAATTCTGCTAAGTGTGCATTTCCATAAATCTAGCAATAGCTAGATGCTGAAATTCTCTCAAAGGCTATAATTTACATCTGTTGCACCGAGAGATTAACTTGTGGATGTCATATTAGAACGATCGCACGAATTAAAACAAGCCTTAGTTGATTTTGTCCTTGATGCTGAAGGCGAACTGGCACAAGCGCTGGAAACTTATGCAGCAGAACAGTTGCGCCGTGGAAGTGGGGATAATACGCAGCAGGACTTAACCATCGATAGCTTTTTGACAGACGGGAAAGTTGGTGATAAGTCACCATTAGACTTGTTTATCGAAAGCCATCCAGATTTAGCAGAAAGCGATCGCAGACTGATAAACAGTTGGCATCATAGTTTTATTGGCTTGTTTGCCATCACTAATATTTTACCTGATGGCTTTGAATTGACGAACTGGCTAACAGATAAACGCTACATTGTCAAGCCAAACAATACTCAAACATTACAGGCAATATCTCGGTTGAAGGTTGGAGAAATCTTGCTAACTCGCATTTCTCCCGTTACCGATAGCTACTGGACGTTTTCTGGCCCCTACACAATAATGGGTAAATTAGGTAAACCAAAACTTGCCGTAGCAATTGGTAACTTTAAGGAAAACTATAAAAGTAATCTTTACAGCGATGCTCCAGACTTGCTAGAAGAAGCTTGGCAGTCAGTAGAAAAATATCATCAGCAGTTTGTGGACTTTTTTGGCACTGATGAAATCACACTACCTGGATACCAGCTGAATAAAAAAATAGCGGAATTTCAAGAAGTAATTACTGAGAAAACCTTTGCAGCCGCAGGAATTGATACTTCTAAATCTCTGGCGGAAGTAGCAGAAGCAGCTGGAATTGGCGACGAGGAAATCAAAGCAGCCGCACAAGAATTTGGTGCAGATTCCAATGTAGTCTCTGAGATGCTTAACAGCAAAAGCAGCAAAAAAATGGTGATGCCAAAGGTTGATTTGCCTGCTGAACTCAAGAAAGCAGAACAGGTAACGGCTCTCTCTCATCCTCGTTGGGGACAAATGTTTTTACCAACATATAGTAAAGTACAAGCAATCTTATCGGCAGAGGATTGGCAAAGTGTTCAAGGAGCGGAAAAACTAATTCGCTACTACCTCGAAGATAAAAGTATTAATGCTTTTATTTGGCATCGATTAGCGCAACAGTATCCAACTCAATTAGAAAATGTGTTGCAAACATTTTTGCAACGTCCATTTAGGCTTGAAAGTGACTTGGATACACTTTTGCAAGAATTCCACAAACCTATCGAGCCAGAGTTGCCAGACATTGCCAGTGTACCCATACATTTGCATAACTTATTTCAGGAAGCTTTAGGAGAAGTTAACAAATCTAAGCCCAAAGGTAAGGGGCAACAAAAGCCAGCAAAGGGTTTTCAACGAGGTTAATAAATATATGCAACATTTTACCCTACTCATTTAGGGTTCTATGGTTTCTTTTCTTAAAATCGTTTTTAGGAGTGTATAGCTAGCTGTGCGCTCCCACAGAGTATTGTCTGAAATCACGATCAAAAACGAGATCGAGGCTAGCTACTTATATTTAAAGATCGGAAGATAACAGGTAAACAATCTCATCTACAATTTCTTCTGGACTCTCAAGCTTGACTAGAAATCGATTAAAACCAGCATTCAAAGCTTTATAGCTTGAGACTTCCCGTGTATAAGAAGTGATAGCGATCGCAGGCAACTGTCTTATAGATGGGCAAGAATGTACTCGAATTTGCTCAATTAACCAATTTCCATCGCGATCGGGCAACTTCATATTGCACACCAGAATATCGGGATGGAGCGATTCAACTAAGGCAAGGGCTGCTTCTGCATCGGTTAAAGCCATAACCTCCGCACCAGCTGCTTCCAAAATGAAAATGAGCAAATCTGCAATATCTGGCTCATCCTCTACCAGTAAAATCAAGATTCCAACAAGCGGCTGAAGCGAATTTAACTCAGTTTCTTGATTGATTTTTTGATTCGTTGCCATATCGTCCTCTTATTAGCTATCTACTTAGTCTGCTATTTCTATTGCAATGCATAGAACAAAATAAGTATTCAGCCTAAATATACAAACTTGGAGTGAAAAGCTTGAGAACAGGCTTTAATTATTTTTTGGTAATAGGTACTTGGAGATTACCCATTACCCATAACTCATCACCGAGGTTCAGCTTGAGTTGAGACTGTTAATACTTGCGGAGGTGTAGCATCTGGCGGATAGAGAAAGTCAACTTCTACTAAAGAGCGATCGCCTGGTTTCATCTTTAATAAAACTAACGGTTCCCCTGGTTGACCTCTCTTTTGTACTAAATGCACAAATTGAGTTTGCAGCTGATTTTGGTCATTTTTGTAACGTACTCGCACTGTCCCTCGAAAAAATACTTGAGGATCTGGTGTACTCAAAAAGCGTAATCCTGGTTTGACTAACCGATCTTCCTTTAGTGGTGTTTGTATGGATACACTAACAGTTTGAGAACTTTGAGTATTGTTGTATAGTGGCAACTTGAGATTATATTGAATTCCATAGTTACCATGAGCGCGATATGCGGTGTCAGGATAGCGCACCAGCATAGGTGCACTTTGAATTTGACCAGTTCCTAATGTACCGCCATGCACGGTATTCAGAGCGTAAGAAAACACTTGACCAGACTGGGGAATAGTTAAATACTTGGCTTTAGGATTATCTACTAATAAGGCTCTCCATCGCGAACCACCAACCACTCCCGCAACACGCCCATAAATTCTTGGCTTGCCAGTTTCTTCTAAGGGAGTGGGAGTTTTATCTCGCGGCACAGCCAAATCGCCATTATCTAGTAAATTCTGCCACTCTTCTAAAGTGGGCGATCGCTCGCTGCCATCAGGATTCTCGCGTGCAAACATCGCTAGGCTAGCTGCATAGACAGTGCCATCACTTTGCAGTCGGATGAATGTAGACCGACCATTTAAAGGTGGTGTCAATCCCTGTACAGGAATTGGTAAATTGAGTAACATCCGACTTTGCTTTGGTGGAATCTCAATTTGGGCAGGAAAAATCTCTTGTCGCACTCCCCGAAGCACATCAGACATAACGCGATCGCCAGGACCTGCAAAAATTTTACCTAAAGGATTTTGGCTAAAGGATGGTAATTGAATAAATGGTGCATCCGGTTGACTTAAATAACTCGCCGCCTGCCAAATATTTACTTTCACCGGTTCCGAACCAGGGTTATGCAAAATTATCCCTAAATAAAGAGAACGCAAATTCTCTGGTGGTTCAGCCTTCGCAACATGATGAGCAAAAATATCAAATCGTCCCCGAAAGGGAAAATTTAGATGCGCTGTTGGCACTTTTTTCCCATCTGGTGGAAACGTGGAAAGTAAAATTCCTTCTTTCAAAACTAATTCTGGACTATTGCTGTTAAAGGTTGGCACTGTATCCAATTGACCTGGTAAAGGACGTACTTCTTGTGGTTGTACGACTTCTTCAGGTGGTAGCGTGGCAGGAGTTGATTGGGCAATTGGGAAAATTAGTAACAATGGCAACATATACATAGATATTTCTTTCACCATACAGACATTAACAACTTGATGAAAGTGCCAGTTTGTTAATAATTAATACGAAATCGGCAAGAATCCCCATCAAATTTTCTTGATTGAGAACCGGAACGTGGACAAAAATACAACGTGCCGTGAGTTTATTTTGGCTTAAGTATTCCAACACTGAATAGTAAAGACCTTCGCAAACAAATTTCCCACAGTCGTAGCTAATTTGAATTTTTGCTGCTCCCGCCACTAATTTTTCTAAATCAACTTCTGTCTGTAAAACAATTTCTTCGCAGCTAGCACCTGCTTCCACACTTAATTGTGTACGGCTTGCAGCCATGCCACAACAGATGATGTAATCAGGTTGGATTGCCTTGATTTTTTCCATTACCTGAGTACTGGCAAGTTGCACATCTACGGGTAACTGGCGTAAAAAAGTTAAATCATGTGGTATCAACTCAAGTTTGCTCACTTCAAGTAATAAATCATCAGAAGAATTTGACTGTTGATCTTTTAGCCAAGTGTCAAAAGAAGTTAATAGAATTCTTTTCTTCATAACAAATATTATTTAGAATAGAAAAACCCTCCATAATAAATTTACAAGGAGCAGGTAAATGCCAGTAATTGCGGTCGTAGATTATGAGATGGGAAATTTGCACTCAGTTTGCAAAGGCTTGGAAAAAGCTGGGGCAACTCCTAATGTTACTTATTCTCCAAAGGAATTAGAGCAGGCAGATGCTATAGTCCTACCGGGAGTGGGAGCATTCGATCCAGCAGTGCAACACCTGCGATCGCGTGGTTTAGAACAACCTATTAAAGAAGCGATCGCATCTGGTAAGCCTTTTTTGGGAATTTGTTTAGGATTACAAATTCTCTTTGAATCAAGTGCAGAAGGTACCCAACCAGGACTAGGAATTATCAAAGGAAAAGTGCGGCGGTTTCGTCCAGAAGCTGACATAACTATTCCTCATATGGGGTGGAATCAACTAGAAATCACTCAACCAAAAAGTATTTTGTGGGAGCATTTACCGTCCGATCCTTGGGTATATTTTGTCCATTCCTACTATGTTGACCCAATAGACCCGTTAATCCGTGCAGCAACTATCACTCACGGTACTCAAACCGTCACAGCTGCGATCGCTCACGAAAACCTGATGGCAGTACAATTTCACCCCGAAAAATCCTCTAATATCGGATTGCAAATTCTGTCTAATTTCGTTGCTCAAGTCCGCGAAAAAATTCCTGCCTAATTATTTTGTCATTTGTCCTTTGTCATTTGTTAATAAATGAAAATGACCATCTACCTTGAATTAATGCCAATGCCCTATTTGGCCTATGCCCCATGCCCAATGAATAATGAGCCTGAGAATTTACGGTAATCGCCAGCTAAAAACTTTACCAGGGAAAGAAACTAGACCCACTAGTGCGCGAGTCAGGGAGGCAGTCTTTAATATTTGGCAAGGAGAAATTGCTCTTTGTCGCTGGCTAGATTTGTGCGCCGGTACTGGTTCAATGGGCGCAGAGGCTTTGTGTAGAGGAGCCAGCGTAGTAGTGGGAATTGAACAATCGAGCCGAGCCTGTGCCACCATCCAACAAAATTGGCAGCAGTTAGCTAACGCTGACCAAGAATTTCGAGTATTGCGGGGAGATATTACCCAGCAGTTAAAGACTTTATCAGGTAAACAGTTTGATAGAATTTACTTCGATCCACCTTATGCCAGTGGATTGTACCAGCCAGTATTAGAAGCGATCGCTCACCATCAACTTTTAGATTTTAGCGGCGAAATCGCAGTTGAACACGCCTCACAAGGTTGGACACCGCCAGAGATTCCCGCTTGGGAAATTTGCCGCCAGAAAGTTTACGGCAACACATCACTTACTTTCTACAGAATTCGGAATCAGGAATCAGGAGCAGATAAAGGAGATGAAGAACAATATGACTCCTAACTCTTGTACAGACGCGATTAATCGCGTCTCTACTCCTAACTCTTGTACAGACGCGATTAATCGCGTCTCTACTCCTAACTCCTAACTCCTAACTCAGCACTCCCTCATCCCCCCAACTGATTGGGGCGCTTGTATTGCTTATATGCAGCGTAAAAAAGTCCAGCGAGAGTTACGAAAACTAGACCAAGGACAATACCTGATAGCAGGGGTTCAACCACTGTAAATCTCCTCTTTGTAATTATTAAATATTCGTTGCCTGTTTTTGATTTTACCAAATTTCGTATGAATCCTGCGCCCTACAGCCCTTTGGAGTGCGACTGGTCACAAAAAAATAGTCTTCTGTGCTTGCAGACACAATCAAGAACTTTTAAGCTATGTGTAGGAAATGAAAACTTTTTAGCACACCTAGACTTTCAGAGCAAACCTTTTGGATAACCAGATTACCAAACCTGAAATTTTGATTCAGCGGATCGTTTTATTGACGCTGGCTATACTGCTAGCAGTCCCTTTAGGCTTTTTTGGTGTTCAGTTGGTTCAAGCCTCCGATCCATACGTCAAGAGTGTTCTATCCCTAACAGGAAACCCAGTTCAAGGACACGCGATATTTCAAATTAACTGTGCGGGTTGTCATGGCTTGGAAGCAGACGGGCGAGTGGGGCCCAGTTTGCAAGCTGTTTCAAAGCACAAGTCTCGGTATGGACTGATTCACCAAGTGATCAGTGGCGAAACACCGCCAATGCCAAAATTCCAACCTAGTCCTCAAGAAATGGCGGATCTTTTGAACTATTTAGAGTCTTTGTAGACCTAAGAATTTTTGGTTCAGGACTTACGCAACTGACACAAGCAATGGTGTGCGAAGCGCACCAAGCACCCAAAAACTACACAGAAGACATAGCAATATCTGGACGTTTTAGTTGCTCAATTAAATAATTAAAAAGCAATTTGTGCTTGAGCTTGTAAATATCAAACACATTCTGGGTAATTAAATACTTATGTACTACTGGCTAGCGATCGCACTGTGCCAGTTGCGTAAGTCCTGTTTATGAGCAAATTCCGTTAAGATACTTAGCCTAAGTTACAGTTTATGAAATTTAGGTTTTTTGTCGATTCGCGCAATACCTGCGGCGGCTATGCGTAAGCAGATCGCAGATTTAGCTGAAGAGGCGAGAAACATCAACGAAACCTTCATGAAGACTTACAATATTTGAAACTTCTGAATACATGTTTCCGACTTTACCTGATTGATGGGTAAATAAATTATGGCAACCCACAATTATTAGTAGTTCTTGAGCGCGAGAAAATGCAACATTTACCCGTTCTGGTTTCTTCGCAAATCCCACATCTCCATTGTTATTATTGCGAACCATACTGACAATTACAACAGGTCTTTCCATACCTTGAAATCTGTCTACTGTACCAGTACGAATTTCTAGCGAAGGAAAAAGTTCAGATTGCAGACATTCATCGATTTTTCTCAATTGAGCGCCATAAAATGTAATTACGGCAATTTCTTTTTTTGGTTCCCCATTAGCAACTTTAGAAACCCAAGTATTTTCAAACTGATGACACAAACGTTCAATCGCATCAATTTCTGGAATATTAAAGTAAGAAGTTCCGTTTCGTTGCTCTAAAAACTGATTTTCTATAGGCGTTTTTACCCAAATAAGATGCTGAGATTCTTGGATAATTTCGCTTGCTAAATGATGTGCGCGTTTTGTGTCCGCCTCTAAAATACCAGATTCTAGTTTACCGTCATAAAACTGATTAATTGCACCCATAATAAATGGATGCATTCGATATTGTGTAGTTAGCATTTGTTTGATGCTTTCATCAGCAGATTCAAACTGACTTTTAAATAGTGATTCTTCTAAAAACTGTAGTTCGTCTCGTGTATTGCCAATTGTTTGAGCTACTTCTTCTAAAGTGCTAGTATCAAGCATGGGTGGTAATTGGCAATGATCGCCTACCATTACTAGCTTTTTGCCTTTCAAAGCTGGGATTAGTAACTCTGGTGGAGTACACTTACTAACTTCATCAATAATGACGACATCAAAAGATTTAAATTCTTCTGAAAAACCTCTATTTGCAGCCTGAACACAGGTGATTCCGACGACATTGGCATTATCTAAATATATGCGCCTTAAATCGTCGCGTAGGCGTAGCCCGCCGCAGGCATCGCCTTCAGTTGGCTCTCTTAATTTTCCTATCCAATCTTGAACAAAATTCTGATATTTATTAAGATAATTTTCTTCTGTCTGGAGTTGTTGCTGCCAAGATTCAAACTGAGTATTAATCTTGCGTAAAAACTTTATACTAAATAAGTCTGCTTGGGAAATTTCTGGTTTAAATTTATCAGGTATTGTTTGCCATTCTGTCAACCACCAACTTCGTTCTTGCCTTAGGTTTTCTGATAGCTGTGGTTGTGATTTTTGTTCTACCTCACGTAGATTAGTTTGTAATTTTTGTAGATGCTGTAGAGAAGTTTCAGTTTTTTCTTGTAGCTTTGATAAATGCTCTTTTAGAGAATGTTTAATTATCTCCAGTACAGCAAAAGGTTCTAATGATGAGATTAAAGTTTCAAGCTGACTAATGGAAGATTCCCAGTAATTTACTTGATTTGCAAATTCTTGGGGATGCTCCCAAATATTTGATTGTGTTGCCAGATATCTTTCAACTAAAATACGTAATTTAGAAGGGATATTTTTTTGATTAAGCTCCTGCAAGATATTAATCACTCGTCCAAGTTGGAAATTAGCATCCTGCTGTGCTTTTTCTACCTCAGCTTGAGTAATAGATATTTGCTGTTGGCTAACTTTATTTTTCTGAAGTTCATTTAATTGTCCTTGTAGATACTGAAGTTGTTGCTCGGTTTCCGTTTTGACTTTTAAAACGCATTGACGCGCATTTGCAAGGATAACATCTAACAATTCTTGGGTAATGCGGGTGAGAGTAGAGTCGATATTATTCCATTCCCATGATGTACCATAAGTCCGTTGCATTCTAATTAAGAAAACCTGGGTATTCTCAACCAGTAATTTTCGTTGTTTGGGGTTGAGTAGCTGATAATTGTTAAATTGTTGATAGGTTTCTTGCCATTGGGTGCGATCGCTGTTTGATAGCACCATTGGAATCTGGCTAAAATTTTCTTGTAAAAAATAGCTAAAATTATGCTGTTTACCCCGCCTGTCGGTAAAACCTCCATCTATTTCATAAGCGATCGCCTTTGCTAATACTTCCCATTCTGGTAGATTTATTTGATAATTTTTTGGTACTATTGGAAGTTTTAATGTATTAGCAAACATCAATAAACCTAGCGGTAAGTCAACTAAATTTTCTGTGAGTGGTACACCTGATTGATAACATTCTTTTAAAGTTTGATAGAGATGAGAAGATGCTGTAGATTTCCATTCCTTAACTGCTGAGATAATGTAATCTATTTCCCGTTTGCGGTTTTGCCATATCTGGATTGTTTGCTCTATATTTTGCAGTTTGGTATGATATTGCTGATAATCTGGTTGTAACTGATTCAACGAAGCGAAATTTTGTTTGACAACCTCCACTGATGCTGCAACTTCTAAGATGGCTTTACTTGCTTCTTGAGCATAAGTCAAAGAAGTTTTAAATCCAGAAATTTCTATTGCTACAGTTTTACGCAACCAAGCTGCTAAACCAAAAGCACCAAGCGCCGGACGCACAAAACCAAGCTCATCAGTATATTTGATGATTTGACGAACATTTGCTAAAAACTCTTCTATTAAACTGTTACCTTCTGTGTAGGGTTTAAGAAGTGGCAAGAAATCTGTAACTTCTGAAGCTTCCCAGTTGATATTTGGTAAAGTCTTTAATATATTTTCTAATTTTACAATTAGTGATTCAACCTCGTTCTGTTTATCTACAGTTTCGTTGTAATCTTTTTCTTGATTTTGAAAGTTTACCTCTAGTTTTATCTTATTTTCATTGAATTTAGTTTGTTGCTGATTAAATTCTTCCTCTGCTTGGAAGTAAGCAGTAAATCTTTGTGATGATGCCAGTAAGTGAGTGAAAATTTTAATATTTTCTAGCCGTTGAATCAGATTATTTTCGCAGTCAGTTGCAGTATTTTCTAGCCATCTGCCAATTACTTGGTCTTCTAAAAATGGCTGTCCTTCTTCCCCAACTTTTTCGGCTTTACCCTTGCGTACAGCGCGAATTACTGGGTTGTGAACTAATCGACTCAGGGCGTTATCTACTGCTAAATTGGCTTGAGATGCAATTAGAGTGCGTCCACCGCGAAGGGCAATTTGATAGCAAATCTCGGCAATTACGGTAGTTTTCCCAGTACCTGGCGGCCCTTGGATAAGAACAAGATCCTTAGCGGCAAGTACCTTTTCTACTGCTGCTTTCTGTCCAGGATTTGCAGAAGATAATAATAAATCTTGTGGTTGAAGTTCAACAGTTGTTTTGATTTCTCTAGCCTGAGAAGCATCGAATAAAAAGTTACCTAAGTAGGGATTTTGGGTATAACCATTATTCAAATCATCTAAAGCTTTTTTCTTGCGCTGAATCTGCTGAATATCACCAACTGCTTCAAAACACAAAAATCCTGTATCTGGCAACTTATAACGCTCTGCTGCCATGAATTCAGCTAAGTCACGTTCTAATCTGAGGCTGATAATACAACGGTTGGGGTCAACTTCTTCAACAGTCCCTAATTGACGACCGCTAATCCAATTTTTACCGATGGGAGCAGTTTCAAAAAGTTTTAAATCTTCGTTTTTTGTGCCTCTTGCTCGTTCCCAAAAATTATCTACTTCGAGGGAATTTTGATAAAAGCCGTCAAGGGTGGCTGAGTTTACATCAATTTCAAAACTGATTCGTCTTTTAAAATTATAGTTATGACTTACGTAACGCACACAAAATTGACGCGCTTTAGCGATTTTTTCTTCAATTTGCAAAAACGCTTTCCAAGCTTTTAGCTGATCTTCTGTAGGTATATGGTCGCCACAAACTGGTGCGGTAGCGATGCGCTTCAATGTCGCTGGGGGAATATCGAGATGATGCTGATGATTAGCCAGTAAACGCAAGCGACAAGGTATAGCATAGCTGTCGGCGTGTCCCCGTGAGAGTTGTAACAACTGAGCCGAAAGTATTTTTATACCATCGCGTCCATCTTTTTGTACAGCCGCTCTAAATCCTAATGTTTTTTTGAGCTTCTCAAGTCTGGCGGGTAATGGAAAATCATCGGAGTCTGTTGCTATTGTCAAATCCCAGATTTCCTCTCTTGTTTCTTTCCCCGCACCTTTGCGACGCACATAAAATAGAGAAGGCTTTTTACCGACACATTCATACATTAACTGATTGGCGCGATCGCGCCGCTCCCTAAAATCGGAATATGATTTCAAGGCAGCCTCACCTTCAAGATGGCGGATAAAGCTATCAATTGCTGAAGCTATAAATGTATAGCCCCAATCTTCAGAGATGGTTTTAGTTTTCGAGGATTTTGCTGTTAGTTTATTTATCGCTATACGAATACGTTCTGCATCGGATTCTGAAATTGCACTGGTATGGCTTTTGACTGCAATTTTGAGTTTTTCACAAATTACTAATAGCTTCTTGCTATCTAAATTTAATTCTTTTGCTAGTTCGTAGACTCTGATTTTGCCGTTGTTCATCCAGTTAACAATTAAGGGTTTTGATTTAAAATAGTTTGTATTGCTGATAAACTTCACTAGCAGCCCGATGCAACAGGGAATGCCGCCATACTAAAGATTTCATATCATCAGCATAACCGCCGCCAATAACGCAGGCGACGGGATAACCGCTACTCATACAGGTACTCAAAACCTGCATTTCCCGGCGAAAAATGCCAGTATCTGTAAGGGCTAATTTTCCCAAGCGATCGCCTATATGAGGGTCAACGCCTGCATCATAAAATACTAAATCTGGCTTGACTTTAGACAACAAATCTGATAAATAATTCGCTAAAGTTTGTAAATAAGCCTCATCTTCCATTCCCACCGGCAAAGGAACATCCAAGTCGCTGTTTTGTTTTGTACCAGGGAAGTTGACTTCGCAGTGCATAGAGAAAGTAAAAACGCTGTCGTCGTCTTGGAAGATAAAAGCGGTACCGTCTCCTTGATGCACATCCAAATCGACAATCAGGATTTTTTGGACGAGTCCAAATTTTTGTAAAACGCGACAAGCGATCGCTAAATCGTTGAAAATACAAAAACCAGACCCATAACTGGGAAAGGCGTGATGAGTTCCACCAGCCGTATTACAGGCTAAACCCTGACTTAGTGCCAGTTTTGCAGTGAGTATCGTACCACCTACCGCTACACAAGTACGATTTGCTAGTGCTGGACTCCAAGGCAAACCAATACGTCGCTGTGCTTTGGCATCTAGGGTTCCTTCACAGTAGGCTTGAACGTAGCTTGGAGTATGGACTAACTCTATTAATTCTGATGGCGGACGTTCGGGAGTGTGAAATTGTTCTTGATTTGCTACACCATCAGCTAACAGCAATTCGTAGAGTTGTCGGAACTTAGACATCGGGAAACGATGTCCTTCAGGCAGGGGAGCAATATAATCTGGGTGGTAAATAATTGGCAAGTCCATAAGGAAAGAAAATCTCAAGCAGGTAATCCAGCAAATAACAAGGTAAAATTTAGCCATAATCGCAGCAATAGTGCTGTTATCCTAAATGTAAAATTCCAAATTTAAAATTGATATGATCGAATGGATTACGCCAATAGTGTTTATTCTATCTGGCTTTCTGGCTGGAATAATCGGTGAAAAAGTTATCTTCAAAAAACTAGAAACATTCGTGACTAATAAACGAGTTGTCGGGAGTAAAATTATATTTCACTCTCTACACCGGATGACTTTTCTTTGGTTTGTCATTGGCGGTTTTTTTTGGGCAGTTCTGAGCGCTCCCCTCAAGCCAAATGTTGCCATAGTACTGCAAAAAATTCTGACGATGGCATTTCTATATTCAATAACTTTAGTCTTAGCCAAACTGACTGCTGGTTTTGTGAATTTATTTATTCGCAGAGCCGAAGGAGTTCCCACATCACTAATTTCTAACCTGGCTAAAATTACTGTTTTAGTTTTGGGAACATTAATCATATTGCAAACTGTAGGTGTTCAAATTACCCCGATCGTCACAACTTTAGGTATTGGTGGTCTAGCAGTTGGTTTGGCACTTCAAGACACACTTGCAAATTTATTTTCTGGTTTTTACTTAATTATTTCTAAGCAAGTTAGAACCGGTGACTATGTAAAATTAGATGCTGGACATGAGGGATATGTTATAGATATTTCTTGGCGAAATACGACCATTAAAGAAATTTCCAATAATGTAGTCATTGTTCCCAATTCTAAGTTGTCTTCGGCTATTTTCACGAACTATCATTTACCTGCAAAAGAAATCACTTTAACAATGGATGTAGGCGTAAGTTATGATAGCGATTTGGAACAAGTTGAAAAAGTTACTGTAGAAGTTGCTAAAGAAGTCATGCAAGAAATTGCACCGGAATTAAAAGATAGTGAACCATATATCAGATTTCATACTTTTAATGATTTTAGTATAGATTTTACGCTTTATATGCGGGTAAGCGAATATTTCGATCAGCGAATTGGTAAACATCTATTTGTCAAAAAATTACACAAACGCTATCGGCAAGCAGGAATTCAAATTCCTTTTCCGATAAGAGAAGTGTATATGCAAGATAATTCAGCTATGGAAAAAAATTAGTAGTTGCCATGTTATTAAACTAACATGGCAAGCAATATCTATTCTCGAATTTAAACTGCCAATGCTCGTTTTTCTAATGGTAGTTCAAAGCGATCGCCTGGTTTTGGCTCAAGTACCTGCGTCGAAAGATTATTCTTTTCTAATAACGAACGAAATTCCTCAGCAGTTCCTTTAGTTTGAATGAGTTTCATCAGCAAGCCCTCAAAGGACACATCTCCACCAGCAGCAGTAGGTATTATTACTTGAGGCTGTAATGATTTGACGACTTCTAAAGCACTATTTTGCCCTTTAATAATCGACCCAAGCAAAGGTAGCGTCATATCAATAAACGGTGTAATCACTACATCGATAGGTGCAGATTGCTGAAGTTGTGGAGAATGATACCCGTGAGGCTCATAGTATACAGTTAAACCACTCTCCAATTCTTTGAGGAGATAACTATTTTCTACCAGAGTCGGGCCAATTGGAGAGCCAGGGAAAGCCTTGATTTCTACTTGATTATTTAAAGTGAAAGTTTCACCATGAGCCAATACTGTTACTTGGGTGTAATCTAACTGCTGTACTACCTTAGCGGCATTGGGAGAAGCTACAACCTTGATGCTGCGATCTAACAGCTTGAGCGTTGGTGGGTGAGCATGGTCTTCTAAACCCTGAGATAGCAGGATCAAATCAATATTATCTGGGATTGGGCGATTTTGCGATCGCGAACCTTTAAACAACCATTCCAAATTGCTGAAAATCAACGAACCAACCAGCCAAGGGTCAATTAGTATTCGTTTACCGCCGATTTCCAGCAGCCAAGAATTACTGTCGAACCAAGTTAAAAACATAAATTTTGTGAAGATAACGCCTATCTTCATTATCAATCGTGTCAGCTTGCTTAGTAAGCACTCAGTCCAATACCTACATTCGTCCGGTCAACCTCTATATACGGAGTTATTTTAATGTCCGATCTTGGTTTTACTCACATTGCACTTGCAGTTAGTAATGTTGATGCAAGTATCTCATTTTATGCAAAGTATGCTCAGATGACAGTCGTGCATCATCGCATCGATCGAGCAACTCAATCAGATGTTGCTTGGATTAGTGACTTGACTAGACCTTTTGTAATTGTCCTAATTAAAGTACCTAAAGTAGAAGGCGCACTTTTACCACAATCCCATCTTGGGGTAGCTTATCAGAATCGCGGGGAAATCGATCGCCTCTGCAATGAGGCACGCAATGAGGAAATACTGCTGGCTGGGCCAAATGACTGGGGTTATCCAGTTGGTTACTGGGCTTATCTTCGAGACCCAGATGGTCATACACTAGAAATTTCCTATGGTCAGGAAATTAGTTTTACAGTTGAGCAAGCTAGAGATGCGATTAATCGCGTCTCTTAAAAAAATGGTATTACTTCTTACCAGGAATTCGTCCATCTTCATCGTTACTACCACCGTGAGGAGGAGAATTACCTGGGTTACAGCTTTCAGCAGTGAGTACTGAGTTATGACGTTATAAGTTAGAAGTTATCAGTTCAGGAGTTCTGAGTGTGATTATTGCTTTTTTAGTCAGCATGGGCTAAACGCCTCGCTATCCATGTACAGCACTCGTTACTCAGCACTATTTCGCTCAGAGAACATTACTATATTTGAAGAAACACTTTATGAATCTTATTAATGACTGTAACTACACAACAACTTCCAACTCAAGATGCCTTTGAAAAATTCATTTGGAATTGGCAGGGCTACAAAATTCAGTACACTGTCATGGGTACAGGACGCCCTTTGGTATTAGTTCACGGCTTCGGTGCTTCCATTGGACACTGGCGCAAAAATATCCTGGTTTTAGCTGATGCTGGCTACCAGGTATTTGCCATAGACCTTTTGGGTTTTGGTGGTTCCGATAAAGCGCCCATTGATTACAGTGTAGAAGTTTGGGTGGAACTGCTGAAAGATTTTTGCACAGCACACATCCAGGAACCAGCTGTATTTATTGGCAACTCTATCGGCGCACTTTTGAGCTTAATAGTACTGGTAGAACATCCAGAAATTGCTGCTGGTGGTATTTTAATTAACTCTGCGGGTGGTTTGAGCCATCGTCCTCACGAATTGAACCCACCGCTACGGATTGTGATGGCAGCTTTTAATCGGTTTGTGCGATCGCCAATTACAGGTAAATTTGTCTATAACCGCATCCGTCAAAAAGCCCAAATTCGCCGCACCCTCTATCAAGTTTACCGAAACCGTGAAGCCGTCACCGATGAATTAGTTGATTTACTTTATACTCCCTCTTGCGACCCAGGAGCGCAACAAGTCTTCGCATCTATTCTCACAGCGCCTCCTGGTCCAAGCCCAGATGAACTTTTGCCCAAAGTAGAACGTCCTTTATTAGTAATTTGGGGTGCTGACGACCCCTGGACACCAATTACCGGGGCCAAGATTTACGAAAAGGCACGGGAGAATGGCAAAGATATCAAAATTGTCCCCATTCCCAATGCCGGTCATTGTCCTCACGATGAGGTTCCAGATGTTGTCAATGCCCAGATTGTCGATTGGCTAGCGCAAAGGTGATAATAATTTCACCTTTTTGCCTATATGTCTTAGCCCAGGCAGGGTAAAAATGGGGCTAACAATCTGGGTGAGTGGATCTTAATCTTTTAATTGCACCTTGACAGAATCAAACTTGTATAATCTGTGAAATGGAGCTTGATGTGCGTAGTGGTTTTCAATTGAATAGACTATACGCGTAGGGGCACAATATATTGTGCCCCTAAAATTATGTGTATTCCACGCTTGTAAAAATTGCTGTCATTTTCACGAGTATCAAAGGCTCATTAATGGAGTTCAAATACTCATTAATGGAGCTAAAAGACTCATTAATGGAGTTCAAAGGCTCATTAATGGAGCTAAAAGACTCATTAATGGAGTTCAAAGGCTCATTAATGGAGCTAAAAGACTCATTAATGGAGTTCAAAGGCTCATTAATGGAGCTAAAAGACTCATTAACGGAGTTCAAAGGCTCATTAATGGAGCTAAAAGACTCATTAACGGTAATGCACTATCAGTAATTGTGTAGTTATCTGCTGTAGTAAACTACATCTAAGCCAGAAGACTGCATTCAATAGTTGATAGCGCTGTGAAAAAAATCCTGATTGTGTCAGCTAATCCCACAACGACAGACAAACTCCGCTTGGATGAGGAAGTAAGGGAAATTCAGGAAGGGTTGCAACGCTCTCGCAGCCGAGATAAGTTTGAACTGATTACTAAATGGGCAGTACGCCCTGACGACTTGCGGCGGGCGCTTTTAGATCATAATCCTCATATTATCCATTTTTCAGGACATGGGGGAGGAAATCAAGGTTTAGCCTTGGAAAATATTACAGGGCAAATGCAGCTGGTGAGTACAGAGTCACTAGCAAGGCTATTTAAACTATTTAAAGACAAAATTGAGTGTATTTTATTAAATGCTTGCTATAGCGAGGTACAAGCTGAGGCAATTCACCAACACATTAATTGCGTGGTTGGGATGAATCGGGCAATTGGCGATCGCGCCGCAATTAAATTTGCGGTTGGCTTTTATGATGCACTGGGTGCTGATAGGTCTTATGAGGATGCTTATGAGTTTGGCTGTAGCGCGATTGATTTAGAAAGTATTCCAGAGTCTTCCACCCCAGTGCTGAAAAGTCGGAACAATTCCCAAGGTGCTATCTCTGCTAGCGAAATTATTCCAGATACCGAGATACAACCAGCAGTTTCCTTAGAAAATCCCGAAGGACAGGTATCTCTAAACTCTGCTTTCTATGTCGAGCGATCGCTTATTGAGGTAGACTGCTATGAAGCGATTCTTCAACCAGGGGCCTTAATTCGCATCAAAGCTCCCCGACAGATGGGCAAAACTTCGCTCATGTCAAGGGTTCTCCATCATGCTAGTCAACATGGCTATCAGATAGCACCCGTAAATTTCCAGTCAGCCGATGCAGAATTTCTCGGTAATTTAGATCGGTTTTTGCAGTGGTTCTGTGCCAGCATTACCTACGAACTGAATTTACCCGATAAATTAGACGAGTATTGGAAGGGTGTTTTAGGTAGCAAGAATAAATGTACAAATTACTTTCAACGGTATTTATTACCTGCGATTAATAACCCCGTAGCTTTGGGTTTGGATGAAGTCGATGAAGTCTTCAAGCATCCCAAGATTGCGGCTGATTTTTTTGGATTGCTACGAGCTTGGCATGAGCGGTCAAAGAATGAAACAATTTGGAAAAATCTTCGATTGGTGATTGTGCATTCTAAGGAAGTTTATATTCCACTCAATATTAATCAGTCGCCTTTTAATGTCGGCTTACCTATTGAGTTGCCAGACTTAAATCAAACGCAAATACAAGATTTAGCACAGCGTCACAGACTCAATTGGTCTGACTCACAAATTGAAGAATTAATCACACTCGTCGGTGGTCATCCTTATTTAGTGCGGGTAGCCCTTTATGAAATTGCCCGTGGTCGGATAACGCTGGAAAATCTGCAAAAAATCGCGGCAACCGAAGAAGGCCCTTACAGTGACCATCTGCGCCGCCACTGGCTGAATTTGCAAGAGGATGCAGAATTGCTAGCGGCGGTCAAACAAGTGATGATGGCAAATCGGTCTGTGGATGTCGGTATAACTGAAGCATTTAAACTCCGCAGTATGGGGTTAGTTAAGTTTCAAGGTAATCAAGTAGTGCCACTGTGTGAATTGTACCGTCAATATTTTCGGCGATCGCTTGGGCATTAAAAATTAAAAAACTACATTAGGAGTGCAATATGACTTTCATCTCCAATTAGCATTTAGCAAAAAGGATCAAAAATGGTTCAAGTTATTCAAGGAAGAGATATAACCTTAGCCCAGTTAATCGATCAATTTGGGCTACAACGTGCTGACTACGAACAGTTTTTTTCAGAGTGGCAGCAAGATTTACCTGAGTTAAGTGACTTAGAAAAGCAATCTCTCAACGAAGTCAAGGCAGAATATTTGCATTTATCCCGCTACCAAATTTTAGAACCTGTAGTCAAAATGGTGGTGCTATCTCCACTATTGCGTCTAGCAGGTTTTTATCAACCGCCTTTTTACATTGCGTCGGAAGAAGAGGTCAGAATTTCTTCTGAAGACGAAGGCACAATTATTATAGGACGTATTGATATTTTGGTGTTTCATCCTCCATTTTGGGTTCTCGTTATTGAGGAAAAACGAGCAGAATATTCTTTGGAGGTAGCAATTTCTCAAGCATTAGCTTATATGTTGGCTAATCCTGGTAATGATAAACCTACATTTGGTTTTGTAACCAATGGTCGAGAATTTCAATTTATTAAGTTGACGAAACAGGATACACCAAAATATGAATTATCTTACACACTGTCGCTCAATCGTGGAGATGACCTACATACTGTTGTAAAAGTGTTAAAACGCCTAGCTGGTTTAATTCGTAATTCGTAATTCGTAATTCGTAATCTTGTAGTTAATAATAATTGTAGGTTGGGTTGAGGCTTTGCGAAACCCAACAAACCCCGCAAAATGTTGGGTTTCGTTCCTCAACCCAACCTACATAATTTAATTTTTTGTTTATGACCCAGTACCAATATCAAGTCGGTGGTAGTCTACCTCAAAATGCACCAACTTATGTTAGACGGCAAGCTGATCGTGACCTCTATGAAGGCTTGAAGGCTGGGGATTTTTGTTATGTACTCAATTCCCGGCAGATGGGGAAATCTAGCTTGCGAGTGCAGGTAATGCAGCAGTTGCAAACAGAGGGATTTGCTTGTGCTGTTGTTGATATTACAGCTATTGGAACGGCAGATATTACCCCAGAACAGTGGTATGCCGGGGTGATTGATACTCTGGTGGGAAGTTTGAATATTTATACAACTTTTGATTTAGATACTTGGTGGAATGATAACGGGTTGCTTTCACCAGTACAGCGCTTGAGCAAGTTTATTGAAACAATTTTATTAAAAACAATTACTGAAAATATTGTTATTTTTATTGATGAAATTGACAGCATTCTAAGTCTTTCATTCAACTTAGATGACTTTTTTGCAGTTATCCGCGATTGCTATAACCGACGAGCAGACCATCCTGAATATAATCGCCTCACCTTTGCTTTGATTGGCGTATCTACACCTTCAGATTTGATTCAAGACAAACGCCGGACACCTTTTAATATTGGACAGGCAATTGATTTAACTGGCTTTCAATTCCCAGAGGCGCAACCCTTGGCACAGGGATTGGCAGAAGTGGGTGATTCTCAAGAGTTGATGCAACTGGTACTAGACTGGACGGGGGGACAGCCGTTTTTGACGCAAAAAGTTTGTAAATTAATGGTACAGGGCGGGCTAGAGACTAGGAACTGGGGACTAGAGGATAAAGACTGGGTGGAAGAGTTGGTACGCCAGGGGATTATTGAGAATTGGGAGACGCAAGATGAGCCGGAGCATTTGAAGACGATTCGAGACAGAATTTTGCAGAGTGGGGAACAGAGGACTGGGCGATTGTTGGGGTTGTATCAGCAGATTTTGCAGCAGGGAGAGATAGTAGCTGATGATAGTCCTGAAGAAATGGAACTGCGGCTGACGGGTTTGGTGGTGAAGCGGGAGGGAAAACTGCGAATTTATAACCGGATTTACACAGAGGTGTTTAAGCAGGAATGGTGCGACAAGATTTTAGCAAACTTGCGCCCCTACTCCGATACATTTAATGCCTGGGTTGAGTCGCAACGTCAAGATGAGTCGCGTTTGTTGCGGGGAAAGACTTTGCAAGATGCTCAAGAATGGTCAGTGGGTAAAAGTTTGAGTGACTTAGACTATCAGTTTTTAGCTGCTAGCCAAGAATTAGAAAAACGTGATGTGCAAAAAAGGCTGGAGGCAGAGGAACAAGCAAAGCAGGTATTAGCAAAGGCGAATCACAAAGCTAATCAACGGATTCGCATTGGTTATTTAGTCTTAGGACTGACTGGGCTGGGGGCAGTTGCATCATTAATATTTGCTCAATATGAATTGGGGCAAGCCGGAACAGCAAAGGAAAAAACGGAGAATGCCCAAATCGAGTTAATTCAGGCCAAGAGAGAAACCGCAGCAACCAAGCAAGATAATCAACGGATATCGGCAGACAATAAAAAAATATCACGCGACAATAAAAGGATATCAGAACAGGCGGCACAGGTAAAACGGAATTTAAGTAACGCAACTTCAAATCTGAATGCTGCAAACAACAAAATGAATCAGGCACAGGAAAACCTGGAACTAGCCCAAAACAAAATGGCAGCAGCTAGCGCAAAGGCTAGTCAAGCTGAAGTACGGGCAAAGCAAGCAATTCAACAACGGCAAGAAGCAGTTAAAGCCCGTAAAACTTCTCTTGAGGAATTAAAAAAGGCAGATGCAGCCAGAATTGTTGCTTTAACAGCTACGCGATTGGAACAAGAGGGAACAAATGCGTTGCATCTATTTGAGACTTCCAGAGAATTTGATGCTCTGCTATTAGCAATGGAGACGGCAGGAAGATTAAAAAGTCTGGTCAAGGATAAACAATCTTTAGCAGACTATCCAGCATACAGCCCTTTGTTTAGTTTACAGAGAATTCTATCTAGTACTAATATTCGTGAACAAAATCGTCTCGAAGGGCATAGCGATTCGGTCAACAGCGTCGTCTTCAGCCCGGATGGCAAAACTTTAGCTTCTGCCAGTAATGACAACACCATCAAATTGTGGAATCTCCACACGGGCAAAGAAATTACCACCTTAACTGGGCATAGCGATAAAGTCAACAGCGTCGTCTTCAGCCCGGATGGCAAAACTTTAGCTTCCGCCAGTAATAACAACACCATCAAATTGTGGAATCTCCACACGGGTAAAGAAATTACTACCCTGACTGGGCATAGCTATAAAGTCAACAGCGTCGTCTTCAGCCTGGATGGCAAAACTTTAGCTTCCGCCAGTAATGACAACACCATCAAATTGTGGAATCTCCACACGGGCAAAGAAATTACTACCCTGACTGGGCATAGTGATTCGGTCAACAGCGTCATCTTCAGCCCGGATGGCAAAACTTTAGCTTCCGCCAGTAATGACAACACCATCAAATTGTGGAATCTCCACACGGGCAAAGAAATTACTACCCTGACTGGGCATAGTGATTCGGTCAACAGCGTCATCTTCAGCCCGGATGGCAAAACTTTAGCTTCCGCCAGTGTTGACAAAACCATCAAATTGTGGGATCTCCACACGGGTAAAGAAATTACCACCTTGACTGGGCATAGCTATTCAGTCAACAGCGTCGTTTTCAGCCCGGATGGCAAAACTTTAGCTTCCGCCAGTAATGACAAAACCATCAAATTGTGGAATCTCCATACGGGTAAAGAAATTACCACCTTGACTGGGCATAACGATTCAGTCTTTAGCGTCATCTTCAGCCCGGATGGCAAAACTTTAGCTTCCGCCAGTTGGGACAAAACCATCAAATTGTGGAATCTCCACACGGGCAAAAAAATTACCACCTTGACTGGGCATAACGATTCAGTCTTTAGCGTCATCTTCAGCCCGGATGGCAAAACTTTAGCTTCCGCCAGTTGGGACAACACCATCAAATTGTGGAATCTCCACACGGGCAAAGAAATTACCACCTTGATTGGGCATAATGATGCGGTCAACAGCGTCATCTTCAGCCCGGATGGCAAAACTTTAGCTTCCGCTAGTTGGGACAAAACTATCAAATTGTGGAATCTCCACACGGGCAAAGAAATTACCACCTTGACTGGGCATAGTGATGCAGTCGTTAGCGTCGTCTTCAGCCCAAATGGTAAAACTTTAGCTTCCGCCAGTTATGACAAAACCATCAAATTGTGGAATCTCCACACGGGCAAAGAAATTACCACCTTGACTGGGCATAATGATGCGGTCAACAGCGTCATCTTCAGCCCGGATGGCAAAACTTTAGCTTCCGCTAGTTGGGACAAAACTATCAAATTGTGGAATCTCCACACGGGCAAAGAAATTACCACCTTGACTGGGCATAGTGATGCAGTCATTAGCGTCATCTTCAGCCCAAATGGTAAAACTTTAGCTTCCGCCAGTTATGACAAAACTATTAAATTGTGGAATCTCCACACGTGGAAAGAAATTACTACCCTGACTGGGCATAGCTATTCAGTCAACAGCGTTGTCTTCAGCCCGGATGGCAAAACTTTAGCTTCCGCCAGTTGGGACAATACCATCAAATTGTGGAATCTCCACACGGGCAAAGAAATTACTACCCTGACTGGGCACAGCGATTCGGTCATCAGCGTCGCCTTCAGCCCGAATGGCAAAACTTTAGCTTCCGCTAGTGCTGACAAGACGATCAAATTGTGGAATCTGAATGTTGATGATTTATTAGCACAGGGTTGCAGTTGGCTTAAGGGTTATTTGGCTAGCCATCCTGATGCGATTAAGGTGTGTCCAAGGCAGTAGAGAGATGAGGAAGATGAGGGGGATGGGGAAGCGATCGCCCTTTAATATTCAAAAAGAGTGATCGCTCGGTAAAAAAGAAATGCGATCGCACTTTATAACCTAATTGTTGCAGTGATTCTAAGCTGAAATCTACAGCCAAAGGCGATCGCTTGGTAAATTAGAGATGCGATCGCAGTTCCGAACTCGGTGTTTCAAGTTCCAAACAAGAATGGCCGAGCAAAAAGGTCGAACTTCCGAGTTCCAAACAAGAATGGCCGAGCAAAAAGGTCGAACTTCTGAGTTCCAAACAAGAATGGCCGAGCAAAAAGGTCGAACTTCCGAGTTCTGAACACGAACGGCCGAGTAAAAAGGTCGAACTTCCGAGTTAAACCTCCGGTTCCACTCCCAGCGCTTTTAACTGAGCGGCTAATCTCTCTGCACGCTGGCGTTCTTTTGCTGCTAACTCCAAACCCCACAGTAATAGTTCGCCATCATCATCCCACCAACGCAACCAATAACCTGTGCGGTTTTCTCGGCTTCCTTGCCATACGCCTAAAAACAAGTTCATTTCGGCAATCCAGTGACGATTATTTGCATCTGGTGTTTGCAGTTCATAATTTCCTAAATCATCTCGCCGATAAACTTCTAAAACTCCGCCGTCTGGTTCAAAAATCGCATAGTTTGGCACTTGTAAAATCTGCTCATAATAAAACCATTTACCAGGGGGATAGGTAGGTTTACTGGAATACTCTCCACCTTCGCTATCTGAGAGAAATTCCATCACAATTACCGGAATATCACCTTGCAATTGTGGAGTATAACTGCGCTTCACTTCTTCTCGTGAGACTCGAATAGATGATACATAACCCCAATCTGGCGCTTTGACGACAAATCGATTATTCAAAGTGGCGCAGATACCGTAATTAGTTATGGTTAAAGCATCGGCGGGTAATCTGTCGGCAAGTTCCAAGCTTTCTGTTAAAGCAGCAGCCAAGAGTGGCTGATTAATGTTATCCACTGGCTCGTTGTCTAAAACAAAATCATCAGGTAACTTTTCCCAGGTGACATTATGAGTGGCTGCATTGGCTAGCATAATCAGAATATTTTAAGTACAACTTTAATTTCTAATAGCCCGATTAAAAAATTGCACGCGGCGTTACTCCTGAGCAAGGGTTCGCACTTCTTCCACTGACAATCCCAAAGCTTGGGCAATCTGTTCAATGCTCAAATTCATTTGCAACAATCGGGGTATGGCATCTCTTCTGGCTTGTTCTGCAAGTTCTGCCCGTTGTCGTTCTTGTTCAGCCCGTTGTCGTTCTTGCTCGGCGTTGCGAGAAATTTCTGTATAATTTAAAAACCGTTCTCCGTCAGGGCGATATAACTGCAAACCCTCTGGTGATGGAGCAAACCGAATTTTTAATCGAGGACTCACCCAATCTTCCATTTGGGGGATGACATCTAAACCGTCTTCATTACGCAACCATCCATGCAAATTATTGCGATCGGGATCGTAAATGTAGTACTCTTCCACGCCATAGCGATCGTAGAAAAGTAATTTCTTGTCCATTTCAGTTTGGGTGTTGCTGGGAGAAAGAATTTCAAACACCACTTGTGGTGCAATTCCTTCTTCTTTCCATTGTTGGTAGCACAAGCGATCACCTTTTGGTCTACCCAATACCACCATCACATCTGGGGCGTTAACAATTTTGTTACGTCCCTCTACCGGATACCAAAATAAATCCCCGGCGACAAATACATTTGGATCGTCGGCAAATAGCCACTCGATATTCTGCTTAATTTCTACAATCCAGCCAAACTGTATGGTATTATTAGCCACTGGTTGTCCGTCACTATCTGGGTAGATGACCTCTGCCTGGGTCGGCGGTTGGATTTGCGATACCATAGCTTCGCCCTCAGAAGGATATTTAATCAGGATGCTTCCAAATTAGCAGACTCTTAAGGATGTCTGCGCCATGAATCTGGAACGATAACTAACTAAAACAGTACTATTGTTCTACAATAAACCGATTAAAGATAGTATTATTAAGGACTGTTTCATCAGAAACTCCTTCTTTGCCGCCCAATATGTCAGACCAACAGCTAGCAGCATCCTTGAATGGACATCTTCCGTACCCCAGCCACAACAGCCAGAATACCATTCGGATTCGGGGTGCTAGGCAGCATAATCTGAAAAATATTGATTTGGAATTGCCACGCGATCGCCTAATCGTCTTCACTGGCGTTTCTGGTTCTGGTAAGTCTTCCTTAGCCTTTGATACCATTTTCGCTGAAGGGCAACGTCGCTATGTGGAATCCCTCAGCGCCTACGCCAGACAATTTCTCGGACAACTGGATAAGCCGGATGTAGAGGCGATTGAAGGCTTAAGTCCAGCAATTTCCATTGACCAAAAGTCAACCTCTCATAACCCCCGTTCCACAGTCGGTACGGTGACAGAGATTTACGACTATCTGCGGCTGTTGTTTGGTCGGGCTGGCGAACCCCATTGTCCGATATGCGATCGCTGTATTGCACCCCAGACAATCGATGAGATGTGCGATCGCATTATGGAATTACCAGACCGCACCCGCTTCCAAATTCTTGCACCCGTGGTTCGTGGGAAAAAGGGCACACACCGTAAGCTTTTGTCAAGTCTGGCATCTCAAGGTTTTGTTCGCGTGCGGATCGATGGCGAGATCCGCGAACTGTCAGATTCCATTGAATTGGATAAAAATTTTACCCACACCATCGAAGTGGTAATTGACCGCTTGGTAAAAAAAGATGGTATCCAAGAGCGTTTGGTTGATTCTCTGTCTACGTGTCTCAAGCAATCGGGTGGTATTGCCAGTATTGTTATTAGTCATGAGTCATCTAAGGAAACCCCCCCTAGCCCCCCCTTGGCAAGGGGGGGTGCCGAAGGCGGGGGGTTTAATAACGAAGAAGAATTAGTATTTTCAGAAAACTTTGCTTGTCCAGAACATGGCGCGGTAATGGAGGAACTATCGCCGCGATTGTTCTCCTTTAACTCACCTTATGGTGCTTGTCCGCACTGTCATGGCATCGGCACTTTAAGAAGATTTGCGCCAGACTTGATCGTACCCGACTGGGAAGCGCCAGTTTACGCTGCGATCGCGCCTTGGTCAGAAAAAGATAATTCTTATTACTTGGAATTACTCTATAGCGTGGGGCAGATTTATGGATTTGAGTTACAGACAAATTGGGGCAAGCTGACAGAAGAACAGCAGCAAATTCTTCTGTTTGGAGAGAAAGATGAACGAGCCGCAGAGGCAAAAAGAAAGCAGAGCTTTAAAGGTGCTATTCCAATTTTGCAACGGCAGTATGAGGGTGGTTCGGAATTAGTTAAGCAAAAATTAGAGCAGTATTTAATCGATCAACCGTGTGAAGTTTGTCAGGGCAAACGGTTAAAACCGGAAGCTTTGGCGGTGAAGTTGGGACAATATGGAATTTTAGAATTAACTGGGGTATCGATTCGGGATTGTCGAGAGAGAATTGAGCAATTTAAGTTGAGCGATCGCCAGTTACAAATTGCTGATTTAGTCCTGAGAGAAATCAAAGCCAGATTGCAATTCTTGTTAGATGTAGGTTTAGATTATCTTACCCTTGACCGTCCTGCCATGACCCTTTCTGGTGGCGAAGCCCAACGAATTCGTCTAGCAACGCAAATTGGTTCTGGTTTAACAGGAGTTCTCTACGTTTTAGATGAGCCGAGTATTGGTTTGCATCAACGAGATAATGGCAGATTGCTGAAAACCTTAACGAAATTACGCGATTTAGGTAATACATTAATTGTTGTTGAACACGATGAAGAAACAATTCGTGCAGCTAACTACATAGTTGATATTGGCCCTGGTGCAGGAATTCACGGCGGAAATATTATCGCCCAAGGTGATTTTCAGGCGTTATTAGCAGCAGAAGATTCTTTGACGGGTGCATATTTATCAGGAAGACGAGTAATTAACACACCAGCAGAACGCCGAGAAGGAAATGGGCGCAGTTTGGGAATAAAAAATGCCCATCGTAACAACTTAAGAAATATAGATGTAGACATTCCATTAGGTAAACTCGTTTCCATCACTGGTGTGTCTGGTTCTGGCAAATCTACCCTGATTAACGAATTACTGTACCCATCTCTGCAACACCATTTAACAAAGAAAGTTCCCTTACCCAGACATTTGGATAAAATTCAGGGATTAAACGCGATTGATAAAGCGATCGTTATCGATCAATCTCCTATTGGACGCACACCACGTTCAAACCCTGCAACTTACACAGGAATTTTCGATGCGATTCGGGATGTCTTTTCCCAAACCGTAGAAGCCAAAGCTAGAGGTTACAAACCCGGACAATTTTCCTTCAACGTCAAAGGTGGACGTTGCGAAGCTTGTAGCGGACAGGGTGTGAATGTTATTGAAATGAACTTTCTCCCGGATGTTTACGTACAATGCGAAATTTGTAAAGGTGCAAGGTATAACCGCGAAACTTTGCAAGTGAAGTACAAAGATAAATCAATTTCTGATGTACTGAGAATGACAGTTGAGGAAAGTTTAGACTTTTTTCAGAATATACCCAAAGCGATCGCGCGTTTGCAAACTTTATTTGATGTCGGGTTGGGTTACGTCCAACTAGGACAACCTGCGACTACCTTATCTGGTGGGGAAGCGCAACGGGTAAAATTAGCAACAGAACTATCTCGACGCGCTACAGGTAAGACACTTTATTTAATAGATGAACCGACAACAGGGTTATCTTTTTACGATGTTCATAAATTATTAGATGTGTTGCAACGATTGGTAGATAAGGGGAATTCAATATTAGTCATTGAACACAACTTAGATGTAATTCGCTGTTCAGACTGGGTGATAGATTTGGGGCCAGAAGGTGGCGACAAAGGCGGAGAATTAATTGCTGTGGGTACACCAGAGGAAGTTGCAAAAAATCCCAGGTCTTATACTGGGCAATATTTGCAGCAAGTTTTGAAGCAGTATCCGGCGATGAAATCTTAGTCTTTTGCAATTAGGGTACATTGCATAAAGGTCATATCCAGGTCAAAAAAGCGGAGAAGGTTGTAGCAAAAGTATTATGAAACTTCCTAACCGTGAATGCGCTATTGTTGAAATAGATAAAATCGCGGGTTACTGTCTCAACCCCGAACATCCAGAAGGAAAACACAAAGCCCGTGTATTTAAATCTGCACTAGGCTTAAATTTAGATGATGCAGAAGAATTACAAGCGATCCTTTTACAAGCAGTAGCAAATTATGATGCTATCCCTGGTAAAAGTAATGCATACGGTCAAAAATATATCATTGATTTTCCCCTGAATCGTTCAGATAAACAAGCAATTATTCAAAGCGTTTGGATAGTGCGTAATAATGAAGGCTTCCCCCGCCTAGTCACCTGTTATGTAATCTAAGCAATGAGGTAATACTAATGAAATTATTAGATGTGGTTGCCCTAACTGAAGACTTACCAGAATTGGGATTGCATCGCGGTCAAGTAGGAACGATTGTAGAAGAATATGAACCTGGAGTTTTTGAAGTAGAATTCAGCGACTTAACAGGAAAAGCTTATGCCGTAGAAACTTTAAATGTTAGTCAGCTAATGACTTTATATCATCAACCAATTGGTGGAAAAACATTATTAGTTTAACTGCCCTCCCTACGGTACTTTTGAAGTCGATTCAACACCCACACCACATTTGCTTCTGAGAGGGCAAAATTATAGCGATATAGCTAATTCTCTACAGTAAAACCCTCAGAGTGCTTATACACCAAAGGTTTTGTTAGTTCATAAAAACTCTGAGGGTTCTGTCGAGATTTGGCGATATAGGAAAAATAAAATCAACAAATAAACAAACTTGCATCAACATGAAAACACTTTCCCAAAAGCCTCAGCTTGTTTTTTAGTGACTTATAGTCGACAAAATCCCCAACTTCTTAAATAAGTTGGGGATCTACTGTTTGCAATTATTATAAATAAAATAGGATTGCAATAAATGTTTATCAAGTTGTAGCTAAAGCTGGTTCTGCCAAAAAATATTTCAGATTTTCTTGCTGGGTAGCAAATTTCAAATATTGAGATGCCATTTCTGGTGTCAGCAATTCAATCATTAACCTGTTTTCCACCCAGAACTCAATCACATCAAAGAAAGAATCGCGGTTACAGCGCACTACACGCCAACCTTCACGAACACCAATTTTTTCAATTTCTTGCTGACTAATTGGTACAGAGATAGCTGCATGAATATCTGTATACCTGGAAGTAATAGCAGTATGTACAAATACGCATTCTTCATCACCTTCACCAGGTTCTATTTGAGAACCTAAAGGATAAAGTTCAATACCTGTACCGTATTCATCAAAAGGTAGAACCATATAACTTCCAGGATTAGGAGGAAAGGGAACAGCTTGCGCTTTTAAGATTTCCCCCAGAACTTGAGCAACATGACTAGGGTTTCTAACAGCAATTGAAATATGGTGAATCATAGAATAACCTCAGTTCGATATTTTGTAGATTAGAAAACAATCGGGTAGAACTAGGGGAGGCAGGGGAGAGAAAAAATTCTTAACCTCAGCGTATTGGCTTCTATGCAAATTGAATGCTCATTAGCTTATTGAGGTCGTCCATAATGAGCGCGACCCTGACCATCGGCAGTCTCAAGTACTAAAACTTGCTGCCCATAATCATTCGTCTCAATCGACCACTGGTAAGTCTCAGGCTTTGCTGTGTTGCGGCTGGAGTAGGTGCGCCCGCTATTGCAGATTTGCCCTTTAGATGTGCTGTCGCTGGGTTGAAAAGTCAGGCGTTGAGCCTCAATCTTAACTTTGCCTTTTTCCTCTATGAAGAGGTTAGACGCACAGTTGTAGGTATTAATTTGAATCAGTCTATTTCGCTTGTAGTTTCCATTAGATGCAAGTTGGAATTGGTCGCTAGAGCCATTTGGGGCTGCGGACTGCCCTGTGTAACTGTCTTGGTATTGGATAGATGAAATCCGGCCATACCGCCACTCGCCCTGGAGTTCAGCAGGCACTCCAGTGTCATTACCCGCCTGACTCGCGCTTGGATAAAAAGCAAGGCTAGCGGTGAAACCCAAACTTAGGGCACTAGCAGCGAAAAAGCGGACAGTTTTTGGCATGGAATAGAATAGCCTATTGGTTATTGAGTGCATAGCATTTTTGTAGAAATAGATTTATTTATCAACGAAAGCGATTTCCAACGCGAACCCTGCATGTTTCTATATCGCCTTTCCGAATAGGGGTACACAAATGTGCATCCAAATCCATCCAAACGAAAACTTCATGCAATAAACTGCAATCCATATTTGTTCAAAACAGGCTGTACTTTTTCCATATTTAGCGATGGACTATCTGCTACTTGACCCATTTCTTCATAAAAGTTTTTCGCACCCTTCGGCGAAATTAAAACCAGGAATTTCGCAGTAGCAGAACGAATCTTAAAGCCGTGTGCTGCATTGTGAGGAATATTAATGAAAAAGCCTGGTGATGCCAAAATTGTTTCTGTACCAATTTGGATGTCTAGTTCGCCTTCTAGAATATAAAACGCCTCTTCCCAAGGGTGAGTATGAAGTGGTGGGCCATTTTCTTCTGTATCTGTAATTTCATAAATGGTCCACGCTTGATTAGTCTCTTCTCCGGTTACTTTTGTTGTGAACTGTGCACCAATAACTGAAAATTTATTTCCTTCTCCTGATGCAAGAATAGTTGGTTTCCGTACGGTTGTACTTTGCATACAAGTTACTCCTTGTTGTGTAATGTAGGAAGTGATTCACAAACTTGATTTGATGTTTTTAACATTAGAAATTAATCGGGGAGAACTAGGGTAGATAAATAGGTAATTGCTATTTTTTTTGTAACTGATTATTAAGACATTGAACTAAGGTTAAAATCTCTAGAAAGAATTAGTAGCTTATTGTGGCTAAAGTCGATATTTCCATGCCTAAAGAGTCACCCAACTTCCCCAAAGCAGACATACTGGTGATTGATGACACGCCAGAAAACTTGAATCTCCTATCTGCCATGTTAACGGAACAGGGATATAAAGTTAGGAGTGTAACTAAAGGTTCTACAGGTTTACGGGGAGCAAATGCAGTTCCTCCCGACCTAATTTTGCTGGACGTGAATATGCCTGAGATGAATGGCTATGAAGTCTGCCAACATCTGAAGGCAAGCGATCGCACCCGCGAAATTCCAGTAATTTTTATCAGCGCTTTGGGTGATGTGCTAGATAAGGTAAAAGCTTTTACAGCTGGTGGGGTAGACTACATCACTAAGCCTTTCCAACTAGAAGAGGTCTTAGCACGAATTGAAAATCATTTGACCATTTGGAAACTGCAACGACAACTCCAAGCTCAAAATGAGCGGTTGCAGCAGGAAATTTCTGAACGCGCCAAAGCAGAAGAGAAGTTTGCTAAGGTTTTTCGCTCTAGTCCCAACCCGATCGCGATCGCTACAGTTTCCGAAGCTCGTTTTATTGATGTCAATCCCAGCTTCTTGAAGATGAGCGGCTATTGTTTAGAGGAAGTAATTGGAGATACTGCTACCGAACTTAATTTAGGTAAAAACACAGTCGCGATCGCTCAAACAATTCAACTTCTGCCGGAAACTGGCTCGCTGTACAATCTAGAATTTGAATTTTCTACAAAGTCTGGAGAACTCAAAACCATACTGATATCTCTCGAATTAATTGACTTAGGTGGAGTGCCATGTGCTTTATTAATTGCCAATGACATCACCGAACGTAAACGCCTAGAAAACGAATTTATCTCTTTAGTTAGTCATGAGTTGCGTACACCTTTAACTTCCACAATGGGAGCATTAGATTTATTGAGTTCAGGACAACTGGGAACTTTAACCGAACAGGGACAAAAAGTCCTCAGCATTGCCACAACTAATACTGAACGCTTGATTCGTTTAGTGAACGATATTCTCGATTTAGAGCGGATGAAATCGGGCAAAATCTTTACACGGAAGGCGAAGTGCAACGCCGCAGACTTGCTAATTACGGCAACGGAAGCAATGCAAGCAATGGCAGATAAATTACAAGTTCGACTAATTATAAATCCCGTACCAGTAGAACTTTGGGCAGATCCCGATCGCCTCTTGCAAACCCTCACCAATTTACTGAGCAACGCAATTAAGTTTTCTGAACCAGGTGACACTGTGTGGATAAGTGCCACTCTCTCAGAATCTAAAGGCGTTGAGTCTGAAGAAAATCAGCCTTCATCATTCAACTTTCTTTTAATTACGATCCAAGATGAAGGGCGAGGAATTCCTGAAGATAAATTACAGATCATCTTCGAGCGTTTTCAGCAAGTAGATGCATCTGACTCCCGCAACAAAGGAGGAACAGGTTTAGGACTTGCTATTTGCCGAGATATCATACAGCAACATGATGGTAAAATCTGGGTTCAGAGCATTTTAGGCAAAGGTAGCACCTTTTATGTACTGTTACCTTTAGTAGACTCTCAATAGCAGCCTTTAATTACCCAAATCTCCCCTACTTCTACCCGATTGCATTCTAAAATAGCTGAATACTAATCAAGCTAATCAGCATCACATATCATGCGAGAGTGACAATATGAGCAGAAATATCTTGATTGTTGATGATGAAGAAGATGTGCAGGCGATCGCAAAATTGGGATTAGAAATGGCTGCTGGTTGGAACGTGTTGACTGCTTGTTCTGGTTGGGAAGCGTTGAATCTAGCAGCCAACTCTAAGCTTGATGTAATTTTACTAGATATGATGATGCCTGATATGGATGGGCGTGCCACTCTGCAACAACTGAAGGCTAACCCCATCACTAAGTCAATTCCAGTAATTTTACTCACTGCCAAAGTCCAGGAGTCCGATCAAAAGAGCTTTACTGGCTTAGATGTAGCTGCCGTCTTTGCCAAGCCTTTCCGCCCCTTAAAACTAGCAGCGCAAATCCGTGAAGCATTGGGCTGGAACTGATTTTTTGGGTGTTTACAGCAAATTTTGCTCTACTCTATATAATATTGTCACCGCTTTTCTTATTCGCATTGACACACAAGTGGGCAAAAGTAGGTACAAAACGATTAGGCGTTGGATACCATCTGTCAGATTGAGCCGCAAAGAAATTGATCTATAAAATACTTTAGAAATAATTTAGGCTCTGGGAAAGCGATCGCCCCTACCAATATCCTCCAATAACCAACTACGCAACAGAGGATCTAAAACTAGCCAGGGCGGCAAAACACTAGACTTGCTCACAAATTTATTGGTTCCTAAAAGACTTCCAGCAATACTATAGCCTAAACCCCTTGTCTTGCATGGCTTTGATAGTGATGCCGAAATATTCCAAAAATATTTTGGAAAAAGTAGTTGACACGAGGAATTAGGTTCGCTATATTGAATAAGTGCTTGAAGCGGAGCGAGAAAGAGCAACGCTTAAAGGACACCGAACCTTGAAAATATTATAGTTTGAAAGCGATTATACAGCAAGTGTATTGCGTCAAGCAAATAAAAATAACTAAGCTGAAGTTAAAAAAGAGCAGCTATTGAGCTAAAGAGCTTTCCAATTCAAAACGGAGAGTTTGATCCTGGCTCAGGATGAACGCTGGCGGTATGCTTAACACATGCAAGTCGAACGGTGTCTTCGGACACAGTGGCGGACGGGTGAGTAACGCGTGAGAATCTGGCTCTAGGTCTGGGACAACCACTGGAAACGGTGGCTAATACCGGATGTGCCCTTGGGTGAAAGGCTTGCTGCCTAGAGATGAGCTCGCGTCTGATTAGCTAGTTGGAAGTGTAATGGACTCCCAAGGCGACGATCAGTAGCTGGTCTGAGAGGACGATCAGCCACACTGGGACTGAGACACGGCCCAGACTCCTACGGGAGGCAGCAGTGGGGAATTTTCCGCAATGGGCGAAAGCCTGACGGAGCAATACCGCGTGAGGGAGGAAGGCTCTTGGGTCGTAAACCTCTTTTCTTAGGGAAGAACACAATGACGGTACCTGAGGAATAAGCATCGGCTAACTCCGTGCCAGCAGCCGCGGTAATACGGAGGATGCAAGCGTTATCCGGAATGATTGGGCGTAAAGCGTCCGCAGGTGGCAATGAAAGTCTGCTGTTAAAGAGTCTAGCTCAACTAGATAGAAGCAGTGGAAACTACATAGCTAGAGTACGTTCGGGGCAGAGGGAATTCCTGGTGTAGCGGTGAAATGCGTAGAGATCAGGAAGAACACCAGTGGCGAAGGCGCTCTGCTAGGCCGTAACTGACACTGAGGGACGAAAGCTAGGGGAGCGAATGGGATTAGATACCCCAGTAGTCCTAGCCGTAAACGATGGATACTAGGCGTGGCTTGTATCGACCCGAGCCGTGCCGTAGCTAACGCGTTAAGTATCCCGCCTGGGGAGTACGCCGGCAACGGTGAAACTCAAAGGAATTGACGGGGGCCCGCACAAGCGGTGGAGTATGTGGTTTAATTCGATGCAACGCGAAGAACCTTACCAAGGCTTGACATGTCGCGAATCTTGATGAAAGTTGAGAGTGCCTTCGGGAGCGCGAACACAGGTGGTGCATGGCTGTCGTCAGCTCGTGTCGTGAGATGTTGGGTTAAGTCCCGCAACGAGCGCAACCCTCGTTTTTAGTTGCCAGCATTAAGTTGGGCACTCTAGAGAGACTGCCGGTGACAAACCGGAGGAAGGTGGGGATGACGTCAAGTCAGCATGCCCCTTACGCCTTGGGCTACACACGTACTACAATGCTTTGGACAGAGGGCAGCAAGCGAGCGATCGCAAGCAAATCCCGCAAACCAAAGCTCAGTTCAGATCGCAGGCTGCAACTCGCCTGCGTGAAGGAGGAATCGCTAGTAATTGCAGGTCAGCATACTGCAGTGAATTCGTTCCCGGGCCTTGTACACACCGCCCGTCACACCATGGAAGCTGGTAGTGCCCGAAGTCATTACTCCAACCATTCGTGGAGGAGGATGCCTAAGGCAGGACTGGTGACTGGGGTGAAGTCGTAACAAGGTAGCCGTACCGGAAGGTGTGGCTGGATCACCTCCTTTAAAGGAGACCTACACCCCTTAGAGATCGAAAAGCAAACAGCTATATAGATACTAAGTTGGTCATTCCTTAGGTCAGTCGCAGACATTTGCAAATGTAGAAAGCTTTCAAACTATGATGAAGGTTCGATATGGGCTATTAGCTCAGGTGGTTAGAGCGCACCCCTGATAAGGGTGAGGTCCCTGGTTCGAGTCCAGGATGGCCCACCTGAATCAATTAAAAATGTAAAATGCAAAATTAAAAATTTATTTCACTTTTAATTTTTAATTATCAATTTTTAATTGTATCTGGGGGTTTAGCTCAGTTGGTAGAGCGCCTGCTTTGCAAGCAGGATGTCAGCGGTTCGAGTCCGCTAACCTCCACCTGATGGCGATTGCCAGAACACAAAAGTGAGTGAGAAATCAGCAACATGACATTTGTCAGACTGCTGAGTAAATTCTCAGCCAGAACCATGAAAACTGCATAGGAACGCAAATTAGCAGGCAGACACAGACATTATCGAGTGCTGAGTGCTTCGGCTTAGAGTGCTGAGTAAAATCAGTGTGAAGTGACGAAGTAAGCAGAACTAACTATAAGTGATTGTGAATGCAATAGTTAAAAGACCAAAAAATTTGAGTGGTCAAGCGAATAAGGGCTAACGGTGGATACCTAGGCACACAGAGGCGACGAAGGACGTGGTTACCGACGATATGCTCCGGGGAGTTGGAAGCAAACATTGAGCCGGAGATTTCCGAATGGGGCAACCCTAGATACTAGCTGCTGAATATATAGGCAGTCAAGAGCCAACCCAGCGAATTGAAACATCTTACTAGCTGGAGGAAGAGAAATCAAAACAGAGATTCCCTAAGTAGTGGTGAGCGAAAGGGGAAAAGCCTAAACCAGAGGGTTTACCTTTTGGGGTAGTGGGACAGCGATATCGAATCTGGAGGCTAGACGAAGCAGCTAAATACTGCACCAAAGAAGGTGAAAGTCCTGTAGTCGAAAGTTAAAGGATAGTAGCTCAATCCCGAGTAGCATGGGGCACGAGGAATCCCATGTGAATCAGCGAGGACCACCTCGTAAGGCTAAATACTACTGTGTGACC